>NZ_CP136441.1:0-4675754 GCF_032764245.1 Paenarthrobacter sp. AT5
ATGACAGTAGACGAAGCCAACCACGCCAATACTGTCGGAAGTTCCTGGCGCCGGGTGCTGAGCCTGCTGGAACAAGATGACCGGGTATCTCCCCGACAGCGCGGTTTCGTCATCCTCGCCCAGGCCCAGGGCCTGATCGGTTCCACCCTGTTGGTGGCCGTTCCCAACGAGCTCACCCGCGAAGTCCTTCAGACGCAGGTCAAGGACGCTCTGGATGATGCCCTGCGCAATGTCTTCTCCGATGACATCCGCTGCGCGATCGACGTTGATACCGATCTGGTGCCGGTCCACGAGGAGCCGGAACCCGCCGTCGAGCTTTCCCCTGTCCCGGACCTGGCCGCGGAGCCGAAGCCGCAGCCGACTCCTCCCAGCACCTCCCATGAATTCGGACGCCTGAACCCGAAGTACATTTTCGATACTTTCGTGATCGGTTCATCCAACCGCTTTGCCCATGCGGCAGCCGTTGCCGTAGCCGAAGCGCCCGCGAAGGCCTATAACCCGCTCTTCATCTATGGAGACTCGGGACTGGGCAAGACCCACCTGCTGCACGCCATCGGCCACTATGCCCGGCGCCTCTACAGCGGCATCCGCGTCCGCTACGTCAACTCCGAAGAGTTCACCAACGACTTCATCAACTCCATCCGTGATGATGAAGGCACCAGCTTCAAGACCACGTACCGGAACGTGGATGTGCTGCTGATCGATGACATCCAGTTCCTGGCCGGCAAGGACCGTACGCAGGAAGAGTTCTTCCACACGTTCAACGCCCTGCACAACGCCAACAAGCAGGTGGTCATCACCTCGGACCAGCCGCCCAAGATGCTGGCAGGGTTCGAAGACCGGATGACTTCACGGTTTGAATGGGGTCTCCTCACGGACATCCAGCCGCCTGAACTCGAAACACGCATCGCCATCCTCCGCAAGAAGGGCCTGAGCGAGGGTCTTTCAGCGCCGGACGATGCCTTGGAGTACATCGCGTCCAAGATTTCCAGCAACATCCGTGAGCTCGAAGGTGCGCTCATCCGCGTTACCGCCTTCGCCAGCCTGAACCGGCAGCCGGTGGATGTGGCATTGGCCGAGATGGTCCTCAAGGACCTGATCACTGACGACGGCGCCCAGGAAATCACTGCGAAGCAGATCCTCGACCAGACAGCTGACTACTTCAAACTCAGCATGGAAGAGCTCTGCAGCAAGTCCCGGACCCGCACACTGGTGACGGCCCGGCAGATCGCCATGTACCTCTGCCGTGAGCTGACAGACATGTCCCTGCCCAAGATCGGACAGGAACTGGGCGGACGCGACCACACCACCGTCATCCACGCCGATCGCAAGATTCGCGAACTGATGGCCGAGCGCCGTGTGATTTACAACCAGGTCACCGAGCTGACCAACCGCATCAAGCAGCAGCAGCGCGACTCCTGAATCCACAGACGTTCCGCGCACTACATACCTTATTAACAGGCGCATGTGGATAACCCTGTGGATTGTTAAGGGGACAAGCGCGCTTAATGGGCTTAAAACCGTTAAGGCATCTGTGGATCGTTAAAAACGGGCTTCCGGGTTGTCCCCATCCACACCCTGTTTAAAACCCAGTTAACGCACAGTCCGTGAACAGGGCTTAACCGCGGAACCGCGCGGCGAAAGCCACTTATCCACAGTTTCCACAGCAGTTATTAACACTACGAATCCCAAAAAATTGAAATCCCTCAAATAACAATCTCGTTCCTCCACGCCCCAAGGCACCACTGAGAGAGAACTCCAACCGGCCACAGGCCGGCCGGGGACTGTCCACATAGCCGGGGTCCCGCCGGCCGGGGATGGGTTAATCCCCGATCTTGCGGCTAAGCTGTCACCAGCGCTCCCATCCCTGGGTTGGTTTTGTAGTCCGTTGTGTGCGGACCATGCACCTCGGGACCTTGGAACGCGGAATTTTGGCGGCTTCCATGGCTGGAATCCGCAGCTACTATTTGGCAGCAATGAAAGGCGGCACCCCTCCGTGAAGTTCAGAGTCGACCGCGACGTCCTGGCAGAAGCCGTTACGTGGACCGCGCGGTCGTTGTCTCCGCGGCCGCCGGTGCCTGTCCTCTCCGGCCTCCTCCTCAAAGCCGAGGCAGGAACCGTCAGCCTGTCCAGCTTTGACTACGAAACCTCGGCCCGCCTCGAGATTCCGGCTGACATCACCACAGAGGGCACCATCCTGGTGTCCGGTCGACTCTTGGCAGATATTTGTCGAAGCCTCCCCTCAGCTCCGGTGGAAGTGGAAACCGACGGCAGCAAGGTCACCCTCACGTGCCGTCGAAGCAGCTTCCACCTGGCAACGATGCCCGAGTCCGAGTACCCGGCATTGCCTGCACTCCCTGCGATCAGCGGCACCTTGCCGGGTGATTCGTTCGCGCAGGCCGTCTCCCAGGTGATCATCGCTGCCAGCAAGGACGACACCCTGCCCATCCTCACCGGTGTCCGCATGGAGATCGAGGATGACATGATCACGCTTCTTGCCACTGACCGCTACAGGCTCGCCATGCGCGAAGTGCCCTGGAAACCCGTCACTCCGGGCATTTCCACCAGCGCCCTGGTCAAGTCCAAGACCCTGAACGAGGTGGCAAAGACCCTTGGCGGAAGCGGCGACATCAACGTTGCCCTGGCCGATGACGACAGCCGCCTCATTGGCTTCGAAAGCGGCGGCCGCACCACCACGTCCTTGTTGGTTGACGGTGATTACCCGAAGATCCGCTCGCTTTTCCCGGATTCAACGCCGATCCATGCCACGGTCCAGACCCAGGAACTCGTGGAAGCCGTACGCCGAGTGTCCTTGGTTGCCGAACGCAACACACCGGTGCGCCTCGCCTTCACCCAAGGCCTGCTGAACCTGGATGCCGGCACCGGCGAAGACGCCCAGGCCTCCGAAGAACTCGAGGCACAACTTTCAGGCGACGACATCACGGTAGCCTTCAACCCGCACTACCTGGTTGAAGGCCTCAGCGTCATCGAAACGAAATACGTGCGCTTCTCCTTCACGTCAGCTCCCAAGCCCGCCATGATCACGGCGCAGGCAGAGGCCGATGGCGAGGACCAGGACGACTACCGCTACCTCGTGATGCCTGTCCGCCTTCCCAACTAGCCACTACCGCCACCTACGCAGAAAAGAGTTCACAGCGTGCACATCGGACTGATTGGCCTTGGAAAAATGGGGTTCAACATGCGGGAACGCATGAGGAACGGTGGCATTGAGGTAACAGGCTTTGACCGCAATCCGGACGTCACGGACGTAGCTTCGGTGGATGAACTGATCGCCGCGCTGCCTACGCCAAGGTTGGTCTGGGTGATGGTTCCTTCCGGCGAAATCACTGACGCGGTTGTGAACGAGCTGCGCGGGAAGTTGAGCGAGGGCGACCTCGTCATCGACGGCGGGAACTCCCGCTTCACCGAAGACCAAAAGCACGCCGCCGCGTTGGCCGAAAAGGGAATCCGTTTCGCTGACTGCGGTGTTTCCGGTGGCGTCTGGGGACTTCAGAACGGATATGGCCTGATGGCCGGCGGTTCCGAAGAAGACATCGCACTTGCCATGCCGGTCTTTGATGCCCTCCGTCCCGAGGGCGAAAGGGCGGACAGCTTTGTGCACGTAGGCGGCGTAGGTGCAGGACACTACGCAAAGATGGTGCATAACGGCATCGAATACGGCCTGATGCAGGCCTATGCCGAAGGCTACGAATTGCTGGCGGCCAAGGACATCGTGAAGGACCTTCCCGGTACGTTCCGGGCGTGGCAGAAGGGCACCGTTGTCCGCTCCTGGTTGCTTGACTTGATGGTCAAGGCACTGGACGAGGACCCGGGCCTCGCCTCCATCGATGACTACGTCGAGGATTCAGGCGAAGGGCGCTGGACAGTGGAAGAAGCGATCGCAAACGCGGTCCCGGCTCCGGCAATCACGGCGGCGCTTTTTGCCCGGTTCGCTTCCCGCGAGGACACCTCACCCGCCATGAAGATGGTCTCGGCGCTGCGCCACCAGTTCGGCGGCCACGCCACCCGTCCGGCCAACTAGCCGCAGGAGCCACACGAACAGCGTGTATTTGGAACATCTCTCGCTCACGGATTTCCGCAGCTATGCACAGGTAGACCTCAAGCTCGGGCCGGGTGTCACCGTTCTGGTAGGGTCAAACGGCATCGGCAAGACCAACCTCATGGAAGCCATCGGGTACTTGGCAACCCTCAGCTCCCACCGTGTGAGCAGCGACGCCCCGCTGCTGAGGTTCGGCACCGAGCGTGCCATGATCCGCGCCCGCCTGGTCCGCGGCGAACAGTCAAGCATCATAGAAGTCGAAATCAATGCCGGCAGGGCCAACCGCGGACGCATCAACCGCGGAAATCCGGTACGGGCGAGGGACATCCTTGGCATTTGCCAAACAGTGCTCTTTGCCCCGGAAGACTTGGCTCTTGTCAAGGGAGACCCCTCCAACCGGCGGCGTTTCCTGGATGAGCTCCTGGTCAGCCTGGTCCCGCGGCATGCTGCCACACGCAGTGACTACGACCGCGTCCTGAAGCAGCGTAACGCCCTCCTGAAATCTGCCCGAACAGGAAAATTCACCGCGGGCCATGAGGCCACCCTTGACGTCTGGGACCAGCATATGGCCCGTGCCGGTGCACAGCTTCTGCACGCAAGGCTCGAGTTGGTGGAACGCCTCCGTCCGCATTTGAACAGCGCCTACGCGCAACTCACCGACGGTTCAAAGATCGCCGGCGCGGTTTACCGCTCAACCATCCAGGGCGTACTCGACGACGACGGCGGTCCGGCCGAGCAGCCCACGCAAGGCCCGCCGTCGGGCGAGGAACTCCGGCAGTTGTCCGTGGACGAACTCACCGAACGCTATATCCAGGCGTTTGCCGTAGCCCGCAAGAAGGAACTCGAACGCGGGATCTCGCTGGTTGGCCCGCATCGGGACGAGCTCGAGCTGATGCTCGGCCAGGCACCGGCCAAGGGGTACGCCTCGCACGGTGAGACGTGGTCCATGTGTTTGTCCCTGCGCTTGGCTTCCTACTACGTCATGCTCGATGACGCACGCACCGGCGGGACCGCGCCCATTCTCATTCTTGACGACGTCTTCGCCGAGTTGGACGTCCAGCGACGGCGTAAACTGGCAGCAATCGTGGCCGGCGCCGAACAGGTGCTCGTGACGGCCGCAGTCGACGCCGATATTCCGGAGGAGCTGGCCGGACGGCGCGTAACCGTTGTTCCGGGAGGCATCGATGGTGAAGGGTGACGCTGACGGACTCCAACCCGACCGGGTTCCCGACCAGATCGACGCTGCCCAGGCGGCCCTGAACAGGATGCGCGAGGCGGCCGCGGCGCGAGGCGAAGTGCGTCAGCGGGCACCCCGGCCGGGGACGACTCAAAAACGAACCGGGCTCCGGGGAACCAAAGGGTTCTCGCAATTCCATGGAAGCGGCCGCGACCCCTTGGGATTGGGAAAAGTGGTTGGACGCCTGGTGGCCGAACGCGGCTGGACGTCACCCGTTGCCGTGGGCTCCGTCATGGCTGAATGGGCCACACTTGTGGGGCCGGACATCTCGGCGCACTGCACGCCTGAGAGCTTCACGGACACAACCCTCCATGTGCGCTGCGATTCAACCGCGTGGGCAACGCAGCTGCGCCTGCTGAGTTCGAGCTTGCTTGAGCTGTTCCGGAAGGAACTCGGTGAAGGCGTCGTCACCAGCATCCAGGTCCTCGGACCCTCGGCACCGAGCTGGCGGAAAGGCGGCCGCAGTGTCAACGGTCGCGGACCCCGGGACACATACGGCTGAGCGCCGTGCAGGGCGTTTCAAGGACCCCGGGGCGTATAGGCCCCCACCTCCACCTCCGCAGGGCCGTCCACGATAGGGCCAACGGCCTCTCATCGGCATATTCAGCTGTGAGCCGCCCCCTTATTTGCAGGGATTAGCGTTTTTCCACGATAGAATTGGCACAGATCACTGAGCGCCGATGAAACGTCGTCAGGGCTTTGGAATCCGCCAGTCGGGAGCCAGGACCCCTCACGCCGGAGTAATCGGCGCAATCAGTCACGTGCCCTTGACGGCTTGCGGTCATCCGTGAGCCGTCAAGGGAACGGCCGTCATCGAACACAGAGGAGTCGAAAGCGCCTGTGGCTAACGACAATGCAGAGACCTTGGCAGTAGAGCCCGCAGAGGAGGCTGCTCCCACGCAGAGTGAGGCGCAAGCGCCAAGGGAATACGGTGCCAGCGACATCACCGTGCTGGAGGGCCTCGAAGCCGTACGCAAACGCCCCGGCATGTACATCGGTTCCACCGGTCCGCGCGGTTTGCACCACTTGGTCTATGAAGTGGTGGACAACTCTGTAGATGAAGCTTTGGCCGGCTACTGCAGCCACATCGAGGTGACGCTCCAGGCTGACGGCGGAGTGAAAGTGGTTGACGACGGCCGCGGTATCCCCGTTGACATCCACCCCTCCGAAGGCAAGCCCACGGTTGAAGTGGTCATGACCATCCTGCACGCCGGAGGCAAGTTCGGCGGCGGCGGTTACGCCGTTTCCGGCGGCCTTCACGGCGTGGGTATTTCCGTCGTCAATGCGCTGTCCCGTCGTGTCGAGACCGAAGTCCGGAGGCAGGGCCACGTCTGGCGCATGTCTTTCGCCGACGGCGGCAAGCCGCAGGGCGAACTCGTCAAGGGCGAGGCCACGGAAGAGACAGGGACGTCCCAGACGTTCTACCCGGACGGCAGCATCTTTGAAAGCACGGAGTTCGACTTCGAGACTCTGCGTGCCCGCTTCCAGCAGATGGCGTTCCTCAACAAGGGCCTGAAAATCACCCTGACGGACGAGCGCCCGGCTGCCCGGGCCGGTGACGACGAGCTCGACCTCGACGCCGTTGCCACCGAAGGTGAGGTAGCAGCCGAACACCGCACTGTTGTCTATGAATACCCGGACGGCTTGCTGGACTACGTCAAGCACCTGAACTCCAACAAGAAGGTGGAAATCGTCCACGAGGACGTCATCGCCTTCGAAACCGAGGACACCGAACGGCACATCTCGGTGGAAGTCGCCATGCAGTGGACCACCGCGTATTCCGAGAGCGTCCACACGTACGCGAACACCATCAACACCCATGAGGGCGGTACGCACGAAGAGGGCTTCCGCGCTGCGATGACGTCGCTCATCAACCGCTACGCACGCGAGAAAAACATCATCAAGGAGAAGGAAGACAACCTGACGGGTGATGACATCCGTGAGGGCCTGACCGCCGTCATCTCGGTGAAGCTTTCCGAGCCCCAGTTCGAAGGCCAGACCAAGACCAAACTGGGCAACTCCGAGGTCAAGGGCTTCGTCCAGCGCGTTGTGACCGATCAGCTCGGTGACTGGTTGGAGCGCAACCCCGGTCCCGCCCGCGATGTCATCCGGAAAGCCATCCAGGCTGCGCAGGCACGCATGGCCGCGCGCAAAGCCCGCGACAATGCGCGGCGGAAGAGCCCGCTTGAGTCCTTCGGCATGCCCGGCAAGCTCTCGGATTGCTCGTCGAAGGATCCTTCGCGTTGCGAGGTCTACCTGGTGGAGGGTGACTCCGCAGGCGGTTCGGCCAAGCGCGGCCGCAACCCGGAGACACAGGCCATCCTTCCGCTGCGAGGCAAGATCCTCAACGTTGAGCGAGCACGCTTGGACAAAGCCCTGGGCAACGCCGAAGTGCAGTCCATGATTACGGCGTTCGGTACGGGCATTGGCGAGGACTTCGATATTTCGAAGCTCCGGTACCACAAGATCGTGCTCATGGCAGATGCCGACGTTGACGGCCAGCACATCACCACGCTCTTGATGACGCTGCTCTTCCGCTACATGCGTCCCCTCATTGAAAACGGTTACGTCTATTTGGCCCAGCCGCCGCTGTACCGGATCAAGTGGTCCAACGCCGCGCATGACTACGTGTTCAGTGATCGCGAACGGGACGAAACCATCCGCAAGGGTGCTGCGATGAACAAGCGGCTCCCCAAGGAGAACGGCATCCAGCGCTACAAGGGCCTTGGCGAGATGGACTACACGGAACTGTGGGATACCACCATGGATCCCGATCGCCGGACCCTCCTCCAAGTCACCATGGATGACGCACTTGCAGCCGATCAGACCTTCTCCGTCCTTATGGGCGAGGACGTTGAATCACGCAGAAACTTCATCCAGCAGAACGCCAAGGACGTCAGGTTCCTGGATATTTAGCAGCCACCATCACTGCCTGAATATTCCTGAATCGACATATACCTGAAACGGAAATCTTAGATTATGAGTGACGAAACTCCTGAAGTCCCGGCGGAAAACCCCGAGGGTACGGATGCCGTACTTGAAGGCGACGTGCTGACGGACCGAGTTGAGCAGGTGGACCTGCAGACCGAAATGCAACGGTCCTACCTCGACTACGCAATGGCCGTCATCGTTGGCCGCGCCCTGCCCGACGTTCGTGACGGCCTGAAGCCCGTCCACCGCCGCGTGCTTTACGCGATGTTCGACGGCGGCTACCGCCCTGACCGCGCGTTCAACAAGTGTGCCCGTGTTGTGGGCGACGTCATGGGTACCTACCACCCGCACGGCGACATGGCGATCTACGATGCGTTGGTTCGCCTGATCCAGGACTGGACCATGCGCTACCCCTTGGCGCTCGGCCAAGGAAACTTCGGTTCTCCCGGCAACGACGGAGCTGCTGCCCCGCGTTACACGGAAACCAAGATGGCCCAGTTGGCCATGGAAATGGTCCGGGACATCGACGAAGAGACCGTCGACTTCCAGGACAACTACGACGGCAAGAACCAGGAACCCACTATCCTGCCGGCGCGTTTCCCGAACCTGCTGGTGAATGGTTCTTCCGGCATCGCCGTCGGCATGGCCACCAACATCCCGCCGCACAACCTGCGCGAAGTCGCCGACGGCGTGCAGTGGGCTCTGGAAAACCCTGGTGCCTCCCGTGAAGAGTTGCTGGAAGCCCTGATGAAGCGCATCAAGGGACCGGACTTCCCCACAGGGGCCACCATTCTCGGCCACAAGGGCATCGAAGAGGCGTACCGCACCGGCCGTGGTTCCATCACCATGCGGGCCGTGGTCAACGTCGAAGAGCTCCAGGGCCGTACCTGCCTTGTAGTCACGGAATTGCCTTACCAGGCGAACCCGGACAACCTTGCGATCAAGATTGCCGAGCTGGTCAAGGACGGCAAGATCCAAGGCATCGCCGATCTTCGCGACGAGACCTCCGGCCGTACGGGCCAGCGCCTTGTGATCGTGCTGAAGCGTGATGCGGTGGCCAAGGTGGTGCTGAACAACCTTTACAAGCACACGCAACTGCAGGACAACTTCTCCGCCAACATGCTGGCGATCGTCGACGGCGTTCCGCGCACCCTCAGCCTGGATGCCTTCATCCGGCACTGGGTGGCGCACCAGATGGACGTCATTGCACGCCGTACGCGTTACCGCCTCCGCAAGGCCGAGGAAGAAGCACACATTCTGCGTGCCCTCCTGAAGGCGCTGGACATGCTCGATGAGGTCATTGCCCTTATTCGTGCGTCCAGCACCACGGAGGCTGCCCGTGAGGGCCTCATGGAGCTCCTGGAAATCGACGAACTCCAGGCCCGGGCCATCCTTGATATGCAGTTGCGCCGCCTGGCAGCCCTGGAACGCCAGAAGATCCAGGACCGCCATGCCGAACTCGAAGCCATGATCGAGGAGTACAACGCGATCCTCGCTTCCGAGGAACGCCAGCGCCGGATCATCAGCGAAGAACTCGCCGAAATCGTTGCCAAGCACGGCGATGACCGCCGGACGCAGATCCTCATGGGGTTCGACGGCGACATGTCGGTGGAAGACCTCATTCCCGAAGAGGAAATGGTGGTCACCATTACCCGCGGTGGCTACGTCAAGCGGACCCGTAGTGACAACTACCGTTCGCAGCAGCGTGGCGGCAAGGGCATCAAGGGCGCCCAGTTGCGCGGTGACGACGTCGTTGAACACTTCTTCGTGACCACCACCCACCACTGGCTGCTGTTCTTCACGAACCTTGGCCGCGTCTACCGCGCAAAGGCATACGAACTCGCCGAAGCCGGAAGGGACGCGAAGGGCCAGCACGTCGCGAACCTGCTTGCCTTCCAGCCGGACGAGCACATTGCGCAGGTCCTTGATCTCCGCGACTACCAGCAGGCGCCCTACTTGGTGTTGGCCACCAAGAACGGCCTGGTGAAGAAGACCAGGCTGGAGGACTACGACACCAACCGGTCCGCGGGCGTCATTGCGATCAACCTGCGCGATGGCGACGAACTTGTCTCCGCCCAGCTGGTCAGCGAATCGGATGATCTCCTCCTGGTATCCAGAAAGGGCCAGTCCATCCGTTTCACGGCAACGGACGACGCCCTGCGCCCCATGGGCCGTGCAACGTCCGGCGTGACGGGCATGAAGTTCCGTGAAGATGACGAATTGTTGGCAGCGGATGTTGTCAAGGACGATTCGTTCGTCTTCGTGGTCACCGAGGGAGGCTATGCAAAGCGGACCGCTGCCGAGGAATACAGGCTGCAGGGTCGCGGTGGCTTGGGCATCAAGGTGGCCAAGCTTGCAGAGGACCGCGGGGACCTGGTGGGTGCCCTGATCGTGCAGGAAGACGACGAAGTCCTGGTGGTCATGGAGGGCGGCAAGGTGGTCCGCTCCGCCGTCAGCGGCGTGCCTGCGAAGGGCCGCGACACCATGGGCGTCATCTTCGCCAAGCCCGACAAGAACGACCGCATCATCGAGGTTGCCCGGAACTCGGAACGCGGATTGGAAGGCGAAGAGTCCGAGGACGGGCAGGACGATGACGTAACGTTGGCTGCAGAAGACAGCGCTGCCGAGGCGCTCGTCGAGTCAGAAACGCAAACCGACGCAGATCCGGATACCGAAGCCGGCGCGGCGCTGAATGAAGACAACACCGGAGGTAACGAGTGAGTAATTCCGACTCATATCCCAAGCCGAGCACAGGTGTCCCCGGCGGACTCCGGCAGCCATCAGGCAACGCCCCATCAGGAACGCCTGCCCGGCCCCAGCAGCGGCCGGGCGGAGCTCCCGCCGCTTCAGAGGCGCGTCCTGCTTCCTCCGGCGCACCGCAGCGACCGGCCGGAGCCCCGGGCCAGCGCCCGGCAGCAGCTGCCCAGCGCCCCGCCGGAGCCCCGGGCCAGCGCCCGGCAGCAACTGCCCAGCGCCCCGCCCAAGGCGGACCCGGATTGGTGAAGCCCGCCCCCAAGGCCAAGGTTCGCCGTGCACGGCTACTGGTCAGCAAGGTGGATCCATGGTCGGTGCTCAAGATGGCGTTCCTCCTGTCCGTTGCCCTTGGCATCGTCACCGTGGTGGCCGCCATCGTGCTGTGGACTGTTCTGGATCTCACCGGCATCTTCAACCAGGTGGATAGCCTGCTGGGGACGCTTGCAGGTTCCGAGGGCAGCGGTTTTGAACTGAAGAAGATTGCATCCCTGGGTCAGGTGGCATCCTTTGCCACGATCATTGCCGTCGTCAACGTGGTTTTGTTGACCGCCCTTTCCATGCTCTCAGCCGTCTTGTATAACATTTCGGCAACGCTGGTTGGCGGCATCGGTGTGACCCTGACGGACGACTAGTGAAAACCCCCGGAATTACGCGGAAAAACGGCGTAAAGAAGGGGATTCGGGCCTCGATTTGAGATCGGGCCGGGATGTGCTGTACAGTCATATCTCGGCCCGATGAGGCATCGGGGCGTATAGCTCAGGCGGTTAGAGCGCTTCGCTGATAACGAAGAGGTCCCAGGTTCAAGTCCTGGTACGCCCACGGAACCCAGGTTCAGGAAACTGAACCGGAATGAGGTACTTGTGAAGAAGTTGCTGGTTGTAGTTGCAGCGGCGATCGCAGGTGTCCTGGTCTTCAAAAAGGCACAGGAATCCGAAGCCCGGAAGGATGTCTGGAGCAAGTCAACCGACAAGGTCGACTAGCCGAAGAGCCCGGCGGGACCCGGTAAAAACGGGTCTGAACGTAGGGTATGATAGACGGGTTGCTTCTTATGGGGGCATGGCGCAATTGGTAGCGCACCTGCTTTGCAAGCAGGGGGTTAGGGGTTCGAGTCCCCTTGCCTCCACCATAAGGAAAGTCCCGGTCAGAAATGACCGGGACTTTTGCTTTCTAACCAATGGACTGCTTTTCGGGGTTATAGGACAAAACGTGTGTAAACCCCGGGCGCGTCATGGGGTCAGGAACCCGGCGCCCGCCGTAGGGCATCCTCCAAAAACGTCTTCAACTCGCCGTCGCCAAAGACGGGGGTCACCACGCCGAGTGCCAGCGTCGGCTGGGTTCTCGCCCCTGCTGCAGTAAGGGCACTGTTCACGTTGCGGCGGCTTTCGGCCACGCTCTCCGAGTCGCCCCGCCGTGCGGCTTCCAGCATGGCAATGGCCTCCTCCACCCCGCGCCCGAATTCCGCAGCGGCAGCAGCCCAGTGCTCAGCGTCGGCAGCGAAGCCCGGCTCTGCCATCCGCGGCAGGAGTTCAGGCAGTTTCTGCAGCAGCTCAGCGCGCCGGAGCAAATCTCCCGAAGGTGCCTTTCCGGCGTCGTAATCCGACCAGAACTGCCGGATGTCCCGGCGGAGGGCGGGAGCCGAAGGCGTGAGTTCGTCGTCCTGCCAGTCTTGGTTCAGGTCCACGAATGCCCTCACGGCAGCTTGGACCTGCTGGTCCGGTCCGGCGAGCTGGGCGAGGGCGGCGTCCATGGATTCCTGTGGACGGTACGCCGGACCGTTCCATGAAAAGTCCGCGTAATTGAAGATGGCGGGCAGCGAAAGGTAGGGCTGGATCATGGGGTTGGTGACGATGCCCTGCACGGACTGGTACAGGTCGGCGTCCCTGCCGATCAGTGGCGCCATGAACAAGTGGTCCTGTGAAAAATCGTTCACGGGGTAGTTATCCCAAATGACGATCGGCCGGCCTGCGTCCTCACGACCGTAGCTCCGCCGGGCAGCCTGTGCCGAATCCCGTGTGATCCTGTGCGAGACCACGTCTTCACCCGTCCACTGCACCACGATGGCGGGATCGAGCAGCCGCCCCAGCTGTTTCTTGTACGGGTTGCTTCCGGAACCCGTGTAGAAGGTGGGCACTGTTTCCAGCGGCTGGAGGTCTTGCTTCCCGGCGGTGAAACGCTCCTGCAAGGAATTCAGGAAGGCGGCCTGGGCCTTGGCAAGATTGGATGGGCCCGAGCCGAACTCCTCCAGGTCCTCCGGACATTGGACCTTGGTAGCAATGTCATCCAGCGGAATGACGAAGGACCGGACGCCAAGGCCGTACAGCGACTCGAGTTTGGTGATGGCGTCCTCAAGATCCGAATCCCGGGAGTAGCAAACATCGATGCCCGGTGAGAGCGCGTACGTAAACCTGAGATGGTTGGCCTCTGCGGCCTCTATGAGCTCCTGGAGTTCCGTGAGTTCCTGAGCTGAATAGAGATCCCGCCACTTCTCCCGGAGCAGGGGGTCGTCTTTGGGTGAATAGATATAGGTGTTCATTTTCTGCCGCCCCGCGAAGCTGATGACGTCCAGGCGGGCTTGGTGCGACCACGGCGTGCCGTAGAACCCCTCGATCACACCCCGGGTTTCCATCAGGGGCCAGTCGCTGACATGCAGCGCGGGGACCGATCCGGCCTTGAGCAATTGCCGCAGCGTTTGCACGCTGTGGAAGACGCCGTCGCCATCGTGGCCGACCAGGACCGCCGTCGGAATCCCCTCCAACTTTCCAGTGGCGACGACGTACCCTTCCGCCCGTCCCAAGGCCTCCCCGTCCTCGGGCCTCTCCGTTCCCAGGGCCCTCAGGGCGGAACGTGCCGGAGATGCTTCCCCGCCGAGGCCGAGATAGACGGCTGAGGAACCCTCCGACGGCTTGTCGAGGGCTGCGACCACCTCCGCGGTGCCACCGGCAGCGGCTATCACGTCCAGTAGCGCGTCCAGGGCCGGCTGGTCGGTTCCGGGGGCAGCGACCACGTGGACCCGTCCGGTGAGGGGTACTGATTCGCCGGACTGCGACACTGCGTGCTGCGGTACGGGATGAACCGCGGGCAAATCCCCCCTTGAACGGTCCTCGTCGCCGGGCACCTCCCGCGCGCTGATGAACCAGCCGGCGATGACCGCAGCAACCAGCAAACCGGCGACGGAAAGCAGCAGGAAGCGGCGTCGCCGGGAGCCTGCGCGAGCGGATGGTGCATTCAATCGGTAGCCCTTTGGATTCGCCGTCTCCGGCCGGCTGGAATGATGTGTCAAGACAATCACACTGTTTCCTCCACAGATAGGGGTAATGCGCAGTCCCCGCCGAACTAAGGTTGATCCGTGAATCTCCTCATTTCGGCCCTGGGTGTACTGGGCGTAGCCTCATCCGGACCACTCATCGCCGGAACGCTCGGTGCTACCTCGGTAACTGCCTTGGCGATCGCGTTCTGGCGGAACGCCATAGCTGCCGTCGTGATGGCCGTTCCCGTGGCGGTCCGTGAACCGAGGCAGTTCACAGGAGTCACCCGCCGGGAGTTCGGCTGGTCCGCCGTGGCTGCCGTGGCATTGGCTTTCCACTTTGCCTGTTTCATTACGGCGTTGCAGCTCACGTCCGTCGCCGCCGCTACGGCGTTGGTGTGCCTGCAGTCCGCGTGGATCGCTGTCTTCCAGCTGTTCAGGGGAACCCGCCACCGCTGGCCCGTCCTGCTGGGCCTGGGCATCGCATTCGGCGGCGTCGTTGCCATCACGGGATTCGACATGGGCTCGTCCACGGACGCGCTTATTGGTGACGTCCTCGCCCTGGCCGGCGGCGCCTTGGCAGGGCTCTATACGCTCGCGGGCGGCAAAGCGCGCCAGTCGATGGGAACCGGAACCTACACCACGCTTTGCTACGGAATGTGCGCGGCTTTGGTGGCTGTCATGGCGTTGTTCAGCGGGCAGCCGCTGGCAGGGTTCGACGCCGGAGGGTGGCTTGGGATTCTTGCCATCACCGTGTGTGCGCAGCTGGTAGGCCACACCGCCTTCAACCATCTCCTGGCGACCATGAGTCCGCTGGTGGTTTCCATGATCATCCTGCTGGAGATTCCGGGAGCGGCCATCCTGGCGGCAATCTTCCTCAATGAGACCCTGCCCGGCGGGACCTACGCCGGCCTGGCCTTGATCCTGGTGGGACTCGCCGTGGTGGTGTCCGGGCAGCGGAGGGGGCGTGCGCGGGCAGACCGGCGCGAAGCTGAGCTGGGAACGGACTGAACCAGCCGCCGTCGTACTTGACGCGGTGTCAGAGACCGCCGCGGCGGACGCCGCCGGAAACCGCGTTGGCAGCGTGGATTGCCCGGAGGAGCTTAGCCGGGAAGTACACGGAGAAGAACACCACCATCGGCGCCTTCAGTGCCATCTTCTTGACGTTGTGGGCCTTGTAAGTGCGGTCAAAGCGCGTCACGTAGTAGCGGTAATCCCGGGGCGAGTCCTCAAGCCGGCGCGCTGACATTCCGGACACCATCTGGGGCCAGTACTGGATCCGGAGGTCGTGTTCGGCGAGGTGCAGTGAGAGATCGATGTCCTCATGCATTTCGTCCTTCTCATCCAGGCAGGCTTCATCCCTGATGGTTTCCCACGCCGAACGGCGAAGCGCCATGTTGGAGCCGAACAGGAAGTGGTACTGGTGCTTCGCCAGGCGCAGCATGAGCTGGCGCATCTTGTCGTCTGCCTTAAGGCCGAAACGGCGCATAGGCATGTCGTAGTACACCACCGGACCCGTTGCTGCCTGAACGGTGGGATCAGCGAAGGCCTTCTGGACCTGCTCCACCCAGTCAGGTTCCAGGACCGAGTCGGCATCGATCCTGCCGATGATGTCGCCGGTGGCGCTATTGAGGCCGTAGTTCCGCGTGGGAATGAGGCCTTGGACGTCCGCTTGCTTCAGCAGGATGATCGGGCTCTCCGGATATTCCTGCTGCATCCGGCGAACAATCTTTGCCGTTCGGTCCTTGGACAGGTTGTCCACCACGATGATTTCCTTCGCAGGAACAGACTGATAAATGGCCGCGATGAGGCACTGGCGTATGACGCTTTCCTCGTTGTACGCCGGGATGACAATTGAAACGCCCGGAGGTTCCGCGCGCTCCTTAAGTTCACCCTCGAAGGGTCTATCAGCTGACATCATTTCAAATCTAGCACCCGGCCACGGAGCCCCAGCGGACTGTTCGGCGTGGGAAGGCCGCTTGGCGGGAATTCAGGGCCGGGAAGTTGCCTCGGCCGGGACCTTGCCTGGCGCCGGGACCTTGCCTGGCCTGGAAAACAATGAAGGGACCCCGGCTAACCGGGGTCCCTTCATGGTTTGCTGATCGAACGCCGCCGATGGCTTGAACTAGAGAGCGGAATCCTTGGAGTCCGTGCCCTTGTCCTCATCCTTGTGGGTGGCGGCAGCAATGTTCTTCACTGCCGTCTTTGCGTCCGTGGCGACGTTGGAGGCGTTGTCCTCGGTCTTCGCGAACGCGTCCTTGGTGGCCTGCTCTACTTCTGCCTTGGCTTCTTCCGGGGTGAGGTCGGAAGTTTTGGACTCAGCCGGGGCCGCAGCTGCTGCAGTTGCGGAGGCTGCTGCGTCCGCAGGAACCGGAGCGGGGGTCGGCGTTACCGGGGAAGGTGTCTTCCACGGGTCCTCCACCGGCTTGGCGGCCTTCCACGCAGCGACGCCGGCGGCAACCGCGGCGGCAATGACCGTGACAACCAACCAGCCGCGCTTCTTGGGCTTCTGCTGGGTAGCCAGCTGCTTGCTGACTGCCTTGCTGGTCTGTTCCGCCACAGCCTTGATCTGCTTGCTGGTGGCCTGCGCCTGTTCCTGGACGCCATGGACGACGCCGGACTCAACCAGGCGCTGGGCGACTGCATCGACCTGTGCCGGTGCATTCTCCAGAACATGGTGGACCGCAACCGATGCGTGGCCCAGCTGTTCGGAAAGCTTGGGCAAGTACTCTTCCACTACCTTGTCCCGGGCAACGCCGAGGGCAGGCGTGGCGCGGTTGAGCGTCTCCTGAATCTTGGGCGTTGCATCCTCAACAGCGTCGTGGATCTTGGGAGCCAGCTGGGCCAGCCCGTCCTGGATCCGCGGCGTGACCTTCTCCACGCCGTCGGCGAGGTTGTGTGCGGCCGACTTCAGTCCCTCCTGGATCTTGGGGGAAGCAGTGTCAATGCCGTGCTGGATTCGCGGAACAGCCCAGTTGACAGCTGCCTCTACACGTGGCGCTGCCCAGTCGCGGGCGTTATCCACGCTGGCCACAACTGTGTGCTCAAGGTCGCGGGCAATACGGTCTGATTTCTTCACAACTACCTCCCGATACACATGCTCGTTTGTTGCTAGCCTACGTGCCCCAAACTTCATGGGCTATTCATCGTCAAGATTCTTGCCCGATTTCACCGAGCGCGGAACCGGCTTCACGGCCAGTGGCGGCGTTGACCCTGCATGAAAGAATGGGACGCATGACCATTGCAACAGCAAAAGCCACAATTCACACGAGCCTGGGCGACATCAAGGTTGACCTTTTCGGCAACCACGCCCCCAAGACCGTTGCCAACTTCATTGGCCTGGCCACTGGCGAAAAGTCCTGGACCCACCCGGAGACCGGCGAGGACAAGACCGGCACACCGCTTTACAACGGCACCATCTTCCACCGGATCATCAAGGACTTCATGATCCAGGGCGGCGATCCCCTCGGCCGCGGCGTCGGCGGACCCGGCTACAAGTTCGACGACGAAATCCACCCCGAGCTGACCTTCAACGCTCCGTACAAGCTGGCCATGGCCAACGCGGGCGTCCAGATGGGCAAGGGCACCAACGGTTCCCAGTTCTTCATCACCACGGTGAACACCGACTGGCTGTTCGGCAAGCACAGCATCTTCGGCGAGGTCACCGACGAGGAGTCCCGCAAGGTTGTTGACGCAATCGAGGGCGTACGCACCGGCATGGGCGACCGTCCTGTTGAGGACGTCGTCATCAACAGCATCGACATCGAACAGCTCTAGTCCTTCATGAGCTACGGAATTCCGTCGGCCGAGCCGTCCGCTGACATCCCGGTGTGCCCCAGGCACCCGGACCGGCCTTCATACGTACGGTGCCAGCGTTGCGGGCGCCCTGCGTGTCCGGAGTGCCAGCGGGCGGCCGCCGTCGGGTTCCAATGCGTTGACTGCGTCAACGAACAGAAGCGTACGACGCCGACCTACCGGGCCCCTTACGGCGGCGCGTTGGCCGTCGGCAAGCCCTTGGTGACGTACGCGATCATCGCACTCTGCGTACTGGTTTACGTTCTGCAGTGGCTGCTGCCCGGCGAGGCTGTCTACCAGCAGTTCGCTTTTGCCAACGTTTTTGCAGACCGTGAGCCATGGAGGATGCTGACGGCGGCGTTCCTCCATTCCCAAAGTTTCCTTCTCCACATCGTGTTGAACATGTACACCTTGTGGATCTTCGGACAAGCCCTTGAGCCGTTGCTCGGGCGGGTCCGGTTCCTGGCCGTTTACTTGCTGTCCGCCGTGGGCGGTTCCATTGGATTCCTGCTCCTCACCCCGGACCGCCCCGTCATAGGCGTGGTGGGTGCCTCGGGGGCGATCTTCGGTCTCTTCGGGGCAATGTTGGTGGTCCAAAGGCACCGCGGTGGGGAAACCCGCCAGCTGTGGGTCTTGATAGCCATCAATGGAGCAATCGGTTTCTTCGTCCAGGGCATTGCCTGGCAGGCGCACCTCGGCGGATTGATCACGGGCGGCCTTGCGGCCGCTGCCATCGCCTATGCCCCCCGCGGTAAGAACCAAGGGCTGCTCCAAGCGGGAGGCTTGGTCCTGGTGGGGGCGCTGCTGGCAATCGTCACCTGGTTCCGCGTTTCTTCAGGCTAGCTGCTGTGCTGCCCAACTAGATCGCATTTGTGCACGTTTTGAGGGGGTGTCATGTCTCATGACCTTGTAGACACTTCATGTCTCATGACTTCGTGGACGGTTGTTGTCTCACGACTGTGTGGACACTTCGTCTTGGGACTTTGTTTGTCGGCCTCTGCGGGGCGGGTACTTTGTTCGTTTCTTGCGGGTGCCTTGTGGGTCTGCGACGACTCCTGAGGGTTTTCCGTTGCCGACGTAGGTGGTTCCGTGCGGAGGTCTGGGGTGAGTGATGATCTCGGTGCCTTGTGCTCCGAAGAACATGATGGTGGTGTCGTCGTAGATGATGTGCACGGTGGTGCCGGTGTGTTCTTTGCCCATTTTGAAGTGGGTTCCTAGGATCGTCACGGACCCGTTCCGGTTCACTGTTCGGTGCGCGCTTTGCCTGTCCGTTGCGGGCGTGACTTGCTCAGGAACGGTTGGCGGGGGCGTTTTCGGGGTGGCGTTCCAGGCCTCATAGGGCGTCGTTCCCGCGGGTAGGCCTTGATGTTCGCGTTCGTTGTTGTAGTAGAGATCGAAAGCGTCGACCTGCAGTTGCAGGGCAGCCATTGAAGGGGCCGGGAGTTGCCTGTGCAGGTATCGGTGCAGGGTTTGGTGGAAGCGTTCGTTCTTGCCTTGGGTGGTGGGTTTGTAGGGTTTGCCCGTTATCGGTTCGATGCCTTTGGCTTTGAGGAACTCCACGAGGGCCCCGGTGCGGCCGCGGCGGGTGGGATTCAGTGCCGAGCCGTTGTCGGAAAGGAACTTCTGCGGTGCTCCGTGGCGTTCGATGGCCTGGGTAACGACGGCGATTGCGGCGGCGCTGGTTTCGCCGGGTGCGACCAGGGACGCCAGCGCCAAACGCGAATGATCATCGATGAGTTGGAAGATGGCTACCTTCTTGCCGCTGGCGAGCTGCCATTCGGTCGAGTCGATTTGCCAGCACGCGTTGGGTTGCGGATAGACGAACCTTTTGTAGGCGCTTCGAGGCTTCTTCCGCGGTTCGGGCATCACGACACCGGCCCGGGAAAAGATCCTGGCCACGGTGGCACGCGAGGGCGGTGTGAAGCCTTGTCGTGAGAGCTTCGCGATGACAGAAAGCGGACCGTGGTCCTGCCCGCTCTCCTGCAGTTCCGCCCGGGTACCGAGCAGCAACTCGATCATCGCCTGTGGGGTCAGGGCCGGCATGGTTCTTGGAATCGTGGGCTTTTTCTCCAATGCCTTCACCGGCCCCACCTCGGCAGCCGCCGCCCGGACCCGGTAGAACCAGGCCCGGGAGACATTGTGCTTCCTGCAGAACGCAGTAACCGCGCCTCTGGGCGAATCCTCGGACCACGTTGCCACAGCATGCCGGATCTTGATGTCCGGTTGGGGTTTGCTCATGCAGAGCAGCAAACCCGCAAGCTAAGTGTCCACGATGTCCTGAGACAGAGTGTCTACGAAGTCATGAGACAGAACTGTCTATTAAGTCATGAGACTCCACACACGTTTTGAGGGGGCAAAACGCGCACAAATGCGATCTAGTTGGGAGGGTTAGTTCCGGGCTACGGGCTGCCGCAGGATTGTCTTGAGCTTCTCCGGAGCAGTCCGCCTCGCGTCGGACAGATAAATCTCGTGATGTTTCCCTGTGGGCCGAAGACGGTGCGAAGGGATGAAGTCCTTGTGCATCTCTTCCAGAACCGGGCCCTCTGCGTCGTACGGGCCTGTGTGCAGGGTCTGGACGCATAGTCCCTCATTCAACGAGGCCAGCCGCAGCGACTCCAATGCCGGCGCTCCACCCTTGCTCCGTACGGCCTCCACTACAGCGTCTACGTGCCCCGGGGTGATCCAGTCAGGCGTCATGATCATCATGGTCCAGTCCCAACGGGACTTATCCCGTTCCGTGGTGAAGCTGGCCATGTCCTCAGACCACCACAGACCTTCCAGCGGCATCACGCCGTAGTCCCGGCCGAGTTCCTGCTTGCTGAAGAACTTCAGCTTGTACGCGACCGGATACAGCGTTTCCAAGGCATCCCTGTAAGCCTGGGCGGTGTTGGGATCGCCGTGGCCGTCGATCATGAGGAATTGAAGCTCCGGTACCTTGACCAATGCGAACGTTCCTGCCGTGGCCTTGTAGCTTGTGATCTCCTTCTTGAAGTCGACCTTGGTCTTGGACTGTGTGCCCACCGCTCCTCCTCGATGCAGGTCATCCCCGCTCCGGCGTTATCCACAGATGTTATCCACACTGTGAGTAACTTACATACGTGTAGTTAGGACGCTAAAGGCCAGCCGGCGCGTGAAATGGGGCAGATATCCCCCGTTTGGCATGTGTTGATCCACATCTGTGGATAACTTTGTCCCCTGCAGGAGGCTGTTTGTGGACAAGAGAAGCCCTGAGGGCAGAGGTGTGGAAAAAGCTGTTAATCCGCCTGTTAATAAGCGCCTATCAACAGAGTTATCAACACTGTTAATAACTTACAGTCGTGTAGTTTCGGAGCTCCTGCGGGCGCTGAAGCCTGCCATGACAAGTGTTTCCGCCGCTATACCCACAACTTTTCCCCATCTGTGGATAACTTGTGAGCGGCTCGTTGTTGTTAAGTGGGTAACTCTGTGAGGACGTCTTCCAGGTGCTTGTTCGAACGTCGGCGAACAAGCACAAGCTCGGGTGGATGAACTTTGACCGAATGAACCTGCAATATCCACAGCCTCGTACACAGTGGGTAAAACCCGGTTGCTACTGCCGGGTAGCCCGGAGAACGCACCAGTCCGGGGCTTTTGGCGCCAGTTCCGTGGATGTCCACAGAAGTTATCCACGGCTGTGGATAAAGTTACGCACTTTCTGTGGAAGGCAAGCACGCCGTCAGGCGCTGCGGTGGGCCTTGGCGGAGTTCTCCAAAGCTCGCGGAGCTAGTTCGAAGGCTGAGGAGCGCTCAGTTCCAGACGCCCGAGGAGCCGCGTCGATGGCTGTCCACCAAGTGGGTGTCGATGATTCCCACAGCTTCCATGAGGGCGTACATGGTGGTGGGGCCAACGAAAGCGAAGCCCTTCTTCCGGAGCGCTTTGGACAGCGCTATGGACTCGGGCGACGTCGTGGGAATGTCCGCGAGGGTTTTGGGAGCGGGCGTCTTGTCGGGCTTAAATGACCAGACAAAGTCAACCAGCCCACCTTCCTCACGGAGGGCAATGGTGGCTTTGGCGTTGGTGATCGTTGCACGTATCTTGAGGCGGTTCCGTACGATGCCCGCATCCAGCATCAACCGCTCCACATCAGCCTCGGTAAAGGTGGCCACGCTCTCCGGATGGAAATCAAGGAAGGCTTCCCTGAACGCTTCCCTCTTTCGGAGGATGGTGGCCCAGGACAGCCCGGCTTGGAAGCCTTCCAGGCTGATGCGTTCATATAGCCCCTGCTCGTCCCGGACAGGCATTCCCCATTCATGGTCGTAGTAAGCCTGCATCAAGGGATCCGAAGCTGCCCACGCAGGCCGTGCCAGGCCGTCCCCGCCAATGACCGTGCCGTTCTCCGCGGGATTCATTCGTAGCTCCTTTTGGCTAAGTGTGGAAAACCCTGCATTGGATTTCCCCGTTGGGGATATTGTGCCCGCGGGCTACGACATCCCGGTGACGCGCATGGTGATGTTGATGCGGCCGTGGGAAAGACCGCAATCCGAGGGTGCCGTGCCGGGGTGGACCTTGGGGATGCCGTGGTAGGCAAACCGCGATGGCCCGCCGAACACAAACAGGTCGCCCGACCGCAACTGCACGTCCTCGTAGGGTTTGGTACGGGTCCGGGTGTTTCCGAACCGAAATACGCAGGAGTCGCCAATGCTGATGGACACCACAGGCGCACTGGACCGTTCGTCCTTGTCCTGATGCATCCCCATGGCCGCGCCATCGCCGTAGAAGTTCACCAGTGCAGCGTCCGGTGCGTAGCCGTCGGCCAGGCCGCTCAGGGAGGCGTCCTGGACCAACTCCGGTGCATATGCCTCTGAGACTGCCTTCTTGCCCAACCGAACCATCCAGTCGGGGAAATCGAGGACAGGGCGGCCATTGACGTCTGTTGCTTCCCGCGTGTACTTGTACGGCTGCCAGTGCCAGCCCAGGCATACGGTCTTGACGGACATCTGCTGGCCGCCCGGCAACGTGGCCGCACGCAGCGGCACCGGACCCTGTGTCCACTCCCCAAACCGGGCCACGATCCAGCGCTGTTGCTCATCGGTGAGCCAACCGGGAACGTGCACTGCGCCGGGTGCGACCAGACGCGGGCCGGAGTGGCTCCCCTGCGGTTGGACGAGCTCGACCGGGAACAGGGCGTCCTCGGTCATGCCGCGGCCTCCAAGGTCAGGAGAGTTCGTTTCGCTTCCGTGCCGCCGAGATACCCTCCGTAGGTTCCATCGGTCCGGACCACCCGGTGACATGGCACGATGACCGGCAGAGGGTTGGTGGCGCAGGCTGTGCCCACCGCCCGGACTGCGTTGGGGCTGCCCGCTGCCCTGGCCACCTGCGAGTAGCTCTCCGTGGTTCCATAGGCAATGTGCGGCAGATGATGGAGGACGTCCAGGCGGAAGCCGCGCGAGAGGCTGAAATCCAAGGGGAGGTTGAACGTCCGGCGCTGGCCGCTGAAGTATTCATCGAGTTGGCGGGCGGCTTCGTCCAGCAGCCCGGGGGCCTCAAGGATTCGTGGGCTGACGGTGTTGGAAAGCTGTTGAAGTACTGACGCGTGGTCTTCGAGTTGGAAAGCTACCCGGAGCATGCCCCGTGCAGTAGCGGCCAAGAGGAGCCTTCCGACCGGTGACTCCACCACCCGGTAGGCGATATCCAGGGAGTGGTCTTCCCACGCCGCACGGGCCAAGCGGGCACGAAGGGCTACCAGTGAAGCTTCCAGCCCGGAGTCCAAGGACTTCAACATGGTGCCCACATCGCCGGGTTCCTGTTCCACGGAGGTCATCCGGGTACTCCTCTCAAAGCAGTCGGCAATAGAACGGTGGGTGAAGGCCGGCCGAGCGCAGCCCGGAGAGCTTTGACGCCGTCCGCTGCTGCCCGGCGGGCAGCGTCCGGAGTTACGCCCACAAGGGCCGCAACATCCTTGTAAGGAAGCCCGACAAGATAGTGGTAGGCGATCGCCTGACGTTGCTTCGGCGGCAGCTGACCGACGGCGTCGAGTAGTTCCACCTGCCCCTCATCCGGCACACCCAGGCTCGAGGGCACATCGGGCGTTTGCTGTACCGGCACCGGCCTCCGAACCGACGCGCGCAGGATGTCGATGCATTTCCGATGGGCAATGGTCACAAGCCATGCCTCCGTATTGGCATCTGCCGGAAGGTCTCCATAGGCCTTCAGTGCTGACAGGAAAGTCTCGGACCAAGCATCCTCGCCGTCGTGAATGCCAACAATGGCCCGGCACACGCGCAGGACCGTGGCGCCGTGTTCCTGCACCACGGTTTCGAACGGTCTCTTTGGGGGTGCCGGGGGAATTGGCCCCATCAGAAGAGCTTGCTCTCTTTGACAGCCGCAGGCTCCTCCAATTCCAAAAGGAATCTCTTATTGTCCAAGCCGCCCGCGTAACCAGTGAGGCGGCCCGTGCTTCCCACCACGCGGTGGCACGGAACAATGATGCTGAGCGGATTGCGTCCCACTGCGGAGCCCACCGCCTGGGCAAGGTGGGGATCGCCGAGTTCGGTTGCCAGTTGCCCGTAGGTGACCGTTTCCCCGTAGGGGATCAACTGCAGGCGATGCCAGACTTTTTCCTGGAGCTGGTTTCCCCGCACTTTGAAGGGCACCTCGAAGTGTGTTCGGTTCCCGCCCAAGTACTCGGCCAATTCGGCTTCCGCCCGTGAGAAAACGGGATCCCCGCCAGCGGCCAATGAGCCGAAGTAATCCGCAGGCGGCAGGTGCCAATGGCCCTCGTAGAAAATGCCCGTGAGGAACTGCCCGCTGGCAGTCAGCGTCAACTGCCCCAGCGGGGAATCCATGGTGGTGTGCCTGGTGCTCATACCCTGTAGACGTTCACGGGCAGGAAAACGTGAGGTGGGACTTTCCCGGCGGCGTCAGGACCGCCAGCGAGTGGTCATCAGAAAGCCCACGATTGCGATGCCGAAGCCGGCCACGATGTTCCACGAAGCCCAGTCCCGTACCGGGAACTGACCTTCGGTGATGTAGAACGTGATGATCCACAGCAGGCCGAGGATCATCAGGCCGAACATCACCGGCTTGAACCACACGGGGTTCGGCTTGTACTGCTGCGCTGCGGAAGTCTGCTGCTCCTGACGGGCAGGCCGCTTGCGGGGCTTGGACTCGGGCACGGATCCTCCTTGGCTGATGCAACTAAACCCGTAACGGCATGCCTTGGTATCCTGCAGGAAGGAAAATTCCAGCGGTCAACGGCCACGCGGCATTCCGGGGTGGTACTAGCTGTCAAGTCTAGCCGCAACCAAGGGGCCGCCCGCGCCGCCCGCGCCCCCTGAAACGAGGAGATCCCGTGGCGCACCAGCAGTCGTCAACCACTGCTGTAGCGCCCCCTGCCCAGGACCTGCGAAAGAGACCACCGCGCCGGAAGACCGGACCGATGGACGTTATCCGCAAGATCATCCAAATTCTGGGCGAGCTCCTGATCACCGCAGGAATCGTCCTGCTTCTCTTCGTTGCCTGGGAGCTGTGGTGGACCAACGTCGAGGCAGACGCCAAGCAGTCAGAGGCGGTAAAGAGCTTCGCGCAGGAACTCTCCGGTCCCGTGGAGCCGGCGCCCGCCCCTGCTGACTACGGCCCTCCGGTGGTTTCAGCAGCCCCGGGGTACGGTCAAACAATCGGCATCATGTACATCCCGCGCTTCGGTCCGGGTTACACGCGCCCCATCATCGAGGGAACCGGTTCCGATGTTTTGGACACGCTGGGCCTGGGTCACTACGGAAGCACCAGTATGCCCGGTGCTGTGGGGAACTTTGCGGTGGCAGGCCACCGCCAGACCCACGGAGCCGTCCTGGACAGCATCCACACCCTGGTGCCCGGGGACAAGGTCTACGTCCAGACCAAGGAGGGCTACTACACCTACGTGTTCCGCAATAACCAGATCGTCCTCCCGAGCCAAACCGACGTGCTGCTGCCCGTGCCCACCCAGCCGAAGGCCACTCCCACGGAAAGCTTCCTGACCATGACCAGCTGCAATCCCCGCTTCGGGTCCCAGGAACGGATTATTGCCTACTCCATCCTGGACAGTTGGCAGCCCTCCTCAGCCGGCCCGCCGTCGGAAATTGCCGCTCAAGTAGCCCAGGCCCAAGGAAAGGGGTAACCGGTGTACGCATGGATATTCCGCAATCTTCCGGGCCCCTTGTGGGTCCGGATCCTGACATCAGTGGTACTCGTGGCGGTAGCCGTGATCCTGATGATCGAGTTCCTGTTCCCCTGGGTTTCCCAGTTCACCACCTTGACCGACTCAACGATTGGTTCAGTGCAGCAGCCATGAGCACAGCAAAAATCCTGGTCGTGGATAACTACGACAGCTTCGTTTACACCCTTGTTGGATACCTTCAGGAGCTCGGGGCCGAGACAACGGTCGTCCGGAACGACGACGTAACCCTTGCCGAAGCGAAGGAGCTCGCCGCAGCGCGCGACGGCGTCCTGATCTCACCGGGCCCGGGCACGCCGGCGGAAGCCGGCGTGTGCATCGACCTCATCAAGTGGTGCGGCGAGAATGGCAAGCCCATGTTCGGCGTGTGCCTCGGCCATCAGGCACTTGCGGAAGCATACGGCGGAGTCGTCACGCACGCCCCGGAGCTTATGCACGGGAAGACGTCACCGGTCCGGCACGACGGCAAGAGCGTCTTCGCGGGCCTGCCGTCCCCCGTCACCGCAACGCGCTACCATTCGCTTGCCGCGGTGCGTGATTCCATTCCCGACGTCCTGGAGATCACTGCCGAGACCACCAACGGTGTAGTGATGGGCCTGCAGCACAAGACGGCACCTCTGTGCGGAGTCCAGTTCCACCCGGAATCCGTGCTCACCGAGGGCGGCTACCAGATGCTCGGCAACTGGCTCGAGTCCCTGGGAATGCACGGCGCAGCCGAACGCGCGGCCAAACTGAGCCCGCTGATCCAGCACTAGGAAGCCGCTCTGCTGAGGGCTGGAGGCATCCTCTGCGTGCTGCTCCTTCGTCGCTTTGACGCAGGCTGCCGGATGCCCCCAGCCCTCAGGCATGCCTGAAACTAGTCCTTCTTGGTGGGAGTCGGCTTCGGCTTGTCCGTTTCCGTGGGTTTGGGGGTCGGTGTCGGCTCCGGGGCGGGCGCCTTGGCCAGCGTTACCGTGATGGTCTTCCCCTGTTCCACTTCGGTGTTGGCGGCATCGCTCTGGGCCGTTACCTTGCCCGGTTCAACCTGTGTATTCTCCTGTTCGACGACGGCCATCAGCAGGCCGTTTTCCTTCAGGAGAGCCTCCGCCTCGGCTTGGGTGAGGCCTGCGAGCTGGGGCATCAGGACGCGTCCGGAAGACACCTGCAGCTCAACGTTGGAGCCGGCTGCAATGGGTGCGCCCGGAGCCGGTCCTGTGGTGATCACCAGGCCGAAGGGCACCGTGGGGCTGTGCGTCCGGACGGTGGAAATGGCGCCGGTAATGCCCAGGCGCTTCAGGTAGTCGCGGGCATCGGGTTCTGTCCGCCCGGCTATGTCCTTGGGGATGGTGACCGAGCTGGGCCCGCTGGATATGTTGAGCACCACTTCGGCGTTCTGTTCCAGCATTGCCCCCGCATCCGGGGACGTGCCTATGGCCATGTCTTTCGCCACGGTGTCGCTCGCTACCCGCGTGGTCTTGGGAACCAGCTTGGCACCATAGAGCTCTTGGAGAGCCTGTGATTCGGACATATTGGCCACCGCAGGTACGGCAACTTTGGCGGGTGCCGGCGGCGCCGCGTTCACCACGCTGTAGATCCAGAACCCGGCCCCCGCAAGGACCAGGATGGTGAAGATTGCCAGGGTTGCCGCCCAGGCACGACGGCGGGACTTCTGCCGCGCTGTACGCTCGCGTTCCGGCGGGAGGCCAAGAGGAAGGTCGTCATCCGCCTGCCTGAGGGCATAGCCCTGTGGCTCCGCGTAGTCGGCGTGCTCGGGATCGTCATTGATCTGGTCGACGTTGAGGAATCCGACGGCGGTGGCGCTGAGCAGCTGTGTGGAGGGATTGTCGTCGTCCACGAGGTCGTTGGGGTCCGTGGGTGCCTCGCTGGCCGGAACGGCAGGTACGGGGACGCCGTTGCTGGCCGCCCTCAACGCACGGCGGAACGCAGCGGCGTCCTGGAACCGGTCGTCGCGGTTTTTCTGCAGGGCCTTGGCCAGGACGGAGTCCAATGCCTCGGACACGTCGGGGTTGTGGATGCTGGCCTTGTCCGGGGTTTCCCGAACATGCTGGTACGCGACGGAGACGGGACTGTCACCAACGAACGGCGGCCTGCCGGTCAACAATTCGTAGAGCAGGCAGCCGGCCGAGTAGAGGTCGCTCCGCGCATCGACTGTTTCGCCGCGGGCCTGCTCCGGGGAAAGGTACTGGGCAGTGCCCACAACGGCCTGGGTTTGGGTCATGGTCGCGGAAGAATCAGCCATTGCCCTGGCGATGCCGAAGTCCATGACCTTGACCTCGCCCGTATCGGCGCAGACCATCACGTTGGCAGGCTTGATGTCGCGGTGGACGATCCCCGCTCTGTGGCTGTATTCCAGGGCCGACAGGACTCCCAAGGTGTAGCCGATGGAGCCCTCGACCGTCAGTTCCTTGGCCTTGATCATGTCCCGCAGGGTGCGTCCTGCCACGAATTCCATGACGATGTAGGGAACACGCACGTCCTCGCCGGGTCCGCCCGGGATGGAGTGTTCGCCTGTATCGAAGATGGCCACAATGGAGGCGTGGTTCAGGGCAGCGACTGCCTGGGCTTCGCGCTTGAACCGGGCCTGGAACTGGGGGTCGCGGGCGAGGTCGGCGCGCAGTACCTTCACCGCTATGGTCCGTCCCAGCAGGGTGTCCGTCCCGCGGTAGACATCAGCCATCCCGCCACGACCGATCAGCTCACCCAGCTCATAGCGGCCGTTGAGGATGCGTTGCTCAGACACAGATGTGCCCTCCTCCCGGTGTGCAGGACCCTGCCGTGACGATGTCATCAAGGACTACTTAGTTGCTCGGGCGGCCGCTGGGGCTACCGCTGGAGGTTGACGGACTGGTGGGCACAACGGAGCGGGAGAGGAAGTACGTGACCGTAGAGCCTTCCTCAACTTCAGTTCCAACTGCGGGCGATGACCTGACGAAGGTGTTCGGTGCCTGGCCGACGGCACCGTTGACGGGATCTCCTGGAATCCAGCGGAGGCCGGCACCTTCGAGGGTGGCCCGCACCTGCGCCTCAGTGGCACCCGGAGCGATGTTCGGAACTTGGACTGTGGCGGGCTTCTCGGGTCCCTTGGAGTACTTGACGGTGATGGTGGTGCCGGGGTCGACAGGACCGCTCGGGTTCACGTCCACAACAATTCCGACGGCGGCGGTGTCGTCGAAGACCTCCTGGCCGTTGACGCCAAGGCCGAGGCCCCGAAGAGCCGCGCTGGCCGTTTCAAACGGCTGGCCCAGGTACTCTTCCGGAATGACGTTGACCTTCTGAGGTGTGGTCTGGGTCGGTGACGGCGCCTGGGAGGTTTGCGTGGGTGTGGGCGTTGCCGAAGTTGACGACGGCGCCGACGTCCGGCTGGGGCTGGACGATGTGGATTCACTCGGAGAAGGGCTCGGTGAAAAGAACCCGGACTGTGAAATCAGGAATCCAACCAAGGCGAAGAGAACCAGCAGGATCAAAGCCACCAAAGGCCAGGTCCAAGGACTGCGTTTCTTGCGGTCGGGCTCAGCGTCGTCGTAATTGTCGTCGTCGCTGTAGATCACTTCTTCGTCATTGAGCTGACGCTCTGCCTCCAACGCATTGGCCCGGGCCAAGGCGTTGTCCGATGACGCTGCGGAAGCGCCTGCGGCGCCTGCAGCAGCCCCGGCGGCAGCTGCGCCGACCACCGGAAGTGCGGAAGTCGCCGTCGTCGATTGCTCTTTTCCGAATGGTGAGGCGACGACGCCGGTGGGTGCCGTGGCGGTGTTGACGGGTGCGGTGAGGGGACCGGTTGAGTCCTCGAAGAGGAGCATGCCGGGCACCGCGGCGTGGGCGGTGGCGATGTCTCCGTTACGGATCGCTTCCGCGGCTTCGGCCAGTTTGATGGCGTTGGCGGGACGGTTCTTGGGGTCCTTGGCCAGCATGGACATCAAGAGTGCGCGCACGGGCGTCGGCAGCGTCTCCGGAAGCGGCGGTGGAGCGTCGTTGACCTGTGCAAGGGCGATCGCAATCTGGGATTCGCCGGAGAACGGCCGGTGCCCGGTGAGGCACTCGTAACCGATGACGCCCAGGGAGTAAATATCCGAGGAACCCGTGGCGGTCTGCCCCGTGGCCTGCTCCGGAGCCAGATACTGGGCGGTGCCCATGACCTGTCCGGTCTGCGTCAGCGGCACTTGGTCGGCCAAGCGTGCGATGCCGAAGTCCGTGACCTTGACCCGGTTGTCCGGGGTGATCAGGAGGTTGCCCGGCTTGATGTCGCGGTGCACCAGGCCTTGTGCGTGTGCCACCGCCAGGGCGCGTGCCGTCTGGGAAATGATGGAAAGCGTCATGTCCGGAGACAGCACCTGCTCGCGCTCCAGGATGGCGCTCAGCGGGTGGCCGGGGACGAGTTCCATGACCAGGTACGCCGAACCGGCCTCCTCGCCGTAATCGAAGACGTTGGCGATGCCGATGTGGTTGAGGAGCGCGGTGTGCCGTGCTTCAGCGCGGAAACGCTGGAGGAACCCGGGGTCGCCCGTGTATTCCTCCTTGAGCACCTTAATGGCAACGATCCGGCCCAGAATCTGGTCCTTGGCCTTCCAGACCTCGCCCATGCCGCCAATCGCAATGCGACTGGTCAGCTGGAACCTGCCGCCGAGTGTGATTCCCGAAGTAGGCCTCACTTATTCAACACCGCCTCAAAAATCTTCTTTGCGTTCGGACTGGTTAGCTTTGAGCCGCTGAGCACATCCACACCTTCCATGACGATGGTGACGGCCGCTTGCGGGTCGTTCGCCGGGGCAAACCCGGTGAACCATGAATTGTTCAGGCCTGAATCACCGAGTTCGGCGGTGCCGGTCTTGCCGGCTACCTTGACTCCCGGGACGGAAGCGCCGTTGGCGATGCCGTTGTCCACGGCGCTGGTCATCCACTCGGTGATCTGGCTGGCGATGGGTTCAGTGGTGCTCTTGCGGAGGGTTTCGGGCTTGGTTTCGCTGATGACGCGAAGGTCCGGCGCCCTGACGGTCTTCACCAGGCTGGGCTTCATCTGCGTTCCGCCGTTGGCGATGGCCGCGGTCATGAGGTTGATCTGCAACGGCGTAGCCTTCACGTCGCGCTGTCCCACGGAGGACTGTGCAAGCTGTGCCTGGTCAAGGTCCTTGGGGAAGACGCTCTGGGCCATCTGGAGCTTGAGCTGATCGCCGAAGTTGTCACCGAATCCGAACTTCTCAGCCTGCTCCCTGATGGCATCCTGGCCGAGGTCCAGGGCGATGCTGGCAAAAGGCGTGTTGCAGGACTGCTCAAGGGCGAAAGAGAACGACGCCGTCTCCCGGACGTTGCAGTTACCGCCGGCATAGTTGGGGAGGCTTGCGCTGGACCCCGGAAGCGGAAGGCTGGCCGGATTCGGCAGTTCGCTGTCCTTGTTGTACTTGCCCGAGTTCAGCGCTGCTGCGGTGTCGACGAGCTTGAAGACCGATCCCGGCGACAGCAGGTTGCCCGTGGGGCCGCTGACGTTCTGGTTCAGGTTGATGCCGGGAATCTGGTTCAGCTCGGTGTAGTTGGCCTGTGCTGCCTTGGTGTCATGAGTGGCGATGAGGTTGGGATCGTAGGAAGGCTTGGACACCATCGCCAGGATCGCTCCGGTCTTGGGGTTCGTCACCACAATGGACCCGCGCTGGCCGTCAGGGATGAGGTCGTATGCGAGCTTTTGGATGTCCGGATCAAGGGTCAACTCAACGGACGCGCCCTTGGGCTCGTTGCCAAGGAACATTTGGCTGACGCGGTCCAGGAAGAGCTGGTCCGAGTTGCCGGCCAAGGTGTCGCCCATTGACTGTTCCAGGCCGGTGGAGCCAAATCCCTTAGAGAAGTACCCGGTGATACCGGCATAGAGTTCCGGCTCCGTGTACTTCCGCTGGAAGGCACAGGATTCCGTCCCTGGCACCGACTCGGCAATGGGCTTCCCGTCCACGATGATGGCGCCGCGGTCGTTGCAGAAGGACGCCAGGATGGCACGCTGGTTCCACGGGTTGGCGTTGAGCTCGTCAGCGCCGATGACCTGCACGTAGCTGATGGCACCGAAGATCAGCGCGAACATGGCGACGGCAGCCATCCATGAACTCCTAATAGCCTGGTTCATTGCTGCTTCACCGCCTCTGTTGGTGCGCTGGGTGTCTGTCCGGTGGCCGGCCTGCGTGCGGCCGGAGTGCTGCTGGTTGCTGGAGGTTTAGTGACCATGGGGGTGGTATCCACAGGGCCACGCGCCGTGTTGGAGATCATCAGCAGCAGGCCGACAATGATCCAGTTGGCCAGCAGCGAGGATCCGCCGGCGGCAAGGAACGGCGTGGTGAGGCCCGTGAGCGGAATGAGCCGGGTAACGCCGCCGATCACCACGAAGCACTGCAGGGCGATGGCGAACGACAGTCCGCAGGCCAACAGCTTTCCGAAGGCATCCCTGGTTCCGAGGGCAGCGCGGAAACCGCGCGTGAACAGCAGGAGATAAAGCATCACCACGGCAAACAAGCCGATGAGTCCCAGTTCTTCGCCAATCAGCGCAACGATCATGTCGCTGTTGGCAAAGGGGACCAGGTCCGGCCTGCCTTGGCCGAGGCCGGTGCCCACCAGGCCGCCGTCGGCCATGCCGAACAGGCCCTGCACGATCTGGCCGCTGCCGCCGGGAGAACGTCCGAAGACTTCCGGGGTGAAGGCATTGATCCAGCTGTCGATGCGGAAAGCTACGTGGGAGAAGATCCGCGAGGCGATGAAGCCGCCGCCGAGTATGAGGGTGACACCAATGACCACCCATGAGATTCGGCTCGTGGCCACGTAGATCATCACGATGAACAAGCCAAAGAAGAGGATGGAGGAGCCAAGATCGCGCTGGAAGACCAGGACGCCGATGCTCACCAGCCACGCGGTGATCATGGGGCCAAGATCCTTGAAACGCGGGAACTGCATGGGGCCGATCTTCCGGCCGGCCAACAGGATGAGGTCGCGGTTGGAGGATAGATACCCTGCGAAGAATATAGCGAGGGTGATCTTTGCGATTTCGCCCGGCTGGAAGGTCATGGGCCCTACCCGGATCCACACCCTTGCACCAAGGATTTCTCCGGCGGAGATGCCGGGAATCAGGGGAAGGAGCAGCAGGAACGCGCTCACTGCCAATGAAATGTAGGTGAAGCGACGCAGGATCCGGTGGTCTTTGAGGAACCAGATCACCGCGATAGCGACCGCCATGGCGATCAGGGTCCATCGGAGCTGGTTGTTTCCCGTGTCGTCGCCGGGGGCATCCATGCGGTGGATGAGGGCCAGGCCCAAACCGTTGAGTGCAACGACAATTGGAAGTATTACTGGGTCGGCATATTTAGCCCGGAGCCTTAGGACCACGTGGAAGGCGAAGGCAGCTACAGCCAGAAGACTCGACTGGAACCAAAAGTCGTTGTCCAGGCCGGATTCAGAGTTGATGCTGACCAGGGCGCTGGCACCGATACCCACGGCCAAAGCCAGGACGATGAGAACCAGCTCAACGTTCCGGCGGGGCTTGGGGGTGATGTCTGTTTGGCTCATTTTGCCGCCTCACATGGAGTCGGGACGGGCGAGGGCGTTGGGGTGGCAATCGCTGCCGTGCTGGGGACGGGGACGCTTGCAGTTGGCGAAGGCGTGGCCGTGGCAGAAGGAGAAGGACTGGGGCAGTTGGCCGAGGCGCTGCCGAAGTTCTTCAGGTTCTCCACGATGCGCTGGGCATCGTCCAGATCGCCCGCAGGCACGGTTTGGCGCACGCTCTGCTGGCCGTACTCGGGCAGCGAGTCAACGCGCAGGTCCGTGACGGCTTCGAGGCGGGAGAGCTGGATGGGTCCCAAACGTTGGGAAATGCCATTGAAGATGGCCACGCGCTGGTCGAACTCGCCCACGTAGTAACGGGTCTGGGTCCAGGCGTATCCCAGCCAAAGACCCACCACAACGCCCAGGACGACCACCGCAGCGACGGCCGGCATGAGCCAGCGGAAGCGGCGACGGGGCGGTTCCGGCAGTTCCAGGCGGTCCTGCTCCGCTTTGTGGGTCAGGACGGTTGCTGCCCGGCGGGCTACCGTACGGCCCGCGACAGTTGGAATGGAGCCGGTCTCGGCCGCAGTAGCAGCTGCGCCCACGAGCAGGTGCGGGCGGCTGGCCAGTTCCTCCCGAAGGACTTCGGCCGAAAGGTGCTCGCCGAGATTGGGGTCGGTGGTGGCAGGAGGTTCCTTGGAGTCCTCTGTGGCTTCCGCGGTTTCCGTAGCATCGGGCTTTGAGGGACTGGTCCGGTCAGGCTGCTCTTCTGCCGACCCCGGAGTCCCTGAACTGAAGGAGGACCCGTCACCGGCCGTCTTGGCGACGGAAGGCTCTTTTTCCTGATTCTTGGAAGCCGTGGATTCCCCGGCGTCCTCCGCCGATTTGCTGGCAGTAACGGCGTCCGGTTCGTCCCGCGGGGTGGCCCCGGCGGCCGGAACGATGTCCACGGCGGCCGTTGCGACGTCGTCGTCCGTTTCTTCCGCGATCTCGAGCATCACCACGGTGACGTTGTCCGGTGCTCCGGCCTCGAGAGTGAGGTCAACGAGGGTTTCCACGCATTCGCGGAGGTCCTTGATCTCCCGGACCATCCGCTCAACGACGTGGCCGGCCACGTAGTTCAGGCCGTCGGAGCAGAGCAGCCAGCGCTCACCGGGCTCGACGTCGAGGACATCAAGGTCCAGTTCGGGGCTGGCATCGACGTCACCGAGGACGCGCATGAGCACGTTCTTGTGCGGGTGGGTTTCCGCTTCTTCCGGGCGCAGCCTGCCTTCGTCAATGAGGCGCTGAACGAACGTGTGGTCGATGCTGATTTGTTCGAACTTCTTATTGCGGAGCCGGTACGCGCGGGAGTCGCCGATGTGCGCAAAGTGCAGCTTGCGTCCCTCGAGGAGGAGCGCAGTGACCGTCGTGCCCATGCCTGACAGTTTGGGATTCTGGTGCACCAGCTCGGACAACAGCGAGTTGGCGGTCTGGATCTCGTCCGCGAGGACGGTATCGGCGCCGTCCGGGTAATCGTCGTGGTCCAGGTGGATCATGTCCAGCACCGTAGACGCAGAGGCGACGTCGCCTCCCGCGTGACCGCCCATGCCATCGGCAACCACGGCAAGATGACGCCCCACGTAGGCGGAGTCGTCATTTTTGGAGCGGATCCGTCCGACGTCGGAACGCGCGGCGTAACGCATGATGAGGGGGCGCTCCGCCGGTGTTTCGTTGCCTTCGGTGGTCTCGGTAGAGGCCATGGGCTACGGCCTCAATTCAATGACCGTCTTGCCGATTCGCACGGGGACGCCAAGCTCCACCGGCAATGCGCGGGTGAGCTGCTGATCGGCCAGGTATGTGCCATTGGTGGAGCCGAGGTCCTCAATGAACCAGCGGCTGCCCTGCGGGAACAAGCGCGCGTGGCGGCCTGAGGCGTAATCGTCTTCGAGGACCAGGGTGGCTTCCTGGGCGCGGCCAAGCAGGATGGGGCTGGCAGCGAGCGGGACCGTGGTGCCCTTCAACGGGCCCTCGGTGACTACGAGGTTGCGGGCGTGCTGGATGGCCGGCGGCGGTGAAGCTGCCAGCTCGGGGTGCTTACGGACCTCGCGGGCTGTAGGAGCGCCGGTCACGGCTTTGCGGCCGATCTGGAAGTCCCGCCGCATGGTGGACACAATGCTGAAGATCAGGACCCAGAGCAGCAGGAGGAAACCGAAGCGAAGAGCCGTGATTGTCAGTTCGCTGATGTCGTTCACGCGTTGCCACCCGGGTTCTGGGGGAGAAGGCGGAAAATAATCTTGGTACGTCCCATCGTGATGGTTGAGCCGTCAGTGAGTTCCACGCTGCCGTCCACTTTGTGCCCGTTGACATAGCTGCCGTTGGTGGACCCAAGGTCGACGGCCCAAGTGGTGCCGTTTTGGGTGCGGACCTCAAGGTGCTTCCGGGAAACACCGGTGTCGTCCACCAGGATGTCCGCTTCAGAAGAGCGGCCCAGTACTACTGACTGGGCGTTGAGGGAATAACGCTGGCCACCGATGTCCAAGACAGGCTGGAGGCGGGTTGGCTGACGCACGGGAGCGGCGGGGACATTCGGCCGGGGAGCCTGCTGGGCACCTCCGGATTTTTCTGTCCTTGAGGCGATTTCAAAATGGCCGGCACGTTCTTCTTCATTGCGGCGGAAAGAGATCCTTACCGGCCCCTGAAGCGTGTAGCCCTGGCTGCGAACGTGTTGGATGACTACATCGCACAGCTCTTCGGCAAGGGGAGTGCCCCACTCCTGCGCCCTGGCGAAGTCGTCATTGCTGAGGAGGACATCGAAGACGTTGGGGGCGAGTGTCCTGCCGGCGGCAATGGTGATGGACTGGTTGTCCAGCTCCCGCCGCAATTTGCTGGCAATTTCCACCGGCTCAACACGCGCCCGCGACCCCGTGGAGAAGACGTTGCGGACAGCCTTTTCAATGCCCCGCTCGACTTTGTCCAGCAAGCCCATGGTCCTTCTCCTTTCCTGATCGCGGCACCCGTTGTGCCTGGTTTGCAGACTGTAGGCGCACACAGCAAAGTGAGCGCCAAACGGCCCTTCTCTTTCCCGATACTACTTGGAGTGACTGGGAATGGCCTTAATCCACAACGCCGTGCGGCCCGGAAAAGTTCACTCCTTGCCTGTGCTGGCGGGGGAGGAAGGGATCTGATTTTCCTCTCTGTAAAAGCCGTTGAAGTCCGTGTTTGGTGGCTGAACCCGGGGTGCTGATCATCCTTCCGGGCTGCCCGCGATGGCCGATTGGTGTTTTTCCCACGGTGTCCGTTATGCTTGATCTCGCTGCTTTTGAAGGAAGCGAAGCCGGAATGCCGGTGAGCTTCTGGAAAAAGAAGTTGCGCGCGAGTGGCGGAACGGCAGACGCGCTGGCTTCAGGTGCCAGTATCCGAAAGGGTGTGGGGGTTCAAATCCCCCCTCGCGCACGCAATCAGAAAGAGCCCCGGTCTTTGGACCGGGGCTCTTTTGTTGTGCGCCCACCTTTGTCCTGTGCGCACCCAACTCGGTAGCAGTTAAGCGCGTTCTGGGCGGTCTAAACGCGCTTAAATGCGACCTAGTTGGGTGGGGTGGGGCGGGAGGTTAGCCGCGCGCCGAAGTCCTGAGCCGGCGTCGTGAGTTGCTCAGGTGCATGCGCATGGCTGCCGCGGCAGCGGCCGGGTCCGACTCCGCGATGGCCGCATAGATGGAGGCGTGCTCGTGCACCACGTGGGCGAAGTGCTCGGGGGAGTCAAGTTCGTCGCTTGAGACCAGGCGGCGGCGCGGCATGGTGATCATGGTCTGCCCCAGCGCGTCGATGCAGTCCATGTAAAAGGGATTGCCGGACGCCGCCGCGACCGCACGGTGGAACTCGTAGTCGGCCTTCATGGCTTGGGCCGGATGGCCGGAACCGGCAGTGAACTGCTCGAGGGCCCCGTGTACGGCCTTGAGTTGGCGGTCCGTGCGGTGTTGCGCAGCGAGGGCGGCGGCTTCAGTTTCGACGCCGATGCGGAAGTCGAGCATCTGGAGCCGGTCTTCGAGGCTGGACACGGCACGGGCGCCCGGGGCTTGGGCGGGCGCGTCGGCAGGCGGGGTCAGCGCGAAGCTGCCCCGCCCCCGTTCGGTTTCCACGAGTCCCTCGGCCTGCAATCGCGTCAAGGCAGAGCGGACGACGGTCCTGCTCACCCCGAATTCGCTGATGAGCGTATTTTCGCTGGGAAGCTTCTCACCTGGCTGGATGACGCCGTCGACGATGCGGTTGCGAAGATCGGCGGCGAGGTCCGCGGTCAGGTTCCGGCTCATGGCTTCAAGATTACGCGCCGAACTCCACGGACTCGGTGGTCCAGGCACGCGCCTGCCCGCTGAGTGTCACGCCCAAGCCGGGGCGATCCGGGACGATCATGCGGCCGTCCTTCGTCTCCAGCCGTTCCTCGAAGAGCGGATCGAGCCAGTCGAAGTGCTCCACCCACGGCTCGGTGGGATAGGCGGCTGCGAGGTGGAGGTGGACTTCCATTGCGAAGTGCGGCGCCAGGCCCAGGCCGCGCTCATCCGCGAGGGTCGCCAGGCGCAGGAACTGCGTGATGCCGCCGACGCGCGGTGCGTCCGGTTGGATGATGTCGCAGCCGTTGGCGTTGATGAGGCCCTTGTGTTCGGCCACCGAGGCAAGCATTTCGCCGGTGGCGATGGGCGTGTCCAGGACCTGGGCAAGGTGGGCGTGGCCCTCGAAGTCGTACGCGTCCAGGGGTTCTTCGATCCAGATGAGGTTGAATTCCTCCAGTTGGCGGCCCATGCGCAGGGCCGTGGCCCTGTCCCACTGTTGGTTGGCATCCACCATGAGTGGAACGTCCCAGCCGATGTGTTCGCGGACGCCGGCCACCCTGCGGAGGTCTTCCTTGGAGTCGGGCAGGCCGACCTTGATCTTGATGCCGCCGATGCCTTCCTCGATGGACTGGGTGGCACGGGCTTTGACCTCGTCCAACGTGGCGTTCAGGAAGCCGCCTGAGGTGTTGTAGGTCCGGACGGAATCGCGGTAGGAGCCGAGGAGCTTGGCCAAGGGGAGTCCGGCACGTTTGGCTTTGAGGTCGTACAGCGCAATGTCGACGGCGGCAAGCGCTTGGGTGGCGACGCCGGAACGGCCCACCGATGCGCCCGCCCAGAGGAGCTTGGCGTAGATTTTGCCAATGTCGTTAGGGTCCTCGCCGATCAGGCCCTGGGCAACTTCCTTGGCATGGGCGTACTGCGCGGGGCCGCCGGCCCGCTTCGAATAGCTGAAGCCAAGGCCGCTATGGCCCTGTTCCGTGGTGATTTCGGCGAAGAGGAAGACCACCTCTGTCATGGGCTTTTGCCGGCCCGTGAAGACCTTGGCGTCACTGATGGGCACCGCGAGGGGCAGCCGTGCAGTGGATAGTTTGACGTGGCGGACAAGGTCGACGGGGCTCATGGGTCTCCTTAGTGACAAGTTGCTACTTAGGATACAAGTCGTGCACTTGTGTTACAAGAGTGCGACGACGTTTGGCTGCTTCCCGGGGTTTGGTCGCCACCACAGCGCCAACGGACGTCAGAACCAACACCACCGCCCACCAAGGGAAACCAGGATCCATCGCTTGGCTTGGCAGGGCTGTTCCGCCTGCAGTTGACGGTCCGTCGACGCGTTCACCACGCACAAGGAGCCTGTGGCTGTTGACTCCGGTGGGAGTACAGGTCACCAATGTCACGTAGTCCTTGCCATCGACCTTCCGGAGGTCGTCCGTCTTTTCCGGCAAGACCGTGAGGATTTGGTCCACCTTGTAATACAAGGTTTCGCCCAGGACGCTGAGGGTGAAGGTATCGCCCACGCTCACCCTGTCCAGGTCATCGAAGAGCTTGGCGCTGACGAAACCTGAATGCGCTGTGATCACGCTGTGGCTGCCTGTACCCCCTACAGGCAAGCTGGAACCGACGAGGTGGCCCGCTCCCTTGGCCAAGGTCGCTTCATCCGTGTCATGGAAGATGGGGAGGTCAGTGTGGATGGACGGGATGCTGATACGAGCCATCATGCCGCCCGGGCCCACATCGAGCAGCTTGCGGTACGTCTCCGAATCTGCGCTGACGGGCGACCGGCCGCCGTCTTCGTTCAAGGTGTAGGGGTCACGCAGCGGGCCTGATGGGAGCTCTGCATTAAACTGCCGTGCTTCCTTCAACAGGCTCTCCTGCGCTGCAGGCGAAAGGCTCTCGACCGTTTCTACATAGCCACTGATTTCCGTGGCGTGGATGCGGTCTGAAAACCACGCTGCCGCGGTGGGGTACAGGAGCACACCAACGCCAATAATGGCGGCCAACACAACCACCAGACGCTGCCTGCTCCAGCGTCGGCGGCTGTGTTGTTGTGGGGGAGAAGATTCGGGCTGGGTCATGTTTCTCCTGGGACGTACTAATGGCAGCAAAGTGGGGAAGAACGGCGCTGGCTGTTCTTCCCCACTTTGTTCTGGATGGAGACGGGCTCCTGGGACTGCTAGTTGTTGCTCGCCTTGCGGGAGCGCGCGAACAGCAGGACAGCGCCGCCAAGGATCAGGGCGCCGGCAATGTAAAGGACGCTCGTTCCGGGGCCACCGGTGAACGGCAACTCAAAGCCCGAGTTGGACGGGACGTTCTTGACCTGCAGGTCGATTCCCACAGGCGTCGTTGTGGCATTGATCAGGAAGGAGATCGGTTCGGCGAGCAACTCGTATCCGGCAGGCGCCTTGGTTTCAACCAGGTAGTAGGTACGGAAGTTGGCATCGCCCTGTGCAACGGCAACGCCGTTGGCCCAATCGGAGTAACGCAGACCGGACACGGTCAGCGTTCCATCAGCAGCAACGGTGAACTCGGTCTCGCCGTTCAGGCTGATCGGGTTGGTGCCGGCCTCGGCGTCAGCCTGGTTGGTGTAGATGGAGAAGGAGGCTCCAGCCAGGGCTGCGCCGTTCTCGTCAACCTTCTCAAGGGTGATCTCACCCCACTTGGTAACAACCGGAGGCGTGACGATCGGGCCGCCGGGCTGGCCCGGGGTGGCGTTGACGCTGGCAGCGTTCGGGTAGACCAAAGCTTCGTTCTCGATCTCACCAATGGTGTTCACGGTGGTGCCAACAACCATCTTGACGCGGCTGTCCGTGTGGGCCTCCAGGACGTCCAGGCCGGCCGGAGTGAAGACTACGGAGACGGTGTTTGACGCAGAATCGAAGACCACCGTGTAGTCGACACCTTCGGTGAGGACCGTGCCGTCAACCAGGCTGAGAGTAGTACTGACGTACGTCAGCTTGTCGTCGAGCTGGTCGACGATCTTGTAGCCGTCGATGACTTCCTCATTGGGGATGTCGCCGGTGATGGTGAAGTCGATCTGGTCGCCCAGCTTGACGTCGGGAGCATCGGTGACGGTCTTTTCCGCCCCGCTGACCGAGTTCTTCGGGTAAACATGGACGTCGTAGAGCCAGTTGTCCTGGTTGTCCGGGTCGGTCAAGGGAATGGATACCAGGAACGGTGCCGACGGCGTCACACCGGCGGGGTAGTTGGTCTCCGTGACGAGGTACAGGCCTACAGGGAGGTTGGTGAAGGCTGCAGTACCCTGGCTGTCGGTGGCCTGTGCCTGTCCCGCGCCGAGGCTGTATCCGGCGCCGGTGATGGACCCTGTGGGATCCGAGGGCGAGAAGACGCTGCTCAGGTTGTGTGCGGCGTCCCATCCCGCGTTGGAGCCCAGATCGATGGTGTTGACCTGCTGGACTGTGAACTCAATGCCGCTCAGCGGCGTCAGTCCCGAGGTATCCACGGGAGTGCCGTTGTTGGGCAAGCCCGTGGGAGTGGCGGGACGTTCGAACTTGTGAACAGTGATGGAGCCTGTCTGGTCCGGGTCCACCAAGGGGGCGGCGGTGGCCGGCGCGACCGAGAAGGTCATTGCCAGCACCGCCCCGGTAAGCGTTGCAGCGGCGGTCTTCAATAACCGCCGGGAGCTTGGGTTACTCACTCTTTTCCTCTTTCTGTTTATTGATGGTGCAGATGCTCGGAAGTGAACATTCAGGGCCGGGCGGCCCAAGGGAACGAACCGCCCGGTGGTTTTAGGTGATGGGTTGCTGCTTGCGCTTGCCCCGGACGCCCGGCATTGCCAGGACGACGGCAAACAGGAGGAGCGCTGAGCCGGCCATGGTGAACGGCCACCAGCCGATTCCGCCCGATTCCGGGAGCTTGAGCGCGGGAACGTCCTTGACGGTGAGCAGGAAGATGCCGTCTCCGTTGGCGTCAGTGGTCGTGACAACGCCTCCTCCGCTGCCCTGGCCCAAACTCACGGAGCCGTCGGCGGCGATGGTGAACTGCACGGGTTCCGCGAGCAGGTTGAAGCCGACCGGGGCTGCGGTTTCTTCCAGCCAGTACACGCCCGGCTGGATGCCTTCGAGCTGGAATTGTCCGGTCTGGCCTACGATTGCCGCGACGGTGTAAGCGGTGTTGACCGCTCCGGGAGTTCCGCTTGCATCGTCGTGGATGGCCCAGCTCGACCCATCCATCGGAACCCAGGTGGACGCGGATGATTCGCCGATCTTTTCAATGAGGACCTTGGCCGGTGTCCGGTGGGTGGTGGTGCAATCGGCTCCGGGCGTGCCGGATCCGGTGGCGCACTGCTGCGGGGGAATCGCTGCGCTGCCGGTGACCGTGTTGATCAGCGTGGAGTTCCAGGCACCCTGGTTGACGGTGACGCTGTACTGCAAGGTTGCAGTCTTCCCGGCGGGAAGCGTGAAGGGCGCAGTGCTGAGCGTGGTGGACGGTGAAACCGGATTCGCCACAGGAGTCGGAGCGCCCGAACCGATGGTCAGGAGTGCAGAGCCATTCACGAAGGTGGCCTTGTTGAGGACCCCGGCGAGGTTGTCCGTTAGGACAATGCCGCTGATCTGTCCCACCACGCTCGTTGCGGTAACGGTGTAGGTGATGGTGTCGCCCGGGTTCACGAACTGCCCGACGGCGGTCCCGCTGCCATTGACGGAGGCCGTTTTCTTGATCGTCCAGGCGGGGTCGGCGGGGACTTCGGCATCATCGCTGGCGGTCACTGGATTGCCGATGGGCGGATTGCCGGTGACCATGGCGGTGTTCGTCAGCAGGCCGCTGGTGACATCCACGGCACTAATGACGTACGTAGCAGTGGCGGTCACGGTTTGGCCCGGGAGCAATATTCCAGGGAGGCCGGGCCAGGTGTAGGAGAGGGCGCTCATGGTGCCGGTGCCGGAGAACTGGGTCTCGTTGATGACGACTCCGGTCAGCGTGACGTTTCCTGTGTTCTGGGCGGTGAAGGAATACGTGGCTGTTTCCCCGGCAACCATGGTGCTCTTGTTCACGGACTTCACCAGCGAAATGGATGGGGCGGGAACGATTGCCGGGGAGATGGTGAAGATATAGTCCTCAACTTCACCGGAATCGGAAGCTCCGATGGGGACCTGCGTTTGGGTGCTGTTGTACCCCACGCGGAAGCGGGCGTAGGTGTCTCCGGCCGTTACTGTCGACAGCCCGGTCCAGTTGAGCGTTGCTTGTGTTGCCCCCGCTGCGAAGGTTGCGCAGGCCCGTTCCGCCGGGTTGTCGAAGCGGCCGTTTTTGTTGAAGTCGATCCATCCGCAAACCGTGCCTGCTTTGCTGGCGCCGGTGATGGCAACCGTGGTGGAGTAACTGCTTGTTCCGGCCGTGAACGGTGCAAGGGTCACGCCGTCATCGTTTTGGTCCAGGGTGGCCGAGGCGCTGGCGTTGGGCGAGGAGGTGCCGTTGGCCACGAGTGCGTTGTCCTCGGTGACGTTCGGTCCCAGTGCGACGTCGGAGAGGATGGCCCGGGCAGCGTTGCTTTGGTCATACGACGCCGGTGCGTCTCCGAAGTCCTGCGGCACTGTCATGGTAACGACGTAGTTATCCTGGTTGTGCCCCTGCTTCGAGATGTCGTTCTCTGTGTAGCCCGGCAGTGTTGAGCTCACCGGGACGAAGACGCCGGTGACATTGAAGGTCACGCTGGTCACAACGCCGTTGATGCGGACAGAACCACATCCCGCCGAAGCCTGCGCATCTAACGGATCCGGCGTGCCAGTCTGAACGCCGGAAGTGCAGGAGACTCCCGAGTTGTGGTTGGTGTTGGTGATCGAGTTCCCCGAAACGGCGAGGTTGCCGCCGGAAAGTTTGGTCAGGCTCAGCCCCGGCGTGGCCAGATTGAGGACGGCGTGGTGCTGCGACTGCCCATCGATGGTGTTGTTGTCGTTTTCATCAAAATAGACGTGGCCGCCCAAGCCGGCGATATTGAGCACGGGGTTCCGCACAGGCTGGTTGAAGGACATGGTGAGAGTTCCCAAACCGCTGCATGTTCCGGACGCGGGGCAGTTGTTGGTGAGTTCGGTGACGATTTCCACGCCGGGTGTATTGGTCGCGATCCCTTGTTGGTAGTCGGAGGCAACGTAGCCGCGGCTGTCCATCCTGGCCCCGCCTACCACCCCGGTCAGCCCGCCAATGTTATAGGTGGTGGTCAAATTGGATCCGGGCATGGTCAAGATCGCCTGCCCAGGGCTGACGGTGGCGTTGTTAATGGCTACTTGATAAGCCCGCGCAGGTGTCACGGCGCCCGGGATCGCGCTGGCGAGTATCCCCAGGAGGACCACCAACGTGGCGATAAAGGCTCTCGCCTTCTTTGATGTTGACTTAAACAACGTCTTCCCTTCAGCGTCTTTCCGGAATTGGCGCGGCCGCTGGATGTGGACGCACGCCAGGGGCCATGAGGCTGTCCGATGCGATCGGACCGGATATCGCTGTTAAAGGCGGCTGAAAGGGCGAATTGTGTTGCCGAAACGAATGTGACCTTAGTCACGCTTACCTCATGACCGGAGCTTGCAGCCCGGCATTGCAGAGAAGCCGTGGATTCAGGCTCCGGGGCGCGACAATATGGCCGCGCTCATGAGGGCGGCTTTTGAAGGGGTCCGGCTATTGCCGCAGGGCTCCAAGTCCGGCTATGAGTGCCTCCAGCCCGAGGCTGAAGGCGACGTTCGTGGGCATTGCGTGGCCCTCGGCGGCAAGCCGGTCCACTGCGGCGGTGAAGTTGGGTACCTGGTCCGCCAGGCTGCCGGCGTCGAAGATGTCCTCCGGCGCATTGACGTCGTAGGCCGCCCCGAATACGAAGGCCTCCAAGGCGACGATCGCAGAGATGATCCGCTCCTCGGGGAACCCGGCATCGCGGAATCCTGCCGTGACGGCCTCATACATGGCCAGCGTTTTGGGGGCGTTGGCAACGGGCAGGACGGCGATGACCGGGATGAGGGGCGTGTGCTTGGAAAAGACGTCCCGGTACGACCATGCCCATTTGCGGACGGCGACGTCCCAGGGTTCGGTGCCAAACGCCGATACATCCACCATGGCAGCCAGGTGATCCTCGAGAAGCAGCAGTACGTCGTCCTTGGAGGAAACGTGGTTATAGAGGGCGGATGGCGCTACGCCCAGCGATTTGGCGAGGGCCGCCATGGTGAGTCCGTCGTAGCCTTTGGCGCTGATCAACTCGAGTGCCGCCGTCGTGATGCCGTTTTGGTCCAAAACCCGCGCTACGGGACGACCGGCGCGTCGCCGGGTTTTGCCGGCGGGAGCGGCGCCGACAGTTGAAGGCGCGGCGTCGGGGGTGGGTGCGGGCATCGGAAGCCTTTCTGCTGCCATTGTCCCCAGCATTATTCCATTGCAGGTCTTCCCAGCAGCTGAAGCCGGCGCTACTATGAATATAAATGAATGGCATTCATTTATGGGCCAGCCACCACCCGGCGGCCACGGAAAGGACATCATGCAGAATCTTGAGCGCGACGTTGTGATCGTCGGTGCCGGTCCGTCAGGGTTGACGGCCGCGCGTGAACTGAAAAAGGCAGGACTTAGCGTTGCGGTACTCGAAGCCCGCGACCGCGTAGGTGGCCGCACATGGACCGACACCGTCGACGGAGCCATGCTGGAAATCGGCGGCCAGTGGGTTTCCCCGGACCAGACCGCACTCATGGCACTGCTCGAAGAGCTCGGTCTGGAGATGTACCCGCGCTACCGTGACGGAGAATCCGTCTACATCGGAGCGGACGGAAAGCGGGTCCAGTACACCGGCGACACTTTCCCGGTCAGCGAGACGACCAAAGCCGAGATGGACAAGCTGGTAAGGATCCTGGACGAACTCGCCGCGGAAATCGGTCCGACCGAACCCTGGGCCCATCCGAAGGCCCGTGAGCTGGACACCATTTCCTTCCACCACTGGCTCCGCCGGAACTCCCACGATGAGGAAGCCTGCAACAACATCGGCCTCTTCATTGCCGGTGGCATGCTCACCAAGCCCGCACATGCTTTCTCCGCCCTGCAGGCGGTGCTCATGGCCGCATCCGCCGGGTCCTTCACCCACCTGACGGATGAGGACTTCATCCTGGACAAGCGGGTAGTCGGCGGCATGCAGCAGGTCTCCCTGTTGCAGGCGGCGGAACTGGGCGCCGACGTCGTTCTTAACAGCCCGGTGCGCACCATCAATTGGGAAGAAAACCGTGCGACGGTCGAATCGGACCGGGCAACCGTCAACGCGCGCTACGTGATCATGGCCGTACCGCCGAACCTGTACTCCCGGGTTTCGTTCAACCCGCCGCTGCCGCGCCGCCAGCACCAGATGCACCAGCACCAGTCGCTGGGCCTGGTCATTAAGGTCCACGCTGTGTACAAGACGCCGTTCTGGCGCGAAGACGGATTGTCGGGGACCTGCTTCAGCGCCGGTGCCCTGGTCCAGGAGGTTTACGACAACACCAACCACGGCGACACCCGCGGCACCCTGGTCGGCTTTGTCTCCGACGAAAAGGCCGACGCAGTCTTCGAACTCAGCGCTGAAGATCGGAAGAAGGCCATCCTGGAGTCGATCGCCGGGTTCCTGGGAGAGAAGGCCCTGGCCCCCGAGGTCTACTACGAGTCCGACTGGGGGTCGGAAGAATGGACCCGTGGGGCGTACGCCTCCAGCTACGATCTGGGCGGCCTGCACCGCTACGGCAAGGACCAGCACGCCAACGTGGGCCCGATCTACTGGGCTTCATCCGACCTCGCGGCCGAGGGCTACCAGCACGTGGACGGCGCCGTGCGCATGGGCCAGGCAACCGCCGCGCGCATCGTGGAAGCGGACAAACTGGCGTCTGTTCTGACCTAACCGGCGCTGGGGGTGCCCGCCGTGCCGGCGGGTACCCCTGCCGCGCGTTCAGCGGCGGCAAGGGCATGGGCAAGGCGTTCGACGGCGGCACGGTAGTCGGTTCCGGCCGTCACCTTGCAGTGCTCGGCCTCCCGCATGGCTTGGGTAAGCGCGGCGGTTTCGGGCACCCGAACGTCGGACATTGCCGGGAAGTCAATGGCGAAAGCAGGGTCCAACTCGTAGGTGCGCCACTTGGTGAGGAGGGCCTGGTGCCAGGTGGCATCATCTGCGAAACCCGTACGACGGCGGGGCTCGGCAGCGCGGATACGCTCGACTTTGCGGATGGCCGCCAACGTTGCCGCCACCGTCGCGGCCGTGAGGGCAAGCATCACCAACCCGGCCGGTGCCCACTGCACGGCCGGAACCACAATCGCCGGTACCACCACAACGAGCCCGGCGAAGGCATCCCAAAAGATGGTGTCCGGCTCCGGCCCGCGGCCGCGGGTCAGTTTTCGTTGCAGGACAATTGTGGTCGCCACGGTTGCAAGGACCAAAGCAAAGCCCCACATGACCATCATCGGAGCACCTCCCGGACGCAAAAGGCTGTGTTTTCAGTATGCGGTGCGCCGTGGAATTTGGGTACGGGTGCGGGGGCAATGACCCGAGTCCCGGGGCCGCCGTTCCTAGTGTCAGACCTGGCGCGTAGCCTTGGCCCATGAGACTGAAAATGTGCAGCATCCACGTCAAAGATCCCGCCACTGCCCACGCGTTCTACACCGGGACACTCGGCTTCGACACCCTCATGGCGATGCCCGAATACAACCTGTTCATCATCAAGAACCCCGGCGCTGATGACACCGCAACGGGCCTCCTGCTGGAACCCAGCGACAACCCGATCGGTGCCAACTACATGAATGCCGTGTACGACGCCGGGATGCCGGCTGTGGTGCTGGGGGTGCCCGACGTCCGGGCCGAGTACGAGCGTCTGTTGGCCGCCGGCGTGGTGTTCAAGGGCGAGCCTGCCGAGGATCCATCCGGTATCAGTGCAGTGTTCGACGACGGCTGCGGGAACTTCGTGCAGCTGCATCAGGACTAGTTGCACAGCAATGGCCGGGACGCTGGAGTCCCGGCCATTGCTTGGTGCTACGAGTTGCGCTTGGTTCCCTTGGGAGCTTCGCGTTTGGCGGCAGCATTCTCCCGGGCTTCCTTGGTGGCCGCTTTCTTTCGCTTCTCTTCCTTGACGCGCAGCGTTTCGGCGCGCACGGCGGCGTGGGTTGCACGCTCGACTACCAGCCACTGAGGCGGGGACTGGAGCAGCTCGGCGATTTCCGCCGTCGTCAGCGGTTCGGTGATGCCGCCGCGGGTGAGGCCGCTGATGGAGACGTTGAGTTTCTGCGCAACAACCGGCCGCGGGTGCGGTCCGTTGCGGCGGAGTTCGGCAAGCCACTCGGGCGGGTTGGCCTGGAGTTCGGCGTATGCCTCGCGCGTGACGGGCGAGTCCTGGAACTCCTGGGGTGCAGCGGGCAGGTAGATGCCGAGTTTCTTGGCAGCTGTTGCCGGCTTCATGGTCTGGGAGTTCTTGGGAGTCATGCTTCAAGGGTATCTGGCCGGTACTGTGAGTGTGTGCCAGCCCCTGAAGAAGAGTCCCCCGAAACCAAAGAGCTCCGATTCGCCTATGTGGCGGGAGTGACACCGGGCAAGTGGATCCGGCGGTGGGAAGAGCGGATGCCGCACGTCCCGCTGCACTCGTTCATGTCCGACGACGAAACCCAGCTTTCGGTGCTGCGTGACGGTTCAGCGGATCTGAGCTTTGTTCGCCTGCCCGTGGACCGGGAAGGCCTGAACCTCATTCCCCTGTATGAGGAGCAGCAAGCGGTAGTGGCGCCGAAAGGCCACGAAATCTCGGTGTTCGAGGAGGTCGCGCTGGAGGACCTTTCAGAGGAGAACTTCCTCGACGTCGCTGAGATGGGCGGGCCGGAGATGGCCCTCCAGGTGGTGGCGTCAGGGGTCGGCTTGGTGATCCTTCCCATGCCCGTGGCCAGGCACTTGAACAACAAGCAAACGGTGAGTCGACGGCTCTCCGGAGCTCCGGGCACGCAGATCGGTCTCGCCTGGCTTGCGGGTACTGACAGTGAAGAGGTCGAGGAGTTCATTGGCATCGTGAGGGGCCGGACGGCGCAAAGCTCGCGGCAGCCGTCGGCGCAGAAGGAAAAGCCCAAGAAAGCTCCCAAGCCCGATCGTCGCGGGTCTTCGGCCGGGAAGAAACCGGCCGTTGCGCAGCGCTACGCACCCAATCCGGATAAGGGCCGGGGCAGGGGTTCACGCAAGAAGGGGAAGCGCTGATCTACTGGCCGTGGACTGATGCCTGCTGCTGTTCCGAGCGGTTGAGGTAGGCAAGCAGGAGATCGCCGGCTTTTTCCAGGTCGCTGTGCTCCAGGGCTGAACAGATTTTCTCGTTTTCCTCGAGCCAGTCGCTGTAGAAATTCGCGTCGACTGTTGCCTTGTGGAAGTACAGCCGCATCTCTGCGAGCACCTGCTTCATGATCGCGTTCAGGCGGGCGCTTTCGGCCAGGGCCACGATCGCTCCGTGGAAATGCTGGTTGGCGCTCCCCAGGCCGTCGTTGTCATTCGCAGCTGCCGCGCGCTTTCCCTCTTCGACGGCGGCCCTGACGGCAGCTATGCGCTCGGGTGAACCGCCCGCACGGATTGAACTGACTTCGATCGCGCGGCGGACTGTGTAAACGTCATGGATGTCCCCAGGCTCCAGCGTCGCCACATAAACCCCACGGTTGGGCTGCCGGATGAGCAGGCGTTCACTGGCCAGTTCGGCGAAGGCCTCACGGACAGTGTTGCGGGAGACGCCGAGGTCTTCGGCAACGGTTGCCTCGGTCAGTTTCGCTCCCGGAACCAGGAAGCCCTCAGCCAATTGGTAGCGGAGTTCTTCGGCCACGCGCTCCGCGACGGACGGTACCCGCATCCGGACCCGTGCGCGGGCACTGTCCAGGCCGGGGTGCTCATTCGTTTGCTGCTCTGCTCCGGCCATAGACCAAAATTACACGATTGCCGAAAATTAGGATCGCTGGATTGTTGAACAATCCAGCGATCTGGTGCATTCTTGATGTAACGCACATCACGAGGCAGGGATCACAGCATGGCAATCATTGACCTGAACAGCGACGTCGGAGAAGCCTTCGGACGCTGGACGCTTGGTGACGATGAAGCCATCTTCCGGTCCGTCTCCAGTGCCAACGTTGCGTGTGGATTCCACGCCGGTGACCCCGGCGTCATTCGCGCCACGTGCGAGAAGGCGGTGGAGGCCGGCGTCGTCATCGGCGCCCACGTGGGCTACCGCGACCTTGCAGGTTTCGGCCGCCGTTTCCTGGACATCGACCCCAAGGAACTCGCGGACGACGTCGTGTACCAGATCGGTGCGCTGCAGGCGCTGGCCGCTGTCTCAGGCGGTCGCGTTGAATACGTGAAGCCGCATGGCGGGCTTTACAACACCATCGTGAAGCACACGGCGCAGGCCCGCGCCGTAGTGGAGGCCGTCAAGTCGGTGGACCCCAACCTGCCGATACTCGGCCTGCCGGGATCGGAGGTCCTGCGCCTGGCCGAGGAAGCCGGACTGCGCGCCGTCTCTGAAGCTTTCGCCGACCGCGCTTACAACCCGGACGGCACGCTGGTTTCCCGCTCGCAACCCGGCGCCGTGCTGCATGATCCCGTAGAGGTGGCCGAACACGTCCTGCGTATGGCCACCGAACAATCCGTACGGACCATTGATGGTTCCGTCCTCACCATCCGCGCAGAGAGCATCTGCGTCCATGGAGACTCACCCGGGGCCGTTGCCATGGCCACTGAAGTGAAGTCCGCACTGATCGACGCCGGTGTCAGCATCGGCTCGTTCCTCTAGCCATCAAGCCCCTCTTCATCCCCTCCGGAGGAAACCATGACCAGCACCAACAAGGCAGCCAAGGCCGTGACAAGGAAGCCACCGGCCGGCGCCCTCAAGGCGTACGTCGCCAGCCTCACCGGCACGTCGCTCGAGTACTACGACTTTGCGATCTACTCGGTAGCGTCCGCACTCGTGTTCCCCAAGATCTTCTTCCCGGCAGGGGATGAGTTCGTTGCACTGCTCCTGTCCTTCTCGGCCTTTGCCGTGGGCTATCTGGCACGCCCCATCGGCGGCGTCGTCTTCGGGCGCCTGGGGGACAAGGTCGGGCGTAAATACGTCCTGGTCTTCACCCTGGTGCTGATCGGCATCGCGACTGTCCTGATCGGCGCCCTGCCGGATTACTCCGTGATCGGCGTGGCCGCACCGACTATTCTGGTGCTCCTCCGCCTGGCCCAGGGCATCGGCGTCGGTGGTGAGTGGGGCGGCGCCGTGTTGCTTTCCAGCGAATTCGGTGACCCGAACAAACGCGGATTCTGGTCCTCCGCCGCCCAGATCGGTCCGCCGGCCGGTAACCTCCTGGCCAACGGCGTGCTTGCCGTCCTGGCCGCAACGTTGAGCAACGAGGCATTCCTGTCCTGGGGCTGGCGCGTAGCCTTCCTGGCGTCGGCGCTTCTGGTGGCCTTCGGCCTGATTATCCGCCTCAAGCTGGAAGAAACCCCTGTCTTCAAGGCAATCCAGGCCCACGGTGAGCGTCCCAAGGCTCCCATCAAGGAAGTCTTCACCACCGAGCCCAAGGCCTTGGTCTCCGCAGCGCTTTCCCGCGTATGCCCGGACGTTCTGTATGCGCTCTTCACCGTCTTCGTGGCTGTTTACGCAACCAAAGAACTGGGCATGACCACCGGCAACGTCCTCGCCGCCATTCTCATCGGTTCTGCGTTCCAGTTGTTCCTCATCCCGCTTGCCGGGGCAGTGACCGACCGCATCAACCGTCGATTGGTCTACGGCGTGACGGCCGCAGCTACCGCCGTTTTCATTCCGCTTTTCTTCCTGATGATCCAAGGCAAGTCGGTAGTGATGCTGACTATCGGCGTCGTGATCGGCCTGGCACTCCACGCCTTCATGTACGGTCCGCAGGCCGCCTTCATCACCGAACAGTTCCCCGCCCGCCTGCGCTATGCCGGCAGCTCCCTGGCCTACACGCTGGCCGGGGTCGTCGGTGGAGCCGTCGCACCGCTCATCTTCACGGCCCTGTACGGGGCAGCGTCCGGCGGCTGGTGGCTGATTGCCGGTTACCTCCTGCTGACAGCCATCGTCACGATCGTCGGCATGCTCCTGGGCCGTGATCCCAAGCCGGAAGAGGAAGCCCGCCTCCTGGAGGGTTCGCACGCCTAATCGGCTGCGAAGCACATGATGGATACCGTGATGGAAACCGTAACCAGCAAGAAGGTCCGCGCCGTGAGGCCGGTAGGCACGCGCGCCGTGCTCGCGGAGTTGGACGGCCTTGCCGAGGTACTGGCCTTGCAGGACCTGCTCAACAGGAAGCCGCTTCCCGGCCAAGTGGACGTGCTGGCAGCTGCGGAAACGGTCATGGTGGTTGGCGAGTCAGCCTCCGCGACACGGGCCATCGGCGCCCGGCTCCTGCAGCTCGAACTGACAGCTCCGGACGTCACCGACTCCGGGTTGGTAGTGATCGAGACGGTGTACGACGGCGAGGACCTGGCTGACGTCGCGGAACTCACCGGCCTGAGCGTGGACGGTGTGGTGGCTGCGCACACAGGCCAGACCTGGACGGTCGCCTTCGCCGGGTTCGCGCCTGGATTCGGCTACATGGTGGGCGAGAACAATGCCTTGACGGTTCCCCGACGGGCCACCCCCCGGACGGCTGTTCCGGCCGGGTCAGTGGCCCTCGGCGGGGAGTACTCCGCTGTCTATCCCCGCCGTTCCCCGGGTGGGTGGCAACTGATCGGCCGCACGGGAGCCCGCATGTGGGATCTGGAACGTCCCAAGCCCGCCTTGGTGCGCCCGGGCGACCGTGTGCAGTACCGGGCTGTCCGGGAAGTTGTCACCGCCTCGGCCCATGAGCCCGAATCCGATTCGGAGCACCACACTGAATCCGGTCTGCGCATCGTCAGCCCGGGAGTCCAAAGCCTCATCGAGGACCTGGGCCGCAGAGGCCATGGCCCTCTGGGAGTTTCGGCTGCGGGAGCCCTGGACCGCGCTTCCATCCGTCGCGCCAATCGCCTGGTAGGCAACGCGTCGACGGCAGCCGCCATTGAGTCAGTGGGCGGTGGACTTTCCATCGAGGCCATCGGCGATCAGGTGATTGCGGTGACCGGTGCGCCGACGACGCTCAGCGTCCAGTCGCCGTCGTGGGTTGACTCAGTGAATCACGACGGCGGTCCACAGCCAGGCGCGACGCGAACCGTCGGCATGGCCGCACCGTTCGCACTGCTCGATGGTGAAGTCCTCAGCCTTGGAGTGCCTGAATCCGGATTCCGGAACTACGTGGCGATCCGTGGCGGCATAGATGTTCCGGCGGTCCTGGGCAGCCGCTCTGCTGACACGATGTCCGGAATCGGGCCGGCGCCTTTGACGGTCGGCAAGGAACTGCGGGCCGGCAGTGACACTGTTTCCACCGCGGTGGGCAGTCCCGAACTGCAGCCTGACTTTCCAGGTGCGGAGACCGTGACCGTGCTGGATGTGGTGCCCGGACCCCGCGCAGATTGGTTCGACCAGTCGGCCCTGGACTCGCTGGCAAGCCAGGATTGGGTGGTCACGCCGCAGTCCAACCGTGTGGGAATGCGCTTGGACGGGCAGCCCTTGGTGCGAACCCGCGACGGCGAACTCCCCAGCGAAGGGACCATGGCCGGAGCGCTCCAAATACCTCCCGCAGGCCTGCCTGTGCTGTTCCTCGCGGATCATCCCATTACGGGCGGCTACCCGGTGATCGGCGTAGTGCGCGACGAGCACCTTGACCGCGCCGCCCAAGTCCCGGTCGGCGGGAAAATCCGTTTCCGGCTGGTCCCGGATTCACCAGACTTCCAAACCCCGGAGAAGTGAGTTTTTAATGCGTAAGGTCCTGATTGCCAACCGCGGCGAAATCGCCGTCCGCGTGGCCCGAGCCTGTGACGATGCAGGCATCTCTTCCGTCGCCGTCTATGCGGCCATTGACGCCGACGCGATGCACGTCGCCCTTGCTGATGAGGCGTACAGCTTGGGCGGGAACAGCCCGGCCGACACCTACCTCAACATCGGCAAACTGCTGGATGTGGCCGCCAAGTCGGGAGCGGACGCCGTCCATCCCGGCTACGGCTTCCTGTCCGAGAATGCCGACTTCGCGCAGGCGGTCATCGATGCGGGACTTGAATGGGTGGGACCCTCGCCGGAGTCCATCCGCCAGCTTGGCAACAAGATCACGGCCAGGGAGATCGCCGTCCGGGCCGGTGCGCCCCTGGTTGCGGGAAGCGATGGCCCGGTGGCTTCGGCTGCCGAGGCCCGTGCCTTTGCCGAGGCGCATGGCCTGCCGATCGCCATCAAGGCTGCTTTTGGTGGTGGCGGTCGCGGACTGAAGGTGGTCCGTGAGCTGGCCGAGGTCGAGGAAGCGTTCGACTCTGCCGTCCGTGAAGCCGTGGTGGCGTTCGGTCGCGGCGAATGCTTTGTGGAGCAGTATCTCGACCGGCCGCGGCACGTGGAGGCGCAGATCATCGCCGACAAGCACGGGAACGTGGTTGTGGCGGGAACCCGGGATTGTTCGTTGCAGCGCCGGCACCAGAAGCTGGTTGAAGAGGCACCCGCTCCGTACCTGAGCGGAGAACAGCGGCACCAAATCTACGAGGCCTCAAAGGCGATCGTCCGCGAGGCCGGGTATTACGGCGCCGGAACCGTGGAGTTCCTGGTGTCCGCAGGAGGCGCTGTGGCCTTCCTCGAAGTAAACACCCGGCTGCAAGTGGAGCACCCTGTCACCGAGGAGACCGCCGGTGTGGACCTTGTCCAGGAACAGTTCCGTATTGCCTCAGGCTTGCCGCTAAGCATCACTGAGGACCCTTCCGCCCGTGGCCATTCCTTCGAGTTCCGCATCAACGCCGAAGACGTGGGCCGGGGATTCCTCCCGTCGCCGGGTACCGTCGCGTCCCTTGAAATTCCGGCCGGGCCGGGCATCCGGTGGGACTCGGGCGTGCGCGCAGGGTCAGTTGTGGCTCCGCAGTTCGATTCCCTCCTGGCCAAGTTGATCGTCACGGGTGCTGACCGCCAGCAAGCCCTGCGCCGGGCTCGCCGTGCCCTCGCGGAACTGAAGATCGTGGGTCTCCCTACCGTTGTGCCGTTCCACCGGGCAGTCCTTGAAGCCCAAGACTTTGTTGCAGCGGATGCCCTGCGCGTCCACACCCGTTGGATTGAGACCGACTTCGCGGACCGGATTCCCAACGATCCGGATTACTCCGTGGTTGCCTTCAACGGTGAGCGTCGGACCATCACCGTGGATGTTGACGGAAAGCGACTCGCTGTGGGCCTCCCGGCAGACCTTCTTGAGGGCTGGGCCCGTTCCGGACAGGGTCTGCCTCCGGTATCGGGACTGGCCGATACGCCGGGTTCTGTCACCGGGGAAGCACCCGCCGGGTCTGCACTGGTAGCTGCGATGTCCGGCACAGTGGTCAAGTGGTTGGCCGAACCCGGTGACGAAGTAGCCGAGGGCGATCCCCTGGTGGTGCTGGAAGCCATGAAGATGGAGACCCAGGTCTCCGCACACCGGGCAGGCACACTCACCGAAGTCCTCTCGGCTCCGGGTGGAGTAGTCGCCACGGGTGCGGTCCTGGCTCACATCGAGTAGTTCGTTCCCGCGGTTGGCTACTTGCCTGCGGGAGCGGCCACGCCCAGCACGCTGTCCAAGAGGCCATTCCGGAACTTGCCCTGAGGGTCATTGGCCTCCACCAGGGCGCGGAAGTCCTCGAACCTCGGGTACAGCGCAGCGAAGTCGTAAAGCGACGGCGTGAAGAGCTTGCCCCAGTGGGGGCGGGAACCGAACGGCTGCAAGCTGCGTTCGAGCTCGGGAAGGAAAGCTTCGACTTCGTCCTGGAGCGGCTTCCACGTGAAGTGCAGGGCAACGCTTTGCTGTTGGTAGAAGGGGCTGAGCCAGAACTCGTCCGCCGCAATGGTACGGATTTCGGAAACAAAGAGGAGCGGAGCAAGCTTGTCCGCCAAGGCACGAACGGCCTGGAGGGCCGCAGGGGCGTCCGTCAACGGGAGGATGAACTCGCTTTGCAGTTCTTCCCCGTTGCTTGGCGTGAACTCGTGGCGGAAGTGGGGCAAGCGGTCCAGCCATTTGCCGGGCTCGTCCAGCTGGATGGTGCAGTTCTCCGCGGACATTCCCGGCAGGGGATGAAGCGCGGCCGGGGCAGCCGTGGCGCCAAAAAGATCAGGCAGCGCAGTTTCGGTTCCCAGCGCCTTCAACCAAACCTGCGGGATCGAGTCTCCGGTGTAGTCGGTGAAGAAGCTGACGCTGTAGGCGCTTGATGCGATGGTTTCGAAATCCGTCAGCGCCCGGTCCCAAGGCAGCCCCGTGAGCACGCGCTGCCGCATCCCGAAGCTCGGGCGGACTGCCAACTCAAGGCCCGTGACGATTCCCATCGCCCCCAGCCCGACTACTGTTGCAGCGAATTCAGGGTCATCCCGGGTGAGCGTCACCAGTTCGCCGGAAGCTCGGACCACGTCCAAACTCACCACCGCTTCAGCCAGGGACGGGTTCTTGACGCCGCTGCCGTGCGTGCCCGTCTGGATAGCTCCGGCTACTGAGATGTGGGGCAGGGAGGCAAGGTTGTGGATGGCATAGCCCTGCTCTTCAATCGCCCGGCACAGGGCGCCGTAGCTGATGCCGCCGCTCACCTTGACCGTCTTCCGGTCCTCGGAAAGCGTGATCTCCTGGGGGAGCGCATCCAGCAGAATATGGGTGCCACTGGTATCGGCCACCGTGTTGAACGAATGCCGGGACCCAAGTGCCTTGACCCGCGAGGCATTGGCCACGAGCTCTTGGACCTCGCTTACCGAAGACGGGCGGTGCACGGCTGCGGACGAGTACTGGAGGTTTCCGGCCCAGTTCTTCATGGTTTGATCTTCCTCTGCTTTAGCGAACTCACTCCGTCGATTGTTTGCGCTCACAAAGGTGCCGTCAAGGGGAGTCCATTCCGGTGGGACGGCCCCCTCGGCTCCCAAGTGGGTCGCATTTGTGCGCGTTTACAGGGGCCAGAATGCGCTCAGCTGCGACTTAGTTGGGCGGGACTAGCCGTTGAGCTTGCCTGCCAGACGCTCGCGCATCCGGATGCTCGCCTCGTTGAGGCCGATGAACTCCACCTCGCGACCATGGTTCCGGTACTTTTCGGTGACGGAATCCAGCACGGCAATGGTGGACGCGTCCCACAAATGCGAGTTGTGCAGATCGATCACCACGCGATCTATGCCTTCTGCCGAATCTTTTGCGTAGTCGAACTGGGTGTACAGGTCATTGGATGAGGCGAAGAAGAGTTCACCGTCCACTGTGTAGGTCGCAACAGTCCCGCCGTTGAGCTCCAGTTCCGTCCGCTCCACCGTGGCGAAGTGGGCCACCCGCCGGGCGAACAGCACCATGGCGGTCAAGACGCCGACGCCGACACCCACTGCCAGGTTATGGGTGGCCACAACGGCAGCAACAGTGAGGAGCATGACGGCGGTCTCAGACTTGGGCAGGCGCCTCAAGGTGGATGGGCGGATGGAGTGCCAGTCGAAGGTAATCAGCGAAACGAAGATCATCACTGCCACGAGCGCCGCCATGGGAATCATCCCCACGACGTCGCCAAGGACCACCACCAGGACCAGCAGGAAGACGCCGGCCAGGAACGTGGACAGCCGTGTCCTGGCGCCGGATCCCTTGACATTGATCATGGTCTGCCCAATGACGGCGCAACCACCCAGACCGCCCAGGAAGCCCGTTACGATGTTCGCTGCTCCCTGCCCCCAGGAGACCCGGGTCTTATTGGACCGCGTATCAGTGATGTCATCAACCAGCTTGGCCGTCATGAGCGACTCAAGCAGACCGACCAGCGCCATGGACAAGGAGAACGGCGCGATGATTTGGAAGGTCTCCATGGTCAAGGGCACGTTGGGCAGGAAGAACCCCGGCAGGCTGTCCGGCAACTCGCCCTTGTCGCTCACAGTGGGAACGTCGATGTTTCCGAGGGCCGTGACCAGCGTAATGAGGACGATGGCCACCAAGGGCGCGGGTACTGCAGTTGTCAGGCGAGGCAGGCCGAACACGATCAACAACCCGACGGCGACGATCGGATAGACCATCCAAGGCACCCCGAAGAGTTCGGGCATCTGGGACATGAACACCAGGATGGCCAAGGCGTTGACGAAGCCGATCATCACGGATCGCGGGATGAACCGCATGAGCCGCGTGACGCCCAGGGCAGCGAGAATGATCTGGAAGACCCCCGCCAGGATGATGGTGGCAATCAGGTAGTCGAGGCCGTGTTCCTTCATGACCGGTGCAATGACCAGTGCAACGGCGCCGGTCGCAGCCGAGATCATGGCCGGGCGTCCACCGACGATTGCCGTGACCACACCCATGGTGAAGGACGCGAACAACCCGATTCGAGGGTCCACCCCGGCGATCACCGAGAACGCAATTGCTTCCGGAATGAGCGCCAATGCCACGACCAACCCGGCCAAGGATTCGGTCAAGAGACGGCGGGGCGAGCGGAAAGTCGCCCGCAGGGACATGAGTTGCTCCGGAGTCATGAGTCCTTAAAGTGCAGTCTGGCGGTAGCGCTCAATCTGCTTAAGACGCCGCAGGAGGCTGTCGCGCCGCGGGTGCGGAACGACGTCGGGCGCCTCAGCGGTGAGATCAATGTGTTCGGTCCCGTACTGCCACAGCAGAAGGTCGTCCAAGAGGCGGTCCGGGCCGGGGGAGTAGCGGTGGTCCAAGGCCTTGCGGACCTCGGTAATCCGGTTGGCGCTGAGCAGCCCGGCGAGTTCCACGGTCTTGGTGAGTCCGTGGGCTGCAAGGAGTTCGGCGGCCCATCCCCAGTCGTCATCTACTTTACGGTCTACGTGCGGCAGCAGGGTACGCCAGACGTCACGTACACGGTTGGGAGTGAGCGGCGAGGCACCCTCGCCTTCGAGGTCCCAGTAGCCACGAACTTCCTCATACCGCTCGTGGAGATCTGCGAACGCGGTCTCCACGGTTTCCAGCATGGCGGCCGTGGCGGTGAATTGACGGTCGAAGTGCGGGGTCCAGGCCCGGGGGTCCTCCGCCTTGAAGCGGATGTCGTGTTCGATCTCGCTCCACGCATGGGCGAACACCGTGCGGATCTGGCATTCGAAGAAGTAGCTGCCGTTGGCGGGCAGATCCGGATTGAAGACCTGCTGGTACTCCTTCACGGTCTCGTTCTGGATGGTCCGCAAAATGAGGTGCCTGCTGGAATAGCCGTACGTTCCGGACTCGATGGAGCCGATGTCCTTTTCCCGGTCCCCGCGGCAATCGAAGAGCTGGCGTTGGCGCTTGATGATGTTGGCTACCGCGGCGTTCTCTGCGGGCAGTTTGGTGATGACCCGGATGCCGACCATGTCATTCAGCGTCCGGAACGGATCCGGGAACTTGAGCACGCGGGGGCCACCCGGCTCCAGGGGTTCCTCTGTCCGGGAGATCTTCTCGCGGAACGAATCGACGGTCTTGGTGCGGCCGGTAACGAACAACGGCGTCACCTCGGCGTCGTTGAGCAAGTCCCTAAGGGTCAGCAAAACGTCACGGGTAACACGCTTAAGTGCAGGGCGCACCCGCTCGTAAAGTTGGACGTTGGCCTCCACCGCTTTGCGCTGATCGAGGTCCAAGCTGTCCCAGTTGCTTGCCATGGTTCCAGCTTACGGTGCGGCCCTGACAGCGAAGCCGGACGCCCCGCCGTCGAACTGCTGCTAGCCAAACCGGCGGCCGCTCGCGATAGGCTCGATACAAAGGAGGGCGCAATGTTGCGGCACAAGTACAGCTACGGCGAACACCCCAGTCAGTGGGGCGAACTCTTCATACCTGAACCACACAACGGAAACCACCGGGGCCCGGCGGCCGTGGCGGGAGGTGTCGCCGTCGTGATCCATGGCGGCTATTGGCGCTCCCAGTACGGCGCAGAGCTGGGTGAACCTCTTGCCCGCGACCTCGCGGCCCATGGCATCACCGCCTGGAACCTTGAATACCGGAGGGCCGGGAACGGCGGCGGCTGGCCGCATACCTTCGAAGACATCCTTGCCGGCATCGACTATCTGGCACAGATCGCCGGCAACCATGACCTCCAGCTCGGCAAGGTGGTGGCACTGGGCCACTCCGCCGGCGGGCACCTTGCGGTATGGGCCGCCGGCCGTGGCCGGTTGTCCTCCATCGGAACGCCCGACGCCGATCGGCAGCTGGAGCGCGGACCGGAAGAAGAAGCCGTGCACCTGACCGGCGTCGTGAGCCAGTCCGGTCTCCTGAACCTTGCAGCGGCCGAACGCCTGAACCTCAGCAACGGCGCGGTCTGCAACCTGATGGGCGGAGATTCGGCAAGATACCCCAAACGGCATAAATACGCAGACCCCATGACGTCCCTCCCGATCGACGTTCCCGTATATGCCGTTCACGCCATGAATGATGAGGATGTTCCGGCGAGCCAGTCCGAGGCCTACGTCGCAGCAAGCAACGCATCCGGTGGCTCGGCACAACTCCTGAGGGTTCCGGGGGACCACTTCGACCTCATCGACCCGAAGGCCGTGGCCTACAAGAAGTGCCGCGAACTGGTCCAGCGCCTGCTCTCCTGACCGCTGGTTCAGCCCAACGTCCTCTGGCAGAGTTGTCCCATGCTGACTGTTATTGGCGAGGCCCTTGTTGACGTCGTCCAGCGTTCCAGCGGGATAGAGGCCCACGTTGGCGGCAGCCCGCTCAACGTTGCCGTGGGCCTGGCCCGGCTGGATCATCCCGTCCAATTCCTGGGCCGGTACGGAAAGGACGCTTACGGGGACTCCGTGGGCGCCCACCTGCGGTCCAGTTCAGTCATGGTTCCGCTTCCGCCCGACGACAAGCCCACCAGCGTGGCCACCGCCCTGGTGGACGACGACGGCGCCGCCACCTACACGTTCGATCTCGCCTGGGATGTCCCCGGACTCATCGGGCGGCTGCCCCTCATGCTGCAAGGTGCCACTTTGCTGCACACGGGATCCATCGCCGCTTTCCTGGAACCCGGGGCCGGGGAAGTGCTGGCCGCCGTCGAGTTCGCCCACCCACGATGCACCGTCAGCTTCGACCCCAATTGCCGCCCCAGCATCATCACTGACAGGGAATATGCCCGCCGGCAGGCCGAACGATTCGTGAGCCTCGCGGACGTGGTCAAGGCATCGGACGAAGACCTTGAATGGCTCTACCCGGGCGAAGATGTCTTGGACTCGGCCCGTCGCTGGATGGCATTGGGCGGCCATGAGGGGCCCGCCATGGTGGTGGTGACGCGCGGAGCGCGGGGCCCCTGGGGGATCACGCGTGCAGGCGAAACCCAGCTTCCGGCACCGCTGGTAGATGTGGTGGACACGGTGGGTGCCGGTGACTCGTTCATGGCCGGTCTCTTGTCAGCCATTGTGGACCGCGGGTTGGACGGCGCCCAGAACCGCGATGAACTCCGCGCCATGCCGGCTGAAACCCTCGCCGCCATCATGGACCACGCGGCGAGGGCTGCGGCCGTCACCGTTTCACGCGCCGGAGCCAATCCGCCGTCGAGGGCTGAACTGAACCACGCCTAGAACTCAGACGGCGCCGTGTCCTTCGGCGACTTCTTCTCCCGCCTTGACCGGTCCCGGGGGTGTGCCGTCACCGAAGGGACGCCCGCCGAGGGACTCCCGGCCGTGCGGAGTCAACCATCCGGACAAGTCCGGCCCCGCCGGGACGATCTGCGTCGGGTTGATGTCCTCGTGGACGATGTAATAGTGCTGCTTGATCTGCACGAAGTCGATGGTGTCCCCGAACCCGGGCGTCTGGAACAGGTCCCGTGCGTAGGCCCACAATGCCGGCATCTCGGTGAGCTTGTTCCGGTTGCACTTGAAGTGGCCGTGGTAGACAGCGTCGAACCTTGCCAGGGTGGTGAAGAGGCGGACGTCGGCCTCCGTGATGGTGTCTCCCACAAGGTAGCGCTGCTGGGAAAGGCGTTGTTCCAACCAGTCCATCGCCGTCCATAGCCGTTGGTAGGCGGCTTCATATGCTTCCTGGGACCCCGCGAAACCACAGCGGTAGACGCCGTTGTTGATTTCGGTAAAGACCCGCTTGTTGACCTCGTCGATTTCCTGCCGCAGGTGCTCGGGGTACAGCTTGGGAGCTCCGGGGCGGTGGAATTCCGTCCACTCGGTGGAGAAGTCCAGGGTGATCTGCGGAAAGTTGTTGGTGACTACGGCGCCGCTGGGAATGTCCACAAGCGCGGGGACCGTGATGCCCCGCGGGTAGTCCGGGAAACGACGGAAGAAAGCTTCCTGCAAACGTTCGATTCCCAGCACCGGGTCCTTGCCGTCGGGGTCGAGATCGAACGTCCAGGAACGGGCGTCATGAGTCGGGCCGGGCTGGCCGAGGCTGATGGCATCCTCAAGGCCCAGGAGCCTGCGCACGATGACTGTGCGGTTGGCCCACGGGCACGCCCTGGCAGCGATGAGGCGGTACCGCCCGGCTTCCACGGGCCAGCCGGGTTCGCCGTTTGGTCCCTGCGTGCCGTCCCGGGTGATGCGGTCCTCGATGTAGTTGGTGTCCCGGTTGAACTCGCCGCCGGTGACGTATGCGCCTTTTGTGCTGTACTCCTGGGTCGTTTTCTCACTCATGGACCCACACTATGTTGTGCTTCTCTCCGCAGGCGAGGGCCGGGGGAAACGCCGGGGCTACCCACGTAGACTGGCATGATGCGGCTCGTAGCAAGTGATATTGACGGCACCATCCTCGGTCACGACGGAAAAATCAGCGCCAGGACCATCAGGGCCTTCCAGGCCTGCCGCGACGCCGGGGTGGAACTCGTTTTTGTCACCGGCCGCCCGCCGCGCTGGCTGTACCCGTTGGAGGAGCAGCTCGGCCACAGCGGAATCGTCATTTGTTCCAACGGCGCCGTTGTTTGGGACCCTGCTGCCGGGAAGCCCATCTCGTCGACGGCGCTGGACATCACCGCTGTCTTTGAAGCGCGGCGAATCATCAAGTCGATCAGGCCTGACGCTCTGTTCGGGGCGGAGACCCTCCACGGCTTCCACCTTGAACCCGGCTTTATCGAAAACGAAACCAGCGAGCTGCTCGGGGAATTCACTCCCGCCCCCTTGGATCGGACACTGACGGCCGCTGACGCAGTGGTGAAGTTCCTGGCCATCACCCGGGAAGGCACCCCGGACGAGTTCCTCGCGGAAGTCGGACCCGCCGTCGCGCACTTGGTGGCTACAACGCACTCTGCGCCCCGGACCGCTTTGCTGGAGATGTCCGTGCCAGGCATCAACAAAGCCGTGACGCTCGCAAAGTATGCCGAGTCGCTGGGCATTGAAGCGGCTGACGTCGTGGCTTTCGGGGATATGCCCAACGACATCGAGATGCTGCGTTGGGCCGGCCACGGTTATGCCATGGCCAGCGGACATCCGGAGGCGATCCTCGCTGCCGGCCGGCAGGCTCCGCATTTCGACGACGACGGTGTGGCCCAGATACTCGAAGCGAAGTTGGCCGGGGAGAAGGTCTAAGCCCTCAAGGGTGCCGCACGCCCTCACCGGCGAGGATTGCCCGGTAGCCCTCCTTGTAGCTCGGGTAGGTGAAGGTAAAGCCGGTAGACAGGAGCCGCTGGTTCGAACAGCGTTTGTCTCCTGGGCCGTCGTCGGAGGCAGGCCTTGCCGGAGGTTCCGGAAGCTGCAGTTCCTTGGCGAGGAAGCGCAAAACGTCGCCCAGTTCAGCCGATTCGTTGTCCACGCCCACGTAGACCGCATCCGGCTCCTGTTCCATGGTGGCCAAATGGACGATCATGGCAGCGGCGTCGTCGCGGTGGATGCGGTTGGTGTGCTTGGGCTGGGACGGGATGACGGCCTTGCCGGAGCGGACCTGGTCAATGAGCCGGGTCCTTCCAGGGCCATAGATCCCTCCAAGGCGCAGGACCACAGCTTGGGATTCCCCGGCGCGGGAAAAGAGCAACTCCTCCGCCTCCAGGAGAATTTTTCCGCTGAAACGGGTTGGTTTGGTGGGGGTCGATTCGTCCACCACGGCTCCACCTGCGTCCGGGTAGACGGCCGTCGAGGAGATGAGCAAGATGCGCCGGGGCGGAACAGCCTGGCGGTCCACGGCATCCAGGACGTGGGAAAGCCCGTCCACGTATGCTGCCCGGTAGGCCTCCTCGGTGGAAGCATCAGCGGCCAGGGCAATCACTACGGTTCCGGCATCTGCCGGCAGCGCTGGTACCTCTTGCGACAAGTCGGCGCGGACGCCGCGTATTTCCCCCGGCAGCTTCTCCGGTGAACGCCGGAGGCCGATCACTTCATGTCCCGCCGCCGCGAACCGCAGGCCTGCTTCAGTTCCGAGGTCGCCGCAACCGGCAATCAACACAGTCATCCCAATAGTCTGCCAGCCGTCACCGCGGGCGGCCGGATCCCTCAGTTACGCTACCCGTGTGACGCTGCCCTACTTTCTTCGCAAGGACGGTTCTTCCGGTCCTCTGGCACTGGCCCATCGAGGTTTCTCCCTGGACGGGTTGGAGAACTCGATGGCAGCCTTCCACGCGGCTGTTGAGCTGGGGACCGTCCACGTTGAGACCGATGTGCACACGACAGCGGACCGGCTTTTGGTGGTTTTCCATGACGCGTCTTTGGACCGGGTGACGAATGCTGCAGGACGGATCGCCGAGCTGACCGGTGACGAGGTGACCCAAGCCCGCATCGGCGGCATCGAACCTGTACCGACTTTCGACCAGCTCGTCACAGCCCTTCCCGGCGCGAAACTGAATCTGGACGTCAAGGACTGGAACTCGGTGGGTCCCATGGCGGAAGCCATCGAACGGCACGGCATCCACAGCCAGGTCCTCGTCACCAGTTTCTCGGACCGCCGCAGACGGGCCGTCCTGAAGCGCCTGGACAAACGGGTTGCGTCCTCGGCAGGCTCTACCCTCACGGCCCTTTTTGTCTTCCTGGGCCCAATACTTCCGGCTGCGTTGGCGCGTAGGCTGCTTGCCGACGTCGATGTCTTCCAAGTGCCCGTCCGTTACGGCCGCTTTCGCGTAGTAAGCGAAGGCTTTATTCGCCGCGCACATCGCATCGACCGCCTCGTCCACGTATGGACCATCAACGAGCGGGCGGAGATGGAGCGGCTGTTGGATCTGGGCGTGGATGGAATTGTGTCCGACCGGCTGGACCTGCTCAAACAAGTGCTGATTGAGCGGGACGACTGGGTATGAGGAACTTGGCCACCCGTTAGTCGAGTCAGAGATCCTGTTCGCCCTCGATGGCCGCAGGGCGCAGCTGTGCTGCCCGGATGCGCTCAAGGTCGAACTTGGGGCCGCGATCGAACGTGAAGATGCCGTTCTTCTCCTGGAAGACGTCCGTCAACTGGGTGTAGCAGTACCCGAACATATCCGCGTTCCGCAGGAGGACGCGGCACAGGCCTTCGAACCGTTCATAGAATTCCTCTTCGCTGGCCACGCGCTGACCGTAGCCCCAGGAACTTGCCACATCATTGCCGGCTTCAGCGGCCTGCCTGGCCTCTTCCTCGTTCCACCAGATACCCCCGAACTCGGAGACGAAGTAGGGCTGGCCGGCGTAGGGGACCGAGTAATCCCCGCCGTCGGGGGTGCGGTTGAGGAAAGGCTTGCCGTCGGCGAGGCCCTCCTGCTGGAGGCGGAACTTGTCCGGATCCTGCTCGTAGGAGTGGGAATCGTAGATGTCCGTCTCGCGGACGCGGTGGGAGTAGCCCGAGGCATCGATCACCGGGCGCGTGGGATCGGCCAGCTTGGTGGCTAGGAACATGGCCTGCGTGACGTCGTCCAGCACGGTGATGCGGTCATGGAGGAGTTGGTGTGTTTCATTGAGCGGGCACCAGCCGATGATGGACGGATGGTTGAAGTCGCGCTGCAGCACCTCCAACCACTGGGCAACGAAGCTCGCAGTGGGCTTCTGGTTGTGGCCGACCGTTCCTCCGCCGGACACGCCCCAGTCCCCGAACTCGCCCCAGACGAGGTAGCCCAAGCGATCCGCGTGGTAGAGGAAACGCTCTTCGAAGACCTTCTGGTGGAGCCGGGCACCGTTGAAACCTGCGGCCATGGAGAGTTCGATGTCCTTGACCAGCACCGCATCGTCCGGCGACGTCATGAGTGAGTCCGGCCAGTAGCCCTGATCCAGAACGAGCCGCTGGAATACGGGCTTGCCGTTGATGCGCACCACTTTGCCGTCCAGTGCCACGGACCTGACGGCGGCGTAGCTGGCCACCTGGTCCACCGGCGAACCAGTGGCGTCCTCGATGGCCACCTCAAGGTCATATAGGAAGGGATCCTCGGGTGACCACGGCCGGAGTTCATCCTGCGGTATGCCGAGCCGGAGCGATGGCGATAGGTCCAGGTCCGCCCGCACCGACGCTTCCGCTACGGTGGTGCCGGCGTTCCTGAGGATGGCCTTGATGGTATGGCCTGCACGGTTCTGCGAGAGGGGCACCTCTAGAGCCAGACTGGAATCGGCAAGGTTGGGAGTGATCCGGAGGTGCTTGATGTGGACCTCGGGAACGGCTTCAAGCCACACCGTCTGCCAGATCCCCGTGGTGCGCGTGTACTGGCAGTGGGTGTTGCTGTACCAGGTGGCTTGCTTGCCGCGTGCCTGCATCTCATGCCGGGAGTCCCTGGCCCGCACCACCAGCACTGCGTCCTCGCCGGGTTCGGCCAATCCGCTGAGATCTGCCGTGAAGGGGGTGAAGCCGCCGCGATGCCGGGCCACCTCCACTCCGTTGACCCATACCGTGGCATCGTGATCCACGGCGCCGAAGTGGAGCAGGACCTTCTTCCCGGCCCATTCCCCGGGAACGGTGATGGTGCGCCGGTACCAGACGGCCTCCATGAAGTCCACGTGCCCGACGCCGGACAGGGCCGACTCGGGAGCGAAGGGAACCAGGATCTCCCCGGTGAGCTCCCGTGTGGTGAGGCCGCGCTCCCATCCTGAGTCACCGGCGTCGATCTCGAATCCCCACGTGCCGTTGAGGTTCAACCAGGTGTCCCGGACCAGTTGCGGCCGCGGATGCTCAGGTTTGGGAAGGGCGTGGTTGCTGGCGACTGTCAAGGCAGCTCCTTAGAAGGCAGGCTCGTTTTTACAACGTTAGAATCTTTCGCGTCCGGATGCGAGGGTTTGGACGGCTATGTGGATTATCCGCGAGGAAAGTCGTGGCATGAGAGTCTGGTTAATACAGTCCAGCCGCCGCAAGGAGATTGACGTGACCCAGTACCGCTTGGCCATCCTTGACGACTACCAGCAGGTCTCCAGCGATTACGCTCCGTGGGATTCACTGCTCGACGACGGCGTGAAGGTCACGGTCTTCAGCGCACCTTTCGTGTCGGAGGAGCAGGCGGTGGCGGCATTGGCGCCGTTCGACATCATCGTTGCCATGCGCGAACGCACCCGATTCCCGCGTCATGTCCTCGAAGAGCTGGGCAACTTGCAACTCCTGGTCACCACGGGGATGGCCAACGCGGCGATCGACATGGATGCCGCATCCGAGCGTGGCATCGTGGTGTGCGGTACGGCCGGGTCCCCGGCAGCAGCTCCGGAGATGACCTGGTCCCTCTTGTTGGCATTCGCCCGCAACCTCGTGGCGGAGGAGAACTCGCTCCGGGCAGGCGGGTGGCAGTCCGCCGTCGGGTTTGAACTCGAAGGAAAGACGCTCGGAATTGTTGGCCTCGGCAAGATCGGCTCCCGGATCGCCCGGTACGCGCAGGCGTTCGGCATGGACGTCCTGGCCTGGAGCCAGAACCTTACGTCTGAAGCCGCGAAGGCTGCCGGTGCCCGAAAGGTCACTAAGGAGGAGCTGTTCCGCGAGTCCGACGTCGTCACGCTCCACCTGCGGCTTTCGGAGCGTACCAGGGGGATTGTGGGAGCCAACGAGCTGCGCCTCCTTGGTCCCGAAGGTTTGCTGGTCAACACCGCCCGCGGACCTTTGGTGGACGAGGCTGCGCTGATCCGGGCGCTGGAGGAGGGGTGGATCCGCGGGGCTGCGCTGGACGTTTTCGACGATGAGCCGCTCCCCGCAGGGCATGCGCTGCTGCATTCTCCAAGGACGGTCCTCTCACCGCACATCGGCTATGTGACGCACGAAAGCTACCGCCAGTTCTACGGAGGGGCGTTCGAGGACGTCAAGGGCTGGCTGGCGGACACCCCTGTCCGGGTGTTGAACGGCTGAGCCAGGGCGCTGTGGCGCACCCGTTAGCGCTGATCGCACCCGTTGCGACGCGACGGCGCACCCCTTCGCGCTGATCGCTCCCGTTGCTACGGTAGCGGTTGGCGGAAAAGGATGCGACGCCCTCGCCGCCAACTAACCCGGCGCCGAAACACGTCTCATTATGCGACTCATTACGCGATCGGCAAGCGCTTTCCCACAAAGGGCTGGCAAGATAGATCCATGCGTATCCTCATCGCCCCTGACAAGTTCAAGGGATCACTGACCGCCGCCGAAGCCGCGTCAGCCATGGCAGAAGGTGCCCTCCGCGTCTACCCGGACGCCGTCACTACCCAATTCCCCGTAGCCGATGGCGGCGAAGGCACCCTCGACGCCGCCATCGCCGCTGGTTACGAAGAGCGGAACAACGCCGTTGTTGGCCCGATCCTCAAACCCGTCGGCGCCTCGTGGGCCATTCAAAAGAACTCCTTCGGTGGAGCGACAGCGGTCATCGAGACTGCCCAGGCCTCCGGCCTCGCACACATGGAACCCACCCCGGAGAACTCCCTGCGTGCCCATAGCTACGGTTGCGGCCAGCTCATCGCCGCCGCCCTCGACGCCGGTGCCACCGAGATAGTGCTGGGCTTGGGCGGCTCGGCAATGTCCGACGGCGGCAGCGGAGCCTTGCGTGCCCTGGGGCTCAAGCCCGTGGACTCGGCAGGCAACGTGGTGCCGCTTGGCGGAGGTTCCTTGGTCGACGTCGTCGCCTTGGACGTATCCGGGCTCGACCCGAGGCTGTCCAGCGTCAAGTTCCGGATCGCCGTCGACGTCCAAAACCCGCTGTACGGCACCGAAGGCGCCGCCCATGTTTTCGGCCCCCAGAAGGGTGCCGATGAAGAGGCTGTCGAAAAGCTCGACGCCGGACTCCGCAACTGGGCATCGCTCCTGCGGGAATCCACGGGCCGCGACGTGAACGTTCCGGGTGCGGGGGCGGCAGGTGGCTTCCCGGCGTCGTTCCTTGCCTTCACCGATTCCGCGCTGGAAGGCGGGTTCGCCCTCGTGGCGGGCCTGACGGGCTTGGCGAAGCACTTGGCTGAGGCCGATCTGGTGATCACGGGCGAGGGGTCCATGGATGAGCAATCGCTCACGGGTAAGGCCCCGATCGCACTGGCCGACGCTGCCAGCGTGCACGGCATCCCGGTGGTGGCTGTTGCCGGCCGCATCACGGTCACGCCCGAGGACTTGGCAAAACACGGAATCGTGGCTGCCGCCCAGCTGCTGGACGTAGCCCAGCGCAAGGACGGACTTCCCGATGTTGCGGATGCGGTGGCCAACGCCGGAAAGTACGTTGCGTGGGCCACGAGCCAGGTGCTTGAGGGCGCTTAGGAGCTACTGGCGGTAGCCCTCCACTTCGCTGATGGTGCGGGCTTCGGCTTCGTCCGGGTCCTCACCGGCATCCCGCTTCGCGCGGCGCTGGCGCAGGAGGTCCCAACATTGGTCCAGCTGGGCCTCTACCTGGGCAAGCCGTGCCCGGTTGTCATCGCCGTCGTCCACTGCTTCGTCGCGAAGTCGGTGTTCTTCTTCCACCAGCGACTGAATGCGTTCCAGAATGTCTTGGTTCTCCATGACTGTCTCCTTTGTTGCTTGCTTTTCTTTGGTAAGTGCTCAGGGGTTTTGCGATGAGGGCACCCGCCGCGCGAACCTCAGATCATTTCCTACCATAAGCATCCTTAGTATTTGCGGGCAAGGGTGCGCCTCGGGGGTAGGTGCTTGGGCGGTCAAGCGGGTCCGCCTGGTGAGTTTCTGGGCAAAATTTTTTCATGCAAAATGAGCGGACTGGATAAAAAAATAAAAGTCGGTATGGTGAAGTTACTGCGAGTTTGAAAGGAGTAATTATCCATGGCCAGAAAAACGCCTGGCGGCGGTGCTGCCAAGAAGGCTGGAAAGACCATCCTGGAAAAGCGCGCCGAAAAAAGGGCAAAGGCTGAAAGCAGCGGCAACATCTTCACCAAGCCGCGCAAGAACCAGCGCTAGCAAGAGCTGGCCCCGTCCGGACTCCTAGCCGCGACGGGGCCCTCCTTGCGGCTCGCGGTAGATGCAGAGTTTCTGATGTGTTTAGTAAAGCCTGCTTGTCTATTTATTTGAGCGGATTTAAAGCGCGGCACTAAAAGCTCCGAGGAGCGGTCCGCTTAAGGTGGACCCGGCCTCTTTTTCTAGATTCCAAGGGAAATTTTGGGTCCCTTTTGGCGCCGATTCGGCTCGCTGCCCGCCGTAGGTGATTTTGGCGTCGGGCTTTCAGTCCTTGCGCAGACTGTAAGTTGTGATGACGTTGCCCTTTGAGGTGGCGTACTGGTCCTTGAGTAGCAGCCGATTGAGGGGGTCGCCCTCCTCGAAGAGGCGGCGGCCGCTCCCGGCAATCACGGGGTGGGTCATGAGGGTCAATTCGTCCAGGACGCCGGCGAAGAATAGCTGCCGGACCAGGGAGATGCTCCCGCAGACTGCGATTTCCCCGCCGTCACGGGACTTGAGTTCCGTGACGAAATCCTCGACGTCGCCGTCGATCAGGTGCGAGTTCTGCCATTCCAGCGGCTCGGTTAACGTCCGCGATGCGACGTACTTCTCGACGGGGTTGATGAAGTTCGCGAAGTCGTCATCCTGTGACGCGTTGGGCCAGTACTGGGCCCATTCCTGGTAGCTCACCCGCCCCAACACCACGGTGTCTACTGTGGTGATCATCTTGCCAAGACCCTGACCGAGCTCCGCATCGAAGCTGTCGAACTGAAACTTGAAAGGGTCCTGAACCACGCCGTCCACGGAGTGGAAGAGCCCGGCGGTGACTTTGCGCATGAATGCCTCCGCTAGGCGGCGGCGGTCGTCAGTCGCGGTGCGCGGGAGGGGAGCGCTGTTACGTTGCTCTTCTCCGGGCTGAGCAAAACGGGAATCTCGCAAAGGCCCGCGTAAAGCTGCAGTTCGTCCAGTGCATCGGCATCAACTGTGGCTTCCGAAAGATCCATCCGAACGTCCAGGCCGCTGCCCAGGCTCTTGGTGCGCTGAACCACGGGGTAGAGGCCCTGCAGGCTGGTGAGGGTAACGCGACCGGTCGCTGCGATCTGGATCTGTTCGCCGTCAACGTCGACGCGAACAACTACGGAGAGCTTCTCGCTGGTCAATGTGTTGCCTTTCATTGGGTAGCTGCCACGCTGCAGCCTCCCCAGCCTAAGCATCGAATGTGATCTACGCAACATTACGACGAGAAGCTGGTCCTGCATTTGCTGTTTGGTGCGGTGCGTGGGGGAGGCAAGTGCCGCCGTCGTAAGTCTTGTGAACTATGACGGCGGCACTTGCCGTGTGTGGGTCGTGCGCGGGTAGCGCTACGCTGTCTGGCCAGCGTGCTGGCCCTCGGAGATTTCCTCGACGAGCTTGCTGTTGAAGGCCGGGAGGTCGTCAGGGTTGCGGCTGGTGACCAGGCCCTGATCGACGACGACTTCCTCGTCGCTCCAGTTGGCGCCGGCGTTGCGGAGATCCGTCTGGAGCGTGTGGTACGACGTGACGTTGCGTCCCTTGATGACGCCGGCTTCAATGAGGATCCACGGGCCGTGGCAAATTGATGCCACCGGCTTGTGCTGCTCGAAGAAAGCGCGGGTGAAGTTCTGCGCGTCCTTGTCGACGCGGAGATGGTCGGCGTTCACCACGCCGCCCGGGAGGACCAAGGCGTCAAAGTCTGATGCGTCGGCGTCTGCTATGGCGAGGTCGACATCGAAGGTGTCACCCTTATCCACGCCGTTGAAGCCTTGGAGCTTGCCCTTTTCGAGGGCGACGAGGGTGGGTTCGCCTCCGGCGTCCTTAACGGCCTGCCATGGGCTGGTGAGCTCCACCTGCTCCACGCCGTCCGTCAACAGGAAGGCGACCTTCTTGCCTGCAATGTTGTGTTCTGACATTCTTCCTCCTCCTGTTTGCTGCTAGGTCTCGAACGCTTGTGGCGTCCGAAACCCCGGCTGGCACAAGGTGCTGCCGTTGCTCTGAGAGTTGTTTGCCTGACCTGATCCAGCCTAGGAAAACCGAAACTAATAAGCAAGCTGACTATTAAGTTCTGTGGCACAGCCGCTTACCCTGTCTATCGCTTAACGATAACATTTGATTGTTGTTCGATAGGAAGGGTAGCTATGGGAAAGCTGGCAGTGCTGGCGCTCCGGTTGGTGATCGGCGTTGTGTTGGCGGGGTCGCTGTTTGTTCAGGTGTGGATGGTTCCATTGCTTTCAGCAGATCTGGAGCAGGCCGGCGCGCCGGAGGCAGCACGGATAGCCTTCCTGGTGATCGTTGTCCTGGGAATCCTGTGCGTGCAGGTAGTGGCCGTATGTGTTTGGAGGCTACTGACAATGGTGCGCCGCGGCACGGTCTTCTCGAACGGGGCCTTCAAATTCGTGGACATCATCTTTTGGGCTGTTTCAGCAGCGGCGGGGTTGGTGTTTTCCATCGCCGTTCTGCTGGCTCCGGGTGACGTAGCCCCGGGGGTCGTGTTGTTGATCTGCGGTGCAGCGCTCATGGTTGGCGGTGTCGCCTTGGTGATTCTGGTGCTGCGGACCCTGCTGGCCCAGGCTGTAGCGCGAGACGTCGAGGCTGCCGGTCTCCGCGCTGAACTCGACGAGGTGATCTGATGCCGATCGTCGTGGACATTGACGTGATGCTGGCCAAGCGGAAGATGCCTGCCGGCGTCTTGGCGGAACGGGTTGGAATCACTCCTGCCAACCTTGCCGTGTTGAAGAACGGGCGTGCGAAGGCTGTACGGTTCACTACCCTCGAAGCACTGTGCGAGGTGCTGGAGTGCCAGCCGGGGGATTTGTTGCGCTGGGAGGCTGAGGTCCCGGCCAACCGCTGACGCCGAGGCCTTCGGCCTCGCGGCTGACTGCAAGGAGTGAGAAATCGCGTACAATTAGAAGCGATTGGGAGGTAGTCGATGCAACTTCACAACCCTCTGCGTGCCATTTGCCCCACCCTGGAGGCAGATGTCTTGGTGGCGCTTGCGGACGGTCACCCGAGCACACCCGGAGAGCTCGTCCGCGAACGTGCGATCCAGGCCTCAGTCTCGGGTGCTCGTCGATGCCTGGAGAGGCTCGAAGAAAACGGTGTCGTCGTTGCGACTCACGTGGGGAACCGCACCAAGTTCGCACTGAACCCACGCCATATGTTGGCGGACTTGGTGATCCAAGCGGCAAAGGGGACCGATCTTTTCATCGAGTTCCTTTCACAGAGGATAGGTCTGTGGCCTTTGAGTCCTCTGCAGGTCACGCTTTTTGGGTCGGCTGCTCGCGGGGACATGGGGAATCGCTCCGACATCGACCTGCTGTTCATCATTCCGGACGGCGCCAGTGATGACCTTTACGAGAGGATTGCTGACCTGGCTGTGGAAGCATACGGCCTCACGGGCAACGATGTGCGGCCCATGACCTATGAGGCCGCAGAAGTACACGTTGCGCCAATCTTTGATTCCATCACAAGCGAAGGAATTCATGTCTATGGCGACGAAGGTTGGCTCAGGCGACGGCTTGCCGGTAAGACGGCGGCCTAGTGAGTGCACTTACTGATGCGCAGGCGCGCTTGGAGGACGCGCGGGTCTTCTTGGAAGCGGCGGAGGTGCATGCAGGAATCGCCGTATAACGTCTCAAGTCTTACGCGGGCTAAGTCATCCAAGTGCGTCGAGTGGGCGCACAAGCTGTTAGTAGCTGCTGAACTGAAGTTCGCCGCATCATGAGATGCGAGTGGTCGCCGGAAGCGAGGACAGGGTCGCGGTAAGGAGGCCACGAAAGTGGTCCCAGCCTCCTACTTCCCCTTCTTCCCGCTGCGCTTCGCTGCGGCGTTCATCGCCGACTTCACTGCCGGCGGCAGCCCCTCAGTCTCGGTTTCGGGTTCGGCCACGGTCCCGCGCCAACGGGCCAGGCCCTTCATGCCGTGGTAGATCACCAAGGCAGCAGCAGAGCCAAGGGCAATGCCCGTGAACTTCAGTTCGCCGATGGTCCATGTGTAGTCCGCGATGCCGATGATCAAGGCTACTGCAGCCGTGGTGAGGTTGATCGGGTTGGAGAAGTTGACCTTGTTCTGGACCCAGATCTTCACGCCGAGGATGCCGATCATGCCGTACAGCATGGTGGCGGCACCGCCCAGGACGCCCGGGGGCACGGTTGCGATCAGTTCACCGAACTTCGGTGAGAAGCTCAGCAGGATCGCGAAGATACCAGCCACCCAGTAGGCCGCCGTCGAATAGACCTTGGTAGCGGCCATAACGCCGATGTTTTCCGCGTACGTCGTGGTGCCGGAGCCGCCGCCGAATCCGGCAAGTACCGTCGCGGCGCCGTCGGCCATCAACGCGCGTCCGGAGACGCCGTCGAGGTTTTGCCCCGTCATCGCAGCTACAGATTTCACGTGCCCGACGTTCTCAGCCACCAACACAAGGACGACGGGGACGAACAGGCCCACCACGCCGAGGTGGAACTCGGGCGTCTGGAACGTCGGGAGGCCGATCCACGCGGCGGCGTCCATCTTTTCGTAGCTGACTTCGCCGCGCATCATCGCCACGAGATAGCCCACCACGACGCCCACCAGAATGCTGAGCCGGCCCAGGATCCCACGGAACAGGACGCTGACCAGGATGATCGTCACCAGGGTGATCAGCGCCGTCACCGGGGCGAGGTCGAAATTGTTCTTGGCTGCAGGCGCGAGGTTCAAGCCGATCAGCGCCACGATTGCACCGGTGACGATCGGCGGCATCAGCCGGTTGATCCATTCGGCACCGAATTTCTGCACCACGGCGCCAATAAGCGCCAGTACGACGCCGGCAAGCACCACGCCGCCCAAGGCGCCGGCAACGCCGTACTGCTGCTGGGACGCCATGATGGGTGCGATGAATGCGAAGCTCGACCCCAGATAGCTGGGCACCCGACCCTTGGTGATCACCAGGAACAACAGTGTGCCGACGCCGGAGAAGAACAGCGTGGTGGCCGGGGGCATGCCGGTGATGATCGGTACGAGGAAGGTCGCGCCGAACATCGCCACGACGTGCTGCATGCCGATGCCGATGGTCAGGGGCCACGCGAGCCGCTCGTCGGGGGACACCACGTGACCTGGCCGAATGGTCTTGCCGTCGCCGTGGAGCTTCCATTTGATGCCGAGCATGCTCATGGCAGGCCTTCCTCAGAAGAATGTTTTGGGTTCGGTGCAACATTACCGCCGTTGCGTGGCTTGCCCTAGGCGCCGTATCTGCGGTTGGGGCCGGAAGGTCGTCCTGTCCCGCTACGGCACGACACCCGGGGTCGCCAACTGTGCCCAACGTCACGGGCCGTCATGGGAAGAGGACAGTCGAGGCCCCCGTTGCAATCATGGAAAGCAGAAGCGTCCGGGCCGCACCGCAAGGCAAGGACACAGCGAAAGGTTCATCCATGACGATTGCACACGAAGAAGCAGTCATTGACGCCGCAGCAGTCGACGCCATTTTTGCCGAAGCCCGTACCGCCAATACCTTCTCCGGTGAGGTCACGGACGAGCAGGCCCGCGCCATCTACGAGCTCACCAAATATGGTCCTACTGCCTTCAACTCCCAGCCGCTCCGCGTGACCTACGTCCGCTCGGACGAGGCCCGCGCCAAGTTGGTGGACCACCTTTCCCGCGGCAACCAGGCCAAGACCGCTTCCGCTCCGCTGGTGGCCATTCTGTCCTACGACACCGATTGGCACGGTCAGTGGGATAAGTTCCTCCCCGCCTACGGCGCCCCCAAGGCAATGTACGACGGCGACGCCAAACTCGCCGCCGCCACCGGCAACAACAATGCACACCTGCAGGCCGGCTACTTCATCCTGGCTGTCCGCTCGCTCGGTTTCGCCGCCGGCCCGATGACCGGGGCGGACTTCGCAGCGATCGACGCCGAATTCTTCCCCGCCGGCGACCAGAAGAGCTTCCTGATCGTGAACATCGGCCAGCCCGGACCGGACGCCTGGGGCGAAGCCAAGCCGAAGTTCGCCTACGACGACGTGGTCCGCACGGTCTAATCTCATCCCGTAAAACGCCGATGCTCCTGCACCCGAAAGTGCAGGAGCATCGGCGTTTAAGGCCCGGGATGTGATAGAGCGATGGGGGAAAGGGGCCGGGATGTGATAGAGGAACCGGACTGGAGGGTCGCTCTATCACGTCCCGTTGCGCTTTTAGGATCGCTCTTTCACAACCCGCTCACCTGCCGCAGCTAGGCGATGACTGCGTCAACCAGGGCCTTGGCCTCCTGCTGAACTTGCGCAAGGTGGTCGGCTCCCTTGAAGGACTCAGCGTAGATCTTGTACACGTCCTCGGTGCCGGAGGGGCGGGCTGCGAACCAGGCGTTCTCCGTGACGACCTTCAGGCCGCCGATGGACGCACCGTTGCCGGGGGCTTCCGTGAGCTTGGCGGTGATCTCCTCGCCGGCCAGTGTGGTGGCGGTGACGTCGGCTGCGGAGAGCTTGCCGAGCTTGGACTTCTGCTCACGGGTGGCAGCGGCGTCGATGCGGGCGTAGACGGGGGCGCCGAACTGATCGGTCAGGCCCCTGTACAGCTGCGACGGCGAAGAACCTGTGACGGCCGTGATCTCGGACGCGAGCAGGGCCAGCAGGATGCCGTCCTTGTCCGTGGTCCATACGCTGCCGTCGCGCTTGTTGAAGGAAGCGCCTGCGGATTCCTCGCCGCCGAACGCGCCTTCGCCGGACAGGAGGCCCGGCACGAACCACTTGAAGCCCACCGGAACCTCCACCAGCTTGCGGCCAAGCCCGGCCGCAACCCGGTCAATGATGGATGAAGAAACCAGCGTCTTGCCCACCACGGAATCCGGGTTCCAGCCGCTGCGGTTCCGGTAAAGGTAGTCGATGGCGACGGCGAGGTAATGGTTCGGGTTCATCAGGCCACCGTCAGGTGTGACGATGCCATGGCGGTCGGCGTCGGCGTCGTTACCGGTTGCGACGTCGTACGCAGCCCTGCCATCAGCGCCCAGGGACATCCGCTGAATCAAGGAGGCCATGGCGGACGGCGACGAGCAGTCCATGCGGATCTTCTCGTCCCAGTCGAGGGTCATGAAGGCCCACTGCGGGTCCACCGTGGGGTTCACTACCGTCAGGTTCAACTGGTGGCGCTCGCCGATCTCGCCCCAGTAGTCCACGGAGGCTCCGCCCATGGGGTCCGCGCCGATCCGGACACCTGCGTTGCGGATGGCGTCCAGGTCCAACACGGAAGGGAGATCGTCGACGTAGCTGCTGAGGAAGTCGAACTTGCCCGTGGTGTCAGCAGCCAGGGCATCGTTCAGGGGGATGCGTTTGACCCCGCGAAGGCCGTTTTCCAGGAGTTGGTTGGCACGTTCGGCAATCCATCCGGTGGCATCGGTGTCGGCAGGGCCACCGTGCGGCGGGTTGTATTTGAACCCGCCGTCGGCGGGCGGGTTGTGGCTGGGGGTGACTACGATGCCGTCTGCCTGGGGTGTGCCCGGCGCTGCTTCGCGGTTGTACTTGAGGATTGCGTGGCTCAATGCGGGCGTTGGCGTGTAGCCGTGGCGGGCATCAACCAGGACGGTGACGCCGTTGGCAGCCAGCACCTCCAGCGCGGAGTTCTGCGCGGGCTCGCTCAGGGCGTGGGTGTCGCGGCCAATGAACAACGGCCCGGTGATGCCCTGACGGCCCCGGTATTCAACGATCGCCTGCGTGATGGCAAGAATGTGGGCTTCGTTGAAGGAAGCCTTCAGGCTGGAACCACGGTGGCCTGACGTTCCGAACGCCACGCGCTGTGATGGGTCGCCCAGATCCGGGGTGACGTCGAAGTACGCGTCCAGCAGGGCAGTAATGTCAACAAGGTCCTGGGGAAGGGCAACTGTGCCCGCTCGGCTAGCCATTGGACCAGCATGCCAGACCCCCGCCCGCCCGTGGGGGAAATGTCCGTGATGCGGGCGCTGTGACTCCGAATGGCGGACAAGCGCCCATGCCACGCAACAGCCTCCTTATGCGCTGCACCCCACGGCGGTAGTGTGGGATTCAAAGACCATTCACAGGGGGAAACCTATGTCAGAGCAACCAAACAAGGGCAACGAAGACAAGCCCGCAGGCTACGAACCGCCGCAATACGTGCCGCCCGCAGAATTCACCTCGCCCGGTCAGAGCGGCAGCCAATCCGGCGGCCAGAGCGGTTCCGTACCGCCACCGCCGTCGTACGATTCTTCATCCCAGGGCGCCACGCAACCGCTCCCGCCGTACGACCAAAGCGCCTACACCCGGAACGCGCAGGGCCAGAACGACTTCCAGTCCAGCTACACGCCGGGAGACTACAGCCAGCAGCCGCCGTCTCCGTACGGCCAGCAGAGCCAGCCGCCGAGCCCGTACCAGCAGCCATATGGCCAGCCGAGCCCGTACGGACAGCCCGCGTACTACGCCATGCCGTCCCAACCCAAGGGCCTGAGCATTGCGAGCATGTGCTGCGGCATCGCGATCTTTGTTGGCTTCGGGTTCTTCATCCTGCCCCAGATCGCGGCCGTCATCTTGGGCCACCTCGCCCTGAACCGCGAGCCTGCGGGCCGCGGCATGGCAATCGCCGGCCTGGTGATGGGCTACATCGGCATCGCGCTGACCATCATCTTCGCCATCTTCTTCTTCGCAGCGATCGGCGCCTCAACCAGCAGCTACCGCTACTAAAAGCGAACGACGGCGGCCCTCGCCCCGGGTGGAAAATCCACCGGAGGCGAGGGCCGCCGTCGTCGTTTAAGGACTGGTTTTTACCGCACGCCTGCCATCAGCTTCTTGATCGCGGGAGTCGCGGCGGCGAGGGCCACCGCGAGCACCACGGCCACGCCGCCGATGCCCAGGAAGTACGGGAGCTCATCCTCGGGGTTGTAGAGCCCCGCGAGGATGCCGGCCAAGGTGGTGCCGAGCGAAACCGACAGGAAGAACAGAGCCACCATCTGCGTGTGGAAAGCCTTGGGCGCGAGCTTGGTGCTCACGGACAGGCCGATGGGGGAGAGGAACAGTTCCGCGAGGGTGAAGAGGAACAGAATCCCGACCAAGGCCAGCAAGGGGGTCTTGCCTTCGCCGGCCAATGGAATGAACGCAAGGAACGCCAGTCCCATGATGAGCAGGCCTGCGGAGAACTTCAGCGGCGAACTCGGCTGCTTGGAGCCAAGCTTGGTCCACAGGGCGGCCATGACGCCGGCGAAGATGATGATGAACACCGGGTTGATGGACTGGACCCAGGCGGCGGGCATTTCCCAGCCGAAGAGGTTCCGGTCCAGCTTTTCCTCGGAGTACACGGCGATAAAAGTGAACTGCTGCTGGAACAGTGCCCAGAAACCCGCCAACGCGATGAAGAGCGGGATGAAAGCGAGGACGCGCTTACGCTCCACGCCGGACACCAGCGGGCTGCGGAAGATCAGGAAGAGGTAGATCACCGCGGCGCCGATGGCTGCGTAAGCCATGCTGCTGGCCAGGTTGTTGGCGTTGACGATGCCCGTAGCAAGCAGCACGCCGATGACGATCAGGATGCCCAGGAAGATCAGGCCGTACTTGGTCCGGTCCGATGCCGGGAGCGGGTTGGGGACGCGGTGCGCCTCCTCCGGAAGCCGCTTGCGGCCGAGGGCGTAGATCACCAGGCCGATGGCCATGCCGACTGCCGCTGCGCCGAAGCCAAAGTGGAACCCGCGGCTCTCCTGCAACCACCCGGTCACCAGGGGGCCGATGAGGCCGCCGATGTTGATGCCCATGTAGAAGATGGAGAAGCCGGCATCGCGCCGCTCGTCCTTTTCGCCGTACAGGGTGCCCACCAAGGCCGTGGCGTTCGCCTTCAGACCTCCGGAGCCGATGCCCACAAGCACCAATCCGGCGATCAGGCCCGGGATTCCGGGAATCAGCGCGAGTGCGATGTGGCCGGTCATGATCATGATGGCCGAGCCGAACAGGACCTTTTCGGAACCGAAGACGCGGTCTGCGAGCCAGGCGCCAAGGATGGTGGACAGGTAGACGCCGCCGCCGTAGGCACCCACGAGGCCTGCAGCGAGGCCCTTGTCGATGGAAAGACCGCCCTGATCGGCAGTGAAGTACATGTAGTAAAGCAGGATGCCCTGCATGCCGTAGAAGGAGAATCGCTCCCACATTTCCACGGAGAAAAGGCTGGCCAACATCTTTGGGTGGCCGAAGAATGACGTATCGCCCGGAGTTTTGGCGGGCGGAGCCGTGGTTTGAGGTGTGCTCATTTCTTCAATGCTGGCACTGACTGCGGGCATTGTCACATCGGGCAATACCCATGGCAACCGCATTCCATATGTTAGACACCCGGCTTAAACGGCCTCCAAAGCCGCCGCGAGCTGGAGGAGTTGCAGTTCAGCCCCCATGCGGCCGATCAGCTGGATTCCCATCGGCAATCCGCCTTCCGTGGTGTGTACGGGGATGCTGATGGCAGGCAGCCCGCACACGTTCACCATGGAACTCCACGGCGCGTACTCGCACTGCCGCTTGTAGTCCTCATCGGCATCGCCGGTCCACTCGCTCGGCCACTGCCCGCTGCTGTGGCCACCGCCGGTGAACCAGCCGATGGGACGGGGCGTCTGCGCAAGGGTCGGCATGAGAATGAGGTCCCACTGCGAATACTGCGCAACGGTGTCGTGCTCGAACCCGCGCAGGAATCGAAGGGCCTCATTGACCTTCGCCGCACTCCGCTGTTGGGCCCGACGCCGGAAAGTGCGGGTCAACGGGGTCAGCAGGGCTTCCCGCCGGGGTGCTATCCGGGCACTCCCGACGCCGGCGGTCCAGGCAGCGGTAAAGGCTTCCGGATAGCGATTGTCGTAACGGACGTCGGCCTCGTGGACGCTGTGGCCGGCCTTTTCCAGCAGGCTCCGTCCCAGCTCCAAGGCATCCATCGCTTCCGGTTCGATGTGGAACGGATAGATGCGCGACCACGGACTGTCCAACGACATCCCGATGCGCATCGGCTCCGGCGCCCGGTCAACGTTGGCGAGGTAGCCGCCGTCGGGCCTGTCCTGCTCCGGAACCAACGCGTCCAGCAGCAACGCGGCATCCGCCGCAGTGTGCGCCAGCGGCCCGGCAACCACCAACTTCGCCGCATCCCCGGCGCTCGCCCCCGACGGCACAAGGCCGCGGCCGGGCTTCAAACCGACCAAGCCGCAGGCGCCCGCCGGGATGCGGATGGAACCGCCGCCGTCCGTCCCGGGAGCAAACGGCACCATGCCCGCCGCCACCGCAGCAGCGCTTCCGCCCGAGGACCCTCCGGAACTGCGCGCCAGGGAATGCGGATTGCGCGACGGCGGCGCAACGCGGTTCTCGCTGTAGGCGGTGAGCCCGAACTCCGGCACTTGGGTCTTGCCCAACGAAATCACGCCCTGGGTCTTCAGCGTTGCCGCGAGTGCGCCATCCTCCGGGGCGGGTTTGTGCTCCAGGGCCGCGCTTCCGTGGGTTGTGGGCACGCCCGCCACATCGGTCAGGTCCTTGAAGGCCACCGGCATTCCGTGGAGCAGGGGGAGGTCTTCCCTCCTGCCGTGGGCATACCTTTGGTCCGCGGCCCGCGCGTCCTCAAGTGCCTGGACGGCGGTCACGGTGATGACGGCGCCCAGATGCTTGTTGTGCGCCTCGATGACGGACAGGAAATGCTCCGCGGCCTCAAGCGCCGAGAGCTCGCCGCCGGCCAGCGCATCCCGGAGCCCGACGGCGGTCAGGGCGGCGATGGAGTCGGTGGAAGTGCTGGTGGAATCAGCCAAGGAAGCGTGACTCCAGTCGTTCCTCCACTGCGATCGCGTCAACGCTCTCGCCGGCGCCCGCGGTGACCCGGAAGCCCGCCTTGTTCTTGACGGAGGAGACCACCTCCGTCAGTTCGGTGCCGTGATAAACCAGCCCAACGCCGTCGTCCGTACAGTGCGTCTCCCCGAGCGTTCCATTGGCCACCAGCTTGTGGACCAAGGGCCGGCGGCGCAGCTCCGAATCGAAGTGCACGCCGTTATGGAAGGGCAGGAAGCCGAGCGAGTTGGTCACCGGTTTGAGTTCCGGTCCGAAGGAATCGGTCACCCCTCCCTTGAACCAGCAGATGGACCCGGCCGATACGCCCGCGAGGACCACTCCGTTCTCCCAGGCTTTCCGGAGGTGCCGGTCCAGCCCGTGCGCCCGCCACACCGCGAGGAGGTTCACCACGGAGCCGCCGTTGACCCACACCACGTCCTGTTCAAGAAGGTGGGCTTCCGGGTCCTCGACGTTGGGCATGGTGAACAGGTTCAGGTGGCTGAAATCGAAACCCGCAATGCGCGCGGCCTGGTCCATCTCGGCGGCCCACCATCGTTGATCGCCGGAAGCGGTCCCGATGTGCGTTACGCGCGGTGCCCGGCCGGTGACACCCGCGAGTTCCACCGCGTAGTGCATCACGGAGTCGAACTCGATCCGGGTGCGGCTTCCGGGCTTGTATCCGCCCGAGGTTGCAAGGATGGTGGGCTGGCCTGCAGCCATGGCGCTTCTCCTTACCGGTGTGTGGTCCGGTTGCTGTGTGGTCCGGTTTGCTTTGGCACCCAGTCTTCGCGGCGGGACCGCAGCATGCAAGCAATGTCCACGGGCGGGTCAGACGCCGGACCTCCGCAGACCATGGCTGTCGGCTCCGGGGACTAGGCTTGATGGAGACTCCTGAACCGATGGAAGGGACCGCTATGAGCGACTTCGAAACTGTAACTGTGGGGGATATCCCTGAGGGTGCCAGCATCCTCGACGTTCGCGAAGACTACGAGTGGGTAGCCGGCCATGCCGAGGGCGCGCGCCACATCCCCATGGACCAGTTGCCGGCCCGTCTGGACGAGCTGGACCCCGACGATGACCTGTTCGTCATTTGCCGTACGGGCGGGCGCTCATTCCGCGCTGTGCAGTGGCTGGTTAGTCAGGGCTATTCCGCCGTGAATGTTGCCGGAGGCATGGACATGTGGCTGGAGGCAGGGAAGCCGATGGTTTCGGACAACGGCCTCAAACCCGTCGTCCTGTAGTCACAGACCTCATAAGGAATATATAGATGTCCGCAGTCCCCACGTTCACGTTCCTCGGGCCCGAGGGCACCTTCACCGAGGCTGCCTTGATGCAGGTACCCGGCGCTGCCCACGCAACCCGGATTCCGTGCACCAACGTGAATACGGCACTGGACCTCGTCCGCGCCGGCGCCGCGGACGCCGCCATGGTGCCCATCGAGAACTCCGTGGAAGGCGGCGTTACGGCCACCCTTGATGCCATCGCCACCGGCACGGAACTCCGCATCATTCGCGAAGCGCTGGTTCCCATCGTCTTCGTGATCGTGGCGAGGCCCGGCGTCGAAATTTCGGACATCAAGCGCATTTCAACGCACGGGCACGCGTGGGCGCAGTGCCGCTTGTGGGTGGAGGCGAATATTCCGAACGCGGACTACGTTCCGGGCTCGTCCACAGCCGCGGCCGCCATGGGCCTGCTGGAGGACAATGCCCATTACGACGCCGCCATCTGCGCGCCGTTGGTGGCAGCGGAGCAACCGGGCTTGAACGTACTGGCCAGCAACATCGGCGACAACCCGGACGCCGTCACCCGCTTCATCCTGGTGAGCAGGCCCGGGCCCTTGCCGGAGCGGACCGGCGCGGACAAGACCACGGTGGTGGTTCCGCTCCCGGAGGACCATCCCGGCGCCCTGATGGACATCCTGGACCAGTTCGCTTCGCGGGGCGTGAATCTGAGCCGCATCGAGTCTCGACCCACCGGCCAATACCTTGGCCAGTATTTTTTCAGCATCGACGCCGACGGTCATATCTCAGATGCGAGGGTGGCGGATGCCCTCGCCGGACTCCACCGGATCAGCCCCGCCACCCGCTTCCTGGGTTCCTATGCCCGTGCCGACAAGCAGGCGGCCGTGGTGGCACCGCACACCTCGGATGCCTCTTTTGCCGCTGCGCATACGTGGGTTGAGGCCATCCTGAAGGGCTGACTCAGCTTCCCCGCGACCAGGACAATCAGGAAAATTGATTGACGTTTCAAGCCCCTTTCGCCGGAACCTAAGTCTGCGTATGCTTGCCTGATCCATAGACGATGGACAAATGCCCAAACGAAGGGAGCGGTCATGACTGCACACCGCGACGATCAGGACGGCCAGGGCATGATTGTGAATCCGAAGCCCTCCGGAGACAACAAAGACGACTGGGACGGTGACGATGCCGACCGTGCCGATCGCCTTCGCTTTGAAGAAGAACAGGCGATGATCCGCGAACAGGCAGAGGCCCATGCCGCGGCCAAGGCTGCCATGGAAGAGGCGGAAGACAATGCCGCCCAACCAGACAAGGGCGCTGTCTAAGCGACTGCCTTGGGTACCCGGACCAGCAGCGACCCCGGTTCCACCTGCACGGTGACCTTGGTCGCTGGGCCCATGGGGTCGCCGTCGATCTGGGTTGCCATAGGTTCCTGACTCCGGATGGTGACCTTCCGCGAGCGGTAGAAGTTCATGACCGGCAGGTTCCGTTTGTGCTTGAAAAGTACCTTGGCGTACATGGCGAGCCAGCCAACGGCGCTCCGGGGGCTCATCACAACGATGTCCAGCATGCCGTCGTCAAGCATTGCCTGTGGGATGAAGTCGATGCCGCCGGGGATCAGCCCGCAGTTCGCGAACAGGACGCTCCGGATCTTGCGGGACTGTTCGGGCTCGTCATCCATGGTGATCGATACGCGTTTCCGGCGGCCGGGCAAGTGCCGCACTCCGGCTTCCGTGTAGGCGAGCCAGCCCACGGATTTCTTGAGGTCTTCCTTGGTGTCGCCCACTACCTCGGCATCGAGTCCCATGCCGGCGATCACCAGGAACGTGTGCCTCGACGCTTCTCCGGTGATGCTGTTCTGGATGCCCATGGTGGCGGTGTCGATGTAGCGCTGGTGGCCGAACAGGGCCACCTGGATGCAATCGGCAACGTCATAGACGTCCAACTCGATGTTCCGGGCCAGCAGGTTGCCCGTGCCCAGCGGAATCAGGCCCATGGCTACGCGCTGGTGCGTCAGTGACTCGGCTACCGCGCGGACGGTACCGTCGCCGCCGCAGGCAAGAACGACGTCGGCTCCGGACTGCAGCGCTTGGCGCGACTGGCCGTAGCCCGGGTCCTCGGGGGTCGTCTCGTAAAACGTTGGGGCGTCCCAGCCCGCCAGGTCGCAGGCTTCGGTGATCGCAGCACGGGTCTCGGCGGACTTGTTCTTGACCGGGTTGAGGACCACGGCCACCTTTTGGTAGCCAGGGTCCGGCTTGTGCGGATCGGCCGCGACGGCGCTCCGTATATGCCTGGCTTTAAGTCGGCGCACGCCCCACCAACTGGAGACGGCAAACACCACGCATCCAGCCAGAATCACCCACAGGATCCAGTCGCTCATTGTGCTCCAACCCTATCGTCATGGGGGCACACGTCCGATTCGATACTCTTGTGTGGTGATCGACGTAAAAGACCTCAGCGAAAACCCGGACAAGTTCCGTGCCAGCCAGCGCGCCCGTGGCGCCGACGAGTCCGTTGTGGACGCGATCATCTCCGCAGACTCCGACCGCCGCGCAGCGCTGATCCGCTACGAAACCCTCCGCGCCGAGCAGAATGCCTTCGGCAAGAAGGTGGCGCAGGCCAAGGGCGAGGAGAAGCAGGCCCTGCTGGCAGAGGTCAAGGAACTCGCGAATTCGGTGAAGGCCGCTTCCGCCGAGGCTGACGCCGCGCAGGCCAAGCATGAGGAGCTCCTCCGCATCATCCCGAACCTTGTTGTTGACGGTGTGCCCGAGGGCGGCGAGGACGACTACGTGGTGGTCAAGACCGTCGGCTCGCCGCGGGAGTTCCCGGACTTCGAGCCCAAGGACCACCTGGAGATCGGCGAGCTGATCGGCGCGATCGACATGGAGCGTGGCGCCAAGGTTTCCGGCGCCCGGTTCTACTTCCTTAAGGGTGTTGGAGCCCGCCTGGAGATGGCTCTCCTGCAGATGGCCATGGACCAGGCCATCGAGGCTGGTTTCGTCCCCATGATCACCCCTACTTTGGTGCGTCCGGAAACCATGCAGGGCACCGGTTTCGATGTAAAGCACGACGCCGAGATCTACCGTCTCGCCGAAGACGACCTTTACCTTGTGGGCACCTCGGAGGTGGCCCTCGCCGGCTACCACGCAGACGAGATCCTGGATCTCTCCGCCGGCCCCATCCGTTACGCCGGCCAGAGTTCCTGCTACCGCCGCGAGGCGGGTTCGCACGGTAAGGACACCCGCGGCATTATCCGCGTGCACCAGTTCAACAAGGTGGAGATGTTCATCTACACCACGGTTGAGGAAGCAGCGGCCGAGCATGAGCGCCTGCTCGCCTGGGAAGAGGAGATGCTGGCCAAGTGCGAGCTTCCCTACCGCGTGATCGACACCGCTGCCGGAGACCTGGGCATGTCCGCGGCCCGCAAGTTTGACTGCGAAGCCTGGGTTCCCACGCAAAACGCGTACCGTGAGCTCACGTCCACGTCCAACTGCACCACGTTCCAGGCCCGCCGCCTCAACATCCGCGAACGCGTGGTCAACGAGGAAGGCGTTGCCAAGGGCACCCGTGCCGTGGCCACCTTGAACGGCACGCTGGCCACCACGCGCTGGATCGTTGCGCTCCTTGAGCACCACCAGAATGCGGACGGTTCCGTGAATGTTCCCAAGGCGCTGCAGAAGTACCTTGGCGGCCTCGAGGTCTTGCCGGTCCTGCAGCCCAAGTAGCTGGCATTAGTGGTTGTTCTGAGCTTTCAGAGCAACCACTATTGGGAGTCAGTTGGAAAAGAGTTCATCTGAGTCTGTTCTACTGGAACCATGACTATTTTGACTGATACTGCAGTTGCTGGCATCGATGACCAGCCCGATCCCAAGAACAAACTCATGATCGCGCTGGATGTTGACGGCACCCTCGTGGACCACGACGGCCATATGTCCCCGGCGGTCAGGGAAGCCGCCCAAGGTGTCGTAGCCAAGGGCCATGACGTCATCATCGCTACCGGCCGCTCGCTGAATGCCGCGTTGCCCATTGTTGAGCTGATCGGCTTGGAGCGCGGCTATGTGGTGTGCTGCAACGGTGGCGTCACCTTGCGGCTCGACCCCTCGCTGGAGGACGGCTACGAGATCGTCCACAAAGCCACGTTTGATCCCGCTCCCGCACTGGAAGCACTCCGCGAGCGGCTGCCCGGCGCCAAGTACGCACTGGAGGACGAAGCCGGCAACTTCTTGTCCACCGAGCGTTTCCACGATGTCAGTTTCGGGGTCGAATCGATCCCCGTCGACTTCCGGACGTTGCTGGATTCCACCGCAGTGCGCGTCGTGGTCTTCAGCACTGAGAACACCTCGGAGGAGTTCAACACCGCAATCGGGCACATCGGCTTGTCCGGGGTGACGTACTCGGTGGGATGGACGGCGTGGCTGGACATCGCCGCCGAAGGTGTCACGAAGGCCAGCGCTTTGGAAGCCTTGCGCCTTCAACGCGACATCGATCCGGAGAACACGCTCGCGATCGGTGATGGCCGCAACGACATCGAAATGCTCACGTGGGCGGGCCGCGGCGTTGCCATGGGCCAAGCCCCGGACGAGGTGCTCGCCGTGGCGGACGAGGTCACCGGGTCAGTGCTCGACGACGGCGCGGCCCTGGTGCTGCGCGGGGTGCTGTAGCTGCCGCCCGGCATCTGCGACGGGCGCCCGGCGCTTCTAGACTGGCTGCGTGGAGTATGCAGAAATTCCTGCCCCGGCGGCGTTGCGTCCCTTCGTGGAAGGCTTTTGGTTCCTGCGGGCCGAGCCGAAGGCCAGGTATGAGAAGATCCTGCCCGGCCCATCGGCGCACCTGATCCTGAACTTGTCAGAGCCTTACCGGCTGATCAGGCCACGGGAGGCAACCGGTATGGATCGGGCGTCGGCGGAGGTTGCCGCCGGGTTTTACGCCGGCGTCCAGTCCAGTTACCTGATCAGCGAGAATCCGGAGCGCCTGCACAACGTGGGGGTGCGCCTGGCGCCCTTCGCCCTCGCGGCATTTACATCTCAGCTGCCGTCGGAGTTTCAGGGCAATGTGGTGGATGCGCAGTACGTGTTCCCGGGTTTCGCGGACCTTCGGAGCCAGTTGCTCGATGCGGAGCCGGAGCAGGCCTTCGATGCCTTGGAATCGTTCCTGCTGGGGCATCTGAGTGCTGGCTACGAGGCCGATCCCAGGACCATGGAAGCCGTGGAAACCCTTGCTGAAGAGGACGTAGAGATCGGAATTCTGGCCGGACGGTTGGGCATCAGCTCCTCGACCCTGGAGCGGATCATGATGAGGGATTGCGGTCTGCGGGCCAAGGTGTATTCCGATGTGTGCCGTTTCTTCAGGTTCGTCAACCAACCCGCCCTCATGCCGGCGGGTTCGGCGCCCGGCCGTGAACTCCTGGGCCTGGCGGACTATTACGACCAGCCGCACCTGATCCGTGCGTTCCGACGGTTCAGCGGTTTTACACCCACCGAATACCTGCGCGTGATCCAGACGCACGGTCCCGAGTACGCCACGTTCGTGCCCGTGGAGGAACTCGCCTAGACGAACCGCAGTCCGGCCAACTCTCGGCAGCAGGTTGCGGGTTTTTTACAAGACCGCCCCACGTCCCGCCGCCTACCCTCTCCTCAGGGAACCACCAGGAAGGGAAGGCCGTGGAAATCCATATCAATTGGCTCGCAGTGCTGTTGGCAGCGTTGGCCACGTTCGTCGTAGGCGGGCTGTGGTACTCCGTGCTCTTCGCCAAGCCCTGGCAAAAGGCAGCAGGCGTGAGTGACCAGCAGCTGAAGTCCGGAACGGCGAGGGTCTTTGCCGGGTCCTTCGTACTTGCCGCGATCATGGCCGTGTTCCTGGCCGCGTTCATCGGCCGTGGCGGCTTTGTTTTCGGCATCGTGGCCGGGCTGGCCGCAGGCATTGGCTGGGTGGCAACGGCTTTGGGCGTCAACTACTTGTTCGAACGCCGCAGCCCGGTGCTTTTCGCGATCAACGCCAGCTACAACGTGGTGACGTTCGCAGTGATGGGGGCCATCGTGGGAGCCCTGCAGGCCTGAGTCGTCTTCGCGTGTGGAGGCCTACTTGAAGTGGGTCTCCACGTTTCCGCCGCCCGCGGCCTTGACGATCGCCTCGGCAACCTCCCGCAGCTTGACGTTCCGGTTGCTGGAGGCCCTCTTGATGAGCTCCACGGCTTCGGCCTGGGTGCAACGGTTCTGGGCGATGATGATGCCGGTGGCTACGTCGATGACGGTGCGTGAAGCCATGGCGGCGCGCAGGTTGGCCGCAGTCTGGCTGTGTTGGGCAATCATGACGGCCAGGCTCAGCCCCTTCGCAGCCTGCTGCACGTAGTCCGTGGCCCGCTGCACCGTCGCTTGGTCGAATCCGGCTGTACGTTCGGAGTAGAGGTTCATGCTGGCTTTGGCGCTGTCGTCCGGAAGCGGAATCGGCAGGGCAAGGATCGAGCGTATGCCTTGAGCCAGGGCCACCTCTTTGTAATCGGGCCACGTGTCGTCGGCCGCAAGGTCAGGGACGTGTACTTGGACGCCTTTCCTGGCTGACAGCAGGCACGGACCCTCGGCGAACTGGTACTGGAGTTCGTCAAGCAGGAGGGCGCGTTCTCCGCTGCTGGCGACCGTCGCAGCGGTGCGGTGGCGGAGCAGGGTGACCCCACAAAAGACGTCGGCATCGGCAGTGCTGAACATCGCAGCGGAATGCCGGGTCAGCTCAGTGAGGAATGCCTCGACGTCAGGATTATCCAGGAACAGGTCCTGGATTTCGCCGGCCACCAGGTGGGGCGCGGCTTGTTGTTGGTCTTCCATTGGGACCTCCGAACCTTGGACAGAAGCTCTTCTTTGAGGGTAGCTCCGAAGTTCCACCGAAGCTAATAATAAGGATGCTTCTCTTTTTATAATAAGTATGCTTCTCTTTTTAAGAGTCTTGCAGCGGGCTCATCCCCCAATAAGCAGGTCTAAGGATTGAAGCCGATGCGGCAAGCTCGACCCTTCCAGAACCCCTATCACGCGAATGCGCCGGAAAGCAGCCTCCGGCAAAGTTTTCAGGACGGCTTGGTCCTGGACCATTTGAACCTGGCGAAGTCCATTGCCGCCCGGTACTCAGCCCACACCCATGATCTGGACGACGTCCGTCAGGTCGCGTTCATGGGCCTCATCAAGGCCGCCCGTGGCTACGACGAGGCCAAGGGCGTCAGCTTCCCGGCCTACGCAGCCCCCACCATTGCCGGTGAGGTGAAGAGGTACCTGCGGGACCATTGCTGGGTGGTGCGTCCCCCGCGTCCTATCCAGGACATGCGGCGCCAGGTCCTCGCCAGGACAGAAGAAATGACCCAGGCCCTGCAACGCACGCCTTCCCCGGAAGAGGTCGCAGAGGACCTCAGCCTGGAGCCGTGCCAAGTACGTGAAGCCCTGATGGCGGGAACCAGCAAGCGCCCCGATTCCCTGGACGCTCCGGCCGTGGCCGGCGGCGACGGCCTCCAAGGGTCCCTCTCCAGTGCCGGCTGCCCCACGGACAAACTGGAAGACGTCCTCGCCCTGCGGAACGCCATCAGAACCCTCAGCCCCGAGGACCGCCATCTTCTGTACCGGCGTTACTACCGCGAGGAAACCCAGTCGACCATCGCCGAGGCCCTCGGAATGTCGCAAATGCAGGTATCGCGGAGGTTGTCCAAGATCCTGGTGACGTTGCAGGCGCAGTTGTTCGAGGGCCAGGCCGAACTACGGGACGGCACAGCACTCTAGGTAACACTGCCCTCCAAGGAACACTGCTCTCTAATCCGCCGGGGGTACCAGAGAGCGCCCGCAGGGCGGTGGCCAATGCCGCCGCCCCGGGCCACGCCGGCGCCAACTCAGCAGCGGAGTCCGTCCACTGCATCCAGCACGTCGCGCACCGTGACTGCCAGGAGTGCGGGGTCGGGATCAGCGGCGAAGACGTCGCCGCGGCGGAGTTCGACGGCGGTGAGGACCACGTGCGGCCCGGGCGGCGGTCCCCATTCCTCAGCGGGCGCAGGACCGAACAGGACAACTGACGGGCGTTCATAGGCGGATGCCAGGTGCGCGGCACCCGTGTCGGCGGAAACAACCAGCCGCGCCTCGGCGATTGTCGCGGCGAACTCGGCGAGCCCTTGACGTCCGGCGAGCACACCGGCGTCGAGGTTTGCTCCTTGGCGCTTGGCCAAAACGGCCGTCTTTTCGGCCCGTTCGCGTTCGGACGCGCCACCGGTGAAGACGACGTCGTGTCCCGCCTTGGTGAGTTCCACGGCCACTTCCGCGAACCGCTCCACCGGCCACAACCTGCTCCCGTACGCGGCTCCGACGTGAATGACGGTGGCACCGGGGCGGGGGGAAGCCGCCCGGGGCTTGTTGAGCCGGTAATCCAGGGGATCGGCGTCGATGCCGTGCCACGCGAGCAGCCTGGTCCAGCGCTCGCGTTCGGGAAGTCCCGTGGTCCATTCGGGTCCGTCCACGCCGGGAGACCGGTGCGCCACTACCCGCTTGGCCTGCAGCTCCTCGATGCGCTGCCGGCTCTCGGCTCCGTTGCCGTGGAGGTTCACGGCAACGTCCACCACGCCCGGGGCGATGGTCAGTGGATCGTCCAGCCCGGGGGTGGGCAGGTGGTCGATGCCACCTACAAGCTCCACTGCCTCCGCCACCCACGTGGGTGCGGCGTAGAGGATGCGGTGTTCCGGAAACGCCCGGCGCAGGCCGCGCAAGGCAGGAACCGCAACCAGCAGGTCCCCCAGTTTCAGTGCGCGCAGGGCGAGCAGTATGGGCTGTCCATTGCTTTCAATGTTGTTCAAGGTGGCCTCCCGCTTAGGAGTCTAGCGGCAGGAAACTTCTCCTCGTCGCGCTGTTTAGGGCACGGAGAACTGGGGAACTTTGCCGGTATGGGAGGAACCGGAACGTTGAAGGCGGTCCTGTTTGACCGCGATGGAACGCTCGTCGTAGACGTGCCATATAACGGCGACCCGCGACTGGTGCGGCCCATGGAGAGTGCCCGTTCGGCAGTTGCGAGGGTGCGCGAGGCCGGACTGGCCACAGGTGTGGTCAGCAACCAGTCGGGAGTTGCCAGGGGGCTGATAACGCCGGCCCAGGTGGAAGCCGTGAACCAGCGCGTCGATGAGCTGCTGGGGCCGTTCGACGTGTGGGAATTCTGTCCGCACGGAACGGAGGATGGCTGTCCATGCCGCAAGCCCGCGCCGGGCCTCATCCACAGGGCCTGCGAGGCGTTGGGCGTGGAACCGTCGGAGGTGGCCGTGATAGGTGACATCGGGGCGGACCTTGGGGCCGCAAAGGCTGCTGGTGCCCGGGCTGTCCTGGTCCCCACGCCGGTGACCCGCGAGGAAGAGATCGTTGCGGCGGACCTGGTGGCGAACGATCTGTGGCACGCCGTGGAGCTGCTGCTGGCAGTGCCCGAAGATGCGGCTCTTTCCGCCGGGCCGGCAGTCCGGACCGGCGGCAACCCTACCCAAGGTGCACCTGCGTGAGCCGCGTCCTGGTAGCCCGCTTGGACAGCATGGGCGACGTCCTCGTTTCAGGGCCGGCAATACGTGCCGTGGCCAACGGCAGCAGGCCCGACGGCAGCCGGCCCAACGACGTCGTACTGCTGTGCGGTCCGGAAGGGACCGGTGCGGCGGAAATGCTTCCCGGCGTCACTGAAGTCCACACCTGGCAGTGTCCTTGGATCGTCAATCCGGCCCCGCCCGTTACCGAAGAATCCACCCGCGGCTTGGTGGACTTTGTCCGTAGTTCCCGGATTGAGGAAGCCGTGATCCTGACGTCCTTCCACCAATCCCCGCTGCCCTTGGCAATGCTGTTGCGCCTGGCCGGGGTAAAGAGGATTACGGGCGCCTCCACCGACTACGCGGGTTCGTTGCTGGATGTCCGGCTCAGGCCGGGCGAAGATTTCCCCGAGGATCAGCCGGAAGCAGTACGTGCCCTTGGTATCGCCCATGCGGGAGGCTTTGTCCTTCCGCAGGGCGACGACGGCAAACTGCGCGTGAACACCGCTGCAGATGACGAATTCGCCAACAAGCTCGCTGACGAGGGCCCCTACATTGTGGTGCATCCCGGCGCAGCAGCCCCCGCCCGGGAATGGCCCGCGCTGCACCACGCCGCCACCGTGGAGCTCCTGGAGGCCTATGGACACCGTGTCGTAGTGACCGGAGGGCCTTCCGAGGCCTCGCTCACCGCAACGGTTGCCGGTCCTTCCGCGCAGAACCTCGGCGGCAAGACCAACCTCCGCACGCTGGCAGCGGTTCTTGAGCGGGCCGCCGTCGTCATCACTGCCAATACGGGACCCGCGCATCTGGCCGCCGCGGTGGGCGCGCCGGTGGTTTGCCTGTTCGCCCCCGTGGTCCCTGCCATCCGTTGGGCGCCGTACGGGGTGCCGCTGGAACTTCTGGGCGACCAGGAAGCGGCGTGCAAGAACACCCGTGCCCGGAACTGTCCCGTTCCCGGCCATCCCTGCCTGAGTTCCGTCACGCCCGAACAGGTCCTCGAAGCCGTGGAACGCCTGCTGGGTGGCGTGGCTTCCCTGGCTACCCGACGAAAGGTGTGGAAACCATGAGAATCCTGGTGTGGCACGTCCACGGAGGATGGATGGAGGCATTCGTCCGCGGACGCCATGAATACCTGCTTCCGGTAGAACCCGACGGCGGCCCCTGGGGCTTGGGGCGCGGTGGCCGCGACTGGCCGGACAACGCCGTGGAAGTGCACCTGGCCACGCTGGACCCGGACGGCGTGGACGCAGTAGTCCTGCAACGGCCGGAGGAGATCGCCGCAGTGGCCCGTTCCTTGGGGCGGAAGCCCGGCGTGGATCTGCCTGCCGTCTACCTCGAGCACAATACGCCCAAGGGAGACGTGCCGTTCACTGTGCACCCGATGGCTGACCAGCGCACTATTCCCGTAGTGCACGTGACCCACTTCAACCAGCTCTTCTGGGACACCGGTTCGGCCGCCACGGTAGTGATCGAACACGGCATCCCGGATCCCGGCCGCCTCTATACCGGTGAGCGGGAAGAAATGGGCATCGTGGTCAACGAGCCGGTGCGGCGCGGGCGTGTCACCGGCACCGACCTCCTGCCGGGCTTCGCCGGAGTGGGTCCGCTGAGGGTCTTCGGGATGGGAACGGAGCATTTGCCCGGAGCCCTGAACCTGAAGGGGCTGGGTCTTGGCGAGGAACGGCTGAGGATTGCCGGGGACGTTCCGGCGTCGCAGCTCCACGCCGAGCTGGCCCGTTGCCGGCTCTACGTGCATCCGCTCCGTTGGACGTCGCTGGGCCTTGCACTGTTGGAAGCGATGCATCTGGGCATGCCCGTGCTGGCGCTCGGGACCACGGAAGCCTACCGCGCCGTTCCCCGCGGCGCAGGGCTGGTCTCTACCGACGTCGATGAACTCCAGAGATTCGCCCGCCGGCTGCTCAATGACCCGGACGACGCTTACGCCATGGGCCTTCGGGCCCGCGAAGCTGCCTTGGAACGCTACGGGCTGGACGCATTCCTCCGGGCCTGGGATGAGCTCCTCGGGGACTTGAGAACACGGGGGAGCGCCGCACCAACCGCAACAGCGGCCGGTGGGGCGCCCCGATCGGCACCGCCAAGCCATGATGCAGAGAGGACACACCCATGAAGATCTCCATGGTTTCCGAACACGCCAGTCCGCTGGCGGCTTTGGGAGGAGTGGACGCCGGGGGACAGAACGTCCACGTCGCCGCACTTTCCTCGAGCCTGGCCAAACGTGGCCACCAAGTCACCGTGTACACACGCCGTGACGATCCGGAGCTGCCTGCAAAGGTGCAGGTGGCACCGGGACTCACCGTGGTCCACGTGGACGCCGGTCCCGCCCGGCACATCCCCAAGGACGAACTCCTGCCGTTCATGGGTGCCTTGGCGGACGGTATCTGCGAGGACTGGGCCGGCGATCTTCCGGACGTCGTTCACGCGCACTTCTGGATGTCCGGGTTGGCTGCAATCCAGGCGTCCCGGCGGGCCGGCGCGGCCGATCCCGTACCCGTGGTGCAGACCTTCCATGCCCTGGGATCCGTCAAGCGGCGCCATCAGGGCAGCGCGGACACAAGCCCGGCGGCACGCGCCTGGCTGGAACCCTGGGTTGGCCGGACGGCCGACTGGGTCATCGCCACGTGCCCGGACGAGGTCTTTGAACTGAAGACGCTCGGCATCAGCAAATCCAAGGTCTCAATCGCTCCTTGCGGCGTGGACCTCGCACTCTTTGACGGCACGGCCGAACCCGAACCGAAGCCGCGCACCCACCGGATCCTCAGCGTCGGGCGGCTGGTTCCCCGCAAGGGAGTCGACCTCATCATCCAGGCCCTGCCGCATCTTGAACAGGCAGGCTTCGACGACGTCGAACTCCTGGTCGTCGGCGGTTCCGGCGATGCCCTGACCCTCGAGGAAGACCCGGAAGCCCAGAGGCTCCGGGCGCTCACCAAGGAACTGGGCGTAGAAGACAAGGTCACCATGCGCGGCCAGGTGCCGCGCGACGCAATGCCGGGCATCCTCCGCAGCGCTGACGCGGTCATCTGCACCCCTTGGTACGAGCCCTTCGGCATTGTTCCGCTGGAAGCGATGGCAAGCGGCGTGCCCGTGGTGGCCGCCGCCGTCGGGGGTTTGCGCGAAACAGTGGTTGACCACAAGACCGGCCTGCAGGTCCCGCCGCGGGACCCGGAGGCAATCGCCGACGCCGTTGGGCAGCTCCTGGGCGACCCCGCCCTGCGTGCCGACATGGGCAGGGCCGGCCTGCGCCGCGCCCGCTCGCGCTACTCGTGGGACCGCATTGCCGCTGACACCGAAAAAGCGTACCGATCCGTCCTCGCCGCCGGGCTTTCCCGCCAGGCCGGGGAAGCTCTTGAACCCCTGGAAGGAACGGCACTGTGACCATCAACAGCCACACCACGAACACCACCGTCAAGAGTCCGGCGAAACTCAAGTCAGTCCCGGACACCATCCCCGCGGGGTGGGCCGGATCCGGCGCCGCGGACACCGAGGTAACCAAGCATCTGGACAACGTTCTTCCGGCCCTCGAATCGCTGCGCTCGCAGGCAGGCCGGCTCTCCGGATGGGGTACCGAGCTTGCCAACCGCTTGCTGGCCGGCCAAAGGTTGCTTGCCGCCGGCAACGGCGGATCCGCCGCTGAAGCCCAGCACCTGACCGCCGAACTCGTGGGTCGCTTCGACTCGGAGCGGGCCCCGTTCTCAGCCATCTCCCTGCATGCTGAAACATCGGCAGTCACGGCGCTGGCCAACGATTACGGGTACGACGAAGTCTTCGCCAGGCAGGTCAGGGCGCACGGTCGTGCCGGCGACGTCCTGGTCCTCCTGTCCACCAGCGGACGCAGCCCCAACCTCCTCAAGGCGGTCCGGGCAGCCAATGAACGCGGGATTGCAACGTGGGCCCTCACGGGGCCGGGCCCCAACCCGCTGTCCACCGCGTGCGACGAGGCCGTCACGGTGGAAGCCATTGCGGCCAACGCGCAGGAGGGCCATCTGATCGCCGTCCACGCGGTCTGCAGGGCCTTCGACGCGGAGGTTGCCCGGCGGACCGGAACCTCGGGCAGGGGAGTCCAGCCATGAAAGTGACCGTGGTGGGCGACCTCCTCCTGGACGTCGACATCAACGGAACCGCCACCCGGCTGAGCCCGGACGCGCCGGTTCCCGTGGTTGACGTAGGAGGCGTCCGGCGTCGGGCAGGCGGTGCCGGGCTGGTAGCCACCCTCCTCATGCGCGACGGCCATGACGTCACTTTGGTCACCGCTGTGTCCGACGACGACGGCGCCGCCCACCTCAGGCGCGCACTGTCCGGCATGGAGCTGCTCACCGGAGCCCCGCTTGCCCCTACCCCCACCAAGACGCGGGTCCGGATCGGTTCGCATCCCGTAGTCCGGTTCGATGAAGGCTGTGCCCCTGCGCCAACTCCGGACTGTACCGGGGACATGCGGGCGGCCATCGACTCGGCAGAGGTGATCGTGGTGGCTGACTATGGCAGGGGGATCACCTTCAACGAGGACATCCGCGACGCCCTCACCACGGCGGCGCGCCGGATTCCCGTGGTGTGGGATCCGCATCCTTCCGGTTCGCAGCCCGTTTCCGGAGTGTCGGTGGTAACCCCCAACCTTGCCGAAGCGAGGGCCCTCGCGAAAGCGGCCGGGCTGGAACCGGTGGTGGATCCCGGCGCCGGAACTGCCCAAGCCGGGACCCGACTGCTGGAACACTGGAACAGCCGCGCCGTCCTGGTGACCAAGGGCGAAGCAGGGGCGGTCCTGGTCGAAGCGACGGGACCTGCTACCGACATTCCCGCGCCCAGGACCAGCGTTGCTGATCCCTGTGGAGCCGGGGACCGCCTCGCAGGGAGCCTGGCTGCCTACCTCGGCCTCGGCGTCGCATTGCCCGAAGCTGCCAGCCGGGCCGTCGCCGACGCATCAGCGTTCCTCGCAGAGGGTGGGGCCGCATCGCTCGCGGTGGACGCCGGTGCGGTTGAACCCGGCCCCGCCGCGGCTGGACCCGACCCCGCCGATGCGGTTGAACCCGGTCCCGGCGCGGCCGGACCACACGCCGATGCCGGAGCCGTCGTCGAACTTTTCGGCAACCAGCCAAGTCGTCCCGACGGCGTCCAACTCGCCGCAGAAGTGCGGGCGCAGGGCGGCACCGTCATCGCAACGGGGGGATGCTTCGATCTTCTCCACGCGGGGCACGCGCGGACGCTCGCCGCTGCCCGTGCCATGGGGGATTGCCTGATCGTGTGCCTCAATTCGGACCAGTCCGTCCGCCGCCTCAAGGGCCCGCACCGGCCGATCGTCAGCATGGAAGACCGGGCAGAGCTGCTGCTCGCGCTCTCATGCGTGGACGCCGTGGTGGTCTTCGACGAGGACACGCCGGAGGACTGCCTCGAGTTCATCCGGCCCGATATCTGGGTCAAGGGCGGCGACTACCAACCCGATGAACTGCCGGAAGCCCGGCTGCTGGCCACGTGGGGAGGGCAATGCGTCACCGTGCCTTTCCACCCGGCCAGATCGACCAGCGGCCTGGCGGAAGCGCTCGCCAAGGTCGGCTGAACCTGTACAGAACCGCCTAACGAAAGGAACCGCATGAACACGCAAACACCTGGCCGCGTCATCGTTACTGGAGGCGGCTCCGGCCTGGGGGCCGCGATCGTGGAAGCGATCAGCAACGCCGGCGGCACGCCGGTCGTCTTCGACCGGGACGTCAGCAACGTCTCCGGCGTGAAGGCCCTGGAAGTGGACGTCTCCAACCGGGAAGCCGTGGAAGCCGCTGTGAAGGAAACCGCGGAAAGCCTCGGCGGCCTGGACGGCGTCGTAACCGCTGCCGGCATTGACCGTTGCGGAAAGCTGGGCGACGTAGCTGCCGAAGAATGGGAAAAGGTCATTGGGGTGAACCTCCTGGGCACCGTTTCCACGGTCCGGGCCGCTCTGCCTTACCTGAAGGAATCCAAGGGCCGGGCCATCACCATCGCCTCCACCCTGGGCTTGCGTGCCCTCCCGGATGCAACGGCCTACTGCGCCTCCAAGTTCGGCGTGATCGGCTTCAGCCGCGCGCTCGCGGCCGAAACCGGCGGGGTCATCGGCGTCACCACCATCATTCCGGGTGGCATGAAGACCCACTTCTTCGACGACCGCGACGAGCAGTACAAGCCGCAGGACGACTCAAAGCTCAACGATCCCGCGAATGTGGCTCAGGCTGTGGTGTTCGCGCTCTCGCAACCGTTCGGCTGCGAGGTCCGCGAACTTCTCATTACCCCCGCAGAAGAAGGCTCGTGGCCGTAAGGTCCCGCACGTCCTGAACAACGTCGGCCACGGCGATGCCTTCAATGAGGGTGTCGTCGTGGCCGCAGTGCGGAGCGGTCCAACCAACCTGGGTGACGTCCGCGCCGCAGCGGGGGCACTTGGTCACCCACGACATGTGGATCCGATGCATGCTCCGGCCCCGCGCCCCCGCATTGAAGGCGTTGCCCACCCAGAAAATGCCCACGGTGGGAGTTCCCAAGGCCTGGGCCAGGTGCCGGGGCCCGCTGTCGCTCGCGAGCATCACCGTCGCCTCGTCCAACAGGGCTGCCAACTGCCCGAGGTCCAGTTCGCCGGCCACCGAACGCACCGCCTCACGGTCCCGTTCCGGAATCTTTGACTGCGCGAGTCCGACGACTTCCTGGGCCAGTGCCTTCTCCGATTCGTCGCCGACCACCAGTACCTGGACACCTTCGGCTGCGAGGCTCGCGGCTGCGTCAGCAAAGTACGACGCCGGCCAGCGCCTTCTGGGATCGGTGGCACCAGGGTGGATGACCACCAGGGAGGAACGGGCCTGGTCCTTCAACCCCGCTACGTCCTGCCGGTACTCCGGTTTTGGCCGCAGCATGGGCGCAATGATGGTGGGCGCGCCCGCAAGTCCCACTGTCTCAAGCCAGCGGTCAGGCTCGTTCTGGTAGTAGATGTAGTCCAGGTTCCGCTCCAGCCGTTCGGCATCCGGAGTCCGCGTTCCCACGGTGTGCCTCGCCCCCAGCTTCAGCAGGAACGGGTTGGAGAAGCGGCCGCCGCCGTGCATCTGGACAGCCAGATCGAAGTTCCGGCCTTGCATGTCCTGGAGGAACCGTTCAAGCGCTTCCGGATCTTCGTCGCCGTCGCGGACGCCCTTTGCAAACGGAAGGATCTCGACGTCGTCCACGGGGCCTTCCGTTGCGGCCACCAACGCCGCATGGATGGGTGTTCCCAGCAGGGTCACGCGGGCTTCCGGGTAGGCGCGCCTAAGGGCAAACAACGCCGGGTAGGTATAGATGAGGTCGCCCAGCCCGCCGCCGCGCAATACGGCGATCCGCTGCACATCCTGGAACTTCGCCAGTACGGGGCCAACACCTGATTCGAGCGAGATGGCAGAAGCCGGAGAAGTGTCCATGTGGTACATCCCTTCGAGAGGAAATCGGGGGTCCCGCAGCGCTTGCCGGCTCTTGCGGCACCGGCCGCGGACCCGGTGCGGAAAACTGCTGTGCAGGTGTGTGAAGGGCGGGCCGTTGGGTACCTGAGGGAGAGCAGGAACTTGCCGCCTCAACCGGAAGGTACCCCATGGCACGCCTCTCCAATCAAGAAGGTCTGGCCGAATGGTTGCCAGGCCGCCTGGCCGAAGAAGAACCCGTTATCACCGTCATCGGCGACGCCATCCTGGATGGCTGGTGGGACGGGCTGATTGAGCGTTTTTGCCGGGAAGCGCCCGCTCCCGTGGTGCAGGTAAAGCGCCGTGACTACGCTCCAGGCGGCGCAGCGAACACGGCCATGAACCTGGCTGCCTTGGGTGCCCGTGTTCGATTTGTTTCCATGGTCGGTGAGGACACAGCCGGCCGGCAGCTCCGGCAAAGGCTCGCAGCCGCCGGGATCGATGTGGACGGCGTACTGTCGCACCCGGGCATGACCACCACCACCAAGAACCGCGTCAGCAGCGGCGGACAGGTCATGCTTCGGCTGGACGATGAATCGGCGTCAGTGCCTGAGGACGGTTTGCTGGAACTGGCGGCCCTCATCCCAGGAGCATTGGCGGGTTCGGACGCGGTGATCCTCTGCGACTACGGCGCAGGCGCACTGGTTGGTCCGGTCCGCGAAGCGCTGCAGCGGGAACTGGGTCCCGGATCACCGGGAAGGCAGAAACCCGCAGGGAGCGGTAGTCCTTTGGTGGTGGTGGATGCCCACCACCCCGAACAGTGGGCGGAGCTGGCACCGGACCTGGCCACCCCGAACGCCCAGGAAGCTGCCCTGCTGCTCGGCGTTGAGCTGCCCGGTGGTGCTGCGCGGTGCCCCTTCGTGGAGGCCCACGGTGCCCAGCTCATGGCCGCCTCCGGTGCGGCCGCCGTCGTCGTAACCCTGGACCGGGACGGCACGCTGACCGTGCGCCAAGGCAGCGACGGCGAGGTGGCCACCCACCGCACCTGGGCGCGGCCGGAAGCGGAGAAGCAGGCCTCCGGCGCCGGCGATACCTTTGTTGCCGCGCTGAGCCTGGCGCGCGCAGCCGGGCTGCCCCTGACCACCAGCGTTGACCTTGCCCAAGCAGCCGCCGACGTTGTGGTCCACCGGCCCGGCACATCCGTGTGCAGCACCGAAGAACTGGCCCACCATCTCCGGGAGTTCGCGGACACCGCGCTGACCGCAACCGAATTGGCCAAGCAGGTGGAGGCGCACCGGCAGGAAGGGCGGCGGATCGTCCTCACCAATGGTTGCTTCGATGTCCTGCACCGGGGCCACACCCGCTACCTCAACCAAGCCAAGCAACTCGGTGACGTGCTGGTGGTGGCCCTCAACAGCGACTCCTCGGTCCGGCAACTGAAAGGACCGGACCGTCCCGTCAACCACGAGGCCGACCGTGCCGCCGTCATCGCTGCGCTGAGCTGCGTGGACCACGTCACCGTGTTCGACACCCCCACGCCCATCCCGCTGATCGAACTCCTCAAGCCGGACGTCTACGCCAAAGGCGGCGACTACACGCCGGAAATGCTCGCCGAAACAGCTGCTGTGGAAAGCTACGGAGGCACGGTGACTATTCTGGACTACGTACCGGAACACTCCACCACGGCCGTCCTGCAACGCATCCGCTCCACAGGCGAAACCACCAGCTGAGGGAAGAAGAGTCCATGCGCATCGTCATCACCGGGGCTACGGGAAACGCGGGCACCGCCCTGCTGAAGCGGCTCCAGAAGGCCCGGTCCGAGGAGGGGGCCGACCTCCAACTGGTGGGCATTGCACGGCGGAAACCGGACCTGGACGCCGCGCCTTACCAGGGCGTCGAATGGCACAGCCTGGACATCGGACACCACAGGGACCGTGAGGCCCTGGACAAAGTCATGGCCGGGGCGGATGCCGTGGTGCACCTGGCGTGGGCTATCCAGCCGAACCACAACCGCAAGCTTCTGCGACGCACCAACGTTGCGGGCACGGCCCACGTCCTCGGGGCTGCCCGCAGGGCAGGGGTGGGGCACGTCGTCTGCGCCTCCTCCGTGGGCGCGTACTCGCCAGCGCCGAAGGACCAGAGAACCAAGGAAAACTGGCCTGCCGGCGGAATCAAGGGCTCGCACTACAGCGTGGACAAGGCCGCGCAGGAGCGGCTCCTGAACAACTTCGCCAAGGCAAACCCGGAGGTGGTGGTTGCGCGGCTGCGGCCCGGGCTGATCTTTACCTCGGAAGCCGGCAGCGAAATCGGACGCTATTTCCTGGGCAGGGTCCTCCCGCGACTGATTCCCCGCCGGCCCTGGCTCCCCGTCCTTCCGGTCCCCAAGGACCTGATCTTCCAGGCCGTGCACGCAGATGATGTGGCCGACGCTTATTGGCGGGTCCTCAGGGAACGTGCCGAAGGAGCCTTCAACATCGCCGCCGAACCCGTGCTGGATCCCAATGCGCTCGCATGGATCCTCCATGCCCGGCGCCACCTGCCCATCCCGGTGTCGTTGCTGCGCGCCGTCGTCAGCGCTACATGGCGGCTGCGGATGCAGGTGACGGACCCCGGCTGGGTGGACATGGCTGCGGGCGCGCCGATCATGGACACAAGCCGGGCGCGGACCATTCTGGGGTGGATGCCCCACAAATCGTCGCTGGAGGCATTGACCGAGATCGTCGACGGACTGGGCGAGGGGAAAGGCCGGAAAGCTTCACCGCCGCTGACACCCCGTTAACCCGTATTGCTGCAGGTGGCGTTCGGGTGCTACTTGTTCGGGTGCTACTTGGATGACAGCACGGTGATCATGCGCCGGAGGCTCATGGCCACGGATGCTGCCGCGTTCACGGATGCCTGACCCGCTGCTGCTTCGTTGATGGCATCGCCCAGCGCGGCCACGCAGTCCCGCGCTTCGGCCAAAGCGGGCTCGAGTTCGGGCTCTTCGTCACTGCGCCACCGGTCGATCACGTCAGCTACTGATTCCAGGGCTTCGGAGAGGTTGCTGAGGACGCTGTCCGGGATGACGGTCCCGGCCCCTTCCTCCCAGATCACGCTTTGCAGCACGTCGGTGATGTCCTGCACGTGGAAGGTCAGCCTCTCCACGGTCCGCAAGCCGGCAAGGTCTTGGGGGAGGCGGGTGGCACGACGGCGGGACCTGGGATTCGCTTTCGCGCTCAGTTCCGCTTGGTACACGGCGGTCCGCACTCCCGCTGCAGTTGTGTCCAGGAGGTCGCTACGGCTGGCCCAGGCCTCATGGTTTGGCGGCCACGATTCCTGCATCGCCTGTGCCATGTCCCTCAGCTGGCGGGACAGCGCGTTCCGGTGCCCTTCCAAGGCAGGGTCTACCTGTTCCAGGTGCAACGGCGGGATGATTAGCCAGTTCACTGTCAATCCCACCGCTACGCCCAGGGCCATCTGGAGGACGTATCCGAAGGAGAAATTCTCCGCGTTGGAATCACCCAGTAACAGCACAAAGAGCGCGGCCATGGGGATCCACTCGGAAGCCGTGCCCAGCCGGGGGAGGCCGCCAATGAGCACGCCGAGGCCGATCACCAGTGCCACGGAGAAACTGGAGGGGTCGGCGAAGGTGGTCACCGCAAACGCCATGCCGATGCCCAGGGACAATCCCAGCAAACTCTGGAACCCGTGCTTGGCGGAGTCGGCCACCGTTGGGTGCATGCTCACCAAGGCACCCAGCGGCGCGTAGTAAGGGTAGGCGGCAGCCGGTCCGGGCATGAACGGGGCCAGGTACCACGCCAGTCCTGCAGCGAGGGCGGTTTTGGCGGCAAACAGCAATCTGTGGCGGGTAAAAGTCCTTCGGAGCGCGGAGATCAGCCGTCGCCTGTTGGGGATAAGGCGCATCTTCCCAAGATTCGCAGGTCTTGCATGGTGTGTCGAACCGGCGCTAAAGGGAAGCAAATGTTTTTTGATTCGTGCGATTGAATCCCCGGACAGCGGGTACACACCCCATTGATAGTAACGATACTTACTATCCCGGCTGCTGTCCGCAGCCTGCCAACTGTGGAAAGAGAGCGACAATGACTGAGAGCCAATCGCCGCAGGACGGAAGCTTCGCGGCGCCTCGAAACGGGGTCCCCGCCGGGACCGAACCTTACTCCGGAAGCTACCTGGACTCGCCAGTTGAAACCGAGGCCGACACCGCCACCACCAGCACGGCCGGATACCAGGGCGGCGCGTCGGGATCCGGCTCCCACTCGGGGTCCGGCACTGTTGATGCCGCCAAGCAGGAAGCTGCAGGAGTGGCCAGTACAGCCAAGGACGCCGCCGGTGGCGTGGTTGATACCGCCAAGGGTGAGGCCGCGAACGTGGCCCAGGAAGTCAAGCTCAATGCCCGCCAACTGCTGACGCAGACCAAGGGCGAGTTGACCGACCAAGCCGCTACGCAGCAGCAGCGCGTCGCCGAAGGGCTGCGGTCCATCTCCGATGAACTGTCCACCATGGCAGGTGCGTCGAACAACGGCGGAGTGGCCGCGGACCTCGTCCAGCAAGCCGCCGATCGTTCATCATCGGTTGCCCAGTGGCTGGAGAACCGCGATCCCGGATCCTTGCTGAACGAAGTCAAGAGCTTCGCCCGCCGTCGGCCGGGTGCCTTCCTCCTGCTCGCAGCAGGAGCCGGTGTCCTCGCCGGCCGTCTGGGACGCGGCATGGCAGACAACGCCGCCGCTGACAGCACCGGGGCCGCTGCCACTTCCGCACCCAGGGCCGAGTACTACCCGAGCTCCGGCGGCGCAGTGCCGCCACCCGCCGTCGACCTCCCGGGTCCGGATGCCACCACGGCAAGCTACGGCACCACGCCCACCACCGGCTACGGCACTACCGCCGGCGTCACGGCTGCCGGCGGAGCTGCAGGAGCAGCCGGCTACGGCGCCGGTACGTCCGGTCTCGAGCCAGGTGCCGAAGGATACAGCGCCGATGGCTACCGCGCCGACGGCTACGAAGCCGGTGGTTACGACGCCGGAACTACCGGTGGGCTGGAGGGCTCCACGGCCGCCTACCCGGAAACCGATGGTGGAACCAAGGCGCAGGGTGACCCGCTGGCCGGACCCCTGGATCCCGATGACCCCTCCTATGGAGGTTCCCGATGACCAGTCCCGCTGACCTTCCCCCCACGGAAGCCCACCTCAAAGCGGAAACCGTACCCCTCGGGGAATTGCTGGGCGACCTGACGCGCGACGTCTCCACGTTGATGCGCCAGGAAGTCGAACTCGCCAAGGTCGAACTCAAAGAGTCCGCCACCAAGGCAGGGAAGGGCGCCGGCATGCTGGCCGGAGCCGCATGGGCCGGGCACCTCGCTGTCGTGTTCCTTTCCCTCGCCTTGTGGTGGGCCCTGGGCCAGCTGGTTGGCCTGGGATGGTCGGCCGTGATCGTTGCCGTTATTTGGGGCATCGTCGCGGCAGTGCTGGCCAGCATCGGCCGGAAGGAACTGAAGACCATCAACGGGATGCCGCGTACCGCTGAGACAGTCAAGGAAATACCTCCAACCTTCAAACCGAACACTGAGGAGACACGATGACGCAGAATCCCGACGCCCTGCGCGCCGACATCGAACAAACCCGCAGGCGGCTCAGCACCAACGTTGACGCCGTGGCGGACAAGGTCACCCCCTCGCACATCGTCAACAGGCGTGTGGACCGGATCAAGACGGCCGTGTTCGGCGCCCGCGACGATGTCCAGGATGCTGCGGGCAATGCCGCGCACCAGGCTCATGACGCCGTTTCCGGTGTGGTTTCCGATATCGGTGACGCGCCGCAGGCCATCACGCGGAAAGCCCAGGGCAGCCCTGTGGCAGCCGGCTTGATCGCTTTCGGTGCGGGTCTCCTCGTTTCGGCTCTGTTCCCGCCGTCGGAGAAGGAGAAGGAAGCCGCCCAGGCTGTGAAGGAAGCCGCGCAGCCCTTGACCGACGAGCTGAGCCACGCCGCCCAGGAAGTCGCCGAACACCTCAAGGAACCGGCTACCGAGGCTGTGCAGAACGTCAAGGAAACCGCCACCGAGGCTGCCGGTCACGTCAGGGACGAAGGCCAGGCTGCGGCCGCCGATGTCCAGGACCGTGCCACAACCGCGAAGGACAACCTGGGCAACCAGTAACTGCCCGCTTCACACAACTGAGTCGCAGCTCCGCGCGTTTAGAAGGTCCATAACGCGCAGAGCTGCGACTCAGTTTGGGTTAAAACCTCAGCGCACCTCGAGAATCAGCTGCAGTAACCGGGCCGCGGCCGGGCGGGCAGCGTGCTCCTCGGCCCACTGCGCCCGCGCTACGGCCCTGCTCACGGCCTGCGTGCTGATGCCCAGTTCCTGGGCCACGGCTTTCTGTTGCCCCCGAACGCCCGGCGTCAACAGGTCCAGCACCCGCCACTCCGCCACGCTGCGTTCCTGCACTATATGTCCGAGCAGCCGGAGCACAGCCTCGGCTTCCGCGGCTTGGTCCGCATACGGTCCGTCGACCGCTACCGGCACGCGCTCTTTTCCATACCGGAGGCGTTCAACAGCCCGCCGGGCGTACACCAGGCCGTGGCCGGAGGCATCCTTCACCAGGTTCGGCAGGGGTTCATTGATGGGTCCAACGCCGATTCCCACGTACCACTGCCCGCTGCGCAGGGCTATCAGGGCCGATTCAACGGCTTGGTGGCTCGAGTCGACGATGCCTTGCACTTCATCCTCAACCGAACGGTCAAAGTCGATGCGCGCCGGTATGTGCCGCAGGTCCTTCAGGAGCTTCGGCACCAGATCGCCGTCGCGTCGACTGTCGCGTTGGTTGATGGTCAGCGTGAACATAGTGGATCACATGCTACCGGCTGGTAGCTGCTCCGCAAGGCTGCGGATTCACTGTTACCTGGTCCGGTGCGGTTTGGCTGAAAAGCACGACGGCGGGCGGACCTTCCGGTTATTGCCCGGCTTGGCTGGCTGGTGCCGCCTTTGGATCAGCAACCGGCTGCTGTCCCTGCGCCAGGCCCGAGCGGCGGTCGATTGCCACGAATTTCGGATCCCAGGTGTCGCCGGAACCGCCGCTCAGCGCAGAGACGATCATCATGAACAGGTAGAACGGGAAGAAGGACCAGCAGACCGCGCGCCAACCGCCCAGCCAGGCTCCCGCCGTCGTGCCGTTCTTGATGCGCACCGAACGCGTACCCGCTGCGGCGTCCCCGACGCTGCCCGAGGTTCCCCAGATCATGCCGTACACGAACAGCCCGACGAACCACAGCACGACGTAGAGCGCGAGCCAGAAACCGTCGTTGAAGGCAAGCAGTGAGCCGCTGTTCATCATGGCATTCCTGGCGACCGCCACCATGACGGCGATGACGCAGTAGCCCACCACGAACACCAACGCGTCCAGCACCCGGCCCCAGAAATGGGCGGCACCGGAGGCTTTGACGTACAAGGCTCCGGACTCGGTGTGGCGGCGGACCTGCCGGCCGTTGGCCGCGTCCACGAGTCCGGTGGCGGTCTGCGACGTCGAATTGCTCATGCGGCGAGGCCACCCAGGATGCCGGCCAGGCCGGCCGCCGACGTTTCCTTGATTTGGAGCGAGACTGCGTCGCCCTCCACCTGTGGAGTCAGGACGTGGACACCGGACGGACCTGTGTACACGGTGATGGTGGGGAAGTCGTTGGACTCGGTATTGAAGGCCACAATGTTGCTGGCTGCCTCGGTGTCAGCGAGGGCGGTTGCAGCGTACTCCTCGAACTTCGCCTCCGTGTAGACGGTGGCTTCGGTGTCCTGCCGGGCAGCGTTCTTGGGGTCCACGAACTCGGCGAGGCGGGGGACCAGCTGATCACGGGTGACAACCGTGAAGCCGTGCAGCCCGCCCTCGTCCACTTCCTCGATGAGGACGCCGTCGTCGTGCACATAGCCATACAGCCAGCGCTTTCCGGTGGAAACGGTGCGCTCCACGGAGACCACGCTGTTACCGCTGCGGCGCAGGGTGAGGGCGCCTGTGATTTCTTCAGTGGCGTGCAGGCGCGAGGGTTCGGTCTCGCCTTCGAAGACCACCGGGTACACCAGTTCCTTGGCGAGCAGCCCGCGCAAGGCCACCGCGCACATGAGATCCTTGCTGGCGTCCTGCGAGCTCAGCCAAGGGAGCGCCACGATCTGCTCGTGCTGCACCCCGTCGAGGGCCACTACTTCCTCGTCCGTCAGCGTGGGCAGGGCCGCCCCCTCCGAGGTGGCCGAGGCAAGGACTTTCGCTGCCGCTTCGATGTCCCTGGCGGTCCATTTCATAGTGGTGCTTGTCATCCGAATATCCCTCCAACAAACTTTCCGACTGACTTGGCGGCATCACTAACCCCGTCTGCCACCTTACTGCCTACGTCCTTGGCGAAATTGCCCACTTCCCTGGCGCCGTCGGCAAGGTAGCTGCCCGGATTGCGGGCGAAATTGGTGATGGAGGACCAGTTGTCGGCCACCAGGTTGCCCAGTGCCCAGGCCCCGGCAACGATGCCCGCCCCGATCACGATCGGAGCGCCCACCGGTCCCAGCAAGGCCGCGCCGCCCGCGGTCATCAGCATGACGCTGCCGACGCCGCCCACCACGGAGAGACCGCCGGCAACACGGTCACCTGTGCCGCGCCAGCCGTTGTGCTCGGGGCTGATCATGTCGCTGATGCCGCCAACAATATTGAGCGGGGCCGCGAGGGCGCCTGCCACCCGGAGGCCCTTCGAGAGGCGGCTGGCATCCTGGAAAGCCTGGCTGAACGGGATGTTGGCTTTGAGGTCCGTGATGACGTCGGTGACCTTTTCGCCGTTGCGCAGTGCGGTCAACGCGTCCTTGATGACGGTGCCGCCGGCACGCCAGTTGGTGAGCACCTCGCGGGTCTTGACCCATTCGGCGTGGCCGAGGTTTCCGTATTTGTAGGCAGTCCAGAGCTGGGCCGCGAGGTCCTTGACGCCCATCCCGGTGCCGTAGACGTCACTGAGGACACCCACGGAACTCCGGGATCCGTCGTTGTTGCTGGCGAATTCCTGCTGGTTGGCGTTCTTCTTCAGCAGGCTCGCGTTGTCCCGGAGCATGGTGGCGGCCTTGACCAGGCTCTGCCGGTGCTGGCTGTTCCAGTCGTTCTTGAACATGGTGGCGTCACGGCCCTGCCAGGCCGTGGCCGAGTTGATGGCGTTGGACAGCTGGGCGCTTTGCATGGTGATCGTGTCCGCCGCTTTACCCATCACGCCGGCCAGACTGCGAAGCTGCGCAATGTCGGCGCCATAGAACCCGGCCATGTGGAACCCCTTTTTTGTTGCATGAGTCGATGAGAGTCTCGTCCCACCCTAGGCGGGGCGGGCAAGCGCTGCGATGGGGAGCGGTGCCCATCGCGGCAGCGCTTAAAGGGCAGCGCTTAAAGTACGACGGCGGGTGGTGGGGTTCCCTTCAGAACCGCACCACCCGCCGTCGCAACCCAACTGAGTCGCAGCTGTGCGCGTTTAGAAGCTTCAAAACGCGCACTGCTGCGACCTACATGGGGAAGGACTAGTGGCCTTCTGCTGCGAAACGCTTGATGGAAGCCTCGAGCTCGGCTTCGGCGGCGGCACGGTCGCCCCAACCCTCGGCCTTGACCCACTTGCCCGGCTCGAGGTCCTTGTAGCGGGTGAAGAAGTGCTCGATTTCCTTGATCAGGAATTCGTTGACGTCGCTGACTTCCTGGATGTGGTCGAAGCGTGCATCCGCGGGAACGCAGAGAACCTTGGCGTCTCCGCCGCCGTCGTCCGTCATGTTGAAGACGCCGATCGGGCGGGATTCAACGATGACGCCCGGGTGGAGGTCGAAGTCCTGCAGGAGCACCAGTGCGTCCAGCGGGTCGCCGTCTTCGCCCAGCGTGTTCTCGAAGAAGCCGTAGTGCGTGGGGTACTGCATGGAGGTGAACAGCACGCGGTCCAGGCGGACACGGCCGGTTTCGTGGTCGACTTCGTACTTGACGCGCGATCCCTTGGGGATCTCGATGGTCACGTCGTGCTTCATGGAATGCTCCTTGACGGGTGTGGGTGGGGCTGGCTTCGCCTGTAACGGAGACCGCCGGAAACCGGCAGCCCCCAGGCAGTCTGCTCAGTCCAGGGCTGGCGGCAGGCAAAAGTACAGCCGACGCCGCCGACTACTATTGAGGATATAGGGAGACACCCGGGTTTCTTGAACCGGCGGGGGACATTTCAAGACTGACAGGACCAAGCAACTGCATGAAGGGCGTTGAAAACGGGGCTGCCCGCAGGGGGTTGTCCGCGGCGTGGGGGCGCCTTAAATGGCCCCTGCTGTTGGCCGTCGTCCTGTTGTGTGCCGCGGTGCTGATCGGGTCCGGACTCGCGCCCGGGCTCTGGAATGCGCCCAAACCGCCGCCCCCTGTTCCCGCGTGGCAACAGCAACCCACCAGCCTGGCCACCACAAAATCCGTTCTCCCCTTGGACAAGGACGCCCCCAAACCCACCAAGGCTGAGCTCACACGTCTCCTGGAGACCACGCTGCAGCCCGACGGCGAGGGATCCATGACGGGCGTAGTGCTCGATGCCGCCACCGGCGAGGTCCTTTTTGACCGCCAAGCGGACGCCAACCGGATCCCGGCGTCGAACATGAAGTTGTTGACCGCCGTCGCTGCTTTGAAAGCCTTGGGCCCGGACACGCGACTGACCACCCGCGTAGTGGGTGCCGACGATCCCGCCACCGTGGTGCTCACCGGTGGCGGGGATGTCCTGCTGGGTGCCGGCGAATCTGATCCCTCCGCGGTCATGGGACGGGCGGGGCTGGCGTCGCTGGCCGCGGATACCGCCTCGGCCTTGGCAGCTTCCAAGGTGACGGGACCCGTGACCGTGAAGGTGGACGACTCCCTGTTTTCCGGTCCCGCGTTGAACCCCGCATGGAGCCTGGACGACGTCGCCGCAGGTGAAACGACGCCCCTCTATCCGCTGGCCCTCAACTCCGGACGGTATTCGCCCACAGTCACCACCGGGCCGCGGCCGCAGGACTCCGCCGCCACCACAGCCCAGGCGTTCGCCGAGCAGCTGGCGGCCGCGGGCGTCAAGGTGGCGCCCGGCGTCGAACGCGGAAAAGGGGTTCCCGGAAGGGTGCTGGCCAGCGCGGAATCAGCCACGGTCAGCGAGCAAGTGGATCTGATGCTGGAAGTCTCGGACAACTTCCTCGCCGAAGCGTTGGGCCGACTGACCGCCGCCGCGTCCCGGCAGGAACCAACGTACGACGGCGCCACTGCGGCCGTGCGGCAACGGCTGGGGGAGTTGGGAATCACCACGGATTCGATGGAGTTGGCCGATGTGTCCGGCCTTGCCTTGGAGAACAAGGTCAGTGCACGGCAGTTTGCCGAGGTGGTCCGGGCCATCACCAGCGGTTCCGAGCTTTCGTTGCGGGCGGCCCTTGATGGCTTTCCCGTTGCGGGGCTGACGGGCACGCTGGATGACAGGTACATCGACGCGGGCACAGCCGAAGGGGCCGGGCTGGTCAGGGCCAAGACCGGCACCCTCAATACGGTGATCGCCCTCAGCGGCTATGTTGTGGACGCCGACGGCCGGCTCCTGGTCTTCTCCTTCATTGGCAACGGGCTGGAGCCGGGCGCTGCAGGGAACAAGGTGGCTATGGACCGTTCGGCGTCGGTGTTGGCCTCGTGCGGTTGCCGCTAAGGGGTTTGCTCTTACTGGCCTTTGGCGGGGGCTTGAAGCTCCGCGTGGAGCGAACTTAAGCGCTGGCTGTCAGCCAGGTGTGGTGTGATGGACCCTATGGTGACTTCCGCCCGTGATTCGTCAGCAGGGACACCTTCCCTGATCAATTGGGACCTGGCTGCCTCCACGGCCGCCCGGCTGGCCCCTCCAGGGCCGGCGCTCAGCGCCGGGGAGATCGGCAAAGCCGTGGAGAACCTCCGGTTCAATGCCGATGTCTCGGTGCCGCATGTCCATGACATCACGGGCCTCGACGCCGCGCGGGACCTCCGCGACTCCCATGTTTTGGTGGTGGACCGGGCGTCCTGGTCGAAGGCGAACACCCAAAGTTTCTCCGTCATGCTGCAGCCGGCCCTGCAGAAGATGCTTGAACACCGGCACGGGTCCTCCATGAGCCCCGCGGCAGCCAACGCCAGCGGCGCCATCACGGGAAGCCAACTCGGTGCCATCCTCGCCTTCCTGTCCAGCAAGGTCCTTGGACAGTACGATCCCTTTGCCGCCATGGCGCCCGGTTCCAACGTGCCGCCGGGTGGACGCCTCCTTCTTGTAGCGCCGAACATCATCTCCGTGGAACGCGAACTGAATGTCCACCCTGACGACTTCCGCCTGTGGGTCTGCCTGCATGAGCAGACACACCGCGTGCAGTTCGCCGCGGCGCCGTGGCTGCGCCATCACATGCTGGAGGAGATCGAGAAGCTCAGCACGCACCTGCTGGGGAACATGGATTCCCTGGTGGAACGGGCCAGTGCAGTGGCCAAGTCACTCAAGGACCGCACGGCTTCGGGCAACGTTCCGGGCCGCGGTGCCATCCTGGACCTGCTCCAGGACCCCGAGGAAAAAGCAGCGATCTCGCACATCACGGCCGTCATGAGCCTGCTCGAGGGCCACGCGAACGTGGTCATGGATGCCGTCGATTCCAGCATCGTTCCGTCCGTGAAGACCATTCGCCAGCGGTTCAACGATCGCGGCAAGGACCGCGGGATCATTGAGAAGTTCATCCGCAACATCCTTGGCCTCGATGCCAAGATGCGCCAGTACACCGACGGCGCCAAGTTCGTCCGCGGCGTGGTGGATGTGGCCGGAATGGACGGCTTCAACAAGGTCTGGGATCACGCCGGGAACCTGCCCACGGAAGAAGAAATCCATGACTCCAAGCTTTGGCTTGAGCGGATGGGACTTTGAGTTCATCTGCTGTCCTGCCGGGTAAAGGACGACGCGGGCCCGGCCGTTTGGCTCCGGTCGTCGGCAAAGCGCGCAGGTTGTTGCAGGACGCCTTGGCCGACGCCGGATACCCGTCGCGGGTACTCGTGGCCTGCAGTGGTGGGCCGGACTCCATGGCGTTGGCCGCGGTAGCCGCCTACTTTGCACGCCGCGGCCACGTTGACGGGCACCCGGTGTCCGTGGCCGGCGTCGTTGTTGACCACCAACTGCAACCTGGGTCTGCGGAGGTTGCCGCGAAGGCGGCCGCGGCATTGCGCGAACTGGGTCTTTCTTCCGTTGAAGTGCGGACTGTGGAGGTGGCATCCACCGGCTTCGGGCCGGAAGCGGCGGCCCGTGATGCCCGGCATGCCGCCCTCAACGCTGCAGCAGATGACCTTGGCTGCGAAGCGATCCTGCTGGGCCACACCCTGGACGACCAGGCCGAACAGGTGCTCCTCGGGCTCGCCCGTGGTTCCGGCACGCGGTCGTTGGCCGGGATGCGCCCGGCGCGCGGCCGTTTGCTGCGCCCCTTCCTTGGCCTTCGACGGGCCGAGACCTTGGAAATCTGCGCGGTCGAGGAACTCGAACCCTGGCATGATCCCACCAACTCGGATCCGTCGTTCGCCAGGTCCCGGACCCGTGTGGAAGTCATGCCGGTTCTTGAGGAAAAACTGGGGCCCGGCGTCGCCGAATCCCTGGCCCGTACCGCGGCGATCCTGCAGCAGGACGCCGATTTCCTTGAGGACCTTGCCAGTGAGACGTATCTCTCGCTCGTGCAAAAAACTTCCGACGGCGCCTGGCTGCCTGAAGATGCCGTCCGGGACCTGCCTCCCGCGCTCCGGTTCCGCGTTATCGCGAAGGCGGCCGCCGACGTCGGAGGCCAACAACCCGGCTACGGGCGCCTTCAAGCCGCGGAAGCGCTGCTTCGCAGGAAGGGTTCGGCAGGGCCCGTTGAACTTCCCGGCCACGTGAGCGTGTACCGGCTCTCCCTCAGCGATCTGGAGCAGGAACGGGCCACTGCGGATGCTTCTCCCGGTGCCGGAACCCCCGGCGGCGTTCCCCGGGAAGCCACGCGCTGTGGGAAGCTAGTATTCCGGCATCACAAATCGTCCCAACAGTAGCCGCACCGAGCATTTAACAGGAGCCATTGGTGGATTCAAACGACGTCCAGGCAGATCTCAAGCACGTTCTTTACACCAAAGAGCAGATCCAATCCCGCATCGCTGAGCTGGCGGCCCAGATCGACAAGGACTACGAGGGTCGCGACATCCTGATGGTCGGGGTCCTCAAGGGTGCCGTCATGGTGATGGCCGACCTCGCCCGCGCCCTGCACAGCCACGTCAGCATGGACTGGATGGCAGTGTCTTCCTATGGTTCGGGTACCCAGTCTTCCGGTGTTGTCCGTATCCTCAAGGACCTCGACACCGACCTCATGGGCAAGGACGTCCTGATTGTCGAGGACATCATCGACTCCGGCCTGACCCTTTCCTGGTTGAAGTCCAACCTCGAATCCCGCGGCACGGCCAGCGTCGAGATCTGCACGGCGTTCCGCAAGCCGGCCGCCGCCAAGGTGGAGATCGATGTCAAGTACGTCGGGTACGACATTCCCAACGAATTCGTGGTCGGCTACGGCCTCGATTACGCCGAGAAGTACCGCAACCTGGACTTCGTGGGCACGCTGGCTCCGCACGTTTACGAGTAAGCCGCTTCCCGCTTCCGGTCACCGCCGCACCCGTTTCCGCCACGCGCACCCGTTTCCGCGGGCGTGCTGTCACCGCCGCGCCCCTTCCCGCACGACGCACCCGTAACACCGGGCGCATGCGGCGCGAAGGGCTGCGGTGTGTGTGCTTAAGGGGTGCGGCTGGACCGCAATCCGCCGTCGATGAGGATGTTGGCGAATGCCCTCGGGTTCATCATCTCTCCCCAATCCCAGCGGATGACGGTCAAACCGAGTGCACGCAATGCGTTTTCGCGGGCCTTTTCATCCATGACTACCTGCTGGATCGTCTTGCCGCCGCGCAGTTCGCTCCGCAAGTACTTCCCTTGGCCATCAAATTCTCCAACCAAATCCAACTCGGGCCACCAGAAGTCGGTCCGCGCGGTCTTCCCATTCTTCAAAGTGAAGGTGGCCTGAAGCCGGGGCGCCGGAAAACCCTGAAGAATCATGTTTGCCCGACTGATGGACTCACCGGGGGACTCTGAGTCGGCGGCCGAGAACTCGATGATTTTCGAAGCACGTCGCTGCCGGGATGTGGTTGCAATGTTCGACACCGCCTCCTCAAGGGCTTCGAGTTGGAGTGCCGGACCCCAAGGGCTTTCCTTGTCCCAGTCCGCAGCGTCAGCCGGGGATGGAGCAGTCAGCCCGGACCAAGGATATTGACCCGTCCGAACTGATAGATCCCGGCGGCTCGAGTCGACCACGGCCAAGGCCTCACCAAAATTCAGTTTGCCTGCTAGTTCGATTGTTGTGCGGGCCTTATCGGTGACCTGGAATCCGCCGAGTTGGCAGACACCCTGATCGAGGGACCCCAGTGTCCGGTGGACTCCGTTCTTGGATCGTCCCCCGCGAGGATCATCGGTAAGCGTCTGTAGTTGCCGTGGAACCCCAACCACACCCAGTCCCCACAGAAGTCCTGCCGTTTTCATAGTGAACACCGGAGATTTGAGGGTGGTGTGGACCAAAGCCGCGGCTAACACTCCGTGCCGTTGGCGCTCGTTAAGGGCAGCCCAGATCCCTGCCGGAACATAGGCTCCTCTGCGCACACGTATGAGCTCACCCCGCTGCGCCCGCTTGGCAAGAAGACGCGGGTCTTGCCCGATCCGGGTAGCGTCAGAGCTGAAGATCAGTTTTGAGGAAGGCATGCGGTTAACGGTGCTGGCCGGTCCGGGCCCATAGACAGGCCTGATGACCTGTATGTGGACAATTCACTCGATCCGGGTCGCCAAATGCGTATCGCCCGAAAACCGGAGTCCGTACTAAGTCAAGGGAACGCCGCAGCCGCTTCCGCCCCGCGCACCCTTGCGGCGTGGTCATCGCATCCGCTTCCACCTCGCGCACCCGCAACACCGGGGGCATTTGGCGGGAACGGGCGCGGTGCTCCGGGGGTGTTGGCCGGAGCGGGGGCATTTGGCGCGTAGGGGTGCGGTGCTCCGCGAACGATCGAGCCAGCCGCGGCTCCAACGGCGGAAACCCGGCGCGCGGCTGTACGCCCAGAGGGAACTTTTGTGCTTTCCAGTGCGTGAATTACGGGGAACGGTGTATAGCTAGAAACTGAAGCAGCACCATTGCGCGCAGAGGTTGCGCGTTGCAGCACTACCAGGAGGGACGGGGCACAACCCCGATCAGATGAAAGCTAAGAATTTCTTCAAGGGCCCGGGCATCTGGATTGTTGTCGTCGTTGGCTTGCTCCTGGTGGCATTCGCAACTTTGGCTCCCGGCGGCTCTACGAGGATTGACACCAAGGACGGTCTTGAACTCCTCGCCCAGGGCGGCAAGGTGGAGCAGGCCAAGATCTTCGACGCCGAGAACCGCGTCGACCTGGTGCTCAAGGACAACCTGAACATCGACGGCCAGGACAAGGGCAAGAACGTCCAGTTCTTCTACGTCACGGACCGTGGTCCGGACGTCGTCAAGGCCGTCACCAACGCCAACCCGGACAAGGGCTTCACGGACCAGCCCGTCGAGAACAACTGGTTCTCCGGCCTGTTCTCCCTCCTCATCCCGGTGCTGCTGCTGGGTGTCCTGTTCTGGTTCTTGCTCTCCCGCATGCAGGGCGGCGGATCCAAGGTGATGCAGTTCGGCAAGTCCAAGGCCAAGCTGGTCAACAAGGACATGCCGCAGGTGACGTTTGCCGACGTTGCCGGTGCTGACGAGGCCGTGGAAGAACTTCAGGAAATCAAGGAGTTCCTCCAAGAGCCCGCCAAGTTCCAGGCCGTAGGCGCCAAGATCCCCAAGGGTGTGCTGCTGTATGGCCCTCCTGGTACTGGTAAGACCCTGCTGGCCCGTGCTGTCGCCGGCGAGGCAGGCGTTCCGTTCTTCTCCATCTCCGGTTCGGACTTTGTCGAGATGTTCGTGGGCGTCGGCGCGTCCCGTGTCCGCGACCTTTTCGAGCAGGCGAAGGCCAGCTCGCCGGCCATCATCTTCGTGGATGAGATCGACGCCGTTGGACGTCACCGTGGTGCCGGCATCGGCGGCGGAAATGACGAACGCGAGCAGACTTTGAACCAGTTGCTGGTTGAAATGGACGGCTTCGACGTCAAGACGAACGTTATCCTGATCGCAGCCACCAACCGCCCGGACGTGCTGGACCCCGCGCTGCTGCGCCCGGGCCGCTTTGACCGCCAGATCACAGTCGAAGCCCCGGACCTCGTGGGCCGCGAGCAGATCCTGAATGTGCACGCCAAGGGCAAGCCCATGGCCCAGGGCATCGACCTGCGGGCCGTTGCAAAGAAGACCCCGGGCTACACCGGCGCGGACCTCGCCAACGTCCTCAACGAGGCCGCCCTGCTGACGGCCCGCTCCAACGCCAACCTTATTGATGACCGCGCACTTGATGAGGCAATCGACCGTGTCATGGCCGGCCCGCAGAAGCGCAGCCGGGTCATGAAGGAACTTGAGCGCAAGATCACCGCTTATCACGAGGGTGGCCACGCGTTGGTGGCTGCTGCCCTGCGGAACTCGGCTCCGGTCACGAAGATCACCATCCTGCCGCGCGGCCGTGCCCTTGGCTACACCATGGTGGTCCCCGATGACGACAAGTACTCGGTGACCCGTAACGAACTGCTGGACCAGATGGCCTACGCGATGGGTGGCCGCGTGGCCGAAGAGATCGTGTTCCATGATCCGTCCACCGGCGCTTCCAACGACATTGAGAAGGCAACGTCCACGGCCCGCAAGATGGTCACCCAGTACGGCATGAGCGAGCGTGTTGGTGCCGTGAAGCTGGGCCAGGGCGGCGGCGAGCCTTTCCTTGGCCGCGATGCCGCTCAGGAACGTAACTTCTCTGACCAGATTGCCTATGTGGTGGACGAGGAAGTGCGCCGCCTCATCGACCAGGCGCACGACGAGGCTTACGCCATCCTGACTGAAAACCGCGACATCCTGGACCGTCTCGCCCTCGAATTGCTTGAGCGTGAAACCCTGAACCAGGCAGAGATTGCCGACATCTTCCGTGACGTGCGCAAGCGCGATTTCCGCGAGATCTGGCTGTCCAAGGAGTCCCGTCCCGTCCAGACCATCCCGCCGGTGGAAACCCGCGCCGAGCGGGCCGAGCGGGAGGCCCAGGAGGAAGCGAAGAAGGCCCGCCTGGATGAGCCGCTGGACACCGTTGCTCCGCACGCCCAGGGTGTCAGCAGCCAGGAAACCTTCCATGCACCGGGACCCGACGGCGGCAACGACTCTCCGCTTCACGGCTAAGCTTTCTGACGTGACTCATTTCGACGACGAAGATCTCGCCGCCGCCCACGGCCCAGCCGGCGACTCCAAGGGGGGCCACAAGGTGGACCGCCCCCGCATTGAAGCAGCGGTTCGTGAGATCCTGCTTGCCATTGGCGAAGACCCCGATCGCGGTGGCCTCAAGGACACGCCGAAGCGCGTGGCCAAGGCCTACGCCGAGGTCTTCGCGGGCCTTCACCATGACCCCGTGGATGTCCTGTCCACAACGTTCGACCTCGACCATGAAGAGCTTGTCCTCGTCAAGGACATCCCCTTCTACTCGACGTGCGAACACCACCTCGTTCCGTTCCATGGCGTGGCCCACGTCGGTTACATTCCGTCCCATGACGGTAAGGTGACCGGCCTCAGCAAGCTCGCCCGGCTCGTAGATATCTACGCCCGCCGCCCGCAGGTGCAGGAGCGCCTCACCACGCAGATCGTTGAGGCGCTGGTAGAGCACCTCAACCCGCGCGGGGCGATCGTCGTCGTCGAATGTGAACACATGTGCATGTCCATGCGCGGCATTCGCAAGCCCGGCGCAAAGACCGTCACCAGTGCGGTGCGCGGTCAGCTCCATGACCCGGCCACCCGCGCCGAGGCCATGAGCCTCATACTCGGAAGGTAAGCAATATATGGATTCCCTCGCAGCAGCACCCGGAACCGGCCCGGCCACAAGCCCGTTGCCGATTCTCCGCAAGCCGCGGCCGGCGGCCAGGTTCGCGGATCTCCCGACGGACCGGACCTTGGTCATGGGAATTCTGAATGTGACCCCGGATTCGTTCAGCGACGGCGGCAAGCACCCCACGGCCGATTCAGCGATCGCCCTGGGCCTCCGGATGTTCTATGCCGGGGCTGACATTATCGACGTCGGCGGGGAGTCGACGCGTTCAGGCGCGGAACCCGTGGACCCGGCGGAGGAGCAGCGCCGCGTCATTCCCGTGGTGGAAGCACTGGTCAAGGCGGGTGCCCTGGTCAGCATTGACACGATGCACACGTCCACGGCCGCTGCCGCCGTCGAAGCCGGGGCGGCGATCATCAATGACGTTTCCGGCCTCACCATCGAAGAGGGCATGCCCGAGCTGGTGGCTCGTACCAAGGTTCCATACATCCTCACGCACCGCCGCGGCGACGCCCGCACCATGGACAGCCTCACGGACTACAACGACGTGACGGAAGACGTCATTGCCGAACTGAAGGGTGTCCGCGACAAGCTGTACGCGGCTGGAGTGTCGCCGGAGCAAGTGATCGTGGATCCGGGCATCGGCTTCTCCAAGAACGAGGCCCAGAATTGGGAGCTCTTGAAGAACGTGGACAGGCTGTTCGAGCTGGGCCACAAAGTCATGGTGGCTGCTTCCCGCAAGCGCTTCCTCGGTTCGCTGCTGACAGTCGCCGGCAAGGCCGCAGCCCCGCAGGAGCGGGACGCCGCAACGGCCGCCATTACTGCCTTGAGCGCCGCCAAGGGCGCTTGGGCAGTGCGGGTGCACGACGTCGGACCAAGCCTTGATGCGGTCAAGGTCGCCGCGCGCATCGCGCGCTGATCGGAGACGCTGTGGACAGGATCACGCTGACCGGTGTCACCGCCGTCGGCCACCATGGAGTGTTCGACTTCGAACGCCGTGAGGGCCAGCCATTCGTGGTGGATGCGGTGCTTTACACGGACTTCACCAAGGCCGCCGAGACGGACGATCTGCAGTTCACAGCGCATTATGGCGAGGTGGCCGGGCTCATCACCAAGCACATCGAGGGTGAGCCGTTGAACCTGATTGAGGGCCTTGCCGTACGCATCGCGGAGGACATCCTGGCCAATTACGGTGTGTCCGCCGTCGACGTGACGGTTCATAAGCCCAAGGCGCCCATTGAGGTGCCGTTCGGGGACGTCGCTGTCAGCGTGCATCGGGAGCGGACATGACCGCCGGTTACACCAAGGTAATCCTGGCGCTGGGCAGCAACCTGGGGGAGCGCAACGACACCCTCACCACCGCCGTCGCGGATCTGGTGGACCCCCCGGAGGTGCGCTTGCTTGGCGTCTCCCCGGTTGTCCAGACCAAGCCTGTTGGCGGCCCCGAGGGGCAGCCCGATTTCCTCAACATGGTCATGGCGGTCGAGACCACGCTGGCTCCCTTGGAGCTGCTGGAACACTGCCACCAGGTGGAGCAGAAACATCACAGGACACGGGAAGTGCGCTGGGGTCCCCGGACTTTGGACGTGGACATCATTGCCTACGGGGACCTGATCAGTGACGACCCCGTCCTCACGCTGCCCCATCCCCGGGCTGCGGAGCGTGCCTTCGTCCTCTACCCATGGTCTTTGCTGGATCCGAACGCCAAACTGAACGGTCGCAGCGTTGCCGAACTGGCCGCCGTCGCGCATGACATGCCGGACATCCGCGGTTTTGACGGCTTCGGCGATACTGCCGGCGTTCCCGCCAAGGGGGCTGTTGAGTAGCCTATGAAAGCCATGCGCCCGTTGATCCTGGTGGTCATCGCCGTCGCCGCCGCCCTGGTGGGCTGGCTGGCAACGTCGGCGACCAACCGCTTCAGCATGCCTACGCCGGTGCTGCCGGAGTCCGCGCTGGTAACCATGGGCGTGATTGCGTTGTTGACGCTGGTCATGGGTGTCCGCGTGCTGCGGTGGAGGAACGGCAAGAAGAAGGCCATGCTGGACCCCATCATGGCCGCGCGGACCCTCATCCTTGCCCAGGCCTGTGCTTATGCAGGCACGCTTTTGCTGGGCTGGCATGCCGGAATCGCCTTGGACCTGCTGCGGATCGGAACCCTGCGGACGGGCGAGGGCGTTCTCTGGAACGCCTTGCTGATGGGCGGCGGCGGTGTGGTGATGGTCGTCGTCGGGCTCGTGGTGGAGAGGTTCTGCCGCATACCGCCCGAGGATCTTGAAGGTGGAGCGCCCGGCGGGCAGGAAAAGCGCCGGGGCGAGACCAAGGGGGAGGGCGAGTATGCCTACCGAGCCGATTGATCCTCCCGGTATTGAGTGGTTGCGGGTCTCGCCGAAGTACGTGACCGTCCGTTTGGTGGAGTGGGCGCTGGGGAACGTCATCATGATCGGCCTTCTGAGCTTGCCGCTGGTCTTTGTGCAGCTGGGTTGGTGGCGATGGCCTCCGGTCTGGCTTGCCATCGCGGTTCCGGCGGCCATGTTGGTCCTTGCTCTGTGGCGCTTGGTGTTGATTCCGCGCCAGGTCAGGGCCATCGGCTACGCCGAGCGGGATGACGACCTCCTCATCCGCCGGGGCATCTTCTTCCAGCGCACCATGGTTGTCCCGTACGGCCGGATGCAATATGTGGACGTTGCGGTGGGCCCGGTGGAGCGGAGCCTCGGGCTGTGCACCCTGAAACTCCACACGGCGTCGCCGGGAACCAACGCGTACTTGCCCGGACTGCCAGCCGCCGGGGGCGCGCGGCTGCGGGAGCAACTCTCTGCCCGCGGAGAAGCCAGGCTGGCCGGGCTGTGAGCCCGGACGTGGCCCTTCCCGGCAAAGCCGTCGACGGCGACTGGCGGCGGGTCCATCCTGCCTCACCGTTCGTACGTGGCTGGGTTGCGTTGGCGGCCGTCCTCTACTTCTTCGGAAGGGACGCCTTCGAGCGTGTGCTGCAGGGCCGGGACATTGTGGACCCCCTCAACGGCAGGGTGCTGTGGTTGTTGGCCGGCGGTGGCATCGTCCTCATGCTGGCTGTGGGCGGGTTCATTCTGAGTTGGTACTTCACCCGCTACCAGGTTGCCGAAGGGTATGTTCGCGTCAATACCGGCTTCCTTTTCAAGCAGCAACGCCAGGCACGGTTGGACCGCGTCCAGGCGATCGACATTGTGCAGCCGCTGCTGGCCCGCATATTTGGCCTCGCTGAACTCAAGTTCGAGGTGGCCGACGCCGGGGAGTCGGCAGTCCGGCTGGCTTACCTTCCGCTCGCCCAGGCCAAGCAACTGCGGGCGGCCATCCTGGCTCGCGCCGCGGGCGTCGTAACCGGCCCGGAAACCGTGGAGGAAATACCCGAAGCACCTGAGCAACATGTGTTATCGGTTCCCCCGGGCCGGCTCATTGGAGCCCTGCTGTTCAGTGAGCAGACCGTGGGCATCATCCTCGCAGCGGCAGCGTCGATCACAGTGTCCGTCCTGACGGAGAACAGCACCATTTTCCTCGCCCTGATCCCTGCCATCGTGGGTATCGCGGCCACGTATTGGAGTTCCTTCAACAAGGGTTACAACTTCACGGCCGCGATCTCTCCGGACGGCATCCGGCTCCGGTACGGACTCCTCGACACCCAGGCGCAGACCGTGCCGCCGGGGCGGATCCAGGCCCTGAAGATTACCCAGCCGCCGTTGTGGCGCCTTTTCGGGTGGTATCGCATGCACGTCAACGTTGCCGGTTATGGCGGAACCCCGGGTAACGAGAACGCGGCCCGGACCACGCTCCTTCCTGTTGGCATGAAGGCCGACGTCATGATGATGCTCTCGCTGGTTCTCCCGGACCCCGGCGTCGACGACCCCCAACGTGTTTTCACGGCCGGGTTGGAAGGCCTTTCGCCACTTTCGGGCAGTGCTGACGGCTTTGTCACCACACCCCGGCGGGCCCGCCTGCTGGCGCCGCTCGGTTGGCGCCGCAACGGATACCTGGCCACCCGAACAGCGCTCCTGCTCCGCTCCGGACGCTGGTGGCGTGCATTGGTCCTGGTACCGCACCAACGCACGCAGTCGATGGCCCTGCAGCAGGGGCCGCTGGCGCGATGGTTCGGCGTCACTGATCTTGTCCTCCATACCACTGCCGGTCCGGTCGCCCCGCGGCTGTACCAAGCGGGGGTCCGGGAAGCAGTGGAACTGTTCGACGAACAAGCCGCACGTGCCCGCGAGGCCAGGAAACGCCAGACCAGCGAGCAATGGCTGGCCGAGTTGGCCTTGCAGCGCGGACCTGCCACGCCGCCGCCAGTGCCCACTCTGGAAGAACATCCGGAATCCACTCCCACCACCGCAAACCAGGAGGACCGCCATCATGGCTAGGCCAGGACGACTCGGCGTCGGGATCATCGGCGCCGGCAAGGTGGGTGCCGTCCTGGGCGCCGCTTTGCGCGCTGCCGAGCACGCCGTCGTCGGGGTTTCCGCTGTGTCGGAGGCGAGCCGGGAGCGGGCCGAAACCCTGCTGCCGGGCGTCCCGGTCCTCGAGATCCAGGACATCGTGGAGCGGGCGGAACTGGTCGTGCTGGCTGTTCCGGACGACGCACTCGGCGAGTTGGTGGAGGGCCTGGCGAAGCTGGGAGCCTGGCAACCGGGCCAACTGGTGGCGCACACCTCCGGCCGGTACGGCGTCGGGATCCTCCAGCCAGTGCGCGCTGCAGGTGCGATTCCGCTGGCACTGCATCCGGCCATGACGTTCACCGGCATGAGCCTGGACCTGACACGGCTCTTGGACTGCACCTTCGGCGTTACCGCCGATGCGGCCATGCTCCCGATCGCGCAGGCCCTGGTGGTGGAGATGGGCGCAGAGCCTGTTGCCATAGCGGAGGCGGACCGCACCATTTACCACGCGGCGTTGGCGCACGCGTCGAACCACATGGTCACCTTGGTGGCCCAGGCGTCGCAGCTCCTGCGGGAGATCGGCGTCGAATCGCCCGAGTCCATGCTCGGTCCGCTGCTTCGGGCGACCCTTGAGAACGCGCTGGCGTCAGGGGAGTCCGCCCTGACCGGGCCGGTGGCCCGTGGGGACGTGGGCACCGTTTCGGCGCACGCGCAGGCGCTGAGGGAGTACGACGCCGGTGCCGGCGGCGATGTCCTTGAGGCCTACCAGGCGATGGCCATGGCCACTGCACGCCGTGCCGGAAACCGTGGACTCCTGCGGCAGGAACAACTGAACGACATCAACGAGGCGCTGGAAAGCGGGTCCCAACCGCACAACGGGCTTTCGTCTTCGGAAGGAAACTGAACACCATGGCCATCAAGCTCGTCACCACTGTGGCTGAACTCCGCAAAGAGAGCGCGCGTCTCCTGGCGGAGAAGGGAGGCGGCTCGCAAGGCCTGGTGCCCACCATGGGGGCGCTGCATTCGGGCCACGCGTCCTTGGCGAGGACCGCTGTTGCCGAAAACGACGTCGTGGTGGCCACTATTTTCGTCAATCCCCTGCAGTTCGGCGACGCCGTAGACCTTGACCGCTACCCGCGGACGCTTGAGGCGGACATGGCGCTGCTGGATGCAGAAGGCGTGGACCTCGTCTTCGCGCCGGACGTGGACGAGGTCTACCCCGGCGGCCAGCCGCTGGTGCGGGTGACCTCGGGGCCACTGGGCGAAAAGTGGGAGGGCGCTTCACGTCCAGGCCACTTTGACGGCGCCCTGACGGTGGTCGCCAAGTTGCTGCATTACGGCCTGCCCGGCGGCCCGGCAGCAGACGGTACGACGGCGGCCTACCGCGCCTACTTCGGGCAAAAGGACGCGCAGCAGTTGGCTTTGGTGAAGCGGATGGTGGCCGACCTCAACTTCCCCGTGGAGATTGTGCCCGTTCCTATAGTCCGCAGCGAAGACGGCCTCGCCCTGTCCAGCCGCAATCGTTTCCTCTCGGACCAGGAACGCGAAGCTGCGCTCGTCCTGTCCAGGGCCCTGCGCCTCATCGAGTCCCGCGCCAACGCGCACCAACCGCTGGACCTGGATTCCGCCGTCGCGCTTGTTGACTCCCAGCCGCTGGTGGAACTGGACTACTTCGATGTGGTCGATCCCACCACACTCGAACCGCTGGCGGAGAACTGCAAAGAGACGCCGTTCCGCGGCGAAGGGCTTGCCATCATCGCGGCGAAGGTAGGCCCCGTGCGCCTGATCGACAACATCCCGCTGGACTCCTGAGGCATTAATTTTCCGCTGACGGGAATGCTGGAGGAGTTTAGACTGTTGCTGTCTTCACCGGCAACGATCGCCGGAATCCACATTCCTACCTGAGGGATCCTCATGTCTACCGACGTCACGCCCGGCGCCTCCGGCGAATCTGTTTCCGGCGCTCTCGCTTCCAAGGAGCCGGTGAGGCCGCAGGCGCCGGTGTCCGGCAAGATGTCCCGCGAGTCGGTCACCGTCATTGTCACTTTGCTGGTTGCCACGTTCGTGGTGATCCTCAACGAGACCATCATGAACGTTGCCCTGCAACGGCTCATGATCGACCTCAACGTCAATGCACCCACCGTTCAGTGGCTGGCCACCGGCTTCATGCTGACAATGGCCGTGGTAATCCCGACCACCGGGTTCATCCTGCAGAAGTTGAGCACCCGCGCTTCCTTCATGCTCGCAATGGGCCTGTTCAGCGGCGGGACGCTTTTGGCCGCGCTGGCTCCCGGGTTCACGGTGCTGTTGCTGGCGCGCATTGTCCAGGCCGGCGGTACGGCCATCATGCTGCCGCTGCTGATGACCACCATCCTCACGCTCGTACCGATGTCCCGTCGCGGTGCCGTGATGGGCAACGTCAGCATCGCCATCTCGGTGGCCCCGGCCATGGGGCCCACGGTTTCCGGCATCATCCTTGACCACTTCTCGTGGCGCTTCATGTTCGTGTTCGTGTTGCCTGTCGCGTTGGCTGCCCTCGCGATCGGCGCCAAGTTCCTCACCAACGTAGGGGAGCGGGGCAAGACCACCCTGGATGTCGCATCGGTGATCCTGACAGTGCCTGCCTTCGGTGGCTTGGTTTACGGCCTGAGCCAGATCGGTGGCGCCGAGGCGGGAATCGTCCCTGTGATCGCATTGGTTGTGGGCGTACTCGCCCTGGCACTGTTCGTGTTCCGCCAACTGCGGCTCCAGCGCTCCGATTCACCGCTGCTGGACCTCCGTGCGTTCAACTTCCGGATGTTCACTGTGTCCACGCTGCTCATGGTCGTGGCGATGATGGCACTGTTCGGCGGCGTGATCCTGCTGCCGCTCTACCTGCAGAACACCCTGCACCTGGAACCGATGCAAACCGGTTTGGCCCTGCTTCCGGGCGGGCTGGCCATGGGGCTGCTGGGTCCCGTCATTGGCCGGATCTTCGACAAAGTCGGCCCGCTGCCGCTCACGCTGTCCGGCTCCATCCTGATGGTCCTGACACTGTGGCAGTTCTCCCGCCTGGACGAGGCAAGTGCGCTCGGTTGGGTCATCGCATTGCATGTGCTGCTGAGCCTTGGCCTCGCGCTGCTCTTCACCCCGGCGTTCACAACGGGCCTGAACCCGCTGCCGCCGCACCTGTACTCCCACGGGTCGGCCATCATGAGCACGGCGCAGCAGGTATCAGGCGCTGCGGGAACCGCGCTGCTGGTGTCCGTCTTTGCCGTGGTGTCTGCATCGTCCGGACTGGTTGCCGGTATGCAGTCGGCATTCCTGGTAGCCACCGTCATCGCCCTGGCCGCAGTTGTGCTGGGTGCCATGATGCGCCGGACCGAAGGCTCGGCAGCCCACGGAGGCCACTGACCAAGGACCTTCTATCAAGTCCCGCGAAGGCCGGCAGCCGACAAGGTTGCCGGCCTTCCGCATGCCCCTCCCGTTCCTCTATCACCTCCCGCCCCCTTCCCGGCGTTGCTCTGCCACATCCCGTTGGTTTCCCGAGGTTGCTCTATCACTTCCCGTTGGTTTCCCGGGGTTGCTCTGCCACATCCCGCCCCCTTTCCGGCGTTGCTCTATCACTTCCCGTTGGTTTCCCGGCGTTGCTCTATCACTTCCCGTCGACTCTTGCCAGCGTGCGAAAGTCTGGAATTCCTGCTGGGGCTCCCACGTGCAGTTCCCGGTTTTTCCAATTGCGGTCCAAGCTGCATTGATTTCACAATTCGAGGGACTTTCTCGTGTGACGGGCTTCACGGCTTGTGAATTTGTTTCGGGGGTTGGGGGTGTGTAAAGTTATTCGAGTTGCCGCCGCTGATGCGGGTTTGACGGTGACTTTCTCCCTTTCAAATGGCCGGTTTCCGGTGGTGCTTTGGTGCGCTGTTGGTGCTGGTGGGGGGTTCCGGGCTGGTTTGCTTTGTGTGGCTGGTTCGGGTAAGTTTGAAAAGTTGCTCCGGAGCGATCTGCTGGCCGTTGTGGTTGGTGGTGGTACTGCTTTGGATTAGTGACCTGTTGTTTGAGAACTCAATAGTGTGCCAAGTTTGTTGATACCGATTGTTTTTTGATTGGTTGAATTTTTGCCGGGCCATTGCGCACCCCCGTGTGTGGTGGTTTGGTTTTCAGCTGGTTTCAGATTTGCAGCTGCTTCTTGCCGTGATTTCCGGTGGGGGTGGTTGTGTTTCGTTTTTTGTTTTTGAACGGAGAGTTTGATCCTGGCTCAGGATGAACGCTGGCGGCGTGCTTAACACATGCAAGTCGAACGATGATCCGGTGCTTGCGCCGGGGATTAGTGGCGAACGGGTGAGTAACACGTGAGTAACCTGCCCTTGACTCTGGGATAAGCCTGGGAAACTGGGTCTAATACCGGATATGACTCCTCATCGCATGGTGGGGGGTGGAAAGCTTTTTGTGGTTTTGGATGGACTCGCGGCCTATCAGCTTGTTGGTGGGGTAATGGCCTACCAAGGCGACGACGGGTAGCCGGCCTGAGAGGGTGACCGGCCACACTGGGACTGAGACACGGCCCAGACTCCTACGGGAGGCAGCAGTGGGGAATATTGCACAATGGGCGAAAGCCTGATGCAGCGACGCCGCGTGAGGGATGACGGCCTTCGGGTTGTAAACCTCTTTCAGTAGGGAAGAAGCCCTCTTTGGGGGTGACGGTACTTGCAGAAGAAGCGCCGGCTAACTACGTGCCAGCAGCCGCGGTAATACGTAGGGCGCAAGCGTTATCCGGAATTATTGGGCGTAAAGAGCTCGTAGGCGGTTTGTCGCGTCTGCTGTGAAAGACCGGGGCTCAACTCCGGTTCTGCAGTGGGTACGGGCAGACTAGAGTGCAGTAGGGGAGACTGGAATTCCTGGTGTAGCGGTGAAATGCGCAGATATCAGGAGGAACACCGATGGCGAAGGCAGGTCTCTGGGCTGTAACTGACGCTGAGGAGCGAAAGCATGGGGAGCGAACAGGATTAGATACCCTGGTAGTCCATGCCGTAAACGTTGGGCACTAGGTGTGGGGGACATTCCACGTTTTCCGCGCCGTAGCTAACGCATTAAGTGCCCCGCCTGGGGAGTACGGCCGCAAGGCTAAAACTCAAAGGAATTGACGGGGGCCCGCACAAGCGGCGGAGCATGCGGATTAATTCGATGCAACGCGAAGAACCTTACCAAGGCTTGACATGGACCGGAAAGACCTGGAAACAGGTGCCCCGCTTGCGGCCGGTTTACAGGTGGTGCATGGTTGTCGTCAGCTCGTGTCGTGAGATGTTGGGTTAAGTCCCGCAACGAGCGCAACCCTCGTTCTATGTTGCCAGCGGTTCGGCCGGGGACTCATAGGAGACTGCCGGGGTCAACTCGGAGGAAGGTGGGGACGACGTCAAATCATCATGCCCCTTATGTCTTGGGCTTCACGCATGCTACAATGGCCGGTACAAAGGGTTGCGATACTGTGAGGTGGAGCTAATCCCAAAAAGCCGGTCTCAGTTCGGATTGGGGTCTGCAACTCGACCCCATGAAGTCGGAGTCGCTAGTAATCGCAGATCAGCAACGCTGCGGTGAATACGTTCCCGGGCCTTGTACACACCGCCCGTCAAGTCACGAAAGTTGGTAACACCCGAAGCCGGTGGCCTAACCCTTGTGGGGGGAGCCGTCGAAGGTGGGACCGGCGATTGGGACTAAGTCGTAACAAGGTAGCCGTACCGGAAGGTGCGGCTGGATCACCTCCTTTCTAAGGAGCTGCTAACGGCGTCCGGGTCTGCCTGCATGGGCGGGTTCCGGGGTTGTCAGTGTTGCCCATTGCGCAGGCGTCTGTTCTGCGGTGGGTGCTCATGGGTGGAATATCAGCAAATCAAGTTTTTTGGCATGGCCTGTTGGTGGTGGTGTCCTGGCGTGAGTACGGCGGCCCTCTTTTCGCACTTTTGTGTGTGGGGGGTTGTTGGGAAAGCGGTCCGGGGTGTTGGTTGCCGGGTTGTGTTTGGCGCACTGTTGGGTCCTGAGGCAACAGGGCCTTTTTGCAGCAATGCAGGGAATCCTTGGTGTTTCTTGTTGTTCCTGCGGCCGGCACCCCCTCGTGTTTGTGTGGGGTGGGTGTGGTTGACGGGGTTGTTGTTTGAGAACTACATAGTGGACGCGAGCATCTGGACACATGGTCCTGCACTCTTTTGGGGGTGTGGGTTGTGTGTTCTAGCAATTTCTTTGATGAATGAACCTGGCCCTTTTGTGGTCGTGGTTCTCTCGAATTGATTGAGTGCATCAGCCGCAGCCTGTTTGGGTTGTGGTTTTGTGTGGTCAAGTTTTTAAGGGCGCACGGTGGATGCCTTGGCATTAGGAGCCGAAGAAGGACGTAGGAATCTGCGATAAGCCTGGGGGAGTTGATAACCGAGCGGTGATCCCAGGATGTCCGAATGGGGAAACCCCGCACAACGCTGCAAGGTGATTGTGTGACCCGTGCCTGAATTCATAGGGTGCGTGGGGGGAACGCGGGGAAGTGAAACATCTCAGTACCCGCAGGAAGAGAAAACAAGAGTGATTCCGTTAGTAGTGGCGAGCGAACGCGGATGAGGCTAAACCGTTCCATGTGTGATAGCCGGCGGGCGTTGCGTGGGCGGGGTTGTGGGACTTTCCGTGCTGGTTCTGCCGGACCGGTGGGGTGTGGGTGTGCGTATAGGTGAACGGTCTTGAAAGGCCGGCCAGAGAGGGTGTGAGTCCCGTAACCGTAATGTGTGGCACCGCCTTTGGAGAGGATCCCAAGTAGCACGGGGCCCGAGAAATCCCGTGTGAATCTGTCAGGACCACCTGATAAGCCTAAATACTTCCTAATGACCGATAGCGGACCAGTACCGTGAGGGAAAGGTGAAAAGTACCCCGGGAGGGGAGTGAAACAGTACCTGAAACCGTGTGCTTACAATCCGTCAGAGCATCTGCAGCCCTTCGGGGTTGTATGGGTGTGATGGCGTGCCTTTTGAAGAATGAGCCTGCGAGTTAGTGTTACGTCGCGAGGTTAACCCGTGTGGGGAAGCCGTAGCGAAAGCGAGTCTGAACAGGGCGTGTTCAGTGGCGTGATCTAGACCCGAAGCGGAGTGATCTACCCATGGCCAGGTTGAAGCGACGGTAAGACGTCGTGGAGGACCGAACCCACTTCAGTTGAAAATGGAGGGGATGAGCTGTGGGTAGGGGTGAAAGGCCAATCAAACTCCGTGATAGCTGGTTCTCCCCGAAATGCATTTAGGTGCAGCGTTGCGTGTTTCTTGCCGGAGGTAGAGCTACTGGATGGCCGATGGGCCCTACAAGGTTACTGACGTCAGCCAAACTCCGAATGCCGGTAAGTCAGAGCGCAGCAGTGAGACTGTGGGGGATAAGCTTCATAGTCGAGAGGGAAACAGCCCAGACCACCAACTAAGGCCCCTAAGCGTGTGCTAAGTGGGAAAGGATGTGGAGTTGCTTAGACAACCAGGAGGTTGGCTTAGAAGCAGCCATCCTTGAAAGAGTGCGTAATAGCTCACTGGTCAAGTGATTCCGCGCCGACAATGTAGCGGGGCTCAAGTACACCGCCGAAGTTGTGGCATTCACGCATTACCCTAGCCTTCGTGGTTCAGGGGTGTGGATGGGTAGGGGAGCGTCGTGTGGGCGGTGAAGTCGCGGTGTAAACCAGCGGTGGAGCCTACACGAGTGAGAATGCAGGCATGAGTAGCGAAAGACGGGTGAGAAACCCGTCCGCCGAATGATCAAGGGTTCCAGGGTCAAGCTAATCTGCCCTGGGTAAGTCGGGACCTAAGGCGAGGCCGACAGGCGTAGTCGATGGACAACGGGTTGATATTCCCGTACCGGCGAAAAACCGCCCATGTTGAACGGGGGATACTAACCACCGCCGGTCTTTCTTGTTGCGCCACTTGTGGTGTGATGGTTGGGCTGGTGCTGGGACCTGATCCCGGGAGGCAAGCGTATTAACAGGTGTGACGCAGGAAGGTAGCCGGGCCGGGCGATGGTAGCCCCGGTCCAAGGATGTAGGGTCAGGGATAGGCAAATCCGTTCCTGTGTGTTTCGAGCACGATCCTGAGATCTGATGGGACCCCCGCATGGGGGGATCCGGTGATCCTATGCTGCCTAGAAAAGCATCGACGCGAGGTTTTAGCCGCCCGTACCCCAAACCGACACAGGTGATCAGGTAGAGAATACCAAGGCGATCGAGAGAATTATGGTTAAGGAACTCGGCAAAATGCCCCCGTAACTTCGGGAGAAGGGGGGCCTGCCCCGTGATACAGACTTGCTTTGTGGAGCGGGTGTGGGCCGCAGAGACCAGGGGGAAGCGACTGTTTACTAAAAACACAGGTCCGTGCGAAGTCGCAAGACGATGTATACGGACTGACTCCTGCCCGGTGCTGGAAGGTTAAGAGGACCGGTTAGCCCCTTGCGGGCGAAGCTGGGAATTTAAGCCCCAGTAAACGGCGGTGGTAACTATAACCATCCTAAGGTAGCGAAATTCCTTGTCGGGTAAGTTCCGACCTGCACGAATGGAGTAACGACTTCCCCGCTGTCTCAACCATAAACTCGGCGAAATTGCAGTACGAGTAAAGATGCTCGTTACGCGCAGCAGGACGGAAAGACCCCGAGACCTTTACTATAGTTTGGTATTGGTGTTCGGAGTGGCTTGTGTAGGATAGGTGGGAGACGTTGAAACCCGGACGCCAGTTCGGGTGGAGTCATCGTTGAAATACCACTCTGGTCACTTTGGACATCTAACTTCGGCCCGTGATCCGGGTCAGGGACAGTGCCTGATGGGTAGTTTAACTGGGGCGGTTGCCTCCTAAAAAGTAACGGAGGCGCCCAAAGGTTCCCTCAGCCTGGTTGGCAATCAGGTGTCGAGTGTAAGTGCACAAGGGAGCTTGACTGTGAGAGAGACATCTCAAGCAGGGACGAAAGTCGGGACTAGTGATCCGGCGGTACATTGTGGAATGGCCGTCGCTCAACGGATAAAAGGTACCTCGGGGATAACAGGCTGATCTTGCCCAAGAGTCCATATCGACGGCATGGTTTGGCACCTCGATGTCGGCTCGTCGCATCCTGGGGCTGGAGTAGGTCCCAAGGGTTGGGCTGTTCGCCCATTAAAGCGGTACGCGAGCTGGGTTTAGAACGTCGTGAGACAGTTCGGTCCCTATCCGCTGCGCGCGCAGGAAATTTGAGAAGGGCTGTCCTTAGTACGAGAGGACCGGGACGGACGAACCTCTGGTGTGTCAGTTGTACTGCCAAGTGCACCGCTGATTAGCTACGTTCGGATGGGATAACCGCTGAAAGCATCTAAGCGGGAAGCTCGCTTCAAGATGAGATTTCCAAACACATTATGTGTGAGAGGCCCCCAGCCAGACCACTGGGTTGATAGGCCGGATGTGGAAGCGAGGACTAAAGACTCGTGAAGCTGACCGGTACTAATAGGCCAACAACTTACACCACACACAACACACTGCACGCGTCCACTATGTGGTTCCCAACCAACAACCCGGGAACAACAACACAACAACACAACTAAACAAGCACCACAGTTGTAACCACACACACTTCCCACCCCCACACAGGGGGACGGGTAACAAGGTTACGGCGGTCATAGCGTGGGGGAAACGCCCGGTCCCATTCCGAACCCGGAAGCTAAGACCCACAGCGCCGATGGTACTGCACCCGGGAGGGTGTGGGAGAGTAGGACACCGCCGGACAACCATTAGGTCGAGACCCCCCAACCCACACGGGTCGGGGGGTCTCCCACATCAACCACCAAAACACCACGAAAGCCCCGCCAACAGACGGGGCTTTCAACGTTTAACCTGACTTGGCTCATTTCCTTAGTGCGTGACTTTTGGGGGCTCTTCGCGCTTCATGGGGAAATGAATTCCTGGAATTAGCGTCATGCCGCCGTCCGGACGGCACTTCTCAAGAGAATAACCGATTTGTAGTTGGCGGCGTTGCGGTAGCCGCGGGCGGTGCGCTTGATGTTTTTTATCGCGGTGTTGTTGGCTTCGACCTTGCCGGTGGTGGCGCCGGTGATGATGAGCACCTCGATCTCATTCCACCACCTGCAGACAGTGCGGTAGAGCCTGTTCGACTCCGGTCTGGCTGCTGCCTTCACGAGTTCTTCGAGCTTTGTTTTCGCTGCCGCGGCGTCTTCCAGGGAGCCGGTGCGGAGCAGAACCCGGAGCTGTTCTTTGACCTGCCAGACGGCCTGGAGGGCGCCACTCGGATCGTCGACGGCGAACACTTCTTCGAGTCGGCGGGCGGCCCTGCAGCTGAGGGTGTCCCCGCCGCGCAGTAGCAGCATGCGGTGGGCCCAGGCCTTGTCGATGGCCCGGCCGCGGCGGCCCTTGACCTGTTGGGAGAGGTTCTGCCGGGTCTCGGTCATCGCCTGGTTGGCCAGCGAGGTCAAATGGAAGTGATCGACTGCGACAGCGGTGCGGGGCAGCCACATCCTCAACGCTTTGCGGAACGCCGCGGAGGGGTCTATCGCGACGACCTGCACGGCCAGGGGGGGTGTCAAGTTTTCTGTGTAAGGGACCGGTCGGTTGTCCGGTCTGCCGGGTGGTCAGATCGGAAGTCGGTTGGGGAATTGAACGGCGAAAGCGTTCAGTGCCTGGTGCCAGCCTTGGGTGCCGGTTCCGAGTTCACCGCCGCGGGTCGTTTCGATGTTTCTGATCCCGAGGTAGACCAGCTTGATCGCGGCCTCGTCGGAAGGAAATGAGCCCCGCGTTTTGGTGATCTTCCGCAGCTGGTAGTTGATCGATTCGATCTGGTTCGTGGTGTAGATGGCTTTGCGGATCTCCGGGGTGAAGGCCAGGAACGGGGTGAAGTCTTCCCAGGCGTTCCGCCAGGCCAGCACCGCCCCGGGAGCCGTGGCCTGCCAGGTTTCCGCGAAGGCCTCCATTGCCAGTTCGGCCGCCTGCACGGTCGGTGCGGTGTAGATCGGGCGCATGTCCCGGGCCATGGCTTTGCGGGCGCCGTAGGAGGCGTATTTCATGGCCGAGCGCAGCAGGTGCACGACGCAGGTCTGCACGACGGTCTGGGGGTAGATGCTGTTCACCGCTGCCGGCAGCCCGGTGAGCCCGTCACAGCACAGGATCAGGATGTCGGCGGCTCCGCGGTTGCGGATTTCGGTGAGCACGTTGGCCCAGAACTTCGCCCCTTCGCTGGTGCCCAGCCACAGGCCCAGGACCTGCTTGCGGCCCTCCACGTCAACGCCCACGGCCACGTGGCAGGCCTTGTTCACCACCACGCCGCCGTCCCGGATTTTCAGCCAGATCGCGTCGATGTAGACGATCGGATACACGGACTCCAGCGGCCGGTTCTGCCACTGGGCGACCTCATCGGCAATCACGTCCGTCACCCTCGAAATCGTCGCGGCGGAGACCTTGGTCCCGTAGATTTCATCGAGGTGGGAACCGATATCCCGGGTGCTCATCCCGCGGGCGTAGAGTGACAGGATCATGTCCTCGACCTTGCCCAACCGGCGGGCCCGCTTGGGCACGATGACCGGTTCGAAGGAGCTGTTCCGGTCCCGTGGCACTGTGACCTGCACAGGCCCCTGGAGGGTCTGAACGCTCTTGGTTGTCTTGCCGTTGCGGGAGTTGCCCGTGCCCTGCCCTGCGGGGTCCCCGGACTCGTAGCCGAGGTGGTCGCTCATCTCCGTTTCCAGGGCCCGTTCCAGGACCGCGCGGGTCATCCGGGCAAGGAGTTCCTCAACACCGTTGCGGCCCTCTCCGAGGTCCTCCGCAGCCGTGACGAGCGCGTCGATCTGATCGGCGCTCAAAACGCCTTCAAGGGGGTTAGTGGTCATACTGATTTCGGCCAAGAGGGCCCGTCCTTTCAGGGGTGAAACCGCAGGTCACACCCTAGTTAGAGACCGGACCCTTACACACTCAATGAAACACCCTCCAAAGACGGTGTAATTGGCCGCTAGCAGTGCAGCAACCCACGGACCCCGGTCCGTTTCAATGCCCACCACTACCTGGTCGCACCCATCCTGCTCGTCCAGATGATCGGCGATCAGTCCATGCAGAGCTTCGATTCCCTGCACACCTTCTGGTAGCCGGCGGCGGACCAGCAGCCGGCCTTCTTCATTGATTAGAGCAACATCATGGTGGTCCTCGGCCCAGTCATCACCGACGAATAGCATGCGCACCTATCCTTTCAATGGCGTCCCACTGTCCCCGAGCCGCCTTGGAGAAGGAACCAGCTGCGACCTAATGGATCAGTGCTCGACCGGCACGACATCCCACCAGCGCTTTCGCCCTCCTCGCTCACCGGTAGGGGCACGATCTTGATATAGGACTCTTGCGGAAAGCGTCCAGGCTCGTATAGTGCTCACCTACCAGCGGCTCGGATACCAGTCTGTCCCGATAGAGCCAGCCGGTACACTCCCATTAGGCTCGTGGTCCTGTTCCAGGTTGAATGCTTAGACACACTCATCCCAACAGGGCCACGGGCCCCTTTGTCTTCAACGACCGAACTCAATCCCCACCAACCACGAAGAGCCACCAAAACACCACGAAAGCCCCGCCAACAGACGGGGCTTTCATCGTTTAACCACCCGGACGGGCTACCCTCCAGTCAGGGTCCTGCGAAAACTTCCCTGGCAACCGTGATTGCTGACATGGCTTTTGGCCATCCGGCGTAAAAAGCCAGGTGGACGATCGCTTCTTTGAGTTCAGCCTCGGTCAAGCCGTTGGCTCGTGCGCGGGCGAGGTGTCCACGGAGCTGGTCAGTGCTGCTGTTGGTGACCAAGCTGGCCACCGTTACGAGGCTGCGGTCGCGGGGGGAGAGTTCTGCCCGTTCCCAGATGTCGCCGAAGAGAACGTCGTCTGTCAGTTCGACGAGCTTGGGGGCGAAGTCGCCGATGAGTTGTTGGGCCCTGGTCTGTTGCGGGGCGGTCATGGGTTGTCCTTCCTAAGGGAGTTGTTGTGCAGTGTTGCGTTGCCCAGGCCGCTCACGGGGCGGGCGCCGAGGCTGTGGTTCCTGCGGTGCTCAGCTGTAGCGGCGGTTGCCAAGCCAGCTGACCATGGCGGGGTCGCGGTGGTCGAAGAAGAGGCTGGCGCCGGTGTCCAGTGTCGCGATTTGATTCATCTGCTCTTCGGTGAGGGTGAAGTCGAAGACGTCAAGGTTCTGGGCCATGCGCTCGGGCCGGACTGACTTGGGGATCACGACGACGTCGCGCTGGATGAGCCAACGGAGCACGACCTGGGCGACGGACTTGTCCTGTTCGTCGGCGATGACGCTAAGGACCGGGTCGGTAAACAGGTTGTTCCTGCCTTCGGCGAACGGCCCCCAGGATTCGATCTGCACGCCGCGTTCGCGCATGAGTTCCTGGTCGGAGGCACGCTGGTGGAACGGGTGGGTTTCGATCTGGTTCACGGCCGGGACGATCTCATTGTGGCCGATGAGGTCCACAAGTCGGTCCGGGTGGAAATTTGAGACGCCGATGGCCCGGGAAAGGCCTTCCCTGTTCAGGTCCTGCATGGCGCGCCATTCGCTGTAATAGTCACCGAGCGGCTGGTGGATCAGGTAGAGGTCGAGGTAGTCCAGTCCGAGCCGGTTCAGGGAGTTCTGGAAGGACTCCTTGGTGTCGTTGTAGACGTTGCCGGTCGGGGCGTGCTGGATCCAGAGCTTGGTGGTGATGAACAGTTCGTCGCGGTTGATGCCGCTGGCTTTGATCGCGGCGCCGACGGCTTCTTCGTTGCCGTAGGACGCGGCGGTGTCGAGGTGCCGGTAGCCGGTGGCGAGGGCTGCTTCGACGGCGGCCTGGGTTTCTTCTTCGGGGATCTGGAAGACACCGAAGCCGAGGATCGGCATTTCGACGCCGTTGTTGAGGGTGACGTTTTTCATGGTTTTCCTTAGCGTTGTTCTGCTGTGGGTTGTGGGTGGGTTTTGGAGTGTGCGGCTTGGTAGTCCTGGTCACTGACGGGTTCGAGCCACGTTGCCGTATGGCCGTCGTCGTGTTCGACCAGGGCCAAGTGGCACATCAGGGATTCCGAAGTCGCGCCGTGCCAGTGTTCTTCTCCGGGAGGGGTATGCACGGTGTCTCCGGCGCGCATGAGGATGACTTTGCCGTCCCTGGTGGTCACGAGTCCTGTTCCGCCGGTGCAGTGCAGTGTTTGGCCCAGCGGGTGGGAGTGCCAGTGGGTCCGGGCGCCGGGGGCGAACTGGACCATCGCGAACCCTAGCCGGGAGGGGCTCGCAGCTGAGTGCAGTGGGTTGAGGTATACGTTGCCGGTGAACTTTTCGGCCGGGCCCTTGGTCGTGGGTCCGGGAACTGCGAGGCGCATGCCTGTTCCTTTCCTTCTGGTTGGGTCTGTTAGGCGGTTGTGTGCCGCCGCCGCTGCAATGCCAGGGATGCCGTGACGAGGACGATGAGGACCACCGCGGTTGCGCCGAGGCTGGCGCGCAACCCGGTGATGAACCCGCCGCTGGCGAGTACCGCGCCGAAGATGGCCACGCCGAGGGAGCCGCCAACTTGCCGGGCGGTGTTGGCCACTCCGCTGGCGGTGCCGGCCCGTTCGGCAGGGAAGTTGTCCATGACCTGGGAAATGATGGACGGGACGGTGAAGGACCCGCCGACCCCGACCGGGACCATGAGCGCTGCTACCAGCAGCACCGGAGCGTCCGCTGGCAGCAGGCACAGTCCGATCAGGCCTGCGGCCATGATCACTTGGCCGGCGGCGATCATGGCCACATGCCCGTACCTGGTCATGAGACGGCCAACCCAAGGGTTCAGGATGGCGACAAGGGCCGTCATCGGGAGGAACAGCAGCCCGGTTTCCAGGGCGGACGCCCCGCGTTCCTGCTGGAAGTAGAGGCTTTGAACGAACACGAGTCCGTAGAAACCGGCCATCGTGACCACCGCGATGATCAGTGCGGTGGACACGGCGCGGGGGCGGAACAGGTCCAGCGGAATCATCGGATGCTGCCCCCGGGTCTGCGCGATGACGAAAACGGCAAGGGACACGACGGCGAGGGCGAACATGAGAACAATGGCAGTACTTCCATACCCGGACTCGGCGCCTTCGATGATGCCATAGGTCACGGCTGCGAGCCCGACGACGGCACTGATCTGTCCGGCCCAGTCGAAGGGTGCCGGCCGGCGGGGCGATACTGCGACGCGCGAGAGGACTCCCAGGGCGACGGCTCCGACGGGCAGGTTTACGAAGAAGATCAGCCGCCAGTCGAGCTGCGTGAGTGTCCCGCCCAGTACCGGACCTGCTGCAGCGGCCACGGAACCGCCCAGCCCCCAGTACACGATGGCGCGGCCGCGGGCTGCGGCGTCGTGGTGTGCTTCCCGGATCAGGGCCAGGGACGCCGGGGTGATCATCGCCCCGCCAATGCCCTGCAGAATGCGGGCTCCGACAAGTACCGGGAGCGAAGGGCTTGACGCGCAGGCAGCGGAAGCAACCACGAAGACGATCATGCCTATCACGTAGGCGCGTCGCGCGCCGGCCCTGTCAGAGAATGTTCCGGCGAACAGTTGGAGGGCGGAAAACATCAGGGTGTAACCGGTCACGACCCATTGCAGACCTGACAGGCCCCCGCCGAGGTCGTTGCGAATCGCGGGCAGTGCGACGTTGACGATTTGGGCATCTAGGGCGACAACGAAGAACCCGAGCATCGCCACGGCCAGGGAGGCCCTGGGCCGGGCATCCACTGCCGGGCGGTTGTCGGTAGACACGGACATGGTGTCCTTTCGATGAGGGGGGACGGTCTGATTCAAGAAAACCAGCCCCCTCATTCGCGCGGGAGTGTCTGTTGTGCGGTGTACTGGCAGTTCCTGTTAGACCATCACGCCCCGCCGTAGCCTAGAAGCCATGGACACCACCAACGACGTCCGCGAGTTCCTCATGAGCCGCAGGTCCCGCATCACCCCGACCCAGGCAGGGCTGCCCGACTATGGAGGAACCCGAAGGGTTTCCGGGCTCAAACGCGAGGAAGTCGCCATGCTCACCGGCGTCAGTAGCGAGTACTACGCCCGGCTCGAACGCGGCAACCTCCGGGGAGTGTCGGACTCCGTTCTTGACTCCCTCGCCCGGGCACTACAGCTCGACGAGGCAGAACGCGCCCACCTGTTCGATCTGGCCAAGGCCGCCGCGCCAGACCGCGTGTCCGGACCACGGCGGGCACGGGCGGAGGTTCGCCCCAGCATCGAAAGAGTCCTCGCCGGAATGACCGGGACACCGGCTTACGTCCGGAACGCCCGCACCGACGTGCTCGCTGCCAACAACCTATGCTTCGCCCTCTACACCGGGATCCTCAGCCCCGGGATGCTTCCTGTGAACCTTGCACGGTTCATGTTCCTGGACCCGCGGTCCAAGGACTTCTTTGTGGACTGGGATACTCTCGCCGATGACTTTGCGTCGGCCATGCGCGCCGAATCCGGCAGGAACCCCCGCGACCGCGCGCTCAACAGCCTTATCGGCGACCTGGCTGCGGGCAGCACTGAATTCTCCACCCGGTGGGCGCGCCATAATGTCCGCTTTCACCGTACCGCCCGCAAGACCATGCGCAACCCCCTCGTCGGAGAGATTGAACTTACCGGAGACGCGCTGGAACTCCCTGGCGAAGGGCTGATACTGATCGCCTACTCAGCCGAGCCGGGCAGCCACGCCCAGGACCAACTCGACTTCCTCGCCAGTTGGTCTGCCGGCAACGGGAACATCGCTGCGCGCCATCCCGCAGAGCCAAATGGCCGCGACAGCCCGTAGTACCAGGGGGTGATTTCAGCCCTCGTTTGGCTGTTTGGGGGTGGATTTGCGTTGGGGGTTGGGGGCGTGTATTGTTTTCTGAGTCGCCGGGAGCGAAACGGAAAGCCGGAAGGTGTGTACGGTTCGGGCAGGCGGTCAAAAATAACTCTTCTTTTCCAATGGCCCTGGTTGGGTTGCGCTGCTGTGTGTGGTGTGGCTTCGGGGTGATGTTTTGGAGGGTCTGTTGTTTGAGAACTCAATAGTGTGCCAAGTTTGTTGATACCGATTGTTTTTTGATTGGTTGAATTTTTGCCGGGCCATTGCGCACCCCCGTGTGTGGTGGTTTGGTTTTCAGCTGGTTTCAGATTTGCAGCTGCTTCTTGCCGTGATTTCCGGTGGGGGTGGTTGTGTTTCGTTTTTTGTTTTTGAACGGAGAGTTTGATCCTGGCTCAGGATGAACGCTGGCGGCGTGCTTAACACATGCAAGTCGAACGATGATCCGGTGCTTGCGCCGGGGATTAGTGGCGAACGGGTGAGTAACACGTGAGTAACCTGCCCTTGACTCTGGGATAAGCCTGGGAAACTGGGTCTAATACCGGATATGACTCCTCATCGCATGGTGGGGGGTGGAAAGCTTTTTGTGGTTTTGGATGGACTCGCGGCCTATCAGCTTGTTGGTGGGGTAATGGCCTACCAAGGCGACGACGGGTAGCCGGCCTGAGAGGGTGACCGGCCACACTGGGACTGAGACACGGCCCAGACTCCTACGGGAGGCAGCAGTGGGGAATATTGCACAATGGGCGAAAGCCTGATGCAGCGACGCCGCGTGAGGGATGACGGCCTTCGGGTTGTAAACCTCTTTCAGTAGGGAAGAAGCCCTCTTTGGGGGTGACGGTACTTGCAGAAGAAGCGCCGGCTAACTACGTGCCAGCAGCCGCGGTAATACGTAGGGCGCAAGCGTTATCCGGAATTATTGGGCGTAAAGAGCTCGTAGGCGGTTTGTCGCGTCTGCTGTGAAAGACCGGGGCTCAACTCCGGTTCTGCAGTGGGTACGGGCAGACTAGAGTGCAGTAGGGGAGACTGGAATTCCTGGTGTAGCGGTGAAATGCGCAGATATCAGGAGGAACACCGATGGCGAAGGCAGGTCTCTGGGCTGTAACTGACGCTGAGGAGCGAAAGCATGGGGAGCGAACAGGATTAGATACCCTGGTAGTCCATGCCGTAAACGTTGGGCACTAGGTGTGGGGGACATTCCACGTTTTCCGCGCCGTAGCTAACGCATTAAGTGCCCCGCCTGGGGAGTACGGCCGCAAGGCTAAAACTCAAAGGAATTGACGGGGGCCCGCACAAGCGGCGGAGCATGCGGATTAATTCGATGCAACGCGAAGAACCTTACCAAGGCTTGACATGGACCGGAAAGACCTGGAAACAGGTGCCCCGCTTGCGGCCGGTTTACAGGTGGTGCATGGTTGTCGTCAGCTCGTGTCGTGAGATGTTGGGTTAAGTCCCGCAACGAGCGCAACCCTCGTTCTATGTTGCCAGCGGTTCGGCCGGGGACTCATAGGAGACTGCCGGGGTCAACTCGGAGGAAGGTGGGGACGACGTCAAATCATCATGCCCCTTATGTCTTGGGCTTCACGCATGCTACAATGGCCGGTACAAAGGGTTGCGATACTGTGAGGTGGAGCTAATCCCAAAAAGCCGGTCTCAGTTCGGATTGGGGTCTGCAACTCGACCCCATGAAGTCGGAGTCGCTAGTAATCGCAGATCAGCAACGCTGCGGTGAATACGTTCCCGGGCCTTGTACACACCGCCCGTCAAGTCACGAAAGTTGGTAACACCCGAAGCCGGTGGCCTAACCCTTGTGGGGGGAGCCGTCGAAGGTGGGACCGGCGATTGGGACTAAGTCGTAACAAGGTAGCCGTACCGGAAGGTGCGGCTGGATCACCTCCTTTCTAAGGAGCTGCTAACGGCGTCCGGGTCTGCCTGCATGGGCGGGTTCCGGGGTTGTCAGTGTTGCCCATTGCGCAGGCGTCTGTTCTGCGGTGGGTGCTCATGGGTGGAATATCAGCAAATCAAGTTTTTTGGCATGGCCTGTTGGTGGTGGTGTCCTGGCGTGAGTACGGCGGCCCTCTTTTCGCACTTTTGTGTGTGGGGGGTTGTTGGGAAAGCGGTCCGGGGTGTTGGTTGCCGGGTTGTGTTTGGCGCACTGTTGGGTCCTGAGGCAACAGGGCCTTTTTGCAGCAATGCAGGGAATCCTTGGTGTTTCTTGTTGTTCCTGCGGCCGGCACCCCCTCGTGTTTGTGTGGGGTGGGTGTGGTTGACGGGGTTGTTGTTTGAGAACTACATAGTGGACGCGAGCATCTGGACACATGGTCCTGCACTCTTTTGGGGGTGTGGGTTGTGTGTTCTAGCAATTTCTTTGATGAATGAACCTGGCCCTTTTGTGGTCGTGGTTCTCTCGAATTGATTGAGTGCATCAGCCGCAGCCTGTTTGGGTTGTGGTTTTGTGTGGTCAAGTTTTTAAGGGCGCACGGTGGATGCCTTGGCATTAGGAGCCGAAGAAGGACGTAGGAATCTGCGATAAGCCTGGGGGAGTTGATAACCGAGCGGTGATCCCAGGATGTCCGAATGGGGAAACCCCGCACAACGCTGCAAGGTGATTGTGTGACCCGTGCCTGAATTCATAGGGTGCGTGGGGGGAACGCGGGGAAGTGAAACATCTCAGTACCCGCAGGAAGAGAAAACAAGAGTGATTCCGTTAGTAGTGGCGAGCGAACGCGGATGAGGCTAAACCGTTCCATGTGTGATAGCCGGCGGGCGTTGCGTGGGCGGGGTTGTGGGACTTTCCGTGCTGGTTCTGCCGGACCGGTGGGGTGTGGGTGTGCGTATAGGTGAACGGTCTTGAAAGGCCGGCCAGAGAGGGTGTGAGTCCCGTAACCGTAATGTGTGGCACCGCCTTTGGAGAGGATCCCAAGTAGCACGGGGCCCGAGAAATCCCGTGTGAATCTGTCAGGACCACCTGATAAGCCTAAATACTTCCTAATGACCGATAGCGGACCAGTACCGTGAGGGAAAGGTGAAAAGTACCCCGGGAGGGGAGTGAAACAGTACCTGAAACCGTGTGCTTACAATCCGTCAGAGCATCTGCAGCCCTTCGGGGTTGTATGGGTGTGATGGCGTGCCTTTTGAAGAATGAGCCTGCGAGTTAGTGTTACGTCGCGAGGTTAACCCGTGTGGGGAAGCCGTAGCGAAAGCGAGTCTGAACAGGGCGTGTTCAGTGGCGTGATCTAGACCCGAAGCGGAGTGATCTACCCATGGCCAGGTTGAAGCGACGGTAAGACGTCGTGGAGGACCGAACCCACTTCAGTTGAAAATGGAGGGGATGAGCTGTGGGTAGGGGTGAAAGGCCAATCAAACTCCGTGATAGCTGGTTCTCCCCGAAATGCATTTAGGTGCAGCGTTGCGTGTTTCTTGCCGGAGGTAGAGCTACTGGATGGCCGATGGGCCCTACAAGGTTACTGACGTCAGCCAAACTCCGAATGCCGGTAAGTCAGAGCGCAGCAGTGAGACTGTGGGGGATAAGCTTCATAGTCGAGAGGGAAACAGCCCAGACCACCAACTAAGGCCCCTAAGCGTGTGCTAAGTGGGAAAGGATGTGGAGTTGCTTAGACAACCAGGAGGTTGGCTTAGAAGCAGCCATCCTTGAAAGAGTGCGTAATAGCTCACTGGTCAAGTGATTCCGCGCCGACAATGTAGCGGGGCTCAAGTACACCGCCGAAGTTGTGGCATTCACGCATTACCCTAGCCTTCGTGGTTCAGGGGTGTGGATGGGTAGGGGAGCGTCGTGTGGGCGGTGAAGTCGCGGTGTAAACCAGCGGTGGAGCCTACACGAGTGAGAATGCAGGCATGAGTAGCGAAAGACGGGTGAGAAACCCGTCCGCCGAATGATCAAGGGTTCCAGGGTCAAGCTAATCTGCCCTGGGTAAGTCGGGACCTAAGGCGAGGCCGACAGGCGTAGTCGATGGACAACGGGTTGATATTCCCGTACCGGCGAAAAACCGCCCATGTTGAACGGGGGATACTAACCACCGCCGGTCTTTCTTGTTGCGCCACTTGTGGTGTGATGGTTGGGCTGGTGCTGGGACCTGATCCCGGGAGGCAAGCGTATTAACAGGTGTGACGCAGGAAGGTAGCCGGGCCGGGCGATGGTAGCCCCGGTCCAAGGATGTAGGGTCAGGGATAGGCAAATCCGTTCCTGTGTGTTTCGAGCACGATCCTGAGATCTGATGGGACCCCCGCATGGGGGGATCCGGTGATCCTATGCTGCCTAGAAAAGCATCGACGCGAGGTTTTAGCCGCCCGTACCCCAAACCGACACAGGTGATCAGGTAGAGAATACCAAGGCGATCGAGAGAATTATGGTTAAGGAACTCGGCAAAATGCCCCCGTAACTTCGGGAGAAGGGGGGCCTGCCCCGTGATACAGACTTGCTTTGTGGAGCGGGTGTGGGCCGCAGAGACCAGGGGGAAGCGACTGTTTACTAAAAACACAGGTCCGTGCGAAGTCGCAAGACGATGTATACGGACTGACTCCTGCCCGGTGCTGGAAGGTTAAGAGGACCGGTTAGCCCCTTGCGGGCGAAGCTGGGAATTTAAGCCCCAGTAAACGGCGGTGGTAACTATAACCATCCTAAGGTAGCGAAATTCCTTGTCGGGTAAGTTCCGACCTGCACGAATGGAGTAACGACTTCCCCGCTGTCTCAACCATAAACTCGGCGAAATTGCAGTACGAGTAAAGATGCTCGTTACGCGCAGCAGGACGGAAAGACCCCGAGACCTTTACTATAGTTTGGTATTGGTGTTCGGAGTGGCTTGTGTAGGATAGGTGGGAGACGTTGAAACCCGGACGCCAGTTCGGGTGGAGTCATCGTTGAAATACCACTCTGGTCACTTTGGACATCTAACTTCGGCCCGTGATCCGGGTCAGGGACAGTGCCTGATGGGTAGTTTAACTGGGGCGGTTGCCTCCTAAAAAGTAACGGAGGCGCCCAAAGGTTCCCTCAGCCTGGTTGGCAATCAGGTGTCGAGTGTAAGTGCACAAGGGAGCTTGACTGTGAGAGAGACATCTCAAGCAGGGACGAAAGTCGGGACTAGTGATCCGGCGGTACATTGTGGAATGGCCGTCGCTCAACGGATAAAAGGTACCTCGGGGATAACAGGCTGATCTTGCCCAAGAGTCCATATCGACGGCATGGTTTGGCACCTCGATGTCGGCTCGTCGCATCCTGGGGCTGGAGTAGGTCCCAAGGGTTGGGCTGTTCGCCCATTAAAGCGGTACGCGAGCTGGGTTTAGAACGTCGTGAGACAGTTCGGTCCCTATCCGCTGCGCGCGCAGGAAATTTGAGAAGGGCTGTCCTTAGTACGAGAGGACCGGGACGGACGAACCTCTGGTGTGTCAGTTGTACTGCCAAGTGCACCGCTGATTAGCTACGTTCGGATGGGATAACCGCTGAAAGCATCTAAGCGGGAAGCTCGCTTCAAGATGAGATTTCCAAACACATTATGTGTGAGAGGCCCCCAGCCAGACCACTGGGTTGATAGGCCGGATGTGGAAGCGAGGACTAAAGACTCGTGAAGCTGACCGGTACTAATAGGCCAACAACTTACACCACACACAACACACTGCACGCGTCCACTATGTGGTTCCCAACCAACAACCCGGGAACAACAACACAACAACACAACTAAACAAGCACCACAGTTGTAACCACACACACTTCCCACCCCCACACAGGGGGACGGGTAACAAGGTTACGGCGGTCATAGCGTGGGGGAAACGCCCGGTCCCATTCCGAACCCGGAAGCTAAGACCCACAGCGCCGATGGTACTGCACCCGGGAGGGTGTGGGAGAGTAGGACACCGCCGGACAACCATTAGGTCGAGACCCCCCAACCCACACGGGTCGGGGGGTCTCCCACATCAACCACCAAAACACCACGAAAGCCCCGCCAACAGACGGGGCTTTCAACGTTTAACCACCCGGACGGGCTACCCCGCGAAGAACTCCGACAACTCCGTGATCAGCTTGTCCGGAGCCCTGTTCGGACCGTCATGGCCGAACCCCGGCAGGATGGTGTAGCTGGAGCCGGACAGGACGTCGTGGATCTGGCCACAGGCCACCCCGAAGTAGGCCGGACTCTTCTCGCCCACCACAATGAGCGTCTCCAGCGGTAACTCCAGGAACGGCTCCGCCGGCATGTCCGCAGCGATCACTGCTTTGATTTCGCGTACGCCGCACGTCATCAACTCCCGCATTTGCTTACCCAGTGGAGTGCCGGCCGTCAGCTTGGTGGCCAGTGTCAGCATGGATAACGGCATGCGCGAGAAGGCGCCGCCGGTCTCAACCCCCTTGATCAATACGGCAAGGCCGCGGTCATAGTCGCCGGCCGCCGTCGCGCGTTCATACTCCGGTGTCCAGTCCGCCTTGACGCTGTGGTTGACGGAAACTGCGGGGTCGTAGACGGCCAATCGCTCCACGGGTAAGGTCCGAGCGGCGTGCAACGCCACTGCGCCGCCGAAGGAGTGGCCGAACACATCGGTGCTGGAGGTGTGCTTCATGACGGCATCCAAGTCCCGGATGTCCGCCTCGAGGGTGTAATCCTCCGGCTGCGGAGACGAGTCACCGCGCCCCCGGCGGTTGAACGTATGAACGGGACGGCCGAGGGATTCGCTCAGCTTCTGCGCGAACCGGGTGTAGTCCGAGGCCGTCACCATGGAGGCGGGCACGACGACGACGCCGGACCCTTTCGCTGCCAGGTCACCGCCCGTGGTGAAGAGTTCGAGGTGTCCGCCGTCAGGTGTGGTGATAATCTCGCGCGTCATGAACCGAGCCTAGCTGAGGCACCTGAACACGAACACTGTGTCCACCGACCGCTGAAACCTACTTCTTGAAGTACTCGGAGATATCGCTGACCAGTTCCTTGACGGCCGCGGGGACCGAACCATGGAAGCCTTTGGGCGAGACCTCAAGCGTGCTGCCCGGGACCGCCCTGTTGAGCCGGGACGCAGCCACCTTGTAGAACTGCGGACTCTTTTTGCCCACCATGAAGTGCGTCGTGGGCGGGAGTACGGAGAAGTCCCGGGGCGTGGCGTCGGCTTCGAAGGCAGCCTTGAGTTCTCCTACTCCCGAGGGCAGGAGATCACGGAACAGTTTGTTGACCTTGGTCCTGGAGACCACTGCCATGAGTCCTGCGAGGATGGGCTCGGGCACGCGGGAAAGCGCGGTTCCGGGATTCATTCCCCGCTTCATGCGGGCCATGGCGCGGCTGACGTCGCCTTTATTCACGGCATCCGCAAAGCCGTCCAGCCAGTCCGTGTCCATGCTTCCGTCGATGTTCACGGCGGCGTCATAGACCGCGAGCTTGGCCGGCTCATTGCGCGTACCGGCAAAGGCTTGTGCAGCGTTGAGGGCGACCGCCCCGCCAAGGCTGTGGCCAAGGATGTTCCGGGCGTCGGTGGCGTCCATGATGGTCCGGACGTCGGCGATCTCCGTGGCCATGGAGTAATTGTGCGGCTGGTCTGTGGATTTGCCCCGGCCGCGGCGGTCATAGACGTCCACGGCCCAGCCCTCGCCGAGTCCCTTCGCCAAGGCCACGGAGAACGGGCGGTAAATCAAAGCTGTCAGGAACGCCCCGCCGATCAGGATCACGCGCCGATCCCCGGGCGCGTCCACCGTCCCGTAGCTGTATAAGGCGAGTTTGCCGCCGTCGTGCGTTCTGATTTCCTGTTCCCTCACCCGGATTATCCTAGGCGCCTACGGGTGCGGGGACGTGACCTCCGGAGAGGAACCGTGCCACCCGTGAGGCCAGCCGCCGGCCCGGACGCAGCGGACCTTCGTGGAATTGCAGGGGGACGATTGCGAAGTCGATAGCGGGAACGGCGTTGGCGAGGGTTCTCCCGGTTTCGGCGAAGTAGGAGGGACTCCACCCTCCACTCAACATGAGTGTCGGTGTGTGCAGCGACCGGAAATCGTCGAGTGAAACGTCCGCTGCCAGGACCGCGCGCATCTCGGTCACCGCGGTGGGCAGAAGCGAACGCATCTCGAACCCCAGCCGGGTCTGGGCGGAGATGATACTGAGTGTTCGCAATGCGCCCATGGGCAGGTAGGAAATGGGTCCTGCGGTGCCCAGGCCCTGGACCAGATGGGCCCAGGCTTGGTCCAGCCGCCCTGCCGTGACGGCTTCTTCCAGCTCCGGGCGCCACCGGCCGTGGAGGTTGCCGGACAGGGACACCGCGGCGTCGTAGGTCACCAAGCGGTTTATCTTCGACTTCAGCACCGCGTTCAGGGCAACGAAGCCGCCATAACTGTGAGCCACCACGTCAGTGGAACCGCTCTTGTCCATCACTGCACCGAGATCGGCTACCTCAGTCTCCACTGAGTAGTCCGGTGGCTGGGGCGCGGACCTCCCGCGGCCGCGACGGTTGTAGCAGTGAACGGGGCGGCCCAGCATGCGGCTCAGGTTCCGCGCGAACGGCCAGTACAGGGAGTCGGTCACCAGGGTGCCATGGATCATGACGACACCGGACGGTTCAGCGGGTGCCTGCGAGCCCGGAATGGCGGCATTCGACAGGGGTCGGAAGGTGTGCACCTCAAGCTGCCCACCGCCGTCGTTCGTTTCAACAGTCCACGTCTCCACAGCCCGAGTCTATGTCCGGAAGTAGTGGCCCGTAATCAGCGGTAAACTTAAGGACTGTGACTTCCGCAAACACCCCCGCCCTGAACACCTCCGCAGAGCCTGCCGATGCCAGCGAACAGATGCGCATCCGTATGGAGAAGCGCGCCAAGCTGATTGAGCGTGGTTCGGAGGCCTACCCCGTGGGCGTTGAGCGGACTCATTCCCTTGCTGAAATCCGTGAAAAGTACGCCCACCTCGAGGCGGACGACACCACCGGCGACGTCGTCGGTGTGACCGGACGCGTCGTGTTCATCCGCAACACCGGCAAGCTGTGCTTCGCCACCCTCCAGGAAGGCGGCGTGGACGGCAAGGCCGTGCGCCTGCAGGCGATGCTGAGCCTGGCGAACGTCGGCGAGGAAGCCCTGGCCGAGTGGAAGGCCCTGGTTGACCTGGGCGACCACGTGTTCATCAAGGGCGAAGTGATCTCTTCCCGCCGTGGCGAACTGTCCGTCATGGCCGAGTCCTGGTCCATGGCGTCCAAGGCCCTCCGGCCCCTCCCGGTGCTCCACGCGGAACTCAACGAGGAGACCCGGGTCCGTCAGCGCTACGTGGACCTGATGGTCCGCGACGAAGCCCGTGAAATGGTTTACACGCGTGCGGCAATTACCCGTTCCATCAGGGACACCCTGGACCGCCGCGGTTATGTGGAAGTCGAAACCCCCATGCTGCAATTGGTGCATGGCGGCGCAACGGCCCGCCCCTTCGAAACCCACATGAATGCCTTTGACCAGAAGATGACGCTGCGCATTGCCACCGAGCTCTTCCTGAAGCGCGCTGTGGTGGGCGGTATTGACCGCGTTTATGACATGGGCAGGGTTTTCCGCAACGAAGGCGTGGATTCGACGCACAGCCCGGAATTCACCACCCTGGAATGCTACGAAGCCTGGGCGGACCAATTCGTCATGGCCGAGCGCATGAAGGAAATCATCCTGAATGTGGCTGACGTCGTGGGGACGCGCACCATTCAGACGGAAGCCGGCGAGATCAACCTCGACGGCGAATGGTCCTGGCTTGCGGTGTACCCGGGGCTTTCCGAAGCAGTGGGTGTCGAAATTACCCCGGACACCACGGTGGAGGAATTGCGGGACATTGCTGCCAAGCACGACGTCAAGGTGGACCCCAAGTGGGATGCCGAGAAGCTCGCGGTGGAATTGTTCGGGGAAATCGTCGAACCGACCCTGTTGAACCCGACGTTCGTTTATGATTACCCGCCGTCGGCGCAGCCCCTTGCCCGTCCGCACCGTGAGGACGGCCGGTTGATCGAAGCCTGGGACCTCATTATCGGCGGCATGGAGCGCGGCACAGCGTTCTCCGAGCTGATTGACCCGGTGATCCAGCGCGAGCGGCTCATGGAGCAGTCCCGGCGTTCGGCGGCCGGCGACGACGAAGCCATGCAGTTGGATGAGGACTTCCTCCGCGCCCTGGAATACGGCGCTCCGCCGATGGGCGGCATTGGCCTGGGCATCGACCGCCTTGTGATGATGTTTACCGGCGTGGGCATCCGCGAGACCATCCTGTTCCCGTTGCTGAAGCCTGAGGGGCACTGATCATGGAGTACATTGCCGTCCTGGCGCCCTCTGTTGTAGTTGGTTTGATCTTCTGGTTTGCCATGAAGTCCATATTCAATGCGGACAAATCCGAGCGTGAGGCTGAAGCCCGGGCGCAGGCGGAAGCAAATCTGCGTAATTCGGGTCCTGATGCCGAAGGCAACGCGGCTAAATAGCCTCTGAATTGGCCGGCATTGGGGTTTTATCCACATATGCCTTTGACGCGCATGCTCGCTGTGAACGATAATCAGAAATACAACATGGGGATTTCTGATTATCAACCCTCCAAAAGAGAGGCTACTCATGGCACAAAAAGTAAAAATCATCCTGGTCGATGACTTGGATGAAGGGGCAGCTGATGAAACTGTCCGTTTTGGCCTGGATGGCGTGAGCTACGAGATGGATTTGTCCTCGGCCAACGCTGCTTCCCTGCGTCAAGCCTTGGAGCCTTACGTCGCCAAAGCCCGGAAGACCTCTTCCGGACGCGCAACGAGGGGCCGCACAGCTACCACCCGCAACCAGGATTCCGCGCAGATCCGCCAGTGGGCCCGTGACAACGGTTACACGGTAAACAGCCGTGGACGTATTCAAGCTGAAATTCAGGAAGCGTACCAGAAGGCGAATTCCTGATTCGTCGCCTCAAAGCCCCGGCCGAGTGCCGGGGCTTTGGTCTTTAACGCGGACGTTCAAGAACCCGCTTCCCGGGCGGGAGCGGGGGTCCATGTTTCCCCTGTGGCGAACACGCTCCAAAAGTCCCGCTTCGGCACGTAGCATCAAAGTACGTCGTAGCTAGGAGTGTGGCGAAATGTTTGAGAGATTTACGGACCGTGCCCGTCGCGTGGTCGTCCTTGCCCAAGAAGAGGCACGGATGCTCAATCACAACTACATCGGTACTGAACACATCCTCTTGGGTTTGATCCATGAGGGTGAAGGTGTTGCCGCCAAGGCGCTTGAGTCCTTGAGCATTTCGCTCGACGGCGTCCGGGAACAGGTGCAGGAGATCATCGGCCAGGGCCAGCAGGCTCCGTCCGGTCACATCCCCTTCACCCCGCGTGCAAAGAAGGTGCTGGAGCTTTCCCTTCGCGAGGCCCTTCAGCTCGGACACAACTACATCGGCACGGAGCACATCCTCCTCGGCCTCATCCGTGAGGGCGAGGGCGTGGCAGCCCAGGTGCTGGTGAAGCTCGGTGCGGACCTCAACCGCGTGCGCCAGCAGGTTATCCAGCTGCTCTCCGGCTACCAGGGCAAGGAAACCGCCGGTGCGGGATCCGGCCAGGGCCAGCAGGAAGGCACCCCTGCCGGTTCCGTGGTCCTGGACCAGTTCGGCCGCAACCTGACGCAGGCTGCCCGCGAAAACAAGCTCGATCCCGTGATCGGCCGCGAGCAGGAGATGGAACGAGTCATGCAGGTCCTCTCCCGCCGCACCAAGAACAACCCGGTCCTGATCGGTGAGCCCGGCGTCGGCAAGACCGCCGTCGTCGAGGGCCTTGCCCAGGCGATCGTCCGCGGGGACGTTCCGGAGACCATCAAGGACAAGCAGCTCTACACGCTGGACCTTGGCTCCCTGGTTGCAGGTTCCCGCTACCGTGGTGACTTCGAAGAGCGCCTGAAGAAGGTCCTCAAGGAAATCCGCACCCGTGGGGACATCATCCTGTTCATCGATGAGATCCACACCCTGGTTGGTGCGGGTGCTGCAGAGGGCGCCATTGACGCCGCGTCCATCCTCAAGCCGATGCTGGCCCGTGGCGAACTCCAGACCATTGGTGCCACCACGCTTGACGAATACCGCAAGCACATCGAGAAGGATGCTGCGCTGGAGCGCCGCTTCCAGCCCATCCAGGTCAAGGAACCTTCGGTTGCGCACGCGATCGAGATCCTGAAGGGCCTGCGGGACCGTTACGAGGCACACCACCGCGTGACGATTACCGACGGCGCCCTCGCCTCCGCAGCGCAGCTGGCCGAACGCTACATCTCGGACCGCTTCCTGCCGGACAAGGCGATCGACCTCATCGACGAAGCCGGCGCCCGCCTGCGCATCCGCCGCATGACCGCTCCGCCGGAGCTCAAGGCCATGGACGAGCGCATCGCCGACGTGAAGCTGGAGAAGGAATCGGCTATTGACGCCCAGGACTTCGAAGGTGCCGCTTCGCTGCGCGACAAGGAGCAGAAGCTCATTGCCGAGCGCGCAGAGAAGGAGCGCAACTGGAAGTCCGGCGGCATGGACGACATCTCCGAGGTTGACGAGGACCTGATCGCAGAAGTCCTCGCGAACTCCACGGGCATCCCGGTCTTCAAGCTCACCGAGGAAGAGTCCTCGCGCCTGCTGAAGATGGAAGACGAGCTGCACAAGCGGGTCGTCGGCCAGGACGAGGCCATCAAGGCCCTGTCGCAGGCCATCCGCCGTACCCGTGCAGGCCTGAAGGACCCCAAGCGTCCGGGTGGTTCGTTCATCTTCGCCGGCCCCACCGGCGTCGGAAAGACCGAACTCGCCAAGGCACTTGCGGAGTTCCTGTTCGGTGAAGAGGACGCCCTCATCACGCTGGACATGTCCGAGTACTCCGAGAAGCACACGGTTTCGCGCCTCTTCGGTGCCCCTCCGGGCTACGTCGGGTACGAAGAAGGCGGCCAGCTGACCGAGAAGGTCCGTCGTCGTCCGTTCTCCGTGGTGCTGTTTGACGAGGTTGAGAAGGCGCACGCCGATCTCTTCAACTCGCTCCTGCAGATCCTCGAAGACGGCCGCCTGACCGACTCCCAGGGCCGCGTGGTGGACTTCAAGAACACCGTGATCATCATGACCACCAACCTGGGTACCCGCGATATCTCCAAGAGCGTCGCAACGGGCTTCCAGTCCGGCACGGACACCCAGACCGGCTACAACCGGATGCGTGCCCGGGTCACGGAAGAGCTGAAGCAGCACTTCCGTCCCGAGTTCCTCAACCGTGTTGACGATGTCGTGGTGTTCCCGCAGCTGACGCAGGACGAGATCATCGAGATCGTGGACCTGTTCGTCACCCGCCTGGAGCGCCGCCTCAAGGACAAGGACATGGGCATCGAGCTCACCAAGGCCGCCAAGGTCCTGCTCGCCACCCGTGGTTACGACCCCGCAATGGGTGCCCGGCCGCTGCGCCGCACCATCCAGCGCGAGATCGAGGACCAGCTGTCCGAGAAGATCCTGTTCGGCGACATCCACACCGGCGACATCGTTGTGGTGGACGTCGAGGGTGAAGGTGACGACGCCAAGTTCACGTTCGAAGGCAACGCCAAGCCGCGGATCCCGGAGATCGCTCCGTCCGCGTAAAGGTGGAAGCGCCATAAAGCAGAGTGCCCCGCACATTCTCCTAGGAGTGTGCGGGGCACTTGCTTGTTTGGGATCCGGAATTGAACGGGCCCGGGTAACAGGCAGCAGGAGGGTTGATGCGGGTATTGATGGTGGCCCCGGGAACGCGGGGAGATGTGGCTCCCATGGCAGGACTGGGCAGCAAGCTGCAGGAGCACGGGTTTGAGGTTGCCGTGGCCGGCAATCCTGCCTACGAGTCGGTGGTGGTGTCGGCCGGATGCGAGTACAGGGAACTCCCTGGCAGCCTGACCCGGATTATCCAACGCGGTGCGGCGGGAGCGGAGCCGGCCGTCAGCGGGATGCTTGAATCCTGGCGTGGGTTGCGCACCTACATGGACCAGGCGGCCACGGGGACTTTGGCTGCGGCGGAACGTGGAGCGGACCTCATCATGGCCAACTCCGTGGCTCCCTACGCTTATGACGTCGGCGAAGCGCTGGGCATCCCGGTCATCGGTGCCCACCTGCAGCCCGTTGAGCCAAGTGCTGCGTATCCGCCGGTGATGTTGGGCTCCGCACGTCACCTCGGACGGCTGGGCAACAGGCTGATTGGTGAACGGGTGGCTTCCGGGCCCGCGCCGTACGACGCCCCGAGTGCTCGCATACGCCGGGAGTTGGGGCTTCCAAAACTGTCGCGCCAGGCCGCTGACCGACGTCGGCGGCGCACCAAGGCGACCATCCTCCATGGCATCAGTCCCACAGTCCTGCCGCGCCCGGCGGATTGGCACGACGGCCTGACGATGGGCGGCTACTGGTGGCCGCCGGCAAGGCCGGAGTGGAAGCCGGACTCCTCATTGGTGGATTTCCTGGCCGCCGGACCGCCTCCTGTCTACGTGGGATTTGGCAGCGGCGCGCAGCTGGACGCAGACCTGGCGCTGGAAGCCGTCAGGCTCGCCGGAGTGCGCGCCGTCTTGCAGGGCGGGGGTGTGCAGGAGCCTGATGCCATCAGCGTCGAGGATGTGCCCCATGAGTGGCTCTTTCCCCGGATGGCGGCCGTTGTGCACCACGCCGGATCAGGTACGACGGCGGCTGGCCTCCTCGCCGGGGTCCCGACCGTCTGCGTGCCGGTCTTCACGGACCAGCCCTTGTGGGCCTCCCGGGTGGCCGCCCTTGGTGCAGGCCCTGGACCCATCCCTTTCAAGCGACTGACAGCGGCGCGCCTCGCAGCGGCAATCAAAGCCGCGGTCAGCACGCCGTCGTACGCTGACCGGGCGCGGGTCCTGGCCGCCAGCATCGTCGCGGAAGACGGCGTGGCGCCGGTGCTGGATGCACTCCGGAGAGTCCAAAGTATGTGAAAGCACTGTTTCACTCTTAGTGAACTACCCTGTGATGCGCGGCACATTCCCTGTTGAATCAGAGTATGGACTCGACTGACTCTGACAACCCGGGCACGCAACCGGAGACGCCTTTCCACGATCTGGAGCACTATCTTTCAGTTCCCCGCGTGGGCGGACTCACCCTCAGCCCCGACGGCAGGCGGCTGGTCACCACCGTTGCCACCCTCAATGGCAAGAGAACCGAATACGTCACGGCTCTGTGGGAGCTGGACCCTGCCGGGGAGAAGCAGGCCAGGCGCATCACCAGGAGCGCCAAGGGAGAGGCGGGCGCCGCCTTCGCAGCCAACGGCGACCTCTACTTCACGTCCGCACGCCCCGACCCGGAGACCCCCGATGAGGACCCTGTCAGCGCCCTGTGGTTGCTGCCGGCGGACGGGGGAGAGGCCCGGGTGGTGCACTCGCGGGCAGGCGGAGTCAATGCAGTCCTCGCCGCCAAGGACGCCGATGCGACGTTCGTTGTGGGGGAGGTCCTGGCCGGTTCCACCGACGAAGAGAATGACAAGGAGCGGCGGAAAGCCCGCAAGGACAACAAAGTTTCGGCGATCCTGCACAGCGGCTACCCCGTCCGATACTGGGACGCGGACCTGGGCCCGTCGCAACCGCGCATCTTCGCTGTGGAACCCGGCGAACAGAACGAGCCCGGAAAGCCTTCCACCGTGGACGCCCAACCGCCGGTCGAACTGCGGAACCTGACCCCCGGCGTCGGAGGTTCGCTCCGGGAAGCACAAACCGTGGTGAGCCCCGATGGGAAGACCATCTACACGAGCCTCACGAAGGCGCTCGCCAAGGCCGACAGCCGCGAGGTGCTCGCCGCCGTCGACGTCGCCACCGGAGCCGTGAAGGTACTGCTGGACCGCGAAGGCATGAGCTACTTCCCCGGGCCGGTCAGCCCGGACAACCGCACCCTGGTTGTGCAGAGCGAAAGCGACACCACGCCCACCCAGGCCCCGCAGGTCAAACTGCACCTGCTGGACGTTTCAGGTGGCGAAACCACGGAGCTGATCCCGTTTGCCCACGACTGGGACCGCTGGGCGCACCCGGTCGCCTGGCTTCCGGACGGCAGCGCGGTCCTGGTGACAGCGGACGACGACGGCGCGTCGCCGGTTTTCCGAATCAACGTCGCTGACGGTGCGGTGACGCGCCTGACGAAGGACGCAGCGGCCTACACGGACGTAGTGGCCTCGCCGGACGGGGTGAGCGTCTTTGCGCTCCGGAGTTCCTATGACTTCCCGGCCGAAGCAGTCCGGATCGATGGTGCCACCGGCGATGTGGTCCGCCTGCCTGCCCCGGCGGAACGTCCCGTGCATCCCGGCCGCCTGGAGCGGGTGGCAACAACCACTGCCGACGGTTCGCGGGTGCCGGCGTATCTTGCGTTGCCGGATCACGCCTCCGGTGATCAGCCCGTACCCCTTCTCCTCTGGATCCACGGCGGTCCGCTCAATTCCTGGAACGCCTGGACATGGCGCTGGAACCCGTGGCTGATGGTGGCCAAGGGGTACGCCGTGCTGCTTCCCGACCCGGCATTGTCCACCGGCTACGGGCAGGACTTCATCCAGCGCGGATGGGGTGAATGGGGCAAGCGGCCGTTCGAGGACCTGATGGCCATCACCGATGCCGTGGTGGCACGGCCGGACATCGATGAAACGCGGACCGCGGCCATGGGTGGCTCGTTCGGTGGATACATGGCGAACTGGGTAGCGGGGAAAACGGATCGGTTCAAAGCGATCGTTACCCACGCAAGCCTCTGGGCACTGGACCAATTCGGCCCTACCACCGACGCTGCCCAGTACTGGCTCAAGGAAATGACGGCGGAGATGGCGATGGAGAATTCGCCGCACCTCAACGTGGGAAACATCAAGACGCCCATGTTGGTGATCCACGGGGATAAGGATTACAGGGTGCCGATCGGGGAAGGGCTGCGGCTTTGGTACGAGCTGCTCTCCTCCTCGCAGCTTCCGGCCGACGGGAATGGCCATAGCCCGCACCGCTTCCTGTACTTCCCGGACGAGAACCACTGGGTACTCCAACCCCGGCATACGAAGATCTGGTACGAGGTGGTTGAGCACTTCCTGGCCAAGCAGGTGCTGGGCTTCGACGTGGAGCTGCCGGAGGAGCTCGGGCTGTAAGGAGCTGCCGGCACTCAGCCCTGCGACATGCGGCGAATGCCGGCAGCGTAGGCGTCCAGGACCTCAAGGATGCCGGGGTGCTGCCTCATGAGTAGGCTGATTTACCAACACTTACGGCCCTAAGTGTTGGTTAATCAGGGTCTAACCAACACTTAGCCGCATAAGTGTTGGTTGGGTCGTGCCTAAGTTACGGATGACAGCCGATGACGGGCGGCGGAAACAAGCACCTGTGCGGCTGGCTAGGATGGTGGAGTGGATTCCGCCTTCAGCATTCGCCCTGCCCGCACCAGCGACGTCGCGGCGATCAAGGGGCTCGTGGCTCCATTGGCCGAGGAGAGGATCCTGATCTCCAAGGAAACCGTGGCGTATTACGAAAGCCTCCAGGAGTTCCAGATCGCCGAGTCGGACGATGGCGAAGTTATTGGTTGCGGCGCCCTGCACGTCATGTGGGAAGACCTCGCCGAAATCCGCACTCTCGCGGCCGCCGACTCCTGGCGGGGCAAAGGCGTGGGCCACGTCTTGGTGGAAAGCCTCGTGGAAAAGGCGCGGACCCTCGGCGTCAGCCGCGTATTCTGCCTGACGTTCGAGGTGGACTTCTTCGTCCGCCATGGATTCGAAGTCATGGCCGACCAGTCCGCCGTGGATCCCGAGGTGTATTCGGAACTGCTGCGCTCGCATGACGAAGGCGTGGCGGAGTTCCTTGATCTTGCCCGGGTAAAACCAAATACCTTGGGCAACACCCGTATGATCAAGCACCTCTAGCCCCACCTCCAACAATTCCCGGACAGGCGCCGAAATTATGGGTGATTTAAAGTATCTTCTCTTATCTAAATTTGATGGATAAACTGATTCAGGCTTGCTGGGGAGCTTCCGCCACATCGGTTCATCGAGAGAAGATCATGCAGTCCCACGCGTCCTTTCTAGGCATTTCAAGCGTTTCAGAACTCAAACTCAGCGTGCGCGGTCCAGTGTTCACGCCTACCGATCCAGGGTTCGCTGAAGAAGTAGCGGCCTTCAACCTTTCAACACAGCACCAGCCGGATGTTGCGTTCGGCGCCCTCGACGCCGAGGACGTCGCAACCGCGGTGAAATGGGCAGCGGAGCAGGGCATGCCCGTTGCCGTCCAGTCCACCGGCCACGGGGCCTCCAATGCAATTCAGGGCGGCTTGCTGATCAGCACCCGCCGGATGTTGGAACTGAGCATAGATCCCGTCGAAAGGACCGCCCGCGTTGGTGCGGGCGTCCGATGGAAGGCGGTGGTTGACCACGCTGCAACCTTCGGCCTGATGGGTCTGTGCGGTTCCACCACGGACGTGGGCGTGGTGGGCTACACGCTTGGCGGCGGCCTGCCGATCATGGGCCGCAAGTACGGCTTCGCTTCCGACCACGTCATCGCCTTCGAACTCGTCACGGCCGACGGCACCCAACGACGCGTGTCCAAGGACGAGAACCCGGAACTGTTCTTCCTCCTCAGGGGAGGAAAGGGCAACTTGGGGATCGTCACGGCAATCGAGTTCCACCTGTTTCCCAGCGAAGACATCTTTGCCGGCGGCGTCTATTTTGACGGCCAGCATGCGGCAACAGTCCTCGATCAGTTCAGCCGGTGGGTGGACACCCTTCCAACGGAAGCATCGGCGTCGTTGGCTTTCCTGCGGCTGCCGGACATGGACATCATCCCGGAACCACTCCGCGGGAAGTTCGTGGTGCACCTCCGTTATGCGTACCAAGGTGATGCCGCAGTGGCCACCCAACTTCTGGAGCCCATGCGCCAGTGCGCCCCCTTCATGATGGATGCCACGGGTCCGCTTGAGTCCACGCAATTCGATTCAATCCACCAGGACCCGGACCAACCGGTTCCGGCCCGTGAGCGGGGTTTCCTGCTGGACCGGCTGGATCACCAGGCCAAGGAGGCCATCCTGCGGCACTTCGGTCCCGGCGTCGAAAGTCCCGTTCTCATGGCGGAGCTTCGCCTCCTCGGCGGTGCCCTGGCGGTTTCGGCCGACGGTGAGGACAGCGTCAGCGGCCGCGACGCGGCATTCAGTTTCTTCATGGCAGGGATGGCCGTCCCGCCCTTGGCGGAGCTGCTTCCGCAGGTGTACGACGCCGTCCAGGAGGATCTGCGCGAGGCCTCCAGCGGTTCGACTTTCGTGAACCTGCACGGGCACTTTGTTGATGCCGAGGACCGCGACCGGGCTTGGGCTCCACGCATCCGGGAGCGCCTGAAGAGGGCCAAAGCGGAAGTCGACCCGAACAACATGTTCAGCTTCGGACATGTCGTAGGGCTGCCGGTCATCGATCAGACCGTACTGCTCGAGGACGTTGTCACGACCGGCGGCGACGCCGTGCCGGGCAACTAGGAACACGCCGTGCAAGACCGAGTAACGTTCCCGGACTTCTCCGCGTTCCAGATTGAGATCCCTTACGGTTCCTGGCTCCACGAGTCGGGATGGTCCGGAGGGCACCCGTCCCACGAGATCTCCTCCGACTTCTGGCCCGACGTGCAGGCCAGCCATGATCGGGAGCCCTCCGACGTTGCCAAACAAGGCGGCTAAGAGGACCCCTTGGAGGCCTACCATGGCCGCGGCTGCCGGTAGTAGGGTCAGAGCACCAGACCACTGCAGGCTCAGGAGCATCGACCATGAAAAAGCTCATCAATGATCCACGTGCGGTGGTGGACGAATCCGTCGAGGGTTTCGGTATGGCGCATGCCGACCTCGTGGACGTCCACCCCGACCCCAAATTCGTCGTCCGCAAGGGTGCGCCGGTGAAGGGAAAGGTCGCCTTGGTATCGGGCGGGGGCAGCGGCCACGAACCGCTGCATGCAGGCTTCGTTGGACTCGGCATGTTGGACGCCGCAGTGCCGGGAGCCGTGTTCACCTCACCCACACCCGACCAGATCATCCCGGCGACCACCGCGGTGGACTCCGGTGCCGGCGTCGTACACATCGTGAAGAACTACACCGGTGACGTCCTGAACTTCGAGACCGCAGCGGAAATGGCCCAGGCCGAAGGCGTGGCCGTCCGCTCGGTGCTCGTGAACGACGACGTTGCCGTGGAGGACTCGCTGTACACGGCCGGGCGGCGCGGCGTCGGCGGGACGGTCCTCGTGGAGAAGATCGCGGGGGCCGCCGCCGAACGGGGCGACGACCTTGATGCCGTAGCCGCCATCGCCGAGCGCGTGGTGGCGAACGTCCGGACCATGGGCGTGGCACTCTCCGGTTGCACGGTCCCGCACGCGGGCACGCCGAGCTTCGAACTCGCTGATGACGAGATTGAGATCGGAATCGGCATCCACGGCGAACCAGGCCGGCACAAGATTGCCATGGAACCCGCGGATGCCATCACCGACCGGCTGCTGGAACCTGTGCTGGAGGATCTTTCCATCGCCTCCGGGGGCAAGGTCCTGCTGTTCGTCAACGGCATGGGCGGCACGCCCCTGAGTGAGCTGTACATCGTCTACCGCCGGGCGGCGCAGGTGCTCGCCGAACGGGGTGCCACTGTGGAGCGTTCGCTGGTTGGCAATTACGTGACCTCCCTGGAGATGCAGGGATGCTCCGTGTCGGTACTTCGCCTGGACGATGAACTGACCACCCTTTGGGACGCTCCCGTCCATACTGCGGCCCTCCGTTGGGGAGTGTGAGACGTGGGGTTGGGTGTTGATTGGGCTGTGAAGTGGCTGAATCTCTCAGCTGAGGCCATGGCCGAACATCGTGTGGAACTGATTGAACTTGACCGGGCAATCGGGGACGCGGACCACGGCGAAAATATGGACCGCGGCTTCCAGGCAGTCCTGCAGAAACTCAACGAGTCACCACCGGAAACGGCCGGGGCAGCGTTGAAGGCTGCGGCCATGGCGCTGATGTCCAAGGTGGGCGGCGCCGCAGGGCCGCTTTACGGGACTGCCTACCTCCGTGCCGCCACCTCGCTGGGGGATGCGTTCGAGCTCGACGCCGGAGCAGTGGCGTCCGCCTTGGCGGCTGCCCGTGACGGAGTGGTGGCGCGCGGAAAGGCCGAATTGGGTGACAAGACCATGGTGGACGCCTGGACGCCGGCCGTGGAAGCAGCCCAAAAGGCTGCGGATAACGGCGACGACGCGTTGTCCGCCCTGCAGGCGGCCGCAGAGGCTGCGGAAACAGGTGCCGCGGCAACCGACCCGCTCGTCGCCCGCAAAGGCCGGGCCAGCTACCTGGGTGAACGCAGCGCAGGACACCGGGACCCGGGGGCTGCGTCCACGGCGCTTTTGCTCCGGGCGGCTGCGACGGCGGCGGACGGCGCATCCGGCGGTACCGGCGGATGACGGTTGGGATCGTGGTCGTCTCGCACAGCAGCAAGATCGCTGAGGGTGCGGTTGAGCTGGCCACCCAGATGGCGTCCGACGTCGGACTCGTCGCCGCCGGGGGAACTGACGACGGGCGGATCGGCACCAGCTTCGAGAAGGTGCTGGCCGCCGTCGAGCAGTCCCTTGCCGAAGCCGCAGGCGACGGCGTGGTGGTGCTGACGGATCTGGGTTCGGCGGTGATGACCGCGGAGTCGGTGAAGGAGTTTGCCAGCGAACCGGACGCGGTGCACCTGGCTGACGCGCCCCTTGTCGAGGGACTCGTTGCCGCGGCCGTCGCTGCCCAGGGCGGTGCCGGCGTCGAGGAGGTGCGGAAGGCCGCTGAAGCGGCCGGAGGTGCCGTCGCTGCGCCGGAGGCAGCGGGAGTGCAGGAACCGGACGTAACGGCCGATTTTGAGCTCATCAATCCGCTGGGAATGCACGCCCGGCCTGCTGCGAAGATCGCCGGAGGACTTTCCGGGATGGACGCAGAGGTGACCATCAACGGCGCCGATGGAGCATCGATCATGGAACTCATGACCCTGGCTGCAGGGCAGGGTGCCACGCTCCATGTTGAGGCGCGCGGCGAGGATGCGCAGAAGGCCGTTGACTACGTCCGTGGCTTGGTGGCGGACGGATTCGGCGAACTCTAATTCGCGACATGTTGCGCCAAGAGATTGATAAGTATCCTGATTAGTGATGTTGTAGTAGTACAGGTTCACTACAAGAAAGAGGTGCAAGCATGGGTGCCGATGACAAGATGGAGAACGCTGGCGACAAGATCGCAGGCAAGGCAAAAGAAGCCGCCGGTAAGCTGACCGACAACGAGCGCCTCGAAGCCGAAGGCAAGGGCGATCAGGTCAAGAGCGACCTCAAGGGCGCCGGCGAGAAGGTAAAAGACGCCTTCAAGAAGGACTAATTTTCACATCGTCAGGGCCGCTGTGTCACAGCGGCCCTGACGTGTTTCTACGCATTGACGATCTTGAACCCGAGGGAGATTCCGTGAACTTTCTGGTTAAACTTTTCGGCCTGGTGATCAGCCTCGGAGCCGGTGCGCTTGCGAACAAAACCCTTGAGGGACTTTGGGAGAAGAAAACGGGCAGGCCTGCTCCCAAGGACGGAACCGACCTGGACGATGCACTTCCGGGCGTTCTTGTTTTTGCCGTCGCCTCCGCCGCAGTAGGAGCCGTGGTCCACGTCCTTACCCAGCGAGGTACCAAGAGCGCTATTGAGCGCATGAAGAAAACCGCAGATGAGGTCTAGCGAAATGGCTATAGCGAAGCATCCCAGTGTTGTTATCGATTGCCCGGACGCGCGCGCCCTGGCCAACTTCTATGGCGAGCTGCTGGGTTGGGAAGTGTCCAACGAAGAGGGCGACTGGATGGACATCCGTCCCGCCGACGGCAGCAACTGTATTTCCTTCCAGCAAGTAGACGTCTACCAGGCACCGGTGTGGCCCGGCCAGACCATTCCGCAGCAGATGCACTTCGATGTGGTGGTGGAGGATCTCGACGAGGCTGAAAAAGCCGTCCTGGCGCTGGGAGCCAGCAAGGCCGACCATCAACCGGGCGAGACGTTCCGGGTGTTCCTCGATCCGGCCGGGCATCCGTTCTGCCTCTGCCTCTCCTAGCCGGAATTAGTCCTTTGCCGAACCGGGTTCGCTGAGCCGGCGGCCAAAGGCGGCGCCGGCGGCGTCGGGCAGGATGTTGGAACCCAAACCCATGGTGCGGGACTTGACGGAGCCTCCCAGGGCCGTTCCCTCACCCTTCATGAGGGCCCTGAAACCTTGCTCCGCCACCTGCGCCGCGTCGTCCTTCTCTTCGCTTCCCACTTTGGTGTCCAGGAGGCCTGCCTTCTCGAAGAACGGCGTCTCCGTTGGCCCCGGCAGGAGCGTTGTGACGCTGACGCCTGTGTCCTTCAGTTCATTTCGCAGCGCCTGTCCGAAGGATTGAACGAACGACTTGGAAGCCCCGTAGATCGCTTGGAAGGGCGCGGGTGTGCGGGCAATGATCGACGACGTGAACAGGATCCGGCCGCTGCTGCGGGCGGCCATGTCCCTGGCCACCCACTTCGCGATGCTGACGGTGGCGGCGACATTGAGGTCGATGATCCTCAGCTCCTGGGCGAGGTCCGTCTCGATGAAGGGCCCGCCGACGCCGATGCCGGCGTTGATGGCAGCGGCTTCGAGGGGTTTGCCGAACGCACTGACCGCTGTCTGCAGGGTTCCGGAACCGGACCTCTCGGCCAGGTCTATCTGAAGCGGAGTCGGTGTTCCGCCCAAGCCAGCCAGGCTTTCGGCCGCGCTGCGGATGTCCTCTCCGTCGGCCACCATGATGGTGTCGAAGCCGTTGCTGAGGAACTGCTTCGCAAGCTCATAGCCGATGCCGGAGGAAGCTCCTGTGACCAAGGCCAGGGGATTGTCGCTGGTTTCCATGATTCTAAGGATACTTAGTATTTGGTGGAATGGCACGGGTGGAGCCGGCCCTTTTTTGCAGCGGTGGAGGCTTCTGACCGGTTCCCGTTCAGCCGACGTGGACCCACGGGCGCTTGGTGACATCGGGAACTGCTTCGCGAAGGACTTCCCGGGTAACGGGTGCAATTTCGCCCTCGCCGAGGACCAGGAACCTGAAGAGATTCGTCAAGGGATTGCCTTCGGTCCAACGGAAGTAAATGTGCGGCATGAGCCCGGTGGCGTCCCTGATGTGGAGAAGGACGGAGGCAATGGTGTTTGGAACCACCGGGCCATGGACTTCGAGGATCTTGTAGCCGTGGCGGGTGACGCCGCGAACGTGGAGTTCTGTTTCGAAATCGGATGAATCGTCCACGATCACTTCGAGGAAGAGGGGATCGTGAGCGAGGGGAAGGTGGCTCACCTCGATGGCCGAAGCGAGCTTATCCCGGTAGGCCGCAGCAGAAACACGCAGCGGCTCGTGGGCGATGAGGGCGATGGGGCCTTCCCAGGTGGTGGACATGAACTCCAGTGCCTGCTCGTCGAGGTGAACCCGGGTGGCATGAAGTTCAAAAGAGCGCCGGACGCGGGAGAGCAGGGAAATCACCACGATGCCCAGGATGAAGATTGCCGCGATCCTGATGCCCTCCGGGCGCTCAATGACATTGGTGATGGTGGTGTAGATGAAAACAGCGGCGATGGCACCAAAGCCCACGGTTCGTTTGGGTTGTTGCTTCCGACGGGCCGACAGCGTGACGGCGACGGCGGCGGAGGTCATGAGGACCAGGACGCCGGTGGCGTAGGCACCGCCCTGGGCGTCGACGTCGGCGTCGAAGATGACCGTGATGAAGAACGCCACGAACGTGAAAACGAGCACCAGCGGTCGGACGGCTTTTGCCCAGTCCGGGGCCATGCCGTACCGGGGAAGGTACCTCGGTACCAGGTTCAGCAGACCGGCCATGGCGGAGGCGCCGGCGAACCACAGGATCGCGATGGTGCTGATGTCGTAGACGCTGCCGAAACCGGTCCCCAGGTACTCGTGGGCGAGGTAGGCCATGGCGCGGCCGTTCGCCTCTCCTCCTGCTTGGAATTCGTGCTCCGGGATGAGGACCACGGTGATGAAGCTGGTGGTGAGGAGAAAGCCGCTCATGATCAGCGCGGCAGTGGTGAGCATGCGCCGGGTTCCCCTGATGCGGCCTGCCGGGTTGGCTTCGGAGTCCCTGGCATCGCCGCGGACCTGGGGCATCACCGCAACGCCGGTTTCGAATCCGGACAGGCCAAGGGCCAGTTTCGGGAAAACAACCAACGCGACCGCCACGGCCATGAGCGGGTTCCCATGGGAGGTCACCAAGGTGTTCCACCAACCGTTGACGGCCAGCGGATGCGTGAAGACCTGGACCAGGGTCACGGCCACCACCACGGCATTGAGTGCAAGATACAAGGCAACCAGAACGACGGCGACCCCGATTGCTTCCCTGAATCCCCGCAGGAAGACAGCGCCCAGGAGTGCCAGCAGGAACAGGGTGATCAGCACGTTCTGCCCGTGCAACCAGCCGGGAACAACAGGATTCTCAATCAGGTGCGCAGTGGCGTCGGCAGCGGAAAGCGTCATGGTGATCATGAAGTCTGTTGCGGCGAAGCCAAGCAGGACCAGGACCAGTAGCTTGCCGCGCCAGCGGGGCAGCAAACGTTCGAGCATGGCGATGGACCCTTCGCCCCGGTGGCTTTCACCGGCCACGCGCCGGTAGACCGGCAGGGCACCGAGAAGTGTCACGGCGACCAGCACCAAGGTAGCCAGCGGCGAGATGACGCCGGCAGCGAGGGCAGCGATGGCCGGCTGGTAGCCCAAGGTAGAGAAGTAGTCCACACCCGTCAGGCACATGACCTGCCACCACGCATGCTTCCTGGTATGGGCATCGCCCACAGCACCCGGGCCCTGGTGGAGGCCTTTACTGTCCTGCAGCCCGAACAGCAGCCAGTTCTTCAGGGCCTCCCCGCCTTTTGGGCGGAGTGCAGACGGATCTGCCGGGGGCCTGCTCAACGTGGTCATGGATTCCTTTCCGCGCTGCAAGACGTCGGCACCGCGTTCAGTGCGAAGCTAACACCGGCCATGAACTGCGGATCGGGAAAGGAGTTTTTCTTGATAAATCTTTTACGCCCGCCACTTCGGAGTCTCCGCGGGCACGCGCGCGGCCGGTTTCAGGGCTCGAAGCGGTACCCCATCCCGGCCTCGGTGAGCAGATGTTTGGGCCGGGCCGGGTCGCTCTCAAGCTTCCGGCGCAGCTGCCCCATGTAGACGCGCAGGTAATGGGTCTCGTCGGCATAGCCCGGCCCCCACACTTTCGCCAGCATCTGCTGTTGGGTGATGAGCTTGCCGGGGTTCCGCACCAGCAGTTCAAGGATCGCCCACTCCCGGGGCGTCAAGCGGACCGCGGCTCCGTTCCGAAGCACCTTCCGGTTGGCCAGGTCGACCTCAAAATCCCCGACGTCGACCGTCGGGCCGTGCGCCCCGACGTCGGGGGCCAAACGGCGCCCGGCGACGCGGAGCCGCGCCAGAAGCTCATCGAGGCCGAACGGCTTCGTGACGTAGTCGTCGGCACCGGCATCCAGCGCCCGCACCTTGTCGACGGACCCGTGGCGGGCGGAAAGGACGATGATCGGCGTGATGCTGGTGCGGCGGATCCTGGCGATGACGTCCACGCCGTTGATGTCCGGCAGCCCGAGATCCAGGACGATGACATCGGGCGCGCTGGTTTCGGCGTGGTTCAAAGCTGACAGTCCGTCCAACGCCGTCAAGACCCGGTAGCCCTCGGCCTGCAGGTTGATTTGCAGGGCCCGAAGGAGCTGCGGTTCGTCATCCACCACCAGAACGGTCCTCACGATGCGCTCCCCACGGCCCTCTTGGACGGGCCGGTGCTGCCCGGGCCTGTGGAGAGCGGCAACCGGATCACCATCGTCAGGCCGCCACCCGGCGTCGGCTGGGCAATCAGCTCACCGCCCATCGCTTCGGTGAAGCCTTTCGCCACAGCCAAACCCAAACCTATGCCCGAGCCTTCCGGGGCATCATCGAGCCGTTGAAAAGGCTGGAACATCGCCACCACGCCGCCCTCCGCGACGCCTTGGCCGTGATCGACAATCCGGAGCTCGCCGCAGGGCCGGCCATTCACCATGGCAACCCCGGCTGCGCCGGACGCGCCAACAATGACGACGTCGGACCCGGGTGCATATTTCAGCGCGTTCTCAACGATGTTGGCTATCACCCGTTCAAGCATGCCGATGTCGGCCTCGATCACCGGCATGTTGGGGGCGAGCTCTACCCGGATCCCTCCTGAAGGCAGGCCCCGCAAGGCGTCCTCAATGGCATCGCGCCACGTCACCGGGGCGGACAACGGAGTGGCCGAACCGCTGGATATGCGGGACATGTCCAGCAGTCTGGCAATCAGTGAGTCGAGCCGGTCGGCATAGGAATCGATGGTGTCCAGCATCTCCGTCTCCAAGGCTTGGGGCAGCCGCCCTTTTTGCCGCTGCAAGGCCGTGACGGCCAGTTTGATGCCGGCCAGGGGAGTCCGCAGGTCGTGGCTGACGGCCCGCAGGATGGACGTGCGGATGCTGTTGCCCTCAGCCAGTTTCCTGGTGCTTCTGAGTCTGTTGTGAAGCAGCTCCCGCTGGCGCAGCAGGAGAAGATGGGCGCCGTGGGCGGACAGGAGCCGCCGGTCGCCCGCCGTTAAGGTCCGGCCGGAAAGCACCAGCGCAGTATGGGGATCAGCCAGCTCGACGGCGTCAGTACCTGGCGTTGCTGCGTCCGGCGAGGGTGGCCTGCTTCCGGAAAAGGCTTGCAGCTGCCAGGGCCGGTCGTTCGCATCGGACGGCCTGGTGAAAAGGCCTGCAGATTGCACCTGGAAGGTCTCCCGGGTCTTGCCGAGGAAGGCTTCCACGGAATCGTCTGATATCAAGGCGTCCCTGGCCAAGCCGGCCAGGGTCCCGGCCTCGGCTTGGGCCCGGGCGGCTTCACGGGTCCTGCGCGTCGAGATGTCCACGAGCAGTGACACCGATACTGCTGCGCAGAGGAATACCAGTAACGCAAAGAAGTTCTGGGGGTTGCTGATGCCCAGCGTCCCTACCGGCTCCGTCTCGAAGTAATTCAACAGCAACGAATCCAGAAGGGCTGCCAGCACTGCCGGCCACAGGCCACCAACGAACGCTACGGTCACTACCCCGGTCAAGTGGATGAGTACGTGCGTGGCGAGGTTCAGATCCGGGACAACTGCCAACACAGCGGTACTCAGGGCCGGCAGGAGGAACGCCAGGATGAATCCCGCGATTGTCCTGGTCCGCCCCAATGAGCCGGACGGGAGCTGCGGGAGGGTCCTCGGCCCGGCCGAACGGGAGACCATGTGAACGTCAATATCTCCCGATCCGCTCACGACCCTGTAGCCCACGTTGCCGCCCAACACACGGCCGGGGAGCCGGCGGTGCGGTACGCCCACCACGATCTGCGTAGCATTCACGCTCCGGGCAAACTCCAGCAAGGACTTTGAAACGTCCTTTCCGACAAGCGTGTGATAGCTGCCGCCCAACTCCTCAACCAGCCGGCGCTGCTCAACCAACAAGCGGGAGTCCGCCGTCGGGTTCTCTCCGGGGCGGGCTACATGGACAGCCAGCAAGTCCCCGCCATTGATCCGGGACAGGATACGGAAAGCCCGCCGGATCAACGCCTCGTCGTCCGGGCCGTTGCCTAGCGCCACCACAACGCGCTCGCGGGCAGGCCACGTCGCAGTGATGCCTTCATTGGCCCGGTATTCAGCCAATCCCTCATCCACCCTGTCCGCCAGCCAGATCAAGGCGATCTCGCGAAGAGCAGTGAGGTTGCCAAGCCGGAATTCATTGGCTAGGGCAGCGTCCACCATGTCCTGCGGGTAGATGTTCCCGGCCAACAGCCGTTCCTGGAGTAGCTCCGGCGCAATATCAACGAGTTCAATGTGGTCCGCGCGGCGCACAATGTCATCCGGGATGGTTTCCGCGGGCGACAGTCCCGTTATTGAGGAGACGACGTCGCTCAGCGAAGCCAAGTGCTGGATACTGGCGGTCGACAGCACATCAATCCCGGACGCGAGCAGCAGTTCGATGTCCTGCCACCTATGCGCGAACCGGCTCCCCGGGGAGTTGGAATGGGCGATGTCGTCCACAACAACAATGTCCGGGTGCCGGCTTACCACTGCGTCCACATCCCATTCCGGATCCGGGCCGCCGGAAAGGTCGCCTTGGCGGTGCCCGATGGCCTCGAGACCCAAGACGAGGCCCTGGATGTCTTTCCTCCCGTGATCATCGATGATGCCGACAACAACATCCCGGCCCAGCGCCGCAAGCTGACGGGCTTCCTGGAGCATGGCGAAAGTCTTGCCCACACCAGGCGCCGAGCCCAGAAAAACGCGAAGAGTACCTCTTGCCACACTCACAGTCTTGCACCATCAAACGCTGCCGGCGTAGGACGCCGGAGTCTTCGGGTCAAGAAACCCGGGTGTTCGGGGGGCAGGCCCTATCCGTCCAGCGGTCGACAGCCCTCGGCCGGCACTTCCACGGGCTTGCCGGCAGGCCTGTGGAAGGAATCCAAATACAGTCTGTAGGAGTCTACGCTGGCGCTCGCGGGCCCGGCTGAGCACTCGCACCTGTAAACGAAACGCATCCAGGCATGACCGACCAGCGCCCGCACCCAGGCTTCGCACTCGTCCGCCGGAATCTCAGCGTGCAGCCCGGTTTCCTCGTGGTGGGCGGCCAGGGAAAGCGTGACGCAGGTCCCGGACGGCGCGGGTCCAGGGGCGAACCAGCCAAGCTCCACAGCTTCTGCAACCAGCGTCAGTTTGATGGTGGCGTCCTCCATGGAAGGGACTGGTCCCAGTCGGTGGAGGCGGCGACCGGAGCGGTGGTCACTCGGCGATGTGAGATCTGTCAGGAGACTCTTCAGCTCCGGCCCATGGGCGCGCTGTATGCGGGCGGCCAATTCCGTTGCGGAGGCAACGCGCGTATCCATGGCTTTTTCCATACTGCGCACGACGCCTCCCAACCGTTACCTACACGCAGGAGCGAGACTACCCGGCGGGGAATTAATTAGCCAGAGCCATGCCACTATTCCTGCCGTAGTCCCGTTTCATCCAGGACGAGGCTGGCCGTCACGACTCTCTGGCACTGCTCACCGAAGGGGAATCCACCCTTGGGGGTGAAGGTCAGCGTCCGTGAAGGAAGAGCAGTTCCTGCCGGCGCGGTGCCGCTCACCGTCGCGTCCAAGGGGGATTCAGCCAACGCCGGCAACTCGAGGAATCCACGCATGGTCCCGTCAGGGGAGGACTTCGCGGAGCACACTCCTTCGGGTGTGCAGCCCTGATCGACGGACACCGAGCCGGGGTACAGCGCCACGTCACCTTCCGTGCACACTCCGTCCTGGCAGGCTTTGAGGTAGAGCTTGCCCACTGAAGCCGAGTACCCGGACGACACCGCCACTGATACTCCGGCAACTTGCGCCATGGCAGGGCAGGCAACAGGGCCTTCCCAGCAACCGTGCAGCAATCCCACGGTTCCCGCCAGCGTCAACGCCAATGTCATCCTGCCCATGGCTTCAGGGTAGGCGCACACCCCGGCGAGGACTAGGCCGGAAGCCGCAAACCGCCGTCGTGCATTTCTGCCAGACCGTCCTTCAACAGCCCGTCCAGGGCGCGCTCAAGTTGTTCGGGGGCTGAATTGAGCCGGTGCAGCGCGGCCAGCGGAACTCCGACGCCGCTGGGCGCGAACCCGAGATCCGCAGGCGCCTGCTCGAACATCTCGCGCGGAACGGGACCCGCGGCTTCGCGGAGGACGGCCATCACGGCACCGCGGACCTGCCGGTCGGTGCCGTGCCACGCCTGGCCCTTGGGGGTGTACGACGGCGGCGGCTCACCTGCCGCGAGCCACGCGCAGCCGGCGCGGACCGGGCAGTCCACGCACTTGGGATTGCGGGCCGTGCAAACCATCGCGCCAAGCTCCATGGCGGACGCGTTCCAGCGGACGGACAGCCCACGGTCCTCGGGTAGCAGCGCCTCCGCGAGGCGCATTTCCGCCGCCGTCAGGGCCGGTGCCGGGAGGGCCTGCCCGGAGATGAGGCGGGCATGCACCCGCCGGATGTTGGTGTCCACCACTGTTTCCCGTCGACCGAATGCAAAAGCCGCAACGGCGGCTGCGGTGTAGGAACCCACGCCGGGCAAGCCCAGCAGTTCCGCGTAGTTGTCCGGCACCTCACCTTTGTGCTGGTCCCGGATGGCGACGGCGGCGGCGTGCAGTCGGAGGGCCCGGCGCGGGTAGCCGAGCCGGCCCCAGTGGCGGACGGCGTCGCCCGACGGGTGGCCCGCGAGATCCGCAGGAGTTGGCCAGCGCTCCATCCAGTCGCGCCAGACAGGGAGCACGCGGACCACCGGGGTTTGTTGGAGCATGACTTCGCTGACCAGGATTCCCCACGGGCTGCAGTCAGGCTCACGCCAGGGAAGGTCGCGGGCATTGGCGTCAAACCACTGGTCCAAAGCCTCATGGAGCAGCGACAGATGGCCGGTATTTTTCGGTGTCATGCTGCCCTCTACTGTAGTTGACCCGGGGCCTCCCGTTTGGCGGCCGGGGCACCATGGCGGACGTCACATTGCCCGCAGGCGGCGTGGTGGTGAGGTCCCTTGAGGGTCAGCCGCCTAGCCTAGAAATATGGCCACCCAGGGTAAGCAGCAGTCGTCAGCGCGCTCTTCTGCGCCGACGCAAAAGCGGCGCCCAAGCCCGGCCGTGTACCGGCGTCGGCGTCTTGTTGTCCTCATCGGCCTGCTGGTGGTGGTCGCCTTGCTCGTTGCTGGTATTTCAGCCATCACCCGTGCGCTTGCCAGCGGTTCCGAGCCCGAGGCTGTGGCTACACCCTTCCAAACCACGCCGCCGTCCCCGGCTGCTGCTCCGTCCGGCGCGACCGCCACGCCTTCTGCCTCCCCAACGCCCGTTTGCGACTTCAACGGCATGACGGTGGCGGCAAAAACCGACAAGCCGGCATACGGGCCTGAGGAAATGCCGTTGCTCACCATGACCATCACCAACGGCGGATCCGCGCCCTGCGAGGTGAACGTGGGCACGTCCCAAATGGAGTACCTGGTGATGAGCGGATCGGACCGCATCTTCTCCTCCAAGGACTGCCAGACAGGCGGCGTGGACCTCATCAAGACCATCCAGCCAGGCAAGAGCGAAACCGCGAACTTCCCATGGCAACGCAACCGGACACTGGAAGGCTGCGGTGCGATCAACGCCAAGCCGGGCGGGGGCGGTGCGTACTACACGTTCGAGGCGCGGCTGGGAAACAAGACCAGCCCGAAGGCCGTGTTCCAGCTGAACTAGGCCCGTCTCCGGTTGTTTAGAGGAACCTGTCCAGCAGGCTTGCCTCTGCCATGCGGCTCAAGCCTTCACGGACGGTGCGGGCGCGCTGGTCTCCGATGCCGTCCACGGTCATGAGGTCCTCAATGGTGGCTGCCATGAGGTTCTGGAGGCCGCCGAAGTAATCCACCAACCTGTCGGCCACGGCCTTGGGAACGGACTTCAAACCGGACAGAAGCCTGTAGCCGCGCGGCTGGACCACGGCGTCCAGCTGCTCAACGCCACCGGCGAAGCCGATGATGTGGGCGATCTTGCTGAGGTCGATGAGTTCGGTGGGGCCGAGGTTCAGAAGCGCTTGAACGGAGGCCTCAATGTCTTCGGGCGTTGCGTCCGGATCGGCATAATCGCGGATGATGACGTCGATGCCCGGGCCGCGGCCCATGGTGAGTTCCTCCACCTGGAGGGACAGAAGGCGGCCGTCCTCGCCCAGTTCCAACACGTACTGGGCGATTTCCTCGGAGATCCGGCGGACCATTTCCTGGCGCTGCAGCGTCACCGCAACATCCCTGACCGTGACTAAGGCTTCAATTTCCAGGGCCGAAAGCGAGCTGGTGACCTGGTCCAGGCGGGCGCTGTAGCGTTCCAGCGTGGCGAGGGCCTGGTTGGCGCGGGCCAGAACCTTTTCCGAACCCTCCAGAACGTGGCGCAAACCGTTCACGTAGAGGGCGATGATCTGCATTGACTGGCTGACCGAAATGACCGGTACACCGGTCTGGATGGCCACGCGCTCGGCCGTGCGGTGCCTGGTGCCTGATTCCTGGGTTTCGATGCTGGAATCAGGAACCAGCTGGACAGCGGCCTTGATGATGTTGCTGGCGTCCTTGTCACAGACGATTGCGCCGTCCATCTTGGCGAGTTCACGGAGGCGGGTGGGAGAGAACTCAATGCCGATCTCAAACCCGCCCGAGCAGATCGAATCGATGGTGCGGTCCGAGCCCAGTACGATCAACGCGCCGGTACGGCCACGGAGGATGCGTTCCAAACCGTCACGCAGGGGAGTTCCGGGTGCGACTCTGGCCAGAGTCGCCTTGAGCGATTCTTCCGGGCTCCGGGCCATAGGGTTTCCCTTCGAAGGTGCAAGCCACGGCTCACAGACAAGCTGAATCCGGCATCCGGCGGCGTGGAACAAAAATGCCCTGATGACGGCTAGCACCATGATATGGCTTCCGGACACCCTTAACCGCACCAGCAAGCCCCAAAGTGGGCCATTTCGTTATGTTTGGGATGGCTCCGAAAGTGGATGGCCGGCGTTGTTTGGGGAGCGCACTTCCTGCCCAAGAGTCTGGACATCGGCTGATGCCACGTCAGCCGATGATCGGTCTTTCTTCGGGGAGTTGGTAGAGACGGGGCCGGTTGGAGAGTGCGAGGGCGGAGGCAACTGTGATGGTCCCGATGCGTCCGGCGAACATGAGTGTGATGAGGACCCATTGGGCGTCCGCGGGCAGGTCGTAGGTGATTCCGGTGCTGACGCCGACGGTGGCGAATGCCGAGATCGCTTCGAAAAGGACCCGGTCCAGGCTGTGGTCGGTGAAGATGAGCAGGAGCAGGGTGCCTGTGATGACGGCGCCGACGCCGAGCAGTGCCACCGATAAGGCCTGGCGTTGCGCCGATGAGCTGATGGAGCGGTGGGCGATGGTGACGTGCTCGCGTCCGCGGATTTCGTTCCAAATGGCGAAGGCCAGGAGAAGGAAAGTGGTGACTTTGATGCCGCCGGCGGTCCCGGCGCTGCCGCCGCCGATGAACATCAGGATGTTAGTGACCATGAGTGTTTCGGGTGATGCGACGCCGTAGTCGATGGTGTTGAACCCGGCGGTGCGCGGGAACACAGTTCCGGCGAACACGGCGAGTAGCTTTCCTCCAGTGGGCAACTGGCCAATGGTCTGGTCGCGGTTCCATTCAAAGGTGCCGAAGAGTACTGCACCGAGTATGAGTAGGCCTATGGTGCCGTAGATGGTCAGGCGTAGGTGCACGGACCAGGCTTTGGGTCGGAACCCGTCCTTGTAGAGGGCGATAAGCACCGGGAACCCGAGTCCGCCTGTGATCACAGCGAGGCAGATGGGGACGATGATCCAAGGATCTGAGGCAAATCCCATGAGGTTGTCGCTGTAGAGGGCGAAGCCGGCGTTGTTGAAGGCGGAGATCGCGTGGAAAACCCCATGCCAAAGGGCAGTGCCGGCGTCTGCGTCGTAGGCGAGCCAGAACCTGCCGGCCAGGACCAGTGCGGTGACCGCTTCGACGGTCAGCATAATCCGTGCCACACGGAAGAGGACGGAGCGGACATCACCGAAGTTCAGGGTGTGCGTTTCTGTCTGGGCTACCAGTTGTCCCCTGAGGCCGATTGTCTTGCGGACCAGCAGTGAGAGCAGAGTCGCCAGGGTCATGATCCCGAACCCGCCAACCTGAATTAGTCCCAGGATCACGACATGCCCGAAAGGCGTCCAGTAGCTGGGGGTGTCAACGGTGATCAGGCCCGTGACGCACACCGCCGACACTGACGTGAACAGGGCCGGGAGCCCGGCGTCATCACCTGTAGCTGTCCTGGATATGGGAAGAGTGAGCAGCCCTGTCCCGAGAAGGATGACGGCGAGGAAGGCCAGGGGAACGGACCGGACCGGGTGAAGAGTGGCGCGGGCCAGCTTACCGCTGTGCCGTCCTGCTTCCTTCCACCACTCATCAGTGCTTATGCCAGCGGCTCCTGGTTTCGGTGTTACCTTACGCAACCTCATGTCGCTTCAGCTGACGTGCCGCGTAGGCACCGGGAACTGTCCGGCGGGAGAAAGCCTATGGTCGTGCAAGGTGTCGTGTGCGTGCATTCGGGCGTCGCCTCGTTGTCGTTCCGCTCTGGGCCTGAGCAGCGTAGCACCGGGCTTGGCGGCATTCGGGGGGAAAGTCCGCAGCCTTTACGAATCCTTAACGCCTTGGGTAGGGAAGGCCAAAGGATGGCGGCAACGGAACGTGCTCCGCGCACTGGCAGCCGTGAACCCGGCAACTGTGTCCCGTAGACTTGGATCCAGGTGAGCCGGGAAGTCTGCTCGGCATGGTTACTTGTCGTCTTGCTTAGGAGCATCCCATGCCTTTGCCACCTGCCGGTGCCCGGCCCTCAATCCTTGGTCGTGGCAGTTATTCGGAATCGTTGCGTATCGGTGCGATCCTCCGGAAAGAGACCGTCGGCGGCGCACTGTTGGTCGTTGCCACCGTGATCGCGTTGGTGTGGGCAAATTCGCCGGCGTCGGAGAGTTACTTTGCACTGCGCGACTTCAAGATCGGGTACGAACCGTGGCATCTTGAGTTGAGCCTGGGCGCCTGGGCGGCCGATGGGTTGCTGGCGATCTTCTTCTTCTTGGTCGGTCTTGAGCTTAAGCGCGAGTTTGTTGCCGGCGACCTGCGGGAGTTCAGTAAGTCCGTCGTCCCGATCACTGCGGCGGTCGGCGGCGTGGTGGTACCGGCTCTCATCTATGCCCTCGTCAACGCAGCCAGCCCGGAAACGCTGCGTGGATGGGCGATCCCAACGGCAACAGACATCGCCTTTGCGGTCGCCGTCTTGGCGATCATCGGCTCCCACCTTCCCGGCGCTTTGCGGATATTCCTGCTGACCTTGGCCGTGGTCGATGACCTGATCGCCATCACCATCATCGCTGTCTTTTACTCCACCGACATCCAACCGGCCCCGTTGTTATGGCACTCATACCACTTGGGGTCTACGCGTTCCTGGCGCAGAAGTACCGTCGATTCTTCGGCACCAGAGCTGCCGCTGCGTGGCTGATCCTGCTGCCTCTGGGCGTTGTGACTTGGGCGCTTGTCCATGCCTCGGGAATCCACGCCACAGTCGCTGGTGTTTTGCTGGGCTTGGCCGTACCGGTCATCCGCTCCAAAGCAAGCGGCGGCCCAACCGCCGGTCCGGGGTTATCCGAGATCTTCGAACACCGCTTCCGGCCCATCTCCGCCGGTATCGCTGTGCCGGTCTTCGCTTTCTTCTCCGCAGGGGTGGCCCTGGGAGGATGGGACGGACTGGCATCGGCCATGACCGACCCGGTCGCTGCGGGCATCATAATCGCCTTGGTGGTCGGAAAACCCGTCGGGATCCTGACGACTACATGGCTCCTGACCAAAGCCACCCGGGCCGCACTGGACAAGTCACTGGCGTGGATCGATGTGCTGGGCGTGTCGATGCTGGCCGGGATTGGGTTCACTGTCTCCTTACTGGTTGCAGAGCTAAGCTTCGGGCAGGGCAATCCCCATGATGACCACGCGAAAGTTGCGATCCTTGCCGCATCCCTCGTGGCAGCGCTGCTCGCTGCGGCAGTGCTCAGCACCAGAAACCGCTACTACCGCATGGCTGAAGCCGAAGAAACAGCTGACGCCAACAATGACGGCATCCCCGACGTCTACCAGCAAGACAAACCACAGAACAACGTTGGTGGCGCCGCTAACCAGCCAAAACCGTGACCTTTGTAGTGCCTGGGCCGGCTCTTCCGCGCGTTGTACGGCGATTGTAGTATGTCGCTTGGAGAGCCGGGAAGCCTGGTCGGCCCACACGCGTGACGGCGTGCGGTTCGCTGCGGCTACCGCCGGGGCGTGATCACTGCGACCCAAAGGAACGTGTCCGGCCATGCGCACACATCCCTCTTCTGTCATCCAGATTTCCCGTCTCGTCAAGAACTTCGGCAGTACCGTTGCCCTTTCAGGGCTGGAGCTGTCCGTCCGTGCCGGCGAGGTTCACGGCTTCCTCGGTCCCAACGGCGCGGGAAAATCGACGACCCTTCGCATCCTCCTCGGGTTGATCCGACCCACTTCCGGTTTGGTGCATGTTTTCGGGACTGACCCATGGGTTGATCCCGTAGCAGTGCACCGGGACATTGCCTACGTCCCGGGAGATGTGACGCTCTGGCCTAACCTGACCGGCGGGGAAGTGATAGACCTGCTCGGCGGGCTCCGCGGCGGAGTCGATGAGGCCCTGCGCCGGGAGCTCATCGACGAGTTTGAGTTTGATCCTTCGAAGAAGGCGCGAACTTACTCAAAGGGAAACCGACAGAAGGCGGCCCTGATCGCTGCGTTTTCCCGCCCGGCCAGGCTCTATCTTCTGGACGAACCCAGTTCCGGGCTGGACCCCGTCATGGACGCTGCGTTCCGGCGGCATATCCGCCGGGTCAAAGCGGATGGGGCTACGGTCCTGCTATCGAGCCATGTTTTGGCCGAAGTGGAACAGCTCTGTGACCGAGTCACGATCATCCGGTCCGGGGCCGCGGTCGAAACCGGAACCCTCACGGAATTGCGGCACCTGACCCGCACCAGGTTCCAAGTCACCACGACCGCAGACCCGCACTCGCTTGCTGCGTGGCCGGGTATCCGGGACTTGCATGTTGACGGATCGACCATTGTTTTCGACGCCGACACTGCGGATCTGCACTCTGTCCTGGATGCCTTGGCGTCAGCCGGAATCACCGCGATCACGGCCGCGCCTCCGTCTTTGGAGGAGTTGTTCCTGCGCCACTACGGCGACCAAATCCGGGCAAGGAAAGTGAGGCACGGTGATGAGCGCTGTCGGCACACTGGCCCTGCTTCAAGCACGCAGGGACCGTTGGGAACTAGCTGTTTGGATCGGAGGCATCGCAGGGCTGGGATTCGCGGCAGCGACCGCCATATCCACCCAGTTCGGGGCGGACAATGAACGCGCTGCCCTGATCACGGTTGCGGCTGCCAGCCCGGCTTTCCTGTTCCTGCGCGGACTGCCGGACGGCATCAGCACCGGGGCGGTCACCTTTTTTCAGGGCTATTCCTTTATGGCGGTCCTCGCGGGGCTGATGAGCACGTTCCTGGTCATCCGCCACACCCGCGATGACGAAGACCAAGGCCGTGCAGAGTTCATCGGTTCCACCCCAGTGCCTCGCCCGGCGCCCCTGTACGCAGCCCTGCTACTGGGATTATCAGCCAACGCCATGCTGGCTCTTACTGTCGCGGTGGGATTCATTGCGGCAGGTCTTCCTGTTCGCGGTTCCCTGCTGGCGGGAGCAGCTGTCGGAGGAGTGGGACTGCTTTTCACCGCAGCTGCTGCGGGGGTCGCGCAGATCATGCCCTCGGCCCGAAGCGCTAACGGTACGGCAGCGGCATTAGTCGGGGTGGCATATCTGATGCGTGGCGCGGGGGACTCCCTTGGCACCCCGGATCAGTCCATGTTGCGCGTTGTCCCAGGGTGGCCCTCGCTGTTCTTACCCATCGGCTGGGGCCAACGTATCCGTCCTTATACGGATACAGACCTGTCTCCCTTGCTAGTTCTCACTGGCGCCGCACTGGTTTTGGCGGCAGTTGCCGTGACACTCAGAAAAGGCAGGGACCTGGGGGACAGCTACATCCACGCACGAGATAACGGTCCCGAACGCGCAGGGCCGGGCATAAGGTCCGTGATGGGCCTTGCATGGCGGCTCCAGCGGGGAACACTGGTTGGGTGGTGCTTCACGGCGGCCGTGCTGGGTCTGGTGGCCGGAGCGCTGGGGCCGGTGATCAGGGACGCCCTCGTAGGAAACCCCTCAATCGCCGAGCTGATATCCCGGCTAGTCCCCGTCAAAGCCAACATGATCGACCTGTTCACCACCGCCATGCTTGGCCTTGGTGGTGTGATGGCAGCTGCCGCCGGTATCCAGGCCGTGCTCCGGCTTCGGGTTGAAGAAGTCGAAGGGCGGGCCGAACTGCTGCTGTCAGTGCCCACACCACGCATCCGCTGGCTTACAGGCACCTTGGCCGTCGCAGCGCTCTCCACTGCCGCCATTCCTGTCATCACCGGCGCCGTGGCTGCCACAGTGCTTGCGGTCTCACAAGCAGGCGGGAGCAGCCCGGACATAGTGGTGGCCGCGTCCCTGGCGCACGTCCCTGCAGCACTGGTGTTCCCAGCGCTCACCGCGCTCGTGTTCGCCTTCACGCCCCGATTATCCAGCCCCGTCGGGTGGGCGGCACTGGGGGTCGCGCTCGTCCTCGCACAGTTCGGCGAACTTCTCGGCCTGCCCGCCTGGCTCCGGGACCTTAGCCCGTTCCGGCATTCCTCGGCCATGCCGGTCGAAACTTTCAACCTCCAGGGCGCCCTGCTTATGTCCGGTACGGCCCTCATAGTGGCTGCGCTCGCGGGCCGCGCTATCTACCGCAGAGACCTCGCCGTCCCATAAGAGGCTTTATTGTTCGCAGTGCAGATCGTCCACGGACGATCTGCACTGCGGCGCGTTCAAGGCCGTACCGCGCAGCTCGAGCCGGCCTCGATCAGGTGCGTCACGTACGAATGCCTCAACGTGTGCAGGGAAAGTTCCTCCGGGAGCCCGGCGATTTTCCTCACCCGCTGGAAAGAGCGGTCAAATTGCGGAAAACAGTGGAGCCGGAGCGTTCCGAGGGCCACAGGCTGGCTGACCGGTCGGCGGTGGGGAAACGTTTCCGGCCGTCAGGGGAGAGCCAATACTCAAGGAGCCCGACGACCCAATCGAATTCGGGGACAGTCAGAACCGTGCGTCGGCGGGGGCCTGAGCCCTTGGTTCCCTTGGCCCAGCGCACCTGGAGCGCCCCGAACCGGCCGAAAGACTCAACGTGCGGGTTGGGCCCGAAGTCGACATATTCGAGCATCGCCAGCTCACGCCGCCGCAGCCCGTAGGCGTAAGCGACCTTGAACGCCGTCGAGTCCCTCAAGGCTGGAAGCCAGCGCTTGGATCCCTTGGCAAACTCAGTGTCCACCAAGTCGTCGGCGGCGTCGAAGAACGCCTGCAGCTCGGCCCTGGTAAACGCCCGGCGGCGTGCCGGCATCGCATCATCCGTTGTATGCCGGGGCGAGTTCCACTCGAATACGACCTGCACCGGGATGTCCGAGAAAACCCGTTCGCAGAACGCCGCCCAACCGTAGCGCCCATCAGTCAGGTATGAGCAGAACGCCCTGATAGCCCCGGAATTAGCCCGCAGCGTCGATAACGCCAAACCTTTCTCGGAGCTCCGCCGGTCCGCCAGGAACTCATCCACGTGATGCGCCGACCACGTCCACGGGTACTCATTCGCATGCTCCTGAAACCGCTGGACCGTCCCGCACGAGCTCTTGATATACGACGTCGACAGCCCGCGTGCCAGCATCTGCGCCCGCCAGCCATCTAGCATCGCTTCAAAGACGCGGTCCTCGGCACGCAGCAGCCCGACATTCACGTTGGTTAGAAAGGACGGAATCCGCCCAGGTTCGATGCTCACCGACCTAACTGTACGCAAAATTCTCTCATCTAATGAGAGATTACGTCGCCGAGCCGCACGGCCTCGCGCATTCACTCGCGACAAGCCCATGGCGCTTCAGTACTGCAACGCCTACCTGACCTGCGAAAACACGAGAAAGCGGGATGGGACGGGTTCTCTCATCTACTTCTACTCGTCCTACTTCAACGCCGATAAGCACCCATACGTCGTTCTTTCCTCGGTGGTGTCTCATGAGATAGACAGGTTAGAAGCGTTGCAGGTTCGTGTGAGGAATTGCTTCCTTAACTGAACGAGATAGATCCCCGGGCATACGACCGGTCGTGTCATCGATGAGTTCGTGTGTTTCTCCGAGCGGGACTGTGTGGTCGATCTGAAGTGATTAGCTGGACCGTCCGTGCTTGGTTATACGAATTCCACTGTTATGAGACAGAACACTCGGATGCAGCTGATTCTCTAGCCCATGAACGCCTGCTGTGTAGCTGGTCGGGGAGACACAGCAACCGGGCCTGTTGGAGCAGCTCCAACAGGCCCGGTTATGTAGAAAGTTCGAAAAGTTTGCGGCGAAGGGAGTCTAGAGACCGAGGTGCTTGTTCAACTCGTCCAGGGACTTCACTGTGAAGATGTTGTAGCCTTCCGTGAAGGGTTCAGCGCCGCGGTCCAGCATAACGAGGTCTCGGAAGCCCAGGTTGTACATCGGGATGTGGTCATACAGTGGGTGCGCGGAGACATGCAGGAAGTCCTCAGGCTTGGCGTTCAGGGTGTCCAGCATGTATTCAAACGCCTGGAGGCGTGGCTTGTAGGCCCCGGCCTGCTCAGCGGTAAAGACCGCGTGCCAATCTGCACCGAGTTTGGGAATGCTGATGTCCAGGAAGCTGTCGTCGGCGTTGGACAAAGCCACCAGCTTGAAATTGTCACCTTGGAGCTTCAGGGGCGCCGGTACATCCTCGTGGGCTACTGCGTTCCGAACAGCCTCAGCGAGGGCTGCGCCGGCACCAGGGGTCGGTCCAATGCCAAATCGCTTGCATGCGCGGTCAAAGGCATTCTGAAGGACCTGCTCGTAGGGCTTGTATTCCTTGATCTCGTCGAACCGGTATGCGCGGAAGATTTTCTTGAAGGCAAGCCACTGCTCATCCGGTATCCGGCCATCGAGCAGGCGCTGGGTTGTGGGATAGATGGTGAAATTGATCAGCGTGCCGTAGACGTCGTAAGAGATGTACTTCGGCCGGAAGTTTGTGTTTGCCATGATTAATCCGTTCGTTGTTGTTGCTGTTACTTTTCGTGGTCGAACCGGTTTTCCTCAGCTCAGAGCCAAGGAGGTGAGTCGGGTATCCGGTCCGAGGAACCTGCCGGGGTTCATGAAGCTGACGTCTGTTGCGGTTGTTCCGTCCAGCAGGAGTTCGGCTGCGATAGCTCCGAGCCCGGAAGCCATCTTGAAGCCGTGGCCGGAGAATCCAGCGGCCACGATGACGCCTTCCATCCCGGGTATTGGGCCGAACAACGCGGTCGTATCAGGTAAATGACCGTCCGCGCATGTGGCAACCCTTACGGGGTCCGGAATCAGTCCTGGCATGAATTCCCGGACCCACGCCCGGATCGTATCCAAGTGCCGGGGATCCCACGTCGGGGGCTTTTCCATGGATTCAACCTCGTCCAGGAATATGCTCGCGACGACTTTCACCGTCCAACCATCTGCGCTGGGGAAACCGTAGAATTGGGTTTTGTCCGACCTGCCCTTCTCCTCTGCCCTCCTTACGAAGACCGGCATGTCTGCCCTGCAGAACGCAGCCGGGTCCACTATGGGGAACCACGTCAGGATCTGTGGCAGGACTGAAAGGTGAACACCGAGGTCCTTGCATACTGGGCCGGCACCGTTTCCCTGCGAGAGCACTACCCGGGAAGCGATGATTTCTTCTCGATCGGTGCGCACGATGTACCGGTCACCGTAGGGTTCAACGCTGTGGGCTTTCCGGTCCCCCAGGAATTTGGCACCAAGCCGGGTAGCTTCGGTGAGTGCGGCGGTCACGGCCTTCTCTGAACTTACATACCCGCCATCAGGGTCGAAGATGGTGACGTCAGTGTCCCTGAATACATGTTCGGGATACTTTGTCCTGGCCTCGTCACCCCGGAGCACCTCGTAGTCAAGGCCATTGTTCTTTCCTGCTGCAAGGAGCGAGGCCAACCGTGGATTGTGCTCGTCGTAGATCGTGACAGCGCCGGTAGTGTTGAGCAGGCGGGTTCCGGTGTTTTTTTCAAGAATTCGCCACAGATCCTGTGACCTTTGCAAAAGTGGTGTGTAATGCCCGCCTTCGGCGTAGATCTTGCGGAACATGCGCGATTCGCCAGCGTAGGCAGAGAACGGTCCAGGGATGGAAAACCTGTCTACTCCGATAACCCGCTGACCACGGGAGGCGATTTGCCAGCTTGCCATGCTCCCTACCGAGCCGACTCCGACGATGACGACGTCCGTTTCGAGTGTACTCACGCGTTATACCTTGCTTCCCATACTGCACGCCGTAATGCCAATTCGTGGTGTCCCGTTGGAGGGCGCTACTTCGGCTGTGCTTCCAGTCAGATCAGCATAAGACACAAGAAGCTTATGATTAATAGGCCGTTAGGGAATACATTGTTTCCAAAAACGAAAGAAGTAGTCATGGACCTCACCTCGATCGACGATCTGGATTTTTTTGAACAAATCTCCCGTTCCCAGAGCCTTACTGAAGCTGCCAGAAACTGGGGAAAGTCAGTGTCAGCGGTGAGTAAACGCCTCAGTGCACTGGAAGCGCGCCTGGGGGTACAACTAATCAGGCGCAGCACCCGCCGGCTGACCCTCACTGAAGAGGGGCAGCTCTATGCGGCAGGCGCTTTGGCCATCTTGCAACAGAAGACTGATCTTGAAGAAGCACTGTCCACTCAGCATGGTGAGCTCAAAGGCAGCATCACTGTGCATTCGAGCCTGGGTATTGGACGTAAGCATATTGCGCCGCTGCTGGGGGAGTTCGCCCGGCAGCATCCGTTGGTCCGGGTAGACCTGGAGCTCTCTGCGCTGCCGTTGAACATTTCGGGTACCAACTTCGATATCGCCATTCGCGTTGGAGGCCTGTCGGACTCCAGGCTCAAGGCAAAGCTTCTTGCGCGGAACCGCAGGATTGTGTGTGCGGCGCCCAGCTACCTGGACAACGCCGCACCGCTGCGGACTACCCGGGACCTCGAAAGACACAACTGCATCGTCCTACGGGAAAACAACGGCGACTACTCATTGTGGCGCTTTGGGGAGAGGGGGCAGGAATACGTAGACGTCAGCGGCAGCATGATCAGCGATGACGGAGATGTGGTGACCGACTGGTGTATGCAAGGACATGGCCTGATCATGCGTTCCACTTGGCACGTCAACCCGTTGATTCACCAAGGAGTGCTGCAGCAGGTCCTCCCGAATGTCCCCACACCCAGCGCCGATATTTACGCCCTCTATCCCTCCACCGACAGGACCCCACGCCGGATCGGTGCAGCCATTGAGCACCTCCGACACGGCCTCGCCGCGAGAATAGGCGCATAAACATTCTTCTTGCCCTATTGGAAACAATGCCTTCTACCAAGCTCCCTTAATTGGCATCTTCTTGTGTCTTATTCTGAAAAACATGAACCTGCCCCTGAACACCATTGCCATGCTGCACACGGTGCCCGGCCTGGTACCGGACATGGAAGCCAAGGCAAAGGATGCCGTTCCCGGCCTACGGGTCATGCACTACGTAGACGAGTCATTGCTCCACGACACGATTGCCCTTGGAACAACGCCCGGACATGTTCGGCGCCGGCTGGTCAACTATGCTCGCTACGCCGAAGAATCCGGCGCCCAGGCCCTGTTGGTGACCTGCTCCTCCATCGGCGAAGCGGCCACCGCCGCCACTGACTTCGTCTCCATCCCTGTCCTGCGCATTGACGCTCCAATGGCAAAGCAGGCCGTACTGACCGGCGAGAGGATAGGCGTGCTCGCGACCCTGTCCGCAACACTGGGACCGACCACCAGACTCGTGCAAGACTCAGCCAAAGAGCAGAACAAAAAGCCCACTATCAACCCCCGGATAGTCGGGGGCGCTTTCGACGCCCTGCGCGCAGGTGACCGCGGGAAACACGACAGTTTGGTGCTCGCCGCGTTCTCTGAGCTGGCAGGGGAGTGCGACGTCGTCGTTCTCGCCCAGGCGTCAATGGCCCGGGTCCTTAACGAAACCCTGGTCTCGCCCGACGGACCCACTGTTCTTGCTTCCCCCGACTCCGGGGTGGCCCAGCTCAGTGGTCTTTTTCCTTCCAAAGACTCGTAGCACCGTCCCTACCCGAGAAGGACATCACCATGTCAACCACTCAAATGAATACGGATGCCCCATGGTTGGGAGTTATCGCCGACGACTTTACAGGAGCCTCGGATGTGGCCGGCACTCTTGCCGGCGCCGGAATGCGGGTAGTACAGACCTTCGGCATCCCCGACTCCTTGATGCAGTTGGACAACGTTGACTGCATAGTGGTTTCCCTGAAGACCCGCAGCGTTCCCGCCGCTGAGGCAGTGAAAGAGTCGCTGGTGGCGGCACGTGCCCTCAGGTCCCGAGGCGTTCAGCAGCTCTACTTCAAATACTGCTCAACGTTCGACTCAACCCCCGAAGGCAACATCGGCCCCGTAGCAGATGCCCTTCGCAAAGAGTTCGTTCCCGCAGGCCAAGTCACTGTCGTCGCTCCCGGAACCCCGGCACTACAGCGGACCGTGTACAACGGCGTGTTGTTCGCAGGCACGGACCTCTTGCAGGAATCATCCATGCGCAACCATCCGCTGACGCCGATGACGGACTCGAGCGTGCCAAGGCTGCTCCAAGCCCAAACTAGAAACGTCGTGGGGCACATCGGTTACAGCGTTCTGGAAGCCGGTACTTCGGCAGTTCAATCCCGACTCCGGAGCCTGAGCGACAAAGGTGTCCATTACGCCGTCATCGACACACTGACTGACCGCCACCTCGCCGTGCTGGGCGCCGCAGCGCTCCAGCACCCGCTTGTCACCGGCGGCTCTGGGCTCGTCGGAGGACTTGCTGTTGCCCTTGGGCTCCGCGACACGCCAGACTCGAGGCGCGACGCCCGGCCATCAGGCCCGGCCGCCGTCATCGCAGGCAGTTGCTCGGAGATGACGAACGTCCAGATCGACACATTCCGGCAGTCCCGTCCCTGTTTCCTGGTGGACCCCGTGGCCGCCGCAGAAGGACGGGACGTCGTCGGCGAAGCGCTGCTGTTCGCGCGCGAAAATCTCGCGGACGGACCCATCCTGATCCATTCAACCACCACTCCACAGGAAGTCTCGAGGGCTCAAGAGGAACTGGGCCAGGCCCGGGCGGCGCAGATAACCGAAGACAGCCTTTCCGCTATCGCCGAAGGACTCGTCGCCTTGGGTGTCCGCCAACTCATAGTCGCTGGCGGAGAAACCTCCGGCGCTGTAGTCCGCAGGCTCGGCATCACCACGGCCCGTGTCGGGAAAGAGGTCTCTCCAGGCGTGCCATGGCTGACAACGAAAACCGGGCCGGGGCTGGCCATCCTACTCAAATCCGGAAACCTCGGAACGCGTACCCTCTTCCTTGATGCGTGGGAGCACAACCGGTGACCGAAACGGAAATCCGCACTGAACTCGTTCGACTGGCCAGGTCCCTGCACCAAAGAGGCTTGACCCGAGGAACCTCCGGAAACCTCAGCTCACGCGTGGACGGAGGAATGCTGATCACCCCCACCAACGCCTCCCTCGGTGACCTCAGAACAGACGATCTGGCCAGGGTCTCCGACACCGGCGAACACATGTCCGGGGCCAGCCCCTCAAAAGAGGCATTCCTGCACCTAGCGATGTACCTAGCCAGGCCTGAGGACAAGGCCGCAGTCCACCTGCATTCCCCCTATGCCACTGCCCTTTCATGTCTAGAGGACCTGGACGAGGGTGACGTTCTGCCACCTTTGACGGCGTACTTTGTAATGAGGGTTGGACGGCTTGTCCGGTTGCCATATTTTGCACCGGGAGACCAAGGACTGGCAGGGGTAGCCGAAAAAGCCGCGGCATCGAGCCGTGCCCTGCTGCTGGCCAACCACGGACCGATCGTTTCCGCGCCTTCCCTGGCAAAGGCAGTGGACGCCGTTGAGGAAGTAGAAGAAACAGCACGACTGTTCTTTCTCCTTCAGGGCCACGCCACACGACCCCTCCAACCAGCCCATGTGGCCCAACTCCACGCGAGCAGCACCTAGGAAGGGTGCGCATCGGATCACATCTTCTGATCCGGTGGAAAGATGGCAAATTGGTTGAGGGTTATCTCAGGGGAACACTCATATGTCTCAACAACGACGACATAGCCATCGTCGTACAGCATCGTGCAGGATTGTCCGATCTTGGTGGCATCTGCTGCAGGCAGCTAGGCGATTCTTCCGTCGAAGGCGCTGGCGAAGGCATTCAGGGCCGACTGCCATCGTGCGGCTCCATGGTAGTGGTCCTTGACCTATTCGATGGCACAGGTGGTGCAGATGACCCGGCAGATTTCCACGTCTAGCCTAGTCAGGGCACGAACTCGCTCCAGGCGTTCGCCCCAGCCGATGACTATGGTGTATATCGGCCGAGATTGTGGAGAACTCCTCGAGTGGTTCTTTGCTCCTACCTCTGGGGGTGTGGTGGAAGGAGACATTTCGTCCCAGTATTGCCGGGTGGGGGTAGCGGAAGGGACCCAGTTCAGGTGAATGATGCAGGTTTGGACCGCCGCCAGGGACCAGACCGGTGATGGCCTCCGGCAGGTCCTTGCGCCCGTCGCAGACCGTGATGCAGACGTCCTCCACGCTCGAGTCTTACGGTCAGTATAGAGAGTCAGAACTTTGCCTCTTCGCCGCCGCCCCCGCCGCACCGCCAAGTATGTCCAGTTCTCCGTTGACCGTGACGCCGAAGCGACGTAGACCTTGCCGGTATGTGCGCTGCCCGTCGCAGACCTCGTGGTGCATAGCATCAACAAACATCGGGTGGCCCCGGCTGTGGCCGGTTCCACCACTCATTCATGTCGCCGATGACCTTCTCAGTGATGGGTGAGATGGCACTTTGGAATCCCGAGCGCCGAATTACCTCGGCGAAGCGTGCCGCAATTTCACCCGAAGCTGCTGCAGTCGTGTGTCCTCTGAGTTCCGAGAGGATGGTGCTGGTGAGCCGCACGACTTCGTTGATGATCAGTAGCTCGATGCGCTTGGTGTTGCTGGCAACGACACTTGTGATCCAGCCGGTGATACGTTCTGCGCAACTGCTGATCCCGGCCTGCAACTGCTGATGTCGTGCATGAGGTTTGGGACTAGGTAGCAATTGGAGCCGCCAGATCCGAGGTGGTTGGGCAGAGAAGCGATGACTTCGGCATTCGGTCGAAACTACAAAACTGGCCCCTTCACCTTGTCGGGGGTTCAGCCGCGGCTGGGCAAGACGTTTGGAGGTGCAGCCAACTGCGTTTCACGATGTCCGGCCCAAGGGGCTGTCTTGCCTTTCTTGGGCAGCAATGAGGTGCTCGGCTGCCTTTTGGATGTGTCGTCTGATGGATGCGAGGAGGCCTTCCCTGTCACCAGCTTCCAGCAGATCAAGGATGTTTTGATGTTCTTCCACCAAGACTTCCATTTTGGGGTAGGAGACTTCCAAATTCAGGATGCACATCCGTGATTCAGTTGCCAGCGACGTGTAGATGCGGTCCAGACGGGAATTCCCCGCTGCGGCAACGAAAGATGAGTGAAACTGCATGTCCAGCCCGGCGATGGCTTCCCAGTTGGAATCGGCCGCATGCTTTGCCATACCGCCTACAATCTTCTTTAGGATTTCGATGGCGTGCAGGACGCTTCCCGGGCCACGATCCAAGAGGATGCAGGCAGCGGCGGACTCAATAGTTTCCCGGGCCGAGTAGATTTCCCTAAGGTCCTCCGGTTCAATCTTCAGGACAAATACCCCGTAGTTGCGCCGATAGATAAGGATCCCTTCCTGGCACAGGCGTTGAAGTGCTTCCCGGAGGGGACCCCTGGACGTGTTGAGCTGGCTCGCCACGAGGGATTCATTGATCTGTTGTCCAGGTCGGATGGTTCCTCGGACGATTTGTTCGCGCAGGTGGTCCGCAATCAGCTGCGCCGTCGGTCTCCCTTCCAGCGCAAACCGTCTTTTCGTTGCGGCCATTGATAGCCTCCTCGTTTCAGCGAATGCGTACTGCGTTTGGTTTAACAGCCATTGCCGGGATGAACCGTTGGGCGCGGACCGCTATTCGTGGAGTCCGGCGAGCCTGCTGCCGAATTTGGCCAGGAGGGAGGTCTCTGTGGAATCCCTGCGCTCTTCCCACCGGTCCGCGAAGCCAAAGAGGCTGTACATGCTGTGGACTCCCAGCCAGCGAAGGGGCTCGGGCTCCCACTTCGGTGCGCGATATCCCACCCAGGGAAGTGAGGTTCGTTCCGTCGTCCTGTCAAAGGCCAGTTCGGCCAGCGTCCTAGCGCCCAGATAGGCCGCTGTCACGCCGTGTCCTGCGTAGCCTGTCGAGGACCCTATTCCGGATGCTGAGTCCCATTGCACACCGCCGTTCCAGTCGCGGGTGACACCCAGGACTCCGGACCAGGCATGGTCCACTTCGAAGTTGATGCCTGGGAAGAAGGCGCCAAGCTTGGTGGTCAGCAGGTCAATTGTGGATTGGGCAGTCGCGCCTGCGCCCCCCGTGCCGGAGCCGTAGCGGTACGGCCGGCCCCTGCCGCCGATGGCGATCCGGCCATCTGCCGTTCGCTGTGAATAGATGAAGGTGTGCGCGGAGTCGTTGAGGTTCTGCGGCCCGTTCCAGCCAATCTGCTGCCACGCCTCCTCTGGCAACGGCTTGGTCACGATCATCGAAGAATTGATCGGAATGAGGCTCCTGCTCCCGAGCAGCTGTCCGGAGTACCCTTCGGTGCAAACGAACGTTTTGGCGGCAGTGACCCGACCGCCGTCCAGAGTGAGACTGTGGCCGTCTATGGCTCCTATCCGGCTGCCCTCGTAGATGCTCACTCCCATGCGGGTGATGGTGTCAGCGAGTCCGTAGACGAGTTTCGCTGGATGAATCCGGGCGCAATGTTTGTAGAACATTCCGCCGTGGACTGTGGAGATGTTGACTTCCTTCTGGAATTCTTCACGGGTGAGCAGGTAGACGTCCTCGTCGGTCAATCCGTACTTGCGCTCGGCGTCCCGCCTGGCAGCCAGTCGGCCGAGCCCGGCCTTGGTGTGGGCGGCTATCAGCGCACCGCTCTTAATCTGATCCGCATCAATGCCTTCGGCGTGAAGGATTTCCATGACGGCATCGACAGCGGCTATAAACTCTTGCTGCAGTGCACGGCTCGCCTCAATGCCGCCTTCGGACGCGCGGGCGAACTTGGCACGGTTACCGGCTGGCATTGCAGAGAGCCACCCGCCGTTCCGGCCGGACGCGCCGTAGCCGATCTGTTCCGCTTCAAAAACCGCGACCGAGAGTGAGGGCTCGAGCTTCTTGGCGAAGTACGCTGCCCAGAGTCCCGTGTAGCCGCCGCCGATAATGGCCAGGTCTACTGAACCTTCCCCGGTGAAACGGGGGTATGAGGGCCTCTTGTCCGCGAGTCCGGCCATCCAAAAGCCGAGCTCTCCGTTCCGGGGTTCTGCTGCAAGGGCTGTCATTGTTGTCCTTATTGTTTGTTGAAGCGTTGAGGTGTTCAGGCAGCGGTGTATCCGCCGTCGACGGGCAAGACCGCCCCGGTGATGTAAGAGGACTCCGATGACGCCATGAAGACAACGGCGTTTGCTACCTCTTCGGGTGTGGCGAGACGATGAAGTGGAATCTGCCCCTCGCGCTGCCGACGGTAGGCCTCAGGGTCTTCCCTGCGCTGGAAGGACTCTTCAATGATCGGGGTGGCGGTCAGTCCCGGGGCGACGACGTTCACACGGATATTCCGCTCAGCCCACTCGATCGCCGCACCCTTGGCAAGCATGATCAGCCCGCCCTTAGCCGCGGAATACAGGACTTCCTCGGGCTTGCCCACCATGCCGAGCCGTGAACTGATCAGGACGAACGAACCACCGGAGGCGGGCATCAGCGGTGCGAAGTGCTTCATCACCAGGAACGAGCTCAAGAGGTTGCTGTGAAGCGTGTTCTTCGCGTCCTCATAGGACATCTCCGTCAGCGGACCGCTGACCTGCAAGCCATGGTTGAGCACGACGACGTCAACGGTGCCGTAGGTCTCGGCGGCCTCCCGCGCGAGGCTTTCTACGAAAACTTCGGTATTAAGGTCTCCAGGGACATAGAGGTCCCCGGGTTGCGCACCATCGATCTGTTCCCTGCGACCGGTGAGCAGAAGGCGTGCCCCTTCGCGTCGGAATTGGGAACACACCGCTTGTCCGATTCCGCTATTGGCACCTGTGACCAAAGCTGTTACTTTATCGAGTCTCATGTCTGATTCTCCTAGTTGGGGTTTCTCAAGTGGGGCAGACCCGGGGGAGTCGTACCCGATGTGGTTAGCCGCAGGCTTCGACGGGTCCCGCGTTCCGCGGTGGTACCTGTGCAAGACCCCGGGTGAAAAAGCGATGAAGATGACATCAAGGCCGGCCGAGGCGAACACTTCCGCACCGCCAGATTGCCCGCATTGATTCCTATGCCCCCTTCCTTGATCTCAGGTCCTTGTTGAAGCACTTTCTGGCGAACAAAGTTTTCTAAAGCCTGTTGAAGCCTTATCCAGACTCGGAAGAGCAGGTTGGGCCCTGAGAAGCGGCCGCGCAGATCATCTGGATCTCGACAGGGGTGTTCAAAGGCAGTCCAGCGACTCCGATGGCGGTGCGGGAGTGCCGTCCATTCTCGCCCAGCACCTCGATGAGCAATTCGCTCGCCCCTTCCGCGACCTTGGACTGTAGACCGAAGTCCGGCAGGCTGGCCACGAACACCAACATTTGAACCACCCGGACCTTGTCAAGGTCCCCTACTGCCTGGACAGCGGCAGCGAGGCAATTCAGCGCGGCATGACGGGCCAACTCTTTGCCTGTTTCCAGGTCAACGTCGCGGCCAACGATGCCTTGACCCAGCAGCTTGCCGTTCCTGAAGGGCAGTTGGCCCGAAATGTGTATGCTTTCCCCGACCGTGTTGTGGTCCACGTAGTACGCATTGGCAGCCACTAGGGGTAGCTCCAGTCCGAGGTTAGCCAACCTTTCCACGGCAGTGTCACCCTTGACCGTTTGCGGCAATGGAGGGCTCATGCTGTAACCACCTCTCTATGAATCATGATTGAAAGTCCTGCTCCAGCTTGGTGTAGCCGTAAGCCCTTCGGCACGAAGTCAATCGTCCGAGCAATCCTCCAGTGAAGCTGAACGAATTCGTTGGCTGGGGTTGTTACGACATGAGCCTAAAGACCCTCTCTGGCCAATCGTTCAGTCGTCTTCAGAAAGACACGCCCAAGATGATATGTATGATTGTTGACAATCTTCAATCAGCGTACCCTTATCCCAAAAGCTCCGCAAGACTGCTCAGTGCTCAAATCTGCTAGTTGTTTTCCTACCTTGAATAGTCAACAATCATACGTATTAGGTATTCCGGGCCAGCAGAGGGTGAGTAGGACATGAGCAACTTTGAGTCGCAAGGCGGCGTTCAAGCCCAGACCGCTAAGGTGCCGGGGGCGGAATGGCCTGAGACGCTTATCAGCGTGCAGGACCTCAATCAAGCTCGACAGCGTATAAGCGGAGCATGTCTGCGCACCCCGGTCCTTTCGGTGCCAAATCCGTCCACCGGGGATGCCCTCTGGGTGAAAGCCGAGGCATTGCAGCGAACGGGTTCCTTCAAGCTTCGAGGCGTCGCCAACGCCATTGCAGCACTTGACTCCAGCGAGTCAACCAAGGGCGTCATTACCTACTCCGCCGGAAACCATGGGCGTGCGCTGGCATTTGCTGCAAGGCGCGCGGGGATTCCCGCAACCGTGGTCATGCCCGAGACAGCCTCGATGCTCAAAGTCCGCCAGACCAAGTCCGAGGGTGCAACCGTCCTACTTCTGCCCCCCGACGAGATAGTGACTCACACGGAGCATCTTTCTGCAGAACGTGGGATGACCTTTATCCCTCCCTTTGACGACGCGCAGGTGATTGCCGGCCAGGGAACAATCGGACTGGAACTACTGGAGCAGGTCGAAGGTCTGGATGTAGTCCTAGTTCCCGTCGGAGGTGGCGGACTTGCCGCCGGCGTAGCAACGGCAATAAAAAAGCACCGCCCCAGCGCGAAGGTCATCGTCGTAGAGCCAGAGCTGGCGGGAGATCTCGCAGAGAGCTTTGCTGTGGGCCGCCGAGTGGCCTGGACCAGGGAACAGACGCGGCGGACAATCGCTGACGGACTGCGCTCTCCAATGGTCGGCGATCTGCCCTGGGAACACATCAAATTCCTCGTCGATGATGTGGTCACCGTGTCCGATGACTCCATCGTGTCTGCCATGCGCTGGCTGGCAGAGCACGCCAAAATAATCGTCGAACCAAGCGGCGCAGTCGCGACCGCCGCCGTTCTCCAGCACTCTCAGAAACTCCCAGCCGGGACCACCGTTACGGTGGCGACCGGAGGCAACATCGACTTAGAGACGTTCGTTTCGATAGTGGGCACCTGATACGCCACTACGGTGACCAATAGGCTTATGATCGACCACCCCAGGCGGGCGGACCGCACAAGAACACGTGAAGAGGTACATATGAAGCTCAGTGATCAGATCGTGGATCACTTGCAGCGTGCCATCGTGCGCGGCGACTACGCTGCGGACAGTCGGCTCCCAACAGAAGCGGAGCTGTGCGAGAGTCTGGGAGTTTCCCGGTCCGTTGTCCGCGACGCATTGCGCACTCTCTCATCCCTGGGGCTCATCGCAGTTCGCCAAGGTCATGGTATTTTTGTGACCAGCCCAGACGATAATCAGCTGCTCCGTGCCCTCGCACTGCGACTACACAGATCAGATCTGAAAATGGGCGAGGTCATGGAAGCCCGGCGCATGATTGAGGGGGCCATCACCGCGGAAGTCGCCCACATAGGAACACCCGACGATTTCGCGAGGATTCGTGGCTTCTTCGAGCAATTTCGAACAGCGGTTAAGAACTCCCAGTGGAAAGATGCGCACATCGCACATTCGAACTTCCACCTGGCCATCGTCAAAGCCCTCCGCCTGCCGGTCCTGGAACTCATCCTGCCCCCACTCCAAGGGCTGATCCTCGGCAGTTCACTGCCTCCCGAGACCGACAAAACCGACATGTGGGATGTGGAGGCACACGAACCAATCGTGACCGCCCTCGAATCCGGTGACGCCGAGCTTGCCCGAGCTGCGATGCGCACACATTTCGACTACATCGACACACCGGAATATGCCGATTACAAGACCCTGCTCTTCCGGGACGCTGCAACCCTGCCCAGCGTCGTTCCCCAACCGGGCCCGCTCACTAGGACCGTCTCGAACTAGTACCACAGTCGCGTGTATTGGCACGTTTGTCATTTACGGTACTGGTGTTCGCATGTCGGTGTTGGATGTTTTTGGCGCCACTGTGAGCGGTGCAGGACGGATCCCGGGTCTGGGGGATGCTTACTCAGGCAAAGTGGTACGACGCCGGAGCTTGGGCCAAGAGAGTGTTCCGAGGCCCTTCCAGTCCGATTGCGGGGCCCCTTCCTTGCCCTTGACTGCGGTGAGGAATTCTTAGGCGAGCATCGAGAAGGTGTTAGGCCGGGAGTGGCCCGTATATTGGCGGACCTGATAGTCGTCCATCCCCGCCTCGCCTTTCGAAGTCTGGAAGGTTTCCTCGATGGCCCAGCGGTTCCCGGCGAAACAGGCCATCTGGTTAGGGTGACGCGGGCGCGTGGCAGATGAAACAGGCGAGTTAGTCTCTCTTGGCCAGCGAACGGCGGACCAGTACCACTGCTCCACACCCTCGTCCTCGACATAGTTGATTCGCGCTCTGGCCCAGGCGTGGTCTTGCACGCCCTTGGATCCCTCGCCGCCCGACCGGGTCCGCCGCTCTCCATGCGAGGTCTGCCCCGGCAGAATCGGCGCGTTATTGGTACCCAGGCAAATAGTGCAGCCCTAAGGTGCACGCCTCGCGCAAACACGTATTCCAACCAAAGGACTATCGTCAATTGTTGACAATTGTTAGAATGAGAGCACTTCCGAAGCCAGCGGGTTCGGGCCCGCGTAGACGAAAGGTTTGCCATGAAGAAGCGGCCAGTGTGTGGAATGCTCGGGACACGAAGCGAGACATCGCGAACAGGGCACTATTGCCCTGTATCGGGTTGGTGGACCGCCGCTGGAAGCGACGCAATGCCCAGGCTGATAGTCAAAGGTGAGATTATGCCGGCAGTGGGTGGGACAGCTGTCCTGTGGATCCTCAAGCCCGCCCAGGCACCTGGGCGCTCCGGCGCGCTTTGACCCCGGTTTCCTTGAGCAGTTCAAGCCCGTCCTCAATACTTGTGTGATGCCTCTTCCACAAACTCGGCCATCCATGGACGGCGCCCTCGGTGGAACACCATGCCTTCAGGAGGCCCCCGTACTTCGGGCATGGAGCCGGTGATGCCGATCGCCATTCGTCCCCTCGGCTGTGGGGGGCGTTGGGTCGTGTGCAGATCGCCAAAGGGGGGTGGGAGGTGCCGCTTCATCCAGAATCTGCCGCGAGAGACGTGCGCGTTGTAGCGCATGAGACTGGTGATCAGCTGGCTGGGAGTGGTTGCGACCCACGCTTGCGGCGAGCAGGCAGGCTGGCGGGGATCCGGTTCACCGTAGTTGTCCCGACTGAAACCGCAGAAAAGTTCAGGAAGGCCGCCTGAGTAGTCGGCTGCCTCCAAATAGGGCAGTAGCGATGCGCTGAGCTTCGTTGATGAAGCCAGTTACCGGCAGCGATGACGGCGTTGTCCCGCGGCCATGCAGAGCCGTTGTGGTAGCGGCAGGATTGTGTCGCCCGAGATGTTCAGCGGATGGGGGTTCGGACCCTGGCGACGGACGTGGGGTTCTTGGAAGCGGCGGCGGAGCATCACGCAGTCGTCCGCAGGGACTAGTGTTTCAACCAGACGCTACTCCTGCAAGATTCCCTCGATTTGGGCCGGAACAGTCTAAGTGCGTGGCGCCAGGTCAAGCTCAAGATCATCCTCGATGTGGAACAACCTCCGATCCCCAAGCCGGTCTATAACCCAAATCGTGGATCCGTCCTGGGTGCGGTCATCTACGGTGCCTCGATGATGAACAAACCCGTGCATGCGGAGCAGTACGTTGTCGCCTGGTTCAAGTGAGGTCCAAAGCGCAGTTCGCCTGCTTCGGGCACTGGAAGAGTCAGAGAAAGTCACGCTTAAGACTATCGTAAATTGTTGACAATTACTAGGGCTATGCGCAGAAAAGCCTCTGCCCGGTCCATACCAGGCAGAGGCCCTTTTCAAGGCTCAGTTTGGATGCTGACGCCTCAGTGTTCCGCGGGCGGGAGTTGCTAGGCGGTAATTTCCGTCACTTCCGGCGTGGAGGTCAGGTCTTCCACGGCTTTTTTCATGTGCCGTTTGATGGCCTTTTGCAGGCCTTGGCGATCCGCAGCTTCCAGATGGTCGAGGATCAATTGGTGCTCCTGGACGAGCGCGTCTATGCGGGGGTAGGCAACTTCCAGGCTGAGGATGCACATCCGCGTCTCCGCTGCCAGGGTCTGGTAGATCCTGATGAGCCGCGTGTTCCCCGTGCCGGAGACAAAGGCAGTGTGGAATTCCATGTCCAGCCGGGCCAGCGCCTGCCAGTCGGAAGCGGCAACCTGCTTTGCCATGTTCTTGATGATTCCTTTAAGCACACGGCAGGTGTCGGAAATTTTGTCTTGTCCCGAGTCAAGAAGCGTAGTGGCGGCAGCCAGCTCAACAGCTTCCCTCACCGCATAGATTTCGCGGATGTCGTCTTCGGAAAGTTCGGCAACGAACACCCCGCGGTTCCGTTTGCTGACCAGAATTCCTTCCTGGCACAACCGCTGCAAGGCCTCCCGAAGAGGGCCCCGGGAGGTGCTGAGCTGGCTGGCCAGCGCAGATTCATTGACCTGTTGTCCCGGGCTGAACGCTCCCTGGACTATCAGCTCCCTTAATTGATCGGCGATCAACTGTGCAGTAGGCCGGCCCTCCAATACGAACATCGTCTCCGGTGCCGCCATGACATCCCCTCATCTCGTTCTGTGACACATCGAATCTACTAGACCGCTATGGCCGTGTACTTGTACTCCAGGAATTCATCGATGCCCACCTTTCCACCTTCGCGTCCGAGGCCGGACTGCTTGACTCCGCCGAAGGGAGCCGCGGGGTTGGAGACAAGCCCGGTGTTGATTCCTACCATGCCGACTTCCATACCGGCGGAAAACTTCAAGGCTTTATCCATGCTTTCGGTGAAGACGTAGCCAACCAAACCCCACTCGGTGTCGTTGGCCTGCTGCAGGACCTCTTCTTCACTGTCGAAGGCTGTGATCGCGGCGACGGGGCCGAAGATTTCGGTGCTCATCAATTGCGCGTTGCCCGGAACGTCCACCAACACGGTGGGGGAGTAGAAGTACCCCTGCCCCTCCGGGCGTCCGCCGCCGGTGAGGACGCGCGCGCCCTTTGACACGGCATCATCGACGAGGCTTTGTACTTTGTCCAAGCCCTTTTGCTCGATGAGCGGTCCCACGTCGGTCCCGTCCAGTGCACCGTTTCCGACGCGAAGTTCAGACATCTTCTTGGCGAACTTTTCGCTGAACTCGGTCAGGACGGAGCGGTGGACGAAGAACCGGTTCGCGGCGGTGCACGCCTCACCCATGTTCCGCATCTTGGCTTTCATGGCCCCTTCCACCGCTTTCTCGATGTCAGCATCGGCCAGGACAATGAAAGGTGCGTTTCCACCCAGTTCCATGGAGGAGCGCATCACATTATCTGCCGCCTGCCGCAGCAGTACTTTGCCCACTTCCGTGGAGCCGGTGAAGCTGATCTTCCGCGCGAGGCCGCTGTCCGTCCAGGTCCTGACCACGACGGAAGCGGACGATGTGGTCACGACGTTGAGTACGCCGTCGGGCAGGCCTGCCTCCTTGAACAGTTCCACCAGCGCCAGGGAGGTCAGGGGTGTCAGCTCTGCCGGTTTGAAGACCATAGTGCAGCCGGCTGCAACGGCCGGGGCGATCTTCCGGGCGCCCATCGCCAAAGGGAAGTTCCAAGGCGTGACCAGGACCGAAGGGCCAACGGGTTCCTTCGTGACCAGTATCCGGGTGTTGCCGTCCACGGAGCCGGTGGCGTCTCCGCCGACGCGTACGGCTTCTTCGGAGAACCAGCGGAGCATGTCGGCGCCGTAGGCCACCTCGCCGCGGGCTTCGGCCAAGGGTTTGCCCATCTCGGCAGTCATGATCGCCGCAAGCCTTTCGGTGTTGGCGATGACCAGTTCGAACGCCCGGCGCAGGATGTCAGCACGCTCACGCGGGGTGGACCTGGCCCACTCTGCCTGGGCCCGTCCGGCCGCTTCGATAGCACGGGCGGCGTCTTCCGGGCCTCCGTCGGCAACGTGGGCAATGACCTCGTTGGTGGCTGGGTTCTCCACCGCAAACGTGGCGCCGGAGGCAGCCTTTTGCCACGTCCCGTCAATGAACAGGTCTGTTCGCAAGCTGCTGGGATCAAAGGAGGAGTTCATGCTAATTCTTTCAGTGAGCAGGTGGTCAGGACGTGGCAGTTTTGATCGCCTGGGTAAACCTGGCGAGGCCGGTCTGGATTTCGTCAGCGGTGACATTGAGTGCCGGTATGACCCGGATGACGTTGCCGTGGGGACCGCAGGTAAGAAGCAGGAGCTCCTCGGCGACGGCCGCCTGCTGCACGGCAAGTGCAGTGGCTGCGTCGGGTGTATTGTCCGGGGCGGTGAACTCGATGCCCTGCATCAGGCCGCGCCCTCGGACGTTGCCGATGACGGCGAACTCGGTCTGCAGCTTATCCAGCCCCGCCCGCAGCTCGTTGCCTCGGAGCAGGGCGTTTTCCACGAGGTTCTCGCGCCGGATGACGTCCAGGGTTGCCACCCCGGCTGCAGCTGCGACTGCGTTTCCTCCGTAGGTGCCACCCTGGGATCCAGGCCAGGCCTTGCCCATGAGTTCGGATGACGCGGCAATGGCCGAAATAGGGAAGCCGCTTGCCAGGCCCTTGGCCGTAATGACGACGTCGGGGCGGATTCCGGCCCAGTCATGTCCCCAGAACCTGCCGGTGCGGCCGACACCGGCCTGCACCTCATCGATGATGAGCACAATGCCGTGGCGGTCGGCCCTTTCCCGGAGGCCCTGAAGGAAAGCCGGCGGGGTGGGGATGTAACCGCCGTCACCAAGCACAGGTTCAATGATGAACCCGGCCGTGTCGCTGGGGTTGCTGATGGTCATCAGCAGGTAGTCAAGTTCCTTCAGTGCGAAGTCGACGGCGGTTGCCTCGTCCCAGCCGTGCCGGTACCAGTGGGGGAACGGGGCTATATGGACGCCGCTCATCAGTGGGGAGAACCCCGAGCGGAACTTGGTTCCGGCTGTGGTCAGCGATGCCGCAGCTACAGTCCGGCCGTGGAAGCCGCCCTGAAAGGAGATGATGTTCGGGCGGCCCGTGGCCATGCGCGCCAAGCGAATGGAGGCTTCCACGGCTTCGGAGCCGGACGTGGCGTAGAAGACGCTGTCCAGCCCTTCCGGCAGGACATCGCCAAGGAGTTCGGTGAGTTCCAGGAGGGGCTTGTGCATCACGGTGGTGTATTGGGCGTGCACGATCTTGCCCACTTGCTCGCGGGCTGCGGCGACCACGTCCGGGTGGCAGTGACCGGTGCTGGTGACACCAATTCCGGTGGTGAAGTCGAGATACTTCTTGCCATCAGTAGCGTGAATCCAGCTGCCCGCCGCATAGTCGACCACCACGGGGGTCGCCTGCTTCAAAATGGGACTGAGAGTTGCCATGTCGTCATACTTTCTTAGTAACTGTAGATTGTCAACAATAGGCGATGCATGTCACAGCCTATTGCTTCGCGGGGTTTGTTCAGCGGGGGCTGAAACGCTGGGGTCGGACGAACTCCAAGCCGTTGAAGATCTGTTTGCCGAGTGCCTCAGCAGCCGCTATCTCGCCATAACCCGAGGCCATTTTGAAACCAGCGCCAGAGAAGCCTGTAGCGGCATAGACCCTGCCGGTGTCTCCCACGTATCCCAGAAGCGGGTTCCGGTCGCTGGTGAAGAGGTCGGGGAAGGCATCCGAGCGAACGATTGTGGGCACCAGGCCGGGGAAGAACTCGGCGACGGTTTCCATGGTTTCGGCGATTTCTTCTTCGGACAGTTCCCGGTTTATGGCTGCGGGGTCCAGGGCCGGCCTGCCGCGCCCGTCAAGGGTGGCCTTGACGGTGGCACCATCCACGGCCGGCGCGCCATACATGGAACGGTCTTCGTAGATGCGGCTGAAAACGGGGAAACGTTCGGGCGCGAACTCCTTGGGTTCCCGGGCTACGAACCAGGAAAGGAAAACCCGTCGGGTTTCGACGTGTTCCTTTGCGTACACCGGCAGCAGTTGCCGGGACCATCCCCCCGAGGCGACAATAACCTGCTCAAATGTCCAGGACTCCCCACCGGCTGTGATGACGACGCCGTCCTCCGTTTCGGTGATGCTGTCAATTGCCGTTTTGGTGTGGACCGTTGCGCCATTGGCCCGGGCTGCGGCAATGGCGGCGGTGACGGCCCGATCGGTTCGTAGGGCGCCGGAATTCGGGTCGAAGACGGCGACGTCGTCGGACCGCAGATTGTGCTGCGGGTAGCGTTCGGCCAACTCCCGGTGGGACAACAGATGATGCTCTGCTCCCGTTATCCCGGTCGTTTCGAGTACGCTGGCAAGGTACGCCCCTTGGGCTGCTCCGATGGAGAGCCCTCCGCAGCGTGTGAGGATGTCCTGGCCGGTTTCGGCCTCAAGTTCAGCCCAAAGTTCCTTGGAGCGCTGCATGATGGGGTAGTAGCCCGGATGCCCCTTGTAGATCATGCGGAACAGACGCGTATCACCGCCGACGGCGCTGCGTCCGTGGGCGGGATGCTTCGCTTCAAATCCGGTAACGGAGTCCGTCAGTCGGGAGGCCTGCCAGAGGGCCATACTGCCGATGCTGCCCAGGCCGATGACGGCGAGTTTTCCATCTGTCATGGTTAGAGGACCTGCTTCAGGAATGCTTGCGTGCGGGGTTCTTTAGGGTTGCTGAGGATTTCGCGGGCGTCGCCTCGTTCAACCACGATGCCGTCGTCCATGAAGATGAGGGAATCGGAGACTTCGCGGGCGAAGCCCATCTCGTGGGTGACCACCACCATGGTCATGCCCCTCTTGGCCAGATCCTGCATGACGCTGAGGACTTCACCAACCTTCTCGGGGTCCAGCGCCGAGGTGGGCTCATCAAAGAGGATGATGTCAGGGTCCATCGCCAGGGACCGTGCGATGGCCACGCGCTGCTGCTGGCCGCCGGAAAGCTCAGCGGGATAGCGATCCCCGAACTGACCCAAGCCAACGCTGGTGAGCAGCTCCTGGGCTCGCTTGGCTGATTCCTTCTTGTCCGCCCGCTTGACCAAAACGGGCCCGGACATGACGTTCTCCCGGGCGGTCATGTTCGGGAACAGGTTGAACTGCTGGAAAACCATTCCGACGCGTGTCCGCTGCTGTGCCAGCTTCTTGGGCGGCAGGGCGTGGTAGGCATGATCGGTTTCGTAGTACCCGAAGTCTTCACCATTGACTTTCAGGACGCCGGAATCAACAGTTTCGAGGCCGTTGATGCAGCGCAGGAGAGTGGACTTGCCCGAGCCCGAAGGGCCGATAATGCAGCAGATCTCACCGCTGGCGACCTCGAGGTCCACGTCTTTGAGAACCGTCTTGGGTCCGAAGGACTTTCGGATGCGGCTGGCTTGGATGGTACCGGCGGTGCTCATCGTGCGATTCCTTCCGGTGCGGTCAAAGTGACTTTTTTGGATTTGCGGGGGATCCGGACGGAGGTGTGCGAGTACTTCTGTTCGAGCTTGGACTGCGGGTAGCTCAACACCAGGGTCATGACGAGATACCAAAGGCTGGCCACAATCAGCAGCGGAATGGTCTCGTACGTGCGGGCGTAGATCAGCTGGGCGCTCTGGAGCAGTTCGGCCACGCCCAGGACGGAGACCAGGGAGGTTTCCTTGAACATGCCGATCACCTGGTTGCCCGTGGCCGGAATGATGGAAGGCATCGCCTGGGGGATGATGACCTTGCGCATCTTCATGGCACCGCTCATCCCCAACGAATCAGCCGCTTCGATCTGTCCCTTGCCCACGGCGGAGAACCCGCCACGGACGATCTCGGCCATATAGGCGGCCTCATTCAAGGTCAGACCCACCAGCGCGGCGGTGATCGGACCCATCAAGGCGTTCGTATCAATCGCGGTGCCAATATCAGTGAAGGGAATACCGATAGACAGGTTCGGGTAAAGGGCGGAGATGTTGAACCAGAAGATCAGCTGCACCAGCACAGGGGTCCCACGGAACAATGTGATGTAGGCGCCCGCGGCGATGGCGATGGGTTTGACGCTTGATGCCCTCATGATGGCCAGGAGCAGCCCCAGCAGGGTACCGAGGGCCATGCTCGCGATGGTGAGGAAGATCGTCAGCATCAGTCCGCGCAGGATGGATTCCGCCGTGAAATACTTCGCTACCGTTCCCCATTTGAAGTTCGGGTTGGTGGCAACGGAGTAGAGCATGCCGGCACCCACGAGGATCGAAACTGCCCAGGCCACGTACTCGAACGTGCTGCGCCGCTTCAGTCGCGGCTTCAACGCGGGATCCATGCCGTCCACTGTCTGTCTGCTCCGGTCAAGGGTTGCTTGCTTCATCATGAACCTGCTAGTTCAATTTGGCGTCAGTGATGGCGCCTGAATCCAGGCCCCAAGTCTTCAGAGATTCCTGATACTCCGGGGTCCCAAGGACCGACTGGATAGCCGCCTGCATAGCCGGGGTCAGCGGCGAACCCTTTTTAAGGCCGGCGGCAGATAGGTCGCTGGAGCCGACGTTGACCCGGCCCAGGAGAGTGAAGGAGTCCGGCTGCTGCCTGGCTGCCCAGCCGAGAGCGGTTGTGTCATAGAGGATGCCGTCGATGCGCTTGGAGTGCAGCTGCGTCAGAGCTTCCTGAATGTTGGGCAGCGTTACAGCGTTGATCGCGGGCTGGCCCTTGGAGGTGCAGGTCTGCTCGCTCAGTGCCGGAAGGCGCTTGAGCTGACCGGTAGAGCCCTGCGTCACTGCAACATTCTTGCCACACAGGGTCTCCATAGATAGGTTCAGCGGGTTCCCTGCCGCCACAACGACCGAGTTGCCGGCCTTGAAGTAGTCGATCATGTCCAGGACCTTCAGGCGCTCTTCGGTCTTGGCCATTGTGGTGACGGTAAAGTCGAAACGTCCGCCGTCCAGACCCGGGATGATCGTGTCGAACTTCGTGTCCACGAACTTCAGTTTCAAGTCCAGCTTCTTGGCGATGAGCCGGGCGACGTCCGGGTTCAAGCCGATCGGTGTGCTGTTGTCCTCGGCCAGGAACGTCGTGGGCGGGTAGTGAAGGTCCATGGCGACCGTCAGTTCACCCTTGTCCTTGATCGACTGCGGCAACAATGCCACCGCGGCTTGGTCAGGCTGCACACCCTCGGAGATGTCTCTGGTGTTGTTGGTCAGGCTGGTGTCCGCCGACTCACTGCTGGCGGAGTCGCTGTTGGCGGCACCTCCGCATGCGCTCAAAGCAAGCAGCAGGGCTATGCCTGCAGCCGTTGTCTGTGCCTTGAATATGGTCTTCATGATGCTTCCCTTCGAGGGTTTCAGCTGGGGGAGGATGTGACAGTCATCAGGAGAGTTATGTGCGTCCCGTCGATGTTCGATGGAGCGGGAATGTGATGAGGATCTCTCCTGTACCTAAGAGCAATGCAACCCCTAAAGAGGTCGATTGTCAACAATCCACAGATAACTTTTTGGTGATATGTTACGTTGAGATTTTGGATTGAATGTCGAAAACTGTTGACAATTGACAATTTTCCCTTCTACAGTCGAGTATCTGGCAGCAACCCCGTGGCCGCTCCAGCCCGGTCTGGTTCGCTCCCGTTGAACATGTCCATATCCAGGGCAGACCCGCCCCGCCTCCCGAATGAACGGAAATTGCCATGGCAGAGACCAACTTCCGCCCGAAGTACATCTCCTTCGATGTCTACGGCACGCTCATCAATTTCGACATCGATCCAACTACCCGTCGACTCCTGGATGGTCGCATTTCCGAGGATCAGTGGCCGGAGTTCAAGAGGCAGTTCCGCGGCTACCGGTTTGACGAGGTCCTTGGTGACTACAAGCCGTACGAGCAGATCCTGCAGGACTCCTTCGATCGCGTGTGCAAGCGGTGGGGAATCGGACCCACTGAAGGTGCAGGGGCGGCGTTTGCAGATGCCGTGCGCGGTTGGGTTGCGCACGACGACGTGCCGGCTCCGTTGAAGCTGATGGGCGACAACTACAAGCTGGTGGCTCTCTCCAACGCGGATGACAGCTTCCTGGACATCAGCATCCCCAAGCTCGGCGCCGAATTCCACGCAGTGCTGACCGCGGAGCAGGCACAGGCCTACAAACCGCGCTACCAGGCCTTCGAGTACATGCTGGACACCTTGAACGCCAAGCCTGAGGACTTCCTCCACATTTCTTCGCACACCCGGTATGACGTGCATCCGATGCACGACCTGGGCTTCCGGAACCTTGTGTTGCTCGACCGTGGCTATGACCCTGTCACTACGGGCTACGACATGTTCAGCGTGAAGTCCCTCGACGAGATCAATAAGCACCTCGGTCTCTGATCCCGATTCCCTGAGGCGAAAGGCCATCCCGTGAAACTCATCCCTTACTGGCTGGACACAGCCGAGCCTTCCGGTGACTACCGCAGCACGCCCGTGCCGGATAACGTCGACGTCGCGGTTATCGGTGCCGGCTTTACAGGCTTGTCCGCTGCGCTTGAGTTTGCCCGGCAGGGCGCGAGCGTCGCGGTCTTCGAACGCCACACCGTGGGCTGGGGGGCATCCGGCCGCAACGGCGGAATGGCCACGACCGGGCTCGCCATCGGTTTCAGCTCAGCGGTCAAGCGGTACGGCGAGGCCCGTGCCGTGGAGTACTTCCGCGAGTACAATGACGCGATCGACAGCATTGAGAAGCTGGTCCATGACTACGCGATCGATTGTGACTTCAACCGCTTCGGCAAGCTCTCGCTGGCCTACCATGAGTCGCACAACGACGGCTTCAAAAAGTCCCAGGAGTTGCTGGCCAAGCTCGTGGACCACCATGTCACGCTGATTCCGAAGGCCGATATCCATAGCGAGATCGGAACCAACTTCTACCAGGGCGCCATGATGGACCCCTTGGGAGCCGGACTCCACGTGGGCAAGTTCGCCCACGGACTGGCCGGCGCGGCAGCCAACGCCGGCGCACAGATCTGCGAGAACGCAGGCGTGACGGAACTGAAGCGGGTCAACGGCACGGTTTATGACGTGCATACGACGCGCGGCATCGCGCGGGCGAAGCAGGTGCTCGTGGCCACCAGCGGATACACGGGCAACGTCACCCCGTGGATGCAGCGCCGGGTGATTCCTGTTGGCAGCTTCATCATCTGTACCGAACCGTTGCCGGAAGACGTGGTCAACCGGATCCTGCCGAATCGCCGGATGGCTTCCGACAGCAAGATGCTGACCTACTACTTCCGGATCACCCCGGACAACAGGCTTCTTTTCGGGGGCCGTGCCAGGTTCGCGCTTTCCAGCCCGGACTCGGATGTCAAGAGTGCCGCAATTCTCCGCAAGGCCATGCTCGAACTCTTCCCGTACCTGTCCAACGCAAAGGTGGATTACATCTGGGGCGGACTGGTGGACCTGTCCATGGACCAGATGGTCCACGCCGGGGAGCACGATGGACTTTTCTACTCGCTCAACTACAGCGGGCATGGTGTCCAGATGGCGGCCCACATGGGCAAGCGCATGGCCCATTACATGGGAGGGGACAAGTCCGCGAACGTGTGGGGCGACTTGAAGAACCCCCCGGTGCCGGGCCACTTCGGCCCGCCGTGGTTCCTGCCCTTCATCGGCGCTGCGGCCAAGATCATCGACCGCGTGAAGTAACCCCGCTTCAGGCAACACAGCAAGTATCAATCAGTAAGGCTTCGGATGACGACAAAGACAACCGTGGGTGGGCTGCGGCCAAAATCCGTCGGAGAGACCGCCTACCAGCGGACACAGGTCGCAGACCTGCAGGGAGGCGCCTTCTTTGAAGGAACCTGGCAAACGACGGACATGACCGTCGAAGTCCGGGATCCTGAAGATGGGCTCCTGCTGGGAACCGTCTGTTCGTCCACCCCGGAGGACGTGCGACGCGCCGTTGCCCACATCCACCGGCATTTGCTGGAGGTTGATTGGCCCCTGCGCCGGCGTAGGGAGTCTTTGGAAAAGGCGGCTGAATTGCTTCGCGGACAGGCGGTACGTTTCGCCAACATCATTGCTGCAGAAAGCAGCAAGACCATCAACGAAGCCGAACGTGAAGTCCTCCGTTGCATCGAGACGCTCAGGCTTTCGGCTGCTGCCTCCGGAGAGCTCCAGGGCGAGACCCTGGCTTTCGAAGACAGTTTGGCAGGCACGGGAAAGCTTGGTTGGTACAACCGCAAGCCTGTGGGAATCGTTGCAGCCATCACGCCGTTCAACGATCCGCTGAACCTTGTGGCGCATAAGCTGGGCCCGGCGCTCATCGGAGGCAACGGCGTCGTGCTCAAACCTTCCGGACGGACGCCCCTGACAGGGCTGGCCTTCATTCAGTTGCTATTGGACGCTGGAGTACCCGCCGGGCGGGTGGCTGCAATCGTTGCGGGCCCGGGCGTTTCCGAGGCCCTTGTGACTGACCCCCAGGTGGACTTGATCTCTTTCACCGGGGGGCCAAAAACGGCGGACAGGATTGCTTCATCCGCCGGCGCCAAGAAAATCCTCTCGGAACTTGGCGGCAACAATGCCACGATCGTCTGCGCTGATGCGAACGCAGGAGAAGCTGCGCAGGCGATCGTGGCAGGGGCTTTCGGCGTGGCTGGCCAGAACTGCCTGTCCGTCCAGAGGGTCTACGTACACATTTCACTCTTCGAACGGGTCCTTGATGACGTTGTGCGCGGAACCAAAGCGCTGCGGTCCGGCCCGAAGCTGGAACGCACAACAGATATCGGGCCCCTCATCAGCGAAGCGGAGGCGCGGCGCGTGGAGGATTGGGTGGAAGAGGCGAAGGCCGCTGGTGCCACCGTCCACGTCGGCGGACGCCGGCATGGTGCACACTATGCGCCAACTGTCCTCACGGACGTACCGTCCGCGTGCCGTGTGATCCGGGAGGAAGTCTTCGGCCCGGTGGTTAGTGTTCTCCCATTCATCGAGGTCCAGGATGCTGTTCGTGCGGCCAACGACACGGAATTTGGCCTTCACGCCGGCGTCTTCACTGAATCGTTCAGAGAGGCCCTGGCCATCGCGGAGAAGCTGCACGTGGGATCGGTGGTTATTAACGAGACCAGTGATGTGCGGATCGACTCGATGCCCTTCGGCGGCTTCAAGCGCAGCGGCGTAGGAAGGGAAGGCGTCAAGCACACGGTTCGCGAAATGACCGAACCAAAGAACACCATCATCCAATTGCCTGAGCCATCGCCAGGCTGGCAGCAGTTCGCCGCAACCACGATCGGAGCAGTATGACCACCCACAAAATTGCCGTTATTGCCGGTGACGGGATTGGCCAGGAAGTTGTTCCGGCCGCGCTGGAGTGCCTGGAACGAATCGCCCGTCTTCATTCCCTGGACCTGCAATTCACGCACTTCGACTGGGGTTCGGACTACTACCTGCGCCACGGCCGGATGATGCCTGAGGATGGCCTTGAGCAGCTGGCCCAACATGCGGCTATTTTCCTGGGTGCTGTCGGCTCGCCCCAGGTCTCCGACGCGGAATCGCTGTGGGGTCTGTTGATCCCCATTCGCCGTGAGTTCCAGCAGTACATCAACGTGCGTCCGGTCAAAACGCTCGACGGCGTGAAGTCGCCGCTGGCGTCGAAGGAACCGATCGACATCCTCATTGTCCGTGAGAACAATGAGGGCGAATACTCGGAAATCGGCGGACGCATCTACCGCGGGCAGCCGCACGAAAGCGCCGTACAGGAGACGATTTTCACCCGCCTGGGAGTCTCCCGGGCAGCACACTACGCGGCATCCCAGGCTTCTTCACGGGGCCGACGACTGACTTCGGCCACCAAGAGCAATGGCATCATCCACACCATGCCGTTCTGGGACGAGATTGTTGAAGAAGCGGTCCGGCTCTATCCGGAAGTTACCCTTACCAGCGAACTGGTGGACGCCTTGGCCGCCCACTTGGTGTTGAAGCCGTGGACTTACGACGTGATCGTGGCATCCAACCTGCTCGGGGACATCCTGTCGGACCTCGGGAGTGCTGTGACAGGGTCCATCGGCGTAGCTCCGAGCGCCAACTTGAACCCCGAAGGCGACTTCCCGTCGCTCTTTGAGCCGGTACATGGTTCAGCGCCGGACATTGCGGGCATGGGACTCGCGAATCCTGTCGGCCAGATGTGGTCCGGGGCAATGATGCTGGAACACCTCGGCCACCCGGAAGCAGCCAGGCACCTGCAGACGGCGTTCGAGTCAGTCCTCCGTGAAGGACTCGGAACCCGCGATGTCGGCGGGACATCGTCCACCTCCGAGTTCACCGCAGCGGTCCTGGCCACCATCGACGCCATCGATGCCGTTCCGTCCGTCGACGCTGCCAACACCCCCGTGGCAGTACCGGCATCGCCATCATCGTGAGCACCGACACAGCGACCAACATCCGCCCCAACCATCACTTCGGCCAGTCCGTCAGCGGTGGTGAATCGCACGCCTGCCTGTTCGCGGACATCATCCAAGAGGGCCGCCAGCGCTTTCCGATGCAGAAAGGCTACAACCGGGGCATCACCCAGGCATCGGAGACGTGGACCCATTTGAAAAAGAACGTCGCGTGCCAGTTTTGCCGAAGCGCCAGCGAAAACGAATGCCATTGGTAAGGCACGCTTGACATGCGTGCATTTGCAACTGTGATGGCAGTCCTGGCTGTTACCGGCGGCACCACCTGCATCTTCGCGAACGGCGCACTCAATCTAGTGGGCGGGCTGTTGCTCCTGACGATCGGCGGGGGAGGACTGTCGGCGGCCTGGACCACGCATGCGGGGGAAAGGCGCGCCTCGAAGGTACCAGAAGATACCTCCAGCTGAAGGGACACCCATATGCCTTCGCAGGCCAGGGCTGACATCGTTGAGTCGCCCACCTCGCCTCGTCGTCCCGGGACCATCATCCGCAGGGATCCCGGCGATCATAAGGTGCTGACCATCCTCTACACCGGTTTCTGCCACTTCGACATTCACGCCGCACGAGGAGAATGGTCTCAGGTGCGATATCCACTGGTTGTAGGACACGAAATCGTCGGCGTCGTGGGGTCCATAGGCGCAGGGGTGACGCGGCATTCCGTTGGAGACGTCGTCGGAGTGGGATGCTTTGTAGATTCCTGCCGGGAATGGATGAACTGCCTTGCCGGAGAAGAACAACACTGCCTAAAGGGATTAACAAGCAAATATAACTCCACTGGGTCGGATGGGCTGCCGACCGCCGGCGGTTACAGCACCAGTATCCTCGTGGATGAAAATTACGTACTGAAGATCCCGGATGGACTGACGCCGCAAGCGGCTGCTCCGCTCCTGTGCGCAGGAATCACCATGTATACGCCGTTACGTCAGTGGAAGACCGGACCCGGCAAGCGGGTGGCGATAGTCGGTATGGGTGGCCTAGTACATCTGGGCCTGAAATAGCTGCCGCCATGGGAGCAGAAGTAACAGTGCTGAGCCAATCCAGGACGAAGGAAAAGGACGCACGTCGACTCGGAGCGGATCACTTCTTTGCAACGTCGGACCCTGAAACATTCGCAGCGCTGCGGGACAAGTTCGATCTCATCATCAACACCGTCTCCGCTGAGATCGATGTGGACCAATACCTTTCTCTGCTGGGTTTGGCGGCACGCTGGTCCTGGTGGGGCTTCTGTCCAAACCCCTTAGCCAACGCGCATGGTCCCTGATCTCGGACCGGCGAAACCTCAGCGGATCCAAGATGGGCGAAATCCGGCAAACCCAGGAGATTCCGGATTTTTGTGCCGCCCACAATCTTGGCGCGGAAGTCGAAGTGGCGGACGGTGCTCACATCAACGAAGCTTTCGACCGTGTTTTGGCCAGTGAGGTCCGGTTCAGGTTTGTCCTGGATGCCACCACGCGTTGACAGGGAGCCTGGGTCGCTGCCACTCAACTGCGGTCCGTGGCCTCTTCGCCTTAGAGCGCGTTATGCAGCCCGCTGGGTCTCGATACCGTAGACACAGCAAACCCCAATGCCGAACAGTCAAGGATAAGAACGCCTGCAGTGCAGAGATCCTGTGGGTAAACCCCGGAAGTTGCTGGTTCACGGGGATGGCGTTTTCGAATACGCCTCGTATAGCCGAAAGGCGATAGGGAGGACCACGGCTAAGCTTGACTCACTGCGGAACCGGTTCCTCGAAACACAGTAGTTCTCGCAGCTACTTCTACTCCCGTGTTGACCGAAATCTCACTTGCGTCATCTTCGTTTCTTTGATTTAGGGCGATGAATGAACGCGATTCGGTGCCAGGGGCCGCGGTGTGAAGTGTCGAATCGATACGGCTGAGATGGCTGCAGTCAGGGCCAGGAGAAGCCACGGTGCGCTGGCGTGTGCTGACGGAGTGACGGCGTGTTCGTAGAGCGGGGCCAGCGCGGCGTTTCCGATGACCACGGCGAGTCCGCCGGCACTGGCCAATAGCCCGTAATATGCACCTGTCGGGCGGCCTGCGGAGAACTCAAGGACGAGCCCCATCGCCACGGGCAGTACGCACATATTTCCGAGGGCAAGGCCTGTTACCAGGGCAATGGCGGGTATAACGGGGATGGCGGATGGCGCAGGGAATACGGCCATCACCGCGAGGGCAGCGAAACCCATCGCTTGAAGGAAGAATCCAAGGGGGAGTGCCAGCTTGGGCCCGTAGCGACCCATGATACCGGCGATCGGCCATTGGAGGGCAATCGTCAGGATTGAGGCGTAGGCAAAGACGACTGCCAAGGCATCTACGCCCACCCCGCTGCGCTCCATTTCGATCGGGAGCCCAAAGTACAGTTGGTTGGTTGCAAGCAGATTTACGCTGTAGAAGGCAGCAAAACCGATGAACCTCTTTTCCCGAAGGCAAGACCAAAGACCGGCGGGCCTGCCATTACTCGGTGTGTTGGCTCTGGTTCTGCAAGCACGTGGCTGGGTTCTGGGCAGAAAGAGCCAAAAGACGGCTGCCATCAACGCAAAAACTCCGGCGCCCGTCACCAGTGAGGTGTCAAAGCCAGTGTTTAGGAGTAAGGAGCCCATGAGTGGGCCGAGTACGGTGCCCACTTCGCCGCAAACCACAAGCAAAGCAAAGAGGGAGGAACGTTCGCGCTTCGGCCGGGTTGCGGATGTCTCCGTATCGACCAACTCTTTCCGATAGTCCGGTTTCCCCTGACCGCTCTCTGCGGCTGTTGCGACAAGGCTCTGCATAGCGGGGGAAAACAGCGCGCCACCAATGCCCGTGACGACAGCGCCGAAGAGAAACATCGGAAAGTCTGAGGCCCACGCAAGGAGCAAGAACCCAGAAACACGTACCAAGCAGCCCGTGATCATCGACTCTCTCGCCCCCCAATGATCGGCCAGCGCCCCACCAAAGAGAAACAGACCCTGCTGAGCGAATGTTCGCGCCCCGAGAACAACACCAACCGCCATCGCGCCCAGACCGAAATCGTTCCGCATCGCAACAGCCAAAAAGGGTACCACTGCAAAGAAACCAATGTTGAAAATCAGTTGGCTTCCTAGAAGCAACTGCGGGGCAGCCTCAACTCGACGTGTACCTAGACGGCTTGACTTGGCCTTATTTGGGAATCTCGTGTTCGAAATCACTCGTGGCTCGCAAATCTGGCAACCATAAGCGCGGCCAAGACGGCTCCCGGAGACGCTGCGCGCCGGCCATAGCCAATGCTGCGCCGAAAACCCTCCAAAAGGTGGGAATAGTGCAAGGCGATCCTCCAGGGCGTGCGATGAGATGCCCCACAGCGTATGCGATAAGAAGAAGATGATTAGCTGCACGCCAAGCAATGCAATGTTTCTTTTGCGGAAAGAAACATAAACCGGTCGATGAGTACGGTCCGGCATGCAGTGTGAGCCGCCTCCGCGGGCCCCGTGTTGATGCGGGAAAACCGACGTTCTCTTTCCTTCTGTGCCGGGAGCGGCACGTGAAGTTGAGGGCAAGCGACTGCAATGATGCGCCCTGCTGGCTTCTCCTCGCGCTTATTTCGTTGTTGGAAATATTGCCTTGCCTCTTGAAGGCCTAATTGGCGTCTTCTTGTGGCGTACGCTTGCAAATCCGAGGGCTAACCCCTTCAAAGGCCGACCGCGAGGCGGGACAACGGTGTTCAATAAAAAAAAGTAAAGAGGGAGTAGTTATGGTCAAGGCCATCGTTATGCGCAACACAACAACAGCCGATCTAGGGGAGCACACCCCCAAAAAGAATTCGGTTACACCCGGTCAGACGGATGCCGACTTCCGCCTTTGGGCCAGGGGCGACTTCAAGACGGGTATTTGGGAGGCAACTCCGGGAGTATCCAATTCCGTGCGTCAGAACGACGAGATCTGCCAGATACTGAGTGGGTCCGCAACCATTACTGAAGCGGACGGCACCAGCTTCGACATTGGTCCGGGCACTCTGTTCGTGATGCCGGCTGGCTGGGAGGGCTCGTGGACTATCCACGAAACCGTCCGCAAGATGTGGGTTGTCAACAACGTACCGACGACGACATCCTAGTCCGAAAGAGAGAAAGCCTGCCGGACTGCTTGCAGCCAACGCTGAGGTAAAACGCTCATGGCTGCTTCCTGTGGACTGCGCTTCACCAACGCGGGCCTACTAAATAGTTTATGGCCAGTGCTGAAGGCGAGTACGCTGCCTTGAATAGCCCTTTACGTTCGACGGGGCAACAGCCAACCGTGAGGACGCATTCGAGACTGGGAAACTAGGTCTGAGCGCGTCAGCATATATGCGGCCAGAAAACATACTGGAGGAGCGATAAGAAGCGATTGTTCCGACTTTATGCACGGGCTGGTGGCGTAGGTTGAACCTCAATCATTACACCAGGAGGAGGCTGTCTTTGGCGGCCTGTCATCATTGGAGAAAGAACCTCGTAATTGAACTGGACTTCCTGCAACGACGGTTCATGACGGCGCAATTCGATGCAATGGGCCGCTCGCGTGCAGATGTCGATTTTGCCGGGTTGGCTTTTCCCATTCGAACCCGACACGTTGGCTGCAATAGCATCTGTTCAAATCATTCCATTGCAGCTGAAGCAGGTTGACCCGCAAGTAAGAACTACCGTCGGCGAGGCCTCTTGGGTTCGATATGAGATAAGGAGGCCCCCAATCGTCCATGGCGGCCTGCTGAAAAGTCAAAATGAAAGGCAATCATGATTAACGATGACTTTGCGGCCCCGGCGCTTCTCTTTTACGACCCTTTAGACGGAAGTAAATCCCGCCCCCTATCGAGTACCTCATCACCAGCGAGAAGCAGAGGTTCAAGGAGAACTGAGCTCGGCCGGAAGCAACCCCAGCAAGCACGTCAGACTTGGCGCACACGGGCTCTTGCCGATGTAGCGCGCGACCTCGAGCATCTCATGGACTCGTATCGGCCGAAATTTTAAGTGCATCCCGTCGGGGTGAGTGGAATTACAGCAGAGTCTGGCTCCTAAGCCCGTTCCCTACCCGATGCTGGCTAGTGACCTCGGGGACCAGGAACTGGCTCTTATGCGTCCTGGCGCTCGTCCGAGTGCGCCCATGCGGAGGAATTACGGGGCGGCGCTGCTACCGAAGGTCGGACCTGTTCATCTGCGTCCGAGTCGGCCGCCGGAGTGCGAAGAGTCTCAGCTCCAGCTCGCGCAGTGGTGCAATGAGGGACAGCAATTCTTCGATATCGGCCTCCTCCGTTGCCTCTATCATAACCTCGCGCAGTGCTTTCCGAAGCCGCTCGAGCGCGATTGCGGCAGCCTTTGTCGGCCGGACGACGACGTTCCGTCCGGTCCGTTCGGTGCGATCGATGAGCCCTTTGGCCTCAAGGCTGCGGAGCGCAGCGCTGACATTGGGCCGCTGGAGGACGGACCGGTCCGCAATTTCGCTTGGCGTCGACCCTGGCGCGAGGTCGACAACGCGCATGACCATCTGTTCCGTCTCAGTCAAGATTGGTACCTCGCCGAGAGGTTCGACCATTCGAATAAGCCGTGCGACGTCGAGTAGCAGGTCAGCCAGCGTGCCGAGATCGTCCGCATCCTCAATCTTCATCGTTCAACCTTTAGTTGTGCGTGCATAATTATGCTGACATAATAATTCATGTCATGCTCATAGTCCACTTGAGGAAACAACAATGGATGCGCTTCTAATCGGCTTGTCGCTCGGCGCTACGGCGGGCATCAGCCCCGGGCCGCTGCTCGTTCTCGTTGTGGCACAGACACTCCGCCGCGGTTGGCGTGGAGGAATGGCGACGGCCGTGGCGCCGGTGCTTTCGGACGCGGTCGTCGTGGTGCTGGTAGTCCTCGCGCTCGAACGACTACCGTATTGGACGCTCTCGGTGATTGGGTTGCTGGGAGGTGTCTACTTGGCCGTCTCCGCCGGGCTGCAGTGGCATCGTAATGCAGCGGTCGAGCAGGTCGCGTCTGATATCGTGCCTCCGCGGACGGACGGGTGGCGTACTCTTCTCCAGGGCGCCTTGGTGAACTTGCTCAGCCCTCACCCTTGGATCACGTGGGCGACCGTGCTTGGACCACTGTTCTTGCGCGAGTGGAAATCGGCACCGCTCGGCGCGTTGTCTCTGGTTGCCGCGTTTTACCTAGCCCTGATCGGGGCGAAAGCGGTCGTGGCGCTGCTGCTCGCGCGCTTCCGCGATCGTTTCACCCCGCGGGCGTACACAATAACAATGCGCTCGGCGACGGTCGTACTCGGCGTTCTGGGGATCGTACTGACCGGGCTATACGCGGTCGAACTCGCGAGGACCGCTGCCGCGTAAATCAAACCGTGAGTCCATGTACACGATGTTCAAGTTGTTATCACCACTCCAGAGTTGGCCTGCGCTGCAGCAGAAGGGCCGGGCGACAGGTCTTTTGGTGTACTAATTAAGTCGTTGAGTTGCTTCGGTTGCGAAGTCAACGATGCGTTGTGCCCAGGCTTCCACTGTTGCTCCTGAAACGCCCTTTGGCGGGTAGAGCAGGCGCAGGATCAGCTGCGGTTCGCTTTCCGGTTGGTGAATCGGCACGGTGATGGTGGCAACGTCGTGGCTCGCCGCCTGGTCAAGCTCACCTACCGGGAAATAGCCAGCGGATTTGACAATGCGTTGACTGATCTCCCGCTGTTTGGCGGGCAGTTGATCGCCTACGCCATACTCTCCGATGGCGGCCTCGAGCAGGTCACGCCGCCCATAGCACAGCTTAGGTGATCAGCAGTTCCAGCGCCTCCGCAAGATGCCCAACCTCACGCACCGAGAAGCCTTCGGGGATGACCCCGGCTCCCGCAGGACTGGCCGGAACGATCGCGTGCGTGAAGCCGAGCCGATGGGCTTCCTGGATCCGCTGGTTGATCCCGGGCACAGGACGGACTTCACCGGCCAGCCCCACTTCGCCAAAGGCGATCAGACGCTGTGGGAGGGCCCTGCGGGACTTGGCGGATGCGACAGCGAGGGCCACCGCCAAGTCCGTTGCGGGTTCGCTCAGTTTCACCCCGCCGACTGTCGCCACATACGAATCATCCTTATGCAGCATGCATCCGGCCCGCTGCTGGAGCACGGCCAGCAGCATGGCAACGCGGGAACTCTCCAAGCCGCTGGTGGCCCGCCGCGGCTGGGCGTTGGCGCTGTCCGCCAAGAGCGACTGCACCTCTGCAAGGAGAGGGCGGCGCCCCTCCATAGTGACCGTGATGCAGGTACCCGAGACGGGTTCGCGGGTCCGCGAAACGAACAGCCCGCTCGGATCAGCCAGCCCCTCGATTCCGGCCTCGTTCAGGTCGAAGCAGCCGACGTCGTCCGTGGCGCCGTAGCGGTTCTTGACGGCGCGAAGCAAGCGAAGCCGTGAGTGGCGCTCGCCTTCGAACTGGCACACAACATCCACCAGGTGTTCAAGGAGCCGCGGCCCGGCAATGTTTCCGTCCTTGGTGACGTGGCCGACCAAGAGAGTGGTCATGTTGCGGCGTTTGGCAGCGGCGATGATTGAAGCCGCGACTTCGCGCACCTGGGAAACACCGCCAGCGCTGCCTTCGACGTCGGCACTGCTCAACGTCTGCACCGAGTCCACGATGAGGAGTTTGGGTTCCAGCTTTTCCACCTGGCCAAGCGCCTGGCCCAGATCCGTCTCTGCCGACAGGTAAAGGGTGTGCGCCACCGCATCGATCCGCTCGGCCCTCAACTTCACCTGTGCAGCGGACTCTTCACCCGTGATGTAGAGGACGTCCTGCCCGGTGCGGGCAAACTTCGCGGCGACGTCCAGCAGGAGGGTGGACTTCCCGACGCCGGGTTCCCCGGCGAGCAGGATGACGGCGCCGGGGACCAGCCCTCCTCCCAGGACGCGGTCGAGTTCGTCCACGCCTGTGGGCAGGAACGCTGCGGTTGTCCCGTCTACCTCAGCGATCCGGCGGGCCGGCTCCAGCACTGTAGCCGCCGCCGTCGTACGCGCAACCGTGGCGCCGTACTCCTCGACGGTTCCCCAGGCCTGGCACTCGCCGCACCGACCCACCCATTTGATGGCCGTCCAACCACATTCGGCGCATTTGTAAGCGGGTGTCTTGGAAGCACGGGACGTCTTGGAAGCCATGCGTTCAAGGTTAGCCGGGGGGACTGACAGGATAAGGCAGCGATCTGTTCCCGGGGTTGTTCCGGCACGGCGGCGCGGCACGGATCATAGGGCATCAGCTGATTGATTCGAGCCGCCAAGCGACGTCCAGCGGCTCCCGGCGAAGTGTGAAAGTCCGCAGTTCCGCCCCTGCCGTGGGGAGTTTGGCTTGGACTTGCCAGTGCTCGCGCGGGGTGTCACCTGCGGAGTCCTGCGTAAACCAGTGGTCGGCGTGGATGTCCGGGTCCACCATCCAGATCACTCCGTCATGGCGGATGGCCATCGGGGTGCCGCCTGGGCTGAACCGGACAGCGACCTCATGGAGTGTGCAGTTCGGGTGTTCGGGAGCCAGGGTCATGGGGGCTTCTTTCTACTTGTCAGCAGGGTCAGGCGGCTTTGACGAGGGGGAGTTCGTCCCAGTGGGTGGTGTATCTGGGGGAGAGCATGTCGCGTTTCATGGTCCAGTCGGGTCCGCCGCGGATGCCTGCGTGCCCGAGGCCGATTGTTCCGCGTCCATAGCGTTTGGAGACGTCCTCGAGCAGGGTCCCGATGCCGCGTTCTTCGTGGGGATTTTGGAACAGTTCCAGCGGCTTCTGGTTCCCGGTGGGACGCAGGTCGGTGACCATGATTCCCGCCCGCACGTACTTCACGTTTTCGTGGATCTGGGGGAGCAGTGCATGGGCGGCCCTGGTGAGCAGCACGGGGTCGGCGGTTGGTGCGGGCAGGGTCAGGCAGACCGACGGGAAGGATTTCTCGTTGGGGTTGAAGTGGGACGTAGCGGCGAACGCGGTCAGGACCTTGGCCTGCAGGTCGTGTTTGGCCAGGCGTGCAGAGGCCATCTGGGCGTAGACGCTCATGACCTGCCGCAACCCTGCCGCCGTGGTGATCGGCGTGGAGAAGGAACGGGAGAAGATCAGTTGGTCCCTGCCGACGCGTTCCTCTTCCATGGGGATGCATGGTGTGCCTTGCAGTTCCAGGACGGTGCGCATCATGACGATGGAGAATCTGTCCCGGATCGCCACGGGGTTCGCCCGGGCCAGATCCAGAATCGAAAAGATGCCCATCGCGTTCAGGCGCTTGGTGAGCCGGGTGGCGACTCCCCAAATTTCGATCACGGAAAGCCGCCCCATCAGCGCCTCGCGCTGTTCCGCGGGTACTGATTCCCACCTGCATACGCCGCGGAAGGCCGGATTGTGCTTGGCCCATTTGTTGCACAGCTTGGCCAGGGTCTTGGTGGGGGCTATGCCGACACAGACGGGCACGCCGACGTGCCGCCGGCAGGCCGTACGAATGGTCCGGCCCAACTCCAGCAGTTGCTCCGGTTCGCCTTTGACGCCCAGGAATGCTTCGTCGATTGAGTAGACCTCCAACCAGGCCGAGTAGCGGCCCAGCAATTCCATGACCCGGGCGGAGATGTCGCCGTAGAGTTCGTAGTTGCTGGAGAGGGCCACCAGACCCCATTCCTTGGCGCGGGGCCGGAGTTTGAACCACGGCTCGCCGAGGCCGATTCCCAGCTTCTTGGCTTCAGGGGAACGGGTGACGGCGCAGCCGTCATTGTTGGAGAGCACGATTACCGGTTTGCCTTCCAGGGAAGGGTTGAAGGCGCGCTCGGCCGAAGCGTAGAAGCAGTTAACGTCCACGTGCGCGATTTCCTGCATCCGGCGCATTAGTGCTGGCCTAGACATGGTGCAGGCACCTCGTGGCCACGCCCCAGATGGTGATTTCGGACAGCGCCGGAACCACGATGTCCGGAAAACGGGGATTGTCCGCCTGCAAAAGCACGGCCGTGGGAGTGATCCGGAGCCGCTTGATGGTCAATTCCCCGTCAAGCACCGCGATCACCACGGAGCCGTCCTTCGGTTCCAAGGCACGGTTGACGATCAGCTCGTCCCCGTCACTGATCCCGGCCTGCTCCATCGACTGCCCGGTGACCCGGACGATGAATGTGCTGGTCACATCTTTGATCAGGTGCTCGTTGAGGTCGATCCGGCCCTCAAAGTAGTCCTGCGCCGGCGAGGGATAACCGGCGGCCACCGCGACCGGCGCCACCAGGATCCTCACCAGAGACAGTCCCGCATCTATCACGCGGGGGCCAACTATCACGCCCACAACACACCTTTTATTCGAATTTATGTTCGAATTAACTGTACTGCAGGCGGCCGACAAAATAGCTTCTTAATCGAACGCATCCGAGGCGACTCTTCGCCGTGGCCCGGCCGGCAGTGCTACGAGGCCATCAGATCAGTGCGGAACGCCGTTCGATGAGGAGTGTGTCGCGCCATTGCCCGGCGAGTGGACCGTGCGGCATGCGGGCGATGCGATTGCGGCGTCCGACTACTGTGAAGCCGTGGGTCTGGTGGAGTTTGAGGCTGGGTTCGTTTTCGGGGAAGACGCTGGATTGAATAGTCCAGATCCCTGCGCTCTCGGTGGAGGCGATCAGTGCCTGGAGCAGGGCGGCGCCGATGCCCTGACCGTGGGCGTCCGTGCTGACGTAGATGGAGTGTTCGACCACTCCGGCGTATGCGGTCCGGGATGACACCGGCGTGACGGCTGCCCAGCCCAGAGCGGCCCGGCCTGGTAGGCCGGCGACGTGGCGGTGGCCGGGGAGCCGCGTGGTGTTGAACGCCTCCCAGTCGGGGGCGGTGGATTCGAACGTGGCGTGGCCGCCGTCGATCCCTTCCTGGTAGATCCTTCGCACCGCGGGCCAGTCCCCGGGCTGCATTGCCCTGATCGGCGCTGCGGGGCTCACAGCGTGGCGAGCGTCGCGGCGACCTCATCGAGGGCGCCGGGGACGAGGGAGAAGTAGGCCCACGTGCCGCGCTTCTCCCGGTGCAGCAGCCCGGCCTCTACCAGCACTTTGAGGTGGTGGGACACGGTAGGTTGGCTCAGTTCCAGCGGCCCGGGGAGGTCGCATACGCACGCTTCGCCGGTGGATGAGGCCTTGACGATGGAGAGCAGCCGGAGCCGGTTCGGGTCGGCCAGGGCCTTGAAGACCATGGCCCGCTGCTTGGCTTCCTCGGCATCGAGGGCAGCAGCATCGGGGGCGCAGCAGCCACGGTCGGCGGTAGTATCCGGTTCGAGGGTCAGCGGAGAAGTCATCTCCCCATTATGCCCGAATATTGACAAGCATCAATATCAAGTTGCGGTCAGGCCGTCTCTTTGGCGGGGTGCGGAACGACGACGTCGTCCGCGGCACTCCCAGCCGCGGGGAACAGGGCCAGTAGTAGGCCCAGGCCCAGTGCGGCGCCAGTGATCTGGGCGAGGATGAAGCCGGGAACGGAGGCCGGGGCGATGCCTGCGAAGGTATCGGTGAAAATCCGGCCGATGGTCACGGCTGGGTTCGCGAACGAGGTCGAGGACGTGAACCAGTATGCGGCCCCGATGTATGCCCCGACCGCCGGGGCGGCCAGCAGTCCGCGGTTTGTGCGGGCCAGGGAGAAGATGAGAAGGATGAGCCCGGCGGTGGCGACGGCTTCAGCGACCAGGTGCCCGGGCGTGGTGCGGTCCTTGGTTGAGGTCGAGGTCCCGAGGTCGAACATCACGTTGGCCAGGACGCTGCCGCCGATCGCACCAGCGACTTGCGCCACTGCGTAGATGCCGAGTTCGGTCAGGTTCAGTCCGGTGCCATGGCGCCGGCCCAGGAACCAGTCCGCCGCGGAAACGACCGGGTTGAAGTGCGCCCCGCTGACGGGGCCGAACACCAGGATCAGCACCGTGAGCCCCAGCACCGTGGCGGTGCTGTTTTCCAGCAACTGCAGGCCGACGTCGTTCGGGGACAACTGCTGCGCGGCGATCCCGGACCCGACCACGACGGCGACAAGCAGGCAGGTGCCGATCAGTTCGGCCAAGGCGCGGCGCCACAATAGCGGCTGCTGTGAAGTCATGCCACAAGCTTGACCCGGAAAATTATCTCAGTCAAAATTGAACCAATGGAAACTGAGCGAACCACCTTTGACGTTCGGCTAGCGAAGCATGCGGCCCTGGCCGACGCTGCCCGGCTGCGGATCGTGGATCTGCTCACCTTGGGTGACTACTCGCCCAGCGAACTGCAGGCCGAGCTTCGCATCCCCTCCAACCTGCTCTCCCACCACCTGCGCACCCTCGAGGTTGCAGGCCTGGTCGGGCGGCACCGCTCCGAAGCAGACAAGCGCCGCAGCTACCTCAGCCTCACCCCTGGCTCCCTGGATGGTCTCACTCCCGGTGTCGGGCATGCCGTGCGCCGGGTGTTGTTCGTGTGCACCCACAACAGTGCCCGCTCCCAACTGGCTACCGCCCTCTGGCGGCAGGCCAGCGATATCCCGGCCGCTTCCGCGGGCACCCACCCCGCCGAACGCATCGCTCCCGGGGCCATCGAGATCGCGGCCCGGCATGGGCTGGACCTCGGCCACCGTGCTCCGCAGCACCTGGATGACGTCGCCGACGGGCGCGACTTCATCATCACCGTTTGCGACAGTGCCCACGAAGAGCTCGCCGCCCCGCCAAGCAATATTCACTGGTCCGTTCCGGACCCCGTCCGGTCCGGCACCCCCGCCGCTTTCGAGCACGCCTACCAGGACATCACCCGCCGAATCAGCGACCTCGCCCCACGTTTGCACGCCGCCTGAACACCCACGCCAACCACCCAAACGCCGGGGCCAAACCTCGCCTCATCTAAATATTGACAATCATCAATGTTTTGGGAAATACTCCCTACATCGACGAACATCAATATCTGGAGGGTGTGGGTTGCGGCCCCGAATAGCCAAGCCGAACAGCTCACCCAACCCAAACCCAGGAGAACTCCTTATGAGCACCGAAACCGTCAAGAAGCCGTCCGTTCTGTTCGTCTGCGTCCACAACGCCGGCCGGTCCCAGATGGCCGCAGCGTTCCTGACCACTCTGGCGCACGGCGCGATCGAGGTCCGCTCCGCCGGTTCCCAGCCTGCGGACAAGGTCAATCCCGCAGCCGTCGAGGCCATGGCCGAACTCGGCATCGACATGTCCGCCGAGATCCCGAAGGTCCTGACCACCGAGGCCGTGCAGGCCTCGGACGTTGTGATCACGATGGGCTGCGGGGACGAATGCCCGTACTTCCCCGGCAAGCGCTACGAGGACTGGGTCCTGGAAGACCCGGCAGGGCAGGGTGTGGAGGCGGTCCGTCCGATCCGGGACGAGATCAAGAGCCGCATCGAGGACCTGATCGCTTCCCTGATCCCAGCCGCCAAATAACCCGGCCCTTCCAGTCTCTCTCTTAGGAGCAGTTTCGTGAGCACCGAACAACTGATCATCATCGGCTCCGGCCCTGCCGGGTACACCGCAGCCATTTACGCCGCCCGCGCCGGCCTCAAGCCTTTGGTCCTGGCCGGGTCCGTCACCGCCGGCGGGGCGCTGATGAACACCACCGAGGTGGAGAACTTCCCGGGCTTCCCAGGCGGGATCCAAGGCCCCGAACTGATGGACGGTCTGCAGGAACAGGCTGAGAAGTTTGGTGCGCAGGTGGTGTTCGACGACGTCACCGAAGTTGATCTCACCGGTCACCTTAAGCGCGTGGTCACGGGCGCCGGCGAGACGCATGAGGCCCCGGCTGTCATCCTCGCGACTGGCTCGGCTTATAAGGAACTCGGCCTGGCCGAAGAGAAGAAACTGTCCGGTCACGGGGTGTCCTGGTGCGCCACCTGCGACGGGTTCTTCTTCAAGGACCAGGACATCATCGTCGTCGGGGGCGGGGACTCGGCCATGGAAGAAGCGACATTCCTGACCCGCTTCGCCAAGTCCGTCACCGTCGTGGTCCGCAAGGACGAACTCCGGGCCTCCCGGATTATGGCCCAGCGCGCCAAGGACAACCCCAAGATCAGTTTCGCCTTCAATTCCGCCATCACCGCCATCCACGGCGACACCAAGGTCACCGGTGTCACCTTGACAGACACCCGCACCGGGGAAACCCGCCACCAGGACGCGACCGGGATCTTCGTCGCGATCGGTCACCTGCCCCGCACCGAACTGGTCACCGGACAGGTCGAGCTGGACAACGAGGGCTACATCAAGGTTGACTCACCCACCACGCTCACCAACCTCTCCGGTGTTTTCGCCTGCGGGGACGCCGTGGACCACCGCTACCGGCAGGCCATCACCGCCGCCGGCACAGGATGCGCGGCAGCATTGGACGCCGAACGCTACCTCGCCGCGCTGGAGGACGCAGACAGCATCGCCACCGCCCTGGTCGAAGAACCCACCCACGCCTAAGCACACGATCAGGGGGTGAACTGGATGCCCCCGCCGGACCGGCAGGCACCCCGAAACCGCCGCACCAACGGACACAGAGAACAGAGGACAGTCATGGATACAGCCACCAGCGCCCTTCCCATCGCCGTGATCGGTGCAGGCCCGGTAGGGCTCGCCGCCGCGGCGCACCTGCTCGAACAGGGCCTGGACCCGGTCATCTTCGAAGCGGGCCCCACCGCGGGCTCCGCGATCGAGCACTGGAGGCACATCCGGCTGTTCTCCCCGTGGCGGTTCAACACCGACGCCGCAGCCGTGCGGCTGCTCGAACAAACCGGTTGGGAGCACCCGCGCCCCACCGCCCTGCCCTACGGCGGCGAACTCATAGACAACTACCTCACCCCGCTGGCCGCCACGGAACCGATCGCGTCCCGCCTCCACACCAACGCACGGGTCATTGCCGTCACCCGGCAGGGCCTGGACAAAACCCACAGCAAGAACCGGGACACCACCGCATTCACCGTCCGCGTTGACCACGGCAACGGGGAGATCCGGGACCACACCGTAGCCGCGGTCATCGACGCCTCCGGAACCTGGTCCACGCGCAACCCGCTGGGCACGTCCGGCCTGCCCGCCATCGGCGAAGAACAAGCCGGTGCGCGGATCTCCTCGCCCCTGCCCGACGTGACCGGCCGGGACCGCGAAGCATTCGCCGGCCGCCGCGTGCTGGTTGTCGGTGCCGGCCACTCGGCGGCGAATACCCTGATTAACCTGGCCGACCTGGCCAAAGCGGAGCCCGCCACCCGGATCCTCTGGGCCGTCCGCGGCGCGAGCGCTGAGAAGGTTTACGGTGGCGGTGACGCCGACGGGCTCCCGGCCCGCGGCCAGCTCGGCTCCCGGCTGCGCCGCCTTGTCGAGGCAGGCACCATCGAACTGCATACCGGGTACGGGATCAGCACCATCAAAACCCTCAACACGGGTGTCACGGTCGAGGCCGTGGACGGGCGCACCCTCGAGGCCGACGTCATCGTCCCGTGCACCGGTTTCCGGCCCGATCCGGATATCCTGCGGGAACTGCGCCTGAACCTGGACCCGGCCGTTGAAGCACCCACCGAACTCGGCCCCCTCATCGACCCCGAATTCCACTCCTGCGGGACCGTCCCACCCCACGGCGCGAAGCTTCTCGCCCATCCGGAAAAGGACTTCTACATTGTCGGGATGAAGTCGTACGGCCGGGCCCCGACGTTTCTGCTTGCCACCGGCTACGAGCAAGTCCGCTCCGTCGCGGCCGCCCTTGCCGGAGACCACGAAGCCGCCGACACTGTCCATCTGGATCTGCCCGAAACGGGTGTTTGCTCCGCCGATATCGGCGCCAGCTGCGACGTCCCCGCCAACACGACCCCCGCGACCGAAGAGCAAGAGTCCCAAGGTTGCTGCTCGGCTCCGGAGCCGGCGTTCGTCGGGTTCCCGACCGGGCTGGCGCACGGGCGTTCGGGCCAAAACCAGCCCAATTAAAGTGATGAAGTGACGGCCAGCCGGCCTTGAAGCCGGCGGCGGCTGGGGGGAGAGTCTCGGTCTCAGAAGACTCTGTCGCCGCCGGCTTCGTCATGGGCCGGACCGCCCTGCGGCGGCCGGAGCACCGGTTGTGGAGACCACCGATGCGGTGTTGCGAAGTGGAATTCCGGCGATGCTTGGGGCTTGTCCGGCCTTCCATGAAACAGTTAACCGTCCGGCGGAACCGGTTACACCAGTAGTCGGTACTCGTTATATCGGTGCCTCACAGGGGCCCACTACTTGGTCCTACTCGTCGGCCGCAAGAACCTACCCGCCCCGCCCGTTCCTCGCGGCGTCCACGAACACCGCCAAGCCCAAGACACCAAGTGCAACTCCCAGTGAAGCCACAACATCGGTGAGCCAGTGATATCCCAGGTAGAGCCGGCTGTAGGCGACCAGCAGCGTCAGGACAGCGGCGGCACCATACGCCAGGACCGCCGTCGTACGCGTCCAGGAACGGGAGCACAGCAGGTAGGCGAGGACGAACGCCAGTACCGAGGCGCCGAGGGTGTGGCCGGAGGGGAAGGACAGGGCGTCGTCGGGCCCAAGCAGGAAATCCGTGGAAGGCGGCCGGGAGCGGGTCACTTCCAGTTTGACCACGGTGGCAAGCACCACTGAGACAAGCATGGCTCCCAACAGCACGGCAGGACGCCACAGCTCCCGCTTCCATACAGCCCAGACCACGGCAATCACTCCCGCGGCGATCGACGTGACCGTTGGCGAAGTCAGTCCGGAAACCGCCGCGAGGAAGCCGTTTACCTGGGGACTGCGCGAATCCACGACCAACGTGTGGACTGTTCCGTCAAGGGTTGCCAGCCCGCTGGAGGACAGGACAGCGGCAAACATCAACCAGAAGATGGCATCTCCGGCCACGAACAGGGCGCCGGCCCAAAGGAACAGCACACGCTGGCGCGGCCGCAGGGGAGGGCCGGGCCGGAATCGCGCCGGGGAACGCATTGATGACGCAGGGAGCATCGCTCCATTATCCACAGCGGACTTGGGCCTTCGCTGGGAGCGGGCGCGCAAGGCCCAAGTCAGAGCCGCGGCAAAACCGAGCGCGCCTCTTCCGGATCCAGGCCGCTGGCTTCAAGCAGGTCCACCAGGAGCGGCCTGAACAGCATCACCACGGCCTCCCCCTCCAACCGCTGCACATCGAGCATTTTCGGGTGCACGCGCGAGGCCACCATGGTCAGCTCGGTGCGGGCACGCCGCATGTGGGCCCGTCGGGCGCCGTCGTTCTGCTCCGCCAAACCGAGGGTCAATTCATCGATTGCTGCGGCGGTCTCCTGCAGGACTTCGGCGATGTTGTCGATCGCCTCATCGGAGAGCGCCGCGTGGTTGATCGCGCTGGTCAGCCTGCGGGCAAAGACCCGGCTGTTACGCAGCGCGAGGTCGATGTACTCCAGGGAATGCTCCAGCCCGGCCAGTTCATCCCTGTGCCGTCGATGCGCGGGAGCGAGCGTTGCCACCTCCCCGGATGCCCGCAGCGTCTGCCGCATACGATCCACCAGCGCCTGGCAGTTGCGGCCGCGGATCAGCGCATGCCACGCGGCGGTGGAGTCACTGTCGATCATCGCCTTCGCGCAGTCGCGCAGGATTTCCGCGAGCTCGTCCAAGATCTTCCGGATGTCCTTCCGCGGCTCCCGGCGTGGGTCCTTCGGCATGAGGACGGTCACCAGGAGCGCGAACACTCCGCCCACCACTGCGTCCAGGCTGCGCGTGAACGGCCCGCCGGCCGGCGCCGGCAGCAGCACCACCAAGAGCGACTGCAGGCCCAGCTGGGTGGTGAAGATGGTGCCGCTGTCCAGGAACCTGGCCAGCAGGATGGAGAAAAGAAGTACGACGGCGGCCTGCCAGATCCCGGCGCCCAGCCAGTGGAGCAGGAGGTCGCCTACAACGATGCCGAGCGTGCAGCCCAAACCGACCTCGATCACGCGACGCAGGCGTGGATCGCGGGAGAACCCCAGCGCAATCAAGGATGACGTTGCGGCGAACAGGGGGCCTTGGTGGCCGAGGACGTATTCGGCAAACGCGTAAGCACCCACCGCGCACACGGTCATCTGGATGGCGGGCACCAGTGAGTTCCGGCTCCGCACCAGGCCGGTCCTCAGCCGGGTACGCACAAACCTCTTGCTTGCGGAGAGTCCCTTCGTGGCGGCCATGCCTTCCAGTCTATTTGCGGAAACCTGCCACCAACCTCAAGGTGGCACGCGCCACATAACCCAATGGTCCGCCGTCGTTCACTTTCCGTTCACTTTCCGCCACAGGTCCCGTTACCTGCGCTCCATACCTTCAGTTAAGGCACAAAAGGTCCACAGATCACCCGCGCCGAAATCTCCGTTCGGCAGCATCTGAAATCCCTGGAAGGGGCACATACAAGTGAAGGCAACTCACTTCGGCCGTACCGCGGCCATCGCGGTCATCGCAGCTGGCGCACTCGCGCTCACCGCTTGTGGTTCCGACAACGCAACCGGCACCTCCGCCGGCACGCAGTCCGCCGCATCCGGTACCAAGGTCACCGGCACCCTCACGGGCATCGGCGCCTCCTCCACCGGCGCCGCCATGGACGCATGGAAGGCCGGCTTCTCTGCCGCCAACCAGGGCGCCACGGTTCAGTACTCTCCGGATGGTTCCGGTGCAGGCCGCAAGGCCATCGTCGACGGTTCGGCCCAGTTCGCCGGTTCCGACGCCTACCTGAAGGATGAGGAGCTGGAAGCCTCCAAGGCCAAGTGCGGTCCCGATGGCGCAATCAACATCCCGGTGTACATCTCCCCGATCGCTGTTGCTTTCAACGTTCCGGGCATCACTGAACTGAAGCTTGACGCCACCACCGTAGCCAAAATCTTCCGCGGCGAGATCACCAACTGGAACGATCCCGCTATTGCCGCCCTCAACGAAGGCGTCAGCCTGCCGGACCTCAAGGTCACCCCGGTCAACCGCTCTGACGACTCCGGTACCACCTCCAACTTCACCGACTACCTGGCAGCTGCTGCTCCCGAGGTTTGGACGGATAAGGCTGCAGGCGTTTGGCCCGCATCCCTGAAGGGCGAGAACGCCAAGGGCACCTCCGGCGTCGTCAAGACCGTCACCGACACCCCCGGTGCCGTGACCTACGCTGATGACTCCGCCGTCTCCGGCAAGCTGGGCACCGCATCCATCAAGGTCGGCGAGGAGTTCGTCAAGATCTCCGCTGAGGCCGCTGCCAAGGCTGTTGAAGCAGGCAAGCCCGTTGAAGGCCGCGCCACCAACGACGTTGCCATCAAGCTGGACCGCAAGACCACCGCTTCCGGCGCTTACCCGGTAGTGCTCGTCTCCTACCACGTTGTGTGCACCACGTATGAAACCAAGGACGTGGCTGACCTGGTCAAGGCCTTCGAAACCTACGTCGTCTCCGACGAGGGCCAGAAGACCGCAGCTGACGCCGCAAAGTCCGCACCGCTTTCCAAGGCGCTGCAGGACAAGGCCAAGGCCGCCATCGACACCATCAAGGCCAAAGCCTAAGGTTTCCCGGCGGGCTTGCCCGGACCGGCTGAACACTGAAGTTCCCTGTCCCGGATGCCGGTGGCCAGAAGCCACCGTTCCGGGGCAGGGAACTTAGCCATGCAAGACCAGTTCACTCCAGACTTAAGGATCGTGAAGTGACCACCAACTCCCTGACAACCTCCCAAGGCGCAGGACGCGCCGGGGACAAGGTTTTCTCCGGGGCCGCCTTGGCCGCAGGGTGCCTGATTCTCGCGGTTCTCTTCGGAGTCGCGCTGTTCCTGGTAGTCCAGGCCATCCCGGCACTGGTCGCACCTCCGGAGGACATCCAAGGCGGGCACGGCTTCTTTGCCTACATCGCCCCGATCGTGGTGGGTACGCTCATTGCCGCCGTGATCGCCCTCGTCATCGCCACGCCTGTGGCAATCGGCGTCGCACTGTTCATCTCGCACTACGCACCCCGCCGGCTTGCCGCAGGCCTGGGCTACGTGGTGGACCTCCTTGCCGCCATCCCTTCCGTTGTTTACGGTGCGTGGGGCGCGGCGTTCCTCGCCAAGGAGATCTCCCCGGCCTACGACTGGCTGGCCAACAACCTGGGCTGGGTCCCGATCTTCCAAGGCCCGGCCTCCGCTACCGGCAAGACCATCCTCACCGCAGGCATCGTACTGTCCGTCATGGTCCTTCCCATCATCACGTCCCTGTCCCGCGAAATCTTCCTGCAGACCCCCAAGCTGCACGAGGAAGCCGCGCTGGCCCTGGGAGCGACCCGTTGGGAAATGATCCGCATGGCCGTCTTCCCGTTCGGCCGTCCGGGCATCATCAGCGCCATCATGCTGGGCCTGGGCCGCGCGCTCGGCGAGACCATGGCCGTCGCTCTGGTGCTCTCCTCCGGCGCCCTGACTGCGAGCCTGATCCAGTCCGGCAACCAGACCATCGCCGCCGAAATTGCCCTGAACTTCCCGGAAGCAAGCGGCCTCAAGGTCAACACGCTGATCGCCGCAGGCCTGGTGCTGTTCGTCATCACCCTTGGCGTGAACATGATCGCCCGTTGGATCATCACCAAGCACAAAGAATTCTCGGGAGCCAACTAAATGACCGCCACAGCAGTCCGCAAGCGCTCCGCGCTCACCAGGGGCCAACTGCCGAAGTTCGCGCCCTACGTAGTCCTGGCCGTCGCGCTGATCGTTGGCGCGGCCATCCTGGCCTTGATCGGCTTCAACGCCTTCGGCTGGGGGCTTGTCTCCGCGATCCTCTTCACCGTCGGCCTGGTGGCATGGAGCGGTGTTGTTGAAGGTGCCCGCAAAGCCAAGGACAAGCTGGCCACCTGCCTGGTGGTCGGGGCCTTCCTGGTGGCGCTCCTGCCCCTGGTTTCCGTGATTTGGACCGTCCTGGTGAACGGCATCCCCGGGCTTGTCACGCCGGGCTTCCTGAGCACGTCAATGAACGGGGTCACTGGCGCCTACGACAACAAAGCAGTCGAGGAAGGCGGCGCGGTCTTCGGCGGTATCTACCACGCACTGCTGGGCACCGTACAGATCACGCTCCTGGCCACCGTCATTTCCGTGCCCGTCGGGCTCCTCACCGCCATCTACCTGGTGGAGTACGGTGCCGACCGTCCATTGGCCAAGGCGATCACCTTCTTCGTGGACGTCATGACCGGCATCCCGTCCATCGTGGCCGGCCTGTTTGCGGCTGCGTTCTTCTTCGCAGTCGTGGGCCCCGGCACCAAGACCGGTGCGGTGGCCGCCGTCGCGCTTTCAGTCCTGATGATTCCGGTGGTTGTCCGCTCCAGCGAGGAAATGCTCAAGATTGTCCCGAACGAGCTTCGCGAGGCGTCCTACGCGCTCGGTGTCCGGAAATGGCGCACCATCCTGAAGGTTGTTATTCCGACGGCGATCTCCGGTATTGCTTCGGGCGTCACCTTGGCAATCGCCCGGGTCATCGGCGAAACCGCGCCGATCCTGGTGACGGCCGGTTTCGCTACCACCATCAACAACAACGTGTTCGGCGGCTGGATGGCCTCCCTGCCCACGTTCATTTACACGCAGATCCTGAATCCGACGTCGCCGTCCAACCCCGGCCCCTCGGACCAGCGTGCGTGGGGTGCGGCCTTGGTCCTGATCATCCTGGTGATGCTCCTGAACCTCGGAGCACGCCTGATCGCCCGTCTCTTCGCTCCGAAAACAGGCCGCTGACCGGGCCCACGGCCCGTCCCGCCCCAAAACTTCCAGACCCCCAAGGAACAAAGGAACACCATGTCCAAGCGCATCGACGTCAAAGACTTGAATGTCTACTACGGCAACTTCCTGGCCGTTGAGGACGTCAACATCAACATCGAAGCCAAGTCCGTCACGGCCTTCATTGGCCCGTCAGGCTGCGGCAAGTCCACCTTCCTCCGCACCTTGAACCGCATGCACGAGGTCCTTCCCGGCGCCCGTGTCGAGGGTGAGGTCCTGCTCGACGGCGATAACCTCTATGGCCCCGGCGTGGACCCCGTGACCGTGCGCACGCAGGTTGGCATGGTCTTCCAGCGCCCCAACCCGTTCCCCACCATGTCCATCCGTGACAACGTGCTGGCGGGCGTGAAGCTGAACAACAAGAAGATCTCCAAGGGCGCAGCCGACGCACTCGTGGAGAAGTCCCTGGTGGGCGCCAACCTGTGGAACGAGGTCAAGGACCGCCTGGACAAGCCCGGTTCCGGCCTTTCCGGCGGCCAGCAGCAGCGTCTGTGCATTGCCCGCGCCATTGCGGTGGAGCCGCAGGTGATCCTGATGGACGAACCGTGCTCCGCGCTGGACCCGATCTCCACCCTCGCCGTGGAGGACCTCATCAACGAGCTCAAGGACCAGTACACCGTGGTGATCGTGACCCACAACATGCAGCAGGCCGCCCGCGTTTCGGACAAGACGGCGTTCTTCAACATTGCCGGTACGGGCAAGCCGGGCAAGCTCATCGAGTTCGCGGACACCACCACCATCTTCAACAACCCGTCCCAGAAGGCCACCGAGGACTACGTGTCCGGCCGCTTCGGATAAGGGTTGTCCAGGCTCCGGTTTCCGTAGGGGACCGGCGGATCACGACGGCGGCCGTCGCCTTGGGGGTACGGCCGCCGTCGTCTTTTCCGTACCCGCCCCCGCACCCAACTAGGTCGCATTTGTGCGCGTTTTGACCGCTTGTCATGTCTCATGACCTTGTAGACACTTCATGTCTCATGACTTCGTGGACGGTTGTTGTCTCACGACTGTGTGGACACTTCGTCTTGGGACTTTGTTTGTCGGCCTCTGCGGGGCGGGTACTTTGTTCGTTTCTTGCGGGTGCCTTGTGGGTCTGCGACGACTCCTGAGGGTTTTCCGTTGCCGACGTAGGTGGTTCCGTGCGGAGGTCTGGGGTGAGTGATGATCTCGGTGCCTTGTGCTCCGAAGAACATGATGGTGGTGTCGTCGTAGATGATGTGCACGGTGGTGCCGGTGTGTTCTTTGCCCATTTTGAAGTGGGTTCCTAGGATCGTCACGGACCCGTTCCGGTTCACTGTTCGGTGCGCGCTTTGCCTGTCCGTTGCGGGCGTGACTTGCTCAGGAACGGTTGGCGGGGGCGTTTTCGGGGTGGCGTTCCAGGCCTCATAGGGCGTCGTTCCCGCGGGTAGGCCTTGATGTTCGCGTTCGTTGTTGTAGTAGAGATCGAAAGCGTCGACCTGCAGTTGCAGGGCAGCCATTGAAGGGGCCGGGAGTTGCCTGTGCAGGTATCGGTGCAGGGTTTGGTGGAAGCGTTCGTTCTTGCCTTGGGTGGTGGGTTTGTAGGGTTTGCCCGTTATCGGTTCGATGCCTTTGGCTTTGAGGAACTCCACGAGGGCCCCGGTGCGGCCGCGGCGGGTGGGATTCAGTGCCGAGCCGTTGTCGGAAAGGAACTTCTGCGGTGCTCCGTGGCGTTCGATGGCCTGGGTAACGACGGCGATTGCGGCGGCGCTGGTTTCGCCGGGTGCGACCAGGGACGCCAGCGCCAAACGCGAATGATCATCGATGAGTTGGAAGATGGCTACCTTCTTGCCGCTGGCGAGCTGCCATTCGGTCGAGTCGATTTGCCAGCACGCGTTGGGTTGCGGATAGACGAACCTTTTGTAGGCGCTTCGAGGCTTCTTCCGCGGTTCGGGCATCACGACACCGGCCCGGGAAAAGATCCTGGCCACGGTGGCACGCGAGGGCGGTGTGAAGCCTTGTCGTGAGAGCTTCGCGATGACAGAAAGCGGACCGTGGTCCTGCCCGCTCTCCTGCAGTTCCGCCCGGGTACCGAGCAGCAACTCGATCATCGCCTGTGGGGTCAGGGCCGGCATGGTTCTTGGAATCGTGGGCTTTTTCTCCAATGCCTTCACCGGCCCCACCTCGGCAGCCGCCGCCCGGACCCGGTAGAACCAGGCCCGGGAGACATTGTGCTTCCTGCAGAACGCAGTAACCGCGCCTCTGGGCGAATCCTCGGACCACGTTGCCACAGCATGCCGGATCTTGATGTCCGGTTGGGGTTTGCTCATGCATAGCAGCAAACCCGCAAGCTAAGTGTCCACGATGTCCTGAGACAGAGTGTCTACGAAGTCATGAGACAGAACTGTCTATTAAGTCATGAGACTCCACACGCGTTTTGACCGCTCTAAACGCGCACAAATGCGACCTAGTTGGGCAGGGTCGCGAGGGGGGACAGCGCCAGCTCCAGGACAAAGGCGACGGCGGCGGTCACCAAGGGCGTGAGCACCCAGAACAGGAGAATCCTCCGGACCAGCCGGCGGTTGGTCACATGGAACCTTTGATTGGTGCCCGCGCCCAGCGCCGACGCCGTCAACGTGTGGGTGGTGGAGAGCGGGAACTGCAGGCCGATCGCGCCCACGAACAGCATCACCGACGTCAGTGTCTGGGCAACGAAGCCGCGTAACGGATCGATCCGGATCATTCTGTACCCGAGGTTGTGCGAAATACGCCAGCCCCCAAAAAGCGTGCCCCCGGTCAACATGACGGCGGTGAGCAGGAGGATCCAGAAAGGTACGCTTCCCCCGGATTCCAGTCCGGCCGCCACCAGCGCCAGGAGGAGCACCGCCGTCGTGCGTTGGCCGTCCTGCAGGCCGTGACCGAACGCAACCGCCGCCGAGGACACTGCCTGGGCCCGGCGGAAGCGCCGGTTGATGACGTCCGGCTGGGCATACCGCGCAGCCCACGTGACGGGCCAGACCAGCAGGTACGCGGCGACGAAAGCCACCACCGGGGAGACCACCAAAGGCAGGACCACCTGGGTCAGCAGGACCGAATCCACGCCGTCCACAAAGTTTCCGCCCACCAGGACGCTTGCACCGCCTGCCCCGATCAGTCCGCCCATGAGGGAGTTGGTGGAGGAAAGCGGTATGCCCCGCCACCACGAGTACACGCCCCACAGGATCGCAGCAGACAGCGCGGAGGCAAGCATGGTCAGCCCGCCCGTTCCGGACGGCAGCGTGATCCAGGATTGCGTGAAGGCGAGCACGAAGCCGCCGCTCAGCATCGCACCAACAAAGTTGAAGATGACCGCCAGCAGTACGGCAACAGAGGGCGTCAGGGCGCGGGTCCGCGTGGACAGTGCGACGGCGTTGGAGACATCGCGGAAACCGTTGAGGAACGCGAATCCCGCGGCCAACCCCACCACCAGGACCAGGACGGCAGTGGTCACGTCAGGATTCCTTGACGATGATGCTGCCTACCTGGGTGGCGATCCGGCGCATGTCCTTGGTGACTTCCACCAACTGGTTGGCGATGTCCCTGTTCCGGGCGTACTGTGCGGACTTCATGTCCTGCAGCATCTCCGCCACCCATATGCGGTGCGTCCGCTCCGCGCGTTTGGCGAGCCGCAGTATCTCGATCCAGTAGTCCTCGAGCTCGTCGAGGTCCTCGAGCTTGCGCATGGCATCGACGGTGAGCTCGGCTTGGCGGCTGATGATCTCCAGCTGGTCCGCCGCGCGCTTTGGCAAGCGGTCCAGTTTGTAGAGGGCCACCAGTTCGCCTGCCGCATCCAGCTTTTCCATGGCCTCGTTCAGGAACCGGGACAGGGTGTACATGTCTTCGCGGGGGAGCGGATTGACGAAGCTCGTGCGCATGTGTGTCAGGAGGGCAAAGTGCAGGTCCAGGGACTTCGACTCGTGCTCGTGCAGTTCCTCGCTGAGCCGTTCATGTTCGCTCGCCGGAGCGCCGAGGATTTCGGACAGCGTCCCGGTGGCAGCCACGATCACGCCGGCCATCTGCGAGAGCAGGGCAAGTCCGGCGGGCTCTTGGGGAAAAAGACGCAGCTTCATGACGCTTCCGGTTCGGGGCGGATGGGGAGTGGGCTGCTCGACGTGATGCTGCCCTTTCCGTCATAACTTTACCGGCAGCTGCAGGCCCGTTGACGGCAGGGCGGTGCGGGCGTGGGAAGTTCTCCCCATGGAAAGCCCGCTTACTTTTATGAAAGGCTGAGGGCGCCATTCAATAAATCAACTCAATGGGGGAATTGTGCGTATCAACAATGTAGTGAAGTTCACCGGTGTTGCGCTCGCCGGCCTGCTCGCGCTGACTGCCTGTGGTTCCAACGAAAGCACGACGGCGGCCGGTTCCGAGTCGTCGCCGTCCTCCTCTGCGTCGGCTTCTTCGTCAGCCTCGCCGTCTGCCTCTGCTTCGGAATCCGGGGACGCAGGCACCTCCTCCGGCGCTTACAAAGCCGCCTCCTGGGCCCTGCCCATCACTGATGCCGGCCAGAAGCTGGGCAGCATCAAGGGCGAGAGCTTCAACGTGGACATCTTCCAGGTGGCTACCGACGTTGCCAGCAAGGACAGCATGTTCGTGGACAAGGAAACCAAGGAGAACCTGCTCAAGAAGGGCGATCCCGTGGTGTACCTGAACTACGTGGTGACCAACACTTCGTCCGCTGAGATTCCGCTGAGCCACTCCTTGGTCTCGCCGAGCGCAAAGTACACGGACTGGAAGTACCTTGGCGGCATGCCCTCCGACTCCAGCAGCGACCAGTTCGAAAAGCACGGGCTCACCAGCCGCGGAACCAAGCTCAAGGAAGAGGCTCCCTTCAAGCTGGGCCCGGGTGAGTCCTTCAACATCGCCGAAAACTTCGCCTACACCGCAGGCAAGGAAGCGGAAGTGAAGGCAACGCTGACGCCGCAGGGTGCCGACGGCAAGCTCGACCACGACAAGAAGGAACAGGCCGAAACGACCATCACCCTGAAGTAGGGCATAAAAATGGTGCCGAACCGGATACGCCTCTCGGCGGTAGGCCGCTCGAAGCGGCTATAAGTTGAAGCCCGGGGGTTTCGCGGTTCGACACCAGTTTCAGTGTTCTACGTCGTGGAAGCTAAGTCAACATTGACAGTTAAGGCCGGAAGTGGGTAACTTCCGGCCTTTCTGTTGCCTGCGTTTGGGTGGGTCCGGAGGGTTAGTCCAACTCGCCCAGGCGCCACGCGTTCGCGGCATGCTCAAGGTCTTCGGCAGTTTTCACCAGCTGGTGCGAGTTCCGCGTGAGCTTGCTGGCGTGGCCCTCGTTGGCGTGTTCGGCGCCGTCGGCGAGTGTCGCCTGGCCGAGTGCCACAACCCGGCAGAAGGCCGCCGAACGTTCCAGCGCGACGTCGAAATCGCCGTCGAAAGCTCCTGAGAGGATGGCGTCCGCCATGGTCTTCATCTCGTCGGCGCCCGGTGGCTCAGCGGCTCCTGCCACCACATTGGAGACCTGGGCGGTGTCGCGGCCTGCGCGGAAGTAGACAGAGATCCGCTCCGGGTTCTGGATGGTGGCTGCGCGGAGTGCGTAGAGCCGCCACAGTGCGCCGGGCAGCGAGCGGGCAGGGCTCTCGGCCCACATCTCGGCGATGGCGTCCAAGCCTTGTTCGTCAGCGAGCTTCACCAGGCGACGGGTGACCGTGGGATCATCGCTGTCCCTGCCGCGGCGGACCAGTGCTTGGGCCGCCAAGTGGGCAGCCTCGGAGACCCTGGCCGGGTCCGCGCCGCCCGCAAACGGCTCAAAGTCGATGGGGGCGAAGGGCTTCGGCTTGTGGTGCCGGTTTGCTCCGCCGTACGCACGTGATCCTGGCTGTTCGCTCATGTGTTCACCGTACTCCTGTGCCCTGACGGGGTCGAGTAACGGTTGTCCCGGCCGGAACGCGTTCAGACGGTGTGCCGTCACGACCCACTTTGCCGCCGTCGGCCGGCCGACACGCCGCATTGGCTGCGCTCCGCCGTCGTTATCTGCCCAAAGGGGGTCGTAGCCGCACGCGAGTTACTGCGTTCTACTGCCCCGCAATCAGTGAGGTACAGTATTCATGGCTGTTTCTACAGCTGGAGGGCCTTTAGCTCAGTTGGTAGAGCATCGGACTTTTAATCCGTGGGTCGTGGGTTCGAGCCCCACAGGGCCCACCCTCGCAGAAACCCCCGGAACCACACGGTTCCGGGGGTTTCTTTGTGGCCCATCAGGCGATGGCTTGGGTGCCATCGTGGAAGATCGGATACAGCGAAAGCGGCGTAACCGTTGCGACGGCGGCAGGTTCCGCAGCCGGCGCAGGTGCAGGAGGCAGCCCATCGCGGACAATGTCCAGCGATTCCACGTCCAGGAGCCGCCGGTTGCCGCCGTCGTCCTGGAGCCAGAACAACCCGGTTCCGGAAATCGTCTTGACCACGGTTCCGCGGTGGTAGAGCCGGCCGTTGTGCCAGGCCTCGATGTGTTCGCCCTCGGTCAGCGGATGCGGTTCCTCATCGCTGCCCGGCAGCGTGCCGAAGGCCTGGGCCAAACTGGCTTGAGTCTTCAATGCTTGGAACAGGTCTGTATGTGCGATGCCCATGGTCGCTCCCCTCAGCTGGCTTCTTTGGCTATGGAGCCAGCCTCCCGCATCCATGTTGCAGACTCATTGCGGGGTGATGTTCTGCGTGTGAAGATGCGGGGTCAGGGGAGAACCGGAGTCGTAGCCGGCGGGTCAAAATCGATGGCAAAGGGAGCGCGAAGCGCGAAGGGGCCATCCGATAGTTCGTTGGCGGCCGCCGCAAGGACGTCCCGCTGGAAGGTCGGCACGGACAACAAGCCCTTCACGTAGGCTTCGACTTCCACTACCCCCAGCATCCCGCCGATGCTTACGTAGTGGAGCCATAACGACTCAGTACTGATGTGTCCTGCTGTCAGTACTTCCTGGAGCCCCCGACTCTGCTCTGGTTCGTTGCGGTCGAAGCCCATGTCCTGTGGCCTTTGGGTAGCCGGCTACCCGAGAATCGCTAGCTCCCGGGCATTTCTTCCAGACTATCCCTTATGCCCCTCAAGGCCTATAGCTTCCGGCTGCGGATACGCCAACGACGGCGGACGCGTGACCGTGGGGCGCGCGTCCGCCGTCGTGGGTGGCGGAGTTAGCCGTTGATGGGTGTTGGTGGTTGTTCGCCGCCCAGAACGGCGAGGGTGTTGGTGGCGGCGAGGACTGCCATGGCGGTGCGGGTTTCGACGGTTGCGGAGCCGAGGTGCGGGACGAGGGCTACGTTTTCCAACTCGAGGAGCCAGGGGTGGACCTTGGGTTCTTGTTCGAAGACGTCCAGTCCGGCGCCGGCGATCTGGTTTTCGCGCAGCGCCAGGGCGAGGGCGGCTTCGTCAATGATGGGTCCGCGGGCGGTGTTGACCAGGTAGGCGGTGTCCTTCATGGCAGCGAGTTGTTCGGCGCCGATCAGGTGGTGGGTGTTCGGCCCGTAGGGGCAGTGGAGGGAAACGACGTCGGAGACCGCCAGGAGCTCGTCGAGTTCCACGCGGCGGGCGCCGAGTTCATCGGCGATCGCGGGGTCGATTTCGCTGCGGGATTGGTAGACGATCTCCATGCCGAAGGCCTTGGCGCGGCGTGCGGTGGCGATACCGATGCCGCCCATGCCGACGATGCCGAGGGTTTTGCCTTGCAGGCTGGATCCGAGGAGGAAGAACATGCCCCATTTCCAGGGCTGTCCGGCGCGGATGAGCCGTTCGCCCTCGCCGAGCCTGCGGGTGGCCATGAGGATGAGCCCGAACGCGATGTCGGCGGTGGCTTCGGTGAGCACGCCGGGGGTGTTCGTGGCGATGATGCCGCGTTCTGTGCAGGCCGGGACGTCGATGTTGTCGTAGCCCACGGCGACGTTGGAGACGACCTTCAGTTGGGGCCCGGCGGCGTCGAGCAGTTCAGCATCGACGCGTTCGGTGAGGAGGCTGACGATCGCGTCGGCTCCGGCCACGCGGCGGAGGAGTTCCTCGCGGCTGATGGACCCTTCGCTTTCCCAGGCGATGACGTCGTGGTTGGCGCGGAGGTTTTCGAGGGCGGTTTCGGGGATGCGTCCCGTGACGACGACGCGGCTCATGCGTTCTCGATCCATTCACGCAGCCGGCCCAGGCCTTCTTCGATGGCGGGGGTTTCGATGCCGGAGTAGGCCAGGCGGATGTATTGGCGGTCTTCGCCGGGCAGGCGCCGGCCGAAGTGTTCACGGGTGCAGAAGGACACGCCGGTTTTGTAGAGGGCGTCGGAGGCGAAGTCGCCGACGGCGGTGTACCCGAGTTTCTGCATGGCCTCGGTGGCGTCCGGGAACAGGTAGAACGTGGATTGCGGAACAGCCACGCTCATGCCGGGGATGCTGTTGACGATCCCGCAGGCAGCATCGCGGCGGTCCTTGAGGATGTCCAGCATGTCCTGGACGGGTTCCTGGGGTCCGCGGAGCGCTTCGATGCCGGCCCACTGCACGTAGTGGGTGGTGCAGGATTCATCGTTGGTGTTCAGGGTGGACAGAACCTGCGCGATGTCGCGCGGGGCCACGGCACAGCCCAGGCGTGAACCGGTCATGGCGAACTTTTTGGAGAACGTGTAGAGGATCACGGTCCGTTCGGCCATGCCCGGGATGGAGGTGATCGAGGAGGAGACGCCTTCGTACCGGGTTTCGAAGTAGGCCTCGTCGGAGAGGACCCACAGGTCGTGCTCGATCGCGATCTGTGCGATTGCTTCGCGTTCGGCCGCAGTGGACTCGGCCGAGATGGGGTTCTGCAGATCGTTGTAGATGATCGCGGTGGTGTTCGGGGTGATCGAGGCCCGGACCTGGTCCAGGTCGATCGCGAAACCCTTGGACGTGGGCACGTAGCGGTAAGGCACGGCGGTGCCGCCAAGGTATTCGATCTGGGATTCGTAGATCGGGAAACCGGGGTTGGGGTAGAGGACTTCCTCGCCCGGGTTCATCACGGCCTGGAGGAACTTGGTGATCACGGGCTTGCCGCCGGTCATGACCACCACGTTCTCGGGAGAAAATTCGATGCCGCGGCGGGATCCGATGTCTTCGGCCAACGCTTCGCGCAGCTGGGGGATGCCGGGGCCGGGGCAGTAGCCGGTGTATCCATCGGCAATGGCCTTGTTCATCGCCTCAATAATGTGCGGGGCGGTGGGGATGTTGATGTCGCCAAGGTGGAAGGGGTAAACGAGGTTGCCCTTCGCCTTCCAAGCGGCGGCTGCCTGCGCAACGCTGAAAGCAGTTTCAGTGCCCAGGCGCTCAAGCCGGCGTGCGAGTTTCTGCATGTGCTGGTAACTCCTCATCGAGCTGATCAAAGCGGTAGCTTGAAGTACGCAACTAATATATTAGAGATGTATTAGCCTGTCTACGGTTTTCGGGAACCAACGCCGTTGTCCGGGACCTGGGTCCCCGACGCCGCTGAGCATCCGACCCCCGCCTGAGACATTCCGGAAATACAGCTGAAACCTCCGCTCCCTAGGCTGGCAATCAACCCGTCCGGATGATGCCGAAGCCAGAGGAAACCCATGCATCTTTTACCGCGTGAGCAGGAAAAGTTCATGATCGTGGTCGCCGCCGATCTCGCCCGGCGCAGGCAGGCCCGGGGGCTGAAGCTGAATTATCCGGAGGCAATCGCCATCATCAGCTACGAACTCGTCGAGGGCGCACGCGATGGCAGGACCGTGGCAGAACTCATGAGCTACGGAACCACCCTGCTCGGCCGCGAAGACGTGATGGAAGGCGTGCCGGAGATGATCCACGACGTCCAGGTGGAGGCCACGTTCCCCGACGGAACCAAGCTCGTCACCGTCCACAACCCCATCCGTTAGGAGGCTGCCATGATTCCCGGAGAGTACCGGCTTCAGGAGGGTGTGGTCGTGTGCAACAGCGGACGCGAGTCGATCGCCGTCGACGTCGTGAACCGCGGCGACCGCCCGGTCCAGGTTGGCTCGCACTATCACTTCGCCGAAGCCAACAGCGCCCTTGAGTTCGATCGCGAGGCCGCCTACGGCCGTCGCCTCGACATCCCGGCGGGCACCGCTGCGCGGTTCGAGCCGGGGGACCGGAAGACGGTCCGGTTGATCCTCCTTGCAGGCAAGCGGCAGGTCTTCGGACTCAGCAACGCCGTGAATGGAAGGCTCGACGGCGGCACTCCGGCACCGGCCGACGTCGCCGGGGAGGCTGCCCAGTGAGCTTCGAGATTCCTCGCCGGCAATACGCAGAGTTGTACGGCCCCACCACCGGCGACGCGATCCGCTTGGCTGACACGGAGCTGTTCCTGGAAATCGAGAAAGACTTCACGGCCTACGGCGAAGAAGTGGTCTTCGGCGGCGGCAAGGTGATCCGCGACGGCATGGGCCAGAACGGGCAGCTGACCCGCTCGGAAGACATCCCGGACACCGTCATCACCAACGTGGTCGTTGTGGACTACAGCGGCATCTACAAAGCTGATGTGGCCCTTAAAGACGGCCACATCTTCAGAATCGGCAAGGCCGGTAATCCGCAGATTACCGGCGGCGTGGACATTGTTATTGGATCAAGCACGGAGATCATCGCCGGGGAACGGAAGGTCCTCACTGCAGGAGGCATCGATACCCACATCCACTTCATCTCTCCGGAACAGGTGCCCGCAGCACTCTGCAACGGCATCACTACTATGGTGGGCGGTGGAACCGGCCCGGCCGAGGGCACCAAGGCGACCACCGTTACGCCCGGGGCATGGCACATCTCACGCATGCTCCAAGCGGCTGAAGGCCTCCCCGTCAACATCGGCTTGTTCGGCAAGGGCCACGCATCCGCCGTCGAGCCCCTCGCGGAGCAGATCCGCGCCGGTGCCGTCGGACTGAAAGTCCATGAAGACTGGGGCTCAACCACCTCCTCGATTGACATGTCCCTGCGCGTCGCCGACGAATTCGACGTCCAGGTTGCCATTCACACCGACACGCTCAATGAGTGCGGCTTTGTGGAGGACACCATCCGGGCGATCAATGGCCGGGTCATCCACACCTTCCATACCGAAGGCGCCGGCGGCGGGCATGCGCCGGACATCATCAAGATCGCCGGGATGCCGAACGTGCTTCCAGCCTCCACCAACCCGACTCTTCCGTACACGCGGAACACGGTGGAAGAGCACCTGGACATGCTGATGGTGTGCCATCACCTCAACCCTGACATTCCGGAAGATGTGGCGTTCGCGGACTCCCGCATCCGTGCTGAAACCATCGCCGCAGAGGATGTCCTGCACGATCTTGGCATCTTCTCCATCACCTCGTCCGATTCCCAGGCCATGGGACGCGTCGGCGAAGTGGTGACCCGTACGTGGCAAGTAGCCGATGCCATGAAGAGGCAGCGTGGTGTGCTGCGGGACCCGTCCGGCGCCGCCCACGGATCCCCGGACAACGATAACTTCCGGATCAAAAGGTACGTTGCCAAATACACCATCAACCCTGCCATCGCACAGGGCATGGCGGACGTGGTCGGCTCGGTGGAAGCCGGTAAGTTTGCCGACCTGGTGCTGTGGGATCCGGCCTTCTTCGGGGTAAAGCCCGAACTGGTGATCAAGGGAGGCCAGATTGCCTATGCGCTCATGGGCGACTCCAATGCTTCCATCCCCACGCCCCAGCCGCGCACCATGCGGCCCATGTTCGCGGCCTATGGAAAAGCACTTCGGCAGACGTCCATCACGTTCCTGTCCAAAGCCGCGATCCAAGCCGGTGTTCCGGAAGAACTGGGACTCGAGCGGATCATCAAACCCGTATCCGGTATCCGCACGCTGAGCAAAGCGGACCTGAAATTCAACGGCGAAACTCCGGACATCGCCGTCGACCCCGAAACCTATACCGTCACCGTTGACGGCCAGGAAATCACCTCCGAACCCTCCGACGTGCTGCCCATGGCCCAGCGGTACTTCCTCTTCTAGGACTCACATGATCATTGAAGAAATCCTTGGCAACCTCCACGAGCTGCCCCGGGACGCTTACGCGGGCCGCCACCAAGAGCGGGTGGTCCTCCCCGGCCCGTTGCTGGTAAAACGCATCCAACGCGTCACCACCGACCACGGCAAGGAGCTGGCAATCCGGCTCCCCTCCGGCTCCGGCCACCTTCGCGACGGCGACATCCTCGCTGCAGACGAGGCCAACCTGATTGTCGTCTCCGTGCTTCCCACCGACGTCCTGGTGATCGCCCCCGGTACCATCCATGAAATGGGCGTCGTGGCGCATTCCCTCGGCAACAGGCACCTGCAGGCGCAGTTCTTCGATACCGCCTCTGAATATCAAGCCGACGTCATGGTGTGCCAGTATGACCACACGGTGGAGGACTACCTCAAGCATGTGGGCGTGCCCTATCAGAGGCAGGAACGGGTGATGCCGGTGCCATTCCGCCATGCCGAACACACGCACTGACTACCAGCTGGCCCTCCAGCAACTCACCGATTCCGCCTTGCCCACAGGTGCGTTCGCACACTCCTTGGGTTTTGAGGGGTACATCGAACGCGGGGTAGTGCGCGATCACCGTACCTTCAGCATCTGGCTCCATGCCTACCTGGCCCAGCAGCTCACCTACTCCGACGGGCTCGCCATCCGGTTCCTGTACGAGGGCGCCGGCCTTGAGGACTTGGACGGCAGGCTCTCCGCCTGCCTCCTGGCCCGGGAAGTCCGGGAGGCCTCGCTGAAGATGGGTGGCCGGCTATTGGATATCGGGGCGGAGGTGTTTCCGTCCGCCGAACTTTCCGGGTACCGCAACCAGGTGCGGGAGGGCGCAGCGGCGGGGCATCAACCCCTGGCATTCGCCGTCGTCGCGCGTTCACTGGGGGTTCCCCTTCCGGAAGCGCTCGCCGCCTACTTCTTCGCCGCCATCACCTCCCTGACGCAAAACGCCGTCCGCGCGGTTCCGCTCGGCCAGAACGCCGGGCAGCGCGTCCTCCGAAACGCGCACGACGCCGTTGCTGCCGCCGTCCAGGATGTAGCACGGCTGTGCTGGGACGACTTTGGGGCGGTTGCCCCGGGCCTGGAAATTTCACAAATGCGGCACGAGCGGCAGCGTGCCCGCATGTTCATGAGCTAAACCAAGGAGGACACATGACAGAGCCCATCATCATCGGCGTCGGCGGACCCGTCGGAGCAGGAAAGACCCAGCTCGTAGAGCGCATCACCCGCCACATGAGCGGTGACATCTCCATGGCCGCCATCACCAACGACATCTACACCATCGAAGACGCCAAGATCCTGGCCGCCAACGGGGTCCTGCCCGAAGACCGCATCATCGGCGTCGAAACCGGAGGATGCCCGCACACCGCCATCCGCGAAGACACCTCCATGAACACAGCTGCCATCGAGGAACTCAAAGCCCGGCATCCTGACCTGCAGGTGATCTTCGTGGAATCCGGGGGCGACAACCTCTCCGCCACGTTCAGCCCGGAACTCGTGGACTTCTCCATCTACATCATCGACGTGGCCCAAGGCGAGAAGATCCCCAGGAAAGCCGGCCAGGGCATGATCAAGTCCGACCTCTTTGTCATCAACAAGACGGATTTGGCGCCGCACGTCGGGGCGAACCTGGCTGTCATGGAGCGGGATTCGAAGGAGTTCCGCGGGAACAAGCCCTTCTGCTTCACCAACCTCAAAACCGACCACGGGCTTGAAGGAGTCCTTGGCTGGATCAAACGGGACGTCCTGATGCTCGACTTGGCGTCGTGAGTAGCGCTGTCGCGGCTCCGGCGGCTTCCCCGGATCGCCCCGTGCGGGGGCGGTTGGAGCTTGGCATCACTATGTGGGCCGGCAGGTCCGTTGCCTCGCATCAATTCCATGAGGGCGCATTGAGGGTGTTGCGACCGCACTATCTGGATGGGAGCGGCCAGGTTTGCTATGTCGTGGTCAATCCTGGCGGGGCCTATTTGGGCGCCGATCTGTTCGTCATCGACGTGGAGGTCGGGGACGGGGCGGAGTTGTTGTTGACCACGCAATCGGCCACCAAGATTTACCGGACGCCGCGGTCATGGGCCGAGCAGCGCATGACCATACGCCTGGGGGAGGGGGCCAGGTTGGAGCTGGTTCCCGACCAGCTCATCGCCTACAGGGAGGCCCGCTACAGGCAGGTTTCGCACGCCAGTCTCCACCCGTCGTCGAGCCTTGTCATGGCGGAAGTCATCACTCCCGGGTGGTCGCCGGACGGAGCGTCGTTCGCGTTCCGGGAGCTGGGGCTTCGGAATCAGATCCACGTGGAGACGGAAGGCGGTTCCCGGCTCCTGGTCCTTGACAACCTCGTGATCCGGCCGCCATTGGACGATGTGACAGGCGTGGGCTTCATGGAGGGATTCAGCCATGTGGGCTCCCTCGTGGTGGTGGACCCGCGGGTGGACCAAGCGCTCACGGATGAGTTGGACCGAATTACCCGTGACTACGGTGCGCATTCGGGTGTTTCATTGACCCAGAGTGTGGGCGGGACATGCGGGCTTGTCCTGCGTTCGCTGTCGAACAGCACCGGGGAACTCAACGGTCTGCTCGACGCCTGTATCGGATTCCTCAGGGGACGCTGGTACGGGCAAGAACCCTTGAATCTAAGGAAGTACTGATGACGACGCTCACCGGGTTTGCCGCCCTGTACCGGGACCGTGAAACGCTGTCCCTCCGCACCCGGCTCTTTTTCACCTTCGGTGCGGTGGCCGCCTTGCATCTTGCCGCCGTCGTACTTCTGTTGGTGGGCACCACCGGCGGCGCCGAACCCCTGGCACTTGGCCTGGTGGCCACGGCTTACGTTGCCGGCGTCAAACACAGCTACGACTGGGACCACATTGCTGCGATCGACAACTCCACGCGAAAGTTCGTTGCGCAACGCAAAGACCCGGTGAGCGTCGGATTCGCCTTTAGCCTGGGGCACAGTTCGGTGGTGGTATTGGCCGGGATGCTGGTGGTCCTGGGCGTTACGGTGATCGGACAGTTCATGGAGGATGGCACCGCCGGGAACAAGATCCTTGGATTGATCGGAAGCGGCGTTGCTGGGCTGTTCCTGCTGATCATGGGGTTGTTCAACGGCTCGGCGTTCATCCGTGCAGCGCAGTTGTACAGGGAGGTCCGAGCAGGCGGCGAGGTCCAATCCGAGGATCTGGAGACGAAAGGTTTCGTTGCGAGGCTGCTCGCCAAGCCGCTAGCAAGGGTGGAAAGGCCGCGGAACATCTACGTCATTGGCTTCCTCTTCGGCTTGGGGTTCGACACCGCCACGACGATCGGGCTCCTGGTCATCACCACCACAGCCTCGCTGGCCGGAGTCTCACCCCTTGGACTCATGGCGCTGCCCCTCGCGTTCACTGCAGCCATGACCCTCTGCGACTCAGCCAACGGCGTGGTCATGATGAAGATGTACGCGTCGGCCATTCACGATCCCCAACGGAAGCTCGGGTTCAACGCCGTCATCACCGGCATTTCGGCGGTCTCGGCGTTGTTCATCTCCGTCATCACTTTGGGCGGGTTCCTGAACGAGGCGTTTGACTTGGAAGATCCCATAACCACCTGGCTCGTCGGGATGGACCTCGGTGACGCCGGACTGATCCTGGTTGGGCTCTTCGTGGTGGCGTGGGGATTTTCCGCATGGCGCGGCAAGAATAAACCAAATATTTCCGGCCACCTGTAACCCCCGCGGTTGAGCCGGAAACTATACGGGTATCCTGCAGGTTCCGGGCTCTACAATCAGGGGGAAATCGTGCTTTCCGAGCGCGAACTGGCGTTTATCGCCATTCACAAAGACAGCTATCCAGCGGTTTTTAGGTTTGTTGGCCGACGCGTCGAGTCGGCCGAAGCGGCAGAAGAAATAGCCGCCGATGTCTTCCGGGTGGTCTGGCAGAAATGGGCCGACGATTCACATCCGGAGTTGCCCTATTTGCTGAGCATCGCCCGCAACCTGGTGGGTAACGCTTACCGCAGCCGGGACCGCCAGCGGGCGCTCCAGGAGAAGCTGCGTACGACGGCGGTGGAGCGTGTCGGGAACGACTCCGGCAACGTTGCGGTACAGGATGCAATGTCCCGCCTCCGCGACAAGGAACGCGACATCCTCCAGTTGGCGTACTGGGACGGGCTCGGCCCCGCCGAAATCGCCCAAGTGCTCCAGTGCAGCGAATCCGCAGCCAAGGTCCGGCTCCACCGTGCACGCACAGCATTCCGGAAACAACTGCCTGCAGGTTCCGCATCCGCTACAGAAAAGTTGGGGGTCTGAACATCATGGATCCGATCAAGAACCAGATAGCCGCAATCGACCCGTTCGAACCCGGGACGGAACCAAGCGGTGAAGAAGCCCTCCACAGGATGCTTTCCGGCTCCACCGTCTACAGCGACACCAACCCGCTGCGGAACGTTTCTTCGCTCGAGGACAAACGACGCCGGAAAGCCCGGATTGCCGGCGGCCTGCTTTTGGGTGCAGCTGCCGTCACCGCCGGAGTCCTGGTGGCATCGAACTTTGGCACGGTAAGCCCGGCACCCGCGCCGGCAATATCGTCCGAGGCTGCAGCGCCGACACCGAGCACTTCAGCCACGCCATCACCCAGCGCTACCGCAACGCCTTCGGCCACCCCGACGGCGGTACCCACCCAATCGGCAACCCCCACCGCTCCCGCTGTGGCCACGACAGCACCGGTGACGCCCCCGGTCCAAGCACCCACGCTCAAGACTTTCACCTTCCCGGACGGCCACTTGTCCTTCGAATACCCGGCTGACTGGACTATCCGAACCGAACAGGGGCCATACGCTGCGCCGGAGGACCAAGCGAACTCAGTCATTGCCCGTGTCTCCGACGGTGCAGGATCCGAAGTTGCCCGGGTGTTCAACGGAAACTACGGCGATGGCACAGCGGGTCCAGTGGAGAGGACGATTCTGGACCGCGCCGTGGTTGCGGGAGTCAGGGACAACTCCGGTGAGAAGGTCGAATTTGGTTTCTCCTCGACTCAGTCCCGATACGTTCCCTACGACGGGCCGGCCTACGAGGGAATGCCAACCGCGCCAACGGCCCCGGTAAACGATCCGCCTGTTTACATCATGGATGTCAGGATCTCCTCGGAGTTGCAGGCGGGAGCTACGACCTCGGGAACCAATCAGGTGAGGGTGCCGAATGGGATCATGAGCGCCTACGTAGTGTTCGATTCCACCAAGCAGCCAACCTTCGCCACCCCCGCCGCCGCAAAGGCATGGATAGGAACCCAGCAGTACGCCCGGCTCAAGGCCATGCTGCTTAGTTTGAGCTACAAGTAAAAACCCTATGGGCAATTGCACGCCGTCACTAAAGAAGGTTGTGCAGTTGCCCATAACAAACGTCCCCTAAGTTTCATAGGCTGGAGGAGATCTGCTTCACATAGGCAGAGCCAGACCTACCCAAGGACGAGTTTCAACGATGAAGAGCATCGCCCTCCTGCGCGAACGAGCCACCCGCGTCATGCCTACCGGTTCCCACTGCCCGGCTTCTGGTTTGTGGAGCCCGGACTCCGATCCGGAAACGGTGCACGTCTTTACTGAGGGCCACGTCCTCCCGGCCCACAACGGCGTACCCACTGTGTGGCGTCGTCGCCCGGCAGCGTCATGACGGCGAGCCTTCTTAACCGGCCTGACGGCTACCGGCACGTTCCGGCGTCGGAGTGGACCGATCTCCAGTCCGGCGACCGCGTGTGGATCTATGACGTTGCGTGGGGTGTGGGTACCGGGCGCGTGGACGATGTTTCCCAGCACCAGGAACTCCTGTGGGTGATCCTCGAGCCGGGCGGCCGAAGGCTCATCTGCGGCACGGACGACGTCGAAGTCTGGGCTGCCTAGAACCAACACCGAGATGGCATTTGGTGCCAATGTTTGAGCGGAGCATTGGCACATAATGTCATCTCGGCGTCTTTAAGAGGCAGGCACCAGCACGCTCGGCGAGCCGGTTTCCACGCGGCTGACAGGGCCGTCGGGCAGGCCGGAGGCGGGGTCCAGCTTGTAGCTCACGACGTCGTTGGACCCCTCGTGCGCTACCAGCAGCCAGCCGTCGCGAACCAAGTGGTGACGTGGCCAGTCGCCACCGGTGGAAACGTCCGCCAGGGGTTCGAGGCTGGTTCCTTCGGCGCTCACCTTCAGGATGCACATCCGGTTGGAACCGCGAACCCCCACGTAGGCGAAGCGCCCGTCCGGTGAGAGCGCGATTTCAGCCGCGGCATCGCCGTCGAACGGCTTGTTCACGCTCACGGGAACCATGGCCGTGAGCTCGAAGACGCCTTGCGGTTCGGAGCGGATGGCCGCCACTTCAAGGGAGTATTCCGTGTCCACGAACACTGTCCCGCTGGAATGCCGGACCATGTGCCGGGGTCCGCTGCCCTTGGGGAGGACCACGTGGTGGTCGGCCTGCAGGCCACTGCCGGGCTGGTAAGTCCAGACGCGAACCAAGTCGTTCCCCAGGTCCGCCGTCAGGATCCGGCCGTCGGGGAGCATCAGGCTGGAATGCGCGCGGCTTGGCCGCGGCTGGTCGGTGGGTCCGTTGTGGTGAGGGACGACGGCGGCTTCCGCGCTGAAGCGCGAGGTGATGGCGCCGTCGTCGTCCAGTTCAAAGAGAATGACCTGCCCATCGCCCCAACAGGTGGCGATGATGAAGCGGCCCTGCGGGTCTGCTGCCACGTGGCACGTGGCCTCACCCGTGGGCCAGGGCTTGCCGAAGGGTTCCAGTTCGGCCACTCTGGTGCGGCGGTAGGCCTGCACCGTGCCGGCCTCCTCGGCTACCGCATAAAGGATGGGCAGTGTGGGGTGCGGTGCCAGGAATGAGGGCGAATCGGCGGAGACGGCCAGGCCCAGGGAGGTGAGGTTTCCCTGTCCGTCGATGGAGATGGCGCCGATGCCTTCGCCCTTGGCGTTGCGGTCTGCTGTGTAGGATCCGGTCCAGATCATTGATTCCACGCTCAGTTCCTCCCCTAGTGTCCTTGGACGTCGGAATCGACTCCCGCGTCTGGCCCGGCGTCGAGGGTTTGCAGGCGGTCCAGGTCCTCTCTGTCCAGTTCGAAATCGAAGACGTCGAGGTTCTCCTGCATGCGCTTCGGGTTGGCCGTCTTGGGGATGGCAACCAGGCCCTGCTGGACGTGCCAGCGAAGTACCACCTGGCCGGGGGTCTTTCCGTGCTTTTCGGCGAGACTGGCCAAAATAGGGGCGTTCAGGAGATCGCTTCTTGCGCCGAGCGGGCTGTACGACTCCGTGACGATGCCGTTGCGTTCGTTGAAGGCGCGGGCGGCTGTCCGCGGAATGGCCGGGCTGATCTGGATCTGGTTGACGGCGGGAACCACGTCCGTCTCCGCAAAGAGCCGGTCCAGGTGGGCGGGCTTGAAGTTGGAAACTCCAATGGAACGGACCTTGCCCGATGCCTGCAGTTCTTCGAACGTCTTCCAGGTGGAAACGAACTCATCGCGCCGGGGGAGCGGCCAGTGGATGAGCAGCAGGTCCACGTACTCAAGGCCAAGACGCTTCAAGGAGCCGTCCAGGCCGGCGACGGCCTTGCCGGAGCCTTGGAACTCACCGTCGAGCTTGGTGGTGATGAACAGTTCGCCGCGGTCCACCCCGCTGTTCCGGATTCCTTCGCCCACCCCGGCCTCGTTGCCGTACTTCACCGCGGTGTCGATGTGCCGGTAGCCGAGCGACACGGCTTCCTCAACGGCCTTCGCAACCTGGGTGTCATCCAGCGGCCACGTGCCAAGGCCCAGTTGCGGGATCTTGTATCCGTCATTGAGTTCTATGAGCGGGGCTGACGCCATGGGCACGATCTCCTTTGCTGAACGAAAAAGACAGATTCCTTGCTTTTCTACGCCGCGGACGTGGTGCTTGGCAACAGTGTCCGCCGCGACCAGTCGTAGAGCTGGTCAGTCAACTCCATGTAGTCATCCTTCACCACCTGCAGTTCAGGATGCCGGTCGTGCCACTCCACGATTTCCCGGGCACCATCGGCAAAAGGAATAGTGGCAGTGAAATCCGGTACAAGGGCTTTGATCTTTGAGTTGTCGAACACAACCGAGTGGGAACGATCGCCCAGCAGGTTGGGACCCAGTTCCGCGCTGTGGGCCGCAATGGTCTCCGAGGACACGTGGAACAACTCCGGCTCCGCAACACCCGCGGCCCTGGCGAAAAGCCCATAGATCTGGTTCCACGGCAGGAACTCATCCGAGGTGATGGTGTAGCTCTCGCCGATTGCCTGCGGACGCCCGAGGAGCCCGACGAATGCCTTGGCAAAGTCGCGGCTGTGCGTCAGCGTCCATAGCGACGTTCCATCGCCGTGGACCAGCACAGGCAGTCCTGCACGCATCCGGTGGATGTCCGTCCAACCACCCACCATCGCGATCTTGGTGCGATCGTAAGTATGGGACGGGCGCACCACCGTCACGGGGAAATCCTGTTCACGGTACGCCTCCCACAGGAGTTCCTCACAGGCGATCTTGTCCCGCGAGTACTGCCAGAACGGATTCTTCAGGGGCGTGGATTCCCTGATGGGCAGGGTGGTAGGCGGCTTTTGGTAAGCCGACGCTGAACTGATGAACACATACTGGCCCGTGCGTCCACGGAACAACTCCATTGCAGTCCGGGCCTGGTCCGGAGTGTAGGAGATAAAGTCCGCGACGGCGTCGAACTCCCTGCCGCCAAGTACCTCACGCACCGCTGCCGGTTCCCGGATGTCCGCATGCAACACTTCGGCGCCGTCCGGGACCGGCCGCCCGGCTGACCGTCCCCGATTAAGGATGGTCAGCCGGTGGCCCAGCGCCACGGCGCGTTCAGCCGCCGAGGTGCTGATGACGCCGGTCCCGCCGATGAACAGGATGTTCCGCGGCGAGACGGTGTCCGCTGCTTTTCCAAGGATGCCTGTGTGAAGGTCGGTCACCAGGCGTAATCCTCGGGAGCGGGGCGATGGCCCGGGAAGATGTCATCCAGCCGCTTGAGGGCGTCGTCACTGAGAGTGACGTCCAGGGCGCGGATGGCGGAGTCCAGCTGCTCCTGGGTGCGGGGACCCACAATCGGTGCCGTCACCGCGGGCTGGTGCAGCAGCCAGGCGAGAGCCACGTCGCCGGGTGCATGGCCCAGTTCGTCAGCAAAGTCCTCGTACTGGCGGATCTGGTCTTCGTGCTGGCGCAGGGTCTCCAAGGCGCGTCCTTCGGTGCGTCGGACGCCCTCTTCTTCCTTTTTGAGCACGCCTCCCAGCAGGCCGCCCTGCAGGGGAGACCACGGGATCAGGCCCAGGCCGTACTGCTGCGCTGCCGGAATCACTTCGAGTTCCAGCTCGCGGCGGAACAGGTTGTAGATGGACTGCTCGCTCACCAAGCCCGTGTAGTTCCGCCGGTGTGCTGCCTCCTGGGCCTGGGCGATGTGCCACCCGGCAAAGTTGCTGCTGCCCGAGTAAAGGATCTTGCCCTGCTGGACGGCCACCTCGATGGCCTGCCAGATCTCGTCCCACGGAGTGTCCCGGTCGATGTGGTGAAACTGGTAGATGTCGATGTAATCCGTCTGCAGCCGCTTCAGGCTGGCATCCAAGGCGCGCCGGATGTTCAGGGCGGACAACTTGGACTCATTCGGGCGGTCCGTCATGGTGCCGTAGAGCTTGGTGGCGATCACCGTGCGTTCCCGGCGCTCGCCGCCCTTGGCGAACCAGCGGCCGATGATTTCCTCGGTCCAGCCGCGATGTTCCGTGCCGCCGTAGACGTTGGCGGTATCGAAGAAATTGATCCCGGAATCCAGCGCGGAGTCCATGATCGAATGGGACGTCTCTTCCTCGGTCTTAGGGCCGAAGTTCATGGTGCCCAGGCAGAGGCGGGAGACTTTCAGGCCGGAGCGGCCAAGATGCGTGTACTGCATGCTGTTGTCCTTTGTTAGTGCCGGGCTTACATCTGGGTGAAGGAGGCGACGGCGGGATCGGAACCGATGCGCGCGCCCGCCTCAAGGGCGGTGATGGCCGCAAGTTCGGACTCGGTAAGGCTCAGGTCCGCAGCGCCGAAGTTCTCGCGCATGCGGCTGGAGTCCGCGGACTTGGGGATCACGATGGTTCCCTGGGCCAGGTGCCAGGCGAGGATCACCTGGGCGGGAGTGGTTCCGTGTGCCGCTGCGACGAGCGCCACCTGCTCGGCGTTGAGGTCCTTGCCCTGGCCGAGCGGGCTGTAAGCCTCGACGGCGATGGTGAGGTCGCGGCATTTGGCGGCCAGGTCGGCCTGTTGGTAGGTGGGGTGCAGTTCGATCTGGTTGACGGCCGGCACTACCTCGGACTCGCGCAGGAGGGTGTCCACGTGGTCGGCGAGGAAGTTGGAGATACCGATCGCGCGGATCTGCTTGTCATGGTAGAGCTTCTCCATTTCCTTCCATGCCTTGGTGTACAGCCCTTGGGACGGGACGGGCCAATGGATCAGGTAGAGGTCCAGGAAGTCCAGGCCCAACGCGTCGCGGCTGCGTTGGAAAGCGTCGTAGGCCTCGCCCTGCTCGCCGTTGCGCAGCTTGGTGGTGATGAAGACCTCGTCCCGGGAAAGTCCGGAAGCTGCAATTGCGGCGCCAACGCCGGCTTCATTGCGGTAAGCCGCGGCGGTGTCGATATGACGGTAACCGGCCTCGAGGGCGTCTTCCACTACCTTCTGGGTCTCTTCCGGAGGCACTTGGAAGACACCGAATCCAAGCTGCGGAATGGTGACGCCGTTGTTCAATGTCAACTCTGGCATGAGGGTCTCCTTCGAAAGTGGTGTGCGTTGTCGGATCTCCGGAAAACGTTTTCGGAGGCTCTGCTTTGAGCCTATTCAGTTTTGGCCACTACGTCAGCAGAAGTGCGTGATCCTGTTTTTCCTAGGTCTGCCAGTCCTACCCAAAGAGGTGGTGGCGCCGGCTGTTGCACCGGCAGAATGGATGGATGGGTCAAAGCGCTGAGTTCGGAAAGTTCCTCAAGGTCATGCGTGCGCGCCTTTCCCCGGAAGACGCCGGCACGCTCGGTTCAACCGGCTCCCGCCGGGTCCCGGGGCTTCGCCGGGAGGAAGTGGCCAGGCTGTCCGGAGTAAGCACCGACTACTACACCCGCCTGGAGCAGGGGCGGAACATCCATCCGTCCAAGGCGGTGCTGGACTCCGTGGCGAGGGCACTCCGCCTGGATGCGGGGGAGCGGGCCCACATGATGGACCTTCTTGCGCACTGCGCCAACTCGGCCGCGGGGCCGGGGCCGGTTCAGAAAGTGCGTCCGGCCGTGCGGCAGTTGCTGGACGCAGTGGGCGACGTGCCGGCGATGGTCCTTGGACGCAGGACTGACGTCCTGGCCGCCAACCGCATGGCCAACCTGCTGTTTACCGACTTCACCTCCTTGCCCGCCGCGGAAAGGAACCTGACCCGTTGGCTCATCCTGGATGCCAGCGCAGGAACGCTGTTCCGGGACTGGAAGACCGTTGCCGCCGAGGCCGTTGGAGCGCTGCGCATGGATGTGGGCCGCCACCCGAACGATCCCCAAACCAACCAGCTGGTAGGCGAACTCGCCGTTCACAGCGAACAATTCCGCCAATGGTGGGCCGGGCACAGGGTAGCTTCGCGGTCCGCCGGAACAGTCCGATTGCACCATGCCGTGGTGGGCGACCTTGAACTGAACTTCGAAACCCTGAGTCTCCCGGACGACGCCGACCAGCACCTGCGGGTCTATTCCGCAAAGGCCGGTTCGCCGTCGTCGGACGCTTTGACGCTGCTGAGCAGCTTCGGCGAGCCGGACACGGTTACTGAGGTTCCAGAACCCGCCCGCCGAGATGACAGTTAATGCCAATGTTCGCGGTGATTATTGGCATTAACTGTCAATTCGGCGAGCGGTTGGCCGTGGCTGGCGCCTAGCGCTCCAGGCGGAAGCCAAGCTTGATGGTGACCTGCCAATCGGCAACCGCACCATCCTCGAGGTGGCCGCGGATTTCCTTGACCTCGAACCAATCAAGGTTGCGCAAGGTCTGCGACGCTGTGCCGATGGCGTTCTTGATGGCGTCGTCGACGCCCTCGGTGGAAGTTCCTACAATCTCGGAAACGCTGTATGTGTGGTCAGCCATGGTGCTCCTCATCATCGTGTTACGAATCCTGGAAATCGGGCCTGCGCGCAGGCCGTCCATGCAGACTAGCCCACGGAAGTTCGTGCGGCCAGAGCTAGTTTTCGCGCCAATCGTTGCTGGTGATGTGCGAACCCGCTTGTGGTCCCATTTGCAGCATCCCGCCGTCCACGGGCCAGGAGGCGCCATTGACGTAGCTGGATTCGGGGGACGCCAGGAAAGCTACGACGGCGGCAATCTCGCGTGCGTCGCCGGGGCGGCCCACGGGTACTCCGGGACGTTCTTCCCGGTGCGGGTCCTCGTCCGTTTGGCCCGTCATGGGGGTGGCGATCTCACCGGGTGCCACGTTGTTGGCCGTGATGCCGTACTGCGCCAGCTCCAGTGCCATGGTCTTGATGAGGCCACCGAGTCCATGCTTTGAAGCGTCGTACGCTGATGCGCCTACCCGCGGCTGGAACTCGTGCACGCTGGTGATCGCGATGATGCGCCCGCCGCGGCCTGCGTCCACCATGCGCTTGGCTGCCGCCTGCATGGCTACGAAAGCACCGTTGAGATTGGTGTCCAACGTCTGCATCCACGTCTCAAAGTCCAGCTCCAGGAACTTGGTTCCGTCTCCGGTTCCTGAGTTGTTGACGAACACATCCACGCCGCCAAGTTCGTCGGCCAGCCGATCGATCGTCGCCGCCGTCTCCTGAATCCTGGTGGTATCCAGCTGCTGCACTACTGCCTTGCGGCCCAGGCCCCTGACTTCTTCGGCCGTCTCCTGGGCGCCCTGCTCATCCGAGTGCCATGTGATTCCCACGTCCATGCCTGCTTTGGCCAGCGCGACCGCCGTGGCGCGGCCAATGCCGGAATCCGAACCCGTGACGATCGCTGTCGTCGGGTTGAAAGCTTGCTGTGCCATGATCCTGCCTTTCGGTTGTGATCGAGCCGATACCGTATCCCTACCCGTTGGGACACGGCCGTAAACAAGGAGCAGCGGCAACTGGTGATCGCGTGTAAATTTCTTTGAAGTACCACCGGACCACCACCCATGAATCCATCAATGAGGAGAACTCATGTCAGAAGTGATCGTCGTCGGCGTTGACGCCAGCGAAACGGCCAAGCGGGCAGCCGTGGCGGCAGCCAAGATGGCCAAAGCACTCGGCGCGGAACTGCACGTCATCAGCGGCTTTTCTGATGACCGGATCGAAGAGTTCGGCAGTGGCAGCGATCGCATTACGGTCTCCTCGGCGGACTCCGCCGAGTACGTTGCGCGCAAGGTGGCCGAGGAACTGGACATCCCGGACAACAGCGTGAAGTACTACGCTGCCCGCGGTACGCCGGCCAACGCCCTCATCAATTACGCCGAGTCCAACAAGGCATCCCTGATCGTTGTGGGCAACAAGCGCATGAAGGGCCTTGGCCGCGTGCTGGGCAGCATCGCCAACAGCGTGGCCCACGGCGCCCCGTGCGACGTCTACATCGTGAACACGGAAGTGGACGCCTAAGACCCAAGTAGCTGGCAGCAGGGGTTGTTCTGAGGGCTCAGAACAACCCCTGCTGCCAGTCAGATGGGCTACCGCTCTTCCACGGGACCACTTTCCACCAGCGCGTAGACGCGGCTGGGGCTGCCTGTGCCGCCGACGATCGGCAGGGGAGCAACAACCAGGGTGGCGCCCGTAACCGGCAGCCGGTCCACGTTCCGGAGCGAGGTCACGCCGTACTTGTCCGCACCCAGGAGGAAGGAGTGGACGGGGAACATCGGGTCCAGGGAGCCCGCCTGGCCGGCGTCGATCCCCACGGTTTCAACGCCGAAGCCGCTGATGGAGGCGTTGCTGGCAAGCCATTTGGCACCTGCCGCAGAGACCCCGGGAGTGTGCGGGCCGGCGTCGTCCGCGTTCACGAAAGCGGCAGCATCGGCGCCCCGGGCTGCCCAGCCGGTCCGGAAGATCACCCAGCAGTTCTCCGGGAAAGGGCCATGCTCTTCCTGCCACTGTTCAAAATGTTCCGGTTCCAGGAGGAAGTCCGGGTCTGCGGTGGCTTCCGCAGTTTTGTCGAGCACCACCAGCGGACCCACGAGGCGGTGCGGCTCGATCTTGTCCACGGACTTGCCGTCCTTGCCCGTGATCCAGTGGACCGGAGCATCCAAGTGCGTTCCGGCGTGCTCGCCCACCGTGACGTCGTTCCACGCCCACGCCGGGCCGGCGTCGTCGAAGTTGCTGACCGGCGAGACCGACAACCCGACCGTGTTCGCAAAAGGCTGCGGCAGGTTCAGGATGGGGGTTTCGGGGCTGAGCGGGGTAGTGAGGTCGATGATTTTCACCGAGCCGTTGGAAAGGGCTGCAGTGAGCCCGGCCAGAACAGACATTGTTCTCCTATCGCTGGTTTCGCTTGAAAGGGTTGGATTTCCTGGTTGTCAGACGCTGTGCCACGAGGTGGCCTGAACCGCCGGAGAGGCCCGGGCCGGGGTGGGTGGAAGCCCCGATGTGCCAAAGTCCTTTGACGGTCGTGTGGTGCCCGGCGGCTTGTGGAAACGGCCGCCAGAGCAGGTTCTGGAAGAGCTCGGCCGAGCCGCCGTACGGGTCACCGCCAACAGCGTTCGGGTTGATTGCAGCGAGGTCCGTGGGGGCGATGATGTCCGAGGCCAGAACGGTAGCCTGCGTTCCCGGCGCGAACTGCTCAAGCCGCTCAAGGACACGGTGCAGGTAGGCCTGCTTCAGCTTCTCCGACCAACCCTCGGCCACGGACAGCTCACCCGCAGCGTCCCCTACCGGCTCGAACGGAACCTCCTGGAGCTGCAGCCACAGCGTCGCTTTGCCTTCCGGTGCCCTGGAGGGATCCAGGACGCACTGCTGTCCCACCACGATGGTTGGTTCCACCGGCAAGAGTCCCGCCTCAGCCTGGGCGCACGCGATGCCCGTGCTGTCCGATCCGTTGCTGATATGGACCAGCGGAACCTTGTTGAGGCGGGGATCCAACCATTGGACCGGCTTGTCCAGGGCAAGGTGGACCTGCATGGCGCCGCGGCCGTTTTGATACCTGCGGGCGGCGTCGGCCAGGTGTGCCGGGGCATCAGGCAGCAAGCGGGTGTAGAGGGCCTGGGGCGAGACGTTGGCCAGCACGGTGTCCGCTTGGACGATCCCCTCGGAGGTGCGGACCCCGGTCACCGAGCCGGACACCGAAAGGATTTCCCGGGCTTCGGTGCCAAGCATGATCCGCACTCCGTTGTCCCGGAGCAGCGATTCAAAGACCGCAACAAAGCGTGCGGCTCCGCCCTTGACCACCGGCAAGCCGAAAGTGTGCATGCTCATGGCCATCACGGGCAGCATCACGCCACCTGTTGCCTGGTCCGGGCCGAGGCCTGCGTGCAGGAGCCAGGGCGACCACAGCTGGTCCGTTTCCCAACCATCGAAGCGGCTGCGGAGATAGTTGCGGCCGCTCATCACGGCGTCCCTGAGAAAGGCCTCGTTGGCCTTCACTTTGCCGGTCCGCACAGCGCCAAAGCCCAGCCGTGCGAGCTCTTTGGGGGACCGCAATTCCGCCCCGAACGCCCCGAAGACGGTCCCGGCGTGACGGCCCAGGTCATCGAGCATGGTGAGGTAGGCCTGTTGATCCGCCGGGTGCTTGAAGGTCTTCGCCGTCTCCGCAGGATCCCGGTGGGCAAGGGCCACCCTGTGCTCGCCGGTCACAGGGTCCGCAGCCACTGACGCGGTGACGGCGCCGTCCGTGTTGCAGTACTCCAGGCCCCTCTTGTGCAGTTCACTGCCCAACACGGCGTACGCGCCCCCGGAAACAAAGAGCGGATGCCACGACGAAAACGAATCGTGGATAAACCCCGGCAGAGTCCGTTCACCCGAGTGGATGAAGCCGCCCAGCCGGTCGGATTGCTCGATCAGGCAGACCTGTTGTCCGGCGAGGGCAAGCTCCGCAGCGGCAACCAGGGAGTTGATACCGGAGCCGATGACGGCAACGTCGTTCATGGATGATGCCCTCTCAGAAGTCGGGGTGGCTGGCTGTCGCGTGGTACTTGCCGCTATGGAACACAAGGGGAGAACCGCCGTCGTTGCTGTACTTCTCCACTTCGCCAACGTAGATCACATGGTCGCCTGCGTCGTGGCGCGACACTGTGCGGCACTGGAAGGTAGCAACCGCGCCGTCCAGCACGGGCACCCCGGCAATGCCTTCGGTGGTTTCGGCACCTTGGAACTTGTCCGAGGCCGGCGTAGCGAACTGGCGGGACAGCACGTGCTGATCGCTGGCCAGGACGTTGATGGCGAAGTGCGTCGATTCCTCGAAATCCGTCAGGCTCGGGGCCCGCTTGCTGGGGCACCACAGGACCAAGGGCGGTTCCATGGACACTGACGTGAAGGAGTTCGCCGTCATGCCCACCTTCCGGCCATCCGGGGAGACGGTGGTGACTACCGTGACGCCGGTTGCGTATTGGCCCAATGCGCTGCGGAAATCACGCACATCGAAGACGGCGGAGTCCTCTTCCTTGCGCGCCTGCATGAAGTCCGCAGCCGCCGTCGGGTCGAACCACCACGGGTAGGAAGTCCGCGGATCGTCGAACCCGGCCACGATGCTTGCGGCCAGGGCCGGATGCTCGGCGGCTTCGCGCAGGAGGGTGGCCTGATGGTCCCGACGCGGCTTGAGCAGGTCATTCGTCCACGCCACCGACCACTGGCCCCACCCGCGCCAGAACTCGTCGAACGTGCGCTCCATCCATTCCCTGTTGAACGGTTGCCGGCCACGGCGCACGATCGCATCGAGGTAGTACTTGGCTGCCAGCGTCGCGTTGTTTGACCCCTGGCCGGTCAGTGGATCGTTCAGGACCACGGCGTCGCCGAGCCCGAAGACCAGGCTGCCGTTCGCCAGTTCCCCTACCGCGGACCGCACCGTCGGAGTGATGCGTCCCAGGAGCGTGGCGCCGTCGTCGGTCAGAGCGGCGCCTTCGAAAGCGGCGGCCTCGTGCGGGAAATGGTCCCGGAGCAGCTGCAGCGAACGCTCCAGCTGGTCTTCGGGACTTACGACGCCGGACCAACAGTCCATGGGGCCGCCCACCACTCCCTCGAACACCATCATGCGGCAGGGGCCGGACGCGGTGAGCCCCGGGAAAGTGAAAAACTCACCCACTCCCGGCGCCATGGACATCCGGATGGCGGCAGCCCCGCCGTCGTCCGTTCCGGTAGCGGTGACGTAATTGAGCGCCAGCACCCGCTGGGGACGGTCGAACGGCGACTTGGCCTTGTCCCGGGGGAACACCTGCCCGATTTCGCCCTTTCCGGTGCTGACGATCACCAACTCGTAGTCCCGGGCCAGTTCTTCCAGGAGGCGGGGAGTGACTTTCTCGATCCGGAAGTCGCCGCCATTCGCGACGAACCGTTCGATCCAGTGCGCGCTCTTGAGCCGCTGGTCAACGGACCTTGCCGGGCCGTCCAGGGGGGCTTCCCACTCAATCGGTTCCTGGCCCTCAACGCGCAGGTGGATGGAGCCGATGGCGGGGGCAGCTCCTGAGTCGGGAATCGCGGTTCCCATTTGTGCTTCGGCGTCCAAGGCGGGTGCGAACATGCACTGGCTGGACATGACTTTTCCGGACCTGATTTGGGCTGCCGAGCGGTCCGAGAACAGCGTGACGGCGTAGCCCTCCCGTTGCAGGCCCAAGGCCAGCTGGGCGCCGGATTCGCCGGCTCCGATGATTGCGATTGTGCGCATGGTAAATCCTTATTAGCAGGGGCGTGCTATGAAAATCCGGGGTCAGGAAACCTTGGCACCCAGGGCTGCGAGGTAGTCCTCGGCTTTGTCCGGGTACATGAACCACTCCTGGAATTCCGGCGGGTGGTTGAAGCCGTTGGCAAAGCGGTGCGCGATTTCCGGAACCTGGTTTGCCGCGCCCAGCAACTCAAGGACGTGCGGCGGGGGAGGAGCCAGCAGGGCATTGGTCCAGTGTGCAACGTGTCGGGCGTAATCCCAATAGCGTTCGAACGTGGCCTGCATGAATGCCGGGTCATAGCGGCGGTCGCCGTGCTCAATGATGCTCTGCAGGTACGACGCCGCGCACTTGCTGGCGTTGTTGGAACCCTGGCCGGTGATGGGATCGTTCAAAACCACGACGTCGGCAAGGCCAAGTACCTGCCTGCCGCTGGGGAGCGCGGCAATCGGGTGGCGGACGGTGGGGGCGAAGCGGCCCTGCAGGATGCCGTTGGGGTCGGTCAGATGGACGTCAGTAGCCCGTTCGGCTTCCCATGGAAGGAAGGTCTCAAGGATGTTCTTGGACGTTTCCAGGTGCTCGTCCGGAGTAAGGCCCTTCCACGCGTCCATGGGACCGCCCGGGACGCCTTCGAAGACCATGATTTCGCAGGGGCCGGTGGTGGTCAGTGCTGGAAAAACGAAGTACTCGCCCACGCCCGGGATGAGGTTGAAGGAGACCGCTGAGTACTCTTCGCGGGGCTTCAAGCCGGTGACGTAGGTGAGGGCCAGAGCGCGCTGGGGCGTGTCATAGGTGCTGCGTTCAGCGTCCCGGCTGAAGAGTTGGGCGATCTCGCCCTTGCCGGCGGCCACGATCACCAGGTCCGAGTTCAGTGCATAGCATTCCAGCTCATCAACGCCTGCATCCTCGAACACCAGCTCGCCGCCGCGTTTGATGAACTCCTCCATGAACCTTGGGAACTTGACGCGCTGGTCGATGGACTGGGCGTGGTTGTCCAGCCTCGAGGCCCAGCTGATGGCCTTCTCACCCGGAAGTTCGGGGTGCGGGACGGTGAACGAGATCCCGTCAACGGTGGGTGCATCGGGCCGCAAATCAAGTCCCAACGCCCGCTCGTGCTCCAGGGCGTTGTGGAAGATGCACTGGCTGGAGGCAACCTTTCCGTCCCGGATCTCTTCCGGCGTCCGGTTGGAAATGGTGGTTACCTGGTAGCCGGCGTTCAGCAGGCCGATGCCCAGCTGAAGGCCGGACTGGCCTGCGCCGACGATCGTAATGTGGCGTTGCGTCATGGTTCTTGCCCTTCTATGGTGGGGACGTTTTCGAAGCGGTCGGGTGGATTTTTGGGGGTTAGTTGGCGGCCAGGAGGGGGATGGTCTCTTCGGCGCGCTCCGGGCCCAGTGCCGAATAGCCGCCATCCACGGCCCAGTCTGCGCCGGTCACGAAACTGGCCTGGTCACTCGCCAGGAAGGCGACGATGTCACCCACTTCGCGTGGCCGGCCCACTCTTTTGAGGGCGTGGAAAGGCGCGGCAACAGCGTCCGTCTTGTCGAGGTTTCCGTTGCTGAGGGAATCCATGATGTTGCTCCATACCCAGCCGGGGCTCACCGAATTGACCCGGATGTTGTCCGGGGCGAAGTCGACGGCCATGCTGCGGGTGACCTGGACCAGCGCAGCTTTGCTGGCGGGGTAGAGCCAGCGGCCGGTCTGGGCAACGGAACTGGAAATGGAGGTGAAGTTGATGATCACACCGTGTCCGGACTTTGCCAGATGCGGCCTGGCCGCGTTGGCGGCCATTACTGCGCTGACCAGGTTGACGTTGAGGGCCTCGAGCCAGTCCTCACGGCCGGAGCCTGCGCCTTCGTCCTTGTAGGTGCAGGCCAGGTTCACCAGGATGTCCAGGCCGCCGTGGCGGACCACTGTCTCCTCGATCAACTCGTTGAGGGCGGAGTCGTCCGTGATATCCGTGTGGGAGTAGTGGATCCCTTCCCCGAGCGCCTTGGTGACCGTACCGCCGTCGGGGTCAATGTCGGCTACCACCACAGTGGCTCCTGCATCGCGCAACGCAGTGACAACGCCTTGGCCCACCTTGGTTGCTCCGCCCGTGACCACTGCGGTCCTGCCTTCGAGTCCTGACATGGCCAAACCCTCTCCTTTGTGGATTCTGCTGATGAGCGAATGTGGCGTGCTTCATATTCGCTGTGAAGTGACTCTAGGTAGCCGCCGGCCTCCCGGAATATCCACTTGGCGCGGACGTCATCCGGAATGCGCAACGGAGGCGGAATCAATCGCCGGGGTACTGGTCGTCGTCTTCCTCGAGCCACCCAACCCAAGGAGCGGACGTCACCGTTGCCTCCGGCGTGCGCAGCTGCTTTTCCCAGGCCTCAAAGTGCCGCTCCCACTCATGGCGGCGGTCGTGAACCAGCTTGATGTTCTTCACGGAGTTTCACCTCCCTTCAGTGCTGTTGCGGAAATATGACGTACGTCATACTTGGTCTAAGAGCGACTTTAGGCAGCTGCTCAGGTTCGGAATATCCGCCAGGCGTAAGGATCATCCGGAAAGCGAAATGCCGTAGCCAGACCCTAGGTAGGTGCCATGTGGTGAGGATCCTTCCCCGCGACGTCTTGCGTGGGCGGCCGACGACTGCCACCAGGGATGTTGACGAGGCGCACGCGAAAATTGCCGAGCTGTTCTGCGGCCATGAACTTGCGCCCCGTGCCAGCAAGGCTGCCGTGGACATGAAGCTGCGTTCGCTGCACCGCGGGGATGTAGGGATCGAGTTCCTGGATTACGGGGCCGATGTGCGGATCGAGCCGGAGGGCCTGCAGGATTTCCATCTGGTTCAGATCCCATTGGCGGGCCACGCCTCCATGCAGGTGGGGTCAGCCAGTGTTGAATCAACCCCGCGTATGGCTTCCGTCCCGCCTGTTGACCGCCCCTTCAGCATGTCGTGGGATGCGGGCAGCCCGCACCTGATTGTGTATGTTCGCCGGACTGCGCTTGAACGGGTGGCCGCATCACTCAACGGTGGCCTGGAGCCCAAAGGCGGGCTCGGCTACGGCATGGACCTCACAACCGCGGCCGGCAGGGCGTTCCTGAGGTCCGTCGTCGAACTTCACCATGACCTGATCAGCAAGCCGCAAGCGGCCACGCCTGCGTTCGTGCAGGGATTGCTGGCGGACAGCATGATGTCGCGGCTGCTGATGGCCATGGAAGCTCCGGAGCCGGGGATGCGGGATGTGGAAACGGAGAGTCGCTTGGTCAGGGAATGCCGCGAGCTGTTGGAGCGGCATGCCTTCGAGGAACTCACAGTGCCGGACATCGCGGAGTGCCTTGGTGTATCGGTGCGCACGCTGCAGACGGCGCTCCGGGCCGAATGCGGTGCTACGCCGTCGGAGTTGTTGCGGTCGATCCGTCTGGACCGCGCCCGCGAGATGCTCTTGGAGGCCGATCCGAGGGAGCAAACGGTGACCGCAGTGGCCGAGCTGTGCGGGTTTACCCACCAAGGACGGTTCTCGGCGCTGTACCTGCAGACATTCGGCGAATTGCCGTCGGAGAGTCTGCGCCGCTAGCCCAACTGACTGGCATTAGGGGTTGCTCTGAGCCCTCAGAACAACCCCTGCTGCCAGTCAGATCGGTGACGCGCTAGGCCTCCAGCACGTACGTCTTCAGATCGTCCAAAGTCTGCTGCATGTGCTCATCCATGGCCAGCCGGGCGTCGTTGGCGTTGCGGGACTCCAGAGCCGTGGTGATGCTGCGGTGGTGCTTGATGGCGTGTTCCTGGATCTCGGGAACCGCGGATGTCTGCGTGCGGCGGGCCTCGAGCACGCGATGCAACGGCTCGAACAGTACGGCTACGAACACGTTGCCGGAGGCGTGCAGAATGACGTCGTGGAAGGCGAGGTCGGCCTCGACGAACGCTGCAACATCGTTGATCTCATGGGCGGACTGCATCTGCTCCACGTGATCCTTGAGGACCTCGAGGTCCTCGTCCGAAATGCGGCCGGCGGCGAGCTCACAAGCGCCGGTCTCCAGCATGCGCCGGAGTTCGATGAGCTGGATGGCGGCCGCCGCGTCCTTGGTACCTTCGGACGCCGCACGCAGCACGGCCTCGAGTGAAGTCCACTGATTCAGGGGGTTCACGAACGTTCCCCGGCCGCGTTCAACACTCAGGATCTTCTGGGCTTCAAGGGTTTTCATGGCTTCGCGGACCGTCATGCGGCTCACCTCGTGGCGCGCGCTGAGCTCCAGCTCGCCCGGGACTACAGTGCCGGGCGGAAACTCGCCGGCGACGATCCTGTCCAGCAGCTCATCAGCAACGACGCCGACCAGCGACTTGCGTGCCATGGGTCCCCCTTTCCTTGCTTCCGATCTCCCATCCCGCGGTTCCCCCTTGGGCAGGATGGTTGTCAGACATCTTACGCTGGCAGTGGCCGGCTTGTTTTCCAAAACTCCATCAGCGTCACAGCGCATGCCTCCGGCTGTTCCCAGTGGACGCTGTGCCCCGCGTTCTCCACCGCTTTGAGCTGCCTGCCTGGAGCAGCCGCTGCAAAGTCAGCCATCTGGTCGATGGAACGCACGCGGTCGCCCACTCCGGCGATGACCAGCAGGGGCGCCAGGACGCGCCCGGGTATTGAAGGCCCGACGCCGGTCATGGCCGCCAATGCGCTCGGGGCAAGGACCCGGAAGGGCAGGTCAAAGCCTTTGCTGAGCTTCTCTTGATCCTCCGCAGGGAGATCCCCGTACCAGGCCCTCATGCACTTCCCGACGAACCCTGCGTCGAAGTGTCCTTGCTCCACCTGCTCCCGGATCAGGTTGCGGAAACCGGCGTTGGGCGGCGCGGGCACCATTCCCACGAGCGTCAGCGTAGCCACGAGGTCCGGCCGTGCTGCGGCCAACGTCAGGGCGATGCTGCCTCCCATGGAGTGACCCAGCAGGTGTACGGGGCCGGAAGTCATTCGCCCGATCGTGGCTCCAACCGATGCTGCAGCCGTCTCCAAGGTCCACTCAAAGTCCTGCGGAAGTTCCTGGCCGGCGTGGTAACCGGGGAGGTCCAGGATCCACACGGTCTGACCGCGCTCCACAAGCTTCGAGGCCAAGGGCTCCCAGTAAGCCGAGCCGGATGCCCAGCCATGGATCAGGACTGCAGGGGGCTGGTTGTTCGGGGCCTCGGAGGGCTCGCGAACGTCAACAAAGCAGGGCGGGACCCCGATGTCAGCCATGGTCCCTAGCCTAGCCAGCGTGATCGCCTTGCGCGGTAAGGAGCGCTGTGTCACACTGGCATTGAAATGTTAGATGTCTGACATCTTACATTCACAATCATTGCCGCTTAGATTTCCCACGATGGAGTGTTCCGTGATCCCTGAAGCCGAAGTCCTGGCCGCCTTCCCGGCGGAAGTTCAGATCCCTGCGCAGCTGGTGGCCGACGCCGTTGCAGCGTCCTCGGCGAACAGCCCCCGCATCCTGGTTGTCCTGGACGACGACCCCACGGGTACCCAGTCCGTTGCCGACCTCGCGGTGCTGACCCGCTGGGACGTGGAAGATTTCACGTGGGCCTTCGATCACATCCGCCGGAACCAGACCAAGCCCGCCGTCTACGTCCTGACGAATACCCGCAGCCTGGACCCGGCCGAGGCGGCGGCGCGTAATGAGGAGGTCGTCCGCAACGCCCTTGCCGCAGCTGCCGGCGACGTGACCCTAGGCTTCGTGAGCCGCAGCGACTCCACCCTTCGCGGCCACTACCCGCTGGAGCCTGACGTCATCGCCGCAACCGTGGCTGCAGAAACGGGCGGTGCCACGGACGGCGTCGTGATTGTTCCCGCCTTCCCCGACGCCGGCCGCGTCACCATCGGCGGCGTGCACTACATGCGCGGCTCCGGGGACGACGCCGGCTCACTCACCCCGGTTGCTGAGACCGAATTCGCCAAGGACGCCACGTTCGGGTTCTCGAATTCCCGGATGGCCAAGTATGTGGAGGAGAAGTCACAGGGACGCTTCCCCGCGGAGGACGTGATTGTCCTGGACCTGAACATCATCCGCGCCGGTGCCTCGGCACAGGATCCCGCCATCTCAGCCAAGGCGATCGCCGACGCCATCGAGCCGGCCACCGACTCCACCCCGATTGTGGCGGACATCGTCACCGAGAATGACTTCCGTGCGCTGGCCCTCGGCCTGGAAGAAGCGGAACGCCGCGGCAAGAAGCTCCTTTACCGCGTTGGCCCGCCGTTCGTCCGTGGCCGCATCGGCCAGGAGATCCGCGAGGCCCTCACTGGAGAAGAGGCCTACGCCGGCAACACACCCTCCACCGCCGGGGGCCTGATTGTGGTCGGCTCACACGTTGGCCTGACCACCCGCCAACTCAACGTCCTCACCAGCGAACACAGCAGCGCCCGCATCATCGAGATCGACGTGGAAAGACTCGTTGCCGAAACCAAAACAGCAGCGGAAGCTGAGCAGTACATCGCAACAGTGGTCAGCGACGTCGTCGATGCCCTCCGGGAAGGCGACGTCATTGTCCACACCAGCCGCCTGCTCATCAAGACCGACGATCCCGCAGCGAGCCTGAAGATCGCCCGCACTGTTTCTGCCGCCGTCGTATCGGTCGTGAACCGGACCCTGAAGACCTTCCCGCCGCGCTTCGTCATCGCAAAGGGCGGCATCACTTCCTCCGACGTTGCAGCGCACGGCCTGGAAATCCGCCACGCGATTGTCCGGGGGCCGATGCTTCCCGGAATCGTCTCCCTCTGGGAACCCGTGGACGGCCCCGCGAAGGGCATCCCGTACATCGTCTTCGCCGGCAACGTGGGCGACGACCAGTCACTGGCCCACGTCACCCGCAAACTCAGCAGCACTTTCTAGAAACACCTTCAACGGAGAACATCATGACCAGCAACTACACCGTTACCGTCCTCGGCCTGGGTGCCATGGGCCTGCCGATGGCAACCCGCCTTGCATCCGAGCTGACCGTCCACGGCTTCGACATCGCCGAAGCCCGCCTGGATCTCGCCGCCGCGGCAGGCATCAAGACCTTCAGCACTGCCCGCGAAGCCTCCGAAGGCGCGGACGCCCTGCTCCTGGCGGTCCGCAACGGCGAGCAGCTGAACGACGTCCTGTTCGGTGAGAACGGCGTGGCTCCCGTCCTGAAGCCGGGCGCCGTCGTGATCCTCGGCAGCACCGTGGGCACCGAGGCCATTCCGGCAACGGTGGCCAAGCTTGCCGAATACGGTGTGTCCCTTGTTGACGCCCCGCTGTCCGGTGGCCCGAAGCGCGCCGGGGAAGGCGACCTCCTGATCGTCGTCGGCGCCGAGCCCGAGGCGCTCGGGAAGGCCCGTCCTGCCCTTGAGCTCCTTGCCTCCACCCTCAGCATCGTTGGCGACAAGCCCGGTGACGGCCAGGCCCTCAAGACCGTCAACCAGCTCCTGTGCGGCGTCCATATTGCCGCTGCTGCCGAGGCCATGGCCCTCGCCGACGCGCTTGGCCTTGACCAAGCCAAGACCCTCGCCGCGCTCGAAGCCGGCGCTGCGGGATCCTTCATGCTCTCCAACCGCGGCCCGCGCATCCTGGAGGCCTACACTGAAGAAGGCGCCGAAGTCCTCAGCCGCCTGGACATCTTCGTCAAGGACATGGGAATCGTCGGCAAGGCCACCCGCGCCGCCGGCCTGGCTGCTCCCGTCGCAGCCGCCGCCGAACAGCTCTACCTCCTCGGCCAGGCCCAGGGCCTCGCCGCTGCCGACGACTCCGCCGTCATCAAGGTTGTGGCACCCGCCAAGCGCACCGCCTAAGCGGAGCCGCAACCCCGCCAGCGTCCGCATGGGCGCTTCAGCACCTCAGTAAAACCCGCGACGACGGCGGTCCCCCCTCCGTCGTCGTCGCCACCTTTCGCCGGTCCCCGGACCGGTATGTCATAGGAGACATTTCCCCCAATGAACCCCCTCATTAACTCCTTGATGGTTCGCGCGGCCGACGCGCCCGCCATCAAACCCGCAGTGGAGCTGGGTACTCCGCTGCTGCTGACCATCGCCGCTGCAGGCATCGCACTGCTGCTGGTGCTGATCATCCGCTTCAAGATCCAGGCATTCGTCGCACTCCTGGCCGTCAGCATCCTTGTAGGCGTCGCGGCGCAGATCCCGCTGAAGGACATCTTCACGGTGGTGACCACGGGTGTGGGCAGCACCATGGGCAAGGTTGCGCTGCTGATCGCCCTCGGTGCCATCCTTGGCCGCATGATCGAGGTCTCCGGCGGCGTGCAGTCGCTGGCCACGCACTTCACGGAGAAGCTTGGCGCCAAGCGGGTAGCCATCGCGCTGACCGCGGTCGGCTTCCTTGTTGCCATTCCCGTGTTCTTTGAAGTGGGCGTCATCGTCCTCGTCCCGATCGTCTACGCCTTCGCCAAGATCGCGAACGTGCACCCGATTAAGTTCGGCCTGCCCATGGCCGGCATCATGCTGTCCATCCATGTGGCCGTCCCGCCGCACCCGGGCATCGTTGCCGGCGCCGGCGTCTTCGGCGCCGACATCGGACTCATCACGCTTATTTCGCTCATCATCTGTGTCCCGCTCGGCTTCCTGTCCTACTGGGTTGCCAGCATCATGAACCGCAAGGAGTACGAGTTGCTCCCCGGCGTCAAAGCACAGGTGGAAGAGTTCGGCTCGGCCGAAACCCTGGTTCACGTAGGCCACGACGGGCCCGGAGCCCGCGCCATCGCTCCTCCGCGTCCCGGCCTGATCATGTTCCTGATCGCCGCTCCCATCGTCCAGATCCTCCTTGGCACCGTCGGCACGCTGACCATCCCCAAGGACAACTACTGGTACGGAGTGGCGTCGTTCATCGGCAACCCGTTCTTCGCTCTTCTGGTTGCCGTTGCTTTGTCCTTCTTCCTGCTGGCGGTCCGCCGCCACTGGTCCCTGAAGGAAACAGGAGAGATCTTCGAAGGCGCACTTCCTCCCGTCGCATCCATCCTCATGGTTGTTGCAGCCGGTGGCGTGTTTGGCGAAGTCCTCCGCACGTCCGGCATCGGTGCCGCACTGTCCCACACCCTGGACAGCCTTGGCCTGCCGGTGATCGTGCTCGGCTTCATCATCTCCCTCGCCCTCCGCGCCGCGCAGGGCTCGGCAACCGTCGCAATCGTCACGACGACGGGCCTGCTCACCTCCGCGGTCATGGAAGGCGGCTACTCGCCGGCCCAGATCGCCGTGATCGTGATCGCCATCGGGTTCGGTTCGCTCGGCTTGTCCCACGTTACGGATGCTGGCTTCTGGACCGTGGTCCGCTACTACGGCCTCACCGTGTCCGACGGACTCAAGACCTGGACCGTTCTCACCACCATCCTGGGCTTGGCCGGCTTCGCCCTGACGTACGTGGCGTGGATCCTCGTGGGCGGGCTGGGCCACTGATGCGTGCCCAACTCGACCAGCTGGTCAGCTCTGCCCTGGCCGCCAGATCCGCCGTTCCCGCTTTCACGTGCTACGACTTCACCACCGCCATGGCCGTGGTTTCGGCGGCCGAGGAAGCACGGTCAGGCGTGATCCTGCTGGTAGCCCCGAAAACCGCGGCAACGCCCAACGGGCTGCGGCTCATTACAGCCTTGCGGGGACTGGCAGACAATGCCGGTGTTCCGGTCTCCGTGCAGTTGGACCACGCCTCCGACCTGCAGGTCATCCGTGACTCCGTGAATGCCGGTGCGGACGCCGTCCTGGCCGATGGTTCGTCCCTGGCCTACGAGGACAACATCGCCCTGGTTCGCGAAGTCCGTGCCATGCTCGACGCCGACGGCCATGCCGACGTCGTCATTGAAGCGGAGCTGGGTGGCTTGGCAGGGGACGAGGACCGGGCGTTCGGCGCCTCGGGTGAAGCCCCCGACGCCGGTCCTTCCGTTGCGGGTTTGACGGATCCGGAGCAGGTGAGCGACTTCGTCGGGCGAACCGGCGCGCAGTTGCTGGCAATTGCGGTGGGTAACGTGCACGGAAAGTACACGGGCGAGCCCAACATCCGCTGGGACGTCCTGCAGGACGTCGCCGCCCGGACCGATGTTCCGTTGGTGCTCCATGGCGCGTCCGGCATTCCAGCCAGTGAGCTCTCCAAAGCGTCCGCCATGCAGGTGGGCAAGGTGAACTTCAACACCGAGCTCCGCACCGGGATCCTCGCCACGCTCGAGGCTGAGACCGCGGCGCACCGTGCGGACGGCGAGAACCTGCAAGGCTTGCTGGCGCGTTGGAACGGCTCGGCATGGTCGTTCGCCGGTGCCACGCTGGCGATGTTGAACGCCTGACGGCAAGCGCACCAACAGTCCTCAAACGGGGACGAGGGGAGGCTAGGATCAACTCATGATCCTGGCCTCCCTGATTTTTGCCCTGGTGGCAGCGTTGTTGCACGTCTACATCTTCACCATGGAGTCCATCACCTGGACCAAGCCGGCCACTTGGAAACGCTTCAGCATCACATCGCAGGCGGACGCCGTAACCACCAAACCGCTCGCGTACAACCAGGGCTTCTACAACCTCTTCCTCGCAGTCGGGGCTCTGGCAGGCATTGTTGCCGTCTGGGCCGGGGCTCCGCAGGTTGGCTGGACCCTCGTGTTCAGCTCGTGCGGATCCATGCTGCTGGCGGCCCTGGTCCTCGCGGCCAGCGGGCGGAAGTACCTTCGCGCCGCGGTGCTTCAAGGCACAACCCCGCTGCTCGCCGTCGTGCTCGGGATTGTGGCCCTCCTGCTGCCGTAGAGAAGTCCTTGCCGCTAGGACGCGGGCGGACCATCCTGGGCTGCGGCTTGGTCCATCCAAAAGACTTCCCAGTGGTGGCCGTCGAGGTCCCGGAATGCGCGGCTGTACATGAACCCGAGGTCCTGGGCGTCATAGGTTTCCGTACCGCCCGCTTCCAATGCTTTGGTGGCAAGCGCATCCACAGCTTCACGGCTGTCGGCCGAAAGCGCAACGATGGCCGCCGTCGAGTTGTGAGTGTCGGCGATGGGTTGCTTGGTGAACTGGGAGAACTTGTCGTGCGTCAGGAGCATGGTGTAAATCGTGTCGCTGAAAACCACGCAGGCTGCGGTTTCATCCGTGAAGTTCGGGTTGATGGTGTATCCGAGTGCGGTGTAGAAGGCCTTGGACGCCTCGAGGTCGCTGACAGGCAGGTTCACAAAAATGGAAGTTGTCATGGCTTTGATCCTGCCGGTTGCAGGTGGCTCCGTCCAGACTTGGTCCACGTTTTGTGGACAAGGATCATGAGCCGTCCCTCCACAACGGCAGCCCCCCGGACTCTGGTCCCACCAACCGCTCGGGCGGACAATGGTGTAGCACCACAGAGCATGCATCCTAGGGAGAGCCATGGAAAGGGCAAGGCAGAGTCAACCTGCGCAGCGCGACCCGGCAATCGACCTTGTGCGCTTTGTCTGCCTGCTCTTGGTGGTAGTGGCCCATTGCATGATGGTCAGCCCGGTACTGCACCGGGACGGAACAGTCACCACTGAGAACACCCTCATGGAGCAAGCGTGGTTCACGCCGGTGGTGTGGCTCCTGATGATTGTTCCTCTGTTCTTCGTCCTGGGCGGCGTCACCGGGCTGCAGTCATGGCGGCGCTTGAAAGCGCGGGGTGGCACAGGCTTTGACTTCGCACAGCTCCGGCTCCTGCGGTTGGTCCGGCCTGCCATGGCTTTGCTGGCCCTAATGTGGGCGGTGCTGTGGGCGGCACTGCTGCTGGGCGTCCATCCGCAAGTGATCCAGCTGATGACTACAGGCGCCGCAATGCCGCTCTGGTTCCTTGCGGCGTTCCTGACCGCGCAGCTCAGCATCCCCCTGCTGGCCCGTCTCCATGACCGGCACCCGCTGGCGACCTTCGGGGCGCTCGTTGCCCTGATCATCGCCGTCGATTCCTTGAGGGGCGCCATCCCCTTGCTGGCCTTCACCAACCTGATTTTTGTCTGGTGCGCGGTGCAGCAACTGGGCTTCTTCATGGTGGACGGCTATTTTGAGCATCGCAGCCGTCCGTGGTTGCTCGGGATGGCGGTCTTCAGCAACCTCCTGCTCGGGCTTGCCACCGGGGTGGGCCTCTATCCAGGCAATATGGTGGTGAACATCAACCCGCCCAACCTGTGCCTGCTGCTCTTGGGCGTATCCCAGGCGGCAACGCTTCAGCTGCTCCGGCCCGGTGTGCGCTGGCTCGGCTCCGTACGCTGGGTGCAGCGGGTCGTTGCTGTTGCCGGTCGCCGTTCCATGACGGTCTACCTGTGGCATCTTCCCCTCCTTGTGGGCATGTCCGCGCTCCTGTTGCTGACCGACTTTCCAAAGCCTTCAGCCGGCACTGCCGAATGGTGGTGGGCGCGGATCCCCGTGTTCTGCGCGGTCGTGGGCCTCTTGCTACCTACCGTCGCGCTTCTTGGACGCCTCGAGGACCGTCCGACGGCGGCCAGTCACGCCCGGGGCCCCTCCAGGATCGCAGTGGTAACTGCCGCCGTCGTCGTTTTTGTTCCCGTCGCTGACGCCGCGTTCAACGGCCTGACGCTGGCGCTGCTGGGTGGCGGAGCTGCCTGCTTCGCGCTCGCGGTCCTGCTGCTTGGCAGGGTTCCGACGCCGGTGCTGCCGCCGGCTCCGGTGGGAGCTTCCGGCGAGCGGAACCACCAACTCTCCGCATTGCCAGAGCAGGGTTTACGTGCCAATCTCGAATCATGACCGAGCAAACCGACTCCTTGGCAGACTCGTTCCGCGCTGGCGTGACCACAGTGCGCAACGACCAATTCCACCGCTACGAGCTGCGTGTCGACGGTGAACTGGCGGTGATTGCCCAGTTCATCAACCGGCCCGGTCACATCGATTTCACGCACACGGAGACCAAGCCCCAGTTCAAGGGCCAGGGGCTGGCCAAGGTTCTGGCGCACTTTGCGCTGGACGACGTGGTGGCATCCGGAAAGCGCATCATTCCCCACTGCCCGTATATCGCTGCCTACCTGCAGAAGCACGAGGGTTACGAGCTGGACGTCGACTGGCCGGCGGAGAAGCCGGTGGGGGAACCGGACAACGAGTAGGCCCTAACCCAACCGCCCGGGACGTCGGCGGGGCTTGAGGGAAGAACCGCGGCTGGAAGGGCGATAGGCCACCTCCGGGCGCGCTGGACCGGACATCCATCCCGTAGGCGCTCCGTTGAGCGAAACGATGGCGTCGTGTTCGTCGGCGATAATTTCGCCGCGGCATGTAGCTTGCACCTGCATCGCACTGATCAGGCTGCCTCCGTGGAGGTGGTCCGCATCAGTGACCCTGTACGAGAAAGTCCTCATCATGGTCTGGCCCGGCTCCAGGCTTGGTACCTCCAGCTCCTCGGATCCGGGGTTGGAGGTGTAGTTGAGCGAGTCCATGCCCTCGTTGGTGAAGGATCGCGGAATGAGGCGCACTTGCCTTAGGTGGCTGCGTGAGTCATTGGTGACCCATGCGGTGAAGATGACCGTATCGCCCGGGACGGCGTGCGCCCTGTCAGCCCTGTAAAGGAGCGCCACCCGGCCGGCATGCTTCTTGCGGATCAAGGCTCCGGAACGCCGTCCGGGCAGGCCTCTCGCAACCTTTTCCGGCCGTCCCGGCGTGCCTTGATTCAGGGCGCGGACGAGCTTCAGCGTGTGGCGGTTACCGCGGAGGTCCATTGATCCTCGATCCACTTGGGGGCGTGATATTCCCCTTAGTGGGCCTTAGGGGCGAATCGTGACGCAGATGACGCGATCGTATTATCCGGTTACGCATCTTGTTTCAAGTGGCCCGCAATCTGATGTAACACTATTGTTTGTGGATCAAGTATCGGAGGTCGGGGGTGACGGTGGTGCCCCGACCTTGGCGTTGGATGATTACACCGACCCCCAGGCGATCGCCCTGGTGCGGGAAGGCAGCCAGGAAGCCTTCGATGTCCTGTACCGGCGCCACTTGAACGCAGCCCTCTATGTCGCGCGGACGCAGGCTGACAATTTCAGCGATGCGGACGACGTCGTGGCAGAGGCCTTCGCTTCCATTTACCAGTCGTTGACTGAGGGCAAAGGCCCCAAAGAGTACTTCCGATCCTATCTGCTCACCGTCGTTCGGCGCACAGCCCACGACCGGAACCGCAAGTCGCGCCGAGTGCCGGTTGCGGGTGACAACGGCGTTCTGGACTCCGTCGTTATAGATGAAGACCGCATCATCAATGAATTCGAGTCAGCCGTCATGGCCAAGGCGTTCAGGTCATTGCCCGAGCGCTGGCAGGCAGTCCTGTGGCACGTCGACATTGAAGGCTTGAAACCGGCGGCTGCGGCTCCTTTCATCGGGTTGAGCCCGAACGGCGTGTCGTCACTTGCCCTCAGGGCGCGGGAGGGCCTGCGGCAGGCGTACCTTCAGTTCCACATCGGCGGATCACCCGACGACGGGTGCGCAGAGTTCTCCAGCCAGTTGGGGAAGTATGCGCGGAACGCCTTGAAGCGCACTACCCGCGAAAAAGTGGACGCGCACTTGGCCGGCTGTGCCAAATGCACCGCCTTGCTCGTGGAACTCAACGACATTCAAAGCGGCATGCGCACGCTCCTGTTCCCGCTGCTCACGGGTGTTGCCTTCACTCCCGACGTCGTGGCGGCCTACTTGTCGGGGACAGCACCCCTTCCCGGAGGGACGTCTGTAGCAGCGGCTTCCAGTGATGCCCGGAGGTCCGGGAGCCCGGGAAAGATCACCGCCGCGGTGGTGGCGGGAGCCCTCGCTATTGCCGGGCTGGCTGCTGCGCTGGTCCCCACCGGTTCCGAGACGACGGCCGCACCGGACTCCGCGACAGAAGCACCGCCCGCGGTCGTCGAGCCTTCCGCCACGCCTTCCGGCCGCGCCGAACCGCCGGCTGCCACCCCGACGTCGGTCCCTCCTGCGGCGGCCCCCACGGAACCTGCGGCGTCCCCGGCTCCGCGGCCCGCCGTCGTCGTGGTCCCGATTGCGCCCGCTGCTCCAAGGGCGGCATCGGTTGTGGACTCACCGGTTGTTCTTTCGACATCGAGGCCCGCACCTTCGAACGCGGCCTCAGCCGCGGCTGCCCGAACCGTTGACGCGACTTTCACCGCGGTTCGCGGTTCCAATCCCACGGAAAGGGAACTGAACCTCGTGTTCTCGCTGATGGACAACGGGGCTGCGGAATCCGCCGAGGCAATCTTCAGCCTGCCGGACCAAGCCACGTTTGTTGCCGGCAAGACCACCAGCCCCGCAGGGTGGACATGTTCCAGCGCGGCGGAAAACAGCCGGCAGATCCGGTGCGCAACTCCTGCTCTTGATCCTCACGGCCTTGATTTCAAACTTGTGGTCGCCATGCCGGTAGCCGCGGACCGGGGCACCCTGCATTACCAGTTCGGCGGCCAGGGCATCGTCACCAAGACATTCAGCAACGCCTTTCATTAGCCAGTGCCTCGCGAATCCGGCCGCCAGACATGCCATCACCTCGTGGGTTGGCTGAATTAACCAAAAAAACTTCGAAATTCGCGACACGAAAGCTGTCTTGCGCCCACAGATAAGTGGTGAGCCGACTGTCGGTCTCTACTGCTGAAGTATGCCGCAGCTTTCGGCGACACGAGTCTCCCGAAACCGGCGCTTGCCAGGTGGTGTGCAACCACCGCAATGCCGGAGCCGTGAAGTCCGCTCCGACCCAGCGGAGAGGACTTCTCATGGCCGGGAGAAGTAAGCGAGCCCGTGAGACATTCCTTACCCATGAAGCTGCTGGCAAGTGTGCTCGCCACAGCTGTCTTTTCGATGGGGCTGGGTGGTGCATTAGCGTCATCAGCCTTGGCAACAACCCCAGGGGCGCCGGGTGTCGCACAATCCGGCACCGTTGTCTTCAACGAGGACTTCGAAAATGGGACGGATGACACCGCGCTTGGAGCCCAGTCCTATTCCGCCTCCGGATCAACCGCCTACACCGGGGCCTCAGGACAGACGTACACGGGGTCGCCTCAACGGATCAACGGGATTCGATGCAACGGCGTCATCCTGAGCCATGACAACACCACCACACCCGCCTGGGCCGTCTCCGGAAGCGCCGGTACAGCCACGAACAACCGTTGTGCCGATTCCAGCGGTGTTCGCAGCTACCAGTTCCTGCGCATGCTGGCGCTGGCCATGGGCCAGGAATTCACGCCCAACTCGCCCGCCACGAACCATGTAAACAGCTCGTACACCGAGTGCCGGTCCACCAGCACATCGAGTGGCACGTGCGATACCCTCCCCACGGGGCCCACCGACGGTCTCATGTTCAAAACAGCGGCGCCTATCGCAGTGGCTCCCGGTCACTACTACACGTTCGGTGTGGATACGGCGTACATGAACTGTGGCTTGCCGGCGGGGGACCCCTCCTATCAATTCGCACGGAGCGACGAACTCGGAAACGTGACACTAATCGGCGCTCCCCTCAACGGCTGCCAATCGACAACGGATCCCAATGTCACCTCATCCGAGCAAGAAGTAACCAGCAACGTCGGCGGCGTCTTCGGCACTGTGACCAAGTCGGTCCGCATCAATTCCATGACCTCCGACGTTGCCTTCCAGGCAACCACCGAGTCGCTGGGCCTGGAGATGTGGAATACGAATGGAACCACCGACGGCAACGACGGTGCCTTTGACAACGTGCGCTTGGTTGATGTCACGCCGCAGTTGGACAAGTCCTTTACCCCGGGCCTTATCGGTCCGGGCGGGACGTCCACCCTCACCCTGACAGTCACCAACACCGATGAACTCAATGCCAAGAGCGACTGGACCATCACGGACACGCTCCCGGCCGGCGTCGTCGTGGCCGATGTGCCGAACCTCGGCGGAACCTGCGTCCAGGCGCCGGGAACCGACCCGTTCCTGACGACGGCCAATCCCGGCGGCAACGTCATAACGGTGACCGGCGGAGATCTGGCCTCCCGAATGGTGTCCTGCACTATCACGGTGGATGTCACCGCCGCGGCCGAAGGCACGTACGTCAACGGTCCTGCCAACATCGCGACCAACCTGAACCCGCCGGCGGACGCCAGTCTGGTGGTCCGCGCTCCCCGCCTGGCACTGAGCAAAGCACTGGGCGCTGAACGAACGGCAGCCGCAGACCAGTTCACGGTTGAAATCCGTGAGGGCTCCGCCACGGGAACGGTGGTCAATAACACAGCTAACTCAACCACCACCGGCTCGGGCGCTGCCGTCTCGGCTGGTACCGGGGTTACGGGTCAGTATGTGGCCAACGCCGGTAGTACGTACTATCTCACCGAGTCGGGCCCCAACCTGTCGGGATACGCCAAGGCCATTAGTTGCACGGATGCCAACGGTTTGCAGACAGGCCTGCCTCGCCGGGCAGCCTTCGGTGGTTCGTTGGAGTTGGTTCCGGTGGCCGGGGCGGATATCAGTTGCGTGCTGACCAACACAGCCGTTCAGGCCCCTCAGTTGACGTTTACCAAGATGGCCAACCCGTCCGGGATACAGTCCCCGTCGCAGGTTGGTGACGTGATTAGCTACACGTTCACGGCCGCGAACAACGGTAACGTCGCGCTATCGGGCGTAGTCATTGACGACCCCCTGGCCGGCCTTTCGCCGTTGGTTTACACTTGGCCCGGAACTCCCGGAACGCTGCTTCCGGGCGAGACTGTCACAGCGACGGCAACGTATGCGATCACACAGGCCGACGTCGACGCCGGTCACGTTGCCAACTCAGCGGTAGCTACTGGTAATCCTCCTACCGGGCCTCCGTTAACGACGCCGCCGTCGGGTACGGATACTCCGTTGACCAAGGCTCCGGCGTTGCAGTTCAGCAAGATGGCGGATACTTCGGCGATCCACAAACCGGCCGTTGTTGGTGACGTCATCACGTACACGTTCACCGCAAGGAACACCGGAAACGTGAAGCTGACTGATGTGACGATCGATGATCCGATGGCTGGGTTGTCCCCGTTGGTTTTCAACTGGCCGGGCAACCCGGGGGAGTTGTTCCCGGGCGAGTCGGTCACGGCGAAGGCCACGTACGCGATCACCCAAGCGGACATCGACGCTGGCCACGTGGTCAACTCGGCCACGATCACTGGTGCTCCGCCCGCAGGTCCCGCTGTGACGCCTCCTCCGGGAGTAACGGATACCCCGTTGACCTCTGCCCCGGCGATGGAATTCAGCAAGACAGCCACGGCCGCGGCATCTGATGGACCGTCCCGCGTGGGCGATCACATCGTCTACCGGTTCACGGCCAAGAACAACGGCAACGTGAAGCTGAACAAAGTGTCGATTGATGACCAAATGGAAGGATTGTCGGCTCTGACCTACGTCTGGCCGGGCACCCCGGGGGAGTTGCTCCCGGGCGAGTCGGTCACGGCAGAGGCAACGTACACGGTCACGCAGGGGGATATCGACGCCGGTCACGTCGCCAACCTGGCGACCACCACGGGAACGCCACCTACGGGTCCCGTAGTTGCACCGCCAGCTGCCGGCACCGACACTCCGTTGTCTCCAGACGCGGGTTTTGCGTTCTTCAAGACCGCTGACGGTTCCGCCATCGGAGATCCCGCGAAGGTCGGTGACATTATCACCTTCAACTTCACGGCGAAGAACACCGGCAACGTTGTCCTGACGGACGTCGCCATCCGGGACGCGATGCCCGGTTTGTCCGCGCTGGATCACCGCTGGCCTGGAACTCCCGGCGTGCTGAACCCGGGTGAGACGGTCACTGCCAAGGCGACTTATGCGATCACCCAGGCGGACATTAATGCCGGCCAAGTGTTCAATACGGCCACGGCGTCGGCAGGTTCGACAACGGGAAGTCTGGTGTCAACGCCGCCGGCAAACGTTGTGATCAACTTCCCGACGACGGAGGCGACGGGTCCGGACCGGGCTGAAGAACCGCTGGCCTTCACAGGTGTTGTCCTCACCGTGCTACCCATCAGTGTTCTGATAGTTGGCGCTGGCTTGGTCCTGTTCCTTGTGGGACGCCGTAAGAAGCAGGCAGCACGTCCATGAAGAAGTCAGTCGCGTGCATGACAGCGCTACTCATGTCGGCAGTGCTTGCCGGCTGTTCGTCTGGAAGCGGCGGCCAGTCGCCGTCGAACACTACAACGCAAGCGGCTACTACTGGTGAGGCAAAGCCGGCGAACCCGGGCACCGGGATCATCGAAGCCGCCAAGATGACTTCCTGTGATACCGCCACCGGCAAAGTGACAGCCAAGGGGATAGTGACTCCGCCGGACGGAATCAAGGGCACCGTCAAGGTCTCGGTGAGTTGGGTGGACCCGGCAACCTCGGCAGTACTGGCACGCGGCGAGCGATCGTTCACGGGTGCGCAGCCGGGGAAGGCTTTGGATTGGTCGGTTGAAGCTGAAATCGCCAAGCCAGGGACAGAGGCCAAGTGCGTCCTCGGAGCCAGCGTGCTGTAGCCGCGCTGCTCAAAAGCGCGGGCTCTTGCAGTGGGGCCTGTGCGGCGCTGGAAGCGGCTGTCCGGATCACCCTCCGGGCAGCCGCTTTTCTTTGACTTCTGAAGCAATTAGGTCACAAGAGTTTGACGTTAAGGTAAACCTAAGTAAGGTTTGCCTATGCTAACTAGTGCAACGGAAGGAAGCTGACGTGACGTCACCAACTGTCGAGGAGCGGATAGCTCAGGAGCAGGATTTCGGCTCCAAAGTGGAGCTGGCTCTCGCTGCCACCAGCCAGCTGTTCAACGCGCGAAATTCGCCCAATTATGTGGCGCAGGTTCTGCAGGGCGTCAACGCTGTTTCCACAAAAGTGCAGAGAACCGCCCGGCCGTTCACCGGCGTCGCACCTTCAGCGCTGAAGGCGAAAGTGGAAGCCGTGGACCTGGACCGTCCCCTGCCGGATACGGCTGCAGCCCTCGACGAGCTCGACGACCTCTACCTCAAGGACGCCATCTACTTCCACGACGCCCGATACGCGGCCCACCTGAATTGCCCCGTGGTCATTCCGGCACTTGTGGGCGAAGCAGTCCTTTCTGCCGTGAACTCGTCCATGGACACCTGGGACCAAAGTGCCGGGGCCACCATGATCGAACGCCGCCTCATCGATTGGACTGCTGAGCGGATTGGTTTCTCCGCAGAGGCCGACGGCGTGTTTACCTCCGGTGGAAGCCAGTCAAAATTTCCAGGCGCTGTTGATCGCGCGCAACCAGGCGGTGGCCAAACTCCGTGCGACCAGCCCCGAAGTGCGCCTGCCGCACCTGCTGGATCGCCTCCGCATCTTCACCTCCGCAGACAGTCACTTCAGCATCCAGAAGTCGGCCTCCATGCTCGGCCTCGGATTCGACGCGGTGATCGCGGTTCCCACCTCCGAAGACCACCGCATGGATCCCGCTGCGCTGGCGGCAGCCCTGGCGGAAGCGCACGATGCCGGGCTGGTGCCCATGGCGGTTGTGGCCACTGCGGGGACCACCGACTTCGGTTCGGTGGATCCGCTTGCCGAGGTGTCGGCGCTCGTCCGGGCCTACGATTCGTGGCTCCACGTCGACGCTGCCTACGGCGGAGGATTGCTCGTCTCGCGCAGGTACCGGCATCTTCTTGACGGCATCCACGTGGCCGACTCGGTGACCGTCGATTTCCATAAAACGTTCTTCCAGCCGGTCAGTTCCAGCGCGGTGCTGGTCCGGCGCGGTGCCATGCTCGGCCATGTCACCTACTACGCCGACTACCTGAATCCGGAAAGTGCGGCCAAAGCCGACATTCCCAACCAGGTGGACAAGAGCATCCAGACCACCCGCCGCTTCGATGCGTTGAAGCTTTGGCTGACACTCCGGATCATGGGGGCGGACGCTATCGGCGTGCTGTTCGACGAGGCGATCGAGCTCGCTGGCCGCGTGGGCACACTGGTGGCTGAGGATGCAGAATTCGAACTGGCTGCCGCACCGCAGCTCAGCACCCTGGTGTTCCGCTACCGCCCGTTCGTGGATGGAGTCGCCGTGAACGACGATGCCGCGGACCTTCTCAACCCGGCCATCCGCGCAGCAATCTTCGCGTCGGGTGAAGCCGTAGTGGCCGGCACCAAGGTGGCAGGGCATCACTACCTCAAATTCACCCTGCTCAATGCTGAAGCATCCCTGGGGGATATCCAGGAAATCATCGAACTCATCCGCCGGACGGGCGCCGGCCTGCTCGCGAACACGACGGAGGCCGCTGCATGAGCACCCCGGACAAAGGCAGGATCTACGACGTCGCGGGAATCGGCGTCGGGCCCTTCAACCTGGGTCTGGCCGCGCTGAGTGAACCCGTGGAGGAGCTGGACTGCGTGTTCCTTGAGCGTCGGGACTCGTTCGACTGGCATCCAGGCATGATGCTCGAGCCTGCACACCTGCAGGTCCCCTTCATGGCCGACCTCGTAACCTTGGCCGATCCGACGTCGCCGTATTCGTTCCTGAACTTCCTGAAACAGACAGGGCGCCTGTACCGCTTCTATATCAGGGAGAACTTCTACCCGCTCCGCGCCGAGTACAACCAGTACTGCCAGTGGGTAGCCGGCCAGCTCGATTCCGTCCGTTTTGGCACGGATGTGCTGGATGTGGCCTACGACGACGGCGTGTACCGGCTTTCGGTGCAGGGCCCGGATGGCGCTGAGGTGCTTCGCGCCCGACGGCTGGTCCTCGGCACGGGTACCTCGCCGTACATTCCAGCGTCCTGTGCAGGGGTAGTCGACGGCGGGGGACTCGTCCTCCACAACGCCGAGTACCTGTCGAGGAAGAGTGAGGTGCAATCCAAACGGAGCATTACGATCGTGGGCAGCGGACAGAGCGCGGCCGAGATCTACTACGAACTGCTCCAGGAAATCGACGTCCACGGCTATCAACTCAACTGGGTCACGCGGTCCGGGCGCTTCTTCCCCTTGGAGTACACCAAGCTAACGCTCGAAATGACGTCCCCGGAGTACGTGGACTACTTCCACTCCCTGCCGTCCGAGCAGCGTGACTCATTGATCAGGAACCAGAAAAACCTCTACAAAGGCATCAACTCGGACCTGATCGACGATATCTATGACCTCCTGTACACCAAGAGCCTTTCCGGGATGGTGGACACCCGGCTGCATACGCATTCTGCACTGAACGCTGCCGAATGGGATGCGGGCAGGAGGACCCATACACTTCAGCTCCGCCACGAGGAACACGGACGCGACTACCAGCTGGAGTCCGAAGCCGTGGTGCTGGCCACCGGTTATGCCTACAGGGAACCGGCATTCCTGGCCGGCATCAAAGACCGCCTCCGCCGTGACCACAAAGGGCGGTTCGACGTCGACCGTAACTACGGGACCGGCGTCGAACCCGGCGAAATCTTTGTACAGAATGCGGAACTCCACACCCACGGCTTCGTTACCCCGGACCTCGGCATGGCCGCGTACCGCAATTCCTGCATCCTGCGTGAAATCACGGGCCGGGAGATCTACCCGATCGAGCGCAGCATCGCTTTCCAGCAGTTTGGCGCACCTGCCGCAGTGCAGGCCGAAACCGTAGGGGCACGTGTATGAGGTTCACGTTCCGTCCCGTCGATCCGGTAGCCGATGCACCCGTCCTCCACAGCTGGGTGAGCCGGGAGTACGCGCGGTTCTGGGGCATGGCCGGATGCACGGAACAGGACGTTGTTGAGGAGTACTCAGGCATCGCCGCCTCCGGACACCACCAGGCATTCCTGGGGCTCGACGGCGGTGTGCCCGCCTTCCTCATGGAACGGTACCTTCCGGAAGCGTCCCCGTTGGCGGACGTCTACGAAGTACAGCCCGGGGACGTGGGAATGCACCTGCTGGTATCGCCGCCGAGCGGAACCCCTCAATCCGGCTTCACCACGTCCGTCATGCAAGCCGTGATGACAGAACTCTTCGATGATCCCGCAACCCGGCGGGTCGTCGTCGAGCCTGATGCCCGGAACCACAAGATCCATCTCCTCAACCAGAAGGTGGGCTTCCGCCCGCACGGCGTGGTGACTCTTCCCGCCGTCGACCCTGCTGAGGACCACAAGCAGGGGCTCCTTAGCTTCTGTACCCGCGAGGACTTTCTCGCCACCCTGACCCCGATTCCGGCCGTGCCCGCCGCGGCGACCAAAGGAGAAACCCAGTGACAAGCACAGCCGAGGCCGCAACAGCACAGTCGCCGGTTGCCCACCTGACGCCGGAGCGTTGGGCCGTTGCCAACAGGCACCTGGTCCGCAAAGCGCTCGCAGAGTTCTCGCATGAACGCATCCTTGTTCCCGAACTCATCCGCGAAGAGGCGGACGGAATTGGTCTCTACAAGGTGGTGAGCGACGACGGTTCAGTGGAGTACCGCTTCCGCGCCCGGGTCTTGGAACTGGAGCACTGGTCCGTGCTCCCGGACTCGATCGGCCGGCACGGGGATGGCGGGAAGCTGCCGCTGGATGCCTTGGATTTCATTGCCGAGTTCCACCAAACGCTCGGCATCGGGATGGACATGCTGCCGGTGTATCTGGAAGAGATCAGCAGCACCCTGGCCGGCCACGCGTACAAGCAGGGCAAACCCTTCGGGTCCGTTGAACTGGCCGCCGGCGTGACGGGTGGCTCGGATGTTGCGGCTGACTTCCAGGCAATCGAGCACAGCATGGCCGAGGGCCACCCCTGTTTCGTGGCCAACAACGGGCGGTTGGGTTTTGGTATTGAGGATTACCACGCTTTTGCACCCGAGGCCGGGGCTACCGTCCAGCTGCAGTGGATCGCGGTCCATCGGTCCAAGGCCGTGTTCACGTCGAGTGCCGGTTTGGACTACAAGGCGCACTTTGAAGCGGAATTGGGCCCGGCTACCGTGGCTTGGTTCAACGCGGGGCTCTCAGCCTCAGGGCTGGATCCCGAGGACTACTTCTTCATGCCGGTACACCCCTGGCAATGGGACAACAAACTCACTGTGACTTTTGCTGCGGAAATCGCACAGCAACACATCGTGCACCTTGGCCATGGCGAGGATTCTTACCAGGCCCAACAGTCCATCCGGACGTTCTTCAACGCCACCTCGCCCGGGAAGGCCTACGTGAAGACCGCGATGTCCGTGCTGAACATGGGCTTCATGCGAGGGTTGTCGCCGCAGTACATGAAGGCCACGCCGGCCATCAACGACTGGCTGCAGGAACTGATCACCAAAGACCAGGAGCTCCAGGACCGGGGCTTGGCCATGATCAAGGAAAGTGCGGCGATCGGCTACCGCAACGACTATTTCGAGGCTGCGTCGGCCAAGGATTCGCCGTACCGGAAGATGCTCTCTGCCCTGTGGAGGGAAAGTCCCCTGCCATTGCTTAAGGATGGCCAGCAGTTGGCAACCATGGCATCCCTGCTGCACGTCGATGCTTCCGGCGCCTCGATGGTTTCGTCGCTGATTGCGCGCTCCGGGCTGGAGCCCACGCAATGGTTGCGCCGCTATTTCGACGCGTACCTTGTGCCATTGGTGCACTGCCTCTACAACTACGAGCTCGCATTCATGCCGCACGGCGAGAACGTGATCCTGATCCTTGAGGACGGCGTACCGGTGCGGGCGATCATGAAGGACATTGCCGAGGAAATCGTGGTGATGGGGGACAGGCTGGAACTGCCCGGGGAAGTTTCCCGCATCAAGGCAGAGATCCCGGCCGAACAGATGGTGTTGGCAATCTTTACGGACGTCTTCGACTGCATCTTCCGCTTCCTTTCCGCGATCCTCGTTGAGGACGGAACGATGCGCGAAGACGAGTTCTGGGGGACTGCTGCATCGGTGCTGCGGGAATACCAGGCCCGCCACCCCGAACTCGCCGATCAGTTCGACAGGCACGACCTCTTCGCCCCGGACTTCGAGTTGTCCTGCCTCAACAGGCTGCAGTTGCGGAACAACCAGCACATGCTGGATATCTCCGATCCCTCCGGGGGCCTCCAAATGGCGGGACGTTTGGCCAATCCTCTGGCAAAGTTCGCCTGTACCTCGTTTCGTCCCCTCGCCCTGAGCCGAGTTGACACTTAATGACAATCCGCCGCGCCAACATTGTCATTAAGTGTCAACTCGGTGGGGTGGCGGAGGAGTTGCGGGACGCTAGGGTAGGGCCATGACCACTCGAGCCAACGAACTCACTGCCCTTGTCACCGGAGCCACCGCCGGCCTGGGCGCGGAGTTCGCCCGCGAGCTTGCCGAAGCCGGGCACCATCTGGTCCTGGTTGCCCGCGATGAAGAGCGACTCAAAGCCAAGGCCGAGGAACTCGAGCGCGACTTCAGTATCTCGGTGGAGGTGTTGCCGGCGGACCTGACCTCCGACGTCGGGGTTTCCGCAGTGGCGGACCGCCTGCGGGACGCAAGCAGGCCCGTGGACGTGCTGGTGAACAACGCGGGGATCGGGCTCTTGAAGTCGTTCGAGGACAACGATCTTGAGGAAGAGCGGGCGCACTTGCGCCTCCACGTCCAGACTCCCATGGAGCTATGCCACGCCGTCCTTGAGGTCATGTTGGCGCGGGGCAAGGGCCGGATCATCAACGTGGCCAGCGTGGCGGCCTTCGCCAACCGGGGCAGCTATTCCGCGGCCAAAGCCTGGCAGGTGACATTCAGCCGCTGGGCGAACACCGCTTATGCAAAGTCAGGCGTACAGGTCACCGCAGTCTGCCCGGGGTTCACCCACACGGAGTTTCACGATCGCATGGGCATGGATAAGTCCGTGGCGCCGCGATTCCTCTGGCTGAAGGCCGAGCGGGTGGTTCGTGAAGGCCTCGAGGACAACGCCAAAGGCAAAGCTGTGTCCATCCCGACGCGGAGGTACAAGGTGGTCACCTTCTTCGCGCGCGTCCTCCCGGCAAAGCTGACCGCAGGCCCGCCGAGGCGCCCGGCGAAGACGGAGGACTAACGGCCCAAAGCTGGTAAATGCCCCACATGAAGTGGGACATTTTGGGCATCGCCCCTTGAAGTGGTCCAGAGCATGTTGGGGCGACTGCGGGGCAGCGCCGAATAGTCCAAAGTTCTTTGGCTCTGCCTTCTCCGGAAGCGATTTCTGCAGCGCTTGAGCAGGGAACAGTGCCAGACGTCCGTGACGTGACTGACAACGGAGTCGGTTTAGCGCCGCCGCTGCACCACCACGGCAACGGCAATTCCGATGACCGCTCCCACGAACGTCTCAACGGCCCGCTCCAGCACCAGCACTCCCGGATCCATGGGTGCCGCCAGCTGCGCGATCAGCAGGATTACGGGGGTGAAGAACACCATGGCCCAGCCGTAGTGCCTGGCCATGAACAGCTCGGTGGGGAACTGGCATAACATCACGATCACCGCGAGTACCACCGGGCCGTGGCTTGGGAAGTACTGAAGCGGCGACACCGGACTCGGGAAAAGCACGACGGCGACCACCCCCAAGCCGAGGAACGTCCCCACGATCCTGTGGATGCCCCGGTGGACCCGGCTTGGCAGATCGGCACCGGCCAGCGGGACGGCCGCTGCTGCCATGGCCCAGTGCGGGTGGCCGCTGCCACTGAGTACGCCGCAAACCCCGGCCGCGCTGACTGCAAGGACGTAGCGCGTCGCATGGACCAGGGCTGACTGCCGTAGAGGCCCGCGCAACAGTGGTACGTCCCGGACCGCACCCCGTTCCCATGAGCGGGTTCGCAACCACCCCGCAAAGCCAACCACGATCGAGAACGCTGCCGAGGCAGCACCGATGAGCACCGCCGTCGTAAATGGAACGCTGGTCGGCACCGAGGCGCAGGCGCCCAAGGCAAGGATTCCGAAGAACGGTCCTACGGGCCTTAGCTTCGCGGCATCACAGAAGAAAGAGCCGGCCCCCGCGAAAAGCGTAGCCACGAGCACGAGCCACCACGAATGAATATGGTTGACGGACAGGAAGGTGCCGATGGACAACCCGCCCACCAGCAAGAGCGCCGCCTGTGCTTGGTGCCTGAGCCGAAGTTGGTGCGATTCATTGCGTCCGTACATGCCTGTCAAGGCACCGAACACCGCGTACATCATGAGCTCGGGCCGGCCGATGGCAATGAGGAAGAGTCCAGGCACAACCACGCTGAGCCCGACGCGTACGGCCGATAGCCTGTCGTTGTTCGCCGGACCGATCCGGTGAAGTTCCCGGGCGTGCGTCATGAACACGGACATGGGAACACCACCAATCATCAAGGGCTTGTGGGCTAAAGGCTCACGTCCGAAAATTATCAGGATTGCCGCGCGAGCTGCCATAAGCCCGGTCACAACGCGTAGCAAGGACTGTCAGAGGAATCTGGAAAGATCGAGATATGCCCGTAGCTTTCGTCTGCAGAACCCGCTCCACCATGTCGTGGCAGGCCCCTGCAACACCGGATCCGGGCCGATGATCCGGCTGGCGCATTCGGATGACCTCGGGCAGCTGCAGACCATTGAGCGCGCCGCGGGGGAGGCCTTCCGTTCCTTGGGCATGGACCAGATTGCCGACGACGAACCCTTTCCCGTGGACGTGTTGCAGGAGTATGTCTCTGCGGGACGGGCCTGGGTTTACGTCGACGGCCTCGACTACCCCGTGGCCTACATCCTTGTGGACGTGGTGGACGGAAACGCCCATGTGGAACAGGTGAGTGTCCACCCGGACCAGGCCCACCAAGGCATCGGCCGGGAACTGCTCCATGCCGCCCGGGTTTGGGCGAGGGGCCACGGCATGCACCGGCAGACCCTCAGCACCTTCCGGGACGTTCCTTGGAACGCGCCGTACTATCGCCGCCTCGGTTTTGAGGTGTTCGACGCCGGACGGTGGGGCCCGGAGCTCACCCGCCTGATGGAGCATGAGGCGGAGTTGGGACTGACGCGCTGGCCGCGGGTGGCGATGTGGCGCCCGGTGGTCCCGCCCGCGTAGGCTCCGCCACCGCAGGCGAATGCGCCTTGGCCACTCCTGGACGCCTCATTGCCGAGTCTATGAGTTCCGTGCCCGCTCAACGTCGGCTGCGCTGGCAGCGTCGCCTACCGACCGGAGTCCGGCGATGACGCCTTCCACATCAGCCGGCGTCCGGTTTTGGCTGAGTTTCGCTTTCGCCTCCACGCGCGTCATCACAAGTTCGACGCCGACTATCGCCTTCAGCTGCCCGGCAATGAAGCGCTGCGGTGCTTCGTCCACCGACCAGGGACGTGCCATCGCCGACTCGTGGTGATCCGAAAGCTGCCGGACGTGCTTTCCCAGCCACTCGCCGTCGTCATGGATCACCAGCCGGCCGTAGACGTGGGCGGTGGAGTAGTTCCACGTGGGAACCACCCGTCCATGCTCGGCCTTGGAGGCGTACCAGGAGGGGGAGATGTAGGCGTCCGGACCTTGAAGGATCATCAACGCCTCACCCGTCACCGGCGTTGACCATTGGGGATTGTTGCGCGCCATGTGGGTTTGCAGGGCGCCGTGGTCCCCAACGGAGGGGTCGTAGATGAAAGGCAGGAGCGTGGCGAGCAGGCCGTCCGGTGTCATGGTCACGAGGTTCGCGGCCCCGGAGTTGCGGAGCAGCGCCTCAATGGCCTCTTCGGAAGCGGCGAAGTGGGCGGGGGTGTACATGGAAGTGTCCTTTCGGCTTGGGTTAGGGGCGCGACGGCGGCGCGAGCCTCACGCGCACGGCGGCAGCTGCGCAGAGGATCACCATGAGACCGCCGATGACGGTGGTCAGGGTGAGGGACTCGCCGAGCAGGAGAGCTGCCCACGCGATGGTCATGACGGGCTGTACCAACTGGATCTGGCTGACTTGGGCCATGGGTCCGATGGCAAGCCCGCGGTACCAGGCGAAGAAGCCGAGGAACATGCTGACCACGCCTAAATAGGCAAAGGCCGCCCATCCGGCCGGCGTCGTGGAAGGGAAGCCAGACGCCAGCGACATGGCTGTCAACAGGATCATGACCGGGGACGCCACCACCAGGGCCCAGGAGATGGTCTGCCACGAACCCAGTTCGCGGGCCAACAGGCCGCCTTCCGCGTAGCCGATAGCGGCGGCTACAACGGCTCCGAGCAGGAGAAGGTCAGCCCAGTGAAGTGACTCAAAGCCGCCCGACTGCGCCAGGGCGAAAACCACTGCGGCCACCACGCCCACCCCCGTGAGCACCCAGAACAGGGGCCTCGGACGTTCGCGTCCCCGCATGACGGCCACGGTCGCTGTTGCTGCCGGGAGAAGGGCAATGACCACCGCGCCGTGGCTCGCGGAAGTGCTGGTCAGGGCAAAGGTGGTGAGTAGCGGGAACCCGGCCACGATTCCGCCGGCTACTACTGCCAGGCGCAACCACTGCATGCCTTGGGGAAAGCGTTGCTTGGTGATTGCCAAGGCAGCGGCAGCAAGGACGGCGGCTATGACTGCCCGGCCGGCTCCAATGAACAGGGGCGACATCCCATCCACGGCCACCCGTGTGAAGGGAACCGTGAAGGAGAAGGCGAACACGCCCACAAGCCCCCACCAAATTCCGGATGCGGTTGGCGTGGGTAACGCTGGCGACTGAATGAGAGTAGCGCTACTATTATGGTTCATGAACAACGATAGCAGTTCACGGATAGTCTCGCGACTGAAAGAGTGGATTGCCGCAGCCGCCCCCGGGGCCCGAATGCCTTCTACCCGCCAACTCGTGGCGGAGTACCAAGCGAGCCCTGTGACAGTACAAAAGGCACTGAGGACACTCACCGCCCAAGGGCTTATCGAGAGCCGTCCCGGCGTTGGAACGTTCGTCCGCGCCTACCGCACCGCGCGTCCGGTGGATTATGCGTGGCAGACGGCTGCCCTTGGCGCGCTCCAGGCACCCAGGCTAACCAACACCGCTGCGATGCGCAGTGCGTCCAATGATGTGATTGCTTTCCACTCCGGGTACCCGGCGCGTGAGCTCCTCCCAGAGAGGCTGGTTCGTTCGGCACTGACGCGTGCGGCGCGTGGCGAGGCCGCGTTGTCCAGGCCGCCCGTCGCGGGTCTGCCGGAGCTGCAGTCGTGGTTCGCGCAGGAGCTTAGTACCTCAACGCCGGTTGGCGTGACGCCGCCCCAGCCCGGCGACGTCGTCGTGCTTCCCGGAAGCCAAAGCGGCCTGAGCTCGATCTTCCGCGGCCTGGTGGGTCACGGCCAGCCGCTGCTGGTGGAGTCGCCCAGCTATTGGGGCGCGTTGCTTGCGGCCGCGCAGGCGGGTGTCCGCGTGGTCCCGGTACCGAGCGGGCCGGACGGTCCTGACCCCGCACAGCTGTCCCGTGCTTTCGAAGAGACGGGCGCCCGCATGTTCTACGCCCAACCCAACTTCGCGAACCCAACCGGTGCCCAGTGGTCGGTTCGGCGCGGCGAGGAAGTCCTGGACGTGGTGCGGGCCCATGGCGCTTTCCTTGTGGAGGACGACTGGGCCCACGACTTCGGGATCACCGCCCCATCCGTACCGGTAGCCGCGAAGGACGACTCAGGGCACGTTCTCTACATCCGTTCGCTAACCAAGAGCGTGTCCCCGTCCATCCGCGTGGCGGCGGTGGTCGCCCGCGGCCCGGCCCGGGAGCGGATCCTTACCGCGCAGGCCGCCGAATCAATGTATGTCAGCGGCCTCCTGCAGGCGGCCGCGCTCGACGTCGTCACCCAGCCCGGGTGGCAAACCCACCTCCGGGGAGTCTCGGCCCAGCTGCAGTCGCGGCGGGATCTTCTGGCCACCAGCCTCAGCGAACACATCCCGGAGGCCCATCTGCCGCACCTGCCCAAGGGCGGCCTGAACCTCTGGTTGCGGCTTCCGGACGGGGTCGACGCCGAACGCCTCACCAAGGATTGCGAGGCAGCCGGTGTCCTGATCGCCGCAGGTACCGAGTGGTTCCCTGCCGAACCCGAAGGGCCGTATGTCCGGCTCAACTATGCCGGGCCCAACCCGGGAGCGTTCCCGGAAGGGGTGCGAATTATCGGTGGGGCGCTGAAGCGGCAGAGGTAGTTTGGGGTCGTTTCGCGCTATCGGGTATGCAGGTCTGTATCCAGGCCAGGAAAATCCAAGGGCGATTCGAACTCCGGTTCGCCGCTCCTCAAATCAACGTCGGATTCGCGGATCGCGTACCGCATTGCGGCCTCGGCCGCTTCCGGATCACCCTTTTTGATGGCATCCAGGATGGACCTGTGGTCCGGTACCGGGTCCAGCCAGTGACCTCCCGGGTGATGCTGGATGCGGTTCCGGGCGCTCAGTGCGTGCACGATCACAACGTCGAGGCGCATCATCAGTTCATTGTGGGTTGCCCGAAGCAGGCTCAGGTGAAAGTCATGGTCCGCTGCGGCGAGCCGTTCAACATCGCGGCCTGAGGCTTCGAATTCGGCAAATGCCTTCTCAAGGGCTTCCAGGTCCTCAGGTTTCCTGAACCGTGCAGCAAGCTTTGCCGCGGCCGGCTCTATGACATCTCTCAACTGGGAGAGTTCGGCCAGGAGGCGGTCGTCATCGCGCCGGGCTGCGCGGCGCCATTTAATCACGTCGCTGTCCAGCAGCTTCCATGACTTCCGGTCATTGACGATTGTTCCGCGGCGCGGCCACGAATCGATCAAGCCCTTTTCCCGGATCACTCGCAGCGCTTCCCGCATCGCCGTTTTGCTGACTCCGAATTCCGGCTCCAGGGAGTCCACATCGATGCGCGTACCCGGAGGGTAGTCTCCGCGCACGATGCGTAGCCCGAGCATGTCTACCAGCTCGGTGTGCAGGTTTGTCATAGCGGTACCCTACCCCTTCAACCTGACTATTGCCTTTATACCTATTATTAGTAATAATACTCAAATATGTGGGCTGCGTCTCACGGAAAGATGCATACGAAGGAGTAGCTATGCCATTTCGACCCAACCGCCGCGCGAAGACCTTCTCTGTCCTCGCCACCGTTGCAGTGGGAGCCACCGTTCTTGTTGGTTGCTCGCCATCCCAGGCGAATAACTCCGGCTCCCCGCAGCCGGCGACCATCACCTTCGCCGCCTCCACCCTCGGGGACCCGGGCCGCGGACCGGGCTTGCAAAAGCTCATCGATGAGTACAACGCGAGCCAGAGTACGGTAACCGTCCAGGCTGCTTCGGTCCCTTACCCGACCTTCGGCCAGACCGTCCTGACACAAATGGGCGGTGGAGAAGGTCCGGACTTGGTGCGTTTTGATATGCCCGAGTTCTCCACGGCAGCAGCTTCTGCCCTGCTCGAGCCCCTGGACGACAAGATCGACGCGTCCAAGCTCAACTTGATTGCCGGGCCGGACAAGTACCTGAACGTCGACGGCCACCGCTACGGCGTTGTCTTCGAGAACTCCAACTACGGCATGTTCTACAACAAGGACCTCATCCCCGAGGCTCCCAAAACCTTTGACGAGTTCATGCAAACGGCCAAGGCCACCACCAAGGGTGACGTGTACGGCCTCGCCTTCCGTCAGACTCAGGCAGAAGAAGCAGGTGTGTGGCAGGACATCTACAACTACGTGCTCGGTTTCGGCGGTGACTGGTCCGACGGCGGGAAGCTCACCCTGGATTCGCCCAAGGTGATTGAAGGACTGGAAAAATACAAGGAGCTTTACGACGCCAACGTCATTCCCAAGGGCGCGGATGCGGCCACCTTCCGCAAGATGTTCGCCAACGGCAAGGTTGGAATGGAGCTCAACAACGGCGGCTACGTGACCGCTACCAAGTCAGCCAACCCGGCACTGAATTTCAGCGTTGCCCGGATCCCGTTCCCTGAGAAGAAACAGGGTTCCCTGCTGGCCCCGATCGTCATCAACGCGAACAGCAAGCACAAGGACGCCGCCCTCGACTTCATCCAGTGGATCCTGAACCCCGAGCAGCAGGTCAAGCTTCAGGAAGTGCTGGGTGCCAGCAGCGTGGCCACGCCCACCGAACGCAGCGCCGAGAGCCTGGAGAAATACCCGTTCCTCCCCGAATTGGACAAGCTGACCGAGTCCGGTGTTCCGCAGATCGTCAACGGCTTCGGTCCCCAGACCGCGGACATCCGCCGCATTGTTGTCACTGAGGTGCTTTCTTCCCTTCAGGGCCAGCAGGACATGAAGACCGCCATGGAGAAGGCCCAGAAGCAGGCCGAGGAGCTGGTTAGGTAATGAGCGGCCAAAAAGGGGGACCGCGTCTGCTGTCGCGGTCCCCGGGGCCCGGGAACACTTCCAAACCCGCTTCCCCGTCCCCACGCAAGCGCCGGCGCAGGAGCGCGGTGGGCAGTCCGTGGACACCGTATCTTTTCCTTGCCCCGGCTGTCCTCTACATCGGCATCTTCCAGCTCTTCCCGCTCCTGCAGGAAGTCTGGCTAAGTTTCACCCGGACAACGCTGCTTAACCCGACCCTGAACGTTTGGGTCGGCCTGGCGAACTACCAGTCCGTTCTCGGGGACCCGTCGTTCCGGCAGACCCTGCTCACCACCCTTCTGTATGTCACCGCTTGCGTTGTCGGGTCGGTGGGACTGGGGTTGGTAGTGGCTCTCCTGTTGAACGGCAGGTTCCCGGGCCGGGCAGTGGCCCGGTCCTTGGTCACCGTGCCGTGGGCTGCTCCCGGAATCGCCGTGGCGCTGATAGCGGTGTGGATGTTCAACCCGCAATTCGGCCTCCTTACCCGGGTGTTGAAAGGCTTGGGGATAGACACAGGCGAGAACGGCGTCCTGGATAATCCCAGCCTGGCTCTCGCGGCCATTCTCATGACCACTATCTGGCAGTTGGTCCCGTTTGTTGCCGTCGTCCTGCTCTCTGCGCTGCAAAGTGTGCCGCAGGAACTCGTCGAAGCAGCGCAAGTTGACGGCGCAGGGCGCTGGATGATCTTCCGCGTGGTCACCTGGCAGGTGCTGAAACCGACCATCGGCTTGGTGGCCGTACTTATGACCATCTGGTCTCTGCGGCGATTCGAGCTGATCTGGCTCATGACGCGCGGTGGGCCCCTGGGTTCCACCCGGACCCTTGTTATCGACCTCTATTCGCAGGCATTCGAGTCAAAGCAACTCGGCACAGCCGCCGCGATCGGGATGGTGGGCATCGTCATCTCCCTCATCGTCATTATCGGTAGTCGACTGGTCGCACGTGCGGCCGCTAAGGAGGCATGATGCGCCGCTTACACCTTGGCGTGACTGCACGCATGCTGGCCGTCCTGGTTGTCTTGGGGCTCGCTATCTTCCCGGTCTACTGGATGTTCGTCACGGCACTGACATCTGATCAAGACCTGTTCGGCCCATCGATCAACCTGCTTCCGGACTTCTCCCGACTCAACGTTTTCAGCGAAGCCCTGGCTGACGGCCAGGTTGTCGGATGGCTCACCAACAGCCTCGTCGTTGCCGCGGGCACTACCGTACTGTCCATCGCCTTGGGTGTGCCCTTGGGCTATGCGCTGTCCCGGTTTGGCTTCAGGGGGAAAGCAACTGTTGGCCTCGCCTTGCTTTTCACGCAGATGCTTCCGGAAGCGCTGTTGGTGGTTCCACTGTTCGCCGTATTCCGCAGATTTGACCTGCTGAATTCCTTGCACGGTCTTATCCTTGCGGACACAGCCTTCGCCCTGCCAGTGGTGGCTTTGATTCTGAAGGGAGCCATTGACGGAGTTCCGCGGGATCTCGACGAGGCTGCACGCGTGGATGGAAGCAACCCGCCCACGGTACTGTTCCGCATCATCCTGCCGCTCATCGCGCCGGCAATCGCCGCCGCTGCCGTCATCGCGTTCTTCAGCGCCTGGAACGAATACGTCTTTGCGGTCACGTTCGTCTTCGACAAGTCATTGCAACCGGCCTCGGTTGGCGTGGCCGGCTTCATCGGGGAGCAGGACACCTCTATCCAAAGCATCATGGCGGTCGGTCTGCTGTTCACGCTGCCCGCAGTCGCTTTTTACCTTTTTGCACAGAGATACGTCGTCAGCGGCATGACTGCCGGCGCGGTTAAGGGATAAAGACTCACTTATGAAAATAACCAACCTCGATACCGTAGTTGTCGATTTTTATCGGACAAACCTTATTTTCGTCAGGCTCAGCACCGACGAAGGAATTACTGGAGTAGCCGAGGCGACCCTTGAAGGACAGGAGCACGCCGTGGTGGGTGCCGTGGCTGTCCTCGCGGATGCGGTTCGAGGCAAAGATCCAACCCGCATCACGGAAACGATCTACCAGCTCAACAGAGATGCCTACTGGCGGGGCGGGCCCGTTTCCATGACCGCCTTGAGCGCATTGGAAATGGCAATGTGGGATGTCTCTGCCCGTGCACTCGGGGTGCCGGTTCATCGCATGCTCGGCGGCCAGGTCCGCGATAGGGTACGGGCCTATGCCAACGGGTGGTTTTCCGGAGCCCGCACCCCGGAAGACTTTGCCGAGGCCGCCGTGCAGACCATCGGACAAGGGTTCCGGGGCCTCAAATGGGATCCGTTTGAAGCAGCAGATCTCACCCTCGAACCCCGGGACCTGAAACGGATGCTGGAACCAGTGGCCGCCGTACGGGCGGCGGTGGGGGACGACGTCGAACTGTTCATCGAGGGGCACGGCAGGTTCGACGTTCCGACCGCTATCAGGGTGGCCCGCGAACTCGAACAATTCAACCCCGTGTTCTTCGAAGAACCGTGCCCGCCTGACGGGATCGATTCCCTCGTGGAGATCCGTTCCAAGTCTCCCGTGCCCATCGCTGCGGGGGAACGTTGGATCGGACGGAGCACGTTCGTGCCGGCATTGGGCCGGCACGCCGTTGACTACGTACAGCCGGACGTCACGCATGCCGGTGGACTGATGGAACTGCAATTCATCGCCACGCTTGCTGCCTCCCAGTACATTCCCTTCGCCCCGCACAACCCCAGCGGACCTCTCAGCACGGCCGCCACGTTGCAGCTCGGCGCCATGGTGCCGAACTTCCGCTACTTGGAAATCATGGCCACTGACGTGCCGTGGCGAAGCGAAATTTCCAGTGAACGGCTGACGCTGACTGAGGACGGCGACGTCCTCATCCCGGAAGGACCTGGTCTGGGCATCGAACTCGACTTCGACGCCATCGCGGAACACCCTTACACACCACACCCCATGCGCATTTTCACCGATGCGGTTGCGGACATCCGTCCTCCGGACGCGAGGTCTTTCTTCAACCTCGAAACCACCCCGGTGGGCTAGGTGGCAAGCGATTACATGCAAGCCCAAAAAGAAATCGTGGAAGGAGGGACAATGTTCACCACAGTCGAGGAAACAAACACCAGGACCACCGCCGCCCACGCGGCCTACGAACAAGCAAGGGACATCGACCCGGGCACGCGTGCCGCATGGTTAAGGGGCATCGCCGCTGCATTGGAAGCGAATGCAGATGAGCTGGTGGCCCTGGGACAAGAAGAAACCCACTTGGACGAGGGAAGGCTTTCCTTCGAGCTCAAGAGGTCCGTCTTCCAACTACGGTTGTTCGCGGAGGAGGTCGTCCGGGGAGAACACCTGGACGCAACCATCGACCACGCCGATCCGACGTGGGGGATGGGTCCGCGGCCGGATATCCGTCGCGTCTCCGTGCCTCTGGGCGTCGTAGGCGTATTCGGGGCCTCCAACTTCCCCTTCGCGTTCAGCGTCATGGGTGGAGACAGTGCATCTGCGCTCGCCGCCGGGTGTGCAGTGGTGCATAAGATCCACGAAGGCCACCTGCAGCTTGCCCTGCGCACAGGTGCGATCGTGGAGGAAGCGTTGGAATCGGTGGGTGCTCCGCAGGGGCTTTTCTCCACCATCATCGGACGGGCGGCAGCTGAATGCCTGGTGGACCACCCGTTGGTAAAGGCTATTGGCTTCACTGGTTCCACCGCCGGAGGAAGGGCGCTGTTCGACCGTGCGGCACGACGTTCCACACCCATCCCTTTCTACGGAGAACTGGGCAGCATCAACCCTGTGTTCGTCACTGAAGCTGCTTGGAAGTTGCGCCGCGATGAGATCCTGGCCGGTTTCGCGTCGTCGTTCACTATGGGGATGGGCCAATTCTGCACCAAACCTGGGCTTCTCTTTGTCCCGGGGTACTCCTCCGCCTTAACCGGCAACGGTGATGACGTCTCTGACATTCTCAATCGGGAAGTCGCAGGCAAGCCGCGCCGCCCGCTCCTTAGCCCCAGACTGCGGGAAGGCTTCGATCGGGCCGTGGAAACCGTGCGGGCCGCACCCGGCGTAGACGTGCTGTTGGCAGGGGACGATTCCGAGGCGCCCCACCCTACTATCCTGAAGACCACGGCTGATCACGTCCGCAAACATCCCGGAATCCTTGAACAGGAGATGTTCGGACCGGCTGCGGTAGTAGTGGAGTATCACCCAGGTGATGACCTGGTCTCCCTGGCAGGATTAATGGTGGGGCAACTGACCGGCACCGTTCATGCCGAACCCCACGAAGACGTCTCGGATCTGCTGTCCACTCTGCGGGAACGCTGCGGCCGGTTGCTGTGGAACGCCTGGCCCACAGGTGTGACGGTGAGCTATGCACAGCACCATGGCGGACCCTACCCGGCCACCACGGCAACCACCACGTCCGTGGGAACGGCGGCGATCGCTCGGTTCATGCGGGCTGTGGCCTACGATTCCTTCCCGCCGTCCCAACTGCCGGCACCGTTGCGTGATGACAATCCGTGGCGGATCCGGCGCCGGGTGGATGGAGCTTGGGATTCACCAATCCCGGAAGGAAAAGTCAGTGAATAAGTCAAACATGCCGGACATCCTGCCATCGGACGGCGCGGACTCCGTGCTGGTTGGGCGAATCTGGGATCCGAATAGCCAAGGCCCGCGGGTAGTGGCGGTCCGGGGTGAGGAACTTGTGGACCTGACCCCGATGTTCGGCACTGTCTCGGAACTCCTGGAAAACGACGATCCCGCGGACCTGGTTCTCAGCAGTGGCTCGAATGTTCTTCCATGGGCACTGGAAGAGGTGGTCCAAAACTCCGCGACAGGGGACCGCAACCTCCCTTTCCTTCTGGCGCCCTTGGACCTGCAGGTGATTAAAGCCTGCGGCGTGACCTTCGTGGAGAGCATGGTGGAACGTGTCATCGAGGAACGGTGCGAAGGTGACTTCAACCGTGCTGCGGAAGTAAGGAAGAGCGTCAACAAAGCCCTCGACGGCGGTTTGGCTTCTGTCCGTCCCGGATCCAAACAGGCCCTGGAGGCCAAGAAAATCCTGGCCGCCCAAGGCATGTGGTCCCAGTACTTGGAGGTGGGGCTTGGCCCGGATCCGGAGGTATTTACTAAAGCTCCTGTGTTGTCAGCCGTGGGTTACGGTTCCGGCGTTGGTATTCCCGCGTTTTCTTCGTGGAACAATCCCGAACCGGAACTCGTCCTCATGGTCGATTCCGCAGGCAGGGTCAAGGGCGCTGCGCTCGGCAATGATGTGAATCTCCGGGACGTGGAAGGGCGAAGTGCCCTCCTGTTGGGAATGGCCAAGGACAACAATGCCTCGTGCGCGGTTGGCCCGTTCATCCGGCTGTTCCATGGCGGATTCACGTTGGAGTCCCTTCGCACCGAAGAGATAGCCCTGACTGTGGAAGGGGTGGACGGTTACCGTCTTGAGGGCCGGAACAGCCTTAGCCGGATCAGCCGTCCCTTCGAGGAACTCGTAACTGCTGCGCACGGCCGGCACCACCAATACCCGGACGGTTTTGCCCTTTTTACCGGAACGCTTTTCGCCCCCACACAGGACCGCGACGCGGAAGGGCTCGGCTTCACCCATAAGAACGCTGATGTTGTAACCATTAGCAGTGCGCAGCTTGGAACGCTGGTGAACCAGGTCCATGCCACGGAAGACATGGAGCCGTGGACTTTTGGGATCGGGGCTTTGTTTAGCTATCTGGCTGGAGTGAAAAAGGTTTAGTTAACAGCCGTAGCCACCAACCTCAAGGAGAGCGCCTTGTGGTTGGTGGCTACGGTGGGCGGTTCGGTTACCGCGAACTATCGGGTACGCGCGCAGAAGTCGCAGGCAAGTAAGTCCTAAGCAGGTGTCAGGTCCTTCTTGTCCCGGCCAAAGGCCACATCGCTGACGGGCTGGCCATCGAACGGCATCTCGTTCAGGTTGATGAGCGGGTTGCTGTCCTGGGTTTCCACGAGTTCACGGGCTTCGGCCTCGGTATCCACGCTGGGCATGGAGCCCGGAAGCGGACGCTTCGCGGATTCACGCAGGAAGAAGATCGCGATCCCGCCAACAATGGACGTTGCCATCAGGTAGTACGCCGGCATCATGTCGTCACCGGTACCTTCGATCAGGCCCTGCACGATGAACGGGGTGGTGCCGCCGAAGATCGCTACCGAGAAGTTGTAGGCAATGCCCATTCCGCCGTAACGGCTGGACGTGGGGAACAGGGCCGGCAGAGCCGAGGCCAGGTTGGATACGTAGAACGTCACGGGGAAGGCGATCAGGGCGAGGCCGAACAGCGTTGACCATACGTCTCCGATGCCAATGAGCATGAAGGCAGGAATGGAGAAGACGACCGTGCTGCCTGCGCCGATCCACAGCACGGGGCGGCGACCGATGCGGTCGGAAAGCTTGCCGGTCAGCGGAATGCAGAGGGCCATGATCACCAGGACCGGGATGGTCAGCAAGGTGCCGTGGACGGGGTCGTAGCCCTTGGAGTCCGTCAGGTATGTGGGCATGTACGAGGTCAGTGCGTAGCCAACGGTGTTGGCTGCTGCGGCAAGAATCATGGCCAGCAGGATCTGGCGCCAGTAGGCCTTGATGATGCCGATCGGGCCCTTGGCCACGTGCACGTCATGCGAAGCAGCGTCCTTTGCGAGGGCTTCCTGGGCGTCCAGGGTTGCCTGGAACTGCGGGGATTCCTCGATCTTCGTCCGGAAGTACACGGCGATGATGCCCAGGGGGCCGGCTACCAGGAACGGAATCCTCCAGCCCCATTCCTCCATGGCTGCCTGTCCCAGCGTGAGCTGCAGGACTGACACCAGGGCGGCACCGAGCGCGAAGCCGATGTAGCTGCCCATGTCCAGGAAGCTCGCGAAGAAGCCGCGGCGCTTGTCCGGTGCGTATTCGCTCACGAACGTGGTTGCCCCGGCGTATTCACCGCCGGTCGAGAAGCCCTGGACGAGCTTGAGGATCACCAGGAGCGCGGCTGCCCAGATACCGATCTGCGCATAGCCGGGCAGGAGTCCGACGGCGAACGTACTTGCCGCCATCAGCATCAGTGTTGCTGCGAGTACCTTCTGGCGGCCGATTTTGTCGCCGAGCCAACCGAAGACCACACCGCCGAGCGGGCGGGCGATGAAGGTGGCGGCGAACGTACCCAGAAGGAAGAGGGTCTGGACGGACGGGTCAGCTTCCGGGAGGAAAACGGGTCCCATGGTGGTGATCAGGTAGCCGAAGACACCTACGTCGTACCATTCCATAGTGTTGCCGACGATAGTGCCGCCGAGTGCTTTCTTCAGCATCGGCTGGTTCACGACGTTCACGTCGGATTCCTTCAACCGGCGCTTCGTCCGAAGCTTCGGCATTTTGGTGCTTTTACCAACTTTCGCAGCGGCCGGTTCGTGGCCTGCCGCTACCTTGTTTCCGGAGGCGTTCCTTGCGCCGTCCGGAGAGACGGTGTTGCTTTGGTCTATGGGCATTTGGGCTTCTCCTAGGGAGGTCATTTGCTTGCGACTTCTGCTGCCCCGCTCTGGGCAGGTGTTCAATTTTACGCGGTTTTGCCCACCAATCCGAGTTGGGATCGGGTTTTGGGGCCACTTCGGGGTACGTATTGCTAAGCAAACTTACTTCTCTTTGCCCGGTTTTGCCCCGTCATAACAGGGAAGTAGGTGCCGGCCGCATGCCGTTATCAAATTGTTTAGTGAAGTACATCAAACGGCAGCTTTTTCACCGCGAAAGCTAACCTATTGCACCCTTAGGGCCACCGTCCGAGGACCACCGTTGCCCCAAGATCCCCATCGAAAAGGACGCTCGCCCGGAGCCCCACGCCGACCATCAACGCGGCGGTCGCCGACGCCTGTACGTCCGAGGTCTCAATCAGCAGTGCTCCACCGGGCGACAACCACTCCGGAGAGTCCCTCACGACGCGACGCTGGACGTCCAAACCGTCACCTCCGCCGTCGAGCGCTACCATCGGTTCGTGAAGGCGGGCCTCAGACGGCATCATGGCGATCGAGCCTGTGGGAACATAAGGGGCGTTGACCATCAGGACGTCCACGCGGCCCCGAAGTTCCGGGGGCAGTGGCTCGAACAGGTCACCCTGGAATACCTGGCCGCCACGCGGGCCGATGTTCCGGGCGGCGCATGCGGCAGCCAGGGGGTCGATGTCCGCGCCGTACAGCTGGCAACTGCCCAGCAGGTCGCCCAAGGCAGCGCCAATAGCGCCCGAACCGCAGCAAAGATCGACGACGACAGCGCCCGGCTCGGCGACCAAGGCCGCCTGACGCACCAGGAACTCCGTGCGACGCCGCGGCACGAAAACGCCCGTCTCCACCACCATGCGGCGTCCGCAGAATTCGGCCCACCCCAGGATGTGTTCAAGGGGTATCCCGCTGATGCGCTGCTGCACCATCGACGCGAAGTCTTCATCGCTCCGGGCGGCTTCCATGAGCAGCCCGGCTTCCTCTTCAGCGAAGACGCAGCCGGCGGCACGAAGCGCTTGGACGACGGCGGGATCCGGAGACATTGGGGTCATGCTAACAAAATCACGGTGCCCGGAGGGGTTCACAAACACCGGGCAAGGTAGCTAAGGTGTGACGCATGGGAACACTGATTTTTGAGTAAACCGGCCTGTGCCTTTGTGCGCCGCCGAGTTTCACCCGACAAAAATCCACGCCTGTTGAGGCCCTGCCTCCATGCCGTTCCCGTTGTCGCCTCTTTTACATCATGATCGCACCGTGACGCCGTGGTTCGTGCGCCTCTCCAGGATTGTAAAACCTTTGAGGAGTTCACTAATGACTGCCAACACCCCCGACAACAACCAAGCCGCCTCGGGCGGCATTAAGTCCAAACTGACCGACGCCCAGAGGGCCATGCTCGCCAGCAAATCCGGCGGCGGCACCCCCGATGGCTGGAAAAGCACCGGCAAGGGCCACAAGCCAACGCACGCCAGCGGAAAGCAGGCCAAGACCATGAAAAAGGTCCGCTGGTAGGCCTAAAATTGAAGTCCCTTCGTTTCATAGGAGAAAGGAAGAACCATGACCGCCAATCAAGAATCCGGCAGCATCAACCCCGAGGTAGCAAGCCATTTGGTGGAGTCCATGGACATGGCCCCCATGCCTGAGCCGACCGCCATCGTGGCAACCCTCGGCACCGGACAAACGAGGCAGTGGCCGGACGGAAACGGCAAGAAACGTCATCCCAAGGACCGCAACCAGGCCCACGGCCGGATGGGACAAGGCGCAGCTGTGACAGCGATCCACCGGACCAGCCGACCGCAGATGCCGCACTCCTCCTAATCACCACTTTCCAGCCCAACTGACTGGCATTTGTGGTTGCTCTGAGCGCTCAGAACAACCCCTATTGCCAGTCAGTTGGGCTGGTTCACGTCCTCAGGAGACTTGTCCGGCCGCCAACCCCGCCACACCGGGTGCCGCAAACGGCCCGGGCCGGTCCACTCCCCGAAAGTCACCTCAGCCACAAGCTCCGGATCCACCCACCGTGCGCCCGCGGCATCCTCGCGCGGAATATCGAGGAAGGGCGATTCCTCCGCGGCACGGGCCTCGAGCTTGCCCACGATCTCCTTCAGCTGCCAGTCCTTGAAGCCGGTGCCCACGCGTCCCACGTAATGCAGCTTCCCGTCACGGGGGACCCCCAGGAGGAGCGAGCCGAACGTTCCGCTCCGGGCTCCGGCGCCCGGACGCCAGCCTCCAACCACTACCTCCTGGCTCTGTTCGAGCTTCAGCTTGATCCACGCCCGGCTGCGCCGCCCGGGGGAGTAGCGGCTCCCGGCCTTCTTGGCCATCACGCCTTCCAGCTTGAGATCGGACGCCACATGCAGGAGGTCGTCCACATCATGGTCCAGTACCTCGGACAAATGAAGCGGGCGACCGCCAGTCAGGCGTTCGGCAAAGGCTGCGAGCCGCTCCCTCCGGCCGCGGAAGGGCAGCCCGGTGAGGTCCGCGCCGTCGTCGTACAAAAGGTCGAAAAGCATCAGTTGCACGGGAACCGAAGCCCGGGCCCGCTCAATGTCCCCGGCTTTGACGAGGTTCATGCGCTGCTGGAGCAAGCCGAAGTCGGGCCGCGAACCCTTCCCGAGGGCAACTATTTCGCCGTCCGCCACGAAGTCGCCGTCGGGCCAACAGGACCGGTCCGTCAGCTCAGGGTAGGTGGCCGTGAGGTCGTTGCCGTTGCGGCTCATCAGCCGGATTTTGCCTTCGGTTCCGGTGATGATGGCGCGGATGCCATCCCATTTGAGTTCGTAGAGCCAGTCACCTCCGTGCAGATCATCGGTGGTGCCCGACGTCGCCAGCATCGGCGCATAGTCCTGCATCGGTCCGGGTTTGGGTGGTTCTGGTGCCGCTTTGGGCGCCCTGCGGCCTCCGGGCTGTTCCTTCATGAGGTGGATGAGCCAACGGTCGCCGGTGTTGATGAGGGCGAGCCGCTTTGTTCCGCCCAAGCCACCGCCTGGTTCCCCCGTGAGGGTGGCGATCACTTCCTTGCCTTCGCGCCATTTTTCGCACGTGTATTCGCCGCGGTCCCAGATGGTCATGGTCCCTGCGCCGTACTCGCCTTTGGGGATGACACCCGCAAAATCGGCGTACTCCATGGGGTGGTCTTCGGTATGCACGGCAAGGTTGTTCCGGTCCGGCGTTTCCGGGACGCCGCGCGGCAGCGCCCATGAGGCCAGTACTCCGTCCCGCTCCAGGCGCAGGTCCAAGTGGTATCGCCGGGCATGGTGTTCCTGGATGACGAAGATACCGCCGGGCGGGGCAGGGTCTCCGGGCTTGGGCTGTTCGGACGACCTCCGGGACGCGTCGCCTACGGAAGGACCGGACGACGACGGGAAAGGTTCCGGGGTCTTGCCCGGATCACGCATTCCTACGTACTTGGACAGGCGGCCCTCCACCGTCAGCTTCTCCCGACCACCCGGGTTCGCATCCGATGACGCGGAACCCGGCCTTCCGACGTCGTCGTTTTCACCGTGCGGCGGGAGGTGCCGGCCGGAAATCGGCGCGAAGAAGTCCTCGCCAGTGCTGACCCGTTCCATCACTTCGGTGTAGTCGAGGTGGTCCAGGTCCGGGTCTTCAAGCTCCGCCCAGGTCCTCGGAGCGGCGACGGTGGGATGCGCCTTGCCGCGCAGGGAGTACGGGACAATCGTGGTCTTGTTGCCGCTGTTCTGGCTCCAGTCAACCAGGACTTTTCCCTTGCGGAGGGACTTCTTCATGTCACTCACAACCAACGCCGGGTGGTCCGATTCCAATGCCCGGGCAAGTTCGTGAGCGAAGGCGGAGACCTGCTCCGACTTCAGCGTTCCCTCCAAGCCCGTGTAGAGGTGGATGCCCTTGCTGCCACTGGTGACCGGCACCGGCTCCATGCCCATGTCCTGAAGGATGGACCGGGCCAGCCGGGCAACTTCAACGCATTCGGGCAGGCCTGCGCCCGGCCCGGGATCGAGGTCGAGGACAAAGCGGTCAGGGCGCAACGGATTGCCTGCAGGGTCCACCTGCCACTGCGGTACGTGGATTTCCAATGACGCGATCTGCGCCATCCACGTCAGCGTGGCGAGGTTGTTGACCATGGGGTAGACATTGGCGTGGTCCGAATGGTGAATGGTGACCCGCGGAATCCACCTGGGCGCCGAGTCTTCCAGGTTCTTTTGGAAGAAGACCTCGCCCGGGTTTTCTGCCGTTCCAACGCCGTTCACCCAGCGCTTGCGCGTCACGGGCCGGTTGGCTGCCGCGGGGATCAGGTACGGGGCAACCGCGGCGTAGTAGGCCAGCACTTCGGCCTTGGTGGTGCCGGTCTCCGGGTAGATGATTTTGCCCAGGTTCGTGAGGGTCAGCTCATGACCCTCAACGACGACACGCTCCTTCTGCTTTCCTGCCACCTCTTCTCCTCCGTTGCCTTGTGCTGTTGACTGGGTTCATGAGGGCCATCTGGAAGGGATCTATCGCGTTCGGTCTGGTCAACGTACCAGTCAAGCTCTACAGTGCCACGGAGGACCATGACATAAGCCTTCACCAAGTGCACAACAAGGACGGCGGACGGATTCGTTACCAGCGCAAATGCGAAATTTGCGGTGAAGTTGTGGCTTATGAGGACATTGATAAAGCCTACGAAGAAGAAGGGCGAACGGTAGTCCTTACGGCAGGGGAACTGAAATCCCTGCCTGAAGAGAATAGCCGGGAAATCGAGGTAGTGGAGTTTATCCCTGCCGAACAGTTGGACCCGATCATGTATGAGCGAAGCTATTTCCTCGAACCGGATTCCAAGTCCCCCAAGGCCTACATGCTCCTGCGGCAAACGCTGGAAGATACGGACAGGATCGCCATTGTCCAGTACGCCCTCCGCCAGAAGACGCGGTTGGGAGCACTGCGTGTGCGTGGCGACGTCCTGTTGCTGCAGGCGCTGCTGTGGGGAGATGAGGTCAGGGAAGCCAAGTTCCCCTCCCTTGAAACCGATATCAAGATTTCGGACAAGGAATTGGAGATGTCTTCCGCGCTTGTTGAATCCATGGCGCACGATTTCGACCCCGACGAATACACCGACGACTACCAGGTCCAGCTCCGAACGTTGATTGAGGCCAAGCTTGAAAAGGGTGAGGCGTTGGATACGGAGGCCACCTTCGGTGCCACGGAAGGCGAAGCCGAGGGCGGCGACGTCATCGACCTGATGGAAGCGCTGAAGCGGAGCCTGGACAAAAAGCGCGGCAAGGAAAAAGCGTCCGACGACGAGGCTGCCGCAAGCAAAACCAGCAAATCGACCACAACTGCCAGTAAGCCAAAGGCGCGTGCCAAGAAAAAGGCGTGATCCGACGTCGTTATCCCCGGCCTCTCCCAACCAGGTCGCAGTAGATGCCGTTTTGAACGCCCAAAAAGGCATCTACTGCTACTTACATGGGTTGGGGTCAGTGATTCCGGAGCATTGAAATGAGTTCGGACTTCTTCTTGTCCGAATACCCTTTCAATCCGAGTTCCTTGGCGCGGGACTTGAGTTTGTCCACGGTCCAATCGTCGTAGTCGCCGGACTTCCCGCCCTTGCGTCCCACTTCCTTCCGTCCCTTGGCGGCAGCGGCATTGGAAATCCGCGCGGCCTTTTCCTTGGAAGCCCCGTCATCGCGGAGTTCTTCGTAAAGCTCCGGATCCTTCAGGCTTGGATTCTTCTTTTCCGGCATGATGCTGATCCTTTCTTTGGGCGCGACTGCGTTTGTCAGGCGACTGCGTTTGTCAGGCGACTGCGTTTGTCAGGCACCCGTTTCGTAGTGCGGTTCGGCAACGGGTTTGGATTCGGGAGAGCCACGTTCGCGGAGGTAGGCGGAAGCTCCCACCAGTACGGCCACGGCCAGGAATTCGCTTTGCCAGTTCTGGAATGACTCGAACCAGAACTGGCTGGAGCCGAGGTACTCCCAGACGGATACAGTGGCTTGGCCATGGCTGAGTTGTTCTTCGTTATAGGCGGACGTGCCGCCGATGGCATGCAGCGTGAAGGAAGCCAGGAACAGGATGCCAAGAAGCGCCGACAGGGAGTGCTCATAGATCTTCAGTACCCAGCCACCCCGGCGCACAGGCCACGGGGTTTTGGCTGACTTTCCAGCGTCCCTGGGATCTTCATCCTGGGGAGCAGCCTTGTCCACGGGCTTTGATTCCGAGGAACCCCGTTGGAACAGGAAGACCGTGAGGACCACGTACATGGCCATCTGCAGGAACTCGGACTCCCAGTTTTCAAAGACGGCCTCAACGAAGTCGCCGGTGGTGATGTATTCAAGGATGCCTACCGGGGATCCTCCGTGGGTTTGCTGCTCTTCGCTGTAAGTCTTCGCCCCGGAGATGATCATGCCGCCCAGGAATGCGACGAACAGGCCCGCGTTGGCAAGCAGCAGGCCGTGGTCCTTCAGCCAATTCCGATTGGGACGGAGGTCGGTTGACGGTTCGGAGTGCTTGGTCGGTTTGAGCATGACTCACTCCTGAGGGGAGTTCCCGTTGTTGTTGTGCACGGCGCGTCGAAGAATCCAGAAAGGCATTCCCACAACGATGACCAGGACAATCAAAATAATGGTCCCGCCGGTGACCAGGCCTGCGGTGCGCCCTATTGTCACATCGAAAACCAGCGCGGCCGAGCCCACGATCAGCAGGGCCACGCCGCCCAGGGCAAGTTTGGTCACCAGATCCGCATTGGACACGAGGGCGGCCTTCAGGCCCCTGCGGAAGAGACGCCGATGCACACTGACGGGCATCACTATGAGGATGGTGGTCAGTGCAGCAACGAGGACGTTGCAGAGATAGAGAGTGACCTGCCACTCGTCGAGTTCCTCGAAGCGCTCCTGGAACGGCAGCGTCAGGAGGAAGCCGCCCAGGATCTGCACGCCTGTCTGCAGGACGCGCAGTTCCTGGATCAGTTCCATCCAGTTGCGGTCCATCCGCTCCTCTGTGGATTCATTCCTCCCGGTGCGGGCGACCGGATCGGACTCTGCCATTCAGGCACCTCCAGCGGGTATAGTGCGCCGGAGGACTGCCCCTGCAGTCAGCTGCGCTGCTGCTGGAACAGCCCTCGCGGTAGACGGATGTTCAAGGCTTTCCGGCATCCTGCGCCGGCGTGGATTGATGGTGGCGTACGCCTAAACGGTGTGGCCCCTGCGTCCGGACATGAAGCTGAGAAGCCACCCGATGGCTGCGACTACCAGGAGGACGATGCCCACCCAGAGGAGCCAGTTGAGGGCTGAGGAGAAACCGCCCACCAGAAGAAAAACAATTGCCACAACACCAGCAATGATCAGAAGCGTGTTCATGGTCAGCACATTCCTTTCTGCGTGAACCCGGAATGAAATTTACCGGGTTCCTGACTATGCATTTCCTGTTACTTCGATTGAGTTATGCCGGTACCTGAAAACCCCTCCAGCTCCCAAGGTGCCAGTGCCGCCGTCGAAAACCGATCCTCGCTGGTGCGAAGTTCGCCAGTTGTGAACAGCGACACTCTCCATTGTACTACTAAGCATCCTTATGAAAGTCTTATGGAAGTCGTCACCTGATGATTGACCGATTTTCCGCAGAGCGGTTGGCGGTGTCGGTTTGTCGTTCAATGGCCGTCAAAGAGAGGAACACATGAAAGCGTCACAGCAGCTCGCAGACAACCTTCAGGTCGTCCTGACAGACCTCATCGAACTCCAGCTCCAGGGCAAGCAGGCCCACTGGAATATCGTGGGGCCCAACTTCAGGGACCTGCACCTCCAGCTGGACGAGTTGGTCCTCGCCACCCGCCAGTTCGCCGACGACACCGCCGAGCGCATGCGTGCCCTGCACGCCCTGCCGGACGGCCGTAGCTCCACAATCGCCAAGGGCACCCGCCTGGAGGAATTCCCCGGCGGCCTGGTCAACACCAAGGACGCCGTCAAACTGGTTACCGAACGCGTGGAACGGGCAGTCCAGACCATGCGCGACGTACACGACGAAGTGGATGAGGAAGACCCCACGACGGCGGACCTCCTCCACGAGTTCATCGCCCGCCTTGAGCAGCTGGTCTGGATGATCAACGCCGAAATCATGGGCGCCAACGCCAGCGTGACGGACCCGGACGAAGCATAAACGACAAAGCATCAACGCGGCCCAACCGGACAGGCGGAGCAACCATGGTCAGGCTACGGCGGAGTGATCTTTCCAAGCCGGGCATCGTGCGGCGCCGCTCCGGTAAAGGGTTCAGCTACCGGCATCCCGACGGGACATTGCTGGACAAAGAGGATCGCCAGCGCATCAATGCGCTGGCGATCCCTCCTGCATGGACCGACGTCTGGATCAGCCCGTACGAAAACGCCCATATCCAGGCCACCGGGGTGGACGCGGCCGGGCGGAGCCAGTACATCTACCACCCCCGGTGGCGGGAGCGTAAGGACAACGAGAAGTTCCAACGCGCAGCCGAACTGGGCTCTGCTTTCCCGTCCATCCGCCGCGCCGTGACGTTGCACTTGAAAGACACTTCCGATCCCAGGCAGCAAACCCTGGCGGCCGCTGTCCGGCTCATGGACCTTGGAGCATTGAGGATCGGATCTGAAAGCTACATGAAGCAGAACGGGTCCTACGGACTGACAACCCTGCGGTGCCGCCACGCGCGCGTCAAGGAAAACGCCGTCGGCCTGAAGTTTCCCGGCAAGAGCGGCCAATGGTGGGACACCTCCATCAATGATCCGGCGTTGGCCGCTTTCCTTGAGCCACTCTCACGCAGGCCGGGCAAGGAGCGGCTGTTGGCTTACAAGGCCAACGGCTCGTGGGTTCCCTTGGATGGCTCCATGGTCAACGAGTACCTCCGCAGCATCGCGGGGGAGGCCTACAGTTCCAAGGACTTCCGCACGTGGAAGGGGACCGCAGCAGCGGCGCTATGCCTCTTGAAAACGGAAGGCACCATGACCCGTCCGCAGGCATTGGTGAGGGCCATGAAGGAGGCGGCCGAGTTGCTGGGCAACACGCCCACCGTGGCTCGTACGTCGTACGTGGACCCGCGGATCGTGGAGGCATATCTGTCCGGCGAACTCATGGACGTGAAGCCCACCGAGCCCTCCATTGCCGAGTTCCTCATCGCAAAGCAAACCTGACTGACTGCCGCTGTAGACAAGAAAGAAGCCTGGCAGCACCCTTCCGGGTACGGCCAGGCTTCCTGGTCAGGAGGTGTGCTTAGGCGTCGTGGTCCGTTTCGAGGATCTTCACGAGGTTCTCCAAGGCAGCATCTGCACCCTCGCCCTCTGCGCGAAGAACCACCACGTCACCGTGCTCGGCACCAAGGCTCATGAGCGAAAGGATGCTGGCAGCGTCCATGGCTTCGTCGGCAGGCTCTCCCTGGCGGGCGATGGTCACCTCAAGGTCGAGCTCGCCGGCAGCCTCGGCGAAGATGGCCGCAGGGCGGGCGTGGAGGCCCACACGGCTGGCAATGGTGGCGGTACGTTCGGTCATTTCTTACTCCTTGGTGGTTTGGGGACGTTTAGACGGTTGCGGGAACTGCTTCGGCCTCGGCCGCGGCTGGCTTGCGAACGGCCCAGCGCTTGAGGGCCACCACGATGAGGGCCGAAACCACGGTGCCTGCCAGAATCGAGATGACGAACATCGGCAGGTTTCCGATGGCGAAGAAGACGAAGATTCCGCCGTGCGGAGCCTGGGACGTCACTCCGGTTGCCATGCACAGGGCGCCGGTCAGTGCGCCGCCCACCATGCTGGCGGGGATGACGCGGAGCGGGTCGGCGGCCGCGAAGGGGATGGCGCCTTCGGAGATGAACGAGGCACCCAGCAGCCACGCCGCCTTGCCGTTCTCACGCTCGGCGAGGCTGAAACGCTTCTTGTCGATCAGGGTGGCGAGTGCCATTGCCAGCGGCGGAACCATGCCGGCAGCCATCACGGTTGCCATGATCTGCCACGGAGCCTGGTTGGCAACTGCGCCCGCACCCAGTCCGGCAACTGCGAAGGAGTAGGCCACCTTGTTGACGGGGCCGCCAAGATCGAAGCACATCATGAGGCCGAGGATGATGCCAAGGACCACTGCCGACGCGCCGGTCATGCCGGAAAGCCATGCGTTCAAGCCGTCCGTCAGGTTCTTGATGGGGCCGCCCAGCACAAGGAACATCAGGCCGGAAGCGACGATCGATCCGAGCAACGGAATGATGACCACAGGCATGAGCCCACGGAGCCAGCGGGGCACCTGCCACGTGCCGATCCAGTGCGCCACGACGCCCGCCAGGAGGCCGCCCACCAAGCCGCCGAGGAACCCTGCGCCCATGAATCCGGCCACGGCACCGGCCGTGAAGCCGGGTGCGATGCCGGGACGGTCGGCGATGCCGTAGGCAATGTAACCGGCCAGCGCCGGCACCAGGAAGCCAATGGAAAGGGCACCGATCTTGAATGCCACTGCGCCGAGGTAGATGGCCAGGCCGCCTTCGGGCAGGTTGCCGAGGTTGTTCTCCAGCACCACCTTGTCCGCCACGGCCGTGATGTCGTAGCCGCCCAGCAGGAACCCAAGGGCGATCAAAAGGCCGCCGCCTGCGACGAACGGGATCATGTAGGAGACACCGGTCAAGAGGGCACGCTTGAGCTTCTGCCCGATGTGCTCACCCTTTTCTTCGGCTTCGCGCTCGGCCTGCTCCTCCGCACCGAAGTGGGGGACGCGGCGTGCGTGCGGATCGTCGGCGGCCGCGAGGGCTTCCTGCACCATCTTGGCGGGCTCGTCGATGCCACGCTTGACTGGCGCGTTGATGACCGGCTTGCCGGCGAAGCGCTCCTTGCCGCGAACGTCGACGTCGACGGCGAAGATCACCGCGTCTGCCGCGGCAATCACCGCCGGGTCCAGCGGTTTGGCGCCGGAGGAACCCTGGGTCTCCACCTGCAGGTCTACGCCGGCCTCCTGTGCGGCGGCAACCAGCGAGTCGGCTGCCATGTACGTGTGCGCAATTCCGGTGGGGCAGGCGGTGACGGCCACGAGGCGCTTGGGTCCGGTAGCCGCCGTCGTGCTTTCAGCGGCGGCAGGTGCGGCCGCTGCAGCAGGTGCCGGAGCAGCGTGCGCGGCCGGCTTGTCAGCAAGGGCGCCGTCAACGAGCTCAACGATCTCCTGCTCAGAGGAGGCAGCACGCAGTGCGGCCGTGAAGTCCTTCTTGATGAGGGAACGGGCGAGCTTGGAGAGAAGCTTCAGGTGCTCCTGGTCCGCGCCGTCCGGGGCTGCGATGAAGAAGATCAAGTCCGCAGGGCCGTCCTTGGCGCCGAAGTCCACTTTGTGGGCCAGGCGTGCCATGGCCAGGGCGGGCTCGGTGACAGCGGCCGAACGGCAATGCGGGATGGCAATCCCGCCGGGTACGCCGGTGGCAGTCTTCTGCTCGCGGGCAAAGGCGTCGGCAAAGAGGCCCTCCACTTCGGAAGCCCGGCCGGAGGCGGCAACCTTGCCGGCCAGGACGCGGATGACGTCGGCGGGGGAGTCGCCCAGGTTCTGGTCGAGGGTGACCAATTGGGGTGTGATCAGCTGGGTCACTGTTAGTCCTTCTGGAGGGCCGTGATGGTTACGGCGTCTGGGGTTGTCTGGTGGACTGCCGGGACAGTGGAGCCCGGCAGCGATGCGGCAGCGGCACCATGTGCCACGGCTTGACGAAGGCAGTCCTGCGGGGAACGGCCTTGGGTTGCAGCCAGCAGGTAGCCGGCAAGGGACGAATCGCCGGCACCTACTGTGCTGACTGCTTGGATGGGCGGGTGCGTGGCCAGCCACGCACCCTCTGCGGTCACAAGGACGGCGCCCTTGGACCCAAGCGTTGCGAGGACAGCGCCCACACCGCTTTCGACGACGGCGGCGGCTGCTTGTGCCGCCTTGGCCGGGTCCGCTTCGAGTTCCTCAGCCGTGGAGACACTTGCGAAGCCTGCTGCGGCTGCGAGTTCCGCAAGTTCCTCGGCGTTGGGCTTGAGGAGGTCCGGCTTTCCTGCAGCGTCGGCTTTCACGGCAGCCGCCAGCGGCGCTCCTGAGGAGTCGATGGCGATGCCGGGAGCTTCCGTGCCATCGGCGCGGGAGCGAAGCCGCCGTGCAATTGTGGCGTAGTAATCGGCCGGCACTCCTGGTGGGAGCGAACCGGCGAGGACCACCCAGCTGGCGCCACGGGAGCGGTCCAGCAGCAACCCGATCAGGGCCTCCTGCTGTTCGTCGCTCAACTCCGGGCCGGGCTCGTTGATCTTTGTGGTGACGCCGTCCGGCTCGGTGAGCGTGACGTTGCTGCGCAGCGCCTGGCCGATGGGCAAGGCCGCAAACGGAACTTTTGCGTCGTGAAGTCCGGCAAGGACGGGATCCGCATCGGCGCCGGGAAGAACGGCCACCGTTTCAAGTCCCGATGCCACCAGGGCGCGGGAAACGTTCACGCCTTTGCCGCCGGATTCCTGGTGGACGTGGAGGGCGCGCTGTACCTCGCCCCGGGCAAGTGCCGCGGGAAGTTCCACGGTGCGGTCCAGGCTCGGATTCGCCGTAAAGGTGACGATCATGCGACCACCACGTCAACGCCGGCTTCTGCCAGGGCAGCTGCAAGATCGGCAGGGGGTTCGTTGTCAGTTATCAACGTGTCCACATCCTTCAGGGTGGCGAACTGGACCAGGGTCTCCGTGTCCAGCTTGGAAGAGTCGGCGAGGGCTACCACGCGGCGGGCCGAGGTCACGAAGGCGGCCTTGACGGCGGCCTCCTCCGGGTCGGGGGTGCTGAGACCGAACCCGGCGTGGAGGCCGTTGGTGCCGATGAAGGCAATGTCAGGGCGGAGGCGGAGGGCGGCCTCCACGGTGGACTGCCCGACGGCGGCCTGCGTCAGGCCGCGGACCCGACCGCCAAGAACCTGCAGGGAGATTCCGGCGACGGTGGAGAGTTTGCCGGCGATGGGCATGGCGTTCGTAATGACTACAAGCTCGTCCGAACCGTTCGCCGCGGGCTGCTGGGCCAGCAGGTCCGCCAGGGTTTCCGTGGTGGACCCTGCATCCAAAAGGACGCTGCCCGAGGAAAAGTCCGGGATCATGGCCAACGCCGCAGCGGCAATGCGCAGCTTTTCCGCCTTGCGCTTGATGGCGCGTTCCTGAATGCTTTCTTCGCGCGTGCTCAACTTGTCGGACGGGACTGCCCCGCCGTGGACGCGCCTGAGGTTGCCTGAAACTTCCAGTGCCGCCAGGTCGCGCCGGACGGTTTCGGTGGTGATGCTGAATCGGTCCGCCAGCTCAGTGACGCTCACCCGTCCACGCTCTGTAACGAGTGCGGAGATCAGTTGCTGGCGCTCTTCGGCGAACACTTACCCTCCATTGCGTAAAGCTTCGAGTCGGTTGATTCGTTGGTTCCACTGCCGTGATGACTGTCACAACTAATGTGGAATTGCTTGACTCTATCTTTGTTTATGTGGGTTCGTCAAGGGTAAAGCCACATAAACACAGATCTGTAGGTGGGAGCAGGTGGGAATGTGTGGGAACGCAGCAAGGGCATGTCGCACTCCCTGTAGTGCGACATGCCCTCTTTGGGATCCTGACTGGGGGATTTACCAGGATCCGGTCCATGGGTTGTTCTGAATGGTCATCTCAGCCGACCGGGCAAACCCGGCCGGTTGTGACCTCGTTTCTTTGGCTACTCCGGCGGCGAATCCCCGGGTTCCCGTTCCGGCGTCGGCTCAGGAACCGGCGGAGGGCCGGGCTCGGGGAGGGGAACGGGCTCAGGAGTGGGACTTGGCTCCCGCGTTGGCACGGGTGGGTCTTCCGGTCCGGGACTCCGCGCAGCAGTACCCTCTCCGTGCGCTTCACTCATGGCTTGGTGCTCCGGCCACGGACATAGTGCTGCGGCCGCAATGTCCGGGGTGTCGCTGAGGGGAAGCTGCTGGAATCCCAGCCGGCTCCAAGATAGTCGATGGGGAGGTTGTCCGGATCGGGCGGATCCGGCAGCTTGTGCTTGAGCCCTGACCGGGGTTCGGAGCTGGCAACCCGTGGCTCTGTCCTGCGCTTCTCTGTTTGCATGTCACTCTTCCCTTTTGACCGGTTTAGTCCGGAATCTCCATCCGGAAGCCACATTTGCACCCAAGGATGCGTGTGTTGAGGTGGACCTCGTAAGACTGGGGCTGGCCCTTTCCCAGGGCCAAGGTCGCCTCGATGCGTCGAAGCTCGCAACTGCGCGTTTTCATGGGCTCCCCGCAGTGGAGGTACTGGCCGCCGAACTTCAACATGCCCTGAGGTGAGCCCGGGCGGTTGACGATGATGGCTACCTTTTGGACACTGGCCAGCTGAGAGTAGATGTAGCGGCATGCAGCGCATTCGTAGCTGACATTCACCATGTTGGGCGCGGGCGGGTAGTGCGACTGGATCGAGTTGACCTGCAGGAACTGGTCGGAATCGCACCGGGAACACCACAGGGGCTCGTCAGGGGGCTGATGCGCTTCGTCGGGAACTCTCGAAGCCGGCTGGGCGGGCATGGGACGCACCTTTGCACAGTGATGCTGGGCGCCCGTCTGCATGAGCTGTGAAGCCGGGTCCGTCAACGCGGACTGTAGCTAGATTGTGCACATAGGCGCACAGCAGATGCAAGGATTTTGCCAACACCTAACCTCACGGAACCGGACACTCCTACTATGGGAGCATGGATGAAATGCAGCATGGAGCGGTGTCTTCCAACAATGTTGCGGCTCCGGATGAAGCCGGCTTCCTAGGTGGCGAAGCGGGCGTCCCCGTCGCCGAACACTTGCAGGACCTGGTGATCGACAGCGAAGACGTGAACGGGTTCCTCAATGAACTCGCGGTCTTTTCCTCCGGGGCGGTTTCGGCTGAGGTTGGCGTCGAAGTTCTGTGCGGGGTGACCCTGAGCCGACGCCGCAAAGCCCTGACCGTCGCCGGAAGCAGCCCTGAGGCGCGCCTCATCGACGAGGTCCAGCAGGCATACGGTGACGGTCCCTGCCTGCACGCCATGCGGGAGCGCAAGACCGTGATTGTCCACGACACTTCAACAGAAGAACGCTGGGCAGATTACTGCTCGGTCATCGCCCAACGAGGTCACCTCTCAGCCCTTTGCGTTCCGCTTGAACTGGACGAGGGTGCTACGGCTGCCCTGAACTTCTTCGCTCCCAAGGCCCGGATCTTCACGGACTCCATCATCCGGGGCTGTGATCTTTACGGCAGCCAGGCCGAAAAGGCTTTGCGTCTGGCCGTTCGAATCGGGACCAGGCAGCAGCATGCGGAGGACCTCCGCGAGGCGATGTCTTCGAGAACGGCGATCGACCTCGCGTGCGGAATCATCATGGGTCAAAACCGTTGCAGCCAGGAAGAGGCCTTCGAGATTCTCAAGAAGGCGTCGAACGGGCGGAATCAGAAGCTGCGCGACATCGCCGAGTCGCTCATCAAATCGGTAGCTGGTGCCGCCCCTGTGTCGCACTTTGAGCCTTAGCACCTGGGGACTCCGGACGCCATCCCTTGTGAGGCCGCGCACTGTTGAACTAAATTCATAGGTGGGTTAAGCCACCAGCCCCTGGAGCCTCATGACTTGGACCATCCGCGATGATGGTCCGCAGTGCGGCGCAATCCTTCGTTAGCATTCGCCGCCATTTCACATGCAGCTCCTACAGGAGCAATCGCTTCACCCGACGCTGTTCAGTGCGTCCCGCAAGGGACGGTTGTCGGAAACCACCGGCCCCGGTGGTGCTTGCAATAAAGGAGAATGGCAATGACGCTTGGTTCCCCGCTTCCCGCCCCGAAACGCTCTACCGGGGCGACACCCGCGATCGGAGACACCGGATCCCGTCCCTGGTGCACCGTCTGCGATACCGATTCCTACATCTTTGTTGAAACCGTGGTTGAAGCCGCGCCGAACCAGTCCGAAATTGTTGAAGTCAGCTACACCTGCAGCGAATGCGATACGTTCTACGCCCACGCTGTCCGTTTGGCGGAGCTCGCGCCCCACATCCAGGCGGAATTCCTCTCTTCCACCGCAACAGGTCTCTGGTACAGCTGCACCCATTGCGGTGAGCCCATGACCTTGGGCCGCCCGGCCGAACAATTCATCGAGGCGCCCCGGAACACTGACGATCCGGGCGGGCCAAGCTTGTTGGAGGTGTACCTGCAAACCCAGGTGCTGCACTGCCGCTGCGGCTTCCAAACGGAGGTTCCGCACGTCGGATGAGGCCGGCTCTATAGACGTATCCGGTGGGGAGGGGTGGCCATGCGTACGTTCGGCGTAGAGGAAGAGTTGCTCATTGCCGATCCTGTGGACGGGATTCCGCTGGCCCTTGCCAACGGAATCCTCGAGACCACAGGACCGGATGACGGGCCCTCGCTCAAATCGGAGTTCAAACAGGAACAGATTGAGGTGAACTCCCGCCCCTGTACCTCGGCCGTTCAGTTGCGCGAGGAGATCCACCTTGGCCGGGCGCTCGCGGATTCTGCCGCCCGGACCCTGGGCGCCCGCGTTGCGGCGCTGGCAACGCCGCCGGTATTCCATGCGACGCCCACCCTGGGAAACCAGCGGTACGCCACCATGGGAACGGAGTTCGGGCTGGTCTCCAGGGAGCAGCTCACCTGCGGCTTCCACGTGCATGTTGCCATCGAAAACCCCGAAGAAGGCGTAGCTGTCCTTGACCGCATGCGGCACTGGTTGCCCGTGCTGCTCGCCCTCAGCGCCAACTCCCCGTTCTGGATGGGCGTCGATACTGGGTTTGCCAGCTACCGGACCCAGATCTGGAACAGGTGGCCAACTGCCGGCCCCATGGACGTCTTCGGTTCCGAGCATGGTTACAGGTCCGTGCTGGAGGAGCTGCTCAAGACGGGCGTGCCTCTGGATGAGGGCATGATCTACTTCGACGCGCGGCTTTCGCGCGGACACCCGACTGTCGAGCTGCGGATCGCCGACGTGTGCCTTTACGCCGAGGATGCCCTGACCATTGCTGTCCTTGCGCGGGCCTTGGTAGAGACGTCGGCGAGGCAATGGCGCGAGGGGGTTCCGCCGTCGGGCGTTCTCACCAGCGTGCTGCGCATGGCCAACTGGCGCTCCAGCCGCTTTGGGGTTGAAAACCATTTGCTGCATCCTGCGGAACTGCGTCCGTACCCGGCAGCCGAAGTGCTCGAAGCGCTGCTGGCGCACGTCCACGAGGCGCTCGCGGACGCGGGCGACCTCGAACCCGCGCGCGCCGGAGTGTCGGCGATACTCCGGCGCGGAACGGGCGAGCGGCTCCAGCGAAAGGCCTACGGCCGGGGGATGCGGCTGGCGGACGTCGTCACGGAGGCCATTGATTCCACGCACCGGTACGGAGTGCCCGACGCCGGCCTCCTCACCGGGTGACCGACGGCCTCCACCGGATGCCCCGGCGGAAGCGGATCCCTAGCCCTGGTTAAAGCGGATCAGATTCCCAGAGGGGTCGCGGAACGCGCAGTCGCGGGGACCCCACGGCTGGTCGATGGGCTCCTGCAGGACTTCCGCGCCGGATGCGCGGAGCTTCTCGAACGTGCCATCGAGGTCATCGGTGGTGAAGACCAGCATGGGCATGACGCCCTTGGTGAGGAGTTCCTGGATGGCATCGCCGTCGGCCTGGGAGCGGCCGGCATGCGGGGGCGAGAGGACCAGTTCCAAGTCGGGCTGCGCGTCGCTGCCAAGGGTCACCCAGCGCTGCCCGTCGGAGCCGACGTCGTTCCTCACCTGCAGGCCCAGCGCGTCACGGTAGAACGCCAGGGACTCGTCGATATCAGTGACAGTTACATGTGCGTACTTCAGGGAAATGTTCATGAGGCCCACGCTATTGCAGCGGTGAACGCCGTGCTTCTTCGATCCTGCTCAGCTTTTGAGGGCTGCTGCAGGCGGGTTCCTGGCCGGGCGTGTGTGCTGCTTTGCGATGCAGTTTGGCATGGCTTTCACGGCCTCGTGTTCCAGCGCGCGGTACTCGCTGGGCGGCATTCCCACGATTTCCGTGAAACGCGAGCTGAAGGAACCAAGGGACGTACAGCCCACCTCCATGCAGGCGTCGGTGACGGTGGCACCGGCGCGGAGGAGCGCCATGGCCCGCTCAATGCGCCGGGTCATGAGGTAGTTGTACGGCGATTCACCATAGGCGGCCTTGAACTGGCGCGAGAAGTGGGCCGGCGACATGAGGGCGCCGGCTGCCATGGTGGGAACGTCCAACGGCCGCGCGTACTCGCGATCGATGAAGTCGCGGGCCCGCCGCAAGTGGGCCAGGTTGGCCAGTTCCTGCGGAGTCATGCGGTCAGTCTACTAGGCTCATGCCCATGGATTCAGTGGTTTGGTCGAAGCCGGAAAACGAGCGCGCGGGTACGCCGTTGTTGGTGATGCTGCACGGTTACGGCACCAGCGAGGAACGGATGGCGGCACTCTTCCCGCACCTGCCGCAAGAGTTCACCTGCGTTGCCTTGCGCGGACCCAAAGTCATTGGCGACCACTACGGATGGTTCCTGCTGGACTACTTCCTTACCAATGACTTCGCGGACGTTATCTCCTCCACCAACAGGGTGTTCGACTGGATCAACACCGTCCGGAACAACCACAGCAGCGTCAGCCTCCTGGGGTATTCCCAAGGCATGGCCATGGCCAGCACGCTCCTGCGCCTGAAGCCGGAGCAATTCGTGGCTACGGTTGGGCTGTCCGGTTTCGTGCTGGACAACGACCTCCTGGCCCTCAGCGAGTCCTTCGACGCCCCGCCGCCCTTCTTCTGGGGCAGGGACAAGGCCGACCCCGTGATCAATGACGAAGCGATCGAACATACCGACGGCTGGCTCAACGCCAACACCGCCCTTACGGCCCGGACGTATCCCGGGATGGGGCACAGGATCGAGCCCGCTGAATTGGTGGATGTGGGCGCCTTCCTGCGGTATTACGTCCTCGGCCCCCGCTAAACCGGCCCAACTAGGTCGCATTTGTGCGCGTTTTGAGCGCTCAAAACGCGTGTGGAGTCTCATGACTTAATAGACAGTTCTGTCTCATGACTTCGTAGACACTCTGTCTCAGGACATCGTGGACACTTAGCTTGCGGGTTTGCTGCTATGCATGAGCAAACCCCAACCGGACATCAAGATCCGGCATGCTGTGGCAACGTGGTCCGAGGATTCGCCCAGAGGCGCGGTTACTGCGTTCTGCAGGAAGCACAATGTCTCCCGGGCCTGGTTCTACCGGGTCCGGGCGGCGGCTGCCGAGGTGGGGCCGGTGAAGGCATTGGAGAAAAAGCCCACGATTCCAAGAACCATGCCGGCCCTGACCCCACAGGCGATGATCGAGTTGCTGCTCGGTACCCGGGCGGAACTGCAGGAGAGCGGGCAGGACCACGGTCCGCTTTCTGTCATCGCGAAGCTCTCACGACAAGGCTTCACACCGCCCTCGCGTGCCACCGTGGCCAGGATCTTTTCCCGGGCCGGTGTCGTGATGCCCGAACCGCGGAAGAAGCCTCGAAGCGCCTACAAAAGGTTCGTCTATCCGCAACCCAACGCGTGCTGGCAAATCGACTCGACCGAATGGCAGCTCGCCAGCGGCAAGAAGGTAGCCATCTTCCAACTCATCGATGATCATTCGCGTTTGGCGCTGGCGTCCCTGGTCGCACCCGGCGAAACCAGCGCCGCCGCAATCGCCGTCGTTACCCAGGCCATCGAACGCCACGGAGCACCGCAGAAGTTCCTTTCCGACAACGGCTCGGCACTGAATCCCACCCGCCGCGGCCGCACCGGGGCCCTCGTGGAGTTCCTCAAAGCCAAAGGCATCGAACCGATAACGGGCAAACCCTACAAACCCACCACCCAAGGCAAGAACGAACGCTTCCACCAAACCCTGCACCGATACCTGCACAGGCAACTCCCGGCCCCTTCAATGGCTGCCCTGCAACTGCAGGTCGACGCTTTCGATCTCTACTACAACAACGAACGCGAACATCAAGGCCTACCCGCGGGAACGACGCCCTATGAGGCCTGGAACGCCACCCCGAAAACGCCCCCGCCAACCGTTCCTGAGCAAGTCACGCCCGCAACGGACAGGCAAAGCGCGCACCGAACAGTGAACCGGAACGGGTCCGTGACGATCCTAGGAACCCACTTCAAAATGGGCAAAGAACACACCGGCACCACCGTGCACATCATCTACGACGACACCACCATCATGTTCTTCGGAGCACAAGGCACCGAGATCATCACTCACCCCAGACCTCCGCACGGAACCACCTACGTCGGCAACGGAAAACCCTCAGGAGTCGTCGCAGACCCACAAGGCACCCGCAAGAAACGAACAAAGTACCCGCCCCGCAGAGGCCGACAAACAAAGTCCCAAGACGAAGTGTCCACACAGTCGTGAGACAACAACCGTCCACGAAGTCATGAGACATGAAGTGTCTACAAGGTCATGAGACATGACAAGCGCTCAAAACGCGCACAAATGCGACCTAGTTGGGAGGGGGAGGGGGGTAGGTGGGCCGGGGGATTAGACGTCACCCGCGCCGTCGAATCAAGCTTTCCGTGAGATTCGCGTCACAATACAATGTTCGACCACACAGTGTTGAATGACAAAATTGTAAGCGCTTACACTTTTGGCTGCGGTGGCCGGCGGCGCCGCCCCGCAAAATGTTGCTCAAGCATGGAAAGGGTTGAGGCCGTGTTGCATGGTTAGGACTCACAGGGTGACCATACAGGACGTGGCAGTCCTCTCCGGACTGTCCATCTGCACCGTCTCCCGGGCACTCCGGAATCTCCCCAACGTTTCGGAGAAGGCCCAACGGCAGGTGGCGGAAGCCGCCAGCAAGCTCGGATTCAAGGCCTCGGCCGCTGCTTCGCGGCTGGCCGGCGGCAGCACAGGATCCGTAGCCATCATTGCTCCCACCGCCACCACCTGGTTCTTTTCCCAGGCAGTGGAAGCAGCAGAAGAAGTATTCGGCGACAGCGGCTATGACACCATGCTGATCAGCCTCCGGAACAAGAAGACAGTGAAACAGCAGGTGTTCGGCCGGCTGGAGTCACTGGCGCAAAGAGTCGACGGCGTGCTGCTGCTCAATGTTGACCTGGACCCCTCCGAGGTGGAAGCCTTGGAAGCTTCGGGGCTGGCAGTGGCCAGCGTCGGCCTGCGGAATGTTCCGTGGGACAATGTTGGAATCGACGACGAACATGCGGCCTGGCAGGCAACGTCACACCTGCTGGAGCTGGGTCATTGGGACTTGGCGGTTCTCACGAATACCGAACCCGTCCTCAGCGACGTCGCTCCGGCACAGCCGGCAGGACGCGGACAACAGGCAACAACAGCGAGGTTCCGTGGTTTCAGCCGTGCCTTGGATGACCACCACCTCACCGTCCACCCGGACCTGGTGGTTGCCTGTGCTCCCGGCATAGACGACGGCCGACGGGCCATGACCGAGCTCATTGCACGGGGTGCAAAGCCAACCGCCGTGTTCGCCCACTGCGACGAGGCGGCGTTCGGCGCGTTGATGGCGTTGCGCGAACACGGCTTCTCCGTGCCGAAGAACATGTCCGTGATTGGCATTGACGATCACCCCATGAGTTGGTTCCTTGGCCTGAGCACCGTGGCCCAGCCCGTTGCAGACCAAGGCGCCTTCGCGGCCAACCTGCTCTGCGAGCGACTTTTGAATACCGATACCCCCAACCAACCTGCAACCCACCTCCTCGACACCAAGCTCATCGAACGCAAGACCACGCGCCACCGGCGCTGAAACGGAAAACGCACATGACTGAACTTCGTACTGCCTGGACCGGCGCTTCGGCGCTGCTCTTCGACCTCGACGGCGTGCTGACGCCCACTGCCGTGGTGCACGAACAGGCGTGGCAGGAACTCTTCGACGGCTACCTTGCCGAGGCCGGCCACCCCGACGGCTACCGGGAGAGCGACTACTTCGACCACATTGACGGGAAGCCGCGCTTCGACGGCGTCAGGGACTTCCTGACCTCCCGCGGCATCACCCTGCCGGAGGGACCCGCAGACGACGCCCCCACGAATGAGACCGTGCAGGGCCTGGGCAACCGTAAGAACGCGATCTTCAACCAGATCGTGGATACGCGCGGCGTGGAGCCCTACCCAGGGTCGGTCAAATTCATCAATGCAGCACTGGAACTGGGCCTGAAGGTGGCGGTGGTTTCGTCCTCCCGCAACGCACCGGCAGTCTTGAAGGCCGCCGGGCTTGACCACCACTTCGAGGTGGTGGTTGACGGGCAGGTTGCCGCCGCCGTCGGGCTTCCCGGAAAGCCGGACCCCGCAACTTTCACCTATGCCGCCTCGCTGCTGGGTGTTCCCACGGAGGAATGCATCGTGGTGGAGGACGCCGTCTCCGGAGTGCAGGCCGGGAAGGCCGGGAACTTCATGTCGGTGATCGGCGTGGACCGCGGGGCGGGTCGGCAGACGCTGCTGGACGCTGGTGCCACTTTGGTGGTCGACGACCTCGATGATCTTCTCTAACCCTACTTTTTCGAAGGAATTCAACAGCCCATGGCACTGATCAGCTCCGACCGGCTGCGCTTCCCCTGTGAACCGTGGAAGCTCGTGGAAAACATCCACGTCCCCGGTGATGAAGGGACGCTGGAGACGCTTTTTGCGCTCGGCAACGGCCACTTGGGTGTGCGCGGCGCGCACTCCACGCGCGGGGACGGCGAACTCCCGGGTACGTTCATCAACGGGTTCCATGAGATTTGGGACATCAAGCACGCGGAGAACGCGTACGGCTTTGCCCGCACCGGCCAGCGCATCGTGTATGTCCCGGACGCCAACAACTTCACGGTGACAATCGACGGCGAAGCCCTGAGCCTGTCCGAATCCACAGTGCTGGACTACCACCGGAGCATCGACTTCTCCACGGGTGTCTACGAGGAATCAACCACGTGGGCCTGCCGCTCCGGCGCAGTGGTCACCACCGTGGAGCGGCGCGCGGTGGGGTTCGATTCCCGCGGCTGCCTCGGGCTTGAACTGTCCATAACTGCGGACCGTGACGTGTCCGCGGACATCACATCCGCCGTCGTGAACCGCCAGGACCAGCCCGTGGAGGACCATTCGGTCCACGATCCCCGGCGTTCCGGACGCCACGCCGGCCGCGTGCTCCTCCCCCTGCACCTGCACGGAGCCGATGGCTCGCTGCGCCTGGCGTGGGAGACTTCCGAGTCCCGGCAGCGCGTGGCCATGGCAGTGGACCACTGGATTTCCTCGCCCGAGCAGCCGTTCGAGACCGTCGTGGCCGAGGATGAGTCCTCGGTGCGTTACGTGCTGGCCATTACCGGCGGCGGGCCGTTCCGTTTGGAGAAGACGGTCAGTTACGTCGTGGCCGGTTCCGCGGACGACGCCGAAGACCGTGGCGAGAGCCTGGCCGCGGAAGCGGAAGCAAACCTGGTGCCGTTTTCCGACATCCTGGCCCAGAGCCAGGCCCACTACAACACGTACTGGACCACCGCGGATGTTGCGATCGGCGGACAACCTGAACTCCAGCAGGCAGTCCGTTGGGCACTGTTCCAGCTCTCCCAGGCCACGGCGCGTGCCGGTGTGGCAGGTATCCCGGCCAAGGGCGTCAGCGGTTCGGGTTACGAGGGCCACTACTTCTGGGACCAGGAGGTCTACCTCCTGCCCTACCTCACCTACACCAACCCGACCGGGGCCCGGAAAGTCCTTGAGTCGAGGCATGCCATGCTTCCCGACGCCCGTATCCGGGCCAAGGAGCTAAGCGTGGACGGAGCCCTTTTCCCGTGGCGGACCATCAACGGACTGGAAGCCAGCGCCTATTACGCCGCGGGAACGGCACAGTTCCACATTGCCGCCGCCATCGCTTTCGCGGCCAACCGCTATGAGTGGGCCAGCGGGGATGCGGCCTTCGAAGCCGAGGTGGGCGCGGACCTTCTCATCGAGACGGCCCGCATGTGGGCGTCGCTGGGCTTCTTCGGCAAGGACGGTTTGTTCCACATCCATGGCGTGACGGGCCCGGACGAGTACACGGCCGTGGTGAATGACAACCTCTACACAAACGTCATGGCGCGCTTCAACCTGCGTGCGGCAGCGGCGCTCGAGCATGAGGGTATTGCCGATACCGAGCGCCTGGTGTGGCGGCAGGCCGCGGAACGCATGTCACTGCCGTACGATCCACATCTGCAAGTCCACAGCCAGGACAACGACTTCATGACACTGGAGCCCTGGGACTGGAACACCCCCAAGTCCAAGTACCCGCTCCTGCTGAACTTCCACCCGTTGGTCATCTACCGCCACCAGGTCCTCAAGCAGGCCGATACGGTCCTGGCCATGTTCCTTCAGTGGCAGGACTTCTCCGCTGAGGAGAAGCAGCGGGCGTTCGACTTCTACGATCCCATCACTACGGGCGACTCCACCCTGTCCGCTTGCGTGCAGGGCATCATGGCGGCCGAGGTGGGTTACGGCGACGTGGCGCTGAAGCACTTCACGGAAGCGCTCTTCATCGACCTGGACAACTCCCACGGCAACACCATCGACGGCGTCCACATCGCGTCGACCGGTGGCATTTGGAGTTCGCTGGTGTGCGGTTTCGCGGGCATGCGGGACCAAGGCGAGGTGCTGCGCTTCGATCCGCGCCTGCCCACGGAATGGGACGGCCTGGCGTTCCGGCTCAAGGTCCAAGGGCGCCTGTTGTCCGTGGAACTGTCCCAGGGATCCATCGCGCTGACCTTGGTCCCCGGACCTGAGTACAGCCAGGAACCGTTGCCGGTCAACGTCCGCAACCAGGAAGTCCAGGTGGGCACGACGACGACGGTCACGGTACCGCTGGATGCGGTCCCCGTGCCGCCGCCGTCGATCTTCCCGAGTTCATTCCCGACGGCGGGACTCCCGATCGTGGGGCAGTAGCAGTCCCGCCGGGGCCGGCCGGGTGTGGTCCTCGATGAGGCCGCTGGCCGCGATTTCCCGTAGCGAATAGATCCCCTTGGCTGCGGAGTCCTTGTCATGGAAGCACATGGACAGGGCCAGTTCGATGCCGTCGGCGTCCACCAGGCGTACGCGACAGTCGCCGCCGGCGGCATCGATCAGTTCAAAATGTCCTGCCATCAGGCGGCGCTCCCCTCTCGCCGGTCCGGTGACTCCTGACGGGGCGGCGACTTCCGCGCGGCAGGGGACTCCCGCCGTGCAGTCGACTCCCGCCGTGCAGTCGACTCCCGCCTTGCTGTCGACTCCCGCCTTGCGGGGAGAGTCGGCGTTTCCGTGCGTGCGGCCCGCGGCCTGCCACTTGCGGGATGGGCCGCCATCGCGGCGTTCCTGCGGCGGTCGAGCTCCGATGAGATGAGCTCCAGCAGCGCTTTGGCAGGTTCGGAGAGATGGTGCGAGTCCGCCGAGCCCAATTGGTCGCAATGGACCAGGACGTGGCGGATGCGTTCCAATTCCCTCGTCGGGACCAGCGGCCAACGCCGGAATAGTTGGCGGACCGCGATGGCGCCAAGGAGCGCGTCGGGTTTGTTGGGCAGGTCGTGCGGCCTTGATGCTCCTCGTCGAGCAATGGGGGCCGCGAACGGCGCTACGCCATGCGAGTAGGTGGTTTTGACGGTGTTGGGGGCCATGCGGACCTCCCCGAAACGTAGAGCGAAGGAAGCCGGCTGCGTGACTATGAAAAGTAGCTTACAGAATGTGAGTTATGTCATTCAATGATTACGAAAAAGTTCGTAAAACGAGTTTATAATACCCAGCTTACTGACTACTCGCCTTGCTGATTACTCGTCGAAATGTGCGCTGTTCGTCTGCGGCGTCCCGGCAACCCTGTCAACGATTGCCTGGGCGACGTCGCGCAGTTTGCGGTTCCCGTTGCCGGAAGCACGCCGGAGGATCAAAAAAGCTTCGTCGTGTGAGCACCGGTTCTGCGACATGATGATGCCGCACGCAAGGTCAATGACGGTCCTGCTCTGCATGGCCGACTGGAGGTCGTCGCCGCGTTGGTTGGAGGCTGCCATCCGGACGGCAAGGTGGAGTGCCTTGCTGGACATCTTGACGAAGAGGACCGCGTCGGCGATCGCCTTGGTGGTGAAGACCCCGGGCCTGGGAGCGAAGAAGTTCAGGACCGCCCTGGAGTCGTCCCCCAGTTCCATGGGCACGCCCAGTGCGCTGGTGATGCCTTCGGCGAGCAGCTCCTGCGCGTACACGGGCCACCGCGGATCCTTGTGCGCGTCCTCCAGGACCTTCGGTTCGCCGGATTCCAGTGCATCCACGCACGGGCCCTCGCCAAGGCGTTGTTCGATCCGGTCAAGGATGATGGCGCGTTCGCTGTTGCCGCCGATGGTCGCTGTGCGCTTGCGGCGGCGCAGCGTCACGGCGCACTCGATGTCCACTCCGGTGGCGCGCCTCATCATGTCAGCTGAGAAGTTGGTCAGGCCATCCAGGAAATCCTTGATGTCTTCCGTGCCGGAGATAAGGTCCACCAGTTGCTCGAAGTCGTCGGACCTCTCTTGGTCACTCATGGCTCCAAATGTAGGAGCCTGCCCCTCACCTAACAAGCGAACTACCTTTCCTGCCCGCTGCGCACACGCGCAAGGGCTGTCATGGAACGGGTCCGCACAATGATCGCGGCTCCCAGGACGGCGGCTGCGGCTGCGGCTGCAGCTATGGCCGTCGGTGCGGACTCGGGAGAGTCCGCGCTCCTGCCTACAGTAATCCAAGCCAGCCCCCACGCGATGGCGGCTGCCAGTGCCAGCCGACCCTCACCTTTGACGGCCACAGCGATTCCGACGGCGGCCACCACCACCAGCACGGCGATGGACCAGACTTCCGGTCGCCAACCAAAGCCGGAGAAGCCGGCGGCCTTCAGGGCGGCGGCAATGTTCGCGCAGACGGCAACGCTCGCCCAGCCAAGGTACAGGCCGAGGGTTCCGTCAACCACCACGGCCTCCGGCACTGACGCGGGCCGCCGGGAAATGTAGCGCCGGAAAGCGACCACCAAAACCACAAGCAGGGCAACGATCACCAGCACGCTGACCGGCAGCCAACCCGCCTGGACCGACAGGATCCACGCGGCGTTCAGCAGCATGGAGCAAGCAACCACCCAGCCCAGGGACCGTTGGCGTGGATTGCTCTTCTGCGAAGGCAGCCACTGCCATGCCGTGTAAGCCACCAGCCCTGTGTAGATCACGGACCAGATGGAGAACGCAGGCGTGGCCGGCGCAAGCAACGTGGAGTCCGCGCTGAGGGCGCCGCCCGCCGCCTGGGCGATGGGAATTCCGCCAAAAACTCCGACGCCGATCATGGAACCAACAATGCAAACAACCAGGCTCAGGGTCACAAAAACCTGGCGCGCAAGGTCATTCCGGGCCGTCGAATCGGTGGATTCTGAAATATTCACTCTGTCAGCCTCTTTCCTTCCGGCACGTGCAGGGACTTAGTATCAGATGCTAGGGAAACGAGCTTCAAGCTGATCGAAGGAAACACAGGATGGACGCGGACCACCACGCAAAGGGTTATTGGTACGGAAAAGACCCGGTGCAGAAGGAAAAGGCCGTGGACGTGCTGAACGCCCTGCGCGACTACAGGGTGTCCGAGCAAGCCATGCGGCGCCGGACGCGTTCATCCATGCTGATGGGCGAAAAGGACCTGCTGGCCCTGCGTTACCTCTTCGAGGCCGAGGCCGACGGCCGCGTAATGAAGCCGAAGGATCTGGGCGAGCGGCTCGGGATAACCTCGGCGTCCATGACCACCCTGATTGACCGCCTCGTGGAGTCCGGCCACATCCGCCGCGAACCGCATCCGACCGACCGGCGGGCACTGATCCTCCGGGCCACTCCGGCTTCGGACCAGGAAGTCCGGCATACCCTGGGCGGCATGCACCGCCGCATGATGGACGTGGCCAGCGCGCTGAGCCCGGAGGAAGCTGCCGTGGTGACGGCTTTCCTGCGGGATATGCGCCAAGCCCTGGACACAGTGGACGACGAGAACACAGTGGATGGCGGGGCCGGTCACGGTGAACCGGGTGCCGCAGCGGGGGATTCGCAGCCTTCATGACGTGAGGCTCCACTGGAGGATGAGGATCAGCGTCACCAGGAAACCCGAGCCGTAATTGAGCCAAATGAACCGCCGCCACGCCACATTGGTGCGCGCCGCCGTCGTATCCGTCACGTTCCACCAACGGGCACAATTGACGATGTAGGGGATGGCGATCAGGGCCGCCAGCGGCCCGGGCCAGGGGGTGGCCAGCATGGCAAGACCGGCAAGCAGCCACAGCACGACGGCGGTACGCACGGTTCGCCGGGCACCGAAGACTGTGGCGATCGAAGCGATATCTGCCTGCCGGTCCGGTTCAATATCCTGCACGGCGCCGAACGCGTGGGCGGCCATGCCCCACATAAAGAATGCTGCCAACAGGATGACCAAGCCGGGCGTGACCGTGGCTCCGGCGATAGCCAGCCCCACCACTGCCGGGCTCACAAAGTGCGTGCTGGACGTGATGGAATCCAGCACGGGGCGTTCCTTGAACCTCAGCCCCGCCGCCGAGTAGGCAACCACCGCGAAGGCGCTCACCGACAGCGGCAGCCACGAGGCCGGGCCGCCTGCGGCAGCGAGGACCACCAGGAACGGGACGTTGGTGACGGCCGCGAGCCACAGCATGGGCCGGTGCAGCCGCGGCGCAAGGAGGGCACCCTCGATTCCGCCTTTTCGTGGATTCTTCAGGTCCGAGGCGTAGTCGAAGACGTCGTTGATGCCGTACATGGCCAGGTTGTAGGGAACCAGGAAGTAGAACGTGCCCACTATCAGGACCCAATCGACCTCGCGGGTGGTTAGCAGCATGGCCGCGGCGAACGGGTACGCGGTGTTGATCCAGCTGATGGGCCGGGACGCGACGAAGGCCTGGGGGAGCAGCCCCGTGAGCCCGTCGGTGGAACCGGCTTTGGCGTCGGCGTGCGGCGTGGTGGGGTGGCTTCCGTCCGGTGTTCGCCTGCGGCGCGTCATCCAGGCCCACAAGCCGGGAAGAGCCAACACGCCGGCCAGCGGATAAGCGAAGTCTTCAACAGGCGCCAGCCCGATGCTTGCGCCAAGCAGGTGCTGGGAATCGTAGTGGAACAACTCCATGCCGATCATGACGGAGTCGAACACCGCCGTGAGCACGGCCAAAGCGGCGAAGGCGATACCCGTGGCCTGCCAATGCCGGCGGCCGGCACCCCGGGCAAACGCGACTCCTGCCACCGCGGAAGCAACCACGAAGGCGAGGGCGAGCCACAAGTACGTCATGCGTTCTCCCGTTCGCGCGCCGGCTTTCCGTGCGAAGAGCGTGCGGCTGCTGACGCGCCGCCCGTCCCTTTCCGGTCCGCCGCCCGCGCCAGGACCTCCCGCGCGCCCGTAAAGAGGACCATGGTGCACAGGATGAGGAAGAGGAGGAACACGGGCTCTTCAAGGGGAAGCTCGGGGGCAAGCAGGATGCCGGTGGCAATGGCACTTTCTCCACGCAGGAAAATCCCCAGCCCGATTCCAGCGATGTCCCAGGCCAGGAAGAACGCCAGCCCGACGGCGGTGACCACCGTTGCCGCTTTGGCGTCATGCCAAAAGAAGAGCCGGAAACGGTGGTCCAGCAGCAGCATGCAAACGATGCCGGCAAGAAGCGATGCCAGATAGATGACTCCCATCAGCCCACCTTGCCTGAAACCCAGGCAGGATGCTGCACCCGGGTTGGTCCGGGGCTGTGATCGCCGCGGATCCTCTTGAGGACCAGCTCGGCGCTGATGAGGCACATGGGGACACCGACGCCGGGAGCCGTGGTGGCACCGGCGTAGTAGAGGCCGTTGACCTTCTTGGACGCGTTCTGGGCCCGGAACATGGCGCTTTGGCCCAGTGTGTGGGCAGGGCCCAGCATGCCGCCGCGCCACGAGTTGTAGTCCCTGGCGAAGTCGGCGGGCCCTATGGTGTGCCGGACCACGATGCGCTCGCGGAGATCCGGGATGCCCGCCCAGTCCGCGATTTGGTCAATCGCGGCATCAGCAATGCCCTCGATGAGTGCGTCTCCGCCCCCTTCTGCTCCGCCGGCGCCCAGCGAGGGATCGGCGGGAATGGGGACGAGCACAAAGAGATTCTCGTGGTCCTTCGGGGCGACGCCGGGGTCTGTTGCGCTGGGTTTGCACACATAGATGGAAGCGGGGTCCGGGACGCGGGAAGGCTTGCCGAAGATGGCCGAGAAGTTGGCCTCCCAGTCGCGGGTGAAGAACAGCGAGTGGTGGGGCAATTCAGGGAGGTTGCCCCGTACGCCCAGCATCACCAGGACAGCTCCCGGCCCGCTGGTGCGCCGCTGCCACCAGGCGCGGGGGTAGCTGCGGTCCGGGATGTCCAGCAGCTTTGTTTCCGTGTGGTGCAGGTCGGCTCCGGAGACCACGATGTCCGCGACGCTGAAGTGTTCGCCGCCCTCACTGTCGCGCCACTTGACGCCGGTAACCTCGCGGGTTTTCCGGACCCGGAGCGGGGCGGGCCTTTGGAAACGTCCGCGCGGGGTGAACCGCTCCCGGGACTTGGCTGGGGCCTCGCGCGTGGTGATCTGGAGGACCTGCGCCTCGGTCCGGATGCGTACCCCGGCTTCGAGGGCGAGTGCCTCAAGGCGTTCCACCAACTGCCAGAAACCACCCATGGGGTATTGGACGCCGTCACCGAGGTCCAAGGCGCTCATCAGGTGGTACATGGCGGGAGCATCGGCCGGGTTGGTCCCCAGGAAGACCGCAGGATAGCCAAGCACCTGACGCAGCACCGGGTCCTGGAAGCGGTTTGCGATGAACTTCTCCAGCGGCATGGCCAGCAACTTGGCCAGCTCGGGGAGGCTCCGCACCACCTCGGGCTGCATCAAGGCCTTCAGCCTGGTGAAGGGGTTGTAGAGGAAGAACCGCTCCGCCATGTCCGAGGTGTTCCGCGCGGAGGCCAGGTACGTTGCCAGCTGCTTGGAACTGCCGGGCTCCACGCGTTCGAAGGTTTCCATGACCTTGTCACTGCCCAACGGAACCGTCAGCGGGACCGGACAGCCGCCGTCGTGCGGTTCGCTGAAGACGCGGTAGGCGGGGCTCAGCGTTCGCAGGTCAAGCTGTTCTCCGGTGCTGGTGCCCAGCAATTCGAAGAAATGGTCGAACACATTGGGCATCAGGTACCAGGAGGGGCCGGTATCGAAACGGAAACCGTCCCTCTCCAGGGTGCCTGCGCGGCCTCCGACACGGGGGAGCCGTTCGAGGAGCTGGACCTCATGTCCTTCGCGGGCGAGGAGGGTCGCTGTGGCAAGGCCGGCGATGCCGCCGCCCACTACTACGGTCCTGGTGCTGCAAGTCATGCGCGGGGCTCCAACCACGTGGCGGCGACTGCGCGGGCAGCCAGGCCGGCTTTGAAGACGTCCGGAACACGGACGCGGGATTCGTAGAGTTCGGCGATGGATGTCCGCTCGAGCCGGCGGGTGAGCGCGGCAAAGAGGGCCAGGGCGCTCCTGACGGCGGCACGGGCGTCATGCGGCAACAGCGGGATGACGGCGTTGGCATCGGCCAGTTGGGCGTGGATGGTGCTGATCCATTCCATCCGGTCCCGGTCCTCGAGATGGTCCGCCGTGCCCAGGTAGCTCCTGCCGAGCCGGGCGGTGTCGTCGGAGAGGTCTCGGAGGAAGTTGATGTTTTGGAAGGCGGCCCCGAGCCTTCCCGCGCCGTACTCCAGTGCGGCGGCATCGGCGTCGTCGATTCTTTGGCCCCGCATGAAAACGCGCAGGCACATCAGGCCCACTACTTCTGCCGAGCCGTAGACGTAGCCCTGGTGGGCTGCGGAGTCGAAACGCAGAGGTCCAGCCGGGGCAGCATCCTGCCCGCCCAGGTCCGTGCGCATCGACGCGAAGAACGGATCCACCAGTGAAGCGTCGATGCCTGCCGCGCGGGCTGTCTGCGCGAAAGCGTGGATGATGAGGTCGCTGCTGTAGCCAAGCTCCAGCGCACGGTGTGTTTCGTCCACGAAGTGGTCGAGCGCTTCGCTCTGCTGCCGTCGGCTCAGGCCAGCCTCCGCGGTAACTCCGTCCACGAGTTCATCGGCCACCCGCACCAACGCGTAAATGTTGCGTACGTGCTGCCGGTGGCGCGGGCCCAGAAGGCGGGTGGCCAGCCCAAAGGAGGTCGAGTAGGCGGAAATCACCTGGTTGGCCGCACGCTCGGCCGTGCGGGTGAATTGCGTAAAGGAAGTGTCGACGTCGACGCTCATGATTGCCGTCCTTCAAGCTGTGCTGCCAGGTCCAGCAGGACGTTGCGGACCTTGTCCGGGATGGGGTTGGTTGTGTCGGCGAGGACGTCGTGGAACGCCCGCGTCTGTTGGTCGATATGGCCTTGGACGAACGTCTCCGCGCCGCATTCGGAGAGCTGGCGGCGGACATTCTCGCCGTCCTGGGTGCAGAGATCGGGCCGGCCGAACCATGGCTCGATCTCCGCCCATGCGCTGGTTTTCCGGGCGTAGGCGATGATGGCGGTTTGCTTGCCTTCGCGGAGGTCGGAAAAGGGATCCTTGCCGTGCCGGCGCGGATCCCCGAAGGTTGAAAGGAAGTCGTCCTGGAGCTGGAAGGCCAGGCCCAGATGCCGTCCCGCCGTCGCAAGCGCGGACTCCACGGAAGGTTCGACGCCGGCAAGGGTCGCCGCTGCCCGCAGCGGCAGCTCAAAGGTGTACGTTGCCGTCTTGTAGCCGCACATGGTGAGGATGGTTTCGAGCTCCGGTGCGATGATGCCGTCACCGAGTCCCACGTCCAGTTGCTCGCCCGCCACGGTTTCGTTGATGGTGTGTTCCAAGAGGTCCAGGAGCCGGATGCGCAGCGGGTGGGGAAGGTCCACGCGGGCGAAAGCCTGGTGGGTAGCGGCGAGAAGCATGTCGCCCATGAGGATGCCACCGGTTTGTGCCCAGTGCAGGGCGCTGTCCGGACGGCCGGCGTCGGGCCTTTGGTCCATCGGCGGCAGTTGGCCCGCCTCGGCAAGGAGGGCTCCCACCAGGTTCGGGCGGCCGCGGCGGACGAGGTCGCCGTCGATCACATCGTCGTGCAGCAGGAACGCGTAGTGCAGCAGCTCGATCGCGGCTGCAATGCTGATGGCTGTGCTGCGGTCCCGGGCGTGTTCGTCGAAAGCGTCATAGGTTTCCACGAGCAGCAGCGGCCGCACGAATTTTCCACCGAGAATGTTCTCGCCGGCAATGTCCCAGAGCCGGCTGAACTCCGGTCCGTAGGCCCGTGCCGAGTTGGAACGCGTAGATATGAGGCCTGTCAGTTCGCCTTCGATGGCGGAACAGAGGTGTGAGCGGGTTCGGACGACGTTCGCCATGAGCGTCATGCCCTCGCTCCGGCCTGGAGGGCCCCGGACTTTATGAGCTGGGGGAACTGCATGGCAAGCCACGGGCTGAATGCGGAAGCGGAGTGTTCCAGCGCCCCGGACAACAGGTCCGGCGTCACCCAGACCCAGTCCGCGACTTCCGTGGGGTTGGGCTTCAGTTCGCCGTGGATAAGGGCTGTGTAGACGGGGCAGATCTCGTTCTCGACAATGCCAAAGGGGTCCACCGCCCTGTAGCGGAAGTCGGGGAGCGCCAACTCAATCCGCGTCACGTCGGTGCCCAGTTCGAAGCGGGCCCTACGCATCACGGCCTCTTCTTGTTCTTCTCCGGGCCCCGGGTGGCCGCAGAAACTGTTGGTCCAGATTCCGGGCCAGGCTTTCTTTTCCGGGGAGCGTCGCGTCAGCAGGACTTCACCCGCGTGGTTCATGAGGTAACAGGAGAAGGCCAGGTGGAGCGGGGTTTCGGTCGTGTGGACCTCGGACTTGCGTGCCTCGCCGATGTGCCGCCCGGCGTCGTCTAGAAGGACCACCATCTCTACTGTGTTCATTCCTGAGCCTTCCTTCAACGCCGATAATTGCTAGACAAGCTAGAAAGAAGACTACCATGTAGGCAGATAGGTGTAACATACCCATATGCTTAAAAGGGAAGAAGTTGACGGCCAGCCCTCTTCCCGTCTCTATAACCTGGATGCCAACGATCCGTTGCATGAGCTTGTGGACCGGGAGGGGCTTAGTGAGGACGATCTGAGGCAGATCAACGAGCTGATGGCTGCCATGGGCAGGCTCAGCGAGGCCGAACAACGGTTATCCGAAGCTTCGCTCAAGTACATGCGTCTTAACGCCTCCGACATGCGGGCACTGCACTACCTCATTGTTTGTGCCAACAGTAATGTGCTGGCGACGCCCGGCGCCATAGCCGCGCACCTGCATATATCGACGGCGTCCACCACCAAATTGCTGGACCGCTTGGAGCGTGCCGGGCACATCACGCGGGAGCCCCACCCCTCCGACCGGCGGGCCCTGGCCATCTTCATCACCCCGGAAACGCATGCGGCGGCGATGCGGACGGTGGGACGCCAGCACGCGCGGAAGTTCATTGCGGCGGCTCGGTTGACCCCCGCCGAAAGGGACGTTGTGATGCGGTTCCTGGATGACATGGCCAAGGAGATCTCCTTGGAGAACACCAGCTGGGAGTAGTCCCTTCATCGCGGCTGCGGTTCCGGGGGCGCAGCAGTTCCGGGAGAGCCGCGTCCTCAATAGATGAAGATCGGAAGCCAGTCGCGGTTGTGGGCATGCACCAAGGCAAGGAACAGCACAAAGTCGAAGATCAAGTGCACTGACACCACGTAGGTGAACGACTTGGTCAGCTTGAACGTGTAGCCCTGCAGCAGAGCGAAGGGGAAGGTCAGCAGCGGCCCCCAGGCCTGGTAGCCGATCTCCCACAGGAATGATGAGAACACCACGGCCTGCAGCAGGTTCGCCAGCCAGTCCGGAAAGTGCTGCCGCAACAGGGTGAATGTTGTGCAGATGAAGAACAGCTCGTCCCAGATTCCCACAGTGTTCACGCCAAGGAACAGCCGCCAGAAGATGGTGGGGTCCGAGGCGTCCGGCCAGTTCGTGTACACGCCCGTATTGATCAGGTAGGCGGGCAGGATGAAGTAGCCGAGCGCTACTACTCCCGCCAGGTAAAGTTTTGCTGCGAGCGGCCACTTCCGGCCTGTGTTGACGGGGAACCGGATGATTTTTTCCTGGTAGATGAAGCGCGAAACAAGCCAGGGAACCAGTACCGCCAAGGCCAAAGCGCCCCCCATCAGGGCCATGTGTTCCAGGCTGAGGTCCGCGTTGAGCGGGACGAGGCTGATGATCACCACGCCTGCCGCTACCAAGGCCAGATGCCGTAGAAGCTGACGATCAATGAACGCTGCCGTCACCAGGCTGAGGGCGAGCAGTGAATACCCCGCTGCGTCATCGCGGATGGCAAACAGCGGCACTGCGGAAGCGGAGAGAAGGGCCGCGGGCAGCAGCTTCCACGTGAGGGCTGTCCGCGGCACTTCAGTCGAAAGGTTCGTCACTACTCCAGCATGTCAGGACGATCACATTTCCGGCTGGATCAAAGTGATTGACATCTCAAGTTTATTTCCAATCTGGAACTACCGTACGAAATGCGCAAGAGCTGTACGGAATGCGTACGCACAACGATGTGAATACTCCAAGAGGAACCGATAACGGTACTGGCAGAGAAGCCGCCGGGCACCGACCAGAACGGCGGACGGCGGATTCTGGGCCGCGACGGCGCCGCGTGTCAGGTCCGAGATCCTTCGCCGTGCCTTTGAACTCGTCACCGAGAGGGCGGACGGGTTCGCCCTGTTGATGACCTTGGAAATGGGCAAACCCTTGGCAGAAGCCCGGGGCGAGGTCACCTACGGTGCTGAATTCCTGCGCTGGTTCGCGGAGGAGGCCTTCCGGGACTACGGACGGTACCTGACCACGCCGGAAGGCAAGAACAAGATCCTGGTTCAGCAGAAGCCGGTTGGTCCCTGCCTGCTGATCACGCCCTGGAACTTCCCCTTGGCGATGGCCACCCGCAAAGTGGCGCCTGTGCGGCCGGTTGCACCATGGTCCTCAAACCCGCCAAGCTCACGCCCCTGACGGCTCAGTACTTCGCCCAGACCATGCTCGACGCCGGGCTTCCGGCAGGCGTCCTCAACGTCGTTGCGTCCTCTTCTGCCTCCGGCATCTCCGGCCCCCTGATGAGGGACTCGCGGCTCCGGAAGGTTTCCTTCACGGGGTCGACGCCGGTGGGCAAGCGACTCTTGGCGGACGCGGCAGGCAATGTCCTGCGGTCGTCCATGGAACTGGGCGGAAACGCTCCGTTCATCGTGTTCGAGGACGCCGACGTGGACAAAGCCGTCGAAGGGGCCATGGCCGCGAAAATGCGGAACATGGGGGAGGCCTGCACGGCCGCCAACCGGTTCCTGGTGCACGAAGCTGTTGCCGCGGAATTCACGCGCAAGTTCGCCGCGGCCATGGGGTCCCTGAGCGTAGGCCGGGGAACCGCGCCCACTACCCAGGTCGGGCCGCTGATCGACGCCGGCGCCCGCGCCGACGTGCACGCCTTGGTGACTGCCGCCGTCGACGCCGGAGCTACCGCCCTGACTGGCGGGAGTCCTGCGGACGGCCCCGGCTACTTCTACCCGCCCACCGTCCTGGCGAACGTTCCCAAGGATGCAGCGATCCTCCGCCAGGAGATTCCTCATGCAGATTTTCACGGACATTCGAGTCAAGCAACCAGCTGAGATCGACGAAAAGCTGGAAGCCGCAGTTCGCGCGGCCCAAAGGGACGCGCGAACAAAGGGGAGCGATGGAGTGCTTGTCATCCGGTATAGCTTCGAACACTATTCAGTGGCCCTGTCACCTGATGTGCCGTTCGGGCAGACCTATTAGCGCGATCAGGCAATTCGGAGCTAGCTCATCCCTGGTCGCGGAGGTACTGCCTCAACCCGGGGATTGCGAAATCGACTTTCCCGTAGCCGGCGGACTCGATCAGGCCCGCGGCAATGAGCCGTTTCCGGTACTTGGACACCACGTTGGGTTTGGCTTTCAGGATCGCGCCGATCTTGCCGGCCACGGAGGGGCCGTCTTGGGCGGCCACGGCATCCAGGAACGCGCGGTCCTCATCGAGAGCCCACCCTGCCTTGCCCGCTTCCAGCCAGAGGAAGTATCCAACGAGCTGGCAGGCCGGCGAAGATCAACCCGACGGGCAGCCCTTCGCGGATGAAGTGCTGGACGTCGGCGGCAGCTGGGTGGTGAGCCCGAACCCCGCTGCGGAGAAGGCGGTGATCTTCCGCGACGGAGGGCCATCCCCGAGCTCATCGAGAAGGTGCAGCATGTCACCAACCCCGCCCAGGAAGCCGGGAGTTGCTGTCCGGGAAATGACGGCCCACCCTTACTCGCGTGCGATGCCTTCCGCCTCATTCAACATCACGGTCTTGCCGATGCCCCTGGAGCCCGTGATGATGGTCAAAAGCCCCGGCGTCCCGGAACCCTGCTCCGGCGGCAGCTGGGTGGTCACGGTGAAACCTGCCACCCCCAAGGCCGTGATCCTCCGCTGAGCGGGGCCTTTGCCAAGTTCTTCCAAGTGCAGTCGCATGGTTTCGCCGATCCGTCCGATGAATCCAGAGGTGGCCGTCTCGGCAACGACCCACCCTTGCTGGACGGCCTTATCCTGGGCTGCGCCGAGCAGCGCTGTCTTGCCGATGCCGCGGGCGCCTGTGATGATGGTCAGCAATCCGGGCGCTCCCGAGCCAATCTGCAAGCCATACTCAAATTCATCCAGTGTGCCCTCGCGGCCAATAAGTTCAGGGGGAGTGGCGCCGGCTGTCGGCCGGAAAGGGTTCATCATCAGGGATCCTTGTGAGTCCTTGTGAGTCTACGTGACCCAAGCCATGTCTTGGCTCCTCCAACTCCGACTCTCAGACTGCTTTCGCGGCAAACTACCCAGCAGGCCGGTGTGCAGATCAATCAGACCCGGCCGCGAGCACCTGCAGGCCAGACCCGCGACGAGAGTAAACACGCCAGTCGGCACTTTCTGGCCACGGCGGGGATCGTGAAGCGCCGATAAGCACCCATATGTCGTGTGCATCTTATGTGCGTCGGGCTTGAGGTCTGGGAGCTTCTCGACCTGGCGGCCCGCATGTGACCCCTACTTTGGCGATGATGTCGGCAGCGTCTGTCGTCCGGCTGGGGTGTGCCCTTAACTGAGCCATCTCCCAGCACTCACTAAGTCCGGGAGATCACGTAGACAACGACCCGGATCAGCAGAACTTCGAACAGGGTCCTCAGATGGTTATAAGGCGCCGTTAGCTCTTGGGCCGTATTACAAGCACGCCAGTAATGGATCCTTCTATGGCATGAGCGCCTCTGGGCAACAGGTGTTTACGCCGGTCCTGTTCTGGATGCGCCTGACTACACGGTACTTACCCGTAAGGCACCGGCAAGAACCTTCATTCAACCTCGAGAGCTTGGGAAGGAACTGGGGGTGACTCCGGGAGTCCCTGCAATTCAGGGGGTGTCTTTGGTTACGTGGTCCTCGGTCTCTGTTCGCACAAGTTTGCCTGGGGTGGCTGGCTCGCGTTTGACTACGCCCCCTCATCGCTCCACCAAAATCCCATCGAGGTCGCAGTACACCATGGCGCCCGGCCTAACTACGACTCCGTAGAGGTTCACTTCCACATCAGTATCGCCTGTGCCTGCTTTCGTGCTCTTCCTGGGGTTGCTGCCCAATGCCCTCACGCCGATCGGAAGCCTCGAAATTGCCTCACGATCGCGTATGGCGCCGTTGATAACCACCCCGGACCAGCCGTTGGACGCCGCAATTTCGGCGATCACGTCGCCCATTAGTGCGCAGGAAAGCGATCCGCCTCCGTCCACGACGAGGACGGCGCCGTCGCCGGCGGACGACACGACCGATTTGAGAAGCGCGTTGTCCTCGAAGCAGCGGACTGTTCTAGCGGGCCCCGAAAAATGGGATTTTCCGCCCAGCGACATAAATTGTATGGCGAGGGATTGGAGGTTTTCTCCGCGTTCATCGTAAAGGTCCGCTGTGCTGATGGCTTCGTTTGTCATGGTCCTCCTTGATAAGCACCCTTCAGTTCTTGGCGCCAACTGATGTGAGGAACGTTGAACTGCCAGAAGGGGGACCTACCCGCCAGGCGGATCCGCACTCGAAGGGGTTAGGCTCCTTTGAACCACTTTCCAGCATTTGAGGCCTTCTTTTAGCGGAGCATTCGGAATTATGTCTTCTTCTCTTCATAGTGAAAGCACTAACTCGGGGCACTTAGTCACATTTTCATTGGTCGGGAATTCCTGATATTCCAAGCCAATTTAAATCCAAAATCTTCATTCAACCCGACACGCCGCCGCTATTACATACTGGAAATCTTCATCCATGCGTCATTCTCCTGCACTTCCCACGGCGGCACCTTTCCGCTGACCGCAAGTGTGAAGGTATGTGTTTCATGCCGCGTAAGGGAGAGACCGCAATGATGATGGCGGCTTGCTCTTTCTAGTTCCGCCTCGATTATCCAAGTGAGTTCGTGATCCAATTGCGATGCGGTTTCGACGTCGAATCTGTATGTTGCGATTTTTCCGTAGGACGGCGCAGAACTCATCTGCTTGTGGCTACTTGTGCCCAAGAGTACCCGTTTTGCTCTACTTGACCTCTCTGGCAACGGGTCAGATGTCAAAATTCTTCCTAGTCCTAATTTGAACGGCGACGCGTCCCGACAGCGATGAAGCACAGAGTCCAGGGCACGTTGCGCCGCCGCATCCAGAACGGACCATGCTGGGATCCTCGCCGGCAGGGGCGCTTAACTGGCACATCAGGACGTGTTCACCCTTGTCGATCTGCGGATTTGGGACTTCTTCTTCTCGCATGTTTGCCTCCAAAGCTCGGAAGAACTTGAAACTGGGGACGCCGAAATGCATAGGGCGTCGTCTGTGAGACAGGGTTTGGTAAGCCAGGCCAGATGGTGGTCGGAGAGTGATGCTCGCGTGCGAGCACCACTCTCCAAAGGCTGGTAATTAGGAGTTGGCCTTAGTCCAGCGAAGGTAGCGGCTCGTCCGACATGAATCTGCGTATAACGTTCTCAGTCATCTTGGAGACGTTGTTGTTGCAATCGTTTTCCAGCAGCGAGCCGCACCAGGCGATGGAGCTGGAGGAGAACATTCCACCTCCTTCTTTGGTGGTGAAGTAGGTGATGTCGGCCCGTACATTCGGGTCCATGGTTCCACCGACCATGGGGATGTTGAAGAGGATTTCCTCTACCACCCTTGGATAGTTGTCCGAGTGGCCCTCGCTGTACGCAAGAAGCAAGGTCTGCGGTGGAGTCCCTAGCGACAGATCGTACCGGTCGAGCTCACTTCCTCCTGCGCCGCCACCAACGAGACCAAAATCGCCGATCTTCTCATCAGGGGCAATGCCCTCCATGATGAAATCAGCCCGCGGGTCGCGGGCGTCCGGCATCTGGACGTAGTACGAGGATTCGTCGAACCCCTCTGATGTGAACCCGGTCCCAAATACCTTTTGCGGGTGGCGAGCCCGGCCACGCCACAGCCCGGACCGCTCAGCATTGGTCTGAAGGTAATACTCGCCAGGCTCTGCCTGCCAGGCGCGTGAACCAAACTCCGCCTTCCGAACTTCCATGAGGTGCTGTTTCTCGGGGTGCCAGTTAGCTATCCAGTAGAAACCGTTGGCGCCCAGGTACATGCCCCTTCCGCCCGAGGCCAGATAGCTCTCCCAAGCATCAAGCATTGGTCCCGAATAGTATTCCGGGTGCGAACCGGTGAGAACGACCTTGTAGCGCTTCAGAAGTTCAGCGCCTTCATCATGAAGTTCGCGGTCAGTTGCTACATCAAATTCGATGCCTTGTGCATGGAGCCACGCTGAAAGGTGGAGATCAGCTGGGAATTGCCACGGACCGCCGGATGCCGTACGGAACTGTGGCCGCAGATTGACGATGGGACGCAAATACGACGAGTAGTGGCAGCCGCTGCCATCTGTGTGGGTGTCGTAAGTGGAGAGACCGAACTCGTTGTGTTCATGCAACCAGAAATCGAGCTCGTTGATGATTGCAGTGCGTCCAAAGATGGACTGCGCGACCGAAATGTCATTGAAGTGCTCGTTGGCGTAGGCCAAGTAACTGGTGGTGGGAACGAGCATGAGCACTCGGGCTTTCGCCGTGCCCCGCGGTGCGAGGATGAAGAACGGGATCCAGTCCTCGGCTTCTTCCTGGACAAGCCTCAGGGCATAGATGCCTGATCGGAAATCCTCGGGAACCTGCCATGCGATGTCCGTGTCCCACCGGCAATCCTCCAGGTCATCATCATGGAAGTGGATTGCGCCGTACTCCTCTGGTGCATGAGCGAAGTTTTCTTCGCGGCCTTGCCAGTTCCACCCGGTCATCGCCCGTGCAGGGAAGTTGACGCATTCACCGTGCAGGTTGAACGGACCGATATCCGATGCTTGGTCTGTAGTGATTCCATCAGGACCTATGCCATCGCTGAAATCCCAGTGGGCGACGAGACCGGCAGTGGCCGGAGCACCACCGTTGGTAATCGAGTCGAGCTCCTCAACGGAAAGTACCCTATCCCAAACTTTGGGGGAGTCGATCTTTCCGTTGTAATGAGAGTCAATGGTTGATGACGTACTTGAAACCGGGCAACCCGCGATCACGAACGGACCACCGCTGTGGGCAGGAGCCGCGTCAAGTGTTCCATTGGTGACTCCCTCCCCTGTGATGGGCACGATCGGCGACAAGAGGCTGTTGACGGAGTTGACCACCGATCGAACGTACAAAGTAGTCTGGCGGGAATCTGGGTCATAGCTCACCGCGACGGAATACCAACACTTGCGATGAAGTAGTGAGTTGCTCTGGAACACTGAGGTCTTTTCGCCATCTCCCACGAGGAGAGACAACTTGCCGCTCTGAATGGCCAAAGCATAGCCGGCATGCTCTCGTTCCGAGAAACGGCCCATCACGATCTGGTTTTCGTTCTGGGGTGTCGTGGGGCAGATGAAAGCGTGCAGCGTGAACGCGCCGCTAAAGCTCAGGCGTCCATCGTCATTGACCACCACATATGACCCGGGGTCGGTCTCCTGGAACCTTGCCTGATACTCGCCATTGAGAGCTGCCGCGGTTACCTCCAAGAGGCCGGGACCTTCTGGGTTAATGTCTCCGTTGATCAGTTCAACGATATCGGCGCGATAGGTACCGGGCTTGACACTGCTCACCTTAAATTCAATAGTCTCGCCGGGGGCCACGGAGAATCGGTCGGCGTAGCCCCGTATCGAAGTGTCTTTCAATATGGTCATGTCAATCACCCTTCATCAGGTCACGTATGCGGCGAAGAAAGATGCCGTGAAGAACGGCCTCTTCAGTGGGAAAACTCTCGTCCATGAGAATCTCCGCGGGCTGACCTCGCACTCCTGAGAGCACACCGATGCGATATTCTTCCCACGGTTTGGTCATCACGCCGATGTACTTCCCCTCCTGGGGTTGGCGCCGAAAGTACTGCAGTACCCGTTCCAAATTATCGGAATGCTGACCCAACGGTTTGGTGCGGTGCTCTTCGATGAGGCTGTCGGATATAAGTGCCCGGATAGCTTTACGTTGCTTTTTTCCCCAGTTCTCATAAACCTGCAATTGCCTGTCTACGGGCTGGGATGTTGTGTCTGCCATGGTTACAGCTCCTTTCGTTGATTACACTCTGGTGCCAAGGAAAGACAGGATCAATACGTCAGTTGACCCACGTCCGGAAAGTGCATCAAGTGGTCGTCGCGCGTAAGCCCGGCGACCGCAGCTGGTATCCGGACACAGGGTCGGGCAGCTTACGATGGCCGACGAAGCGCGATTGTCTGCTCGGTGCAGCGGACTCAGAATTATTGACGAAGGCATCGGGTGGTTTGATGGGATCGCCGGCCGCCCAAAAAGCCGTCGGTCGCAAGCCTCCAAGACGCGATCTTTTTCTTCAAGCCAGAGTCTTACGCTGTGGGGTCCTCAAGGAGCAGCACGTTCGCTCTCACAGCGGTGACCGCAAGTTGAGACCTTGAAACACAATTCAACTTTTCAAGCAGATGCTCAACGTGTGTGGACACGGTCCGTGGACTAATGCGGAGCGCGGCCGCGATTTGAGGATTCGATAGGCCGCTTGCCACCAAGTGCAGGACCTGCGCCTCGCGAACAGTGAGACCAAACGGCCAGGGGATTACCGTCTCAGTCACAAGCGCAGTGCCGCCGTAGCATGGGAACGTGTCAATTCGGTGACAGAGGCCATCTGGGTCCGCCCAAAGGTATCGGCGGCGTCCGGGTTTCTTGCCGTGCCTGCTTACGAGACGCCCCACCAAACCGTCCGGACCCAGAAGAGGCCCGGAGGATCTACCGGGCATCTCCATTACCTTGCCATCAGTAGTGATCAAGGCGGCATGCCCTTGGGGGCCGATGCGCTCGACGTTCAGCTGCGGAGCACCGAGCAGGTCGCAGACAAGGGCAAGTATGGGGCGGAAGCCTTCTATAATGTCGCGAACCTCATCGCGCGCGTCTCTCTCAGACTCCCAGCTCACATGTAAAGACCCCGTGTATCGCCCGTCGGGCAACCTCAGGCACATCGTAGTTCCCTCACGGTAACCGGAAGGGATCAGGAACTCCTCAGCCGCGGCCGTGACAGGAAAGTCAATATCCCAGTCTCGTCGAAGATCCGACCACCTCAGTGCTCGAGGCACTCGAAGGTGCAGCAGGTTAAAGGCGGGATTGTTCTCGACGAATTCGCCGTTCATGTGGTCCAACACCGCCGCTGAGTAGCCTTGGCTGGCTAGTGTCACATGCCGGTGGTCACCGGAACCGGCATCCCAGCCGCAAAGGGCGTAGCCCGCCCATGGAATCAGATTGCTCAAGGTCCGGGTAGCAGCTGCTGCTCGAGCAAGTATGTCGTCCTGGACGTTGTGAGTTTCGCCCCAGTCCCCAACCATGCTTGGCAGAACGGCCTCGATAGTCAACGCATTGCCTCCAACCGGGTACTAGCGGTGCTCCCCCGGACGGCTTGACGCCGCGACACCATTGCTCAGGATGACGCCACTGGACTTGGCCAGATGGCATCGCTGTCGATCAAAATATTGCTCCGTCAGGGCATGCCAACCACGGGTCTGAAGTCAAGACCGCGGCGTACCGCTGCCCTCAAGCAGGCAAACAAAAAACGGAGGTTGCTGCACCGGGGCGAATGGGACGACGAGCCACTGGCCGCCGTAAAACTCCACGTACGACCCTTCAGGCATCGCTCATAAGCTTCATCCCTGGTCATGGGCTTCCCTCAGTCATGGTGACCTGCTGATCACATGGCAAGTTTATTTTCGAGTTGGCCACATGGTCAAGAGTTTTTCACGATACGTGAGCATGCCAGACCCCGCAATTGTCCAAGGTGGCGAACGACAGTTTGTAGTCCAAGGTCAGCTGGCTTGGCCAAGAGCCCCGCATGGTATCCACAGGCCGGTAAGCAGCCCTCGCCAGAATACGGACCGACCGCGGAGCAGACATAGCGAAAGCCCAGGCCTTCAGGAAGCCCGGGCGCGGCGGCGCCGCAGATTGAAGAACCAGAATAAACTCGCGAAGATGGCCATCTGATCAAGTACACTGGGCAAGAGGAGTTCAAGTAGTTGACGCAACCTTGGTTCGAGGACGATGACAAGGAGACCAAAGTGCGCCAGGAGCATCAACCGATCAGCTATCGCCGCAGACAGTTCGTAGAGGCGGCAATCCTCGTGATAAGCAGGGAGGGTGTGGCGCGGGCGACGACCCGCCGTATCGCTGAAATGGCAGATCTTCCCACTGCCAGCCTTCATTACTGCTTTGCAACGAAGGAAGATCTGTTTCATGCCGTCTACGAAGCCATAACCGGTGCAGGCTTCGCAGAAGTTGGCGCCAGCGTCCGGCAGGACGTCGGCCTCCACCAAGGTGTCGCCGACATCACGCGCTCCTTCGCAAGATGGTTCCAAAGTAGCCGTGACATGCAACTGGCAACCTATGAACTTACAGTATGGTCTCTGCGAAGTTCAGACTCCCGCCACCTGGCTCGCCGCGTCTACCGCAGGTACCTGGACGGTTGCACTCAACTGCTTCGGGAAGTCAGGACTGACAAAGAACTGGACGTCGACATCCAGACCCTTTCGCGGATGCTGATCGGCGTTCTGGATGGTCTCATGCTGCAATGGCTGTCCTTTGATGACGATCCAAACGAAGGAATACTGACCGAGGAATCAGTGAGGATGCTGCAGAGCGCCCTTCCCACCATGAAATACGATGGCCTCCCCTTGACTGCCGACGCGTAGGCACGCTCCCTCGTTTTTCAATGTCCAAGCCCAGCATGGCGCAAGACCCCGGGACTGAAGCGGACGGAAAAAGTGGACTGCTTCGCCCTGTCGGGAGAGTTCGCTCACCTGCGTAGGCAAATGCGTCAGGATCTCAGAATCCTGCCAGGATATGGCAAAAACTCCCTTGGGTCAGCCGTTCCCTTGATAAACGGAAAGCCCCGCTCGGAGGTGTTAGAGGCTTGCCGGCCCGGACGCTCTCGCATGCGCTAACCTTACCTCGCGCTGCCTTACCCGCACTTGCACGAAGGAAGCTTCACCGTCTCAAGAGGATGAGTGTTTGGATTTCGAGCTAACTTGGTCCCCCTCCCATAGAAGGGTGCCGGCCGCCACAGACGTTAATATCGCTCTTGGCCAAGCCGTTTAATACTGGACCCGCTGGCTAGCCACTGCCGCCAGGACGGAATATGCGGACAAGCAGTAAAACCTTCCTTGCATTGTTGCCGTACCGAACGCAGACGGGCGTTGACAGACTGGAACCCGGCTAATATCCGTTCCTTGCCTGCTCACTTTGACTTGTTGAGCAGTATGCTCATTCAGGTCGAACGGCCGAAGCAAACGCTGATCAGCTAGTAAAGTTCTCCAACCAACTCGATCTACTAAGCGAAGACTACGCGTCCGGGAAAACCGGATGCCCCAGCAGCTTTTCGCAAGAATTCCAGCATCTTGCGTTAATGAGGGCTGCCGACGCTGCACACGGAGCTGATCGCCTAAGTCTGCAGTTCATGCTGAATGATGACGGCACGCCTCATCTGGGCCTCGGAAGGCCCGGCCTTTCCCTGCTCCATCATCACCATCGGCACCCGTCGGATGCTGATACTGACGTCTCACAGGACGTCATCAACTCCACGTCAATCCGACGCCATATGTCTTTACCACTCCAATAGGATGACGCACGTACGTCAGTTGACGGATTTTCCAGAGGCAATTGGAGTCATAAGATCATTGATGTCCTCCAAGTATCCGAGGACATCCCGGAACCTGGCCGATGGAAAGTTCATGAACCTCAGGCAATTCTAATGATTGTCTTAAGGTCTTTGAATCTAGGCCGCATCGAGTAACCCAAGACCGCGGATTTCTGTTTTCATGTGGATATTTTGTAATCGTACCTCAATGATGAGGCATTCCAGATTCAGGAGAAAGAATGACTGTTTATGCACAGCCAGGTGCAGAGGGTTCGAAGGTCACTTTCAAGGACCGTTACGAGAACTGGATCGGCGGGGAATGGGTTGCGCCGGTCAAGGGCGGCTACTTCGAGAACATCACCCCCGTGACGGGCAAGGCTTTCTGTGAGGTTGCAAGGGGAACGGCCGAGGACATCGAGCTGGCGTTGGACGCGGCACACAAGGCCGCGCCGTCCTGGGGCAAGACCTCAGCGGCCGAACGTGCTGCCATTCTGAACAAGATCGCGGACCGCATCGATGAGAACGTCGAGCTGCTGGCGGTGGCGGAAACCTGGGATAACGGCAAGCCGATCCGCGAAACCCTCAACGCGGACATTCCGTTGGCCGCTGACCACTTCCGCTACTTTGCCTCGGCCATCCGCGCCCAGGAAGGCCACCTCTCACAGCTCGATGACGACACCACGGCCTACCACTTCCACGAGCCGCTGGGCGTTGTAGGGCAGATCATCCCCTGGAACTTCCCCATCCTCATGGCGGTGTGGAAGCTCGCCCCTGCTCTCGCTGCCGGCAACGCCGTGGTCCTCAAGCCTGCGGAGCAGACGCCGTCGTCCATCCTGGTCCTGATCGAACTCATCGGTGACCTGCTGCCCGCGGGCGTGGTGAATGTGGTCAACGGGTTCGGCGTAGAGGCGGGCAAGCCGCTCGCTTCCAGTTCCAGGATCCGGAAGATCGCCTTCACCGGCGAAACCACTACGGGCCGGTTGATCAGCCAATACGCCTCCAACAACCTCATCCCCGTCACGCTGGAACTTGGCGGCAAGAGCCCGAACATTTTCTTCGACGACGTTGCCGCGCAGAACGACGCCTTCTATGACAAAGCCCAGGAAGGTTTCACGCTTTTCGCCTTCAACCAGGGTGAAGTGTGCACATGCCCCTCCCGTGCGTTGGTCCAAGAAGGCATCTACGACACCTTCATGGCGGACGTCGTCGCCCGGACCAACAAGATCATCCAGGGCAACCCGCTCGACACCGACACCCAAGTGGGCGCACAGGCCTCCAACGACCAGTTGGAGAAGATCCTTTCCTACATTGACATCGGCAAACAGGAAGGCGCCAAGGTCCTCACCGGCGGCGCCCGGGCCGAGCTGTCCGGTGACCTGGCCGGCGGTTACTACGTCCAGCCCACCATCTTCGAAGGCCACAACCGGATGCGGATCTTCCAGGAGGAGATCTTCGGTCCCGTGGTGTCCGTGACGAAGTTCAGCGACTACAACGATGCGATCGGCATCGCGAACGACACCCTTTATGGCCTAGGGGCCGGGGTGTGGTCCCGCAACGGCAACGTCGCCTACCGCGCCGGGCGGGAAATCCAGGCAGGACGTGTGTGGGTGAACAATTACCACGCCTACCCTGCGGGAGCGGCGTTCGGCGGGTACAAGTCATCGGGCATCGGCCGTGAGAACCATGCCATGATGCTGGACCACTACCAGCAGACCAAGAACCTGCTGGTCAGCTACAACGAGAACAAACTCGGCTTCTTCTAAGCCCTCTTGGACACGGTGGGGCCCGACGCGTCCGGGCCCCACCGCACCAATTCTTTACGTTGACCACGCCACATCAAGCATTTGCCACAAGCGATCAGGGGGTTCACCCATGACAATGACTCGGATCGAGGCCTCAGCGACTCTCCCTGGGGAGCATTTCTCCAGGGTGGCGCTCACCGCAGAGTCAGTGGCGCTGCTGAGGAAACTGTGGGAGCAGCACGGACCCCTCATGTTCCATCTGTCCGGCGGTTGCTGCGACGGCTCAGTTCCCATGTGCTATCCCGCTAGCGACTTTCTGACCGGGGAGATAGACGTACTACTGGGACGGTTCGACATTTCCATCCGCGATGGCCGCTCTAATCCTGCTCCCCAATTCGTGGATTTCTGGATGTCCAAGGAGCAATTCAGCTACTGGAGCCACACCCACCTCACAGTCGATGTGGCGGTAGGTCGAGGAAGCGGATTCTCGTTGGAATCACCCCAAGACAAGCGCTTCCTCATCCGTTCTCGGCTGATGGACTGGCCCGCCTAAAGAAGCGCTCACCAACACCAACGCTCTGCCAAAGAGATGCAGCTTACGAACCCGCCTACCGGCATATGTCAAGGAGAAAGACATGACCCTCAACAGTGAAGCCCCGACGTCTGTCAGCATCACCCATCCCTTGGACCCGCTTTCCCGGGACGAAATCTCCCAAGCGGTATCGATCCTGAGGGAAGGACCCGCCGCTGCCCAGACCTTCCGATTCGTGAGCGTTGAACTGCGTGAACCCTCCAAAGAGACACTCCGATCCGGCACCCTTCCTGCCCGGGAGGCCGACTCCGTCCTCATCGATCGGGCAACAGGGCTGGCTTATGAAGCTGTAGTTGACCTCGAGTCAAATACCGTCACCCAATGGACGGAACTCAGCCACGGCGTCCAACCGCCGATCATGCTGGACGAATTCGAAGAATGTGAAGTCAACTGCAAGAAAGACCCCCGCGTCGTGGAGGTACTCGCAGACCGTGGCATGACAGACCTCGACCTGGTCTGCATTGAACCATGGTCCGCCGGCTACTTCGGTGCCGATGCCGAAGGCAGACGACTGATGCGCTGCCTGGTCTTTACGAGGCTTGACGCGGACGACAACCCGTATGCACACCCCGCCGAGAATCTCGTCCTGATCTATGACCTTAACTCCGGAGAGGTCGTAAAGATCGAAGACAACGGCTTCATCGACGTGCCCAAGGCTGCCGGCAACTACCTTCCCCAACACGTTGGACCTGCCCGTGACGACATTAAACCCATCGAAATCACCCAGCCGGAGGGGCCATCGTTCGCTGTCACCGGAAACCACGTCCAATGGGCCAACTGGTCATTCCGCGTTGGTTTCACACCGCGTGAGGGACTCGTCCTTCACCAGATGAAGTTCCGGGATAAGGATCAGGACCGTTCCGTCATCAACAGGGCCTCCCTCGTTGAAATGGTTGTGCCCTATGGGGACCCCTCACCGGTGCAAGCCAAAAAGAACGCCTTCGACGCCGGCGAGTACAACATCGGCGTCATGGCGAACTCGCTGAGGCTCGGCTGCGACTGCCTGGGCGAAATCCAGTACTTCGATGGCATCGTTTCGGACAGTTACGGAAATCCCATGACTATCAAGAATGCTGTCTGCATGCACGAGGAAGACGACAGCATCATGTGGAAGCACTTCGACTTCCGTAACAACTCTGCTGAGGTCAGGCGTTCGCGCAAACTCGTCATTTCGTTCATCGCCACTGTCGCCAACTACGAATACGGCTTCTACTGGCACCTCTACCTGGATGGCACAATCGAATTCCTGGTAAAGGCCACCGGCATCCTTTCAACCGCCGGCCAGGCGGCAGGATCAAAGAACAAGTACGGCCAGACCCTGAACAACGACGGTCTCTACGCTCCGATCCACCAGCACATCTTCAACGTCCGCATGGACTTCGAACTCGACGGCCCGCAGAATGCGGTCTATGAAGTCGACACCGAAATCCCTACCGACAACCCCACTCTAAGCGCCTTCTACACGGTAGATCGCCTTCTCGAAACGGAGCAGCAGGCCATTCGGAAAGCCGACAGCTGCAAGCATCGCTTCTGGAAGATCGTCAACCACAACAGCCGAAACCTCGTGGACGAACCCGTTGCCTACCGGCTTATGCCTACCGATGCGATCACGCTCGCCGCCGATGAGAACTCATACGTAAGCCAGCGGGCCCAGTTCGCCCGTAACAACCTGTGGGTCACAGCCTACGAGCGTTCTGAACGATTCCCCGCAGGTGAGTATCCGAACCAAAGCACCGGGGGCGACGGCCTGCCGATTTGGACCGCGGCAAACCGCAACATCGCCGACCAAGACCTGGTGGTCTGGTACACCTTCGGGATGCACCACGTGGTACGCCTGGAGGACTGGCCCGTTATGCCACGCCAGCACGTCGGGTTCATGCTCCAGCCGCATGGATTCTTCGATCAGAACCCCACACTGGATCTCCCACGCACTGAAGCCCGAGCGCAGGAAACCCCCACGCACTGCTGCAAAGCGGACTAAATGTGTTCTCCGGCTTCGTCTCGTGCGCCATCCTCGGCTGCCCGCAGGACGGCGTGCGAGCAAGCTGAAACAGACATTAGGAGACTGATCTCCGCATCAGTTGGCGCGGGAACAGGATTCAGTCACGGGCGCTGGAAGGCCAAGCCGAGTTGGATAATCAAATCTTCAATTGGACGCTGACAGGAATCCTGTTGGTTACCGGAACGTACCACGCGGTCGGTGTGTTACTTACACCTAGTTTGGTGGGCAAAACGAACAGTGCCCTGCACACAATGATGAGCCTTTCTATGGCAGCAGTATTCTGGCGCCAAGGGCAATGGGTCACACTGGGGACGGTGCTGCTTCTCTCCTCCGGAGCGTTCTGGTTCATTGTCCAGGCGGTTGCCCGTCCGGAATTCAGGAATCTCTGCACCGGAGGGAAGGATCGGGCCAGATGCATATATCACGGAATAACAATGGTTTCCGGTGCGTACATGGCCACAGTGATGGCCACGCCAGCTGCCGCTTCATCCAATATGAGCGCTGCAGCTCCGACCCATGCCCACCACGCAGCAAGTACGATCGCCCCCAATGCCACATGGGGGATCGACCTTGGACCGGCTCTCAATGGGGGAGCAGTGCTTTTTTTTGGAGCAGCGACACTGTTCCTGGTGGTCGTTATTGTGGCCCCTTCCCGTGTTGAAGCATCCAAGACGCCAAACAAGATGACGCTAAATGCGATCGAGGCGCTGGGTGCAGGTGCGATGGCCATGATGTTTCTGGCCATGCTGCCGTAAAAGGAGCGATAGCCCTCGCTGCTTTAGGGCGGGGCAAAGTCACAGTCCCGCAGTCCATGTCCGCCTCTTCAAAGGAGAAGAATTGAACACCAACCACATCCAACCTCAGCCTGATACTCGCGAGAATCTCCTTCAGGAGAACCGTAAGTTTGCGCCGTCTGCGGAGTTCGCGGCGAATGCGGTGGTAACGGCTGATGAGTACGCTAAAGCTGATGCGGACCGGCCTGCGTTCTGGGCGAATAAGGCGCGTGAGCTTCTGACGTGGAGCAAGGACTTCGATCAGGCGCTGGATTGGTCCAACCCGCCGTTTGCAAAGTGGTTCGTTGGCGGGGAGGTCAATGCCGCTTACAACGCCCTGGACCGGCACGTGGAGAATGGCCTGGGCGACCGGGTAGCGATCTACTTCGAGGGCGAACCGGGCGATACCCGCACGTACACGTACGCGGAGCTCACCGAAGAGGTGAAGAAAGCCGCGAACGCTTTCGAGTCCCTGGGCGTTGCCAAGGGCGACCGGGTGGCCGTGTACCTGCCGATGATTCCCGAGGCCGTCATCACCATGCTTGCCTGCGCCCGGATCGGCGCGGTCCACTCCGTGGTCTTCGGAGGGTTCTCCGCTGATGCTTTGCGGTCCAGGATCGAGGACGCCGAGGCCAAGCTCGTGGTCACCGCCGACGGCACGTACCGCCGCGGCAAGCCCTCCCCGCTCAAGCCCGCCGTGGACGAAGCACTCTCTGCTATGGAAAACGGCGACGGCCACTCAGTGAACAACGTGGTTGTGGTTAAGCGCAACGGCGAAGACGTCAACTGGGTGGACGGCCGCGACCTCTGGTGGTCCGAAACGGTTGATAAGGCACCCAGCGAGCACACCGCCGTCGGGCACGATTCCGAGCACCCGCTATTCATCCTTTACACCTCCGGCACCACGGGCAAGCCCAAGGGCATCCTGCACACCACCGGCGGCTACCTGACCCAGACCGCCTACACGCACAGGGCCGTATTCGATCTGCACCCGGAAACGGACGTGTACTGGTGCACCGCCGACGTCGGCTGGGTCACCGGGCATTCGTACGTAACCTACGCCCCGCTTATCAACGGCGCCACCCAGGTCATGTACGAAGGCACCCCGGACTCCCCGCACCAGGGCCGCTGGTGGGAAATCGCCGAAAAGTACAAGGTCTCCATCCTCTACACCGCCCCCACGGCCATCCGTACGTTCATGAAGTGGGGACGCGAGATCCCTGCCAAGTACGATCTCTCCGCCATCCGGGTCCTGGGCTCCGTGGGCGAACCCATCAACCCCGAAGCCTGGATGTGGTACCGCAAGGTCATCGGCGGCAACGGCGGCAAGAAAGCCAATCCAGCCCCGATCGTGGACACCTGGTGGCAAACCGAAACCGGTGCCCAGATGATCGCCCCGCTTCCCGGGGTCACCTCCACCAAACCCGGCTCCGCCCAGGTTCCCCTGCCCGGCATCGCCGTGGACGTCGTGGACGAAAACGGCGCCTCGGTGGCCAACGGCGAGGGCGGCTACCTCGTGGTCCGCGAACCGTGGCCCTCCATGCTCCGCGGCATCTGGGGCGACCCGGAACGGTTCAAGGACACCTACTGGTCCCGGTTCGAAGCCATGTACTTCGCGGGGGACGGCGCCAAGAAGGACGAAGACGGCGACGTCTGGCTGCTGGGCCGCGTGGATGACGTCATGAACGTCTCCGGCCACCGTCTCTCCACCACCGAAATCGAATCGGCCTTGGTCTCCCACCCCGCTGTTGCTGAAGCAGCCGTGGTCGGTGCCGCGGACGACACCACCGGACAGGCCGTCGTCGCGTTCGTCATCCTTCGCGGTGACGCCACCAACAAGGGCGACGAAACCGTGCTGGAACTGCGCAACCACGTGGGCAAGGAAATCGGTCCCATCGCCAAGCCCAAGCAACTGCTCATCGTGCCGGAACTGCCCAAGACCCGCTCCGGCAAGATCGTCCGCCGCCTCCTCAAGGACATCGCAGAAGGCCGCGACACGGGAGACGCCACCACCCTGGCCGACAACACCGTGATGACAAAAATTGCGGAGAGTCTGGCTGGGGCGAAAACCTCCGGATCCTCGGTGCGGCCTTTCGTGTCGACCAGATAGGTTCCACTGCTTTTCGGAAGGCCTACCGAAGGGACTTTCCGATAAGAACACTACTGCCACGAATTGTCCGGCAGCGTTGGTCGACCAGAAGCTTCATGACTAATTTCGGCCAGGTTCGAATTCCACGGTCTCGTCACAATGCTCTAAATGAAAGGCTTTGCCATGATCAAAATGATCCTTATGGGACCTCCCGGCTCCGGCAAGGGCACCCAAGCTGCCCGAATCGCGGAGTGGCTTGGAGTACCCGCAATTTCTACGGGTGATATTTTTCGGCAAAATATGGCCAAACTTACATCACTGGGAATTAAGTCCAAGCAATATATCGACAACGGGGACCTCGTTCCCGACGCCGTGACAAACCAGATGGTGCGCGAGCGGCTCGGATATCCAGATGTCAAGAACGGGTTTCTGCTCGATGGCTATCCACGTACGCCCCAACAAGTGGGAGAGCTGGACAGCATGCTTGCAAACGGGAATGAGCATCTCAACGCCGTGCTACTGCTGACGGCAGACGATGGAGAGCTCGTAAAACGTCTGCTCGACCGTGCGAAAGTTACCGGACGCAGCGACGATACCGAAGTGGTTATCCGCCACCGCCTGGATCTCTACCACGAGCAGACCCAACCGGTCGTGGCCATGTACGCTGAGCGCGGCCTCCTGCTTTCAATAAACGGAGTTGGAGAAGTGGATGAGGTCACAGAGAGGATCCTCACCCAACTGCAGAAGCCATCAATCGCCCTTGTTAGGCGGTGACGGGTTCTCTAGGATCCTCGGTGAAATTCTCCTGAGGTGGGACGGGGTATCTGGCGATGATCCACAATGTTGACGAAGGTGGCTCGGGTGCCCGGTGACTGGCTCTAAATGAACCACTTATGTGGTTACTGAGAATCGGGATCTTGGGTTCTCAAAGTGGAGCCCGACAGTTTCAGCGCCCCTCCTTGGCTTAGCCCTGGTCTGTCATCTCGGTGGGTCGGAGGCCATCAGGAGTTAGGCACGGTATTTTCGGACAGCGAGTCCAACCCGTGTGTGACAGGGAAACGCCTCCGTCCTGTGGCTCGCGCATAGATACGGAAACGCTGAGCGATCAGGTTGCGCTCCTTCGGACATCTGCCTCCCCATGAATTTCCGCAGCCTTCCCTTGTTAACGCCCATATCCGCGATGCGGGTGCCCTGCCGGCGGCCCTTCGGCAGTTAACGAGCCGCTCACTTCGACGCCTGGGGTTCAGCGAGAGCTCCTCAACCACAGGTTCCTAACGCACCACACCCAACTTCCCTTCAGCGCCGCGCCAGCCTCCGCCCCGTCGTGGACGGCGGAACCCGGCACTACGTCAGTTGACGGATTTTCTAGATGTGATCTACGACATAGCATCGATTCACATTCCCTGCTATTCACTCGCCTGGAAAGGGTGCCAAATGAGCGCCGAGAAAACAACAGTTAGTCCGAATGCCACACCCAAAGTAGTGGTGTTTGGTGGCTTGATCGTAGTGGCTTATGTCATTGCTCTCGCACCACCTATTTACATTTCGCTCAGCGCCGTTCACGACGTGGTCGCCGGCCTGCCACTTTCCGTCTGGTACATGTTCGGCGTCTGCATTTTCGCAGTCCTAACCTGTAGCGCCCTTTATATCTATGAAAGCGTCCGAAAGGAATTGGACTGATGGAAATCACATTCACTGTTCTGGGGGCATTCTTCGCCGTCATCATTGGGGTGTTGCACGTCGCGAACAAAAAGAGCTCCCTGTCCACCTTCTCCAACTACGCGGTTGGTGAACGTTCTTTCAGCAGTTGGTTTGTTGCAATGGCTTACACCAACTCGTGGTGGCCCGGGGCGACGTTCACCGCATTCTTTGGTCTCGGCATCGCCGCCGGCGTCATCGGGCTGTACGCCTTGGTCTACACTGTCCTGGGCGTCATCGCCATGTACTTCATCGCCAGGCCTGTTTGGAAATGGGGCAAACGCTTCGACCTGCGTACCCAATCCGACCTTCTTGCCCTCCGATACGGCAGCCAAGGAGTAAAAACTCTCTCCAGTTGTATCAGCGCCCTCGCACTCTTTCCCTGGCTGGTATTGGGGCTCCAAGCAATGGGCGCCCTTGTGCAATGGGCATCCCTGGGCCAACTGGACGTGACTACTTCTCTGCTCGTTGGTGTAGGCGTCATCGCTGTGCGTCAAATTTGGACTGTGCAGATGGGCATGCGAGGCCTCATCATCTCCGACATGGTGCAGGGAATCGTGGCATACGTTGGATCGTCGGTGCTCTGCATTGGCCTCCTCCTGTTCCTTTTTGGAGGCTTCAAGAACATCCAGGAACTCCCCGCTGCAAACCTGACACTCCCAGGGTTCGACTCTCCCGTAGGAGGCTGGTACTACTTCAGCTTGGTCGCCGCGGGCATCATCGGCAGCCTCTGCTGGCCGATGATCTTCACCAGGATCTATACGGGTGGAAGTGTAGGAGAGGTTAAAAAGGGTGTCATCCAAACGATGATCATCAGCCTCATTTTCTATGGCTTGCTGATTCTTGTTGCAATGGCCGCTATTCCGATGCTCGGCGTTGCCGCGAATCCAGAGGAAGCGTGGTTTGTGTTGACGCAGTCAGCCGGTGGAACATGGCTCCTGGCAGCTGCCTTGTTGATCGTATTCGCGGCGACAATGGGGTTCGTCGATGGAGTCGTCCAGTCCTTGGGAACACAGGTCGCTAACGACATAGTTGGAGTGATCCGACCCCTACGCGATAAACAAGAAATCATCGTTGCAAAGGTCGCCATGGGAGTCTTCGTGGGGCTGGCTTTGGTCGTTGCCTACAACACCTACAACTGGCCAAACCTGGTGAATCTTGCCCAGATCTCCTATCAGGTGATCATTCAGCTCTCGGTGCCGATCTTTGCAGGGCTCTTCTGGAAGCGCGGCAACAGAATCGCCGCAATCGCAGGAATGGTTTCAGGAACGGTTATCGCGGTCGGCATGTCCATTCCATATTTTGCAGAAGCAGGTACGATTCCCTGGCTGGCAGGTATTAGCTCCGGTTTAGTGGGGGTTGCTGTCAACCTTGTCGTCTACGTCGCATGCAGCTACACCTTCCCGTCAACCACGCTTGAGCGGACACGGGTCAGCGATCTTTTCGATCGCGCCAAGGCACGTACTTTGGTTGACGTCGACGTTGAATCATCCAACACACCGGTCGCACCCGAGACCGCGCCGTCGTCCAGCTCCTAGCATTCTCCCAGTGCTGGTTTGGCGGGCCTGCACCAGCCCTTGGGGTGCCAGCACCATCTCCACATGAGGCGGAGGCCCACTGGTTCTTCCAGGGGCCTCTGCCACGCGAAATTCGTCTAAGAACGGCCACCTGGCGTGGCCTTGGCAGCGGTAAAGACCTGCTAAGGCTCCTGAGCTACAGGCCCTACGCATGTCCCCACTTCATGGATACGCACGGAGTATCGCAATCTGAAACCCGGTCGAAGGAACTGGGGCCCTTCAGCCCATCCAAGCAAGGAGAAGCAACGTAATGTCCCAGACCTATTACCCCGCTCAGGACTGGACTGAACTGGAAGCAAAGGACATCGTCCGTGTCATCGAACCTGGCAGAGCGGCCTACAGGGCAACAATCGATACCAAGACCCCTGACTCGTCCGTTGTCTGGGTCATTACCGCCACAGGCTATCGCCGGGCCTTCGACGCTAGAGAAGGTGTTCTAATTATCGCGCCTTCGACCAAAACCGAGACGACTACTCCTTTGATTTCCAGTGGCACGCGGAAGGCATGAAGGGCCGGATGCGAAAAACACTGGCCTCCCAGCGGTGCCAACAGAATGGTCCTGTCAGAAACGCCTGTGCCCGACGAGTGCACTCCCTACCCGACCACTCCACTGGAAGGCCGCTGAAGGCAGCGCATTTATCCACAACGGAAAGAAGTGCAGAAAGTAAGTAATGCAAACCCCTCCCCGAACCGCTGGTCACCTGCAATGGTGCGGACGAAGCCGGGATCGGAATCATCACCCAGACAGAATTCCCAGACACCTAGCAAGGAAACACACAATGACTGCAGCATTTGAGCCCAACCAGCAGATGCCCGAGGAACAGACTGCCGCACTGGAGAGCGATTGGTCCGCCAACCCGCGCTGGGAGGGCGTCACCCGTGATTTCTCGGCCTCCGACGTCGTCCGCCTCCGTGGTCGCGTCTCCGAAGAGCACACCCTGGCCCGCCGCGGTTCCGAGAAGCTTTGGAAGCAGCTCACCGAGGAAGCACCCAGCGGTGGTTACACCAACGCGCTCGGTGCGCTGACCGGCAACCAGGCCGTGCAGCAGGTCAAGGCCGGACTCCGGGCCATCTACCTGTCCGGTTGGCAGGTGGCCGCCGATGCCAACCTTTCGGGCCACACCTACCCGGACCAGTCGTTGTACCCGGCGAACTCGGTGCCGCAGGTAGTCCGCCGGATCAACAACGCCCTGCTGCGCGCAGACCAGATCGAATACGCCGAGGGCATCAAGAGCGTGGAGGACTGGCTGGTCCCGATCGTGGCCGACGCCGAAGCCGGCTTCGGCGGCCCGCTGAACGCCTATGAGCTCATGAAGTCCATGATCACCGCAGGCGCCTCGGGCGTTCACTGGGAAGACCAGCTCGCTTCCGAGAAGAAGTGCGGACACCTGGGCGGCAAGGTCCTGATCCCCACCCAGCAGCACATCCGGACCCTGAACGCAGCCCGCCTGGCAGCCGACGTCGCCGGTACCCCGACCGTCGTAATTGCCCGCACCGACGCCGAGGCCGCAACCCTGATCACCTCCGATGTCGATGAGCGCGACCGCGAATTCATCACGGGCGAAAGGACCCCCGAGGGCTTCTACAAGGTCCGCAATGGCATCGAGCCCTGCATCGCCCGTGCCAAGGCCTACGCCCCGTACTCGGACCTGATCTGGATGGAGACGGGCACGCCGGACCTGGAGCTGGCCCGTAAGTTCGCCGAAGCCGTCAAGGCCGAGTACCCGGACCAGATGCTTTCCTACAACTGCTCCCCGTCCTTCAACTGGCGCAAGCACCTGGATGACGACACGATCGCGAAGTTCCAGCGCGAACTCGGTGCCATGGGCTTCACGTTCCAGTTCATCACCCTGGCCGGCTTCCACGCCCTGAACTACTCGATGTTCGACCTCGCCCACGGCTACGCCCGTGAAGGCATGAGCGCCTACGTCGAGCTCCAGGAGAAGGAATTCGCCTCCGAGTCCCGCGGCTACACCGCTACCAAGCACCAGCGCGAAGTCGGCACCGGCTACTTCGACGACATCGCCACAGCGCTCAACCCGAACGCTTCCACCCTCGCCTTGGTCGGATCGACCGAAGAAGGCCAATTCCACTAATCCCCAGCCGCCCCCTCCGCTCGCAAGCTCGCGAGGGAACCCGGCGGCCGTGGGCCCACTTTCCCAACTAGATGGCAGTAGTGGTTGTTCTGAACGTTCAGAACAACCACTACCGCCAGTCAGTTGGTTCCTGAAGGGACAACTCCAATGAACAGCTTCACCGACAACTTCACCATCAACGGCATCACTTTGACTGCGCAGCCCATTTGCCGGCAGGGCGAGGTCCTGACTCCGGACGCGCTTGAGTTTGTCGGCAAGCTGCACCGGGCCACCGCCGAGCGCCGGCACGAACTCATGCAGGCACGGCACGCACGCCGCAACGCAATCTCCTCCGGCCAGGATCCGCGCTTCCTGCCGCAGACCGAGGGCATCCGGAATGACCCGTCGTGGCGGGTGGCTCCCCCGGCCCCGGGCCTGGAGGACCGTCGCGTGGAGATCACGGGTCCTGTGGATAAGAAGATGACCATCAACGCGCTGAATTCCGGCGCGAAGGTGTGGCTGGCGGACATGGAAGACTCCTCCACTCCGACGTGGCGCAACGTCATCCAGGGCCAACTCAACCTGACCGATGCGCTGGAACGCCGCATCGACTTCACAACCCCCGAAGGCAAGGAATACAAGCTCAAGGCCGCCGAGGACATGCCCACCATCGTGGTCCGGCCCCGTGGCTGGCACCTGCCGGAGAAGCACATGCTGATCGACGGCAAGCCGATCGCCGGCGGCATCGTGGACTTCGGGCTGTACTTCTTCCACAACGCCCGCCGCCTCCTGGCCCAGGGCAAGGGCCCGTACTTCTACCTGCCCAAGATCGAGAACCACCTCGAAGCACGGCTCTGGAACGACATCTTCATCCTGGCCCAGGACCTGCTCGGCATCCCGCAAGGCACCATCCGCGCCACCGTACTGATCGAAACCATCACCGCCGCGTTCGAGATGGAAGAAATCCTGTACGAACTGCGGGATCACGCGAGCGGTTTGAACGCCGGACGTTGGGACTACATCTTCTCCCTGATCAAGAACTTCCGCACCCGCGGCCCGCGCTTCGTGCTCCCGGACCGCGGCCAGGTCACCATGACCCAACCCTTCATGCGCGCCTACACCGAACAACTGGTCCGGGCCTGCCACCGCCGCGGAGCCATGGCAATCGGGGGCATGGCAGCAGCAGTACCCAACCGCAAGGACGAGGCAGCCAACACAGCGTCCTTCGAGAAGGTCCGCGCGGACAAGACACGCGAAGCCAACGACGGCTTCGACGGTTCCTGGGTGGCCCACCCCGACCTGGTTCCCGTGTGCCGCGAAGTCTTCGACGCAGTACTTGCGGAGAAGCCGAACCAGCTGGACCGAAGCCGCGAGGACGTCACACCGGACGACCGCGCCCTGATCGACATCTCCACCACCGAAGGCTCCATCACCGAGGCCGGCATCCGCCAGAACATCGAAGTAGGCATCCGCTACATCGAGTCCTGGCTGAGGGGCAACGGTGCAGTGGCTATCCACAACCTCATGGAAGACGCCGCCACCGCAGAGATCTCCCGGTCCCAGCTCTGGCAGTGGATCCACTCCCACGCGATCACCGAGCACGGCGACAACATTACCCGCGAGTGGGTCCAGGACATGCTGGACGAGGAATTCGCCCGCTTGGAACGCTTCGACGGAGACCGCTTCGCAGACGCCCGCAGCATCTTCGAAGAGGTCACCCTCACCGAGGAATTCCCGACCTTCCTGACCATCCCCGCCTACGCCCGCTACCTACAGGAGTCCGACGAACCATACGTAGCTAAGATCTCAAGCTGAGACCCAAAGATTCCGTTGGCTGGGCTGCCTGCACTCTTCGCAACAAGTGACCCCGAAGGCCGGGGAGGCAGCCCAGCAAACGGACCATAATTGCACGGCGTGGCCAGCACTGGCTCAAGAAAACGGCTGCCGCATCGATCGACCCATTGACCTCAATGGGGCTGAGGGTCGTAGGGCTTTTCGTGTTCCGCAGAACGAAAGTGAAGAAGCGGTCTTTGCGTAAGCTCTGAGACTGCTTATGTGGCCAGCCGGCATCTTCCTACGCGTCAGAAGCATCGAGATCTACTCGACGCCAGCTCAGGCTGGGTGTCCTCCATGCCCACGTCCCCATGGCAGCGTAGCGCTCAGCCCACCGTTTGGCCGTCGGCCAGGAGCAATAGAACTGCTCGGCGGCCCGAGTAACCGGCCAGCCATGGTCAACGATCAAACGCGCAACGCGTAAACGTTGGCGTGGAGTCAATGCAGCATAAGCGTGAGACATCGGGACCTCCTGGTCGCCTCAGCGGTTATCTAAGCAACTCCACTGTGCAACCGGAGGTCCTCACCCAGGAGTCAACGACTCCAGCGAGTCATCACATTCACCAAACCTACGTCCCTAGGCAAGTACATCCAGTCGCCGCAATTGGTCTAGTCGGGAGCACTGCCACCACTTTCATTCCCTGTGAGGACGGCCTGTTGATTTCCGGATGATGAGATCCGTAGCCAGGTTCGAAGAAGTCTCATCCTTCGTGCCCTTGAGCGATCGAACGAGCTGTCTGAATGCTTGTTCCCCCGCCTCGCCCAAACGTGGCCGAATGGTAGTCAGCGACGGTGAGGTGAACTCAGTGGCGAAAATGTTGTCAAATCCAATGATGCTGAGGTCGTCTGGTATCGACATACCAGCTTCTTCGCAGGCGGTCAGCAGGCCCATGGCCATCACGTCGTTGAATGTGAGAACGGCAGTTGCGCCTGATGCCCTGACACGCCGGAGGCCTTCTGCGCCGCCTTCAAAAGTGGGGTTGGTAGGCCCTATTTCCACGACGTTCATTCCCGTTTCGAGTGCCTCAGTCAATATTGTTTCCCATCTCTGGGCACTGAGCCAGGAGCTTGATGGCCCTGAAAGGAAAGCAATGGAATGGTGGCCATACTGAGCGAGATGGGCGATGGCGGCTTTGATGCCAGGTTCAATGTCCGGAATGACGTGGGGGAGTGATGGGACTGTCCTGTTGACCAGCAATATTGGTTTGCGTTCGGCCACCGCGAGTATCTCGTCGTCGTCCATTCGTGTTTCGACAAGTACTAAACCGTCCACCAGGCTTAGGAGCCGTTCGGTCGCCTGCGATTCCAGGCCGAGTTCCGCTTGCGACTCGGCTAGGACCAGAGTGTAGCCTTCATGGGCGGCGATGCGTCCGGCGCCTCTGACCAGTTCGAAGTAGACGGGGTTGGTGATGTCCGAAAGCAGGAGTCCCAAGGTATTGGTCCGGCCGGTCGGCAGCGCGCTGGCTAACGGATTGATTCGGTAGCCTAAGGCTGTTGCCGCCTCTTGAACGCGTTTTACTGTTGCGACGCTGACTCGTTCGGGTTTGCTGAACGCGCGCGAAACGGTTGAGGTGCTTACGCCAGCTTCCCGAGCAATGTCGTAGATAGTCACTGGATGTCGTCGTTCGGTGGGTTGGAGAACTTTTACGCCGGAGTTCTCGTCGCTCACTTGTACCTACCTTCATCCGATCATGGACCACCTGCGACCGCGCCTATGCGTCGAACCAAGCGGTTGCAGTGTTCTCAAAGGTTACATGTTCCAATGTATTTACTGTCCTGTTGCCACGGGGTTTGTTTGGTTGGTTGGAACTACTGAGGCGTAATGCAGGCCGCTGTTCGAGGCCGCGTTGGGAGCGGTTGTCGTACATTGAGGGGACTCTCCTCGTGTCGACTTCGGTTGTGTCATCATTGGACTTGTGCCTAAAGCCTGTTGTCGGAAGATCTGAGGAGTATGGTGTCCAATAGTGCCACTACCGGTCTCCCGGGGGGCAAGCCGGCAGCAACCATCTATGACATCGCGCGAGTCACCGGTTTCAGTCCTTCCACTGTTTCCCGGGCCCTGCACAAGCCGGGTCGGGTCGGACCCGATACAGAGAAGGCCGTCAGGGCTGCAGCTGCTTCATTGGGGTACCGCATCAATCCCATGGCGAGGTTTGTTACTACCGGTCGGACGGGGACGATTGCGTTGGTGCTTTCCGATATCACCAATCCCGTCTTTTTTGATCTGGTCCGGGGGGCGGAGCGGACCACTGCTGAGCTCGGGCAAACGTTGGTGGTCGCCGAAACTCTGAGTTCCAGTGAGATCGAGCAGACGACAGTCGAAAGATTATTGCCGACCGTTGACGGGGTTATTCTTGCCTCATCCCGTTTGGATGAGAATCTGGTTCGTCGATTCAGTGAAGTGAAGAATGTCGTGTTGGTGAACCGGCGTGTGGATGATGTTCCTTCTGTGGTTCCTCAGCTCCTTCCAGGCATTCGAGACGCCGTTGATCACTTGGCCGAGCTGGGTCACAAGCACATTGTCTACCTTTCGGGGCCGTCTGCTTTATGGATGAGCCGTCGACGCTTCAAGCTCCTTGCCGCGGAGTGTGACAGGGCAGGCCTTTCTGTTGTTTCCACGAGTTCAGCTGAGCCAACGATGGAGGGTGGTCGCAGCGCCGTGGCTGAGGTCATGGCTAGCGGAGCCTCCGCTGTGGTGGCCTATAACGATCTGATGGCCATCGGTCTCCTTCTTGCGTGCGCGGAGCAGAACCGGGCAGTTCCGGGCGACATAAGCATTATAGGATTCGATGACATTTTTGGTTCCCGATTCACATCTCCTCCTCTGACGACCATTAGGACACCGCTGTCGCTTGTTGGTGCGGAAGCGGTCCGCCAGTTGGCGGAGCCTAAGGGTTCCCTCACCCAGGAAACGGACGATGCATTAGCCACGGAATTTGTTCGTCGCAGGTCCACAGGCCCCCGCGCGTTGTCCTGACTCGGCTGCAGCTAGCACCGTGGAATGGCTAGGGCATGCCCTCGGACGAGGCCATGTTTTATTGACGTCAGTGCAGTGCCTTCCCTGTCTTGGGCGTGAAAAAGTGGCATGCGCTCCCTCGAACGTGACCGGCATCAAGCACAAGAACGCGGTCAAGAGCAAACGAGGCTGAACCGGCGGTTGTTGCGCCTAGTGACACTGCCTGAACAGGGCACGTTGGAGTGCCGTTCCCGCAGCGGAGCGCAGAACGGCCGCTTTAGGCTACTCTCTTGAACCGCTGCGGGGAGTTGCCGGTGAGCATCTCCCCGCACTCGGACTGTTTTTGGTGTTTGTTGGTCAAGACGACGCTCGCTGACGGGGGTTCCGTCTTTAGCGCGCGGGCGCCAGGTTGTTCAGTGATGCCAGGACAGCCAGGCCGATCTCGGCGTCCTGGTCCGGCGTTCCGCCCGCGATTCCGAGGCCACCGATGAAGTGTCCGTTGAACTGGAGAGGGAATCCACCACGGATGTTGGTGAGCAGGTTGTTGGTACCCATGGGTAATGCGACGGCGAAGTCGCCCTGCATCCATCCACTCGGTTTTTTTGAAGATGCTGAGGTGTTGGCCTTGCGGCGGCTTGTTTCCACGCTATGAGGCATGGATCCGTCTGCCCGGCCGAAAGCGACGAGGCCCATTGTAGGGTCGACGACAGTTGCAGATACCGCGACGTTACGCCGTTTGCCTTCTTCCAAGGCAAGAGCGACCGCGGCCGCCGCGGCCTCGTAGCTGATCGTTTGTGTTTCGACATAGTGTTGCACGGGTTCTCCTCAACTACTCAGCGCGCGGGTGACGGGACGGGGGGTGGATTGTTTGTACGCGGCTTTGGCTGAGCGCCGGTAGGCGTGAAGCAAAGGTTCGGTGTAGCCGTTTGGTTGTTCGCTCCCCTTGAAGATAAGGTCGGCTGCACATTGGAATGCGATGCTGCCCTCGACGTTGGGAAGCATGGCCCGGTACAGCGGGTCGTTGGCGTTCTGCGTGTCAACGACGGCGGCCATGCGCCTCATGCTTTGGCGCACGTCAGAGGCGCTGACGACGCCATGATGAAGCCAGTTTGCGATGTGCTGGCTTGAGATCCGGAGCGTGGCACGGTCTTCCATCAAGGCGGTGCCATTCATGTCAGGAACCTTGGAACATCCCACACCCTGATCGATCCAGCGAACGACGTACCCGAGCAGGGACTGCATGTTGTTGTCCAGTTCCGCTTCGCGTTCGGCCTGGGTCCACGATTCAGCGGAAACGATCGGCACTGTTAATAGATCGTCCAGGGTGCTCCTGCGTCCGGTTTCGGCAATGGCCCGCTGTCGGGACGGAACGTCAATGTGGTGGTAGTGAAGGGCATGAAGGGTCGCTGCCGTGGGTGATGGGACCCAGGCCGTGGTTGCACCGGACATGGGATGGGCGATCTTTTGTTCAAGCATCGGCCCCATGAGTTCAGGCATCGCCCACATGCCTTTGCCGATCTGCCCGCGGCCAGGCATCCCGGCGGCAATGCCGATGTCGACGTTCTGGTCCTCGTAGGCCTTGATCCACGCTTGGTCGCGCAAGTCGGCCTTGCGAACGAACGCTCCTGCATGCAGTGATGTGTGGATTTCGTCGCCGGAACGGTCCAGGAAGCCGGTGTTGATAAAGACCAGCCGTTCGACGGCTTCGGCGATGCACGCCTGAAGATTGACGCTGGTCCGGCGTTCCTCGTCCATCAAGCCAAGCTTGAGTGTATTCGTGGGCAAGCCGAGCAGTTCCTCGACCCGCCCGAACAGCTCAACGGTGAAGGCAACTTCCGCGGGGCCGTGCATCTTGGGCTTGACGACGTAAATGGATCCTTCGGTGCCGTTGCGCTTCCGGTTTTTGGGGTCGCGTGCGGGCAGGGCTGTAAGGGCCGTGAGTACGGCGTCCATGATGCCCTCGCCGATGTCATTGCCGTCCGCGTCCAGGATTGCGTCAGTGGTCATGAGGTGGCCGACGTTGCGGACGAACAACAGAGCCCGTCCGGGCAGCACGATCTCCTCCGCACCTGTAGCCGATGTGTACGTCCTGTCGGCAGCAAGCCGGCGTACAACCGCTTGCCCTGCCTTCTCGAAGCTGTAAGCCAGGTCGCCTCGGCTTAGGCCAAGCCAGTTGCGGTAGCAGCCAACTTTGTCCTCCGCGTCCACCGCGGCCACCGAATCCTCAAAGTCCATGATCGTGGTGAGGGCCGACTCGATCAGGACGTCGGTAATACCGGCCGGGTCCGTTCGTCCCACCGGAGTTGATGAGTCAATCACCAGTTCAAAATGGAGCCCGTGGTGCTCCAACAGGAAGCTTGCCGGAGAACTTACACTGCCGGTATAGCCGACGAAGAGGTCGGGCCGGGCCAACCCAGTACGGGTACCATCGGCCAGTTCGACCATCAACGCCCCGTTCTGGATCAGGTATCCCACGGCGGCGGTGTGCCTGCCGTCCGTGAGGGGGAAGAAGTCATCAGGCAGGCCACGTACGTAGCTGACCACCATCTGGGCGCGGGCCGGATCGAACCTTCGGGAACCGGAATCCGGCTCCAGCGCGTCAGTTCCGTACAGTGCGTCGTAGAGCGAACCCCAACGGGCGTTCGCAGCGTTGAGTGCGTATCGGGCATTCGAAACAGGCACCACCAGTTGCGGCCCGGCCACGGAAGCCACTTCCCGGTCAACACCGCAGGTCACTACATGGACGTCATCGGGTTCGGGAACGATGTACCCAATGTTTTCAAGGAACAAACGGTACGCGGAGGTGTCAATAGGTGCGGGGTTCTCGGCATGCCACTGGTTGATCTTTTCCTGCAGCTCCTGACGTTTGGCAAGCAACTCGCGGTTGCGCGGCCCGAGATCATCGATGATCCTCCCGAAGCCCTGCCAGAACAGCCCGGGATCGATACCTGTCCCGGGAAGGGCCTCGTCCTGGACAAAACGAAAGAGCTCGGGGTGAACCGAGAGGCCCCCGGCAAAGATGCGATGGTGTTGGGTCATGCTTGTCCATTCTGTACATGGGCGCCTTGGCCCGGTGCGGTGAAGATTGTTCCAGGGTTGAGGATCCCTGCCGGGTCGAGTGCTTTCTTCACTTTGTGGGAAATCTCAAGCAGGTCTTCACCGATCTGGTCCACCAGCCATGGGCGCTTGAGTCGCCCTACACCGTGTTCACCGGTGATGGTTCCGCCCAATTCAATGGCCAGGTCCATGACTTCACCGTAGGCGCGGTAGGCGCGTTCTTTCATGTCCGCATCGTCGGGATCGAATGCAATGAGCGGGTGGGTGTTGCCGTCTCCAGCGTGCGCGATGAATGCTATGGTCACACCACGATTCGTGGCGATTTCCTCCACCCCGCGGATAAGGTCGGCAAGCCTGGGTATTGCTACGCCCACGTCTTCGAGGAGCAGATTTCCCGTACGCTCAACGGCCGGAATGGCGATCCTCCGGGCATGAGCGAAACGTTCTCCTTCCTCTTGGTCTGCGACTTCAAAGGCCTCGAACGCGCCGTGGCGGTGGAAGGCCTCGAGCATGGTCGCCACCTCGGATCCGCTGGGGCTTTGATCATCGGACCGGGCAACTACAAGCGCACCGGCATGCCGGTGCAGACCCATGCCGAGCATGTCCTCGACGGCGTTGATGGACGTGGAGTCCATATATTCGAGCATTGAGGGTCGGATGCTGGAAGCGATGTCCAAAATCGCTGCAGATGCTTCCTGGCTACCTGCGAACCAGCCCACCACTGTGCGTGCAGGGGGAGCGGGAGGCAGCAGTCGGAGGGTGATCTCCGTGATGATTCCGAGTGTTCCTTCGCTACCGACGAAGAGTTTGAGCATGGACAGGCCCGCAACGTCTTTGAGGCGGGGTCCCCCAAGGCGCACGGCCCGGCCGTCGGCCGTCACCACTTCCATGCCAAGAATGTAGTCCGATGTCACACCGTACTTCACACAGCACAAACCTCCGGCGTTGGTTGCCGCGTTGCCCCCAATAGTGCAAATCTCGTACGAGGCAGGATCCGGCGGATACCACAATCCAGCCTCCGCGGCCGCGGCTTTGACCTCAGCATTGAGCAGGCCGGGCTGAACAACAGCGGTTCGTGTGACCGAGTCGATTCGGATGCTCCGCATCCGTTCCGTACTGATGACGATGCCGCCTCCTACCGCCGTAGCACCTCCGGAAAGACCGGTTCCTGCCCCTCGTGGCACCATTGGCACGTTGTGCCGGGCAGCCCATTGAACAGCCAGTTTTACGTGTTCGGTACTCCGTGGCAGAACGACGGCCCGGGGGACCCCGGCGTCGGGGTCAAAGGCGCGGTCCTGCCGATAAGCTTCCATGGCGTGGGGATCGGTGATGACTGCCTCGGAGGGCAAAAGCGAGAGGAGTTCATCCAGGGCCGGGTCACCGGAGCCTGGGAGGGAAGAAGCCGACGGGGGTGGGCTGGGTAGTACGGCGTTCAGGTCAGCAGCGTTGGACACGTGCTCATGCTCCTTTGGTGTGGTCGGGAAGCCAGGATCTGGCAGCTTGGGTTGGTCGGCGAAAGTTCAACGCGCTGCGCCGATGCCTAAAGGGCCGGTGGGTGTTGGGCATTGCTGAACTGGACTACTTCGAAAAGTTCGATCGTGGGTAGATCGACCACCAGGTCGGGCCCATCCGTCCTGGTCTCCAGTGCTGTTCCTGCAACGAGGGCCCTGACAGCCGATGGTGTGGCCGCGGCACCTCCTAGGCGGAGTGTCCCCCCGGAGTAGGGCAGGTGGGGGCCGTAAGAGCGCCGTCGGACGCCCGAGTGGTTAATGAGGTGGACGACCCTGCCTTGGGTATTGGCCCCCGCAATGACCTCGATGCTTTCGTGCACTTGGGCGGTCAATTCTGGACGGACCATCAGCTTCACGCGTTCCACGAAGTGGTCGCGTACGTCGGTTTTGCCAAATTCGCGGTAAGTGCGGCCGATGGTCCACGGGATATGCAGTACCTGGCCTGCCCCATAGCTTCCGCACACATAAGCGGGGTCGCTGCTGCCCTGATGGCCATAAGCCAGTTCCGGCGGGCCAAAGGGTGCCTGAGGCAGGATAAACCCTGATGCCTGCGCCCCAGGCTTCCAGACGTAACGCTGATAACGGCCGTAGACCGGCAGGATTCCGGGGCCGTATCCGTATTCGGCCATGGCCGGTTGGGGCTTGTCGCTGATGTACGTTGAGCGCAGGTCGTGTCCTTCAGCCGCCGGGCTTAGGGCCTGGAGCGCAAGGGCGCTGTCCAGCTCGATGTCCCCGTCCCGGCCAACACCGGCCGAACCTGTGCAGATGAGGTTGCCCCCACGGTCCACGAACCCGTCAATGGCTGCGGCGGCAGGGCCGAGGTTGCTCATCTCCGGGAGGACGATGAGCTTGTAGCGTGAGAGTGTCTGGTCGGCTTCCACACCGGGTAGCGCATTAACGGGCAACACGTCGAAGGGCAGGCCCGCCTCAAGCAACGACAGGTACAGGCCCCTGAATTCTTCTGTCAGGTCCCAGTAGTTCCGGCCGTTGGCGGAAGAGAAACCCGGCCGGACAAGGGCGATTTCGGCCGCGGGCCGGAGTCCTTCATAGACTGCCGCGTTGCGTTGCCGGAAAGCCATGGCATCCCGTGCTTGGGAGATGGTCCATTCAGTGGGCAACCGACCCGGGGCACCGAAATAGTAAGCCGAGGGGTTCCCGCCGCGCGCCATTGTTTGCACCACGTACTGAGCGAAGTGCTCGGGCTGCTCAGCTCCCATCCGATAGGCGGAATCAATGAAACCGACACAGTTGACCATCAGGGAGGCACCGGGCCGCGAAGCAATGTGCGCGCTGACGGCCTCGGCGGTAGCGTGTGGCCACAGCTCCTTGCCGGGCATGGACTTGAAGGCATTGCTGCCCTCGATGTAGACCATGGGGGCGCCTTCACGCAGGAGCACACCAATGTCCCTTTCCCGGGCGGCAACATGGTCGGCGATCCGGGCGGTCAGTGCCTTAAGCGTTGTCTCGGTGTATTGGCGCCAGAGCCCGAACGATGGCGAAGTCATGTCTACCGGGAGTTCAGCTCCGCCGCTGAACAGCGCGAAACCTTTTCGGCACGCCTCACAGTGGCATGGCCCGTGGACGACTTCGTCATAGTCGCGGACGTTGAAATTGAACCAGTTGAAAAAGACGGCGTCGACGTCGTAACGGTCCAGGACTTCGTCGAGGACTTCGAAGGTGCGGGACTGGTAGTAATCACCGGAAGGGCACACGCTGTAGAGCGTGTTGTAGATCTGGGGTTTGCCTTCGGCCGATTGGAAAAGCCATTCGGGGTGCTCCCGCGCTAAGCGGGCGGTTATCTTCGACATGTCGAACCGTGCGATGACTTTCAGGCCTCTGGCTTTGGCCGCGACGAGTGCATCCCCGAACAGGTCCCCTGAGGCACGCAACCTCAACAAGGGGTTGCGGGTCTGGAAAGGCAGATCGGTGGGATAGAAGGACATGATTCCGCCGGCGTTCAGGAGCCAGGTGTCGGCGCCGAAGTCGACGGCGGCCTGAGCTGCGGCCTCCACGTCCATGGACGCATCAATCTCTTGGAGATTGGTTTGGAGAACGTTGAAGGGCTTGCGCCACCGGCTGTCGGGGGGAAGGTCGCGTTCGTAAGCTGTCAATGTTTGTTCCATGATTTCCTGTCTGAGACGTCGTCGGCTAAAGGGCGTGGGCGGGCCCGACGGCCTTGCGCTCAGCGGCCAGGCGCAACCGTTCGATCCGTCGGGTCTTCTGCTGAACCGGGTCCGCCACGGGAGCTGCGAGCAACAAGGACTGCGTGTAGGGGTGCTCGGGGGAGGAAGTGACGATCCCGGCCGGCCCTGTTTCGACGATGTCCCCCTTATAGATGACTGCAACGCGGTGGCTGACGTATCGGACGACGGCAAGGTCATGGGAGATAAACAGGCTTGCCACGCCCGTACGCTGCTGAATCTCAAGCAAGAGCCGCAGAACGGTCGCCTGGGTGGACAGATCCAGCGCTGAGACCGGCTCGTCGCAGATGATGAGCTTGGGTTCGGGGGCCAGGGCGCGGGCAATGGCGATGCGCTGCCTCTGCCCGCCGCTGAACTCCCGCGGCAGTCGTTCGGAGGCATCGGCCGGTAGTTCCACCTGATCAAGGAGACCGCGGACCCTTTGACGGGCGTCAGTGCGGGTTGCTCCTTGCACCATGAGCGGCTCCGTGAGGATGTCCCCGATCGTGAGGGCGGGGTTCAGGGATGAATATGGGTCCTGGAAGACAACCTGAATGTCTTTGGCCAGCTTCCGCCTATGTCCGGGCGTGACGTGGGTGATGTCTTCACTGCAGAATTTGATGGTCCCCCCGGTGGGCTTGACGAGCCCTAGGACGGCCCTGCCGATGGTTGTCTTGCCGGACCCTGATTCTCCGACCAGTCCCAGGACCTCCCCCGAGGCGACGGACAGTGACACCCCGTGGAGGACCTCATGCATTTTTCTGCGGAGGCCGTGACCGGGGAAAGCGACCCGGAGATCCTCGATCTGAAGAAGTGCATCAGTGGTCATTGTTGCTCCTTACCGGTAACCACCAGGGTTTCCGGATCTTCCCGCAGCTGAGTTTCATCAAGGATGGAGTTCAGAAGTTTCTGCGTGTAGGGGTGCTGTGGTTGATGGAAGACCTGCATGACGTCCCCTTCCTCAACGACCACGCCATGGCGCATGACTGCGATGCGGTCACAAAGGTCGGCGACGACTCCGAAGTTGTGGGTGACCAGAAGAATGGCCATTCCCATTTCCTGTTGCAGGTCGCGAAGGAGGTCCAGGATTTCTGCCTGGATAGTGACATCCAGTGCCGTGGTTGGCTCATCCGCTATCAGGACGCGTGGACGGCTGGCCACGGCCCCGGCGATCAGGACTCGTTGAGCCATGCCACCGGAGATCTGGTGGGGGTAGAGGTCGAACGTTCGGCGGGTGTTGGGAATTCCCACCCTTTCCATCAGTTCCAGGGCGCGCTCTTTAGCTGCGGCCTTGGACATCCCGGCGGAGGTCCTGATGCCCTCGACGAGCTGGTAGCCGATGGTGAACGAGGGATCGAGGTTGGACATAGGTTCCTGAGGAATGTATGCGATGTCCTTACCCCGGATCTGACGGAGTTCCTTTTCGCGAAGATCAAGGAGTTCACGGCCGTCAAGAAGCACCGAACCACTGGTGATGACCGCCTCCGGCGGGAGCACGCCCAGGACCGAGAAGGCTGTCTGGGTTTTTCCTGACCCGGATTCGCCAACCAGCCCCAACGTTTCCCCGGCCCTCAATTCCAGGGAGACGCCCTTGAGCACCTGCTTGGGTTCGCTGGCGGGGTTGGGGTATTCCATTGTCAGGTCGGTTACGTTCAGCAGGGACGTGGCGTCGCCGGGTTTCACCGGTGCCTTTGGACGACGTACCTTGGTGCTTCCCAACTTTGCCGGCTTGGGGCGGGCGCCTTCGAGTGCGTCACGGAGGGCGTTTCCCAGCAGTACCAGCGAAGCGGTGGAAGCGCCGAGCAACAGAGCCGGCCACAGGAACTGGAGGGGATGAACGTACAGGTTGAGGAATCCCGTGGCGATCATCGCCCCGAAGCTGGGAACTTCCGTGGAGCCAACGCCGAGGAAGGCCAGGCCGGACTGCAGGTTGATGGCTGCGCCCATGAGAAAAGCGCCGGAGATAATGACCGGGCCTCGCACAACCGGCATGACATGCCGACCGAGAATCCTCAGGGTAGAAAGGCCCGAGACTTTCGCCGCATCGACGTACAGTTCGTTTCTGACACCGGCAGTGACGTTGCGGACGATGCGGTAAATGGACGGTGCCAGCAGCACACCAAAGATCAGCATCGTGATGCGGAAGTCCCCCTTGGTCAGGGGCATCAGGACGATGAGGAGCAACAGTCCCGGGAACGTCATGATCAGGTTGAAGATCCACTCAATCACTGTGCGGACGCGACCGCCGAAATAGCCGCCCACCAGGCCAAAAGTCAAACCGACTGCGCAGGCGACTCCGGTTCCAATGGCTGCTGACACTGCAGCGGTCTGAATCGAGTAAAGCAACCGGGCAAAGATATCGCGTCCGCTCTGGTCTCCGCCGAGAAGATAACCCGGAGTTCCCATCTCCGCGTTGACTGCGTTAAGGGAGGACTCGTTTGGTCCGTGCTGGGCGATCAACGGTGCAAGCAGACCTACTGTGAGAACCAGAAGCAGGAAGGCTATGGTGATGACGGCCTGCGGGTCCTTTAGCAGGCGCTGTAATGCAGAACGTCGGACGGCGGTTTCCGTCTTGTCCGTCTCCAGGAGCGCGACTTCGGTGCTCAAAAGAGCCTCGCTTTCGGGTTAAGCCAACCGTTGATGACGTCTGTCAGAAGGTTGATGGATACAACAAGCAGGACGCTGAATACGGTGACGCCCATGATGACCGGGATGTCACCCTGCAAGGAGGAATTGAAGGCAAAGGAGCCAAAACCGGGCAGTGCGAAGACGTTTTCGATGATGAGGGCACCGCCGAACATGGCGATGAATTCCAAGGACAGCACCACCAGGGCCGGCGCTGCGGCGTTTCGCAACGCGTGACGGTAGACAATGGAGCGCGGGGAAATGCCGCGTGTCCGCAGGGTGCGCACGTAGTCCTTCTGCAGTTCACCGATCATCGTGCCGCGGATCTGTGCAGACATATTGGCCACACCATTAATCACCAAAACGATGACTGGGATGGCAATGGAAGCAGCCCAGCGACGGGGGTCTTCAGCGAACGGGGTAAAACCGGTGGCCGGCAGCCACCGGAGGTTCAAGGCGAACACCACCACCAGAGCGATCGCGATGAGCAGGTTCGGAAATAGATTGCCAATCAGGGAAGTGCCTTGGGCAATGCGGTCCACCGCACCGGCTTTCGATGCGGCCAGAACGCCGAGGAACACGCTGACCACGACGCTCAGTGCCAACGCCACCAGGACTATGGAAAGTGTGACGCCAAGCCTGATTGTGACTGCCTTCCCTACTGATTCGCTGGTGAAGTACGAGACACCGAAGTCTCCCCTGAGCGCGGACCAAAGCCAGTCAAAGTACTGGACCAGGACCGGCCGGTCCAAACCCAGCTGGTCCTTGAGGGCCTCCACTGCCTCAGGCGAGGAAGCAGGACCAAGAATGTTGGAAGCCACCCCAGTGAAGGAGAAGCTCAATAACCAAAACGTTATGAGGGTTACGAGGACTGCCAGGACCACGCCTGTAGCCAGCCTTCGTAGGATGTAGGGAATCATCGGGGACCTTAATCAGATAGAACGGGAACCGTAGTGGTCTGCAATCGATGACAACTCAGTCATTCGAAGCAGCCCGTGGACCGGAACCGCAAGAACAAGCCGTGGCAGCCGGGAAAATGAGCTGGCACCTGGATGGCCACCTCGCAACCGGTGCATGGGCTGCAGACGCCGTTCGGGCAGCTGCAGCCGGTCCGCCCGGAATTCTCCGGACTTGAGTCTGTGAGCTGAAAGATCAATTTCACACATCACGACCTCGTTGTCGGCGTTGGACAGTTCCGCCATCAGGTGCTGGCGTCCGCGGCTCCACCGGCAAGACCGCTGTAACCCGCGTCACTTGAGTAAAGCATGCAATCGGCCCGCTTGACAACCGCTTGCCGCAAGATTCTGTCGGCATCCTCTCGGATGCCCGATGGTTCGTATACAGCCCTAGAAATCAGGACTTTTGTTGCCCATAATCCAAGCTCGGACAGCGCGTCCATGGCCGAAGGATGGAAGCGAGATGCCTACTGCATGAGCTTTAGGCAACCGGTTGACACGGGAGGTGCGGATTGTGATACTGGGCGTCAGGCGGGCATCCACGAAACGGGGTGCATCGGCCGTGAACAAAGGAGTTTGAACACATGGATGATGCGTCTCAATCGCGTGAAATCCGTAGCGTATTGGCAACGGTGCTCTACCAGCCCGATGAAATCGAACAGCTTCGGCGTGCGTTCTCGCCGGCCGAATTCGTGCACGTCCACCCTAGGGAGTCTGCTGCCATTGAGGCCGCCCTCGAACATGCGGATGTTGCCATTCTTCCAATGGACCTTGATGAGCGTTATATCGCAGCCCCAAACCTTAAGTGGGTGCACTGCGATCATGCCGGGCTGACGAAATCAGCCAGGAGCGAGGTATTCGAAAAGGGCTTGATAGTCACAGGATCCGCGGGTCGATCAGCCCCTGCGTTGGCCCAGCATGCGTTTTACTTGGCCCTTGCTCTGACCTTCGATGCGAGGCGGCTTTTTGAACTGCAGGCCGCTCGCACGTGGACCAGGATCCCCGGGTACGAGAACAGGCTTGCCCTCTGGGGCAAGACTTTGGGAATCGTGGGCTTCGGCAACACTGGCCAGGAGATGGCGCGTCTTGGCAAAGCCTTCGGCATGCGGGTGGTGGCCTACCGTCGGAGCGCGGCGGGTTTCTCTCCGGACGTGGACGTGATGCTTTCCAAAGACAATGGTGACCCCCTGCAGTCACTGATTGAGGAGTCGGACGTCATTATGTTGGCCACACCGCTGTCGGACGAGACACGCCATCTGTTCGGGGCAGCGGAATTTGCCACCATGAAAGACACTGCCTATCTGATCAACATGGCACGCGGGGGAGTCGTAGACCAGGACGCGCTGATTGAGGCGTTAAAGACTAGTCAGATTGCGGGAGCAGGGCTGGATGTAACAGACCCTGAACCCCTGCCTGCGGACTCGCCTCTCTGGGGGTTGGAGAACGTGGTGATCACCCCTCATGTGACACCGAAACTTCCGGACCGCACCCAACGGTCCATCAACACCATTGTGGATAACATCGGGCGCTACCGCCGTGGGGAACAGATGCTCAACGCCCTGACCCCGCGCGATATCTTCACCCCCCTGCAACCTTCTTCGCATCTCTGACCACCCTCCGGCACCACGAGTCAAAGGAATTTCCAATGCCACAACTACGCTTTTACCGAGCTGCGATGGGCAGTGCAGCCATCGCTCTCGCCGCAAGCCTGAGTCTCACCGCGTGCGGGGGAGATGAGCCGTCTTCTTCAGGGGATGCAGCTCCTACAACCCTGACGTTCGGTGTGCAGGCCGCGCCGAATTCCATGGATCCTGCCCAGCTACATGACGGACAGCAAAGGTATGTCTGGGGCGCGGTCTATGACACGCTGATCTACAGCGACAACGCCGGAGTTCTTCAGCCCGGGGCCGCCAAGAGCTGGGAGTTCTCCCCGGACGCGCGTTCCCTGACCCTGAAACTGCGCGATGACATGAAGTTCAGCGACGGAGACCCCGTCACATCCAAAGCCGTCAAGACCAGCCTTGAGCGCACCATGACCACTGCAGGTCCTCAGCAAAGCAACCTTTCCGCGGTCGCTTCGGTGGACGCACCTGATGACCACACAGTGGTCCTCGGCCTTAGCCGCCCCGACCCCAACCTGCTGGTGGCCCTGTCCTACGGTGCAGGAGCCATCGGTGACCCGGATACCATCAATGACGCCCGGACCGCGTTGGACCCTGTCGGATCAGGACCCTACATCCTGGACCGCAGCGCCACCGTTGACGGCACGAAGTATGTTCTGAAGCGCCGCGATGACTACTGGAACGTCAAGGCCTATCCGTTCAAGACCGTCACCGTTCGTGTCATTCCGGACCGTACAGCCCTGTTCAATGCCCTGCTTACCAAAGAACTTGACGCCGGGACCACCGTGGACGCCGCCCAGTCCAAGCAGGTTGAGTCCAATGGCTTTACCATCACCCGCGTTGAGGATGTCACCACCGCCGGTATCGTGATTGCCGACAGGGCCGGACAGGTGGCCAAGCCCTTGGCCAACGTCAAGGTCCGCCAAGCCATCAACCACGCCTTCGACCGCAAGAAGATGCTGGAGGCGCTGGTCTCCGGCAAAGGCCGGCCCACTGAGCAGATCTTCAACAAGCTCTCCCCGGCATACGACGCCGAGTTGGACAATGCCTACAGTTTCGACCCTGAGAAGGCTCGCAACCTCCTGAAGGAAGCAGGCTACCCCGACGGTTTCAGCCTCACGATGCCGGCAAACGTTGTGGTTCAGCCTTACCAGGCCAGCATCACCCAGGCTTTGGCCGATATTGGAATCAAGGTGGAATGGGAACCTGTGCCTGCACAAAGTTCCGGCCAAACCACCAAGTGGGGCATGTACTTCAACGTCGGCAGCACAGCGGCACCGTCACGCACGACCGCACTGTACTTTAGCAAGAGCGGCTCCCAGAATCCCTTCCGGTATGAAGACCCCAAAATGAACGAACTCCTGACAAAGGTCGCAGCTGAGACCGACGCCACCCGCGCGGGCGAGATTTACAAGGAAATCAACAACTACGCCACCGACAATGCTTGGCTTGCTCCTTTCTTCTCCCTCGAAACCAACTGGGCAACGAAGAGCGGCCTCGAATACCGGGGGACCGGCAGCGCCGTACCTGACCTTCGTGTCTTCGGAGTCGCAGGCCAGTAACCGATACTGCCACCTTCAAAGGACGCTGGCCGGTGATGGCTCTTGCAGCCGTCACCGGCCAGCGGCCGTTTCCCGCACGCAGGAATGCCCTGCCCACAATTCTTCCGAAAAGTTCTACTTCTGGACCTCGGACCCGTGACCTATTCCGATAAGGAGATCCAGCCCATGAGTGGCGGTAGCTTTAATGTCCTAGTCGAGCGCAACCGAGGTGCCGTGCGCCCCCTTGGCACCGTTGTTTTCGTCAACTCCCTGGCGACTACCGGGCGTATGTGGGACCGGGTGGTTGCCAGGATCGATGAGGGCTTCGACGTTGTTCGTTTTGATCAGCGGGACCGGGGAGGCCCGAAGGGACACTCCCCGTTCACGCTGGATGATCTTGTCAGCGACCTTTTCGATGTCCTCGACGCCGAGCACATCGAGGAAGCCCACATTGCAGGAGTCTCCTTGGGGGGTCTGGTGTCTTTGCGGGCTGCGGCTCTTGAGCCGGGGCGGACGAAATCGGCCACGGCGATGTGCTGCGCTGCACGATTTTCACGGGATGTGTGGATCCACAGGGGCAAGCAGGTTCGGGAATCCGGCATCTCCCCTCTGGTACCCCAAGTGATTGATCGCTGGTTCACCGCGGAGTTCCAGCGGCGCCAACCTTTCGTGGTCGAGCAGCATCGAAAGATGCTCGCTTCCACCGATCCCACCGGCTACGCGTTCGCCTGCGATGTGCTCGCTGCAGCTGACGTTACCGCTGATCTGCCCGGCATTAGGGTTCCGTTGCTGGTCCTGAGCGGTGAGGCTGATTCCGCCAACCCGTTGGCGGATCAGGACCTGATCGTCCGGAAGGTCCCCTCAGCCCGGCACGAAGTCCTGCGCAACACAGCCCATCTCGCGCCGGTAGCCGAACCCGAACTTGTGGCCCGTCTGGTCTCTGAACATGTCCGCGCGTATAACTGAGGCCGCGCCGGTAGGCGTACCCGCGGAACAGGCCCCGCGCACCAGCCGTAAGACACGCATCGGCGCGCCTGTGGGCTCCTGCGCGGAGCTTGCCTGCGGCGACTTCATTGAAGCCCGTTCCGGATCGAGCAGCCTGCGTGGAGAGGTCGTAGCCGTCCACGCATCGATGGAACTTTTTTGGGTGCTTGGACAGGACGGGGGGCGGCGCATCGTTGAACTTTGCGATTCGAAAGTCTTCATCACTCCCCGCCCGCCCTATGAGGGAAAGCGAGCCGGTCGCATCGGCCTGTCTGACCACTACCGATCCAGCCCGCCTATCTCTAGGGAAAATTGATGACCATACAGACCCCCGTCCACGGGCTCTCACGCCAGCGTGCCTTCAAGGGGCGGAGCAGAATCGTTGTGGTGTTGGCTTTCGCTGGCATTGTGGTGTCGTTGATGCACTCCTTGGTCGTTCCATTGCTGCCCCGTCTCCCCGAGTTCCTTACAGCGTCGGCAGCTGATGCCACGTGGGCTGTGACGGCGACGTTGCTTGCAGCCGCGGTTGCTACTCCCACGATCGGCCGGCTCGGAGACATGTACGGTAAACGTCGAATGTTGCTGATCAGTCTGGGCCTGCTGATCGCGGGCTCGGTGGTTGGTGCAGTGAGCTACAGCCTGGCACCTCTGATCGTGGGAAGGACGTTGCAGGGCCTGGCTGCGGGCGTCATCCCCTTGGGTATCAGCATCATGCGAGATGAACTGCCACCCAACAGAGTCCCGGGAGCAACTGCTGCCATGAGTGCCTCTCTTGGTGTTGGTGGCGCCTTGGGATTGCCGGTAGCGGCCGTGATTGCCCAGGCCCTGGATTGGCACACGTTGTTTTGGGTGGCTGCGGCACTGGGAACACTCTCCTTCGTCCTGGTTCTGGCCCTTGTGCCTGAGTCGCGAGTTAGGTCCGGAGGTCGCTTCGACGTCGTCGGTGCCTTGCTGATGTCGGCAGCTCTTGTCGTGCTGCTGTTGGTAGTCTCCAAGGGTGGCGTGTGGGGTTGGTATTCTGCCGTGACGATCTCGCTGGGCGCCGGATGCCTGGTTTTGTGGATCGCCTGGACCCTCTGGGAACTGCGCATTGGTAAACCATTGGTTGACCTGAGGGCCAACAGCGGCCGGCAGGTGCTTTTGACTAACGTCGCGTCCCTGATCTTCGCGTTCTCCATGCTGTGCATGTCATTGAGCCTGCCGCAGATTCTGCAACTGCCGGCAGAAACCGGGTACGGTTTGGGCCAGTCGATGCTGGTCGTGGGTTTGGTGATGGCTCCATCGGGTCTGGTAATGATGGCCGTATCACCCCTCTCGGCCAGGATTACAGCTTCAGCGGGCCCTAAATGGTCGCTGATTTCAGGAGCCGTACTAGTTGCCGGTGGCTACGGCGTTGGCTTCTTCCTGATGGGTGCGTTGTGGCAGCTGGTGCTTGTCTCGGTAATGGTCGGCGCAGGCATTGGCCTTGCCTACGGAGCCATGCCGTCTCTAATCATGGGTGCGGTACCTCCCGAGGAATCTGCTTCTGCAAACGGCCTGAACTCGCTGATGCGCTCAGTTGGGACGTCCCTCTCTGCTGCCTTGGCGGGGTTGGTGTTCGCCCAGATGAGCGTGGACCTGAACGGCACCCCGGTCCCTTCACGGGAGGCGTTCCTGATGATGATGGCGGTGGGAGCTGCCGGCGCCCTGGGCGCGCTGGGTGTGGCAGCTTTCCTTCCGCGCCGGAAACCCATCCGGTCATGAACAGCACGACGGCGTGAAGCCCGGACTGGATATTCAGTCCGGGCTTCAGGCGTTGTACCGCCTTCGGGGATCTTTCACCGATGTGTGGAAATGTGTGCGGCGTTGCTCAGTTCCAGGTCTGCGATCAGGTCATCAATACGTTTGCGTGCGCGCTCTGCCACACCCTGCCCGGGTGCGACATGGACGATGCTGCCCTCCACGGCGGCAAGGGCAGCTTCAGCGACTTCGGCCGCTGTCAGGAACGGTAACCCCATCTCGCGGATGCTCGTGGTCGGGTTATCCTCAATGACTCCTAGTTCTGCCGAGTTGGCGCCTATGGCGGTGTCCACCAGTCCAGGGCATAGCACCGTCGCTCCCACTGCCGGGGCTGCCTGCCTGAGTTCGAGGTTCAATGTTTCGGTGAGACCAACGACAGCGTGCATGGTCGCCGTGTAGGGGGAGCGCCCCGGCAATGGGGCCAAACCGCCCGAGGAAGCCGTGTTGAGGATGTGTCCGCGCTGCTGTTCGATGAAATAGGGGGCAAAGGCACGCACGCCGTTCACGACACCGAGTACTTTGACTGCGATCATCGTGCTCCAGGTCTGTGCACTTTGGCTCCACATCGGTGCTGCAGGGGAGACCAGTCCTGCGTTGTTGCACAGCAAATCGACCCGGCCGAAAGCTTGAAGAGCCGCATCCGCCAAGGCTGCCACTGATTCCGGGTCGGCTACATCGGCCGGCACTGCCACCGCTTCGGCCCCGGTTCGGCGAAGGGCAAGAGCTGCCGCTTCGGCTGCGTCGGCGCGTATGTCGGAAATGACAACGCGCCCGCCGCGGGCAGCCATTGCCTGGGCGAGTCCTAAACCGATCCCGCTGGCTCCCCCCGTGATGACGGAAACGTCACCGCGTTCAATCTTCATGTGTGCGTATTCCTATTCTTGTGTGCTGCACGGTTTTGTTGGCTCCGCCCTTCAGTGTTCGAAGGACGGTGTTGGATGGTGTGCGCCCTGGTTAAGGTCCAAGGGAAAAGGGCAGGGGTGCCGCTGCAGTCAACGGCACCCCTGTTTCTTGGCTTATCGCTGCCCGGGTTTGTCAGTTCCCGTCGCAGTCCACCGGCCGCGGAGGAAGAAGGCCGAGCCCTTGGGCCGCCGGTCCCGGGTGAAGATGCCCTTCTTGTTCCCATCCACCCGGTGGATGCCCGGCGTTGTTCTGAAGTCGGCGAAGTTCCAGACCTGTTCGCCGACGAAGGAGGGAAACTTGTCGAAGACCCGGTGGTTCATTTCCAGGTAGGCGATTTGGTATTCCTCCGACCAAGGGATGTCTTGGAGCGAGTGCAGGCCGGCCATGGTGTCGGCTCCGTACTCGGTCATCATGATCGGCTTGTCGAATTTCTCGGTCCATTCCCGGATGTCTGTTTCCAGCTTTACTTCGGCCGATGCAAGATCTCCGTTGTCGATGTACCACCCGAAGTAACGGTTGATGCCTATGACATCAAACAAGGTAGCGATCTGGTCATTCCTGGCGTTTGCCAGAAGCCAGGCAGTGTAGGTGATGGGGCGGCTCGGGTCTAGCTTCCGCGCGAGTTCCGCCAGGGGAGCGAAGTACTCATATGCTCCGTCTTCCTGGCTTGCCGGTTCGTTGGCGATGCACCACATGACAACGCTGGGATGGTTCTTATCGCGTCCGATCAGTTCGCGCAGGTGCTGCGCGTGGGTTTCCTGCATTTCATCGCCAAGTGTCTCCTGCGAGAACGTGGGCGGTGGATTCTTAGCCGTCATGCCGCCCGAGACCCCCAGGTTGAAACCGACCGCGGCAGTTTCATTGATGACGACGATTCCGTGCCGGTCCGCGTACTCGAGGACCTCCTCAGCGTAGGGATAGTGCGAGGTGCGGAAGGAGTTGGCACCAATCCATTTCATCAGCTCGAAATCGTGGACCAAGTACGCGTTGTCGTGGCCCTTGCCTCGGACCGGGGTGTCTTCATGTTTGCCGAACCCTGTGAAATAGAACGGCTTGCCGTTGATGAGGAATTGGTCCTTTGTGACCTCAATGGTTCGCACTCCGACCGTCTGGGCGTAGGAATCAACCAGGTTTCCCTCCTCGTAAAGGGCGACCTCAAGGTTGTACAGGTAGGCGGCCCCCGGCTGCCACAGCTTCACCTCGTCGATGCGAAGGACTCCTCCGGGGCCTTCTCCCCGAGCGACTTCGGCGCCGTCTTCATCACGAAGTACCACGTGGACCTCTGAAGGCGCAGTAGTAGCCACTGTGTAGCGTACGAGCCCTGCGTTGCCATCAAGGTCCGTTGTGACGGTGATGTCGTCCACTCGTGTTTCCGGGATGCCTGTGAGCCACACGGAACGGGCCAGCCCGGCGTAGTTGAAAAAGTCGTGATGGTAACTTTGCCTGCGCTTGCCCGAATCCACGACGTTGACATGTCCAGGGGGGATGGTATGGATCGATAGTTCGTTGTCCACACCTACGGTCAGCCGGAACGAGGTTCCCGGCTCAACGTGGTCGCTGATATCCGCCTCGAAGGGGGTGTAACCCCCGACATGCTCTACAACAAGGGCGTCGTTGACGTAGACCTTGCCGTGGTGAGTAGCCGCATCGAAGCGAATGACCGTCCTCTTGGTGTCCCAACCCTGCGGCACGAAGACGTCTCGCTGATACCAGACCCACCCGACATGGTCGCGGATTGCGGGATCGAGGAAAAGGTCGTTGTAACTGGATGGAACTGCCACGTCGAGCGAGCCGGGAAGCGGCGCGCACCACGGGTCCCGCAAGTCGCTGTCATCCAAGGCGAACCGCCAAATCCCGTCCAGATTGACAAGATCGCGGGTACCTGAGGCTTGGGGTTTCAACATTGATTGATTCCTGACTGTTGGTTGTCATCGGTTGCCGTAGGCAAATGCAAGCGGTTGCCAGAAGCATAGCCGAATTTAGTTTACTGTTTCGAGAGCGGGTTGATGTGATTCACATCACATTGATGCTGAACCCGAAGAAGCGGCCTCTTAATGCGACTAGGCAGAAGAAACCCGCCCAGAGGCAAGCTGCATATGCGCGAGCCGACCAACTGCAAGCGGTTGTCCAGCGAACATGTCGTGACCTACGGTTTGAACAGCGTCCTGACCGGCCGTGAGGTCCGGCGCTGGGTGGGTATTGCGGTCAGGTTGTAAGTTTCCCGGTGGAGCCCCTGACGACGAGTTCGGTGTCGATGTAGTGCGTCGAGGGGCCTTTCTCGGTTCCTTTTAGGGCCCTCAGCAACAGGCTTGCGGCCTCCACTCCACACGCTTCCATTGGTGCTCGCACCGTTGTTAATGCAGGGGTGGTGAAATCGGCGCCGAAAATGTCGTCAAAGCCTATGATGCTAACTTGGTCCGGAACGACGTAGGCAGCGGCTTGAAGTTCGTGCAACAGCCCGATGGCGAGGAGGTCGTTGTAGGCAATGACTGCTGTCGTCCCGCTGCCGACTATGGTTCGTGCTGCCGCGCGTCCGCCTTTGATTGTTGGACTGGCCGAGTTCAGCTTCACTGCTTCAATGCGGGACCATTCACAGGCCTGTTTCACACCCAACCAACGTCGGCCGGACATCCAGGAAGCTTCCGGGCCGGCGATGAAAGTAACCTTCTGATGTCCGTTCAGGGCGAGGTGACGCACTGCTTCCCCCAACCCTTTCTCCACATCCGGTACAACGCACGTGATTCCCTGAACATCGCGATTGACTACTATGACGGGCTTCTCTTCGGACAACTGCCTGATGTGATCGTCATCCATCCGCGGGCTCGCCAGAATCAGGCCATCCACACTCGCCAGCATGCGCTGGGCCGCGGACCTCTCCTTCCGAGCCGACTCGGCTGATTCAGCCAGAATCACCGAATAGTCATGATCCGCAGCTGTGAATTCGGTCCCTCGTATCGTTCCGAAGAACGTCGGGTTGGCGATGTCGGTGACAATCAAGCCGATGGTACTAGTCCTCCCGGTAGGGAGCGCTTTCGCAAAAGGATTTGCTTGGTAATTAAGCTCCGCCGCAGCCTCCTCGACCAGCTTGCGCGTATGAACACTGACCCTCCCAGGTTTACTAAGAGCCCTGGACACCGTTGAGGGATTGACTCCCGCCAGCTTGGCGATGTCGTAGATGGTGGCGTTGGCCTTCTGCGGCCTGGTCTCGGCATCGCCGCCTAACGTCTTCAATTCCGCCGCGGGGGGTGATAGTTCAGTCACATCTACAGCATGGACAAGAGAAGCTCGAAAATCAAGCGGTTGCCAACCAGCCCCCACACCACACGCGGACGCGTTCACTGGCAGTCCAGTAACCCCGCGTCTGTATGTGCAAATGTGCGGGTCTTGACGAAGACTCGCGTATTTCGACTGAATGGCAACCGGTTGACACGGTGGGTCACCCTGAGCAAGCATGGAAGCATGTCCACGCCTCTTACACACCCTGACCGGCTTCTTCCGGCTGATTCCGGTGTGCGCCGCATCGCTAGGTCGCTTCTGGAGTTGGTCCAGGACCTGCCCATCATCTCGCCGCACGGCCACGTTGACGCCGCCGTCATCGAACAGAACACGCCGTTTCCCGATCCCGCCGCGCTGCTGGTGAGCCCGGACCACTACGTCACCCGCCTGATTCATGCGGACGGTGTGCCCATGGGGGAGCTCCACGCCGGTGACTCCCAGGATTCGCGCGGAGTCTGGCGCCGGTTCGTGGAGGCCTGGCCGCTCTTCGATGGCACCGCCTCCGGATACTGGCTCCGCACCCAGTTCGAGCAGGTGTTCAAGCTCGGTGCAGACCTGGGCCAGCTGTCCGCCGATGCCAGCTATGACGCGATTTCCGCCAAGCTTGTGGAGCCGGACTTCCGCCCCCGGCAGTTGTTCAAGGACTTCAACATCGAGGTCCTGGCCACCACCGATGACCCCCTGGACAATCTGGCCAGCCACAAGGCCTTGACCGAGGATCCAACCTTCAACGGCCGCGTCCTACCCACGTTCCGTCCGGACGCCTACCTCAACATCGCCCACCCCTCGTGGGCCTCGAACGTGGAACGGCTGATCGAAACCGCAGCCGACGGCGGCACTGGCTACGCCGGCTACATCGCAGCCCTGGAAAACCGCCGTCGTTATTTCGTGGAGCATGGCGCGGTGTCCGCGGACCATGGCGTCCGCACCCCGGCGACGCTCAAGCTGGACGATGCCGAAGCCGAGGCCCTCTTCGAGAAGGCCCGCGCCGGCAACGCCACAGCCGAGGACCGCGACGCATTCGAGGCCCACATGATGTATCAGATGGCGCGGATGTCCGTGGAAGACGGCTTGGTGATGACCATCCATCCGGGCTCCTACCGCAACCACCACGGCCCCACTTTCGAGGCCTTCGGCGCCGACACCGGGCACGACATCCCGTTCGCCATCAACTACACCGAGGCCATCCGCCCGCTGCTGCAGGATTTCGGTACCGCCAAGGACTTCCACTTGGTGCTGTTCACCCTGGACGAGACAGTGTTCTCACGGGAATTGGCGCCGCTGGCAGGATTCTACCCGTCCGTATACCTGGGCGCGCCTTGGTGGTTCCTTGATGCCCCGGATGCCATGTTGCGGTTCCGCTCGGCCGTCACCGAAACCGCAGGCTTCTCGAGGTCTTCCGGCTTCATCGACGACACCCGGGCGTTCTGTTCCATCCCCGCCCGGCACGATGCATCGCGCAGGATCGAAGCGTCGTTCCTCGCCCGCCTCGTTGCCGAGCACCGCATTAGCGAGGACCGCGCCCACGAACTGATCCTCGACATCGTTGACGGCTCCCCACGGCGGGTGTTCAAACTATGAGCATCGACTACCAGATCACGGCGCCGGGGGCAAACCAGCCAGCACCTCGGCTTACTCGAAAACTAGACGGAGCCCCAACTGCGGCCCCCGTACGAATTGTCCACCTGGGCCTCGGCGCGTTCCACCGCTCCCACCAGGCCTGGTACACCCAGCACGCCGGCGACGCGGGGGAGTGGGGCATCGCCTCCTTCACCGGGCGCAGGCCCGACGCCGCGGACACGTTGTCAGCCCAGGACGGCCTCTTTACGCTAGTGCGCCGTTCCTGTGAGGGAGACGACTTCGAGCTAGTCGCCAGCATCACCGAGGCCATCGACGGGGCAGACCTGCAACGTCTGATGCAACTGGTGGGATCCCCACAAACGGCAGTAATCACCTTGACCATCACCGAGGCAGCGTATGCCATCGACCCAGCCAACGGCGGAGATCTGGAATCTTCCTCTGCACTGGGACGCCTCGTCCTGGCGCTGAACGCCCGTAGGAAAGCAGGTGCGGGACCACTCGCCGTTGTCTGCTGCGACAACCTGGCCCACAACGGCGAGGTCACCCGCAACGCTGTCCTCCTCCTCGCCGCGTGGCCTCCGGGACAAGATGGTCCATTCGCCGGGCTGGCGGAATGGATTGACGCGAACGTCAGCTTCGTCAGTACCTCCGTGGACCGCATCACCCCACGGACCACTCCGGAAGACATCGCCCTGGTAGCCGACTCCTGTGGATACCTCGACGCTGCGCCCGTAGTCACTGAGCCGTTCCATAACTGGGTGCTCAGCGGCTCGTTCCCTGCCGGGCGGCCGCGATGGGAAGACGCCGGGGCCCTGTTCGTGGACGACATAGAACCGTACGAGAACCGCAAACTGTGGCTGCTCAATGGCGCGCACTCCATCCTGGCGTACTCAGGGTTGTCCCGCGGACACCAGACCGTGGCTCAGGCGCTAGACGACCCAATATGCCGAGTTGCAGTTGAGGAATTCTGGGACGAAGCCTCCCGGCACCTCCCGGCAAGCTTAGATGTTTCCGCCTACAGGGCCGCGTTGCTGGAACGATTCGGCAATAGCCGCATCGCGCATCACCTTGCACAGATCGCAATGGATGGCACCACGAAACTGCGTATGCGGGCCCTGCCCGTTCTGAACGCCGAACGAGCCGCTGGCCGACCCGGGTACGGAGCAGCACGAGCGATTGCCGCTTGGCTCGGGTACCTCTCGTCAACAACCAGCGGACCCCAGGACCCGCTCGCTGCTGAGATCAACTCCGTCAATGCCCTCAAAGGCAAAGAACGTACCACCGCTCTGGTAGCGCTACTAGACCCGGAGCTTGCCACCAACACTGAGCTCGTTGCATCGATCGATGCTCTGCAAACCGCTTTTGCTACTGCTTTCCCCGCGGATGATTCCGCTTTTGACCACGCGGGCCGCTAAGGCGGCGACACGCACACGGAAGGAACCATGCCATGAAAATCATCGCTGCTGATGTCTTTGTGACCAGCCCGTCCCGCAACTTCGTTACCCTGCGGATCACCACCGAAGACGGTGTGACCGGCATCGGTGACGCGACGCTCAATGGCCGGGAACTCGCCGTCGCCGCTTACTTGAACGAGCACGTTGCCCAGTTGCTGATCGGCAAGGACCCGCACCGGATCGAGGACACCTGGCAGTTCCTGTACCGCTCCTCGTACTGGCGCCGTGGCCCGGTGACCATGGCCGCGATTGCCGCCGTCGACATGGCGTTGTGGGATATCAAGGGCAAGATGGCCGGAATGCCGGTCTACCAGCTCCTGGGCGGCGCCTCGCGTAATGGGTTGCGGGCGTACGGGCACGCGTCGGGTTCGGACATCCCGTCGCTCTTTGATTCGGTGCGCGAGCACTTGGAGCTGGGTTACAAGTCCATCCGTATCCAGACCGCTGTTCCCGGTATCAAGGCCGTGTACGGTGTAGCCGCCCAGGCCCAGGCCTCCGGTGAACGCTACGATTACGAACCCGCCGGCCGTGGAGCGTTCCCGCAGGAAGAAGACTGGGACACCCGCGCGTACCTGCGCCACCTGCCGTCCGTCTTCGAAGCCGTGCGGAACGAGTTCGGCCCCGAAATCCCGTTGCTGCACGATGGCCACCACCGCATGACCCCCATCCAGGCGGCCAAGCTCGGCAAGGCCTTGGAACCGTATGACCTGTTCTGGCTTGAGGACTGCACCCCGGCCGAGAACCAGGAAGGACTGCGACTGGTCCGCCAGCACACCACCACCCCGCTGGCCATCGGCGAGATTTTCAACACCGTGTGGGATTACCAGACCCTGATCAAGGAACAGCTGATCGACTACGTCCGTGCCGCGTCCACCCACTTCGGCGGCATCAGCCCGTTGAAGAAGGTCATGGACTTCGCCGCCCAGTACCAGATCAAGTCCGGCTTCCACGGCCCCACGGACATCTCCCCGGTCGGTTTCGCCGCGCAGCTGCACGTGGGCCTGGCCATCCACAACTACGGCATCCAGGAATACATGCAGCACTCGGACAAGACCAACGAGGTCTTCCAGCAGTCCATGACCTTCAAGGACGGCTACCTGCACCCGGGCGAGAACCCCGGCATCGGCGTCGAATTCAACGAAGAAGCCGCCGCGGCCTACCCATACCAGCAGGCCTACCTGCCCTACAACCGCCTCGTGGACGGCACCGTTCATGACTGGTAAACCGACTCACGTGGTGGTCATGGGCGTCGCCGGGTGCGGCAAGAGCACCATCGGCGTTGCCTTGGCCGAACGGCTCGGCGCGGAATTCCTGGACGGCGACTCCCTCCACCCGCAGGCGAACATCGACAAGATGGCCGCCGGCACACCCCTGAACGATGCCGACCGGGCACCGTGGCTGGCCGAAATCGGCAGGCGATTCTCGACGTCGGACGCTCCGCTTGTGATCGCGTGCAGCGCCCTCAAACGTGCCTACCGCGACACCATCCGCCAAGGCGACCCGACCGTGGCATTCGTACACTTGCACGGAACCCGCGAACTCCTGAACGAACGCATGAACAACCGGCCCGGCCACTTCATGCCGCCGTCGCTTCTGGATTCCCAACTCGCAACTCTGGAGCCTTTGGAAAACGACGAGAACGGAATCCTGCTAAGCACCGCAATCTCTTTTCCTCAGGTCGTCGACGAAGCCTTCGCGTTTTCATCGACACAACCGAATTAATCTAATCCCCTTCAAAGAAGCCACGATCTTTCATAATCAAAGGAACACTGTTGAGCAACGTTGCAGTCATCGGCCTCGGAATCATGGGCCTGCCCATGGCCATCAACCTCGTCAAGGCAGGCCACACGGTCACCGGTTTCAACCGCAGCCAGGACAAGATCGACAAGCTCGTCTCCGAAGGCGGCCAGGGTGCCAGCAGCATCGCAGACGCAGTCAAGGACGCCGACGTCGTCATCACCATGGTCCCGGACTCCCCGGACGTTGAGGGTGTAGTCACCGGCAAGGACGGCGTCTTCGCCAACGCCAAGAAGGGCACCTTGTGGATCGACGCCTCCAGCATCCGCCCGGACGTGGCCAAGCGCCTCTCCGACGACGCCCGTGAAGCCGGCATCCGGCCACTGGATGCCCCCGTGAGTGGCGGCGAACAGGGCGCCATCGACGCCGTTCTCTCCATCATGGTCGGCGGCGACGCAGCAGACTTTGAGGCAGCACAGGATGTCCTCAACGCAGTGGGCAAGACCATCGTCCACGTGGGCCCGTCCGGCTCCGGCCAGACCGTCAAGGCAGCCAACCAGCTGATCGTGGCCGTCAACATCCAGGTCCTCGGCGAGGCCATCGCCTTCCTCGAGGCCTACGGCGTCGACACCGACGCAGCATTGAAGGTCCTCGGCGGCGGCTTGGCCGGCTCCAAGGTCCTGGACCAGAAGGGCCAGAAGATGCTCGACCGCAACTTCGACCCCGGCTTCCGCCTCGCCCTCCACCACAAGGACCTGGGCATCGTCACCTCCGCAGCCCGCGAAGCCAACGTCGCCGTCCCGCTCGGCGCCGTCGTCGCGCAGCTCGTCGCCGCAACCGTCAACCAAGGCGACGGCGGCCTGGACCACTCGGGCCTCTTCAAGCAGGTCCTCCAGCTCAGCGGCCGCAACCAATAAAGAACTCTCAAAGGTCGCGGACGATACGAATCGTCGCCACCTTCTTTAGGAACTCGTATGGCACTCGCCCCGACGACAGCAACACGCCTTGTGAATGAGGTTCTGGACCTTCAGCGCGCTGTCCGCTGCATTGCCGCTACAAACTTCAGCTCCCGCAGGGAAGGTCTGGGAGCCGCTCTGCACTTCGTCCTTCGCCTCGTAGGCGAGGGCGAGTGCCGGGCAACCGGCCTGGCATCGAGTCTAGGTATTGGCAATCCGGTCCTCAGTCGACACATTGCCGAGCTGGAGGACCAAGGCCTAGTGACCCGGAGGAGGGATCCCAAAGATGGACGGGCCCAGCTCGTTGCCATCACGCCGAGGGGTGCCAGCAAACTGCAGCTCATTGAGGAAGAGCGCTCTGCGATCTTCAAAAAACACCTTCAAGATTGGGAGGAAGATGAGGCTTTGCAAACGATCGAGAGGTTGAATCACTTAACCGGATCACTACTGAAACCCGCCTACGCAGGGGCAAGACACAATGCCTAGCGCTGACGCCTCCGGGGAAACAGCCACAGCAATAAGTACAATCCAATGAACAGGGTGCTGTGTCTTAAGAACAACAGTGACATAACCATTCAGCAATACATCAGCATGGACGACAAATCCCGCGCCCTACACCGGGGAAAATTGGTATGTATAGCCTGCGGCGCCAAAGCCAGATTCCGCATAGTATCCGCAAAACGAAAGCCAACCTTTAGCGCCAGACATAACGATGACTGCATCTTGACGATCAAGCGGTGGACTGCATTTCGTTACTTGCTGTGAGCCAATGGGCTGAACGTCACTCGGCAATGTTCATGTTTCACATGGCCGGTCACGCTTGCGGCAAACTCGGAATCGTGGACGGACGGGTGTCCGTTGTCAGTTAATCTGGCAGTGTTCACGTGGGAAAATGCCGGTTCTTCTGGCTGTATCCGCTGCGTTTTACTGTCACTCGATCTGGCAGTTCCGTTCGCGTGGGCTGTATCGTTTCCGCCAGGCAGGCCAGCCGGGGCATCCGGTACCGGGTCAGGACCTTGCCGACGGTGGAGCGGGCCAAGCCCAGGTGGGCCGCTATCCGGTGCGGTCCCCACCGCCGATTGAACCTCAACCCCACAATGCGGCGTTCGGTGCGTACGGGGGTGCGTTTCGGGCTCCGCCGCGGGCGGGAGGACGCGTCAGCCATGCCGTCCTCACCACGGACCCTGTAGCGGTCCACCCACTTCTTGGCCGTCGCTGGTGAGCATTGAAAACGTTCCGCGGCCCGGCGCAACGTCCAGCCCTCCTCAACGACCAAACGGGCCAGCTTCGCCCTGGCCTTAGGTGTCAGATCGGCGTTGGCATGGGTAACGTAGGACAACGAGAGCCTCCTGGCGTCGAGATGAGTGTGGTAACCCAAATCGATACCGGAGGCTTTCGCCTTTTACATCACGCCACGCTGTTCACAACCTCCATGGGAACTACACCTAGCTACCGATCGGCGCCTGCAGGAAGACCTCCTGCAGGCGCGGCGCGGGACCGCGTTCTTCGCCCGTAAGCTCAACGAACTTTCCGATGAAGAGCTCGACGGCGGTACCCGCCTTCCGGGCTGGACCCGCCGCCACCTTGTAGCACACGTAGGCTATAACGCCAGGGCCATCGCGCGGCTCATCGAATGGGCCGGCACCGGCGTTGAGACGCCCATGTACTCGTCCCCCGAAGCGCCCGGCGAGGAAATCCAATTCGGCGCCACGCTCTCCCCGATTGCCCTGCGGAACCTGTTCGACCACTCCGCTGTGCACCTGTCCGTGGAGTGGCGGGACCTTCCCGACGCCGACTGGTCCAACGAGGTCCGCACCGCGCAAGGGCGCACGGTTCCGGCGTCGGAAACGGCATGGATGCGAACCCGCGAAGTGAGGATGCACGCCGTCGACTTGGACAACGGCGCCACCTTCAATGACATCCCCGCCCCCGTGCTGGAACGACTCCTGAAGGACATCACGTCCGCTTGGCGGACCCGAGGATCGGACACCGGCCTGCTCATCAAAGTGACCGGCACCGCTGAGAACGGCACCGGCCTCACGTTCGGCGACACAATGCCGCCGACCCCACGATCGTCACGGGGCCGCTGCCCGCCGTCGTCGAATGGGCCGCCGGGCGCGGCAGCAGCGGTGTGGCCGCCGCCCGGTCCTGCTGCCGCCGGTCCTGCTGGATCAGGCGGTTCAGCGCCTGTTGCGCCCAAGTGGATCTAGGACGGTACGGCATATAGGCACTTCCAGGCTCGTTTCTCCGGCGCGGGGGAATAGTTCTTACAGCAAGACTGTATGGATGGCCGGCCTCGGAAGTGTCTGCGCCGGGACGCCTTAGTCAGGGTCTTCTGCGGTGGTGGGTGGAATGCCTTCCGGCGTCGTCCATTCACCACCATACGATGGCTGCAAGGAAGAATTTGTCGCAGCGGTCTTTGCTTTTGGGGACTGGGGCCGGCGGTCCGCTGGCGAAGATATTATTTTGCCAGCATGCCTACGACCCGGCGTTGAACGTTGAACATGCCTAAACTGGCTGCTCCACCTAGTGGACAGGCTGCGTATCAAGTCCGCGCGTATTCGGCGGGTATGAGACCCGGTGAGACCGGCGGCTAGCATCGCCCAGTGCCTATCGAAGTGGTCGCGTCCTCGCCATCGTGGCCTGCGCAGTTTGCGCTGGTCGCAGGCGACCTGAAGCAGGCTCTCGCTGGACTGGCGACCGCGCGAGTCGAGCATGTGGGCTCAACCTCAGTGCCAGGGCTGGCGGCCAAGCCCATCCTCGATATCGACGTCATCGTCGACGGAGCGGAGATGTCGGCAGCGGTCGCCGCCCTGGGTTCGGCCGGGTACGTTCACCGCGGCGATCTGGGAGTTGTCGATCGGGAGGCCTTCCATGCTCCTGATGCGAACCCGCGGCGGAACGTCTATGTCTGCCGGGCGGGCACGTTGAACGTCCGCAACCACCTCGCGGTTCGCGACGTCCTTCGTGTGCGGGAAGATCTGCGTGACGAGTACGGAGCCGTGAAGCTGGCGCTTGCAGCGGAGCCCGACATGGACATCGATACCTACATCGCTCGAAAGTCTGCGGTTCTCCAGAAGGTCCTCGCGGAGTCCGACCTCACCTCCGACGAGTGCCTTCAGATCTTGCGCCTCAACGACCCTGCCGCCTGACCCGACTACAGCTCGCCAGGCGGGCTGGCCGCCTCAGTGCGAACGAGCTCAGACGCCTGTCGGACGAGATCGACCAGGTTGTCGGGGAAGACCTGTACGTCCGCGCTTGTGAGGTCGTCGGTCGACCACCATCGCCACGTGGTCACGGCTCGCTGTTCCAGCTCGGTCCATCCGTGGGCGCTCAGCGCGCTGTTGTTCGTCCTTGCGGCGAAGAAGTGCTCGATCTGATGCTGTGGCTGACCGTGGTTTAGAAAGTCGAATTCCCGGCGATGGAAGGGCCCGATCAGAGTCAGTCCTGCCTGGCCGGTCTCCTCGAGCAACTCGCGCTCCGCGGCTTCCGCGAGCGACTCGCCCGTGTCCACTCCGCCGCCGGCCGTGAACCAGAATCGGACCGTGTCACCGGTGTCGGAGAGGTCCCGGCCTTCGAAGAGGAGCACGCGGCTGGACTGGTCCAGGAGGACGATCCGAACTGCGACTCGCGTGTCTTCAGGCATCGCGCTCTCCCGACTGCGCCATCCGTCCCAGGGTGACGAGGAGGTTGGCGTATCCGAGAGCATCGTCGATCGCGCGGTGCGTGTGCGGTACGTCGCCGAACCACTCGGTCGGCAAGCTCGCTGGCGAGATCTCCGACGCAGGGCGACCGGTCACGGCTGCTGCGTAGCTCCGAAGGCAGAGGCCAGTGCCATCGAAGACACGGTCGTCCTCGTATGGGCCCTGGATGATGCCGTAGCGAGTGAACCGGCGAAGGTAGAAGTCGATCCACAGGCCGTCGAAGGCCAAGGGCGAGGCAGCGAAGCACTTCTGGCCGGGCAGTGATTTCACCCAACTCGCGTATCTGGCCATCACATCGGGCGCTGGTTCCGGATCGGTCGTGGCGGCCTCCCACACGTCGGGAATCGACTGGAACCACGCGAGGGTCTGCTGGTTCGGTGCGGCTCCGGGCAGTTCTTCGAGAACGGCTTCGAAGCGCCCGTGCTCCGTGCCGTCGAGGGTGATGGCGACGGACGCGAACGATCGCATCGAGTTCGGCCCTGGCCACGGTCCGTCGACCTCGATGTCCGTGACGACATAGACCCAGTGGTCGGGCGATTCGCTAGACACGACGAGGATCCTCGCATTCCGGGTGACGGCGGCAAAGAGCGGCGTGTGCCAACGGTCAAGTGGCCTTGATGGATCGGCCGGCGTACCGGGCCCACGGCTCGCCCGCCTTGTCGGCGTGGAGGAACGCGACCTGGGCGCTGTAACCGAGCGCCTCTGCCACCAGGGAGGGCGGGCATTCAAGGACGAGCTCACCGATGGCACGGTTGCGGGCACCGAGGAGGTTGATGCCCACGTCGCGGAGGCGGTCCATGACAGTGTTGGGGTGTAGGTGGCGGCCGGCAAGCGTGCTCGGGAACAGCCACGGGCTGTCGGATCCGGCGCCGGTGCGTAGGTTCGGCCGTGCGGCAAGGTGCTCCCTGATGAGCGAGGCGAACGGCTCGGGAACATCGGTCGGATGCGTGCCGAGAACGATGCTCATCCCAGAGTCGGCGTCGTCGACGATGCTGGTCGGGAAGGTGACGACCTTGACCAGCGGCTGGGCGTAGAGCAACAGGAGCATCCCGGCGACGCGGTAGGGGAGTGACTCGCTGGTGCCCGTGAGGAGCTCGTGGATCCAGGCGAGCCGTTGGTCCTGACTGAGAGATGGGCTGCTCTTCGCGGATCGGTGCTGAACAGTCACCGCCGTGTTGAGACGCGCCTGCTTCGCGACCACGAAGAACGTCCTGATCGCACTGCGCGTCGTCGGTCCGGCCGCGAGCCACTCGTCGACGTCCTGCTGAGTGCAGGTGGCCGCGGTGCGCTGATACGTCTCGTGGAGCCACACGAGGAACTTCACCGTTTCGGTGATCTCCTGCTTCGCGGAGTGAATTGGCCCGCGAGTGGGTGCGCCAGCCCCGGTCTTGGCGCGGATGCGCCGCAGGTGGTGCCACGTGGCGAAGTGCTGAACTGGCTGCCGTACCTCGTCGGGGAGTCCGTCGAGCTTGGCGTCGATCCATTGCTCGAAGCGCGGCAGGTAGGGGTCGCGAGGGGGGAGTAGACCGTGGTGCTGCATCAGTGCCCGGAGATGCTCGGCGGGCTTGCCGGGCACGGAGTCGAGACCCTCGTGCGACGCGGCGATGGCGCCGTTACCGAGCCCGCGAAGCAGTTCCTGGACCTTGGCCGACCGCTTCCAAACGAGGATGGACTCGGGCCTGTCTGACGCGCAGAGAGCATCGACAAGGCCGAGGAGTGCGGGATCGCTTGGCGCGCCGCCGAGCAGCGCGTGGAGGTCGTCGCGGAGTGCGCAGCGGACGCAGAGCCGTCCGCGATGTCGCGCTGCTTCGACGTCGCAGCGCTCGCAGTGGAAGTCGACGGGGATCTCAGCGCATGTCGAGCAGATCGGCTGGCGATCGGTGGCGCGCAGGCCCGGCAGGAGCCGATCCTGGAGGCACTCTGGGCAGGTTCCGCGGGTGTGCACGGCGTCGTAGTAGCAGATGTTGCAGAGTCGGCCTTCTGGCCAGTTGGCTGCGAGCCTGGGGATGTTCCGGCCGCAGCGAGCACACGGATCGTCGCGAGTGCTCGTCGCGCGCGGACGACCCTGGACGGTCGAGCGAGGGGAGAGGCCCGCCGGCTTCGGATCCATCGATGCTCCTGGCGCTACTCGTCGAGGATGTTTGCGCGCCGCGGCCGCACGCTGCGGTCGAGCGAGACAACGTTCGGCGGGGAAGCGGTGCCCGTCTTGCGCACGCGTACATCCGTCGCCGTCGTCGTGAACAGGTCCGTCGACTCGCACTCGAAGATGTCGCACAGCGCCGCGATCAACATCAGGGAGACGCGCTCCGGCCGCTGGTTCACCAGCCGGTACACCTGCGGTCGAGACAGATTGATGTCGCGCTCGGCCAGCAGGGGAATGAGATCCGTGGTGTTGTGCAGGCCTCGGGCGGCCATCAGCTCGGCCAGGCGCCACGTGTAGTCGACCTTGCGCTTCATGATGTTCCGTCCTCGGTCTTGCGGGCCATGGCTTCCTTCACCGTACGGTCCAAGGCGCTCCTGAGCGTGGAGCGCCTGAACTCGTCGGACACGAAGTGATAGATGCCGGTTGTCGCCCCGTGCTCATGGCCCATCTGGTCCTGCACGAACCGCGGGTCCCATCCAGCTTCGAGCAGGTGAGTGGCGTACGAACGACGGAACGAGTGGAGATCGAGCCCATCGGAGAATCCCAACTCCTCGCAGTAGCGCCGGACCCGTCGGATCAGAGTCGATTCGACGACCAGTCCGCCGCGTTCGCTGGGGAAGAGATCCAGGGTGCCCGGATCACCGCGGCCGTTGGCGAGCCAGTCCTCGATGATGCCGGGCGTCCACCGCCAGACAGTGAGAACGCTGCGCGGCTTGTGCGGCGAGGACCGCTTTGCCTTGCCGTAGCGGACCTTGCAGACGCCGAACGCGCCGAACTCTCGGGCGTGTGGGTTGCGGGCGAAGTCGACCGTTTGCAGGTGCCTCAACTCGTTGAACCGGAGCCCGTAGCCGTACGCGATCTTCATCATGACCGCGTCCCGGTAGGCGGCCTGCCAGCCCTTGCGGCCCGACTTGCCGATCCGTTCAACCTCGTCGTCGGCGTGGTCGAAGAGTTGACTGATCTCATCACGGGTGTACGGACGTTTCTTCGGGCGTCCGTCGTACTCCTGGACGTGGGGAGCGGTGTTCCAGTCGAAGAACACCTGCGCCGGGTGGGTGCCAAAGAACCGCTCGCACACGACGTCGAACCCGTAGTCGGGATTGCTGATGTAGCTAGTGAAGGCACGCAACGCGGAGTGGTAGCCGCGCAGCGTCGAGTGGGCAACGTGCTTCTGGGTGCGTAGGTCCGCCGAGAACTCCTCGACAAGCGCGGGCGTCCAGTTCCACGGGTCTTCGTTGACGTGGCTGATGAAGCGCTCGACCATCCGGAGCCGTTGGTCGATGGTCGCGAACTGCAGGTTGCGTGACAGCTGCTGGTTCCGCCAGCCCTCGAGCATCTTCTGGAGCACCTGCTCGTCGGGCCGGAGGACCGGCACCGACTCGACCAGGCGGACCCGTCCGGAGCCATCAACCTGCATCAAATCCTCCCGAGAATCCGGTTTCATCCAGTGATTCCATGATGCATCTGATGAGACGCCATCTGTGTTTGCGCAGGTCAACGGCGTGTCGCGGTGGCCGCGCAACGCCTGATCGTTCCGCCGCCACACACGGTTTGACGCCGTTACGACGACGTTCGGTGCTGCGTTTCCGCTGGTCAGAGCTGGGTTAAGTACGGCCAGCGGGGCAGTGAGTCAGCCGCCCGCGATTGATTCATCCGATGCAATACGCAGACTAGTACCTTACATAAGCATTGTTATCGGCGGTCAATCGGGACGAGTCGAAGCAGATGAGAGAGCCCGTCCCATGGAGTCGGTGACCCGCGACCTCCCCGTAGCACTCACACACACGCGCCCCCAGATCGCCGAATTCGCGCGGGCCAACAGCAACTACAGTTCGGCGGCATGGGGCGCGTCCAGGGGCATTACGAGTGGGCGCGCAGGGACACGCCCCCCGTTGCTCGGACCGCCGCCGATCTTCCGCCCGGCCGGCGCGAGACGCTCGCGTGGCGCCTCAGCGATCGCGATGGCTTCCACCTGGCTCAGGCACTCGACCACCTGGAGGACACCTGTGGGGCGAGCCTGCTGCAGTTCGAGCAATTGCCGCCGTTTGATCGCGCTGTCGCGGACCGATCCGGCATCTACCATCTCTTCGCTGGCTCACGCGCGGCCTGCCTCGGACGGTTCACCGAGTCACGCTGGTGCGAGGCGCAAGTCTCGCGATCAGGCGCAGAGCCCGTCTCCAATGTGGCCAATATCCCGCTCGAGCTTCGCTGCGATCGCGCAGCTGGCCGCTGGCCGCCCCAGATCGACGGCAAAGGGCCGCGCGCAAAGATCCGACGCCGGCTTGTCGAAGAGCTCGGGTGTGGGTGCGCGACGTGTCCGGATCCATGGGCGACCAAGATCGATCATGACCACCTGACCGGACTGGTCCGTGGCTACCTATGCGGAGCCTGTAACACGGTGGTCGACCTGTGTCGACACCTGTCGGGCTGCCGATTTGCCGACTACCTCGCCAACCCTCCGGCCGCGCCTCTCGGCATCGAGTACCCCGGTTGGAGGGCCCAGCTCGCGAGTCCGAGATACGTCGCCCGCTGTCGGCGGCCACGAGAAACTGCCCGGAGACGGCCACGAAGCTGCCCGGTGGCGGACATGAGAACTGCCCACTGACGGTCATGGGATCTGCCCGACACGACGTCGTCTGCCTCACCGGTTCCCACGGTTGAGGCCCCTCCTCAGGTGCGGTTGGCGTGCTGATGCGCCGTTCGCCCCTGAGGAGGGACATGTGAAGTCTGCCGAGGAGATCATGGAAATCTTGGATGCCTACGACCTGACTGGGTCGTTTCGTGATGCCGGTGAGTTGGCCGGCTGTTCGCACCACACGGTGAAGCACTACGTGGACCGCCGCGCTGCCGGCGGGGAGCTGGACCAGACCGCAGCCCGGCTGCAGTTGATCGATGAGTACCTGCCCAAGGTCGAGGAGTGGGTCGAGCGGTCGTTCGGGAAGGTCCGTGCCGATGTCGCCCACGAGAAGCTCGTGGCGTTGGGCTACAAGGGTTCGGAACGCACCACACGCCGCGCGGTCGCTAAAGTCAAGGCGTCCTATCGCTCTGGTCGGGTGCGGGTGCACCGGCCCTGGGTCACCGAGCCGGGGATGTGGCTGCAGTACGACTACGGCGACGGCCCGGTCGTCGACGGCGTCAAGACGGTGCTGTTCGTGGCGTGGCTGGCGTGGTCGCGGTTCCGGGTCGTGCTGCCGTTGCGTGACAAGACGATGCCGTCCGTGTTCGCCGCGCTGGACGTCACGTTCCGCCGACTCGGTGGAGTGCCGACCTACGTGCTGACCGACAACGAGAAGACCGTCACGGTCGAGCACATCGCCGGGATCCCGGTCAGGAACCAGCAGTTGGTCACCTTCGCCGAGCACTACTCGGTCGTGGTGCACACCTGTGTGCCCGCGGATCCGGCGTCCAAGGGCGGCACCGAGGCGTCGGTGAAGATCAGCAAGGCCGACCTCGTCCCCAAGGACACCAACCTGCGGGAGGAGTACGCGAGTTTCGCTGAGCTCGAGGCGGCCTGCGAGGCGTTCTGCGAGAAGGTCAACACCCGTGCCCACCGGACGACGAAGCGGCCGCCGATCGAGATGCTCGCCGAGGAACGAGCTCGGCTGCACCCCGTTCCGGCGCGAGCGCACACGGTCGCGTTCGGCACCACCCGCATGGTGCCGGCGAACACCCCGATGGTGATGTTCGAGTCCGGCCAGTACTCGGTCCCACACACCCTGCTCGGTGCAACAGTGTGGGTCCGCACCCACGGGGTCGGTGAGGACGAGTGGGTCGTCATCGTTCATGTCGGCGACGACGGTCCGATCGAGGTCGCCCGCCACCGTCGCGCCACGCCGGGAACGCCGAAGATCGATGACGGGCACTTCCCGCCCCAGCCGTCCGGCCCGCTGGACCGCCAGCCCCGAGCGAAGAACGCCGCGGAGTCGGAGTTCCTCGACCTGGGTGAGGGGGCCCGGCTGTGGTTGGTCGAGGCGGCTGCCGCGGGCACGCCGCGGATGCGGGTCAAGATGACCGAGGCGCTCGCGTTGGCCAAGTTGTTCGACCCCGTCGAGGTCGACTGGGCACTGGGCCACGCCGCGGTCCATGGCCGGTTCGCCGAGGCCGACCTCTCTTCGATCCTGGACCACCACGCCCGGCAGCCCGGCACAGGTGAGCATCGTGCCAGCGAGGACTCCTCGCTGACCCAGGGCACCGCCGCGTGGGCACGGCTCGGCCAGCGGTCCACCGCGGACGGCGACGGCGAGGTGACCCGATGACGACGAGGAGCCCCATCAGCACCGCGCCGCCGTTGCCGGTCGAGTTGGAGGAGCTGCTGCGCAAGCTGCGGCTGCCGCACATCCGTCGCCACGCGCCCGAGGTGGTCGCGACCGCGAAGGCCCAACGCTGGGAGCCCGCCGAGGTCCTCAAGGCCCTGTTCGCTGAGGAGGTCGCCGGCCGGGAACGCTCCGCCTTGGCCACGAGGCGGGCGGCCGCAGGGTTCCCGACCGGCAAGACGTTCGATGCGTGGCAGCCCGAGATCTCCTCGATCCCGGCCCCGACCCAGCAGGCGCTGCGGACCTTGGAGTGGGTCCACCGGCGAGAGAACCTCGTGGTCTGCGGGCCATCCGGGACCGGGAAGACGTTCCTGCTCGAAGCGCTCGGACAACAAGCCGTCGAGCAGGGACTCAAGGTCGCCTGGTTCACCCTGGAAGACCTCGGCGTCCTGCTGCGCCGGCACCGTGCGGACGACACCGTCACCAAGGCCATCGCCCGAATCCTGCGGGCCGACCTGGTCATCGTCGATGACATCGGGCTCCTGGCCGTCGCCGCCGACGCCGCCGAAGGCCTCTACCGCCTCGTCGACGCCGCCTATGAGAAGCGCTCGGTCGCGATCAGCTCGAACCTGCACCCGTCCGGGTTCGACGAGCTCATGCCCAAGACGCTGGCCACCGCCACAGTCGACCGGCTGCTCCACCACGCCCACGTCTGCCAGACCAGCGGCGACAGCGTGCGCCTGACCCAGGCACTCGCCGGCCAGGGGGTGAGCCCGTTGAGCTGAGCACCCCGGTCGGTGGTGGCCACCGCCCCCTTGGGCAGATCCCGTGGCCACCACCGGGCAGTTCTCGTGGCCGTCAGCGGGCAGGTTTCATGTCCGCCCCTGGGCAGTTCCTACTGTCCCTTGACACGCTACCACGACTCACCTCAGCCTTTGCTGTCGATTGGGAGTCACGGCAAGCGCAGACCCCATCTGAGAACTTCGTTCATTGGAGTTAGACTTTCACACAGCGTAAGCCGTGCCGTCCCAAGGTGCGCGGCCGACGACGGATGGCGGGCAACTCCGCCGCCCAAATCACCGGGTCGGATGGCCCGAGACCGACCGAAAGGGTCAACATGGAGTCGATGACTCGGCAGAATATCTCGTCTGGGTCTCACCTCGAGAGCCTCCGGGGCTACTCGCGGGCCGTCTGCAAGGGGCCGTTTGTGTTTGTTGGTGGGATGACCGCAGGGTCGAGTGAGGGAGCCGTTGGCGGCGACGACGTCGTCGCACAGACGCGTGAGACTCTTACGCGAGTCGAGTCCGCGCTGAAAGAAGCGGGCGCGTCGATCGCGGACGTGGTCCGGACTCGGATCTTCGTCACGAATATCTCGGACTTCGAGGCGGTGGCCGCCGTCCATGGTGAGGTGTTCGGGGAGGTACGGCCAGCGAATGCGCTTGTTGAGGTTGGCGCACTGGCTCTTCCCGACCTACTCGTCGAAATCGAGGCAGACGCCATCATCGGCTAGCCGCCACCGGACCAATGTATGGTCCGTCCGGCTTGCCGGAACCAAACTAGGCATCGGCTCTGCGGTTCGGTGCCTACCTTCACAGGCCATACCCACGAAAGACCAGCGCCCCAGTCAGATTGTCTGGGGCGCTGGTCGTTTGAGCGATCGGCTCAGCCGATGGCACGTCCCGCAGGCAGTTGCGCCTGCCTGCCGTCGTGCGGGCTCCCCAATCCAGAGCGCCTCCTGCAGGAGCCGCCGAGCCGACGGACAGTCCTCACGGCGCGATGGTCAGATCCACCGACTTCTCGACGTCGATCGGGTGGTCGACGTAGTCGCCGTCCTCAAGAATCTTGGCCGTTTCCTCGTAGTTGTCCATGGGAATCTGGCCCCAGTTGTCTGGAGGCGTGTCTCCATCCCAGAGGACGTCCTTCATCGCGTCCAGCGCAGAGGTTTCGACTGGTCGGCTGGCGCTGGGCTCCTCTGCGAGGATGGCGTCAACAGCCTCGTCGGGATGCGCGAAGGCGTAGGTCCACCCCTTCATCGTTGCCTCGACGAAAGCGGTGAGCGCGTCGGGGCTGGACTGGATGGCGCTCTCGTTGGCGATCAGGCACCCGTGGAGAATGCCGACGTCATAGTCAGAAGGCTTGAAGAAGACAAGGTCCTTGTCTGTGTAACCAGCGTGATAGACCTCCTGGAGCTGCCCAAACGATGTCATCTCTGCGACGGGGTACTCGTCGTTGAGCCACGGATCCATCGTGAATCCCTGGTAGAACGTCTTAACATCGCTGGGGTCGACGCCCATCGCTGTGAGGAGGGCGTCGGCCTGGAACTCGTCGTCTGCGAAGATTCCTACCTTCTGCCCGACAAGGTCATCAGGTGAGTTGATTCCGCTGCTCTTCTTGGCCACGAGCCAGAATCCGGACTTCTGATCGAACTCCGCGATGCCCTTGATCGGGATGCCCTTGTCACGCGACAGGAAGAGGGTGCTGACGCGGTCGACGGTGAGGTCGGCCTGACCGCTGGTCAGTTGCTGAACGTTGTTGACGTTCGGCCCGCCGTAGAGAAGGTCTACATCCAGGTTTGCGTCCTCGTAGAAGCCCTGCTCCTTAGCCATCATGTATCCAGCGAACTGTGCGTTCGCCACCCAGCTCAGCTGCATCCGTAGCCTCGTCGGCGCGCCGTTTGATGTGGTGGTGCCGCCTTCGCTGTCCTTGCCGCATCCCGCGATGGAGGCAATGATCAGGAGTGCGACCGCGAGCGCGGCTGAAACCCGTCGAACTGCCATCGATATCGATCCTTTCAAGTGGGAAATCCGTATCAATTCGCCCGAGCGGGCATCGACGGCGAGCAAGAGCGTCGATGACGTGCGTGTGGCAAGGAACTTGGGAGCACAGATGCTCGGCGTCCAGTACCGCCGTGACCCCTACTGCAGGGGGCGCAGGGCACTACAAGTTCTTGGGAATGAGTGCTGTCGTATTCGCGACGATGCGTTCGAGATCTGCCAGAACGGGTCGTTCGTTCTCGACGAGCACCTGACCATTCACGACCACCAGGCTTGCCCGGTCTGAAAGACCAGTCATGATCAGGCCGATCGCCGGGTCGTGCACACCAACCCGGTCGACTCCATCGAGGCGCCAACAGGCGATGTCCGCAGCACGACCCTCCTCGAGGACGCCCAGGTCGGGCCTGCCGAGGCACTCCGCTGATCCCCTGGTTGCCATTCGGAGCAGCTCGCGTGCCGACAGCCACTTCTCGGGCTCGTTGGGGTCAGCGGGGCGGTGCGCCAGCGCAGCCAGGCGCAGATCGCCAAGCAGGTTCCCGCCATCGTTGCTGGCGGACCCGGTCGTTCCAAACCCAACCGTGATTCCGGCGTCGAGGTATTCCCGGATAGGCGCGAGTCCCCAGCCCAACCGAAGGTCCGGCGCAATGAGATGCGCGATCGCGACGCCTGCGTCGGCGAACTCGGGGATCTCCTCCCGTGGAGGTACCACAGCGTGAGCCAGCCATACTCGGTCGCTGGCCCAGCCGTGCTTCTCAAGGAAACGCCACGGCGTCATACCGTAGAGGTGGTCGCTCATTCCCGCGTCGAGCGGTTCGTAGAAGTGGGTGTGGAGGCGCACGTCGTAGTCCGCCGCCATCTGTGCGAACGCTTCGAAGAGTTCGGGCTTGTCGTAGGGGACGCCGCAGGGTCCAAGAGCGATTCGAACCATTCCAAACGGTTCCGGCTCGTGGTACTGGTCGATGAGACCCAGACAGTGCTGGACGACTCTGTCGACGGGCTCGACGAACAGGTCGTCGCAGAAGCCACCTTCGCTCTTGCCGAGCGTCATCGATGACCTTGCCGCATGGAACCGGATCCCGAGGTCGGTGGCGGCCTCGATGGTTGCGTCGATATAGCTATCGACATAGCTATCGGCCGTGGCACCGGGGAAGAATGGGTGCTGGTCGGCGACCGTGGTGATGCCACCGAGGAGCGACTGGAGGAGGACGGCGCGCGCAACCTCCCGGATGACATCTGGACCGAACTTCCCGTCGCGCCACCATCCTGTGCTTCTGGTCAGGACGCCTTCGAGCCAACTGGCCATCGTGACCCGCTCGAGTTGGGGAATCGCCCGCATTGCGCCTTCGAACAGGTGCTGGTGCGAGTTGATGAGACCTGGCAGCGCAATCATTCCACGCCCGTCGATTGTCCGTGAAACGCTGCGATCCGACAGGTCCTTTCCGACGGCGACGATCTTCGGCCCGTCGATCAGAATGTCGGCGTCTTCCAACTCGCGTTCTTGATCGTCGAAAGTGATGACACGTGTCAGTCCGCGGATCAGGATCATTCTCTCTCCTTCGTGCAGGGCTCTTACGCCCGGGTACGACTTGCTGACGGCGTCGACCTCGAGCAACGGCGCGTGGCGGTCTTCGGTCCGTCCTAGGTCCGGTGCTACTTGCGTCATGTTCCCTCGCGGAGGTCTTGTGTGCGGTGCGTCACCCCACTTAGCGATGGACCCTAGACGACATCCGAAGTTGGATGCAATACTACCCGCCACGACGATCAGAGTCAACAGACTCTTGACCGTCTCCTTGCCGGGCTCGGCGCGCTGTTCCCACGCCATCCGAACGCCGCCGATGATGACGGACACGACGGCGGCCGCGCCCATGTACCACCACAGCGACGACTGCAGAAACAGCACGGCACCGCCCGCGCCCTGCGGCCCGTTCGGGAGCAGACCAGACACCAGCGCGGTCGCGCCGCTGATGAGGAAGATCGCACCGAGCACGATCCCCAGTCGGCCCGCGGCCTGGAAGCCCTCACCGCTGCGCATCCGCGTAGCGATGAGAGCACCGAGGAGGATGATCGAGATAGCCGCGAGCACGATCGCAATCCAGGTCACCCAGCCGAGCACCTGAATGATGCCGTCAGAGTTCGGAGCGGTCGCACCCGCAGCGATCGACGAGCCACCGCCCGTCCCGGTCAGGTTCGGCGTGCCGACGTTCACCCAGAGCGTGCCGAGCGAGGCGACAGCCTTCCCGAACGCTTCCATGACGGCATCCGCCATGTTCTGGATGGCATCGCCGACGACACTGTTTGCCCACTCGCCGGCCTTGCAGCCGAAGTCGAGCGGCGCACATTCACTCGCGGCCATGTTCTACCCCTCCGTCCAGCTCACATAACCCGAGAGGTCCGGCAACTCAGCGAGGCGTGCAGGCTCAGGGTTCGAGGCGTCGAGCTTCCAGTCCCCGTCCGCCCAGACGAGTTCGAGAACGGCGGAGCCGTTGACGCTCTGGCCGTTGCTGCTGCCGCGGAACGCGATGTCGACACGAGCGGACTCGCCGTCGTACGCGAGCATGCGAAAGCCGGCGATAGATGCCCGCACGTCGGATGGCGCAGCCGCTCCCTGAGCGTTGAGCAGGGTGTCACGGTACGGGCCATCCGTCAGGGCGTACTCGAGAAATGCCTGTCGCTGCTCGGCGGGTCCGAAACCGATGATCGTCACGTTCGCGGCTGCGAACAGTGCACCCTCAGGCGAGTGCTGGAAGCAGTACGGGTAGCCCTCTGGGGCCGTGTCCCCCGGCCCCGCCGTGGAAGAGGTCGGGAAGGCGTAGACGTCCTGGAACCGCCATTCGGCGGCGGGAGCTGTCGTCACCGTCCCGGATAGCTCCTCGCCCGCCAGGCCACAAACGCTCGCGCCGCCCGCGACCCCGGAAGGCTCCGGGGAAGGGGCGGCGCTGCTTGTGGCACTGGACGACGGGTCGGGAGCCGGCGGCGCGGCGTCGTCGTCTCGGTTCAGGTTGAGAACCGTCAGAACGATGCCCGCCACGATGAGCGCGACCACCACGACCGCCCCGACGATGAAGCCGGGGCGCGTGAACGGGTTCTGCTGCGTGTCGTCGTCCTCAGCCATGACGGCTCCTCTCAGGCCCCGGCGAGGATGCCGACGAGAGCGGCACCACCACCGATCACGATCGCTCCGGCCATCGGCCAAAGGATCTTCGGCAGAGCATCGTGACCCTCACCGCGGCGGAAGCTGACGGCGATGAGGATGCCGCCGACGATGATCGCGCCGCCGACGACGACGTAGCCGATCCACTTCAGCCAGGACAGGATGATGGTCACGCCTTCGGTGCCCGGAGGCTGTACGGGGTCCGGGTCAGGAATGACGCCGGCGAGGTTCACGGCGGTGTCGGCCGCCGCGTGGAACACGTCGATAACGGACATGCTGTTGCCTTTCAGTTCGAGGTGCCGGCGGCACCGAGGATTGCGGTCAGCTCGTCGACGAGACGCTGAGCTTCGCGCGGAGAAGATGAGAGAGCCGGCGGCTCTCCCACGCGCCATGCATCGACCCACGGCACCGACCAGGTGCGCGGGACTCCCCCGCTGACGACCTGCATCAGGTCGCGCAACGAGCGAGGCAGTCGACCAGGTGCGTCAGCCATGACGACCAGGCCCAAGACTTCAACAGACGGGACGAGGCCCGCGGCCCACTGCCGCATCGCGGCCTGCGCCGCGCGCAACCCGCGAGCGTCTGAGCGGGCGACGAGAACCGTCCGTGCGGGCGTCGTGGAGGCGGTGCGCGGCCACGAGTGGCCCGCCGCCTGCGAGCCCGGCATCAGCGCCGCCAGCGTGGACTCTCCCGCGCCGCCGTGTGCGCCTACCCACCACAGCGCAGCCGTGGTGTTGCGGTCGTAGATCGGCAGCTGGTCGACGCGATCCGGTGCGGGGATTCCTCGCTGCGGAGCCACCGGGCCGAACGTGTCGGGCACGGCCGCGATCGGGGCCGCCTCGGTAGGCGGCGGCGTCGTCGGCCGAGAAAGCCACGGGTTGAGCGGGTCGCTCATGTTGCCCCCCTAGGTACAGTGAGATTCACCCTAATAAGGGAATCCTACGCCCAAGCGCCCAAACAAGGAAGGGTGAACCCGAATGAACCCGAACCTATACAAACATGCCCTAACCGGTACACTAGGACCGTGGAGCCAACAGGAGGTCTCACCGTGAGCAGCGACAGCGGTGCGTGTGACGCGCTCGATCGCCTATTCGAGCAGAGCCCTCCGACCCTCGGCCCCACCGAAGTAGCAGAACGACTCGGAGTCTCTAACAAGAGCGTGTACACGTGGCTCCGCGAGGGACTGATCCCCGGCTACAAGGTCGGCTCGACGTGGTTCATCATCCGCGACGAGCTGAAAGACACCTTGCGCCGGGGTGCGAATGTCCCTCGCGACACCGGCCCGGTCGTCGTCATCAACTCAGAACGGCACGAAGGGGACTGACATGCGGAAGATCGGGACGGCGCTACTCATAGTCGTCACCGCGGCGGCCCTGACCGCCTGCACCGGCCAGAACAACGCGCCAGCGCCGACCCCCAGCGCCAGTAGCACCGGCCCGATCTATCCCGACCTCGACCAGTTCACCCCCGCCCCCGAAGGCCTCATCGACGAGGACAGCGGAGAGACGCACGGCCCGCGGCCCGTGCCCACGTGGGATGACGAATCGCGCGAGAGCGCAACGGCGGCCGCGGTCGCCGTGATGACCGCCTACGCGCGCCCCGATCTTCCGTTCGAGCAGTGGTGGGCCGGCTTGCAGCCCCTCCTCGACAACAAGGCCACCCAGGACTACGCCTACATGGACCCGGCACGCATCGTCGCGACGAGCGTCACCGGCCCCGCCGTCATCACCGACGACACGAGCGCTTACGTCGCGTTCGTCGACGTCCCCACCAACGCCGGCACCTACGGCGTCGTGCTCAGCCGTGCCGACGCTGACTCCCCCTGGCTCGCGGGGCGCTTCATCCTCCCCGAAGGGGTGAACTGATGGCAGCGCCCAAGGGCAGCGCCGCCTACGCGATCGCGGCGGTGCCGCTCCTCATCGTCGGCTCCCTGTTCGGGCTCCTCCTCATGGGCGAGGACGAGTGCGGCCCGAGCGCCGGCAACGGCGGATCGAGCGTCTCGATCGACCCCGCATCCGTCCCCGAGACGGAGATTGCCGGCTACGGCCACGAGCAGCTTGTGAACGCCGCATATGTCATGCAGGCGGGCAAAGACCTCGGCCTGAACGCGCGGGATCAGACCATCGGCGTCATGACTGCGATGGGTGAATCCAGCCTCCGGAACATCGACTACGGCGACTGGGAAACCGGCGGGGTCACCAACCCCGACGGCACCCGCACGACGTCGATCGGCCTGTTCCAGCAGCAGGACGGATGGGGCACCCGCGAGGAGCGGCTGGACCCCTACATCTCGTCGACGAAGTTCTTCAACGCGATGACCACGAAGGTTCCCGACCGCGAGTCGCTGGAACCGACGATCGTCGCCCACCGCACTCAGGTGAACGCCGACCCGTACCACTACACGAAGTTCTGGGACGGCGCGGTGCAGATCGTCGAGGGCCTGAGTGGTGTCCGCACCGGCCTCGACTCCGGCGACGGCAGCGCCAGCGGCGGCGCATGCGAGGGCCTGCTTCCCGGCGAAGTCAGCGCCGAAGGCTGGGCCTCCCCCGGCGCCGGCCCGGTCAGCAGCCCCTACGGCATCCGCGTGCACCCGATCTACGGCACGCAGCGACTCCACGCCGGCACCGACCTTGCCGGCGGCGGCTGCGACGGCCCGATCTGCTTCTGGGTGCGTAGGTCCGCCGAGAACTCCTCGACAAGCGCGGGCGTCCAGTTCCACGGGTCTTCGTTGACGTGGCTGATGAAGCGCTCGACCATCCGGAGCCGTTGGTCGATGGTCGCGAACTGCAGGTTGCGTGACAGCTGCTGGTTCCGCCAGCCCTCGAGCATCTTCTGGAGCACCTGCTCGTCGGGCCGGAGGACCGGCACCGACTCGACCAGGCGGACCCGTCCGGAGCCATCAACCTGCATCAAATCCTCCCGAGAATCCGGTTTCATCCAGTGATTCCATGATGCATCTGATGAGACGCCATCTGTGTTTGCGCAGGTCAACGGCGTGTCGCGGTGGCCGCGCAACGCCTGATCGTTCCGCCGCCACACACGGTTTGACGCCGTTACGACGACGTTCGGTGCTGCGTTTCCGCTGGTCAGAGCTGGGTTAAGTACGGCCAGCGGGGCAGTGAGTCAGCCGCCCGCGATTGATTCATCCGATGCAATACGCAGACTAGAGGTTGACGAAACGTCCATTATCGGCGTTTAAAGTACGGGAGTAGAAGTAGCTGCGAGAACTCCCGTGTCCGTTGTCAGTGGAGCGCGCCGCCACCTACCCGGCATGGCTCCACCATTACAATCATCACCGAACCCATACCGGCATCGGAGGCAAAACCCCCATCAGCCGCGTTCACAACCTCAGTGGGAATTACAGCTAGGTCGTGACGGGCGACCATCAGGCTTCCTTGACCACGCGGTTGTTCAACTGGCCGAGGCCCTCGATGGTGGTGGTCAGCAGTTCGCCTTCCTGCAGGTAGCGCTTGGGCTCCTGCGCGTGGCCCACGCCACCGGGGGTGCCGGTGGCGATCACATCGCCGGGGTACAGCGTGATGATGGTGGAGATGTAGGAGACCAGGAATTCCGGGGTGAACACCACGTCATTGGTGGGGGTCTGCTGCTGGATTTCGCCGTCGACTGGGCACCGGCATCCGCTGGCCCATGTATGACCGCGATCCGGTGGAAAACAGGGTTGCCGGCCGCATGGTCCTGATGGGCGACTCGGCCCCCCCCAATGCTCCAGTACCTCGCCCAAGGCGCATGCCAGGCCCTCGAAGACGCCGCAGTATTGCAGGATGCCAGTGCCGGAACGGTTTTCACTGACGATGGCATCAACCCGGCAGGTTGGGACGAAGCGATCCGTGCCTTCAACGAAGCCCGCGCGGAGCGCACCGCCCGGGTCCAGCGCACAGCCCGTGTTTGGGGCGAATCGTGGCACGTCTCCGGCATAGGCCGTACCCTCCGCAATCTGCTTTTCAAGAGCCGCAAGGACAACGACTTCCAGTACAACGACTGGCTCTACGCCCAGGGCGTCCCCGGCGGACCTGCCGCGGAAGCGCCCAAGGTCATCGCGGCCGGAAAGGTCCCTGCCTGACGCCCTGACGCGGCGCCCAAACGCGAAAGCCGCCTGCCGCCGTCGTACTTCACGGGAAGAGTACGACGGCGGCAGGCGGCTTTTGTGCGTCAGGCGCCGGTCTCGTATCCGCTGTCAACTCGCCCGTCACGAACGCACTTCCGGATTGACAGGATCCTTAGGGGTTACGATGTGCTTGCTGGGACACGAGTCGAGTAAACGGCCGTTGGTTTGAATCATGGGGAAGGTCTCCCGTTTTCCCTCCATGATCAAGCGCATCTGACGGTGGCTTACCCGACTCATATTTTTTGTGGGCAGTTGCAGGAGCGGGCACAACAGAGGGTTGCTCATGCAGCTGTTCTTCTCAGCCTCGGGAGGTAATTGATGAGCAGCAAACCCAGCCCCTACATCCGTTGCGCGGTTGTCACGTCCCTAAGCCTGTGTCTGTGGGTTACTACAGGCTGCACCAATGGATCCGGCACCGCCCCGCAGTCTTCGCCACCGACAAGCAGTCCAACCTCTACGCCCACCGAAAGCGCACCGACCACTTCGACCACGGCGACGAGTACAACTGCCGCCGCGTCGCCGAGTGCGTGGCCTGAGGTCGTCTCGGATGTTCAATCGGGGGTGGGCCAACTCTTCGTCACCACATGTGAGTACGACGGTACGGGAACCGGGTTCCTTATCGAACCGAACCTGGTGGTCACTGCAGCGCACGTTGTGCGGGACGCTGCCGCGATCAGCGTAGCTTTCGGCAGAACCTCAGTGAACGCCACCGTTGTAGGCACCAATGACATAGCGGACATCGCTCTTGTCAGAACCGACCAACCGGTCCAAGGACATGAGTTCCAACTCAGAACCAGCGAACCTCCGGTAGCCACCGACATTGCAGCACTGGGATTTCCGCTAGGCCGCCCGTTCACCTTCACCAAAGGAACAGTCAGCGCCCTCGATGCCGAGCAAGATACCGGAGAGGGAGTTCTCAGGAACCTCATCCAGACAGATACCGCAGTCAATTACGGCAACAGTGGAGGCCCGCTCATCACCCAGGATGGACAGGTAGCCGGCGTCGTCGTCACAGCCGAAATCAGGGGCAACTTCCGAGCCGAAGGCATCGCTTACGCGGTAACGGCGCCCCGTGTTGCCGCGGCTGTGAACGAGTGGAAATCACGGTCCACGCCTGTGGCCTTCAGGGACTGCGGAAACGCGCCGGCGCCAGATTCCGGGTTCTTCCCCTTCACCGTCTCGGCGGACCATGACCAGGCCCGCAGCATAGGTCAAAGCCTGCTCCTTCACGGTCAAGGCATCAATCAAGGCGCATACACCGCGGCGTTCAAACTCCTCGCCCCCGAGCTGCAGGCCACTTTCGGGGACGCTGCTACATGGAGCAAGGATCTTGGTTCCTCCTACTGGACAAAAGCAGAGCTCACTAAGGTCACCGGTGCCCCGTCAGCGGACGATTTGAGCGCCGATGTGAACCTTCAGACCATCCAAGACGCGGCCGATGCCTATCACGGGACGGACCAAACGTGCTCGAACTGGAGGATCCGGTACTCAATGCACTGGGACGGTACACGCTGGCTCATCGCCGGAACCTCCTTGCCGTTCGGCGATCCAACCGCTTGCTAGGACAAGTGGGCCCCTTTGGGAAAGAATCTCAAATCCAGTACATGGCCACGTTAGCGGCCACTTGGCCCGATGGGGCAATTGTGCGGGAGGCTGCTGCACAATTGCCGTGGGGTCACATCATGGTCCACTCGGACAAGAAGCTCAGGCCTATGATTTCGAATTCCTCGGCCTTTCCGAAGCACTGATTCCACCCAAGAGGACCTTCGGGGTGTGGACTTGCCCAGGCAAGCGCTGGCCCCAAAGATCCTCGATTCTTTAGGACCCTTCCCTCAACCGGGCCTCTCCCTCCGCGTAAGCATCCAACAGCTTCCGGGCATGGGTGCCGTCCGCACCTTCCTCGTCCAAGGCCGACTGCATGCCTTCGAGCTTCTGCTCACCGGCGGGGAAGGGCGGCAGCAGGGGAGTGTTGGGATCCGTCAGCACTTCCAGCACGGCCGGCCTGTCCGCTGCCAGGACTTCGTCCCACGCGGCGCCAAGCTGTGTGGGGTCGTCCACAGAGACACCCTTCAGGCCAAGCAACTCCGCATATGCGGCGAACGGGAAGTCCGGGAGCTCCTGGCTGTCGTTGAAGCGGGGTTCGGTTTCCGTTTCGCGCTGCTCCCACGAAACCTCGGCGAGATCCCGGTTGTTGAAGACGCACACCACAAAACGGGGATCCGCCCAGTCCCGCCAGCGGTGCGCCACGGTGATCAGCTCAGCAACGCCCAGCATCTGCATGCCGCCGTCACCCGCCAATGCCACCAGGGGCCGGTCCGGGTGGGCGAGCTTCGCAGCCAAGCCGTAGGGGATGGCGCAACCCATGCTGGCGAGGGTTCCGGAAAGGTGCGCCGGGACTCCCTGCGGGAGGGTCAGCTGGCGCGCGTACCAGTAAACGCAACTTCCGACGTCGACGCTTACTTGTGCGTTCTCCGGGAGCCGGCCGTTCAACTCGCGGACCACCAGCTCCGGGTTGACCGGGCTCGCGGCAATCCCGGCGCGTTCCGCCGACAACTTCCGCCAGGCGCGGACTTGGTCTTCGACGTCGGCACGCCACCGGGCGCGTTCGGCCTCCTTTTCGTGCCCCCTGGCAGCCAACCGGGAAGCGAGCTGTTGGAGTGTCTCGGCGGCGTCGCCTGCCAAGCCGACTTCGACGGGGTAGCGGTTGGCGATCTTCCGCCCGTCAATGTCGATCTGCACCGCTCTGGCCTGCCCGGGCTTGGGGTAGAACTCCGTCCAGGGATCGTTGGATCCGACGATCAGCAGGGTGTCGCAGTTTTCCAGGAGATGGCCGCTCGCCGTGGTCCCGAGGTGCCCCATGGTGCCCGTGGCAAAGGGGAGCGTTTCGTCCATATAGGGCTTGCCGAGAAGGCTGGTGGTAATGCCGGCATTCAGTTGTTCCGCCAGTTCCACCACCTCCTTCTGTGCCTTGCGGGCGCCCTGGCCCACCAGGAACGCCACCCGTTCGCCTTGTGCGAGGATCTCCGCTGCGGCATCAAGGTCCTCGTCCCGCGGCACTACCCGGGCCGGGCGCCAAACGGGGGCAGTGACCACAATGCCGTGCTCGGGTTCGAGCTCCGGGGCTTCGGCTGTTTGGAGGTCGTGGGGAACGATCACCACGCAGGGAGTCCGCGTTTCCAAGGCGGTGCGGAACGCCCTGTCGATCAGCATGGGGACTTGTTCGGGGGAGCTGGCCAGCTGGGCAAACTGAGCGGCGACATCCTTGAACAGGGTCAGGAGATCGATCTCCTGCATGTACGCAGAACCCAGGACCGTGCGGCTTTGCTGCCCGATGATCGCGACCACCGGCACGCCGTCCATCTTTGCGTCATAGAGGCCGTTCAGCAGGTGAACTGCGCCGGGGCCCTGGGTGGAAGTGACCACACCCACCCCGCCGGTGTATTTGCCGTGGCCCACCGCCATGAAGGCCGCAGCTTCCTCGTGCCGGGCCTGGACGAATTCCACCTCGCCCTCGGAGCGGCGGAGTGCTCCCATGAAGCCGTTGATGCCGTCCCCGCTGTAGCCGAACACCCTGTCCACGCCCCAGGCCTTGAGGCGTTCCACGATCAGATCCGAAACCGTTCGCTGAGTCATGAGGCTATGGTAAGCATACTTATTGATTTGGCGGGAGGGCCCCCAGGTGCCACCCGTCCCGGGCGGCGTCACCCCTCCCGGGGCGCGTCCCCCGAGGACCCACGCACCTGCAAACGGGACGGCACCTGATGCAGGCGGGCCGGAAGATCGGGCGTCGTCAGCCGTTCGAGGATGAACTTTCCGGCCTCGACGCCCACCGCGAGGTTGCCGTTGTCCACGGAGGTCAGCGAAAGATGGCGGATCTTGGCGAGGTAGGTGTTGTCGTAGCCAACCAGTGAGAGGTCCCCGGGTACAGCCAACCCTTGGTCATCCGCGGCCGATAATGCGCCGATGCAGGCGATGTCGTTGTATGCGAAAATCGCGGTAGGGCGTCCCGGCCTCGAAAGCAGGCGGGTTGCGGCCGCGTAGGCCGACTCCTCGCTTACCCCGCCGGACACGACCACCGGTTCCAGTCCGGCGTCGAGCATTGAGCGCTCGAACGATTCCCGCCGCAGCCTGCCAACGATGCCAGGCCCTTGCAGGTGCGCGATTCTCCGGTGACCCAAGTGCAAAAGGTGCTCGGTGGCTTGCCGGGCGCCGGCGTCGTCGTCATTGACCACAATGTCCACCCCGGGAAGTTCAGGTTCGCGCGTTCCGGCAAGTACCACCGGAATGTTCCGCGAGGCATCTTCGATCGCAGCGGACTCGAGGGTTGTACCCACCACCACCAAGCCATCGATGCGCTGTTCCAGCAGCGTCTCCACGGAGCTCCGGCCCACGCGGTTATCCGTGTACGAGTCGGCCAGGACCGGAGAGACCCCGGCCGCGTGCAGCGATGCCGTGAGCCCTTCCAGCAACTCCACGAACCATGGATTCCGGATGTCGTTGAGCATCACGCCAACAGTCCCGCTGCGCGGCCCGGACAGGCGCTGGGCCAGGCGGTTGGGTCGGTAACCCAGTTGCTCCATGGCCTCCAGGACAGCACGACGGCGGCTCTCGCTCACGTTCGCGGATCCCTGCAGGACCAGCGACACCAGGGACTTGGAAACGCCGGCAGCACTCGCCACATCGCGGATGGTGGGTTTTGGTGCCGCCACGTTTGGCGTGTCAGTCACGGTGCTGCTTCCTCTCGGTCCGGCGGAATCGGCTCGACCTTCAAGCTTAGGGGTTGACGGGCCCCTGCTTATGACTCCATTATGGACCGGTCCAAGTAAATTCCAAAGAGTCAATGAGGATCTTCAATGAGTGCACCGAATTCGCGGCAGTTGGTCGCCGGGATGGTAGGCGGCGGGCCGGGGGCGGACATCGGCAAGACCCACCGCTACGCCATGCGGCTGGACGGCCACTACGACCTGCGGGCCGGGAGCTTCGGCCGTGACCGGAGCAATTCCCGGCAGGTCGCCGTCGAACTTGGCGTGGCCGCGGACCGCAACTACGCTGACGTCGCGGAGATGGCAGCCGCTGAGGCGGCCCGCGAAGACGGCGTGGATGTGGTGGTGATCGCTACGCCCAACGACAGCCACTTCCAGCTCGCCAAAGCCTTCCTGGACAAGGGCATCTCAGTGGTGTGCGAGAAGCCGTTGACCCAGGACTCCGCCACGGCTGCGGAGCTCGTCCGGGTCGCGGACCAAAACCATGCAATCCTCGCGGTCCCGCACTGCTACTCCGCCTACGCCATGGTCCGCCAGGCCGCGCGGATGGTCCGCAAGGGCGAGCTGGGCGCCATCCGGTTTGTCGACGTCGAACACGCCTCCGGCTGGGCGGCGACGCCGCTCGAAGAACTCGGCCACAAGCAGGCCGGCTGGCGCACCAACCCGGACATCGCCGGTTTCCCGAGCGTGGTGGGCGACCTGGGTACGCATGCCTTCCACCTCCTGCGCTACATCACGGGCCTCGAAGCCGAGCGCCTGTCCGGGCGGCTGCAAACGTTCGTGCCCAACCGTCGCGTCTTCGACAACGCCACCGTGGAACTCGAGCTGACCGGCAACGTCCCCGCACGGCTGTGGGCCAGCATGGCTGCCACCGGCCACAACCACGGCCTCCGCATCCGCGTTTACGGCGAAAAGGGCAGCCTCGAGTGGCTGCACGAGGATCCGCACCACCTCAAGGTGCAGGACCTCGCTGGTGCCACCACCATCCTCACTCACGGTCTCAGCACACTGCACGACGACGCGTCCCGGCTCACCCGGGTGGGCCTCGGCCATCCGGAAGGCTTCCTTGAGGCCTTCGCCAACTTCTACTCAGACCTCGCCGAGTCCCTGCGCGCCCGCCGCGACTCCACGCCACTCCCGGAGCGTGATCTCTCCTTCCCGACCGGCATTGACGGCCTGGTCGGTGTCCAGTTCGTTGAGGCCGTCGCAGCCTCCCACCACGACGATTCCGCGTGGAAAGTCCCCGCGTTCGCGCTAGAGAAAGCAGTTGCCTGACATGCCCCGTTTCGCCCTTCTGGGAGCCGGCTTCATCGGTTCGGTCCATGCCGCCAACCTGGCCGCCCACCCCGGCATCGATTTCCGCCTGGTGTACGACGTCGACCAGCAGCGGGCGGAGGCGCTCGCCGTCGCGCACGGAGCCGTAGCCGCTCATTCGCTTGAGGAAGTCTTCGACCCGTCCCGGATCGATGCTGTCTTTATCGCCTCCTCCACCGATACGCACGCTGAACACCTGCGCCGGGCTGCCGCCGTCGGAATTGCCGCTTTGTGTGAGAAGCCCATCGACCTGGACCTTGACCGCGCCCGGGAAGCCGCGGCGTTCGCGCAGCAGAGCGGCGTGGCCGTGATGGTGGACTTCAACCGCCGCTTCGATCGCGACTATGCCGAACTCAAGCGCGTGGTGGACTTGGGGGAGATCGGCAAGGTGGAGCTCATCCAGCTCACCTCCCGCGGACCGTCCATGCCGCCGCTGTCCTACGTGGCCGTCTCCGGCGGCCAGATGCGCGACCAGACCGTCCACTTCTTCGACCTCGCGCGGTGGCTTTCAGGCTTGGATCCGGTGGAAGTCTTCGCAACGGGTTCGGCTCTGGCTGAGCCGGGAATCGCGCAGTACGACGACGTCGATACCTCCGCGGTCACGTTGCGGCTCCCCGGAGGGGCCTTGGTCCAGATCGATTCCGTGCGCCGCACCGGTTACGGGTACGACGAGCGGATCGAGATCATGGGCTCCGAGGGAATGGTGGAAGCCCGCCGGCACCGCAACGGCGCAGTCTCCCGGTACTCCGGTGCGTCCGTGGTGGACGATGGCCTCCACCCCGGCTGGTTCGAACGCGTCCAACCGACGTATGCCGCAGCGTTGGCGGCGTTCGTGTCCTCCCTCGAAGGCGGTGCCGCCCCGATCCCGACCCTGGACGACGGACTGAAAGCCCAAGCCATCGCCGGGGCCGCCACGCTCTCCCTGCGCTCCGGCCGCATGGAACCCATCAAGTACTAACCCAACTAGGTCGCATTTGTGCGCGTTTTGACGGCTCAGAACGCGCACTGCTGCGACCCAGTTGGGAGGGGGTGGGGGCAGGGTTAGGCGAACGCGGCGCGGAAGGCCGACAGTGCTGCGTCGCCTGCCTCGACTCCCTGGCCGCCGATCGCACCCGCCTCCATGCCGATCACTCCCGCATACCCGGCGTCCCGTAGTGCCTTGGCGATGGCCGGGTAGTTGATTTCTCCTGTCCCGGGCTCGAATCGACCGGGAACGTCCGCCACCTGGATCTCCCCGATGTCCGGCCCGGCCGCACGGACCAGTTCGATCAGGTTCCCTTCGCCGATCTGTGCGTGGTAGAGATCCAGCATCATCTTCACGTTCGGATGGTCCACTGCCCGCACCAACGCAAGGGTGTCCTTTGCCCGCGCCAACGGGATACCCGGGTGGTCAAGGGTGGTGTTGAGGTTCTCCAAGGCGAACGTGATGCCATGCTGTTCGCCCAAGGCGCCGAGCTTCTCCAACGTGCGGAGCCCGGTCAGCCACATTTCTCCCGTGGACCGGTGGGTGGGCCGGACGGCACGTCCACCTTCGCCCAGTTCCGCCGGGTGGACCACCATTCGTTCCACCCCCAGCTCCAATGCGGTGGGGATCAGCTTCTCTGCCGAGGCCAGCACTTCATGGGCATTTAAAGGATCGACGACGCTGCCGCCGAAGTAGCCACTCATCGACGAGAACCGGGCTCCCGTCGCGGCGAGGGCGGGGATGTCCTGTCCCCGGGTGTCCCACAGTTCCACGTCGAAGCCGTGGTCGTGGATCCTGCGCACCCGGTCGATCAGGGGCAGCTCGCCGTAGACCATCTCTGCGCAGACTGCCAGGCGGAAGCTCATGCTCCCTGCAATTCCACGGCACCTTCGGCGGCCCGCAACTCTGCAATGTCGGAGATCTCCACAGGCAGGCCGGTTTCCGCGGACTTGAACGCAGCAAGCGCTACAGCCAACGCGTTCCGTGCGTCCACACCACCCGGCGCTGCGACGGCGGCAGGCGCGGTGGCCGCCGTCGTACCTTCCGGTGCATAGCCCCGCCGGACGGCGACGTCGTGCACAAAGTGCGCAAGTTCGGCCGTGTATGCGTCATGGAACAGATCGATGTTCAGCCGCGTGGTGTCCGAGGCGATGCCGGCGGCCGTAAAGCTGGTGGCGTTCGTGGCCTGCGGCGAACCCGCCGTGACCATGCCGGCGGAGCCGAAGACTTCGCCGCGGACGTCGTAGCCGTAGAGGGCGTTGAAATTGGCTTCCGCCACGGCGATTGCGCCGTTGCTGTATGTGACGGTCACGACGGCGGTATCCAGCAGGCCGCCCGGCTTCGCCTCGGGTGCCACCAAGGCATCCGCAACGGCATGGACCTTCACGGGCACGGCGCCCGGGTTGAGCCAGTTGAGGGTGTCGAAGTCGTGAATGAGGGTTTCCAGGAAGATGGTTCCCGGCGCGATGCGTTCAGGGTTGCTGATGCCGGCCTCTGTCCCGGGGTCGCGCGTCAGCGAGCGAAGCAATTGCGGGGTCCCCACTGTGCCGCTGTCGATCAGTTTGCGGGCGGCCGCAAAGTCGCTGGAGTAGCGCCGGTTGAAGCCGAAGCGGAGTACGACGCCGGCACTCGCCGCTGCGTCGATGGCGGCGTCGAGTTCATCCAGGGTGGCGCCGCCGGGCTTCTCGCAGAAGACGTCCTTGCCGGCGCGCGCAGCGGCCGTGATGAGGTCGGAGTGGAAGCGCATGGGTGCGGCTATGAGGACCGCATCAACGTCCGGATCCGCGAGGACATCCTGGACGTCGGTGCTGATCTTCCGCACTCCCAGCCTCGAAGCGAGTTCCTGGACTGCGGGAAGCACTGGATCGGTAATTGCTTCAAGGTGTGCTGTTGGAATGCGCGTGGCAATGGACTCGGCGTGGAATTTGCCGATCCAACCAGCGCCGATCAAGGCAACGCGTACGGGCTGGTCTGCGGCGACGGGGTGGTGGAGGTAGCTCAACGGGACTCCTGTGGGATGGCTTCTAGATCGTTCTAGTCCATCTATGGTGGCACTCGCTGATGGTTCTGTCTAGATCGTTCTAGTAGTTTTCTTGGTCCACCGCGATGCGCGCCTCAAAGGCATCCGCAGTAGGTAGCGGCCGGGCCTTGGTGGTTAGAGGTAATCCCCGGCGTGCTTGTTCGCCAGTTCCATAAGCGTGGATTGGAACGCCACTTCTGCCGGGGCGTAAACCTTGTCTTGCCGTTGTGCCAGCAGGACCCGGCGCAAAGGCGCGTCATCCCCCAAGGAGATGACCTTGACGTCGGGATGTTGCAGGGCCACAGCGGTCCGGGGGACCATCGCCACGCCCATGCCGACGCTGACCATCGCCTGCGCCTCCTGGTAGTCGTTGGCGAGGAATCCAATGGATGGCTCAAAGCCGGCGTCGTGCGCCGAGCGTTTGAGCACTTCCACGACGGGGTGGGCCTCGGCGCGGACAATCCAGGATTCCTTGCTTAACTCCTCCATGCGGACTTCATCCCGGTCGGCCAAGGGGTGACTGCGGGAGACGAGAAGGACTGTGCTTTCCTGGAAGACTTCGGTGACGCGGATCGCGTCGTCATGGAAGCGGTTCCAAGGGTAGTCCCACAGCAGGCACAATCCCGTGACGCCTGACTGAAGGTCGGAGACGAGCTCGTCGAAGCGCGCGCTCCGGACTGATAGCCCGATTGCCGGGTAGCGCTTCTTGAAGACCCGGATCACCAGGGGAAGGAAGGAACCGGCCAAGGTGGGAAAGGTCCCAACCGCCAGTGACCCGCGCTTGAGTCCGGCTATCTGGGCAAGATCGGCCTGGGCGGCCAGCATCTGTTCCACGATCTTCCGGGCGTGACCGGCCAGGACCTGCCCCGCCTCCGTGGGGACGACGCCCCGGGAGCGGCGGTTGAGCAATGGCTGTCCGACTTCCTGCTCGAGCTTCCGGAGTTGCTGCGAGACCGCCGAGGGCGTGTACATCATCAATTCCGCCGCTGACGTGATGGAGCCCTGCTCAACCACTTCCACCAAGAGGGCCAGGCGCCGGATATCAAAAAGACTTTGGGAATCATCGTTAAGCAATGCTTTACCCCTCCTCAGGATTGGTTCATTCTATGCATTCACGGGGTTGATCCCGGCACTTAGGCACCGTTTCTGAGCAAATGGCGGGGTTCGCTGCCGGGGTTTTGAGCTTTCCTGACAGTGAATGAAGTGTTGCTACATCCCCATCAAGATATCCAACATTGTCTTCATTTGTGATCTGGCTCATTCTCGAAATATCCCCTCAACACCTGGGGCGTCGAGAAGCAAGGAATAGACCATGAAGATCCAAGCAGAATGGATGCGCGGCGGCACCAGTAAGTGCTGGGTGTTTGAATCAGCACAGCTGGAGAAGACCCAAGCAAGCCCGGATGTCTTGCTTCCGCGCCTCTTCGGCAGTCCGGACCATCGCCAGATTGATGGCGTGGGCGGAGCTACCTCTACAACCAGCAAGGCGATGATCCTGCACAGGCCGCAGGCCGGCGATGTAGATGTCGAGTTCACTTTCGCCCAAGTAGGCATCGAGGAAGCGGCCGTGGACTGGGGCAGCAACTGCGGCAACTGCTCGGCCGTGGTTGGCCTGTACGCGATTGAGAAAGGCTGGGTGGTTCCACGCGGTGACGTCACCCGGATCGTCACCCGCAATACGAACACCGGGCAAATCATCATCCAACGGATAGCCACCCCGGATGCCGGCCTTCCTGCCGAGCCCCTGGCGGAAATGCCCGGAGTGCCGTTCCCCGGACACCAGGTGGGGCTTGGGTTCCTGGATCCCGCAGGCAAGACCACTGGCCGCCTCCTCCCGTCCGGCGCAGCGACTGATGCCCTGACGGTGGGCGGCACCACGTGGAACGTCTCGATGGTGGATGCCGGCGCTCCGGTGGTCATCATCAGGGCCGAAGACCTTGGCCTGGATCCGGAGGCTTACGATTCCTGGTTCGGCGGCGTCGAACTTCTGCTGCAAACCCTGGAACGTATCCGCCGCCAAGCAGCCGTGCGCATGGGCCTTGCCGCAACGGCCGGCGAGGCGGCCAGGGCCATTCCGAAGGTCGCCATCGTTGCTCCGCCGTCGTCCACCGATCAAGGGAGCGACGCCGGCATCATGATGCTGTCCATGGGTAAGCCCCACCCCGCGCTGGCGATCACGGGAAGCATTGCGCTCACACTCGCAGCCAGAACGCCGGGCACGGTAATGCACCGGTTCCTGGGTGGCTTCGCATCGCCGACGCTCCGGCTGCGCACTCCGGCGGGCGTCATCGAAACATGGAGCGAGGAACGGGACGGTTCCCTGCTCGTCGGCGTGGACCGGACAGCCCGCACCATTGCCTCCACCACCATCCATCTCCCCGAAACCCTCGATATCAAGGCACCCGAGGCAGGGGCTTCCCTTGCCGGCGCTACTCGATGACGAGGCAGCTGCTCAATGAAGAGAGAGCCATCATGACCACAAAGATTGCAGAAAAGACCACCCCAACCACCGCGTCGCAGGACCAAACTGCGCCACCCAAGCGTCGCCGTCGTATTCTTCCGGTGACGGCAGCCGTCATCGCCATTCTGGGCATGGCCGCCCTCCTGTTCGGGGGTGTCCCGGGCACCCCTTCGGCCGCCTCGGATACGGAGCCGACCATGACCATCACCCAGATCATTCCCTTGGTCATCCTCGTCGTGATGTTCGTCGTAGCCACCAAGTGGCCGCTCAACATCGGCGTCATGGGCCTGGTTGCCTCGTTCGGCGTGGGCTACTTCGTCCTTGGCATGACGGACAAGCAGATCCTGGAGGAATTTCCCGCCAGCATCGTCCTGACCATCATCGGTGTGACCTACTTCTTCAGCATGGCGCAACGCAACGGGTCCATCGACATCATTGTGCAGAGCTGTGTCCGCCTTGTCCGCGGCAAGACCATGATGCTTCCGTGGGTGTTCTTCCTGATGGCCGCTGCCCTGACGGCGCTGGGAACCTTCTCTCCTGCAGCGGTGGCACTCCTGGCGCCTGCTGCCCTCGGCCTCGCTTACGAGTCCCGCCTCCACCCCGTCCTGATGGGGGCCTTCGTCATCAATGGTGCCCACGCCGGCGGTTTCTCGCCGCTATCCGTGGCCGGCGTGCTGGTCCACGACATCGCCAACAAGAACGGTTTCCCCATCGACCAGGGTGCGCTCTTCCTGGCCAGCTTCGCCCTTAACTTCATCCTGTCCGCGCTGACGATCGTGCTGTTCGCGCTCCTCGGCAAGCTCCGGGACAAGCATTCCAATGAATACACCGCCCTGGACACTCCCCGCATCGGACGGCCCACGGGGCAGCAGTTCTTCACGCTGGCCCTGATCGTCGCCATCCTCGTTTGCACCTTGGGCTTCCACATGCCGATCGGGTTCGTGGCCCTGTCCGCAGGCCTGCTGCTGGCGTTCGTCAACATCAAGGAACACCAGACCTTCATCGGTGGCGTCTCGTGGTCCACCGTCCTGCTGGTCGCCGGCATGATCACCTACGTCTCCTTGCTCCAGCACGTCGGCGTGATCGATACGCTGGCCGAGATGGCCCTGGCTCTTGGAGCGCCGCTGCTGATTGCCCTGGTTCTTTGCTACGTCATTGGCGTCGGCTCGGCGTTCGCATCGTCCACCGCCCTGTTGACTGCATTCATCCCCATGGCGGGCCCGCTGCTGGCAACCAGCTCCCTCAGCGCGTCGGGCACGGTGGCGGCCCTTGCCATCGCTGCAACCGTTGTGGATGTATCGCCCTTCTCCACTGACGGAGCCCTGGTGGTGGCGAACGCCCGGGAAGCAGACCGCCAGCGCGTCTACCGCCAGCTGATGATGTACGCCGGCGGAGTTGTCCTCGCCGCTCCGGCCCTCGCTTGGGCGCTGCTGGTTCCCACGGGAATCATGTAGCAGCCACAGCCCGCCGGACCTCCGTCCGGCAGGTGCCAAGGGGACCTGCGTTCCCACGCAACAGGAAACCCGACGGTCGGGTGCAGGTCCATCATCGGCACAAAACGAAGGCAAGGCGACCCCTGGCCGTCTTGCCTTCGTTTTGCCCTGAGACCGGCCCGGCGCTCCCTCCCTCTGGTCCCGGCCAGGAACACAGAATCCTGCCCCTCAAGTGCCGTCCGGAGGCAGCGCCAAAATATTGCTCAGAACCCAGCGTCACGATCCCGCGAAGGTGCACACATAACCAGTGCCCTAGTCGTTGAACCGCGTGCTGCGCCGTCGCCCTTTTCGGCCCATGCCGCGTGATCAACGCTGAGTTAGCAGTGAGGGATGTGGCGGGTTCTGGGGCCCGCCCGGGGCGCCGTCACTGCGTATAACCGGGCTAGTGCGGTCGGTCGTCTGAGTCGCGGCCGGCCGCACGTCTATCCTTGAACGCAGACCTGCGGGTTGAGTCTTAGATCGTTCTATAGACTGGCTCTCCGAGCAGAGGAGGGCCATGACCGGCAAGCGGCCAACGTTGATGGACGTCGCGGAAGCGGCGGGTGTCTCCCGCGCCCTCGTATCCATCGTCATGCGGGACGCCCCCGGTGCATCCGAAGCCACGCGGCGCAAAGTCCAGGAAGCAGCCCGGCTGCTGGGCTACCGCCCGGATAGCCGCGCCCGCCTCCTGCGGAGCAGCCGTACCAGGCTCCTGGGGGTGACGTTTTCAACCTCGCACGCCTTCCACGCCGAAATCGTGGACGCGGCGTACGCGGCGGCTGGTCAGCGTGGCTACGAGCTTGCCCTGAGTGCCGTTACCCGGGACCGGACGGAAACCCACGCTGTTGAGGCGCTTGTGGACTTGGGCTGCGAAGCCTTGATCATGATCTCGCCCACCCTGGATGAACAGGAACTTGCCGGGTTTGCCGCGCGGCTTCCCGTGGTCAGCCTCCTCCGTGACGACGTAGGGGAGTCCCTCGACTCAGTCAGCAGTGACGACCGCGAGGGAATCCGCATCGCCCTGGGGCACCTCACCTCGCTGGGCCACACGCGAATCGCCCACGTCGACGGCGGCAGCATGGTGAGCGGTCCGCAGCGCCGGGAGGCCTACCTTGCCGAAATGGCCGGGCTGGGCCTGGAACCAAGGGTGATTCCGGGCGGTCCCACCGAAGAGGACGGAATACGGGCCGGACGCGAACTGCAGGACAATCTGCCCACCGCCGTGCTCGCGTTCAATGACCGCTGCGCACTGGGGATCCTGGAAAGCCTCCGCGCATCCGGACTCCGCGTTCCGCAGGATGTTTCCGTGCTGGGCTATGACGACAGCCAGTTCGCCCGTTTGAGCTACATCCGGTTGTCCTCGATCAGCCAGGACGCGCCGCTCCTGGCGAGTGCCGCCGTCGACCGTGCCATCCAGCGCTTGGAAAGTACGACGCCGGCCGCCCACCTTGTCCGGATCCCTCACCTGGTGGTTCGTGGCACCACCGGGCCGGTGCCAAGCGGCGGGACCCGCTAGCGCCGTTGCCCCTGGTTGCGGGGCAGGTGGGCTAAGCCTCCGACGGCGGTGTCTCGCCGTCGTCTCCTGCCTCGCCGCCTTCAGCGGGGTCCTGGGTGTGCGCGCCTTCGTCCTCGGGCTTCCAGCCTTCGGGCTGTCCTTCGGCCGGTGCGTCGGTGTGGTGGCGGGGCTGCTGTTCTTCGGGCGTATCGGTCGGGTTCACGGGGGTGCTCCTTCGATCGGACCAAATCAGGCTCAAAAAATTTATAAGTGTCCTTAGTATACGCCCGGGGTGGTGGGTGGCTTAGGCTGTGAAGATGCCAAAGCGATCCAATCCGGCGGTGCGAATCGCCCAGAAAACTGCCCACAATGCGGTGTTCGACGCCGAAGGCAACACCAAGCCCGGCGTGCACAACGTGCTGCTGAAAGCCGTCGAAGTGCAACGGCCCCTGGTCCTGGCCAACCTGCGGCGGATGCAGCGCCGGCACCCGAACGCCACGCCGGCGCAGCTTGCCGCGAAACTGGAGCGCGACTACCTGACCGCCGTCTCCGGTGGGGGAGCAGGCGTAGGTGCCATCGCCGTCGTACCGGGCCTGGGAACCGCGGCGTCGCTGGGTCTTTCGGCGCTCGCGACCGTTGGATTCCTGGAAACCACGGCGCTGTACGCGTCCTCGCTGGCTGAGCTGCACGGTATCCGGCTGACCGATCCGGAACGCGCCCGGACCATGGTCATGGCCATCATGCTTGGCGAAGAAGGTACGTCGCTGCTGGGTGCGTTGAGCGGCCAGTCCCTCGGCCGGAGCAAGGGTGTGACCAATGCCTGGGGCACCACGCTGACCAAGAAGATCCCCGGCAGCGGTTTCGGCGTGATCCGGGACGCCATCCAGCGAGCGTTCCTCAAGAACCTCATCAAGCGGCAAGGCACGGCCTTCCTGGGCAGGGCCCTTCCGTTCGGCGTCGGCGCGGTGGTGGGCGGTGCCGGCAACCTCATGATGGGACGGGCAGTAGTCGCAACGGCCAAGGAAGCTTTCGGTGCCTTGCCGGACACTATCCCCGGAGAACTGCTGGCCAATCCCAAGGCGCGCGTCCTGGAGGACGTTCCTGTCATGGAAGGAGGCGCTCGTGGACCTCAACGCTGACGTTGGACAGTCATTCGGCTCGTGGTCGATGGGCGATGATGCTTCCATGCTCCGGCTCGTCAGCAGCGCCAATGTGGCCTGCGGCTTCCACGCCGGAGATCCACTCACCATGTTGGACAGTTGCCGCGCGGCCTTCGACCTTGATGTCCGGGTCGGAGCGCATGTTGGCTACCCGGACCTGGCCGGGTTCGGCAGTCGTGCGCTGGACATGAGCTTCGACGAACTGTTCGGCGACGTGCTCTACCAGTTGGGTGCCCTGGACGGAGTGGCCCATGCCGTGGGCGCTTCCGTTGACTATGTCAGGCCGCACGGCGCCCTCTATGACCGGCTGGTCCGGGACACAGAGCAAGCCGAGGCCGTGGTTGCCGCCGTTCATGCCTACGACCCCGGATTGCCGGTCCTGGGGCTGCCGGGCTCGGCGTGGCTGACCCTGGCGGAAGAAGCCGGACACCCCGTGTTCCGCGAAGCGTTCGTTGACCGCGCCTACAACCCGGACGGAACTTTGGTGCCCCGTTCGCAGGAGGGCGCAGTCCTGCAAGACTCCGACGATGCAGTGGCGCAGGCCGTCCGGCTGGCCACCCGCGGGGAAGTCGTCGCCCACGACGGCACTGTTGTGGCGGTCGAGGCTGATTCGCTGTGGATTCACGGCGATACGCCCGAAGCCTTGGCGATGGCCGGGGCAGTCCGCAAAGGCTTGGAACGGGCAGGTGTGGAGATCCAAGCGTTCGCCTAAACTGTGGTTCCCGGTTCAAAGGAGGCCCGAGTGAGCGCGATTGTGATGGACGCCGGTACCCAGGGTTTGGTGGTGTCCCCGGACCGGGCGCTGGACCGGGCCTCGTTGCAACTGGCCAACGCGTTGCTGGGCAATGCCGCCGAGGCGCCGGGACTTGAAATCCTTGTGGGGGGCCTGCGCCTGCGGTTCGTTACCGGCTCGGCCATCGCAGTTTCGGGTGCTGAGGGCATGGTCAGGCTCAACGGCTCGGAACTGCCCCAAAACAAGGCACTCAGGGTGGCTCCTGGCGCGGTGGTGGAGTTCGGCAGGGCCCACTTCGGAATCCGATACTACCTCGCGATCCAAGGCGGCATCGTGCCGCAGCCCGACGTGCTCCGTACCGGGCGGACGTTGGCTTTCGGCCGGCGGCACGGCCAAGGTTTTCCCGCCGTGGGACTGCCCGCGCGGCGGGCCCTGGACTCTGAACGCCCCGTAGTTGCCAGGGTTGCCCCCGGCCCGGATGCGCAGGATTACGACGCCGGAACCTGGCTTCGTTTGACAAAGGAACCGTGGATACTCTCGCCGGAGTCGGACCGGGTTGGGGCACGGCTGGCCGGCCGGCCACTTTCCAGCGCCACGCCCGGCGACCATCAACCCGGCCCGCCCCGCTCCCGACAGTTGGTGACAGGCTCGGTCCTCCTGCCGCCGTCGGGCTTTCCCGTGATCGCCCTCGCCGACCACCCGGCCACGAGCGCATCCCCGGTCATAGCCACGGTGCGTGACGAGGACCTCGACGCCCTCGGCCAGGCGCGGCCGGGGCAGATGGTGCACCTGCTGGGCTGAGAAAGCGGCGCCCGGATTTTCTCACCGGGGGCCGATTCTGAGAAAATTGCTGGCCGAACCGCAGGCGCTAGCCGAACAACAGGTGCGCCACCGTGAAGATCAGCAAACCGGCCAAAGCTCCCACCACGGTGCCGTTGATCCGGATGTACTGAAGGTCCTTGCCTACCTGGAGCTCGATCTTCTGCGAGGTTTCCTCGGCATCCCAACGGGCCACGGTGTCCGAGATGACTCCGGCGATGTCCGAGCGGTACGTGTTCACCAGGTATCCGGCGGCATCACCGATCCACGCGTTCACCTTGCCCGCCAGTTCGTCGTCATTGACCAGCCGCGAACCGAAGTCGCGGACGGCTCCCTTGAAGCGCTGGCTGAGTTCGCTGTCCGGATCGTCGACGGCGGTGAGCAAGGCGGTCTTCACCGTTCCCCAGGTGCGGGAGGCAAGTTCGCGGACCTCGGGGTCGCCGAGGATCTGTGCCTTGATGGCCTCGGCACGTTCGATCATGGCGGGATCATGCTGCAGGTCCTGCGCCAGGTCGGTGAGGTAGGAGTCGATGGACTGGCGGACCTGGTGGTTGGGGTCGTTCTGAACGGCGCGGACGAACTTCAAGAGCTCCACATAGACCTTGTCTCCCACCATCCCATCCACGAACGTGGGCACCCAGACCGGAGAGCGGTCCGAGACCAACCGGTTCACTGTGTTGTGGTTGGCGTCCACCCAGTCGGCGGCACGATCCACCAGGAGGTCCACCAGTTTGTGGTGGTGTCCGTCCGCGAAGATCCGTTCAGCCATCCGGCCGACGGGTGGTCCCCACGGCGGCGTCAGCAGGTGCTTGCGTACCAGTCCCTCGATGACGGCCTGGACGTCGTCGTCGTTGAGGACGGTGAAGGCGCCACGGATCATGGCGCCGCCTTCCTTGGCCACGCGCTCCGCGCCGCCCGGGGCGGAAAGCCATGTTCCGGCCTTGCGGGCGATGTCGATGCTCACCAACTTGTCCTGCACAACCTCCTGGGAGAGGAAGTTGCTCTCCACGAAGTCGCTGAGGGATTCGCCGATCTGGTCCTTGCGGCGGGGAATGATGGCCGTGTGCGGAATCTTCAGCCCCATCGGATACCTGAACAGGGCCGTCACCGCGAACCAGTCAGCCAGTGCTCCCACCATGCCGCCCTCGGCCGCTGCGCGCACATACTCAAGCCACGGGTACTGCTTCTGCAGGGCAAAAGCGAACAGGAAGATCACGGCCATGACGATCAGCAGGGACAGCGCCAGCCGCTTCATCCGGCGCAGCGCGGCAGCCTTTTCCAGGTCGCCGGCGGAAAGCCCGACGACGGCGGAGCGCGCCTTGCTTCGCCGGGCACCTTGCGCTTGGGTTGGCTGTGGCTGGTTGGTGACGTCTTCGGCGGGGATTTGTTCAGAGTTCACCTGCATTAGCCCAGACTAGCCCGGTGCGTGCAGCACTGTAGGTTACGGTGTCTGCATGAGCAGCGAATCCTTCGCCCCTGCGCGTCCCAAGGTCTATGCACATCGAGGGGCCAGCGCTACTTACGCCGAGCACACCAGGGCTGCGTATTTGAAAGCGATCGCGGACGGCGCCGACGGGGTTGAGTGCGATGTCCACCTCACCCGCGACCAGCATGTGGTGCTTCTCCATGACGCCACCCTCGACCGCACCTCCACAGGAACCGGACCCGTCTCGGAGCGGACGCTGGAAGAGCTCCGGTCCCTTGACTTCTCCTCTTGGAAAGGCGCAAGGATCCCGGATGCTTACGGTGGAATAGCCGAGCAATTCCTGACGTTGCCCGAACTGCTGGACATCCTCAGGGAAGCGGGACGCGAAATCGGCCTGGCCATTGAACTGAAACACCCCAGTCCCTACCAACTCAAACTTGAGGACCGCGTACTGGAACTTCTCGCCGGGGAAGGCTGGACCGCGGACGATTCCCGGCTGGGCAACATCCACATCTCCTTCATGAGCTTTGATACGGACTCCATACAGCGCTTGTTGGAAACGGTCCCGCCGGAGCATGTGTGCCAACTGGTGGACAACTTTACGGTTCAAGAGATCCGTGAAGGGCTGGGATTGGGCCCGATCACCGCAGGAGCCGTGGCCAATGTCATGCGTGCCACCCAAGAGGAAGCTGAACGCGTCCTGAATGAGGGCGAGGTGGGCATAGCCGGTCCGGGAATAGACTACGTTCGCGAACATGCGCTCAACGTCCAGCGTTGGTTGGAAGCCGGTCGCATCTTCCGGGTGTGGACCGTGGATTCGGAAAACGACGTAGCCCTGTGCCAAGGGCTCGGCATCCACGAGATCACCACCAACAACCCGGCCCGGGTCCTTGCCCAGCTCAGCGTCCCCAGCACGTAGCCGCAGCAGAGAAATTTTTGGCGGGCGTGCCAAGCGTTGTGATTGAGTGGTCTCATGTCGCATCGAAGGTTACCCAAGGCAATACATACGCTCTCGGCCATGGGTATGAGCGGTCTCCTGCTGGCCAGTGCCATGAAGCACTTCCGGGACCCTGCCTTCTATGCTCCCGTGGTTCCCGACTACCTTTGCCGCGAGGATGAGCCCGCAGCGGGACCACGTGGGCCCTTGGCTGTTATGTCCCGCGAGGAATGGATCGCTTCCTCCGGCCTGCTCGAAGCAGCAGCCGCCGTCGGACTCATGATCCCTGCCACCCGCAAAGTGGCCGCCGACGCCACCACAGCCATGTTGCTCGCATTCCTTGCAGGGCATATTGACGCGCTGCGCCGGGCCTACGGTCCGCGCGGAACGCAGAAGCAGCGACGGGTGCATACTCTGCGTCTGCCACTGCAAGTTCCGCTGATCGTGTGGTCCTGGAGCCTGCGGAAGTGAAGCTGAAGAACTCACCCGCCTTCAAGATCGCGGTCTCGCTGAGTATTGCCACGGGGCTGTACGGCATATCCTTCGGGGCTTTGTCCGTGGCTTCGGGGTTTGATTTCTGGCAAACCATGGCACTGAGTCTGTTGCTGTTCAGTGGCGGTTCGCAGTTTGCCTTCATTGGCGTGGTGGCCGGCGGCGGCTCGGGAGTCGCAGCGATGACAGCGAGTGCGCTGCTCGGCCTGCGTAACGGAATCTATGGCATGCAAATGAATGCGATGCTGCGCCCGGGCGGGTGGAAACGTTACGCCGCGGCCCATCTCACCATTGATGAATCGACCGCGACGGCGTCAGGACAGTCGGATGCGGATGAACAACGCCGCGGGTTCTGGACTGCCGGAATCGGAATAATCATTCTTTGGAATATCTTCACGGCCATAGGAGCCTTGGCCGGTGACGCCATGGGGGACCCCAAGCAGTGGGGCCTTGATGGTGCCGCGGTGGCTGCTTTCCTTGCCCTGCTGTGGCCGCGGCTGAAAGGCCGGGAACCGTGGGCCATCGCCGCCGCCTGCGCCTTGGCTACCATCCTGGCCGTTCCCTTCGTTCCTTCGGGTGTGCCCATCCTCGTAGCAGCGGTGGTGGCGGGCGTTATCGGCTGGTTCAGCCATGCCCGGCTCGATGAAGGGTTGGAGCCGGACATCGACCCGTACGCCGCGGACCACGGACACCGCGTTGGTGAGCATGGCGCCCACTATGAAGGAGGTACAAAATGAACCTCTGGGTGTGGATACTCATCGCCTGCGGACTGGCGTACCTGACCAAGCTGGTGGGCTACTTCGTTCCCGCCAAGCTGTTGCAAAGCCCGCGAATCATGCACATCGCCGGCACTATGACCATCGGCCTGCTGGCATCCCTCACCGTGGTCAATGCGGTGGCTTCCGGGCAAGGCCTGGTACTCGATGCCCGCATCGGCGCGCTGGTGGCTGCCGCCGTCGCCCTCTGGCTCCGCGCGCCGTTCCTGGTGGTGGTGATTTCCGGTGCGGGGGCTGCTGCCCTGCTGCGGCTTCTCGGCTGGGGTTGACCGGGGGTAGAGATGATGGCCGGGCCGGATTGATGATGGCCGGGCCGGAATCGTGCGGTTAGCCCCGCCCGCTGAACGAGAAGCCCGGAATGTCCGATTGCTCCGGAAGCGGCCTCGGCAGGCGTTCGGTCCGGATGGCGTCTTCCGCCAAAGCCACGGGGCGTTTCCATGCCTCGGAGCCGGGTTCCATGGTGTCCACGGCGCCGATGAGCATCGCCACCAGCCGGACCATGTCCTCAATGGTGATGTCGCGGCGAAGGGAGCCCTGGCCCTGGCCGCGCTCCAGCAAGGTGGCCATGGCTTCGATGAGCCCCTGCGTAATGCCGAGCAGGAGCCCGCGGCGGCCGGCGACAGCGCTGAGCAGGTTCGCTTCGTCGCTGGCAACCCGCATCAGCGCATCAATCAGGTTGAAGAGGCCTTCGGCGGCGTCCATGCCGTCCAAGCCGGCTTGGGCTACGGGGTCGACGTGCTGGCGCAGCTCCCTGGAAAGGGCGGACAACACCAGTTGTTCCTTGTCGGAGAAATTGCGGAACAGCGTGGCCGGACCAACCCCCGCGGTGGCGGCAATGGTCTGCAGGGGAACGTCGGGACCTTGTTCGCGGAAACATTGACGGGCCGCAGTGATGATCTTGTCCACATTGCGTGCCGCGTCAGCCCTGAGGGGCTTGCGTTCTGAGGGCTGTTCCATGCTGCCCAGACTAGCAACGCGGCACTGATCCCCAGTGGTTACGCGGGAGTAGGCCGTTAATATGACAAACCGGCACATGAAACACTGGTTTTATGTTGCTTGCATTCTCAGTCGCGCCTTCGGGCCAACCCGCATCCGCCCCTGCCGGTGAGCCCTCGGCAGACGCATCGGTCCACGACGCCGTCGCGGCCGCCGTCAAGATCGTCCGTGAATCCGGATTGCCCAACCAGACCGATTCCATGTTCACCACCATCGAGGGTGAGTGGGACGAGGTCTTCGACGTGGTCAAACGCGCCACGGAGGCAGTGGGCCGCTTCGGCAGCCGGGTCTCCCTGGTCATCAAGGCTGACATCCGCCCCGGCTACGAGGGTGAACTGACCGGCAAGGTGGAGCGCTTGGAACAGGCTATTTCCAACGCGGAGTAGCACCTTCCGTCCCTGTGCCCCGGGTGCCAGACTGGGGCAATGATTGAACACGTAACCGAGCACGGATGGGAAGACGTGGAGCGGTACCTGACCGACGTCGTCGTACATCCCGGCCCGGCTCATCAGCGCGCCCTGAAGTCGGCAACCGAAGCCGGCATGCCGGCCATCGAGGTGGCGCCGAATGCCGGGAAGCTGCTCAAGATGCTGGTGCAGCTTTCCGGTGCGCGGCGGGTTCTGGAGATCGGTACGCTGGCCGGTTTCAGCAGCATGTGGATGGCGCAGGGACTTCCCGACGACGGGCGGTTGGTGACGTGCGAATACCTTCAGAAGCATGCCGACGTTGCGCGGACCAACCTCGACGCCGCGGGACTGGGCCACAAGGTGGATATCCGGGTGGGGCCGGCCCTGGATACGCTTCCGACGCTGGTCTCCGAGGAGTCGTTCGACTTCGTGTTCATTGACGCGGACAAGGAGAACGATTCCAACTACCTCGATTGGGCCATTCGCCTGGGCCATCCGGGCACAGTAATTGTGATCGACAACGTCATCTGGGATGGTGCCATCCTTGATCCCCAGCGCGACGTGGTGAACGCCCCGGGGATTGTGGCGGTACTGGAGAAGCTCGGTCAGGATCCCCGGCTTGACGCTACCGCCATCCAAACAGTGGGCACCAAGGGCTGGGACGGCTTTGCCATGGCAAGGATCCTTTGAGGGCTTACGCGTCAGCGCGCGGAATGCGCGCGGACTCTTCGCCCGGTTCGACGTCGACCGGCGCGTCCTCCAGGAGGCTTGGTGGTTTGGGCACTCGGGCTATCAGCAAGCCCACTACCGTCAACCACGCGACGACCACGGAGAACACTTCTGCCCACATCGTCGCTTCCACTTCCATGAAGTGATCTTATGACCGATCCCGCTTAAATGGTAAGCAGCCTTAGCAATCGTTGCAGTGTTCAGCTGTCGGGCGATGTCAGCTACTAGTCTTGAAGCATGACTGAGGCGGTGCGGAACTAGTGGCCAGGGGAAATAAATCCGGCAGATCCGGAAAGGAGCCGAAGTCGGCCCGCTTCGGGCGTTCGACGGCGGCAGTCATCGAAGTGCCTGAGAGCACCCGGCCTGACGGCCCGGTAGCCGGCGTCTATTACATCGATACCGGGGACTGTGAACTGCTGCCGGATCCTGACAATTCAAACGGCTGGCTCCTGAAAATCAACGGGGTGCTGAGTTCGCACATAGACCTCGCTGACCCCCTGTTCCTGGACTTCGAGTACATGCGCTGGATTGCGGCGCTGGTGGAGTCCCGCTGGCCCCGTGAATCCAGGCCCAAGTTGCGTGCCCTGCACCTGGGCGGCGGAGCGTGCTCCATGGCGCGCTACTTCAACGCGGCCTACCCTGAAGCCCGGCAAGTGGTGGTGGAGCTCGACGGAAAACTGGCTGAGTATGTGCGGGGCTGGTTCGATCTCCCCAAGGCGCCGCTCCTGCGGATCCGCGTGGGCGAGGCCCGGCAGGTAACGGAATCGCTCACCCCTGACACGCGGGACCTCATCATCCGCGATGTGTTCGCCGGGGCCTTCACGCCCCGGGCCCTCACCACGCGGGAATTCAACGCCCACGCTGACGCGGTGCTGGCCCCTGACGGGCTGTATGTGGTGAATTCCGGAGATGCGCCGGACCTCAAGAACGCCCGGGCCGACGCAGCCGCGATTGCGGATACCTTCGAGCACACGCTGATCATCGCCGACCCGCCCATGCTCAAGGGCCGGCGCTACGGGAACATGATCATGGCAGGCAGCCACGTCCCTTTCGGCGACGATCCCACACTGGCCCGCAGGCTCCTGGGCGGAGCAGTCCCCGCGCACATTTGGAATGACGCCCAAGTCCGCGCCTTCGCGGCCGGGACCCCCGTTCGGCACGACCCCACCCCCGAGCCCACCCCCTGACTCCCCGCGAGATGGCAATTAATGGCAATGTTTCCTCGAATTATTGCCATTAACTGTCATCTCGGCGGCCGGTAGGGCGGCCCAGCAGCTCTTCGCGCCGGTTTGCTGTCTCGGCCTTGAGAGCGTGTACGACGGCGGCTACCGCAGGGCGGCGCATGGAGTCCGGCCGCAGGACCATCCAGTAGGGGAGCAGCTCGGCAAAGTCTTCTGGCAGCAGTCGGACCAGGTCGGCGTGGCGATCGGCCATGAAGCACGGCAGGAAGCCGATCCCTGCCCCCGCCCGGGTGGCTTCCACGTGGACGAACACGTTGGTGGAACTCAGGCCGTCACGCATTGCCGGGACCAGCCTGCGGGGAGCGTCGAGGTCATCCACTTGCAGCATTGAGTCCACGAAATACACCAGCTGGTGCTGGGTCAGCTCTTCGACGCTGGCGGGTGTTCCATGGCTGGCCAGGTACGCCCGCGACGCGTACATCCCCAAGCGGTAATCGCCAAGCCTGGTCGCTTCCGCCCGGTGCACCTGCGGCGTTCCAACCACCACTTCGATGTCCAGGCCGGATCGCTGCTGCAGAGCCCGCCGGGTCACCGTAACGATCTCCACGCTCAGCCCGGGGTGTTCCTCGCGCAGCCGCGCCACTGCCGGTGCCGCGATGTAGGCGCTGAAGCCGTCGGTTGCGGTCATGCGTACGACGCCGGCAATGGGGTCGGGTGCGCGGTCGTCGGGTCCCAGCGCACTGACGGCGGATTCGATCCGCTCGGCCACATGGACGGCCTCGGCTCCGAGTTCCGTGACCTCCCAGCCGCCGGCAGCCCGGGCAAGGACACGGCCGCCGAGCGCCTTTTCCAGCGCCGCTATCCTGCGCGAGACCGTGGTGTGGTTGAGCCCCAAGGCCTGTGCCGCCGTCGTGAACTTTCCTGAACGCGAGACGGCCAGGAGGATGAGCAGATCATCCGGATTTGGATTCATATCTGCAATTTTGCACATAGTAAGTGCCTCTTTGGTTATTGAGGCGCGCCGAATGTGCAGCAATACTCAGTGGAGCATTTCGTGTTGTGGATCACAGCGCGAACCAAGATAGGGCACTGTCAAAGAGGACACTGAGGAGATGGATATGAGCGTAGAGCAACGCTCCACATCAACGGCCGGGAACAACGGCAAAGGATCCGGGCTGAAGAAGATCGTGGCCGCGTCCATGGTGGGCACGGTGGTGGAATGGTACGAGTTCTTCCTGTACGCCACAGCGGCCACCCTGGTTTTCGGCAAGTACTTCTTCCCCAGCACCGGCAACGAGCTTGACGGCATCATCCAGGCCTTCATCACCTACGCCGTCGGCTTCGTGGCCCGGCCCCTGGGCGGGATTATCTTTGGGCAAATCGGCGACAAACTCGGCCGCAAGCCCACGCTGCAGCTGACAATCGTGATCGTCGGCGTCTCCACGTTCCTCATGGGCTGCCTCCCCGGCTTCATGGACATCGGCTACTGGGCCCCCGCCATGCTGGTGGCGCTGCGCTTCATCCAGGGCTTCGCGCTGGGCGGCGAATGGGGTGGCGCCGTACTGCTCGTCGCCGAACACAGCCCCAACAACTCACGCGCCTTCTGGTCCTCATGGCCGCAAGCCGCAGTCCCCGTTGGCAACCTCCTGGCAACGCTGGTCCTCTTCATCATGTCCACCACCCTTAGCAGCGAGGCGTTCCTGGGCTGGGGTTGGCGCGTAGCGTTCTGGCTCTCCGCCGTGATCGTGTTCGTTGGCTACTACATCCGCACCCACGTCAGCGAGGCACCCATCTTCCTCGAAGCCAAGGCGCAGGTGGAGGAATCCAAGGCCATCAGCTACGGCGTCGGTGAAGTCATCCGCAAGTACCCGAAGGGCATCCTGCAGGCCATGGGACTGCGTTTTGCCGAGAACATCATGTACTACCTCGTGGTGAGCTTCGCGATCGTCTACCTCAAGAGCGTCCACAAGTACGACACTTCATCGTTGCTGCTGGCCCTGCTGATCGCCCATGTCATCCACTTCCTGGTCATCCCGCAGGTCGGCCGCCTGGTGGACTCGTGGGGACGCAAGCCCGTGTACCTCGTGGGTGCCATCACCGGAGCTGTATGGCCGTTTTTCGCCTTCCCCATGTTCGACACCAAGAACGCCGTGATCATCGTGCTCGCCGTGACAATCGGGCTCTGCCTGCACGCCTTCATGTACGCGGGGCAGCCGGCCATTATGTCCGAACTCTTCCCCACCCGCATGCGGTACTCCGGTGTTTCCCTCGGCTCGCAGGTGACGTCCATCTTCGCCGGCTCGCTGGCGCCGCTGCTGGCAACCCAGTGGCTCAAGGACACCGGCTCCTGGCTGCCCACCGCCATCTACCTGGTGGTCGCCTGCGCCATCACCGCCGTCGCCGTCGTGTCCTTGAAGGAAACCAAGGGCATCGCACTTCAGGACGTGGACGCAGCGGACGCTGAGCGCCACGGACTGGCCACCGCTACTTCGAAGGGCTGATCTGATGGACAACACCTTGAATGGCCGCAAAGCTCTGGTGACCGGGGGCGCGAGCGGAATCGGGGCCGCCTGTGCGCGGGCACTCGCCGCCCGCGGGGCCAAAGTAGTAGTGGCCGACGTCGACGCCTCCGGGGCAGGGAAACTCGCCGACGAGCTGGGCGGTACCGCGTGGGAAATCGACCTGCTCGACACCGACGCGCTCGCCGCGCTCAGCATCGACTGCGACATCCTGGTCAATAACGCCGGGATCCAGAAGGTTGCGCCCATCGAGGAGTTCGACCCCGCAGAGTTCCGGCGAATTGTGGCCCTGATGCTGGAAGCGCCGTTCCTGCTGATCCGCGCAGCCCTGCCGCACATGTATGCCAACGGTTTCGGGCGGATCATCAACATCTCCTCGGTCCACGGGCTGCGGGCCTCGGCGTACAAGAGCGCCTACGTTTCGGCCAAGCACGGGCTCGAAGGGCTCAGCAAGGTCACTGCCCTGGAGGGCGGGGAGCGCGGGGTGACGTCCAACTGCATCAACCCCGGCTACGTCCGCACGCCCCTCGTGGAGCGGCAGATCGCCGACCAGGCGAGGCTCCACGGCATCCCTGAAGCCGAGGTGCTCGCCAAGGTGATGCTGACGGAGTCCGCGGTGAAACGGTTGGTGGAGCCTTCCGAGGTGGCGTCGCTGGCGGCCTGGCTGGCCTCCGACGACGCCGGAATGGTCACCGGCGCGAGCTACACCATGGATGGCGGCTGGTCAGCGAGGTAACGCACCCGCACCCCCGCCCTTCACTCCCCGCGAGGTGACAGTTAATGCCAATGTTCGCGTCGAACATTGGCATTAACTGTCACCTCGGCGCGGGGAAGATGGGATCACACAGCCTCGTCGACCAACTCGGCCCGGCGGAGGCCACCACCGCGGACCCACAGCTTGTAGGCCACGAACAGGAGGCCCAGCCAGGTGGCGCCTACGTAGAGGGCAACGCGGGTGTCCTCGAAGACACCAAGGATCACGATCACCATGGCCATGAAAGCGATGGTCAGGATCGAGGCGACCGGCCACAACGGGGAACCGAATTCCGACGCCGGCAGGTCCTTCCGCTTGATCTCACGCTTCATGGCCACGTGTGATGCCAGGATCATGACCCACACCCACACCGTGGCGAACGTGGCGATGGAAGCGATTACCACGAACACGTCCTCGGGAATCATGGCGTTCAGGACGACGCCCACCAGCAGGATGCCACCCATCATCACCACGGTCATCCAAGGAACGCCATGCCGGGAAATCTTGCCGAAGCTCTTGGGCGCGTGGCCCTGCTGGGCCAGGCCGAAGAGGATGCGTCCGGCTCCGAAGATGTCGCTGTTGATAGCGGACAATGCTGCCGTGATCACCACGGCGTTGAGGATATGGGGTGCGGCCGGAATGCCAAGTCCGTCGAAGATCTGGACGAAGGGGCTGCCGCTGCTGCCGATCTCGTTCCACGGGAAGATGCTCATCAGCACTCCGAGGGTGAGGACGTAGAAGAGCAGCACGCGGACGGGAACGGTGTTCACTGCCTTCGGGATGACCTTCTTGGGGTCTGCGGCCTCGCCCGCGGTAATGCCGATCGTTTCGATCCCGCCGAAGGCAAACATCACGACGGCGAACGCGGCCAGGAGGCCCTCGAAACCGTTCGGGAACAAACCGCCGTGCTCCACCAGGTTCCCCAACCCCGGTGCCACGCCTCCGCCGTCGTTCCCTGACTGGAAGCCGAAGGCGATGATGGCTGCGCCGCCAACGATCATGGCGATAATCGCCACAACCTTGATGAGCGAGAACCAGAACTCGAGCTCGCCGAAGACCTTCACGCTCAACAGGTTCAGGGCACCGAGGAAGAGAATGATCGCCAGGATCCAGATCCATCTATCCACCTGCGGGAACCAGAAGCCCATATAGATGCTGAAGGCCGTGACGTCGGCGATGGCAACGATGGCCATCTCGAAGACGTATGTCCATCCCGTCACGAAGCCCGCGAACGGTCCGAGGTACCGGCTGGCGTACTGGCCGAAGGAGCCGGAGACCGGGTGCCGGACGGCCATTTCGCCCAGGGCCCGCATCACCATGAACACCGCGGCACCGCCGATGATGTAGGCGAGGAGGACGGCGGGTCCGGCTTTTTGGATGGCCGAGGCCGAACCGTAGAAGAGCCCGGTGCCGATGGCTGATCCGAGTGCCATGAAGCGGATATGGCGGACGTTGAGGCCACGGCTGAGTGCCGAACCTGCAGCTTGGAGGGCAGGGGTCTCCACAGCCAGCTTGGTTTGTTGCATGGTAAAACCTTCTCGTCTTTGGGAGGGGATCGCTATCCAGCAGATCACTTTTGGCCCGCTTGTGATCGGATTCACGGCGGTTTGCTGTCTTCGATCGCAGACACTTGGGTGAATCCGCACATAGTCTGGTATCCCGGACGTATCCCGGCCCCCACTGCTGGCCACGATGTTCGGAAGGGGAGCATCCTTAAGTACGGGATACCGGACAAGCAGGAACTTTCGCCTCCTGAAGGAACCCCAAAGAACACCCGAGCAATGAGGCAACATGACATCCACGCCACTGGCAACCGGCAAATCCAAGGTCCCGGCCGCAGAGAACACCTTGCGCATCCTCAAACTGCTGGCTTCCCGCCGCGGACCCATGGCGGCGTCGAACATAGCCACCGCTCTCGGCCTGCCGCGTTCCAGCGTGTACCACCTGTTGGGCGTCATGGAGGCCAACGGGTTCGTGCTGCACCTCCACGAAGAACAGCGCTACGGGCTGGGGATCAGCGCCTTCGAGCTCAGCTCGGCCTACTCCCGGCAAGAGCCCTTGTCCCGGCTCGGACGGCCCATGTTGGCCTCCCTTGTTGACGCCATTGGCGAGAGTGCCCACCTTGCCGTCCTCCACGGCCGCGACGTGCTGTACATCGTTGAGGAACGCGCCAAGAACCGCCCCAGCCTGGTGACCGACGTCGGGGTCCGGTTACCCAGCCACCTCACCGCCAGCGGGCGGGCCATCCTGGCTGCGCTGCCGAAATCGCAGGTTCGTGCCCTGTACCCGAACGCTGCCGCCTTCACTTCGCGGCACGAAGTGGAATTTCCCATCATGAAGTACTCGGCCCTGTCCTCGCACTTGGACCAGGTCAGGCAGCGCGGATATGCCACCGAAAACGGCGAAGTGACACCGGGTTTCGGGTCCATCGCGGCTGCTGTTACGGACCATTTGGGATGGCCGACTGCGGCAGTCGCCGTGACGTTCCTGGAGGACAAAGTGCCGGCGGAGCAATGGCCGGTACTCGCTGCCCGCATCCGCAAGGCGGCCGACGAGTTGTCCGTCCGCATCCACGGCCGTCCGGCCGGTTGAGCTGAGCTGGCTAGCTCCGTGCTTCGCGTTCCACGATCTCCCGGAACGCCTCCAGTTCGCCGCGGAAGCTCCCGCGGTACGAGCCCAGGGAAAACAGCCGCCCAAAGATTCCCGCGATGAATCCCCGGGTCACGAACTCCTGGTTCAGCCGTGTGCCCGCACCTTCCGGCAGGAATGTCACATCCGATTCGCCCTTGAGGATCGCGTTTCCGAAGCGCGTCCGCAGGTGTTTGGGGCGCTCGACGGCAAGGACCTCTGTGGGGCTTGCCATCCGCCCGAACCACACCGTGTACCGGCTGCCGGGCTCATCAACTGAACCAACACGGTCTGTCACGCGGGTAACCCCTCCGATCCACTCCTTGAAGCGGTCCGCATCCGTCCAGGTGGCAAAGACCTGCTCCGGCGGCGCTGCGATGAAGGTCGAAACCTTGTAAGTTCCCATGCGTTCAGCATGCTCTTCTTCACCCCTGAATTCGAGATCCCCCGCACAACCCAACTGGCTCGCATTAGTGGTTGTTCTGAGCCCTCAAAACAACCACTAATGCGAGCTAGTTGGGTCTGTAATACCGGACAGCACCCATCCAAAAGCCGTTCCACGAGCGGAACGGAGGGGCTCTACTGGATACAGAAGATCTTTCAATCACAAAGTTCCACCGAGAGAAGGAGCCACCATGGCACCCGCCGATTTCACAACAGGAGCCCGCCCGGTCAAAGCCGCCCGCGGCACGGAGCTCACCGCCAAGTCCTGGCAGACCGAAGCACCGCTGCGCATGCTGATGAACAACCTCGACCCCGAGGTCGCCGAGCGCCCTGACGATCTGGTGGTTTACGGCGGCACCGGCCGGGCCGTCCGTTCCTGGGATGCCTTCGACGCCATCACCCGGACCCTGGAAACCATGGAGAAGGACGAGACCCTTCTGGTCCAGTCCGGCAAGCCGGTGGGCGTGTTCCGCACCAACGAATGGGCGCCGCGCGTGCTGCTGGCCAACTCCAACCTGGTGGGGGACTGGGCAACGTGGCCGGAGTTCCGCCGGCTCGAGGCCGAGGGCCTGACCATGTACGGGCAGATGACTGCCGGTTCATGGATCTACATCGGCACCCAGGGCATCCTGCAGGGCACCTACGAGACCTTTGCCGCCGTCGGACGCAAGCTCGCTGAAGAGGGCCGCGTGGCCGCGGGGGCCGAGTCCGAGGGGCCGCTGGCCGGAACGCTGACCCTGACCGGCGGTTGTGGTGGCATGGGCGGCGCCCAGCCGCTCGCCGTCACGCTGAACGACGGCGCGTGCCTGATCATCGACGTCGACGAGACCCGCCTGCGCCGCCGCGCCGGCAAGCGCTACCTCGACGAGGTGGAAACCGACCTGGAGACCGCCATCGCCAAGGTGCTCAAGGCCAAGGAAGAACGCCGCGGCTGGTCCGTGGGCTATGTGGGCAACGCCGCCGAGGTGTTCCCGGAACTGCTCCGCCGCCACAAGGCAGGCGAACTGACGATCGACATCGTCACTGACCAGACCTCCGCCCACGATCCGCTGTCCTACCTGCCCGAGGGCATCACGGTGGAAGAGTGGCACACCGAGGCTGCAGCCGACCCGGAGGGCTTCACCAAGAAGGCCCAGGCCTCCATGGCCCGCCACGTACAGGCCATGGTGGAATTCCAGGACGCCGGGGCCGAGGTCTTCGACTACGGCAACTCCATCCGCGACGAAGCCCGTAAGGGTGGCTACAGCCGGGCCTTCGAGTTCCCCGGATTCGTCCCGGCCTACATCCGGCCGCTGTTCTGCGAAGGCCTTGGCCCGTTCCGCTGGGTGGCGCTCTCCGGAGACCCGGAAGACATCCGCGTCACTGACGAGGCCATCAAGGAACTGTTCCCCGAGAACAAGCACCTGCACAAGTGGATCAACGCCGCCGCCGAGCGCGTGGAGTTCGAAGGCCTCCCGGCCCGCATCTGCTGGCTTGGCTATGGCGAGCGCCATAAGGCCGGCCTGCTCTTCAACAAGCTCGTGGCCGAAGGCAAGGTCAAGGCCCCGATCGTGATCGGCCGCGACCACCTGGACTCCGGTTCCGTCGCGTCTCCGTACCGCGAGACCGAGGCCATGAGGGACGGCTCGGACGCGATCGCCGACTGGCCGCTCCTGAACGCACTCACCGCGGCGTCCTCGGGCGCCACCTGGGTATCCATCCACCACGGCGGCGGCGTGGGAATCGGTCGCTCCATCCACACCGGCCAGGTCTCCGTGGCCGACGGCACCGAACTTGCTGCGGCAAAGCTGACCGCACTCCTGACCAACGACCCCGGCATGGGCGTCATCCGCCACGCCGACGCAGGCTACGAACGCGCCATTGAGGTAGCCAAGGAACGCGGCGTCCGCATCCCCATGAATGAAGGTAAGTAAATGACTATAACCTCGAACGAACAACTCACGGTGACCCTCGGCTCCAGCGGGGTAACCCCGGAAGACGTCGTCGCCGTCGCACGCCACGGCGCCAAGGTGACCGTGTCCCAGGAAGCCCTGGACACCGTCGCCAAGGTCCGTGCCCACATTGACGGGCTCGCCACCAGCGACGTCCCCGCCTATGGCATCTCCACGGGCTTCGGCGCGCTGGCCAACCGCCACATCCCCAACGACCTCCGCACGCAGTTGCAGAAGTCGCTGATCCGCAGCCACGCTGCCGGCATGGGACCCGCGGTGGAGCGGGAAGTCATCCGCGGCATCATGTTCCTCCGCGCCAAGACCCTCGCGTCCGGCCGGACGGGTGTCCGTCCCGTGGTTCTGCAGACCATGGTGGATGTCCTCAATGCAGGCATCACCCCGGTGGTCCGCGAGTTCGGTTCGTTGGGCTGCTCCGGCGACCTCGCACCGCTGTCCCACTGTGCGCTGGTTCTCATGGGTGAGGGCGAAGCAACAGGGCCCGACGGCGAACTGTACGGCGCCGAGGGCAAGGCACCTGTTGCTGAGCTGCTCGCGCAGCACGGCATCGAGCCGGTCACGCTCGCTGAGAAGGAGGGCCTGGCCCTCGTCAACGGCACCGAGGGCATGCTGGGAATGCTGCTCATGGCCATCGCCGATCTCCGCGTCCTGCTGGCGACGGCCGATGTCACCGCAGCCCTCAGCGTGGAGGCCCTCCTTGGCACTGACCAGGTATTCCTTCCCGAGCTGCACGCAGCCCTGCGTCCCCACCCGGGCCAGGCTGCCAGCGCGGACAACATGCTCCGGGTGCTGTCCAACTCACCGATCGTGGCTTCCCACCGGATCAACGACACCAAGGTTCAGGACGCCTACTCGCTCCGTTGCGCACCGCAGGTTGCCGGAGCAGTCCGCGACACCGTGGACCATGCCGCCTTGGTGGCTTCCCGCGAACTCGCCGCAGCCATCGACAACCCGGTGGTCCTTCCCGACGGCCGTGTAACGTCCAACGGCAACTTCCACGGCGCACCCGTGGCCTACGTGCTGGACTTCCTTGCCATCGCTGTTGCTGACCTCAGCTCCATTGCCGAGCGACGCACGGACCGCATGCTGGATCCGGCCCGTTCCCACGGCCTCCCGGCATTCCTTGCCGCGGATCCGGGCGTGGATTCGGGCCTGATGATTGCCCAGTACACGCAGGCCGGCCTTGTTTCCGACAACAAGCGGCTCGCTGTTCCGGCGTCGGTGGACTCCATACCGAGCTCCGCCATGCAGGAGGATCACGTCTCCATGGGCTGGCACGCGGCGCGGAAGCTGCGCAAGGCCGTGGAGAACCTCCGGCGGGTGCTCGCCGTCGAACTGGTCACCAGCGCACGCGCCCTGGACATCCGGACGCAGCTTTCCGACGGCGAACTCACCCCGGGTCCGGCGGGTACGGCCGTGATCGGGGTGCTTCGGGAAGTGGTGCAGGGGCCGGGCACGGACCGGTTCCTGTCGCCCGAACTGGAAGCGGCTGACCGCCTGGTTGGCTCCGCTGCGGTCCGCGCGGCCGCCGAATCCGCCGTCGGGGTTTTGGCCTGACGTCGAATAAAACGCTCATTTGAGCGGCAAATTTGTCACGCCTCGGAAATTGTTCGCAACGCAACGTCCGGGGCGTGGCAAATGTAGTAATACTTATGGTGTACGTCACGTCCGGCGACAACGGTGTCCCGGGCTTGACGGTCAAGTGAATAACTAACAGAGAACATCCACAAAGGGGTAGAAGTTCAATGAAGGCACGGGGAGCAGTACTTTCCAGAAGAAGCGCACACGCGGCAACGGTTGCCGACTGGAGGCAGCTGAAGGTCGGGGAGCGGGTGGAAGTCATCAAGTACGCCCACGTGATCGCAGCCGGTCTGGTGGAAGAAGTCTCCCTGAGCGGCAACGTGTTGTGGCTCGAGCATTCGGGACCCGGCGTCACCGAAGAGGGCAAGGAACTCTTCATGAAGTCCGACGGCGTGATCCTCCGCCGCGCATAAGCACCCTCCTTCACCCAAGCACCCAACTAGGTCGCATTACCGCGCGTTTTGAACGCTCAAAACGCGCGGTAATGCGACCTGGATGGGTGCCGCTTAACCGACAAACCGGGGCCTGTCCCTTCCGCGGGTAGTAGTGCGGAAGGGACAGGCCCCGGTTGTGTTTCGCTGCGAGCTGCTGAAGAGCGGCTCAGGCAGCGAGGACTTCGTGGGTCTGACCGAAGGGAACGGATTCGTCCAGGGCCACGGTGTAGGTGCCGGGCTCGTGCCGGGTCACCAGGATGCCGCAGTTGGCGTCTGCAGCGGCGCTCTCAATGAGGGCATCCACGGCACGGTCAAGTCCGTCGTGGATTTCGTCTGCCTTCGAAAAGGACAGGCGAATCTCGCGTTCTACTGTCGTAGCAGTGGTCATTTGGGGGCCTCCTCTTACTTGTCGCATGCGAGGGCGACCCGACAATCATAAAACCTTCAAGCCAATTATTTGTAAGATGACTGGCAACCATGTGATCCGTGTCTCATCTCCGGACCATTGCCCGGAGCAGTTTAACGGCCACTGACAGGGCTGCGATATCCATGGGTCCGGGCTTGATCGCCTCTTGGATGGTCTCCTGGATCCGCGTCAGTTGTTCGATGTTTCCGCGCTCCCAGTCCATGATCCGCTCCACGGGGTCATGGGCAGCAGCCGGGGAACGGGGTGTGTGGCGGACAACCGCCCGGGTCATGTCCGCCAGCACGAGGTACATGTCGTCCCGCAGGGCAGCACGCGCAAGGGATTCCCAGTGGGTGTCACGGGGGAGCCGGGTGATGTGCTGCAGCAGACGGATGGCCGAGATCCGCTCGAACACGGCAAAGTACACCTCGGCCACAGCCTCTGCGGGTTCCTGAAGCTCTTCGGCAATCGCCGCGATGTCCAGCAGCCCGTAGCTGACCAGCAACTCGGAGGCACGGAGCCCCAGCTGATGAGGCAGCCCCACGGCGTCCGAGTGGGCAAGAAGGTCCAGCGAAAAGCTCAAGTTGAATCCATGCAGGAAGCGCGTGAAGTTTGACCGCATCAATGCCATGGGGCTTTCCAGTCGGGCAAACGCATCGGCTACGGGCTTGTCGCGGAAGTCGTGGGTGACGTACCAACGCACTGAACGGTCCAGCAGGCGTCGCATGTCCAAAGCGACCGCCGCTCCATGCTCAGTGGGGATGTTCGCTGGAATTGCCGCTATTGCCTCTGTCACCGCATCAAAATCCCAGATCCGGCGCATGACGACGAATCCACGGGCCACTGCCGCAGCGGACACGGTGGTTTCCTCCATGGCCCTGAAGGCGAAGGAAATCCCGCCCATGTTGATCATGTCGTTGGCTACCACCGTGGCCACGATTTCCCGGCGGAGGGGATGGGTGGCAAGGTGCTCGCCGAACCTTTCGGAGAGCTGCTTGGGGAAGTAGGAATGGAGGGTTTGCGAGAACCACGGATCATCGGCCAGTCCACCGTCGGTCAGCTCCCGGGCGAGCTCGATCTTGGCGTAGGCCGCCAGCACTGCCAGTTCCGGGGTGGTCAGGCCCTTGCCCGTAAGGACCCGGGCGCGCAGCTCTTCGTTGGACGGCAGGGATTCCAGTTTCCGGTCCATGTCCGTCACCGATTCCAGCCAGTCCATGGTCCGTTCGAAGCTGGGGCTCCACTCCAGGGCCAGCTGTTTGTCGTTGACCAGGAGGGTGTTCTGGTGGTCGTTGGTTTTCAGGACGAGCCGCCCTACTTCGGTTTGGAGGTCCTGCAGGAACGCCGTGCGTTCGGCCGCGGGCATCCTTCCGGCGGAGATCATGCGGTCAAGGAAGATCTTGATGTTCACCTCGTGGTCCGAGCATTCAACCCCGGCGGAATTGTCGATCGCATCCGTGTTCACGAGGATCCCGGCCAGGGCAGCTTCGATCCTGCCGCGCTGGGTCACGCCAAGGTTCCCGCCCTCGGCGATGATGTGCGTGCGGAGCTGCGTGGCATCCACGCGGATAGCGTCGTTGGACTTGTCTCCCACGTCCGCGTTGGTTTCCGTGGAAGCCTTCACGTAGGTTCCGATCCCGCCGTTGTACACGAGGTCCACCGGTGCCGTTAGTACGGCGCGCAGAAGCTCCGGCGGGGTCATCGCCGTCGTGTTTTCCTGCAGGCCCAAGGCAACGCGCACTTGTTCGCTGATCCGGATGGACTTTTCCGAGCGGGCGAACACGCCACCGCCGGGGCTCAGTTTGCTGGCATCGTAGTCCGCCCAGGACGAGCGGGGCAGTGTGAAGAGCCTCTCCCGTTCCGCGTAGGAAGCAAGCGGGTCAGGGTTGGGGTCCAGGAAGATGTGCCGGTGGTCGAACGCTGCCACCAGCTTGATGTGGTTGGACAGGAGCATGCCGTTGCCGAAGACGTCACCGCTCATGTCCCCGATCCCCACCACGGTGAAGTCTTCTGCGCGGGAGTCGATCATCAGCTCGCTGAAGTGGTGGCGTACCGATTCCCAGGCGCCCCGGGCGGTGATGCCCATCTGTTTGTGGTCGTAGCCCACCGATCCGCCCGACGCGAAGGCATCACCCAACCAGAAGCCGTACTCCGCTGCTATGGCGTTGGCGAGGTCGGAGAAGGCAGCCGTCCCCTTGTCCGCGGCAACCACAAGGTAGTAGTCGTCGCCGTCGTGCCTCACCACCCGGGGCGGCGGCACGACGCGGCCGGCCGGTCCGCCGTCGGGGTCCGGCACCAGGTTGTCCGTCACGTCCAGCAGGCCACGGATGAAAGTGCGGTAGCTTTCCTGGCCCTCGGCGAGCCACGCGGCCCGGTCTTCTGCCGGGTCCGGGAGCCGTTTGGGGAAGAACCCGCCTTTGGCGCCGGTAGGGACGATCACCGCGTTCTTCACGGTCTGTGCCTTCACCAGTCCCAGGACTTCCGTGCGGAAATCCTCCCGCCGGTCCGACCAGCGCAAACCTCCCCGCGCGATCGCTCCAAAGCGCAAGTGAACGCCCTCGACGCGTGGCGAGTACACCCAGATCTCAAACTTCGGCCGCGGTGCCGGCGCAGCAGGGATACCGGCGGGGCTGATCTTGAAACTGAGGCAGGGCCTGTCCAGGTAGAAGTTGGTCCGCAGGGTGGCCTCCACCAGGCTGGCCAGGGAACGCAACAGCCTGTCCGCATCAAGGACGGGGACGGCGTCGATGGCTTCGGCGAGCCTGGCCCGCGCTGCGTGGACGGCCTGTGTCCGGTGGCTCAGTTCACTGCTGCCCTCTTCAAACACATCCCCGTCGCCCGTGTGCGCACCCGGGTCCGGTTCGAACAGGTCAGCCGCGATCAGGTCCGGGTTGAATTTGGCTTCGAACAGTTCCAACAGCGCGCGGGTTGCCGCCGGGTTGGTCCGGAGGGTCTCCGCCATGAAGCTGTACGAATTGGCACTGCCCAATTGCCGCAAATACTTGGCATAGGCCCGCAGCACGGCAACATGCCGCCAACCCAGGCCCTCCCGAATGACCAACGCATCAAAGGCGTCCGACTCCGAGTCCCCGCGCATCGCCGCCTGGAACGCCACGGCGAGCAAATGACCCGTTGCGACGGGATCCACGCCCCGCGGGTACTTCAAGCCCAGGTCGTAGAGGAAGAACTGCCTTCCATCGGCCCGCTGGACATCGAACGGCCGTTGGTCCAGCACTTGGAGACCCAGATTGTGGAACAACGGGAGGATCTGGGTGAGGCTCTTGGGCCGAATCAGGTAAAGGCGCACGCGGGCGTCCTCAGCCAGGACTGCGGTGCCCGGACGGGTGTACACGGACAAGATGGGGTCCTGTTCATCCTCGCCGGGAAGGAAACTCTCAAACCGCGCGATGTCCGCTACCGCGTCCTCCACTTCATAGTCCGCTTTGTAGCTGGCTGGAAAAGCAGCGGCCCACAGCCCGGAAAGCCGGCCGGCCTCCTCCCGCGGGTAGGCGGCCTGAAGCGCCTCGTCCAGACCTTGGGCCCAGGAACGCGTGGCGGCAATGATGCGCTGCTCCAGCGCGGCGGAATCGACGACGGCGGATGGCGCCTCGTGCGGGCCGGCGCCAGGTGGGGGTGTGCCGGCGTCTGCTCTGTGCTGGCTGGATCCTGACGGCGCCGCCGGGAGCAGGATCCGGAAGAAGACCCTGGCCATTGCGGATTCGCCCAAGCGCAACTCGAACTCGATGTCATCCGAGCCGAACGCTTCACGCAGTTCCCGTTCGATGTTCAGGCGAACGGCTGTGTTGTAACGACGGCGCGGTAGGAACACCAAAGCAGTCATGAACCGGCCGAACGAATCGGGACGAAAGAACAGCCGGGTGCTGTGCAGCTCCTGCAAGCGGAGAATCTCCCGGGCGTGCAGGGCCAACTGCGATGCCTCTATGTGGAACAGCTCGTCCCGTGGGTAGGCGTCCATCACGGCCAGGAGTTCCTTGCCGTGATGCGATGAGGCCGGGTAGCCCAAAGTCCGCAACGCCTCGGACACGGTGTCCCGGATGACAGGGATCTCCAGCACCGGGTGGGCCGAGGAGTTGGGCGAGAACAAACCCACGAAGGTGTGTTCCCGGGCGGCGGGCGTCCTTACCGTTACTTCGTCGAGGTAGGCATGACGGAGGACCGTGGAACGTTTGGTGGACTTGGTGAGCGTTAGGAGTGGGCCCTGCACCGTGGTGGGACTGTTGGGGTCTCCGGGCTCGCGCAGGATCCCCAGGCCGCCGCTCTGCCCGGTCGATCCGCCGGACCCGCCGGAGCCGCCGGCCCGGTAGCCCAGGAAGACGAAGTTTCCCGCGTCCAACCACCGCAGCAGCTGCTGTGCTTCACGGGAATCCTTCACTGCATCTTCGCCCGAGCCAGTGCCTGCTTCCAGTTCCGCGAGTGTCCGCTCCAAACCTGCGTGCATGGCGTCGGCATCTTCCGCGGCGGCCTGCACATCCTTCAACACGGCATGTATCCGGGCAATCAGGAGTTCGGTGCCGTCCTCGTCCGCCAAGCGCGGGATGTCCAGCGCCATCCACGCTTCGGTGCGGTCGCCGTCGTCGTGCGTTGCCGGGGAAGGCGCCACCCCGGTGGGCAATCCCGTGCGGTGCGGACCGCTGCGGATTCGGGTGAGCCGGTGCGTTGCAGGGTCCCGTTCGACGCGGAACACCGGATGGACCAGGAGCCGGATGGACGAGGTGTCCCGGGCAATCTCGGCCGTGACGGAGGGGAGAAGGTACGGCAGGTCGTCCGCGACGATCGCCACCACGCTGGAATCGGTCTCGTGGAGGATGCCTACCAGGGCCTGCCCGGGCTCGCGGCGCTCGGCCAGTGTCCGATGGTAGCGGGCCCGCTCAAGGAGTGTCTCCGGAGTGTAATTGCGGACGTCGTCGTCCGATACGTGTTCGTAGTAGTCGGTCAGGAACCCATCGGCCGGCTCATTCCCGGGTGCCATGCTTTCATGATCGCCCTAAACCCCGCGAGATGACACTTAATGGCAATGTTTGGGCCGGACATTGCCATTAAATGCCATCTCGAGTTGCGGGACGACGTACGGGCCTGTGACCCAGCTTCGCCACGCCTGCGCCAATCAGCAACGTGAGAATGGCCGCGGCGGCGTGGGTGTAGAGCATCAGGTCCGCCCCGTGGACGGCGCCGCCACCGGACACTGCGGCAGGGAGGTCCGCGGGGATCTGCCCCGTGCCGTGCAGGTGGTCCAGGGAACCGAGGCCGGGAAAGGAACCACCCAAGGCATCGAAGCCGAAGAACAGCACTTGCTGCGCCGCCCCGGAGATGAGCAGCAGCAAGATGGGTCCGTGGATCCAGTGTGTGATCAGCTGGGCCGCCAAGGCAGACAAAGCCACGAATCCCAGCAGGATGGGGATGGCCGGGGCGCTTCCACCGGAAACAACGTGGGCGCCCAGACCCAGGGCAACGGCCACCGGTCCGGCCACCCAGGACCACTTATTCCGGACAGTGCCCTTTCGCGGAACATCCACAGGAGTCGTGCTCATCGCCATCCTTCCCTCCACAAGGCTATGGGGATGATGTGCCCAGCAAAAGGGTTAGCCAAACACAGTTAGGCCAGCAGCGTGTTCACCAACCGAGCAGCCACCTTGGCGGTACGCCCGTCAATGTCGAACTCAGGATTCAATTCCGCCACATCAAGATGCACAAGCTTCCCGCTGGCGGCCACTTGCTTGCAGACGGCGCTGATCACCGGCAGCGGCACTCCGTACGCGGCCGGAGCGCTGACGCCGGGCGCCACCGCTGCGGGCATCACATCAAGGTCGATCGTCAAGTAAAGGACGTCGATGCCTGCCAGGAAATCGGCCACGAACGTCTCCACGACCTCCGGCGCGCACCCCTCGTCCAATAGATACTTCACGCCCAGCCGCTCCGCTGTGTCGAACAGGGTCCGCGTGTTGTTGGGTTCGGAAATACCGACGACGGCGTACTGCAGTTCCCGGCCAGCGGCGGCTTCCTCCTGGGCCATCTGGAGGAACGGCGTTCCCGAGCTCGGGACGGGCTCGTCGCGCAGGTCAAAGTGGGCGTCAAGGTTCAGCACACCCAGCCGTTTGCCGCGCAGGACTTCGGAGCCGGCCACCCCCAGGTAGCTGGCGAACGCGGTTTCGTGGCCCCCGCCAAGCACAACGGTGAGGTTGCCGGCGTCGAGCAGTCCGGAGATGGCACGTCCGGCGCGTGCCTGGCCGTCCTCCAGCTGGTCGCCCTCCACCACCACGTCACCGGCGTCGAACACCTCCCGGTCCAGGTGGAACGCCAGCGGACCAAGCGCCGCACGGATCGCGGCCGGAGCCGCGGCAGCACCCACCCGCCCCTTGTTGCGGCGAACCCCTGCGTCGCTGCAGAAGCCCAGTACGACGGCGGAGCGCACGCCGGCAGCGGCGGTCCCGGCAGCGTGGGGAGCCACAGCTTGCCACCACCGGCGGTGCTCGGGGCCGTCGCCGTCGAAGCGGCCGGTCCACGCGGTGGGGGTGACGTCTACGGCGGGGGCGCTGGTTTCCATGGTTTAAGCACACCGGACCCGGACTGCCAATGCCAGCAGTTCCGGGTCCGGACTGTCTGAAATTCCGGATCATGGTCCCCGGAGACGCCGCGAGATGGCATTTGATGACAATGTTTGCGCCGAACATTGTCATCAAATGCCATCTCGGCGAGGAGTTACTTCACCCCGAGCAGTTCCTCCACGGTGCCGATGCCGAAGAACAGCAGGAATGCCGCAGCCACAGCCCACATCAAGGGGTGTACCTCGCGGGCGCGGCCCTGGAACGTGCGGATCAGGACGTAGGAGATGAAGCCTGCGCCGAGGCCGTTGGCGATCGAGTAGGTGAACGGCATGAGGGCGATGGTCAGGAACGCCGGGATGCCGACGCCCCAGTCCTGCCAGTCGATCTTGCCCACCTGCGAAACCATCATGAAGCCCACCACAACAAGGGCGGGCGCAACGGCTTCGAAGGGAACCAGGTTGATCAACGGCGTAAAGAACATGGCCACCAGGAACAGGACACCGGTGACGATCGAGGCCAGGCCGGTCCGGGCGCCTTCGCCAATGCCGGCGCCGGATTCGACGAAGATCTGGTTGGAGGACACCGAAGCTCCGCCACCCACAATCGCGCCGAGCGCATCAACCTGGAGAACGCGGTCCACATTGGGGATGTTGCCGTGCTCATCCACGGTTCCGGCCTCATTGGCCAGGCCCACCATGGTGCCCATGGCGTCGAAGAAGATGCTGAGCAGGATCACGAAGGCCAGCAGGGCGGCACCGATGAAGCCAAGGTGTTCGAAGGCGCCAAAGGGGTTGGCCTTGCCGATCAGGGAAAGGTCCGGAGCGCCCCACTCGGACACTTTGGGCGCCACGAGCGACCAGCCACGGGGGTTGATGGTGGTGCCGTCGTTGCTCGGGCCGATATGCAGGGTGAATTCAAGGATCGCAGCCAGCGCGGTGGAGACGATGATGCCGATCAGGATGGCACCGCGTACCTTGCGCACCACCAGCGCGATGGTGAGGACCAGGCCGACCGCGAACACCAGCGTCGGCCAGCCCAGGAGTTTGCCGTCCACGCCCAGGCCCAGCGGAACGGTGGTTCCGGCGGCGTCGGGGATGCGGCGCACGAAGCCGGCGTTGACCAGGCCGATCAGCGCAATGAAGAGACCGATGCCCACCACGATCGCGGTCTTGAGCGCCTCGGGGACGGCCTTGAAGACCGCGGTCCGGAACCCGGTGAGGACAAGGATCAGCATGGTCAGGCCGGAGAGGACCACCAGGCCCATCATGTCCGGCCATGTCAGGCCCGGGTGCGAGGCGACGGTGACGGCCACGAACGCGTTGACGCCCAGGCCTGTGGCTACGGCAAAGGGATGCTTGGCCCAAGCACCCATGAGGATGGTCAGGATGCCTGCCACGAAGGCCGTGGTGGCGGCGACGGCCGTGAAGCCCAGCGATGCCCCGCTCGAGTCAGCCCCCGACAGTATGAGGGGGTTCAGGACCACGATGTAGCTCATGGCAAAGAAGGTCGCGAAGCCGCCACGGATTTCCCGCGAATACGTGGATCCACGTTCGGAGATCTTGAAGTAGCGGTCGATTGCAGAACCCTGTTTAAGCATGGATGTCTCCGGGGATCGTGTGAGTGTGCTCTCAAATCCTATGCCCGCCCGTGCGGGGAGGCCTGACGATTCGCCTAGTCTGTAAGGAAGCCAACATTAGGAGAAACCGCCCCATGCGCACCATCCGCCCGCTCCTGGCCGCCGTCGTTGCTGCCCTCGCCTTCGCCTCGGCGCTGCTTTTCGGCGCCGCCCCGGCATCGGCGCACGACGCCGCAGAATCCACGAGTCCGGCCAGCGGAGCCACGGTTGCGGAAGTTCCGGCATCGGTCTCCGTCACGTTCAATAACCGGCCGCTGGCTATTGGTTCGGGCATGTCGGTGACCGCGGGCGGGGAGAACTGGGCGGACGGCGCCGTGCAAATCATCGACAACCAGGCGGTCCAAAAACTGCGCCCCGGCGCTCCGGCGGGCCAGTACACGGTGGTTTGGCGCGTCGTCAGCTCCGATTCGCACCCCATCGAGGGCACCTTTACGTTCACGGCAACAGCAGGAAGCACGACGTCGGAGGGGGCCACCGCGGGAGCCTCGCTGTCCGCGTCGGGCCAGGCAGGTTCGGGCACTGTTCCGAGCGCAGGAACTGCGGCCCCCGGAACCCCCGTCAGCGAACCGGCTCCGGACGCCTCCCAGCCGTTCCCGTGGAGCATCGTGGCGTTTGCTGCATTAGCTGTTGCGCTCGTTATTTTCCTGGCCGTTACAGCCCGTCGGAAATTGGCTGCCTCCAATGATGCCGAGGGCGATAAATCCGCGGAATGACGGGGTTTTCTACATACCTGCGAAAATCTCGAAACGGTTACTGCGACACGCTCGACGCCCACTTCTCGTTACTTAAATGTGACTTTGCCGTGATCATCGCGTACGGTAGTACCTGTGCCCGATCCGCATTCGGCGCACTTCCGGCCTGATTGCCTAGCTCTGCCGCAGGTCGGAATCCGTTCGCAGACATACCTACGGCAGAGACGGGGAACCCATTTTAGGCCGCCAATGAGCGCGCCTTGGGGTGAAGCCACGAAGCTTCCGCTGAACAGCGGTGGATAGTGGCCGGGTGACTCCCATCCGAATCCGACAGCTAACCTCGCAGGCATCGGGAGAGGCTCTTTCATGTCTTCACGCATTCTTCGCGGCCGTCGTAAGGCGGACAGCGTACGCCCCAATCCGTTCATCTCCATCTCCAAGGCAGTTGCCAGCAACGCTTCAGGCGCTGGCCGCCAGGCAGCCGTCATCGCTGCAGCTTCGGGTCTTGTCCTGACCGGTTCCATTGCTGCGCACGCTGCCGAAACTCCGGCACAGGCTCCGGTCCAGCGGGACTCCAGCCCCGCCACGGTTGCTGAAACCGTTGCCGAAACCCCCAACAAGGTTGTCACTGCCGCAGCAACGGCCACCGTCAACTTCGAGCGTCCCGCTGTTGCTTCCGTGGCAGCACCGGTCATCGAGAAGCCGGCTCCGGTTGTTGAGGCTCCCAAGAAGGCCGCAGCCAAGGCTGCTGCTCCCGCCGCTACCGCCACGGTTGCTGCTTCCGCACCTGCCGCTGCTGCTCCCGCAGCACCTGCCCCGGCACCCGCTGTTGGCGGCGTCAACGCAGCAATGGTTGCCTCGGCTTACGCCCAGATCGGTGTCATGCAGGACTGCACCGCCATGGTCGAAAAGGCCCTCGGCTCCGCAGGTATCCCGGTGGGCGACCTTGCACCCATGCAATTCATGAACTACGGCAAGGTTGTCAGTGATCCCCAGCCCGGTGACATGATCGTCCAGTCCGGCCACGTTGCCATCTACATCGGCAATGGCCAGGCCATCTCCGGTGGCATCAACGGTAACCAGACCGGCATCCACCCGATCAGCTGGCTGACCGCAACCGGCCCGCTCACGTACGTCCGCGCCGGCGCATAAGCTTCACGCTTCACAAAAAGGCCGGCACCCCGGAGGTTTTCTCCTCCCGGGGTGCCGGTTTTTTGGTTTAAGGCTTTTGGTCTAAGGCCCCTGCTCCAAGAGCCCTGTTTCCGGGCTGCCTTGGTGCCGCTGTGGGGGTTGCCGGGCTTAGGCGATCGCGAGGCCGGGCGCTGCTGGAAGTGCCACCTTCGAAGAGATGGCCTGCCCCACCGCCTTGGCCTGGCGGAGGACTTCCTTGGGGGTTGGCGTGATGAGTTCTCCCACTCCCACCAGATGCATGCCCACCGCGCGCATGGCGGCCACAAGGTTCTGACCAACGGCAATCCCCAGCTCGGCCAGCATCTTGCGTAGCTGGCTCTGCGCGCAACGCGTCACTACAACGTGGTCGGCAAGGAGAATGCCGTGCGCCGTGTGGACGGCCCATTGACGAGGGGATGCGAGGGGAGTTTCTGCAGCCGTGAGCAGGTCCAGCCGGACCGCCTTGGTGGTGTTGCGTACATCCAGGTGGTGACTGGCCGCGTAGTTCCGCAGGTGGCGGAGGATCTGGTTCCGTTCCAGCATGGAAGCGGGATCGGCTACCTCGCAGCGTTGCAGCATGCCGGTATGCACGGAAGGACCCGTCTGTGCGAGTGGGCCGAAGCCGTCCACCACGATCGAGCCCACGCCGTAGCGGCTGAGTTCGCTGGCCACGGCGAGGCCTGAGAGTCCGGCTCCGATCACCACGGTGGTGGTTCGCTCCGTGGCGGAATCAGGCATGAGTGACACTGCGTGGTTCCTCCTTGACGTACGTGCCCAAAGGCAGGATTGGACGCTTCCGGTTCCCCCAAACGGTCGCAAATAAATGGCCGGTATGTGTTCTGGAACACTCTCACCGGCCATTCGGTGACTCGAACACTACAGAACTTTTGGGGCGTTGGGTAGCCTTCCTGACAGCGTGTTATTACTTCTTCCCGGGGCGTCCCGGGAGGGCCTTGAAACCGAGCCCGGACCGTTATGCAGATAGCGGAAAAGCCGCCTTGATTCGCTATAAGCAAACGAGAATAGTTGGCATTGGACGAGGAAGTCCCGTGGCTTCCTCGTTCACGGACATTAGCGCACAACGTGAGGTGTAACACCCCTACGTTGAACCTCTGGCAGAATGGCCGGAACATCAAGCAGCAGGTGGAGAGGCGGGCCCCAAATGGACCAGCACGGTAGTCACGTTGAACATCCCCGCGGCGGTGACGCGGAAGCAGTAGCACCGGGCGGCATCGTGGTTGGAGTGGACGGCTCCGAACACGGACAATGCGCTTTGGTGTGGGCAGCGCGTGAAGCCGAACGCCGGCAACTTCCCTTGCACATCGTGACCGCTTATTCAGTGCCGATCTTCGCCGCCTCAGGGTTGGACGGCGGATACGCAACGGTGGACGACTCGATGATCCGGGAAGGCGCCGAAGCCATCGCCAAACAGGCCATGGAGAAGGTTTCCGGCTACAACATCGACGTTGACGCCTCGGTGGAGAACGGGGATGCCGCCGGTGTCCTGCTGGATCTCTCCGCGGAAGCCGCCCTCTTGGTTTCGGGCAGCCGCGGACGCGGTGGATTCGTCGGCCGTCTGCTGGGCTCCGTCAGCAGCGCGCTGCCGGCCCATGCGAAGTGCCCCACAGTGACGGTGCCGTTGTATTGCGCCGACCGCCTGGGCCAGAGCACCGAGGACAAGCACATCAAGGCCGAACACGCGAAGGCCGGTCCCCGCACTGTGGAGAACATTGTTGTAGTTGGTGTTGACGGCTCCGAACAGGCGCGAGTGGCGGTCCTGGAGGCTGCTGAACAGGCAGAACGCATGGGCGCGAAGCTTCGGGTAGTCTGCGCTGTGCCTCAGTACAGCGGCTCGCTGGCCTGGGTGCCGGCCCCCTTGGACAGGGATGCCCTGTTCGCGGATATCAAGGTCCAACTGGATGCCGGCGTTGCCTGGCTCCGCAGCCATTTCCCGCATCTCACGGTGGAAACCCAGCTGACAGACGGCTCTCCCGTGGACGTCCTGGTGGAGGCCAGCAGGGGAGTTGAACTGGTGGTCCTGGGCACCCGTGGACGCGGCGGGTTCGCCGGAATGCTCCTCGGTTCAACCTCGGACGGCGTGCTGCACCACGCCAAGGGACCGGTCATGGTGGTCCCGGATCGCGAAGACTCCAGGCTTGCGGACAGGCCCAAGTTCGGCCCCATGCTGGGCAACGACTAGGACCTGACGCTTCACGGCGGCATGGACGGTGAAGCGGCGGAAGGGCCGCAGCAGGGCGGGCAAACCGGGAAGGCTTCAACAGCCGGGTACGGTTTCATCCTTCCGTTGGACCGGATTCGTTCAGGCATGCTGGCGGAGGTTGGCGGCAAGGCCGCCAACCTTGGTGAAATGGCCACCGCCGGTTTGCCGGTGCCGCCCGGATTTTGCCTGACGACGGCGGCCTACCGCCGGGCGCTTGACGGCGCAGCGTTGGGTGAGGTGCTGGCTGCCCTGGACGGGACCGACGTCGTTGATTCCTCCCTTGACGAACTCGCCTCCCTTGACGAACTCGCCGTCCGTGCCCGCTCGGTAGTGCTGGCTGCCGGTGTTCCTCCAGAGGTGGCCGAAGAAGTCCGCACGGCGTACAACAGGCTGGGCCCGGATGTCCCGGTTGCTGTCCGGTCCTCGGCCACGGCGGAAGACCTGCCTTTTGCGAGCTTTGCCGGCCAGCAGGACACTTTCCTGAATGTGGTTGGCGTGGATGCCGTGCTGGACGCAGTGAGCCGGTGCTGGGCTTCCCTGTGGACTGACCGGGCGGCGAGTTACAGGACTGCACACGGGATCCGGCATTCGACGGTGGCGCTCGCCGTTGTAGTGCAGCAGATGATCGACGCCGCCACCGCCGGCGTCATGTTCACGGCCAACCCGCTGACCGGGCGTCGGCAGGAGGCGGTCATCGATGCGAGTCCCGGCCTGGGCGAAGCAGTGGTCTCCGGCGCGGTGAATCCCGACCAGTACGTGGTGGATATCCGGAGCCTGCAGATCCTGACGCGCACCATCGGTGACCGTAGAGTCGAGATCCGGCCCCTGCCCGGTGGCGGGACTGAACGGGTTGAACACTCCGGACAGCTTGGAAAGACCGGGCTTGACGCTGCGGCGATCGGGACTGACGGCGAAGTTTCGCGGGTGGAACCTTGCCTCACGGACCACCAGATCCGGGCGCTCGCGGCCTTGGGCGACCGCGTGGAACAACACTACGCAGCTCCGCAGGACACCGAGTGGGCCATGGACCGGGACGGGAAGCTGTGGTTGACGCAGGCGCGGCCCATCACCACCCTGTACCCGCGACCAACAAGGACACCGTCTTCCGAGGGCGAGCATGCGTTCTTGAACTTCAGCCTGGCCCAGGGCCTCACCCGGCCCCTGACGCCCATGGGGCTGGCGGGAATCAGGCTGATTGCTTCCTGCGTCGCCCGCCGGGCCGGCTTTGACGTGCCGGACCCGCGCACGGGCCCTTCGCCGTACTACGAGGCTGGCCAGCGGATCTTCTTCGACATCACTTCAGTGCTTCGGAGCAGGGTGGGCAGGGCCCTTGCGCCCAGGATTTTCGACATTATGGAGGCCCGGTCCGCCGCTTTGATCCGGCGCCTCAGCGAAGACCCCCGGTTCGCCATGACCAACAAGACTCCTTTCAAGCTGATCCGCCATGTGGCTCCTGTTGCAGCGAGATACCGGGTGCCGGAAACGGTCCTTCGGGGTCTGTTCAGGCCCGCAGCGGCCATGAGGCAACTGGATAAGGTCAGCCAAGACTTGAAGGACGCCTTCGATCTTCCCGTCTCCGCCACGAGCCATCAGAGGTTGCAGCATGTGGAGCGAATCCTCGGAGAGCGGATTTTTGCCACAGTTCCCCAGGTCCTGCCCCTTCCGGCACTTGGCTTTGCCCTGCTGGCACTGGTCCGGAAATTGCTGGGTCCCGACGTTTCCTACGACGAACTTCAAACAGTTATTCGTGGCCTGCCCCATAACGTCACCACCGAGATGGACCTTGCGCTCTGGGAGTTGGCGAGCAAGATCGGACAGGACCCGGAAGCAGTTGAGTTCTTCGTTTCCCGTGGCGCCGCAGAACTGGCGGAGGCCTACAAGGCAGGTGGGCTTCCGGCACGTCCGCAAGCCGGTCTTGAGAGGTTCCTTGCCGAATACGGGGACCGGGCCGTCGCGGAGATAGACATCGGGATGCCGCGCTGGTCGGAGGAACCCACCCACATTCTTGGAGTTCTTGGGAACTACTTGCGGCTTGGGCAGGGCGGCGGTGCTCCCGGGGCCGGAGGTTCTCCACGGCAGCCGGAACCCACGCCGCAACCCGACCCGCCCCGGCAGTTTGAAAATGCCGCCACCGAAGCCGAAGACCAGGTTGCACGCCTGGTGGCCCGTGGCAGGACCAAGAGCGCCCTTCACGCCGCGGTGATCCGCTTCGCCCTCGATCGCACGCGCCGCTACGCGGGCCTGCGGGAATTGCCCAAATACAACCTGGTCCTTGGTCTGGCCGAGGTGCGGAGGCACATGGTGCGGATCGGCCGGGAACTGGCAGAAGCAGGGCGTTTGGACGAGGCCGATGACGTCTTCTTCCTGGACTTCGAGGACGTGGAACTCGCCTTGGCCGGAACCCGCTTCCAGCCGGTGGTGGCGGAACGCCGCCAGGATTACGACCGTGAGCTGCAGCGCCGCCACATCCCGCGGATGCTGCTCTCGGACGGAACAGAACCCGAAGCCGTGGTGGATCCCGGAGCCAAAGAGCCAGCGGCCAACGCGTCCGCGGGAGTACTCACCGGCAGTGCGGCATCGACCGGGACAGTGACGGGGCTGGCGAGGGTGGTCATGGACCCGGTAGGAGCCCACCTGGAGCCCGGCGAAATCCTGGTGGCGCCTTCAACCGATCCGGGCTGGACGCCGCTCTTCCTGACGGCAGGAGGCCTGGTCATGGAAATGGGCGGTCCCAACTCGCACGGGGCCGTGGTTGCGCGCGAGTACGGGATTCCCGCCGTCGTGGGCGTCCCCGATGCCACCGTGCGGATCGCAACCGGCCAGCGCATCACGGTAGACGGCGCCTCCGGAACGGTAACGCCCGCCTGAACAGGCACTTCAAAGCCCGGCACGGCACAGCGAATGCAGCTATGCGTGCTGGTGGGATTCGTGCTCCGAGTGGCTCACCGGTTCAAGCTGGAAGGTGCAGTGCTCGGTATCGAAATGACTCCCCAGGCAGGACCCCAGTTGGTCAAGGATGCTGTCCGCGCCGGCGGCGTTGAGAAGTTCGTCTTCCACCACCACGTGGGCCGAGAACACCGGCACTCCCGAGGTAATGGTCCAAATATGGATGTCGTGGGCCTCCACCACTCCGTCCACGGCCAGGATGTGCTCGCGGATCATGTTGACGTCCACTCCCTTGGGGGTGGCTTCAAGCAGCACGTCCACTACGTCGCGGAGGAGGTGCCAGGCGCGGGGGATGATCATGACCGCGATCAGCATGGAGGCGATGGGGTCCGCAGCGCTGAAGCCCGTGGTCATGATGACGACGGCGGCCACAATGACGGCGATCGAGCCGAGGAGGTCGCCCAGGACTTCCAGGTAGGCGCCGCGTACGTTGAGGCTTTCCTTCTGCGCGCCTTGGAGGATCAACAGTGAGACGAGGTTGGCTGCGGCACCCAGAATTGCGGCCCACAGCATGATGTCGGTGTGGATCTCCGGGGTTTCGCCGAACCTGCGGATGGCCTCGATCATGATCACCACCGCGATGACAATCAGGACCAGGGCATTGGCCAGGGCGGCAAGCACTTCGGCCCGTTGGTAGCCGTAGGTGCGTTGATCGCTGGCGGGGCGCGTCGCGATCCAGGCCGCCATGAGCGCGATGAACACGCCGGCGGCATCGGAGAGCATGTGTCCGGCGTCGGCCAGCAGCGCAAGGGAACCGGAGATAATGGCGCCGACCACCTGGATACCCACCACGCCCAGGGTGATGCCCAGGACGGCTATGAGTCTCTTGCGATGCCTGCCGGTTGCAGTGAGTCCGTGCGAGTGGTTGTGGTCGTGCCCCATGCTTCTAAGGCTAGCCCCAGCCGAGTTCGTGCAGGCGGTCGTCGTCGATGCCGAAGTGGTGGGCGATCTCGTGTACCACCGTGATGGCCACTTCCTCGATGACTTCGTCGCGGGTGGTGCAGATGTCCAGGATGGGCTGGCGGAAGATGGTGATGCGGTCCGGGAGCGACCCCGCCTCCCACCATGAATCGCGTTCCGTCAGCGGGACGCCCTCGTAGAGGCCCAGCAGTACCGTGTCCGGGTCTTCGCCGGGGCGCGGAACGTAGGTGTCCTCAATGAAGACGGCCACGTTGTCCATGGCGCTGGCTGCCTTGGGCGGGATCATGTGCAAAGCATCTTCGACGGCGGCCTCGAACTCCTCCGGCGTCATCCGGAAGGGGGCGGCCCGGCCCCGCAACGGGGACGAAGGAAGGTCGCCGTCAGGGATGATAGGCAGGCCTGGAGGAAGATTTGCGGGCATGTTCCGACTGTAACGCCCGCGTGCGGCATTGACGCGGGGTGTGATGAGAGTTACTGTTTTCGAGGCCCGGTTATGCGTATAACTGAACCCCTGAATCAAGCCGGAGCCGCACGACAGACAGGCTTCCATGACCCGGCCCGGCACCAGCGGCAAGTCCGGCCCCACGATGCACCACGTGGCGGCCGCTGCGGGCGTTTCCCAAGCCACGGTATCGCTGGTCCTCAACGACGTGGGGGGAGCCAGGGTCTCGGAGGAAACCCGGCGGCGCGTCCATCAGGCCGCCAAGGAGCTGGGGTACCGCACCAACGCCCACGCGAAGGTTCTCCGCGAAGGCGTTGCTGAAATGATCGGTTTCGTGGGGGACCACGTGGCCACCGCACCTTTTGCCGGGAAGATCATCGAAGGCGCACAAGCCCGGGCATGGGAGGCCGGGATGTTGCTGCTCACGGTGAACACGGGCGGAGACCGCGGGCTGGAGGCTGCGTCCCTCGAAGCCATGCTCTCGCACAAAGTGGCCGGGGTGGTCTACGCCTCGATGTATCACCGGAAGGTGGATGTTCCGGACGTCCTGGGTGAGCTGCCCGCCGTCGTGCTTAACGCGCAGGACCGCAGCGGCGCCTTCGCGAGCATCGCGCCGTCGGAGGTGCTCGGCGGGTACACCGCCACCCGGACCCTCATCCGGGCAGGGCACCGAAGGATCGGTTTCATCAACATCGGTGCGGTGGAGGACGGACTGCCTGCCGTCGTCGGGCGGCTTGAAGGCTACCGGAAGGCGCTCGCAGAGGCGGGTATTGCGTTCGACGGCGGACTGCACCTCGCGGGGGACGGCGACGAAGCCGGCGGTTACCGGAGGACGCTTGAGCTGATGGCCGGGGATCGCCCGCCCACAGCGATTTTCTGCGGTAATGACCGCACGGCGTGGGGCGCCTACCAGGCGCTGGCGTCGAAAGGGCTGGCCGTTCCGGATGACGTGTCCGTGGTCGGCTTCGACAACCAGGAGTCACTCGCACCCCATCTGCGGCCAGGCCTGACTACCTTGGAACTGCCCTTCATTGACATGGGAAGGCGTGCCGTGGAGTTGATCCTTGCCGGTACGCCAACCCCGGGCCACACTGAATTGTTCGAATGTCCCCTTGTTGAACGTCATTCCGTGGCCGCACCTCCACACCTCCCCAACCAACGAACAGGAACCGCATGACCGCCACTCCCTCCCTCGCACCCGAACCCCTCGACGTCGTCGTGGTGGGTGAGGCGCTGATCGACATCGTGCAGTCTCCGGATGGGCAGATCGAGTATCCGGGCGGTTCACCTGCCAATGTGGCCTACGGCCTGGGGCGCCTGGACATCAAAGCCGGCCTGTTGACGGCGATCGGACGCGACGACCGCGGTGACGCCATCACCGAACACCTCCAGAGCGCGGGGGTGGTTCTGCTTCCCGGTTCCAGGTCGTTGGGGAAGACGGCCACGGCTACGGCGCAGATCGGCGACGACGGGTCCGCTGAGTACACCTTCGACATTGACTGGTCCTTGCCTCCCGTGGTGCTCCCTTACGCGCCCAGGATCCTGCACACCGGTTCCATCGCCACGTTCCTGCAGCCGGGAGCAAGCGTCGTGCGCGGCATGCTTGAACAGGCGCAGGGCGGATGCATGGTCACCTACGACCCCAACATCCGCCGCGACCTCCTGGGCAGCCACCACGAGGCCCTCTCCCTCTTTGAGGAACTGGTGCCGTTGACCGACGTCGTCAAGATGAGTGAAGACGATGCCCGCTGGCTGTATCCGGGCAAGGACCTGGCGGAAACGGCCCGCCACCTGCTGTCCCTGGGGACCGTGCTGGCCGTGGTGACGCAGGGGGCGAACGGATCCCTCATGGCCACGCGGGAGACCCAGCTGAATGTCCCGGCCATCCCGTCCACGGTGGCCGACACGATCGGAGCGGGGGATTCATACATGTCCGCGCTGATCCTGGGGCTGCTCCTTCGGGGAAGCGATGGCTTGGCTCCGACAGTGCTGGAGAGGATCGGCACCACCGCCTCCATGGCGGCATCCATCACTGTGGGCCGCTCCGGGGCGAACCCGCCCACCCACCGGGAACTGCTGGCCGGAATGGCCCGCTGACTTTTCGCTGAAACCTAACCTTTGGCTGCGCGCGTCCTCGACTTGGACGCGCGCAGTACTGCTGTGCGCTCCGCCTTGGGGGTCCTGCGGGTCAGCGCTACGCCGAGCAGGCACACCACGCCGCCCAGCAAACCCCAGATCGTGGGCACTTCCTGCAGGACGGCCCAGGAAATAAGAATGGTGGTTCCCGGGACGAGGTAAGTCGTGGCGGCCATCTTTCCGGCAGGAATCAAGGACAGCGCGTAAGCCCATGTGGTGAAGGCAATCGCCGTCGGGAAAACGCCGAGGTAGACCAGGCCCAACGTGGCTGCTATCGGCGCCAACTGAATTTCGCTGATGAGCTGGCCTGTCCAGGGCAGGCAGCACACGGCGCCAACCATGATGCCGAACCAGGTGGCCTGCCCCGCGGTAAACGTGCGCAGGACGGGTTTCTGCAGGATGGCGCTGACAGACGCGAGCACAGCGGCCAGCAGGCACAACAACACGCCGGCCACGTCCGCCGTCGACCGTTGCCCGGAGCCCAACGCGATCATCGCAACCCCGCCAAAGGCCACCGCGCTGCCGATCAGCAACCAGCGCGGAAAGCCTTCCTTCAGGATGAAGCCGGCCATGACCGCTATCAGGATCGGTGAGACGTTGATCAGCATGGCGCTGGTACCGGCGTCGAGCATGTGCTCGGCGGCGTTCAGCGCCACGTTGTAGCCGGCGAACCACATCACCCCGTAGGCTGCGATAGGCAGCCACTGGCGGCCTTTCGGCCACACCTTCAGCGTCGGCAGCACCACCAGTCCAAGCACGACGGCGGCAACGGCCAAGCGTCCCAACGTCAAGGAGCCGGGGGAGAAGCTGGGGCCGACCGCCCGGATGCCGACGAAAGCCGAAGCCCACAGGACTACGGTGACCACGACGGCGGCTATGCCGGCTTTGCTGATGGTTGCCGCGGCGACCGGCGCGGGGATGCTGCGCTCCTGGTCGCCGGAGGGCTGACCGGATCCGGCCGGGGTGGGGGTTGTCATAGGGCAAATCTAGCGCGGCATCCGACCGTGGGGCTGGCGGATTTCGGACGCGTCAGGGCAAAAAACTGCCAATGTCCTGTGCGCTGTTTTTGGACGTGTCCGAGGTCACGCTCCTCTCGATTTTGGATTATCGCCATCCATGCTCTAAGGTTTTAGAGTCCAGTTCGGACGAGCGAGAGCGGAAAAGAACGCATAAAGCGTTGTCTTCTGCTGCGAGTTCGAATTGAGTTCAGGCCCCCATCGTCTAGCGGCCTAGGACACCGCCCTTTCACGGCGGCGGCACGGGTTCGAATCCCGTTGGGGGTACGCAAGGCAAGTGGTAAATCGGACTAAAAAAGTCTGGTAAGCTGGAAGCCTTGAAAAAAACGCGGTAGAGATACTGCAAAGCGCGGTAGAGATACCGCAAAGCAAGGCCCTGTAGCGCAGTTGGTTAGCGCGCCGCCCTGTCACGGCGGAGGTCGCGGGTTCAAGTCCCGTCAGGGTCGCTCTGAGCGCCGGAAGGAATTCCGGTTCTCAAGGTGACATGTCACCTAGGCTCTGTAGCTCAGTTGGTAGAGCGTTCGACTGAAAATCGAAAGGTCACCGGATCGACGCCGGTCGGAGCCACCAGCTAAACCCCGCATTTCCAGTCGTCAGGACTTTGGAAATAGCGGGGTTTTTGCGTTGGGGAATTTCGTTGCCGCATTGGCCCTATGTCTTATGGGCTACGGCAGCGGCGGTCCCGGCCTTTTGTTCCGGTGGCCGGGCGCCGCCGTCGAGCATTTCCCAGTCAGTTGTCCGCCGGTAACCCGCAGCCTGTCAGCGGAAGGCGGGAATGCCGGTCAGCTTGTTGCCGAGAATGAGGGTGTGCACTTCGTCGGTGCCCTCGTAAGTGCGGACCGACTCCAGGTTGTTCGCGTGCCGCAGCGGTGAGTAGTCCAAGGTAATGCCGTTGCCGCCAAGGATGGTCCGGGCCTCGCGGGCGATCTTGATGGCTTCGCGGCAGTTGTTGAGCTTGCCCACGGAGATCTGGTCGATCTGCAAGGTTCCGGCGTCCTTCTTCCGGCCAAGGTGCAGCGCGAGCAGGAAGCCCTTGTTGATTTCCAGCGCCATGTCCACCAGCTTCTGCTGCGTGAGCTGGTAGCCCGCAAGGGGCTTGTCGAACTGCAAGCGCTCCTGTGAATAGGCCAGGGCGGCCTCGAAAGAATCACGGGCCGCGCCCATGGCACCCCAAATGATCCCGTAGCGTGCTTCGTTAAGGCAGCTGAAAGGACCCTTCAACCCCACCACGTTCGGCAGCACCGCGGACTCGGGCAGGCGCACGTCCACCAGATCGATGTCGCATTGGATGGAGGCGCGCATGGACAGCTTCGGCTCGATCGGCGTCGCGGTAAAGCCCGGGGTGGACGTGGGAACCACGAACCCCCTGATGCCTTCTTCGGTCTGGGCCCAGATAACAGCAACCTGGGCTACCGATGCCAGGCCGATCCAGCGCTTGGAGCCGTTAAGGACCCAGTCGTTTCCGTCGCGACGCGCAAAGGTCTTCATGCCGCTGGGGTCGGAGCCGGCGGTGGGCTCGGTCAGTCCGAAGCAGCCGATTGCTTCGCCCTTGGCCATGGCGGGCAGCCACTCCTGCTTCTGCTCTTCGGAACCGTGCTTGTAGATGGCACTCATGGCCAGCGAGCCCTGCACTGAGACGAAGGTCCGTAGGCCGGAGTCGCCGGCCTCGAGTTCGGCGCCTGCCAATCCGTAATCGACCGCGGAGCCCCCGGCGCAGCCGTAGCCCTGCAAATGCATTCCCAACAGGCCCAGCCGACCGAGTTCCGGAACTATCTCCAACGGGAAAGTGGCCGATTCGTACCATTGCGCAATGTTCGGCCTGATGTCCGCGTCCACGAAGGCGCGCACTCTGTCCCGCAGCTTCCGTTCTTCCGGGGTGAGCAAGGAATCGAAGTCAATCAGATCGCTGATGCTGTTCATGCGGAACCTCTCGTGTTCGGGGAAATGGAAGTGAAGGTGCTGCCTTGGTGTTCACCAAGGGTGGGCGGTGCCTGCCGGTACGTGGCGGGGGAAGCGGACAAACGGATGGGATTGGCCAGTTGGACTGATGAGCGGCCGGTGATTGGGTCCGTGAAGTGAACGGAAGGTTCAAGACCCAGGGAGTGACCGAGCGCCAAAGCTTCGCCGATGTCATTGACTTTGCCGGCCGGTACCCCGGCTTCGAGAAGCTTGGCCTGCCAATGAGCGGCGGAATCAGTTTCCAGTGCCTGTTCGAGGATCCTCTTTAAGGGGACGCGTGATGCCACCCGAAGTTCATTGGTGCGAAAGCGGGGGTCCTCGGTCAGGCTGTTCAACCCAAGGGCTTCAGTCAACGCACCGAACTGCCTGTTGTTGCCGACCGCGATGGCAAGCAGGCCGTCTCTGGTCCGGAAAGTTTCATAGGGGGCGATGCTTGGGTGTGCGTTGCCAATGCGGGCCGGGGAGTTCCCAGTAGCGAGCGTTGCTGTTCCCTGGTTGACGGAAGCGGCAAGAAGCGATGAGAGCAGATTGACGTGGACTTCCTGACCGTGGCCGGTGGTGTCACGGACGCGCAGTGCCATGAGGATGCCCGTCAAGGCGTTCTGTCCGGTGAGTACGTCAACCAGTGCGACGCCGGCTTTGGTCGGTTCCGTCTCGGGCGACCCGGTGATGCTCATCAGGCCGCCGAGCGCTTGGACGAGGAGGTCGTACCCGGGGAGTGCGGATCCGGCGCCCGTTCCAAACCCGGAGATGGAGCAGTACACCAGGTCGGGCCGCCCGGCGGACAAGGTCTGGTAGTCCAGCCCAAACTTGGCCATGACGCCCGGCCGGAAGTTCTCCACCACTACGTCGCATTCCGCAGTCAGTTCGCGGGCGTAAGCCAGGCCGTCGTCCGTATTAAGATCCACGACCACCGATCGCTTGTTTCGGTTGACACTGGCAAAATACGTTCCCCGTCCGTGATGGTCCACGGGCGGTACCCATGCCCGGGTGTCGTCGCCGGCCGGGCTTTCGATCTTGATGACCTCGGCGCCAAAGTCCGCCAGCATCATGGTGCACAGGGGACCTGCCAACACACGGGAGAAATCCGCGATCCGGATTCCGGCCAGCGGTTGGCTCAGGGGGGACTCGGAGGAGCTGGGGGATGCCACTTCGCATCCTTTCGCTTGTATGTTGCATGCTACTGAGGTTGCATGCAACTGTAGGGCACTTTCGGAAGGCTGTAAATACCCGTGGAGTCAGCGGGAGAATTTGGTGAGCTGCTCGAGCTGAGAGAGGTACTGGTCTGCTGACAGGCCAGGCGTCCGGGCGCAGACCCCGCTGATCAACAAGTGAGCGGTCCGGGTGACATGGTCCTGTACGGCTCCGGCTGCTGCCCGGGGATCCCTGCGCTCCAACGCGGCCAGGATGTCCTTGCGGTCACAGGCCAGGTCCTGGCTGCTTCGGGCCGACGGGATAGTGACCAGCCCATGGGCCAGCACCATATTGCGTAGTTCGCCGTCCAAGGCCAACAGGCGGGGGTTGCCCGCGAGCTCCATCAGGAACAGGTGAAAGTCCTTGTCAGCCTGTAAAGTTGCCGGCCCGTCCTCGCGGGCGGCAGCGTCAAGGATACGGCCGTGCAGGGTTCGGAAGTTGGCCAAATCTTCGTCGGTGGCCACCTCCGCCGCGCGGGCTGCCGCAGGCGGCTCGAGGATGATGCGGATTTGGAAGATCTGCACGATCTCATCCAAGGACATCTGAAGCACCCGCACACCGCGGTTCTTCTCGATGCGGACGATTCCCTCTTTTTCGAGCAATTGAAGCGCTTCCCGGACCGGCGTTCGGGAGACTCCCAGCTTCTCCGCCAATCCGATTGCCGAGAAGTGTTCTTCCGGGCCCATCTCGCCGGAAGTGATGGCTGCACGCAGCATGTTGGTGACCTGAACCGTCAGGGATTGGCCATGGTCGATCTGTTGCATGCTACTCATGCAGGCATTCTACGGTCTGGGTTCTGCGGTGCAGAGATTACGACGTCGGCACCCGGCCGGGTGCCGACGTCGCCGTCGTCAGGACTTCAGCTTCGGCTTCACGTCCTTGTTGTAGATCGATTCCAAGGATGCTTTGAGTTCCGACATGGTGGTTTTCACGTCGGCCTTCTCGTTCATGATTTTGGTCGCTGCCTTGGCCAGCTCCTGATCCCCACCCGGCAGGAAGGTGCGGGCGTAATCCTGGTTCCGGGTCTGCTTGAGCTGGTCAACAACCACCTGGAACTCCGGCGTTTGGGCGAGGATTGCCGAAACGTCCGCAGTTTGGGTAACCGGTGCGTACCCCGTGGCAGCGGACAGTTTGGCAGTATTCCCGGCATTGGTGACGTGGGCGATGAACATGGCGGCTGCGAGTTGACGCTCAGGGGTGGATTTGTTGGCAATGACCAGCCCGGACCCGCCGGTTGGTGATACTGGAGACTTGCTGACGTCTCCGCCGGGGAGGACGCCCACACCGATGCGCATGGCGGACTCCTTCGAGGCTTTCATGACGGTGGCGAGGTCGGCCGAGGAACTGATCGTTGCGCTGACCGCGCCGGCCTGGAGGTCGGTGAGGGCATTCTTGGAGGAAACGCCTGCCCATGAGTCCTTGATGATGGAATCCTGCACCCACTGCATGGCAGCGACTGATTCCTCGGAGTCGGCAGTGATTTCCCACTCCTTGGACCACGCACCTCCGCGTCCCCACAGGAGGTTCTGGAGTGTCCAGCCCGCGTACCCCGCAATCGCAGGGTACTGGTAGGCATTCTGGTAGCCGGACGCGGAAGCGTTGGCGGCTTTGATCTTCGGTGCCCACTCCGCGAATTCTTCCCAGGTAGCCGGAGCCCCTTCGGGTACCCCGGCTGCCTTGAAATGGTCCTTGTTGAAATAGAAGAGCGGAGTGGAGCGGGCGTAAGGGATGGCCCATTGTTTCTGGTCGTACTCATAGTCGCTGACCAGTCCAGGGACATAACCGGAGATGTCAGTGTTGGTGGCCTTCAGAAGTTCGTTGAGGGGCAGAATCGCACCCGAGAGTGCGTACCGGAACCACCAGACGTCCGATGCGAGCAGAACATCGGGGACGTCGTTGCCTGCTTGCGAGGTCTGGAACTTCTGGGCAACCTCTTCATAGTTCGCCCCACCGGTAACGAGGTTCACTGTGATTCCGGGGTTTTCTTTTTGGAATGACTCGATCAGCAGCAGCTCCGTATCCCGGGACTTGCCCGGGTGGCTGGACATGTAGCTGATGCTGCTGGCCGGCTTGATGGTAGACCAGTCCACCGCCACGGCTTTGGTGTCCGGACCGCCGCCATCCGTTGAGGGGCCGGCGCAAGCTCCCAATGCCAGGGTGCCGAGGCCCGCGCCGGCTACGGTGAGAAACTGCTTGCGGGTGAATGTAGTGGACATGACGATAGGTGCCTTTCATTGGGTGCTGAAAAGTTGATGGCAAGTTCGAACGGAGCGTTAGCCGGTTACAGAGCCCTGCGTCAGGCCGGACACTATGTACCTCTGGAGCGCAGCGAAGACGATCAGGATCGGCAGCAGGACGATCACCGAGCCGGCCATGAGCATGCCCCAGTTCTGGGTGCTTCCTTCGCTGTTGACGAGCTGCGTCAGCCCCACTGGCAGTGTCATCATGTCCGGGTGGTCAGTGACGATCAGCGGCCAGATGTACTCATTCCACTCGGCCACGATCGTGACCAGCGCGACCGTGGCGATGCTGGGCATCGAGACTGGAACCACGATCTTCCAGAGCTTGCGCCAATGCCCGGCCCCGTCGATTTCCGCAGACTCCAGAATGGCCGGCGGGAGTGTAAGGAAGTGCTGGCGCAGCAGGAATGTGCCAAAGGCTGTGCCCAGGGAGGGAACAATGATTCCCCAGTAAGTATTCAGTCCGCCCATGCCGGCGATCAGGACGTAGTTGGGCAGCACGGCTACCTGCGGCGGAACCATCAATGCGACCAGGATCAGGAGAAAGATCACCCTCTTGAAGGGGAAGCGGATGAAGACCAGCGCGTAGGCGGTGAAGATGGCCAGTACACACTTCACCGTTGAGCCGATTGCCGTCACGATCACGCTGTTGAGGAAGAACCTCGGAAAGGGAACGGTGGACGTGGCCTCCGCATAGTTTTGGAAGCTTGGCTCTTTTGGGAGGAGAGCCAGTTCGGTGGTGACAATTTCTTCCGGTGCCTTCAACGACGAGAGCATCATCCACAGGAGAGGAACGAATACCACAAGGGTGGCGAGGGCGAGTGGTACGTAACCAGTGGCAATCGTCCGGCCAAGGTTCCGCCAGGACAAAGGCTTTGCATCGGCTGGAAGGGGCTGAACGGGAGTAGTGCTCATGAGTAGTGAACCTTTCGTTCCACGAACCGGAGTTGCACAGCCGTCATGACCAGCAGACCTGCGAACAGGACCACCGAAATGGCCGCGGAGTAGCCTGCCCGGTTATATGACCCGAAGGCTTGGAGATAGGAATCGAAGATGAGCGTGCTGGTGCCATTGCCCGATGGCGTCATGATCCGGATGATGTCGAACGCCTGAAGCGAGCTCAGCAGGGATGTAATCAGCAGGAAGAACGTAGTGGGAGAAAGCAGGGGCACCACGATCGTCCAGAACCGGCGCAGGCTCGAGGCCCCATCCAGGGCGGCCGCTTCCATCAGCTGGGGCGGGATGGACTGCAACCCGGCCAGGTAAACGACGGCGCAGTAGCCCAGGTTTTTCCAGACGTAAACGATGATGACCATCGTCAGCGCCAGCTTGGGGTCGTTGACCCACTGAGGACTCGCCTGCCCCACGGAGCGGAGGAGCCAGGACAATGCTCCGTAGGTCGGATCGAAAATGAAGAGCCAAACCAATCCGACCCCGACGCCCGAAAGGACATAGGGGGCAAAGACAACTGCCCGGGCGAAGGTCCTGCCCTTCAGCTTTTGATTCAAGACGAGCGCCACCACCAGGCCGAGCGCCATGGCGCCACCTACCGTCGTGGCGGTGAATACTGCCGTGGTTCCCAGGACGTTTGCGGCATCAGCCGATGAGAAGAACTCGACGTAGTTCGCAAACCCCACGTTTGTGGCGGTTGCTGCTCCCAGCGTCCAGTCCAGGGTGGAGTAATAGAAATTCGTGAGCAGGGGTCTGTAAGTGAAGAGGAGGATCAGGGCTACGTTGGGTGCGGCGAACAGGATAAAGAACCATGCGTCCCGGCGTGTGCGTCTGTTCCACCGGCTGTTCCGCTTGAGGCCGGGCGGTTCTCCGCGTCCACCGGACGGGCTTCGCATGCCGGGGTTGCTTGGCTCCCGGGCAGTCTCCGGACGATTGGTGCCTACAGCGCTCACCACAGACCTCTGACTTCTTAGTCATGTTGTCTGGGGGCAACGCTCATCGTGGCTGATCGGGTCTTTGGGCGGTTGACCTGACAATCTGCCTTACTTCTGCTGCTAACCTACCGCCCAGACTGTCCCAACGCAATAGCTCGGAAGTGCCGCTTGCGTGACTTGTGCTAACGTCCTTACAAATATCCTGCACTGCCCGATCGGGCGGCCCGAGCGAGAGTTCCAGACCTCCGCTCAGAATGGACCGGCAATGCCGGAAAGCTTGAGGACTTTGTTCATGGTCTTCGGTGTCCCCGCCCCAGGGATCCCGAGCTGACCATGGGCTGTTGGGGACTCCCAAGCGCAGAACTGGAACTGGAGCAACGGCTTGATCTTTGATGGGGATACGCAATGGTGGCAGATGTGTGTGGCGCTCGCGGTGGCGTTGGTTCTATCCACGGCTATCGGGTTTGAACGCCAAAGCAAGAATAAATCGGCCGGAATGCGGACCCACGCAATGGTCGGTCTGGGTGCTGCCCTCTTCATGGTGGTCAGCAAATATGGTTTTAGCGATGTCTTGATGGCTGACCTTGTCAGGCTGGACCCGTCGAGGTTGGCGGCCCAGGTCGTTTCCGGCATCGGTTTCATCGGGGCCGGGCTCGTGTTCGTCCGGAGGAACCAAGTACGAGGCCTCACCACCGCGGCCTCGATTTGGATTACGGCCGCCGTGGGGACGTCGGCCGGCGCCGGATTGGCGCTTCCCGCGGTCTTCGTAACGGCCGCCCATTTCCTCATCGTTTATGCCTACCCGGTTCTATCGGCCAAGTTGCGCTCCGGACTCCCGCAGCAGTGGGTCCTCCGAGTGACTTACGACGACGGCGTTGGGGCTTTGCGGGACGTCCTCACCACGTGCACGGAGGAAGGGTTCCGCGTCCAGGGTTTTGCGACCATCAGGGCCTCCGACGAAACGAAACGCGTGGTGGAAAGACTAATGAAGCATGAGGACGCCTCGACCACCGGGTCCATTGAGATCGAACTGGAGATCGAAGGCACCATGGCCGCGTCGAACGTCGTCAGCAGGCTTTCGCAACTCGCAGCGGTCACCGAGGTGTCCATCGTCGATGACGCCGAGTAGCTGCAACCTTCAACCCACACAAGGAATCACTTCATGATAGAAATCCAGGGCCACAGGGGTGTCCTTGCAACGCACCACGGGAACACCTTGGCCAGCTTCGTCGAGGCGCTGACGCTTGGCGTCGACGCCATCGAAGTGGACATCTGGCTTACTTCTGATCGCCAACTGGCGCTCCGTCACGACGCCGTCGTCAATGGACGCGATATTCGTGATGGCCGACTTCGGGAGGCTGCCGTGGAAATGCTGCCCGAAGCCGTGCATCGCATCGGCGCTGAGGCAAGGACTCCCACGTTGGAAGAGCTCTTGGCGCTGATGCGTTTCGCAGGCGCGGACGACGTTGTCCTGGACATAGAGGTCAAAACCGATCGAGCGAAGGGGCGGGAATACAGCCATTCGATCGTGTGGTGGCTGGCCAACATCCTGAGGGTTCACGAGTCCGGGCAGGCGCTTCGTGTGCGCAGCTTCGATCCCCTCGTCATCAAGGCCATGGGGGAGGAGATTCCCAGTGTTCCCAGGGTGGCGCTGTGCCGCTACCCTGTGGTTCCGGACCCGGGCCTGTACCCGTCCGACACTTACGCGCTGATCGAAGCTGCGCTCGCCGCCGGGGCAGAGGCAGTGGCCCCCGAGGTCAACCTCCTGGACGAAAAGCTCGTGGCTCAGGCGCACGCTGCCGGGCTGAAGGTATACCCGTGGACTTTGGTCACGGCGGAGCAGATTGCGAACGCAGTCAGTCTGGGTGTGGACGGAGTATGCGTCAACGATGTTGCCTTGGCCCGGACCACCTTCGCGGGCTTGGGGCGGGAGGTCCCTGTTCCCAGGCCCATAAGCCTGCCCATGCTGCGGTGATGCGAAGTCCGGTGGTCAGCCTTCACATTCCGTGCAGTAATACTGTCCGCCCTTTTCGCGTGCGATCTGCGACCGGTGGTGAACCAGGAAGCAGGAGGAACACGTGAATTCGTCCTCCTGAGGCGGAACGACGGCGACTACCAGCTCCTCGGCGATGAACTCGCCTGCCGGTGTGCTTGAGTCCGGCTCATCGCTTTCTTCCACCTCAAGGACGGCAGTCATTGCTGTGGGGGCGCTTGCTGTCTGCAAGGCTTCCAGCGACTGTTCCTGGGCTTCTTTGACCTCCGGGCGAAGGTCGTCGTAATCCGTTGCCATGGCTGCGCTCCTTCACGAAGTATGGGTGAGCCGATGCGGCCCCGGTGTCCCATTGTAAGCATGCTTATGAATTGTGCAACCTCATTTGTCTCTTGGCTGTGCCGTTGCGACCTTCTTTGATGCCGCAGTGTGCGGTTTTCCGTCGATTTGGGTGGGTTTTGCCGTCGATGTGGGTGGTGGCGGTGCGGCTGTGTTTCTGGTGCCCGGGTTGGTGGTTTTAGTCGTTGGTGCCGGGGCAGCCCCAGGAGTGGGGGTTTTGTTCGCAGGTGTCGGCGACGAGTGCTGTTTCGGTTTTCCAGACGTGGATGGTTTGGGGTGTGGTGGTGAGGTTGAGGGTTCCGTTGATGGGTAGGGGTGGGCCGTTGTTGACGGTGTAGGTGCCGGTGTAGGTGGTGGTGAGTGTTGCGGGGTAGTTGCCGGTGGTGGTGTAGGTGTGGCTGGTTTGGGTGGTGGTGGTGAGCCATTGGGTGTCGGGGATGGGGTGGCCGGTGGTGGGTGTGGGTCCGAGGGTTTGGCCGTCGCCGTAGGTGTAGGTGTAGGTGGTGGGGGTGGCTGTGAGGTGGACGTTTTGTCCGAGGATGGTGAGGTTGAAGGTTTGGGGTGTGGTGGTGGCGTAGAAGTTGGTGGGTGCCCCGATGAGGGTGTTGGGGAAGGGTTGGGTTGTGAGGGTTCCGGGGTTGAGGGGTAGTTGGCGGAAGTCGGTGAGGATGCGGGCTGCGATGTCGTCGAGGATGTTGTGGGGTTCGGGGCCGTAGAGGCAGGTGGGGCCGGTGACGGGGATCCAGTCGGTCCAGCCGGGGTTGGTGATGGCTTTGGGGGCTTCTTTCCAGATCACGGGTGTGCCGGTGGCGCCGTTGGGTGATGGTGGGCAGGCGAGGGTGAGGCAGCCGGGGTCCACGGTGTCTGGCCCGTCGGCGCGGCAGTGGGTATCGGCCATGTACTGGTTCGGGTCCTCGGATGCAGCAGCGGCTCCGTTTCCGCTGGAAAGCTGAGACGCCAACTGGCCGGTTTCAGGGTCAATAGTGAAGTGGGCAGCTACCTCCACCCCACCGTTTCCACTGTTGTTGGAAGCCCAGATGTCATCTGCTTTTGCATGCGCACCTGATAACAGCAGGGAGCAGACCGCAAATGCGCCGATGGCAGCAACCCGCTGCATAGCCATGCAGGACGATTTATGAAAGGAGGCCAAGGTCCACCGCGATCCATGCACCGTTGACGTGATTGGCAATCAGCACAAACGCGTCATTGCTCTTTTCGTCTGACTCTCTGCCTTTGGTTCCGTCTGCGTTGTAGTAGTCAATCGACTCTTGGATCACCTGCACCTTGGACCACTGGGTCCCACCCGACTCTTGCCATTGGACCTCGACGGAGGGAATGCTGATCCTGCCACCTACGAGCCAGCGGTTACGAACGTATCCGTCCTCGCCGGATTCCCTAAGCCGCATGCATAGCCTGCAGTCAGGTGTGAAGAGCGGAAGCCAGCCGGACATGTCGCCTGTTTCGTCCACGTACGACAGCTGCGCGTACCAGTACCGGATAAACGCCTCCAGCCCCTCCTTCGAGTTCTCCTTCGCCAGCTCAGGCATGACGGGCACGGGTACGTTCTCGGCCTTGCCTTTCGCGTCAGCCGGCTTGTACTCGCCTGCGGAAGGAGCGCCAGCTGCCCCGGACTCAGACGCTCCGGGCACAGGGGCACCGGTCGCTGTCGCGCTGGAGGCGGGTTCCGCCGTCGTCGTGTTTGGTGGGGAGGGCGTGCCGCCTTGGCAGCCCGTCAGCAACAGCGCCGCAGCCAGACCAAGGCCGGCGCCGCGAAGGCGGGCAGGGGTGAACGAATCGGTTGGGCGGTATGGCATGCGGAATCCCCCGGAAGCAGGTTGGCGTAGTGTCGGCCAGTCTAGGCAGCAGCCCCCGATGGAATCACGGCGAAATTTCCCATATGTGGATAACTCGGACTCTGTTCAGGGCGGGGCGTCGGGCGCAGTCTTGCCCTCGCCTGCTCGTCATCGCAATAGTCCAAACGGGGTGCATCATGGCCGCAACGAGCCGTTCAAGAAAGTCCACGCTGGCGGGGATTCTGGTGGCAGCGGCCATGGCGCTCGGGGCGTGCGCCATCCCCTTACCCCTTCCGCAGGGAACTCCTGCGGCCGCGGAGTCTGCCGCGTCCAGTCCGGCGCCGGCGGCTGACCTGCCCTCTGCCGCGCCCTCTGCTGTGCCCTCTGCGGAGGCCAGTGCTGCCGGCCCCGGGGTAGACGGGAACTACGGCCAGTTCTCGTCGTTGGCCGAGGCATGCCTGGCAGTCAGCGCCACCATGCTCAGCGTGACGCTCCTGCCGTTGGCGGCACTCGCGGGTGGAAATCCCGATGACTTGCAGAAGGCCCGGCAGAAATTGTCCCAATTGGAGGACAAGGTGCCCGGGGAATTGAAGCCGGCATTTGAAAAGCTGCGTGATTACACGGAATCTGCAGGTAGTGATTTCAGCAAATTCGGGGAGCCGGAATTCGAGGAGCTTTTGAAGCCGATCGAGCACTGGATGGACAAGAACTGCAAGTAGAGGCGCCGCGCACATACTTCTCTCACAAAGCGTCGGGGGCAGGCGCTAGGGTGGTATCCAAGAGAAGGGGAGTGCTCATGCCAGACCAGAGCGTGCCCGGTCAAAGCGTGCCGGAACACAACGTGCCCGATCACAACGTCCAGATGAATCCCGTGCCTGAAGGCGCCATTCCCGGTACGGGCCGCACCATCATCTCCGAGGCCGCCGTCGCCAAAGTGGCCGGCATCGCCGCCCGCGCGGTGCCGGGCGTGTACTCCTTGGGCTCAGGTCCCTCCCGTGCGCTCGGTGCCATCCGTGATGCCGTGGGCAGCTCGGACCACGCCGCCGGCGTCCGCGCCGAAGTGGGCGAAACCCAAGTGGCTGTGGACATCAACCTGGTGGCCCTCTACGGGCACCCGCTCCACGGCGTAGCCAACCAGGTACGCGCGGCTGTATACCGTGCCGTCGAGGAACTGGTGGGCCTGCAGGTCATAGAGGTCAACGTTGAAATCACGGACGTCTATATAGCCCCGCCACAAAAACCAACCACTACCAAGGCGGTCACGGTGGATAAGGAGGTACTCCAATGAGCATGACAGTTGTGGGTATCGCTATTGGCGCTTTCGTGGCGTTCATGTCATTCCAGTTCGGATTCTGGGGATTTGTCATTTCGCTGCTGTTCATGGGCATTGGTGCCCTCTTGGGGCGTGCAGCTGACGGCAAGTTGGATCTCCGCAGCGTCCTCGATGCCATCACCGGCCGGCGCTCCTCCTCATGAGCGTGGCTGAGGCTGTGGAAACCACCACCAGCCTGGCCGGCCACAACCGGATCAGCACCCAGGCTCTGACATCGTTGGCGCAGGCGACGGCCGCCGAGGCTCTCGGCGTCCCTGCGTCGGACATCCGCGCTGATTGGGCGGACGACGACGGCCTGCTGGCTTTGTCCATCGTGGCACCGATCAGCGTCCCCGCCTTAAGCGAAGTTCTTCGCCAACCCCAGCGGGTCCAAGGGTTCGGCGGTTCCATCTGGGACCGGGCAGTCGCCGCCAAAGCGAGCATCCTGGACAGTGTCATGCGGCTCAGCGGCTCGCAGCTGAGCCGTGTGGACATCAGGATCAGCGGAGCCCACGTCACGGAAGGGGGCCGGGTCAAGTGACCCAGGATCAGGAAACGGAAGCGCCCACGCTGGCAAACCAACCTCCGGAAACACCGCCTGTAGCCGGTGAAGACGCAACAATGAGCCAGATCCTGCGGAGGGAAACGCACTCATCGAGGGCCGGTGCGTCGGGAATCGCAGCCGTGCTGGTGATTCTGCTGTGTGTCTACGCGTTGCTGGAAGCGGGCGTTCGCGCAGTAGGCCAACCGCCGTGGCTGGTCGATCCCGGTACGGCAGCCGAACGCATCATCGCACTTCCCGCCGGCATCTCTCCACTCCTCCTGGGCGCTGGCGGGGCAGTTGTCGCCATGGTGGGCCTGTACTTCTTCCTCCACGCAGTTCTTCCCGGCCGACGCGCCAGGCACCTGTTACGGGACCCGAGGATCGCCGTCGTCGTTGATGATGAGGTGCTGGCCTCCGCCCTGGCGCGCCGCGCGCGGCTGGCAGCGAACGTCACCCAGGAACAAGTGATGGTGGTGGTCTCGCAGCGCCTGGTGGTGGTTAATGTGCGTCCGACGTCGGGCAGCAGGGTCAGCGAGGAAGCCGTCCTTGCCGCTGTCCAAGCTGAGTTGGAGGAAATGTCTCCCGTGCCCATGCCCGCCGTCCGGGTTAACCTGGGCACCTCGGGGGTGATCGGCGCATGAACGGAACACCCCGGGCCCTGAACCGCATCCTGCTCTTCATTATCGGTGCGAAATTGTTGGCTATCGGCGTGCTGCTGGTGCTGTTGGCCACCGTCCCGGCGGTCGCCGAGTGGTGGCACGGCTGGGCCGGATCCGTGTGGGCCGGAACTGAGGATGCCTTCCGGCGGACGCGCTTCCCTGGCCGCGAGGAGAGCTGGCTCTGGATTGTGGCGGGCTTGGTGCTCGTTGTGGTGATCGTGGGGATGGTCGCCTGGCTTGCGCAGCAGGGCAAGGGACGGGCCAACCTGTTGGTAGCCGGCGACGACGACGACAGCCAGGTTGCAGGCGAAGTCCGGATCGGCGGTGGCGTGGCTGAGCAGGCACTCCGGGCCGCGTTGTCGGACCGTCCGGACCTTGCCGGGGCCTCGGTTGCCACCTACGAGTACAAGGGGCAGCCGGGTCTGCGCATCCGGGTTCAACCGAGGCAAGGGGTTGCTCCGCACCTTCTGGCCGCGGAGATCTCGCAGATGGTTGAGGCGTTGGACCTTGTGATCGGCAAGAAGACGCCTGTCTTGGTCCACATGGTTTCCGGAGCACGCGCTAAGTTCACCAAGGCTGAGCGCGTGCGCTGAATCTTGCCCCGAGTTGCCCTGCCCCACGTCGCCTGGGTGAAGCGTTACCGGGGCATTCCCTTAAGTTTGGCGGCCAGGTAGACAGGAGGTTCCGATGGCTGTGAGTTCCGCTGGAACAGCGGCTAAAACCGTTCCCGACGCCCCGGTGTTGTCCGATGTCATGGCGGAGTTGGCTGCGCTGGAAGAACCGAGGCACCGCGAAGTCAATGTGAAACACGGCGACGATCACGGGGTCAATCTCAGCAAATTGCGGGCCGTTGCAAAGCGGCTGAAGACCCAACAGGATCTTGCCCGGGAGCTATGGGCTACCGGCGACACCGCGGCCCGGTTGCTGGCATTGTTGATCTGCCGGCCGAAGGCTTTTGACCGCGGGGAACTGGACCGGATGCTGCGGGAATCCCGCACTCCCAAGGTGCAGGACTGGCTCGTGAACTATGTGGTGAAGAAGAGCCCGCACGCCGAGGACCTCCGCAGCGCCTGGTTCGCTGACCCGGATCCTGTGGTGGCAAGTGCCGGGTGGGCGTTGACCTCCGAGCGCGTCGTCAAGAAACCTGAAGGCCTGGATTTGGAAAGTCTCTTGGACATCATCGAGGCACGCATGAAGGGCGTTCCGGACCGGTTGCAGTGGGCCATGAACCAGTGCCTCGCCCAGATCGGCATCGAACACCCGGAGCACCGCGCCCGGGCCTTGGACATCGGCGAACGCCTGGAGGTCCTGAAGGACTACCCGACTCCGCCCAACTGCACGTCGCCTTTTGCACCCGTTTGGATCAACGAGATGGTGCGCCGCAAGTCGCTGTAGCCCCCGCGGAGAGCCAGCCTTGCCGGGTCAGCCCCTGTTGCGTTGCATCATCCGGTACGTCAGTTCAGCCAGGAGTTCCTCGTCGGAGAGGTGCGAGGCCCGGGCGTTCGAGGCTGCCGGAACGGCCATCCGTGGGCTGGATGCCTGCCGGGAACCGTCAGTGGTCCGCATGTCGTCGGGAGTGATTTGGTCCGGCGCGAAGGTGGATTTGCCCTTGAGGACCTCCGAAACCGACCCGGCACGCCACCCCAGGGCGTTCTCCAGCTTGCGCTGATTGATCTCCTGGGTCCGGCGGGTGCCCGACTCCAGCGTCCTGACGGTCTTGATGGCAGTACCGGCCTGCTTGGCCAATTGCACCTGGCTTATCCCTTGGGCCAACCGCTCTTCCTTGATGAGTCGTCCGATGGTTTGCAGTGCTTCGAGTTCATCCACACTTCCCACTGTTCCATAGGCAACCATGGGCAATCAAATCGAGGGGCCGCTTCAATGCCTGGATCAAGGGCCGTCCAAGGTGCTAAATCACGCCCGGGAAGATACCAAAAAACTAAATAGGCAGGTTGCTTGGTATCAGTGTGATTAACTTAGGTGTAAGCGCTTGCATTCGATACGGGCACCTCGCTAGTGTGAGGCTCACCACATCAACCGCACCGCGGAAATCACCTGGTCCACTCACTGAGGAGTTCCCAGCATGAAATCGAAGAAGTACCTTCTTCCGGCAGCGATCGCCGGAGTCTTGGCTATGTCCCTCACTGCATGTGGCGGCGGGGGCGGGGGCGGAAGCACCAACGGCGGCGGCGGTGCAAGCGGCGACGCGGCCAACAACCTTGACGGCCGTGGGCCGATCACCTACGTACAAGGCAAGGACAACAGCAACGTTGTTCGGCCCCTGATCGAAAAGTGGAACGCCGAGCACCCGGACGAGAAAGTAACGTTCAAGGAGCAGTCGGACCAGGCTGACCAGCAGCATGATGACCTCGTCCAGAACTTCCAGGCAAAGAACCCGAACTACGACGTCATGAGCGTTGACCTGATCTGGGTAGCCGAATTTGCTGCCAAGGGTTGGCTGCAGCCGCTCAAGGACAAGACGGCTATCTCAACCGACGGCATGCTGGAGTCGACGGTCAAGAGCGCCACCTACAACGGCACGCTTTATGCAGCCCCGCAAAGCTCTGACGGCGGCATCCTCTACTACCGCGGCGACTTGGTGCCCAATGCGCCCAAGACGTGGGACGAGATGATGCAGATGTGCGACATCGCCAAGCAGAACAACATCGGTTGCTACGCCGGTCAGTTCCAGAAGTACGAGGGCCTTACGGTCAACGCCGCGGAGGCCATCAACTCTGCCGGCGGCAAGATCGTTGACGATTCCGGCAAGGCCGCAGTTAACTCCGCCGAGGCCAAGGCAGGCCTGAACAACCTGGTACAGGCTTACAAGGACGGCAACATCCCCACCGAGGCCATCACCTTCCAGGAAGAGCAGGGACGCCAGGCATTCGAGGCCGGCAAGCTCCTCTTCCACCGCAACTGGCCGTACGTTTACAACCTGGCCAAGACTGATGGTTCCTCCACCGTGAAGGACACCTTCAAGATGGCTCCGCTTCCCGGCAAGGACGGCCCTGGCGCTTCCTCGCTGGGTGGCCACAACATTGCCATGAGCGTCTACTCCAAGAACAAAGCAACGGTTACTGACTTCATCAAGTTCATCACCAGCGAAGAGACCCAGCGGTTCTACGCCACCCAGGGTTCACTCGCCCCGGTGCTGACCAAGCTGTATGACGATCAGGAACTTGTCACCGCGCTGCCTTACCTGCCGGTGCTGAAGACGTCCATCGAGAACGCCGTGCCGCGTCCCGTAACGCCGTTCTACCCGGCCGTCACCAAGGCTGTCCAGGACAACGCTTACGCAGCACTCAAGGGTGAGAAGACCGTTGATTCGGCGATCTCCGACATGCAGGCGGCAATCGAGTCGGCCGGAGCCAAGTAACCACCCGGGCCCACGTCCGGCCGTTCGCCCTCCAGGCGGACGGCCGGACTCGGCTACGGCCTTCTCCCTGACAGGAGTCTTGCCATGTCAACAGAATTGCAAAAACAGCAGTCGACGGCGGATGCCGGCCACAAGATGCCAGGGCGCGAAAGCGCCGACCGTAAGCAGGTGACCCAGGGTCGCTGGGCGTACACGCTGCTGGCACCCTCGCTGGTACTGCTGGCAATCGTCATCATCTACCCGGTTATCAACGCCATCATCATGTCCTTCCAGAAGGACTCGGGACTTGATCCGGCAACGGGTTTCTTCTCCGAAGGCGGCCCCGCCGGCTTCGACAACTACGTACACTGGCTGGCCCAGCAATGCACCGCCCCCGGCGGCGGCGCGGTGGCCTGTCCTCCGGGAACCCTGGGTGCGCAATTCTGGGACGCCATGGGCACCACGTTCTTCTTCACCGTAGTTACGGTGGCTTTCGAAACGGTCCTCGGCTTCTGGATGGCCATCATCATGGCCCGCGCTTTCCGTGGCCGGAGCATCATCCGCGCAGCCGTCCTGGTTCCGTGGGCCATCCCCACGGCAGTGACGGCCAAGCTGTGGTTCTTCATCTTCGCTTTTGAGGGCATTGCCAACAAACTCTTCGGCACCCAGATCCTGTGGACCGGATCGGAATGGCCTGCCAAGTGGGCGATCGTCATTTCGGATGTTTGGAAGACCACTCCGTTCATGGCTCTGTTGATCCTTGCCGGCCTGCAACTGATCCCGGATGAGGTCTACGAGGCAGCGAAGGTGGACGGCGCGTCCACGTGGCAGCGTTTCCGCCTCATCACGCTTCCGCTGGTCAAGCCCGCACTGATGGTTGCGATCCTCTTCCGCGTGCTGGACGCCCTCCGCATGTACGACCTCCCGGCCATCATGACCCAAGGCGCCAACGGCACCACCACTCTCTCCATCCTGGTAGTGCAACAAATCCGGCAAGGGTTCAATTCGGCCGCGGCGCTATCGACCATCACGTTCATAGTCATCTTCATCGTCGCCTTCATCTTCGTCAGATTCCTGGGGGCAAACGCGGTCGATGCCGCTTCTTCGTCCGGAAAGGCAAAGTGACATGGCCACAGCCACAGCTTCAAGGACTTCCACTGCTCCTGCAGAGCGGCCGAAGCGCCCGTTCAACTGGGGATCGTTCCGCACCTACATCAGCGCAATCGTCATCCTGATCTGGTGTCTGGCACCCTTCTACTGGATGATCGTCACGGCGTTCCGGGACGTTGGGTTCACTTTTGACACAACGCCGTTCTTCACACACTTCACGTGGGATAACTTCGCTACGGTGTTTGACGAGAGCCTCGGCAACCACTTCGGCAAGAACCTGCTCAACAGCCTCTTTGTTGGTGCTGTCACCACGCTGATCGCCTTGATCGTCGGCGTCTTTGCAGCCTATGCGCTGGCACGACTGAACTTCCGGTTCAAGTTCGTGGTGCTCGGATTCATCCTGGGTGCCTCGATGTTCCCGGGTGTTGCTTTGGTGACCCCGCTGTTCCAGCTCTTTACGAACATTGGCTGGATGGGCACCTACCAGGCGCTGATCATCCCGAACATCTCCTTCGTGCTTCCGCTGACGGTCTACACGCTGACCTCGTTCTTCCGTGAAATGCCGTGGGAACTCGAAGAAGCGGCCCGGATCGACGGTTGCACCCAAGGGCAGGCATTCCGCAAGGTGATCCTGCCGCTCGCGGCCCCGGCCACGTTTACCACGGCAATCCTGGCTTTCATCTCCGCATGGAACGAGTTCCTGATTGCCAGCCAGTTGTCCAACGATGACACCAGGACGGTTACGGTGGCCATTGCCTACTTCGCAGGTTCCCAGCCACAACAGGAGCCGTACACCGCGATCATGGCAGCCGGCACCATCGTCACCATTCCTTTGGTCATCCTGGTGCTGGTGTTCCAACGCAAGATCGTCGCCGGCCTGACGGCAGGTGCAGTGAAGTGAGCAGCTCAGCAAACCGACGCCAGCAAGCCGCCGCAGCCCGGAAGGTCGATCCCCACACAAAGCGCGTGCGCTCCGGGGAGGACTTCGACATCATCATCGGACTCCTTGGCTTCTGGGCGCTGGTTCTCCTGGCAGTCACCATCTATATGGAAGTCACAGCCCAGCCAGCCTTGGGTTGGGCCTTGGGCCTCCTGGCCACGGTACTCGCGCTGTGGGGCATGATCAGGCTCCGCCGCAAACTCCCTGAAAGGACTTCGCGTCGCCTCAGCTGAGGCCCCCGCAACAAGGCGGCACCTCAACTTAACAGCGGGTCGAAACAATCCCTGCGCGAAATGAAGAAGGGCTCCCGGGACAGATAGGCTTTAACGCGCCGTTCGGGAAGGAGCCCTCGGCCTTCGGCATGCACCTTTGAGGGGGCTAAAGTGGCAAAAACTAACGAACGGTCCCAGCGTGGCGGTCATACGGGGGTCAGCATCGAGGATGTCGCGGCGGCCGCGGGGGTCTCGACGGCGACCGTTTCCCGGGCCGTCCGGGGGCTGCCGCGGGTATCTCCGGCAACACGCGAAAAGATCCTGGATGTCGCGGCTTCCCTGGGATACGTGGCATCGTCCTCGGCGTCGGGCCTGGCTACCGGGCGGACCCGTACCATCGGCGTGCTGGCCCCGTTCGTGAGCCGCTGGTTCTTCTCGAAAGCGATCGAGGGGGCGGACAGGGAGCTGCATTCCAGGAAATACAACCTCTCCCTGTTCAACCTCGGCGGCCACGGCAGCAACCGCGAACGGCTGTTCAGTTCCACCATGGTCTACAAACAGATCGACGCCCTGCTGGTGCTCTGCATGGCGCTGAGCGAGGACGAACAGGAGCACCTCCATAAGCTGGATATCCCGCTGGTGGTGGTGGGTGGCCACGTTGAGAACTGCCCCTATATAGGGATCAACGATTACGACGCCGCCTCCACCGCCGTGCGGCATCTTCTGGACCTGGGGCACAAGGACATCGCCCTGCTCCACGGCGACGACGAGACGGACTTGAACTTCGATGTTCCCCGGGTGCGGATCCGGGCCTTTCAGGAAGTGATGTCCGACGCCGGACTGGAGGTCCGCCCCGAATGGGACCAGTGGGGTGACTTCACAGTCGCCAGTGGGCAACAGGCGTTCACCCGCCTGTGGAATCAGCCCGGCCGCAAGCCGACGGCGATCTTCTGCTCCTCGGACGAGATGGCCATGGGCGTAATTTTCGAGGCGTACCGGCACGGCGTCCGGGTTCCGCAGGACCTCTCCGTGATCGGCATCGACGATCACGACTTTTCTGCTTCACTCGGGCTGACGACGGTGGGCCAGAGACCGGACAACCAGGCTGAACTGGGCACCAAGATGCTCTTGGACGAGCTGGACGGCCATCACGGCGCTGTCCGATCGCAGGTTGCTCCGCATGAACTGATCATCAGGGAGACCACGGCCCCGCCTTGCCGCTGACCTGCCCCGCGATCCGCTGAGCGGCCCGCCCTGCCGCTGAGCGGCCGGTAACTACGAAGCCCGTGCCAGTTGCCTGATGGGGATCCACCGCGAGGCAAGACGACGGTAGGCCGCAGCCGCTCCCGTCATGTCCCCTTCCGCGAGGCACTCAATTCCGAGACGAACATCCATGGGTGACTCGTCGGGATAGACCTTGTCTGCCACGGCACCGTAATCCAGTTCAACCATGGATTGGACGTGGAACAGCTCCAGCCATTCGGTCAACTGGGTGAGATCGTCCAGCATGTCCAGGTCCGGGGCAGCCAGAGCCAAGTGGGCCACCGCGAAACGTGCCCGTTCCAGGGCCTCAGTCAGGGGAGTCCACACCCTGACGGTCTGGATATGGCCATCGGACTCCACCACTTCCTTGCGGTCCGATTCGGCGAACAGGGAGAACCAGCTGAAGGGGATCCCCCAGGTGGAAGCCCGCGTATGCACACGCTTAGCATCGTCACCTGCGTTGATGCGGTCGATCCGCTGCTGGTGTTTGTCCCGCTGGGAAACCGGGATGAGGAGATCAGCCAACGGTCCGTGAACGCCGTCCATCAAGGCATTCGCTGCCAAACCGGCCCGAATCACCAGCTGGCTGGGGCAGTAGAGGAGGCGTCCGGCGTCGTGCGCTGCTTCTTCCTGTCCCGGACCGGGGGCGGCATGCCGCCCGCCCGGAACCCGCGTCATACGCACGAGGTCCGTTCGGCCGGTAGGGAAGGGGTCGCCGCCGGAACGCGTGATGCGTCCCAGGGACGCCTGCAGCTCCGCATTCTCGACGGCGGCCCTGGAACCTATGCGGTCACCGTCGGCGACGAGTTGGCGCTGCTGTTCCGGCGGAAATGCCTCGAGGGGTTCGTAGATGCGGAGGGAGGAAGAGAAGGGCAGGCCGGCCTGGCCTCGGTACAGCTTTCCACCCATGTCAGCCAGCCCCTTTCTTGTCCGGTTCGGTGCCTAGTCTGCGAGTTCCACGATCACGGGTGCGTGGTCCGAGGCGCCCTTGCCCTTGCGCTCTTCACGATCAATGGAGGCACCTGTGACGCGGGCGGCCAACGGTGCCGAGGCGAGGCAGAAGTCGATCCGCATGCCTTCCTTCTTGGGGAAGCGCAGCTGGGTGTAGTCCCAGTAGGTGTAGACGCCCGGGCCGGGGGTGTAGGGGCGGACGACGTCGGTGAAGCCTGCGGTCTCGAAGGCGTGGAACGCTGCCCGCTCCGGTTCGCTGACGTGGGTGAAATTGTTGTCGCGGAACAGTTGGATGTCCCACACGTCCTCGTCGAAGGGCGCGATGTTCCAGTCGCCCATGAGGGCGATCTGGGCGTTCGGGTCAGCCTGGACCCATTCAGCCGCCTGGCCACGGAGGACCTCAAGCCACTTAATCTTGTAAGGCATGTGTTCGTCGTCCAGTGAGCGGCCGTTGGGGACGTACAGGCTCCAGATACGCATGCCGGCACAGGTAGCTGCGATGGCACGGGCTTCCTGGGCCGGATCCTTGCCGGCTTTGCCGAAGGCCGGCTGATCCACGAAGGTCCGCTCGACGTCTTCCAAGCCGACGCGCGAGGCGATGGCGACGCCGTTCCACTGGTTGACGCCGAAGTGCGCTACCTCGTAGCCCATGCGTTCGAACAGCTCCCACGGGAAGTTGTCGTCCTTGCATTTGGTTTCCTGGATGGCCAGGACATCGCAGTCGCTGCGCTCAAGCCAGGCTTCAACGCGGTCGGCGCGGGCGCGGAGGGAGTTCACGTTCCAGGTAGCTATCTTCACAGCCACTAACTTACCGAACTTGGCGCAGAGTGCATCCCCAACCGGAGGATTGCTGCTGCGGGGACGCTGCGGCGGGCGGAGGTCAGTGCGCGTAGATCAGGGGGCTGGTGGAGCCCCGGCGCATTTTGAAACCGCAGACAATCAAGAGCAGTCCGGCAACCACTGCGAAGGCGGCCAACATGCCCACCATGCCCAGGAAACCGAGACCAGGATTGACCAGTACCAGCAGGCCGAAGAGGGCAGTGACCACGCCGGTCAGCAACCACACGGGCCAGCCGTTCACGGAGTTCCTCGCGGCGAAGGCCAGGACAATCTCGGACAGTCCAAGGACCAAAGCCCACAGGCCGATCAGCACTCCGAGCGCAGCGGCGGTCATACCCGGCCACGCCAGCGCCACAATGCCTGCGGCGATGGAAATGAAGCCGCCCACCATGGTCCAGCGGGAATGGCGCGACGGATCGTAGAAGTAGTGCGCGATGTTGGTGAGGCCGTCCGTGATGGCGAAAATCGCGAACACGAAAATAAGCGCGAACACCGTGGCCACCGGCAGCGCCGCCACCAGAAGGCCAAACAGCACGGCAAGGACTCCCCGGAACAGCAAAGCCGTACCGGAATGCTTGAACATCTTGCGACCAACGGCCTCCGACATAGCGTCAGTTTAATCCCGGCTCAACGCAGGAGGTATAGGGAGAAGCCGGGAATTTCACCGCATTCCTTCCCGGCGTATGGCCGTGGCGATGGCTGCCGCCCGTGTGTCCACTCCGAGCTTGGCGTAAATGTGCGCCAAGTGGGTCTTGACAGTGGCCTCGGAGATGAAGAGGCGTTTGCCGAGATCGCGGTTGCTGAGTCCCTGGGTGAGGAGGCTGAGCAGCTCGGCTTCCCGCGGCGTGAGGACTTCATCGGGGTTGCGGAGCTGCTGGAAGAGCCGCGATGCCACCGGAGCGCTCATGACGCTCTTGCCCAGGACCGCGCCGCGCACCGCGGAGAAAATCTCGTCCGGTGCTGCGTCCTTGAGCAAATAGCCCATTGCGCCGGCGTCCACGGACCTGACGATGTCGGCGTCGGAGTCGTAGGTGGTGAAGACGATGATCGCCTGCCGGGGGCGGCGTTCGCGCAACTGCTTGATGGCCTCGATGCCGTCCATGCCCGGACCCATCGCGAGGTCCATCAACACAACGTCGGGAGAATACTCTGCCGCGGCAATAAGCGCTTCCTCGCCGGAAGCGGCTTCGGCGACGACGGCGATGTCCGGTTGGGTGCCCAGCAGCGCCTTGAGCCCGCTCCGGACCACGGTGTGATCGTCCACGAGGAGCACGGAGATGGTGGTCATGGCGATCCCTTTGTCTCGGAGTTGGAACCGGTGCTGGAGTTGGAACCGGTGCTGGATCCGGTCAGCGGCAGCTGCGCGGCGATGATGGTGCCCTCGCCGGGACTGCTTTCCACGGACAATTCTCCGCCCAACCGGTGAACACGCTGCCGCATGGCCCGCAAGCCGTACCCTCCGGCCGCCGACGGGGGAGGTACCGCTGCGGGATCAAAGCCGCGACCGTCGTCGTACACGTCCAGGGTGACCGCGTCCGGCAAGAAGCCCAGTGTGACGCTCGCGTTCCGCGCGCCGGCGTGGAGTTTGATGTTCGCTGCCGCGCTCTGGGTGACGCGCAACAGGGTGTGCCGGACCTCCGGCGGGACGGGGCGGGGGTCCCCGGTGACGTGCACGGCAATCGACTCCACATACTGCCGGGCCGCATGCTCCAGCGCTTCCGCCAAGGGGCCAGTCTCGAGGCCGGGCGCCGACAGTTCATGGACCAGGCTGCGCGTATCGGCGAGATTGTGGCGCAAGAGGTCCGTGGCTTTGAACAGATCGTCCCTGGCCGACGCCTCGGGCCAAGATCGTTGCGCGGCCTCAAGGAGGAGCAAACTGCTGGCCAGCCCCTGCGTCACAGTGTCATGGATTTCGCGGGAAACCCGTTCCCGCTCGGCGACAATCCCCGCAGCGCGCTCACTGGCTGCCAGTTGTTCCTGCGCCTGCGAGACATCAGCCAGGAGCCGGCGTTGCAGGGCGGCATCGCGTTCGATCTTGTCGTAAATCAGCGTGAGGAGCGCAGCGGCGGCCAGCGGACCCAGAACCATGGCGACGTCGGTCCAGTCGCTCATCCGGAAAAGCCCGACGGCGGTGGCGGCCGCGGTCACGCCGCCCGCCACATATGCGGACCAGCCGCTGAGGGCGCTCCTGCCGAGGAAGAAGATCGCGAAGGAGCACCAGGCGAAGCTGGGGGCGGCCACTACGAGCACTGCCCAGGCTCCGAGCAGAGCCACGGTCCACGGGAGCCATGGTGTGGGCTGCGTCCCCGGGCGGTCCCGAGCCGGGCTGTAAGCGCCAGATCGGCGGGCGAGGAGTGCCGTGGCTGCGTAGAGGACGCAGACCGCACCCGCCAGAGCCATGGTCCAGAGGTTGTCCGCGGGGGAGTGGCGCATGACGTAGCGGACCCCCGAGGCCACCATGAGCACAGCGAACCCGCAATGCACCACAACATCGATGCGGCCATCCCCCTGGAGTGGGGCCGGAGGCGTGGTGTCGGGCCTGGGACGGGCGGGTTTCATGGGAGTTCCTGGTGTGTTGAGGGCGCTCTTTCCATGCTAGATCCCGCGCCCCCGCTGGTCTCTCCACCTTTTGGCTGATACGGCCGCCCAAAAGGCCGAGCGTGCGAGCGGCGACCGGCCGATGTGGGCGTCGGTTGACCCCGGGAAATATGGAGAGGTACCCATTGGCCGTCCTGAGGAGAACCATGAAGAAGTCGAACAAGATGATTGCCGCTGCTGCTGCCGGAGCGTTGCTGCTCACCGGCGGTGTCACCGCTGTGGCCAACGCCGTCGCCCCTGCTGCACCGGCGACCGTTGCCGCGAAGGTGCCGGCCGATGTCCAGCCTGCCCCGGAGAATGTGGTTGCACAGAACCGCATCACCGTGGGCGCTTCGGGCAAGGCAGTCACTGCGGCGCTCGCCAAATGCCAGGCGGACAAACTGCCGTTCGTGACCGTGGCCTTGGTGGACCGCTTCGGGACGGTCCAAGCCCTCCTCCGCGGTGACAACGCCGCCGAGCACACCATCGAAGCAGCGAAGCAGAAGGCCTACACGGCCGCTGCGTTCGGTGCGCCCACCAGTGAACTGGCCAAGCGCGTCAACGGCAACGGTCCGTCCATCGCAGACCTTCCCGGCACCCTCTTCCTGGCCGGGGGTGTGCCGCTCAAGGTGAACGGCGCCTCGGTGGCGGGCATCGGCGTCGGGGGCGCTCCCGACGGCGCCCTCGACGAGGCCTGCGCAGCCGCCGGAGCCGATGCGCTGGCCGCGGCCGCGAAGTAGCCTCGGAGCATGGGTGCGTGGAACGGGAGCGGCCGGGCTGGTGGAACCGTGCTGATGACGACGGTGCTGATTGCCGGGCTCGTCGCCGGCTGCGCCCCGACTGCGCCACCTGAACCGACAAGCCCGACGGCGACCGCCTCGCCGAATGCCTCCCAAGCAGCCCCCGCCCAGGCCGGGCCGTCGAGCGCAAGAGCGGGTCCGGCGTCGTCGGCTGCTGCCCCGGCGAAACCACCAACCCTGTCCGCGGAGGCACAGATGGAAACCGACCGGCAGCTGATACTTGCCGCGAAAGCCAACGATCCCGTCCGGGTTCGGGAGCTGATCGCTGCCGGCGGCAACGTGAACGCCAAGGACGCAATCCAGGACTCGGCATTCCTGTACGCCGGTGCGGAAGGGTTCAACGAGGTCCTGCAGCTGACCTTGGAAGCCGGAGCCGATGTCCGCAGCACCAACCGGTACGGCGGAACAGCGCTGATCCCCGCCAGCGAGCACGGGCATACGGAGACGGTGCGGATCCTGATCGCCGCGGGCGTTCCGGTGAACCACGTGAACAACCTGGGCTGGACTGCCATGCAGGAAGCGGTCCTGCTCAATGACGGCGGGCCGAGGCAACAGGACGTCGTGCGGCAACTCCTTGAGGCCGGAGCAGACCCGGACATCCGGGATCGGGAGGGCCGGACTGCCCTGCAAAACGCGGAGCGGCTGGGGTTCACGGAGATCGCTGAGCTAATCCGGGACCGCCCAACTGGGTCGCAGTAGAGCGCATTTTGGACGTCCAGAACGCGCTCTGCTGCGACTTACTTGGGTGCTACAGCGCCTCGAGGATGCTCACGTAATTGGCGATGCCGACGCCGCCCATGTTCTGGACTGCGCCGCGACGGGCATTGGCCAGCTGCATGTCCCCGGCGGTGCCACTGAGCTGCATGGCAGCGATGACGTGCTGCGATACACCGGTGGCACCCACCGGATGTCCCTTCGCCTTCAGGCCGCCGGACACGTTGACCGGCAGCTTGCCGTCCTTGTACACCCAGCCTTCCTTGATGGCCCGGGCACCCTGGCCGCGGGGGACCAGGCCCATGGCTTCGTACATGATGAGCTCGGCGATAGTGAAGCAGTCGTGGACCTCGGCGAAGTCCAGGTCATCCACCCCGGCTCCTGCCATGGTGAATGCCCGCTCCCAAGAGACGCGCGTTGCCTCGAACTCGGTTGGGTCGCGTTTCTCCGCGGGTAAGAAGTCGTTGGCATGCCCGAAACCGGCAAGGCGAACAGCTGCGGTTGCGCCGTTGGTTTCCCGGGTTGAAAGTACGACGGCGGCGGCACCGTCGGAGACGGGCGAACAGTCAGTGCGGCGCAAGGGATCGGCCACCATCGGGTTCTTGTCCGAGATGGTCCGGCAGAACTCCACGCCGAAGCCGCGATGCATCTGGGCGTATGGATTGCTCATGCCGTTGTGGTGGTTCTTGGCGGAGATGGAGCCGAGCACATCGCCCAGGCCATTCTCGAAGCCCGGACCGGCGATGCCTGAACCTGCCGTACCCGCGCCGTACCGCTTGTCGTAGTGCTTGGCCACTTCCGCGAACAGGCCGGTGAATCCCGTAGTGGACGGTTTTCCCGCCATCTCGTACGAGGCACCCAGGAGTGCGGCCCCCACGACGTCCGCGCCGGCGTCGGTCATCTTCTCCGCACCAATCACCAGCACATTCCTTGCCGTCCCGGCGAGCAACGCCTTGACGCCCTGTTGGAACGCTGCCGAACCGGAGGCGCACGCGTTCTCCGTCCGGGTGGCGGGGACGTTGGCGAGATCTGCCGAGAGTTGCAGCGCGAGGGACGACGTGAACCCCAGGGGCTGCATGCCTGAGTTGAACTGGCCCAGGTAGATCTCGTCGATGTCCTTGGGCTCAAGTCCGGAGTTCGCGATGGCTTCACCGGCCACCTGGACGATCAACGTTTCGAGCGTCTGGTCCGTGAGCTTGCCAAACTTGCTGTGGCCCCACCCCGTGAGCAGGATGTCCTTGCCAAACCGGTCTTTGAGGCTCATGCCGTAGCTCCTTCGAGGGTCTCTTCAACAGCGGTGTCCATAAGCGCCACAGCGAACTCTGCCTCGGTCTTCCCGCGGATCTCTTCCACAGTGACGCCCGGGGCGAGACGGGTCAGCACAAGGCGCGTGCCGCCGTCGTGCGTCTCATCCGGCTCAATGTCGAAGACGGCAAGGTCCGTGATGATCCTGTCCACGCAGTTCAAACCCGTGAGGGGAAGCGTGCATTCGCGGACGATCTTGGCTGAACCGTCCTTGGCGTTGTGTTCGGTCAGGACCACGACCCGGGGTGTTCCGGCGACGAGGTCCATGGCGCCGCCCATGCCCTTGACCATCTTCCCGGGGATGGTCCAGTTGGCGAGGTCGCCGCTGCCGGACACCTGCATGGCGCCCAGGATCGCGACCTTCACATGCCCGCCCCGGATCATGCCGAACGAGGTGGCGGAATCGAAAATGCTGCCGCCGGGATTGATGGTAACAGTCTGCTTGCCGGCGTTGATGAGGTCGGCGTCCTCCTCGCCCTCGTAAGGGAACGGGCCCATGCCGAGCAGGCCGTTTTCGCTCTGGAGGACCACCCGAACGCCGTCCGGGAGGTTGTTGGCTACCAGTGTGGGGATGCCGATGCCGAGGTTGACGTAGTCGCCGTCGTTGAGTTCTTCGGCCGCGATGGCGGCCATCTGGTCACGTGTCCATGCCATGGTGTGTGCTCCTTTTCTGCTTGGACGGCCGCTTAGACGGCTGCCGGCACGGCCGGGGCTTCGAGCCGCTGACGGACCGTGCGCTGCTCAATGTCCTTGATCCTGTTGCTTGCCTGGACCAGCCTCTGAACGTAGACGCCCGGGGTCACGATGTGGTTCGGATCGAGTTCGCCCAAGGGCACGATCACCTCCGCCTCGGCGACGGTCACCTTGCCTGCGGTGGCCACCACCGGGTTGAAGTTCCGGGCGGTGTAGCGGTAAATGAGGTTGCCGTCGGTATCCGCGGTGTGGGCGTGGACCAGGCTGACATCGGCGGTGATGGCGCGCTCGCGGACGTAAGTGACGCCGTCGAACTCTTCATGGGGCTTGCGTTCGGCAACCAAGGTGCCCACACCGGTCCGGGTGTAAAAGGCGGGGATACCGGCGCCACCGGCGCGCAGGCGTTCGGCCAGCGTGCCCTGCGGAGTGAACTCGACCTCGAGCTTTCCGGCAAGGTACTGCTCGGCGAAGAGTTTGTTCTCGCCGACGTAGGAAGCGATGACCTTGCGGACCTGGCCGGCCTCAATGAGGACACCCAATCCCTTGCCATCAATGCCCATGTTGTTGGACACAATGGTGAGGTCCTTCGCGCCTGAATCGCGGAGGGCCCCGATAAGGTCCGCCGGGATACCGCTGAGGCCAAAGCCGCCGACGGCGATTGTCATGCCGTCCGTCAAAAGGTCCTGCAGCGCTTGGGGCGCGTCGGGATGGATCTTGGACATTCCGGACTCCTCTTTGAGTGGGTGATCCACTTTGTGGACGTTAGCGTTGTGGCTTTCGAGCCTAGGAGCGGTGCCTTTATGTGGCAATAGCCGGAAGCTTGAGCACCTCACGCTGTGGACGCTAGACTGAAAGCTGTCCATAATGTGGACGAAATCTCAAGGAGAGTCCCCATGGCCGCACACACCGTTCCCGCCGTTCCCGTTCAGGGTGCCCAGGTGGTTGGGCGGGTCGCTGCCCTGTTAAGGCTCGTCGGCCGCAAGCCGGAAGGCATGTCCTTGGCAGGGCTGGTCCGCGAGTCCGGGCTGACCCGGCCAACTGCGTACAGGCTGCTGACGTCCCTGGCCGCGGAGGGGTTGGTGGAACACGAGGAAGCCACCGGAAAATGGGTCCTGGGACCTGAAGTTTTCCTGCTTGGGTCCGTGGCCGCTACCCGTTTTCCCATGGAGGACATCGCACGGCCGTCCCTGCGGCGGCTCGCGGCCGAGACGGGGGAGAGCGCGTTCTTCTCCATCAGGCGCGGCAACGAGACGGTGTGCGTCCTGCGGGAAGAAGGTTCCTTCCCTGTTCGGTCATTCGTTTTGCATGAAGGCGTGCGGTTCCCACTGGGGGTGGCCTCGGCCGGGACGGCGATCATGGCATTCCTGCCGGAGGAGGAACAGGACGTGCTGCTCACGGACTGGGAAGCGCACGCCGGCGACTTTGCGGCCGGACATCCTGCCGGGGTGGTTCGGGAGAACCTGGAGAAGACCCGGTTGGCTGGTTATTCGGTAAACCCGGGGCTGGTCCTTGAGGGGAGCTGGGGGATGGGCGCCGCTGTGTTCGACCCCCAGGGACGTCCGGCGTGGGCGCTTTCCCTGACCGGAATCGAACCCCGGTTCAGGGGCGACCGCCAGGAGTTCCTGGGCAAGCTCCTGCTCGAGGAAGCCCACAGGATGACGTCACGGTTGCAGCGCTCAGCCCCCAACTAGGTCGCATTAGTGCGCGTTTTGAGCGGGTGTCATGTCTCATGACCTTGTAGACACTTCATGTCTCATGACTTCGTGGACGGTTGTTGTCTCACGACTGTGTGGACACTTCGTCTTGGGACTTTGTTTGTCGGCCTCTGCGGGGCGGGTACTTTGTTCGTTTCTTGCGGGTGCCTTGTGGGTCTGCGACGACTCCTGAGGGTTTTCCGTTGCCGACGTAGGTGGTTCCGTGCGGAGGTCTGGGGTGAGTGATGATCTCGGTGCCTTGTGCTCCGAAGAACATGATGGTGGTGTCGTCGTAGATGATGTGCACGGTGGTGCCGGTGTGTTCTTTGCCCATTTTGAAGTGGGTTCCTAGGATCGTCACGGACCCGTTCCGGTTCACTGTTCGGTGCGCGCTTTGCCTGTCCGTTGCGGGCGTGACTTGCTCAGGAACGGTTGGCGGGGGCGTTTTCGGGGTGGCGTTCCAGGCCTCATAGGGCGTCGTTCCCGCGGGTAGGCCTTGATGTTCGCGTTCGTTGTTGTAGTAGAGATCGAAAGCGTCGACCTGCAGTTGCAGGGCAGCCATTGAAGGGGCCGGGAGTTGCCTGTGCAGGTATCGGTGCAGGGTTTGGTGGAAGCGTTCGTTCTTGCCTTGGGTGGTGGGTTTGTAGGGTTTGCCCGTTATCGGTTCGATGCCTTTGGCTTTGAGGAACTCCACGAGGGCCCCGGTGCGGCCGCGGCGGGTGGGATTCAGTGCCGAGCCGTTGTCGGAAAGGAACTTCTGCGGTGCTCCGTGGCGTTCGATGGCCTGGGTAACGACGGCGATTGCGGCGGCGCTGGTTTCGCCGGGTGCGACCAGGGACGCCAGCGCCAAACGCGAATGATCATCGATGAGTTGGAAGATGGCTACCTTCTTGCCGCTGGCGAGCTGCCATTCGGTCGAGTCGATTTGCCAGCACGCGTTGGGTTGCGGATAGACGAACCTTTTGTAGGCGCTTCGAGGCTTCTTCCGCGGTTCGGGCATCACGACACCGGCCCGGGAAAAGATCCTGGCCACGGTGGCACGCGAGGGCGGTGTGAAGCCTTGTCGTGAGAGCTTCGCGATGACAGAAAGCGGACCGTGGTCCTGCCCGCTCTCCTGCAGTTCCGCCCGGGTACCGAGCAGCAACTCGATCATCGCCTGTGGGGTCAGGGCCGGCATGGTTCTTGGAATCGTGGGCTTTTTCTCCAATGCCTTCACCGGCCCCACCTCGGCAGCCGCCGCCCGGACCCGGTAGAACCAGGCCCGGGAGACATTGTGCTTCCTGCAGAACGCAGTAACCGCGCCTCTGGGCGAATCCTCGGACCACGTTGCCACAGCATGCCGGATCTTGATGTCCGGTTGGGGTTTGCTCATGCATAGCAGCAAACCCGCAAGCTAAGTGTCCACGATGTCCTGAGACAGAGTGTCTACGAAGTCATGAGACAGAACTGTCTATTAAGTCATGAGACTCCACACGCGTTTTGAGCGGGCAAAACGCGCACAAATGCGACCTAGTTGGGTAGGTGGGATGATGGGGGTGAGCGGGGCGGGGTTGTTAGGCGGAGTCGAGGTTCAGGCGCATCAGGACCCTCGGGAAGCCGTTAAGGACGGACGTGGTTTCAGCGACCTTCGTGAAGCCCGCCTTCTCGAAAAGCCTTCGTGTGCCGACGTACGCCATGGTGAGGTCCACTTTGCTGCCCCTGTTGTCCACGGGGTAGCCCTCGATCGCGGGAGCGCCATGACTTCTGGCCAGCTCGACGGCGCCGCGAAGCAGGTGATGGGAAATTCCCTTGCCCCGGTGGCCTGGCCGCACCCGGATGCACCACACGGACCAGACCTCGGAATCGTCCACATGGGGGATCTTCCGGCTCGTTGCGAAACTGGTGTCCGCACGCGGGTGGACGGCCGCCCATCCAACTACCTCGCCGCCGTCGTACGCCAACACGCCGGGAGGCGGGTCTTCGGCAACCAGTTTTTCCACGAACTTGCCGCGCTCTTCCCGCTGGAGGCTCTGGTTCAGCTTGGACGGGATGCGGTAACTCAGGCACCAGCACACGTTTGAGCCTGGATTCTTGGGGCCGACCATGGTTTTGACGTCGTCGAACACCGTAGCGGGCCGCACTTCGATTGCCATCCGCCCATCCTGTCACCGGCATGGGGCATTTAGCCATAGTCAGGCGGGATGGGGGAGAGGGCGCCGGGCCCGGACCTGACGTGGGAAAACAGGTGAAAGAAAGTAACCTTTGAAATTTTTTCAATCCACACCCATCCACCCGGACATCACCTCCGAATAGCTGATGAGACACAAACAAAACCGGAAGAGCGGAAGCGACGCCGGACCGCCCGTGTCCCACACCCGAATGGACCCAGCACCAGGTTCCTCAGAGCAAGGAGAATGACATGTTGTCCACCAAGCGCCCTGCCCTCGCCTTCGTTGGCCTCACCGCAGCCGCCCTCATGGGACTGACGGCCTGTGGTGGTTCGAGCACCTCCAGCTCCCCCTCGTCCTCTGCGGCCCCGGAGACCTCCTCCATGGCACCGTCGCCATCAGCCTCCGCCAGCGAATCGATGGGTTCCAGCGCAGCCATGGATCCCGCCAGCAACCTGGTCGGACCAGGTTGCGCCGGCTACGCCGCCCAGGTTCCCGACGGCGCAGGTTCGGTTGCGGGAATGGCGCAGGATCCCGTTGCCGTGGCCGCCTCCAACAACCCGCTGCTCAAGACCCTGACCGCCGCAGTATCCGGCAAGTTGAACCCCAAGGTGGATCTCGTCTCCACGCTGAACGGCAGCGAGTTCACGGTCTTTGCTCCCGTTGACGACGCGTTCGCCAAGATTGACCCCGCTACGATCGAAACGCTCAAGACCGACGATGCCCTGCTGAGCAAGATCCTCACGTATCACGTTGTCCCCGGACAGCTGACCCCGGACCAGGTAGTGGGAACCCACAAGACCGTCCAGGGCGGCGAAGTGACGGTGGGTGGCAGCAAGGACGCCCTGACCGTCAATGACGCCAACGTCATTTGCGGTGGCGTGCAGACTGCCAATGCCACGGTCTACCTGATCGACTCCGTGCTGATGCCCAAGTAAACCCCTCCACGCATGAACAGGGCGGGTGCCGGAAATCCGGCACCCGCCCTGTTGCTGTCTCTATGTTGGCCCCGGGCTTATGTCCCGGGGCAACGGCCTACCTTCCCAGGTCGCTGTCCACGTAGGAACCTGGCCGTGAGTGTTCCGAGCCGCACGGGCACCCGCCGCTGAGCTCGATGCGCACCGTCACGGGGTTGGCTGAATCAACGGTGAACGATACCTGGTCCTTGGAATCCTTGATGACGTGGAGGGTGCTGTGCGCCGGGGAAGCGCCGGAGGCCACGGAGGCGTCTGAAGCCACGGAGGCCACGGAGGCCACGGAGGTTGAGGTCATGGTGTGACACCTTACTGCTGGTGGTTGGGGGAGTGTTCGCTACTTGTCTTCAGGAGACCGCGGCGTGCTGTCAACGGTTGGGATGCTGCCGGTAGGCGTACCGCCGGGACAGTCCGAATCCGGGCAGGTCTCCGCGCATTCGTGCTTGGTGACGAGGTCGAACTGGACACCGCGGTGCTGTTCGACGCCGGTGCGGATGGCCCGCTCCACCACGGAGGTTGCCAGCCGACGCCGGAGCGACAGGGGATCGCGCCTGAGGTCCTTGGCGAGCGCGAAGCAAAGCAGCAGCATGACCAGGATGAACGGCAGGGCGGCCACGATGGTGACCCTTTGGAGGCCGGACAAGGCTTCCGAGGGTTCATCACCGCCGGCAAGCAACATGACAGCTGCAACTGCACCGGTGAGGGTTCCCCAGAAGATCACTACTCCGCGCCGCGGGTGTTCGGCACCGTTGGAGCTGAGGGATCCCATGACGATGGAAGCGGCGTCCGCACCGGTGACGAAGAAGATCGCCACCAGGACCATGGCCAGCGCGATGACACCCACAGTGAGCCACTCGGGCATGCCCAGGTTCTTGACCAGATCGAAAAGAGCGCCGTCGAAGTTGATGGAGGGGGCGCCGTCGACCATTGTCACCAAGCCGGGAGTCCCCGCCTTGTCTGCTTCCTGCTGGACGTGGAAGGCAGCGCCGCCGAAGATGCAGAACCAGATGACGCTGACGATGCTCGGTACCAGCAGGACGCCGGTGACGAACTGGCGGATGGTACGGCCACGGCTGATGCGGGCGATGAACAAGCCAACGAAGGGCGTCCAGGAGATCCACCAGGCCCAGTAGAAGATGGTCCAGCTGGTCATCCAGCTGCGCAGGGCGTCATCTCCCACTGCTTCGGTCCGGGAGGACATCTCGGCCAGGTCGCGGGCGTAGTCGCCTACGGCGGAGGGAATGAGGTTCAGGATGAAGAGCGTGGGGCCGGCAACGAACACAATCAAGGCCAGGACAACTGCCAGGACCATGTTGATGTTGGACAACCACTGGATGCCGCGGCTGATGCCGGACACGGCCGAGGCCACGAAGCAGAACGTCAGGATGGCAACGATGACTACCAGGACTGGGGTGCCGACTTCGCCCATCCAACCGTTGGACGTCAGGCCGCTGCCGATCTGGAGGGCACCGAGGCCCAGGGAAGCTGCCGTTCCGAAGAGCGTGGCAAAGATGGCCAGGATGTTGATGAACTTCCCGAGGGGTCCCTCCACCATCCGGATGCCGAACAGCGAGGTGAAGGCCGCGGAGACCAGTTGCTTCCTGCCAAGGCGGTAGGTGCCGTAGGCCATGGCGATGCCGACTACCGCATACATCGCCCAAGGGTGGAGCGTCCAGTGGAAAATCGAGGTGGCCATGGCGGTCTGGATGGCATCGGGCGTACGGCCATCCACCGTGCCGGGCGGAGGCGAGATGTAGTGGAACAGCGGCTCGGCAACTCCATAGAACATGAGCCCGATGCCCATGCCGGCTGCGAACATCATCGCTACCCAGGAGATGGTGCGGAACTCGGGCTTCTCGCCGTCCTTGCCCAGCGGGATGTTGCCGAACTTGCCCAAGGCAAGCCACAGCACGAAGATCACGAAAAGCGAGGCGAGAACCATGAACAGCCATCCCGTGTACTCCATGACCCAGTTGAGGGCCCCCTTGGAGGTTTCAGAGAGGCTGTCCCTGCCAACAAATCCCCAGACCACGAAGGCGACGGCGATGGCGCCTGTGATTCCGAAGGTGACTTTGTCGAGGGTAAGTTTGCGGTTCCGGCGGGCTGAGACGGCCTGCTCGGTCTTGGCGTTGCGAAGCTCCTCCAGGATCTGTTCGTACTCTTCAGAGTCGGGGAGGGTTTCTGCCGTGCCTTCCTCGGGGTCGAGGACTGCGGGGTTTGATTCATCGGGGGAAACGCTGATGACTTCATCAAGCGTTTCCCTGGTGGAGGGCTCCTTGTCAGCCGGAGTTTCAGCCGGCGTATTGTCTGCCGGTAACTCTTCTGGTGTCAGGGATTTTGTGTCACTGCTTATAGCCATGAGCGGGTCCTTTGCTCGGCGAGTCATGGGCTTGCGTTTCTACGAGGCCCGGTTGTGGGACCGATTCCGGATAACGGGCGGATTGCTACCGGACTGGGGCCGGTGAGCGTTCCGCAAGAATCAACAACATTCGCGTTATGCAACAGAGTGCGCCCCGTCACACCCGAAAGTCAAGCACTTTCGCTTCTTTGACGCACATTGATATACCAGTTGGCTTTGAGCTGGACTTATGCAAAAAGGCGTTACGGACGGCCGAAATTACTGGTGCCGGTAGCCCATCTTGGCGCTGATGGCGAGGCCTGCCTCGCGGAGCCCCTCGATGAGGCCGGGCTGGTCTTCGGGAGCGAAGCGGAATGCGGGGCCGGAGATGCTGACGGCCGCAATGACGGTCCCCAAATGGTTGAAGACAGGCACGGCAATAGCGGTGAGGCCAATTTCGAATTCCTCATGCACTATCGCGTAGCCCTGGCGTGCAACATCGTGGAGCTGCTTCTCGAGATCTCCACGGTTGGTCACGGTCCGGGGCGTGCGGGCAGGCAGGCCCACTGCTTTGAAGACCTGGGTTCGCTCGTCCGCGGTCAACGCAGCCAGGAGCACCTTCCCGCTGGACGTGGCATGGAGGGGCGTGAGGCTGCCAACCCAGTCGTAGGTGGCCAGGGTGGAGGGACCCATGGCCTGGTCCACGTTGACGGCGTAGTTGGAACGCAGCACGGCAAGATTGACGGTTTCCTTGTACTCGCCGGCGAGGGCTTCCAGGACTTCGCGGGCCTCGTGCACCACGCTCAGCCTGCCGGGAATGGAGGAGGCCAGGCGCAGGATGCCGAATCCAAGCTGGTACTTGCCGCGTTCGCTGTTCTGGCGAACCAGCTCCCGGGTGACCAGCGAACCCACCAGCCGCGACACCGTGGACTTGTGCACGCCCATTTCCTCGGCGATCTCGCTGACGCCGGCATCACCCTTGCGGGCGAGGATCTCCAGGATTTGGAGCGCGCGGTCTACAGACTGGACGCCTCCGCTTTGGGTCTCTGCGTCATTGTCGATGTCCGGGTTGCTGCGTGCGGCCATGGTCACATCCTAGACTGGCCCGTCACGGGGCCGGCGTTGGGGCCCGTCCCGGGTCTAGGGGATCAGGGACTCACGGTGGCCTCCTCAAGGCCCGTGCGGAGCGGGAGGCCCACCCGTTCCCTGCCGGCGTACACGTTGAGGCTGCGTCCACGGCTGAAGCCCACCAGGGTCAGTCCCGTTTCGGCCGCGAGTTCCACTGCCAGGCTGGACGGGGCGCTGACCGCTGACAGGACGGGGATTCCCGCGAGGGCGGCCTTCTGGACGAGCTCGAACGACGCCCGCCCGGAGACCTGCAGGACCAGGCCGGACAACGGCAGCAGGCCCTGCCTGAGCGCCCAGCCCACCACTTTGTCCACCGCGTTATGACGGCCCACGTCTTCACGCAGGCACAACAGTTCCGGCCGGGAGCCGTCCACCTTGAAGAGACCTGCGGCGTGGACTCCGCCGGTCCTGTCAAAGACGGCCTGTGCGTCCCGCAGCCGTTCGGGCAGTTCGGCGAGCACGTCCACAGGCACCTGGAGGGCGTCCTGCGATGTGTCGAAATGGATGGTCTTCCGGACAGCTTCAATGGAATCAGTGCCACAGATGCCGCATGAGCTGGAGGTGTAGACGTGCCTCATGGTGTCCGGCAAGGGAACGTCCGGTCGGAGCTGTGCTTCCACCACGTTGAAGGTTTGGATGCCGTCCCGTTCGCCCGCGCAGAAGCGCAGGGACACGAGTTCGGCCTGGTGGCGGATGATGCCTTCGGACACCAGGAACCCCGCCACGAGGTCGAAGTCGTCGCCCGGAGTCCTCATGGTCACGGAAAATGACGTGCCGCCCAAACGGATTTCCAGCGGCTCTTCGGCGGCCAGTACGTCTTCCTTGAACCGGATGGGGTGTTCGGCGCCGGTCCCGTCCAGTTGGAAACGGTGGATCTTCCGGCGTTGAGTCATGCGTGCCACGGGGCGTGCCTTTGTTCGTTGGTGACAGGCCTGTCCGTGAACTGCGGTGGTTGGACCCACGGCAGTGGCATGACCTGCACAGCGTGGCCGGCCTCGACCCCCTGGGGCGGCACCGCCATGATTCCGTCCGCCCATGCGAGGCCACGCATCATGCCGGGGCCGGTGTGGGAGGCCGGGATGGCCAAGCCGTGGACAAAAGTGCAGGGGACAAGCCGGGTCCTGCCGGGATCCGGCTCGAAATCCGCGCCGGAGGTCATGATCACGGTGTCGGGCGGCTGGCGGTTGCCGAGGGCGGCCAGCAACGGTTCGCCGATGGTGATGAGGGCAACCATGGCCGCCAGCGGATTTCCCGGCAGTCCGATGATGAAGCGGCCATCCGGGAGCGCGGCCAGCACGGCGGGGTGGCCGGGCCGCATGGCGATCCCGTCAAGCAGCAGACGCCCACCCAAGGCCTCAACTACAGTGCGGAAATGATCGGTCCCGGACTTGCCGGTGCCGCCTGTGGTGATAATGACGTCCGCCGGTTGGCCGCCGCCTGCAACAGCCGCGCTGCCTGAACCGCCCAGGGCGGCCAGCCATTCTTCATAGGAGTCGCCGATCCTGCGCTGCCCGGACGGAACGCCGCCAAGCCGCGAAATGACGGCGCCAAGCTGCGGCCCGAACGTATCGCGCACCTGTCCCGGCGCGGGCTCACCCGAAGTGACCACTTCCGAGCCGGTCAGCACGACGGCGACCAGCGGCTTGCGCTGCACGGCCACCTCGTCGTGGCCTGCTACGGCGGCGAGGGCAATGTGGGCGGGGTTCAAAAGGGTTCCCGCGGGAATGAGGACATCACCGGCGGCTGCTTCTTCACCAGCCGGACGGATGTGGCGGCCGGCAGATACCTCACCCGGTTTCGCTTCGGGAATGAGGACGAGATTCCGGGCGCCTGGGGCGTCCCCGGTCAGCATTCCGCTTTCCTTCCGGAGGATGGACGTTGCGCCCTCGGGGACAACGCCACCTGTGGCAATTGTGCTTGCCTCGCCCGGGAATAGCCGGGTGCCGCGTTCAAGCCGGGTGCCGCGCTCAACCAGAATCCAGGGGCCGGAGCCGCTGACCGCCCACCCGTCCATGGCCGAGGACGCATAATGCGGAATGTCCTGGCGGGCCCTCACCTCCAACGCCAGGGCATTCCCGATGGCCTCTGCAAGCGGTACCAAAGCAGCTCCGAGGGGACGGGCACAGCCAAAGGCTGCCTGGCGCGCTGCGGACCACGTAGCTCCGTGGTTCTTGTCGCAGGACCCGTTGGCCGTAGAAACGTCGGAGACTTCCCGGACAAGCATGGATCTCCATCTCCTGGGTTGGATCAAGGGCGGTGCCTGACGACTCCCTGAAAGTCGTTGCCTGACAACTGCCAAAACCGTTAAAAAATGCCTTAAAAACGGACGCCGGGGGCGGCCGGCCTTCCCGTTGTGCCGTGCCGCCCCCGGTATCCGGGCTGACGTACTGGTGCTAGGCCTTTACGTAGCCGTTGGGGTTCAGTACGAACTTTGTTGCTGCACCGGCGTCGAATTCGGCGTAGCCGCGGGGTGCGTCTTCGAGCGGGATGGCCTTGGCGTTGACTGCCTTGGCGATCTGTACCTTGTCATGCAGGATGGCCATCATGAGCTGGCGGTTGTACTTCATGACCGGGCACTGGCCCGTGGTGAAGGACAGGGACTTGGCCCAACCGGTGCCCAGGGACAAGGACAGGGAGCCGTGCTTGGCTGCCTCGTCGATTCCGCCGGGATCGCCGGTGACGTACAAGCCCGGGATACCGAGGGCGCCGCCGGCCGTCGTGATGTCCATGAGCGAGTTCAGCACCGTGGCCGGAGCCTCGTGCGAGGCGTCCTTGCCGTGTCCGCGGGCCTCGAAGCCCACGGCGTCAATGCCGGAATCGACTTCAGGAACGCCGAGAATTTGCTCGATCTGGTCCTTGGGATCGCCTTGGGAGACGTTGACGGTTTCGCACCCGAAGGAGCGCGCCTGCGCCAGGCGCTCTTCGTTCATGTCGCCCACAATCACGACGGCGGCACCGAGCAGTTGGGCGCCGACGGCAGCAGCGATGCCCACCGGACCGGCACCTGCAACATACACGGTGGAGCCAACGCCCACGCCCGCGGTGACGGCACCGTGGAAGCCGGTGGGAAAGATGTCCGAGAGCATGGTGAGGTCCATGATCTTCTCAAGGGCCTGGTCACGGTCCGGGAAGCGCAGCAGGTTCCAGTCCGCGTAGGGGACCAGGACGTATTCTGCCTGGCCTCCCACCCAGCCGCCCATGTCCACGTAGCCGTAGGCGCTGCCGGGGCGGTCCGGGTTGACGTTGAGGCAGATGCCGGTTTTCCGTTCCTTGCAGTTCCGGCAACGGCCACAGGAAATGTTGAACGGCACCGAAACGATGTCGCCCACCTTGATGAACTCGACGTCGGGTCCCACTTCAACCACTTCACCGGTGATTTCGTGGCCCAGCACCAGGTTCTTCGGCGCCGTGGTGCGGCCACGGACCATGTGCTGGTCCGATCCGCAGATGTTGGTGGTCACGGTGCGCAGGATGACGCCGTGGGGCACCTTCCTGCCGACGTTGGCCGGGTTGACGCCCGGTCCGTCCTTGAGTTCGAACGTCGGGTACTCGGTGTCGATGATTTCAACGACGCCGGGTTCCTTGTAGGCGACTGCTCTGTTTCCTGACATGAACACTCCTTGGACAGTTGGTGTTGCGGGAACTATGGGGTCCAACTGCCCGAAAGCGATGCTTCGATGAGGAATACCTCCCCAGGTTTCAGGCCACCGAAGCACCGTTCACGGGCAATTGGACTACTACAGGGCCGGCTAGGCGACGCCTTGGAGTTGGAGGGCAGCGGCGGCGGAAGCTACCGTGTGGTCGTTTTCCACAGTGCTGCCGCTGACGCCGATTGCGCCGATCACTAAACGGCCTCAGCGTGGGCTTGGGTGATATCAGACAATGCTTCTCCTTTGATTCATGTCTGGTGGCACGGGCGAGGTACGGAAAGTCCGGTGATATCTTTTTCTAATCCAAAAGATATATCAGTCACATACTATGACAGTGGTCACAGCATGTACAGCTTTTCCTAACTCCTTTCGAGCCTGATGATGACCGACTTTGACGTGGGCGTGCCGCTGGTGTCGGCCACCGAGTCCAAGGGAACCAGAACGTTGGTTTCCGGGTAGTAAGCGGCGGCGCAACCCTTGGGCGTTGAGTAGGAAACGATGCGGAAGTTCTCCGCGAGTCGATCGACCCCGTCGAACTCGGAAATCAGGTTCACCATGTCCCCGTCCGCGAAGCCGAGTTCCCTGATGTCGGCTTCGTTGATGAGGACCACCCGGCGGCCGCCGTGGATGCCACGGTAGCGGTCGTCCTTGCCGTAGATGGTGGTGTTGTACTGGTCATGCGAGCGGAGGGTCTGCAGGACCAGGCGGCCGGCCGGAATCTTGATGTATTCCAACTCGTTTCCCGTGAAGTGGGCCTTGCCCGAGGCAGTATCGAACTTCCTGGCATCGCGGGGCGGGTGCGGCAGCACGAAGCCGCCGGGGTGCTGGATGCGGTCCTCGAAGTTCTCGAAGCCGTCAATCACGCCTTCGATGTGCTTCCGGATCAGGGTGTAGTCGTCCCTCATGGAGAGCCATGCCGCGCGGGGTGCGCCCGGCAGCGGGTGGCCTTGGGCATCGGTGAACAGGCGGTGCGCAAGGTTGCAGACGATCGCCACCTCGGAGTGCAGGTGCTCGCTGGCGGGCTTCAGCCGTCCACGGGAGGCATGCACTGCGCTCATGGAATCTTCCACTGTGACCCGCTGGTCGCCCGTCACCTGCGTGTCCTTCTCCGTCCGGCCCAGCGTAGGCAGGATGAGTGCGCGGCGCCCGGTGGACAGGTGGGAGTGGTTCAGCTTGGTGGAGATCTGGACGGTCAACGCCGTGTTGGCCAGCGCGTCCTCTGTTACCTGTGAATCCGGGGCTGCGCGGACGAAGTTACCTCCCATGCCCATGAAGAACCGGACCTTGCCATCGCGCATGGCCCTGATGGCCGCGACGGTGTCGTAACCGTGAGCGCGCGGTGAAAGGAACTCGAACTCATGGTCCAGGCGGTCGTGGAACTTCTCCGGCATCTTCTCGAAAATGCCCATGGTCCGGTCGCCTTGGACGTTCGAGTGCCCTCGAACGGGGCAAACGCCGGCGCCCGGCTTGCCGATGTTGCCTTGGAGCAGCAGGACGTTCACCACGTCCCGCAGGGTGGGCACGGAGTGCTTGTGCTGTGTCAGCCCCATGGCCCAGCAAACGATCGTGGCGTTGGAGGCGAGGAGCCGTTCGCCGGTGGCCCGGATTTGCTCCAGGGGCAGGCCGGTCGCTTCGACGATGTCGTCCCACTCAACCTTCTCGAGGTAGCGCAGGTATTCGTCGATGCCCACCGTGTAGTTGTTGATGAAATCGTGGTCCAGCACGGTGTCCAGGCCGGGAGTTGCGCGGCCTCCCGCTTCGGCTTCGAGGAGGTATTTGCCGAGACCCTGGAAGAGGGCCTGATCGCCGCCCGCGCGGATCTGCAGGAAGTCGTCGGTGAGCTTGGTGCCGGAAACGACGCCCTTGACATGCTGCGGGTTTTCAAAGTGCAGCAACCCGGCTTCGGGAAGCGGGTTGACGGAGACAATGATCGCTCCGTTCTTCTTGGCCTTTTCCAGCGCGCTGAGCATGCGCGGGTGGTTGGTGCCCGGGTTCTGGCCCGCGACGAAGATCAGCGACGCTGTTTCCAGGTCGGCTAGGCTCACGGAGCCCTTGCCGATGCCGATTGTCTCCACGAGGGCGGAGCCGGACGATTCGTGGCACATGTTGGAACAGTCCGGCAGGTTGTTGGTGCCCAGGCCGCGGACCAGGAGCTGGTAGACGAACGCCGCTTCGTTGGAGGTCCGGCCCGAGGTGTAAAACACCGCTTCGTCCGGGTTGTCCATGCCGCGGAGTTCCTCGGCCATCAGGTCGTAGGCGTCGTCCCAGCTGATGGGCTTGTAATGGGTGGCGCCTTCTTCCAGGACCATGGGGTGGGTCAGGCGTCCCTGTTGTCCCAGCCAGTAGTCGTCGCGGGTCTTCAGCTCAGCGACGGAGTGCTTGGCGAAGAATTCGGGCGTGACCCTGCGCCGGGTGGCTTCCTCAGCCACTGCCTTGGCCCCGTTTTCGCAAAACTCCGCCGCGTTGCGCTTCTCGTGCTCCGGCCAGGCGCATCCCATGCAGTCGAAACCATCCAGCTGGTTCACAGCCATCAGCGTCTGCGCGCTGCGGATCGGTCCCATCTGCTCGAACGAGATCTTCAAGGCATTGGCAACGGCCGGAATACCAACGGCCTTGGTCTTGGGTTTGGTGACGGTCAGCTTCGACTCGTCGATGTTTTCACGGGGGGCTTTGGAAGCCATGTGATCTTCCCTCCAGATCAGGAAATGGTCAGGCGGCGCCGGCAGGTACAGGCTGGACGGCGGGTACGGTGCCGCCGGTAACACGTGCCTGCCGACGGGCGGCTTCGGTGGTGTGCAGCAGCAACAATGCCGTGGTCACCGAGCCTACGCCACCCGGAACAGGCGTCAAGGCCGCTGCGACGCCGCTGACGCTCGCCTCGTCCACATCGCCCACCAGGGAACCGTCGGGCAGGACATTCGTGCCGACGTCCACCACCACGGTCTTTTCCGTCACGTGGCTGCCGGTCAGCAGCCCGGTGCGGCCGGCGGCCACCACCACGACGTCGGCGGGCCGCGTGAACGGCTCCAGCGCACCTGAGCGGGAGTGGCAGACGGTGACGGTGGCATCCTTGGCGAGCAGCAGCAGCGACAACGGCTTGCCCACCACGGCAGAACGTCCGACGACGACCACGTTGCGTCCCGCCGTCGGAACCTCGAAGTGGTCCAGAAGCTCGACGACGGCCCGCGCTGTTGCGGGCGCGAAGGCCGGCTGCCCCACGGCAAGGCGGCCGAGGCTCAGCGGGTTGGCGCCGTCGATGTCCTTTTCAGGGGCGATGAGCCCGACCAGGCTGTCCGCACGGACACCCGAAGGCAGGGGAGTCTGGAGGATGATGCCATGCACCGAGGCCTCCGCGCTGAGGTCACGGAGCACGGCGGCCAGGACCTGTTCGGTGGCGTCGTGGCCGAGGTCCACAATCCGGCAGTCGATCCCTGCACGTTCCGCGGCGCGTTCGATCGACCGGACGTACCAGTGGGTTGATTCGTCGTCGGTAGCGACCACGACGGCCACCGTGGGACGGACTCCCTGGCTATCCAGGGCGTGGGCCTCTTCCTGGGCGCGTTGCCGGATGAGGCCTGCAAGCCCCTTGCCGGACAGCACTTCTGCACTCATGCGAGGATCCTTTCGCGGACGCGGCGGGACAGGGTGTCAGCGGCGAGGACCACCTTCTCTTCCAGCCCGTCGGTCTGCCCGGCAAGGCGGGTCCGGGTGGCATCGTCCTTGATGGCCACAAGGTTGATGTCGATGTTGATGCGTGCGGTGGTGGCAGCCGCCCGGGCTGCGTCGGCGGCAGCGGCGACGTCGCTGATGACGTTCGGGTTGGCCGCTTCGAAAAGTTCCGTGGCGAGGTCCACGATCTCGCCGGCAAGCTTGATGAGCTGGGCGGGCGTTTGCGCGGCCTGGACCAGGGCAGCGTCGATCGCCGCTTTCTTCGCGGTCTTGAGCTCCGGGGTGTCGGAAGGAAGCTTGTAGGAATCGATGACCCCTTGGAAGGCGTGTTCGTCGGCATCGGCCAGCCGGAGCGCTTCGGTGCGGTGGTGATCGGCGCTGTTGGTGATACGGGCAACCAGTCCTGCATGCTCCGCGTACTTCTCACCCGTGGTGTAACGGGCCACCATGGCCACCAGTGCGGCACCTTGGGCAGCATGCAACGCCGCAGCCGCTCCGCCGCCCGGTGTGGGTTGGCGGGCGGCGAGCCTGGCCAAATAATCGTTGACTGTTTCTGAGCTGATCATGTGTCTTCCTGGGCTGGAGAAAGAAAGGGGACAGACAGCGGCCCGGACCCGGTTGCGAGGGATAGGGTCCGGGCCGCGTGTCTTGGAAGCCGCGGGTGCGGCGGGGGACTAGCCCCGGAGCCGGCTCATGCTGGGGTCGTACAGCGGATCCTCGGTGACGGTCGCCTGGATGCGGCGGCCGAAGTACTCGATCTCCACCGAATCACCCAAGGACACTGCGGACGGGAGGTACGCGTACGCGATCGGCTTGCGAACCGTGTAGCCGAACGCCGCGCTGGTGACGTAACCCACCGGCTGGTTCTTGTAGAACACCGGTTCCTTGCCCAGCACCAAGCTGCGGCCGTCGTCGACCGTCAAGCAGCGCAGGCGGCGGGCGGAGCTTTCCTCGCTGCGGCCCTCCAGGGCTGCCTTCCCGACGAAGTTCTCCTTGGCCATCTTGACCGCGAAGCCGAGGCCGGCCTCGAAGGGGTCGTGCTCCGTGGTCATGTCCGTGCCCCACGAACGGTAACCCTTCTCGAGGCGCAGCGAGCTGAAGGCGGCGCGGCCCGCGGCGATGACGCCGAACGGCTGGCCGGCCTTCCACAGCGCATCCCACAGGCGCTGGCCGTTGTCCGCGCTCGTGTAGAGCTCCCAACCGAGTTCGCCAACGTAGGACAGTCGCATTGCCGTGACGGGAACGCCACCGATCACCACGTCCTTGGCGCGGAAGTAGCGCAGGCCGTCGTTGGAGAAGTCGTCGCTGCTGATGGTGCTGACCAGGTCGCGGGCCAGCGGACCCCACAGGCCGATGCAGCAAGTGCCGCCGGTGGTGTCGCGGACCTGCACCCAGTCGCCCGCGCCGCCGTTCTCCGTCTGCTGGCGGGCAGCACGCTCAAAGTAGGCGGTGTCGATGTTGCCGTTGGCGCCCAGCTGGAAGGTGTTCTCATCCAGGCGTGCAACGGTGATGTCGCTTCGGATGCCGCCGGCGTGGTCCAGCAGGAGGGTGTAGGTAACTGCTCCGGGCTTCTTGGCGAGATCGCCGGTAGTGAGTTCCTGGAGCAGCTTCAAGGCGCCGGGGCCGGAAACTTCCAGGCGCTTGAGCGGCGTCATGTCGTACATGGCCACTGCCGTACGGGTCTTCCAGGCTTCAGCAGCCGCGATCGGGGAGCTGAACATTCCGGACCAGGCATCGCGGGCCGGCGGCTGCCACTCGTCCGGCATTTCCTTCAGCAGTTCGGCATTGGCCTCGAACCAGTAAGGACGCTCCCAGCCGGCACCTTCCAGGAAGTAGCCGCCCAGTTGCTTGTGGCGGGCGTGGAAAGGGCTGACGCGGAGGTTGCGCGGAGAAAGCTTGGGCTGGAGCGGGTGCAGGACGTCGTAGATCTCCACGAAGTTCTGCTGCGAGGTTTCGCTGACGTACTCGGGGGTGAGCTGGACTTCCTCGAAGCGGTGGATGTCACAGTCGCCCAGGTCGATCTGCGACTTGCCGTCAACCAGGACCTCGGCAACGGCGCGGGCGATGCCTGCGGAGTGGGTGACCCACACGGCCTCAGCCACGTAGAAGCCGTCCAGTTCCTTGGACTCGCCCACCAGGGAACCGCCGTCCGGGGTGAAGGAGAAGATGCCGTTGAAGCCGTCTTCGATTTCGCTTTCACGCAGGGCCGGAAGGATCTGCTTGGTTGCTTCCCACGCCGGCAGGAAGTCCTCAAGGGTGAAGTCGAGGCGGGAAGGCATGTTGTGTTCGCTGATGCTGGAGGGCTCGTACTTGCCGAGTTCGTCCAGGTCCACGGGCATGGGCTTGTGGGCGTAGGAACCGATGCCGTAGCGCTCGCCGTGCTCGCGGTAGTAGAGGTCCTGGTCCTGATGACGGAGGATCGGCAGCTGTGCACCGTTGGGCAGTTCGTTCTTGCCCTTCTGGGCGGGAACCGGGGTGGTCTTGACGTACTGGTGGGCCAGGGGGAGCAGCGGAACTGCCATGCCGATCATCTCGCCGATCTTGGCGCCCCAGAAGCCTGCGCAGGAGACGACGATGTCGGCCTGGATCACGCCGTCGGCGGTCTGGACGCCTGTGACGCGGTGGCCGGACTGTTCAATGCCGGTCACTTCCGTGTTGCCGAGGTACTTCACGCCGGCAGCTTCGGTGCGCTTGATGAGCAACTGGACGGCACGGGCGGCCAAGGCGAGGCCATCGGAGGGAACATGGAGGCCGCCCAGGATGTCGTCCTGGTTGATCAGCGGGTAGAGCTCCTTGCATTCCTCGGGGGAGAGGATGCGGCCCTCAATGCCCCAGGACTGCGCGTAGCCAAGCTTGCGCTTGAGGTCGGCAAGACGGGTTTCCGTGGTGGCTACTTCAAGGCCGCCTACCTGGTTGAAGCAGCTCTGGCCATCTTCGGTCAGGGACAGCAGTTTCTCCACCGTGTACTTGGCGAAGAGTGCCATGCTCTTTGACGGGTTGGTCTGGAAGACCAGGCCCGGAGCATGCGAGGTGGAGCCTCCGGGCATGTTGAGCGGACCCTGGTCCAGGACCGTGATGTTGTTCCAGCCGCGTTGGACGAGTTCGTCGGCGAGGTTGGTGCCGACGATGCCGGCTCCGATGATGACAATGCGGGGCGTCGATGCCATGAAAGTTTTCTCCTGCTGTAATTCGGGCGTGGGCGGGCTGGTTAGCGGAAGACGACCGTGCTGGTCCGGTCCAGAAGCACGCGGTGTTCGCAGTGCCAGCGGACGGCGCGGGAAAGTGCGAGCGCTTCCGCGTCCTGGCCCACGGTGGAAAGTGCCGTGGGGCCGTAGCTGTGGTCCACCCGGATGACTTCCTGCTCGATGATCGGGCCCTCGTCCAGGTCTGCGGTGACGTAGTGTGCCGTAGCGCCTACCTGCTTCACGCCACGGTCGTAGGCCTGGTGGTAGGGGCGTGCGCCCTTGAAGCCGGGGAGGAAGGAGTGGTGGATGTTGATCGCACGGCCTTCCAACTTGCGGCACAAGTCATCTGACAGGACCTGCATGTAGCGGGCAAGGACCACGAGGTCAGCCTCGTATTCCTCCACCAGTTCCAGCAGCCGCGCCTCGGCCTCGGCCTTGGTGTCCGGGGTGACCGGAACGTGGATGAAGGGCAGGCCGGCTGCCTCCGCCATGGCACGGTGGGTCTCGTGGTTGGAAACAACAGCCACCAGCTCGCCGCCGAGGCTGCCTCCGCGCCAACGGAAGATGAGGTCGTTCAGGCAGTGGCCGAACTTGGAGACCATCACCAGGACGCGCTGTTTGGTCTGGTCATGGAAGCTGAACTTCATGTCGAAGCGCTCTGCGATGGAGCGGAACTCTTCTTCAAGCTGCTCCGGTGAGTAGCTCTGCGGGCCGGAGAACGCAGTGCGCAGGTGCAGCGTCTGGCGAAGGCTGTCATCGAACTGCTGGTGCTCTTCGATGTTGAAGCCGCGCTCGAACAGGAACGTGGTGACCGCATGCACGATTCCGGGCTGTTCGACGCACGACAGTGTGAGTACGAACTTCTGCGCTTGCTCGTCCTTGAGCTGCCCGCGTTCCGCCGGAAGGGTGCTGAGGTGAGAGTCTGAAGCCACGAGGGTCATATGTCCTCCTTAGGTAATTCCCTAGATATATTCCTGAATTACGTACTGATATATTAGGATTGGATTCAGCGTATACTGGACCTTGGAACGAGGTCAATAGGTTTTTTCGGAACTGTGGAAGGAGCTCGGCACTGTGGCAATTCAAACCTTGGCGACTGTAGAAGACGCAGGCAGGAAGTCGCTTGCGGACATCGCTTACGAAAGCGTGCGCGACCGCCTCCTGACGCTGGACATCAAGCCGGGCGACCTCCTCAATGATGACCAGCTGGCCAAGGAGCTCGGCATCGGGCGCACGCCGGTGCGCGAGGCCCTGAAGCGGCTGGAGCTTGATCGCCTGGTGGTGACGTACCCGCGACGCGGCACTTTCGCCACCCGGGTGGAGGTCACGGACCTTGCGTTCATTTCCGAGATCCGGGTGCAGTTGGAGCCGGTCGCCGCAGCGCGGGCGGCCCGCGTGGCTACCCCCGCGAGCAGGGATTACCTGCGCCAAGTTGTCCGGGAAGTTGAAGCCTTCGACATCAAGGCCGCCTCCGTGGTGGAGACCTTGAAGCTGGATGCCCGCGTGCACCAGGGCATCTACGCTGCGGCAGCCAATCCGCACCTGGAAGACGTCCTGATCCGCTACGACAACCTGGCCACGCGGATTTGGTGCATGGTGCTGGACCGGCTGCCCAACCTTGAGCGGCACGTGCATGAGCACGTGGATCTACTGCAGGCAGTGATCGACGGCGACGAGCACAAGGCGGCAGAGTTGGCGCGGACGCACGTGAGTGAATTCGAGCAGGCGGTGCGTGAGGCGTTGTTTGCAGCCTGACGTGAACGGGTTGTCCGCCCGGCCGCAAAGCGCCTTGTTGACGCGTGCGATTTCCTCCTTGCATACTTGGGACCTAGCTAATATATCTATCGGATATCACGCGACGTCGGCGCTCTGCCGGTGAGTGGATACCGGCGCCTGCGTAGGCATGCAGGCTTCATTCCCCTTGGAGTATCGCGTGAACATAAGACCGCTCCCTTTCGACAACATTCCCCTGACCGGCACAGGCCGCGTTAAGCGGGGTATGGCTGAGATGCTCAAGGGCGGCGTCATCATGGACGTCGTTAACGTCGAGCAGGCCCGCATCGCCGAGGACGCCGGCGCCGTCGCCGTGATGGCCCTTGAGCGTGTTCCTGCCGATATCCGCGCCCAGGGTGGCGTGTCCCGTATGTCCGATCCGGACATGATCGATCAGATCATTGCCGCGGTGTCCATCCCGGTGATGGCCAAGGCCCGCATCGGCCACTTCGTCGAAGCGCAGGTCCTGCAGTCCCTGGGTGTGGATTACATTGACGAGTCCGAGGTCCTGACCCCGGCCGATTACATCAACCACATCGATAAGTGGAACTTCACCGTCCCGTTCGTGTGCGGTGCCACCAACCTGGGTGAGGCCCTGCGCCGGATCAACGAGGGCGCGGCGATGATCCGTTCCAAGGGCGAGGCCGGCACCGGGGATGTTTCCAACGCCACCGGTCACATGCGCAAGATCCGTGCCGAGATCGCGAAGCTCTCCTCCCTGCCCGAGGACGAACTGTACGTTGCTGCGAAGGAACTGCAGGCCCCGTACGAGCTGGTCAAGGAAGTTGCTGCCACGGGCAAGCTCCCGGTGGTGCTGTTCACCGCCGGCGGCATCGCGACCCCGGCTGATGCTGCGATGATGATGCAGCTAGGCGCTGACGGCGTGTTCGTTGGTTCGGGTATCTTCAAGTCCGGCAACCCGGCCCAGCGTGCCGCCGCCGTCGTGAAGGCCACCACGTTCCACGATGACCCCGACGTGATCGCGAAAGTCTCCCGCGGCCTCGGCGAAGCGATGGTCGGCATCAACGTCGACGAAATCCCCGAACCCCACCGCCTGGCCGAACGCGGCTGGTAAAGCAGCGGCCGCCCGAGGGCGGGCCCCTTTAACGCACGCTGCCGGACCACAGGCCGCCGTCGTCTGCAACCGCTCAGGACTCGTCTTCCAGCCTGGTCTTAAGGAGCCGTTGCGCCGTGCCCTGAAGGATCTCCAAGGATTCCTTGATCAAGGGCGAGCCGATGCTGCCCCGTCGCGCCGCTGCCACAATCCGGCGGGCCGGTTTTCCCTTGCCCGTGATGCGCAGTCGAACGACGTTCTCCGCGTTGTGCAGGGGTGCCAGCCGCGGAAGCAGGCCGACGCCCAGGCCCGCCCCCACAAAAGCGATCTGTGTCTCCCATTCAACGGCTTCATGGGCTATCCGCGGCGTGACTCCCACTGCGGTGAAGGCGGCGGTAAACAGTGCGTGGTAGGTGGATCCGGCAGTTTCGGTGATCCACGGCTCCGATGCCAGTTCTTCCAAAGTGACTGTTTCCCGGGAGGCCAACGGATGGTCGCCGGGAATGATGACGTCCAAGGGGTCGTCCAACAGGAACGTTTGCTCGAAGCGCGGATCGTCCTCCCCGTAGCTATCGGATTGCATGGCGACGATTACGGCCAGGTCGATCCGTTCGGCCACGAGCAAATCGAAGCAACGCGACGGGTCTGCCTCGAGTACCTGGACTTCCAACAGCGGCCGCGTCGAGCGCAATGTCGCGGCGAGGGGCGCCAGTAACTGGGCTGCCGCCGTCGAAAACCCCCCGAGCCCAAAATGGGCCTGGACCTGGTCGCCGGCGGCCATGGCGGCGGCACGCAGGCTTTCCCACTCGGCAACCAGGCCATCCGAACCGGCAACCAGGAAGCGGCCTGTGGCGGTGAGGCGCACTCCGCGGCCGTCCTTCGTTAGGAGCTGCATTCCCAGTACGCGCTGGAGCTCCCGCAGCTGTGCGGAGACGGCGGAAGGGGAGTAGCCGGTGAGTTCGGCAGTAGCCCCCACGGTGCCGCAGCGGGCAAAGACGCGAAGGGTGTGGAGGCGCGGATCGATCATGAATCAATCATGCACAGATAGTGCACGGTTATCTCCTAAATATTGCGCTTTTGTTGCAGTTCAATCGTCCCTAATCTCGTACTACGAAGACTTCGACAAAGGCGGTTGCGATGACGCACCGCGGTCCCCATGAACTACTTAATGACCCAGCCTCCCGGGAGGAAACCCATGACTGCTCCAGTGAACGTCGCTCCTGCATCACGCGGAAAGATCGTTTCATCATTGCCTGCCGATCAGCTGGCTGAAATCAGCGCGTTGTTTGAGTTCCGCCGCACGGGCTATTCCCTTGATGCCCCGTTCTACACGGACCCGACCATCTTCAAGGTGGACATGGAGGCCATCTTCGGCCAGCACTGGATCTACGCGGGCAGCGTTGCCGAACTGCCCGAGCCGGGCGACTACATCACCGTGGACTACGGACCCTACTCGTTGATCGTTCTCCGCAACGATGACGGCGAAGTCAACGTCCTGCACAACGTGTGCCGCCACCGCGGTGCGCGCGTCCTGACGGAGTCGGCTGGTTCCACCGGAAACCTGGTCTGCGGCTACCACTCCTGGACCTATTCGCCCGAGGGCAACCTGATCCACGCTTCCGCTCCCGGCGAGGCCAAGTTCGACAAGAACTGCTTCGCGCTTAAGCGCGCCCACAGCCGCGAGGTTGCCGGACTCATCTTCGTCTGCATCGCCGACGAGCCGCCAACAGACTTTGATGAGACCTCCAAGATCTTTGAGCCCTACCTGGCGCCGCACGATCTGTTCAAGACGAAGATTGCCTACCAGCAGAACATCATCGAAGAGGGCAACTGGAAGCTCGTCATGGAGAACAACCGTGAGTGCTACCACTGTGACGGCCACCCGGAACTTGCCTGCTCCCTGTTCCCCACCTGGGGCCTGACCGAGGGCCTTATCCCCACCCACCTCGAAGACGTCTGGGACCGCAACAAGGAAGCCCAGGCCTCCCTCGAAGAGCGTTGCCGCCGCTACGGCCTGCCCTATGAGGTGGTGGAAGAGCTGGACACCCGCATTGCAGGTATCCGCATCTCCCGCGAATCCCTCGACGGCGAAGGCGAATCGTTCTCGGCCGACGGACGCCGCCTTTCCAAGAAGCTGCTCGGCGACCTGCCCGACTTCCGCCTGGGCCGTTGCTCGATGCACCTGCAGCCCAACAGCTGGTTCCACTTCCTGGGCGACCACGTCATCACCTTCGGCGTCTTCCCCATCAACGAACACCAGTCCCTGGTCCGCACCACGTGGCTGGTTGCCGACGACGCCGTGGAAGGCGTGGACTACGATCTGGACAAGCTCACCTACACCTGGAAGCAGACCAACCTCCAGGACAAGGCCTTCGTTGAGCTGTGCCAGACGGGTGCAGGCAGCCCCGCCTACGAACCCGGCCCGTACATGAAGAGCGAGTACCAGGTTGAGGCCTTCATCAACTGGTACGTGCAGCGCGTCCAGGAGCACTTGGCATGACGGAACTCCTCACCGAAACGGCCGTCCAGGAGCCACAGCGCATCCGCGGACTCGAGATGCCGTGGAACAGGGTTATGGGCAGCAGCGACACCCCCGCCCGGGCAGCCCGCGCCTTGGGTCCCTGGCACCCCCAGGAGTTCACGGCCGAATGCGTGGAGACCATCCCGGAAGCGGGCGGCCTCATGACGTTCGTGTTCCGACGCTGCGACGGCGCACCCCTTGCGTTCCGTGCCGGGCAGTACGTCAACATCGCGTTCCCCGTGAACGGCGGGGAACACGAGCCTGTGGACCGCAGCTATTCGCTGTCCAGTTCGCCTACCGAGCCGTGGACCTTCAGCATCAGCGTCAAGCGCGACGCCGGCGGCCTGGTCTCTCCGTGGGTGCATGAGAACGTCCAGCCGGGCACTGTGCTGGAGATGCTCGGGCCGGTCGGCGCCTTCCACTTGCCGGATGCGGACCGGCGCGCCCGTTACCTGCTGCTCGCAGCCGGGGCCGGCATCACGCCCATCATGTCCATGGTGCGGACCATCCATTCCCTGCCGGGACACGCGGATGTCGTGGTGCTCTACCACGGTGCGGAAGCGGGCGGCTTCGCCTTCCACCGGGAGCTCGCCTACATCGCTTCCGTGGACTCGCGGATCCGGGTCTTCTACTCCCTGGGTGACCGCAGCAAGCCCGATGGTTGGGACGGCCTCACCGGACGGCTGACCTCGGCCATGATTGACGAGGTGGCCCCTGACGCCAACGGACGCCAGGTCTACGCCTGTGGTCCCGAGGGCTACCTGAACAACGCCACGGAGCTCCTGAAGAAGGTCGGCGTCGACGACACCTCCATCTACATGGAGTTTTTCTCCGGTGACCGCCAGACGCTCCTTGAATATGCGGCCGAAGTGGCCCTCGCCACGGACATCGCAGAAGAAATTGCCGAGGAAATCGCCGACTCCGCCGAGGATTACTTCGAGAGCCAGCCTGCGGCTTTCGGTCTCTACGAGCCGAGGTACGACGCAGACGGCACCTTGGAAGCCACGGGCCTGCCGCTCGAAGCGGTCGACGCCGACGCGACGTCCGGTGCGGAAGCCAACGACGGCGGTTCGGGCACCTCGCCGGAGGCTGAAGCGGAGACTCCCGATGCTTCGAGCTTCAACACGGTGGGGACCGGGAGCCTCACGTTGTCCTTCATGCGCACCGGCATCAACGTGCGGATCGACCCCACGGAGCCCATCCTCGAGGTGGCCCAGCGTGCGGGTGTCAGGATCGGCGCCAACTGCAAGGAAGGAATGTGCGGTTCTTGCAAGGTGGTCAAGTTGTCGGGCGACATCGACATGAACCACCAGGGCGGGATCCGGAAACGCGAAATCGATGCGGGCAAGTTCCTGCCCTGCTGTTCCACGGCCAAGACGGATATGGTGATCGACGCTTAGAGGGCTTGTCTCCTCAAGCTAGGCGGGTGCATCGCCCCGGTTTGCCGCATCACCGGGGCGATGCAGCGTGCCCGGCCGCCACAGTTGCGGCTGCTCAACCAATTCGGACATCCAGGGGCGTTGTCCGCGATAGACAGTGAGGCCCTCGGGGATGCCGCGGACCGTGGCGTCGGTGCCTGAAGCATCGATCGTGATCCGCGCATCCCCCATGGGGGCGTTGCTGATGTGGACATCCCCGAAGTCGGGTGGCAGGACCGGATCCAGCCATATGCCGCCCAACGAAATGTGGGTGTCGTACCGCATCAGGCTGGTCACTACGTGGATAGGCGTGGTCGCGGCCCAGGCTTGGGGTGAACAGGCGGTGGGGTAGGGCACCGGCTCGGTGAACCTGGCCCGGTCGAAGCCGCAGAAAAGCTCGGGAAGCCTGCCGTCCGAATACTCCGCGGCTTCCAGGAGTGCCGTGCCGATCCTCTGTGCTTCTTCGATGTAGCCGTAGCGCAGGAGCCCGGACATGATGATCGCATTGTCGTGCGGCCACACTGAGCCGTTGTGGTAGCTGGCCGGGTTATAGGCGGCCATGTCCGTGGCCAGGGTCCGCACGCCCCAACCGCTGAACATCTTCGGAGACATCAGGTGCTCCACGACCGAGGGAACCTTGTCCTCGTCCATGAGCCCGAACCACAGGCAATGGCCCATGTTCGAAGCGCAGGCATCCACTTGGCGCTTGTCCTTATCGAGGGCAACAGCGTAGTAGCCCTTGTCCGGCATCCAGAAGTCCTCATTGAATTTCTGTTTGAGCCGGTCAGCGCGTTCCCGCAGCTCCGAGGCCAAGGCGAGGTCGCCGTCGTCGTAAGCCATCCAGGCGCGCGCCACGTAGGCGCCGTGCACGTACGCCTGTACCTCGGCCAAGGCGATAGGCGCCTCGGCGAGGGTACCGTCAGCGAAGTTGATGCCGTCCCAGGAGTCTTTCCACCCCTGGTTGATGAGGCCGTGCTGGTTGGGGCGGCCGTACTCCACGTAGCCGTCGCCGTCCCGGTCGCCGTAGTGGCGGATCCAGTCGAGGGCGCGGTCGGCGTTGGGCAGGAGTTCGGCGATGGTGTCCTTGGCGAAGCCCCAGCGGCTCACGGACCCCACCGCAACCATAAAGAGGGGAGTGGCGTCGACGCTGCCGTAGTAGGCGGAACTGCCGCGCAAGGCCTGGCCGCTGCTGACGTCCAGGCGGACCTCGTGGAGGATCTTCCCGGGTTCCTCTTCCGTGTCTGTATTTACTTCTTTTCCCTGCCGGTCGGCCAACGTGCGGAGCGTGCCCAGAGCGAGGGAAGGATCCACCGGCAACGCCATCTCCGAGGCCCACAAGGAGTCCCTGCCGAACAACGTCATGAACCACGGAGCTCCCGCGGCCACCACCACCCTTTCCGGGTGGTCCGGGTCCTGGATGCGCAGGGCTCCGAGGTCTTCATAGCTCCGGCGCAGGGTGCGCTGGATGGAACGGTTGCCGATCTGCAGGACGGGAATCTTGGCCACCCATTCCTGCCGGCGCCGGTCGCTGGGTGACAACTCACCCCGTGACGGGTGGCTGAAAGGTTTGCCCTCTGCCGCCGGGAGCACGCTGACCCGGGTGTTCCATTGCCCGAACGCCGGGATGGTGACCCTGAAGCCGAGGGCCTTGGAACCGGCCCCGGCGCCTTCGCCCCGAATGATCACCGACTTCCGGAATCCTTCCCACTGACCCCTGATCTCCAGGGAGTCGTTCTCCACCCGCCGGGTTTCCTTCCATACTCGGGTAATACGGGCTTCCTTGACTTCGAAGAGGTCTGCGAAGTCCGCCTCTGCGGTGAGGGTGATGGTGCAGCGGGCAGGTTGCCTCGAGTAGTTCCGGACGGTGATTTCTTCCAGGATCCCCGCCCCCACTTCGCGCAGACGTTCCACCAGGAGCGGGCTGTCTGCGTAGCCGTCCGGACGGGGAACCCGGCAGGCGAAGAGGGCGCGGTACGGTTCCTTCAGTTCGGCCGCCAGCGGCTCCAACGGTTGGTCGTTGATGCGGAGCTGCCAGCGGGAAAGGATCCGGGTGTCCAGGTGGAAGACGCCTTGGGGCAGGTCGGGGTGGATGTCCCCGTTGGGTCCGGAGATGCAGAAGGACGAGCCTTCCACGAGCGTGATGGTCCCGGCGCCCAGCGGTCCGGCAGCCGTTTCCGTATTCCAACCGGTCATGGGATTGTCCTTCGAACAGCGCGGGCCGGGATGTAGTTGACGGTACGCCGGAGGGCTGTGGGACACCAGAGCCTGGAATGTCCGGCGCCGGTTGCGGCATCCACCCTGATGCCCGTCAGGCACCCGATCGGGCACCCGTCAGCCACCTGAAGTAAACCCGGAGTTCACCGTGAACCCTCTTATCCGAAGCGAATGGCGGTTACAATGAGAGTTGCAGTATTCGCTGATGCAGACCGGCGGTTGTAAAGAAGTACGCCGGAGGACTCTGTAATGACGGACACCCAGATCGGCGCGTTCCTTCGCGAATGCGTTATATACGAAGAAGACAGCGAAGAAGGCTTGGACTTCGAGGCCTTGTACGGCCTCTACATCAGTTGGTGCGTCCTTGGAAACAAGGTTCCCGTTCCGGACAGTGCATTCCGCACGTCCGTGCGCACCAGCGGAGTAAAACACGAGAAGCGCGATGGCGTGCGGTATTACCCGGGGCTCCGGATGATTGGCGACGCCGCCCGCGACTACGTACTCAACAGCATCCCGGACGAAGTAGTGGAAGTAGTCGTTCCGCCGATTCCCGTGACGGAAGTCGAGGATGGCGGGGACGTCGTCCTGCCTGCAAAGGCCGTCTAGGTTTATCTTCAGCTGATGCCCTTAGGATTCGTTCCTAAGGGCATCAGCCATTTAAGCAGCCGGTGTACCGGCGGTAAGGGGCGCAAGTGAAACCATCCATCGTCTGGTTCCGCGACGACCTCCGGGTCAGGGACAACCCGGCCTTGCGGGCCGCCGTCGACGATGGAGCGGCAGTGGCGCTCTACGTCCTGGACGAGGAGTCGCCGGGCATCCGGCCGCACGGCGGGGCAGCAAAGTGGTGGCTGCACCATTCCCTCCTCGCCCTCCGGGAGGACCTGGACGCGTTGGGAATACCCCTGCTCTTGCGCCGCGGGCCCGCTGCTGAGGTGGTGCAGAAAACCACGACGGCGGTGGGTGCGGGCGCGCTGTTCTGGAACCGGCGGTACGGCGAGGTGGAACGGACCATCGACGCCGGGATCAAGGGCTGGGCGGTTGAGGCCGGGCTGCACGTGGAGAGTTTCCAAGCCACCCTGCTCCACGAGCCCTGGAAGGTCAGCACCAAGACCGGCACCCAGTACAAGGTGTTCACCCCGTTCTGGAAGGCGGTGTCTGCTCAGGAATTCCGCGAACCACTGCCGCTTCCCGCTCGTGGCCATGGGTTCACCGGCACGCTTCCGCGGTACGACTCCCTGGAGAGTTGGCAGTTGCTGCCCACCAAACCGGATTGGTCCGGAGGGTTGGCCGCCCGGTGGACTCCCGGGTCCGCAGCCGGCCATGCCCGCTTGAAGGAGTTCGTGGGCAACGGGTTGGATTCCTACAGTGAAGGGCGGAACCGTCCGGACACCGATGGCAGCAGCTCCCTGTCGCCGTACCTGCGCTGGGGTGAACTCAGCCCCTTCGAGGTGTGGCAGGCAATATCTTCCAAGAGGTCGGAAAGTGCCACGATCTTCGCGTCGGAGTTGGGCTGGCGCGAATTCTGCTGGCACCAGTACTTCCACAACCCCACCTTGGCCACGGCCAACCTGCGCAGCGAATTCGACAGGTTCCCGTGGGCCTGGCCCGGCGCTTCTGTCGGAGCGTCTGCCGGCGCTTCTGCCGGCGACGACGGTCGGCACCCCGGGCACGAGTCGGCCCCGGAAGAGCTCCGGGCATGGCAAAAGGGGCGAACGGGGTTCCCCCTGGTGGATGCGGGACAGCGGCAACTGTGGGAAACGGGCTGGATGCACAACCGGGTGCGCATGGTGGCCGCGAGCTTCCTCGTGAAGAACCTGGGGATCCATTGGCAGCTGGGCGAGCAATGGTTCTGGGACACGCTGGTGGATGCGGATCCGGCGTCCAACCCTGCCAACTGGCAGTGGGTGGCAGGCTCGGGGGCTGACGCCTCGCCCTTCTTCCGCATCTTCAACCCGGAGGCCCAGCGCGTGCGGTTCGACCCGCAGGGCAAGTACATCGCGCAGTGGATTCCGGAGTTCGGCACCCCGGATTACCCGGCGGAAATCGTGGACTTGAAAGCGTCAAGGCAGGACGCACTGGATGCCTACAAGGAGCTGCGCGAGGTGCATTAGGCGGCCTTCAAGCCAGCGTCAGCCTCCCGCATTCCTTCCGCAGCGGCCCTCTGGAAATTAGTAGGAAGTCCGAGTATATTCGGCTGCAGAGATGATCTGGATCACATGCATGCACGTGTTCCGGACGTGTTGTGCGGTATTGATCGGCACGGCAGTCACTAATGATGCAAAGGAGCATTTCCACTATGGTGCGCGAGCTTTCACACTACGTAGGCGGCCAAAGGATCGACGGCACGTCCGGCCGGTTCAGCGATGTCTACGATCCCTGCACCGGCGAAGTCCAGGCCCGCCTGCCGCTGGCCAGCGCCGAGGAGGTGCGCAACGCCGTCGCGAACGCCGAGAAGGGCCAACTCGAATGGGCTGCCATGAATCCGCAGCGGCGGGGTCGCATCCTGCTGAAGTTCGTGGACCTCGTCAATGACAACATGGACGAGCTGGCCAAGCTCCTGTCCTCCGAACACGGGAAGACGTTCGCGGACGCCAAGGGTGATATCCAGCGGGGCATCGAAGTGGTGGAGTTCTCCGCCGGGGCGCCGCATCTGCTCAAAGGCGAATTCTCGGACAGCGCAGGCCAGGGGATCGATGTCCACTCCCTGAGGCAGCCGCTGGGTGTTGTTGCCGGCATTACGCCCTTCAACTTCCCTGCCATGATTCCGTTGTGGAAGTCGGGACCGGCGCTCGCTGCCGGCAACTCCTTCATCCTCAAACCGTCCGAGCGGGACCCCTCCGTGCCGCTGCGGCTCGCCGAGCTCTACAGCGAAGCCGGCGTTCCGGACGGCGTCTTCAACGTCATCAACGGGGACAAGGAAGCCGTGGACGCCCTTCTTGAGGACCCGAGGGTCAAGGCAATCGGCTTTGTCGGTTCCACGCCGATCGCCCAGTACATCTACGCCACGGCCGCCGCGCATGGGAAGCGCGCACAGTGCTTCGGCGGGGCGAAGAACCACATGGTGATCATGCCCGACGCCGACCTGGACATGGCCGCGGACGCCCTGATTGGTGCCGGGTACGGTTCCGCTGGAGAGCGGTGCATGGCTATCTCCGTAGCCGTCCCGGTGGGCCAGGAAACAGCGGACGCCCTTGTTGCCAAGCTCACCGAGAGGGTTAAGGAACTCCGGGTCGGGCACAGCCTGGACAAGGACGCGGACTTCGGGCCGGTGGTCGCGGCGTCTGCGAAGGAACGGATCGAGGGCTACATCCAGTCCGGCGTGGACGAGGGCGCCACCTTGGTGGCAGACGGCCGCGGCCTCACCGTTGAGGGATACGACGGCGGCTTCTGGGTAGGCCCCACCCTCTTCGACAACGTCACCAAGGATATGAAGATCTACAAGGAGGAGATTTTCGGTCCTGTCCTGAGCGTCCTCCGGGCGGCCGACTACGACGAAGCGCTCAGGCTCTGCAGCGAGCACGAGTTCGGGAACGGCGTCGCAATCTTTACCCGCGACGGCGACTCCGCCCGCGACTTCGCCAGCCGCGTGGAAGTGGGCATGGTGGGCATCAATGTTCCCATCCCCGTGCCGATTGCCTACTACACGTTCGGCGGGTGGAAGGCGTCCGGGTTCGGCGACCTCAACCAGCATGGCGCGGATGCCTTCCGCTTCTACACCAAGACCAAGACCGTCACCTCGCGGTGGCCCTCCGGTATCCGCCAGGGCGCCAGCTTTGTGATGCCGGCAGGCAGCTGATGGGAGAGCAGATCATCGAAGAAGTGCAGCAGGAAGAAGTTCTTTTCGAGCGGCGCGGCCACCTCGGCATCGTGACGCTCAACCGGCCCCGGGCAGTCAACGCCCTCAATGCCGGCATGGTGAAAGCCATGTTGCAGCAGCTGGCTGCCTGGGCTGACGACGAATCGGTTGCTGCGGTGTTGGTGCGCGGCGCCGGCGATCGGGGCCTCTGCGCCGGGGGAGATATCGTGGCCATCTACAAGGACATGCTGCACGGGGGCTCGGAAACCGCTGATTTCTGGGCTGACGAGTACCGCCTCAACGCCCTCATCGCCAACTATCCCAAGCCGTACGTCGCTTTCATGGACGGGCTGGTGCTGGGCGGTGGCGTAGGAGTTTCCGCGCACGGCTCAGTTCGCATCGTCACTGAACGGACGCGGACGGGGATGCCGGAAACCACCATCGGGTTCGTGCCCGACGTCGGCGGAACCCTGCTGCTCTCCCGCGCCCCCGGGGAAACCGGGACCCACGCCGCGCTCACGGGCGCGCACCTGTCCGGGGCGGACGCCCTGTTCCTGGGACTCGCGGACTACTTCGTCCCGTCCGAAAGCCTCCCGGCACTCACTGAAGCGCTGGAAGGCTCGACGCCGGAAGACGCCGTCGTGCGCTTTGCCCAAGCCGCGCCGGACTCGGCTCTCGCGGCGCAGCGGGAGTGGATCGATTCCTGCTACGCAGCAGAGGACGCGGAAGAGATCGTGCACCGCCTGCGAGAGGCCGGAGGTGAGGCCGCCGACGCCGCGGACACCATCACGGTAAAGTCGCCGACGTCGGTGAAGGTCACCTTGGCGTCCCTGCGGCGGGTGCGGGGGCTGTCCCTGGAAGAGGCGCTGGACCAGGAATACCGCGTCGGTCTCCGCTGCCTCTCCGGCCCCGATTTCCGCGAGGGCATCCGGGCGCAAGTGGTGGACAAGGACCGGAATCCACAGTGGAAGCCGGCCACCCTCGCCGACGTCCACGAGTCCGACGTCGAAGGCTACTTTGCCTCGCTCGGCGAGCATGAGTTGGGGCTTTCCGCGACGCCGGTCCAGTCGGGTTGAAAAGCCGGGCCGATCACGTTGAGGCTACTGCCGTCCAGTTGGAGGAGACGATCATGACAGAAAATGCAGCATCGGCAACGGGACTCATCGCCTTCCTGGGCCTTGGGCATATGGGCGGCCCCATGGCTGCCAACCTGATCAAGGCCGGGCATGAGGTGGTGGGATACGACCCCGTTCCAGCAGCAGTGGAGGCTGCGGTGGCACATGGCATCCCCATGGCTGACACGGCAGCCGACGCCGTGCGGGGGGCTGCCGTGGTCCTGACCATGCTGCCCAGCGGGAAGCACGTCCTGGACGCCTACCGGGGCGTGGGAGGGCCGGGGCTGCTCAGCGTGGCGCCACCGGACACGCTGTTCCTGGATTGCTCCACCATCAACGTTGACGAGGCCAGGGAAGCTGCGGCCCTGGCCGTGGCTGCAGGACACCGAAGCGTGGACGCGCCGGTGTCCGGAGGCGTGGTGGGTGCCGAAGCCGGGACGCTGACGTTCATGGTGGGCGCACTGCCCGGGGACTTCGAGACCGTGAAGCCGATCCTGGAGTTCATGGGCAAGCGGATTGTGCATTGCGGTGATCACGGCGCCGGCCAGGCTGCGAAGGTGTGCAACAACATGATCCTGGGAGTCTCCATGATCGCCGTGGCCGAGGCTTTCGTCCTCGGCGAGAAGCTGGGACTGACACACCAGGCGTTGTTCGACGTCGCGTCCAACGCGTCCGGCCAATGCTGGGCCCTCACAACCAACTGTCCTGTTCCGGGTCCTGTTCCCACCAGCCCTGCCAACCGCGATTACCAGCCCGGGTTCGCGGGGGCATTGATGGCAAAGGATCTCCGGCTGGCGGTGAATGCCCTGGAAAGTACGGGCGTTGCTGCCGAAATGGGGCCACTGGCCTCCAGGATTTACGACGCCTTTGCCGCCGGGGAGGGTGCTGCCCGGGACTTCTCCGGGATCATCACGGATATCCGGGAGAAGTCGCAATCCCCGGGTGCTGCCGGCGGCGACGGTCCGGCGGGGGAATAGGGTGGCATGACGACTACTACGGAAACTACGACGACTACGGAAACTACGGAAGAAGGACGCGGAGTGACCCAGCACCACCAGGACGTAGCCCAGTATCGGAACATCATGGTGGAGCGCCGTGGCCGCGTTGGCCTGGTAACGCTGAACCGGCCTTCGGCGTTGAACGCGCTGAACACGGCCTTGATGAACGAACTCGTTGAAGCCGTGACTGACATGGACCGCGATCCCGGGGTGGGGGCCGTGGTCATCACCGGTTCCGCCAAAGCCTTCGCAGCGGGGGCGGACATCAAGGAAATGTCCGCCAACACCTACATGGACATGTACGCGGCGGATTGGTTCCGGCATTGGGAGGACCTCACGCGCTTGCGGATCCCGGTCATCGCCGCCGTGTCCGGGTTCGCGCTCGGCGGCGGGTGTGAGCTGGCGATGATGGCTGACTTCATCATCGCCGGGGACAACGCCAAGTTCGGGCAACCGGAAATCAACCTCGGTGTTATCCCGGGGATGGGCGGTTCCCAGAGGCTTACCCGCGCAGTGGGCAAGGCCAAAGCCATGGACATGGTGCTCACAGGGCGTTTCATGGACGCGGAGGAAGCCGAACGCTCCGGGCTCGTTTCCCGGGTGGTTCCCGCTGCGGAGGTCGTTGAGGAGGCACTAAAAGCCGCCGAGACCATTGCATCGAAGTCGAAGCCGGCCGCCATGGTGGCCAAGGAAGCAGTCAACGCGGCGTTCGAAATGGGGTTGGCCCAGGGCGTGCTCTTTGAACGGCGGGTGTTCCACTCCCTGTTTGCCACAGAGGACCAAAAGGAAGGCATGGCAGCCTTCACGGAAAAGCGGGAACCGGAATTCAAACACCGCTAAAGGCCTGATTCGATCGTGTGGGGCCCTGGTCCGATCGTGTGGGGCCCTGGTCCGATCGCGTGGGGCCGGCGTCATTTTCGGGTGCGGGGCGCGCAGGCCCGGGCCCGCAGCGCGGAATAGGTGGGGCGCCCGGATAGACTCCTGTTCACAAGAGGGCCTGCAACAGACCACATGGGGAGAGAACATGTCAACGGAGAACGTTCGCGCCGAATCGGTGGACCCTGCTGAGTCATCCGAAGCGGGGACACCGGTGAATACCCTGGCTATTGTGTCAGCCGGTATTGCAGCCCTTGCCGTGGTTGGGCTGTTCCTTGCCGGCATGGCCATCATCGCCGTCTTCGCCGTTGGCGCCGGGCACGTGGCCCTGAACCAGATTGGGCAGCGGCAAGAACGCGGGCGGGCGCTCGCGGTTTCTGCATTGGTGATCGGCTACGGAATTGCCGCCCTTTCGCTCGTTTCGGCGCTGATCTATACGCTCACGCGCTAACTTTCCGGCCACTGCGGCGACACGAATTGCCGCCGAACCCTTCTTCATAGACGGATTATCCCGACGACTGGAAGAAGGACGGCTGTGTCCTGGCAGTTCTGTGACAATTTTGCCTGCCCCAAAGAATGGCATTGGACCGACTTTTCGGAGGTCCCCGAAGCATGTGTGGGCGAGAAGTGGTTGATTACTAAGCATGCTGATAATATGGTCGTGCCGTGACGGAGAAAGAAGCAAAGCTAGCCAATGGGGGTGGCGGTATGGCAGAGCGGAAGGTTCCGGAAGTGATCGATCAGGAAGTAATCCGGCGCGAGGCATCAAGTGTCCTCGCCGCCGGAGACGTGTCGCTTACCGAGTTGTGGATTGAGTTCTTCGCCCGGGGAGGGATGGCAGGCCTCGAGGAATTCGAGGCCTTTGTGCGCGGACTCATGACTGTGGCCAACACCGACCTCCAAATTCTGGACCTGACGATGGACGAACTCCGGAATCCCTAGGCCCTTCGCTGGCCCGCACTCCGGATTCCGTCGTATGCTCTGGCCATGACGGACTCCAAACAAATAGTGGTTGGCTATGACGGTTCCACGGAAGCGAAGCAGGCCGTAACGTGGGCTGCCCGCCAGGCCGTGCTGCGCGGGTGCCATCTTCACCTGATCCACTGCTCGCTCTGGATCCTTGTGAGCTCCGACCTTGGCCCGGTTCCCGGCGTCGCTGACAGCGGGCTGGAACGGGCCGCCGAACGAGTCCTTGAAGAGGGCCTGGCGGTGGTGAAAGAAGCCGAACCTTCCGTGGATGTGACCACCACCCTCCTTCACGGCATGCCTCGGGACCACATGGGCAAACTGTCCGTGGGCGCGGAGATGCTGGTGCTGGGGAGCCGCGGACTCGGCGGGTTCCTTGGCTTGCTTGTGGGTTCTGTCAGCCTGGAGATGGCGGCCACCGCGTCCTGTCCGGTGGCCGTGATCAGGTCCGTTGACCACCCGGATGGCCCCGTTGTGGTGGCTATCGACGACGCCGGCTCGCCCGAAGCGCTCGAGGACGCATGCACCATGGCATCAGTGACAGGAGCGGACCTAAAGGTAGTCCATGTGGTTCCCGAGCCTGCTGGCTTGCGGCGGTTGCGCGACCCGATCGACGCCTACCCGGCGGCCGAGGCCGTCGTGGATTCCGCCGTCCGCAAGGCACGTGAACTGGCACCCCAAACCACTGTGACCGGAGAACTGCAGGTTAACCACTCAGTTCCCCGGGCCATCCTGCAAGCGGCGCCGGATGCCCGGATAGTGGTGGTTGGCACCAAAGGGCGCGGCCTCATCAAGGGGACCATCGGCTCCACTGCACACGCAGTCCTGCATCATGCTCCCGGCCCGGTCCTGGTGTCGCGGCGGAACGCCGGCTAGGACTTACCCGTCCGTGAAATCCCCGGCGTCCCTGCGGAAGGTTCCCAGTACGCGGATGAGGTGATCGACGTCGTCGTCGGTAAAGCCCGACTTGCCGAAGACCTCGGCGTTCAGTGCCGCCGTCGCCCTTTTCGCCAGCGTCCGGCCTTCTGCGGTGAGTTCAATCAGCGTGGTGCGGCCGTCGGTGGGATGCGGCGACCGCGCCACGAGCGCGGCCTTCTCCAAACGGTCGACGGCGTTTGTCACCGACGTGGGATGCACCTGCAGCAGCGCGCTCGCTTTGTTCATGGGCAGCGCGCCGCTGCGGGCGAAGCTGAGGAGTGCCAGTAGCTCGTACCGCGCGAAGGTCAGGCCGAAGGGCTTGAGGACCGTCTCGATGCGTGCGAGCAGTATCTGCTGGGTCCGCATGATGGCGGTGATGGCTGCCATGGGCGCCGCGACGTCGCCCCAGCCGTGCCGTTCCCAGTTGCGTTGGGCGTCGGCGATGGGATCGCGGGGGAGTGGATTGCCCATGGTCCTCCTTCAAGCTCTGAGAGGCTAATCTTTCAGGTTCGGGAATTCTTCCTCCGTGTATTCAACCCCAAGACCTGCCGGGAGCGGACCGTCACTGTGCCTGGCCACCTCCGTGCCGCGCAACTCCACGCGGCGGATCTTGCCGGAGATGGTTTTTGGCAGCTCGCCGAATTCGAGCCGCCGGATGCGCTTGAACGGTGCCAGGTGTTCGCGGCAGTACCGAAGGATATCTTCCGCGATCTCCGGTCCCGGCTGGTAACCCGCAGCAAGGACCACGAACGCTTTGGGAACAGACAGCTTGACCGCGTCAGGGGACGGAACGACGGCGGCCTCCGCCACTGCGGGGTGCTCGATCAGGACGCTTTCAAGCTCGAAGGGTGAAAGCCGGTAGTCCGAGGACTTGAAGACATCGTCGTCCCTGCCGACGTAGGTGATGACGCCGGCCTCGTCCCGGCTGGCCATGTCGCCGGTGTGGTAATAACCGTCCCGGAAGGCCTCCGCGGTTTTTGCTTCGTCGCCGAAGTAGCCCTTCATGAGCCCCACGGGCCGGGGGTCCAAACGCAAGCAGAGCTCGCCGTCGTTGGCTTCCTGCCCTGTGAACGGGTCCACCAGAACGACGTCATACCCGGGCAGCGGACGCCCCATGGAGCCGATCTTCACGGGCTGGGCCGGGGTGTTGGCGATCTGGACCGTTGATTCGGTCTGGCCGAAGCCGTCCCGGATGGTGACGCCCCAGGCTTCCTCCACCTGGCCGATGACCTCGGCATTAAGCGGTTCGCCCGCCGATACCACCTTGCCTGGCGGGTTTTTGAGCTGCTGGAGGTCGGCCTGGATCAGCATCCGCCACACGGTGGGAGGGGCGCAGAAGCTGGTGACGCCCTCGCGGTCCATTTGTGCCATGAGGGCCGAGGCGTCGAAGCGTTCGTAGTTGTAGATGAAGACGCACGCCTCCGCGATCCACGGCGTGAAGACGTTGGACCAGGCATGCTTGGCCCAGCCCGGTGAGGCGACATTGAGGTGCACGTCTCCAGGCTCGACTCCGATCCAATACATGGTGGACAGGTGGCCCACCGGGTAGGAAGTGTGGGTGTGCTCCACGAGCTTGGCGCGGGAGGTGGTGCCGGAGGTGAAGTACAGCAGCAGCGTCTCGTCCCCACGGGTGGGGGCGTCGGGCGTGAAGTCCGTACCGGCGTCGTACGAATCCGCATACTGCCTGCCGTCCGCAGTGGTGCGTTGCGCGCCGATTTCGATAAGCGCGTAGTTACCCTCGACGGCGGCAAACTTGCCGATGTTGGCGCTGCCGACCGCAACCCAGGCGGCTCCGCCACGCTCCACGCGGTCCTGCAAGTCGCGGGGACCCATGAGCGTGGTGGTGGGGATCATGACGATGCCGAGCTTGATGCCGGCCAGCATGAGTTCCCAGAGTTCCACCTGGTTACCGAGCATGATGATCATGTGGTCACCGCGCCGGACGCCTTGGCTTCGCAGCCAGTTGGCGAGCTGGTTGGAGCGCTGTGAGAGTTCCCGGTAGGTACGGCGGGTGGAGCTGCCGTCCTGTTCGACGATTACCAGTGCGGGCTGGTCCTGGCGTGCCGGGTCCCGGGCGAGTTGGTCGAACCAATCCAGGGCGAAATTGAAGTGTTCAAACCGGGGCCACTGGAACTCGCTGTGCGCTTGTTTGTAGTCCTCGCGGAGTTCGAGAAGGCGGTTCCGGGCCGCGCGGAAGTCATCGGTGACTGTCATAGTCCGCCTTTCGTGGGGCAGTCTGCCCGCGTCTGGTAGAGGCATTTCTGCCACCTAGTGATCCACATCACCTTGCAATATACTAGGACATCCAAGGGTTTGGAAGAGCCCGCGCCGGACATGACGAAGGGGTCACATGCTCGACGAGAAAGCCGCATCCACCACAAGTGGAGCCGCTCCCGCTAACGCCCTCCCTCCCTACCCGGAGGCGGACCTGATGCACGTAGTAGACCTGCTTCCCGATGAGGAGCGGGCCCGCTACCGGGAGGTCCGGGAGTTCCTTCAAGCAAGCGTCAGGGCTGCCAGCATCGAATACTGGAACCGGGAGGAATTCCCGTTCGGGCTGCTGGCCGACATGGCGAAATTCGGGCTCGGAGGACTGCAGACCGATGGCTCCTCCACGCTGTTCAAAGGGCTCATGTACACCGAGATTGCGCGGGCCGACGTCTCCCTGTCGGCACTGGTCGGGATCCATAACGAGCTCATCGTCGGCATGATCCATGAGCTGGGTTCGGCCGAACAGAAGCAACGCTGGCTTCCCGGGCTTGAGGCTTTTTCCGTGTTGGGAGCCTTCGCCCTGACCGAACCCGACCATGGCTCGGACATCGCCGGAGGGCTTTCGACGACGGCGCGGCGCGACGGCGGAGAATGGGTCATCAACGGTGCCAAGCGCTGGATCGGGGCCGGAACCATCGCGGACTTCGCGTTGGTATGGGCCCGGGATGAGGCTGACGGCCACATCAAGGGGTTCATCGTGGAGACTGACCGCGCCGGATACGCCGCTACCAAGATCTCGAACAAAATCGGTCTCCGGATCATGCAAAACGCGGACATCACCCTGAACGAAGTCCGCGTTCCCGCTTCGAACCTCCTCCCGGGCGCCACCGAGTTCTCCCGGGCCAATGAACTGTTGCGGGATTCCCGGGCGTGGGTGGGTTGGCAGGCTTCGGGTATTCAACTGGCGGCGTTCGACATCGCGCGTTCCTACGCTCTTGAACGCCTGCAGTTCGGCAAGGAACTTGCCAGGTTCCAGCTGGTTCAGCAGCAACTCGCGGACATCCTGGGCAACGCCCACGCATCTTTGTCCCTGATGGTTGAGCTGGCCCGCATACAACAGGCGGGAAAACTGGAAATGGTGCAGGCCGCCATGGCCAAGGCCACAACGACGCGCCTTGCCCGGTCTTCCGTGGCGATGGGCCGGTCCTTGCTGGGCGGTAACGGCATCACCACGGATTACGAGATGGGGAAGCTCTTCGGTGACGCCGAGATCCTCTACACCTACGAGGGCAGCTACGAGATCAACTCCCTCATTGTTGCCCGGGCGGTCACCGGGAAGTCGGCGTTCGTGTAGGGGCACGTGGGTGTAGTCAAGCACCGTTACTGATATCGGTTCTGAGTGACAGGATCCTTCGTGATTGCGGAGGGTCCTGTTGTTTTGTTGTCCCAAGGCGCCCAGGCTCCCTGGCTGGGGGCGCGGAGGGGTTGCTGGAGGCGCGGAGGGGTGGCTGGGGGCGCGCCAAGTGACCGGGGTGTGCCGGGCGGCCGTGGGTGTTTCCTGTTTTGGGGCAGGGTGTCATGTTCGGTTGGGTGTGTGGTGGTGGTTTCGTTGGGGTGTTTGGGTGGGGTCGATGTGGGGTGGTGGTGTGAACCATGGGATGCCTTGGTGGGTGGTGATTTTCCATTGTTCTTTGTGGATGAGGTGGTGGTGGTGTGAGCACAGGAGGGTGCCGTTGTTGGTGCTGGTGGTGCCTCCTTGTGACCAGTAGGTGATGTGGTGGGCTTCGCACCAGGGTGCGGGGATGGTGCAGTCGGGGAAGGTGCAGCCTTGGTCTCTTGCGGCGATGGCTTTGCGGATGTGGGGTGGGAAGATCCGGGTGGTGCGGCCGATGTTGAGGACTTGTCCGTTGGTTCCGAGGAGGACGGGCAGGATGTCGGCGTCGCAGGCGATTTTGCGGATGGTGCTGGCGTGGATGGGGCCGGTGAAGGTCGCTGTTGCGCTGCCCGGCCGGGCTGAGGAGCCGCCCTTGTCTGGCCGGGCTGGCCGGGTTGGCTGGTCTGGCTGGGTTGGCTGGTGTGGTGGGTTTTGGAGTTGGGGGTAGAGGTCGTTGGCGTTGATGGTGACGGTGAGTTGGGGTTTGAGGCCTCCGTTGGCGGGGAGTTTGCCGGTGCGCAAGGCGTAGTTGCAGCCGGTGATGAGACCGTCGAGGAGTTTCTGGGCGCGGGAGCGGCGGTCCAGTTCGGGCCCTGGTGTGCTGTGCCCGGTGACCCTCGCGACACTGACCGTGCTGACGGTGTTGGCGTTGCTGACGCTGGTGGCAGCGCTGACGGCGCTGACGGTGCTGGGGCTGGCAGTAGTGCCCGCGCTGGTGGTGTTGGGGTTGTTGTGTGGGGTTAGGCGTGGGTTGGTGGCGGTGTTCATGGTGGTGATGAGGGTTTCGTATTGTTCGTCGGTGGCGAAGATTTCGATGTGGTGGAGTCCGCGGCGGGGTTTGCGGATGAAGGCTCCTTGGATGGTGCGGAGTTCTTCTTCGGTGGGTTCGGGTCCGTCGTGGTCGATGCGGTTGATCCAGTGTTGGGCGGTTTTGGCCAGGAAGTCGGGGTCGTTGTGGGTGGCGGTGCGGGTCAGGGCGTGTTCCATGGTGGTGAGGGTGTCGGGGTGGGCGATGAAGGCGACGCGTTCGAGGGCTGTGGTGATGATGGTCGCTGAGCGGGAGGGCACGTCGGTGGCGGCGAACGCGGTGGCGAGGTGTTCGTGCCGTGGGGTGGTGGTTTCTCCGGTGAGGGAGGTTCCGGGCAGCAGGAGCGCGGCTTGGGTCAGGCGGCGGCGGGCTTCGCGGATATCGATCCGGAGCCTGGCGCGCAGGAACTCGGCGGCGTTGCGGTACCCGTCATCAAGCACCGAACCCGCCCCCGCCACAGAAGACCGAACAGCACCGGACCCCACAACGGCCCCAACCACAGCACCGGCACCGGCACCGGCACTGGAGACGGGACGACCAGCCCGGGCACATGCTTCCGTCCCCGCCCCGGACGACAGGACACTACCGGACCCCGCCCGGGTGTCGGGTGCGGTAACACCGGGGGCCGGTACGGCAGTGGTGCCGGGTGTGTGCGCGTGGGCGGTGTGTGGGGTTTCGGTCCAGCCGGTCCGCCAGCCCGGGACGGGCTTTGCGGGGTTGTGTTTGGCTTCGGTGCGGGTGCGTTCGACCGCGTGGGCTGCGATGATCTGCAGGTAGCCGATGCTTCGGGAGAGGTCCTCGACCCGGGCAGCGAAGTCTGCCGCTTCCTGAACATCGAACACCCGTCCTGCCGGTAACGCCAGGGCACGCGCAGTCTCCAACACCGCCGCCCCGTCCTCCAACGCCTCCATCACATCCTCAACGACCCCACCGCCGCCGGAAGGGTATTTGCTGGGAAGGTCACCGGCGCCGGGAGGTCCACCGCCGTTGGCAGCCGCAGCACCGGGCGCACCCGCCCGTTCCACCACATCCTGCCCGCTCAAACCCATAAACCAAGCCTTCCACCCCACCCAGACCCTGTAACCAGCCCCCATCCTGTATGTGGAAAAACCAGCCGGGAAACTGCGGGCAGGGTGCGCGAAAGAGTCCTGCCCCCGGTCAGAAACCCCGAAGGGTTGTGTACCGGAGGCAGGATGTTTCGTCGAAGGCTTACTTTTCGCAGGCCACTCCGTCTTTATCTCCGTCCAATCCCGCCCTGTAGCCGGGCTGTCCGGCGTACAAGGGTGCGGCACCGGCAGCCCTGGCCGCCGCGCAGTTGGCGTAATACGCGGGCGCGGGTGCCGGGGGCACGACAGCAGGGGCAGGTGCAGGTGCAGGTGCCGGGGCTGGGGGTACAACAGCCGGGGCAGGGGGCACGACAGCGGGCGCAGGTGCCGGGGCGGCAGGCGCAGGCGCAACAACAGCCGGGGGAGCAGGCGCTGCCGGAGCCGGCTCAACAGCTGCGGGTGATGCCGGAGCCGGTGTCTCAACCGGGGCCTTCTCATTCGTGGGCGCAAGCTGTCCCGGGCAGCCCGTCAGGATACCGACCATGGCGTCGTGCTCCGCCTGTGTCACCCAGAGGCTGTAGGTGGCTTTCACAGAAATCTGACGGGCGACGTACTCGCACCGGAATGACTTGTGTGGCGGCAACCAGGTCGCTGCGTCGCCGTCGCCCTTTTGCTGGTTCGTAGGCCCGTCGGTGGCCTGCAGGTTCAGCGGATCATTCGCCAAAGCGGTGCGTTGTCCGAGGCTCAGCTGCTGGGCGCCTTTCTGCCAGGCGTCGCTCAGGGCAACGACGTGGTCGATCTGAACGGCAGCGCTGGTGCTGGCACCGCGCACAAAGCCAATGGTCCTGGCCGTGTACGGATCCGCGAGAGTACCGCTTTGGACTTTGCAGGGAACGCTGTTGGCGTACGCGATCTGTGTGAGGTCGCGCTTGAGGATGTCGTTGCGGGTGTCGCATCCGTTGCGGTCGACGTCGGCCCAAGCCTGCCCGAACTCATCGCGGTCGTAGCCGGTTTTCGGGGCGCGGCCCTTGATGGGCAGCGTGGCCAGGACGTCCAGCGCCTTTGAGGCGTACGCCGGCTGTGCATGCGGAGGTTTGTATGACGCTCCGGCGGCGAGAGCCTTGGTGACGTCGGGATCCAAGGGGGCTCCGGCGTCGGACGCGCTGGACGTTGGCGTTGGCGTGGCTGATGCCGACGGCGAAGCGGAAGCGTCCACCAGCTTCTGCGCCTCGGCAGCAGCTTTGGAAGCCTCCAGCGTTTCCCTCGGTTGAGCAGGGCTCAACGCGCCGCCGGCAACGAAGAAGACCAAGGCGCCGGTCAGGACGATTGCTCCGGCGCGGCGACCGCCGGGCAACAACGCCCAGGAAGGCCGGCCTGTGGCTACCACGTAGATTCCGGTCAGCAAGGCCAGCAGGCCAAGCATGATCAGCATGCCGCCGAGTCCGGATGCGAAGGCGCTGATTATCAGCAAGAGAACAGCGATGATGCCCATGCAAATTGTTGACGTGGGCAGCCGGAATGAACCCGTCCCGGGCGGGATGTGATTGGACACGAAGAAATCCCCATTTCGATATCGAACCGTGAGTCAGCGGCCGATGATGAGAGCGCTTGTGGCTGAACGCCCTCGGGGATTCTAGTATTCGAATTACAGGTTTGTGATTCCGCCCGGATTATGACGCCGGCCGAAGTGCAGGCGGGCCGTCATGGCCCGCCATAACCCGGGGATCGGGGCGCTTGCCGTCCCGGACGTGCGTTGCTCAGAGATTCGCCTCCGCGTAGATCCGCAAAGCGTCGCGGACGAACATCGCCCCTGCTTCTCCGCCGTAGTTCGCGGCGAACCGGGGGTCTGCCACATACATCTCGCCGAGGCCGGTAACGTAGCCCTTCACATCTCCGCCCGGGGTGGCGGATGGTGTTCCCGGAATGCCGCGAAGCCATTCAACATGCCGCTGCGCGAGGTCCTGCGCTTCCGGGCTCTCCGGCGATATGCCGGCGGAGGCCGCCGCTATCCAGTCGCTTCCCAGTTTCCCGGCCCGGCCCTTCCAGTCCTGCTTTTCTTCCGGGCTCATGCCACGCCACCAAGAGTCGCTCTTGGCGTAGGCGTCCTTGCCCCATCGCTCCTCCACCTCGTCTTTGTATTGAGTGTGGTCGAAGCCGTCAAACATGTCCTGTGCCATGTAGTTTCCATCCCCTTTCAATGTCTTGATGGTTTGCTGAACGGAGGCCATCTGCCGGGCCAGTCGATCCCGTTCTTGGCCGAGCCACTCCAAATGGCTGCTGAGGGCCCTGACGGTGTCTGTCTCCCGAGCCAGCACTTCCGCGATTGCGGGAAGGCCAAGCCCGAGCTCCCGGAGCAACAGGATGCGCTGGAGCTGAACCAAGGCCGGACCGTCGTAGTAGCGGTAACCGTTATGTCCGGTCCGGCTTGGTTTGAGCAGCCCGATATCGTCGTAGTGCCGCAGCGTCCTGCTGGTGGTTCCGGCCATCTTGGCGATTTCCTGGATCGACCAGTCCATCCGTCCTCCATCCTGTGCCTGTTCTTCGACAGTAGGCGTTGACGTTACGTCAAGGTCAACATCTCAAGGTCAAGGGATGGATCACTGTTAGTCAGCGAGGATCAGGTAAAGCGCCCGACGGGTTTCGTCGAGCTTCGCGATGGCTGCCTGCCGCTGTTCATCGGAGACTCCCGAGCGGAACTGGTGGATGACTCCCATCAGCTTGCCCACGCTCTGGTGGAAGGCGGCGCCGCTGGCGTCGGCTTCGGTGTTCCAGGCGTTGGCCAATTCCTCTTCGTGCTCGGCGACGTAGGCACGGCCTTCATCGGTGAGCGTGAATTCCGTGCGCTTGCCTTCGCCCACAGCAGCAATGAGGCCTTCGTCCACCAGTTGCTGCAGGGTCGGGTAAACGGATCCCGGGCTTGGCCGCCATGCGCCGGAGGTCTTCTCCGCGATGGTCTTGATCAGGCCGTATCCGTTGGAAGGAGTTTCGGCCAGCAGCGAGAGGATGGCTGCCCGGACGTCGCCGCGGTTGCGGCGCGGGCCGCCCGGTCCGAAGCCTCGGGGCCCAAAACCGCCCGGGCCGAAACCCGGACCAAAGCCTGGACCGAATCCACCGCCATGACCACCAGGGCCACGGCGTCCCCTGCCGCGGTTGAAGCGGCCGCGGCCGCCCCCGTGCTCAGGGTGCCCATGGCCGTGTTCTGGAAATGCGTTGTTGTCGTGTTCGTGGATGCCTTTCATCGCAGCATCTTCCTTTCGGTTGTAAAGGTCGCCGAAGGATTATCGGCGATACTTAACGATATATCGGTGAAGATCAAGTCGTCAACGGGAGGTGATAGAGCGATCGGCTGTCGGGGGTGGGGCGTGATAGAGCGATCGGCTGTCGGGGGTGGGATGTGATAGAGCGATCGGCTGGAGGGGGTGGGGCGTGATAGAGGGTTAAAGAACGACGGCGGGTGCCGACTTCCGTATGGAAGCCGGCACCCGCCGTCGTACTAGAGGCTGTCTGCCTAGGGTGCGGTGACGCTGGTCAGGCCCGGTGGGCTATTTCCACCACGTGTCGAAAATGGTGACCGGGACAGTCCGCTTGTGGCGGGTCCGCAAGTACCTCTGCTCAATGATTTCGGCGACGCCCTCGGGTACGTCGCGGCCTTCGAGGTAGTCATCGATCTGGTCGTAGGTGATGCCCAGTTCGTCCTCGTCGGTCCGGCCCGGCTTGTCATCCAGCAGGTCTGCCGTGGGAACCTTCTGCCACAGGCGCGCGGGTGCGCCGAGTTCGGCCAGCACTGCACGGTTCTGGCGTTTGTTCAGTCCAAACAGCGGCAGGATGTCCGCACCGCCGTCGCCGTATTTCGTGAAGAAGCCCGTGACGGATTCGGCGCCATGGTCGGTGCCGATCACCAGATAGTTGTGTTCGCCCGCAAGGGCGTACTGCGCGATCATGCGTGCGCGGGCCTTGGTGTTGCCCTTGTGGAAGTCTGAGATCTCCGCGCCCGTGGTCTTTTGGAACTCGTCCTCGAAGCCGTCCACGGCGGCGGCGATGTTAAAGGTCCACTCGGTCTTGGCGTTGATGAAGTCCATGGCTGCCTGGGCATCATCTTCGTCGTGCTGCACGCCGTAGGGGAGCCGCACGGCCACAAAGTTCGCGTCCACGCCTTCTGACTGGAGTTCTTCCACCGCCAACTGGGCGAGCCTGCCCGCCAGCGTGGAGTCGAGCCCGCCGGAGATGCCCAGGACGAACCCCTTGGTACCGGTCGCCTTCACATACTCCTTCAGGAATTCAACCCGTTTGCGGACCTCCCCCGCGGGATCGATCCGGGGCTGTACGCCCATTTCCTCAATGATTGTGGCCTGGAGTTCGCGCATGGGTTCAACACTAGTCAGCGGGATCGCAAAGCCTCAACCATCATGAAGCGGCGTGCCCAAGTAAGTCGCAGTTGTGCGCGTTCTGAGCCCGCTAAACGCGCTCTGCTGCTACCTACTTGGGTGCCTGGCCGGTGGAGCCGCGGACCGTGAGGTGCGTGGGCATGACGGAGCGGCTCCGGCTTCCGCCGCCGGCCAGGGGGTTCAGCTGGGCCAGCAGCATGGACACGGCCATCCGCCCGGCCTGTTCAATGGGAGAGCTCAGCGTGGTGAGGGGAGGGTTGCAAAAGTCCGCCCCGAAAATGTCGTCGCAGCCTACGATGCTCATGTCCTCAGGGACGCGGATGCCCCGTTCCCGCAGCCTTTGCAGCATGCCGATCGCTATGAGGTCATTGAACACGATGCATGCGCTCACCCCGCTGTGTACGGCGGCATCGGCTGCGGCAGCGCCTGACTGGGTCTTCGGAACAAACGGACCCAGCAGCCGGACCTCGATCCCACGGTCCTCGGCAGCGGCTGACAGTACCGCCCAGCGTCGGGAACCCGATTGGGACACGACAGGCCCGGAAACGTAGGCCACCGAGGTATGTCCCAGGGAGATGAGGTGGTCAAGTGCCTGCGTCATGGCCGAGGGGGTGTCAATGATGACAGCCGGTACACCCTCTACATCGCGGTTGACGGTGACCATGGGCATCCGCGTCGCAGCTTCCGCGAGGGCGGCGTCGTTCAGGCGGGAGGCTGCCACAATTACTCCGTCCGCGCTCTTGCGCAGCTGATCCAGCGTGCTGGCCTCCACCTCATCAGACTCCTCGGTATCCACCAGGAGCTGGGTGTAGCCGGCGGCCTTCAGTTGCAGTTGGGTGCCACGGATCAGGTCGAAGTAGAAGGGGTTGGTGATATCCGGGACAAGGACGCCAACAGCGCCCGTTTTGCCGGAGCTCAGGGCTTTTGCTTGGGAGTTGGGCGTGTAGTTAAGTTCGACGGCGGCAGCCCGGATCCGCTCGCGGGTGCGGATATTCACGCGCTCGGGATTGGTCAGGGCACGTGAGACTGTTGACGCCGCAACGCCGCACAAGGCGGCAATGTCATGGATGGTGGCAGGGCGCTCTGCTGCCACGGGTTGCGTCGCCATGGGCGTTCCTCTCTGAACGTCGAAAACGGTTGTGACCACTGCCACACCGTTGGTCAAGATTGCCATAGTTGGCAGCAAATGGCAATCGGTTGTCAACGGTGTGCCAGACTCGCTAGACTCAGTCGGGAAGCAAGCCCTGTGAACCCCATCACTCCTGCTGGCCCGCGGCCCCGCGGTTCCGCACGGGCGAGCACCCGCAACCGCCTCCGGTGCTGGCGTAGCCGACGCAACCGCCGGCAACGCCAGCAGATTCACCGGTACCACCAAGGAGATATACGTGACTCAACCCAGCGCCGTGTGGAGCCTGTCCGGTTTCGGCGACGAAGTAGACCCCGACCCCGCTATCCAGGCAGCCGTCCTCCTGGCGTTGGGCGCCAGCCACATTGAAGTCCGCAGCGCCTGGGGGACCAACGTCTCGGAACTGGAACCGGCCGACGTCGAACGCCTCAAGGCGATCCTCGACGACAAGGGTCTCAAAGTCTCCGCTGTCGCGAGCCCCATCGGCAAAGTGGATGTCAGCCTTCCGCTGGAGCACGAACTCGGACGCCTCCGGCAGATCATTTCCGTGGCCAAGGCCTTGGATACCAAGTATGTGCGGATCTTCTCCTTCTACAGGGCCGAGGGGCAGAGCCAGGAAGACATCCGCGACGCAGTGATCGAGCGGATGGGCGCCCTGGCTGCCGAAGCCGAGGCGAACGGGATCATCCTGCTCCATGAGAACGAAAAGGGCATCTACGGAGACACCCCGGAGCGCGTCCTGGACATCATGGAGGCAGTTGGTTCGCCGGCTCTTCGCGTCGCGTGGGACAATGCAAACTTCGTGCAGGTGGGCGTCAAGCCATACACGCAGGGCTACACGCTCCTGCGCCCCTACCTCGAGTACTTCCAAGTCAAGGATGCGCTGGCCACCACCGGAGAAGTTGTCCCCTCCGGTGAAGGAGACGGCGAGCTGGATGAAACCATCGCCGCGCTTGCCGCAGACGGCTACGCAGGCTTCGCTTCGCTTGAGCCGCACCTGGCCGCGGCGCACGAGCTGGGCGGCTTTTCCGGGCCGGTCGCTTTTGGCGTGGCTGCCCGGGCCTTCGCAGGCTTGGCCGCAAAGAACGGCGTCCGCCTGGCCTGACCAGGCACGGCACAGCCAAGAGCACTACACCAAGCAAGGGATCCTTCAAAGGAGCAGGAACATGCCCACAGCAGCAATCATCGGTTGCGGAGACGTCTCCAGCGTCCACTTCGCGGCACTGGCCGGAACCCCCGACGTCGAATTGGTGGCGGTCTGCGACGCCGATCCGGACAGGCTGGCTGCGGCCGTAGCCGCCCACGGGGTACCGGGGTACGCGAGCCATCTGGACTTACTGGCGAAGGCGAGGCCCGACGTCGTACATATCTGCACGCCGCACCACCTCCACGCGTCGCTGGCAGCGGACTTCCTTGAGGCGGGCGTGAACGTGATCGTGGAGAAGCCGCTCGCGCACACGCTCGAAGAAGGCCGCCGCCTGGTGGACGTGGCCGAACGGAGCCCGGCGAAGATCGGTGTCTGTTTCCAGAACCGCTACAACGCGACATCGCAAGCCATGCGCGAACTGCTGGACGGCGGTTCGCTGGGGCAGGTGCTGGGCGCCTCCGCAACCGTGATGTGGCACCGTTCGGGTGACTACTACCGCGACCGGCCGTGGCGTGGAACGTGGGCCGAGGGTGGCGGCGGCTTGATGATGAACCAGGCCATCCATACCGTGGATCTCCTGCAGTGGCTGGTGGGGGATGTGGCGAAGGTGGAAGGCCGTGCCGCGACCCGTGCTTTGGCGGGAGTCATCGAGGTGGAAGACACCGCGGAGTTCGTGGCGGAGCATGAGAACGGTGCCCGGAGTGTTTTCTATGCGACGCTGGCCAATGCCGTCAACGCGCCGGTAACGCTGGACATCGTCACGGAGAACGCCACCCTCAGCCTCCGCGGCGACCTCACCGTGACATACGCGGACGGCTCCGTGGAGGTCATCAAGGAGCAGCTGCAGGAAACCGGGGGGCGTTCGTATTGGGGGGCGTCCCATGAACTCCTGATCAAGGATTTCTACGCAAAGCTGGAGGCCCCCGGGCCGTTCTGGATCAACCCGGCCGAAGCGTCGAAGTCGTTGCGGATCGTTAAGGACATCTACGCGCAGAGCTACCCGGACCTCGCGGACCTCGTCGCCTGACCCGATCCCGCCCCACCCTGAAACGCCCGCCCCGCCCTGCCCCAAGTAGGTCGCATTTGTGCGCGTTTTGAGCGTTCTAAACGTGCACTAATGCGACCCAGTTGGGTGCGTGGGCAGGGGCTGGAAAACGCTCTGGCAACAATTCCAGAAACTTTTGACAATCGGTTGCCAAGAAGCGACAAAGTCCGTACTGTGAATCCCACACCCAGAAACATGTGGCCTATGCCACACTCCTCAGTTCTGATCCGGATCCTGTTCGCATCAGGCAAAGACTCATTAGGAGCCGACAATGAAGTTAGGTCCCAAGGCGGCAGCAGCTGCCATCGTCCTGAGCGCCTCACTGGCACTTACGGCCTGCGGCGGAGGCGCAGGCGCAGGAGCCGGCTCGAACGCAGGCGGTGGAAAGACCGTCACGGCGCTCACGTTGGGAACCCTCCGCGACCTTACCTCGTGGGATCCCGCCCAGGCCCACGTCGGCCACGCCCTCCAGCCTTACCAGGTGGCCTACGACTCCCTGATTCTCCGCGAGCCGGACGGCAAGCTGAGCCCCATGCTGGCCACGGAGTGGAAGTACAACGAAGCCCGCACCAAGCTGACCATGGACCTGCGCACGGATGTGACGTTCAGCGACGGTGCGAAGTTCGACGCTGAAGCTGCCAAGGCCAACATGGACCACTTCAAGAAGGCAAACGGCCCGCAGATGGCCCAGCTCAGCTCCGTGTCCGACATTGCCGTGGTGGACGCGGACACCATCGACATCAACCTGACGGCCCCCGAACCCGCACTGGAGTACTTCCTCAGCCAGGCTGCCGGCCTGATGGGAAGCCCCAAGGCCCTGGGTACGGACGCCATCAAGACCGAACCGGTCGGCTCGGGCCCGTACGTCATGGACAAGGCCGCTTCGGTCAAGGACTCGCAGAGCGTCTTCAACGCCCGCGAAGGCTACTGGAACAAGGACCTCCAGAAGTACAAGAAGATCACCCTGAAGGTCCTCCTGGATCCGACGGCCCGCACCAACGCCTTGGTTTCCGGCCAGATCGACGCCACCCTTCTGGACCCGAAGAACGGCAAGCAGGCTGAGGGCGCCAAGATGAAGCTCGAGGCCAACCAGGTTGACTGGTCTGGACTGCTCCTGCTGGACCGGGAAGGAACCAAGAACCCGGCCCTGGCCAACGTCAAGGTCCGCCAGGCCATCAACTACGCCTTCGACCGGAAGACCATCCTGGACCAGGTGATGCTTGGCCAGGGAACCCCCACCTCGCAGCCGTTCGGCAAGGACAGCGGTGCGTGGACTGAAGAGCTGGAGAACTACTACACCTACGATCCGAACAAGGCCCGGCAACTCCTGAAGGAATCCGGCTTTGAAGGCAAGGTCAGCATCGACGTTCCCACCCTTCCCGGTGCGGAAACCCTGATCTCGGTGCTCAAGCAGCAGCTTGCCGACGTCGGAATTACCCTGAACCCGGGTGCGGCGATCACCAACACCTTTACAGCGGACGTGGCAGCCCAGAAGTACCACGCACTCTTCTTCAACCTGTTCCAGGGTGAGCCCACGGTGGCCATCGACCAGATTGTCTCCACCAAGGCCCTGTACAACCCGTTCAAGACCACCACGCCTGAGCTCGAGGAAAAGATCCAGGCAGTGCGGACCGCCGGTGAAGACGCAGGAACCAAGGCACAGGAAGTGAACAAGTACGTGGTTGAGCAGGCTTGGTTCGCACCACTGTTCCGCGTGAACCAGATGTACTACCACAACGACAAAGTGAACGTAGTCCCGCAAGCACAGCAGGCCGTTCCTTCCATCTACAACTACTCGCCTGCCAAGTAGGACGCCATGATCAAGTTCATTGCCAAGAGGCTGGGCAGCGGGGTGGTGGTGCTGTTCGTCGTCTCGGTACTCACCTTCACCCTGCTGTACACCTCAAGCGGGAGCATTGCCCGGAACATCCTGGGTGACCAGGCCACCCCTGAACAAGTTGCCTTGAAAGAGCAGGAGCTTGGGCTCGACCAGCCCTTGTTCGTCCGCTACTTCGCCTGGCTGGGCGATGCCCTGGCCGGAAACCTTGGAGCCTCATGGTTCACTTCCGAGCCGGTGGCCAACTCCCTGGCCACCCGGATTCCCGTGACCATGACCATGGTTTTCGCCGCAATGATCCTGATCGCCATCTGCGCAGCACTGATCGGTGTTGCGGCAGCCGTCAAGCGCGGCTGGGTGGACAGGGTGGTCCAGATTGGCGCCATCATCGGTGACTCCATCCCGGGGTACGTGATCGGTGTCTTCCTTGTGACCTTCCTGGCCATCCAGCTGGGCCTCTTCCCGGCCACCAGCACCATCTCGCCCGAGGTGGGACCCGAGGCCTGGGTCATCTCGATGACGCTCCCCGTCATCGCACTGCTGATCAACGGCGTTACCGGCGGAGCCCAACAGATCCGCAGCGCCGTGATCAAGCAACTCGAACGCGACTACGTCCGCACTCTCCGCAGCCGCGGTATTGGAGAACGGGAGATTCTCTTCAAGCACGTTCTCCGCAGCGCAGCACCGGCAGGCCTCACCGTCTTGAGCCTCCAGTTGATCGGCATGCTGGGCGGCGTCGTGATTATCGAGCAGATCTTCGCCCTTCCCGGCATGGGTCCGCTCGCTGTCGCAGCCACCAGCCAGACCGACCTCCCGGTGGTCATGGGCGTCGTGATGTACACCGTGGTGGTGGTCATCGTGGTGAACCTCCTGGTGGACATCGTCAATGGTTGGCTCAACCCGAAGGTACGTGTGTCATGAGCGACTCCATGAATTCAGCAACAGCAACAGCAGCCGCCGACGTGGCCGGCGAAGGCCAAAGCGGCACTGTGGTCCGTTCCACCGTCATGCGGCGGCTCTTCAAGAACCCCCTGGGCATCGCCTCGATCGTCATCCTGGGAACCATAGCCCTGTTGGCCATCTTTGCGCCCGTGATTGCTCCTTTCGAGGAGAACTTCGCGAACATCTCCAAGACCCTCGCGGCGCCCGACTCCACGAACATCCTGGGCACTGACAGTGCGGGCCGTGACAACTGGAGCCGCCTGCTCTTCGGTGCCCAGCTGACGCTCCTGTCGGCACTGCTGTGTGCCGGCGTCGCGATCGCCATCGGCCTCCCTGCCGGCCTCATCGCCGGATACTACGCGGGCAAGTTCGAGGCCGTATCCAACTGGGTGGTCAGCATCCTCATGAGCCTTCCGGGCCTGATCGTCCTGCTCACCATCCGCGCGGCCTTCGGCCCCTCGGTGTGGATCAGCATGATCGCTTTCGGCATCCTCATCAGCCCGTCCTACTTCAGGCTCACTCGGGCCGCGGTACAGTCCGTCCGCAACGAACTGTACGTGGACGCCGCCCGTGTCTCCGGACTCTCGGACCTCAGCATCGTGGCCCGGCACATCTTCTCCGTGGTCCGCGCACCCATCATCATCCAGACCGCGGCCATTGCCGGCGTGGCAATCGCCATCCAGTCCGGACTCGAATTCCTGGGCCTCGGCGATCCCACCAAGGCCACGTGGGGCGTCATGCTCTCCGAAGGCTTCAAGAACGTCTACATGACGCCAACCCTGCTCCTCTGGCCGGCACTGGCCATGGCGCTGACAATCGGCGGACTGGTCCTGCTGGGCAACGCGATCCGCGATGCCTTGGAAGACGGCGAAAAGATCAAGCACCGCAAGAAGCGCACCCCCGCTTCAGCAAAGGCCGCTGCCATGGCAACAGCCACCGGGGCAGAACGCACGACGGCGGAACCCGCCAAGGCGCGCCAGTCACGGAAGGCTGTTGCCGCCGTCGAGCGTGGAACCGAACACCACTTGGTCAAGGTGACCAACCTTGGAGTCGGCTACCCGCAGGCGGACGGTTCCATCAAGAAGGTAGTGGACGACGTCTCCTTCCACGTGGACCGCGGCGAGATCCTGGGAATCGTGGGGGAGTCGGGCTCGGGCAAGTCCCAGACCGCGTTCTCCATCCTGGGATTGCTGCCGGACAACGCACGGATCGTTGCAGGTTCCATCCAGTTCGACGGCAACTACACGGTGGCGCCGGGTGAGGACCGGGTCAACCAGGAACGGTTGTCCAAACTGCGCGGCAAGCGGATCTCCTACATCCCGCAGGAACCCATGAGCAACCTGGACCCCGCATTCACCATCGGCTACCAGCTGGTCACGCCCATGGTCCGCGTCCTCGGCATCAGCAAGGCAGAAGCCCGCACCCGGGCACTCAAACTGCTGACCGACGTCGGGATCGTCAATCCGGAACGTACCTTCAACGCCTACCCGCATGAAGTCTCCGGCGGCATGGCGCAACGCGTGCTGATTGCCGGTGCCATCAGCTGCGAACCGGACCTGGTGATCGCAGACGAACCCACCACCGCATTGGACGTCACCGTCCAGGCCGACGTACTGGACCTGCTCCGCGAACTGCAGCAGCGCTTGAACATCGGCGTGATCCTCGTGACGCACAACTTCGGCGTGGTGGCCGACCTCTGCGACCGCGTAGCCGTCATGCAGAACGGCCGGCTGGTGGAGGAAGGCACCGTGCGCGAGATCCTCCGCAACCCCAAAGAGCAGTACACGCAGACCCTCCTGGGGTCCATGCTTGAAGGTAAGGAGCCCATGACCATGCTCGTTTCCCCGCCTGAAGGTCCCGTTTCCCACACTGATTCCGGTTCGGGCCGCGTAGCAGAAAAGGAGCCTGTGGCATGAGCACCGTTACTCGTCCGGACGCACCCCTGCTTTCCGTTGAAAACCTGGTGGTCGAATACCCGAGCAAAAGGTTCCGGGCCAAGCCGTTCCGGGCGCTGGCGGACATCAACATCACCATTGGACAGGGCGAGACCCTGGGCCTGGTGGGGGAGTCCGGCTCCGGAAAAACCACCCTCGGCAGGGCCGTCCTGGGCTTGGCTCCTGTCACCCAGGGCAAGGTGGTCTTCGAAGGAAACGACATCAGCAACGCCTCCCGCAAGGAGCGCAGGACCCTCAGCCGGGACCTGCAGGTGGTTTTCCAGGATCCCTACACATCCCTCAACCCTGCCTTGGAAATCGGTGACATCCTCGCCGAGCCCCTGGGCGTCCAGGGCATGGCGAAGGGGGCCGCAAAGAAGCGGGTCAAGGAACTGCTGGACCAAGTGGGCCTGCCATCGGATGCCATCCACCGGTTGCCCCGCGAGTTCAGCGGCGGCCAGCGGCAACGCGTGGCGATCGCCCGCGCGCTGGCACTGTCTCCCAAACTGATCGTCTGCGACGAACCCGTCAGCGCGCTGGACCTCTCAACGCAAGCCCGCGTGCTGGACCTGTTCCTGCAGATCCAACGCGATACCGGGGTTTCCTACCTCTTTGTCTCGCACGACCTCGACGTCGTCCGGCACATCAGCCACCGCGTGGCGGTCATGTACCGCGGCGGGATCGTGGAGCAGGGGCCGGCCGACATCGTCACGCGGGAACCCGGGCACCCCTATACGCAGCGGCTCTTGCTGGCGTCCCCGGTACCCGATCCGGACCGCCAGGAACAGCGCCGTGCGGACCGCCACCGGCTGCTGGAACAGCAGCGCCAACAGACCGAACAGGCTGGCGCCGCGGCCTAGCAGCCCGGACCAGCTGCACCAAGTGGCCTTCACGGGCCGGAAACCACGGAGGAAAAAGTGGCCAAGATAGGCGTACAGGCGATGATGCTCAAGGAGAGCTTCGCCGACATTGGAGCATTCGAGACCCTGCGGAAAGTCAGCGCGATCGGCTACAACGCAGTGGAGATCTCGCAGATCCCCATGACCCCGGAGAACGTGGGTGAACTGGACCGTGCACGCACTGAACTGGGCATGGACATCGCCGCGTTGTCCGTCAATGTCGAGGGCCGCAAAGGCATGCCGGTGGAGTCGCTGGCCGACAACTTCGACAAGATCGTCGATGATGCCAAACGCCTGGACAGCAGCCTTCTCCGCATCGGAATGCTGCCGTTCCCGGCCATGAAGTCGTTGGAGGCGGTAGTGGACTTCGCCAAGCAGGCCAACGGATACGCGGAGCGGTTGCAGGAACACGGCATCAGCCTCTACTACCACAACCACCACGTGGAGTTCGCGAAGTTCGACGGCAAGTACATGCTGGACATCATTGCGGAAAACTCTCCGGCCATGGGCATGGAAATCGACGTCCATTGGGTTCAGCGCGGCGGCCTGGACCCGGTCCGGACCCTTGCCAGGTACGCAGGCAAGACGGCCATGGTCCACCTGAAGGACTACCGGATCGGCCAGATGCCGGAGTCGTCCTTCGGCTTCCTGGAATCCGGTGATTTCGCCGGCTTCATGGCGGAGTTCAAGAACGTCGTGCAGTTCGCGGAGGTGGGCGAAGGCAACCTGGACTTCCCGTCAATCGTTCCGGCCGCCGTCGACGCCGGTGCCCGCTACCTCCTGGTGGAGCAGGACGAACTTTACGGCCGCACGGTGTGGGACGCCCTCCAGACTTCCTACGACAACCTCGTGGCCATGGGCCACAGCGACCTTTTCTAGATTCTTCAACTGACGGAGATTGATTTCATGAGCAAGAAAGTACGCCTCGGCATCATCGGCCTTGGGCAGCAGGGCGGCGCCTACGCCAAATTCATCAAGGACGGCATGGTGCCGAACATGGAAATCGGCGCTATCTGCGACGTCGACCACGCCAAGAAGGAACTCGCAGCTTCCCAGTACCCGGAGGCACCGTTCTTTGACGACTACATCGCCATGCTGGAAAGCGGGTCCGTGGATGCTGTGGTGACGTGTGTTCCGCACTACCTGCACCCCGAAATTGGCATCCAGACCCTCAAACGTGACATCCACGCGCTGGTGGAGAAGCCCGCGGGCGTCTACACCAAGCAGGTCAAGGAACTGAACGATTTCGCGGCCACCAAACCCGGGCTCACCTTCGGCATCATGTTCAACCAGCGCAACAACCCGCTGTACAAGAAGCTCAAGGAAATCGTCGACGGCGGCGAAATAGGCACCATCCGGCGCACCAACTGGATCATCACCAACTGGTGGCGTCCGCAGGGCTACTACAACTCCAGCGAGTGGCGCGCCACCTGGGGCGGCGAAGGCGGCGGCGTCCTCGTCAACCAGGCACCGCACCAGCTGGACCTGTGGCAGTGGATCTGCGGCGTCCCCAAGTCCGTCTACTCGAAGGTGGCGTACGGCTTCCGCCGTGACATCGCCGTCGAAGACGAGGTCACCGCCGTCGTTGACTATGGCGACGGCGCCACGGGCGTTTTCGTGACCGCCACCCACGACATCGTGGGAACCGACAGGTTCGAAATCCTGGGCGACCAAGGCAAGATCGTGGTGGAGGACAGCAAGGTGGCCACGGTGACGCGACTGGTCAAGCCCGAGCGCGAGATCAGCGATTCCATGGGCATGGACGATGTCCGCAAGCTTTTCATGGGCCAGTTGAACCGGGAGGAGCTCTACTCCACGGAAGTCATAGAGTTCGAGTCCGTCTGGGGCGGCCAGCACGCCGGCGTCCTGGAGAATTTCGCAGCCAACATACTGGATGGGACCCCGCTGCTTGCCCCCGGCTCCGACGGCATCAACGGCGTCCGCCTGGCCAACGCCATCCACCTCTCCAGCTGGACCGGCAAGGAAGTTTCCCTCGACTTCGATGAGGACGAATTCCTGCAGGAACTCAACAAGCGCATCGCTGAAGAAGGCACGTTCCCGGAACGCGCCTGACCCCTGGACGCTCTCTCACCTAACCCCGCTTTTCCGCCGACGCTCTATCACTTTCTTCAAGAAATCGAGAGAGGAGCCGGCTCATCGGGACGGAAGGTGAGAGAGCGTTTTTGGCAACCGTCCTGCTTTTTGTTGCCAAACCGCACTACGATGGAGCGGTGACTGAAGCGACGAACACCGGAACCTCCACTGCCCCTGCCAAGCGCGGACGCGGAGAGAAGTCCTCACCCACCATCTACGACATCGCCAAGCTGGCGGGCGTCAATCCTTCCACTGTTTCGCGCGCCCTCAGCAAGCCGGGCAGGGTCAGCGCCAAGACGCAGAAGATCATCGAAGATGCGGCTGCTGAACTGAACTACCAGGTCAACCCCTTTGCCCGGGCGCTCCCCACGGGGCGGACGCAGACCATCGGACTGATCGTCGCGGACATCACCAACCCCACGTTCTTTGACATCATCCGCGGAGCGGAAACCACCGGCGCTGCCCGCGACTACACGCTGGTCCTCGCAGAGTCCTCGGAGTCGCCGGAAACCGAAGTCACTGCCGCCCGGCGCTTGCTGAGCACAGTGGATGGCCTCATCCTCGCCAGTCCGCGCATGGACGACGACAACATCCGGTCCTTGGCCGGGGACAAACCTGTGGTGGTCATCAACCGCGAGATAGAGGGCGTCCCCTGCGTGGTTCCTGACGTCAACAAGGGCATCGGGGAGGCTGTCAGGAGCCTGGCTGCCAACGGTCACGAGCACATCGCCTACGTCGCGGGGCCGCAGCAATCATGGATGACTGCCCGGCGCTGGGAGGGTGTCAAAGCCGCCTGCGAGTGGTCCAAGTTGAGCGCCGTTCGCTTGGAATCGTCCAAACCGACCGTCGACGGCGGCAGGAAAGTAGCGCGCGACGTCCTGGACAGCAGTGCGACGGCGGTCATCACCTACAACGACCTCCTGGCCATTGGCCTCATGCAGGAACTCCAAGCCGGTGGGATGCAGGTTCCGGACCAGATCAGCATCGTGGGATTCGATGACATCTTTGGCGCGGACTTCACCACGCCGGCGCTGACCACCGTGCGGTCCCCGCTGCGCGAGTGCGGCACCCGCGCTGTGACCATCCTGCTTGACGTGCTGCATGGCCACGACGCGCCGGCCGGCCCGGTGAGCGTCGAGACGGAACTCGTGGTGCGGGGTTCCAGCGGCAGGTTGCTTAGCTAACTCTTTTCCGCGATGCAGGGCCCCTGCAGACCTCAGGCAATGCTCGGTGCAATCGAGTGGCAATTTTTGGCAACCGGTTGACAAAACCTCATCGGGAAACCGAAGATTGACCTATGTCACAGTCCCTTGCAGCCCATCCTGACCGGCTCCTGCCCGCTGATCCCGGGACCCGCAGCATTGCGCGGTCCTTGCTGGAGCGCGTCCAGGACCTGCCCATCATTTCTCCCCATGGCCACGTTGACGCCGCTGTCATCGAGCAGAACACTCCGTTCCCGGATCCCGCTGCATTGCTGGTGAGCCCGGACCATTACGTCACCCGCCTGATCCACGCCGACGGGGTGCCCATGGATCAGCTTCATGCCAGCGACTCCAAGGACTCGCGCGGAGTCTGGCGCAGGTTCGTTGAAGCCTGGCCCCTTTTTGAGGGAACGGCCTCCGGTTACTGGCTCCGGACCCAGTTCGAGCAGGTGTTCAAACTTGGCGCCGACCTCTCCGGGATGTCCGCCGACGCCAGCTATGACGCAATTTCCGCCAAGCTCACCGAACCGGACTTCCGTCCGCGGCAGCTTTTCAAGGACTTCAACATCGAGGTCCTTGCCACCACGGACGATCCCCTGGATGACCTGGCCAGCCACAAGGCGCTGACCGCCGACGCCAGCTTCAACGGCCGCGTCCTGCCGACGTTCCGCCCGGACGCGTATTTGAACGTTGCCCACCCTGCCTGGGCCGCCAACGTGGAGCGCCTGATCGAAACCGCGGCCGACGGCGGCACTGGCTACGCCGGCTACATCGCCGCTTTGGAAAACCGCCGTCGTTATTTCGTGGACCACGGTGCCGTGTCCGCGGACCATGGCGTGCGGACGCCGGCAACCCTGAAGTTGGATCAAGCCGACGCGGAAGCGCTCTTCGAGAAGGCCCGCGCCGGCAAAGCCACAGCCGCGGATCGCGATGCGTTCGAAGCCCACATGATGTACCAGATGGCGCGGATGTCCGTGGAAGACGGATTGGTCATGACCATCCACCCGGGTTCCTACCGCAACCACCATCAGCCGACGTTCGAGGCTTTTGGCGCGGACACCGGCCACGACATCCCGTTTGCCATCAATTACACCGAAGGGATCCGGCCCCTGCTGCAGGATTTCGGCACGGCCAAGGACTTCCACCTGGTGTTGTTCACTTTGGATGAGACTGTTTTCTCCCGGGAACTGGCGCCGTTGGCGGGCTTTTACCCCTCGGTCTACCTTGGTGCCCCGTGGTGGTTCCTCGATGCGCCGGATGCCATGCTGCGTTTCCGCTCCGCCGTCACCGAGACAGCAGGATTCTCGCGTTCGTCCGGCTTCATCGACGACACCCGCGCTTTCTGCTCCATCCCCGCCCGGCATGACGCCTCACGCAGGATCGAAGCTTCCTTCCTTGCCCGCCTGGTGGCCGAACACCGGGTTTCCGAGGACCGTGCCCACGAGCTCATCCTCGACATCGTCGACGGATCCCCGCGCCGGGTGTTCAAACTATGAGCACTCCGCGCGCGCGGCTGAGCCGCACCACCCCGGCGGCGCCCGTCCGCATTGTGCACCTGGGACTCGGCGCCTTCCACCGCTCCCACCAAGCCTGGTACACCCAGCACGCCGGCGATGCAGGGGAGTGGGGCATCGCTTCGTTCACCGGACGCAGGCCCGACGCGGCAACTGTCCTGGCCGCCCAGGATGGCCTGTTCACTGTCGTGGAACGCTCCGACGCCGGGGACTCCTTTGAAGTGGTGGGCAGCATCGTCGAAGCCGTCGACGGTGCTGATGTGGCCCGCTTCGTTGACCTCCTCGCCGCTCCGTCCACCGCCGTGGTGACCTTGACCATCACGGAGGCTGCGTACGGATTGGGCGCCGCGGACTTGCCCGTACTGCTGTCCGGAGGTGAACCCACGACGCCGATCGGCCGCCTGGTCGCGGGCCTCGCCGCCCGTAAGGACCACGACGCCGGGCCGCTCGCCGTCGTCAGTTGCGACAACCTCTCGGACAACGGAAACGTAGCCCGGAACGGGGTGCTTTCACTGGCCCGCGAGGTTGATGCCGGGCTGGCCGAATGGATCGGCGCGAACGTCAGCTTCGTCAGCACCTCCGTTGACCGCATCACACCCCGGACCACTCCCGAAGACGTGGCCTTGGTGGCCGAGTCCTGCGGCTACCTCGACGACGCGCCCGTGGTCACCGAGCCTTTCCACAACTGGGTTTTGTCCGGAGACTTCCCGGCAGGCCGGCCTCGCTGGGAGGACGCCGGCGCGGTGTTCGTGGACGACATCGAACCGTACGAGAACCGCAAGCTTTGGCTCCTGAACGGGGCCCACTCGATCCTCGCGTACGCCGGGCAACTCAGGGGCCACGCCACCGTGGCCGAGGCTTTGGAAGACACCGCGTGCCGCCAGGCCGTCGAAGAGTTCTGGGACGAGGCGGCCCGTCATCTGCCTGGAGAAGAATTGCAGGTGCCGGAGTACCGGACCGCGTTGCTGGAGCGCTTCGGCAACTCGCGGATCGCCCACCACCTTGCCCAGATTGGTGTGGATGGCAGCACCAAACTCCGCATGCGAGCGGTGCCGGTGCTCCGGGCCGAGCGCGGGGATGGCCGCACGGGTGCTGCGGCGGCGCGGATGATCGCTGCGTGGTCGGCGTTTGTGGCCGCGCATCCCGGCGGGCAGGACCCGCAATCGGAAGCGATCGCCCAGGCGGACCTGCTGTCCGGCGCTGCGCGGACCCAGGCACTGCTTGCCCTTTTGGATGACGAGTTGGCCCGTGACGGCGCCGTTGTGCAGCTTGTGCACGGGCTTAGCGGACCTTTCCGGGATGGTGCTCCACCTGCTGCTGCCGCAGCCGGCGCAGGTGGAGTCCGGTCCGGCACCGCGGCCTAGCAGCAGGTCTTCCGCGGCCGGTCCCGCGCCGTCCGCGGGTTTGGCCACGCCGAAGAATTTGCCCGGTCGGGCGGGGGTATTCCCTGCCCGCCCGGGCTTTCTTGTGCGTCCGCCCTCACAAAAACAGTTTAAGGAAATTTGCGGCAACCGATTGCCAAACTCTTGCCAACGTGACTAGAATTACAACAGCTGCACAATCCGGGTTCGCCACTCCAGTCGCCAAAGCACTGCTCAGAGTACGTCCGGTCCGCAATGACGCGAAGGGTAAAGGAGCCCGCATTGAAAAAGCTCAGCAAGCTCAGCATCCTCGGCTATGGAGCCGGCGATGCCGCGAATAACCTGGCCTTCACCACGGCCACCATGTTCCTCCTCGTCTACTACACGGACGTCGCCGGCATATCTGCTGCCGCTGCAGGCACGTTGCTTCTGGTCGTGAGGATCTTCGACGCCTTCGCAGACGTGTTTGCCGGCCGGCTCGTGGATCGCACCTACAGCAAGCGCTTCGGCAAATTCCGGCCGTTCATCATGTTCGGTTCCATTCCCCTGCTCCTCCTGAGCGTTGCCACTTTCTCGGTGCCGCAGCTTGGTGAAACCGGAACTCTGCTCTACGCCTACGTCACGTACGCGGCGCTGGGCCTGGCATACTCCTTGGTGAACATCCCCTACGGGTCCCTGGCCGGGGCGATGACCCAGGACCCGGGCGACCGTGCCAAGCTTGGCTCAGCCCGCATGGTGGGTGCGCTGCTGGTAGGTTCCGCTCTGGGTATCTTCGTGGCACCGTTGATCAAGCCCGGGGCCGACCTGCAAGGAACCTTCACCACCATCACGTTGATCTTCGTGGTGATAGGCGCTGCCCTCTACTTCTTCACCTTCGCCACGGCCAAAGAGCGGGTCCATCGGTCGGTGCCCAAGGTTTCCTTCAAGCAGAGCATGGACACGCTGAAGACCAACCGTCCACTGTTGATGCTCTGCCTGAGCTCGTTCCTTTTCCTGACCGGCTACATGGCGCTCTCCTCCGTCCAGCTGTACTACCTCCGCGATGTTCTCGGCCGGCTGGACCTGTATGCCGTGATGTCCATCGTTCAACTGGTGATGACGTTCGTCCTCGCGGCGTTCATGCCCAAGCTGGTGCACAGGTTCGGCAAGAAGACGGTATACGTCGCAGCAGGTGCGCTCAGCGCAGTAGGCGGTGCCATGATCTTCTTCACCCCGGCAGCCCTGACCTGGATCGGCTTTTCCGGCCTGCTGGTCAGCATGCTCGGCGTGATGGCCGTGAGCATCGTGGTGTGGGCGCTTGAGGCTGACACCGTTGAATACGGTGAGTGGAAGACCGGTGTCCGTACCGAAGGCATCACTTACGCGCTGTTCTCCTTCACCCGCAAGACCGGGCAGGCTGTTGGTGGCGCCCTCGCTGCCTACGCCCTCGCCATGGGCGGTTACAAGTCCGGCGCCACCCAAAGCCCGGAGGCCCTGCAGGGAATCCAGTTCGCCGCCGGTGCGCTGCCTGCCATCATGGTGATCCTCGCCATCGCCGTTATGGCCAAGTACAAGCTGACCGACGCCATGCATGCCCAAATCGTCAACGAGATCAAAGCGCGGCGGGCCGTCCAGGAGGGTCGCCGTCCGCAGGAGGGCGGCGCTGAAGAAGCCCACGACGACGGCGGTCCGGTGCCCGGGCGCGGCGCGGACGGGGCCATTGGCAGCGTGGAAGCCCCCGCGCCGGAATCCGTGCAAGCATCCCGCGGCAAAGGCTCGCTCAGCCAGGGGTCGCGTTAGCCGGGATCCGCGTCAGCTGGTAGCCGCGTCAACTGGTGCCCTGCCCCGACTCCACTCTCCATCCCGCGCGACTTGGCAACCGATTGCCAAAAGCGCGCAATCATCCTAGACTCGTTTCAACTTCGCCGAGGGGTGAGATCCCGGCACTTACACCCCTGCTTTCCGCCGAGAGCTAACCCTTCGTTCGCCACCAGCACTGTCCCGAAAGGAAAAGCTGTGAAAATCATTGCTGCTGATGTCTTTGTGACCAGCCCGTCCCGTAACTTCGTCACCCTGCGGATCACCACCGAGGACGGTGTGACCGGTATCGGTGATGCCACGCTGAACGGACGCGAGCTGGCGGTCGCCGCGTATCTGAAGGAGCACGTGGCCCAGTTGCTGATCGGGAAGGACCCGCACCGGATCGAGGACACCTGGCAGTTCCTGTACCGGTCCTCGTACTGGCGCCGCGGCCCCGTGACCATGGCCGCGATTGCCGCCGTCGATATGGCGTTGTGGGATATCAAGGGCAAGATGGCCGGAATGCCGGTCTACCAGCTCCTGGGCGGCGCCTCGCGCAACGGGCTCCGCGCCTACGGCCACGCCTCCGGTTCGGACATCCCTTCGCTGTTCGACTCCGTGCGCGAGCACCTGGAACTTGGGTACAAGTCCATCCGTATCCAGACCGCCGTCCCGGGGATCAAGGCCGTGTACGGTGTTGCCGCGCAGGCCCAGGCCTCGGGGGAGCGCTACGATTACGAACCTGCAGGCCGGGGCAACTTCCCGCTGGAGGAGGACTGGGACACCCGCGCCTACCTGCGCCACCTGCCCACCGTCTTCGAAGCCGTGCGGAACGAGTTCGGCCCCGAAATCCCGTTGCTGCACGATGGCCACCACCGCATGACCCCGATTCAGGCCGCCAAGCTCGGCAAGGCCCTGGAACCGTATGACCTGTTCTGGCTCGAGGACTGCACCCCGGCCGAGAACCAGGAGGGCCTGCGCTTGGTCCGCCAGCACACCACCACCCCGCTGGCCATCGGTGAAATCTTCAACACCGTGTGGGACTACCAGACCCTGATCAAGGAACAGCTGATCGACTACGTCCGTGCCGCGTCCACCCACTTCGGTGGCATCAGCCCGTTGAAGAAGGTCATGGACTTCGCCGCGCAGTACCAGATCAAGTCCGGCTTCCACGGGCCCACGGACATCTCCCCGGTGGGCTTCGCCGCGCAGCTGCATGTGGGCCTGGCCATCCACAACTACGGCATCCAGGAATACATGCAGCACTCGGACAAGACCAACGAGGTCTTCCAACAGTCCATGACCTTCAAGGACGGCTACCTGCACCCGGGCGATGAGCCCGGCATCGGCGTCGAATTCAACGAAGAAGCCGCCGCGGCCTACCCGTACCAGCAGGCCTACCTGCCCTACAACCGCCTCGTGGACGGCACCGTTCATGACTGGTAAACCGATTCACGTGGTGGTCATGGGCGTCGCCGGGTGCGGCAAGAGCACCGTCGGTGCGGCCTTGGCCGAACGGCTCGGCGCCGAGTTCCTGGACGGCGACTCCCTCCACCCGCAGGCGAACATCGACAAGATGGCCGCCGGCACACCCCTGAACGACGCCGACCGGGCACCCTGGCTGGCCGAAATCGGCAGGCGATTCTCGACGTCGGACGCGGCCCTGGTGATCGCGTGCAGTGCGCTCAAGCGCGCGTACCGCGACATCATCCGCGAAGGCGACCCGACCGTGGCATTCGTGCACCTGCACGGAACCCGCGAACTCCTGGGCGAACGCATGAACAACCGCCCCGGCCACTTCATGCCAACCTCCCTCCTGGACTCACAACTGGCTACCCTTGAACATCTCCAATCCGACGAAGACGGAGTAATGGTGGACATCGAAAATCCCGTGGACCAGATCGTGGACCGCGCCGCGGAGTTTCTGCTCGGAGCCCAGGGCGGCAATATCCAGGACGCCGCGGCCCGGTTCCCAGTGGACCTGAAAGCCGCCCCCTTCAACCTGGATGACGCCGCTGTCCAGTGGGTGGAATCCACCATCGGCACAATGTCGCTGGAGGAGAAGATCGGGCAGCTCTTCATCAACCACAACAATGACTACTCCCCGGAGTACCTTGACGAGGTGCTGGAGAAATACCATGTGGGCGGCATGCGGTACAGGCCAGGCCCCTCCGGCGCGGTGCAGGAGCACATCAGGTACGCACAGTCGAAGACCCGGATTCCGCTGCTGGTCGCCTCCAACCCGGAGATGGGCGGCGCTGGAAGTTGCGACGACGGCACTTTCGTTTCAACGCACCTGCAGGCTGGTTCGCACCCGGACAAAGGGATCGCGCGGCAGATGGGCCGGGTTGCCGGCGTCGAAACCGCCGCCCTTGGCTGCAACTGGGCGTTCGCGCCGATCGTGGACATCCACTACAACTGGCGGAACACTGTCATCTCCACCCGTGCCTTCGGCAATACTCCGGAGATCGTGGTGGAGCGTGCCAAGGAGTACTTCGACGGCATCAGCGAATCACCCACCGTCTGCGCGATGAAGCATTTCCCCGGCGACGGCATCGACGAGCGAGACCAGCACGTGGTCACCTCTTACAACACGCTGGGCTACGAGGAATGGAGCCGGACGTACGGTCACGTGTACCGCGAAATGATCGGGCACGGCGTGCAGTCGATCATGGTGGGACACATCGGAGCCCCGGAGGTGTCGCGACACTTCCGGCCCGGAATGACTGATTCCGAAATCCGTCCCGCCACCCTTGCCCCTGAGCTGCTGCAGGACCTGCTCCGCGGTGAACTGGGCTTCAACGGCCTGGTGCTCACCGACGCCTCGCTGATGGTTGGCCTGACCCAGGCCATGAAGCGCCGGGACCTGGTACCTGCGACGATCGCTGCCGGTTGCGACATGTTCCTCTTCTTCCGTAACCCGGAGGAGGACTTCCAGTTCATGCTGGACGGCTACAAGTCCGGCGTCATCACCGAGGAGCGATTGCAGGATGCGCTCCGGAGGATTCTCGGCATCAAGGCGAGCCTTGGGTTGCACACGGCTTCCCGTGAATCACTGGTTCCGTCGGCTGATGCGCTGTCGGTCATCGGAAGTGAAGCCCATAAGGCTGTGGCCGCCGAGATCGCGGACAAGACCGTCACCCTGGTCAAAGACACCGCGAACAACCTCCCGATCAGGCCCGAAACCCACAAACGTATCCGGCTCTACGGGATCTCCGGAGGTGCGGACTTCACCCGCGCTGACCCGCTCGCCTACCTGGACACCGTGAAGGAGGAACTCGAAGCTGCGGGCTTCTCGGTTGACGTGTTCAAAACGGCTGAGCAGCGTTCAGCCGCGGGGGAGACCGGGATGAACTTCATGCGGGTCCTCTCAGAGGAAGCCACGGCGGATTACGCTGAACGCTACGACGCTGCTTTCGTCTTTGCCAACGTCAAGGGGTTCGCGCAGGAAGCGGCCATCCGCATCAAGTGGTCATCACCCATGGCAGCCGAAATCCCCTGGTACGCCACGGAAGTTCCCACTGTGTTCGTCTCGCTGAACCAGCCCAACCACCTGATCGACGTGCCCATGGTGAAAACCGCCATTCACGCCCACGCAGGAACCAGGGAGGCCATCCGCGCGACGATCCACAAGATCCAAGGCAACTCGGAGTTCCAAGGGACGTTCAACGACAACGTGTTCTGTGACTCCTTCGACACCCGGCTCTGATTTCCCGCTCGCAGCACTTCGATTTCCTGCTCCCGGCCTTACGTAGAATAGAAGCCATGACTTCCTCGCCTGAGACCTCAGTTGCCCGCGCCCGCCTTCTTGAACTCATCAAAGAACTGGCGGTGGTCCGCGGAAAGGTGATCCTCTCCAGCGGCAAGGAAGCTGACTACTACATCGACCTGCGCCGGATCACCCTCCACCATGAGGCATCCAAACTGGTGGGTCAGGTCATGTTGGCAATGATCGACGACGCCGGGATCCCGGTTGAGTGCGCCGGCGGCCTCACCATGGGTGCCGACCCCGTCGGTACCGCTGTGATGCACGCAGCCGCCGACGCCGGGCGCGCTGTTGACGCCTTCGTGGTCCGCAAGGCCCAGAAGTCCTATGGCATGGGCCGCCAGGTGGAAGGTCCGTCCGTTGAAGGCCGCAATGTTGTGGTCCTCGAGGACACTTCCACCACGGGCGGATCCGCACTGACCGCCGTCGAGGGTGTCCGCAAGGCCGGCGGCAACGTGGTTGCCGTTGCCGTGATCGTCGACCGCGACACCGGCGCGAAAGAGAAGATCGAAGCCGAAACGGGTGTCCCGTACCTCTTCGCTTTCGGCAAGGATGAGCTGGGACTCGACTAAGCGTCCGGGCGCGTCAAAAAACGTTGCCGCCCGCTGCCCTGAGGTACTACAGTAGTACCTCAGGGCAGCGGGAAGGACTCTTTGTGGAGGTCAAAAACAGCGTCACGAGCCGGGAGTTTAATCACTCGTCCAGCGAGATCCTCCGGCAGGTACGCGAAGGCAACGTCATACCTGTAACTTATGGCCGGCGCGGGGACGTCGTGGCGTACGTAGTTCCGGCGTCTGTCCTGAGAAATCACGACGAAGTTGAAGCCGTCCACCGAGCTGTCACGGCTCAGCGCCGGTCGGCGAGGGACGTCGTTATGGCATCCACGGTGACCTTTGACTCCGAGGCTACCCTTCATGCAATGCGCGAAGGAGAGCGCTACTGATGCCGATCGTCAGCGCGGGATGCTATTTGGACACATCTTCACTGATCCGGCTCCTTACGCCTCAGCATCCCTCCCGTCAATCGCTCTTGGATTACCTTGACCAAGCGGACCTCTGGAACCAGCTATGCACCAGCAAACTCACGCAGTTGGAGGCGGCACGTGTAGCCGTGAGGGACGGCAACCATAACCTCGGCGCGCAGGTCGATCTCTTCTTGAAGCAGATAACAGTGATGCCTATCTCCAGTGCCATTCTGGACCGGGCCATGGAAATTCCGTTCCACGTCAAATCCCTTGACGCTATACATGTGGCTTCTGCCGCGGCTGCGACCGTCGTCATGACGTCGGATAAGAACATGACTGACGTCCTGAACAGGCTTCAGCAACACCCGGATTGGTCGTCGGCATACTCGTTCAAAGAAATCTTCGGTTAAGGGCAGAAGCAGGCAAAATCATCGGGTCGGGAGGGACGAGGGCAATCCTCCGAGGGCGCATCCTAAGGGCATCGGCGGTGCGGTTTCCACAGGGCTGTAAGGGAGTGCGTTCGAAGCCTATGCTGGCTGCGTGGGCGTTCAGGTAGGGAAGCTTCCGGTACCGCCGGAAGTGGAAGAAGACCTCCCGCGGCCCGCCAAGCCTGAGCCGGGCCGTGGGCCCGGGGCAGGGACGGAGCCAGCGGAGGATCCGGGTTCGTGGGCCCGGATCCTGCCTTACGCTGCCCGACTGAAGAAGTCGTCCCGCCGTAACTTCCTGGTGGCTGCGGGCGCGTCGGCGGCCCTGGCGGGCGACATGCTTTTCACCCGCCACGTGCAGGCTGAGCGGCGCGCACCAAAAATCCTCCGCATCCCGGATCAGTTCTCCGATTTGTACTTCCCTAAAGCCAGCTGGATCCTCTTTCCGGGCTACAAAACCAGCTGGGAAGAAGCGCAGTGGATCCTTAATTCGTTGCGTCCGGCACTCCACCAGCGGGGCCGCCTGGCTGCCGTGGGATATTCCAACCTGGGGCTGGACGTTGACGAGGTGGTCCGCGAGGTAATCCTCTACGTCCGTGAGCTGGGCCTCGAGAAGCTCTATTTTTACGGACACAGCTTCGGCGGAATGCTCGCGACGCAAGTGGCTGCCCGCCTCCTGGAGTTGCATGGCGTTGAGACGGAACTCATCGTCCTCGATTCAAGCCCGTTCAACCGTGCCGACGTGTTGGATAAGAGCTGGTTCGACGGTGTGGTGTTCCTCTACGAGAACGGTTTCAGGATTCCCTCGGTACTTCGCGGCGGCTACGAGCTGGGGGAGCGGGTGGTTCACAAAGATGAGCGTTCCTGGCGGCAGATCCTCGACCAAACGGCCGAGCAGCTTTCTCCGATCGCGCCGTCCAGCGTTCTGATCCAGACCGAATCTGCCTACATTTACCACTTTGATGGCTTGCGCTTCGTCGGGAAGCTGGGTCCGGCCAAGATGGCGTACATGGGCAACTCGGCCGACGGGACGGTCAACTACCTCACTGCACGGGCCGGGTGGAGCAAAGTATTTGCGCAGAACATGAAGCTTCCGATCCTGAGCACCGCAGGCGCCCGGCCGGCCCACGCCAGCCCCCAATGGAATCCCGACGTCTACCGGCCGCTGATTGAGCACATTCAGAACCAGCTCGATCCGTTACCGCCGGCACCCGAAGAACCGTCCTACCGGACGCCGGACGGGCGCATCATCCGGCCGGCTTGAGGTGACCGGCGTCGGCTGAGCTGGGCTGGTTGGGGCTGTTCCGGTTGGGCTGGGTCCGGTTGATCTGAAGGGAGCCGTGCCTCAGGAACCGTCGCGAAGCCTCTCAACCTCGACGGCGGTCAGGCCGGCCTCATTGAGGAAGGCGCGGGCATCACCGAATTCCCTGGCGAATCCCATCAGGAAATGCCGGATGGCCGCTTCCGGGCTTTGCAGGATCATGAGGTCCGGACTGAAGTACTGGGCCGGGGTGGACGGAACGTGCAAGCGCCAGGTGTCCGCCATGACTTTCAAGACGTCGGGGAGGTTTGCTGTTGTGGCGGTGTAATCGTTCACGACGGCCTCATCCGACGCGCCTGCAGCCATGAGCGCCACTGCCGAGACCACCCCGGTCCGATCCTTGCCCAGGGAGCAATGAACCAGTGTGCGCCGGCCCTGTGCCACAGGCCGGAGGGCGTCGGCCACCCACTGCGGGCGGACCCGGAGCCAACCCAGGTAGAGCTCACCCAGATCCTCGGGTGTTTCCACTGCCTGCAAGGACCCTGCCACCGCATTAGGGTCCAACGGGTTATGAATGACTTCGACGCGGGACGGCGCCCCTGTTCCGGCGCGGGACGGCGTCCCTGCAGGGGGAACACTGCCGTCCGCGCCCGAATCCACCAGCCAAGGCACAATGCTGCGCTCGAGGTCGCTGCGGAGGTCCATGATGGCTTGGATCCCGTGCTGCTCCAGGAAGTTCGAAGTGCCGGCAGCATCGAGGCCGAAGGGCTGGCTCCCCCTGAGTATCCGGCCTCCAGCCAAGGGACGCAGATTGAGCACAGCCATGGTGATCTCCTAGATCTGACTCTTGAGATCGGCCACCGAGTTCAGGATTTGGTTGGGCCTGAACGGGAAGGACACGATTTCCTCGCGCTGGGTGATGCCGCTCAGCACCAGGACCGTATGCAGGCCTGCTTCCATGCCGGCAACAATGTCCGTGTCCATGCGATCGCCGATCATTGCAGTGGTCTCTGAATGGGCATCGATCTGGTTCATGGCGGATCGGAACATCATGGGATTCGGTTTTCCTACGATGTACGGTTCACGACCCGTCGCCTTGGTAATCATGGCAGCTATTGCCCCGGTCGCGGGAAGGGGGCCGTCCTTGGAGGGACCCGTGGCATCCGGGTTGGTGGCGATGAAGCGGGCACCGGCCAGGATGTGGCGGACGGCCATGGTGATGGCTTCGAAGGAGTAGGTGCGGGTTTCGCCGAGCACCACGAAATCGGGATCGGTATCCGTAAGGATGAAGCCGGCCTCGTGCAGGGCGGTTGTGAGGCCTGCTTCGCCAATGGTGTAGGCGCGGTTTCCGGAGTCCGAGGAATGAACTTGGTCTTTCAGGAACTGGGCGGTGGCAAGGGCGGACGTCCAGATGTTTTCTTCCGGGATCTCAAGGCCCGAGGCACGCAGCCGCGCCGCGAGGTCACGGGGAGTGAAGATGGAGTTGTTGGTCAGCACGAGGAAGCGCTTGGAGGTATCAACCCAGCGCTGGATAAGTTCGGCAGCACCGGGAATGGGTTGGTTTTCATGGACCAGGACGCCGTCCATGTCCGTCAGCCAGCACTCAATTTCCTTGCCGCTGCGGTACACCGATTTGGTTGTGGTGGGCACGGTTTCATCTGCCATATTCGCCTCCGGCTGGGGTTGGTCATTCACTGCATCCCAGTCTTCCATTTTTGGGGCGGCCAGACACCTTTGAATCTTTCTATGTGGGTAGAAGTACCCATCTGTGAAAGCCGTTTTGACTTGCGCGCAACACCTTGGACCTACCTACTGTTGGGAGGGCTCAGGCAATCCGGGGCCGGTCCCAGCGCTTGAAAGGCCTTGCATGAGCAACAACGGAACACCCCAGCCGCCGTACAACCCGGAGGGCGTTCCCCAGCCCCCGTACAACCCCGACGGCGTTCCCCAGCCGCCGCACGCGGCCAACGCTGCCCAGCACGGCCAGCCGGCCCAACCCAACTACACCGCGCAGCCCGGATATCCAGCACCCGGCGCCCCGTTCGACGGCAACCAATTCGGAGGCAACCAACCCGAACGCAACCCCAACAAGAAGCCGCTGTTGTTCATCCTCGGTGGCCTCGCCGTCGTCGTCATTATTGCCCTGGTGGTGGTCTTCACGTGGCTGGTCCCCTCGATGACCAAACCCGTAGCCGCCGGGGATCCGACGTCGACGGTTGAGCCGTCCCCGGCCGAATCGGCGCCCGCAAGCGACCAGCCGGCCAGCGACGAGGCTGCAGCAGAGGAACCATCGGAGGACTCGGACGCCTCGGGCATGCCCGATGGCGCCATTGCCCTCCCTTCGGTGTGGGAAAGCTTCGATGGCCCGTCCAACGTCCCCGCGGACGGCGACCCGCAGTTCAGCAAGTGGGTCACGGGGGAGTCGTCTTTCCAGTACTTGGCTGAGTGGACGCACGATGAGTCCTTCGGCATCACGAAGGACCCCACCACGGGGGCTGAGATCCAGAAGAGGGCGCAAGGCACAACGGAAACGGACGGCGATGGAATTGCGCTCGCCTACGCGTTCTTCGCCGAGTCCGAAGAGGGCAAATACGGCAAGGACCCGGCAAAGGTAAAGGCCGCCATTGAGGAGATCGAAGCCAGGTTCAAGGGCATGACCGCAACGGAGCTGCCGCAGAACCTGGTTGGCCATAAGTGCGCCTCGGACTTCACAACCAGCATGCCGGAGATCCGGGAATTCCGCCGTGGCGCTGCTGTAGTCATTGGGTTCACGTGCACCAACGCCCGCGGTGAAGAGATCCAGGCCGTCAACCTCTTTTCGGTCACGCCCTGGGGAACGCCGCAGATGCTCGGAGTCAGCGGACACAAGGAGTACTGGGACGCCCACCCGGGACTGATACAGCAGCTGGCCAATTCTTACCGCATCAACAAGTGGAAGCTCGGTTAGGAGCGCCGAAGGGCGAAGCTAAAGTTGAGGGGTGACTGACCTTCCCCCCGAAGCAACCGAGCCCACCCCTGCAAGCGCCGCCACCGACGGTGAGACGGAGGCGAAACCGGAGGTCGGCGTCGGGCCTTGGGAAGGTGAGTGGCCCGAAGGCGACCATTGGGACCCGGACCTCCTGCGGGACGGCGACCGCCGCAACGTGGTGGACCAGTACAGGTACTGGAAGCACGAAGCGATCGTCGCGGACCTGGATTCCAAGCGCCACTCCTTCCACATCGCCATTGAGAACTGGCAGCACGACCTCAACATCGGAACCGTCGTCCGTACGGCCAATGCCTTCCTCGCCAAGGAGGTCCACATCATTGGTCGACGGCGGTGGAACCGTCGCGGTGCCATGGTCACCGACCGCTACCAGCACGTCCGGCACCACCCCACGGTGGAGGACTTTGTGGAGTGGGCCAAGGGGGAGGGGCTGGCGATCATTGGGATCGATATCTTCCCGGATTCGGTGCCGCTGGAGACCTACGACCTCCCGAAGAATTGCGTCCTCGTGTTTGGCCAGGAGGGGCCGGGCCTGACCCCCGAGGTGCACGATGCCGCAGTCGCAACCCTTTCCATTGAGCAGTTCGGCTCGACGCGTTCCATGAACGCAGCATCCGCCGCCGCAATCGCCATGCACGCGTGGGTCCGGCGCCACGTGTTCAGCCAGCCCGTCTAGCCCTCCCCGAGATGACATTTGATGACAATGCAGGGCGGGCGGATTGTCATTAAGTGCCATCTCGACGCGGGGTGAGCAGTGCGAACTGTGGATAACCCGATCGAGGCACAGCTTGGGTAGCCAGAATGGGGCATGCGCAGAAAAGAACTACCGGAACATCTCACAACTGGTTCATTCTCTGTGCGCGCTTCGGATAAGGCGGGCGTGCCGCGGTCGCGGACCCATGCCAAGGATTTGGTGCTTGTTTCGCGTGGCATACGCGTGCCCGCCGCGTCCGGTGCCGCCGGAACTGCCGCCCTGCGCGCTTATACGGATCTGGATGACACCTCAGTGCTGGCTTCGCTGAGTGCGGCGAGGATCTGGGATATGCCTTTGCCTGCCAACGTCAGTGGTGATTGGCGCATCCACCTCGCACGACGCAGGGGATTCAGTTTTCCGCGGAGGACCAACGTAGTCGGTCACCTCCTCACGCTTCTTCCCGGGGAGGCGGTCGAGTACGACGGCGTCAGACTCACCTCGCCTGCGCGGACATGGCTGGACTTGGCCGCCGTCCTGAACGTGGAAGACCTCGTTGCCGCCGGCGACCACCTGGTGTGCTCCCACGGTCCCGACTTCCCTGTTCCTAAAGCCGCCATATGCTCTACTGATGAACTGGCGGAGATCGTGCGCCGCCACCCGGGCATGCGGGGAGTGCGAACGGCCCGGGCAGCTTTGGAACTCATCCGTGTGGGGGCTGATTCTGCTCCGGAAACCCCCATGCGGCTGGCACTGGTCGACGCGAAGCTTCCCGAGCCAGAGTTGAACCTTGTGGTGCGCAATCACCTTGGGCAAGGTGTGCTGTGGCCTGACGGAGCGTACCGGGAGTATAAGATCTCCCTTCAATACGACGGGCGGCACCATGGCGGCCTTGAGCACCATCTGAGGGACATCGAACGCCAGGAAAAGTCGCTGGCCCATGGCTGGCTGGAGGTCCGGATTTCCAAACGCGACCTTGAAGGCGACAGGCCCGCCGTCGTTCACAAGGTGCGTCGCGCGCTACTGAGCCGAGGCTGGGCACCGAGATGACATTTAATGGCAATCCCAATGGTCGGGATTGCCATTAAATGCCATCTCGCGCCATCGAAGCGGAAGTGTTACCAGCCCAAGTGACCCGAAACACGGCGCCCGGGCGGTTGTCGCTAGGATGGTGCTAGCCGTAAGCGGTCTACTCCAGGGTTACCCGCCCACAGACGAATTCAGCATAGGAGTCACCATGCCCATTGCAACCCCAGAGATTTACTCCGAGATGATCGATCGCGCAAAGGCCGGCGGCTTCGCCTTCCCTGCGGTCAACGTGACGTCGTCGCAGACTCTGAACGCTGCGATCCGCGGTTTCGCCGAGGCCGAATCGGACGGCATCATCCAGGTTTCCACCGGTGGCGCAGCCTACTGGTCCGGCGCTTCGGTGAAGGACATGGTGGCCGGTTCGCTGGGCTTCGCAGCGTTCGCCCGTGAAGTTGCCAAGAACTACAACGTCAACATCGCCCTGCACACGGACCACTGCCCGCAGGACAAGCTCGAAGGTTTCGTCCTGCCGCTGCTGGCCGCTTCCGAGGAAGCAGTGAAGGCCGGCAAGGACCCGATCTTCAACTCGCACATGTGGGACGGCTCCCACGAGACCCTCACGGACAACCTGCGCATCGGCCGGGAGCTGCTGCAGCGCGCTGCTGCCGCGAAGATCATCCTCGAGGTTGAAATCGGCACGGTCGGCGGTGAAGAAGACGGTGTGGAGAACGAGATCAACGAGAAGCTTTACACCACCACCGAGGACGCCCTGGCCACCATCGAAGCCCTGGGTGCGGGCGAGAACGGCCGCTACCTGACCGCCTTGACCTTCGGCAATGTCCACGGCGTGTACAAGCCGGGGAACGTCAAGCTCCGCCCGGAACTGCTCAAGCAGATCCAGTCCGAGGTCGGCGCCAAGATCGGCAAGGAAAACCCGTTCGACCTGGTCTTCCACGGCGGTTCCGGTTCCACCGAGCAGGAAATCGCGGACGCTGTTTCCTTCGGCGTGATCAAGATGAACATCGACACCGATACCCAGTACGCGTTCACCCGCCCTGTGGCCGGCCACATGTTCTCCAACTATGACGGCGTCCTCAAGGTCGACGGCGGGCTGGGCAACAAGAAGACCTACGACCCCCGCGTCTGGGGTGCTTCGGCCGAAGCCGGCATGGCAGCACGCATCGTCGAGGCCGCGCAGCAGCTCGGATCGGCCGGCAAGACGTTCTAATGTCCGACGAATTCCGCAAGAACCTGATGGGGCCGGAGCCTACCCTCCTGCCCGCCGAAACCGACGTGTACCAGCACCTCGCCCTCGGCAAGGAAGCGTTGGACCTGGTTGCCCGGAATCCGACGTCCTCCCTGTTGTGGGCCATCCTCGCCGAGGAAGCATGGGATGAAGGCCGGACCATCGAGTCCTACGCGTTCGCCCGTGTCGGTTACCACCGCGGGCTGGATGCCCTGCGCCGCAACGGTTGGCGTGGAGTAGGCCCTATCCCGTGGGAGCACGAGCCCAACCAGGGTTTCCTGCGCGCACTGTACGCGCTGGGCCGGGCGGCTGCCGCAATTGGCGAGGCTGACGAGCCGGAGCGGATCGAGAAGTTCCTGAACGACTCGGACCCGAACGCGAAAGCGGCTTTGGAAGCCCGCTAAGGCGCGTCAACAAAGTACAAACGACGACGGCGACCCTCACCTACATGGCGAGGGTCGCCGTCGTCGTTAAACCGCCCAAGTAGCTGGCAGTAGCGGTTGCTCTGAGCGCTGAGAACAACCCCTGCTGCCAGTCAGTTGGGGGGGGGAGACTAAGCCTTGCGGGGGATGCCCGTGCGTGCCATGGCCTCGGCGTAGGCGGCGTGGATGGCGTCCAGGTATTCCTGCTGGCGCTCGGGGGTTCCGGCGAAGGAACGGCCGCCCAGGGAGCGGACCTTGAACGTCTTGAAGCCACGGCGGGCGATGCTGGCCGGAGCTGCCTTCATGAGCTGGTCGGCAAGCCGGTGGGCCTCATTGCCGTGCGCCACCAGCGCGGAAGTGCGCGGGAGCAGCTGCAGGAGGCGCAGCAGCGGCTTGAGGCCTTCGGTGATGTTCGCGGGGGTGAGCTTGCCCGGCTCTTCGTTGGGTTCGATCCACGGGTAAGCGTTCCACGGAATGACGTACTCCGGACGCAGGCCAAGCTGCCACTGCATTCCGAGCATGCGGGTGGTGGCTTCCTCGTCGCCGGGACGGATGAAGCCCTCGCCGGAGGTGGTGCGCTGGTTGGAGAAGAGGCTCACGATGCGGCAGTCGTCGATGCTGTGCGCGGGGTCGATGTAGAGGACCTCGCTTCCGGGCTTCTGTTCCTTGAGCGAATCGCACAGCGAGTTGACCTCGGCGATGTGGTCTTCGTAACGGCGGTTCCAGAGGAGTTGTTCGGGTGAGTCAGTCGCCAGGTCTTGCATCGGAAGTTAGGTCTCCTAGGTGTTACAGCGCGCACACAAGAGTGTCGGCTGCGGGCATGCCGCTGCCGATGCTCAAAGGGTGCTGGTGGGGGCTGGTTAACCTTACCGGACTGTTGGACGACCGGTGATATCCACCGGCGCGCCGTCCGTTCGCAACGGGGCGGCCTGCGCCGCGGGGTGTCCCTTAAAGCCGGACTTTGTATGCTGATCGGCTAAACTTGGCTGGTAAGAGCCCCGAACCTCTTGCGTATGCCGCCGTACGCGGCAGGCTGTGCCAAGTACTGTCGGGGCGTTCTCATGTACGGCGCCAGGCCCTGCGGCCCGGCCCGAAAGAATGGGGGAGGATCCCATGCCCGCAATCGTGATCGTCGGAGCCCAGTGGGGCGACGAAGGCAAAGGCAAAGCAACCGACCTGCTCGGTGGCCGCGTTGACTACGTGGTCAAGCCCAACGGCGGCAACAACGCCGGGCACACCGTGGTGGTGGGCGGCGAGAAGTACGAGCTCAAGCTCCTCCCCGCAGGCATCCTGAGCCCCAACGCCATTCCGATTATTGGCAACGGCTGCGTGGTGAACCTCGAGGCCCTGTTCCAGGAAATCGATGGCCTCGAAGCCCGCGGCGCAGACACCTCCCGCCTCCGCGTCTCAGCGAACGCCCACCTCGTGGCTCCGTACCACCAGGTGCTGGACAAGGTCACCGAGCGTTTCCTCGGCAAGCGCGCCATCGGCACCACGGGCCGCGGCATCGGCCCGGCCTACATGGACAAGGTGGCCCGCCTGGGCATCCGCGTCCAGGACGTCTTCGACGAATCCATCCTCCGCCAGAAGGTGGAAGGTTCGCTCCGCCAGAAGAACGAACTCCTGGTCAAGGTCTACAACCGCCGGGACATCGAGACCGAAGAGATCGTTCAGTACTTCCTGTCCTTCGCCGAGCGCCTGCGCCCGTTGGTGATCGACAGCACCCTCGAACTCAACAACGCTTTGGATGAGGGCAAGGTTGTGCTCATGGAAGGCGGCCAGGCAACCTTCCTGGACGTGGACCACGGCACCTACCCGTTCGTGACCTCCTCCAACCCGACGGCAGGCGGCGCCTCGGTGGGCTCGGGCATCGGCCCCACCAGGATCTCCCGCTCCATCGGCATCATCAAGGCGTACACCACCCGCGTTGGAGCCGGCCCGTTCCCCACGGAACTCTTTGACGAGATGGGCGTCTACCTGCAGAAGACCGGTGGCGAGTTCGGCGTGAACACCGGCCGTCCGCGCCGCTGCGGCTGGTACGACGCCGTCCTGGCCCGCCACGCCTCCCGCGTCAACGGTTTCACGGACTACTTCGTCACCAAGCTGGACGTCCTGACCGGCATCGAGCAGATTCCCGTCTGCGTGGCCTACGACGTTGACGGCGTCCGCCATGACGAGATGCCCATGACGCAGACCGAGTTCCACCACGCGGTGCCGATCTTCGAGTACTTCGACGGCTGGACCGAGGACATCACCGGTGCCCGCACCCTGGAAGACCTGCCCGAGAACGCGCGCAACTACGTGCTGGCCCTCGAGAAGCTCTCCGGTACGCGCTTCTCGGCCATCGGCGTCGGCCCGGACCGCGACCAGACGATCGTTGTCCACGACTTGATCAACGACTAACCCTCGCTGAATTACGACGACGGCGGGTCGCCCTTGGGTTCGAAAGGAACCTTGGGGGCGGCCCGCCGCTGTTGCGAGTGTCATGTACCTTGGGGACTTCTGCCCATTTCCGGGCCCGGGCTGACCCCAATAGGGTGAAATGCACGAGCAATCCAAACAGGGGGTAAAGATGAAGAAGTTCCGTACTGTCCTTGCAACTGCGGCGGTAGGGCTTTCTCTGGGTGCAGGGACGTTGGTGCTCGCCGCGCCGGCGCACGCCGACTACAACACGTACCAGGTAGTCCAGAGCACCAACTCTGCATGCGCGACGAAGCTCCGTGCAGCGATTCAGGCTTATGGCGGCAAAGTCACCAATGTTACCGCGTGCCATTGGAACAAATATCAACAGAAGTACATCGGCAGCTTCGGTTACAACTACTGAGCCTGCCCGAATAGAGCGTTGTCTCCGAAAAAGACGGCCGTCACGTTGGCGGCCGTCTTTCTTATTTCCAAACCCGGGACTAATTCGGCCACCCGCGGGGTTACCTCTTCTTGGGGAACCAGCACGCTTGTGGAGCACCAGCACGGACGCGACGAGTTGAGGACGGTTGAAGGGGTATGAGCACGGAGATCGAGGACGGTGTCGGCTTCCGTTCCAAACGGGGACCGATTCTCATTGCGCTGATGCTGGCTACGGGCTTGGTGGCCATTGACGCAACGATCGTGGCTACGGCGGTCCCGTCCATCGTGGAAGACATCGGCGGCTTCTCTTCTTTCCCTTGGCTGTTTTCGGCGTACTTGCTGGCCCAGGCAGTGTCGGTCCCGGTCTACGCGAAGCTCTCCGATGTCCTGGGCCGGAAGCCGATTATCCTTGCCGGCATCGGGCTCTTCCTGCTCGGCTCCATCTTGTGCGGCCTGGCGTGGAGCATGCCCGCGCTCATCGGCTTCAGGGTGCTGCAGGGCTTGGGTGCGGGTGCGGTGCAGCCGGTGGCGATTACGATTGCCGGCGACATCTACACGTTGGCCGAGCGGGCGAAGGTCCAAGGCTACCTTGCCAGTGTGTGGGCCGTTTCCTCCGTGGTGGGGCCAACGCTCGGCGGCGTCTTCGCATCCTTGGAGATCTGGCGCTGGATCTTCTTCATCAACATTCCCCTGTGCATCCTGGCGGGCTGGGTGCTAGTCCGGACGTTCCACGAGAACGTCGATCGCACCAACCATCGGATCGACTACCTGGGTGCTGCGCTCCTCACCACGGCACTGAGCCTCCTCATTCTCGGCGCACTCGAGGGAGGCCAGGCCTGGGCGTGGAACTCTCCCATCAGCATTGGTGTCTTCGTCGTCGGCGCCGTCCTCTTCTCCGCCTTCCTGCTCGTTGAGCGGAAGGCTGCGGAACCGGTCCTTCCGCCGTGGGTAGTCTCCCGCAGGCTGCTCGCGACGACGGCGTTGGTCGCTTTCGGGATCGGTGCCGTGATGCTGGGCCTCACCACGTACGTGCCGACGTTCCTTGAAGGTGCCCTTTCCACCTCGCCGCTCCTGGCCGGGCTGGCATTGGCGGCGCTGACGCTTGGGTGGCCCATCAGCGCATCCCAGGCAGGCCGCTTCTACCTCCGTATCGGGTTCCGGAACACGGCGATCATCGGGATCTTCATTACTGTTGCCGGCACCGGAATCCTGGCCCTCACGGCGTCTTCGCCCAGTGTCCTGCTGGTGGCAGCGGCCTGCTTCGTGGTGGGACTTGGTCTGGGGCTCGTTGCGACTCCGAGCCTCATCGCGGCCCAGACGAGCGTTGAGTGGAATGAACGCGGCGTGGTCACGGGCACCAACCTGTTTGCCCGATCCATCGGCAGTTCCATCGGCGTCGCGGTTTTCGGCGCCGTTGCCAACGCCATTTATGCCAGTAGCGGCGGGCCCAACCCGCAAAGTACCGGGGCGGCTTCGACGGCAGTCTTCTTTGCAGTGCTCGTCAGCGCTGCGTTGACCGTCGTAGCGGTCCTGGCCATGCCACGGGAAGCTGCGAAAGGCCGGCAAACTGCGGAAGCCTCCGACCATGACTCAGTGCCTGCGGATATTGGGGCGAAAGCAACCGAGTCAGAACGCTAGACCGAAACCATTGAAAGGACACCGCGTGGAAGAGCTGATCACGGGCACCTTGGAGAAGTTGTTCGAGGGCACTATTTGGGCAGAAGGGCCCGTCTGGATCCCGGCAACCCAAACCGTCCGCTGGAGCGACATCCCCAACAACCGGATCCTCGAATTCCACTCTGAAACCGGCCAAACCCGGGAGTATGCCACCGGCGTCGAGTTCACCAATGGACGGACCCTGGACCGCGACGGCAGCGTCGTCCAGTGCAGCCACGGGAGGCGGCGGGTGGAGCGGGACCACGACGGCGTGGTGACGCCTTTGGTGGATTCGTTCGGCGTGCACCGGCTCAATTCGCCCAACGATGTGGTGGTGGCCAGTGACGGCACGGTGTGGTTCACGGATCCGCCGTACGGCATCTTGCCCGGAACCGTGGAAGGCCATGAGGGCGATCAGGAGTATGGCGGTTGCTACGTTTTTCGCTTCGACCCGGCCACCCGTGAATTGACCCCTGTTGTCACCGACTTGATCCATCCCAACGGTTTAGCATTTTCCCCGGACGAGTCGATCCTTTATGTCGCGGACACCGCCGGCCCGGACCGCGGATCGCCGTACCGCATTGCGGCCTACCCCGTTGAGGACGGGACCTGCGGAACTGGACGAACGTTCGTCGAGCTGGAGGACGACCGGCCTTCGGATGGCTTCCGGGTGGATGTTGAGGGCAGGGTCTGGACGTCCGGTGGAGCCTCGGTCCGTGTCTACGCCCCAGACGGCGGTCTGCTGGCCGCCGTCGAACTTCCCGAGAAGGTGTCCAACCTCTGCTTCGGCGGGCCCGACGGGCAGGATCTCTACATCACGGCTACCACTTCGCTCTACCGCCTTCGGACGGGAACGACGGACTGCACGATCAGTCGCAAGCAAGCCTGATCACATTCCATGGACAGGGTGCTGAGGGGAGGAGCATAATAGTTAGCGGAGCTAATTAGCACTGCTAACTATTATGCCGACCTCAGGAGGCGCCTCCCCTTGACCGGAACCAACGCGAGCGAAACCAACGCGACCGGATCCCATTTGACCGGAGCCATAGCACCAGCCGATCCAATAACCGATCCGGGCGTCCAGCCGGATCTCCTTGCCATCGACCTTCGAACAGCTGTGATGCGCACGTCCCGGCGCCTGCGCATCGAAGCCACGGGTGACGTCATCACTCCGGGTCAATACACCGTGCTCGCCCACCTCAGTGCGGGATCGCAGACGCTGAGGGAGCTCGCTGAGCGTGAGCACGTCCAGGCGCCCTCGATGACCCGCATCGTCAACGCGCTGACGGACCAGGGGTTCGTGTCCCGGCAAGCGCATCCCGGCGACGGCCGGCAGGTGCAGGTCAGCATCACGCAAGCGGGAAGGGAAGCCCTTGCCGAGGCCCGCAGCCAGCGAACGGCATGGCTTGCCCGGCGCGTTGCCGGGCTTAGCGAAGAGGATCGGCTCACGCTGAGCCGGGCGGCCCTCATCATGCAGGAGATGAGTGCCAAGTGAGTGCCATGTTCAAAGCCTTGGAAAACCCCAACTACCGGGTCTGGGCAGGCGGCGCGCTGGTCTCCAACATCGGTACGTGGATGCAACGTGTGGCCCAGGACTGGCTGGTCCTGACCATCCTCACCGACCATTCGGGTACGGCGGTAGGCATCACCACGGCGCTGCAGTTCCTTCCCATGCTGTTGTTCGGTCCCTATGCCGGCGTGCTCGCCGATCGCTACCGCAAGCGCGTCATCTTGCTGTGGACACAGGCTGCCATGGGCATCTGTGGACTCATCGTCGGACTGCTGGTGGTCACCGGAGTGGCTGAACTATGGCACGTCTACATCGCCGCGGCCGCTTTGGGCCTGGCTGCAGCCATGGATGCTCCCGCCCGGCAAGCGTTCGTCTCAGAACTCGTCGGCCCGGAGAAGCTCTCCAACGCCGTAGCCCTCAACTCGGCGTCCTTCAACAGCGCCCGCCTGACCGGTCCGGCGATCGCGGGCGTCCTGATTGCGTGGATCGGCACCGGGCCGGTCTTCATCCTCAATGCTGCGAGCTTCGTTGCCGTCATCATCTCCCTGCTCCGGGTCAAGGTCTCCCAACTGGAGCCGGCCACGCCGGTGGCACGCGGAAAGCACCAGTTCCTCGACGGACTGCAGTATGTGCGCCAACGCCCTGACCTCACGCTGATCATGGTGATGGTGGGCCTGCTGGGCGCTTTCGGCATGAACTTCCCGGTGACCAACTCCCTGATGGCCACAGCAGAGTTCGGCATGGGCCCGGAGGAGTTCGGTGCGCTGGGATCCATTATGGCCATCGGAACCCTGGCCGGTGCGTTGCTGGCAGCGAGGCGCTCGGGTCCCCGGTTGAGGTTCCTGCTGGGAGGGGCCCTGAGCCTGGGCATCTTCACCTTGGCAGCAAGCGTCGCGCCAAGCTTCTGGGTCTACGCAGTGGTGCTGATTCCTGTGGGCCTTGCCTCCATCACATTCCTCAATAGCTGCAACACCACCATCCAGCTGTCCGTGGAGCCACAGTTCCGTGGCCGCGTTCTCGCGTTGTACCTTGCGATCCTGCAGGGCGGCACGGCGATCGGGGCGCCCCTGATGGGATGGATCGGTACCGAATTCGGAGCACGGTGGTCGGTTGCGGCGGGCGGCGCGGTGGTCCTGGTGACCGGTGTGGCGTGCGTGATCCTGGTCAGCCGCCGCAGTGAGAAAACCCTCCGGCAGCACGTCCGCAACGTGTGGACGCGGCGGCGCCCTGCCGAGGCTTCCTAGGCGTGCCGAGCCCCAAAGTGAAGCCGGGTAACGGAACGCATCGCCTGCCCGTGCCAGACTAAAGCCATGCGTTCACGTTCCCAGGCACCGCGCACACCGTCCGATTCCCTCGAAACCGGCCACCCGGCGTCGTCCGTCAAGGAGGGCAGCCGCCACTTGGCTGCAAGGCTCGACGACGCGTGGTTGCGGTTCCAGACCCGCCTCGCCATCCGGAGGGGTCACGTAGTGACGGTCGTTCCGCATACGGGATATGGAACGACGTCCTGGGTGCGGGTGCTCGCCAGGGTGGTGCGAAGCGATCCACGGGACATCGGCGATTCGGAAAACGGGTCTAAGCGGCCCCTGACGGAGGGGATGCGCGGTTGGCGCAATTTCACGAGCGCGCCGGTGGCCCACGCTGCTGTCCGCATCACGGTGGGCGGGGAAGTCCACGACGTCGAGGCGGACCGCGGGGGAGTGGTGGACGTCCGGATTCCCGCTAACCTGGCGGCTGGTTGGCACAAGGTAAGCCTCCAATCGGGCGAATCCGACGTTGTGGAAGCTCCGGTGCAGATCGTTCCGGACGACGCTGATTTTGGACTTATTTCCGACATTGACGACACCGTGATGGTGACCGCCTTGCCCCGCCCCTTCCTGGCCGCCTGGAACACGTTTGTGCTCAACGAGCACGCCCGCACCCCGACTCCGGGCATGGCGGTGCTCTACGAGAGAATCGTGCGGAGTGCCCCGGAAGCTCCGGTGTTGTATTTGTCCACGGGTGCCTGGAACGTAGCCCCTACCCTTTCCCGCTTCCTCTCCCGCAACCTTTATCCTGCCGGGCCTAAGCTGCTCACGGACTGGGGACCCACGACGGACCGGTGGTTCCGCAGCGGAAGGGAGCACAAGGAGGGAAGCCTGGAACGGCTGGCCGAGGAGTTCCCGCACATCAAATGGCTGCTGGTGGGCGACGACGGCCAGCATGACGTTGCCATCTACACCGAGTTCGCCCAGCGGCATCCGGAGAATGTGTGCGCCATTGCCATCAGGCAGCTGTCAGTCGGTGAGGCGGTCCTGGCCGGTGGCCGGTCATCCGACGCCGGACCGACCCCCGGTGTCCCGTGGATCTATGCACCCGACGGTGCGGGTATGTCCGACCAGCTGGAAGAGCTCGGCATCATTACCAGCGGCCCACGGCCAACAGAGCTGCCGGGCGAGGACGTCCCGGGAGGCGCCGACTAGTCCTTGTGCCGCAGTACTGCCGTCCGCTTCACTTCTGCGCTATCATTTAGTAAGGATACTTACTTTATGGAGGTGGAGGCGATGGGAAAGGCAGACGGTTTATCGGACGGAATGTCCCTGCCCCAGGGAGAGCGCATGTGGTGCTCCCGCTGCCAATCGGACGAGCATCTGGTGCTGCACTCCATTGATTCGGTCCACGCGCACAACGTCGGCCTGTTGGTGGCTGTTGCTTACACCTGCGCCGAATGCGGCTTTGCCCAGTCCCACGTCACTCCTTTGCGCGAAGTGACTTCGAAGCTGAACACGAAGGAAAACCTTCAAGGGCTGATTGTTTTCGAAGACAGCTACCTTCATTGTGGCGATCCCATGGTTCCCCTTCCCGTCGAAGTCCGGCGGAGCATCACCGCCAAGCCTGTTGGAGCGGAAGAGCTGGTGCTGCTGGACGTTCGGCTCGGCACCAAAGTCCTGCAGTGCATGGACTGCGGGTTCCGGCTGGAGTTGCCGGCGTAAGCACACACCATGAAAGGAGCCCCGGCGTGTTGCCAGGGCTCCTTTCATGTCCAGTCCGGGTCAGGATGACCTGCGAACAGCCGCCCTAAGAGAAGCGACCCGGGCGGAACGTGGCCAGCATCGGGTGCTTCCGGCCCGTCAGGATCTCCCCGGAGAGCAACTCACCGGCGATCAGCCCCAGCGTCGCCCCTGAGTGCGTGAACGCAACAAAGCAGCCGGGCACCTGTCCCAGTTCGCCGAACACCGGCTCGCCGTCGCCCGGGATCGGCTTGTAGCCGATCTTCCACGACGCTGGCTTCAACTCCGGGTTGCCGTCGATCAGCTTGGACGATTCATCGGCCAGTTCCTGCACGATGTCATCCGGGATGCTGAAGGAACCGTCGGCGTGCTCGGTAATGTGCTCCTCGTACCAGTCATGGTCCAGCGCGAACGTCCGTCCGGGGTTGGGGCGCACCGCGGCGCGGGGGGTGTTCATCACAGCGGTCACACGGTGCTCCACCGGTTTGGTGACAACCAGCATGGACACAGGCGAACCATTGGGGATTTCCACCCCGAGGGGCTTCACCACGCCGGGAGTAGCCGCGCCGCACGCCACGAGGACCGCGTCCGCTGCGTAGGTGGCACCGCCGGAGGTTTCGACGCCGGCGGCCTTGCCGCCGTCGACCGTCACCGAAACCTTGCCCGCGTTAAGGACCAGCCGGCCGCCCAAGGAGTGGAACTCCTCCATGAGGAAATTAACCAGGTCCGGGAGGCTGACCCACCCCTCACCGGGGTTGAAGATGGCGTTCTCAGGAACGGCGCCGGAATCGATGCCAGGGGTGACCTTGGCGATGTCTTCCGGTGCCAGGAGCTTCGAGTCGTAGCCGATCGACTCCTCGTAGGCGTGGCGTGCCTCGGTGGCTTCCTTGTGACCGGCGGCGTTCCACATGAGGCCCCCGCCGAACTGCAACCATTCACGGGTGGGGTCGGCCGCGAACAGGGTGCGGTAGCGGTCCACGCCCGCCACGCGCAGCTGGTGGTACGGCGTTGAGCGCTCGCCGGCCGAATTGAGCCAGGACAATGAGCGTCCGGTGGCTTCGCTGGCCAGGCCCTGTTCGGTCAACAGGGTGACCGAAGCGCCCCCGCGGAGCAGGTGGACAGCGGTGGAAACACCCAGGATGCCGCCTCCGATGACGGCAACGTGCTTGGTGGAGGACATGGTTCTCCCTTTCATCTCAAGGTTGGAAAACTTGCGGGGTCAGGCGTAGGCGTGGATTGACTCGATGACCCGCAGGGTCTCAAGGGCTTCAGCAGCCTGGACAGGCAGTGGGCCGCGGCCGCGCAGCGCAGCGGCGAGTTCGGAATAGAACCGCGGGTAGCTGCCCTTTTCGGGCGGAACAGGCGCGGCGGAGCCGTCCACTCCCAGAAGCCCCCAAGACTCCTGGGGTTCGCTTCCGTAGGAAGGGTCCGACGGCGTGACGCCCGCTGCCAGGGCGGGTTCCTGACCGTCCAGTCCCCACTTGGTGTACCCGGCCTTTGAGCCAAGCACATGGAAGCGGGGGCCCACTTGGGCGGCCATGCCGTTCATCCACAGCCGGGACCGGATGCCCGATTCGTGCCGCAGGGACACAAAAGCTTCAGTGTCGGCGGCCTCTGGATGCGGGCCGTGGTTGGCAGTTTCGCCGTAGCTCTCCGCAACGGGGCCGAACAGCTGGATGGCTTGGTCGATCACGTGCGCTCCGAGGTCATGGAGGATTCCGCCGCCTTCGGCCAGCGTTGCCGAGTCACGCCAATTGCCGAAGCCTTCCGGGCGCCACCACTCGAACCGGGACTCAAAAGTGCGGACTTCTCCGAGGGCTCCCTCGTCCAGCAGCTTCCGCAGCGTCAGGAAGTCGGCGTCCCACCGGCGGTTCTGGAAGACCGTCAGCTGCACCCCGGCGTCGGACGCCCGTGCCAGCAGCTCCTCGCCGTGGGCCGCTGTGGTGACAAAGGGCTTGTCCACCACCAGGTTGAGCCCATGCGCGATTGCCGTAGCCCCGAGTTCCATATGGGTCAGTGGCGGGGTTCCGAGGACCATCAGGTCCAGCTGCCCGGACAAGGCGAACAATTCCTCAGACGTCCCGACGATCCGTGCTTCCGGGTAGAGCCGTGCTGCCTCCGCAGCGCGCCGGGGATCCGCCGTCACGATCACATCCAGCGAATAGGCAGGGTCCGCCGCAATCAGCGGTGCGTGGAAAACCTTGCCGGAGACGCCGAACCCGACGACGGCGGTGCGGATAGGTGCGATAATCGCGGCGCCCATCACAGGACTTCCGAAAGGAACCGCTGCAGGCGTTCGCTGCGCGGGTTGTCGAACAGTTCAGTGGGCGGGCCCATCTCCACAACTTCTCCTTCGTCCATGAACACCACCTGGTCCGCAACCTTGCGGGCGAAGTTCATCTCATGGGTGACCACCAGCATGGTCATACCGCGTCGTCCAAGTCCGGCCATCAGGTTCAGCACGCCTTTGACCAGCTCCGGGTCCAGGGCGCTGGTTGCTTCGTCGAAAAGCATCACCTCGGGTTCCATGGCCAACGCGCGGGCAATGGCGACGCGCTGCTGCTGGCCGCCGGAAAGGTCCCTCGGACGGTGGTCCGCACGTTCAGCCAGGCCTACTTCGGCAAGCCGGCGCCGCGCCCGTTCCCTGGCCTCCGCCTTGGACGTGCCCTTGACGCTCCAGAGCGCCAAGGCCACGTTGTCCAACGCCGTATGGTCAGGAAAAAGGTTGAAGTGCTGGAACACCATGCCGATCCGGGCCCGGAGAATGTCCGGTTTGACCTGCAGAGCGCTTTCTCCGGCCAAGAGGACATCGCCGCTCTTCGGCTCATGCAGGCGGTTCACGCCCCGCAGGAGGGTGGACTTGCCGGAGCCGGAGGGGCCGATGATGCAGGTGGTGGTTCCCGGCGCGACTGTAAGGCTGACATTGCGGAGGACGTCCACATCGCCGTAGGCCATGGTCAGGCTTCGCAGTTCCAGGCTGGAACCGTGGAACTTTTCGATGTCCGGCGCGGTGGTGGCGCTTTTGCTGGTGCCGGCGCTGGTGCTGCTGGTGAGGTTCACGTGTTGCTCCCGGAGATGAGCGGCGAAGCCGCATCGAGTTCCTTGACTTCCTTCAGGCCGCTGGTCGGGGCTGTGGGACGACGGCGGCCGGTCCGGAACTTGTTGTCGAAGTAGTTGACGAGGTGGGTCAGCGGCACTGTGATCACCAAGTAGAAGATGCCTGCCATGACCAGTGGTGAGAGATTGCCGGACAGCACTGCGGCGTCCTGGCCAACCCTGAACAATTCGCGCTCGCTGACCAGCAGCCCCAGGAAGTACACCAGGGAGGAGTCCTTCACGATGGCGATGAACTGGTTCACCAAGGCAGGGAGTACGCGGCGCACACCTTGCGGCACCACAACCAAGGCCATGGACTTGCTGTAGCTCATGCCCAGGGCGCGGCAGGCTTCGCCTTGGCCCTTGTCCACGCTCAGGATGCCGGCGCGGAAGATTTCCCCGATGTAGGCACTGGCGATCAGGCTCAGGGCGATGATGCCCAGGGGATAGGGGGAGGGCCCGAAGACCGATTGGCTCAAACGGGCGAATCCCTGCCCGATCAGGAGGATGGTGAGGATGGCGGGCAGGCCGCGGAACAGGTCGGTGTAGATCCGTGCGGGAATGCGGAGCCACTTTGAGCGTGAGATGCCCATGACGGCCACCACCATGCCCATCACGACGCCAAGGATGGTGGCTGCGATGGAGATGATGAGGGTGTTGAGGAGGCCAACTCCGAGGAGTTGGGGCAGTACTTCGACCATGGCGTTGAAGTCGAAGAACGTGCGGCTGATGGTATTGAGCCAATCCATTGAATGCTCTCAGTCGGTAGTTGGATTTGTGTTTCTGCCGGGCGGGCCGCCGGTAGGGTGCATCGTGGCGGCCCGCCCTGTTGGATTACTTGCTGCTGGCAGCGGGGGAAGGGCTGGAAGTCTGCTCTGCCTTGGGCAGGTACTGCTCCGGCATGGGAGATCCCGGGAACCACTTCTGGTAGAGCTTCTTCCACGTGCCGTCTTCCATGGCTTCGGCGAGCCCCTTGTTCAGGGCCTCCTTGAACTCCGGCTTGTTCTTGGCGATCGCAAAACCGGCAGGGGCATCGAAGGAAGGGATGTCCGCGGCGCTGACCAGGCCAAATTGGTCCTGGTAGGACTTGGCGGCTTCGTAGTCCAGGAAGTGCGCGTCCACTGCTCCGCTGTTCACTGCCGAGATGGCCGTGTTGTTGTCGGGGAAGCGGACCAGCTGCGAGGAAGTGAAGTTCTTCACCGCGTAGGCTTCCTGGAGCGTTCCCTGGACTACGCCGAGGCGCTTGCCGTTGAGCCCGTCAACGTCCTTGATGCCCGAGGTCTTGGTGGTGATGACCGTGAGGTAGCCGGCCAGGTAGCCCTCGGAGAAGTCGACCGTTTCCTTGCGCTTGTCGGTAATGCCGATTGCTGCAACTCCGACGTCGAATTGGCCGTTGGCGACGGCGGCGAGCAGCCCGGAGAAGTCCTGTCCGGTGAAGACTACGTTGTCCACTCCGGCGCGATGTGCGACGTCCTTGAAGAGTTCAACATCGAACCCCGTGAAGTTTCCGGAGCTGTCGGTGAAGGTGTAAGGCTTTGAGTCGCCAAGGCTTGCGACCCGGATGGTGCCGGGTTCGATCAGGCCGTAGGGGTTGTCGGCGGAAGGGGAGCTCCCCGCGGAGGAGCCTCCGCAGCCGGAGAGGGCAATGACGGCCGCCATTGCTGCGGCTGCGAACGCAGCGGGGCGGAACTTCAGTTTGATCACAGCGTGTCCAATCGTGGGAGGGATGCGGTGCTGTCGGAGGCAGCCGGGAGATCTTGCTCGATGTTGAGTCTTGTTGAGTCCGGTCTCACCGCCTAGGATTGAGACCGGACTCACATCGTTTGAACGAATGTAGCGGAACTCACAAAGCCGCGTCAACACCCCCGTGAAAGGTGAACATGAGCACTGAAGGATCCCGACGGCGGGACGTAACGGTTGCCGACGTCGCCAAGGCCGCGAAAGTGTCCAAAGCACAAGCAGCGCGTGCTTTGGGGAACTATGGAGCCGTCAGCGATGACGTCCGCGAGCGTGTCCTTGCAGCTGCCGAAGAGCTCGGCTACCGTCCCAACGAGTTGGCCCGGAGCATGAACACGGGACGCTCGAACACCCTTGGGGTGGTGGTAGGTGACATCGAAAACCCGCACTTCGGCCTCGCCACCCGCGGCATCACGGACACGGCAAAAAAGAGTGGTTACAACGTCATCCTCATCAACACCGACGAGGAGAAGCAGGCCGAAGTGGATGCCGTCCGTGTACTGCTGGACAAACGAGTGGACGGACTGATCGTCGCGCCCGCTTCCTCCACGGATTTTCCGCACCTCCGGGAGGTCCAGGAGTCCGGGCGTCCGCTGGTCCTCCTGGACAGGGCGGCGGAGGGGTTGGAGGTTGAGACCTTCGCCGTGGATATGGGTCCGGTTTCCTATGAATCCACCAAGCAACTCATCGGGCTCGGCCACCTGCGGATAGCGTTCGTTTCCACCCTCAAATCGGAGCAGCCCTACCGGGAGGGAATGGCGCTGGAGTCTTCGCAGATCGCGGACCGCGTGGACGGTATGCGCCGTGCGTTCCAAGAGCAGGCGCTCCCTTTCCCCGCTGACTTGGTCCGCCTCAACGCCGGGGACGCCGGGTCCATCAAGGCCGTTGCCCGCGATCTGGTCACCGGTCCGGACCCCGCCACGGCCATCATCGCCTCAGACGGCCTGATCGCACTCAGTGTTGTTGAAGCAATCCAGGAATCAGGCCTCCGGATTCCGGATGACATCTCCTTCATCATGTACGACGACTTCGCTTGGACCCGGCTCATCTCTCCGCCGCTCACCGTGATCGCCCAGCCGGTGTATGAGATGGGCAGGGCTGCTGCCTCGGCGCTGATCCGGAAAATTGAGGGGAGGCCAGCGGCGGCATCCGGCCCGGAGCTGCACCCGCGGCTCATCCAGCGCGGATCAGTTGGAGCTCCCCGAACGGCTTTGGAGGGGACTCTGTCCCTTGGTTGAACGGGCAGCGCCATCGGTGTGGAAGCAGCTTTTGCTTCCACACCGATGGCTTTGTCAGCGGACGTCTTTGTTACTGGGCTTCCTGGTTACCGGGCTTCGAGGTCCTCAAGGGTCTTGCCCTTGGTATCGGCGGAAAGCATCGTGGCGACGGCGGCAACAGCGCAGATGCCCAGTGTGGTCAATCCGATGACCATGGGGATGTTGCTGGAACCCGGAGGGGCGATTGCGGTGAAGAGGCTCGGGAAGAACGAGGCAATCATGAGTCCGATGTTCTGGGAGACAGCGAAACCAGTGACACGGATCCGCATGGGGAACTGCTCCTGGAAGAACGTGGCGAACGTGCCGTTCCACATCTGGAAGAAGATGCCCTGGACAATAACGACGCAAACGAAGACCAGCGGCAGGCTGCCCAGCTGGATCGCATACAGGTAGCCCATGGTGAGCAGGCCGCCCGCGAGTCCGCCGGCAACCATGAGGGTTCGGCGGCCGATGCGGTCGGACAGTGCGCCGAAGAGCGGAATGGTGACGACGGCGGCGACGTTGGCGGCCAGGGTGACCCACAGGAACTCGCTGCTGGAGAACCCGATGCCGTAGCCCTTTTGCGTTGCGTAGGAGACACCGAAGATGAGGGTTGCCATGCCGATCACGTTGGTAAAGGTCATCGCGATGCATCGGACCAGTACCCACGGGTGCGTGCGGAGCAGGTCAACCAGCGGGAAGCGGCGCTTGGCTGTCGCGTCGCCTGACTGCGCCACGTAGGCGGGGGGCTCCTGCACGCGGCGGCGAATGACGTAGCCCGCCACGATCACTAAGGCGCTCAGAAGGAACGGCAGGCGCCAACCCCAGGAGTGGAACTGCTCTTCGGGAAGCAAGGCAGCCAGCGGAATCAGGACTGCCGTGGCAAGGATGGAGCCCACCTGGGTGCCTTGGAGGCTGAAGCTGGCGAAGAAGCCGCGTTTCCCATCAGGGGAGTGCTCCACAATCATGGCGCTTGCGCCGCCGAGTTCGCCGGCTACCGCGAAGCCCTGGATGAGGCGCAGGATCACCAGCAGCAGCGGCGCAAGGAGTCCAACCTGTCCATAGGTGGGAAGCAGGCCCACGGCGAAGGTCGCGAAGCCCATGAGCAGCATGGCGAAGACCAGAACCTTCTTGCGCCCTTGCTTGTCGCCATAAGCGCCCAGGACTACGGCTCCGAGCGGCCGTGAAACATAGCCGACGGCGTAGGTGGCAAGGGAGGCGATGATGCCCACGGTCGGGTTCTCCGTGGGGAAGAAGATGGTGGGGAAGAGGAGTGTGGCTGCCAGGGAGTACAAGGCGAAGTCGTAGTACTCCAGGGCGCTTCCGATCCAACCGCTCATCGCGGCCTTCTTGGGATCTTTCCGGCCCGGGGTGGTGTCGATCGGGGTCTCTCCCGGGGTGGGAATTGTTTCCCTTCGGTGCATGACGCTCACGTGGATCTCCTTAGTCGTCATTGGCAAGGATGCTGCGGTTGAATCGATTCATAAATCATAGTTCGTGATCTGCGTTACGTCAAAAGGTGGACTCCCGGCAGCCGGCCCCCCGGATTCCGTGTAACCTCGTTAAACCGGATAAACCTTGATTCGCGAAATACACGGCTAGCTAGGAAAGTGGACATGGACCCGCGAAGTGTTTTTCAGGAAGACTGGTTCGACCTTGGAAACCAGAAGGTGACGGGCGCGCATGCGGTGGCCTCCCTTCATGACCTTCAGCGCGCCATTAATGAATGGCGTCGTCGCAATCGCTCGCAGAGCGGCGTTGGAGACACGGACATCGTTGCCCTCCAGATCGTCTTCGACGCCGAAAAGGAGGGGCTGGCTGTCAGCCCCCGCGACTTGAGTGAGCGTCTGGGCATTACGTCTGCGGCCACCACTATGCTGATCGACCGGCTTGAAGCCTCGGGCCACATTCGACGCGAAAGGCATCCGAGTGATCGCCGTTCGGTTATTCTGCGTCCGGTTTCCCTCGCTCTTGAGCCGTACCCCGCACTTGCTGCGTTGAGTGACCTCATAGCCGCTGAAGCTGACTCCCTGACCCCGGACGAGGCGGAGGCGGTTGCATCCTTCCTGGGCAGGCTCGCCGAAGGGGTGGGCAAGCTCGGCGTTGCGGAGCTTCGTAAATCCTGAATGGACACCCAGCTAAAAAAGCAATATAACTAGTTTATCGAGTTACTTTGCAGCTTAGCGAGATTGGGTGGTTGTTATGACAGCAGTACTGCATGGCCCCGGTGCGAACGAACGCCCAATGAATGAAGGTGGCGACGCCGTGGACGGTGTCATCGAACTGGTTTCCTTGGCGGAGCAAGCTGCCGAGGTGGAAACGTTGACGGAATCTTCGAACGTTTCCGGCGCGGAGCCTGCTGCCGAGGTCGGTTCCAGTCTGGTTCGCGAGGCGGGGCTGAGCCAAATGGCTGAGATGGGCCACGTCCCGGCGGCCGGAAGTCCCATGCACTGTGGAGCCGCAATGTCCCTCTCGGTGTCGCCCGGGCCCGTCACGAGCGGTCGCTCCGATGGTGAGGTCTGGCCGGCTTGGGCGTGCTCCTGCGGTTTCCGGATGGACGCGGAGGCCAGTGATTTCGTGGGCAGCGTCTGGACGGCTGCTGCCCTGGTGGAGTCGCTGCAATGGGAGATGGACTCTGCAAAAGAGTCGCTGGGTCATGCGGTCCGGCAGGCCACCTTGGCCGGTGTTGAGGGCCGGGACCTCCAATTGGCTTCAGGCTTGACCGAACCTGACCTCAAGGAACTCCTGGGCTAGCAGGACTACAAGGATACTCGCCTATCCAATGGCGATTTCAGTTTGTTGCTTCTAGGATCAATGCTGTGGAAACCGACGAGCAGAATGAAGATTTCCAACGCCTTCATCAGTTGATTGACGGCAAGGAAGACCTCAAGGGTTTCTTGGATGGAACCACCAAGTACGCTGCACGGGCCCTAACGCGGGCCACTGGCGTGCAGGTCGAGTGCGCAGTGACGCTGCACCGCCGGAAGCGGGCAGCAACAATAGCCGGCAGCAGTGATGACGCCATCCTGCTTGACGGGATTGAACAGAGGCTCGACGACGGCCCGTGCATGGAGGCTTTGAGGACCGGTGTGCCTGTAGTGGTGATCGACGCGGCCACTGAGACTCGATGGCCGGAGTATGCGCGCAACCTGACTGTCGCCGGTGCACGCAGTGCGCTCGGCGTGCCGATGGAACTGGGCGATGATGCCTCCGCAGGACTGAATTTCTTCTCCGACGTCGCCGACCTCTTTACGGAGGGGATCATCGAAGAAGCGGTGACTTTCGCTGACATGGCGAGCCAGGCCTTGAGGTTGGCGCTGCGTATAGCTACAGCGGATCTTTTGGCGAAGGACTTGAAAGCAGCCATGGAGCGCAGGACGGTCATCGACCTCGCAACAGGCATCGTTATGTCACAGAACCGGTGTTCGCAGGAAGAAGCCTTTGCGGTGATGCTGCGGGCGTCCCAAAACCGCAACCAGAAGCTTCACGATGTTGCCCGCGACATGCTTCGCAGCCTCGCGGGCAGCACCCATGAAACCAGGACGCACTTTGATGACTAGTGCTGCACCAGCCCGGCGAGCACATTCTTAGGCCGCTGCATCTCGCCGTGCTTGGCGCCAAGTACGATGACCCAGCCTGCAAAAGCGGGGATGGCCCACTGGAGCGCTTTCAGCTGTTTCTGGGCTGCCTTCAGCTCATCTGATGCATCCGGCCGCGGCTCGGTTGCGCCCCGGGCGCCCTCGTCGGCCAGCTTGTCAACCTTCTTGCCGAGGATGCCCGCGTAGAGTGTGACCGCGGCGCCGGCTACGGTGACCGCGGTCTTCAGGACCGTGTCCCCCGCCACGCTGTCCTGCTTGGCGATCCGTCCCTTGTTTTCCCAGGCAATCGCGAGGTCGGACAACAGGTGTGCGGAGAAGGCTGCGGTCTGGATGGGTGCCCACTTCATCCAGCCCTTGCTGGAAAGGCGTGTCCGTTCGGCGGGATCGGTGGCCTCGGCGGCGGCGCCGTTCAAGCCGATGGCTCCCATGAGGGATCCTCCGAACCATGCCGCTGCTGTCAGATCATGAATCGAGCGGGCCAAGAGATTTCCTGCCATGATGACCGTCCTTGCTTCCGTGGGAAAGATGCGGGTGTGCCGATCAACAGCACGCCAACATAGTAAGCAGACTTAGTACTTTCTTTCCAGCCCCCGAACCGCTCGCGTGATGAGAAACGCTGAAGCGTGAAATCCATCACTTCAAAGAATCACACTGCTAAGATATTTTGCACCAAGGCATTCTGTGAATGCGGCTCCGGGATTACCGCTGTGATGCCTTGCTTCATCTTCGAAGCCCTCGAAACTCTAAGGATGCCCATGGACACAACGAGAGAACACGTGATGCAGGATGAGGTCAAACCTAACTGGTGGGTACTTTGCCTAACATTTGCCGCTGTAGTGCTTGATGGATTCGATACTGTCGCGTTGGGGGTGTCCATCCCATCCATGTCAAAGGCGTGGGGGGTTGAGCCCGCCCATTTCACCCCGGCCCTGGCTCTAACCAGTGCGGGGGTTGCCATTGGCTATATGGCGGTGGGGCGCCTGGTGGCAAAACTGGGCACTCGCAATGTCATCTTTTCCGCCGTTGCGCTCTTCACGATTGGCTCGCTGTTGACAGCGTGGTCAGGTTCAATAGTGGAGCTGACGATCCTCCGATTCCTGACAGGCCTGGGGTTGGGTGCGGTGCTGCCCGCGGCTGTCTCACATGCCACCGCCACCAATCCATTGCGTTTGCGCCAATCGATCGCGGTGGTGGTGATGACGGGTATTTCGTTTGGGGCCCTGATCGCCGGCCTCGCAGGTGGCGTGGTTATCAGTGCGCTCGGGTGGGGGTGGGTGTTCATCCTCGGAGCCATTGCTTCGGGTGTACTCCTGCCGTTTTTGTGGATCGGACTATCGGGCCGACATGAGTCGATCACGCCCGCAAATCATTCCGAGGCCAAGCATCACGCCGCAGTGTCCCGCCTTTTCGATAAACCCGTACGGAGCAAGACGCTTCTGCTGTGGTCATTCTCATTCCTGATATTCGCTGTTTACTACGTGTTCTCATCGTGGCTGCCCACGCTGCTCACCAGCTACGGCTTTGGACCTGGCATGGCCCCGTTGGGATCGGCGGCCTTGGGTGTAGGTAGCATTGTGGGCGCCGGTGTGCTGCTTCTCGGATCACGTCGCCGCCGGATGACTTCAGTCTTGGCCTGCACTTCAGCCGCAGCTGTCGTGTTCCTGGTGATTTCCGCATTCCTCGGTCCGGACAAGGCGTTGTTGCTGATTGTTTTCGGTGGCGTCGGACTTGGGCTCCAAGCCGGCATGATCGGCCAGGCGGCTATGGCGGTGACTCTATACCCTCAAGCAACTGTTACCGCGGGCGTGGGATGGGCAGCTTCCTTGGGCAGGCTCGGATCGGTGGTGGGTCCCATATTCGGCGGGATGCTCATTGGCCTTGGCGCAGACACCGGCACCATTGTTTTCTCTGTTTGCATACCCGTGCTCGTAGCACTGGCACTGGTGCTGATCCTGGGGAGAATAACGGCTGGAAGGAATGCGACCCCCGAAACGTCTCAGCTGGACAACGAACACCTCGCAGCCCCGCCTGGCAGGTAGTGGCTGCCAGGCCGGGAAGAGCAGTTGACACCGCGCAAACGGCGTAGCTTAGCTTTCCATCAGCCGCTTCATCTGCGCGCCGGCGTCGCTCCCCGGTGCCGGCGTGTAGACGACTATGTGCAGGTCAGGCCTGTCCGACGGCGAGACCTGGTGGTGCTCCATGTGCAGGACGCCGACGGTGGGGTGGTGAAACTGGCGCTCCCGGGATTCGAAGCCCAGAATGTCGTACCGGTCCCAGCTCTCCTGAAACTCCGGGCTGGCTTCCTTGAGCCGGCCAACCTGGTACGCGACATCCGGGTCGCCTAGGCGTTGCCCTGTTTCAGCCCTGAATTCTGCCAGGAACCGCTTGCTGGTGACGTCCCAATCGGGGAGAAGATCGCGGATGAAGGGGTCGGTGAAGACCAGCCACAGCAGGTTCCGGTCCGAGGCGTCAAACGTGCCGATATTGGGATACAGCGCCTCGTACGCCCGATTCCAGCCGGCAATTCCCCAATCCGGGGACAAAGCGTAGGAGGGGTTGGGGTCCAAGGCGTCCAAAAGGCGCTGCACATGGGCGGGAGCGTCGGCCGCGACGGGTCCCTTTGGCAGTGCAGAAGAATAGCCGCCCAAGGAAAGCACGTAGCTGAGTCCAGTGTTGGAGAGATGAAGGGCCCTCGCAATGGATTCAAGAACCTGCCGCGAGGGACTGATGTCCCGTCCCTGCTCCAGCCATGTGTACCAAGTAACACTGACGCCGGAGAGGAACGCGATCTCTTCCCGTCGAAGGCCGCGCTCGCGGGAACGCCCCACCGGCGGCAGGCCGTAGTCCGAACGAAGGGCTTGATTGCGGCGGGTCCTGAGGAAGAGTCCCAGTTCCTTGCGCCTCTCGTCTTTCACGAACTCAACACTATTACTCTGGTACTTTCACTACTAGTAGCAGCACCGTCTTCCGCCGGTCCTGGAACAACAGCAGGATGGTAGACATGCCTGCACTTCGTTCAAAGACAGTTACCCATGGCCGCAATATGGCTGGAGCCCGCGCACTGCTGCGTGCCTCCGGCGTCGCCAACTCGGATATCGGAAAGCCGATCATCGCCGTGGCCAACTCCTTCACTGAGTTCGTTCCGGGTCACACCCACCTCGCCCCCGTGGGCCGCATCGTCTCTGATGCGATCCTCGCCGCCGGCGCAGTACCCCGCGAATTCAACACCATCGCCGTGGACGACGGCATCGCGATGGGCCACTCAGGCATGCTCTACTCCCTGCCGTCCCGCGACCTGATTGCCGACTCCGTGGAGTACATGGTCAACGCGCACTGCGCCGACGCCCTGGTCTGTATCTCCAACTGCGACAAGATCACCCCGGGTATGCTCATGGCAGCATTGCGCCTGAACATCCCTGTTGTCTTCGTGTCCGGTGGCCCCATGGAGGCCGGCCGCGTGACCCTGACCGACGGTTCCGTGCGCTCCCTGGACCTGGTGAACGCCATCGCCGACGCCGTTGATGAGTCCATCTCCGATGAAGACATCAACCTCATCGAGGAAAACGCCTGCCCCACGTGCGGCTCCTGCTCCGGTATGTTCACGGCCAACTCCATGAACTGCCTCGCCGAGGCAATCGGGCTTGCCTTGCCCGGCAACGGCTCCGTGCTCGCCACACACACAGCCCGCAAAGCCCTTTACGAGAAGGCCGGTGCCACGATCGTCGAGCTCGTGAAGCGCTATTACGACGGCGACGACGACTCTGTACTGCCGCGCAACATCGCCACCGCCGAGGCTTTTGACAACGCCATGGCCCTGGATATCTCCATGGGCGGCTCCACCAACACCATCCTCCACCTCCTGGCCGCAGCCCAGGAAGCGGGCGTGAACTACGGCCTGGCCGAGATGGATGCCAAGTCCCGCCAGGTGCCTTGCCTGGCCAAGGTGGCCCCGAACGTTGCCGGGAACAAGACCTATTACATGGAAGACGTCCACCGGGCCGGCGGCATCCCCGCTCTGCTGGGCGAGCTGAACCGCGGCGGTCTCCTGCACAAGAACGTGCACTCCGTACACTCCGCAGACCTGGATGGCTGGCTGGATGACTGGGACATCCGCGGCGGCAAGGCCACCGAGGAGGCAAAGGCGCTGTGGCACGCGGCGCCCGGTGGCGTACGCTCCTCCACGGCGTTCTCGCAGTCGAACGAATGGACCTCCCTGGACACTGACGCCGAGGGTGGCTGCATCCGCTCGGTGGAACACGCCTATTCCAAGGACGGCGGCCTGGCTGTGCTGCGCGGCAACATTGCCGTGGACGGCGCCGTCGTGAAGACCGCCGGCGTGGACGAGTCCATCTGGAAGTTCGAAGGACCGGCAATTGTCTGCGAGTCCCAGGACGAAGCAGTGGAGATGATCCTGAACAAGACGGTCAAGGAAGGCGACGTGGTGGTCATCCGCTACGAAGGCCCCCGCGGCGGTCCGGGCATGCAGGAAATGCTGTACCCGACGTCGTTCCTCAAGGGCCGTGGCCTCGGCAAGAAGTGCGCCCTCATCACCGACGGACGTTTCTCGGGCGGCACGTCCGGGCTGTCGATCGGCCACATCTCCCCGGAAGCCGCTTCCGGCGGCGACATCGCCTTGGTCGAGAACGGTGACATCATCAGCATCGATATCACGCAGCGCTCTTTGCAGCTGCAGGTGTCCGAGGAGATCCTCGCCGAACGCCGCGAAAAGCTGCTGGTCAACGGAGGCTTCAAGCCCAAGAACCGGGACCGCCAGGTATCCCCGGCCCTGCGTGCCTACGCCGCGATGGCTCTGTCCGCGGACAAGGGCGCAGTGCGCGACGTCTCGCTGGTGGAAAACCTCTAGCGGAATACCCGCGCCGCCCCACCCGTTGGCACTAACCATGAAAGCAATCACCTACAGCAAATACGGAAATCCGGATGTCCTCGAGATGACGGAACAGCCACAACCGAAGGTCGGGCCGGGAATGGTCTTGGTCAAGGTCAAGGCAGCTTCGGTCAATCCCGTGGACTGGAAGATCATGGCCGGTTACCTCGACGGTGTAATGGACCTCCAGTTCCCGGCGATTCCGGGGTGGGACGTAGCGGGCGTCGTCGAGTCGGTAGGAATTGATTCGCGGAAGTTCGCTCCGGGAGATGAAGTGATTGCGTACGGGCGGAAGGATTTTGTTCACGGCGGCAGCTTCGCCGAGTACATTGCCCTGCCCGAGCGGCTCCTGGCCCGCAAGCCGAAGTCCCTGGACTGGAACGAGTCCGCGGGGCTTCCGCTGGCCGGGTTGACGGCGTTCCAAGTGTTGCGGCGCTTGGAAGTGAAGGCCGGGGAGACCGTCCTGATCCACGGCGGCTCCGGTGGCGTTGGTTCCTTGGGCATCCAGATCGCCGCCTCCTGGGGTGCCAGGGTCATCGCTACTGCGTCGGAGAAGAACCACGGGTTCCTGCGGTCCTTGGGTGCCGAGCCGGTGGCTTACGGTGAAGGACTTGCCGGGCGGGTCCGTGCGCTGAGCCCGGACGGGGTGGACGTTGTTGCTGATTTCGCGGGTGGAAACCTCGAGGCGACTCTGCAGGTACTGGCCGACGGCGGACGACACGCCTCGATCGCGGACAGCGACGTCGAGGAGCACGGCGGTACGTGGATGTGGGTAAGCCCTGTGGGTGCCGACCTGCAGGAACTGGCCGACTTGGTTGATGACAAAAAGTTCCGCGTCGAGGTGGCCAAGGTCTTCGCCTTGGCAGAGGCCGCGGATGCTTTCAGGCTGAACATGGAAGGCCACACCCGCGGCAAAATCGTGCTTTCCGTGGACTGAAAGCTTTCCGTGGACTGATTGCGGACCATTCCGGCAAAGTCCGGGTGTTTTGACTGCTGCAGGGCTGGGTACGGGACAACGTAAGCCGTACCCAGCCCAAGCTGCAGCAAGGGAGAACCAATGTCAGGCGCCAATCCGGATCCGTACGAAGAGAACATCACAGGCCTGGAGCCCGGCGGGGGAGTTCCTCCGGGAGAAACCCCGCCCGGGGAAGCCTCCACTGCCGGACCGCAGGGGCACGAGGAACACGGAACCAGGAAATCCACGCAGGTCTTCTGGATCGCCGTGATCGGCGTCGTGGTCCTGATGTCGTTGCTCTACTTCATTGGCTACATCGTGGGGTTCTTTGACTGATTGGATCACCCGCGCTCAGATTGGATTCCCGAACTCCTTGATGGTGATGCCGGAGAACGTCGCCGGGCCGCCGTCGGCGTAGAAGGAAATGCCCGTGTCGCCGTCGTCGAAGTGCACTTGCTGCGACAAAACCGTGTGGCCGGCGTTGATGAACACCTCCACGCTTTGGGTGTCCACGAAGATGCGCAGATGCACAGACTTCGCGTTGGCATCGATCGGGGCGGCCGCCCGGGTGTAGGGGACCAGCGAATAGCCGGCCAGATCGGATGGAGCCCGGTCAACATAAAGGTCCCCGCCGTACTTGCCGATGTTGGTGTGCCGGGATCCGTCGGCGGACCGCCCCACTGACACCCCGACGTTCGCGGCGGTGTCCCAAGCAATGTCCAGCTCCAGCTCGTAGGCGCGGCCGCTCCACGGCAGCACGAAGCTGCCGTTCACGGTTTGGTTGGGAATGCTCGTGGTGGCAGTGACATAGCTACCTAGCGAGGAGATGGGAGTGCTGAGGAGTGAGTACCAGCCGCCGCCCTGTCGTTCCAAAGTAAGCTCCCGGGTGATGGAGTTCTGGCCGTTGTAGCCGTCAGTGGCGTCGGTGGGAACATCGCGCGCGGCGTACTTCCAGTTGTTCATCCACGCTGTGGCGAGCCGTTTGGTTTCCGGCGCATCCAAGGATGGCCAAGTCACTGCCGCGTACCAGTCCCAGCCCCAGTCAAGCCACTGCGGGGTCAGATCGTCCGCCAGGAATTCCGTGCCGTTCCAGTTGCCTGTCCAGTATGCGTAGGTCATGGGCAGCCCGATGCTGTAGGCGTCCATACTGGCCGCGAAAATCCAATGCCGGGTGCCGTCGTCGGCGGTCATCTCGAAGAGGTCCGGACATTCGATGCCCCCGAGTGCGTGGTTCGGGTAATCGAAGTTGGACCGCCACTGCCAATCACGGAGATTCGCGGAGGTGTAGAACGCGGCGTACCGTGCCCGGCCAATTACGCACACCCATTCCCCGCGCGCGGCATCCCAGTGGATCTTTGGATCACGGAACCATTCGGCGTTTTCGATCTCCGCCGCAGTGACGGCCGTCCGGCCGTCGGTGTTGACGATCACGGGATCCTGCAGGGAAGTGAACGTATACCCGCCGTCGACCGACCAGTAGAGGTACTGCTCCTGGTACTTGCGGATGCCCTCGGTCGGCTTGGTGGCCAGTACGACGACGGCTCCCGCACCAAAGCCTGCCGTGTTGGCTGAGTCGATCACGGCGGAACCGGACCATACGGGAAAATTCGGCGTCAGCGGGAGCACGGTTCCGTGGTGGGTGAACGAAACACCGTCCGTGGTGGTCGCGTGGTCCCAGCCACCCTGGCCGTTGTTGATATCCGAGTGCAGGTAGTAGAGCTGGTACGCGCCGTTGGTGTAGACGGGTCTTTGCGGATCACACAGCCATCCTGAGGGCGGCGTCATGTGGTAAACGGCCCGCAACGACGGTGAAGCGTGCGAGGCTCCAACGGCAGTGCCGGACATCAGGAGCGCCAAAGCGCCGGCACCGGTTCCTTGCAGGACTGCCCGTCGTGAGAATTCGAGGGTCATGAAGTGGTTCCTCTCAAGCATTCATTGGTTGAGACCGCGGTGGTGGCTGCACACAAACGGCAGCGGAAGGCGTCAAAGGACGCGGCGGATGGAAGGGACACTAACCTCATCCGCGAGGGATGGTCAAGCGTTTTAGCGCAATTATTATTTTCTTGCTAAAACGCTTGACCAACGGAGCTCCGCAGAGCTACCTTCATCGTGATCAAACGCTTTAGCAGAATGTAGGTCAGCGCAGATGAAACGCTCAGTGTTCTTCCAACCCGAAGGTGCGTGGGTAGGGGACCTTATCCCTTTCGAGAAAGACGGAGAGTTCTGGCTCTTCTACCTCCACGAGGAGCGGGTTACCCCCAAACCAGGTACGTCCTGGCACCTGGTCACCACCAAGGACCTCACCCAGTTCGAGTATCACGGTGCTGCGCTGCAGCACGGCAGCACGCAGGAGCCGGACTTCAACGCCTACACGGGCAGCGTGGTGGTTGACGACGACGGCACCCACCACCTCTTCTACACAGGCCAGAACCCGCACCGGCTGGGTCCGGACGGGCTGCCGCTCCAGCTGGTCATGCGCGCAACCAGCAGCGACGGGATGCGCACCTGGACCAAGCACCCGGAGGATACGTTCGGCGCTCCGGAAGGGTACGAATCCGGCGATTGGCGCGATCCCTTCGTCTTCCGGGACGAGTCCGATCCGGCGCGGCCTGTGTGGCGCATGCTGGTCGCCGCCCGGCACGCAACCGGTCCGGACCGCCGTCGTGGAGTGATTGCCCAATGCGTTTCCACTGACCTGGTGACCTGGGAGTACACCGATCCGTTCTGGGATCCCCGACGCTACATCACCCACGAATGCCCGGACGTCTTCCAGTGGGGTGACTGGTGGTACCTGGTGTACTCCGAGTTCTCGGAGTCCTTCACTACCCGCTACCGCATGGCCAAGAGCCCGGACGGACCCTGGGAAGTTCCGGCCCTGGACAGCATCGATGGGCGCGCGTTCTACGCCTCCAAGAGCGCTTGCCGCGACGGCCGCCGCTTCTTCTTCGGATGGATCGCCAGCAAGGAAGGAAACCGCGACGACGGTCCGTGGCAGTGGGCGGGCACCATGTCCGTCCTGGAAGCCCGCCAAAACCCGGACGGGACGCTCGGCTTCGGGTTCGCCGATGAACTGGTGGACAGTTTCTGGGTAGAAGTCCCGGTATCGCTGGCCGAGGCACTTCCGGCTGAATTGAGTGCGCCTGACAGCTACTCCGCGATCATTTCCACGGCGGACCTGCCCTCCCGTTTCTACGCCAAAGCAGTCCTGGACATCGCCCCCGACACCACCGAATGCGGGCTCCTGCTCCGTTCCAGCGACGACGGCGACGCGTCCTATGTTCTCCGGCTGGAGCCGCGGCGCGGGCGCCTCGTCTTCGACCGCTGGCCGCGCGAGCTGACCGGCGACGCGCAGTGGCACGTCTCCGGCGACGTCCCTTACGACGTCGAGCTGGAACGGCCCTGCCACCTCGCCCCGGGCGAGCACACGCTCGAGGTGATAGTCGACGGCGACCTGTGCGTCGCCGTCGTCGACCGCCAGGTGGCGCTGAGCGCAAGGATCTATGACCGCCCCAGCGGGCGCATCGGAATTTTTGCCGGTGAAGGTTCCGCCACCGTCGTCGAATTCGACGTCCGCCAACGGACTGACAACTGATTCACATCCCCGTCCCATACCCAACGAGTCAAGGGAGACAAATCCCCATGAAGAAGCTATTCCGCGCCGCGGCGGTCGCTGCTGCAGCAGCTCTGGCACTGACGGCCTGCGCAGGGGGAGGCGGCGCCGGCAACCCCACCGACGTGAGCCCCACCGGCGAGGTCAAACCCCGGGAAATCTCCTGGCTGCTGTCCAGGCCCGCCGACGGCGCAGTCATCAACATCATGAAGAAACTGGCCGATGACTACGCCAAGGACCACCCCGGGTTCTCCTTGAACCTCATCACCACCCCGGACCGCCCTTCCTACATCCAAAAACTCGAGACCCTGGCCGCAGCCAACAAGCTTCCGGAACTGTTCGACACCGATGCCACCCCGTTCGCGCAGCAGTTGGCCAAGCAGGGCAAGATGCTTGACGCTGACAAGCTGCTCAAATCCCTGGACCTCTACGACGATTACCGTCCGGGAGCCTTGGACTACCAACGCTTCGACGACGGTTCGCTGTACATGATTCCGTTCCAGTTCGAGCTCGAATTCATCTGGTACAACAAAGCCCTGCTGGAGAAAGCAGGAGTTTCCGTGCCGACGTCGCTCGACGACATTCCGGCCATGTGCACGGCACTGCGGAACGCCGGGATCACCCCGATCGCTATCGACGGGCAGGACCAGTGGCCGCTGGAGAGGTACGTGGCCTACCAGCCCTTCCGGGAGGCCGGCCCCGACTTCGTGCAGAAGCTCAAGAAGGGCGAAGCCAAGTTCAGCGATCCCGCCGGGCAGAAAGCCGTGATCTGGATGTCCGGGCTGGGCAAGGCCGAATGCTTCCAGGACGGCTTCTCAGCCCAAGGCTACTCAGACGCGCAAAACCAGTTCACGTCCGGGCAGGCTGCCATGTACAACATCGGCACGTGGGAGCTTCCCAGCCTGGCGACCGACAAACTGAACCCCGCCGTGCGGAACGACATCGACTTCTTTACGCTGCCCACCACCGCGAATTCCGTGACGGCCGCCAACGAGTATGTTTCCCCCTCCGGCATCGGCATGGCCGTGAACTCCAAGACCTACGATCCGCTGGTCAGCGACTTCCTGAAATTCGCCCTGCAGAAGTACCCGGCGGAATACGCAGCCACCGGCGCACTGTCACCCACCACCAATGTGGAAACCACCGTCCCGGCCAACGCCACGCCGTTGTACAAGAAGGCCTTGGACGCTGCCAGTGACCTGGGGTCGAAGCAGGCCATGCCGTGGGACACGCAGCTGGACCCAACCACCAACGGAAGGCTCCAGCAGGAACTCGTGCTCCTGGTGCAAGGGAACATCACGCCCGAGCAGTTCACCAGCACCATGGACCAGACCATCGCGCAGAACGCGCCGAAGTTCTTCAAGTAAGCAGTTCTGCACATAGATCCCAGCGGCGGGGGACCGGCCGGTTCCCCGCCCGAAAGGCCACACCATGCTTCCCAACAGGTCCAAGACCTCAGTCCTGGTCTTCCTGCTTCCGCCGTTGCTTCTCTACGGCGCGGCAGTGCTCTTCCCGATCCTCCAGTCCCTGTTCCTGAGCTTCTTCTCCTGGAACGGCATCAGCGACATGGAGTTCGTGGGTCTCGAAAACTACATCCGGATGCTGACGGCGGATGACATTTTCTGGCGGTCCTTTGGGAACGCATTGATTTACCTGGCCATCTGCCTGGTGCTCCAGCTCGGCGGAGCGCTGGTCGTGGCGAGCCTGCTGCTGTCACTGACGCGGGGCAGGGAACTCATCAAGACCCTCTACCTTCTCCCTGCCGTCATCTCCACCGTGGCCATCGCCTTCCTCTTTGTCCGTATCTACTCGATCGATCCGGTAGGCCTGCTTAATCAGCTGTTGCACTGGATCGGGCTGGGCAGCCTGGAAAAGGCATGGTTGTCCGACGTGAACACCGTCCTGGCCGCAGTTTCTGCACCGGAAGGGTGGCGGTTCACGGGCCTCTACATGCTGATCATCTACGCGGCCTTGATTGCCGTCCCCAAGGAGCTCGAGGAAGCCGCGGTCCTGGACGGGGCCTCGCGGTGGACTCTCTTCACCAAGATCCGCTTCCCGTACATCCGTCCGGTGTGGATCACCACCACCATCATGGCCACCACCTACGGGCTGCGCGGCTTCGACATTCCCTACCTCATGACCAACGGCGGCCCCGGCCAATCGTCCGAGCTGCTGACCACCTACATGTACAAGACCGCCTTCACCAGTACCGACTTCGGCTATGCCAGCACCATCTCGGTATTCATCGTGATCGAGTGCCTGGTGGCCGTCGGCCTCATTCTGTTCATGCTCAAGCGGAAGGCTGACTCATGATCGCCCAGACAGCACCTGCCTCCCGACCGACGGCCACCAAACCGCCGTCGCCGGTTCCAACACGACGGCGGCGCAAGCCGAACCTGTACCGGACGCTCTCCCGGGTGCTGATCATGCTGATCGTGATCGTCCAGGTTTACCCACTGGCCTGGCTGTTCCTTACCAGTTTGCGGACCGAGCACGACTTCGCGACGGGCGATCCGTTCGCCTTGCCGGGCGCGCTGACCTGGGACAACTATGCCCGGGCGTTCCAGACCGGAGACCTTGGCAGGAACATCCTCAACAGCTTCATCGTGACCATGGGCGCCAACGTGCTGATCGTTCTCTTCGGCATGATGGCCGCCTATGCCATCCAGGTCCTCGGATTCAGGTTCAGCAGCTTCGTCCGCGGCCTGTTCCTGATCGGCATCATCGTCCCGGTACAGATCGCTTTGGTTCCGTTGTTCATTGATTACTCAGCGGTGAACCTGCTGGATACGTACCAGTCGATGATCATTCCGCTGGCCGGGTTTGCCCTGCCGATGTCCATTTACCTGTTTTCCTCCTTCTTCGAATACATCCCGCGCGAAACCTATGAGGCTGCGTCCCTCGACGGCGCCGGGCCGTACCGGATCTTCGGCCTCATCACGTTGCCGTTGTCCTTGAACACAGTGGTTACGGTGGTGCTGGTCAACAGCATCTTCATTTGGAACGACTTCATCTTCGCCAACACGTTCGTCCTCTCCGAAGAGCTGAAGACCATCCCGCTCGGTCTGCAGAACTACATCGGCGCCATGGGCAAGGTGGACTGGACCGCCACCTTCGCCGCTGTCTGCGTCACCATCACGCCGCTGCTCCTGGTGTTCCTCGTCCTGAACAAAGCCATGATCCAAGGCTTGGAGAGCGGGGCGAACAAGGGATGACGCCTGCAACGCATGGATATACTCCTGATGGAGGGCAGATGATTTCGCAGGAGAAAGATCCAGGCACGCCGGCAACCCCCGACGCTCCTGTCGGAACCAGCCGCGCACATCCGGTGACCCTCCGCGAAGTAGCAGAAGCTGCAGGCGTTTCCACCGCCACGGTCTCCCTGGTCATCAACAAAAAGAAGAACGCCCGCATCGCGGAGGAAACCCGGGAACGCGTCAAAACGGCCATCCGCACCCTTGGTTACCGCCCCAATGCCATGGCCAAGACCCTGGTGAGCGGAACCTCGAAGTTCATCGGACTGGTGGCCGATGGTGTCGCCACCACGCCCTTCGCCGGACAAATCATCCACGGAGCACAGGACGAGGCCTGGAAACACGGTTACGCCCTGTTGATCGCCAACACCGAGGGCAACCTCGACCTCGAGAACGACGCCATCAACATGATGCTGGAGTACAAGGTCCGCGGCATCCTGTACTCCACCTGGTTCCACCGGACCACCGACATTCCGGAGACGCTCCGCGAAGCAGACTTCGTGCTTGTCAACTGCTTCTCGCCCGTGCCCGGCGCGGCACGGGCAGTGGTGCCTGACGAAGCCCAGGGCGGACAATCGGCCACCGAAATCCTCATCCGTGGTGGACACCGGCGCATCGCCTTCATCAACGCCACCACTCCGGCGCCGGCCAGGGACGGACGGTTGGAGGGCTACCGGGCTGCGTTGGAAGCGGCCGGAATCGCGTTCGATCCTGACCTCGTCCTTGAGGCGTACCCGGACCAGGAAGGCGGCTACGGCGCCACGGCGGAACTGCTGAAACGCGGCGTCTCCGCCGTCTACTGCTACAACGACCGCATGGCCATGGGTCTCTACGACGGCCTCCGGGAGCAAGGACTGTCCATTCCGGGCGACATCGCCGTAGTGGGCTTCGACAACCAGGAAGTCATCGCCGCCCACCTCCGGCCACCGCTCTCCACCGTATCCTTGCCGCATTATGAACTCGGCGCGGCGGGCGTGCGGCTCCTGCTCGGCCTGGATGAAGCGCCGGTGGACTCAGCCCTCAAAATCGAATGCCCCGCCATCGAACGCGCCTCGGTGGCCGTGCCGTCGAAGGCTTAGTCCCTCCAGTCCCAGGTTCACAACGCACGACGGCGGCTGGTCACCCAAGGTGGCCAGCCGCCGTCGCGCTTCACTTTAGTTTCACTGCCGCCTTCCTAGGTCACCGGCGGTTCCCCGAACGTGGGATCCGGATGGGGCGGGGGAGCAGCCGGCCCGGGATCCGGAATGGGCAGGGGGCCTGGCTCCGGACCCGGGTCCGGCATGGGTGGAGGGAACGGCTGCGTCGGGTCCGGCGGCGGCTGTCCCGGGCCGGGCTCCGACGGCGGCTGGGTGGGCCCGGGCTCGGGCGGGAACGGATCGGGTTCATGCTGTGGAGGAAGGGTCATCATCTCTCCTGGAACTCGTTGTTTTCGGTCCTCTTGCTGGAGGGGCCAGCCTACGCCTCTATAAAGCGCGAGGCCATGGCAGCGGTGCGGGAAACCCCTTGACCGGTCCCCGAGAACCGGCAGATGCTGGTGTTACCGCGCGTTTTCAGTGAGGGACACGCATGCATCGGGGCGGGAGAGAATGACGGATCACGAGCACACACCGGCCGGTGACGTCGCCGACCACGAGGCAGCGGCGCCCGGAGGCATTGATCTGACACTCCGCACGCCGGCGGAACGATCCAGGACCTTCATGGGAATCCTGGTCAACACCGCTGCGGCCAACATCACCACCAGCTACCTGTGGTTTGCGCTGACGTTCTGGGTCTACCTGGAAACCCGCAACGTCATAGCCACGGGTGTAGTGGGCGGTGCCTACATGCTGCTCATTGCCCTTTCCAGCATCAGCTTCGGCACCTTTGTGGACCGCTACCGCAAGCTGACCGTAATGCGTTTCGCCGCCGCCTTTACGCTGATCATGTTCACCATCTCCGGCGTCGTGTACCTCCTGGTGCCCACAGCGTCGTTGCTGGACCTCGGACAACCTTGGTTCTGGGCGTTCACGCTGATCATCCTCATCGGCGCGGTGGTGGAGAACATGCGCAACATTGCCCTGTCCACCACGGTCACCATCCTCATCGAACCCGACCGCCGGGCCAACGCCAACGGTTTGGTGGGCATGGTGCAGGGGCTGATGTTCATCGTCACCTCCGTGCTTTCCGGCCTGTCCGTCGGGCTGCTGGGAATGGGATGGACGATCGTGGTGGCCCTGGGGTTCACGGCGCTCGCCTACGTGCACCTGCTGACCCTGCGCATGCCGGAAGAACGTAGACCGGCCGCGACCGACGCGAAGGGCAGTTTCGACCTTCGGGGCTCCTATGCCGCCGTGCTTGCCATTGCGGGTCTCTTCGCCTTGATCATCTTCTCCACCTTCAACAACTTCGTTGGTGGCGTGTACATGGCGCTGATGGATCCTTATGGCCTCGAGATGTTCCCGGTGGAGCTCTGGGGCACCTTCTTTGCCGTCGGTGCTACCGGCTTCATTGTGGGCGGCGCGTTGGTGGGCAAGTTCGGCCTTGGCGCCAACCCGCTCAAGACCATGCTGATTGCCGTCGCCGTCATGGGACTCCTGGGGGCACTCTTCACCATTCGCGAGTGGCCGTGGCTGTACGTCCTGGGCATCTGGTTGTACCTGGCCCTGGTACCCATTGTGGAAGCAGCTGAACAGACCGTCATCCAGCAAGTGGTCCCCTTGCCGCGGCAGGGAAGGGTGTTCGGGTTTGCCATGGCCTTCGAGTCGGCTGCCGCACCCATCACGGCCTTCATCATTGCCCCCATCGCCCAGTTCTGGATCATCCCGTACGCCCGTTCGGAGGAAGGCTCTGCCCAACTGGCACCGCTCCTGGGCGAAGGAACGTCACGTGGCATCGCGCTGGTCTTCCTGGTGGCCGGCGTCGTCATGATTGTCGCTTCACTCCTGGCCTTCCTCACCCCCGTGTACAGGCGTGTCACGGAGTCCTACAGGGAGAAAGCTGTTCAGGAGCGGGCAGCAAAGGAGGGCTAGATACTCCTTTTGTCGCAGCCCTTCGCGCCGGGCGCACCCCCTGGGCACACACGTCGCCACCGTTCGCGCGGGGCGCACCCGGTGCTACAGGGGCGCCGGGCGGGTTCGGGTACGGCACGGGTTGAGGTGCCCGCGAACAGCGCGCCAAAAAACTTTTCCAAAAAAATGTGAACCCTGCGTAACCCTTTGGGGTGGCCCGACGATTACGTCTTTGAAAGGGCCGAGCTGGAATTTGTCCCCCATCATGTTCCAGCCCGGTCCTTCCTTTTGTCCAAGGGCCGTTCCGACCACGCAGATCCGGGTATCGGAAGGTTCCTGACGACATGCCGGTCCTGCCCTACAGGGGACCCGGACGAGCAGATACCCTAGGTGGGGATCGTTCGCTGAGCAGTGTGCGGATGATCCGGCTTCCAGCCAAGGACCTGCCGCCGATCGAAAGTCTCTTCAGTGACCGACGCATTGACCGACGAAGCGCTCCATGCGCTCAGGGGCAACAGCTCGGCACTGTTCGGCGCCGTGTACCAGGCCTACGCCGGCCCGGTGCTCGGGTACCTGACGGCCAAGGGTGTATCCGACCCGGAAGCTGTCACCCAGGACGTGTTCCTGGCTGTGTTGCCCCGGCTTGATGACCTCAGCGGGGGAGCCGACGGGCTACGGACTTTCGTGTTCTCGGTGGCACACGCCCGCATGGTTGACGAGCATCGAAGGCAGAGCCGGACTCCGGAACAGCACGAGTTCGAACCGGAACGGGACACCAGGGAATCAGTTTCGGCCGAGTCCGAGGCGATGGACCGGTTGGCTCCGCAGGAACTCCTCCGGTTGCTTGACCACCTTGGAGGAGATCAAAGGGAGGTCCTGGCACTTCGGATCGTGGCTGGACTGACGGTTGAGCAGGTGGCCGACATCATGGGGAAGTCCGCCGGAGCAGTCAAACAACTGCAGCGGCGGGCGCTGATTACGCTCCGTGAGCACTCGGTAGTAAAGGAATATGTGTCGCCATGACATACAGGGACAGGCCATCCAGGGAATCGGAGAGCACAGCTGCCGTTGACGAACTCTTGCTCGAGGCGGATCTCTCCGATGACGCTGACATGCGGGCGGTACTTCTTTCCCTGCGGACGCTCGGGAACCTTCCCGCTCCCGCCCCGGGTCCCGAACTGGCAGCGATGCTGGCCGGGCCGCATGACCAGCTTACCAAGCGACGTTGGCAGCGTAAGCATCGCGCCGCCCTCGCCGGCGTTGCGGTTGTTGCCGCCATGGGACTGGGCGTCAGCGGTGTGGCTGCCGCCAGTTCCGGTTTCACGAAGACTCCCACCATTATCAGCGGGCTCTTCGGAAACCCGTCCCGGCAGGGGGACGCAGCACCTCGGGAATTGCCCCGCCCTGACGCCCCGAGGGTCATCACAGAGCCTGCACCCACGGAAGAAAACGTACCGGGCGGAAGCCTTGCCGGGAGCGGCGGGTCGAGTAGCCCATCCGCCCTGCCCGAAGCTCCCCGAACAACAGCACCCCAGCAATCCACCGCGCCGACGCAGGCCGCGCCGAAGCAGGCTCGGGCCGACCGGGCCCCGGATGACCAGGCCCAGGGAACGACTCCTGGTTCAAAAGACCTTCCTGCTGTGGCTAACCAGGCAGCCAAGGACGCGCACAACAGCAAAATCGACCAGGGCGTCGGCACCAGCCAGAAGGGGAAGCCAGGGGACGCACGCTGGACGGCACCCGGCAATATCGGCAAGCCCGGCAAGACCCCGGGAATCGACATTGCCAACCCCTGGGGCACCGCCGAAAAGCTCCTGAGGCAAGCACCTGCCGTTTCGAGGAAATAACCCCAGCATGAACAAAATTCGGCCCGAGGCGCTCCTGAGGGTGGGGGGTAGGCTTGGTGAATGATGCATGTGAACGATCCGGCCGTGGTGGAGCGGTTGATGCGAACAAAAGGCACTTGGGCGATCGTGGGGCTCAGTACCAACGAATGGCGCTCCGCTTACGACGTCTCCCTTTACGTGCGGGACAAGATGGGCATGGAAATCATTCCGGTCAATCTCAAGGGCGAGGATGTCCACGGCGAAAAGGGCTACAAATCCCTCGCCGATATTCCCGCTGATAAGCACCCCATAGACGTCGTGGACTGTTTCGTGAACTCCGGGCGCGTGGGCGCCGTCATTGACGAGGCCATCGCGGTGGGCGCCAAGGCGGTCTGGCTCCAGTTGGGAGTCTTTGACGACGATGCCTGCCAGCGCGCCCGGGACGCAGGGCTCGACGTCGTGGTCAACTCCTGCCCGGCACGTGAAGGCTGGCATTACGGCCTGTAAGGCGCGCGCCGGTTCTGCTGCTACCCTGCAGCTGGACCATTCACTAATCCATGGGGGATAACGTGCCGAAACAGCCTTCCGCTGTGCCATTTTTCTCGCCCGGCAGGAGGGCCGTCCTCGGGGCCTTCGGGGCGTCGGTAGTCGCTGGACTATCGGCGTGCAGCGCAAGGGAAAGTACGACGCCGGAGCTGCCGCCCGGTAGTGCGTCCGCCTCCCCGGCGGGGCCGGCCGGCAACGGAGCGATGGCGGCGGCCGGCGAGGTGCCGCCGTCGGGCACCCCCGCTCCAACCGCGACGCCGAAGCCCTCCAAGCGCATTCGCCGCAGCTTCATCCCCGACTACCAACTGCCGCCCGTAGTGGGTGGCCTGGCTCCCGTGATCACCAGGATTCCTACGCAGCATCCGGTGGTCTTCCTGACGATTGACGACGGCAACATCAAGAGCCCTGAATCCGTGAAGCTCATGGCTGAGTACGACTACCCGGCCTCGCTGTTCCTTACCAAGGACACCATCGCCGAGAACCCCGCCTTCTTTGACGCCTTCAAGGCCCAGGGCAGCCTGGTGGAAAACCACACGGTCACGCACAACATCAACATGGTTCGGCAGTGGGGTTATCAGCAGCAGCTCGCCGACATGGTGGGCATGCAGGAGTACGCGCTGAAGCAGTACGGGCGGCGCCCAACGCTTTTCCGTCCCCCGGGCGGCGCCTATTCAAACGTGATGCGCCAGGCTGTGGCGGATGCCGGCATGAAGGCGATCGTCACGTGGGAAGCGAAAGCCAACGCGGGAAAGATGGACTACCAGGTAGGAAATTCCCTACGCCCGGGGGATATTGTGCTGATGCATTTCCGGGCGGAGTTCGCCGCTGACCTGGCCGCTTTCCGTGCTGCCCAGCTCGCGGCGGGGTTGGAAGTGGTGTTGCTGGAGGACTTCCTGGGCGTCGCGTAGCTGATGGTCCGGGACGCCGGCAGCGGTACCCTCGAATCATGGACGTGCCACGCCTCCGTGAGATCTGCCTCGGCTTTCCGGGTGCTTTTGAAGACTTCCCGTTCGGCCCGGAGTTGTCCGTCTTCAAGGTGAGGGCTGCGGTGTCCGGTGGCGTACGCCACGAGGCCAAGATGTTTGCCCTGTCGGCCATGGATCCCGGCAACTGGTCCGTCAGCCTCAAGTGCGAGCCTGCGCTTGCCGAGCAGTTGCGCGCTGCCCATCCTGAAATCACCGGCGCCTGGCATCTGAACAAGAGGCACTGGAACGGCGTGCGGTTGGACGGCGGGCTCCCGGACGACATGATCCGGGACATGGTGGAGGACTCCTACGACCTGGTGGTGGCGAGCCTGAGCCGGCGGCAACGGGAGCAACTCGGATGGGCGGGACTGCTCTAAAAAGATCACACTTTGACAAAAGTTGATCGAAACTACGGGGAAATATTGATTTCCAATCACTCTTAGTGAAGTATGTCACACGAAGGTTGGTGCTGTAGGGCGTCAACCCAGACTGTCGGCTCAATGGTGCCCCAGACGCCTGAGTCGGCCTATACGAGTCACTTAAGGGGTATGAAAATGACCATTCAGCACCAGTCCCTTGGCCGCCGCGGATTCCTGCGCGGAGCACTTGCTGCAGCTGTGCTCGTCCCGATGGGCGGCACCATCGCGTCCTGTGCAGCCGGCGGAGGGGGAACCACGGCTGGTCCTTCCGGCACAGTGTCGGACACCAACCCGTTCGGGATGGCGGACAAATCCACCGTTGACGCAGTCATTTTCAAGGGTGGCTACGGCATCGACTACGTTGAATTTGCCGGTAAGGCGTTTGAATCTGCACACGCCGGTTCCACGGCGAAGATCGCCCCGTCAACGGACATTGCGCAGGAACTGCAGCCACGCTTCGTCGGCGGCAACCCGCCGGACCTGATCGACAACTCCGGTGCCAAGGCAATCGGCTTCAGCACCATCCTTGCCCAGCTCGAAGACCTCACCAGCGTTGTGGAGGCCAAGAACCTGGAGGGCAAGGTCATCAAGGACACCCTCTACACCGGTGTGCTCGCACCCGGCACTTTCGACGGCAAACTGGCCGCCCTGAACTACGTCCTGACGGTCTACGCGATGTGGTACTCCGATTCCCTCCTGAAGGAGAACGGTTGGACCGTGCCCAAGACCTGGGATGAGATGTATGCCTTGGGCGAGCAGGCCAAGGCCAAGGGCAAGTACCTGTTTGTGTGGGGCAAGGAAGCCGCCACGTACTACCAGGAGATGGCAATCGCCTCGGCCATCAAGGAAGGCGGCGACGAGGTTCGGCTCGCCTTGGAAAACCTTAAAGCCGATTGCTGGTCCCATCCGGCCGTCCAGTCCGTGTTCACGGCCATGGACAAGATCGTGAAGGCAGGCTTCTTTAAGCCCGGCGGGTCCGGCACCCAGTTCACGGCAGCTCAGGCGCAGTGGAGCAACGCACAGGAGGCAGTGTTCTACCCGTCCGGTTCCTGGATTGAGAACGAGATGAAGGACCAGACCAAGGCTGACTTCAAGATGACGGGGGCGCCCGTTCCCGCAGTGAGTTCCAGCCCCAAAATGCCCTACGAGTCCTTGCACAGCGCGGCCGGTGAACCGTACATCGTCCCGTCGCAGGGCAAGAACGTGGCCGGCGGCAAGGAACTGCTCCGCGTCATGCTCTCCAAGGAAGCCGCCACCAACTTCGCGAAGACCAAGCTCGCCCCCACGATCGTCAAGGACACTGTCCCCGAGGACGGCTTTGGTTCAACGGCCCTGGTGTCCCAGACCAAACTCCTGAGCGATGCCGGCGAGAACATCTACACCTGGAACTTCATCGACCTCTACGGAACCAACAAGGACCAGCTGGTTGTGTGGAACACCTTCCTCGACGGCAAGTCGGACGTTGCCACGCTGACGTCGTCCCTGCAGAGCATCACGGACAAAGTCCGCAACGACAGCTCGGTCAAGAAGATTGAAGTGAAGTGACCGTAGTGGAACCACAGCAGAGCCGGAGCGGCGACGGTTTGGCCGCCGTCGTTCCGGCCATGGCTCCTCCGCCGCCGGCGTCCGCCAAGCGGCGGCGCAAGCCCCTGACGTGGGACAAGGCCAGCTTCTTCCTCGTCTTCCTGGGCCTGCCGCTCGCTATCTATATCCTGTTCGTGATCTGGCCGTTCATCCAGGCCTTTGGCTACTCCCTGACGGACTGGTCCGGCTTCTCGCCGAACCAAAACTTCATCGGGCTGGACAATTACGCCAAAATTTTCACGGACGATATCTTCATGAAGGCCATGGGGAACAACATCCTCCTGGTCATCTTCCTGCCCATCATCACCATTGTCCTGAGCCTCGTCCTGGCGACGATGGTCACGGTGGGCGGCAGCAGCAAGGGCCAGATCAAGGGCTTGCGGAACTCCAGTTTCTACCGCGTGGTTTCTTTCTTCCCTTACACGATTCCTGCCATCGCCATCGGCATCATGTGGGGACAGATCTACGATCCTTCCGGCGGCTTGCTGAACGGGATCCTCACCGGGCTGGGCATGGAGCAGTTCAAGGACTTCGCCTGGCTGGGGAACAAGGACACAGCCATGATCGCCACCATGTTCGTGATCGTGTGGGGCTTCGTGGGGTTCTACATGGTGCTGTTCGTGGCCGGCATCAAGGGCATTCCCGCCGAACTGTTCGAAGCTGCCCGCATCGACGGCGCCGGGAGGTTCCGGACGGCGGTGTCCGTGACCATCCCGCTGATCCGCGACAACATCCAGACCGCCTACATCTACATGGGCATCCTGGCGCTGGACGCTTTCGTGTATATGGCGGCCCTCAACTCGGGCGGCGGGCCGGACAACTCGACGCTTGTCATGTCCCAACAGCTGTTCTTCACGGCGTTCAGCAAGGGCCAGTTCGGGCTCGCCAGCGCCATGGGCGTGGTCCTGGCAATCACCACCCTGATCTTCTCCGGGCTGGTGTTCGCTGTTAACAAGCTGACCGGCGGCGACAAGGATGTGAGCAACTGATGTCCACCAAGACAGTTATGCCGGAAAGGAAGTCCCTGCACTTCCAGCCGCGGACACCCGCAACTACTCCCGGCGACAAAGTGGTGGGGGCCATTTCCCACACCGCCCTGACCATATGGTCGCTCATCGTCATCCTGCCGCTCCTGTGGACGGTGATGTCATCGTTCAAGACCTCCAGCGAGATCTTCGCTTCTCCGTTCGCCCTGCCGTCCGAGTGGCGTTTCGACAACTACGTCAAAGCCTGGAGCGATGCCGGGATTGGAAGCTACTTCCTGAACTCGGTGATCGTGGTGGGCGGCGCGTTGGTGATCGTCATGGTGCTTGGAGCCATGTGTGCCTACGTCCTGGCAAGGTATGTCTTCTTCGGCAGCAGGGCCATCTACTACCTGATGCTCGCCGGGCTGACGTTTCCGATCTTCCTGGCCATGGTCCCGTTGTTCTTCGTCATGCGGAACATCGGGCTGCTCAATACACTGCCCGGGTTGATCCTCGTGTACGTCGGCTTTGCCCTGCCGTTCACGGTGTTCTTCCTGTTCTCCTTTTTCAAGTCCCTACCCCACGAGATCACGGAGGCCGCGGCCCTGGACGGGGTGGGCGAGTGGCGGACCTTCTTCCAGGTCATGCTTCCCATGGCCAAGCCGGGCCTTGCCTCCGTTGCGATCTTCAACTTCCTTGGCCTGTGGAACCAGTTCCTCATCCCGGTCTCCATCAATGCGGCCGGACCGCGCGTGCTGTCCCAAGGCCTCGCGGCTTTCGCCGGGCAGATGGGGTATGCGGTGGACTTCGGCGCCTTGTTCGCGGCGGTCACTGTCACCGTGGTGCCGGTGCTGATCGTGTATGTCATCTTCCAACGCCAGCTCCAGGGTTCGGTGTCGCAGGGAACCATGAAATAGCCCCGGCCAGGCGGGACGTACGACGGCGGTGCGCGCCTTTCGGTGCGGGCCGCCGTCGGGCTTTAACTCTGAAAGGATGGAACGGCAACCGGTGCCGGGGCAGTACAGTCCCGGCAAGTGATCGAAAGGCCGAATTACATGATTTTCATTGTGGTCAAATTCGAGGTGAAACCCGACTGGTCGGAGCGTTGGCTGGACCTGGTGGCCGACTTTACCCAGGCCACGCGCGAAGAACCGGGCAATCTGTGGTTCGACTGGTCCCGCAGCGTGGAAGACCCGAACGAGTTCGTCCTGGTGGAAGCGTTCCAGGACGACGCCGCCGAGGCCCACGTGAACAGCGCGCACTTCAAGAAGGCGATGGCTGACATGCCCCAGGCCCTCGCCGAAACCCCGCACATCATCAGCCGCCAGCTCGAAGGCAGCGGCTGGGACCGCATGGGCGAGCTGACCATCGACTAGCTAGTCCTCGCTGTGGATTTCCCGCTGCCTGGCGCTGAGCAGCTCAAGCTCGGGCCGGGCAGCGACGAACCGTTCCACGGCGTCGAGTACTTCCCTGAGGTGCCCGTGGTCCGGAGCCACCAGTGCCGCGCCAATCAATGCCCGGCGGTGCTGGTCCTGAAGCCCGGTCTCCGAGGCCGATACGTCAAAGCGCCGCTTCAGCTCAGCCACCACCGGGCGCACAAGCGAGCGCTTCTCCTTGAGGCTGTGAACATCGCCCAGCAGCACATCGAATTCGACCCACCCAATCCACATACGCCCATTAAACAGGCGCAGGCGGCGATCTTGATCGAATCTTGAGGGAATGCCGCGAGGAGGTTGAGCGAGCCGGATCACACTGGAGTCACGATCATCCACGGGGGGAGACGAGCAGCATGGGCACATTGCGCGGCAGCACGGAAGAAACCTGCTTTGACAAGCATCCAGCCATGGTGGAGATTTGCGGGGGACCCAATGGCAGGAGCGAACCGTGATACTCGATGCGTTTTCCGCCAGGATGTCCCTTGGAGTCGTTACCCTCACGCTTTTCCTGCTGTTCTCAGCCTCCTACGGCAAGACCAGGTCCCCCTACACGGGGTGGTGGGCGCTGGCCCTCTTCGAATTCATGCTCGGCAATGCCGGCTTCCTGCTGAACGGAACTCCGCACCAGGTGTGGGCCAACCCCCTCGGCAACGTGCTGGTGGTAGCCGGTGCGTTCAGCATCTGGGCAGGCGCCAGGACCTTGCGCGACCTCAGGGCAGCCCCCTGGCTGCTGGCTTTGGGGCCCCTGGTCACGGGGGTCGCTTCCACCCTGGAGGACCCGGCAAACAACATCTGGTCGGGTGGCGCAGTGTATCTGGCCATGATCACGGTTGGTGTTGGTCTGGCAGCCAGGGATCTCTGGCACTTCAAGCCCACCCATCCACAAATATCCAAGGCGATGTCGATCGTTGCCTGGTTCGCCACCCTGTACTTCTTTGCGCGGTTTATCTTCTACGTGACTCATGGTCCTGACAGCACCCTGTTCAAAGGCTATTTCGGTGCAGGACCGCTGGGCCTGGTGACCACTGTCCTGCTGGTCGCCGCCTCGTTCACCATGACGACGCTCAGCAACGATCAACTGATCAGGGGGCTCCGCGAACGGGCCAGCCGCGACCACCTCACCGGGCTCCTCAACCGGGGAACCTTCATGGACCTGGCAGGGGCGGAGCTCAAGCGCCTGCGCGCCAGTGGTTCGGGTGCCGCCGTCGTCCTTGCCGACTTGGACCACTTCAAAGCCGTCAATGACGAACACGGCCACCGCGCGGGAGATGCAGCACTGAAGGCCTTCGCGGAGGCCTGCCGGGAAAGCGTCAGGTCCACGGACCTGGTGGGGCGCTACGGCGGGGAAGAGTTTGTCCTCTTCCTGCCTGGTGCCACGCAGAAAAGGGCAGAAGACATTGCCCTCGAAATAAGCAAACGGATGGCCACCATGGAAGTGCCCGGAGGCGGCGCTTTCCCCACGGTCAGCTACGGAGTCACATCCAGCACTCCAGCTACCGCAGACCTCACCTTCATGATCGAAGTTGCGGACGCAGCCCTTTACAGCGCCAAAGCGCAGGGCAGGAACCGGATTGTCGGAGCCAACCGCCTTGAGGCGGCAACTATCGCGGATGAGGCACGATCATGACCATCAACCAGCTGACCACCAAGATCCAGATCCAGCACAACCAGGAACTGGCCGCGTTCCGTCAGGACATCACCAGCCCGCCCTACCAGGCCGGCACGTCCACCACCCTCAACACGGCCAGGCGCTCGGTGCGGATGAATCCCGTCCACTCCGTAGAGGATGCCAGCGCCAACCTGACCATCGTCGCAGATGTTCAGGGACTCGCCTGGCTCACGGCGGACAAGGGGCTGCAAGGAAGCTGCATCACTCTCTCGATCGCAGGCCACCGGCGCACCACGGGAACCCGGGTCCCGCTGCCCCTGGGGGAATGCGACGCATGGGTCGAAGCCATCCTCGGACGCTCCTGGCTGCCTCAGGTCTACCGCGCCGGGACACCCGCGCAGCCCGACGGGAAGCTGGACATCGCTTCCTACCGTTTGTTCCTTGACGAACGGAACAACCCGGTCGCCAAGCCGAAGTCCGTGGTTGACGACACTTTGCGGTACCTGGACCTCTCTTGAAACAACCCCGCACGGCCGCGAGCCACCACCCTGAAACCGACCCTATAACGGGCCTCGGCAACCGGCTGGTGCTCGAGGACGCCTTGCGGGATGCCCAAGCGGCCGCGTCAAACGGAACATCGCCGGCTGCCCTGCTGCTGCTGAACCTGGACGGGTTCAAAGCCGTCAAAAGCTCGGTTGGCCACGCCGCCGCGGACCTTATCCTGCAGACCGTCGCCTCGCGTATCAGGGCGGCAGTGCAGGAGAACGACGTCGTCACCCGCCTGGGCGGCGACGAGTTCGGAATCCTTTTGCCGGCAACACCGCTGGCCCGGGCCGTGTCCGCGGGGAACCGCATCCTGGCTGCGGTCGAACCCGAGATCAATCTCGGCAGCGCGAACGTGCGCTGCACAGCGAGCATGGGGTTGAGGACCGCCGATCCCAGCCGCACTCCTGCCGAGCTGCTGATGGAAGCAGACCTTGCCCTGGGGGAGTCCAAAGCCGAGGGCCGGAACAAGGTCAGGACGTTCGATCCTGCCACCCTGCTGGCGCGCCAACTCGAGCGGCAGATCGTCAGCGAACTGGGTCATGCCATCGGGTCGGACCAGCTTGTGCTCTTCTACCAGCCGATTGTGGAGCTGGCTACCGGCCGGCTCCAAGGCAGCGAGGCCTTGGTGCGGTGGAACCATCCCGAACGTGGACTCATCATGCCGGACAAGTTCATTCCCGTTGCCGAGGCCACGGGTTTGATTGCGGAACTGGGCCGTTGGGTGCTGCGCAATTCCGTGGCCCAGCTTGCCGCGTGGCGGCGCGACCCGGCCACCGCACACCACGATTTCTCCATGCGGATCAACGTATCGGCACCGGATCTGCAGAGCCTGGAGTTCGTCGATGATGTCCGGGAAGCCCTGTCCACGGCAGGCCTTCCGCCGGAGTCGCTGGTGCTGGAGCTGACAGAAAGCGCCATCATCCAGAACAACGAACTGGACCGCTACACGCTGATGAGCCTCCACCGGCTGGGTGTGGGCCTTGAGATAGATGACTTCGGCACCGGATACTCATCCATCGGCTACCTACGCAAGCTGCCGGTGGACCACGTCAAAGTGGACCGGGAGTTCGTCCGCGACCTGGGTAAGGACGACACCCAGTTGCAGTTCCTCGCCGCCATTCAGAACGTGATCCGCTCCTGCGGACTGGACGGCATCTGGGAGGGAATAGAGACCGTCGAACAGGCCGAAGCGCTGCGGAGCATCGGTTGCACCAGCGGGCAGGGCTATTACTTTGGCCGCCCGGTTTCCGGGACCGAGTTCACAGCACAGCTGAAGCGGCAGGAAACCTGGCCGTCTTAAACACAAAACGCGGGACCACATGAGTGGTCCCGCGTCTTTTGCGTGCTAGCCGAAGTACTTCGGCAGAGTGCCTTCGTGGGCTTCGCGGAGGGCCTCCAAGGAGAGCTCGTCCACGCCGTTGATCTCCAGCTTTCCACCGGCTGCGTCCACGACGCCGATCCGGAGGTGCGCGAAACCGCGGGCCGTGCACATGTCCTTGAATCGGACTTCCTCGGAGCGCGGAACGGACACGATCGCACGTGCCTGGGACTCGGAGAACAGCGCGGTGAAGAGGTCCACACCGTCGCGTTCCATGAGTTCTTCCAGCGCGATGCGGGCACCGACGCCGTAACGCAGCGAGGACTCCACGAGTGCGGCTGCGAGGCCACCTTCGGAGAGGTCGTGTGCGGCATCAACCATGCCGTCGCGGGACGCGTTGATGAGGATCTCACCAAGCTGGCGCTCAGCTGCAAGGTCGACCTTCGGGGGCTGGCCACCGAGGTGTCCGCGCAGGTTGGACCATTCGGAACCATCCAGCTCAGCCGCGGTGGTGCCCAGCAGGTAGATGGCCTGCCCGTCCTCGCGCCAGCCCGACGGCGTACGGCGGGCGACGTCGTCGAGCTTGCCCAGGACTGCCACCACGGGGGAGGGATGGATCGGTGTGGTGCCGGTCTGGTTGTACAGGGAGACGTTGCCGCCGGTCACCGGGACGCCCAACTCCATGCAGGCATCGGAGAGGCCGCGAATGGCTTCGGCGAGCTGCCACATGACGTCCGGGTCCTCCGGGGAGCCGAAGTTAAGGCAGTCGCTCACGGCCATCGGAACGGCACCGGAAGTGGCGACGTTGCGGTAGGCCTCGGCCAGTGCCAACTGTGCGCCCTTGTACGGGTCCAGGTAGGTGTAGCGGCCGTTGGCGTCGGTGGCCAAGGCCACGCCCAGGCCGGTTTCCTCGTCAACGCGGACCACGCCGGCATCATCCGGGAACGCCATGGCAGTGTTGCCGCCAACATAGCGGTCGTACTGCTTGGTGATCCAGGACTTGCTGCACATGTTCGGGGAGGAAACCAGCTCGGTGACCGCCGCTGCCAGCTCCGAGGGAGCGGACGGACGGTTGGCGTCTTCAACGGAACCCGTGAAGGCGTTGGCCTGGACCGAGTCCTGCCACTCCGGGCGGGCGAACGGGCGGTCGTAGACCGGGCCGTCGTGCGCAACGGTGCGGGGATCGACGTCGACGATTACTTCGCCTTCCCAGGTGATGATGAGGCGGCCGGTATCGGTCACTTCACCCAACCAGGAGTACTCCACGGCCCACTTGTCCATCACGGCCTCGAACGCTTCCACGTTCTCCGGCGTGACGATTGCCATCATGCGTTCCTGGGACTCGGACATGAGGATCTCGCCCGGGGTCAGCGTGGGGTCGCGCAGCAGGACGGACGTCAGCTCGACCTGCATGCCGCCGTCGCCGTTGGAAGCGAGCTCTGACGTCGCACAGGAGATGCCCGCGGCGCCGAGGTCCTGGATGCCCTCCACCAGGGAACCCTTGAAGAGTTCGAGGCAGCACTCGATGAGCACCTTCTCCGCGAAGGGGTCGCCAACCTGGACTGCGGGGCGCTTGGACGGCTTGGAGTCGTCGAAGGACTCGGAGGCAAGCACCGAGGCACCACCGATTCCGTCGCCACCGGTGCGGGCGCCGAAGAGGACAACCTTGTTGCCCTTGCCGGAGGCGTTGGCCAGGCGGATGTCCTCGTGGCGCATGACGCCCACAGCCAGCGCGTTCACCAGCGGGTTGCCCTGGTAGACGGAGTCGAAGACCATTTCGCCGCCGATGTTCGGCAGGCCGAGGCAGTTGCCGTAGCCACCGATGCCGGCAACGGCACCGTGCATGACGCGTGCGGTGTCCGGGTGGTCGATTGCGCCGAAGCGGAGCGGATCCATGACGGCAACGGGGCGGGCACCCATGGAGATGATGTCGCGGACAATGCCGCCGATGCCGGTAGCTGCGCCCTGGTAGGGCTCAACGAACGACGGCGAGTTGTGGGACTCGATCTTGAAGGTCACGGCCCAGCCGTCGCCGAGGTTGGTCACGCCGGCGTTCTCGCCGATGCCCACCAGCATGTCCTTCTTCATTTCTTCCGTGACCTTCTCGCCGAACTGGCGGAGGTGGTTCTTGGAAGACTTGTAGGAGCAGTGCTCGCTCCACATGACCGAGTACATGGCCAGTTCCGCACCGGTGGGACGGCGGCCAAGGACCTTGACGATCTCGTCGAATTCGTTCTGCTTCAGGCCCAGTTCGGCCCACGGGAGTTCCGTGTCCGGGGTCTTGGCGGCGTTCTCAACGGTATCGATGTTGAACTTCTTGGTGGTTTCCGTGGTCACTTGTCGCCTCCCACAATCTTGGTCAGTACGGAGGTGAAGAAACCGAGTCCGTCGGTGTCGGACGCTGCTCCATCGAGTGCTTCGGGACCAAAGCCTGCCTCAACGGCGTGCTCGGGGTGGGGCATGAGGCCCACCACGTTGCCGGCGGCGTTGGAGATCCCGGCGATGTCACGGCGGGAGCCGTTCGGGTTGAAGCCCACGTAGCGGAAGACGACGCGGCCCTCGGCTTCAAGGGCGTCGAGGGTCTTCTCGTCGGCGATGTACTGGCCGTCCTGGTTCTTCAGCGGCACAGTAATTTCCTGGCCCTGCCGGTAGTCCACGGTCCAGGCGGTGTTGGCATTTTCGACGCGCAGCACCTGGTCGCGGCAGATGAACTTCAGGTGGTCGTTCTTGATCATGGAGCCGGGCAGCAGGTGCGATTCGGTCAGGATCTGGAAACCATTGCAGATACCGAGGACCGGCAGCTTTGCGTCGGAGTTTGCTGCATCGATGATCTTGGACATCAGCGGCGCGAAACGCGAAATGGCACCGGCGCGCAGGTAGTCGCCGTAGGAGAAACCGCCGGGAATGATGACGGCGTCAACGTCACCGAGGCTTTCGTCTGCGTGCCACAGCGACACCGCCGTGCCGCCTGCAAGCCGTACTGCACGGGCGGCGTCGCGGTCGTCCAAGGTACCGGGGAAGGTGACGACGCCGATCTTGGCGCCTGCCAAGCGGGGTTCCGCGGCGACAGCCACCGCCTCGCCAATCAGGGGGATTGAAGTCATGTCAGGCCTCGACGACCTCGACGTTGACTACGTCTTCGATGACAGGGTTGGAGAGCAGAGTCTCGGCAGCTTCACGGGCCTGGGCCAGGATAGCGTCGGTCACCTCGCCGTCAACCGTCAGTTCGAAGCGCTTGCCTTGGCGGACTGCGCTGAAGCTGTTGAAGCCAAGGCGGGGCAGTGCACCCACAATGGCTTTCCCCTGGGGGTCCAGAATCTCGGGCTTGGGCATGACGTCAACGACGATCCGGGGCATCCGGTAACTCCTGTGCGTGAGTTGGGTGAACCTTTAAATAAGGCTGCCGCGGAGGGTGCCGTCTCACGCCGGTCAGCCGCGTTCGAACTGTGTCCTGAAAACGGTGTCCTGAAACGGTGTGGGGGCGCTCCGCGAGCTTGCACATCTATCCTACCGGGAGTCGCGCGCATACCCTATTCAGCGCAATTGCGCGAGGAGCCCGGGCCGTTTCGGTGGAAATTCCCTGCGTTGGAGGGCCCGACGGCGGTATGGCAGCAGGTGCCGGGCGTCACTAGGATGGCGGCATGGCTGAGAAACCGAAGTCGATGGTGTTGGGCATTGTGGGTGCCGCAGTCTTTGCCGGGCTGGGGCGCATGGTCCTCCAAAAAATCAAGGCAGACAAGGCTGCACGAAGCCAGCGGGTCACCACTGCACTGGACAAGGAGACGCGGGAACGGATCAGCCGGGCGATCAGGACGCCAGGCAAATAATGTCCGTTGGGCAGCACCGGCGGCTTACGGGTAGCGCACCGCAGTAATAGCGAACGTACAAATGCGCTAATGCAACGGGTTAAACTCTTGGATTCCGGCGTAGTTTAGGTCCTACACGCCGGTCCCTTGCCGGGGCCACCAAGACCCGACCAGGAGGAACAATGACGGACCACATTGCAGAAGTATCCGCCTGTAGCGTTGGCAGTTGCGGATTCAATCATGACGGATGCACGGCATTCGGCATCACCATCGGTGGCACCCAGGACCACGCTTCCTGCGCCACGTTCATTGACACGAACGCCATGGGTGGACTTCCAAAGGTCCTCGCCCACGTCGGCGCCTGCCAACGTTCCGAATGCGTGCATAACAACAACCTCATGTGTGAAGCACACGACGTGAAGGTGGGACCCGGCGCAGATTCCGCGGACTGCCTGACGTACGAGCACACGTGATCCTTCGTCAAAAGAGCGGGTGCGCCCTTGCCGGGCGCGCCCGCTCTTTTTGCGTCAAACGCAGGGTTGAATCAGCGAACCAGGTTCTTCAGCTCACGGCGCTCGCGGAGCGCTGCGATGTTCGACAATACGAGGGCTGACCCGCCCTTGGGCCGGTTCCCGGCGACGTGCGGAGTGATGATCAAGTTGGGTGCGGACCATAGTTCCGACCCGGCCGGCAGGGGCTCTGTCTTGGTGACGTCCACTGCCGCTGCGCGGAGGCGGCCATCGCGTAGGGCGGCCAGCAGGGCGTCTTCGTCCACGGTGGCGCCGCGTCCTACATTCACGAACACAGCCGTATCCGGCAGGGCATCCAGAATCTCTTCGTTCAGCGAATTTTCCGTCTCGGGGGTGGCCGGGAGGATGGAAATGAGCACGTCCGTTGTGGCCAGGACCCCGGGGAGATCCCCGGTTGCGACCACGGGAAAGCCGTAGCGCTCGCCCGCAGAGTTCGCGACGCCGGTGACCTCCGCACCCAGCGCGGCCAGCAGGGGAGCGAGGCGTCCTGCGATCGAGCCGAACCCCCAAATGGTGACTTTGGCGCCGTCGAGCGTGTAGAGCTGTTCTGTGTCCGGGGCGGACTGGGCCGCGTTGTACTCCCGGTCCCAGAGTGCCGACTTCTGCCCTTCGAACAGCACGTCCAAGCGGCGCACGGCTGCCAGCACCAATGCCAGTGCGTGTTCCGCCACCGGACCGTCGTGGAGCGAGCGGCCTGAGGTGACCTGCACATTGTCCGGGAACCCGGCTGCGAGCACCGAATCGGGGCCGGCTGCCAACGTCTGGACGAGCCGCAGGTTTGTGAGCCGCCGGGCAGCGTCCTCCAGGTTGCCGCTGGTGTTCTGCCACGTCACCAGGACCTCGGCGTCGATGTGTTCGTCCGGAATCGGTTGGTCCACTTGGTAGGACGCGACCTCTTCGCCCGAAGTTCCGAGGTCCAGCTCGATGGTATTGGGGACGAGGATCTTCAAGGCGGAACTCCGTTACTGCTCGCGGGTCATGGTCTTTGCTCTGGTGGAGGGCTTGTGCTCGACGTTATCTGCTTTGGCGGACAAAAACTTGATTCAGCGTCATCGCTAGCAATGTGACGGCCAGCACTTTATGGTTGTAGGACGTTCGACGTGGCACGTAATACGAGGTATCTAGTCTGCGCGAATGATCCACCAGCACCTCCGCAGTGAGCGTAAAGAGGAAGGAACACGGATTTGAGATCCAACAGCACCTCCGCACCATCGCTAGTCCGAAGAGCCGCAACCGGCGTACTGACCTGCGCGGTCAGCATCGGCTTGCTGGCCGGCTTGGGACTGCCCGCCCAGGCGGCCCCCACTCCGCCCAATTCGCCCACGCTTCCACCTGGCAGCTTCTCTGAAACCAATCTGGCGGCCGACCGCACGGCGGCGAATTTCTTCTACCGGATTCCCGCGCTTACCTACCTTGGCAACGACGTGGTCCTTGCAGCGTGGGACGGTCGCCCGGGTTCGGCGGCGGACGCCCCGAACCCGAACTCGATCGTCCAGCGCCGAAGCACGGACGGTGGCAAGACCTGGGGGCCGGTCCAAGTGATCGCCGCAGGCCACGTCGCCGATGCCAGCGGCCCTCGATACGGCTACAGCGATCCCTCGTACATCTACGACGCGGAAGCCAACAAGGTCTTCGCTTTCTTCGTGTACTCGAAGGACCAAGGCTTTGGCGGCAGTCAGTTCGGCAACGACGACGCGGACCGGAACGTCATTTCCTCCGCTGTCATCGAGTCCTCCGACGCCGGCCTGACATGGAGCCAGCCCCGCCTCATCACCTCCGTCACCAAGCCGGGTACCAGCAAGACCAACCCGGCAGCCGGCGACGTCCGCTCCAACTTTGCCTCCTCCGGTGAGGGCATCCAGCTCAAATACGGCCCGCACAAGGGCCGTCTCATCCAGCAGTACGCCGGCGACGTGCGGCAAGCTGACGGAAGCAACAAGATCCAGGCCTACAGCGTCTATTCAGACGATCACGGCGTCACGTGGCACAAGGGTGCCAACGTGGGCGACCGGATGGACGAGAACAAGACTGTGGAACTGTCCGACGGTCGGGTCCTGCTCAACTCCCGGGACAACGCCAACCAGGGCTACCGCAAGGTGGCCGTCTCCACGGACGGCGGAGCCACGTACGGCCCCGTCAGCCAGGACACGGAATTGCCGGACCCTGCCAACAACGGTGCAATCGCCCGCATGTTCCCCAACGCGGCGCAGGGCTCCGCAGACGCGAAGAAACTGATCTTCACCAACGCAAACTCCAAGACCGGCCGCGAAAACGTCTCGGCCCGGGTCTCCTGTGACGACGGCGCAACCTGGCCGGGCGTGCGCACCATCCGTCCCGGCTTCTCGGCCTACTCGACAGTGACACGGCTGGCGGACGGAAAATTCGGTGTCCTCTACGAGGGCAACTACACGGACAACATGCCCTTCGCCACCTTCGACGACGCGTGGTTGAACTACGTCTGCGCTCCCTTGGTAGTACCGGCAGTCAACATCGCCCCGAGCGCAACGCAGGAGGTTCCGGTGACCGTCACTAACCAGGAAGCAACCACGCTTTCCGGCGCGACCGCAACTGTCTATACGCCGTCGGGGTGGTCTGCCACCACGGTGCCCGTGCCCGACGTCGCCCCCGGTGCGTCCGTCACCGTGACCGTTGCACTGACCGCACCGGCGGACGCCAGTGGCCCGCGCAGCCTCAACGCGGCATTCACGACGGCGGATGGCCGGGTTTCGCAGTTCACCTTCACCGCCACCACGCCCGTGGCTCCGCAAGTGGGCCTTACCATCACGGGCTCGGCTCCGGCACGTGACGTAGCGGCCAACCCGTACCAGGCCGGTGACGTGCTGGGGTACACGCTCAACGTCAAGAGCACCGCGAATGTGGCGGCCAACTCCGTGCCGTTGACCGGAACGTTCGACTCCGGCTTCCTGCCTCCCGCGGCCCCCAACTGCCGCTATAACAACCTTGCAGCCGGAGCCAGCTACAACTGCACCACGGCCAAGCACACCATCACGGCCGCCGATATGGAGAGGGGCTACTTTGTTCCGGAGGCCACCTTCAGCATCACTTCCACAACGACGCCGTCACTCACCAAGACGGTGCAGTTCACCGGCGCTGCGGTCGCCCTGCGGGATGGCCTGATTTCGGCGGACATAAGCGGTGCGCGCACCGACGTCGGACGCGACCTCGCAACCCGGCCGTACGCGGCAGGCGAGCTGGTTCCCTACGCCTTTACGGTCAAGAACACCAGCCCGTTCGTGGAGCAGGTGGTTCCTACAGCCGGCAACTTCAGTCCGTTCCTTCCTGCCGGGGCCGGAAACTGCCGCTACCTGTCCCTCCCGGCAGGCCAGAGCTATGAGTGCGCGACGCCCCGTCACGCGGTGACGGCTGAAGAAGTGGAGCAGGGCTTCTTTGTTCCCGACACCACCTGGGAGGTCAGCGCAGCGGGCCAGAGCACCAGGACGTATCGGATCAATGGGGGAGAAGTGGACCTGTTGGTCCGCGATGCTGCCTTGTCCGCCACAGTGGTGGCCGAATGGAAGGATGCTGACGGAGACCGCTTCGCCAGCGCCGGAGACCCTGTAACTTTCACCTACACCGTGGGCAACGCGGGCAATGTAGCGTTGACGGGCCTTGAAGCGCCCGACGCCGGGATATCGCTGCCCTTCCTTGCCCCCGGAGACACTGCCACGGCAACACGCGAGCACGTCCTGACCGCTGCCGACGTTGCAGGTGGATCGTTGGCTGCCTCCGCTTTTGAGGCCACGGCCCGCAACGGATCCAAGGAAGTGACCGCAACTGCGGAAGGTCAGCCCCTGGAGCTGAAGGTGCAGCCGGTACAGCCAAGCAAGGAGCCCGAACTGACAGTTCAGGACCTTGAGGACCAGACGCCGCCGTTCGATCTCGGCACGGCCTTCAAGTACCGGACCGGACAGAAGGTGTCCCTCGCCGGGCTTGAGTACGGTCAGTGGTATTACGTGTACCTCAATAAGACGGGCTACCGCCTCGGCTGGATGTTCCCCACCACCGGGGACACCGTGGAGTTCATCCTCCCGCCCGAGGTCAGGAATGGCCGGGATGACGTGGTGGTGCTGGACAAGGACGGCCGCCAGGTTTCCTTCGACCGGCTCCAAGTAACGCCGAAGGGGGAGAAGATCTAGCGTCCTGATGCTGGGGAGGACGGGCCCGATTGTGACAAGACAAAAACACAAAAATGTGCCTTATGTCATATGTCGCTCTCACTCTGTACTCTGTGACTCGGTTGGTAGTGCGCTTTTGACAGGAACTGTCAATGCCGCAACCGGCCCCCGTTTGAAAGGTCCAGGCGATGGCGCCCGGTCCTCCCCAGTGAAAGGTGCACTCACTCGTGAAATCCCAAGGAAAGAGCTTCGTCAGAAGCGAGGGCCTTCGGAAGGCGGCGGCCTTGGCTGTCGGTCTGCCGTTGGTGCTCTCTTCCGTGGCGTTGCCGGCCCAGGCGGCTCCATCGGCGGAAAACGTTCCGGCTGTGGCCAAGAAGAACCTTGACCCTGCTGCCTATAAGGACGGCCGTTACATGGTGGTCCTCGCGGAGAAGCCCGCTGCGACCTACGACGGCGGCACGCCCGGCTTGGCGCCTACCAAACCGGAAGAGGGCAAGAAGCTAAAGGCCGACAGTGCCGAGGTCAAGCAGTACCAGTCGCACCTGCAGCGCAAGCAACAGGAAATCGCGAAGCAGGAAAACGTCAAGATCCAGCGCGATTTCACCACCGCTGTCAATGGCTTCAGCGCCAACCTCACGGCAGACCAGGCCATCAACCTGGTCAAGGACCCCGACGTCCTGCTGGTGGCGCCGGACACGCAACAGGCCCCTGACTACTCCACCACCGATTTCCTGAAGCTCAGCGGGCCCAATGGCACCTGGGCAACCCAGTACGGCGGGGTGGACAACGCAGGAAAGGGCACCGTGGTTGGCGTCATCGACACCGGCTACACCCCCTCCAACCCGTTCTTCGCCGGTGAACCCGTAGGACCCCTCGTTGGCAACCCCCAAGTGGGCGTTCCCTACCGCACCGACGACGGCAAGATTGCGATGCTCAAGGCCGACGGAGACACCTTTGTAGGTGAGTGCCAGCCCGGTACCGGCACAGGCGCCGACTACGACGGCAGCGCCTGCAATTCAAAGGTCCTCAGCACCCACTACTTCGCGGACGCTTTCCTGGACACCGTTCCTCCGGAGAACCGCGCCCCTGAGGAACTCATTTCTCCCGTGGACGTGGACAGCCACGGCACCCATACCGCAAGCACCGCAGCCGGCAACGCCAATGTTGAGGCAACGGTTGACGGCCGCAGCTTCGGCGTCACCAGCGGCATAGCACCGGCCGCGAAACTCTCCATCTACAAGGTTTGCTGGGAAGACACCGACCCCTCCACAGGCGGCTGCTACGGATCGGCTTCCGTTGATGCGATCGAGCAGGCAATCCTGGACGGCGTGGACGTACTGAACTACTCCATTTCCGGCTCTGCCACGTCCACCACGGATCCTGTTTCCCTGGCGTTCCTTTCCGCCGCTTCGGCAGGCATCTTTGTGGCCACGTCCGCCGGCAACTCCGGCCCGACGCCCAGCACCGTCAACCACGGAGCACCCTGGCTGACCACGGTAGCCGCAACCTCGTTCTCGCAGGAACTGCAGGGAACCGTGGAATTCTCCGATGGCAGCAAGTTCCGCGGAGCGAGCATCATGAACAAGGAGGTGACCGGTGCCGGCGTCGTGCTTTCCACCGATGCCGCCAGCGGCAACGGTGACGCTGCCCTCTGCGCTCCGAATTCGCTGGACCCGGCCAAGGTGGCGGAGAAGGTAGTTGTCTGCGACCGCGGCGTAGTTGACCGTACCGCCAAAAGCGCCGAAGTACTGCGTGCCGGCGGCGTGGGCATGATCCTTGTGAACCTGACTGCCTCCTCGCTGGACACCGACAAGCACGCGGTCCCCACCGTGCACGTCAACCCGCCGGCTACCGCCACCATCAAGGAGAAGGTCGCAGCCAACCCGGCCATCACCGTCTCCCTGCTGAACCGCGACACCACGGGTCTCCCGGCCGAAGCCCAGCCGCAAATTGCCGGGTTCTCCTCGCGCGGCCCGCTGCTGGCTACTGACTCCGACCTCCTGAAGCCGGATGTTTCCGCTCCCGGTGTCGCCATCCTCGCCGGCGTTTCCCCGATCGGAACCGGAGGGGACAACTTCGGCTTCCTGTCCGGTACGTCCATGGCCTCCCCGCACGTGGCAGGCTTCGGAGCCCTGATCTTGTCCAAGAACCCAACATGGTCCCCGGCAGCGGTCAAGTCCGCCATGATGACCACTGCAGGCCAAGTGAAACTGGCGAACGGTGCTCCGAACACGGACGTCTTCGCAACCGGAGCCGGCCAGGTGGATCCTGCCAAGGTCCTTTCGCCGGGCCTGGTCTACGACAACACCACGGAGGACTACCTCAAGTTCGTCCAGGGAACGGGCATGGACCTGGGCATTCCGGGCCTTGGCACCACGCAGGCCCGTGACATGAACGTGCCCTCCTTCGCGCTGGGCAACCTCGCCGGCAAGATCGAGGTCACCCGTACCGTCACTGCCCTGACGCCGGGTCTGTACCGGGCAACGGTCAACGTTCCCGGAGTCGACGTCAAGGTCACCCCGTCCGTCCTCAACTTCAGCCGCGCCGGTGAGAAGCGGACGTTCAAGGTGAGGTTCGAGAACAAGAACGCAGAACTGGGCAAGTTCGCCATGGGTTCGCTGAGCTGGCAGGGTGCCAAGCAGACCGTCACCTCACCCATCGCGGTCCGCCCACAGTCGGTGATTGCTGACAAAGCGCTCGCCTTCACCGGTACAGGCCCCAACGGCTCGGGAACCATCAACATCACCTCCGGCACCAACCTTCCGGTGGGCGTCACGGTTGACGGCCTGTCCAGGGCTGACTCCTCTGCCGTGGAACTGGTCCCCGGCCCCTTCGCGGGCGAGACCAACGCATCCAACTTCGTGAAGAAGGTGACGGTGGGTGAAGGCCGTGCGCTGGCCAAGTTCTCGGTCATTTCCTCCGACGAGGCCGCAGACTTCGACATGCTGGTCCTGACACCCTCCGGGCAGCAGCTCCCGTCCGCCACGGCCTCGGCCAGCGAGTCTGTGACTGTTACGAACCCGGCGCCGGGTGACTACTACGTTTTCGCCAACCTGTACGCGAGCCCCAACAACCAGCCCACCAAGGCAACTGTTGATGCCGCCGTCCTCGGCGCGAACGAAGGCAACGCCACACTCACCCCCAACCCGATCAAGCTGGCCAACGGCAAGAAGGGCACCATCGCGCTGAACTGGAAGAACCTGGAACCGGGTTCCTACATCGGCCGGCTGACCTTCGACGGGACCAGCGAGCCCAGCTTCGTCACCGTAGTGGTGAGCCCGGGTGGGGCAGTAGTTGTTCCTGACAATGAGAATCCCAAGAAGGACAAGAAGCACCGCGGCAAGATCCGCAGCGACGAGCCGACACAGGAGAACAACGCAGGCTAGTCCGTGTTCTCCCTGTAACAACTGTGGCCGGTGGGTTTTCCCACCGGCCACAGTTGTCACGGACCGCCGATTGGTGGCTGGGCAGCGTCCTTCGTTGGCGGTCTAATAGTCCGCCGCCATCACTGGGCCGTGACGCGCTTGTGCTGCTCAGCGCCGGTGGCGTGCTCGCAGGACATCAGCAATTGCAGCGCTTCTGCCGCGGGCGTACCCGGGTCTGCGGCGTACATGAGGACGCGGTGACCGGATTGATCGGGCGGAGACAGGACTTCGAAGTTGAGTTCAATATCGCCAACCTCGGGGTGGTGCATGTACTTCACACCGGACATGCAGTTCTCCACGGGATGACGGGCCCACAGGTTGGCAAACTCCTGGCTGTTCATGACCAACTCCCCAATTAGCGACGCAAGTTCCGGGTCATCCGTGGCACGGCCGGCTACCAGCCGCAGCGAAGAAACAGCACGTGTGGCCTCCTCCTGCCAGCGTGTGTAGAGCTCACGTGTGTGGCGGTCCAGGAACAGCAGCCGCGTCATGTTGGGCCGCGTGGATGGAGAGTCAGGCGAGGCGAAATCCTAGTGGCCGGCCACCAGCCTGTGGCCGATGCGGTTCCACGCCAGGACCTCGCTGCGGCGTCCAAGGACGACGGCGGGCGTCGTGGCCAGCGACTGGATGAGCCGGAGTGTGCCTGGCCTGACCTTGTCCGGCTTGGTCAGGGTCCGTCGCTTGCTTGTTCCGGGCCGGGCAAGGTTGAAAAGGTGTGCCCGCTCATCGGTGTTCAAGTTCAAAGCCCGCGCGATGGCGTCGATCACGGCCTCGGACGCATTATTGCTGAGCCCCTGCTCCAGCCGGGTGTAGTAGGTGCTGCTGACACCGGCCAACATCGCCAGCTCTTCCCTGCGCAGGGTCGCCGTCGCGGTTCTCATCATCGCCCCGATCGTCCTCGGTGAGAGCAAGCCAGCTGCCAAACTGAAGCTCGACGTCCCCGGAGCAATCACGGTGACCCTGGGCCTTCTGGCGCTCGTCTTTGGCTTGACCAACGCCGCCGAACATTCCTGGACCGATCCGTTGACTTTGGGGTCGCTCGCCGCAGCCCTGGTTCTGTTCTTGGCTTTCGTGGCGGTGGAGCGCAAGGCGTCGTCCCCGTTGGTTCCCTTGGACATCTTGAAGCGCTCCGCAGTCGCCTGGGGAAACATCGCCGGCATTCTTGCCTTCGTCACCGAGACGTCCCTTGTATTCCTGCTGACCCTGTACTTGCAGCAAGTGCTCGGGTACACCCCGCTTGGCGCCGGTCTTGCCTTCGCGGTCCTCGGCCTCGGCACAGTGCTCGGTGGAGTTCTTGGCCCCAAGGTCATCGGAAAGATCGGCAACAAGAAGGCCATTGTTTACGGATTCATTGTCCAAGCCATCGCCACCGGCGCGCTTGTGCTGCTCAGCGAACACCCGGCGTCGATTGCTCTGCTTCTGATTGCCACGTTCATCGGTGGTGTGGCAAACCTCGTCGTCATTGTTGGTTACATGGTCACCGCCACATCTGGCTTGCCTGATGGAGAGCAAGGCTTGGCTACGGGGTTGGCAACAATGAGCCAGCAAATCGGCATCACCATGGGTATTCCGATCATGAGCGCCATCTTCACCGCACAGATCCTGTCTATCGGTAACAACGCCGCTCCGGCCGTCCTCAGCGGTGTCACTACGGCAATCTGGGTGAACGCAGGCCTGTGCCTGGCCACGGCTCTGGCAGTGGGCTTGTTCCTCCGCCGTCCGGGCCTGCTTGCGTCGGAAATTTCACACGTTGCCCGTTGAGCCCCCGAGGCCGCCGAATAGGGGAGCCAGGCTGCGCCACCGGGCGATTTCGCAGCCGTCGGTCCGGCTGAATTGGCTGTTGACTTGCCGTCCGCGGAACGTCCCCTCGACCACCGCGATTTGCGGTCCACCGTACTGCTGCGTGCAGAGCCGGTCCGGACGCGGTACCGGGAAGAAGGCTTCCTCGCCGAACTGCTCGACGGCGGCAAGTGCCGCATGCGCGTCCGGCAAGTTGGATTCCACCGAACCTTCGGCCGGGGAGAGGACGCCGTCAGCGGAACGGAGGCGGAACGTCCTCGGTTCCGCGCCGGGTGCCTCTGTCAGCGTGACTGTCAGGTCGACGTCGTATTCGGTCTTTTCGGAAGAAACCATGGTTACCTTTCGCTGGTGCGGCGGGTGCTTCAAGCGTTGGCCGGCAGGGCTTCCAGTAACGGACCCACCGACTCAAGCACGCGGGTCCTCAACTTCTGCGACTCGGCTGCGAAAGCCCGCTGGTACTCAACGTACTCGGCTTTGCCCTCCGGTGTCTCGATCCTGATGGGCGGGTAGCCCCATTCTTCAAGGTCGTAGGGTGAGGCCTGCATGTCCATGGCCCGGATCCGCCAGGACAATTCGAAGCAATCCATCACCAGCTCGCTGGGCAGCGCGGGGGCCAGCTTGTAGGCCCACTTGTAGAGGTCCATATTGGCGTGGAGGCAGCCGGGCTGCTCTATGGTCCGCTGGTTCTCCCGCGTAGGAGCGAGCTCGTTGAGGGGGACAGCGTCCGGCGTGTAAAAGCGGAAGGCATCAAAGTGGGAGCAGCGGATGCGGTTCTTTTCCACCACGTCATCCGTCCCCTCCCCGCCGAGCCTGAGCTGCAGGTACTCATGGCGTAGTTCGAACTTTTCCTGCCTGTACACCATGGCCCACTCGTGGAGGCCAAAGCAGCCGAACTGGGCGGGCCGCATTGCGGTGCCCTTGAGGATGATCCCGGCGAAGCGAACAGCTTCCGCACGCTGGTCCAGGAACGGCTCGCGGTGGAAAGCTACCGCAGGCGTCCCGGGGGCCAGTCCGACGGCGGCGAGCTGGCCGTCGTCGAGCCTGTGATAGAACTTCCAGTCGGCCCGCTCCAGTGCGCGCTCCCCGCTGAGCACAACGCCGTCCCCGGGGTGCCAGCGCAGCAGTTGCCCGGGCTTCTGCGTGTAATACGTGAAGAGGAAGTCCTCCACAGGGTGCTTCTGCCCGGCGGAACGGCGGGCGAGGTAGGGGTCGGCATAGCGGGCGACGCGCGCGTGATGGGCAGCCTCCAGCCCGAGCCACTGCTCCTGGGGGAGGTGCTGAAGCCTAGGCTGCACCACCACTGGCACCCAGGATGCTGCTGGAGGCGTCCCACAGGGCAATCTGGCAGCCGTCGGTCCGGCTGAACTTCGCGTCCACCTCGGTGCCGTCAACGGCGCCCGTCACGGTGGCCGTCTCCGGGCCGCCGAACTGCATGGTGCAGGCCTGGTCGGTCTTTACCGGCGCGGGGTTGAGGAGCGCGGGGTAGTTCTTCAGGACCTCGCAGGCCGCGGCCGCGGTGGGATGATTGCTCTCTGCCGCCGGAACGCCGCCCTGGCACACCAAGGTGTAGTTCTTCGGCGCGGCGTCAGGAGATGCCAGGAAGGTAATGGACAGCTCCGCATTGCCTTGGCCCGGAGTGGGCGTGGTGGCGGGAAGGCTCGGGTTGGGCGAAGTATCGCCGGGGCCAAGGGTAGTGGGAACCTGCGTAGGCGTCGCCCCTGTAGTAGACGACGACGGCGACGGGCTGGTGCTGCTTGTGGAACCGGACGTCGGGGTGCTGCCTGAGGTGGCGCTGCTGCTTGAAGTGGCGTCCGGCGCAGGGCCGCCGGTGCAGGCGGCCAGTCCGGCAACAGTCAGTACTGCGAGGGCGGACCGAACGAATCGCATGCGCATTGGATCTCCTTGGTTGCTGCCATTTTACGCGGTCTCTCGGTTTTGGACGCCAGGTGTTGTACCTGCCGGGGGGCGTGCTGCTGTTCTCCGGCTTACCCGACTTATCCGACCCTGACCCCGCGTTGTGTTGCCGCGATCAGGCCTGTCATGGCTTGGTGCAGTTCGGCCACTTCTTCGCGGCTTAGCTGCAGGCGCTCGCGGATCTGCCCGGGAACGGCAGTTGCCTGTTCACGGAGGGCCGCGCCCTTCGCCGTGAGGGTGATGGCGAGGGCGCGCTCATTGCCTTGGACTCGTTCCCTTGTCACAAGGTCCGCTTCCTCCAAGCGGCGGAGGAGCGGTGAAAGGGTGGCGGGCTCGTGGAGGAGGGCATCGCTGAGGTCCTTGAGGGTGCGGGGACTCCGCTCCCAGAGGGCCAGCATCACCAGGTATTGCGGATGCGTGAGCCCGAGCCGCTCCAAGACGGGCTTATAAATCCCCACCACGCTGCGGGATGCCACGGTCAGGGCGAAGCAGAGCTGGCGTTCAAGAAGGAGATCGTCGGCTTGATCGTTGACATTGGTTCCGCTGGCTGTGGTCATGGTTTCCTTCCCGGGCTGTGGGCGCGGCTCGAGCCGGCGGACGTGCGTTGCCGGTAACCCTGCAGCCAATTAGTTAGTGCACTAATTATTAGCCTACTATGGAGGTATTGATCCGTTGAAACAAGGAGTCGATCGCCGGTGGCCAAGGAATCATTCGCCCAGAAGTTCATGCGTGCAACTGGCAGGCTGCGGGTTATCTTCGGCCCGGCCCACAGCAGCTCCCTCGATCACGAGATGACCGAGGCCAATCGTCGCCTTCTGGCGCAGCGCCAAGCGGAAACACAGCAGTGGGAAACCGTGCGCCGACCCGATGGCAGCACGTACGTGGTTCCCCGCAACCCGGACGACAAGTCTCTGCGCTAAACCTTCGGTGCCCTCCCCGCGAGATGGCATTTGATGGCAGTCCGGGCGGGGAACATTGCGAATAAATGCCAACTCGCGGACTGACCATTGTGGCTCTCCGGGCGTAAAATTGCCTCACTGGAACGGCGCGCACCGGCCCTGCCGTTTTTCTTTCTCCTGCGGAAAGGGGGTGGAAGAAAATGGGACGCAAATTGGAAGGCTTCCAGCACGTAACCGAACGGCTGCAGTCCGTTTTTGGACCGGCCACTCATGGCTATTCGGATGCTCCTGTGGTGCACAAGCACGATGACTTTGAGCTCGCCTCGGAAGAGGACCTTAAGCATTTTGACGTGGAGACTGACTCCGAAGGGCATCACTACGCTGTCCGGAACAACGATCCAGGTCCAACAACCACCGATTACAGCCTTTAGGGCTGACGCTGGGACCGGGGTTCAGCTCCGGTCCTTCGCTTTGGCGTCCGCGGGCTCCAGCGCTTCCATCATTGATGCTTCCACGCGGGTGATCAGCATGCTTATTATGTTGTTACGGGATGAGTGGAAACAGGGTCAGTCCTGTTTGGGGAGAGGGGCCGTGAATGAGTTTCCAAGATGATGCAGGAAGGATCCCTGCAAACGCAGGAAGTATCCCGGCAAACACCGGACCCGCCGTCCGGTCGCAGGGCCCGGTGCCTGGATCTTCCCGCCCGACGCGTACGGCAGCCGTCTGGGTTGCGGTGGCGGTTGGCCTGGTGGTGCTGGTGCTGCTGATCGTCTTCTTCGTGCAGAACCAGGACATGGTGACGGTGAGGTTCTTCGGATTGGAAGGATCGCTTGCCCTGGGTACGACGCTCTTTATCGCGGCCGTCGGAGGGGGCGTGCTGGTTGCGTTGGCCGGAGGTGCCCGCATCCTGCAGTTGCGGATCATCAACCATCGCCGGCAACGCAGCCTCGCTGGGCACGGTACCGGTGCGGGAGTCGAAAACGCTTAGTTAAATGCGGATGGACCAGTTCACAGAGTGAACTGGTCCATCCGCATTTAACCCGACGGCGGCACTCCCTGACGACGATCAGACCGCCCGGGTTGTGGAGGTCCTAGCCCTCGCAGTCAGTGCAGTAGGCCACGCCATCTTTCTCGCGGGCGATCTGCGAGCGGTGGCGGACCAGGAAGCACGAGTTGCAGGTGAACTCGTCATTTGCCTGCGGGATGACCTGGATGACCAGTTCTTCGGCGACGATTTCGCCACCGGGGCCGTTGGCGTCAAGGCCATCGGTCTCGTCGAGTTCCAGCACCACGCTCTTGGCCGTGGGGGCGCTGGCGGACTGGAGTGCCTGGAGGGACTGCTCCTGGTTTTCTTTGACGTCTGTGCGGAGTTCGTCGTAATCGGCTGCCACTTGTTTATTTGCCTCTTCAGATAGGGGAGTTACGGCTATGCAACGTACAGCATGCCATGAAAATTCCATACCATACCGTAAAGAGGCCACATGTGGGGAAAACCACGGTAACTAATGTCATGCAATGGACACGTTAGGGGTGTTCACCTGTCTCAGCGCAGCTCAACATCCAGCTCCTGGAAGTCGTCTGCGGCATGGCGACCCACCAACAGGGTAAACGTGCCCGGCTCGAACTGCCAGCCGCCGTCGTAATGGGCGAAGGCCCTGGCCGGAATCCGCACCTCCACGCTTTCAGTCCCGGACGGAGCGAGGTGCGTTCCCGCATAGCCGGCCAGCCAGCGGACGGGCCGTTCCACCGCTGTCTCAGGGCGGGACAGGTACACCTGGACCACCTCTCGGCCCGTGCGGTTTCCGGTGTTGCGGACCGGCACGTGGACCACCACGTCCTTACCCGCAGGCACGCACTGTGGCGCATGTGCCGTGCCGAACTCGATGCTGGTATATCCGAGGCCGAACCCGAACGGCAGGGCCGGTGCTGCGCCACCAGCAGCTTCCTGTTTGAGCCAGGCGCGGTACCCGACGTGGATTCCCTCGGAGTACACCACCTTGCCCTCCACCGGCGTTGTACTGAGCACCGGAACGTCCTCCAGCGCGGCCGGCCACGTGGTGGGCAGGCGTCCTCCGGGCTCCTCCTTGCCCACAAGGATGTCCGCGATTGCGTGGCCGAACTCCTGGCCGCCGAACCAGCCGAGCAGCACTGCACTGACCTTGTCCAACCACGGCATCAGAACGGGTGATCCTGAGTTGACCACCACCACGGTGCGGGGATTGGCTGCGGCCACGGCGGACACCAGCTCGTCCTGGAATCCGGGGAGATCCAGGTCGGTGCGATCGAAGCCCTCGGACTCAATGGCTGCGTTGGTACCAACCACCACTACGGCGACGTCGGAGGCGCGGGCTGCTTCCACTGCGGCGGCGATGTCGGCATGCGGGTTGTCCACCACTGTGTCCTCGCCAAGCAGGATAGCTGTGAGTGGAATGAACTGTTCCTCGGGCAGCCGGTACTCCGCTTCGATCCGAACCATTTGGCCGGCGGCCGTTTCGATGGCATGGATGGTAGCGGGCGGGTCGAAGAGGGCCGCGCCGAGGACGTTGGTCTGATCCTCCAGTTCGCCATTGAAGACGTCTTCACCGTCCACGGCCAGGCGGATTCTGCCCACGGTGCCCACCCCGATGTGATGGGTTCCAGCCGTCCGCGCCGTCCAGTCGGTGACCATCCGGATGCTCGCTGTGCCCTCCGGGATCCCCACGCCGAACCAGATAAGGTGCGAGGCCAGCCGGTCCTCACCTGAAATCTCCGAACCGTCAGCAGCATGGAAGGCCACCCGTATGCCGGCAACTCCGGACACGGGATTGTGCAGGTCCGTCCGGGAAAAGGCCTGGATACCCTCGGCTACCTTGGCCCCGCGCGCATAGGTGACCTTGACGTCGTCGGGCAGTGCCGTCTGCAACCCCTCCAGTGGCGAGACCGTGTGCTTGGGCATGACCGTAGCGCTGCCGCCGCCTTGCGTGCGCGCCTCCTCGGCATTGTGACCGATGACAGCGACGCTGCGGATGCTGCCGGCGTCCAGGGGAAGCAGTCCATCGCGGTTGCGGACCAGTACCGCTCCGCGTACGGCAATGTCGCGTGCGACGGCGGCCCCGTCCAGTTCGGCCGGTAGCCGGGTAATTGCCGGTTTGAAGCCTTCCAGTACGCCGACGCGGGCCGCAAGCCGGAGGATGCGGGTGACCTTCTCCAGGATGGCTTCGCGGCTGACGCGGCCATCGTTGACCGCAGCTATGAGTTTGGGTCCCCAGTGGCCTACAGGGCCCGGCATTTCCAGGTCCTGGTGCGCGTTTGCGGCGTCAATGGAGCGCACTCCGGTCCAGTCGGAGACCACTACTCCGTCGAAGCCCCACTCCGTGGAGAGCGGTGTTTCCAGGAGGTCGTTTTCGCTGGCCGTGGTGCCGTTGATCGAGTTATAGGAACTCATGACCAGCCAGGCGCGGGCTTCCCGGATGGCGTCCTCGAATGCTGAGAGGTAGAGCTCGCGCAGGGGTTGCTCTTCAACCACCGAGTCGGCGGTGAAGCGGTCAGTTTCCGCCTCGTTGGCGAGGTAGTGCTTGGGTGTCGCACCCACGCCCATGGATTGGATGCCCTCAACGTACCCGGCCGCAATGGTGGCAGTGAGGCGCGGATCCTCGCTCATGCACTCGAAGTGGCGGCCGCCCAAGGGTGAACGGTGGAGGTTGATGGTGGGGCCGAGTACCGCATGGACGCCCTTGCGCCGGGCTTCCTGGCCAAGGATCTGGCCGTACCGGCGTGCCATATCAACGCTCCAGGTTGCGGCCAATGCTGTCGGCGAGGGCAGGGAAACGGAGTCGTGGCGTTCGTCGAAGTCCTCACCCCGGACGCCTGCCGGACCATCGGACAGGACGATCCGGCCCAGGCCGATGTCGGGAAGGGTATGGGTGGACCAGATGTCCGCGCCGGTGAGCAGCCGGACCTGCTGTTCGAGGCTGAGTCCGGAAGCAAGCTCGCGGATCCTCGCTTCGGCATCGTCGGTGCCGACGGTGAGGGCTTCCATCAGGCGGGGTTGATTCATGGTGACTCCTTTGTGCATGGCCTTTTCAGGACTTTCACCAAGGGTAACGCTAGAAATCTAGTGTGACTAGGTTTTCAGGGCAGAAGCCCGCAAATATAGACTGAACCAATGTCTACTTCGAGGGCACGCGGACAGTATGCCAAGGGCGCTGAACGTCGGGAACAGATCATCCAGACAGCCACAGACGTCTTCGCCACCGAAGGATTTGAAGGGACCGCGCTCAAGCGGGTCGCCGAACTCGTAGGAGTCCGGGAAGCAACGCTCTTCCACTACTTCAAGGGCAAGCAGGAGCTCCTCACGGCGGTCCTCGCCGAGCGCGACCGCCGGGCAGCCGCCGTCGGGAATTCCGAAAAAGCGGGACTTGACCTGATGGCCCCGATCGCCGAGCGGAACCGCCAGGAGCGCGGGCTGACCACCCTGTACGCGGTGGCCTCGGCGACCGCCAGCCACCCCGGGCATGACTCCCATGAGTACTTCCGCCAACGGTACGAGGCTCTGGTGGGGGACATCAGCGCTGATATTTCCCAGCGCCAGCACCTGGGGGAGGTTCGGTCCGACGTGGATCCTGTGCAGCTCTCCCGCCTGGTGGTGGCGGCCTTCGATGGACTCCAACTGCAGTGGCTCTACGACAAGGACGTGGACATGGCCGAGGGACTCCGGACCCTCATCGATGTCCTCTTGCCCCCGGCCGGATGACCTGCCGAAGCAGTTAACGGATAATGCCGCCCTGAAGCCTCAGGACGGCATTATCTTTTTGGACCTGTCAGGGCTTGGGGCCCGGGGAAGTTCCTAGCGGCCGGTGCCGCCGTAGACGGTAGCCTCGGCGTCGCCGTCGAGCTCGAATGCGGCGTGGATGGCGCGGACGGCGTCATCGAGCTTGTCTGCGCTGGTAACCACCGAGATGCGGATTTCCGAGGTGGAGATCATGTCGATGTTGATGCCGGCGTCAGACAGCGCCTTGAAGAACGTAGCCGAAACGCCCGGGTGCGAACGCATGCCGGCGCCGATGAGGGACAGTTTGCCGACGTTCTCGTTGTACTCAATGCTCTCGAAGCCGATCTGGCCCTCAGCGGCGCGAAGGGCGGCCAGGGCGTCGGCGCCTTCAACGATGGGCAGCGTGAAGGAGATGTCCGTGCGGCCCGTCCCGTGGGTGGAAACGTTCTGGACGATCATGTCGATGTTCGAGTGGGCGTCGGCGATCACCTGGAAGATCGCAGCGGCCTTGCCGGGGATGTCCGGAACGCCAACAACGGTGACCTTGGCTTCGGACCGGTCGTGTGCAACGCCGGAGATGATTGGCTGCTCCAAGGCAACTCCCTCTTGAATCGTGAACTTTTCATCGGCACCCGGGATGACCCATGTGCCTTCGTGGTTACTGAATGAAGACCGCACGTGCAGCGGCACGCCGAACCGGCGGGCATACTCCACGCAGCGCAGGTGCAGGATCTTGGCGCCGGACGCAGCGAGCTCCAGCATTTCCTCGCTGGAGATGCGGTCGATCATCTGGGCGGAAGAAACCACGCGGGGATCGGCAGTGTAGATGCCGTCAACGTCCGTGTAGATCTCGCAAACGTCCGCTTCCAGCGCTGCGGCCAGTGCAACAGCCGTGGTGTCCGAACCGCCGCGGCCCAGCGTGGTGATCTCATTGGTGACGCGGGTCATGCCCTGGAAGCCGGCGACGATTGCGATGTGGCCCTTGTCCAGCGCCGTGCGGATCCGGTGCGGATCGACGTCGATAATTCGCGCCTTGCCGTGGATACCGTCGGTAATCATGCCGGCCTGCGAGCCGGTAAACGACTGGGCGGAAGCACCAAACTTGTTGATCGCCATTGCCAGCAGAGCCATCGAAATACGCTCGCCGGCGGACAACAGCATGTCCATCTCGCGGGCGGGGGCGGAGTCGGTGACCTGGGCTGCGAGGTCGAGGAGCTCATCCGTGGTGTCACCCATTGCGGAGACGACAACGACTACCTCGTTGCCGGCCTTCTGCGCATCCACCACCCGCTGGGCAACCCGTTTGATGCCGTCGGCATCGGCAACCGAGGAACCGCCGAACTTCTGGACGATCAGCTGCTTGGTAATGGCAGCTCCGCCTGCGAGCTCTTCGATTTTCACTTCGGTAGTGGGCATAGTCATGCGCGCACCCTCACTGCAATTAATAGGGTTCGAATCCGGCGTACCAATATCCTCATTGGAGCACGCCGGCGTAGCTTATTTGCCAAGTTTATCGCCGGGTGCTCCCCACGCAGGAATTGTGACCACATGGCGGCATCATGAGGCATTTCGGCCTATGATCGCCCGGCGTACTATCCATTTATGACGTTCCAGGGCGGAGATTCCGACTATGAGGTGATCGGTGGGGGAGTCATTGATGACCGTCGTCCGCACCGTGCCGGGACCGAGGCGGGACCGGCAGCGGCCCACGACGATGAGTCACCGGCCCATCCGCGCAGTCCGGTGGGTGCAGCGGCCCGCGCTGCCTGGTCGGATGTGGTCGCGTCCCTTGGCTCGTGGCGGTACTGGACTGCATGCGTTCTGGGGATAGCGGCCGCCGGCGCCTTGACCGCGGCGTTGGTGGGATTCGGCGCAGCCAACGGATGGTTCGAAACAGGCCTGTGGGACGCCGTCTACCTGCTGCTGGGGGCTTGGCTGGTCCTTGTCGCTGCAGCTCACGGGGCCGTCCGAGGATTCAGGCGTCCCGCGTCCGGCGTTCTTGCTGCCCTGTTCTCAGGATTGCTGCATGGCCTGGTCCTGGCGCTTTTGTCCGGCGTTGTCCTGGCTGCGGTTGGCGCAGCAACCGGAGGGCCGATCGTGCTGGCGATTGCCGCCGTCGTCGTTGTCACTGTGGAGGTGGCGCTGTTCGGGCTGATCGGTGCCGGCAGCCGCGCCTGTTTCCGGAGGGCCTTGCCCGGAGGCGTGCTTGTGGCCCTGCTCCTGGCTTTCCTGTTGTTCGGAAACGTGGTGGCAACCCTCGCGCTGCTTCCGGGCACGTCCACCACCGCGCAAGCCTCGGTTCCGGTCAACGTGGAGCGCGACGAATCCGGACGCATGACCGCTTATGAATGCTTGGGCCAAACGCGCCCGGTTGAGGTTGCGCACACCGATCGGGTGGCGTGGATCGCGGCGAGCAACCCGGTGATGGTCTTCGGGAGCACGGCGGGGGAGTTTGTTCCCAGGAACAGCGATTTCGCGTGGATACTCGCCGGGTTGCAATGGGCCGCCGATGGTCCGCAGCGGGACGTTCCCTGCCTCGGAGGCGAATCGAGTGACAGCCTGCCGCCAACGGTGCCGGTAGCGGTCACCGGCCTGGCGCTGCAGGGCGCCGTGGCCGCGTTGGTGGTGATTCCCGGGCGGATGCGGTTGCGCCGGAAGGCCTGAGCTATTCGGCGCTTGCGTTGGTCAGGGGCCCGCGGTCAGGCGAGGGCGTTGCGGCGGCCCTCGAAGGCACGGCCAAGCGTCACTTCGTCGGCGTACTCGAGGTCTCCGCCCACCGGCAGCCCGGACGCGAGGCGCGTGACCGTGATGCCGATCGTTTTCAGCATCCGTGCCAAGTAGGTGGCCGTCGCCTCACCTTCGAGGTTCGGATCGGTGGCGATGATGATTTCCTGGATGGCGCCGTCGTTGAGCCGCGTAAGGAGCTCGCGGATCCGCAGCTGTTCCGGGCCGACGCCCGCGATGGGGTTAATGGCGCCGCCCAGTACGTGGTAGCGCCCACGGAAGGTACGCGTACGTTCAACGGCCAGGACGTCCTTCGATTCCTCCACCACGCAAATGACCGAGGGGTCCCGGCGGGGGTCGCGGCAAATGTTGCAGGTTTCCTGCTCAGTGACGTTGAAGCACACTGAGCAGAACTTCACGCGTTCCTTGACGGTGGTGATGGCTGCAACCAGGCGCTTCATATCCTCGGGATCAGCCTCGAGGATATGGAACGCCAGGCGCTGCGCCGATTTGGGCCCAACGCCGGGGAGCCGGCCGAGCTCGTCAATCAGCTCTTGAACTGCACCTTCGTACACAATGTCCTCGTTCGTTTCGTTGCAATGCCGCTGCGCTCAGGGTTAGGGCTGCGTGCCGGGCGCAGATGGTGGTCAGCGCATGTGGAGGGGAGAACCGTCCAACGACCGCTCTTCAATCAGCTTTCCGCCCAGAATACGCTCCACCGCGGCGCGTCCGAACACCCTCGATTCCTCGATGGTCTCGTCCTCGGGGCTGGGGATGTCCTCCGCCACGCTGGTCGGCTGGGCGTGGGGATGGGCAGGCGCCTGGACGCGGCCCCGCTGGGCCTCAGGGCTGTTGGTCAACCGCTGGTAGAGGCTCTGCTTGACCGGCCGACCGCCCGACGGCGCGTCCCCTTCGAGCGTGGCGACGGAACCGTGGGCCTCCTGCGGCTCCAGGGACGACAAGGGCCACGCCGGTGCCTTCTGCTGGGTTTGCGTCGCGCCTGCTCCGGGCCATTCCGACGGCGGTGCGACGTCCCAGCCTGAGGAACCGTTGTTCCCGGCGCTGGTTGGCTGGCCGTAGGTGGAGGGCTCGGCGGTTTCGCTGCCGATGTCAGGAGTCCCGGCCGTGGGAGCCTGTGCTGTTGCCGGTATTTGGGCTGCAGCTGGCTCGTACTGCGGGGCCGACTCGTTCTGCGAGGGCTGGGCCGCTTGGTGGTCGCTGCTGTTGCCGTTGGCTTTGGCTTTACCGCCAACGTTGGATTCCGTGCCAACAACCCACGTTCCCGGCGCATGTTCCACCGCACGTGACCACGGATCCTGGGCGGGACCCGGCCGCGAGGGGGTCTCGGTGGCATTCGTGGGTTTCGTGGCCTGCGTGGGCTGTGGGCTTGCCTGTGGGCGCGACGGTGTCCGGGGCCGTGCGTCGGCCTGGGCCTGCGCAGGGGCGGCCGGGGCCTCGTACCGGGGGGTCGGCTCCCAGTCAGCCGGCGGTTCTTCCTCCAGCGGCGGGGCGTCCTCGTCGAGCGGCGGACCCCAATCGTCATCAGGGTACGAGTAGTCGCCGGCCGTGTCAGGCACGGATGCCCGGGGTCCGGCCTGGGGAGTTGCCTGCGGTCCAGCAGGTGGTTCTTCCGGAGTCTTCGGGCCGGTCAACCAGACCGATTCCCGATCTGCCGGGGACACGGACTGCCAGCTCGGAGTTTCCACGTTGTCCGCGGGGCCGGTAGGGGCCTCTGAGATGCCGGCGGCGTGATCCGTTGGAGCGGGCGCCGCTGGTTCCCGGGCGGGGGTTTCCTGCGCAGGAGCTTTGTGGGCTGGCGCGTCCTGTGCAGGAGCTTTCCGGGCGGAAGACTCTTGTTCAGGGCGTGACGCCGGGGCAAGGCCCCACGCTGCATCCACGGCGGTGGCAGCTGCCGGGGCTGGTGCTGGAGCGGCCGCGACTGGCGTTGTATCCGATCCGCTGGCCAGGTGCGCAGCTCCGTCTGAAACCGGTTCTTGGGTGTTCGTTGCCGGGGTGTCCCGGCTAGTACGTGCTTTTGGGTTTGGTTCAGAGCTCGCTGAGCTGTTGGCGCCTGCCACTGCGACAATCTGGCAATCGATGCCGATGGTCTTGTGGATGGCCTGGCGCAGGTTTTCCGCATGATCGGCGCGTCCGAACGCCCCGGCAAGGCCACTGGTTGTGAAAGCGAGGGTAAGCACTTGGGCGTCGTACTGGGCCACTTGGGCGTTGGGTTCCACCAAGGCCCAGGTGCTGCGCTTGATCTTGGCCAGCGCCTGCAGCACGTCCGGCCAAGCACGCCGAAGCGTTTCGACGTCTCCGCCGGAGGGGGTTGGCGCTGACGGGATGGCCGCGGGCCGAGCTTCCGGTGCTGGTACGGACTGCGTGGCTGGGGCAGGTTGTGAGGCTGGTGCGGGTTGTGCCGCCGGGGCTGCCTGCCCTGTGGGCGTGGCCGCCGGGTTCCGCTCCGCGGCCGGAGTTTGCACGGGAGCTTGCTGTCCCTCAGAGGGACCCGTTGGGCGCCCGGAAACGGACCGGTCCTCCACAGGCCAGTCGTTGGTGGAGACCCGTGGTGCCGTCAGGGACGTACGCGCTCCGGAGTCCGGCTGTTGTTGCTGCTGTGGCTCACGTCGCTGGTGCTCCTGCGACGGAACGGTGGCAGGTGCAACGGGAGCGGACGGTCCCGCGGGGGCAGCAGCGGTTTGGTGCTCAACGGGACGTTCCGCCGGCTGTTGGGGAGTCATGGGTGCCATGGCAGCAGGGGTAGCGGGGGCTGTCTGCTGAGCGGCAGGAGCCACGGTTTGAGCTGCCGGTACCTGCTGAGCCTGCGAACCTGCGGCTGGTGCTGCCCCGGCCTGAGGTGAGGCTGAAGCGGCAGCCGGGATCACGGCGTCGCCGGCGTAGTTGAGTCGACGTTCCACGCGGTCTATGCGCGCGGCGATTCCGCGCTCCGTCTGCTCCGCGCTCGGAAGGAGAATGCGGGCGCAAAGAAGTTCCAGGTGTAGCCGTGGTGACGTGGCGCCGGTCATCTCGGTGAGGGCGGTGTTGGTGACATCGGCCGCCCGGGACAGTTCAGCCGCACCCAGATTGGTGGCTTGGTTGCGCATGCGGGCGATCTGGTCCTCCGGCATGCCGCGGAGGATGGACTGGGCGCTTTCCGGCATGGCCTGGACGATGATGAGGTCCCGGAAACGCTCCAGGAGGTCCTCCACGAAGCGTCGCGGATCGTGGCCTGTCTGGATGACGCGGTCAACGGCTCGGAACACCGTGGCGGAGTCCGCCGCGGCGACGGCATCGACGACGTCGTCAAGAAGGGAGGCGTGGGTGTAGCCGAGCAGGGCAACAGCGAGCTCGTAATCGAGGCCGTTCGGTCCGGCTCCAGCCATGAGCTGGTCCAGCACCGAAAGGGAGTCGCGCACTGAGCCGCCACCTGCACGGATCACCAAAGAAAGCACGCCCGGAGCCACGGGCACGTTCTCCTGGTGGCACAGCAGCTCAAGGTACTTGATGAGCGGCTCCGGCGGCACCAATCGGAAGGGGTAGTGGTGCGTGCGGGAACGGATGGTGCCGATGACCTTGTCCGGTTCCGTGGTGGCGAAGATGAACTTGATGTGTTCCGGCGGCTCTTCGACGATCTTAAGCAGCGCATTGAAGCCGGCCGAGGTGACCATGTGGGCTTCGTCAATGATGAAGATCTTGTAGCGGTCGCGAACAGGGGCGAACGTGGCGCGTTCACGGAGATCCCGGGCGTCGTCCACACCGCCGTGGCTGGCGGCATCGATCTCGATCACATCCAGCGAACCCGAACCGCCGCGGGCAAGCTCGATGCAGCTGGGGCACTTTCCGCAGGGGGTGTCCGTGGGGCCCTCGGCGCAGTTCAGGCAGCGCGCGAGGATGCGCGCGGACGTGGTCTTGCCACAGCCGCGTGGGCCGGAAAAGAGGTAGGCGTGGTTCACGCGGTTCTTCCGCAGCGCCGTCATCAGCGGCTCCGTGACGTGTTCCTGCCCGATAACGTCCGCGAACGAATCCGGGCGGTACCTTCGGTACAGGGCAGTTGTAACAGTCACAGGGAAAACCTACCTATAGGGACTGACATTTAAATAAGAGACCCCTCATGCACCCGCCAGAGCCCATCTACCCTTGCTACCTTCCGGTCCTGGGGGAGTTCAACAGGATGACGCCACATGAGGGGCCGTCGACAAGCTTACCCGAACTTGGGGCACGGTTCGAATCGGCTGGAGGGGACTGTGGAAACCGCTCGACGGCGGGTACTCCGCGCCGTCGAACCCGGCCGTCCCTCTATCACCTGCCGCCCGTTTCCGCCCGCCCCTCTATCAGGTCCAGTCCGTTTCCGGCCGTCCCTCAATCACTTATCGACCCGAGCTCTGCGCACCTGTTTCCGTTTGGCGCACCCGTTCTGAGTGGGCGGTGCACCTGTTTCCGCTTGGCGCACCCGTTCTTATGGGTGCGGATTGCGGGTAGGGGTGCGGCGTCAACGGCCAGCCCTAGCGTCGGGCGTCGGCGTCTGCCTGGGTGCACCTGTTTCCGCTTGGCGCACCCGTTGTGGGTGGACGGCGCACCCGTTTCCGCGTGGCGCTCCTGTTCTGATGGGTGCGGATTGCGGGAAGGGGTGCGGCGTCGGCGGCGGGTCAACGGCCGGCCCCGGCGGCGGGCGTCGGTGTCTGCCCGGGGTGGGGCTGTGCGGCCACTCTGTCTGGGTGCACCTGTTTCCGCTTGGCGCACCCGTTGTGAGTTGGCGGCGCACCCGTTTCCGCGTGGCGCTCCAGTTCCTATGGGTGCGGATTGCGGGTGAGGGTGCGGCGTCAACGGCCGGCCCAGTGCGACGGAGTGGATCACCGCCACCCTTTGACAGGCCACGTCATGAAGGCCGGCTCCTCGTAAGGGTGGGCTTCACGCAGAGCCAGTACCACGCCGTCGAGCAGTTCTCCGGCGACTACGCACTCAACGCGGACTTCCGGCACCTGCTCCGGTTCACCGACGTCGCCGATGAACGGTTGCGCTCCCGGAAGGGGAGTGAAGCGGCCTGTGCCGGGCGAGGTGAAAGCGCAATGGGAATAGTCGCCTATTCGACCGGCCCCGGCGTCGCCGATCGCCTTCAGGACGGCGTCCGCATGATCTTCGGGCACGTAGACAACCAAGGCATGCAGTTCGGTCATAAAGACATTTTGTCAGCAACTAAGGCCCGGAACCGGCCCCAAGCATTGCATCCGGAGAGGTCGCAGCGGACCATAAGTATGTACACCGATTGGGGCAATCTCCGTCGATTGTGAGCCGCGGGGCCTGGGCAAGAGGGGCCGGACCCGGCGGCTCAACGGAAGTACCGTAGGAATGGGCGCGTTGGGGGCGTCCATTTTTTCGTTAAAGTCTTGTCGTTCAGGCTGCTGCCGACGGGCGGCGTCGCGGGCTTGGAACCCGTTCTGGCGCCCGATTGGGAGATGCCGAAAATCTCAGGTACAGTAGTATCTGCTTTCGAATCGGAAGCAAGGAGAATTCGCCTAGCGGCCTATGGCGCACGCCTGGAACGCGTGTTGGGTTAACGCCCTCGGGGGTTCAAATCCCCCATTCTCCGCGTTTGGCCCCGGTCCACTGGACCGGGGCCTTTTGCGTTCACCAGCCAAGCCCCGGGGCAGCCCTCACGAGACAGGGCGCTAGCTTTGCGCAGCCGCCACCCGCTCCAGCACCTCACGGCACGCCAGGATGGCCGGGTGGATGCGCCCGGCAGTGCGCGTGGAGGTGAAGATGGTCCGCGCGGGCGAACCGGGCAGGTCAAGCAGCTGGACCGGCCGTTCCATTCCCGTCCAGACGAGGTCCGGCATCAGGGCTACGGCGTTGCCGGATTCGATGAGCCGGATCTGCGCCTGGAGGTCGGCGGTTTCATAACGTACGTCGGGTTCGAATCCGGCTGAACGGCAGGCTTGCTCGGCCCAGTGCCGTGATGCGGCTCCACGGGGTTCCATGACCCACGGCATGGAGGCCGTGTCCGCGATGGATGCAACATGTTCCCCGCCGAGCCCCACCGGGGGAGTAGCCAGGCGAATGGCGTCGCTGGTCAAGGTCGCCCGGTCGAGGCCGGGGTGGTGCGGTGCTGCGTGCCCGGGGTACTGCTCGGCCACCACGATGTCGAAGTCCCTGGCCCACGTCTCGTAAAGTGCGGTTTCCGGCTCCCGTTGGGTCATCTCTACGCGCACTTCCGGGTACTCCTGCCGCATGATCGTCAGGAATCCGGGGAGCAGCGCCAGTGCAGCGGACTGGAACACTGCCAGGCGCACGGTGCCGGTCACGGTGGAAAGAGACGCAGCGAGCTCCGTCTCGGCGCGTTCCAGCGTCTCGAGGAGGGCGGACGTGTGGGCTACGAGGATCTCAGCCTGGGGCGTGAGTTGAACGCGGCGCCCCGCTTTCCGGAGGAGTTCCACCCCGGCTTCCTTCTCCAGGAGGGTGAGCTGCTGGGAGACGGAAGACGGGCTGTATTGCATGGCGTCAGCCACCTCGGCGAGGGTGCCGCGGATCTTGAGTTCGTGCAGCAATCGCAGCCTGCGGACGTCCAGCACGGCAGCCTCCAAAACTTCGGGATGAGTAATGAATATTCGTCAGAAAAGGTCGCTTTTCCTAATGGGATTGTAGATCCATACTGATGGAAACAAACAAACTTCTCCGCCCCAGAAGGAGCCCTCATGACCAGCACCCTCCCGGATGCGACCTCCCCGCGCACCCAGGATTCCGGGCAGTTCGACGCACTGGCCCACGAGGCCATTGCGCTGGTTCGCCATTGGCTGACTGAAGCCGCCAAAATTCCTGTTGACGTTTCCGCGCAACGGCTCGCCGGAGTCCTGAAGGACCCGAACGGACTGGAGTTCACGGTCGGATTCGTCGACGGCGTCATCCGCCCCGAGGACCTGTCGGTCGCCGGCCGGAAACTCGCCGAACTGGCACCCAAGGTGCCCACGTTCCTCCCGTGGTACATGCGCGGCGCCGTCCGCGTCGGCGGGATCATGGCCCCGATCATGCCCCAGGTGGTCATTCCCATCGCACGCCGCGTACTCCGCGAAATGGTGGGCCACCTGATTGTCGATGCCACCGATGCCAAGCTCGGTCCGGCCATCGCCAAAATCAAGCAGGACGGAGTCCACCTTAACGTGAACCTCCTGGGCGAAGCGGTCCTGGGCGAGCACGAGGCCCAGCGTCGTTTGGACGGCACGTTGAAGCTCCTGGCCCGCGAGGACGTGGACTACGTGTCCATCAAGGAATCCTCCACCGTGGCCCCGCACTCCCCGTGGGCCTTCGACGAGGCAGTGGACCACGTGGTGGAGAAGCTCACCCCGCTCTACCGCCTGGCAGCGTCCTTCCCCAAGCCCAAGTTCATCAACCTGGACATGGAGGAATACAAAGACCTCAGCATGACCATCGCCGTGTTCAAGCGGATCCTGGATATGCCCGAGTTCCTGAACCTCGAGGCGGGCATCGTCCTGCAGGCCTACCTCCCGGACGCACTCGGCGCCATGCAGGAACTGCAGGAGTGGGCCGCCGCACGCCGCGCCAAGGGTGGTGCGCCCATCAAGGTGCGTGTGGTCAAGGGTGCCAACCTTCCCATGGAACAGGTGGAGGCATCACTCCACGACTGGCCGCTGGCCACGTGGGGCAGCAAGCAGGATTCGGACACCAGCTACAAGAGCGTCATCAACTACGCCCTCACCCCTGAGCACATTGACGCCGTCCGCATCGGCGTCGCGGGACACAACCTCTTCGACGTCGCTTTCGCCTGGCTCCTGGCGAAGCAGCGGGGCGTCACTGAAGGCATCGAGTTCGAGATGCTGCTCGGCATGGCGACCGGCCAGGCGACCGCTGTCCGGAAGGACGTCGGCAGCCTGCTCCTCTACACCCCGGTGGTCCACCCGGGTGAGTTCGATGTTGCCATCGCCTACCTGATCCGGCGTCTCGAAGAGGGAGCCAGCCAGGAAAACTTCATGTCTGCCGTGTTCGAGCTCAGCGACAATGAACCGCTCTTCGAACGTGAAAAGCAGCGTTTCCTGAACTCCCTCGCGAACCTGAGCGAGGACGTGCCGGAGCCGAACCGCAAGCAGGACCGCCGCCTTCCGGCTGAACCCGCCCCGACCGAGGGCTTCCGCAACACCCCGGACACCGACCCCGCCCTCCCGGCCAACCGGGCTTGGGGCCGCGACATCCTGGCGCGCATCCCCGGCTCCACGGCGGGTAACGCAATCGTCGAGTCCACCAAGGTATCCGACGCCGCCGAACTCGAACGCATCATCGCCGCGGCACTCGAAGCAGGCAAGGCATGGGGAGCCCGCCCGGCAGTCGAGCGTGCCGCGATCCTGCACCGTGCCGGGGACATCCTCGAGTCCCGCCGGGCCGAGCTGCTCGAGGTGATGGCCTCCGAAACCGGCAAGACCCTGGACCAAGGCGATCCCGAAGTCAGCGAGGCGATCGACTTCGCGCACTATTACGCCGAACGCGCCAAGGATTTGGAAACGGTCGACGGCGCCACGTTCGTCCCGGCCAACCTCACCGTAGTGACACCCCCGTGGAACTTCCCGGTGGCGATCCCCGCAGGCTCGACGCTCGCAGCGCTCGCCTCAGGTTCCGCCGTCGTGATCAAACCGGCCAAGCAGGCCCGCCGCTCCGGTTCCGTGATGGTGGACGCGCTGTGGGAAGCCGGCGTGCCGCGTGAGCTGCTGGCGCTCGTGCAGCTCGAAGAGCGGGAGCTGGGCACGCAGTTGGTGTCGCACCCGAGCGTGAACCGCGTGATCTTGACCGGTGGTTACGAAACCGCAGAACTTTTCCGTTCCTTCCGCCAGGACCTTCCGCTGCTGGCGGAAACGTCCGGTAAGAACGCGATCATCGTCACCCCGAGCGCCGACCTTGACCTGGCCGCCAAGGACGTCGTGTACTCGGCGTTCGGCCATGCCGGCCAGAAGTGCTCCGCGGCGTCCCTCGTGATCCTTGTGGGTTCCGTTGCGAAGTCCAAGCGCTTCCACAACCAACTGATCGACGCCGCGCGGTCCCTCACCGTGGGCTACCCGGACAACGCCACCACGCAGATGGGTCCCATCATCGAGCCCGCCAACGGCAAGCTCCTCAACGCCCTGACCACCTTGGGCGAAGGGGAAACCTGGGCCGTCAAACCCGAACGCCTCGACGGGACGGGCCGCTTGTGGTCCCCGGGCATCCGTTCCGGAGTCAAGCGCGGCTCCTACTTCCACCTGACGGAGTTCTTCGGACCGGTGCTCGGCATCATGACCGCCGAGACGTTGGAAGAAGCCATCGCCATCCAGAACGAGATCGAATACGGCCTCACCGCCGGGCTGCACTCCCTGGACTCCGCCGAAATCGGCACCTGGCTGGAGACCATCCAGGCCGGCAACCTGTACGTCAACCGAGGCATCACCGGCGCGATCGTCCAGCGCCAGCCCTTCGGCGGGTGGAAGAAGTCCGCTGTGGGTGCCGGGACCAAAGCCGGTGGCCCGAACTACCTCATCGGCCTGGGCAACTGGGTGCCCGCAGAGGCACACGCCAAGCGCGGCACCGTCCTGCAGGGTGCCGCTGCGGAGATTCTCGCCGCAGCGAAGTCCGTGGACGTCACCGGCGAGGAGCTCCGCGTCCTGGAGCAGTCGCTGTTCAGTGACGCCGACGCCTGGGCGAGCGAGTTCGGTACCCGCAAGGACGTCTCCGCCCTGACCGCGGAGCGGAATGTCTTCCGCTACCGTCCCATCCCGGTCACTATCCGCCTCTCGGAAGGCGAGCGGATCGCCGACCTGCTGCGGGTTGTCGCGGCCGGCGCGGTGGCCGGTTCGGCACTCAAGGTGAGCTCCGCCGTCGTACTTCCGGACGCCGTGGTGAGCGTATTTGCGAACCTGAATGTCAGCGTCCGGGTCGAGGACGACGCCGCGTGGCTGGCCCGCGCAGCAACGTTCGACGGCGGCCGCATCCGCCTGATCGGTGGCGACTTCACCGCGCTGAGCGCGGCGACCGGTGGCCGTCCGGACATCGCTGTGTACCACGGAGCGGTGACCCAGGCCGGGCGGATCGAGATGCTGCCGTTCCTCCGCGAACAGGCCGTGTCCATCACAGCCCACCGCTTCGGCACCCCGAACCACCTCTCGGACGGGCTGATCTAGCAGGTCACGCATCGAGGGGTTGGCTTTCGGCACAAAGTGCCGGTGTAAGGGTCCAAAGCTAACCCCTCGACGACGCCCGTCCCAACCGCTCAAGCCGACGCCGGGCAGCCAGCTCGCTGGGGCCGCGCCGGCCAAGGGCAAGGTGGACGAAGGCCAGGATCGCCTTGGCCGCCGTGATGGCCGGCAACGGCACGGGACCCAGGCGGGCTTTCCGCAAGCCAAGGAGGTCCCGGTACTTGGGTTCAAGGCTTGCGACGACGGCAGCGAACAGAATACGGTAACCCGGCCTCAGCAACGGGCTCAGGGGCGGCGTCCGGATGAATTCGACCGTCTCGGCAAGGCGTTCGTCGCACCGCAAAACGCCGGAGGAGTACCAGCGGTCCAGCTCCCGCCGAACCTCCGTTTCCGTGACGGGCGGATCCTCCACACCCATGAGCCGGCCGGCCGATGCCCACTCACGGACGTAGGCGTCGGCGCCGCCGGGGATGGGGCCGCCGAAGATGCGGTGCGCCGCGAGGAACGAGTCCGCGTAGGTCACGTGGACCCAGCGGAGGAGCTCCGGATTGTTGGCTGCGTAGTCGCGCGGTGTTCCGTTCCCGTCGATGTACGTTCCCTGGACACGCTGGTGCAGTTTCCTGACCCTGTTGGTGGCCTCTTGTGCGGCCTCCGTTGAACCGTAGGTCACCGTGAAGATCCAGCGGATGGTGCTTGCGAGGCGGCCCAGGGGGTCTTCCTTGAACCCGGAATGCTCATACACGCCGGCAAGTGCGCCCGGGTGGAGTGCCTGCATCAAGAGGACCCGGATGCCGGCCACGATGGTGGACATGGAGCCGTGCACAGCCCACACCGCCGACCCCGGAAGGTGGTATCCGGCGTCGTTCCCTTCTGCGAGGCGAGGCACCCACTCAGGCGGTGTTCCGGACGTTCCGGTGAACGTGCGCTGAAGTTCGTGGCGGTACTCGAGGAAGTAGTTCCGCATGCCTTACAAACTACACGCGGGAGCGGCGCCTGGCAGGTGCTGCTGCCACCAGCAGGGCGGCAATGGCGACGGCGGCGCTCAGGATGAGTCCCGGACGGTACTGCTCCAGCATGGCTTGGGCGCTGACCGAACCCTCAGTGTGTCCGTGTCCGCTGACCAAGGCCGTAGTGACGGCGAGGACCAGTGCTGCGCCAACCTGCGTGCTGGTTTGGATCAGTCCGGCGGCCAGACCTTGCTCGGAATCGCGGATACCGGCCGTGGCCTGGACGTTGATGGACGGGAACGCCAGGGCGAAGCCGAGTCCAAGCAGGATCACCGAAGGCAGGATGTCCAGTGCGTAATTGGGCGTTGTGCCCACGCGGAGGAACAACACGTAGCCCAGGCCCAGGGCGGTCAGGCCCGTCAGGATGAGCTGCGTGGCGCCGAACTTCTCTATGAGGCGGTCCGCGAACGGTGCGCTCGTCGCCACCAGCAGGCCTGCCGGGAGAAGGGCCAGTGCCATGCCCAGGGGAGTCCATCCCAGCACAGACTGAAGGAACATCGTGACGATGAACTGGAAGCTGAGGTAGGAACCGAACAATCCAACGGCGCTGAGGTTGGCACGGGCCACCCAGCCTTCCTTGAGGATGCCGAAGCGGATCAGCGGGTGCTTGACCTTGCTTTCGATCACGGCGAAGGCCGCAAGCACGGCGGCGGAGGCAGCGAATCCGGCGATTGTTGCCGCAGATCCCCAGCCCTGTTCAGGTGCTGAAACCAGGGTGTAGACCAGACCGAGCATACCCAGGGCCAGCGTCACGGCGCCCCAGATATCGTGGCCGCTGTTCTCCGCAGAAGGCTTGTCCTTGGGGATGAACCGGATGCCCAACAGCACAACAATCACCGCGATTGGCACCGAAACCAGGAAGGTCCAGCGCCAGCTGAGGCTGGTCATCAGGCCGCCAACGACAAGCCCCAGCGAGAACCCGCTGGCACCGAACGTGGTGAAGATGGACAGGGCCTTGTTGCGGGCCCGGCCCTCCGCGAAGTTGGTGGTGATGATGGAGAACCCGGTGGGTGCCGTGAAGGCCGCTGCGAGTCCCTTGATGAAGCGGGTGGCGATCAGGATGGCCGGATCGTCAACCAAGCCGCCCAGGAGCGATGCCGCGGCAAAGACTGTCAGGGCCATCAGGAAGATACGACGCCGGCCCAAGAGATCCGCCAGCCGCCCACCCAGGAGCAGCAGGCTTCCGTATCCGAGGACGTACGCGGAGACGATCCATTGGAGGGAATCGGTGGCCAGGTTGAGTTCGTGCCCGATGGAAGGCAGGGCGACGCCAACCATGGAGACGTCAAGGCCGTCCAGTGCCAGTACGGTGCAAACGACCATCAGCAGAAGCCACTGCGCACGGGTCCAGCGGACTGCTGCAGCGGCGGCGTCGGCGGATGTTTGAAGGATGGTGGGTGAGGTCATGCGACCAATCTATATTCCACGTCATTCAATGACAAGGAATATGACATGGAATATTATGACGTGGATTCAAACACCTTGTTGAACTAGAATCTGAACATGGCATCAACCCGTGACCGCCAGCTGGTTGAGCAGTGGCGCAGCATCCAGGACTCCTACTTCCGCACCGCCGGAGCTCTCGACCGTGCGCTGGAAGCGAAGTTCGACATCGGCCTCAACGAGTTCGAAATCCTGGACCTCGTGGCCGAAAGTACGGACGCTGCCTGCCGTATGAAGCAGCTGGGGGAGCGGACGCCCATGACGCAAAGCGCAGTTTCCAAAGTGGTGGACCGGCTTGAAAAAGCCGGGCTGGTGTCACGCCAAACGTGCGCGGACGATCGCCGGTCGGTCTTCCTGGAACTAACGGAAGCCGGCCGCGCACTCCATGCTTCCGCGGCGATCGAACACCGCGCATTGCTCAAGGAAAACCTGACCTGAGCGCGTCATGGCCGAAGCTCAAGATGTCTTGAGGAAAAGCTGAGCCAACCTTTCGCTCGAAGTCAAGCTGGAAGCCTTTATTTTCATTGGCTTACCCGCAACAATGGTGCATGCACGCCAGGCTGGGGTTTGGTGCCGCTGGCTTTGGGGAGTGTTTTGTGGGCAAGCATCATGAATCAGACCGGGTAGCGATCCTGGTGCGCACCGAGGGTTTCCGCCGCGTTTTCATCGCAGGCGTCCTCGCGATAGCTGCGTTCTTCGCTTTTGGATTCCAACCGCTGACGTCCGGTCCGTCGTATTCGCTGGATGGCGCGTCGGCCCAAGGAGTCGTCGGCCCGCTGGCACTGGGAACCTTGGTGCCGCCTGAGGCCGAAACCCTGGTGCTGGACAACATGCCAGAGCCTCCTCAGCAAGTGGCCGGCACGCCGATGGTGTATTTCGACCGTGCCTTGGTCCGCACCGTGGGTGCCGATGGTTCCGGCGCGCTGACGGTTGCCTCGGCAGGGCTGTCCCGTCCGCCGGCCGGTTACCTGTACTCGCCCCTGGAAGTCCTGAATCCCAGCTCTCCCTACGGCTACCGCTTCAGCCCGCTGACGGGCCTGCCCGGTGAATTCCACTGGGGCCAGGACTATGCGGCGGCTTGCGGTACCCGCGTTTACTCGGCGGACTCGGGGACGGTCAAGGCCGTGGGCTGGCACATTTGGGGTGGCGGCAACCGCGTCGAGATTGAGCACGGCAACGGCTTGGTGACCACGTATAACCACCTGCAGGCCATCGGAGTTACGCAAGGCCAGTCAGTCCGGGTGGGCCAAGTGATCGCCGAGGTCGGCACCACTGGATGGTCCACCGGCTGCCATCTCCACTTCGAAACGATCGTCAACGGGCTGCACACCAACCCGAACCAGTGGCAGTTGCTGCCCATCAAGCAGATCGATCCGCTCCAGGGCATCACCATGGTGAACTACCAGCCCGGTGTCGGCACGGGATCCGGCACTCCGCAGTGGGCAGTGCCCATCACGGACGGGACCACCCGGGCAGTCATCGGTGGTGAGCATGAAGAAGATGTGGCGCCGCCCGTCACGCAGACGCCGGTGAGCCCAGGGACGCCGTCGAACACGGCAACTCCGTCCAACCCGGGCGGCTCACAGACCGCGACGCCGACTCCGACGCAGACGGCCGCGCCGTCGCCAACCGGCACCGCGACGCCGACTCCGACGCAGACCGCGACGCCGACTCCCACCGGGACCGCGACGCCGACTCCGACGCAGACGGCCACGCCGTCGCCCACCGGGACCGCGACGCCGACTCCCACCGGAACTGCTGCGCCCACCACTACGGCGCCGACGACGACGGCCCCCGTCACTACGGTTCCCGCCGCACCGACGGCTGAATCCGCCGTCGTACCGCCTGCAACGACAGTGCCGCCTGCAACGACAGCTCCGGAACCCGCACCCGTAGCACCTCCCGCGGTGACTGCACCGGAACCGGCTCCGGCAGTGGTCGCTCCGGCACCCGCCCCGGCTGTGGTGGCGCCGGCACCGGCAGTCGTTGCACCTGCGCCGGCTCCGGTCGTGACGCAGCAGGCTCCCGCCGCCCCCGCACCTGCACCAACGCCGGCTGCAACGCTGGCGACACTTCCCACGGTGGTCCTGCCGCCTGGATACATCCTGATCGCACCGGACCTCGTTCAGCGCCCGGATGGTGTGATCGTGCCGTTGTCCAGCCTGATCCTGCCCACGCCGTAGGTCGGTGCACCCCGGCGGACTCTGTGGAGAGCTCCGGCGGTGACCGCAGGGAGGAAGAATTTTCCAACTTTCCGCCCGAAATTAGCCGAATGTTCGCTTCCTATCTGGTTGGATTGGACCTACTGGATTGACACGGGAGTCGCCGGCTCCCACGGACGCTAAGGCAGCCATGGAGCTCATCGAGGCCGAATATCCGAAACCAGGTCACGTGCTGTTGCACCTGAGTGATCTGCACCTGCTGGGCGGAACTCGTGCCCTTCATGGCGCTGTTGACAGCACGGAGCGGCTGCGCGAAGTCTGCCAGCAGATCATCGATTCGAGGATCCAGGCCGAAGCCGTGATCTTCACCGGCGACCTCGCGGAAAAGGGCGAACTCGAGGCCTACGAACGGCTCCGCGAAGTAGTGGAACCGCTGTGCGCGGCCCTCGGGGCTACGCCGGTCTGGGCCATGGGTAACCACGACAACCGGGCTAATTTCCGCGCGGTTTTCCCGGAGGCCGCGAAAGGCAGCCGGCCCATGGATCCGATGGACCGGAGCTACTTCGTGAACGGCCTTCGGATCATCACCTTGGACACCACGGTTCCCGGACACCACCACGGCGAGTTGTCGGAGCAGCAGCTTGAATGGCTGGCCGATGAGCTCTCCACACCAGCCCCCGACGGCACCATCCTGGCGCTCCACCACCCACCCGTGCCCTGCGTCCAGGACCTCGCAGTGTTGGTGGAGTTGCGGGACCAGGCCCGCCTGGCCGCCGTCGTCGGCAACTCGGACGTCAGGGCCATCCTGGGCGGTCACCTGCACTACTCGACGTCGGCCACCTTTGCCGGCGTGCCGGTGTCGGTGGCTTCAGCCACCTGCTACACCCAGGACCTGGCAGTGGGCGCCGGCGGGCAGAGGGGCCGCGACGGCGCCCAGGCCTACAACATGGTGCACGTTTACGAGGACACGATCGTGCACTCCGTGGTGCCCCTGTCCGGCGGCGACACCGTGGGCGAAGAACTGGACGCCGAAGGAGTCCGGCGTCGCCTGGAGGCCGCCGGAGTCGCCATCCCCGGCCAGTCACGCACACGCTTCAGGGGGAAGACCCGTTTGTCTACTTCTCCCAAGGTGCCTTGACAGGGAAGTACTTCTCCAGGAAGTCCGTCACCAGTTGGGCGCGTTCGTCCGCGTGGACCTCGGGGAAGCTGCCGTCATTGAGGCAGAAGAGGTCCATGTGGCGCTTGGCAAGGAGCTTGGGCAGGTAGTGCAGGCCGGACCATAGGGTGGTGTCCACGTACCGGACCCGGGCGTTCTCCTGGGTGACTGCGCGGCCGGTCAGGAGCGCGTAGTAGTGGTAGAACGAGTTGGTCACGGAGATGTTGTCCGCGGCCCGGAAACGGCTGGCCGCGGTCTTGGCGAACTCGCTGGGGAACTCACGTTCCATCCGGGCCACCACGCTCCGGCGGATCGGGGCGGCCGTGTGTTCCAGGTGCCTGGTGGTGATCCGGCCGAAGCGCTCCCACAGCAGCTTGCGGTTGACGCGTGCGGCGTTCTCGAAGCCGCTGCGTTCGGCGTCGTTCTCGCCGAGCCCGATCCTGGTGTCCGCTTCGATGAACTTGGTGATACCGCCGGGCGTGAAGAACATCTCCGGTCCAACAGGCCTGCCGAAGAACATGTCGTCATTGGAGTAGAGGAAGTGCTCCGAAAGGCCATCGATGTGGTGGAGCTGGCACTCGACGGCCTGCGAATTGTGCGTGGGCAGCACTGAGGGGTCACTGAAGAATTCCTCGCTGCGGACAATGGTCACCTTGGGGTGGTCGGCAAGCCATGAGGGGGCGGGGGAGTCCGTGGCGATGAAGATGCGGCGGATCCACGGCGCGAACATGTACACCGACCGGAGGGCGTACTTGAGCTCGTCGATCTGCCGGTACCGGGCTTCATGGTCGTCACCCTCGCCCAGCACGGCATCTGCCTGCTGGGCGCGCCGTGCCGCGATGTACGCGGGATCGCTGCCGTCCACCCAGGAGAAAACGATGTCGATGTCGAAATCGATGTCGCTGGCGTGGTCCGCAAACATGTTTTCGATGGTCGGCCACTCCAGGCCGTGCCGGGTCACGGAACCGCGCACGGCGTCCTGCCGCAGCAGGGTCCGGCGGGTCAGTGAATTCTCCACGGGCAGTTCCAGGCGATCGCCATCAAAGCGCCAAAGTTCCAGCTGGACGCCCAAGGCAGGTCCGTACCAGAGCCCGCCGCCGGTCTCTACCCGGGGACGGTAGAGGCGGAAGATGCGGGACTTCCGGTTGGCGGACAGCTCACCGTCCGCCACCAGTACCGAGACCTTCTTCTTGGCATCTACGGTCATCGAATAGAACGGCTCGTTCCGGAAAGCCTCCACCAATGCGTCCCGCACGGCCTTGCGCGATTCCCAGTCGACGGCGATGACCGGACGTTCGTCGTTGCCCCGCACCAGGATGAAGTCGACGCCGGCGGCGTCCAGCGCCGCGCGGATGTCAAGCAGATCCGCAACCATGGCCTGCTGTGGCGTGAGGTCGGTGTTAAGGAGGGCATAACGCCCGCGGTGGCGAACGACGTCGGACCTGTGTTTGAGGTGCGCAACAACGGACGCGGTGGCCGCCTCCGCAATCGAGTCCTCCTCGACCGTGGGGCTGCCGTGGTAAACCTGATCGACCTGTGCCTGCGTGATGGCTGTTCCTCCTTGCTGTGTTGAGGTGAAGCTGATGTTGTGGGCGCTGCCTTGCGGCAGAGCCGGAGCTAGATGTCCAGGGCTTCGCGCCAACTGCGGAGGAATGCTCCTCCGGCGTCGTCATGGATGACGTCGGCGGCCAGCTCAAGGTCCGCCGCGGTGAGGATCGTGTAGGGCTTCACGGGAACACCGTCCGCGGGCCGCACGTCCACATGCTTGACGTCGTGGTCGTTGTGGTGGAGCCAGTCCGCCATGGCGTAGTCGGTGCGCGAATCGCCCACTGTTCGCCAGGAGAGCGGCGTAATGCCCTGGGCGGCCAGGAGTTCCACGGCACGGCTTGCACCGAGGTCCTTGCCTAAGCGGACCGACTCTATGTCCGTGGAGATGATGGTGGGGTCCAGCCGGTAGTCCGCGGTGTCATCGGATCCGGGTGCGTGGTGGTCCAGGATGGCCGCGTTGAGGTTATGGCTTGCCATGATTTCCAGCGCGTCCGCGTCGAAGAGTTTCTGTTCGGCGAGGTAGTCCTCGCTGGCAACGTCAAGGTGCTGCTCCACGGACACCATGGCTCGCTTGGTTTCGTCGAAGAACATGTGAGAGGCGTAGTCCTCGGCCACCAGTCGGCGGATGTCGTCGCCGTAAGCCTTGGGCACCGCGAGTTCGTGGTCCACGTGGATGGGACCGGGACCCTCGGCGGTGTAGCTGAACCAGACCGCACCCTTCTCGCAGATAGCGTGGATGGTGGTGCCTGAAGGCATGCCCGCGGCAATCATGGGCTCCATGACCTGTTCGCTGATGAACGCATCGGAACGGCCGGTATTGAAGATGACCGGGATGCCCGCAGCGGCCAGGGCTACGAGGTCGGCGATGATGTCCGGCTTCACGTCCCGCGTGACAGGGCTGGCGATGGGACCGTCGACGTCGAGGAGCAGCGCGAGGGCAGGGTTCTCCCGGGTAACAGTCCGGCCGGGACTTTGGAGCGGTTGAGTCATGTCCCTATTCTGTCAGTCCGCGGGGCCCACTCCACAGCTGTGACGCCGCCGGGCCGATAATCACCATTTGGCTACAACCTGCCTGTGCCGGGGCTCACAAGTTCCGTTGGGGCTGTAACTTCCATAGGCTTGCAGGGTGATCTTCAAAGCTGTGGGCGAGGGACGCCCGTACCCTGACCATGGATACTCCGCGCCGCGGGATTGGGCTGCCCTGCCTCCCCGCCCGGTCCGGCTTGACGAGCTCGTCACCACCAAGCGCACCCTGGACCTGGAAGCGTTGCTGGCTGAGGATTCAACATTTTTCGGAGACCTTTTCCCCCACGTGGTCCAGTATCAAGGGGTCATGTACCTGGAGGACGGACTCCACCGGGCGGTCCGGACGGCACTGCATCAAAGGACGGCGATCCATGCCAGGGTGTTGGTGATCGATGGCTAGGCGTCCCAAGGATGTGACGCACCTCCATGGCCATCACGTGGTGACGGGCGAGGAACTTCGCGCCACGTTCGCCGACGACTCCGGGATGCCGCCCTCACGGTTCGGGAGGCGGCTTTTCCACGCGATCGTCCTGGTCCTTCTGGTGGGGGTCATCGCGGCCGGAGCCGTAGGCGCCTGGGCCGTCATGAACGGCGTGGTGAAAGTCCCCGCCGCGGTAGCCAGCAAAGCTCCCACGAGCCTTTGCCCGGGAACCACTTTCGACTACGTTCCCAACGAAACCGTCAGCCTCAACGTCTTCAATGCCACGTCCCGCAGCGGACTGGCCGGCACCGTCGCGGAGCAATTCGCCGCACGCGGCCATAAAGTGGGCGCCGTGGACAACAGCGACACCGCCTATTCGGGAGTCGGAGTCGTCATTTCCGGCGTGAAGGGCCAGGCAGCCGCCTTCAACGTCCAGCGCAACCTCGCCGGTACCGACTACTACGAGGACAACCGTGAGGACGAGTCCGTGGACGTCATCCTCACCCCGGGCTACGAGGGCCTGGTTGAACCGGAACAGGTTGACAAGACGCCCGGCAAGCTCAGCTGCCCCCGCGAGGACCTCCGCATCGCGGACAATTCCAAGTGGCCCATCATCCCCACGAATCCCGCAGACAACTAAGCTCCCACAGCGCTTCTACGCTTCGCTGGCCTGCAGTGTCCCCGCGGCGGCGGTCCGGACAGGCCTGCCGGCGTCGTCGAACTTCGCCCCCGCCCCCAGCTGGATAAACCGTACGGTGAGCGCCGTGGCGGTTTCGACGTCGGTGAGTGGCGATGGGAGCGGCGCGTCGCCGTCGGGCGTCTTGTTGCGTCGTGCGGCGCTGGCGGAGAGGGTGCCGTGAATGAGGCGCGCCAGCTGCGCCACGTCCACGTCCGGGAGGTAGTCCTGGCGAACCCCGTCCTTGAGGATGTCCTCGAGGAGGATGTTCAGCCCGCCCACGTGGTCTGCGAGTTTGGCGAAGGAGCCTGGGGAGAGCACAGCTGCCATCGCCGGCCCCGGCGGCAAGTGGCGGCGACTGAGGTCCTCCACTTGGGATCGGACGTAGAGGGCCAGCCGGTCCACCGGATTGTCCAGGGCTGCCAGGGAATCGCGCAGGTCCCCGATGAAACGCTCGGTCTCGTCCAAGGCGTACGCGATGAGCAGTTGCTCCATGTCCGCGTAGTAGTTGTAGACCGCAGTGCGTCCTACGCCTGCGTGGCGGGCGACGTCGGTCATGGTCAGGCCGGGAAGGCCGTGGGTGAACAGAAGCTCACCGAACGCGGTGAGGATACGACGTTGGGTCTCGGCGCGTTGGGCAGCGTTGGTGGCGGCCGTGATCCTTGGCATATAGACACTTTACCGTTATCTGTCAGCAAATACCCGTGAACCCTGCGGGGCGGAGGCGGGCGGAAACTCGCGTAGCATCGAGTCAACCGGATTGATTTCACCAAGGGGGACTGTTGCGGGCAACGGTCAAGGATGTAGCGCGCCGCGCGGGAGTGTCTCCCAAGACCGTTTCGAATGTGATGAACGGCGTGGTGCCCGTCAGTGCGCCCACGCGCTTCAAGGTCGAGCAGGCCATGCAGGAGCTCGACTACGTTCCCAACCTCTCTGCGCGGGGACTGCGCAACGGGCGCTCGGGCGTCATCGGCCTGGCCCTGCCGGATCTGGCCACTCCCTTTTCCGCCGAACTTGCCCACCATGTGGTGGAAGTTGCCCACGAACAAGGGTGGAGCGTGCAGATTGAGGAGACGGGGTTGGATCCGCAGCGGGAGCAGGATCTGATGACACGTGCCCGGTCCAACCTGATCGACGGCCTCATCCTCAACCCCGTGGTCCTTCAGGAAAGCGCCGTCAAGGTGGGCGTTTCCCTTCCTCCGGTAGTGCTGCTTGGCGAAGTCACCCAGCACATTGCCGATCGCGTGTTCGTGGACAGCATGGCTGCAGCGCGGGACATGACGCTCGCCCTGGCGAAACCGGGGCGCCGGAGGATTGCAGTCCTGGGCATCAATGCCGCCCGGCCTTCGTCAACCGCCATTCACCGCGCGGCCGGCTACGAGTCGGCCCTGGAGGCCTTGGGCATAGCGCCTGATGATGACCTGCTGATCCGCTGCGAGAAATGGACGTCCGAGTCCGCAGCTGCAGCACTTGATTCCTGGCTTGACTCGCACCCTGTTCCGGAGGCTTTGTTTTGTTTTACGGACTCCATGGCGCTGGGTGCGCTTAACGTCCTCTGGAAGCGGGGCATCCGGGTTCCCGATGATATTGCGGTGGCAGGATTCGACGACGTCGCGGACGGGCGTTTCGCTGTTCCGCCCCTCACTACTGTTTCCTTCGACCGGCGACTGGTAGCCTCCGAGGCCCTGCGACTGCTGACTGATCGAATGACGGACCGCGACTCCTCCCAGCGCGTGGTGCAGGTGGGTTACTCCATTGTGGAGAGGGGCAGCAGTACTCCGCGGGGGTAAGAGGCGTCGACGTATTTCTGTTTGCGCTAACAATTTTCTCTTGCCGCAATGATTACATCGTTGTAATGTGAGAGCTGCGTCACTCCGGCTCCACCCTTCTGCTGGACCTGACGCAAGGACACCGGGACTTTTTATGCAGTTGGCAGTGACTTTCAGCGGACCCATCCAAAGGAGTGACGGGTGAAGCAATTCGAAACCATAGCCGGGAGACAGGTATCCCGGAGGCAACTATTAGCCGGATCCGCGGCCCTCGGCAGTCTGGGCCTGATGGCCGGGCTGACTGGCTGCGGCGGAGCGGCCCAGGCGTCCCAGGCACGCGAGATCGGCTTTTGGCATCTGCTGTCCGGTGGCGACGGCATCAAAATGCAGGCGATGATCGCCACTGCCAACCAAGCCAACCCCGGCTTCAAAGTTCACCCCACCGTCCTGGCGTGGGGGCCGCCCTACTACACCAAGCTGGCCATGGCATCGGCCGGTGGCCGGCCTCCGGAACTGGCCATCATGCACGCAAGCCGCGTGCCAGGCTACGCGCCGGGCGGACTCATAGAACCCTGGGATCTGGACCTCCTCGCGGAGAACGGTGTGCGGGCCGAAGACTTCGCCTCGCGCATCTGGGAGAAGAGCCAGCAGGACGGCAAGGTCTTCTCCATTGCACTGGATTCGCACCCGTTCATCATGTTCTACAACACGGACGTGGCGGGCAAAGCGGGGCTCCTGGAAGCGGGCGGCCGGTTGAAAGAGGTCTCGACGCCGGATGACTTCAAGGCCATGGCGCTGGAGATGCAAAAGGTCACTAAAGGCCACGGTCTCTCTTTTGGATACCTCAACCTGGGCTCCCAGATGTGGCGCCTGTTCTACACACTCTACAAACAGCACGGCGCCGAGATCGTGCTGACTCCCGGCCAGCCCATGCAGGCCGACCGGGACGCTGCAATAGAGTCGCTGGAATTCATGGCCTCGCTCTTTGACGACACCATCGCAGCCAAGAGCGGCGACATCAATACCGGCATCGCGGAATTTGTCCGGGGTGATTCGGGAATGCTCTTCAGCGGTGGGTGGGAAATGCCCACCATGAAGAAGGCGAAGCTCCCAGTGGACGCCGTCACCATTCCCACTCTCTACGGGACACCGGCTGCGTACGCCGATTCGCACTCCTTTGTCCTTCCCCGGCAGCTCGTCGCGGATGAACAGAGCCGCAGGGACGCCTACAAGTTCGTCAGTGATGTCCTCAAGGGTTCGTTGTCCTGGGCTGAGGCAGGCCACATCCCGGCCTACCAGCCCATAGTGCAGTCGCAGGCCTACCGGGAACTTAGTCCACAGGCCCATTACGCCAATGCCGCGGACATCATCGCCTACGATCCCGAAGCCTGGTTCAGCGGCTCCGGCTCGGATTGGCAGACCTATTTTTCCGAGTACATCCAGAACGTTCTCCTGGGGCGCAACAAAGCAGCAGCAGGGTGGGACGGCTTCGTAGCCCGCACCAACGACCTCCTATTCCGGCCCAACCCGGTCTGACCGGCGCCGACACCCGAGCGACAAAGGAGTCCTTCATGAGTTCCTCTACACTGTCCCGGCAGGCCCGGACAACACCTCCGTCCGGCGTCAAGGCCGGCCCTTCCCTGCGCCGAAGCGGGGACAACGTGAGCGGCTGGGCATTCGCTGCCCCGTTCCTCGTGTTCTTCCTGGTATTCCTTGTATGGCCCATCCTGTACGGCTTCTACATGAGCCTGACGGGCAAATCCCTCACAGGGGCCAACGACGCAGTCATTGGCTTTGCCAACTACTCCGAGGCTTTCGCCGACGCAGGGATGTGGCGTTCCCTCGGCAACACGCTCTATTTCACGGTGATCAGCACTGTTCCCCTGGTGCTGGTTGCATTGGCCATGGCGGCGCTGTTGAACATCGGCCTCCCGGCCCAGTGGTTGTGGCGCTTGAGCTATTTTGCGCCCTTCCTCCTGGCCTCCACGGTGGTGTCCATGTTCTTCGTGTGGATGTACAACCCGCAGCTTGGACTGATCAACGACTTCCTGTCCAAGTTCGGCATCCCGAAAGTTGGATGGCTCAACGACCCCAATGTGGCCATGTGGTCAATCGTGATCGCAACGCTCTGGTGGACTGTGGGCTTCAATTTCCTGCTGTACCTGGCCGCAATGCAGAACATCCCCTCGCAGCACTATGAAGCCGCATCGCTGGATGGCGCAGGAGCCTGGCGGCAGTTCTTCTCCATCACCCTGCCCCAGCTCACGCCAACAACGGTCATGATCGTGCTGCTCCAGATTCTGGCTTCCCTCAAGATCTTCGACCAGATCTACCAGATGACAGCCGGCGGCCCGGGCGGCTCCACCCGGCCCGTGGTCCAGTACATCTTCGAAACCGGGTTCACCGGGTACCGGCTGGGATACTCCGCAGCCATCTCCTACATCTTCTTCGGACTGATCGTGATGGTGTCCGTCATGCAGTTCGTCATTACCCGCCGCAGGAGCGCTTAGCCATGGCAACCACAACCCTCACCCGTTCCACCCCGGCTGCAAGAGGCCAGGTCATCCGGCAACCGCGCCGGAAGCCCACCATCGGCAAGGCCGTCGCGGTCGCCGTCGCCGCCGTCCTCGCCCTCCTCTGGCTGGTTCCCTTCGCTTGGGCAGCGGTCACCGCTTTCAAGACCGAAGCGGATGCCTCGGCGCCCAAGGTCACCTGGATCCCGCCGTCGGGCTTTACCGCGGAGGCGTTCATCAACGTGTTCCAGGCTGGCAACATCCCGCTGTGGACGTGGAACTCGCTCTACACCTCGGCGGCAATCACGTTCATCACGCTGGTGATCTCCGCCCTGATCGCCTACGCCTTGTCAAGGATCGAGTTCAAGGGCAAGAAAGTCCTGATGACGGCAATTATCGCCAGCATCATCGTCCCGCCGCCCGTGCTCATGATTCCGCTGTTCTATCAAATGCTCGCTTTCAAGATGATCGATACGCCATGGGCCATCATTCTCCCGCAGGTAATCCACCCGGCCATGGTGTTCGTGCTGAAGAAGTTCTTCGACCAGATCCCGCGTGAACTTGAAGAAGCGGCAGTGATGGACGGGGCCAGCCGGCTCCGGATCTTCATGACGATCATCCTGCCGTTGTCCCGGCCCATCCTGGCTGCCGTCGCTATCTTCACGTTTATCGGTGCCTGGAACAACTTCCTGTGGCCGTTCATCTCCACCAACGACGATTCGCTGCTGACCCTCCCCGTGGGCCTTCAAACCATCAAGAGCGCCTATGGCGTGCAGTACGCGCAGAACATGGCGTCCGCGCTGCTCGCGGCGCTGCCGCTGATCGTCGTGTTCCTCTTCTTTCAGCGGCAGATCATCAAGGGCATCTCAACGACCGGACTCGCCGGAACCTGACCAGGCACCTGCCGAGCACGCCACAACCGATAAACCCAAACCTGACATTCAAAACCCGGATAAGAAACACACCCAAGGAGATTCATGTCCCGCGCACGCATTACGCTCGATCGCGACTTCACCGTAGGCGAGGTACCCCGCCGGCTTTTCGGTTCTTTCGTGGAACACATGGGCCGCTGTGTCTACACCGGCATCTACGAACCCGGCCACCCGGAGGCAGATGAGAAGGGCTTCCGCCAGGATGTCCTCAAGCTCGTCAAGGAACTCGGTGCCACCGTGATCCGCTACCCAGGCGGCAACTTCGTCTCCGGTTATAACTGGGAAGACGGCATCGGCCCCCGGGAGGACCGGCCGCGCCGCCTGGACGGAGCCTGGCACACCGTGGAGACCAACGCATTCGGCCTCCACGAGTTCGTGGACTGGTCCCGGCAGGCCGGCACCGAAATCATGGAGGCCATCAACCTGGGGACCAAGGGAGTGGATGCTGCCCGCCAGATCGTGGAATACGCCAACCACCCCGGCGGCAGCTACTGGTCCGACCTCCGGGCCAGGAATGGCCACAAGGACCCGTTCGACATCAAGCTGTGGTGCCTCGGCAACGAGATGGACGGGCCGTGGCAGATCGGGCACAAGACCGCCGAGGAATATGGCCGGTTGGCACAGGAAGCTGCCAAAGCAATGCGCTTCGTGGATCCCACCATTGAGTTAGTGGCCTGCGGAAGTTCCAACTCCGGGATGCCCACGTTCGGAGCGTGGGAGCAAACGGTGCTCACCCACACCTATGACGAGGTGGACTACGTTTCCCTCCACGCCTACTACCAGGAGCACGACGGCGACGTCGGCAGCTTCCTCGCTTCCGCCGTCGACACCGACTACTTCATCGAGTCGGTGGTGGCGACCGCCGACGCTGTCCGGGCCAAGGGCAAGCACAAGAAGCACATCAACCTGTCCTTCGACGAGTGGAACGTCTGGTACCAGCGCGGCCGGGACACCGAGGACCAGTTGAGTAACATCGTCAAGGGCCCGTGGGTTGAACACCCGCGGGTGATCGAGGACAAGTACAACGTCACCGACGCCGTGGTGGTGGGGACTCTGCTGAACTCGTTGCTGCGGCACGGCGACCGCGTGAAGATCGCCAACCAGGCGCAGCTGGTCAACGTGATCGCGCCGATCTTCAGCGAGGCCAACGGACCGGCGTGGAAGCAGTCCATCTTCCACCCGTTCGCACGCATGGCCGAGCTGGCCAAGGGGCAGATCCTGCAGCTGTCCGTGAACTCGGACAAGTACTCGAACGCGCGTTTCGGCGACACCGACCTGGTGGACGTCAGCGCCACGTGGAACGAGGAAACGGGCCGGGTTGCCTTGTTCTTCGCCAACCGCGGACTGGAGGAGGCCGCCGACGTCGAGGCAGCCCTGCATGGTTTCGACGCCCGCCAGGTTCTTCGGGCCGAGGTCCTGGAAATACCCGACGGCGGGGACCGCTTCACCATCAACAGCCAGTCCCAGCCGGACCGGGTGGGGCTGACGCCACTGGAAGGCGTCAAGGCCTCCGGTTCCGAGCTGCGGCTGACGCTGCCCGCTTTGTCCTGGGCCGTCGTCGAACTCGAGGTGGCGAAAGCCTAGCCCCCGCACCCAACCGGGCGGCACCCAACCGGGTCGCAGTTGAGCGCATTTTGAGCCGTCAAAACGCGCTTAACTGCGACCTACTTGGGGGGAGTACGACGGCGGGTGGGTCAGTTGACGGCGCAGCCGTCCGGGCCGCAGGCCTCGGCGTCGGAGGATCCCACCGGGATCAGCGGGTTGGCTTCCTGCCACGCCTGGTTGAGGGCTTGGGAGAAGAGCTCGGCCGGCTGGGCGCCGGAGATGCCGTACTTGCGGTCGATGACGAAGAACGGGACGCCGGTGACGCCGATGGCGCGGGCCTCGTTGATGTCCATGGTGACCTGTTCGCTGAACTTGTCCGTGGTGAAGAGTTCAGCCACCTCATCGGCCGGAAGATCCAGCGCCTCACCGAGCCCGGTCAGGTACTCCTGGCTTCCGATGTCCTTGCCGTGCTCAAAGTGGTCGCTGAGCAGGCGCTCCTTCGCCAGGTCCTGCTTGCCGTGGGTGGCTGCCAAATGGATGAGCCGGTGGGCCGTGAAGCTGTTGGCCACCACAACGCTGTCAAAGTGGTAATCCAGCCCTTCGTCCTTCGCAGTCTGCGTGACGTGGGCGAACATCTGCTTGACCTGCTCCGGAGCCATGCCCTTGCGCTTGCTCAGGTAGTCCAGTTCGGTACCGTCGTAGTGTTCGGGGACGGAAGGATCCAGTTGGTAGCTCCGCCATTCCACCTCCACCGAATCGCGATGCGGGAACTGTGCAAGGGCACTTTCAAAACGGCGCTTGCCGATGTAGCACCACGGGCAGGCGACGTCGGACCAGATCTCAATCTTCATGCCTGCGTCAACCGGGGCAGCACAGGGAGCATTCCGGCAACAGGCTGTTATTTTCCTCACGGGGCTAATAGCCTTGATCCGGGTTAGGAAGTCAGCCCGCTGTGTATGGGGGTTATGCGCGGAGGCATGGATGCGCATTGGACTTATTGTTGGACCCTGGTTCACCGTCCCGCCGGAGAAATACGGCGGAACCGAGCGCGTCGTGGATGCCCTTGCGCGGGCGCTCAGCGACGCCGGGCACGACGTTCTCCTCGCGGCGTCGTCGGACAGTACCTGTCCGGTACCCCAACTGGACGGGCTGGGTCCCAGCCGTCCGGGCGAACTCGGGGAGACGCTGAGCGAACTGGAACACATCATCAAGGCCTATGCGGGCATGGGCGAGGTGGATATCATCCATGACCACACCCTGGGCGGGCCCCTGTACGGGCACAGGCCCCCGGGCGTTCCGGTGGTTACCACCATCCACGGACCGCTGAATGAGCAATCGGCGGTGCTGTACCGGGCCATGGCATCAGACACGGCGGTGATCGCCATTTCCCACTGCCAGCGGTCCCGGGTGCCCGATGTTCCGATGTCGGCCGTGATCCATCACGGATTGGATCTCTCCACGGTGTCCGTCGGCAGCGGCAGCGGAGGCTACGCTTGCTTCGTTGGCCGCATGTGCCCGGACAAAGGGCTCATGGAGGCGGTGGGGATCGCCCGGGAAGCCGGGATACCCCTGCGGATCGCCGCCAAGATGCACGCCAAGGACGAACAGCGTTTCTACCAGGAAGTGGTGAAGCCTGCGCTGGGCCCACAGGAGGAGTTCCTGGGTGAGCTGGCTGATCCGGAGAAGTACCAGCTGATGGGTGACGCCGCCGTCCTCATCAATCCGATTCAATGGCACGAACCGTTCGGGCTGGTGATGATCGAGGCATTGGCCACCGGAACCCCGGTCATTGCTACGCCCATGGGTGCAGCCCCGGAGATCATCCAGCACGGCAAGACCGGATTCCTGGGCGACGTCCACCAGCTGGCCGGTTTCGTGGACGCCGCAACGAAGCTTAGCCGCGCCGAATGCCGGAGAGCCGTTGAGGGGTACTTCAGTGCAGGCCGGATGGCAGCGGAACATCTGGAGCTCTACGCGCGGGTGATCGAACAATTCAAGGGCAAGGGGGTTACGGGCGGGCCTTACGTGAAAGAGAATCAAAGGCAGGCCTCTTAAAACCGCAGCTAAGGAGCCCCACCGCCCATGACAGCCTGGAATGCAGATACAGAAGCAGGAGCGTCCGAACTGGGGGCGGTGACGGTCGTCGAAGGCTCTTCCTTCTGCATCTCATCCCATACAGGTGACGTCCACGCCGGGGGTTCGCAGGGCGCTTACTACCAGGACACCCGAATCGTCTCCCGCTGGGTACTGCGCATCAACGGCGAACCGCGCGAGCCCTTGGTGGCCCGCAATCCGACGGCTTTCCAAGCAGAATATGTGGGCCGGGCCTGCACTGAGGACGGCCGGTTCGAGAGCCCGTTGCTGGTCCAGCACCAGCGCAGCATCGGCTCGGGACTTCGGGATGACATCACTATCCGGAACTACTCCAGCGAGCCGTCCAACTGCACCATCGAAGTGATCCTCGACGCCGATCTTGCGGACCTTTTTGACGTCAAGGGTGGTCGCGCCGGACACGTTGACGGGACCCTGAAGACCGCGCATGAGGACCGGTTGTACATCGAGTCCCGCCACTCAAACGGACAGCAGCGGGGCGTTTCCTTCCACGCAGAGGGGGCAAAGGTCACCGAGGAAGGGCTGACGTTCAATGTCACTATCCCTGCCAGGACCGACTGGACCGCCACTGTGATTGCCCTGCCCATCACCAATGGGAAAGAACCGGAAAATCCCTTTACCGCGGCGACGCCGCTCAGCCACAGCGTCGGCGCGCAACGCCATGAACAGTGGGAGGAGCACGTTCCCCGCATCCGCGTTACCGACATCAACGTCACCGGTGTGCTGGAGAAGAGCCAGCGCGACCTCGGCTCCCTGCGGATCTTCGACGCGAAACACCCCGACCGTGCTGCCGTAGCGGCCGGAGCGCCCTGGTTCATGGCGTTGTTCGGCAGGGACTCGCTGCTGGCCTCCTACATGTCACTCATGGTCGACCCCAGCCTCGCCGCCGGCACCCTGCAAACGTTGGCAGGCCTGCAGGGGACCAAAGTGGACATCGACTCCGAAGAGGAGCCGGGACGGATACCCCACGAAGTCAGGCTCGGGGTGACTGCGGGGCTCTCGCTCGGCGGCACAGCCTACTACGGGACAGCCGATGCCACACCGCTCTTCGTCTCCACCCTGGGCGAACTCAGCCGCTGGGGACTGGGGTCGGACATCATCGAATCCCTGCTCCCGCATGCCGACCGGGCGATCGAGTGGATGGAGAAGTACGGCGACCGCGACGGCGATGGGTTCATCGAGTACCAGAGGCCGAACCCCCACGGCCTGATCAACCAAGGGTGGAAGGACTCATGGGACGGCATCAACTTCGCCGACGGAACCATGGCGGAGGCGCCGATCGCACTCTGCGAAGTCCAGGCTTACGCCTATGCGGCGTACGTGGGCCGTTCCCTGCTGGCACGCGCGGCGGGGGACACCGCCGTCGAACGCCGCTGCGCGGACCGGGCCGAGGCACTCAAGGAGGCCTTCAACAAGACTTTCTGGCTGCCGGACAAGGGCTATTACGCGCTCGCCCTGGACAAGGACAAGAAGCCCGTGGATTCGTGCACGTCCAATATGGGCCACTGCCTGTGGGTTGGCATCGTGGACGAAGACAAAGCGCCGCTGGTGGCCGAGCGGCTCATGTCGCCTGAAATGTTCACCGGCTGGGGGATCCGCACCCTCGCCTCGGACATGGGGGCCTACAACCCCGTCAGCTACCACAACGGTTCGGTGTGGCCCCACGACACGGCGATCGTCGCCACCGGATTGATGCGATATGGCTTCGTTGAGGAAGCCAGTCGCGTTGCCAGCGGATTGTTCGACGCCGCCAAGCACTTCGGCGGCCGGCTTCCGGAACTTTTCTGCGGCTTTGACCGCTCGGACTTTCCGGAGCCCGTTCCCTATCCGACGGCGTGTTCCCCGCAGGCATGGGCGGCTGCGGCTCCGGTGCAGCTCGCCAGGATCCTGCTGCGCTTCGATCCGGACTTCACCCGGGACGTGCTGCACCTGGCACCGATACTCCCCGCATCCTTCGGGACGTTCAGCGCTGACAACGTCTTGCTGGGTGACTCACGGATCACCATCGAGGCAGCCGGGCCCACGGGGTCGGTGGCGGGGTTGCCGGAAAACCTGCGGCTGCGCAACGATCCGCGGCCGCCGTTGGCCGGGGACCTGTTCGGCTAGACCGCGTACTCCATGACGAAGTCGTGCTCCACGGTGTTGCCCAGCTGGAATGACTTGGTGCCCACCCGTTCGAAGCCGTTCTTCTCGTAGAAACGGATGGCCTTGGCGTTCTGGCTGTTGACTCCGAGCCACACACCGGCCGCTCCCTTGTCTGCCGCATCGGCAAGGGAGGCCTTCATGAGCCGGGCAGCTGCGCCGTGGCCGTGGTGTTCGGGATGGACGTAGCACTTGCTGAGTTCGGTGGAAGGCTGGGCTGAGAGGACCGAGGCCACATCGGGGTCGCTGGCGGGCTTGGCGATGAGCATGGTGTAGCCGTTCAGTTGGCCGGCGTCATCGAGCACCAGGATGGTGATGTTCGCGTCCGCGAGGTACTCGGCGAACCTGGCCTCGCTCAGGTGCTTCTCCAGATGGGCCTGGATGTCCTCCGGGGAGGAGCCCGGCGGGCACGCCAGCGGAAAGGTGACGGCCGCAAGCTCAGCGAGCTTCCCGGCGTCGTTGCTTGTAGCGGTGCGGATAGTCTCGGTCAACGCAGTGTCCCTCCAGGAGTCGGGTACGGAAAATGCCCCCAAGAACGCATCTTAGGGGCATTTTCCGTGCGCAAAACCCCTAGTCGGCTTTGACTGCCAGCACCGGGCAGTCCGCTTCCAGCAGGATCCGTTGGGAGACGCTGCCCATGATGAGCTTTCCAACGGGGCTGCGCCGACGCAGTCCGATCACGATCAGATCCGCGTCGTGTTCATCTGCGGCATCCAGGACCTCGGCCGCCGCGTCATGGCCACGAACCGGTTGCGTGATGGTGTGGCTGATGCCTTGCGTTGCAAGCCGTTGCTCGATTCCCTGGATGTCCGGCTCCTGGGCGTAGCGGTTGTCCACCAGGGCATCGCCCTTCGAGGAATTGATGACGAGGAGGTGGTTGTTGCTCTTCTTTGCCTCGGCGATGGCCTGCGTCAGGGCGGCCTCACCTTCCGGCGTGGGGACGTATCCCACCACGATGGTCATGGGTTCTCCTGTTTCTTGGTGTTAGTCGCTGTAGTCCGCAGCACCGGAATTGGCGGGAAGCAGCGGGTCCTTGGCTGGACGTTTGGGCCGGATGAGCTTGTACGCAAACGGCCAAACCAGCACGATCGCAACGATGATGTACACAACGATCGCGATCGGCTCGCTGAAGAGCCCGGCGGGGTCGCCGGCGCTCAGTTGCAGGGTCTTGCGGAGTTGGCCTTCGATCCGCGGGCCGAGGATGACGCCGAGGATCAAGGGCAGGACAGGGAGGCCGAAGCGGCGCATCATGAAGCCCAGGGCACCGAGGACCAGCAGGATCACCAGGTCGAACGCCTGCAGGTTCACCGAGTAGGCGCCCAACGTGGCGAAGAACAGGATTCCTGCGTACAAGTAGGGCCGCGGGAGTTGGAGCAGTTTGGCCCACAGCGGAGCCAGCGGCAGGTTGATGAGCAACAGCAGCAGGTTGCCGATGAACAGGCTGGCGATCAGGGCCCACACCAGCGGTCCCTGGCTGGCAAAGAGCTGCGGTCCCGGCTGGATGCCGTAGGTGGTGAAGGCTGCGAGCATGACGGCGGCCGTTGCGTTGGTGGGCAGGCCCAGCGCCAGCATGGGGGTCAGGGTGCCTGCGGCGGCTGCGTTGTTGGCGGCTTCCGGACCGGCGACGCCCTCGATTGCACCCTTTCCGAACTCCTCGGGGTGCTTGCTTAGCCGCTTCTCCGTGACGTAGGAGAGGAAGGTGGGGATCTCCGCTCCGCCTGCGGGAAGGGCGCCGAACGGGAAGCCGAACGCGGTGCCGCGGAGCCACGGCTTCCAGGAACGGCTCCAGTCCTTCTTCCCCATCCAGGGGCGGCCTACGGGAATGATGTGCAATGGGCTGCGGCGAAGGTGGGCGGCTACCCAGAGGGCCTCACCAACAGCAAAGATGGCGACGGCGACAACCACAATGTCCAGGCCGTCGGCCAGGAGCGGCTGGCCGAAGGTCAAACGGCGCTGGCCGGTGACCGAATCGATGCCCACCAGGCCGATGGCCAGTCCGAGTGCCAGTGATGCGAAGCCGCGGAGCCTGGACGAACCAAGGACTGCCGTGACTGCGAGCAGGGCCAGGACCATGATGGCGAAGTAGCTGGGGGCGCCAAGGCTGACGGCGAACTTGACCACGATCGGCGCGAAGACGGCCAACAAGGCGGTGCCGATGGTGCCGGCAACGAACGAGCCGATGGCTGCCGTGGCCAGCGCTTGGGCGGCCCGCCCGGCCTTGGCCATCTTGTTGCCTTCAATCGCTGTGACAACGGAGGATGACTCACCCGGGGTGTTGAGCAGGATGGAGGTGGTGGAACCGCCGTACATGCCGCCGTAGTAGATGCCGGCGAACATGATGAAAGCGCTGGTAGGTTCCAACGCGTACGTCACGGGCAGGAGCAGGGCCACGGTCATGGCCGGTCCCAGGCCGGGGAGGACACCAACGGCGGTGCCGAGGAGTACGCCGATCATGGCGTACAGGAGGTTCATGGGGGTCAGGGCGGTGGCAAAACCGTCCATCAGCGAGGACAGGACGTCCATCAGAGGATTCCTTCCAGAAGCCCGGCGGGCAGTGCAATGCCCAGGCCGAGGTAGAAGCCGTAGAAGGTCAGCAGGGAGAGTGCCAGGGCAATCAGGCCGTCACGGACATAGCGCCGGCTGCCCAGGGCCAAAACGCTGCCCCAGAAGAGGAGAGTTCCGGAGATCACCCATCCGGCCCAGTCAATGAGCAGGATGTTCAGGATGAAGGCGCCCGCCAAGGGGAGGACCGTCTTCCAATCGGCGGGGTGCGCCAGGTCGACGTCTTCGCCGCCTTCGGCTTCACCCTTGCCGCCGCGGAGGACGTTGATGGCCAGCAGAACGGCACAAACCAGCAAGAGGCCTGCGACGATGAACGGCACAGTCTTGGGCCCAACCGGGTCCGATTTGGAGTACGGGGTGGCCAGGCCGTTGGCGTCCAGGAAGACCAGGACCCCGGCCGCGCCGAGCAGGAGGGAAACTCCCAGCTCGGCGCGGCCCTTGAGGCCTTTTACTGCAGTGCTCACGCCAAGCCAAGCTTGGTGAGGACGTCGGCCACCCGCTTGTCCTGGTCGGTCAGGAAGGTCTGGAACTCGTCACCGGTGATGAAGGCGTCCGTCCAGCTGTGGGTCTTCAGGGCTTCCTTCCATCCTGCGGATTCGTGCATCTTTTCCAAGGCCGCGATCAGGGACTTCTTGTCCTCATCGCTGATGCCCGGAGGTGCCACAACGCCACGCCAGTTGGTGAAGACGAGGTCGATGTTGGACTCCTTGAGCGTTGGTGCGTCCACGCCGTCCAACCGCTTTTCGCCGCTGGTAGCCAGAACGCGGACTTCGCCGGACTTGATCTGCTCCAGGTACTCGCCGGCTCCGGACGCTGCGAAGCCCAGCTTGTTGCCGAGGATCGCAGGCAGGAGGTCCCCACCGCCGTCGTAGGAAACGAAGTTCACCTTGGTAGCGTCGATGCCCACGGCACCGGCCAGCTGCATGGGCAGGAGGTGGTCCGGGCCGCCCGGCGAGGAGCCGCCGCCCACGGAAATGGAAGCGGGATCGGCCTTCCATGCCTTCACCAGGTCATCGATGGTCTTGTACGGGGAGTCCTTGCTGACCATGATGGCGCCGGGTTCCTCGATCAAGCGTGCCAGGGGAGTGGTCTGGGTCAGTTTGGATTCCGACTTGTTGGTGTAGCTGGCTCCCACCACGCCCAGGCCCATGAGCATGGCCAGATCGCCGTTGCCCTTCTCGTTGACCACGCGCGCCAGGCCCACGGTGCCGCCTGCTCCGGCCAAGTTGAAGACCTCGGTGTTGCTGGCGATCTTTTCGTTGTCCAGGACCTTGGCCGCGGCCCGGGCGGTGGTGTCGTATCCGCCGCCGGGGGTGTTGGGGACCATGATTTGCAGACCGCTGATGGGTTTGGCCGCACCGGTGCTTTCGGTGCCGGTGGAGCTCTTGCTGGTGGCACCACAACCGGTAGCCATCAGGGCGATGCCGGCTGCAACGGCGGCAATGCGCAATGCGCGGATCTGGCGCATGATGTTCCTCTTCTCAGTGAAAAAAATTCTTCATCGAATCTCTGTGCAGGTTCCCTCGGGTTCCTGCCCTGCGGTCGATGCTAGGACGGCCGGTGACGTGGATCACCCTTGTGTTCGCAGTGATCTTTAAGTTCATTGCGTTCACGCAGTAAGAGGCAAAAAGACCCGCTCAGGGGTATAGTTCCGGTACTCCATGGCGGATGTCCCGTGAACGCATCGAAGCCCATCGGCATCCGGCAAACCTGGAAATCACCCAAAGGACCAAGCAGTGACCCGACTGGCTCGAAGAAGAGGCATGTCCCTCGCCGGACAGTACCTTCTGCTGCAGCTGTTGATCGTGCTCGCCGTGCTCGTGGCCGTCGCAGCTATTTCGCTGGCTGAATCCGCCGCCGCCTTCGAGCGCACCGAGGGGCGCAGGGCACTGTCCGCTGCCGAAGCGTTGGGGAACAACCCCACCGTCCGTGAACTGCTCCCGACGGCGGAACCCCGCGCCGGTTCCGCCCTTCCGGCCGTCGCCGAGTCGGTACGGACAGTCTCCGGCTCGGGCCAGGTTGCCCTCGCGAAACTGGACGGGACGGTGGTCACCGCCTCCGATCCCGGGTTGGTAGGCAAAATTCTGCCCCTTGGCGACAGCCGGGTGAAGGAAGGCCGGGCCTGGACCGGAGTCCTCGCCGGCAGCACCGGCCCGGTCCTTTCCGCCCACGTGCCGGTCCTGGACGATTCCGGTGAAATGATCGGCATAGCCTCCATCAGCCGTAACTACCCCTCAACCCTGGAAAGACTCGGCGACGCCGCGCCCAACCTCCTGACCTACCTCGGCGTGGCCAGCATCCTCGGTGTTGCGGGTTCGCTCTTGTTGTCCCGGCGCGTCAAGCGGCAGACCCTGGGCATGGAACCACGCGAGATCACCGGACTCGTGGAAAACCGGGAGGCCATGCTGCAAGGCCTGAAAGAGGGCGTGGTCGCTTTGGATCCCCACGGGCGGATTACCGTGGCCAACCAGAGCGCCCGGCAACTCCTGGGGCTTCCCGAGGATTGCGTCGGACAGCGACTCGCCTCGCTGCCCGTCGACCCGGCGCTCAAAGTGGTGCTGGCCAGGGACCAGACGGACCCGGACCAGTTGGTTCTGGTGGGTGATCGGCTGGTGGTCATGAACAGGGTTGCGCTCACCTCCCGCGGAAGGGACATGGGTTCGGTCACGACGCTCAGGGACCGGACGGAAATGTCCTCTTTGGAGCGCGAACTCGGGGCAACCCGGACAGTAACCAACACGCTCCGTGCCCAGGCCCACGAGTTCGCCAACCAGCTCCATGTCATCTCCGGGCTGCTTCAACTGGAGGAGTACGAATCCGTGATCCAGTTCGTCAACGGCGCCACCGTGGACCGCACCAGGCTAAATGATGAAGTGACCAGCAGGATCCAGGACCCGGCGCTCGCGGCCTTGTTGATTGCCAAGTCCAGCCTCGCTACGGAGCGCGGGGTGGAACTGCAGCTTGATCCGGGATCCGCGCTGCCGCGCGTAGCGGAGGAACTTTCCCGCGACCTCACTACTGTGGTCGGGAACCTGGTGGACAACGCGTTCGACGCCGTCACCGGACTCCCCGGGGCAACGGTCAGCGTCTTGGTGGTCGAGTCCGGTGACGAGGTCCGCGTCACCGTCCGGGACAATGGTCCCGGGATTCCCGACGGCGATGCCGAACAGATCTTCTCGCAGGGCTTCTCCACCAAGGAGCCAGGGCCCGGGGATTCCCGGGGTTTCGGTTTGGCAATCTCCCGGGTGATTTGCAGGCGCAGCGGCGGCGATCTGTCGGTATCGAACCATAACGGTGCCGTGTTCGCTGCGCGTTTCATGAAGGAGGCAGTACGCCCGTGATCAAGGTCCTGATTGTCGATGACGACTTCATGGTGGCCAAAGTGCATGCCGGCTTCATCCAACGGACTCCGGGATTTGCCGTTTTGGGAGTGGCGCATACGGGCGCGCAGGCCGTGCTGGAAACACAACGGTTGCAACCGGACCTTGTGCTGCTGGATATCCACTTGCCCGACGCCAACGGACTTGACCTCATGCACAGGCTACGGGAGGTGGCTCCGGACCTGGACGTCCTGGTCATCAGTGCAGCCCGCGAAGTGGAAACGGTGCGCAAGGCCCTCCGCGGCGGCATTGTCCACTACCTCATCAAGCCCTTCTCCCAGGCCGACCTCCAGGAGCGGCTCGAGCATTACCTGCACGCGTACCACGGCCTGGACTCTTCAAAAGCCGAAGCTGAGCAATCCGACGTCAACAGGGTTTTTGGGCTGGGAACCTCCGAGCGGACGCTGCCCAAGGGGTGCAGCGTGGAGACCCTGGAACGGGTGGAGGAAACACTGAAGGCTGCTTCCGGGGACCTGTCAGCCGCCGAAGTCGCAGAAGAACTGGGCACATCGCGGGTGAGCGCGCGGCGTTATCTTGAGTACCTCCACGATGCCGGCGCCGTTGACGTGAAGCTGAAGTACGGCGTCGGACGTCCGGAAAGGCGCTACGTGCTCAAGGGGCGTTGAGTGCGTTTACTTGCTCGCCTTGGCGATGCGGATCAACTCCGCGGCCGTCCGCTCCGGGCGTCGCTCGGGCAGCCAGACAGCCCGCAGTGAACGGGAGAGATCCAGCCCTTGGACGGGCACTGCCACGAGTTGGCCCGTGGCAAGCTCCGCCGTCACAGCCAGTTCGCTCAACACAGCCACCGCCGAACCTTCAACGGCCGCCGCTTTGACCGCCACCGTGCTGGCAAGTTCCATGCTCGTTGCCGCCAACGGGGTGCCGGACCGCTCCAACGCCCGGACCAGGGTGTCGCGGGTTCCCGAGCCGACTTCGCGGAGCACCAACTCCGCGGCAATCAGTTCGCCGGGCTCCACGGGAGTGCGTCGCCGCGCCCATGGATGGCTCGTTCCGACCACCACAACCAGCTCGTCGCGGGCCACCGTAGTTGACGCCACAGTGCGCGGAACTGTGGGGGTTTCAACGAAGCCCAAGGGGATTTTCCGTGCAGCCAATTGCTCAAGGACTTCTCCCGAATTCCCTACCGCCAAGCTCACGTGCAGGTCCGTGTGTGCCCTGCGGAAACGTGCCAGCCAGCGCGGTGCGAGGTACTCGGCGATGGTCAGGCTGGCCGCAACCGTAAGGTGGGCGGCCTGCTCCGCAGCCAAGGACCGGGCGCCAAGGATCATCCGGTCCATCGCACCAAGTGCCTCGCGGGCCCAGGCAGTCACCACCTCCCCTTCGGTGGTGACCCGTGAACCGGCCGGAGTCCTGACCACAAGGGTGAGGCCGAGTTGGCGTTCCAGCCGGGCAAGGGCCCGGCTGGCGTTCGGCTGGGCCATCCCGACGCGCCTAGCCGCAGCCCCCAACGAACCGGTCTCCGCCACCAGGACAAGGATTTCCAACGCGGTCAGGTCCGGGCGGTTGCTCATGCTTGGAAGATATGTGCGCCCCTTAGCTCATGTCAATTGCGCATGGGTTCAGGCCAAAAGGGCGGCTACCGCTGGGAGGGGATTCGGGGGAAGGTGGAACCATGAGCACAATACGGCCGCGGACCTCCGCCGCATCGGAAGCCACTGCGACCCCCGGGTGGGGCGGGCGCGGCGGACGTGGCGGCCGGCGTCGTGGGCCTGTCCGTTCCCTGGCGCCCGGGCTGGCAGCGTGCGTCGTGGCCTTGGCCCTGGCGTTCGGCATCCACGCCTTACTGCCGTCACTGCCCGCTATGACTCTGGCGGTGGTCCTCGGCATCGCAGCGGCAAACCTGCCCGGCGTCTCGGGATGGGTTGACGGATCCTGGCAACCCGGCCTTCGATTCGCGGGCAAGCACTTGATGCGTGCCGGCATCGTCCTCTTGGGCCTGAAGCTCAGCCTCGGGGACATCGCGGCCCTCGGCTGGCAGTCCTTTGCGCTCATCGTCGCGGTGGTACTGCTCTCCTTCGCGGGTACGTACGCCTTGGGCAAGCTCTTCAAGCTCCCCGGCGACGCACCGCTTCTCATCGCCACGGGATTCTCTATTTGCGGTGCCTCGGCCATCGGTGCCATGGCAGCGGTCCGGGGAACGAAGCACCAGGACACGGTGCTGCCCGTGGCCCTCGTAACCCTGTGCGGCACTTTGGCCATCGGCACGCTTCCGCTGCTCATGCACCCCCTGGGCCTGGATGCCGTGACGTTTGGCCGCTGGGTTGGTGCATCGGTTCATGATGTGGGACAGGTGGTGGCTGCGTCCCAGACGGCCGGTGCTGTTGCACTCAGCGCCGCGGTGGTCATCAAATTGTCCAGGGTGGTCCTGCTGGCTCCGATCGTCGCCACCGCAGGTCTGTTTGAACGACGACGGCGGCGGGCAACTGCCGCTGCAGCGGACCATGCGGGCACGTTCCCGCCGATCGTTCCCCTGTTCGTGGTGGGCTTCCTGGCCATGATCGCCGTCCGCAGCCTCGGCTGGGCTTCGCCGGAGGTGCTGGACTTCGGAAACCTGGCGCAGGAGATCGCCCTTGGAGCAGCCCTCTTCGGCCTGGGTTCCTCGGTGCGCGTGCGCGAACTCCTGCACGCCGGACCGCGGTCCCTGGTCATGGCTCTGTTCGCGTGGGCGTTGATTGCGGCTCTGGGCCTGGGGGCTGTTGTGTTGGCTGGTTAGCTGGGAACGTGGGCCCGATCTGCCGGCGAATATGGCCTTTCTTGTCGCAGGTAATTCTGACGACGGGTCCACTGGCGGGGTTGTACACCGATCCATACGTCCGGCTGCTCCGAATCTCTATACATGACGAGGAATACGCACAGGATCAGGGATGCTAAAGGTATGGCCGCGCTGGCGGGGGTGGTATCGGCCGCAGTTGTTCTGGCCGTCGCGGAGTTGGTCGGTGCGTTCTTCACGGCCAGGGCAACGCCGTTGTTTGCTCTGGGGGCCACCTTCATTGATTTCACGCCGCCGTGGTTGAAGGATTTCGCGATCGCAACGTTCGGTACCAATGACAAGGCCGCTCTCTTGGTTGGGATGGGCCTGACTATTGCGGTTCTGGCGTGTGTGTTGGGTGTGGTTGCCTACCGGAAGTGGGCGTTGGGGGTCCTGGGCGTGCTGTTCATGGGTGCCGTGATCGTGGCCTGTGTCCTAACGCGGGCCGGGGTGCAACCCGCGGACGCTATTCCATCCATTGCAGGAACTTTTGCCGGGCTGGCGGTCCTGCGCCTGCTTCTCCTGCCGGTGTGGCGGTTGAAGGCTTGGCCGGAAATCCCGGCGGATATGGCAACCGACGCCGACACTCCCGACGGCGGCCGCGTCACCAGCCGCCGTCGCTTCCTTGCCGCTGCCGGTGTGACGGCGGCGGCGGCCGGTATCGCTGCTACCGGTGGCCGGTTGCTGAGCACGGCCCGGAATAACATCGCCCAGGCCCGGGATGCACTAAGGCTTCCTGTGCCCTCCAGGCCAGCTGCCCCCGTACCGGCGAATGTCCAGTCGCCGGTGAAGGGTGTGTTGCCATGGTTGACGCCAAACAAGGATTTCTACCGGATCGATACAGCCTTGAGCGTTCCCGAAATCAACGTTGAGGACTGGGAACTCCGGGTCCATGGGATGGTCGAAGAGGAGATCACGCTGACTTTCCAGGACCTGCTCGACGCGGAGCTGATCGAATCGCACGTCACGCTCACCTGCGTCTCCAACCCGGTGGGCGGAAAATTGGTCGGTAACGCGAAATGGCTGGGGATGCCCCTGCGCGATGTCCTGGCCAAGGCCCGCCCGAAGGAGGGCGCGGACATGGTCCTGTCCCGCTCCATTGACGGGTTCAGCGCCTCCACTCCGTTGGAAGTCCTGCAGGAGGCTGGCCGGGATGCGATGCTGGCCATCGGCATGAACGGCGAACCCCTGCCCCTCGAACACGGCTACCCGGTGCGCATGGTGGTTCCAGGACTGTACGGCTTTGTCTCCGCAACCAAGTGGGTCGTCGACCTGGAAGTCACCCGCTTCGCAGACAGCAAGGCCTACTGGACCGAGCGGGGGTGGTCCGAGCGGGGACCTATCAAGACCATGGCGAGGGTGGACGTCCCGGCGTCCTTTGCGAAACTGCCGGCCGGGAAGGTCGCTGTCGGTGGCTCCGCCTGGGCCCAAACCCGGGGCATCACCAGAGTGGAGGTGCAGATAGACGACGGCGACTGGGTGGAAGCCACGCTGTCGGACGAAGCGTCCACCATCACGTGGAGGCAGTGGTCGTACGAGTGGGACGCAACGCCCGGCAACCACTATGTCAGGGCCCGCGCGACGGACGGCACCGGCGAAGTGCAGACAGACAAACGCGCCGATCCCGTACCGGATGGAGCCTCCGGCTGGCCCTCAGTCATGGTCACTGTGGAATAGGGCGCGTGAAGCACCCCTTGCTGCTTGCCAAAGGCTGCTGGCCTAAAGAGGGGCGGGCATGACGCCGTTTTCACGGTGACGGTCACGCCCGCCCCTCTCTTCCTAGCCTTGGTTGAACGCTGCGTCGAAAGAGGTTTGCGAGGCGGGGAAGTCGAACTTTTTCAGGGCTGCGAGGGCTTCGGGGGCGCCGTGGAGGCGGTCCATGCCCGCGTCTTCCCATTCGATACTGATCGGGCCGTTGTAGCCGATCGCGGACAGGGCACGGAAAGATGCTTCCCAGGGCACGTCGCCGCGTCCGGCGGAGACGAAGTCCCAACCGCGGCGGGGGTCGCCCCACGCGAGGTGGGAGCCCAGGACCGTGTTACGGCCGGTTTGGCGGACCTTCGTGTCCTTGCAGTCCACGTGGTAGATCCGGTCCTTGAAGTCCCAGATGAAGGAGACGGGATCGATGCCTTGCCACATCATGTGGGAGGGGTCCCAGTTCAGGCCGAACGCCTCCCGGTGCCCGATCGCCTCCAACGTGCGCTGAGTGGTCCAGTAGTCGTAGGCGATCTCGGACGGGTGGACTTCGTGGGCGAATCGGACGCCGTTTTCGTCGAAGACGTCCAGGATAGGGTTCCAGCGGTCGGCGAAGTCCTGGTAGCCGGCGTCGATGACTTTTTCGGGGACGGGCGGGAACATGGCCACGTACTGCCAGATGGAGGAGCCGGTGAACCCCACTACGGTGTCCACGCCCAAAGCCTTGGCGAGGCGGGCGGTGTGTTTCATTTCTTCGGCGGCGCGTTGGCGGACGCCTTCGGGGTCCCCGTCGCCCCACACACGCGAGCCGACGATTGCTTCGTGGCGGAAGTCGATGGGGTCATCGCAGACGGCTTGGCCTTTGAGGTGGTTGGAGATGGCCCAGACTTTGAGGTTGTATTTGTCCAGGAGTTCGAGCTTGGATTCGACGTAGCCGGGTTCATCCCAGCGCCAGGCGTCCAGGTGGTCTCCGGAGACGGCGATTTCCAAGCCGTCATAGCCCCAGCCCGAGGCAAGCTTGGCGACTTCCTCGAGGGGGAGGTCGGCCCACTGGCCGGTGAACAGGGTGTACGGGCGGGGCATGGTCAGGCTCCTTCGGTGGTGCTGGACAGTTGGATCAATGAGCTTTTGGCGGCTGCGGACTCTTCGATAGCGGCCAGGACGTGCTGGACGTTCAGACCCTCCTCGAACGACGGCGACGGTTGGGTTCCGTCCTGGATGGCCAGGAGGAAATCGCGGACCTGGTGGGTGAAGGTGTGTTCCCACCCGATGATGTGTCCTTGCGGCCACCATGCCTCAAGGTACGGGTGTTCGGGTTCGTTGACCAGGATCCGCCGGAAACCCTGTTCCCGCACGGGAACGGTGGCGTCCAGGAAGCCGAGCTCGTTGAGGGCTTCGAGGTCGAACAGGATGGTGCCCTTGTCGCCATAGATCTCAAGTTTGAGGGAGTTCTTTTGTCCCGTGGCTACACGGGAGACTTCCACGGAGGCGATTGCTCCGGAGGTGAGGGTCAGCGTGGCCCAAGCGGCGTCGTCGACCGTTACTTCTTCCAGTCCTGCCTCGCCGGGGCGGTGGTCAACGAACGTCTGGAGGCGGCCGGTGACCTCGGTGACGGCGTCGCCGAGGAGGAAGAGGACCTGGTCGATCGCGTGGGAGGCGATGTCCCCGAGCGCTCCCGAGCCCGCTGTCTCCTTGCGGAGCCGCCACGTCATGGGGGATTCGGCGTCGGAAAGCCAGTCCTGGAGGTAGGCGGCGCGGACGTGGCGGACAGTGCCGAGCCGGCCCTCCACTATCAGCTCCCGGGCCAGGGCCAGTGCGGGGACGCGCCGGTAGTTGAAGCCGATCATGGACTGCACGCCCCGGGCGCGGGCCTTCGCTGCGGCGGCGGTCATGAGTTCGGCCTCGGCGAGGGTATTGGCGAGGGGTTTTTCGACCAGGACGTGTTTGCCGGCTTCGAGGGCGGCGACGGCGATTTCAGCGTGCATCCAGCCGGGGGCGCAGATGTCGATGACGTGGATGTCGTCCCGCTCAATGACTTCACGCCAATCGGTCGCCGATTCGGCCCAGCCGTACTTGGCGGCGGCTTCGGCCACCTGGGTTGCGTCCCGGCCCACGAGCACTTTCTGCTCAAAGGCCGGGACGTCGAAGAAACTGGCCACATTCCGCCATGCATTCGAGTGGGCCTTCCCCATGAAGGCGTAACCGATGGCGGCCACGCCCAGGGGGCGGGCTGTGCTGCTGTCCTGCGACAGCGCTGGCGTATGCGCCGTGTTCATTGTGATGCTCCTAAAGAAGGGCCGGATGGCCGGGAGGACTCCCGGCCCCGGAGATGGTCGTTGCTACTTGACGGCGCCCGCTGAGAGGCCGGCCACCAGGTGCCGCTGGACCAGGATGAATCCGATGAGGACCGGCAGGCTGACCACGACCGATGCGGCCATGAGCTGGTTCCAGAACACGTCGGATTCGCTGGCATAGGCCTTCAAACCGAGGGACAGCGTCTTGGTGGCCTCATTGGTCAGGACCGAGGCGAACAAGACTTCGCCCCATGCCGAAATGAATGAGTAGACCGCGACGGCGATGATGCCCGGCTTGGCCACCGGAAGGATCACGCGGAACAGCGCGCCCATCCTTCCCGTGCCGTCGATCATGGATGCTTCCTCCAACTCCTTGGGAATGGAAGCAAAGTACCCGCTGAGCATCCAGATGGCGAACGGCAGGGTGAACGTCATGTAGGTGATGATCAACCCGAGGTAGGAACCCTGGAGCTGCAGTCCGGTGATGTTCCGGATCTGGGTGAAGATCAGGTACAGCGGGAGCAGGAACAGGATGCCGGGGAACATCTGGGTGGACAGGACGGTCAGGCTGAAAACGCGCTTGCCCTTGAACGGCAGCCTCGCGATCGCGTAGGCCGCCAACACAGCGACTGTTACGGAGAACGCAGTGGCGGCGATGGTGATGATGAGGCTGTTCTGGAAGTACTTGGCCAACGGCACGGTGGTCCAGATATCAAAGTACGGAGCGAGCGTGATTTCGCGGGGGATCCACTGGAAAAGGCCGGAAACGTCCTTCAGCGGCTTCAAGGAGGTGGACACTACGACGAACAGCGGTACGGCGACCCAGAGGGACAGGATGGTCAGGACCACGTTCCTCAGGATCCGGAAGTTGCGGGTCTCAATCATTGTCGGCTCCCTTGGGCAGCACCATGCGGATGTAGAAGACAGAAGCGATGAACAGGGCGATCAGCAGCAGGACGCTCATGGCTCCGCCCAGGCCGAAGTTCCAGCTGCCGAACGAGTTCTGGTAGATCAGCGGCGAGATGAGTGTGGCTTCCTTCGGCGACGTGGCACCGAAGAGGACGAACGGAATGTTGAACTGGTTGAAGGTCCACAGCGACATCACCATGAGGAGCACGCCGTTGGCCGGGCGCACCATGGGCAGGGTGATGGTGCGGAACTGCTGCCACAGGGTTGCGCCGTCAATGGCTGCTGCCTCGTAGACGTCGTTGGGCACGTTTTGCAGGGCGGCCATGAGCATCAGGAACGCGAAAGGCCACAGCTGCCAGACGTTGACGATCACCATGGCGCCGAAGGAGTTTTCACCCAGGAGCCAGAAGGGCCGTTCGTCGCCGAAGAGGTGGAGTGTGTCCACCAGGATCTGGTTCACGGCACCGTCGCGCTGGTTGAACATGAAGGCCCAGGCGATGGTTCCGACGTACGCAGGAAGGGCGTAGGGGACCAGGAAGAAGGTCCGCAGGATGGCGCGGCCCTTGAAATTGGAGGAGAGGAACACTGCGCCGGCCATGCCCAGGACCCAGGAGAAGCCCACCACCAGGATGGTGTAGCCCAGGGTGCGGCCCACGGTGCTGAAGAAGGCCTGACCAATGGTGCTTTCCGGGTTCAGGCCGTTGATGAAGTTCTGCAGGCCGACGAACGGGGCGTTGAGCCAGTTGGTCAGGTTCAGCTGGGTCAGGGAGATGAAAGCGATCCAGACACCCAGGAGCATGGGGCCGATGTGGATCAGGAGTTCAAGGAGGGCGGCCGGGGCGATCAGGCCGTAGGGGAGGAAGGAACGGCGCCGCTTCCGGGGCGCAGGCGCGGCGGTGGCTGGCCCGCCGGGCTCAGGATTGGCAGCGTTGGTGCTGCCTGCAGCGGTCTTGCCGCTGTCCAGCGTTGAGTGGGACATCGAAACTCCTTTGCCGGAGCGGGGGCACCACCGGCAGTGGTGCCCCCGCCCGCGAGGCGTCGTTACTGGGCCGCGGCCATCTGGTTGTTGGCGTCCTTCAGGGCCGCCTTGATGTCGTCTTCGGAAACAGTTCCGGTTGCTGCCTTGGCAAAGAGGTTCTTGATCGCGGTACCCGTGAGGGTCTCCATCTGCCCTTCCTTCGCGATCAGCGGCATGGGCAGGGAGTGGTTGGCCAGGGCATCGTTCTTGGCCTTGACCTCCTCGGTCTGGAACGCAGCGTCCTTGGAGGCTTCGGTCACCACCGGCAGGGAGGAGTATGCCTTGTTCAGGGCAACCTGCTCCTCATCGCTGGTCAGGAACGCGGCAAGCTTGATGGCGTTCGCCTTGTTCTTGCTGTTCTTGAACACACTCAGGTTGATACCGGCCACGTGGCTTTGGGTGGCGCGGTCGCCCGTCGCGTCGGCGGTCATCATGGGGACGGGGGCTACGCCCCAGTCCTTGAAGTCGCGTGCGGCGAAGTTCTTCAGCGGGCTCTGGTCGAACATCATGGCTGCCTTGCCGTTGATGAGGTTGTCCACCTTCTGGGCGCCCTGGCTAAGTTCGGCGTCCGACGGCGACATCACCTTGTCCACTGCCATCAGGTCGACCCACTGCTTGACACCAGCCACCTGCGGATCGCTGTCGAACGTCGGCTTGCCGTCCTTGTCGAAGAGCGTGCCGCCGTTCTGCAGGCCGCGGATAAAGGCCTGGTGGGAGTTGGCGGAAACAGATGCGCCGGCAGCGGTGAAGCCCCACTGGTCCGGCTTGCCGTCGCCGTTGGTGTCCTTGGTCAGCTTCTTGGCGTCAGCGACAAATTCTTCCCAGGTCACAGGAGGCTTTTCGATGCCTGCTTCCTTGAACATCTTCGTGTTGTAGTACATGTTGTACGCCAAGCCGTAGAGCGGGATGGACGTGGGCGTCTTGCCCTCGGCTCCACCGGTGGACCAGCTGGTCTGCAGGAAGCGGTCCTTGCCGCCGATCGCGTCCAGGAGCTCACCTTCCACGGGCTCGAAAGCACCCGTCTCCTGCAGCGTCACGGCCCACGTGTTGCCGATATTGAGGACATCCGGACCGTCGCCGCTGGTGACAGCCGTCAGGATGCGGTTGTAAAGGTCGGTCCAGCCGATGACTTCCAGCTTGACCTTGACTCCTGTCTTCTCCGTGAAGCGGTCCAGGCTGGGCTTCAGCTTTGCTGCGGTGTCGTCAAGGCTGTTGCCCTGGTCCGACGCCCAGTACGTGATGGTGTCGGAGGAGGCCTGCGTATTATCTCCGCCGCCACACGCGGTCATGCCCAATGCGAGCGCGGCCGTGGCCGTCAGCGCCGATAGGACTTTCAGGGGGTTCTTCATTGTTGCTCCGGTTTTCTCGTCGTCGAGTTGCCTGAGGGGATGGGATCAGGCCGAAAGGGTTGCTGCGGTGGGGTCCCAGTCCTCGGGGAGGGCCGGTACCTTGGCTGCGGAACTTTCCACATCCACAAAGGCGCGGTTATCGATCGACTCCGAGATGGAAGCCATGGTGTCCAGGATGTGGAACGCGAGTTCACCCTGGGCCCGGTGGGGACGGCCTTCACGGATTGCCCGGGCCATCTCCAAAACTCCCGCACCCCGGCTGGCGGTGGAACCCACGGAGGGCACTACCGTCCAGTCGTCAGAGCCAAGGGTGCAAATCCTGACGTCGCCGTCGAACATGTTCGGGTCCGGGAAGGCGATGGTGGCTTCGGTGCCCGTGATCTCGACGAACCCGGCGCGTTTCAGCGGTGAGTCGAAGCTGAAAATGCTCTGGGCGGACTCGCCGCCCTCGAACTCGAGGATGGAGCTGACATGCGTGGGGACCGTGACCTCGAAGCTTTCCCCGGCCCTGGGCCCGGAACCGATGATGCGCGATTCGCGGGACTTGGATCCGAAGGCGGCCACGCGGCGGATGCTGCCGAAGGTCTGCACCAGCGTTGTGAGGTAGTAAGGGCCGATGTCGAAGAGGGGTCCGGCGCCGTCCTGGAAGAGGAAGGCCGGGTTGGGCTGCCATGACTCAGGTCCCGGTGACTGCATCAGGGTCAGGGCGGTCAGCGGGGTGCCGATGTCTCCGCGCTCGATCATCCGCCGCGCCGTCTGCAGCCCGGCACCGAGGAAGGTGTCGGGAGCACAGCCAAGGCGTACACCGGCAGCGTCCGCGGCCTTCAGCAGGCCAAGCCCGCTTTCCCGGTCCAAGGAGAAGGGCTTCTCGCTCCACACGTGCTTGCCGGCGTTGACGGCGAGGGTAGCCACCTCGACGTGGGCAGCAGGAATGGTCAGGTTGATGACGATTTCGACCTCAGGATGGCCGAGGACGGCGTCCACACCTCCGTGGGCGGGAATTCCGTATTCGGCAGCCCGGGCTGCCGCTGCTTCCTCGAACAGGTCGCCGATGGCGAGGACCCGTACATCGGGGAAGCTGGTGAGGTTGTCCAGGTACTGCTTGCTGATGACGCCGGCACCGATGATGCCGACTCCCACGGGACCTGAACCCAGTGGACCGAACGCTGCTCCTGCGGCGTGGCTCATGCGGAGACCTTTCCTGCGCTGAGGTAGTTGTAGCTGTCGCGGACGGCCTCGAACATGTCGCCCTGGAAGTCGTCGAGTTCAACAACGCCGGCTTCCAGGGAACCTGCTGCTGCGAGGACGTCCCAGATGGGCATCTTTCCGTCGCCGACCGCCAGTTGGCTGGAGGGGTCGGAGGTGACGGGACCGTCCTTGATGTGGATGAACTTCACGCGGTCACCGAGTTTGGCCAGGAGTTCGGCCGGATCCTGTCCGCCCACTGCGGCCCAGTACGTGTCCAGTTCCAGGACCACTTCGGGAGCGAGGTTGTCGGCAAGGTGTTCAATGACGGTTTTTCCGTCAATGACGGACTCAACTTCCCACCAGTGGTTGTGATAGCCCACGCGGACGCCGTATTCCGCGCCTTTGGCCGCGGCCGCGTTGAGCTGTTCTGCGGTGGCTTTGATGTCTTCGATGCTGTTCCAGCGCTCGATCGGAACGTGCGGATCGATCACGGTGCCGATTCCCAGCTGCCGGGCCGCTTCGAAGATGGCGTCCTGGTCATCGCTCAGCAGGGGAGCGTGCCCGGAGGGTGCAGTGAGGTTGTTTTCGGCAAGTGCTTTCTTGAGTTCCGCTGCCTTGGCAACGAACCGGTAGGGCTCCACCATGGTGAACCCGATGTCAGCCAAACGTTGGATGGTTCCAGCAAGATCCTCTTCCAGGGCCTTCCGGACCGTGTAGAGCTGGATCGAGTATGACACTGTCTCTCCTCGTCGTTGTGGTTTGAGCGCAGATCGACCCTGGTGATAACCACCATTTGCGGTCGTGATGTGCTGTACCTCACAACCTAGGGGGACTTTTGCCGAGCGTCAAGCAAAAGTTGAAAATACGTCGGCGTTCTTTTGCCGCGTGACACGCATAACCATCCGTGCTATCACTGATTCATGACTTCAGCCCCCGCGAACGACGCCGGAAAAGAGCCCTCTGCGCCGGAGGCCGGAAGTCTTTCCCGCGCTGGTGACCTCTTCCAGCTGCTCCGTGACGGGCAGGCCCGCACCCGCGCCGAACTCGCGCTGACCACCGGACTCGCGCGCTCCACCGTTGCGTCCCGCATCGACGCACTCATCAGCTCCGGGCTCGTAGGACCCGCGGGCGAGGCAAGCTCCAGTGGCGGGCGCCCGCCGTCGCGCTTTGCCTTCAACCCGGCCGCCCGCGTGGTCCTGGCTGTCGACGTCGGCGCCACGCACGTGATTGTTGCGGTCACGGACCTCGGAGGGAAAATCCTCGCCGAGCAGCGGCTCAAGCAAGACGTCTCCGACGGCCCGGACATCGTGCTCGGGCGCGTCATAGCCGCAGGCAAGGAACTGCTCGCCGAGGCAGGACGGGAAATGGGCGACCTCGCCGGCATGGGCATTGGCTTGCCCGGACCCGTGGAACACGACACCGGCCGGCCGGTGAAGCCGCCGATCATGCCGGGTTGGGACGGGTTCGACGTCGTCCCTTACGTCCAGCGCTCGCTGCCTGTCCCGGTTTTGGTGGACAACGACGTGAACATCATGGCGCTCGGCGAACGGACCGCTTACTGGCCGGAGCACGAGAACTTCCTGTTCATCAAGGTGGCCACGGGCATCGGTGCCGGCATCATCAGCAGCGGAGAGCTGCAGCGCGGCGCCAACGGAACCGCCGGGGACCTGGGCCACGTCCGCGTACCCCGCGGCGACGAGGTGCTGTGCCGTTGCGGCAACTACGGGTGCCTCGAAGCGCTGGCCTCAGGTCCCGCCGTCGCGCGCCAACTCCACGAACTTGGTCTGGACGCGTCAACCGGCGCCGATGTGTTGCGGCTGGTCGGTGAGGGGAACCTGCAAGCGATCCAGGCCCTGCGGCAGGCGGGGCGAGACGTCGGGGATGTCCTGGCCACGGTGGTCAACCTGCTGAACCCGTCCATGATCGTGATCGGCGGCAGCGTCGGCGAGGCCGGGGAACATCTCGTGGCCGGTATCCGCGAGGTCGTGTACAGGCGTTCCCTGCCGCTGGCCACCACCCACCTGCGGATCGGCATCTCCATGGCCGGGGACCGCGCTGCCATCCTGGGCGCGAGCCAGATGGTTACCCAGTATGTCCTGTCTCCCGCGGTGATCGAAGCCACGCTGCAGGCAACCGGCTGAGCCGTCTTTTTTCGGGGCTGGGCGGCGCCGTGATAGCAATGAAACTGATGAAAACGTTTCCTGAGATCCTGCGGCCCGTTCCGTGAACCAATTGCTTGCCAAAGTTCCGCGCGGTTGGTTGATCCTTGCCTGCATCGGACTCATCGCCCTCAACATGCGCGGGCCGTTCGTTGCCGTTGCGCCGGTGGTGGACTCGCTGCGCATGGACCTTGGATTCTCGCCGGTCGAGTTGGGCTTGCTGACCGGCATTCCCGTGCTGTGCTTCTCGCTCGCATCCCCACTGGCATCCCTCGCCGGACGGCGCTTCGGGGCCGAATTCGCCGTCATGCTTACCCTGCTGGGAGTGCTGGCCGGCGTTGTGGTGCGCTCCAGCGGGGGAGGCGTGCCCGTGATGGTGGGTACGGTGCTCATCGGCGTCGCCATCACCATCGGCAACATCGCAGTGCCCTTGATCATCCGTCGCGACTTCGCCCCACGCAGGCAAGCCACGGCCATGGGCGTCTACACCGCGGCGTTGAACATCGGCTCGTTCCTGACGTCCGTGATCACTGCGCCGCTCGCGGATCTGCTGGGCTGGCGGTTGTCCCTCGCCGCCAGCGCCCTGCTGGCGCTGGCGGCGATCGTGTTTTGGATTCCTACCGTTGGTGTCCGCCGCGCCCTGGTTCCGGCGCCCGTGCCCGCTGCTCCGCCGTCGGGTTCCGGACGGGTGGCCGGCGTCCGATGGCTGATAGCCGGGCTGACTGTTGGCTTCGCCGGGCAGGCGTTCTCCTATTACGGCGTCACGGCGTGGCTGCCCAGCTTCCTGTCGGATGAACTCGGGATGGGTACCGCCGAGGCCGGCGCAGGGTCCTCGCTGTTCCAGATCTTCGCGATTGTGGGCGGCCTGGGCGTTCCGCTCCTGGCCCGCTTCACCAGTACGACGACGGTCGCGGTCACCTTGAGCGCGCTGTGGCTGAGCGTTCCCGTGGGCCTGCTGCTGGCCCCGCAGCTGTGGTGGCTCTGGTCCTCGATAGGCGGAGTAGCCCAGGGTGGCGGCATCACGGTGATCTTCATTGCCGTCATCAGGTTCGCCCGCGACCAGGCCTCGGCCGGCAAGATGTCCGCCGTCGTGCAGGGCGTTGGCTACTGCTTTGCCGCGCTTGCTCCCACAATCGTTGGCTACGTCCATGACGTGTCCGCAGGGTGGACCGCGCCGCTGCTGGTCATCCTCGGCTCGGTCCTCGCGTTCTGTGTGTGCACCACGCTGTCGGTGCGCTGGGTCGCCCGCCAGCCTTAGCCCAACTGGGTCGCAGTTAAGCACGTTCTGAGCCCTCAAAACGTGCTTAACTGCGACCCAGATGGGTGGTTTTTCCGGTGCTGGGCTGCCTCCCCGGCCTTCGGGGTCACTTGTTGCGAAGAGTGCAGGCAGCCCAGCGTCGGGGCTTTCGGTTTGTCGTTCCCAGGCGTTGCTGCTCCTAGGCGGCGACGAGTTCTTCAGCCGTCGCTTCTTCCCGGGCCTCGGTGAGGTAGCGGGCGTACGCCGGGATGGTCAGGAACGTGGGGAACTCTTCCGTGAGGGTGACTTCTTCGAAGATGCTGCGGGCGTCTGCGAAGCGGTCTCCGTCGAAGCGTTCCAGGCGGGCGAATTCCTCATCCAGCATGTCCTGGACCCATTCGCGGGAGATGATATCGCCGTGTTCGGTGATGGCGTGGGAGTGGATCCACTGCCAGAGCTGGGAGCGGGAGATCTCGGCAGTGGCGGCGTCTTCCATGAGGTTGTGGATGGCCACTGCGCCGTTGCCCCGGAGCCAGGACTCGATGTAGCGGATGCCCACCTCGATGTTCTGGCGGATGCCGGCCTCGGTGATGGTGCCCTGGGTGCTGGCGATGTCGATCAAGGCGCGGTCATCCGGGGTCACGTCTTCGCGGCTCTTGGTGAGCTGGTTGGGCGCCTCGCCGAGCACCGAGTCGAAGACTTCGCGGCACACCGGTACCAGGTCCGGATGGGCCACCCAGGAACCGTCAAAACCGTCGTTGGCTTCGCGGGTCTTATCCGCACGGACCTTCTCGAAGGACGCGGTGTTGGCTGCCTCGTCCTTGCGGTTCGGTACTGCTGCCGCCATGCCCCCGATTGCCATGGCGCCGCGGCGGTGGCAGGCCCGGACCAGCTGTTCGGTGTAGGCGCGCATGAACGGCTGGGTCATGGTCACCTGCCCGCGGTCCGGCAGGACGAAACGCGGCCCGCGGGTACGGAAGTTCTTGATCAGGGAGAAGATGTAGTCCCACCGGCCGGCGTTGAGACCGGACGCGTGGTCGCGGAGTTCGTAGAGGATCTCCTCCATTTCGAACGCGGCGGTGATGGTTTCGATCAGCACCGTGGCCCGGATGGTTCCTTGCGGGATGCCCAGCAGGTCCTGGGCCAGGATGAAGATGTCGTTCCAGAGCCGTGCTTCGAGGTGGTTCTCGATCTTGGGCAGGTAGAAGTAAGGGCCCTTGCCCTGGGCCAGGAGGCGGCGGGCGTTGTGGAAGAAGTACAGCCCGAAGTCCACGATGCCGCCGGCGATCGGCTTGCCATCGATCAGCATGTGCTTCTCCGGCAGGTGCCAGCCACGGGGCCGGACCACGATGGTGGGCAGGTCCTCGGCGGCCTTGAGCTTGTATTCCTTGCCTTCGGGGGTTGTGAAGTCGATCCGGCGCTCCAAAGCGTCAGTCAGGTTGAGCTGGCCCTGGATGACGTTGCGCCACGTCGGAGTGGAGGAGTCTTCCATGTCCGCCAGCCACACCTTCGCCCCCGAGTTCAGGGCGTTGATGGTCATCTTCTTATCCACAGGACCCGTGATCTCCACGCGACGGTCCTCCAGGCCCGGGGCCGGGGGAGCCACCCGCCACGACGGGTCATTCCGGATGCCCTCGGTCTGCGGCAGGAAGCGCGGATCCTGGCCGGAGGAGATTGCGTTGCGGCGTGCGTGCCGTGCCTGCATGAGTTCGTGCCGGCGCTCGGCGGTGGCCCGGTGCAGCTTGCCGACAAACTCAAGCGCGTCCGGAGTCAGGACCTCGCCCTGCCGGCAAATGGGCTGCGCAGTCAAAGTGATGCCGTTGATGGTGAAGTTGTCGGTGAAGCTGTTCATTGGAGTTGTCCCTTCAGGAACCAACTGACTGGCGGTAGTGGTTGTTCTGAACGTTCAGAACAACCACTACTGCCATCTAGTTGGGAAAGTGGGCCCACGGCCGCCGGGTTCCCTCGCGAGCTTGCGAGCGGAGGGGGCGGCTGGGGATTAGTGGAATTGGCCTTCTTCGGTCGATCCGACCAAGGCGAGGGTGGAAGCGTTCGGGTTGAGCGCTGTGGCGATGTCGTCGAAGTAGCCGGTGCCGACTTCGCGCTGGTGCTTGGTAGCGGTGTAGCCGCGGGATTCGGAGGCGAATTCCTTTTCCTGGAGCTCGACGTAGGCGCTCATGCCTTCGCGGGCGTAGCCGTGGGCGAGGTCGAACATCGAGTAGTTCAGGGCGTGGAAGCCGGCCAGGGTGATGAACTGGAACGTGAAGCCCATGGCGCCGAGTTCGCGCTGGAACTTGGCTATGGTGGCGTCGTCCAGGTGCTTACGCCAGTTGAACGACGGCGAGCAGTTGTAGGAAAGCATCTGGTCCGGGTACTCGGCCTTGACGGCTTCGGCGAACTTGCGGGCCAGTTCCAGGTCCGGGGTGCCCGTCTCCATCCAGATCAGGTCGGAGTACGGAGCGTAGGCCTTGGCACGGGCGATGCAGGGCTCGATGCCGTTGCGGACCTTGTAGAAGCCCTCGGCCGTGCGTTCTCCGGTGATGAATTCGCGGTCGCGTTCGTCAACATCGGAGGTGATCAGGGTTGCGGCCTCGGCGTCGGTGCGGGCGATGACCACCGTGGGGGTGCCGGCGACGTCGGCAGCCAGGCGGGCTGCGTTGAGGGTCCGGATGTGCTGCTGGGTGGGGATCAGGACCTTGCCGCCGAGGTGGCCGCACTTCTTCTCCGAAGCGAGCTGGTCCTCCCAGTGAACACCCGAGGCGCCTGCGGTAATCATGGATTTCATGAGTTCGTAGGCGTTCAGCGGGCCACCGAAACCGGCCTCGGCGTCGGCCACGATCGGGACCAGCCAGTCCTCAACAGTCTTGATGCCCTCGGCGTACTCGATCTGGTCGGCACGCAGCAGCGCGTTGTTGATCCGGCGCACAACCTGCGGAACCGAGTTGGCCGGGTAGAGCGACTGATCCGGGTAGGTGTGACCGGAGAGGTTGGCGTCAGCGGCGACCTGCCAACCCGAAAGGTAGATGGCGCGCAGGCCTGCCTTGACCTGCTGTACTGCCTGGTTGCCGGTCAGGGCGCCGAGGGCGTTGGTGTAGCCGCCGGTGGGTGCTTCCTCGGTGAGCTGCTTCCAGAGCTTTTCCGAACCGCGGCGGGCCAGGGTGTGCTCTTCGGAGACGCGACCACGGAGGCGGACGACGTCGGCAGCCGAGTAATCACGGGTGACGCCCTCCCAGCGCGGGTTGGCGGACCATTCAAGTTCCAGCGCCGCGGCCTGCTGCTCAGCGGTCAACTCTGGTTCAAACGATGCGGTCATTGCATGTCTCCTCGTATCCAAGCGGCTCCCGGGCCGGCCTCCGCTGCGTCCTTGCTGCTTCGGCCGGCTCACCCGGGGTCTGTATTTCTTTTCGTGAGAACTACTTTTCTGCACTTTCCAAGCTCTTTCTAGATAAATCCTCTGGAAAGAAATGCAGTTCTTCGCGTATTCTCAAGAAATGTCGCCTGTGAGCTGGAGCCGCGAAGTCGCGTCGCCGTCGTCGTCCCCTACGTCCCCCGAACTGGACGTGATCAGCCTTGGCCGCCGCGTGCGCCACCTGCGCAAGCAAGCCGGCCTGACGCTCGATGACCTGAGTGCCGCCGTCGGGACCGCGCCGAGCCAACTGAGCCTGATCGAAAACGGCAAACGCGAGCCCAAGCTGGGGCTGCTGCAACACCTTGCCTCCGCGTTGAACGTGAGCATCGACCAACTGCTCGGAGCTGAGCCGCCAAGCCGCCGCGCCGCCCTGGAAATCGAGCTGGAGCGGTACCAGCGCGGACCGCTGTACGAGTCCTTGAACCTGCCAAAAATCCGCATCAGTTCGCGGCTTCCGTTGGAGGTTCTGGAGGCGCAGGTCGGGCTGCTTCAGGAACTCGAACGCAAGCTCAACGAGCAAGCCGCGACGCCGGAAGAAGCCCGCCGCGCGAACGGCGAGTTGCGTGCCATGATGCGCGAGCGCGGTAACTATTTCCCCGAGTACGAGGCCGAGGCGCAGAAGGTCCTCAAGGGCGTGGGCTACACCTCCGGGCCGTTGAGCCAGCACGTCATCGCGGACATCGCCGAGAACCTTGGATTCTCACTGCACCACGTCAGCGACCTGCCGCATTCCACCCGGTCCGTGACCGATTTGAAGAACCGCAGAATTTACCTAACGCAGAACCAGCGGCAGGACCACGATCCCCGGTCGGTCCTGCTGCAGGCGCTGGGGCACTACGTCCTGGGGCACGGGACTCCCAAGAACTACGGTGACTTCCTGGCGCAGAGAGTGGCCACCAACTACTTTGCGGCGGCATTGCTGCTGCCGGAGCAGGCAACGTTGGATTTCCTGCTGAAGGCCAAGGCCGCCAAGGAGATCGCCGTGGAGGACATCCGGGACGCTTTCGCGGTGTCCTACGAAACTGCGGCCCACCGTTTCACCAACCTGGCGACCCAACACCTGGGCATCACCACCCACTTCCAGAAAACCCACCAGTCCGGGATCATCTACAAGGCCTACGAGAACGACGGCGTCGCCTTCCCGCAGGACCACACCGGCGCCATTGAGGGGCAGCCGTCGTGCAAGGCGTGGACGTCCCGAGCGGTGTTCGACGTACCGGACAAGTTCAGCGCCTACAGCCAGTACACGGACACTCCCTCCGGCACGTACTGGTGCACGGCGCGGACCGAGCGTTCCGCCGCCGGCGAGTTTTCGCTCAGCATCGGGGTGCCTTACCAGCACGTGAAGTGGTTCCGCGGGCGGGAGACCACGGCCAGGGCCACCTCCAATTGCCCGGATCCGAACTGCTGCAAGCGGCCACCGGCCGAACTGGCCAACGAGTGGGCCGGCAACGCCTGGCCGTCCGCCCGGGCCCATTCGCACCTGCTGGCCGCGATGCCCCCGGGCGCGTTCCCGGGCGTGGATGAGACCGAGGTGTACAGCTTCCTGGCGGCGCACTCCGCGCGTTGAGCGGGGCCTCCGCGCGCTAACGGGACTCCGGCGAGTTCGCGGCAACCCTGCGGTGACGCTGGAAGTTTCCGGGGGTCCTTGGCGGTTTCCCGCGATCACGGCGCAGGACGGCGGTTTCCCGCGATCACGGCGCAGGACGGCGGCTAACGAACCAGCCGCGCCACCAGGACTGCCGCAGCATCAACGACGTCGTCCGCTTCCTTCTTGGTGGCACTCAAGGCGACCTCGTGGCCGGCAACCGTGATGATGTCGGTGATCACCGCGACGGTGAGGCGGCCCAAAGTGTCCTCGGCCGTTCCGAGAAGGACCGAATTCTGGCGCACCCATTCCCGCCCGCGCTCGCGACGCAGGACCTCGAAGCCGGGGGGAGCGTCGCCCTCAAAGAAGACGCGTTCCAGCGCGCGGTGCTTCCAGGTGTAGTCGAAGTACGTGCGGCTGCCGACGTCGAAGAGCGCCAAGGGATCGTTTTCGCCGGACTTCCGGGCCTTGGCGACGGCGGCCGCCACCAGCCGTTCGTGTTCGTTTTGGTAGTCGTCCCAGACGGCAAGGAAGAGCTCTGTCTTGCCACCGAAGTGATGGTAGAGGCTTCCGACACTGGACCCGGCCCGCGTGACGATGTCCGAGATGCCGGCGTCCGTGAAGCCCAGTTCGCTGAAGACCGCAGCGGCCGCGTCCAGCAGCTTGCGTTGGGTGGTCGCTGTCCGGGACCACTGCCAGGAGCCGGAATGGACTGCGGCGTCGGAGGTTTTCCGAACCATCGAGCCTCCCCGGGACAGCCTGAATCCTTGACCAACCCCAAATTACAGTAAATAATTCTGGAAGTCCGTTCTAGAAAATAAGTATTGCGCTATGTGTCCGAATGCTGCGATTTTTAACGCCCAAGGCGCCCTGCGGGCCAGGCGCCGTTTTCGCCGTCGGGCAGCAACTGGTTGAATCGCTATGAGAGCGCCAACTGGTCGCACGCCAACAAGCCAGAGAGGAACGCGGCCTGATGTCCGTTTCAAGCAAGTCGTCCGGGATCACGTCGAACAGGTGGTTCAAGCCCGTCGCCGTCACCGTGGTGGCTTTGGTCATCGCGCTGATCCTGGTGCTCGTGGCACAGTGGCTCCGCACGCTGGAACCGGTGAAGCAATTCCTGACGGACTATCCGGGACACTCGGAGCTGCCCGAGGGCGCACCGACGGGGCTCCCGGCGTGGCTGGGCTGGCAACACTTCCTCAACATGTTCTTCATCGTCCTGATCATCCGCTCCGGTTGGCAGGTGCGCACCACTACGCGGCCGCCGGGTTACTGGACGCGGAACAACAAGGGCTTCATCAAGACCAGGAACGCTCCCACCAAGATCAGCCTGGACCTGTGGTTCCACTTGACGCTGGATGCGCTGTGGGTGCTCAACGGCCTGATTTTTATTGTGCTGCTGTTCGCCACAGGCCAGTGGATGCGGATTGTGCCCACCAGCTGGGACGTCTTCCCGAACGCGGTTTCGGCCGGCCTCCAGTACGCGTCGCTGAACTGGCCGCTGGAAAACGGTTGGGTCAACTACAACGCCTTGCAGCTGCTGACCTACTTCATCACGGTCTTCATCGCGGCGCCGCTGGCCATCATTACCGGCATCCGCATGTCCGGGGCGTGGCCCAAGAAGGCAGCGGTCAACAAGTTCTACCCCATTGAAGCTGCCCGCAAGGTCCACTTCCCGGTGATGATCTACTTCGTAGCGTTCGTGATCGTCCACGTGACGTTGGTCCTGGCCACGGGTGCCCTGCGGAACCTCAACCACATGTACGCCTCCACGGACGACGCCAACAGTTGGTGGGGCTTCGCGGTCTTCGCAGCGTCCATCGTGGTCACGGCTGCGGCCTGGTTCCTTGCCCGGCCCCTGTTCCTTCGCCCGATCGCGTCGCTGATGGGCAAGGTTACCAACCGCTAGGCCAGCGCTAGCTCAGCGCACCGCCCTGCCACAAGGCATCAAACGGCGCCCCGGACGCTACGCGGTTGCGGATTCCCTCGGTCACGAACGCCTTGGCTGTACGGGCCGCCTCGAGCGGCGACGCACCCTTGGCCAGCTCCGCCGTCACGGCGGCGGCCAGCGAACAGCCCGCACCGGACACCGCGACCTCGCCCACCTTCGGTGCACGCAGGACTTCCAGCGTCCGGCCGTCGTAGAAAACGTCGACGGCGTCAGCACCTTCCAGCCGCACCCCGCCTTTGGCGAGCACGGCGGCGCCGCTGAGCTCATGGATGCGGATGGCGGCGGCCTTGAGGGACTCTTCGTCGGTGATGGTGAGGCCGGAGAGGGATTCGGCCTCGAAATGGTTCGGTGTGACAAACGTGGCCAGCGGGAGGATCTGCGCCTTCAAGGCCTGGTCCGTGTCCAGCGCGTGTCCGGGCTCCTGGCCTTTGCAGATCAGGACCGGGTCCAGGATGATGCTGCTGAATGCGCCGTCGGACAGCGCCTTCTCCACGGTGCTGATGGTTGCCGGGCTTCCCAACATGCCGATCTTCACGGTGTCCAACACCGAAGGTGCGCCGGAAGCGGCACCGTAGGCCGCCGTCGTGGCTTCCAACTGGTCCGCAATCACTTGCTGGTCCACCGGGACAAAACGGTGGTTCCAGTTGTCCTTGGGATCGAACGAAACGATGCACGTCAGGTTGACGATGCCGAAAACTCCGAGTTCCTGGAACGTCTTGAGGTCGGCTTGCGCACCGGCGCCGCCGGTCGCTTCCGAGCCGGCGATGGTCAATGCAATGGCAGGGGCAGCGGCAGAAGTCATGGTTTCCATTTTGCCAGCTTCCTGATGATGCGCGATTTCCTAGCCGTGGAGGGACCTGTACGCAGCGGCCGCGGCCGGGTGCAGCGGAACCCCGGCTGTGTTGATGAGCGTCTCCGGACTGAGGAACTGCACGCCCGTGCTTGATGTGGGAATAAGGTCCTGCGCCCGTTCCACCAGCAGGCGCACCGTACGCCGCGCCAGGGAATCGGGGAGATCGCTGCGGCACAACAGCAGGTTGGCTACGCCCACCGTCCAGATCGCGGGGGCGTCGCCGTAGGTTCCCGCCGGTATGAGCACGCGGTCGTAGTAATCACCGTGTTCTGTGCGCAGGGCTGCGATGTGCAGTGAGAGGTCCAGGAGCCGGACTCCCAGCACCGAGGCTGTTGCTGCGATGGCTGCGGTGGGGACCCCGCCGGACCAGAAGAGGGCGTCGATGGACCCACCCCGGAGCGCGGACAGCCCTTGGTTGAGGCCTAGGTTGACCTGTTGCGGCGCGGGTTCAAGCACGGCGGAAGCGATGATCCGGGGAGCCGTCAGGGAAGTGCCGGACCCCGCTTCGCCCACCCCCACCACTTTTCCGGCCAGATCGGCGAAGGTCCCGATGCCGCTGTCTGCGCGGACTATGCAATGAACATAGTTCTCGTACACCTTGCCAAGCGCCACCAGGCTTGTACCGGCCGGGGTTGCGCCCGCAGCGGCCGGGGTTGCGCCCGTGGCGGCAGGGCTTGGGCCGGGCGCTGCCGGACCCGGGGCCGGAAGCGCTGCCGTGTCGGCAAGTGCGACGGCGAAGGTCGCCTCGCCGGACATGACCCGCCGGATGTTCTCAAGGCTTCCGCCAGTGACCAGAGGCTCTGCCGTTTCCGCAACGCCCTCGCGTTGCAGCAGACCTGCGAGCAAGGTGGCGAACTCCAAGTAGAAACCGCCCGATTCGCCACCAGCCACCGTCAGCTTCTCCGGTTTCGGCTCCGGCGTGCAGGCAGCGGAGGACATCAGCAGCCCTGCACTTCCCAGGATCAGCCCGGACGTGAGCACGGTACGGCGGGACAAAGGCCTAGCCATTCGCGCCACCGCCGAACTCCAGGCGTCCTATCAGCCCGTGCGGGACACGCTCCCGCAACACCAGCTTGCCTCCGTTGGCCTCGGCCAGCCGTTCCACGATGGTGAGGCCCAAGCCGTTGCCGGGAATTCCGCTGTGTTGAGGCGCGCGCCAAAACCGCGAGGTGGATGCCAGACGCTGATCAGCGTACAGTCCCGGGCCGTCGTCGGAGACCTCGATCGCCAGGCCGTCCCGAGTAGCTTCGGCCGCCACTGCGATGTGACCACCGGGGGAGTACTTGATGGCGTTGGCCAGCAACTCACCCACCATCTGGGCCAGTTCCTCGGGGTCGCACCGGAGCTCCAACGCGGGCCCGCTGTGGTCTTCCAAGGTAATGGTGGAGCCGGCCAACCGTGCCGCGGGGCCCGCCCTTTCCACCTCGCCTTGGAGTACCGGGAAAGGGTCAATGACGCTTTGCCGCCGATGCTCGGACGACTGCGCTGCAGCAGCCCCGGCCACGGCGCGATGCTCCGCGGTCGCCAGCTTCAGCACGCCGTCGAGCATTTCCTCAACGCGCTCCAGTTCGTCCACCACGCCGGCCGCCGCCGCCTTCGCCGGGCTGTTTTGCAGTTCAAGCTGCAGCAGGTCGATTCTGAGCCGCAGGGCGCCCACCGGGTTGCGCAGCTGGTGCGAGGTGTCCGCGATGAGCTGCCGCTGCGACTCCATGCTTTCGCTGACAGTGTTGGCCATGGCGGAGAACGATCGGCTCAGTTCCCGCAGCTCGGGCGGACCTGCCTCGGGAAGCTTGCTGGTCTTGCCCGTGGTTTCGAGTTGGTGTACCGCTTCACTCAAGCGGTGCACCGGCCGCAAAACCCAGCCGGTGAGGCGGGCAGCGACCAGCAGCAGCACCGCACCCATCACCAGGGCCGCGAGCCCGACGACGACCCACCGTTCGCGCAGTTTCGCCCGGGCCGCGTCGAGGTTGACTTCCAGGACGGCTTCTCCGAGCACCTGGCTGGCCGTTCCAAAAGAGCGCGAGATGACCTCCGTCCCGGATTCGAAGGGCCGGACCGTGCCGATGGTGGTGTCGCTGAGGTTGAGGCTGGCCCGGGCCAAGGCATCCTGAACGTCCCGTCTTTGCTCGCTCAGACCGCCGGAGGCCAGGGTTTGCTGCTGGAGGCGGATCAGGATGCCTTCGCCATAGAGTTCGGTGTACCGGTCCATTTCGCGCTGGAGCTGGGTGGTGTCGCCATCAGCGGAGGCATCGTTGGCGAGCTGGGCAAAACGGTTCAGGGCCGATACCCGGTTGATCTGCACGTCCTGGGTCAGTTCCCGCGCGGCTGACGTAAGGATGACGCTGGAAACCGTGACAACAATGAGCACGGCGATGACACTGAGGATCCCGAGGACGCGGACCTTCATCCCTGCTCCACGCGATACCCGACGCCCCGCACGTTGATGATGAACCCGGGCAGTTGCAGCTTGGACCTCAGGCCGGTCAGGTGGACATCCAAGGAGCGGCAGTGCGCCACGAAGGCGTCGCCCCACAGGGCATCCAGAATCTGCTCACGGGTTACCACGGAGCCGGCGTTGCGGACCAAGAGGCTGAGGAGGTCGAATTCGGTAGCGGTGAGGCTGAGTTCCCTGTCGTCGACGGCGGCGAGGCGGCGGTCGAGGTCTACGGTCAACGGCCCCACGGTGACCTCATGGGGTGTGCTCTGGCCGGAGCGGCGGGCCCTTCGCGTCACGGCCTCGATCCGGGCGAGCAGCTCCACCAGCTTGACCGGCTTGACCAGGTAATCGTCCGCACCCGAGCGCAGGCCCAGGACCACGCTGCGTTCATCATCGCGCGCCGTGAGGATCAGGATGGGGATGTGCGTGACTTGGCGGAGCTTCCTGAGCACTTCCAACCCGTCCAGGTCCGGGAGGCCCAGATCCAGGAGGATGACCTCGTGGTTGCGGTGGTCCAGGAGTGCATCTTCACCGCGGGACACCCTGGTTGGTTTGTGGCCCGCCGACGTCACGGCAGCCCCCAGTGCCGACGCCATGGCGTCGTCGTCCTCGACGATGAGCACGTGCACTGTTGATCCTTCTGGTAGCCCGGCGGGTGTTTTCCGCTACTTGAGCTTAACGTTGCGAGGCCCGCCCTGCGGCCTTCGCACTCAGCGAAGGGCGCAGAACGGGCCTCAGAGGGGGTGTTAGACGTTGACGAGGTCCTTCTTGTCGTCGTCTTTGCGGTTTCCCCAAGCATGTCCCTGCTCGGTATCGAGGTGCGTAGCCTTCTTGTTCTTGAGGGCGAAGACGTACACCAACAGCGAGATGAAGATGGCCGCCGTGACGTAGGTGAAGAACATGTCCACCTGGCCGGCTTTCTGCAGGGCAGCGCCGATCAGCGGGACCGTACCGCCGAACAGCGAGTTGGCGATCGCGTAGCCAAGACCCACGCCCAGCGCACGGATGGATGCCGGGAAGAGTTCAGCCTTCACCAGCGCATTGATGGACGTGTAGCCGCCAACCATCAAGAGGCCGCCCATCATGAGCAGGAAGGCGACGAACGGATCCTTGGTTCCGGCCAGGGTGGAGAGCAGCGGCCAAGTGAACAGGACACCGGTGACGCCGAACCAGATCAGCAGCGGCTTGCGGCCGATCTTGTCCGACAACATGCCGTAGACGGGCTGCAGCAACATGAAGATGAACAGTGCCCAGAAGTTGATGACGGAGGTGTCGGTCTTTGCGATGCCGGAGGTATCGTTCATGAACTTCAGGATGAAGTTGGTGTAGGTATAGAACGCCACCGTGCCGCCGAGGGTGATGCCGATGCAGATCAGCAGCGGCTTCCAGTGCTTGGTGAACAGGAGCTTCATGCTGCCCGGCTGGGCCTCGCCCTCAACCTTGACGTGCGCTGCACGGATCTGGTCGGCGGAGACGGTCTCTTCCATGGAGCGGCGGAGCCACAGGACAACCAGTGCTGCAACGCCGCCGATTGCGAACGGAATGCGCCAGCCCCACTCGGTCAGGTCTTCCTTGCTCATGGTGTTCTGCAGGATCACGAGGACCAGGAGGGCCAGCATCTGGCCGCCGATGAGCGTGACGTACTGGAAGCTGGAGAAGAAGCCGCGACGCTTGGCCGTTGCTGCCTCGGACATGTACGTGGCGCTGGTCCCGTACTCGCCGCCGACGGAAAAGCCTTGGACCACGCGGACGAAGACCAAGAGGATCATGGCCCACAGGCCGATGACGTCCTGGGTAGGCAGGATCGCAATGGCGAACGAACCCGCGGACATCAGGGTCACGCTCAGCGTCAGGGCAGCCTTCCGGCCCTTACGGTCCGCGTAGCGGCCGAAGAACCAGCTGCCGATCGGACGCATGAGGAACGACGTCGAGAAGACCGCCATCGCTTCCAGGCCAGCCTGCAGTTCGTCCTTGGAGTTGAAGAAGTGCGACTGGAAGTACGCGGCAAAAACGGTGTACACGTAGAGGTCGAACCACTCCACGAGGTTGCCCGCAGAGCCCTTGAGGATGTTGCTCACAGCCTTGCGTGTCTGTGCCGCCTCGCTCAGAGGCGCGGCTTGTTGGGTGCTCATCAATGAACCTTCCTGGACGGCTGCGCACATGGCAGCCGTGTCTTGCATGAGTTCGTTCTGTCCATGAAGCTCGTGCTCATGGCTTCCTTGCACATGGCTCTTCGTCGACTAAGAAAGGTCCTCTTGGGGTGAAGAGGACATGTTCCAAGCTATGGGTGATGCACGGCACAGCCAACGTCGGAGGGGATTTCCTAACACTTCCTTAGGATTCCGAGAGGAAAACCCCGGTTCCGCGCCCCCACCGTTCCTCTATCACTTCCCGTCGGGTTTCCCGCGTTGCTCTATCACCTCCCGTCGGGTTTCCCGCGTTGCTCTATCACCTCCCGCCGGGATTCCCGCGTTCCTCTATCACTTCCCATAGCGCCTCACCCTTCGCGGGTTTATGGTTCTGGACATGAGCCCACTCGCACGGCTGGCCGGCGCGGTGAAACGGGAAGCGGCCGGCATCCCTTTGCCACCCGGGCAGGTGCTCGGGTTGGTCTTGGACGCGGTCCTACAACGGATACACCCCTTGCCCACGTTGTCCGCCCGACGCGCCCGCAGGAGCGCCGGGACGCTGTTGGTGCTGACCGGCGTCGGAATTACCGTTTGGGCGGTGGCGGAACGACGGCGGCACACCACCGGAAGCTTTGCCTTGGGCCGTCCGGAAGCGTTGGTGACCAGCGGTCCGTACTCCGCGAGCCGGCATCCGATGTACCTGGGCTGGTGGTTAATCCACGCAGGGGTTGCGGTGTACAAGGGCTCGCGCTGGGCGGCTGCAACCCTGCCCGCGGGCATGGCCGTGGAACACTTCGGCGCGTTGTGGGAAGAGAAGGCCCTCCAGAAGGAGTTTGGTCCGGCGTATAGCCAGTACATGGGCAACGTCCCGCGTTACGTCGGGTTCCCTGCGCGGACGCCCGACGGCGGTGAGCGGAGTTAGCCCCATAGCCGCCGTTATGCGGTGGGTGGGCAGATCTTGACCAGCCTCCAGGCCGACAACCTGCCGATCGCCGCGGCGGTTGCGATGGACAGGCTAAAGAGGACCGTACCCAAACTGGAAAGCCCACCAAAGGGTGCGCAGATCAGGGTGCCAACCACGAAGAACGCGGCCACGTGGAGCCATTGGTTCCGCACTTGCCTTAGAACCAGTCCTAACAGCCATCCGACTACGGATCCGATGAGTGCTGCGGGGATGGCGGCATAGATGAAGAAAATCAGCGCATATTCAGGGGCTTGCAGGGACAACAGGGTACTAAAGGCTACATAGGCAACCAAGACACCCATACCCAGCCCCTTCCCTCCCAAGGTCACCCTGACCCGCGGGTTGGGGAGCTGGGGAGGATGCGGTGTTGTGCGGTTGTACTGGTCATCGCCATGCGTACTCAATTGTCACTTCTCCGAAGAGCGCTGAGAGCTCCGGCCAATGACGGATACTCAAACACGAAACCCGCATCGAGTAGCTTCCGTGGCTCTACCCATCGGCTCTTCAGGACCAGCTCGGTCTGGGTGCGGATGAGAACTGCCCCAACTTCAAGGAGCCAAGCGGGCGTCGGAATGCCGAAGGGGACGTCCAGGCTCACCCGGACCAGCCCCATGAGTTCGCGATTGTCTACCGGATTGGGCGACGCCGCATTGACTGCACCAACAAGCCCGGGTTTGGCGTGAATGAACATGACCGAACGGAACAAGTCCTCCACGTGGATCCAACTGAACTTCTGCGTCCCCGGTCCCATGTGCCCACCCAAGCCAAACCTGGCCAGGTTCCGGAGGGGGTTCATCACGCCCCCTGCGCCCAGTACGATCGCGATCCGAAGAGGCACCTTGCGCGTGCGCCGTGCAGTGGCGGCCTCCAACTCGTCTTCCCAAGCCTTGGCAACGTTGACAGAGAACCCGCTGCCGAGTTCGCCGGAAGCCTCCGACTGTGGGTGATCGTCGGCATGCCGGTAAATGGTCCCGGTACTTGAGTTGATCCAGGTGCTCGGTGGCTCGGCGCAGGCAGCCAAGGCGCGGCCCAACGTTCGAGTCGTCAACACGCGCGAATCCATAATTTCCCGGCGATTCCGCCTCCCGTAGCGGCAGTTCACGGAACGTCCGGCAAGGTTCACCAACAGTGCGGCGCCGTTCAGCGTACTGGTGATGGCGCCGTCGTCGTTCCACTGCGCGTCAGCCGACGCGTTCCGCCCGACTGTTCGGACCTTCCAACCCTCTTCAAGAAACCGCCGATGGAAGTAGCTGCCGATAAAGCCAGTGGCTCCGGCGATGACCACCGTCCGCGGGTTCATGAGTCTTCCTTGACGCTGCGAACCAGTCCCAGGACGTCGTCGAACACTTTGCTGACGCCGGGAATCTTCGCAAGCGACAGACCACGGGCCATCAGTGGCGCGGCGCCGTCAATCAGCCGGCGCGTGCGGCGTTGATCCGTGGATTGGTCGTATACCCAAAACAACGCGACGCCCATGTACGCCAGCCACAGCAGCTCGGGAAGATCGCCGCCTAGCTTCTTAGCGACGGCCGGAGTGGAACCTTCGACGGCGGAACGGAAGATCGCGAGCGACGCCTCCCGGGCGGGAGCGGATGCCGCGCCAAACGGGTTGACGGGCGACGTCGGCCGGATGGCTGTGGCAATGAAGTCGGAACCGAACTGGTGGTAAGGGGACATGACGTCGATGCCAGCGTGCAGAACGGCTTTCATGCGGCCTGCGAGATCCGGGATGCCTTCGAGTGCCTGTGCCGCGGCCGATGCGTGCTCATTCTGGACTTGGATGTACAACTCCTGAACGAGCTCGTCTTTGGACGCGAAGTAGTAGTAAGCGTTGCCGACGGAAACTCCCGCTTCTTGGGCAATGGCGCGCATGGTGGTTTTCTCGAAGCCGATCTCCCGGAACATCTTCAATGCGACGTCGGCTACGAGTTGGCGGGTTTGCGCGCTCTTAATTGCCATCGGGCCCCTCCTGTTTGAACGTGTTCAAGAATCAGTATGGCACCTTTCTGAACGCGTTCAAAAAGGTGAGGTGGCAGAGGGATGGCCGATTGAGGGTGGGATGTGGCAGAGGGATGGTTGGGAGGGGGTGGGATGTGGCTGAGGGGTGGCCGGTTGAGGGTGGGATGTGGCAGAGGGACGGGGATGGGAGAATGTAACGTGGTGCCGGGCCAAACGTGCCCGCCACCCACAGTGCTAATACAGCGGGGCGCTCTCCGAAAAGGATGAGGCGCCTGCGCGAACCACTACGAATGGATGACCCATGCCCTCGCCTTCCGGCAGTACCTTGAGCAAGCCCGCGCCCCGTTTCGCTTCGATCGGATCTCCCTATTTCGGCATCATGCTGGCCGTCATGGCGGTGGTGTTGATCCTGTCCAACATCGGCGCTTCCAAGGGTGTGGTGCTCGGGCCGATCATCACCGACGGCGGATTCTTCCTCTTCCCGCTCGCGTACATTCTGGGCGACGTCATGAGCGAGGTCTACGGCTTCAAAGTTGCCCGGAAGGCGATCATCACCTCGTTTGCGTTATCGGTGTTTGCATCGCTCTGCTACTGGGTGATCATCATTCTTCCGGGCTTCGACGACGATTACGGTGTGGCCAAGCAAGCCGCCATCGAAGGCGCGTTGGGACCCGTCCCGCAGATCGTCCTCGCCTCCTTGCTTGCGTTCCTGGCCGGACAAACCATCAACTCGTGGATCCTCGTGAAGATGAAGGAACGCACGGGTGAGAAGAGCCTGTGGGCCCGGCTCATGGGTTCGTCGGTGGTGGGCGAATTCGTGGACACGCTGATCTTCTGCAGCATCGCCGCGTCCGTCATCGGCATCTCCGACGTCGGCTCGTTCGTGAACTACGTCCTGGTCGGCTTCCTGTACAAGACCGCCGTCGAGTTCCTGTTCGTGCCCGTCACCGTCCTGGTAGTGGGCTGGATCAAGAAGCGTGAACCGAGCTACGGAGAAGTCGCCGCCTAGGCCCTCGTCGAGTTCGCCGGAAGCCTGCGGTAGACCAGCGACGTTCCGCACGAGCGAGCAGGGCTCCGGCGAACTCGCGAACCGGAGAAGTCGCAGCCAGCTAGGAGTAGTACCGCCCCAACGTCTCGGCCTTGAACTCGAAGAAGTCCCCGGATTCGATGGCCAAGCGCGCGTCGTCCACCATCTTCACCACGAAGCGCTCGTTGTGGATGGAGATCAGCGTGGCCGACACCATTTCCTTGGCCTTGAACAGGTGGTGGATGTACGCGCGGGAGTAGTTGGTGCAGGTGTAGCAGTCGCAGCCGTCCTGCAATGGACCGAAGTCCTTCTTGTACTTGGCTCCGGAGAGGTTGAAGCGGCCGAACGGCGTGTAGAACGCGGAGTTCCGGGCAACGCGCGTGGGGGAGACGCAGTCGAAGGTGTCGGCACCGTTCTCGATGGCGGTGAAGATGTCATCGGGTTCGGAGATGCCTAGGAGATGCCGGGGCTTGTCCTCAGGAAGCTCCTCGTTGCACCAGCGGACGATCGTCCCGAGGTTTTCCTTCTCCAGCGCTCCGCCGATTCCGTATCCATCGAAAGGCATGGCGCCAAGATCGCGGCAGGCTTTGCGCCGCAGGTCCTCGTACTGCGCGCCCTGGATCACGCCGAACAGCGCCTGGTACGGCTTGCCCACCCGCGACGCCGTCAGAGCAAAGTGCTCGTCCAGGCACCGCAGCGCCCACAACCGGGTGCGTTCCAAGGATTCTTCCTGGTAGCCGCGGGAGTTCTGCAGGGTGGTGAGCTCGTCGAAGGCGAACATGATGTCCGCGCCGATCTGGTGCTGGACCTGCATGGAGATCTCGGGGGAGAACCGGTGTTTGTCCCCGTTGAGGTGCGACTTGAACCAGACGCCGTCGTCATCGATGTGCGCCAGGCGCTCCTTCCCGGGAGCAACAGCGTCGTCGGGGCCTGAGGTGTCAACATTCTTCATGTCGATCACCTTCTTGAACCCGGAGCCCAGGCTCATCACTTGGAAACCGCCGGAGTCGGTGAACGTGGGGCCTTGCCAGTTCATGAACGCACCCAGACCACCCGCGGCATCGAGGATTTCAGGCCCGGGTTGCAGGTAAAGGTGGTAAGCGTTGGCCAGCACGGCTTGCGCGCCAAGTTCGGCGATTGACTCGGGCAGGACGGCCTTGACGGTCGCTTTGGTCCCGACGGCGATGAATGCGGGCGTCTGGATGGTCCCGTGCGGCGTGGTGATGGTGCCGGTCCGGCCCAGGAATTCGCCTCCGTTTGCTTCTACAAGGGAGGACGACGGCGACGACGTTTCCGTCAGGCGGCGGCCCACCGTGAAGCCGAATTCGGTTTGCTCCGCCGGAAGCGCCCCGTTGGAACGAGGCGCGGCGGTAGGAAGCGGGGAGGACTGGGAAACAGAAGCTGGCACGCTACCAAGTGTGCCAGCTTTACCGAAGGTAACTTGACGTGGCGGCCGTCAGGAACCGTAGTTCGACTCTTTCCACTTGTCCCACGAGGACCGGATGTCCGCCAAGGTGTGGGCCCCCAGATCGTACGTTGAGGCGATGACGATCGCTCCGCCGTCGGGCCTCTTCTCCGGTATGGGCAGTTGCTCGGCAACGATCAGCAGCCCGTCCCCGTGTTCAGCGTAGCTGCGGACCGTGACGCCTACTTGGTGGCGGCTCTTGAACCAGACCTTCCCGGAAATAGCCTCACCGGTGCCCAGCGTCAGCGAGTACTCGTCGCCCACGGGTGGCAGGTCGCCCAGCCCCAGCTTTTCTATGGCCGATCCACTCCCGGAGACCGACAAGAAGTGGGTTCGCCGCTTGCCATGCGGGTGGCGCTCCAAGGCGAAACGCAGCTGGTTGATGAACGTGAGCCAGCCTTGGGTGATGTCCTCGTCCCATTCCGCCCACTCGGAGTTATGGTCCAGGGCCGCCCGGGTGACCTTGAGCTCGGTGCCCCCGGACACGGGATGCAGTTCGAAGACATCGCCGCCGTTGACGGTCAGGCTGGTGTGGTCCGGACCCTCCACGACGTCGGTGTTGAAGTAGATCTGTTTGATTTCGTCATTCAGGTCATCGGCTTCCCAGCCGTGCCATTGGGCCACCAGCGACGGTTCGCGCAGCATATTCCAAACCTGCGGCGCATCAGCATTAATCACAACGCTCAGATTGTTCGTCATGGCCCCGAATTTACCGCCGTTTAGGCGCCCGCAACAGACCTTGACGCCATGGTGCGGAGCCCGGCCGGGGATCAGGCCCGGACTGCCTCGAGTTCATTGCCGATCCGGCGTCCCAGTTCGTCCTCGTCGATGGTCTCGGAGCCGCCGTGGGCGCGCAGGAACAGCAACGCTTCGAGCCGCAGGAACCGCCACTCACGTTCGGCTTCCTGGTTTCCGTTGTCGATTGCGCGGAAGATTTCTTTGTCGTAGAGGTTGGGTTCGTTGAGGGCGCGCTGCCGCACACGGGCGTTGATCCGGGCCCTGAACGGGTCTTCTTCCTGCGATTCCGGCGCGCGGAGGAGTTTCTCGTACACCGCGGCCCGTTCAGTCTGGCCCGACTCGCGGCAGATGAAGCTGGAAAGCGCGAGCGCACGTTCAATTGACGCCCAGCGGTCCAGGTTGCCGTCGAACGGCAGGACATTCAGGAGGTCGGCGACGGCAAGCGAACCGTCCGGATCCTTGAGCACCACGCAAAGGTTGAAGGCCAGGTCGCTCAGGTCCCGCAGGCAACTGCCGGACTTGGTGTTGATGCCCTTGGCGAGGCGATCGGCCAGCACCTGCACGCCGTTCTTGCCCTTGTGGTTGGACGCAGCAGCCAGCACCACGGACTCGGGCGTGCCCGCCGGCTCGGGAATCAACGCCATCTCTTCGGCGCTGGGCCCGATGTACGCCGGCGGCGCTTCCGGGCGGGGAGGTACGACGACGGCGGGTTCAGCCGGGGCCGGAGCGTCGGGAGCCGCCGGGCTGCTGGAGTCCGGGGCGCTGGAGTCTTGGACACCGGAGTCGGAAGTGCCCGCATCGGCGGCGCCGGCATCGGCGGCGCCCGCATCCGGAAGGCTGGAGCCGGCACCGGCTGGAACTCCGTCACCGACAGGAACACTGGACCTGGCAGCGATGCGTACGCTGCCGCCGTCGTGCGTTGTCACCAGCACCAACGCCGGGACGCCGTAATCGTCATTCTGGACGTCGACGGAAGTGATTTCCTCGGCCGGCCCGTCTCCGGGCAGGTACACAAAGTCTCCGGGCTGCAGGTCCCCAGCCTGCTTTTCGCGGTATTGCTGAGTAGCTGGGCTGTGAGTCATCGGAAGTCCTTTGGTTCTCTTGCGGTCCGCCGTCCAGTCTACAAAAGGGGACCGCTCCAAGCCGGGGGACCCGCTAGACGACGATGCCCGAGTATGCCAGTGCCTGCCGCACGAGGTTCCCGCGGCCACCTTCGAACTCCTGCTGGACACCGTCGCTGAGGACGTCCTGCGGGGTCATCCACGTGAGTTCGAGGGCATCCTGGCGCGGTTCGCATTCGCCCGTGACGGGAATGACGAAGACCAGCGAGACGGCGTGTTGGCGTTCGTCCGTGAAGCCGGTCTGCGAGGGAGCCGGGAAGTATTCGGCCACCGTGAAAGGAACCGGGCTGATGGGAAGCTGCGGGAAAGCCAGGGGACCGAGGTCCTTTTCCATGTGCCGCAGGAGGGCTGCCCGGATGGTTTCCCGGTACAGGACGCGACCGGAGACGAGGTAGCGCACCATGTTGCCGTCGGCGTCGCCCTGCAGGAGTGAGCCGACCTCATTGACGTACCCGAGCGGATCCAGCCGGACGGGAACAGCTTCCACGTAAACCATGGGCAGCCGCCCGCGGGCCTCGAAGAGGTCTTCGTCGGAAAGCCAGCCGGGATACGGATCAGGTGTACGTACGCTCATAGTTAAGTTCTACCCCATCCCCGGACCAAGTTCGCTTGTGGCGCAGCAGGTGGCCTGCCGCGTCCGCGGATGCTACAGGGCAAGGATCGATTCGAGCGGTTCCCCGGCCGCGATGCGTGCCAGGATGGCGGGCTCGGCCTCGTCGGAGGCCAGCGCCCGGGGGAGGACTTCCTGAGCAGCTTCGGGTGCGAGCACTATCAGGCCATTGTCATCACCCAGGACGATGTTGCCCGGATTCACCTGCACGCCTCCACAGTGGACGGGAACGTTGACCGCCGACCCCGCTCCGCGCAGCCTTTTGGTGGTGAGGCACGACGTCCCGCGGGCAAACACCGGCAGCCCGGCCTCGCGGAGTTCCCGGACGTCGGTCGCCACGCCATCAACAACGACGGCGGCAGCACCTTGGGCGATCGCCGCCGCCGCGGTCACGGCTCCTACAGGCGCGTGACGGTTGTCGCCGAGCATGTCCACCACCAGTACGTCACCGGGCCGGAGTGCCAGGAGCGCCCGATTCATCGCGATTGCGTCTCGGTCTGCGATGCGCACGGTAACGGCCGGCCCTGCGATTTTGACGCCGCCCGGGACGTGCCCCATGAGCGAGCCGATGCCGGGATCAACGAACCCCTCCTCGAGGAAATGGCCGATCGTGGGGTAGCTGGTCCTGGCGAGGTCCTCAAGCAAAGTGGTGATCACAGGGAACCCTCCTTGGCGGGTATTTCAGGGCCGGTCTTGGGCGCGAGCACTGCCACGCATTCAATCTCCAGTGACACGCCCCAAAGACTGACGCACACCGTGGTCCGGGCGGGCTTGGCCGTGCCGAAGTACTCGACGTAAACGCGGTTGTACTCTTCCAGTTGCTCAGGGCTGGTGAGGTAGGTGTTGACCTTGACCACGTGCTCCAAGCCGGATCCGGCTGCCTCCAGCACCCCGGCGAGGTTTTTGATGGTCTGCCGGACCTGGCCCTCGAAGGTGTCCGGTTGGTGGTTGAGGCCGGTAATCGCGGGGATCTGGCCGGAGGTGAAGATGAAACCGTTGGCAATGACCGCCGGGGAGAAGGGCCCGACGGCGGGCGCCTGGCCGGGGATACCGGCCAGGCGCTCGATGTGGGTTGCGGTCACTTCGCTGCCGTGGCTTCCGTGGAACCTGCAGTTGCGGCACCGGCCGCGGCGGGTGCCTCGTCCACGGCATCGATGTTGCCGTGGCGGGTTTCCGTCAGGACGAACAGTGCTGCCAGGGAGGCGAGGGCTGCTGCGAGGATGTACCAGGCGATTGAGGAACTTTCACCGGTCAGGCCCAGGAGCCAGGTGGTGATGAACGGGGTTGCCGCGCTGCCCAGGAGACCGGAGAGCATGTAGGCCACCGAGAGGCCGGAGTACCGGACCTTGGATCCGAACAGTTCGGCAAGGAAGGTCGCGATGGGGCCGTAGTTGGCCGCGAAGGCAGTCATCATGGCCAGGTAGGCGACAAAGAGCAGGGCCACGGACTTGGTGTCCATGAGCCAGAACATCGGGAACGCGAGCGTTGCCTCGGCAATGACGCCGGCGTAGATGATGGGCTTGCGGCCGTGCTTGTCGGAGAGCTTGCCGAAGAACGGGATCAGCACGAAGCAGAGGGCGCACGCAGACAGGACCACCCACAGCATGAGGCTTTCCGAATGGCCCAGTTCCTTCTTGCCGTAGGCCACGCCGGAGGCTACCAGGAGGGTGAAGGTGCTGCCGGTGGACAGGGTAGCGACGCCGCCCAGGACAACCTGCTTCCAGTACTTGGCCATGAGGGCGGCGAAGGGCATCTTGGCCTTTGCCCCGGCGGTCTTGACGGCCTGGAAGGAGGGCGTTTCCTCGATGTTGAGGCGGATGTAGATGCCGACGGCCACCAGGAGGCAGGAGGCCAGGAACGGTATCCGCCAGCCCCAGGCGAGGAGGTCCTCGCTGCTCATGGAGGAGGCCACGATGAGGAACGCGACGTTGGCGATCAGGGTTCCGGCGGGCACGCCTACCTGGACCAGGGAACCGTAGAAGCCCCGGCGGGTGGACGGTGCATGTTCCACGGTCATGAGCACGGCTCCACCCCACTCGCCGCCCAAGGCAAGGCCTTGGATCACGCGGAGCAGGAGCAGCAATAGCGGTGCCATGATGCCGATCGCTGCGTAGTCAGGAAGCAGACCGATGGCGAAGGTTGCGGCGCCCATGGTGAGCAGCGACACGAGGAGCATGGACTTGCGGCCGAGGCGGTCACCGAAGTGGCCGAAGACTATGGCTCCGACCATGCGGGCAATGTATGCGGAGGCGAAGGTTCCGAAGGCCAGCATGGTGCCGACGATCGGATCGAAGCTGGGGAAGAAGATCTTGTTGAAAACGAGTGCCGAGGCGGTTCCAAAAACAAAGAGGTCGTACCATTCGACGGTGGTGCCAATAACGCTGGCGAGGGCAATCTTGCGCATTTTGGCGAGGTCTAGCCTGGCTGTGGATGCGGCGGCGGTATCTACCGTGTGGGCCATCAGAATCTCCGGATGGGGTGCGGGGACGAGTGTCCGGTGCAAGGTAGCTACAACTATTCTGTGTTGCCGATCACACGTTCAATGGCAAAAATCCCAGCAAAAATCCGGCGAAAATGTGTGAACACACATCGGGCGTCATGCCCACGCAACTATCAGGCGGGCCGACTTGGCCGGTACGGCAAGGTCTATGCCCGTCAGTTCCTCGAACCGGTTGAGACGGTTAAGGATGGTGTTCCGGTGACAGAACAACTGCTCCGACGTGACGGTGATGTTGCCGGTGCTCAAATAATGGCGGACGGTTTCGAGCAGGCGTTCCCGCTCGCCGCCCCTGCATTCAGCCAGAGCTTCTTCGATCTCGGCGGCGAGGTCCATGCCGGAATCCTGGAGGGCCTGGCGGGCGAGGCGGGGCCATGCCGAGTCGGCCGAAAGCGGCCGCGTATCTCGGGGCCTTAGCAGTGCGGCCAGGCTTTCGGCAGTGCGGGCCGCTGCCGGAAGGGCCCGAAGCCCGAGGACCTCAGGGACGTAGCCGCAGGGGAGGTCTGCCAGCGGTGGGGGCAGTTGGTCCTCGCTGTCAGCGCTGCGGGTGCGGGTAGCCGGCAGCGCCCAGAACGCATAGGTGTTTCCGCCTGATTCGTGGAGGAAGAGCTTCTGCCTGGCGGTGGTGTTCGACGTGAATCGGGATATGGCGGTCCGCAGCCGTGCGCCAGGCTCTCCGCTGGCAGCCACCAGTGCAAAGCGTGAGTCGGCGTTGATGCCCAGAGCTGAAGCGACCTGGGCGGAGGTTTCCACGGACGGCGTGCTTTGGTTGAAGAGCCGGGCAACGAACTCGCGCTGGATACTCGATTCCTCCTGGGCCATGCGGACCCGTTCGGTGAGGTAACTGGTGTGCGTGCGGGTGGCGAATTCGTCCACGACACCCCACACCTTGTCTACACGGGATGCTAGCAATATGGCGTCCTCCGGTGTTGCGATTTCCAGCAGTTCGGCCCAGAGGATGCTGAAGTCCAAGCGCACGGCCGTGGTCAGGGATTCCGGGGGAATACCTGCCTGGGCGCGCTTGGCACCCAAGTCCGAGGCGAATTCGAGGAGGCCGTCCCGGCTGTCCGGATGTGTTCCTTTCAAGCCCCGGATCAGGCGCCGGAAGGTTTCCCTGGCCGTGTCCCGGATCTCCTGGACAGTGACCTGGCTTTCGCCGTACTCCGGGATGTCCCGGACCTTGGTGGTGAAAGCCTGCGCCAGTTCATCAAGCCGTTCTTCGAGCTGATCAACCAGCCGGGACCAGCGTGCCTGTTGGGCCGGCGATTCAACATTGTGCATTCACACATTCTAGGGGCATCAATGCGTGGTGTATCGCTAGTTATTTTGGGAAAAGCTACTGGCAGTATGGAGTGAGTCACAAAATGTTCGGGCTGTCCAGATGCCCGGCCCTCGTTCTCGCACCTTGGAGCACTTATGGCAAGCACGGTCAGCCCAGACACTGACACCAATCCCGCGGCAGGACACGTCGTTGACGAACGCGTCACCAAGAAGGTGGCCCTGGCTGCCCTTGTGGGCACGGCGCTGGAATGGTACGACTTCTTCCTTTTCACCACGGCAGCGGCTCTGGTGTTCAACGCGCAGTTCTTCGTTTCGCAGGACCCGTTCGTTGCGGCCATGGGCTCCTTCGCAACCCTCGCAGTAGGGTTCGTGGCCCGCCCGATCGGTGGCTTCATCTTCGGCGCCCTCGGCGACAAAGTGGGGCGGAAGAAGATCCTCATGGTCACGATCGTCGGGATCGGCATCGTCACCGGACTCATTGGCTTGCTTCCCAATTACATGAGCATCGGCATCGCGGCTCCCATCCTCCTGGTAGCCCTCCGCATCGTCCAGGGCCTCGCAGTCGGCGGCGAGTGGAGCGGCGCGGTGATCATCGCCGTCGAGAACGCACCCGTGGAAAAGCGCGCCCGCTACGCAGCGCTGCCGCAGATCGGTTCGCCGATCGGCACTATCCTGTCCTCCGGCGGCTTCTTCGGCATGCTGTTCCTGGTAGGCCAGACGAACTTTGATTCCTGGGGTTGGCGCATCCCGTTCGTCGCCGCCATCCCGCTGCTCGCCATCTCCCTGTGGATCCGCAGCCGCCTCAGCGAATCGCCCGAATTTGAAGCACTCATGGAATCCGGCGAGACGGAGCACGCTCCCATACGCGGTGTCCTGAAGAACAGCTGGCGCCAGATCCTGGTCGGCATGTGCTCGGCCCTGCTGGGCATCGGCGGCTTTTACCTCATCACCAGCTTCGTGGTCTTCTACGGCACCAAGGTCCTCAAGATGCCGTCCGAACTCCTGCTCCTGGGCACGCTCCTGGCAGCCGCCCTGGAGATCGGTGCCCTGGTCTGGGCAGGCCGGCTGGGTGAAAAGTTCGGCGCCAGCAAGGTCATCCTGTGGGGCGGCGTTGCGTCTGCCCTGATCGCAGTACCGGTTTTCCTGGCCATCGACAGCCGCGTCTCCGTCCTGGTGGTCCTTGCCATGATGATCGGCGTTGCTGTCCTGTCCATTCCCTACGCTGTCTCCGGCACCGCCCTGACGGCACTCTTCGCTACCAAGGTCCGCTACACCGGCGTCGCCATCACCTCCAACACCGCCGGCGTGATCTCGGGCTTCGTTCCCCTGATCGCCACCGCCCTTGTTGCAGCCAACAGCTCCTTCTGGCCAGGCGCCATCATCCTCCTGGTGATCTCCGCACTGACAGCCCTGTCCGGACTGTTCCTCCCCAAGCTCTCCATCGCAGAAAAGGGTATGAAGCATTGAGCACCACTACCGCCGGGCACCTGATCGTCCGCCAGCTTGAGCGCACCGGAATCCAGCGGGTCTACACCGTCCCCGGTGAGAGCTTCCTGGATGTCCTCGACGGACTCCACAGCTCACCCATCACCAACGTGGTTGCCCGCCAGGAGGGCGGCGCCGGATTCATGGCGCTCGCCGAAGGACGGCTCACCGAGCTTCCCGGCGTCGCGATGGTTACCCGGGGCCCGGGCGCGGCCAATGCCTTCATCGCCGTGCATACTGCTTATCAGGACGCCACCCCGCTCATCCTGTTCGTGGGGCTGATCCCGGTAGCTGACCGCGGCCGCGAGTCCTTTCAGGAGTTCGACATCAACGCCTGGTTCGGCAGCACAGCCAAGAAGGTTGTCACCTTGGATGACGCGGCCTCGGCGGCCCGGGTGGTGGATGACGCCGTCTTCACCGCCCTCAGCGGACGTCCCGGGCCAGTCGTCATCGGCCTTCCCGAGGACGTACTGGTCCACGTCGTCGAGGAAATAACGGTGGAACCGCGCGCGGTGGCCCGTCCGGAACCCGCCGCCGCGGACCTTGAAGGCTTGAAGCGGAAGCTGGGCAACGCACGCAAGCCGCTGATCGTCGTCGGCGGCGAAGGCTGGACGGAAGAGTCCGGCGCTCAGCTTGCCGCCTGGGCCACCCGCCACAACATCCCCGTCGTGGCAGACTTCCGTGCCTACGACGCCGTCCCGCACAGGAGCGAGGCCTACGCCGGCTACCTGGGGTACGGACGGAGCGACGCCAACGCCCAGCGCCTGGACGATGCCGATCTGGTGGTCTTCGTCGGCTGCGTCCGCAGCGATGTCCTTTCCGACGGTTACAAGCGCGGACTCAAGGCCCACACCGTGGTGGTCAACGCCGACGCCAACCTCCTGGGCCACTTTGGACGCCTGGACCAGCACATCATTGCCGACGTCACGTCGTTCGCGGGCGCCCTTGCCGCCGTCGAGGTGACCACGGAAGGCGAAGAGCGTTGGTTCGCCAGCGCCCGCGCGGACCACCTCGCGTTCTCGACGCCAACGCCCGACGGCGGAATCGGCGTGGACCTCGGCGTCGCCATGGAAGGGCTCAAGAAAGAGCTCGACGACGACGCCGTCATCACCTTCGGCGCCGGAAACCACGCCATCTGGCCAGCCCGCTACCTGGAGCACAACTCCGCGAATTCGCTGGCAGCACCGCGCAACGGTGCCATGGGCATGGGAATCCCAGCGGCAGTAGCAGCCTCGCTCGCCTATCCGGACCGGCAGGTCATCTCCGTGGCCGGCGACGGTTGCTTCATGATGAACGGCCAGGAACTCGCCACCGCCATGGGCTACGGCGCAACGCCCATAGTGCTGGTGGTGGACAACGGCATCTTCGCCACCATCCGTGAACACCAGGAAAATCACTACCCGGACAGGCCCTCCGGAACACATATGACCAACCCGGACTTCGCAGCCCTGGCCCGTTCCTACGGCGCCTACGGGGAGCGGGTGGACCGCACGGAGGACTTCGCAGCCGCGTTCCGCCGCGCCGTCGACTCCGGCCTGCCCGCCCTGCTGCACCTGCCGCAGGACCCCGCGACCCGTTCGCCCAAGACTTCCATCAACTGACCGGAGCCCCACCGTGATCCAGCTTCAGAACATCATCAACGGAGAATCCGTACGCGCCGGACAGACGTTGCCGTTCTTCGACCCCACTACCGGTGAACAGATCGGCACCGCCCCGGACAGCGACGCCGGCGTGGTGGACTCCGCCTTTCAGGCTGCTGCCGCCGCCTTCAAGAGCTACAAGCGCACGACGCCGGGAACCCGCCAGTCGCTGCTGTTGCAGCTTGCCGACCTCATCGAGGCCAACGTCGACCGGCTGCTGGAAGCCGAGGTTGCCTGCACCGGCAAACCGGCCGCGCTGACCAAGGAGCTCGAAATCCTGCGCGGCGCAGACCAGCTGCGCTTTTTCGCCGGTGCTTGCCGCGTGGTTTCAGGAACTGCCCAGACCGAGTACGTGGAAGGGTTCTCCTCCACCATCCGCAGGGAGCCGCTGGGCGTCGTCGCCCAGATCACGCCGTGGAACTACCCGTTCATGATGGCCATCTGGAAGATCGGTCCGGCCTTGGCAGCGGGCAACACACTGGTCCTCAAGCCAGCCGACACCACCCCGTGGTCCACCGTGATTCTCGCTGAACTGGCCCAACAGGTGTACCCCGCCGGTGTAGTGAACGTGGTCTGCGGCGGACGCGAAGCCGGGGCAGCGATGGTGGACCACGAAATCCCGGAAATGGTCTCGATCACCGGTTCCACCCGGGCCGGCGCCCAGGTTATGTCGGCGGCGTCGAAAACCCTCAAGGACGTTCACCTGGAGCTCGGCGGCAAGGCCCCTGCAGTGGTGTTTGCCGACGTCGACATCCAGCGGACCGCCCGCGAAATCGCCCTTGGTGCCTTCTTCAACGCAGGCCAGGACTGCACTGCCGTTACCCGTGTGCTGGTCCACCGGGACATCCACCCGGAGTTCGCAACGGCACTTGCCGATGCTGCCTCCGCCCTGCGTGTGGGGGAGGACCTGGGGCCGCTCAACAGCGCCGCACAGCTGGAGCGCGTGGAGGGTTTCATGACCCGCCTCCCGGCCAACGCCACCGTGCTGACCGGCGGCAAGCGCACCGGCACCGGGTACTACTTTGAACCGACGGTCATTGACGGTGTTTTCCAAAGCGATGAAGTGGTCTGCGACGAGATCTTCGGACCCGTGCTCACAGTCCAGCCCTTCGGAACCGAAGAGGAGGCCTTGGAGCTCGCCAACGGCACCAAATATGCCTTGGCCTCCAGCGTATGGTCCGAGAATCACGGCGTGGTGACGCGGGTTTCCAACGAACTCGACTTCGGAGCGGTGTGGATCAACTGCCATCAGGTGATCCCGGCAGAGACGCCCCACGGGGGGTTCAAGCATTCCGGCACGGGCAAGGACCTCTCCGTCTTCGGGCTTGAGGATTACACCCGCATCAAGTCCGTCACTACGTCCCACCGCTAGGGACGCGTCATGAAACTCGATCTCCTGCTGCAGAACGCAGACATCGTCACCATGGACCCGGACCGTCCCACGGCGGAATCCATGGGAATCTGGCAGGGCCGGATCGTGGGCTTCGACGGAGACCTGGCAGGTCTCGAAGCAACCCAGGTCCTGGACCTGGGTGGCACCACGATCACGCCCGGCTTCATTGATGCGCATTGCCACACCACGTGGTTCGGCCTTGGTTTGGCGGAGCTCGACGTCTCCGGCGCCCGGGCACTGGCGGAGCTTTATGATCTCCTCCGGGGTGCCGTCTCAGGTGGCGTTGAAGCCGGTCGCGAACAGTGGCTCTTCGCCACCGGCTTCAATCAGGCCCACCTGGACGGCGCCTTCCCGGACATCGACGAACTCGACCGCATCACCGGCAATCGCCCTTTCTTCATGCGCCACACGTCAGGCCACATGGCGGTGGTCAACACAGCCGCGCTGCGGCTGGCAGGTGCCGGGTCGCCGTCGTTCCCCGATCCCGACGGCGGAGAAATAGTCCGCGACGCAGCGGGACGTCCCACGGGAGTTGTCCAGGAGACGGCGCAGGAACTCATCCAACAGTTGATCCTGCCGTATTCGCTGGAGGACATCGAGGCTGCACTGGAGCGGGCCACCAAGTACTACGCGTCCGAGGGAATCACGAGCTTCACCGAAGCCGGCGTGGGAGGCGGCTGGATCGGCCACAGCCCCGCCGAGCTGGCTGCCTACCAACGCGCCGCGTCCAACGGACGTTTGCATGCCCGTGCACAGGTGATGCCGGTCCTGGATGTCCTGCATGGCTTGAACGGCCACGCTGCCGACAGCCCCGCCACGGCCCCCATCGGCCTGGATCTGGGGATAGCCACCGGATTCGGGGATGACTACTTGTCCCTGGGGCCCGCCAAGGTATTCCTGGACGGCTCGCTCCTGGGTGAAACCGCAGCGGTCAGCCACGAGTTCTGCAGCCACGGACACAAGGACAACACAGGCAACAAAGGCTACTTCCAAGCCGACCCGGACCAGCTGCGCGAACGCATCGAGGCTGCCTATGCGGCGGGGTGGTCCATTGCGGCCCATGCAATCGGTGACCGCGCCATTGACCTGGCCCTGGACATCATTACCGAATGCCAAGCCACGTACGGTCCCCGACGTATCCCCAACAGGATCGAGCACGCGTCCATGACGCGGCCAGAGCAACTGCCCCGATTGGCCGGGGCGGGCATCGCGGTGACTCCGCAATCGAGTTTCTTCCGCGACCTCGGAGACGCGATGACCGAATCCCTCGGCCCGGACCGGCTGGCCTGGGCCTACCGGGCGTCAAGCTTCCTCGAGGCCGGAGTGGCACTTGCCGGAAGTTCTGACCGGCCCGTCGCCGACGGCAACGTCCTGCGCGGCATGCAGGCATTCGTGGACCGCATGACGGAATCCGGTGCTGTCTTCGGTAATCCGGCCGAACGGCTCACGCCCCGCCAGGCCCTGGCCGCGTACACCTCCGGGGCCGCGGCGGCCACCGGTGCCCTGGCTGATAAAGGGACGTTGACACCCGGCAAGCTCGCCGACTTCACCGTCCTGTCGGGGTCACCGTTGCAGGCACCTGACATCAGTGAACTCCGTGTCCTGGCCACCGCCGTCGGCGGCCGCTTCACGTACCAATCAACCGACTTCCAGGCCGGACTTTCCCCGGAAAGCCCGGTCCTGGCCCGCATCTCTGCAAGCCACAGCGCATAGGGGAAAACATGACCACCACAACCAGCTTCACTGCCCGGGACGCCGTCTTCGTGCAGGATTTCCACACTATGAGCGCATTCGGCGCCACCGAAAACGGCGGCGTGGACCGCCAGGCAGCCACCATCCCGGACGGCGAGCAGCGGCGGTGGCTCACCGCGCTCCTTGAGGAGCACGGTTTCACCGTGAAGTTCGACCGCGCGGGCAACCAGTGGGGCCTCTACGAGGCAGTACCGGGTGCTCCGTTCGTGGTGGTCGGTTCGCACATGGATTCGCAGCCGACGGCGGGACGATACGACGGCGCCTACGGTGTCCTCGCTGCGGCCCACGCCGCGTTCCGTCTGGTGGAGCGCTGGAAGGCAGGCGCACCGGCACCCAGGTTCAACCTCGCCGTCGTGAACTGGTTCAACGAGGAAGGCAGCCGCTTTAAGCCGTCCATGATGGGTTCCTCCGTCTACACGGGCAAGCTCGATCTTGAGGAGGCGCTCAACACCCGGGACGCCGCCGGGGTCACGGTAGGTGATGCCCTGGACGCGATTGGCTGCCGCGGTTCGTTCGAGGGGCCGCAGGCCGCCTACTGCGCCGAGATCCACATCGAACAGGGCCGAAGCATGGAACGCGAAGGGATCACCATCGGCTTGGTGAGCTCCAACTGGGCCGCCAACAAGTACGAATTCGTGGTCCACGGTGAACAGGCGCACACCGGTTCCACCGTGATCGCGGACCGCAAGGATGCCCTGTTGGGAGCCTCCATGCTGGTGGTGGCGGCCCGCGAACTGGCCGACCGTTTCCCCGGAGTCCTGCACACCTCCGTCGGTCAGCTCAACGTCTACCCGAATTCGCCGGTGGTGGTGCCTTCCCGCGTGAACCTGCTCCTTGACCTGCGCAGTGCCGATGAAAGCGTCCTGGCCGAGGCTGACGCCCTGCTGCACGCACGTATTGCGGACATCGAACGGGCAGCCAACGTCACAGTGGAGCAGCACCATTCGCACTCTTGGGCCGTCACGCCATACCAGCCCGAAGGCGTGGAGCTGGCAGCAAAGGTCGCGGCCGAACTGGGGCTCTCCAACAAGGAAGTCATGACGTTGGCCGGGCACGATTCCACCAACATGAAAGATCTTGTTCCCACGGTGATGCTTTTTGTGCCCAGCGTGGACGGCATCTCCCATAACGAACACGAGTACACCAAGGACGAGGACATCGTGGCCGGGCTGGCCATGCTCACCGAGGTGGTCGGCAGGCTCTGCGACGGGGCGCTGGAGGAGTAGCTTTATTTACCCGGTGCCGGTTTCCGGATCACCATGGACGCCGGCGCGGAGCCGCCCACGGCATCCGGGTTGGCGACGTACAGGACATCGTCGTCGATCCTCGCGTCAATGCCCCCTTCGTGCAGCCGCTCCAGCAAAGGTTCCAAGCCGCCGTCGTACTCGAAGGCCAGGTCTCCGGACTCCGGGGCGGTTCCGTGAATCACCTGCAGGATCCCGCCGTTCTTGGTGGTGAAGGTCGCGGATTCGTCGTCGGCTGTCCGGGGACGGGCGCCGATGTTGGCGAGCTCCCGGGCGGAACCGTCGACGTCGGAACTCACCCACGTGGCCACCACGGCAAGTGCCGGGTCGGCTTTGTCCGAGGTAGCCCAACTGCCGTCAGGTGCCCGTTGGGCCTGGCCGGCGAAGAAGCTGAAACCATCCCGGCCGATGACGTGTACGGTCTCGCCCTGCGCGGATTCCGTGACCGTGGCACGGGTGCCGTCGTCACGGGTGCGTCGGGCAAATTCTTCCAGCACGCCGACCTCCACACCGAAAGCGGTGCTGCCGTCCCGGGGTTCGGATTGCTGGTGACTGACCCTCTGCAGCGCAAGGCGACCGGATCCGGCGTCGAACTCCACCCGGTCCCGGGCCTCGGACGTGGCTACCAGCCCCAAAGCTTCCAGCAGCTCAACCCATGGTTCAAGCCGGGACGTGAAATGGGTCGGGCGGGCACGCAGCATGGCTCCTCCTTGGGCGCGGCAGGGTCTCTGCGGTTCAGCCTATGCCGTGAAAGGTGTTTTGACTCCGCTTCCGCATGTGGGGCAGTTGCCAGCAGAATGGGGCCATGGCCGTTGAGCTCGAAGAACTGATGGTTGCCGATGCTTCCGAATGGCGTGACTGGTTGTCCAAGCACGCCGCTGACAGCCCGGGTGTGTGGCTGATCCTGCACAAGAAGGGCGGGAACGTCACGGAGCTTAATTACGACGCCGCGCTGGACGAGGCCCTTTGCTTCGGCTGGATCGATGGACAATCCAAGAGCCGCGACGCCGAAAGCTACTTTCAACGGATGACGCCCCGGGGCCGCCGGAGCATCTGGTCGGCGCGCAACGTGGGGCACATTGCCCGGCTCGAATCCGAAGGCAAGATGACAGACGCCGGGCGTGCCGCCGTCGACGCCGCCAAGGCCGATGGACGCTGGGAGGCCGCCTATGCAGGCCCCGCCGATTCGGTGGTTCCGGACGATCTTGCCGCGGCCATCGCCGCCGTGCCCGAGGCGCAGGCGATGTTCGAGGTACTGACCTCCCAGAACCGCTTCGCCCTCATTCACAGGACCAACCACGTCAAGGGGGCCGACACCCGGGCGCGAAAAATTGCAGGTTTCGTGCAGATGCTGGCCCGCCACGAAACCCCGTACCCGCAGCGCAAAAAACCCAGTACCCCACCGAAGCCCCAAACCCCACCCAAGTAGGTCGCATTTGTGCGCGTTTACAGGGCTCAAAACGCGCACAAATGCGACCCAGTTGGGCTACTCGATGGGGAACGCCACGCCTTCGCCTATGACACGGAGGCTTAGCTCGGTCCCGGGCTTGGTGATGGACGCGTTCCAGTGGCGGATGGTGATGATCTCTCCACCGCCGGGGTACCGGTGGCTGTTGCCCGAAGCGCTGCCGTCCGGTGCCCGGTAGTCTCCGAGCTTGATGCGAACGGTGGTTTCAGGCCCGAAGTAGTCAGTGTCCACCACTACGCCGCGGATAGGACCCTCCGGGGCGATCCGGATCTGTTCCGGCCGGAGCATGAGCTGGACCTTGCCCTGGGCCGGTGGCCGGCGTACCGGAATTCCGCCCAGGGAACAGGTGGCCAAGGAGCCTTCCATCCACGCATCGAGGAAGACTGCGTCTCCAAGGAACTCCGCTGTGGCCCGGTCCGCGGGGCGGGTATAGACGACGAAAGGGTTGCCGATCTGAGCCAGCTTGCCGCCGCGCATGATGGCCACCTGGTCGGCGAAGGAGAGGGCTTCGGCTTGGTCGTGGGTGACCAGGATAGTGGTTACGCCGGCTTCGTTGAGTACCTTGGCGACGGCCCGGCGGGTAGCAACGCGCAGGCCGGCATCCAAAGCAGAGAAGGGCTCGTCCAGCAGCATCAATTCAGGCTCGCGGGCCAGGGCGCGGGCCAGGGCCACCCGTTGCTGCTGGCCGCCGGAAAGCTGGTGCGGCCGGCGCTTTGCCATGGCCGGGTCAAGGGAGACCATGTCGAGCAACCCGGCGACCCGTTCCTTGACCGCACGGCGGCCGCCGTCGAGCTTTCCGGCATCCAAGCCAAAGGCGATGTTCTGCCCCACGGAGAGGTGCGGGAACAGCGCACCGTCCTGGGCCACGTAACCCACTTGGCGTTTGTGGGCGGGAACCCAAACATTGCGGTCTGCCACCGGGGTGCCATCAAGCTTGATGGACCCGGTGTCCGGATGTTCGAACCCGGCAATCAAACGCAGCAGGGTGGTCTTCCCGGAACCGGAGGGTCCCACGATCGCCGTGGTCCCGCCCTTGGCGACCGAAAGGTTGACCCCTTTCAGCACGGACTGCGAACCGAAGTTCTTGGTGACCTCGGCAATGTCCAAGTGTGGGTTGGTGGAGGAGGCCACCGAGGGTGCCACACGCGGCGCGGGGAGTCGGGAAGGGGATTGTTCGGTCACTGTCCGGCAACTTTCTTGGACTGTTGGAAAAGCAGGTAGGTCATGGGTGCCGAGAGCAGGATCATCAGCAGTGCATAGGGGGCTGCGCCGGTGTAGTCGATCTCGCTGCTCTTGCTCCAGAACTCCGTGGCGAGGGTCCTGGTGCCGTTCGGCGACAACAGCAGGGTGGCCGTCAGTTCGTTCACGATGGCCAGGAACACCAAGGCCGCACCGCCGGCAGCTGCCGGTGCCGAAAGCCGGAGGGTGACCCGGAAGAAGGAGACCAGCGGCGCCTTGCCCAGGGACTGCGCGGCTTCGTCGAGCTCCTTGGGCGCCTGGGCGAGCCCGGCCCGCAGGTTCACAAGGGCCCGGGGAAGGAACAGCAGCACGTAGGCGGCGATCAGCACCCCGGCGGTCTGGTACACGCCCGGCAGCACACGGATGCTCACCGTGACGAAGGCCAGGCCCACCACGATTCCCGGAAGGGAGCTGGTGATGTAGTTGGAAAGTTCCAGCATCTTGCTGAACCAGCTGGGGCGCCGCACCGCCAGGTAGGCCATGGGGAACGCCACGATGGTGGTGACCAGGGCCCCGACCGCACCGTACATGAGCGTTTGCAGCAGCGCCGGAATGAACTCATCCGCGGCCCAGACGTCCAGGCCGCCGGCCACAATCCAGCGCAGCACGAACCACACCGGAACTCCGAACGCCAGAACGGTAAGCGCCAGGAGAGCCAGCTGTGCAGGAACCTGGTAGAGGCCCAGGGGCATGCGGGTTGCCTTGGCCTGCGCCCCGGAACCGATGCGGGCGTAGCGTGCTGTTCCGCGGCTCCGGACCTCCACGACCAGCAGGATCAGGCACAGGAAGACCAGGACGCTGGCCAGCATGTTTCCCGCGGTGCCATTGAACGTCGACTGGAACTGAACCATGATCGCCGTCGTAAAAGTATCGAAGCGGATCATCGCAAAGGCGCCGTATTCGGCCAACAGGTGGAGTGCCACCAGGAGCGCCCCGCCGGACATGGCAATCCGGAGCTGCGGCAGGACAACCCGGAAGAAAACAGCCCACGGGCCCAAACCCAGCGATGCAGCGGACTGTTCGATCGCCGGATCCAGGCGGCCGAGCGTCGCCGCGGCGGGAATGTAGACCAGCGGGAAGTAGGAAAGCGTGGCGATCAGGACGCCGGACCAAATCCCCGCCAGGGACGGCACGGCGGACACCCACGAGTAGCTGTTCACGAAGGCCGGAATGGCCAGCGGGGCAGCCAGTGCCACCGCCCACAAGCGGTGGCCGCGCAGTTTGGTGCGCTCCACGAGCCATGCTCCACCCACGCCAAGAACCAGGCAGGCGGGGACCGTAATCACCATCAGCAGGATGGTGTTGAGCAGCAGTTCCGCGACGCGGGGCCGGAAGATGAGTTCGACGGCGGTGTCCCAGCCCGTCGCGGCGGTCATGTAGACCACGTAGCCCAGCGGCAGAAGTGAAAAGAGCGCCGTCAGGATGGCCAGGACGGACACCGTTGAGACGCCGAAAGGCGGGCGAGGGCGCTTGCCCTTGCCCGCCGTCGTCGTGCTTCCCGCTTGGGTGCCGGAAGCCGAAAGGTCGGTACTCACGTAGTTACAGCAGTCCTGCCTTGGTCATCATGTCGGTGACCTTTGTGGAGTTGAGCTTTGCGGGATCAACGGTGGGAGCCTGGAGTTCCTTGATGGGAACCAGCTTCTCGTTGGCATCAACCCCGGAGGCGATGGCGTACTCGAAGGAGGTGCCGTTCTTCAGGATTTCCTGGCCCTTCTTGCCGGTGATGAACTTCAGGAATGCCTGCGCGTCCTCAGCGTGCTTGGAGGACTTCAGGACACCACCGCCGGAAACGGACAGGAAGGCGCCCGGATCCTGGTTCTTGAAGTAGTACGGGGTGACGTTCTTGGAGTTCTCGCCCGTCTTGGCCTGATCGCCGTAGTAGTAATAGTGGTAGATCAGCGCGCCATCCACTTCACCGGCGTTCACGGCCTTCATGGCGGTGCTGTTGCCCTTGTAGGCCTTGAAGTTTTCCTTCATGCCCTTGAGCCACTCTTCGGTAGCGGCCTCGCCCTTCAGTTCAAGGAGGGCCGACACGATTGCCTGGAAGTCGGCGCCGGTGGGGGACGCAGCCCACTTGCCCTTCCACTCAGGGTTGGCCAGGTCCAGCATGGACTTGGGCAGCTTGTCTTCGCTGATCTTGTTCTTGTCGTACACGAAGACGGTGGAGCGGGCAGCGATGCCGGTCCACTTGTTGGTGGAGGGGCGGAACTCGGCGGGAACCTGGTCGACGGTTGCCTTGTCGACGTCGGCAAAGAGACCGGCGTTCTCAACCTGCGCCATTGCGGGTGAGTTCTCGGTCAGGAATACATCGGCCGGGGAAGCTGCGCCTTCCTGGATGATCTGGTTGGACATTTCGGTGTCCGAGCCCTGGCGGAGGGTGACCTTGATGCCGGTCTCCTTGGTGAAAGCGTCGATCCATTCCTTGGTGAGGCTTTCGTGCTGGGCGTTGTAGACCGTGATGCCTTCACCGGAAGCGGATTCGGAGGCGGCCGGGGCGCCGGAGTTGGAGCCACAGGCGGCGAGGCCGAGTGCGGCAGTGGCGGCGAGAGCGATTCCTGCCAGCGCGTTCTTGCGGAGCTTCATGCGGACTTCTTTCTGCGAACAGATGTGGGTGCCCGGAAGACGGTCCGGGCCTCTGCGGGCGGCGGGGATTCGGGGTGCCCGCTGTGAAAAGCGTAGGTTAGGCAACCCTTCTTTACGAAGCCCTGAAGGCCTTATGTGACAAGGATCACGTCAATTACACAAGTTTTGCGTGACGTAATTCCCTAGCCCAGCGTTGCGGCCGCTTCCAATGCCATCCACGCCTGAAGTTGGGTGGAAAGTTCGACGGCGGACCCCTCTGGATATGTTTCGCCGGCCGGACGCTGTGGATCGGAAGAGAAGATGAGGCGGGGCCTGGAGGCTTCCCGGCCGCCGGGGGTCCGTTCCGAACGACCCGTCCACAGGGCCTCGGCGGTAGACAGGACAAGGTCCCTTGCCGCCGAGCGGGTTGACTCCGGGAGCCTGGCGTCCCGGGCGGCCAAGGCCAGGTAGCGCAAGAGTATTCCGGTGAAGAGGCCGCCATCGCCGGTGCCCTCGCAGCGGACGACGCCGGTACCCGGAAGGGTCAGGCCGCGGCCGATTGCCTCGATCAGCCTCGACGCCTGTTCCAGTTCGACTGCTCCGCCCAGTTCCAGAAGCGCGCCGAGTACGGGACCTTGGTTATAGGTGTAGACGGCGCTCTCAAGAACAGGCTCGCCGTTCCTGATCCGCAGGCCGTCCATATACAGGCCCGTGTCCTGGTTCAGAAGCCTGGTGTTGAGCCACGCCACCAAGGCTTTCGCCTTGTCCCTCTGCCCTGTCCTGGCAAAATACAGTGCGATCGGAGCCGTGGCGGGCGTGTTCTTGAAATCCCTCGCGGTACTCCAGTAAGTTCCGCCGCCCAGGTCTTCCGTAGCCGCAGAATCGAACTGCAACGTGAGGCACCTGCGAACGTAGGCGTTGCGGCGCCGTCCGGGCTTGCGGGTCTCCCGGGCCAGTTCCTCCAGCCTGAACGTCGACAGCGCGAGCCAAGCCATGTCGTCATAGAAATGGTTGACGAAGCGGAAGCGGTTCCGGAGCCGGATGGTGGTCACCAGCCGGGAAGCGAGCCTGCCCGCGCTGGGGCGGGAGGCGCCGTCGAACCTTGCTCCCGAGGCGAGTTCCCTGCGGCCCGCGTCCACCAGGCAATCCACATAATGGGCCTGCCACCAGTAGTGCCATGGGCCGAAGAGGCTGAACCTGCCCGGAAAGCTGACGGCGCCGATGTGGGTGCCGGGCAGGAAGAAGAGCCGCTTTCCGAAAGTTCGCGTCACGGAACGCGCTGCAGCGTCGGCCCGTTCTCCCCATACTGCTGCCGGTACTGCGGACAGGGGTGGTTCTGCGCTCGTGCTGGGCATGGATCAAGCCTAGCGGGGAGGAAGTGACGTGCGCCGGGCCGGGATTCCAGTTAACATGCATTAACGGATTTGGGTCTGCATCAAGGAGGATGGATGGACATCAAAGGCACGGTTGCGCTGGTAACAGGGGGAGCCTCGGGGCTGGGAGCGGCCACCGCGCGGAGGCTATTCGACGCCGGAGCTTCGGTGGTGCTGGTGGACCTGCCCCAGTCAGCCGGGGAGGAATACGCCGCTGCATTGAACGCCACGTCCTCCGGGCAGCAAGCAGTTTTCTCGGCTGCCGACGTCACCGACGAAGCCCAAATCCAGGCCGCCATCGATGCCGCGGCGGCCCTGGGCACCCTCCGGATCGTGGTCAATTGCGCCGGAATCGCAACGCCCGGCAAGGTCCTTGGCCGCGACGGCGTGCTACCCCTCGAGGCTTTCAACAAGGTCATCCACGTCAACCTCGTGGGGACCTTCAACGTGGTGCGGCTCGCTGCCGCCGCCATGGTGCAGAACGAACCGGTTACAACCGAGCTAGGTGGCCCGGAGCGCGGAGTCATCATCAACACCGCCTCCGTGGCGGCATTCGAAGGGCAGATCGGGCAGCCGGCTTATGCGGCGTCCAAGGGCGCCGTTGCGGCAATGACACTGCCTCTCGCCCGCGAATTCGCGCGTTCGCTGATCCGGGTAGCAACGATCGCGCCCGGCATCTTCGAGACGCCCATGATGGCCGGCCTGCCGCCGGCAGCACAGGAATCCCTGGGCCAGCAGGTGCCCCACCCCGCCCGGTTGGGCCGGCCCGCCGAGTACGCCAACCTGGCAGCGCACATCGTGGAGAATGCCATGATCAACGGCGAAACCATCCGGCTTGATGGCGCCATCCGCATGGGGCTCAAATGATGGGCGAGGAACTCCCCGCGGCAGACTTCTTTGACTTCGAATCGCTCCTCAGCGTCCAGGAACAACGCAAGCTCAAGGAGCTGCGGGCGTTCCTCGACACCGAGATCGCACCCTACGCCGGCCAGTGGTGGGACCGCGCGGAGTTCCCTGAGCACATCCTTCCCAAGCTGGCGGCACTGCGTCTGAGTGCACCCGCCCAGCGCGGTTACACGCACCTCTTCGCTGGGCTGGTCATCGCGGAGATGACCCGTGTTGACACCTCAATTGCGACGTTCTTCATGGTGCACCACGATCTCTTCGTTGAGTCCCTCTACGACTTTGGCAGTGACGCCCAGCAGGACCGCTACCTCGACGACGCCTCCAACCTCCGCACCACCGGCGCCTTCGCCTTGACCGAGCCGGATCACGGATCCGACGTCGCCGGCGGCATGGAGACCACCGCCCGGCGCGTCGCCAGGCCGGAGTCCGACGGCGGCGACTATTGGGTGATCAACGGCGCCAAGCGCTGGATCGGCAACGGGACGTTTTGTGACTACATGCTGGTGTGGGCCAAGGACGAGGGAGACGGTTCGATCCGGGGCTTCATTGTGGACGCCTCATTGCCGGGAATCACTCGGACCCGCATCGAAAACAAAGTGGCCCTGCGAACCGTCCAAAACGCCGACATCCGGTTCGAGGATGTGCAGGTCCTGGAAGCCGACCGGTTCGAAGGAATCAGTAGCTTCGCCGACACCAACCATCTCCTGAGGGGCTCCCGGATCATGGTGGCCTGGCAGGCCGTTGGGCAGCAGTTGGCTGCCTTCGACATCGCCCGGCAGTACGCCGTGGAACGCACTCAGTTCGGCAGGCCTCTCGCAAGGTTCCAACTCATCCAGCAACAGCTGGTGAACATGCTGGGCAATGCCACCGCCAGCATGGGAATGATGGTCCGTATTGCCCAACTCCAGGAGGGGATCTTCACTGACGCCCACGGCGTGCGGCATGGTGGGGCTGACATGGCACAAGTTGCCCTGGCCAAGGCATACTGCAGCGCACGGATGCGGGAAACCGTCGCGATGGGCCGGTCCATCCTGGGTGGAAACGGTATTGTGACCGATTTCGGCATGGCCAAGGTCTTCGCGGATGCCGAGGCGATCTTTACCTACGAAGGTTCCTTTGAGATCAACTCTTTGATTGTGGGCCGTGCGGTGACGGGACACTCGGCGATCGTTTGACGGAGTGGTCCGGCCGGCGTTGTGGGTCTGCGGGTTCGCTGCTGGCCTGCGTTGGTGCGCGTTGGTCCCCGTTAGTCCGCGGGGAGCTTTTCGCCCGCCTCAACGCGAACATCGATCGAGTTGCCACGGACGGGCATGGGGCAGGTGCCATAGGGCGTGAACGCGCTGGGGTAGTTGATGGCACGGTTGAAATCGATGATCACCGAACCGTCCGGGCGAGGCTTGGGAATGAAGACCTTGCGCCACTCGTCCGTGGTGTCTCCATTGGTCTCGTCGTGGAAGGTCACGTTGAGGGCACCCAGCTTCTCGGCTTCTGCATGCAGCCTGACCTCGTGCGCTATCCCGGGCACGTGGAACACCACTTCGCCAACGGACACATGCACACCGTCTACCAACGGGTTTGCTGTGCCGATGGGAACCTCCACCGGATTCTCATACGCCTCGAACCTCCCCCTGATCACCCATTCCGGGTTGAAGGGGTAGGTGGGGACGCCGGAGAACTCCGTGTAGACGGCGGAGCCGTTGTCACGCGTGCGGATGGCGTACTTGTCCGCACGCATGGCCAACTCCACGACCACCTGAGTGCCGTCCAACCCGCCGTACTGAACCCAGTTCAGCGACTCCTCGTCCTGGAGGGTTTCTGAGTAGGTCCCTATTACAGGGTCACCCGAGGAAACAAACGTCAACCCGTCTTCCGCCGCGGCCGTCAGCGTCGCGGAGGCCCCGTCGGTGGACCAAAACCCCGGGACCAGCTCAAGGGGTTCGGGGACTGACCCCAACCACTGGAAGGACGTGAGCGTCAGCCATCCGTGGTCGGCCGCCAACGCGGCGTTGCGGCCTGCCCGGAACCTCTCCCAGCGTGCCAGTTGTTGATCAGCCGTGGTGGGCGCGCTCATGGTTCTCCTCAGTTCCTTGACTGTTCTCCATGGATTGGAGGACTTCAACCGTACGGACAAACCGTGGTGCAGGGGTAAAAATTCCTTTCCCTTTTTCAGCTACCCCCACCTTAATTTCGTGGCTGCTTAAATGGAGCGGCTCGCGCTGGCCCCCAATACATGCCAGCGCGAGCCGGATCGTGGCAACGCCCTTAGTGCGAACGACGCTGCGACGACCGCCGTGCTGCGCCGAAGGCGAGCAGTGAACCCAATGCCAACAAGGCGGCTGCGGCGAAGATAAAGGCCGGACCGTTGGCTCCCGTGCTGGCCAGTTCAGTGTCGTCCTGGACCTTCTTTGGCTGTTCCGGCGTTTGGCTCGGAGCCTCGACTGCGGGTGTTGTCACCGGCGTGGAGGGCGTCGCAGCCGAGGTGCTGGGCTCGGCTGTTGCGGGTTCCGTCATGGTGGGTGTGGGCATGGGCGTGGTCGGCGTAGGCGTCGGTGTCGGCGTGGCGGTGGTGGGTGTTGGGGTGGGCGTGGGTGTGCTGCTGGAGCGCGTAGGCGTAGGCGTCGGCGTGGCTGTGGTCGGCGTGGGCGTGGGCGTCGGAGTGGCGGTGCCGTCGCCGGTTCCTTCGGCGCTGGTCCGTCGGGTTTCTGCGCCGACCGGATTTTCGATGCCGTCGATCGTCACAGTGCCGGTGTTCGTGTAGGCATCCAACGTCGCATCCGTAACCTCGGTGACGACGAAAAGCTCAACGCGTTCCCCTCTGGGAAGACCCGTCCACGTCACCGTTACTTCCTGCGGTGTGCACTCGATAACAGCGGGGTAGCGATCGGTTTCCATGGGATCGGTGATGTTGCCGTTTGCGTTGACGGTTCGGCCAACGCGCGGTGTGACGTCGTCACAGTCAATTTCCATCCCTGCGGAAGGAGTATCCGTCACCGTCACGTCATTTGAACGCGAGGGCATGGGCGGCATGTAAATGATGGACTCGAGCCGTGTCTGACCCGCATCAGCCCACCACATCGCCTTGCCTGCAGATTCCGGTGCCGGCGTGCAGTCGGTGACGCAGGGGGTGACGGTTACAGGTACACGGACAACACGATCGCCAACGGTGAATTCCAGTTGCTCGCGTTCCTCATCACCCGGAACCTCCGCGTAACGCGTCGAGAAGTTGCACGTGCCGCCCACCTTAAGCGGGTGCGTGGCAACGAAGTCAGTCAGGGTAAAGACCACCAATCCCGAGTCATCGGCCACCGCGGTGGCAACAGTTTCGCCTTCGGGATTGTCCAGGTCAAACGATGCTGCGCCGAACCAGCGAAGCTCTTGGGGCAGCTGCATTTGGAAGGTGTCCCCGGGCTGCGAGTGGTCCGGCACGCTCCACTCGCAGGTCAGATCGACCTGGTCCCATTGGCTTGTCACTACGGAGTTTGTGCTGATGCTGATGCTGGCTCCGGGAATATTTGCAGCAGTGGCCGGCTGCGCAGCCCAGACCAGCGCTAGAGAGGTCAGGAAGACAGCCAGAAATGCGGCCATCAACGCGGTGGTCTTCATGTGAAGCGGTTTATTCATTTTTTTGGGAAGTCCTTAGCATCCTCGAAAGATTTTCGTCATTAATGAGTGGTCGCTTGAGGATGATCATGACGCCAGGTTCCAGGTTTTGCTCAGATGGACTCCGGGCGGGAATTTGTGGACGTGGTTGCCCCTGCGTCGACTGAGAAAGGCAGGAACTTCACCCTTGCCGGGCTGAGGACTCCTTCCCCGAGGGACTCCACGGCGATCTTGCAGTTCAGAAGACGCCCCAGGCTGAAAGCCGAGAGCGGCAGTAACACGTGGACTGAAGAATTCTGGTACATGGCCGTGGCGCCAGTTCCCTTGAGTTCGGCCTGGACCGTATCCCCAAGCAGCGCCAACAGGGTCCAGCAGTGGCTGCGGCCACCCTGTGGTTCGGGGAGGTCGATGACGGCCACGGCGTGCGGCCCTGCGCCCGGATCTTCGACGGAGACTTCGTGGATCCGACGCTGGAAGTGGGCTGGTGTGGCGAGTCCTGTGTAGACGTCGGTGCACGAGATGGGCGGGACCGTTTCGGACACCTCCGCCCAGCCCTCTGCCAGGGACTGGAGTGCGTCGATATCCAGTGTTTGGTCAGCAGCAACAAAGAGGGCCCGGAAGTCAGTCATGGTTTCACTGATCCCCACACCGTTTCTGGCCCTGGCCGCACCCAATGACCTGGCGGTCATTGCGGGGACCGAATAGCACGTTGCCAAGGACGTGACTACTGTGCGCACTTCAGGCAGCAACCAATCCGCCCGGAACCGCCAGCCCCTCTTGTAGCTGGCTGTCTGCCACCGCCGGAGGAGCACATGGCGCGGAAATGAACATTCGGCGAGGGATTTGTTCCGGAACGATGTCATATGCGGATAGTGCCCCCTTGTTCCCGATCGTGACGTAGTTTTCCAAGGCAACGTTTTTAAAGTCTTTAGAAAAACTCGCGTCACATCTGCTGGCCCGCCATCACTGCATTTATATGGGCGCAATTCTCTATGTTGTGTGGATGCCATAGTGGCCTCCAGGAAAAACACAAACAATAATTCCGGCGCGGATGTTCTGAGCGACGGACACTATATCGAATTGGTACGCGGCGGCGACATGTCTGCCTTCGACCACCTCTACGAGAGGCATATATCCATCGCCGCTGCGGTTGCCCGGCGGAACGTGGACAACCCCAGTGACGCCGAGGACGTGGTGGCCGAGGCCTTTCAGGCGGTGCTGCAAAACCTGGTCGCCGGGAAAGGGCCCAACAACTTCTTCCGGGCGTATCTCCTGTCCACCGTCACCAGGCTTTCCCACCACCGCAACCGCAAAGCGGGAAGCACTCTGCCCAGTAGCGACGACGCCGTATTGGACCGCCCACTGTCGGAACCGGATGCCGCTATCAAGGCTTTTGAATCGGATGCTGTCGCCAAGGCATTCCAAGCGCTGCCCGAACGCTGGAAGGCCGTCCTGTGGTACCTCGACGTGGAACGGATGAAGCCCGCCGCGGTGGCACCCATCCTTGGCCTCTCACCCAACGCGGTCTCAGCGCTCGCTCTGCGCGCCCGGGAAGGCTTGAGGAGACAGTACTTACAGGCCCACGTGGCTGATGAACACGACGATGAATGCGCCGTGTATGCCTCGAAGCTAGGCCAGTACATCCGTGGTGGATTGTCCCGGGCAGCGTCGCGGAAAATGCGCCAGCACCTGGGCGGTTGCTCAAAATGCACCCACGCCCTCTCCGAACTGAAAGATGTCCAAGGAAGCATGAGGGCTGTGCTTCTTCCCATGGTCACCGGAGTTCCGGTGGCTTTATGGGCCGGCAAGGGTGCCGGACTGGGAGTTCTGGGCGGACTTGCCCCGGTAAAGGCGGCCATCGTGGCTCCTGCCATCAGCCAGCCAGTGATGATGGCCGTCGTTGCGGCGGCGGGTTTGGGGCTGGCCTTGGGTGTTTCGGGGGTTGCCGGTCTTTTTGTTCCAGAAACTCCGGTGGTCAACCGTGCCGACTCCATGCAGCCCGAGGCCCAATCTTCTGTCTTTCCCTCGTGGCCACAGTCAACGCCCTCCGGTCAGGCAACAGGGACTCCTTCGGCATCCGCGCAGGAACAGGCCCCCGAGTCGGCACTGCCCTCCGCCGCATCGGCCCCCGCGCAGATGCAGCCAACGGAGCAGGAACAGCAACCATCCGATGAGCGGGAAGTCCCAAAAGCTGCCGGGGTGCAGGGAGCTGCGCCAACGGAAGAGCTGCCGCCGGGAAGTCCACAAGAGTCGCTGCAGCCTCAGCGGGAACCGGTCCCTGCGCCCGATGAACCCGATGAACCGGATGAACCGGATCAACCGGATGAACCGGATCAACCGGCGAATCCCACTGCACTTTCGACCTCTGTTTGGGCGGCTCAGGACGCCCGCACAGGCCTGACCGCGGTTCACGTGCACTTCCTTCAACGAGGGGCAGCACCCTCCGGGCCGGGTACGGCCACCTTCACACTAGGCCCTGATGCCCGCATCCTGGAGAAGTCGTTGACTGTCCCCAAGGGGTGGACTTGCTCGTTCCAAGGCCAACAAACCGTCACTTGTAACACTGGTTCCATCCGGCCCGGCAAGCTGCACTTCCATATGACCGCAGAAACCACGAGCCGGCCGGTCGGCGGCGTCCTCACCTACTCCTTCAGTGGCAGCGAATTCAGTACGGGCAACCTCCGCTATGAGTACTGAGCTCGCGGTCGCGGCGACTGAGCGCTGCATCACACCGTCCGGTACGTCATGAAGGGGGGACCTCCTCCACTGCTTGATAGCAGCACCCGAGGTGGGGCTAGCTATCCGCGAACTTAGGGGAAGAATGAAAGCGACGTTGTTCGTCGTTGCGGGCGCGCTTGGCGCCTTGGCGGTGGTTGGGGCCATCGCTCCCGCCGGAAAGAACTGGATAGTCCGCAGGTTCAGGACACCACACCGATTGAGGTGGGCCATGGCCTGCGCCGGGGGAGTACTGCTTGCCGCGTTGGTGATGAGCCTGCTGACGCCACTCCTTCGCTCATTGCTTGAGGGCCTCGTCCTGCTGAGCGGAGCCTCGCTGCTGGTGGGCTTCCTCGTGTCCCCGGCATTGAGGATTGATCACGGCGTTGCGACTCAGCCGCGCCGAGTACTGGCCATCGGAGCGCACCCGGATGATCTTGAATTGGCGTGCGGGGCTACCTTGGCGAAGCTCGCAGATGCCGGGCACGAGGTCCGCACGTTGGTGATGAGTGCGGGAAGCCAAGGCGGCGACAGCACCGTACGCACCGTCGAGGCTTCATCCGGTTCGGAGTTCATGGGCGCCGCGGAAGTACAGGTTCACGACTTCAAGGACACCAAGCTGTCCCAGCAGGGCCAGGAGATGGTTCAAACCATTGAGGCCTTCATCAAGGATTTCAATCCGGATGTTGTGATGACCCATTCAGGGCATGACTACCATCAGGACCACTTGGCGGTGCATCAGGCCACCATGCGTGCGGCCCGCCAGCACTCATCAATCTTGTGCTTCGAAAGCCCGTCTGCCACGAGGCAATTCAATCCGAGCGTCTTTGTGGACATCGCAGGCTACGTGGACGTGAAGATCCACGCTGTGTCCATGCACCGCGACCAGAAGGGAAAGCCCTACATGAGCCCTGAGCGAATCCGCAGCCTGGCAGCGTTCCGGGGCTCCCAGGCCAAGCAGAACTACGCGGAGGGCTTCGAGCCCGTCCGTTTGCTCGGTTCAGCAGTGGGGGAATTCTGATGGCACGCTTTCTGGTAACGGGCTTAGGGGGTCCGGCAGGTTCGTCACTGGCGCAGCAACTCCGGTCGCGGGGGCACTGGGTGCTCGGTGTTGATATGGAGGACGTTGATCCTTCCCTTGCGGACGTCGTCGTGCGCGTATCGCGTGCCTATGCTCCGCAATACCTTTGGGAACTGCGTGGGCTTGTGGCTTCACACGGCGTAGATACAGTCATCCCGACAGTCAGCGACGAATTGGTTCTGGTTGCCCAGGCCCGTGATGATTTTGCACCGGGCGTCGGAGTCGTGATCGGACACCCCGCTCCCGTCCACATAGCCAACGACAAATTCCTCACCATGACCTGCCTGGACACCGCAGGTGTAGGCGTCCCGGACTTCGCGCTTCCCGGCAGTTTCGATTCCGCGGAAGAAGCCATGGATTTCCTGGGCGGTCCTATCGTGGTCAAACCGCGCGTCTCCCGGGGAGGACGTGGAGTCCGCGTCCTTGAGAAGCTCGCGGACCGGGGCCGCCACGCCGCACGAATATGGTCCACTATCGACGACTCATGGATTGTCCAGCGCTTCGCACCCGGAACCGAATTCGCGCCTGTCGTTCACCGGGCGGAAGGAGGGTCCGCCGTCGTCGTCGTGCTCGAGAAGACCGAGCTCAAGCAGGGGCGGATAGGTAACGCCGTGACGGTACGCCGGACAGACAGCCCGGCCAATGCCGACGTAGCCGGGCTGGCCCGGGATGCAGTCGACGCCCTGGCCCTGGTGGGACCGGTGGACCTGGACATCAGGCGCATGCCGGATGGGACTCCCGTCGTGCTGGAAATCAATGCGCGTTTCGGGGCCAACAGCGCACATGCACCGGAGCTTTTGGACAGCGTGTTGGCTGCCCACGTCCGAGGGCTGCCTTCGGGGCTGGCAGGGTGACGCTGGTCGACGTCGCGCTTGCCTTTGTCCAGATCGGAGGCCTGGTGATTTTGGCGTTTGGCGCCGTCAAGATCCTTTACGTTCCCTTGGCTTTGTACTTCAACCGCATCCACCGGCCCCGGGGGGTTAGGCACAAGTACTCCCTGGCCGAGGGCAGGCCGTTGGTTTCGGTCATCGTCCCCGGCTACAACGAGGCAGTGGTGATCACCAACTGCGTAGAGTCCATCCTGGCCAGCCGTTATCTTCGGCTGGAAATTATCCTGGTGGACGACGGGTCAACGGATAACACTGCCTCCATCATGGCCGGGCTTGCGGATCAGCATGACCGGGTTCGTTTCATTTCCAAGGCCAATGGCGGAAAAGGTGCCGCGCTCAACACCGGAATCGCTGCCGCGCACGGGGATGTACTGATGTTCGTGGATGCGGACGGCATCTTCGCCCCGGACACTGTCCTGTACATGCTGGAGGGCTTCGACCATCCAAAGGTGGGCGCCGTGTGCGGCGATGACCGCCCGGTGAACCTGGACCGGATTCAGACCAGAATGCTCGCCATCCTCAGCCATGTGGGTACAGGGCTCGTCAGACGGGCTTTGTCGCTGATGCACTGCCTTCCGATCGTTTCCGGCAACATCGGCGCCTTTCGCACGGACCTGGTACGGCAAGTCGGCGGGTTCTGCGAAGACACCCTGGGTGAGGACCTTGAGCTGACTTGGCGCGTCTATGGCGCAGGCTATCGGGTCAACTTCCAACCGAAGGCACTGGTTTATGCCGAGTCGCCGTCCACCATGGGCGGTCTGTGGCGGCAACGCGTGAGGTGGTCGCGTGGCCTCCTGCAGACCCTGCGCATGCACGCCGGGATGCTGGGCACATGGGATCACGGGCCCTTTGGGCTGTTCCTGATTTTCAACGCCGTCACCATGGTGCTCATCCCTGTCCTGCAACTGTTCATCCTGGGCATACTGCCGTTCCTGTATCTCGCCGGGAAGGGACCCATCCCTGGGGAGGTGCTCGCCATCCTGGGGTGGCTGGGCCTTTTCGTATCCTTGCTGCTGATCGTCTTCTCCATTGGGCTGAACAAGTCCTGGCGCGATCTCCGCTTCGTGTGGACGGTGTTTCTGTGGCCGTTTTACTCAGTCTTCGTGGGGCTGGCGTTGGCGAGCGCGATCGTCAAGGAATTGCGGGGCAGCCCCGCCCGGTGGAACAAGCTTCAGCGCACAGGGGTGGTCTCAGTCAGTGCAACGGACGGCGACCTCGCCACCGGATCCCCAACATGAAGCGAAAGGTAGCGGCCGCTATGGCGGCACTCGTGGTGGCGGCGTCATCTCTGGTGATGACGTCGTCATCTTCGGCGCAATCTTCGCGGCCCGCCGACCGAATGGTCAACCTCGGGTTCGAGGACATTGCCACCAATGATCCCGGGCATCTTCCCCGGCTTGCGGGTCAGCTCGATGCCGTGGATGCCACAGCCGTTTCCATTGCCGTGGGCCGCACCGACTGGACGGCATTTCCGTCCTATAGCAATCCCAACGCTGTCTCCGGTGCAGTTGCGGCGACAGGCCGGGATTATGTTGCCGAGGCCATCAAGGCCGTAGGTACTTCGGCGGGAGGGCGGCAACGGGACATTGTCCTGACCATCGATGTTCTCCTGGGCAGAAGCCTTGGGGAGGATCCTTCCCTTGCAGGTCGGAATGCAAGCGGACAACGGTCGTCGTCGTTCGCGAGCGTCAATGCCCTCCGGAACGGGGAGGCGGGTGACCGGTTGGCCGCCCTGGCATCGGAAGTCGCCGAACGGTATCGCCCGACGGCGGTGGACCTCACCGAGCTGATGTTTGACGACTTCACATTCGGCACTGATGACCTTGAAGATTTCAAGACGACCACCGGGCTGAAGGACTGGCCCCGGAACAGCAGCGGTTCCATCGACGCCGCGGACGCCCACCTCCGCACGTGGCGCAGCGAGGCAGTGGCGGACATCGTCCGCAAGGTGCGTGCCGCCGTCGAGCCTTATGGAGTCCGGACCGAGACCGACGTGCGCTCGCCGCTGGTGCTGGCCACCGGGGATCGCTCGGACAGTGGGCATGACTACGACCTCCTCCTTAAACAGCTCGATCGTCTCCATGTCTGGCAGTACGTTGGGCTGAACGATGCCGACGCACCCCCAACCAAGGAGCTGGTCCGGGCCATGAACCGGCGTGCCGGTTGGCGTATGTCCCTGTCGTTGGGCCTGTGGTCTTCGGAAGGGGTCATCACGCCTGAGCGGCTTGGGCGGGAACTCCGGGACGCCGCCCGCAGTGGCGCCGCCTCGGTGTCGGTGACGCCGGCAAGCTTGATGACTGACGAGCATTGGGAGGTCCTGAAGAAGGCCTGGTCGGGGCGCTAGAAGCCCCTGTCCGTGTATGTGCGGCGGGCGTACCCTGATTGGCATGGGGATGGAGGGCGTGATTTCCGCAGTTGTCAGCTTGGGGCTTGTCCTCGCGTCGATCTGGGCGGGGGTGCGTTTGGTGGGTAGGGGCGTCCCGGCGAAAGGGGCTACCGGTACGCTCGGCAGTGTTCTGTCCATGATCGAGCCGGCCACCGGTGCGCCTACGCGGTGGGAGTCCGCGGCGGCCGTTGAAGAGATGCGGCAACGCAGGCACGAGCACTTGACGGCGGGGCCCCGCGTACCGGGCGGCGACCCCTACGACGGCAGGATTGTGCTGGGCCGCGGGCCCACCATCAAGGACGACGGGCGCTTCACGGAAACCAATATTTGAGACGCATTCCCGCGGTATCCCGGGCTGCCGGTAATATCCCTTGGGAAACATTAGTAATCCGGCTCACAGTATCCAGCGCAGTGTACGGGCCACACCCGATTCCGAAGGTAATACTCCATGGTTCACACTGCCCAGCAATCCACTGATCTCGCCGCGGAACTGCGAGCCGACGTCCGCAGGGTTTCAACCCTGCTGGGCGAGTCGTTGGTCCGGCAACACGGTCCCGAATTGCTGGAATTGGTGGAGCAGGTCCGCCTGCTGACCAAGGAGTCCAAGGAAGCGGCGCGTGGCGGCGCCGATGCCACCGGACCGTGGAGCGCGCACGACGTCGTAGCCCAGGTCCGCGAATTGCTCGCCTCCCTGCCGCTGGAGCAGGCAACCGACTTGGTCCGGGCTTTCGCTTTCTACTTCCACCTCAGCAACGCTGCCGAGCAGGTCCACCGGGTGCGGGGGCTGCGGACCAGGCAGGAGAAGGACGGTTGGCTGGCTAAGGCCGTTTCCGAAATCGCGGGTCAGGCAGGGCCGGAGATCCTGCAGGACGTAGTCAACGAACTCGATGTCCGCCCGATCTTCACCGCCCACCCCACCGAGGCCTCCAGGCGTTCGGTCCTGGACAAGATCCGCAAGCTTTCCGATGTGCTGGCACAGCCCACTGCGGAAGGCACCTCGGCCAGGCGCCGTCAGGACCGCCAGCTCGCCGAAATCATCGATCAGATGTGGCAAACAGACGAGCTCCGGCAAGTGCGGCCGACTCCCGTGGATGAAGCGCGCAATGCCATCTACTACTTGAACAGCATCCTCACCGATGCCATGCCGGAGATGCTCACGGATCTTTCCGAGCTCCTGGCGGAACACGGAGTCAAGCTCCCCACAGGCGCCGCGCCCTTGCGCTTCGGCTCCTGGATCGGTGGTGACCGGGACGGCAACCCGAACGTCACGGCGGCTGTTACCCGCGAGATCCTCCAGCTCCAAAACCAGAATGCGGTCCGGATCAGCATTGCCCTGATCGATGAGCTGATTTCCGTCCTTTCCAACTCCACCGCACTGTTCGGCGCTGACCAGGAGTTGCTGGACTCCATCGAGGTGGACCTCAAGAACCTGCCCGGCCTGGACAAACGGGTGCTGGAGCTCAATGCGCAGGAGCCGTACAGGCTCAAGCTCACATGCATCAAAGCCAAGCTCATCAATACGGGGCGTCGCATCTCGGCGTCGACGTATCACGAGCCGGGCCGCGACTATGCCACGACCTCCGAACTCCTCGCCGAATTCGGACTCCTGGAAACGTCGCTCCGCAACCACGCCGCCGGGCTTGTGGCGGACGGTGCCCTGGCCCGTGTCAGGAGGGCGCTCGCAGCGTTCGGTCTGCATTTGGCCACCTTGGACATCCGTGAACATGCCGATTACCATCACGACGCCGTGGGTCAACTCGTCGACAGGCTAGGGACGGAGAAGCCGTATGGCTCCCTCACCCGCGAGGAGCGCCTCGCGTTCCTCGGCGAAGAGCTGGCGTCCCGCCGTCCCTTGTCCGGCCACCCCATTAAGCTCGACGGCGCCGCCGACGGTACGTACGACGTCTTCCGGAGCATTCGCCAGGCCCTGAATACTTACGGGCCGGACGTCGTGGAAACCTACATCATTTCCATGACGCGCGGTGCCGATGATGTGCTGGCAGCCGCCGTGTTGGCCCGCGAAGCCGGGCTCATTGACCTCTTCGGGGCGAATCCGCACGCACGGATCGGTTTCGCTCCGCTGCTTGAGACGGTGGAAGAACTGCGTGCTTCTGCGGAAATCGTGGACCAGCTTTTGTCTGATCCGTCCTACCGTGAGCTCGTCCGCCTGCGCGGGGACATCCAGGAAATCATGCTGGGCTACTCGGATTCCAACAAGGAATCGGGCGTGCTCACCAGCCAGTGGGAAATCCACAAGACCCAGCGGAAGTTGCGCGACGTCGCTGCGAAGCATGGTGTCCGCGTGCGGCTCTTCCACGGCCGAGGTGGTTCAGTGGGGCGCGGCGGTGGACCTACCTACGACGCCATCATGGCCCAGCCCAACGGGGTGCTTGAGGGTGAGATCAAGTTCACCGAGCAAGGCGAGGTTATCTCGGACAAGTACTCCTTGCCGGAGCTTGCACGCGAAAACCTGGAACTGTCGCTGGCGGCGGTGATGCAGGGCTCGGCCCTGCACCGCACTCCGCGCACGTCCGAGGACCAGCGTGAACGCTACGGCAACGTCATGGAGACCATTTCCGACGCCGCGTTCGCACGGTACCGCGCCCTGATTGACGATCCCGACCTTCCGGCCTACTTCCTGGCATCGACGCCCGTGGAGCAGTTGGGCTCGTTGAACATCGGCTCCCGCCCGTCCAAGCGTCCCGATTCGGGTGCAGGCCTGGGCGGCTTGCGTGCAATCCCGTGGGTGTTCGGATGGACCCAGTCCCGCCAGATTGTTCCCGGTTGGTTCGGCGTCGGTTCAGGCCTGAAGAAGGCCCGCGAGTCCGGCAACACGGAGCAGCTGATGGAGATGATGGAGCGCTGGCACTTCTTCCGTTCCGTGATCTCCAACGTCGAGATGACGTTGGCTAAGACGGACATGGAAATTGCCGGGCACTACGTGTCCTCCTTGGTGCCGCAGGAACTCCACCGGCTCTTCCACATGATCCGGGACGAGTACGAACTGACGGTCGCCGAGGTCGAGAGGCTCACCGGGGAACTGGAACTGCTGGACGCGCAGCCCACGCTCAAGCGTTCACTGGAAATCCGGGACCAGTATCTTGACCCCATCAGCTACCTGCAGGTGGAGCTCCTTCGTCGCGTCCGCGAAGAATCAGTGTCCGGAGCTGAAATCGATGAGCGGCTCCAGCGGGCCATGCTGATCACGGTCAATGGCGTTGCTGCGGGCCTGCGGAACACCGGCTAGGAGAGCGACCCCGGGGGGACCCGTCGGGATGTGATAGAGCGTCCGGCGAAACCCGTTGGGATGTGATAGAGCGTCCGGGGCGACGATAGGGTGGTGGGATGCCTTCGTTCCAGACCAAGCTGAAGATCACCGGCCTCAAGCCCGGCAATGCGCCGGAGTCCGTGATGGCCGCAGCTGTGGAGGCCCTGGGCACCCGCCACCACGTGGAATCGAACCAGCTGGACATTGTGGGCGGTGTGCCCCAGATCAGCCTTCGGTTCACGGTGGACGCCCAGGACTACGCGGGTGAGAACGACGCCGCCCGGACGTCCGCTGCCATGGTGCGTGACGCCGTCGAACGCGTGGCTCTGACCGGTGCCCTCTATGTGCTGCGGCGCAGCCGGGGGCGCTGGTCGCCGATCTAGCGGAGGTGGGGCATCATTCGGGCTGCGGCAGGTCGCCGTCGAACGGTTCATCCACTGGTGAGGCGCTCCCGCGTCGACGCGTCGCGATCAGGCCCACCACGACGCCGATCAGCAGGCCCACGGCCACGCCGATCAATGAACTCGCCCAAAACGGCAGCTTGGTGGCTGATCCCGCAAAGTATCCCAAGCCAACCTGCCATACCGCCCACAGGATGGCGCCAAGCCCGGCGCACAGGCTGAATCCCCGGATGGACACGTTGGCAATGCCTGACGCGGCCGACGTCGCCAATCGCCCGGCCGGGATGAACCGCGCACCGATGATGGCCCCGTACGTTGAGGACCGTCCGGCCTTGGCGATGGCTTCGTGAATGGCCAAGTGGGTTTTCCTTCCCCAGGACCACCGGTCCAGCACGTGGCTGATGCGCCGTTTGAAGAGCAGGTAAACGGCCATATCGCCAAGCCATGAGGCGAACGCGGCCAGGAACAAGATCAACCAGAAGTTGGCGTGGCCGTCAGCCGCGAGGGCGCCGCCGGTGATGACCACCATCTCGGACGGAACGGGCGGAAAAATGGCATCACCAAGCACCACGGGAACAATCCACAGGTAGATGGCCGATCCCCACGAATCGGGCGAGATGAAGTCCACCCGCACAACGTACCGCACTTGCCGTGCCCGCCGCTTCCCTTGCCGTTGCCCACCCGCGACGGAAGACTGGCGGCATGCGTATAAGGATCCTGCAAGGCGACATCACCACGCGAAGCACGGACGCGATCGTCAACGCCGCCAACTCATCATTGCTCGGCGGCGGGGGCGTGGACGGTGCCATTCACAGGGCGGCCGGGCGCGAATTACTGGAGGCTTGCCGGGAACTGCGGCGGAACGAACTGCCCGGCGGCCTGGACGTGGGGAAAGCCGTGGCGACTCCCGGGTTCCGGCTTCCTGCGCGGTGGGTGATTCACACCGTGGGGCCCAACCGGCATGCCGGGGAAACGGACCCGGGGCTGCTTGCCTCCTGTTTCCGCGAAAGCCTCGCGGTTGCCTCGCAGTTGGGCGTCGGCAGCGTGGCTTTTCCCGCGATCAGTGCCGGGATTTACGGTTGGGATGCGCGCCAGGTTGCGGAGGTGGCGTACGACGTCGTCACCGCCTTGGGGGACTCCGTTCCGGAACGAGGCGGTTCAGGAAACAGCGGCCCGGGAAGTCCGCTGGAAATAGTGGAGTTCGTGCTGTTTTCGGAGCAGACGGCGGCCGTCTTTCAGTCCGTTTTTGAAGGTTAGGGCTGTGTTTGAAGGATAGGGCCGCGTATGTTGGATAGGGCCGCGTCGGAGCGTCAGACGCGGGCTTCGCTGAGCTCCAAGCGGCTGCGGTACTCCACGGGCTTCTTACTGATGGGGTCAACAAAACGGATACCCCTGGCCAGGAGTTGCAGCGGCTTGCTGTAGTCGTCCGGCGCCTTGTCCAGCAGGTCCGGGTAGAACGCATCGTGGAGGATGCCCAGTCCCAGTGAGGCCATGTGAACCCGCAGTTGGTGGGTTTTCCCGGTGTGTGGTTCCAAACGGTACAGCGCGCGGCGCTGCGCCCTGGCGTCGAAGGTCCTGATCTGTTCAATCCGGGTCTCCGCATTCGGTTCGCCGTCAACCACTTCTGCCAGTAGGTAGCTGCGGGACTTGGTCATGCGGTTGCGGACAACTGCGGGGAAGTCGACGGCGGGATACCCTGCGGCCGGGGTCGCGGCAGAGACGCACTCGTAGTCCTTCTGGACCTGGCGTTTTTCGAAGAGCACTTGGTACTTGCCGCGTGTTTCCGGGTTGGTGGACAGGAGGAGGATACCGGCCGTCATTCTGTCCAGGCGGTGCATGGGGATGAGGTCTGGCAGGTTTAGGAGGTTCCGCAGCCGGACCAGTGCCGATTCCTGGATATAGGTGCCGCCCGGGGTGGTTGGCAGGAAGTGCGGCTTGTCCACCACCAGGATGTGCTCGTCCTGGTGGAGGATGTTGATTTCCACGGGCAAGCGGGTCTCCGGCGGGAGCGTGCGGTAGTACCAAATGAAGGTGTGGTCCTCCAGTTTGGTGGCCCGGCTCAACGGGATTCCGCCTTCGCCCACAATTTCGCCGGCGTCGAAGCGGTCCTCGATGCCTTTGGGATCGATGTGCCCCCAGCGATGCATCATGTAGTCCATCGCTGTCTCCCACGGGCCCTCATCCGGAAGCCGGAGGCGGGTTGCGTTCACGCCGTCGCGCACGGGGAGGGGGGATTGCATCACCGAATAATTCTACGTTGCCCGGCAGCCCCTCCCTTGGACCCTGGGGAGGGGGCTACCGAACACAAAAAAGTTCTTGACAAAAAAAGTTGTCGGTAGTGATACTTGAGGCATGTTGGACATCGAAGTGATCGAGGATCCCTCCGCGGCGGAAGCATCGCTGGATCCGATCCGCACCAGGATCCTGCAGGAACTCACTCAGCCCGCAACCGCAACGCAGCTGGCGGCCAGGGTGGACATGCCGCGCCAGAAGGTCAACTACCACCTCAAGGCCCTGGAGCAGCATGGCTTGGTGGAACTGGTGGAGGAGCGGCGCAAGGGCAACGTCACCGAGCGCGTCGTGCGTGCCACGGCAGCGTCCTACCTCATTTCCCCGAGTGCGCTGGCTTCCGTGGCGCCCGATCCCCGCCGCTTTGCCGACAGGTTCTCGGCCTTCTGGCTCCTCTCCCTGGCTTCGCGCACCGTGCAGGAAATGGGCAAGCTCATCTCCGGCGCAGCGGCGGCCAAGAAGAAGCTCGCCAGCTTCGCCATCGACGGGGAAATCACCTTCCGCTCCGCAGCCGAGCGGGCCGCCTTCGCCGAGGAACTCGGCGTCGCCGTGACGCGGCTCGTGGACAAGTATCACGACGGCGGTGCTGCCGCAGTGGCGGGCGGCGCACGGAAGCACCGCCTCGTCGTCGTACTTCATCCGGCACTGAAGACTCCATTAACTGAACAAACAACGCACGCACCAGCAGAAAAGGACCAGAGCAATGACTGACAACGGTAAGTTCGAAATTGTGGCGGACACCGAATTGCCCGGAACTCCTGAGCGCGTCTGGGAAGCCGTCACCAAGGGCACCTCGGCGTGGATGTTCCCCACCGACCAGTGGCCTGACGTGAAGACCGTGGAGGAACACCCAAACCACCTGGTTTCCCGCATGGAGGGCCCTGACGGCTGGTTCAACCAGTTGGAGCACGTCCTTGAGCCGCTTGAAGGTGGCCGGGCCAAGCTGCACTACGTGCACAGCGGCATCTTTGCCGATAATTGGGACGAGCAATACGACGGCGCCAGCAAGCACACCGAGTTCTACATCCACACCCTGGGCCAGTACCTCCGCTACTTCGACGGACAACCGGTGGTCTTCACCGACGTCCAGGCACCTGCGGCATCCCGGACGCCGGACGGCTTCATCAAGTTGAAGGAGGCGTTGGGCGTCGAAGGAGCTGCTGCCGGAACTTCCATTGATGTGGACGTCGACGGTGTGGGACGGCTCAGAGGGGAAGTGGACTTCTCGAACGAGAACTTCCTGGGCATCCGCACGTCGGACACGATGTACCGCTTCTTTGGCCGGAACGCTTTCGGTGCACCGGTGGGCATGACTGTCCACGAGTTTGGCGGCAGCGGCGAGTCCGAGCTCACCGCCAAAACCTGGGGCGCCTTCCTGGAGCGGGTCTACTCGTCCAACTAACTGGCAGTAGGGGTTGTTCCCAGCGCTGGGAACAACCCCTACTGCCAGTCAGATGGGGTCAGACTGCTTAAAGGTCAGGCGACGGCGGACCTCTCTTCAGCTTTTAGGCTCCGGCGGAGTTGCGGGGAATCGCCCAGCTTGTCCTGTGCCTCCCGGAGCGCCTTGACCGCGGTTTCGAGTTGCGCGGGCGGAAGTGTGTAAGGCACCCGCATGTAGTGCTCGAACGCCCCACCGACGCCGAACCTTGGGCCGGCAGCCAAGCGGACGCCGAATTCCGGTGCGACCACCGTCAGTGCGGTGCTGCTGGGTGTGGGGAGGCGGCACCAGACAGTCAGGCCGCCTTGGGGTCGCTCCACTTCCCACGCCGGCAAATGTTCGGCCAACAATTCCAACAGCGAGGCACGGTTGTCCCGCAGTTCTTCCAGCCGGGACCCAAGCGGCTCGGCGTAGGAGCGCACCAGCCGTGCCGCTGCGAGTTGCTCCACCACCGGCCCGCCGAGGTCCATGGTCGTCCTGGTGACCACAAAGCGCGTGATCAATGGTGCCTCGGCGCGGATCCATCCGGTCCGGAGCCCTGCCCAGTGCGACTTGCTGAGCGACCCTATGGAAACCACGGCGGGACTGAAAGCTGACATCGGTGCGGCAGTGGCGCCGTCGAGGTTTAATCCCCGGAGCGTCTCGTCCACAACCAGCACCGTGCCTGACGACGCCGCGGCACGTGCCAGGCGTTTTCTGTAATGGTCGGGCATGAGCCGGCCGGTGGGATTGTGGAAATCCGGAACCAGGTAAGCCATGGCCGGCCGTTGTTGGTGCATGGCAGCGACCATCGCGTCGATGTCCCAGGAGTCCGGAGCGTCGGGGGAGGGCAACGCGACGGGCAGGGGGCGGGAGCCCGCGGTGCGGATGGCGTCGAGGGCGTTCGGGTAACTCGGGTGCTCCACCAACACTTTGTGCTGTTTGCCGGCAAGTGTACGCAGAATGATGTTGAGTGCGTGTTGCGCGCCGGAGGTCACAAGGATTTGCTCCGGGGTGGTGGGTACGCCGTCGGCCGTGTACTTCGCAGCGATGGCCTCCCGGAGGACTGGAATGCCCAAGGCGTCGTAGCCGAAGCCCGGCAGGAGCGCCGGCAACTCGGTCAATGCGTCCGCGAAGGCACGGTGGACCACCTCGCCGGCCGCGGGCAACGATGCGTAGGCCAGGTCCAGCAGGCCTTCGGGCGCGGCGAGGCCCGGCATGCTGACGGGAGTACTCCGGTGCGGAATGCTCGTCCGCCCTCGACTGCCTTGGCCACCGGTCAGGAATCCTTGCTCGCGCAGGCTCGCATAGGCGGCGGTGATGGTGGTGCGGCTGAGTCCCAGGGTGGACGCCAGCGACCTTTCGCTCGGCAAGGCGACGTCCAGAGGAATGCGGCCATCCATCACCAGCAAACGCACGACGTCGGCCAGCTCACGGTAGGCGGGCAGCGCGCCGGAGTTCCACGACCCAAGGAGTCGGGCCAGGGCGGTGGGGTTCAGTGAACTCGGCATCAGTCCAGTATTTCAAACTGGCTATGGATTACAAGGCCAGTTTTCATGAATTATGGGATTCATGATGACCCGAAGACTCACCCAACTCCTGCTCGGACTGGCCATGTATGGCATATCTCTGGCGATGTTCATTCGAGCCGGCCTTGGCCTTGATCCTTGGGATGTGTTCCATCAAGGAGTCTCGGAAAAGACGGGCCTCAGCATCGGGGTGGTGGTGATCGTGGTGAGTTTCCTGGTGCTGCTCCTCTGGATCCCGCTGCGGCAGATGCCCGGTATTGGAACGCTGGCGAACGCGGTCCTGGTGGGCCTCTTTGCGGATCTGGGCTTGTGGCTGATCCCGGAGTTCTCCCATCTTGGCGGCCAGATCCCCCTGCTGGCGGGAGCGGTGGCGCTCAATGGCATCGCTTCGGCCTGCTACATCGGAGCCCGCCTGGGGCCCGGCGCCCGCGACGGCCTCATGACCGGCATCGTGCGGCGGACGGGATGGTCCGTCCGGCTGGTGCGCACCGGAATAGAGGTCACCGTGTTGGCAATAGGCTGGCTGCTTGGCGGATCGGTGGGTGTTGGCACGGTGGTTTACGCCCTGTCCATCGGTCCACTCGTTCAGTTGCTGCTGCCGAGGTTCATGGTCCCGGAGGGCAAGCCTGATGCGAAGCCGGGTGTCGCCGCAGGGGCCGTACTGACGCGGCCTGAAACATCGTTTCAGGGCGCCGGCTGGCACCGCGGGCAGAAGTAAATGTCCCGCCCCTCGGTCCCGTCCGGTCCCGCGAGGAGGCCGTGCCGGATCTGCGTACCGCAGCGCCGGCAGGGTTGGCGGGTCCTGCCGTACACCCAGTAACCGGGACGCATGGCACGCGGGCCCAGCGTAGTCCGACGCCCGGGTCCAAGGTTTTCACCGAGGAGGCGCTTGGCGTCGGTGACGATTTTTGCAAGGTCAGGGACCTGGCCCACGGGTAGCGCTGGGTGGATGCCAGACAGGAAACAGGAATCACAGCGGTAGATATTGCCTATCCCGGCAAGCTTGCGTTGATCCAGCAAGGCGAAGCCAATGGGAACGTCCGGTTCGGCCTGCAACCTCCGTAAGGCCTCGTCTTCGTCCCAGTCCGGGCCCAGGAGATCCGGCCCGAGGTGGCCGACGATCTTGTCTTCCTCGCTGGTGGGCACCACATCCAGGATTCCCAGGGAGAAACCGACCGCGTCCCCTACGGGAGTGCGCAGCACACAACGGGCGGTATGACCAGGCTTCGTCCATCGGCCCCCGGGCGGGTAGACCATCCATGAGCCCTCCATCTTGAGGTGCGAATGGATGGTCAACGCCCGCGGTTTCTTGCTGGCACCGGTCAGGGTGTCTTCCGGCCCCTCCAGACGCATCAGCAGATGCTTCCCGCGGGGCACCACCTCCACCATGGTCCAGCCCGACAGGTTCAGTGTGGCAAACCGGGGAACCCTGAAGTCTGAAGCGGAGAGGACCTGCCCTGCCAAGGCCTCGTGGAGCTTGTGTGCTGCCCGCCAAATGGAGTCTCCCTCAGGCACGGATACGCAGTCCCTTCGGTGTGGAGTAGGCGCCGGCGGCAGCCAGTGCCACGGCTATGGGGGTCTCCAGGAGATCGTGGCCGTTCACTTTTTCCATGAAGAGTTTGTCCACGGCGCCGCGCCGCACCACGCCCACCAAGGCCTCTGCGGCCACGGTCAAGGCAGCCTCGTCATGGCTGAAGGTGAGCAGGGTCTTGCCGCCGCGTTCGACGTAAAGCACCAGCGCGCCGTCGACCATCACCACCAAAGCTCCGGCCTTCCTGCCCGGGCGGTGTCCCGATCCGGCTTCACCGGCCACACCCGGCCATGGGAGGGCAGCGCCGTAAGGGTTCGCCGGGTCCGTTGCCGCCAAAGCCAACGCTGACGGGTCGGCCTTGGAGATCCGGGCGTCTTCCGTGAAGGACCGGAGCCTGTCCACTGTGGCAGGCACCGCGAATTGGGCCGCGCCAAGGTGTTCAATGAAGTAGCCCCGGCGGCACCGTCCTGCCTCTTCCAACCGGGCCAGGACCTTGTACATCAGCCCAAACCCGCCCAGGATGTTCTCGGCCATGACGGACCCGCGCGTCACCACTCCGTACCTGTCCAGCAGGAGCTCCGCGGTGCCGCGTGCATGGATGGTGGGGTCGAGCTCCGGGGCGGGAAGCGCGGACCAACGCCCGACGGCGAGCGGCGGCGTGGGTGCCGAAGCAGCCGTTGAACCGTAGCGTCCGCCGCTCAATCCCGGGGAGCCAAGGAGGCCTGCACCGTGGCGGCCCAAACGGCTCATGCGCGGTGCACGGGCCCTCGGGGCTTTCGCAACTTGCCGGTGGGCCGTCCGTCCTCCGGCGATCATGGCACGGACGGGGGCAAAGGTATCCCCGGTAACCCTGCCGGCCCACACCAGGTCCCACAGCGCTGAGACGACGGCGTCGTCACTGAGCACGGCGTCCATACCCCCGGCAACGTCCGTCAGTTGCCGGAAGAAGTAGCCGCCGCCGGCACTGAGGTAGTCCAGCAGGCGCTGCTGGGCATCGCCCGGTTCGAAGTCCGGCGAAGGGCTCAGGGTCAGTTCGGCAGAGTCTGCAACGTGGAGGCTGATCCATCCGTCATTGCCGGGCAGCTGGCCGGCTCCGGACCACAGCAGTTCACCCGCTGCCATGAGCTCGTCGAGCATCGCGGGTTTGTAGTCGGCCACCCTGCTGGCCAGCACCAACGGTTCCCATGCCGATGCCGGGACGGGAACCCCGGACAGTTGGTCCACGGCAGTGATGATGCCATCCAGACCCCGCAGGGCCGAGCCCCTCGACTTTCCCTGGGCACTGACGTTTTGCCATGCGGGAAGGAAGCGACCGTAAGCGGCGGCGTCCACCGGTTCCACTTCCGCCCGCAACGCAGCGAGGGAGCGGCGCCGCAATTTCCGCAAGACCTCGGCGTCGCACCATTCGCTGGCAGGAGGAGCTTCCGGGCCCATCAACTCGGGATCGGTGGTTTCAGGGTCCTGGGTTACGGCGACGGCGTGTGGTCGGAACTCACCCTCCACAACCCTGCCGTCTGCAGCCAGCCGCTTCAGGGCGGTATTGACGACGGCGACGCCCAGTCCCAGCCGCGTCGCCGCTTCGGCCGCAGTGAATGGTCCATGCGTGCGGGCGTAACGGGAAACGAGGTCTCCCAGCGGGTCCTGCACAGGTTCGATAAAGGCCAGCGGCACGCCCATGGGAAGGGGAACACCGATTGCATCGCGAAGCCGCGCCGCGTCTTCAATGGCAGCAAAGCGTTCGACGCCGCCGATAGTCACCTTGAGGGCGCGGTTGGCCTTCTGCAATGCCAAAAGGTGCTGCTCTGCTTCGGCGGGAGTTCCGGGAGGAAGGGCCTTGCCTTCGGTGAGTTCCTGGTCCTCCGCGTGGCCCTGAAACTGTTCCTGGTTCAGCAGCTGTTCCTGCTCCTGAACCAGTTCCTGCCCTTGCAGGCGCTCGGCTACTTCCTTCACGTCCAGCGGACCCAGCAGCCGGAGGAGGTCCGCAATGCCTTCCATCCCACGGACCCGACGATCCGGAACCAGCCGTTGCAGCTCCCGCTCGGTGGAATCGATGACTGCCGCGTCCAGGAGCTCACGGAGTTCCACCCTGCCCAGGAGCTCGTTCAGGAGGGTGGAGTCGAGGGCCAGTGCCGCAGCCCTGCGCTCGGCCAGGGGGGAGTCGCCCTCATAGAGGAACTGGGCGACGTAGCCGAACAACAGTGATTTGGCGAAAGGAGATGGCTGCTGCGTAGTGGTTTCGACGATCCGCAATTCCCTGCGTTCCACGGAGGCTGCGATGTCCTTGAGCGCCGGGAGATCATAGACGTCCTGCAAGCATTCGCGCACGGTTTCCAGCACGATGGGGAACGACGGGTACTTCTTGGCGACATCCAGCAGCTGGGCGGAACGCTGGCGTTGCTGCCACAGCGGTTGCCGTTTGGTGGGGTTTTGACGCGGCAGCAGTAAGGCGCGGGCAGCGCATTCCCGGAACCGCGACGCGAAGAGAGCGCTGCCGCCCACCTCTGCGGTGACGATTTGTTCCAGTTCCTCCGGATCGAAGAGGAACAGCTCCGCACCGGGAGGCTCATCTTCCATCATGGGCACCCTGAGCACAATGCCGTCATCGGCAGCCATTGCCGATCCGTCCAGGCCGTAACGCTGCTGGAGTCTCTGCCCCACAGCGAGGGCCCACGGCGCATGGACCGGCATGCCGAAGGGGCTGTGAAGGACCACCCTCCAGTCACCCAGTTCATCGTGGAAGCGTTCCACCACCAGCGTTCGGTCGCTGGGCACAACCTCGGTGGCCTGCTTTTGCTCCTCGAGGTATTGAATCAGGTTGCTTGCCGCGAAGGTGTCCAGACCGCTGGCCTGGCAGCGTTCCATGGCCGGCCCGGTATCAGCTGCCGAAAGTTCCCGGATGAACGCGCCCAGTGCACGTCCGAGGTCCACGGGACGGCCCAGGGAGTCACCCTTCCAGAACGGCAATTTGCCCGGCTGCCCGAAGGCAGGGGAGACGAGGACACGGTCATGCGTGATGTCCTCAATTTTCCAGCTGGTTGCTCCGAGGGCGAAGACGTCCCCGACGCGGGATTCGTAGACCATTTCCTCGTCGAGCTCGCCCACGCGGCGGCCGCCCTTGGCTGCGCGGGACGATGGGCTCGGGCCGTCGCCGTCAGAGCCACCGGAGGAACCGGTCCCTTCAACTTCGGTACCGATGATGTACACGCCGAAGAGGCCGCGGTCGGGAATGGTGCCGCCGGACGTGACCGCCAGCCGCTGGGATCCGGGCCTGCCTTCAATGGTTCCTGCGTGGCGGTCCCACACGATGCGGGGCCGCAGCTCGGCAAACTCATCGGAGGGGTACCGGCCTGCCAGGAGGTCCAGCGTGGCCTCGAAGGCTGACCGGGGGAGGCTGGCGAACGGCGCCGAGCGGCGAACGGTGCTGAACCATTCCTCGACGTCGATGCTCTCCAATGCGGTGGCCGCGACGGTCTGCTGGGCAAGGATGTCCAGCGGGTTGGTGGGGATGCTCAGCCGCTCAATCTGGCCACTGAGCATCCGCTCCACCGTGACGCTCGTGTGGAGGAGGTCGGCCCGGTGCTTGGGGAAGAGGACGCCCTCGGAGATCTCGCCTACTTGGTGCCCGGCACGACCGACGCGCTGGAGGCCGCTGGCAACCGAGGGCGGGGACTCTACCTGGATGACAAGGTCCACCGCGCCCATGTCGATGCCTAGTTCCAGTGATGACGTTGCAACAACACAGCGCAGCCTGCCGGATTTGAGGTCGTCCTCGATCATGGCCCGTTGGTCCTTGGACACTGAACCATGGTGTGCCCTGGCAAGAACGGGATCGCTTCCGCTGGTGCTGCCTGCCTGGGCCATCATGTGAGCGGGTGTTGCGGTGGAAACAGGCGCCTTGGCCCGGGATGCAGCGGAAGCCTCATCTTGCCCTGGCCCGGCGCCCCAGTCCTCCGTGTCTCCAGCTACCGGCTCCGCCCACGGTGAACCCGCCTCCGCCATGAGTTGCCGCTCCGCGTAGATCTCGTTCAACCGGGCGGTCAGCCGCTCCGAAAGGCGACGTGAATTGGCAAAGACAATGGTGGACTGCTTGGAGAGGACCAGATCCACAATCTGCTCCTCAACGTGCGGCCAGATGGAAGCTTGCGGCTGCAATCCGGAAGCCGGCCCGGAATCGAATGCGCCGGCAGCACCCTGGAGGTCCGACATGTCCTCAACAGGCACGGTGACCGTCAGGTTCCAGTTTTTCTTGGAGGGGGGAGCAACGATCTCCACCGGAGCCTGCCCGGCAAGGAATTGGGCCACCAACTCGCGCGGCTGCACTGTGGCGGACAACCCGATGCGTTGAGCGGGCTTGGGCAATAGCGCGTCCAGGCGTTCCAGCGATACAGCGAGGTGGGCACCGCGCTTGGTGCCGGCAACAGCGTGGACTTCGTCGATGATCACGGTGTCCACTTCGCTGAGCGTCTCGCGTGCACGCGACGTCAGCATCAGGAACAGGGACTCCGGCGTTGTAATGAGGATGTCCGGAGGGTTGGACAGCAGCGAGCGGCGATCTGCCGCCGTCGTATCTCCCGAACGGACGCCAACGGTCACCAGCGGTGCGGGCAGGCCCAAACGCTTTGCCGTTTGCGTGATGCCGATCATCGGGGCGCGGAGGTTGCGTTCCACGTCCACGCCGAGGGCCTTGAGCGGCGATATATAGAGGACGCGGGTCTTGGTCTTGGGACGCTTGGCGCGGCCCTTGGCCGGCGCCGGAACCTCCTCAAGTCCCGGCAAAGCATCCGACGGGGCTGCGTGCAGCCTGTCCAACGCCCAGAGGAACGCGGCCAGGGTTTTTCCCGAACCGGTGGGGGCTACCACCAAGGCATGGGAGCCGGAGGAAATGGCATTCCACGCGCCATCCTGGGCGGCCGTGGGCTCACTGAAAGCGCCGAGGAACCATTCCCTGGTTGCCTGGCTGAAACGGCTCATGGCGCCTGTGGACGCCTGCTGCTCCTGCATTCCTCCATCATGCCCCACGGCCCGGACATAATAAGCCCGGCCCGTGGGGAGGCGGTTTATACCGCTTGGAATGCGGTGATGCTCAAGAGCTTGATGCCTATGTTGCTGCAGGCATCGTGGGGTTCGGCGACGAACAGGGATGCCGTGTCTTCGGGCGGGTAGATGCGGTATCCCGCTGCCGGGACCTTGGTGCAGTCGCCGTAGTTCCCGGCCTGCGTGTACCGAAGCTCCGCCCATGCGGACTTGCCGGGGGCCAGCTCGATCTTAGTGACGGGCGTGGTCGTTTCCCGCGTGGCCGGTTCGCCAATGGGATCTCCCGTGGCGTTGGCTGTGAGGGACACCCCGGCGAAGCCTTCCAGGACACAGGTTGCCGAGCCTGAGTTGGTCAGAATCAGTTTCTCGTAGATGCTTCCGGCAGCGCCGCCACCGGTGGCGTCCGTTGTTGCAGTCAACGAATCCGCCTTGCACAAGGCGGGCGCGGCCGGAGCAGCGGACGTGGGGGCTGCCGACGGTGAGGTGCTTCCGGACGGAGCAGCCGACGTCGACGACTGCGAGGGCGAAGCGGACGGCGTGGATGAACTTGGCGGTGCGCTGCTGGTCCCCGAAGGGCTCGGGCTGGGCCCGCAGGCGGCCAGCATCAGCAGCGAGGCAGCCGCCGTCGTCGTCAAAAGTCCGGTCTTGATGCGCTGAGTCCACATGGGCACCAGCCTTGCTGCGGCCGTGGCGGGAGTCAATCGAGCCACGGCCACCGCCACGGATTGGCGCCCGGATTGTGATCTTCCGGGCGCCAATCGTGCAGGGCTACTTGGTTGTTGTGCCCGTCTTTGCGGTCCGGCTGCGGAGGAACGCCGCGCCTCCCAGAACCAGGCCGGCCAAGCCGGCGATCAAACCGGCCCAACCAAGTGCGGTCGAGTCGTCGCTGGTCACGGAAGCGGCCTGCTCAGTGGTTTCCGTTGACACGCCGTGGTGGCCGCCGGACGAGTCGGCAGGGGTGATGGTCACCGAAGGGGCGGGGGACTTGAGGTCATCCTCTTTCCGGCCATCCTTGGGAACTTCGGACCAATCCACCTGGCCCTGCTCGCAGGTCTGCAGCGTGGGGAAGTAGATGGTCTTGCCCGCTGCATCAGGCAGCTTGACCGACAACACCAAGGCATCCCGCAGGTGCGGATCCAGCGGGGTCTTGGCCGTGTAGACGATCTGGCCGGTGCGTTTGGTGATGCTGGTCCCGTCGTCCAGCTTCTTCGGTGCGTCGAGGGTTTCGGTCACCTTCTCAACGGTCCAGTTGGGGTTCACCGTGGGCTGCGCATCCGTCAGTTCCTCAGGCAGCGTGATGGTCACCTTCGTGGTGGGGGAGGTATCGCAGCCGTGCGGAATGCCAAAGGTGACCAGCGCGTAGGAGTTGGCAGCGGTCTTGTTTGGATCGGCGCCGACGTGGGCGGACGCCCCGGCCAGTCCGGCCATCATCAGGGCAGCGGTGGCACCGGCTGCAGCGGTCGTGGACAGGGCACGGCGGAGTACGGACTTGTTCATGGGAATGCCTTTCAAGGTGCGCCTCTGAGCGGCGCTGGGTACAGGTTTTTAGCCCGTCACCTCACAAGGCTTTTGCTTGTTGTGAACCTTGGGTGCCGGGCGGAGTCAGGAATGCACGACGGCGGCCGGCGGGCCGCGCCGGCTGTCTTGCCTGAGGTTCCGCCACGGGCGGGGGATGAAAACCACGGGTGCGCCGACGACCAGTGGCGTGGCACCGGCGTCGGGCTTGAAAAGCAGTGTGGGCAGTACAGCAAGCGGCCGGAGCCAGGCTGCAAGCTGCCACAGCGCATCCTCGCCCTTCGACAAGGCAACTGCGGACGCGACGGTGGCCAGAGCGTGCGCCACCAGCATGAGGGCTCCGGCGGCAGTTCCCGGATCATGAAGGTGGGCAGCGGGGTCCAGCACGGGTGTCAGGAGCTCGGTTCCCACGTGGTGACTGCCTCGTGGTCCGGTAACACCCACCGGTGCAAAGGCGCTGAAAGCGTCGTGCAGGATGAACTGGCTCGCGCCCAGAAGCGCGGACATTGCCACAAGGTTCAGCTTGAACCGGGAAGCGAAGGTGGTGGCCAGGCCCGTTACGGCAACCAGCGCCAGGAGAACCGGGAACGTGGGGAGTTCGCCGCCGCCGGCAACGTGGGCACTTGCGGCCAGCAGCACGATCACCGTGGCGATCGCCGAAGAGCGCAAGGCATGGAAGGGAGTCCGGTGCTGCAGAGTGCGCACTGTGTCCTCCCTGTGTTGGCCGGCTGCTTGGGCACCTCTGATTCTATCGGGATTTCTGGAAAGGGCTGGCGGAGCGTTCAACCGAGGACGGCCTCAGGGTGCGTTCGATCTCCAGAAGCTCGGACAGTGCTTCGGCGCAGTGCAGGCAGCCCGCCAGATGGCTTTCTGCCCGCCTCCTGCCGGCGGCGGTCGCCGAGTCCCGCGCCAACCGCGCCAGGAGCTGCGAGATTTCGGAACAGCCTTTGCCGGCGGGCTGGCGGACGTGTGCCTGGAGATACGCCTGGCGGAGACCCTCGCGGGCGCGGATCAGTAACGAGGCAACGCCGTTGGGGTTCACCCCCACGTATTCTCCCGCCTCGGTGTGCCTCATCCCCTCAATGTCCACGCACCACAGCACCCGTTGCCATCGGGTGGGGAGCGAGCGGAAGGCCCGCAGCAGGGTGGTTGATTCGAACAGTGCGACGAAAGCGTCTGCCTCCTGGCTTGTTTGCGCGAGCGCCCTGTCCCGGTCAAAGGCCGCCCGGCGCCTGGCGCCGGCGTTGCGTTGGTGGGCCATCCGGCGCGTCGTGGTCAGCACATAGGAGCGGAAGTACGCGTTCGGTCCTTTGCCGGCTTCCAAAGCCACGAGGACGGCCAGGAAGGCTTCGGCAACAACATCGTCCACGTCGCTGAGGTTGTCTGCCTCCCTGCGTGCCACGTAAACGGCTGCATTTTTATGGCGTCTGTAAAGTTCATCGAATGCGGACAGGTGTCCTTGCCGGACGAGTTCTATCAAGTGATTGTCGCGGGCATTGGGGGAGTCGGCGGCTGCAGTGGTTGGGGGTTCCACACTTTGCCTTTCAGGGTCGGGGCGAGCGGCCCAAACCTAGGAAGAGCATGATTGGATTCACCGAAGATGCAGGAAAGTGGGAAAAACGGACTGCCCATGCAGGATTTCGATTTCGACGAGCGTGACCTGAGGCTTTTGCATGCCCTCCAAGTGAGGCCCAGGGCACCATGGACGGCTTTGGCTCCAGTGGTTGGCGCCGACGCCGTCACGCTTGCACGAAGGTGGAACGTCCTCCAGGACCGAGGGCTCGCCTGGATGACGTCCTACAAAGGATCCGGGGCCAGGTTTGTTGGTGCCATCATCGACGTCACGTGTGCGCCGTCCATGATGTCGGCAGTCATACAAGGTCTGGTCCGCGACCGGGAGGTGGTTTCCGTCGACCAGACCGCCGGAGCCCGTGACCTTATTCTTACGGTCTTCTGCAGTACCGACGCCGAACTTTCCACGTTCCTCCTGGACCGGATTCCCGCAGTGGAGGGGATCACCAGCACGCGTACGCACCGGGTCACCAGGATGATCACGGATGCACGGAAGTGGCGTCTGAGGTCCTTGGCGACTGACGAAGTGCGGGCGCTCGAAAGGGCTGTGCCGTTGCCAACTCCGCGGGCCTCGGCAGTCAGTGCCGAGGTCGAGAAGGATTTGGCCGGGATCCTGCTGATGGACGGCAGGACGTCCGTTGCCGACCTTGCCCGACTGCTGCGCATCAGCCCTACACGGGCAAAGACCGCGCTGGCCAACGTCCTGGGTTCGCAAAGGGTGGTGGTCCGGCTGGAACTGGCGCGGACATCCTCACCCTGGCCGGTCTGCGTCTGGTACTTCCTGAGCGCCCCGGCGTCAAAGGTCGATCTTGTCGCCGCAAGCCTGGCCGGATTGAACGAAGCGCGGCTGGTTGTCACGACTGGCGGCACGCATTCCATCGCGATGGCGGTGTGGTTGCGCGGAGTCGAGGACATGGCTGTGCTGGAGCGCCAACTCGGCGAGCAGCTGCCCTACGTGGAGATCGCCGACCGGTCGATTGTGTTGCGGACACCGAAGCACATGGGCAAGCGCCTGGACACGGACGGCCGGCGGATTATCCAGGAGATTTAGACTGGCGGTTTTCGGGATCGTTCCGGGTACTGCAGGGCTCGGGTTTCTTGGATGACTTTCTTGTAGTCATCAACGTTGACCCCGCTTTCGTTGTGCTCTTTGCCCTCGAACAAACACGCTTCGAAACCGAACAAGAACATCGTCATGCCGCATTCCTTGGCATATTGCGGAGCTCTTCGCAGCTGATCGGAAATGCTGTCTGAGCGTGGCGAACCTCCCGTAAATGGCCAGTCCGCCGGGCCGGGGTTTTCCCCCACCAATCCCAGGCCGGCGCGTCGGGCCAAGGCGCTCGTGTACCTGTGGGACGACCACAGGGAGGCACTGTCGTGCAGCACATCGTCGTCGTCGCTCGGGTGGCATTGGTCCTGCGGAGGCAAAGCATTGCGTGCTTCGACGGCGGATATGTCGTCCAGTCCGGTGAAATCCACGTCCACGCCCGGCAACGTTGACAGGACCGCGAATTGGGCGGGGTAGTCCAAGCCCCGTTCCTGGGCTCCGTCTGGATTGGCCCGCCCGTCCAGACGTCCTTTGATGGCTTTCGCCTTGTCCGCCGGCAGGACCCCACGGCCCGCAACCGGCACGTGCACTCGTCCCTGATATCCGAGCTCCCTTAGTTCGTGTATCTGCCATGCCACCGCATCGACCACAGATCGGGCGTACCAGTCCCACCACCCCTGGACCTGCCCGTCAGTCACTGAACTCCCGTTCCACGAAGGTGAGCCCGGGACCCACCCCGGCATTGGGGACGGTGATACGCCTTCAGCCAGACCTTTGCCGGACTGCGGGGCGTCACCAAATGCCCAGAACTCACCTTCATGTCCGCCATCGTCAGGCCCCGGGTACCCTAACTCCCCACCGGCATTCGTCCCTACCCGTATGGCTGCGATGCCATTGAATCCCAGCTCCGGAAGGATGCCTGCCAGATAGTCATGGGCGGTTTCCCGGACCTTGGCGCTGAACACCAGCTCGGCCCCGGCTTTTTTGGGAGTGCCTCCTGCGCTTCCCTTCAAGGAACCGCCGGGCAGCTTTCGCACCCACTTGGGCGGGTAGTGCATGCCGGGGGACAGCACGACTTGCATGCCGGCGTCACGACAGTCCGCCAGCTGTTGTTGTACCTGGGCAACGTAGTGGCGGTCCACGCGCCTATCCACCGGCTGGTAGCGATCCCAAGCCAACGGCAGCTCAACAACGGAAATTCCGGCGTCTCGGAGCGCGGCGAGTCGATCGGGAGCGCACGTGGAGCCCAAAACCCCAAAGGACATGGAGCCCGGAATGCCCTGATCGGGCCCAACGCTGCATCCGGCGCCGGCACTTGCCATCGTCACCGCCAACACAGTCGAGAGGATCCGGCGATTCACCGGTACCCGCCGCTGATCGGGGGGAGAGTCAGTCCTCCGGCCACCGCGGCGTCGAGTTTTGTTCGGTCCAACTGCCAAACGACCGTGTCCCCGGACGTCGGGCCGGTAAATGTGAAAACGGGCCGTGCGTTGTTTTTGAGCCAGTCCAGAAGCTCAGGTGCCGCAAAGCCGTAGCCCTCACCCAGCTGCCGTCCTTGGGTCAGAACGTACTGGGCGCCTCCATCCCTGAGGGACTGCAGGGATGGCAGGACTTCCCAACCTTCATGCGGCAGCAACGCGAACTCGCCTGTCACGGACGTCAGGCCCACCTTCGAGGACACGGGCAGTTCGGTGTTCATCCAATCCCGTGCACTGACAAGACCGTCGTCCACGACTGACCTGGCCTGTATCCCCAGCGCGAGACTGAGCACGACCATCAATGCGGAGGCCGTGACGGCGGTCCAGCGAAGCCGGGGGAGCCAGTCGACCACCATCATGACCGCCACGGGCGTTGAAACCAGTGCCGCCAGCACCACGCAGTAGCCGAATTGTTCCTCTGCCGCTCCAAAAAAGACCGAGTAGATACCAACCAAGCCTGTCAGCAGAGAGAACAAACCGATCACGCGACGGTCCGCCAAAGGGGAAAAAGCGGCGATTGCACCGGCAACGATGGAAAGCCCCAACAGTACATAGCTGGTTCCGAACCGACCGACCATATCCATGAGCCGGTCCGTCAAACTAACGCCCGCCACTGAATTGAAGCCGGTCATCTGGACAGCGCCGGCCATCCTCAGGACACCCACCGACTTCTGGTCCACGAACTGGGGCAGCAGCCCGTTGGCGGTAATCCAACCAAGATAAATTGCGTAAGGGACCATGGCCGCGGCGATGACTCTCATGGCGGTCAGCGGGGGAACGGTGTTGCGCCAGAACACGCCGAGCAGCAGCGGGACCACAGTGAAGACTACGGTCATATCTTTCGTGACGATGGCGAGCCCGAAGACCAGTCCGGCGCAGATCTCAAGCCACAGGCGTGCGGCCCGCCACTTGCGGTTAAGCAACAGCAACACCAGGAGCCACCCTGAAAGAACTGCCAGGCCAGCGGGTGGCTCCATCATGAGCCGCCCGTCCATGCGCAGCACAAAGGGGTCACTGGCCAGGACGATGCCGGCCAGCGCAGCGGGCCCCGTCCCAACCAGACGGCGGACCACAAGAAAACAGACAACCACTGTCACTGTTCCGAGGACAGTGTTGACCCAGCGTAATTGCAAGGCCAGATCCAAGGGGTGTCCTTCAAGGCCGCATAGGCGCATGACCAAAGCGTTGAGAGCGTAGGAGCCTGGGGGATGAAGGAAAAAGGGTTTGCCCAGAATGGATGGCGTGTGGCCACCTGCTATCTGCCCAGCCAAGTCTGCGTAGGTCACTTCGTCGATAAACACATCGTTTGCGCGCTGAACGCCGGATGCCCGAAACTCCAAGGCAAGGAGTGCCAACAACACTGCCACCCACATGGGTTGCCGAATTACCCTTTGGATCAGGTTGGCGGGCTGCGGCTTGCTCGTTTCCGACGCCGGTACACGTGGCTTTAGCGAGTTGATGATGCCCTCCAAAATGGTGTTCGCATTGGGCGGGTGCTGTACCCACATCCTGCGAAGTGCAAAGATCGGGCTTCGCAGCTCGGCTGGAAGCCCCTCACTTATGTGCAAGTGCGGACATCCGGGGTTCCGTGACGCGGGAATTGCCATCGATTGCGTCGTCACGGATAAGCGCGGAAGGTGCCCTGGGCGGCAACGGGAGGGATGCGGTCGTGGCCGCCGTGGTCAGAAAACGCGTCATGTCTTTCGCCGCATTGTGGACAACTGCAACATCTGGCTCGGTTGCTTCCGGGCTGTTGGTATTGTCATGTTCGATGCTTTGGCGCTGGTGTTTCTGCGGAAACACACATGGCTTGAAGCGCCTGCCGGTTTTCTCTTGGGGCCGGTGAGCTATGGAGGCATGTTGGCAGCAACGACTGAGAGTTGGATAAGTGCCCGAATTCGATCTTCCGCCTGTCCATGAGGTCGACCCTGAGTATCCTCTCCGGGAAGACGGCAAGCTGCCCAAACAGTTTGAAGCTGAGCTGGAATTGGTCAGCACCCTGCGCTTGAACGGAGTACTTAACTTCGCGGCCCCTATCCTGGGCGCGGTGGATCCGGAAGGCTGCAAGGTCATTGCCAACGCGATCACCAAGCACGCCGACGAAGTGAAATAGCCCAACGGCACCGGCCATATGGACGAGCAGCAGATACAGCAGATAGTCGACCGGGTCGTCGCGGCGATTGAAGGCTTGAAGCCGGGTCCGGCACAGGACTGGCAGGTTTGGGGCGCCTTTGGTTCCTATGCGACTCTCTTGGCGGCCGTCGTGGCGTTCCTGATCGGTTGGTGGAGCATCAGGCAGAAACGCGAGGCCGATGCCCGGTCGGAGTGGTGGCGCAGGACCCAATGGGCGCTGGAGGCATCCGCGTCAGATAACGATGAGATGTATTCCTACGGGACCGGGATGCTGGATCTTCTTGCCCGAAGCGAGTTGGCTACCCCGAAAGACAAAGAACTCCTGGATGCCGTGTGGGAAGTCACCGACACTGAGATGCAGGACGATAGCATTGAGCAACTCATCAACGAGGCTTCCAAGCTCAACGGCCTTAATGAGGAAGAGAAGGCTATTGTTCGGAGTTTCTATAACGTAGACGACCCTCCTGTTACGGGAGAGAATGAGGACAAGAACCAGTCCAGGAACCAGCGGGAGGAGGCAGATGGCTCCGCAGACAGATAAAGACAGAGCTCGCAAAGAACAGGTGTTCAAGAAATTGCGCCGTGAGATTCTGGCAGCCCGGCTGAAGGTTACCCTGGACGAGCAGTTGAACCGGAAGACTTCACCCGCCCAGAAGCGGCTGTCTGAAATGAAGTTGCCACCGATCACCAGGTCTACCGTCACTCCGATCAAGCGGACACCTAACTACGCAGTCAAGTCACAGAATCAGACCGGCCGGCGAGTAGCCAGCTAAGCCCGAATTCTTCAGTCCATCGGCGGCGGGCCCAGTAATTCATGCTCGCGCCGACGCATGAGCTCGTTAGGCATTCCTCCGAGAACCCGCGTAGACCAGCATCGCGCCAAGGAGCTGTGCCCGCCTGACTGATTCGAGCAAAGCAAAAGGCCCCGGTTCCCATCAAACAATGGGAACCGGGGCCTCGCTATATGGCGGTGACGGTGGGATTTGAACCCACGTTGGCTGTTACACCAAACAACATTTCGAGTGTTGCACCTTCGGCCGCTCGGACACGTCACCAACTGAAATAGGGTACCGGAGTTGGGCCCCGTTCCCCAAAACGGCCGTCGCCGTTGGGACGGATCAAGGGTCAACTTCCGTCCCGCGCACAGCAACGATAGATTCATAAGCATCATGACGATCTCTCAGGACCAAGGCGAACACCGCCCGGACACAGCGCAGGCCTACTGGGTTACGGAATCGGGCCACGGGGAACTCCGTAGGGAAGCCATCGAAGCCCCGCAGGACGGCGAAGCGCTGGTCCGAACGCTGTACTCGGGCGTCAGCCGGGGGACGGAGCGCGTGGTGCACGAGGGTCGCGTTCCGGAGCGGGTTGCGGACCTGATGCACGCGCCCCACCAAGAAGGCGACTTCCCGGGCCCCGTGAAATACGGCTACTTGAACGTTGGCGTCGTGGAGCAAGGCCCGGAGGAATGGCTGGGCAAGACTGTCTTTGCACTCCACCCGCATCAGGATTACTTTGTCCTTCCCGCCAGCCAGCTCACTGCCATCCCGGAGGATGTCCCGGCACGGCGTGCTGTACTGACCGGCATTGTGGAAGTCGCCATCAACGCTATTTGGGAAGCCGGCCCGCGGCTTGGTGATCGTGTTGCCGTCATCGGCGGCGGTTTGGTGGGTGGGGTCCTGGCGACGCTCCTGCGCAAGTATCCGCTGGACCGGTTGGAACTCGTGGACGCCGATCCCGGCAAGGAAGAACTAGCCCGGAAGCTCGGCATCCGGTTCGCAGCCCCAACTGAAGCCATGGACGACTGCGACATCGTCTTCCACTGTTCCGCCTCCAACGAGGGCCTCAAGCTCAGCCTCCAACTGGCCGGTGACGACTCGGACGTGATCGAACTTTCGTGGTTCGCCGACAAGGAAGTCACCCTGCCCCTCGGCGAGGACTTCCATGCCCGTCGGCTCAACATCCGCTCCAGCCAGGTGGGCGCCGTAGCCCTCCCAAGGAGGCACCGGAGGACCAACGGCCAACGCCTGCACGAAGCAGCGAACCAGCTGAGGGACCCGCTCTTCGACACGTTCATCACCAGTGAGTGCACGTTCCAGAACCTGCCCAGCACGCTTGTTAAGTTGTTCGAACGGCCCGGTGGTTTCTGCCACGTGGTCGCCTACCCACAGCCGGAGGAATAAGACATGTTCAGCCTGACCGTCCGACGCCATTTCATGGTCGCCCACAGCCTTCCCAGGGAGGCATTCGGCCCGGCCCAGGGCCTGCACGGTGCCACCTTCGTCGCCGAGGTGACGTTCCGCCGTCGTGAACTTAATGACGATGCGATCGTGCTGGACATCGGCGCCGCCGGCGGCATCCTCGAGGAAATCCTCGCCGACCTGAACTACAAGAACCTGGACGAACACCCGGCGTTCAAGGGCAAGCTCTCCACCACCGAAGCGCTCGCCAAGCACATCGCCGACGTTATGGCAGCCCGCATTAAGGACACCGACGACGGTCCCGCGCTGTCCGGCATCGACGTCGTCCTGCGCGAAAACCCCGACGCCTGGGCGGGCTACTCGCTGGAGCTTCCGGGCAACTAGGCCAGGCACGTGGACATCCGCTTCGTCGTCCCGGGCAACGTCCGGCACGGGTCCGGCGGCAACAAGTACAACGCCGCGCTCGCACAGCACCTGACCGCTCTCGGCGCCCAGGTTGAGACAGTAACCGTCGACGGCGACTGGCCGGTGGGCAGCGAAGCGGACCGGAAACGTTTCGCGCAAGCGCTCGACGGCGGCACAACAGTGATTGCCGACGGATTGGTTGCAAGCGGGGCGCCTGATGAAGTGGCCGCCGCCGTCCTTTCGGGAACCAACACCTGGATCCTGTCGCACATGGCATTGGCGGATCACCCGCAACTTGAGGGAAAGGCGCTTGCTGCGGCCAGCGGCGTGATCTGCCCCAGCGAGCATGCGGCCAGCGAACTGCTTACCAGACACGGGGAACTGGAGATCGTCGTTGCAAGGCCCGGAGTTGAGCCGGGGATCATCGCGGCCGGCTCGGATCCGCTGCGTATCGTGGCTGTGTCAGCGTTGCTGCCCAACAAGCAACAGACAATGCTCGTCGAAGCGCTCAGCCAATTGACGGACCTGCCATGGAACGCGGTGCTGGTTGGTTCGCCGGATGCGGACCCGGCCTACGCAGCAAACGTCCGGGCCGCCGTCGAACATCACGGACTGGAAAACCGGGTGACCTTCACCGGTGAGCTGGGCGGGGAAGCCCTCGAAGACCAGTGGCACATGGCTGACCTCAGTGTGCTGATCTCCACATCCGAGGCGTTCGGCATGGTGGTTGTCGAGTCACTGGCGCATGGAGTTCCGGTGTTGGTAAGGCAGGGGACCGGTGCTGTGGAAGCGTTGGGTGGGAGCGGTGCAGGCGCTGCCTTGGATCTCGACGCCCCCGGGGTCCTGGCCGAAACGCTCAGGACGTGGCTCACTGACGCGGAGGTACGCCGGACGTGGCGGGAAGCGGCCTTGGCAGCCCGTGGGCGGCTTCAGAGCTGGGAGACTACCGCCCGGACCGTTTATAAGGCCATCGAGATGACAGTTAATGCCAATCCCGAGGCCTCCGATTGGCATTAAGTGCCATCTCGCGGGCGAACCGGGCTCAGGGCACCCGGTGAGCGGCAAAAAAATCCCTCAGCAAGGCTGAGCATTCTTCCTCGCGCACACCCGCGTAGACCTCCACCCAGTGGTTCAGGCGGCGTTCACGGAGAATGTCGAACACCGATCCGACGGCCCCGGCCTTCTCATCCCACGCGCCGAATACGACCCGCGGAATCCGGGCCAGGACAATTGCACCGGCGCACATTGCACACGGTTCCAAAGTGACCACGAGCGTGCAATCCTCAAGCCGCCATCCGTCGCCGTCAGCTCCGGATTCAGCAGCCCGCCGGCGCAGTGCGGCGGCCGCCTGCCGGATAGCCACAACCTCCGCGTGCGCGGTCGGGTCCCCGTGCGCCTCCCGTTCGTTTCGCCCGGAACCCAGCACGCCGCCGTCGGGCCCCAGGATGACAGCTCCGATCGGAACATCGTCGGTTTCCAAGGCAAGGCGTGCTTCGTCCAGGGCAAGGCCCATCCATGCCAAGTGATCTGCGTGATACGGCTCGGTAGGGCTCATGCCTCAATGATAGTTTTGGGGGATGCGCACACTCGTCGTGGACCACCCGCTGGTCGCTCACAAGCTCACCGTACTGCGGGACAAGAACACCCCCTCACCGGTCTTCCGGCAGCTCACCGAAGAACTCGTGACCCTCCTGGCCTACGAGGCCACCCGCGAGGTCAAGACCCAACCGGTGGAGATTGAAACCCCGGTCACCAAGACCATCGGCACCGCTTTCACCAAGCCCACGCCACTGGTTGTCCCCATCCTCCGCGCCGGACTGGGCATGCTCGAAGGCATGACCAAGCTGGTCCCGACGGCGGAGGTCGGGTTCCTGGGCATGGCCCGCGACGAGGAAACCCTTGACATCATCACCTACGCGGAGCGCCTCCCCGAGGACCTGACGGGGCGCCAGGTGTTCGTCCTGGATCCCATGCTCGCAACCGGCGGCACCCTGCGCGAGGCCATCAAGTTCCTGTTCAAGCGTGGAGCCTCGGACGTCACGTGCATCTGCCTGCTGGCCGCTCCGGAGGGCCTGGCCAAGCTGGAAGAGGAACTCGCCGACGCCAACGTCAACATTGTTCTGGCTTCGATTGACGAGAAACTCAACGAGAAGTCGTACATCGTTCCTGGTCTCGGCGACGCGGGCGACCGCTTGTACGGGATCGCCGGCTAGGCATAGACCCCTATTACTTTCCGTCGTGCCCCGCTAGCCTGTGGCGCATGGACTGGAAACTTGAACTGGTGTTTGTCCCCGTGTCCGACGTCGATCGCGCGAAGGATTTCTACGTCAACAAGGTCGGTTTCAACGCCGATTACGACGAACGACCTTCCGACGGCGTCCGCTTCGTCCAGCTCACTCCTCCGGGTTCGGCGTGCTCCATCGCCATCGGAGAAGGGTTGTCGGACGCACCCCCAGGCACCGCTCCGAGCCTTCAGATGGTGGTGGCGGACATCAACAAGGCCCATGAACAGCTCAAAGCCAACGGGGTGGACGTCAGCGATGTCGACGTCCAGGACTGGGGCCACTTTGTGTACTTCGCCGACCCCGACGGCAATAAGTGGGCGGTGCAGTACCTCCCTCAGCGGCCCAACGGGTAACCAACGCAGGCTCACTGTGCGGCAGGATGGAACCATGATCCTTCCTGCCGCACAGCCCGGTCCGGGACATTCCCGGCAAACCCTCACCGTTCGCGCCGTCCTCTTCGACATGGACGGAACGCTGGTGGATTCGACGGCCGTAGTAGAGCAGGTCTGGCTGGAGTTCGCAGAACGCTACGGGCTTGACTACACCGAGATCCTGCGGACCTCCCACGGCGTCCAGGCCGGCGACACGGTGCGCCGATACGCCCCGGCGGATGCCGACGTCGTTGCCCTCACCGCCGAACTGGGCGAGATGGAACGCAACCGCACTGACGGCATCATTGCCTTGCCGGGAGCTGAGGCCCTGCTCGAAGCTCTTCCGGACGAGGCCATCGCATTGGTCACTTCGGTCGACCGCATCCTCGCCGATATCCGCATGCAGGCCGCCGGACTCGCCATGCCTTCGACGGCGGTTACCGCCGAAGCCGTTACGCGCGGCAAGCCGCATCCGCAGGGATACCTCAAAGCCGCGGCCTTGCTCGGTGCCGAACCGGCCGACGTCGTGGTTTTCGAGGACGCACCCGCAGGCATTGCCGCAGCAAGGGCCGCCGGGATGCGGACAGTGGTTGTGGGCCAGGCCGCCGCGCACCAAGCGGATCTGGAACCCGGCATGTGGCGGATTCCCGACTACTCGGCGGTGACCGTGGAGACCGTGAGGCACGACGACGGCGGCCACGTCATCACGCTGACGTTCTAGCCCTGTTCCACCCGGCCGGGCGGGAGTAGGCTGTGCGCATGTCTGCGTTGCCGGAGGCATACGGTGCTGCATTGGAGCGTGCCATGGTGCACGCCACCAATTGGCTCGCGTCGGTGCCCACCCGTTCAGTCCGCCCACAGTCCGACGCCGACCAGGTCGCCGCAAGCATCCTGCCGCGGCTCCCCGACGAACCTGCTGATGCCGCCGCCGTCGTTGATGAGCTGGCTGCACTGGCCGAACCGGGACTGATGGCCATCCAGTCCGGACGTTTCTACGGCTGGGTCATGGGCGGCACCTTGCCGGCTGCCATGGCGGCGGATTGGCTTGTCTCCGCGTGGGACCAAAACGCGGGCCTGCGCTTTGCCACCCCGGCGGCGGCAGCGATCGAGGAGTCTGCGGCCGATTGGTTGCTTGACCTTCTGCACTTGCCCGCCACCTCCGACGTCGGCTTCACCACGGGGGCCACTACCGCCAACTTCGTCGGGCTTGCCGCGGGAAGGCAGCACCTGATGGACGAGGCCGGCTGGGACCTGGAAGGCCTCGGCCTGTCCGGGGCGCCGAGGATCACGGTGTTCGCGGGGCGGGAGCGGCACGCTGCGGTGGACCTCGCTTTGAGGTATCTGGGCCTGGGGACATGTGTTCCCGTGGACGCAGACAGGGAAGGCCGGATCCTGCCCGACGCGCTCGATGACGCCATGGGAGAGCAACCCGGCCCGGCGATCGTATGCCTCCAGGCCGGCAACCTGCACTCGGGCGCCTTCGATCCCATGGCTGACTCCATCGGAGTGGCCCGCGACCGTGGTGCGTGGGTCCACGTGGACGGCGCCTTTGGTTTATGGGCGGCTGCGAGCCCGAAACTGCGGGAACGCCTGGCAGGTGTGGAGCTCGCCGATTCCTGGGCCACCGATGCCCATAAGACACTCAACGTTCCCTACGATTGCGGCCTGGCAATCGTGGCCCGCCCCGAAGCCATGAGGCGTGCCTTCAGCGTTCATACGAGTTACCTGATAGCGACGGATGCCGGGCCGGGGGACCCTTTCGAGAAAGTTCCGGAGATGTCCCGCCGCGCCCGCGGTATTCCGGTGTGGGCTGCCCTGCGCCAATTGGGCCGGAACGGTGTCATCGACATGGTGGAGCGGTTGGCCGAGAACGCGCGGGCGCTCGCTGACGGCCTATCCTCGATCCCCGGGGTGGAAGTGCTCAATGACGTGGTGTTCACGCAGGTATCGGTGAGTTTCGGGAGCGACGAACGGACGCGCAGGATCACCCAGCGGCTCATGGCAGAAGGCGCCGTGTGGATGTCAGGGTCTTCCTGGCAGGGCCGGAACATCCTGCGGATCTCCGTCAGCAACTGGTCCACGGACGACGCCGATGTGGCGGCGTCGGTGGAAGCAGTCCGGCGTGCGGTGGAGCAGGAACCCGAAGCCTAGTTAAACGCCAACGCCGCCCCCGGTTCCGCCATCCGCTCCTGTAGGTACTGGTGCGTGTGGCGGCAACGGGAGCGGCTTCTCAGGCAACGTCCGGGTTTAGTACCAGTTGTTGGCCAAGTGGAATGCCAAGGCTGCGGACGGCGAACCGTAGCGTTCCTTGATGTAGTTCAGGCCCCACTTGATCTGGGTCTGGTAGTTGGTCTGCCAGTCAGCACCGGCGGAAGCCATCTTGCCGGCCGGCAGCGACTGGACAATGCCGTAAGCACCGCTGGAAGCGTTGGTGGCAGTGGTGCGCCAGTTCGATTCCTTTTCCCAGAGCGTGTTCAGGGCGGTCATTTCACCCGGACCCCAGCCGTAGTTGGCCAGGATGCTGGCAGCGTAGGCCTTTGCGGCGGCAGGATCATCAATGGCCTTGGGGGCTGCAGCGGCGGCAGCAGCTTCTGCGGCAGCCTTGTCCGCAGCGGCCTTGGCGGCGGCGTCGGCTGCAGCCTTCTCTGCTGCTGCCTGGGCAGCAGCAGCCTGCTCGGCGGCGGCCTTGTCAGCTGCGGCCTTTTCTGCGGCAGCCTTCTCCGCAGCAGCCTTTTCGGCGGCGGCCTTGGCAGCTGCGGCCTTTTCAGCAGCGGCGCGCTTTGCGGCCTCAGCCTGGGCGGCGGCTTCAGCGGCAGCGTTCTCGCGGGTCTGCGGGTCCACCTGGACCGAAGCCTGGGTCTGTGCTGCCTGGCTCATCTCCGGAAGGTTGAACGTGGCGTTTGCGGCCTGCCCGAGCGATGCAACGCCCAGCGCGGCTGCGACGACGCCGGCTGCTACCGACATGCGGTGGCCGGTCCTACCCTGGCGGGCAGCGTTCTTCAGGACATTCTGCGACTTGGTCAGGGGAGCGTTGTTTTCGTCACGGTGACGCGCCTCATGGCGCGACTGATCCTTGAATTCAGACATGTGTGATTACCTCTCAGCGCCTGCGGAGTTAGCTGTCGGGTTCGGATGAGGTCATCCGGCCGCGCGTGTAGCTGCGGCTTCACCCCAAGGGCCGGCGCAATGCCTGGCCCGGAGACTCTGGGTCCCCCGTCTCTGCCTCGAAATCAGAACGGAACTCCGGGAAGTGGCAGAGCTCGGCGCATCCCGGGTGTGGGCCAAGGTTGGGGCGACCCACTCGTTCGACGGTACAGGAGGTTCAAGCGAAAGTCACATTTAGGTAACAGAGATCACGACGCCGGTGCGTCGCCTTGCCGGATTCGCCGCGGTGGGGATGTGCCCCAAGGAAGGGCGGGGCAGGATGCGCCACGGCGCCGCGACAATCGGGGGCACTGAGGCTGCGCGGGGGTTCGCAGGTGGCGTTCGGAGCTTTTAGCAGATTGGGAGCCTGAATATCGAGCCTGGCGTCCACTTCGATTGGACAGCATCCGTTTCAGATCGTGAGATTCCGCTGGTCGGGCGCTCGCGGGAATCCAGAGGGGCATCATGCCCCTTTGGTCGAAGAAAGTTCAGTCAGAACGCAATATTTCTGTCCTTAACCGAACAAAACCGCATTCATTTTTGCGATCCGCTGAATTGTGATTTGCGGCACAATACTCGCGCTTATCTCAGAATGTGGACGTTTCCGCCCTTTGTTACTTGCGTGTTGTCATTGTTACGTTGCACACTTCCAATGTGAACAAGAACTCAACAGCACCTGCAGCCGCAGCAATCTTCTCCAGCACACCCGCTGGCGACGAGTCCCGCTGTTGTCGAATGCAAGCCTAACTTCCCACCCCAGAAAAGTTTCAGGCATTCGCCCCCTAGCCCACCGTTGGGCGCCCCTCCCCAAATTCATTGCGGGGACACCAGCATTCGAAGCCGCGATGACGGCTATTCACTTTTGAGGTAAGCACTCCATGTCAGTTGCATCCGGATACGTCCACATCTCCGTCCGTAACGCCAACAAGGCCGCTTCCAACGCCGGCCTCCGCCCCGGTTTCGGTAACCGCCCCGGTTACGCACCCGGTACCCAGGCTGCTGCCCAGCAGGCTCCGGGCTACGTTCCCCAGGGCTACAACCCGAACTCCTACGGACAGTTGCGCGCCGTGCCTGCCGCTACCGAGCCCGCCGCCATGACGGCACCCACTCCGGTGGTGGCCCAGTCCGAGCGTCTCCGGCCCGTGGCCAATGACAACGTAGCCCGCGGATTCGTGCTCTACATGGGCATTGACGAAGAGACCGCAGCTGCTGCCGGGACCTCCATTGCCAAGCTGGCCCAGGAAATCCGTGCTTACGCCCAGTCGCTCGTGACCGGCGCGGAAAGCTATGCCGCCGTCGCCGTTGCTCCCGCCAGCGCACCCGGGTCCGCACTCGACGTCGTACGTTCCACATTCGGTGACCCCACCGTGGCCGCACGCCAGCGCACCGAAGCCGCACGTCCTGCGCCCCAGCAGGAAGCGCGCCCGTCCGGCGTGCTCATCGACCTCGCCCGCCGCGAAGTCCACCTCGACGGCGAATCGCTGAACCTGACGTTCAAGGAATTCGAACTCCTCAACTACCTCGTGGAGAACGGCACCCGCACGGTGGGCCGTGACGAGCTCCTCGAAGGCCTGTGGCGGAACGCCGAGGAAGTCCCCAACGAGCGCACCATCGACGTCCACATCCGTCGTCTCCGCTCCAAGCTGGGCCGCCTCGCCAACACCGTCCGCACGGTCCGCGGCCAGGGCTACCGTTTCTACGAGCACCCCGAGGTCATTGTCTGGGCCGCTCCGGAATACTCGATCTGATCCTGTGACTGCCGAAAGGCGGCACATCCCTCTGCGCCTGCGCTCACTCGAGCAACCACTGCGCTGACGGAATGTGCCGCCTTTCGTTTTGTCTGGTCAGTGAGTATCTGCCTGGCGCGGCTATAAGGTATTTGGATGAGCGACCACCACCTGAGACGGCTTGTGATCATGCGCCACGCCAAGGCGGACTGGCCCGTGGGTGTGCCCGACCATGAACGCCCCCTCGAGGAACGCGGGCACCGCGAAGCCCCGTTGGCCGGAAAATGGTTGTTGAAGCACAAGGTGGTCCCTGACTTCATCCTGTGTTCCTCGGCCCTCCGGACGCGCCAGACGTGCACATGGATCTGCGATGAACTGGGCGAAAAAGCTCCTACGCCCAAGCTCGAGAACGGGCTGTACGCAGCCTCGGCCACAGAGATGCTCGCGGTCATCAACCACGTACCGGACACAGTTACTACGTTGATGGTGATCTCCCACATGCCGGGCGTGCAGGACCTTGCCATGCGGCTGGCTTCCCGGGACTCGGACCACGACGCCTACATGGATGCCGCCACCCGCTACCCGACCAGCGCCTTGACCGTGCTGGAGACGGAGAAGCCTTGGGCTGAGCTCGACGGGCAAGACGCGCGTTTGATCCACTTCAAGGTGCCGCGCCACTAACCCCCCGCCTCTTACCTCAACTGGCTGGCATTAGGGGTTGTTCCCAGCGCTTTTGGCAACCACTAATGCGAGTCAGTCGGGACCGCGGGGAGTTCTTCAGCGGCGGCCACCTCCCGGAGAAGGCGAACCGTGTGGCGGATGTTGGGACTCGCTGCCATGGTCTTGCGGTACACGATCCCTACGGCGCGCTGCTGCACGGGATTCACTACCGGGACGGCAACAACCCCTGCCGGAAGCGGCGGCCTGCCCAGCCGGGGGACCAGCGCCACGGCCACCGACTGTTCCACCATGGCGATGTGCGTCGAAAAGTCGGGATCGTAGACGCGAATATCCGGCACGCGGCCCAATCCAGCGAAGATCTGCAGCAAGGCCTCGTTACAGATGGCTCCCGCCGGCGTGCTCACCCACGTTTCGTCCAACAGGTCAAGGCGTTCGACGGCGGTCCTCGCCGCCAGCGGATGGCTGACGTTGAGCAGGGCGTCGGCCTGGTCGAGGCACAGGTCTTCGTGGGCCATGTTCTCCGGGATCACGAGTGGCACTGAGTTCCAGTTGTGGACTACCGCGAGCTCGGCTTCGCCGGTTGCAACGCGTTGGATGGCCTCGCGCGGGTCCTCGGCGAGCACGCTGACCTCCAGCTCGGAATCGGTAGTCGCGATCCGTCCCAGCATGGGCCCCACCAGGCCGCGGCAGGCTGTGGAGAAGGCCACCAGCCGGAGTGTGCCCGACGGCTTCTCCGGATCTGCCAGCAGGGTTGCCTGCAATTCCTCGAGCTCGCCCAGAATGCGCCGACCGTATCCGGCCAGGGCAACACCACGTTCGGTGAGGAGTACCCCGCGCCCGTTGCGCTCGAGCACGGCGACTCCGGCCTGCTTCTCAAGTTTCTTGATCTGCTGCGAAACGGCGGACGGGCTGTAACCCATCGCCTCTGATGCGGCCACCACGGACCCGTGCTGATCGACCGCAACCAAGGCCCGGAGCGTGGAGATATCGATCATGAAGCAAATCTACATTGTCGCGTACCGAATTCAACGCTGGTGCTTCATTGAAATGAACGTAAGAGTGGACTTGTGAACCTTCGTCATTCCGTGCTCGCAGTGCTCGTTGCCGTGCTGTGGGGCATCAACTTCGTTGCCATTGACCTCGGCCTGCACCCCGACGGCCGGGACGTTCCCCCGTTGTTGTTCGTGGCCTTTCGTTTCCTGTTGGTGGTGTTTCCCTGCATCTTCTTCATCCGCAAACCTGATGTGGGCTGGAAGGCCATTCTCGGCGTCGGGCTCTTTATGAGCGCAGGGCAGTTCGGGCTGCTGTACCTGGGCATGGCGCTGGGCATGCCGGCGGGGCTGGCTTCGCTTGTCCTTCAGGCGCAGGTGCTTTTCACTATCCTGCTTGCCGGACGGTTCCTGGGTGAGCGGCCGACGCGGAGGCAGATGGTGGGCGTGGTCCTGGGCATTGCCGGCTTGGGCGTAGTGGCTTTGGGTCGGAGTGCCGTGGCCCCGGTGCTGCCGCTCATGATCGTGCTGGCCGCCGCCTTGTCCTGGGCAGTTGGAAACGTGGTGGCCCGGCACTCAAAAGCCACATCCGGCCTGGGCTTGGTGGTATGGTCCGGAGCCGTGGTTCCCCTGCCGATGGTGGTTTTGTCCCTTGCGGTGGACGGTCCGGAGGCGGTGCTGGAAACCATTGTTGACCTGCAACCGGCAACCATCCTGAGCGCGGTGTATACGGCCGCCTTCGCATCCCTAATTGGTTACGGGATCTGGAACCGGCTGCTGACGCTCTACCCAAGTTCCGACGTCGTGCCGTTCACGCTGCTGGTTCCGGTGGTGGGGATGACCGCCGCGTGGCTGGTGCTGAGCGAGGTCCCGACCGCCGCCGAGATCCTGGGCGGCCTGGTCCTGCTCCTCGGCGTGGCGACGGCAGTGCTGAGTGTGCCCCGCAAACGATCCGTTGTCAGGTCCGGTGAACGCCTCAAGATTCCGCGGTAGGGCGCAGGGCGGGCCTTGCAGCTAGCGCTTGGTGGCAGGCTTGCGCTGGGTGGAAGCGTTCGACGCCGGCCGCTTGGCAGGCGTCGTTGGCTTGCGGGGAGCGGGGCGCTTGACTTGGGTGGCCGGGCGCGGGGTGGGATTTCGCTGGGCCGGTGGCGGGCTTGGTTTCCGCCGGGCCGGTGTCCGCTTGGTAACAGGGGCCGGCCGCTTGGCAGGAGCAGGAGCAGCCGTTCGCGAGCCAAATGACGGCATCACGGCGCCGAGGAACAGGACCGCCACGGTTCCCACGCCTGCAACGGCAGCGAGGTAGAAGTAAATGTCCGGGTCCTGGCTGCTGACGGCACTGCCCATGGCGTTGGAATCCTGGTTGAATGCCAGCCCCCACATCCGGAGGAAGGCTATGCCGAATCCGACGAACAACGTGGTGCCCACCGCGGCCAGAAGGACAACCAGGTAGCGGCGTCGGTTGAAGACCTGGACCAGTGAGGCCAGATAACAAGTGAGGACGGCGCCAAGGAAGAGGTAAAGAACCACTTCTTCAAGGACCACTGCGGCCAACACCAAGAGCCCCAAGGAGACGAAAGCAGCTACGATCGCGAGCTTTCCACTGTTCCCCATGTGACGCATGGGGTTAATCATCGCCGACCAAGCCGCCACGCCACGCCGTCGTAGATTGCAGTTCTGTACCGTTCAGCGGAACCGGGGTGTCTGCGGGCTAAACGGCAGGGCTACTTGATCACGTACCCGTGCATGATGGTCATCACGGCGGCCACGCTTTGCCCGCGGGTGCGTTCCGGGTTGTAGGTTTGCCGGTCGAGTCCCACCACAAAGATGGCACCGAGGATGGCCGCTTCCAGGCTTCCCCGGGCAATGCTCTGGTCAACGGGATAGTCGCCCGCCACGTGGTCTACGGCCGACCCGATCACGGCCAGCAACTCACCCCGGAGTTCGGCAAACACCGCGCTCCACTCACCGGGAGCGCGCCAGTTCTCGCTGACCCACAGCCGTGCGAAGGAAGGATAGTCGTCCATGAACTCCATGGCCTGCTCCACCATGTTCGTCATGGCGTCCAAGGGGTCCGCGACCTGCCCTTCGATGGCCTGGAGGCGTCCGAGCATGATGTCCACGCCGTGGCGCAGGAGCTGGGCGATCAAGTCCGACTTGCTGCCGAAGTTGTAATAGACCGTTCCCTTGGAGACTCCGGCTGCGGCCGCAATCTCGTCGACGGTCACGCCGGCTGCTCCGCGCTCGCCGATGAGTTCCATCGAGGCCTCGAACAGGCGCTGCTTGGTGGCGTTGGTGCGCTCGGGACGCAGCTTCTTTCCGGTGGCACCCGTGACGCCGGCAGCCCGGACGCCGGCAGCCCGGACGCCGGCAGCCCGGACGCCGGCAGCCCGGACGCCGGCAGCCCGGACGCCGGCAGCCCGGACGCCGGCAGCCCGGACGTCGGCAGCCTCAGCGGTGGCAGCACGGGCCCGTGCGGCCTCTGGGGTGCTCATACGGCGATCTCCGGCTTCAACGTCTTGAGGGTCCACGTCTTATGTTTGCGGACTGCAAGGGTGGACAGTACTGCTCCCAGCACAGTGTAGCCAAGCAGGCCCAGTACCGTTGGCCAGATCATGGTCAGTTCGCCACCGTAGATCAGGTGCCGCATACCGGTGACCACGTAACCCATCGGCAGGACTTCATGGACTACGTGCAGCGGCATTGGCGTGGTTTGCCAAGGGAACGTGCCGCCCGAGGAAACCAACTGGAGGACCAGCAGGATCAGCACCACGAACTTGCCCGGCGTACCCAGGAAGGCCACGATTCCTTGGATGATCGCGCTGAATGCCATCGCCGCGGCCAGCATGAACAGCCACGTGCCCACGGGGTGTGCCGGGTTCAGCCCCAGGCCCAGGTCCACAACGAGCGTCAGGACGGTGGCCTGCAGGACGGAGACGGCGAAGAACGGCAGCCAGCCGCCGACGGCGATTTTCCATGAGCGTGCATTGGATGCCAGTGCCCGTTGGGTGATGGGCCGCATGGCCTGAACAAGCATGAACACGCCGATCCACAGGGCCAGGGTGAGGAAGAACGGTGCCAGGCCCGCGCCATAGGAGCTCGCCTTGGCCTGGAAGATGTTGTCCACCGCCACGGGGTCGGCGATCACCTTGGAAACGTTGCTCTTCTGTTCGTCATTGGGGTTCGGAATGTCGCCCGCGCCCTTGGACAGTTCAGAGGCCAGGGTGCCGGCGCCATCGGATGCCGTCACTGCTCCGGTGGCGAGTTGTCCGGCGCCGTCGTCCAGCCGGTGTGCGCCGCCGTCGAGCTTGGTGGCTCCCTCCAACGCGGCCTGTTGGCCGCTTGCCAAGGTGGATGCACCGCTGCTGAGCTGGTCCGCGCCGGCGGAGGCCTTGCCGATGGCGTCCGTCAGCGCAGGCGTTGCTGCGGCGAGTTTCGCGGCCCCGGCACTCACTGCGGCTGAGCCGTCGGAGAGCTGCTGGATCTTGGCCGCGTCATCGGCGATCTTCGTCCTGGCGTCCGACACCGGGCCGGAAGCCGCTGCCGCGTCGAACTCCGCCAGGACCTTGGCTGCCTGTTCCGGCGTCAGAACACCTGCCGCGACCAGCTTGGAGTTGGCCTCCACGACGCGGTTTCGCATGCCCTTGTCCGCTGCGTCCAACTGCCCGACGACGTCCTGCACCTTCGCGTTCAGCTGCGCATTTCCGGCGGCTACTTGGGCGGCCCCGTCGGCAAGTTTGCGCGAATCGGCCGGCAGCGTGGCGGTCTTGTCCTGCAATTCGTTGAGCCCGGAACTGAGCTGGCCGGCTCCGGTGTTGAGCTGATTGGCGCCGTCACGGAGTTTCGTCTGGCCGCCAACCAGCTGGTCGGCGCCGGTAGCCAACTCCGTGGTGCCGGCGTGAAGGGTTGCAGCGCCATCACGGAGTTTGCCGACGCCGACAGCGAGCTCCCCGGCGCCGTCGGCGGCTTTGACGATGGAGGCGTGGATGGTGCCGAAGCCCGTGAGGAGTTGGTTGGCTGTTTCCTCGCCTACTTCCTTGGCCACGGTGGAGTGCACCGCGGTGGTGAGTTTGTCCACGATGGTGCTGAGGAGGTAGTTGTTCGCGTCATTGGTGGTGACGTGGAGCATGGCCTGATCGGCGGCGTCGAAGCTGCCCGGAGAGGCGAGGTTCGCGGAGAAGTCCTCGGGGATCCGCAACGCGAAGGCGTATTTGCCGGTCTTGACCCCGGCGTCCGCCTCCTCGGCGTTGGCGACTTGTTTCCAGTTGAAGACGTGCCCGTCCACCAGGTTGTCTGCCACTTTCTTGCCGGCCTGCAGTTCCGCGCCGTCCTGTGATGTGGCGCCCTTGTCTTCCACAACCAAGGCAGCGTCGATCCGGTCCAGGTTTCCGTACGGATCCCAGTTCGCGTAGAGGTACACGGCTCCGTACAGCAGGGGAACCATGGTGAGGGCGAGGATGGTCAGCTTGGGCAGGAGCCCGCCGGTCATGCGCTTGAGTTCGGAGCGGGCGAGCCGCAGAACAGTCACGGTGCAGTCCTTTGGAGGTGGTGGGTTGGAACAGGTTCGGTGCTTTCGGGTGTCGGCTCTGCCTCCGGTTCGGCCGGGCGCCGGACCGAGTTGCCGATCACCGCTGCGGGGCCTGTCCAGTTGTCCGGAAGGGCTGAAACGATCCCGACGACGGCGAGCGGCCGCCCGGCGTCGGAGGCCAACGCCTGAAGTCGAGGCAACCACGCGGCGGGGTCGGCACTATGGCGGTCTGGTGAGTCGACCACCAGGAGGTCCACGGCGGGATCAGCCAGTGCGAGGGCGGTCAGTAGTTCCAAGCGGCGGCCGGGCGGCAGCTGTTCAATCCAGAGTCCGGCAATGTCCTCGAACCGGTTGACCTTCAGCCATGGCTTGCTGAGCAATGCGCCGCGGTAACGGCGCGGGATGAGCGCCAGGTCCTCGGTGACCAGGTCACGGACGCTGAGGTGCTGTTCCGGTTCGTTGACGCCGAGGGAGTCCACCAAGGCGCTGGCGGCCCGGATCTTCCTGGTCTTTGGCTGGTTGTCCCAGCTCAGCGTCCCGCTGCCCGGCTTCATCCGGCCGCTGAGGGCCAGCGCCAGGGCGGTCCGTTGTTCCTGTCCTTGGCCGGAAACCAGGAGGAGTTCGCCGCGCTTGGCTTCGAGGGATGTTGGCGGGAGGAGATCGGTTCGCCGGCCGTTGATGTGAAGTTGCTGTGCAGACAGCACGGGCAGGGCCTTTCGGAGTAACGATGTCTGAGTCGAGTCTAACTAAACTGACCGGTCAGTTCAAATAGCAAGCTCTCACAACCGGACGGCTCCCGGCGTAGGCTTCTCCCATGACTGCCGAAAATTCCCGCGAATTCGACGTAATCGTGATCGGCGCGGGCGCCGTCGGAGAGAACGTCGCGGACCGTGTGGTGCAAGGCGGCTTGTCTGCCGTGGTGATCGAAGCCGAGCTCGTGGGCGGTGAGTGTTCGTACTGGGCCTGCGTCCCTTCCAAAGCCCTCCTCCGTCCCGGCAGCGCCTTGCACGCAGCCCAGCTGATCCCCGGCGCAACCGAGGCCATTACGGGAGTCCTGGATGCTGAAGCAGCCCTCAAACACCGGGACTGGTTCACCAACAACTGGCAGGACGGCAGCCAGGTGGAATGGCTTGAGAGCACGGGCATTGAGCTCATCCGGGGACGGGGACGAATTACCGGGCCCCGCGAAGTCCAAGTCGATGGCCTGGACGGTAACAGCTACGCGCTCAAGGCCCACCACGCCGTGGTCATCGCTACGGGTTCCAGCCCCACGGTCCCCGACGTGGAAGGATTGTCCGACGTTCCGTTCTGGACCACCCGGGGAGCCACCGCAGCCAAGAAGATACCCAGGCGGCTCGCCGTCCTCGGCGGGGGAGTGGCCGGAGTCGAGCTGGCCCAGGCCTTTGCCCGGCTGGGCTCCATGGTCACGCTCATCGCCCGGAGCCGCTTGCTCGGCAGCTACCCGGAGGAAGCCGCCGCACTGGTCCTCGCCGGGCTCAGGGCGGACGGCGTGGCAGTGCACCTGCACACCGACGTCGACAAGGTGGAAGAGGACGACGACGGGTCACTGACCATCACGTTCGACGGAAGTACCGTGAGCGCAGACGAACTCCTGGTTGCTTCCGGGAGGCACCCCGCATTGGCAAACCTCGGCCTGGAAAATGTGGGCCTCGCCGCCGACGGCGGGAAGCTCACACTGACCACGGACGTCAGCGGGCTGGTGGACGGCCCGGCAAGCGACGGCACCAGCGGCTACTGGCTCTACGCTGTGGGCGACGCTGCCGGGAAGGCCTTGCTGACTCATCAGGGAAAGTACGCGGCCCGCGCCACCGGAGACGCAATCGTCGCACGGGCCAAGGGCAAGCTGCATGGCACGCCCAAGCCTTGGAGCCCTTGGGCCCAAACCGCCAACCACCACGCTGTACCGAGCGTCGTGTTCACGGACCCCGAAGTTGCCTCCGTAGGCCCGAGCCTTGAGCAGGCTCTTCTGGACGGAAAGAACGTCACGGGTGTCGAATTACCCATCAACGTCTCCGGATCGCAGCTCTACTCGCCCGACTACAAAGGCTGGGCGCAGATCGTCGTCGATGAGGACCGCCGGGTCATTCTGGGCGCAACCTTCGCGGGTCCCGGGGTAGCTGAACTCCTCCACGCCGCGACCATCGCGATTGTGGGCGAGGTACCCCTTGACCGCCTCTGGCACGCCGTCCCGGCCTTCCCCACCCTGAGCGAAGTGTGGCTTCGCTTGCTGGAGAAGTACGGGCTCTAAGCTGCGACCGCAAAAATTTGCTGCATCATTCCCGTCTGAACCCTCGTATCCCCTATAACTACGGGGTTGCGGGAAGGGCATGCGGCTAATGATTGAGCAAATTTTGGTGCTACGCGTGCATCGCACCCTTGAACCAGCCCGTAATGGACGCCGGGTGGGTGATGGCCGTGCCGGCCACTACTGCGAAGGCGCCGGCATCGAGGGCCTGCCGGGCATGGGCGGGTGTATGGATGCGGCCCTCGGCGATGAGCGGTTTGCCCAGGTTCGCCGAAGCGATTTCCGCCAGCAACGCCAGGTCCGGCCCATCGGTCTTGGGGCGCTCGCCGGAGTACCCGGCGAGGGTGGTTCCGATGAGGTCTGCACCGCCTTGGACGGCAGCGGCCGCGTCGTCGAACGAGCCGCAGTCGGCCATCACCAAGGCATGGGATTCGGCATGGATACCGGCAATGGTCTCTGCCAGGGACAGGCCGTCCGGCCGGGCACGCCGAGTCCCGTCAATGGCCACCACATGCGCGCCGGCATTCGCCACGGCAAGGGCATGACGGAGGGTGGGTGTGATGAAGACGCCGTCGTGGCCGTCTTTCCAGAGTCCGATCACCGGCACCTCGACGGCGGCGCGGGTGAACTGCACGTCCGCCAACCCTTGGACGCGGACGGCCGCAGCACCGCCAATGACTGCGGAAGCCGCCACCTGGCCGGTGGTGCGGGGATCACGCATGGGCTCGCCGGGGTACGCCTGGCAGGAAACAATCAGCTGGGAACGGAGGGCCTCGAGGCCTTCGGCGGTGAGGATCATGGTCCCTTCCTTACTTAAGAACGAGTTTCGCAGCGCCGACGATCGCCGCCGTATTACCCAAGGTGGCGCGAACTACCGGTACGGAAGCCAAAGGGGCCAGGAGTTCCTGGCGCAGGGCGGTCTCCATGGGCTTCCACCAAAGCTCCCCGGCGTCGGCAAGGCCGCCGGACACCACCACGACTTCAGGGTCAAGGATATTGATGAGGCCGCCCAGGGCTTGCCCGGCGGCTTTGGCACCGAGCCCGACGGCGGCACGGGCGGCGACCACGGCACCGGGAGCGGCGCCGGCAGTGGCAGCGACGCCGCTCACGGTGCGGTGGTTTCCCTGGGCGATCGCGAACACACCACGGGTATCGGCGGCCTCCGACGCCAGACCACCGAACCGGAGGTAGGCCGCGTGGATGGCGGGCCCGGAAGCGACGGCTTCCACGTGCCCGAAACCACCGCACACGCAGGGCAGCGGATTTCCGTCCACTACGGCGTAGGGGGACGCGAAGTGCCCCACATGGCCGCCAACAAAACGGTGTCCCAGGAACGGCGAGCCGTTCAGGACAAAGCTGCCGCCCACGCCTGTACCGAAGGCGACCATGAGGGAACTGTCGGTGCCTGCGGCTGCACCCAGCCATGCCTCGCCGAGGGCGTGCGCATGGACGTCGTTGACGGCCCGGACCGGAAGTCCCACACGGGCGGAGAGCCCTGCAACAAGCTTCGTTCCGGTCCAGCCCAGGATGGCATCCGTTGCGGAGACCACTGTCCCGGCCGCGGCGTCGATGACTCCCGCGGAGCCGACGCCGACGCCGGACGCTGTCAGTCCGGCGTCGGCAGCGCGCTCAACCAAGCCCGAAACCAGCGCTGCGGTGGCATCCAGGATTGCTTCGCCACCGGTCCGGTTCAGCGTCGGAATGGTCCCCGACATCAGTACCTCCCCCGACTCTGAGACAACCCCGGCGGCGGTTTTGGTACCGCCGAGGTCAACGCCGATCACGTGGGTCATGGAAGCGGTCATCGAACCGGTCATTGAGGACTAGACCAGCCCGTTGCGTTCCAGGATGGCGCGGATCGCGGCGGTCTCTGCGTCGTTCAGGGTCAGCATGGGCTGGCTCATGGTGTTGGACTCGATGATGCCCATCACCTGCAGGGCGGTCTTGAAAGCGCCCAGGCCCGCAGCGCCGCCGGAAACGCGGCCGTTGGGGGTGTAGACGATCTCGAACACATCGGCCAGACGGTCTTGTTCCCGCGCGGCCAGGGCCCAGTCTCCAGCCTGTGCGGCATCGAAGAGGCGGCGGTAGCCGGCCGGATCAACGTTGCCGAGGCCGGGAACAACGCCCTGTGCGCCGCCGAGGAGTGCGCCGTCCACCACCACTTCGTGTCCGGTGAAGATATCGAAATTGGGGATGTCCTTGGCCTGCAGCAGCAGTTGGCGGAAGGAGACGTCGTCGCCGGAGGAGTCCTTGACGCCGGCAATCACGCCGTCGCGGCCAAGCCGGACCAGGAGGTCGGTGGGCAGCTTGAAGTGGGTGCGGACGGGCACGTCGTAGGCGAAGATCGGCTTGTCGATGGCCGCGTGGATGCTGCGGAAATGGGTTTCGGTCTCCGCGACGTTGCCGATCGCGTAGTACATGGACGTGACAACGATCGCGTCGGCGCCGAGGTCCACTACCTTCCGGGCTTCCTCGATGACGCGGTTGGTGGTCTGCTCGTTGGCACCCACAATCAGGGGAACCGCACCTGCGTTGGCTTCGGCGATGGTGGTGACCACCAGTTCGCGCTCGGCGTTGGTCAGGTAGGGGACCTCGCCGGAGGAGCCCAGGACGAAGAGCCCGGCCACACCGCCGTCGATCAGGTGCTTGGTGACGTTCTTCAGCGAGTCGGTGTCGACGCTGCCGTCGGCGTGGCGGGGGGTGATGACCGGGGGAATGACGCCCTGGAACTGAGTGGACACAGAAATCTCCGTTGGTTGTAACTTGTGAGGGGAAAAACTAGATGTGGAGCAGGCTCGGCGCGGCGCCCAGCAGCTTTTTGGTGTAGTCGTTGCTCGGGTTGTCGAACACCTGCGCGGCGGTTCCTTGTTCGACGATCTTGCCGAAGTACATGACGCAGATCCGGTCCGAGACATAGCGGACGGTCTGGATGTCGTGGGAAATGAACACCATGCCCAGGTTCAACTGCGTCTTCAGGTCGGAGAGCAGGTTCAACACCTGTGCACGCACGGACACATCGAGCGCGGAGGTCGGTTCATCGGCCACGATGATGTCCGGGTCCAGGGCCAGTGCGCGGGCGATCGCCACACGCTGGCGCTGGCCGCCGGAAACCTGCGACGGCGTCACTTCGGCTGCCGATTGCGGCAGGCCAACCAGCGCCAGCAGTTCCTTGACCTTTGCCGCACGACTGGACGCGGTGCCGATGCCGTGGACCTGCAGGGGATCGGTGAGGATGTCCTGGATGGTCATGCGCGGGTTCAGCGCCGTTGCCGGGTCCTGGAAAACCACGGACACGGAACGGCCGAACTCCTTGCGCATGGCCGCGTTGCGCTTGATGGCCGGCTTCCCGTGGAACAGGACCTTGCCCGACGTCGGGGGCTGGAGTCCGACCAGCACGGAGGCAAGCGTCGACTTGCCGCAGCCGGACTCACCGACGATGCCCACGGTCTCGCCGCGGCTGATGGTGAAGTCCACGCCGTCCACTGCCTTGACGATGTTCGGCCTGAACAACCCGCCGGTCCGCGCATGGTGGTAGACCTTGACGTCCTTGAGCTCGATCACGGGCTTCGAATCCCGGCGAAGTGATTCGCTCACTTTGCGTCCTCCTTCAAGTGGCTGGCCCAGTAGTGGTCCGTGTCCTCACCGTTCGCCGAAGCGACGGGCGTGAGGACCAGCTTTTGGTGCGGGTCGGCGTCGGGCCTGAGCGAGCGGGCGGCGAAACGGTCACCGGTTGCGAAGTCGCGTGGCGACGGTACGGTTCCCGGGATCTGGTGCAACCTGGCGGCGTCGGCCTCGATGGACAGCACCGCACCCAGCAGGCCACGGGTGTATTCGTGCTTCGGGTTCTGCAGGAGCTCCGACGCCTGCGCGGACTCCACCACCTGGCCGGCGTACATAACCGTGATGCGGTGGGCGAGGGAAGCGACCAAAGCGAGGTCGTGGCTGACAAACACCATGGCGAAGCCCAATTGCTCGCGCAACTCGTTGAGCAGGTCCACTACCTGTTTCTGGACGGTGACGTCCAAGGCTGTCGTGGGCTCGTCGGCCACCACGATCTTGGGCGAACGGGACAGGGCCATGGCGATCAGCACGCGCTGTCGCTGGCCGCCCGAGAGCTCGTGCGGGTAGCTGGCCAAGGTGCGGACGGGATCCAGCTTCACCATTTCCAGCAGCTCGGTCGGAGTCTTGCGGCCTCCGCGCTTGGTGAGCTGTTCCATCTGCTCCTTGATCTTCATGGACGGGTTCAGGGAGCTGAGGGCGTCCTGGTAGACCATGGCGATCTGTTCACCGCGCAGTCCGACGTAGGCCTTCGGATCGCTGTGCCCGGTCTTCGGATCCAGCAGTTCCTTGCCGTCGAACTTGATGGAACCACTGATGTGGGCGGTTTTCGGCAGGAGGCCCATGACCGCGAGCGAGGTGATGGATTTGCCGCAGCCGGACTCACCGACCAGCCCCATCGTCTCGCCCTCACGGACAGTGAAGGAGACGTTGTCCACGATCGCGGTGTCGCCGAAGCGGCCGGGGAAACGGATGGACAGGTCCTTGACCTCGAGGACGTTGCGTGCGCCTGCCGGCACCTGCGGGAGGCGGTCGGTGCGCTTCGCTTCGATCGAGGCGAGGAGTTCAAGTTCGCGGTCCAGCAGGAGGTGCGGATTGACGACGGCGGTCCGTACGTCGGTGAGCACGGCCGACTTGCCGAACTCGTCGGTGACGCCGTCACCGGATGCGGCCCGGACGGCGTCGAGCTCGTGTTCTTCAACCACGGACGGCTGGGCCGGGGAGGTGGCTACCTCGGTGTCCACGGCAGTTGCGACGGCGGCGGTGGAACCGTCGTCGTCCTTGACCGCCGGAGCCTTGCGAAGCTTGGGGTTGACCATTGCGTCGGTGAGGCCCTCGGCCAGGATGTTGAGGGAAAGGACCGTGAGCAGGATCGTCAGGCCGGCGAACGTGGTGGCCCACCATCCGCCGGAAAGCACCAGGTTGCGGCCGTAGGAGATCACGTTGCCCCAGGATGGAGCGGGGTCCTGCACGCCGGCGCCGAGGAAGGACAGCGACGCTTCCAGGATGATGGCATCGGCCACCATCACCGTGGCGAACACCAGCACGGGAGCGGCGGTGTTGCGGACGATGTGCTTGACCAGGATGTAGAAGCGGCCGGCCCCGATTACCCGTTCGGCGCGGACGTAGTCTTCGCCGTACTGGGCCAGGACGTTGGCACGGACAACGCGAGCCAGTTGCGGGGTGTAGATGATGGCGATCGCGATGATGATGGTGGGGACCGAGTTACCGAAGGCGGCCAGCAGCACGGCGGCAAGGGCGATGCCCGGGAACGCCATGAGGATGTCCATGATCCGCATGATGACCTCGTTGACGGCCTTGCTGGAGGTCGCGGCGAGCGAGCCGAGAAGGGCGCCCACCAGGATGGCCAGGCCGACGGCGCCGAGGCCGATCATGAGCGACGACTGCGCACCGAAGAGCAGGCGGGAGAAGATGTCGCGGCCCAGCCGGTCGGTGCCGAAGAAGTGTTCCGCACCCGGGGGAGTGGCCGGAATGAACGTCTCCAGCGGATCGTGCGGGGCGAGTACCGGCGCGAAGACGGCGGCGACGGCGATCACTATGAGGAAGAGCAGGGCGATACGGGAGCCCCAGGGCAGGGCCTTGAAACGAATGCCCGGGGCACTTAGCCGTTCTGCGAGCTTGCTGCGCATGAGCTATACCGTCCTGATTCGGGGGTTGATGAGCAGGTAGAGAAGGTCCACCACGATGTTCACCAGAACGAACGTGACAGAGATGGTGAGCACCACGCCTTGGACGAGGTTGACGTCAAGGTTGGTGATGCCGTTGAGGATCAACTGGCCCATGCCGGGCAGGGCGAAGATCATTTCAATCACGACGGCGCCACCCAGCAGGTAGCCCACGCGCAGTCCCAGCACGGTCACCGGGGTGACGAGCGCGTTGCGCAGCACGTTCCTGGAGACTACCTCGCGGTAGGGGACACCGTTGCCGATCGCGGTGCGGACGTAGTCCCGGTCCAGTTCCTCCACCATGGAGGTCCGGACCACGCGGATCAGTGAGGCAGAGACCGGGATGCCGAGCGCGAGGGCCGGAAGGGCCATCGAGTTGAGCCACCCGCCGAAGCCGGATTCCGGCGTCGCAATACCGCCCGAAGGGAACATCGGGTTGTTGCCGAGCGCGAACCACTGGATCAGGAGGATGCCGAGCCAGAAGGACGGGGTAGCGATCGCGGCGATGGAGAACACGCGGACCAGCTGGTCCTGCCACTTGTCGCGGTAGAGGGCGCCAAGGATGCCGAAGACCAGCGAAACCACGATCGCGATCAGCACGCCAAGGAACGTCAACTGCAGTGTCAGGGGAAAGGCCGAGCCGATCATGGAGGCCACGGACTTCGCCGGCGGGGTGGTGACGCCGAGGTCGAACTGCAGGAGTTTGCCGAGGAATCGGAAGTACTGCAGGAACAGGGGGTCGTTGAGGCCGTTTTCCTGGCGGTACTGTTGCTTCGCTTCTTCGCTGGCACCATCGCCGAGGGCCGAGCTTGCCTGGTCGCCGGGAGCGGCCTGCAGGACGAGGAAGACGAGCAACGTGATGCCCAGGATCATCAATGGCAATGCTGCAAGTCTGCGGCCAAGCAGACGCAATATCGTGACCAATTTATTCTCCGGTTGGTAGAGGTACAGCAGGGTTGCGGGCCCTGCCTTGCGGCCCGGGAGGGGAACCCGGGACGCAAGGCGGGCCCCGCAACGGTGGGGGACCGACTAAGCGGTACGTCCGACGTCGATGAAGGACACGCCGGTGGTGGGCAGGGGCCGGAAGCCGCTGAGCTTGTTCTCGTCCCAAGCGCTGGGCAGCTGGCGGTGGAAGATCGGGTACAGCGGGACTTCTTCGGAGACGAGGTCCACGATTTCGCCGACCGTCTTCTTGGCGGCATCGCCGGAGGCCTGCGAGCCCTTGTCCATGAGTTCCTGGAGCTTGGTGCGCTCGGGCGTGGTCCAGAAGGCGCGCTTTTCCATCCAGGTGCTGCCCGAGTAGAACCAGCTCAGGAGGAGGTCCGCGTCGTTGCCGAACACTGACGGGTCACCCGGGGCGGCAACCACGGTGTAGTCGCCCTTGCCCACGCGGTCGGTGTACAAAGCACCGGACTGGAGGTTCTTGACGGTGACCTTGACACCCGGGAGCTTGTTCCAGGATTCGAGGATCAGCGGAGCGACGTCCTTGACCCACGCGGTGTCGGTGGTGAGGAGTTCGAATTCGAGGTTGGTGACGCCGGCTTCCTTGAGCAGGTCCTCAGCCTTCTTGGCGTCGTAGCCGTAGACGTTCTTGGCCTTGACGTAATCCGGGTGGCCTTCCTGGAAGTAGGAGCTGGCGGCCTTGGCGTTGCCGAACAGGGCCTTCTTGATGATTGCTTCCTTGTCCATGCCGTAGTGCAGGGCCTGGCGGACCAACTTGTTGTTGAACGGTGCCTTGGCACAGTTGAACATGAGGAACAGAAGGCCGAAGGACTGCACCGACTCGACCTTGACCTTGGACTTGAGGCCGTCCACATCGAGGTAGGGGACATCCTCGATCGCCTGGACGCGTCCCGACTGGACTGCCGTGACGCGGGCCGCGGCGTCGGAGAGGAGCAGCCAGGTCATGCCCTTGGCGAGGGCGGGCTTCGGGCCGTTGTAGTCGGCGAAGGCTTCAAAGACGATCTTGTCGTCCTTCACGGCGGAAACGAGCTTGTAGGGGCCGGAGCCCACCGGCTTGGCGTCGAATGCCTTGAGGTCAGTGGCGAGTGCCTTGGGAACGATCTTGACCACGGAGATACGCGGTCCGAAGCCCGGGAAGGCGTACTTGAGGGTGAACTCGACCGTCTTCCCGTCCAAGGGCTTGACGTCCTGGATGAACGGGATGAACTGGGAGAACAGCGACTTGTTGGCCGGGTCCATGACGCGGGTGAAGGAGAAAGCGACGTCTTCGGTGGTGACCGGAGAGCCGTCGTGGAACTTGGCACCCTCGCGGATGGTCACCTGGTAAGTGGTGTCGTTGACCTTCGTGGGGTCCGCTGCGGCGAGGGCGTTGTATGGCTCGCGCGTTGCCGGGTGCAGTTCGATGAGGCCTTCGAAGATGTGCAGGTTGGCTGCCATGGGCGTTGCACCGGAGGAGCTCAACGGGTCGAAGCCCGTGGAGAGCGCGTAGGAGATGCCCGCCTCAATGGTGAGGTCCTTGTTGACCGCAGCGGTGTTGGTCGCATTGCTGCTCGTGGTGCTGGCAGCGCCGCCGCACGCAGAAAGGGTCGCGGTGAAAGCAGCAGCGGCACCGACGGCTCCACTCAGCTTCAGGAAGTTCCTGCGGCTGGCGTCGTTGACCAGCGGCAGGCTATTGATCGTCTTGCTCATAGGGGCCTCACAATTCACTTATCGTGGGTTATCGGATGTAGGACGTCCGATGCTCATAGTGAAACTGTAAGGGTGGTCACAACGAACGTCAAGTGAGAATCAGGTCACGCCGGGGTGTTCCGGAAGGCCTTCGGGGCGACTGTTCGAGGGCCCGGGAGCGGGACTTCCAGGGAAATTCCGCGGCATACTTATCAGGGAGGTGGGACATCCGATATTGTATGCTGCAATCATCAATCTGCAGTGGGCGCTAAGCTCGCTCCAATATTAACACCCGCACTTGCCGGCGGCGGAGGCGTCGAGCCTGCGCAGCGGTAACTGCTTTGGCAAGGAGAGCGCCATGACAACTTCCGGTGTAGTACCGCAGGCGCGGTTCAGTGCACAGGCGCGGCTGCGGGCTTTGCAGTCGGACATTATGGAACTGATCCTCGAGCGCGAACTCGAGGCCGGCGACCCCCTGCCCACGGAGAGTGAACTGTCCGTAGCCCTCGGAGTAGGACGCAACACGCTCAGGGAGTCCCTGAAGGTGCTCCAGGCCCTGGGTGTGATCGAGATCCGCCATGGCTTCGGCATGTTCGTCGCTCCGAGCAACTTCGATGCCCTGGCGGACGGGCTGACCTTCCGCGGCCGCCTCTCCCTGCGGCATCAGGGATTCGAAGCCCTGCAACTGGTAGACGTACGGCAAGCCCTGGAATCCGGCCTGATCGCATCTTCCATTGACGTCATGACGCCCGCGCAGCTGGCCTCCATTGAGGAAGCGGTCAAGCAGATGGAGGAGTTGGCGGCTTCGGGCGAGAACTTCGTCGCCGCCGACGCCGAGTTCCATCGCCGCCTGTTCGAGCCCCTCAACAACGAGCTCCTCATCAACCTCATGGGCGTGTTTTGGAAGGTCTACCGCAAGATCCACGTGGAGATAGGCGCCGGCAACGAGGACCTGGTCAAGACCGCCGCCACGCACCGCGATATCTACACCGCCGTGGCAGCCGGGGACAAGCCCCTCGCAGCCGAACTGCTCAACCGCCACTTCGACGGTATCCGCCGCCGCATCAGCGAGGCCGTGGGCGAGTAACGCGCCGAACCCAAGGGCCGCCGTCGTACTTCTGTTCAAGTACGACGGCGGCCCTTGCCGTTTCCGCTCAACGCACTTTCCCTGCCCCGCCACCACCCGCAGCCGCAAACTCCCTGCCCCACCGCTCAACTCCCTACTTCCCCAACTCCCTATTTCCCCAACTAGGTCGCATTAGCGCGCGTTTAGAGCCGTCTAAACGCGTGTGGAGTCTCATGACTTAATAGACAGTTCTGTCTCATGACTTCGTAGACACTCTGTCTCAGGACATCGTGGACACTTAGCTTGCGGGTTTGCTGCTCTGCATGAGCAAACCCCAACCGGACATCAAGATCCGGCATGCTGTGGCAACGTGGTCCGAGGATTCGCCCAGAGGCGCGGTTACTGCGTTCTGCAGGAAGCACAATGTCTCCCGGGCCTGGTTCTACCGGGTCCGGGCGGCGGCTGCCGAGGTGGGGCCGGTGAAGGCATTGGAGAAAAAGCCCACGATTCCAAGAACCATGCCGGCCCTGACCCCACAGGCGATGATCGAGTTGCTGCTCGGTACCCGGGCGGAACTGCAGGAGAGCGGGCAGGACCACGGTCCGCTTTCTGTCATCGCGAAGCTCTCACGACAAGGCTTCACACCGCCCTCGCGTGCCACCGTGGCCAGGATCTTTTCCCGGGCCGGTGTCGTGATGCCCGAACCGCGGAAGAAGCCTCGAAGCGCCTACAAAAGGTTCGTCTATCCGCAACCCAACGCGTGCTGGCAAATCGACTCGACCGAATGGCAGCTCGCCAGCGGCAAGAAGGTAGCCATCTTCCAACTCATCGATGATCATTCGCGTTTGGCGCTGGCGTCCCTGGTCGCACCCGGCGAAACCAGCGCCGCCGCAATCGCCGTCGTTACCCAGGCCATCGAACGCCACGGAGCACCGCAGAAGTTCCTTTCCGACAACGGCTCGGCACTGAATCCCACCCGCCGCGGCCGCACCGGGGCCCTCGTGGAGTTCCTCAAAGCCAAAGGCATCGAACCGATAACGGGCAAACCCTACAAACCCACCACCCAAGGCAAGAACGAACGCTTCCACCAAACCCTGCACCGATACCTGCACAGGCAACTCCCGGCCCCTTCAATGGCTGCCCTGCAACTGCAGGTCGACGCTTTCGATCTCTACTACAACAACGAACGCGAACATCAAGGCCTACCCGCGGGAACGACGCCCTATGAGGCCTGGAACGCCACCCCGAAAACGCCCCCGCCAACCGTTCCTGAGCAAGTCACGCCCGCAACGGACAGGCAAAGCGCGCACCGAACAGTGAACCGGAACGGGTCCGTGACGATCCTAGGAACCCACTTCAAAATGGGCAAAGAACACACCGGCACCACCGTGCACATCATCTACGACGACACCACCATCATGTTCTTCGGAGCACAAGGCACCGAGATCATCACTCACCCCAGACCTCCGCACGGAACCACCTACGTCGGCAACGGAAAACCCTCAGGAGTCGTCGCAGACCCACAAGGCACCCGCAAGAAACGAACAAAGTACCCGCCCCGCAGAGGCCGACAAACAAAGTCCCAAGACGAAGTGTCCACACAGTCGTGAGACAACAACCGTCCACGAAGTCATGAGACATGAAGTGTCTACAAGGTCATGAGACATGACAAGCCGTCTAAACGCGCACAGCTGCGACTTAGTTGGGAGGGGTGGGAGGGGAGTGGGGGCGGGACGGGGAAAACAAAAGACCCGCACCGGCGAACCGGTGCGGGTCTTTATCTGTGCGCCCAAAGGGATTCGAACCCCTGACCTTCTGTTCCGTAGACAGACGCTCTATCCAGCTGAGCTATGGGCGCATTCTTGGTGATTCTCGGCGGTCTGTTTCTCTGACCCCCTCGAACCTCAATAAACTTTACAGAAGTTCATGTGAAGTTCCAAATCGACAGACTGTAATCTGCCTAACTAGACCGGTCTAGGTGACCTTTGTCACTTAAATCAGCCATTCAGAAACTGGATTCCTTGATTTTCCGCGGTTTTCATTTGCGCGGCCCCCATTTGTCCGATGTCTGACAACGGATTGGTCTGGTCCGCGCCCCCTATCGTTTAGGACACACCACCGAACCCGACGAAGGGAACCGCAATGGGCGATCTGGCGCGACTGCCGCTGCTTGAGAAGGCACCTACTACGCATGCACGCCTGCTGGCCTGGGTCGAAGAAGTAGCTGAACTGACTCAGCCGGACCGCATCCACTGGGTTGACGGTAGCGAAGCAGAAAACAAGAAGCTGACAGACGAGCTGGTTGAGGCCGGCACGCTGAAGCGGCTCAACCCGGAGACGTTCCCGAACTCCTTTGCAGCTTTTTCCGATCCCGCTGACGTTGCCCGTGTAGAGGAGCAGACCTTTATCTGCTCCGAGAACGAGCGCGACGCAGGCTTCACCAACAACTGGATGGCCCCGGCCGAGATGAAGCAGAAGCTGCGCGGACTTTTCGCCGGCTCCATGCGCGGCCGCACCATGTACGTCATTCCCTTCGTCATGGGCCACCTGGATGCTGAAGACCCCAAGTTCGGCGTTGAGATCACCGACTCCGCCTACGTGGTTGCTTCCATGCGCATCATGGCCCGCATCGGCACCGACGTTCTGGAACGCATCACCCGGACCGACGCGTTCTTCGTACCGGCGTTGCACTCCCTCGGCGCACCGCTGGAACCCGGCCAGGCCGACGTCGCATGGCCGTGCAACCCGGAAAAGTGGATCGTCCACTTCCCCGAAGAGCGCTCCATCTGGTCCTTCGGTTCCGGCTACGGCGGAAACGCCCTGCTGGGCAAGAAGTGCTACGCGCTGCGCATCGCGTCGGTCATGGCCCGCGACGAAGGCTGGCTGGCCGAGCACATGCTCATCCTCAAGCTGACCTCTCCCGAGCAGAAGACCTACTACGTCTCCGCGGCCTTCCCCTCCGCCTGCGGCAAGACCAACCTCGCCCTGCTGGACCCCACCATCAAGGGTTGGAAAGTTGAGACCCTGGGCGATGACATCACGTGGATGCGCTTCGGCAAGGAAGGCGAGCTCCGCGCGGTCAACCCGGAAGCCGGTCTTTTCGGCGTTGCGCCGGGCACCGGTTGGGGTACCAACCCCAACGCCATGCGTGCCATTGCCAAGGGCAACAGCATCTTCACCAACGTCGCACTGACCGACGACGGTGGAGTTTGGTGGGAAGGCATGACCGAGGAGACCCCGGCACACCTGACCGACTGGCAGGGCAACTCCTGGACTCCGGACTCGGAGGCCCCGGCCGCGCACCCGAACTCCCGCTTCTGCACCCCGATCGACCAGATCGACATGCTTGCCGAAGAGTACTTCAGCCCCGAGGGCGTGGAACTCTCCGCCATCCTGTTCGGTGGCCGCCGCAAGACCACCATCCCGTTGGTCACCGAGGCCCGCGACTGGTCAAACGGCATCTTCATGGGCGCCACCCTCTCGTCGGAGACCACCGCTGCAGCGGCCGGTGCCGTGGGCGTAGTCCGTCGCGATCCGATGGCGATGCTTCCGTTCATCGGCTACGACGCTGGCGATTATCTGAACCACTGGGTGAACCTGTCAGCGAAGGCCAATCCCGAGCGCTTGCCCAAGATCTTCCTGGTCAACTGGTTCCGCCGCACGGCTGACGGCGGTTTCGCCTGGCCTGGCTTCGGGGACAACGCACGCGTGCTCAAGTGGGCCATCGAGCGGCTCGAAGGCAAGGCCGACGCCGTGGAGACCCCCATCGGCTTCGTGCCGACCGGTGAATCCATCGACCTCGAGGGCCTGGACATGACCCCGGCAGAGGTGGAGGCAGCCGTCCGTGTGGATGCCGACGAATGGACCACCGAGCTGGCCTCCATTGAAGAGTGGTTCGCCAACTTCGGCGAATCGCTCCCGGCGGCGCTGAAGTCCGAGCTGGACGGCCTGAAGAGCCGCCTGGCCTAGACCTCGGGAAGCAGGAACCTCCGGAGGTAGGAACCTCCGGAGGTGCAGAACCTCTTAGGGACAATGGCGTCCCTGAGTGAACGACGACGGCCTGTCACCTTTTGTACGAAAGGTGACAGGCCGCCGTCGTTCCTTGCCTTAGTTGGCGAGCCAGACGTCCGGACCGAAGACCTCGTAGTGGATCCGCGTTGCCGGGATGCCCGCTTCGATGGCCTCGTCGCGGATCTTCTTCATGAAGGGCAGCGGGCCGCACAGGTAGAGCGAGGCATCTGCCGGAAGATCGACTTCGCGAAGCGACATGAAACCTTCCTTGGCGCCGGCCTGCGGAGTCTCAAGCCACAGCTGCAGGTCGGCATCGATCCTGGCGGCGTCGGCGGTCATCTGGCCGCTGAGCGCCCAGCTGTCCATGGAACGTTCGGCGTGCAGCACCACTACATCGCGGTCAGTGCCGGTATCTGCCAGGGAGCGCAGGATGGAAGCGGTGGGCGTGCAGCCGATGCCGGCCGAAGCGAGAACCACCGGGCCTGCCTCGTTCTTGAGCGTGATTTCGCCATAGGGGTTGGAGATCTCCAGGATGTCCCCGGGCTCGACGGCGGTGTGCAGGGCGGTGGAGACCTCACCGCCGTCGTTGAGCTTGGTGGTGAAGATCCGGCTGGTGCCGGCGTCGCCGGACAGTGAGTACTGGCGCACCTGGCGGAGGCCGTCAGGAAGGGTGACCTTGACGCTGACGTACTGTCCTGGCTTGGCTTCCGTGATGGGGGTTTCATCCGCCGGTTCCAGCGTGAAGGTCATGGCATCCTTGCCTGCTGCTTCCTTGCTGACGACGCGCCACGGCATCCACATGCGGGTGTTGGCCTGCGCTGCGTAGAGGTCCTTCTCCAACTTGATCAGGGCGTCCGCCATGAGCCAGTACACCTCGGTCCATGCTTCTGCGATCTCCGGGGTGATGACATCGGCCAGGTCGGCGGCAATGGCTGCGAAGAGGTGCTCGTAAACCACGCCGTACTGCTCCTCGACGATGCCCAACGAAGCGTGCTTGTGCGCAATGCGGGAGAGGACCTTTTCCGGCAGCGTGCCGGGGTTGTTCACCAAGTGCGTGGCGAAAGCGGCAATGCTCCCGGCCAAGGCCTTCTGCTGCTCGCCGGAACGCTGGTTCGATCGGCTGAAAAGACCATCCAGGAGTTCGGGGTGTGCTGTGAACAAGCGGTTGTAGAAATCGGCGGTGATTTCGCCAATCCTCGATCCGACCAGCGGAAGGGTGGCTTCAATGACGGGGCGGGACTTTTCCGAGAGCATGGTTCTCCTGGGGTTGGGGTCCGTGCACCTGCGCCGGACCGGATCAATACATGTATTTCAAATACCTGTATTTAGATCAATTTCTACTCCCCGTAGAAAAGAAGTGCAAATCGAGGGGGTTCGTTACGCCGGAGGTCTCACGCCGTGGTGACGGCGGGCTGGGAAGCGGGTGACGGATCCGTGCCAAACTGGGGACGCAAGCCGATGGTAGCGAAGACCGGATTCATCTGGCGGGCGTGGGGCAGGGACGCGATCACCACGGTGTCGAGTTCCTTGTAGAAAGCTTCCCTGGCCCGCTTCATGGCATGGCGCAAACCGCACTCGGTCAGCAGCGGGCAGTCGCCGTTGGGGGATTGGCACTCCGCCGGGTCTTGCCTGCTGTCCAGGTGGCGGAGGAGCTGCCCCACGGTTGCTTTACGACCGGCAGCGTTGAGCCGGGAGCCGCCAAGCCTGCCACGTTCGACGTCGATCAGGCCGAGTTCGCGGAGCCGGACCATTGCTTTGCTCACGTGGTTGTACGGGGTGCCGACGGCATTCGCCACAGCCTGAGTGGTCAGCAAAGTCCCCTCGGGCGCAGCTGCCAACACCATGATGGCGCGGAGGCTTACATCTGCGAACGCGTTGATCTTCATCGCTTCACCTAAGGTAGTGCGGGTCTAGTCCACCCAGACTGACGGCTCGTGGGTGTCCGGCTCCATGGGCTCAAAGGTGAACCCATCGTCTGTTACATGATAGGGAACTATCGCGGCAAGTACGGTGCCGTCCCTGTGTTCGGCCGCGCCGGTGATTCCATCGCAACCATGTTCCGGCAGGCTGGCATCGTAGGCAACGGCTACCGCGCGGTAGTCGTTTCGCCCCTGCTTGAGGAGCTCCTGCACGTCGGCAAGCATCTGCTCAGCATCGAGGTGACCGTCTTCGTCCGGCTCATTCGGGGTTACCAGGACGATCCTGAGTTCACCGTCATTGGACAAGGTGATTCCGAAGGGGAGGAAGCCGCCGTTCTGCAGGAGGTGTTCCTGGGCCGTGCCAATGGCTGTGCCCAAGGTGTCCCTGAGTTCCTGCTCCGCCGCATTCCCCGCTGCTTGAGGTTCGTGGCTCATATGATGGCTCCCCTATGCCCTGACGATGGCCAGGACGCGGTCGCGGATTTTCTCCATGGTGGGCTGGTCCTTCGCTTCGGCGTTCAGACGAAGGAAGGGCTCGGTGTTGGACGGGCGCAGGTTGAACCACCAGCTGCCGTCCTTGGCGGTAAATGTGCTGCCGTCCATGTTGTCGATCTCGACGTCCTCGGACTCGAAATCGACCCGAACGCGCTCTACCGCTGCGGCTTTGTCCTCGATCTCGGAGTTGATTTCACCGGAGGAAACGTAGGGCTCGTACTGGCGGCCCAGCTCTGAGAGAGGACCGTCCTGCTCGCCCAACGCGGCAAGCACGTGCATGGCAGCCAGCATGCCGGTGTCCGCATTCCAGAAATCCCGGAAGTAGAAGTGGGCGGAGTGCTCCCCGCCGAACACGGCACTTTCCTGAGCCATCACGGCCTTGATGAAGGAATGGCCCACCCGGGTGCGGACAGCACGGCCGCCGTCAAGAGCGACGAGTTCCGGCACGGCCTTGGACGTGAGCAAGTTGTGGATGATCACCGGAGTCTCTTCCCCGGCGGCCTTTGCCCGGGCGATTTCACGGCGGGCCACCATGCCGGTGATCGCCGAAGGAGACACCGGGTCACCCTTCTCGTCAACAACGAAGCACCGGTCAGCATCGCCGTCGAAAGCCAAACCGATGTCCGCACCGTGCTTGACCACGGCGGCCTGCAGATCACGCAGGTTCTCCGGCTCCAACGGGTTGGCCGGGTGGTTCGGGAACGATCCATCAAGCTCGAAGTACAGCGGAATAATCTCAAAAGGCAGGCCCGGGAGGATTTTGTCACCCAGGACCGCAGGGGTGGTCAACCCCGCCATGCCGTTGCCGGCGTCGACAACAACCTTCAACGGCCGGGAACCGGAAAGGTCCACGAGCTTGCGGAGGTACTCGGAGTAGTCCTTCAGGACATCCCGCACACCGATCTGGCCACGCGTGGCGGCGGCCGGGATGCTGCCCTGGTTCAGGTATTCCTCGGCCAGGGCCTGGATCTCCTTCAAACCGCTCTCCGAAGAGATGGGCTGGGCTCCGGCCTTGGACATCTTGATGCCGTTGTACTCGGCCGGGTTGTGGCTGGCAGTGAACGTCGCGCCGGCTGCATTAAGCGCGCCGCAGGCGTAGTACAGCTCGTCCGTGGAAATAAGGTCCAGCAACTGCACGTTGGCGCCGCGGGTGGCAGCGCCCTTGGCGAACGCCTGGCTGAACTCGGGCGAGGAAGGCCGCATGTCCCCGCCCACCAGAACGGTCTCACCCTCCAACCCAAGGACGTCGATAAATGCAGCACCCACGGCTTCTACGATCTCGGCCGTGATTGATTCCCCCACGATGCCCCGGACGTCATACGCCTTGAAAGAGGCCGAGAGGTCAAAGGTCTTAGTCTGCTCGCTAGTCACGCGCTCAATCCTACTGTGAGGGTGCAAATGGGCATGAACCGCCTCCCGGCTATGTGGAGAACGGTTGTCCACATAGCCCTTCCTGCCCGTTTTCGCTGTCAGGCCCTGCTGCAATACTGGGGACATGGCCAACATCCCGCAAAATGTCGCTCTTCCTGTGCAGTCGCCTACACGCCAGCAGGCGCTTGAATGCCTCAGGGAGCTCGTCGGGAATCCCCAAGCCGAGTTCCATGACGGACAATTCGAGGCCATCGAAGCGCTGGTGGACGCTGGACGCAGGGCCCTGGTGGTGCAGCGTACCGGGTGGGGGAAGTCCGCCGTCTATTTCGTGTCGTCCCTGTTGCTGCGCAGGCGCGGGGCGGGGCCAACCTTGATTGTTTCCCCTTTGCTGGCGCTCATGCGGGACCAGGTGGCTGCTGCGGCCCGGGCAGGTGTACGGGCCGTAGCCATCAACTCGGCAAATGCATTGGAGTGGGATACGGTCCTGGCCCAGCTGGCGGCGGACGAGGTCGATGTCCTGCTGGTGTCCCCGGAACGCCTGACCAATCCCTCCTTCCGGGAGAACCAGCTTCCCGAGTTGATCCGGCGGACGGGTCTGCTGGTGGTTGATGAAGCGCACTGTATTTCGGACTGGGGCCACGATTTCCGGCCGGACTACCGCCGCATCGCGGACCTGATCACGCAATTGCCGGAAACCGTCCCCGTGCTGGCCACCACGGCCACGGCGAACTCGCGTGTTGTCCATGACATCGAGGAGCAGCTCGGGGAAGGGGTACTGACCATCCGCGGCCCCTTGGGCAGGGAATCCCTGCGGTTGGGAGTGCTTAACCTCCCTGACTCCCGGGACCGCCTTGGCTGGTTGCTCACGCATCTGAACGATCTGCCCGGCAGCGGGATTATCTACACCCTGACCGTTTCCGCCGCCGAGGACACCGCCCGCCTGCTTGCCGAGGCGGGGCACAACGTCCTGGCTTACACAGGACGCACCGATCCCGCGGACAGGGAGCGCGCGGAGCAATTATTGAAGGACAACCAGGTCAAAGCGCTGGTAGCGACGTCAGCCTTGGGCATGGGGTTCGACAAACCCGATCTCGGCTTCGTCATCCACCTGGGCGCGCCGTCGTCGCCTGTCGCGTACTACCAGCAGGTGGGCCGTGCCGGACGTGGCGCTGCGAATGCCGACGTCCTGCTGCTTCCCGGCTCCGAAGACCGCGAGATCTGGCAATACTTGGCCACCGCTTCGATGCCTTCGGCCGAGAAAGCGCAGGCCGTCCTGAACGTCCTGGATGAAGCTGGTTCCGCCCTTTCCACGGTGGCCTTGGAAGCGAGGGTGGACCTGCGCCGGACGCCCCTGGAGCTGCTGCTCAAGGTGCTCGCCGTGGATGGAGCGGTGGAACGGGTTGGAGGTGGCTGGAAGGCAACCGGGCAACCCTGGGCCTACGATGCTGAACGCTACTCCCGCATTGCCGAGGCACGCGTGGACGAGCAGGAATCGATGATCGTCTACGAGGACACCTCGGGGTGCCGCATGGAGTACATCACCTCAGTCCTCGACGATGAAACCGCGGCACCTTGCGGCCGTTGTGACAACTGTGCCGGGCAGTGGTTCCCGAAGGACATTGCCGAGGCAGCCGCTGACGCTGCGGGGCAAACGCTTCGCCGGGCGGGAATTGTGGTGGAGCCGAGGCTGCAGTGGCCGTCCGGAATGGACCGGCTGGGTGTGGCGGTGAAGGGCAAGATCAAGCCGGACCAGTCCGTGGCGGAAGGGCGTGTCCTGGCCCGCCTGACCGACCTGGGCTGGGGCGGAGCGCTGCGTGAACTCTTTGCCGCCGGCGCTCCGGACCGCCAAGTGGACCCTGCCATGCTCCAAGCCTGCGTTCAGGTGCTGCGGGAGTGGTCCGGTGCCGAGGGCGGGACGGCGTGGAGTGGAGCGGGCCGTCCGGTGGCCGTTGTGAGTGTTCCTTCCAGGAGCAAACCACAGCTGGTGGACTCGCTGGCCCGGGGAATCGCCGGCATAGGCCGCATGCCGTACTTGGGTGCCCTGCAACCTCAACATGGCGGACCCGTTGGAGCCCGGGGTGGCAACAGCGCTTACCGCCTTGCGGGAGTATGGGAACGGTTTGCGGTGGGTGAAGAACTTGGCCAGGCGTTGGTGGGCGCGCAAGGACGGCCTGTGCTCCTGGTGGACGATCTCATCGACAGTCGGTGGACCATGACGGTGGCCGGCCGGTGCCTCCGGGAAGCAGGTGCGGGGGCGGTCCTTCCCCTGGCGTTGGCCCAGGCTGGATAGCGGCCGCCGCCCCTTGCTGCGGACAGGACCGCTGCAGGACCCGTGTCATGCCCGGCCAGGTTGTGTCATGTTGTGATCGCTCCCACATCCCGTCTATAGGATCGATGAAACACACCCGCTTCCCAGCGCGGGATACCGTTTGATCCGGACCGGAGCCATGAGCACAGAATCGAACCGCACCGACGTCGCAGCCCCAAGTGAGAGCATGTGGCAGCCAAAGCTCGCGTTGCTGGTGGCGGCCACCTTCTTCATGGAGTTCCTGGACGGAACCGTCCTGACCACCGCGATCCCGAGCATCGCCTCCGATTTCCGCGTGCCCGCAGCAGATGTCAACATCACCATGACCGCCTACCTGGTGACTGTGGCCATGGGGATACCGTTGAGCAGCTGGCTGGCGGAACGAATGGGCGCCCGGAGGGTGTTTTGCTTCGCCATTGCAGTATTCACGATCGCGTCCCTGCTGTGCGCGGTGAGCCAGGACCTGACGATGCTCACGCTCAGCAGGGTGGCCCAAGGTGCGGGCGGGGCCATGATGGTTCCGGTCGGGACGCTGGTGGTCCTCCGGGGAACGCCGAAGTCCGAGCTTCTCCGTGCCACCGCTTACCTCGTGTGGCCGGGCCTTCTTGCACCGGTGTTGGCCCCGATGGTCGGCGGAGCGCTGACGACGTTCCTCTCCTGGCACTGGATCTTCCTCATCAACCTCCCGTTGGGCCTGGCCGCATTCATCGCCGCGCTGCGCTTGGTTCCCCGGACCGCCGTCGGGGATAAACGCAGGCTTGACTGGCTGGGACTGTTGCTGACGACGCTTGGCGTGGGTGCCCTGGTGGTAGGCCTTGAAACATTGGGCGGCCACACACCGGGGCTGGTGGCTGCGGTAGTGGTTGGAGGCGGCGTCCTTTCCTTGGCCGGAGCGGTCTGGTGGATGACCAGGGCAAAAGTCCCGCTGTTCAACCTTGGGGTCTTCGGAACGAGGACTTTCCGTGCCACGTCCACGGGCGGCTTCATCTACCGGCTCACCATCAGCTCGGTTCCCTTCCTGCTGCCGTTGATGTTCCAGGATGGATTCGGTTGGGATCCCCTGAAGGCCGGTGTCATGGTGGCGGCGGTCTTTGTGGGCAACATCGGCATCAAACCGGCTACCACCCCCATCATCCGGCGGTTCGGGTTCAAGCCCGTACTGGTCTTTGCCTCTTTCGCCTCGGCGGTGACGTTTGTTCTGTGCGCCTTCCTGTCGGCCGAGACTCCCGAGCCGGTAATTTTCGGCCTGCTGCTGCTCAGCGGCGCTTTCCGGTCCATCGGCTTCTCCGCGTACGCCTCGGTGCAGTACGCGGATATCGTCCCTGAGCAACTGCCGTCGGCCAATGCCATCTCTGCCACGCTGGTGCAGCTGGCGGCCGGTGCCGGAATTGCCGTGGGAGCACTGTTCCTCCGGTTGTTCGAAACCGCCGGGTTCCTGGGTGGGGAGAACACCGCTTACAAAGGGGCCTTCCTGGCCATGGCAGTACTGATGCTCGTGAGTACCGTGGACAGCCTGATGCTTCACCGGGATGCCGGCGCGGAGGTCAGTGCAGGCGGTCGTGGCCGCCAACCCCGCTAACGCCGCTAACGCTCGAAGGGGGTCCTGCAACCCCGGGTTAAACGCAAAAGGTCCCGGTTCGAAAACCGGGACCACTTCGCGGAGACGGGGGGATTTGAACCCCCGGTCGAGTTTAACCCCGACCCTTCATTAGCAGTGAAGTCCATTCGGCCGCTCTGGCACGTCTCCAATTGCTATTGCTAGCCCACCAAGGATACGCAGAACGTGCGGCACAGTGCAAAACAGCCGTCAACCAAGCCTGGGCCTTACTCGCCCCCGGCCAACGCCCGCCAGAGGAAGTGGTTGCTCCTGGCCTGCAGCGCGGCGGCTTGCCTGTTGTCCGAAGCTCCGGCGTGCCCGCCCTCCAAGGCTTCGTGGAACCAGACGTTGGGGATGCCCATGGCCTGCATCCGGGCGGCCATCTTCCGGGCCTGGACGGGACCCACGCGGTCGTCCGAGGTCGCAGTCCAGATGAACGTTTCCGGGTATTCCACTCCGTCACGGAGCAAGTGGTACGGGGAGAACGTGCGGATGAATTCCCACTGCCCGGGCACATCGGGATCTCCGTATTCGGCAATCCAGGAGTATCCGGCGGACAGCTTCGTGTATCGGCGCATGTCCAGCAGCGGCACCCCGCAGGAGATCGCCCCGAACAGTTCGGGGTACTGCGTGAGCATGTTGCCCACCAGCAGCCCGCCGTTGGAGCCGCCCACGCACCCCAGGCGTTTCCGGTTGGTGACTCCCCGCGAGATGAGGTCCTGCGCAACCGCTGCGAAGTCCTCGTAAGCGCGGTGCCTGTTTTCCCGGAGGGCTGCGTGGTGCCAGGACGGTCCGTATTCGCCTCCGCCGCGGATGTTGGCCACCACGTACACCCCGCCGCGGACGTGGGCGTCCTCCCCGGTGGTGCGGCGTTCAAGCCATGCCCGGCCGATCGTTCCGCTGTAGGCAGGGGTGCGGGAGACCTCGAACCCGCCGTAGCCGGAGAGCTGCGTGGGGTTCTGACCGTCCAGGACCAGGTCTTTGGAAGCGACCTGGAAGTAAGGGATGCGGGTGCCGTCGGCCGAAACAGCGAAGTGCTGTTGGACCTCGTACCCGGCTTCGTTGAAGAACGACGGCGAGCGCTTCACCTCTTCGTGGTGGCTCCCGGCAGGTCCGAGTGAGCCGCGCGTGAGGGTCGTGGGAGTAGTGAAACCTGTGGCCACCAACCAGTAGTCGTTTCCGGCGCCGGATTCGTCCTCGTCGTCCACTGCATAGGCGTTGACGTCATGGAGCGGGGGACAGGCGTCCAGGGTGCTCCAGGCCCAGGAACCGGAGTCGTCCGGCTTTGAGGGGTCCAGCACCCGGATCTCGGAGGAGACGTCCCGCAGCAGGTTCAGCAGCAGGTAGTCCCTGGTCCAGCTCCAGGACTGCAGGGACGTGTGGTCGTCGGGCGTGAACAGCACCACCACGTCGCGTGTGCCGGCCAGCCACTCTTCAAGGCCTGCCGCGAGGAGGGAGCCGGCAGGGTATTGGACGCCGGCAACGGACCAGTCGTGCCGTGGACGGAACATCAGCCATTCGCGGTGCGCGCTGATGTTGACGTCCGTCGGGACGTCGATGTCCATCCAGGCGCCGTCACGGAGCAGCGACGTCCGCTGGTTGTAGAAGTCGATGTAGTCCACGGCGAAAGTGCGCTCAAAGCCTGGCGTGGAGTCGTGGGCGACCATGGCCAGCATGTGGTCTTCGGGGATCTCGAAGATCTGTTCCGCTGATGCCAGGGATTCGCCGCGGCGCAGCTTCACCGCGGTTCGGGCGTAGGAGGAGGATGTTGCGGGTAGTCCGTCGGCGGTGCTGGAGACCAGGAGAGTGTCTGCATCGAGCCAGCTGACATGGCCCTTCGCGGTGGGTAGGTCAAAGCCACCATCGGCCGGGTCCACGAACGTCCTGGTGGCGAGGTCGAATTCGCGGTACCGGTTGGCGTCGCCGCCGTCGGGGGAGAGGGAAACCATGGCGAGCCGGTAGTCGGAACCGTCGGACGGGCGAAGGAAGCCGGCCCCGTGGAACACCCACTCGATACCTTCGGAGGCTGCCAAGGCGTCCACATCCAGCAGCACGTCCCAGTCCGGTGCGTCGGAGAGGTAGCTCTCCCACGTGGTGCGGCGCCAGAGGCCCTTGGGGTGTTCCCGGTCCTTCCAGAAGTTGTAGTAGAAGTCCCCCCGCTTGTTCACCATGGCGATGCGGTCGGTGGAGTCCAGGACCTCCAGGATGCCCGCTTCCACCGCCGCGTATCCGGCGTCTTCCAGGAGTTCTTCGGTTCGGGCGTTTTGTTCACGGACCCATGCCAGCTGTTCTTCGCCGTGGATGTCCTCCAACCAGACAAACTCATCCGTTGGCTCGGGTGCGACGTCGGCGTGGCGGGGCCCTGGCTGCTCGCGTTCTTCGGGCAAGGGCGATTGATCAGCTGCTGTGGTGGTCATCGCCCCATCCAAGCAACACAGGTAAAAGGGAAGCAAGTCATGCAGAAGTTAAGCTTGAGCGTGGCTACTTCCCAAACCAACCGTGTTGCCCTTGTCGGGGCTGGTCCCAGGGGTACCAGCGTCCTTGAGCGGTTGCTCGCGAACCGGGCGGCGGCAGGGAACGGCGGAAGCACGCTCCACATCCACGTCATTGACCCCTATCCGGCCGGTTCGGGGCACGTTTGGCAGCCCGGGCAGTCCCGGCTGTACCTGATGAACACGCAGTCGTTCTATCCCACCCTGATTCCCCAGGAACCGGAGCTTGCCCCGCCTCTGGCGGGCGGTTCGTTCGACGAATGGCGCGTGACCCGGCGTCGTGACGGCCAGGGACTCAGCGACGCCGAGAAGGCCGAGTTGTCCGCGCTGGCGTCCGACAACTTCCCGAGCCGCGCCCTGTACGGGCGTTACCTGCAGCAGACGCTGGCTGAGCTGCTCCAGCGGGTGCCCGACGGCGTGGACGTCACCTTCCATGAAACGTCGGCGGTGGCGGCCCGCCCGGCGGGCAAGGCGTTCGACGTCGAACTGGCCGACGGCGGTACCCTCACCGTCGATTCGGTGGTGCTCGCCCTTGGCCACATTGAAGCCCGCCTGAACCCCGAGCAACGCTCCTTCCAGGTGGCCGCCGAAGAACACGGACTGCTGTACTTCCCTCCGGCGCCTCCGGCCGACGTGGACTGGTCCATAGTGCCGGACAACGAACCCGTGCTGGTCCGGGGAATGGGCCTGAACTTCTTCGACGTCATGGGGCAGCTGACCGAGGGCCGCGGCGGCAAATTCGTGGACGCCGTCGCCCCGGGTACCGGCGCCCTGGAGTACCGTGCTTCCGGGCGCGAACCGAAAATCATCGCAGCGTCCAGGCGAGGCACCCCGTACCGGGCCAAAGCCGGGCTGTCCGGCTACTACGCCACGAGCATCACCCTCCGCTACCTGACGGAAGCCGCCGTCGACCGCTTCCGGGCTGCGGGGATCCAGCCCGGCTTCGACCATGATCTGTGGCCGCTCCTGCACCGGGACGCGTTGTGGGCGTACTACGCAACGTTGGCACGGTCCCAACCGGCCGCGATCCGGGACTCGGCCCAATTCCTGGCCGACCTGGAGGACGCGCTGCAGCCGCATGCGCACGCAACGGGCAACTGGGAAACCGAAGTGGGGGCGCTGGTCGAAAAACACGTGGTGGCTTCGCGCCGGCTGAACCTTCGGGCGCTCGCCGCCCCGTTGGCGGGCCGGACCTTCGCCTCCCGCCGCGAGTTGGACAAGGCCATCACCGATTACCTGGATGATGATGCCCTGCGTTCGGAGCTCGGCGAAGCCGATCCTGTGAAGATGGCGATCGGCGCACTCCATACGGGCCGCGCGATCCTTAAGACCGTGGTGGCGGACGGTGGAATCACGGATGAGTCGTGGGTGGCGGAGCTGCGCGGCTGGTTCGAATCCTTCGTCGAGGGACTGGCCAGCGGGCCTCCCGCACTTCGTTCGGAGCAGCTGGCCGCCTTGGCGCGTGCCGGCGTCGTGAGTTTCGTGGGGCCGGACCCGAAATTCAGCGTGGACCGAAACGCCAAGGTCTTCCGCGCCTTTTCGCCCTGGGTGCGGGATGCGCCCGTGCAGGCGAGGACCCTGATTGAAGCGATGTCGCCCGCCAACCGGGTGGGTATCAACGTCTCCCCGTTGCTGGAACAGCTCATGGAGGACGGCCTGGTGCGAACCAAGATCATGATGAGCGTCGAGGGGACGCCGGTGCAGACCACCGGCCTGGATGTGGAACCACATCCTTACCGGCCCGTGGCCGCGAACGGCTCGGTAACCGAGGGTTTGTACGTGCTGGGCCTTCAGCTGTCGGCAACCCAGTGGGGGACCGCCATCGCTGCCGAGGCGAAACCGGCAACGGGCCAGGCCTACACCAGCGGACAGCGGACGCTGCGCGACGCCGACGAGATCGCGCGGAGCATCCTGGGGCTTTAACCCCTTTTATGACGACCGTGGATGCCGGGCGTTTGCAGCGGGTGCCCGCCCTTCGCTAGTGTGTGATCTGCGTCACCGGCTGGTGATGCGCGCTAGTGATCCGCGGCGGGAGAGTCCTGCCGGTACATCCCGTCAGGCGCCGTAGGAGCAAACCCTCCCCAGGAATCTCTCAGGCACCCTGTACCGCCGCGGCGAGGCAACTCTGGAAAGAAGCACGGTTCCCACCGGGCTCACCGAAGGTGCAAGCGTTCCTGTCTGCAGGCACGCGGAAACTCTCAGGTCAATGACAGAGCGGGGAGGAACCCGAATCATCGTGGCATTCCGGTGCCGCCTGAACAATGGAGTTCCTCATGACGATTCAGCGCCCGCCAACAGACAACAACCATGAGCCCCACCTCGAACGGCAACTCAGCAACCGCCACATCCAACTGATCGCCATTGGCGGTGCCATCGGAACCGGCCTGTTCATGGGCTCCGGGAAAACCATCTCCGCCGCCGGGCCCTCCGTCATTTTCGTCTACATGATCATCGGCTTCATGCTGTTCTTCGTCATGCGGGCCATGGGCGAGTTGCTGTTGAGCAACCTGAACTACAAGTCCTTCAGCGACTTCGCCGCAGACCTTCTGGGTCCGTGGGCGGGATTCTTCACTGGATGGACGTATTGGTTCTGCTGGGTTATCACGGGCATCGCGGACGTCATTGCGATAGCCGGCTACTCGGAAGAGCTGTGGCCGGGCTTGCCCCTTTGGATTCCCGGACTCATCACGATCGGCATCCTCCTGCTCTTGAACCTGGCAACCGTGAAGGCCTTCGGCGAGACGGAATTCTGGTTCGCCCTCATCAAGATCGTGGCCATTGCGGCGCTCATCATCGTGGGCCTGTTCATGATCTTCAGTGGCTTCCAGTCCGATGCCGGCCCTGCCAGCTTCACCAACCTCTGGTCCCATGGAGGCTTCTTCCCCAACGAATTCATGGGGTTCGTGGCCGGTTTCCAGATCGCAGTCTTCGCGTTCGTGGGTATTGAACTGGTGGGAACCACCGCTGCCGAAGCGAAGGATCCGGAGAAAAACCTTCCCAAGGCCATCAACTCCATTCCCATCCGTGTGCTGCTCTTCTACGTAGGCGCCCTCATCATCCTGATGTCCGTTACTCCGTGGACGCAGTTCGCGGCCGGCCACAGCCCTTTCATCGCCATGTTCTCGCTTGCCGGGCTTGGGGCCGCAGCCACGATCGTCAACCTCGTGGTGTTGAGCTCGGCGATGTCCTCCGCGAACTCCGGGATCTACTCCACGTCCCGCATGGTTTACGGCTTGGCGCAGGAAGGCGACGCGCCCGCAGTCTTCAGTGCGCTCTCCGGACGCAAAGTACCCCGCAACGCGCTGTTCCTTTCCTGCGTGCTGCTGCTCTCCGGCGTCGTCCTCATGTACGCCGGCCAGGACGTTGGCAAGGCCTTCGACATGGTCACCACGGTGTCGGCCGTGTGCTTCGTGTTCGTCTGGTCGATCATCCTGGCGAGCTACCTCGCCTTCCGGAAGCGTCGTCCGCAACTGCACGATGGCTCCGCGTTCAAGATGCCCGGCGGTGTTGTGATGGTTTGGGTGGTCTTCGCGTTCTTCGGGTTCATCATGTGGGCATTGACCACGCAGCCGGACACCCTCATGGCGCTGCTTGTCACGCCGGTGTGGTTCGTGGCGTTGGGCATCGCGTGGGCCATCCTGCGCCGCCGGCCGGCCCACGTGGCCCGGTTTGAAGCTTTCCGCGCGAGCCTGCAAGAGGACGCTGAACGGCTTCCCGAGCCTGAACCCGCACGCAAGTAGGACACAAAAAGCCAGGCCCCGCGACCACACGGACGCGGGGCCTGGCCCCTTCACTGCCAACCCGGGTTTGTCAGCCCCTCAGGCACCTCTGATATTCCAACCAGGCGATGGCGTAGCGGAGCCAGCCCGCAATGTCGTACCACTTGGATGGTTTGGCCGGTGCCGTGCATTGCGGCGGATTCGGGACGCTCTCCGCCACCGTGACCAGGACCTTGACCGTGGTGCCGGTTTCGACGGCGGTGAGCACCAGCGTCGCGGTACCGGCTGCTGCTGTGGCGGGAACCGTGACGTTGACGTTCGCGGCACCGGAGGTCACCGGAACATCGCCCAACTCCACGGTGGTGCCTGCGGCGTCGACGAACGAGGCCTTGAGGGTCTTGTTCGCCGGGCTGCCGATGGACGTCAGGTCCAGCTTGGAAACGGCCAGGCTCAGGGCATCTCCGGCCGTGACGTCGCTGGCTGTTGTGTTGGCAACAGCTACGGAACGGCGCGCGAAGTCGGGCGATACCGGGTTGTGCGCCTGGAGGTACTTGATCCACGCATCCCGGTCCACCAGCCCGGTGTCCTTGGTGTTGCTGCCTTCCTGGAAGACGCGGAAGTTGTCACCGCCGGTGGCTAGGAAGCTGAAGGTACCGATCCTGTACTGCTTGGCCGGATCGATCGGCGTACCGTCCACCCAGATCCCGGTGACGCGCTCACCTGTCGGGCGGGCGGCGTCGTAGGTGTAGTTGACGTTCTTGGACAAGCCCAACTGCTGGTACGGGCGGCTCGGTACCGTTCCGTCGGGGTTGGTCTGCCACTGCTGTTCCAGGAGCGTCTTGAATTGTGCGCCAGTAAGGGACGTCGTCCAGAGATTGTTGACGAACGGCAGCACCGCGTTCGCCTCGGCATAGGTGATGGTTCCGTCCGGGGCGTAGTACAGCTCGTTGCGGAGCCCGCCGGGATTAACGACGCCGATCTCCGCTGCACCCAGTTCCGGCGCCTTGAGCGTGTCCACCAGTGAGTCCGCCACGAGGTTGCCCAACGTGGACTCGCTCGCGCGGTCGTCCCGCTTGGGGGCGCCGCCTTCGGGGTCCGGCGTGAACGCCGTGGTGATATCAGCGGTCACTACCCCTACCGGCTGGTTGCCGATCTCTTTGGCGTCAGCCAAGGCCTTGTCCACGATCGTTTTCACGGCTGCCACCCGGGGGTAGGCGGCAACGAGGCTTTCGGGAGTGTCGGTGGTGCGCTCCACGATCGATGCTTCGTAGGCGGTGACCGTCTTGGAAGCCACGTCCACGGTCAAGGTCACGGTTCCCACGTTCTCCCCGTAGTTGCCGGTCTGGATGATCGGCCGGGTCTTTCCGGTGGCTTGCCCGTCGGCGTCCCGCACCGGGGCGTCCCAGGCATATTCCTTGTGGGTGTGGCCGGTGAAGATTGCCGCGACGTCGGGCGTGGTTTGGTTCACGAGTTTCGCGAACGGTCCTCCGGCGGCAACTTCCTCCTCCAACGTGGCGCCGTCGGGCGTTCCGGACGCTGCGCCGTCGTGGTTTTCGACGATGATCAGGTCAGCGGCGCCCTCAGCCTTGATCTTCGCCGCAACCCGGTTGATGGCATCCACCGGATCACCGAACTCCAGGTCGGCGATGCCCGCCGGAGTCACCAGGGAAGGAACCTCCGGGGTGACGGTGCCGATCACTGCCACGCGCAGGCCGTTGAGTTCCAGCACCTTGTACTCGGGCAGGACGGGAGTGGTGGTGCCCTTTTGGTAGACGTTCGCGCCAAGGTAGGCGAACTTAGCGTTGGTGCCACCCGCGGCGACGCGGTCGCGCAGGTCCTCCCAGCCGCCGTCGAACTCATGGTTGCCAACCGCGGAGGCTTGCAGCTCGAGGGCGTTCAGGACGTCGATAGTGGGCTGGTCTTTCGCCACGGAGGAGGCAAAGAGTGATGCTCCGATGTTGTCCCCGGCCGAGATGAACGCCGTGGCGCCCGGTGCCGCGGCAGCACGCAACTTCTCCACCGTTCCGGCGAACAGTACGGTGTTGGAATCGATCCTGCCGTGGAAGTCGTTGATCCCCAGGAACTGAAGGTCTACGGTCTGCGGCGCACTTGGTGCCAGGTCAAGGCCGACCACCACGGGATCGTGGTCGCTGGCCCGGAACTCGTCCGACGCATAGTAGTTGGTCACATTGTTGTTATACCGGCTGTATTCCAGTGCCACGGACTCCACGGAGTTGATGTTCCATATGTCGCTTCCCGTGACTGTCGGGAGGGCGGCGGGAGAAGCCAGAACGTGGTCCAGCGAGCCGACCATTCCGCCGTACAAGTAGGAATGCTTGCCCGGCCCTGCTTCGAGGTTGGTGTAGCCCGCGCCGGTGAGGACGTTGAGGGGGTCCTCCTTGGCGTAGGCATTGAAATCGCCCATCAGGAAGACCTTGTCCGTGCCCATGGAAACCTGCTGGTCCTTGGCGAAAGCGAGCAGCGACTCGGCCTGGCGTGTCCGGGCAAGGTTCGATGCACCCTGGCCTTTGTCCGTGTCCTCCGGCGTGGCGGCGGATCCCTTGGACTTGAAGTGGTTGACGATTGCGATGAACTTGGTGTCATCTGCTGCGCCTGGGGGCTTGAAGGCCTGGGCCAAAGGCTTGCGGGCACTGGCAAAGGCATCGGTGTCGTTGTGGATCACGGAGCCACCCACCGGTTCGGCCGTGGCTTTCTTGTAAATGAAGGCCGTCCGGATCATGTCCTCATCGCTCAGCGGAGGAGCATTCGCCGGCGTGCGGACGTAGTCCCACACCCCGGGGGTCTTCGCGTTCAGGGCGTCCACCAGTGTTGCCAAAGCGGCATCGCGGTCCTTGCCGAACTGGGCCGAATTCTCGATCTCTTCCAGGGAGACAACGTCGGCCCCGGACTTGGTGATGGCGGCGACGATCTTGGCCTGCTGGCGTTGGAAGTTCTCCGCGTTGGCGGCGCCGCGGGCGTTGCAACCTTCCTTGACGGTGATGGGGTTGCCATCACGGTCGGTGTAGTACACGCAGCCGCTGAGTTGATCGCCCGTGGTGGGAAAGTAGTTCAGGACGTTGAAGGAGGCCAGCTTGAGGTTGCCGCCCACGTCGGCAGGGCCTTCAGGGCGTGCAACAGCGAAGGACGCGGGCTGCACCCCGTCCGCAGTGGCCGCAGTCAGGGGCGCGAGGGGCTGGAACTTCCAGGAGTTGTTGCCGTAGCCCAGGATAACGTCGGTCGTGAACGTGGCAGCCGAACCTACCCGGACGGGGTTTTCCGGAGTGAGGTAGGGCAGTTGTTGGGCTTTGGTGGTGGCGTCCTTAAGGAAGTTGGTGGACGCGCCGTCGTCGAGCTTGATGCCGCGCGCCGCGTTGTCAGCCACAACCGCCGAATACTCTGCCGAACCGTACGGGGCTACCGCCGTCGGCTGCACCAGGGGTGATGTGCCGGCCGCGAGGCCGATCTCGCCGTACTGGTTCAGAGCGTAGTTGTCCGTCACCACAAAGTCGCCTTGGGGTGCGATCAGCATGCCTTCGAGGCGCTCGCGTGCGGCGTCGTTGGCCGGGAGGGAAAGCGGTGTGGCCTTCACTTCCGGGGCGGGATCATTCAGTTTTGTGACACCCGCCGCTTGCACCGTGATCTGGGTCTGGTTCGCGAATTCGCTCACGACGCCGGTCAGTTCCAGGTAGTCGCCCGGCTGAACGGAACCCGCCGTCGTAGGGGAATAGACGAACAAAGCGTCCGACGCCGTCCTGGCCGCCCCGCTGCTGTCGCCTCCCGTCCCCGGACTTTGGACGTAGTAGCCGTTCAGGCCGCCGGTGGCGTAGGCCGCGGTCACCTTGCCGCGGGTGGTCACGGTGCTGCCGACGAGTGGGCTGGCGGGGCCGGTGCCTTGGATCTCGGCGATGGTCTTGGTGCCGGACTCCGGCTGCAGCAAATACGCCTCATTGACGACTACCGGCGAACCAGGAGCCGCGGGATCATCTGCTGCGAGGGCCGGCACAGCCGTCAGTGGGGCCGCTGCCAACCCCGCTGACAGGACAGTGCCCGCCAGGAATTTCCAGTGCTTACGTCGCATCCGCTCTTACTTTCGTGAGGGAGCCCAGCCGGGCTCGCTGAGGGCGTCCACGTTCCATGGCGCGGACGATGAACCGGAAGTTGCTCCGGGTAAAGCTGCCTCGGGTCTAGCTCAGCGCGAACGGATGAATGGGGCATTGCCTGCCGGTAAGCGGAAGGTTGCCCGATAGAACACTATGTGCGGCCTCTGACACTTTCAATGGCTATCCGGGGGCAGGTTCTCAGATAACCGGACGGCAGCGGCGGCAAAGAGGGCTGGAAAGCAGAAAGTGCCCCGGGTTCTGGAACCCGGGGCACTTGTTACGCGGAAGGTAAGGGATTTGAACCCTTGGTACGGGGTTACCGCACACTGGTTTTCAAGACCAGCTCCTTAGGCCGCTCGGACAACCTTCCCTGCCTAGTAGTGTTTCATAGGGAGTTGGCTGTACCAAAACATCACGTACTTTCAGGCCCCGGAGCCGGTTAGTGCAGCAAGAAAACGGGAGTTCGTCATGAAAGCCGTCTTTATTTCCGAACCAGGCGGACCCGAAGTCCTCGAAGTAAGGGAAGTACCGGCACCGGTGCCCGGCGAGGGCGAGGTGCTGATCGACGTCGTAGCCGCAGGCCTCAACCGCGCCGACGTCCAACAGCGCCGGGGCTTTTACCCGCCGCCGCCAGGGGCCTCGGAGATTCCCGGCCTTGAAGTGTCGGGCCGTATCGCCGGGTTCGGGCCTGGTGTCACCAAGGCCTTTACTTTGGGGGACAAGGTAGTCGCGCTGCTCTCCGGCGGCGGCTACGCCCAGCAGGTGGCGGTACCGGCCGAACAAGTGCTGCGTCTACCCGAGGGCGTGGACCTGGTGACGGCGGCGGGTCTTCCGGAAGTGGCGGCCACTGTTTACTCGAACCTCGTCATGACGGCACAGCTCCAGCAAGGCGAGACGGTCCTCATCCACGGCGCGACGGGCGGCATCGGCACCATGGCCATCCAACTGGCCAAAGCCTACGGCGCCAAGGTGGCCACCACTGCCGGCACTGATGAGAAAGTGGGCACCGCCAAAGCGTTCCTGGGTGCCGACATCGCCATCAACTACGCCGAAGAGGACTTCGTCGAAAGCCTCAAGGCACAAAACGGCGGCAAAGGCGCCGACGTGATCCTCGACGTCGTGGGCGCCAAGTACCTCCAGCAGAACATCGATGCACTGGCCGATTACGGCCGGCTGGTGATCATCGGGCTCCAGGGCGGCACCAAGGCCGAGATCAACCTGGGACAGCTCCTGAGCAAGAGGGCTGCCGTCATCGCTACGGCGCTGCGCCCCCGGCCGGTGGCGGAGAAGGGCATCATCATGTCCGCCGTTCGGGAGGTGGTGTGGCCCATGCTCGCCGACGGGCGAATCAAACCACTCGTGGCCAAGTCGTTCCCGCTGGAACAGGTGGGGGAGGCGCACAAGTACTTCGACTCCGGCGACCACGTAGGAAAAGTCCTGCTGCTGCTCTGACCCGACCACTACAGCGAGGAGCCCCATGTCCATCCGGCACAGCCTCCTGGCCTTGCTCCAGGGCCAGCCCAGGTACGGCTACGAGCTGCGCTCGGAATTCGAAGAACGCACCGGCGCCGCGTGGCCGTTGAACATCGGGCAGGTGTACACAACCCTGGACCGCCTTGAGCGGGACGGGCTGGTCAGCAAAGACGGCGACGACGGCGGGGGACACGTCGTCTACAGCATCACTGACGCCGGGGTAGCCGAGGTGGATGCCTGGTTTGAGGATGCGGTTGAGCGCGGCAACCCGCCCCGCAACGAGATCGCCATCAAGCTGGCGCTCGCCGTCACCCTTCCCGACGTCGATCCTTCCGCGGTGATCCAATCCCAGCGCGAGGTTTCGTTGCGCGCCCTGCAGGACTACACCCAGGCCAGGAAGGCGGCCTCGGCGGGTCAGCGCCCGGCGGATACGGCCTGGCTCCTGGTCCTGGATTCCCTGATCTTCCAAGCGGAAGCCGAGGTCCGCTGGCTGGACCTGTGCGAAGCCCGGATGGTGCAGGCTCAAGGCCGCAACCACTCCAACTAACCGCCGTTCATCGCAGCATCACTACCGTTCACCGCACCCGGACGGGCCTGGGCGGTGGGTCGCCCTTCCCCGGGGAACCTCCTTGCTAGCGTGCGCTTGTCGTGTGTCCGCGCACGGCATCATGACGCCAACGCAGGCAGCACAGCGCCGCGGCAGGTCTCAAGGAGGAGAAAATGGGCAAGTTACCTGAGCAAACCGGACTCGTGGAGGGATTGGACCCCACGCTGCCCGCGCCGGCAGTGGACGATTCAGTCCGCGAAGCCGAGGAACGGAAATGGACTCCCGCCAAGATCGGTCTCTGGGTAGCCATTGCGCTGCTGGGCGGCGTCGCCTGGGTGATGCTGGCCCTGGTCCGCGGCGAGACTGTCAACGCCATCTGGTTCGTTTTCGCAGCGGTTTGTACCTACCTGATCGGCTACAGGTTCTACTCCAAGGTCATTGAACGGTATCTGACCAAGCCGGATGACCGTCGTGCCACCCCGGCCGAATACAAAGCCGACGGCAAGGACTACGTCCGCACGGACCGGAACGTCCTGTTCGGGCACCACTTTGCCGCGATCGCCGGTGCCGGGCCGCTGGTGGGACCTGTCATCGCAGCCCAGATGGGGTACCTCCCCGGCACTATCTGGATCATCATCGGCGTCGTACTGGCCGGTGCCGTGCAGGACTATCTGGTGCTGTTCTTCTCCATGCGCCGCGGCGGCCGGTCCCTGGGCCAAATGGCGCGCGAGGAACTTGGCGTCATCGGCGGAACCGCCGCCCTGGTGGCCACCCTGCTGATCATGATCATCATCGTCGCCATCCTGGCGCTGGTTGTGGTCAACGCTTTGGGTGAGAGCCCGTGGGGTGTCTTCTCGGTGGGCATGACCATCCCGATCGCGCTCTTCATGGGCGTCTACCTTCGCTTCATCCGTCCCGGAAGGGTGATGGAGGTGTCCATCATCGGCTTCGTACTGCTCATGGCAGCCATCATCGGCGGCGGCGCCGTGGCCGGAACGGAATGGGGCGCAGCCTTCTTCCACCTGGACAAGGTGACCATCGCCTGGGGCATCATCATCTACGGCTTCATCGCCGCCATCCTGCCGGTGTGGCTGTTGCTGGCGCCCCGCGATTACCTGTCCACCTTCATGAAGATCGGTGTGATCGCCATGCTGGCCGTGGCCATCATCGTGGTCCGTCCGGAGATCAACGTCCCGGCCTTCAGCGAGTTCGCCAGCCGTGAGAACGGTCCGGTCTTCTCCGGTGCGCTGTTCCCGTTCCTCTTCGTGACCATTGCCTGCGGTGCCCTCTCCGGCTTCCACGCCCTCATCTCCTCCGGCACTACGCCGAAGCTCATTGAGAAGGAACGGCAGACCCGGTTCATCGGGTACGGCGGCATGCTCATGGAGTCCTTCGTCGCGATCATGGCCCTGGTGGCCGCAATCTCGATCGACCGGGGCATCTACTTCGCCATGAACGCACCCTTGGCGCTCACCGGCGGAACGGTTGAGTCCGCTGCGCAGTGGGTGAACAGCCTGGGCCTGGCGAATGTGAACATCACCCCCGACGTCCTGGCGCAGACCGCGAGCGACGTGGGGGAGGAGAGCATCATCTCCCGTTCCGGCGGTGCTCCCACCCTGGCCGTTGGCTTGGCGCACATCATGCAGCAGTTCATCGGCGGTCCGGGAATGATGGCGTTCTGGTACCACTTCGCAATCATGTTCGAGGCGCTCTTCATCCTGACGGCCGTCGATGCAGGCACCCGCGTAGCCCGCTTCATGCTGCAGGACTCGATCGGCAACTTTGTTCCCAAGTTCAAGGAAGCGTCATGGCGCCCGGGTGCCTGGATCTGCACAGCCATCATGGTGGCAGCGTGGGGCGCCGTCCTCCTGATGGGCGTCACGGATCCGCTCGGCGGCATCAACACCCTGTTCCCGCTGTTCGGCATTGCGAATCAGTTGCTGGCTGCCATTGCCTTGGCGGTCTGCATGGCCATCGCGGCGAAACGCGGAACGTTCAAGTTCCTGTGGATCGTGGCCGTCCCGTTGGCCTTTGCCGCCGTCGTGACCATTACGGCGAGCTTCCACAAGATCTTCTCGCCTGTTCCCGCCGTCGGCTATGTCGCGAACAACGCAGCCTTCAGCAAGGCTTTGGCGGACGGAAAGACGGAGTTCGGCACGGCCAAGACCGTAGCGGCCATGGAAGCCGTGGTCCGCAACACCATGATCCAGGGAGTGTTGTCGGTCATCTTCGTGACCCTCAGCATCATTGTGATCGTCACAGCCATCATCGCGACGGTGCGGGCCCTGCGCGCCGGAGGCGGCGAGGACCATGAGGACTCTGCCCTCCCCTCCAAGGTGTTCGCCCCCGCCGGCCTGATCCCGACGGCAGCGGAGAAGGAGTTGCAGGCAACATGGAACGCACTGCCGCCGGAGAAGCGTTTGGAGAAGGCCGGGCATCACTGATGAATGCCGTCCTCAAGGGCCTCCGTGGCTTCGCCGGTTACCTCCGGGCGGTCATGGGCGCCGACGCGTACCAAAAGTACGTTGAGCACTTCGAAGCTGTAGGCCATTCCGGTCCCGTCATGACTGAACGCGAGTTCTGGCGGGACCGGATGGACCGGCAGGACGCCAACCCCCAAGGCCGCTGCTGCTGAATCCCGGTGGCCATGGGAGTTTCGCTACAAACGAAGTCCAAAAAGGCCGACCGACCCCGGTTGGTCCGCTTGGGCGTGAGAGTATGAAACCCATGAGCGATCTGAACGACATTCAGCCCAAGGATGAGGCTTCGGACGACACCCCTGTTGAGGGCACTCCCGTGGAGGGCAACGCGCTGGACGGGGATGCCCCGGCCGCGGCCGACGGGAAACCGGGCGACGCCGGGGACGGTAAGCCGAAGGGCTCCAACCTGCAGGAACTGGTGGATGAACCGGCCAAAGTGATGCGGATCGGAACCATGATCCGCCAGTTGCTGGAAGAAGTGAAGAGCGCTCCCTTGGACGAAGCTGCCCGGGGCCGCCTGGCCGAGATCCACGAACGCTCCATCAAGGAATTGGAAGATGGCCTGGCGCCCGAGCTGATTGAAGAGCTGGAACGCATCAGCCTGCCGTTCCCCGATGAAAAAGCACCCTCTGACGCCGAGCTTCGGATCGCCCAGGCCCAGCTCGTTGGCTGGCTTGAAGGTTTGTTCCACGGCATCCAAGCCGCCATCGCCGCCCAGCAGGCCGCGCGCGACCACGCAGCAGCCCAGCGGCAGCTGCGCCAGTTGCCCCCGGGTACGGTGATCGCGCCGGGGATCATTATTGGCGAGAACGGCCAACCGCAGAGGGCTGCTGCTCCAGGAGCCGCGGCGCCTGGGTCCCCGGGACGTCCCGAGGACCCCGACCACGGTCCGGGCCAGTACCTCTAAGCTCGTCCATGAGTTTCTTTGGGGCCGTCCGGCAAGGGCGGAAGGATGATCTTGAGCTTGGCAAGGGCCTGTGGCGCCGGGCCCATGACCGTTTTCAACGCGGGCTGGACCGGTACCATCAGGTCCTTGAGGGTGTCGAGGACGATCAGCTGTACGGCGAGCTGGTAGAGATCGCAAATTCCTTGGCCGCTTTGCTGCCCCGGGTTCGGGCGGTGTGCGTGGAAGCCCAGAAGCGCTCACCCAGCGACGGCTTGGATGTTCCCGGTGCTTTGGCAGGAGTGCACCGGGCGCTGTCCAAGGCAGGAAATGCCTTGGCCACCACCGCCGAGGCGGCAGCCATGCTTCGCCTCGCCGTGGGGCCGGTTCCTGTGGGCGCCCTGTCCGTGCACCGCCGCGCGGAGGCCGTCTTCGAGCAGGTCGCTGACGCTGAGCGGCTGATGAATGAGCAAGGCGAAAACCCCTAAAGCGTGCGGCGCATGCAACTACCCGCGTGCGCCCTTATTCCCTTGGTGCAATGAGTTAAGCGGATAGCTGATCTTCCTGTTTTCGGGCGCGCAGAGCGGCCTGAGGCTGGCAGGATGGCATCATGACTTCCTCACCAACACTGACTTTCAACGACGGCAACACCATCCCCCAGCTCGGCTACGGGGTGTGGCAGGTTGAAGACGATGTAGCCGAAAAGGTGGTCCGCCAGGCGTTCGAAGCCGGCTTCCGCCACATCGACACCGCCAAGATCTACGGCAACGAATCCGGTGTGGGCCGTGCCATTGCCTCCTCCGGCCTCTCCGCCGAGGAAATCTTCATCACCACCAAGCTGTGGAACGCTGACCAGGGCTACGAGTCCACGCTGGCGGCCTTCGAGGACTCCATGGACCGCCTGGGCCTGGAAACCCTGGACCTCTACCTCATCCACTGGATGCAGCCCAAGCAGGACAAGTACGTTGACACCTGGAAGGCCCTGATCGAGCTTCAGAAGCGCGGCCGGGTCAAGTCCATCGGCGTGTCCAACTTCAGCATCGAGGGCCTGCAGCGCCTCATCGACGAGACCGGAGTAGTACCGGCCATCCACCAGGTGGAGCTGCACCCGTTCTTCAACCAGTCCGAGCTGCGTGCCTTCGACGCCGCACAGGGCATCCTCACGCAGGCCTGGTCGCCGCTGGGCCAGGGCGGCGAGCTGCTCGAGAACGCGACTATCGCCGAGATCGCCGCCAAGCACCATGCCACCCCCGCACAGGTGGTTATTGCCTGGCACCTCGCGATCGGCAACGTGGTCATTCCCAAGTCCGTCACCGAATCCCGTATTCAGGAAAACTTCGCCGCGCTGTCCGTGAAGCTGGATGAAGCCGACGTCGAGGCCATCAACGGCCTGGACCGCGGCGCTGAAGGCCGCATCGGACCGGATCCCGCAGTTTCCGACTTCGCCTGATTCTTAAACAGGCGCCCCCACCCAACTGGGTAGCAGTTGTGCGCGTTTTGATCGCTCAAAACGCGCACTACTGCTACTTACACGGGTGGGGGCGTTCTGGTTAAGAACCGGAGTTAAGGTACGACGGCGGCGGACGGGTTCGCTGCCTCGCCTGCGGGCCTGGCCTGCTCGCCTGAGGCCGGGTGCGCGGCGACGGCCGCTGCATGCTCGGCCAGCACACCCGTTTGGTGCCTGATCTTCAGCCGGTAGAGCAGCGCGCCGCCAACAGTCACCGTGGCCACGAAGATCACGCCGCCCCACTGGAGGTACCACTCAAAAGGCGGAACGGAGTTGTAGATTTCCTGTCGGGGCCAGATGAGGTTCAGCGTCATGGCCCCACCCCACAGCACGGCCACAATGTTCACCGGAAGCCCCCACTTGCCCATGCAGAACCCGGGCTCGGATCCGTCGTTGGCAAGCGGCCACTTCTTCAGGAACCGCTTGCGCAGCAGGGGCACTGTCACCAGCAGGTAGGACATGTAGATCAACACGATGCTGATGCTGGAAAGAATGGTGAAGATCGCGGGCTGCATCACGTTGATGAGCAGTGGGATTACCGCTATAACCCCGATGACGATCGCAGCCACCGTGGGCGTCCTGCGGACCGGATCAACCTTGCTGAGCTGCCGGCTGAACGGCAGGTTGTTGTCCCTTGCCATGGCGAACATCATGCGGATCGCCGCCGCGTGAACGGCGAGCGTGCAGACCACGACAGCCACCACGATGCACACCAGGAAGGCTTTGCCGAAGGGTCCGCCGAGGACGCTCAGGACGATGTACTGCAGGCCGCCGTCAGCGTGTCCCACCTTGGGGTCGCTGAGGTCGGGAGCGGCCAGGATGCCGAACAACAGCATCAGTCCGCCCAGCAGGAACGACGCCGTGACGGCGCGAAGGACCGCCTTGGGTGCTGTCTTCTTGGGATCCTTCGTTTCCTCGCCCAGGGAGCTGGCCGTGTCAAAGCCGTACATCACGTACCCGGATGCCATGGCGCCGATCAGGAAGACGCCGAAGAAGCCAAGGTCGTGGCCTTCACCGAAGCCGGCAGTATCAAAGAAGACTTCCGGACCCCGGACAACGTGCCAGCCCAAGGCAAGGATGAGCAGCACCGCGGCGATCAGCTCCACGAAGACCCCGATGCTGTTGATGCGGGTCATGAGCTTCACGCCGAAGGCGTTGATCAGGGTGGAAAGGGTGATCATGATCGTCGCCAGAACCACACCGTTCATGGCGAAGTCGAAGGGACCACTGCCATCTCCGACGAACTGGAACCCGGACCACAGTTGCGGCAAGGTGATCTGCAGCGCCAGTGCTACAGAACCCAGGGCCATGATCGAGGACAGCAACAACAGCCAACCGGCCAACCAGGACATCGTCCCGGTCGACAACCGCTTGGCCCAGTTATAGACCGAACCGGCTACCGGGTAACGTCCGGCGAGCTCGGCGAAGCAAAGGGCCACCATGAGCTGGCCTACGAAGACTATGGGCCAGGACCAGGCGTAGGCCGGGCCGGCCATGGAAAAACCGAAATAGAAAAGCTGGAAAACACCGGTAAGGATGGAGATATAGCTGACGCCGGCAGCGAAGCTGGCGAACTTGCCAATGCTGCGGTCGAGGGTTTGCGTGTAGCCAAATTCGTCCATGCCGCTTGAATCATTACTCTTGCTGGGTTCCACTGTGGACTCCTCATCAGAAAAGCAAGATCGGATCGGCCGCCCTGGGGCGCGGCGGAATCGAAAATTTTTGCTGTGGATACTTATCCCCCCTAGGAGGCGCCCCCGTTGGGGGGCCCCTTAGGCGTACGACGGCGTGAAGTCCTCCTCTGCGGTAACAGAGACGGCAAGGTTCGCTTCAGCCCGGGCAGCCTTGATCAGGTCCGCGCACCGCTCGCCGATCATCATGACGGTGATGTTGGGATTCACGGTCACATGCTCGGGCATGACCGACGCATCGGCGACCCGCAACCCGGTGACCCCCTTCACCCGCAACTCGGGATCCAAAGGTGACATGTCGTCGTCGTACGCGCCCATCCGCACGGTTCCCACCGGGTGGTACACCGTGTTGTGGGTCTTGCGGATGTACTCCCGCAGCTCCTCGTCCGTCTGGGCCTCAACGCCGGGCGACAGCTCGCGTCCCGTCCATTCAGCCATGGCAGGCTGCGCGGCAATCTCGCGGGCCTTCCGGATACCGGCCACCATGACGCGCATGTCATGTCCGTCCGGGTCCGTGAAGTAGCGGGGATCCACCATGGGCTTGTCCCGGAAGTCCCGGCTGCGGAGACGGACCGTGCCGCGGGAGCGGGCGTGTGTGACGTTGGGAGTGAGACTGAAGCCGTTTTCCGTCGTGGGGTAGCCGTGGCGCAGGGTGTTCATGTCGAACGGAACCGAACCGTAGTGCATCATCAAGTCCGGCCGGTCCAGGCCATCCTCCGTGGGAGTGAAGATGCCGATCTCCCACCACTGCGTGGAAGTCTGCACCATCGGCTGCTTGGCCTCGTACTGCACCAGGCCCTCGGGATGGTCCTGCAGGTTCTCGCCCACCCCGGGGGAGTCCACCAAAGCCTCAATGCCGTACTCGGCGAGGTGGGCCGCCGGGCCGATGCCGGAGAGCATCAACAGCTTGGGGGAATCGATGGCGCCTGTGGACAGGATGACCTCGTGGTTGACCGTCAGTCGGTGCGTGCGGCCGAAAGCCGAATCGACAACATCGACGCCGGTACAGCGCTTGCCTGCGTCGAACACCAGTTGGCGCGCCCTCAACCCTGTCAGCAGGGTGAAGTTGGGGCGTTCGATGATGGGGTGGATGTAGGACACCGAACTGGAGGACCGGGTACCGTCCGCACGGCGGTTGATCTGGAAGAAGTTCGCTCCGTTGATCACCGTGGTGCCTGTGTTGAACTTAGTGCGGGGAATGCCCGCCTGCTCGCAAGCATCCAGCAGGGCAACGCCGGCAGGATCGGCAGGTGGGACGTTCATGAGGTGTACCGGGCCCGAATCACCATGATGCGGAGCCTCCGGGCCGGCGTCCTCGTTGGTCTCCAGCCGCTTGTACAGCGGCCAGGCAGCATCAGCGTTCCAGCCGCTGGCACCGTACTTGGACTCCCACTCGTCCAGGTCTTCCCGGGGTGCCCAGAAAGCGATGCAGGAGTTATGGCTTGAGCAGCCACCCATCACCTTGGCACGTGCATGGCGCATGAAGGAGTTTCCGTTTTCCTGCGGCTCGATCGGGTAGTCCCAGTCGTAGCCGGATTCCAGCAACTCCATCCAGCGGTCCAGCTGCAGGACCTCAGGAATGTTGCGGTCGTCCGGGCCGGCTTCCACCAGCGCGACAGTGACATCAGGGTCCTCGCTCAACCTGGCGGCCACTGCGGCTCCCGCAGATCCGCCGCCGATGACGACGTAGTCGAACGTGCGCTCGCCGAGGGCGTCGATGGTGTCGAAGTGCATCTAGTTCTCCTTGCTGTGGTCAGCGAACCAGCCGGTTACCTGCGGCCTGGTGTTCTGGTAGATGTGCTTGGCTTCCTGGTACTCGGCCAGTCCCGTGGGGCCGAGCTCCCGGCCCACTCCCGACTGTCCGAAGCCGCCCCACTCCGCCTGCGGGAGGTAGGGGTGGTAGTCGTTGATCCAGATGGTGCCGTGCCGGAGCCTGCCCGCCACCCGTTGCGCCTTCCCGGCGTCCTGCGTCCACACTGCTCCGGCCAGCCCGTAGATCGTGTCGTTGGCGGTTGCCACGGCTTCGTCTTCGGTGCGGAAAGTTTCCACGGTCACTACCGGGCCGAATGCCTCATCGGTCACCACCGACATTCCCCGCGTGACGCGGTCCAGGACGGTCGGCCGGTAGTAGAAACCGGCGTCGTACTTATCGCCTTCCGGCGCCCCGCCGCCGGTCCGCAACCGGGCACCCTCGGCGATGCCGCGTTGGACGTACTCGTGGACCTTGTCGCGGTGGTCGGCAGAGATCAGCGGGCCGGTTTCCGCGTCCTCGTCGAAGGGGCCGCCCAAGCGGATGGCTTCTGCGCGGCGGGCCAGTTCGTCGACGAAGCGTTCGGCGATGGATTCCTCCACCAGCAGCCGTGCGCCTGCCGAGCAAACCTGCCCGGAGTGCAGGAACGCGCCGTTGAGCGCATTGTCGACGGCGGCGTCGAAGTCCGCGTCGGCGAAGACCACGTTGGGGTTCTTGCCACCCAGTTCCAGCGCCACCTTCTTGACGGTTGCGGCAGCGGCCGCGGCGATGCTCTTGCCGGTCTCCAGGCCGCCGGTGAAGGAAACGAGGTCGACGTCGGGGTGTTCCGTCAGCGGTGCGCCCACCTTCCGCCCGGGACCGGTGACAAGGTTCGCGACGCCGTCGGGCAGTCCCAGGTCCTTCATGAGCTGCATGCACAGGATGCTGGTGGAAGGGGTCAACTCTGCTGGTTTGAGGACGAACGTGCAGCCTGCGGCCAGTGCCGGTGCAATCTTCCACGCCGCTTGGAGAAGGGGGTAGTTCCACGGGGTGATGAGGCCGCAGACGCCGACGGGCTCGTAGACGATCCGGCTGACGACGTCGGGGTTCCCGGCGTCTACCACCCGGCCCGGCTGCTGGCCCGCGAGCTTGCCGAAGTATTCGAAGCACGCAGCGATGTCATCGATGTCGATGCGGCTCTCGATGATGCGTTTTCCGGTGTCCAAGGATTCGGCCCGTGCGAATTTTTCGCGGTGTTCGCGCAGTCCGGCTGCGACTTTGAGCAGGAAGGAGCCGCGCTCGGGGGCGGGGACGGAAGACCAGACGCCTGAGTCGAAGGCTGCCCGGGCTGCGGCGATCGCGCGTTCGGCGTCTTCCTTGCCACCTTCGGAAACGGTGGCGACAACTTCACCGTCAGCCGGGTTTCGGATCTCCCGGGCGGCACCGGAAGCAGCTGCCTCCCATGAACCGTTGATGAAGAGCGTGGATGCTGTTGTTGACATTGTTCTCCCTATGAATCGGGCAAAGTGCTGGGCTTGGAGAGCGGGGTCCGCCAGGATTCGGGCACGGCGCGGCCGGGCCTTGTATGGCTTTGGCGTGTTGCCTGTGGTGTTGGAGTTACGAGCCGTTGATCCGGCACGAAGGTCTGTATGTGGCGTGCCTGGCTGCGATGCAGCGGTGGCCTGTGGTGCTAGGAGCCTGGACTGAGTGTGTCGTAGGTCATAGAAAGACAGTAGAACACTTTGAACGATCGTTCAAGACTTTGCGGCATCAGATATATCAAGCCGTGAGTTTGTGACTTTTAGCAGGCGATCCGGCGTCGGCGTCAGCTTGCTTCAGGCGCCGGGGCGAAAGCGATCTCTTCCGTGCGGGCGATGCTGCGCTCGATGGCGGCCGCGTCGATGCCGAGGAGGGAGGTCAGCCACATGCCGTTCTGGATGACGACGACGTCGGCGGCCCGGTCGCGGCATTCACCCCAGGAAAGCCCGGGCTTGGCATTGGAGATCAGGGACGCCAAACCGTCCAGGTAGCGGTCAAACGCGGCAGCGTTGATCTCGGCGTAGCCCTCATCGGCTTGCGCGAGGGCCCACAAATGCAGGCGCAGGGACAAATAACGGGTAGTCAACAGGTCGGCGCCGGCCACCCGGCGGAGGGCGCGGCGGAGGTGCTCCACGGGGTCAGCGGCTGGGTCTGGTGCCACGAGGAGGAGGTCGTGTTCATCAACGTGCTGCAAGGCCGCCCGGATCAGGCTGGTTTTGTCGTCGTAGTAATAGTTCACCAGGCCAAGGGCCACTCCGGCCTCGCGGGCCACAGCACGCATGCTGACCCCGGAAATACCGTGCCGGGAGAGCAACTCCAAGGCCGCTTCGAGGATGCGGGACTGTTTGTCGAGCTGCTCGCCGGATTTCAAGGTATCTGTCCCCATAGGGCCAGACTAACGTGCCCGCACAGGTGAGGCCCGGTCCGCGCGTCCTGTCGTCATGGTGGAGCGCAAACCGGGCCTTGCCGTGGTGGCCTTAAACGCTGGTGGCGTCCTCGACCTCGCCTACCAGTTCCTCGATGATGTCTTCCAGGAACAGCATGCCGGTGGTGGCGCCGTCGGAGTTGAAGACGCGGGCAATGTGTGCGCCGCTTCTGCGCATCGAGGCCAAGGCATCCTCAAGCTCGCTGCCCACATAGACCGAGGCCAGGCGGCGGATTCGCTTCTCGGGCACCGGACGGTTGAACTTTTCCGTGGTGGTCAGGTCCATCACGTCCTTCAAGTGCAGGTAACCGGAGGGTTGGCCGTCCCGGTCAGTGAGGATGTAACGGGAATACCCATGCTCCGCTACTGTCCTTTGGATGTCGGCCGGGGTTGAAGAATCCGGCAACAACACCATGTCGGCAATCGGTACTTCAACCTCGCCCACCGTCTTGGACGTGAACTCGAAAGCAGCGGTCAAGGTGCCGCTGGTGTCATTCAATGTACCCACGCGGGTGGACTGCTCAACGATCGTGGCTACTTCATCCAAGGTGTAGGCGCTGGTGGCCTCCTCCTTTGGCTCCACGCGGAACAGGCGCAACACGGAGTTCGCGATCCCGTTCAACGTCCAAATCACGGGCTTGAACACCTTTGCCACGAGAACCAGCGGGGGAGCGAGGATGAGGGCGGCGCGGGTTGGGACCGAGAAGGAGATGTTCTTGGGAACCATCTCGCCCACCACCACGTGGAGGAACGTCACCAACACCAGGGCCACCACGAAGGCAATGATGCCAATGGCTTCCGCCGGAAGGGACGTCAGGCCCAACGGGATCTCCAGCAAGTGGTGGATGGCCGGTTCGGAGACATTCAGGATCACCAGCGAGCAGACCGTAATACCAAGCTGGCTGGTGGCCAGCATCAAGGTGGCATGCTCCATGGCCCACAGTGTGGTCTTCGCTGCTTTGCTGCCGGCCTCGGCCTTGGGCTCGATCTGTGACCGCCTGGCCGAAATCACGGCAAACTCGGCGCCCACGAAGAACGCGTTCACAACCAGTAGGACGACCAGCCAGATGATGCCGGGAAGGTACTCGCTCATGGCCGAAGCTCCTCGGAGATCTTGTTGATGATCTGGTCATGGGTGCTGATTTGTTCGGTGTCGGGGTCCGGAGTGAAACGGATACGCCCCAGCTGGGCGCCGGCCACTCTTTCCACCCGCAGAACGCCCCCGCCGACCGCAACTTCGTCGCCCAATTCAGGCACCCGGTCCAGCTGGTCGGACATGAACCCGGCCACGGTGTCGTATTCTTCCCCTTCGGGGACGACGATTCCCGTCCGGTCCAGCAACTCATCCGGCCGCAGGGACGCGTCGAACGTGATGGAGCGTCCCACGCGGACCACACCTGCCCGGGCCCGATCATGCTCGTCCTCGAGTTCGCCCACGATTTCCTCCACGAGGTCTTCGAGGGTCACAATCCCTGCAGTTCCGCCATGTTCATCGGACACGATCGCTACCTGCAGGCCCTGTTTGCGGAGCAGAACCAGCAACGCGTCCACGTCCTTGGACTCCGGAACATACAACGGTTCGGTCATCAGGGACGTCGCCACCACTGCATCGCGCTGCTCCAAGGGGACGGCGAAGGCCTGTTTCACGTGCAGGACGCCCAGGATTTCGTCCCGGTCCCGGCCAATCACCGGGAAGCGCGAAAACCCCGTAGCAGAGGCCAACTCCACGATCTCGGCGGCAGTTTGGTCAGCATCCACCGCCATCATACGGACACGGGGAGTCATGACGTCACCGGCCGTGTGCTCCGAGAACCGGAGGGTTCGGTTCAGCAACTCGGCATGGTCCTGATCCAGAAGGCCTTCCATGGCGGACCGCCGCACCAGCGAGGACAGCTCCTCTGCTGAGCGTGCACCGGAGAGCTCCTCCTTCGGCTCGATGCCGAAGGACCGGATGATCTTGTTTGCGGTGTTGTTGAACAGCAGGATTGCGGGTTTGAAGACGGCGGTGAACAGCGCCTGGAAAGGAACCACCACTTTGGCTGTTGCGAGGGGCAAGGCCAAAGCGAAGTTCTTGGGGACCAGCTCGCCGATCACCATCGAGAACACAGTGGCAAGGAAAATCCCCGCAACTGCCCCCACCCCGGGAACCACATCAGCCGGGAGGCCCCAGGACTGCAGGGGCTCGCTGAGCATCCGGCTGATGGCGGGCTCAAAGGTGTAGCCGGTGAGCAGCGTGGTCAGCGTGATGCCGAGCTGCGCGCCGGACAAGTGCGTCGAGGTGATCTTGAGGGCCTTGATGGTTGGCCCCAGCCGCTTTTCGCCGCGGGCTTGGCGGGCTTCAAGTTCGGTCCGGTCCAGATTGACCAAAGCGAACTCCGAAGCGACGAAGAATCCAGTGCCGACAGTGAGGACGAGGCCTATGCCGAGCATGATCCATTCATACATTCGGGCGCCCCTCTCCCTGGGAGACCGGCAATCCGGTCAGCGGGCAGAGGGGCCTGGGCATATGTGAAGGAGGGTCATCCATAATGTCGTCATTCTACGGGTTGGTTGAGGACCGTGGCGTTCTTGTGCGCCGCAGGCTGAAACCGGAACCGTGAGAAGGCGCAGACCGTTGATGATCCCGGAAGGGCGTTGTAAACCAAAGAAACCCCCGGAAATCCGCAGTTCCGGGTTCTTCAGCCTGCCCGCGGGCCGGGGTCGTGCGCCTTCCGCCGTCCGTCCCGGTGGGACAGGTAGGCGAACACCACCAGGGCGGCGCCGGCCACGATCATGACCACAGGGAAGGCGAAATCCGCAGGGATCAGCAGGACCGTGGCCTGGAGGATGAAGATCAGCCCCATCACCGCCAGTGCCCCGGCCGGAATCAACGGCCATTTCATCCGTTTCCTGTGGTCGCTGGTTTCATCGACGCGCACCGGAACCAGCGAAAGCACACCAAAGGTGGCCGCCAAACCCAGGAAGAGGATGGCGGCGGTAGGGGTACCCTGCAGTTCCTGCGGGAGGGCCACGATGACCGCCAGGGTGAACATGACGCCGGAAGGGATCAGGGCCCACCAGTTGCCCGGTTCGCGGAGGAACACGGCGGCAAAGCCGGCACCCATGAAGACGAACAGGAAGGCTGCACCCCAGGCGCCGCCCGTGAGCTGGGCGGTGGTGATAACCGCAGCCAGGCCCAGGAACACGGACCCGGGGATGGCCGCCCACCAGTTCGCCCGACGACGGATGAACAGGGCAAGGAACACGACCCCAACGGCCGCGAAAATCAGCGGTGCCACGAAAGATGCGGTGTCCATGATGCCCACCCTGTCCAGCAGCAGCAGGACCCCCAGCACAATGATGACGACGCCTGCGATGATGCTTGCGTTTGCCGATTTCACCGTATGCCTCCCGGATCCGGCAGCCGGCCCTTCACCGCGCTGCTTAACTCAGGCTAGGACCGGTCCCGGACCGTAAACAGGGCACAAAGCCCCCGCCTGCCATGCAGGCGGCCCCAACAGCCCGGACTTTAGTCCCTGTTATGGAATAACCCTCAGGCGTAGCTTGAAAGTGGCGCCGGCAACGGCGTCGTCAGGTTTCAAGGGGGCATCATGACCAGGCCCAGGTTCTCGGCACTCTGCATTCTTGGGCTCAGCAGCCTGATGGTCCTGACAGCCTGCTTCGGGCCGCCGAGTCCGTCGCCCACCACGAGCAGCGCCAGCCCAAGCGCGACGACTGGCCCCACCTCAACAGCGGGCACGACGGCGTCGGCCACCACCTCAGCCCCGGCCGCTTCCACGCCTGCCGCGCCGCCGTCGTCCGCCCCCGCAAGCCCGCCAGCCACGCAGGAACCAGTGCCGTCCGGTCTCCCTGAACAGACCGGACCGCTCACCGTTTACTACGTGGCCGTCGGCGACAACGGCGTCTCCGGGCCGCGCATCGGGTGCGGTGACAGCGTGGTGGCCACCACGACGGCGCCGGTCACCTTCACGGACCAGGTGGGCCCGAGCATCAACGCCCTTCTTGCCAACAAGAGCCGCGACGTCGGCCTCTCCGGGCTGATCAACGTGCTGTACCAGTCCAACCTCAGTTACCTTGGCGGCGAGCTGAACGGCAGCGGCATCACCATTTGGCTCTCCGGGCAGTTCATGCTGGGTGGCGTATGCGATGTCCCGCGCGCGAAGGCCCAGCTGGAATACACCGCCATGGCCGCGTCCGGAGCGACGAGCGCGCGGGTGTTCGTGAACAACCGGCCGATCGACGAGGTGCTAAGCCTCAAGTAGGGCGTGCGTGGCTTCCGGAGCAGCCCGCGGGTCAAAACGGTCAATAAAAAACCCCGGATTGCCCTTGAAGTAGGGCTATCCGGGGTTCAACCGAGCTTCCTATCAGAATCGAACTGATGACCTTTTCATTACGAGTGAAACGCTCTACCGACTGAGCTAAGGAAGCACCGCGTCCATCTGCCGTTTCCGGCCGATCACGCAAGACATAACTGTAATAGAGTCACGCGGCCCGGGTCAAAACGGGCAGGAGCCCTAGCATTTCAAGCCGTCCTGCGGCAGCTTGCCGTCTACAAAGTAGTCGTCGACGGCGGTGCTGACGCAGGAGTTGGAGCGGCCGTAAGCTGTGTGCCCCTCACCCTCCCAGGTCACCAGGGCGGCGTTTTCCAGTTGCTTGCGAAGGGACTCCGACCATTCCAAAGGCGTGGCCGGATCACCGGTGGTGCCGATCACCACGATGGGTGCGGAACCCGTGTAATCGACGGCTGCCGGCTGGCGTTTTGGCTGGTACGGCCATTCCTTGCACGTCAGGCCGCCGTAGGCGAAGAAGCTGCCAAATGTGGGGGAGTCCTGCTTGAGCTTGGCTTCTTCTGCGCGCATCCCGGCGGTGTCAGTGACCATGGGGTAGTCAAGGCAGTTGATGGCGGTGAAGGCGAAGGCCGAGTTGGAGGTGTATTTTCCGCTGGGGTCCCGGTCCGCGCCGAGGTCCGCGATGCGGAGCATCTGGGAGACATCTCCGGAGAAAGCGGTCTCCAACGCCTGGGTCAAAGCCGGCCAGCTTTGGTTGTCGTACAACGGCAGAATCAGGCCGTTCACGAATTCGGTTCCCGTGACGAGCCGTCCGTCCCGGGCAGTCTGCGGATTCGCGTCCACCGCATTGATGAGGTCCCGGATCTCTTGGACGCCGTTGTCTACTCCGCCGCTCAGCGGGCAGTTGTTTTGGCCCAGGCAGTTGGCTACGTAGGTCCGGATGGCTTTCTCGAACGCCCTCGCCTGACCAGCGGTGAGTTCTTCGTTGCTGATGGAGGGATCAACCGCGCCGTCGAGGACCAGCCGCCCGACGTTCTCCGGGAACAGGTCTGCGTACGTGGAGCCCAGGAACGTTCCGTACGAGTAACCGAGGTAATTGAGCTTGGCGTCGTTGACCACGGCCCGGAGGACGTCAAGGTCCTTGGCGGCGCTCACGGTATCAATGTGTTCAAGGACCGGCCCGGTCTTTTCGGCGCACTGCTTGGCCACCGTTTTGTTGAAGGCCAGCGCAGCGGCCAGTCCCTCGTCCGTGTCCTTCCGGAAGTCCTTCTCACGCGCAGCGTCCCGTTCGGCATCCGACGACATGCAGGTCACAGGTGCGGACCTCTTAACGCCCCGGGGATCGAAACCCACGATGTCGTAGTTGGAGCGCAGCTTCTGGGTGAAGTGCGACTTTCCGCTGTCCTTGACGAAGTCGACGCCGGAGCCGCCCGGCCCGCCCGGGTTGATCAGGACCGTGCCTTTCTTGCTGCCGTTGCTTGCAAGCTTGATGGCTGAGAGGGTGATCTCCTCCGAATCCGGTTTTCCGTAATCCAGGGGGACCTGCACCTTGCCGCATTCGAACCCGTCTTCGCAGGAACTCCACTCCACCCCCTGGGAGTAGAACTTCTCCAGTCCTTCCGGCGCGGACGCAGCGATTGAGGGGTCCACCGTACTGGTGGAAGGTTTGGCTGTGGGGGCGGGAAGGAACGGCAGGGAGCATGCGCTGAGCACCAGCATGGACACCATGGCGAGGCAGAACGCGGCGAACCGGCGGGGTGCGGACTTCATGGATTCTCCTATTGCTGGATCAGGCTTGTAGCCATTGACTCCACTGCCAACAGCGGTGCCACGTTGGTAGTGGTGATGCGGACGCGTGCCTTATTGATGGCGTCCATCCGGGCGAGCGTGGTTTCGGGGGCGGACTGGCGCGCGTACTCTTCCAGCTCGCTCTGTAGCTCAACGTTAACCAAGTCCACCGCGTTCCCAAGCTGGATGATGAGGACATCACGGTAGAAGGACAACAGGTCCGTCAGGGTCCGGTCCAGCGAATCCGTGACGGAGCGCTTGGCGCGGCGCTTCTGGTCGTCTTCCAGCTGCTTGACCTGGCTGCGCATCGACGGCGGAAGGGTGCCGGATTCGGGCGCCCCGAGGCTTGACAACAATGCCACTTTTTCCGCAGCGTCGCGTTCGTCGTTGGAACTGTTGGCCTCTTCCGTGGCGATCTTCACCAGCTTTTCGGCCATCATCACCGCTGCCGTTACTCCGCGCAGGCCAAGCGGAATGCGGACTGTTTCCAAACGGCGTTCCCGGGCGTCGGCGTCGCGTGCCAGTCGCCGGGCGATGCCGATGTGGCTCTGTGCCGCGCGTGCGGCCCGCTCGGCAAGGCCACGTTCGACTCCGTCGCGCCTCACCAAAAGATCGGCGACGTCGGAGGCAGGAGGCAAGCGCAAGGTCACCGGGCGGCATCGCGAACGAATGGTTACGAGCACATCTGCCGGGGAGGGTGCGCACAGCATCCATATGGTCCGGGGAGTGGGCTCCTCGATGGCTTTGAGCAGCACGTTGGTGGTCCGTTCGGCCATGCGGTCGGCGTCCTCCACCACGATGATGCGCCAACGGCCGGTGGAAGGCCGGTCGCCGGCTTTGGCCACCAATTCCCGGGCCTCGTCAATGGTGATGGTGACTTTCTCGGTCCGCACGAACGTAACGTCCGAGTGTGTTTCGCCAAGGATGGTATGGCACGCGGGGCATTCGCCGCAGCCCCGCAAAGTGACGTCGTCCTGCTGGCAGTTGAGGGCCGCAGCGAAGGCCTTGGCGGCATTGGAACGGCCGGATCCGGGCGGACCCGTGAACAGCCACGCATGGGTCAGGCCGCTCTCTGACTGGGCGGCCTGTTTCAACTGTGCGACTACCGGGGCTTGTCCCTGCAGGTCATCCCATACGCTCATTGGCTGACCCGATCACCCAACAGGGCTTCCACCCGTTCGAGGATCCGTGCAGCCAACGTCTCGATGTCCAAGGCCGCGGGCAGCACCAGGTAGCTGTCCGGCGCGGCGGCAGCCAACTGGAGGAAGGCATCCCGGATTGCTGTGTGGAAAGTGTCGGGTTCGGATTCCAGCCGGTCCTCGGCGGCGTCACCCGCCGTCCGCCGTTCGCGACCGTCGGAGGGCTCGACGTCGAGCAGTACCGTGAGGTGCGGATGGAGCCCTTCGGTTGCCCACTCGTTGAGCGACCTGACGTCCTCGGCGCCCAGCCCTCGACCAGCGCCCTGGTAGGCGACGGAGGAGTCGATGTAGCGGTCGGTAATGACCACGTGGCCCAACGCCAGGGCCGGACGGATCACCTGGCTGGCGTGTGCAGCACGGGCAGCGGCGAACATTAACGCCTCCGTGCGGGCATCTATGGTGCCGTGGCCGTGGTCCAGCACCAGGGAACGCAGCTTCTCGCCAATGGGAGTTCCGCCGGGTTCGCGTGTCCGCAGCACCGTGAGGCCCTTGGATTCGAGGGCGTCGAAGAGCCGGGCGGCCTGCGTGGACTTGCCCGCTCCGTCCCCGCCTTCGAACGCGATGAAAAGACCTGGGCTCTGGATACTCACCCGTCTAGCCTACCGAGCTTCCCTGACATAAAGATGCGTAATGCCTTTCATCCACAGGGTTCGGCAGCCGTACCCTGAATCCATGAGCCTTTCCGATCACCATGCTGCCGATTTGTCCCCGGAAACCCTTGTGGTTGCTGCCGGGCGGCCTGAACGCAAGCACGATGAACCGGTCAATCCACCCATCGTCCTGTCCTCCACATACTTCGGAACTGGTTCGCTCGGCGACGGGGGCCGCGGCTACGGACGTTATGCCAACCCCACCTGGGATCCTTTCGAGGAAGCCCTCGCCAAGCTCGAAGGCGCGGAGCTCCCCGGCCTGCTGTACGCTTCCGGCCTCGCTGCAGTCAGCTCCGCACTCTCCTTGGTGCCGGCGGGCGGCGTCGTGGTCATGCCCTCGCACAGTTACGCAGGTTCGCTGGTCATGGCCACGGAGCTGGCAGAAAAAGGCGTCCTTGAACTGCGGACAGTGGACATCGCGGATACCGAGGCCGTCAAAGCGTTGATCGATCCTGCAGACGGCAAACCCGCCGACCTGCTGTGGCTCGAAAGCCCCACCAACCCCATGCTCGGCATCGCCGACATCCGGGCCCTGACCGAGGCTGCCCACGCGGTGGGCGCGATCGTGGTTACGGACAATACTTTCTCGACGCCGTTGGTGCAGAAGCCTCTCAGCCTGGGGTCCGACGTCGTACTCCATTCGGTGACCAAGTACCTGGCCGGGCACTCCGACGTCGTCCTCGGCGCCTTGGTGACGTCCAATCCGGAACTGCGCGCCGCCCTTCTGCACCACCGCATCATCCACGGCGGAATCGCCGGTCCGTTCGAGGCGTGGCTTGCCCTGCGGGGCCTGCGGACACTGGCGCTTCGCATTGAGCGGTCGCAGGCCTCGGCGGCGGTCCTGGCCGAGCGGCTAAGCCTTCACCCCCGTGTTGAGGCAATCCGGTTCCCGGGCCTCCCGTCCGATCCCGGCCACCAACGTGCCAAGGACCAGATGCAGGGCTTCGGCTCTATCCTGTGTATCCAGATCGCAGGTGACGCCGCCCGCAGCGGGGCCGATGCGGCCGATGAACTGGTCCGGGCCCTTGAACTGTGGCTCCCTGCTACATCCTTGGGCGGAGTGGAATCGCTGATTGAACGCAGGCGCCGGCACACGGCCGAGCCGCTTAGCGTTCCGGAGAACCTGGTGCGCCTGAGCGTCGGCATCGAGAACGTCGAGGACCTCTGGGCCGACCTCGAGCAAGCGCTGAAGTCGCTGGGCAGCTAGGCTAAAAGGCGTGGACGGAAAATACTTGATTGGCATTGTCACCAGCGGGGTCTACTTCATCTTGGGATTGGTGGCCTTGGCTCTTGAGGTCTGGGCATTCGTGGACTGCTTGCGCCACCGCCCCACCCTCTTTGTCGCTGCCTCCAAGCGCACCAAAACGTTCTGGACCGCCCTCACCGGCATCGCGTTCGCCATCGGTGCGCTGAGCTTGCTCGGTGGTGGAGGCGGACTGGGCCTCTTCGGCATCGCCGCCGTGACCGCGGCTTGCGTGTACCTCGCCGACGTCCGTCCTGCTGTCCGCGAGGCCGGCAGCGGAGGCAACCGCAACGTCGGACCTTACGGACCTTGGTAAGAATCCTCCCGGCGGGGCGCCACGGCGTCCCATGCCACTGTTAGTTCACCCAGCCGCCACCGCGACGGTCCATCCAACAGCGGCCAACCGGCGTCGCGCAATGTCCGGCACATCTGCGTCCAACGTTGCCGGTTCCCGAACGACGCCAGCGGCGCGGCCTCCAGCCACGTCCGGTCCATGGCCTGCAGGAACGTGTGGATCGGCTCGCCCGGCACGTTCCTGTGGATGAGGGCCTTTGGTAACCGCTCCGCCACGTCCGATGGTTGCTCGAAGCTGCCGAAACGCACGGAGAAGCTCAGGCTCAGGGGTCGGGCCGGGTCCAAAGCCACCCACGTGACCCGACGGCCGATTTCGTCACATGTTCCATCAATGAACAAACCACCCGGCGCCAGCCGCGACTGAACCAGATGCCAGATCTCCGGAACGTCGGCTTCCTCGTACTGCCGGAGCACATTGAAGGCCCGGACAATGACCGGCTTGCCGGGGACAGGGAGCTCGAACCCTCCCACATGGAAGCTCAGGCCCCGCCGTTCCAACGGCTTCGCGGTGCGCACCCGCTCGGGTTCGATCTCGATTCCGCAGACGCGGACGTCCGGCCGCACTGCTTGCAGCCGTTCAAAAAGTTCGACGGCGGTGGTCGGGGAGGCGCCGTAGCCCAGGTCGATGACAAGGGGCTCGACGGCGGTGCGGAGCCGCCACGCCTGCGGGCCGGCCAACCACCTGTCCAACCGACGCATCCTGTTGGGATTAGTGGTGCCCCGGGTCACGTTGCCCACCGGCTTCCCGCCCCGGCTCCGGGGAGAGGCTACCCGTTCAGCTTTTTGCACCACGGCTCCACTGTATCGGTGCGGCCCTGGCGGTGCGCGGCGGGGGAGCGTGGGGGCCGCGGCGTCGTGGTTAAGGGTGGTCCGGGGTGGGGGCTGCGGCTGCGGGCTTGGGGCTGGGGTGGGCTTGTCTTGGGCGCACCCTTTGCCGCCCTTCGCTCCCGTGGTTATGGGGGCGCAGTGCGTGAACGGGTGCGATGGCGCCGAAGTAGGGGTGCGCCAGGCGGAAACGGGTGCGGCCGCCCACGAAGAACCCGTGCTCCCCGAGCGCCCAACGGACCACACCGCCGCCCAGATCCCAGAGCCCAGAGCCCGGAGCCCAGAGCCCAGCCCCGGAGCCCAGGGCCCGGTGCACGGCGTAATGCCCGGCGGGAGGGAACACGCCTCGGCTAGGATGAAAACCATGACTTACAAGCTGATTCTGCTGCGCCATGGCCACAGCGAATGGAACGCCAAGAACCTGTTCACCGGATGGGTGGACGTTGACCTGAACGACCAAGGCCGCAAGGAAGCAGCGCGCGGCGGGGAACTCCTGGTCGAGAACAACGTTCTCCCGGACGTCCTCTACACCTCGCTGCTGAAGCGTGCCATCAACACGGCGAACATCGCCCTGGACAAGGCCGACCGCGGCTGGATCCCGGTCAAGCGTGACTGGCGCCTGAATGAGCGCCACTACGGTGCCCTCCAAGGCAAGGACAAAGCCCAGACCCTCGCCGAGTTCGGCGAAGATCAGTTCATGGAATGGCGCCGCAGCTACGACACCCCGCCGCCGCCCTTGGACGACAACAGCGAGTTCTCGCAGGCCAACGATGTCCGTTACAAGGACCTCGGCGACGCCCTTCCCCGCACGGAGTGCCTCAAGGATGTCCTCGTCCGCCTGCTTCCCTACTGGGAATCGGACATCAAGGAAGACCTCAAGGCCGGCAAGACCGTCCTGGTCACGGCACACGGCAACTCCCTGCGTGCACTCGTGAAGCACTTGGACGGCATCAGCGATGACGCCATTGCCTCGCTGAACATCCCGACCGGCATCCCGCTGGTCTACGAACTGGATGAGGACTTCAAGCCCGTCACCCCGGGCGGCACCTACCTGGACCCCGACGCCGCAGCCGAGGCTATCCTCGCAGTGGCCAACCAGGGCAAGAAGTAAGGCTTCGCGGCCCCGGCTGAAGAACGCTGGACATACGACGGCGGTCCGGTCACCTTGGGTGACCGGACCGCCGTCGTGATTTAACTGCCCTGTATTAGAAGCCCTCAGGCTGCCACTCTCCGGTGACCAGGTAGGTGACCTTGCGGGCAACCGAGACCCCATGGTCGGCGAAGCGCTCGAAGTAGCGGCTCGCAAGGGCAACATCCACCGTGGTGGCAGCGGATTCCTTCCACTCGGGAGCAGCGATCGCCTTGAAGACGCTCAAGTGGAGGTCGTCCACCGCGATGTTGATCTTGAGGATGTCGCGGGCAACTTCGAGGTCGCGGGTCTCCAGGAGCTCGATGACCTTGGCGACGATCTCAATGTCGTACCGGGCCATGGCCTGGAAAGTCTCAGTGAGCGAAGAGGGGATGACGTTGGCCGGGTAACGGAGCCGGGCCAGCTGGGCGACGTGCCGGGCGAGGTCGCCCATCCGTTCCAACGAGGCACTCATACGAAGGGAGCCAACAATCATGCGCAGGTCGCTGGCCACCGGACCCTGGAGGGCAAGGATGTCGATGGCACGCTCGTCCAGGCTGTTCTGCAGGAAATCGATGCGCGCATCGGCCGCGATGACGTCTTGGGCAAGGTCAACGTCGGCACCTTCAAAAGCAGTGGTGGCCTTGGTGATAGCTTCGTGAACGAGTTTGGAGATCTCGATGAGGTCGTCGCCAACCTGGGTGAGCTCCGACTGAAAAACCTTGCGCACTAAGGCGTCCTTTCCTTCGAGACCCGGCACAGGCGGCGGCCGGGATCGCAAAAACCACGGGTAGTCCAACAAGCAACATTGACAGTAGCCCGTGAACGGTTCCGCACCTTTAGGTGAACGTTAGTTGAACCGTTCGGGTTTGCCTCCGGAACCATGCATCGCCACGTTTGCACAGCATAAGCTGGTCGAGTGGATCCGTTGCTCGTAGGCGTCATTGCCGGCCTGGTTGGCCTGTCCTTGGGCGTGTTCGGCATGCTCGCTTTCGGCATCAGTGAGCGGCAACGGAAGATCGAGGACTTAGGCATCTCCGAGCCCGTGCTTCCCGAAGGGGCAGCGGAAGTACTGTCCGTGGTGGGCCGTGCTTTCGTGGTGGTGGATGCGATCGACGGCGTCGTCCGGGCCAGCCCCGGCGCCTATGCCTATGGCTTGGTCCGCGGGCACACGGTGGTCCACAAGCAGCTTCTGGAAATGACCGCCAAGGTCCGCCGCGACGGCGTGATCCTGGAAGAACAGTACGAGCTGCCGCGGGGACCGATGGGCAAGGGCGCGATTGTCGTGCAGGTCCGGGCAGCGATGCTCGGGCAGGAATACATACTGCTGCTTGCCGACGACCGCACCGAGATCACCCGCACGGAGGAAATCCGCAACGACTTCGTGGCCAACGTTTCCCACGAACTCAAGACCCCGGTAGGGGCCATCTCCCTTTTGGCCGAAGCCCTCGAAGCGTCCGCGGATGACGAGGAGGCCGTGCGCCGTTTCGCCAAGCGCATGCACAAGGAATCGGGCCGCCTCGCAGCCCTGGTGCAGGACATCATCGAATTGTCACGCCTGCAAGGCGCCAACGTCGCCCAGCAGGGCAACGCCGTGGACGTCAACGCCGTGATCCTGGAGGCCGTGGACCGCTCCCAGCTGCCGGCAGAGAGCAAGAACATACGGATAGTGGTGGGAGGCCATGCGGACACCGAAGTCTTCGGCGACCGGGACTTGCTGGTGACCGCACTGCGCAACCTCATCGACAACGCCATCCGCTACTCGCCCGAAAACAGCCAGGTGGGAGTGGGCGTCCGGACCCGCGAAGGCGTGGTCGCGGTGTCAGTGACGGACCAGGGCGAAGGGCTGACTCCCGAAGACCAGGAGCGCGTGTTCGAGCGCTTCTACCGCGTGGACGCCGCCCGCTCCCGCCACACCGGCGGCACGGGCTTGGGGCTGAGCATCGTCAAACACATTGTCTCCAACCACGGCGGCGAAGTGACGGTATGGTCCCAGCCCGGCCACGGCTCCACGTTCACCATCCGCTTGCCCGAGTTGGAAAGCCAGGACGACGGCGGACTCCCGCCTTCCACTGCCAACCCGGTTCCGCTTCCCGGACAGCACCAGGGGAGCGCCGCCGTCGAACCCCAACGAGCGGGCCACGCTCGCAATGAAAGTCAACAAGAGGGCGCCAGCGGCGCCCAAGAGCAAGGAGCCAGCGCTTGAGCCGGATTTTGATCGTGGAGGACGAAGAGTCCTTCAGCGACCCACTGTCCTACCTATTGGGCAAGGAGGGTTTCGACGTTGAAGTAGTGGACAACGGCAGTGATGCCTTGGTGGAATTCGATCGCAACGGGGCAGACCTCGTCCTGCTTGACCTGCAGTTGCCGGGAACACCAGGAACTGAAGTGTGCAGGCAATTGCGGCAACGCTCCAGCGTGCCGGTGATCATGCTGACCGCCAAGGACTCGGAGATCGACAAAGTAGTGGGCCTGGAACTCGGTGCCGACGACTACGTCACCAAGCCGTACTCTTCACGTGAATTGGTGGCGCGTGTCCGGGCCGTCCTTCGCCGCCAAGGCGAGCCCGAGGAGCTCATCTCTTCCACCGTGCAGGCCGGGCCTGTCCGCATGGACATAGAACGGCACGTGGTCAGCGTTAACGGGCAGCAAGTCTCCCTGCCCCTCAAGGAATTCGAACTGCTGGAGATGCTCCTGCGCAACTCCGGGCGGGTGTTGACCCGCGGGCAGTTGATCGACCGGGTGTGGGGTTCGGACTATGTAGGGGATACCAAGACCCTGGATGTCCACGTCAAGAGGCTTAGGAGCAAGATTGAGCCGGATCCTTCGGCCCCCTGCTATTTGGTCACCGTCCGCGGACTGGGGTACAAGTTCGAGCCGTAGGCCGAGGGCATGGGCCCTAAGTCCATGAAGAAACAAACAAGGGAGGGGTTCCGCCGTAGCGGAACCCCTCCCTTGCAGTTGCTTGTAAGAGCGCGGTCCTAGTGGCCGGCTCCAGCCGACTCGGTGGAGGTAGCGGAGGGCGAGGCCGAACCGGACTCCGTAGAGGTGGGCGATGCCGAACCGCTGGGGGTGGGCAGGTATTCCTTGTACTCAGGAAGGGTGCCGTCCACAACAGGCACGTTGATCGTGGCGGAGTCGGAACCGCTGCGGATGGTCACCGGGGTCAGGCCGCCGGGGATAACGCCGGCGCTGCTGAGGATCGCGGAGTCGGAGCCGGTGTTCAGGTACGTCTCGGAGTTTGCCTTGACCGGGATTTCGGTCTGGGAGCCGTTTGCGCCGCTGATGGTCAGGGTAGCGTCCGAGGTGCCCTGGTTGAAGACAGCGCCGATGACGCGTCCGGGCTCCTTCTCGCCGGAAGCCACGATCAGGATGTTGCGCAACTGCAGCTGGCCGAGGTCAGCCTTGACCCCGTCGGATGCCGAGTACTGGTGCGAAGTCTGCTGGGCGTTGACGAAGCCGCAGCCGGTGACGGACAGAAGACCGACGCCGATTGCAGCGGCCGCAATTGCCAGCTTGCCGCGCTGGACAGTGTTCATCGCAGAAATGCGCACGACACCTACTCCTCAAGAGTCATTGGAAAGTTTTCAGCCATAGCCTATCGGCAAATCGGGCGAAACGAGGATTCGGGAAGCCTTTGTGGCGCCCACGACGGCGGACACAACCGCGTGCGACCGCGTGCCCGCTGGCGCGCACGCGTGAGAGCCCGGGCATTCACTTCGATTGACTAATGCATCTTTCACAGTTTTCGTCAAGGGGTTCTTTAGGGCCCTTTCGGGCCTTTTTCCCTTTATTTGCGCGGGAGGAGGGGCCGTCCGATGCCAGTCGTATGCCTTAATCGTGATAGACTAGTCTGCGGGAAAGGGGAAAGTCCACATGGTTTTTGAGGTCGGCGAGACAGTAGTTTACCCTCACCACGGTGCAGCAAAAATTGAGGAAATCAAGATGCGCACCATCAAGGGCGAAGAGAAGATGTATCTCAAGCTCAAGGTGGCTCAGGGTGATCTGACCATTGAAGTTCCAGCAGAGAATGTTGACCTTGTTGGGGTCCGGGACGTAGTGGGCAAGGATGGTTTGGAGCACGTATTTGACGTCCTCCGCGCCGAGTTCACTGAAGAGCCCACCAACTGGTCACGTCGTTACAAGGCAAACCTGGAGAAGCTTGCTTCGGGTGATGTCATCAAGGTGGCAGAGGTCGTCCGCGATCTTTGGCGTCGTGATCACGATCGCGGCCTTTCCGCAGGTGAGAAGCGCATGCTGGCCAAGGCGCGGCAGATTCTGATTTCAGAACTGGCGCTGGCTGAGAAGACAGACGAAGAGAAGGCAGCAAGCGTTCTCGACGAGGTCTTGGCTTCCTAAGAATTGATGCCCGGTGGTGCGAAAGCGCCGCCGGGTTTCTTTTTTGTCTTCCAGTAACCTTGGCGCATGAGTAATCCTTCAATGCGCTCGGTTACGGCCGTCATCGTAGTTGCAGCCGGTTCAGGGGAGCGCCTGGGCTACGGCATGCCTAAAGCCCTGGTTCCTTTGGGTGGTGAGTCCATCCTCATGCATGCCCTCCGCGGCGTGGTGGCGGCAGACGTTGCACGCCAGATCTGCGTTGCCGTGCCCAAGGGGGATACGGAGATGCGTGAGCTGATCGCTGATTTCACCGTGGAACTGGTGGACGGCGGACCTGAAGTGTCGGTCGTCGACGGAGGGTCTACCCGCGCGGACTCCGTGCGCGCCGCCCTCGCCGCATTGGAGGAAGGCACTGAATTTGTGCTGGTGCACGACGCCGCCCGGGCCCTTGCGCCCGAGCGTGTCTTCCAGCGCGTTGCCGATGCCCTTGCTGCCGGGGCGAAGTCGGTCATTCCGGCGATGCCGGTGGTTGACACCATTAAGACGGTGGCGGCTACAAGTGGGGCAGGGACGGAGATCGCGCCGGAAGTGGTCACCGGAACCGCCAACCGGGAGCAGTTGCGCGCAGTCCAGACGCCTCAAGGTTTTGAGCTGGCAACGCTGCGCCGTGCCCACGGGGCCGCAGCAGATTTCGATGACCAACAGTCTGCGTCGGTTACCGACGACGCCATGTTGGTGGAACTCCTCGGAGTTCCGGTGCATGCGGTCCGGGGAGCCAGCCAGTCCTTGAAAATCACCACACCGCTGGACCTCATCATCGCCGAAGGCTTGTTGGAAGGCCCCCTGGGAATGCGCTGGGTGGAGGGCTGATGAACCAAGCTGAACCGATCCTGCCTCGCACCGGAATCGGCATTGACGTGCACGCCTTCGCACCCGCCGACGACCCCCAGCCGCTGTGGTTGGGAGGATTGTTCTGGGAGGGCGAGCAGGGGCTCTCAGGCCATTCCGACGGCGATTGCATCGCCCATGCGGCCGCGGATGCGCTCTTCTCCGCCTGCGGAATCGGCGACCTCGGCACGCACTTCGGCACGGACCGCCCCGAGTTTGCAGGCGCTTCCGGAGTGAAGCTCCTGGGCGAAGCCGCGCGCATTGTCCGTGCCGCAGGATTCGGGATCGGAAACGTGGCCGTGCAGTTCGTTGCCAACCGTCCCAAGTTCGGCCCTCGGCGGGAAGAATCACAGCGGGTCCTCAGCGAAGCCGCCGGTGCACCCGTGAGCGTCACGGCGACCACCAGTGACGGCCTCGGATTCACGGGGCGCGGTGAAGGGATCTCGGCCATCGCCACGGCCCTGGTTTACCAACTGCCGGAGCCCGGGCAGCCGACTACCGCGAACGGCGGGCAGGATGCGTAAGCCGCGTTCCGGCGTCGTACGTTTTCCGGCCGCTGCAGCAATAGCAGCCCTCGGGGCGGCACTGATGCTGGCCGGCTGCGGCGGAACTCCAAAGATGGACGTGAAAGCCAGTTGCGAGTTCCTGAACAACGATTCCTTCAAGCCGGACGGCAACCAGCAGCAGCAGTCCAAACAGCTGGCCGAGCACTATCACCAACTCTCGGAAAAACTCACCCCGGAGATCGCGGACCCCATCAAGGAGATGGCGGCCATTATGGACAAGGCCGCGTCCTCGTCGCTCGGAGCGGCTACCCAGGAGCAACAGCAGCAGCTTACGGTCCAGTTCAACAAGATCGGCGAGTTCTGCAAGTAAGCCGGGCACGGTCCGGCATCGGCTAATCTGGAGCGGTGACCCTGCGCTTCTATGACACTGCCTCCGCCGAAGTCCGTGACTTCGTTCCCCTCGAACCCGGCAAGGCGAGTGTCTACTACTGTGGGGCCACCGTGCAGGGCATGCCGCACGTGGGCCACGTTCGTTCGGCGATCGCATTCGACCAACTGACCCGATGGCTGGAATTCCGCGGCCTGCGGGTCACAGTCGTGCGCAACGTCACGGATATTGATGACAAGATCCTGGCAAAGTCCGAACGGTCCTTCGGGCCTGACTGGGACGCCGAGCCCACAGCCAAGCAGGACGAGGAATGGTGGGCGCTGGCCTACCGTTACGAGCTGGAATTCGAGCAGGCCTACGAGACACTTGGCGTCCAGCGCCCCACCTACGAACCCCGCGCCACCGGACACATCCCTGAGATGCACGCTCTGATTCAGCGGCTCATTGACCGTGGCCACGCCTACCCTGCCCTCGATGACTCCGGAGACGTCTACTTCGATGTCCGTTCCTGGAGCAAGTACGGTTCGCTCACGCGTCAGAACGTAGATGACATGCAGGGAGCCGCCGACGCCGACCCCCGCGGCAAGCGTGATCCCCGCGACTTTGCGCTGTGGAAGGGTTTCAAGGAAGGCGAACCGGAAACCGCCAGTTGGGCTTCCCCTTGGGGAGCCGGCCGTCCCGGGTGGCACCTCGAATGCTCCGCCATGGTCACCAAGTACCTCGGCAAGCGCTTCGATATCCACGGCGGGGGACTCGACCTCCGTTTCCCGCACCATGAGAACGAGATGGCACAGTCCCAGGCTGCGGGCGATGATTTCGCCAACTTCTGGATGCACAACGGCTTGGTGACCTACGAGGGCGAAAAAATGTCCAAGTCCATAGGCAACACCATCAGCCCGGCCGAGATGCTGGACGTGGCCTCGCCCAGGGTGGTCCGGTACTACCTCGGGCAGGCCCACTACCGCTCTGTCCTGGACTACCGGCCGACGTCGCTCCAGGAGGCGGCTGCCGCCGTCGAACGCATTGACGGTTTCATCGCGAAAGCGTCTGCCAAGGTTCAGCACGACATGGGCGGACCGAGCGCTTATGCCGTAGCGCCGCAGGCCAACATGCCGGCCGCCTTTGCCGCCGCGATGGACGATGACCTGAACGTCCCGCAGGCACTGGGCGTCCTTCACGAGACGGTTCGTGCGGGCAACACGGCGCTGGCCGCCGGGGATCTTGAGGCTGCCAAGCAGGCCCTCTACAGCGTCAATGCCATGACCTCGGTCCTGGGACTGGACGCCGTGAAACGCCCCGAAGCCGTGCAAGGCCGTGAACACGCCGCCCTCGAGGTGCTGGTCGAGGCGCAGCTCGAAGCCCGGGCAGTCGCGCGTGCGGCGAAGGACTGGGCCGCGTCGGACGCGATTCGCGACACGCTCGCCGCAGCCGGCATCGTGGTTGAGGACGGGCCCGACGGCGCAACGTGGAGCCTCAAGCGCGGCTGACAAGAAGGCTCGTCCGCCGAATTGCATTGGGTCAGTAGACTTGATTCCAGACTCATTACAACATCAAGGATGGAATCCCATGGCCAACAACGGTAACCGGTCGGTCAAGAAGAAGAAGGGCCCCACCGTCGGAACCGGTGGCCACGGCCGCAAGGCACTCGAAGGCAAAGGCCCCACGCCCAAGGCGGAGGACCGCGTCTACCACAAGGCCTACAAGAACAAGCAGTTGGCCGAGCGTTCGGCTGCCAAGCGCGGTGCAGGTCCCCGCGGCGCCGGCGCACGCCGGAGCACTGGTCCCAAGGGCCGCGCCACTGAAGAGCTGGTGACTGGCCGCAACTCCGTTGTGGAAGCCCTGCGCGCCGGCATCCCGGCCAAGGCGCTGCACGTGGCCATCCGGATCGAGATGGACGACCGCGTCAAGGAATCCCTCAAGATTGCTGCTGAACGGAATATCCCGCTGCTGGAGGCCGGCAAGTCCGAGCTCGACCGGATGACCGAGGACGCCGTGCACCAGGGCCTCGTCCTGCAGATTCCGCCGTACGAGTACGAGGACGCCTACGATCTCGCCGAAGAAACGGTAGCCAAGTGGAAGAAGGGGCACATCTCCAACGCTCCGCTCTTCGTCGCACTGGACGGCATCACTGACCCCCGCAACCTTGGCGCCATCATTCGTTCGGTTTCCGCCTTCAGCGGTCACGGCGTCATCGTGCCCGAGCGTCGCTCCGTAGGTGTGACCGCTTCCGCGTGGAAGACCAGCGCGGGAGCTGCCGTCCGTGTCCCCGTGGCACGGGCATCCAACTTGAACAACGCCCTCAAGCAGTTCAAGGAGATGGGCATCTACGTTCTGGGCCTGGACGGTGGCGGCGACGTCTCGCTTCCGGACCTCACTGTCGCTACCGAACCGGTGTGCATCGTGGTAGGTTCCGAAGGCAAGGGCCTCAGCCGGCTCGTGCGCGAGAACTGCGACCAGATCGTCTCCATCCCGATCGACTCCGCCATGGAGTCCCTGAACGCTTCCATGGCCGTCGGCATCTCCCTCTACGAGGTCTCCCGGCAGCGCTCGGCAAACTAGCCCCCGTTCCTCTCTCACATCCCGACGCGTTTTGGCTCACGCTCTCTCACCTCAAGCGGTGGGGGAGCGTTTGCCGTTCTGCGTGGATCAGCCCACGACGGCGCCTCCCGGACACCCGCAGTACGTCCGCCGCGGGTGGGATGTGGCAGAGCAACCGGCGGAAGCGGGTGGGATGTGCCAGAGCAACCGGCGGAAGCGGGTGGGATGTGGCAGAGGAACGCTAGAAGTCGCGGCGGTTGGCCAGCACCGGGAGCTTTTGGCGGGCTTCCTGTACTACGGTCCCGTCGAGGTCGGCAAAAATCAGTCCCGGCTCGCCTTCGAGTGATTCAAGCACTTGGCCGAACGGGGAAACGACGGCGGAGTACCCCACTCCCGTGGGTGCCGTGCTTTTGGTTTCCACTCCCTGGGTAGCGGGATCACCCTGGCCGCAGGCAAGGACGAACGTGGTGGTATCCACGGCCCGGGCGCGGGCAAGGAGCTGCCACTGCTCAGCTTTGCCGGGGCCGGATCCCCAGGACGCTGAGACGATATTGACCACCGCGCCACGCCGGGCGTTCTCGGTGAACAGGGCGGGGAAACGGATGTCGTAGCACGTGGCCAGACCAAAGGTGAGGCCACCGGCGTCGAACGTCACGGGGTCTGTACCGGGCTCGACGGTATCGGACTCCGCAAAACCGAACGCGTCGAACAGATGGATCTTGTCGTAGCTGGCCTCTACACCCGGGCCGGTGGCCACAAGGGTATTCCGTACGCGGGCTTTTCCGGACTCCGAGGGGGTACCGGGCGTGAACATCCCGGCAACGATCACCAGCTCCAGCTCCTTGGCGAGTTCGCGGACCCGGGCTGCCCAAGGGCCGTCGAGGGGCTCGGCAATGTCCAGCAGCGAGTTGCCGAACGCACGCATCATGGCTTCCGGAAAGACCACAAGGCCGGCGCCGCCTTCCTTGGCTCGTCGGGCATACTCCTCCAGGATCTGCAGGTTCCCGTCCAGATCCCGGCCTGTGATGACTTGGGCAAGTGCCACGCGCACGATGTGTACCTCCAGTTCCGTACCTCCCAGTATGGCAGCGCTGCAAGGAAGTGCCGCGTATGTCGTCACATGGAAGGAGGAAGCGGCACATAGTTGGCGTGGAACTAAACTTGCAATCAATGGTCATGCCTATTTTGGAAACAGCAGCCGCCGTGGACGCCTCCCGTCCCGCGCCGCTCGGACTGAGCTCGCCGCAGTCCGGGGAGACTAATGCTGCCTCCGCACCCATCGGTCACGTCAACGTGGCAGTGTTCGCCCCGGATCTGGAGCGTGTGGAGATGGCGTACCAGGCGCCAGGCGAGGGATGGCGCGTCCACACTCTGCCGAACAAGGCCGACGGCATCCACTTCGGCATCGTGGACGGGGTTCCGCCCGGCACCCGCTACGGTTTCCGCGCCGCTCCTGAAGGCGGCGGACTTCCGGTGTCCGTGCCCTCGGTGGATTTTGACGACGACGGCGGACAGCCCCTGTTGCTTGACCCTTACGGCCGCGCCGTGGACCAGCGGGGCGAATTCCTGACGAGCGTGCATATGGACCGTGACTTTGACTGGGGAGATGACGCCACGCCGCGGACTCCGCTGCGGAACACGGTCATCTACGAGGCCCATGTCCGCGGCCAGACGATGTTGCACCCGGACATCCCCGAGCACCTGCGTGGAACATATGCAGGCATGGCCCATCCCGTGATGATCCAGCACCTGACGGAACTGGGTGTGACGGCCGTGCAGCTGCTTCCGATCCACTTCCACCTGGATGAGTCGCACCTTCAGGACCTTGGCCTGACCAACTACTGGGGCTACAACACCATAGCTTTCTTCGCACCGCAGTCCTCCTACGCCACCGAAGCTGCGCGGAACGCAGGGCCTCATGCGGTCCAGGATGAACTCAAAGGCATGGTCAAGCTGCTCCACGCTGCCGGGATCGAGGTGCTCCTGGATGTGGTCTACAACCACACAGCCGAGGCCGGACCGGACGGGCCTCCCATCAGCTTCCGCGGACTGGCGGAGAAACGGTACTACCGCCACGATGCCCACGGCCGCTACTTGGACACCACCGGCTGCGGCAACACACTGGACTTCAGTGATCCCGTTGTGGTGGACCTGGCTTTGGACTCGTTGCGCTACTGGGTCAACGACTTCCACGTGGACGGCTTCCGTTTCGACCTCGCTGTGACGCTTTGCCGCGATTCCGGAAACGAATACGACCCGAACCACCCGTTCCTGCGCGCGATCGCGGAAGATCCCGTGCTGTCCTCGGTCAAGCTGATTGCCGAGCCGTGGGACGTCGGTTTCGGCGGTTGGCAGACTGGACGGTTCCCCCGCGGCTGGGCTGACTGGAATGACCATTTCCGCGACGGCGTCCGCAACTTCTGGCTTTCCGACCGCGCAGCCATCGAGGCCGGCGGCCACGGCGGGTCAGTGGCGAAGCTCGCGCAGATCATGGCCGGTTCCCAGGAGCTGTTTGCCGCTTCAGGCAGGACGCGTCTGGCGTCGGTAAATTTCGTCACGGCCCACGACGGCTTCACCCTTGCGGACCTCGTCAGCTACGACCGTAAGCACAACGAAGACAACGGCGAGCAAAACAGGGACGGCCACGGCGATAACCGCAGCTACAACCATGGCTTCGAAGGCCGCAGCGAGAACGAGGCGATCGTTGCTGCCCGCGCCCTGTCAGTCCGCAACCTCATGGCTACCCTTTTGCTGTCCATTGGCGTTCCGATGATCACAGCCGGTGATGAACTAGGGCGGACGCAGCATGGGAACAACAACGCCTACTGCCAGGACAACCCCACTGCCTGGTTGGACTGGAGCCGCACCCACGAGGCCCACTCACTGTTCCGGACCACCCGCGAGTTGGTCCGCCTTCGGAGATGGTTCCTGAGCCAGCAGCCTGAGAGCTTCCCGGCGATGGCCGACGACTCCAGCCTTCAGTGGTTTGATGACAACGGCAAACGCATGACCCCGGCCCGCTGGAACGATCCCGGCGTCCGGTGTGTCCAACTTCTGATGGGTGACGAGGACAGCCAAGTGCGCGGCTTGATCGTGATCAACGGCAGCAACCATGACGTTCGGATGGTCCTGCCGGAGATTTTGAGCGAGACGGGCGTCGGGAAACGTATGTTCGAGCTCCGTTTCACCACGTCAGTGCTCCATGAACGCCGTAAGGGTGCGCTGGTAGCGTCCGGTGAACGGGATATCCTGCATGCCAACACCATCAACGTTTACCGCACCTGAAACCTGAGGAGTTCCCGGCATGAAACGCAGCAGGCTGGCGGCGTTCGCAGGTTTGGTGATCGCCGTCGTCGTGCTGGTTGTCGCCATGGTGAGCGGCCAGCAGGCGCCAACGGCACCTGGGGAGTCACCCGGCACCGCGGTAAGTACGACGTCGGCGCCTCCTGCTGCTGGCCGGGCACCGGAGAATCCTTCCGGACTGCCGGCCGTCAACGCCTCCCAGTTGCCCAAGGAAGCACGGCAGACCCTTGTCCTCATCGCGAAGGGCGGTCCCTACCCGTACCGGGAAGATGACGGAAACTTCGGTAACTTCGAAGGACTCCTGCCCAAGAAGGGAAGCGGCTTCTATAAGGAGTACACGGTGCCGACGCCGGGCAAGTCCAACCGCGGAGAACGGCGCATAGTGGTGGGCAGGGACGCAGCCAAGTACTACACCGCGGACCACTACGAATCGTTCAAGTTCATCGTCGAGGACAAGTAGGAGCCCATGAAGATCTACTCAGCTGACACCTGGACGCTCGAAGAACTGCAGGAGCAGGTTTCCGACGCAGGCCGCCGCACTATCCTGGTGCCCCCCGCGGACACCAAGAAGGCCGTCCTCGAGGTCTTCGGCCAGGTCCTGGATTTCCCTGAGTACTACGGCGTGAACCTGGATGCCCTCAATGACTCCCTGCATGACTTCGCCGATTCCCTGTCGGAGGATGGCGATGCTCCGGTCACCATGATCTGGCAGGTCCCCGCGGCTTACCGGACGGACCGCTCATTCGGGGTGGTCTGCGAAATCCTCCAAGACGCAGAGCGCTACGCCGGCCGCGACCTGGCAGTGATCGCCGTCTTCCAGCACTAAAGCGCAAACGGCCTGGTGGATCCTAACCTTGGTCATCGTTTAAAGCCCACTGGGCGGCCGTGATCCGGCAGCGCACGTCAAAGGCGAGGAACGAGCCAGTGCGCCGAGGATTGCGGCCGCCCAGCGGCGGCTGAACCAGGACTAAGCGTTCGCGATCAACCCAAGTTCAGCCTTGGAAGCCAACGCCGAATGCTTCGGGAACACCCGAACGGTGTAGCCGAAGGAGCCTGAGCGGTTGATGACCAGTGATCCGTGGAAGAGATGGCGTCCGTGGCCGAGGTCTTCCTTCGGGTCCAGTTCGGCAACCACAATGTCTTCGAGTTCATCGCTTTCCTCGGCCCGTCCGAAGGCCACCTCCACGGCGACGTCTTCGGGTGCGAGGTTGTTCAGGGCGATGTACGCGTTGACCTGGAGGGTGTCGCCTACTTGGGGTTCCTCGGAGAGGCCCACCGAATCGACGTGTTCCACTACAACCTCGGGCCAGGCGTTCCGGACCTTGGTGGTCCAGGCGGCGAGTTCCTTCGCCTCCCGGTAGGAGTCTGCGGAGGCCCTCCGCCCGGACACGGCTGCCGGGCAGTAGAGGTTGTTGACGTAGTCGTGGAGCATGCGTTCGGCGGAGACAGCAGGACCGAGGTTGGCCAGGGTGTGCTTGATCATCGAAACCCAGTGGGTGGGGATCTTCTCCGTGCTGGACTCGGAAGGTCCTGCCGCCCCGGCACCTTGGGACACGGTGGTGCCGTAGAAGCGGGGTGCCACCTGGGTTTCGAGGAGTTCGTAGAGGGCTGCGGCTTCGATGTCGTCACGTTGGTCGGCTGAGGCGCCGTTGTTGGCCGTGGGGATCGCCCAGCCGTTCTCGCCGTCGTACATTTCGTCCCACCAACCGTCCAACACGGACAGGTTCAACGAGCCGTTGATGGCCGCCTTCATCCCGGACGTGCCGCACGCCTCCAGGGGGCGGAGGGGGTTGTTGAGCCAGACGTCGCATCCCGGGAACAGGGTTCGCGCCATGGCGATGTCGTAGTTGGGCAGGAAGACGATCCTGTGGCGCACTTCGGGGTCGTCCGTGAACCGGACCAGGTCCTGGATCATTTTCTTGCCCGCATCGTCCGCTGGGTGCGACTTGCCCGCGATGACCAACTGGATGGGGTGCTTCGGGTCAAGGAGCAGGGCCTTGAGCCGCTTGGGGTCGCGCAGCATCAGGGTGAGGCGCTTGTAAGTGGGAACACGGCGGGCGAAGCCGATGGTCAGCACGTCCGGATCCAGGACTTTCGCGGTCCAGCCGAGTTCGGCGTCGGCGGCGCCCCGCTTCTTCCAGGAGGCGCGCAGGCGGCGGCGGACATCCTCGATCAGCTGGACGCGGAGTTCGCGGCGAAGTGCCCACACATCCTCGTCACTGACGTTGTAGGCGAGGTCCCAGCGCCCCATCGCTTCGGCTTCCGCGCCGAACTGGCTGCGGACAAGGGAGGAGATCCGCGGGTCCACCCAGGTAGGAACGTGGACGCCGTTGGTGACGGAGGCGATGGGCACCTCGGAGTGGTCGAATCCCGGCCACAGGCCTGCAAACATCTGGCGGGAAACAACGCCGTGAAGCTTCGCTACGCCGTTGGCGCGCTGCGCCAGGCGCAGGCCCATGACGGCCATGTTGAAAACCGCAGGGTTGCCGCCGTCGTAGTTTTCCCGGCCGAGCTCCAGGATCCGTTCCACCGGGACGGCAGGGGCGAGGCCCCCTTCGAAGAAGTGCTTGATCTGGACCGCTTCGAAGCGGTCGATCCCCGCGGGCACCGGTGTGTGGGTAGTGAAGACGGTGGAGGCGCGGCCGGCGGCGAGTGCCTCTTCCCAGCTGAGCGGATCAGCGGGATCGGACATGGCTTCCTGGATCCGCTCAATACCGAGGAACCCGGCGTGGCCTTCGTTGGTGTGGAAGACTTCCGGCGCGGGCGTGCCGGTCAGTTCCTGGTAGACGCGCAGGGCCTTCACGCCGCCCATGCCGAGCAGGAGCTCCTGCTGGAGGCGGTGGTCGCCGCCTCCGCCGTACAGGCGGTCCGTGATGCCGCGGGCGGCTTCGTCGTTGGAGGGTACGTTGGAGTCCAGCAGCAGCAGGGGCACGCGTCCGACGTCGGCACGCCAGACGTGCGCATGCAGCTCGCGTCCGTTGGGCAGCGGCAGGGAAATCTGCACGGCCTTGCCCTGGCCGCCGTCCTTTGCGGGGTGGCGCAGGAGTGTCAGGGGCAGCCCGTCAGGGTCCAGGACGGGGTACGTTTCCTGCTGCCAGGCATCGCGGGAGAGTGACTGCTTGAAGTAGCCGGCCTGGTAGAGGAGGCCGACGCCGATCAGCGGGACGCCGAGGTCGGATGCGGCTTTGAGGTGGTCGCCGGCAAGGATGCCGAGGCCGCCGGAGTACTGCGGGAGTACCTCGGTGATGCCGAATTCGGGGGAGAAATAGGCGATGCACTTGGGCGCGTCGTCGCCCAGGCTTTGGTACCAGCGCGGCTCGCTGAGGTAACGGTCCAAGTCCGCCGCGGCTTCCTGCACGCGCGCCACGAGCTCTCCGTCCGCGGCCAGGTCCTGAAGCTGTTCCCGGCTGATGGACCCAAGCAAGGCAATGGGATCATGCTGCGCGTCTTCCCACAGCGCAGGGTTGAGCCCTGCAAAAAGTTCCCGCGTGGGCCGGTGCCATGACCAACGCAAGTTCGTTGCCAAACGGGCTAATGGCCTGATGGGCTCAGGGAGGACGGTACGGACTGTAAACCTTCGGATTGCCTTCACGAGCGCCACACTAACCGACTCCCATGACAGTCGGAACCGCTTTGGGTTTCTTTTAGGTAAAAGACATGAGCGCGCCGAATATAGGTCGTGTGCTTAGCATTCTGTGATTTTTGTCAGTAACGTCGTGCTTGTGACGAATATCCAGCGAACCAGCACCGCTCTGAAATCCAAGACAAAAACGGACATCACCGACGGACTTCGCTTCGGCCGGTTCCCCATCACGGCTGTCCAGCCGGTGGTGGACGGGGGCCGTTTCCCGGCAAAGGCATTGCCCGGGGAAGACCTCCGGGTTTCTGCCACGGTATTCCGGGAAGGACATGATCAGCTCGGCGTTTCCGCTGTGCTCCTGGATCCCAGGGGCAAGGAACGCCAGCGGGTCCGGCTGGCCCCTTCCCAGGAGGAACGCTGGAAGGGTCTGGACCGCTGGGAGGGCCACCTGACCCCCACCGGTGTGGGAGCCTGGTCGTTCGTCATCGAAGCCTGGCACGACCGGTACGGCACGTGGCACCACAACGCCGAGGTGAAGGTTGCCGCCGGGATCGACGTCGAGCTCATGCTCACTGAAGGTTCCGTGCTCCTCGCCGAGGCGGCAGGGGACGACGCCGGACGCAGCGCCGCGGAAAAGCGCACCTTGCGTGCCGCGTCAGTCGTGCTGGCGGATACCACCAAGTCACCCGAGGAGCGCCTTGCCGCCGGTTTCAGCCGCGAGGTGCTGGCCGCCGTCGGGCGTGTTCCCATCCGTGAACTGGTGACGGTTTCCGAGCAGTTCCCGCTCAAGGTGGAACGGGACCTTGCCGGCCGTGGCTCGTGGTACGAATTCTTCCCCCGCTCCGAAGGTGCGGTGCTGGACCACGCCACCGGCGTATGGACTTCCGGCAACTTCCGCACCGCGGCCCGGCGGCTGGACGCCGTTGCCGGGATGGGGTTCGACGTCATCTACCTGCCGCCCATCCACCCCATTGGTTTCCAGCACCGGAAGGGCCGCAACAACACCTTGACACCGGGCCCGCAGGATCCCGGCTCGCCGTGGGCCATCGGTTCCAAGGACGGAGGCCACGACGCCATCCATCCTGATCTGGGGACTTTCGAGGACTTCGACGCGTTCGTTGCGCGTGCCAATGAGCTTGGCCTTGAGGTGGCACTGGACCTGGCCCTGCAGGCCGCTCCAGACCACCCATGGGTCGAGTCGAATCCGGAATGGTTCACCACCCGCGTGGACGGCTCCATTGCCTACGCGGAAAACCCGCCGAAGAAGTACCAGGACATCTACCCCCTCAACTTCGACAATGACCCCGCCGGCCTCTCCAAGGAAATCCTGCGCATCGTCCAGTTGTGGATCAGCCACGGCGTGAAGATTTTCCGCGTGGACAATCCGCACACCAAGCCTGTCTGGTTCTGGGAATGGCTGATCGGAAAGATCAACAAGCGCAATCCCGAGGTGGTTTTCCTCGCGGAGGCGTTCACCCGGCCGCCCATGATGCACGCCCTGGGACGGGCAGGATTCCAGCAGTCGTACACGTACTTCACGTGGAGGAACACCAAGACAGAAATCGAGGAGTACTTCCACGAGGTCAGCCACGAGACCCCGGCGTTCTTCCGCCCGAACTTCTTCGTGAACACCCCGGACATCCTCACCGAGTACCTGCAGTACGGCGGCCCGGCGGCTTTCAAGATCCGTGCCGTCCTCGCCTCCACCGCCAGCCCGCTATGGGGCGTCTATGCCGGCTACGAGCTGTATGAGCACGTTGCCAGGCCCGGTGCGGAAGAGTACATCGACAACGAAAAGTACGAGTACAAGGCACGTGACTGGGAGGGTGCTGCGGCGTCCGGCCACACGCTGGCCCCCTACATCACCAGGCTCAACACCATCCGCAAGGACCACCCGGCCCTGGGCGATTTGCAGAACCTGACATTGCACCGGAGCACGGACGATGCAACCGTTGTGTACTCCAAGCACAAGACGTTGCCGGACGGCCGCAAGGACACTTTGATCGTGGTGGTCAACGTGGATCCGCACAGCACGCGGGAGAGCACGGTTTCGCTGGACCTCGCTGCACTGCAGCTCGATCCCGGAGACTTCAACGACGAGGGCCGTTACTGGGTGGACGACCTCATCAGCGGACAAAGCTGGGAATGGGGCGAACACAACTACGTCCGGCTGGACGCCCACGTTGAGCCGGCCCACGTGCTCAGCATCCGGAGGCAGCCTTAGTGAGTTTTTCTCCGCAAAACCCGAGCCAGTACTTCACTCCGAAGAACACCTTCGAGCTGAACGCTCCCGGTCTCCAGCATGATCCACACTGGTACCGCAAAGCTGTGTTCTACGAGGTACTGGTTCGGGCCTTTGCGGATGCCAACGGTGACGGCTCCGGTGACTTCCAGGGCCTGATCGACAAGTTGGACTACCTGCAATGGCTGGGCGTCGATTGCCTGTGGCTGCCGCCGTTCTTCCAATCGCCGTTGCGTGACGGCGGTTACGACATTGCCGACTACACCTCAGTGCTGGACGAGTTCGGGACCATCAGCGATTTCAAGCGCCTGGTGGCCGAAGCGCATGCCCGCGGCGTTCGGGTCATCATCGACCTTCCGCTGAACCACACTTCGGACCAGCACCCCTGGTTCCAGGAATCCCGTAAGGACCCCACCGGCCCTTACGGAGATTTCTATGTGTGGAGCGACACCGACGAGAAGTACCAGGACGCACGGATCATCTTCGTGGACACCGAAGAATCCAACTGGACTTTTGACCCCATCCGCCGGCAATTCTTCTGGCACCGCTTCTTCAGCCACCAGCCGGACCTGAACTTCGAGAACCCGGCCGTCATCGACGCCCTGCACGATGTTGTCCGTTTCTGGCTGGACCAGGGGATCGACGGCTTCAGGGCAGATGCCATTCCCTACCTCTATGAGGAAGAGGGCACCAACTGCGAGAACCTTCCGCAGACCCACACCTTCCTGCAGGACCTGAGGCGGATGGTGGACGAAAGCTACCCGGGCCGGGTGATCATCGCCGAGGCAAACCAGCCCCCGCATGAAGTGGTGGAGTACTTCGGAACCGAGGAAGCACCCGAATGCCACATGGCGTTCCACTTTCCCATCATGCCCAGGCTGTACTACGCGCTGCGTGACCAGAAGGCCGCCCCGATCATCGAGACCTTGCGGGATACACCCAGGATTCCGCGGGGAGCGCAGTGGGGCACCTTCCTCCGCAACCACGACGAACTGACCTTGGAAATGGTGAGGTCCGACGAGCGGGCAGCGATGCTCGGCTGGTACGCCCCGGATCCCCGGATGCGGGCCAACATCGGTATCCGACGCCGGCTGGCACCGTTGCTGGACAACTCCCGGGCCGAAATCGAATTAATCAACGCCCTTCTGCTCTCCCTGCCGGGCAGTCCGTTCCTCTACTACGGCGACGAAATCGGGATGGGTGACAACATCTGGCTCGATGACCGCGACGCCGTGCGCACGCCGATGCAGTGGAACCCGGACCGCAACGCAGGATTCTCCAACGCAGACCCCGGCAAGCTCTACCTGCCGATCATCCAGTCGCTGGTTTACAACTTCGCCATGGCCAACGTGGAGGCCCAGGCCGCCCATTCCGGCTCGCTGTTGCGCTGGACGCGCCAGATCCTGAGCGTCCGGAAGAACCATCCGGTGTTCGGGCTGGGCAACTTCCGCCACATCGAGGCCGACCACGAGGCCGTGCTGGCGTACGTCCGGGAACTTGCTCCGGGAAATGAGGAAGGGGAAACGGCACAGACGATTCTGTGCGTCTTCAATCTTTCGCAGCATCCCGTAGCGGCCGCCCTGGACCTCCCTGAGTTCGCCGGCCGCGGCTTCAGGGACATCTTTGGCGGCCAGCCCTTCCCGGCCGTGGGTGATAACGGCCAGCTGACTGTGATGTTGGGGAGCCACGCCTTCTACTGGCTAAGGCTCCGCTCCGCATTTTCCAATCCCTCGTCGCCTATGACGCAGGCGATCCCAGTGGTGTCGACGAAAGGGTGAGATGAGCAAGGGAACGTTGGACCCCTCAATTGAAAGCCTTCTGCGCGGCTGGCTCCCCACGAGGCGCTGGTTTCCGGTCAAGAGTCCGGAATTCGACCTGGAGCGTGTAGGTGGTTTCGCCCTCCCGGAACCGGGCGGGGCGGATGCAGTGGAAGTCCTGCTGCTTGCCGTCACCTACAAGACGGCCGACGGCGGCCCGCGGACCGACGTCGTGCAGGTTCCGTTGAGCTTCCACGGCCAACCGCTGGCGGACGCCCCCGAAGCTCTTATCGGTGAGGTGACGCAGCCCGGGGGTGGGCTCCGGCTGGTGTACGACGCTGCCTTCGATGAAGCCTTCATCAAGGGTTGGCTGGAACTCATGCGCGCCGAAAGCACAGCGGGAGAGGGGGCAGCACGCGGCCACCTCGCCGCCGGCCGCCTGACCCTGCCGGACAACCCGACGTCCGTGAAGGTGCTCTCCGGTGAACAGTCCAATACGTCCGTGATCGTGGACGACGGTGACTCAGCGTCCATCGTGAAGATCTTCCGGGTGCTCGCGGCCGGGAAGAACCCGGAAGTGGAGCTGGGCGCGGCCCTGACCGCCGCCGAAACCGGGGAAGTTCCGGCAACCCTCGGCTGGATCACCGGTTCGTGGCACGCGCAGGGTGAGGCTGCGGGAGGCGAACTCACGGTTGCCCACGAATTCCTCCGCGGGGGACAGGACGCCTGGCGACTGGCCGTAGAGGCAGCGGGTTCCGGCACCGACTTCACGGCCGAAGCCCACGGGCTCGGTGCTGCCACCGCCACGGTCCATGCGAGGCTGGCCGGGACCTTTGGGACTTTCCCCGGCCAGGAAAAGGGCCCGGCGATCATCGCAACGCTCGCACGGCGGGTCCGGGCCTCGTGGGCTGAGGCGGCAACCGCCGTCGGGCCTTACGACCAAAGGCTTGAAGAGCTGTTGGCGACCCTCGACGACAACGCCGTAGGCCAGCTGCAACGCGTCCACGGCGACCTCCACCTCGGCCAGATTCTCCGGGTTCCGGAGGCCGGAGGGAAGCCGGGACGCTGGGCCATCCTCGATTTCGAAGGCGAGCCGCTCCGGACCATCGACGAACGCAATATGCCGGACCTCCCGTTGCGGGACGTCGTGGGGATGCTGCGCTCCTTCGACTACGCCGCAGGAGCGGCAATCCGCGAAAACGCGGAAGCTGCAGTGCCCGACTCCTGGGTGGATGACTGCGCCGAGGCCTTCCTGGCCGGGTACGCGGAAGTCAATCCCGGAGCCATTGACCGCAGCTCACCGCTCTTTGTGGCATTGTGGCTGGACAAGGCCTTGTACGAGGTGGTCTATGAGTTGCGGAACCGGCCGGATTGGTTAGCCATCCCGGTCAACGCGGCACGGCACATCCTTGATAACACGGACCGCGGCACGCCCGCGGCTACAGCGGAAGGTAATGACATGACTGGCTCTGCACGCACCGAACGGCCCCGCGTTCCCCGGCAGGTGGACGCCGAGACCTTGGCCCGTGTGGCAGCCGGCGCCCACCACGCGCCCCACTCGGTCCTGGGCGCACACCTTGACGACCACGGCCACGTCACCGTCCGCTCGGTCAAGCACCTGGCCAAGTCGGTAACAGTGGTGACCGAGGCCGGGCGCACCCCCATGGAACACGAAGCCCATGGTGTGTGGGTGGCGGTCCTGGAGCCGCTCCAGCCCGGCCACGTGCCGGACTACCGTCTGGAAGTGGAGTACGACGCCGATTCCGTCACCGTTGATGACCCTTACCACTACCTGCCCACGGTGGGAGAAGTGGATCTGCACCTGATTGGCGAGGGACGGCACGAGCGCCTCTGGGACGTTCTGGGCGCGCATATCCAGAACTACCGCACGTCCTTGGGCGATGTGCATGGCGTGTCCTTCGCCGTGTGGGCTCCCAATGCGCAGGCTGTGCGGGTCATCGGTGATTTCAATGGCTGGGACGGCCGGCAGCATGCGCTGCGCTCGCTGGGCTCATCCGGTGTGTGGGAAGTCTTCATTCCGGGCGTTGTAGCAGGGGCGTGCTACAAATTCGAGATTCTGACCCGGTCCGGGCACTGGGTGGAGAAGGCAGACCCCCTTGCTTTCGGAACCGAGGTCCCGCCGCTGACTGCGTCCCGCGTGGTCGATTCCAGCTACCGCTTCAAAGATTCGGAGTGGATGGCTGCGCGTGCCGCCAAGGATCCGCATAACTCCCCGATGAGCGTCTACGAGGTACACCTTGGGTCGTGGCGTTTGGGCCTTGGCTACAAGGAACTGGCCAAGGAGCTGGTGGACTACGTCAAGTGGCTCGGGTTCACCCACGTGGAGTTCATGCCGGTAGCCGAACACCCCTTCGGTGGTTCATGGGGCTACCAGGTCACGTCCTACTTTGCCCCCACCTCGCGGTTCGGCCATCCCGATGAATTCCGCTTCCTGGTGGACTCCCTCCACCAAGCCGGGATCGGCGTGCTGCTGGACTGGGTTCCCGCGCACTTCCCGAAGGACTCGTGGGCACTTGCCCAGTTCGACGGCCAACCGCTCTACGAACATTCGGATCCTGCGCTGGGGGAGCACCCGGACTGGGGAACGCTGATCTTCGACTTCGGCCGGCGCGAGGTCCGCAACTTCCTGGTGGCCAACGCCCTCTACTGGCTGGACGAATTCCACATTGACGGTCTCCGCGTCGATGCGGTCGCCTCCATGATCTACCTGGACTACTCACGGGAAGAGGGGCAGTGGCGGCCCAACAAGTTTGGCGGCCGCGAGAACCTCGAAGCGATTTCCTTCATGCAGGAAGTCAACGCCACGGTGTACAAGACCCATCCGGGAGCCGTGACAATCGCCGAAGAATCCACTGCCTTCCCCGGCGTGACGGCACCGACCAACCACGGCGGCCTCGGCTTCGGGCTCAAATGGAACATGGGCTGGATGCACGACTCGCTCAAGTACATCGCCGAGGATCCGATCAACCGCCAATGGCATCACGGCACCATCACGTTCTCCTTGGTGTACGCCTTCTCGGAGAACTTCCTGTTGCCCATCAGCCATGACGAGGTAGTGCACGGGAAGGGTTCCATGCTGCGCAAGATGCCGGGCGACCGGTGGCAGCAGCTGGCCAACCTGCGTGCCTTCTTTGCGTACCAGTGGGCACACCCGGGCAAGCAGCTCATCTTCATGGGCACGGAATTCGGCCAGGAAGCCGAGTGGTCGGAACAGTACGGCCTGGATTGGTTCCTTGCCGACATCCCCGCGCACCGTGGGCTGCAGTTGCTGATCAAGGACCTCAACGAGCTGTACGCGGCTACCCCGGCACTGCATGTGCAGGACAATGACCCTGCCGGATTCCAGTGGATCAACGGCGGGGATGCCCAACACAACGTCCTCTCCTTCATCCGGTACGACCGTGAAGGCAAAGCCGTCGTCTGTGCAGTCAACTTCTCCGGCGCCCCGCACCAGGACTACGTTCTTGGGGTGCCGTCCGCCGGTGAGTGGACCGAAGTGGTGAACACCGATGCCGAAAGCTACGGCGGTTCGGGAGTCGTGAACAACGGCGTCCTGGAAGCGACCACTCCGGGTGCGGATGGTCAACCAGCTGCACTGAAGGTTACGCTCCCGCCGCTGGGCGCTTCGTGGTTCATGGTGGCTGAGTAGGACAGTCGCGCTTGTCCCGTTCATCGCGACCCAGGTCCGCGGTGACTGGACGTACTGCGTGATGGAGAAGGACCCTCATCCGATGGATGCGGGTCCTTTTCCTTGAGTTTGCAGGGATTTCCGCCGGAGCGGGACCGGTGCCCGCGGACGCTTTGCGTTCTGGGTGAAGCGGGGGTATAGTTAATTCCCGCGCTGGTCCCCGAGCGGAGATCGCGATCTGACAAGTTACCGCAAGGAAAACATCAAGTAGCCGCAAGGTGAAAAATGACGTCAGGATCGCCGATTTGACTCGGAGGAGTTCAGCGGGTAAGTTTGAAAAGTTGCTCCGGAGCGATCTGCTGGCCGTTGTGGTTGGTGGTGGTACTGCTTTGGATTAGTGACCTGTTGTTTGAGAACTCAATAGTGTGCCAAGTTTGTTGATACCGATTGTTTTTTGATTGGTTGAATTTTTGCCGGGCCATTGCGCACCCCCGTGTGTGGTGGTTTGGTTTTCAGCTGGTTTCAGATTTGCAGCTGCTTCTTGCCGTGATTTCCGGTGGGGGTGGTTGTGTTTCGTTTTTTGTTTTTGAACGGAGAGTTTGATCCTGGCTCAGGATGAACGCTGGCGGCGTGCTTAACACATGCAAGTCGAACGATGATCCGGTGCTTGCGCCGGGGATTAGTGGCGAACGGGTGAGTAACACGTGAGTAACCTGCCCTTGACTCTGGGATAAGCCTGGGAAACTGGGTCTAATACCGGATATGACTCCTCATCGCATGGTGGGGGGTGGAAAGCTTTTTGTGGTTTTGGATGGACTCGCGGCCTATCAGCTTGTTGGTGGGGTAATGGCCTACCAAGGCGACGACGGGTAGCCGGCCTGAGAGGGTGACCGGCCACACTGGGACTGAGACACGGCCCAGACTCCTACGGGAGGCAGCAGTGGGGAATATTGCACAATGGGCGAAAGCCTGATGCAGCGACGCCGCGTGAGGGATGACGGCCTTCGGGTTGTAAACCTCTTTCAGTAGGGAAGAAGCCCTCTTTGGGGGTGACGGTACTTGCAGAAGAAGCGCCGGCTAACTACGTGCCAGCAGCCGCGGTAATACGTAGGGCGCAAGCGTTATCCGGAATTATTGGGCGTAAAGAGCTCGTAGGCGGTTTGTCGCGTCTGCTGTGAAAGACCGGGGCTCAACTCCGGTTCTGCAGTGGGTACGGGCAGACTAGAGTGCAGTAGGGGAGACTGGAATTCCTGGTGTAGCGGTGAAATGCGCAGATATCAGGAGGAACACCGATGGCGAAGGCAGGTCTCTGGGCTGTAACTGACGCTGAGGAGCGAAAGCATGGGGAGCGAACAGGATTAGATACCCTGGTAGTCCATGCCGTAAACGTTGGGCACTAGGTGTGGGGGACATTCCACGTTTTCCGCGCCGTAGCTAACGCATTAAGTGCCCCGCCTGGGGAGTACGGCCGCAAGGCTAAAACTCAAAGGAATTGACGGGGGCCCGCACAAGCGGCGGAGCATGCGGATTAATTCGATGCAACGCGAAGAACCTTACCAAGGCTTGACATGGACCGGAAAGACCTGGAAACAGGTGCCCCGCTTGCGGCCGGTTTACAGGTGGTGCATGGTTGTCGTCAGCTCGTGTCGTGAGATGTTGGGTTAAGTCCCGCAACGAGCGCAACCCTCGTTCTATGTTGCCAGCGGTTCGGCCGGGGACTCATAGGAGACTGCCGGGGTCAACTCGGAGGAAGGTGGGGACGACGTCAAATCATCATGCCCCTTATGTCTTGGGCTTCACGCATGCTACAATGGCCGGTACAAAGGGTTGCGATACTGTGAGGTGGAGCTAATCCCAAAAAGCCGGTCTCAGTTCGGATTGGGGTCTGCAACTCGACCCCATGAAGTCGGAGTCGCTAGTAATCGCAGATCAGCAACGCTGCGGTGAATACGTTCCCGGGCCTTGTACACACCGCCCGTCAAGTCACGAAAGTTGGTAACACCCGAAGCCGGTGGCCTAACCCTTGTGGGGGGAGCCGTCGAAGGTGGGACCGGCGATTGGGACTAAGTCGTAACAAGGTAGCCGTACCGGAAGGTGCGGCTGGATCACCTCCTTTCTAAGGAGCTGCTAACGGCGTCCGGGTCTGCCTGCATGGGCGGGTTCCGGGGTTGTCAGTGTTGCCCATTGCGCAGGCGTCTGTTCTGCGGTGGGTGCTCATGGGTGGAATATCAGCAAATCAAGTTTTTTGGCATGGCCTGTTGGTGGTGGTGTCCTGGCGTGAGTACGGCGGCCCTCTTTTCGCACTTTTGTGTGTGGGGGGTTGTTGGGAAAGCGGTCCGGGGTGTTGGTTGCCGGGTTGTGTTTGGCGCACTGTTGGGTCCTGAGGCAACAGGGCCTTTTTGCAGCAATGCAGGGAATCCTTGGTGTTTCTTGTTGTTCCTGCGGCCGGCACCCCCTCGTGTTTGTGTGGGGTGGGTGTGGTTGACGGGGTTGTTGTTTGAGAACTACATAGTGGACGCGAGCATCTGGACACATGGTCCTGCACTCTTTTGGGGGTGTGGGTTGTGTGTTCTAGCAATTTCTTTGATGAATGAACCTGGCCCTTTTGTGGTCGTGGTTCTCTCGAATTGATTGAGTGCATCAGCCGCAGCCTGTTTGGGTTGTGGTTTTGTGTGGTCAAGTTTTTAAGGGCGCACGGTGGATGCCTTGGCATTAGGAGCCGAAGAAGGACGTAGGAATCTGCGATAAGCCTGGGGGAGTTGATAACCGAGCGGTGATCCCAGGATGTCCGAATGGGGAAACCCCGCACAACGCTGCAAGGTGATTGTGTGACCCGTGCCTGAATTCATAGGGTGCGTGGGGGGAACGCGGGGAAGTGAAACATCTCAGTACCCGCAGGAAGAGAAAACAAGAGTGATTCCGTTAGTAGTGGCGAGCGAACGCGGATGAGGCTAAACCGTTCCATGTGTGATAGCCGGCGGGCGTTGCGTGGGCGGGGTTGTGGGACTTTCCGTGCTGGTTCTGCCGGACCGGTGGGGTGTGGGTGTGCGTATAGGTGAACGGTCTTGAAAGGCCGGCCAGAGAGGGTGTGAGTCCCGTAACCGTAATGTGTGGCACCGCCTTTGGAGAGGATCCCAAGTAGCACGGGGCCCGAGAAATCCCGTGTGAATCTGTCAGGACCACCTGATAAGCCTAAATACTTCCTAATGACCGATAGCGGACCAGTACCGTGAGGGAAAGGTGAAAAGTACCCCGGGAGGGGAGTGAAACAGTACCTGAAACCGTGTGCTTACAATCCGTCAGAGCATCTGCAGCCCTTCGGGGTTGTATGGGTGTGATGGCGTGCCTTTTGAAGAATGAGCCTGCGAGTTAGTGTTACGTCGCGAGGTTAACCCGTGTGGGGAAGCCGTAGCGAAAGCGAGTCTGAACAGGGCGTGTTCAGTGGCGTGATCTAGACCCGAAGCGGAGTGATCTACCCATGGCCAGGTTGAAGCGACGGTAAGACGTCGTGGAGGACCGAACCCACTTCAGTTGAAAATGGAGGGGATGAGCTGTGGGTAGGGGTGAAAGGCCAATCAAACTCCGTGATAGCTGGTTCTCCCCGAAATGCATTTAGGTGCAGCGTTGCGTGTTTCTTGCCGGAGGTAGAGCTACTGGATGGCCGATGGGCCCTACAAGGTTACTGACGTCAGCCAAACTCCGAATGCCGGTAAGTCAGAGCGCAGCAGTGAGACTGTGGGGGATAAGCTTCATAGTCGAGAGGGAAACAGCCCAGACCACCAACTAAGGCCCCTAAGCGTGTGCTAAGTGGGAAAGGATGTGGAGTTGCTTAGACAACCAGGAGGTTGGCTTAGAAGCAGCCATCCTTGAAAGAGTGCGTAATAGCTCACTGGTCAAGTGATTCCGCGCCGACAATGTAGCGGGGCTCAAGTACACCGCCGAAGTTGTGGCATTCACGCATTACCCTAGCCTTCGTGGTTCAGGGGTGTGGATGGGTAGGGGAGCGTCGTGTGGGCGGTGAAGTCGCGGTGTAAACCAGCGGTGGAGCCTACACGAGTGAGAATGCAGGCATGAGTAGCGAAAGACGGGTGAGAAACCCGTCCGCCGAATGATCAAGGGTTCCAGGGTCAAGCTAATCTGCCCTGGGTAAGTCGGGACCTAAGGCGAGGCCGACAGGCGTAGTCGATGGACAACGGGTTGATATTCCCGTACCGGCGAAAAACCGCCCATGTTGAACGGGGGATACTAACCACCGCCGGTCTTTCTTGTTGCGCCACTTGTGGTGTGATGGTTGGGCTGGTGCTGGGACCTGATCCCGGGAGGCAAGCGTATTAACAGGTGTGACGCAGGAAGGTAGCCGGGCCGGGCGATGGTAGCCCCGGTCCAAGGATGTAGGGTCAGGGATAGGCAAATCCGTTCCTGTGTGTTTCGAGCACGATCCTGAGATCTGATGGGACCCCCGCATGGGGGGATCCGGTGATCCTATGCTGCCTAGAAAAGCATCGACGCGAGGTTTTAGCCGCCCGTACCCCAAACCGACACAGGTGATCAGGTAGAGAATACCAAGGCGATCGAGAGAATTATGGTTAAGGAACTCGGCAAAATGCCCCCGTAACTTCGGGAGAAGGGGGGCCTGCCCCGTGATACAGACTTGCTTTGTGGAGCGGGTGTGGGCCGCAGAGACCAGGGGGAAGCGACTGTTTACTAAAAACACAGGTCCGTGCGAAGTCGCAAGACGATGTATACGGACTGACTCCTGCCCGGTGCTGGAAGGTTAAGAGGACCGGTTAGCCCCTTGCGGGCGAAGCTGGGAATTTAAGCCCCAGTAAACGGCGGTGGTAACTATAACCATCCTAAGGTAGCGAAATTCCTTGTCGGGTAAGTTCCGACCTGCACGAATGGAGTAACGACTTCCCCGCTGTCTCAACCATAAACTCGGCGAAATTGCAGTACGAGTAAAGATGCTCGTTACGCGCAGCAGGACGGAAAGACCCCGAGACCTTTACTATAGTTTGGTATTGGTGTTCGGAGTGGCTTGTGTAGGATAGGTGGGAGACGTTGAAACCCGGACGCCAGTTCGGGTGGAGTCATCGTTGAAATACCACTCTGGTCACTTTGGACATCTAACTTCGGCCCGTGATCCGGGTCAGGGACAGTGCCTGATGGGTAGTTTAACTGGGGCGGTTGCCTCCTAAAAAGTAACGGAGGCGCCCAAAGGTTCCCTCAGCCTGGTTGGCAATCAGGTGTCGAGTGTAAGTGCACAAGGGAGCTTGACTGTGAGAGAGACATCTCAAGCAGGGACGAAAGTCGGGACTAGTGATCCGGCGGTACATTGTGGAATGGCCGTCGCTCAACGGATAAAAGGTACCTCGGGGATAACAGGCTGATCTTGCCCAAGAGTCCATATCGACGGCATGGTTTGGCACCTCGATGTCGGCTCGTCGCATCCTGGGGCTGGAGTAGGTCCCAAGGGTTGGGCTGTTCGCCCATTAAAGCGGTACGCGAGCTGGGTTTAGAACGTCGTGAGACAGTTCGGTCCCTATCCGCTGCGCGCGCAGGAAATTTGAGAAGGGCTGTCCTTAGTACGAGAGGACCGGGACGGACGAACCTCTGGTGTGTCAGTTGTACTGCCAAGTGCACCGCTGATTAGCTACGTTCGGATGGGATAACCGCTGAAAGCATCTAAGCGGGAAGCTCGCTTCAAGATGAGATTTCCAAACACATTATGTGTGAGAGGCCCCCAGCCAGACCACTGGGTTGATAGGCCGGATGTGGAAGCGAGGACTAAAGACTCGTGAAGCTGACCGGTACTAATAGGCCAACAACTTACACCACACACAACACACTGCACGCGTCCACTATGTGGTTCCCAACCAACAACCCGGGAACAACAACACAACAACACAACTAAACAAGCACCACAGTTGTAACCACACACACTTCCCACCCCCACACAGGGGGACGGGTAACAAGGTTACGGCGGTCATAGCGTGGGGGAAACGCCCGGTCCCATTCCGAACCCGGAAGCTAAGACCCACAGCGCCGATGGTACTGCACCCGGGAGGGTGTGGGAGAGTAGGACACCGCCGGACATAAATTACACAGTGAGCCCCGACCACGACGGTCGGGGCTCACTGCATTTAAAACCCACCCCCGAAAACCACGGGTAGAGTTGGTGGTCATGGAAAGTCTTTTCAGCCACCCCACCCCTGACTCCACACCGGCCAACGCAGGTGGGGAGGACCTGGAGCCGTTGGTATTCACTACCGTGGTGCCCACCACCATTCAGCACGCATTCATGGGATTCACGGACCACCCGCACCTGTGGTGGCCCATGGCCGAACACAGCGTCTACGGGGCCGGCTCGCATGTGGAATTTGAGGAGAACATGATCCTCGAGACAGCCGAGGACGGCCGCACGTCGGTCTGGGGCACCATCGACGACTGGCAGCCCCCAATGTCCTTCCACACCAGTTGGTACCCTGCCAGCACCCCGCTCTGGTCTACTGAGATTCTGGTAGCCTTCAGGGCCGTTGACGGGGGAACCGAAGTGCGCCTTGTGCACGATGGTTGGGAGGGCGCTGAAGACCCCAAAGCTACGCGCGAATCCTACGCTGAAGGATGGCCGGGCGTCCTGGCGAACTACTCACGGTTCATGGGCGGAGCCGTTGCCTAGCGCGGGTGCATCCACGGCCGGGATCAGACGGCTCACTGCCGGCGACTGGCAGCAATTGAAAGCCGTGCGGTTGGAAATGCTGGCCGATACTCCCATGGCGTATATCGAGAGCCTGGATGCGGCGCGGCGGCAAACCGATGCGCAGTGGCAGGAACGGGCCAAGGCGATGTCGGGAGACGGAAGCGTCACCTTGATCGCGGAGGAAAACAACCCCGCCCGCCGGATCAGCGGCCTCATGCGCGTAGCCCTGACGCATCCGCAAAAGGTGGGGAATTCACTGCACGCAGTGTTGATCAGCGTCTACGTGGCACCGGAATACCGGGGGCTGGGCTTGGCTGACGAGCTGCTGGTGGCGTGCTGCGATGCAGCTGCCCATGACTTGGGGGCCCACGTGCTGGAGCTCGGCGTCCACGAGGACAATGCCCGCGCGCTGTCTTTCTATCAACGCCATGGTTTCTCACTGACGGGGGAGTCCAAGCCCTTCCCCCAGGACAAGACCAAACGTGAGCTGATCATGGAGCGTCGGCTGACCATGAGCGAAAGGAACACCGACCTTGGCGGATGAAACGGCTATTTCCGGAACCACGGAGGAAAGCATTAGAGGCCGCGCAGCCGTGGACAAAGCTTCGGCGGTACGGGCGCCGGAGGATCGGGATTTCGTGGAACAGCTGGGATCCGGCCTGGCACCATCCCAGCTGGCCGAGGACGAGGCAACACTGACGGTCTACTCCGCAGACCAAGGCCCGCTGCTCGAACGTCACTTGCCACTCGCCGTCGTATGGGCTGAATCGGTGCAGGACGTCCAGCACATTGTCCGTACGTGCTCCGCGCACAGGGTTCCAATCGTTGCACGCGGTGCCGGTACCGGCGTATCGGGCGGAGCCCACGCCACGCGGGGTTGCATCGTCCTCAGCTTGGAACGGATGAAGCGGATCCTTGACCTGAACCCGGATGACGAGACCGCCGTCGTCGAACCCGGCGTCATTAACGCGGAGCTGAACGCTGCTGCCGCTGCGCACGGGCTCATGTATGCGCCGGACCCGGCGAGTTACAAGATGTCCACGATTGGCGGCAACGTGGCGACGAACGCCGGCGGCCTGAGGTGTGCAAAGTATGGCGTGACGCGTGATTCTGTTCTTGCCCTGGACGTCGTCATGGCAGACGGCTCCCTCCTGCATACCGGGCACCAGACGTTCAAAGGCGTGGCAGGCTATGACCTCACGGCGCTGATGGTGGGCTCTGAAGGCACATTGGGGATAGTGGTGGGCGTGACGGTCCGCCTCAAGTACTTGCCCCACGAGGTCCACACCATTGCGGCTTTCTACCAGGATTTCCGCAGCGCAGCTGCCGGGGTGCTGGCGGTCGGCAAAGCGCGGGTGCAGCCGGCCATCATGGAGTTGCTGGATAACGGAACCTTGGAGCAACTGGACGCACTGCACGGCTCGGACCTGCAGAAGCGCGGGAAGTCGTTGTTGCTGATTCAGACCGACGGCTTTGGGGCGGCCGCTGAGGCGGCTGTGGTCCGGCAGGTCCTTGCCGATGGCGGCGCTACAGTCACCATGGAAGCCAGCGCGGAAGCGGAAATGTTGGTAGAGCTGCGCCGCAACAGCCGCGGCGTGGAGGTCGACGACGAGTTCCGCGTGGGCGAGGACATTGCCGTTCCGCGCTCGAAGCTGGTGGAGTTCGTCGCATCGCTCGAGGCCATGGCCGTCCGCCACCGGGTCCGGCTCAAGGTGGTAGCCCACGCCGGCGACGGCAACCTGCATCCGACGTTCTGGATGGACCGCGTGGACGACGCTACAGACGCCGACGCCTTGGTGCGGCTCAACGCGGCCCTGGATGAGTCCATCCGGGTAGGCCTGGAGATGGGTGGGACCATCACCGGGGAACACGGAGTAGGCCAATACAAGCTCCGTTGGCTGGGGCTGGAGCAGCCTGAACCTGTGCGTGAACTGCAGCGCAGGATCAAGGAGCTGTTCGACCCCGCAGGGATCCTGAACCCCGGAAAGGCCATTTAGCCATCTAGGCTTTTGGTATTCCAATAATCTCGATCTGCGTTTTCGGTCATGTTTCGCCGCGCTTTATCAGCGGTTTACTTTGACGTCTTGGCGTCCTATTCTATTTTGGTATACCAAAATACCGAAGAGGGGATGGATGTGGGAGAAAAGCGCCGAGCCGTACAGGGAAGAAGTCCAAGACTGAAGACGGTCATGGTGCTGCTGGCCCTGGTGCTGGTGTCCATCAACCTCCGGCCAGCTATCACCACAATCGCCGGAGTGATGAACCAGCTCGAGGATGCCTTCCAGCTGGGTCCGCAATGGCTGCCCCTCCTGGGCACGCTCCCGGTCCTTGCCTTCGGCGTATCAGGGCCCATCGGGCCTTGGCTGGCCCGGCGTCTCGGCGCTGGGCGCGCCGTGGCAGTCGCCCTGCTGGTACTGGCTGCGGCGCTCATTGTGCGGGCCACTGTCCCGGCGCTCCTTTTGCCCGGAACCTTCCTGTGCGGCATGGCGATTATGACGGCCAGCGTGTTGGTTCCCCAGATCGTCAAGACCAACCGCGGCACGGGCTGGTGGACGGGCCTCTGCGCCCTGGGGTTTGGACTCGGTGCAGCCTTGGGCGCCGGACTCGTCCGGCCCTTGGAACATGCCTTGGGCGGCAGCCTCGGTGGGGCACTCGCCGTATGGGCCGTGCCCGCTCTGTTGGGCGCCTTCCTGATACAGCGCTCGGGAGGAGGCCCGACGTCGGCACCGGCCGCAGCGGGCAATGTCACCTCGGCGGGGAATGCCGCCTCGGCTGGCAATGCCACCTCAGCGGGCAATGCCACCTCAGCGGCCGGGGAAGCTGCGGCGCTGACGCCGGATTCGCCGTCGTCGGCTGTCGCGCCCAGTGCTGTGGTGCCCAATGCTGTTGTTCCACTGCGTAAGCAGCGCACGGCCTGGGCCGTGACAGCGTTCTTCGGGTTGCAGGCAATGCTCTACTTCGCCATCACGTCCTGGCTGGCCGTTTTCCTTGTCTCCGAGGGACTCTCCTCCGTGGATGCCGCAGCGTTGCTGGCGTGGTTCAGCCTGGCCGGCCTTCCGGCGAGCCTGCTGGCTCCTGTCCTGGCCGGAAAGCCCAAGGTCCTTCGGGTTCTGGGACCAGGTTTGGGCCTTTCCGTCGCAGTGGCGCTCATTGGTGTCCTGGTAGCTCCGTCCGGGGCCCAGTTCTTCATGGTCGGCGTGCTGGGCGTGGTCCAGAGTGCCGGCTTCGGGCTGGCCATGGCCTTGGTGGTCATACGTTCAGCGGGACCGTTGACAGCCGGCCGGCTTTCCGCGATGAGCCAGGGCTTCGGCTTTGCCCTGGCCTCCCTGGGCCCTCTTGCTGCGGGGCTGCTGCACACCTGGTCGGGCGGTTGGGAGGCTCCCTTCCTGGCCATGGCGGGTGAAGCGCTGGTCTTGGCGGCAGCCGGATACCTGGCGATTCGCGGGCCGCTGGTGAGCATTGAAACCCCCAAAGCAACCGCGAAGGACAACCCGGGCCAAAGCTCCACACCTGAGCTTGTTCCGTAAAGCTGCTGGTCGCGGCCGGGTGCCCAGCGTATTCTCGGCGTATGAACACACCTGGGACCAACAAACCGAACTCCGCGACCGAAATCCTTGAAGTGAACGAATGCTGGGAACTCCTGCGGGGAGTTTCCGTTGGCCGGTTGGCCGTGTGGGTGGACGACCACCCGGACATCTTCCCCGTCAACTACAAAGTTGACCACGGAAGCCTGGTGTTCCGTACAGGGGAAGGCACCAAGCTCCACGCCGCACTCAGCGATACTCCGGTGGCCATTGAGGCGGACGGAGTCAACCCTGACACCGGCGTCGCCTGGAGCGTGGTGGCCAAAGGAAGGGCGTCCGCAGTGAAATTGACGCAGGACGTCCTGGATACCATCGGACTCCTGCTGTTCCCATGGGAAGCAGGCCAGAAGGACCAGTTCATCAGGATTACGCCCAACAGCGTGACCGGGCGGCGTTTCAAAGTGACCCCTCCTGCGACGTGGTGGACTCCCTTGGACGATGCTCCCACCGCCAGCGCCGAGTAGCTGTTTCCACCCGTGTATGCTCGGTTGGAGCGCTGACCGGTGCCGTCCGGCGAACTCGGTTGGGCGCCGGCATGAAGGGGAGTTCCACAGTGGCAGAGGCTGGTCCGGAAAACGGCAACGTCCGCGATGACGAGGCCCGCGCGGAGTACGTATACCAACTGGTGCTCGAAGGCATCGTGTCAGGGTCCTTCGCCCAGGGTTCCCGGCTGCGGGAACGTGAACTCTCGGACATGTACAGCGTCTCGCGCATCCCCGTCCGGGAAGCCATCCAGCGGCTGGAACAGGACGGGTTCGTGGCCACCTTCCCGCGACGCGGCGCGGTGGTACGCCAACTCACCCTGACGGACGTCAATGAGCTCTTCGACGTCCGCCTGTGCCTGGAAACCTTCGCCGCCAGGGAAGCGGCCGCCCGCGTTGCCGAGGGTGGCGACGGCGGCCGCCTCGGGGAACTCATGGAAGCATCCAAAGCTGCCATCGACGAGGACCGTACCGACGACGTCGTCCTCATCAGCGCGGAACTGCACGCGGAGATCGTCCGCCTTTCAGGCAACCGCCTCCTGATGGAGTCCGTGAAGCCCTTGTTTGGACGCATGCGCTGGATCTTCGGCCTGGCGCACAACCGCAGCAACGAACTCCAACGGGAAGAACACACCCAGCTGTGCAACGCGATCCTCAACGGCCGTCCCGAGCTCGCTTACTCGCTGGCCTACTCCCACATAGAGCTGGGCCGCGAGCCCGTGTTGGCCGGGCTCGCGGAAACCCTGGAACCATAAGGTGCCGGAGGGCGCCGTGCGTTCCCTCCAGGACCTCAGTCGTCGGCGTCGGGGTATTCTTCCACCTCGTCGTACCGGCCGGACTCTTCAACTTCCACTTCGAGGATCTTCAACATCTCGGTGTCCGGGTTCAGCATGATGGCGGCCTCGTCACGGCGGTGCCGCAGGACGGTGTCGATGTAGGACTGCACCGTCTCCGCGAGGGGGATGTGGCGGTCCTGCTTCTGGCTCATGTACCAACGGTGTTCGAGGACCTCGTGGACCACCTCGGCGGGTTCGAGTTTTCCTGCCAGGTGCCGGGGGATGGACCGCACGATCGGTTCGAAGATCTGGCTGACCCAGGCATGGGCGCTGATTTCCTCGTCCAGTTCGGGGTTGTTGTCGGCACGGAACTGGTCCATGTCATTCAGCAACCTGCGGGCCTGGTTCTCCTGGGCGTCCAGGCCGGTCAAGCGCAGCAACCGGCGCTGGTGGTGCCCGGCGTCCACCACCTTGGGCTGCAGCTGGATCGTGGAACCGTCCGCCGTGGTCTTGATGGCATATTCCTCGACGTCGAAGCCGAGCTCGTTGAGCCTGCGGATACGCGCCGCCACCCGCCAGCGTTCGCCGAGTTCGAAGGACTCCTTCTCCGTCAGCTCGGCCCAGAGGCGCCGGTAGCTGTCCATGATCAGTTCACTGGTAGCTACGGGGTCCACTTTCTCCTCGATGAGGCCGCCGTCCAGGAGATCCATGAGCTCGCCCGCAATATTCACCCGGGCAATCTCCAGATCGTACTCGCGTTGGCCCATGGAGAGGTCCGGGTACAGCTCACCGGTTTCAGCGTCCACGAGGTAGGCGGCAAATGCACCGGCGTCGCGGCGGAAGAGGGTGTTGGAGAGCGACACGTCGCCCCAGTAGAAACCGATGAGGTGAAGGCGGACCAGAAGCAGCGCCTGTGCATCGATGAGGCGGGTCAGCGTGTCCTTGCGGAGCATCTGGGAGAACAGTGCGCGGTACGGCATGGAGAACTTCAGATGCCGGGTGACCAGCACGGGGTTCAGCGGTTTGCCGTCCGCCGTCGTCCGGCCGGTGATGACCGCCACCGGCTCAACGCAGGGGACGTCCAGCCGGGCCAGCTTCCGGAGCATGTGGTATTCGTGCCGGGCCACGTGCTCAGAGGTTTCCTTGATGGCTATGACGGAGCCGCCAAGGTGCGCGAACCGGACAATGTGGCGGGAAATACCGCGGGGGAGTGCTGCCAGGAATTCAGCCGGCCAGTCCTCCAAGGCGATGTGCCAGGGAAGGTCCAGCAGTTCAGGATCGGCCGCTGCTGCGGTGATGTTGAGCGAACCTATAACGCTCGCCGGCGGGGTTGAGTCCTGCGCGCTCGCAGCTTCCTTCCGTGGGAGCTTGCCGATCTGCCCGTAGTCGGTAGGTTCGTCGTGCCACTGGGCTCCGTTTTGCTCGCTCATGCCTCAATTGTTCCGTATTCGGTGGTGTTGTTCGGTTCAGTGAAGGGATCGGCCGGTGTGGCGGACCATTCGACGTCGGCAGCCGGCTGGAAGGTGACCCCCTGGTTGGCGAGCCGCTCGCCGAAGCCGCCCAGCCGACGTCGGAAGTCACCAAGGCTTCGGGCCTCCTGTGGCGACCACGCCACTTCCGCGAGGGAAACCGCACGCGGGTACAGCAGCCAGTAGGCCTGGCGGTTGCCGCGGACGGTTTCGGTCCATAGGGGACCTTCGACGCCGAGGATGTGCTGGTCTTCAAGGCCGCCTTGGGCGGGGTTCCACTGGTAGTACTCGGACCAGGTGAAGGGGCCGCCGTCAACCCAGGACAGTCCGATGGGGCTGGTGGAATCGTACTTTTGGTCCAGGTACGTCCGGTCGGCAGGAGACATGATGACCTTGGCAGTACCTTGTTCGGCCTTGTTCAGTACTTGCCCGAAGTCTCCGAACCAGTACTGCACCACGCTTCCATCCGGCAGATCCGCTTCGGCCGCCTCGTTCCAGCCCACCACGGTCTTGCCGGTGGCGGCGCCGATCCTTGCGAACTCCCGGACCATGGCGAGGTAGTTTTCGTGGCCGGTCACGTGGGCCTCGTCCCCGCCGATGTGCAGATATGGGCCGTCCGTGATGGCGGCAACCTGCCCCAATACCTCGCTGACGAACTCGTAGGTGGCGGGAATGTCTGCGTCCAGCGTGGAGTACCCCACCTCACCCGTGGCGTTCATGGGTTTGGCCATGCCATCAGGGTTGAGCCGGGGCACGGCTGCCAATGCTGCATTGACGTGGCCCGGGAGGTCGATCTCGGGAACCACCGTGATGTTGCGGGCGGCTGCGTAGGCCTGGATGTCCCGGTAGTCCTGTTGGGTGTAGAAACCCGTCCGACCGGGCGTGAGGCCAACGCCAGGGTGGTTCACGGCCCCGCCCACTGCCGTGAGGTTGGCGTACTCCAGCCCGGAGGGGTTGTTCTCCGGTTCATGGATCTCGATGCGCCATGCTTGGTCGTCCGTCAGGTGCAGGTGCAAGGCGTTGAACTTGAGCTGCGCCATGACGTCGATTTGTTCCTTAACCTCGGCAACGGTGAAGAAACTGCGCGCAACGTCAAGCATCAAACCGCGGTACCGGAAGCGGGGAGCATCTTTGATTTCGACGGCGGGGACCGTCCAGTCGCGTTGCCTGTCCGTGTTTCCCGCGGGCCCGTCCGGCGGGGCTTCGATGGCGGGGTCGAACAACTGGCGGAGGGTCTGGATGCCGTTGAACAGCCCGGCCGGTGTGTCAGCCCGGACCCGTGCGCCTGCGTCGGTGACAGTCAGGGCGTAAGCCTCAGCGCCGCCGTCGAACGTTCTGGTCAGCTCCAGTGCCACGTCACCGGGCCGGAAATCGCTGACCAGCGGAAGTTCGTGGCCGATAGCGCGACGCAGGAATGACGCGAGGTGCCCGGCAACGGGCACGGCGGCGCCGGTTGCGGAGATCCGGGTGGCGCCGCCCAAGGTGAAAGCCCGGCCATCCAGGACGGCGACGTGCACAGGCTTGGGGATGAGGAGTTCCGTGACGTTCATGCCGTTCTCCTTCTGGTCCGATGCCGCTACGGGGCGGGTTAAAGCGGTAACGGCCCGACGCGGGGGTCGGGCCGTTATCGCTACTTCAGGGGGTCGGTTGGTGGGCCCACGCCGACAGGGTTCCCTGGCCGAAGCGAAGCGAGGCTAGGGGGTCGGTGGGTGGGCCCACGCCGACAGGGTTCCCTGGCCGAAGCGAAGCGAGGCTAGGGGGTCGGTGGGGATTAGTCGCCCAGGCGGAGGCCGGTCTTGGTGTCGAACAGGTGCACGTGGCCGGACTGCGGACGGACGAAGATGGACTCGCCCTTCATCGGAGGACGGCGGCCGTCAACACGGGCCACGATGTCGTGGCTCTTGCCGTCGAGGGTGGTGTGGCCGTAGACGTAAGCGTCGGCTCCGAGCTCTTCCACGACGTCCACCTCAACCTGGAGGCCTTCGCCCTGAGGAGCGGTCTCGAGGTCCTCCGGACGGGTACCGACGGTGACCGTCTTGCCCGAAGCGTCATCGAGGACATCGTGCGGAACGGGGTAGACCGTGCCGCCGAACTGGACGCCGCCGTCAACAACCGGCAGTTCCAGCAGGTTCATGGCGGGGGAGCCGATGAAGCCTGCAACGAAGACGTTCTGCGGGCGGTCGTACAGGTTGCGCGGGGTGTCGACCTGCTGGAGGAGGCCGTCCTTCAGCACTGCGACGCGGTCGCCCATGGTCATTGCCTCGACCTGGTCGTGCGTCACGTAGACGGTGGTGACACCGAGGCGGCGGGTCAGGGACGCGATCTGGGTACGGGTCTGGACACGGAGCTTGGCGTCCAGGTTGGACAGCGGTTCATCCATGAGGAAGACCTGCGGGTTACGGACGATTGCGCGGCCCATGGCGACACGCTGGCGCTGACCACCGGAGAGGGCCTTCGGCTTGCGGTCCAAGTACTGCTCAAGGTCAAGAAGCTTTGCGGCTTCACGGACACGCTCTGCGCGCTCTTCCTTGGAGACGCCGGCGATCTTCAGGGCGAAGCCCATGTTGTCGGCAACAGTCATGTGCGGGTACAACGCGTAGTTCTGGAAAACCATCGCGATGTCGCGGTCCTTCGGCGGAACGTCGGTGACGTCGCGGTCGCCGATCAGGATGCGGCCTGCGTTGACGTCCTCCAGGCCTGCGAGCATGCGCAGGGAAGTGGACTTACCGCAACCGGAGGGTCCAACGAGGACCAGGAATTCGCCATCAGCGATGTCGATGTTCAGCTTATCGACGGCGGGCTTATCAGTGCCCGGGTACAGACGCGTAGCGTTGTCAAAAGTAACTGTTGCCACAGTTATCAATCCCTTCACCGGCAGGTACGTGCCGGACGATCCGTAGTGAATGGTTCTTGTTTTTCAGTTGAAACTCCCCGGCCGGAGCCGAGGAGTCGCCCGTGGCGCCGCACGATGCTGTGCGTCACGTCACATACGAGAGTATGTCAGACTTTTTGACGAACTGTCGAACTGTTACGAAGGTCACATGAAATTCTGTTCGCGATTCATGCGGAGCCAACGGCGCGGCGTCGTTCCCGGAGCAGCGCTTCCAGGAGTTCGGCCACATGTACCGGAGCTTCCACCCGGTACGCTGCCTGCGTGAAATCCAAGCCCACCTTGATGCCGACGTCCCCGGGCAGGAGCCTGCCCAGCGCGTCCTCGTCCGTGACGTCGTCACCGGCAAACAGGACCGCGGTGGCTCCGGTGGCCTGGCGGAGGAACTCCACGGCCTCGCCCTTGGACGCTTGGATCACCGAGGTTTCCAGCACCCGTTTGCCGGATTTCAAGTACACCCCCGGACGGTCCTGCAATTCCAGGCGGGCGGCCTGGACGGCGTCCTCGGCCACGTCGTCGTCCGCCAGCCGGGTGTGGAGCACCACGCCTGCCGGCTTGTCTTCCAGCAACGTGCCGGGAGCGACGTTGACGATGCCGGCGAGCACCTCGCGCACCGAAGCCAGGCGTTGCCGCTGCTCGTCATCCAGTTCCAGTCCGAGGGATCCTTCTCCCATCCAGACTTCCGCCCCGTGGCTTCCGATCAGAAGCGTCGTTTCCGGCGGGGAGGCGACCGCGCGCAGGCTGTCCAGGGCGCGTCCCGAGATGAGTGCCGTCGTCGTGCGCGGAAGCCCAGAGAGTTGCTCCAAAGCCGCAGCCGACCGGGGAAGCGGGCGGGCGTCCGACGCATGATCGACGATCGGGGCAAGCGTGCCGTCGAAGTCGAGGGCAACCAGCAGGTGTTCCGTATCGGCGATGCGGCGGACCGCGTCGAGCAGCTCCGGCGCCAGGGAGAGGGGGGTCTGCTCAGCTGTCATCGCGCACCACCTTTTCCTTGAGCGCAGCCAGGAAGTCCGCGGACCAGTGGTCGACGTCGTGGTCAAGGATCTGCTTGCGCATCAGCTTCATGCGGCGGCGGGCTTCCTTGGGGTCCAGTTTGATGGCCCGCAGGATCGATGACTTCAGCCCGTCGATGTCGTGCGGATTGACCAGCAAGGCCTGCTTCAGCTGGTCGGCAGCGCCGGCGAACTCGCTGAGGACCAAGGCTCCGTCATCCTCGGAGCGGGCCGTGACGTACTCCTTGGCCACCAGGTTCATGCCATCCCTCAAGGCCGTGACCAGCATGACGTCGGCCGCCAGGTAGAGGGCCACCATCTCTTCCACGGGGTAGCTGTGGTGCAGGTAGCGGACGGCCGTGTTCTGGATGGTGTCGTAGGTGCCGTTGATCCGGCCCACCGTGCCTTCGATTTCTTCCCGCAGGAGGCGGTACTGCTCCACGCGTTCCCGGCTGGGGCTTGCCACCTGGATCAGGGTGGCGTCTTCAACCTTGATGTGCCCGTCGGCCAGGAGTTCCTCGAAGGCCTTCAGCCTGTGCCCGATGCCCTTGGTGTAGTCGAGCCTGTCCACGCCCAGCAGGATGGTCTTGGGATCGCCGAGGTCCTTGCGGATCTGCCGGGCCCGTTCGATGATATCCGGCCGCGTGGCGAGCTGGCGGATCTGGTCCACGTCGATCGAGATGGGGAACGCCTGGGCGCGGGCAATGTGCGTGACCTGTCCGTCCTGTCCCTTGACGTGGACCTGCTGCTGCTTGACGCTTGCGCCCAGGAAGCGGCGGGCTGACCGCATGAAGTTGCCGGCGTCGCTGGGGCGCTGGAAGCCGAGGAGGTCGGCGCCGAGCAGGCCGTCAATGATCTCGCGCCGCCACGGCAACTGCGCGAAGATTTCCGGCGGCGGGAAAGGAATGTGGTTGAAGAAGCCGATCTTTAAGTCCGGGCGGGCTTCCCGGAGCAGCCTGGGGACAAGCTGCAGCTGGTAATCCTGCACCCACACCGTGGCCCCGTCCGCGGCATGGCGGATGACGGCGTCGGCAAACTTCTTGTTCACCTGGCGGTAGGAGTCCCACCATGTCCGGTGGAATTCCGGCGGCGCGATGACGTCGTGGTAAAGCGGCCAGATGGTGGCATTGGAGAATCCCTCGTAGTAGAGCTCCACTTCGTGGCTGCTCAACTGGACCGGGACGAGGTCCATGCCTTCGTGGCTGAAAGGACGCACTGTCTCGTCCGGGGCGCCGTGCCACCCGACCCATGCGCCGTCGGACTTCGTCATCATGGGCGCCAGTGCGGTCACGAGGCCGCCGGGGGACCGGCGCCAGCCGTCACCGCCGTTAGTATCGCCGTCGTTGCTGTAACGGTCCACGGGCAGGCGGTTGGACACCACCATGAAATCGAACGTGCTCGCCGTGGGCTTCTGCGTGGGTGAGGCCCTAACGCCCTGTTCCGTCGTGAGTTTTTCGCTTGCCAAATCCTGCATTACTGCCCCCTGGGGTTGCTGTGACTCGCTTCCCAGCCTACCGGCGGAATCTTCAGGGGCGGTTGATCGTTCAACCACCGGGCGGTTGCGTGTGCGGCAAACCTTCAGGTTTGCTCCCGTAAACTGGCCCCGTTGCCACTTCGACATCGAGTAACCACGAGGAATTGATGAGTCCCGCAAACGAACCACGCCTGTCCAAGGCCGAGCGCACAGCCCAGGCCCGCGAACAAGCGCGCAAGATCCGCGAAGAACAGCTTAAGAAGGAGAAGCGCAACAAGCTCCTGATTGGCTGGGGCATCGTGGTTGCCGTCGTGGCGATCCTCGTGATCATCGCACTCGTGGTGGTCCAGAACATCCAGAACAGCGCCCCCATCGCGGACAGCGGCCCCACCCCGGCCAACGGCAACGTCCACGGCGGCGTGACGCTGCTGGCCAACAACGAAGTAGTCAAGTCGGAGCCCGCAACGGTGAACGTGGCCGATGTCCCGGCTCCGCTGACCACCAAGCCGGCTACCGTGGCCGCTCCAGGCGCCGAGGCCGAAGCCGGCAAGCCGGTCAAGGTTGTTGCCTACATCGACTTCATCTGCCCGGTCTGCAAGCGCTTCGAAACCACTTACGGTGAATCGCTGACCAACCTGCGCAACGAAGGCAAGATCTCCCTCGAGTACCGGCCGCTTGGTTTCCTGGACCAGCAGTCCACCACCAACTACTCCTCACGCGCCGCGAACGCTGCCGCCTGCGTCGTGAACACCTCGCCGGAGAAGTACGCCGACTTCTTCAACCTCCTGTTCGAGCGCCAGCCGTCCGAAGGCGGTGCAGGCATTTCCGACAAGGACCTCAAGGCCATGGCCACTGAAGTCGGAGCCGCCAATATCGACTCCTGCGTGGATAACAAGGAGTTCCGCCCGTACGTGAAGGTCGCCACGCAGGAAGCTGCCGCGATCGGTATCACCGGCACGCCTACTGTCTTTGTCGACGGCAAGCAGTGGGACGGGTCCACCGACCTTAACGCAGAGATCCAGGCGGCCATCAGCGCCAAGGGCTGATTCTCAGCCACGTACGACGGCGGCCGGTTGCCTCTTCCGGGAGGCGACCGGCCGTTGTTGTCTCCGGGCGGGGCTGTCCTGCGCTGAATTTCCTTGTGGGGGACGGTCTGGGCTAACCTTGTCTAGCGTTCTTTAGCGAGTGTCCAGCACAGGCTGGCATCGTTCATCGCGCCTCCTTAGCTCAGTTGGCCAGAGCACCTGTCTTGTAAACAGGGGGTCGCCGGTTCGAATCCGGCAGGGGGCTCCACTAACCCCTCTTTCCGGCGGACCACCACCGGAATGAGGGGTTTTCCGTATTCGCGGGCCGGCGTCATCACGGCGTGCCGGGCCGTTGCCGCGGCATGCATACTGGCTCTATGCAGACCACTGTGCTGGTGGAAGGTGAAAGCGACAAGGTGGCCGTGGAGACGCTGGCCGCCAAGCTTGGCCATGACCTGGCGGCAGAGGGCGTCACGGTGGTACCCATGGGCGGCGCCACCAGCATCATCCACTTTCTGGACCGTTATGGGCCCAGCGGCGCAGACCATAGGCTCCTGGGCTTGTGCGATGCTGGCGAATCGCCCGGAATTGCCCGGGCGCTGAGCCGTGCGGGCATCGGTCCCGGAACGTTGGCCGAACTTGGGTTCCACGTCTGCCACGAGGACCTGGAAGACGAACTCATCCGTGCCCTTGGAACGGAGAACGTCCTGAATGTCATTGAAGAACAGGGCGAACTGGCATCGTTCCGGCTCCTGCAGCGTCAACCGTCGCTCCGGGACCGCCCGGTGACGGACCAACTGCGGAGATTCTTCGGCGGCCGCAGTGGCAACAAGGTCCGGTATGCAAGGTTGTTGGTTGAGGCACTGCCCGACGGCGAGGCGCCACTGCCGCTGGGACTCCTCGTTGCCTCGTTCGCAGCCGGGAACTGAACAGCACACGTCCGCGTGTCCGGGGCTTCGTCGCAACCGCTAACGCCGTTCGCCCCAGTGCTTTTGGGAGCGCGGGGCGGAAACTGGTGCGCCAGGTGTGCGTTGCCGCAACGCGAGCATCGGGAAGAGCAGCACTGAGAGCATCCCGGCGCCGACCAGCGCGGAAGCGATCCCGTTGGAGATCAGGTGGGTGTCCTGCCCGATCCCCGTCACCGCAACGATGATCGGCAGGCCTGTTGCGCCGAACAGGGCAACGGCGCGTTTACCGGCAAAAGTGGAATGCCGTGGTGCGGCAAGCATCGAGGGCAGGCCCCGGACCACCAGCAACAGGATGAGGAACACCGGCACCAGCGCCAGGGTCATGGGGTCTGCGGTCAGTGCGCCGAGATCGAAGTCAATTCCGGTGTCGATGAAGAAAATCGGGACCAAGAAGCCAAACGCAATGGCGTCCACTTTGGCCTCGATGACGCTGCGATCCTGTTCGGGTGCCCGCGCGATGACCACCTTCCACAGGATCCCGGCAGCAAAGGCACCCAGCAGCATGTCCAGGCCCAGGGTCATGCTCAGCACCACCAGGACGGTGAGGATGAACATGATGGAGCGCACCGCGAATTGGCTGCTGGTGTGAAGGGTCCTGGTGACCTGCGCGTGCAGGAATTTGTGGCGGGAACGGGAGGCGAGGAAGACTGCAAGGCCGGTCAGGACAATAAAGCCCAGGAGTACTGCCGTGGCCGGACCCAACTGCTTGCCGCTGAAGAACAAGGAGATGGCCACGAGGGGACCGAATTCCCCCACGGCACCAAGGGCAGTCACCGCGATGCCCAGGGGAGTCCGGGACTCGCCCGCGTCGCGGAGGATGGGCAGCAGCGTGCCCAGCGCCGTGGAGCAGAGCGCGACGCCGATGATGACTGCCGCCTCCAAACCGGGTCCGAGGATGAGGCCCGCGCCGATTCCGGCCGTCAGGGAGATGACCCAGCCGATGCCTGCCCGTGCGGCAGGCCGGCCGCGGATGAGGCTGAAGTCGATCTCCGTGCCGGCCACGAAAAACAGCATGGCCAGTCCGAAATCCGCCAAGGTGTCAGTGAATTCCACCGATTGGACCCATCCCAGGACGGCCGGGCCCAGCAGCATGCCCAACAGAATCTCGAAGACCACCAGGGGGACTTTGATGACACGGTCCAACGCTCGGACCAACAAGGGCGCCAGGACTGCAAGGGAAGCGATCACCAGCAGTGACATGCTCAGGCCTTGCATCGGCAGCACCTCCGCCGCGACGAGTCGGGGAACAAACCCAAAGCTACCCGTCGGGTTCCTCCCGGCGCCATAACTGCGTCAACAAAAACCGACGGCGACGTCCCCGCCGTGGGAGCGTCGCCGTCGTCGTGGTCCGCTGTGGCCCACGCAGCGGGGCAGGTTATGGCGTGGGGCTGCCGCCGTTGACATTCAGGGTCTCGCCGACGACGTAGCTGGATTCGGGCGAGGCGAGGAAGACGTAGGCCGGTGCGAGTTCAGCCGGCTGGCCGGCACGGCCCAGGGGAGTGTCCTTCCCGAACTCGGGCAGGGCTTCCTTGGGCTGGCCGCTGCTGACCTGCAGCGGAGTCCAGATGGGTCCCGGCGCCACGGCGTTGACGCGGATGCCTTGGGGAGCCAGCTGCTGGGCGAGGCCCTTGGTGAAGTTGTTGATGCTGGCCTTCGTCGTGGCGTAGTCCACCAGGGTGGGTGATGGGTTGTAGGCCTGAATGGACGTGGTGTTGATGATCGTGGATCCCGCGGGCAGGTGGGGGAGGGCTGCCTTGGTCAGCCAGAACATTGCGTAGACGTTGGTCTTGATGGTGTGGTCGAACTGCTCATCACTGATTTGCCCGAGTTCTTCCTGCGCCACTTGCTTGCCCGCGTTGTTGACCAGGATGTCGATCCCGCCCAAGGCGGACACTGCTGCGTCCACCACGTCGCGGCAGGTTGCCGAATCCTTGAGGTCGCCCGGCACCTTCACAGCCTTGCGGCCGGCTGCCTCGATGATGCCGGCGATGCGCGAGGCATCTTCCTCTTCTTCCGGCAGGTAGGAAAGAACGACGTCGGCACCCTCCCGGGCGAAGGCGATGGCCGTTGCCGCCCCGATGCCGGAATCGGCTCCCGTGACAATTGCCTTGCGGCCCTCCAAGCGTCCGGTACCGCGGTAGGTGTCTTCGCCGAGATCGGCCTTGGGGGTGAGTTCCGCATCCAGTCCCGGTTCCGGCTGGTGCTGCTTGGGCGGTGAAATGTGCTCGTATGCTGTGACCGGGTTTCGGAACGTGTACTGATCAGTCATGGTCGGTCCTCCTGGTATTGCGTGGAACACGGACAAGCCTGCAACGAATTACTAAGTAGGCTTATGATTTTCAGCCTATGCAAGGTCGGGTGTGGTCGCAAGTGCGGGATACGGACGCTCGCCCCGGGGCGGTCAGGCGTGCCGGCGGCTTCTTGCCCTGCGCTGTTCCGTGCGCCGCCTTTCCGCCCACCTGCGATGTTCCATCCACTGGCTGACGATTGCCGTCACCATCAGCGTGAAGCCGAGCAGTCCGAGCGGCGATGGGTGGATGGGGATCCCCAGTAGGATGAGCGCCAAGCCGAGTGCTGCCGCGATGACGTTCAGGGCCTTGGGGGCAGGTGCGGGCTCGGACGGGATGCCCGTTTCAAGTTGTTTGGCCAGCGCGGGATCCTGGATGAAGAGCTCGCGCTCCAGCTCCTGCAAGACCTTGCGCTCCTGATCTGATAGCGGCATGACGATCCTCCCCGTTCGCAACCCCGTAGCCATGGTGCCAATGTGCGCGTTAACGGCGGCGTCGCGCGCAACAGGATAAGCTAAGCATGCTTATTATTCGGTCCGCAAGCACTGATTGAGTGTTGTGGACATGGTCGCGCTAGGCTGGATTCCCCCCGGCTCAAGCAACGCGGCCGCAGGTACTAGGGTGCGGAGCTTTACACCATGTCGGACGAATCAGCCCTGGCCGCGCTCGCGGCCGCATCCTTCTCGCTGGATGCACTCAGGGATGGGCAACTGGCCGCCATGAGCGCGCTCGCCGAAGGACGCGACGTCCTTGCCGTGATGCCCACCGGATATGGCAAGTCCGCCACATACCAGGTCGCCGCCTTGTACCTGCACCAGCAGCAACAGAAACTGCACGGCCGAACCGGGGGACCCGCCGTCGTGGTTTCCCCGTTGATCGCCTTGCAGGAAGACCAGTTGGAGGGCCTCAACAGGCACCTGGGCGAGGGCGCCGCCGTCGCGGTCAACTCGGCCCACAGCGACACGGACGTGGAAGCTGCATGGGACGCGGTGGAGTCCGGGAAGGCGGTCTATCTTTTCCTGGCTCCTGAGCAGTTGGCCAAGCAGGAGACGGTGGAGCGGATCGCGCGGCTGGACCCCACCCTGCTGGTAGTGGACGAGGCCCATTGCGTTTCATCCTGGGGACACGACTTCCGGCCCGACTACCTCAACCTCGGCAACGTCCGTGAAAGCCTGGGGAACCCGCCCGTCGCGGCCCTGACCGCAACGGCTTCCCCGCCCGTGCGGGACGAAATTGTTGAGCGCCTGGGCATGCAGGATCCACTGATCCTGGTCCGGGGCTTCGACCGTCTCAACATCAGCCTGGAAGTAGTCCGCCACCACGAGGACAAGGCCAAGCGGAAGGCCGTGCTGTCCCAGGTTGCGTCGTTGACGACGTCGGGACAGAAGGGCTTGGTGTACGCGGCCACCCGCAAGGACACGGAGAAGTACGCAGCCAAGCTGGTGGCGCAGGGAATCCGTGCCGAGGCCTACCACGCAGGCCGTTCCGCATCCGAGCGCGAACTCATCCACGAACAGTTCCTGGCCGATGACCTCGATGTAGTGGTTGCCACGACGGCGTTTGGCATGGGCATCGACAAGCCCAACGTCAGGTTTGTGGTGCACGCCGATATCCCCGAGTCCCTCGATGCCTACTACCAGGAGATTGGCCGGGGCGGCAGGGACGGGGACAATGCGAGGGCAGTGCTGCACTACCGGTCCGAGGACCTCGGCCTGCGCAAGTTCTTCGGCACCCATGCTCCGGACCAGGAGTCCCTCCTCGCCGTGCTGAAGGTCCTGAAGAACGCGGGGGCGCCGGCAACCAAGAAGGTCCTGGCCGAGCTGACCGGGTTCCCGCCGAGGCGCGTTACTGCCTTGGTGAACCAGCTGGAGGAAGCCGACGCGGTGAAGGTGGGCAAGCGCGGCGTCCGGCTTGCCTCCAAAGCGAAGCTGCGGTCCCTGGTGGCCCACGCCGTCGAGCTGGCCGAAGCACGCCAGCGCGTGGACCATTCCCGCCTCACCATGATGCGCGCGTACGCGGAGACCGACAGCTGCCGCCGGCAGTTCCTGCTGGGCTACTTCGGGGAAGAACTGGCAAAGGCCTGCGGAAACTGCGACGCCTGTACAGAAGCCGCCAACCATCCCGACGTTCGGCCCACCGGCAAGGAAACGCCCGACGCCGGCGCCTCGCCTGATCCGTTCCCGTTGCAGTCCGCGGTGATCCACAAGGAATGGGGGCCAGGACTTGTCATGCGGCACGAAGACGACGTCATCACCGTGCTGTTCGAGCACGAAGGATACAAAACCCTGTCCCGCTCGACCGTCATGGAGCACGAACTCCTCAGGCCTGCCTAGGTTTTCAGCTCAAGCATCAAGGCCGGGAGCTGGTCGGCAAGTTCCCGGGCAAGGAATCCCAGCGGGCCCATGGTGCTGGCCAGCCTGTCCGCGGCAGCTGCGTGCAAATGGGTCCCCCAGCAGGCAGCCTGGGTGCTGCTGGTACCCCGGGCACGCAGCCCGGCAATGGCGCCGGCAAGGACATCGCCGCTGCCGGATGTTCCCAGCCCGCCGTAACCCGTGGTGATTTTCCACAGTGCGGATTCCGTTTCCGACGTGCCGGGTGCGCCTGCGATGTAGCCCTGGCAACTCACGACGGCGTCGAACTTTCGCGCCACCGCCGCCACATCGGCCTCGAGATCCTCCACGTCCCGGCCCAGCAGGATTCCGGCTTCCGTGGGATTGGGGGTGAGGATCATGCGGCCCCGCCATGGGTCCAGCCGGTCCTCCAGCTCCGGCAGCGCCCCCAAAGCGAAGGCGTCGAGCACGACGGCGGGACCTTGCGTCGGGGCTTGTCCTCCACGGTCTTCCTCGCGTTCAAGAAGGGCGAACAGCAAGTCACGGCTCAACTCCTGGTCATCAAGGCCGGGTCCGATCAGTACGGCATCCGCCCGGTCCAGGTACGAGGAAATACGGTCCAGGCCTTTTCCGGTGATGGAGCCCTTGGAGTCTTCGGGCAGGCCCACGGCACCACATTCGGGTAACGCCACGCCGAGCTGCACGGACACCGATTCGGCCACTGCCAACGTCAGTTTCCCGGCACCTGCCCGCAGCGCGGATGCGCCGGCGAGCAGGGCGGCGCCCGGTGTCGAACGGCCACCCCCAACCACCAGCACGGCACCCCGCGAGTATTTGTCTTCACCGGGCGCGGGCAGGGACCAGTCCCGCAGCAGCGACGGGGTGACCGGCGTCGGGGTGTTAGCGGGGGTGGACACTGGCGTCTCCTGCGTGCTCGGTAACGGAAACTCCCTGCTCGGTGAGGTGGTCCGCTACGTTGAAGCTGTCCAATGTCCAAGGCCCGGCGCCCGATGGTCGCAGGTACCGGGTGATGGAGGCGTTGAGGATCGAGGTTGTGGTGGCCAGGTCCAGGACTTCTTCCTCGGACATACCCTCAAGCACGTACCGGACCAGCATGATCACCGCGTCGTGGCACACCAGCATCACCCGTTTGCCGCTGTTAAGCGTATTCAGTTCATCCAGCACGGAGCGCAGCCGCAGTGCCACGTCCGCCCAGGATTCGCCGCCCGGCGGACGGTAATACAGTTTGCCCAGCCAGAGCCGCCGCTCGGCTTCCTCCGGGTACCGGGATTCGACGCCCAAGCGGGTCAGCCGGTCCAGGATGCCCAGTTCGCGGTCCCGCAAGCGTTCATCGGACAGGACTTTGACAGGCCAGCCGGCCGTCCGGACGGCGATTTCCGCCGTCTGCCTCGCCCGGGCGTAGGGGGACGAAACGACGGCGTCGGGACGGTCAGCCTCCGGAATCCTTGCCAGTGCCGTTCCCAGCGCCTTTGCCTGCTCCTGCCCGAGATCGGACAGGTTCACGTCCGCGTCCCGTGCCGGAACCTCAATGACTTCTGCCCCGGCGAGCCGCGCCTCCGTCGCTGCGACGTTGCCTTCACTCTCCCCGTGCCGGATCAACAGCAGCTCTACGGCACCGGCTTCCTGCACCGCATCTGTCAGCCCGTCGTCGTTCATCCGGAATCACCCCGTCAGTGTTGTTTTGCTGATTATCCAGCTGTCCTTTTCCAGTTGTCTGCAGAACACTACACACCGGGTACCCACGGTTTTGGAAGATAAACGCACGACGGCGGGGCTGCCGCGTGCTGCGCTGCTTTCGGAGTGGCCGTGTGCTTCGAGCCGCAGTCAAGCCCTGTTGCCTTCGGCCGGGGTGAAGTAAGTTGCTGGGATGGACGACTCATACCAGGTCATTGTGGTCGGCGGCGGATTCGCAGGTGTTGCGGCAGCCAAGGAACTCGGGCGAAAGGGCGTTCGCGTCCTGCTGATCGACTCAAACAACTACCACCAATTCCAGCCGTTGCTCTACCAGGTGGCCACCTCCCAGATCGGTGTCTCGGCCATAGCCCGCCCGCTCCGGTCCGTGTTCCGGCGCTACAAATCCGTCAAAGTCCTGACCGCGAAAGTCAGTTCAGTGGACACGGCACGGAAGACGGTTACCACCACGGACGGACGGACTCTCCGCGGGCAGATCTTGGTGCTTGCAGTGGGCGCGGTACCCAACTTCTTCAATACTCCAGGTGCCGAGGAACACGCCTATCCGCTGTACTCCGTCACGGATGCCACAAAGCTGGGCACCGGCCTCACGCGGCTCCTGGACCAGGCGGACCGCAACGACGGCATGGTGGACGTGGTGGTTGTGGGTGGTGGTCCTACCGGTGTTGAAACTGCCGGAGCGATGGCCGAAAACGTCAAGTACGTGGTCCGCAAATATTTCTCGCCCGAGCTGGCGTCACGGTGCCGCGTGCACTTGGTGGACATGGTCCCGAGCGTACTGAATGCCTTCTCGAAGAAATCCCAAGCCTACGCGGCCGAGCATCTTGGGAAGGTCGGCGTTCAACTCCGCATGGGGGTGGGAGTCACGGAAGTCCGGGCCGACGGGGTTTCCCTTGCTGACGGCACGTTCATTCCGGCGCAAATCGTGGTGTGGGCCGGTGGCCTGAAGGCCGGCGACCTCATCTCCGGATCCGGTCTGGCACAAGGCAGGGGAGGGCGGATCGATGTCCGGCCGGACCTCACCGCGCCGGACGTTGACGGGGTGTACGTCCTCGGCGATGCCGCCAACATCACCGACGACGCCGGAAACAAGCTTCCCCAACTGGGTTCAGTTGCGCAGCAGGCGGGAAAGTGGGCGGCCCACAACATCATTGCCGACCTGAACGGTGGTACCCGCAAGCCTTTCCATTACGTGGACAAGGGCTACATGGCGATGGTTGGCCGCGGCGCGGCGGTGGCCGAGCTGGGGCGGAAGCGTTATCAGTTGCAGGGCACCTTTGCCTTCCTTTCCTGGCTCCTGGTGCACTTGGCGCTGTTGTCCGGAATCCAGCAGAAGGTCAGGGCGCTGTTCTCCTGGCTCAACGGCTACATCCTGCACAGCCCTGCGCAGGTAGTGGTGAGTGGGCCGGTGGACAGGGCCATGGAGGACGAGGATCCCGCCCGCCCGGACACCCCGGAGAAGTTGCCGGTGGGAGAACAACCCGGCGCCGGGTTGCCGCCCGCCGGGCAATAAGCTGGAGGTTGAACCCGGAGCGAGGAGCAGCATGTCATTGAAAGACCGTCTCAAGGCAGACGTTGTGGAGCACATGAAAGCCGGCAACAAGACTGCCCTGACCACAGTGCGCAATGTCCTGGGCGAGATCACGACGCGCGAGAAATCCGGCAAGACGCCGGTGGACCTCGACGAAGCCCAGGTGACCTCATTGCTGCAGAAGGAAGCCGCCAAGCGCAGGGACACCGCCCGGATCTACACCGAAGCCGGCGAAAGTGAACGTGCAGCGGCCGAAGAGGCAGAAGCGGAAATCATCGAGGCCTACCTTCCGAAGCCGCTTACCCGTGAGGAAGTCGAGGCGATTGTTGACGAGGAGATTGCCGCTCTCAAGGCCAGCGGGCAGGAACTCTCCATGCGTTCCCTCGGGGCGGTTATGAAGCCCGTGACGGCCAAGGTGGCTGGGCGGTTCGACGGCAGGACCGTCAGCGAGATCGTCAGGGCACGCCTGGGCTGACGTGCTTGCGGGGTTGCTGCTCAGTTGACGCCCAGCAGCCCCCGCAACGTGTCAGCGTTCCGCACGGCGTTGCCGCCGCCGTCGTTGTTGAAGTACGCGAACACATCCTTGCCGTCACCGCTCCACTCTCGGATGCGGTCCGCCCACCACCGCATGTCCTCCTCCGTGTAGGAACCGCCGTAAAGGTGCTCCTGGTCCGGACCGTGGAGCCTGACATACACAAAAGGCGCGGTGGAGCGCAGGATGCAAGGCAAGTTGGCGCCGCTCATGACGCAGTAGGCTGCTTGGTGGCGCTCAAGGATGGCGTAGACGTCCGGGTGGTCCCAGCTGTCATGGCGGAACTCCACTGAAACCCGGATCCACTCGGGGACGGCGGCCAGGAAATAGTCCAGGCGGGCGTCGTCGCGGGCGAAATCGGGCGGTAACTGGGCCAGGAGGACTGCCCTTTTGTCGCCGAGCTCGTGCCAGCAGCGCGTGATGCGCTCAAGCCACACCTCCGGGCGTAGAGCTTCTTGCCATGCGTCAGCCCGCGGGGAGCTTTCACGGACATCGCGAACCCGGGCGGAAGCCTCTCACGCCACCCCGCGAAGGTAGCGTCCCGGGGCCAGCGGTAAAAGCTCGCGTTCAGCTCAACCGTGGAGAAGCGTGCAACGTAGGCGTCCAGCCGTTTCGCCGTGGGCAGGCCGGGAGGGTAGAGCACGTCCTTCCAATGGTCGTAGCTCCAGCCCGAAGTGCCAATGTGGATGCCCATGATTGGATGCTAGTGCTTCCGGCAGCACAGTGCCGGGACCCGCTGGCGGAACGTTGCAGGGAGTCAGTGCCTGGCGCCGGACCTGGCCATCAGTGCCTGGAGATCCTCCGCCACCTTGAGCTGGCGGGCGGTGCGCGTCGGTGCGGATCCGTGCTCCACGCGGCCCGGCTTCGCCGCCTTGCCGCGGGGCTGGTTGGTGCGGGCCTGGGCGTCCCTTCGGAAGGGAACGTCGCGTCGCGGATCATGTACAGGCGCGTCGACGGTGACGGTGCCCTGCAGGGGGTCGTGGAAGAGTGGCAGATTCATGGGTCCATTCCGGGAAGTCCAGGCCGCATGGGGCAGCCTCAAAGCGCTCGACAGGATATGAAACTTGATCCTTGCATAACCGCATCCGCCATGTTGTGGACAGATGTCTAGCAGCTTGTCCTTTGATTGTGCAGATGACCATGACGTGCAGGGCGTAATGCCCGCCTGCGTCGTCGATCAGCCCCAGAGTGCCTTCCGGAGAAGCTGCTTCAGGTGGACAACCTCGTCGTCGCACAGGCGTGCTAATTGCTGCTGCTCGCACACATCCAGTTCAGCGCGGATCTTGTTGTGGATGCGCCGTCCTTCCTGCGTGGAGACGATGGCCCGGGAACGCCTGTTCCGTTGGCCGGGGACCCGCTCAACAAGGCCCCTGTGTTCGAGGTCGTCCACCAGCCCGGCCACCTGGTTGAGGTCAAGGTCCAGGAACTCCGCAATTTCGCGCTGGGTGGCTTCGAGGCCGCTGCAAGCCAGCGTCAGTACGGAGAAGGACCGTTCCCGCAGCCTGAAGTCGCTGAGGATGCGCTTATTCAGGGCTGACCCGGCCGCGTGCAGCTTTCCAAGCAGCAAGCCCACGTCATTGCCGATTTCCGCGGCCGCCAGGCGCGGCGTGACAACATCGGCGATAAGCGGACCCATGACAACTCCAAAACTAGAAACAACCGCGACCGCTACATTTTTCAACCAGATGCGACGCCCCCATGACCAGGACAAGCATCTCATGACGCGGTGCGTCGCGATCACGACGGGTTGGTTTGGGTCCTCCCTTGACGCTCCCACAGGTATCAAATTGAGAGTGCCCTCATCCTGAAGCTGTTCAGCCCGGGCCGAAGGTCTCTGGCCCGGAAGGGTCCATGGTGGGAAGCTTTCCGAATCCTGCCCAGCCGGGGCGGGCCGACTTTTGATGCCGCGCAATGTGCCGTGGAGCCGCTCTGCGAGGAGAGGGAAGCAATGGTTGCTGACAGGAAGCTCGTACTTCGGTTGATGGCTATGCTTTCCGCGGCAGTGGCACTAGTCCTTGGGGGATGCATGCAAGGGGGCACGCTCTCCTCACCGACCCAGTCGCTGTCGACCACACCGGCCGGGTCGAGCAGTCCGGCCTGTGACCTGATCACACCCGACATCGCTGTGAAAGTCGATCCTGGTCTGGCTCAAATGGGGCAGGGTGGCAAACCTGCCGGGAGCCCGGCTTATCTATGCAGCTACATGAGTAAAGCGAACAAGGGCCGGACACTCAGCGTCTCGTTGACCTCGCCTGCGTCGGCGGCGGAGATCGTGGAAGCGAAACAGACACCTGACTGCTCAACTGTGGCGGGAATCGGTGACTTCGCCTGCATGCAGTGGACCGGCTGGTTTCGCGGTGAGCCTGGAGGGGCATCGGCAAACACGGTGCTCAAAGCAGTGCGGGGTAACGAGTCCCTGGACCTGCGCATTGTCGACATGCCACCCATCTCGCCGGAATTCCCGGTTCCGGACGGGGAGGCGACGGCTCGCGCACTTGCCCAGGCGCTTGTCGACGGCGGGTGGGGCAATGGCAGTGAACTTCGTGTTCCGCCTGCGCCAAGTGTTGGTCCGCAGACTTCCACGACCAGCGCCGTATGCGCCCTGGTCGGTGCCGATGCCTTGGGGAATGCGTTCGGTGCCACAACCCAGGCCGCGGTGTTCCCGGGTGAGGGCAACTGCCGGTACCTCTTTGGTGCGCTGAGCACACCTGGTCCGGATTCGCTGATATTCTCCATCGAACTTCATCAGGGAGGGGCGTCCCTGCTATCCCGTCAGGTTCCCGATGGCCAAAGCATCGAGGGCGTTGGTGACCAAGCGGTCCTCATCATCCGGTCAGAACCAGGCGGACCGAAATCCCTCAGGCCCGGGAGCGATGCGCCGGTCAGCGTGATGTCCCTCATGGTCGCCCGTGGTCAGAGCATGGCCATCTTCACCGCAGAGATCCTGATTTCCCCCAATGGGACCGCCGAAAAGGAGGTCAAGGAACAGTTCGTTACCTTGGTCAAGAGCATCGACTTCTGAATCAGCCCGTTACTTCTTCCCTTGGCGTGTACAGGAGGTCTTCGCCTGCGTGTGGCCTTATTCAAGAGACGTCGCGCCACAGCAAAGGGCTAACGCCTCTACGGGGCTCACATGCGCTGGTGCACTCTGGAGTCAGCAGCCGAGGAGGTACGGGTGACGAGCGGGAGAAGTGGACACGTCGGGCCGGGAGCTTCCCCGGGCAGCCCGGCGCCGAGCGAGGCTGCAAACAGGGCTTACCGGCGGGCATGGTGGTCGCTGGCTCTGTATCCGGTGACCTTCGCTGCCGCCTTCGTCATCGGCGAAGGCATCTTCACAGCTCTCGCCAACGACGCGGTTGCCACAGAACTCCAGCAAAGGCTGGCAGCCGTCATTCCGGCCCTCCTTGTTTTTTCAATCCCCGGAATCCTCTCGGTGATCCAAGGGCGGAAAGCCGTGAGGCTCGGGCGCAAAGAAGGAAGTGTGCCGGCCATGATCGGGGCCGGAATTGCTGTGGGATTCGTCCTGCTGAATGTTGCCGCGTATCTTTTCGGCCAGCCAGCCGCGTAGATCCCGGCGAGGGAGGCCCGCACATTTGGGTATTGCCCACAGCAGTACCCATGAAGACCTTGGCTCCGAATATGCGGGATTCTTGCCATGGTGCCAGGGACGCTTGCCTGTCGGGGTGCCGCCGCGCCATCTCGGGGCTCGGAGACCACCTCCACCAGGCCTGTCAGCGTATAACCCGAGTGCATAGCAATTTCCGGAAACACCCGGTAATCAGTCAAATCCCCGTTAACTTTTTTCAACCGGCAGTGCTTATTGGTCAAAAGGCAACTAGCATAAGCAACGTCTCATGCCACTGAGCGCAGTCGACTCAACTAATAAGCGGGGGATCTACCAATGAGTTACCAACCACAACCACAAACGCAGCCCTATGCCGCGCAAGCCGGAGAACCGCCGCTTTGGGCACCGTATTACGGGGCGCCCATCGGTGCGGCTGTTAAGCGCTTCTTCAAGAAATACACTGTCTTTACGGGCCGCGCGAGCCGCAGCGAATACTGGTGGTGGGCACTGATCGCTGCAGTGGTCAACTTCGTGCTGCAGCTGCTGACCACGATTCTGGGAGCGACCGGAGCCACCATGGCCGCCGACGGAACAGCTGTTCCTGGCCCGGGAGCGATCATCGGCTTCATCCTGTGGGGTATTTGGGGGCTTGCCACCATCATCCCGTCCATCGCCTTGGGGGTACGCCGCCTCCACGACGCCAACTTCAGCGGTTGGCTCCTGCTCCTGGTCCTGGTTCCCTTCCTCGGTGCCTTGGCCATCCTGGTATTCACGCTGCTGCCTTCCAACCCGGCGGGCCAGCGTTTCGACGTTCCCGGCAGCGTCTAGCTACAAAGTGCAGGGAGAGGGGCGGGCCATTACGGGCCGCCCCTCTTTCGCGTCTCGAGTCTTTCGCGTTTCAAGCCCCGGCCCGCAGCGCCTCGTGGCATGCTGTGCACAGATACCGGCAAGGCCCCACCAACGAGGAGTGTCATGGCCCATTTCCCGGCAAGCAACATCAAGCGTTGTGCCGTCATAGGCGGCGGCATCATCGGCGTCGCAGTGGCGCGGGAACTGGCCATGAAGCTTGACGCCCACATCACTGTTTATGAGAAGGAAGACCGGCTCGCAGCACACCAGACCGGGCATAACTCGGGGGTGGTCCACGCGGGCCTTTACTACGAGCCCGGTGGGCTGAAAGCCACCCTCTGCCGCAGGGGCGTGGAACTGCTCCGGGACTTCTGCGCCACCAAGAACCTGCCTTACGAAGCATGTGGGAAGCTCGTCATCGCCCAGACCGCGGAGGAATCGCAACGGCTCGGGGCCATCTTTGCCCGGGCTACCGCCAACAAGGTTCCGGGCGTACGGATGCTGACAGGTGAGCAGATCGCCGGGGTGGAGCCGAACGCCGTCGGGCTTTCTGCCGTGCACTCACCGGAAACGGCGATCGTGGACTACCGCGCAATCACGAACGCGCTCGCCGACGACGTACGGGCGGCGGGTGGTGATATCCGCCTTGGACAGGAAGTCACCTCGATCGAGCAGCGGGGGAGCGGTGCGGTGGTCCGGACCAAGTCAGGGGCGGACCATTACGACCTGGTGGTGGCCTGCGCCGGTCTCCAGTCGGACCGGCTGGCGGCGGCTACGGGCGAAGGCCGGTCGCCCAGGATCGTGCCGTTCTTCGGCCAGTACTTCCTGCTCGGCGAGGAAGCCCGGCACAAGGTCAAAGGCCTCATCTACCCGGTACCGGATCCGAAACACCCTTTCCTTGGCGTGCATCTGACCAAGCGCATTGACGGAGAAATGATGTTGGGCCCCAATGCTTTCATTTCCTTCGGCAGGGAATCGTATTCCTGGAAACACGTCGACGTGAGGGATGTGCTCAATTTCGCACTCTTCCCCGGCTTCTGGAATTTTGCCCGGCAGAACATTCCTTCCGCGGTCCGTGAATTCCAGACGGTGGTCAGCCGCAGGAAGTTCGTCAAGGAGGCAGTGCGCTTTGTGCCTTCCTTGGAAGGCGCGTCGGTGCGGACCGGAACCCGCGGTGTGCGGGCCCAAGCGATGAACAGCGATGGCTCGCTGGTGGACGACTTCGTGATTGCCCGGCGACGGGACATCGTCCTGGTGCGGAATGCCCCCTCGCCCGGGGCAACCTCGTCCATGGCCATTGCCGAGTACATCGTGCAGCAGGCGCTGCAGGGGCATTGATGCAGGCCGGATAAACACGGCAATGTCGTGTTCGGCACACTATTCGGATATTCCTTGGGCTTTGGCCTAAACTGCTGCACTGAGGTGCCGGAATGGCACTGTGCAGCAACGAAAGCGAACCCTCATGGCTACTGATTACGACGCCCCGCGCAAGACTGAAGAAGAGTCTCCCGGCGAATCGCTTGAGGCCCTTCAGGCGTCCCGTGGGACCAGCGCCCAGACTGCAGTGATCGACCTCGATGAGAACGACACTGCCGAAGGTATTGACCTTCCGGGCGCCGATCTTTCCAGTGAAGAGCTGACCGTTGTAGTAGTTCCGGAGCAATCCGACGAGTTTACGTGCGGCTCTTGTTTCCTGGTCCGTCACCGGTCCCAGATTGCCTTGGAAAAGAACGGCTTGAAGTACTGCAAGGATTGCGAAGGCTGACCCCGGGGACCAGCCAACGAGCCCCGTCACGCCCTTCCGGCGGACGGGGTTTTTTTGTTTGTGATCCACGGTTACGAATTTGCCGCCGGTGGCCTTCAATACGGTGCCAAAGGGACACGCGGCACGGTGCAGAATGACGTTTCCGTGACCGACCCGGGCTTCCTCTAACGGTTGAATGCCGATGCGGAAACAACCCGCTCAAAAGCCCGCCGCAACTTCTACGCTTGAGGTATCCAACCCGCCTTTAAGGAGGCAAAAAATGAGGAAAATCGGGGCCGGGTTTGCTGCCGCAATAATGGCGGCGGGGCTCGGCCTGGCAGGGCCGGGGGTGGCCTCGGCGGCATCACCGTACTGTGGAATTATGTGGGGTTCCCTGGCCAAGGCCGACCCCGACATGAGTTCCGCACATGTCACCAACGTGCGGACAGGGCAGCAGGCCTGCTACGACAGGTTGGTGATCGACCTGACCGGCAAGGTGGCCGGCTACTCAGTGCAGTACGTCCCCGTGGTGATCCAGGACGGTTCCGGGTTCCAGATCCCGACCCTTGGCGGTGCCGACCTCCAGATCACGGTAACCGCGCCTTCCTATGACCGGAACGGCCAGTCGACCTACTCGCCGGCGGCCAAGGCGGAACTGTCCAATGTGTCCGGTTACCAAACCTTCCGGCAGGTGGTCTATGCGGGCAGCTTCGAGGGCTACACGAGCATCGGACTGGGTGTCCGTGCCCGGCTTCCATTCAGGGTGTTTACTTTGGACGGGCCCGACGGCGGTTCGCGCCTGGTGGTGGACGTGGCGCACCACTGGTAACCTCGCCGAAAACCAACCCCCGTCCAAAACCAACCCCCCGCCCAAAACGCGGGAAAGCTGCGGGTTCGCAGGGAAGTTTCCCAACGAACCAGCAGCTTTCCGGCGAACGGAGCGAGCCGAACTTGGGGGACCTACCTACTCCGGGACCACCAGGGCGGGAGTGTCCTTGCGGATGGTCTCCCCGCGGAAGAACCCTGGACGTACGCGGGACATGATCAGCATGACCACCGCTCCCGAAGCCAGGATGCCGACGCCCAGAATGAACACGAGTCCTACACCGAAGATTTCCGAACCGCTGCCGAACTCCGGGGCCCAGCTGTCTACTGCGGTCTGGATGAACACCACGAACAGGCCCACGCCACCCAGCAGCGGGCATACGAGGCGCAGGAAGAAGTTCCGTGCGCTGCTGAAAACGCTGTGGCGGAAGTACCACACACACGCGATAGCGGTCAGTCCGTAGTAGAAGCAGATCATCAGGCCCAGCGCCAGGATGGTGTCGTTGAGTACGTTCTCGCTGATCACGTGCATTACCGCGTAGAAGCCCGCGGACAGGATGCCGGCAGCGATGGTGGCGTAGCCCGGCGTCGAGAACTTCCTGCTCAGGTGCGTGAAGCGCTCCGGCAGTGCGCCGTAGTGGCCCATGGCCAGGAGGCTGCGCGAAGGTGATGTGAAGGTGGACTGGAGTGACGCTGCAGAACTGGACAGGACTGCCAGGGACATCAGGATCGCGAACGGTCCCATCACCGGCGAGGCCAGGGCCGTGAAGACGTTGGCGTGGTTTTCCTCGTTGTTCAAGCCGATTCCGGTGTCCCCGACGCCGGCGAACATCATGGTGGCGATGGTCACCAGCAGGTAGATGCCCAGCACCACCACTGCTGTCAGGGTTCCTGCTGCGCCCGCGGTCTTCTTTCCGTTGGCGGTTTCCTCGTTGACGGTGAGGCACACATCCCAGCCCCAGTAAACAAAGATGGAGAGGGAGATGCCTGCTGCGATCTGGCCGAACGTCTCAATCTTGGTGACGTCGAACCAGTCCCAGCTGAACGGGATGGCGGTAGGGGAGGTTGACCAGTTCGCGAAGGCCATCCCAACGAAGAGGCCAAGGGCCAGCAACTGGAAGCCCACCAGTCCGTACTGGACGATCTTGGTGGTGTGCAGGCCACGGTAGCTGACCCACACGGCCAGCGCTACGAACACGAGGCACGTGCGCACATTGAGCAGCTTGTTCGACGCGAGGTCGGCAATCTCCGGGTTTCCCGCCAACTGGGACAAGAACAGGTAGAAGAAGTCCACGGCCACACCCGCGAGGTTGGACAGCACAATAATGTTGGCCGCGAGCAGCCCCCAGCCGCCCATCCAGCCCACCCATGGGCCGAATGCCTTGGTGACCCAGGTGAACGTGGTCCCGCTGTCCGGAGAGTCTGCGTTGAGCTCCCTGTAGGCGAGTGATACCAGGATCATCGGGATGAACCCGATGAGGAAGATGGCGGGAAGCTGCAGGCCGACTGTGCTGATGGTGGGGCCCAGGGCCCCGGTCAACGTGTAGGCGGGTGCAATGGTGGAGATGCCAAGAACGACGACGGCGAGGAGCCCCAACTGCCCCGTCTTCAGTCCCTTGCCGCTGATGCTGTGCGACGTTGCAGCGTCGGTTGCGCCGCTGTGGATTGTCTGGCTCATGAAAGGCCCTTTCTAGATGGCCGAAGGCTGTTGCTGCGTAATGCAGTGGATGCCGCCGCCCCGGGCGAAGAGCTCCCGCGCGTCAACACTGACCACGCGGCGGCCGGGGTAGGCATCAGAGAGGATGCGGAGTGCTTTCTCGTCCATGGGGTCATTGAAGCTGCAGGCGATGACCCCGCCGTTGACCACGAGGTGGTTGATGTAGCTGTAGTCCACGTAACCCTCGTCGTCGGTCAGTGTTTCCGGTGCCGGAACTTCAATGATGTTCCATTCCCGGCCGGCTGCGTCATGGGTGGTGCGCAGCAAATCGATGATCTGCCGGGAGACTTCATAGTCAGGGTGGGCCGGGTTCTGCTGTGAATGGACCAACAACGTTCCCGGGCTTGGGATGGCGGCAACGATGTCCACGTGGCCGCGGGTGCCGAACTTCTCCGAGTCGCGGGTGAGGCCGCGGGGAAGCCACACCACGTGGGTTGCGCCGATGGTACGCGCCAGCTCCGTTTCGATGTCCGCCTTGGTCAGGCCCGGGTTGCGGCCCTGATCCAATTGGACGGTCTCGGTCACCAGGACCGTTCCCTCGCCGTCGACCTGGATGCCGCCGCCCTCGTTCACGATGCCCGAGGGAACACGCTGTACGTTGGCACGGCTGGCTACGTAGTCGGCGATCAGGGAGTCCTTGTCCCACGCAGCCCAGTCCTGGCCGCCCCAACCGTTGAAGATCCAATCCACGGCACCCAACTGCCTGTTGGCGTCGAGCACGAAGGACGGGCCGATGTCCCGCATCCAGGCATCGTTCAGTTCCGCGGTCAGTACCTCGACGCGAGGGTCCAGGTAGCGCGCGGCTGTTTCGACGTCGTCGGGCGCTACCACCATGGTGACCGGTTCGAACTCGAGGATGGCGTTCGCCACCGCGGCCCATGTTGACCGGGCAGCGTGTGCTTCTTCCTCCGTCCCGCCCAACGTGTACCCGCCGGTGGGGAACGCCATCCAGACCCGGTCCTGCGGGGCGGTCTCGGAGGGCATGCGCCAGGTGCTCATGCGGGAACTGCCTGGGGTTGGGCGCCGAGCGGAGCGTCGTGGTTGACGGGTTCGGTCAAGCGGCCGTAGGTTTCCGGGCGTCGGGTGGCCAGGAACGGGAAGAGCGTGAGCCAGTCCTTGCGCTGGTCGAGGTCAAGATCGGCAACGAGCACGGCGGATTCATCCCGCGGCGCCTGCACCAGAATGCGCCCGTAGGGATCGGAGATGAAGGACGAACCGTAGAAGTTCAGGGTGCCTTCGCTGCCGTGACGGTTGGGGGCGACCATGAACAGGCCGTTGGCGATGCCGTTGCCCACGATGACCTGCTGCCACAGGGGCTGGGTGTCGAAGTCCGGGTGGTCCGGTTCTGAGCCGATGGCCGTGGGGTAGACCAGGATTTCGGCGCCGCCCAGCGAATACAGGCGTGCGAGTTCCGGGAACCATTCATCCCAGCACGTGGGCATGCCCAGGCGTGCTCCACCGAGTTCGGCCGGAGCATGGACGGCGTACGCGTCATCGCCGTCAGGGCCCTTCCGGAAGAACTTGTCCTCGTAGTAGCCGGCCGTCACCGGGATGTGCAGCTTGTGCGTGCGGGCCACGAGTTCCCCGGCGGGGGAGACCAGAATGGCGGTGTTCAAGCCCAGGCCGTCGTCGGTGCCGTCCGGGTTTTCGGCGCGCTGGTACAGGGAAGCATGAACGGAGACCCCGAGCTTACGGGCTGCCTCTGCTGCGAAGGTGAACGTGGGGCCGGTGAGCAGGTCCTCGGCGATGTCGGACGGGCGGACCCCTGCGGCCGGATTGTTGGCCGGGCGGGTATCTGCCGGGTAGCGGGACAGGGTCAGCTCCGGCAGGAAGACGACTGCGGCTCCCAGCTTGGCTGCGCGTTCGATGCCCTCGTTCAATTCGGCGCGCAGGACGGCTTCGTCCGCGTGCCAACGGTGCTGGACGACGCCCACCCGCAGGGGAGTGCGGGTGGAGGGCTCGGTGCGCGCCAAGGAAGTCGGGGCTTCGAGGCGGGTAATTTCAATCATGATGGCATGTTCTCCGGTGAGACGACTGTCACTAAATGAATAGCGTTCATTTAGTATGGCGGCAGACGTCCCGGAGCGCAAGGGTTTAAATGAACCCCGTTCTTTTATGACCGGCGCGGAGTCAGCGCTTCGGCTTGGCCCTCAAGTGGATGCGCTCGCCTTGCTGTCCGAACAGGGTCAGGAGTTCCACCGGCTGGCTGGTGGCGCTTGCGAACCAATGCGGCGTGCGGGTGTCGAATTCCGCGGCCTCGCCGGCTTTGAGGACGAAGTCGTTCTCTCCGAGGATCAATCGGAGTTTCCCGTTGAGGATGTACATCCAGTCGTATCCCTCGTGGGACTGCGGATTGGGCACCTCGTTTCCGCTGGCGCCGGGGAGGATCATCTTGAATGCCTGGATCCCGCCTGGCCGTCGAGTCAGCGGCAGGGCGGTACCCCATTCGTGAACATGCGGCTTGAGGTGTACGCGCGGATCGCCGGTCTCCGGGGCATCAATGAGTTCCTCAAGCGGGACTTGGTGGAGCCTGGCGAGGGGAAGGAGTAATTCCAGCGTGGGTTTCCGTTGGCCCGACTCGAGGCGGGAGAGCGTACTCACCGAAATGCCGGTTGCCTCCGAGGCCTCCGCTAGCGTGACGTTGCGCTGGGTGCGCAGGGCCCTGAGGCGGGGTCCCACTGAGCCGAGGAGCTTGCTGAAATCCGGGTCCATGAACAGTAGTTTGCCATTGCAGCAAAGTTTCTTGCCAGTCAGGGGGTGGTCTCGAAACCATTGGTAAAGAGTGTCTGAGCCCGAGGATCTCCACAACAAGTCGAAGACCGGGGCCTGCAGTGGAAGGGGCGGAAGCGTGGAAGAGCAATACGACGTCGTTGTGATCGGGGGCGGCGCGGCAGGGCTGAGCGCCGCTGTCACTCTGGGGCGGGCCCTTCGCTCGGTCCTCGTCATTGACGCCGGGGAGCCGCGAAATGCAACGGCGGCCGGAGTCCATGGATTCCTCTCGCGTGACGGCATGAATCCGAAGGAATTGTTGGCCGTTGGCCGTGATGAGGTACGAAAATACGGCGGTGATGTGGTTGGCGGGACGGCCGTGGCGGCGCGTTCGACGGCGGAGCCCGGCGCAGGAGCGGAACCCGCCTTCGCGGTGGAGCTGGCGGATGGGCGGCGTGTGGCAGCCAGGCGCTTGCTGGTGGCCACAGGGTTGAGCGATGTGCTCCCGGACATCGGGGCCATCCATGAACGCTGGGGCCGGGATGTCCTCCATTGCCCGTATTGCCATGGCTGGGAAGTCCGGAACACGAAGATAGGCATCCTGGGCACGGGGCCGATGTCCATTCACCAGGCCCTGCTGTTCCGGCAGTGGAGCCCAAACATCACACTGTTCCTCAACCACGTCCTGAAGCCGAGCGATGAAGAGTGGGAGCAGTTCGCCGCCCGCTCCATCTCGGTGGTCGAGGGAAAAGTGAAGTCCCTGGTGGTCCGGGATGATGTCCTGACCGGCGTGGTCCTCGAATCCGGCAAGGAATTTCCGGTGGATGCGGCTGTTGTTGCTCCGCGGTTGGAAGCCCGGAGCGCCGTCCTCGAATCGTTGGGCATCAGGTCAGTCCGGCATCCAAGCGGCATTGGTCACTATGTGGAGTCGAACGGACCCGCCGGAGCAGCAGAAGTCCCGGGGGTTTGGGTGGCCGGAAACATCACGGATCCCACCGGGCAGGTCATGGCATCGGCCGCCGCAGGAAACATGGCCGGCGCCGTGATCAACGCGGACCTCATGATGGCTGAAACCAGGGCAGCCACGGAATCCCGGCGACTCCAGGCGGCAGGGTCTCCCGCAGCCGGGCGCTGAGCGGATAGCGTGGGTCAAAACCCGTCCAAGGCCAAAGGGGTACTCCATGAAGATCGTCGTCATAGGCGGCAGCGGGCACATCGGCAGCTTCCTCGTTCCACGGCTGGTGCGCGCGGGCCATAAGGTCACCAACGTCAGCCGCGGACACCGAAAGCCCTATGTCGACGTGCCCGAGTGGAAGGATGTGCGCCATGTGGCCGCGGACCGCGAGCAGGAGGACCGGTCAGGCACCTTCGGTGACCTGGTGGCGGGACTGAACGCCGACGTCGTCATTGACCTGGTCTGTTTCACGCTGGAGTCCGCTGTTGGGCTGGTTGAAAAGCTGCGCGGTGCAACAGGTCATCTGCTGCACTGCGGTTCCATCTGGCGGTATGGTCCCAGTCGCAAAGTGCCCATTCCCGAGGATGCTGACTTGCCACCCGTTGGCGAATACGGGATCCGGAAGGACGCGATAGCACGGATGCTGAAGGCGGAGACGGCCGGCGGCGGCCTGGCAGCCACTTCCCTGCACCCGGGGCACATCGTGGGTCCGGGTTGGCAACCGATCGGGCCGTTGGGGAACCTGGATCCGGAGGTTTGGTACACACTCTCGGCCGGTCACGCCTTGAAGGTCCCCGACGGCGGCACGGCACTCATGCACCACGTTCACGCCGACGACCTTGCGCAGGCATTCCAGAAAGCCGTGGAACATCGCGAGGCAGCTGCGGGGGAGGACTTCAACATTGTTGCTCCCTCGGCCCTCAGTGCCCGGGGGTTCGCCGGGATTGCTGCGGGTTGGTTCGGCCGCGAGGCCAATCTCGAATCCATCACGTGGGACGAGTTCCGGGCATCGGACACGGAAGGGCATGCGGAAACAAGCTGGCAGCACCTGTACCGCAACCACTGTTTTTCCATCCGCAAGGCCGAGTCACTCATCGGTTATGCACCGATGTATGAACCGGAGGAGGCCATCTTCGAGTCCGTGCAGTGGCTGATCGACAACGAACAACTGCGGGTGGCGGGACCGTTGCAGGCGGGCAAATAGCAGCCCGCGTGGTGCCGTAGCGGGCTTACCGGGTGCGGACGGGGGACGTTGTCCCGCGCAGCACCAATGTTGGCTCAATCAGGGTCTGCTCCGGCTTGAGTTCGGGGCCCTCCAGACGGTCCAGGAGCCTTCGTGCAGCGCTGGTGCCCACCACATCGCTCCGGTTGTCGATGGATGTCAGATCGAGGAAGCGGGATTTGGCCAAAGGCGAGTTGTCATAACCGATCACGGAGACATCATGCGGCACCGATAAACCGCGGGCCTTCAAGGCGGCAAAGGCACCCAGGGCCATGGTGTCGTTGGCGGCAAAGATCGCCGTGGTGTCCGGGTGGCGGTCCAGCAGCCGGCACGTTGAGGCGTAGCCGTCTTCTTCCGAGGTTCCACTCGATTCCGCAATCAGGACCTCGACGCCGGTGGTCTCCATAGCGCGGCGGTAACCGGCCCGCCGGTGGTCGGAGGCGCCGTCGGACCCTGAGAGGTGGCCTATGCGCGTGTGGCCCAGCCCGAGCAGGTGTTCGGCGGCCATGGCGCCGCCGCCATCGTCGTCATTGGTGATGAGGTCTGCTCCGGAGGGAACGCCCTTGCGCCAACCCGCGACGACGGTGGGCACCCAGGTACGTGCCAGCATCGAATCGCTGGGCTCGGCCGCGATGACCAGCGCGTCCACGTGCATGGCCAGGAGGCCATCGGTCGCTTCCTTGATCCTGTTCTCGCCCGGCCGCGAATCGGCCACGGTGACTTGGTAGCCGAGGTCCGAAAGTACCGACTCCATGCCGCGGAGGAGATCCACGAACCAGAGATTGCGGTAGTCGTCGATGAGCAGTCCGACGCTCTTGGTCCGATTGCTCGCCAAGGTGGTGGCCGCGCGGCTGGGCCTGTAGCCGAGGTGGTTGATGGCGGCGTGGACGGCGTCGCGGCGCTTTGCACTGACCCTTTCAGGGTCCTTGAGGAAGAGTGAAACCAACGACGGCGAGACGCCGGCTTCGGTGGCGACGTCGTAGAGGGTGGGGCGTCGGGTCTGGGGACTGTTCACGGGTTCAGGCATGCCTTTCGGGTCTGCTATCGAGGATAGTCGGCACATCATTGACAGGACATATGGACATGGTTACGATCAATGCCAGTGCAAAAATTGTAGCGCTACAAAATGCCGTCACGTGCCCCACGAAGCGGCGAAATTTCGAAGGAGAAATCATGGCTGAAAGCCTCGGCGTCGCCGTCATCGGTGCAGGCATGGCCGGCAAAGCCCACGCCGCCGCGTACCGCACGGCATCCGCCCTCTACAGCCCGGTGCTGCCCCAAGTGCGGCTTGTATCGATCGGCGATGTCAACGCTGAGTTCGGTTCCCTGGCGGCCCGCCGGTTCGGGTACGAACGCAATGACACGTCCTGGCAGGCAATCGCCGAAGCCGACGACATTGATGTGGTCAGTGTGGTGATCGCCAACCCGCTGCACCGGGAAGTGGTGGAGGGATTGTTGGCGGCCGGCAAGCACGTGCTGTGCGAGAAGCCGCTCAGCGACACCCTCGAGGATGCCCGCGCCATGGCCGGGGCCGCCCGGGCTGCTGAAGCCCGAGGCAACCTGGCCCGCATCGGTTTCACCTTCCGCCGGACACCCGGGATTGCCTACATCCGCGAACTGATCAGGAACGGCGTCCTCGGAAACGTACTGCACTTCAGTGGCCGGTACTGGACCGACTATGGTTTCAGCCCCTCAGCTCCCATGAGCTGGCGATACAAAGGGGGTCCCGGCTCCGGTGCGCTGGCCGACGTCGGAAGCCACCTGACGTATGTTTCCGAGTTCCTGTGCGGCGATATTAAGTCCATCAGCGGCGGCCGCCTGGCAACGTCCATCGACAAGCGACCGCTGCCTTTGAGCGCAGTCATGGGCCATGACCACGTGGCCGTCAGCGACACATTCGAGGCCGTGGAGAACGACGACTACGCGGCCTTCAACGCTGAGTTCGCCAATGGAGCGGGCAGTTTCGAGGTTTCCCGTGTGGCTGCCGGGCACGCCAACAGCCTCCAGTTCGAAGTGTTCTGCGAGAACGGGGGTGCGAAGTTCGACCAGCGCAGGCCCAATGAAATCCAGTTGTTCCTCAACGACGGGTCCGGCCTGCACAACGGGTACCGCCAGGTCATCCTGGGCCCGGGCCACCCGTACATTGCCGGTGGCCTGGCCATGGACGCGCCGGAGGTCGGCTTCGGCCAGAACGACGCCTTCGGTTATCAGGCCCGCGCCTTCCTGGAAGAAGTTGCCGGACTTTCCGAGGCAGAGTCGCTGCCCCGCTGTGCCACGTTCGACGAGGGCGTCCGCAACATGGAACTCCTTGGAGCCGTTACCGAATCAGCCCTGAACAATGGAAAGAAGATCACGCTATGAAACTCGGCGTCTACAACGCGATCCTGCACGACCGGTCCCTTCCCGAAGCCCTGAAAGTGATCGCGGACCTCGGCCTGACCGGCATCGAGATCAACACTGGAGGATTCCTGCCCGCTGTCCACGTTCCCGGCATGGACCAGATTCTGGAGTCGGATGCCGCAAGGGACGATTTCCTGGGCATTTTCGAGGGCACGGGCGTCTCGATCGCGGGCTTGAACTGCAACGGCAACCCGCTGCACCCGCGCAGGGAAATCGGCGAAAAGCACGCCGAAGACATCCGCCGCTCCATCCGTTTGGCCCATAGGCTCGGACAGGACAGGGTGGTGACCATGTCCGGGTTGCCCGGCGGCGAACCCGGCGCGACCGTCACCAACTGGGTGGTCAATGCATGGAACTCCGCGGCGTTGGACGTCCTGGATTACCAGTGGGGCGTGGCCGCCGATTTCTGGAAGGAAACCGACCGCCTCGCCGCCGACCACGGGGTAAAGGTAGCCCTTGAGCTTCACCCGCAAAACATCGTGTTCAACACCGCTGACGTCTACAAGCTCATCGAACTCACCGGAGCCACCCATGTGGGTGTGGAACTGGATGCATCCCACCTGTTCTGGCAGCAGATGGATCCCGTCGCGGTGGTGCGTGAGCTCGGTCCGCTGGTGTTCCAGGCGGCAGCCAAGGACGTGCGCGTGAACAAGGACCATGCCGCGCTCTACGGTGTGCTGGACAACAGCTTCCGCCGTCTTTCACCCGAGGAAAACCGCACCAACCTGGGCGGAGATGAGTGGGCCAACGAATGGCCCAAGAACTCCGCCTGGGACTTCGTAGCCCTCGGCAGGGGCCACGACACCGCCTACTGGACCGAGTTCCTCCGCGCCCTGTACGAGGTGGATCCGGACATGCTGGTCAACATCGAACATGAGGACACGTCCTTGGGACGGATCGAGGGGCTCGAAGTAGCGGCCAAAGTCCTCCGTGACGCTGATGCAGCTCTTGAGGCCTCGCTGAACATCCCGGCCTGACGCCGAAACTGGCTGGCATTAGCGGTTGCTCTGACGCGTCAGAACAACCGCTGGTGCCAGTCACTTGGCGAGTTCGGCCCGCAGCGGGTACTTGCCGCCGTCGAGGATCACTTGAAGGCACACCCCGTTGGAGGGGTTTAGCAGGATCGGGGCCATGAGGTTCACGGTGGTCTTGTCCGCGGACGGGTTCACCACCACCAACACGTTGCCGTCAGCCGGCGAAGCGAGGCCAACAGCTTCAACCGCGAACGCCGGAAGTACCGGAGCGTAAGCAGGTACGTACACTGACGCGTCCGCCACGAACATCCGTACCTTCGGTTCGAGCGCCTCGAGGGCAAACAAACCTTCGGCGCCGGCGATCTCCCGGAGGGAGAAACCCTCAGCATCCTCGAGTCCGGGCAAAGGCGACGCAAAGCGCAGCGTCCGGAATGTCAACGCCGTGCTCATCGCAGGAAATCCATGAGCGTCGGTTGCAGCACCTTGGCGGTCACCGCGAGGGCAACCTGATAGTTGGTTTCCTGCACTTTCAAATCCATGACAGCCCTTCCCAAATCCAGGTCTTCCACCCGGGACCTTTGTGTTTCCAGAGTAGCTTTCATCCCTTCCAAGGAGTTTTGGGCCTGGCCCAGGCGTGTCTGGCGCATCCCGACGTCGGCCCTTCCGTCGATGACGGCCTGGATGCGGCCGCCGATGGCTGCCAGGCGGCCATTGGGATTGATGCCGGCACGGATGTCCGCGACGACGTCACCCACTACCGCGAAGGCCGAGCCGGCGCCCGTGCCGAAGATTGCACCGCCGTCGGAATCAACGCGCACGGTCCGCGAGGCGTCAACGCGGCGTTCCACCGAACTGCCGGATACCCCGTTGAACACCGGGGGAACAGTGTTGGTGAAGGCGCTGTCAGTGTCCGCGCTGCCTGCGAAGACGTTACGGCCAAGGTACTGCGTATTGGCCTGCGTCAGGAGGTCCTCGCCCAGGCCCTCGATTTCGACGGCGATCGCCTGCCTGGCGGAATCGCTGAGTGTGCCGTTGGCTGCTTGGACAACGAGGTCGCGCACCCTGTTGAGGATGTTCGTCGCCTGTCCCAGCGCAGTGTCCGCCGCAGCGAGCCAGCCGTTGCCGTCGCTGATGTTGGTGCCGTACTGGCTTGCTGCATTCAGCTGGCCCCGCAGGGCAATGGCTTGGGCTGCTCCAGCGGGATCATCCGAAGGGCGGTTGATGTTCTTCAGCGTGAGCGCCCTGTCCTGCACCTCAGCCAACTTCGCTTGCGCGGACTGCAGGCTTCGCTGCGAAGAGGCAGCCATCATCTGCGTAGTAACCCGATTGAGCATGGCTTACCTTCCTACAAGTCCGGTGCGGTTGATCAGGACATCCAAAGCTTCATCGATTGCCGTCATGACCCGCGCAGCGGCCTGGTACGCGTGCTGCCCTGCAAGGAGACTGATGTTCTCCTCGTCGAGGCTCACACCTGAACCGGAGTTCCGGTGTACGACGGCGGATGCGCCCGCTGCGTCGGCCAGTTGCGAATGCTGTTGGGCTGCCCGGGAAGCCATCCCGATCGCCGAGACGACCCCGCTCCAGAAAACGTCGGGTGACGATGCAGCGGAACCGATTTGGGAGAGTCTGTCCGCCACGGTCCCGTCCAGCGCGCCGGATCCGACGGCTCCCGTGGCGATGCCGGCGGCATTCGTAGGAACAACACGGATCGACATTGCGGCGGGGAGGCCCGGCGTGCTGGTGAAAAAGTCCAGGCCAGTTGCGCCGTTGCTGGACTGCCCGGTCCGGTGGATCGCGTTGACGTCGCTCATGAGCTGCGTGGCGAAAGCGTTGTAGGCGTCAGCGGTTTGTGCGATCACGCCGCCCGTCCCGCTCCCGTTGGCCGGAGCCAGCAGCGACACCGCCCCGGCGAGTTCGCCGCCGTCGAGGTTCACCGCAGTACCAGGCCTGTCGGCCCACTCAAGCTGCACCGGCGTAGCTGCGGTACTGAGGCTCGTTGGGCCGGCAAGGGTGAGCGGGCGGACGGAGGTTCCTGAGACCAGGGCGTTGCCGCCGATGAAAACGTCCGCGGTTCCATCGGCGTTCACGCGGACACTGCCGCCGGACAAGGAGGCGATGGATTCCGTGATCTGGTTCCGGGCATCAATGAGTTCGTTCGCGGAGCCGCCGGCGGCGAGTGTGGAACGGATCTGCGCGTTGAGGTTCGCCACGCGGCCGGCAGCGGCGTTGAGCTCGTTGACAGAAGCGGCTGCTTCGCCGCGCACCCGGCTCCACTGTGCATCCAACGCCCCGTAACCTGCCGATACTGTCTCCGACAGCGTGGCTGCGGCTTCCAGCAGGACCGACGCCGGAGCGGACTCGCCAGGGTGGTTGGCAACTCCCTGCCAGGAAGCCCAGAAGGTGTGCAACGCCGTCGGTATCCCGTGCTCACCGGGCTCGTGGAGTGAGTCCTCAAGGCGCTGCATTTCCGTAGATCGGACCGTGGCGTACCCGGAAGCAGCGGCCGTGTTCCGGACGCCGGCGTCGAGGAAGGTGTTGCCCAACCGCGCAATGCCATCCACGGAAACGCCTTGGCCCGCCTGGACGCCACCAGGGTTTACGCCGGTCCGGGCCGGCGCTCCGATGGCCGACTGCTCGATCCGCTGCCGCGTGTAGCCCGGCGTAGCGGAGTTGGCGATGTTTTGGCCTGCCAGGTTGATGGCCTGCTGGGCTGCGGTGAGGCCACGGTAGGCCGTGTTGAGTCCGCCGAATGTGCTCACAGGGTTGCCTTCTTAGAGTTTCCGGTCCACAAGATGGGCAGGCGAGGGGTCGCCCGTCCTGCCGTGGGAGTCATAGGTGCCGGCTGCCGGTTTCAGGTCCGCCAGGGTTTCCTGGGTGGAACGAACGGCTGCGCGCAGGAACTGTTCGTTGGCATCGCGAAGTTCCTTGATGGTTGCTGTTTGCTGCCGCATGGCCGTGAGGTGGGATTCGAGTACGTCTGCCCATGCGGGATCCGGCGCCCCGGCAGCGAGTTCGGCCAGCGAGCAATCCGCAGACAGGCCCCACTGCTCCGCGACGGCGGCAATCTCCACCGCCCGGGTGAGGCCTGCCTGGGAGACGCGTTCAAGAACCTGTTCCACCTCCCGGGTCCCGTGCGGCAGCCACCTGGACTTGCCGGCCGTCAGCAGCAACTGCTCCTCTTCGAGCTTGAAAGTCAGAAGATCCAGAAGCTCACGTTCGCGCCACAGCAGGGCTGACAGTTCATGGATGGCCACCGCGGTCGACTCCAGTTCTGGTTTGGGATGGGGGTGTGGGACGGAACCCTGTCCGCCAACTCGCCAATAACTATCGGCCGGCAGCGGCGCGGCGTTAGGCGGCCATCCAGTGAAAAACCACTTGCAACTTTTAACTAACGCCGTCCGCGCCGCCCGCCGATAGTGCGCTGTGACGGCCCACGGATGGGCTGCCACACAGTAAGTCCAGATCACGGAGGAAAAATCATGGGCATGCAGATCAACAACAACCTGATGGCAAACAACGCTTACCGCAGCTTGAACGCCACGCAGGACACCCTGTCCAAGTCGATGGAAAAGCTCTCCAGCGGCTTGCGCATCAACCGTGCCGCAGATGACGCTGCCGGCCTTGCCATCTCGGAAGGCCTCAAGTCCCAGGTGAGCGGTTCGGCAGTTGCCGCCCGGAACGCCCAGGACGGCATCAGCATCATCCAGACCACGGAAGGTGCCCTGACCGAAGTCCACTCCGTCCTGCAGCGCATGCGCGACCTCGCAGTACAGGGTGCATCGGACACCAACAACGGCGACGCGCGGGCGGCAATCAAGAAGGAAGCTGACTCGCTCGGCAAGGAACTGGACCGCATCACGCAGTCCACCAACTTCAACGGCATCGACCTCCTCAAGGGCGGTTCCAAGAACATCCAGGTGGGTACTGCGGGCTCGGCCAACGACGTCATCGCCGTCAACCTCGGCGATGTGGCAACCGCTGTGGGTGCGCTGGCCTCGGCAACCGGCTCCACGGACTTCGTAGTGACGGACAACGCCACCGCACAGACCACCATCACGGCAATCGACACCGCCATCAAGGCAGTATCCACCCAGCGTTCGGACCTCGGCGCAAGCCAGAACCGCTTGGACCACGCCATCAAGTCCCTGAACGTTGCCGGTGAAAACCTGCAGGCTGCCCAGTCCCGCATTGCGGACACGGACATGGCTGCGGAAATGGTCAAGTACACCAAGGCCAACATCCTGTCCCAGGCAGGTACCGCAATGCTGGCCCAGGCCAACCAGTCCGGCCAGGGCGTTCTTTCGCTCCTTCGCTAAGGACTCCCCGTTTTAGCGTTCCTGCGCTAAAACCGGCGTGAAACGGCGTCCGGCCAGGCCCCATCCTGGCCGGCCGCCGTCGGCATGTAACTGATCGGAACTGGGAGGAGACCTGTGACAACCGCCATCGACGGCCTCGCGAGTGGACTGAACACCACAGCGATCATCAATTCGCTGATGTCCGTTGAGGCGCTGCCACAGACCCAGCTCAAGACCAAGCTGGCCTCCAACCAGACGTTGATCTCCACCCTGCAGTCCCTCAACACCAAGCTCACGTCCTTGAAGGACCTGTCCCTTGCAGGTTCCGCCACGGGTGCGTTGAATCTGTTCACTGCCACCAGCAGTGCCGCTTCCGTCACGGCAAAAACCACGACGGCGGCCACTGCGGGATCGGTCGACCTGACCGTTACGCAGTTGGCGCAGACGCAGGTAAACGTCACCGCGGCCATGGCGTCATGGCCCACGGACGGCGGTGCGCCCGCCAAGCTGACGATCGTGGATTCCACGGGTAAGACGACCGAAATTGCGCCCGCGGGCACTTCTTTGGATGACGTGGTCTCAGCCATCAACGCAGCATCCGGTGGCGCACAAGCGGTGAAGGTTCCGGCCGGCAACGGCACCTACCGTCTGCAACTCACGGCTTCGCAGTCCGGTGCGGCCGGAGCCTTCACTGTCTACCAAGGCACAGCCGCCCACGTCGCGGGCGGCACTGCGATCGACCTCATGGCGGATCCGACAGCCGCCGTCGTACGTACCGCCCAGGATGCCAAAGCGACACTGTACGCCGGCACCGCAGCCGCCCAGGTCCTGACTTCCGGGAGCAACACGTTCGCCGACGTCCTGCCGGGTGTTTCCGTGACGGCAACGGCGGTTACCGCGGGTCCGGTGACAATTACTGTGGCCAGCGATGTTCCCGGGATCACCAAGAAAGCCGAAGATTTGGTGACCTCCGTTAACGACGTCCTCAGCTTCGTCTCCATGTACAGCGCGGTGTCCAAAGGCACCAACTCCAGCGGCGCGTCCGTACCCAAAGCCGGGATCCTGACCGGGAACAGCACCGTGCGGGCAGTCAACGACCAGGTCCTCGCAGCGCTCTCCCGGCCCATCGACGGAAAATCGCCGGCCGAGTACGGAATCAACATCACCAAGGATGGAAACTTCACCTTTGATTCCGCAAAGTTCTCCGCAGCTCTGACGGCGGATCCCGCAGCCGCGCAGTCCGCCGTCCAGGCCCTCGCCGCCCGGGTGGCTGACGCCGCCAACGCCGGAGCCGATCCCTACACCGGCTCCGTTTCCAGCCTTATCAAAGGCAGGGAATCCGAAACCCGGGATCTGGGGAACCGGATTGCCGATTGGGACCAGCGGCTCGCCACGCGCCGAGCTACCCTCCAAGCCGTCTACACCAACATGGAGGTCCTGCTCGGCGGCCTTCAATCGCAGTCAGCCTGGTTGTCCGGGCAGATTTCCAGCCTCCCCCAGCAGTCCACAGGAGAATAGCCATGACCTACAGTGCACTCCGCGCCCAGCAAGTCTCGCGTTACAACGACGACGCCGTTCTTTCCGCACCTCCGGCGCGCCTGCTCACCATGCTCTACGACCGGCTGCTCCTGGACCTGAAGCGGGCCCGGTTGGCACAGGAGAACACCAATTGGGATTCCGCCCGCGAGAACCTGCTCCACGCCCAGGCAATCGTGGCCGAACTTCAGTCCACGCTACGGGTGGACCTCTGGGACGGTGCGGCCTCCCTGGCGAGCATTTACGAGTACGCTATGCAAGCCTTGATCGGCGCAAACATCTACCGGGATGTGGAGCGCACCAAGGAATGCATTGAACTTTTGGAGCCCTTGCGGCAGGGCTGGCATGAGGCCTCGGCGCTGTTGACGACTGAGTCGCCTGCGGTTTCCGGTTCCGTCCCCGGGCGGGCGCTTGGCGTCGCTTGAGATCTGGACCGGCATCCTCGACAGGTTTGAGGCGGACATAGCCTTGGCTGTTTCCGGAGGGTTCCCGCCCGCGTGGGAACCGCCCTTGGATGCAGGACCGTTGCCGGCTGAGCTGGCGCCACAGGCGCGGCGGGTCCTGGAGGCGCAGGCAGACGCCATGGATCTCCTGGCCCGCATGAAGCACGACGCCGGGACGCAACTCGGTGCCTTGGCTGCTGTCCCTGCCGGCCCCGTTTTTGAGCGGCCGCTGCTGCTGGATGTCCGCGGCTGACCTCCGCTGCGCCCTCCCAACTGAGTCGCATTACTGCGCGTTTTGAGCGTTCAAAACGCGCGCTACTGCGACTTAATTGGGCGCTATGAGCGTCAGGCGAGGAACTCGCGGGCGGCGGTGACCAGTGCTTCCGTCCCGAGGGTGAGTGTGGGCTGGATGACCGGTGCAAAGTACGGGGAATGATTGGAAGGAACGTCCTCAGGAAGCCGCCCACTTTCCGCGAACTCCTTGGCGTAGTGCGGCTCGATGCCGCCCAGGAACCAGAACACCAGCGGCGCGCCGGCTGCCGTGGCGAGCATGCCCACGTCCTCGCTGCCGGAAACGGGGCCGGGGTCAATGACCTGCCCGGCGCCGAACTTTTCCCGGAAGGCCGCATCCACCCTTTGCGCGGCTGCATCATCATTCACGGTGAGGGGAAAACGTTCCTCGTAGTTGAAGTCTGGCTCCCGCGCGGCACCAGACGCGGCCGCTTCGCTCCGCACAATACGTTCGACGGCGGCCAGCACCTTTTCGCGCGTGGGCTCGCTGAAGGACCTGATGCTGAGGCCGAGGGTGGCCGTTTCCGGAATGATGTTGTTTTTAGTGCCTGCGTGCAGTTGCCCAACCGTCACCACGGCCGAATCACTGGCGGCGATTTCGCGGGCCACTACCCCTTGGAGCCGGATCGTGGCAGCCGCGGCCATGAGGACCGGGTCCACGGTGGTTTCGGGGCGTGAACCGTGCCCGCCGCGGCCATGCAGGGTGATGTTGAGCGAATCAGCAGATGCCATGGCAACACCGGAGCGAAGTCCGAACCAGCCTGCGGGGACAGGCGCCACGTGTTGACCAAGGACCACCTCGGGCTTGGGGATGCGGTCGTAGAGGCCGTCCTTGACCATGGTGTCCGCCCCGCCACCGAACTCTTCGGCCGGCTGGAAGATCGCGATCAGTGTGCCATGCCAATCCTGCTGTGTCCGGACGAGTTCCTCCACGGCGCCAATCAGGCAGGTGACGTGGACGTCGTGACCGCAGGCGTGCATGACAGGTACCTCAAGGCCCTGGTGGTCCACACCCATGGCAGTGCTTGCGTAGTCCAGCCCGGTGGCTTCCTTGACGGGCAGTGCATCCATGTCAGCACGCAGCATCACAACGGGGCCCTCCCCGTTCCGGAGAACGCCCGCTACGCCGGTCTTTCCGATGTTCCGGTGGACTTGGAAGCCCAGGCCGTCAAGGTGTCCCGCCACGATTCCAGCCGTTCGCACCTCCTGGAACGACAGCTCCGGGTGAGCTGCAGGTCTTTGTACAGTTCTTCAAGGTCAATGCCCACAGGGAAGCCCCTCACAGTTTCGACGCCGGGATGGCCAGTGTATCGGGGGGACAGTGGTGTTGGTCAGGTCCTGGAATGCGAGACTGGGCTGCATGGCTGATTCACAAGAGATCACTACCCAACACTCCACGGTCGAGGAATGGACCAAGGCTCTGGCAGAGTCCAGCGGTTCACCTGGCGGAGGGGCCGGGACCGGGGTGATGCTTGGCATCGCCGCATCGTTGACCTCAATGGTGGCCGGCTACTCGGAGAACGCGGGGGAGGACTTGCTGGGCCGGGCGCGCGCCTTGCGGGAGACGGCCCTTCGCCTGGCAGACGAGGACGCCGTAGCCTCCAAAGCTTTCGGGGCAGCGTTCCGGCTGGACCCCGGTCCGGAACGTGAGAAGGCCATCCGCGAAGCATCCGTGGAAGCGGCCAAAGCCTCCGCGGTGTTGGGGGATCACGCCATTGAGGCCATCGAAGACCTGGAATGGCTGGCTGCGAACGGAAATCCTGCCCTGATCGCCGACGTCGTGGTGGCCTTCGGGGCGCTCCGGGCTGCGATTGCCGGTGCACGGACCAACGTCAGCTTCGATCTCGCTGCGCTTGCCAAAGGCGGCACACCGTTGGAGGAGGTTCGCTCCCAACACCCCGAACTGTGGGAAACGGTTGGCCGGCTCAGTGGTGCCTTGGATCGGATAGATGCCCTGACCGCGGAAGTGGACAACAAGGCGGCTCCGACCGACGCCGTGTGAGGGCTTCATTGCCACTCATGTCGCCGGCATGGAACGCCGGCATGGAACGCCGGGCAGGCTCGGTGATGGAAGCACGCCCGGCATTTACAAAATTTGCTGGCGAATTCCGCTAACGGCGGACTGAACAGTGTCGATAACTGATGCTGAGCAGGGATCGCTCGATGCGTGGCCACGGATTGGCCTTAGGAACACCACCAGGTGAGGACTTGTGCTTGAATCCGTGACATCCGCCGCACTGGCCAGCGCCATGGATGCGCTCGCCTTGCGCCAGCGGACCATCGCCAACAACATCGCAAACATCAACACGCCCAACTACACCGCCAAAAGGGTTTCCTTCGAGGATCAGTTGGCGGCCTCGGTTCGTGCGGGCGATGGAGAGGTGAACGCCACGGTATCGCCGTCGGAAGAGCCAACACGTACCGACGGAAACAACGTCAACCTGGACACGGAGACGTTGTCCAATATCGACACTGTCCTGCGGTACCAGTTTGCGGCCCGCGCAGCTGCCGGAGAATTCACCTCCCTCCGCACTGCGTTGAGGAGCTCCTGATGACATTCGATGCGATCGGAATCGCAGGCTCCGCACTCACCGTCCACCGCAAATGGCTGGACGCGGTGTCAGACAACCTGGCCAATATGAACAACGCCTCCAGCACCGACGGAGAGGTCTTCCGGGCCCGGTACATCGAAGCAGCCGAGGGAAACGACGGGCAAGGTGTTTACGTCAAGAGCACTCCGCTGGGCGACGCGACCGGCAGGATCGTGTACCAGCCGGACCACCCCTTGGCCGACGCCGACGGCAACGTGAAGTACCCGGACATAGATCTTGCCGAACAAATGGGAACTTTGATCATCGCCCAGCGCGGCTACCAGGCCAACGCACAAGTAGTTGACCGGGCCCGCGAAACGTACCTGGCAGCACTCGAGATCGGAAAATCCTGATGTCCCTGAGTCCCATCGAGAGCGTCCAGGGCGTCAGCGGAACGGGGTATGCCGGGAGCACCAAGGCCCCCGGCAGCACCGGGGGTGGGTTCGGCACCGCACTGACCGGCGCCGTCGACGATTTGCAGTCCCTGCAGTCCACGTCAAAGGAACTTGCTGTGTCCGCGGTGACAGGCAACCTCGACGATATCCACAAGGCAACCCTCGCTGCCACGCGCGCGCAGGTGACGTTCGAGCTTGTTGCCGCGGTGCGGAACAAGGGCATTGACGCGTTCAACGAAATCATGAGGATGCAGGCCTGATGCCACCGGCGATTTCCCAGTTCTTCCGCAAGCTTGGCAGCGGCATGCAGGCGTTCAGCCCTGCCCAGCGCACACTCGCCATTCTGGGCGTGGCCGTGATTGTGCTCGGCGGCGTCGCCCTGACTGCGTGGCTGGGGAAGCCCGCCTACTCACCACTGTTTTCCGGGCTGAAGGACACCGACGCGAACAGCATCGTGGAGCAGCTCCGCAAGGACAACATCCCTTACGAGCTCAGCAACGGCGGGTCCACCATCCTGGTCCCCGAGGACAAGGTGTACGACGAGCGCTTGAAAGCGGCGGCCGCAGGATTGCCTACCGCCGCGGCCACCGGCTATTCGTTGCTGGACAAGCTGGGCGTCACTTCCTCTGAGTTCCAGCAGTCCGTCACGTATAAACGGGCCTTGGAAGGGGAACTCAGCACCACCATCCAGGCGATGGACGGCGTAAAGTCCGCGGCCGTGCAACTCGCCATCCCGGAGAAGTCGGTCTTCGTGGCCACCACCCCCGAAGCCACCGCCTCGGTGTTCGTGGAAACGCAGCCGGGCACGACCTTGTCCTCGGACAAGGTCCAGGCGATAGTGCACCTGACCTCCGCGGCGATCGAGAACTTGAAGCCAACCAACGTCTCGGTGGTCGATTCGCAAGGCAACGTCCTGTCCACAGTGGGCGGAGGAGCTACCGGGTCATCGTCCAAGCAAGCCTCGGATTACCAACAGCGCACCTCGGACGCGGTCCGGACAGTGCTGGACAGCGTAGTGGGCCCCGGGAACTCGACCGTTGCAGTGGCCGCTGATGTCACGGCCGAATCGGCCCAGCAACGCAGCGAAACATTTAGCCCTGCCACCAACACGCCGGCACTCAGTGAGTCCACGAAGACTGAGAAATACACCGGAACGGGCGGCGGAGCAGCAGGCGTCCTGGGTCCGGACAACATTGCCGTTCCCGGCGGAACCTCGGCGAACGGCAGCTACGACTCCAGCGATACCACCAAGAACAACGCCGTCAACAAGGTCACCGAAGACCGGACCATCCCTCAGGGAGCCGTAAAAAGGCAGACCATCTCCGTTGCCATCAACCAGTCAGCTGCCGGGGGCGTGAACATCGACTCCGTCCGATCACTGGTGACCGCCGCTGCCGGCATCAACACTGCACGCGGCGACGTAGTCACAGTGGAGGTCCTGCCCTTCAGCACCGCCGCCGCAGACAAGGCCGCTGAAGCACTCGGATCTGCCCAGGCCGATGCCGAGGCAGCCAAAGAAGCAGCGCTCATGAACACACTGATCATGGCCGGCAGCATCTTGCTCGCCGCAATCGCGCTGATCGTGACCGTCTTGATTATCCTCAAGCGCCGCCAGCGCCGGGAACCGGTGGACCTCGGAGAACGCGTGGAGTACGACGCTTTGCCTGAAGCCATCCCAACCCCTGCCATAGCAGGTCCGCCCACCACGGCCATCGAACTGACATCCATCCAGCCCGCTGCACCGTTGGAGCCCACCCCCGCCCTGCCGTTGCCCGATTCGGATGCCCTCGACGGCGAACTCAAACGTGCGCAGATCGAAGCGATGGTTGCCGATAACCCGGCACGGACCGCCGAATACCTGCGCGGCCTCATGGATGAAAGGCAGTCGGTGTGAGCCTGCCCGAAGCACCGGCCCTGAGCGGGGTCCAGAAGGTGGCTGTGGTCCTCATGCAGATGACCCCTGCCAGTGCCGCTGCAGTCATGGCCCAGTTTTCCGAATCCGAGGCAGAGGACATCGCCGCGGAAATTGTTCGTCTCCGCCGCGTTCCGTCCACCGTCGCAGATCACGTCATCAACGAGTTCCATGGACTGGCCGTCAGCGGCCGCTGTTCCGCCCGCGGGGGCCAGGAATTCGCCGTCGGACTTCTTGAAGCATCCTTCGGTGCCGACAAAGCCGCCGGCTTCATGGACCGACTCGCTTCAACCATGGCCGGAAAGTCCTTCGAATTCCTGGAAATGATGGACCCCGGGCAAATCCTTGCCCTGATCGACGGGGAATTGCCGCAAACCATCGCGTTGATCCTGGCCCATCTCCGGCCCGGCAAAGCCTCCGCTGTCATGTCCGGTTTGGAAGATGTCCAACGCATCGATGTGGCCCGGTGCATCGCGACCATGGGCTCGGCGTCTCCCGAAGCTGTCAGCATCGTCGCCGAAACACTCAAGGTCCGAGCCGGGGCGGTGATGTCCCAACGCAAATCCAATGAGGTCGTGGGCGGCATCCAGCCGCTGGTGGATATCATCAACCGTTCCGACGTCAGCACGGAGCGCTCGGTGTTGGACGGACTCGGCACTGTGGACCCGGACCTCGCCACCGAGGTTCGGGCGCGAATGCTCACGTTTGTGGACATCGTTAAACTGGAACCGCGCGATATCCAGCAAATTCTTCGCGGTGTCAGCGCCAGCGTCTTGGCCATCGCCATGAAGGGCGCCCCGCAGGTTGTCCTGGAAACCATCAGGGCCAACATGTCCGGCAGGAACCTGGAAATCCTCGAATCGGAAACGGCCGCATCAGGTCCTGTCCGTGCCTCGCAGGTGGAGGAAGCCCGCGCAGATATCGTCAGGTCCATCCGTGAGCTCGAAGCGGCGGGCGCTATTGTTGTCCGGCGCGGGGACGAGGACGACTTTGTCTACTGAGCCCTACACCCGCGTTACGTTCCCCGTCCTCCGCTCCGAGGCTCCCGCCACTGACCGCGGGTTCACCCAGGGCCACGCGGCCGGATACGCAGCGGGCATGCGCGCAGCGGCAGAAGAGCTACGCCGCTTGCGGGAAAAGCTGCTGGCTGAGCAGGCGGAAGGGCTCGACGCCGGCCGCTTGGCTGTTGCGCGTGCCGTCACCGTGCTGGAGGCAGCAGCTTCGGCCGCGCAGCGCCGCAGGGAGGCAACGGTTGCCGAGATCGAGGACGTGCTCGCCGCCACTGCCCTGGAGCTCGCCGAGGCCATTCTTGGCTACGAACTGGCGCACGGTGAACGGACGGCCCGGGCTGCAGTGGACCGGGCGCTCAAGCACTCCGAAGGAACCCTCACCACGGTTTGCCTGCACCCGGGAGACCTGGCCGCCTTGGAGGCTTCCGGCGTCGTGCTCCCCGCCGGTGTTGAGCTCAAGGCCGACGCCGCGCTCAACCCGGGCGACGCCGTCGCCGAACACCCTCAAGGGTGGATTGACGCGCGGTTGGGCTCAGCATTGGAGCGTGCCCGGCAGGCGTTGCTTGGAAGCCACGCATGAAGGGCCTCGCAGCCGCCGTGGCCGCCGCCGCTCCGCAACGGGTGGGCACCGTGACCTCCGTCCTCGGGCTGGGACTCGAGGTAGCGGGGCTGGATTGCGCGGTGGGCGAGTTGCTGACCGTGGGATCCGGCGCGGAAGCGCTCGACGCCGAGGTGGTGGCGTCGGTACTCGGGGGAGTGCGGTGCATGCCCCTGGGCCGGCTCACGGGTATTGCCGCGGGGGCGCCGGCACGCGCATCCGGACGTCCCGTGATGGTACCCACCGGGGCCGGTCTGTTCGGACGTGTGCTGGACGGGATGGGGCGGCCCCTTGATGGCAAGGGGCCGCTGGACTGTTCACACTTTGTGCCGCTGGACCAGGAAGCGCCGAACCCCATGCTCCGTGCGCGCATCGACACACCCCTTCAGACAGGGGTCCGGGTGCTGGACACCCTGACCACCCTCGGCCGGGGCCAGCGAATCGGCCTTTTTGCCGGCTCCGGGGTGGGCAAGTCCTCGCTGCTGTCCATGGTGGCCCGCGGCACCGACGCCCAAGTTTCCGTGATCGCGCTGGTGGGCGAACGTGGCCGCGAAGTACGCGAGTTCCTTGAGGACGATCTTGGTCCCGAAGGCTTGGCCAGATCCGTGGTGGTGGTTGCCACCTCGGACGAACCGGCCCTGATGCGCCTCCGCGCAGCCGTCACCGCAACACGGATCGCGGAGTCATTCCGTGAATCCGGACAGGACGTAGTCCTCATGATGGACTCCCTGACCCGTGTAGCCATGGCCCAACGCGAAATCGGCCTCTCCGCAGGTGAACCGCCCGCAACACGGGGCTACCCGCCGTCGACCTTTTCTGTTTTAGCCAGGCTCCTGGAACGGGCCGGAACCGCCGAAACCGGCTCCATCACGGGTATCTACACAGTCCTGGTGGACGGCGATGACCACAACGAACCCATTGCCGATGCCGCACGCTCCATCCTGGACGGGCACGTGGTCCTGGACCGGAAGCTCGCCGTGACAGGCCACTTTCCGTCCGTCGATGTTCTCGGATCCGTGTCCCGGGTGGCCTCGAAAGTAACAGACCCCGTCCATACCGCGTGCGCCGTGCAGTTGCGGAGGGTACTGGCTGCCCGCCGTGCAGCCCAGGACCTGATCGACGTCGGCGCATACCGCCGGGGGAGCAACCCGTTGGTGGACGCCGCCTTGGACAACGAGGCTGCCATCAACCAGTTCCTGCGCCAGGGCATGGGCGAGCCCTCCGCTATGGCCGAATCGTGGGCTTGGCTTTCCAGACTGTCCACCCGCTTTGACGTGGAAGGAGCCGCGTGAACCGACAGTTCTCCCTCGCAGGATTGCTGAGGCTGCGACAGGCCGAGCAAAAGACCGCCGAAACGGGGCTGGCTTCAGCCAATGCCCGTTCCTCCTCCGTCCGTGCCCGACGCGCCGAGGCCCGCGCCGCCCTCGCGGAGTCGGCCGGAACCGCCGGAGATTCCGCTACCTTGCTGGCCATCGCGGCTGCCCGGGCATCCTCGCAGAGCATGCTCGCAGAGCTTGATGCGTTGGCAGCCGTCGCCGCTGAGGAGGCCGCCGCCGCGCAGGCTGAGTACACAGAGGCGCGGCGCCGCGCGGTCGGCCTCGAGAAACTGGAGACCCGGCACGATGCAGCTTTCGCTGCATCCGAACTCCTCGCCGAACAGGGCGCCCTGGATGAGATTGCCTCAGCGGCATGGCACAGGAAGGCCGGCTCATGAGCATGGTTGAGGCGCTGGGCAGGATCCAGAGCATCGAAGCATCGCTGCAGCAGTTGGTTGAGCGGCCTGTTCCTGCCTCCTCTGGTCCGGTCACGCCCGTTTCTTCTTCCTCCTTCGCCTCGGCATTGAATTCGGCCCTGGGAACTGCCGACGCTTCCGCCCCTGCGGATATGTCCCGGATGCTCGCCGCCGTAGGTAGTACGACGTCGGCAACGGCCCCCGCCGCACCCGTTGCCACGGGCGGGGGAGCCACAGGGGACGCCGTGGTTGCTGCAGCCAAGAAGTACATCGGAGTGCCGTACGTGTGGGGAGGGACCAACCCGGCCGTCGGCATGGACTGCTCAGGATTCGTGCAGCGCGTGTTTAAGGACCTGGGTGTTGACTTGCCCCGCGTGGTGAGCGACCAAATGCACAAAGGCAGTCCCGTAGCCTCGCTCGCTGAAGCCAGGGCCGGGGATCTCCTGGTGAGCTATGGCGGCGAGCACATTTCCATCTATCTGGGCAATGGCAAGGCCATTGATGCTCCTGTGCCGGGCCAGACTATCCAGATCCGGGATGCGTGGGAGAAGTATTCCAACCTGACCTCCATCCGCCGGATTGTTCCGTCCGGGGGTGACTGATGCAGGTGGGGTTCCTTTTTTCGGGCAGCCCGTCCGGAGTTGTTAGGCCGGGTGGTGCTTCCGGTTCTGCGCAGGAGGGGTCGTCGGTTTCCGTGCAGGAGGGGCCGCCGTTGGCCCTTGGTTCCGTTGTTGCAGGGGGTTCGTCGGTGGCAATGAGCCTCCCCGCTGCCGAAGGAGCGGGAGGTCCGGGGGCTTTTGGCGACATCCTCGAGCGGTTGCTCGGCCCCGCCGATGCGGACGGTACGGAGTTGTCCGACGACGGATCCGTGGCTTCGGCTCAGGACCTGCAAGCCCGATTCGTGGGTTCGCTGCGTAGTGTGCCGGGCGCACGGCACACCCCGCAGCGAGGCATCGAAGTGGAGGGAACTCCTGCGCCAGAGGCAGCTTTGTCCGGAGTAGGCGTCGCCCCTGGCCCGGTCCGTTTAGACGACTCCCAGCGTATTAGACGGTTCCTGCCGTCCAGTGGGCAGCGATCCGTCGAAGCAGGGAGTTCTGCGGTGATTCCTGTGCCGCATGCCGCTTCGTCGTCAGGGCTGGGAGTGGGCGGTGGGGTACCCGTTGCTTCGGTGGAGGGTAGGCCGGCGGGGAGTCACGGCGAGATGCGGGACATGGCCCGATTCGTGGGTTCGCTGCGCAGTGTGCCGAGCGCACGGCATGACCCGCAGCGAGGCATCGAATCGGAGGGAGTTCCAGGGCAGGCAGCGACCGCGACGCCCGCCGCCGTCGTTCATCACGCGCAGGTGCAGCCGCAGGCGCAACCCGCCCAGCTCCAACCGGCGCCGACCCAATCCGCAACCCCGCACCAAGCAACGAACCAGCCCCTTGCGCACCAGCTCACCCAACCCCTGTTCACGCTGGCCACGGCCAAGCCAGGCGAGCACGTCATGACGCTGAGGGTGTCGCCGGAGGACCTGGGCCCGCTGACTGTGCGGGCGCACATCGACGGCGGGGGTGTGAGGATCGAACTGTTCGCCGCGGGTGATGCGGGACGTGAAGCTGTGCGCCACGTGCTCCCTGAGCTGAGGCGGGGGCTGGAGGAGATGGGAGCGAGCCTGAGCCTGTCGTCGGATGACAGCCCCCAGACGGACCGCCGTCCCCACGACAACTCCCAGGGGCAACATCATCCCCATGACAACCCCCGCCATGTCCCGACCGGTGAAGGGCCAGCCAGTGGAAATACAGAACTCCGGGCTCCGGTCCCGCAGGGCCCACGAGAGCCGGCCCTGGATGCTTCCCGCAATCGTGGACCACTACAAACCCGCCTCGACGTCCTCGTCTGACGTGAAGGAGAGAACAGCGTGACCATCCAAGCCATACCCGGCGCGGCCCAAGCCAGCCCAAGCCAAACCGTACGCAAGCCCGTCCAGACCATGGATTCCGAGGTCTTCATGCAACTGCTCGTGACGCAGTTGAGGTATCAGGATCCCAGCGCGCCCATGGACACCAACCAGATGATGAGCCAGTCGGTGCAGCTGTCCATGATGGAGAAAATGACGGAACTTACTGCCGGTTCCAAGGAGAGCTTCTCGTTGCAGATGCGCACGGCTGCTGCCCAGATCATCGGAACCACCGTGGATTACGCGCTCGCCGACGGAACCAAGGGCTCCGGCACGGCCACGTCCGTGTCCTTTGCCGAGGGCATCCCACTGGTCAGCATCGGCGACAGGAAAGTCCCGCTGGACAGCATCACAGGCATTACCACCGGACCATCAGCCGCGTAAGCGCACACAACAAACAGACCACCGAAGAAAGGCAACACCATGCTCCGTTCGCTGTACTCCGGAATTTCCGGCCTCCGTGCCCACCAGACCATGCTCGACGTCACCGGCAACAACATCGCCAACGTCAACACCACGGGGTTCAAGTCTTCCTCGGCCCAGTTCCAGGACACCCTTTCACAGATGGCCCAGGGCGCGGCTGCTCCACAGGGGGACAGCGGTGGCTCCAATCCTGCCCAGGTGGGGCTCGGCGTCAGGGTTGCCGGCGTAAGCACCAACTTCGGCCAGGGTTCATCGCAGAGCACCGGCCGCGGCACCGACCTGATGATTTCGGGCGAGGGTTTCTTCGTCACGGAGAAAGGGACCCGGCAGTTCTACACGCGTGCGGGCAACTTCCAGCTCGACGCCGGGGGCCGCTTGGTGAGTCCCGACGGCGGCATCCTCCAAGGCTGGTCCGCCACCAACGGAGCGGTGAACCTGGGCGCTGCCACGGGGCCCATTACCCTGGCTCCGAACGCTACCGCTGCGGCTGTGGCAACAACCCGCGCAGCGCTTGCTGGAAACCTGCCATCTGATGCAGCCGTGGGTACCGCTGTGGAGCGCCAGATCAGGGTGTTCGACGGCAACGGGGCAGAACGGGCGCTCAACATCACCTTCAGCCGCACGAACACCGGGTGGAGCGTAGCCGGAGCGGACGCCAACGGAGCCAACGGCTCGGGCGCGCTCACGTTCGCGAATGGAACACTGACCTCGGGCGGAACACTCAACGTTGGCGGGATTACCGTGGACCTTGGCGCCGTCACCGGCTTCGCTCAGATGGACACGGTCACCGTCACCGGCCAGAACGGTGCCGAAGCGGGAAAGCTGGAGTCCTTCACCCTGGCCGCTGACGGCTCTGTGGTGGGCGCGTTCAGCAACGGCAGCACCCAGGTCCTCGCCCAGGTGGCCCTTGCCAAGTTCACCAATGCCGAGGGCCTGGAGAAGGCCGGCGGCTCAACGTACGTCGCAACGGCCAACTCGGGGGCTGCACAGCTCGGCGTCCCGGGTGATGCGGGACTGGGTTCGCTGAGCTCCGGTTCCCTCGAGATGTCCAACGTGGATCTGTCCCAGGAATTCACCAACCTGATCGTGGCCCAGCGCGGCTTCCAAGCGAATGCCCGCATCATCACCACCTCGGATGAGGTCCTGCAGGAACTGGGCAACCTCAAGCGCTGATTGCCCGGAGACGTCTCCTGAAGAAGAGAGAGGCCGCCCGGGCTGCAAAGACCATCGGAGCCCGGGCCGTCCCTTTAGCATCGGCTGCTTCGCCGGCATACGTCAGGGGGTGACCGGCGCTTGGCCGGCAATGGCGCGGCGGGCCGTTCCGCCGTTTAGCAAGTCACCGGCTCGTGCTGTAACGAGTTCTCCCAGGAACCCGATCTCTTCCCGGGCGGGCACCGTGGCAGCAGCTCTTTCGACCGACTCCAGCACGGCGATCGCCGTCGCCTGCGCATCTCCCGCCTCCATGCCCCACGCCACACCTTCGCGTACCACATGCTCCAACGTGAGGTAGTTGAGCCTGGACTGACCACCCACAACGTGGCCCGCGTTATTGCTCGGGGCATAGAGGAGCAAAGTGGGGGCAAGGTCGTACAGCGGGGCCAGCTCCAGTTCGCCTCCATCCCTGATGAGCATCGAATAGTTCTTGGAGTGCGCGTCCCCATTGCCGATTACGAGATTGAAAGTAACGGACCGCAGCAGCGTGCGCCGGAATTCCCGGTCGTCGCGGGTGTGCGGTCCCGCAGCCTTCGCGAGCTGGGTCAGTCGGGACGGCGGTGCGGTGGAGGTTTCGTACTTGGAGGTGCTGGCCAGGGCCAACGCCTGGGCGAAATCTTCCTGGTGCAGCCGATCGCCGTCCGGAGTGCGGTCGTACCGGGTTACGACGATTGCCTCGCGGGATCCGAACATCTCCACATGAGCCTTTGCGGCCGGCAAGCCCGCCGCAGCCGCAACATTCAAAGCCCAGTCCTCGGCGGCTATCAGATGCGGAACAGGGGAATCCAGCGGTTCCGGCTTGATGATGTGGGTGGATACGGTCCCGCGGGCCGGCCATGCCCAGCCGTTCCTGCGCCGGCTCAGCAGCACCTTGGACTGAATACCTCCCAGCGAAGCGGTGATCGCGAAGTCTTCGGGCAGGTCCCAGGTAGGCAGTGCCTCAACGACGCGGACGACCTCATCGGCGGACATCAGTTGGGAGTCAACGGGGGCGTCCGGGGTCATACCCGATGGGAGTGCTTGGACTGCACCGGCGCAATCGGCACCCAGAATGGTGAGCAGCCCTAGGGCGTCCGGGGTCGACAATCCGTTCTCCGCAGCGAGATGCGAACGGACCTGCCCCTCCGGCAAGAGCCCGTCAAAGTAGTTGTATACCGCGGGCCCGTCGATCTTCTTGCGGTCTATCGGCAGCGACAATGAAAGCAGAATAGAGGCGGCGCCGTACTCGGCAATGACGTCCGGATCGTAGCGGAATGACATCCTCAGGCCAGACCCGGTGAGGACGCCGATGTGCCTTCCGTGCAGGAATACTTCCAGGCTCGTGTTCCGCGGGCTCACGGCTTAACCTGCAGCTTCGAGAACCGGGGGACCAAAGCGACATCGCGGCCCAGTACGCGGATGGCTTCCATAGCGAGGACGACCGAGACTGCTTCGCCGTGCTCAAGCCTCACAATGGTGCGCCGCGCAGTTCCCAGACGATCCGCAAGCTCCTGCTGGGTAATGCCCGCCTCCCTTCGGGCACCGCTGATAGCCCGCCCCAGCGAGGCGGCATCAACGGCCCGGTAAAACGGAGTTTGCGACATATATTGATCATACGCACCAAGTCCCTTATTTGCGCCAGATATGGCACATTTTTCAAAGAGGCGCGATTGTGCCAAATATGGCACACGCCGGACCGCGTCCGTCCTTCATCCAACAGACAGGGCAGGTTTAGGTGGGACCCCTAACGCCACGCCGGTCCCGGCCGACAGTAGGAGGTACAACCACCTCAAGCCAAAGCAGAACAGCACATGATCGTCGTGACCCGCCTCAACGGCACCCGCTTCGCCGTGAATCCGGACATTCTTGAACGGATCCACGAGAGTCCGGACACCCATTTGGTGACTCTCGACGGCGCCGCCTACGTTGTGCGGGAATCGCTGGTCGAAGTGGTGGAGCTGATCGCGGAATACCGGGCGACCGTGCTGCGCCGGGCGCAGGACCTTCCGCGGGTGACGGGCTACCCGTTGAGCCTGGTGCCGCCGCCCAAAGCGGACGAAGCGGACGAGTCGGACGAAGCAGAAGAACCGGAACACCCCAACCACCCCCGAAACGGAAGGTAGCCCCGTGACTATCATCGGCCTGCTGCTAGCCTTTGCCTCAGTGGTGGTCATGGTCACCTTGGAGCACGCAAACCTGACGTCATTGCTCCTTCCCGCACCCATGGTTCTGGTCTTTGGCGCGACCATCGCCGTGGGCCTGGCAGGCAATACGCTCCCCGATGTCATCAGCTCGTTCAAGCAGGTGCCCAAAGTCTTCATGGGCAAGCCGGCCAAGGCCAGTGCGAGCATCGACGAGCTGGTCCGGTTGGCGGAGAAAGCCCGGAGCGACGGCTTGCTGTCCTTAGAGGAAGAAGCCAACAACGCCAAGGATCCGTTCCTGGCCCGTTCCCTCCAGAACATCGCCGACGGAACGGACGCCGATGAGCTTCGGTTCCTCATGGAGGACGAAATCGATACCCGGATGCGCGCGGACCATGTGGCCTCCAAGTTCTTCGCTGCCTTGGGCGGATACGCACCTACGATCGGCATCATCGGCACTGTGGTCTCGCTGACCCACGTGCTGGAGAACCTGTCCTCCCCGGACCATCTGGGTCCAATGATCGCCGCGGCCTTCGTTGCCACCCTCTGGGGCCTGCTGTCGGCGAACTTCATCTGGCTCCCGATCAGCGCCAAGCTCAAACGTCTCTCTGAGCTGGAAGTGGAACGGATGAACCTCGTGATGGAGGGCTTGCTCGCAGTACAAAGCGGGACCCAGCCGTTGCTCCTGGCGGAGCGGCTGCGGGCCATGGTCCCGGCCGATCCCAAGGCCAAGAACGCCAGGAACAAGGCGGACGACGGCGGCAGGACCGGCAAGCTGACGACGTCCAGGGCCGCATGAGGTCCCGCAGGAAACGCGGTGCTCAGCCTGAAGAGCATCATGTGGACGAACGCTGGATGGCCTCCTACATGGACATGGTCACAGTACTCATGTGTATGTTCATCGTGCTCTTCGCCATGTCATCGGTAGACCAGATCAAATTCGAGAAGCTCCGCAATTCGCTGGCCACGGGTTTCGGAACCGAGATCAGCCAGAAGGTGGATACCGCCAGTGGAGTGGTGGTGCCGGGCGAATTGGCCACGGCCAACGGTGAAGGTTTCTCACCCCTTGACCTGGCCACGGAGGAAGTCAATAAGCTCACTGCCCTGCAGGGCGCCATGCAGAACCAGCTGCAAGCGCAAGGCCTGGACCAGAATGTGGAGTTCGTGGTGGGGGAGCGGGGCCTGACCGTGAAGCTGGTTGGTTCCCAGACCTTCTTCCAACCTGACATGCCGGACCTCACCCCCAAAGCGCTGAAGATCCTCAACGCCATCGCTCCCACCGTGGTTGGCTCAGGCCTTGAGGTGATGGTTGAGGGCCACGCAGCCAAGGGCTATACCGCTTACGCTTCGACGTGGGAACTGTCCGCAGCAAGGTCGGTCAACGTCTTGAGGTACTTCGTGGACCAATCCGGTATGCCGCCCGGCCGGATAGGTGCCGTGGCCTTTGGCGCCGCCCGGCAGGTCACGGATGATTCCACGGAGGAACTGATGGAACTCAACCGGCGGGTGGACGTAGTGCTGGTTTCCGACCGGCCGGAAGACATCCGTTCCCTCATTCCGCAGGCAATCGAAGCCCAAACCCAGGACACCGCTGCTGCGGCCAAGGCGAAGTAGCCAACGCCGGATAACGGAGAGTAAAACAGCCTTACGCCCGCTTCATCTTGGTCGATAGTCCCGTCCGTGGGAGAACAGGAAGGCCGCCGGCGCACCGTGGACGTCTATGACTTCCGCCGGCCTACCACCTTGCCGCGCCAGCACAGCCGTGTCCTGGAAGTTGCCTTCGAAACCTTCGCCCGGCAATGGGGCACGCAGCTCACCGCGAAAGTCCGGCTGAAGTCCACGGCGACACTTGAACAGTTGAGCATGCAGAGCTACGACGAATACTCTGCTTCCTTGCCTTCGGTGACGTCGATGATCCTGTGCCGGATCGAGGACTGCGAGTCCAGGCTGGTGGTCCAGTTCCCCGCCACGGCGGCGCTGTCCTGGCTCAGCCGGATGCTGGGGGGATCAGCAGATACCGCCGTGCCGGAACGCAAGTTCACGCAGATTGAGCACTCGTTGATCAGCCGCATGGTGGAGGAAGTCCTTGAGGACCTGAAGTACTCCCTGGGCAACCTGTTGACACAGTCCGTCACCATGGACGGGATCCAATACAACTCCCAGTTCGCCCAGGCCGCTGCGCCCTCTGAGCTGATGGTGGTGGCCGCCTTCAGTGTGAACGTGGGTGAGACCCAGTGTGCTGCAACTCTGGCCATTCCGGCCGATGTCCTGCTCAGCGGATTGGGAGAGGTCAACCCAACAGTCCATAGCGTGGACAACGAAGCCCTTGTCAGGACACAGTTGGCCCAAGTACCCGTTGAGGTGGCTGTCCAACTAACCCCCGCCCAGGTGACGCCGGCGCAGATCCTGGCACTCGGCGTCGGGGACGTCCTTCCGTTGCCCCACCTGGAGAACCGGCCGTTTGACGTCACCATCAACGGCACCCGGCTGGCCACAGCCGCCGCCGCACGGAACGGTTCGAGGGCCGCCGCCGTCATTGTCACTACCGAGGAGCACCAGCGATGAGCATCACCCTTACCGTGCAGGAAGCGGCAGCCGAACGCCTGGCACAGCACCTTCCAGCGTCCTCACTGCTGACGGTTGCCGGGATCGTCCCCGCGGAGTCCGCGGCACCTTATGCCTCTCCGGCTGTCACTGCCACATTTGTAGGTGCGTCGACGACTGACTTCGCCCTGCTGCTGGTGGACACCTCGTTTCTCGCCGCTGCCGGCGGTGCCTCCACCGGGGCGCCCTTCTCCGCAAGTGACGTCCTTCGTCCCGCCTTGGAGCAGGCTGCATCTGCGTTCGACGCCGGGGTGTTGGGGGAGTTGCGCGAGGAAGATGCAACAGGACTGCTGCAGGACCCTGCGACGGTTGTTTTTGAACTTCACGACGGCACAGTGCCTTTCGGATGGTTCGCTGTCCGGGTGCGGAACAATGACTCCGGGCCTTCCCGCAACGGCCGCGATTCCGATCTCACGGCCCGGCTTGGCCTCATCAGCAGCGTGGAGATGGCGTTGACGGTGGAGATCGGCCGTACTCGAATGTCCGTCCGCGACGCCTTGGCACTTGAACCGGGGAAAGTCATTGAACTCGACCGTTCGGCCGGTGCCCCCGCTGACGTACTGCTGAACGGACGCCTGATAGCCCACGGCGAAGTTGTGGTGGTGGACCAGGACTACGCCGTGCGCATCACCCGTGTCCTGGACGGGGCAGAGGGAACGTTGTAAATGGATTCCTTCCTCCTCGGGCTGCGCGTCGTCGTTGCCCTCGGCGCCGTGCTGGCCGCAATCTGGCTACTCCAGCGCCGACTCGGCAAAGGCAAGGGACGTCGTCGTGCCGATTCCACGCTGAGCGTGGTGAGTCGCCAGGCCGTGGGGCAGAAGGCCTCCGTGGTGGTGGTCGATGCCGGTGACAAGCGCTTTCTGCTGGGTGTCACGGAGCACAATGTCACGGTCCTGCACAGCAGTGACGCACCGGTGCTTGCAGCTGAGGTGATGGATTCGGTGCCCCGGCCGATGGTTGAGGAACAGAGTTTCGCTCAGTTGTTCCGGCAGGCATCCGGGGAACAGGTGCCCCGCACTGAACTGGTCACCGGGCAGGTTCCCGTGGTCCGGCGTCGGGCGGACCTGCACCGGCGGGCGGCCACCCCGGCGCACCCCCTGCACGGCTCCATCCTTTCCGCTTCCACGTGGCGCCAGGCCTCCGATGCCTTCAGGGGACGCCGCAATTGATTCGTTCCGCTGGTTCCGGCTTGCCGGGACTGCCCTCCTCCCGGCTGTACCGGGTGTGGTTCGTAGCGCTGTGGGCCCTTCTGCTCACGGCGGTCTTGATGTGGGCTGGAACCGCTGTTGGCCATGCCTCGCCGATCGATCCCACGCCGCCCACACCACCGACGCCTCCGGCAGCCCCGGGGTCCGGAGGCAATGTGAGCATCGACATCAATGGTTTGGACGGGACCCCGTCCACGGCTGTAGTGACCTTGATCGGGATCACGTTGCTGTCCGTGGCGCCTGCCTTGCTGCTCATGATGACCTCGTTCACAAAGATCTTCGTTGTGCTGGCGATGACCCGCAACGCCCTGTCCCTCCCGGCCATCCCGCCCAACCAAGTCCTCGCCGGCCTGGCACTCTTCCTGTCGTTGTTCGTGATGTGGCCTGTGGTGTCGGACATCAACACCGTGGCGGTGCAGCCCTACTTGAACGGCGGGCTCGACTTCAACGGCGCAATGTCCGCCGGCTGGACTCCGTTGCAGCACTTCATGCTCGCCCATACCCGTGAGGAAGATATCGCGCTCATGACGCGCGCGGCCGGAATGGATAACCCGGAGAACCCGGAATCCGTCCCTCTGCAGACTTTGGTGCCGGCCTTCATGGTTTCCGAACTCCGGGCGGCGTTCATCATTGGCTTCGTGATCTTCATACCGTTCCTGGTCATCGACCTCGTGGTGTCCGCCGCACTGATGTCCATGGGCATGATGATGCTCCCGCCGGTGATGATTTCCTTGCCGTTCAAGATCCTGCTGTTTGTCCTGGTTGATGGTTGGGGCCTGGTGATCACGTCCCTGATCCAGAGTTATTCGGGCGGCTGATGGATACCAACGCAGTCCTGGACATTTGCCTGCAGGCCATGATGGTCGCAGCCAAACTGGCAGCTCCCACCCTTCTCACTGCCTTGGTGGTTGGCCTGGGCATTTCCCTGTTGCAGTCCATCACGCAGCTTCAGGAGCCCACACTGAGCTTCGTCCCCAAGGCCGTTGCCGTAGCCATAGCGCTGGCGGTGTGCGGGCACTGGATGATCTCGGAAATGGTCACGTTCACCAATGAACTCTTCCTGCGCATCCCCGGATTGATCGGTGGCGCGTGAGGTGGACATTCCCATCGACCAGTCATGGATCCAGGTTCTCTTGTTGGCCTCGGTCCGCATGACGGCCTTCCTGGTGGTGGCACCACCCTTTGCGCATCATGCCATTCCGGCGAGGATCAAAGCCATGCTGGGTATCGGCCTTGGCCTGGCATTGTCCCAGCGGCTGTCCGCGGACGCCGTGCCCAAGGACACCGCGGGATTCATCACCGGCGTCGTCCTGGAACTGGCAACGGGCCTGGTGCTGGGGTTCCTGGTGATGGCTGTGTTCGCGGCGATCCAGTCGGCCGGCAGCCTGATCGATCTCTTCAGCGGGTTCCAGATGGCGCAGGCCTTCGATCCCCAGATGATGGTCAACGGCGCCCAGTTCACGCGCTTGTTCCAGATGGCGGCACTCGCGCTGCTCTTCGCCTCGGACGGCTATCAGCTGGTGATCGGGGGCCTGACGGGCAGCTTCAGTGCCTTGCCCCTCGCCGGCGGCCTGGACCTCAGCAAACCCGTGGATGCCATGGTGGGCGCTGTCACCGGCATGTTCATCTCCGCGGTCCAAATAGCCGGTCCGCTGCTGGTGGTTTTGGTGCTGGCCGACGTCGGACTCGGTCTCCTCACGCGCGTGGCCCCGGCCCTGAATGCATTTTCCCTGGGCTTCCCCCTCAAGATCTTCATCACTCTGGCTTTGGCAGGCTTCCTTTTCCTTGCCCTGCCTCGCCTGGTCGCTTCCCTGGCCGAGTTGGCCGCACGGACAGTCCTGGGGGTGGGCTAGTGGCGGACTCACAGGAAAAGACCGAACAAGCCACGGACAAACGTATGCGTGAGGTCCGTGAAAAGGGCCAGCTCTCCAGATCCCAGGACCTCATGGCCTGGCTGGCGGTGGGCGGTGCCGCCGCAATGCTTCCGGCCACCATCGACCATGCCTCCAACGCGGCCGTGGACCAACTCTTCACGGTCAAGGGCATCATCAACCATCCGGATCCCGCCAAAGCTGTGGCGGCCTTGGAGGACGGGCTCGCCTCTCTGGCGGGAATCCTGGGACCACTGTTCCTGGTGGTTACCGTGGTGGTGCTGGCAGGGTCTGCCTTGCAGGGCGGTATCCGCTTCAAGAAGTTCCGGCCCGAGTTCGAACACTTCAACCTGCTGGCCGGTTTCAAGAGGATGTTCGGTGCCCAGGCGCTGTGGGGCGGGGCCAAAGCACTACTGAAGACCGCCGTCGTGGGTCTTGTCCTCTACACCGTGATCCAAGGCTTGATGCCCGTTCTCCTCACCGCCGGGGGCTTGCCTGTGGCCGGTGTGCTCGCGGCCGCCGCAGGGGGCGTCGGGACGCTCATCCAGTTCGCGGTCGCGGCCGGGCTCGTGTTGGCAGCCGCCGACATGTTCGTCGTGATGCGCCGCAACCGGAAGAAAACCCGGATGTCCAAAAAGGAAGTCCTTGACGAGAACAAGAACACCGACGGAGATCCGCTGGTCAAGTCACACCGGCGTTCGCGCCAGCTGAGCATGAGCCGGAACCGCATGATCGCCGCGATCGGGGATGCCGACGTCGTGTTGGTCAACCCGACGCACGTGGCAGTCGCGTTGAAGTACGACGCCGGCAAATCGGCACCTCGCGTCGTGGCGAAGGGGGCAGGGGTCATAGCGGCCCGCATCAGGGAGGAGGCCGAGGGCAAAGGGGTGCCCATGGTCCAGGACATTCCCTTGGCCCGTGCCTTGCATTCGGCGTGTGAGCTGGGGCAGGAGATCCCCGTGGAGCTGTACCGCTCGGTGGCCGCTGTCCTGGCTTTCGTCATGTCCCTCAAGACGCGCGGCGCTGCCCGTGGAATCCATCGCATGAAGGAAGGTTTGCTGTCATGAAGAACAGCAAGTTCGCCCGGCTGTCGGTCCCGGTGGGCATCGTGGGGATTGTCCTGCTTCTGGTGGTCCCGCTGCCTGCTCCGCTGCTCGACTTCCTGATTGTCTGCAACATCCTGCTGGCACTCCTGATCCTGCTCACCAGCATGTTCGTGAAGAAACCCCTGGACTTCTCCGTGTTCCCGTCGCTGCTGCTGGTGGCCACGCTGTTCCGGCTGGGACTCAATGTGGCGTCCACCCGGTTGGTGCTGGGACAAGGCTTTGCCGGGCAGGTGATCGAGGCGTTCGGCAAGGTCACGGTGGGCGGTTCCTTGATCATCGGTGCCGTGGTGTTCCTGATCCTGGTGGTCATCCAGTTCGTGGTGGTCACCAAGGGTGCCGAGCGCGTGGCCGAAGTGGGCGCACGCTTCACCCTCGACGCCATGCCGGGTAAGCAAATGGCCATCGACGCCGACCTCAATGCCGGACTCATCACGGACGCCGAAGCCCGGAAGCGCCGCGCCGAAGTCTCTGCCGAAGCCGACTTCTACGGCGCCATGGACGGTGCCTCAAAGTTCGTCAAAGGCGACGCGATCGCGGGCATCATCATTATCATCATCAACTTTGTGGGCGGCATCGCGATCGGCGTGCTGCAGCGCGGCATGGACGCCGTTGACGCCCTGAACACGTATGGCCTGCTGACCATGGGCGACGGCTTGGTCACCCAGATCCCGGCCCTCCTCATGGCCGTCTCCACAGGCATGATCGTCACCCGGTCCAATGCCGAGGAGGACATGGGCCGCACCGCATCCTCGCAGCTCATGCAGTCACCCAATGCGCTGTTGATCGCAGGCCTTGCAGCGGCAAGCATGGCGTTGATTCCAGGGATGCCTGTCCTGCCCTTCCTTGTGGTGGGTGCCTTGTTGGTGATCGCGTCGCGACGCGTGGCAGCGCAGCAAAAAGCTGCTGCCGCGGCGGAGGCAGCAGGCAACGCCGCGGTGGCCCCGGAGGAAGATCCAAACGAGCGGCTCATGGAAGACATGCGGGTCCACCCGGTGGAGATTCTGTTGGCTCCGGACCTGGTGGACATCGTTTCCGGAGCTTCCGACGACCTCCTTGCGAGGGTGAGGTCGCTTCGGCAAAAGATCGCCATGGAGCTGGGCTTGGTTGTCCCGCCCGTCCGCACCAGGGATGCCATGGATCTCCCGCCCTCCACCTATGCCATCCGCATCGCCGGTGTCGAGGCCGGAAGGGGAGTGGCGCCGTCGGGCAAGCTCCTGGCCCTGGGCGAGTTCCTGGACGCCCTCCCGGGTACGGCCACCGTGGAACCTGTCTTCGGTTTGAACGGCAAATGGGTGCCCACGGAAATGCGCCACAGCGCAGAAATGACAGGCGCCACGGTGATCGACAGGGTGTCTGTCCTGGTGACGCATTTGTCCTCGATCATCACCGCCAACGCAGCAAGGCTCCTCACTCGCGAAGACGTTCGCGTCCTCACCGAGGGAGTCCGCAAGCAGAGCCCTTCCGCAGTGGAGGAGCTTACTCCCGGGTTGCTGACGCTCGCAGAGATCCAACGCGTCCTTGAGGGCCTCCTCGAGGAGCAGGTCCCCATCAACGACCTCCCGCGCATCTACGAGGCACTGTCCTTGCGGGCGAAGGTATCTACGGACCCGGAAGCCCTTATTGAATCGGCGCGGCAAGCTCTGGGGCCTGTCCTGGCCGACAAGTATTTGGACGGCGACGTTCTTCCGGTGGTGATGATCGATCCCCTGCTGGAGCAGTCGATGCTTGAGGACATGCGCCCGGGCGAGGGCGGTACACAGATCGTGATGGGCCAAGCCAAGCTCGATTCTGTGCTCTCCTCACTTAAATCCGCGGTAGAGGGAGCCGCGGCCACGGGACGTCAAGCGGTCCTCGTTTGCGCCCCCGCCCTGCGACCCGCGATCCGACGGCTTGTGGCCGCTCCCGACGGCGGTGTCCCCGTCTTGTCGTACCGCGAAGTGTCATCGGCCAACATACGCATAGAAACAGTGGGGGTGGTTCGCCATGCCGAAGCGCTACAAGCTTAGGGGAGCGTCCCTCGACGCTATCCGCGAGAAGGCGCTGACGCAGTATGGTCCGCAGGCCCGGATTGTGGCTGCCGAGAAGGTCATCAATCCAGGCATCGTGGGCCTGTTCGCAGCTGCCCGGTTTGAAGCGACGGTAGAGGTGGGCGAAGCGGCTGGCATTGCCCCAGCGGCCCTGGCATCCGGTCCTGCCGCTCCACGCGCCTCAACCGGAAAGACCGCCGCGAACCCGATTGCCGGCCACGATTTGCAGGGTCCTGCCATTGCCGCACTGCTGGAGCGGGCCGACGCAGCGGAGCGGGAGATGCACCGGCCCGATCCCGTTTCGACGGCCTCACCCGATTTCGCCGGGCTGCTGGAACACCTGGGCAAGGAACTTGAGGCGGCTCCGGCTCTGCACACGGTGCCTGAGCCGCCACTACCGCCGTCGGACGCTCCGAACGAAAAGGTTCCTGCGCCGCTGGAGGGTAACGGCAACGTGATCCTCCTTGTGGGCCTCGGTGACGACGCCTTGGGGCCGGCCCTGGAAATGTCGATCGCCGCCGGAGGCTCGGACGTCCGTACCGCCGGAGAGCTGACAGCGTTCGGCCACCTGCATGTCTCAGGCCGTCAAAGCGCGATGGCTGCGCGCGCCCAGGCAGTACTGACCGGCCAGAACGTGGTGGTCGCCTACGGGCTGGGTAAGGCATCAGACATTCCGGAGCAGGCGCACGCCATCGCCGGCCTGTCCGCCGACCAGGTATGGGTGGTGGCCGACGCACGCCGGAAAGAAGGGGACACGGCCGCGTGGGTGCGTGCCCTGCAAACACTGCTCTCAACGGAACCGGTTGGTGTCTCCGCACTGGCCGTCATCGGTGCATCGGAAACTGCCAGCCCGGAAACCGTGGACGGGCTGGGTATCCCGGTGGGCTGGGTGGATGGCAAACCGGCACGAAGGACCTCGCTCGGAAAGGTACATTGAAAGCATGCTGGTACTGACGCGCAAACCGGGCGAGAAGATCATGATTGGTGACGATATTGTCATTACCGTCATGGAGGGCCGCGGTGACGGGGTGCGGATCGGAATTGAAGCCCCGCGGGGTGTTTCCATCCAGCGCAGCGAAGTAGTTGAGGCGATCGCCGCCGCAAACCTCGCAGCCGCCCAAGCCGGCCCCGACGCCGAGGAACTCCTGGCGAACCTCCGCCCGCCGGCCCCCACCAACAACTGATCCTCTCTCACATCCCGTCGGGTTTTCGTCAGGTCCTCTTTCACATCCCGTCAGGTGGTGCCGAGGAAATCACGCAAAGAGGGGAGTGCGGCGCTGGTCACCGCCGCACGCGCACGTTGAACGTTGACGTCCAGGGTCATTATGGCGAGATCGTCCGGCTCAGCGTCCGCGGGTTCCCGCTCCTGCTCGAGCGCGGAGAGGTTATCAGCTGCCACGGCATCTATGGATTCCAAGAGAATAACCAATGCGCGGTGGTGTTCTTTCAATAGATCAGGCCAAATTCCGGCCGGCGCCATTCCTGCCAGTGAAGGCAACGAAGTCTGATCCGGCGCTTTCCATTCCGCGGCCAGGGCAGCCGCTTCCACGCCGCGGGCCAATGACTCGAAGCGTAGGCTTTCCACCACTTTTTCGAGCTCGGACGCGGTGTATTCGAGGCGGTGCCAGTTGCCTGCCCGCAGATGCAGGAGTTGCGTTTCGAGGAGGAAAAGCAAGAAATCGAGTTGCCTTCTCTCCCGCCACAACGTTGCCGATAGCTCGTCCGCCCCCACGGTTCCTCAATCCTTATTTGCCCGGCGGAAAGCAGGTTTCAGCAGGGTTTTGAATTTCTTGTGTCGAGCGTACACGTTTAGGGGTTTGCAGGTGGTATGTTCACTGAACACGTACCTGAGACAAAGTCCCACTGCGGCGCTGTGATTGGTCTCCAAGCGCCGTCCGGAATGCGGATCAAGGGCATGGCAAACTCAATATTCCGGTCTCATGGGGGGACTATCTTTTGAATCGCGAACAGCGCAACGAGCTGGTGTTGCAACACCTCCCGCTCGTTGGTTACTTGGTCTCTGACCTTTGTGCGCGCGCATCTCATTTGTCGCGCGATGATTTTGCCTCGGTTGGTTCCCTCGCCCTCATCAGTTCGGCAGATTCCTTTGACCCGGACCTGGGTGTTCCTTTCGGGGCTTTCGCACGCCGTCGAATCATTGGGGCTTTCGCGGACGAAATGCGCGCGGGAGACTGGGCTACCCGTTCGGCCCGCAAGCGCATCAAGGAAACCCTCGCCGTCCAGGAAACCCTTACGGGTGTGCTGGGACGCGGTCCGAGCGTTGCCGAGATGGCCTCTGCCCTTGGCGTCGAGCGCAGCCACGTCGAGGCGGCCTTGGCCGATGCAGCCAGAACCCTGACGTCGCTGGATGAGGTCGTGGTGGATACCGTGGCATCGGTAGCTCCGTCACCGGAGAACTCCGTGCTCGCCGACGAGCGCATCAAGTACCTCCGGGCCGCCGTCGATGCCTTGCCTGAGAAGATGCGGTTCGTCATCAGGGAGATCTACTTGGCAGGCCGTTCGGTCAAAGACCTCGCAGAGGAACTGGGCTCCACCCACGCGGCAGTTTCGCAGCAGCGGGCCGAAGGCATCCGGCTTTTGCGCGACGGCCTGGCCGCCCACTATTCAGATAACCCGGACCGGGCATTTGAACCTGAGTCCCGGATCACCGCCCGGCGTCGGAACGATTACCTTTCCGCCCTCGCCACGGCCACTACCGGCGGAATCACCCGGAGCCTGGGATTGGGTTCAACCCTCAACCAAGCCGTCTAGAAAGCACCGGACTACTGCGCCTTCGGCACCCGGCGAAGTACGACGGCGGCAAGCACTGCCGCTCCGGCCATCAGTACCAGCCCGATCGCCGCGGTGACGTGCACTCCGGATTCGAAGGCCACCCCTGCGGCCGCAGTCAGTGCCTCGGACAAGGGCGCGGGCAGTGCGGCCGCCGCATCAACCGCTCCGGCCAAGGTTTCCCCTGACTGGCCCGCAGCGGCAGCGGATACGCCGTCCGGTATCACCAGGTTGTGCTGGTAGGACGCGGTCAGGATGGAGCCCAGGACGGCGGTGCCCAGGAGCGATCCCAGTTCGTAGCCTGTTTCCGAGATGGCGGATGCCGCGCCGGACTTGTCCGCCGGGACCGAGCCCAGGATGAGGTCGTTGGAGATGGTCTCCGCAGCACCCACACCAACTGCCAACACCGTCAGTGCTGAGAGCAGGAACACCGGGCCGCTTCCGTGATCGCCCACGACAACCGCCAGGTACCCCACTGCGTTGAGGACCAGGCCGCCCGCCACCACGAAGCCGGGGCGGATCCGCTTCACCAGCGGCACCACTACCAGCCCTGCCACGATGGTGGCCAAGAGGGCCGGGATCATGGCAATACCGGCCTCCATGGGCGACTGGCCTTCGATGAGTTGCAGGTGCTGGGCGAAGAAGTAGATGAACCCGGTCATGGAGAACAGGGACAGCACGTTGGCGACGATGGCCGTGCTGAACACTTTGTTGCTGAAGAGGCGCACGTCCAGCATGGGGCTGGCCAACTGCTGCTGCCGCCGCACGAAGAGCACGCCCAGTACCGCGCCGAAGAGCATGAAGAAAGCCGCGGTTGGCCCGAAGCCGTGCACGGCGAATTCCTTGATGCCGTAGACGAACGGAGCCATGGTGAGGACGGACAGGACGATGCTTGGTACGTCCACCCGGCCAGGGTTGGCGTCCTTCGACTCCGGAATGAGGATCCTGCCGAACGCAAGCAGGGGCAGGAGCAGGAACGCTGCCACCAGGAAGACAGCTCCCCACCAGAAGTGCTCCACCAGCCAGCCCCCAAAGATGGGACCGAGGGCTGCGCCGCCCGAGAACCCGGCTGCCCAGACGGCGATGGCGAGGCGGCGCCGGTTCGGATCGGTGAAGATGTTCCTGATCAGGGACAGTGTTGAGGGCATCAGCATGGCGCCGAAGACTCCAAGGGCTGCGCGGCCGGCTATCAGCCATTCAGCCGAGGGCGCGAACGCCGTAGCAGCCGACACCGCAGCGAAGCCTGTGCTGCCGGCCAGAAGCAGCCGCCGTCGTCCTATCCTGTCGCCGAGGTTGCCCATGGATACCAGCAATGCAGCCAGGACCAGCGGGTACGCGTCAACGATCCACAGAAGCTGGATGCCCCCGACTTCCAATGAGCGGGCGATCTCCGGTAGAGCGAAGGTGAGGGCGGTGTTGTCCACGGCCACCAGGAGAACCGGAAACATGAGCAGGGCAAGGGCCGTCCAGTCGCGCCATGCTGCCGTCCTGCCGTGGAGGCGACAGGTGGAAGTGCGGGGAGCTTTGGTTGCGGACGACGAAAACATGAATATTACTGTACCGTCCAGACGGTATAGTTTCAAAAGAGCTCAACACGCCTGTTTAGGGAATGATGGACACATGCCGCGAAAACCAGTTGCCAAGGATGCCGTCCTGGATGCCTTCGAGGCGCTCCTGATCGAGGTGGGGGAGCGGGCAGCAACGCTCGACGCCGTCGCGAAGCGCGCCGGAGTCTCCAAGGGAGGGCTCCTCTATCACTTCCCCAACAAGGAGGCCCTCATCAGCGCTTTGCTGGAACGCCTCGACCGATTGGCGGAGGAAGACACCGAACAAATGATCGCGGCCCCGGACGGCGCAGCTGCGTACTTCATCCGGTCTTCAGTGTGGGCCGGTACGCCCATGGACCGGGCTTTTGTGGCGACCACCCGCTTGGCAGAGGTAGCCCACGAGGAGACGCGGAGGAGGTTTGCCGCCATCCAACAACGCTGGCTCGACGTGCTCGCCGAGGACGTTGGGCCGGAAGTCGCCAAAGCCGTCAGCTACATGGGTGACGGACTCTATTTCAACGCCATGTTCGAAGGCGGGCAGGCGGGCGGCAGCGCCGGGCGGGAGGCCGACGTCGGGATCCTTCTCGAGGTTCTGGAGCGACTGCGCAAGTAGCGCTCCGCCTATTTGCCGCGACGCCGGGCACGTAGGACAATTAACAATTGTGGTGCGCCTTGCAGCGGGCCGCGAACAACTGCATAAGCCTATGATCTGCGGCGGGAGAGTCCTGCAAAGCACGTGACGCAGGCGCCGTAGGAGCAAATCCTCCCCAGGAATCTCTCAGGCCCACGCACCGCCGCGGCTAGGCAACTCTGGAAAGCAGCAGGCAATCCGCCGTCAGCGGTGACGATTGTTGTGTTCACCGACGGTGCAAGCGGCGTTGCGCAGGCAACCCGCGGAAACTCTCAGGTCCAATACAGAGCGGGGAGGAACCCGAGCCACTGCGGCGTACCCAAGCGCCGCCCAACTAATGGAGTTCCTTCGTGACGGTTAGTTCAGCCTCCACCGCCTTCGTCGATCGGCACATCGGTGCCCGCCGCCAGGCCGACATCGGCACCATGCTCAAGTCAGTCGGTTACGACTCCGTGGATTCCCTCGTGGACACCGCGGTTCCCAACGACATCCGCCAGGACGTTGCCCTGACGCTGCAGAACGCGCTGAGCGAGGTGGAGGTCCTTGCTGAACTCCGCAAGCTTGCTTCCAAGAACAAGACTGCTGTCCAGATGATCGGCCAGGGCTACTACGACACCATCACGCCGCCGGTTATCCGCCGCAACATTCTCGAGTCGCCGGCCTGGTACACCGCCTACACGCCCTACCAGCCGGAAATTTCCCAGGGCCGCCTCGAAGCGCTGCTGAACTTCCAGACCATGGTGCAGGACCTCGTTGGCCTGCCGATCGCCAATGCTTCGCTCCTTGACGAAGCCACCGCAGTCGCTGAAGCCGTGCTGATGATGCGCCGTGCCAACAAGAACAAAGCCGTCCAGGATGGCAAGACCGTCCTCGACGCAGACTGCCTGCCGCAGACCATCGCGATCGTGAAGGGCCGCGCTGAGGCGCTCGGCTTCGAGGTGGAGGTTGCGGACCTCTCCGCGGGACTGCCCGACGGCGACATCAACGGCGTCGTCCTCCAGCAGCCCGGCGTCTCCGGCCGTGTCTTCGACCACTCCGCCGTCATCGCCGAGGCGAAAGAGCGGGGCGCGCTGGTGACGGTTGCTGCCGACCTTCTTTCCCTCACGCTCATCACCCCTCCGGGTGAACAGGGTGCGGACATCGCCGTCGGCTCCGCCCAGCGACTGGGTGTTCCGCTGTTCTTCGGCGGCCCGCACGCCGCTTACATGGCAGTTCAGAAGGGGCTGGAGCGTTCCATGCCCGGCCGTCTGGTGGGCGTTTCCAAGGACGACGCCGGTGTCCCCGCCTACCGCTTGGCGCTGCAGACCCGCGAGCAGCACATCCGCCGCGAAAAGGCCACGTCCAACATCTGCACGGCGCAGGCTCTCCTGGCCATCGTCGCCTCGATGTATGCCGTCTACCACGGCCCCGAAGGCCTGAAGGCCATCGCCGAGACCGCCCACCACCACGCGCGCACCCTTGCGGCCTCACTGAAGGCTGCCGGCGTCGAGGTCCTGCACGGGTCCTTCTTCGACACCATCACGGTTCGCGTTCCGGGCCGCGGCGCCGAGCTCGTCGCTGCTGCCGAAGAGCGTGGCATCAACCTGCGTGGAATCGACGGGGACACCGTGGGTATCTCCGTGGATGAGACAACAACAACTGACATCGTCGGCAGTGTCCTTGAAGTTTTCGGTGCCTCCGCGGTTGAGTCCGCAGAGGGCTTTGCGCTGGAGGCTTCCGTTGAGCGCTCCAGTGAGTACCTGCAGCACCCCGTGTTCAACACCCACCGCTCCGAAACGCAGCTCCTGCGCTACATCCGCAAGCTCTCCGATCGCGACCTCGCGCTGGACCGGACCATGATTCCGCTGGGTTCGTGCACCATGAAGCTGAACGCCACGGCGGAGATGGAAGCCATTTCCTGGCCCGAGTTCGCCTCCATCCACCCCTTCGCTCCTGATTCCCAGACCGAGGGCTGGCGTGAACTCATCGCCGACCTCGAAGCCCAGCTGACCGAGATCACGGGCTACGACCAGGTCTCCATCCAGCCGAACGCCGGGTCCCAGGGCGAGCTGGCCGGGCTCCTCGCCATCCGCGGCTACCACCACTCCCGCGGAGACCAGCAGCGGAACGTCTGCCTCATCCCCGCCTCGGCACACGGCACCAACGCAGCGTCCGCCGTGCTCGCCGGCATGAAGGTTGTTGTTGTAGCCACTGCAGCTGACGGAACCATCGACCACGAGGATCTCAAGGCCAAGATCGAGGCCAACCGCGAAGTTCTCTCGGCCATCATGATCACCTACCCCTCTACCCACGGTGTCTACGACGCCGACGTGCGGGAAGTCTGCGACGCTGTCCACGAAGCCGGTGGCCAGGTCTACATCGACGGTGCAAACCTCAATGCACTGGTCGGTTTGGCGCAGCCGGGCAAGTTCGGCGGCGACGTGTCCCACCTGAACCTGCACAAGACCTTCTGCATCCCGCACGGCGGTGGCGGACCCGGCGTCGGCCCCGTTGCCGCGAAGGCCCACCTGGCCCCGTTCATGCCCGGCAACGCCGCATCATGGACCGAAGGCAATGACGTTCCGATTTCGGCATCGCGCTTTGGTTCGGCCGGCGTGCTCCCCATCTCCTGGGCTTACGTGAAGCTCATGGGCGGGCAGGGCCTTACCGAAGCAACCAAGTCCGCACTGCTGGCTGCCAACTACATCGCAGCCCGCCTCAACGACTACTTCCCGGTGCTCTACACAGGCGAAGCAGGCTTGGTCGCCCACGAGTGCATCCTGGACCTCCGCGAGCTGACGGCCAAGACCGGGGTTACGGCCGAGGACGTGGCCAAGCGCCTCATCGACTTCGGCTTCCACGCACCCACCCTGGCGTTCCCGGTGGCCGGCACCCTCATGGTTGAGCCCACCGAATCCGAGGACATAATGGAGATCGACCGCTTCATCGAAGCCATGATCACCATCCGCAAGGAAATCGATCAGGTAGCACATGGCGACTTCTCCGTGCAGGATTCCCCGCTTCGCCGGGCACCCCACACGGCAGCCGCCGTCGTAAGCTCCGATTGGGACCGCGCCTACCCGCGTGAGCAGGCCGCCTTCCCCGTCCACCACTTGAAGCAGGACAAGTACTTCCCGCCGGTGGGCCGCATCGATGGCGCAGCAGGCGACCGCAACCTCGTTTGTTCATGCCCTCCGATCGAAGACTTCGAGAACTAAGGGGATCCGGAAAATGACTGAGAAGCACACGGCCCTCTACGAGGAGCACAAGAAGCTCGGCGCCTCCTTCACCGATTTCGGTGGCTGGCAGATGCCGCTCAAATACACTTCCGAGCTCGCCGAACACCACGCCGTCCGGAAGTCCGCCGGCCTGTTCGACCTCTCCCACATGGGCGAAGTCTGGGTCACCGGGCCGCAGGCAGCAGAGTTCCTGGACTACGCGCTGGTAGGCAAGATCTCCGCCATGGCCGAGGGCAAAGCCAAGTACTCGCTGATCTGCCAGGAAGATGGCGGCATCATCGATGACCTGATCGTCTACCGTCGCGGCGCCGACAAGTTCCTGGTGGTTCCGAACGCAGGCAATGCCTTCGTGGTCGCTGCTGAGCTGCTGCAGCGCGCCGCGGGCTATGACGTGCTTGTTGAGGATGCTTCATCGTCGACGTCGTTGATCGCCGTTCAGGGGCCGCTTGCGGAAGCGATCCTGCTGCGTTTGGTCCCGGCCGGACAGCACTCGCTGGTCACGGACCTGAAGTACTACGCGGCAGTCGAGGTGACCTTCCTGGTGGCCGGGAGTGGGCAGGATCTTCTCCTGGCACGCACCGGTTACACCGGCGAGGACGGGTTCGAGATCTTCGTGCCCAACGAATCCGCCGCCGCGCTGTGGCAGGCCATCTCCGCCGTCGCCGAGGAAGGCGAGCTCGTTCCGGCCGGTCTGGCCTCCCGCGACTCCCTGCGTCTCGAAGCCGGCATGCCCCTCTACGGCAATGAGCTGTCCCGTGAAGGCAATCCCTTCGCGGCCGGGCTCGGCCCTGTAGTGGCCTTGTCCAAGGAAGGCGACTTTGTTGGCAAGGAAGCCTTGGCAGCTTTGAAGGCCGACGGCGCAGGTGTCTCCACTGGTCGCAAGCTTGTGGGCCTCAAGGGCCTCGGGCGCCGCGCCGGACGTTCGCACTACCCGGTCTTGAAGGACGGCGCCGTTGTTGGCGAAGTGACCTCCGGCCAGCCCAGCCCAACGCTCGGGTACCCGGTAGTGATGGCCTACGTTGACGTTGCTTATGCTGAACCTGGCACCACTCTTGACGTCGATCTGCGCGGCAAGGCAGAGCCGTTCGAGGTCGTGGCCCTGCCGTTCTACAAACGGTCCCGCTAAGTTTTTGATCACCCACAGTTAGGAAAACAGAATGCCCAAAGTAGCGCCTGAACTTCAGTACTCCGACGAGCACGAGTGGGTTTTGCGTGGGGAGGGAAACTCGGTATCCGTCGGTATCTCCGAGGTAGCCACCGACGCACTGGGGGACATCGTCTACGTGGACCTGCCCGAGGTCGGTTCCACCGTGACCGCAGGCGAAACCTGTGGAGAGGTCGAGTCCACCAAGTCCGTCTCAGACCTCTACTCACCCGTTACCGGCGAGGTCACCGAGATCAACGACGCCGTTGTGTCCGACCCCGCACTCATCAACAACGACCCCTACGGTGAGGGCTGGTTGTTCAAGGTCGCTGCTGAATCCGATGGCCCGCTGCTCTCCGCCCAGGAATACGCCTCCAAGAACGGCGGCGACCTGGGCTAGTCCGATCGGTCCGCGTGCCCGACGGGTCCGGCGTGCCCGGCGGGTTCGGCATGCCATCCTCCGATTCGTGGTTCCGCTGCGGAGTGTGCCGTGCGCACGGCACACTCCGCAGCGTTGCCCCGTTTTGGCCAAGTGCGCTTTGGCGTAGCGTTGACTTGTAGTAACTGAATAAATTTGCGACGCCGGGTTGCCGCCTGAGGGGGCCGCCCGGCGTCGTATTTCGGTCGCCTTTTTGCCACGAGCGGGAGGGGGCCATCCGGCAGGATCATCTGCCGGACCGTTTCATGCTGTATACAAAGGGATCCCGGTTATGGCTGTTGGTGTTTTCGATTTGTTCTCCGTGGGTATTGGTCCGTCGAGTTCGCATACGGTGGGTCCGATGCGGGCTGGGGCGGTGTTTGCGCGGGAGCTTCGTGATTCCGGTGTGCTGTCTTCGGTGGCGGGGTTGCGGGTAGACCTTTACGGTTCTTTGGCTGCGACGGGTAAGGGTCATGGCACTTTTACGGCTATGTTGCTGGGTTTGGAGGGGTTTGAGCCGGAGTTGATCCTGCCCGGTGAGGTGGAGGAGCGTCTTGCTGCGATCGCGGAGACGGGCATGCTGAACCTGGCCGGGGCTTCGGGTGAGGGTGTGCTGTTGCCGTATGCGGTGGGGGATATGGTGTTGCATCCGTTGACGGTGTTGCCGCGGCATACGAACGGGATGAAGTTCGCTGTTACCGATGCTGTGGGGAACGTGCTGAGGGAGGCGACGTTTTTCTCGGTGGGTGGCGGGTTCATTGTTCGTGAGGGCGAGGAGGACGCGGCGCGGGCTGAGTTGGAGGAGTCCAAGGCGGAGTTGCCGTTGCCGTTCCGGACCGCTGCGGAGTTGCTGGGCCGGTGCTCGTCCAAGGGCCTGGGGATCAGCGACATCATGCTGGTCAATGAGCGGGCGTCCCGGTCCGAGGAGGAGATCCGGGAGGGTTTGCTGCATATCTGGTCGGTGATGGAGGCCTGTGTTGAAACGTCGCTCAAGCGCGAGGGTGTGCTGCCCGGGGGACTGAGGGTCCGCCGTCGTGCTCCTGATTGGTTGGAGCGGTTGTTGAAGGAGGACAAGGACCGGAACGATCCGAAGTATTGGCAGGAGTGGGTGAACCTGATCGCGTTGGCGGTCAATGAGGAGAACGCTTCCGGTGGGCGGGTGGTCACTGCTCCGACCAATGGTGCGGCCGGGATCATTCCTGCGGTGTTGTATTACGCGTTGCATTATGCCCCGGGCATGGACAAGGCGTCCCAGGCGGACCGGGATGATGTGGTGGTGCGGTTCTTGCTCGCTGCCGGTGCGGTGGGTGTGTTGTATAAGGAGCAGGCCTCGATTTCCGGTGCGGAGGTTGGGTGTCAGGGTGAGGTGGGTTCGGCCTCGTCGATGGCTGCTGCGGGGTTGGCTGAGGTGATGGGTGGTTCCCCGGCGCAGGTGGAGAACGCTGCGGAGATCGCGATGGAGCATAATCTGGGGTTGACGTGTGATCCGATCGGGGGGTTGGTGCAGATCCCGTGTATTGAGCGGAACGCGATCGCTGCGGCGAAGGCGATCAACGCCGCGAAGATGGCGTTGTGGGGTGATGGCACGCACCGGGTTTCCCTTGATGAAGTCATCGTCACCATGCGTGAGACGGGCAAGGACATGTCCCACAAATACAAAGAAACCGCGATGGGCGGCCTCGCCGTCAACGTCGTCGAATGCTGAGTCTGTTCCCTGTCAGTCCCTAGTGCCATGCTGTATGCATGAGCGGGGGATATGACCGGGATTTCTTGCGGGCACGCCTTGAGCTGCCCAGTCCGTCGGCGACGACGATTCTGCTGGACTACACCCATTTCTCAGTGCGTTTCCGGGCTGCGCGGAAGCTCGCAGCGATCGTTGGCGTTAATATCAGCGGCGGTGAACTGAATCCTTTGGCCCGCGAGGGAACCTGGCACTTCGACGACCGGATTCCCCGCGAGCAACAGGCTGGCCCGGACGTTTACAAGAACAACGCGTTCGACCGTGGGCACTTGGTCCGGCGGCTCGACCCCGTATGGGGCGATGCTGCCACAGCCAAGAAAGCCAACCAGGACACTTTCGCCTTCACGAACGCCGCACCCCAAGTGGACGACTTCAACCAAGGCAAGGAGCTGTGGGTTGGCTTGGAGGATCACGTCCTCAAGCATGCGGACGCCTTTGACGCGAAGCTGAGCGTCTTCACCGGGCCGGTTTTCGCTGACGACGACTCTGAGTACCGGGGAGTCAGGATTCCCAAGAAATTCTGGAAGATCGCGGCCTGGACCAATGATGGAACCCTCGGTGCTGCAGGCTTCGTGCTGGATCAGTCTCCATTGCTGGGGAAGGTGGAACTGAAGAAGGCGATCACTGAGCGGCTCCTGGAAGGTGAACCGCCACCCCTGGGCCCTTTCCGCACCTTCCAGGTTCCCATCGGGGAGATTGCGGAGCTGACCGGGCTGAGCCTAAGCCGGCTTACCAACGCCGACCGCTTGACCAGCGGGACGCGTGAACTGGGGAAGGCGCCGAAGGCCATCCAGCTGGAGAGCATGGAGCAGGTCCGGCTCTAATTGCAGCCTGCGAGCTCTCGGCCTGTAAATGATTGAAGACACAGCTCCCCTAGGTATGTGTAGGGATCGTTCAAATCGTGACGCGCTGGTGAGAATATTACATTCTGACGATCCATATTTCTCCGAAATATTCTATAATTCGCTGTTCTGTTGATTCGCCTCATGCTGCGTTGGTATTTTCATGCCCACGGGGGGGACAACTACTGACGTTGGAGTACTAGACGTTTTCAATGCCTGTTACCACCCGACTCCACTCCTACTGAGAGAACGGTGAAATGACAAATTTCTAAGCATCAGTGCGGCCAGCGTTGTCGCAATACCGATCATGATTGGCGCCAATGCTGGGGCGGCCCATGCAGGAGCAGAGCAAACATGTGGAAATGGGCAGGTCTGCTTGTTCCAAAGCTCCATGTGAAACGGGACCAAGTATTCGAACAACTACGCGACGACCTGGGTTGGTAACGGGGCAAATGATCCAACATCAAACATTGTTGGGTACACAACCAATCCGTCCTACCGATACGTGACATTCTTCGAACACCTAAACTTCGGTGGGAATTCCTTCTACATGAAGGAAGGGCAGGCAATCAGTTATCTTGCGGATATCGCTTATCCAGGCGGGGGGAATTGGGATAATCGAATTTCCAGTCACGATGAATCGTACTGATCCAGCGAATCTCCTAAATTAAAAGAGTCGAAAGGTGACCATGACCCGGCGTCGGCTTATGCCAGCAGTGCTGCTCTTCGTGCTTGCAGGATGCAGCGTGAACCAAACCGGACCACAGTCCGACGCCGGGCCCTTGCCCTCCATCGACCGTTCAGCTTATTCGGGAGTGCACGCACAACTGGACCACGCTACTGCCGAGATCCGGATGCCAATGGATTCATATGAGGTAAACGCGGATGAGTCCATGATCATCACAGCAGCGAATATGTACATTATCGAGGGCTGCATGAAGAAGGCCGGAATTACGATGCCAGAGAAACATGGCGATCTTGACGTGAAAGCGGATCAATCTTACGGCGTCTGGGTTCCGGAGCATGCGGCCAAGTACGGATATGTGAGACCAACCGTCCGGACCATTCCTGGAATCTACGATTCGGGAACCCGGGATTCTCCGCAAGCTGCCGTGAAGAAGTATTTTGAGTGTGACAACTCGACGGCGGGTGACCAAATTCCTGCATTTCGAAGTAGGGTAGCGGGCCAGGATTCACTGCTCACAACCATCGTCAATGACTCCAACGCCTTGGCCGAACGTGATCCCATGTGGAAGAGCATCCGTGAGGCGTGGATTAAGTGCCTTGGGGATTCAGGCATCACCATGCGTCAGGACTCACCCGACGCCTGGGTTCCGTCTTACCCGGCCGACAGGCAGGGTGAGATACGGACTGCGCTGCGCTCCAGGACACGGAATGCAAGAGCAAAACAAACATGATGCAGGGCTTGATGGACATTCGTGCCCAATACCAGGCCGCCCTTATAGAGACTCATCAAGGGGCATTGAACACACTGGCAGACGAAAAGTCCGCTGCATTGGCCAAAGCGAAGGATATTCTTCGACAACACGGACATGGCGGGCTTTAATGGGTGCCAGTGAACCTACAGTAGTGAAGCTTCCGCGGGTTCCACGAATCAGACGTGTTGTAGTTTTTCTATGCGTTGTTCTCGCGTGCACAGCCGGTTCGTTCTTTCTCGGAAGTAAAATGCGAACACCGCTAACTTCAGCAATCGATTCCATAGATAAAAAAGTTGAAGTGAGCGCTGCTGTAGAAAGGAAGTCACTGGCCGCTTCCATCGTCGTTTCTGCAACGATGACCGCCGGACCCTCCGTGTCGTTGCGTGCATCTATCCCCAAGGGAGCCGACCGGGCGGTCGTGACGGCCGTGTATGTCGACACGGGCGCAACGGTCGCCCCGGGGTCGCTTATCGCGGCCGTCTCAGGACGTCCCGTTATTGTCATGTCTACCGACGTACCTCTCTACCGGGACCTACTTGAGGGCGACCGGGGCCCGGATGTACTGGGGTTGCAGAAATGGCTTCAGGGCATGGGGTACTGGCCGGATGCCACGGGGATTTTTGATCAACGGACGGAGAACGCCGTCAAGAACTTCTACCGCGACCTCCAATTGACGGCCCCGACATCTGAAGACAAGAGGGTTGTTTTTCGCTGGCGGGAGTTCGTGCAGATCCCGGGGAATACGGGAACGATCATGACCTTGGTACGACCCGGCGATGTATTAGCGGAAGATTTGAGCTTGGGGATCGTCCAGACGGCCCCTGACATGGTGGTTGGGCGTGCCACCATAGACCAGGCCGATGCGCTCGTTGTGGGCAAGCAGGTCGATCTCGAAGCTGAAGGGTACTTGGCAAAGGGAACAATCCAAAGCATTGGTTCTTTTAGCGAAGGAGACCCCGAGAAGGGTGTCGTTCCGGGCATGGACGTCGTGTCCACTGTTCCCGTGGAGGGAACGCCACCAAAGCCAGTGCAGTCGGTTTCAATCAAGGTCCACGAAGCGGCCATTGAATCTTTGGCCGTCCCTTTGACCGCTGTCAAGCAGGATGACCGGGGCCCCTACGTGATCTTGTCAGGAGCGCAGGGGCAGGGACAAAGCAGCCCAACGCCCGAACGGGTGGACATTACAGTAACCGAGCAGCGCGACGGATGGGTTGCTATCGAGGAGACTTCGCTACTACAACCCGGAACATTGGTGATCGTCTCGTGACGGGCGACCTTCCTGCAAGTGACGCGAGACCACTCTTGACGATGAAGGGGGTCGGTCGAACTTACTATGTGGGAGACTCCGCGACCCAAGCTTTGCTCGGCGTAGATCTGCAGATATGCGAAGGCGACTTCCTTGCAATTATCGGGCCGTCCGGATCAGGAAAGTCCACGCTGTTGAATGTCCTTGCCCTCTTGGACCGGCCGACGGATGGCACTTATCACGTCAACGGTCACGATGTGGCCGGGTTGGGTGAGCGGAAACGAGATGCGTTGAGGTCGGAGATGTTCGGCTTCGTCTTTCAAGCATCGCATGTGATGACTGAAGAGTCGTCGGCCAGGAACGTTGCCCTTGGACTTCGTATTCAACGCCGTGCTCGCAGAGAACGAGAATTGCGTATCCGCCCTGCCCTCGAGCGGGTGGGACTTCTTCACCGCCAGGATGCGCTCGGTAGAAATTTGTCCGGAGGTGAACGTCAGCGTTTGGCACTGGCGCGCGCCCTCGCGACTAACCCAAAAGTTCTGTTTGCCGACGAACCGACAGGCAACTTGGACGTCGCCAACACGGAACGAGTCATCGAGGAACTCAGGAGCCTCAATGCAAAGGGGATGACTATCGTCGTCATCACGCACGATCCCGCTGTTGCGGCCGCAGCTCGATCGCAAGTGAAAATCGTGGACGGCGCTTTGGAAGGATCAGTCGTTCATGCTCATGAAGCACCGGCGTCAAGCTCGACGGACACCGGAGCTGCTAAGGCGTGCGCAGTTGAAACGACGGCTTCGCCGGCTTCTGGACGGAAACCGGCACGTTGGCAGGGGGTGGTCGACGACGTATATGACGCGTTGACAGCGCTGACGTCACGGACAGGACGGACAATGCTTCTCATCCTCGCCTTCATGCTGGGATCAGGCGGGCTTGTTTTGTCTGTGGGACTAAGCCAAACTGCATCCTCCCAAGTTTCGGAGCGTCTGGCCCAGGCAGCGCTTGATGAACTGCAAGTGTCAATGAGCGCGTCAGGAGCACAAGCCTATGACGCCAGTGGGATCGGGTTTACGGAGCAGAGGAAAAGGATAGAGGGACTGGATGGGGTTGTAGACGTTGGTTTGCGCTACGACCTGGCTTCGAAAGATCTAAAGCCGTCCCGTTTTCAGCCCGGCCTGGCAGTGCAAGAGCCAACGTTCGCAGGTTCCCTGCTAGCTGTGGACTCGCATTATCTTGCGCTGAATGATGCCGTTGTTGAGCCCAGTTCTGCGCTGTCGCTCCTGGATGGGGCATTTGGGAAACCCGTAGCGCTTCTAGGACGCGAAGCCGCCACGCGCTGGGGTGTTTCAGCTGCAGGGCCAGATGAAAAGATTTGGGTCGACGGGCAGCCCGTGCCAGTAGTTGGCGTCATTGAAAGCCCCGGACGGAACCAATTGCTCTCCGACAGCATCGTCCTGGGCATAGGGGACTTCGACCACCCTGTCTTGTCCAAATCAGTGTTCATTGTGCGTACTGTCCCCGGGTTCCCCGCTCCGCTGCGCGATGCGGTGCCGCTTGCTTTGAACGCGGCTCATCCCGAGTACTTCACGGTGAGTACTGTTGCAGATCTCCGGTCATTGAGAAGAGGTATAACCACTGATTTGAGTGCGTTCATCGGCCTTCTTTCCTGGGTCCTGCTCGCGTTAGCCTGTCTTAGTTCTGCGACTTCCATGTACCTGACGGTCCAGACGCGCAGGCCGGAAATTGCGCTTCGCCGGGCGATCGGGGCCGGCCGCGCGAGTATTGGCCGGATGTTTGTACTTGAGGGCCTGCTGGTTGGAACCGGCGGCGGATTGGCCGGAGGCGCGGCAGGGATGATGGCACTTCTGGCGTTTTGCCTGCAGCAAGGGTGGACCCCGGTCCTGGCGTTGGAAGCGGTCACGGTGGGGGTCATAGCCGGAGCAGTAACCGGGGTTCTTGCATCTGTATATCCTGCAATATCGGCTTCGCGGGCGGACCCCGCACAGGCTATTCGGGGCTGATCGCGGAACGGTCCGTCTTTCCCTAAGAGTTGGGTCGGCCGTGACCGCTTATGCGGAATCCGGTCTCCAACGGTCATCACGTCTGGGTGCCGGTGCGTCGTTTGGTTCCGGTCTGGAATCGCCAATCAAGCTGTCCCCGATAGACTTGGTCCTGCATGTCCGCATGCGCACCACGCTTTGAACCCTGCTTGAACACTGCACCGAACCCTGAGATTGGACACGGCCACCTTGCGAGAATTTACCGCCCGCTTTGCCACCGCCGAGGAAACCGATAACTGGGACAAGCACGTCACGGCCAACCCGAACGGCGGCAACATGCTGCAGTCGGACGCTTATGCCGCGGTTAAGGACGGTAACGGCTGGCTGGTCCGGCGGCTCGTCATCGAGACTGCTGAGTACTCCAGCTACAACCTGCTGCTGGAGAAAAATTTCCCTGTCTTGGGACGCCTTTGGTACCTGATCAAGGGCCCCGACGCAGAGTCCGTCGAAGACATCAAACCGATGCTGGACGCCGTCGCAACCCTGGCCAGGGAACGGAAGCTGAACGTCTTCACCGTCAAGATAGAGCCCGACGTCGTGGAGTCACCTGAGGTGGCTGCGCAACTGAAGGCGGCTGGGCTGGTTAAGGCTCCCAACATCCAGTCCAACGACTCCACCGCGATTCTGGATATCAGGAAGCCCTCCAACGAGGTCCTCCGCAGCATCTCTTCCCGTGCCCGCAATGCTGTAAGAAGGGCAGAGCGCGAGGGGTGCGAAGTCATCCAGGAAGAGGCCGGCGAAGAGAGCTACAAGAAGCTGTACGCTCTCATGCAGAACACCGTGAACGCCAAGGGTGCCATGCCGTTGCGCAGCTACGATTACTACGCCAAATTCTGGAACGAGTTCAGCAGCCGCGGGCAGGGGCACTTCTTCTTCGTCTACGAGGACGGCCAGCCTAGCGTAGGTGCCTTCGTGATCAACTACGGATCCAAAGCTACGTATAAGGACGGCGGCTCCACCCAGAACCGCAAGCGATACGGGGATTCGCACCTGACACAATGGGCGGCCATCCAGCGCATGCAGGAACTCGGATGCGTCGAATACGACTTCTGCGGCACTCCGTCCGCAGCTCGAATCAAAGACAAAACCCACCCGCTGTACGGCATGGGCTTGTTCAAGACGAGCTTCACCAAGACCGTCACGGACTTTGTCGGCTGTTATGACCTCGTCCTGAGTCCTCTCCGGTACAAGCTCTGGCTCAAGGGCGGAGAGAAGGTCCTCCGCCGGCTCGAGATCATGCGCACGGGTGGTCAGTTCTACTGACCGGCGCCTGACGCACCGAAAACTCGAAGCGTCAGCCAACAGACCAGGCCCGCCCCGGCCACCAACGGTGCATATCCAACTAGATGAGGTAATTTCTTTGACTCCGATTGAAGCTGGAAACTCCATGGAATTCGTTCTTCTCAGCGACGCTGAATTTGAGACCTTCGCCAAGGGGCACCCCCAGGGAAGTTTTATTCAATCCATGGACCTCACCCGCTTCCAGCGTGCCCGCGGGCAGGAAGTCGAACTGTTCGGCGTCACCCAGGGCGGGAGCCTCATCGCCGCCGGAAAGCTCGTCTACACGTCCAACCGCATCGGTTACAAAGTGGCGGACTGCGCCAAGGGACCACTGATGGACTACAGCGACGCCGCTGCGGTGAGGTTCGTCGTCGAGCAGTTGAAGAAGCATGCCGCCTCGAAGAAGGCGGCGGAACTGCGTATCTCGCCCAACGTCAAATACATCGCCCGGGACGAAGACGGCGCGGAGCACCCCGAGGTCGAAGACAACCGGCCGCTGCTGAAGGAGCTCGAGGGCTTCGGGTTCAAACACCAGGGCTTCGACATGAACTTCGCCAACATCAACTGGATGTTCATCAAGACCCTGGACGGCATCGCGGACGCCGAAGAGCTCATCATGGGAATGAATTACCGGACCCGCAAGGCCATCCGGAAGGCCGAAAAAAACGGTGTGTACCTGGAGCAGGCCACGCTGGAAACATTGGACGACTTCTACAACGCGCTGAAGACCGCCGGCGACGAGAAGGGCTTCACCTACCGCGAACGCGAGTACTACGAGCAACTGCTGCGCAACACCTCCGATGAGTTCACCAAGCTCATGATGGCCAAGATCAACATCCCGGAATACCGCGCCTCCATCACTGAGCGACTCGAGGCGGAATCCAAGAACCTCGCGGACCTGAAACGCGAAGTGGAGGAGACCGGCAGCAAGAAAAAGGCCAATAAGGTCAAGGTTGTCCAAGACCTGGTGGACAGCTACGAGCGCAGCCTCAAGGACATCGAGCGCTTCCCGGATTCCGTGGGAGTTGCCACCGTGGCGGCCATCCATTTCGCTTGCTCCGGGGACGAACTCACCTGCGTCATTGGTGGCACCGTGCAGGATTACATCTACTTCAACGGTGCCACGTCCCTGTACTGGGGCATGATGCTTCACGCCCTGAACAACGGCTACTCGCGGTACAACTTCTATGGCACATTCGGCATCCAGGGGCAGGATGAATCGGGCCATGGTGGGTACGAGTTCAAGAAGGGCTTTGGCGGAGAGGTGGTCCAGCTCATCGGCGACTTCGTTGCTCCCGTCAGTCCGGTCAAGTACACCGCCTACCGGGTGGCCAGGAAGCTTGCAGGAGCCGCCCAGACCGTTTTGGGAAACTTGCGGGAACCGGCAAAACTGCCGGTGATCGGAAAGTTCCTCAGGAAGAACTAAGCCAAAGGAGGAATGCTGCATGACTGAACGCCCCGAGGGCAATGGCGGCAGGCCTCATACGGACGGCTTGCCGAAAACCCAGCCGCTGCGGCCCTCGCAGGTCCGGCAGAATGCGTATGCCAAGCGGATGCTGATGCGCCTGGTGCAAGGTGACAGCCCGCCAACGGCGCCCATGAACATCGTGGACCGCCTGGCCGGGAGCCCTTACGCCAACCCCACCATCCAGGTGGTGGGCGTCGACGCCTCGGCGCGCAAGACCATCGACTTCGCACTGCACCTGGCCGAGGCAATGTTCCGTTACGGGGCCGGTGCGCTTGAGGTCGAAACGAGCATGATCGCGGTGACCGCGGCGTTGGGGCTGAAGAACGTCGAGGTGGACATCACCAACCAGTCGGTGGCCATCAACTACGCGCCGAAGGACCAAACGCCCATCACCCTGTTGCGTGTGGTGAGGTCGTGGACCAATAACTATGCGGGTCTGGCCCAGGTGCACCAGTTGGTTTCGGATATTGTCGCCGGGGGAGTGGGACGGGACGAGGCCGTTCGGCGGCTCAACGAGATCACACGCAGAGCCAAGCCCTTCCCCCGCTGGATGGTCACTGTGGCGTTCGGTGTGTTTGCCGCCGTGTTCGTCGGGGTGCTCGGCGGTGGTCCCGGAGCTTCGGCACTGGCTTTTGCCTCCAACATGTTGATCAGCCTCCTGGCGCGCCAGCTGATTCGCTGGCGGACTCCGGACTTCTTCGTCACCATGGCCAGTTCTTTTGTGGTCACCTTTGTTGCTTTGATGCTGCGTTGGGCGGGTGCGGACATAGCTCCGTCCATTGTGGTGGCCGGAGGCATCCTCCTGCTGCTCCCCACGGGCAGGCTTGTTTCGTCGGTACAGGATGCGATTAACGGCTTTCCGGTCACGGCAGCAGGCCGCTTCCTGTCCACCCTGCTGACTTTCGGCGCGATCGTGGCGGGCATCGGCGTCGCTGTGGTGGTTGGAACCCTGATGGGCAGCCAGGTCCTGGACGTCACCAATACTTTCCCGCCGGCCTACCCGTTGTGGGGACAGGCGATCCTCATTGCGATCGCCGTGGTGGCCATCGGTGTCACCGAACAGACACAGATGCGGCTGTTACTTCCGACGGCGGCAGTCGGGCTGGCGGGCTTCTTCGTTTTGTGGGGGGTTGGCGAACTCGGTCTTGGCGACCGTTTGTCGCCCGCCATTTCGGCGGTGATCATTGGCTTGCTGGGCCGCGTTGTGGCCCTGAAGCTTGGCGCCCCGCAGCTGGTGGTCGCGGTTCCGGCAGCGTTGATCCTTCTGCCGGGCCTCACGATCTTCCGGTCAATGTATGCCTTGACAGTCGAAGGCGGCGACATCCTGGCGGGTGCCGGTGGCATGCTCAATGCGGCGGCGATTGTCCTTGGCGTCGCAGCCGGCATTGTGCTTGGCGACAACCTGGCCCGACCTTTGACGAAGGGCCTGTCCAGCAACGAGCGGCGCAGGGTGCGGCGCCGGTAAGTCGCGCTGGTCCTGCCGGCAAGTCGGCTAGATCTTGCCGACAGGCAGTTTCTTCTCGGCCTGGAACACTTCCTCTACCCGACCCTGGGCCCAATAGCCGGACAGGGAGACCTGGGAGCGTTCCAGGCCGCGCTGCACGAAGAAGATCTCGCGGAGGCCCTTCATGTAGCCCCGCTCACCGTGAGCGAAGACGTCCACCCGTCCGGGAAGCCATTCCATGGTCCGGAGGGATTCGAGCAGCAGTTCGCTGGATCCGGCAAGTACCCCGTTCCGCTGCAGCCAGTGCAGTTCGACGCCGGCGGGGGCGGTGATTTGAAGGACGTCGTCGGCGCTGTCTACTTCCAGGAACGCCACGCCCCGCGCCTCCGGTGTCAGCGCCTCAATGGACGCGGCGATCGCCGGAATCGCGGCGTCATCCCCGGCAAAGAGGTACCAGTCGGCGTCGGGTGCCGGATTGTAGGCACCCCCGGGCCCTGTGAAGGTCAGCGCGTCACCGGGTTCAGCCGCCGCTGCCCAAGGGCCGGCGAGGCCTTCATCGCCGTGGACCACAAAGTCGATGGCAAGTTCCTGCGCTTCAAGGTTGACCCAGCGGATGGTGTAGGTCCGGGTATGGGGCCACTGCTCGCGGGGCATGGATTCCCGGATGGCCCACAGGTCCAGCGGCAGCTCGTAGTCGACGCCCGGCTGCGGAAAAACGATCTTGACGTACCTGTCCACGTACTCGTTGTGCGCGTAGTCCTTGAATCCCGGGCCGCCCGCGATGATCCGGATCATGTGCGGTGACAACTGCTCCTTGCGCAGCACCGTCAGGTTGACTTGGGGGCGCGTCTTGCGGTCGGCGGACGAAGTGGCGGGAAGGGCGGCATTCATAAGGCAAGCCTAAGCTGATCCACTGTGCATTTGCTGGGGATGAGCGGAACGTTACATACCACCCGGCGTCGCTCTGTCACGTCCTGACGCGTTTTCCGCGTCGCTCTCTCACATCCCGACGCGTTTTTTGTGTTGCTCTTTCACGTCCTGACGCGTTTTGTGCGTCGCTCTTTCACGTCCCCCGCCGGATAGTTCGACGACGGCGATCGGCCGGGTGCCGCCGTCGGTCCCTGCCGTGTGTACTTTTCCTGCCGCTGCAGGCCTCCGCCCGCCCCCGAGCCCATTCCCGACCGGGTGGGATGTGCCAGAGGGATCCCCAGCAGGGGGTGGGATGTGCCAGAGGAAGCTGCGAAAAGGCGTGGGGTTACAGGACGGGGAGTTCCCAGTCGACGGGTTCGGCGCCCTGTTCACGCAGCAGCTCGTTCGTCCGGCTGAAGGGCTTGGACCCAAAAAATCCGCGGGACGCCGACAACGGACTTGGATGTGCGGACACAATAGACGGTGCCCCGTTCAGCAGTGGCCCCACGGACTCCGCGTCCTTCCCCCAAAGAACGGCCACGAGCGGCTTAGGCTGCCCGTCGGCGTCGGTGCGGTTCACCACGGCCTTGACGGCCGCCGTCGTGATGGTTTCCCATCCCTTGCCGCGGTGCGAGCCTGCGTTCCCGGCATTCACGCTGAGGACGCGGTTCAACAGCAGCACTCCCTGCCCCGCCCAGGCACTGAGGTCGCCGTGGACGCGTGGCGGCAGCCCAAGGTCGTCGTGGAGTTCGCGGTAGATATTGGCCAGGCTCCGGGGGATGGGCCGCGTCTCCCGGGAGACGGAGAAGGAAAGCCCGACGGCGTGTCCCGGCGTGGGGTACGGGTCCTGTCCCAGTATCAGGACCTTGACGTCGGCCAGCGGCTGACGAAAAGCCCTCAGCACATTGCCGGCGGCGGGAAGAACCTGCGCTCCCATCCCGGCCTGCGCAGCGACGAAGCCCAGTGCCGCGCGAAGCTGCGGCTCAACCGGGCTCAGGGCCTGCGCCCAGTCCGGCGCCATCAAGTCCTCCAGCGGCGTGTCCAACAGTTCATCAAAGCCCTGACCCGAGGGGCTTGCAGGTTCCAAGTCAAAGAGCGCTTCCTCACCAGTCACCCGGCAATTGTCTCCCGTGACGCGCGGCACTTCCGAATGACAGTGGTGTTATTCGCCCGTAACATGGGGAGGAGGAAATCCCCTTACCCGCGTCTTGAGGAGTGTGCCGTGGCCGAACCCGCGCCGGAATCGATGGCGGAGCAGGGCACCGGTTTCGCCCTTGCAGACCTGGCCGCAGGTGTTCGGGAAGATTCTCCGTTGAGTGAGCGCGAGCAGCAGATACTGGCCCTGGAGCGGCAGTGGTGGAAGTACGCCGGGGCCAAGGAACAGGCCATCCGCGAACTGTTTGATCTCTCCGCTACGCACTATTACCAGATCCTGAATGCGCTGATCGATACCGAGGACGCCTTGGCCCACGATCCCATGCTGATCAAGAGACTGCGTAGACTACGTACGTCGCGCCAACGTGCGCGCACAGCGCGTCGCTTGGGGTCCGACGCATAATTCGCACGGCTGAACTGTCAGCAGCAACCAGCAAGGACAACGCTTCACCATGACCAAATATGCCAAGGATGAATTCGACCGGGTTCCGCAAAACACGTCCCGTCAGGGTGTGCACAGGGACGCCACGGAAACGCCGCGGCCTACTCTGTGGCCGGTCCTCACTGTGGGCGCCGTGGCCTTGGTCCTTGGCCTGGTGGCGTTCCTGATCCTTCCGCGGCTGGGCATCGTGGCGCCCCCGGCATCTTCCAGCACCTCGACGCCGGCCGCACAGCAGAGCGAGGCGGCACCTTCGGCAACACCCACGACGTCGGAGAGCGCGCCTATCGCTTCGGGCGAACCCACTCCGGACACGACTGCCTCGGAGTCGCCGTCTGCAACGCCATCACCGGCTCCTGTGGACAAGACCACCGCAGTGGCTGTTTACAACGGCACTGCCACCGCCGGGCTGGCCAGCCGCGTCGCCGGGTTGGTTCAGGGAGACGGCTGGGCTCTGGGCGCGGTGGGAAACTGGGGAGGACTTCCGCAGCAGACGTCCGTGGTCTTCTACAACGCTCCGGAGCAGAAGGCGAACGCCGATGCCGTAGCTTCCCTGCTGGGCATCACCACCGTTGTGGAGTCCCCGGACGTGCAGCAGCCCCTGGTCGTCGTAGTGGGACCCGGCTACCAGTAAACAGCCGAAAATACAGGGATCCGGAGTCCATCCGGCAGAACTCGGTTAAGCCTCAATAACAAAAGCAGCCCCTCACCGGCCGGGAGCAGCGAAGCGGCCGTGACAGTGGTTACAGTGGATGAATTCCGGCGCGGAGATCCCGGCTGCCGGCAACAGCTTCTGTGAAAGTGTGGGCATTATGGCTTTGGGGACCGTCAAGTGGTTCAACGCCGAAAAAGGGTACGGCTTCATCACTGTGGATGATTCCGGCGACGACGTTTTTGTCCATTGGTCGGCGATCCAGATGGACGGTTACCGCGCCTTGGAAGAGGGGCAACGCGTGGAGTTCGAACTCGGCGAAGGCCTCAAGGGGCCGCAGGCTGAAAGCGTGCGTGTAGCCTAGCGGCTCAGCTTTCGGCTGAATGGGCCTCGCTGTGGGTAGCAGCGAGGCCTTCCTGCTTGCACTCTCCACGGTCGAGTGCTAATTATTGATTTAGCACTCCTACGCATCGACTGCTAATTTCGGCCCCGTCCGCGGAGCAGGGATTACCGCCGCTGCCAAGGAGGAACAAGAAACACCCTGATGGGGTGAGGTCCGGAGCGCGGGGCATACAGAGGCCGCGAGCGAAGGGCCGTCCGTCGCGGGCATCCCATCTGACAGGTACCTTCTTAACGACTGTCCCGAAAGGACTACCGCCGTTATGGCCAAGATCATTGCATTTGATGAAGAGGCACGCCGCGGCCTCGAGCGGGGCCTGAACACCCTCGCTGACGCCGTCAAGGTCACCCTCGGCCCGCGTGGACGCAACGTCGTCCTCGAAAAGAAGTGGGGCGCTCCCACGATCACCAACGATGGTGTTTCCATCGCCAAGGAGATCGAGCTGGACGATCCTTACGAGAAGATCGGTGCTGAGCTGGTCAAGGAAGTTGCCAAGAAGACGGATGACGTCGCTGGCGACGGTACCACCACCGCTACTGTCCTCGCACAGGCCCTGGTCAAGGAAGGCCTGCGCAACGTTGCTGCCGGCGCCGACCCGCTGTCCCTGAAGCGCGGCATCGAGAAGGCAGTGGACGCTGTTATCAGCGAACTGCTTGCTTCCGCCAAGGAAATCGAAACCAAGGAAGAGATCGCAGCTACGGCTTCCATCTCCGCCGGTGACCAGGAAATCGGTGCACTGATCGCCGAAGCCCTGGACAAGGTGGGCAAGGAAGGCGTCATCACGGTCGAGGAATCCAACACCTTCGGCCTGGAGCTGGAACTCACCGAGGGCATGCGCTTCGACAAGGGTTACATCTCCGCTTACTTCGTCACCGACGCTGAGCGCCAGGAAACGGTCCTCGAAGACCCGTACATCCTGATCGTCAACTCCAAGATCTCCAACGTGAAGGAACTCGTCACGGTTCTGGAGAAGGTCATGCAGTCCAACAAGCCGCTGCTGATCATCGCCGAAGACATCGAGGGCGAGGCCCTGGCCACCCTGATCGTCAACAAGATCCGTGGCACCTTCAAGTCCGTTGCCGTCAAGGCTCCGGGCTTCGGTGACCGCCGCAAGGCCCAGCTGGCCGACATCGCCATCCTCACCGGTGGCCAGGTCATCTCCGAAGAGGTAGGCCTCAAGCTGGAGAACGCTGGACTGGAGCTCCTCGGCACCGCCCGCAAGGTTGTTGTCACCAAGGACGAGACCACCATCGTTGAAGGTGCTGGCGACGCCGAGCAGATCGCCGGCCGTGTTGCCCAGATCCGCGCCGAGATCGAGAACTCCGATTCCGACTACGACCGCGAGAAGCTGCAGGAACGCCTGGCCAAGCTGGCCGGCGGCGTTGCAGTCATCAAGGCCGGTGCCGCTACCGAAGTTGAGCTCAAGGAACGCAAGCACCGCATTGAGGACGCCGTCCGCAACGCGAAGGCTGCTGTTGAAGAAGGCATCGTTGCCGGTGGTGGCGTTGCCCTCATCCAGGCAGGCGCCAAGGCATTCGCCAACCTCACCCTGCAGGGTGACGAGGCCACGGGTGCCAACATCGTCAAGGTTGCCATCGACGCACCGCTGAAGCAGATCGCTTTCAACGCCGGCATGGAGCCGGGCGTTGTTGTGGACAAGGTTCGCGGCCTGCCTTCCGGCCACGGCCTGAACGCTGCCTCCGGCGTCTACGAAGACCTGCTGGCTGCCGGCGTCAACGACCCCGTAAAGGTCACCCGTTCGGCCCTCCAGAACGCAGCTTCCATCGCTGGTCTCTTCCTGACCACCGAGGCTGTTGTTGCTGACAAGCCGGAGAAGAACGCTCCGGCTCCGGGCGGCGACGAGATGGGCGGCATGGGCGGCTTCTAAGCCTCCTGTCCTGCAGCATCACGCTTAGCAACGACGACGGCGGTCCTCACCTTCGGGTGGGGGCCGCCGTCGGCGTTTCCTGCCAGGGCTCGTTTGACGCGTGGATCGGCGAAAAGCCGCGAATGCGCCGGGTTCGTGGGGAAAATTGCGGCGAGTTGGCAGGGTTCCCGCGGTCACGATGGAGGAGTGACGCGGCTTCAGTGTCTGTGAGGTCTGGCAGGATTGATTGCATGACGATTATTGCTGCCGCCGATGGTTCTGCCCTCGGTAATCCCGGGCCGGCCGGATGGGCCTGGTATGTTGACGACTCCTGTTGGCGCGCCGGTGGATGGCCCCACGGAACCAACAACATGGGCGAACTGATGGCGGTGCTGGACCTCTTCCGTTCCACCGCCCACATTCCGCACGAAGAGCTGCGGATTCTCTGCGACAGCCAATATGTCATCAACTGCATCACCAAGTGGATGCCGGGGTGGAAGCGCAAGGGTTGGCGCAAGGCCGACGGTAAGCCCGTGTTGAATGTCGATCTCCTCAAGGACATCGATCGCGCGATCGCAGGGCGCAAGTACACCTTTGAATGGGTCAAGGGCCATGCAGGCCATGAGCTCAACGAGGCCGCGGACGAACGCGCCAGGGCCGTTGCAACCGCCTATCAGCAAGGCGTGGCAGCGCCCACCGGCCCCGGTTTCTCCGGAGCCTCCGGAGCAGCTGCCGAGCCTGTCCCTGTGCACGCGGCACCAGCCGCCGCATCGGACGCAGCTCCAGCTTCAGCCCCGGCCGCCAAGGCGCCTGCCCCCTCCAGCCCCCTGCCTGCCTCGAAGCTGGATCGGGCTCCACGGCTGCATTCGGAGCCCACTTTGTTCGGTGAATCCGGTATTTTCGGCCAAGCGGACCTGTTCAGTGAGCTGGAAGATGCCGCCGCCCCGGAGCTGACACCGGAAGAACTGGTCGTGGCACTGGAACGGGAGCTCCTTCGCCCTGATGTGCGTGCTGACATCGGGCGGATAGGCGTCCTGCTTCATCCGGACTTCGCGGAGATCGGCCAGTCCGGCAGGTTCTGGACCCGCGACGCGATGATGGTGGCACTGGAGGAAGATCCCGGCGAGCACGTGGAACTGGAACTGCTCAGCGCGGACCGTCTGAGTGAAAACACGATCCTGCTCAACTACAGGAGCCTCGCGCACTCGGGTTCGGCGCTCCGAAGCTCGGTCTGGCTGTTGGAACGCGGACAGTGGAGGCTCCGCTTCCATCAGGGGACGCCGGAGAGCTGAGCGGTACCGTTGCTGGCTGCGAACCCTGAAGATATTCCGGCGGAACCTGCGGGGGGCAACCGGAGGGGAACAGGCGGCGAGAAGCAGACTGTGGAAAGTAACTTGGGGGAAGTAGCCTGCGGGACCGGCCGAAAGGGGGACATCGGCCGGCCCCGCAGGGGTCATGTCCCGGATAACGGCTCCGGGCACAGTGGAAGGAGCGCTCCTAGTAGGCGAAGCGCTGGGTATTGCCCTGTTCCACCTCGGCATAGCTGGTTGCCGCCGAAGCCAAGGCCACGTTGATGGATGCGAGGGATGCCTCCACCTTGCCCTGGGTCAACGCCCACTCAAGGACGAGTGCGTGGAAGTTGCTGGCAGCCGAACCGCGCCACGTGGCTTGCAGCTCTTCAAGGCCCATCTTCATGGCCTGAACGTCGGCGCTGATCCTGTCCACGGTGGTCTTGACGTTGGACGCCTTGAGTTGCAGCAGTTCGGTGTCTACGGAGATGACACTCATGGATAAAGCCTTTCGACGAGGTTGTTCCGCGGTTTGCGGTGGGTGCGTGGGCCACAAGACAAGAGCCTATGAACTACCCCCAACGCGTGGAACAGCACGTCGCCGCTATGTGGATAACGCCTCGGCCGGTTCCTCGTGGAGTGGAAGGCTGACCACCAGTGTTGCGCCGCCGCCGTCGGTATCCTGCACCCGCACGGAACCGCCGTGGCTGCCAACAATTGCCGCCACAATGGCCAGCCCCAGGCCGCTGCCGCCGGTTTCCCGGGTCCGGGAAGTGTCCGCCCGATAGAAGCGTTCAAAGACCTTGTTGGCCTCGTCATCGGGAATCCCGGGCCCGTGGTCGCGGATCTCGATCACGGACATCCTGCCCTCGGGAACGTCCCGGACCCCTACCGCGAGTTCAATGGGGCTGCCTTCCGGGGTGTAGCGCAATGCATTGCCGACGAGGTTGCCAATCACCTGGCGGAGTTTGGCTTCGTCCCCTTGAACGGGAGCAGCAGCGGGGGAGGCGCCGTCCAATCCCACCAGCTTGATGGTCCTGTTGCCGGACGACGCCTTGGTGTCCACCACGGCGTCGTTGGCCAGCAACTGCAGGTCGACGGGCTTGAGGTTGAGCGGCCGTTGTTCGTCCAGCCTTGCCAGCATGAGAAGGTCCTCCACCATTGAACCCATGCGTTTGGCTTCGCTTTCGATCCTGCCCATGGCGGTTGCCACGTCTTCTGGCGAAGTGAGGGCCCCATGGCGATAGAGCTCTGAGAAGCCGCGGATGGTAACCAGCGGCGTGCGCAGCTCATGGGAAGCGTCGGCCGCGAACCGGCGCATCCGTGCTTCGGAAGCTGCCCGTGCCGCGAACGAGGCCTCGATATGGGCCAGCATGGCATTGAGGGAGCCGCCCAGCCGGCCGACTTCGGTATGGATGTTGTCGATCTCCACGCGGCGGGACAGGTCCCCGGCCGCAATCGCAGCGGCCGTCTTCTCCACCTTGGCCAGGGGCCGGAAGGAACGGGCCACAGTCCAGGTGGCAATGAAGAACGCCAGCACCAGGGTCAGCAGCCCCACACCGACCACCACCAGGACGGCATGTTCCATGACTTTGTCCACGGGTGCTAGCGGAAGGCCGATGATGACCACGCCGTTCTTGCCGTTGGCGGTCACGCCTACGGCCACCACCCGCCAGTTGTTGCCTGCGGTGCCGTTGACTTGGAACGGTGTGTTCCCGCGGGCCTTCGCCTCAGCCGGGGTGATGCTGGAAATGGCCGGACGGTCGTCGGGGCTGCCACCAAATTGGTAGGGCGCAATTCCGGGTACATACAGCGTCAGCGAGTAGTCCGTTGGGACCGCGGGGTTGTATTCGGAGAGCTTGTCAAAGGACTGCTGGTCCAGGGCAAGGGCGACGGCGGCCTTGAGTTTGTCGTCCACCTGGCCTTGGAGATAACTCTTGACGAGCGTCAACGTGCCTGCCCCGGTGGCCGCGAGGGCCAGTAGGAGGAGTCCCATGATGATGGCAACGAGTTGCGACCTCAGGGACGCTGTTTTCCAGCGTTGCAGCAAGGTCAGCGCTTCTCTGCCGTCCGCAGCACGTAGCCCACGCCGCGCTTGGTCTGGATGAGGGCCGGGGCGTCGGGGTCGATGTCTACCTTCCGGCGAAGGTAGGAGATGTACGACTCAACGATTGAGGCATCACCGTTGAAGTCGTACTCCCACACGTGGTCCAAAATCTGGGCTTTGGAGAGGACGCGGTTGGGGTTGAGCATCAGGTAGCGCAGCAGCTTGAATTCCGTGGGGGACAGCTCTATCACCGTGCCGCCGCGCCGGACTTCGTGGGCGTCGTCATCGAGTTCAAGGTCGTCGACGCGGATAACGGCGTCGTCGTCTTCAAGCGGCTGGGTGCGGCGGAGGACAGCCCGGATGCGCGCGACCACTTCGTCCAGGCTGAAGGGCTTGGTGACGTAGTCGTCGCCGCCGACGGTCAGTCCGGTGACCTTGTCCTCGGTGTCATCCTTGGCCGTGAGGAAAAGGACCGGGAAGTGCTTGCCCGCTGCGCGGAGGCGTCGGGTTACGGTGAAGCCGTCCATGTCCGGGAGCATGACGTCCAATACGGCGAGGTCAGGGGCATGGGTGTCCGCAGCAGCAAGCGCTTCGCGACCATTGGACGCTGCAACGACCTCGAAACCTGCGAAACGCAGCGACGTGGAGAGAAGCTCACGGATGTTGGGTTCGTCGTCAACAACAAGGAGCTTGGCTTCGGGGCCGTTCTTTTTCATGCATCCATGATGCCCCCGGATTCTGGGAGTTATCTGAATGCTTTATGGGAGCGGACTGCGTGCAAGGTGGTGCCGGGCAGGGCTCCTAGCTCCCCAGCGCGAGTCCCGCTCCCAAAGCCACCATGGTGACGGCGATGCCGCCGTCGAGCAGTTGCCAGGAGCGGGGGCGGGAGAAGAATCCCTTCAGGAACCGGGCGCCGAACCCCAGCGACGCGAACCAGAGAATGCTGCCCAGAATGGCTCCCGCCCCGAACCACCACTCTTGCCCGGAACCTTGGGCGCTGGCAATGGAGCCCAGGAGCGCGATGTCCAGGTACACGTGGGGATTGAGCCATGTCAGTGCCAGCACTGTGGTTATGGCGGCGGCGAGGCTTCTCTTTCCGGATTTTGGAGAACTGCCCTCAGCTGTCAGGGACTGCGGGTTCAGCGCCCGCCGTGCCGCCATGATGCCGTACGTGACGAGGAACGCTGCGCCCACGTAGCGAAGGATGACGACGGCGGTGGGTGCCGCCGCGATCAAGGCGCCGGTACCGAGGATCCCGGCGGCAATGAGAACGGCGTCCGAGAGTGCGCAGATGGTGACGATAGCGGCGACGTGTTCTCCGCGGATACCCTGCCTCAGCACGAAGGCATTCTGTGCCCCGATGGCAACGATGAGGGCAAGGCCGGTGGCGAGGCCGAGGCCCGCCGCGTTGATGGTGTCAGGAAAATTCACTCCTCCAACGTATGGGCGGAGCTCGACTAAGAACAGCTAAAGATTCTTCACTGGATTAAGCTCTGCTTATGAAATTTCCCTCGGAGCAGTTGTCGACGTTCGCCGCAGTCCTTTCCGAAGGCACGCTGGAAGCAGCCGCCAGGACGCTTCACATCACCCCCTCCGCGGTCTCCCAGCGGTTGAAGGCCCTGGAGCAGACCGCCGGGCGGGTGCTGCTGCAGAGAAGCAACCCGGCCCAACCGACGGAGGCAGGGGAGGTTGTGCTTCGGCTTGCCCGCCAGGTGGCGCAACTGGAGGCTGATGCCGGAGCGGAACTGGGCTTGGGGGCAAGTGGTCCGCGCTTGGCCATACCGATTGTGGTGAATGCCGATTCCCTGGGTGTCTGGTTCCTGCAGGCCCTGACACAGGTAGCTGCCGAGGTTGACGTCACCTTCGACCTCCACCGCGACGATGAGCAGCACTCCGCCTCCTTCCTGCGCTCGGGGAAGGTGATGGCGGCTGTGACAGCAACACCGGATCCCGTGCAGGGTTGTCGGGTGGAGCCGCTGGGTGTCATGCGTTATTTGGCGGTCTCTGAACCGGCCTTTGCTGCCCGATGGTTCTCCGACGGCGTCGACCCCGGGAAACTTAACACGGCACCCACTGTGGATTTCGACCGGAAAGACACCTATCAATGGGCCTTTGTGCAGTCGTTGGCCAGTACGCCGGCCGGTGAATCGATTGACGTCAAAGGGCCCCGGCATTACGTTCCATCCAGCCACGACTTTGGAAATGCCATCCGCTTGGGCCTTGGCTGGGGCCTTATCCCGGAGATCCAATGCCAACAGGACATCAAGGACGGCACACTGGTGGAGCTTGCCCCGGGACGGCCCCTCGATGTGGCGCTCTACTGGCAGCGGTGGAAAACCGCCTCCCACGTGCTGGACGTGGTGAGCGACACCGTTCGAACCGTAGCAGCGCAGTTCCTCAGGCAGCCCTGACAAGCCGCAGGACAGTGTTGTTTTGGAACACGCCGTCGATGCTTCCAAAAATGTCGGTGCCCCATTCCACACTTGAAACATGGCAAAGAAAACAGCACCAGTCAGCAACGCCGCACACCCGGTGGAAGTTCAGTACGAATACCACGTGAGCTACTTTGACTCGGAAGTTGGCCGGGTCCAGGTAGAGGAGTTCGAGGACCTGCAGGCAGCCGAGCGCTTCGCTTCCATCCAACTCCGCTCGGAAGATTGCTGGGCCGTAGTGGAGCGCGTCGACATTCAGGCCTACATCCACCTCGCCGCCTGAGGAGCGTGCCTACTCCGGCCGGTTGTGGGCATGCCCTCCGTGGACGAACGGTGAGGACACCCCCTCGTACTGCATGAGCATCATCATCCCTTCGGCGGCATGGTCCAGGTTGTGGCAGTGATCCATCCAGATCCCCGGATTGTTGGCCACCAGCAGGACTTCCCAGACCTCTCCGCCCTGGATATCAACGGTGTCCAGGACCAAGGGTGATCCGCTCGGTGCCACTCCGTTCCGGCTGAGTACCAGGACATGATGACCGTGCGGGTGCATCGGGTGCGGTTCGGCGGTGCGGTTGATGATGGTTACCTTCACGACGTCCCCCTCCGCGACCTGCATGGAGGGCACCAACGGATAGGCCGCGCCGTTCACCGTGAAGGCATAGCGGGGGACCCCGTCCACAAACCGGAATTGCCGGTCCAACACGATTACTTCCTCACGGTCGGACGTCGGAGTATCAACCCTTCCTGGCACGGGTTCGCCATAGCCCAACAGATCAAGGACGGGAGTGGTCGCAAAAATTCCAGGAGTGGCCTTCTCCGGGTTGCTCCCCGCTGAAGGGCTGCTTCCGCCGGAAGCGGCACCCGACACCTCACCCGACACCTCACCCGAAACTTCGCCGGGACCCCCGGGGTTGATGACCACCGCGGCGTCAGCGGCAGCATCCATCCGAATGGTCACAGGAGTCCCGGGCATGGCAAAGGTCAGGTCATACCGGCCGCCGGCGCCGAGACGGAGCAGCTTTCCTGACACTTCGCCCGGCTTGTTGACTTCGGTTCCATCGACGGCGGCCACTGTGAACGCCGTTCCTTGCACGAGGTAGCGCTGTGGCAAGGAGTCGGTATTGATCAACCGCACGCGAACCAGCGAGCCCGGCTTCGCCCTATACACACTGCTACGGTCTGAGGAGCCCAGCATCCCCAAACCGCCGAGGTCGTGCCCGGCCACCACGATGTCTGCGTCACTACGGACCATGGCGGGATCGTGCACGACGAATACGCCGTAGAGCCCCTTGCGGACTCCTTCGGCTGAATCCTGATGGGTGTGGTACCAGTACGTACCTGCTTGCGCCGCGGCAAACCTGTACGTCATGGACTGGCCGGGCAGGACAGCGTCCTGGGTGGCGCCTGCCACTCCGTCCATGGCGTTCGGCACGTCATAGCCGTGCCAGTGCAGCGTCACCCCGGCCTGCACGTCACGGTTGTTCAGTACTACTTCCACTACTTCGCCCAGTTGGGCTTCCAGCGTAGGTCCCGGCAGGCTGCCGAACGTCCAGGCTTCCGTTGTCCGCCCCGACGGCAGCGTTACCTGTTCAACCCTCGCCGTGAGTTCATAACGCCGGACGGTGGCATTCGCAGGCATGTCGCCCAGTAAGGCAGTCACCGGCGTCGTGGCTGACACCGGAACCGGACCGCCGGCGTCGTGATGTCCGACGGCGGTGATGATCCCGGTGCCGTCCGCGGCACGGCTGCCCAGCCACGTGAAAACGCCGGCTCCCAGGGCCGTGCATGCCATCAGGCCGGCCAGCGCCGTGGCTGCCGTTGCACGCCTGCCGCCACGAGCCGGGCCCAGTGCGCTAACAGCGTGTCGCGGGAAGAGCGCCATTTTGGCCAGCACAACCACCCCTGCGACGAGGAAGAGCAGGATCACCAGGGTCCAGAGTGCGGGGAAGGGTCCCAGGACGAACATCAGGGCGAGGGAACCCACAGCGCCGGCGCCGGCTGCCACCATGGCCAGGACGGCGGCTTCACGCCCCGGGAGGGGTGCCGGCACCTGTGAGTCGTCGTTGGGGGAAAGGTGTGCGCCGGTGTTCCGCCTCCTCAGCAAGAACGGAACACCGGCCATCGCGGCCCAAGCCGCGGGGATGGCGGTCAGCGGCAAGCTGATGGTTATGCGTTCGCTGGCAAACCACCAACTGCCCGCCGCCAAGGCAGGGAGTAAAGCGTAGCGGGCTGCCGTTGCCACCAGGGCGACGGCAGTCGTGAGGAGCGCCAAACCGGTCTTGCGAGGCTTGGCATGGTCTTCACTGGCTGTTGACGTCCACGTCATCCAAACTGCCGCGGCCCAGGCACCGGCAGCAAGGACCGCCAGCACCAGGTCCACAGCCAACAGCTGTGAAGTGTTCAAGACAGCAGGTGGTCAGGCCGAAGCGGGAGACGTGGGCGCGTCGGAGGAGGTGTCCTTGGGTGGCAGCGGTTGCGGGTTGAGGGCAGCAGCCCGTGCCCGGCTGAACAGCCAGTAGGACATGAAGATGATCAGCAGCCCGGTGATGGGATGGATCGATGCCACCCACGAGCCGGACGGAGTGATGAAATCCTCGGATGAGCCAGTCAGCATGCCGCCAATGATGAAGATGAACAACTGGACCCAGGTCATCAGGAAAATTCCGGCGGCAAGCCAGATGGTTCGGGAACCCATACGGGCGATCGCGGCCACAATAGCGGCGAGGAGCGCGCCGTAGCGGAGGACGTACTGGCCGTTCAGGACGTGGTAAACACCCGCTTCGCGTTGGGCTTCGATGGTGTTTTGGAAGTGGAAGTAGCCGGCAAAAAACAACTGGGCAAGTGATGAAAGCAGAACGATGGCCGCAAGGACCATGAGGGTCTTACGCATTGGGGATCCTGACAGGAACTTCACAGATTCAGTAAAGGCCTTCAAGCCATCGGCACCCTTGGCTGCGGGCTACCCCCACTGCCGATGACTGGCCGCCAGGCTGCCTGGACCAAGGGCAGCTTTTAAGGGCGGAGAGCTTCACTTGGAATCGTAAAATTGCTGGAGATAAATAGCAAGGGTGCGGGGGTTATTCGCCCCAACGGCTCCCGGCCCCCGGCCCCCCAAAGGTTACTGGCCCTGTTCTGTCCCGACGTCCTTTCCGACGTCCTTGGCGTCCATGATGCGGTAGGCATAACCCTGCTCGGCCAGGAACCGTTGCCGTTTGGCGGCGAAGTCCTGGTCGAGCGTGTCGCGGGCAACCAGCGAGTAGAAGCGTGCGGCCCGGCCGTCCTGCTTGGGCCGCAAGAGCCGGCCCAGGCGTTGCGCCTCCTCCTGCCGGGAGCCGAAGGAACCGGAAACCTGGATCGCGACGGAGGCTTCCGGGAGGTCGATGGAGAAATTCGCCACCTTGGACACCACCAAAGTTTGGAGCTCGCCCTTCCGGAAGGCATCAAAGAGTTTCTGGCGGGCCTTGACGCTGGTTTCGCCCTTGATCAGGGGAGCGTCCAGCCTTTCGGAAATCTCATCCAGCTGGTCGATGTACTGTCCAATGACCAGTAGCTGCTCGCCTTTATGTGCCTCCACGAGCTGTTCCACCAAGGCGGTCTTAGTCTCCGATGTGGCGCACAACCGGTACTTGTCAGCGTCCTCGGCCATCGCGTAGGCCACGCGCTCGTCCCGGGGCAGGTCCACCCGGACCTCCACGCAATCGGCGGGGGCAATGTAGCCCTGGGCTTCGATGTCCTTCCAGGGAGCGTCGTAGCGTTTGGGGCCGATAAGGCTGAAGACCTCGCCCTCGCGACCGTCTTCACGGACCAGGGTGGCGGTCAGGCCGAGTCGCCGCCGGGCTTGCAGGTCGGCAGTCATGCGGAAGATCGGGGCGGGCAGCAGGTGGACTTCGTCATAGATGATCAGTCCCCAGTCATGGCCGTCGACAAGTTCAAGATGGGGGTACAGCCCGCCGCGTTTGGTGGTGAGCACCTGGTAGGTGGCAATGGTGACGGGCCGGACCTCCTTGACGGCACCTGAATACTCGCCGATCTCGTCCTCGGTCAGGGAGGTCCGTTTGAGGAGTTCGTCCTTCCACTGGCGGGCCGAGACGGTGTTGGTCACCAGGATCAGCGTGGTGGTCGAGGAGGTGGCCATGGCCGCTGCCCCCACCAGCGTCTTGCCGGCGCCGCAGGGAAGCACGACGACGCCGCTGCCGCCGGCCCAGAAGTTCTCCGTGGCCACCTTCTGGTACGGGCGCAGCTGCCAGTCTGTCTCGTCCAGCATGATCAGGTGCGGCTGGCCATCCACATAGCCGGCCAGGTCCTCGGCCGGCCAGCCCAGCTTGAGGAGCAACTGCTTCAGCTGCCCGCGCTGGGAGGAATGCACCACCACGGTCTCGCCGTCGATCCTCGGGCCCAACAACGGCGCAATCTTCTTGGCGCGGATGACCTCCTCCAGCACCGGGTAGTCGTCCGTGCGCATCACCAGACCGTGCTGCGGGTCTTTTTCCAGGCGCAGGCGGCCATAGCGGGACATGGTTTCTTCAATGTCGATCAGCAGCGCGTGGGGTACGGGAAAGCGGGAGTACTTCAACAGGGTGTCCAGCACCTGTTCGGCGTCCAGTCCTGCGGCCCGTGCATTCCAGAGGCCCAGGGGGGTGAGCCGGTAACTGTGCATGTGCTCCGGTGCGCGTTCGAGTTCTGCGAAGGCAGCGATGGCGTGCCGTGCTTCGGTAGCCAACTCGTGGTCGACTTCCAACAGGATGGTTTTATCGCTTTGAACGATCAGCGGACCGTCGGTCACTCTTTATTCCTATCTTGCGCGCCTCCGCGGGCCCGCCGTTTGCTGCAGCTAGGGGTGCCGGTCACCGGCTGGCTCCACATCGATGATCCTGTGGATGGACAGTACCCGTTCGGTGTCCTTCGCGGGATCGAAAACCCGCACCCGGCCACCCGATACGGAGACTGGAACAACGGTTTCCGTATTTGAATTCCCCAGGCTGTCCACCACGTTCATGGTGACTGCCTGCTTCATCCGGATTGCTTTCTGCAGGGTCTCCAGGCCCAGCTGGGTTGATGCCTCGCCCGTCCCGTCACCCGGGACGCTGCGGTGCTGCCGCAGAATCGCCAGTTGAGCCTCGACGTCGTCGTCCGGCGGAGCCGTCCGCGGCGCTGTATAAACCGGTCGGGCGCTGCCGGATACGGCGGTGGTCCGCTTCAGGCGTACGACGGCGGGTTCGGCGTCCTGCACGGCAGGTGATAGTCCCAGCTCGCGCAGGACCCTGGCGGTTTCCCGCGGGCTGGCCGAGGAGGTCAGGACAGTCGGGGCGAGGCGTACCAGGCTCAGGGCCGACGTCCGGGCTTCCAGCAACAGTTCGGAGATGGCCGATTCGTCGTCGCTCTGGATGAAGCTCGCGCTCGAACTGATCCGCAACCGGCCGTGCCGGGACGCGGTGTCCTGTATGAGGTAGGATAGCGGCTGGGGCACCTCGGTGGCCGAGTGCTCCCGAAGGAACGCCAGCAGCGATTCCGCATCCTCTCCGGCGTCGAGCGCCCTCCGGATGGAGGAGGGGGAGAAACGGTAGATCGACGCCGGCCCTTGCCCTTCGGCGTCGGACATCCGGAGCAGCCTCTCACTGAGCTCAGGCGCCAAATATCCGGGAGCCACGGCTGTCAGGTCAGCCTGCAACAGGATGTGGTTCACCGCAGCGGGCAAGTGTTCGCCAAGGATGGCCATGGCATGTTCGGGGCGGCCCGCCGCGATGGCCGAACCGAGCTGCGTGAACGCCCCCGAACCCATGAGGCCCAGGAGAGTAGCTTCCTCCAGGATGCCGCGCACCAGGGAACTGAACCGCCGGGCCATCCGGGGCTGCGCCCATTCCGCGCGTTGGAGGACCGCGCGGGCATCGAGCACCGGCGCCTTTCCATCCGGCGCTGCCGCCTCAGCGGTGAGTTCGTCCAGGATCTCCAGAAGCCTGCGCCGGACAACAGGGGCATCGGGACGCTGGGCTTCGGCGGACAATGCGTTGATGGTGCTGCCGGCCGCGCCGTGGTGGGAGCCCCCGGTGTTTCCTGCGATGGGCTGGCCCACCATGGACGGGGCGCGTTCGCTGGCCAGCCACGCATTCACCAACCACAACCACTGCTCCTGGCGGGGCAGGCCCGGCCATTCGAGCGCCGGGGACTGCACCCAGGTGGAGCTGTCCACATCCAGGCGCAACAGCCCGGACAGGGCGCACAACTCAAGCAGGACAGCCGTTTGGTGCACCCCGCACCGGATCGACTCGGCAAGCCGGCGCAGCTCGCGCACGCCCACGCCGCCGCTGCGAAGGGTGGCCAACGGTTGCTCCCGCACGACGAACAGCAGTTCATTGCACAGCCTGAGCGTCTCCGCGATGGCACCCATGGCCGCGTTGCGCCGCAGGGCGCCACTGGTGTGCCCCAGTTCCGGCACAGGAGGGGCCAGACTGAAGTCGTTCACAATGACGCCGCCACGCAGGGCGATGCCAACGCTGTGCGGCAGCTCAACGTGCCCGGCATCGAGGGGGACCAGCAGTCCGCGGGCCAGCAGCCAGTCGATCGGTCCGACGTCGGCACTTTCGTGCGTCACAGAAGCACGCCTTTGCGCCTGGGGTACGGCGCCCATGGCCCAGCTGCCGAACTTGTCCAGCAGGGCAGTGGTCCTCTCCGGAGCAGTGGCGAGGATGGCCCGAACGCCTTCGGGCGTGGAAGTCCATTTCTGCAGGGACAGCGCAGCATCCATCGGGGTGCTGGCCGGATGGATGTCAATGCCGCTGTGGTGCAGTTCGGACACAAGCTGGACCACGCGCTGGGCAAAGGCCGGCTGCAGCCTGACGAGTTCCGTGTAGCTGCGGCCCAAGCCCGCCGGGTAGATGCCGATGACATCCTTGAGGCTGCCCACGGGCAAATAGAAACGCTGCCGGGACCCTGCCGGCATGTGGGCAGATGCCGGCGGTTCCGCCCGATGGACCAGTGCCAGTTCCTGCAGCTTCGCGAGGATCGGTTCAAGCGCGGACAAGGTTGACCCGGCAATGACCTTCTTCAGGCCGGCAGCGGAGGCACTGTGTCCGGTGTCTGTGTTGGTACACAGATGGAGGGTTTCGAGGACCTGCATTTCCGGCTTGGTGAGTCGCTCCAAGGCCCGCTGGACACTGACCCGGGCGCTGGCCCTGGCCGCGAGTGCCGCAAAGTCCGGCGCCATGGGGGAGATGAGGTCCGGCCGCGCGGCAAACAAAGCCCGCAGCGAGGCATCGCTGCGCGCCTCGAGTTCCTTGCTGAGCGCTCGAATCAGGGACATCAGTTCAACGTTACCGCCAGCGGCACGCAGATGCCTGTCCCGCCGCAGCGGCTATTGGCGCCGGCGCTGGCGGGCTGCGTCCACCACCAGGAAAACGGCCATGATGAAGGCTATCGGCAGTCCGTAGAGTGCAGTCGAGGTAACCCATACGGGTGCGGCCCCGCCGTTGAAGGCAATGGCCATGACCGCTGCCACGGCAGCCAGCGAAACAAAGGCGACGACGGCGGCAGCAACAGTCAGGGGGCGGCGGTAACCCGGGGAAGTCATGCTCCAAAGGTATCCGGTTGCCGTGCGCTTCCGCTAAGCGCGAAGCGCCAAAGCTGGAATAGGGGGCCGGGCAGGATAACCTTGAAGGAGCAGACCCACACGGACCGGGCTGTCGCCCCTGATCCCGCAGGACCCTGTGGATGCGGCGCCGGCCTGACGTGTTTCCCACGCAAGAACGAAGAAGGTTGATTACGTGCCCACCGGCAAGGTCAAGTGGTATGACAAGGACAAAGGCTTCGGATTCCTCGCGGCCGAAGACGGCCAGGAAGTATTCCTGCCCAAGACGGCCCTGCCCGCGGGCGTAACCGAGCTTAAGGCGGGAACCCGGGTGGAGTTCGGCGTTGCCGACGGTCGCCGCGGGGCGCAGGCGTTGGGCCTGCGTATCCTGGACAAGACCCCCTCCATCGCCAAGGCCAAGCGTATGAACGCGCGGGACCTCGCGCCGCTCGTCCAGGACCTGGTCACTGTGCTGGACAACCTCTCCGGCACGTTGTCCTCCGGAAAGTACCCGGAAGGCAATAAGGCGAAGGCAATCGGTACGGCACTGCGCAAGGTTGCCGACGAGCTGGAAGCCTAAGGAACAGCCATGACTTCCGAATCCGCACAGGATACGCAGGCCGCCGGGAACGCATCTCATGCTGCCTCCGCTGCCGAGGCTCCTGCCAACGGGGAGACCCCTGCGAGCGGGGCCGGCCCGGCAGCCAAGGAAGTCCCCGCGCGGAAGGGTGCTGCGCCGAAGCCCCGCGCCGGAGTTCCGGTGTGGCGCACCGGTAAGCCGGACGCGTTCCTGGCTGCCGCCGTCCACGTGGCCCGGACAGCAGTGGAGGGTATCGCGAAGCCCGGCGAGGTAGGCGCCCACATCGGGGCCAAATCCGAGGGCGACCGCGTTGTCACCCACCTGTTCGAATCCAAGCTGCCCGGCTATGGCGGGTGGCAGTGGTACGCCGTGGTCACCCGGAACTCGCGTTCCAAGATTGTGACCGTGAGCGAGCTGGGATTGCTGCCCTCGGAGGACTCCATCCTCGCGCCCGAGTGGGTCCCGTGGGCCAAGCGGGTCCGGCCGGAAGACGAGACGCCATTGGTCGAGGAGACCGCCGGAGAAGTCCCGGAAGAAGCCGTGCAGGCGGAAGAAGCTGAAGCCGAGGCTTCCAGGAATGAACCGGCCGAAGACGCGGACGATGCCGACGCGGACGCCGAGGACGCCGTGCAGGAGCCTGCAGACTCCCCGGAAGCCTGATCCGCCAAGACTTTAAAAATAATCGGCGCCTGCAGGGAGCTTCTCCCGGCAGGCGCCGATTATTTGTGGGGGCTACTTCTTCAGCTCGCCCACCACGTAGTCAATGCTGGCGAGCAGGGCGGAGACGTCGTCCGGTTCGATCGCAACGAACGTCGCGATCCGCAGCTGGTTGCGGCCCAGCTTGCGGTAGGGCTCGGTGTCAACCACGCCGTTGGCGCGCAGCACCTTGGCGATGGCCGCGGCATCGATCGAATCGTCGAAGTCGATGGTGGCAATGACGTTGGACCGCTCTTCGGGGTTGGCAACAAAAGGGGTCGCGAATTCGGAGGACTCTGCCCACGAGTAGACGCGGCTGGCAGAATCTGCCGTGCGCTTGCTGGCGAAGTCAAGGCCGCCGTTGCTGTTGAGCCACTGGACCTGCGCATCCAGGGTCACCAGGGTGGAAAGCGAAGGCGTGTTGTATGTCTGGTTCAGCTTCGAGTTATCGATGGCGGTCTGCACGTCAAGGAAATCAGGAATCCAGCGGCCGCTTGCCTTGATGCGGGCAGCGCGTTCAAGCGCCGCGGGGGAGAAGAGGCCGAGCCACAGGCCGCCGTCGGATGCGAAGTTCTTCTGCGGTGCGAAGTAGTAGACGTCGGACTCAGCCACATCCACGTCAAGGCCACCAGCTGCGGAAGTAGCGTCCACCAGCACCAGGGAACCCTCATCGGCGCCGGCAACGCGCTTGACCGGCGCAGCCACACCGGTGGACGTCTCGTTCTGCGGCCACGCATATACATCCACGCCGGCTTCCGCAGCGGGAGCGGGGCGGGTCCCGGGCTCGGACTTGATGATGGAGGACTCGTCCAGGAACGGAGCCTTGTTGGTGGCGGCTGCAAACTTGGAGCCAAACTCGCCGAAGGACAGGTGCTGTGCCTTCTTTTCCACGAGGCCGAAAGCCGCGACATCCCAGAACGCCGTTGAGCCACCGACGCCGAGGACTACCTCGTACCCTTCAGGAGCACGGAAGAACTGGCTGAGGCCCTCACGAACGGAGCCTACGAGGTTCTTGACCGGTGCCTGGCGGTGGGAGGTGCCAAGGATGGTCTTCGATGCAGCGGACAGGGCTTCGATCTGCTCCGGGCGGACCTTGGACGGTCCGGCGCCGAACCTTCCGTCCTTGGGCAGCAGGTCGGCGGGAATGGTGATGCTGGTGTCGCTCACGCGTGGCTCCAATGTGTATCGGTCAAAGACGGGGAGGTGGCAGGTGGCATCAACTGCCCCTTCGACACCCCCAATTCTGCCTGAACAGGCGCGGGTGCGCGTACCCGGTGGTGTCATAGTCCGCCACGTGGAACGTGGTCGCGCGCGTTCCCGTCGTCAAGGGGGTGGAGGCAAGGTACCCGGAACCTTTGTGACCCTTCGAAAATTATCAAGAGTAATTCCAAATAAGCTAGGCTGGGGTACGCGTTCACAGGGTGGCGCAGGGGGACGTGCAGCCTCTACGGACGCGGTACGGTGGACATTACGCAAGAACTGCGTTCGAGGAGAGCTGAGCTGGATGACGGATCTGATCGATACCACTGAGATGTATCTTCGGACCATTTTGGAACTTGAAGAAGAAAACATCGTGGCTCTCCGCGCCCGCATCGCTGAGCGGTTGCGCCACTCCGGTCCTACGGTCTCCCAAACGATCGGACGCATGGAGCGCGACGGCCTGGTGGTGGTGTCCAATGACCGGCACCTGGAGCTCACGGAAGTTGGCCGCAAGCGCGCCACCGAAGTGATGCGCAAGCACCGCTTGGCTGAACGCCTCCTTGCCGACGTCATAGGCCTGGACTGGGCGTACGTCCATGACGAAGCGTGCCGCTGGGAGCACGTGATGAGCGAACGCGTGGAACGCAGGCTGTATGAACTGCTGGAGCATCCCACGCAATCCCCGTACGGGAACCCGATTCCCGGCCTGGAGGCCCTGGGCGGCCTCGCTGTCCAAGCTCCCTTCCGCCCGGACGTCAACCTCCTGCAGGCAATGGATGGTTATGCTGACGACTCCCGCGTTGTGGTGAGCCGGCTCGCCGAGCCCATCCAGGTCGAGCCCGAACTCCTGACCCAGCTGGACGAGGGCGGCATCCGTCCGGGTGCGGCCGTTTCCCTGGAGCGCGTGGGGGACTATATCTCCGTCCGGGTGCCGGGGATTGAAGGGGCCCTCGAGCTGCCGCCGGAAGTAGCTGCCCACGTATTCGTGGCAGTCGGCTAGCAAGCGAAAGGCCGGCCGGGTGCAGGCGTTCACTCCATGTGGGCGCCTTTGCCTTGCCATGGGCGTGGTTGATCTCACGTCACGCCGCCGCGCGGCGGTGTGACCTGCGGTTTCCGCGGATAGGTGATAAGGGGAGCGGGCAAAAAACGACCGCCCTGTAGATAACGAATTTATTACCGCGGGCCTTAATCCCCTATAGTTATCTACTAGCGCCGATATCAAAGCGTTACCTGATCTGGAGCCGAGCTCTGCCAGCAGATCAGGGGTGTTAAACATCTACTGGCAGAGGCGGGGGAACCACAATCGGCTGCCTAGAGAAGCAGCCTTGGGGTGAAGTCCGCAGCAGCAGTGCCTTACTTACGCAATTCCCTCCTGGGATACCTGTGTGCCGTGAGCGCTGCGTGCGGGCCGGGTCTTTGCACTCTCTGATCCGAATCCGACAGCTAACTTCGCAGGCTTTTGAGAGAGGAACAGAGTTTGACTTCGCAGAACGTCAGGGGCCGTCGACGCGCTACCGGCCCCGCTACTGAGCTGCGGCCAGCCCGCGTAGTATCGGAGATCCGGCCCCGCGACACCCAGCGTCAGGTGCGCCGCCGTAAGAGCCCGATGCGCCAGGTGGCCGATTTCGCAGCAGCCAGTGGTGTAGGGCAGAAGGCCGGCGTAGCACTCGCTGCTACCGGTCTTGCGCTCACTGTCGGCCTGCCTGCAACGAGTCCCGTCATGGCCACGTCCGAGTCCGGGCAGACTGAGGCCGCACTGGCTGTGGGCGGCGGGAGCCAGCCAGAGGTCTCCGCGGAAGCGTCCGCCAAGATCGACTTCAGCCGCGCCGCGGTGGCAACCAAGGCGGATCCCGACGGCAAGCTCAAGCAGTTGCTGAGCGCCCAGTCCGTGGGAAGCATCCAGGCCAGCTCCTCCAAGGGCACCATGGCCAGCCCGTTGGACACCCTCAGCACCGCATCACCGTTCGGCTACCGCATCAGCCCGCTGACAGGCGGCAGCGGCGATTTCCACCGCGGCCAGGACTTCGTGGCCCAGTGCGGCACGGCAGTCCACGCTGCTGCGGCGGGCAAGGTCACCTTTGCGGGTTGGCACGAATACGGTGGAGGCAACCGCGTGGTGGTGGACCATGGCAACGGCCTGGAAACCACCTACAACCACTTGTCGTCATTCAACGTCAAGGTCGGCGACACCGTGAATCGCGGAGACACCGTTGCCTTGAGCGGCACCACGGGCGCTTCCACCGGCTGCCACCTCCACTTCGAAGTCCAGGTCAACGGCGAAGTCGTCGACCCCATGGGCTGGCTCTAACCCGAGTTGATGGTCGTCTCTCGCATTCTTGACACGCCCCGTGATCTGAATGTGACATTTGCGTTCAACTGTTGTACCGTACAAAGCGCATCGGCTTTTTAGGGGGCCGATGCACTTGGGTGGATTGCCTAGCTCTGCCACCACTCAAGGTCCGTTCGCATAATTCGTCTGGCAGGGGCGGGGGAACCAATTTTGGTCTTCGAAAGAGGGCCTTGGGGTTAAGTCACAAACGCTTCCAACGGCGTGTGGCCGGATGACTCCCATCCGAATCCGACAGCTCACCTCGCAGGCATTGGGAGAGGCTACCTTCGTGTCATCACGCACTACTTCTGCGCGCCACCGCGCCCAGACGGTTACCCCGTTGAACACTCTTTCCAAGGCTGTTTCAGCGAATGCCGGAACCGTCGGCCGCCAGGCCGCAGTCCTTGCAGCAGCATCGGGCTTGGTCCTCAGCGTCGGCCTTCCTGCCCAGGCAGCGGATACTGACGTTTCCAAGGCTGAGTCCAGCGCACAGCAGCTGGTGACTACCGCCGTCGTCACGGCGGAACCAACCGCCACTGTTTCCTTTGAGAGCCCCGTTGTGGTTACCAAGGAAGCCCCCAAGATCCAGCGCGCTTCCCAGACCACGCAGCGCTCCCAGGCGAACGGCAACCAGAATGCCGGCCAGGGCGAGGGCGCAGTCACCGCCAAGTCCGCCGGCTCCAAGGATTCCGCGGCCAGCGCCGCGGCTTCGGGCCTCGCAGCAATCGCGTACACCGGCATCGGCCACCCGTACGTCTGGGGCGGCACCACCCCCAACGGTTGGGACTGCTCCGGCTTCACCCAGTGGGTTTACGCGCAGGCCGGCATCAGCATCCCCCGCGTCAATGCATGGACCGCCATGAAGCCCACCAGCACTCCCGCTCCCGGCGACCTCGTCATGCAGAACGGCGGTGCCCACGTTGGCATTTACGTCGGCAACGGCATGATGGTCAGCGCCCTGAACCCCAGCCAGGGCACGCTGCTTCACTCGGTAGCTTCTACCGGAACCTCCTCCTTCTTCACCCTGCGCTAAAAACCGTCCAGGTAAGCCAGCGCGCCCCCCGGGTGCTGGCCTGCCCATGACCCGCGTGCTTCCCAGCAGCACGCGGAAACGAAAAGAGATCATCATGACCAGTGCAAACAAGGTTGCGCGGCACCGGGCCGAGGCTCCCAAGACCAGCTCACTTGCCGTGATTGCAAAGGCAGTTTCGGTGAACGCCGGTGGCGTCGGCCGCCAGGCAGCCGTCATCGCCGCGGCTTCGGGCTTGGTCCTGACCAGTGGCGTTGCTGCCAATGCGGCGGATACCAATGTGGATCGCGAGTCCACCTCAACCACCTCCCTGGACATCCAGTCCGTCGTGCAGTCCACCATCGCCGCTGACTCCACCGTTGCCATCTCCTACGAGAGCCCGGTTGTCACCACGGTCGAGGCGCCCGCGCCCGTCGTGGAGAAAGCCCCGGCCAAGGCTGAAGCGAAGAGCTCCGCACAGGAAGCCACTGCCTCAGCTTCCAACGCTGCTGGCGGCGCAACCGTGGCAGTCAGCAACGCTGCACCGGCAGCAAAGGCTCCGGCTGCTTCCAGTGGCCTCGGTGCGGCCATTGCCGCTGCAGCCTACGCCCAGCTCGGCGTGACCCAGGACTGCACCATGTTGGTCACCAACTCCCTCGCAGCCGTGGGTATCAACTTCCATGACTGGCCTGCGGGTTACCTTTCCCTTGGACGTACGGTCAGCGCAGCGGAAGCCCAGCCGGGCGACCTCGCTTACTACGCCAACGGTGGTCTGGCCGGACAGGCCCACATCGCCGTCTACGTCGGCAACGGCATGGCAGTGCATGGCGGATGGAACGGATCCACCACTGCTCTGTTCAGCGTCAACGTCGGCTCGGGTCCGGTCTTCATCCGGGTCAACGGCTGATCGAACTTTGAGGAAATACCCCGCAGGTTTCACCTGCGGGGTATTTCCGTCTTAAGGGGCAGGACCGGGGCCTGTGGGCGACATCACAAGCTAATTCCACTGATAATTCGTTGATATGGCATATAAGTGCTTACTCTTATGGTGTCGATCCACAGCCCGTACATGCAGAGGGCAGCCGGCCCTCGTGCCCCTGGCGGGTGCGGCCGTTAAGAGGTACGTGCATGCGCACACTCGTTCTGAATGCTGGATATGAACCGCTGGCGGTAGTTACCTTCCGCCGGGCGCTGGTCCTTGTGCTCACCGGAAAAGCAAGCGTAGTGGCCGAAGGCGACGAACCTGTCGTCGGGCCGCAGGAGATTCTGGGACGCCCGTCCGTGATCCTCCTCAATCGCTACATCCGGCCGCGGTACAACAGGATTACGGCCGTCAGCCGGCGCGGAGTTCTCCGCCGCGACGGCCACCGCTGCGCCTACTGCGGTAAGACAGCCCACACCATAGACCACGTCCACCCCAAATCCAGGGGCGGCGCGGATTCCTGGGAAAACCTGGTTGCGGCGTGCTTGAAATGCAATAACGCCAAGAGCGACCACACGCCGGCAGAGATGGGTTGGAAACTCCGTTTCACACCCGGCGTCCCCTCCGGAACCATGTGGCAGATCAAAGAACTCGAGAAGCCTGCGCCGGACTGGGATCCGTTCCTCTTGCCGGAATCCGCTGCCTGATTGATGTGCGTCCGCCCTATGCGGCACCGGTAATCCTGTGCGGCACCGGTAATCTGGGCGAATGGAGTTCAACGCAGTGATCTTGGCGGGTGGCAGGGCCACCCGCCTTGGCGGTGTGCCCAAACCTTCGCTGACCTACGACGGCGCCACCCTGCTTTCGCATGCCCTGGACGCAGCCAGGGGTGCTGTGGCAACCGTAGTGGTGGGCCCCGATCCCGGCACGTTGCCGCCCGGCGTGCTGACTGCACGGGAGGAACCTGTATTCGCCGGTCCTGCTGCGGCGATTGCCGTAGGACTGGCTGCCCTGGCGGATCGGGGGCCCGCCCCTTGGACCCTGGTCCTCGCGTGCGACATGCCGCATGCCTCCCGCGGTGTGCAAGCGTTGTTGGCTGCCCTTATTGCCACGCCGAAGACCGAGGGTGCCATCGCCGTGTCCCCGGACGGGCGCAAGCAGCCGTTGCTGGGGATCTACAGCACACGGGCCATGGAAAGGGAAGTGGCCCTGGCCTCGGAAGGGGGAGGGTTAACGAACTCTTCAGTGTTCCGCCTGCTTGCTAGGCTGAAGGTGATGGCGGTGCCTGTTCCCAGCGGTTCCACGGATGATGTGGACACGTGGGCGGACGCCGCGGTACTGGGCATAGACAAACAGCAGGAGGCGGACGTGAAGAGCCAGGAAGAGACTCTCGAGGAATGGTGCCGCATGCTGCTGCAGGCATTCGAGCTTGAAGGCGTCGAGGTGGATGTCAACGAGGTCCTCGCCGTTGCTGGCGTTGCGGCGCATTCCGTGGTGCGTCCCGCTGCACCCCTGACCACGTTCATTGCCGGCTATGCGGCCGGAATGGCCCGGGGAATCGGGCAAGCCAACGACGACGCGGCCATGAGTGCAGCCCTCGGCCTGGCACGCCAAGTGGCCAAGCAATACCCGGAGCCCGGGGCAGAATCGGAATGACCGCGGCCCCGGAACAGGGCCACCACGCGGCACATACCTGGCAGGAGGCCCGGCAGCGCGCCTTTGAGGTTGCTGCTCCCATCCCCGCGAGCCCCGTTCCCCTGAGGGCTGCGCTCGGTCGGACGCTTTCCTCGGATGTATTGGCTCTCCAAGACATGCCCCACTATGCCTCGTCCGCCATGGATGGGTGGGCTGTCAACGGCAGCGGACCCTGGATACTGAGCGAACCGGGGCAGCGCCTTGCCCCGCACCAGGCCAGCCCGATCGTTACCGGCGGGCTCATTCCGCCCGGGGCCAAGGCAGTGCTGCGCAGCGAGAGCGGCGTCATCACCACGGACGACGACGGCCTGCCGATACTTGGGCTCGGCGGAGCCGCCAAACCGGGGGAGCCCCGCAACGGGCAGCACATCCGCAAAGCCGCGGAGGAAGCAGCCGGGGGCGAGGTCCTGATCAAGGCCGGGGCGGTCCTGAATCCCGCCCATGTTGCCCTGGCGGCCTTGGCCGGACTGGACGAGGTGGAGGTGCTCGGCAAGCCGCTGGTCCGTTTCCTCTTGACGGGTTCCGAAGTGGTTGACCAGGGCATGCCCGGCCCGGGCCAGGTCAGGGACACCTTCGGTCCGCAGCTTGGCGGGGTGGTTGAGCTTCTTGGCGGCATAGCGGGGGATCAGGTCAGGGTCGGCGACAGCTACGAAGATTGGCTTGCCGCCCTGGAGGACGTTGAACCGGACGTCCCCCAAGAAGCCGCGGGGTTGGCGGACGTGGACGCGGAGCCGCCGGCCGACGTCGTGATCACCACGGGCGGTACCGGCCGCTCCGGTACCGACCACTTCCGGAAAGCGGTCGCAGAGCTCGGCGGAACGCTGCTGATCGACGGCATCGCCATGCGCCCGGGGCACCCCGCTGTTTTGGCGGAGCTTCCGGATGGACGGTTCGTCCTGGGCCTTCCCGGCAACCCGTTGGCCGCCATGATGGCATTGTTCACAGTGGGTGGACCGCTGCTGGCCGCCTTGGGGCATGGCAGCATGCCGGAAACCGGCGAGGTGCCCTCCGGAGCCATGATCGACGCCGACCCCGGACGCACCCGGTTGATGCCGTTCAAACTGGTGTACGGTTTGGCCTCACCCGCCCAACATGCAGGGCCGGGAATGATGAGGGGGCTCGCCAACGCAGACGGCGTCATGGTGGTGCCGCCGCATGGAGTCCAACTCGGCGAGCTGGTGCAGGCGTTCGCGCTCCCATGGGGCAAGCCGCTGCCCGTGCCAAAGCCGCCGGAGGAAAAGCCGCGCAAGGCGCCTGGGCGAGGCCAGCGGAAGGGTCCCCAGGGGCCGGTCGACTGGAGCGCGCTCGACGCTTGACGCCCGCGGGTGGAACCAAGTGGCCAGCAGGCAACAGGCTTGCCATGATGGACACATGAACCAGGAGAAGGGAGCCTGATCATGGGACGCGTTACCCAACGCCGCAAGATCCATAAGTTCGTCCTGGACGGCTCACCACAAGCGCTGGAACACCCGGTCCGCTTCAAGGAAGACGTCCTCGCAGTGGAGGAACCACTGGAGATCCGGCTGGGGGAGATGTCCTTCGCGGTGACCATGCGGACGCCGGGGGACGACTTCGACCTCGTTGCCGGCTTCCTTGTCTCCGAAGGCATCATCTCCGAACCCGGCCAGCTGGTCTCCGAGCGGTTCTGCGCGGGGGAGGACGAGGACGGAGTACAGACCTTCAACGTGGTGGACGCCCAACTGCGTCCCGACGTCGAACGCCCCGCAACGGGCCGCAACGTGTACACCTCAAGCTCGTGCGGAATATGTGGAACGGATTCGATAGAGGCCGTCCGCAAGTCTTCCCGGCACAGCCCCAAGGAGGACCCGCTCACGGTTCCCGTCCGCGTGCTCGCTGACCTCCCGGACAAGCTCCGCGAGGCACAGGCCGTCTTCTCCAAGACGGGAGGGGTGCATGCTGCCGGCCTCTTCAAGATCCACGACGACGGCACCAGCGAACTGCTCTGCCTGCGCGAAGATGTGGGGCGGCATAACGCGGTGGACAAAGTTGTGGGATGGGCGTTGCGCTCTGGACGGCTGCCCTTGACCGGCACGGTGCTGCAAGTTTCCGGGAGGGCGTCGTTCGAACTGGTCCAGAAGGCTGCAATGGCCGGGATTCCCGTGCTCTCCGCAGTCAGCGCACCGTCAAGCCTCGCTGCCGATCTCGCCGAGGAATCCGGCATCACCTTGGTGGGTTTCAGCCGGGGCCACAGCCTTAATGCCTACGCCGGGCGTTGGCGCATCAGGGAAGAGGACCTTGCCCCTTCCGTTGCCTAGCTGGAGCCGGTTCCAGCTGTCCGACACTTGGCTATCAGCTGGGAACGACGTAGATTTTATCCATCGAATGGAATCATGGTTGCCCGCGCCGGCCCTCGCCACGGAGGCCCGGATGCCAGCCAACCACTCCTGCCGCCCGGCTGATTTTCTAAAGAGGTATTAATTGCACGACGACCGCAGGATCACCGAACAACGTCTGGACAGGTTTGTGCGTGAGCGTCTGCTCCCGGCCATCTACGGCCGTTCGATCCCGCTTGAACTGAGCAGCTGGGAAGCCCCCGGCGAGCCCGTGCCCGCCGCGGAAGCCCTGCGGCAGGTCTTTACGCCCCAGGAGCACGGTGCGGCATGGGGCAAGGCCTGGAGCACAAAATGGCTGCGGCTGCAGGGCGAAGTTCCGGAGGCCTGGGGCTCGGCAGAGAACACTGCCGTGGAAATCATCGTGGATTTGGGCTTCAACAGCGATGTGCCCGGCTTCCAGTGCGAGGGCACCGCATGGCGCGCGGACGGAAGCATCATCAAGGCAATCTCGCCACGCAACTACCATGTCCCGTTGAAGCTGATCGGCAGCGGACTGTCCGTGGATTTCTACGTAGAGGCCGCAGCGAATCCCGACGTCGCGCAAGGGTGGTCCTTCGCGCCGACGCCTTTGGGGGATAAGGCGACGTCCGGCGATGAACCGCGGTACCGGTTGGGCCGCATAGCCATCGCGGAGCTGAACGAGACCGTCTGGGAGCTCAACCAGGACGTCTGGACACTGAGCGGGCTGATGCACGAACTCCCCATGGAGATGCCCCGGCGCCATGAGATTCTGAGGGCGTTGGAACGGATGCTCGATGTCATGGATCCGGAGGATGTGGCCGGAACAGCTGCTGCGGGGCGGGAAGCCTTGGCGGAGGTGTTGGCCCGGCCTGCCTACGCGTCCGCCCACGAGCTGCTTGCCACCGGGCATGCCCACATCGATTCCGCGTGGCTATGGCCCGTCCGCGAAACCATCCGCAAATGCGCGCGGACCTTCTCCAACGTCGTGGCGCTGATGGATGACAACCCGGACTTCGTCTTTTCCTGCTCATCGGCCCAGCAGATGGCGTGGATGAAGGAGTTCTATCCCGAGCTCTTCGTCCGCATCCGCGAGAAAGTGCAGGCGGGCCAGTTCGTTCCCGTCGGCGGCATGTGGGTGGAATCGGATACCAATATGCCCGGCGGGGAAGCCATGGCGCGCCAGTTCGTGGAGGGCAAGAGCTTTTTCCTGCGGGAGTTCAACATCGAATGCCAGGAGGCCTGGCTGCCGGATTCCTTCGGCTACTCCGGTGCGCTGCCGCAAATCGTCAAGTCTGCCGGTTCCCGCTGGTTCCTGACCCAAAAGATTTCTTGGAACAAAGTCAACCGGATGCCGCACCACACTTTTGCGTGGGAAGGAATCGACGGGACGCGGCTGTTCACGCACTTCCCCCCGGTGGACACCTACAACGCCGAACTTCATGCGAGGGAACTTGCCCACGCCGAACGCAATTTCCGGGAGCACGGCCGGGCAACCATGTCCCTGGTGCCGTTCGGTTACGGCGACGGCGGAGGCGGACCCACCCGCGAAATGGTCGCGGCGGCGCGCCGCACTGCGGATCTGGAAGGTTCTCCCAAGGTCCGGCTGGGCACCGCCAAGGACTTCTTCGTCAAGGCCGAGGCCGAGTACCCGCAACTGCCGGTGTGGGTGGGCGAGATGTACCTTGAGATGCACCGGGGAACCTACACCAGCCAGGCCAAGACCAAGCAGGGCAACAGGCACAGCGAGCACCTCCTGCGCGAAGCGGAACTGTGGTGCACCACCGCGGCCGTCCGCCTGGGCGAGGCCTACGAGTATCCTGCCGGTGAACTCAAGAGGCTTTGGCAGCTTGTCCTCCTTCAGCAGTTCCATGACATCCTCCCCGGCAGCTCCATTGCCTGGGTCCACCAGGACGCCGAACGCAACTATCTGGCGATCGCCCGCGACCTCGAGGCAATCATCGTTCAAGCTGCCCAGGCCCTCCTCGGCCCGGGCGACACGGAGTTCCTGCTCAACGCGGCACCCCACAGGAGGCTCGGAGTGCCGGCATTGGGCGCATCGGAGCCCGGCAGCTCGCGGACGGGCTCATTGGACGGCGTTGTGCAGGCGAGCGAAGAGGCGGGCGGATACGTCCTGGACAACGGCATCATCCGTGCCGTGCTTGACGATCGCGGGCTGCTGACTTCCCTGGTGGACCACGCCAGCGGCCGGGACGCCATCGCCCCAGGGCACGCAGGAAACCTGCTGGAACTCTTCAGGGACACGCCCAACGAGTGGGACGCCTGGGACATTGAGGAGTTCTACCGGCGCAACGTCACGCCACTGACCGAAGCGGAAACCATCGGCCTCGAGCGCACGGCTGCATCCGCCGTCGTGGTGGTCAAGCGGACCGTTGGCGCCTCCACCATTACGCAGCGCCTCACGCTCGCCGCGGGGGCGGAGTCCTTGGGCATCAGCACGATTGTTGATTGGCAGGAGCGCGAGAAGATGCTCAAGATCGCCTTCCCGCTGGACGTGCGCGCGGACCAGTCCGCGTCGGAGACCCAGTTCGGACATGTCTTCCGGCCCACCCACACCAACACCTCCTGGGACGCCGCAAAGTTCGAGATCTGCGCGCACCGCTGGATCCACGTCGGCGAACCGGGCTATGGCGTTGCCGTCAGCAACGGGTCCAGCTACGGCCACGACGTCACGCGCGCAATCCGGGAAGACGGCGGGACCACGACGACGGTCCGTACCTCGCTGCTGCGCTCGGCCCGGTTCCCGGACCCTGAGGCGGACCGTGGCGAGCACGTGCTGGAGCTGTCCATCCGGCCCGGTGCGGACATCGCCGACGCGGTCGAAGAGGGTTACAGGACCAACCTCAAGCCACGCTTGATGCGGGGCGGGAACCCGGTTGAGCCGTTGGTTTCGGTGTCCAATCCCGGGATTGTGGTGGAGGCCTTGAAGCTCGCTGAAGACGGCAGCGGAGACGTGGTTGTGCGCCTCTACGAATCCCTGGGCCAGAGGTCCACGGGGACAGTGACGGCGAACTTCCCGGCCCGGACGGTGGTGGCTACCGACCTGCTGGAGCGTACGGTGGAGGCGACGGGCGTGGCCTCCAGGAGTGCAGGCGCGGGCGGTGCAGATCCGGGTACTGCCGTGGCCGGGCTCGTCCTTCGACCGTTCCAGCTGGTGACCCTGCGCTTCGGCAAGTAGCCTGCGCTTCGGCAACCAGCCTGGCGCGTCAGCAACCAGCCTGGCGCGTCAGCAACCAGCCTGGCGCGTCAGCAACCCGGAGCGGCGCCTACTCCACCAGTTCGGCGTCGATGACGTCCTTCACCAGCTGCACGCGCAGGGGAATCACGGCTTCGTAGTACTTGACGTCCTCTGTGACGTTCTTGGTGAAGACCTCATCCACGAGGTCCGGCATGCCCTTGACCCCGTCAAGGTAGCGCTCCGCCGCGAAGTCGAACTCCGACCGGTTGGCGCGAATCTTGCTGTTGAGCTCCCGGGCGTCGTCGGCGATCTTCAGCACTTCGTCGGCGGGGGCGTTGCGGGCTTCGGCGTCGGCCAGTTTCTTCACGAAGTCATCCTTGATCCGGACGAACTCTTCGTAGCTCTCCTCGGACTTCGCCGTCGCCTCTGCATGCTTCTCCAGGTCCGCCACCCTCTTGTCGAAGGTGCGGGCGAACTCCTCGTAGGCGACGTTCCCTGACTGCCTCAGTTCATTTGCCGCTTCCCGGCATGGGGCTGCCGCTTTAGCCAGCAATTGCTGGCGCTCCCGGAGGTTGGTGGCCTTGTTGCCGACAAACAAGCCGTTGCATCCTGCGGCATCATCCGCGCGGAAAAGGCCCTCGAAACGGGGATAGGACTCCACGAGGCCCTCCATGTAATCGAAGTAGCCCAGATGGGACTCTTCAAGCTGCTGCACCGCTGTGTTGACGGCTTCACTGGAGTCGAGCCCGGCCTTCACGGACTGCAACGACGTGCGTGCCGCCTCTGCGGCCTGCCGGAAGTCATCCAGCTCCTTTTTGCTGTCCTGCACGGCCTGGTCTTTGGAAGCCGGTGCGTTCCGTGCTTTCTTGTACGCCGCCAGGTATGCGTTAACGGCGGGCTGCAGTTTGTCGCGGGCCGCGGCCAGGTCATCGAGGCGTTGGTCCTTAACTTCCAGCAGGGTGTCCTTGCGCTGCTGGGCGGCGGATTGCGTTAAGGCCACGGCAGTCCCGGCGGCGGCCACGAGCAAGGCGATGACGAGGCCGATGATGAGGACGGCGCGATTCCGTTTCCGGGGGCCCGGCTTGGTGGTTTGTTCGGGAGCCGGACCTGCGGGAGGGTATTGGTTGCTCATAACTGGTCACCGTCTCCGGATGCTGCCTCAAACTGCTCCAGCCGGCTCTTCAAGACTTTCTCCAATTCCTGGTTGGCCGCGTTCGCATCAGCAACCACCTTGGTGGATTTCTCCTTCACTGCGGCCTCGTATTCGGTCCGTGCCTTGTTCAGGGGCTCGTTGATTCCCAACATGGCCGCAGCCGCCAGTGTTCGCTTGGCGATGCGCACCAGGTCCTCGTCGGCGTCCAGGACTTCCTGTTGCTTGTCCCGCTGGCCCTTGATGACGCCTTCAACGGCTGTCAGTAGCTTGTTGGTCTCTGCATCAGTGCCGTCTTTTGCCTCCGCGATGGCTTTCAAGCACGCATCGGCAACTTTGACGTATTCCGCAGAGTAGTTTTCGCTTTGCAGGTTAAGTTCGGTGTGGAGCGGCCCGCACGGCCCGCCCACCGACCGCGTAATGCTGGCGGTGTTGATGATGCGTTGGTCGTTGTAGGCAACCACCGCACCATACTTCTCCTTGAACTTTCCAAAAGCGTCGGAAACGGCAGGGTCCTGCAGGGCGGGGGATTCAGCCATCCGGTCCAGCTTGGCCATGTTGGCCGCTGATTCCCGTTGGAGCAGGTCAGCCTCGCGTTTGAGGACGGCGTCCTGCTCTTCCAGGGCATCTCCCTTGGAGACGTTGGTGTACCGCGCAGTGAATTCCTGAACCAAGGGATCATAAAGGTTCATGGAGTTGTCCACGATCGACCGTTCCTTGTCGAAACGGACTACATCGGCGCGCTGGACGTCTGCGGGGCGTGAAAAGTACCACCACGCCCCGATTCCCAAGGCCGCGGCGACCAAAGCCACGACCACAACGATGATGACGTTCCGCCGCCCTTTTCCGCGAGCCTGTTCGGTGCCATCACCCAAAGCTTGGCTATCACTCAAAGCTTGTTCCCCCAATTTTCATGCGCTCAATAGAGTCTAGACGTCGTGCTGCAGCCTCTTGACGAAAAGCTTGGTCCGTTCCTGGGTTGGTGAACTCAATACTTCGGCCGCCGGTCCGCGTTCAACCACCACTCCGCCGTCCATGAAAATGACTTCGTCCGCCACATGCCGGGCGAAAGCCAGTTCGTGGGTGACGATCACCATGGTCCAGCCTTCTTCGGCGAGCTCTTTGATGACACCCAGGACCTCTCCCACCAGTTCGGGGTCCAAGGCGGACGTCGGCTCGTCGAAGAGCAACAACTGGGGCTTCAGCGCCAACGCCCGCACAATACCCACACGCTGCTGCTGGCCGCCGGAGAGCTCAAACGGGTAGGCATCACGCTTGTCGGCCAGGCCCACGCGTTCAAGGAGCCGTTCGGCCTCGGCAATTGCTTCTGCACGGGGGCGCTTTTGGACTTGGACGGGGCCTTCGATGACGTTCTTCAACACGGTCATGTGCGGGAAGAGGTTGTAGTGCTGGAAGACCATCGCGCTGCGGTCCCGCAAGGCGGCTATTTCCTTCTTGCCCACCTTTTTGCCGAAATCGATGGAGAGGCCACCCTCGGATTCGGTGCCGCCAAAGGTGACCGTACCGGCGTCGGGCACTTCCAATCCGTTGAGCGAGCGCAACACGGTGGTCTTGCCGGAACCCGAGGGACCGATGAGGGCCACTACCTGGCCCCGGCGGATGTCGACGTCGATGTCGCGGAGCACGACGTTGCTGCCGAACGCTTTGGCAAGATTCCGGGCCTGAAGGACCGGCGCAGCTGCCGGGCCGGCCTGCGAAGGGACGTCAGTGGGCGACATAGCGGTCCAATCTCCTCTCCACGGCTGATTGCGCGGTGGAGAGGACCAGGCAAATGACCCAGTAAACCAGCGCGGCCTGCAGGTACAGGACCATGAACTCCTGGCTGAAGGCGGCGATCTGCTGGGCGTTGCGGAACAGTTCGGTGACCAGAATGAGGGAAGCGAGCGAGGTGTCCTTCACCAGTGAGATGAAGGTGTTGGACAACGGGGGAACTGACACCCTGGCCGCTTGGGGGAGGATGATGCGGAGCAGCGTCTGCCCGCCGGACATGCCGATGGTGTGCCCGGCCTCCCACTGTCCCTTGGGGACGGAAAGGATGGCTGCCCGGATAATCTCAGCCGCGTAGCCGCCGACGTTCAGGGAAAAGGCGATGACGGCGCTGGGCCAGGGATCAAGTTTCACGCCAATGCTGGGCAGACCGTAGAAAATGACGAACAACTGGACCAGAAGCGGCGTGCCGCGAATAACCGAGACATAGAACCGGCCGATCCCGGACAACAGCATGTTGGGGCTTAGCCGCATCAAGGCGACTACCAGCGCCAGGACCAGGCCGAAGGCGAAGGACAGCAACGTGAGCGGAATGGTTCCGGTCACTGCCCCCGAGACAATCGGCCCGAAGGAACTCCAGACGAGGTCCCAGTCCATCTATTTGGTGACGTCCGCGCCGAAGTACTTGTCCGAGATCTTCGCCAGGGTGCCGTCCGCCTGGAGGTCGGCGAGGGCCTTGTCCACCGCCTTCGTCAGCTCGGTTGAGCCCTTACGGAAGACGAACGCGCTCTCGGTCTTCTCCGGGGCCTCCGCAGCCACCTTCAAGCCGGAGTCGGGCGTGGTCTTGGCGTAGTCGAGGTACGTGAGCTTGTCATTGACGGTGGCGTCAACGCGTCCCTGCTGGACCAGGGTTGCTGCCTGGGCCCAGCCTTCCACTGACTGCACGTTGGCGCCGGCTTCCACTGCCATCTTGTAGAAGTTGCTGGTCAGCGACTGGGCAGTGGTTTTGCCCTTGAGGTCGGCGAAGCTGTTGATGTCCGACGTGTCCTGCTTGGTAACCACCACGCCGGTGGAAACGGTGTACGGCGTGGAGAACTCGTACTTGGCCTTGCGTTCGTCGTTGATGGAGATCTGGTTGGCGATGGTGTCAAAACGCTTGGCATCAAGGCCGGCGAAGATGCCGTCGAACTGCGTCTCCTGGAACGTCGCCTTGACGCCGAGCTTCCCGGCAACAGCCTCGGCTATTTCGACGTCATAGCCGGTGAGTTCCCCGGCGCCGTCTGCATGGAAGCTGAAGGGGCGGTAGGTGCCTTCCGTGGCAATGACCAGTTCGCCCTTGGACGTTACATCCGACAGGGAGGTGTCCCCGCCGGACTGGGACTGGGATGATCCGCCGCCCCCACAGGCCGAGAGTGCAAGGGCAACAGAGGCCACAGTGGCTGCAAGGACAGAGCGACGGGTGCGAAGACTGGTCATGGAGTCATCTTAGCCGCGAGGTCTGACGGCGACGGCCAAGAGGGCGCTTAAAAAGGCTGAGTGGGGGCGGTCCCCAACAGCCCGCCACCACTCATCCCCCCAATTGTGATCCTGTGGGCGCCACATCCACCGGAAACCCGTTCTCTGATTCCGCTGCCAGGCCGCAAGCCGCATTCACACATTCATGATTGTGCCACGATCTAATGGTTTTGTGAAAGTCTTACGTTGTGCGACGCGCTTTCCGCTTCGCATACGCCTTGGAGAACCAGATGCCTGCAAGCCCCACTGCCGTAGCAAGGACCGCGGAGTAATTGATCACCGAACGCAGCCAGAGGTGCACAGCAGGGATCAGGGGGAACAACTGGGACACCAGAAGCAGGGTCAGGCCCAGCATCAGCAACGCTGACGCTCCCCGGAGCAGGGCAGGAAAGCGGCCCGTGATTGTTCGCCAGATGGCAGGGAGCAGGCAGGCGGCAACGTACCCCGGGTAGAAGCGCCCCAATGCTGCGTAGGCTTCCATGGATGGACCCCATGTCAGGCCGTTCATGCCCACGGAAGATCCCCGGGTGTCGGTGATGACAAAGAAAAAAGTGGTCAGGGCTGCGATGACACCCAACACCGCAAGTCCCCACGGCCCGTGGATGGCCCGCCCGGCAGACTTGGAGTCGAACCCGGCAGCGACCTTGGTGCCCAGCAACAGGAACGTGCCGTAGAGGAGGAAGCGCAGGATCAGGTTGGTGACGTTCATGCCCCCCAGCACAGCGTCGATGGCCAGGTAGGGGGCCTCGATGCTAAGGAAGATATCCATGGTGATCAGGGCGAAAAGGTAGAACAGCACGCGGTTCTCGCCGCGCAGCGCGCTGGGAATGCGCGCCACTGTGATTGCCAGGCAAATCACCAGGGTTGCCCAGGGCAGGACAGCCGTCATCCGAGGTTCTCCCAAATTCTTTCAGTTCGTTCATGGTCTTGTTCCTGGCGCCGCAGGGTCTTCCCGAGGGCCTGGAGGCGTTCACCGGCCAGGGTCACCAGCTCTCCCAGGGTCATCCGGTCCAGTGCGTCCTGGCGCCCTTCGGCCGGCCAACCGGCTTCCGCTTCGGTGATCAGCCCGCCGGCCACCAGTCCGCCGGCCGGTCCCACCCCTGCTGCCCGGGAGGTGGCTATGGCCAGTTCCGGCGGAAGGCGGTTGGCTGTCAGGTGGGCGGAGAAGTTTTGGGGCGCAATCCCGGTGGCTTCGCTGACCCGGTGCCGTAATTCGCCGTCGTCGATCGCGTCCACCCAGTTGCGCACCGCGGTCGGGTGCGGTGTCCCGGAGAGTCCGGGCGGCGCAGCCTGCCCGGGTTCGCTGCGCTGCACCACGGCACGCAGAAGGTCGATCGTGGCGATCTGGCTGACCAGCTCCGCGGGCGTGGGAGGCACCGGATCTCCGTGCAGGACCGCGTAGAGGTCGAAGGTCGCCAGCTCCTGGACCGGATTGAGGCCGTAAGCCCGGCTGATGCTCACCAGCGTTGACTCGGCCACCTTTCCCCGGACCAGCTGCTGGGCAAGAGTGGTGCGTTTGATGCCGGACACCCTGCAGACATCAGCCGTGCTGGCGTCGGGCGCAACGTTGTGCAGCCAGCGCTGGAACGCCTTGGACTGTAAGGGCATGAAAGACTTTCTACGGGTCTGTAAGGGTGGTTCCAGCCATGCTCTGAAGATTGCCGGAAGTGGGAGTACGAATCGATTTTACGCGGACACCACATTGAATTATGCTTGTTTCTTGAACCCGCTGGTCCGTACACCCCCCAAGTCCGGACCGGCGGGTTTTTCCATGCCTGCCCACCGACGGCAGGCCGCGAGAGGATTTAGCGAATGACTGCAACGTTGGTTGCCAAGGACCTGTCCGGCGGCCACGGCCACCGCACGCTCTTTTCCAAGCTGTCACTCACCGTTGCTCCCGGCGACGTCGTGGGCGTGGTGGGCGCCAACGGTGCCGGAAAGTCCACGCTGCTGCGCCTCCTGTCCGGAGTGGACCAGCCCCAGGGCGGCAAGGTCAGCCTTGCCCCGGCTGACGCTTTTGTGGGCTGGTTGCCGCAGGAACACGAGCGCACCGAAGGCGAAACGATCGCCGCCTACATCGCCCGCCGGACCGGTTGTGCGCGGGCAACAGCGGACATGGAAACCACGGCCGAGGCTCTGGGTTCCGGGGCGGCCGGTGCCGATGATGCCTACTCGGTTGCCTTCGACCGTTGGATGGCATCCGGCGCTGCCGACCTTGAAGAAAGAATCCCTGCCGTCCTTGCGGACCTCGGCCTGGAAGTGGGCTCCGACGCCGTCATGACGGGACTCTCCGGAGGGCAGGCTGCACGCGTTGCGCTCGCCGCCCTCTTGCTGAGCCGCTTCGACGTCGTCCTGTTGGACGAACCCACGAATGACCTCGACCTTGACGGACTCGCCCGGCTGGAGGCGTTCGTCCAGGGCCTGCGTGGCGGCGTCGTTCTGGTGTCCCATGACCGCGAGTTCCTGGCCCGCTGTGTCACCACAATCGTGGAGCTGGACCTCGCGCAGAACTCCGTGTCCGTTTACGACGGGGGATACGAGGCTTTCCTGGAAGAACGGGCCATTGCCAAGCGCCATGCCCGGGAACGGTATGAGGAGTACGCCTCCACCAAGGCAGACCTCGTGGCGCGGGCACGCACGCAGCGTGAGTGGAGCTCCCAAGGCGTCCGGAACGCGATGAAGAAGAACCCGGACAACGACAAGATCCGCAGGGCAGCCAGTACGGAATCCTCGGAGAAGCAGGCGCAGAAAGTCCGCCAGATGGAGTCGCGGATTGCCCGGCTCACGGAAGTGGAAGAGCCGCGCAAGGAGTGGCAATTGCAGTTCAGCATTGGCCAGGCGCCGCGTTCCAGCGCCGTCGTGGCCACCTTGCGGGACGCCGTCGTACGTCAGGGCGACTTCACGCTGGGGCCGGTGAACCTGCAACTCAACGGCGGCGAACGGATCGGCATCACAGGCCCCAACGGGGCCGGCAAGTCCACGCTGCTGCGGTTGCTGCTGGGGACGCGCGTTCCCGACGACGGCTATGCTTCCATGGGTGCCTCCGTCGCGGTGGGCGAGATTGACCAGGCCCGCGGGCTGCTCGACGGCGGCAAGAAGCTGGGCGACGCTGTTGAAGCGGTGCTCGTGGACTGGAACAGCGCCGACGTCCGAACGCTCCTGGCCAAGTTCGGCCTCAAAGCGGACCACACGTCCCGCACTGTCGACTCCCTGTCTCCGGGGGAGCGGACGCGCGCGGGACTGGCCCTGCTGCAGGCCCGCGGCGTGAACCTGTTGGTGCTCGACGAGCCCACCAACCACCTCGACCTGCCCGCGATCGAGCAGCTTGAGGAAGCGCTGGAGAATTACGATGGCGCTTTGCTGCTGGTCACGCACGACCGACGCTTGCTGGAGAACGTCCGGCTCGACTCCCGATGGCACCTGGAAAACGGCCGGGTCCGGGAGCTGCACCACACATCAGGCCAGGAGAAGTAACCATGAGCATGGATGGCGTTGCCTGGAGCTCGCTGCATAAACTGACCCGCGCCCAGAGTGGCTCGCAGCCGTTCTCGAAGGAAACCCTGAAACGGGTCATGGCCTTCGCCGCGCCGCACAAGGGCAAGCTCATCGGGTTCGTCCTTGCCTCGATCGCGGGCGCCGTGCTGGCCGTCGCCACACCCGTCCTCGCCGGGCAAGTGGTGGACGCTATCATCGGCAACGCCGGCGCCGGCACGGTGATCTGGCTTGCTGTCCTGATCGCCCTGGTTGCAGTGGGTGAAGCGGGAGTTGGGCTCGTGACCCGCTGGTTGTCCTCCACCATCGGCGAGGGCGTCATCGTGGACCTTCGCACCCGCGTGTTCGACCATGTCCAGCGGATGCCCATCGCGTTTTTCACCCGGACCCGCACCGGCGCGCTGGTGAGCCGCCTCAACAATGACGTGATCGGCGCACAGTCCGCGTTCGCCGGCACGCTGTCCGGCGTAGTCAGCAACGTGGTGGCGCTTGTCCTGACGCTCGCGGTCATGCTCAACACCTCGTGGCTGGTCACCGTGCTGGCCATGATCCTGTTGCCGATCTTCCTCATTCCCGCCCGGCGCATGGGCTCCAAGCTGGCCGATCTCCGGCGCGAAGCTGCTGCCCACAACGCGGCCATGGGCACCCAGATGACCGAGCGGTTCTCAGCCCCCGGCGCAACGTTGGTAAAGCTTTTCGGACGCCCGGATGAGGAATCACGCGAGTTCGCTGCCCGTGCCGGCCGCGTGCGGGACATCGGCATCCGCACAGCGATGCTGCAGTTCACCTTCGTCACGGCGCTGACCCTGGTGTCCGCCCTCGCTTTGGCACTGGTTTACGGGCTGGGCGGTTGGTTGGCCATCGGCGGCCAGTTGGCGGCGGGCGACGTCGTGGTCCTCGCCCTGTTGCTGACCCGCCTCTACGCACCGCTCACCTCGCTGTCCAATGCCCGCGTGGAGATCATGAGTGCGTTGGTCAGCTTTGAGCGCGTGTTTGAAATCCTGGACTTGAAGCCGCTCATCACGGAAAAGCCCGACGCCGTCACCGTTCCGCCGGGACCCGTGGCCATTGAGTTCGACGACGTCCGCTTCGCCTACCCCTCCGCGGAAAAGGTCTCCCTGGCCTCCCTTGAGGACGTGGCCACGCTCGATACCCGCGGCGGCGAAGAAGTCCTTCACGGCGTCAGCTTCCGCGTCGAACCCGGGGAGACGGTGGCTCTGGTGGGATCGTCGGGCGCCGGCAAATCCACCATCGCCCAGCTGCTATCCCGCCTCTACGACGTCGACTCCGGTGCAGTGCGGCTGGGCGGCACAGAAGCCCGGGACGGCGTGGACGTGCGCGATGTCCGCTTCGACTCGCTGCGGGACACCTTGGGAATGGTCACGCAGGACGGCCACTTGTTCCACGAAACCATCGCTTCCAACCTCCGCCTGGCACGGCCGGACGCCACGGAAGAGGACATGTGGGACGTGCTTCGCAGGGCGCGCCTGGAAGCCATGATCCGTTCCCTTCCCGATGGCCTGGACACTGTGGTGGGGGAGCGCGGGTACCGGCTCTCCGGTGGCGAAAGGCAACGCCTCACCATCGCCCGGCTCCTGATCAAGCAGCCGCGCGTCGTCATCCTCGACGAGGCAACAGCCGCACTCGACTCCACCAATGAAGCCGCCGTGCAAGCGGCCTTGGGAGAAGCGCTCGAGGGGCGCACCGCCGTCGTGATTGCCCATCGCTTGTCCACCATCCGCGCCGCGGATGCGATCCTGGTGGTTGAGGACGGCCGGATTGTGGAGCGGGGCACGCACACGGAGTTGCTTGCGGCGGACGGACGCTATGCGGAGCTCTACCGGACGCAGTTCGCCGAAGCTACGGCCGTGGCCCGCGAGTTCTAGCCCAACTGACTGGCATTAGGGGTTGCTCTGAGCCCTCAGAACAACCCCTATTGCCAGTTACTTCGGGGATTCGAGGGCAGGGAGGACGTGGTCCGTGAGCAGCGGTGCGAGGTCCTCCGGCCAAGGCTCCGTCACATCGAGCCAACGGATCTCAGCGATCTCCGCCGACGGGTGCGCCTCCCAGATGCCAGGCGCCGTGAAGACCGTGGCCTCGATGGTGGTGGCTTCCTCATTGGCGGCCACGGCATGCCAAACGCCCGCTGGCTCGAGGTCCGCGGGCGCCACATCGATGCCGACTTCCTCCAGCAGCTCCCGCGACGCCGCCTCCGCGGCGTTCTCGCCGGCCTCGGGCTTCCCGCCGGGGTGCATGAATTTCCCGGTGCCGCGCTTGCGAACGGTCAGGAGTTGGCCGGCCCGGTTGTAGACACAGACGGCACTGACCACGATCACGTTCATTGCGCTCTCTCCAAGTGCGATTCCAGCAGCAGGTCCTTGGCCGGGCCGTGGACGTCCCACGTGAAGCTGAAGGAATCCGGTCCTTGCCAGGAATAGCGGACGTGATAGTCGTCGGGGTCGCACCAGTGCTTGTCCGTGGCCAGGCCGGAGAAGCTCATCACATGGAAAGGACGGCCATCAGGGAAGAAGACGTCCAGGGTGCGCCGGTCGGCGCCGGGTTTCAGGACATACTCACGGAAAGCGGGGCCGGTGTGCGTGGGCCAGTGCATGGTTCCGTCTTCGCGGTAGTCCAGTCCGCCGTCGGGGTTCCTGGTGTAACGCACGACGCCGGTAAAGGTTCCGCGGGTGCCGGTGGCGCGGTCCAGAAGGGTTCGTTCCACGGACCATTCGCCGGCCAGGTAGGCCAGCAAGTCCTCCGGCGGCTGATGGTCCTTCAAGTGCCCTCGATTGGAATCGAACCAACGACACCGGCTTTAGGAGAGCCGTGCTCTATCCACTGAGCTACGAGGGCATGTTTCCTGGTCCTGGATTCCTCCGCGGAGGGGTCCAAGGCCCGGACACGACTACAAGCATACAAGCTGCCGGGGCAGTGCCCGAACACCGCTAGGCTGGCGGACATGAAAGGACAAGCGACTGCGCCGGAAGTGGCCGGAACTTTCCTTCCGAACGTTCGGAGCATCCGGGCAGGGATCGGTGGCTGGGCGCAACTGAGTGTTGTCCAGTACTTCGTGGCAGAGGCCGCTGTGATCGAGGCGTGGGCGGGCCCGGAGCCCTACAGCCGTGCCACCGGATTCATCAGCGACCTCGGTGCCGTGTCCTGCGGGGTCTACGAGGACCGCGACGTTTGTTCACCCCTGCATCTCCTCATGAACGTGTCCTTTGTTGTGCAGGGACTGGCCTTGGTGTTGGGTGCGTTGTTCCTGACGGCGGGCCTGCTGTGCGTTGCCGCCCGACCGGGGGTTCCTGCCCGGCGCTTCCACACCAATTCCGTGCGGGTGTTGGCCAAGCCGTGGATCCTTGCCGTGGCTATCCGGATCCTTACGGGTGTTGCCGGCGTGGGGACGATCATCGTGGGCCTGGTTCCCGAGGACTACGGCTCGCCCTGGCATTTGGCCGGCGCGCTCATGTTCTTCATCGGCGGCGGGTTCGCGTTGCTGCTGTTTGGCTTCCTCTGGATGAAGCAAACGCCGGTGAGCTGGTTCCTTGCCGCTTGCGGTGTTGTGTGCGTCGGGGCCCTGGTTGTTGGCGGAGTGACTGCCATGGATGTGCCCCAGCCGGGTTTGCTGGAGCGGTTCATGGCGTACCCGGTGACCGTCGGGTTGGCTGCGGCGGGCCTGGTGATCGCGCAACGCGTGCATCGGGAGCGGCGTTTCCGTGCCCTGCAGGCCCGGTAGGGGTGCTCGCAGGTCCGGTTGGGGCGGGCCGGGCGGGAACGGTAGCGGCACAGGTCCGGAACGGGTCTCTCCGGGTGGGGCGCACCCTTTTCCGCCGTGCGCGCCCGTACGAATAGGGGCGTCGGGCGGGAACAGCAGCGCCACAGGTCCGGAACGGGCGCGCCGGGCGGGAACAGCAGCGCCACAGGTCCAGAAACGGGCGAGAACCATGCTCACAAGGGCTGCGTCGTGCACGGCCCGGGTCTATCCTTGGCGCTATGACGACGGCGGCTGGTCCGCGGGGCGGTGAACGGGGGCTTTTGCCGGACCTCGCAGGGCGACGCGAGCTTGTTGGAGGTTGGGCGGCGATCACGCTCATCCATTACTTCGTGGTGGAAGCGATTGCGATGGCTGCGTGGCGTGGCAACCCTGGCTACGACCGGCGCGAACACGTCATCAGCGACCTAGGGGCAGCACACTGCGGCCCGTTCAACGGCTACGAGGTCTGTTCGCCCCTGAATTGGCTAATGAACGCCTCGTTCGTGCTTCAAGGAGTGGCCATGGTGCTGGGAGCAGTGTTGCTGAGTTCGGCCGTATTGTCCGTGGCAGCGGAGCACGGGCAGCGAGCCATCACGCCAGCCATGGCAGGCAGGTCCGCCGAGGCTTTTCCTTGGATCGCGGCGTGGGCGGTGCGTGCATTGGTCCTCGTTGCCGGGATCGGACAGGCCATGGTGGGCCTGGTTCCTGAGGACACGGACCTTGCGCTGCATCTGACCGGCGCCGGCATGTACTTCATTGCCGGACCGCTGGCCCTGGTGGTCCTGGGCCTGGTGTGGCGGGGGCACACGCAGATGTCTTGGATGGTCCTGTTATTCGGAGTGGTGTCCCTTGGAACCACGATCTACGTCCTGGCAGTCCAGTTGCGGGTGGAAGAGGCCGGCGCAATCGAACGCACCATGGCGTACCCCATCATCCTGGGCTTGTCATTGGTGGGCTTGGTGGTGGCCCGCCGTGTCACCAAGGAACGCAGGGCAGTCAGGACTTTGGGGCGTCCGGCCCTCCAGTAGCGCCCGCCCCTCCGGTAACCTTCGGCCCTTTAGTGGCGTCCGGCCTTTCGGCAGCGGCAGCAGAATCCTTCCGCCCAAGGAACACCGCAGCCACACCACACAGCAAGCTGAGAAGGAACAGCACCCACGACGCAACTGTGACCGCCGACGCCACGGCCACCGAAGCGGCGTCGGGCGCTTCCGCGGCCAGTACCGAATCGATGGCGACGTTCGACCACAAGTGCGCCACGGCAAAAAGCAGGGGAGCCGCCCACATGGCCCACCGCCATGCTTTGCGGGCAACGTTGGTGCCGATGAGCAAGAGCCAGCTGAAACCGAAAATCAGCGGAAACAGGGTCCCGGCGGTCCTATGCACGTAGTTCAACTGTCCGCGGGCGTCCTCGTCCATGGCCGCGTGCAGTTGGGCGATGTAGTCCTGCGAGAAGCCGCCGATGAGCGAGTCGGGCATGGCCAGGCCACCGGACAACTGGGTCATCTGGTTCAGGGTGAGCAGGTGCAGGTACCAGAACAGGAAAAGGCTGGCCACCACGCCGGCGATGACAATCAGTTTCGAGTTGCTCTGCGCCTTCTGGGGAGTCCGGGCGGTGGTGGGATTAATGACGGGCGGCAACGAGTGTTCCGGAACCACTGCCTTTGCTCCGTGTTTCTTGATGCGCTGCGCTGGGGTCTTGGCCATGTGATTCATTATCCCGCCACATAAGCTGGAACCATGACCATCGGCAGGCACACAGCAACTGAACTCGATCCATCCCTCGACGATTACCAACTGGCCAGCGCTTTGGTCCGCGAGGCAGGCCAGCTCGCGCTCCTGATGCGGATGGGCGGCCTGCAGGGCGAGCGCAAGACTTCGGTGTCCGACGTCGTCACGGCAGCCGACCGGGCCGCTGAAGCCTACGTGCTGGAACAGTTGCGCCGCTGCCGGCCGGATGACGGAATCCTTGGCGAGGAGGGCGCATCGGTAGCCGGGACCAGTGGCCGGACGTGGGTGATCGATCCCGTGGATGGCACGTACAACTTCCTGCACGGCTCCACTTACTGGTGCTCTGCCATAGCCCTCAAACGGAACGATTCGGACCACGGGGGCAATGCCGTGGCGGATCCTTCCGTGATCCTCGGCGCCATCTACCAGCCCGAAACGGACAAGCTCTGGCTCGGCGGCGAAGAACGCGCAGCAACCCTTAACGGCGAAGCGATCTCCGGTTCGGGTGATACCTCAGTGAGCCAACTGTGCGCGGCGACGTACATCCATCCGACCTGGCTCGCCGACCCCCGGACCGCCATGCCGTGGCATGCAGCCGCCATCACCGCAGCATCGCTGCGGATGTTCGGTTCAGGATCCTGTGACCTTGGCCGCGTCGCCGACGGTGAACTCGGGTGCTGGTTCCAACACAGCTGCCCCGAATGGGACTGGCTTCCGGGCAAGGCGATTGTCCGGGCTGCCGGCGGGGACACCGCGGTGGTGCAGGTCAACGGGCTGAATTGGTTCGTGGCGGGAGGCTCGACGGCGGTCAGGGAGTTGAGCGCGGCTCTTACTTCAGTGCCGCAGTTCGCTTAGTTCGCCTGGCTTTCAGTGGCCCGGTCCCGTCCACGGACCGGGCCCGGGCCAAGGAGTGTCAGACCCACCGCCTAGACTGGTAGGCACCATGGATATGTTGTTTGACCCCTACGCAGACGGACCCTTCAACGCAGGCCCCCGGGCCGCAGTCAAGGCTGCGCCGGAGCTTTCCCGCCCCGGTGGTGGTGCGGGAGGCGCCCGGGTGGGAACGGACAACAGCGGCCCGGGGGAGGCCCCCGGCTCGGGCGGCTGGGGTCATCACGACGGCGGGATGCCGACCGCCGATGCGCTTCTCCAGGGGTTGAACCCGCAGCAGGAAGAAGCCGTGAGGCATGCCGGCAGCCCCCTGCTGATCGTGGCAGGTGCCGGCTCCGGCAAGACCCGCGTCCTCAGCAACCGCATTGCCTACTTGATCGCCACCAAGCGGGCGCATCATGGCGAGATCCTGGCTATCACCTTCACCAACAAGGCCGCCGCGGAGATGCGCGAACGTATCGAAGCCTTGGTGGGCGGCCGGGCCAAGGCCATGTGGATTTCCACCTTCCACTCCTCCTGTGTCCGCATTTTGCGGCGTGAGGCGGCCAACGTCGGGCTGAACTCCAACTTCTCTATCTACGATTCCGCGGACTCCCTGCGGCTCATCACGCTCGTGGCCAAGAACCTGGACCTGGATCCCAAGAAGTTCCCGCCCAAGGCAATCCAGCACAAGATTTCGGCGTTGAAGAACGAGCTGGTGGACGACGATTCCTTCGCGTCCTCGGCCAACTACAACGATCCTTTCGAAACTGCGGTCGCCGAGGTCTTCAAGGGCTACACGCAACGTTTGCGGCAGGCAAACGCCATGGACTTCGATGACCTTATTGCCCAGACCGTTTACATGTTCCGGGCATTCCCGGCGCTCGCGGAGTCGTACAGGCGGCGCTTCCGGCACGTCCTGGTGGATGAATACCAGGACACCAACCACGCCCAGTACGCCTTGGTGCGGGAGATCGTGGGTCTGGGCACTGACACGGATGTGGCCCCCAGTGAACTGACGGTGGTGGGCGATTCCGACCAATCCATCTATGCCTTCCGTGGCGCGGACATCCGCAACATCGTGGAGTTCGAACACGATTACCCGAATGCGCGGACCATCAAGCTGGAGCAGAACTACCGCTCCACCCAGAACATCCTCAGCGCAGCCAACGCGGTGATCTCCCGTAACCCCAACCGGCAGGAAAAGCGGCTGTGGACGGCCGAGGGCGACGGCGAGAAAATCATTGGCTACGTCGGTGAAAACGAACACGACGAAGCCCAGTTCATCGCCAAGGAGATCGACCGGCTGCAGGACGAGGAAGGGCTGCGTCCGGGCGATGTGGCCATCTTCTACCGCACCAACGCGCAGTCCCGGTCCATCGAAGATGTGTTGGTTCGCGTGGGCTTACCGTACAAGGTTGTGGGCGGCACCCGGTTCTACGAACGCAAGGAAATCAAGGACGCCCTGGCTTACTTGCGTGTTCTGGTGAACCCGGACGACGACGTCAACTTGCGCCGCGTGTTGAACGAACCCAAGCGCGGGATCGGAGACCGCGCGGAGGGTGCCATTGCCGCCCTCGCAGAGCGTGACCGGACTTCCTTTATGGACGCTGCCCGCCGGGCGGACCAGGCACCGGGAATGGCCACGCGTTCGGTGAACGCAGTGTTGGGCTTCGTGAAACTCCTGGATGACCTCGCCGAGGTTGCTACGGGTTCGGGAGCGTCGGCTGCGTTGGAAGCCGTCCTTGAACAAACCGGCTATCTTGCGGGACTCCGTGCCAGCAACGATCCCCAGGACGAGTCCCGCGTAGAGAACCTCGCCGAACTTGTTGCGGTTGTCCGGGAATACGAACGGGACAACCCGGAAGGGACGCTGGGTGAGTTCCTGGAACAGGTTTCACTTGTTGCCGACGCCGACCAGATCCCGGACGCCCCCGGCGCCGACATCGATGCCGCTGTTGCCGAGGCGAAACGCTTGGGCGTTGTCACGCTCATGACGCTGCACACTGCAAAGGGCCTGGAGTTCCCCGTGGTGTTCCTGACCGGCATGGAGCACGGAATCTTCCCGCACCAGCGCTCGGCCACGGACCCGAAGGAACTCGCCGAGGAACGCCGCTTGGCTTACGTAGGCCTCACGCGTGCCCGTCAGCGGCTGTATGTCACCCGCTCCGAGGTCCGCAGCATGTGGGGCCAGAGCCAGTACAACCCGGCCAGCCAGTTCCTGCAGGAAATTCCTTCGGAGTTGGTGGACTGGAAGCGTGAAGGAACCAGCCGCCAGGTGGGAGGGTGGGGTAACGCGCCCATCGGGTCCAAGCAATACGGCGGGTCTTTCTGGGGTGCGGGAGGCTCGCGCGGCGCTTCCGCCAGCCCAACGGCGGGTTTCGACGCCGACGTTCCGGCCGCCGTCGCACGCACCCGAGTGCAGCCGCAAAAGGAAGTCATTTCCGTGGCCGTGGGGGACAAGGTCAACCACACCAGCTTCGGCAACGGCGTGGTGCTGGGCGTCGAAGGCGCCGGGGACAAGACCGTGGCGAAGGTGAAGTTCGACGTCGGCGAGAAGCGGCTGCTTCTGCGTTACGCGCCGCTGACCAAGCTTGATGCGTGACACCCACGGCATAATTGGTCGCATGCGACGGACTGTATTGGGGATCCTTGCCGCCTTGCTCCTGCTGAGCAGCACGGCGTGTTCCTTCTCCACCAAGGATCCCAACTACGTTCCGCCGGAGCCTTTGCCTCCCTTGGAGCAGTTGAAGCAGGTCCCGGTCACGGAGCAGACCTCCCTGGCTGCAGGCAATGACGTCACGGCCTTTGTGACGCCGGACCGCAACATCGTCTGTGCCATGACGTCGGCCAGGGGCGGCCACCTCAACGTGCCCTACGAGCCGAACAGCTACTCGGACTCGGCCAACAACAAGTTTGCCGTGGTTCCGGTGGTCCATTGCGAGCTGGCGGCGTACCCCAAGCCCGAGGTGGATGACGTCGCCGATGACTGTGGCGGCACCGGCCTGGGGTACCTCGGCGGCACGGTCTTGTTGACTCCGGACAGTGCCGTGTACGGCTCGTGTCGCTCCGGCGTAACACAGATGGAGGCGGAGTTCGGGCCCAAAGGCAGCAAGGACGGACCCGTCTCGCAGCTTCGGGAGTTGAGCGAAGGGCAGAACATTGAGCGCAACGGCCTGCGTTGTTCGGCCTACAACAGCGGGGTTGCCTGCGGAAACGTTTCCGGCGGGGTGGCGTTCTTCGTCAGCCGTGAGGGCTACCAGCTGGTTTCCGACGGCGGCAAGACGGTCCGCGGGAGCCTCAAGAAACTTTCCTGAACACCGCCGGGGCTTCCGGAGGGCCAAAAATCCCCGTTATCACGGGGATTTTCTACGTTCCATAGAAGTGTAAGCTTACTCACTTAACCGGTAGTGTGGGAGGGGCGGGACTCCTCAAAGGGCTAAAGTTCCGAGAGGACCTTACGCAATGTGACCGGACGTTGATTCGGATTTTCGCTGCGTACTTTCCGCAGCTGGCTTCGCGTCATCGCGGTTCCGGCTGGACAGAAACTACTTCGACGTAGAAGGACACTAAACCGTGGACCTGTTTGAATATCAGGCGCGCGATATGTTCGAAGCGCACGGTGTACCCGTGCTCGCCGGCATCGTGGCGCACACTCCTGAAGAAGCGAAGGCAGCTGCTGAGAAGATCGGTGGCGTTACTGTCGTCAAGGCACAGGTTAAGGTCGGTGGCCGCGGCAAGGCTGGCGGCGTGAAGGTTGCCAAGTCCGCCGATGAGGCGCTTGAGCACGCAACCAACATCCTGGGCATGGACATCAAGGGCCACACCGTCAACAAGGTGATGATCGCCCAGGGTGCCGACATCGCCGAAGAATTCTACTTCTCGGTCCTCCTGGACCGTGCAAACCGCAACTACCTGGCCATGTGCTCGGTTGAGGGCGGCATGGAAATCGAGCAGCTCGCCGTCGAGCGTCCCGAAGCCCTGGCCAAGGTTGCCATTGATCCGGCAGTCGGCATCGATCAGGCCAAGGCCGACGAAATCGTTGCAGCCGCAGGCTTTGCCGAAGAACTCCGCGGCAAGGTTTCCGATGTGATCCTGAAGCTGTGGGACGTCTTCAAGAAGGAAGACGCCACCCTGGTTGAGGTGAACCCCTTGGTCCGCACGGGTGCAGGCGAGGTCGTTGCCCTGGACGGCAAGGTCTCCCTGGACGAGAACGCAGATTTCCGCCACGTCCACCACGCTGAGCTGGAGGACAAGGAAGCAGCTGACCCGCTTGAGGCCAAGGCAAAGGCGCAGGACCTCAACTACGTGAAGCTGGACGGCGAAGTCGGCATCATCGGCAATGGTGCCGGTCTTGTGATGTCGACCCTCGACGTCGTTGCTTACGCCGGCGAGAACCACGGCAACGTGAAGCCCGCCAACTTCCTTGACATCGGTGGTGGAGCTTCCGCTGAGGTCATGGCCAACGGCCTTGACGTCATCTTGGGCGACTCCCAGGTCAAGAGCGTCTTCGTCAACGTCTTCGGTGGCATCACCGCTTGTGACGCAGTCGCCAAGGGCATTGTGGGCGCACTGGCAGAGCTCGGTTCTTCCGCGAACAAGCCGCTGGTTGTTCGCCTCGACGGCAACAACGTCGAAGAGGGCCGCCGCATCCTGACCGAGGCCAACCACCCGCTGGTTACCCTGGCCGCCACCATGGACGAGGGCGCCGACAAGGCCGCCGAGCTCGCCAACGCAGCTAAGTAAAGGGACGCGAGAATGTCTATCTACCTCAACAAAGACTCCAAGGTCATCGTTCAGGGCATCACGGGCGGCGAAGGCACCAAGCACACCGCACTGATGCTCAAGGCCGGCACCAACATTGTTGGCGGCGTCAACGCCCGCAAGGCCGGCACCACGGTCCTGCACGGCGACAAGGAAATCAACGTCTTCGGCACCGTCAAGGAAGCCATGGCTGAAACCGGCGCAGACGTGTCCATCGTCTTCGTTCCGCCGGCATTCACCAAGGACGCCGTTGTTGAAGCCATCGAAGCCGGCATCGGCCTGGTCGTGGTCATCACCGAAGGCGTTCCGGTTCAGGATTCTGCCGAGTTCTGGGCCCTCGCCCAGTCCAAGGTTGACGCCGACGGCAAGCAGATCACCCGCATCATCGGACCGAACTGCCCCGGCATCATCACCCCTGGTGAGGCATTGGTCGGTATCACCCCGGCCAACATCACCGGCAAGGGCCCCATCGGCCTGGTTTCCAAGTCCGGTACCTTGACCTACCAGATGATGTACGAACTCCGCGACCTCGGTTTCTCCACCGCGATCGGCATCGGCGGTGACCCGATCATCGGCACCACCCACATCGACGCCCTGGCTGCGTTCGAAGCCGACCCGGAGACCAAGGCGATCGTCATGATCGGTGAAATCGGTGGCGACGCTGAAGAGCGTGCAGCCGACTTCATCAAGGCCAACGTCACCAAGCCTGTTGTGGGCTACGTGGCAGGCTTCACGGCTCCCGAAGGCAAGACCATGGGCCACGCAGGCGCCATCGTCTCCGGTTCCGCCGGAACCGCACAGGCAAAGAAGGAAGCCCTTGAAGCAGCAGGCGTGAAGGTCGGCAAGACGCCGTCCGAGACCGCCAACCTCCTGCGCGAGGTTTACGCAGCGCTCTAGTCTTTACGGCTGACCCACGACGGCGGCCCGTCACCTTTCCAGCGAAAGGTGGCGGGCCGCCGTCGTGCTTTAAGCGAACCGCCGCGAACGACCGGCACCGGGGTGTACCCAAAGTTCCACATGTTTGTTAGTATGTCAGGACAAACTTCTGGAAAGGACACTTCCATGCCCTTGGTACGCATTGACGTCAACGAAGGCCGCACCCGCGAAGAGTTGGCAACCATCAGCCGCACCGTCCATGACGCCATCCTGGCCGAATATGGAATCCCCGAGCGCGACTACTTCCACATCCTCACCGAGCACCCGCAGGGTCAGATCGTCGCCCAGGACGCGGGCCTCGGTTTTGAGCGTAGTTCCGGGGTGGTCATGATCCAGATCTTCACCCAGGGCGGCCGCAGCCAAGATGCAAAGAGCGCCCTCTTTGCGGCGATTGCGAAGGGCTTGGGCGAGGTGGGGATAGCCGGTGAAGACGTCTTCGTGGGCTACGTGGAGAACACTGCAGGGGACTGGTCGTTCGGCTTTGGCCGCAGCCAGTATGTCACCGGCGAGTTGGCTGTCCCGGCCAAATAACCGGGCCCTGTGTCACGTTGTAAATATGTCAGTACAAACCTTTGACAGGACATTAAATCTGGTGCAAAGTAGTCATGTGGCCCCGCTCACTGAGGGGTAGCAAGGCATTGGGGCCCAGCGCTCAAAGGTTCAGAGTTCCAAGAGAAAGGTCAACGAGTACCGTGACCCACGAACTGCTCACAATCGGGCGCATCAGCGTTGATATCTACCCGAACGACATCGGAGTCGGGCTGGAGGATGTAACCTCCTTCGGCAAGTACCTGGGAGGTTCGCCCTCCAACGTGGCCGTTGCTGCCGCCCGCCACGGCCGCCGCACCGGCGTTATCACCCGCACCGGCGATGATCCCTTCGGCAGCTTCCTGCACCGCGAACTGCGCAAATTCGGCGTGGACGATTCGTTCGTCACGCCGGCGGCCGGGCAGACTCCCGCCACCTTCTGTGCCATCAAGCCGGCCACCGACGAATTCCCGCTGTACTTCTACGGCCGGTTCCCCACGGCCCCGGACCTGCAGATCAAGGCCAAAGAGCTGGACCTGGACGCAATCCGGGACGCCGGGATCTTCTGGTCCACCGTCACCGGCCTGTGCCAGGAGCCCTCACGCAGCGCCCACATCGCGGCGCACGAGGCACGCCCCCGGACCGGCCTGAAAGAGGGCCAGTTCACCATCCTGGACCTCGACTACCGGCCAATGTTCTGGGCATCCGAAGAGGAAGCCCGCGCCGAGGTTGCCAAGATCCTCCCGCACGTGACGGTCGCGATCGGCAATGACAAGGAATGCGCCGTGGCCGTAGGGGAGGGAACTCCTGATGAGCAGGCGGACCGCCTCCTGGCCGCCGGCGTGGAGATCGCCGTCGTGAAGCTTGGCGCGGAAGGCGTCATGGCCAAGACCCGCACCGAGCGCGTGGTTTCCGCACCCGTGCCGGTGGAGACGGTCAACGGCTTGGGCGCCGGTGACTCCTTCGGGGGAGCTTTCTGCCACGGCTTGCTGTCAGGCTGGCCTCTCTCCGAGGTTCTGGACTACGCAAACGCTTCCGGTGCGATCGTCGCATCCCGCCTCTCTTGCGCGGATGCGATGCCGACGCCGGACGAGGTCACCTCGCTGCTGGCCGAACGCGGCCGGCCCATCCCCGGCGCATCCGCCGCACTCGCAGAAGGAGCCGTGCGTTGAGCCTCAACGATGACCCCCGCCGTTACGAACACCTGAGCCGGATCCGGCTGGAGGACCCGCAGGCCGTGGCCCGCGCAGCTGCCACCCGCCGTCGTCACCCCGGCCTGAAGCACGGCGTGCAGAACTTCATTGTTGCCGCCGACCACCCGGCCCGCGGCGCCCTCGCCGTCGGCAGCGACCCGATGGCCATGGCCGACCGCCGCGATCTTCTGGACCGTCTGCAGATCGCTCTGGCTAACCCGGCCGTTGACGGCATCCTGGCCTCGCCGGACATCATGGATGATCTGCTGCTGCTCGGCGCCCTCGAAGGCAAGCTCGTCTTCGGTTCCATGAACCGCGGCGGCCTTGCCGGCTTGGTGAATGAGTTCGATGACCGTTTCACGGGCCACACCGCCGCTGCCCTTGAGGCGCTCGGTGCCGATGGCGGCAAGATGCTGACCCGCATCTGCCTGGGCGATCCGGACACGGTGGCTACCTTGGAAGCTACGGCGAAGGCGATCGATTCGCTCGCCGAGCGGAAGCTGATCGCCATGGTGGAGCCGTTCCTGTCCGTGCGCGACGCCAACGGCAAGGTCCGCAACGATCTCCGCGCCGATGCCGTGATCAAGTCTGTCGGCATCGCCGAGGGCCTCGGTTCCACCAGCGCCTACACCTGGATGAAGCTGCCCGTGGTGGCCGAGATGGAACGCGTCATGGCCTCCACCACGCTGCCCACGGTACTCCTTGGCGGTGACCCCGACGGCAGCCCTGATGAAGTCTTCGCGTCGTGGCAGGCCGCGCTGGCGTTGCCCGGCGTGCAGGGCCTCACCGTTGGGCGGACGCTTCTGTACCCGCACGACGGCGACGTGGCAGGTGCCGTCGCGACGGCCGCCTCGCTGCTGAACAACACTGCGCCCGCGGCACTTGACCCCGCAGGGCTCACCTCGTCAGACCGTATCCCCGTGAAAGTATCGGAGTAACTCGCCATGCGGACCATAACCGGAACAGCAACCCGTCGGATGACCGTGGCGCAGGCCGTGGTCGAGTTCCTGTCCAAGCAGTACACCGTTGATTCGGTGGGTGGCGTGGACTTCCGTGAGCGCCTGATTCCGGGCACATTCGGCATTTTCGGGCACGGCAACGTTGCCGGTGTGGGCCAGGCATTGAAGCAGTATCAGGCCGCTGACCCGTCCATCATGCCGTACTACCAGGGCAGGAACGAGCAGGCCCAGGTCCACCAGGCTGTGGGTTATGCCCGGCACACGCGCCGCCGCCAGACGTTCGCGATCAGCACCTCGATCGGTCCGGGGTCCTCCAACCTGCTCACCGGTGCAGCCCTGGCTACGACCAACCGGCTGCCGGTGTTGCTGCTTCCGTCTGATACGTTCGCGACCCGTGCCGCTGACCCTGTGCTGCAGCAGCTCGAGCTGCCATACGCGTACGACATCACGGTCAATGATGCGTTCCGGCCGTTGTCGAAGTTCTTTGACCGGGTGAACCGTCCGGAGCAGTTGTTCTCCGCGTTCCACCACGGCCTGCGGGTGCTGACGGACCCGGCCGAGACCGGTGCGGTGACTATTTCGTTGCCGCAGGATGTCCAGGCCGAGGCGTTTGATGTTCCCGAAGAATTCCTGGCCGAGCGGGAGTGGCGTATCCGCCGTCCCGAAGCCGAGGATGACGACATCCGCCGTGCCGTGGAAGCGATCCGTGCTGCGAAGCGTCCGCTGATCATTGCCGGCGGCGGTGTTCTCTACGCGTACGCCAATGAGGAACTGGCGAAGTTCGCTGAGCTGACCGGTATTCCGGTGGGCAACACGCAGGCCGGTGTCGGCGTGCTCCCGTGGGACCACAAGTACTCCCTTGGCGCGGTCGGTTCCACGGGAACGACGGCGGCGAACGCCATCGCTGCCGAAGCGGACCTCATCATCGGTATCGGCACCCGCTACGAGGACTTCACTACCGCGTCCCGCACGGCGTTCCAGAACCCGGACGTGAAGTTCGTGAATATCAACGTCGCCGCGATCGACGCGTACAAGCACGGCACGCACCTGCCCATCGTGGCCGATGCCCGCAAGGCGCTCGTGAAGCTGAACCAGGCCCTGGGCGGCTACCGCGTGGGCGCTGACCTGGAGCAGAAGGTCGCCGCCGAAAAGAAGCGCTGGGACGCGACCGTGGATGAAGCGTTCGAGACACGCTTCACGCCGTTGCCGGCTCAGAACGAAATCATTGGTGCCACGAACAAGGCCATGGACGCCCAGGACGTGGTGATCTGCGCGGCCGGGTCACTGCCCGGCGACCTGCACAAGATGTGGCGGGTCCGGGACCCGTTCGGGTACCACGTGGAATACGCGTACTCCTGCATGGGCTACGAGATCCCCGGTGGTTTGGGCGTCAAGCGTGCAGCGCTTGCCGAGGCAGCAGCAGGCGGCCCGGAGCGGGATGTGGTGGTCATGGTGGGGGACGGCTCATACCTGATGATGCACACCGAACTGGTCACCGCCGTCGCCGAACGCATCAAACTGATCGTGGTGCTGATCCAGAACCACGGCTACGCCTCCATCGGCTCCCTCTCGGAGACGCTGGGTTCGCAGCGTTTCGGTACCCAGTACCGGGTGCTGGACAAGGAACAGCACTCCTTCGACGCCGGCGAGAACTTGCCCATCGACCTCGCCACGAACGCCGAATCCCTCGGCGCGAAGGTCATCCGGATCGAACCGGGCGAGAAGGTCATCGCCGAACTCGAACAAGCCATCCGCGACGCCAAGGCAGCCCCCGAGGAGACCGGCCCGATCGTGATCCACGTCGAATCCGATCCGCTCCTGGACGCCCCGTCCTCAGAGTCCTGGTGGGACGTGCCCGTCTCGCAGGTCTCCGAACTGGAATCCACGCAGCAGGCCTACAAGACCTACACCGACCACAAGAACCGCCAGCGCAAACTGCTCGGCTAGAACCCAGACATCCGCCCCTAAAGCTAGAAGACGAGGAAGTCCGCATGTCGACGACGACCACCACTTTGACCACTATCAACCACTTCATCAACGGTGCTGAGTCAGCCGGTGAAGGTGACCGCACCCAGCCGGTGTACAACCCGGCCACGGGCCAGGTCACTGCCGAGCTGCGCCTGGCGAACGAGAATGACCTGAACACCACGGTCGCCGCAGCCCGGAAAGCCGCTGATTCCTGGGGTGATATTTCCCTGGCCAAGCGCACCGCGGTGCTGTTCAAGTTCCGTGAACTGGTCGCAGCCCACGTGGACGAACTCGCTGAACTGATCACGGCCGAGCACGGCAAGGTCCTCTCCGACGCCAAGGGCGAGATCGGCCGTGGCCTGGAAGTCATCGAGTTCGCCTGCGGCATCCCCTCGCTGCTGAAGGGTGATTACTCGGACCAGGTCTCCACCGGCATTGATGTGTTCTCCTTCCGCGAACCGTTGGGTGTGGTGGCCGGTATTACCCCGTTCAACTTCCCGGTGATGGTGCCGTTGTGGATGGCACCGATGGCCATCGCCACCGGTAACGCGTTCATCCTCAAGCCCTCGGAGCGGGACCCGTCCCCGTCGCTGCTGCTGGCCAAGCTGTGGCAGGAAGCGGGCCTGCCTGATGGTGTGTTCCAGGTCCTGCACGGCGGCAAGGAAACCGTTGATGGGCTGTTGACGCACCCGGACGTTGACGGCATCTCCTTCGTGGGCTCCACCCCGATCGCCCAGTACGTCCACGAAACCGCCACGAAGCACGGCAAGCGGGTCCAGGCACTTGGTGGGGCGAAGAACCACGCGATCGTGCTCCCGGACGCTGACCTGGACAACGCCGCGGACCACCTCGCCGCCGCTGCTTTCGGCTCGGCGGGGGAGCGCTGCATGGCGATCTCCGTGGCCGTCGCCGTCGGGGACGCCGCTGACCTGCTGGTGAAGAAGGTCGAAGAACGCGCCCTGGCCGTGAAGGTCAACAACGGCACCGAACCCGGCGCCGAAATGGGCCCGGTCATCACCCCCGCCTCGAAGGAACGCATCGTCAAGATCGTCACCGAAGCAGAAAGCGCCGGTGCCGCGATGGTGGTGGACGGACGTGACCTGGTCGTCCCAGGCCACGAAGACGGCTTCTGGGTAGGCCCCACCGTGATCGACCACGTCAAGACCGAAATGACCGCCTACACCGAGGAAATCTTCGGACCCGTCCTGGTGGTGGTCCGCGTGGACACCCTCGAAGACGGCATCAAGCTGATCAACTCCAACCCGTACGGCAACGGCACCGCGATCTTCACCTCCTCGGGAGCGGCGGCACGGAAGTTCCAGCGCTCGGTGACGGTGGGCATGATCGGTATCAACGTGCCCCTGCCCGTCCCGGTGGCCTACCACTCCTTCGGCGGCTGGAAGGCATCCCTCTTCGGTGACAAGCACATCTACGGCCCCGAAGGCGTCTCCTTCTACACCCGCGGCAAGGTAGTCACCTCCCGCTGGCCCGAAACCCACCACGCCTCCGGCGCCTCCTACAACTTCCCCTCCAACTAGCCCCCATCTCCGCTGCCCCGGCACCAAAGCCGGGGCAACGGAGGCTATCAAGAAAGACACCGTTGTCATGACTGACGTCGAGAACAAACTCATCATCGGCACAGCTCCCGATTCCTGGGGTGTTTGGTTCGCGGACGATCCCCAGCAAACACCGTGGGAGCGGTTCCTGGACGAGGTCGCAGAGTCCGGCTACAAGTGGATCGAACTGGGTCCCTATGGCTACCTGCCGACCGACCCCGCCCGCCTCGCGGAAGAACTTAAGCAGCGTGACCTGAAGGTCAGCGCCGGTACTGTCTTTACTGCTTTCCACCGCGGCGCCAAGCAGTACGAGGAAGCCTGGGAGCCCGCCCGCAAGGTAGCCGAACTCACGGCAGCCATGGGCGGCGAACACATTGTGGTTATCCCGGCCATGTGGCGCGACGACGTCACGGGCGAAGCCGTGGAGAACGGCGAACTGACGGACGAGCAGTGGGCAGACCTGTTCGCCGGCCACAACCGCATGGGGAAGGTCCTGCTGGAAGACTTCGGGCTGCACCAGCAGTTCCACTCCCACGCCGACTCCCACGTGGGGGCGCAGAAGGACATCGAGACCCTCCTCGCCGCTACGGATCCCCAGTACTTGAACCTGTGCCTGGACACCGGCCACGCCGAATACTGCGGAGCCTCCAGCCTTGAGCTCATCAAGAACTACCCGGAGCGCATCGGCTACCTGCACCTGAAGCAGATCAACCCCGAGGTCCTGGCCGAAGTCAATGAGAAGAACATGACCTGGGCAGCGGCAAACCTGGCCGGCGTCATGACCGAGCCGCCGAACGGCCTTCCGGACCTGCGTGCCGTCATCGAAGCCGTGGAGGGCCTGAACCGCCCCATCTTCGGCATCGTGGAACAGGACATGTACCCGGTAGCCTTCGACGTACCGATGCCGATCGCCAAGCGCACCCGCAACTACCTGCTCTCCTGCGGCTCCCGGACCCGTGTCCAGTAGCACCGTCCAGTAGCAGCCAAACCACACTCACCAAAGGACAGAAACTGTGACAAAGACTCTCCGCGTAGCCGTCATCGGCGCAGGCCGCATGGGTGCTGACCACATCAAGCGCCTCAGCACGCGCATCCACGGTGCTGAAGTTGCCGCCGTCGTCGACGTTGACCTGGCCCGTGCGCAAGCCGCCATTGAAGGCATCGACGGTGCAGTGGCCCTGGCCAGTGCCGACGAGGCCCTCAACAACGGCGACGTCAACGCCGTCCTGATCGCCACGCCGGGGTTCCTGCACGAGGAAATCCTGTACAAGGCGCTGGAGAAAGACTTCCCGATTCTGTGCGAGAAGCCCCTGACCCCGGACGCCGAGAGCTCCTGGAAGGTTGTCCAGGCGGAGCTCGTCCTGGGCCACAAGCGCATCCAGGTTGGTTTCATGCGCCGTTTCGACGCCGAGTACTCGGCTTTGGGTTCCATCATCCGCAACAGCGAATTGGGGGAGCTGTTGATGCTGCACCACCAGCACCGGAACCCGAGCACGCCGGAGGGCTTCACCAATGAGATGCTGATCAACGACTCCGTGGTCCACGAGTTCGACGCCATCCGCTACTTCACCGGCGAGGAGATCACGTCCGTGCAGGTCCGCCTGGGCAAGCCAACGCGCAACGCTCCCAACGGCCAGCACGATCCCCAGCAGGTCCTGATCGAAACCGAATCCGGTGTACTGGCCGACGTCGAAATCTATGTCAACGCCAAGTTCGGCTACCAGGTGGCTACTCAGGCTTCCTTCGAGGACGGCATCGTGAGCATCGGCGGTGACAGCGGCCCGTACGTCCAGACCGCGGGCAAGTGGGGCGGCAACGTCACGCCCGGTTTCGAGGACCGTTTTGGAGCCGCGTACGACGTCGAGGTGCAGGCTTGGGTGGATGCGGCACTTCGCGGCGAAATCGGCGGACCAACGGCATGGGACGGCTACGCCACCGCCGCCTGCTGCGAGGCCGGCGTTGAGGCGCAGAAGTCCGGAGAGAAGGTCAAGGTCCACTTGAACGCCAAGCCGGATCTGTACAAGTAGGGGACTGAACATGAAGATCGCACTTGATCCCACACCCTTCCACCACAGCCACAGCCTGCTGGAGTTCCCCCGCGTTGCTGCCGACCTCGGGTACAAGTACCTGCAGATGACGCCGCACGCGGACCTCATCCCCTTCTACAACCACCCCAAGGCCGACGATGAACTGGTAGGCAAGCTGAAAGCAGCGTGCAAGGATGCCGGCGTGGAAATCGCTTCCGTCCTGCCCGTGCTTCGCTGGTCCGGGCCGGACGAAGATGCCCGTGAGGCCGCTGTCCGCTACTGGAAGCGGGCCATCCGGATTGCCGTGGACCTTGGCGTCCAGACCATGAACACCGAGTTCAGCGGGCGCCCGGAGAAGGCCGAGGAATCCGAGCGTGCCTTCTACCGTTCCATGGAGGAGCTCCTGCCGATCATCGAGCGCGAAGGCCTTGACGTGCTGATTGACCCGCACCCGGACGACTTCGTGGAGGACGGACTGGCCGCTCTGCGTGTCATCCGCGGCGTCAATTCGCCGAACATCGGGATGGTCTACGTCGCCTCGCACACGTTCCACATGGGCAACAAACCGTTGGAGATCATGCGTGCCGCCGGTGACAAGCTGCGTCTGGTGCACATCTCCGACACCATGAACCACCACGCCTCCCACGGCCTGAGGTACATCACCAACCCGCCCGGGAACGCCGTACGCGTCCACCAGCACCTGAAGATCGGTGACGGGGACGTCAACTGGAACGAGTTCTTTGGTGGCCTCAAGGAGATCGGCTTCCTGGACAAGGAGAACACCGTGATGGTTTCTTCCGTGTTTGCCGAGGACGAGAACGCCGAGGAAGTCTCCCGCTACCAGCTCAAGACCATGACGGATTACATCGCCCAGGCCTAGTAGCGCTGAACACCAAGGAAGCCCCTGTGAATCACAGGGGCTTCCTTAGTGCTTGGAATCAGGCTTATTGTCTGGGTCAGGCCGTGAACGGGAGCCGCGGGTCCACGTCCTGGCCTTCCAAGGTCTGGCGGATCCAGCCGTGGTGGGGGTCGTCGCTGATGAGCCAGTCCCGGACGCGGCCGGGGCCGGCCATGACGTTCAGGTAGTAGAGGTCGTAGCCGGGTGCTGCCATGGCGGGGCCGTGCCAGCCGTAGGGCACCAGGACAACGTCGCCGGTGCGGACTTCGGCGGAGACGTCGATGGGACGCTCATCGGAGGCGTAGACGCGGGCGTAGCCGATGGCGTCCGCATCTTCCGGGGCGGGGGAGCCGGGGGCTACGCGGGTTTCGAAGTAGTAGATCTCCTCGAGGCTGGTTTCGCCGTCCTTTTCCTCGTCGTGCTTATGGGGAGGGTAGGAGGACCAGTTGCCGGCGGGGGTGATGACTTCGCAGACGATGAAGCGGTCGGCTTCCAGTGCTGCGGGTGTGCCGAAGTTGTGGACCTGGCGGGAGCAGTTGCCGGCGCCGCGGAGTTCAACCGGGGTTTCTGCGGCGGTGATCAGCCTGGTGGGGTACGACGCTTTGGCGGGTGCGGTCGCGACGGCGACGCGGCCGCCGTCGTTCGAGCTGATGGTGACCGCTTTCTCGATGCCGGTGTAGAGAACGTCGCTTGGCCCGTGGAAGACAGACTGCCGTCCCTGAAGACGGTACTGCTCGCCGTCGACCGTCACCGTGAAGGAGCCGCTCAGCGGCACCACGATGCGTTCCTCGCCCGCGGCGGAAAGCTCGACGGCGGAACCTGCGGCGAGCGTCGCCACCTTCAGTCCCGTGTGGGCCCAGCCGTCAACGGCGAGGCTGGAATCGGAGGTGCCGAGGGAGATGTCCCACTTGCCGTCGGCGGCGGTTCCCAGCGGGTATACCCAGTTGGCCATAAGTTAAGTCCTTGCGTTAGCGCTGTACGAGGGTCATTTCAAAGCTGTAGGAATCGCCGCGGTAGACGTGGTGGCCGGTTTCCACCATGCGTCCGGTGTCGTCCACCGCGGTGCGTTCCATGGTCACCAGGGCCGATCCCACGTCGGTTTCCAGCAGGGGTGCCTGGTAGTCGTTGGCGATCATGGCGCCGATCCGCTGCGAGGCGAGGCGGAAGTTGACGCCGCCGCGCCGCAGGATGGCGTAGAGGCCTTCGCTGGCGAGCTGGGCTTCGTCCATGGTGACGATGTCATCACGGACCCAGTTCTCCATGAGGGCCAGCGGTTTGCCGCCTACTTTGCGGAGGCGGGTGAAGTGGTAGACCTTGGAACCGGCAGGCAGCTGCAGCGCGGCGAGGGTGGCCGCATCCGCTTCGTCGTGGGCGAAGCTCAGCACATCCGTAGTGGGCTTTTTGCCGTTGTTGCTGAGGTCGTCGTAGAGGCTGGAGAGTTCCAGGGGACGGCGGACCTGACTGGCAACAACCTGCGTTCCCACGCCGCGCTTGCGGACAAGGAGTCCGGCACGGACCAGTTCGTCCATGGCCTTGCGCATCGTGGGTCGTGACAGGTTGAGCTGTGCCGCGAGGTCGATCTCGTTGTCCAAGCGGCTGCCCGGTTCCAGGACGCCGCTGTGGATGGCAGCTTCAATGCCTTGGACAACTTGGTGGTAGAGCGGCACCGGGGACGAACGATCGATGCTGAGGCTGAGTTGGTTCGCCACTGGTTTCCTCCTGGACGGCTGTGCATGACCGGCGGGAGCAGGGTTTCGGCTCCTCTGCCGGAAGGATGTATTTGTCCGTTCATGTTCTCTTGATAGGACATACTGCCTTTTCCTGATCATAGCAGCCGGGTTTCCGCCGTCAAGGAAGTGGCCTTGAGGGACGTGTTCCTTGACTGGTACGAGGGGTTGAAACGTAAAAACATCCTAATGTCAGGACAAAGTATTGACAAAGTGTGAGGTCAGTCACCATGATCTGAGTAGTGGATGGTTCGGATACGAGTCTCCGGACACCCCAAGCTGACATCAAAGGAGATAACGGTGGCAAAATTCTCGTGGCGCAAAGCGGCCCTCGCCGCAGCAGTGGTTCCCCTCATAGCACTGAGCGCCTGTTCGAGCCAGGGCGGCAGGCCGTCCGATTCCGGTGGTGGAGCTGCCGCCGGCCAGGTGGCCTCCACCGACCGCATCAAGGTAGCCCTCATCACGCACGCCGCAGCAGGTGACACCTTCTGGGACATCGTCCGTAAGGGCGCCGAGGAAGCCTCAGCCAAGGACAACGTCGAACTGCTTTACACGAGCGATCCCGAAGCCGGGCGGCAAGCCCAGTTGGTGCAGCAGGCCATCGACCAGAAGGTTGACGGCATCGCAGTAACGGTCGCCACCCCTGACGCCCTGAAGGACGTCCTGAAGAAGGCAACCGACGCCGGCATCCCCGTAGTCAGCCTCAACGCCGGTGAGTCCGTATCCGCCAAGCTCGGAGCATTCACCCACTTCGGTTCCAACGAACAGTTGGCCGGCGAAGCCGTGGGCACCCGCCTCGCCGCTGAAGGGTACAAGCACCCGGTCTGCGTCATCCAGCAGCAGGGCCACGTCGGCCTGGAAGCGCGCTGCGCAGGCGTGAAGGCCAAGGTCCCCGCCACTGAGATCCTCTACGTGGACGGCAAGGACATGACAGCGGTTCAGTCCACCGCCACCGCCAAGCTCCAGGCTTCCAAGGACGCAGACGTCATCATCGGCCTCGGTGCTCCGATCACGCTGACCCTCCTGAAGTCCGTCACGGATGCGGGAAGCTCCTCCAAGGTAGCCAGCTTCGACCTCAATGCTGAACTTGCCCAGAAGATCGTTGATGGCAACGTCATCTTCACCGTGGACCAGCAGCCCTGGCTCCAGGGCTACATGTCCGTTGACGCCCTGTGGCAGGCCAAGCGCGGCGGCTTCAAGATCGGTGGCGGCCAGCCCGTCCTGACCGGTCCCACCATCGTGGACAAGGCCAACGCCTCTGACGTCCTCAAGTTCGCCCAGCAGGGCGTCCGCTAATCCAGGCATCAGGCTGCGCGGCCCACACCGCGCAGCCTGACCAACCGCGAAGCCTGAACAACCGCGAAGCCTGAAACAACAAGGAGTCATCCCCATGGCAAGCACAGCAACCCTGCCACCGGCACCAGCCCCGGCGTCCGGTGACGAACGGGTAGGACGCCGCAACCCGTTCCAGAAATTCCTCGCCCGCCCGGAGGTCGGCGCCCTCGTTGGCGCAGTAGTCCTCTTCATCTTCTTCGCCTCCGTATCGCAAACCTTCACCCAGCCCAACGCCCTGGCCACAGTGCTTTACGGATCCTCAACCATCGGCATCATGGCCGTCGGTGTTTCCCTCCTGATGATCGGCGGCGAGTTCGACCTTTCCACCGGCGTCGCCGTCATTTCCTCGGCCCTGACAGCCTCGCTGTTCAGCTGGTACTTCTCTATGAACGCCTGGGTCGGTGTCCTGCTGGCACTGGTGGTTTCCCTTGCCATCGGATTCATCAACGGCTGGATCCTCATCAAGACCAAACTGCCCAGCTTCATCGTCACCCTGGCGACCTTCCTCATGCTGACCGGCCTGAACCTGGCACTCACCCGGCTTGTGGGCGGTTCCGTTTCCTCGCCGTCGATCTCCAAGCTTGACGGCTTCGAATCTGCCCGCGCAGTCTTCGCCTCGTCCATCAGCATCGGCGGGGTGGAAGTGAAGATCACCGTCTTCTTCTGGATCGTCCTGGTTGCCGTGGCCTCCTGGATCCTGCTCCGGACCCGGATCGGCAACTGGATCTTCGCCGTCGGCGGTGACGCGAACGCTGCCCGCGCAGTTGGCGTGCCGGTGACCAAGACGAAGATCGGCCTCTTCATGGCCGTCGGCTTCTGCGGCTGGATCCTCGGCATGCACAACCTCTTCGCCTTCGACGCCGTCCAATCCGGCGAAGGCGTCGGCAACGAGTTCCTCTACATCATCGCCGCGGTCATCGGCGGCTGCCTCCTCACCGGCGGTTACGGATCGGCGATCGGCGGGGCCATCGGTGCCTTCATCTTCGGCATGGCCAACAAGGGCATCGTGTACGCACAATGGAATCCGGACTGGTTCAAGTTCTTCCTGGGCTTGATGCTGCTGCTGGCTACCATCGTCAACCTCATCGTCAAACGCCGGGCAGAGCTGAAGTAAGGGGCCGGACCAATGAACGCACAACGAATCGACCAGCAAACCCTGCTAAGAGACGAGAAAGATCCTTTGACCCACACGCCCGTGCACCTGCTCTCCCTCGAAGCGGTCGGAAAGCACTACGGCAACATCATCGCACTGCGGGATGTCACCATGGCCGTGGACAACGGCAGGGTCACCTGCGTCCTGGGCGACAACGGCGCCGGCAAGTCCACGCTGATCAAGATCATCGCCGGCCTGCACCAGCACGACGAGGGCAGCTTCAAGATCATGGGCGAGGAGCGCAAGCTCGGCTCACCCCGTGAAGCCCTCGACGCCGGGATCGCGGCCGTGTACCAGGACCTCGCCGTCGTGTCGCTCATGCCGATTTGGCGGAACTTCTTCCTCGGTTCCGAACTCACAACCGGCGTAGGCCCGTTCAAGCGCATGGATGTCCAGAAGATGAAGGACATCACCAAGAAGGAACTCGCGGACATGGGCATCGACCTGCGCGATGTGGAGCAGCCCATTGGCCAGCTCTCGGGCGGTGAACGACAATGTGTCGCGATCGCCCGCGCCGTGTACTTCGGGGCAAAGGTCCTGATCCTCGACGAGCCGACAGCCGCGCTGGGAGTCAAGCAGTCCGGCGTCGTACTTCGCTACATCCTGCAGGCCCGCGACCGCGGCCTCGGCGTCATCTTCATCACCCACAACCCGCACCACGCGTACCCCGTGGGCGACCGGTTCCTGCTGCTCAAGCGCGGCAAATCGATTGGTTACTACGAGAAGAAGGACATCACGGTCGAGGAACTCACGGCCCAAATGGCCGGCGGCGCCGAACTGGCCGAACTCGCCCACGAACTCGAACAACTCGGCGGACACACCGAAGCGCTCAATGAGGTCAAGGCCGAAGTAGCAGACGTAGCCGACGCAGCACCGGAGAAGGCATGAAGGAAATAACGCTCGGCCTGGTGGGTGTGGGCCGCATCGGTGTGATGCATGCCCGGAACATCAGTGCGTTGAACGAGCAACTCAATCCTGAAGGAGTCAACGTCAGGCTCAAACTGACGGACGTTGCCGAGGAACACGCACGATCGGTGGCCCGGGACTTCGGCGCGGAGTACTTGCCGTCCGTGGAAGCCTTGATCGCCGCCGGCATTGACGGGTTGGTCGTGGCCACCGGGACAGCAACCCATCCGGATCTGATCATGGCGGGCGTTGATGCCGGTATTCCGGTCTTCTGCGAGAAGCCGGTGGCCGTCAACGTGGCAGAGTCCCTCCCGGTCCTGGACTACATCCGGGAAAAGGGCGGCACGGTCCAAATCGGACACCAGCGCCGCTTCGATTCCGGCTACCTCGAGGCCAAGCGGGCCTATGACGCCGGCGAACTCGGCTGGATCCATTCCCTGCGAGCGGTCACCTGCGACATGGCGCCGCCGCCCGTGTCCTTCCTGGCAACCTCAGGCGGACTCTTCCGGGACTGCTCGGTCCACGACTTCGACATCCTCCGCTGGTTGACGGGACGTGAAATCGTGGAAGTTTACGCGAAGGGCTCCAACAACGGCGACCCCGCAATCGGTGAGGTGGGCGACGTGGATACCGCTTTGGCAGTGGTGACGTTCGACGACGGCACTGTAGGCACGGTGTCGGCCAGCCGCTACAACGGGGCCGGGCATGATGTCCGGCTGGAGCTGCAGGGCTCGGAAGGATCCGTGGTGGTGGGCATGGACGACCAGATGGCGCTGCGTTCCGGAGAGCGCGGAATCACCTTCCCGGCGGGGACTCCGCACAAGACCTTTGCCGAACGGTTCGACCAGGCCTACCGCTCCGAAATGGCCGCGTTCGTGGAAGTGATTCTGGGGGAGCGCAAGAACCCCTGCACTCCCGAGGACGCGGTGGCCGCTTCCCGCGTGGCGGATGCGGCACAGGAATCGTTGGAGACGGGCGTCCCCGTGAGAGTCCCGGTGTAACTCTCTATCACTTCCCGACGCTTTTCCGCGGTTGCTCTATCACTTTCCGACGTTTTTCTACGGTTGCTCTATCACTTTCCGACGCCTTTCCGCGGTTGCTCTGCCAGATCCCGCGGGAAGGTTCGACGGCGGCACTCGGCCTGAGTGCCGCCGTCGAGCTTTTGGTGCGGATGGCTTTCCCTCCCAGCTCCGTTTACCCCGCAACCCTTCCCGCCGAACGCACCCAGTGCTAAGGGGGCATTCGGAGGCAAAGGGTGCGCCACCTGAGTGACGGACGCGGCACAGGAATCGTTGGAGACGGGCGTCCCCGTGAAAGTCCCGGTGTAACGCTCTATCACCTCCCGACGCCTTTCTGCGGTTGCTCTGCCAGATCCCGCGGGAAGGTTCGACGGCGGCACTCGGCCTGAGTGCCGCCGTCGAGCTTTCTGTGCGGCTGGCTTTCCCTCCCACTGGCGTCCCGCCCAGGTCCGTCTACCCCGCAACCCTTCACGCCGAATGCAGCCAGTGCTACGGGTGCATTCGGCGGCAAAGGGTGCGCCACCCCGAGTGGTGGACGCGGCACAGGAATCGTTGGAGACGGGCGTCCCCATGAAAGTCCCGGTGAAACGCTCTATCACTTCCCGACGCTTTTCCGCGGTTGCTCTATCACGTCTCGCGGGAAGGTTCGACGGCGGCACGGACTGGGTGCCGCCGTCGAACTTTCTGTGCGGCTGGCTCCCTGCCCGATTGGCGTCCCGCCCAGGCCCGTCCACCCCGCAACCCTTTCCGCCGAATGCCCCCAGTGTTCCCCACCGGTCAGGCCCCAGACCGCGGGCACCAAACCCCAGTGGCAGAGGGATGGTGGGGAGGGGGCGGGATGTGTGAGAGAGGAACCGGCAAAACCGGGTGGGATGTGGCAGAGGAACCGGCAAAACCCGGTGAGATGTGGGAGAGGGGTGGTGGGGAGGGGGTGGGATGTGAAAGAGGAACCGGCAAAACCCGGTGGGATGTGGAAGAGGGATGGTGAAAAAGGGGTGGGATGTGGCAGAGGGAGGGGGCGTGGCTGACGCGGGCCGGATGAGTCTGGGGGAAAACTCCGACCCGCGCCAGGTGTGTGGGGGTTGGATCAGGCGATGACTTTCATTCCCTGCCAACCCGTGCCCAAGCTGATCGGCGGCACGTTGCCCAGCGTTCCGCCACCCGATCCGGGGTACAGCCACAAGGTGTCTCCGATGCGGCCGAGGACGTCGTTCTTGCCGTCGCCATCAAGATCCCTGGGGCCGGCCAGCGCAGTGCGGGTGCTCCACCCGGTTGCGATCTGCTTCCAGGTCAGCCAGCCTCCGGAGCCATTTCCCGGATATAGCCATAATGCCCCTGTGTCGGTGCGCCGCGCCAGTACATCCCCCTTGCCGTCACCGTTGAAATCGCCGGTGCTGAAGATGGCGTTCATGACGTCCCAGCCCCAGCCGACGGTGTAGGGCGAGCGTTGTCCGCCGCTGCCGTTTCCTTCGTAGAGACGCAGTTCTCCGTTGCTCCTGCGGCCGATGAAATCGGGGATGCCGTCGCCACTGAAGTCGCCGGGGGAGAAGATCTGGGACATGGTGGTCCAGCCTGTGCTGACCTGTTTCCGGGCGCCGAAGCTGCCGGCTCCGTCGCCGGGGTAGAAGTACAGGATGTCTCCGGCACGGGCCAGAAGATCGTTCTTGCCGTCCCTGTTGAAGTCGCCCGGAGTGATGGTGTCGGTGATCGAGGACCAGGCCGGAGCCGCGAGGGCCACTTGCCGCGGCAGGAGTCCGCCGGCGCCGTCGCCCGGGTAGAGGTACAGGTTGCCGGCGGTGTCCGCAGCCAGGACGTCGGAGCGGCCGTCACCGCTGAAGTCATGGGTCGACGGCGGCCCGGCGGCGGGAACAGTGTAGGTCTGGGTTCCCACGGCCGAGGTATTGCCCTCCGCGTCCACTCCGATGTACTTGAGGGTCAGGGTGGAGCTGCCCATCACGAGGGGAGCGGTGTACTTGAGGTTGGTTGCGGATTCGGTGGTCGTCGGCGTGCTGCCGTCGGTGGTGTAGTAGATGGTTGCCGTTTCATTGGCGCTCAGGGTGATGGTGGCACCGCTGGCGAGGGCCCGCCCCGTCGGGTTGGCCGTGATCACCGGGGCAGTGGTGTCCGGGGGAATGGTGTAGGTCTGTGTCGCCACGTCGGAGGTGTTGCCCGCGGTGTCCTTCGCAAAGTACTTCAGCGTCATGGGACCGGGGCCCGTGAAGGTGATGGGTGCCGTGTACAGCAGACCTGCGGTGAGGGGGTCGGTGCCATCCTTCGTGTAGCGGATCTCGGCAGCCTCATTGGCGGTGAGGGTGATGTTCGTCCCTGCTGCGTATTCTCCGCTGGCCGGGTTGGCCGTCACGATGGGTTTGGTGACGTCGGGCCCGGTGGAGTAGGTCTGGGTGACCACTGCGGAGGAGTTGTTGGCGCCGTCCACTGCGAAGTACTTCAGCGTCAGCGGCCCGTTCAGGATGATAGGTGCCGTGTACTTGGTGCTGGCCGTGGTGGGCGTGGAGCCGTTGGTGGTGTAGTAGATCGTCGCGGTTTCGTTGGCCGTCAACGTGATGGCCTGGCCTGCGGCGTAGGTTCCGCCCTCAGGTGCCGCGGTGACCACCGGGGCCACATTGTCCGTACCGAGGTAGGCCTCGAACTCCGCCAGTCCGGCATTCGTGGTGCTGCCGCTGACTGAGGTGATGTTGAAACGCACTGAGCTCACGGTCTTGGCGGGGAAGTTGATGGTAAGCCCGGAGCCGTTGTTGGGCAGTGCCGGAACGGGGACCGTGCTGCCGTCCGAGAACACGAGGTTTCCGCCGGTCACCTGGTCGCTGAGGATCGGTCGGTCGCCAAGTGTCACGGCGTTGATCGTACGGGTGGGTGTGAAGTTGTATTGGATCCAGCTTCCTGCCTTCTCGCCGGCAGACACCCATTCACGGGACGCGTCCATCGGCGCACCCCAGAAGTAGCCGTCCCGGGCTTTTTCGGGGCTTTGGGCGGAGGCCTTCTGTGATGACGCGCTGACTGTGGTGCCCGTTGATTTGGCAGCGTTGCCCACCCACTCGATGGCCGTGATGTACTGCCGCTTCAACCACTCGTTGTAGGGGGAGTCCGGGCACCCTTCTCCAGGGCTGTTGCAGAGATACATATCGAAGTCTGCGAACCGGACAAACGTATCCACCTTGGCGGTCAGTTCAGATCCGGTGACGTTCTGCGGGTATTCGTCGATGACGTAGGCGTCATAGGCCATGGAGGTGTGCGGCCCGGTGTAGCTGCGGGTGGCCAGTTGCGCGAACTTGGCTGTGGCCCAGTGGTCGCTGTGGTCATAAGGGCTGTTGAAATTCCCGGTCCAGTCCTGCGTGCGGAACGTGGTGGGTTTGAAGTTCGCGACCAAGCGGTTGAGGGCGGTCTGGAACTGGGACTTGGTAAACGTGGCGGCGTTATCCACGGGCCTGATGGAGGACAAGCGGCCGTCCCACAGCTTGAGGATGCTTTGGGAATTGTAGGCAGCGCTCCCCAAACCGTTGGGGAAGCCGTCCGGCAAGCGCATGAACACCACGGAGATGTTCGGCGCGCCGTTGAGCGTCTGCATGGTCAGCGGCCGGTTGGGGACACCGGCGTCGGAGGTCGTCCAGGAGTCCGCCACACCGGCCATCTTGGCGTAGCTGGCCCTGATTCCCGCCTCCAGGCTGCGCCAGTACGTGGCCCCTTCGCCCGCTTCCCCTGCGGTGGTGAAGACGGTTTGGACGCATCGTTTCGCTTGGATGTCGCGCATGAAGTCGGGACTCAGGAAGATCAGGTCGTCATCGGTATGGCCCACGATCTGCATGGCCCCGCCGGTCCCCGCGCATGGGGGCACGGCGGCCGAGGCAGGTGCGGCAGAGGCCAGGACCAGTCCGCCGAAGGCCAAGGCAGGGCTAAGCACCATGCCGAGCACGCGGCGCACCAAGGAGCTGCGGGGGTGGCTGTTCAGGGGATTCGGATGACTCGGTCGACTGAAAAGATGTGAACGGACCACAACAATGCTCCTTGAGCAGACGTTGGGCCCCCCAGCCGGCGAACTTCAGACGCCCGTAACGAACGCCATTCGAATGAATTTATATGTGCCTTGCGGCCGCCGTTGGGGACGGAAACCGGTGCAGTGACCGCTACTGTACTCCTCGGGCCCGGCGCTGGGTAGACCTGCCGTTGAACTTTTCGCCACTACGCTGGGTCCATGACCCCGTCAGGTGCCCTGAATCCCAATCCGAGAACGCTTGATGTTGAAAACCTCATCCACTTCGACCGCTTGGTCAGCGCCGGGGCGCATTCAATGCACGGCTGGCACGCCCAGTCCCTGGACCTGCGCGGGCGCTCCCGTGAACTGCTGGCGCTGAACCCCCAGGGCGCGGTCTTCCTGGGCTGTACGTTCGACGACGGCGTGGAGGATCAGCTGCGCAGCCAGGGGGCGCTCATCTTCCCCAAATTGCAGGGTGTTCCGTTCAACCCCTACAGGGGCAGCCTTTACACGGCGGCCGAACTGTATCCCGGCATCTCTACCGAGGAATATGAGCACACTTTGGACGCGCGGGTCTATCACTGGAGCATCCTGCCCGGCCAGCGCTCCCGGCTTGACTCAACACTCGCCGCGGCCCTGCACGACCACGCGATCGGCGACGCCCTGGAAGAGGCCCTGGCCAACGGGGCGCTCGCCGGGTCCAGGCTGGTGGGCGTCATGGGTGGCCATGCGGCGCAGCGCGGCAGCCGGGAGTTCTCCGACGCCGCCCGCTTGGGCCGCTTGCTCGCGAACGCGGGGCTCACGGTGGCCACCGGTGGCGGTCCGGGTGCCATGGAAGCGGCCAACATGGGTGCCTACCTCAGCGCAATGCCCGACGGCGACTTCCGCGCCGCGGTGCAGCAACTCGCCGCCGTCCCGGGGTTCCGTCCCTCGGTGACGGCGTGGGCGCGCCAGGCAGCCGCCGTCGTCGAAGATTATCCGGACGGTACGGCGACGCTGGGCATCCCCACCTGGTTCTACGGGCACGAACCGCCCAACCTGTTTGCCACCCACATTGCCAAGTACTTCGCCAACGCCATTCGTGAAGCCATCCTGCTGGAACTGTGCAACGGCGGGATTATCTTCCTCCCGGGAGCGGCCGGTACCGTGCAGGAAATCTTCCAGGACGCGTGCGAGAACTACTACGGAGCCCCGGAAACCATCACCCCCATGGTGCTGGTGGGCCGCGACCACTGGGAGAGGACATACCCGGCGTGGCCCATGCTGCAAAGCCTCGCCGCAGGACGTCCCATGGACCGGCAGATCTTCCTCGTGGACACGGTGGAAGAAGCAGTGGCGATCGTGGTGGGCCCGGCCTAGAAATTCTTGCTGCAGGGGCCCTTGCCGAGTTCGGCGAGGCCTGTCCGGTCACCGGCCGCGTATTGGCGCACCCACGAGGCTTGGTCGTACATCAGCTGGCGCGGATCATCCACGTGGTCCAAGCCCAGCAGGTGCCCCAACTCGTGCATGATCACTGCCACCCCGATCTCCCTGCCCCGCGGCGAATCCATGATTCCGGTGAACTGGGGAGCATCCAATGCCACTGAACCGGTGACATACGCCTTGTACCCGTTACTCAGGCCGATGGACGAGCTTCCGCCCAGGCCGACGGTTTGCCCGGCCAGGCGCGGCACTTCTTCGGGGGTGCTCCACGCAATGAGCACGGGAGCCCACCGGTCACCGTACATCTCCGGTTGGTAGCCCTCCCTGTTGGCTGACGGCAGCTCGGACGTGGGACCGTCGTAGATGAACTGGAGGCCGGTGGCCAGGCTCGCCTCCCGGATGGCTTCCTCCACCAGGGGCTGCCAGGAGGCCGGTGCCCTGGTGGAGTTGACCACGTAATGGATCGGCCTGCAGGGGGAGTAGGCCACGGGTGATCCGTCGTCCTTCACGGCCAGGAATTTGTAGGAAGAACTGGTGGGCCGGACAACCGGCGGGGTGCCCAGCGGCGCGTCCGCTTCCTCCCGCCCGGGAAGTGGATCCTCGCGTTGCCCGAACGGCAGGACACCCGGCCTGGGCGCTTGGCTTTGGGCCGTGGAACTGCCGCCCATCCACTGCTGCAGCTCACCGCCGAAGTACGCCCCGGCACACACGAGCCCAAGGACAACGAAGAGGAAGAAGACCGCCACGATGCTGCTGTGCTTGATCGGCCGTGTGGGCTGGTCGAGGGGGCCGCGCGGGTGCGTGGACCAAGGCGGCACCCCGACGGCCGGTGGCACGGGAGCGGCGGGCGGCACCCCGACGGCCGGTGGCACGGGAGCGGCGGGCGGCACCCCGGCAGGCTCGTCCGGGGATCGGCGCGCCGGGGGATAGGGGTCCGGCCCTTTCGCCGACCCATCAGGTTCCATTGAGCCCCCTGACCGGCGGCCGAAGCTGCGCGGTGGGCTGCCGCCGTCGGCCGTTTGGGCCAGCTTAGGACCCGCCAGCGGGAGAAGTCCATGGCGGGGCGCCACGCACGAGGCACCTGCCCCGCCAAACCCGTGTCACCAACCTGCCGGAACGGTACGCCTAGATGTCCTTCCGGCAGGGAGCCGAAGCCAGCATGCTCATGCCCGTCAGGTCACCGTCCGCCAAGCCGTCGGGCGCTCCGATCTCCGGGTACATCAGCTGGATGGGGTCTTCAACATGGTCCAGTCCCAGCACGTGTCCCAGTTCGTGCTGCATGACGGCAAGTACGTAGTCTGAGCCGCCGTCCTCGGCCAGGAGTTCCGAGATCTGGGGTGTATCCAACTCCAAGCTTCCCGTGATGTAGCTCTTGGTCCCGTTGTTGATCGAATACATGGTGCTGCCACCGGTGCCGATCACCTTGTCCGCCAAGGCAGGGGCAACCTCCGGCGTGGTCCACGAGATCAGCAAAGGCGCCCAGCGCTCGCCGTACTTTCCCGGCTGGTACGGCTCCCGTTTGTCCACGGGCTGTTCGTCGGTGGATCCGTCGTCGATGAACTGGATGCCGGCCGCAGCAGACACGTTGGCGAGGGCCGTTTCCAGGAGCTCGTCCGTGCCTGCGGGCGCTGCGGTGTCATTCACGACGTAGTGCAGCGGACGGCACGGTGAATAGCCAACCGGCGTGCCGTCGTCGTTGGTTGCCAGGAACTTGTAGGAATCGTTGGCGAGGTGGAGCGCCGACGGCGAGACCAGCGGCTTGTCCGCTTCCTCCAGTCCAGGCGGAGGTGCGTTCAAGGCCCGGGGGAACGGTTCCTGGTCCTGGCCACCGGGCTGCACGTTGGGCATGGCGAGCCCCGGGACAAGGCCGGTGATACGGGGATCGTTGTGCAGGAAACCACTGACGACCACCGCCACGGAGGCAGTCACGGCTGCCGTGAGGAGGCCCAGGACCGGACGCAGCACGCGTCCTTTCCGGCGGCGCCTAGGCACCCGGTATGCCTCAGGCTCCACAGTTCTCCCATCATTGCGCCCGGCACGCGGGGCGGCGTGGAGGACGCACCAAGATTACGGGACGGGCGCAGGCCCGTCCATTCGCGCCGCGTTAGACGATCACTGCTCCGAAGAGCAGGCCAAGCCCGTAGGTGGCGGCAGCGGCGCCTATGCCGATTCCCAGCTGCCGCAGCCCGCGGCTCAGCGGGGACGTTCCGGACAGCAAGCCCACGACGGCGCCGGTCGCCAACAGCGCGACGCCCACCAAGGCACCTGCGACGATCAGCGCAGCCCAACCGGTCATGCCGAAGATGAACGGGATGATGGGCACGATGGCGCCGGAGGCAAAGAAGCAGAAGCTGGACATCGCCGCGCCCCAGGCAGAGCCCACGGTTTCATGGTCGTCGGCGGGCTGTTCCTTTTCGGGTTGCAGCGAAAGGCTGGGGTCGCAGTCGCAACTGAACAGCCCCATGCGTTCGGCGGCCCGGTGCTCGGCGGCTTCCCGGGTCATGCCGCGTGCCAGGTACACCAGCACCAGTTCGTTGTGCTCCACGTCCAGCGACGGTGCCGCGGTCAGCGTTGCCTGCGTCGGCAGGGTGGCGTTGAGCAGTTCACGCTGGGAACGCACGGACACATACTCGCCGGCTCCCATGGACAAAGCACCGGCCAGCAGTCCGGCAACGCCGCTCATGAGCACCACCGCGCTGGAAACACCGGTGGCGGCCATGCCCATCACCAGGGAGAGGTTGCTGACCAGGCCATCGTTGGCGCCGAAGACTGCTGCACGGAAGGTTCCGGACAACCTGTTCCTGCCGCGTGTGGCGAGTCCGCGGACCACTTCCTCGTGGATCTGTTCGTCAGCCACCATGGCCGGCGTGGCCGAAGGATCGGTTCCGTAGGGAGAGCGGCCCTCGGCGCGCTGGGCCAGGGCGAGAACGAAGACCGACCCGAAGTGCCGGGCAAGGAACCCAAGGAGGCGGCTGCGGCCGGACGCTGCCTTGGGCATGCCGGCGTGCTCACCAAGGAGCTTGAGCCAGTGTGCCTCATGCCGGCCTTCGGCTTCGGCCAGGGCCAGGAGGATCTGGCGTTCCTCACCGTCGCGCCGCTGGGCGAGTTCACGGTATACGGCAGCCTCTGCACGCTCATCGGCAAGGTACTGGCGCCAGCGCTTGATGTCCGCGGACGATGGCGTTGTCTTTTGGGGCTGCGGGTCCGGAGCGGGGCTCGACGGATTGTTGGATTCCTGGTGCTTCTGCACTGCTTCTCCTGGGCTGGGTGGGGTAGTTTCGGCCCCATTGCACCGCCCACTGTACCGCTTATTTCCGCGGTTTTTTGGCTGGTATTCCTTACCGGGAATGTTCGGTGCGCCTTAATTTCGCCACCGGGCAGGACGCCTTCGCAGGCTCCGGCGGCGAGCGTATTGACCCTGTCCTCCCTCGGTGCTCAGATGGATAGACAGGCGCGGGAAGCTTCCCGCATTCGGTCAGCGGGCTGTTCCGCAGCCCACCACACGGAGGTTGCAGCATGAACACTGGATCACACTTCAACCACCCTGAACGGGCCACCATCGAATCCGATCCGGCCTTCGACTACAGCGAGGACCAGGAAGTGGACGAAGCCTGGGTGGAGGAAGAAGACGTGGCGGACGACGACGAACGCGTGGTGCCGATCGACCCCGCCGAAGAGGAATTCCGGGAAGGCGACGACGAACTTTAGCCCTGGCCTTCGGTAACCGTCTGATCCTGCCGTCTCCCGGGTAGCAGGTCCACGGGATTGCCGTGGAAAACGACAAAGCGGCGCTCCCCGCGAAAGGGGAGCGCCGCCGTCGGGCGTTGCTGCGTTGGGTGCCCTTACTTGGCCGGTGAGCTGAGCTCCTCCTCGGCCACCCGGGTGCCGGCTACACGGTCGGTCCAGGCCTTCATGACCGCAGGATCGGTGGGCTTGCTGAACAGCGAGACGGCTACGTAGACGATCGCCGAGGCAATCAGGCCGTAGTAGATGGGCTCGTTCGCGTAGATGCCGTCCAGGGGAGCCTTGGCGTTGATCTCAAGGATGATCATGGTGCCCAGGGTGATCACGGAGCCCACGGCCATGGAGGCCGCGGCCGCGATTCCCGTGCCGCGCTTCCATACCAGGCCACCGATGATGGCAACCAGCAGGCCGCCCACCAGGATGTCGTAGGCAATGGTCAGTGCTGCCACGACGTCCTTGGTGGAGATGGCGATGATGATGGCCACGATGCCGAGTCCCAGGACCCAGTAGCGGTTCGCCTTGACGTCATGCTCAGGGTTGTCGGAATCGTCGGTGTTGATGGTCTTGCCGAACCATCCGGCCACGAACGGCAGGACGTCTGCGCGGGCGACCGTAGCGGCTGCAATGAGCGCTCCGGAAGCGGTGGACATCATGGCCGCGACGGCTGCCGCGAGGACCAGGCCGCCGATGCCGATGGGCAGCAGGTTGGTGGCGACTTCCGCGTACACGTCATCCTTGGCTTCGATCTCGATGCCGGACAGGGCAACGCTTGCGGCCATGCCGATCAAGGCGCCGGCCAGGCCGTAAACGATGCAGTACACGCCGGCAGTTGCGCCGCCCCAGCGGGCAACCTTGGGGGTCTTGGCCGTGAAGACGCGCTGCCATATGTCCTGGCCGATCAGGAGGCCGAGCGTGTAGACCACGAAGTACGTGATGATCGTTTGGAGGCCGATGCCGCCGATGTCGAAAAAGCTGGCGTCAACGCGTTCACGGATGCCGTCCAGGCCACCCGCGGCGTTCATGGCGAAGGGGAGCATGAGGAAGAAAATGCCCACGGTCTTGATCACGAACTGCACCTGGTCAGCCAGGGTGATGGACCACATGCCGCCGATCGTGGAGTACACCAGAACGATCGCGCCGCCGATCGCGATGGCCAACCAGCGCTCCCAACCGAACAGCACCACGAAGATGGTGGCATAGGCGCCGGTCGAAGTGGCGCAGAGCATCAGGGTGTAGGCCAGCATGACGATGCCCGAGGTTTGCGTCGCCCGGCTTCCGTAGCGGAGGGTCAGCATCTGCGAGACGGTGTAGATCTTGAGCTTTTGGATGGTGCCTGCAAACAGGAGGCTGAGCAACAGCACGCCGGCGCCGATGGCTACCACCAGCCACATGCCTGAGATGCCGAACTTGTAGCCCAGGCCGACGCCGCCAACGGTGGACGCGCCACCGAGGACGACGGCGGCCATGGTGCCTGTGTAAAGGAAGGGGCCAAGGCGGCGGCCGGCCACCAGGAAGTCACTGTTGTTCTTGGTGCGGGACTTGCCCCACCATCCGAACGCCAGCATGGCAAGCAGATACACCACCACAATGGCGATGTTGATGAACGATGAGTCCATGAGTGAGTCCTTGGAGCTGATGCACGGAGGTTGGGGTTTTCGACGATACTCCTGGGGCGGGGTCGAAGTCTCCGTGCTGACGATGGGAGATTTGGGTTCGTGTTGTGTGCCTCACAGACAACACTTGTTGCCTCTGAGGATATGTTGTGATCGGAGTAACAGTCAAGAAGCTTTAGGTGGCTTCGGGCTTTGCATAGCTTCCGAAAGCTGCTCTGCGGCTACTATTGGCTGCAATGACAGGGCCGGTTGAACAGGCCTGAAAGGTTCGTGAATGAAGGCTCTCCCCGTTGAACCCAGCAACGTCCCCGTTGCCATCGGTTCAAGAATCCGAGCGGCGCGCCAGGCGCAGCGGCTAACCATCGAACAGGTAGCAGAGGCCACCGGGCTGACCAAGGGTTTCCTCAGTCGTGTGGAGCGCGACCTGACTTCCCCCTCGGTGGCGTCGCTGGTAACGCTGTGCCAGGTCCTTTCCGTCTCCGTGGGGGACTTGTTCGCAGCCCCGGAGACGCATCTGACCCGGCGCGACGAAGCTCCGCGGATTTCACTGGGCGGGCAGGGCATCGTTGAACGGTTGCTGACGGCCCGGTCCGAGCGCCGCCTCCAGATCCTGGGCGCGACCATCAAGCCGCGGGGTCGTGGCGAAAACGAACTGTATGCCGTTGACTGCGACGTGGACGTCCTTCATGTGGTCAAGGGGCGCATCAAGCTGATCCTCACCAATGAGGAGTATGACCTCGAAGAAGGGGACACCCTTTCTTTCCCCGGCCGGGAGCCCCACACCTGGATCAATCCCACGGACGAGACCGTAGAGGTGCTCTGGATCCTGGTGCCGGCCGCGAGCCGCTAAGACCCTTCGCGAGATGACAAATAATGCCAATGTTCGGGTTGAACATTGGCATTATTTGTCATCTCGGCGATTGCCCGGTGTGTAAACAGGTGATGCATATTAGGCAACTTTGAGTGTATGATGGGTGTCACAAACCCAGTTCCGTCCCACCACCTAAGGAGTTGCGCGATCTTGGAAGAGCTCCGCATCGAAGCCAACGGGAACCTTGGTCCCATCGATTCCTCCCGCATCCCGCGCTACGCCGGCGCCGCCACCTACGCCCGCCTGCCCCGCCTGGACCAGGTCTCCAAAGCTGACGTGACCGTGGTTGGCGTTCCTTTCGACTCCGGCGTCTCCTACCGCCCCGGCGCCCGCTTCGGTGCCAACCACGTGCGTGAGGCCAGCCGCCTGCTGCGCCCGTACAACCCGGCGTGGGACGTCAGCCCCTTCGAGAACATCCAGGTGGCCGACGCCGGGGACATGGCAGTGAACCCCTTCAACATCAACGAGGCCATCGAGACCATCCAGCAGAATGCGCTGGACCTCACGGCGAACGGCAGCAAGCTCGTCACCCTCGGTGGCGACCACACCATCGCCCTCCCGCTGCTTCGCGCCGCCGCGGAACGTGCGGGGGAGCCCATCGCCATGCTGCACTTCGACGCACACCTCGATACCTGGGACACCTACTTCGGCGCCGAGTACACCCACGGGACGCCGTTCCGCCGTGCGGTAGAAGAAGGCATCCTGGATACCGAAGCCATCAGCCACGTCGGAACCCGCGGCCCGCTGTACGGCAAGAAAGACCTCGACGACGACCACCGCTTTGGGTTCGGAATCGTCACCTCCGCGGACGTTTACTACCAGGGCGTCCTGGAGACGGTGGCCAAGATCCGCGACCGCATCGGCAACCGTCCGCTGTACATCTCCGTGGACATTGACGTCCTGGATCCGGCCCACGCGCCCGGCACGGGCACCCCCGAAGCCGGCGGCATCACCAGCCGCGAACTCCTGGAGATCATCCGCGGCTTCCGCGGCATGAATCTCGTGGGAGCGGACGTTGTTGAAGTCGCCCCGGCCTATGACCACGCGGAAATTACCGGTGTTGCCGGCAGCCATGTTGCCTACGAACTGGTTACCCTGATGGCCGACAACGCGGTGGAAGGCGACCGTCACGGCACGCCGAACGGCTACGCGCAGCAGGCCCTCGGCGCCCGCATCGAAGAGCTGGCCAAGGCGACGCGGCGATGATCGATTTTGATCCGGGCACAGCAGCCCCGACCCGTGAAACCGGGCAGCGCAACGGCGGGGACCTCGTCGTCGAGACCCTCGAAGCGCTCGGCGCCAAGACTGTCTTCGGCATCCCGGGCCAGCACGCGCTGGGCTTGTTTGATGCGATGGGCCGCGGGAACCTGCACTTCGTCTCTTCGCGTGTGGAGAACAACTCGGCGTTCGCCGCGGACGGGTACTCCCGCGCCACCGGCGAGGTGGGCGTGCTGTTCCTCTCCACCGGCCCCGGGGCGTTGACGTCCTTGGCTGGTTTGCAGGAGGCGTACGCAACGGGTGTTCCCATGGTGGTGGTGGCCAGCCAGATTCCGCTGGACGGACTGGGTGCCCGCCGCAAGGGCATGCTGCACCAGCTTGATGACCAGAAGGCCTCGGCGGCCAACGTGACCAAGAGCCAGCGCCTGATCCAGCACGCCTCCGGGATCCCGTCGGCTATCCAGGACGCCTGGACCGAGGCGATCTCCTCACCGCAGGGCCCGGTCTGGATCGAAATCCCGCAGAACGTGCTGTTGGACCCGATCGTGGTTCCGCCGGTCGAGGACGCCCTGGCTGAAGCTTTTGACAACCCGCCCCGGGTTGAGCTGATCCGTGAGGCAGTGAAGTGGCTTACGACGGCGGAACGTCCGGCGATCATCGCAGGCGGCGGCACGCGTCGCGGCCGTGGCGAAAAGGCGCTGCTGTCCATTGCCGAACAGCTCCGGGCACCCGTCATTTGCACGCCGGGCGGAAACGGCGCCTTCCCGTGGAACCATGAACTGTCCCTGCAGTCGTGGATCGAGGACCGGTACATGACCGACGTCCTGGAGGACGCGGATGTGTTGATCGTCATCGGTTCATCCCTGGGAGAAGTGACCTCGAACTACTTCACGTTCGAGCCGCGTGGGCGGATCATCCAGATCGATGCCGAGCCCCGCGTATTGGAGTCGAACCGGCCCGGGCTGGGTATCCGCGCCGATGCCGGGCAGGCATTGGCTGCCTTGGACCAGGCCCTTGCCGAGGCCGACGCCGCCAATACGGCGGTTCGCTCCTGGCACGGCACCAGCCCGGAAGAACTGGTGAAGGAATCTCTGGCCAAGGTCAAGGCCCGCTTGGAATCGCAGGACCTGGCCAAGGAACTGAAGTTCATGTCCGACATCCGCGAGGCTGTCCCTGACATCATGCAGACCTTCTGGGACATGACCATTGCGGCGTACTGGGGCTGGAGTTGCTGGGATGCCCGCGAAGGCCAGTTCCACTCCGCCCAGGGCGCAGGTGGACTGGGTTACGGCTTCCCGGCCGCGATCGGCGCTGCTGTAGGTTTGGAAACCGTCGGCAAACCCAGCAGGGTGCTGGCAGTTTCCGGTGACGGTTCGTCGATGTATTCCATCGCCGAGCTGGCAACTGCCAAGCAGCACAACGTCCCGGTCACGTGGCTCATTGTGGACGATGGCGGCTACGGCATCCTTCGCGAATACATGGTGGGCGCCTTCGGCAAAGCCACCGCAACGGAGCTTGCCCGCCCCGATTTCGTCAAGCTGGCTGAGTCGTTCGGCGTCCCGGCCCGTAGGGTGGCCCCGGAGGAAGTGGGGGACGCGCTCAAGGCCTCCTTCGCCGCGGACGGGCCCAACGTCGTCGTGGTTGAAACGCTGCTCAAGATGTTTGGTCCCACGCACCTGGACGACTAGACACATCCACGAACTTAAAAGGAACCAAGAGGACCCCGCACGGCATTGCCGGGCGGGGTCCTTTTGCTGTGGAGCAGTCTTCCGCATTTTTAGTTTCCCAAAGTAATCAATCGAAGGTATAGTTGCTTTAGGCAAACAAAAAGGGGTGCATTTCATGTCCGTCGGTTCAACCACGGCCACCGACCTTGTCCATCAGATCTTCGACCTGCAAAGGACCCTGCGCTGTGTGGTGGCCGCCCAACTGGGCCGGGTGCCCGACCTCGGGGTTGCTGCCCAAGGCGTCATGCGTTACATCGGCGATGGGGAGGCCAGGGCTACGCACTTGGCGGCCCGCCTCGGCGTCAGCGCGCCGGTGCTCAGCCGGCACATTGCTGAACTGGAGGAGCTCGGCTACGTCGTCAGGCGTCCGGACCCGGCCGACGGCAGGGCGCAACTGCTGGCCCTGTCCGAAGGCGGCCTCGTGAAGCTGCGCGAGTTCGAAGAACAGCGCAGCAGCAGGTTGCGTGACTACCTGGCGGACTGGAGTGAAGAAGACGCCTTGGAAGCTACGCACGTCCTGCAGAAGCTCTCCACATCCCTTAAGGATTCCATCCGGGCAACGGCGGCCGGTTCCACAACCACCAAACTCTCAGTTTAGGAGCCACGAATGGCCAAACCATCAACCCAGGCCCCGGGCGCGGGGCAGGCTTCGGCCAGCGGCGCTGCTGCGCCCATGACGCACCGCCAGATCATGGAAGCGCTCACGGGCCTGCTCGCTGCCTTCTTCACGGCAATCCTCAGCAGCACGATCGTGGCAAACGCACTGCCCACCATCATGTCCGAGCTTCATGGCACCCAGACCGATTTCGCCTGGGTTATCACCGCGGCGCTGCTGGCCAACGCTGCAACGACGCCCATTTGGGGCAAGCTCGCCGACCTCTTCGACAAGAAGCTCCTGGTCCAGCTGAGCATCATCATCTTCGTGGCGGGCTCCGTCATGGCCGGCCTGTCGGAAACCATTCCGCTGCTGCTCACCGCCCGCGTCATCCAGGGTGTCGCCATGGGTGGCCTCACCGCGTTGGCGCAGGCCATCATTGGTTCCATGATTCCGCCGCGGGACCGCGGCAAGTACTCCGGGTACATGGGCGCCGTCATGGCCGTAGGTACCGCGGGTGGACCGTTACTGGGCGGCTTCATCGTTGACAGCCCGCTGGGATGGCGCTGGACGTTCTTCGTCTGCGTGCCGCTGGCAGTGGTTGCGCTGATCCTGCTCCAGATCACGTTGAAGATCCAGCACATCAAGCGCCCGGCGAAGATCGACTGGCTCGGCTCCATCCTCCTGACGTCCGGCGTCAGCCTGCTCCTCATCTGGGTCTCCTTCGCGGGTGATCCGGAGTACTACGACTGGGTGTCCTGGCAGTCAGCCCTCATGGTGGGTGGTGGCGTGGTCTTGTTGGCCCTGCTGGTGTTCGTCGAGGGCAAGGTCCAGCAGCCCATCATTCCGCTCAAGATCATCTCCGAGCGCACCACGGCCCTGGCCATCCTGGCTTCGGTGTCCGTAGGCATCGCGATGTTCGGTTCCTCCACCTTCCTTGGTCAGTACTTCCAGGTAGCCCGTGGAGCCACGCCCACCGAGGCGGGACTCCTGACGCTGCCGATGATCGCCGGAAACCTGATCGGGTCCGTTGCCAGCGGTATCCTCATCAGCCGCTTCGGCAAGTGGAAGAGGTTCCTCATTGCCGGCAGCGTCCTGTTGATCGGCGGCCTGGCCTTCGCCGGCACCATGGACCACACCACCGAGCTGTGGCTTGTGGCCATCTACACGGCAGTGTTCGGCCTCGGACTGGGCATGCTGATGCAGAACCTGGTGTTGGCAGTACAGAACACCGTCCGCGCCACGGACATCGGTACGGCCAGCGCCTCGGTGGCGTTCTTCCGCTCCGTAGGCGGCGCGATCGGCGTCTCCGTGCTTGGCGCCATCATGTCCAACCATGTGAAGGACCTTGCCGCTGAGGGACTCGCTGCGGCCGGCATTCCCGTCCAAGGTGACTCCTCCGGAGCCAGTTTGGACCTCGCCGACATGCCCGCTCCCATTGCGGACATCATGCGCGCTGCCTACGGCGACGCCACGGCCCAGATCTTCCTGATCTCGGCAGTGATCAGTGTGGTGGCGCTCATCGCAGTACTGCTCATCAAGGAACGTCCGCTGCGCCGCACCGTTGACGCGGCACCCGAGAAGGAACTGATCGCCACTGCCTCCGGTGACGCCGGCATGTCCCTGGACACCGCCTCCCTCGACGCGGTCAAACCCGACGACGGAACCCGACTGAGGTCCTCCGGCGCCGGAAATGCCGTGGGACACGGGCGAAGCGGCAAACCCATGGGCGAACGCTCAGCGGAAGACCTGGACCTCGAGTTCGCCCGGATCCTCACACAGGAACGCCCGAACTCCCAGGCCTCCAATACCGATGCCAAGCCGGCCGACGTGAAGGAACTGCAGGAACAGCTCTCCCGCACCCAGTATGTCCTGGCGGAGCAGCAACTGCAATTGAGCCGGGCCAACGTGGAGTTGCAGGCACGCCTGCGGGAACAGCAGTCACTGGCCGAACAGCAGGCCCGCACCGCCGACGAGCTGAAAGCGCTGCGACGCGAGCTCAAGCGCGAACGCCGGCAGCAGGAACGCACGGCATTGATGCTCCTCCAAGGCGTCGAGTCCCGACCGGACCACGGCAAGCACGCAGGCTAGTTCCTCCGCGGCGTCCGCACCAATCAAGGCGCCGGCCGGGTCATCCAGCCGGCGCCTTGCTCTGCGCACCCAAGGTCTGCTGATCCTCCGGGAGAACCGGAAACGAATGGACTAATCCGCTGGGATGATCTTTGTCCGTGGTTGTTTCGCGGGGGCAGGGGATTACGTAGAGTAAGGACGCTAATACTGTCAGCGCCTGCTGCTAAAACTTCTTTTACCTCATTCACGCACTCTCCTTAAGGATCCGTGGGCATGCTTGTCACCCTTATACGGCGCTACTCCAAGCCGTATTTGCCGCAGATAGTGGCCGTCCTGATATTCCAGTTGGCGTCCACTATTGCCACGCTGTACCTCCCCAGCCTCAATGCCAAAATCATTGACGAGGGAGTCTCCCGCGGCGATACCGATTTCATCTGGCGCACCGGTGCACTCATGCTCGCCGTTGCCCTGGGCCAGGTACTTACCGCCATCGCAGCCGTCTACTTCGGCTCCCGGACGGCCATGGCAATCGGCCGGGACCTCCGCCGCTCCGTCTACCGCCAAGTCAGCAGTTTCTCAGCGCAGGACGTCAACCGCTTCGGTGCTCCGACGCTGATCACCCGCGGCACCAACGACGTCCAGCAGGTCCAAATGCTGGTGCTGATGGGCCTGAACTTCATGGTTTCCACACCCATCATGTGCGTGGGTGGCATCATCATGGCTCTTCGCGAGGATTTGTCCCTTTCCTGGCTGGTCTGGGTTTCCGTACCGTTACTGGTAGCCGTGGTGGGGTACCTCGTGGTCCGGCTGATGCCGTTGTTCCGCTCGATGCAGGCCAAGATCGACGCCATCAACGGGGTACTCCGCGAACAGATCATCGGTATCCGCGTTGTACGTGCCTTCGTCCGTGAGCCTTATGAGGCAAAGCGGTTCGGTGATGCCAACCAGGACCTCACCGCGGTGTCGGTCAAGATCGGCAACCTCTTCGTCCTGATGTTCCCTGCCATCGGCATGATCCTCCACCTTTCCACTGCTGCCGTGCTGTGGTTCGGCGGCCAACGCGTTGACTCCGGGGAGATGCAGGTGGGGGCACTCACCGCCTTCCTCCAGTACCTGCTCCAGATCCTGATCGCCGTCATGATGGGTACCTTCATGGCGATGATGATTCCGCGCGCCTCGGTGTGTGCAGACCGCATTGGCGAGGTGCTCGATGTCGAACCCTCCATCCACAACCCTGTCAACCCGGTGGTTCCAGCTGCCAAGGCGGGCCGCGTGGAGTACCGGGACGTGACGTTCAAGTACCCGGGCGCCGAAGCCCCGGTGCTGAGCAATGTCTCCTTCACGGCCGAACCCGGCAAGACGCTGGCCATTATCGGATCAACCGGCGCGGGCAAGACCACTCTGGTTTCCCTGCTGCCGCGGCTCTATGACGTCGCTTCCGGTGAAGTACTGCTCGATGGCGTCCCGGTCACCCAACTGGATGCCTCGGAGATCAGCAGCCGCGTGGCCGCTGTTCCGCAAAAGCCCTACCTGTTCTCCGGCACCATCGAACACAACCTGCGGTTCGGCAAGACGGAAGCCACGGACCAGGAACTGTGGGACGCGCTGGAAACGGCGCAGGCCAAGGGATTTGTGGAGGAGAAGTCCGCCGGCTTGAACCGCCGGATCTCCCAGGGCGGAACCAACGTTTCCGGCGGGCAGCGCCAGCGCCTTTGCATCGCCAGGGCCTTGGTCACAAAACCCAATGTCTACGTGTTCGACGATTCGTTCTCCGCTTTGGACGTTGCCACCGACGCCCGCCTGCGGAAGGCATTGAAAGCCAAGACGCAGGACGCCACGGTGATCATCGTCGCCCAGCGGGTGTCCACCATCCAGGACGCCGATGAGATCCTCGTGCTGGACAACGGCCGGATCGTGGACCGCGGAACGCACGACGAACTCTTGGAAACCTCGCCCACTTATCAGGAAATTGTTGAATCGCAGCTGAGCGTAGAGGAAATGGCATGAGCGGGCAGGACCAGCAGAAGAAGCGCGGCTGGGCTGCGAAGGCAGAAGCTGCCAAAGCCGCCAAAGCGTCGGCCGCGGCGGACGTCGCCACTGAGGCCATGGAGGACGAGGACTTCGCCGAAGAGGAGTACGTCCCCACGGAGGCCGACGGCGGCATGTTCGGTGACGTGCCGGCCAAGAAGGCGAAGGCCTTTTGGCCCTCCGCCAAGCGACTCATGGGGTTGCTGAAGCCCGAGCGCATCGGCGTCTCGATCGTTATTGGGCTTGTTGTTGTTTCCGTGGTGCTGAACGTCATTGCACCGAAGATCCTCGGCAGCGCCATGGACGTCATCTTTGGCGGCGTCATCGGCAAGCAGCTCCCTCCCGGAGTGAGCCCGGAACAGTTCGCGGAAATCATGCGCCAGCAGGGCCAGGACAACTTCGCGGACATGGTCTCCAAGATGACGCTGACCAACGGCATCGACTTCCCCAAGCTGACGTTCTTGATCTCGATCGTGCTCCTGATGTACTTCGTGGCCAACATTTTCCTGTGGGCCCAGGGGTGGTTGCTGAACCGGATTGTCATGCGGGTCATCAAGAATCTCCGCGATGAGGTCCAGGCCAAGCTGAACCGGCTGCCGCTGAACTACTTCGACACCCGCCAGCGCGGTGACATCCTGTCCCGCGTCACCAACGACGTCGACAACGTGCAGCAGGGCCTGCAGCAGGCCTTCGCGCAGTTGGTCAGTTCGGTACTGACGGTCCTGGGCATCATCGTGATGATGTTCATCGTGTCTTGGGAACTGGCCCTGATCGCGCTCATCGCGCTGCCGCTGTCCGGTGTCCTGGCAGGTGTCATAGGTGCCCGCAGCCAGAAGCTCTTTGCCGCCCAGTGGAAGAACACGGGCGCGCTGAACGGCCAGATCGAGGAATCGTTCTCCGGACACGACCTCGTGAAGGTCTTCGGTCGCGATGCAGACATGTTGATTCGCTTCGACGAAAAGAACGAGGAACTCTACAAGGCCTCGTTCGGGGCGCAGTTCGTCTCCGGCATCATCTTCCCGGCCATGAACTTCGTGTCCTACTTGTCCTACGTCGGCATCGCAGTTGTGGGCGGCCTGCGCGTTGCGTCGGGTTCCATGAGCCTGGGCGATGCCACAGCCTTCATCCAGTACTCCCGCGAGTTCACCCAGCCGCTGGGCCAGATCGCCGGTATGGCCAACATGCTGCAGTCCGGTGTGGCATCCGCCGAGCGTGTGTTCGAGTTCCTCGACGCCGAGGACGAAGTCCCGGAGACCGGAACAAGGAACCTGCCGCCCAAGACCGATGGCCACGTCGAGTTCGACCACGTCTACTTCAGCTACGTGGAGGACAAGCCGCTGATCGAGGACCTGTCATTCAGCGCCGAGCCCGGCCACACCGTGGCGATTGTCGGGCCCACGGGTGCAGGCAAGACCACGCTGGTGAACCTCGTGATGCGCTTCTACGAACTCAACGCCGGACGGATCACCTTGGACGGCGTCGACATCAAGGAGCTCAGCCGTGCGGAACTGCGTTCCAAGGTGGGCATGGTGCTTCAAGACGCCTGGCTCTTCGGTGGGACTATCTACGACAACATCCGGTACGGCAACCTTGACGCCACGGAAGAGCAGATCATGGAGGCCGCCAAGGCGACCTACGTGGACCGCTTTGTCCGGGCCCTTCCTGACGGCTACCAGACCATCATTGATGAAGAAGGCAACAACGTCAGTGCCGGTGAGAAACAGCTCATCACCATTGCCAGGGCCTTCGTCTCCAACCCGTCACTGCTCATCCTTGACGAAGCCACCAGCTCTGTGGACACCCGCACGGAACTGCTGCTCCAGAAGGCGATGGCAGCCCTCCGCACGGACCGCACCAGCTTTGTGATCGCCCACCGGCTCTCCACCATCCGTGATGCCGACACCATCCTGGTGATGGAAAACGGGCAAATCGTGGAGCAAGGCAACCACGGCCAACTGCTGGCACGGCAGGGCGCGTACTACCGCCTGTACATGTCGCAGTTCGCGGGTGAAGACGCCGAGGAAGTCTCGGTGGATGATTCGACGGCGGTGCACAGCTGAGTATCGGAACGCCCCGGCGCATGGAGGTACTGGTACCCATGCGCTGGGGCGACATGGATGCGTACGGCCACATCAACAACGTGCAGATCGTGCGCATGCTCGAAGAAGCCCGCATTGCTGCTTTCGGGCCGCCGGCCGGTGCCGGATTGCCTGGCGTTGAGCCGCCCGCAGCGTTGTTCAACGACGTCGGAGAAGGCATCATGACGCTCGTGGTGGAACACAAGGTCAGGTACGTCCGCACCCTGGAGTACCGCAATGTGCCGGCCGTCGTCGAGATTTGGGTTGGCGCCATCAAGGGTGCCAGCTTCGATCTCCACTACGTCATCAAGGACCCTGTTACCAAGGAAGAGTGCGTCAAGGCCAGCACGCACCTGGCTTTCGTGGCCGAGTCAACGGGGAGGGTGCTGCGCCTGACCCCTGAGCAGAAGGAAAAGCTCGAAGCCTACCGCGCGTAAATCCCCACGCCCTGCTGCCTGGATGATGTGGAATTCCTAAGCGGCAGGCGTGGTGCGCCCAGTCCGGGCGACCTAGAGTTTCCTCATGAGACTTGAGATCGCGGTGACCAGCGCCGCCGGTGCAGGCACGTCCGCAGCCGAGGGCGCGGATTGGTTGAACTCTGCAGCAGCTTGGAACTGGGAGGCATCACGCCCAGCCAAGGACTCTTGGAAGCGAGCCTTGAACACGTTGACGGACGGCTGGAAGTCCACGCCCTGGTGCGGCCCCGCCCCGGAGATTTCCATTACTCTGCCTCGGATGTGGACACCATGGTCCACGAGGTCAAGCATCTGCTGCGCCAAGGCGCAGCCGGGGTAGTGGTGGGCGCGCTGACTGCGGAACAGGAAGTGGACGTTCCGGTTGTTCGACGGCTCCTTGAATCGGCAAAGGAATCGAACCCGGAAGCCCGGCTCACCTTCCACCGGGCCATCGACCAGTCCCGTGACCCCTTGGCTGCGTTGGACCTCCTCCTGGATCTGGGGTTCACCCGGGTCCTCACCTCCGGACATGAATCAACGGCAGGGGAAGGCCTGAACACACTGGCGCGGCTGGTTGAACGGGCCTCCGGCGCCATGCAAATCGTGGCCGGGGGAGGGCTCAAGCTCGCCGACATCCCGGCCATGCACGCCGCCGGCCTCTCAGCAGTGCATCTCTCCGCGAAACGGACCGTGACCACGCTCGCGGATTCCGCCGTCGCCCTCGGCAGCCGGGACGGTGCCGATCCTACGGCCTACGCGGTGACCGACCGGGAGACCGTCCGTGCAGCGAGGGCGGCAGTGAATGCGGCAACGATGGGGTCATGACGTGGCATCGTCCAACATCACAGTCAGCACCCTTACCCTGACCATGGCCGAGCTGGGCCCTCTGAATCCGTTGCCGGTGGTCGGTTCGGAGCTTGAGGAACCCTACAGCGTGGGGGAGGGCGTCCCGGAGGAGTTGCAGGCAGCTACCCGCTACGGGGTGGTGCCCAACGTGTATCCGTACCTGATGCAGGACGGCTACAGCCGCGCGGCCGCACCCAGGGAGCTGACCGCCGTCGTTCTTGAAAACAGCAAGCTGAAGGCGACTGTCCTGCCGTCCATGGGCGGGCGGATCTGGGAGCTTTTCGACAAGGCCACCGGCAAGCAGCTCCTGCACACCCATGCGGCACCCCAGATCGCCAACATCGCATTGCGGAAGGCCTGGTTTGCAGGCGGCCTGGAATGGAACATCGGCACCCGGGGACATTCGCCCACCAGCTGCGATCCCTTGCATACGGCGATCGTGCACACGTCCGACGGCAAGCACATCCTCCGCATGTGGAAGTACGAACGGCTCCGCGAGGTGGTGTTCCAAGTGGACATCTGGCTTCCGGCCGATTCGGAGGTGCTCTTGGCTGCCGTCAGGATCCGGAATCCCAACGATCATGACGTCCCCGTGTACTGGTGGAGCAACGCTGCAATTCCGGAGACGGACCGGACCCGGGTGATCGCACCTGCCGAGGAGGCCTTTAGCAGCGATTACGCCACGGACATCACCCGCGTCACACCCACCAACCACGAAGGCTATGACGGCACATGGTTGGTCAACAGTCCCCATGCCGCGGATTTCTTCTTCGACATCGACCCTTCGGAGCGCCGTTGGGTGGTGGCAGCGGATGACGACGGCGACGGGCTGGCCATGCTGTCCACGGACCTGCTGCGCGGAAAGAAGCTCTTCGTGTGGGGCCAGGGCGCAGGCGGCAAGCGGTGGCAGGAATGGTTGAGCCCCGGTGCCGGTCCCTACGCGGAAATCCAGGCCGGACTGGCCCGGACACAGTTCGAACACCTCGCCATGCCCGCGGGCAGCCAGTGGTGCTGGGTTGAGGCTTACGGGAACGGCAGCCTGGATCCGGGGATCTCCCACGGCACGGACTGGCAGGCGGCAGTAGCGCACGCCGGGGAGCGTCTGGAAACGCTGATGCCCCGTGAGGAACTGGAGTCGCTGTTGCCGGCAGCCATACGCGACGCTGACGTGCCGCCGTCCACCATGGTCCGGATCGGCAGCGGCTGGGGCGCGCTTGAGCGGGCCCGGCGCCGGCGCGCCGGCCGGAGCTGGGTTGCCGAAAGCGGGACGCCGTTCGTGTTGGAGAGCCTGACCGAGGAACAGGAGCCCTGGCTGGGGCTGCTGAAGGGACAAGCGTTCGACGGCGCTCCCTCCTTTGTGGCAGGGGCGGACTGGGAAGGGTTGTTGGCCGGGCAGGAGAGCCCCGAGGCCCACTACCACCTGGCCACCATGCGGCACGCCCGGCAGGATCTGGAAGGCGCCACGGAGGAGTATCGCCGCGTCCTCGAATCGAACGGCGCCAGGCCGGCGACGATCGCGCTCGCCCGGCGGGGGTTGGCGCTGGTTCTCCTGGCAGCAGGCAGCGAACAGGAGGGGTTGGCTGAACTGCGGACGGCTGTCCGGAGAAATCCCTCCAACACCTGGTTGCTGACGGAAGCAGCCACCTTGGCAGTTCGCCATGGTGATCCGGCCATGGCGCTGGAACTGACCGGATCCGCTCCCACGGAGGGCACCGCCGTCGGACGTTTGATGTTCCTGAAGGCCACTGCGCTGGCCCGGAGCGGCAGGGCAGCGGAGGCCGCGGCCATCCTCCGTGCGGGCGTGGAAATCCCGGATCTGCGCGAAGGAGAGGACGCCATCGCGGCGCTGTGGGAAGAGGTGTGTGCCGGGGAACCCGTGCCTGCTGCTTACCAATTCGGGATGCATTAAATGCTGAATGAAGCCTGTGGATATCCAGATGCCGACTTAACCCAAACAAGGTAAGTTGGCTTAAATGACCTCCCCTGTGTTGCCTGCCGTTGACCGCGCCCCCGGAATCTCGAAAGAGATCGAGGACGCTGCCTGGTACGTACTCCAGCCCGCTTTGCAAGGGAAGCCTTCAGCCATTGACGGGCGGACGCTGACGTGGACAGCGGAGGCTGCCCGCGAGTTGCTGGAACGGCTGGAGCGGGGCGTCGGGGACTCCAAGGCGCCCATGATGACCAACCTGCGGCAGAACCTGGAAGGCGCATCACGCGAGGCGAAGCTTCTGGCTGTCGAGCTGCTGTATTTGCAGTCGCTGCCGCTGGCCCACGAGGTCAAGTCCCTGCGTGTGAAGCGCGCGCGTGTAGCCGAGGCGGCGTCCTGGGTGGAACCGCCGGTCGAGCTGCCTGAAGAGCTGTACCAAGGCATGACGGACCACGGCGTGATCCGGGACCGCACGGCGGAGTTCAACTGGACGATCTGGGACCACCTGACGTGGCTGTGCCGCTTCGTGGAGCACGTTGACAGCCAGAGCACGGAGACCATCAACCGGGCGCTGGCCGATCCACTCAAGTTCCACGAACTCGCGGCAGGTACGCCCGAGGACCAGCCCGCCCTGCGGCGCAGCATCGAATACTTGGTGTGGCCCAGCTACTTCGAGCCGGTAGTGGCGGACGTGGAACGCCGCGAGATCCGGGACGCCTTCGCTTCCCTCGTGGGCGGCGCCAAGGGAGATACCGAAGAGGACATCACCGCTGACATCCACCGCATCCGCCTCCACCTGGACGAGCAGGCAGGCCAGCGGATCGACTGGTATGCCCGGCAATTGGTGAGCCAATGGCGGAAGGTGGGAGACCCGGGCCGCCGTTCCTGGCTGCTGCGCACACACCATGACAACGCGGACCTGTTGGCGTCCTGGGTGGCGGAGGAAAAAGCCACCCTGGACGTTGAGCACTTGCGCTCGCTGGAGGCCGGAGTCACCGCGGGGGTGGTCCAGCACGCCGTAGACGAGGACTGCAAGCACCTTGGATACGTGGAGCGCGAGGACACCAAGACCGCCGTCTTCGCTTTCCTGACCGTCATGAAGCCCGGAGACCTGACGCTCTACCAGCAGGCGGGGCGGGTCCGCGTGGGGGTTGTACTGGGCGAACCGGATCACGAGAACCGCCGGATCCAACGCAAAGTGCGCTGGTTCGACGACAGTTACGCCATCACGGAGCTGCCGCGCCACGCACAGCGCCAGCTGTCCACGCCCGGCATCATCGTGGACGTCACCAGGGTGATCCAGGCGCTCCAGGAGCTCCTCCCGGTGGAGGCAGAAACGGACGGCGAGGACGAGACCCCGCCCACCGCCGTCGTCGAGGTTGTTCAGCAGGGCTTCCGGCCCCTGACCGAAGAGTTCGCAGCCTCGCTCCACATGGACCTCGAACCGCTCAAGGAAATCGCGGAACTGTTGGAGGAGAACCGGCAGTTGGTGCTCTATGGTCCCCCCGGCACCGGCAAGACGTACCTGGCCAAGCACCTCGCCGCGGAGCTGGCGGGGGACAGCACGGACGAACGCGTCAAGCTGGTGCAGTTCCATCCTTCCTATGCCTACGAGGATTTCTTCGAGGGTTACCGTCCGGACAAGACCGACGACGGCCAGGTTTCCTTCAAACTGGTTGCCGGTCCGCTGCGCCGCCTCGCGGAGGAAGCCGCGAAGCCGGAGAACGCGCACAAGCCTTACTTCCTGATCATTGACGAGATGAACAGGGCCAACCTGGCCAAGGTCTTCGGCGAGCTCTACTTCCTGCTCGAATACCGGGATGACCGCATCTACCTGCAGTACAGCCCGAATGAGCCCTTCAGCCTGCCGGACAACCTGTACATCATTGGCACCATGAACACGGCGGACCGTTCCATCGCCATGATGGACGCCGCCATCCGGCGCCGCTTCGCGTTCATTGAGCTGCACCCGAATGTGGAGCCGGTGAAGGGTTCGCTGCGGCGGTTCCTGGAAGCCCGCGGACTGGATACCCTCAACGCGGATTTGCTGGATGCCCTCAATGCCGCCATCGATGACTGGGACAGGGACCTCATGATCGGCCCGTCCTACTTCATGAAGCCGGCAGCCCAAACCCCCACGGGCCTGCGGCGGATCTGGAAGTACGAGCTCATGCCGCTGCTGGAGGAGCACTACCACGGGCAACTGAACCGGGCGCAGCTGGAAGAACGCTTCGGCCTGGACCAGTTGCTGGGACGTCTTGCTTCCCGCTAACGCCATCCCGCCCCGTCCCGGGCGGGCGCCGGCCAGCGCAGCAAAAACTCCAACGGGGGTGCGGCACATCCTCATGGACGAGCTCTCGCGTGGGGTGGTGGACAAACTTGACCCGGAGTCGGCTGCGTTCATCAACGCCAGTGGCCTGGCCAAGGCTTCGCCCATGGGGATGGGCCTGTACAGGATCGAACCTGTGGGAAAAGTTGGTTCGGTCCGGACAGCCGCCGTTCAGTTGGAAGTCCGTCCGAAGGGCCGCCTGGGCCTGAACCGCTTGCTGTTCCTGCTGAGCTTCGCCGGCGACCAAGGCTTCCGTGACCACACCGTGGAGGCAACGGAACATCCGGATCTGTGGAGCGCGTTGGCGCAGTCCCTGGCGCAGTTGGCGGAGAAGGCCTTGAACCGGGGCGTCCTCCAGGGCTACCTGACCATCGACGAATCCCTCCGGACCGTCAAGGGCCGCATCCGCATCTCGGACCAGATCTCGCGCCGGCCCGGCATGCTGGTCCCGCTGGAAGTGTCCTATGACGAATTCACCGAGGACATCGCGGAGAACCGCATCCTGCGCGCCGCCCTCGACCGGATGAGCAAGGTCCCCGGTGTGCGTGCCGACGTCCTGAGCCGCTTGCGGCAGCTCAAGGGAAAGCTCGACGCCGTCACCCGGCTCAAGCCCGGCGCGCCGCTGCCGCCGTGGCAGGCCAACCGGATGAACCTCAGGTACCACGCCGTACTCCGGCTTGCGGAGGTGATCCTGCGCAACGCCTCGGCCGAGGCAGGCGAGGGCAAACAGCAGTCTGCGTCGTTCGTGGTGGACATGGGGCAGGTTTTCCAGGAGTTCGTGGGCGCCGCCCTGCGTCATGCGATGGGCCGGCATCCCGGTGAAATGCGGCTGCGGTACGGGGCACTCCTGAACGAGGCAGTGCAGGATACCGACCGCCTGACGGTCCGGCCGGATGCCGTGCATTTCCTCGGCGGTCAGCCGGTGGTGGTGTACGACTTCAAATACACGGCGGCCGGGGATACCGGGGCCTCGCTCAACGCTGACCACTACCAATTGCTGGCCTATTGCACGGCCTTGCGGGTACCTACGGCGTGGCTTGTTTACGCCGGGACGGGTGAGGTCAAGCTGCGGCGGATCCTCAACACGGACATCGACATCATCGAGTACCCGTTGGACCTGTCGCTGCCCCCGGCGGAGATCCTTGCCGCCGTCGAGGACCTCGGTGAACAGTCGTGGGGAGAAGTGGTGCGCCAGGCTGTGGCGGGGCGGGGAGCCTCCGGCTAGCCTGAGAGGTAAACCGCGAGTGCGATGGAGGCATGATGGCTAAGAAGAAGAAGTCCTGGCGTGATCTGAGCACCAAGCAGAAGGCCATGATGATGGCGGGCAGCGCGGTTAACCTGACGCTGCTGATTGCAGCACAACGGAGCCTGGCGAAGACCCCGGACGCGCAAATCAGGGGCAAGAAGGCCCTTTGGCGGGCTGCGTCCTTCATCAACTTCTTTGGTCCGGTGAGCTACTTTGTGTTCGGCCGCCGGCGGGATGCCGGGGCAGCCTAGGAAGACACGTCCGACGCCGGAGGGAGCCTAGGCGGGCACTTTCACCGTGAAGGTGGTGCCCTGCCCGGGTTCACTCTGGAGCGTGATGCTGCCGCCGTGGGCCTCGACGATCGCCTTGCTGATCGGCAGGCCCAACCCCACGCCGGGAATGGTGCTGTTGCGGACCCCGTCCGCCCGGAAGAACTTGGTGAAGACTCCCGCTTGTTCATCCTGCGGGATGCCCATGCCGGTGTCGGAGACCTTGCAATAGACGTGGTCCTCGTCTTCCCACGCGGATACCACCACGTCCCCGCCGTCGGGTGAGTACTTGATGGCATTGGAGATGAGGTTGTCCAGGACTTGGGAGATCCGGGAGGAGTCCACGCGGGCATGGAGCGTCCCGGGCACGTCCACGGAAAGGCGGACGCCCGCTTTGGCTGCCCTGGGTTCGGCCGAAGCAACGCTGCCGCGGACCAGTTCGGAAACATCCACCGGGTGCGGCTGGATGGCGATCTGCCCGGACCTGACGGCCAGGAGGTCGGAGACAAGTGACAACAGGCGTTCTGCATTGCGGCGGACGATGTCCAGCTGCTTGCGGTACTTCGGATCCAGTCCGTTGGGGTCATCGAGGATGAGCTCGACGTAGCCGAGGATGGAGGTCAGCGGCGTCCGGAACTCGTGGGATACGTTGGCCACGAATTCGTCCTTGGCTGCCAAGGCATTGACCAATTCCGTGACGTCGCTGAAGACCACTACGGATCCTGCGAAGTTGCCGGCCGGGTCAAGCATGGGCCTTGCGCTGGCAGTGAATGCGCGCTGCCCGGCGCCGGATCCCAGCCAGACCAGCTGGTCCGTGAAACGCTCGCCCAGCACCGCCCTGCGGACGGGCCGGCGGTCCGACGGCAGCGGGGTGGTGCGGTCCGTGTCGAACACCAGGAGCTGGGATTCGTTGGGATCGTCGTTGTCCGGGGGAGTGGCCAGCGCGTGCGTCTGCCGCTGCCTGCGGTTCATCAGGATGTCGTGGCCGTCGCCGTCAACGGCCACCACGCCCAAGGGCAGCGCTTCCATGACCGTGTTAAGGAGCCGCTCCTGCTTGGTACTGACTTCGAGGGCAGATTTGAGGGCCGCGTCCTTTTCCTCAAGTGCCCGTTGTTGACGGACCATGCTCAGGGTGAGGATGCTGACCGAGACCCCGATGCCAAGGATCAGGATAGGGAAGAGCAATGGCTTGGTGAGGTCCTGCTGGGTGAAGGTGCCGCGGATGAAGAGCGGCGCCCACACAATGGTCAGAGGCCCGATGAACGCGAGGGCGATGGCCAGCCGGGGATAAAGGCCGGAGGCGCACAGCCAAATGACCGGCAGGACCACCAGCACGCTGAGCCCTGTGAGCGCTTCCTGCCCGCCTTCGCGGCCGAAGGCGATGGAGACGATGTCCAGGATCGGGATGACCAGGAAGCTGGCAAAGGGCAGCTTGTGCCACGGGACGGCGATGCAAAGGGCCAGGAGGAATGCCTGGCTCAACAGGAACACCAGGAAGAACGGGTTGCCGAGGGTGGCCGGGAAGAACAGCCACACGAGGATGGCGGAAAGGCACACGCAGACCGAGAGCGGCAGCTGGCTCAGCACCACCCTCATCCGGAGGCTGTGCTCATGGAAGGAGCGCTTGAAGATGAACAGTTTCTTCTTGTCATCGACGGCCCACATGGTGGGTGTGCTCATGGGTTAACCACCGGTGGGGCAGAAGGAAGACGGTTCATGAGATCAGCCTAACCATAATGGTTATACTTCGAAGGGTTATCGAAGCGGGCTGAGGGGCGGCAATGAGTGAAGCACGTGTGGGACTGGTCATCGAAGACGACCAGGACATCCGCGAACTGGTCCGGGTGGTCCTTTCCCAGGCGGGTTTCGACGTCCATGTGGCGTCCACGGGCTCGGCCGGCGTCAACTCCGCCCGGGAATTGAATCCCGACGTTATTACGCTGGATCTCGGCCTGCCGGACATCGACGGTTTTGAAGTGGCCCGGCAGATCCGTAAGACTTCCGACGCCTACATCATCATGCTCACCGCCCGCGCCGAAGAGCTCGACACCCTCATGGGCTTGGAAGCCGGTGGCGACGATTACCTCACCAAGCCGTTCCGGCCCCGCGAGCTGCGCGCCCGGGTGGAGGCCATGATGCGGAGGCCGCGGTCGTCGTCGGACGCCAAGCACGCCCCGGAAGCCGCCGATCCCGAGATGACCCACAACGGGCTTGCCGTTTCGGCCGGATCCCGCACGGCCGTCCTCAACGGCATGGAGCTGAAGCTGACCCGCACCGAGTTCGACCTGCTGGTGGCACTGTTGGAGACCGGCCGGATTGTGAGGACCAAGGCTGACCTTGCGCGCCGCCTCCGCAACGAACCGTACGACGTCGGCAGTTACGTCAGCGACGCGGACGAACGCGCCGTGGAGGTCCACATGGGCAACCTCCGCAAAAAGCTGGGGGACAGCATCCAAAGCCCGCGCTGGCTGGAAACAGTCCGCGGCGTCGGCTACCGTTTGGCCCCGGCAGTCCACAACAACTAAGCCCCGCCCCGCTCACCCAACTGGGTAGCAGCTGTGCGCGTTTTGACGGCTCAAAACGCGCACAATTGCGACTTAGTTGGGGAGGGGAGGGGAGGGGACGGGTCAGGCGACGGGGACGCGGGCGGGTTCCGCTGCGATCACCGGGTGGTCCGTGTCCGGCAGGGAGCGCCCGGGGCCGTCATCGAAGAACTCCGCGTTGGCCCGGACGTAGTCTGCCCATTCATCCGGGACGTCCTCCGAGAAGTAGATGGCTTCCACGGGGCACACGGGATCGCACGCTCCGCAGTCCACGCATTCGGAAGGATGGATGTAGAGGGAGCGCGCGCCCTCGTAGATGCAATCGACAGGACATTCGTTGATGCATGCCTTGTCTTTCACATCCACGCAGGGCTGCGCGATCACGTAACTCATGACGGGCTACACGCCCGTGTAGACGGTTTTGCCCCACGTGAAGAAGTCCAGGGCGGACCGTCCTTGTTCGCGGAACGTGTTGGTGGAGGAGTCCTTGACCCCGCCGAACGGGACGTTGAGGTCCAGGCCAGCAGTGGGCCGGTTGACCTTGACCACGCCGGCCTGCGCACGGGCGGCGAAGTCCGTGGCGAGGGCGAGGGAATCGGTGCAGATGCCGGCGGTGAGTCCGTAGCGGGAGTCGTTGACGGCGGCAAGGCCTGCCTCGTAGTCGGGAACTTCCAGCACGGCCACTACCGGCCCGAAGATCTCTTCCGTGACTGCGGGGTCGTCCGAGGGCAGGTCGGTGAGCACCGCCGCCGGGAAGAGCAGCGCGCCGGAGGGGTCGCCGTCGTAAGTGCCGTGCAGGAGGCTTGCGCCGCGTTCGACGGCGGTGCGCACCGCTGCCTGGTCCTGCTGGAATTGCTGCCTGCTCACCACGGCGCCCATCCGCGTGCCATCCGCCAGGCCGTCACCGGTGCTGTAAGCGGCGGCTTCGGCCACCAACGCGTCAAGGAACGCTGCACGGATCCCGGGGGTAACGTATACCCGCGAGGTTGCCGTGCATGCCTGCCCGGTGAGTCCGAATGCTCCGGCGGCCACTACTTGCGCGGCCTTGCGGGGATCGGCGTCGTCGAGGACCAGGACGCCGTTCTTGCCGCCCATTTCCAGTTGCACCCGGGCACGGCGGGCGTTGAGGATTTCCTGCAATCCCAGGCCCACGTTGGTGGAACCGGTGAAGGACAGCCCGGCGATGCGGGGATCGCGGGCCAGTGCGTCACCAACAACCCGGCCCTTGCCGTGGACGACGTTGAACACGCCGGCAGGGAGGCCTGCGTCCTGCAACGCCCGGGCGAGGTGGGTGGCGGAGAGGGGAGTGAGCTCAGCCGGTTTGATCACCACGGTGTTGCCGCTGATCAGGGCCGGTGCGGTCTTCCACGCAGGAATGGCGATGGGGAAGTTCCAGGGCGTGATCAGGCCTACAACGCCCAGGGCTTCGCGGCGGGTGGTGATGGTGGTGTCCGGGAGTCCGCTGGGCAGGACTTCGCCGGTGGCAGCCCAGCCGAGGGAGCCGAAGAAGCGCAGGACGTCCGAGGCGCGCTTCACTTCGCCCTTGGCTTCTGCCAGGGTCTTGCCTTCTTCCCGGACCAGGTCTTCGGCGATGGCCCCCTGGCGTTCGATTAGCAGGTTCCCGGCGGCAAGGAGGATGGCGCCACGGGAGGGGGCCGGGAGCGCAGCCCACGCGGGCTGGGCAGCGGCGGCGGCGGTGATGGCGGCGTCGACGTCCTCGGCGCTCCCGCTGGGTGAGAGCGCTGCGAGCTCATCCGGACGGGCGGGGTTCATGCGCCGGGTGACGCCTTCGCCGAGCCATTGGCCGTTGATGAGGTGCTGGGCGGTGAGGGTGGCCTCGGCGGTGAGGGCAGTATCCAGAGTTGTGGAAGTCATGATGGTCCTAACGTGGTGGGGTTCAGAGGCTGCGGATGAGGCCGCCGTCGCACCTGAGCGCGACTCCGGTGATGTACGACGCCGGCGCGCTGCACAGGAAGGCGGCAGCGGCACCGAACTCGGCGGGTTCCCCATACCTGCGGGCGGGGATGGTCTTGCGGGATTCCAACTGGATGTCCTCCAAGGTGGTGCCGCGTCGCTTGGCCGCGGCCTGGTCCAGCTGGGTGACGCGGTCGGTGGCGATCCGGCCCGGAAGGAGGAGGTTCACCGTGACCTCGTCCAGCGCTACCTCGGCGGCGAGGGTCTTGAGGTAGCCGGCCAGTGCTGCCCGTCCGGTGTTGGAAACTGCCAGGTTGGGGAGGGGTGCGGTCACTCCGCTGGAACCGATCGCAAGGATGCGGCCCCAGCGGCGTTCCCGCATGCCGGGCAGGACTTTCGACACCAAGGCATGATGCGGCTTGACCAGGAGGTCGAACGCCGCGGCCATGTCCTCGGAGGTCAGTGTTGCCGCAGCACCGGGCTTCGGGCCGGGGCCGTTGAGCACCAGGATGTCGATCGGCCCGAGGTTGGCCACGGTCTGGTCCACCGCGGACCCGATGCCCTCCGGGGTGCCGAGGTCCGCTTCGATGGCCACCGCGTCAAAGCCGCTGGTTCCCAAAGAACCGATGCCCAAGGTGCCGCTTCCGTAGGCTGCCTGGAGTTCGGCCACGATCTCCTTGGCACGGTCCCGGCGTCGTCCGACCACCGCCACCCGGACCCCTTCGGCGGCGAGCGCCCGGGCCACGGCCAGGCCGAGTCCGCCGGTGGAGGCGGCCACCAGTGCTGTCTTGCCTGCGATTCCGAGGTCCATCAGAAACTCCCTACTGCTGTACGGGCATCCAGTGCTGACGCCGCTTCCTTCAAGTGCACGGCCATGGAGCCACGCAAGGCTTCGGGGAAGGCGGCCGCGGGTGCCCGGACGCCGGAGTCCTTGATGAGTCCGCGCTCGCGGAGGCATTCCTTGCGGATGGCCAGTGCCACCTTGGCCTGCTGCTCGAAATTGATGAGCGGCAGGTAGGGCTGCAGTTCGCGTTGAGCGGCCTCGTACCCGCCGTCCTGCCACGCCCGAACGCAGGCGATCAGGGCTTCGGGGTAGGAGAAGCCGGTCATGGCGCCGGAGGCTCCTGCCATGAGTTCGTCCAGGAGGCCTTGGCCGCCCAGCCCGCCGAAGATGGAAACCCCGACGGCGGCACTCAGTTCCGCGATGGCCACGCTGGTGGGCGGGGCCTCGGCTTTGACGGCGATGACGTACCCGCAGGCGTTCACCACGGAGGCCAGCGCGGGGGTGGGGATGCTGACTCCGCTGGCCAACGGGTAGTCCTGGAGGACTACGTTGGCCCCGGTTGCCCGGTGGATGGCGTCGAGGTGGGTGATCACCGCATCTGCCCGGGCGGAGTTGGCTTGCACCATGACCGCGGCCAGGCGTGGCCCGGCAACCTCCTGCGCTGCCGTGATCTCTTCGATGGCGGGCCGGGTGGCCAGTGCTGTCACGCCCACCACCAGGGGGAGGGTGGTGGATTCGACGACGGTTTCCAGGACGTCGCGGCGTTCCTGCGGCGTCAGGGCGGCTGCTTCGCCGAACACGCCAAGCACTGTGAGGCCGGTTGCCCCGATGTTCCCGTAGTGCTCCACGAGTTCGGCGAGGCTGTCCAGGTCGACGTCCAGGGTGCTGCCTTGGAAGGGGGTTGCTACGACGCCCCAGACGCCGGCGGGCAGGAATTCACGGTTTTTGGGCGCAGAAGGGAGAGGCATGGTGGTTCCTTTTCAATGCGAACTGCTTGATGCGAACTGCTTGAGTGGGATGGCGGGGCTGGTGGTGCCGGGGACGTTTAGCGTCCCGGCCACACCGGCGGACGCTTTTCCTGGAAGGCGCGGACTCCTTCTGCGGAGTCTTCGCTGTCCAGTGCCGCCATCAATGCCGGCAGCCTGAGGCCGCGGGCTTCCTGGGCGCTCAGGTGCGCCGTTTGCGTCACCATCTGCTTGACGGCGCGCACGGAGGTGGGGGCGCATGCCAGGATCTGGTCCACCCAACGCCGGACGGCGGTGTCGAGTTGGTCAGCGGGCACTACTTCGTTGACCAGCCCCATGGACTGCATCTCCGCTGCGTCGGCCTTTCGTCCGGTAAGCAGCATTCCCATGGCTTGGGTGTAGGGCACCCGGCGCACCAGCTGGTGGATGCCGCCGTCGAGCGCCAGCCGCCCGACGCGGGGTTCAGTCAAACCGAACTTCGCGTCCGAAGCTGCGACGACGATGTCTGCACCGAGGACGATTTCCATGCCGCCGCCCAGGGCGTAGCCGTTGACGCGGGCGATGACGGGCACATCCAGGGTGGTGCGAAGGCTGAGCCCGCCGAAGCCGTTGGGGTCCAGGCCGGCCCAGTACTCCAGGCCGGTCTTGTCCACGGCGTCGGCGGACATGTCGGCGCCGACGCAGAAAGCACGCGGACCGGCACCGGTGACCACGACTGCCCGTACGGACGGATCGCTTTCCAGCTGGGACCAGATCCCGTTGAGCCGTGCGTGGGTGGCGCCGTCCACTGCGTTCAGCACGTGCTGACGGTCGATGGTCACCGTTGCCACGCCGTCGGTGATGTCCAGTGTTACCTGGTCAACCCGTTCTTCGACCGTGATGCTCATCGGAGCACTCCCAGCTTTTGCAGGCGTTCGATGGTTTCCTCATCGAAGCCGTTCTCCAGCAGGACCTCGACGTTGTGCTCGCCCAGGCGCGGGGCCGTGCGGCGGATCGACGGCGGGGTTGCCGAGAGGCGGATGGGTGCGTTCAGCATTTTCACCGTGCCCACCGAGGGGTGTTCGGCTTCGACGATCATGCCGTTCGCCTCGGTCTGCGCGTCTGCGAGCGCCTGTTCCAGGGTATGGACGGGGGCGTTCAGCAGCCCTTGTTCTTCCAGTTTCGCCGTCCAGTAGGCGGTGGTGTTGGTGGCGAAGTGTTCGCGGAAGATGGCCTGGAGGGCGGGCTTGTTCTTGAACTGCTGCTCCAGTGTTGCGAATCCGGGGCGTTCGGTGAGGTCCTCGTCGAGGTCCAGGGCGTCGGAGATCCGGGCCAGGGGATCGGGGGTGAAGCCGCCCACCATGCACACGGCGCCGTCGGTGGTTTCGAAGACTCCGGAGAGCGGCATGGCGCCCCAGTTGACCTCGTAGCCGCGGTTGAGCTGCATGCACGCTTCCTGCATCTGCAGGTGCAGCATGGAGTCGTACATGGTCACTTCCACCTTTTGGCCCACGCCGGTGGTTTCCCGGGTGCGGAGGGCCAGAAGGATTCCCTGCATGAGGTGCATGCCGGTGATGTAGTCGCAGAGCGTGGTGGGGTAGATGGAGGGTTTGGTGTCCTCGGATTCCCTGCGCCACATGACCCCGGAGTAGGCCTGGGCGATGGCGTCCTGGCCGCCCTTGTGGGAGTAGGGTCCTACAGGTCCGAATCCGGTGCCGGAGGCCCAGATGATGCCGGGGTTCTGCGTTTTCAGGTCCTCGTAGCCGAAGCCCATGCGTTCCATGACCCCGGAGCGGAAGTTGCTGACGACGACGTCCGCGTCGGCCATGAGGCGGTGGAGCACTTCGCGGCCTTCTTCGGTGCGGGTGTCCACGGAGACGCTGCGCTTGTTGCGGTTGATGGACAGGAAGATCGGGTTGTCCTGGCCGTCCTGGTCCGGGAAGGAGTTGCGGGAGATGTCTCCGGCTCCGGGACGCTCAACCTTGATGATGTCTGCGCCGTAGTCGCCCAGCAGCTGGGTGCAGGACGGGCCCATGAACACCTGGGTGAAGTCCACGATCTTGACGCCCTCCAGCGGGAGGGGCGTTGGTGCCGGGCCCGCGGCGGTGTGTTCCGCCGTCGTGCGTTCTGCCTGGTCGGTTTCGGTCTGGTCCACAGTCATGAGGCTCATGCCAGTACCGCTGCTTCGGAGTCGACGGTGGCGTTCGACGACGGGACGTCACCGGGGTCCGCACCGTGCCGGCGCATGCCGAGCTGGATGTCCGCTGCCGCGACGTCGCGGACCAGGATGTTGTTTTCCACGGCAAGGGCTGCCGCGACGCCTACTGCCTGGCCCATGGCCATGCAGGGCGGGATCTCGCGGGACATCTTCTGCGCCTCGGGGGTGGCGGAGTAGTGGCGGCCGGCCACGAGGAGCTGGTCCACTTCCTTGGGCAGGAGCGAGCGGTAGGGGTAGTAGTAGTCGCGTCCGCGGGCCACGGTGTCGGCGAAGTGCCGGCGCTGGGTGACGTCGTCCTTGGTCATGACGTACTCGCCTTGCAGGAGGCGGGTCTGGCGGACGCCCATCTGGGAAGCGACGTCCAGCATGTAGCACTTCTCGAAGCCGGGCAGGTGGGCGCGGACGTAGTCCACTGCTTCGGAGATCTTGTCGCGGGCTGCGAACTCGGCTGCGGTCATGTCCGCGGGGTCCACGCCGTCGAAGCCGGTCATGTGCGGGGCGTTGCAACACACCACGCCCTCCACGGGGGTCTTGAGCCACCACAGTTCCCAAGCGCCGCCGAGGATGCGCTTGATCTTGCGGTTGATGGCGCGTGCTTCCTTCGGGTTGGCCTGTTCGAAGGCTTCGGCCGCGTTGGTGTCCACGTTGCCGAGGCGGAAGACGAGGGTGGTGAGGTAGTTGTCCTTGGCGTAGCTGGCGCCGGCACGGGAGGCAACGTCAATGTCGCCGGTGGTGTCAATGACGACGTCGGCCGTGAAGGCCTGCGGGCCGAGCTTGGTTTCGCAGATGACGCCCTTGATGACGCCGTTGTCCACGATCGGCCGGGAGAACCAGGAGTGCAGGCGAAGATCGACGCCTGCTTCGCGGACGAGGTCGTTGGAGACGCGCTTCCAGCCGTCGGGATCGAAGGCTGCGGCGTAGCAGATGGGCTTGGGGTTGGTGTGGGAGTGGAAGTCGAAGGTGCCGTAGCGGCCCCACTTGTTCCACAGTTCCTCGGAGGTCTTGCGGTCATCTGCCGGCGGGACGATTGCGAGGCCCAGCTTCTGGAGGCGTTCGACGTACTCGGAGACGATGCCCGTGACCGTGATTTCCTGGCCGTTGATCATGTCGTCGAGGACCAGCACCATGCCGCCGGACGCGAGGCCACCCAGGGAGGAGTAGCGTTCCAGCAAGGTGACCTTGGCGCCGGAGCGGGCCGCGGTGACTGCGGCTGCCACGCCTGCGGGGCCACCGCCGACCACCAGTACATCGGAGCGGGAGATCACGGGCGCCTTGAGGTCCGCCGTCGTGGTGGCGAGTTCGAGGGAGTTCATTTTTTCAGTCCTTACTTGCCGACGTGGATGCCGTTGGTGCGGCGTGCGGCGATGTAGAAAACGATGCTGAGGATGGACAGGACGGCCACGTAGACCGGGAAGATCCAGGTGAGGTTCAGCGACTGGAACCAGACCAGGAGGTAGGAGGCGGTGCCGCCGAAGATCGCCACGCCGATTCCGTAGCCGAGGGCGACGCCGGTGCCGCGGATGTTCTTGGGCATCAGGGAGGAGCTGACCACGTTGTAGAGGGTCATGTTGAGGACCAGGACAATCGAGCCGCCCAGGAGGACTGCTGCGAAGCCGCCGATGCCCGGCTGTACGTAGAGCAGCATCAGGAACACGGCCGGGATGGCCAGGACGCGGGTGACCAGGAACCACTTGGACATTGCCTTGCCGTCAGCCAGCTTGCCGACCACCCAGGAACCCACCACGAGGATGACGCCCAGGATGGTGGTGAGGGCGAAGACGGCCGTGGGGTCTTCCTTGAAGCCGCTGCGTGCGGCGCTGGGGAGTCCGACGTTCCAGGCGTAGTTGTAGGCCTGCGCTGCGCCGACCACGAAGATGATGGCCAGGACGGAGAGCCAGTGCTTGCTGACGCCCTTCCAGACGGTGCGCGGGGTGTTGGTGGCCATTTCCTCTTCCTTGAGGGTCTCCGGAAGGGAGCGCCGCAGGTAGAGGACCACGAAGCCGAAGAGGGCTCCGATGATGAACGGCACGCGCCATCCCCATTCGCCCATGGCTGCGGCGCCGAGCACGAGGCTGCACAGGAAGCTCACGAGGGAGGCCATGAGGATGCCGATGTTGACGTAGAAGGACATGATGCCGGCGACGTAGCCTTCACGGCCTTCCGGCGCCAGTTCCACGGCGTGGGAGGTGGAGAGGGGAGCTTCAATGCCGGTGGAGATGCCCTGCAGGATGCGGCACACCACCAGGATGATGCCCGCCCAGGCGCCGATGGTGGCGTAGCTGGGGGTGACGGCGATGACCAGGGTGGTGCCGGCCATCAGCATGATGGACAGCAACATCACCCGGCGCCGGCCGATGCGGTCTGCGAGGGTTCCCAGCAGGATGCCGCCCAACGGGCGGAAGGCGAATCCGACGGCGAACACGGCCAAGGCGTTCAGGGTTGCGGACAGGGGTTCGGTGCCGGGGAAGAAGTTCGGTCCAATGAAGGCTGACAAGAGTCCGAAGACCATCCAGTCGTACCATTCAAGGGCGTTTCCCAGGCCAAGGCCAAGGAGTCCTTTGCGGACCTCGGGTGTGAACCCGGCGTTCTTGGAACGGGAGTCGGTGATGGGCTTTGGTGCGGGGACGGCATTGTCCGTTTGGATGTCGAGCATGGAAATTTCCTTACGCTGACGCCGGAGAGGGCGTGAAAGGGTATGACGCAGGGACGCCTGTTGGAGGAAGCGCCTGATGCGAAAGTGGCAAGGAGTGTCAGCGGCCACGGGTTCGTGTCCGGACAGTTAAGGGAAAACGCCTGGCCCGCCCGAGGGCGGGTGCGTTACCACGCGTGTGGTGCGTTGACCCAGATGGCTACGCATACCTCTTCGTAGCTGTTCTTGTACCAGTGGGGGATTTCTGAGGAGTAGGTGATGGAGTCGCCCTCTTCGAGGCTGTAGCAGACGCCGTCCAAATAGACGTCCTTACGGCCCGAGATGATGTAGCAGAACTCTTCACCGCTGTGTGTGAAAGGGGTGGCGCTGGTGTCGTGCCCTGGGGGCGTACTGATCCACTGCGCCTCGATGCTTCCGTCCCGGTTGGGGGTCAGCAGCTCGTGGACTGCCTCGCCGACCGATTCCCGGGTGACGTTTTGCAGGTTCCGCCGGTCCGCTTTGCGGACGACGGGTGACCTTGATTCGTCCTGGCCAATGAAGAACCTCCCTACGGGGATGTCCAGGCCATGGGCCAGCTGCGCCAACGTGGTGAAGGACGGGTTGGCCATGCCGCGTTCGATCTGGCTGACGATTGCTTGGCTAAGGCCGGTAATGTCCGAGAGTTGGGCCAGGGTCATGCCCTTCGCCTTACGCATGGTGCGCACCTTGTTTCCCACGGTGGCCAGGAGTTCGCTGGTGGCCGGGGGAGCAGGAGTCTCGGTGGTCATTGCCGCATCCTTCGTTGGTGAGCTAACTCACACAACTATAGTGAAGATTTTTAGCGAGTCAATGGTTTTCTTCAGCAAAGTAAAAAATTTCAGGAAAATGATGATTCCAGCTGGCTGATGGTGCCGAAGACGAAGGCATCGATCTCATCCACCAAGGGCGTCAGGTCGGCCAGCTGCTCCGCGCCGCGGAGCAGCTTCATCCCGATTTCCAGTTCCGCGGCGAGCCGCCGCATGCAGACCGCTCCCACCATGTGGCTGGACGTCTTGAGGCTGAGCACAGCGTCCATTGCCTCGTCCAGGTCCAGGTTGTCCAAGGCATGATGAAGCCGGGCCACCCGCCACGGCAGCATCGCCACGTAGTTGCGGACGAACGCGTTGACGATCGCTTGGTCGCCGCCGACGTCGGCCCGGAGTTCGGTGAGGACCGAGCGATCCACCAGGGAGTCTGTGCATTCGTCATACTCTGACACCAGACTCCTCCCGCCGCTGCCGAACAATGGATTCACGATTCAACAGTAGGACCAGCCGAACAGCGCACGTGCCCCAAAGTGAAAGCTTGATCCAATCTTGAGCGGACTCAGAGCCAGTCTTGATCACCCGCGGCGGGGGACCGTTCCGGCGAATCCAGGGGAGCTGCCAGGCGCTGGCTTCCGCCCTCAAGGAAGGCCGTCAACCGGCTTTCCAGCTCGCCGCGGTCCTTGAGTTCGCACTCCCACACCGTGAGGGATTCCCACCCGGAGGCCTCCAGCTGTTCGCGCTGCAGGGAGTCGCGCTCGCGGGTCCTTGTGCGTTTGGCCGCCCAGAACTCCGCATTTGCTGCCGGCGCATGGCGCCCTGCCTTGCAGTCGTGGAAATGCCAAAAACAGCCGTTCACGAAGATCACTTTGCGGCGGCCGGCAAACACCAGGTCCGGCCGGCCCGGGAGCGTCGTCGTGCCCGCGCGCCCGTGAAGCCGGTAACGGTACCCCTTGGCGTGCAGGATGCTGCGGACCAGCAGCTCCGGCTTGGTGTTCTTGCCCCGGATCCGGGACATGTTGCGGCTGCGCTGCTCCGGTGTCAGCAAATCCCGGCTCTCGCCCATCCCTCAACAGTAGCGCCGGCTTCACCGCACCGCCGTGGTGTCGGCCCCGTTCCGGTGTCCCCGTGCTGCTGCCGAGGCCGTCACCGGACCACACCGTGGCGGGAGCACTCCGCGGTCCACCCCAGCGGCGTCACCTGGACCTTCATCCGGCGTCGGCACACGGTGCAATAGCGCGGCGGTTCCATCACCAACTGCCGGAGGCAGGGCACGTGAGCCTCCGACGTCGGGCGCTCGCCGTGGGTGCTTGCGGCGCCGGTGGCTTCACCCCCGCAGTGGCCGCAGTAGGTGGTTACTTGCAGGGCCGCGCTGTTCACAGCGACTTCTGGAGTTCCTTGATGGGCATGTTGAGCTCCACCAGGAGGTTGAGGTCGGCTGTTGCGGGGCGACCCAAGGTGGTCAGGTAGTTGCCCACGATCACCGCGTTGATGCCGCCCAGGAGCCCTTCACGGGTACCGAGGTCGCCGAGGGTCAACTCGCGGCCTCCCGCGTAACGCAGGACAGTGCGCGGCATCGCCAGGCGGAACGCCGCGATGGCCCGGAGCGCATCCTTGCCGTCCATGATGCCTTGGTTTTCCAGCGGGGTTCCGGGCCTGGGGTTGAGGAAGTTCAGGGGGACTTCGTGCGGTTCAAGGGCGGCAAGCTGCGCGGCCAGCTCTGCCCGTTGTTCAAGGCTTTCGCCCATCCCGATCAAGGCGCCGCAGCACAGTTCCATGCCTGCTTCCTTGACCATTCGGCACGTGTCCAAGCGCTCTTCGTAGCTGTGCGTTGTGACCACCTGCGGGAAGTAGCTGCGTGCGGTCTCCAGGTTGTGGTTGTACCGGTGGACGCCCCATTCAGCCAATTGGTCCACCTGGCGTTGGGTCAGCATGCCCAAGGAGCAGGCAATGTTGATGTCGACTTCCTCATTGATGCGGTCGATCGCGAACTTGATCTGGTTCATCAGCTTGATATCCGGACCGCGCATCGCGGCGACGATGCAAAACTCGGTGGCTCCCGTAGCGGCAGTCTCCTTGGCTGCCTTAACCAGTTCGGGGATGTCCAACCACACTCCGCGCACGGGAGAGTCGAACAGGCCCGACTGGCTGCAGAAATGGCAGTCCTCCGGGCATCCGCCGGTCTTGATGGAGATGATTCCCTCCACCTCGACGTCCTCGCCGCAATGCTTGAGGCGCACCTCGTGGGCCAGCTGCAGGGCGGCCGGAATGGCGTCGTCCGGGAGTTGGAGGATCTCTACAAGCTGATCCTCGGTGAGTCCTTCGCCCCGCTCCAGGACTTGGTCCTTTGCGAGGTCCAGAATGGCGTAACCAGTGGCTTCATGCGTTGCGTCGATGGTCATGGACTCGACGCTATCCGGGGGACGCGTGGCCGATTTTGGAGGGTCGGCACAAAGCAGTCCCCCGGATTTTGGAGCGCGAAGACCTACGGCTTGAGCACCACCTTGATGCAGCCGTCCTGCTTCTTTTGGAACTTCTCGTAGAGCTCGGGAGCGTCGTCAAGTCCACCGGTGTGGGTCACCAGGTGCATGACTCCCAGGGGATCGGCGTCGTCTTCCACCAGGGGCAGCAGCTGGTCCGTCCAGCTGCGCACATTGCACTGGCCCATGCGCAGTTGGATCTGCTTGTCGAACATGGTCAGCATGGGCATCGGATCGGCCTGGCCGCCGTATACGCCGCTCAGTGAAATGGTCCCACCGCGCCTGACCAGGTCCACCGCGGTGTGAAGCGCGGCAAGGCGGTCCACGCTCATGGTCTCCATGGCCACCTGTGCCGGTTTGTCCGGCAGCAAGGACACGGCCTTGTGGAGGAAGGATGCGACGGGGGAGCCATGCGCTTCCATGCCCACCGCGTCAACCACGGAGTCCGGTCCGCGGCCCACGGTCTCTTCCTTGATTTGCCCGGCAACATCCGGGCTGTAGTCCATGGTCTCGATGCCGTGGGCTTCGGCCATTGCGCGCCGCTCCGGAACAGGGTCCACGCCGATCACCCGGAAGCCCTTGTACTTGCCGATCCTGGCAGCGAACTGCCCCACCGGTCCCAGCCCCAGGACCGCCAGCGTGCCGCCGTCGGGGACGTTGGCGTATTCCACTGCCTGCCATGCGGTGGGCAGGATGTCGGAGAGGAACAAATACCGTTCGTCGGGAAGGTCGGAGCTGACTTTAACCGGACCGTAGTCGCCGAAGGGCACGCGCAGGTACTGCGCCTGGCCGCCGGGCACGGAGCCGTAGAGTTCGGAATAGCCGAAGAGGGCAGCCCCGGAACCCTTCTCCTTGACCTGGGTGGTCTCGCACTGGGACTGCAGGCCTTGGTTGCACATATAGCAGCGGCCGCAGGAGATATTGAAGGGCACCACAACACGGTCGCCCTTCTTGAGCCTGTGGACTTCCGGGCCCACTTCTTCCACGATGCCCATGGGCTCATGGCCGATCACGTCGCCCTTATGCATGTAGGGGCCGAGGACCTCGTAGAGGTGCAGGTCGGAGCCGCAAATGGCCGTGGACGTAATCCTGACGATCACGTCCGTTGGTTCCTGAATAGTTGGATCGGGGACTTCGATGACGCTCAATGAGCGCCTGCCTTGCCACGTCACTGCTTTCATACCGGTGCTCTCCCTGCTTTTGGCTGGAGGTGTCCCACGCTGCAGGAGACCATCCCAGCCAAACAGAGTTGGATGACCCGCACAAGGGACGGCGGGCCTCGACACCCCTTGGCCCCCGTCATAGATTGAGGCCATGAGCGGAGAACCGAACGAACAGAAGCGAGCACCCGCCGAACCGCAGCAACCGACTGAACCGGCTGGCGTCGAACCTCCCCACAGCGAGCCCGGAAGCGGTGACTTCACCACCGAAGTCGACCCCACGTTTGTTCCGGATGAGAGCGGTGAATCGCCGGAGGAGAAGCGGGCGCGCGAGCATCCGGAGGCTACCGGCAGCTGACCACCGAATGACGACGGCGGAGCTTGCGTGCCGCTGTCGGCGGACAATTGCGTCCAAATCGTTAGTAAGCAACCTGATAAATAGGTTAATATGATGTAAGGCACAACATATCGAACTGAACTGACGAGGAGTGGGCAGTTGTCAATCATAGAGAATCCGCTGGTTCCCGACGGCGTTCCACGCAAGCATGCCGACCTGTCCGGCCTGCTCAAGGTGCACGGCGAGTACATCCACTGCGGCGAGCCCATGAAGTTCGCCCGGTCATCGGCCCGGAGCATCTACACGCCCCTGTCCACCGAAGAGGACGAAGAGGCCCTCATGGACGTGTACCTGGAAACCCGGGTGCTGCAGTGCACCTGCGGATTCCGCATGGAACTCCCGGCCTAAGACACTCGAAAACCACCCAAGCCGTTCACCAAGGAGGCAATCCACATGGATACCGGGCAAATAGTACTGATTATCGTAGTGGCCGTCGTCGTCATAGCCGCGATCATCATCGCGCTGATGGTGGGGCGCAAAAAGAGGGCCGAAGCCAACCGCCAACGCGCCCTCGACCTGCGGGAGAAGGCAGACCAAGAGGCGGTCAGCGCACATCAGGCCAAGGTGGAGTCCGCGCAGGCCGAGGCCGCTGCTGTCCAGGCCGAAGCCGAGGCGAACCGCCTCCGCCGCGAAGCCGAGCGCAACTCAGCCAAAGCCAAGGAAGCGAGCGGCCGCGTTGAAGAGCACCTGCGCCACGCAGACAAACTTGACCCTGATGCCAACACCCGCGGCAACGGCTCCTCCCGGGACGCCGATGTCCCCGAACACGACGCCCGCGTCCAGAACGCCGAACACGACGGCCACCGCCTGACCCGGGACCGCTCGCACCGCGAAGCCGCCAATGACGGGGCAGCCCGCGACCGGGACGGTTCGGTGCGGGACGGTTCGGTGCGGGACGGTTCTGTGCGGGACGGTTCTGTGCGGGACGGCGACAGGAACGCCTAGTTTTCGAACAAGACTCTGGAGGGCAGGGAAGTGAGCATCGTGGTGAGGCGAACAGGACAAACGGTGCGGTCGGGCGACGCAAAGCCAAACAGGCACGCAGTAGACGTAGTCCTCAGCCATCTTGGCGAGATCGGTCCGGCCGTGGCAGCGTTGCGGCGCGAGTCTTCACGCCTTGCCGAGTGGGGTGAAGAGTTGGCCCGGGCCAGGCTTCGCGGCGCCAAGGTCTTTGCTGCCGGCAGCGACGGCTCAGCCCATGAGGCCCAGCGCTTCGCCTCCGAACTTACAGCCCACGATGCCGCCCACCATCCCGACGGCAACCCGGGCACCTTCAGGGCGATCGTGGCCCACAAGGAAGCCGGGGAAACCATCAGCGGCCAGATCCCGGAGTTGGTCAACCGGGGCGACGTCGTGGTGCTGTTGGCTGCCAAGGGCATCACGGACGATCTCCGGGACGCCGCATCAGCTGCCAAGAAAGCCGGCGCCAAGGTGTGGGCCCTCACCGGCAGGGAATCCAAGGACCTGGCCCAGGCCGTCAACGAGGCCGTTAACATCAATACGGATCCGCCGCACGCCGAAGAAGCGCACCTCGTCGCCGTGCTTGCCCTGTGCGAGTGCTTCGACGAGGCCATGCGCGAGGTCAACCAGTAGCACGTCCCTCTATCACTTCCCGCCCGTTTTCGTGGGTTGCTCTATCACTTCCCGCCCGTTTTCGTGGGTTGCTCTTTCACGTCCCGCAGCGGAAGGCTCGACGGCGGCGCTCGCCGAGTGCCGCCGTCGAACTTTATCGGCTGGCCGGGCTCCGGTCGCGGCGCACGCCTTGCCGCCCATCGCGTCCGGTACCACGGGTGCGTCAAGCGGATAGGGGAGCGGCGGGAAGTCACACGGGGTGCGCCGGGCGGATAGGGGAGCGGCCTCTAACCCGATCAGGTGACAGAGCAATGCGCAAAACCCGTTGGTATGTGAGAGAGGGATGGAAAGAGGGGGAGTCGCCGGTGTGACTTGCGACTCATGACGGAATAGTTGCAGACGCCGCTCAGTTGCCGAGGGTGAACCCGATTCACTCTGAAAGGAACTGCGCATGCTGTTTTCCCCGCTGGCACTCGGTGAGCTTGAACTTCCCAACCGCCTTGTCATGGCCCCGCTGACCCGACTGCGTGCAGGCTTGGACGGCGTGCCGAATGACCTCATTGCAGAGCACTACCGCCAGCGGGCTTCGTTGGGCCTGATCGTGAGCGAAGGCACCTACCCGACGCCCGCCGGCCAGTCCTACACCGGCCAGCCCGGCTTGGTCACCGAGGAGCAGATCGCCGGCTGGAAGAAGGTGACTGATGCGGTCCACGCTGAAGGCGGCAGGATCTTCGCCCAAGTGATGCATGGCGGCCGCGTCTCCCATGCCGACATCACTGGCGGGCATGAAATTGTTGGCCCCAGCCCCGTAGCGATCGACGGCGATGTCCGTACGCCCAACGGCAAGCAGCCCTTCCCGGTTCCCCGCGAGCTGCGCACTGACGAACTTCCCGGCGTGCTCCAGGAGATCGTCACAGCGTCCAGGAACGCTATTGAGGCAGGATTCGACGGCGTGGAGCTGCACTCCGCCAATGGTTACCTCCTTCACGAGTTCCTCGCTCCGAACTCCAACGTCCGCACGGACAGCTACGGTGGCTCGCCGGAAAACCGGGCACGCTTCGTCATCGAAACGGTCAACGCCGTAGTGGAGGCCCTCGGCGCCAACCGCGTGGGCATCCGTATCTCGCCCGAGCACAACGTGCAAGGAATCGCAGAGACCGATGCCGCGGACGTCCGGGCCACTTACGAGGTCTTGGTTGACACCATTGCGCCGCTTAACCTGGCATACCTCAGCATCCTGCACCACGATCCCAAGGGTGCCCTGGTCCAGGACCTGCGTGAACGCTTCAATGGCACGTTCCTGGTGAACACCGGGTTCAGCGAGATCACCACGCGCGAGGAAGCCGTCGCGCTTGTTGCCGATGGCCTTGCTGACGGTGTGGTGGTGGGCCGTCCCGCGATCGCGAACCCGGACCTTGCCCGCCGCTGGCGCGAAGGCCTGCCTTTGAATGAACCGAACGCCGCCACGTTCTACGCCGACGGCGCGGAGGGCTACACCGACTACCCGTTCTACGCCAACTAACCCGGCACCCCACTAACCCGGCACCCAACTGGGTCGCAGCAGAGCGCGTTTAGAGCCGTCTAAACGCGCTCTGCTGCTACCTAGTTGGGGGCGTGCGGACGAAATGTGACGCTGGGGGATAGCAGGGTAATAGCTGGGGAATGGGTCCGTCCGGGCGTCCTCCTCCCTTCCTTGGAGGCATTCCTATAGGATTTGCTCATGCCTGCAGCTTCCCCGAGCTCCGTCCGTACCGGCCTTCCCGTGAGCCGGCAGGTCCTTGCCGACCACGTTTACGAGGCCCTGCTCGAGTGGTTGATGGATGGCCGGCTCGAGCCCGGAGCGGCTGTGAGCATCGACGGCATGGCCAGGGAACTCGAAGTCTCACCTACCCCCGTACGCGAAGCGTTGGCACGTTTGGAGCATACGGGGATGGTCCGTCGGGTGGCGCTCAAGGGGTACCGGGTGGCCCCCGTTTTCACCCGCGAGGACTTCGCGGAATTGATGGAAGCCCGGCTTTCCATTGAACCTGTCAATGCCCGCCTGGCCTGTTCGCGGATGACCCCTGACGGACTCGCAGCCTTGAAGCAGGCCGTCGAGGACCTGCGGACAGCTCCGCGCGGTGGGAGCTTTGCGGAGTACCGCAGCTACCTCGAAGCAGACGAACGTTTCCACCAGTTGATTGCAGCCCAGGCCAGCAATCAGTTCCTCCTTGCGGCCTACAACACCTTGGGCGGGCAGATCCAGCGGTTCCGGCTGTTCGGGGGAGTGGGCATTACCGACGCCGAACAGGCGATCGCCGAACACCAGGCAGTGCTTGACGCGCTGCTCAGCGGCGATCCTGAAGCCGCTGCCACAGCCATGACCAAGCACGTAGAGAACGTGCGGGGCCGTGCGATGGCTGACGCGCCCGAAGACTGAGGTCCGTCAGTCCCTGCCCGGGGTCAGGGAAGCCATAAGAATTTTTCCAGCGTCCCTGATTCTGCGGGGCCGCACGCCGCACGCCGCCAGGCGCCCTCACGCAGCGTGTTTCCGCACCTCACGGACGCCTATGACGCCGCTCTCCTGATCCCGTGACGGGCTTCACAAACATTTGTATGACATATAGGATCTAGGAAGTTACGCATTCAGGGTTGACAGCGTTAACTTATTCGTAAATCCTATAGGAAACAGGATTCCACGAAGGAGTGATCATCATGGCGTACACCGCCGAAAACTGGCCCATCACCGCGGCCCTCCTGCAGTTCCCGGGCACGGATGCTTCGGGCCAGCAGGTCAACGACGCCGACGCTTCCGTTTGGGCCTCGGTCTTCCAAGAAGTCAAGGACGCCGGTTTTGCCAACGCAGACCTCACGGACAGTTGGGTCCGTCCCGGCGACCTGAGCAAGGAGCGCCTGGCCGAGTTCAAGCAGACCGCTGACGAAGTTGGCGTCGGGATCCCGGTGATCTCCGCGATCCGCCGCAGCGTCATCCACGAGCGCGACTGGGAAGACAACCTGGCTTACAGCCACCGCACCATTGACGCCGCAGCAGAGCTTGGCTGCGAAGTGGTTTCCATCGGTCTCCACCAGGCCATCACCCCGGAACAGCAGAAGCAGTTGTGGTTCTGGACCGTGGAAGGCTACAAGGATCCTGTTGGTGACAAGGAAGCGTGGGGCAACGCAGTCTCCCGCATCCGTGAAATCGGCAAGCACGCCGCTGAAGCAGGCATCCTGGTCTCCCTGGAGATGTACGAGGACACCTACCTCGGCACCGGCGATTCCTCCGTGCAGCTGGTCCAGGACATCGGCCTGGACAACGTCGGCCTGAACCCCGACCTTGGCAACCTGATCCGCCTGCACCGTCCCATCGAGGACTGGCGCGAGCTTGTCCACAAGACCCTGCCGTACTCCAACTACTGGCACATGAAGAACTACATCCGCGACGAGGATGTTGCCCGCGACAGCTACATCACCATGCCTGCCCCCATGGAAAGCGGCCTCATCAACTACCGCGAGGCCTTCAAGTACGCATTGTCCGTGGGCTTCCAGGGCATCCTCTGCGTTGAGCACTACGGCGGAGACGGCCTGAGCGTCACCGCCAGCAACCAGGATTACCTGCGCCGCCACGTCCTCCCCAAGAACGACGGCTACGCACTGGGCCAGAGCAAGGTAGCCCAGGGCCGCCAGCAGCCCGCAACTACCCAGTTCGCAGGAGTCTAGGAATGACGCAGATCTTCGACAACCCGGCAGAATTCGCCGACGATGCCTTGGACGGCTTCGTAGCTGCGAACCGCAACTACGTTGCCCGCGTTGACGGCGGCGTGGTCCGTTCCACCGAAGTTCCCGCCGGCCAGGTAGCACTGGTGGTTGGCGGCGGTTCCGGACACTACCCGGCATTCGCCGGTTTGGTGGGTCCGGGCCTGGCAGCAGGCTCAGCCTGCGGCAACATGTTCGCTTCCCCGGCAGCCGGGCAGGTTTACCGCGTAGCCAAGGCCGCAAACGCCGGCGGTGGCGTCCTGCTGAGCTACGGCAACTACGCAGGCGACGTGCTGCACTTTGGCCAGGCACAGCTTCGCCTCAACGCGGAAGGCATTGAGACCCGCACCGTCACCGTGACCGATGACATCGCCAGCGCCCCGATTGACCAGCTGGAGAAGCGCCGGGGCATCGCCGGGGACCTTACCGTCTTCAAGATCGCCGGTGCCGCCGCGGAAGCGGGCCTGAACCTGGATGAGGTAGAGCGGTTGGCCATCAAGACCAACTACCGCACCCGTTCCCTCGGCGTGGCTTTTGACGGCTGCACGCTGCCCGGTGCCAAGGAACCGCTGTTCCACGTTCCGGCCGGCCAGATGTCCCTCGGCCTGGGTATCCACGGCGAGCCCGGCATCTCCGAGCACCCGATGCCCACCGCGTCCGAGCTCGCCGAACTGCTGGTCTCCAAGCTTCTGGCAGACAAGCCCGACGACGCCGGCGACCGCGTGGTGGCAATCGTCAACGGCCTGGGTACGGTCAAGTACGACGAACTCTTCCTGCTCTTCGGCAAGATCGAGAAGCTGCTGAGCGCAGAAGGGCTCTCCATCGTTGAGCCTGAGTGCGGCGAGCTGGTCACCAGCCTGGACATGTCCGGACTCTCGCTCACGCTCCTGTGGCTGGATGAGGAACTGGAGCAGTACTGGTCCGCTCCCGCCGACACCCCGGCGTTCCGCAAGGGAAGCATGGCACCGCGCGCTGCCCGCACCCAGGCAATTGCGGACGACGCCGAAGCCACCGAGACCGAGCAGGCCACACCGGCTGCCGCTGAACTCGGGCAGCAGGCAGTTGCCCTACTCGCCCAGGTGAGGGACGTCGTCGTCGAGCATGAAGAAGAACTCGGCAAGCTCGACGCGATCGCCGGCGACGGCGACCACGGTATCGGCATGCGCCGTGGCGTGGACGCTGCGGCCGCAGCAGGCGAGGCCGCGTCGGGATCATCCGTGGCCAGGATTCTGCTGGCTGCCGGCGAGGCCTGGAGCGAAAAGGCCGGCGGCACCTCCGGCGCGCTGTGGGGTTCTGCGGTCATCGCGGCTGGCCAGGCCCTCGGCAACCGCGACTCCTACACTGACGCGGACGCACGCGCGGCAGTGACCGCGTTCGCCAACGCCATCACGGAGCTCGGCAAGGCAGAACCGGGGGACAAGACCATGGTCGATGCCCTCCTGCCGTTCCGGGACACTTTCCTGGCAGAGCTCGACGGCGGAGCGTCGGCTAACCAGGCACTGGCAGCAGCCGCTGCGGCTGCCGAGTCCGCTGCCGCGGCAACCGCAGACCTCCGTCCGCTCAAGGGCAGGGCACGTCCACTCGCGGAGAAGAGCCTTGGGCACCCGGACCCCGGTGCTGTCTCCTTCGGGCTGATAGTCAACCGCATCTCGCAATTCATTGATTCACAACTGGCCACCGCCGCTTCGGCACCGGCCGGAAACGGAGCCACAGAATGAGTACAGCAGCAGGCTGGCGCATAGTCGTCGGCAACGATGAAGCAGGCGTCGAGTACAAGCAGGCCCTGGTGGCCCTCCTCGAAGCAGACCCGCGCGTCGAGTCCGTCACCGACGTCGGGGTGGGAGCCAACGACTCCACCGCCTACCCGCACGTGGCCGTCGACGCAGCCCGCAAGGTAGCCGACGGCGAAGCCGACCGTGCGCTGCTGATCTGCGGCACCGGACTGGGTGTGGCCATCGCCGCGAACAAGGTTCCCGGCATCCGCGCAGTCACCGCGCACGACAGCTACTCGGTGGAGCGTTCCGTCCTGAGCAACAATGCACAGGTCCTCACCCTCGGCCAGCGCGTGATTGGCTTGGAACTTGCCAAGAAGCTCGTGGGGGAATGGCTCGGCCACCGCTTCGATGAAAACTCTTCTTCCGCCGCCAAGGTGGATGCCATCTGCTCCTACGAGCCCAACTACACGAAGGCAGTCTGATCATGACCGAGACAAGCACCTCCACCGCCGGTGCCCCGAACACCGCAGCACGGAAGATCGCCGTCGTAGGTTCCGGCTACATGGGCGGCGGCATCGCCCAGGTCCTGGCGCTCGGCGGCGCCCGTGTTGCCTTGGCGGACGTTTCCGCCGAGGTGGCACAGAAGAACTTCGACCGTCTCCTGGAGGAATCGGACCAGTTCATTAAGGACGGCCTGTTCCCCGAGGGCTCCACTGAGATCCTCAAGCAGAACCTGTGGGCTGCCAAGGACATCGAGGAAGCCGTGGCCGATGCCGACTTCATCGAAGAGGCAGTGCCGGAAGTCCTGGAGATCAAGCACCAGACCCTGGCCCGGATCAGCGCCGCTGCAAAGCCGGACGCCCTGATCGGTTCCAACACCTCCACCATCTCCATCGCCGCGCTGGCTGAGGCTGTCACCAACCCGGAGCGTTTCCTGGGCGTGCACTTCTCCAACCCGTCCCCGTTTATCCCGGGCGTCGAGGTCATCCCGCACGCAGGCACGTCGGCTGCGACCGTTTCCGCATCGCAGGAAATGGTGCACGCCGCCGGCAAGCAGACCGCCGTCGTCAAGGATGTCACCGGCTTTGTCCTGAACCGCCTGCAGTACGCGCTGTTCCACGAAGCAGCCCAGCTGGTTGAGCAGGGCATCGCAACCGCCGACGACGTCGACACCCTGGTGCGTACGACGTTCGGCTTCCGCCTGCCGTTCTTTGGCCCGTTCGCCATCGCCGACATGGCCGGGTTGGATGTCTACAACTTCTGCTACAAGTCGCTGCAGACCAGCTTCCCGGAACGCTTCGCAACGCCGAAGATCCTCACCGACCTCGTGGAAGCCGGCAAGCTCGGCACCAAGACCGGCGCAGGTTTCCTCAACGTTCCCGCCGAGCGCACCCCGGAACTCATCGCGTACCGCAACAAGGCTTACGTGGCCATGCAAAAGCTCATTGAAGAGCTTGGCCCGGCACCCATCAACTGATTCCACCAAGGAGAAATCCCATGACTTTCCCCGCTGAGCGCACCGCCATCGTCACCGGCGCTGTCTCCGAACGCGGCATCGGCCGCGCAACCGTGAACTACCTGGCCGCACAGGGCTGGAACATCGGCATCATCGACCTTGATGATGCCGCTTGCAAGGCAGCCGCCAAGGAAGTTGCCGCCGAATTCGGTGTCAAGGCCCACGGCGTTGGCGCCAACGTGGCCAGCGAAGCCGAGGTCCGTGCAGCCATCGACGAACTCGAGGCTGAACTGCCCCAGATCGTTGCCCTGGCCAACGTGGCCGGCGTCAGCTCGCCCATCGGCTACCTCGAGCTGGAACCGGCCGAATGGGACCGTGTCCTGAGCATCAACCTCAACGGCGTGCACTACGCCACCCGCCGCGTTGCCGAGTCCATGGTCAAGAACAAGATCGGCCGCATCGTCAACATCTCCTCCGTGTCCGCACAGCGCGGCGGCGGAACGTTCTCCAAGACCCCCTACTCGGTGGCGAAGGCCGGAGTGATCGGCCTGACGCGTGCCACGGCGCGCGAGCTTGGTCCGTACGACATCACGGTGAACGCGATCTCGCCCGGCCCGATCGACACCGACATCATGGGTGGAACCCTGAGCGAGGAACGCAAGGCCGAACTGACCCAGGACCTTGTAGTGAACCGCGTGGGCAGCACCCGCGACATCGCAGCAGCCATCGCCTTCCTCATCAGCGAGGACTCCGGATACATCTCCGGACAGACGCTGAATGTGGATGGCGGGCTGTACATGCACTAGGCCCGGCATGAGGACCTGGACCAAAGAACGCAAGATCTACCTCGCCGTGGGCATCCTTGCCTGCGCCGTGGGCGTATTCCTGATTGCTTTCACACGCTGATAACCCGCTCCGGTTATCACCCCCCAACTGACTACTCAAAGAGGAGTTTCCATGTCCGTTGCCGCAACTTCCACTAAGGAGTTGCTGGATTCGCCGGTACTTAAGTCGGCTATTTCCAAGGCTTCGAAGCGACTGATGCCCATGTTGGTCATCTTGTACATTGTCGCCTTCCTTGACCGCACCAACGTGGGCTTCGCAGAAGCTGCGCTGGAAGTGGACAGGGGCATCACCGCCGGCGCGTACGCACTGGGCGCAGGCATCTTCTTCATCGGCTACGCGCTGTTCGAGATCCCTTCCAACCTGTTGCTGACCAAGTTCGGCGCCAAGGTGTGGCTTGCCCGCATCGCCATCACGTGGGGCATCGTCTCGGCCTGCTTCGCGTTCGTGCAGGGTGAGACCTCGTTCATCATCCTCCGGTTCCTGCTGGGTGTTACCGAAGCAGGCCTGTTCCCGGGCGTCATCATGTTCCTCGCCGCCTGGTTCCCCAACAAGGTCCGCGTGAAGATGTTCGCCATCTTCTACCTGGCACAGCCGTTCTCCCAGATGATGGGCGCTCCGCTGTCCGGTTGGCTCATTAACATCGGCGACCAGGTTCCCGGTGTAGAAGGCTGGCAGGTCATGTTCTTCGTTGAAGGCATGCTCGCAGTCCTTGCAGGTATTGCAGCTTTCTTCTTCCTGATCAACAGCCCGCAGGAGGCCAAGTTCCTTACCAAGGAAGAAAAGACCGCCCTGAGCGATGTCATGGCACTGGAAGACACGGTCAAGGAAGAGTCCGGTCCCCGCGGCGTCCTCGCCTCCATGAAGAACGGCCGCGTCTGGTACTTCACCGTTATCTACTTCTGCCTGCAGATCGCGGTGTACGGTGTGACGTTCTACTTGCCGCAGCAGGTTGCCCAGTTGACGGGCCAGAAGGTGGGACTGGCAGTTGGTCTCCTGTCCGCCATCCCGTGGTTCTTCGGCATCTTTGCTTGCTACCTCATCGGTAAGGCAGCCAACAGCGTGGTCCGCCGTCGGCGCTGGGGTACGGCACTGTTCGTTTCCACTGGCCTGTGCATCTTCGGATCCGCGTGGGCGGGGGCCAACCAGCAGCCTGCTTTGGGCATCATCTTCATCACCCTCGCAGTCTGCAGCTTCCTCTCAATCGGCCCGATCTCCTGGTCCTACCCGACCGCGTTCCTCACCGGTACCGCCGCAGCTGCAGGCATCGGCCTCATCAACTCCCTGGGCAACCTCGGTGGCTTCGTAGCACCGATCCTGCGCACCACGGTCAACGAGGTCACGGCCTCGGACACCGGAACCATGGGTGTCTACGCGCTGGGTGTCCTGCCGTTCCTGGCAGCCATCATGATGTTCGGCACCAAGCGTTTCAACAACAAGGCCGACGAATTGCTGGGTAAGTGAGCCTTTCCAACGCCTCCTCCGGCGCTCTGTACATCGGTGTCAGCACCAAGATGTACATGGGCTACGCGCAAACATTGGCGTGGCTTGAGCGACTGAACAAGGAAGTGGACGCCCGTCCGGCCCTCGCGGCCGGGCGGGTTGTCCCGTTTGTCATCCCTTCATTCCCGGTTCTTCCCGCCGCTGCGCAGCAGCTCGAAGGCACCCCCGTGGTTCTGGGCGCGCAGGACTGCGGCTGGGCTGACGGTCCCTGGACCGGCGAAGTGTCCCCGTCGATGTTGGCCGAACTGGGCGTGGGAATGGTGGAGATCGGGCACGCGGAGCGGCGCAAGCACTTTGCCGAAGACGATGCCACCATCGCACTGAAGGTCCGGGCCGCCGTCGATCATGGCGTGACGCCGCTGCTGTGCGTGGGCGAGACGGAGCTGGCAGAGCCCGGCGCCGCAGCGAAGACTGTTTTCGAACAGGTTTCGGCAGCAGTTTCCGGAGACTGGGCTGTGGCCGGCAGGATCGTTGTGGCCTATGAGCCCGTCTGGGCCATCGGAGCGGCCGAGCCGGCTTCGGCGGACTACGTTTCCGAGGTAGTGGCCGGTGTGCGGGCGCTGCTGGCAGAGCATGGTTTGGCGGGGCTGCCCATCATCTATGGCGGTTCGGCCAAGCCCGGACTCCTCCCGCAGCTATCGGGTGTTTCCGGGCTCTTCCTGGGCCGATTCGCGCACGATCCCGCGAACTTTGGAAGCGTGCTGGACGAGGCCCTGGCCCTGACCAACTAAATCAACTAACTGGCAGTAGGGGTTGTTCTGGACGCTCAGAACAACCCCTACTGCCAGTTACTTGGGGGAGCGGGCTATTCGGGGGAGCAGAGGGCAACGAAACCGCCCAGGTTCTCAAGTCCCTCCGGATGCGTCGGGAGGTAGTTGGTCAGTTCGGGCGAACGCACGACGACGGCACGCCACTTGCCGCGCGACACCGCCACATTGATCCGGTTGCGTGACAAGAGAAACTCCATTCCCCGGGGTACTTCCCCCGCGGCGGAGGCGGCCATGGAGACGACCACCACCGGCGCTTCCTGGCCTTGGAACTTGTCCACGGTGCCTACCCGGACCTTGCCGAGTCCAGCCTCGCGAAGGTGGTGCTTGATCAGCTGGACCTGGGCGTTATAGGCAGCAACCACCAAAATGTCCGTCTCCTGGAGCGGGCGGGGGGATCCTTCCTGCTCGGAAGGATCACGCCAGTCCAGGCCGAGGTGGGCCTGGACTTGGTGGACTACTTCCTGTGCTTCCTCCCGGGACGAGGTCGAATTGCCGGAGTGCTCCACGTAGACACACGCGACCCCCGGAGCGGCGCCCTCCAAGGTGCGTGCCGATGCCGCCTCCGCAGCCCGAAGCCGGCCATCATAGGAGAGCTCGGACACGGCCTGGCACAGCGCCGGATGCATGCGCCAGGACAGGGCCAGAAAGTACCCAAGCTCGGCCGGCAAGGTGTTGTGGCCGTCCGAGAGCCAGCCGAGTGCCGACTCGTTCACGGGTTCCGGATGTGTTCCTTGGGTAACCTGCGGAAGTTGCTGTGGATCTCCCAGAAGCAGAAGCCGCTTGGTGGCCCGGCTGACGGCCATGGTGTTGGCGAGCGAGAACTGCCCGGCTTCGTCAATGACCAGCAAGTCCAAGGACTCCGGCGGGACCTCTTTGCCCACCATGGCCCAGGCCGTGCCACCAATCAGGGCGCCACCGGGCTTGGCCAGGATGTCGGTGACATCTGCCTTACCGCAGCCCTCCCACGGCACAGGCTCGCCATGTTTGACCTCCTTGGCTACCCGCAGTGGGTCCACACCGGCCTTCTCCACGGCAGCGCACAGCATGTTTTCCACCACGGCATGGGACTGTGCCACTACTCCGACTTTCCAGCCCTCGTCCACCAGCCGTGCCAGGACGTGTGCACCAACGTGGGTCTTCCCGCTGCCCGGAGGACCCTGCACGGCCAGGTATGAGTTGTCCAGGTCCTTTACCGCAGCCGTGATCGCTTCGATGTATCCGTGCGGGCCGGGGGATACCGGCGGCAGCGCGCTCAACGTGCGGAGCCTGGGCGGGTTCCTGCGGATCATGTCCAGGGCAGGGTGGTCCGGCCAGTCCGGCAGGGAGTCCCGCAGCCGCGTGGCGAGGGCGGCCAGTGCAGCCCTTTGTCCTGTAGTGAAGATGGGCTGGCTGGGAGTGAGGGCCATGGGGAGTTGCTGGAACTCCGAAGAATCATTCCGCAGCCCTTCCTTGACGATGACGAACTCGAAGTCCTCTTCCTCGCCGGTCTCCACGACCTCTGTGCCGTCCCACCCACTCCGGCCCAGAACGGACGACTCCTTTCCGACCAACGCATCAGGCAATGGCGGCCCGTACATTCTGAAGTACTTCTTGCCAACCTCCAGTCCTGCCCCGTCACCTGAACGGCCCACCAATTTCAGGATCCGCGCCGGATTACTGCGGGGACTTGGCTTGGCCCAGTCCTGCAGCACCTCGCCGTCCTTGACGATAAAGAGATCGCGCGCGTCGTCCCACTGCGAGGTGGGCTTCTCGAGGCGATCAAAATGCCCCCACCAGTACTGCTTGTCCTCGCGGCGGTGATACCCGACTCCTGCCGCCACGATGCCAATGGCCTTTGCATCCGCCGAAGCACGCTGGTCCTCGGGCAAACCGTCCAGGTAGTCGAACAGCGCCTGTTCCTCCGGCGCCGCTTGATACTTTTCCGGGTCCGACGCGGGCTGGGCCTCTCCTGCCGGCGCCTCCCCGGCCGCGGCATCAAAAGCACCGGGAACAATGCCCCGCTCCGCACCACGTGCCAGCAACCAGTTCCGTAGCTCCAGCGTGGAGAGGCAGTCGTATTCGTTGTAGTCACGGATGCTTTCAAGGATGGCCGCGGCTTGGTCGACTTGGCCCGTATCCCTTGCCGTGCAGTAATCCGCATAGGCCACCACCGATGCACCGGCGTCGGTGACCTCTCCGGAGCGGAGGTGCCGGCCCATGTACAAGGGCTCCAGTTTCTTGATGCTGTAGGAGTTCTCGGACACCCGGATGCTGTGGCGGACGGTGTCGTACAGGTCCACCAGCACGCCTTGCCGCAGGAGATCGTCGACGGCGGATTCTCCCAGCACGTGAGTAAGGGAGAGATTGCGGAGGGCCGTTTTCTCGTAGGCCGCGTAGTGGTAGATGTGCATGCCCGGGAACTGGGCGCGGCGCTTGGCCACGTAATCCAGGAAGTCAACGAATGCCTGTCCCTCTTCGGACCGTGAATGCGCCCAGAAGGGTCTAAATACCGGCGTGGCTCCCGGCTCCTGGGGGTTCTCGATGACGCCGAAAAGGTACTCCAGCCCCCACTTGCCGGACACTGGATCCTGCCACAGGGGATCGCCCTCGAAGTCGAAGAAGATGTCGCCCGGATCAGGTGCAGGGAGCCTGGCGAGCGTGTTGTCCGGCAGGATGTTGTAGCTGACGGACCTGGCCTCGCCTGCTTTGTCCGTGTAATTGACCGTTCCGTCAGGGGATCCGACGCCGGTCTGGAGCCGGGCCTGCTCGCGCAGCCGCAGCAGGGTGTGGTCGTCTTCGACAGGCAGGACGGCCAGTTGGTCGACGGTGGTGACGCCTGATTCGATCAGTTTCTTCCGGCGGCTGATCCTCATGCCTGCCACCATCAGCAGGTCCCGGTGAAGCTGGACCTGCTCCGCACAGTAATCGCACCGCCCGCATGCTGTGAAGCGGGAGTCGCCCCACGCCACAGGCCCGGACTCCGCGATGTGGGTAGCGGTCAGATTCAGGAATCGGCGGCGGCGTTCTTTGAAGACCGGCAGGATCTGTGACAAGGGGTGGTCACTGTGCTCGCGGTTGCCCAGGACCAGCGTGACCACGGGATCGGGGGTGATGCCGGCCTGAAGGAGCTGGTCCCCGTACGCCGCCAGCTGAAGGAGCGCAGTGACTTTGGCATGACGGGCCAGCTTGGTGTCAAAAACCGCGTACTCGCCGCCGGGTTTCCGGACGAGGAAGTCCGATCTGCCGTGGAACGTACCGTCGAAGAACGCCGCCTGAAAAACGACGTCCGCACCGGAGCGGAGCGCCGTGATTGATTCCGCATGCTTGGCAGTCAGGGTGGCGCGGTCCATCGCGGTGGCGGGTTCGACGTCGTAAACGCCTCTTCCCTTCTCCGCGTCCCAAGGTCCGAACTCCGCAATGAAGTCGTCCAAAACCCTGTGCTCGTGGACATCCCCCAGCTTGGCGGTCCTTTCCAGCATGGCGTCCGGGGTAAAGGAAGCAACGGGGGAGCGCCCGAGTTTCTCGTCGAGTTTGCGGAGCAGCTGGTACTCGCAGGTTGCAGCAATGACGAGGTCGCTGGCGGAGAAGACCAGGTCCTGCGGTGCGCCCGCTGCCTCCGGATCGAGGAAGAACACGGTACCTACTCCTAACGCCGAGCAAAGCTGAAACCCTTGCAGCCAAGCTACCAGCGGGCTCGGACAATTTAGCGTGCCGCCGTTCTAGACTGCCCCCATGACTGAATCGACCCACGCCACAGATGCAGCTTTCGAAGCTGCCTACCAAGCCGCGCAGAAGAGCCTGAGCGAAGGCGGCATTCCCATCGGTGCAGCGTTGGCCCGTAACGGGAAGGTCATTGCCAGCGGCCACAACGAACGGGTGCAAAACGGCGATCCGATCGCCCACGGCGAGATGTCGGCCCTCAGGGCCGCGGGCCGTCAGAAGAGCTACCGGGATACCACGCTCTACACCACCCTGGCACCGTGCGCGATGTGCACCGGAACCATCATCCAGTTCAAGATTCCGCGCGTGGTGGTGGGCGAGGCGGAAACCTTTCCGGGCGAATTCGACCTCCTCCGTTCCCGCGGCGTGGAGGTGGTGGTGTTGGATGATCCCCGCTGCGTCGACATGATGCGCACGTTCCAGGAAGAGCATGCCGAGCTCTGGGCCGAGGACATCGCCGAATAGGTCACCGGCGGCCAAGAGGAGTTCAACAAAAGCGCAAAGAAGGAGCGACGGCGGCACCAAGGGCGGGGTGCCGCCGTCGCCGGCTGCTGGGAACCGCGGCTCAAAAAGCCATCCGAAGGCTATTTGGCGGGCTTCCTCGGAGCCGACCGGCGGGAACGGGCCGCCGGGGTTGAAGGGATGAGTTCCTTGACCTGAGCCACTACGGAGGCATGTGCGCCGCGGCTTCCCAGGTCCTTGGCGAGGGTTTCCACCTCCGACTTTGCAGCTGCGGCGTCATCGGACTTCGCGTGCAGGTCAGTGCGCAACTCCACCAGCTTCCGGTAGGCCAGGTTGTTGCTCCGGCCGCCCTCCTGCTGGTAACTGGCAAGGACCGGTTCGGTCAGGCTGAGTGCCCTCTGGGGGTCCGCGCTGTGATGCTTCACCATCTTGTCCTTTTGCCTGCGGTAGAAGTCATCGCCCACGGACTGCGCGACGGCGGTGGCCGCCTTTACGCCCAAAGGCGCGCCGCTGAAGCGCTCGGCTGCCTCGGTCAAGGCATCCAGGCCCCGGCTCAGGTAAGGCGACATGGAACCCTCAAACGCGAGGGTGAGCCCAACCTCGCGGGTGAAGAACTCCGGAGCAAAGCGGTCTTCCTCCTTGGAGACGGGGAAACCGACCCGCAAAGGCAAGGTGTTGGAGGCTTGGACGACGCCGTCGGTGCTGTATACGGCCCGGACCAAATACTGGCCCGGCTGGTCGAAGACAAAGCCGACCGTCCCATAGGCCAGCTGTACCAACTCGCTGTAACGGTCGCTGCCGTCGCTTCCGCCATCGGTCGGTGCCGGCGCGAGGGTCACCAGTTCCGGTAGGCCATAGAAGCAGACAACCGATTCGTGCAGCACTACGGTCCCGTCGGGTTTCTGGACGTAGACGCTGGTGTTCCCGTACCGGGGATCCAACCGCGAGTCCACCAGCACCGGGGCGTCGCCCGTGTTCCGCAACCGGAACTCGACGGCTACAGGTTCCATGTAGTCGAAGTAGTCCTTGGCCGAAAGAGTCAGCTCGATGTCGCTTCCCGGCCCGGACACGGTCATGGCGCCCGGTGGAGATTCCAGGTGGCCACCGGAGGCCCAAGGGTCACCGCCCATGATGACGGCGGCGCGGTCGCCGTGGCGGATGTGGAGCAGTTCGTCGTCGTCGAAACGGAACCGGAAGTTGCCCCAGAACGCATCGGCGCCGTTGCGCTGATCGTATTTCCAGTCGTAGTTCATCCAGGACAGGGAATCCGGGCGGGCTTTATCCCACGCGTGCAGGAAATTGAAGGCGTGTCCGGCCTCATGGACCCAGGTATAGAGGAAGTGGCGCATGGCCCACGCCTCGTCCTGGGTGGCGGGGTTGCTGACGAGGTTGGTGAACCAGGTGTGGTTGCGGAAAACCGCGAAACCCTGGCGATCGGGTCCCCGGCCTGCGCCGCCAAACCCGGCAGCGGCGTCGAACATGATGCCGCCCACGCCTGCGGAGTCGAACAGTCCTGCCTGGACGCCCCAGAGGTTCCACGCGGGCCAGCCGGAGTTGTACTTGCCGAAGGAGGTCTCCATGGCATCATGCAGCTCACCGACGCTCCACGAAGCGAAACCGGGAGCGCTGTCGTCAATCACGGTATGGACGGCGTCGATGGTGACCGCAATTCCGGCGTCTTTATAGGACGACTCGATCGTCAGTGTGCGTTCGGCCAGATCGGCCGGCCTGTTGTTGTGCCCGTGGCTGTTATAGACGGGCACTTTCGGTTCGATATCCACCGATTGGCAATAGTCCAGTTCAAGGTTCACGTCCCTGAAGCAATCAGAACGGTACTTGCAGGCGTACGGTGCCCCCGCGACGCCCCCGCCCGTGAACGTGGCAACCGCGCCGGTGATGGCGCCGTTCGACCAGGAGACAATAACCTCCACTGAGGTCACCGGGTGCGTGCCTTTCCAGAAGCGCACAGTGCCGGTGATGTGGGCATCGGACTTGTTGATGGTCACCACCGGAGCATCGACGATCCATGATTCGACGTACGTCTTCACTACCTGGGTGAGCCCGCCGACTTTCACAGTCCGGGTACTGAAGAAGTCCCCGCTGACTTTGTTCAATACGGGAGATTCGACGCCTTGGCGGGGATCGACGTCGAGCCTTAGTTCAACTGCGCTGCCAACAGGCCCGGTGACGGCCTGGTTGCCTTCATACCTGCCGCTGATGGCGGCGGTCCGCCAACAGCGCCACCAGTCCTCCGATGGCCAGGGGAACGAGGCGGGAGACGGCCCGGGTGCGGGAGGGAACGGAATGGCTGAGGGGTGGTGGGGGACAGGGTCAAGGAGGGTGCTGGGGACGTTGGGGGTGTCCATGGGAGGATCTTTCTCGCGCTGCAAGCAATCAATGTTTGCCCAAGCCGTTTGCGGCGAACGCGGCCTGTGGGCCGGTCCGGGGCGGACGGTGACGGCGTGACGGCTCGGGGGCAGGCGGTGCGAGTGGGGAGTCCTGAGGAGGTTGAATGGCCGTGCCCGGAAGCCGTGAATAACCCACAACGGATGATACTCCAGCGAATGGATTATTTGAATAGACCTGGTGGGAAAAATTCGTTGCGGGGACCGCCTGCGCGCCTAGCCAGTAGTAGCCGCCCGGCGTAGTCTGGCATCATCGGCGTCGGTGCCGAGGACCCCATCTGCAATACCCCCGAGGACCCCGTAGCTCCCGCGTCGAGAACCCATTCGATGAAGGAGGACCCATGAGTGTCGTACGTGAATTCATGACCACAGATGCTAAGTGCGTCGTCGAGGACCAGACTCTTGAAGTGGCCGCCCGCATGATGCGGGACATGGACTGCGGTTCGCTTCCCATCTGCGGCAACGACGGCAAACTGACCGGCGTCATCACCGACCGCGACATTGTGGTCAAGTGCATCGCCGAAGGAAAGGATCCCCGTCAGGTCCTTGCCAGCGAACTCGCCCAAGGCAAGCCGTACTGGATCGACGCTGATGCCAACGTTGACGAAGCCATCCGCATGATGGAAGAACACCAGGTGCGCCGGCTACCTGTCATCAGCAACCGCGCCATGGTGGGCATCATCAGCCAAGGGGACATCGCCCGCAACTACAGCGAGCAGCGCGTCGGTGAACTGGTGGAGCACATTTCCGCCAAGGAGCACATGGCCCACTAGCCGCCGCGCGGGCCGCGCGTGCCGCCCTTCCGGAGGCGCGGCCCGGCGTTACCAATCCAGCCGCCGCGAAGCGCTCCCTAGAGGAACGCCTCGCGGCCCGTTCCTTCGCGCAGCACCAGCTCGCCCTCCTCGATAGAGACGATCAGGCTCTTGGGCTTACCTGCCAGCTTCCTGCTTGCGCTGAGATTCCGACTCCTGACTTCCACCGCTACGGTGGCGCCCTTCGCGGGAAGTTCCACCGTCATTTCACCGGCCATTCCCAGCAACATTTTGGTGGACACCTCCCCCTCCGACGCAGCTTCCTTGCCGTTGACGGTGACTGTCACGTCATCGGATTCGAAGCCGTCCTGGAGGATAATCAGCAGTTCCTGCATGGTCCAACTACAGCACTAACGCGGCCCTCGGGATAGGGCCGGACCTGAAAGTGTCGGCCGGGTGAGGCAAACTGTCATGGTGACTCAACTTCTCCAACACCAGTCAGCCGACTCTGCCATCCACCAGCTCATCGCCAAGGAATTGGGCGTCCAGGCCTGGCAGGTCAAAGCCGCGGTGGAACTGCTCGACGCCGGATCAACCGTCCCCTTCATCGCCCGCTACCGTAAGGAAGCCACCGGGACGCTGGATGACACCCAGTTGCGCGACCTCGAAGAACGCCTCCGCTACATGCGCGAACTGGAGGATCGCCGGAAGGCAGTGCTCGAGGCGATCGCAGCGCAAGGAAAGTTGACCCCCGAACTCGAGGCCGCCGTCGTCGGAGCTGATACCAAAGCGCGGCTGGAGGACATCTACCTCCCCTTCAAATCCAAGCGGCGCACCAAGGCGCAGATTGCCCGCGAAGCCGGACTCGAGCCGCTCGCCGACGCGCTGCTGGCGAACCCGCAACTCAGTCCCGAGGCCGAGGCCGCCAAGTACCTCAACGCCGGGCACTCCATCGAAGATGCCGCTGCTGCGCTCGCCGGGGCGCGGGCCATCCTTGTGGAGCGGGTGGCGCAGGATCCGGACCTTGCCGAGGACCTCCGCGAACGGTTGTGGACCCAAGGCCGCATGGTTTCCCGCGTGAAGAAGGGCAAGGAAGCCGAGGGCCAGAAGTTCAAAGACTACTTCGAGTTCACGCAGGTGCCATCGGGCATGCCCTCGCACCGTGTGCTTGCGCTGTTGCGCGGTGAGAAGGACGGCGTCCTGGAGTTGGATCTCGCCGAAGCGGACCCCGCCGACGACGACGCCCTGGCCGCCGCCCGTACACGGTACGAGAACGCTGTGGCCAAGTCCCTCGGGGTCGCCAGCCAGGGCCGGCCCGCTGACCTGTGGCTCACCCAAACGGCGCAGCTGGCGTGGCGCGGACGCATCCTTGACCGGCTCACGACGGACCTTCGCGGGCGTATGTTCGCCGACGCCGAGGACGAGGCCGTCCGCGTCTTCGCAGCCAACCTGCGCGACGTCCTGCTCGCGGCGCCTGCCGGCAACCGGGCCACGCTGGGCCTGGACCCGGGACTCCGAACGGGCGTGAAAGTGGCCGTTGTTGACGGTACCGGCAAGGTAGTGGCAACGGACACTATCTACCCCCACGCCCCCGCCAAGAAATGGGACGAGGCCCTGGCCACCTTGGGCCGGCTCGCCAAGCAGCACAACATCGAGCTGGTGGCCATCGGCAACGGCACGGCTTCCCGGGAGACGGACAAGCTCGCCACGGAGCTCATCAAGTCCCTCGATGCCGCCGGTGTGAAAGGCGTCCAGAAGCTGGTGGTGTCCGAGGCCGGCGCGTCCGTGTACTCGGCCTCGGCGTTGGCAGCGTCCGAGCTGCCGGGAATGGACGTCTCGCTCCGCGGTGCCGTGTCCATCGCCCGTCGCCTCCAAGACCCGTTGGCGGAGCTGGTGAAGATCGAGCCCAAGTCGATCGGCGTGGGCCAGTACCAGCATGATGTCACTGCATCCAAGCTGGACCGCTCCCTGGATGCCGTGGTGGAGGACTGTGTGAATGCCGTGGGTGTGGACGTGAACACGGCCTCACCGGCCCTCCTGAGCCGGGTGGCCGGTGTTGGACCGCTGCTCAGCGAAAACATTGTGGCCTACCGGAACCAGAACGGCCCGTTCGCCAAGCGCAGCGATCTGAAGAAGGTGCCCCGGCTGGGAGCCAAGGCCTTTGAACAGTGCGCCGGCTTCCTTCGGATCACCGGGGGAGTGGAACCACTGGACGCCTCCAGCGTGCACCCCGAGGCCTACTCGGTTGCCCGCAAAATCCTCGCGGCGGCCGGTGGAGGTCCTGCTACTGCACTGGACCCGCAAGCCTTTGTTGACGGCACATTCGGTTTGCCCACCGTGAAGGACATCATGTCCGAACTGGAAAAGCCGGGCCGTGACCCGCGCCCCGCGTTCGAGGCGGCTTCCTTCTCCGAGGGCATCGAGAAGATCTCGGACCTCAAGCCCGGCATGATCCTTGAAGGCACCGTCACCAACGTTGCGGCATTCGGTGCGTTCGTGGATGTTGGAGTGCACCAGGACGGGCTGGTTCACGTCTCTGCGCTGTCCAACAAGTTCGTGTCCGATCCCCGCGAGATCGTGAAGTCCGGGCAGGTTGTCAGGGTCAAGGTGCTCGAAGCCGATCCCGAGCGGAAACGGATCTCCCTCACGCTTCGGCTGGATGATGAGCCGGGCGCTTCGGGCGGCCGCGGTCGCGCCGGAGGCCAGCGCGGCGGTGCCGGGGGCCAGCGCGGCGGTGCCGGAGGGCAAGGACAAGGGCAGCGGGATCGCCGGCAGGAAAGCGGTCAGCGGCAGGGCAATCCCCGCAACGCCAACCCTCGGCAGGGCAGCGTAGCGTCCGCAGACACGGCCATGGCGGAAGCCCTCCGACGCGCCGGCCTGGGCAAGTAACCGGGCAAGTAACCGGGCACAAAAAAGCCACCCAACTGGGTCGCAGTACTGCGCGTTTTGACCGCTCTAAACGCGCTTAACTGCGACCCAGTTGGGTGCCGGACTACGCCTTTGCCGCCAAGGCCTCCCAGGCTTTGCTCTTCAGCTCCGAACGCTCCTTGCGTGCCACGATTGCTTCGTCCTGGCTGACGGCAACAAACGTGGTGACCGTGCCGGGGGCTGCACGGGCCACAAGGTCCATGTCCGCGCTGATGACGGTGGCGACCATCGCGTAGCCGCCGCCGGAAACAGCATCCCGGTGCAGGATGATGGGCTGGGTGCCGCCGGGAATCTGGATGGATCCCACCGCGTAGCCGGCATCGACGATGTTGGAGGGGTCTGATCCGGCGCCGAACGGTTGCTCGCGTTCTTTCCATTCGACCCCCGGCCCGGAGTAGCGGAGGCCCATCCGGTCGGCCACGGGGGTGACTTTCCATTCGCCGTTCAGGAGGTTCTCCTTTCCGGTGTCCGTGAGCCGGTGGTCGTAGAGGCCCAGGACAATCCGCACGGTTTGCTCTTTGTCGTAGGACGGCCGGAAGTGCTCAGGCATGGCTTGGACTGCTGGAAGGTCACCGGTCGGCTCGCCCACCGGCACCAGGTCCCCGGCTTCGAGCTTCCTGCCGTTGAGCCCGCCAATGCCGCCAAGGACATAGGTGGACCGGCTCCCGAGGACTACGGGGACGTCGATTCCGCCGCGGACCGCGATGTAGTAGCGCGTGCCACCCTGGATGACGCCGAAGCTGAGTTCGTCGCCGGCCTTGAGCTGGAGTTGCGTCCACTGCGGCTGGGCTTGTCCGTTGATCTTGACCTCAACGGGAGCGCCGGTAACGGCGATGGTGGCATCGGTGTCTGTCACCAGAACAGGTCCCAGATAGGTGCATTCGAGGACGGCGTCTCCTGCACTGTTTCCTACCAAGGCATTGCCAAGTTCCGCCGAGTACTGGTCCATGGAGCCGCTTTGCGGAATACCCACGTTGTAGTAGCCCACGCGTCCTTGATCCTGGACGGTGGTGGCGAGGCCAGGATTCTTGATATCAAATGCCATTGAGGGCCTCCATTAGTTCCTGGTTGTAAGCCTGCGGATCAGCCAAAGCCTTGGACGCGTCGAAGGTGACGGGGACTTGGCGGTAGCGGTACGTTCCGTCGTCGACCTGCGCCTGGATTGCGTTGTACTCGTCTTCGGTGACTGGCTTGAACTTGACGATGTCGCCGGGCCTGAAGAAGACCATGAAGTCCTTGAAGTCGGCCAGAGACTGCGCAGGATCGTAAATCGGAGCCGCTGCAACCCCGAACATCTGGTAGCCGCCGGCGCCGCGCACGGAGTAGATGGCTGCGAAGCAACCGCCGTGCCCAACAGTGAGTTTCGGTGTGTCAGTGCGCGGGCTGAGGTACTTGGGAACCTGCAGTTGCTTGTCCCGCTCCACCAGTTGGAACAGGAACGGCAGCCCGGCCACGAAACCCACCATGGAGACGAGCCACGGCTGTTCGTGGTGGCGCCGGATGAACTCTGCGGCGTCCTGCAAACCGTTGACCTTCGCGGCGTAATCCAGATCGGTACCGTCCGGCTCCTGATGGAATCCTTCCCGGAAGCGCTGCGCTACTTCCGCTGTGAAGGGATCGTCGTACCAGACGGGCACCTCGATGATCCGGGTCTCCAGCACCTGTTCGTTGTGGTTCAACAGTTCCAGTTCGATGTTCCGGACCGTTGATTCAAGGCTCGACGGCGGCAGGACGTCGGGATTGAACCTCACCAGCAGTGACGCATTGGCCGGGCAGATGTCGACGACGCCGGGCAGCGCAGCGTCCGACAGTTTCCTGGCGATGGACATCACCTTGAAGTTGGCCGCCAGGCTCATGGATTCGTCGACCTCAACGAACAGGAACTCGTCGCCGCCCCATGTGTACCGTGCTTCCTTCAGGACCGGGCTTGGGCTTGTCATTTCGCCTCCAACAGATCGGGAGCGGACTCGATGAACTTGGAGTGGTGGGTGACCGTCGCGAATTCGGGGCGGGCCAGCAGCATCTTGTGCACAGGTACCGTGGTTTTGACGCCTTCGACGTGGACGTGGTCCAAAGCAGCGAGGGTGGCGGCGATGGCGGAGTCCCGATCGGCCGCGTGGACAATCAACTTGGCCAGCATGGAGTCGTAGAACGGACTCACCACGGATCCGGTGTCCACACCCGTGTCCACGCGGATTCCTTCGCCGGTGGGCCATTCAAGGGAGTCCAGGCGCCCGGGGCTCGGGAAGAAGTTGTTGCCCGGGTCCTCGGCGTTGATCCGGCACTCGATGGCGTGCCCGGTGAACGTGATGTCCTCCTGGCTCAGGGACATGGAACCGGTTCCTGCGATCAGCAGTTGCTCGCGGACCAGGTCCACCCCGGTGATCTGCTCCGTGATGGGGTGTTCCACCTGGATACGGGTGTTCATCTCGATGAACGCAGCCTCATGGTTCAGGGAGTCGTACAGGAACTCCACGGTGCCTGCGCCTTGGTACCCGCACTGCCGGGCAAGCTCCACGGAGGACTCGCGGATGGTCCGGCGCACGGAATCGGGGAGGTCCGGTGCGGGAGCCTCTTCGATGACCTTCTGCGATCGGCGTTGCATGGAGCAATCCCGGTCGCCCAGGTGGATGAAATTGGTGCCGTCGCCCAGGATTTGGACTTCCACGTGGCGGGCGTGCTCCACGAAGCGTTCCAGGTACACCGTGGGGTCACCGAACACGGAGGCTGCCTCGCCGCGGGCCATCTCGATGGTTTCCAGCAGTTCGTCTTCAGCGCTGACGAACCTGATGCCACGGCCACCGCCGCCTGCGGATGCTTTGACCACCAAGGGGTAACCGATGCCGGAGGCAATGGCTACGGCGTCCGCGTCCGGGTCCAGCGGACCGTCGGTACCCCGGAGCACGGGGACCCCGGCTTTATGTGCTGACTCGCGGGCCAGTGACTTGTTGCCCATCATTTCGATGGCGTCGGCGTCGGGGCCCACCCAGATGAGCCCGGCGTCCGCTACTTTGCGGGCGAAGGAAGTGTTCTCCGAGAGGAAGCCGTAGCCGGGGTGTATTGCGTCGCAGCCGGTGTCCAAGGCTGCGGCAATGATCGCGTCCTGGTTGAGGTAGCTGGCGGGGGCGGGGGCGGGGCCCACCACCACGGATTCGTCTGCGGTCCGTGCGGCGAGGGAGGTTGAGTCAGGCTCGCTGACAACAACCACCGTGCCGAGGCCCATGTCCCGAGCCGTGCGGATGATGCGTACGGCGATTTCGCCGCGATTGGCGATCAGCAGTTTCTTCATGATGGGTGCCTATCCTTCGCGTACGACGACGATGGGGTCGCCGGGGTTGACCATGTCGCCTTCGGCCACCTCGAACGATTCGAGGATGCCGGCCACGTCGGACTGGATTTCGGTGAATTGCTTCATGATTTCCACGATGCCCAGTGTCTGTCCCACCTCAATCGTGTCGCCCTCGTTGGCGAACGGCGGTTTTCCTGGGCCGGGCTTTCGGTAGAAGATGCCGGGGAGCGGGGAGACGATGGTTCCCATGGGGTGTTCTCGCTTTCGGAAAAGTGGGGTCGGAAAAGGGGAAAGGTTCAGCGGGCGTTGAGCACTGCGCGCACGGCAGAGGCAACGGCAACGGAGTTGGGTGCATCGGAGTGGACGCAGATGCTGCCGAAGGTGATGTCCAGTTCGGTGCCGTCGACGGCGAGGACAGGACCGCCGTCGAGCGCTTGTTGCACGCGGTGGGCAGCGGCGTCCGGGTCGGTCGGCTCGGGGCGGCGCTGGATCAAAAGCTCACCGGCGGGTCCGTAGTTGAGGTCTACGTACAACTCGGGGACGAAGTCCACGCCCATGGCCTTGCAGACGGACTCATGGGCGGTCCCGGCGAGTCCGAAAAACGGGACGCCGAACAGCTTGGCAGTGCCGGCGGCCGCAGCCATGAGTTCCTCGTCGCCGGCCAGCATGCCGTACAGCGCGCCGTGCGGTTTGATGTGGTTCAGGGGCAGGCCGTGCTTCGCCAGGAAGGCCGTCAGTGCGCCCGTCTGGTAGAGGACGCTGGATTCGACTTCTTCCGGACGCAGCACCATGCGGCGACGGCCGAAGCCCACGGGGTCAGGGAGACCGGGGTGGGCGCCCACGGCCACGCCGTGCTCCGCGGCAAGCTCCACGGTCCGGTTCATGACGTCCGGATCGCCGGCGTGGTAGCCGCAGGCCACGTTGGCAACATCGATGATGCTCATCAGCTGCTCGTCATTGCCAAACTCGTGGAGGCCCACGCCTTCGCCCATGTCCGAGTTCAGGAGCACGGTTTTCGCAGGGCTGGGCGCAGAAGTGCTTGAGGTCACATTCGTTTGCATGGGGGCAACGCTATCCAAGCGAACTTCGGATAGTAATTGTGCAGGCTGCTGAATCTCGCGCAACGGATTATGATGTCTGCACTATCGGGCGATGATCCGCCTGCAACTGACGGAGGCCCAAATGCGTGTTTCGGACTTGGTGGACGACCCCGACCTGAAGATCACCCTCCGTGTTCCCGGGAGTCCGGGCCGCCTTGCCAGGCCCATCGTCTGGTGCGCACCCACCGAGCACATGGACCCCACACCGTTCCTGAGCGTCAACGCCCTGGTGCTGACCAACGGCATGGGCCTCAACGTGAAGGACTACCGGATCTGGGACGCCTACGTGGAGCGGCTGATGGCGGTGCCGGTTTCCGGGCTTGTCTTCGGGCTGGGAGCAGCGCACAGCGAGCTTCCTGCCGGCCTGGTGGAGGCCTGCGAAGTTCACGGACTGCCTCTGCTGGAGCTGCCACCCGAGGTGCCGTTCGTGCTGGTCATGCGGCACGTGGAGCACGTCATTGCCACCGAACGGTATGAGGAACTGCGGTCCGGGTGGGAGTTGGCGGATGAATGTACCCGGCTCGCTGCCGAGGGCCGCTCGCTGGCAACGGTCCTGGAGCGCGTTGCCGCTTTCGTCGACGCGCGGGTGACGGTGGTGGACGACGTCGGCTTCGAACTTATCGGGGCCGGGGACGCAGCGGGAGGTACTGCGCGCACAACCCTGCGCATCCCCAGCGGAGAGTCGCAACGGTTCCGGCTGATGATTGAGGGCATCAAGAGCACTGTGGTTTTGCAGCCGATCCTTGGTCCCGTGGCGGCCGTGATCGCGATGCAGCTGAGCTACACCCTGGGCTCGCGGTCGCCTCTCCACTCGAGGGAGGCGGCCCGCTTCATGGAAGCACTGTACGACGGCGGCGTCCGGCCCGGGCAGCTGAAGAAGCTCGCTGCGGAAACCGGGTTTGATCCCGACGATTCCTGGGGTTCCGTGCTCATCGGGGCATCCAAGGACATTCCGCGCCTGAAATTGCGGGCCATCGCGTGGCGGGCCAGGGTAGGGCTCGAAAGCAATTTCGGCATTGTTCGTTTCATGGAGGAGAAAGGCCTCACCACCCTGCTGGTGCAGCAGAAGCGAGCCACTCCACTGCTATTCGACATGGTCAAGGACTTCTTCAAGGACGCGCCTGAACTTTCCGTACTCGTCACGGAAAGCTCGACGCTGAACGAGCTTCCGCTGGCCCTCAGCCTCGCCCGACGGCACGTTGGTAAGCCCGGTGTCCGGACCGCCCCGCTCGCAGACCTTGCCGGGATCGTCCAAGGGCTGCCGAGCGCGGGACTGGTCTCGATGTCCGAACGCCTGCTGGCGCCTTTGGCGGCCGACGGCGGCAGTGCCCTGCGTGAAACCCTCGCCTGCTACTTGCGGCACAGCGGGAGTTCCCGCGAAATCTGCGAGGAACTGTTCATCCATCGGAACACCCTGAGCTACCGGCTCCGTAAGATCGAGGACCTGCTGGGGCTGGACCTGTCCGACGGAGAAGTCAGGGCGACGTGCCTGCTCGCGCTGAGTATCGTCGCCGCCAATGCGTGAGGTAAATGTGCAGGCTGCATAACGGGAGACCCCAAAATTGGGCGAAAATCCCGATGCCTGCCTGTGGTGGCCATCACTAGCCTCAGATGCGGGCCATAATTGCCCGCCACGATACGTGAACCTCTTGGAACATCGCTCACGGCGGCAGGAATCCAGGCCCTCTCCGTTCGACCGAACCCTAGGGGTTGCTTTGTCCTACGCAAATTACGTCATGCCGGAAGCACGCCGTGCTCCGCGCTGGTCCCTGACCATGGCCTGGTGGGCTCTTTTCTCGGCCATGTTCTGGATCTATGTGGCCGTTGCCTCCGCAAACGCGGTCGGCACCGTCAACACCATCATCGGCATGGTCCTCACCATTGCCACCTACGGCATCATCAACCTGGTCCTTTCCAGGTATGCGGCCAGGACGGGGCTCACAGTGGAGCTCCTCTCCCGGACGCTGTTTGGAATCGTCGGCTCAGCGCTGGCTTCCCTGATCTTCGCGGCTACGGCCATCTACTACGCAGTGTTCGAGGGATCCATCATCGCTGTGGCGTTCCAGAAGTTCTTCGGCGGTGAGATCACCATGTGGTACGCCATCGTGGTGATCTACGCCCTTCCCCTGGTGGCAGGTGGGGTGCAGAACTGGCTTGACCGGCTCAACGGCTGGTTGCTGCCGCTGTACTTCGCCGGGCTGGTGGCCGTGGTGGTCGCGGCCACGGCGATCCGCGGTGTTCCGGTCGGTTTCCCCGAGGGCGTCGCCGACGGTCCCGTTCCGGGCTGGCTGACGTCCTATCTGATCTACATGGGTGTGTGGATCATGATGATGTACACGTTCGACTACGCCCGCATGGCCCGCAAGCAGGACGAGAAGTTCCACGGCCGAATCACTTTTGGCTGGGTCTTCTACGCCTTCACGTTCGGCATCAACGGCCTGGTGGGCATCTACATCATGAGCGCGTGGGGGCTGGAAGGGACCGAGACCGGGGTGGTGGACGCCTTCATCTCATCCATGGGAATTTTCGGGGTCCTCGTCATCTTCATTTCGCAAACCCGCATCAACACGGCCAACTACTATCTGGCCTCGTCCAACCTGGATGCCTTTGCCACCCGCGTGTTCCGCCTGGCCCTTCCCCGGTGGGTGTGGGTAATCGTTGCCGGCGCCATTGCCTACCTGTTGATGCTCACCAACGTGTTGTCGTACCTGCTCAAAGCATTGGCATGGCAGGGTGTTTTCGTCACCGCCTGGGTAGCTATCGCCTTGGTCTACATCGCCCTGAACCGGCACAAGATCAACGAAGTCCCGGAGATCCGCCGGGAACGGTTGTCCGCCTTCAGCCCGGGAACCGTGGCCTGGATCCTTGCGTCCGGAGTCGGCATCTACCTGACCGAACAAACAGCGGCACCCGTGTTGGCGCAGCTGGCGCCGCTCATCACAGTGGCCCTTGCGGCAGGCAGCTATGTGGTGGCCTACCGCCTGAGGAAGCCGCCCGCCATGGATATCTCGGAAGACGTCCATCTGGATGAGGAGCAACTCGTCTAGGCAGCAAACAAACTGCGACAAGCAAACGACGGCGGCAGCCGGGTTCCGTAGAAACAGAACCCGGCTGCCGCCGTCGTGCGTTATGCTGCCGCCGTCGTGCGTTATGTAAAGGCGCCGCAGAAACCGAAGTTACTGCGCGGGTGCGGGAACCGGGAAGAACACGCGGGGGTCCTGCAGCAGTGCGGGGTAGTCGAAATCGGAGCGCTTGATCACGCTGGTGACCTGGAAGTTGCGGGCGAAACGGCCCTCAACCGTGATGGGCCGGCCTTGGATGAGCCCGACAGCGAACGTCTGTCCACCGTCGAACGGGACTGCGACCTCCGTTTTGCCGGGCAGGGTGCTGAAGGCCTGGTCCTGGGCGGCGCGCTTTCGCGTGGGCTTCTTCTCCCGCTGCACGGGACGCTTCTTCGGCGCGCCGAGGTTGCGGCGGGACTTCTCTTCCTCGTACACGAACTGGTACTCGTCCGGGCTGGCGACGGGGCGCGCCTTCCCGTGCGGGGGCAGGCTCACGGTCTCCAGTTGCTCCGGCCGGAGCTCACCCACGGGTGCGCGGACGATCCAGAGCCGGTCCTCTTCGGGGTCCTCGGGGTGGAATTCGTGCCGCGGCTCGGGCCAGACGTAATCCAGCCGTTCCTCGATCCCCGGGAAGAGTTCGCGGTAGTGCTTGGGGTCCTTGCCCGCCAGCTTGGACCGGTGGCTGAGGTGTAGTTCTTCCTCGCCAAGCCACCACGGCATGGGGATCTTGGCGGCATAGTCAGGGTGCGCAGCCTGCGGCGCGAACTCCGCGATGTTGTCACGGGTGTTGTCCGGGTGCCCACGCTTGACCCACTCGTCCACCATCGCCAACCCATACATGGTGAGGGCGGGGACATGGCCCATCCACATGCGCACAGCGGGGTGGTTCTGCCAGCCGTACTCGGGGATGACCAATGCGCGGAGCACTTGGAGGGCTTCGACGCGCTGCTTGCCGAGCCTTGAGGTGTCCAGCGCGGCGGCGCTCTCACGGAAATCGGCGAAGGGGAGGAAAGTCTGCATCCTTTCAGTTTGGGGGTGCATCGCCGCAGATCCAAGTTGAGTGTCCGGGGACACGCGAAGACGATTCGGCCTAGAGTTGTCGAGTGGAAACTATTGGCGAGAAAACGACGACGACGGCGCCCCCGGTTGCCGAACTGCACCTGCACATCGAAGGGACTCTCCAGCCCGAGCTGATCTTCTCCCTGGCTGAACGCAACGGGATCGACCTTCCGTACCAGGACATCGACGAGCTGCGCGAGAAGTACGAGTTCAGGGACCTCCAGTCCTTCCTGGACCTCTACTACGCAAACATGGCTGTCCTGCAGACCGAGCAGGATTTCACGGACATGACCTGTGACTACTTGAAGCGGGCCGCGGCCGGTGGCGTACGCCATGCGGAGATCATGATGGACCCTCAGGCACACGTGTCCCGTGGTGTGGCTTTGGAGACCTGCGTGAACGGCGTGGCCAAAGCCCTGGCAACGTCCAATGAGGATTTCGGCGTTTCTACGTTGCTCATTGCCGCCTTCCTGAGGGACATGCCCGAGGACTCCGCGTTGGACGTGCTGGAGCAGCTCCTTGACATGAACGCACCGATCGCCGGCATCGGGCTGGACTCCGCAGAGGTGGGCAATCCGCCGTCGAAATTTGAGCGACTCTACCAGCGCGCCGGCGAGGCGGGCCTGCGGCGGATCGCGCACGCGGGTGAGGAGGGTCCGGCGTCGTACATCACCGAGGCTCTGGACCTCCTGCACGTCGAGCGGATCGACCACGGCATCCGGTGCATGGAGGACACCGAGGTGGTGCAGCGGCTGGTTGCCGAACAGGTGCCGTTGACCGTGTGCCCCTTGTCAAACGTCCGGCTCCGGGCTGTGGACAAACTCGAAGACCATCCCTTGCCGGAAATGCTCGCCATCGGTCTGAACGTTAGTGTTAACTCCGATGATCCCGCGTACTTCGGCGGCTACGTGGACGACAACTACCAGCAACTGGTGAAAGTCCACGGCTTCTCCGTTCCGGAACAGGCGACTCTGGCGGCGAACTCCATCCGGAGTTCGTTCGCGAGCGATGAGCGCAAGGCGGAGTTGCTGGAGGAAGTCACCCAGTGGGTCAAGGAGTCGCTGCCGCCGCAGTGATTTCGCCGCTGTAGCCGAGACTCCTCCATCACTTGGGGCGTCGTGAATGTCACACTCGGTCACGACACACGGTGTTTACCTTTCGCAGTCGCGGGAATTAACAAATCATTGGCAAACTGCTGGGTGAGTATTCACCCATTGAAGGAGAAGCATGGGCGCGAACACCGCCGAGAACACCAATCTTCGTTTGAAGGCCGTACTGGACATCCTCGCCGAGAATGTCTGGTCCGAGGAGAAGCTGAATGCCGGTGAAGTCCTGGCCGAAGCAACCGCCCGCGTTCCGTTCAACGCCCACGAGGCTGAACTGCTGAGCGGCGGGATTCCGCGCGGCCACAAGACCCTGACATCCGCTTCGGCCAAGCTGGTCAAGGCGGGCTGGCTGGTCAAGGGACGTTCCGGCTGGACCATCCCGGAAGAGGGCTTGCGCGCGACCGTCGCCTTCCCGGACGCTGCGGCTTTCGCGGCAGCGCTCGACGCCGGAACCCCCATTCCGGACGATGTCGCCGTCCCGACTGCCCCGCCCGCGAAGCCGAAGACCAAGCGTGCTGCCGGCAAGAAGGCTGCCCCCAAGGCCGCTGCCGCGAAGGAAGCCGCGCCCAAGGCCACGGCTGCCAAGAAGACGACGCGCAAGGCGCCGGCCAAGGCTGAGGCTGCATCCGCCGTCGAGACCTTGCCTCAGCCTGAAGCCGTTGCGGTTGCCGGGGACTTCAACAAGATCCTCGGTGCCCCCGAGGATTGGGCTCCCCAGTACGACGAAACCCAGATGGAGTTCAACCCGCTGGTGCAGGTCTGGTCCCTGTCCGCCGAGCTCCCGGCAGGTTTCTACACGTACAAGATCGCGCTGAACCGTTCGTGGAACGAGAACTACGGTGCCTTCGGAGTCCGCGACGGTGCCAACCACGAGTTGAACCACGACGGCGGCCCGGTCACCATCACGTACAGCCACGCAACGCACGACATCGTGGTGGCCTAGCCTCCAACCGCAGTAACACTCACGAATCCGGCCCTTGTCCGCTGATCCTTCCCTTGTGGGTGGAGCAGCGGGCAAGGGCTGGATTCGTTAAGGTGGGTCCATGGCAGCAGATGCAGTGAGGCTCACAGCGCGGGTTTCCGGCGTGGTCCAGGGGGTTGGTTTCCGCTACCGGACGGCCCGTAAGGCCGACGAGCTGCTGCTGACGGGCACGGTCCGCAACCTCTCCGACGGCACAGTGGAAGTTGTTGCCGAGGGCCCGCGCCACGACGTCCAACGGCTCCTGGACTGGCTGGATTCTTCCCACGCGCCCGGCCGTGTGGAGCGCGTGGACTCGGAGTTGTCCGATGCCACGGGCGAATTCGCAGGGTTTGGGATATCCGGCTAGGTCCCCTACGAGTTGTCTCGTTCTTCAGCCAGGATCGTGGCTGTGTCCGTCGTCAACTTCACGCGATTAATGTTGGCGAAATCCACAGCGGCTGCCGCTGCGGGTCGCACACTTCCCGATTGCAGCAATTGCTGGAACGGTGTTGTGGTTGCCGGAACCTCAACTTCGCTATCGTGGGTCATTTAGCAATCCTAGCGATTGTTCACGGGCTGGTCAGGCGTACATCAACGAGCCCGGGGTAGTCAGGGTTTCACCGGTTTCCAGCCAGGTCTTCAAGCCGGAGAGAATCATGGGCCAGCCGCCGTACAGCTGGTCATTGGCGCCTTCGCGGAGTTGATCGTGCGTCACGGTGAGATGGCACGAGTCGCCCACCGGCTCGATCTCCCATGTGATGCGCGACGTGCCTTCAGCCTTCACGTCCTCGCCCCACAGTGCGGTCATGGTTTGAACCAGCCGGCGCGGGGGATCCACCTCGATGTTCTCACCCTCGCCGAGAGGGGCATCCGCTTTCACGTTGTGCATCTGGAACTTCCCGCCAGGGGTCCAGTCCGAGGTGAACGTGTTTCCGAACTGGTACTTGCTGCGGATCTCGCTAGTGGTGATTGCCTCCCAGAGCCGCTCCGGGGTGGTCTTGATGTAAATCTCGAAGATCTTTTCCATGGGACTTTCCAATCTGGATTTGAGGTCGCTGAGGGCAGCGGCCCATGGTTCTGCATATTTGCTCACCCAACGATCGTGGATGAGCCGGATGGGTACCGGATTCAGGAAGTGCAGTTTTTCACGCCCCCGACGGCGGGTCACCACAAGGCCTGCCTCTTCCAGCAGCTTGAGGTGCTTGGCGATGCCGAAACGGGTCATCTCGAACCGGGCTCCCAAGGCAGAGAGGGTCTGCCCGTCCTCGCGGAACAACTCGTCCAGCAATTCCCGACGGGTTGGATCAGCGAGGGCTTTGAACACTAGGTCCATGAGCCCTACGATAGGTGACCATTTAGTCACATGTCAACGGTTTCTCTTCGGTTTCCCCTCCGCGTTCTCTTCGCGGGGCCGAGGTCGCCGGAAGCGTGCGTGGACGCTGGTCCCTTCGTAGGTCCTGGCACGTTTCCGGCGAACTCGGGAAGGGGAGGCCGTCGACTAGAGGTTGGTACGCACCACTGCGCCTTGTGCGACGACGGTGCTCACCTTCTCGAGCGCCGAACCGTCGGTCAGGGGATCGGCGTCGACAATGACGACGTCGGCGAGCGAGCCCCGTACAAGGCGGCCGACGGCGTCGCCACGGCCAAGCAGCCGTGCGGCGTTGGTGGTGGCGGCCTGCAAGGCTTCCAGCGGGGTCAGGCCGGCCTCCGACAGCAACCGGACCTCGGTGCCGATCGGAGTGACGTCGGTACCGAACGAGTCGGTGCCGGCAATGATCGTCACGCCCGCGTCCTTGGCGGCGCGGACGGCAGCTTGGAGGATGGGCGTGTATTCCTTGCCCCGGGCGGCGAGGATCGGGTTGGCGGACGTGGCCATGCTGGTGATCGCATCCATGGTGGGCGTGAAGTATGTTCCGCGGCGGGCCATGTCGTGGATGGTTGCTTCGCTGACGAACACACCGTGTTCGATGCTGCGCACGCCGGCCCGGACGGCGCCGTCGATGCCTTCAGCACTGTACGCGTGGCATAGCACTCCGGCGCCCTTGGCGGCTTTGACGATTGCCCCGATCTGCTCCACGTCGTACACCAGTTCGCGGGGGTCCTGTTCGGGAAGGCCCGCCCGCGGGTTGGCCCGGGTCTTGATCACTTCAGCGCCGCGTTTAATGTTGACCCGGGTCAGGTAGGCCAGATCCTGGGTCTCCGTCACGCCGTTCTTGAGCATCGCCAAGGGGGCCAGGTCCGGGTCGGCCAACAGCGAGTCGCCCTGGTCCGGTGAAATGAAGAGGCCGGCGGCTGTCATCCGTGGCGAGATGCCCGGAGACCAGGACGGTACGGCAGCCAAAGCGATGTCCTGGTAGAAGGAGCTTGAACCGCTGCGGACGCTGGTGGCGCCGCTTTGGAGCAGGAGTCGGGCATCGGCCAGCGCGTTGGCATGGACGTGCGCGTCCACAAGGCCGGGAAGGACCCACCGACCCGTTGCGTTGAGGACACGGGCACGCTGTACGACGGCGGCAACGGCCTTGCGCGTTTCGTCGCGGCTACCGACGGCAGCCACTTTGCCGCCGTCGAGAACCACGACGCCGTCAGCCACGGCGTCGCCGGTCTTGGGGTCGACCACCGTTCCGCCTTCGATGATCAGGGCCTGGGTGGTGAGGGCCTTGCCCGGGTAGTTCGGGCCTGAATTGGGGTTGTCGGCCAGGGCCGGGGGAGCCGAGACCATCTGGGCGGCGAGCCCGGCTACCGAGATTCCTGCCAGCGCGGCAGCTCCGGCGAGGACTCCGCGGCGGGGCAGCTCACTTTTTGGCGTGGGTGCTGAGGTGTGGTCGTGGTTGCACATCGTTGTACTCCTGGAGGAAATGCCGGAACGCAATGGCCATTGGTTCTACTTTGGTATTCCAGATTGCAGGAAGTTGATGCGGAAATGCAAGATTTTAGATGAAACCCGGAAGCGCAAGGATGATTTGGTATGCCAATCAGCCGAAGACTACCGTACCGTCCTCCTCGATCCTCCAGCCGGGGTTGTAGCCGATTTCCCACACGATGCCGTTCGGATCCTGGACGTGCCCGTGGAAGATGCGCCGAATGCCCCTGCCTGCGCGGGCTTCAGCACGGTGCCGCCGGCCGCGACGAGCTCCTCGATGGTGGCGACCACTTCTTCCTGGCTTCCGACGTTGTGTGAAAGGGTCACCCCGCTGACACCGGTGGTTGTTGTGCCTGAGGCGAGGTCCTGGTCGAATTTCCCGGCGTCGAAGAGGCCCAGTACCTGGCCGGGTGCGACCTGGAAGAAAATGATCTCACCGGGCACGTCCATGAGCGGATCCCAACCGAGCCCGTCCTTGTAAAAGGCGCGGGCTCGATCCAGATCCGGCGTGGCAAACGTGATGAAATGCAGTCGCTGGTCCATACCGGACATGCTAGCGATAGGGTACGACGGCGGAACTCAGCTGAGGTGCTGGCGGGTGCCGTTGATGTCCGCCGCGGGAGCGGCGAAGAGCGCCGCAATGTGTTCGGCCAGCTCGTTGACGTGCGTGTAGCCGGGGAACTTGCGGTGCGGGGCCGCTTCGTTCATGGCGTCATCCAACAGTGCCTTCACCACGAAGACGGTTGCCGCCGAGGTCTGTTCCTTGGGCTCGGTTTTGTGGCCGGACTGGGCTGCGTTGAAGCCGTCTGCAACTCCCAGGACCCATGCTTCCGAGGCTGCCTTGATGGCCGAGTACGCGGCGCCGCCTGCCGTGGGCTTGGCCGCGCTCGTGGCCGACACGATTGCCAGCCTGCCTCGCGGGGAAGCTTCCAGGGCGGCGTAGAAAGCGCGCGAGGTGTTGCGCAGCGTGGTCATGATGCTGGTGTGGAGGACGTCCCAGTCCTCATCTTTCTGGCCCGTGATGCCTTCGCCGCCACGCCAGCCGCCCACCAGGTGGATGAGTCCGTCCACGTGCCCAAGGTCGTTGCGGACCGAGGCCGCAAGCTTTTCCACTGCCTCGCGGTTGGCGAGATTGCAGGTGTAGGGCGTCACGCCGTCGAGGTCTTCCGCAAGCGCTTCAAGGCGGGCTGCATCGAGATCGACGGCGGCCACCCGCGCTCCCAGCGCGACGAGCGCCTTGACCACCGCTTGCCCTGCAGCGCTGGTGGAACCGGCCACGACTACGTTGAGCTGCGGGGCGGTTGCAGAGGTTGCCACGTCGTTGTGGCCGTTCGTGTTGGGCACGATGGTGTCCTTCCATGCGGGTGACGATGTTCTACGAAGCGTACCGAGCAACCAGTCAAACTAACGCTTTGACGTACCGAGCATAAGAAGAACTCCTGCTTGGAAACGTGCTTGCCGCCCTGAGGCTGCGGGTTGTTGGGTGTTGAGAGCAGGTGGGAGGATTGCTCTGTGGAACCCCTTTTCAACTTCCTTGGCAATTATTGGTGGCTGGTTTTCGTCTTTGGCGGCATGGCCGGCGGGTGGGCCAAGTCGATCTCCAAGGCCAACGAGCGCCGCCACCGTCGCAAGGTGGAGCTGTACACGTTGAAGAACCAACAGGTGGTTGCGGAGCAGGCAAGCCAAGCCGAGGTTGCAGTGCTCATGGCCGCTCACGAGGCCGTGAACCACAAGTGGCTCGACTATGAACTGGACGTTGGAAAGCTCATCGACTATCCGCTGATGAGTGATGTGCGGGAACCGCTGACGGTAGCTTTTTTGCGAGCCAAGAAAGAAGCCGACGGCCTGCGTCCAGCGGCTGCTGCTGACATCACGACGGCGGCAAGGCTCGCCGAATACCGGTCGGCGGTCCGCAGCTACGAGATCGCCTTCGAAATTGCCGAGCACGAAGCCAAGCGCATCAAGGACGCCAACTTCACCGGCCCCGAACGCGATCGATTGGCCACGGCACGGAAGCTGCTGAGGATCGCCGAGGACGTTGCCGCGACGCCCGCCGAGCGTCAGACGGCCTACAAGCGTGCCCGTAAAGAGCTTGATGGCCTGATCGTACTGCCCGACGTTACCCTGGCTGCGCTCGAAGCAAAGGTGGCCGGGATGATCGACGCCAGGCGCGATCCGGAGGCGGACGCTCAGATGGCGTAGGGCCGCTCCGGCGGGCCTCCACGACCTTCTTTGGACAAAGAACGGCCACTCCGCAACTGCAGCCGGTTGCAAAGTGGCCGTTCGCCTGTGAAAGCGGGTCGTGGCGGTACGCCCGGCCCTAGCCTCGACCCATATTTGTCGACGGGTCCTCGCCGCCCTCGGACGGATCTGCCCTGAGCGCGTCCGGATCGCCGTCGGGGAGGCCTGCCGGTCCCGGGACGTCGCCTGCCGCCGTAGGAATGTCCCGGTCTCCTTCGCGGTCTTGGTTGATGTCGCTGTCCGTGATTCCGGTGTACTGCTCAACACTGCCATCGCCAGTGGCCGGCACCCGTGAGTCGGAAGAGCCCGCGCGGCCGGACGTTGCGTGGGCCTGCTCTTCCGGGGTGTCGGAATCCATGGCGTTGGATCCTTCGCTGAGCGAGGAGTGCACCTGGATGTCGTCTGCTTTCTGGTTTGGTTCCGGCACTTGGTCGCCCTTTACGGGATCCGACGTGCCGGCCAAGTCTTCCATCGCATTCTCGGCGGCCTTATCGATGCTCTCTTCGATGCCCATGAAATAACTCCTTTGCGCTGGTGGTCCTGCACTCGATGCGAACTGTAATAGTAAGCATACTTAGTTCTAATGCAATGCGACAGGTGGAAGGCGTCGTCCGATGCGGTCCGGGGAGGGTGCGAAGCCGCAGGTCAACCAGACCGTGGCGCACTTTGTACCGTTGATCGTTGGACGATAAGGTGTTCCCAGACCGTTTTGCAGAGGGCGGCTTTTTTCGCTCCTTTGCTGTAGGCCAGGGACGCTTTCAGGCAGTAGGAAATACGTCACATGGTCAACCCCCACCCCGAGCAGGAAGCTCTCCAGAATGGATACTTTCTGGATCTTGTCCTCGGTAGTGAAGATGTCGAGGCGTTCCTAACGGACTTGGCAATATTCTCGGCAGAGAGTCTCTCCCACCCCGACTCGCCGGTTTTTTGCGGCATCACCGTCCTGCGAAAAAAGCGCGCCGCCACAGTGGCCACCAGCCACGATCGCGCCCGGGTGTTGGATGATCTCCAGAACGACTTCGATAGTCCCTGCCGCACTGCCATGGATCAGATGGGCTCAGTCCTGGTGCCGGATCTCACGCGTGAATACCGCTGGCCCGAGTACGTTGCCGCGGCATCAAGGCAGGGTCTGCGTTGCTTACTGAATGTTCCGCTCCTGGTTGAGGGGGATACGCGCGCAGCCCTCAATCTCTACTCCGAACGCGCCAATGCTTTCAGCGAGACCCACGTCGAACGGGCAGAGGTCTTCGCGTCCCACGCATCCAAATCACTTCGACTGGCCCTGAAGATCGCCCAGCTCAGCGACGCCCGCAACGATCTCGCCGCAGCGATGCAGTCGCGCACCGTGATCGACCTTGCCGTGGGCGCCATCATGGCCCAGAACCACTGCAGCCAAGAGGAAGCCTTCACCATTTTGCGGACGGCTTCCAGCAACCGGAACATCAAGCTCCGCCATCTGGCCCAGTCGATCATTGCGGCCGTGTCCTCGGGCAAGGTCACGACGCACTTCGAAGAGTAACAGCGGCGGACTTGCGTAGGGTTCGGTTAGGCCTTTCTTGACACGCCCGCTCTCTGAGTGGGAATGCAAGGAGAGCGTCGGGGTATGTTACCCCGACGCTCTCCCGAAATATTACTTGCTCGAGCTTGATCCCGAGCAGCTTGCGTGAGCGCCGGTTCCTGCTCCGGTATTCTTTGAAACGCTGACGCCGTCCACAAAGATTTCACATGAAACTGAGGACTCGGCTGTGTAATCTCCCGAAACGGAAAGTGTCGTGAAGTCGAATCCTGTGGTGGTCAGTTCTTTCTTCCATTCAGAGGTGATGTCCTCATTAGAAGAGCCCGAGCCGTTCCAGTAGGTTACTTGTGCCGGTCCGGTTGTCGTGACCACATACTGAATCGTGTGTTCTTTATTCAGAGATTCGCTGACGCTATTTGCTGCAGCTGCCACGATTGAGGTCACGATGATGGCAACGATCACTGAGACAACGCCAAGGATCAAGCCCGTAACCGAGGTTCCCTTCTTGGTGTACTTCCTGGTCAGGCCGATGATGCCGAAGATCACTGCTAGCGGGCCGAGGATGAAGGCGATGAAACCAAGTATCGGAATGATAGAGAAGACTACGGCCACGATTCCGAGAACCAGCGCGGTGATTCCAAAACCGTTGCCCTTGCCAGGCTGGTTGTAGTTGGGGTCCGCCGGGCTGGGAGCCACGGGGGCGGAATACGGTTCACTCATTTTTTATTACCCTTTTTGCTTGAAACGATGCGAGTCGATGCAACCATCAGGCCAAGGGACATAACAGGCAACTAGTGCGCGCTTCCCCAAGCCAGCGGCGATCTTAGTGTAAGCAATTACCAAACGGGCGTGGATAATTTGCACGTACTATCTACTTTGTGTCGGAAGTTTCAAAAAAAATCGAGATGTAACGATAGCTCTCCCTCGAATCTATGCACTTGCCTGTCGAAATTCCGGGCCGTCCAATCCGGGTGTTCGGTGCCGGATATAATCCATGCCAGAGCCTGAATGGGGCGCTCATGAGCTGGGCTTGAAAGGGAAAAGTGAAGATTTATAACTCGCCGCCGAATTGGCCTGCGCCGCCTGCCGGCTGGCAACCACCAGTGGGTTGGCAGCCTAACCCCAGCTGGGGTCCAGCGCCGGAGGGGCACCAGTTTTGGCTCGACGTTCCGGAGGCACCCTCCACTTCCAATGAGCCAGGGAAGGTGCTTACTACCACAGCGTTCGTGTTGGCGGCAGTAGGGCTGGTCCTATTCTGGATCCCGGTACTCAATGTCCTTGCCTTGCTGTTGGGACTAGCGGCGGCCGTTTTGGGAGTCATCGCACTTGTGAGCGGGAAGAAGAACAGAGGGTCGTTGAGGGGCTTGGCCATAGCTGCTACGACCGTGGGAACTGTTGCACTCTTTGGCGCCCTCCTTACCGTTTTCGCATATTCCTCCGGCTCAAGGGCAGCTGCCGAGGCGATGGACGCCTTGCCGACCGCAAGCCCCGGAGATTCGGCGTCGGCCGCCCCGTCCAGCACGCCTTCCCCTTCTCCGACACCAAAAGTCAGCGCAGGCTCTGCTGCGGCCCCCACCCGATAGGGACCATTGCCCTGCTGGGTAATCAGTATCAAGCAGCCGTCACAGGGGTGAAGCTGAACGCGAACGACGACGTCCTCGCCAACTATCGGTTCAACGACGAGCCAGATGGACAGTACGTTCTGGTGGACATATCTGTGACTTATATGGGAGCAAAGGAAGGAAACCCTTGGCTCGACCTCTCACCGACGTTCGTCGGTTCAGACGCACGTCAGTACGACAGTAGCGACTGCGGCGCCTCTCTAACCAACGGGGAAATGAAAGTACCTACGTTGGAGAAGGGTGGTTCTGCAACCTACCAAGTCTGTATGGATGTGCCTCCAACTGCGATTGAAGGCGGCAAAATATTCATCGAAAACGACTGGTCATTTCGAGACCAGCGAAGGACCTACTGGGGACTGAAGTAGCACCGCCCAAATTTGCTGGATCATTCGCGTAGCGCCGCCCGCCGTCCCCGGCTTTCAGGCCCTCCGGTCGATTGACCACCGAATGATCTAGCAAAATTGACGGCCACCCTCCGGCGTTTCGTGACCCGGGGCAACCATGGACCAGACTGGGTACGTGACGAACAAGAACTCCCGCCCCGGTTTGGCCGTCGCGGCGCTCAGCATCGGTACAGCCCTCAACCCGCTGAACTCGTCCATGATTGCGGTGGCACTGGTGGTGCTGCGGGAGGACTTCTCGCTCGACGTCGCAACGGTCACGTGGGTGATCACGGCGTTCTACCTCGCCTCCGCAGCAGGCCAGCCGCTCATGGGCAGGCTGGCCGACCGTTTTGGCCCCCGCCGTTTGTTCACCTTCGGAATGGCGCTCGTCGCGGTCACCTGCGCGATCGCCCCGTTCCTTCCAAGCTTCGCGCTCGTCTGTGTGGCCCGGGCCTTGATGGCCGTGGGCACTGCGACCGCGTACCCCTGCGCGGTGGTCATGGTCACCGAACTCAGCCGCTTGGCCAACGAACCCACCACACGTCCGCTGGGGCGTATCCAAATGGCCAACACTTCCGCCGCCGCCGTAGGCCCCGTGGTGGGAGGGTTGCTGGTGAGCCTCTTCGACTGGCAGGCGCTCTTCGTCATCAACGTCCCACTGGCGCTGGCCGCCTTGCTGGTTGTCCAGCGCGCCGCGCCCGCCGACACCGGGCAGGAAACAGGATCCCTCGGCAAGCTCATCCGCGACTCGGACATCCCCGGCATACTCGCCTTCGTCCTCTCTTTGATGCTCGCCATGATGGCCCTGCTCAACGTCATGCCCGGGTTCCGCTGGCACCTGCTGGCAGTCTCCGTCGTGATCGGTGCCTTGTTCGCGTGGCGTGAGCTCCGCTTCCGCCCGCCGTTCGTGGACCTCCGGCTCCTGGGCAGGAACCGTCCGCTGCTGCTGATTTACCTCGTGTTCATTGTGTTCAGCGGGGTCTACTACTTTGCGTTCTTCGGCGTTCCGCAGTTGCTGCAGGAAGCAGGAAATTACGACGCCGGACTGGTGGGCCTGCTGATGCTCCCCCTTGCATCGTTGTCGGTTGTAGTGACGCCCTTTACCGTTCGGTTGATGGAACGGTTCGGCGTGAGGGCCGTACTCATCACAGGAGTCTGCGTCTTGACCATTGCTTCGGCGGCTCTGGGGCTGCTGACCCTGTCCCTGTGGCCGCCGCTGGTGCTGGTGGTCACCGCCGTCATGGGTGTGCCGTACGGTGCGGTGAGCACTGCTTCGAACCAAGCCCTTTACGTTTCTGCCCGCCCCGAGGAACGCGGTGTTGCTGCCGGCATCTTCCAGACCTGCCGGTACCTCGGCGCCATCACAGCCACCGTGTTGATTGGAGTTTTCTACGGGCCGGGCGTCAACCAGGCGAACTGGGGGCTCATGGTGTGGGTGATGCTCGCTCTGAGCCTGGTGGTCATTGTGCTCTCCGTGATGTGGAAGAAGCCGGCGGCCGGGACCAGCCATCTGTAGGTTCACCGTTTGAGGACTCCCGCGGTCATTTTCTGGTCCGGCGGGATCGGAGGATCCCAAGCACGGCGCCAAGCAGAATCAGAACACCGGCTGTGTAGATGAGGGCGGTTCCGGTGCCGCCGGTCAAAGGCAGCTGGAATCCACCGTTGCTGGGAACGTTCTTGACCTGCAGGTCCACCCCTACCGTGGTGGTGGAGGAATTGACCAGGAACTCGATGGGTTCGGCCAAGAGCTCGTAGCCTGCGGGCGCGGCGTTCTCCACCAAGTAGTAGGTCCGGAAACCAGGGCTTCCCGGCGCTACGGCGCCCCCGTCAGCCCAATCCGAATAGCGCAGTCCGGAGATGGTCAGGGTTCCGTCGGCGGCAACGGTGAACGTCGTTTGACCGTCGATGACCACCGGGTTTGTGCCGGCCTTGGCGTCTGCCTCGGAAGTGTAGACAGAGAACGAAGCACCCGACAGCGCTTCGCCGTATTCGTTGATCTTCTCCACGGTGATGGCGCCCCACTTCGTGACTACCGGAGGTGTGACTACCGGGCCGCCGGGTTGTCCGGGAGCAACGCTGACACTGGACGCGTTGGGGTAGAGCAGGGCTTCGTTCTCGATCTCGCCCACGGTGTTGACCACCACGGAAACTACCACCTGGACCCGGGTGGCCTGACGTACCGCCAGCACCTGACGGCCGCCTTCTGTGAAGATCACTGAGACAGTATTCGTGGCCGCATCGAAAACGACGTCGTAGTCGCTCGCATCCAACACTGTCCCGTCGACCAAGGTCACATCTGTTCCGACATAGGTGAGCTTGGCATCCAGATGGTCCACAATCCTGTAGCCGTCGATCACCGGTTCGTTGGGGATGTCACCGAGGATGGTGAAGTCGATTTGGTCCCCAAGCTTCACATCCGGGGCATCCGTGACGGCCTTTTCTGCAGTGGAGACTGAGTTCTTGGGGTAGACATCAACGTCATACAGCCAGTTGTTCTGGTTGTCCGGATCCGTGGTGGGGATGGTTACCAGGAACGGCGCGGCCGGTGTGACTCCCGCCGGGACGTTCGTCTCCGTGACCAAATACAAGCCGATGGGAAGGTTGGCGAAAACGGCCGTTCCGTCGGCGGCTGTTGTCTGCGAGATGGCCGTTCCCAGCGTGTATCCCGCTCCTGTGATCGAGCCCGTGGAGTTCTGGGGATCGAACACATGGCTCAGGTTGTTGGCGGCCTCCCATCCCGCGTTGGCGGACAAGTCCAGGGTGTTGACCTGCTGGATGGTGAACTCGACCCCTGCCAAGGGAGTGAAGCCCGAGGTGTCCGGAGCCGCGAACGCGCTGAAGCCGTTGCCATCGCCGCGGTGGTTGCCGCCGCCGTTGTGGCCGCCGCCGCCCGTTTTCACGGGCTTTTCAAACTTGTGCACCGTAATTGAGCCCGTTTGGTCACCGTCGACCACCGGGGCAGCTGCGGCGGGGCCGACTGTGGAACACAGCGCCAATGCTGCACCGGCCAACGACGCGGCGGCTGCTCGCCATAACCGCCGGGGGTATGAAGTTTTCACTGCATGCTCGTTTCTCTCAGTGTGATGGTGCTCAATGCTGGTGCCGGCGGTGTCTATAGGGTTGCGGGAAACGACAACGGGATTTGAGGAGCGATCCAGTTAATCCGGCAGGACCCGGATGGTGGTTTCGGGTAACTTCTCTATGATTCGTCGCGGGATGTTGCCTTGAAAGGACAACCAGAGGATGCGGCCATCGGAGGTGACGGTGTCCACCTTGCCGCGGTCCATGAATTCGCCGTGTTCATAGACCTCGACGTTGCGTCCCCGCACCCCGGTCCAGTCGGTGGCTACAATCCAGCCAGCATCTGCTTGCACGGCGTCCCCGGGGTCCTTGGTTTGGTTCATGAGTCATCCCTCTTGTGCGCACGGGTCTTTCAACCGCGAATACTTTTCAGACTCAGTGGCACAACGGGACGGGATGTGACGCGAAAAGCGGTCAGAATTTAAGAATCATCAATTGCTGCGTCGCCCTGGTCATGGCAACGTAGCGGTCCACGGCTCCTTCGATCCCTTCACCGAATGAGTCCGGATCAACCAGGACCACCAGATCGAACTCAAGGCCCTTCACCAGTTCCGGCGCCAGCACCCGGATGCGCGGCGACGCTGGTAGCGAACCCGTTCCGGCGTCGTACTTGGCGATCACGCAAGCCGCCCCCTCAGGGTGCGCTTCAAGCCAGTCGGTGAGCACGGTTGCCAGCTCGCCGATGGAACCGTGCACCACCGGCAGGCCACCGGTCCGGATGGACGTGGGCACGTTGGCGTCGGGGAGGGCGGCGCGGATGACGGGCTCGGCCTCGGCCATGACTTCCTGGGGCGTGCGGTAATTGATGCTGAGGCTGGTCAGATTCATGGTGCCGAAGCCAACACGCTCGAGCCGCTCTTGCCATGATTCGGTGAATCCGTGACGGGCCTGCGCGCGGTCGCCGACCACCGTGAAACTGCGCGACGGACAGCGCTGAAGGAGCATCTGCCATTCAGCGTCGGTGAGTTCCTGCGCCTCGTCCACCACCACATGCGCGAAGGGCCCGGCCAGGACGTCGGGGTCCGCGATGGGCACGTCATCGTCGGCCAGTTTTTCCTGCATATCCTCGCCGCGCAGCATGGACATGACCTGGAGTTCGGAGTCGTCGGCCGCGATGAGATCCTCCACCACGCGATCCATCAGTTCCTTTTCGGCAGCCGCTTCGGTGTTCCGACGCCGCTTGCGTTGGGCCGCGCGGGGGTCGCCGAGGCGTTGGCGGGCAGCGTCCAAAAGCGGGAGGTCGGGCCCGGTCCAGGCGTTAGGTTCCTGTCTTTGCAAGGTAGCCACTTCTTCCGGAGTGAGCCACGGCGCGCTCAGCCGGAGGTACGCCGGAACGCGCCAAAGGTCGGCGACCAGTTCGGCATAGTCCAGCAGCGGCCAAGCCCTGTTGAACGCGTCCGTCAGCTCGGTGTTTTGGGCGAACGCCCTTCTGAGGAGGTCCTCGGGGATCTCGTCGGTATCGAACTTGTCCAGCAGAATGGTGACAAGCTCCTCCCAGACGTCCTCGCGCGCCTCGTTATGCGGCGTCCCGGGCGATGGCGCGTTGAACGCTTCGGCCCAGTCGTCCGCGCTGAGCCACACGTCCGCCCACGGCGTCTCCACCTCGAGGCCGTCCTTAGGCGGTTCCTCGTAGAACCGGACGGCCTTTTCAACGGTCCGGACCATGTCTGCCGTAGTTTTCAGGCGTACGACGGCGGCACTCGGCTCGGGCGCCGCGGCGGCTCCTTCGGGAACCAGGTCCCTGATGGTGCACGTTTGCACGCCCTCCTCGCCGAGGCTGGGAAGGACGTCGGCCACGTAGTTGAGGTAGGGCCGATGCGGACCGACGAAGAGTACGCCGCCACGCCTGTGCCCGAGCCTGGGATCGGAGTAGAGCAGGTACGCTGCCCGGTGCAAGGCGACCACCGTCTTGCCGGTACCTGGGCCGCCGTCGACCACCAATGCACCGCGGGACGAGGCCCGGATGATGGCGTCCTGGTCCGCCTGGATAGTGCCGAGGACGTCGCGCATTTTTGCGGACCGGCTGCTGCCCAGGCTGGCGATGAACGCTGAGAGATCCCCCAGGGCCGGGTTCGCTTCACTGCCGCTGGTGAAGGACTCGTCCCAGTAGTCGGTGATCCGGCCGCGCGTCCAGCGGTAGCGACGGCGGCCGGCCAGGCCCATGGGGTTCGCGTGGGTTGCACCGAAGAAAGGTTCGGCAGCGGGGGAGCGCCAGTCGATCAGGAGCCGTTGGCCGTCGCTGTCCGTGAGTCCGAGGCGGCCGATGTAGAGGGTTTCCTCGTCTTCTGCGGTGACGACCCGGCCGAGGCAGAGGTCCAGGCCGTACGCTTTCAGTGCTTTGAGCCTGCCCGTGAGGCGACGCGTTTCGATGTCCTTCTCGACTGCCTCCTGGCCGAAGCGACTGGAGGATTTCTTGATGGCTTCCAGTTGCACGGACAGGTCCGTGATGGTCTGTTCCAGGCTCGCGGCGATGGCTGCGAAGTGCTGCTCATCGCCGGCGATAAGGGAGGGAGTGGCTTTGGGGGATAGGTGCTCAGGCAGGTTGAAGGCACTGGTTGCGAGAGGCATGGGAGCTCCTTGGTCCGGATTCAGCTCCCCATTGTGCGGCAGGCCCCGGCCCTTGCGGCAAGGCCCCCTGTGCCGTATAGATTGAAAGTGAGGAGAGGCGTTCTCCTCCTTTTTGTGGGGCTTTTGGGGTGGCCGTTCTGCGTGTTCGGGACGCGCCCGGCTGCCCGTTTAGAGGACTAGCTGCGTGTTAGACGGTAGGAAGCGTCTAACACGCAGCGAGGCATCGAATCGGAGCTCGGACTCAGCTACCGCCGCAGGAATTCCTCGTGCTGGCGATGCGCTTCTGCAACCTGCTCCCGGATCTTGTCCACGTCCTTTGCCTTGTTCCGGTACTTCAACGGCATCTGCGCGATCTGCATCTCTTCCGCCGTCAGGGCGCGGTAGATGCGTTCGCGTTCGGCGGCGTCGGCGGTGTAGTCGAGGTCGAGGTAGTCGACGGCGTGGCGGCGCGCGTTGTTGATGGCGGTCTGGGCCTTACCGGCGGGGCTGAGCAGGGACAGGACCACTGTCAGGATGAGCGTTCCACAGATGACGCTGAGCGACAGGCCGGTGGAGATCTCGACGACGTTTACGTGCTCGCCGTCGTTGATGAACGGGAGGTTGTTCTCGTGGAGAGCGTGGAGGATCAGCTTCACGCCGATGAACGCAAGGATCGCGGCCAGTCCGTAGGAAAGGTAGATGAGGCGATCCAGGAGGCCATCAATCAGGAAGTACAGCTGCCGCAGACCCATCAGCGAGAAGGCTGTGGCCGTGAACACGATGAACACGTTCTGCGTCAGGCCGAAGATCGCCGGAATGGAGTCGAGCGCGAAGAGGATGTCCGTACCGCCGATAGCCACCATCACCAGGAGCATCGGGGTTAGCGCACGCTTGCCGTTCACCACCGTGAAGAGCTTGTCGCCGTCGTACTTATCCGTGGTGTGGAAGAGCTTTTTGGCGAGCCGAATCATGAAGTTGTTCGCCTGATCGTCGCCGTGGGAGTCGGGCTTGAGGAGGTTGCCGGCGGTCAGCAGGAGGATCAGGCCGAACAGGTAGAACACCCACGCGAACGAGTTGATCAGAGCCGCGCCCAGGAAGATGAAGCCGGTCCGGGCGATCAGTGAGAACACGATGCCGAACAGCAACACCTTCTGCTGGTCCTCACGCGGAACCCGGAAGCTCGCCATGATGATCAGGAAGACGAAGAGGTTATCCACGGAGAGGGCCTTCTCCGTGATGTAGCCGGCGAAGTACTCCGACCCCATCTGCGCTCCGCCGAACACGAGGACCAGGATGCCGAACAGCACAGCCAGGCCCACGTAAATGGACGACCAGACCGCCGCCTCTTTCAGCGTGGGGACGTGGGCCTTGCGGATATGGAAGAAGTAGTCGAACGCCAAGAGCGCCAGAATGACAACGATGGTGATGCCCCAGATCAGGGGAGAGACAGTCATTGGATCCTGCTTTCGTGAGGCGGGGCGTGGAACTCAGCGAGGGTCGTGTAACTTCTTCCTCCAACTTACCGGGTTGGGTCCCGTGTTACGGCGTCGCGACAACGGACCGTCTTTGGAAAGTACTTGACAAAATGGAAAGTACTTTCTTACAGTGAGGTCACTGGATGTCACGACTACTTTGGGGAAATCATGAATGAGAACGCAGGCAACATTTCGGCAACTGAAGCACGCGAACTGCTGGCCAAAGCGGACTCATTGGGCGCCACGTCAATCAACGCGGCGGCTTGGCCCGTAGCCGTCCTCTTCACGAGCCTCGCGATCATGGGTTCCCTGCTTATGATCGGCATGCACATCGTCTTGCATACCGGATACGGCGCGGCGCTTCTGGCCTGTTCGGCGGGCGCGTGGGGCGCGGTGACGGCGTGCATCTGGCCCATGTTCCAAAGGTCAACAAAGGCCGGTTACACCAAACGGTTCCTCACGTCCCTCGTTGCCTACTTCGCCCTGTACGTTGTGGCGCTGGTTGGCGGAACCTACTTCTTCCCGGACGGCAACCTCTGGTTCTTCATTCCGGCCGCCATCGCGTTGGCCGCTATTGGCCTCGCCGCCGCCTTCCGCGAGCTTCTTGCATGAGCACGCCCGCGGAACACCCGCGCCATCAGCTGAACGAAGTGGTGCATTCGCCGGTCCGGTTCTCCATCATGGCCGCGCTCGCGAAAGCGGAGTCGTTGGACTTCAAGGACCTGCGCGACGCCATCCAAGTCAGTGACTCCTTGCTGAGCAAGCAGCTTTCGGTTTTGGAGAAGGCAGAGTTCGTGAAGATCAAGAAGAGCTTCGCCGGCAAGATGCCCCGGACGTCTGCCAGCCTGACGTCTGTTGGGCGGGACGTATGGACGGCGCACCTACAGGCGCTGCGGGAGATCGCGGGCGGCTGACATTTTTGTCAAAGGCACGAAGGCGGATGCCGCCTTTAGTGCCACGGGGAACGAGTCAGCCGCGGTTTCATGTAGAGCCATGCCAAGAGGCCGAACACGGGCGCAAGGAACAACACCAAAACCCAGATGGCTCGCGCTGTTTGATCGAATCGATCCGCCCCAAGGACGTCGAAGATGGCCCAGATGATGGACCCCAGAACGAAGAGTGCGGATAGTCCCGCCGACAAGACCACGATTCACTGCCAAGCTTCCATGCCGTCCCCCTAGAAGTCGATTTCTCTTTTGTGCTGCGGAGCATTCACAGCTGTCCGCACGTTGAAACGCCCCGTCGTGTCGTGCCTAGAGAAACTGGGATCCTGCAGGCAAAATTAGGCATATCGCATCGTACTTAGAACATTGGGGCAAGGATGACGTGGACGTCAAAGCACGAGACAGCACTTGAACAGCTAAATTTGCTGATCAAGCAAGGCAAGAGCCGCGAAGAAGCCGGGAGAACCCTAGCTGTCCTTGGCCTTGATGCAGATTTCATCGAACAGGTTGTAGAACGACACGTGGCCATTGCCTCGGACGTCTTCAGGCAGAGAACAAGCCCGACTGTTGACGCGTCTGATGCCGAGCCCTGGTATGCAGGCGTCCAGCCTGGAGACACCTTCTGGCCGAAGTTGCAGGATCACCTGATGCAGGATGCGAATTGGGCTCCCGCGGTGGCATCGTTGGACAGCACGTCCCGAGATGTTGTGGCGCGACTCGGTGACCCCTCGTCGACGCACTTCGCGAAACGTGGCCTTGTTGTCGGATATGTGCAATCCGGTAAAACTGCCAACTTCACTGCAACGATTGCAAAAGCAGCGGACACGGGATATCGCCTTTTCATTGTATTGTCCGGAGTCCATAATTCTCTACGACGGCAGACACAACTTCGCTTAGAGAAGCAGATAGTCGATCTAAACCCAATAAACTGGATCACTCTCACTTCTGAAACTGCAGATTTTGGCAATCCAGTCCAAGCCCTCCCGCTGCTCGCAGGTAGTCCACTTCGCTTATTGGCTGTCGTGAAAAAGAACGTTTCACGTCTGTCCAATCTTGTTGAATGGCTCAGCACTGCTCAAAAACACGGCGCACTGGATAACTGTCCAGTACTAATTATTGATGATGAAGCTGATCAAGCCAGTGTCAATACGGCTAAAGACGCGGAACTCGATCAGACGGCCATTCATGCCAAAATCAAAGAGCTCTTGAGTCTTCCAAAGGTCAGCTATCTGGGTTACACCGCGACTCCCTTTGCAAACGTTCTATGCAACCCTAAGGACGCTGTGGGAATTTATCCTAGGGATTTCATCTATTCTCTCCCGAAGCCTCAAGGGTACTTTGGGGCCGAAGAGCTTTTCGGTGCTGCCGTGTTAGAAGACGAAGAGTCTCGGGTCATCGCCGGACATGACATGATTCGTTTCGTTCCCACGGAAGAAGCATTGGGTTATGTCGTGAAGAACAAGCAAGTCTACTCACCGTTAATTTCGCCGGCTTTAGCGGATGCGATTCGCTGGTTTGTGATGGCCACGGCAGCACGGAGGGCGAGGTCTGGGGAGATCTCCCACTCCAGCATGCTTGTACATACGACGATGAGAGTAGCGCCTCAGATGCAGTTTGTTCCCGTCGTCCGAAAATTTGTTAAGGCTTTGGCCGCTGAATGGGCTTCTGGGAATGTTGACTCGTGGCGTTCTCAATGGGATTTTGAAACAATTGCGGAACCGGCTGAGAGACACGGTCTCAGGCCCATCTCATTTTCAGAGATGTCTGTGTCCGTCAATGATGTTCTGTCGAAGGTTCACGTGGTGGCAGATAATAGCTCCTCGGATGACCGGCTAATATATTCGGATGATCCAGCAACGGTAATTGCTATTGGTGGAAATACGCTTTCGAGAGGATTGACTCTCGAAGGTCTCGTTTCATCATTCTTCCTGCGAAGCTCCGGTATGTATGATTCTGCTTTGCAAATGGGCCGTTGGTTCGGGTACCGTCCTGGTTATTCAGACCTCCCTCGCGTTTGGACCACTTCCGCCCTGGCCAGTAATTTTGAATTCTTGTCACGCGTAGAATCATCTATCCGAGAAGACATTAACCGATATGCGGAGAAGGGAATCACGCCAAGCAAACTAGCAGTTCGTCTCCTCCTCCATCCTAAAATGCAAGCAACCGCGAAGCTGAAAATGCAATATGCCGTTCCGGTTTCATCATCCTTTAGTGAGTCGCGACCCCAGACCATTCACTTCGAACATAAGAATGATGCAGTCGTGAACAAGAATCTTGATGCTGCACGGACACTCCTAGAAAATGCAGGGCTCAATGCGGAGTTCAATGGCCAGCTACATTCGGGTACCAAGGTTCTTCACGGAATCGACGCCAAGGAAGTTGTCAAATTCCTCGACAGCTACAACTTCCACGCAGATAGTGAAATGGCTGGCGGTTATTTGGCCGAATATGTGAAGCGGCAAGTAGACTTTGGCGGCCTTAGTAAATGGAATATTGCTATCGTAGGAAATAAGAATGCTTCAAATAGTTCCGTAAAGCCTGTGGAGATTGGGGGTGGTTTGTGGTTTCACCCTGTAAATCGATCTCAGATTCAGGGATATCAGTCAGATGTTCCGAACACGGCGTACCTGAAAGCTATAACTTCCACCGCGGATTTTAGCGCAGATATCGCTGAGGGATACTCTATAAGCAACACGCAGGATGCAATCGCGGCGAGGAACGATAGCGGAGTACCGCTGCTGCTGCTGTATCCGATCGAGGCCAATTCCATGCCGGGGCCCCAGGCTAATAGGCAACCTAATGGTGTAGTTCGCGTTCCGCTTGAGGCTGTGAACACGCTCGTAGGTGTCGCGCTTTCGTTGCCCCAAGCAGTTGGTGGCTCCGAACCAGACGACATGATTCAAGTGGATCTACGAAGCCTGAGTTCAACAGACGTCAGCGACTCTTACGATGCCGACGATGCAGAATACGAAGACAGCGAAAGCTCTCTGAACCAAGTTTCGTTCGATGGACACTAATCCAACGGTTGAGTCCGTGTGGGGTGTCGTTGAAGCACTAGCCATGGAACAAAGTTCAGTGCTGACGTGGCATGCGCTTCCACACAGTGTCGGTGCAGGTGAGCTCCAAGCCGCAGTTGACGTGGATGGCCACTTCGTAGTTCTTGTCCCGCTGACGCACGGTGAAACAGTTCCCAGCGACAACACAGCGTCAACAGTTCAACTGCGTCGCCAGGAAGCTGGCGGTAAGGCCTACGTAGGGGTTTCCTGTCTGAAACCAGATCTCAACGATGTCTTTCTGATGTTTGTTCATGATCTGATTCGGTCGCTGCCTCGCCGCGGTAAAGCGTGCGACGTCGTCGTGGATGTGGTTCATCGTTGGCGCTCGCTATTTGCGGAAGCGGAGAAGGCAGCCATTCTTTCGGCCCCCCAGATCATAGGCCTACTTGCGGAACTTCACACTCTCGAGAAGATACTAGTGAGCGACCCATACCGTGACTTGAACGTCTGGACTGGACCCGGAAAGTCGCAACACGACTTTCGAACGGTGGGACACGCGCTTGAGGTTAAGGCAACTACGGGCAGGGAGGGGCTCCGGGTCAGGATTAGCAGCGTTGAACAACTCAACAGCCGGGCAGACGTAAGTCTCCACCTTGATGTGTATCGCTATGAACCTGACCCAGAGGGTGACTCACTTCCTGCCGCCGTTGCTAGGATTCGAGCGTTGCAGGTTGAGCCCGGACTCTTGAACACACTTCTTCTGAAGTCCGGCTACCGGGGCCAATTCAGTGACGTCTATCAGACGTATCGTTTTAGGACCTCGGGCCATTATGTTTACAACGTAAAAGAGTTTGGGTTTCCCCGTATCACGCCGTCTTCTTTCGTTTCGGGGCGCGTTCCTAGCGGAATAGAGAGGATTTCATACACGATAGATCTATTGGCCGCTTCGACGTCCCCCCTCGGACCCGACGAGCTTGAAGCGGTATACGTCAACATGAAGGGTGGGACGGGTGCTTGATTGGATTCCCGAGGCACTGCCGCCGAGCGGTGGCCTTTCGGCTGAAGGTTTCACTAGACTCCTTGGTCGCCCGAATCTGGATCCTTTGACTGTTCTCGTACGAGAAACGGCGCAAAACAGTTGGGATGCAAGAAAAAGTGACGATTTGCCCGTCTCATTCTCCGTGAATCTAACTGCTATTCCGGATGCTGTGAGGCATCTACTCCGTGATGAAGTTTTCCCAGGAGCTAGACGCGTAATTGGAACAAATCTCGCCAAGACGCTAGACAGCCCTGGCCTTAAGGGTCTTTTCATTTCTGATAGAAATACCAAGGGACTTGGAGGTCCGGTTCGGGCCGATGTCCTTGACCCGACTGGTTCCTATGATTGGGTCGATTTTGTTCTCAACGTCGGAAAGGCAAACCATCAGGTTAAGACCGGTGGAACCTATGGATTTGGAAAGACAATTTCGTTTGTTGTCTCCCAAGCGAATACAATTCTTATACATTCGAGAACTGAGTATGATCGTCAGCCCACAACTAGACTTATTGCATCGGCTATTGGTGACAAGTTTAACGATGGCAGTAGCAACTTCACTGGCCGCCATTGGTGGGGAAATGATGTCGACGGTGTTCCCACACCCATTGTGGGTGAGATGGCCGATACTTTGGCTTCCGAAATAGGTTTTCCGCCCTTCTTGCGTGGTGAATATGGAACGACCATTCTCATTTTGGCTCCAGCCTTCGGAGGTAGAACGCCGGAGCAGGCAATGAACTTCTTGGTCGAATCTGCACTTTGGCATCTTTGGCCCAAGCTTGTTGCCGGTGCAACAGGGCTCATGCCCATGGAACTTAAATTCGTCCACAATGGCGAACCGGTTCCTGTCCCAAGCTTTGCTTCGACCCCACCGTTGAGTAAGTACGTCGACGCATTCCTGGGTCTTCGTTCGCCTGAGGACCGACCTTTAGGTTATCTAGAGGAGACATTAAAGAGACATGCGGGTGGAAGCGTCTCTACCTTGGGTCGTCTTGCAACTGTGCCATTCGTTCGTGAACAGCGAAGAATAGTCGATGACGGGCATGACCCTGAAGACGATGAGTCACCTCCTCCTGCTTCACCATTTGGCAATCTGGCGAGTCACCATGTGGCACTCATGAGGTCGCCCGAACTTGTCGTTGCGTATCTTCCTGGCCCTGAGGCTCCAGACTCCTCGCTGGAATGGGGTGGTGTCTTTCGTGCCGACGAGGCGCTGGATGGAGTGTTTGCTAAGGCGGAACCGCCCACCCACGATTCTTGGACTCCGGACTATTTGGAGGACAAACAGGATCGACTTGTAGTTCAAAAGTGTCTTCGAGACATCAGGAAGTTAGTCGAAGGACGCTGGGGTTCGCAGCCGCAGCCTGAAGCAACTTCGGCGTTGAGCACTGCTCTCGTTGCGGACGCTTTGTCTCACTTGGTAGTAGGGTCACCAGGCGCGGGTAGGGGGAGGCCTGAAAAGCCTCCGATACCTCGAACAAGGAAGGCTGCGGCTCAGAGCGAGTTGATTTCCAATTGGACCGATGTTATCCAACGCGATGATGACTTAGTTTCCGTAGCCAGTTTCACTTTGAACTCAGACGCAAGCCGCCCCACTAAAATTTCTGTTGCGGTGGGCGTAGCTCTTGAAGGATCACAGAGGGATGTCTCGCTCGACGAGAACCTGGCGTTGCGTGCTGCGTGGGTTGACAGCGAGGTGATCTCACTGGTTGGCCTGAACGCATCGTTCACAATCGAACCAAAAAAGTCTTGTGAGATTCTGCTGGAGGCGGCTTGCTCCGGCCGAACCTCAGTTTTATGGGAAGTCAAGGCTGGCCCGGCGGACGAGGAACCTGAGTGAAACTAAGCGTTCCGCCGTTTAGGACGGCCAAGACAGAACATGCGGAATTCTCAGGTTGGTTCCTCGCTGGTGGTGATTGTGATGTGCAATTACCTGATGAGCTAGAACATTGGGACTATCAAGCAACGCTGCAAGTCAGTTCCCGGTTGTCTCTGTATTGGGCAGATATGCTGTCATGGTGTGATCTTGATCCGTCAACGAAACTTGCGTGTCTAGTGACGGCCAGATCAGACAAGACACGAGTTGACCTGCTCCTCGCACGCATCGAGATCCCAACAGCTGCCGAGTCGCTGAACCTGAAAGTCACCATTCCCGGGCAAGAAATGGGTGGGCGTCTGACCATAACCACCTCCATTGTGACCTTGGACGCTCATCCTCTGTCCGCAGTTTCCGCGAGGAGGCCTGGAAGCGTTCTGTGGAGCACAAGAACACATACTCACCTTCAAGGCGTTGGGTCACAATTCCCAACGTATGCGGAGAGTTTTTCTGAACGGTACCCCGACTTTAGGGACGCATCTTGGTTTCTCCAAATTGAAACCTCCGATTTGGAGGCATCGTTCCTGTCTAGCGTACGACTTGTGCTGAATGCGGATAAGTCTCAAGTGAGAAGACTATTGGCGGGTAGTAAAGATATAACAACGCAATTGCTTAGGCGCTGTATTGACACCGATGTCACTCGGCAAATCGTACATTGCGCCCTCAGCATTCCAGAAGTGCTAGAGGTCGAATCCGACTTTGACGAAACTGACATATTACACAGTCTTCGCAATATTCTTCAAATGATTTGGCCGACGACGGACGTTAGACAACTTTGGAACGATTATAGGCGGACACCGTGGAAAATTGAAGCAAAGATCCAAGCAGTACGGAAGCTGACATGACACTTATGGACGAAGGCATATATCTCTATCCGCGTCTCGATTCGGCCGCTGCTTTACGGGAGTTAGACGATCAGGCCTCGCAAGCCCTAAGCGTCCTCCGTATGCGTACGGACACTTCGCATATTCATGCGGCAGCCTCTGCTACTGGGGGCATCCCAGTACCCTCGGCGCTCTTGGAGGACTTACAAACGATTCTTCGAGAAGTAGCTGACGAATTTAAATTTCCAAAACCCCTGAATCTAGAACGTCAGCAGGAATTTGATCGTATCTGCGGTACTGTTCTGCACAACAAAATGCGGGTAGTCCCAGGTGACGCGGCTGAGGAGGGAATATGGTCTTTCGTTTCGCTGGTCCTTGTCCCAGAAATAGCCCCATGGCGGTTTCCGAGTCGACACCCCGATCGTATACTCGGAAAGCCGAGAAATACCTTTAGGAGACTATGGTGGAGAGCATGGTCACTTGGCCCCGATTTAACGGTGGTACCAACCGGATCACTCCCTTTAAACGAAGACGATTATTTTCAGATTATGGAGAGAACGAGTATATCGGGAGATAAAAGAACGGCGCGTGAATTGCAGGCGCGCATTTGGAAGTACAACCCCACTCTGACCGGCGTCGAGAAGGGTGCCACGCGTAACGATCTACTTCGCGAGCTTATAAAGCGAATACGTGCACAAAAATCCCATATAGCCTTCCATGCTCTTGATGATGATCAATTGTCCTTGCTGATTGATGACTGCCTTTCATCATCGGCCGCGATATTAGGGGTTGATCTGGCCTTGAATAGTGTCGACGTGTTGCCAAATTCGAGCGTAACGGTGTGACTAAGCTCTTCCAAATAGAATTAAGGAGTGCAGTAGGTCGGTCCGTCGGCATTTTGTAACAATCGTGCCTGCAGAACTTTTTCTGTTTCGAGTTTCTGGTCCTAGCGCGTGTCGGCTTCAGAATCGGTTATGCCATGCTGGTGCTGACTCTGAGACAACCCATGGGCCAAGCCAAATTTTCCAAGGGCATTAGACGAGTAGGCTGGTTAGATGACAAGACGCGCCGGGCCTGGGCATCAAGCACAAACGCATATGACAGCCACAAACGCATATGACAGCCCCAATCGTTGGGAATGTGGCTCTTCGTGGTAGGGACTGAGTTCGTGTCGCTGTAGACAAAGGGGCTGGCGGGCATCTTGGAATGTGCGTGTATCTAAGGGATTGTATGTGTCATTATCGGGTGCGAAGGCGACCTGATGGGGGCTTCAGTTCTAAAAAAGTTCGTGAAGATTTCGGCATTGTTTGGAGAAGTAGGAAGGGCTGGCTTTCAAAAAGCCAATGATTCGTCAGGAATATACTTACATTGCTACACCGCATTGTTAGGAGATTAGTGGCTCATCGCATTTGAGGGTGTAATCGTGCCGGGCGCGTCGGTGGCCGGATAGAGGTCGAGGTCTTCCGATGATGGAAGTTCCTACACTGCCCATCTGAGAAGACCTCGATGTGTCCCACGCTACCTTCCTGCCTCCTGACCTGACTACGTTCTGCCGGCTCGATGAGCTTGGGCTCGAAGCTGCGGGGCAGCGTCTTGCCCCTGGCCGTGCGGTGTTGGAATGCCGTGCCGTTGATCCGGACGACTGGTGCCGTTCGTGTGGTGGCCAGGGCATCGCCCGCGGCACGGTCACGCGGGCCCTTGCGCACGAACCGCTAGGCTGGCGGCCGACGACGCTGCTGGTGAGGGTCCGCCGCTATAAGTGCACCGGCTGCGGCCGGGTGTGGCGGCAGGACATCTCCAAAGCCGCGCAGCCGAGGGCGAAGATCTCCCGCCATGGGCTGCGCTGGGCGCTGGAGGGCATCGTATGCCAGCACCTCACCGTCGCCCGCGTTGCCGGTGGCCTGGGCGTGTCCTGGCATACAGCGAACAGCGCGATCCTTGCCGAGGGCAAGCGGGTGTTGATCGAGGACCCGGCCCGGTTCAACGGGGTGGCCGTGATCGGCGTGGATGAGCATGTCTGGCGGCACACCCGGCGCGGGGACAAGTACGTCACCGTGATCATCGACCTCACCCCGGTCCGTGACAGGACCGGCCCGGCACGGTTGCTGGACATGGTCGAGGGCCGTTCGAAACAGGTCTTCAAAGCCTGGCTCGCCGAGCGGCCCAAGGCGTGGCGGGATGGGATCGAGGTCGTGGCGATGGACGGGTTCACCGGGTTCAAGACCGCAGCCGCCGAGGAACTCCCGGACGCGGTAGAGGTCATGGATCCGTTCCACGTCGTCCGGCTTGCCGGCGATGCCCTGGACCGGTGCCGCCAGCGCGTGCAGCAGCAGACCATTGGGCACCGCGGACGGTCCGGGGACCCGCTCTACGCGGCCCGCCGGACCCTGCACACCGGGCATGACCTGCTCACCGAGAAGCAGAAGGACAGGCTGGAGGCCCTGTTCGCCGCGGACATCCATGCCGAGGTCGAAGCGACCTGGGGCATCTACCAGCGCGTCATAGCCGCCTACCGCGAACCCGACGGCAGCAGCGGCAAACAGCTCATGCAAACACTGATTGGCGCGATCAGTGTCGGCGTGCCCGCTGCGCTCACCGAGGTCATTACCCTGGGCCGGACAATGAAACGCCGTGCAGGGGACGTGCTCGCATACTTCGATCGGCCCGGCACCAGCAATGGGCCTGATTGGGCCCCCGTTAGCAGTCCAGCGTCTATGCGATAGCTAATTGGTTTTCTTGCGCCCAGGTTTCCCAGTAGCGTTTCGGCGTCATGCCGTCCAGGGATCCGTGGGGCCGTTCATGATTGTAGATAGTCTTCCATTCCTCGGCCAAATACTTCGCTTCGGCCATGGTGTCCATGATCTCTCCGGAGAGTTGTTCCCTTCTGAATTGGGCGTTGAAGGATTCGATGAAGCCGTTCTGCCAAGGTGAGCCCGGGTCGATGAAGGCGGTGTCGACTCCGGCGGTATCGCACCAGTCGATCAGTGCGGCGGCGGTGAATTCGGGGCCGTTGTCACACCTGAGGTATGTCGGTGCGGTGCCGGTTTCGGCGATGATGTTCTCCAGCACCGCGACCACGTCAGTGGCTTTGAACGACCTTCGCGGGATGACGGCCAGCGCCGTGCGGGTGTATTCATCGATGACGTTGAGGAACCGGATGTGCCGGCCGCAGGAGGTCACGTCGGATTGGAAGTCGAAGCTGACCACGTGCATCGGATACTGGGCTGTGAGGCGTTTCTGTTCCCCGGCGCCGGGCCCGGTGCGGCGCTTCTTCCGGGCTCTGGGTTTGCAGGTCAGGCCTTCGTCGCGCCAGAGCCTGCGGATGCGCTTCCTGTTCAGCGCTACCCCGTCCCACGCCGGCTGGGCCAGCAGGTGCCAGCGGGCCTTCCGCCAGCCCCACGCCGGGTGCTTCATTGCGATGGCACGCAGCTCCGAGCGGAGCTGCGCCTCTTCGAAGCCCATGTCGGGTTTCTTTTTGCGGAACGCGGACCGGTTCTGCCCCAAGACCTTGCAGGCGAAGCGTTCGGATGCCCCGAACTTCTCCACCGCCATGCGCACGGCACGGCGACGTGGTTCGGGGCTCAGAATTTTCCCTTCGCCACCTCGTTCAGGATGTCGATCGCCAGTTCCTTCTCCGCCAGCAACCGCTTGAGCCGGGCGTTCTCCTTCTCCAGCTCCTTGGTCCGCTTGGACGCTTCGGCGTTCTTCTCAGACCCGTACTGGTTCAGCCAGCGGTACCAAGTCGCCTCGGTGACCTGGAGCTCCTTGACGACCTCGACCATCGGACGGCCATCGTTGAGCATCTTTTGGCCCTGCCGGACCTTGGCGATGACCTGCTCCGGGGTGTGTCTGCGTGCCATGATTCGTGAATTACCTCCTGTGTCCATTCTCGGACACGAAACTCACACAAACACTGGACTACTCTCCGGGGACCCAACCACTCCCACAGAAGCACTCAATGGCAGGCTCGAACACCTCCGCGGCTCCGCCCTCGGCTTCCGCAACCTGGCCAACTACATCGCCCGATCACTCCTTGAGACCGGCGGATTCAGACCCCAACTGCACCCTCAAATGCGATGAGCCAGATTAGTTATCGGTTCGCTGGTAGGTTGACGAAGAGGCGGAGTCTCACCGTGCTTAGCAGACCTGCTTCTCGGCGATAGTTGCTGGGATCAGGGAGATAGTAAACATCCCAATTAGAGTTGTTCTTGGAGAGTCAACTGGCTTGACCTCTGGATGCTCCCGCTGTCACGGCCTGCAAAGCGGATACGAATGCTTCCTATCCTTTGTCGTCACGTTCTTTAGTCATGACGATGAATTCATCGACATTCATGAGCCACTTCTGTTGTTCGGGGTTGTAGGGCCCGTGTAAGGGCTGCGGTATGACGAGCTGAATCCTGTGATCTTTCATCTCGTCCGTTTGTGCCGGACTGATAGGGCTTTCCAGTGTAAGCAGATGCTTGTGGTCTATGCGTTTTGCTTCGCTAAGCACTTGTCGCCATCTGTCCTTGCAAGTGGTCTTCACGCCGAGCATAGTCAGGTTCGGTGAAGGAAAACCGGTATCCCGGTATTGGTCAATGCTTGGAAAGACGAAGTCCGGACGGGCCTTATTCTCTGTAACGGGGTTGAAGGTGTTGCGGACGTTCAACATTTTAAAAAGTGCGATGAGGTGGTTTTCCAGACCCTTGCCAGCTCGGCTTTTGCGTCTGTTGTGCAGGGAAAGTGATACCTCTATAAAACTGTCGACGTCCACGTGCCCGTCCGTATATAGGGCATCGAGGGTGTCAGTCGCTAGGTATCGTTCCAAGGTTCGGAAGAGCATTTCTTCCTGTTCAATCCAAGCCATGAGTACACCATCCGGACTATCGGCAGGGTGGAGATCGGGCAGGGTAGAACGAGCAAAGGCGCTGAACTCCGCTGACGTAGGGAACCGGGGACCGAACTTTTTCAGAATCCTGTCGAGCCAGTCCTCGTTGTCTGACTCGACGGCAATACCGAGCATGTCTAGCAAGTACATCGCGGGTAGGCTGAGGCTGTCGTGGCCGGCCTCGAGTCCGCTCCGGACGGAGAAGCCTCGGTGTTCCAAGACATCTGTACCGAAGAGCCAGTCGAGCTGAGCGGCGACGCTTGAGTCTGCAGGTGCCACGATGAACAGGACGCAACCGGTCTTCTGTTTTGCGATGAAGACGATGTCGCCAGGCTGGGCCATGTTCATGGCATTGATGGATGCCGGATAGTAGAGGCGGTATTCAGACCGGTTCGGAATGTTGATGCGGGCGTCATAGAAGGTCAAGACCCCGTCCTCGATATCAGGTTCATCTGAGTAGTCGGAAACCTGGAGAAACCGCGTGGGCACGAAAAGTTTCTCGGTTGGGCGGCCGAATAATGCTTGGAGTGCCCGCACTCCGTCGAGCTCGTGCTGGTTCGAGCTGCGGCCGACAGTTTCCACTGTGCTCAGAATCTTGGCGGCAACGCCGTCAAAGTGGTCTGCTAAGTCTCCGAAATCCATAAGTCCCCCCCTGCGATCCTAAGCTTGTTGTGTTCGAGCATTGACAGTATCGTGGCGCCGACCCGGAGCGGGCGCCACGATACTTTCGGTAGCCGCAGGATCAGGCATAAATCGGCTCGGCGACAGCCTCCCTGTCCTTAATTTTCAAGATGTGGGGGGTCATGATCCGGGCGATCTCGGACATCACTGGGGTGACGACACTGTTTCCGAACTGCTTGTAGGCCTGAGTGTCGCTGACGGGGATCCGGAAGGTGTCCTCGTAGCCCATGAGTCGGGCACATTCACGCGGCGTGAGCCTGCGCGGCCGAAGCCCGTCCTGCGCTACAAGGATCTCGGATCCGTCCTTGTAGTACCTAGCAGACAGTGTCCGAGTCGTCCCCGCGGGGTGAACTAGCCCGTAGCCAAAGCCGTTGCCCGCTGCCTTGTGCTTAGCGGCGTATGCCTGAAGATAGGCCCACAATTTGGGCGTTAAGGTGAACTTGGGCTGCACTTCCGCATTGTCATGATCAAAGAAGCGGTCCCCGTCCCACTCTAGGAACGGTTCGGTGCCGTCGGTCTTGTGCAGGATTGTGTCCAGTTTCGGGCCAACGGGCGGGATCTCCAGGTCCTCCCAACTGAAGTCAGTTTGCTCACGGAATCCGACGATAATGATTCGCTCGCGGTGCTGTGGGGTGAATTTGATGGCGTCGATGACCTTCGTGTGCACCTCGTAGCCGAGTTCTTCCTGCAAAGTCTCCATAATCACTGCAAAGGTCCGGCCCTTGTCGTGTGAGCGGAGGTTCTTGACATTCTCGAGCATGAAACCGGCCGGGCGCTTTTCGTTGATGATCCGGGCAACGTCGAAGAACAAGGTGCCCTGGGTGGCATCTTCAAAACCGTGCAGCCGGCCGAGGGAGTTTTTCTTGCTCACGCCGGCGATGGAAAACGGCTGGCAGGGGAAGCCGCCCAACAGAATGTCATGGTCAGGGACATCGCTGGCCGGGAACGGCTGGATGTCGCCGACGAAGGTGTGCGACTCGACTTGGTCATCGGGGAAGTTGGTCAGGTACGTCTTTTCGGCATACTTGTTCCACTCGCTCGTGAACACGCAGCGTCCACCGTGGGCTTCAAAGCCTTTGCGAATGCCTCCGATTCCGGCGAAGAGGTCGATGAATTTAAAGTCATGCGAGCCAGCGTCCGTGCGGATCCCAAGGAGTTCTTTTAATGCCGGAGCAAGCATCGTTGGGCATGCTGTTTCTCCGCTTTCCCACCGCGCCACTGTGCGGTCCGAGACATTAAGTTGCTCCGCGAGCTGTCGTTGTGTGTATCGTGCGCGGGCTTGATTGAGAAGCGAGGTTACCTTGTCCATTACGTCCTATCTGGGTTGTTCACCCGACATTCTGTCGTACTTTTGACCCAGAACCCGAATGACGCGCCGGTCACCGAATAGTGTTACCTGCTCAGAGACTAGGCACCTACGACAAAGCTCGTTCGTCGGCTGTCGGGAATCTGCGGAGTGATTCCTATGCTGCCCGCAAGCTCTGACATTCTTGGTCAGTTGTCGTTCACGTTCGGGCTCTTTCGGGCGGGCGTGGGTTGGTGAATCTGGCCTTCCTTGCCTAAGGTTCCGGCAGCCGGCCCCCGGAGTTGGAGCTCGGGGAAGACTTGAGACCGCTGCTTTTGCCGGACGTTTAGTGGGGTCGCAGCTTCAGATGGGTTTCGCCGTCGTCGTTCTTCTTCGACGACCATTGCCTCGCGCGGTTTCGTGTGGAAGCCTCGACATGATCCTGTCGCCGGGGTGACGACGGGCAGCAGGGAAGGAACCCGACATGGGACTGATCCATATTGACCTGTTCACGACGCTCGATGGCGTCGCGCAGGCGCCCGGCGGCCCTGAGGAAGATCCCGAGGGCGGTTTCGAGTTTGGTGGTTGGCAGGCGCCTCTGTTCGACGATGCGGTTGGCGAGCAGGTCGAATCAGGGATGGTGGGGATGGACGCGCTGCTGCTCGGACGCCGGACCTACGACATCTTCGCTTCGTACTGGCCGCATCAGGACAATGGAATCGCGCAGTTATTCAACCGCATTCCGAAGTACGTGGCCTCGCGTCAGTCGCTGAACCTTGAGTGGGAGGGCTCGTCTCAGCTCGGTCCTGACGTGGTGGCTTCACTGCGCGAGCTCCGCAACAAGCACGAGAACATCCACGTGATCGGCAGCCTGGATTTTGTGCAGACCCTGTTCGCCGAGCGGCTGTTCGACCGGCTGAATCTGTGGGTGTATCCGATCCTTCTGGGCCGTGGCAAGAAGGTGTTCGCCGGCGGGGTGGTCCCGACGAGCCTTCAACTTATCGAGCCGGTGGTTGCCTCACCAAAGGGCGCGGTGATGCAGCGCTATGCCTTGGTTGAGGGGACGCCTGGGGTGGGGGATATGACCGAAATCGGTTAAAGCATCGTCCGCGCGCTGGGCCCAGGACCGCGAGACAGTCAGTCGAAGGTGGATATCGCGGCCGCCGTCGGTGGGCGAGAATCGCGTAGGCGGGTTGCTCCCGAATCACCACCACCCCGGACCTATGCTGTTCCCATGCTGAACGTTGGAGTGGTATCAGGGAACGAGCTCTCGCCCCTGGTCGTGGAGCGGCTGACTGAGCACGGTGCGGTCATCCAGGCACGTTCAGCGCCGGAGCTGAGCCAGGAACGGGACAGCCCTATTCTGGTGAGCTGCGCGGATAGATCTCTTCCGGCTTCCACATTCGACCTCGTACTTTCGGTAGCAGATGGCTCTGAACAGTGCTGCCCGCGGCACAGCCCGGATGTGGTTCTCACGGAGACGGACCCGGCTCTCCTGCGCAACGCGGTGGACCAGTTGTGGGAGAACCGTCTCCTTCCCTTTAGCCGCAACAAGGCAGCTCCCAGGCCGAAGCATCGGAAAGGGCCGGCAGTGATGAGTCCGCCGGATCCGGCTTGGCTGGCTACTGCGGCACGGACCGCCGAGAGGATCCTGAGGACCAGCCCCCTGATCGTTCGGGTGGACCACATCGGCTCCACGTCGATCCCGGGGCTCCCTGCCAAGAACGTCATTGACCTGCAAGTCGGCGTCGCGAACTTCAGCGACCTGGATCAGGTGTCCGCACATCTGGACGCTGCAGGCTACCGGGCTGTACCGGGCAAGTGGTGGGACGCGCCAACCAGCTATCAACCCGAACCCGAGCAGTGGGCCAAGCACCTTCACGTAAATTCCGACCCCGCTCAGCACGTCAATATCCATGTGCGGGTCATAGGGTCGGCTGGGTGGTTCTTCATCCTCAGCTTTCGCGACTGGATGCGGTCGGACGCAGGTCATGTCCGCCGTTACGCGGCAGAGAAGCAACGAATTGCCAGCAAGTACGCGAACGATGTCAACGCCCTGAACTACGCGGCAGAAAAGAAATTGTGGTTCCGCGACTACGTCGAGCCGCAACTCTATGCATGGGTGGATTCAAACGGCTGGCGACCGGAGAAGCGGGAAGAGCCTCATTTCATGGAGTGTTCCGAAGCCGAAGTGAACCCGAATACCGTCACGGCACCGGAGTTTTCACCCGCTGCCACAAGATTGCCTTCCTGACCGCAGATAATTGCCGCCGTGGGTTGGGAAGGAAGCTGAAGCTTCTGAACAAGCTCTCCTGTAGAAAGAGCCCTCAGCGTGACAAGACCACTGACACTCACAGATAAACAATGCTCGCCGTCGGCAAGGAACGCGACGGCTACTATCTTTCCCGATTCCGTCGGGGCGATGACCAGCCGGGAGGCTCTCGCCTCCACATCCCAGAGGCAGATGCTTCCGTCCCAGCCGCCAGTGAGGGCTGAAGCGCCGTCCGGGGATAAAGCGAGCGTGGACAGCGGCCCGGTATGCCCTTCCAAGCAGCCCAGCAGGGATCCGTCGGCCAGATTCCATACGCGGGGCTTGTCGTCGTGCCCGATTGTCACCAGCCGGCCGTCTTTCGCGATGGCGGCGTCGGTCACCGGTCCCGGATGCGCTTCCAGAACATTCGAGCACGCGCCCGTCTCAAGATTCCAGATCCGTGCGGTGCCGTCCCAGCTGGTTGACACCGCCCGATCCCCATCGTCAGTCAAACGGATGCTGGCAATCCGTTTGCTGTGGCCCGCTAACTCCAACATTTGCCTGCCCTGCTCAAGGTCCCAGACGAGCATTAAGCCGTCCTGCGCGCCGGTGATGACCCGGGCGGAAGCGTCGCTGGCCGCAACAGCCGTGATCCCGGCCTTGTGCCCACTGAGCCGGTTCAGCAAGCCGCCGTCGGTGAGGTCCCAAAGTCGTCCCGAACGGTCTTCACTTCCGGTGGCCAAAACCTCGGCTCCGGGGACTAGCGCCAGTGACGTGACCGGGCCGCCGCCGTCGTCCAGTACCTGACGGCGGTCTCCCGATTCGGAGCCCCACACCATCACGGTCGCATCCCGACTCGCAGACATCAGCTCGTCCTTCTCACTGTGATATGTCAGCGAGGTGACGGCTTCCTGATGGCCGATCGGCGTCGGTGCCGTGATGGCGGCGGCCAAGTCCCACACCCGTGCAGACCCGTCATCGCCCGCCGTAACGGCCAAGTCACCGGAGCCAGAAATCGCAATGCTCTTCACGGGGCCGGGATGACCCCTCCACGACTTGATGATCTGAGCCGTAGCTGTATCCCAGACAGCAATAGTTCCGTCCCGCCTGGCCGACGCGATACTTCCGTCAGTACCGAAAGGAACGACGTCGGTCACCCACTGGCCGTGGTCCTGCAGTACCGCTGTGGCTTGGCCGGTAGAAAGATTCCACACGCGGATGGTCCCGTCCTGTCCTGCCGTAGCTGCCTCGTCCCGCTCGGGAACGAAGACGGCGGCGGTCAGCTCTGATTCGTGGCCGGAAAGTTCGTGCAGAAGCTCCAGGGTTTCAAGGTCCCACAACCTCGCCGTGGAATCTTTGCTGATGGTCAGGGCCCGCTTGGAATCACTCGAAAACAAGCCCTTTGACACCCCGGCCCTGTGACCTTCGAGGCGGAAGAGTAGCTTTCCGTCGGCCAGGTTCCACAAACACGCTGTGCTGTCCCAACTGGTGGTCAAGGCCTTTTGCCCGTCCGGACTGATGGCCACCGAGGTCAGCCAATTTTCGTGGCCATTCAGGAAATGGCCCCGTTTCCCGGAAGCAAGGTCCCAAACATAGGCTCCGTCCCTGCTTGTGGTGACGGCGACAGTTTTGTTCGGTGCGATGGCGACGTCGGTGACTTCTTCGGTATGTCCCTCCAGAACGAACAGGAGGTTTCCGCTTTCAACGTCCCAAACCTTCGCCGACTCTTCCTGGCCGTTGGCCGTCACGGCAATGTCGCCGTCGGACGTTATGGCTCCGGCGGAAATGGGACTGTCTGAATCTTGCAGAGTCTGCAAGAGAGCGCCTGTTTGGATGTCCCAAAGCTTGGCCGATCCGTCCAGGCTGAGCGTGAAAACCCGCGAACCCCCGCCGGTTATCGTAGCCCGCTCCACCACGGAGGTGTGGCCGGACAACGTTCGCAGAAGGGCGTCACTGCTGGTGTTGGTAGTCCACGCGGGGTAAATTCCGTGCGGAACGATCAGGGCGAGGTACGTTCGCGCGGATTCATAGAGTTCGCGGTCGTTCATCACCAGGGCTTGCAAGGCCAGCTGTCCGGCGGCGTACGCCTCGGAGCTTCCTGCAGCGCCATCGGCTTCGGCGCGGAAATTATGGGCCTCATGCTCAAGGACCATGCGGCTCCTATGCAGCGTCCTCCCATCCTCGCGACTCAGCTGCGCCTCGGACTGTACGCGGCGAAGCGTGCCGATGACCCGGTCCACACCGAGAGTGCCAATTGCCTTCGCCAGATAGTGCGCGTCTTGGTAGAGAGCGGCAAGCTCATTCGGCCGCACTTTCGCCGTATGGACAGGGAGGTGTGTCAGTGCATACCCGCTTGCGTTGTCAGACCAGTTACGGCTGTATTCCAGCAGCCGCTCCTGAACTGACTGTAGGACGTCCTCTGTGAACTTTGTGGACAGATGCTGCCCGAACCTTGGGTGCGCCAACGTGTAGCCAACGGCATCGTTTCCCATGATCAGTCGGCGGATTTTGGGGAGGATGTTGCGGTCAAAGTGGTCGCGGAGCATTCCTGTGGGATCAGCGAAAGCCTCCGGAACAAGGGCTTCAAGGTCACTTCGCGCAAGGGGTCCGTGGGCAGCAGCCAACGTGGCGAAGAGCAACAGCGCTGGACGCTCTCCGGCCACATCCAGGAGCTCTTGCCACCAAACGTCCAAGTACGCTGCCAACCCCTCGGGCTGCTGCTCGAGATCTGCCACGTCAAACTCCTTTTCCAGAGCTTCCTTGGCCAGGAGGCCGATGTACAGGGGGTCGGCATTCGTCGCCGCCCTGTTGGTGTTTGCGTCCACAGGGCCGATGGCAGCCGCCTTCATGACAGCGGCCAGAGCTCCCGGCTTTTGGATGAGCGCTGCGGTGTGCGGACCGGTCGCCGAGAAGAGTTCGACGACGGACTCCTCACCGAAGCCGTCGAGCCGCAATTCCTTGACGTCCGGTCCTTGCAAGCGGTACTTGCTCCGCCATTCCTGTCCTGTGTCACGGATGGAAACTATGACGTGAAGGTGCTTGGGAGATGCCCCTCCCACGTAATTGGCAATCGACCAGCCTTGGATCTCGTCGATGCCATCCAATATGAGCACATCGGGAGTTCCATTGCTACGGCTCGCCTCGCTCAGGCGCTGGTGCAGCATGGACTGAAGAGACAACCGGTCCGAATGCGGGTAATCATCTGCCAATGGGTCAGGGGATAACTGCTGCAGAACGTTCCTGAGGAAAAATACCTCGTCCAACCAGTACGGGTCATAGCGGCTCGTAAAGAAGTGAAAGGCAGCCCGCGCGCCCATTTGCTGGGCAAACTCAGCGAGCAGCGACGTCTTTCCGAATCCGGGACGGCCGGTGACGGCCAACACGCCGCCCGGCCCGTCTGCAAAAGCGGACAGAGTGGTAATTTCCTCCCGCCGTCCGACGAATCCGTCATTTTGCCTGCTCCTAAACAGCGGGGTGAAGGCCCGGCTCAGATCAGGTTTGGCCTCCTTGCGGGGGAGGAGCTTGAGGTCCTCAGGTCCGTTCAAGCCAAGATGGCGCCAGAAGACCTCCCTGGTGGCCTCGGGCAGAGTATCAATTGCTTCGATGGGAGTTAAAGCGAGACTTCCTGGCCCCTCACTGGGATTGTGATGGCGGACCACTCCGATGAGGTCATTCGTGGCGGACAAAACAGCAGAGCCGGACATTCCGGCCCACTGGGACGTTTCCAGGTCTCCTGGTGCAATGGGTGGCCAATCCCTGGGCGTGTTCTCCACTTTCAAGGCCAAATATCCGGGAACCAAGCCCTGGCCGGGGACTGCCCGGAGTCCCTCCGCAGTGGGGATGCTCCCGTAAGCATGAACGGCGATGCGACCTCCGCTGACAGCTTTGAAACGAGGGAAACCCACGGCCGTGCAATCGTGGAGGACCTCCAGATTCTGCCGTTCGACCCGTCCGAACGTCAGGAAAGGCAGGTCAGGGGCGCCGTCTACGGACAACAAGGCTATGTCCACAGTGGCCGATCCGGAACGCACCAAGACACTGGCGGGGTATGTACCCTCCAGCCCCAGAACTTCATGACCAGAGCCCTTGGCGACGTGGTCAGCGGTGAGTACTACGGAACCACCAACCATGAGCCCGGACCCTACCCGTGGCTGACCGTGGAATTGGTACGTAATGTTGACTACACGTCCGGTCTCAAGGAGAGCCATTGAGGTACCCCGCTTTCCGCTCCGGGCCTACAGTGACGCTTTTTCTGTCCTTTCATGCACCCATGCAGAAAATTCTTCGTGGCTAAGCTTGGCACCCGTGTAAACCCACGACTTCAGGTCGTCACGCAACTCAATGTGGATGGTTCCGGCGCCAAGGCCAATACCGACGTGTGGGCCCATCTCATCAAGAGCCAGTGCGGCCACTTCCAGAGGTTCAATCCCGCTGATCTTGAAGTCTGCAGCCCGTCCCGCAATATGCGGGCTCTGATCTGCGCCCTTAATGAGCTCATTCACCGCTGGAGGCCGATACCCCGAAACGATCAACAAAGGGGCTTGGGCACGCTCCTGAATTGCCTGAATTGTTCGCACTAAATCTACGGAGATCCGGGCATACTGGTAGTCGCGTCCTACTTTGCCCACGAAGCTCCCGACCGTGAAATTAGGCGATAAGTGAGTCCGGAGATTGTCCTCGAGCCTGATGAGCGGAACCCGCCCGTCGTCGACCGGATCCGAGTAGGTGATTCCCGCTTCTTCTTCGGCTACAGCCGCGAAGGACGCCCCGGACGGGTAGACTACGGGGCTTGCGCTAAGGGATTTCCCGTTAACATTTTCGTCGCCTTGCATGGCGGATCCTCGTTGATTCTCCATGACACTCCTCGTCGTCCGATCCGGAGTACTTGAACCCCCAGGCAAGCCACCGTGGTGCGATTCTAGTGCACCGATGCCGCCGCTGGTATTGCAGGATTTCAAATTCATTATTCTTTTTGGCTCCGCATTGGACATACCTTGACGGGAAAACCCAAGTCCCTGATTATTGGCATTTCATCAGGTTTAGGAGCGGTGCAGATGACTGAAATGGAAAAGGCTTCTCCCGGCATCGGGTTGGCAGAGGCTATCCAATCGTTAAGGCAGGAGCTTTGGGAGGCCATGGTGGCCGGCACCGGGAGCGAGGTCAGGTTCCGCGTAGACAGCATTGAGCTGACCTTGGAAACCGCGGTAACCAAGGCCGTCGGTGGTAAAGCCGGCATCAAGTGGTGGCTTGTGGAAGCGGGAGCAGAAGCGTCCAGGGGAGCTGCCTCGACGCAGACTCTGAAGTTGTCTTTGAGCCCACTTCATGGCTCGGAGGAACTGCTTGTGGAGGACGACGCCGCGCCGGACGGGCGCAGCTTTGACGACAGTTCAGCTGACGGGGACGCGGGGTAATCCTGTGGTGAACGTCCTCAGGCGTGCGCCAGGTTGTCGGCAAGCAGCTTCGCGTCCATGCCCACCCCGCCCAGGATCGACGAGTAGTGCCGCGTCAGCCACGGAAGCCCCACAGCGTACAACCCGGCCTGCTCGGTGACGCCTGCTGTGTGCCTCGGATACCCCCACTCATCAAGCAGCGGCATGTTCAGAAAAGAGAAGTCCAGTCCGTACCCCGTCGCCCACAACACGGACGTGATACCGGCATCGGCCAGGTTCACGGTAGCCGGCTCGGACGGTAGCCAGTCGTCGTAGGGCACGGTCGGCTGCTCGGGTGCGTCAATGCCGGCTGCTGCGATATATCCGTCGATGGCTTTCCGCATCCGGTTGTTGAACCCGGCCTCGACTGTTGCGAGGCGTTCGGGGAGGTCGTCGGTGAAGGTGAGGTCGCCGTCGTCGATTGTTTCCAAGCGGCCGTGCAGGTGCATGCCGCGGCGGCCGAGTTCACGGAGGTGGATGTCGTGGCCACCGCCGGTGCCGGAGAGCAGCGGGTTGCAGGCGAGGCGCGCGGCGGGGGAGGGGAGTGCCTCGCGGGTGAGGGCGTTCACGCCGTATTCGGGGCCGTGTTTGGCGGTTTCGAGGAGCCAGTAGAGGATGTCGTGGCCGCGGTATCGGCGGGGAGCTTCGGGGCAGGTGGACACGGCAAGGTGGACTTCGCGTCCGGCGTCGTGCAGTTCCTCGGCGATCTGTCCGCCCGACTGGCCGGTACCGACAATCAAGACGGCGCCCTCGGGCAGCTGCTGTGGACTGCGGTAGTGGTGCGTGTGGAGTTGCGTGACTTCCTTGGGGAGCTTGGCGGCCATGGCGGGCAGCCTGGGCACCTGGTAGGCGCCGGTCGCGAGGACCACCTTCTTGGCCGCGAGCCTGCCTTGCGAAGTTTCGAGGCTGAAGGTGCCGTTTGAGGCGGAAAGGCGGGTGACGTCCACGCCAGTCAGGACAGGGGCGTTGATTACATCGGCGTAGCGCCTGAGTAGATTGACGACGGCGGTCCGCGGCAGGAAGTCGTCCGGGGCATCGCCGGTGTAGGGCATGCCAGGGAGGTCCAGCGTGAAGTTGGGGGTGTTCATGAAGAAACCGTCCCAACGGTCCTGGTAGGCGCCCCCGAGGGACTCGCGCCGTTCGAGGATTTGGTGCTCGACGCCGGCCTGGGTGAGCCAGTAACTGGTGGCGAGGCCGGCCTGGCCGGCTCCGATGATCACGGTATCTGGGGCAGATCCCATGGCGTGGATTGTACGCCCGGAGGCGGCGATTGGGGATGGGTTTCGGCATTCGACCGATACGGCCATCTTTCAAGTGACTACCTGTAGGGACTGCCCCCGGTTTGGTTGACTCCTAACCTGTGAGGATTCTGTCCTTCCAAGGAAGGATGTTCCTGTGCCTGAGCCCTACCCCGTCGAGTTCCGCCTCGACGTCGTAGCCGTTGCTCCGAAGCATGAAGCCCCGCTGGCGTAAATCGCCGAGGACATCGGGATCTCCGAAGCCACTCTCCATAGCTGGCTGAAGAAAGCCGACGTCGAGGACGGCGTCAGTCCCGGCATGACCGAGAAGGAAACCGCCCAGTCACGGGAGGCAAAGACGCGGATCCGGCTTCTTGAACAGGAGAACGAGATCCTGCGCCGGGCCGCGGCGTTCTTCGCCAGGGAACTGCCCCCAAATGAGCTTCCCGCTGGTCCTTGACCGTGCCGCCGACGGGATGTCCGTGGCGGTGACCTGCCGGGTGCTTGGCTTCTCCAAGCAGGCGTTCTACAAATGGAAGGCCAACCCCGTTTCCGACCGGGACAGGGCTGATGCGCAGTGATCAATGCGGCTCTTGACATCCAACGCGACGACCCGGCCTTCGGGTACCGGTTCACCGCCGATGAACTGCCGGCCTACGGCATCAGTGCCGGGGAGAACCGGGTGCAGCGGCTGTGTCGCAGCCAGCGGATTTGGTCTGTTTTCGCCAAGAAGCGGGGCTTGAACCGTAAGGCGGGCCCACCAGTCCATGACGACCTCGTCGGCCGGGACTTTACCGCCGCGGCACCGGACCGGCTATGGCTCCCTGCTGCAGAAAAACGTGCTGGACCGAGAACGCTGGACCTCACGACAGGAACTACGCTTGGCCATCGTGCGACAATCGAAAGCGGCCTCCAAGCCGCCTGAAAACTATCGACCCCGAGAGTCAACGAATCCCGGGGCCGTCCCTCCTTCCCAAGGTTGGAGCCGTGTCCTCCGCGTTCCGTCTCTGGTCTTGCTGGGCTTGGTCTACATGGTGCCGCTGGCGATCTCCAGCACCTACGGCATCGTTGTGGAGCGGACTGGTGGGCGGCTTTCGGCTGCCTATGCCGCGACCCTGGCAGCACCGGATCGAACAGCGGCCTGTCCAGCTCCACAATTCTCCCGAACAAATGCTGTTGGGCATTCTTTCGGGGTGCATTGGCATCAAACGGTGACGTGATTCCGGGGCGCATGTCGAGATAGAGGGATGCCTCCTTATGCCCTGGGGGACGAATCGGCTCCCAGGAAACGGAGATCCCCTTAAGAAGTGTCGACAGGTTTGGGAACGTGACGCTGACCCTCTTAGAAGACGCAATATTTCACGGCTCGGGGTAAATGAAAGAGTGGGATTTGACTAATTCATTGACAAAGTCCAATCGCCGTAGTTGCCTGTTCTCATACGGCTATCACGAATCGATGAGAAGTGCGCCAGCGACAAGCGGCATCCCGATTCGCTTCGATTCTTGTTTTTGGGGGAACAATGAATTTATTGAAAGAACATTCCGCAGCTCTTCATTTCGTATCTCCCGGGTCACCGTCTAGGAACGCCGCATAGCCGGATGGCTCTGATCCAGGGCAATCAAGACTCTCTGGACTTAGCTTGAAGTTATTCCCAAATTTGACAAATAGCATGGTCCAGATTGACCTTTGCGCGTTTAGACTACAACTAGCGATGCCATTTGGACTGCTTATCCAGAGTTGCACTGCAGTTTGCGACTCCAGCAGAGGAGGTGAAGAACTAGCTAAAACAGGACAATAATCTTTTGCAGTTTTAATCATTTCGTCGCACAGGCAGTACCCGTCATGGGCATGCTAAAGGCAATGAAAGTAGAAATTAGTTTCGAGGGGGAATAGAGATGAATATTCGACGTACCATTGCAGCAGCGGCTCTCGCGGTGGGGTTGTCGGCAGCCGGAGGTGCAGCGGCGATAGCCGCGACAGTGTCTCCAGCCGAAGGTGGCACCTGGAACTATGGGGTAACAGCTGGAGTGCACCTGTACTCCGACTATTTCAATCAAAACGTTTGTCACGCATCGTCGACGCAAAATGACTGGGGCTACTCGTCCTCGCCAAACATGGCTGCGAACTCGTGGGCGAACAACGCGCAACCTACCACGAGTTTCCAGGACAACCGCGCCTACTACCGTCTTTGCTAATTGAACAGACCTTTGCGCTGCACCGCTTCGAAGCGGTGCAGTGCAAAGGTTATAGGATGAAAAATGTTGAAAATACTTGTCCGTTTTGCCGCTGTGGCAATCGCAGCACTGATTGCTTTGGTTGCCGGTGTCTATTCGGCTGCGGCGGATCTGGACGGTTTGCCGGACGCTGACTATGTGGCGTCAATGCGTTTCGACAACAGTCCAATGCCGCGTGGTGAAGTCATTGCCTCACTGGACCAATACGCTGACTCTGCTGGCGTAGGCATAATTAGAGTGGCAAGCGCCCCAGATGACTTTTTGGACAAACGACTTGCATTTGTGTTCGGCTCCGGAGGAATCCGAGATACGGAGATTGATTGGTTCTCCCCAACGATGAGCGGAACAGTCGCCAAGTCCAGCGAGCTTGGCTTCACATCCCTGAACGGCGTATACGCAATAAAGGGGAGCGATTCTCAAGCGAAATCCTTCCAAACTTGGGCGAAGAGCGAGCTAGGAGCCGACGCTGCCCTGAAGGAAAAAACAACAGTTGGCTTGCTCACGTATGCACTCCTGACAGTTGGAGCATGGGTGCCGATGTCAGCAGCAATACTGTTGCTGGGAGCGATCGTCATGTCCTGGTACGTTCTGCGTGCTCACGGCCGAGAGTTGCGGGTCTTGGCCGGTATGCGCCTATCAACCGTCGTCTTAACGGACCTTCGTTCGCTATTCGGAGCGTTAGCCGTGCCTGTTGTGGCAACCTTCGCGATTTCCGTCCTAGGCATAATAGTCACCGGGTTTGGTCGAGCGGGATTCTTCATCTCGACACTCATGCTGTTTACTGGTGCGGTCACAGCCTTCGCCGTCGCTGTTGCCCTGATCATGGGGATGCTCTCCCTGCCCACTGTGCGTGATATTGCGGCCAGAAGACCTTCTGAGCGAGGTTCGTGGGTGATCAGCGAAGTCCTGAAAGTAGCTGCCGTAGTCATCGTGGCCGCAATCGTGCCCACAGCGTCGGGTGTGGTGACAAATGCTTCCGCTGCTACCGCTCAGGGCGCGCTATGGGAATCTATGGGGGACAGCGTAACTGTCCGTGTGGCGAACCGCTTGGGGGACGCCGAAAATGCGGCGTTCGCCGGTCTCATCAGGGATCTTGTGAGGCGGGACGCCGCAATGTTCTCCATGTCATTGAGCTCCGACACGGTCAACTTAGTAGATGAAGCGGCTGGAAAAGATCTTGAAGATCTCGGCTTCGACAGCGTCGTCCTTACAGGGGAACCCTTCCTTGATACCGTCAATCGTGCGGGCGGAGCCACCTGGGAACTTGTCAGTGCTGTCCATTCAGTTCAAGAGCTGCCTGATTCGATCCGGGGTCAACTTCTACCGAATCTGGAGCTGTGGACCACGTCGAGAAAAGCACCGGATGTTCGCTTCTACGGCAGCACCGGTGAGGCCCCAATCGCTGTGTCAGGAGGCAGGGCGGGAACGCTGGACACGAATCAGCTCCCTCTGATCATCTCAGTAAATGATCTCACCCAGTTCGACGACGCCTTCCTGGCTTCAGCCATGAGCAGGGGAAATATTGTGTTCACTGATCCGGAACAGTTAAAAGCGCTAGTAGAGCAGCGGGGAATAAGCTCGGACATCCTATCAATCGACCGGATCGCAGACCTGGGCCTGTACGATGCGCAGACGAAACAGCGAAACGCTCAACTCGGTGCCGCAGCAATTGCCATTGCAGTATTAGCGCTCGTTATGTGCCTCAGCGTAACGGCTTGGATCTTCGCACTTCTGAGACGTCATCGGTGGTTCGTTCAACGCACCGCGGGATTATCGTGGAGGTCCATTCTTCAGCCAAGAATGTTATGGGAAGCAGGTTCCGCTCTTCTATTCGGCGCGGCGATGGCTATGTCGTTTGGGGCGGCCTCTCCGTCTAATATCTGGATCTCCGGCATCGCCCCGTTCGCATATTTGACCGTTGTATGGCTCATTCATCAATGGGCTGCGACCACAACATTCCGCACTACACTCGCACGGAGAGGATAGTCATATGCAATTACGTGCCGATGGAGTTTCGATTGTCATTGACGGCAAGCCCGTCCTGAAGTCTGCTACCGCACAGGCCGAACCAGGACGAATGCTCGTTCTGGCAGGTAAGAGCGGCAGTGGAAAGACAACTCTCCTGAACGTTCTTGGACTGTTGAGTCGCACGGATGCTGGCACCGTTGTAGTCGGTGGACAGGACGCCACAAAATGGAATGACGCCCGCCGTCGCCGTTTTTGGCGAGACCATGTTGCATTCGTGTTCCAAGACTACGGACTTATAGATGAATCAAGCGTGGAGTACAACGTAACGGTCGGCCGACGCGGACTATTTGGTCTACGGCAGCCTGACCGCGAACGTGCTGACCAGGTCCTCAGCCACGTTTTGCTGTCGGGTCGTGGGAAGGAACAGACTGCTCGGCTCAGTGGCGGCGAGAAACAACGCGTCGGCTTGGCAAGGGCGATGTTCCGCGGCGCCGATGTCGTGCTCGCAGATGAACCGACTGCGTCGCTCGATCGAAGAAACCGTGAACTAGTTATCAACTTCCTCATAGAGGAGGCCCGTCGGGGCGCGACCGTCGTCGTAGCCACACACGATGAGGACCTCATGGCCGCTGGCGACGATCTTATCCTGCTCGGTGGAGAGCCAACCCCGAGCCAGCGGGATTCTCATCTCCTGCTATGACTGAGGCGGCTCAAGATCTTCCTCCGATACAGCGGAGAGCAAGCGATAACTCGCCCCTGTTGAACTAGAGGATCTTCGCCAGCCGCGTGCACTCCACCCACAGCCGCTTCCGCGCGGCCAGGTCGGAACCCATGCCTGGAGTTGGCAATTCCTTGCGCTTCGCCCAGAGTTTGCCCGTCACCGCAGCAGTCTCCGGCGACGTCGCCAGCCACACGGGCGTATCTGCGGCTTCCTCAGCCGGTTTGCCGAATGTGTTTGTCAACCAGCGGAAGGGGCCGCGCACGTCCTGCAGCAGGCCCGTGTTTTTGATAAGGTCCGGGTGCACGGCATTCACCACTACGTTGGACCCGCGAAGGCGCTCGGCGAACTCCTGCGTCAACAGAACCCGGCCGAGCATGGTTGGCGGCGTGGAGCGGGTGAAACTGTATTTACCCTTGGCGCTTTGCAGATCCTCGAAGTCGATCTTGGTGACTTGTGGGCCACCCGAATACTTCGACGCAATATTGACCACCCGCGACGTCCACCCATCCTCGGCGCTCCCGAGCTTGAGCGCGTCCGTGAGCTGATTGGTCAGCAGGAAGTAGCCCCATCACGTTGGTGGCGAACGTGACCTCCAAACCGTCCGGCGTCACCTCACGCTCCTTCCGGAAAACACCGGCGGCGTTGACCAGCACATTGAGCTTCTGGTGCCGGGACAGGAACTCGTCCACTGCTTGCCGGATCGAGGCCTGGCTTGAGAGGTCACAGGCCAGCGGCTCCAGCGCGGCGTTCGGAACTTTGCCACGAATGTCGCGCATCGCGCCTTCTGCCGGGCAGCCGTACGGCCAACCACGACGACGGTCCCTCCTTCTCGGGCCAGCGCAGTCGCGATGGCCTTGCCAAGGCCGCTGGTGGAACCGGTCATAAGTGCTGTTCGTCCGGTCATGGAGGACATAGCTCGATCACAGCACTTCCGGACGTGTTTGGCGAGAGTGCGTTGGTGGGGGAGCCTACTTTTTTGGCTTGTTCGCCTTGGCTTTAGGCGCCTTGGGCGGGAACTCTGCCACATGGGCGAAGGCACGTGCCACCCACGGCTCAGCCTGTGCAGCATCGCTGTTCCATGCTTCGGGCCAGCCGACGTAGCCGCCCATGGGCCGTTCCTCCGGCCCGAAGGGTTGGGTTACTTCTTCAGCTTCCAGTGCGGCCCTGTCAGCGTCGGAAAGCTTCACGCCGATTGTGGGGCCGAATAGGCCTGAGAACATGTTGCCGTTCACGAACGCACCCAGGTTGCCGAACATCGGTTTGACCACAACATCCGGATGATCTGGCAGTACGGAGCGGAAGCGCTCCTTGTCTTCCTCTGAGGGCTCGGGCATCTGCATAATTTGAACTCCTGCGTCGTGAGGAACTAATGGGGTGCGGCAATTACGGCCAGGATAAGTCAGTCAGACTCCAGCCGCGCCAGCGCCCACTCCCAAGCAATCAGCTCCTGTTCCAAGCGGACCTTGTCGCCATAGGTCCCGGCCTGGAGTGCCTCATACACGAGGGCTTCGTTTGGCGTCAGGCGTGTCAACGCAGCACGCGACGGCGACGCCTCCACGCTCCACGCGTCCCGGTGCGCCAAGAGAGTCGCTTCGTCCATGAGCACGCTGGACACATGCGGGTGCACGGATCGGAGCTGGTCCAAGATGCGGAAGCCGTGAGTGTCCAAGTCACCCCAGTAGAGAACCTGGCAGGACTGCAACCAGGCAGCGTCCCTCAATGATGAGAATCCGTAGCCCTTCCCGAAAATGGCGAGTGTTCCGGGCCGGTCTTGCAAGGCAAGGAAGTTCACGAGGTTCTCGGTAATGATCACATGCGTGACTGGGAGCCGGAGTGATTCAAAGGCCGAGGCCGTGACCGTAATGTCCCGCGCATCACCCAGCAGCGGTATGGACGGGTCCAATAGCCGGAAGCGAACCTGCTCCGGTTGATGAAGGAAGCCGTGGCGTTCGGCGAAACGAGCTGCGGGAGTGCGGGCTATCGGCGTGCCAAGCACAGAGTCATCAAGGTCCGGGTCTGCAGCACCTGAATCGTCGTCCGAGGGCAAGGTTCCTGCCAGGCCCGGCCTCAGCGACTCCACCATCTCCTCAATAGTCCTGCGGTGCGCCTCGATGAATTTGGTGTGCACGCCGGGCAGGCGCAACTGCCTCACATAAACGGCGGGGGAGGGGTGATCCCTAAGCCAAAGTGCCACCCGGGCAGCGAGTAAAGCGTCTTGACCTAGAACCAGCAACTGCTTCGGACGTTTCGCGGTCCAAGCTTGGAGCGCCGGGTCTAAGCCGCCCAGCTCGGCAGCCAAGGACAGGAACTGCTTCGTTTCCCGCTGCTTACCGGCGAACTCAATCTCGTCCTCCACAGAAGCAAACACGGCCACAGCGGGAAGGCGGTTTGAACCGATAGTGGTGCGTCCGACGTCGACGGTCTCCAAACTGAACGGACCTTCTGCGGCGAAGAGTCTCGCTGCCCATTCGCGGGCGGCCGCGTAGTCCCCGCGCAGTTCGGTAGCCGATGGGCGCTTCAACACCCGGCGGCGTGGATAAACTCCGCTTGGATCAAGAGCTTCCCGCAGCAGCTGCCCCCGATCCCACGCAGTTGCCGACAGCGCTCGCAAGTCAGCCAACGAGGTCCACCGGGAAGCAGTTGACTTACCCGGCACGCCGCTCCCGTTCCTCACGGTACTCAGTGATGGTCATGTTCCGAAGTTGGGAATCGTTGCCGTTGGTGTTTGCAACAAAGCCCACGTGTGCCACAAACGGCTCGATGACATTGATCTTCTGCAGTGGGGTCACGATCAGCAGCTGGAGCTTCATGCGTTGGAACAGCTCCATGCCGTACCGTGCGGACTCGTCGGAGCCACGACCGAAAGCCTCGTCGATCACCACGAACCGGAAACTCCGGCCCTTCCCGGAACCGCCTCCCCGCGCAGCTCCCTTCCCGGCCGCGAGCCCAAACTGGAACGCCAACGCCGCCGCCAGGATGGTGTACGCGAGCTTTTCCTTCTGGCCACCGGACTTGCCGCCCGAATCGGTGAAGTGCTCAAATTCCTCGCCGGTCTCCGTCCACCTTTCGGAAGCTGAAAAGGTAAACCAGTTCCGCACGTCAGTAACCTTGGCCGTCCAGCGTTCGTCAAGACTGGTGAATCCCTCGCGACCCCGGAAGCGTTCGATCAGACGTTCAACCTGCAGATACTTCTGCTCCGAGTACTGCTCGTCGTCGCCGATGGTGCCCTCGGAGCAGGCACGCAAGTCAATCCCGAACTGCCTCACATCAAGATCTAAAGAGCTTTGGTGCTCCAGTTGGATATGACGGCCCGGGTTGTATTGGATCTCCGCAAGCGACTGGTTGATCTCGCTGATGCGGTTCACGATGTCCTGCCGCCGGCTGTCCAGGAACGCGTTGAACGCAACCACCTCGTGGATGGTGTTCTGCGTCAGCGAGTCCTTGAACCGTGCCTCGAATCTCGGCAGGTCATCACGCTCCAGCTGCCCAAGCAGCCGATTGAACTCTTCGGCCGCCTCCAACGTCGCGTCGATGTCCGTTGTTTCGTTGGGGTACTTGTTACGGAAATCAGCCATGAGCCGGATCGTGGTGGCACTCGCTGTCGCGATCCGTTTCGTCAGAGCATCGATCCTTGCGGTCAGACTGGACCGGACCGAGCTCTCGGCCGGGCCAGTGTTGCGGTAGGTCAGCGCTTTATCACCCAAGGCCTCGGCGGTGAGCCGCGCTACCGCCGCCAGCACATCGCCGTCGTCCGTTAGCGGTTGTTCCGTGAGCGTCAGGCGGCATTCCTCAATAGCTGCAGCGATTTCCCGGGCAGCATTTTCATTGCCACCGAGCCTCTGCTGAACCCTATCCGAGCGCTCCTGCAATCGCTCGATGCGGACGGACACCTCCGATTCCTTAACAGTCAGTTGCTGCAACACACTGCTAGCCGACTGAAGCTCGAGCTTCTCATCCTTGAGCTCCTGAACCCTGCGGGCGGTCAGCTGCCAGGCGATGTCGGAAAACTCAGCCACGGACCCGACGTTGCCCAGCAACTGCCGCATCCGTCCCATGTCACCGAGCCCGGCGTCCACCTTCGCCAACTGGGTGCCGACACTGCGGTGCTTGCCATCGATGTGGTCACGCTCGGCCCTGATGCGGACGATCTTGTCGTGGTTGTCCCAGCCGAGCACGAAGGTGCGCCGGTCCATGAGGCCCTTGCGGTCGTCCTTCTCATGCCGCCCCCGGGCGCCCTTTATCTGACCGTTGATCGTCAGGGCCTTGGGATACCGACGGAACTCATCCATGGTGTCGCAGCACATGTAATCGAACCGCGCGCTGAGCTCGTCCAACAGGAAATCCCGGAAGGGCGTGCCCTGCTTGATCGCGATCTTCGCCCCCAAAGTCCCAGGTGCGGGCGGCCGCGATGAATAGGAGTCACCCACCTTCCGGTACACCAGTCTCCCTTTGAGATCATTGGCATCCACCCACGAGGCAACAGCCGCGTAGTGCTCCGTTGACACCAGCAGGGACAGCGCAAGGCTCCGCAGCGTGCGTTCGGCAGCACCCTCCCACTCGGCTTCGCCTTCGCGGACACGCAGCAGCTCCGCTGCGTAGGGGAGCGCGGCCTCGGCAATGCCAGTGCCCTCACAGATACGACGCCGGAGCTCAAGTTGCGGGCGTTCCAGCAAGGTGGGGCGGGAGCCAAGGCTGGCAAGCTCGGCATCCAGATCGTCCCGTCGGGCGGCGAGCGCGTTGAGCTCTGAATGCAACGCCGTGCGCTGCTCCTGCAGCTTGGCCGCCTTGGACGCGAGGTTTCCCTCCACCTCGCCCAGCCGGGCCCGGTTCGCGTCGAAGAGCACGCGGTCTTCGGGGGCATGGAGTCCAAGCTCGACGGCGGCAGCCGCGTAATCCTCGAAACGGTTGCGTTGCTTCTTGGCCGACTCCTCAAGTCGGGAGACCTCCGCGTCAATCGCGGCGAGCCTGCCACCACCGCTTGTACGGATGTCCTCCTGGACAATCGCGAGCTCGTGCCGGAGCCGGGCCATGTCCGAGGCCAGCTGGGCGCTGTCTTCGCGAAGCTTCTGACCAGTCCGCTCCAGCTCCTCCTGATGTTCGAGGCTTAACGTAAGTTGCTGGTCGGTGAACCAGGGATGCAGCTGGTCGCGTTGCCGGCGGGCCTGGTTTTCTTCAGAACTGAGCTTCCGGTGGGTGGCGGCGCCATCGCGGATCGGTTTCAAAAGCTCGATCTGGTCTCTAGCCCGGACCACAGCCTCGTGCGCTTTCTTCAGATCGTCAAAATGGCTGATCAGCTTGTTGATACGTGTCTGGACGTCATCGTCTTCCAGCATGTTGGTGCGCACGAAGTGGGTGATGTTCTCCACCTGCTTCATGGAAACAGTGCGGTGGAACAGCTCCATTGCCTGGTTGCCGCTGATGCCAAAGTGGCGTTTAAAAGCCGCGGCATAGGGATCAAAAGTGTCGTAGACAGAGACGCCCGCGGCGCGGAGCTTCTTCTTCAACTTGGCGGGGTCCTGCCCGAAGTTGGAGAAGTCTTCCGCGATGGATTGCTCGCCCTCGGCAAGGGAATAGAAGCGTGTGGGCTGTCCAGCCTCCTGCATGGTCCAGAGGGTGATGCCCAGCGTGATGGTCTTGTCCATGACGGCGTTATGGAAGACCCCAAGGACAACAGTGAGCGTGCCGGGCGCTCGCAAGGCAACCGGCTTCGAGTACTCGCCGCCCGTACTGCGCGTGCTCTTATGGAAGCCCCGCACATAAGACATCAGGGTCCGTTCACGCTTCTGAGCCCCTGCCGCCTTGTTGTACTCAATCCGGTTGGCAGGAAGCAGGAGCGTGGTGATTGCATCGACTACCGTTGACTTTCCGGAGCCAATGTCGCCTGTCAGAAGGCTGTTGGCCCCGTCCAGACGGAACGTGCGCACACCGCCGTGGAAGGTGCCCCAGTTGAGCAGCTCCAAACGGTGGAGTCGGAACCCGGGCGGAAGGCCGCCGTCGTTCGCTTGTTCGTCGGAGGGTTCCTCGTCGGGCTCCTCGAGAGTAAAGAGGCTGTCCTGAACGTCAGTGCTCATGGTTATTTGCTTCCGGTGAGTGATTCACGGTAGTCGGCCAGCCGCGCGTCGAACTCTTCCAGCCACTGAGCATCAACGTACGCCTTCAAGATACGCGCTACCTCGTAAGTCCCCGTTTCGCCGCGGAGCTTCCTCAAGAAGCCGAGCTCCACCACCTTCTTGATGTTGGTGCCTAGCCGGTCCAGAATCCTGGCCTCGTTACTGGACTCCGGCAGGAACACTGCGACCATGTCCTTTAGCTCCTCCTCCGTCATGATCAACCGGAGTTCACTGCTGTTGGTATCGAACTCCAACAACCGTTTCCTGAGTAGAACAAGCAGCAAGCTCACATCGAAAGTAAGCTGCCTGCGCGGAATAAGCCGGGGGAGCGTGCCTTCGGGATCCTCCCGGGACCTCAGAAAAGCGTAGCCCTCGGATTCGTCCAGAATCAGGTTCAGCCCCAGTACTGCCACATAATCGCGCACGTGGGACGTCAAGGCGAGCAACGATTGCCAGACCTTCTCGTCAGTCTCCGCGTAGACCACACCCTTGAACAGCTTGGTCACGATTCCCGGCAACTCTTCCGGGTTGGACGTTTCGCTTGCAGTATTCATGCCGGCCTCACAAAAATGATCTGATCGATGACTGCTTCCCGGACGCTGCCATCCTCCAAAGTCCACCGGAGGCGCTGCGTAGTTTCGGGGTTGATGCTGGCCCAGTCCGACTCCGCAGCGAGCTGGTAGTACGCCACAATCTCCGCGAGCCCTTGGGACAACGGATGGGCCGCCGTGATGTCCGCCAGCGTCGCCTGGGTCTCCTCCTCAAGGACCCTTTCGATATTGGACTTCAGGCGCTCACGGTCCACATGAAACTGACTGAACAGCGCGCTCGCATCCAGATCCTGATCATCTGCGGTAACAACATCATCCATCACCATCACGCGGCTGCCCGGCTCGTAAAGAGGCCGCTCGAACGGTAAGGCGACGTCCACGGAGGACGCTTCAATCTCCATGGCAAAGTTCGACGGCGGCTGGTCCCGTTGGTCCAGCGCGTTCGCCTCGATGCTTCGGATAAGTTGCATGATGCGTTTGTTCTCGAGGAAGACTTTGTCGTCCAGGAGGCGTCGCATCTGTTGCGAGAGCTGTCTAACCGTGGCCTGTGTTTGCTCCACTGCGGGTAGCCAATCCTGGTGGAGGTTGGTGATGGTGTGGAGGTTATCCATCCGGGCCAAAGCCTCGATCCGGGTAGCCCTGTGGAGGAGGTCGTTGAGTTCTCTCCTCAGCTGCGGAGACATGAGGTAGTCCCAGAAACCCTGGAACGTGCGGCCTTGGAGCGAGCTTCCGATGTCTTGCTGGTTGGCGAAGATCGAGTCCAGGAGTTCTCCTTGGCTGCCGTCCCACGTAGCAATCTGCTCCCGGACCTGTCTGTCCAGTTTTCGGAAGTTCTGCTCAACTTCGCGGAAGTCGGAGAGCAGGTCCTTTGCCAGGGTGGTGAGCTGTTGGAAGTGGTCCAAGGCCTCCGGTGCAGTCATGACTTTGAGGTCTCCCTCACGAATCCGGTGCATCTCGGCATCAATCTGGTCCCGTTGCTGTTGAAGTTCAGCCAATCGCACGTCCGGGTCTGTCTCTGACTGCTGTACGAGGGTCTTCAATACGGCAAAGATGCTTGTCAGCCTCGATTGGGTGGCCACAAACTCGCGGCCTTTGAGGCTCTCAACCCAGCGCACCACGTCTTCAGCCGCCGGAGTAAGGTCGTAATGCGGTTCGTCTTCGCCTTGGACGTAGTACTTTCGCAGCCAAGCGCGCTCAGACGCGGCCCAGTCATCCAGGTACTCCGAGGCGTTGCGGGGAAACTTCTCCTCCCCATAGGTTTCCCGTACGCCGAACAAGACGTCGTCCAGAACGTCAATCAGCTGTTGGCGCCCGACGTTCCGCTGATTGGGGTCCGTGAAGGCGGACATGAAGAAGTGCAGGGCGAGGGGCGCGTTTTGGGCTCGAAGCAATGCCCAGCCTGCATGCTTTTCGCGCAGCGCGTTGATCGCGTAATAGTCCATCTGGCCCTTCAACAGTTGGTCCTTCTTGCCTTGGACAGGGTTCCTGCTTCAAAGGCTAAGCCAGATCACTGACAGTTTCTTCTTGCTCCAACCCCCATCGGATTGATTAATCTGCTCCAGCACTAGCTATCCCCGCAGAAGTCTGTAGACTTGACGGTGTTGTTGTGTTTGGCATTTCGTAGTTCAGGCAGTCCCCGGGGTCCTTTGGATCGCGGTCTACTGAAGTAACGGTGGAGAACACCCCACACCCGGAGACCCGAAAGTCGGGAAGCATCTCCACCTTCAGTAAGGACTGAAATTATGGCTACAGGTACCGTCAAGTGGTTTAACGCTGAAAAGGGCTTCGGCTTCATCTCCCCGGAAGATGGCAGCCAGGACGTTTTCGCTCACTACTCTGCAATCAACTCCTCGGGCTACCGCTCCCTCGAAGAGAACCAGAAGGTTTCCTTCGACGTCGAGCAGGGCCCCAAGGGTCCCCAGGCAGTGAACATCCAGGCTATCTAGTCTTCGGATAACTCAAAGCAGGGCCGGTCTCATGACCGGCCCTGCTTTTTGTCGTCCTCATCGTATATATGTACTACTGTGCCTTAACCAGCTAGAACACATATCCACATAGCGAATTACATACATGTAATTCGTTTCCGGAACCCCATAGCGTTGGTAGCCACAAGCCGATACGCAAGGGGTACTGATGATCTGCCCGAACACTCACAACAGCCAACTGAAGCCACGCTTCCACCACCTAGAGGATTCCAACCACCACCTAATTCGGCTCAAACGGACCGTGTTTGCGGCCCAATCGGCCTGTGCAGGGTTCTTTTGGACCCCTAGTCCCGATTTTCGGGCTTAGTCTCCGGGGTGAGCCGCGTGCCGGTGATGGTGGGAAACGGAAGGTTGGATCGGGTGTTCGATACAGAAGTTCAGCGCATCCTCGACTACGTGGGGCATGGCATCGGCGTACGCATCGTAGGTGCCCCGGGCAGTGGGAAAACAACAGTGGCCTCCAGTGCGGTGTTCAACTTGGAGAAGACCGGGTTCACCATCCACGCGGTCACCGGACTGAGGACCCACCGGGCCATCCCGTACGCCGCGGTCAAAGGTCTCGGGATGGAGATGCGACCTGGCCGGAGCGGAGTGCTGGACCTCGCGGATGTTTTGGCAAGCCAGCTCGCGAAAGCCGGCAAACATCTGCTGCTTGTGGACGACATTCACTTACTGGACAACGAGTCATTAGCCGTCCTGGAAGCAGTCCGGCAACAATCGGCCGCCCCGATGATCGCCACGGCACCGGAAACGCACGCCTTCACTCGCGGAGAGCTGGCGGTCCTCAACCAAGGTCGGGAAGCAATCCTTCAACTGGATCCGCTGCATTACGAGCAGGTCCACGCGCTCGTAGCGCGCGTGCTTGGAGGTCCCGCGGACATCGACACCACCGCGAGAATCCTCACCAAGTCGGGCGGCAACCCGAGGCTCGTCGTGCGGATCGCGGAAACAGCATCCCTGAGCAACCTGCTTGTCCGGCGCGATGGGTCGTGGCAGATGTCCGGGACGTCACTGTGGAACGACCACCTTCGCGGAACTGTCGAAGCGCTTTTGGCAGAGCTCCCGCCCGAGGACGTCAACGCCCTGCACAGCATGGCTATCCTCGGAACGGCCCGCATCGATGTCCTGCAGAAGATCGTGTCCGCGGATGCTTTGGACAGCCTTGAGCGCCAGGGCTTCCTCTCCATCATGGACGACCACCATAACGGCACCATTGCGGCCATCAGCCCACCGGTGATCGTGGACTACTTCCGGGGCAGGCGCACTCTTCGAGACCGGCACATGTTGAGAACCAAGATCGCGGGCATGCTCGACTCCACACCACAGGTACCTGGAATCGAAGCCACCACCGCGGACTGCCTCACTCGGGTGCTTTCGGCGTTGCGCTCGGAACGTGGCAACGACGACGCCGTCACGGCAAGGCACTTCCACGATCACAGCGCCGTCCGCGAACGGTCGCGCTTCGAACGATGGGAAATCAACAAGACCGCCGCGAATGCAGCAGCCCTGCTCCGTGTTTACTGGGGCGCCCCGGTGGACCCGGTTCGCGCCGCGCGCGTCCTCGAAGAAACATCAACGCACGACGCCGACCCCTCGGACTTGCTCTTCCTCACCATCACGAAGGCCCTCCTAGCGATCCAGGCGGGCGGGTTGAGTGCCGCCGTCGAGGTTTTGCAGCAGTTTGCCGAAGCGTATCCGGAGCAGAAAGCAGAAGCCAACGCGGCCATCCAGTTCCTCAGCGCCTCCCACGGCCGTGTGCCGCAGCCGGACGCGGGAAGCTCGCCATATGCGGAAAGTTCCGAGGAGAAGCCCGGAACACTCGAGGTCCTCACCCAGGCGTTGGTGGAGCTGTACAGGGGCAGGCCGCTTGAAGCACTCCGAATTGTTGATGCAGCAGAGGATGACGAACTCTTCCCGCATCTGCGGCCATTCATCAAGGGCTTCGGACTTTTCGCGGCGGGCAGGATCGACGAATCGCTGGTCTTCGCGCTTGACTGGCGTGGCGAGGCCCGGAAGAACCTCGACCAGTTCGGAGTGGTGACCAGCAGCTACGTCGCCGCCCACGGGTTGCTTTACAGCGGACACTTTGACGAAGCGGAGTACCTCATGAGCAGCGTCTTTGCCATGGGACGGCCGGGGTTCGTGGTGGACATTCTCTACGACGCCATGCTTCGGCTCGCCGGCCTGCGGCAAGCGACCACCACCACAACGGCTACCGTGTCCATCGCCGCGCAGGCGCGGGCGGGAGTGCCCGATGTCGGGCCGTTGCCCGGGGTGGGAAAGGGCGTCTACGTCCTCATCGCCAAGGAGAACCAGCAGCCCGCGGTGTTCGATCGGCAGGCCAGCAGACTCATCAAGCGGCAGCTGAGGAGCGGCTACGCGCTGGAAGCGATGATGGCCGCCCTGCTGTTCACTTGCCTGGTCCCCGGACGCCAGGTGTTGGATCTGCTGCAAAGGATCCTCCGAGGAAGCGGTGTCACTGTTCATGACCCGTTCATGGCGATTGCCGCTGCTGTGGTGGAAGGCGACCACCAGCTCCTTGGCCTTCTCCTGAAGCACTACGGGCCCGACGCGGACGTCTACCAAATCGGCATGCTCCTCAGGAGCGCCCTCAAACGGCGCGTGGTGGAAGGCGACAACGTCGCAGCCGAAGCGTTGGCCAAGGCATCGTCATCATTTGCCGCCAGGTTCCCCAGTGCCAACGAACAGCTGGCGTTCAACACCTTCGAGGCCAGCTCGCTGACCGAACGGGAAATCGAGGTGGCTGCGCTTGCCGGGTACCTGTCCAACGTGGAGATCGGGGAGCGGCTGAGGATCAGCGCACGCACAGTGGAGAACCACATCTCCAATGCCCTCCGGAAGACGGGGGCAACGTCCAGGACAAGTTTGTTCATCCTGGTGGGCAATACGTTTCCGCCCAAGTGACCCTCGATAGGCTGGCTGGGTGAACAACCCGCCCGCGCTGACCCGCAGACTCGGTACTTTCGACGCTTCCTTGATTGGCCTCGGATCCATGATTGGCGCCGGGGTGTTCGCGGCGTTCACTCCGGCAGCCGCGGCCGCCGGTTCGGGCCTGTTGGTGGGCTTGGTGGTTGCCGCCTTCGTGGCGTTCTGCAACGCTACGTCCTCAGCTCAATTGGCCGCTGCGTATCCGACGTCGGGTGGCACCTACGTGTACGGGCGCGAGCGACTCGGTCCGTGGCCGGGCTTCCTGGCAGGTTGGGGATTCGTCATCGGCAAGACCGCCAGCGCTGCCGCCATGGCAATGACCTTCGCCGCCTATGCCGCGCCGCCCGGTTGGGAGCGGCCGGGGGCGATTGCCGCCGTCGTACTTCTCACGGCAGTGAACTACCACGGGGTGACGCGGACAGCGGGCCTGACGCGGATCCTCGTCATTGCCGTACTGGGTGCCTTGGCGATCGCTGTTGCAGCGTGCTGGGGCGGGAACGGGCTGGCGCTCGACAACGTGCTGGGGGAAGGGCTGCTGGCGCACGGTTGGTACGGGATACTGCAGTCGGCCGGTTTGCTGTTCTTTGCTTTTGCCGGGTATGCGCGGATCGCGACCATGGGCGAGGAAGTCATGGAGCCGCGGCGGACCATCCCCCGGGCCATCACCATTGCACTGGGCATCACAGTTGTTGTCTATGCGGTGATCGCCGCGACCGTGCTTTCCGCTTCTGGGCCCGACGGCGTGGCCGGTAACCCAACGCCGTTGGCGGCCGCCGTCGAGAGCGGGACGTTGGCGTGGGCATCACCGGTGGTGCGTGTGGGTGCCGCCGTTGCCTCGCTCGGAGCGTTGCTGGCACTCATCGCGGGCCTGGGGCGAACGAGCCTGGCCATGGCACGCGAGCACGATCTTCCACATGCGCTCGCCGCCGTCCATCCCCGCTACAAGGTTCCGCACCGGGCCGAACTCACCGTTGCCGTGGTGATTTGCCTGGTCATCGTTGTGGCGGATCTTCGAGGGGCAATCGGGTTCTCGTCATTCGGGGTGCTGCTGTACTACCTGGTGGCGAACATCGCCGCGTTCACGCAACCCGACGAGGACCGGCGGTATCCGAAGGTGCTTCAGGTCTTGGGTGCGGCTGCATGCGTCGCCCTGGTGGCTACCCTGCCGCCCCTGTCTGTGGGGTTGGGTGTGGCGATGTTCGTTGTTGGGATCGTGTACCGGATGGTCCGGCTGCGGACTCGGTAGGTGGGGCACGCGTTAGGTGGGGCACGGCTCCACCGTGGGGTTAGGAACGATGGAGCCGTGCTTTGTGCTCCCTACGCCTGGAACGGATGGGGGTTCCCGCCGGACACCGGGTCTCCCGTTCCGGAAGCACACTCCGAGAGTAAGGGCAGTTTTTGGGCCTAGGTGTCGGTTCGATTTTCCTAGGTGGTGGAACTATGGCATTTTGGGGTGGAACTATAGCTATTTGGGCCATTTCTCCTTGGCTGTCGGCAAAAATAGGTGCTTGAGGATGTTTCCTAGGTGGTGGTGCGGCTATGTTTTGGCGGCCTGATTGGACCCGGCTGGCAGAATGGCCGTATGACTGACACCCCGGTACCCGCCGTCGAACTGCGCATCACAATCAGCGACACTGAACCGGCTATCTGGCGGCAGCTGGTACTCCCGGAGAGCGCAACCCTTGAAGATCTGCACGAGGCGATCCAAGCGGCGTTCGGCTGGAACAACGCACACCTTTACGTCTTTTACGGAACGGAGCCCAGCGGAAGGCGGCGAGCCATAGGGGTGCTCGACGATGACTCCCCGGAAGGTGCTGAATCCGCGGGAGAGGTCGGGCTAATTGAGCTGTTCAACCCGGCTTCGCCTGGTGAGTCGGCATTCGAGTACGAGTACGATTTCGGTGACAGCTGGACTCACCAGATCGATGTCATCGGGGCAGCAGAGCTTCCGGCAGATACCTTCCTCTGCACTGGCGGCGCGATGCGCGGGCCGGTGGAAGATTCCGGCGGTGTGCACGGATACGCCAACGTAGTCCGCGTACTAGGGGATCCGAACCATCCTGAACATCGGGATGCCGTTTCCTGGTTCGAAACGGTGACCGGGGAGAAAGCCACCGGCTTCGACGCATCCGCCTTTGACCTGGAGGGCGTGAATACGGCGCTGGATCGACTTGCGCGCAGGCTTTGGGCAAAGCCACCCACGCCGGAAGACAGGAACGAGGTCCTTGCACCCGTCCTCTGGCTTTTGCGGGAAGCCGCTCCGGACGGGCTGGACCTCACATCGGCAGGATGGCTTAAACCGGCGATCATCAAGCGGATGATGACTGAACTCAACTGGGACGACGATTGGTTCGGGTCCGGCCGCAACGAGGTCAACATCCCCCATGTCATGGACCTCCGGGGACAGCTGCAACGCTGGAAGCTGCTGCGGAAGAGCAAGAACAAGCTGCTGCTCACTCCTCTGGGCCGTGGTGTGGTGCAGGACCCCTCGGCGCTCTGGGATTTCGTGGCGGACCGGCTTGCGTCCCCGGGCACACCTGCGGACGATGTGGTGATGAGGCTTCTTGTTCATTGGGAGCTCACTGGAACAGAACCAGACTGGAAGACGATCGACGAGGTGGTCCGCTCCGAGCTTACTTTTCGCGGCTTTGTCATGAAGGACGGCAACGGCGGCATCCCGTTGAACCTGGCCCGCGATCTCTATTTAGACGTACGGCGGCCCCTTGGCCTGTTGGCTCTCTGGGGCTCCCGCATGTGGGAAGGCCCAGAGCCGAAGCTATCCGACGCCGGCATCAAGTTCTTGCTGGACGTGCAGCAACGCTTGGATGCCAGCCAACGCTGACGCGGCTGAATCGGCAAGGATTCTGCTTGACCCGATTCACCGCCCAACGTGCTGCCCGTCCCCACGGTTTCAACGCTCGTCCCGACGGTTGGCCGGCTGCCTTCGAACAGATGCCCTGGAAAGGAAGAGTAGGTAAACAGCAGGTTCTCCTTTTTGTCACAGGCCGGCGATAGACTCACGGTCTACGGACGCGCTGGGGCGTTCCTGATGCTGGGGGTCTTTTCAATGAGTGCAGTCGGGGCTGGATTACGCGCGCTTAGTCACAGACGACGGCGGCGCCCAGCGGCGGTGCGGTCTGTCGCCGTCGGACTTGGGCTGGCGCTGGTTGGTTCCCTGGGGCTGATAGGTTCGCCGGCCATCGCGGACGCGGTTACTGACGTAGTTCCCGTCGGCACTAAGCCATCAGCAGTGGCCGTGAACTCCGTGACCGGTAAGGCCTATGTAGCCACGGACTATGGAGTTTCCGTGCTGGAGGGTGCGGCGTCAGCGGGGATTCTGTACCAGGGAGACCGACCCGTAGACGTTGCCGTGAACGAGGCGACGAACAAGATCTACGTCAGCGAGACCGGCGGAACGGTTGCGGTGGTGGACGGCGTTTCCCGAGCAGTAACATCCGTGCCTGTTGGCTCGTCGCCCGGTGTGGTCTCGGTCAACCCGGTGACGAACAAGATCTACGTCGGGGTGAAGAGCGGGGTGACCATCATAGATGGTTCCACCCTTGCCACATCGTCAGTGCCGCTCGCCGGGGGAGCGCAGGACATCGTGGTGAACCCTGCTACCGGCAAGGTGTACGTCCTGTCCGGCGGAACAATCCAGGTTCTGGGTACTGGCGGAACGGTGACTGCCTCCGTCAACATCGGAGCCGGCGGCATTCTTGCGCTCGCGGTAAACCCCGGGACAAACAAGATCTACTTCACAACTCTGGGCCGCTATGGTGCCGGGGTCCGCGTGATCGACGGCACCGCAGACACGGTCACGGATACCATTCCTTCCGCCAACTTGGTCGGTCAGCTCGCCGTGAACCCAGTGACGAACACGGTCTACGTGGCCGGTGACAGCACCTCCATCGATGGCTTTGTCCAAGTCATTGATGGCGCGACGAAGAAGCAGGTCGCCCAACTCCGGACGGCATCGCGCATTCGGGACATCGTGATTAACCCGGCCAATAACAAGGCGTACGCGAGCCTGTCCGGCAGGGGAGTGATGGTGGTGGACGGCGACACACTTCGGGTGGGCTCGGTCTTTACGGGCCAGGAGCCGATTGACGCTGCCGTGAACGCAGCCACGGGCCAGGTGTATGTGGCCAACAACAACAGTTCATCGGTGTCCATCATCGATCCGGACGTCGCTGCTCCTGTGAAGAACGACTTCAATGGCGACGCCCACTCGGACGTCCTGGCCCGGGATGCTGCCGGAGTGCTTTGGCTGTATCCGGGCAACGGATCCGGCGGGTGGCTTCCCCGCGCGCAAGTGGGCGTGGGCTGGAACGTGATGACGGCGCTGGTGTCGCCGGGTGACTTCAACGGTGACGCTCTGCCCGACGTCCTGGCTCGTGACAGTGCCGGGGTGCTTTGGCTGTATCCGGGCAACGGATTCGGTGGTTGGTTTCCGAGGATCGCCGTGGGCCAGGGATGGAACGCTATGACCGAGATTGTCGGCATTGGCTCGTTCTACGGTGGCGGTTTCGCTGACGTTGCAGCACGGGACGCCAGCGGGACTCTGTGGCTGTATCGCGGAGACGGCCGTGGCGGCTGGCTCCCGCGGATGTGGATTGGGTCAGGTTGGAACGGCATGTCCGAACTCACCGGCGTAGCGGACTTCAACGGCGACGGCGTTACTGACCTCGCTGCGCGCGACACCTCCGGAGCTCTGTGGCTCTACCCGCCGAACGGAATCGGCGGATGGCTTCCACGACAGGCGATCGGCCAGGGGTGGAACGTCATGAACTCCCTGGTCGGACCCGGGGATTTCGACGGCGACGGACGCGCGGACATCCTTGCCCGCAACGCTGCGGGTGAGTTGTGGCTGTACTCCGGCGCCGGAGGAACGGCGTGGCCATCAGCCAGCCGGGTGGGCACGGGGTGGAGCGGAATGACGGCGATTCTGTAGGACCCATACGCGCGAGGGGTGAGATCCCGGCGCTATCGATGTGGCTAAATGCCGAGATCTCACCCCTCGCGGGCTGAGCCCCGCGCCTTCTTTAGATCCGCCCGCAGCCCTTTGTTGTCAGCACGCAGCTCGCGGTTGTCCTCCGAAAGCCCACGGTTGTCTTCCACCAATCCGCGGTTCTCTTCCTCGAGTTCCAGCACCAGCTTCACACCGGCCAGGTTCAGTCCCTCATCAAGGAGCGCCCCGATCCGCCGCAGCGTCTTCAGGTTCCGTTCGCTGTAGCGCCGCGTGCCGCCGTCGGTCCGTTCCGGCGTGAGAAGGCCTTTGCGCTCATACAGCCGCAGGTTCTGATGCCCTGTGCCCACCAACTCGGCCGCTACGGAGATGGCATAGACGCCTTGGTCGTCCCGCGAACCCGGGCTGCCGTCCGGTGCGGAACCCCCGCCCGAAGTGCCCCCGGCACCCGGCCCACCGCCGTCGTACTCTTCCGAAGGCCCCTGTAAACCAGCCATCAAGTTCACTCCAAAAATCTTCTGGGAAACCACTTGCACCACTCTCATGCCGGTGCTATAAAAAATCTATACCAACCACCACAGATCTGGAAGGGTTGGAAACACAACAGAATCGCATCAAGATCTGAAGGAGTGAGAACCACAATGCTGATGCGCACTGACCCGTTCCGCGAATTCGACAGGCTCGCACAACAGGTTTTTGGCACAACAGCACGCCCGGCCGGCATGCCAATGGATGCATGGCAAGAGGGTGAAGAATTCATCGTCGCTCTCGACCTGCCAGGTGTAAGCCCCGAGTCGATTGAGCTGGACGTCGAACGCAACGTCCTGACCGTCAAGGCCGAGCGGAAGTCGTCCGCCGGAGAAAACACCGAAATGATCGCCGCCGAACGCCCGCAAGGCGTCTTCAGCAGGCAGCTCATTCTCGGCGACACCCTGGACACCGACGGCGTGAAGGCCAGCTACGACGCCGGCGTCCTGACACTCCGCATCCCGGTCGCCGAGAAGGCAAAGCCGCGGCGCATCGAGATCACGGCAAACGGACAACAGCGCCAAGAGATCAACGCATAGTCGAGCCTGCTTCGCCGGGATGCCCGGGGTGTCACCGGCGGAGCGCTCATGCGGGAGCATCAGACCGGCCGCATCGGAAGAATGGGCGCAGGCTTCGCGCCACGCCATAGCGCTTGTTGCGCAGAGGAAACGCGGCCCCCGACGTTGCCTCCCGAGAAGATGGCCCCCGTCCGAACTGCGAAGTTCGCCCGGGGGCCATCGCCCAGTCCACAGCAACTTCACGGGAACCGGCCTTGGGGAACAGCCAACCTGATTACTACGCGATCCTCGGTGTCGCGCCAACCGCGACGGCGCGCGAGATCACCCATGCTTACCGCTCACTGCTGCGCCGGCACCACCCGGACACCCGGCAGGCGGACCACGACGGCGGTGCCTCCGAGGCGTCCGACCTCCACCGCCTGCACGCCATCATGCAGGCATACGTCGTGTTGTCGGACGCAACACGGAAGCACGAGTACGACCGCGCACGTTCCGGGTCGCCCGGCATCGGCGCCGGAACGCCGGTCAAGGTACGGATTCACCGCAGGACGGCGGCAAAGGAACCGGACGCGGCGGGGGAGGGCGCCAGGCATGCTCCGCCTGCAAGTGGCCCCGATCGCAGCGAGCCCCTGATCTTCGGCCCCACCCGATGGGCACCCCTTCGCGGCCATTCAACACCAAGGAGACGCACATGAGTGCTTGGCGTTCGTACGACAGCCACCTGATCCCAGCGTTCTACGAGCGCTTCGAGCAACGCTGGGGGAAAGGGACGGCACCCTTCCTGGATCCCGAGGTCCACGAGCAACCCATGCCACGTGCGCAATGGATCAACGTGGACACGGGAGCCGCGGTGGCCGTGGTCCCCATCTGGACGGACGACCCCCAACACCGTTCGTTCGGAGTCTTCTATTTGCCGCCCTCCGGGGACATCTGGATCCTCCGCCCCGGGCCCACCACGTTCGTTGAGCCGGTTGCCGGCGCTTCACGGGAGCAGGTCTCGCTGCGAAACGATGCGTTCAAGAAGGCTGTGAACCACGCGAAGGAGTTCATCTACGGACCCCAGCCGTAACGCTCGGTGCCGGTGGCGGCGGAACCTGGCCCGCCGCCGTCGTGCTTTGCTCACCGAGGGGTGAGTTCTCGGGGCTTAGCGCCCGTCTAAGTGGCGAGATCTAACCCCTCGCGGAAGGTGGGGTGCCGTGGCGCCGGAACCCGGGCCGCCGCCGTCGTACTTTGCTCACCGAGGGGTGAGTTCTCGGGGCTTAGCGCCCGTCTAAGTGCCGAGATCTAACCCCTCGCGGCGAGGGTAAGAAGCCAAAAAGAAGGCTGGTGCAACCTGGAGAGTGTCCGTAGGTGGTTGCACCAGCTGCTAGTACGACGTTCTGTTATCAGTTGTGACACTTATTCATTGGCCGCTCCTAGTTCCCGGCTTCGACTTTTTCCGGGCCTTCTGAAGTCTGTGACGCCTTTTCCAATTTTACGGCCTTGATGCCCAAATTGCACGGAAAATGGGGGTTCCGCCGAGTGCCTGCCGGGGGAGCGGGGAGCCCCGTGGCACGATAGATCACGATGAAACTGCGCGCTGATCAGACCGGAAACCGTGGCCTCCCGATGCCCCTTTGGCTGCAGGGTGGTCTGGAAGCGGGGCAGGCAGCAATCCTCTCGGCCATCGTTGTGGTGCTTCCCTTGGTGGGAGTGTGGGCCACGGACGGATTCCAGAACCGGAACGTCGATGCTTTGGCTCGCCTGGCCGGGCAAGCCTGGCTCCTGATCCACGGGGTTCCGCTGCATCTGGCGCAGGTGAACCTTGGGACTGCGGCCCAGCCGGGTTCGGGAATGCTGTCCCTGATCCCGCTCGGGTTGACGCTCATTCCTTTTCTTCTGGCATGGCGTGCCGGCCGCAGGCTTGCCCGCGCCTCCTACACCGACCAGCTCTGGCAGGCGTTTCTTGGCGCGTCCGTGGTTTATGCCGCCTTCGGGACCGCAACGGGCTTCGTGTGCCGCACCCCGGACGTGGTCATCAACCTGTGGTTGGCGATGACCATCCCGTTGATTTCCTTCGGCCTGGGCATGGTGCTCGGCGCCCGGCGTGAGGCCGGTTCGTGGAGCCGCCTCATCGGCGTCGACGCCGTCGCGTGGCTGGCCAAGACCAGCCAGCATTCACGCTGGGCAGGGTCGTACGTCGGCTCTGCGTTGAAGGCCGGGTTCGTGGCCACCATGGCCGCTGTCTCCTTGGCAGCCCTGCTCCTTGCCGTGGACATCGTGTGGCATTGGACGGACATCATCGCCGTTTATGAAGGACTGAAAGCCGGTGCCCTGGGCGGCGCCGTATTGACCATTGCGCAGCTCGGGTTCCTGCCGAACCTGGTGATCTTCACCCTCGCATGGTCCTCCGGCGCAGGCTTCTCGCTCGGCGTGGGCTCCACCGTCGGACCTTTGGGATCCGCCGTCGGACCCCTGCCTGCTGTACCCATCTTCGGTGCGCTTCCCGCGGGCCAGCTCGACCTCGGCGGCATGGCCCTCGCCCTCCCCGTGGTGGCCGGCATCCTGGCCGGCTGGTGGTTCCTCCGTGAGGGCGAGAACCACTTTGACGAGTGGCTGTCCATCAAGATCAAAGCCCGGTGGTTCACGGCCGCCGCTTCAACCCTGTTCCTTGGTGCGTTCATCGGCGTAGTTGCGGGGGCGCTCAGCGGTGCGCTGGCGTGGATCGCCCGCGGCTCGGCCGGGATTGGCCGGCTCACGGAAATTGGCCCCAACCCGCTGTGGACGGCAGTCTGGGTGGCAGCCGAGGTGGGCATCGGCGTCGTGATCGGCTACGCAGTGGGGCCGTGGCTGGAACGCAGCCAGAAGCTGCGCGAAGCGAACCTGGACGAGCCAGCGCTCGACGACGAACACGCCTAAGCCGCCCGGCGTCCGCTCAGCGGATGGAAGCTAGCGCAACGCGCCCGGCATCGACTTTTCCAACTCGGACAAGCACTGCGACTTCGCGGTCTCCGTCAGCGCCGACCGCGTGCAGTCCTGGTACGTTGTGACGTGCTTGAAGAACAGGGCAGTAGTCAGGATCAGCAGGCACATGATCGCCGAGACAACCAACCCGGAAATGGTCCCGAACAACACCAACTTGGAATGCTTGTACTTCACGGCACGGACCAGGACGACGATCCCCAGGACGATGCCGGCGAGGGTCAGGATGGCACTGAGCCACACGTAATTGACGTTCAGCGAGAACACAAAGAACGATCCCAGGGCCGACAACAGGAACGCGCGGAACAGGATCTGCGTCACGCCAAGTGCGGACTTTTGCGCCTCGGGGCCGGGCTGCGGGCTCGGCCGGGGACCGACGTCGGGATTCATGTTTTCCAGCCTACGCGAGCCGCCCATAAGCTAGTGCAATGCGCATTGTTGTCCTCGTGTCCGGTACTGGCTCCAACCTCCAGGCTGTCATCGACGCCGTGAAGTCGGGTGAACTGGACGTGGAGATCGCTGCCGTCGGCGCTGACCGTCCGGACACCTACGGCGTGGAACGCTCCGACGAGGCCGGGATCGATACGTTCGTGGTGAACTTCAATTCCTTCGAAACCCGCGAGGAGTGGGACGCCGCCCTGCGCGACAAGGTCCTTTCCTACAAACCGGACGTCGTGGTGTCCTCGGGCTTCATGCGCATTGTGAGTGCCGACTTCATCGACGCCTTCGACGGCAAATACGTCAACACCCACCCCGCGCTGCTGCCGTCCTTCCCGGGCGCCCACGGGGTCCGCGACGCCATGGCTTACGGCGTGAAGGTCACGGGCTGCACTGTGCACTGGGCCGACGCCGGGGTGGATACGGGCCCGATCATTGCGCAGGAGGCTGTGGTGATCCAGACGGATGACACCGAGGAAACCCTGCACGAACGCATCAAGGTAGTGGAACGCCGCCTCCTGGTGCAGACCCTCGCAGACCTGGCCGCCGCCCCTTCCTCCAACTAGGTCGCATTTGTGCGCATTTTGAACGCCCAGAACGCGCTGTGCTGCGACCTACATTTCGCCTAAGGGCCACGGGCTGTGGATAACCGGGCGGCGGCACTCTGATATTTGTCAGCATGGGGCATGAAGACACCAAGTGCCCTGCCCGATCCGCTGTCATCAACACCGTTCACGTGGCAAGAAGCCGCCCGGGCCGGGATATCACGACGGCGGCTCAGTCACCACAGCCTGGCCTCACCCAGCAGGGCGATTCGAGTGCCCGGGTCCGGAGCCGACCACTCGTTGGCAGACATGGCCCGGCCCCTCACCCAGGTCACGGCATTCTCCGCAGCTTCGCACGCCACGGCCTTCCTGCTGTGGGAGTTCCCGGGCTTCCTGCCGGGCAGCAATGAGCCTGTCATCCACATCTCCCGACCGGAGCCGATGGCGATCCCTCGCCGTCGAGGTGTTGTGGGGCATCGGGGCCAGTTCTTCGACGACGAAATCACCATCGGTGCCGACTCCGCGCCGGAAACGCGACTGAGGCTGGCGCTGGGGCGGGCTGGGCTGCCCACAGCGGAAGCCAACGTGCGCACGGAACTGAGTCCCGGCGTCGAACGTCAACCGGACCTGAGTTTCCGCGAGTGGCGCGTGGCAGTCGACTATGAGGGGGAAGGCCATTCCGAGCCGGAACAAATCGTGCGGGACATCGAGAAGCAGGAAGACTTCGCCCGAGCAGGGTGGATCCTCGTCCGCATCTCAAAGCGCCACATGACCACTGACGCGACAACCGCTGTTCGGAAGGTCAGGCGCGCGCTCGAGCAACACGGCTGGTCACCCATCTAGGTCGCAGCAGTGCGCGTTTAGAGAGCTCTAAACGCGCACAAATGCGACCTAGTTGGGAAGGGAGGGAGGGGGAGAGCGCAGTTACGATAGCTCGCGCTGCTTCGTCTCCGGGGCGAAGAACGCCATCCACAACACGGACAGCAGGACAAGCCCGCCAGCGAGGGCGAAAGACGTCGCCAAGCCGAACTCCGGCCAGAAGTAGGAGGCAAACACGAGGGGCCCGAAGCCGGCGCCGATCCGGGAGAACGTCGACGCCCAGCCGAAGCCGGAGCCACGGAGCTCGGTGGGGTACAGCTCGGACACGTAGGCGTACAGGACGGGAATGGCCACCTGGACCACGAACCCGAACACCAGCAGCCAGGCCACCGCGGCCGAAGGCACATCCACCACGAACGCCACGATCACCAGCGTCACTGCGGACAGCGGACCAGTGATGGCCAGGATCCACTTGCGCCCCACGCGCTCCACCAGGAGCGCTGCGACAATAACGCCCAAAAGCCCGACGGCGGCCATCCCCGCCGTGGTCACGAAGGCCTTGTACTCCTCGAACCCGGCGCCAATGAGGATTCGGGGCATCCACGTGAGGGACAGGTAGTAGACCAACAGCACGGAGAAGAACAGCGCCCAGGCCGCAGTGGTGATCTTCCAGTTGAATGTCCAAATGTTTCGGAGCTGGAGCCACGCGCTGCCGGGGGAGAGGCGCGGCGCATCCTTTGGTTCGGGCAGGCTGTAGGCACGCGGCGTGGCGCCGGTTGCTTCCACGAGGCCGTCGATCACCGCAGCCGCTTCAACGCGACGACCCTTCCGGATCAGGAACAGGGGAGATTCGGGAACTGACCGCCGCACCCAGAACACCAGCAGGGCAGGGATCACCATGACAACCATCGTCAGGCGCCAATCGCCGTACAAAGCCACAAGGCCGGCGGAGACGAATCCGCACAGGGCCGCGCCCACGGGCCACCAACCGTCCATGGCCGTGAGGACTTTGCCCCGCTGTTTTCGGGGTGTGAATTCCCCAACCAGGGCATAGTCCACCGGGATGCAGCCGCCCAAGCCGAAACCGGCCATGAACCGGAAAATGCAGAACCACACGATGTCCGGCGCCAAGGCACCCAGCACCGTGAAGAGGCTGAAGATCAGGAGCGTGGCGGTGAAGGCCTTCTTCCGGCCGATCGTGTCCGCAATGGTGCCCCACGCGAACGCGCCCACGGCCATGCCGATCAGGTTCGAGGTGCCGATCCACGCGGCGTCGGCCGGTTGCAGGGACCAATGTTTGGACAGCAGGGGAATGAGGATGCCGTTGAGCGTCACATCCCAGGCGTCGAACATGAAGCCGAGGCCGCCAATGAGGAAGATCTTGCCCTGGACCTTCCACCGCCAAGGCAGTTCCTGCACCACTTGTTCGCCGCTGGGCACGGTCGTGTACGTATTCATGAGGCCTCCTGCATGCAACTTTAGGCCCTCAGCACCATTACTTTCGGGTTTCGATGGCCCTCCGCAGGAAACCGCCGGCTTCCTCCAGCGCGGGCTTTGCGTCGGCAGGATCCATCCCGGTCAGCAACACCAGAATCGCGGCCTTCACCGAACCCCCAACCGAGTCCAACGCCGTCGCAGCTTCCGAGGCGGAGACACCGGTGGCGTGCTGCACGGTCCGCTGCGAGCGGGCCTGCAACTTGTGGTTGGTCGCGCGAAGATCGACCATCAGGTTCCCGTAGGTCTTGCCGAGTTTCACCATGACCAACGTGCTGATCATGTTCAAGACCAGCTTCTGGGCCGTCCCGGAATTGAGCCTGGTGGAACCCGCGATGAACTCCGGCCCCACGGGCACCTCGATCGCCACGTCGGCCAGATGACTCACCGCCGAGCCCTTGTTGCAGGCCAGCGACGCCGTGAAGGCACCCCTTTTCCGCGCCTCCTCCAACGCGCCGATCACGTAGGGCGTCCTCCCGGAGGCGGTAATACCCACGACGGCGTCCGCTTCCGTCACGTTGATATGGTGCAGGTCCCGCGCGCCAGCGGTGGCGTTGTCCTCGGCGTACTCCACGGGTTTCCGGATCGCCTCAGGGCCTCCCGCGATGAGCCCGACGACGAGTCCCGGCGGGGTGCCGAACGTCGGCGGGCACTCGCTCGCGTCCAGCACGCCCAGGCGCCCAGCGGTCCCGGCGCCCACGTACAAAAGGCGCCCCCCGCGCTGGAGTCGCTCCGCAACGGCGTCGACGGTTTGCGCGATCGCGGAACTCGCCCCGGAAACGGCGGCATGCACGCCGGAGCTGTGGGCGAGCATGGCAGTGACGAGTTCGTCCGTGCCCAGGATGTCCAGGTCTTTGAGACTGTCCGTTGCAGCCTCGGTTTGGAGCCCGGAGAGTTCGGTGCGGAGACCTGCGAGTTTGTCAGCGTCAGTCGGGCCAGTTTGTTCCGTCACGGTGGATGTACCTTTCCTGGAGGAGCCCGCGGCGCTGCGCTGCGAGGGCGGCGCCGTCCAGGCCGTCCCCGAGCGGGGCCACCACTTCAATCCCAGCCGAAGCCAGGGACTTCTGCAAGAGTCCCTCGAAGAACTCCGAGTTGGCCACGCCGCCCAGGATGGCCACGCGCGGCGTCCCGCTCGGATCGCCGCTGGCGGCCAGGAGTACGGTGCGGGTCAGGCCCCGGCACGCCTCGCTGACGATGCCCTGCGCGACGGCGTCACCCGCCTCCGCTGCGTGCAGCACCAAAGGTGCGAAGCGAGCCATCGCCCGGTAGGGGTTGTCCATGTCGGCCAACCAGGCGGGCAGCATGGTCGGGGATTCAACGAGTGCCCCCGCCGCCGCTGAGAGGGAAGTGGCGGGGCCGCCGTCGAACGCCAACAAAACGGCCTGGAGTCCTTGCTGGCCGATCCAGCGTCCGCTGCCGAAATCGCCGAGGTACGGGCCCCAACCGTCGGCCCGGTGCAGGACGCCCGCCTCATCAAAGCGGAATGCCACCGCACCCGTTCCCACGATCAGCGTGGTGCCCGGTCCGCCCTGCAACGCGCCCAGATGGGCAGCAGTGGCATCGGAGAGAACCGCCGCAGGAACACCGAAATGCCGCGACAACATGGTGGCCAGCTCCCGGGACTTTGCCTCCGAAGCCTCGACGCCGGCCACGGCAGCTCCGACGCCGGTGAGGGTGCTGATGGGCAGGCCGGGCGGGAGCAGGGTGGTGGTCTCCAAGACGAGGTCGAACGCCAAGGTGGGACCGTTCTCGACGTGGACTCCGGGGAATCCGTGCTGGTCTGCCGCGCCCAACAATTCGTCGCCGGCGCGAAGCTCAACGCGGCAGCGGCTCTTCCCTATGTCGGCAACAAGAACGACGTCCGTGGCATCCATGGGTCAACCCTATGATGCACGCCACTCCTTGTGGGGCCGGAGACGCAAAATGAGGCCGCCATCGAAACACGATAAACTGCCCCTATCCCCACTCAACGCGACACCACCCGCGCTATCTACGCGACCTAAGACGGAGACTTTTGTGAGCTTGACGCAGCTTGACCGTGTTCCCATCCGCCGTGCACTGATCTCGGTTTACGACAAGACGGGACTGGAGGAGCTCGCAAAGGGCCTGCACGCAGCCGGCGTCGCGATCGTGTCCACCGGCTCCACGGCCAAGAAGATCGCCGCAGCCGGCATTCCGGTGAAGGAAGTCGAAGAAGTCACCGGCTCCCCGGAAATGCTGGACGGCCGCGTCAAGACCCTGCACCCGCGCGTGCACGGCGGCATCCTCGCCGACCGCCGCGTCCCGGCGCACATGGAAACCCTCACCTCCATGGAAATCGAGACCTTCGACCTCGTGGTGGTGAACCTGTACCCGTTCGTCGAGACCGTGAAGTCCGGCGCCGCACAGGACGACGTTGTTGAGCAGATCGACATCGGAGGCCCCGCCATGGTGCGCTCGGCCGCAAAGAACCACGCCGCCGTCGCCATCGTCACGGACCCCAACTTCTACGGTGCCGTTGTTGACGCCGCCGCACATGGTGGATTCGACCTCAAGACCCGCCGCCGCCTGGCAGCGAAGGCCTTCGCCCACACTGCGAGCTACGACAACGCTGTTGCTTCCTGGACTGCCAGCCAGTTCCTGGACGAAGACGGCGACGGCGTCATTGACTGGCCCGCCTACGCCGGCCTGGCCTTGGAGCGTTCCGAGGTCCTCCGCTACGGCGAAAACCCGCATCAGCAGGCTGCCCTCTATGTGGACAAGGCCGCTCCGGCTGGCATCGCCCAGGCTGACCAGCTCCACGGCAAGGCCATGAGCTACAACAACTTCGTCGACGCCGATGCCGCCCTGCGCGCTGCTTTCGACTTCGCTGAGCCCGCCGTAGCGATCATCAAGCACGCCAACCCGTGCGGTGTTGCAGTTGGCTCCGCTGATGCTGCCGACCCGATCGCCGACGCCCACGCCAAGGCCCACGCCTGCGATCCCGTATCCGCTTTCGGTGGCGTCATCGCAGCGAACCGCACCGTCACTGCAGGCATGGCCCGCACGGTCGCGGACATCTTCACCGAGGTGGTCATTGCGCCGGATTTCGAACCGGAAGCCGTGGAGATCCTCTCCAAGAAGAAGAACATCCGCCTCCTCGCTCTGCCCGAGGGCTACGGCCGCTACCCCTCCGAGATGCGCCAGGTTTCCGGTGGCGTCCTGGTCCAGATGACGGACAAGGTGGACGCCGACGGCGACAACCCCGCCAACTGGACCCTCGCCGCCGGCGAAGCCGCTGACGACAAGACCCTCGCCGACCTCGCTTTCGCGTGGACTGCCTGCCGGGCGGCCAAGTCGAACGCCATCCTGCTCGCGGACAACGGCGCAGCAGTGGGCATCGGCATGGGACAGGTCAACCGCCTCGACTCCTGCAAACTGGCTGTGGAGCGCGCCAACACGCTGGGCGTCCAGGTGGAGTCCGACGTCGAAGGTGCCGGCGGTGCCTCCAACGCCAGCGGTGCCGGCGCTCCTGAGCGCGCACGCGGCGCCGTGGCAGCTTCGGATGCCTTCTTCCCCTTCGCTGACGGACTGCAGATCCTGATCGACGCCGGTGTCCGCGCAGTCGTCCAGCCGGGTGGATCGGTCCGCGACGATGAAGTCATCGCTGCCGCGAACGCTGCCGGCATCACGATGTACTTCACCGGCGCACGCCACTTCTTCCACTAGTCCCCACCGCCTCCCTAACCTCGCTGCGCTTCGGCCAGGGAGCCCGGGCGGCGTGGGCCCATACAGCGCAACGGCGGCCGCCCCCGAAAAGGGACGGCCGCCGTCGTACTTAACAGGGGCCTGCTACAAAGGACCGGTTACGAAGCCGCAGCCGCCGTGTAGGTGGACTGGATCACGGAGCCCCAGTACGGGCCGTACATGGTGCTGGAGTTGCTGCCGTAGCCGTAGGAGTTCACGGAGTTCTGGTAACCGCTGGAGCTGTTGCCGATGAACCACGGACCGCCCGAGGATCCACCGGTCATGTTGCACGGGATGCCCTGGGTGAGGAACTGCGGGTTGTAAGGATCGTTGGTGGCGGTGCCGGAGCAGCTCTTAAGGGATTCGCCATTGAAGGGTGCAGCTGCCGGGTAGCCGAAGGACTTGTAGCTCAGGCCGCGGGCGGCGTTGAACTGGACACCGGAGGAGCCCACGACGTCGGCGAGCCTCTTGCCGTTGAGCGTGTTCACCACTGCGAAGGCGGTATCGTACTGCATGTTGCCGTTGGACGCCCACTGGGTGGGGGAGTACAGAGCTTTCGCCGTCCACTTGCCGTACGGTGCGGAGCCGTTCAGGTAGGCGGGAACGAAGACCAGGTTGGTGGCGTACGCTCCGGGCCCCTCGTTGACGCAGTGGCCGGCGGTGGACACGGTGCTCTTATTCGCTGCCGTGACGGAGTTGCCGGAGCAGACGTAGTTGGAGCCGCCGAGGGTGAAGAAGATCTTGCCGATGTGCTTGACCGGCGTCTCGGACTGGTTGACCTTGAGGTTGATGTTCTTGTCGGCGGCGGCCTGCTGGCCTTCGATGCTGGTGACGGCGCCCGGAGCTTCGGCCACCGGAGCCTTGCCGAGGTTCAAGAGCCCGCTGCGCTGCAGGGCTTTGCTGGCGAGGACATCGCCGCTCTTGGCGGACTTCATCCGCTCCGGGGTCCAGTAGTCTGCAGCGCCGTTGTCTGAGGCTACGTGGCGGCTGACCGCAGCGCCGTTCGAGTCGGTGTCCTTCGCGGGGGCCGCGTTTGCGCTGGTTGTTCCAACCAGGGCGAGGATCGCGGCGGCGGACAGACTCAGAAGGCTTGTGGCCAGGGTCTTGGTTTTTGTCACGTTGTTCCTACCTAATCGAGCGAGTGAGGCGGCCAGTGATGGCGACCGCCGACTGACGGAATCGAAGCTACCCGCCGTGTGACAACTTTGTAAAGAGATGTTTCAGATTTTGTGATATTTTGCTGTCACTTGGACCGGGACGGCTGGCGGGGAGGTACGACGGCGGGGAGTCGCCACCGTTGTTAGGCCCGCCGTCGCGCTTTTCGACGGTCCGGAGGTACGGGCAAGGTGCTTGTGAAAGCGGTAACGCAAGGCGTGATCCCGGACACGAACGGCCCTCAAACAGGTGCGCTCGGGTAAGTTAGAGATGTTGAAATCTGCAGACTTTCAGGGAGAACCCCGCCAATGGCCAAGATTATCTATACCCACACAGACGAAGCGCCGATGCTGGCTACCTACTCATTCCTGCCGATTGTGGAAGCGTATGCCTCGACCGCAGGTGTGGAGGTCGAGACCCGCGATATCTCGCTGGCCGGCCGCATCATCGCCGTATTCGGTGATTTCCTGACTGAGGAGCAGCGCACGGGCAATGCCCTGGCTGAACTTGGCGAACTGGCAAAGCAGCCGGAAGCCAACATCATCAAGCTGCCCAACATCAGTGCTTCCGTCCCGCAGCTCAAGGCCGCCATCGCCGAGCTCCAGGCCCAGGGTTACGCCCTCCCGGACTACCCGGACAACCCCTCTTCCGACACTGAGACGGACATCCGTTCCCGGTACGACAAGATCAAGGGCTCCGCCGTGAACCCGGTCCTGCGTGAGGGCAACTCGGACCGCCGCGCGCCGCTGTCGGTGAAGAACTACGCCCGCCAGAACCCGCACTCCATGGGCGCCTGGACCGCGGACTCCAAGACCAACGTTGCCACCATGGGCCAGAACGACTTCCGCTCCAACGAGAAGTCCGTTGTCATCGAAGCCGATGATGCCCTCTCCATCCAGCTGGTCCGTGAAGACGGCTCCGTCAAGGTCCTCAAGAAGGACTTCCCCGTTCTGGCCGGCGAGGTTGTGGACGGTACCGTCCTCCGCGCCGAAGCCCTGGACGAATTCCTCAAGGCCCAGGTTGCCCGTGCCAAGGAAGAGGGCATCCTCTTCTCCGCACACCTGAAGGCCACCATGATGAAGGTCTCCGACCCCATCATTTTCGGCCACGTCGTGAAGGCCTACTTCTCTGAGCTGTTCGACACCTACGGCAAGCAGCTGGCTGCCGCAGGCATCAACCCGAACAACGGCCTCGCCGCCATCCTCAATGGTCTCGACGAACTGCCCGAGGATGTCCGCGAAGGCGTCAAGACGGCCATCACCAAGGGCCTCGAAGAAGGTCCCGCCCTGGCAATGGTCGACTCGGACAAGGGCATCACCAGCCTGCACGTTCCTTCCGACATCATCGTGGACGCTTCCATGCCCGCCATGATCCGTTCCTCCGGCCACATGTGGGGCCCGGACGGCAAGGAAGCCGACACACTGGCAGTCCTCCCGGACAGCTCCTACGCCGGTGTGTACCAGGTTGTTATTGACGACTGCCGCGCCAACGGTGCGTTCGATCCCACCACCATGGGCACCGTCCCCAACGTCGGCCTCATGGCCCAGGCCGCTGAAGAATACGGTAGCCACGACAAGACGTTCGAGATCGAAGCAGCCGGAACCGTCCAGCTCGTGAACCGCGCAGGCACCGTACTGATCGAACACCAGGTTTCCCCGGGCGATATCTGGCGCGCTTGCCAGACCAAGGACGTGCCGATCCGTGACTGGGTCAAGCTGGCTGTCACCCGCGCCCGCGCTTCGGAGACCCCGGCCGTCTTCTGGCTGGACAAGGGCCGCGCCCACGACGCCAACCTGATCGCCAAGGTCAACGAGTACCTCAAGGACCACGACACCGAGGGCCTGCAGATCGAGATCCTCTCCCCGGAAGAGGCCACCGCCTTCACCTTGGAGCGCATCCGCAAGGGCCAGGACACCATCTCCGTTACCGGCAACGTGCTCCGCGACTACCTCACGGACCTGTTCCCGATCCTCGAACTCGGCACCAGCGCCAAGATGCTCTCCATCGTTCCGCTGATCAACGGCGGCGGCCTGTTCGAGACCGGTGCCGGTGGCTCCGCCCCGAAGCACGTCCAGCAACTGGTCAAGGAAAACCACCTCCGCTGGGACAGCCTGGGTGAATTCCTCGCCCTGGCCGTGAGCTTCGAGCACCTTGCCACCACCACCGGCAACGCCCGTGCCCAGGTCCTGGCCGACACCCTCGACCGAGCCACCGGCACGTTCCTGCTGGAGAACAAGTCCCCGCGCCGCAGCGTTGGCGAGCTGGACAACCGCGGAAGCCACTTCTACCTCGCCATGTACTGGGCGCAGGAACTGGCGAAGCAGTCCTCCGACGCGGAGCTGGCAGCAGCCTTCGCACCGATCGCCGAGGAACTGACCTCCAACGAGGACGCAATCGTCGGCGAGCTGAACGCAGTCCAGGGCCCCGCCGTCGATCTTGGCGGTTACTACCGTCCGGACGCTGCCAAGGCCGCTGAGGTCATGCGCCCGTCGGCAACCTTCAACAAGGTCCTCGCGACCCTGAAGTAAGCTCCCAACTGACTCGCAGTTGCGGTTGTTTTGAGAACTCAGAACAACCCCGACTGCGAGTCAGTTTGCGTTTAACGGTCCGCTGCGAACCGTGCGGGGGCCGTGCCGCCGTCGACGATGTCCTTCAGCACCCGGCCGATCGCCGGGGTGAACTTGAAACCGTGGCCTGAGAAGCCCGCGCCCACCACCAGCGGGCCGAACCGGTCCAGGACGAAGTCCTCGTTGGGCGTGGTGGTGTAGGTGCAGCTGATGGGAACCGCCGTTGAAGGGTCGACGCCGGGAAGCCACTCTTCGGCGTAGCGCACCAAGGCCTCGAGCTGCTGGGGGATGGGCTGGAACGTGCGCTCGTCGGGATCCATGACGGGACCCACGCCGTGCCAGCCCGCCTTGACCCCCTCGCCAGGGGTGAGCATGCCGTAAACGGGGCTGTACCAGTATTCGTAGAGTTCGTTGTTTGGATCGGGGTCCGGGTTGTGGTTGAAGCTCGGCCACACCAACGTGTTGTCCACCGGGGTGAAGTGCGCAGGCTGCTCCTGGGTGACCACCAAAGCCGGCAGTTCCGCCAGTCCGTCGAGCACTTTGGCGGTCCAGGCACCTGCCGTGACCACGACCCGTCGGGCCGTGTAATCCTCTTCCTCCGTCACTACCACCACCGAATCGGGACCGTCCACGCGGATGTCGCGGACCGGCGTCGAGTATTTGAAGACTGCGCCCTTGGATTCGGCGGATGTCCGCAGTGCTTTGAGCGCGTCAGCTGAGCGGACCCGGCCTGAACCCGGGACGAAGAGCACGTCCGTGGCGAAGTTTATGCCCTTCCAGCGGTCGGCGGCCTCGGTGGGGGAGATGAAGTAGCTTTCGATTCCGCGTTCCTGGTGAGCCGCGTGGATTTGCTGCAGCTTAGGGGTGTTGCCGTGGTTGGCCAGCCCCACCAGGTCCAGGAGCGGAGCGCCGTGTTCGGCCGCAAGCTCATCCCAAAGGATCTTGGACTCCGCCAGGAGGTCCAGGTAATCGGCCTCCGCGTAAGCGGTGTTGAAGTTGCGGGTGGCCCCGTGGGAAGCACCGATGTGGTGCCCGGCTTCGAACTGTTCCAGGAGGATCACGGATTTGCCGGCCCGGGATAATTGCCATGCGGCAGCCGATCCCATGGCTCCGCCGCCGACTACCACCACATCAACCTGCATACCCGCTCCATTCCTCGCGCGGCTCCTGCATCCGGGGGCCACCTCTCATTCTGCCCCCACTCACCCAACTAGATCGCAATTGTGCGCGTTTTGACGTCGCTAAACGCGCACAATTGCGACCTACTTGGGTGGGGCGCGCAGCGGGTTGGGTGGGTTGCGCGGGTTGCGGGGTGGCGCTGGGCCGGTTTGGTGAGCCGCGCTTGGGCATGGAAGATTGGGATGCGTGAAATTCCTTCACCCGTCTCCCAAGTCCTCTTCCCGCGGCATCACCATCCTGCGCGTCGCGTTCGGTGCGCTGCTGCTGGTCCACGGCGTGCAGAAGTTCACGGCGGGACACGCCGCGTTTGCCGCCTCCGTCGCCGCAATGGGCGTGCAGAAGCCGGACATCATTGCCTGGCTGGTGATCGCAGGCGAATTGGGCCTCGGGCTGCTGCTGGTGCTCGGAGCGCTGACCCGGGTGGCCGGCTTCCTCGCGGCAATCCTCATCGGTTCCATCTGGTTCGTCACGGAAGCGGGCAAGCCCCTGCTGACCGACGCGTCGGGCGTTACCGCGGAGCTGCTGATCATCTACTTCGCGATCGCAGTGTCCCTGATTTTTCTCGGCCCCGGCGCACTGTCCCTGGACCGGAAGCTGGCGAAGCAACCCGCCCGCCGTTAACTCACCTGGGTTAAAGCACGACGACGACGGCGGAGCGCGCCTTCAGCGCCCCGGCACAAACTCCCCGTTCCTCTATCACATCCCGCCCCCTTCAGGCGGTTCCTCTATCACATCCCGAGGCATATGGGAGGTTCCTCTGGCACATCCCGCCGACGGCCTACCGGGCGTCGTTCGGGTACCGGATGCCCAACTGGGACCGAACGCCGTCGAAAAGCCGCATGACGCCGACGGAATCCTCAAGCGGCATGGTCGGGCTTTCGGCCAGCCCCTGTTGGATGCAGCGGGTCACCTCCCGGAGTTCGTAGGTGTAACCGATGCCAACGACGTCGAACCGTTCATGGCGTGGCTCATCCCAACCCACCCGAACCACCAGCTCGCGCGGGTTGTTCACGGATCCAATCGTCTGCACATAACCGAGTCCGCCGGCGACAGTGGCGTTGCGGGGTCCATGTGCCGTCAGGGACGAGGTCAGTTGGGCCTGGGCGCCGGTGTCGTAGCCGAGGGTAAGTGCATTCTGGCTGTCCACTCCGTCTTCGTTCAAGGATGCGATGGCGGTCACGGACTGCGGAAAGCCCAGTGTGCCGAGGGCCCACAGCAACGGGTACACGGTGATATCCAAAAGTGCGCCGCCGCCGTCGTTGAGGGCCCAAAGCCGGGCCGTGGGGTCGTACGGGGCAGGGAATCCGAGGTCGGCCGAAACCCACTGGACCTGACCTATCTCTCCGGAGTCGGCAATAGCGAAAGCGCGTTGCATGCTCGGAAGGAAGCGGCTCCATACGGCCTCCATGAAGAAGACCTTCTGTTCCCTGGCCAGCCTGACCAGCTCTGTGGCTTCCCGGGCGTTGATGGTCAGGGCCTTCTCGCACAGCACATGCTTGCCGGCGCGCAACGCGGCGGATGCTATGTGGAAGTGTTGGGCATGGGGAGTGGCGACGTAAACGACGTCGACGGCGGGATCGTCGAACATGCGCTGGTAGCCGGGCACCCCGCCGTCGTCTCCGTACCCTTTACTGAAACCGACGGTTTGGGCAAAGGCGTCCGCCGCTTCCTGCGTGCGGGAACTGACCGCGTAGAGCTCGGCATCCTCAAGGAGCGACAGGTCCTGCGAGACGCTGCCGGCGATGTTCCCCGTTGACACTACGCCCCACCGCAGGCGCCGCCCGGTGGCAGCTCGGGGGTCCTGGTTGATCTGGGTGGACAGCCATGGTTTGGCGATAGGGAGAGTCATGCCTCACAGTCTCTCACTGCTGTCCAGCAGTCCCGGGGTAATTCGCGGGTCCGGGGTTCCAAAGGCTTCAAATCTCCCGACACGGTAAGCATCCTGTTCATCATTCCGGATGACGAGGCGCGGCCAAGGCTTCGCTTAGGCTGGAGCAATCATCCCTCGCAGAGGTTCTGTGGGGAGTTACCGAAACGGAGCAGGGATGGGTGTTTTTCGGCGTGTCATTTTGCCGGTTGCCTGGTTATTGGTGTTCGCCATCATCGCAGTGGCATTGGTCAAGATCGCTTTCATTGACGGACTTAAGTCCACAGCTTCAGAGCCGGCGCCACTGGCGGAAGTAGCCATTCCGACCGTTCCAGCCACGCGGGCCACGATCACCAATACAGTGCAGATCAAAGGCACGGTGCAGAGCGATGCCGCGGAATCCGTGCGCAGTACGTCAGCCGGCAGCGTCAATAAGGTCTTCGTTGAACAGGGGGCCACAGTGTCCCAAGGCGACCCCCTGTTCCAGGTCAAGGCCGAACGGGCCGTGACCAACCCGCAAGTGTCCAAGGACGGAACACCGCCGAAGCCGGTCTATGACTATTTCAACGTCCTGGCCCCCGGCACCGGGACGCTGCAGTCACTCAGTACGCTGATCGACCAGCAAGTCAGTGTCGGCGAGACTGTCGGAAAGATCGACCCCGGCACGTACACTGTTGCCGGATCCGTCACCGCCGCGCAGCAGTATCGGCTGCTTGGCAAGCCCGGTCCCGCGGAGATCGAACTGGCAGGAGGCCCGGCGCCCTTCCAGTGCGGCGAGGTGACACTCAAGAACAACGCATCCGACGACGGCGGAAGCGGCTCAGTGGGCATGTCCGGCTCGGGCGGGGGTCCCGGCATGGGCGTCGGATTTGCCATGGCTGGCCCAGGGGGCGGCGGGGGACAGCAGGACGGCGGCAGCACCCCCACGGGCACGTTAAGTTGCGCCGTGCCGTCGGACCAGCAGGTGTTCGCCGGCCTCGGTGCCACCTTGACGGTCAGCGCGGGAGTAGCCACGGATGTTGTCACCGTGCCGTTGACCTCGGTGAAGGGCAGCGTAAAGGACGGTGTTGTCTGGATCGCGGGTTCAAGCGGAGGAGCACCGGAGCAGCGCCAGGTGCAGCTCGGCTTGAACGATGGCTCCGCTGTTGAGGTGGTGTCCGGCTTGTCGGAGGGCGAGCAGGTCCTTGAGTTCGTTCCGGGTGCTCCGGCTGCGCAAGACCCGATGATGGGACCTGCCCAAGGCACTTACATTCCGGCGGGCTAGTCATGACGTCACTAAGCCCTAGCGAAACCCTGGTCAGCCTCCGCGCGGTGACACGCTCTGTGACGCTGCCCGATGCCCAGCATCTCCACATCCTTCGAGGCATTGACCTGGAGGTGCTCAGCGGCGACCACACAGCAATCGTTGGAAGGTCCGGCTGCGGCAAATCAACCTTGCTCAATCTCCTCGGTCTCCTGGACGTTCCAACATCCGGCGAGCTGGAGTTCCTTGGGCAGCCCGCGGAGCGGCTCGGCAGTAACGCCCGGGCCCGGTTACGCGGCTCAACGGTGGGGTTTGTGTTTCAGCAGTTCAACCTCTTGCCTGGACGCAGCGCCTTGGACAACGTCATCACGCCGCTGCTCTACGCCAAGGGCAGGGAATTCTGGCGTCGCAGGGAGCTCGCCATGAACATGCTGGACCGGGTTGGTTTGGCCGACCGCGCCCACACTATGCCGAACATGCTCTCCGGTGGTGAACAACAGCGCGTGGCCATCGCACGTGCCCTGGTCCGCGGGCCACGTCTCATTCTCGCGGACGAACCAACCGGCGCTCTCGACGTCGAAACCGGACAATCCGTTATGGCCCTTCTGGATACAGTGGCCACTGAAACTGCCGCCGCCCTTGTGACGATCACACACGACGTCAACGTGGCTGCGCTCGCCCGCGCCTGCTATCGGCTCGATTCCGGTGTCCTGGGTCCTATGAGCCTTGAAGAAGCAGGAGCGCCAGTATGATCGGCTTCGTGTCATCGTTGGTAGAGGCATGGCAGGAACTGCGCATCAACAAGGTGCGCATACTTCTGGCCCTGCTGGGCGTGGCATTGTCCGTTGCTGCCTTGACGTCCGTGGTGGGGGTCGGAAACCTGGCCAGGGAAGGCTACAAAGAGCAATCCGAACGGAACGGCGGCCGGGTGGCAACGTTATCCCTCGGTGTGTACGGGCCTTCCTCTCCGGACCCGGCCACCCTGGAAAAGGCCTATCAGGGCGTCCAGCAACGCTATGGGATCACCACATCCACCCATGTGGGGCGCACGCAGGCCGAGTTCCAGCTTCCGCGTGGCGTCACGAAGGTGGACACAACCATCGTGGACGTCGGATATGGCGTGATCCACCGTGTTCCCTTGACGCAAGGAACGTGGTTTGCCTCCGATGACCACCGGAGGTTGGCGCCCGCCGTCGTGGTCTCCGAAGCCTTCTATAACAGGGCTGGCAGGCCCAACCTGTCCAACAACCCCACGGTTACCGTCCCGGGTGATCACCCGGCAACCGTGGTGATCATCGGCGTCGTTCCCGACGTGTGGCCCGATACGCCGCCGGCCGCGTTCATTCTCACCGAAGGCGCGGCCATGGCGGGCATGAGGTCGGAGATGTCCGAATTCAAGATCTGGGTGGGGGAGGAGCAGGCTGAGGCCCTGACGGCCGCCATCACCGCCGATCTCCAGAGTCAGTTTCCGGGGTTCTCCGCGCAGGCCAACCGCATGGACTATGCGGCGCACGGGGATCCGCTCGGGCCGGCCCAACTGGTGATCGTCGGCGTCGCTGGACTGGTTCTCCTCCTCGGTGCCGTGGGTATGCTCAACATCTCCATGGTCACCGTGCGCTACAGGGTCCGGGAGATCGGCATCCGCCGGAGTTTCGGTGCTACCTCCGGTCGGATCTTCTTCGGGGTCATGATGGAGTCCGTGGTGGCCACCGCCTGCGCCGGACTGCTGGGGGTCATGGTGGCAGTTGCCGTGGTGAAGAATCCCTGGATCCAGTCGAAGGTGGCGCCGAGCCTGACAGAGTATCCGCCGTTCCCGATCGACGCCGCCCTGCTCGGGTTCGGTGCAGCCGTCCTCGTCGGAGCGCTCGCCGGAGCGATTCCTGCACTCGTGGCAGTGCGGGTCAAAGTCATTGATGCGATCCGGTTCTGACCTCTTCAACGGCGGCGAACCCCAAAACCGCGGAACGCAAAAGCCCCGGTCCGCCTGTTCTGGCGGGCCGGGGCTCCTTGCTAAGGGGTAACGCGACTACTTGGTGATCGGGCCGAGTACCGGATCGTCGACGTAAGCCGTCTTGACGTTCTCAGCAGTAACGATCTGCGGAGGCAGGAGGTACGCCGGAACGGTCTTGACGCCGTTCTTGTACGAATCCTTGTCGTTGATCTCCAGTTCCTTGCCGGCCTGCAGGTCCTTCACCATGGTGATGGCGTGCTCAACCAGCTTGCGGGTGTCCTTGTTGATGGTGGAGTACTGCTCGCCGGCCATGATCGACTTGACGGACTCAACCTCGGAGTCCTGGCCGGTCACAACGGGGAGCGGCTTGCCGGCAGCCTTGACGGAGGTCAGGACTGCGCGGGCCAGGGTGTCGTTCGGGGAGAGAACACCGTCGAGCGAAGCGGAGCCGTAGCTGCCGGTCAGCAGGGTGTCGGCGCGACGCTGGGCGTTTTCAGCCTTCCAACCCTGGGTAACAGCCTGCTCGAAAGCGGTTTGGCCCGAGAGTACCTTGAGGGTGCCGTCGTCGATCTTCGGCTTCAGGACGCTCATGGCGCCGTCGAAGAAGACCTTGGCGTTGGCATCGTCAGGAGAACCGGCAAACAGTTCGATGTTGTACGGGCCGGAGGGCTTCTTGGCCTTCAGTCCGTCCAGCAGTGCCTGTCCCTGCAGCTCGCCAACCTTGAAGTTGTCGTAGGCCACGTAGTAGTCCACGTTCTCGGTATTGAGGAGCAGACGGTCGTAGGCGATGACGGTTGCGCCGGCATCCTTGGCCTGCTTGAGCTGGGTACCCAGCTGGGCGCCGTCGATGGCACCCACAACGATCACCTTGGCACCCTTGGTGACCATGGCGCTGATCTGGTTCTGCTGCTCGGAAACGCCGCCGTTGGCGAACTGAACGTCCGGCTTGAAGCCGGCTTCGTTGAGGCCATCGTTGAACAGCTTCTCCGCGAGGACCCAGTTCTCACTGGTCTTCTGCGGAAGTGCGACGCCGATCAGCGAGTCCTTGGGGAACGCTTCCCCGCCAGCTGTGCTGCTGCTTGAGCCGCTGTCGGAGCGGCCGCAGGCTGTCAGCGCCAGTGCCGCGATGGCAGCGACTGCTGCTGCCTTTCCTGCTTTACCAAACATTCGCATATCTTGGTTCACTTTCTGTTTTGGTGGGGTGGAGCGAGTCTTCCGGGTAATGAAGTTCGTGTATGAAGCTCAGGCTTCCTTGGAGATGACTTCCTTGGTGGAGGTGGTCTCGTCCGGCTTGATGTCGTTGTTGTTGCGCTGGAAGTTCTTCATCAACATGCCCGTGATGGAGCGCTTGCCCTGGGACTTGTTGTAGACGTCGAAGGCGACTGCTGCCAGGAGCACCAGGCCCTTGATGATCTGGGTGAGGTCGGCGCCGACACCCAGCAACTGCAGGCCGTTGTTCAGGACAGCCATGACGAGGCCACCGACGATCGAGCCGATCACGGTACCCACACCACCGGTGACGGCTGCGCCACCGATGAAGACGGCCGCGATTGCATCGAGTTCCCAGCCGACGCCGTCGAACGGACCCGAAGCGGTGGAGCGGCCGACGAAGATCATGCCTGCAAGCCCGGCCAGGACGGACATGTTGAGCATGACCAGGAAGTTGACCTTCTTGGACTGGACGCCGGACAGTTCAGCTGCGTGGCGGTTGCCACCCACGGCGTAGACGTGGCGGCCGATGACGGTCTTGTCCGCAATGAAGCCGTAGATGAGGACCAGGACGGCGAGGATCAGGCCGGGGATGGGGAAGGAGGTTCCGGGACGGCCGGTTGCGAACAGGTACGTGGCGTAGAGGATGGCACCGCAGATCAGGACCAGCTTGGTGACCTCGACCCACAGTTCGGGAACGTCGGCGCCCAGGGCTTTGCTGGCAGCCCGGGCCCGCAGGGACATGACGACGACGAACGCGGCGGCAACGAGGCCGATCAGGAGGGTCAGGTTGTTGAATCCTGTGTCAGGACCGATTTCCGGGAGGTAGCCGGAGCCGAGGTACTGGAAGTCGTTGGGAACCGGGATGGTGTTGGACTTGCCGACGAACTGGTTGAAACCACGGAACAGGAGCATGCCTGCCAGCGTCACGATGAAGGCCGGGATGCCTACGTAGGCTGTCCAGAACCCTTGCCAGGCACCGATCAGGGCTCCCAGCGCGAGTCCGAAAAGCACGCCCATGTACCAAGGGATTCCCCAGTCACGGATGGCGAGGGCCACGGAAACACCGACGAACGCGGCCACCGAACCTACCGAAAGGTCGATGTGGCCGGCAATGATGACCAGCACCATGCCGATGGCCAGGATCAGGATGTAGGAGTTGCCGTTGAACAGGTTGATCACGTTGCCGGGGGTCAGAGTGCGGCCCTCGGTAAAGATCTGGAAGAAGATGATGAGTGCCACCAGGGCGAAAATCATGCCGAACTGGCGGGTATTGCCACCAAATAGCTTCTTGAGCGCGTTCATTGTTTTGGTCCTTGAGTCAGGAAGGGGCGTTTCGGGGCGACTGGGAGGTCAGGCTGCGGTCTTGCGGTTGGACGTCATGAGCTTCATCAGGCTTTCCTGGCTGGCTTCGTCCTTATTAAGGACACCTGTGATGGCGCCTTCAAAGATGGTGTAGATCCGGTCGGAGAGGCCCAGGAGCTCGGGGAGCTCCGAGGAAATGACGATTACTCCCTTGCCCTGATCTGCCAGGCGCTGGATGATGCCGTAGATCTCGTACTTGGCGCCGACGTCGATGCCTCGGGTCGGTTCGTCAAGGATCAGCAGATCGGGATCGGTGAACATCCATTTGGCCAGCACTACTTTCTGCTGGTTTCCGCCGGAGAGCTTTGCCACGCCCTCTTCCACGGAGGGAGTCTTGGTCCGAAGGGACTTCCGGTATTCCTCTGCGACCTGGAATTCCTTGCGGGTGTCCACCACTGAGTACTTGCTGATCTTGTCCAGTGCCGCAGCGACGGTGGTGGTCTTGATGTCATCGAGCAGGTTCAGGCCCAGGGACTTGCGGTCTTCGGTCACGTAGCCGAGGCCGGCGTCGATCGCTGCCTTGACCGTGCGGAGGTTGACCCGCTTGCCGTCCTTGTAGACCTCGCCGGAGATGAACTTTCCGTAGGAGTGGCCGAAGAGCGACCGTGCAAGCTCGGTGCGTCCTGCGCCCATCAGACCGGCGAAGCCGACGATCTCGCCGCGGCGTACAAAGAAGTTGGAACCCTTGCAGATGAGCCTGTCCTGGATGATCGGGTGGCCAACCGTCCAGTTCTTGACCTCGAAGAAGACCTCGCCGATCTTCGGTTCGTGGTCCGGGAAGCGGGATTCCAGGGTGCGTCCCACCATGCCCTTGATGATCCGGTCTTCATCCACGCCGTCGCGCTTGACGTTGAGGGTCTCGATGGACTTGCCGTCGCGGATGATCGTGATCTCGTCGGCGATCTGCTCGATCTCGTTGAGCTTGTGGGAAATGATGATGGACGTGATGCCGCGGCCCTTGAGGCCGAGGATCAGGTCCAGCAGGTGCTGCGAATCGGATTCGTTCAGCGCGGCCGTGGGCTCATCGAGGATCAGGAGCTTCACGGACTTGTTCAGTGCCTTGGCGATTTCCACCAGCTGCTGCTTGCCGACGCCGATTTCCTTGATGGGGGTATCCGGGTCTTCGCGCAGGCCTACGCGGGCCAGGAGCTCTACGGAACGACGCCGGGCCTCGGCCCAGTCGATGACGCCCCACTTGGTGGGCTCGTTGCCGAGGAAGATGTTCTCCATGATGGAGAGTTCCGGGATCAGTGCCAGCTCTTGGTGGATGATCACGATGCCGGCGGCTTCGCTTGCCCGGATGTCCTTGAACTGCTGGACTTCGGCTTGGTAAACAATGTCCCCGGTGTAGCTGCCGTAGGGGTAAACACCTGACAGGACCTTCATGAGGGTCGACTTGCCTGCACCGTTTTCTCCACAGATTGCGTGGATCTCACCGGCTTTCACCCGCAGGCTCACGTTCGACAAGGCCTTCACGCCGGGGAATTCCTTCGTGATCGAGCGCATCTCCAAAAGGATGGGATCACCTTGCGTGTCGAGGGTTGTCATCAGCCCTTGCGCCTCCAATGTCTGACTTCGTTGTCGGCCCCGCGGCGGCGGAGCTGTCTGATGAAAAAGTAAACTGTAAACACCATCTTGTCGTCAAGACTTGAACACAAGATGGTGCTAACGATTTGGTTACTAGCCGGTAATGCCGGCGTGTTGGAACACCAATGCGGCTGCGCCCAAGGCCTCTGCGCGCGCGCCGAGCGAGGACATGGCGAGATGCGTCGTCTCCCCGACGACGGGCACCGCGTGGCGTACAAGGCCCCTTCGGATGGGGTCCAGCAACAGGTCCCCGAGGCCGGCGAGGGGGCCGCCCACCACGATGACTTCAGGGTTGATCAGGTTGGAAACGTTGCCCAAGGCGCGTCCCACGGCAAGCCCGGCATCGTCCACCACGCGCTGGGTGGCGGAGTCCCCTGCGAGGCAGTTGCGCACTATGTCCTGGGGTGTCAGGAGGGCGTCCTGCCCCCGGCTCAGCAGCTCGATCATGGTGGTGGTGGACGCTATGGTTTCGAGGCATCCACGGTTCCCGCAGCGGCAGACAAGGCCGTGTTCGTGGATGGTGGCGTGGCCGATTTCTCCGGTGATTCCGACGTTGCCGTAATAAGGCGCGCCGTTCAGGATCAAGCCGGCACCGATGCCCGAACCGATCTTGAGGAACATCAGGTTGGACACACCGCTGTGCGGTCCCCAGGTGACCTCGGACAGGGCGCCCAGATTGGCGTCGTTGTCAACGAAGACGGGGCATTGGAGCGCTTCTTCGAGTCTGTGGAGGATGTCGATGCCCACCCATTCGGGGAGGATTGCCCCTTGCGCTACGGTGCCGCTGCGGCGGTCGATGGGCCCAGGGATGCCGGCTCCGGCCCCGACTACCGCGCTGGGGTCGATGCTGTTTTCCTCAAGGAGCCTCCCCAGGAGCCGGACAGCTGCGGCGATGCCTTCTTCTGCTTTGTGGCCGAGCGGCAGCTCGATGTACTCCTCGGCGATCACGTGGTAGCCGAGGGAGGCCAGCACTACCCGCAAGTGGCGCCTGCCGAAGTCGATTCCGACGGCGACAGCCCCGTTGCTGTTGAGCCTCACGTTCGTGGCGCGGCGGCCTGAACTGGTGGTCGGCTCCGTGGAGACGAGGCCCGCATCCTGCATGATTTTCACGATGTTGGAAACGGTGGCCGTTGACAGGCCGGTCTGCCGGGAAAGCTCGGCCTGGGTGGATGGCCCGCTCAGTAGGCACTCGATGATCCGCTGCTGGTTGAGGTGGCGAAGTGCGGACTGTGAGCCGGGTTTTCTCGGATGGCTCTTCGTTGAGCGCTGCGTAGCGGGCATGACAAGAAGAGTGCCCCACAAAGAGCCTTGTAGTCAAGAAGTGAACACAACGAGTAAATCTTGAGCGACATACTCCAACGCAGGGACGCCAGTAGGGCCGGGCGATGTGCCCTGCCTGCCAAGCATCCGGGTCCAAATGTCCCAGCCTGCGATGGCCCGGCGCGCCTAGGCTGGAACCAAGTACCCCCGGACCTACCAGCGCCGGGCCCCGGAGAACCAAGGTGGTAACGATGCTGCTCTCAGTCCTGCAGGCCAACGCCTCCGTCCTGGACATGGACGCAAACCTTCGGACTATTGACGACGCCGCACAGCGGGCATCCAAGGCAGGGGCTGCGTTATTGCTGACGCCCGAACTCTTTCCGGTGGGCTATGCGCCGCTCCGGATCCACGCCGGGATGGATCCGGCCACGTTGCCCGGGATCCGCGAGCGGCTTGCCCGGATCGCAAGGACTCATGGCATCGGCCTGGTGTACAGCCTCCCTGCATCGGCCAAAGAAGCGCACGACGACGGCGCGGAGCCAGCATCCGCGGAGGGGCGCTGGCATATCTCGGCTACTTTGCTGGACGCCTCCGGGAAAGAAATCCTGACGTACAACAAGGTCCACCTCTTCGGCGAGGAAGAGCACAAGGCGTTCGTCGGCTCCCAGGAACCTCCCGCCGTCGTGGATTTCAATGGCATCCGCACATCGATGCTGATCTGCTACGACGTCGAGTTCCCGGAAGCCGTGCGCGCGGCAGCGGGCCGCGGTGCGGAACTGTTGCTGGTACCCACGGCGTTATCCGCCGGCTTCGACAACGTGCCCCAGGTCCTCATCCGCGCGCGGGCGCTGGAGAGCCAACTGCATGTGGCCTACGCCAACCACTCCGGGCACGAGGACATCTACAACTTCCTTGGCGGAAGCGTCGTAGCCGGTCCCGATGGTTCATTGCTCGCCGCGGCGGGGGAGGGGGCTGCGTTGCTTTTCGCCGAGGTTGGAACGGAAGCTGTCAAAGCGGCCCGTGCCGAGGTCCCTTACTTGAAGGAACGCCGCCCGGACCTCTACGCGACATGGGAAGCTAGTCCGCGTCGAGGCTTCGCCGGCGCGCCTTGAGCGCGGAACCCACAGCAGCCATGAGCGCTGCCGTCAGGATGATGGCAAGAAGGGCGGGATAAGAAGCACCGAGTTCGAAGCGAAAGCCGCCCTGAGAGACTTCGGATCCGTCGAGGTGAACCGTACCCGAAACCCCTTGCGCCGATACGACGCTGGTTACGATGGTCCCGATCACGGCCGCAGCCAGGGCCACTATGACGGCGATTCGGACGGCAAAGGTTGGACGACGCAATATGGGCACGGTTTTCTCCTCGCTGGAATGACCTGTGTCGGCTTGCTTGGCATGCTATGTGACCTATGCGGGCTCATGACTGGTCTGCGCAAAATTAGGTGCCGAATCCGCCCAAATTAGGTGCTGAAAAGCCCTTGCACAGACTTCCGCGAGGAAATTTAGGTGGTGCCCGGTGCCTGCTCCTCCACATACTGCAGGGCGAACCACAGCTCCGCCCGCACTTGCGCAGCGTTGAGGTCCATGTCCAGCAGTTCCGCGATCACGCCGATCTGGCGCCGGACGCTGTTGCGGTGCAGGCCCAGCAGCTTGGCGGACGCATCCCAGCTTCCGTTTTCGGTGAGCCACCCACGCAGGACGGACAGCAGCGGATCGCGGCGCTCGGGCTCCAAGGAAAGCAGGGGCCCCAGCAGGCGCTCGGCGAGCATGGTCCCTGCCTCCCGGCCCAGCAGTCCCGTCACGGACCAGTTCACCTCATCGACGCGGGCGCTCACGCCGGTGGACAGCACGCGCGGCCTTAACGAGCCCACGCGCTGGTAGGCCGCCGATAAACCGCCCAGCTCGGTGGGTTCGCCGATCACCAGTCGCCAGCCGAGTTTCTCGACATCTGCCAGCAGGGAATCATCAACACGCAGGCGGGTGATAGCGGCGAATCCGTAGTCCGTGATCTCCACGAGCTTGGTGTCGAACAGGCGACGCCATTGCAGCAGTTCACGCACTGGTCCGTCATCCACGGAACCGTCAACCCTGACGCCCTGGATGACCCGCATCTGGCCTGACCGGGTAGAGGACAGGCTTTGTGCCAAGAGGTCCTTGAGCCCGTTGAGTTGTTTGGTCCCGCCCGAGACAAGCGTTTCCGGGTGAAGCAGCATGGCCGTGGCCAGTTGGCTTGGTGCCAGTGAACCGCTGGTCCGCTGCCGCACCAGCAACTCCAACAACCCCACGGCCGACTGCACCACGTTGTTCTGGGCCGGCGTCAGCGCAACGTCCGAACCCAAGATGAGCGCCCCGAGGTTTGCGTCCTTGGTGCTGCGCAGCGGATGCCCCACCACCAGGGCCGACCCCGGCTGTTCGAACCCGTCCATCTCCACCCGCGGGCCGCTGCCGGACAGCAGCCGTTCCAGCATGGGTGCCAGTAGGGAATGGTCGACGCCGGTGATGCCGCCGGTGCTGTGGCCGCGGGCTCGGACGCGCCCATCCGCGCCGAACAGCACCGCCCACACCGGCACCCGCTGAACCAGGGCGGCGAGGAGTTCGTGCTCGGGCCTGGGGGAGAGGACCGCCCGCATCAGTTGGCGGTTTGTTTCCGCGAGCTGCCGGAAAACCCGTGCATTGTCCGACTCCAACAACTGCGAAAATTCCAGCCCGATCGCGGCGAACGGCAGGGACTCGGGCACTTCGAACAAGGTGAGGTTGTGCGTTCGGCAAGCGTCAAGCAGGACGTCGGGAACGGCGTCGAAATAGGGCCTGATACCGAACCCGAGCGCGGCCACCTTCGCATCGACCAACCTTCGGACATACGCGTCCACTTTGTCCGCCGAGCCGCCCTCGCCCAGGAACGGCAACCCGGAGGTAAGCAGGAACTCGCCCTCGGGCAGGTACGGCGTCGGATCCTCGAGCTCGCTCGGTTCCACCCAGCGCAGCAGCGAGGCGCCGCTGCCGCCGTCGTGAAGCATCTTCAACTCCGGCGGCAGCTGCTCGAGGAACTGCTCAAGCGTGACGAAACTCAGGCGGGCGGCGGCGGGTTCAGGCAACATTGCCCTGCCCGGCGGCGGCCGGCTCCTGGTAGTCCGGGCACTGGTATGCGCTGCTCCGGTAGGCACGCGGCAGCCGCGGCGCGATCCGGTTGATGATTTCATCTCCATGGCTGCCGATCGCGGCACCCCAGTCATCCGCGCTCGCGGCTCCCTCCGCGGGGTCGCCGAACAGGACTGCAGTGTTCCCGACGTCGATTCCCGCGGCATCCGGTCCCAGGTCAACCATGAACTGGTCCATGCAGACTTTGCCGATCACCGGCACCCTCCGCCCTGCGATGTTTACGACGGAACGTCCGCTGATGCCCTTCGGAATGCCGTCCGCGTACCCCAAGGGGATGAGGCCAAGGTAGCGGGGTTCGTAGGTGATGGCTTGGTGTTCGTAGCTGACCCCGGTTCCCGCCGGGACCTTCTTGACCATCACCAAGGGAGCTGTGACGCTGAGGGCCGGGCGGAGTCCGAAGTCAGCCGGATCCAGGTGGTCCGCCGGCGCCAGGCCATAGATGGCGAGGCCGGCGCGCACCATGTCGAAGTGGAATTCGGGCCGTTCCAGGATGTTGGCCGAGCTGGAAACATGCCTCAGTTCCGGCGTCAGCCCGGCTTCCCGCGCCGCGCTGACGGCGTCCTCGAACCCGGCCACGGCTGCTGCGTTGCCGGGGTGGGCGGGGACGTCTGCCCAGGCCAGGTGCGTCCACACGCCGCGCACGCGCAGGGTCCCTTCGAGTTCGGCCTGGCGCGCCCGCGCCACCAGTGCGGCCCAGTCCTCCTTGCGCGCGCCGCCGCGACTGAGGCCGCTGTCCAGTTCCAGATGTACGACGGCGGGACGGCCCAAGTCCTTCGCGATGCCTGCCAGCACCTCCAGTTGGTGGACGCTTCCGAGTGAGACATCGATGGAGTTTTCGAGGGCTTCGCGGATGGTGTCGCTCGTCTGTGATGCCAGATACAACCAGGAAAGGATGGGTTCGGTGATACCGGCTTTCCGCAATTCGATGGCTTCCGACAGCTGCGCGGTGCCAAGCCAGTGAGCCCCCGCTTCGATTGCCGTGCGGGCCACTTCCACCAGGCCGTGACCGTACGCATTGCCTTTGACGACGGCCATGAAGAAGGGCGCCTTGGCCCGTTTCTTCAAAGCTTTGACGTTGTCTGAAATAGCAGACAGGTCCACGCTGACCTGGCCGGAAAGAGTCGCCGCTAGGGGCGATAATTGATGTGCATTACGTCTCATGGTGGATCACTATAGGTCATTTTGCACCAGCCTGAGAGTTGGCTCACATGCCAGTCTTGATGAGGGGAAACCGACAACTACTCAGAAGGGACGTCAACGGTGACTGTGCCTGTGAACACCCAAGACCCAACCCCGGCAAGCCTCACCCGGCTTGGCCTCGGCGCCCAATTGCTGCGCCGGAAGCCCATCGCGCAGATGGCCGGGGAAGCCGGAAGCAGCGAAAGCGGCACGCCCCTGGTCCGCAGCTTCGGCGTCCTGCAGCTGACCATGATCAGCGTAGGCGCCACGCTCGGCACCGGCATTTTGGTCATCCTCGGCGAATCCGTCCCGCTGGCCGGTCCGGCCATCTGGATCTCGTTCGTCATTGCAGGCCTCGCGGCATTGCTCTCGGCGGTCTCCTACGCGGAGATGGCCGGGCTGGTGCCCGTCGCCGGTTCCAGCTACTCCTACTCCTACGCCACCATGGGCGAAGGCATGGCCTGGATCTGTGGCTGGTGCCTCGTGCTGGAATATGCCGTGTCCGTGGCGGCGGTCGCCGTCGGTGCAGGACAGTACGTCAACGAGACACTCGCCGCTTTTGGGCAGGTCCTGCCTGACGCGATGAGCCAGCCGCCGGGGGACGGCGGCGTCGTGAACATTCCCGCGATGGTCATCGTGCTCCTGGCCATGGCCCTGCTGGTCCGGGGAGCCCGGGAGAGCGCCTGGATCAACACCGCGATCGTCGCCGTCAAGGTGGGCATCCTGCTGTTCTTCTGCGCCGTTGCCTTCACTGCTTTCAATGCCGGCAACTTCGAACCCCTCCTTCCCATGGGCGCAGCCGGAGTCTCCGCAGCTGCCTCGAGCGTCTTCTTCTCCTACATCGGCTTCGATGCAGCATCCACTGCCGGCGAAGAAGCCCGGAACCCCAAGCGGGACATGCCCCGCGCCATCATGCTCTCCATGGTGATCGTCACCAGCATCTACGTCCTGGTGGCCGTTGCAGCCATCGGAGCCAGGCCCTGGGGATGGTTCGACGGTACAGAAGCTGCGTTGGTGCAGATCCTGCACGAAATCACGGGTCAGCCCTGGATTGCCCTCGTCTTCTCCGTCGGCGCGGTCCTCGCGATCGCCAGCATTGTGCTCACCGTCCTCTACGGCCAGACCCGCATCCTCCTGTCCATGTCCCGCGACGGCATGGTGCCAAAGGTCTTCGGCCGCGTCTCCCGCCGCACCGGCACTCCGGTGACGGGAACGCTGATCGTGGGCGTCGCCGTCGCGCTCGCGGCCGGCCTGGTTCCGCTGGGTGCACTGGCAGAAGCCACCAGCATCGGAACCCTCTTCGCGTTCGCCTTGGTCAACGTTGCGGTGATCTACCTGCGCCGCAACCGTCCGGACCTCAAGCGCAGCTTCCGGGTCCCGCTGTACCCGGTTACTCCCGTGCTGGGAACACTCATGTGCGCCTACCTCATGGCCAACCTCGGCGCCGATACGTGGCTCGTTTTCGGTGCCTGGATGCTGGTAGGCATCGCGATCTACTTCGGCTATGGACGCCGGAATTCCAAGGTAGCCGCGCTCAGCGAGCAGGACTACCGTGAACTGACCACCAGGGCCGTGAGCCCGGAAACTGTGAAAGCAGAGAACGCATGACCATCGCCACCGAATTTCCGACAGCCGACGGCGCCGCCGGAGCAGCCGACCGCGCACCCGAAGCGCCCATCACCATGCTGAACCCGGACTTCCCGTTCAGCTACGACCACTACCTCGCCCACCCGGCCGGCCTTGGCTCGGTTCCCGAAGAGCGTTACGGCACCGAGGTAGCCGTCATCGGCGCCGGACTGTCCGGCATTGTCACCGCCTATGAACTGATGAAGCTGGGACTCCGGCCCGTGATCTACGAGGCCGACCAGATCGGCGGCCGCCTCCGGACGGCCAGCTTCCCGTCGGCACCCGGCGTCACGGCCGACCTTGGCGGCATGCGTTTCCCCGTCTCCGGCAAGGCCTTCTACCACTACATAGACTTGCTCGGCCTGGAAACGCAGGAGTTCCCCAACCCGTTGGCCCCGGTCACGTCCAGCACTGTGATCGAACTGGCAGGCAAGAAGCACTACGCCGCCACACCTGATGACCTGCCCGCTTTCTTCCATGAGGTAGCCGACGCCTGGAGAGACGCCATCAAGGATGGTGCCGCCTTCACGGAAATGCAGGAAGCCATCAAGGCCCGGGACACCACGCGCATCAAGGAACTCTGGAACGAACTCCTGCCCGAACTCGACGAGCAGACCTTCTACGGGTTTATCGCCGCGAGCAAGTCCTTCAAAGACGCCGGCTTCGCGCACCGTGAAGCGTTCGGCCAGGTGGGCTTCGGCACGGGAGGCTGGGACACGGATTTCCCCAACTCCATCCTCGAAATCCTCCGCGTCGTGTACACGGACGCCGACGACCAGCACCGGCTGATCCGGGGCGGAGCGCAAAGGCTCCCCGAGGCACTCTGGAACCACGCGCCGTCGGACATCAAGCATTGGCCGCAGGGCACCTCGCTGGCGTCCCTGCACTCAGGTTCGCCGCGCGGCGCGGTGGACAACATCCGGCGCGCAGCCAACGGCGACCTGGTGGTCCGGGAAAGCTGGGGCCGCGAGGCGACGTATCCGGCAGTGGTGACAACGTGCCAGTCGTGGCTGCTTTCCACGCGTATCCACACCGAAGAAGCCCTGTTCCCGTCCGAGCTGTGGACTGCCATTGAACGCTCGCACTACATGCAGTCGTCCAAGACGTTCGTGATGGTGGACCGGCCGTTCTGGAAGGACATCGATCCCGAAACCGGCCGCGAAGTCCTCTCCATGACCCTCACCGACCGCCTCAACCGGGCAACGTACCTGCTCGACGACGGCCCGGACAAGCCCGCGGTCATCCTCCTGTCCTACACATGGAACGACGACGCCCTGAAATGGCTCGCCCTCACCGCCGAAGAGCGCGTCAAGCTCATGCTGCACTCGTTGGAGCAGATCTACCCTGGCGTGGACATCGCCAGCCACATCGTGGGCCAGCCCATCACCGTGTCCTGGGAAGCCGACCCCAACTTCATGGGAGCGTTCAAGGCCAACCTCCCCGGCCACTACCGCTACCAGCAGCGGCTGTTCACGCACTTCAAGCAGGACAAGCTTCCGGAGAGCCAGCGCGGGATCTTCCTTGCCGGGGATGACGTGTCCTTCACCGCCGGATGGGCCGAAGGCGCCGTGACCACGGGCCTGAACGCCGTATGGGGCGTGGTCAACCACTTGGGCGGTTCCTCCGCAGCTGCCAACCCGGGGCCGGGTGAGCTGCTGGACGAGCTCGGGCCAATCAGCCTGGACTAGTTGGGGCCTAGGCGCCGTGCAACTGGCGGTGCGCCGCAGCGAGCTCCCGGTAGTGGGCGGCGTTGTGCTTCACGCCGTCGAACTCATCGTCGGTCAGTTCGCGGCGGACCTTTGCAGGCACCCCGGCAACCAGCGACCGCGGGGGAATCACCGTGCCTTCAAGGACCACGGCGCCGGCGGCCACCAGCGAACCCGTACCGATCACAGCTCCGTTGAGGATGGTGGCACTCATGCCGATGAGGCAGTCGTCCTCCACGGTGCAGCCATGGACCACTGCGCTGTGGCCGACTGACACGCGCTCGCCGACCGTGCAGGGAAAGCCCGGGTCCGCGTGCAGGACCACATTGTCCTGGAGGTTGGAGCCTGCGCCGACGCTGATCGCGGCAGTGTCCGCGCGAACGGAGACGCCGTAGAAGGCGCTGGAATCTTCGGCCAGCGTTGCCTTGCCGATGATCGACGCCGTGGGGGCCACAAAGGCAGTTTCATGGATGTCCGGGGTGTCCCCGGCAAAGGTGTAAGAGGGAGCCATGCCTCCCAGCTTAAGTCACGCCCTTCCCCACCTGGGTCGCAGCAGCGCACGTTTTGAGGGCTCAGAACGCGCACAAATGCGACCTACTTGGGGGAGGGGGTGCGCAGAACCAGGAACTGGTAGTGCTGGGCCCAGTTGCCTGCGCCGGGCCCGGATTCCTCCCCGGTTCCCTCGGGCCACGTCTGGAAATGCTCTACGCTGCCGTGCTCACCGAAGATCCGCTGCAAGGTCTGGTCGCTGCGGCGGCTGAAGAAGCGGCGGGGCTCGTCGAGGTCTTCGGGGTTGAGCACCTCTTCGTCGTCCCCGGACCAGAGCCCGACGCCGATCGGGGCACCTGCCGCTGTGACCCGCACGAGTTCGCGGACGACGTCGTGGATACTGCTGTTCGGCACATGCAGAAGCGTGCTCATGCTCCATGCCGCATCGAAGGCAGCGTCGGGAAAGGGCAGGCTGCGGCCGTTCGCCACGGAACAGTCGAGTCCGTGGGCTCGCGCCACATGGATACTCTCCGGGGATAGGTCGACCCCGGTGTAGTGCAGCCCGGCCTGGACAAAAGCCAGTCCTTCTACGCCCGTGCCGCAGCCCAGCTCCATCAAGGAGTGCCGGTGTTCACGTTTCAGCAGCCGAACAAACCACTCCCGGGCTTCAACACGGTGCGGCGTCAGGGAACGGGTATTGCGGAGCGCGGCGTGGCGGTCGTAGTAGGTGGCCAAGTCGGCGTCGGGATCGGGCATGCCCTGCATAGCCCCAGCGTAGATCGCCAAAGTGACTGGCAGTAGGGGTTGTTCTGAGCGCTCAGAACAACCCCTGCTGCCAGTCAGTTGGGAAAGGAGTTAGTTGAACACCACGGTCCGGGTGCCGTCCAGGAGTACCCGGTGTTCGGCGTGCCACTGGACTGCCTGGACCAGGGTACGGCCCTCCACGTCCCGCCCCATCTGGACGAATTGGGCAGCAGTGCGGGCGTGGTCAACACGGATCACTTCCTGCTCGATGATGGGACCCTCGTCCAGGTCTGCGGTGACGTAGTGGGCTGTAGCGCCGATGAGCTTCACCCCGCGGGCATGGGCCTGGTGGTAGGGCTTGGCGCCCTTGAACGACGGGAGGAAGGAGTGGTGGATGTTGATGGCCTTGCCGTTCAACTCCCTGCACAGATCGTTGGAGAGGACCTGCATGTAGCGCGCCAGGACCGTCAGTTCAACATCGTGTTCCTTGATCAGCTTCAGGAGCTCGGCCTCGGCCTGTGGCTTGGTGTCGGCCGTGACAGGGATGTGGTGGAACGGGATGCCGTAGAACTCTGCCAGCGACTCCAGGTCCCGGTGGTTGGACACGATGGCGGGCACCTCGATGGGCAAGGTCCCGGCACGCTGCTGGAAGAGGAGGTCGTTGAGGCAGTGGGCGTCCTTGGAGCACATGATGATGGTCCGGACCTTGCGGCCTACCGGATTGATCTGCCACGTCATCCCGAAGGACTCGGCAACCGGCCGCAGGGCTTCCGCCAGTTCCGCCTGGGGGCTCGACGTCGTAACCTCCACGCGCATGAAGAAGTTGCCGGTGCTGGGGCTTCCGTACTGCTGGGAGTCGGCGATGTTGCAACCGGCCTCAAGGAGGGCGCCGGCAACAGCGTGGACGATGCCGGGACGGTCGGGGCAGGACAGGGTTACAACGAAAGCGGAGTCAGTCACGCGGACAAGCCTACCCGCGGGGCCCTGTTGTATTGTTAACGGGTCGCAACTGGCGTGAGGTGGACAACCACCAGGGAGCGGCAATCACGAAGACCACGGATCGTACGCCTGGGCCGAGGGTCATGTTTTACCGGATGCATGCAGCGTGACCGATGCCTCTTGTCATTGAGGGGACGCGGGAATGCTGCTGCCGGTAGCCTGACCTGTAGCACCTCCCATTCCCTAGCCAGGAGATCTCCGTGACTACCACCACTTCAGCGTCTGTCAGTAACCAGCCGCTCGCCGAACTCGATCCCGAGATCGCAGCAGTCCTCGACCAGGAACTCGGCCGCCAGCGCGGCACCCTGGAAATGATCGCCTCCGAGAACTTCGCGCCGCGCGCAGTCATGGAAGCCCAGGGCTCTGTCCTGACCAACAAGTACGCCGAGGGTTACCCGGGCAAGCGCTACTACGGCGGCTGCGAGTACGTTGACGTTGCCGAGCAGCTCGCCATCGATCGCGTCAAGGCCCTCTTCGGTGCGGAGTACGCCAACGTCCAGCCCCATTCAGGTGCCCAGGCCAACGCCGCCGCACTGTCCGCCATGATCACCCCCGGCGACAAGATCCTCGGCCTTTCCCTGGCACACGGCGGCCACCTGACCCACGGCATGAAGCTCAACTTCTCCGGCAAGCTCTACCAGGTTGCTGCCTACCAGGTGGAAGAAGATACCTTCCGCGTGGACATGGACAAGCTGCGCGAGCAGGCCATCGCCGAGAAGCCGCAGGTCATCATTGCCGGCTGGTCCGCGTACCCCCGCCACCTTGATTTCGCTGCCTTCCGCTCCATCGCGGACGAGGTAGGCGCCCTCCTCTGGACGGACATGGCGCACTTCGCCGGCCTGGTTGCAGCAGGACTGCACCCGAGCCCGGTGCCGCACTCCGACGTCGTCACCTCCACCGTGCACAAGACCCTCGCAGGCCCGCGTTCCGGCGTGATATTGGCGAAGGAACAGTACGGCAAAAAGATCAACTCCAACGTCTTCCCCGGCCAGCAGGGCGGGCCGCTGATGCACGTCATCGCGGCCAAGGCTGTTGCCTTCAAGATCGCCGGCAGCGAGGAATTCAAGGAACGCCAGGAGCGCGTGCTCGAGGGTGCCAAGATCATCGCCGACCGCCTCAACCAGTCCGACGTTGCCGAGGCAGGCGTCTCCGTCCTCACCGGCGGCACCGATGTGCACCTGGTCCTCGTTGACCTGCGGAACTCCCAGCTGGACGGCCAGCAGGCCGAAGACCTCCTGCACTCCGTGGGCATCACCGTGAACCGCAATGCCGTTCCGTTCGATCCCCGCCCGCCGATGGTCACCTCCGGCCTCCGCATCGGTACGCCCGCACTGGCTACCCGCGGATTCGGCGCCGCGGAGTTCACCGAGGTTGCCGACATCATCGCCACCGCGCTCGTAAAGGGCGCCACGGGCAGCGTTGATGCAGAAGCCCTGCAGGCACGCGTGGACAAGCTCGCCGCCGACTTCCCGCTCTACCCGCAGCACGAGCAGTGGTGAACGCAGCACAGATCCTTGACGGCAAGGCAACCGCCGCGGCCATCAAGGCAGAACTGACCGAACGGGTTGCCGTCCTCGCGTCCAAGGGCATCGTTCCGGGCCTGGGCACCATCCTGGTGGGCTCGGATCCGGGCAGCACCTGGTACGTCGGCGGTAAGCACAAGGACTGCGCCGAGGTGGGCATCCAGTCCATCCGCCGGGACCTTCCCGAGGACATCACCCAGGACGAGCTGCTCAAAGTTGTCCGCGAGCTCAACGAGAACCCGGAGTGCACCGGGTACATCGTCCAGCTCCCGCTGCCCAAGCACATCGACCAGGACGTCATCCTGGAGGCCATGGATCCGGACAAGGACGCCGACGGCCTGCACCCCATGAACCTTGGCCGCCTGGTGGCCAACGTGAGCGGTGAGATGAAGTCCCCGCTGCCCTGCACGCCCAAGGGCTGCGTGGAGTTGATGCGCCGGCACGGCATCGAGCTCAACGGCAAGCGTGTCCTGGTGGTCGGCCGTGGTGTGACCATTGGCCGTCCCGTAGGCCTCCTGCTGACCCGCAAGGATGTCAACGCCACGGTGATCCTGGCCCACACCGGGACGGTGGATCTGCCTGCGGAACTGAAGCAGGCCGACGTCGTGATTGCTGCTGCCGGCGTGCCGCACATGATCAAGGCTGAGGACCTCAAGCCGGGCGCCGTGGTGCTCGATGTCGGCGTCAGCCGCGTGGAGGACGGCAACGGCAAGGCTGTTGTCACCGGAGACGTGGACCCGGCTGCGGCGGACGTCGCCGCATGGCTGTCCCCGAACCCCGGCGGCGTGGGTCCGATGACCCGTGCCATGTTGCTGGCCAACGTGGTGGAGAGCGCCGAACGCCAAGCCGGACTGGCGTAGCCGAAACCAAGCGCAGCAAGGCGCCTGCTCCCTGTGGAGTGGGCGCCTTGTTCGTTAAAGAGAATTTGATCCCACGATTTGCGGAACATCTCTTTCACATATTCCCCGGCGCTACTAGTCTGCTGAGGGTGCACAATGAAGCCACGCGTCCTGCGCCGTCGCAGGCCCGTCCAGACATGAATCCGCCAACAGTCATCAGCGCCCGCAACCTCACCAAGACCTACGGTGAGCTGATTGCCGTGGACAACATCTCCTTTGATGTGCCCGCGGGGGAGTCCTTCGGCCTGCTGGGCCCCAACGGTGCAGGCAAGTCCACCACCATGAAGATGATCGGCGGGGTCTCGCAGCGGACTTCCGGCGCGCTGGACATCATGGGCCTGGACCCGGAGACACACGGCCCGGAGGTCCGGGCGCACCTGGGCGTGGTTCCGCAACAGGACAACCTTGACGAAGAGCTGAAGGTCCGCGAGAACCTGATCGTTTACGGGCGGTACTTCGGACTCCCGCTCAGCTACCTCAGGCCCAAAGCCGATGAGCTCCTGGAGTTCGCCCAGCTGACGGACAAAGCCAACTCCAAGGTGGATGCGCTGTCCGGCGGGATGAAGCGCAGGCTCACCATCGCGCGTTCGCTCATCAACGAACCGCGCATCCTGCTGCTGGATGAGCCCACCACAGGACTCGACCCGCAAGCGCGCCACATCCTGTGGGACCGGCTGTTCCGGCTCAAGGAAAGCGGCGTCACCCTGATCCTCACCACCCATTACATGGACGAGGCCGAACAGTTGTGCGATCGGCTGATCGTTGTGGACAAGGGGCGGATCATGGCCGAAGGGTCCCCGGCAACCCTCATCCGCGAACATTCCTCCCGCGAAGTACTCGAGCTCAGGTTCGGGTCCGAGCGCAACGGGACAATCGGCGTCGAGCTTGAAGGCATCGGCGACCGGCTGGAAACGCTGCCGGACCGCGTGCTCATCTACACCCACGACGGCGAGGCCGCGCTGGAACAGGTGTCGGCACGGGGGCTGCGCCCGTTGACATCGCTGGTACGCCGCTCGTCCCTGGAGGACGTGTTCCTTCGGCTGACGGGCCGGAGCCTCGTTGACTAGCGGGGACGGGATGGCGGGAAGCAAACCAACGACGCCGGTTCCTCCGCTGCGGGCTCACCCGCCTGCCGTCTCGGCGGCCAGGGCGCGGAAGTGGGGTTCGTTCTTCTACGCCGAACAGGTGCTCCGCGTCATGCGGAACTATGGCTGGTCAGTTGTCTTGTACAGCGTGGGGCAACCCGTGGCCTATCTCTTCGCGATGGGTGTTGGCTTGGCCAGCTTGGTGGATGCCAACAGCGATTCCATGTTCGGCGGCGTCAGCTACCTGCAGTTCGTGGCGCCGGCGCTGCTGGTGTCAGCCGCTGTGATGACGGCGTCCGGGGAGTTCTCCTACCCGATCATGGATGGCTTCAAGTGGCGGCGGGTCTTTTTCGGCCCACATGCCTCGCCGCTGGTCCCGGAGCAGATCGCCACGGGCCACATCATGGCCAGCAGCCTCAGGTTCCTGCTGCAATCGGTGGTGTACTTTGCCGTGGTTGCGATGTTTGGCGCATCCCCGGGAGCGTGGGGGTGGGTGTCGGCACTGGTAGCCACACTTGCCGCGTTGTCGTTCGGACTCCCGCTGATGGCCTATGCCGCCAGCATCACGCAGGACAAGGGGCAGTTCGCCCTGGTGCAGAGGTTCATCGTCATGCCGCTGTTCCTCTTCTCCGGAACGTTCTTCCCGCTGGATACCTTGCCCTTGGCAGTACGGTGGATCGGCTGGATTTCCCCGGTATGGCACGGGACGGAACTGGGGCGCGTCTTCACCTATGGCATGGAGGAAAATCCCTTGCTGACACTCGTGCACGTTCTGTACCTCCTGGCCACGGCGACGGCGGGCTTCATCCTGACCCGGCGCCGCTTCGTCAAAAGGATGGGCTCATGAGCATCCTCACCGGCGGGCACAGCGCTACGGACCTCGCCCGCGAACGCAAGTTCGGGCCCCTGTATTCGCGCAACGCCAAGGCCGTTGTGGCCAGGGGACTCATGGCCGCGAAGTCCAGCACCTGGCTGGTCCTGCTCTCCGGATTCTTCGAACCCGTCCTGTTCCTGCTGGCCATGGGAGTGGGGATGGGGTCGATCGTCGGCACGGTCGAGGGCCCCGGCGGTACGGAAATCAGCTATGCGGCCTACATTGCCCCGGCGCTCCTGGCGGTCTCGGCCATGAACGGAGCGATCTACGATTCCACGTGGAACGTGTTCTTCAAGATGAACTTCGCCAAGCTGTACCAGGGCATGCTCTACACTTCCCTCGGCCCGCTGGATGTTGCCATGGGCGAGATTTTCCTGGCTTTGCTGCGCGGACTCCTCTACGCCACGGGCTTCACCGCGGTCATGGGCGTCATGGGACTGCTGACTACGTGGTGGGCGATCCTGGTGATCCCGGCGTCGGTACTGATTGCGTTCGGCTTCGCGAGCTTCGGCATGGGGATCACCAGCTTCATGAAGACCTTCCAGCAGATGGACTGGATCAACTTCTTCCTCCTGCCCATGTTCCTCTTCAGCGCCACGTTCTACCCGTTGAGCGTCTACCCGCAGCCCATCCAGTGGTTTATCCAGGCCATGCCCCTGTGGCACGGGGTTGAGCTGCTGCGCCAGATCAGCGCGGGATCCTTCAGCCCGGCCACGGCCATCCACGTGGCGTACTACCTGGTGATGATCGTCCTCGGCATCATGCTCACCACGGGACGGCTGCGCCAACTGTTCCTCAAATAACCCGTGGATGTTCGCCGTGCGTGGAAGGCGGCGCAGGCACCTCCGGGCATTTGAGACAATTGCACCATGCAATCTCTCGGTGACCCCCACCCAACCACGTCCGCATCCGCCCGGGGACCCTTCAAGGGCTTCCGCATAGGCGGCCTGGGAATGACCGTCGTCATCATCGCCTTCCTGGTGGCTGTGCTTTTCGCGGCCAACCAGAATGACGTCGTGGGCTGGGTCGTTGCCGTGGTCTCCTTTGGATGGCTGGCGCTCGCAACATTCGTGGTCTTCAGCATCCAGCGCGCCGCGAAGCGCGCCGGGGCCAAGCTGACTGAGGCCCAGAATGCGTTCGCCGCGGCAACCGGCCGCGCGCCGTCGTCGTCCGTTGCAGACAACGGCGGCACCCGGGTGGTGGCTGAACGCTCGCAGGCCGATGATGTCCGCGACTTGAAGCTGGACCACTCGTTCAAGATTGTCCAGGTGCAGGTCCGGGTAGTGGAAGAGGAGCGCGCCAAGGGTGCTGCCGCGAACCAGGACACCATCAACCGCGCACTCGAAACCATCGCCATTACCTCCACCAATGCACGGGACATGATCAAGTCCTCCGGAGACTCGGACGAACCGGTAGCCGGAACCATCATCGACTAGAGTAGAGCGGGTGAGTACGGCATTGAAGAAGGATTTCCTTCGCATCGCATCGGTCAACGTCAATGGCCTCAGGGCTGCCTACAAAAAGGGCATGGCGGAGTGGCTGGAGCCGCGCGACGTGGACATCCTTTGCTTGCAGGAAGTCCGTGCTCCTGACCAGATCGTCAATTCGTTGATCGGCGAAGGCTGGCACATCCTGCACGCGGAAGCCGAGGCCAAGGGCCGGGCGGGCGTCGCCATCGCTTCCCGCCAGGAGCCCACAGCCACGCGCGTCGGCAACGGCGATGAGTACTTCGACCAATCCGGGCGATGGGTCGAAGCGGACTTCCTCCTGACAAATGCCGCCGGTCAAGCCACCACGCTCACGGCCGTCAGCGCCTACGTGCATTCCGGTGAGGCCGGAACGCCCAAGCAGGATGACAAGTACCGCTTCCTGGACGCAATGACCACCCGCCTGCCCGAGCTGGCAAAGCACAGCGATCACGCGCTGGTTGTCGGTGACCTCAACGTCGGCCACACCGAGCTGGACATCAAGAACTGGAAGGGCAACGTCAAGCGTGCCGGCTTCCTCCCGGAGGAACGGGCCTACTTTGACCGCTTCTTCGGTGAAGAGATCGGATGGAGGGATGTTCACAGGGGCCTGGCAGGAGATGTCGCCGGCCCCTACACGTGGTGGTCCCAGCGCGGAAAGGCCTTTGACACTGACACAGGCTGGCGCATCGACTACCACCTGGCTACCCCGGCCCTCGCTGCAGCCGCTTTCTCGGCAGTAGTGGACCGGGCACCCTCGTGGGACACCCGCTTCTCTGACCACGCACCGCTGGTTGTTGACTACCGGCTCTAAGCTTGACGAAAGTTCCTACCCCATGACTACTGCTGAAACAGACGCTGCCGTCCTCCCGGCCGGCAGCCCCGCAAACCCCGCCCAGCCTGCCACAGGCGCCAAGCACCGCGTCCTTTCCGGAATGCAGCCTTCGGCCGATTCGCTGCACCTGGGCAACTACTTGGGCGCGCTGGTCAACTGGGTCCGGATGCAGGATGAGTACGACGCCGTCTTCTTCATTCCGGACCTCCACGCCATCACGGTCCCGCAGGACCCCGCAGAGCTTGCGCACCGCACCCGCGTCACCGCTGCCCAGTACATCGCCGGGGGAGTGGACGTGGAGAAATGCACCCTCTTTGTCCAGTCGCAGGTTCCCGAACACGCCCAGCTCGCCTGGGTGCTGAACTGCATCACCGGTATGGGCGAGGCCGGCCGGATGACGCAGTTCAAGGACAAGGCACAGAAGCAGGGCTCTGACCACGCGAGCGTCGGCCTGTTCACCTACCCCATCCTCCAGGCCGCCGACATCCTCTTGTACCAACCGCACGGCGTTCCGGTGGGCGAAGACCAGCGGCAGCACGTAGAGCTCAGCCGTGACCTGGCCAACCGCTTCAACAGCCGGTTCGGCCTGACTTTCCAGGTGCCCGAGGCCTTCATCCAGAAGGAATCGGCCAAGATCTACGATCTCCAGAACCCCACCGCCAAGATGTCCAAGTCGGCCGAGTCGCCTGCCGGGCTCATCAACCTCCTGGATGACCCCAAGACCGTGGCCAAGCGGATCAAGTCCGCGGTGACGGACGCCGAGACCGAGATCCGCTATGACCGGGAGAACAAGCCGGGCGTTTCCAACCTCCTGACCATCTACTCAGCCATCAGCGGTACCCCGGTGGAGAAGATCGTGGCGGACTACCAGGGCAAGATGTACGGGCACCTGAAGGTGGACCTCGCGGAACTGGTTTCCGGCCACCTGGCTCCCATTCGCGAACGCGCCAACGAGCTCCTGGCCGATCCTGCCGAGCTTGACCGCCTGCTGGCCCACGGGGCGGACAAGGCACGCGAGATCGCCTCGGTCACCCTGGCAGATGTCTACTCCAAGGTCGGATTCCTCCCGTACCGCGGCACCGCAAACCTCAGCGAGCAGGGAGTCCGCTAAGTCCATGTGCGCCGCCGGCCAGCTCAACGTCACGACCGACCCCCAGCAGGGCGCCGGTCCGGACGATGCCCGCCAGCCGGAAGTCACCGGCACCGATTGCGGTGCCGGTGGCGCCATGTGTGTTGGCGTCATCCTTGGCTTCCCGCCGGAGATCGCCAAGGAGCTCCAGGAATGGCGGGCTTCCTTCGGCGATCCCATGGCCGAGGTGATTCCCGCCCACATCACCCTCATCACCACCACCCCTACTTCCGACTGGGAAGCCACGAGGGACCATGTCCGTGAAGTCGCCCGCACCCAAGCGCCCTTCACCATCACAATCTCCGGAACCGGCTCGTTCCGTCCGGTGTCGCCGGTAGTGTTCGTCAACGTGGAACAGGGTTTTGAGGAGTGCGTGCAGTTGCACGAGAAGCTCCAGAGCGGCCCCCTTGAACGGCGCCTCCCCTTCCCCTACCACCCGCATGTCACGGTGGCTCACGATGTAGCCCAAGAAAATCTTGATGAGGCCGAAACGGTCCTCAGTGATTACCGGGCCACCTTCCCTGTGGTTAGCATGGGACTTTACGAGCACGACACCAACGGAATATGGCAGCTACGGGAAGAGCTCGACTTTGGCGGCGACACTGACGAAGCACAGCAGGCGGAACCCTCGTCCTCAAGCGGACAGTCCGCCGCTTCCAACTGAGCTCGCCAAGCTAAGGCTCGAACTTCTCCACAAGCGTCAGGACTGGGGCAAAAGCAAACGGGCCGGGGACGGCCTGCCCCGGAAGGCCGGCGCATTCTTCGCCCTCGTCCTGGCCCGCCTGAACACCAACCGCGGCATGCGTTCCTTTCAGCACTACACGCGGCAGCATGGGCCGTTGCTCAGTGCAGGCATCGGTTTCAACATGTTCTTCTCCGTCACGGGCCTCCTGACCACCGGCTTCGCGGTTGCCGGCATCGTACTGGGCGGCAATCCCGTGCTTGAGGACGCAGTCATCCGCAGCGTCGCCTCCGCTGCTCCCGGCCTCCTTCAAGTGAACGGCGGGGAGGGCCTGGTGGATCCGCAGACCCTCCTGAATCCCTCCGGCCTCGGCTGGACTGCCCTGATCGCCGCGGTGGTCACCATCTTCACCTCGCTCGGCTGGATCGCCAGCGTCCGGGAAGGGCTGCGCGGGGTCATGGAGGAAGGCCCGTTGCAGCGCAATGCCCTCATGCAGAAGCTCGTCGATGCCGGAACGCTGTTGCTTCTCGGAGTCATCCTGGTGGTCAGCGCCGGAGCGTCGCTCGTCTTCGGCACTGCGGCGGACTGGTTCTTCGAACTGTTGCGCCTGGATGAGGCGGTGGCCGGTCCCATTGCCGCAGTGGTCAAGATCGTTGTTCCGCTGCTGTTGAACTGCACGACGGCGGCAGTCCTGTTCCGGGTCGCAGGCGGCCTTGAGCTGGGGCGCCGCGCGTTCGTGGAAGGGGTGCTCCTGGCAGGCGCCGGTACTACGGTGCTCCAGCTCTTCAGCACCGAACTCCTTGCGCGTGCCGGAAACAACCCCGTCCTTGCATCGTTCGCCATCATCATCGGCTTGTTGATCTGGTTCAACCTGGTCAGCCAGGTGTATCTCATCTCCGCGTCCTGGTCAGCCGTCCGCGAAGCCGACGCCCAGGCGGGGGAGGAGCCACGCAAGCGGTTCCTCGGTGCCCGGCGCGCAACTCCCCAGACCTGACCGAGCCTGGAGCCCCGCCATGAACAACCAGTTGTGGATTGCTTGCCTGATCGGAGCTGCGGCCGGGCTGGTGATTGGCCAGCTCGTGTTCAATTCCCCGTTCGTGGGCATCCTGGTCGGGGTGGGCTTGGGCGCTTTGGTGGGCGCCTCGCTCGGGCCCAAGCGGGAGTAAGAGCCTAAGGTGCCTGTACCAGTCCCTCCCACTTTACGGTCCAGCCCGCAGGGAAACCTGGCGCATGCCGTGCCGGACCGTCGTCCCACCCCGCAGCCATGAGCGCCACTGCCGCCAACAGGCCGCCGTTGCCGGGAAGGTACAAGGGCAAGGAATCGGTCTGGCGGTTGTGTCCGTTGGCCAGGACAGTGTTTTTGCCGGCGGTCATGAGGAGTGCGTCGACGGCGGCCTCGGGGTCTTCGAGCCGCGCTGCCGTCATCGCCATCACCGGGTAGTCCCAACCCCAGGTGCTGGCCCAGTCCCATTCCGCCAGGACGTCGGCGAGGGTGGCTTTCATGATGGCCGGATCGATGAGCCCGGTGCGGGGCAGTACGCCCAGGGCGCACAGCATCGAGGGATGGTCGGTCCGGATGGTGAAGGGGTCCACGTCAATGGCTGCATAGACGCCGTCGGTCACGTGCGGCGTGACCATATTGTCAGCCACTTCATCCCATAGTGGGACCGGGTCAAGGCCCAGCCGTTCCCGCCACTGGGAAGCGACGCGCAGCGCCCATTGCCAGTAGGCGAGCTCGAACGTGGGGTTGCTGACCTCACCCCGCATGAACCCATAGCTTTCCTGCGCCGGAACCAGCGGCGGACCCAGCTCGAAGCCTCGCCCCGTGGGGTGGGCGAAACTGGCCATGAATGCCGCGGACTCGAACACAATCCCGGCGAATTCCTCCAGAACCTCGCGATCCGGAGTGGCGCGGTAGGCGAGTTCGGCCAGGTAGATGGGATGTGGTTGCTGCCAGATCAGGAAGGTGCCGATCGTGCTGGGGCTCTCGCGCCCGTCCGGTCCCACCTGCTTCGGCCAGCGGACACCCTCAAAGCCTTGTTGTTTGGCTGTCTGCCGCGAGGCCTCCAGGATGGACGAATACCATCTCAACGACGGCAGCAGCAGTTCCGTGCGGTTCCAGAGCGCAAAGTGCGCAGCATGCCACCAATGCATCTCCAGATGGAAGCGGCCCCGCCAGGAGTTGCAGACCAGCCCGGTTTCCTGCGGCGGCAACGAGCCCGCACAGTTGATGGCGGTCACGTACTGGGAAAGGACAATCCGCCGTTCCAGCTCCTTCGCGCTCGGATCGTTCGTGGCGTTCAGTTCGATTGCCCCGCCGGACGTCCAGAAGCGGGGCCAATGGGCGGCCGCAGCCGCCGCTACCCGGCTCCCGGCACCGCCGTCGGAAGAAGGTACGACGCCGGAGGCCGGGTCGGCGTCGAAGCCTTCAGCGGGTGCTGCCCCGCTGTGATGGTTGTTGCCCCGCGGGGTGCAGTCGCCGCCTTCACCCGGGGTGAAAGTGAGGGAGAAATCGAGGACCGTGCTCTGGCTTTGCGGCGCGATACGAAGCGAGTGCAGCCCGGTCTGCTCCACCACCAGTTCTTCTCCGGCGATGGCGACGTCGTAGCGCGAATCGTCCAGTTCCCTGTGCGCTACCCACTGTCCGTCCAACACCGTGCTGTGTGCCCCGGGCTTGGACCAGTCCGCGGCGTCATGCCATGATTCAGACCCGTAAGGAAAGTCGATGCCCACCACCAGGCCTGAGCCCAACGCGGGTGACTCGACGCGGAAGCCGAGCTCGTCGCGGGAGGGGTGGCACGCCGTCGTGACTTTGACCTGCTGGCCTGCCAGCGTGAAGGTGCTGGTCACAGTTCCGGACCACAGGTCCAGCGTTTGCGTGGCCTGCGTGATGTCCTCGGGGGTGATGCCGCGATCCAGCCCGTCACGGACCATCCGGAATCCGATGCGTCCCAGGTCCAGCCGGTGCGGGTTTGCCCGGAGCCATGTCTCCGCGGCGGACGTCCCGGTTTCCCGGTCATTGACGATGTCTCCCACCATGTCGACGTAGGGCACCGGGCCCCGCGGGGAGTCATAGAGCACGGTGGATCCGGCCAAATCGTGGGGTGATGCAGGTGGGACGGAATGCCATCCCCACTGGGCTTGCGTGCCCAGCAGGGTGCCTGCTGGAAGCTCGCCGCGGGCTCCCACGGGGTAGCAGCCGGGCAACGTCTGGAGGCCCGTCAAGTCCATGGTGAACGCGAACTCGCCATTGCCAACGGAAACGGGGCTGCGTGGATCGAGCTCCTGCTGCGTGACGTTGTGGCGGCGTACCAGGTCCTCACGGTCGATGAGATTCTCTGCGCCCGGGCAGGGAACGTCCAGGACCACCGAGTCCTCGGTCTCCCGGAGGGCGAAGAATGCGGCCCGCTCGTGGGGACTCTGGTTGGGCTGGTGGAGCGTCAGGATGAGCCCGCCATCGAGTTTCCGGGCAATCATGCCGTGGCCGCCGTCCCTGCCCCAGATAGGTTCGGGCTCCTGTACCCACGGACCCAGGACGGTGCCTGATGCACTGCGTGCGATTCCCATGGCGTAACCGTGATCCCCGAAACCGGACCACAACATGATCAGCTTGCCATTGGCCATCCGGTGGAGGAAAGGACCGTCGGTCACGTAGACGGGGGCTTCCCGGTCAGCTACTGCGGGCACATCCAGCGCGCGGGACCAAGGGGCCTCGGACGCGGCGAACAGGACAGTCGGTTCACCCACGGTTGTCCGCAGATCGTGGCTCAACTGATGGGCAACAATGGTGCCGTCATTGACCTGCTTCCATTCATGGCAGAAGACCAACCAGGGCGTTCCTCCCGCGTCGATATGCAGGGTTCCGTCCAGGCATTCCCAGTCCCGGGGAGTCACGGGTCCGTCGCTCCAGGGAGTGTAGGGACCTTCCGGTGACTCGGCGGAAAGGATCTGGGTCCCGCGGCAGTGTCCAGGTGCGGTGAACGTGGCGAACATGAAGTAGCGGCCTTGGTAGCCATGCACTTCAGGGGCCCAGTATTGCTCCTTGCCCCAGAATCCGGGGGAGGGCCGGAACGCGGGGATGGGCCCCTCCCAATCCTCAAGGTCGCTGCTGCGGTAGCAGTCGAACCCTGTGGCAGGACCGGACCAGATGTTCTTGTCCGTGCTGCCGAAGAGCAAATACCCGGCGTCGTCGGGCAGTGTGAGGAGGAACGGGTCACGGATTTGGATGTCTGCCAGCTTGGTCAAGGGAGAGCCTCCGGGGCGTCGGCGAAATAGTTAACAGCGGGAACTATTGACGCACTCTATCGTAGTTGATACGTTTCAGGAACCGTTTTCTGAGCGTAAAGGAAGCTTACCCAATGGTGCGTAAACCTGTACTGAGTGTCCGAAAAACAATGGCCTTTGTCGTGGCCATGGGCCTTGCCGGCCTGGCCACGGGCTGTGCCGGCGGCGGCAGCAACAACCAGCCCGAGGATGGTCCGGTGGAGATCAGGTTCTCCTGGTGGGGCAACGCATCAAGGGCCGAGCTGACCAACAAGGCAATCGCGGAGTTCGAGGCCGCCAACCCGAACATCAAAGTAAAACCCGAGTATGGCGACATCAACGGCTACTTCGACAAGCTGGCCACCCAAGTCGCAGCCAATGACGCTCCGGACGTCATTACCATGGGTGGAGCCTACCCCGCCGAGTACGCCAACCGCGGCGCCCTCCTGGACCTGTCGAAAGTCAGCGGGTCGCTTGATCTCTCCAAGCTGGACCAGGGCGCCGTGGAAAACGGTCAGGTGAAGGGTACCCAATACGGTGTGTCCACGGGCGCCAACGCCCTGGCGATCGTGGTCAACCCTGCTGTCTTCCAGGCCGCCGGCGTCGAAATGCCGGACGACAACACCTGGAGCTGGGACGACTTCGCCAAAATCGCCAAGGAAGTTACTGAAAAGAGTCCCAAGGGAACGTACGGCACTGCGACCGTTCTGACCCATGACTCCCTGGACGCCTTCGCACGCCAGCGCGGTCAGTCCCTGTATACGCAGGACGGTCAGCTGGGCCTGGAAAAGGACACAGTGCAGGCCTACTTCGACTACTCACTGAAGCTCAGCGAATCGGGCGCTGCCCCCAGCGCCTCCGAGACAGTGGAAAAACTGAACGTCAGCACCGAGCAGACCCTTATGGGCATGGGCAAGGCCGGCATGATGCTGACTTGGAGCAATTCGCTCTCTGCCCTCAGCAAGGCCTCCGGTGCCGAACTGAAGCTGCTCAAACTCCCGGGCGAAACCCCCACGCCGGGCATCTGGCTCCAGTCCTCGCAGTTCTACACCATCTCCGCCCGCAGCAAGCACACCGACGCCGCAGCCAAGCTGGTGAACTTCCTGGTCAACAACGAGGCCGCGGGCAAGATCATCCAGAGCGACCGGGGCGTACCCGGCAACTCGGCCATTCGCAGCGCGATCCAGGAGCAGCTCACGCCGCAGGGCAAGGTCGAGGCGGCCTACATCGACCAGATCGGCAAGATGGAATTCGCACCCACCTACATCGGCCCTACAGGTTCCACCGCCGTTTCCGAGATCACGGCCCGCATCAATACCGAGGTCCTGTTCAAGCGGCTGAGCCCGGAGAAGGGCGCAGAACAGTGGCTGGCCGAAAGCAAGGCGGCCATCGGCAAGTAGCACCCAACTAAGTCGCAGCAGAGCGCGTTCTGGACGTCCGGAACGCGCTCTGCTGCGACCCAGTTGGGGGGGCCTAGGACGCTGGGTCCTCTTCGCGCAGCTCCACGTAGGGATCCGCCCACGCGCCGATGATCCGTGCCACCCGGGCAGCCTGGCCCTTGCCGGTGAGCAGGTGCTCACTGCCTTCAAGGGAAACGAAGCTCCGCGGATGCCGGGCCGTGCGGAAAATCTCGCTGGCGTTGTCGATCCCCACGGTGTTGTCCGTAGGGGAGTGCATCACCATGAGGGGCCTGTGCAAGGTGCGGATGCAATCGCGCAGGTCGGCCCGTTCCACATCCTCCACGAAGTGCCTGCGGATCTCCATCGGACGACCTCCGAGGTCCACCACTGCGCTGCCGTCGCGGCGGATGGCCTCGATCTCGGCGTCGAACATGTGCTCAACGTGCCTGGGTTCGTAAGGTGCGCCGACCGTCACCACCGCATTTGCCTCGGGAACGTCGCGGGCGACGGCAAGAACGGCCGCACCACCAAAGGAGTGCCCCACCAGCAGGGAGATTCCCCGGCCCTGCTCCCGCATGAACTTAGCGGCCAGGATGGTGTCCGCCACCTTCACGCTGAAGGAACCGGCCGACCACTCTCCGGCGGAGCCGCCCAGCCCGAGGTTGTCGAAACGCAGCATCCCGATTCCCTGCTCCGCGAGGCCCTTGCAGATCCGGGAGGCGGCGGGGCTGTCCTTGCCCAGCGTCAGCCCGTGGGAGTAGACGCCCCACCCGCGGACGGGACCTTCCGGAACATCGATGATGCCCGCCAAAGCGTCCCCGGTGCTGCCCGTAAAGGTGATTTTCTCTGGGCGCGACATGCGGACTCCTTGGTGATTGGATCCGGCACGCTGTGGCCGGTTGATGATTAACGACGACGGCGCCGCTCACCTGGAGGTGGGCGGCGCCGTTCTTCGCTGTGTTCCTTGGGGAACCGTGGATCAGATCTTGCGGGACAGGATGGCCTGCTTGACCTCGGCGATGGCCTTGGTCACCTGGATGCCGCGGGGGCATGCCTCGGAGCAGTTGAAGGTGGTGCGGCAGCGCCACACGCCTTCCTTGTCGTTGAGGATCTCCAAGCGCATGTCGCCGGCGTCATCACGGGAATCGAAGATGAAGCGGTGTGCGTTGACGATTGCTGCCGGACCAAAGTACTGGCCGTCGGTCCAGAAGACCGGGCAGGACGAGGTGCAGGCGGCGCAGAGGATGCACTTGGTGGTGTCGTCGAAGCGCTCACGGTCTTCAACGGTCTGCAGGCGTTCCTTGGTGGGTTCGTGGCCCTTGTTGATGAGGAACGGCATGACTTCGCGGTAGGACTGGAAGAAGGGTTCCATGTCCACGATCAGGTCCTTCTCCACGGGAAGGCCCTTGATCGGTTCCACGATGATGGGCTTGGACGTGTCCAGGTCCTTCAGCAGGGTCTTGCAGGCCAGGCGGTTACGGCCGTTGATGCGCATGGCATCGGATCCGCAAACACCGTGGGCGCAGGAGCGGCGGAAGGAAAGGCTTCCGTCGATGTCCCACTTGACCTTGTGCAGGGCATCCAGGACGCGGTCCGTGCCGTACATGGTCAGCTTGTACTCGTCCCAGCGGGCTTCGTCCGAAATCTCGGGGTCGAAGCGGCGCACCTTCAAGGTGATGTGGAACGTGGGGATCTCACCCTCGCCGGCAACGCTTGCGGGCAGCTCGATCTTGGAAGCGGGTTCCGCCATTTCGGTGGTCATTAGTACTTACGCTCCATTGGCTCGTAACGGGTGAAGACAACGGGCTTGGTCTCAAGACGGATGCCCGCAACGGACTCGGCAGACGAGTCGGCGGTGACGGTGTTGTCCAGGTAAGCCATGGAGTGCTTCATGAACTTCTCGTCGTCGCGGTCCGGGAAGTCCTCGCGGTAGTGGCCGCCACGGGATTCCTCACGGTGCAGGGCACCGACAGTCATGACCTTGGCCATGTCGAGCAGGAAACCAAGTTCAACGGCTTCCAGGAGGTCCAGGTTGAAGCGCTTGCCCTTGTCCTGAACGGTGACGTTCTTGTACCGCTCCTCGAAGGAGGCGATGTCGCGGAGGACCTGCTCCAGGGATTCCTTTGTGCGGAACACCTGCATGTTGGCATCCATGGTGTCCTGCAGTTCCTTGCGGATCTGGGCCACACGCTCGGTACCGGTGCCGCTGAGCAGGCTGTCCAGGATTCCGCGGGTCATTGCTTCCGGGTTCTCCGGGAGTTCAACAAAGTCCGCGGTCTTGGAGTACTCCGCGGCCGCAATGCCTGCACGCTTGCCGAACACGTTGATGTCCAGGAGCGAGTTGGTGCCAAGGCGGTTGGAGCCGTGGACCGAAACACAGGCCACTTCGCCGGCGGCGTACAGGCCGGGAACAGTGGTGTCGTTGTCCTGCAGGACCTCGGTGGTGATGTTCGTGGGGATGCCGCCCATGGCGTAGTGGGCCGTGGGGAACACCGGCACGGGATCCGTGAACGGTTCCACACCAAGGTAGGTGCGGGCGAACTCGGTAATGTCCGGCAGCTTCGCTTCGATGTGCGCGGGCTCAAGGTGCGTCAGGTCAAGGAGGACGTAGTCCTTGTTCGGGCCGCAGCCGCGGCCTTCACGGACTTCGTTGGCCATGGCGCGGGCCACGATGTCGCGGGGCGCAAGGTCCTTGATGGTGGGGGCGTAACGCTCCATGAAGCGCTCACCCTCGGAGTTACGCAGGATGGCACCCTCACCGCGGGCACCTTCGGTGAGGAGGATGCCCAAGCCGGCGAGGCCGGTCGGGTGGAACTGGAAGAACTCCATGTCTTCCAGGGGGATACCGCGGCGGAATGCGATGCCCATGCCGTCACCGGTCAGGGTGTGTGCGTTGGACGTGGTCTTGAAGACCTTGCCCGCGCCGCCGGAGGCGAACACCACGGACTTGGCCTGGAAGACGTGCAGCTCACCGGAAGCGAGATCGTAGGAGACGACGCCGGCAACGCGCTTCTGCTTGTAGGGCGTGCCGTCTTCGCGAACGGCATCTTCCTCAACCAGCAGCAGGTCAAGGACGTAGTACTCGTTGTAGAACTCAACGTTGTGCTTGACGCAGTTTTGGTACAGCGTCTGCAGGATCATGTGGCCCGTACGGTCTGCTGCGTAGCAGGCGCGGCGGACAGGAGCCTTGCCGTGGTCGCGGGTGTGGCCACCGAAGCGGCGCTGGTCGATCCGGCCTTCGGGCGTGCGGTTGAAGGGCAGGCCCATCTTTTCCAGGTCCAGCACGGCGTCGATGGCTTCCTTGGCCATGACCTCGGCTGCGTCCTGGTCAACCAGGTAGTCGCCACCCTTGATGGTGTCGAAGGTGTGCCACTCCCAGTTGTCTTCCTCGACGTTGGCCAGTGCTGCACACATGCCACCCTGGGCTGCACCTGTGTGCGAGCGGGTGGGGTAGAGCTTGGTCAGTACCGCGGTGCGTGCACGCTGACCGGATTCGATCGCGGCGCGCATGCCGGCGCCACCTGCACCGACAATAACGACGTCGTACTTATGGACCTGCATACCAGATGCTCTCTCTTTCAAAAATTCAGATGGTCGGCGGAGTCTGTTCCGCTGGTCGGGTGGCCGGTTGGAACCGGCCCGCCGGAACCGCTACGGTGCCGGGCAGAATCCACCCGGCAGCTGGACACCGTCGACTACGGGGCACGGGTCGAAGGTGAAGATCACCAGGGTGCCGAGGATGACGATGACGAACGTGGCGGCATACAGGACACCCTTGAGCCAGAAGCGCGTGGAGTCCTTTTCCGCGTAGTCGTTGATGATGGTGCGGACGCCGTTGGTGCCGTGGAGCATCGCGAGCCAGAGCATGGCGAGATCCCAGAACTGCCAGAACGGATCGGCCCACTTGCCGGCCACGAAGCCGAAGTCGATGGCATGGATGCCTTCGCCCACCAGCAGGTTCACGAAGAGGTGACCGAAGATGAGGACCACCAGCACGACGCCGGACAGGCGCATGAAGAGCCATGCGATCATCTCGAAGTTGCCGCGGCTGGAGCCGGAGCGGTTGTACTTGGGGGCGATCTTGCCCGAACGCGGGGCCTGGATAGTAGTCATGGCTTAGTGGCCTCCCAGCGCGAGGGAAAGGTGGCGGATAGCGAAACCTGCGAACGTAACCAGCCACAGTGCAAGTACGACCCACAGCATTTGGCGCTGGTACTTTGCGCCCTTCTTCCAGAAGTCGATGGCGATCACGCGCAGGCCGTTGAAGGCGTGGAAGATGATCGCAGCGACCAGGCCCGTTTCACCCAGGGCCATGAGGGGGTTCTTGTAAGCGCCAATGACGGCGGTGTAGGCCTCCGGGGACACACGCACCAATGAGGTGTCCAGCACGTGGACCAACAAGAAGAAAAAGATCACTACACCGGTAATACGGTGTCCAACCCAGGACCACATGCCTTCACGGCCGCGGTACAAGGTGCCAGCTGGTTTTGTCGGCACTGAATAAACCTTCCTGCAACACAGCGGCGCTGGCATGGGATCCACGCGGGGGGAACGCCTGCTGCGAGAGCACTCGTAGCTCACGCCTAAATCTAGGCTTCGCTCACAGCTTATTCAATTCAGGATCGGCTGCATTGCTTGGCCGTCCGGCGTTTCCTGCCTGTATTTCCGCCGATTTTTGGACAACATGAGACGAAAGCCACATCTGCGTCGTGCCCGGGTGCAAGGCACCGTGTCGGATAAAGTGTTGAGGTGAGTACAGAAGACGCGACAATTCCGGAATCGCCATTGGACCGCTTTCATGCGGTAATTCCAGCCGGCGGTGTGGGGACCCGGCTGTGGCCGCTTTCGCGGGCCGCCGCGCCCAAATTCCTCCATGACCTGACCGGATCCGGCAGCACGTTGCTGAGGTCCACGTACGACCGCCTGGAGCCGTTGGCCGGTGAGCGGGTCCTCGTGGTGACCGGCGAAGCCCACCGTACAGCCGTGTGCCGCCAACTCCCCGAGGTAGGGGATGACGAGCTCGTGCTGGAAAGCGAGCCCAAGGATTCCGGTGCCGCGATCGGCCTTGCCGCCGCCATCCTGCACCGCCGCGATCCGGAGACCATCATGGGCTCCTTTGCCGCGGACCAGGTGATCAGCCCTGACGACCTCTTCCAGGACACCGTGCGCGAAGCGATCTTCACGGCCGCAACGGGCAAGATCGTGACCATCGGCATCAAGCCGACCCACCCTTCCACCGGCTTCGGGTATATCCGCTCCGGAAAAGCCCTGAAGGTGGACGGCGCTCCGAACGCATTGGCCGTAGCCGAGTTCGTGGAGAAGCCCAGCGAAGACGTCGCCCGCAAATACGTGGAAGCAGGGGACTACGTCTGGAACGCGGGCATGTTCGTTGCACCAGTAGCCCTCATGCTCAAGCACCTCGAAGCCAACCAGCCCGAACTCTTCGCAGGCGTCCAGGAGATCGCGGAGGCTTGGGATACACCGCGCCGGGCGGAAGTCACGTCCCGTGTGTGGCCAACCCTGCCCAAGATCGCCATCGACTACGCCGTTGCTGAGCCGGCAGCGGCAGCCGGGGATGTCGCCGTCGTGCCCGGTACCTTCCGGTGGGACGACGTCGGCGACTTCGCCGCGATTGGCCGCCTCAACAACGCGGGCGACGTCGACGAAGTGACCGTCCTCGGTGAAGGGGCACGCGTTTTCGCGGAGAATGCCAGCGGCGTGGTGGTTACCGACACCAAGCGGGTGATCGCCCTCATCGGCATCAAGGACGTGGTCATCGTGGACACGCCGGACGCGCTGTTGGTGACCACCAAGGAGCACGCCCAGCGGGTCAAGGGCGCAGTGGATGCGCTCAAGGCCAGCGGAGATACCGACGTCCTCTAGGTCCGATTCCCGGGGTTTGAACCCCGTACCGGAAGCCACCCTTGGTTGCCTGCGAGTGAACGCAGCGTAACCAAGAGGTGGCTTTCGGTCTTCGGGGGCCGTGGATGGCTAGAGTTGTTTCGTGCGCAATTACACGACTGAAACCGAGCCAACACCCGTCGTGAGTCCTTGGGTGGATGAGCTCCTGCCCGGACTCATCGAATTCAGGCGTGACCTCCACGCGCACCCGGAACTGTCCTTCAAGGAATTCCGCACCACGGACAAGCTCGTCGAGCGGCTGGAGGCCGCAGGCCTGAAACCCCGCCGGCTCGAGGGCACGGGGTTGACCGTGGACGTGGGGGAGGGGCCCATCGCAACGGCCCTGCGCGGCGACATCGACGCCCTGCCGATCATCGAGGAGACGGGGCTTCCGTTCGCCTCCAAGAACCATGGCGTGACGCATGCCTGCGGGCACGATGTCCACACCACCACCATGCTGGGCATCGCGTTGGTCCTGCAGCGCATGCACAAGAACACCCCGCTGGGCGGATCGGTGCGCATCATCTTCCAGCCTGCCGAGGAAACCATGCCGGGCGGGGCGTTATCCTGTATTGAGCAAGGCGTCCTGGAGGGCGTGCCGAGGATCCTCGCGCTGCACTGTGATCCGCGCATCAACGTGGGGCAGATCGGTACCCGCATCGGTGCCATTACCTCGGCGTCGGACACCATCAAGATCGAGCTGACGGGTCGCGGCGGCCACACTTCGCGCCCGCACCTGACCGAAGACCTGGTCTTCGCCCTGGCCCAAATTGCGGTCAACGTCCCCGCGGTCCTGTCGCGCCGCGTCGACGTCCGCAGCGGCGTGTCCGTGGTGTGGGGCCAAATCTCGGCAGGCTCCGCCCCGAACGCCATTCCGGGTACCGGCTACATGGCCGGGACCATGCGGTGCCTGGACCGCGATGCCTGGCACGACGCCGGCGAGCTGCTGGACGAAGTGGTCAAGCAGGTTGCCGCCCCTTACGGAGTTGACGTCCATTTGGAGCACACCCGCGGCGTCCCGCCCGTAGTGAACTCCGAACACGAGACGGCGCTGATCGAGGCCGCTGCACGTGCAGAGCTTGGCGAGAGCGCCGTGGTCCTGACCCCGCAATCCATGGGTGGCGAGGATTTCGCCTGGTTCCTGGCGGACCTGCCGGGCGCCATGATGCGCCTCGGCACGCATACTCCGGGCGGCGAAGTGTATGACCTTCACCGTGGCGATTTCATCGTCGACGAACGGGCGTTGGGCTACGCGATCCGCGTCCTGAGCGCGGCCGCCTTGCGGACCATCCGCGACCAGCAGCAATAGACCCAACTGGGTAGCAGTAGTGCGCGTTTTGAACGCTGAAAACGCGCACTAACGCGACCCAGTTGGGTGAAGTGTGGGAGATTGAGTTGTGCACAACTTAATTGTAGACTATCGTTTTCAGCATGAGTGATGCACCCCGGCTCCGTCATCAGGTTTGCTTTGCGCTGTACTCGGCGTCCAAGGCTGCGACGGCGGTCTACCGCCCTGTGTTGGATGAAATGGGGCTGACCTATCCGCAATACCTCGTGATGCTGGTGCTGTGGGAAAACGATCCCCGCAGCGTGCGCGAACTTGGCGCCGAGCTCGGGCTGGATTCGGGCACGCTGTCGCCGCTGCTGAAGCGGCTCGAAGCCCTGGGGCTCGTCGAACGGCGCAGATCGTCCGAGGACGAGCGCCGGGTGGACGTGGTGCTGACCGACGCCGGCACCAAGCTCAGCGAACGGGCCGGGGATGTGCCACGAAGGCTGGCGGACGCGGCGGGGCTCACGCCTGCAGAAATCGGGCAGCTGCACGCCACCCTGGGCAAGCTCACCGCCGCATTGCAGAAATCGCTCTGAATTTTCCTCGCAAGAAAAGATTTGCCACAACCAGAAAGGCAGACACCCATGAAGACCCTCTACACAGCCGAGGCGCTGGCCTCGGGAGAAGGCCGCGACGGCAATGCCCGCACCAAGGACGGCAAGCTTGATGTCACCCTCGCCAGCCCCGTCGAACTGGGCGGAAACGGACAGGGAACCAACCCTGAACAACTATTCGCTGCAGGCTACGCCGCTTGCTTCCACTCGGCCCTGCGCTTGGTAGGACGCAAGGAACGCGCCGACCTCACTGATTCGGCGGTGGCGGCCAGGATCCACATCGGCCCCCTCGCCGAGGGAGACGGGTTCGGGCTCGCCGCTGAACTCGAGATCGCACTTCCTGCGCTGGACCGGGCCACGGCGGAAGAACTCATGGCCAAGGCCCACCAGGTCTGCCCGTACTCGAATGCCACGCGCGGCAACATGGCGGTCGACCTCAAGCTCGTGGAGTTCGCCGCATGAGCACTTCCACAAGCGCTCCTGTGCAGACCCGGGAAATCCACCTTGCATCCCGTCCGGAGGGCCGGCCCGCTCCGGAGAACTTCCGGATGGTCCATTCAGACCTGCCCGAACTCAAGGACGGGCAGATTTTGGTGGAGAACCGGTTCATGTCGGTGGATCCGTACATGCGCGGCAGGATGAATGACCGGAAATCCTACTCGGCCCCCTTCCGCCTTGATGCAGCGCTCGACGGCGGTGCGGTCGGTGAGGTGATCGCGTCCAGGTCGGGCGCGCACAAGGTGGGTGACGTCGTCGTGCATCAACTGGGTTGGCGCGAGCATGCGGTGGTGGACGGCTCGGCCGCCAGCACGGTGCCTGCCGGCCTGGCGCCTGACTCGGCGTTCCTTGGTGCTTTGGGCATGACGGGCCTCACCGCCTATGCGGGGTTGCTCAAGGTGGCCGAATTCAAGGAAGGCGACGTCGTTTTTGTCTCCGGTGCTGCCGGGGCCGTTGGCTCCATGGTGGGGCAGATCGCCAAGGCGATGGGCGCCGGCAAGGTGATCGGCAGCGCGGGATCGCCGGAGAAGGTGGCGCGGCTGCTGGAATTGGGCTTCGACGCGGCTTTCAACTACAACGACGCTCCCGTGGTGGATCAGTTGCGCGACGCGGCGGGGGAGCGCGGTATCGATGTGTACTTCGACAACGTGGGCGGCGACCATCTGGAAGCGGCCCTGGAAATGTTGAACGTCGGTGGCCGGGTTGCCATGTGCGGGGCCATTGCCCAGTACAACTCAACCGAGCCGCCTGCCGCACCGCGGAACCTGGCCGTTGCCATCGGCAGGCAGCTGACGCTCCGGGGTTTCCTTGTTGGGGGACAGCGCGCACACGCGGCGGAGTTCCGGGAAAAGATGGCGGCATGGCTGGCGGACGGCACTGTCCGCTACGACGAGACAATCGTGGACGGCCTGGAAAATGCGGCCGGGGCATTCATCGATTTGCTCGAGGGTGCGAACACCGGGAAGATGCTCGTCCGCCTGTGACTTGCGGGGCGCCCTACTGCTTGGTAACAAAAAGTCAACGATCTGTGCCGCAGGCTGCTTTTGTGCTACCTCCATGTGTTTTTCGCCACTAGTCTGGTTGCATCAGTGCGCTTCGGCGCAGTGCTGCGAAGCATCAGTGAAAACAGAATTTCTGCCCCGGGGTTTTGGAAACGGACACTCATTGACCACCAGTCGTAGCGCCAAACACTTTCTTCCTGGAGGAACATTGAAGAAACCACTGCGTGCCACCCTGAAGCGCGGTTCGATGGCCGGAGTCGCCACCATGAGCGCGGCAGCGCTCCTGCTCAGTGGCTGTGGACAGGCACCCGATGCCGGTTCCAGCACCAACGCCGCCAGCGACTACACGGGCTGCATTGTCTCCGACTCCGGTGGCTTCGATGACCAGTCCTTCAACCAGTCTTCCTTCGAGGGCCTCAAGAAGGCAGAGAAGGATCTGGGGATCACCACGAAGTCGGCCGAGTCCAAGGCCAACAGCGACTTCGAGACCAACCTCAACGGCATGATCTCGGCCGGCTGCAACCTGACCGTCACGGTCGGCTTCCTCCTGGGCGACGCCACCAAGGCTGCTGCGGAGAAGAACACGGACAAGCACTTCGCGATCATCGACTTCGCTTACGAAACGCCGATCGCCAACGTCAAGCCCGTTGTCTACGACACCGCGCAGGCTGCATACCTGGCCGGCTACGCGGCCGCTGCCACGACCAAGACCGGCAAGGTGGGCACCTTCGGCGGCATCAAGCTCCCCACGGTCACCATCTTCATGGACGGTTTCTATGACGGCGTCCAGGCCTACAACAAGGCCAAGGGCAAGTCCGTACAGGTGGTGGGCTGGGACAAGGCTACCCAGGACGGCTCCTTCACGGGTGACTTCGAGAAGCAGGACACCGGCAAGCAGATCACCATCAACCTCCTGGACCAGGGCGCGGACATCGTGATGCCCGTTGCAGGTCCGGTTGGCAAGGGTGCAGGCGCTGCCCTGAAGGAAGCAAAGGCTGCCGGCAAGGACGTCAAGCTCATTTGGGTCGACTCCGACGGCTACCTCACCGCTCCGGAGTACAAGGACCTCATGCTGACCTCCGTGGTCAAGCAGATGGGTGAAGCCGTGGAGTCCGTGGTGAAGGATGACAAGGACGGCAAGTTCAGCAACGAAGCCTACGTTGGCACGCTGGAGAACGACGGCGTCGCCCTCGCACCGTTCCACGACCTTGACTCCGTAGTTTCGGCCGAAACCAAGTCCGAACTCGACGCCCTCAAGGCAGACATCATTTCGGGCAAGCTGGTTGTTGAATCGGCGGCCAGCCCGAAGAAGTAACAACTCTCGAACAAGCCGCCAGTACCGGGCCCCGGTACTGGCGGCACGTTTTTGCCCTGACTACGCTGCTGCCTACAGGTAGTGAGCAATACAGCCGTCCCTCGGACTCACAGAACGGTGGGAGTTGTGAAACTCGAATTGAAGGGGATCTCGAAGGCATTCGGGAGCTTCTACGCCAACCAAGACATCGACCTTGTGGTCGAATCCGGACAGATCCATTGCCTCCTCGGCGAGAATGGTGCCGGAAAATCAACCCTCATGAACGTGTTGTATGGACTCTATGAGCCTACGGCCGGACAAATCCTCGTTGACGACCAACCGGTAGCTTTCCGGGGACCGGGGGACGCCATGGCTGCAGGGATCGGCATGGTGCACCAGCACTTCATGCTCGTCCCGGTGTTCACCGTCGCGGAGAACGTTGCGCTCGGCGCGGAGCCAACGTCCGTAGGCGGCGTCCTCAGCATGGACGAAACCCGCCGGAAGATCCGCGATATCTCCGAAAAGTACGGCTTCGACGTCGATCCCGATGCTTTGGTGGAAGACCTCCCGGTTGGGGTCCAGCAGCGCGTGGAAATCATCAAGGCGCTGGTCCGGGAGGCGAAGGTGCTGATCCTGGATGAGCCCACCGCCGTGCTCACGCCGCAGGAAACCGATGAGCTCCTGGACATCATGAGGCAGCTTAAGGCCGGCGGAACATCGATCGTGTTCATCTCGCACAAGCTGCGTGAGGTCAAGGCTGTCTCGGACGTCATCACCGTGGTCCGCCGTGGAAAAGTAGTCGGCGATGCCCCGCCGACTGCTTCTGCGGCAGAGCTTGCGTCCATGATGGTTGGCCGGCCTGTCAGCCTGAGTCTGCATAAAGCCGTGGCCCAACCGAAGGAGACCACTTTCAAGGTGGAGAACCTGACGGTGCGGGCGCCAAACGGCACCAACATCGTGGACGGAATCAGCTTCGACATCGCCCAAGGCGAGATCCTTGCGATCGCAGGTGTCCAGGGCAATGGCCAGACCGAGCTGACCGAAGCGATCCTTGGTGTCCAGGAACACGTGACCGGATCGGTCACCCTCGACGGAAAGCAGTTGCTGGGACTGCCGGTGAAAGACGTCCTGCGTTCCGGCGTCGGCTTCGTTCCGGAGGACCGCACCGTAGATGGCCTGGTGGGTCCGTTCTCCGTGGCCGAGAATCTGGTGCTGGACCTTTACGACCAAGCTCCCTTTGCCCGCGGCGTCAGCATGAACCCGGGCAAAGTGGCCGAGAACGCCAAGGCCAAGATCGAGGAGTTCGATATCCGCACCCCGTCCGCGGGCGCTGCGGCAGGGACGTTGTCGGGCGGCAACCAACAAAAGGTTGTTATGGCCCGTGAGTTGTCCCGCCCCCTGCGGCTCTTCATTGCAAGCCAACCCACCCGCGGCGTGGACGTCGGTTCCATCGAATTCCTGCATAAGCGAATCGTCGCGGAGAGGGATGTGGGAACGCCGGTGATGATCGTCTCCACGGAACTCGACGAAGTCATGGAGCTCGCAGACCGCATTGCGGTGATTTACAAAGGCAAGCTCGTGGGCATCGTTCCCTCGGGTACATCCCGCGACACCCTCGGCCTGATGATGGCCGGCGTCAGCCCGGAAGGGGGCTCCGATGACACCCAGTGAACCGACCGGCAACCCTGGCGATCAGAAGAAGAATGAACCGGCCGCGGAAGCGGCACGGCAGGAATCCACCACCGATGTCCAGGCCGCCGACGTCGCGCTGGACACTGCGGGCGGCACCCTGGAACCGTCCATTGTTCCGGTGTCCTCCCAGAGCGGAGACGTCGGACACCAGCAAGGCAGCCTGTTCCGCCGGATCGTCATGGGGAATGGATTCGTTTCCGTCCTGGCCGTCCTTGTTGCCTTAATCCTCGGCGGCCTGTTGATCGCCAGCACCGACGACAGAGTCGCCAGGACCGCAGGGTACTTCTTTGCCCGCCCCACCGACTTCCTTTCGGCGCTCTGGGGCGCCATGACCAAGAGCTACGTTGCCCTCTTCCAAGGAGCGGTTTTCAACCCCCGGCAGGGCCTCATGCCCTTGCTGGAGACCATGACCGTAGCCACCCCGCTGATCTGCGCCGGCCTGGGCGTGGCCCTGGCTTTCCGGGCAGGTTTGTTCAATATCGGTGCCCAGGGCCAAATCATCATCAGCGCCACCCTGGCCGCCTATGTCGGCTTCGCCTGGGACCTTCCCTTCGGCTTGCACCTGCTGGTGGTCATCATTATGGGGGTCCTGGGTGGAGCGGTCTGGGGAGGCGTTGTGGGCCTCCTCAAGGCCAGGACGGGCGCCCACGAGGTCATTGTGACCATCATGTTGAACTACGTGGCCCTGTTCCTGCTCGACTTCCTCCTGAACACCGCGGCGTTCCGGCGTCCGGGGGACAACAGCCCCATTTCGCCCCGGCTGGATGAATCGGCTACCTACCCCGTGCTCATACCCGGCTCGCGGCTGCACCTGGGCTTCCTGGTGGCCGTTGCGCTGACGGCAGGTGTCTGGTGGATGCTCAACCGTTCCACCATTGGTTTCGAATTCCGTGCTGTCGGCGCAAATCCCGCTGCTGCCCGCACGGCCGGGGTCAAGGTTCCGCGGGCCACCATCCTCGTCATGGCGTTCGCCGGAGCCCTCGCAGCCTTCGGCGGCGTGGCGCAGGTAGCCGGTACCGAGAAGGTCCTGACCGGCGGGGTCGCGGCACAGATTGGCTTCGACTCCATCACCGTGGCCCTGCTGGGGCGCAGTACACCGTGGGGCACGTTCTTTGCCGGCCTCCTGTTCGGCGCATTCCGCGCGGGAGCCGTGCAGATGCAGATCCAGACGGGAACACCCATCGACATAGTTTTGGTGGTGCAGTCGCTGATCGTCCTGTTTATCGCAGCCCCGCCGCTCATCAAGTCCATCTTCCGGTTGGACAGCACCAAGAAGAAGAAAAAGGTAGCCCGGAAGGCCGCCCTCGCCAACGCCACCGGAGGTGCCAAATGAGCGCAACAGCAACCGCCCCCCGGGCCGGAGCTCCGTCCCTTCCGGGCTTCCGCCCCTCGTTGAAAGTCCCTGTTTCCCTCAGCGTCCTGGCCCTTGTTGCACTGGTCTTCTTCGGATTGCTGGGCTCCGGGCAAACGGCCGAGATGAAGGTCAGCGATCCCGGCGACGCGGTCCAGATCCCTGCGCTGATGATTCCCGGCCAGGCCGGCGGCATTGTGCTGGCCGTTTTGCTCCTGGCCATGGCCGCCTACTCGATCTACCTCTGGACGCGCGGAGAACGTTCACCGAAGTGGTTGCCCATTGCTTTCGCCGTGGTCTTCGTCTTTGCCGTGCTCGTGTGGATTGTGGCCGGCGCCCGGCAACCGTCCATCTCGTTGGCCGGCCTGGTGGCAGGCTCGGTGACGCTGGCGGTTCCCCTCGTCTTCGGGTCCCTGTCCGGTGTGCTCTGTGAGCGGGTAGGCGTGGTCAACATCGCCATTGAGGGCCAGCTGCTGGGCGGGGCTTTCACCGCTGCCCTCGTGGCCACCGTGACCGGCAGCCCCTACGTCGGGCTGCTCGCCGCTGCTGCCGCGGGCGCCGCCGTCTCCATGGTGCTGGCGGTCTTCAGCATCAAGTACCTCGTGAACCAGATCATTGTGGGCGTGGTCCTGAACGTGCTGGTATCAGGCCTCACCGGCTTCCTGTTCGGCACGGTCATGGCACCGAACAAAGAGCAGTTCAACACCCCGGGCCGCCTGGACATCCTGCCGATCCCGCTGCTCTCGGATATCCCCATCATCGGGCCGGTTCTTTTTGAGCAGTCCGTGGCCGGCTACCTGATGTACATCGCAGTGGCTGTTGTGTGGTTCGGTTTGTTCAAGACGCGGTGGGGCCTCCGGGTCCGGGCCGTTGGTGAGCACCCGCAGGCCGCCGACACCCTGGGCATCAATGTAAACGCCACCCGCTTCTGGAACGTCACCCTGGGCGGGGCCATCGCAGGCATCGGCGGAGCGGTGTTTACGTTGGTGACCATCGACTCCTTCACCAAGGACATCTCCGGAGGCCGCGGCTTCATTGCCCTGGCTGCGCTCATTTTCGGCCGCTGGAACCCGATCGGCGCTTTCCTGGCATCCTTGCTGTTCGGTTTCGCCTACAACCTGCAGTCGATTCTGGGCATTATTGGTACTCCGGTGCCCAGCCAGTTCATGGCCATGCTGCCGTACCTGGTGACCATCTTCGCCGTCGCCGGTTTGGTGGGCAGGTCCAGGCCGCCCGCGGCCAGCGGCATACCGTACGTGAAGGGGTGACGTGATGAGCCACATCGATTGGCAAGCGCTGGAAGCCGCGGCGAAAGACGCCATGGACCGGGCCTACGCGCCCTACTCCAAGTTCCCGGTGGGGGCCGCAGCCCTCACCGACGACGGCCGGATCATCAGCGGCTGCAATGTGGAGAACGCCAGCTACGGGCTCACCCTCTGCGCCGAGTGCACGTTGGTGGGCCAGTTGCACATGGGCGGCGGCGGACGGCTGGTGGCGTTTTACTGCGTGGACGGCGACGGCGGCATCCTGATGCCGTGCGGACGCTGCCGGCAGCTGCTCTACGAATTCCGGGCGCCCGGCATGCAACTCATGACCAGCCAAGGCGTCAAAACCATGGACCAGGTGCTGCCTGACGCCTTCGGTCCGGAACATCTGGAGGAAACCCCGTGACCAGCACTGAAGCCTTCGACGCCGTCCAGATCATCACCATCAAGCGGGACAAAGGCACCCTGACGCCGGAACAGATCGACTGGACCATTGACGCCTACACCCGCGGGGTCATTGCCGAAGAGCAGATGGCGGCACTGAACATGGCCATCCTGCTCAACGGCATGGACAGGGCCGAGATCTCCCGCTGGACGGCCGCGATGATCGCCTCCGGGGAGCGGATGGACTTTTCGTCGCTGACAACGCCCGACGGCGGCAGGAAACCTACCAGCGACAAGCACTCCACCGGTGGGGTAGGGGACAAGATCACTCTTCCCCTGGCTCCGTTGGTGGCCGTTTTCGGAGTGGCAGTGCCGCAGCTGTCCGGCCGCGGATTGGGTCACACCGGGGGCACGCTGGACAAACTGGAAGCCATTCCCGGGTGGCGCGCGAACCTCAGCAACGCGGAAATCATGGCCCAGCTCCAGGACGTCGGAGCAGTGATCTGCGCGGCGGGCTCCGGGCTGGCCCCGGCTGACAAGAAGCTGTACGCCCTCCGCGATGTTACGGGCACCGTCGAAGCCATCCCGCTGATTGCGTCGTCGATCATGAGCAAGAAGATCGCCGAGGGCACGGGGTCGCTGGTGCTGGACGTGAAGGTGGGTTCGGGTGCGTTCATGAAGGACGAGGCCCGGGCCCGGGAACTCGCGGAAACCATGGTGGCGTTGGGCAAGGACGCCGGGGTGCACACTGTTGCGCTGATGACCGATATGTCCACGCCGCTGGGGCTGACCGCGGGCAACGCCATTGAGGTGGAGGAGTCCGTGGAGGTCCTGGCAGGCGGCGGCCCGGAAGACGTCGTCGACCTGACGGTACGGCTCGCTGAAGAAATGTTGGCCGGTGCCGGCATCCACGACGCCGATCCTGCCGCGGCCCTGAAGGACGGCCGGGCCATGGATGTGTGGAACCGGATGATCGAGGCCCAGGGCGGAGATCCGCGCGCTGCCCTGCCCGTGGCCAAGGAATCGGAAGTGGTGTACGCCCCGGCGGACGGCGTCCTGGTGGAGCTGGATGCCCTCTCGGTGGGCGTGGCTGCCTGGCGCCTGGGCGCGGGCAGGGCCAGGAAGGAAGACACCGTCCAGGCAGCGGCGGGCGTCCGCCTCCACGCGAAGCCGGGTGCCCTGGTCCGTGCAGGGGAGCCCCTCATGACACTGCTGACGGACACTCCGGAGAAGTTCGATCGTGCCAAGGAAGCCCTGGCTAACGCGGTGGTGATCGCGCCGGAGGGATCCCGTCCCGCTCACCGGCTCATCATCGACAGGATCGCCTAGGCTTAATTACCGTGCAGGCCATCAATGATTTCATCCTCGCCGCGGCCGAACAGCCGTGGGTGTTGTTCCTGGTGCTGGCCTGTTGCCTGATCGATGGTTTCTTCCCGCCGATTCCCAGCGAATCGGTGGTGGTTGGCTTGAGTGCTGTCTCCGGCAGCAGCGGCTCACCGAACGTCTGGCTGCTGGGGGTGGTGGCGGCCATCGGGGCATTCTCCGGGGACAACATCGCCTACATCATCGGCGCCCGCATCGGGATCCGGCGGTGGCGCTGGATGCGCACCCAGCGCATGCAGGGCGCCTTCCGCTGGGCCGGGAAAGAACTTCGACGGCGGTCGGCCTCGCTGATCATGGTGGCCCGGTTCATTCCGATCGGCAGGGTGGCAGTGAACCTCACGGCCGGTGCCACGCACTTCCATCACGGCCGGTTTGTTGCCCTCACTTCTTTGTCGGCCGTCTTGTGGGCCAGCTATTCGGTGGTCCTCGGGTATTTCTTCGGTGTTTGGTTCGAAGACAACCATCTGCTCGGAGCTGTGATCGCGATCGTGGTGGCCATCATCCTGGGCATCATCATTGACCGCATCATCAGCAAAGTGCGCGGGGCCGCTCCCTTGGACGGGAAGAACCTTCTTGAGGACCAGAAACCAACGGAAGAAGGCACCGGGGCTCCACCTACGGTATGAGCCTGCAGGTAGCCCAAGATCACCCCGTCGGGTGACGCCGGAACCTCCGCCGCGCAGCTAGCGTTAAACGTGTGATCCCGAGGCTGGGGCGTAGCGAACGACGTCCCGGCCATGGGACACTAAGAGCGATCTACGTCACAGTGTCAAGTCACATTCATCTAGGAGCTACCGCCGCGTGGAGTTTTTGAACGAAATGCTCGAGCATGCAGCCGGGCAGCCCTGGATTTACCCGGTACTGCTGGTGTTCTTCTTCATCGACGGATTCGCCACCATCCTCCCCAGCGAAACAGCGATCGTAGGCCTGTCGGCACTGTCCCTCCACAGCGGCCAGCCGAACCTCTGGATCCTGGGTTTCACGGCCCTCATCGGTGCCATGGCGGGGGACAACATGGCGTACATGCTCGGCAGGAAGATCGGGCTCACCCGGTGGAAGTGGATGCGCCGGCCCAAGGTTCAGAAAATGTTCGCGTGGGCGCAATACGAACTGGACAAGCGCGGAGCCGTGCTCATCTTCACCGCCCGCTACATCCCGTGGGGTCGCGTGGCCGTGAACTACGTGGCCGGCCAGACCGGCTTCCGCCACCGCACCTTCTTCATCCTTGATGCCTTCGCATGTATCACGTGGGTGGGCTACTCGATCGGCATCGGACTCCTCGCTGGCCAGTGGGTGCACAACAATCCTTTGCTGGGCGTTGGCATCGCCGTGGCGTTCGCCGTGCTTCTTGGCATCGTCGTAGACCACGCCCTGCGCTGGTGGCACAAGTACCTGGAGCGTAAGGACGCTGCGCGCGCAGCCGCCCGGGAAGCCTCTGAATCTGCCGCGCCCGCTGTGGACCGCAAGCCGGTTGTGGGCGCTGACCTCTCCAAGCCTGCTGGCTAAGGACCTGTCATCCCCCTAGAGTTGGTCTGTGACTGAGCCAATTGTTGACGCTGCCCCTGCCCTCGACTTTGATCTGAAGAGTCTTCCCAAGATTTCCCTGCACGACCATCTGGACGGCGGCCTGCGCCCTGCCACCATCATCGAACTGGCCGAAGCCGTGGGCCACACCCTTCCTTCGACGGATCCGGTGGCACTGGGTGAATGGTTCCGCGAATCGGCGGATTCCGGTTCCTTGGTGCGCTACCTCGAAACGTTCGACCACACCATTGCCGTGATGCAGACCAAGGAAGGTCTCTTCCGGGTTGCCAAGGAGTTCGTGGAAGACCTCGCCGAGGATGGCGTGGTCTACGGCGAAGTCCGTTGGGCTCCCGAGCAGCACCTCCGGAAAGGCCTGACGCTTGACGAAGCCGTGGAAGCCGTCCAGGCCGGACTCGAAGCGGGCGTGGACGCAGCCGACGAAAGCGGCCGGCAGATCCAGGTGGGACAGCTGATCACCGCCATGCGCCACGCTGACCGTGGCCAGGAGATCGCCGAACTCGCCGTCCGCCACCGGACCCGGGGCGCCGTCGGATTCGACATCGCCGGAGCGGAAGACGGCTTCCTGCCCTCCCGGTTCAAGGACGCTTTCACGTACCTGGCGGCCAACAACTTCCCGGCGACAGTCCACGCGGGTGAGGCCGCCGGCCTGGAGAGCATCCAGTCAGCCCTGGTGGACGGCCGCGCGCTGCGTCTGGGCCATGGCGTCCGCATCGCGGAGGACATCACGGTTGAGTTCGAAGACAACGCCGACGACGACGGCGAGGGCACCGTCGGCCTGGTCACCTTGGGCAACGTGGCCGGCTGGGTCCGGGACCGGGGAATTCCCTTGGAGATCTGCCCTTCGTCCAACCTGCAGACGGGTGCGATCGCCAACTTCGGCGAAGGCATCGAAAGCCACCCGTTGGACATGCTCTTCCAGCTCGGTTTCAACGTCACCATCAACACGGACAACCGGCTCATGAGCGGGGTGACCCTGACGGACGAGTTCGAACTCCTGGTGGAAACCTTCGATTACGACCTCGATGATCTCCTGGAACTGACGCTCAATGCTGCCGAGGCGGCTTTCCTGCCGCTGGATGAGCGCGAGGCTTTGGTGGAGTACATCAACGATGCCTACGCCAACCTCGGCTAAGGAGCCCGCCAACAGCATCGACCGGCTTATCGAAACAATCGGTGCCCTGCGTGAGCACTGCCCCTGGATGGGTGCGCTCACGCATGAATCGCTGGTGGAATACCTGATCGAGGAAGCCTACGAGGTAGTGGATTCGATCGAAGCCGGTTCCGTTGATGAGGAACTCCGCGGTGAGCTGGGCGACGTACTGCTTCAAGTGGTGCTGCACGCCCGGCTCGCCGAGGAGCGCGGCAGTTTCGACTTCGAAGCCGTTGCAGAGGGCATCAACGCCAAGATGATCCGGCGGAACCAGCACGTCTTCAAGGCCGACGGCTCCCTGCAGGAGAGTTTCCCGGCCAGCGTCGAGGAAATCATCGTCCGGTGGGATGCGGCCAAACGCGCCGAGAAACCGGAGCGCGCTGATCCGTTTGAGGGAATCCCGCCGCACCTGCCTGCCTTGGCGGCGGCGCAGAAATCGCTGGACAGGGCCGCGCGCGCCGGCCTGGCCATCGATCAGCAAGGTGCGCGGGCCGCCGTCGGGCCTGTTGCGGTGCCGGACTCCGAAAAGGGGCTGGGCGAGCTGCTGCTCGCCGTCGTCGCCGGCGCCCACCGGCAGGGACTCGACGCCGAACGTGCACTCCGGAAGGCCGTGCGCGCCTTCCACGATGGTCACGAACGGCATTCGTGACGTGCTCCCGAGGAAACCGTTCCGTAACCTAAGCCACTCTCGACTACGCTAGTAGCGACGAGGACGTCGAGAATTCCCCTCTAGATTCCTGTAAATCGCTTCACCATAAGGAGCACATCCATGGCGCTTATCGATGCCATCCACGCCCGCGAGATCCTTGATTCCCGCGGAAACCCGACCGTAGAAGTAGAGGTCCTGCTCTCCGACGGCCAGATCGGCCGCGCAGCAGTTCCCTCCGGTGCCTCCACCGGCGAGCACGAGGCCGTTGAGCTCCGCGACGGCGACAAGGGCCGTTACCTCGGCAAGGGTGTCCAGAAGGCCGTCGACGCTGTGATCGACGAGATCTCCCCGGCCCTGATCGGCTTCGACGCCACGGACCAGCGCAGCATCGACCAGGCGATGATCGACCTCGATGGCACGTCCAACAAGGGCAAGCTCGGCGCCAACGCCATCCTCGGCGTGTCCCTCGCTGTCGCCAACGCCGCCGCAGCTTCGGCTGACCTGCCGCTGTACAAGTACCTGGGCGGCCCGAACGCCCACGTTCTTCCGGTCCCGCTGATGAACATCCTCAATGGCGGCTCGCACGCAGACTCCGACGTTGACATCCAGGAATTCATGATCGCTCCGATCGGCGCCGAGACCTTCTCCGAGGGTCTCCGCTGGGGCGTTGAGGTCTACCACAACCTCAAATCCGTCCTGAAGGAAAAGGGCCTCTCGACGGGCCTCGGCGACGAGGGCGGCTTCGCTCCGAACCTGCCGTCCAACCGCGCTGCACTGGACCTGATCCAGGAAGCCATCAAGAACGCCGGCTACACCCCGGGCACGGACATCGCGCTGGCCCTGGACGTCGCTTCCTCCGAGTTCTACAAGGACGGCGCCTACCAGTTCGAAGGCAAGGCCCTGAACTCCACCGAGATGAGCGCCTACTACGCCGAGCTGGTTGCCGACTACCCGCTGGTCTCCATCGAAGACCCGCTGGACGAGAACGACTGGGAAGGCTGGAAGACCCTCACCGACACGATCGGCGACAAGGTCCAGCTGGTTGGCGACGACCTCTTCGTGACCAACCCGGTCCGCCTGCAGCAGGGCATCGACGCCGCCACGGCCAACTCGCTGCTGGTCAAGGTCAACCAGATCGGTTCCCTGACCGAGACGCTCGACGCCGTGTCCCTGGCACAGCGCGCCGGCTACACCACCATCACCTCGCACCGCTCAGGCGAGACCGAGGACACCACCATTGCCGACATCGCCGTTGCCACCAACGCCGGCCAGATCAAGACCGGTGCCCCGGCCCGTTCCGAGCGCGTAGCCAAGTACAACCAGCTGCTGCGCATCGAAGAAGAACTGGACGACGCTGCACGCTACGCCGGACGCAGCGCCTTCCCGCGTTTCAAGGGCTAGCCTTCCGCGAAAACAGCTGACCGGTGGCTATGGTGGAAAGACCATAGCCGCCGGTTCTGTTTAACGCTTGCCTGCTGGACCGCGGGCCAAGGAACCAACGCAAGAATGTCAGGCGCGAGGGCAAGCGCAGCAACCCGCCAGGCAAGCACCGGGCATTACAGGAGTGTCATGGCCACCCGTCGTCCAAAGGTACCCAGGGCCGACGCCCTCGGCAGGCAGTCCGGCTCCCCGCCCGCCTCCGAACGCCACCAGGCCGGCGGCCCCGCCGATGAAACGGCCGGGGAGATCATCGAGGCCTCATTCGGCAGCAGCCCCTCGACCACGCCGGCAGGAACGACCGGTAGCGCCATCAAGGGAAAAGCAACGGGCGGGCCAAACGGTGCCGGCGCCGCGACTGCCGTGAGGAAGCCGTCCGCGCGTACCGGCACGCCGTCGAAATCCGCTCCTTCCCTCCGCGGGGCCTCCGCTCCGGACAGTAAGTCAGGAGGCGCCAAACAGGTCCCCGGTGATCATGAAAGCATCGATCCGGTACCGGCCAAGGCCTTCTCAGGACGCCTGTTGGCCTTTGCAGTGGTCATGATTGCCATCACGGTCATGCTGGCCCCCACGGTCAAGGTGTTCCTCGAGAAACGCTCCGAAATCTCGGCCCTGGAAGCGGAAATCGCGGCGCAGGAAGCCGAGCAGGAGGACCTGAACAAGCAGCTATCGCGGTGGCAGGACCCCAACTACGTGAAACAGCAGGCCCGCGACCGCATTAACATGGTTATGCCGGGTGAAACGGGATACTGGGTGTTTGGCGGGGAAGATGCCGCCGGAACGCCTGGGGGCCGCACCGGCTCCGGCACATCCGAAAACCCGGCCAACTTGCCCTGGGTGGATGCGCTTTGGGAGTCCATCAGACGATCGGCAACAGACTAGACGCGGTGCCCGCCGCCGTCGTGCCCTCCGGGGAGGCGACCACAAAGGGCAGGAAGGTTGGCAGCACAAGTGGAAGCAAACACGGCAGCCTTGCCGCAGGAATCCCGCCAGCCATCAGAACACGACCTGGATGTCCTGAGCCGCCAGCTCGGCCGTCCCGTCCGTGACGTCGTGGAGATCCCCGCCCGTTGCGTGTGCGGCAATCCGCTGGTTGCGGCCACGGCACCCCGGCTGAGTAACGGAACCCCGTTCCCCACGACGTTCTACCTGACCCACCCGGTCATTACGTCGGCGGTGTCCCGTCTGGAAGCAGCCGGGCTCATGAACCGGATGAATGACCGCCTGTCCGCCGAGCCGGATCTCGCCGAGTCTTACCGCGGCGCCCACGAATCCTACCTCCAGGCCCGGGACCAGATCGCCGAACGTTCCGGCACGGGTGCGGTTCCGGAGATTGCCGGAGTCTCGGCAGGCGGCATGCCCACCCGCGTGAAATGCCTGCATGTCCTGGTGGGCCACTCCCTGGCGGCCGGTCCCGGCGTGAACCCGTTGGGTGATGAAGCGCTGGAAGCCATCTCGGAGTGGTGGACCAAGGACCGCTGCTATTGCGACGGCGCATGGGACACCGAGGGTGAGGCCCCGTCGAGGGATCTCAGCCGCCATGGCCCGCAGGGCTTGCCTGGCATCGTTGGCCGGCCGGCCCCGGTGCGCAAGTCAAAGACCCCTGAGGACACCACTGCCGAAACGACGGAAGAGCATCCATGAGCCGTGTGGCCGCCATCGACTGTGGAACCAACTCGATCCGCCTGCTGATCGCCGATTCCCCCAACGGGGGATCCGGGCCGTTGACTGACGTTGTCCGCGAAATGCGCGTGGTCCGCCTGGGACAAGGCGTTGACGCCACCGGGGAGCTCGCTCCCGAGGCCCTTGAACGGACCTTCGCTGCCGCCAAGGATTACGCGGAACTCATTAACAAGCACGACGCCGGCAAGGTCCGTTTCGTCGCCACGTCGGCAACGCGGGACGCCCGGAACCGGGACGTCTTCGTCGATGGCATCCGCGGGTTGCTTGGTGTGGAACCCGAGGTCATCTCCGGCGAGGAGGAAGCTTCCCTGTCCTTCGCCGGTGCCAGCAGCGTGCTGCCTGTCAAAGACGACGACGCCGTCCTGGTGGTGGATCTTGGCGGCGGCAGCACGGAGTTCGTTCTGGGTGATTCCAACGGCGTCATCGCTGCCCGTTCGGTGGACATCGGCTGCGTGCGCCTTACGGAACGGCACCTCAAGGGCGATCCACCCACCGCGGAAGAGATCGCAGCAGCAGAAGCCGACGTCGACGCAGCCATCAACCTCGCAGCGGAAACCGTTCCCTTCCACCGTGCCACCGCCGTCGTGGGTGTTGCCGGTTCCATTACCACCATCACGGCCCACGCCCTGGGCCTGAGCGAGTACCAGCCGAACCGGATCCATGGCGCCTACCTCGATTCCGCCACCATCAGCGATGCTGCGACCAACCTGCTGAACATGGGCCGTGCCGATCGTGCCGCCCTGCCCTACATGCACCCCGGCCGGGTGGATGTTATCGGAGCCGGCGCGCTGGTGTGGCGACGCATCGTCGCCCGATTGGTCGAAACGGGCAACGGCCGCATCAATGGCGCGTTGGCCAGCGAGCACGACATTTTGGACGGCATTGCGCTAAGCATCCGGGGTTCTGCATGAGTATGCGGTTCCGGCGCAGCCTTTCCGCCTCGCTCGCGGCCTTCCTGGCCGGGGGAGCGCTGGTGGGCTCGCTGGCGACCGCACCGGCGGCGATGGCCGACTCGTGGCGGGACAAAGAGCACTGGCTCAAGGAATCGGGAATCACCAACGCCTGGCAGGTCTCGAAAGGGGCCGGCGTCAAGGTAGCCATCATCGACAGCGGTGTTGACGGCAACCACCCGGACCTCAAGGGAGTTGTCACCGGCGGCGCTGATGCCTCGAAAGCGGGAGCGCCGAACGGCCAGAAGAGCATCGGCGCCAAACCGGAGCACGGCACATTGGTGGCCACCATGCTGGCCGGCCGCGGACACACAACGCCTACGGCTTCCCCGTCCGCCTCGCCGTCAGCGGCCCCCACTACGCCACCTGCGGGAGGGCCTGACGGGATAGTGGGCGTAGCGCCGGAAGCCGAACTTCTGTCCGTCTCAACGTGGCTTGGCTCGCCGAACCCCGGCGGAAAAACGGACCAGGAACAAATCCCGGATGCCGTCCGCTGGGCCGTGGACAACGGTGCGAAGGTCATCAACATTTCCTTGGGCAGCACGTCTCCGGACTGGCCTCAGAGTTGGGACGCGGCCTTCCTTTACGCCGAACAAAAGGACGTCGTCATCGTTGCTGCCGCCGGGAACCGGGTTGGCGGCAACGTCCAGGTGGGCGCACCCGCCACCATCCCCGGGGTCCTCACGGTCGCAGGCCTGGACGGCGACGGCAAAGCCAGCGTGGATTCCTCCTCCCAGGGCATCAGCATCGGTGTAGCAGCCCCCGCTGAAGACCTCGTGGGCGGCATCCCCGGCGGCGGCTACGCCGAGTGGGCCGGAACCTCGGGTGCAGCGCCCATCGTTTCCGGGGTCGCCGCCCTGATCCGGTCCAAGTGGCCGGAGATGAGTGCAGCGCAGGTCATCAACCGGATCGTGAGCACCGCCAAGGATGCAGGCGCCCCGGGCAAGGACCCGTTGTACGGCTACGGGATCCTTGATGCCGAGGCTGCTTTGAAGGGAACCGTCCCCACAACCAGCACCAACCCGTTGGGCTCCATCGGCGATTGGATCAGGGTCCATCGACGCGGCGACCTCAGCGCTCCGACCCAGGCTCCGGTCGAGAGTCCCACCAGCGCGCCTCCCACCTTGGCGGACCCCACCGTTCCCGTGGCGCAGGCTCCGGCGACGGTCGACGATGCTCTGCCGGCCGCCGTCGTGCTTGGTTTCGGCGCCTTGTTCATCGCCATCATTGCCGGTGCCGCAATCCAGTTGCGCCGGGCTTATAAAAACCCGCCGGCGACGCCGGAGGAGGCCGATACCGGCGTCATGGAAGCGGTGGATCCACCTATCAAACGTAGTTAGTGAAGATTTTCACAAAGTAATGTACTCTGGTGTCATGGCAACCACCCCAGAGCTCATTGACCGTCCCCGGGTTCTCGTCGTCGGCGGCGGCTACGTCGGCCTGTACGTAGCACTCAAACTGCAGAAGAAGATCGCGAATGCAGGTGGCATCGTCACCGTCGTGGATCCACTGCCCTACATGACCTACCAGCCGTTCCTCCCCGAGGTAGCCGGCGGCAACATCGAGGCACGCCACGCCGTTGTCTCCCACCGTCAGCACCTGAAGCAGACTGAGCTCATCCAGGGCCGCGTCACCAGCATCGACCACGCCAACCGCACCGCTGTGGTTGCGCCCTCGGACGGCGGCGCTCCGTTTGAGATCCCGTACTTCGACGTCGTCATGGCCGCTGGTGCCATCACCCGTACCTTCCCCATCAAGGGCCTCGCGGACAAGGGCATCGGCCTGAAGACCATCGAGGAAGCAGTTGCACTGCGCAACAAGCTCCTTGAGCGCATCGAAGCCGCATCCACCATGACGGACCCGGCCGCACGTGCCAAGGCCCTGACGTTCGTGGTTGTTGGCGGCGGCTTCGCCGGCATCGAGTGCCTCACCGAAATGGAAGACCTCGCCCGCGCAGCTGTGCGCAACAACCCGCGCATCCGCCAGGAGGAAGTCCGCTTCATCCTGGTCGAAGCCATGGGCCGCATCATGCCCGAGGTCACCGCTTCCCAGGCCGAGTGGGTTGTGGAACACCTCCGCAGCCGCGGCATCGAGGTCCTGCTGAACACCTCGCTGGACAGCGCCGAAGGCAACCTCAAGCTCATCAACCTCCCGGACAAGACCTCCGCCGGTGAAATCGAAGCAGACACCCTGGTCTGGGCTGCAGGCGTGCAGGCCAACCCGATGATCCGCTCCACCGACTTCCCGCTCGAACCCCGTGGCCGCGTCCGCGTCCTCCCGGACCTGCGCATTGCAGGCGACGAAGGCATCATCGAGAACGCCTGGGCTGCCGGCGACATCGCCGCTGTTCCGGACCTGACCGGCAAGGGCCTCCCGGACGGTACCTGCGTACCGAACGCACAGCACGCACTTCGCCAGGCCAAGAAGCTCGCCAAGAACCTCTGGGCTTCCCGCTGGGACAAGCCGTTGCACGATTACAAGCACAAGAACCTTGGTGCTGTAGCCGGCTTCGGCGAGTGGAAGGGTGTTGCGAACATCAACCTGCTGGGCCGCATCGGCCTCAAGGGCGGACTCGCCTGGTTGGCACACCGTGGCTACCACGGCATGGCCATGCCCACTGTTGAGCGCAAGTTCCGCGTGGTCTTCGGCTGGATCCTGGCCTTCTTCGCCGGCCGCGACACCACGCAGCTGATGGACCTGGACAACCCGCGCGGTGCGTTCGTGGCCGCGGCAACCCCGGCCCCGAAGCCGGCTGCTGCCGCTCCCGCACCTGCTGAAGCCAAGCCCGCCGAGGTCAAGACCCCGGTAACGGCTGACGCCAAGTAGCAAGAAGCACGACGGCGGCTGCTCCCCTGAGGGGGAGTGGCCGCCGTCGACGTTTAACGCCTCGCCGTCACACCGTGGCGGGCGCGCCTAGACTGTACGCATGCCCGGCGAAACTGACTTGGAAACACTTCTCGAATCCATGCAACCCGTTGTCCGCGAGGGCGACTACGTCTACGCACTGTGGCCGCACGGAAAGCCGCTGGAAGGCGACATCGAGGCTGCGGTCCGGGAAGCGGAGGGCCTGACCGTGGTTCTGCGGCGCGACGAAGCGGACCGGCTTGGCCTGCACTATGACTTCGTGGCTGCATGGATCACCTTGCAGATCCATTCGGCCCTGGAAGCTGTTGGACTGACTGCTGCGGTCAGTTCGGCCCTCACCCATGCCGGCATCAGCTGCAACGTCCTGGCCGGCTTCCACCACGACCACCTGCTGGTGCCGGCTGCCGAGGCCGGACGCGCCCTTGATGTGCTCCGCCTGCTGGGACGCGGAATAGTGCTGAGGGACGAACGCCCGGAGGATCGTGCGGCCATCCTGGAACTCGCCGCGAAGGCGTTCTCCGTTTCGCCGGTCACGGGGGAACCTGTCCAAGGTACGCCAGTGGAGGTGGGCCTGCTGCGGGAGCTCTTCGAGTGCGACGAATACATTCCGAACCTGAGCATCGTGGCGGAAATCGCCGGTGAGATCGTGGGGCACGTCATCAGTACCCGGGCATGGGTGGGGGACCTGGAACTCCTTGGCCTCGGGCCGATAGCGGTGGAGCCCACGCTCCAGCGGCGGGGGATCGGTTCTGCGCTGATGCGCGAGACCACGCTGCGGGCCACAGCGGCAGGGGAGCGCGGAATCGCTTTGCTGGGAAGTACCAGCTACTACCCGCGCTTCGGCTACGTCCCGGCGGCAACCGTTGGCGTCGCTCCGCCGGACGCCGCGTGGGGCGACCACTTCCAGTTGTTGCGGCTTCCGGCATGGCCCGACGGCGTGCGGGGAACCTTCCGCTACGCGGCGCCGTTTGAGCGCCTTTAGCGCAGGACATCTTCAGCTGGGATAACATGGTCCGGGCGCCCCAGTAGCCCAATTGGCAGAGGCAGCGGACTTAAAATCCGCGTGTTGTGGGTTCGAGTCCCACCTGGGGCACAACGGGAAAGGGAAGCGGAAATCCGCTTCCCTTTCCCGCTTTCTTTTTGAAGAGTTTTCCCAGCTGGCTCGTAGATTCCCCACAGGCAACGAGTGTTATAGGGATGTGACCTCAATCACTTATTTTCCCCGATCAATTGCACTAGTTTGAGTCTTAATCAGGAATACCTGAGTTATCGCATCAAAGGCGGTTCGCACCTTTCGATCGAGGAGACAACGAATGTTTGATCTTTCCCAAGCGGCGCCCCGGGCCGCCAAGCTGACAGCGCTTGGCATTGGGGTCGCTCTGCTCGCCACAGCCTGTGGCGGGTCTTCAACGCCGAGCCAGTCCAATACCGGCTCCAGCTCGGCCGCCGCAGCAGGCATTTCCTGCCCGGCACCCAGTGGAGGGGCGGGTGCAGGCAACAGCCAGGCCGCTACCAACTCTGGCCCCGTACCTCCCTCGACCACCACTACCTCCACTCCGCTCAAGATTGGATCGCTCCTGCCGACAACGGGGTCGCTGGCGTTCCTTGGCCCGCCCGAAATTGCCGGTGTAAACCTCGGCATCAAGGAAGTCAATGATGCAGGCGGCGTGCTCGGTGCTCCCGTCGAGGTAATCCACCGTGACTCCGGTGATACCAAGACCGATATCGCTACGCAGTCCACCACCGCCCTCCTGGGCCAGGGAGTCAGCGCCATCATCGGTGCAGCCTCCTCGGGTGTCTCCAAGACCGTCATCAACCAGATCACGGGTGCCGGTGTCATCCAGTTCTCGCCGGCCAACACCTCGCCGGACTTCACTACGTGGGATGACAAGGGGCTGTACTGGCGTACTGCGCCTTCCGACGTCCTGCAGGGCAAGGTCCTCGGCAACTACATGGCCACCTGTGGAGCCCAGACCGTTGGCATGATCGTGCTTAACGACGCTTACGGAACCGGCCTGCAGAAGAACGTCAAGGAAGCCTTCGAGGCTGCCGGCGGCAAGGTTGTGGCTGAGGAACTGTTCAACGAAGGCGACTCGCAGTTCAGCAGCCAGGTGGACAAGGTCCTCGCAGCCAAGCCGGATGCCATTGCCCTGATCACCTTCGACCAGGCCAAGAGCATCGTTCCGCTGATCACCGGCAAGGGCATCAAGCCGACGCAGCTGTTCATGGTTGACGGAAACACTTCCGACTACAGCAAGGACTTCCAGGCAGGCACCTTGAAGGGCGCCCAGGGCACCATCCCGGGTACCTTCGCCAAGGACGCCTTCAAGCAGAAGCTCCTGGCCATCGATCCCGCCCTGAAGGATTACAGCTACGCAGGTGAGTCCTACGACGCCGTGAACCTGATCTCCCTGGCCGCCGAGGCTGCCAAGAGCACCAAGGGGCCGGACATCGCAGCCAAGCTGAAGGAAGTTTCCGAGGGCGGCGAAAAGTGCAACAGCTACGCTGCTTGCGTGACGCTCCTGCGCGAAGGCAAGGACATCGACTACGACGGCCAGTCCGGTCCGGTGACCTTCTCCGACGCCGGTGACCCCACCGAGGCGTACATCGGTATCTACGAATACCAGGATGACAACACCTACAAGCCGGTTCGTGAAGAGTTCGGCAAGCTCTAAGCCGCACGCTCCTCAGTAACCACACGGGTCCCCTTCCAGCCGGAGGGGGACCCGTTGTGCGTGTTGGGCGCTGACGTCTGCAAAGTGGGTTGTGGCGGTACGCGGCCGGTTCAGGAAGCGAACGGTTCGAAGCCTTCCAACACCCTTTCAAGCATGAGGACACCTTGCTGTTCGAAGGCCTGGTCTCCCACCTGATGTGCCCAGACCACGGTTCCGACGGCTTGGTTCAGGTTCTCGAGGCGCCACACGCCGGCCTCTTCCGGGGTCCTGACGAGCCGCCCGAACCCGTGATGAAAAGCCGCCTCAAGTTCCGGGTTTGTCCGGAACTGCTGGTGGCTGAGGCGGACCACGTCGTGGACCCACGGGCGCAGGTCCGCGCGGCCAAAGTCGATTACTTTCACCGCGCCGTCGTCGTACAGCCAGTTCCTGGGTTGGAAATCACCGTGGGTGGTCACCAACTCAACAGGGTAAACCTCGACGGCGGCAAGCTCCTCAGCCACGCGGCGCAGCACGGGTGCGGTCACAAGGCCGTCCAGGCGCACGATGATCGCAGAAGTCCTGAGCGCCATCGAGCGCAAGTAACTCGCGGATGTTCCCGCCGGCCGATGCAGCAGTGCAAGGAGCTTGCCGGCTTGGTAATAGGTATCCGATTCATGTTCTGCAGCGGTCCCGGCTACCAGCGTGCCGGGCAGGAATCCGGTGACCAACAGGCCGGCATCCGGTGCGGAGTGCAAAAGGTCAGGAATCCTGCCTCGAAGGCCGGGCAGCCCACGGGCGTACGCCTTGATTTCACGGCGGATGTGGTGGCTGGTCAGGCTGGCCTTCACCGTAACGTGCCGGCCATCCTCGGTTTCCAACTGCAGGACGGTAGTGTCCTGGAGCGACCAGGAGTGGTCCTGGATCACAGTGAAGTGACCAAGCCAGGACGTCAAGAGTTCCAACTGTCGGCTGGAAATTGCGTCAGTCATCGGTCCAGCATGCCATCCCGCGGTTGATGAGGTGTTGTGGGGAACTGTGAACCCGCCAATTGGTTCTCGGGGGCCAAGAGCCCGCAAACGCAGAAAGGAGGGGTTCCGGGAGTCATTCCGGAACCCCTCCTTTGGCTGTGGAGCGATGCCTTTGCTAGACCTCGTCGGCCAAGGTGCCTAGGTAGAGCTGGATGACCTTCGGGTCCTTCATCAGTTCGCGTCCGGTGCCCGTGTAGGCGTCCCTGCCCTGGTCCAGGACGTATCCGCGGTCGCAGATCTGCAGGCAGCGGCGTGCGTTCTGTTCCACCATGATCACCGAGACGCCGGCACGGTTGATCTCGTGGACGCGCAGGAATGTCTCGTCCTGCTTGACGGGGGAGAGGCCGGCCGAAGGCTCGTCCAGGAGCAGCACGGCCGGGTCCATCATGAGGGCACGGCCCATGGCCACCATCTGCCGTTCGCCGCCGGACAGCGAGCCTGCACGCTGCGCACGCCGCTTGCCGAGTTCGGGGAAGAGGCTGGTGACAAAGTCGAAGCGCTCGTTGAATACCTTGGGCCTCTGGAACAGGCCCATCTGGAGGTTCTCCTCGATGGTGAGGGTGGAGAAGACGTTGTTGGTCTGCGGTACGAAGCCCACACCCTGCGTCACCAGTTTGTTGGCTTTGAGGCCCGTAAGGTCCTTGCCACGCACCACGACAGTGCCTGAGTGGACCTTGACCAGCCCGAACATCGCCTTCAGAAGAGTGGACTTGCCGGCACCGTTGGGACCGATGATTCCGATCAATTCGCCCTTCCGGGCTTCAATGCTGCATCCGTTGAGGATATTGACGCCCGGCAGGTAGCCAGCCACGAGGTCGGTAACCTTGACGACGGCTTCTTCCGTGGGACTGCCTGCGGCGGCAGGCATGGCACTGGTGGCGCTCACTTGCCCTCCTCCTGTTTGGTTTCGGTGACGTCGGTGGACAGGATGCCGGCGTCCTCGGTTCCCACTACCGACTCGTCATCGGCAACGAGTTCGGCTTCGAGTTCCTTGATACCTTGGGCGTCGCCCAGGTCGACGTCGTGGTGGGCGCCGAGGTAGGCGTCGATCACGGCGGGGTTCTTCATGACTTCCCCTGGAGGGCCCTCAGCCACCACCTTGCCTTCGGCCATGACCACCACCCAGTCGGCGATGTGGCGCACCATGTTCATGTCGTGCTCCACGAAGAGCACGGTCATGCCCTCGGCCTTGAGGTTCTTGATGTGGTCCAGCAGCGACTGGGTCAGGGCAGGATTGACGCCGGCCATGGGCTCGTCCAGCATGACCAGCTTGGGACGGACCATGAGGGAGCGTGCCATTTCCAGGAGCTTCCTCTGGCCACCGGACAGGGATGCGGCGTAGTCGTCCTTCTTGGCGTCCAGCTTGAACTTCTCCAGCAGGACGTTGGCCTGCGCGGTGATCTCCTTCTCACGGCCGCCCCACATACCCTTGAAGAGGGCCTTGGACAACCGTTCTCCGGGCTGGTTGGCAGCGCCCAGGCGCATGTTTTCCATGACCGTCAGCTTGCCCATCACTTTGGTGAGTTGGAAGGTCCGGACCATGCCCATGCGCGCCACCTTGTAGGAGGAGACGCCCGCCAGGCTGTTGCCCTCGAACTGCCACTGACCGGAGTTGGGGGTGTCGAAGCCGGTCAACAGGTTGAACAGCGTGGTTTTGCCCGCGCCGTTGGGGCCGATCAAAGCAGTGATCTTGTGCCGGGGAATCTCGAGGTACTCGACGTCGACGGCGTTAATGCCGCCGAAGGATCGCGTGACATTCTCCGCCACCACAATAGGATCGCGTTTCTTGCACCCGGGAGTGTTCTCGCCGACGGCGATCGGGCGGGTATCGGTCATGTAGTCGACGTTCTCCGTTGTTCCGGAGCCGCCGATTCCGGGGCTGGTCTGGTTGTTGCTTTCACTCATGCGAATGCAAGCTCCTTCTTATTGCCGAAGACGCCTTGCGGGCGGAAGATCATCAGGAGCATCAGGGCTACACCTACAAGGATGTACCGCAACTGGCCTGCTTGGACAGTGGTCAGCCACGTGATGGCACCCGACTCGATGAGGCCGTACAGGATGCTCTGGGTCAGGGACAGGACAACCCAGAAGATCATGGCGCCGATCACCGGCCCGAGCACCGTAGCCATGCCGCCGAGCAGGAGGCAGGTCCACAGGAAGAACGTCAGTTCGGTTCCATAGTTGGACGGCTGGACGGCGCCGCGGGGGAGCGTGAAAATCATGCCGGCCAGGGCGCCAAGGACACCGCCGATGACGAGCGCTTGCATCTTGTAGGCGTAGACGTTCTTGCCGAGCGAGCGCACCGCATTCTCGTCCTCGCGGATGCCCTTAAGCACGCGGCCCCAAGGGCTGCGCATCAGGAGCCAGACGAGGAGGCAGCAGATGATCACCAGGGTCCATCCGACGACGCGGATGAAGAAGTCCCTGTTGTTCATGCCCAGGTAGGACCCCTCCGGGAAGGGGTTCATTGAGTAGAAGTCGCCTTCGAAGGCTGCCAGGCCATTGGCTGAACCTGTCACGCTGGTCAGCTGGTTGGTGGTCACCACGTAGCGGACGATTTCCGCCGATGCGATGGTCACGATAGCCAGGTAGTCGGCCCGGAGGCGCAGTGTGGGTATGCCGAGGATGAAGGCGAAGATGACCGAGCAGAGAATGGCGATCAGCAGTGCTACGAAGAACGGAGCCTTGAACGTCAGGGTTGAGATCGCGAAGCCGTAGGCACCTACGGCCATGAAGCCTGCCTGGCCGAAGTTCAGCAGGCCCGAGTAGCCGAAGTGGACCGCAAGGCCCAAAGCGGCAAGTGCGTAGGCCGCCGTCGTCGGACTGTAAATTTCGCCAAGGGCGCTGGAAAAAATGAATCCGAAATCCATGGCCCGCTCCTAACCCACACGCTCACGCCGGCCGAGGATGCCCTGCGGTCGGAACAAAAGGACAACGATCATGATGAACAGGGCGCCAACGTACTTGAGGTCGGCGGGAAGGCCGAACACTGTTGTCAGCTCCACGAAGATTCCCACCACGATGGAACCGATCAGGGCACCGAAGACGGTTCCAAGGCCACCGAGGGTAACGCCGGCGAAGATGAGCAGCAGGATCTGGGAGCCCATGTCGAACGTGACGCCGGGGCGGTAGTAGGCCCAGAGGATGCCGCCGAGGGAGGCGAGGATGCCGCCCGTTACCCATACAATGCGGATGACGGAGTCGACGTCGATGCCCGAGGCTGCGGCCAGTGCCGGATTGTCAGCGACAGCACGGGTTGCCTTGCCGAGCCTCGTCTTCAAAAGAACGATGCCGATCACGGCAATGACGACGGCGCTGATGATGAGGGACCACAGGTTGTTGGGGGAAATGGAGACGGGGCCGATCTGGATCTCCGCGCTCTGTGCCCCCGGCAGCTGCTGCGTGGCGCCGCCAAAGAAGAACTGGATGACGTAGCGGACGGCCAACGCCAGGCCGATGCTCACGATCATCATGGGAACGAGGCCCGTACCGCGGCGCCGCAGCGGACGCCAGAGGCCCGCGTCCTGGGCGTAACCGAAGAGGCCGCCGCCCAGCAGCGCCAGGAGGATGGCGAGCCAGAAGGGGAATCCGAGTCCATTGAAAAGGAACACGAGCACGGCGCCCAGGGTTACCATCTCGCCGTGGGCGAAGTTGGTCAGGCCCGTGGTGCCGAAGATGAGGGAAAGCCCCACGGACGCCAAGGCAAGCAGGAGGCCGAAGCTCAAGCCCGCCACAAGGCGGTTGAGCAGGTTTTGTCCGAAGTCCTGTTGCTGGACCACGATGCCTTCGCCGAAGGCGAAGATCACGGACAGGTTGGACGTCTGGCTGAAGGTGACATCGCGGGGATTCTCTTGGCCGTCCGCGAGCTTGATGCCGTCCGGAAGGGTGGATTCGTCCAGTTCGACCTTGTAGGTGCCCTGGACCGGAACACCGATGCGCCAGGATCCGTTCTCGCTTGAGGTGGCCTCGCCTTCGAATCCGTTGCCGGTTGCCTTGATTTTGACGCCCGACAGGGGATTCCGGCTGTCATCGCGGAGGAAGCCGCTGATGCTGTTTTGGAAATTGGTGGCTGACGGCGAAGGCGAAGGGGTAGTTGCCTGCGCCGCGGGGGCGGCGATCAGCAGAACGGCAATGAGGGCGGCAAAGAACGCCCCCACGGATCTCTGCAGTCCTCTGGACCGTCTGGTAGACGGGTCGCGCAGTGTGCTTCTCAAAATGGAAAACCTCCACAGTGGGGGTGGTCCCGGCTGCGCCATTGCGGCCGGTGCGAACGGTTAGGGGGCTCGGAAAACGGTCATACTTAGTTGCCTCGAATGTGATCCAAGTCACCCGTGTGTGGCCTATGTTACCGCCCGGTGGGATTGAAAAAGGTCCACGTCAGGCGCGCGAAGATCGCGATCGGATAACAACTGTGCCGCCACGGGCAACAAGGGTGCGGATCACGTTTCGGTTGCGGCTGGGGACGGCAGGGAACTATCCCTGCCGTCCGGTCGTGGTAATTGGTACCGTAAATTATCACTTAGCCCTTTCTCAGGAGGACACCCGCAATGGCCCTTGGCGGAAACCCGATCTTCAACGGAAAGAATTTCCGTGGAGCGAAGCAGGCCCCGCCTGTACCGCAGAATCCGTATGGCAACCCCTACGGTCAGCAGTTCAACCAAGCCCCCGGACGTGCTCCGAGCCAGGTCATGGACGGCCACGCCGCTTGGTCTGCGCAGCAGCAGAACATGACCAACGAGCAACTGCAGCAGATGTACAACCAGCCTGCGGCAGGCCCGGCCGACACCGGACGGATGACGTACGACGACGTCATCATGAAGACCGTCATGTGCCTTGTTGTCCTGGTGCTTGGCGCCGGAGTCACGCTCTTCGTGGCACCGGCCATGGCCACCATGCTCATGATCGTCGGCGCCCTGGGCGGTTTCGTCCTGGCCCTGGTCAACACCTTCAAGAAGCAGCCTTCGCCCGCGCTGATCCTCGCGTATGCCGGCCTCGAAGGTCTCTTCCTGGGTGGCCTTACCCGCTTCCTTGACGCCATGTACCCGGGCGTTGGCCTGCAGGCAGTCATCGGCACCTTGGCCGTCTTCGGCGTGACCCTCGCCCTCTTCAAGAGCGGCAAGGTCCGTGCGACCCCCAAGATGGTCCGCTTCTTCATGATCGCCACCATCGGCTACGCAGTATTCGCCCTGATCAACCTGGTGATGATGTGGACCGGCGCCGTGCAGGAGCCGTTCGGCCTGCGCACCAGCGTTGAAATCTTCGGCATTCCGCTGGGCGTCTTCATCGGCATCCTTGCGATCGGCCTTGCAGCCTTCTCCTTGATCATGGACTTCACCAGCATCGAGGAGGGCGTTCGTGCAGGCGCTCCGGAACGCTACTCCTGGACGGCTGCCTTCGGCCTGACGGTCACCCTGGTGTGGCTGTACGTCGAAATCATCCGCCTCCTGGCAATCCTGCGCGGCGACGACTAGCCCCGGACCCAAGCAACGCAATGCCCCCGAAGAGTCTTCGGGGGCATTGTTGTACCAGCACGCGGCTGAGAGCCGGCCTGACGGCGCTTGGGGGGCCGGGAGCCAGCTCCTCGCGGCTAGCGCAGGCGTTCCAGCACCACGGCCATTCCTTGTCCGCCGCCCACGCACAGTGTGGCCAGGCCCAGGGTTTTGTCGCGTTCCTGCAGGCCGTTGATCAGGGTGGTAGCCATCCGGGCCCCGGTCATGCCGAAGGGGTGGCCCAAGGCAATGGCTCCGCCGTGGACGTTGAGCTTTTCCGGATCGATGCCGAGCTCCCTCGCGCTCGCGATCACCTGCACTGCGAAGGCTTCATTGAGTTCCACCAGGTCGATGTCCGCCATAGTGAGCCCGGCTGTGGCCAGCGCGCGGCGCGTGGATTCAACGGGGCCCATGCCCATGAGTTCGGGGGAGAGTGCGCTGACGCCCGTGGAGACCACCCGCGCCAGGGGTTCAAGTTCCAACTCGCGGGCCCTGGCATCGCTCATGACCACCATGGCCGCGGCTCCGTCATTCAGCGGGCACGCATTGCCCGCGGTCACTGTGCCTTCGGTCCGGAAGACCGGTTGCAGGGCCGAGACCGCCTCCAGCGTCACGCCGGGCCGGGGCGAATCGTCGCGATCCACCACTGATCCGTCCTTGCGGGTGTACGGAGTGATTTCGCGGGCATAGAAGCCCGAAGCGATGGCAGCCTCTGCCCGGTTCTGGCTCAGCACGCCCCATTCGTCCTGTTCGGCCCTGCTGATGCCGTACGACGTCGCCACGTTCTCGGCCGTTTGGCCCATGGAAATGTACACGTCGGGCAGCCGTCCGCCGAGGCGGGGGTCGGTCCACGGAATGTTCGACGCCGCGCGGGCGGCGGTCCGCTGGGCGGCAGATTCAAAGGCCGGGTTGTGGTTGGCTGCGTCCGTTTCCCCGGCCCCGGCCCAGTCCCGGTAACGGGATACAGCTTCTACGCCAGCGGACACGATCGCGTGCGCTTCGCCGGCCTTGATGGCATGGAAGGCCATCCGCAGGGTCTGCAGGCTGGACGCGCAGAAGCGGTTGATGGTGGCGCCCGGAACATGGTCAAGCCCGGCGAGGACGCCGACGACGCGGGCCATGTTGGAGCCGGCCTCACCGCTCGGTTCTGCGCAGCCCAGCAGGAGATCGTCCAAGCCATGGCCATCCTCGGCGCCGGGATCGAATCCGGGCAGTTTGGCCAGGGCGGCTTCCACCATGGCGGTGGCAAGATCGTCCGGGCGCTCGTCCTTCAGGGAGCCCTTGAAGGCCCGCCCGATGGGGCTCCTGGCGGTGGAAACAATCACAGCCTCAGTCATTGCCCCAGCTTACGCCCGCGGTGCGGGCCGGGCTGCAGGCGCTTAGGCGAGACGAAAAGCCCCTTCGGCCGGCGTCACAGTGAAGATGTCCGGTGCGGTGTAGCCGGCTTCGGCGAAGGATCGCACGACGGCGTCGCGCACCTTGTGTTCCTCGCCCACCGGTGTCAGGGCGATGGCCGAGCCGCCGAAGCCGCCGCCGGTCATGCGGGCCCCGATGGCCCCGTTGGCACGGGCGGTGTCCACCGCAAGATCGAGTTCCGGGCAAGAGATTTCGAAGTCGTCCCGCATGGACGCATGGCTGGCATCCAGCAGCGGCCCGATGCTGGCCGGTCCTTGGGCGCCAAGCAATTCCACCGTTTGCAGCACCCGGTCGTTTTCGGTCACCACATGCCGGACCCGCCGCATGGTTACCTCATCCAGCAGCCCGGAGGCCGCTTCCAGGTCTTCCACGCCAACATCCCGTAGCGCCGTGACTCCCAGCACCTGGGCGCCGAGTTCACAGGAAGCCCTCCGGGAGGCGTATCCGCCGTCGGCGTGGGAGTGCGAGACCTTCGTGTCGATCACCAGGAGGACCAGTCCGGAAGCCTCGGCGTCGAACGGAACGAGTTCCACGTGCTGGTCCCTGCAGTCAAGGAACACGGCCTGTCCCTTGGCGCCGCGGAGCGAAGCGGACTGGTCCATGATTCCTGTGGGGGCGCCCACAAAGATGTTTTCGGCCCGCTGCGTAGCGAGTACCAGTTCCTCGGCCGGAAGGTTGGCTCCGGTGAGCTCGTTGAGGGCGGTGATGACGGCGCACTCGATCGCGTGCGAGGAGGACAGGCCGGCGCCGAGGGGAACGTCGGAGTCCAGCAGGAGCTCGAAGCCGGGGACGCTGACGCCGCGCTCCTTCAGTGCCCAGGCGACGCCCAAGGGGTAGCGCGACCACCCTTCCCCGGAACCGGGTTCAAGGCCGTCGAGGCTGGCTTCGACCAAACCGTGCCCGCCGAAGGTGGACAGCAAGCGGACCGTTGAATCGTCGCGGACCCGCACAGCCACCTTGGCTGTCTTGTCGATGGCGAACGGCAGAACGAAGCCCTCGTTGTAGTCGGTGTGTTCCCCGATGAGGTTGACCCTCCCCGGTGCTTGCCAGACGCCGTCCGGGACTGTTCCGAATGCTTCATGGAACGCCGCGGTCAGGGTGAAGACATCGGTGCTGGTGGTCATGCGGGGGAGTCCTCCATGGTCTTGGCGGAGGCTGGTGCCACGGCAACGCTGCGCAGGCGGTCAGCCACTGCCTCCGGGGTGGTGTCGTTGATGAATGCGCCCATGGCGGCCTCCGATCCGGCAAGGTACTTCAGCTTATCCGCCGCCCGCCGCGGTGAGGTCAGTTGGAGGTGCAGCTGCCCGGACGGCCGGAGCACCGGGTCCAGCGGGGCCTGGTGCCACGCTGAGATGTAGGGCATGGGCGTTGGGTAGAGGGCATCCAGGCGCTTGAGAAGGTCAAGGTAGACGTGTGCCAACTCTTCCTTTTCCTCGCCCCTGAGGCCCGCCAGATCGGCCACATGGCGGTGGGGGACAAGGTGCACTTCCAGGGGCCACCGCGCCGCGAAGGGAACGTAGGCACTGAAGTGCTTGCCTTCGAGGACCATGCGGCTGCCGTCCTCCCTTTCCGCCCGCAGAAGGGATGCCGCCAGCGTTTCTTTCGCGCCGACATCGTCATAGTAGCGGCGGGCGACCGCACCCAGGTTCGCTGCCCGCGGCGTCACGTACGGGTAGGCGTAAATCTGGCCGTGGGGGTGGTGGAGTGTCACCCCGATGTCCGCACCACGGTTCTCGAACGGGAACACCTGTTTGATGCCGGGCAGGGCGCTGAGGGCTTCAGTCCGTTGAGCCCAGGCTTCGATGACGGTCCGGGCGCGGGTTTCCCCCAGCTCCGCGAAGGATCCTGTGTGCTGCGGGGTGAAGGCGACCACCTCGCAGCGGCCCAATGCCGGTCCCTTGAGTCCATGGCCCCCGGTGGAAGGCGCCGGAGGGATGTCGCCCGCAACCGGTCCCAGGGACGGGAAGCGGTTCTCGAACACCACGACGTCGTAATCAGGTGCCGGGATCTCCGACGGATTCGCCGCCGTGGTGGGGCAAATGGGACATTGGTCGGCCGGCGGCAGATGGGTGCGGCTTTGGCGGTGGGCCGCGATGGCCACCCATTCTCCGGACAACGCGTCGAACCGGACTTCGCCGGGTTCCCCGCGGGGCGGAAGGTCGCGGTGGTCCACCAAAGCCCCTGGCGGGCGCGAGGGGGTTTCCGGGTCATCGAAGTAGATCAACTCGCGGTTGTCCGAGAGGCGGGTGCTGGTAACGCGACGGCTCATGTGGACCATGATTCCACAATCGCCCAAAAACGCATAATTACTAACAAAACTTAACATCGGCCGATGCTGCAGGCCGGACGAGTACGGTATTGCCATGCCCGATTCTTCCGCGCCCCCAGCATCCACTCCCGAAACCGCACCGCGCCGATACGCCACCGGCCGCCAGTTCGAACTCCGGCGAGGTGACGCCGTCGCCGTCGTTACCGAGTTGGCTGCCGGACTGCGGCTCTATGCGCGGGCGGGCGTGCACCTGACCGAAACGTACGGCGACGCGGACATCCCGCCGGGCGGCACGGGAATCACGCTCGCACCGTGGGCAAACCGCATCGAGGACGGTGCGTGGTACCTCGACGGCGAGAAGCAGCAGCTGGACATCACCGAAGTTGCCCGCAACAACGCCAGCCACGGACTGCTCAGGAACACCGGGTACGCCCTGGTGGACGAATCTGAATTCTCCGTCACGCTCGAAGCCGCCGTCTTCCCACAGCACGGGTACCCGTTCCTGGTACGGCACCGCGTCCGTTACGAACTGGACGCGGACATGGACCTTCGCGTCCGGCAAACCCTGGTGAACGACTCGACGGCGGACGCCCCCTTCGTCCTCGGCGCCCACCCCTATCTCCGGATCGGCGAGGTTGCGAGCGAGGACCTCACCCTCACCGTCAAGGCCGGTACGCGCCTGGTAGCCGATGAGCGGCTGATACCCCGCAGCGCAGCTGCGGTGGACGGGGAGTTCGACCTATCGGCAGGCAGGACCGTTGGCGGGCTGGACATCGATGCCTCCTACACGGACCTGGAGTTCGACGGCGGCATCGCGCGGCACACGTTGTCGGCACCGGACGGACGCAGCGTCAGCCTGGTCCATGACCAGAGCGCCGGATACGTCCACGTCTTCGTGACCGACAAGTACCCCGGACGTCCCAAATCGGTGGCCATGGAGCCCATGACCGGTCCTGCCAACGCCTTCAACAGCGGAGACGGGCTGCGCTGGTTGCCGCCGGGCGGTTCGTTCACCATGTCCTGGGGAATCACGGCGGCGCTTTAGCAGGACTTTCCGCGTCCGGGCCGCTCAGTTTCCCATACGGCCCGGGCTACGGAATTATGGGTTCATGACGCCAACACCGGACGCCAAAACCCGTAGTGACCGCCAAATTGCTGAAGATATCCCGTACGGCGTGCGCATAGCAGCAGCCTGGTCATGGCGGGTAGGCCTGATCCTGGTCATGATCGGCATCCTGGTGTGGTTGCTCGGCAAGGTCAGCTTCCTCATCATTCCCGTCATGGTGGCCTCCCTCCTGGCGGGTCTGCTGTACCCGGTGGTGGTGTGGCTCCGCAAGCGGAAGGTACCCAACGGCCTGGCTGTGGCCATCACGGTCCTCGGCTTCATTGGGCTGATCTCCGGTTCGCTGGCTTTGGTGGGCCGTCAGCTTGTTTCCGGGTTCGGGGAATTGTGGCAGGAAGCGCTCGCCGGCATTCAACAGATCCAGACATGGCTTGCTGACGGACCGCTGCACCTGACCGCGGACCAGATCGACCAGTACATTGCCGATGCTGCCAACGCCCTGCAGAACAACAGCAGCAGCATCCTCAGTGGTGCCCTGTCCTTCGGCAGCACCGCCGGGCATTTCGCCGCAGGCCTGGTCCTGGCGCTGTTCATCCTGATCTTCTTCCTCCTCGAGGGCCAGCGGATCTGGGCTTTTCTGGTCCGGCTCCTGCCGAAGAAGGCCCGTGCTGCCACTGACGGAGCCGGGCGGCGCGGTTGGACCTCCATGGTCAACTACGTACGCATCCAGATGTTCGTCGCCTTCGTCGACGCCGTGGGCATCGGCGTCGGTGCCGCCATCATCCAGGTACCACTGGCTCTGCCCTTGGCCGTGCTGGTTTTCATCGGTTCATTCATCCCCGTGGTCGGTGCCCTGGTTACCGGTGCCATCGCCGTGCTGCTTGCCCTGGTGGCCAACGGTCCGGTCAACGCGCTGATCATGTTGGCGATCGTCCTGCTGGTCCAGCAGCTGGAAAGCCACATCCTCCAGCCCCTGGTCATGGGCAAGGCCGTGGCACTGCATCCGGTGGCCGTCATCCTCACTGTGGCTGCTGGTTCCTACCTCGCAGGCATTCCCGGAGCGCTCTTCGCAGTCCCCATCCTCGCCGTAGTAAACACGGCCGTTCGGTACATTGCCGGCCGATCGTGGGAACATGATGGGGGACCGGGTGCCGTGGGGGCTCCAACGGCTGAAGGTTCGCCGGGACCGGACGGTGACTCCAACCTCAAGGACGCGGAGTTGCCCGTAGGTCAATCACGCGGCGCCACCGGTACCGAAAGCAAGGCCAGGGCTTCAGGAAGCATCCCCGAGGAGCGACCCGGAGCCGACACCACAAAAGGAGAATAGTCAGTGAATACCCTCGAAACCCTGCCCGTCACCCTGGACGATGTCCTTAAGGCGCAGGAGCTGCTCGAGGGCATTATTACCAAGACTCCCGTGGAGTCGTCCCGTGCCTTGGGAAGCCTCGTGGGCGGGAACGTCTTCTTCAAGTGTGAAAACCTCCAGCGCGCAGGATCGTTCAAGGTCCGCGGCGCCTATGTCCGGATGGCACGTTTGTCCGAGGAAGAGAAAAAGCGCGGTGTGGTTGCGGCCTCGGCCGGTAACCATGCCCAAGGCGTAGCGGTTGCTGCGAAAAGCCTTGGAATCAAAGCCCGGATCTACATGCCGTTGGGCGTGGCACTGCCCAAGCTGGCCGCCACGCGAAGCCACGGCGCAGAGGTGGTGCTGCACGGCCACAACGTGGACGAGGCACTCGCCGAAGCCGAACGCTACGCCAACGAGACCGGAGCGGTCTTCGTCCATCCCTTCGACAACGTGGACGTCGTAGCGGGACAGGGCACCATCGGCCTGGAGATCCTGGAGCAGATCCCCAACGTTGACACTGTCCTCATGGGCGTCGGCGGTGGCGGACTGCTGGCCGGCGTGGCCGTGGCCATCAAGGCGAAGGCCAAGGAGCTCGGCCGGGAAATCCGCGTCATCGGCGTGCAGGCGGAGAACGCTGCCGCCTATCCGCCGTCCCTGGCCGCCGATGCCTTGGTGCCGCTGAAGAAGGTTTCCACCATGGCGGACGGCATTGCCGTGGGACGGCCGGGACAGTTGCCGTTCAGCATCATCCGCGAGCTGGTGGACGATGTAGTGACGGTCAGCGAGGACTCCCTGGCCCGGGCACTGATCTTCCTGCTAGAACGCGCCAAGATGGTTGTGGAACCGGCCGGTGCCGTGGGCGTAGCCGCACTGCTGGACGGCAAGATCGAGAACCCGGGGAACACCGCCGTCGTACTTTCCGGCGGCAACATCGATCCCATGCTGATGCTGAAAGTCATCCAGCGCGGCTTGTCCGCGGCCGGAAGGTTCATGACTGTCCGGATGATGCTTGACGACCGTCCGGGCTCGCTGGCCACCATCGCCCGGATCATCGCCGAAAACGACGCCAACGTCACCGGGCTGGACCACACCCGCCTGGGCGGCTCGATCAGCATGGGCGATGTGTCCATCACCATCAACCTGGAAACCAAGGGACACGAACACGGCGAACAGGTCCTTGGCGCGCTACGGGCCGAGGGCTTCCAGCCGATCGTGGTGCATTAAGGGGGCGCCATGGTGCTTGGAAGACCTGACGGCTCCAGTGCAGAGACCCGGGAGTCGCTGGCGGCCAGGGCCAGGGGCGGCCTGCTGTTCATGGGCGGCTTCGTGGCACTGCTCTACGCCATCGAGTTCGTGAACACCCTGATGCTGCATGGACTGAACCGCACTTTCGGCCTGCGGTCCCGCACCTTTGACGGCGTCCTGGACATCCTGACGTTTCCTTTGCTGCACGCCAACCTGAACCATCTGTTGTCCAACACCCTGCCCTTGCTGATCTTCGGGTTCCTGGTGTTCCTGGCCGGCCTGCGTGTTTTTATCACTGCCTTGGCGTTCAGCTGGCTGGGTTCGGGCCTGACCGTGTGGCTGATTGGCGGGGGAAGCGTCACAGTGGGCGCCTCCGGCCTGGTGTTCGGCCTGTTCGCGTTCTTGTTGGTCCGCGGGTTCTTCAACCGCAACTGGTGGCAGATCCTGCTGTCCGTTGTGCTGTTCATGGCGTACGGCGGCATCCTCTTCGGAGTGTTGCCCACTGTCATGGGTTTCATCTCCTGGCAGGCCCACCTTGGCGGCGCGATCGGCGGCGTCGTTGCTGCCATCCTCCTTCGCCCCAAGCCCCGGGACACTCCAAGCAGCTCCCGCTTCCCCGTCTGACCCAACTGAGTCGCAGCTGTGCGCGTTTTGAAGGCTGAAAACGCGCACTAATGCGACCTGGTTGGGGGAGTCGGGGACGCAAAACGCCGGCCCTCCCACGCAAAGGGGAAGGGCCGGCGTCGTGCTTTAAGCGTTTGGTACTTTAGGCCGAGTACGGCTTGGCGGAAACGATCTCCACCGTGATTTCCTTGCCGTTGGGGGCGGTGTAGCTGAGCTTGTCGCCTTCCTTGTGGCCGATGATGGCGGCGCCCAGCGGGGACTTCTCGCTGAAGACGTCAATATCGGAGTCGCCGGCGATTTCACGGGAACCGAGCAGGAACCGCTCTTCGTCACCGGCGATCTTGGCGACAACCAGCATGCCGGGCTCGACGATTCCGTCGTCTGCGGGAGCCTCGCCGACCTGGGCGTCGCGCAGGAGCACCGTGAGCTGGCGGATGCGGGCTTCGATCTTGCCCTGCTCTTCCTTGGCTGCGTGGTAGCCGCCGTTTTCCTTAAGGTCGCCTTCCTGGCGTGCGGCTTCGATCTTCTGGACGATTTCCGCCCGGCCAGCGCCGGAAAGGTGGTCCAGCTCAGCCTTCAAGCGGTCGAAAGCTTCCTGGGTAAGCCAAGCTGCTGTGGCGCTGTTGGTGGTAGACACGGATTTCTCCTTTTGATCTGACAAAGCAAAGACCCCGCCGAGGTGGCCACTCGTGAAACTCAGTAACCAACTTAACGGGGTTGAAGGTTTCATCCATTGTAGTAAATCCTTTGGATGAACCCAAACCGGTTGCGTCGCGGGTCACATTCTTGTTATTTACCGCTATCCACGATCCAGCAGTTGTCCACTACGCCGGAGACTGCCGGGGACTCCGTGGCCAGGACCGTCCGCTGGGCAGTGGTCCGCCCGCCGTCCGCGTCCTGCTCCGGATTGTTGGGACCAATTTCCACGACCTTCCAACCCACCACGGCAAACTTGGAATCCATGGCCTTGATGGCACACTTGGCGGTTGCTGAAGGGGACTTGCTGACCTGGTAGTCCACCTCGGCCTGCGTCCCGTCCACAGTGCTGTAGCCGATGTCCTTGAACGTCACAGGGGCAGTGGCGGATCCGGTGGCAACGTAGGCGGCGAAGCCGATGCCCACAACCAGGGCGCCAATGACGATGTTTCGCTTGGCCTTCCGGCTCAGGCCGCGCTTTTGACCGCCGTAGCGATTGGCTAGGCTGTTGCTTGCCGGAAATTCGGTGGCCGATTGATCCTCAGAAGTCACCCATCCAGTTTAGTGCCGATCCCGGCACCGCCGGCACAGCCTGCATCGCAACACCATGGAAGAGGAGCCGTCCCGTGACCGCGTCCAGCACTTCGGAGCAGCTTCGGTTGCTCGCCGTCCACGCACACCCGGACGATGAGTCCAGCAAAGGTGCGGCGACCATGGCAATGTATGCCGCCAACGGCGTCGAGGTCATGGTAGCCACGTGCACGGACGGCTCACGCGGTGATATCCAGAACCCCGCCATGGAGGACGCTCCGCATCCCAAGCGGGATATGGCAGGGGCGCGCCGGCTGGAAATGGCCAACGCGGCCGCCGTCCTGGGCATCCGCCAACGGTGGCTCGGTTTTGTCGACTCCGGGCTGCCGGAGGGCGATCCGCTTCCCGCGCTTCCGCCGGGATGCTTCGCGTTGCAGCCGCTGGAGCGGGCCACTGCGCCATTGGTCCGGTTGGTCCGGGACTTCAAGCCGCACGTGATCATCAGCTACGACGAGAACGGCGGGTACCCCCACCCGGACCACATCATGGCCCACAAGGTCGCAGTTGAGGCCTTCGAAGCAGCAGGCGACCCCGCCAGGTATCCGGGCATCGGCGAACCGTGGCAGCCAAGCAAGCTGTACTACGATCGCGCTTTCAGCCCCGAGCGTTTCCGCGCCCTGCACTTCGCTTTGGAAGAGGCCGGCCTGCAGTCGCCGTACGCGGAAAGGCTCGCAGCGTGGTTGGAAGCCGACGCCGAAGGCCACACTCCGCCGGCCGCGGCCCATCAGACCACCACCCAGATCGACTGCGGGGACTTCTTCGGGAAGCGGGATGAGGCACTGAAGGCCCACAAGACCCAGATCGACCCCGTGGGTTTCTTCTTCGCGGTGTCTTCGGACTTCCAACGCACGGTGTGGCCGTGGGAGGACTACACGCTCATCCAGTCAAAGGTGGAATCGGAACTGCCGGAAAAGGATCTCTTCGCGGGGATAAGATAGGGAGAGCCGGCTTTCTATCGTTTGTAGAAGTTGCCCGGACGCCCCCAGGCTTCCAGTTCCGCCCGGACCGGTATGCATCAACTCCCATAGAAGGTTTGAACGTGCACCACTTGCTCCTCGCCCTGACCGTCAGCCCGTCGCCCGATCCCACCGGCACGCTGCGCCCGGGCCTGTCCGAGGACCAGGTGACGCCGGGAACGTGGGGTTTCGTCCTCACGGCATTCATCGTCATCCTCACCACCTTCCTGATCGTGGACATGGTCCGCCGGATCCGCCGCGTGCGTTACCGGGCACAGGTGGAAGAGGCCCGCTTGGCCGCGGAGGCAGGACTTTCGAGCGACGAGAACGGCAATGGCGCTCCCGGGTCACGCTGACCGCCCGGAAGCACCATGGCCCGGCGCATCCAACGCGCTGGGCTCCGAACCCTCTGCCTATCTGCGCCAGCATGCCGGCAATCCGGTGTTTTGGCGTCCCTTTGGTGACGAAGCCTTCGCCTTGGCCGCCTCCCGGGATGTTCCCGTCTTCCTTTCCATCGGATATGCGGCCTGCCACTGGTGCCATGTCATGGCCCACGAGTCGTTCGAAGACCAGGACACTGCCGACTACCTGAACGCGCACTTCGTCCCGGTCAAGGTGGACCGCGAAGAGCGTCCCGACGTCGATTCGGTGTACATGGCCGCCACCCAGGCAATCAGCGGGGAGGGCGGCTGGCCGATGTCTGTCTTCCTCACCCCGGATGGTTTGGCCTTCCATGCCGGCACATACTTCCCGCCCGTGCCGCTGCCGGGCAGGCCCTCCTTCAGGAACGTCCTGGAGGCCGTCCATGAAGCCTGGGTGGAGCGTCGCGATGCCGTCGAGCAGAACGCCAAGGGGCTCGCCGCCAGTATGGGCAGCGCCCAGCTGAGTGCTGCCGTGAGGCTGGACGGCCCGCCCGAAACGCTCGACGCCGGGCTGCTGTCCGAGGCTGTCGGCGCGTTGGCGAGGTCGGAAGACCCCGACGCCGGCGGGTTCGGCACCGCCCCCAAATTCCCGCCGTCGGCCGTCCTTGAATTCCTGATCCGCCATGCCGCGGTGCCCTCGGATACCGCCGAAGCCGCCCGCGACATGGCCGGCCGGGCCTTGGCCGCCATGGCGCGGTCCGCCCTGCGGGACCAGCTCGACGGCGGTTTTGCCCGGTACTCGGTGACGGCGGACTGGTCCGTGCCGCACTTTGAAAAGATGCTGTACGACAACGCCCAGCTCCTGCGCGTGTACACCCACTGGGTGCGACTGGGCGGGAACCCGGTTATCGGCGCTGCGGAGGCCGCTGAGGTTGCCACCGGCTGCGCCGACTGGATGCTCGACTCCCTGGCACTGGAAGGTGGCGCGCTGGCGTCGTCGTTGGACGCCGACACGGTGGTTGACGGCGTGCACCACGAGGGCGCGGCGTACCTGTGGACGCCGGAGACCTTGAGTGAGGTCCTGGGCCCCGGGGATGCAGCCGCAGTAGGTGCCCTGATGAACGTGTCCCCTGAGGGCACGGTGTCCGGTTTGGGTTCGCCGCTGCATCCCGGACGCGCGTTCGGCGAAGTGGAGCAGGCCTTGTGGGAACGCGTCCGGCCGGCACTCCTGGCAGCGCGGAATCAGCGGAATCAGCCCGCCCGCGACAACAAGGTGGTGGCAGGCTGGAATGGCTTGGCGGTAGCGGCCTTGGCGGAAGCCGGTGCTGTGATGGGCAGGACGGACTACGTGGACGCGGCAGAAAACATCGCCACGTATCTGGAGCGCGTGCACTGGAACGCTCCGGACCGGCTCCTCACCAGGGTCTCGCATGAATCCGTGGCCCGGGGAATCGGAGGCTTGCTGGAGGACTACGCCTTCTGCGCCGAGGGACTCTTCGCGCTCTACGCAGTCACGGGCAGGACGCGGTGGTACGCGCTCGCCGAAAGCCTGGTGCTGGCAGCGGCAGACCACTTTGTGGAGGACGGGAAGCTGGCTGATTCGGCAGGGGAGTCCGCCCAGGTATTCAACGCCCAAGGGCAGCAAACGTCCTTGGATCCGTTTGACAACGCCGCCCCAAGCGGAGCTTCGGCCTTTGCAGGGGCGCTGCTGAGCTACGCGGCGTACTCCGGCTCCCATGCCCACCGGCTGATGGCAGGCAACATCCTCGGGTTGCTCCCACCGCTGGCCGTTCGTGCACCCCGCGTGGCAGGGTGGCTCCTGGCCACGGCGCAAGCCGCACTTGCCGGGCCGGTGGAAGCCGCCGTCGTTGGTCCCGCTTCGCCGGCACGGGCGGAACTGCACGCCTCGCTGCTGGGCTCGCCAAGCCCGGGCATGGTGGTGGCGCTGCAGTCCGATGACGACGGCGGGTCCCCGGCTGCCGGCGTCGAGGTGCCTTTGTTGCAGCACCGTTCAGGGGCTGCAGACGGCTCTCCCCGGGTGTATCTCTGCCGGGACATGGTGTGTGAGCGCCCCCTGCAAACGGCGGCTGAGGTGGAAGTCCGGCTGGCGGCGATGACTAGCTGAGCACGGCAATCATGATCGCGATGAAGTGGGAGGCGAAGCCAAACACCGTGAAGGCGTGGAACAGCTCGTGGAAACCGAAGTGGGTGGCGCTGAAATTGGGCTTCTTGAGGCCGTAGAACACTGCTCCGGCGATGTAGAAGGCCCCGCCCACGCAAATCAGAATCGCTGCTGCGGCGTTGGCCGTGAAGAACTGCGGAAGGTAGAACAAGGCCCCGCAGCCGAGTGCAATGTAGACAGGGACGTAAAGCCACCTCGGGGCATGGGTCCAGATGACCCGGAAGAGGACGCCTGCGATGGCGGCGGACCAAATAATCCATAGGAGCGTTACGGCTTGGGAGCGTTCCAGCAGGGACCAGGCGAGCGGCGTGTAGCTGCCGGCAATCACCAGCATGATGTTGGTGTGGTCCAGCCTTTTGAGGACCATCCTGGCAGTCGGGGCCCAGTTGCCGCGGTGGTAGACCGCGCTCACGCCAAACAGGAGGACCCCCGTCAGGGCGTAGATACCGGAGGTGATTTTGCGGTCCACGGTAGGGGCCAGTACCACCAAAACGATTCCCGCGGCCAAGGCAAAAGGCGTGGCTACGGCGTGGATCCAACCGCGCCACAGCGGCTTGTCATTGAGCAGTTCGACCATCTTTCCAGCATAACTTACGCTTCGGTAAGTTACTGGCCGGTAACACATCCATGGCTTCACTCCGGAGTGCTGCCTGCACTGGCCGGGCTGTCCGGGCAGGTAGCCTTGACTGTGCGCGGTTGATCGAAAACAGGCGGTTGATCGAAACAGGCGGTTGATCGAAAACAGCAAGGAAGTCAGGTGAGAGTCCGGTGGAACTGCCCGGTTTCCTCTATGGCTTCTATGAGCGCCGCCTCCTCAAATCCCTGGACCATGAAAGAATTCCGCGTCACATAGGCGTCATGGTCGACGGCAACCGCAGGTGGGCCAGGCAGTTCAACGCCCCAACAAGCCAGGGCCACCAAGCGGGCGCGGACAAAATCCACGAGTTCCTTGGCTGGTGCCAGGAACTCGGAGTCAAGGTAGTCACCCTCTACATGCTGTCCACGGACAACATGAACCGCTCGGGGGAGGAACTCGACCTCCTGATGGGCATCATCGCCAACACCATGGACCGGCTGGATGAAAACGCCGACATCTCCGTCCATGCCATGGGCGCACCGGAGCTCCTGCCCGATTACCTCGCTGAACGCCTCAACAAGCTGACAGCCAGGACGCCTGTCCACGAGAAGATCCACGTCAATGTCGCTGTGGGCTACGGGGGCCGCCGCGAAATCGTCGACGCCGTCCGCGAACTTTTGCACGACGCCGTCGCCAAGGGCCGGAACATGGCCGACGTGGCGGACGAGCTGTCGGTGGACGACATCTCCCGCTTCCTTTACACCCGTGGCCAGCCGGACCCGGACCTGGTCATCCGGACCTCGGGCGAACAGAGGCTCTCCGGCTTCCTGATGTGGCAGAGCGCCTACAGCGAGTTCTACTTCTGTGAAGCCCTGTGGCCCGCCTTCCGCAAGGTCGACTTCCTGCGCGCCCTCCGCGATTACGCAGGCCGCCAGCGGCGTTTCGGTTCCTAGCACCACACTGCAGGCCTGGTCCTCGGTAGCCGGGACATCCGGTTTACGAAAAATTCATCCTCCCGACCCGCGACTTGCCGGGGGAGGACCACGGAAATGATTGTGGGCGGGATTACGTTATTCCCATCAGCAGGCAAAACCGCCCGCTGATCGGGGAGGCCAGTAGATGGAGCGGAACATCGCACCAGTTACAGGGGAGGCCATGCCCGGCCTTCCGGCCGAGCCGCTTTCACCATAAGGCCGGGCAAACGCCCGGGGCTGGAGTCGATGTGGCTATTTCAGAGCAACTGCCCGCAATGGTTTCCGACGGGGAAAGTGCAGCTACCTCCCGCGCCAAGCGCGCCACCAAAGGGACAATAAGCGCCGCGTCACCCACTGGCCACAGCTACGTCATCGACACTTCCGTGCTTCTCTCCGATCCGCACGCCCTGCTGCGCTTCGCCGAGCACGAGGTGATCGTTCCGATCGTGGTCATCAGCGAGTTGGAAGGCAAACGCCACGATCCCGAGCTGGGGTACTTTGCCCGCAAGGCATTGAGGCTCCTCGATGACCTCCGGATCGAGCACGGCGGCCTGGACCACGCCATCCCCATAGGCTCGGAGGGCGGGATGCTGCGCGTCGAACTGAACCACATCTCCCCGGACGTGCTCCCCGCGGGTTTCCGCGGCGGCGACAACGACAGCCGGATCCTGGCCGTGGCCAAGAACCTGGCCAATGAAGGACGCAACGTCACAGTCGTTTCCAAAGACCTGCCGATGCGGGTCAAGGCATCAGCCATGGGCCTCCAGGCTGACGAGTACCGCAACGAACTGGTCAAGGACTCAGGCTGGACCGGCATGGCCGAGATCGAGGCCAACGAGCAGGAGATCAGCACCCTCTACGGCCACGAACCCGTCTTCATCCCGGCGGCCGCGGAATTGCCCGTCAACACCGGGCTGGTGCTCCTCTCCAACCGTGGCTCGGCCCTCGGCAGGGTTGGCCACGACAAGCAGGTGCGGCTCGTCAAGGGCGATCGCGACGTCTTCGGATTGCACGGCCGCTCCGCCGAACAGCGGCTGGCCATCGACCTCCTCATGGACCCCTCCGTCGGCATCGTGTCGATCGGCGGACGCGCCGGCACGGGCAAGTCGGCTTTGGCACTGTGTGCCGGCCTGGAAGCAGTCCTGGAACGCCGTGAGCACCGCAAAGTCGTCGTCTTCCGCCCGCTCTACGCGGTGGGCGGCCAGGAGCTGGGCTACCTCCCGGGCTCCGAGTCGGAAAAGATGAACCCGTGGGCCCAGGCCGTGTTCGACACCCTCGGCGCCTTGGTCAGCGAAGAGGTCGTCGAAGAAGTCATGGACCGCGGGATGCTCGAGGTACTTCCCCTCACGCACATCCGTGGCCGCTCGCTGCACGACGCCTTCGTGATCGTTGATGAGGCCCAGTCCTTGGAGAAGAACGTGCTCCTGACGGTCATGAGCCGCATAGGGCAGAACTCCAAGATTGTCCTCACGCACGACGTTGCCCAGCGCGACAACCTCCGCGTCGGCAGGCACGACGGTGTGGCCGCCGTCGTCGAAACGTTCAAGGGCCATCCGCTGTTCGGCCACATCACCCTCACCCGCTCCGAGCGTTCACCGATCGCGGCGCTCGTAACGGACTTGCTCGAAGGGGCAGAAATCTAACCCCATCGACGCTGTGACCCCATGATGGCGAAGGCCAGACATCCTCTGCGTGCTAGCTCGTACCTCGCTTTTGACGCACGCTGCCGGATGCCTGGCCTTCGCCTCGCCGTCAGAGACCCAGGTAGGTTTTCAGCCCTTCGTGGCCTTGGACTTTGAGGGGCCAGTCGGGGCGTTTGAAGGTGGGTGGGGTGAGGCGGACCCTTTGGACTTCCTCTACCTCGGTGCCCCAGGAGTCCCGGAAGAGACCGTTGGGTTCGTAGCCGAGACTGGTGGAGACGCCCAGGGACTGTTTGTTCCAGGCGGCAGCTTCGGATTCGGCGACGTCGGCGCCCAGGTAATCGAACGCGAAGCTCACGACGGCGGCGCGCATCTCCTTGCCGATGCCGCGGCCCTGAGCCGCTTGCTTGAGCCAGGACCCGGTGCTGACCGTTTTGAGGACGGCGAGGTTCCTGGCCCCAAGGTCCTGGACGCCAAGGAATTCACCGTCCTGCCAAACGCCCAGCAGGAGCGTCCATGATTCGCGGGTGAAGCCGGCGCGGCAGCGCCAGTACCACTGGGCCATGTTCGGTGCCAGCTCGTCCTCCGGTAGCTCCGCCCACGGGGTGCTGAACGGGCTCTTGCCCGGCTGGTGGACGCCGGAACGGGCAGCCGCGACGGCAGCCGGGATGTCGGCGTCGAGAATTGGCCGCAAAGTCAGCCGCGGTGTGGCCAATGTGAGGGCGAAAGGGGGCCAGATGTCTGCCAACCAGGTCATCGCCGTAGTCTAGCCAAGCTTCGCGTTCGGCGTGGTCAGGCTGCGGGGCCGATGTCCCAAGGGATGTGCCGGCGGACGTCAGTGAGGTTCATGGACTCGGCCAGGAAAAGGTCGTCCAGCATGTACTCGTCAACGCCCAGGATCTTGAGCCAATGACCTTTTCCTGCCGAATCGCCGTCGAGCGACCGGCTCGCGACGCAAACGCCCGTCTGGATATCGATGAGGATGAGCGTGCGGCCCGGATGCGCCAAAGGCTGGTCCGGGTCCAAGGGGCGGTATGTCCGGCCGCGGGTGACAATGGCCTCCAAAGCCGGGCGGCCCTCATGGTCCACCTCGCGCGGCTCCGGAAAGGAGACCGGGTTGGACTCGGGAAACTCCAAGGGCACGGGGGCATTGCCCGCCAACTCCACGGGGTCCAGCGCCGCCGCCAGCCTGCCGTTGCCGAACGACGGTTCACCGTAGGCCGCTTCCGGCCGCCGCTGCACCAGGCCGGCGCCGTCATAGACAGGGGTCACCAGATGCGGAGGCAGGAGCCATGAACGGCGTGTGGAGCTGACGTAGAACTCATCCTTGGAGTCGTTGATGCCGGTGGTGCTGTAGAGCAGCTTGCCGTCGGGGCTCTCCAGCCTCAGTGCCCCCGGACGCCTCAACCAGGCACGGACCATGGCAGCGCCCGTTCCCGGCAGTTCGAGGTATTCGAAACGCAGGCTTGTCCATCTCCACGGTGAAGAGCGGCACAGGTTCCGGAACCCCATATCCACAGTGTACCCAGTGGTGCAATCCGGTCCCGGGCCCAATCCGCGGTAGCATCCGATGGTGATTCGACGACTTGCCGAGCTCTGGACCGCCAGCCCTTTTGGATTCTGGCTGGTGCTGCTGGCATGCCTGTTCTTCCTGGTCATGGCAGCGCGGCTGACCGTGATCGATATCCGAAGCCACCTTTTGCCCAACCGCATCGTCTTTCCCTCCTACGGAGTGGCAGGGGTTCTGCTTCCGGGCGCTGCGGTAGTCGCCGCCATAGGGGGTGCGGACAGGGACCTCGGCGCACCCCTCTTCGGCGTGCCGGGCCTCAATGTCCTTGCCGGAGGTGCGGCTCTGTGGCTGTTCTACTTCCTGCTGCGCACCGTCTACCCGCCGGGCATGGGGTTCGGGGACGTCAAGCTGGCAGGGGTGCTCGGCCTGTACCTGGGGTACCTGGGATGGGGGCACGTCTTCGCGGGCACGTTCGCGGCGTTCCTCCTGGGCGGACTGTGGGGATTGGTAGTCCTGGTGGCGCGCCGGGCCAATCTTGGCTCCGCTATTCCGTTCGGTCCGTTCATGCTGGCCGGCGCGGCCGCCGCCATGGTGGTTTTGCCGGCTTGATCCCACACAGAACGACGACGGCCGGCCACCTCCCGTGCGGGAAGGCAACCGGCCGTCGTCGTACACATGCCTCGCCGGAGGCGGCGGGGACTATGCCTTGTGCGCCGGGGCGGTCATGGTGGTGACATCCAGGGCCTTGTCCAGGTCCTCCTCGGAGACCTTGCCTTCGCCCTCACCCACGAAGCCAAGCTGTTCCGTGGCCTGGCGGACGGTCAAGCCGTCCTTGACGGCGAGCTTGGCGATCTTCGCGGCGTTCTCGTAACCGATGTACTTGTTCAGCGGGGTCACGATCGAGGGGGAGGCCTCGGCCAGGAAGCGTGCGCGTTCGACGTTGGCGGTGATGCCGTCGATCATCTTGTCGGCCATGACGCGGCTGGTGTTGGCCAGCAAGCGGATGGACTCAAGCAGGTTGGCGGCCATGACGGGGATGCCGACGTTGAGCTCGAAAGCGCCGTTGGTGCCGGACCATGCAATGGCGGTGTCGTTGCCGATGACCTGGGCGCACACCATGATGGACGCCTCGCAGATCACCGGGTTGACCTTGCCCGGCATGATCGAGGAGCCCGGCTGCAGGTCCGGAATCGCGATTTCGCCGAGGCCGGTGTTGGGGCCGGATCCCATCCAGCGGAGGTCATTGTTGATCTTCATGAAGGAGATCGCAATGTTGCGCAGCTGGCTGGAGCCCTCGATGAGGCCGTCGCGGTTGGCCTGGGCTTCGAAGTGGTCGCGGGCCTCGGTGAGGGGCAGGCCCGTGTCGGCTGCGAGGAGTTCAATGACGCGTTCCGGGAAGCCTGCCGGAGTGTTGATGCCGGTGCCCACGGCCGTGCCGCCCAGGGGAACCTCGGCAACGCGGGGGAGTGCGGCGTTGATGCGCTCAATGCCGTAGCGGACCTGGGCTGCGTAGCCGCCGAACTCCTGGCCGAGCGTGACCGGGGTGGCGTCCATGAGGTGCGTACGGCCGGACTTGACGACGTCCTGGAATTCAGCGGCTTTGCGCTCAAGCGATGCTGCCAGGTACTCCAACGCCGGGATCAGGTCGTTCATCAGGGCGGAGGTGGCGGCAACGTGCACGGAGGTCGGGAAGACGTCGTTGGAGGACTGGGAAGCGTTGACGTGGTCGTTGGGGTGGACCACCTTGTCGCTGCCGGCAGCGGAGAGAGCACGAGAAGCGAGTTCGGCGATGACCTCGTTGGTGTTCATGTTGGACGACGTGCCCGAACCGGTCTGGAAAACATCAATCGGGAAGTCGCCGTCGTACTTGCCGGTGGCAACCTCATCGGCTGCAGCCGCGATAGCCTCGGCGAGCTCGCCATCGAGCACCCCCAGTTCGGCGTTCGCGAGTGCAGCAGCCTTCTTGACGCGGGCAAGGGCCTCAATGTGCGCACGTTCCAGGGTCTTGCCGGAAATCGGGAAGTTCTCCACGGCGCGCTGCGTCTGGGCGCGGTACAGGGCGTTCACGGGGACGCGAACTTCGCCCATGGTGTCATGTTCAATACGGAACTCAGTGGTGGAAGTCATGGGGCTAGCTTAGGGCGACTTCAGGCTCCATCGAAAACCAGGAGGTCAGTGCTACGTGCCCCGGCTGGAAGGCCGGGGCACGAGCCCTTAAACGTCGCCGATCGCGGAAACAAGGGCCGCCTGGCCCTCGCCGAGCTTGTAGGAAAGGCCGATGACGGCTACGCGGCCTTCTTCAATGGCGTCGGAAATCACACGGGAGCTGTCCGCAAGCCGCTGCGCGGTCTGCTTGACGTGCTCCACCACCATGTCGTTGACCTCTTCCTGGCCATTGCGCTTGGCCGTGAGCACCGACGGGGTAATGCGTTCGACGAGGTCCCTGATGAAGCCCGGGGGCATTTCACCGGTTTCCACGGCGCCCTTGGTGGCGGTGACTGCCCCGCAGCTGTCGTGGCCCAGGATGGCGATCAGCGGAACTTTGAGTTCGCTGATGCTGTACTCCAGCGAGCCCAGAACCGCGTCATCGATCACCTGGCCTGCTGTCCGCACCACGAAGGCGTCGCCCAGTCCGAGGTCGAAGATGATCTCTGCCGCGAGGCGCGAATCCGCGCAGCCAAAGATGACCGCGAAAGGATTCTGGCCCTCAAGAAGCGACGAACGACGGGCCGCATCCTGGTTGGGGTGGCGGGATTCGCCGGAAACAAAGCGTTCATTACCCTCGCGCAGCCGGCGCCAGGCAAGGGCTGGAGTCAAATAAGTAGGCACCTTATTACTTTACGGCGCGCGACCCTTAGGTCACGAAGTGTTGCGTCCGGCGTCAGGGAGCCGGAGTCGTGGCCGGCGCACCGGCCTCAGGAGCCTCGTCTGCGGACTTCACGACGGCGGCAGCCAGGGCCGCGAATTCCTCAAGGTTCGCTGTGCCGCTGAGGATGATGGTGGTGCCTTTGTACTCGAGGGTCATGCTGCGCTTTTCCTTGCCGGAATCGCGAAGCTCCCAGTCCTGTCCGCCGGCGTTCCGGGTACCCGTCACGGGCAGGTTGCCGGTCTGCTGGAGGACCCAGGTGGGGTTCGCTTCCCGCGTCTGGGTCAGGCCGATGAATGCTTCCTTCGGCGTCAGGTAGCCGACTTCCCACGTGGGGACGCCTGTACCCGTGCCGCTTTCCCAACGGGCGTAGTTGGGCCGGAATGTGTCACCAGTATCCGGAGTTACGGGTGTGAATCCGGCCACATCCGCAGCGTTCCGGGCGATCGCAGGGACGTCGACGGCGGGCCGGAAGTTCTCGCCCTTGGGGGCCGGATTCATCAAGACCACAGGAAGGAATGCGAGGACGCAGAGGACCAGGGCAATAACCATGCCGATGACCGAAGCATTGGCGCGTTTTGCCGCCTTCGCCGCAATGACGGGTTTGTACGGGGCTTCCGAGGCGTCCGGGGCGTTGGTCGAATGGGGCTCCGGGGCGGTCTGGCCATTGCCGGCGACGGGCTTGTCCTGCGTTTCACTCACCCTTCCATAGTCCCTTATCGCCGCACCTAACACACAACCGGGAACCTCACCGCGGGTATTGCGGGCGGTGGTCATCCAGAGGCTCCAAGCCGCTCCGGCGACTATGATCGTTGGTAGGGACCCCGGGTTAGCCCCAGTGCAACCGTGTCCGGCCCCGTGAATCGTCACTCGAAGAAGAGGTTCAAGTGTCTCCTGCACCAATGACCCAGCAGTATTCCACGATTTCGCCGTCGCTCGCCGTCGGCACCGACGAACCCGACCGCAACCTCGCGCTGGAACTCGTCCGTGTCACCGAGGCCGCGGCTATTGCCGGTGGCCACTGGGTTGGTTTCGGCGACAAGAACAAGGCAGACGGCGCCGCCGTGGATGCCATGCGTTCGTTCCTTCACACCGTCCACTTCAACGGCGTCGTGGTGATTGGTGAAGGCGAAAAAGACGAAGCCCCCATGCTGTTCAACGGTGAGCAGGTTGGCGACGGCACCGGCCCCGAATGCGACGTCGCCGTCGACCCCATCGACGGAACCCGCCTGACCGCCCTTGGCATCAACAACGCCCTTGCAGTCCTGGCGGTTGCCGAGCGCGGATCAATGTTCGACCCCTCGGCCGTCTTCTACATGGAGAAGCTCGTCACGGGCCCCGAAGCCGCCGACATGGTGGACCTCCGCCTCCCGGTCAAGCAGAACCTGCACCTCATTGCCAAGGCAAAGGGCGTCAAGGTCAACCAGCTCAACGTCATGATCCTTGACCGCGACCGCCACCGCCCGCTCGTGGAGGAAATCCGCGAAGCAGGTGCGCGCACCAAGTTCATCATGGACGGCGACGTAGCCGGCGCCATTGCCGCCGCCCGTACCGGCACCGGCGTCGACGCCCTCATGGGCATCGGCGGCACCCCCGAAGGCATCGTTGCAGCCTGCGCCATCAAGTCCTTGGGCGGCGTGATCCAGGGCCGTCTCTGGCCCACCTCCGATGACGAGAAGCAGAAGGCCATCGACGCCGGCCACGACCTCGACCGCGTGCTGTCCACCAACGACCTCGTCACCTCGGACAACTGCTACTTCGCAGCAACGGGCATCACCGACGGCGACCTCCTGCGCGGCGTCCGCTACACCAAGGACCGCGTGGTCACCCAGTCGATCGTCATGCGCTCCAAGTCCGGAACCGTGCGCTTCGTGGACGCAGAGCACCTGGCGTCCAAGTGGGAGACGTACGCGCGCAAGGCTTAGTACCCCCGGCTCATCGCGCCCTGGGCGCGAAAGGCGCCCCACCGCTCTGCGGCTATCTCCTCGTTCCTCGTCGATTTGATGCCGCTGACGCGATGGGGCGCCTTTCGCTATCCCGGTGCGTTTGGTGCCGCGGTTAACCCTTGGCGCGTCTTGGGGTGATTAGGGGCGGGGGAGTTTGTTGCGGAGGGTTTTTGCTGTGTCGCGGAGTTTCCGGGCCAGTTGGTAGGCGCCGTAGCGGGCTTTGTTGACCGGGAGGTCCCAGGTGCCGGGGTAGGACACCCCGCGTCCGCCGAAGGACTTCTTGAAGGCCGTGAAGCCCGCCCACTTGTGGTCCGGTTCGCCTTCCGGGGCCACGCCCCACAGGTCCACGTGCTTGAGGCCCTTCTCCTTGGCATCGGCCATGAGGTTGACCAGCAAGGGGATGCCCGCGCTGAGCTTCCGGTGGGCGTCGTCCAGGGCTGCATGGGCATAGACGCGGGTATCGGCGGAGTCGTAGGCGAAGGCCGCCGCGATCGGCTCGCCCTCAAGCTCGGCGATGAACAACGTGCCCGCGCCGGAGGGAAGCAGCGACTGCGCAACGGTGGTCAGGTATCCGTCACTCTGCGGCTTGAATCCGTTCCGGGCCGCGGTGAGGTGCAGGAAGTGCAGCAGGACGGAAATGTCGGCGGGGTCCTGCGACGTCCGGAACGTCACACCCTTCTTGTGGATGTTGCGGTAGAGGTTGCGGTTGGTCGGCTTCATCCCGGCCAGCACATCCTTGAAGTCCCCTTCAAGGTCAACCACCCAGCTCAGCTCCGGCTGCTGGTTGACCGGCGCCGGCCGCAGCCCGCGGGCTCGCAGGAGGGGTCCGGCGTCGGACGCTGTGAATCCTGCCGCGACGGGCTCCATGCGCACGAAGACAGCATGGACCTCCTTGGCCAGGGCCACCAGAGCCGCCGTGGCGGCGTCGAACGCTTCCACGGAATCCGCCACGGGTCCGTAGGGGGAGTAGAGAACCTTGCCGGCGGGGTTTTTTTCCTCGATCGCGAGGAAGCTCCAGCCTGGTCCCGATTTCTCATGGACCCGGCGGCCGAGGGCACGCTGGACATCGGCCCACGCGGGCGTCTGCAGGAAATGGTCCATGCTTATTTCCCCAGTCCGGTGGTCACGGCGAAGGCCACGCTGGTCCCCGTGGCACCCTGGACAGGGTGTACGTTGACCGGGTTCTCAATCTCCGGGATGAACGCGGCGCCACCGCGCTGCACGCGGAGATCGCTCCTGGGGGAGTCGAGGACCACTGCTCCGGCAACAACCACGACGACGGCCGGACCGGTTTGTGCCAACGGCACCGGGGCTGCGTCCGGACCCAGTTCGATCCGTTGGAGCTGGAATTCCTTGAAAGGCGGACGGTACAGTTCCTGCCCGAATTCCGTGCCCTCGGCCAACACCCTGGGCACGCCCAAAGACTCGAAGCGGACGGTCTTGAGCAGTTCGGCCACATCCACATGCTTTGGCGTGAGCCCGCCGCGGAGCACGTTGTCCGAGGACGCCATGACCTCAATGCCCAAGCCCCGGATGTAGGCGTGGATGTTCCCGGCAGGGAGGTAGATTGCCTGCCCCGGCTCCAAGGACACAAGGTTCAGCAGCAGCGAAATGAGGACGCCGGGATCGCCGGGGAAGGCGTCGTTGATGTCCAGCAGGGTGGTCAGCGCTTCCTGGTGCGGTTCCCGCGGCGCACCTGCGCGGAGCACGGATTCCACGGCGACCACGGCTCCGGAAACCGTGCGTCCACCTTCAATCAGCCGGGTAAAAGCGGCCCGGAGCGCTGCGGACTCGTCAGGCTGGCCAAGATCGGCGATGACGCCCGTAATGGTGTCCGGGACATCCATGGCTGCCGAATCCAGGATCGTCGCAAGGTGTACGAAGATGCTCTTCGCGGCTGCGGCGGACCGGAAACCGCACAGGGCCCGGAACGGCGTCAGTGCGAAGATCATCTCCGGCTTGTGGTTGTCATCGCGGTAGTTCCGCTCGGCGGCATCGGCGGGCAACCCCGTAGCATTCTCCCGCGCGAAACCCTCGCGCGCCTGTTCCAGGCTCGGGTGTACCTGCAGGGACAGCGGCTGCTCAGCTGCGAGGACCTTGGTCAGGAAGGGCAGCCGGGGGCCGAACTCCGCCAGGCTCTCTGCGCCCAGATGGTGCAGCGGGTTCGAGGCGATCAATTCATCCAGGGACTGCGTCACGCCGTTGGGGTGGATGGCGGTGGACGGCGAATCCGGATGGGCCCCGATCCAAAGCTCCGCTTCCGGACCGCCCGAAGCGGGCCGCCCCAGCAAGTCCGCGATCGCCGTCGTCGAACCCCACACGTAGGGCCGCAAAACATTCTCAATCTGATACACGGAAAGAAGTCCTTATGTTGCTCGGAATGGGATGAAAAGGGGCGGTTAGAGCGGGGCGCACTGGCCATTGGTGGCCACGAGGTTACGGATACCCTGTTCGTCGCCCTGCGCTTTGAGGCCGTTGAGCAGTTCCTCGGTGATCGGGGTGCCGTCAGGGGTGGTAGTGACCGGAGTGAAGTCCGGCGACGACGGCGAGGGCTGCTGGCCGGCAGGCTTGAGTGCCACTGGCTGGACGGCTGCCTGCTGTTGGAGGGAGAGCTGCGGTTGAACCGGACCGGAGGCGGCTATTGGGCCCGCTCCCTGCACGGTGTTGGACACCATGGAGTCGTTGGCCTTGGGTCCGTTGGAAGGCGTCAGCAGTTGCTGGACCCTTGAATGGATCAGGTCGAAATCGGGCACCGTGGAGAAGGAGGCGTCGAAGTCCGGCGGGCCGATGGTGAGGCGCTTGACCGGCTGGTTCTTCGATTTCAAAGCGAGGTCGACGAAGCTGCCCAGCTGGGAGGACGAGATGTTCGAATCCACCACCTTGGTTCCTGCGTTGGCGATGTCCTCGAACTTCGTCAGCAGGGTTGCCGGATCCAACTGCTTCAGCATGGCCTGCTGCACGCACAGCTGGCGGGCGATGCGGGCGTAGTCGTCCACGAACTCGCGGGACCGTCCGTACCACAGGGCGTGGAAGCCATCCAGGTGCTGGTCGCCGGCCGGGATCCAACCGTCAGGCATGCCGTGGATTCCGTTGGCTTCGTCGGTGACGGGACCGCTGATGGGAACCCAGCCGCCGGCCTTGATGCGGATGCCGCCCATGGCATCGATCAATTTTGCGAAACCATCCATGTCCACCAGGACATAGGCCTGGACCGTTATGCCAAGTGTTCCGGACACAGCCTCAAGGGTGGCTTGGGCCCCGGGGTCTGCCACACCGGGGTACAGGTCCTGGTAGTTGTTGGTGACTTCCGTGTTGACGGCGTTGATGAGGCACTCGTCGCCGCAGTTGTACCCGTCGGGGTAGATCTTGCGCATCGGCGAATTTTCGCTGAACTGCGCGTTCTGGAGGTTTCGGGGCACCGAGATGATGGCGCTTTCGCCGGTCCTGGCGTCCACGCTGATGACGGAGAGGCTGTCCGGACGGCGGCCGGTGCGGTCATCTCCGGCGTCGCCGCCCATCATGAGGAAGTTGTAGCGTCCGTCCACCGGGTCAATGGCGGGCCCGGCATTGAAGATGCTGCTGATCGCGTTCCTGCTGACATTCAGGACGTAGGCGAGGTAGCCGAGTGAACCGCTCCCCAGGACAGTGGCAGCGACCAGCATGACGGCGATGATGGGCCGCATGCCCGGGGCCAGCAAAACCGGACGGATGATCCGGAGGGTGTTGAGGAACAGGAAGGCCCAGCCAAGGGCCAAGGCAATGAGCACCACGATGATCACAAGGGAGCCGACGGGGTGCGTCACTATGCCCAGCAGGAGGCTGCGGTTCAGGGCGGCGATCAGTAAAGCCAGGATCGCTACCGCCCAGACTGCGAGGGTTACGCGCAGGGCAAGGCGGCCGAGTTTCCGGTCGCCGGCTACGATCTGGGCGCTGCCGGGGACGAACAAGGTGAGGAGGACCAGCACGAACGCGCGTTTGGTCCGCACCGGGGCGCTGGCCCCGGACGGATATCTGACGGGATCAGTCAGGGCTCCGCCTGGCTGACGGGTGTTCTGGTTCATGGTGGTCATCCGCGGCCTTCCTAGCGGGTGCTCCCCTCGGAAGTGTTTGCGGAAGCGAAGACCTCGCTGACTTTCTGCCGCAGGTTTTCGCCCTTCCTGGTGGCGGTATCGTTCAGCTCCCGGGCGAAGGTGAGGAGGTCGTCGCGGAGGCGGACAGCGAGGTCGTCAGTTCCTGATGCCAGCATCCGGACGGCCAGCAAGCCTGCGTTCCGGGCACCGGCGATCGAGACGGTGGCCACCGGAACGCCGGCAGGCATCTGGACGATGGACAACAACGAGTCCATGCCATCCAGGGTCTTCAAGGGAACGGGAACACCAATCACGGGAAGGGGCGTGACGGAGGCCAGCATGCCCGGCAGGTGTGCCGCTCCGCCGGCGCCGGCGATGATGACGCGAAGTCCGCGCTCATGGGCGGTCTGGCCGTACCGGATCATCTCCGTGGGCATCCGGTGGGCGGAAACGACGTCTGCCTCGAACGGAATGCCGAACTCCGCCAAAGCATCGGCCGCGGCCTCCATGACCGGCCAGTCCGAATCCGAACCCATCACGAGGCCTACCAAGGGAGCGACGGTGGGGTTTGTCATGCGTTCTCCTCAGAGGATTCCGACGGGACGCGGCCGTCCCGGATGGTGTTTGCGACTGCCGTTGCGCGGGAACGGACGGAATCCACGTCGGAGGCGGTTGTGCCCAACAGGTTGACGTGGCCGATCTTGCGGCCGGGGCGCACGGACTTGCCGTAGCAGTGCACCTTGGCAGCCGGTTCAAAGGCCAGGGCCAGGGGGAAGGCAGCAAAAAGATCCTGGTTTTCCCCGCCCAGGAAGTTCTTCATGACGGCCACGGGTGCCAGGGCGTCCGTGGCACCCAGCGGAAGGTCCAGGACCGCTCGCAAGTGCTGTTCGAATTGGCTCGTGATGGAACCGTCCTGGGTCCAGTGGCCGGTGTTGTGCGGGCGCATGGCGAGCTCGTTGATGAGGAAGCCGGCGCCGACGCCCGGGGTTTCAAAGAGTTCAGCCGCCATGACGCCCGTGACGCCAAGCTCGGTGGCGATGCGCAGGGCAGCATCCTCGGCTGCGGCAGCTACTTCCACTGAGATGTTCTGGGCGGGGGCAATGACTTCATCGCACACTCCGTCCACTTGGATGGTGTGCACCACAGGCCACGCACGGGCCTCGCCGCTGGGTGTCCGCGCAACCAGGGCGGAGAGCTCGCGGCTGAAGTCCACTTTGGCTTCGGCAAGGAGGGGACTCATGGCCTGGAACCAGCTGGCGGTGTCTGCGGCATCTTCGGGGGAGTCGACGATGCGCACGCCCTTACCGTCGTAACCGCCGCGGGGTGTCTTCAGGACCACCGGCCAGCCGATCTTGTCTCCGAACGCCACCAGCTCCTCCACCGTGTTCACGGCAGCCCACTCGGGGTTGGGAAGTCCGAGGCGGTCGATCGCGGCACGCATCACCAGTTTGTCCTGGGCGTTCACCAGTGACTCCGGCCCGGGTTGGACGTTCACACCGGCGTCAAGCAGGGCGTGCAAGTGGTCCGTGGGCACGTGTTCGTGATCAAAGGTCAGGACATCCACGCCCTTGGCAAACTCAAGGAGGGTGTCCAGGTCCTTGTAATCGCCAACAGGCGCTGTGGCCACGGCGGCTACCGCTGAAACGTCCTCACCTTCGGCCAGTACGCGGAGTTCAAAGCCCAGTGCAGTAGCGGGCGGGGCCATCATGCGTGCGAGTTGGCCTCCGCCAACAACGCCAATAACAGGAAAAGTCACAAGGTTCAGCCTACCGAACCAGCGGCTCGATCACGGATTCCCCAGCGTAGTCAACTGTGCGCAGGAGCGTAGCCGCCTGTGTTCAGGAGCCTAGCCACCTGTGTTTCAACGGCCGCGGAGGACCCGGGAAGTACCGTCAAACAGCGTCTGCACAGGCTGCTCCAAGGCAACGCGAAAAAATCGGCGCTAAAATGGATGAGGCCCACCGGCCCTAATTTTCAACGGCCATGGAGGGTCATGATCACCACACTTGCAGATCGCATCCGCGGACTTGCCTCGCTCTTCTGGCGCGAAGTAGCCAAGTTCGGCGCCGTTGGAGGTGTAGCTTTCGTCATTGACTCTGCCGTTTTCATTTGGCTCTTTTCGGGTCCCATGCACGGCAGCGAGGTCTGGGCCAAGGCGATCGCGACGATCGTTGCGAGTATTTTTTCCTGGATTGCCAACAGGTTCTGGACCTTCCGTCACCGGAAGCAAGCGAACGTTGTCCGTGAGGCCATTCTCTTTGCCGTGATGAACTTCGTCGGGCTCCTCATCGCGTCGGGCTGCGTGTGGGTTGCCAAGTACATCCTCAACCTCAATGACAAACCATCACTGTTCATTGCCGGCAGCGTAGTGGGCTTGATCCTCGGGACGATCTTCCGGTTCTTCGCCTACCGTTTCTGGGTCTTCAACGAAGAACTCGATGCAGAGCCCGAGTTCTCGCACGACCACGAGATCCTCGAGGTCCACCACAAGGCCCAGAGCGGAACCGCCGATGCCGGCCACGCCGGACCTCCCACGGGCGAGTTTCCCCGTATAAAGAACGGTTGACGGGCCTACGAACGGCTAACGCGCTCGTTCTCGAGCAGATGTTCGGTCACATCCACATCCTCGTGCACCAACACCACTGAACCGTCCCCCTGCCAGGCGCCAAGAGCTGCCGACAGTCCGGACTCCAGTCCCTCGGAGGCCCGCACCAGCAGGCGGACGCCGGGCTCGGCGGCTTCCGCAAACTGTTCCATAAGATCCGCGTGGGCATAGCCGGCGTTGCCACGTACGGCTGCGAGTTCCGGGGTGGGCTCGTTGTGCACCATGAACACGTCACCGTGGGAACGCACTTCGGCAGCGTAGTCAACGACGCCGGGGGGCAGCTCGCCCGGCCAGCTCATGGCCAGCGCCGCGAGGGGTACCGCCACGACAGCGTCGTATGCCGCGCCCGTGTGGTCAGAGGGATCATTGGTCACCAGCAGATCTGCGGCTGAGCCGTCCAGAACAACTTCCATGCCGAGCTGCCAAGCGGCCAGCGCCCACACAAAGGACTTCCAGTGCGCAGGGAGGTCGATCCTGATGGCCGTGCCCGGTTCGGCGTCGAGTTCGTCCTGCAGCAGGTTGCTGGTTTTGGCCACCCAGTTGTCCAGGACCCGGCCGGACAATTCCACCCGTTCGGAGTCGGGGCCGTACCACGTGAGCCTCGGCGAGGTGGAGTGGCCGGATCGCAGGGCGGACATCAAGTTGGCTGCCGGGATACTCATGGGTCCATCTTGGCACGCGTTGCACTGGCAGCGGGATGCCCTGTGTGAAATGCCGCACACCGGGATTAGTCCATTCGCTGGCGGGGTCGGCAGCCGTGGCGGGAATCCGCGGAAAGCCGGGGTACGCGGGCGGCAAGCAGGACGACGCTTTCGTTTTGGTTCCGCCACGCCCGGGGACCAGTACCAAAACGTTGGGCGTGGCGCAGCCCACGTTTCTACAGATTCTTGATTATTATCCCGGTGCGGCTTGACTGGCAGCTAGTTACACACGTGTAATTAGTAATCAAACGCCGCTGCACAGAGGACCGGAACGAACACCGGGAATCGGAAAACATCCAAGCAGCAGCTGCAAAATCAGGAGGGACGCCATGGGGCAAGCGTTGCGTATCCAGGAAGATGCAGTCGTCGCAGAACACGCGTCGGTAAAATACCGGTCGCGGGAAGTACCCGGGGATTGGTATGTGGATCCGGCGGATCCCGAAGCGGCAGAGAAATACAACCAGAACGTGCAGCAATCGCTGGAGGAGCAGGCAACGGCGCTCCTCGCAGCCCACGAGGCCTTGATCGGGGACGACCCCGCCGCGGCCGAGGACGAACTTGACGATCCACCCATGGAGTTGCGCCGTCCGCTTGAAAACCCGGTGCAGCCTGTCTGGATCGGGTTGCCTACGCAGGCTGACTTCGATGATGAAGGTGAGCTTGGCTGGCAGACGGATGCGCTGTGCGCACAGACCGACCCCGAAGCCTTCTTCCCTGAAAAAGGCGGTTCCACCAGGGACGCCAAGAAGGTCTGCGGAGCGTGCAACGTCCGCTCGCAGTGCCTTGAGTACGCCCTCGCGAACGACGAACGATTCGGCATTTGGGGCGGCCTCTCCGAGCGTGAGCGTCGTCGGCTAAGGAAGCGAGCGGTCTAATTCTTAAGGAAGTGCACGTTACCGCCGTCGTGGTTGCGCACGACGGCGGGAACTATCTCCCCAGGACATTGGCGGCATTGTCGAACCAGACGCGTTCGGCAGATGCCGCCATTGGCGTTGATGCGGGATCGACCGACCATTCGGCGGAACTGCTCCGTAATGTGCTCGGCGATGCCAACGTGGTGGAACTTCACCACCACGCAAAAGCCGGGTTTGGTTCTGCCGTCCGGTCCGGATTGGAGCAGTTGGCTCCCGCCGGATCAACGTCGTCGGAAACAACGGAATGGATCTGGCTGCTTCATGATGACGCGGCCCCGGCCCCGGATGCGCTGGCGGAACTCCTCCACGCCGTTGAGCGGACTACGTCGGTAACAGTTGCCGGCTGCAAGCAGTTGGGCTGGGACGACGAGCGGCACTTGGTTGATGTGGGCTTGTCCACGAGCCGATGGGCAGAACGCCTGACGCTGATCGACGCTGACGAGGTGGATCAGGGCCAATACGATGCCCGCACCGACACCTTCGCAGTCAATTCGGCAGGCATGTTGATCCGACGCGACGTCTGGGAGCAGTTTGGCGGCTTCGACCCCGCACTGCCCGGGAGTGGCGATGACGTCGACTTCTGCTGGCGGAACTGGCTTGCAGGCAACCGTGTGGTTGTTGTTCCCAGCGCACGGATGTTCCACGTGGAGCACCGCCCCAACGGTCTGGGAACCTCCGCGGCTGCCCGCAAGGCCCAGATCCACCTCCGCCTCAAACACACTGCCTGGTGGAAAGTGCCGTTCCACGCTGTGGGCGCGCTGCTGGGCTCTTTGCTGCGCCTGGTCCTCAGCATCCTGGTGAAGGAACCCGGCTACGGCTTCTCGCAATTCACCTCCACGGTTTCCGCCCTTGCCCGTCCAATGGCAGTGGTGCGAAGCCGACGCTCAGCCGCCCGGACGCGGAGCCTGCACCGGACCGTGGTCCGGGGACTCCAACGCTCCTCGCGCGAGGTCCGCGCGCACCGGCGTTCGCTGCTGGAAGCCATCCGACCCCCTGAAGAGCGCCAAGAGGTCTCCGATCTCCTGGCACCCGAACCCAGCGGAGACTCCACGGACGACTTCGCGGCACTGGCCACGAACGAGCGCGGTTGGGTGGGAACGGGAGCGGTGGCAGCGGTCCTCGTCACCCTTGCCGCATCGATGGTGGGACTTCTCGGGCTTCTCCGCACGGGAGCAGTTACAGGAGGAAGCCTACTGCCGGTGTCCGCGACTCCGGGAGCCATGTGGGACAACGCCTCCACGTGGTGGATTTCGTTGGGCGCCGGATTGCCCGGCCATGGTGATCCGTTCGGATACGTTCTGTGGGCGATCTCCATCCTGGGCGGTGGCGACGGCAACGCAGCGATGAGCTGGCTGTTGGTCCTGGCCCTGCCCCTGTCCGCACTGGGCGCTTGGTTCGCCGTTGGTGCGTTGACCAGGCTCCGCCGTTTCAGGATGGTAGCGGCCCTTGTCTGGGGGAGCGCGCCTGCACTTCTGATTGCCGTCAACGAGGGCCGTCTTGGTGCCCTCGTGGCACATGTCCTGATGCCCTTGCTGCTCTTGGCGCTGTTGCGGGCGTCCGGTTCAGCACTGGCCAACGGTGGCCGGCACCAACTCCCCGCCCGCCGTCCCGCCCCGGGCCGAAGCAAGCCCGGGGTCAACGGAGTGCCCTCATGGACAGCAGCTGCTGCAGCGGGCCTGGTCATGGCTGCCATTACGGCATCAGCTCCCTCGTTGCTGGGGCCCATCGCCGTAGCCATCGTCCTGGCTGCCGTTGTTTTGGGACGTCGGGGGAAAACGCTGTGGTGGTCGCTTCTGCCCAGCGCCGCACTCTTCATCCCGTATGCGATTTCCGCCGCGGACCGCCCCCGCTCCTTGCTCGCCGATCCCGGCGTGCCCCGGTTCTTTGAAGCGGCACCGCTTTGGCAGCAACTCCTTGGGCAGCCGCTGGCGTTCGACGTCGACGGCGGACTAACCGGTCTGGGGCTCTTTGGACCGGGGTCGGTTCCCTGGGCCCTGATCCTTGCATTGCTGATCGGCGTCCCGGTGCTGGTGCTTGCTGTCGTCGCCTTGTTCCTGCCCGGTGAGCGCATGGTCCTGGCCCGTATTTTCTGGCTGGCCGCCCTGGCCACTCTTGCCTGCAGCTGGTTGTTCGGGCATGTGGCTACGGGCGTGAACAACAACGTACTGGCCGGCCCCTTCACAGGACCGGCTGTTTCGGCGGCCGGGGTACTGCTGTTGGGTGCTGCGATGATCGGCGCCGACCGCATCTTCGGCACGTCCCGGTCCGCGGGTGCAGGGCGTTGGAAGCCATCGCTGCGCGGAGCCGTCTCGGGTGTCACCGTCGCCGTCCTGTTGTCCGGCCCGTTGGCCGGCATGGGCGCTTGGGTAGCCCAGAATGTCCTGCAATCGGATGCCCCGACGACCCAACGTGCGGAGGCCGGTGCGGCCGCCTCACTCGGCGCTTCACGACAGGTCCGGGCGGTGGAGACCGCCACCCTGCCGGCCACCGCCGTCGACCGCGGCGTGGGACCCGAGCGGACCAGGACGCTGGTTATCACCAGCGGCGAGCAGGGCGAGTTCACGTCGTCATTGATGCGGGGCGCCGGCACCACTCTGGACAGCCTTTCCACGATCGCCTCGGCCCGCACCATCAGCGGTGCGCCGGGCCGGGAGGAAATGAACACCGACGACGCCGCAACCGCCTCGCTCCGCAGGGCCGTAGCGACGATCGTCGCGAGCACGGGGGTGGATCCACGTGCTGATCTGGAACAACTCGGCGCAGGTTTCGTGGTCCTCAAGACTGCGGACAGCGCCGCGCAACTGACCGCCAGCCGGATCGACGCAGTCCCCGGACTTGTTGCTGTGGGGCAAACCGAAGCGGGATGGCTGTGGCGCGTCACTCCGCGCGGAGCGGCGGCCACCACGGTCTCGGACACCGCAGTCCGCGCAAGGATCATTGATGCCAAGGACACCGTGATCGGTGCCCTGCCTTCCGAGGACGTGAGCGTGGCCGGGGACGTGCCTCCAGGCGACCCGGGACGCAAGGTAGTACTCGCTGAGCGCTTCGACACCGGCTGGAAGGCGTGGTTGGACGGCAAGGAGCTCCCTGCCACGACGTCCGGCTGGTCCCAGGCCTTCGAACTTCCCGCCACCGGCGGGCACCTTGAAATTCGCCACACCAACCCCTGGGCCCTATGGCTGGGAATCCTGCAGGTAGTGGTATTCGGGCTCACGGCACTCCTGGCCGTACCCGTACCCGCCCGCCGTTCCCGGACCGGCATGACAAGGGACGAAGTTTCCCTCCGTAAGGAGTACAGCAGTGTCTGACGAACAGGAGAAAGCGGGCCGGGACAACCGGCGCAATTCCAAGAGCCGGCGCGGTTCCAACAAGGGCGTTGTCGGCGGGGTGGTGTCCGCGATGGTGATCCTGGCCGCCGGGGGAGGCGCGGTGGCAGCATCCGGAATGGTTCCCGGGCCAACGGGCAGCAGCAACGTCGAAGTGAAGCAAGCCGATGTCCCTGCCGGGCGGTCGCTTGGCGTCTGCCCTGAGCCTGCCCGGTTGGTCACTGGAACCGATGTGGATACCGATGCCGACTTCAGCCCGGTATCGACAACCGCGACGAGTGCGCTCAACGCCGTCGTCCTCAGCAATCCGGCCGGAACGGTCCCCGGCAGCAACGTCACGTCCCTGGACGGCAAGGGCATAGCCAGGATCGCCCAGGCTCCCGCCAGCACGCCCTCGCCCACGCCGGGTCCGCCCGTGCTGGCCGCAGCCGTTGCTTCCATCACATCCGTGACGTCCCCGGCAGTGGTGGGCGCGGATCCGATCGGCAACGAACAGGCCTCCTTGTCTGCAAACCTCAGCTATTCGGCCACGGACGGTGACCTGCGGGGCATGGCAGCCGCGCAGTGCCAGCAACCCGGAAACGACTCATGGTTGCTCGGCGCCAACACGGCTTTGGGGCGGACTGCGGTGCTCAATCTCAGCAATGCATCCGAGACCCCTGCCACGGTCAGCCTGGACCTCTTTGGTGCCCAGGGGCAGATCCAAGCCCCCGGCGCCAGGGGCCTCCTGGTCGCGCCCGGGACCACACGCTCGGTGAACCTGGCCGGATTGGCCCCGAACGAGTCGGAACTGGCGGTGCACGTCCGCAGTACCGGCGGGCCCGTGGCCGGAACCATCCAGCAGAGCGCCCTGCGGGGGCTTGTCCCCGGCGGCGTTGACTTCCTCTCACCCGGCACGGCGCCGTCCACGCTTCAGGTGATGTCCGGCGTCGATATCCAGGATGCCGCAGCTGTTCAGGCACTCGGCGGGAAGCCAGGTTTCACCGATGCTGTCCCGTCGCTCCAACTGGCCGTTCCGGGCTCCAGTGACGCCGTGGTGCAGGTGAAGGTCTACGGCGCCAACGGAGAACGGCAAATCCCCGACGGAGGAGTGGTGACCGTGAAGGGCGGCACTGTTGCGTCGTTGAAACTGGACGGACTTCCTTCCGGCAGTTACACCGTCACGGCGAGCTCGGACGTGGCGTTCGTGGCCTCCACCCGCGTTGTCCGGGGAGCCAAGGCTGACTCGCCGGCCGACTTTGCCTGGTCCCCTTCCGCTTCCCGCCTGGGCAGCCAGCACTTGGTAGCTGCTCCGCGCGCGGGCCAGAGCTTCTTCAGTTTCGGGGTGCCGGAAGGGCGGGCAACCGTGAGCTATGCCCCGGTGACCGCCGATGGCAAGGTCGGGAAGTCCGTGGACGTCGATATGTCCGGCGGCACGACGTCCCTGATCGAGCTCCCGGCCACGTCGGGCGGTGCTGCGGTAGCGGGTTACGTGGTTTCAGCTGAAGGTGGTCCCGTCTACGGTTCCGTGGTCCTGGGAAACAAAGACCGTCCCGACGTGGCCGTGCTGGCCATTCAGGACGCCGCGGACGGCCTGCGGAAGGTGCCCGTCACGGTCGGTTACTGAGCGGCCTGCAGCCGGTTCGGTACGCGGTGCAGTCCGGCTTGAGGCTGCCGGCACACCGTGCTACTGATAACGACGGCGGTACACGGGGTCGAGCGTCTCAGGTGGCACTCCGAGCATCTCGGCCGTGTACTCCACCACAACGTCATGGACCAGGTCCTGGAGTTCCTCGCGGGTGCCCGCAGCCTGTTCAACAACCCGCCGGTACACCGTGATCATGGGAGGTTCGCCTCCGCGGGCCGGCGTGTATGCCCCCATGGGCGCTGCCGTGCGTTCGGCGACCAGCTGCTCCAACCGGGGCGGGATCTCATCCACGGCAAAGAGCACGCCATCGAGTTGCTGGCCCCACATCTCCTGCAGCCGTTCGGCCGAGTCGAGCACCATGTCATCGAAGCGCTCGGAGCGGGACCGGAAGCCCGGAAGGTTGGGGAGCATCAGCTCGCCCCGCAGGCCCCGCCCATGACGGTTGCGACGGCGCCGCCGGAACCCGCGGGGGGCTTGCGCAGCAGGGTCAGTGGCCTGACTGCCGTTGGCCTCATTCCACTGGATGGTGAAGCCAGGAACCTGTGGCTGTGACTGCATACAACGACTGTAGTCCCGCCCAACCGCCAGCGCGACATCATGGGGCCGGCGCCGCCGTCGGGCCCTGCTTCGGAGCCGAAATGCGGCCTGCTGTGCCCGTCAATGCACGCTCCAGGGGCCAACTGCGGCTAATCTGGGATGTTGTGGGTGCTATTCGCCAGTGTTCAAGATCAGCCTGCCGCCAGTCAGCGGTAGCTACTTTGACGTACGTCTATGCCGAGTCGACCGCCGTTCTGGGCCCGTTGGCAACGTACGCCGAACCCCACGCCTATGACCTCTGTGCCCAGCATGCGGAAACGCTGACCGTCCCGCGGGGATGGGAAGTGCTTCGCCTGGCCATGCCGGGCACCCCGCCGCAGCCGGGCCCGGATGATCTGCTGGCCCTTGCGAACGCAGTGCGGGAAGCCGCATCCGCAGCACCGGAAAGCCCGTCCCGTACCCCGCGCACCCCGGTGGAACCGCCTGCCGCTGTTGAGGGCACCCGACGGGGACACCTGAGGGTCCTGCGCGAACCTTCCTGACCCGGCGGGCGGCCCGGGTCCGGAGCAATATTTCGCCGGCTCCGTGACGCTTAGTCCCGCGCGGTAGGCTGGAACCTGCAGAATAATCAGCCCGTGGCGCCATGCCCGGCGCCATCCAGGGAGCATTCACCATGCCAAAGGTAAGTCCTGAACTGTTGTCCATCCTGCGTTGCCCGGTGACAGGGTCCGCGCTGGTGCAGGAAGGCGAGGAGCTCGTCTCCACCGAGGCGGACGCCGCCGGCAACAAGGTCCGTTACGGAATCGAAGACGGAATTCCCCTGCTCCTGCCGCCGGACCTTCTTCCGGCCGCCGACGCCTGATTCTCCCAAGACACGAATTCCACAAGGTACATCGAAGGACACCCATGACTTTTGACTACAAAGTAGCCGACATCTCCCTGGCCGAGGCCGGACGCCACCAGATCCGCCTCGCCGAACACGAAATGCCGGGCCTGATGTCGCTGCGCGCAGAATTCGGCGCCTCCCAGCCCCTGAAGGGTGCCCGGATTGCCGGCTCGCTGCACATGACCGTGCAGACTGCCGTGCTGATCGAGACCCTCACCGCTTTGGGCGCCGAAGTCCGCTGGGCATCGTGCAACATTTTCTCCACCCAGGACGAGGCCGCGGCCGCCGTCGTGGTTGGCAAGGGAACTCCGGAAGACCCGCAGGGTGTTCCCGTGTTCGCCTGGAAGGGCGAAACCCTGGAAGAGTACTGGTGGACCGCAGAGCAGATCCTCACCTGGCCGGGTGCCGACAGCAACCCGGAGCTGGGCCCCAACATGATCCTCGACGACGGCGGCGACGCAACGCTCCTGCTGCATAAGGGCGTTGAGTTCGAAGCCGCCGGGGCTGTCCCGGCCACAACAGAAGAGGACCCCGAGGAATACGGCATCATCCTGGACGTCCTTCGCCGCACGCTTGCCGAGGACCCGCAGAAGTGGACGCGGACCGCGGCCCGCATCCAGGGCGTCACCGAGGAGACCACCACGGGTGTCCACCGCCTGTACCAGCTCGCCGAGCAGGGCAAGCTCCTCTTCCCGGCCATCAACGTCAACGACTCCGTGACCAAGAGCAAGTTCGACAACAAATACGGCATCCGCCACTCCCTCCCTGATGGCATCAACCGCGCCACCGACGTCCTCATGGGCGGCAAGGTCGCCGTCGTTTGTGGCTATGGCGACGTCGGCAAGGGTGCGGCCGAGGCGCTCCGGGGCCAGGGTTCCCGCGTCGTGGTCACCGAGATCGACCCCATCTGTGCCCTGCAGGCCGCCATGGACGGATACCAAGTGGCCAAGCTGGAGACGGTTCTGGCGCAGGGTGACATCTTCATCACCACCACCGGCAACAAGGACGTCATCTTGGCCGAGCACATGGTGGGCATGAAGAACAAGGCGATCGTGGGCAACATCGGCCACTTCGACAACGAGATCGACATCGCCGGCCTTGCCAAGCTTCCCGGCGTCAAGAAGGTCGAAATCAAGCCGCAGGTCCACGAATGGGTCTTCGACTCCGGAACGGACAACGAGCGCTCCATCATCGTGCTCTCCGAAGGCCGCCTCCTGAACCTCGGCAACGCCACGGGCCACCCGTCGTTCGTGATGAGCAACTCCTTCGCCAACCAGACCATCGCGCAGATCGAACTCTGGACCAAGCACGACCAGCCTGCCGGCGAGCGGGAGTACGAGAAGCAGGTTTACGTCCTGCCGAAGATCCTTGACGAGAAGGTGGCACGCCTCCACCTTGACGCGCTTGGCGTAGAGCTGACCGAACTGAGCAAGGAACAGGCCGAATACCTGGGCCTCGACGTCGCCGGGCCCTACAAGCCGGAGCATTACCGCTACTAAGCCTTGTGACAAGAACTGGAAGGCCGGACACGCGAACCTGCGTGGCCGGCCTTTCGGCTAAAATTGACTGTTCAGTAAAGCTGCCGGGGGACAGGAAGACGGGAACCATGACCGAAGTCGCAAAGCGGAAAACAGGCAAGGTCGTTGCCATCATCGGGATCTGCGCGGCCATCGCCGCCGGCGGAATCGGTGTGGCCACCGTCCCCGGCCTCCTGCCGGGCTCCGCCTCCAACGACGCCGGAACGGTGCAGTCGGCCGCTCCCGAGGCCAAGCCCGTTGAACTGGGCGTCACTCCGCTCGATGGCGCAGTGGAGTGGAATCCGGTGGTCGGCCCGCAGGTGAAAGCCGTCAACGGGAAAATCAAGGATGTCCGCCTGGTTCCTGCCGACGGGGGCGCTCCCGTGCAAGGGAAGATCAGTCCGGACGGCAGCACCTGGACAACGCTGGAGGTCCTGAAGTTCAAGACCCAATACAACTACTCCTTCACGGTGGCTGACTCTGCCGGCAAGGAAACCACCAGAAACCAGACTTTCACCACCGTCTCGGCAGCCTATGAAGCGGATGCGTCCATCTACCCCCGCAACGGCACCGTGGCAGGTTCAGGGCAACCGATCGAGATCAACTTCAGTGAACCGGTCCTGGACAAGGCCGCCATGGAAAAGCGCGTTGCCATCACTGTCTCCTCGGGACAGCCGGTGGCGTGGCACTGGTACTCGGACAAGAAAGTGCGCATCCGGCCCGAAGCCTTCTGGGCCGCGGGAACCACTGTCACCGTGGACATGAAGCTCCTGGGCGTCGACTTCGGCAACGGAATGATCGGCAACGGGGATGTCACGTCCACCTTCACCACCGGTCCGCAGCGCATAGCCGTGGTTGACGACACCACCAAGACCATGAACGTGTACATCGACGGCAAGCTGGCACACACAGCGCCGGTGTCCCTGGGCGGGGAGGACTGGCTCTCGCCCACGGGCTATGCGGTGATCATGGAGCAGGAACGCCACTCCAACTTCAACGCCGGGACCATCGGGCTGAAGCCGGGGGACAAGGGCTATTATCCGCCGCTGGTGGTGGAGTACGCCAACCGGCTGACGTGGTCCGGCGTCTATGTTCACCAGGCTTTGGAGGCCGCCTGGGGTGCCATTGGACGCGCCAATGTGTCGCACGGTTGCGTGGGTCTCTTGCCTGAGGATGCCGCCTGGTTCTTCAACAACATGAAGACCGGCGACGTCGTGCAGATCCTCAACACCGGCGCCCCCGCCGTCGAGCCGCTCGAAGGCTTCGGTGACTGGAATATTCCATGGGCAAGCTACGCCCAAAGGTAGGACCAGGCAAAGTCAGCGCTCCGTGAACGGCAGCTTGCGGAGCCTTTCACCGGTGGCCAGATTGCGCTGCTCGGCACGCTTGAGCCGCTCGTACTCCCGGTTCCGGCGTTCGCCCAGGACTGCCCCGATGTAGTCTCCGGGCATGGTTCCTGCCGGCGGGGGCGGAGCCACATAGCTGGCAAGTTCGGAAGCCAAGGCAATGGCCATGTTGGTTCGCGATGCCGGCGCCATCCGATAAGCCTGTTGGACGAAGGTCGCCGCACGGCGCGCGGTATTGTCCGGGATACGCCCAATGTCGGCCATGGCCACCCACCCTTGAAGATACGGTGGCGCGGCAGGCAGGATACGCGGTTCCACAGGAACCCTCTGGCGAAGGGAGTATGTTCCGGCCACGATGTCACCCAACCGTTTGGACTTCTCGCTGAACAGCGCCACACCAATGGCGAGTCCACCAAACGTCACGTAGATTTCGAGGAACCCGAGCAGCCCGCGGATAACCGCATGCCGGAACCGGATGGAACCGCCGTCGTCGCGGACAATGCGGAGTCCTGCGGCAAGCTTGCCCAGGGAACGACCACGGGTGAGGGTTTCCACCGTGACCGGGACGATGACGAACGAGAAAACGACGCAGGCCAGGATGATGGCCCGCGTTGCGGCCGCGTCCAGGTCCGGGGCGGCGAAGCCGACGAGGATGATCAGCAGGATGAGCAGCACGACGTTCGCGATGACGTCCAGGACCAGGCCCAGGGCGCGGGCGGCGAATGAGGCAGGGCGCAGTTCAAGGACCACTGCCTCGCCTGTGACGATTGAACTCAACCGGGCGCCGCCTCTCTCGTAGCTTTTTGCCCTGCGAAAGGCATGACCTGCCTTTGCTGCACTGAGTCTAGCTGCGTCCCCGCTGCCGCGCGCGCGTCAGGGACTAGGGTGGAGCCGTGGACATCGACGCCTTCTCAGCCGTGAACGGGAGCAAATGGTCCAGGCTTACTTACCTGGCCCATAAACGGCGGCTGACCGGGGAAGAGGCCGACGAGTTGCTGCGGCTGTACCAAACCGTGTCAGCGCACCTGTCGCTGATCCGTTCCGTGGCGCCGGAATCGGCCTTGTCGTCGTCCCTGTCCGCAGCCTTGGCCCAGGCACGTACCCGGTTTACAGGGGCCAGATCCAACTTCATGGAAGACCTGGCCCGCTTCTTTGTGATCGCGTTGCCTGCGGCTTTCTACCGAATCCGCTGGCTGACCGTGTGGTGCGGACTTTTCTTTCTGGCGGTGGGTGGGGCGTATGCGTTGTGGATCGGTACCTCGCCGGAGGCCTTGCGGGCGGTATTCGGCAGCGACGACAATATCCGCCGGTACGTCGAGGACGACTTCATCGACTACTATTCCGAAAACCCCGCAGCATCATTCGCCGGCGCCGTGTGGACCAACAACGCCTGGATCTCCGCGCAGGCTGTTGCCTTCGGCATCACCGGATTCTGGGTGCCCATGATCCTCTTCCTCAACGCCCAGGCGGTAGGAGCCGCGGCCGGAGTCTTCGTGGCGACCGGGAAGCTGGACATCTTCTTCAGCTACATCCTTCCGCATGGCCTGATGGAACTGACGGCCGTCTTCATTGCATGCGCAGCCGGATTAAGGATCTTCTGGGCCATGGTCCAGCCGGGCCCGAGAACCCGGCTCCAGGCTGTTGCGGAGGAAGGCCGCTCCTTGGTGACCGTTGCGCTGGGACTGGTTCTGGTGCTGCTTGTCTCCGGCGTCGTCGAAGCATTCGTGACGCCCAGCCCTTTGCCGGTGTGGGCGAAGATCACCATTGGGGCGATGGTCCTCGCCGCCTACTGGGTGTACGCACTGCTGCTGGGCGGACGTGCCTTCCGCGCCGGGGAAACGGGAGACCTGGAAACGAACGACGCCGGATACCGGGGCATAGCTGCGTAGGCACCTTACAGTTACGTTTCAATCTTGCCGACGGCGGGGTGGCTCCTGTTTCGGTGCAAGGGCGGACTGTAGGCTCGAATGCAGACAAGAATCCGGCAGCACGCAGTGGCCGGTCGATGCCTACGGAAGTGAAACCGCTGTGAGCGACAAGAGCCCGAAACCACAAGAACCGGACACGGACGTCCACGACGATCCCGATGAACCGGCCTTCGAATGGATGAAGCCCGCATCGTCCGGCGCCACGTCGGCTGCGGGGAACTCCGCCCCAGCCGATGCAGCTACTAAAGCCCAGCCGGCGTCCTCGGCCCCGACTGGATCCCAACCCGAAAGCCGCACTGGATCCCAGCCCGCGGCCCCGACGGGAACCCAGCCCGAAAGCCGCGCTGGCCGCAAGGCCGCCGAAGCTGCGGAAACTGAGCCCGAGCCCCCGCTGTTCGCAGGTTCTTCCCCTGCCGGCAAACCAACCGGCGGCGCGTCGCACTCGGAGCCGTTACCGACATCGGCCCTTCAGCTCCGTCCGCCCGAAGAGGAAGTTGCCCGCCGCAACGCAGAGCGCGAGCAAGCGGCCAAGGTGAAGCCGCTGGCGCCCCGCATCTTCCAAGTGCTGCTCGCGATTTTCTTCCCCATCATCTTGCTGGTGCTTGCCGTCCGTGCAGTAGCCAGCCCCCTGTTCCTCTGGATCGAGTACAACCGGCCGGGTTTCCCCGGGGACGGCTACGGGTTCAGCACCGAAGACCGCATGACCTACGGCTCCTATGCAGTGGACTACCTCAGCAACTGGGCGGGTCCGCGGTACCTGGGCGGCCTGGTCCATGAGGACGGCAACCAGCTGTTCAAGGACTCCGAAGTTTCACACATGGCCGACGTCAAGCTGGTCATACTGTCTTCCTTCGGGGCCGGCCTCCTGCTGATCATCCTGAGCTTCATCGCCATCATGTACCTCCGGAAGAAGAGCGACGGCGGTGTCCGCCGCGGCCTGTTCGCCGGCTCGATCGTCACGCTGGTGATCATCATCGGTCTTGCCGTGTTGGCGGTCCTGAGCTGGCAGCAGTTCTTCACCGAGTTCCACCGCATCTTCTTCGCCAGCGGCACCTGGACTTTCTCGCTCGAGGATACGCTCATCCGCCTTTTCCCCGGCCAGTTCTGGGTCGATGCCGGAATCGTCATCGGTGCCCTGGTGTTCCTGGCAGCCACGGTGACCTTCATCCTGACGTGGCCCACACGCCGTCGTCGCGGTCTGGGAGCCAAATCGGCGGATGCCAACGAATCTGCCGATGTTGAGGCCGAGGCTGCAGACCCCACCAAGGATTCAGCAACCACCAAGCGGTAAGACTGCGTTCAGCGCAGGTGGCGCTACTTTGCGTAGAGCTTCTCCACCAGCTTGGCGAAGTCGTTCGTCACCACATCGCGCTTCAGCTTCAGCGACGGCGTGAGGTGGCCTGATTCTTCGGTGAGTTCGCTGGTGATGAAGTCGAACTTCCGGATGGACTCTGCGGCGGACACCAGCCTGTTGGCTTCATCAACGGCGGACTGCACTTCAGCGCGGACCCGCGGGTCTGTGGATGCTTCCTGGAGGGACAGCGCACCGAGCTTGTTCTCCGCGCACCAATCCGCAAGTCCTTCAGGATCGAGGGCGATCAATGCGGCAACGAACGGCTTTCCATCGCCGACGACCACTGCCTGGCCCACCAGTTGGTGTTCACGGAGCTTCTCCTCCAGCGGTGCCGGGGCGATGTTCTTGCCACCGGCAGTGACCAGCAGGTCCTTCTTGCGGCCGGTGATGGTGAGGAACCCGTCCTGGTCGAGCTCGCCGAGGTCTCCCGTGCGGAAGAACCCGTCGACGAACGCTGCCTCCGTGGCGGCCGGGTTGTTGTGGTAACCCTTGAAGACGCCGATGCCCTTCACCAGGATTTCTCCGTCGGAGGCTATCCGGATGGTGGTCCCGGGGAGTGGAATGCCTACGGTGCCGACGCGGAACATGCTGGGTGTGTTGACTGTGCAGGGGGCAGTGGTTTCGGTCAGCCCGTAGCCTTCCAGGACGGGAACGCCGGCACCATGGAAGAAATGGTTCTCCCGAAGGCTGAGCGGGCTTGCACCGGAGACCGTGTAGCCTACGGCCCCGCCAAAGACCTCGCGGACCTTGGGGTAGAGGAGCTTGTTGAACACTGCATGCTTGGCGCGCAACGTCCAGCCGGGCCCGGTGCCCTGCCCGCGCGAGGCGAGGTCCGCCGCCGTCGAATACTCCACAGCCGTTGACGACGCCGCGGCGAAGAGCCGCCCTTTGCCGCTCATGGCAGCCTTGTGCCCGGCTCCTGCGTAGACCTTTTCGAAGATGCGGGGGACAGCCAGCAGGAACGTCGGTTTGAAGGCGCCGAGGTCATCCATCAACCCGCTCGCTCCTGCGCTGTGGCCCATGGTGATCCCGCCGGTCATTGAGACCACCTGCACTGCCCGCGCCAGGACATGGGCCAACGGCAGGAACATCAGGGTTCTTGCCCCCGGCTGCATGAGCAGTTCAGGCAGGAAGGGAATGACGTTGCGGGTGATGCGGACAAAGTTGCCATGGGTGATTTCGCAACCCTTTGGCCTGCCCGTGGTGCCGGAGGTGTAGACAATCGATGCGACATCGGCAAGGTTCGCGGCGCTGCGTTGCCGTTCCAGCTCAGTGTCGGTGATGCCGGTCCCGACGGCGGATACGCTGGTCAGGTGCGGTGCCTCACCTTCGTGTTCCATGCGGATGATATTGACCAGGTCATCACCCAGGGCGGCCGACTTGTCCACCACAGACCGGACCAGTTCAGCCTTGGCTGTGTCCTCGACGAAGACGCGGCGGGCTCCGGAGTCCACCAGGATCCATTCGATCTGGCCTGCCGATGACGTCTCGTAAATAGGAACGGTGACCCCGCCGGCCATCCAAATGGCGAAATCCACCAGCGTCCACTCAAAGCTGGAGCGGGAGAGGACAGCCACCGGATCTCCGGGGTTGAGCCCTCCTGCAATCAAGCCCTTGGCGAGTGCGCTGACGTCGGCCAGGAACCGGGATGCCGTGACGTTCAACCAGCCGTTGGGTGTCTTGTGGGCATAGAGGATGCCGAAGGGATCTTTGGTGCACCGTTCCAGGAGGAGGTCCGTGACGTTGCTGTCCTCATCGGCCTCCACCAGAAGCTCTGTGCTTGCTTCCCTCACGACCCTCCTCGCTTCCTGGGCTTGGCTGTGTGCCGTTGCCCGCGCATTTCTTCCATGGATCAGCCTAAATCCATGAAGGCATCCACATCCTCATCCGCCAGTCCTGGTAACTGATGACCTCTGCGGTCAGGACGGGGTAGAAGAATGCCGTGGCAATCACAGCGAGCATCACCACGAGACCCACGACGTACAGCCCTGAGCGGCGCCGCCAGGGTGGATCGTTGCTCCGCCCCAGCGCCAGGCCGAGGACGTAGGTGAGGGCAAGGACCAGGAAGGGCTCGAAGGACACTGCATAGAAGACGAACATGGTGCGTTCCGGATACATGAACCACGGGAGATAGCCTGCGGCAACCCCGGCCAGGATGGCTCCGGCACGCCAGTCACGCCGGCCCGCCCACCAAAAAAGAAGGATGACCAGGGCAATGGTTCCGCCCCACCACACGACGGGGTTTCCGACTGGAAGGATCGCCGAGGAGCACGTTTCAACGACGCAACCGGACGTGCCCTGCTTGGGGGCCTGGTAGTAGAAGGACGTGGGCCGGCCCATCACCAGCCACGTCCAGGGACTCGATTCGTAAGGGTGGTCCGAGCTGAGGCCCTGATGGAACTTGTACGCCTCCAGGTGGTAGTGCGCCAGGGAGCGAATCGGGTTGGGCAGCCAGTCCCAGCCGGGCGACGGGTTGGTGGCAGCCCATTGGCGGTAATAGGCGTCCTTGGACAGGAACCACCCGGTCCAGGTGGCCACGTACGTCACGCACGCGACGGGGATGATGGTGAAGAACGCCGCGATGCCGTCCTTGATAATCGCCGCGCTGGCCCAGCTCCGGATTCCTGCAATCCTGCGGGCACTCATGTCCCAAAAGACCGTCATCAGACCGAACACGGCCACGAAGGAGAGCGCGGACCACTTGGTGCCCACCGCCAAGCCGAGGCAAAGGCCCGCCACCAGGCGCCACCAACGCATTCCCAGCCATGGACCGGAGAGGAGCTGAAGCGGGGATGGCACCCCGCCGGGCGAAGCAGCCGCTTGCGCGGCGAGCCGGGAAGCCAGACGACGGCGGCCGTCGTCGCGGTCCAACAGCAAGGCGCCGAACGCCGCCAGGATCCAGAAGGCCAGGAAAATATCCAGCAAGGATGTCCTGGAGAGCACCAGGTGGTGGCCGTCCACTGCAAGCAGCACTCCGGCAACCAAACCGAGGGTGTGGGAGCGGAAGAGCTTGAGCGCGATCAGGGACACCAGGAAAACCGTCAGTGTTCCGATGAGAGCCGCCCCGAAGCGCCACCCTAAGGGGTTGTCTGCTCCGAACAGCCACATGCCGAACGCAATCATCCACTTGCCCACAGGCGGGTGGACTACATACTCAGGACTGTTCAGGAGGACGTCGGGGTTGCCCGCGTTGAAGGAATCATTGGCCTTGGCCGGCCAGCTCCGTTCGTAGCCACTCACCAGGTAGGAGTAGGCGTCCTTGACGTAGTAGGTCTCATCGAACACGAGGCTGTGCGGAACCTCAAGGCGGACGAAGCGGAGTACGCCGGCCAGGACGGCGGTCAGGGCAGGGATGAGCCAGAACCAGAGACGCAACGACGGCGGGTAGTCCCGCCAGCTGTGAATGCCGCCAATAAGGCGGTTCCGGAGGCTCTTTGAGGTGAAGGCTTCAGCCGGCCGTGCAATCCAGGATTGCCGCTCCAGCCCGCGCGGCTTAAGGCGGGCGTCCTTTCGGTGGTTTTGCGGGAGCTCCCAAGTAGTCAGTTCCCTTACCGGTTCTTTTGTGTCAGCGGCCGCCGTTCCGTCGGTGTCCCGGGAGGGGACCGGCGTCTCGGCAGTTCCGGAATCGGTGGCAGGAACGGACGACTGGTTCACCCGCCCCATGCTACCTTTCCGTCCTTGGGAGAAACCGGAACTGCCTTTGAACGGCTGGCCGGGGCAGTAGGCTTGGCAAGTGGACGAAGAACGCAGCACCCCTGTTGAGAACCCCTTGGATGACGAATTTTCCGCAGGGGAAACCGTGCAGTCTCCGGAGCGGGGCACCCCCGGTATTGGCAGGATCGTCCTGGCCGCCACACCGATCGGAAATGTGGGCGACGCATCCTCGCGGCTGATCGAGCTCCTGGGCACATCGGACATCATCGCTGCGGAGGACACCCGCCGGCTCCATCGCCTGGTCCAGGCCCTTGGCGTTGAGGTATCCGGCCGCGTGATCAGCTACCACGAGCACAATGAGGTGGCCAAGACCGGCGAACTCCTGGACCAGGTGCGCGAGGGCAAGAGCATCCTCATGGTCAGTGACGCGGGCATGCCGGCGGTTTCCGACCCCGGCTTCCGTCTGGTCGAAGGCGCTGTTGCCGCGGGCCTGACCGTCACCGCTGTTCCCGGCCCCTCGGCTGTGCTGACTGCCCTGGCGTTGTCCGGCCTCCCGACAGACCGCTTCTGTTTTGAAGGCTTCCTGCCCCGAAAACCCGGGGAGCGGAATTCCCGGCTGGGCGAGCTGGCCGACGAACGCCGCACCATGGTGTTCTTCGAGGCCCCGCACCGGCTCGAAGTGATGTTGCGTGCCCTCCACGAGCGGTTTGGCCCGGAGCGGCGTGGAGCGGTGTGCCGTGAACTGACAAAAACCTACGAGGAAGTCATCCGCGGGTCCTTGCGCGAACTCCTGGAATGGGCCGAGAACAACGAGGTCCGTGGGGAAATTGCCGTGGTGGTGGGCGGTGCACCTGAACAGGCGCCCGGAAAGCCGGAAGACCACGTGGCGGCTGTCAATGAGCTGGTAACCCAAGGCATCCGCCTGAAAGAGGCCGTGGCCGCAGTTGCCGAAGACGCCCGCATCAGCAAGCGCGAACTCTACGCGGCGGTCCTGGCGGCGCGCTAGGAAGTGCTGTGCAGCTGCACAATTACGGGGCCACCGTGCAGTGCGCACAGGCGTAGACACTCCTTCCGGCCGGGCAGTACCGTGGCAGTAATTCAAGCCACTTCTGGCAAGGAACCCTAGTGGTGCAACACTCCAAAGCACCCAAGACGAAGGAGTCGCCATGACTGTCACGGTTGAACGCGAAAGCGAACTGCTGGCTTCCGTCCCTACTGGCCTGCTGATCAACGGTCAGTGGCGCCCCGCGGGATCCGGAAAGACCTTTGATGTTGAGGACCCTGCCACGGGCAAGGTGCTGCTCAGCATCTCCGACGCCGGTCCGGAAGACGGCGCCGCTGCCCTGGACGCAGCTGCTGCTGCCCAGGCCGACTGGGCCCGCACGGCACCGCGCGAACGCGGCGAAATCCTGCGCCGGGCGTTCGACATGGTGACCGAGCGCGCCGAAGACTTCGCACTGCTGATGACCCTCGAAATGGGCAAGCCCCTGGCCGAAGCCCGCGGTGAAGTAACCTACGGCGCTGAGTTCCTGCGCTGGTTCTCCGAAGAAGCAGTCCGTGTCTCCGGCCGCTACTCGGCAGCCCCGGACGGCAAGAACCGCCTCCTGGTCCAGAAGAAGCCCGTGGGTCCCTGCCTGTTGATCACTCCGTGGAACTTCCCGCTGGCCATGGCCACCCGCAAGATTGCCCCCGCCGTTGCCGCCGGTTGCACCATGGTGCTCAAGCCCGCCAACCTGACCCCGCTGACGAGCCTCCTCTTTGCACAGGTCATGCAGGAAGCCGGCCTTCCCGCAGGTGTCCTGAACGTCATCCAGACCTCCACCGCAGGTGCCGTCACCGGCCCGCTGATCAAGGATGACCGCCTCCGCAAGATCTCCTTCACCGGTTCCACCCCGGTGGGCCAGGCCCTCATCCGTGAGGCCGCGGACAAGGTCCTGCGCACCTCCATGGAACTGGGGGGCAACGCCCCGTTCGTCGTCTTCGAAGACGCCGACCTGGACAAGGCCGTCGAAGGCGCCATCGCTGCCAAGATGCGCAACATGGGCGAGGCCTGCACAGCAGCCAACCGCTTCATCGTCCACGAGTCCGTCGCCGACGCTTTCGCTGAGAAGTTCGCAGCGAAGATCGGTTCCCTCACCACCGCCCGCGGCACCGAGCCCGAATCCAAGGTCGGCCCGCTGATCGACGGCAAAGCCCGCGACGGCGTCCACGCCCTGGTGAGCGAGGCAGTCGCAGGCGGCGCCGAGGCAGTCACCGGTGGTGCCGCCGTCGACGGTCCCGGCTACTTCTACCAGCCCACGGTGCTCAAGAACGTGGCCGAGGGTGCCCGCATCCTCAAGGAAGAAATCTTCGGTCCGGTTGCCCCGATCATCACGTTCTCCACCGAAGACGACGCAGTCCGCTTGGCCAACAACACCGAGTACGGCCTGGTTGCCTACGTCTTCACCAAGGACCTCAACCGCGGCCTGCGCGTCAGCGAGAAGCTCGAGACCGGCATGCTCGGCCTGAACGCCGGAGTCATCTCCAACGCCGCTGCGCCGTTCGGCGGCGTCAAGCAGTCCGGCCTGGGCCGCGAAGGCGGCGCAGAGGGCATCGAAGAGTACCTCTACACCCAGTACGTAGGTATCGCGGATCCGTACGCCGACTAGCATCCCTTCCGTGTCCACCGCTCCCGCAACAAGCCGGTAGATGCAAGAAAGACCCTGCCCCTGGAACTACACGTTCCGAGGGGCAGGGTCTTTTTACTGTGCGGCCCTGTGTGGGTCCGGCTGTGACCCCGCGCGGGTCAGCGGCGCTGAGGGAGCAGCTGCCGCAACCCCCGCCATGACCTGGCAAGCCCGGCACCGGCCCGCCTCGTGACCGAGGCCAGCGCCCGGAAAGGCGCGCCGAGCGCGTGGAGCCACCGTCGCATCAACGACGGCGGAAGCCAGTCCGCCTGGAAACGGACCCACCAGCCCGAATTGTTGCGCAACGACTCCCGGACGACGGCGATCCTGGGCGCTGCGGACGCGGCGGCGGTATCCGAGGGGCGGCCATAGCGCTGCCGTTCGAAGTCGGCGGTGAGGGAGGCAACCGCCCGGTGGGCGGCGTCGTCGAACCCGCCAGAGTCACCAAGCACCGTGCTGGAGCGGAACCTTGCCGAGAAGTGCCGTGGGGTTTCGCTTGGTGTGGAGGGCACGCCAAAGTCCGTGGCCAGGTCCAGCAATTCGGCCCATGCCAATCCTGCGGACGGGTACTCCGGGAGTGGCTGATCGTCCCCGGGTTTGCGGCGCTTCAGCCGGCGGCGGCGAAGCACGGAGCGGGTAAGGCGCGGAGAACCCAGGAACGCAGCCAAGAGGATGACGGCGGCAGATGTGGCGGCAATAGCGGGAAGCGGGTTGCCCTGAACAGGCCCTTGGGCCGGTGTGTCGATACCGGGCAGCGGCGCCGTGGTGGGGACAGGCGTTGGCGCCGTACTGGGAACGTCCTTCTCATCGGTGTTCGTGCTGAGGTTTCCGGTGGTGGAAGCCTCGGTGGCATATTCGGGAACGACGCCGCGGGAAGGCGTCGGCTCAAAAGGAACCCACCCCAGGCCTTCGAAGTACAGTTCCGGCCAGGCATGGGCGTCACGGGCGTCCACTTCATACTCGGGGAAGGAACCTTGGCCCACCAACGCCACGGATTCGCCGGTCAGCCGGCCCGGTGCGTATCCGACGGCGATTCGGCTGGGGATGCCCTCAACCCGCGCCATCACAGCCATCGCCGATGCGAAATGGACGCAGTAGCCGCTCTTGACGGAAAGGAAATCCGCCAGGACTGACAGGCCGTTGCCGTCATACCCGTTTTGGACCGGAGCCTGCAGGGAGTAGATGAACTCGCCGGAGCGGAGGTATTTCTGGATGGCCAGCGCCTTGGCGTAATTGTTGCCCGCCGATGCCGTCACCGTCCGGGCTGTGTCCCGGACGATGCCCGGGAGGTTTCCGGGGATGCGCAGGAAGTCCTCGGAAATGGAGCGGGGCGCAGCGTTCGCCTGGGACAAAGCCTGGGCCGTGACCTTGGGCGCTGCGGAAAACACAACGTACCGCTGGGCCAAAGTGCTGGTTTCCGTGCTCATGATGCTCAGCGTGTCGGGGTCCCACGTCCAGCGTCCGTTGAGCCCGTTGACTGACACCGGTGCAAAGGGGGCGGGTAGATACGGGCTGGTGAACAGTCCGGCGTTGATGGACGTGACGGCGTTGACTATCTCTCCCTGGACGGAGTACCCGGCCTCGATCCGGTCCGCCCCCGCCCGCCGCGAGCCGGCACGATCATCCGGCGCCCAGGTTTCGCCGTCGAAGTGGTCAATGGTGACCGAGCGCAGGTACAAAGGCCCGCTGGAACTGGTGGCGTAAGTAATCCGGCCCGCCCCGCTGGGGCTGCGGAGGCTGTTGCCCAGGGTGATCATGGGGTTGAGCCCGTTCGAGGTTCCCCACGGCGTGAGCCGTGAGCCTTGCGGGAAGGTACCGTTGTCGAAACCCGGTATGGCCAGCGGCACCACCATCGCCAGGCCAAGGGTCAGCACCCCTGTGACCACCAAGCGCTTGAACTGGCCAGCGCCCCGCGGAGCCCCGGATTGCAGCCGCGAGTCGGGAGCGAACCATTGGCTGCAGCCGAGGATCAGCAGGAACCCGATGGTCGCGCCGATAAAGCCCGGCACGCCGACGCTTTGCGGTTTGATGGTGGCCGGAACAACCATGATGGCCAGCAGGCCGATGCCGCTCGCCGCGGGCATGGAAAGGGGGACGGCCAAGGCATCGATCAAGACCACCAAAAGCCCAAGGCAAGCGCACGTGACAAAGACGATGCCGACGTTTGGAGCCACTGGAGCGCTCTCGGAAACCACGGTTTCCCCGGCACGCTTGATGAGCCTTCCCACTGCCTGGAGGGTCTCCGGCGTGGGGATGAACCCCAGGAGGCTTTCCTGCCGGCAGAACGTGAAGGCCAGGACCCCGATCAGGGAAGCCAAGGCGCCAATGGTGGCCAGCAAGGGCTGCACGCGCAAGGAGCGCAGCACGGCCAGCGTCAGCGCCACGGCCACCACGGCGGTGATCAGCGGCATGAACCACGCCCAGCCCCGGAAAACCCCGTTCAGTGAAAGCGCGGCACCCAGTACGCCCATGGAAATGGCCCCGGCCATCGCCCAGGGGAACGCGCCCGGACCCGGGCCCGAGATGCGGCGCCGTGTGCCCGGCGTCGAAGTTTTGCTCCGGGGATCTGCGCTCGGCCGCGAAGTGACGGTCATCGTGGCACCGCCGCTCCCCGTCGGACGTCCATGGCGGCCGCAGCCGCAGCAACCATTCCGCCCTCGTCAAACGCCGCCCAGGCAGCCGCCAACGGGGTCCTTGACGTGACGGCGACGGCCCGCCATCCACCCTGCCGCAGAATCTCCAGGACTTGCTCGTTGTTGCGGGAGGAATCAGTAACCAGCAGCGCAAAAGCGTTGGCCCCATATGCGGCAGCCGGAGCCAGGGCTTTGGCCTCGGGCACGGTCAGGTTGCCGAGCAGCGCCAGGAGGGGGCCGCGCAGCCGATGGGCCGCGAGCTTGTCCATGAGCAGGTCATCGAAAGCCGAGTCTCCGCCTTCCGGCGATTCATCGAGGTTCCTGGCGGCGCGGCCGGGGCCTCTGACGGCAGCAGGGGTCCTGCCCGGGTTGCGCCGGTCCGCAGACGTTTCTTCGTCCTGACGGGCGTGCTCGGGCCGGTGATGCCGGGGACCGGACAACTCAATTGCTGCCAGGCCCTCGGCGATGGCGTGCAGGCCGCCCGCCCCGTTGAATTCCTCCGCGGTGGCGTCAGGAGCGGATTTTGAGTGGCTGAAGGCGGGATGCCCCGAGGCGTCCAACATTCGCAGCGAATAGTTCCGCTCGGACAGGTGTGCGCTGATGGACATTGCAGCGGTCACCACCCACTCGAAACCGGGCGTGGTCAGCAGATCAGTGTCCTCGTCATGGCTCCCGAAGACCGAGCCGGTGCTTGGAGCAAAGGCTGCCAGCCGCTGGTCCAGGACGATCGTGGCCTCGGGAGTGGTCACGGACTCTTCCTGGCGCACCATCAATTGCCCGTGGCGCGCCGTTGCCGGCCAGTGAACCCGGCGCATCGGATCACCATGGCGGTACTCGCGGGTCATGATGTCGTCATCGCTCGGGTTGGCGCGGATCCGGGTTGCCGTGACGCCGTCATTTCCCCGGGCCCCGGCCAGTCCCGTCGCGGGAAGTTCGACGGCGGCGGGCGTCACGGTGAGGAGGTCGCCGTCGTCGATTGAATGGCGGCGCAAGGACAGGCCAAACGGATCGCTGAACTCCGCGGTGACCGGACCGATCCGGAATTGGCCGCGCTTCCCGGAACGGAGATGGTACTCATAGCGGCTGGTTCCGCCGGTGGCGGAGCGGGCAGGGAAGCGGAACGCGGGCGGATCTCCGAAACGGGGCGGAAGCTGCTCCTCCATGACCACCCGGCCGGTGCCGTACGAGGTGCGGGCCACGGCCAACCGCACGGTGGTTGCCATGGCGGTTTCCACACTTGAGGGATTGAACTCCCGGTACACCTGGAATTTAGGTTTGAGGATACGGACCCCCGCCAGTGCCACAAGGGGCAGCAAAATCAGGAACACTGCCAAGGTGAGCAAATCGCGCCGGCCCATGATGTGGGCACAGACGATGGACACCACGCCTGCGGCCAGCAAACCCCAACCCCGGTTGGTGAACAGATGCTTGGGAAGCCGATCCACGAGTGCCATCCGGACCGCCTAGGCGCTTTGCTTATCCCTGCGCCACGCGCCGGGCGGTTCCTGGGCGACCGGGAGCGAGGCAAGGATTCCGCGCAGGACGGTCTGGGGGGTATCGCCGGCGCTCGCCGCTTTCCTGTCCAGGATGATGCGATGCGCCAGGACCGACTCGGCGACGTCCACCACATCGTCAGGGAGAACGAAGTCCCTGCCGTCCAAGGCAGCGGTTGCCTTCGCGGCGCGCAGCAACTGGAGCAAGGAGCGCGGACTGGCACCCAGCCGCAACCGGGCACTTTCGCGGGTGGCGCGGCCTATGGCTACGGTGTACTCCTTGATGGCGGGGGACACGTACACCTGCTGGACCGTGGCAATCATGGCTGCGACGTCGTTGGCGGTGACCACCGGCGTCACCTTGGCCAAGGGCGAAACAGCCTGGTGGGTCTCCAGCATTTCGATTTCCGCATCCCGGTCCGGGTAACCCATGGAGATGCGCGCCATGAAACGGTCGCGCTGGGCCTCGGGGAGCGGGTAGGTGCCCTCCATCTCGATGGGGTTCTGGGTAGCGACCACCATGAACGGCAGGGCCAACGGATAGGAGTGCCCGTCCACGGTGACCTGGTGCTCCTCCATGCACTCGAGCAGTGCGGACTGGGTCTTGGCCGAAGCACGGTTAATCTCGTCACCAATCACGATGTTCGCGAAAACAGCTCCGGGCCGGAACTCGAACTGCCGGGAGGACTGGTTATAGATGGAGACGCCCGTGACATCCGAAGGCAGCAGGTCCGGGGTGAACTGGATACGGGAAACCGTGCAGTCAACGGTTCTGGCAAGTGTCTTTGCCAGTAGGGTTTTTCCTACCCCCGGCACGTCCTCAAGCAGCAGGTGCCCTTGGGCCAGGAGGACCGTCAGGGCCAGCTTGGCAGCGTCGGCCTTCCCATCGATCACCTTGCTGATCGCACCGAGGATCCGTTCGCTGGAATCGTGGAAGCGTTCGGCATCCATCACGTGCGGCTTGTGCCCGTTGTGCACGGCGTCCGGGTTGCGCGAAGCATTCCCGTTGTCTGCAGCGTCCAAGGGCACAGCGCTGTACGCCTCGCCCTGAAAAGAAGCTGGTTCAACAGTGGCGCGTCGCTTGGACTCCATGGAATGCCCTTCAGCCGTGGCCGCCCGCCCGGCAACGTGCCGGCGTTGGCCGCCTTGTCCGTTCCAGCCTACCCAGACTTTGGGCATCGCTGACATAGTGCAGGGGGAATTTGTGTGCTGCTTGGAGTTCGTCACCACGGGCCGCGGGGATGGGGGAGGACCGCGGTCCGATTAAGGTGGGAGCATGTGCAATTCCCTCGCCCCTGCTCCCTATCGCACGTCCGCAGACCCAGACGATGCCAAGGCATCGCGCAAGGAATATCCACCCGCGCCCCAACCGCTCCCCGTCCCCGTGATGGACAACCACACGCACCTGGACTTCCGGCACGGCCTGATCGAGGTAAGCGTCGCCGACGCCATGGATGCCGCCGCCGCCGTCGGTGTTCATGGAGCCATCCAAGTAGGGTGCGACCTCGAGTCGTCCAGGTTCACCGTGCAAGCGGTGGAAGCCGACCCGCGGCTTCTGGGTGCAGTGGCGATCCATCCGAACGATGCTCCCGTTTACGCCGGACGCGGAGAGCTGGAATCGGCGCTCGCCGAGATCGAAGACCTTGCCCGCCATCCCAGAATCCGTGCCATCGGCGAGACCGGCTTGGACTTCTTCCGTACGCGCGGCGAGGGACTGGCGCATCAGCGCCATTCCTTCCGGCGCCACATAGATATTGCCAAGCGCCTTGACCTCACCCTGCAGATCCACGACCGCGATGCCCACGACGACGTGGTGCAGGTGCTCAAGGAAGAGGGTGCTCCGGAGCGGGTGGTCTTCCATTGCTTTTCCGGCGACGAGGATCTGGCGAGGATCTGCAATGACAATGGCTGGTACATGTCCTTCGCCGGGACCATGACGTTCAAGAACGCGCAGAACCTCAGGGACGCCCTGGCCATCGCGGAACCATCCAGGGTGCTGGTGGAGACCGATTCGCCGTTCCTCACCCCGCACCCTTACCGGGGACGTCCCAACGCAAGCTACATGGTTCCCTTCACTGTCCGCTCCATGGCCGATGTGACTGGAGATGACCTGTCCGAGCTGTGTTCGCGCCTCGCGGAAAACACCGTCAATGCCTACGGATCATGGGCATAAGGGCCATCTGACGTGCAGGTATTCGATGTGATGCTGAATACCCGGTATGCATTTTGATTGGCTCGTTTATAACAAATCGGTTACTGTGAACCAAATAGCCGGGGTCGGGGAAGGCCTTCGGACAACTGGTTCGGCAAGAGCCGGACTCACCAGTTGAATGTAGTGACGGCGCAGCAGCCGGCAGTGAAGCGTGGGACCGGGCGTGAGCCAAGCCCCTCTGTTTTGCCGCTGGTGTTTCTTTGCGCTTTTCCCCGTGCCCGGATGGTCTGAGAGTTATGGGCAAACGTGATCAAGTTCTTCACAACGGACGGCAAGTTCAGTTTCCTCAAAGTGGGCGCGCAAGTGCTGGTGTTAGTAGCACTCGTAGCCGGTGTCGTTGCCTTCGTGGGCAACAACAAGACGGTCACCTTGAACGTCGACGGAAAAGTGAGCTCCATCCAGACCTTTGGCGGAACCGTCGACCAGGTGGTCAAGGCAGCCAAGGTTGAACTGAAGAACGATGACCGGGTGACCCCCGCGCTGGATTCCCGGGTGGAAAACGGCTCCGTGGTGAACGTCAACCTCGCCAAGGCCGTCTCCATCGAACTGGACGGCGCCCGGAAGACGGTCAACACCAACGCTCCCGATGTGGCCGGCCTGGTCAGCGAACTCGGCGTCGCCGGTTCTTCCGAAATTTCCCAGCCCAAGGATGCTTCCCTCGAAGTCCAGGGTTCCTTCGTGTCCATCTCCACGCCCAAGACCATCAGCCTCGTAGCCGACGGCAAGGACACCAGCACCACCACCACGGCCTCCGACGTCGCCGAGGTCCTCAAGGACGCCGGGATCACCGTGGGTGCCAATGACCGCGTCTCCCAGCCGAGCAACGCCCCCATTGTCCAGGACATGGTCATCAAGGTCTCCCGCGTGGACACCAGCAAGACTGCCGAGACCACCGAGGAAGTCCCGTTCGAGAGCGTCAAGAGCGAAAGCGCAGAGCTCTACAAGGGTGAGGAAAAGGTAACGCAGAAGGGCGTTGCCGGCTCCGTGGTCAAGACGTTCAAGCTGGTCCTCGTGGATGGCCGTGAAGCCTCCCGCACCCTCGTCTCCAGCAACGTGACCACCCAGCCCGTCACCGAGAAGGTGGCTGTTGGAACCAAGGCACGTCCGGTGGCAGCAGCGAAGGCAGCCGCTCCCGTATCCAGCGGCCCCACCGGTGCTCCCAACGAAGCAATGTGGGACCGTATTGCCCAGTGTGAATCCGGCGGCAACTGGTCCATCAACACCGGCAACGGCTACTACGGCGGCCTCCAGTTCTCCAGCCCCACCTGGCTCGCCAACGGTGGTGGCGCCTACGCACCGACCGCCAACCTTGCCACCAAGGCACAGCAAATCGATATCGCCAACCGCCTCTACGCCAAGAACGGCCTCCGCGACTGGGGCTGCGCGCACGCAGCCTAGCCCGGCGCAGACGATACGATACCTAGGTGACTGAACCGAATTCCGAACCCGCCGCCGTCGCGCCTTTGCTGGGCGCAACTGACATCCGACGGTTAGCCGAGGAAATCGGTGTCCGCCCCACCAAGACCCTGGGGCAGAACTTTGTGATCGACGGCAACACCATTCGCAGGATCGTGTCCGCGGCCGGCATCGACCCGGACGAGACCGTGCTGGAAGTTGGACCAGGCCTTGGCTCGCTGACGTTGGGCCTGCTGGACGCGGCCCGCGAGGTAGTCGCCGTCGAAATCGATCCCGTGCTGGCCGGCAAGCTGCCGGAGACCGTCCGTACCTGGCGGCCCCAGGCCGAGGAGCGCTTCCACCTGGTGCTGTCCGATGCCATGAAGGTGACCGAACTGCCGGTGGAGCCCACTGCCTTGGTGGCCAACCTGCCCTACAACGTGGCCGTCCCGGTGGTGCTGCATCTGCTCCAGCACTTCCCGGGCCTGCGCCACGGCCTGGTGATGGTGCAGGACGAGGTGGCCGACCGCCTCGCGGCGTCGCCAGGTTCCAAGATCTACGGCGTCCCGTCCGTCAAGGCCGCCTGGTACGGGCGCATGCGCAAGGCCGGTGTGATCGGCATGAACGTGTTCTGGCCGGCACCCAAGATCCATTCGGGCCTGGTGGAATTCACGCGCCACGAGCCGCCCGCCACCCACGTGACGCGGGACCAGGTCTTCGCCGTCATCGACGCCGCGTTTGCGCAGCGGCGCAAGACGCTCAGGGCTGCGCTGGCGGGTTGGGCAGGCGGTGCCGTGGAGGCCGAACGGTGCCTGGTAGCTGCAGGGGTGGACCCCACCGCACGCGGCGAAGTCCTGGACATTGGCGCGTACGTGCGGATCGCCGAAGCGCGCCACCCGGCAGCAGTATGACCCCGGGAATCCGCAGGCCCGGGGAACTGCCCTACCAAGGGGAGCGCTTCCGTGCACGCACGGTCCGGGTGAAAGCGCCCGGCAAAGTCAACGTCTCGCTGGCCGTTGGACCCTTGCGACCCGATGGCTACCACTCCGTGGCCAGCGTCTACCTGGCAGTGTCCTTGTACGAGGAGGTTGCTGCGACCAGCACTGAAGCCCCCGGGATCACCGTCAGCATCAGCCCGGCGAGCACCTTGGACCTGGACGGCGTCGATATCCCGCTGGATGAGCGCAACCTGGCTTACAAGGCAGCCGCTGTGATGGCCGAGATGTCGGAGAAGCCAACCGGCGTTCACTTGGAGATCACCAAGCGCGTTCCCGTCGCCGGCGGGATGGGCGGGGGGTCCGCCGATGCCGCGGCCACGCTGTTGGCGTGCGATGCCCTGTGGAACAGCGGCCTCTCCCGCGAGGAACTTGCCCACGTGGCCGCCGAACTTGGTGCGGATGTGCCGTTCTCGCTCCTGGGGGGGACCGCGGTCGGGCTCGGGGTAGGCGACAAGCTCTCGCCGGCACTGGCCAAAGCGCAGGTGGACTGGGTGCTGGTTTTCGCCGACTACGGACTGTCGACCCCGGACGTATTCCGCACGCTGGATGGGCTGCGGGATTCGGAAGGCGCGGAGGTTCCGGAACCCGTGGAGGTGGATCCGACCATCCTCCAGGCCCTACGGAACGGCGATCCTGAAACCCTGAGCCGGGTCCTCGTCAACGATCTGCAAAGAGCCTCGATTGCCCTGGCCCCGCAGCTTCGCGACACAATCGGGCTTGGGGAGGCGCAAGGCGCCCTGGCCGGAATGGTCTCAGGCTCCGGACCCACCGTGGCCCTCCTGGCGAGGGATCCCGGCGCCGCCTCCGTGCTGGCCGAAGATCTGACACATCGGGGGCACAACGCCATCGCTGTGCACGGACCCGTGCCAGGCGCCCGGATCATCTCCGATACCCTCCTTTAGTAGCTCCCTGCCTTTAATAGCTCCCTGCACACCAGCTCCAGAAAGTAGTACCCATTGGCCCACCTGCTTGGCGGCGAAAACCTCTCTGTCACCTATGGCACCCGCACCGTGCTCGACGGCGTCACCCTCGGTTTGGAGGATGGCGACCGGATTGGCATGGTCGGCCGTAACGGCGACGGAAAGTCCACCCTCATGCGGCTGCTTGCGCTGCGATCCACTCCGGACTCGGGCCGGGTCACCAAACGCAACGACGTCACTGTGGGCTACCTGGACCAAAGCGACGTGCTCGACGGCGACCTGACGGTGGGTGCCGCGATCGTCGGCGACCAAGCGGACCACGAATGGGCTGCGAACCCGAAGATCCGGGAAATCATGGGCGGCCTCGTAGGTGACGTTGACTGGCACGCCAACGTGCACTCGCTCTCCGGTGGCCAGAAGCGGCGGGTGGCACTGGCCAAGCTCCTGATCGGCGACCACGACGTCATCATGCTGGACGAACCGACCAACCACCTCGACGTCGAAGGCGTTGCCTGGCTGGCGCGGCACCTCAAGTCACGCTGGCGCGCCAACCAAGGCGCGTTCCTGGTGGTCACCCACGACCGCTGGTTCCTCGACGAGGTCTGCAACTACACCTGGGAAGTCCACGACGCCATGGTGGACATGTTCGACGGCGGGTACGCCGCCTACGTCCTGGCGCGCGCCGAGCGCGACCGCATGGCCGCCGTCGTCGAGAATAAGCGCCAGCAACTGGTCAAGAAGGAACTCGCCTGGCTGAGGCGTGGCGCACCGGCCCGGACCTCCAAGCCCAAGTTCCGCATCGAAGCCGCCAACGAGCTCATCTCCGACGTCCCCGAACCCCGCGACTCCGTGGCGCTGAGCAAGATGGCCACCGCCCGGCTGGGCAAGGACGTGCTGGACCTTGAGAACATCACCCTCGATTTTGAGGGAGGCGAATCCGGGCAGAAGCTGTTCAACAACATCACGCTGCGGTTGGCGCCGGGGGAGCGCCTGGGGCTGGTGGGGGTCAACGGCGCCGGCAAGTCCACGCTGCTGCGGCTCCTGAACGGCGACATCCAACCAACGTCGGGTCGGCTCAAGCGCGGTAAGACCGTGGTCACGGCTGTCCTTACACAGGACGTGAAGGAACTTGACGAGGTCTCGGACCTCCGTGTCATTGAGGTTATTGAACGCGAGAAGCGCTCGTTCAGCGTTGGCGGCAAGGAGTTCACGGCCGGGCAACTGGTGGAGCAGTTGGGCTTCACCAAGGAAAAGCAGTGGACGCCGGTCTCCGACCTGTCCGGTGGTGAGCGCCGCCGCCTCCAACTCCTGCGCCTGCTGGTGGGGGAGCCCAACGTCCTCATGCTGGACGAGCCCACCAACGACCTCGACACCGACACCCTGGCCGCCGTGGAAGACGTCCTGGACGGCTGGCCCGGAACGCTGGTGGTTGTCAGCCACGACCGGTACCTGCTGGAGCGCGTCACCGACCACCAAATGGCCTTGCTCGGTGACGGGAAGCTCCGTGGGCTGCCCGGCGGCGTGGACCAGTACCTCGAACTGCGCGAAGCCGCCCTGGCTTCCGGGTCCCTTGCCGGTTCCACCGCACCTACCGCCGGTTCTGCGGGAGGTTCGGCTCCGACGTCGGCGGATGGACCCAGCGAGGCCGAAAAACGCGAAGCGCGGAAGGACCTCAACAGGATCGACCGTCAGCTCGGAAAGTTGGCCCAGCAGGAGGAGAAGCTCCACGCCCAGATGGCAGCCAAGTCCGAATCCGGCAACTTCGACGCCCTCGGGGAACTCAACGCCAAGCTGCAGGAACTGCTCGAGGAGAAGGAAGGCCTGGAGCTCGAGTGGCTCGAAGCCGCTGAAGTCCTAGGGGAGTAAGCCCGCCCCAGCAACGCTCTTTCACGTCCCGTCGGTTTGCGGGGGTTGCTCTTTCACGTCCCGTCGGTTTGTGGGGCCGGTTCGTACCCCAGGAGCCAGTGCAGGCCGTAGCGGTCTATCACCTGACCATCAGATGCGCCCCACGGCTTCGGGCCCAAGGGATCGACTACCTTGCCGCCGTCGGCGAGTTTGTCGAACCACTGGTGGAGAACCGCCGGGGCAGCTGTGCCAAGGAGCGAGAGCATGAGGCCCTCCATGCGGACGCTTGGCCCACCCTCCGAGGCGTCGGCTCCAGCAAGGCTCACTGGTCCGTCGAGGACGCCGTGTGCGATTGCGTCTGCCGGTCCGTCAACGCGTCCAAATTCCTCATAGGAGTAGAGGGCAAGAGTGCCGCCGAAGACTCCCGCGTAGAAGGTAAGAGCCTCGCGCGCAGTGCCGGGGAAGAGGGCGTAAATCTGCAATGCAGTCATTCCGGGATCCTATCCGCCGTGACAGAGGAACGCCCGTAGGCGGCCGGGATGTGATAGAGGAACGCCCGTAGGCGGTTGGGATGTGATAGGGGAATGCCCGTAGGCGGCCGGGATGTGATAGAGGAACGCCCGTCAGCGGCCGGGATGTGATAGAGGGTCAGGGGGCGGAGCGGAGGGCGGGCTCCTTTTGGAGGCCGGTCAGGCCGTTCCACGCCAGGTTCACCAGGTGTGCCGCCACGGCCCTCTTGTCCGGCTGCCGGCTGTCCAGCCACCATTGGCCCGTCATCGCCACCATGCCCACGAGCATTTGCGCGTACATGGCACCGTCCGCGGCGCTGAAACCGCGGCGGGCGAACTCGTCGGACAGCAGGTGTTCCACCCTGGCGGTGACATGCGAGAGCAGGGTGGAGAAGGCACCTTCGGGTTGCGACGGCGGTGCGTCACGCATGAGGATGCGGAAACCGTCGGTGCGTTCCTCGATGTAGCCCAGCAGTGCCAAGGCCGCCCGCTCCACCAGGACGCGGGGCTTGGCCTCGGTGCTGAGGGCCTCGGTGATGGAGTCCAGCAGGATCCGGAATTCCGCATCGACCACCTGCCGGTAGAGGCCCTCCTTGGAACCGAAGTGCTCGTAGATGACCGGTTTGGAAACCCCGGCAGTCGCCGCGATTTCCTCGATGGTGGTGCCGTCCAGCCCGCGGGTAGCGAATTGTGACCGGCCAATCCCGATGAGCTGCTCGCGACGTTGTTGGCCGGTCATCCTGGCACGGACCGTGGTGCCGCCGGAGGCGTGTTCCGAGGGCCCGCGGGACGGGATTGACCGGGAAAATTCAGTGCGCTTGCTCACTTGTCCATCATGCACCACCGGCGGTATTCGAGCCGGACAGGACCGCTGATACCGTGCCGAACGGGCATTTCCGGGCCGGTCCGTGCCGGTCAAGTCGCGAAGCACGCAAAGGTCATGGCAAACTAGTTTCTTGTGTGTGCATCCCGGTTAGCCGGGAAGGCTTCCAAGCCTCAGGACTTGGGCTCGCCGGGCATGCACGGTCCGCTCTGGTGTAACGGCAGCACCCCGGCCTTTGGAGCCGTGGAGTATAGGTTCGAATCCTATGGGCGGAACGGTCGGAATGCGCTCCACTCTGTACCTGGAACGGCTCGAGCGGTGTCTGGGTCCAAGGCTTGGATGGCAGTATTCCGAAGCCGGGTCATCCGGGACAAACCGAGCAAGGAGAGCCAGTACGTGAGCCCCGAAACCACCGGTCCCGCAGCGGTCATCGTCCTGGCCGCAGGTGCCGGAACGCGAATGAAGTCGCGGACTCCCAAGATTCTCCACGAAATCGGCGGCCGTTCCATGGTTGGCCACGCCATCCTCGCCGCCCGTTCGCTTAACCCGCAGAGGCTTGCCCTTGTGGTCCGCCACGAGCGTGACCGCGTGGCGGGGCACATCTCAACGCAGGACCCCGAGGCCCTGATCGTGGACCAGGACGACGTTCCCGGCACGGGACGCGCCGTGGAAGTGGCGCTGAAGGCCCTCGATGCCCAGGGCGACGTCACCGGCACCGTGGTTGTCACCTACGGCGATGTTCCCCTGCTCACGGGTGAATTGCTGGGCGAACTGGTCTCCACCCACGAATCCCAGGGCAACGCAGTGACGGTCCTGACCGCGGTCCTGGACGACGCCACCGGCTACGGCCGGATCCTTCGTGCCGAAGACGGAACCGTGCTGGGTATCCGCGAGCACAAGGATGCCTCCGAAGAAGAACGCAGCATCCGCGAGATCAACTCCGGCATTTACGCTTTCGACGCCGCCGTCCTTCGCACCTCCCTGGAAAGCGTCACCACGGACAACGCCCAGGGCGAGATGTACCTGACCGATGTCCTTGGCCTGGCGCGCGACGCCGGCGGCCGGGTTGCCGCCGTCGTCACCAATGACCGCTGGCAGGTTGAAGGCGCCAACGACCGCATCCAGTTGTCCGCGCTGGGCGCCGAGCACAACCGCCGCATCATCGAATCCTGGATGCGCGCCGGAGTGACGGTAGTGGACCCTGCGACCACCTGGATCGATTCCACCGTGACCCTGGACGAGGACGTCAGGCTGCTGCCCAATACGCAACTGCACGGTTCCACCACCGTGGCGAGGGACGCCGTCGTCGGTCCTGACACGACGCTCACCGACGTGCACGTGGGTGAGGGCGCCAAGGTTGTCCGCACGCACGGATCCGGTTCCACCATCGGCGCCAAGGCAAGCGTTGGACCGTTCACCTACCTTCGCCCCGGCACGGTCCTTGGCGAGACGGGCAAGATCGGCGCCTTCTATGAGACAAAGAACGTCACCATTGGCCGCGGCTCCAAGCTGTCCCACCTCGGGTACGCCGGTGACGCCGAAATCGGCGAGGACACCAACATTGGTTGCGGCAACATCACAGCCAATTACGACGGCGAGAAAAAGCACCGTACGGTGATCGGCTCGGGCGTCCGCACGGGTTCGAACACGGTCTTCGTGGCCCCGGTGACCGTAGGTGACGGCGCCTACAGCGGTGCCGGCGCCGTGATCCGCAAGGACGTGCCCGCAGGTGCCCTTGCCCTCAACGTCGCCGCCCAGCGGAACGCCGAAGGCTGGGTCCTGGCCAACCGTGAAGGCTCCGTCTCCGCCCGCCTTGCCGAAGCGGCACTGGAACCGCGGCTGGCTGCCGCCCCCACATCTTCACCATCCCCGGCAACCACAGAAGAAGGCAAATAGGAATGAGCGAAATTACCGCACACGGCGAGAAGAAACTGGTTCTCGCCTCCGGACGGGCGCATCCGGAGCTGGCGCAGGAAATCGCAAAGGAACTGGAAACCGAACTCCTTCCGGTGGACGCGTACGACTTCGCCAACGGGGAAATCTATGTGCGGTCGGCCGAGAGCGTTCGTGGTACGGATGCGTTCGTTATCCAGGCGCACCCGGCACCGCTGAACAACTGGCTGATGGAGCAGTTGATCATGATCGACTCCCTCAAGCGTGCCTCTGCCAAGCGCATCACGGTAGTTTCGCCGTTCTACCCCTACTCCCGCCAGGACAAGAAGGGCCGTGGCCGCGAGCCCATCTCCGCCCGCCTGGTTGCTGATCTCTACAAGACGGCCGGCGCTGACCGCATCATGTCGGTGGACCTGCACACCTCGCAGATCCAGGGCTTCTTCGACGGCCCCGTTGACCACTTGATGGCCATTCCGCTCCTGGCCGACTACATCCGCACCAAGGTGGAAGCTGACAACATCACTGTCGTTTCGCCTGACACCGGCCGCGTCCGCGTTGCCGAACAGTGGGCCGAACGCCTTGGCGGCGCCCCCTTGGCTTTCGTGCACAAGAGCCGCGACCTGACCGTGCCCAACCAGGCCGTGTCCAAGACCGTCGTGGGCCAGGTCGAAGGCCGCACCTGCGTCCTGATCGACGACATGATCGATACCGGTGGAACCATTTCCGGCGCCGTCCAGGTCCTGAAGAACGCGGGGGCCAAGGACGTCATCATCGCCTGCACGCACGCCGTGTTCTCCGATCCCGCAGCCCAGCGCCTGGCCGAGTCGGGTGCGCGTGAAGTGGTGGTCACCAACACCCTGCCGATTCCGGCCGAGAAGCGCTTCCCGCAGCTGACGGTGCTGTCCATCGCACCGCTGATTGCCCGCGCCATCCGTGAAGTGTTCGACGACGGTTCGGTCACCAGCCTCTTTGACGGCAAGGCGTAACGCCGGACTGCTGTACGTAGACGGGCCATCGGCCACCCCAGCGGCGGCCGATGGCCCGTTTTCATTTTTGCCCGGCACCGCTGGTAAACTTTCGGGGATACCTTGGCGAGGGAGAGCACCCCTGGTTTCACAACCGGGAAAGTGTCTCCGTCATCGACTGGGTCTGTAACCTCCTTCGACGAAGGCGGGCCGGCGCTCAAGCCCGGGCCCGCGGGCGTGGAAGGTCACTCCAGACCTCCGCCCTTGCTGATCACCACGCCGCCTCAGCGGCACACCAGTAATCAAGGAGTACACATGTCTGAGCAGAAGCTCGCAGCAGAACTGCGCACCGAATTCGGCAAGGGCTACGCCCGCCGTGCCCGCGTCGCAGGCCGCATCCCCGCAGTCATCTACGGCCACGGTGCCGAGCCGGTCCACGTAACCCTCCCGGGCCGTGAGACCACCCTGGCAGTCCGCGTTGCCAACGCCCTGCTGAACCTGGACATCAACGGTGAAGCCCACCTGACGATCGTCAAGGACATCCAGCGCAACGCGATCAAGCAGACCATCGAGCACATGGACCTCCTGACCGTCCGCCAGGGCGAGAAGGTCACCGTGGACGTTCCCGTTCACGTAACCGGTGAAGTTGCTCCGGGCGCCGTTGCCAACCAGGAAGCCGTCACCATCTCCGTTGAGGCCGAGGCAACCCACCTGCCGACCGCCCTCGAGGTTGACATCGAAGGCCGCGAAGCCGGCGCGCACGTCCACGCTTCCGACGTCGTGCTCCCCAAGGGCGTCAGCCTGCTGACCGAAGCCGACACCCTGGTGGTCAACATCTCCGAGGCCACCGCTTCCGCGGCCGGCGAAGAAGCTGCTGAAGGCGAAGAGGCTCCTGCAGCCGAAGAAGCCGCTGAGTAGTCTTCTGACTGCCTGAGGCTGTTATTGCCTTGAGAGTGGCCGGGTCCCATGGGGGTCCGGCCACTTTCCTTTGTCGCCTGACCTGCACCTTCTTCCATTCCCTAGGATTGAATCCATGACTGACACCTGGCTCATTGTTGGCCTCGGCAACCCCGGCAGCGAATACAGCGGCAACCGCCACAACGTGGGCCAGATGGTGCTGGATGAACTCGCATCCCGGATCGGCGGCAAGTTCAAGGTCCACAAATCCCGCGCCCAAGTGGTGGAGGGCCGTATGGGCATCGGCGGCCCGCGCGTGGTCCTTGCCAAGCCGATGACATACATGAATGTTTCCGGCGGGCCTGTCTCCGCGTTGGCCAAGTTTTTCGATGTGGCTCCGGACCACGTGATCGCCGTCCACGATGAGATCGACATCCCGTTCAACACGGTGAAACTGAAGATCGGTGGCGGGGAAGGCGGCCACAACGGTCTTCGCGACATTTCCAAGGCCCTCGCCACCAAGGATTACCTCCGGGTCCGCGTGGGCGTGGGACGTCCTCCGGGGCGCATGGATACAGCCGACTTCGTGCTCCGTGACTTCGCCACCCCGGAGAAGAAGGACTTGCCGTTCCTGCTCGATGAGGCGGCTGATGCCGTGGAGCTCCTTATCACTGAGGGCTTGTTGTCCGCCCAACAAAAACACCACGCCGCGCGATCTTGAGCAAATCTTGAGGAAAGCCTGATCAAAGCCTTACGGTCGATGGGACCCTTGGCCCTATAAAGTGTCGCGCCCCGGCGGTAGTGTGCATGGTACGCAGGTGCACGGGGGAACTGAGCGAGGGGTGCGGGTGTCGGCGGAGTTGCTTAACAGGAACCGGGGAGGCGCGGCCAGGGCTGCGGCTCCCGATCTTGTTGGCGGACCATCCGACCGTCAAACGTGGTCCCTCCTGGCCAGGAGCCATGACTTGGCGAGGGCCGGCAAGCACCTTGAAGCTCCGGACTCCTACGGCGTGATACTCACCGGAGACCGGGGCATCGGAAAATCCGGACTGGCCCGCGCCGTGGTTGCTTCCCTCGGCCCGAAGATCCACAGCCTGCAGTTGCGCAACACTTTGGCCGGCGGACAAACCCCGTACGGGTGCCTCGGCTTTCTCCTGGCCCGCCTCCCTTCGGAAGCAGTGAGTACTCCCACCGGGATCCTGCACTCGGTGACGTCCCTGATCCGGGCGGAAGCGGCGGGACGCCAGACGGTGTTCATCGTGGATAACGCCGGAGGCATGGACCCCATGAGCACCGGCGTGCTGCTCAATCTCATGGCCACTGGAACGGCCAAGGTCATTGCCACCGTGCAACGCGCCAGTGACCTCCCTGCAGATTTCCATCGCCTGGTCCTGGAGGGCCAGTTGGGCGAGGTCCATCTGAACACTTTGACGGAGGAACAGACCAAGCAAGTGCTCGGCTCCGTGCTGGGACATTACGTGTCGTCCACACTGGTCGGCTCGCTGCACTCGGCCGTGGGCGGCAACCCGATGCTGCTGCACGCCCTGCTGGATGAACAGCGGCACTCCGGCAACCTGGTCCTCAATGACTCGGTGTGGACGTTGCGCGACCGGATCAAGCTCGAAGGTGCCACGGTGGTGGAGGACTTTGTCCGTTCCAGGCTGGCGCGCGAACCACAAACCAACCGGACCGTCATTGAAATCCTGGCGTGTGCGCAGCGCGCAACCCTGGTGGACCTCGCAGCGATTTTCAGCACCGAGACCCTGGTGGAGATGGAGGAATCCGGTTTCCTGACAATCGACCGCGCCGGCGAGCACTGGGTGTCGCTCCGTGATCCGTACCTCGGCGAAGTGGTCCGCGGTTGGCTCAGCACCAGGCGCCGGAGGGAACTGTGGTTGATGCTGCTGGGGCCAAAGGAACCCGAACTCGAGGGCCTGGCATCGCAGGACCTGTTGAGCTACGCGGCGTGGATGCATGCCTGCGAGGATGAGCCGTCGCCGTCGCCTGCCCACGCGCTTGCCGCGGGTCGGGCAGCCTTGGACGATTACGATCCCAACTTCGCCATCCAGTGCACCCTCTCCCTGGACCCGAAGGACCCTGAATGGGTGCCGGGGCAACGGGTGAAAGCAGCCGCATACCTGATGCTCGATTTGCCGCTGCATGCCGCGCAAGCCCTCGATGAGGTCACTGAGGACCAGTTGGCAGCATTGGAACCCGTTGAATTCGCGGAAATCATGGCGGCCAAGTGTCAGGCGATGACGTGGATCGACGGCCGCTCCGGTATGGTTCCCGGCGTCATTGCGGAGGCCAACGCTGCCCTGGATGACATGGAGGCCAGGGCCGGGCACGGAGCGCGTGCCTTCCGCCTTGCCAGAAACCGCATGCGCTTGTGCAACTACGAGTACCAGACCTACATGGGAGAGTACGCACGGATCATCGAGGACCTGGAAGCGGAGCTGCAGCAGGACCCGGACTTCGACCGGGAGCACTGGCTGCGGTCCGGGTTCTTCCTGATCGAAGCCCGCTGCATCCTGGGCCGGGAGCTGGAAGCCCAGCAACTGGCCCGCAGCATGTCCCAGGCTCTGCGTGAGGCAGGGAGCCCCGCGCCGTTGGAGGAGGCCCTGGCCCGGCATGCGTTCCTGGCCCTGTTGTTGTCCGGCCAGTGGCGTAAGTGCATCGAGCTCATGCGCCGCGCCCCGTCCAAGCCCTCCCGCCTCCAGTTCCGTGGCGCCATCACTGAGCTGGGCATCGGCCTGGCCTACGCCTATGCAGGAAAGCCCTCCAGCGCCATTGAACCGCTGCGCTCCGCGGCTGCCCAACTCGAGCTTCGCCCGGCCATGAACCTGGTTAAGGTCGCCTACGCCGCCACGGCCTTCGCCTACGCACAACTGGGCAACTCCTTGGAAGCCGGACGCTACCTGGACCTGTACCGGACTTGCCGGGGGACGGGCACGTACTTCTCGGAATCCGTGGCCGGTTTCTGCGCGGACATGGCCGGCCGCTGGATGGGTGACCCCGACGTCAAGCAGCGGCTCCTGGCGAAGGTCCGCGAGGACTTCGACAACCAGCGGTTTACGACCGCGGGGATCTGCCTTTTCGGCGCGACGGTCGAAGGTACGGACGCCGAATACCGCCTGCTGGAGGACATCGCCGGACACCGCCAGGGTCCCCTGGCCGAAATCTCCGGACAACTGGCCAGGGGCTCCCTGGGCCGCAGCTCCAAAGCCCTTTTGGCCGCCGCCGATGCCGCGGCAGCGCTGGACCTGCTGGTGGTGGAGGCCCGGTGCGTCGCCATGGCCCTGGACTTCGCCCGCGACGCCGGCGAGACCACCACGGCCAGGACGGCCCAGCTCCGCCTGGAACGGCTCGAACAATCCGTGTCGGCCCTGCCGATCCAACCTCGCAGTGACGCGCCGGTGTTGACCGAGCGCGAACGGCAAATCGCCAAACTCGCTGGAAAGGGTGTCAGCAACCGTGAAATCGCGATGGATATTGGGGTGTCTGTGCGCACAGTGGAAGGCCACCTCTACCAGGTGTTTACCAAGCTCGGGGTGTCGTCGCGGGGTGAGCTCAATGGTCTCCTCTGAGCAGGCATACCCGGTGACGGACTACTCGGTGAGATTCGCCGATGCAGGCTGAGTACCTGGTGGGCCGGGAAGCAGAGTTGGACCTGGCCACGGAAATTTTGACACAGGAAGGCGCGGGGGCAGTACTGCTCATCGCTGACCCGGGCATCGGCAAGACGGCCATGGCGGCAGAGCTTGCCTCCCGCCTGTCCGGCGAAATGGTGGTGATGCACGTCCACGGCAGTCCTGCATTGTCCGCTGTTCCGTTCGGGGTGCTGGCGCCGTACCTGCTGGACCTACCGGTAGACCAAGCCACCTCTCCCGTGGCCATCTTGCGGGAGTTCTGGTCCCAGTTCGAAAAAAGGCGGGGCAGCGAAGGCAACCGCCTGTTGCTGGTGGTTGACGACGCCCACGATCTGGATGAGGGGAGCACGCAGATCCTCGCTGAGTTGGTGACGGCGGGTTGGGCCAGGTTGGTGGCTACGAGCCGCCCGAGGCCCGGGCTCCCGCCCGCACTGCTCCAGCTCTGGTACGACGGCTTGGCCGAACGCCTGGAGCTGCACCCCTTGGAGCAGGAAACCGTCACGGAACTGGCAGAGAAGATGCTGGGCGGAACCGTCATGGCCAGCACCGCCGACGTCCTGCACACGGTCTCCGAGGGCAACCCGCTCCTGCTCCGTTCCTTGGTGGAGGATGCCAAGGCTGACGGGAACCTCGTCAGGCGCAACGGAGTCTGGTTCCTGACCCGCGCCCTGACCGGTAGCGGCGAAGGGTTGGCAGAGGTTGTCCGGAACAAAGTCCTCCGGACCAGCGAGGCAGAACGCGAAGCGATGTTCGTGGTGGCGTTGTCCGAGCCGGTCCCGGCGGCCGTGCTGGATTCACTGGTCGGCAGGGAGACCGTCCGCTCGTTAATGGACAACCGGCTGGTCCTGTCCACGAACGGCATCGGAAGTCCCCTGAAGATGTGGCACCCGATGTACGGGGAAGCCCTGCGCCAGATCGTGTCCCCGGCGCGCAGCCTCCAGATACGCCAGCGGATGGTCCACCACCTGGCCGCGGAACCGGCCACCGCTGAGGGTTTGCTGCGGATGGTGAGCTGGGCGCTGGACTGCGGTGCCGACGTCGAGGACGAACAGCTCCTGCAGGCCGCTTTCCTTGCAGCGAAACTGCTGCAAAACCAGCTGGCCATGGCGGCGGCCGCGAAAGTGCGTTCAGAGGTGCTGCGCCCCCGGGCCCGCGTGGTCATGGCAATGGTCAGCTATAACGAGGGCGACTACCGCGCCGCCGTCCGGCTGCTCGAGGAAGACTCGGGTTTCCTGGACGCAGATCCGTCCGGTCCTTTGGGAGCAGGCCTCCTGTGGGCGGCCGCCCGATCTGCACTGGGCGACTCGTCGGCTGATATTGCCGCTGACGCCCGGGCCGCGGCCGAGGGCCTGGCTGCGCGGCACAGCGCGGATCCGGCTAAGGTGGCCGAGATCCGCCGCCACGCAGACGCCTTGGAACTTGCGGCCTTGGCCCACTCGGGCCTTTATGCGGAACTGCGCGAAGGGTTGGAGAAGTTCGAGGCCGGCATGGCGGCCGATGAGCCTGACTTCGTCATGAACCAACTCTTCCTGCTTGCCATGACGTGCGAGCTCCTCATGGTGGAGGGCCAGGCGGTCCAGGCCTTGGACAAGGGGCGGGACGCCCTGGTGCTCCTGGACGAACACAAGGATGATCTCCTCTACTTCAGTGATTTCATCGTGGTCCGGTACGCGCTGGCAGCCCTGGAAGCCGGGGAATGGCCGGCCGCGGAATCTGCGCTGGACCGTTACGCGGCAAGTTCTGCCATGGGACTGATCATCTTTGGTGGAGACATCCAGACGCTCCAAGGCTTGTCCATGCTGCGTCAAGGCCGGCTGGAGCAGGCCGCTGCGGTGCTGACACCCGCTGTGGAAGCCCTCAAGGTCAGGGACCCCCAGCGGTTGCGGCGACTGGGCGTTGCGGTGGCCTTCTATGCGGCGGCGCGGACGGGCGACAAGGATCTGGCCAGGCGCCTGGCCGGAGAAGTGGACACGGCCGCGGCCGGCGGAGCCTACATCGAAGCCCTGGCTGAACTGTTCGTACTGGCCGCCAAAGAACACCTGGACAGGGGCACGGGGCTGGAAAAGCTGCGCGAGCTGCCGGAGTCATCCGCCCTGCACCGGTTGCCCGGAGTCCTCCTGCAGAATGTCGTCCTCCGTGCCGAGCTCGGCGACCTTCCCGCCATGGAGGTCATCCGGGATACCGCTTCGCCCATGGGTGGATCGTGGGCCAACGGCTGGGAGTCTTTGGCGGTGGCCCAGCTCGGCGGTGCAGGGGACGGCTTCGTCAACGCCGGCAACCTCCTTGCCGCGGCAGGCATGCCCGGGCCGGCCGCTGTGGCATTCGATAAGGCGGCCAACGCCTTCGACGCCGAGGGCAAGCGTCCCGAAGCGCGGCAGGCGGCGGTGCTGCGTGATGCCAGTGAAGCCAACCTCGGCAGTGCCCTGGTCCATGACCCGCACACGGAAACCGACCGGTCCGTCCCGCTGACCCGCAGGGAACAGGACATTGTAGCCCTCGCTGTTTCCGGACTCACTGACCGGCAAATCGCAGAGAAGCTCATGGTCTCGGTGCGCACGGTGGAGGGTCACCTCTACCGCAGCTACGCAAAACTGGGCATCCGGCGTCGTGAAGATCTGGGTGCTGCGGTCCGCAGCTGAAGGCGCGTTCCGAGTACCGTCCAAACCCTGTGGGGACCACTGGCCCGCGCCACTCGGCGGATTTAACCAATGAATGGAGTAATACCTGCTTGCGGTGCGCCGGGACCAAGTAGTGCACCCCGAAAGGACTGAGTACAAAGGAGTACCCGGGCCCGCAAACAGCGTGGGGAATCGAGTACCAACTACTGGTGATCCGGTTTCGGCCAGACGGTTAACTGTTTCTTGGAAGGACGGTTAGCCCCAAGCATCGCCGGAATTCCAGTCGCAACAGTCGCATCGGTGGTCTCTTTGAGCCGGTGCTCCGGCCGTCGCAAGACGGTCCGGCCCTGGACGAAGCCGGCGGCGACAGAGTCTTCTGAGACCGAGACTCTCCCCCCAGCCGTCGCCGGCTTCTAGGCCAGGGATCCGCGCTCGCGGAAACTCAACCTTCTCCCCGAACAAGGGACTTTTGCTGCTTATTGGAGTGCGCATGTTGCCGGACCCTTGGCTGGACGAAGACACCGTCGCAGCAGGGTTGGGGCCATCGGCACTTCCGGACCGCCGGCAGCTCCTGGAACTCATCGTCGGAGCCATAGCGTCACCGTCAACCAACGGCATAGTGGTGGTGGGGGACAAAGGCTCAGGCAAGAGCCACCTGCTGCTCTCCATCCAGGCCGGATTGCCCGAATCGATGGATGTCCGAACATTTGCAGGCACACCTGGACTTGAAGCCGTACCTTTTGGAGCCCTGACATCGCGCGCTGAAGCTGCGGGGGAGTACTCCGGTCTTCCGGGGCTGCATGTTTTCCGGGCGCTCACCGCAGCCCTCGGTCCTGCCGACTATTTGTATACGCCCGCGCCGCGCCGCCGCAGCCGGAAAAGCATGACGGCGCAGCGGCGTCCTCCGCTGGTGCTGTTGGTGGACGACATCCATCACGTCGACCCGGACTCGTTGGCTGTATTGCTGCAGTTGATGCCCGGGTTCGGTGCCACCTTGGTGGCTACCGCGGACAGCAGGAGGCCCTTGCCGCAGGACCTCTACCAGCTATGGGAAGACGGCTTCCTTGAGCAGTATCTCCTGCCGCCCTTCACCTTCCAGGAAGCCCAGGCGCTGTGCGAGGACCTCCTGGGCGGACGGATCCAGCGCCGGGTCAGCAGCGTCTTTGCGGTCATCAGCGGTTTCAACGTGGGTCTGTTGTGCCTTGCCGTCGAGGACGCCCGGCGAGCGGAGTTGCTGGTGCATCGGCGCGGATTCTGGACCCTGGACCCGCGTGCCCGCTGCCGGTGGCCGGGCGTGGTGGAACACGTGGCGGCAGAAAATGCCCTCTGCCCGCCCGAGGAACGCCAGGCGTTGGAGGTCATCGCGCTGGGGGAGCCGGTGGCACTGGAGACCGTGGAACGCAGCTTCGGGCAGCGGACCATGGACGACCTGCTTGCGGCAAACCGGATCCGGCTGATCCCCGGCAGCCCGCCCATGGTCCGGACCAGTTCCTGGCTTTGGGGCGAGGGCACCCGGCTGTCCGTTCCGCGTTCGCGCAGCACGGCCCTCCGGATCGGCGTCGAGGGTCCCAAGCTGACCAAGGAGTCCGCTCCGGCGATGCTGCGCTGGATGACCTGGACACTGGACTCCGGGCTGAGCTTGTCCGATGAACTGATCCTGTCTGCTGCGCCTGCCGCGGACAGTCCGTCCACCGCAGAGCTGGCCCTCCGCGCCGCCGCAGCCGTCAAAGAACCCGGGAATGTGCCTGAAGCCAAGCTCTTGAGGGCCCGGGCCCTCATTGCCGAAGGCCAACTGCAGGCGGCCACACCCGAACTGCGGGCACTGGCCACCGCGGATCGGCAGGCGGGTGTGAGGTCCGCGGCGGCCAACCGGCTGGCGGCCTTGAGCCTCATGGGCGCGGCCCCGGTGCCGGCAGCTGCTGATGTCTCCGAACCGGCAACGACCATCCTCGACGCCGTCCGGGATTCCGGACAGTTGCTCAAGGCAGGAAACGCCCCGGAAGCCCTGGCGAGGTCGACGGCGGCCGTCCTGGCCATCGGTGCAGACCCGGATGCGGAAATCTTCCGGCCGGGTGTCCTGCTCCGTCACGCCATGTGCCTGCGCCACAACCTCGCGTGGGCGCTCTTGGAAACGGTGCTGCACACACGGGCGAGCTATGCCATGCCCGCCCATCTGGCCGGCTGTCTTGAGGTTGCCCGGGGCTATGCACAGTTGAGCCAGGGACTTCCCTGCGCTGCCCGCCGGACGCTGGAACCGGTGGTTGCCGACATGGCCGACGCCGGCCTGCCGTTGGTCGTGGCTCTCGGCGCAGCCATGCTGGCATTCTGTGAAGCACAGGACGGCGCCGGGCGGGAAGCACAGTCCAGCATCGTCCAAAGCGAGGCGGCCTTGGCCGAAGCGGGTCCGGGGGCAGCCGCCATGGACTCCGGGTTGTTGCGTGAGTACTGTGCACTCTTCATCGCCGCGGCCCAGGACTACGTGGCTGGTCCAGGTGCCCTGCTTGCCCTCGCAGGGAAATTCCAGGCGACGAACTCCATGATCGCGGCCGAGGCCCTCTCCCTCCTTGCGCTGAAGGCCGGTTCCGCCGTCGTCGACGATCTGCCGCTGTTGAACCGCCTTGGCGGGCTTGCCGAAAACCTGGAGGGCGCGGGCGGGGTTTCCTTGCGGACGTTTGTGCAGGCCTGGTGCGACGGGGAGCCCAGGGCCCTGGAGGCCGCGGCCCGCAGCCTGTCCGGGAACAGGCAGTTCGCCCATGCTGTGCTCTGCTGCGCCGCAGCGGCGGACAGGTATGAAGCGCGCTCACGCGGCGCAGCGAGCCGCCGGGCGTCGCTGATGGCGGAGCGGCTGCGTGCGGTGATCGACAGCGGGAATGTTCCTCCGCTTGGCTGGCTTCCGGGACCGGCGGGGCGCTGACGTGCCCGAAAGCACATCAACGGTTGAGGCCACCCGTGGGATAATTGAGTGTCCCTGAAGGCTTTCCAAGGAGTCACCCTTGACCGTCGTATCAACTCCCGCATCGCTGCAGCAGTCCGTGCAAGCCATGGACAACGCCGAGGTGTTGAGGATCCGGAACGACTTCCCTGTCCTGAACCAGCAGGTCAACGGCAAGCCACTGATCTACCTGGATTCCGGCGCAACCTCGCAAAATCCGTTGAGCGTGATCGAAGCCGAGCAGGAATTCTACGAACAGCGCAACGCGGCAGTGCACCGCGGCGCCCACCATTTGGCCGTCGAAGCCACGGAGGCGTTCGAGGACGCACGGCAGACCGTGGCGGACTTCATCGGTGCCCGTTACGAAGAGACGGTCTGGACCTCCAACGCCACCGAAGGCCTGAACCTCATCAGCTATGCGCTGTCCAACGCTGCACTGTGGGCCGCCCAGGGGCGCGGTAGTTCGGCCTTGAAGGACCTCTCCATTGGTCCGGGGGACCAGATCGTGGTGACGGAAATGGAGCACCACGCCAACCTGATCCCGTGGCAGGAGCTGGCATTCCGCACCGGTGCCACCCTCAAGTACATCCCCGTCACTGATGAAGGAACGCTGCGGCTGGATGCCGCGGCGGAGATCGTGGGGGAGCGGACCCGCGTGCTGGCCTTCACGCACGCCTCCAACGTCCTGGGCACCATCAACCCCGTGCGTGAACTGGTCGCCCTTGCCCGCCGTGCCGGCTCGCTGGTGGTCCTCGACGCCTGCCAGTCCGTGCCGCACATGCCTATCAACGTCAAGGACCTGGACGTTGACTTTGCGGTGTTCTCAGGCCACAAGATGCTGGCACCCACCGGCGTGGGGGTGCTCTACGGCAAGCAGGAGCTCCTGGATGTGCTCCCGCCGTTCCTGACGGGTGGTTCCATGATCACCACGGTCACCATGGACCGGGCAGAATACTTGCCGGCACCGCAGCGCTTCGAGGCCGGCACCCAACGGATTTCCCAGGCAGTCGCCCTCGCTGCGGCCGTGAACTACCTGTCCGAAACGGGCATCGACCGCATCCACGCGTGGGAGGCCCAGTTGGGCGAGCGGCTGGTCAAGGGCCTGGAATCCATCCACGGAATCAGGGTGGTGGGCCCGGCCTCCGGTTCCGAACGCATCGGCCTGGCCGCGTTCGACGTCGCCGGCGTGCACGCGCACGACGTCGGACAGTTCCTTGATGACCGCGGCATCGCCGTCCGCGTGGGGCACCACTGCGCGCAGCCGCTGCACCGCAGGCTCGGCCTCACCGCCACCACGCGGGCCAGCACCTACCTCTACAACACCACCGACGACGTCGACGCTTTCCTCGATGCCGTATCCGGCGTGCGGGCCTACTTCCAGGCCTGACGCCGGTCCTTCACCCTTCGACGAACAGGCAAGCACCATGAGTCTCGACCAGTTGTACCAGCAGATCATCCTGGACCACTCCAAGCAGCGCCACGGCAGCGGCCTGGCCCGGACCGCAGCACCCGAGGGCGCAGCAACAGGGCAATCACACCAGCTCAATCCGGTGTGCGGTGACGAGGTCACCCTGCGCCTTGCCGTAGCCGATGGCACGGTGAAGCAAGTGAGCTGGGACGGTGCCGGCTGCTCCATCTCCATGGCCTCGGCCTCGGTGTTGAGCGAACTGGCGGAAGGGCTGTCCGTGGAGGAGTTGCACGAGGTCATCGACAACTTCCGCGAGGTCCTCCGGTCCCGGGGCAAGGTCCAGGCGGACCCGGAGATCCTTGGGGACGCCGCAGCTTTTGAAGGCGTGTCCCGCTACGCGGCCCGCGTCAAGTGCGCCATGATTTCCTGGGTGGCGGCCGAGGACGCCCTCAACCAGGCCACAACAGCCTAGCCGCGGGCGAAGACGTCCGGTACGCCGTCGCCGTCGTCATCCCGTGCTTCTTCCGCCGCCACCAGACGGTAGCGCCGGTTGCGGGCCTTGAGCACCATCGCGGCAAGCAGTGCCGAGATCAGCGAACCTGCCAGGATGGCCACTTTGGCGTGGTCGTTGTGGGCGGACCCGGACCCAAAACTCAGCTCGCCGATCAGCAGCGACACCGTGAAGCCGATGCCGGCGAGGAGCGCCAGGCCGAAGAGGTCGATCCATGAAATGCTGGGATCCAGGCTGGCCCGCGTCGTCTTGGTGACCAGGAACGTGGTACCGAAGACGCCGACTGCCTTGCCGATGACCAGCGCCGCGATGACTCCCACTGCCACAGGATCCTGCAGCGCGGCGGCCATCCCGTCAAAGCCTCCCAACGCAACGCCCGCGGAGAAGAAAGCGAACACGGGGACAGCGAAGCCTGCCGAGAAGGGACGAAGGCGGTGTTCGAAGCTTTCGGCCAGTCCCTCCGCCGGTTCCCCTTTCTTTCCGCTCGCGGCCACCGGCACGGCGAAGCCGAGGATCACCCCGGCAACCGTGGCGTGAATACCGGAGGCGTGCACGAAGCCCCACGTGGCGAAGGCCAGCGGGAGCAGCAGGTACCAGCTGCGGACCCGCTTCTGGACGAGGAAGGTGAACAGCGCCAAAGGGACGAGTGCGGCCAACAGCATGAGCGGTTGCAGCCCGGTTGAGTAGAAGAAGGCGATGATGCCGATGGCGATCAGGTCGTCCACCACGGCGAGCGTCAACAGGAAGGTCCGCAGGGCTGCCGGAAGGTGGGTGTTGATCACAGCCAGCACGGCCAGGGCGAAAGCGATGTCCGTGGCGGTGGGAATGGCCCAGCCTTTGAGGGTTTCCCCGGCAGAGCCCAGGTTCACCAGCACGTAGATCAGTGCCGGTATGACCACCCCGCCAAAGGCTGCGGCGACGGGAACAACTGCTTTGGCGGGAGAACGCAGCTCTCCAGCCACGAATTCCCTTTTGAGTTCAAGGCCGGCGAGGAAGAAGAAAACGGCCAGCAAGCCATCGGACGCCCAATGGCCGAGGCTGAGCTCCAGGTGCCAGGGCTCGTAGCCGATGGTGAAGTCCCGGAGGGCGAAGTAGGCATCGGCTGCGGGGGAGTTGGCCCAGAGCAGTGCGATGACTGTGGCGATGAGGAGGAGTGCTCCGCCCACGGTTTCCGCGCGAAGGATTGCGAGGATCCGGCGGTACTCGGGGTAGGTGGAGCGGGTGAAGATCGTGGGCGAGCGGTCAGCCACAGGGGCTCCTTGTCCGGTTCGGGGTATTCGGGGTATCACAATGACTCCGCCGACCAGACTTCCCGGCACACCAACGTCCATCCTACCCAACTGGGTCGCAGTAGTGCGCGTTTAGAGACGTCATAACGCGCTTAACTGCGACCCAGTTGGGGGAAATTAGGGGAGCAAAACCGCGACGCCGATCGCCGCCGTCGCGAGGCCCAGCACCATGGAGATGGTCACCAGGACCACGTGCACGGTCAGGAACCGGGTCGCCTTGCCCGACGCGTCCCGCGCACGCGGATCCTTCATCACGCGTTTGAGGAACTGCGGCCACACAACCAGTGACCAAACGCCCGCGACGATCAGGACAACCGCCAGGATTGCGGGAAGTTCCACGCTAGTGGCTTTCTAGCCAGGCCTGGGCCTGCTGGGACTGGATGTTCAGGGCCTTGCCGACCATCGGTTCCGCGGCGTCGGCGATCTTGCCGCCGAGGAACGGAACCGAGGACTTCACGTTGCCCTCCAGCTCGATCCGGGTGCTGCCGCCTTCAGCCACCAGGCGCTGGACAGCGGTGACATCCAGGGGCGCACCGGCCACCTTCAAGGCGATGGTGCTGGCGCGGGATCCGTCAGCTGCCGGGGCCTCCCACTGCTCGGTCTGGGTGACCGTGAGGCTCTCGCCGACGAACTTGCGGGCGATGTCCGGCAGTCGCGTCGTGGGCAGCGTGCGGACGGTGGTGGTGCTGAACGCGCCGGCGGTGTCACCGTCGATCGTGAACGATTCCAAGGAGCCGCCCACCAGTTCGCTCGTGTGACGCAGGAAGTCCTCGTCGACGAATACAGCGGCGACGCGGTCAACGCTATGCGGCAGGGTGGTGGATGCGCTCAGGGCCATGGGTCCTCCGTGGATGTGGTGGTGTTGAAGCTCTTTTAGCTCCCAACATCCTACGGGGTGTCGCTGGCCGCGCCAGAACCGGCCCCGGCTGCACCCTGCTCGCGGGATGCTTCCTGCAGGGCCGTGGCAGCCGCGGAAATGTTCCGCGCCATGGACGGGAAGATCACCCCGTGGAACGGGTAAACGCCCAGCCAATACAACCGTCCTGCCAAGCCGCGCGGGAAGAAAATGGCGCGCTGGCGATACAGGCTGCCGTCGCCGTCGGGCTCTACCGCCAACTCCAGCCACGCGCGCCCGGGCGCCCGCATCTCCGCCCGCAGGCGCAGCAGGTGGCCACGGTCAATGGCCTCCACCCGCCACCAATCCACCACCTCGCCACTATTGAGAGTTTTAGGATGGCGCCGCCCGCGCAGCAGGCCGGCCCCGCCCTGCAGTTTGTCCATCCAGCCGCGGATACGCCAGGCCAAAGGCAACGAGTACCAGCCGTTCTTGCCGCCGATGCCTTCGATGATGGTCCACACATGCTCCGGCCGGGCGGGACTGTGGAACTTCCGTTCGTCCACGTACACCTTGTACCCGGCCCAGTCGGGGTCGCTCGGGAGGGGATCGGAGTCCACGCCGGCGTTGGCCCACGTGGTCTCCACCTGCCCGTCGCGTTCCTTGCCCAGCGCCAGGGCAACAGCGCGGCGGTACGGGGTCAGGCCGCCGTCGGGCAGGGGGATGTAACGGTCGACGTCGTGCTCCCGCGACACAGCGTCGTGCTGCAGTGACTGCACCAGCGGAAAGGACATGGACAGCGGAATCGGTGTCACCAGGGCAACCCACAGCCCGGCCAGCTTCGGCGCGGGAACCGGCAGGGCAATGACCAGCCGCCGGGGGAGGCCACGCTCCATGGCGTACTGGTTCATCATGTCCTTGTACTTCAGGACGTCGCGGGAACCGATGTCGAAGGTTCGGTTGAGCTTGTCCGGAAGGGTGGCAGCGGCAACGAGGTAGTGGAGCACGTCCCGCACCGCGATCGCCTCGATCCGGTTATTAACCCAACTGGGCGCCGGCATGAGGGGCAGCGTGTCAGCCAAATGACGGATCATTTCGAAGGACGCGGAGCCCGAGCCGATCACCACGCCCGCTTGGAACACGATGGAATCAACCCCGGACTCCAGGAACACCCGGCCCACCTTCTCCCTGGAACGCATGTGGGTTGAAAGCAGCGCATTGTCAGGATGGAGCCCGCCGAGGTAGACGATCCTGGATACCTTGGCGGCTGACGCGGCAGCTGCCACCAGGCGGGCCATCGCTTCTTCCTTCGCCTCGTAGCCGCCGCCCGATGCCATGGAATGGACCAGGTAATACAGCACGTCCACGCCTTCCATGGCCTTCGCTGCGGTGTCCTGGTTGTCCAGCGAATCCTGGATGATGTCCACGTCGCCGTGCCACGGGACGTCAGCGATCTTCTGCGGGGAGCGGACCAGCACTTTCACCCGGTGGCCGGCCTCGAGCAACCGCGGAACCAGGCGGCCGCCGATGTAGCCGGTGGCGCCCGTTACCAGGACGGTCTTGCGGGAAGATTGCGGATCAGGCTGGCTTTCAAGCGGTTGCTGTTCAGGCGCTGGCTGCAAAGGAACTCCTGGGGCTGGAGGGAGGGGTAGGCTGGAATCAACCCGGCATTCATTCGAATTTCCGGGCATTTGTGTTGCCTGCCCTTGGACCCACCCTAGGAGTTTCAGCCATGAGCCTCAACGGCCTGCGCCGCGCACTGGCGGAAGACAAGACTTTTGCGCGCGTTCGAACAGAGGCTGGGCGGCCTTTCGAGTCCCGAAGCACCGACTATCAAATCAGCGCGCCCACCGGCATGCGGTCCGTCCTGCTCGCCGAAATGGCCGACGCCCTGGCCACCGGTGCCGCCGGTGATCCGGTGGTACTGGCCGTGACAGCCACCGGGCGCGAGGCCGAGGACCTCACCGCTGCGCTCGCCTCCTACCTGCCCGCCGACTCCGTTGCCACTTTCCCCAGCTGGGAAACCCTCCCGCACGAACGCCTCTCGCCCCGCTCTGACACGGTGGGACGCCGTCTGTCGGTCCTGCGCAGGCTCGCCCACCCGGAAAGTTCGACGGCGGCCCCGCTCCGGGTAGTGGTGGCACCCGTTCGCGCCGTGGTCCAGCCGATTGTGGCCGGCTTGGGCGACCTCGTCCCCGTCACCTTGAAGGTAGGGCAGGAGCGCTCCTTCACCGACGTGGTGAGGGCGCTGTCCGACGCGGCCTACGCCCGGGTGGACATGGTGACCCATCGCGGTGAATTTGCGGTGCGTGGCGGCATCCTGGACGTCTTCCCGCCCACGGAAGACCACCCCATCCGCGTGGAGTTCTTCGGCGACGAAATCGACCAGATGCGCTGGTTCGCCGTGGCCGACCAACGGTCGTTGTCCGCCCCGGGCATCCACCACCCCACGGAGCTCCACGCCCCGCCGTGCCGGGAAATCCTCATCACCCCTGCGGTCATGTCCCGCGCAGCCAAACTGAAGGCGGACATGCCGGCCGCGGCCGACATGCTGGAGAAGATCGCCGGCGGCATTGCCGTGGAGGGCATGGAATCCCTGGCGCCCGTGCTGGTGGACGCCATGGTTCCTTTGGTGGACCAGCTTCCCGCAGGCTCCATGACGGTAGTCATTGAGCCGGAGAAGGTCCGTACCCGGGCCCACGACCTCGCGGCCACGAACGAGGAATTCCTGGAGGCGGCCTGGTCGACGGCGTCCGACGGCGGCGCCGCGCCTTTGGACTTGTTGTCCCGGGCGTCCACGGACCTGCATGCTGCAAGCTTCCGATCCCTCACCGACACCCGTACCGCAGCACTGGAACACGGCGTTTCCTGGTGGTCCATCACATCCCTTGCCTCCGACGAGGACCTGGTCCTGGACATCGACGTCCTCAACCTGCACGCCCGCGAACCGCGCGGATACCAAGGTGACGTGGCTGAAATGCTGGAGTTCATCGGCTCCCGCGTCCGCGACCAGTGGCGGATCGTGGTGGTCACGGACGGCCCGGGTCCGGCCCAGCGCCTGGCCGAACTGTTCCACGACGCCGAGATTCCGTGCAGCCGCGTGGACTCCCTGGACAAGGAACCGCAGCCCGGAATCATTGAGGTGACCTGTGCCGCCGTCGGACGCGGTTTTGTGCTGGACGGGCTCAAACTGGGCCTCCTCACGGAAGCCGATTTGCTGGGACGGGCGTCGGCAAGTTCCACGAAGGACATGCGGCGCATGCCGTCCAAGCGGCGCAATGCCGTGGACCCGCTGCAACTGCATGCCGGCGACTTCGTGGTCCATGAACAGCACGGAATCGGCAAGTTCGTAGAGCTGATCCAGCGCAAGGTTGCCGGTACGTCGGCCTCCGATTCGGGCCTTCGGGAGTATTTGGTCCTGGAGTATGCCCCCTCCAAGCGCGGGGCTCCGGGGGACCGGTTGTTCGTTCCCACCGACCAGTTGGACCAGGTGACCCGCTATGTAGGCGGCGACGCTCCGGCCCTGAGCAAGATGGGCGGCGCCGACTGGGCCAGCACCAAGTCCAAGGCGCGCAAGGCCGTGAAGGAGATCGCCGGGGAGCTGATCCGCCTTTACTCGGCGCGCATGGCCAGCCGGGGGCACGCCTTCGCCCCGGACACCCCGTGGCAGCGCGAGCTTGAAGAAGCCTTCCCGTATGTGGAAACACCGGACCAGCTGACCACCATCAATGAGGTCAAAGCGGACATGGAACGCGAGATTCCCATGGACCGCCTGGTGTCCGGCGATGTTGGCTACGGCAAGACCGAAATCGCAGTCCGGGCCGCGTTCAAGGCCGTCCAGGACGGGAAGCAGGTGGCCGTCCTCGTGCCGACGACGCTCCTGGCACAACAGCATTATGAAACTTTCACGGAACGCTTCAGCGGGTTCCCCCTGCGCGTTAAGCCCCTGTCCCGTTTCCAGACCTCGAAGGAAGCCAAGGAAACCGCCGAGGGCGTCAAGAACGGTTCCGTGGACGTCGTGATCGGAACCCACCGGCTTCTGTCCAAGGATTTCGAGTTCAAGGACCTCGGCCTGGTAATCGTCGACGAAGAGCAGCGGTTTGGCGTGGAGCACAAGGAAGCGCTGAAGAAGATGCGCACCAATGTGGACGTCCTGGCCATGAGCGCCACGCCGATTCCGCGTACCCTGGAGATGTCCCTGACAGGCATCCGGGAGACCTCCACCTTGGCCACCCCGCCGGAAGAGCGCCACCCGGTGCTCACGTATGTTGGCCCGTACACGGACAAGCAGACCTCGGCTGCTATCCGCCGCGAGCTCATGCGTGAAGGACAGGTGTTCTTCGTGCACAACCGCGTCTCTTCCATTGAGCGTGTTGCGGCACAGATCCGCGAACTGGTTCCTGAGGCCCGCGTGGAAGTGGCCCACGGGCAAATGTCCGAGAGCCGCCTGGAAAAGATCATTGTGGACTTCTGGGAGAAACGCTTCGACGTGCTGGTGTGTACCACCATCATTGAGACCGGCCTGGACATTTCCAACGCCAATACCCTGATTGTGGACGGCGCGGACAAGTATGGCCTGTCCCAGCTCCACCAGCTCCGTGGCCGGGTGGGCCGTGGCCGCGAACGCGCCTACGCCTACTTCCTGTACCCCTCGGAAAAGCCGCTGGGTGAGGTGGCGTTGGAGCGCCTCAAGGCCGTGGCTGCCCACAACGAGCTGGGCGCCGGCATGCAGTTGGCCATGAAGGACCTCGAAATCCGCGGTGCCGGCAACCTCCTGGGCGGCGAGCAGTCCGGCCACATCCAGGGCGTGGGCTTCGACCTCTACATCCGCCTGGTGGGCGAAGCCGTGGCCGAGTACCGCGGAGACGCGGAGGAGAAAGCCGCGGAGATGAAGATCGAGCTTCCCGTCAATGCGCACTTGCCGCATGACTACGTGCCCGGAGAGCGGCTTCGCCTGGAGGCCTACCGCAAGTTGGCGGCCGCCGTCACCAACGAGGCCATCGAGGAAGTCCTGGCCGAACTCGTGGACCGGTACGGCGAGCCCCCGCTGCCCGTGCAAAACCTGATCGCCGTGGCGCGCTTCCGTGTGGGGGCCCGCGAAGCCGGCCTGTCCGACGTCGCGCTCCAGGGAAACTTCATCCGATTCTCGCCGGCGCAACTGCCCGAATCCAAGGTCATGCGCCTGAACCGCATGTACCCCGGTTCCCAGGTGAAGCCTGCGCTGGATGCCGTGTTGATCCCCAAACCCAAGACCGCCCGGATCGGCGGACGCGACCTGCAGGACGCCGAAATCCTGGAGTGGGCCAACAACGTCATCGAGGCGATCTTCGCCGATGTACCCGTGAAAGCCGGCTGACTTCAATGATGGGAGGACACCACGCCGCGTCGGGAGCCGCGGCGTGGATCGCTATTGCCTCGACCGGGCCGTACGCACTGGGCTGGTATCCGCTGGATTCCACCGGCATCCTCATCGGGGCCATGGCGACGGCGGGAACAGCACTCGTGTGCGACTGGGACCACCGGCACAGCACCATTGCAAACTCGCTGCCCCCGGTCTCCAACGTGATCGCCGTGGGCATCGAGAAGGCCAGCGGCGGGCACCGCCAGGGGACGCACTCGCTGCTGGGAGCCTCCGCCTTCGTGGTGCTGGCCGCAATGGCCGCCCAGTTCCAGATGGTCACGCCGGTGGGGAAGTTGTCCGTGGGCGCAGGACTCCTGTGCATGTTCATGATCAACCTCGCGGCCAAGGCCCTGAAGCTGTTTCCCAAGTCCGGCTGGATCACCAACTGGATCTTCGCCCTTGTCATGGCCGGATTGGTGACGTGGTTCGCTCCGGACCAGTGGGGTTGGCTTCCTTTGTCCATGCTGACGGGCGTGGTGGTCCACATCGTGGGGGACATGATCACTGTGGGCGGTGTGCCCCTCTTATGGCCCATCGTCATCAAGCCGCCTAAGTTCCTCCGCAAGTCGGCCATCAAGGGGATCTGGCGGCCGAACGGCGCGTTTTCCCTGCCCTTGCTCGGCCGCGCGGGATCCCGTCGCGAGTGGCTGGTGCTGATCCCGGTGAGCGGCTACGCCATGGTGGGAATGGCCGTCTCCGCCTGGACCCTTGCCCGGCAGCACTGGCCCGGAATGGTGGCTGCTTTGGGCGGTGCACTGCAGCTTCCTTGAGCTCCCTGTTGGTCCATTGCTTGAAACGTCCATCAAATTCGCGTCATGACTCATGGCCTCCCTCCACATCCAAACGGGCGCCTTTGCCCCGGTAAGACTTTGGTTTGGGGAACTTGGAGGTTCACATGGATTTGTTCCGTTCGCACGGCATCCATTCAGGCAGCAAGGAAAGTGAGGCACAGCGACGCACCCAATCGTTGCGGCGCTCACACGTTGACCTTGAGGTAATTATTCCGGCGTACAACGAGGCTTCGAGGATGCCCGGCACGCTGCGACAGACAGCCGACTTCCTCGCCGCGCAGCCGTGGTCTTCGCGGATTGTGGTGGTGGACAACGCCAGCGTGGACGAAACGGGGCCGGTGGTCCGGAAACTGTCCAGGGAAGCGGGAAGCCCGGTGCCGATCTCGGTGATCGGCTGTGCCCGCCGTGGCAAGGGCGCTGCCGTCCGTCGGGGGCTCCTGAGCGGGACCTCGCGGTTCACTGGTTTCTTCGACGCCGACATGGCCACTCCCGTGGAGACCCTGGCTGCTGCCATGTCCCACCTGCAGCATGGAGCCGCAGCCGTGATCGCGTCGCGGCATGCGCCCGGCGCCACTCTTGTCCGGCCCCAACAGTTGGGCCGGCGCCTTGGCGGCAGGGCGTTCAGGGCGTTGACCAGGACAAAGGTCAAGGGCATCGCGGACACACAGTGCGGCTTCAAGTTCTTCGAACGTGATGCGCTCACCGCTGCCATGGTGCAGTGCCGGGCAACAGGCTTCGCCTTCGACGTCGAGCTGCTTCTCAGGCTTCAACTCCAGGACGCACCGATTGTTGAACTGCCGGTCGCATGGACGGATGGCGCATCGTCGTCCTTCCGGCCCCTCCATGACGGTGTAGCCAGTTTCGCCGCCGTCTTCCAGCTCCCAAAGTCAACGCCGTGACCGCGGTACTGACGCACGAAACCGCCGTCGCGCTGCTCGCTGGAAAACACGTGCTGGTCCTCAACTGGCGCGACGTGTTGCACTCACAGGCCGGCGGGGCAGAGCAATACATGCACGAGATTTCCCGGAGGTGGGTTGAGCACGGAATCAAGGTCACCTGGTTCACCGGCCGGGATACCGGACAGGCCGCAGCTGACGTCATCGACGGCGTCAGGGTCCTGCGTGCCGGCGGGCCCCTGGCCATCTATGCCCGGTCAGCACTCAAGCTTCTGAGGTCAGGCGAAACGTTCGATGCAATTGTTGACTGCCAGAACGGAATCCCCTTCTTCTCTCCGTTGTTCGTACCGGCTGATACCCCGATCGTCCAACTGATCCACCACGTCCATCAGGAGCAGTTCGCCACGAGGTTCGCTCCTCCGCTGGCAGCCCTTGGCCGCTTCTTGGAGAACAGCGGTGCGAAGGCGGTCTACGGTCAGCGGGCCATTGCGGCAGTGTCGGTGTCCACGCGGCTGGAGCTGCGCAAGCTTGGCTTCACCGGTCCCGTGCATGTGGTCCCGAACGGCACCATCGACGTGCCCGCAAGGCCGGGGCCCAGGGATCCGGAACCAACCATTGGCGTCGTCAGCCGGTTGGTTCCCCACAAGCGGCTGGACTTGTTGCTGGGGCAGTTCGCGGTTGCGGCACGGAGTATTCCGAATCTGCGCCTGGAAATCGTGGGAGACGGTCCGGAGAAGCCCCGTTTGCAGCAGTTGGCCATGGACCTCGGACTGGACCACGCAGTGACGTTTCACGGATACCAGCCCAACGAAGTCCGCGACGATCTCTTGAACCGCGCCTGGCTCACAACATCGACCTCCGCTTCCGAAGGTTGGGGATGCTCGGTAGTGGAGGCCGCAGCGTGGGGCGTCCCCTGCCTGGCATTGCAGGTCCCGGGAATCCGGGACTCAGTGGTGGGTGGGCGGACGGGCTGGTTCGTGGACACACCCACGGAACTTGGCGCTGCCATGGTTTCCGCGTTGGAGGCTTTGGCTGATGCGGACATCGCCGAAGCCATATCTGCCCAGTGCCAGGAGTGGGCCCGGTGCTTCACCTGGGACCGCTCCTCGGAATTGCTGGCCGGAGTCCTGCTGGAGGAGACCCTGCGCCGCCGGGGCGTTGATGGCTATGCCAGCGTTTCGGACATGTCCACCGTGGCACGCTTCGAACTTCCCGCAGGAGTGGATCTCGGAAGCATACGGAGCGTCCTCAGGCCCACGGATGAAGTGCGGGAGACCGAGGGCGACGTGGAAGTGCTCATCAAAGGGCGCGATGAATTCGAGGCGTTCGCTGCCTTGAAAAGCGTGGGTGTGATTGCCGCGGAGGTGCGGCCGGCAGGGAGGAGCAGCCTCCTCGCCGGACCGGGCAACGGGTTCACTCCTGTCGACGCTGTTCATGACCTATAGCGGGACACGCTCCGGCACCGCGCCGGCAAACCGAAGCCGTGCCAAAGCCGGCCAGGCAAGCAAAGTAGCGGAGAACAGCGGCATCCTGGCGGTCTCGGCGGGACTGGTGGGGGTAGTGAGCTACGTCTGCACGCTCCTGATGGCCAACATGCTTGAGACCACCGACTACACGCACTTCGCCGCAGCCGCGATGCTCATGGGCATCGTGGGAATTGTGGCCTCGGCGTTGGTTCCGTTGCCGCTGTCCCACATCGTGGCGGTCCATCCTGCGGGTTCGGAGGAGCGCAGGGACGGGATAGCCTTCGCGGTTTTCGTTTCGTGGGCGGCGGGCGCGGCTTCGGCGCTGCTCACAGGCGGGTTGGCGCTCGTTTTCGCAGGTCCGGACCTGGCGGCAGCTGTGGCGTTGGGCTCCTTGGGGATCTTCGTCGTCACGGCGCATGCCGGCTGGCTTCAGGGCGAGCTGAGATTTCCGTGGTATTCCCTGACCACCATCGTCGAGGTGTTTGTTCGGCTGCTCTTCAGCCTGGTGGTCATCGCCCTTGCCTGGGGCGCGGGGGGAGCAGTGGCTGGATTTGCGGTGGGCTCCCTGGTGCAGTTTGCCGTGCCGCGGTCCTTCTACCGGGATCTGACGTGGCGTCCGGGAGTGCTTCGGGAGAAGTGGCGCTGGGCTGAAACCAGCGACATCGCCTCGGTCCTGTGCGTCGTGTCCGTCCTGGTGGGCATCGACGTCGTCGTGGTCGGTTTCCTGGGCGGCGGCTCCGCGGAAGCGGCAGGCTTCCAAGCGTTGGCCACCATCGCAAAAGGACCTGTTTATGTGGCCGCGGGGACCGCGCTGGTTGCCTTTCCCTTGCTTCGCAGTCCGGGAGCAAATGTCCGCAAGGTCCTTGCAGAAGCTTTTGTCTCCTTCGGGCAGCTCGGGACGGTGGCTTTTGCCGTCATTGCCACGGCGCCACCGATGATGTCAGGGCTCATTGTTCCGCAGAAATACCACGGATCCCTGGGGCTCCTGCCGTGGCTGGCTGCGGCCGGCCTGGGCTATGCGGTCCTGATGGTCCTCACCACGGTCCTCCTGGCCCTGCGCGCCTACCGCCGCTGCCAACTGGGCCTCGCCATTGCCTCCGTCCTGGTGCTGGGTGGCTTGTGGGCCGGCTGGGAGTTTGATGGCGTGCGGGGCATGGCCATTGGTTGTGGCGCAGGTGCCGTGGCTGCGGCTTTGGCGCTGGCTGTCATTGCCCGGCCGGTTCTGGCCGTCCATGCCTCCTCCGGTTCGAAGCGGTCCGGCGTCGCGTGGGCGGCGGGCGTCCTGGCCCTTCTGGTGGTCCTCGGTGTGGCCGCCCGGCTGCAACCCGTTGTGTGGTTGTTGCTGGCCGGCGTCGGCGGAACAGGAGTCCTTGCCCATCAACGGGGACTTCTCCCCACGCGCAACGACCTCCGGATATTACGACGGCGGCGGGCCGCGGGCCGGCGGTCCAAGCTCGTGGGCCGGCGGTCCAAGCTCGTGGGCCGGCGGTCCAAGCCGCAGACACTTTCGCCTGGCCGGCTGGCCCGCATCGGAGCCCGCCTCTCCGCCAACACGGCCGCCACGTTCGTGCTGGTGACGGCGGCAGGATTCAGCGTGCGCGCCCTTGGCCTGGAGCGGGGCTTTGAACTCTGGGTTGACGAAATGCTGTACGTCAGGCTCGGCGAATCGGTGGGCGCGGGAGAATTTCCGACGTTGCCTGACGGTCCGTTCTTCCTGCACCCTCCAGGCTACTTCCTGCTCGAAGCCGGCGTTCTCAAGGTGTTCGGCCTGTCCGGAGACATCATCCCGATGACCCTCCAGCTTCGCTGGCTCAACGCTGTCCTGGGAGCCGTCACTGTGGGTTTGGGCTACCTGCTGATCCGCAAACTGGCCGGCTTGGCCGCCGCGTGGCTGACTGCGGTGATTTTGTCCTTCGAGCCGTTTATCCTTCGCAACAACAGCCATGCTTTCCTGGAGACCTCGGCCATGGTGCCGGCGCTGGCCGGGATGGTGCTCCTGGTGGGCAGCCGGGAGGGGGAAGGCCGTCTGCGTTCCTGTGCGAGGTTGGCAGGGGCCGGCTTACTGCTGGGGTACTCGGTGGTGTGCAAGGACTTCTTCCTCATTTGCACTATCGCTACCGTGCTTGCGGCCCTGGCGTGGAAGAAGACGCTCCCATGGCGTCAAGGGCTTGTGGTCACTGGCTTCGGCATTGTTCCCTACGCCGTCTACCTGCTGGTGGTGACTGTCCATGGACACTTCCCTGCGTGGCAGTGGGCCAAGAGCCATGGAGTTGTGCGCATGTCCGGGGTGGAGAAGTCCACCGGGTTCACCGCGGAGGGGTCGCCGAGCATTGTCTCCCGGCTGGTGGAGCAGGTAGGGCAATTCGGTACCAGCTATCTCCTCCTGGTGTTGTGCCCCGTTGCTGGATTGCTGCTGTGCTTCAGCATCCACGCCGGACGGCGGCTGATGGGGCTGGCGGGCCTGGCACTTGGCGCCGCGGGTACCTACAGCGCTTTGTTCGGCACCTTTGAGGAACAGTACGGGTACGGCGTCATGGTGGTTGGCGCACTGTGCGCCGTCCTGTTCGTGGTGGAGCTCAGGGAGAGGTTTCCGGGCACCCGCAAGGCGCTGGCCGTGATCGCGGTGATCCACGTGGTGCTCACGGTGGCGCTGGGACTGCGGACCGCCCTGACCCAGGACAACGGATTTGTCCGCGCCGATGAGTGGATCCAGGCCAACCTCCCAGTCGACGCGCGGATCAGCGTCACCAACAGCACGGGGCACTTCGCCTACATGCACGATCCCCGTTTTGGCATCTGGCCGGATGCGCCGTTGATGGAACAGAACGGCGTGAGCTATGTCCTCACCCAATCGAAACCAACGAGGCAGGGCTACGGATACGCCAATCCCGCCATGCTCGCCTGGTTGGAGGAACACGCAACGCCCATGGTCACCACGGCCGGCCCCACCAACGGCGAAACCACCGTCTGGTACGTGGATCCGGCTAAACGTCAGGCAGCAGCCGCTGCCAACGTAGGGGTGCCCTCCAAGAGCTACGGGACAGAAAGGTAATCATGAGAGTTTTGCATCTGGGGTTCGAGGACCCCCGCATGCCCGGGGCAGGCGGCGGATCCGTCAGGACCCATGAAATCAACCGGCGCCTTGCCGCCCGGGGATTCGACGTTACTGTGCTGACCACCCGGTATCCCGGGTGGCAGGAACGGGTCCAGGACGGCGTCCGCTATGTGCCCATCGGCCTTGGCAGTGGTGGCACCAGGCTCACCAGGCTGGTGGCGTACGTGCTGCGGTTGCCCTTCGAAGTGCGGCGGCGCCGGGTGGCGGCCGATCTGGTGGTGGAGGATTTTTTCGCACCCTTCTCCACCATGGCTGCGCCGCTCTGGACCAAACTTCCCACTATCGGCGTTGTCCAATGGCTGCATGCCAGGGACAAAGCACGGCAATACAAACTGCCCCTGCACTGGGTGGAAAGGTGGGGCGTTCGCAAGCACCGGAGGCTCATTGCAGTGTCCCGCGGAATCGCAGACAACCTTGCTGCACTGAATCCGGCCATCCATGTGGACGTGATCGGAAACGGCGTGGATCCTGCGGCGTGGAAAGCAACGCCCCACAAGGGCCAAAATGTCCTCTTCGTCGGGCGCCTGGAACTCGGCCACAAAGGTTTGGACCTGCTGATGGCGGCCTGGGCCAAGTGCTGCGCGGACGTGGACGGGATGCTCCTCATTGCCGGCACGGGCCCGGACGAAGCAAAGCTGCGTGCGCTCATCCGCGACGCCGGTCTCTCAGAGCGCGTGCGGTTGCTCGGGTGGCTCTCCGGGGAGGAGAAGTTCCGCGCTTTCAGCGAGGCGCGCCTGGTGTTGGTGCCTTCGCGGCACGAGACCTTTGGACTCGTGGCCATCGATGCCCTGGCGACGGGCACGCCGGTGATTGCCTTCGACATCCCGTGCCTGCGGGAGATCGTCCCGCCAGGGGTGGGGTGGCTGGTCGAGCCGTTCGACGTCGGCGCGTTCGCAGACGAGATAACGCGCCGGTACGCACAACCCGGCTTGGAAGCCGTGGCTGAGGAAGGACGGAAGTTCGCGGCCGGCTACAACTGGGATGCGCTCGCGGACCGCCAGGCCGAGGCTTACCATGCCGCCTTGGAGGCACTTTCCGCAACAACCGGTCGGCAGGACAGTGCCGCTGAAAGGGATTAGATGACACAGCAAACACGGGTTGAACGCTCCATGGCAGGAAACGCGCCTTGGCTTGTGCTGTCGCCCCATCTTGATGATGCAGTGCTCTCCTGCGGTGCGCTGCTCGAGGCCCAAGCGCAAAAGCGCACCATCGTGGTGGCCACCGTGTTCACGGAGGAGGGCTCCCCGCCGCACACTCGCGCGGCGCGATCGTTCCTGAGCCAGTGCTGCATCACCGACGCCGGGGAGCTCTTTGAAGCCCGCAAGGCCGAGGACAGGGCCGTGCTGGCTGCCATGGGTGTCCAGTACCTGCACCTGGGAGAGGTGGATGCCCTCTTCCGGAAGCGCGAACCACTCCGCCATCGCAGGCCGTTCCTTAAGCAGGGGCTCGTGGACAAGGTCTGGAGCAAGCTGCCTCCTGAAATGACGCACCGCTACCCGACCTACCGGTTCGATATCGCTTTGGGAAGAGTGGCGCCGGGCGACCAAGCGCTCATTGGGAAACTGAGGGACAAAGTTGCCGGGCTCATGGCCAGCACCCAGGCTGAATTGCTTTTTTGTCCGGTGGGAGTGGGACGGCACGTTGACCATCTGATCACGCGGGAGGCGGCAGCAGGGCACCCGGACTACGTCGTCCTGTACTCGGACTTCCCTTATAATGTGGCAACACCACCGGATGCGGCCTTGCTGGAGCGGCAGGGCTACCGATCCTGGACGTGGGAGGCCGGCGCTGCCTCCAAGCTTTCGCGCATACGGGAATATGCCACCCAAGCTGATGCCCTGTTCCCGAGCGGCGTGATTCCCGTCAAAGGGGAAACGTATTTCGCTGCGGACTGATCCCGTGGGGCCGCTGAAACAGCAAGGATTCTGAAACAGCAAAGCCCGGGCGAATCCGCCCGGGCCTTGCTGTTGTACGTCTTGCCGTTGTACGAAGTTTAGTTTTCGCCTGCCGAGTCCGAACGGCCGAGGATGGTCTGCGGGATCCAGAACGCGAGGGCGAAGAGACCCAGGCACACGGCCATCGGCCACGGGTTGTCCAGCGTCAGGAAGGACAGCGAGTAGATTGCGCCGAGGAACAGGACGATGATCACCAGGAACAGGACAATGCTGGTGCCCAGGTTGTTTTCTTTTTCAATCGGGGCAGTGTTCTTGGACATTCATTCCTCCTCGGCCCCGCAGGGCTCAAATTCCGTGGCGGCTTCCGGAAGCCTTAGTAGTCGGATGAACCCTGTTCACCCTTGACGATGGCAATCCCGGAGCTCGCTCCGATACGTGTTGCACCAGCAGCTATCATAGCCTGTGCGTCGGCCAGGGAGCGCACTCCGCCCGAGGCCTTGACGCCGAGATCCGGGCCCACGGCCTTGCGCATCAGGGCAACGTCTTCTGCGGTGGCGCCCCCGCCGTTGAAACCGGTGGACGTCTTGACGAAGTCGGCGCCCGCCTCCACGGCAGCCTCGCAGGCAATGACCTTCTGCTCGTCGCTCAGCAAGGAAGTTTCAATAATCACCTTCAGGATGGCTTCGCCTCCGTGGACAGCCTCGGCAACCTTGGCGATGTCTTCCACCAGGGCGCCTTTGTCATTGGCACGCGCGGCGGCAATGTTGATCACCATGTCCACCTCGTCCGCTCCGTCCAGCACCGCGCCGCGGGCTTCGAACGCCTTGACGTCGCTGGGCGTGGCACCGAGCGGGAAGCCCACCACGGAGCATGTCCGCACTCCCGAACCCTTGAGGGCGTTCTTGACGGTCTTGACCCAGACCGGGTTGACGCAGACGGACTTGAATTTGTACTCGACGGCCTCAGCGCACACCTTCAGGACGTCCGCCTCGCTGGCCTCGGGCTTCAGCAGCGTGTGGTCGATGTAGGAGGCAATGCCGGCTTCAGTGCTCATGGGATCCTTCCGTGCCGGGCGTGGCCGGCCCGGTGGCCGCAGGGTTGTCACTGCCCGTCAAAGGACCATCTTGCCATAAGTGCCGTGGCCCGATCGGAGGTTGCACGGCCCGATCAAGTGGTTGTTCACGCTGCTTCCCGGGTGTCCTCCGCGTTCCCGAAAGCGGCCGCCGGGGCACCTGAAAGAATCCCCGCGGCACACAGCATTGCGGAGGATTCGGCCGACAGGAGCAGCCCCAGCCGCAGGCCGTCGCAGGAAGCTGCGTCGCCGATCGCCCAAATGCCGGGAACCGAGGTGGCGAGGTCGCGCCCGACTGCGATGCCGCCGTCGGAGGCTATCCGGAGGCCCGCCGTCAGGGCGAGTTCGGTGCGGGCGATCCGGTCTTCGGCAAGGACCACGAGGTCGCCGTTCATGCTGCTGCCGTCCTCGAACAGGATGCCGGCGGCCGGCAGCGGGGAACCGGCCAGGGAAGGTACGACGGCGGCCGGGCGCAGCGTGGTGCGGACGGGACGGACTCCGCGGGCCCGGAGGACCGCCTCGGCTTGTCCGGCAGCGGGTCCGGTGCCTACCAATATCCCCAAAGGCCGGTGACCGACCACGCGCGTGGCGTCCTTGATGGCTTCCCCGATGGGGCCGGCATCGTCGATGGTGGAGTAGCTCAGGCCGCAGTAGGCGCCCGTGACTGGCGGCAGCAAGGGAGCTGAGCCGGTGGCGATGACCAGTTGGTCGTAGGCGAACTCCATGCCGTCCACGGTGGTGACTGCCTTGGCTTCAGCATCGATGTAGCTTGCCGCCTGGCCGAAGCGGACGGACACGCGGGGGAGTCCGGCCAGTTCAAGGAGTTCCTGCGGGCATTCATCACGGTTGCTCAGGACCGTGATGGTGCCGTCGAAGAGGCGTTGGCCCTGCGGCCGGGGTCCTTTGCCCGCCAGCCGCCGAACCAAAGCCTGGGCGGCCGGACCTGCGCCTGCGATGACGATGTGCCGGGAAGAGGAGGACATGGTGGGCCCTTTCGCTGTGACCTGCCTGGTGCTTGTGTACATCAGCCTAGGAGCCGGGTTTTTCGGGGGTGTTTCCCCGCTGTTGCCATTGGAGGCGCGTTTGTAGCGCGGCGTTCACCAGCCGGTAATAAGCTGGATCACACTCTCGCTTGCGGGGGTGATGTGACCAAAGCTGCAGGTCAGTAGCGGTGGAGCAGTTCCCGGAGTCCGTTTGCGGCGAATCCCGCGGCGGCCCCGGCCCGGTCAATAAAGCCGTGGGCGCCTACCGGTTCAACGGAGGCCAGGAGTCCGGCCGCGTCCGCCAACGTCATCCGCACGTCGGTGCGCGTATCCCCGAGGGCCAGTTCTGCGCGGCGCGAGTCCATCCAGGCGTCCGGCCCGGGGTCGTCGTGGAGGGTCCGGGTCACGCTCAGTTCCTGCCAGGAACCGCCCAGCCGGACCTTTCCGCGGTAGGTCACCTGGTCGCCGTCGGACTCCACCCGCCCGTCTGCCACGAACACACGGCCGCCAACCCCCGCATGGTCGACGTAGCCGGTGAACCGGGGCGGCCCTGCGACGGCAGCGGTAGGGAGTACCACGGTGGCCCGGAACGTCAGTGGGCTGCCGCCGATGTCTCCCCGCAGGGTGTCGTTGAAGCGGACTCCGGGGGGCGGTTCCGTCATGGCAGTACAGCCGGCGTCCTTGGCCACGCCCTCCGGTTGCAGGGAATCGAGGTAGCTGCGGGCGTCGCGGTACCCCATGCCGATCAACGTCCCGGCGTCCACCCGGTTCAGGTAGAACTCGGGATCCAGGGGAAGCGGGTGTTCGGGTTTGATGACGTGCAGCACGAAGTGCCGGCCCGTCATCGCGGCCGCCTCGAAGTCCGCCAGCAGCGCGCCCATGGCACTCATTTCGATCATGTGGACGTACTGTTCCAGCGGACCGTCACCCCAATACGGGGAGTTGCCGATGCACCAGATGAGCCACACTTCATCGGCGCCCCGCCGGAGTGCCTCGGCGACGTTTGCGTCCCGGACCCAGACGGCGTCGGTCCAGATCCTGCCGTCGCGGCGCAGGGGAGTGAGGAAGATCGGCAGGGACATGCCCGCAGCCATCAGTTCGGCGTCGATGTCCTTGGCATCGATTGCGTGGCACCGCTTCTCGGTGAATTCCACAACGTTGAAGGAACCCTCGACGGCGTCCGGCGCAGTTGCGTGCCGGCGCACGGCATCGGCGTCGACGCCCAGGGCAGGGAACACTTTGTTGAGGATGCCGTCGGCGTCGCCGATGGCGGGCAGCGACCACGGACCCTTGAGGTAGTCGCCCACGGGCAGTGCGGAGCCGAAGTCCTTGACGTCAACGTCCAGCCACCGCCGGCACATGTCCTCCGGAGATACGCCGGAGAGCAGCATCCCGGCAGTGAGGATACCCCCGGACGTTCCATCCACGTGATGGAAATCGATCCCTTCCTCGGCCAGTGCCCTGACCACTCCGGCCTGCCATGCAACGCGCATCCCGCCGCCCGCCAATACCAAGGACCGCTTCATGGCGTGAATCCGGCCGGGGCCGCGGCACCGAGCCGCCGCCAGTAGATGAAGAGGAGCACCGCCGTCGCGAGGTCGAAGAAGGCAACCAGCAGGGCCAAGGGCGAGAAGACGCCGTTGAGGACCCCGATCCCTACGGCTCCGAAGGCCCCGGTCTTCTGCACGCCGGACCACAGGACCACCTCGGGAGAGGGCACTGTGTTGAGCAGGGTGTGAAGGAGGAGCCCGCCCACTACCACCATGAACATGCCCACCGTGCCAAAGAGCTGCCGGGTTTCCGGAGTGGAGTCCGCGCCGAGCAACTGGAGCAGGGGGCCTCCGAAGGGCACTTCCACCACGCCCGTCACCACCGTGATGATCGCGATGAGGGCCAGCACGGCCCGGAGGGGATCGGCCGTTGCCCAGGCCACGGTCCCCGGCGGGTGTGGCTTGCGGGACTCAGCGTGGGCGCTCACCCGAACGACTCCAGCAGCCGGCCCCGGTCAACGAGGAGCCACACCATGGCAGCCCACATCAGCGTGGAGACGTAGAAACGGATGTCATTGAGCATCATCCACCGCTTGAGGAGGGAGCGCAGTTCGGCGTCGTCCTTGAAGTCGCCGCCGCGGATCCGGACGTTGATGGGAATGATGATGCCCTGTCCCACCCAGGTCAACACGATGATGCCAAGCAGGCAGATGATGGCCGGAACAACCCGGACGGTGCCCCACTCGGACCAGACGAGGATGCCGCCGGAAACGAACATGACGGGCACAACCACGGTGAAGAACTTGGTGGCTGCACGGGTGGGAATCCCGAAGTGCATGTCCACGTTGTCCCGCGCGAGTGAACGCCACGTGGGGTAGAGGAAGAACTTGAGGACCCACATGGTGCCCACGTACATGGTGGCGCCGAACAGGAAGTACAGGGCGTTGATGAGCAGCAGCCAGTTCATCGGGTACCGCCCGGGGTGTTGGCCGCAGCGCCCGGCACCCGGCTGCGGTCAGGCGGCGCCAGCCACTCCTGGCCCTGCCCGAGGTTCACCACGCTGTCCAGCATCTCTCCGCCCCGCAGGCCCGCAGCGCCGGCCTCGGTGGGCGCCGTCAGGAACCAGGCCTCATAGTGGTCGTCCAGGACGCCGTGCGCCGTGGGCAGCCACGCGGTGAAGATCGGTTTCGCTTCCGGCTCCAGGTTCTTCAAAGGTGCGACGCCGGGCGCGTCGCCAAGGACGAGGCGCGCCTTGGCCTGTGCCCCGAAAGCAATGTCTCCCGTGGCTTCAAAGTAGATGTCCGATTTCCAGAGCATGTTCCGGAACGCGCAGTAGTTTGACGCTGCGAGTTTCAGCGGGATGCCCAGCGGATCCGGGCGGTCGATTTCAATGTAGCAACCGAGCTTGCCGTCCTTGTCGTACTGGGCGGAGACCGTGGAATCGGTCACCACGAAGTCAAGGTTCGCCTGGTGCTTGGGCATGCCCCAGATGCCCTTGCCGCCCTTGACGGAGATTTCGGTGCTGACGGGGAGGTCCACCACGAACTGGCCAAGCTTGAACGTCTTCTGGAAGAGCAAGGGAAGCAGCGGTGGCGCAGGTCCCAGACCGTGGGTAATGGCGATGGCCAGCGAATACTCGATGTACTTGCCGATGTCCGTGGACCTGTAATTGACCACCGTGACCACCAGCAAGCCCTTGCCGCCCAGGCTGAACGGCCGCAGCTCAGGTCCGGGAAGGATGGCGGCTGCAGCCTTCTTGTTGATGGGGAAAGCCGCCATGAGGACCGGTGAATCGTCGGAGTTGACGGGCATGACGTACTTGATGCCGTCCGCCAGGGCGTGTTGGCCACGCAACCGCTCCTGGCGGCGCGGTACGGGAGAGGGCATGACCTTGAGCAGTGGGGTGATCAGCTCGGTGAGGGTTTTCATGGCTTGAGCTCCTGGTGTCCGTTCAGCTCGTCGATGATGATGGGGAAAGTGTCCTGCCAGGCGTGTTCGCCGAAGAAGACGTCCAAGTGCCCGTAGCCGGGGATGAGGTGCAGGGAGTCCTTGTCCGGGCGGTGCTTTCGGAAGAACTCGTAGCTGCGCTGCTGGCTCTCGGGCAGGAAACACAGGTTGTCCAGTCCGGCGATGAACGCGAACCGTGCATCCGTCTGCGGGGCCTCGGCCACGTAGTCCTTCGGCAGTTCCGGATGGTTGCCCGCCGCCACCATGTGCCCTGCCCGGATGCTGCGGCCCATCTCCTCGAAGAACGTCACCGGCACTTCGGCGAACTCTCCGCTGAGCCACTGGTGCGTTGCCTCGTCGAGGTTTTCATGGGCCCACAGGGCCGGGCGTCCGCTGCCGTAGGTGAAGCTGACCATCTTGCACACGGTGTTGTCGCACTCGTGGTGCGTGGCCTTGACCAGGCCGCGGATGGCCCGGGTGAAGTAGCCCTGCGACTTGTAGCCCCATGCCGGTGAAAGATACGGGGTGAAGAGTTTCACCACGGGCGTGAGGTAGTCGATCTTCAAGCGCGAGAAGGCGGGGACCACAGGGTGCAGCGAGACCGCGTTGGAGACAATCGTGTCCACTTGCGGCAGCAGGCCGGCAACCGCGGACATCGTGAAGGACGTAGAGCCCTGGCAGTGGATCACTGCCTTCATGGTGTCGGCGCCGGTCTCCCGGAGCACGTACTCGACGGCGGCCGGGTGGTCATTGACCGCGGCGTCAGCGAGCGTCCAGGACAACGGCTCGAGGTCGATCGAGGCGCGCCAGTTCAGCATCCAAACATCCCAGCCGTCCTCCAGGAGCACGTCCACGATGGTGGTGCGGATGGGCGGCCGGAAAAGTTCGGCCCGGACGCCGGAACCATGGACCAGCAGCACAGGTCCCTTGGTGGGGTCGGCCGGTGACGTGACGTGGACCAGGCTCAGGGGAGTGTTGTCCCGGGCACGGAACGGGATCACCTCGGTCCGGTGCGCGGCGCGGGTGATGGTCATGGCGTGGTTCCCTTCCGTGCGATGGTGATCGGTTCTTCAAGAAGCCGCACGGCCGGCAAGCCGGACTCCGGAACCAGCCGCGCGCCGTCGTCGTTGCCTGCCAGCCGCCAGTCGCGGCAGATGGTGTCCACCACCAGCGGGTAGACGGTGAGGTTGCCGTCGGCGTCCAGGTGGATGCGGAGGAAGCCCTTGTGGTCCTCGATCGACTGCCCGGACATCTTCCACGAGTCCACTTCGCCGCTGGGCGTGGCCAGGATGAACAGCGCGAACGCCTCACTCCCCAGCACCCACCCGCCGCCGTGCACCAGGGCCAGCGCCACGAGCACCACCAGGATGTCCGGCCAGTGGCGCGGCCACGGGATGAGGATCACGACGGCGGCACTCACCGCGAGCGCGGACAGTTGGTACAGCGTGCCGCGGGCAAAAACGACGATGCCGGCTGTGGCAATTCCCAGTGCCCGTGCCAGCACGGAGACCACGAGCAGGAGGACCGGCATGGCGAGGACCAGCACGGTGATGGTCAGGGGCAGGTTTCCGGTGGATGCCCCGCGCAGGGCGTCCACGAAGGACTCACCTTGGAACGCGCTGAACACGGTCCAGGCGGTGAGTGCCGCCACGACGTGTACGGCTCCCATGGAAACGCCGAAGCCGGGGTTGCGTACGGGAAGCCACGACGGCGAGAACGGGTTGGCCAGCCGCGGGCCCAGGAGGTGGGACTCGGAGTGGTCGGGGTAGATGGTGGGGGCGCGGGTGAAGCGGCGTCCGGCAGGTGGAGGGTTGGCGCCGGAGGTTTCTCCTGCCCCTGCCGGTGCGGGGAGGAGCAGCTCCTTCGGGAGCCAGTGGGCGTCCGAAAGGTAGGCGCCGCCGAGGCCGCACGTGATCATGTGGGTCATGGCGGCACCGGTGTTGGGGGTGTTTGGCTCGGGGTTGGCTTCTTCGTAGCGGGAGTAGTGGTGGAGGTCCCCCGTGAGCCACAAGCGGACACTGGCCCCGGTGGGTTCGAACAGGCCGGTCTCCGGGTTGAACCGTCGCCGCAGGTAGTCCTGTTCGAAGAAGTCGGCCTGGCGGAACTCGTTGGGTTTTTCCCCGGTGCGGGCAGCGTCGGCGTCCACCCAGACGGGGGCGGCAACGCACAGAATGATCGCGTCCCCGGGCTGCAGTTGGAGGGTGACATTGCGGTAGAAGTAGTCCAGCTGGGGCTCATCGATGTACTGGCCCAGCTGGCTGTCCAGGCCCAGCAGCCACCAGCCTGGGGTGCCTTTGCGGCCGGGGCCGGGCCCTTCCCCTGTCAGCCGGACGGTGAAGTAGCTTCGGCTTTGAATGGTCCGCCACGCGCCGATGTTCCGTTGCCGGGTGAACGTCCGGATGAACGAGGTCAGGCCGTCGTACCAGTCGTGGTTGCCGGGGAGTGCGAGCATCACAGGGATCTGCGCGCTTTCTCCCGGGGTAGGGTTGCCGCCGTGCGGGGTGCCGGCCGGGGACCGCGAGGCCGGGAACGCGGTGCGGTACGGCCCCACCATGCGGTTCTCATAGGCTGACGGGGATGCCACGGGGTACACCTCGTCGCCGCCCAGCACCAGCACCCGGCCGCGGGGAAGCTCGTGGCCGTCCACCCTGAGTGATTCCTGTGCCAGGAGCGAGGCCACAGTGTAGGTGGCGTCGAAGCCGTCGCCGAGGTCGGCAGTGAAGTCGAGCCAGAGCTCACCGGGCGTGGAACGCGGGCCCTCAGTGGGGGCGCCGGCGCCCATCCCGGGGGTCGGCATAGCCCGGCTGGTGACAGGCGGCTGGGCCGGTTGGCCCGGCACGGGAAGCTTGTCCAATCGCAGCGGATCGTCCGGGAAGCTGCCTTCGAGCTCGCGTTTGTCGCCGAAGTCCGCGAACACGGTGGCCGCCATGACCTTCAATGCCGTCCGCGCCAGGGACATGGGGGAGAGCCAGCGAACAGCCGGCTGCGGGGTAAATCCCAGCAGCGCCCGGTGCTTCCCGAGCTCCCGGCTTTTCATCGCGGGGTCATCGTCCTGGCCGCTTCGAGGGGCCGGTTTGGCCCCGGAAAGGGAAGGGCACCCGCCTGATCCCGTGGCCGTACACCCGCCAGAGCTCGCCCCCAAAGAGCTTCATGAACGCTGCCAGGCCCGCGGCCGGTGCGGGGCCTTCCGCACGGAACGTGGTGAGCTGTTTGGCGAAGTCCAGGGGGCGGATATACAGGATGCCCGCACCGGAGGGTTCCGGTGCCTCCTGTGTGCCGTCCGCTGGTGGTACGTGGCCACGGAGGATCGTGGCATAGAGGATGGTGGTGTCCGGCCAGAGATCGAAGCCGGCCTCGTTGTGGATCTGCTTGTACCCGGTGAAGGTGAAAGGCGTACCGCCGGGATCCCGCAGCCACAGCCGGTACAGCATGCGGCGGGCCGGACGCCCATCGGTGGAACCATCCTCGACGAACAGGTTGAACCAGCCCTTTTCCACCGGCATCCGGCCGCCGAAGTAATCGGCAAGCACGTACCCCTCCGCTTTTGCCGGATGGCTTGGATCGGCCACGAAGGCGTCCATGTCCTCGGCGGTAATGGTTAGTTCGAACATGATCTTCCGGTTGCGGTCCCGGCCCAGGCTCCGGCCTTTCTCCGGGTCTGTCACGCCGGGGCTGAACCAGCCGTGCATCTGCTCGGTGAAACTCACGGACGTGGAAAGCCCGGCACTGGCTGCGTCCGGCGTCAGCCCACGGCTACGCGTTTGCGATGCGTGGACGCTTGCGGGTTGCTCCCGGCGCGCGCCCTTGCCCTTGGTAGCGTCCGGCGCCAGGGCGCGCGGAGCCAGCGCATCGACGTCGACGACGGCGCCCGCGGCTTCCTGCCCGACGATCGCGTTTGCGGGGCTCCCGGCAGCATCCACCGGGCCGCCGGCAGCATCAGAGGGCACGATCCCCCGATGGGCCGGGGCGTTCACGATCCGGGCGCACGCCCTCTCGGCGAAGGCGGCAATGGTCAGTGACGGGTTGGCGCCCACGGGCCCGGGCATCGCGGCGCCGTCCACGACGAACAGGCCAGGGTAGCCGAAGACCTCCCCGTACGAATCGCACACGCCCTCTCCGGGGTGCCTGCCCGCGGGGGCCCCGCCGATGGGATGGACGGTGATGACCCGTTTGGCCCACCAGAGCGGGTTGTCCACGAAGTCCCCGTCCAGGTCCCCGGCAATGGCGGACATCGTGGCCCGCACCCGGCCGAAGTACTCCTTAGACGTGGACATGGTCCAGGACACGGCGAGCCGTCCGTCCCGGAGCGTCAGCACGCCGTCGGGAACGTCCCGGCCCATGCCCAGCAGCGGGACCGAACTCGAGGACAACCTTCCATCGCCGAGGGCAGCGGCCAGGTCGGCCGACACGTTGGACCGCCCTGCGTCAAAGAGCCGGTCCGTGAGCAATCGCGCGGCAACTTTGGCCGTGCGCTTGACGGTGGTGCGAAGCTGCGCGGTTTCCATGAGCCAGTTGATGAATGCCGGATACCCGGCGTCTTCCACGTAGTAACCGCGGCCGTCGCCGTCGTCGTCATTGCTGTCCGGCACCCGGATCGCAGTGGTGATGACCGGACCCCGGCTGCCGGTGAGGGTGCGGACGCCCGGAGGCATGCCGTTTTCCCCGGGCGTCTTCGCGCCCATAACGAACGTCAGGAGGTCGCCGTTGCCGCTGAACCGGGTGCCCAGGGAGTCGCTGAGGGCCGGCAGCGAACCCCGGTTGCGGAGGAGCAGGAAGTTGCTGCCGAACGTGCCGGCACCAAGCAGGAGCCTGCGGCAGTGGATGATGTGTTCGTCCAGCAGCCCTCCCTGGTTGTCCGGGTGGTGGATGACATAGCGGACTTCATAGCCTCCGCCGTTCAAGGGCCTGATGCCCCGAACGTCGTGGAACGTCCGGACGTCGGCGCCCTTCGCGGCCGCGGCCGACAGGTAGTTGTGGTCCAACGTGTTCTTGGCGCCGGAGTTGCAGCCGATGTCGCACTCGCCGCTGAGGGTGCACGTGGTCCGGACGGTGTCCGGGCCGTGGATGCTTCCGTACTCCGGGAGGCGAAGCGGCCGGTTGGTCCGGGGTTCCTCGTTGGGTCCGGTGGCGAAGGTGACGGCGATGGGAGGCCTGCTGATGGACAACCCGAGGTTGGCCGCCGTCTTTTCCATGGCGAGTGTCTTGAGGGTGTCGTTGTAGGGGTAGGGCACGGGGCGGAGCATGTCCTCGGCGAGCTTGTAGTAAGGATCAAGGTCCGCCCGCGTGAACGGCCAGTTTTCGTAGCCGCCGCCCGGAATGGGGGATTCGTTGACGAACCACTTCTCGTCCTTGCGCAGCAGCACGTTGGCGTAAATCAGGGAGCCGCCGCCGAGCCCGCTGGATACCAGCCCCTCCGTGCCGCGGAAGGTCCATGCGTCGAACAGGCCGTAAAGGCCGCGGTCCGGATCCCAGAAGTTCCGGCCCATCTCCGACGGCGAACGCGCGAAGCTGCCCGGCGGGTAGGGCTTGCCGCGTTCCATGAGCACCACGGATTGTCCGGCCTCGGCCAGGCGAAGGGCTGCCACGGAACCGCCGAAACCGGACCCGACCACTACTGCGTCCACCGTTTCCGGTGGGGCACCCCGCCGTGGTGTATCGCCGGCGGGCTGTGGACCCGGGTTCCCAGTGTTCGTGTTCCCCAGCCGAACCATGGCCGTTCCCCTCAAACGAGAGCTGACCTGGAGTTACCCGAACGTGCCCCGGGTGATGCCTCCGCGGATTATGGCCCTTATGTTCCCACCGGTCCGGGTATCTGTCCATGCTGTGGAGTAACCCGGTTTTTCTGCCTGTGCACCGGTCCCGTTGGCGGAACAAAGCCCGCAAGGGACGTAGGGTCGGATCATGAGCCTCGACAATCCTGCAAAGGTCGCCGTCATCACCGGAGTTGGAAGAAGGCGGTCCATCGGAGCTGCCTTGGCCACAGGGCTTGCCATGGACGGCTGGAACCTGGTCATCAACCACTGGAAGCCTTACGACGACCGGCTCGGCCTCGAAGCGTCCCCGGACGATGCCGAGGCGATAGCTGCCGAATGCCGCGAACGTGGCGCCGGCGTCGTACTTGTTCCCGGCGATCTCAGCGATCCCGGGTTCCCCGCCGAACTGATCGCGGCAGGGCGGTCGCTTGGACAGGTGAGCGGCCTGGTGATGTCCCATTGCGAGTCCGTGGACAGCAGCATCCTCACGACGTCCGTAGAGAGCTGGGACCGCCACTTCGCCGTGAACGCGCGTGCCACATGGCTCCTTATCAAGGCGCTCGCGGAGCAACTGCCCGCCGTCCCTCCGGGCGAGGTAGGAGGCAGGATCGTGGCGCTCACCAGCGACCACACCGTCAACAACCTGCCGTACGGGGCGAGCAAAGGCGCGCTGGACCGGATCGTGACGGCAGCCGCCGTCGAGCTTTCCGGGCTCGGCGTCCGGGCCAACGTCATCAATCCCGGCCCCATTGATACCGGCTGGATGGACGAGTCTGTCCGCTCCTGGACGACGGCGGCCACCCCGGCCGGGCGCCTCGGCACGCCCGCGGACACTGCGGCGTTGGTGCGGTTCCTTTTCTCTGATGCTGGCTTGTGGATCAACGGGCAGGTGCTGCACAGCAACGGTGGGTTCAACGTCTCCTGATCCGCCGTCGGATTCGCGGGAACGCTGCCCGTTCGCCGTAGGCTTCCCTGCGACCGGGCACTGTTCCAGCGACGTCGGCGAAGTCGGCGAGGCTCACGCGGGACGCGCCGTCGAGCTCCGTACCACCAGGCGGGGAGTGAAACGGCGGTCGGCAGCCGGTGCCTCGGGGTTGCGGAGGCGTTCCAGGGCAACCTGGCCTGCGGCTTCCCCGAGCCGGGCGGCGTGGAGGTCCACGGAGGTCAGGTCGATGCCGTGCAGCCCCGCGGTCCGTGAATTGTCATAGCCAATGAGGGACAAATCCCGGGGGATCGACAGGCCCATGGCATAGGCAGCTTCCCGGGTACCGAGTGCCAGTTGGTCGTTGTGGCAGAAAATCGCGGTGGGCCGGTCGGCCTGCCCCAAAAGGCGTGCTGCGGCCCGGTGCCCGGATTCCTGCGTGAAATCGTCCGCGCACAGTGTTTGCGGCACGAGGCCGGCCCGGCGCATTGCCTGCTCATAGGATCGGCGGCGAACCACGTGCCCGTCATGGGCGGGGCCCGCCAAGTGGGCTATCCGTGTGTGTCCCAGCGTCAACAGATGCTCCACCGCGGCGCGTGCACCGAAGGAGTCATCGGAGTAGACACTGTCCACGCCGGCCACCGGGCGGGTAACGCTGACCAGCGGCACCGAGGCGGCCATTTCGTGGACGGCCTCGTCCGGATCCAGCAGTGTGGCGGCGATGATGATTCCCACCCGGGCTTCGATCAACGACTCCACGGCACCGCGGTCCTCGCCGTCAACGGAGCGCGAGACGCTGAGGATCAGCCGGTTGGGCTCCTGGGAGAGCGCTGTGCGGACGCCGCTGAGGATATCGGCGTAGATTTCATTGCGGATGTCCAGGAGGTAAAGCCCGACGGCGGAGCGGTGTTTGCGCGCGAGGTCGGCGGCCACTGCGTTGGGCCGGTACCCCAGACGTTTGGCGGCGGCAAAGATGGCCTGCTTGGTTTCATCGCTCACTCCGGGCGCGCCGCGGAAGGCAAATGAAACGAGCGTGCGGGATACCCCAACCTCGCGTGCGACATCGCTTTGCGTGGCCGGACGTGGAGGACGGTCGGAAGCCATGGCTACATCCTGCCATGACACAAAACCGAACAATTAAAGTCATTTGTTAGTTTGACCTTACATTTAAGCCCTTTCGCGCGTTAGTCTTGTTCCAGAGCGGGTGTGTATGACCCGCAACACACTGACAAAGGAGTCCTGATGTCTGCTACGCAAACGCAGCGGGAGAGTGCGCATAATGCGGTGTTGCCTCCGCTGACGAACGGCCCCCACCGTAAGCGGTTGGGCCTGGTAGCCCTGGTCGCCACGTTCGGCGGCCTTCTGTTTGGTTACGACACCGGCGTGATCAACGGCGCCCTCCGGCCAATGACGGTGGACCTTTCCCTGACGCCGCTGACGGAAGGAATCGTCACCAGCTCGCTGCTCTTCGGCGCGGCCGCAGGAGCGGTGGCGGGCGGAAGGCTTTCCGACGGCTGGGGCCGCAGGAAGACCATCATCCTGCTGGCCATCCTTTTCTTCCTCGGAACCCTGGCGTGCGTCTTTGCTCCGAGCTTCGAAGTCATGGTCCTGGGCCGCATCATCCTTGGCCTCGCCGTTGGCGGCGCGTCCACCGTGGTTCCCGTGTTCCTCGCCGAGCTGGCACCGTACGAGATCCGCGGGTCCCTGGCCGGCCGCAACGAGCTCATGATCGTCATCGGCCAGCTCGCCGCGTTCGTGGTCAACGCCATCATCGGCAACATCTGGGGCGAATTCGGCGGGGTGTGGCGCATTATGCTCGCCGTTGCCGCCCTGCCGGCCATTGCCTTGTTCTTCGGCATGCTGCGGATGCCCGAATCGCCCCGCTGGCTCATCTCCAAGGGCCGGTCCGCCGAGGCCCTTGCCGTCCTGAAGACCATCCGCTCCGAAGACCGCGCCGAGGCCGAGATGGCCGACGTCAAGCACCTGGCCGATGAAGAGAAGGCTTCGAAGGCCACTTCATGGGCGGCATTGAAGGACAAGTGGATCCTGCGCATCATCCTGGTAGGCATCGGCCTGGGCGTCGCACAGCAGCTGACCGGTATCAACTCGATCATGTACTACGGACAGTCCGTGCTCGTGGAAGCCGGCTTCGACTCCAGCGCCGCACTGATCGCCAACATCGCGCCCGGCGTGATCGCCGTCGTCGGTGGTGTCATCGCCCTGACGTTGATGCAGCGCATCAACCGCCGCACCACGCTGTTGCTCGGTTTCACGCTCACCACCATCTGCCACTTCCTGATTGGCATAGCGTCGATCGTCCTGCCGGTCGGCAACGAGGCGCGGCCGTTCGTGATCCTCTTCCTGGTGGTGGCGTTCGTCGGTTCGATGCAGACCTTCCTCAACATCGCGGTGTGGGTGATGCTGTCCGAGATCTTCCCGCTGCATGTCCGTGGCTTCGCGATCGGACTTTCGGTGTTCTGCCTCTGGATCGCCAACGCGCTCCTGGGCCTGTTCTTCCCCACGCTCGTGGCCGGAGTAGGCATCACGGGAACGTTCTTCCTGTTCGGCGTGGTGGGCATCGCGGCCCTCATCTTCATCTACACGCAGGTTCCGGAAACCCGCGGCCGCACGCTTGAAGCACTTGAGGAAGATGTCACCACGGGCGCCATCTACCTGGTGCACAAGAAGTAGCCGGTCAACAAGAGAAGCCCGCCGCTCCAATCGTGGAGCGGCGGGCTTCTTCGGTTGCGGTCCCGGACCCGGTCAGGCTTTCTTCACGACGCTCGACTTCAGCTGCATCGGACCGAAACCGTCCACCTTGCAGTCGATGTCGTGATCGCCCACGCCATCCACCAAGCGGATGTTGCGCACCTTGGTGCCCACTTTGATGGAGGTCGGGCTGCCCTTGACCTTCAGGTCCTTGATGACGGTCACGGTGTCGCCGTCGTTGAGGACGTTTCCAACCGCGTCCTTGATCAGCCTCTCCGCGGCACCGGCGTCGGGGTCTTCGCCCTGGGGCTCCCATTCGTGGGCGCATTCGGGGCAGACGAGCAGCTCGCCCATTTGGTAGGTGTACTCGCTGGAACACTCGGGGCACGGGGGCAGGGATTCACTCATGGTTCGGTTTTCTTTCTCTCGGTGGCTGTTTGAGCCGTTCGTGCTGCAGCGGCCCGGCTGACGTGGCTGCGTGCGTGTTCGACGGCGGCTGGAAGGTCGCTGAACAGGTGTTTATGGTGGCGAAGGGACTCAATCACGCCAACCTTCGTGGCCAAATGCAGGTGCCTGTCCTGGATGCCTTTGATCAGGACGGTGATCCCGCGCCGCTCCAAAGCCTGGATGATGTCAGTGATGACGCGGGCCCCGGTCGCGTCCAGGATCTGCAACTGGGACATCCGGAGGATGACGACGTCGACGTTCCGGATGTCGGTGACGCGTTCGAGCACGCGTTCGGCGGCGCCGAAAAACAAGGCACCGTCAAGGCGGAACAGTGCAATGTGTTCATCGCCGTCCATGATGGGGCCGGGGATTTCTTCCCGGTGGACACCGGAGGAGCGCACCAGGGAACGCAAGGCGAAGAAGGCGGCAACGACGATGCCGATTTCCACAGCCTCGATCAGGTCGAACGAGACCGTGATGACGGCGGTGACGAAGAAGACGATCGTGTCAGCCCGCGTGGAGCCGATCACCGCCCGCAGCGTCGGCAGCGAGACCATCCGGGCCGCCGTCACCATGAGGACCCCGGCCAACGCTGCCAAGGGGATGCGGGACACCACGCTGGTTGCCAGATATACGACGGCCAACAGCACCAGGGCGTGGGTAATGGCTGCCGCCCTGGTCCGGCCTCCGGAACGGATATTCACGGCGGTCCGCGCGATGGCACCGGTGGCAGGCATGCCGCCAAAGAACCCGGACGCGATCGAGGCAAGGCCCTGGCCGAACAATTCCCGGTCGGCATCGTAGGCGCCGGTATCGGAGATCGAGGACGCGACCCTCGCCGAGAGCAAGGATTCGATGGCCGCAAGCGCAGCGATGGTTGCCGCCGGACCAACCAAGGCGGACAGGATCTCCATGTTCAGCACGGGAAGCGCCGGGGCCGGCAAGCTGGTGGGCAGTGCGCCAATCCTGGCCACCGGAAGCGCGAAAACCTCGGCAATAACGCTGGCAAGCACGATCGCCACCAAGGACCCGGGCAAGCGGGGATGGATTTTCGGGGCCAGCACCATGACTGCCGCCACTACGGCCACGATCCCCAGGGACGCGCCGGTCGAAACCCATCCGGCTCCGGCGGCGTTCACGGCACCTGCCGCGTGCACTGCGGCCAGCACGGCATTGGTGGAGTCCCCTCCGTCAGTTGCCAGGGCAGCAGGGACTTGCTGGAGGAAGATAATGGCCGCAATGCCCACCGTGAAGCCCTCGATCACGGGCCAGGGAAGGAACGTCACCACGCGGCCCAGTTTCAACGCCCCTGCAGCCAGGACAATCAATCCGGCCAGCACTGAAACGGCGGCCAGGGCGCCCAGTCCGTGGGCGGCTATCACCGGGGCGAGGACAACAACCATCGCCCCGGTGGGGCCCGAAACCTGGACATGCGAACCGCCAAACACCGCCGCTACCAGGCCGGCAACCACTGCCGTAATCAAACCACTGGCCGCTCCGGCGCCTGAACTGACGCCGAAGGCCAACGCCAACGGCAATGCCACGATTCCTACTGTCAGGCCGGCCACAAGGTCAGAACGCCAGGACGCACGCAGCCCGGAATAATCGCCCCGGCCCGGCAATAACGCCCGGGCGGCAGCCAAGCCGGCGTGGACGGTTTTCACGGCGTGCCGCCCGGAAATGCCTCTGCAGCATCGGAGGATTCCAGGTTGTCCCGCGTGGTGCGCAGGATCTCTCCGAGCAAGGATCTGGCCACCGTCAACAACTCGGCCACCTGCGGGTAGGCCAGGGAGTAGAACATCTGCAAAGCGCGCCGTTCGGACACCACCAGCTGATACCGCCGCAAGACCGAGAGGTGCTGCGACAAATGGGAGGCCTCCAGGCCGGTGGCGGACAACAGGTCCGTTACGGATACCTCGGGCGCTTCGGCCAGCAATTCAAGGACCCGGATGCGCACCGGGTGCGCCAAGCCCTTGAACAAGTTGGCTTTGACCTCATACAGCGGTGCCCGGGCATCCGAATAGGCCACGAGGCTCATCTCCAATACACACTGATTGACTAATTGATGAATTCATCAATTAGTGTAGCAAGCGTACGCGGGGACGGGTAGAAGGATGAGCCCGGAACCTAGGCGCGCAGCCGGTACCCGCGCTTCACGACCGTTTCAACGAGCTTGGGGTCCGGAAGGGACGAGCGCAGCCGGCTCACTGTCATGTCCAGCGCGTGGACGGAACCACGGAGGTCCAGGAGGTCCGATAACGCCTCACGCGAGAGCACGGCCCCGCCGGCACCCAGAAGGGCGCGGAGCAGCAAGAGCGGGGCGGGGGCAAGCTCCACCACTTCGCCGTTGATGCGCAGGCAGCGGCCCCGCAGCTCGATCGTGGCACTCTTCGTTTCCAGGCGGCGGACGTGGTTCAGGGACAGATGCTCGGTCACCAACCGGATCAAGGCACCCATGCGGTAGCGGTCCGGGATCAGGGGCGACAGTCCGGCGTCGACGAGCGGCTGGGCGGTCACGGGACCCACTGCCGCCACGGTTACCGGTCCCTTCAGGGCCTCGATCAGCTGGCGGTACAGGCCCATCTCGTGGGCCGTGCTCCACATCGCATCCACCGCAGGGGCGCTGGTGAAGGTGAGGACGTCAAGGTTCCCGCCCACCACGGACTCGATCAGGCGCGGCAGCTTGTCCTCGCCGTCGGGCTTGACCCACCGGTACGGGGTGACGGTGAGGACCGTGGCGCCGGACATGCGCAGCCGCTCCAGCTGCCGCACATCCGTGTAGCCGTGCAGCTGCACCGCCACGGTCTTGCCGCGGACACCCTCGGCCAGGAGCATGTCCACCAACGTTGCGGTGGTTTCGTCACTGCTGATTCCGACGTCGGCAAGACCGGCCGCGCGGACGGCGCCGCGGGCTTTCGGTCCCCGAACGAACATCCGGCACGCCGCAAGAGTTTCCAGGAGCTGCTCGCCGATGCCGAACGAGTCAGCGGCCTCGCACCAGCGGCGCATGCCGTACGCGGTGGTCGCGATGCAGATGTCCGGCCGCGCCTCGATGATGGTGCGCGTATCCTCGATGAGCACCAGGTCTTCCTGGACGGGGGCTATCTTCAACGCCGGGGCGTGGAGCACGCTGGCGCCGCGGCGTTCCAAGGCTTCGATGAGGTCCCGTGAGCGGCGGTGCGAGGTGACGCCGATGCGAAACCCGTCCAGGGGCGAATCCGTAGCCTCGGACGGTTCTGCCGACGGGGTCACGGGGTCGAGGGCGTGTGCAACAGTCATGGAATTACCTTCAGGCTTCAAGGAGCGAAGCCGCCAGGCGGCTCAGTTCAGCGGACGCATCGGCATGGCTACGGTTGGCCTCGGCAACCCTGACTACCTCGCCGATGACCAGCACGGCCGGGTTGCTGCAGCCCGTAGCTGCCGTTTCGATGGTACCCAGATCAGCGATGGTAGTGCGCTGTCCGGGGCGGTACCCGCGCTCCACAACGGCCATGGGCATGTCCGGTTCCATGCCGGCACGGCGAAGGCCTGCCGCGAGCTGGGGCAGGGTGCCGATCCCCATGAGGACCACAATGGTGCCGCCCAGCCCGGCCAGGTGCAGGTGCTCCTTCTCAGTGAGCGGCGCATGGCCGGAGACGACGGTGAACATGTGGCTTACTTCCCTGTGGGTCACCGGAATTCCGGCGGCCGCGGGGACGGAGATGGCGCTGGTGACACCGGAAATCACCCGCACCGGAACGCCCGCGGCAACGCATGCGGCCACTTCTTCCCCGCCACGGCCGAACACGTACGGGTCGCCGCCCTTGAACCGGACCACGTTCCGGCCCAGCAGGGCCGCTTCCACCATAAGCTTCTCGATGTCACGCTGCGTCACCTTGTGGTGCCCGGGCTGCTTTCCAACGTCCACCAACTCGGCAGAGGTCAAAGCGGCCAGTTCCTGGTAAGGGGCCAGCCGGTCGTAGAACACGACGTCGGCATCGCGCAGGGCGGCGACGGCGCCCACGGTCAACAGATCCAGCGCGCCGGGTCCGCCGCCGACCAGGGTGACGTGGCCCTCCGGACCGGCGGCCGGTTCGTGTGCCACCGGGATGCCGGCCTCGCGGCAGCGTTCCAGCAGCGGAAGCCAGCCGTCGTCGCCGTCGTCCACTGCTGCCACCAGGAAGGGACGCTCCGGGAGGGGGCCGTCGGAAGCCGCGCCGGCCGGAGTGCTGAGCCGGTACACGGTGGCACCTGCCTGCTCGTAGCGGCGCACTGCCTGGCGGGCGGTCACGTCCGAGCCGGTGACCAGGACGTCCCGGCCGGTGAGGTCGATGGTGAGCTGCATGGAATTCCCCTAGTTCTCTGCGCCGGCAGTGCTGCGGACCGGGATGGTGGAGGCGATGAGTACGGCGCCCTTTTCCTCATGGGTTGCCGGACGGATCTGGCCGCGCTCGGGAACGAACGCGATGGAGTCGTCCTTCTGGTTGGGGGCGTTGACGAAGGAACGGAAACGGCGGAGGCGCTCCGGATCCTTCAGGGTCTCGGCCCATTCGTCCTCGTAGGTGTCGATGTGCTTGGCCATGGCTGCCTCAAGCTCCGCGGCGATGCCAAGGGAATCGTGAACCACCACGTCTTCAACGTGCTTCAGCCCGCCGTCGAGCTCTTCCTGCCACCGGGCGGTGCGCTGGAGGCGGTCCGCAGTGCGGATGTAGTACATGAGGTAGCGGTCGATGTACTTGATGAGAGTGTCGTCGTCCAGGTCCTTGGCCAGCAACTGGGCGTGGGCAGGGGTGGCACCGCCGTTGCCGCCCACATACAGGTTCCAGCCGTCGGCGGTGGCGATCACGCCAACGTCCTTGCCCCGGGCCTCGGCGCATTCGCGGGCGCAGCCGGAGACGCCCATCTTCAGCTTGTGCGGGCTCCGGAGGCCGCGGTACCGCAGTTCCAGCGCGATGGCCATCTGCACGGAGTCCTGCACGCCGAAGCGGCACCAGGTGGAACCGACGCAGGACTTCACCGTGCGCAGGCTCTTGCCGTACGCCTGGCCGGACTCGAAGCCGGCGTCCACCAGTTCCTTCCAGATATCGGGAAGCTGCTCCAGGCGTGCACCGAACATGTCGATGCGCTGTCCGCCGGTGATCTTCGTGTACAGGCCGTACTTCTCGGCAACAGCAGCGATGACGCCGAGGCCCTTGGGGGTGATCTCGCCGCCGGCGATGCGCGGAACCACCGAGTACGTGCCGTCCTTCTGCATGTTGGCCAAGGCCCGGTCATTGGTGTCCTGCAGAGTGCCGCGGCCGGCATCGAGCACGTAGGCGGAGTGCTGGCTGGCCAGGATGGAGGCGATGGTCGGCTTGCAGATATCGCAGCCTTCACCCGTGCCGTACTTGGCCATGATGTCCTCGAAGGAGGTCAGCTCCAGGACACGGATGGTTTCGAACAGTTCCTGGCGGGAAAGGCTGATGTGCTCACACAAGGCCTTGGAGACCTCAATGCCGGACTTCTTCAGTTCACCTTCCAGGAGTTTCTTGAGCATCGGCACGCAGGAACCGCACTGGGTACCGGCGCGGGTGCAGCCCTTCAAGCCGCCCAGTTCCTGGACGGGGGCATTCCCTTCGCAGCTGCCGCAGCCATTGATGGCGTCACGGATGGAACCTGCGGCCACGTTGTTGCAGGAGCACAGGATCGCATCATCCGGCAGCTCGGTCTCGGGAGCTTCGCCGCCACCGGCTGCGCTCAAGTAGGCGCCGGGCTCGGCGGGCAGTTCCCGGCCGAGCAAGGGGCGCAGGCTCATGTACGGGGAGGCGTCGCCCACGAAGATGCCGCCCAGGAGGGTCTTGGCATCATCGGTGGTCACGATCTTCTGGTAGACGCCGCGGGCGGGATCGGCGTAGACGATTTCCAAGGCATGCTCGGTCTTGGCGAAGGCATCACCGAAGCTGGCCACATCCACGCCGGAGAGCTTGAGCTTGGTGGCCGTGTCGAAGCCCGGGAACGTTGCCTCGCCGCCGTGCAGCCGGTCAGCCACGATCTCCGCCATGGTGTTGGCCGGGGCTACCAGGCCAAGGCACATGCCGCCGAAGTTCGCTACCTCGCCGATGGCCCAGATGTTGTCCACTTCGGTGGCGCAGAAGTCGTTGATGACCACGCCGCCGCGCTGGCCCAGGCTGAAGAGCTGCTCTTCGCCTTCGGCTGCGCGGAAAAGGTCGTCGCGGGGCTTCACGCCGATTGCCACGATCACCAGGTCGGCAGGGATGGTGCGGCCGTCCGCCATCAGCACCCCGGTGACCTGGCCGTCGTCGGTCAGTACCTCGGACGGGAACACGCCGCCGTGGACTTCAAAGCCCTTGGCCTCGATCAACCTGCCGAGGGCCTGGCCGGCGCCTTCGTCCAGCTGGGTGTTCATGAGCCAGGGGGAACCGTTGATGACGATCGGGTTGGCGCCCAGCTGCTCGGTGCCGGCAGCGGATTCCAGTCCCAACAGGCCGCCGCCGATCGTCACGGCGTTGACCCTGCGGCCGAGCTTGGCGCCCAGGTCCGCGATGGCCTTGTTGATGGCCCAGACGTCCTCAAGGGTGCGGTAAACGTGGGTGTGCTCAGCGCCGGGGATGGGGAGCCGCGCTGCGTCCGAGCCGGAAGCGACCACCAGTTCGTCGTATTCGTATTTGTTGCCCGATGCGGTAAGGACGCTCTTGGCTTCAGCGTCGATCTTGACGGCGCGCTCGCCGGTCTTGAGCGTCAGGGCCGGGTGGTCCCACATGGACGCCTCGCCCAAGGTAAGGTCCACGCCGGTCTCGGTCAGTGCCTTGCTCAACGCCACGCGGTCGTAGGGGAGGTGGGCTTCCTCGGTGAGGACGGTAACCTGCCAGCCTTCGAGACCGCGGTTGTACATGGCATCGGCAAAGCGGTGGGCTGCAGGGCCGCCTCCGACAACGACGATGCGGCGCGGGTTCTCTGTGCTTGAAGTGTGTCCGGTCACTGGTGGGCCTTTCGCAAATGTCGCAGACGGATCTCCGCAACTTGTGAATTCAGCCTAGGGACGGGCAGTTTCACTTCAGTTTCCCTTTTGTTTCGTGATCTTAACTTCTGCATCACGAACGCATTTCGCAGGGTGTGAGGTCTCTTTTACCCATCGGACACAATGCGGGACTCCAGCTGAAACAGTGGCGTCCTAGCTTTGGAGAGTGGCCGCAGGCGTGGCCCGGTCCGGGGGAGTGACGGTGGAAAGTGCCAGCACCCGGACACTGTGAGAGGGGTTGACATGACCGTAATTCTTGACCGTGCAGAGGACCTGGCCACCACCGGCACATGGCACCGCGTGTGCCCGCTGGATGAGCTTGAGCCGGCGTGGGGCGAGGCAGCACTGATCGACGGCCGCCAGGTAGCGCTGTTCCGTACGGCGCCCGGTGAGGTCTACGCCGTCGTGCAGCAGGACCCCGCCACGTTCGCCAACGTCATGGCACGCGGCATCATCGGTTCCCGGGGCAGCCGGCCCACCATTGCCTCACCGCTGCACAAGGAGGTCTACGACCTCGAAACCGGCGAGTGCTTCACCAACCCGGAACTGAAACTGGCAACCTTCGCCACGCGCGTCGTTGACGGTCACATCGAGGTTGAGCTCTAGAGTCCCAGCGCTTCGCGGACATCCTTGAGGACGTTATCCAGGGATGTCCGCGCTGCCTGGCGGGCAGCAGGAAGTTCCGCCGCCGACTCCACAGCCTGGATGACCTCCAGGTAACACTTCAGCTTTGGCTCCGTGCCGCTGGGCCGGATGATCACGCGGCTCTGGTCCCGCGTCAGGTACAGCAACCCGTCCGTGGGCGGCAGGGCTTCGCTGCCTTCGGCAAGGTCCATAAAGACCTCGACGGCGGAACCCCCGAACGCTTCAGGCGGGTTGACCCGCAAGCGGTTCATCATGGCATCCAGCAAACCGAGGTCTGCCACGCGGATGCTCAACTGGTCGCTCGCATGCAGGCCGTGCACAAGGTACAACTCATCGAGGGTGTCAAAAACGGTCTTGCCTTCAGCCTTGGCAGCGGCGGCCATCTCCGCGATCAACACTGCCGCGGAGATTCCGTCCTTGTCCCGGACCAGGTCCGGCGCAACGCAGTAGCCGAGCGCTTCCTCGTACCCGTAAAGCAGGCCCGGAACACGCGAGATCCACTTGAAACCGGTCAGTGTTTCCTGGTGGGCGTAGCCGGCGGTGGCGGCGATGCGGGAGAGCAGCCTGGAGGAAACGATCGAGTTGGCGAAGACTCCCTCGACTCCATCGTCGCCGGCCTTTGCGGTCTCGCCGGTCTTGCCTGCCTCGCCGGCCTTGGCGGCAAGCCGGGCCACCGTGTGCGCGCCCAGGAGGGCGCCCACCTCATCGCCGCGCAGCATGCGCCAAGCCTCGGTGGCAGGGTCCAGCGCGGCTACCGCGGCACGGTCGGCGTCGGGGTCGTTGGCCAGCACGATGTCCGCGCCCAGCTCTTCGGCGGCAGCCAGCGCCAGGTCCAACGCGCCAGGTTCCTCAGGGTTGGGGAACGCGACAGTGGGGAAGTCGGGGTCGGGGCGGGCCTGCTCTGCCACGAGCGTGACGTCATCGAAGCCTGCTGCCTTCAGGACCGAAACAGCAGTATCACCACCCACGCCATGCATGGGAGTCAGGACGATCTTGAGGTCGCGGGCCGGGAAGTGCTCCCTGTCCACCAGCCCGGCGACGGCGGCTTCGTAGTCCGCAGCGATCGATTCCGGCAGTACCGTCCAGCCGTCCCCGGCCAGGACAATCGAGGACAGCGGACCCACGGCATCGATTTTCGCCGCGATTTCAGCGTCGTAAGGCGCGACGATCTGTGCTCCCCGGCCGCTTTCCGGCACTGCATGCCGTCCCAGGTACACCTTGTAGCCGTTGTCCTGCGGAGGGTTGTGGCTGGCTGTGACCATCACGCCGCCGTCGCAATCCAGGGCGCGGACCGCATAGGCGAGGATCGGCGTCGGGAGCGCTGCCGGCATGAGGAACGCTTCTATGCCGGCGGCAGCGAAGATGGCTGCCGTTTCCCGGGCGAAGATGTCGGAGTTGTGGCGGGCATCGAAACCGACGACGGCGCGCGGCCGGGTTCCCGGCGAAGCCGCACCAACCGCGTCAACCAGGAAAGCCGCCAACCCTGCGGCGGCACGGCGCACCACCACCCGGTTCATGCGGTTCGGTCCTGGCCCCAGCGCTGCACGGAGGCCGGCCGTGCCGAACTGCAGTGTGCCGCTGAAGCTGTCTCCGAGCTCTTGTGCCGCCACCGCGTCACCTTCGGAGGCAAGGGTGAGCAGGTCGTGGAGCGTCGCGGATGTGGCTGGATCCGGGTCCTCGTCAGCCCACTGGCGGGCGTCGCGGATCAGCTGTTCAAGTGCGGCATCGCTCGAGGTCATAAGCACAAAACTATCCTCAATCCGGCCCTGACAGGCAACGAGGGGTGAGATCCCGGCATTACGGGGAGTCGTAAATGCCGGGATCCCACCCCTCAGCGCACACTAGAGAGCCCGCGACCGCACCGCGAACGCGGTCTCGCCCTCCATGCTGAAGACGGAGGCGCCAACGTGGTCCCAATCCGGGAAGAAGGTATCGGTGACCACGGCCTGGCCGTCCTGGGCGAAGACCTCCACGGAGGACGTATCCAGGAGGATCCGCAGCCGCACCTTCCCGTCCGCAGGGCGTCCCGTCACCTGGTGACAGGGGCTGAACTTCTCGGAGAAGTTGCTGGTTCCGGTGTTTGAGCGGTCCACCTTGAGGGTGCCGGAGTCCTTCTCATACGAGATCCGAAGGCCGTCTTGGGCGTCGGGGGAGTGCCGGAGCAGGATCCCCGCTTCCCTGGCCGTGCCGAGGTCCAGTTCGAGGTCGATCAGCTGGGTTCGCGCGGCGAAGTCCGTCCCAAGATCTTCACTTCCGGAGGACACGGTGAGGTCCTTGCTCGTTTCCTCACCGCGCTCCAGGACCTCCCGCGCTGCAGCGGCGATGCCGGAGCGCAGTTCGAACCGTTCTTCACCGCGCACCAAGGTCAACTCACGCGGGATCGCCATGGCACCGCGCCACGGTGTGGTGGGGACGTGCTGGGCGTAGTCCCAATTGCCCATCCAGCCAAGCAGCACCGGCTTGCCGCCGGGAGCTCCGGAAACGGAATTCGCGGCGTAGTAGTCGGCGCCGTAGTCCAGCCATTGCGATTCCTGCAAAGGAGCATCCGGCGCAGCGGCGTCCTCGGCCATAAACCGTGTGCCGTCGAATTCGCCGACGAAGTACTGCATGCCCGATCCTCCGGCAATGCCGCCGGGGTTGATGCTGAGCAGCATGACCCACTTCCTGGCCGTGGAGCCTTCGACGCTCATCTGAAGGAGTTCGGGCACTTCCCACAGCCCGCCCTGTGCTCCGACGCCGGAGAAGTCGCTCAGGAAGTCCCAGTGCAGGAGGTCGGTGGACTTGAACAGTTTGACGACCTGCGCGTCGGCCACCACGGTGGTCATGACCCAGTAGCGGCCGGGCTCGTACCAGGTGACTTTGGGATCGCGGAAGTTGTTGTTGGTGGGCTCGAGGTTCAACACGGGATTGCCGCGGTGCTTTTGCCAGGTGGTTCCGCCGTCGGTGCTGTACGCGGCCGACTGCGCCTGCGCTCCTTGGGGAAGCGCCCCGTTCTTGCCGTAGGCGCTGGTGTAGAGGGCCACCAGGGGCGGGTTCTGTGCGGAGCCAAGGCCGGAGGCGTTGTTGGTATCCACCACGATGCAGCCGGAGAAGATTTCCTCGTCCACGCTGGCCTCCATGGCCACGGGCTGCTGTTCCCAGTGCACCAGGTCCTTGCTGGTGGAGTGGCCCCAGGACATGTTGCCCCACGAGTTTCCGCGCGGGTTGTACTGGTAGAAGGCGTGGTAGGTGCCGTCGTGGTACAACAGGCCGTTGGGGTCGTTAAGCCAATTCTTTTCGGCTGTCAGGTGGACCGCCGGGCGCCACGGATCCGAAGCGGACGGCCTGGGACCTCGGGAGGCCGGGGCCGGCGTCGGGCTTTCACTGCCGCGCGGAGGCGTGCAGGAGGCGGCCGCGAAGGACACCACGACGGCGGCGCTTGCCGCCAGCAGGTTGCGGCGGGACAGGTGATGGCTGGGAGAAGTCATGGGGAAGATCCTGGGGTTGGGGGGGTGGCTGGTGTGCCCGGAGGTGATGGTCCGGGCACACCAGCCGTGGCTCAGGGCCGGTCTTGCCGGCCGGTGGCCGGTGTTACTTGTAGAGGCCTTCGCCGCCCACGCGCTTGTTGGTGGGCAGGTAGCCGAACGGGCCGAGGCCGTTCTTGCCGAAGCTGCGGTCCACCTGTGTCACGCCGGCCTTGAAGTTCATCTTCACGGTGGGGGACAGGGAGCCGCCGCGGACGCCGTCCACGTTGTCGATGAACGACTGCACCAGGCCGCCGGGCTGGACGTAGTGCGAGTACGCCTGGAACTGCCGGCCGTTCTGGCGCGGGTCCGGACCCTCGGGCGCGTTCGCGGGCATGTTCAGGTCCGTGGGGGAACCCAAAGCCAAACCGCTGTTGTTGACCGGCTGGTAGTCGGAGCGGACGCCGTCGCCGACGAAGCCGTAGACGCCATCGGGGCCCCGCATGCCGTCCGCGTAGGTGAACTGGTGGCTGATGGTGAACAGGTAGTACTTGTTCTTGCCGTTCTCGTTCTGGATGTAGATCTGCGGGCGCTCAGTCTGGTCGTTGACGCAGTTGGCGGACAGGATCGGCGGCAGGAAGCTCCACTTGGTGAGGTCCTTGTTGTCCGCCACAGCCAGTCCGACGTTCGCGGTCTGGTACCAGGCGCCGGTGGTGCTGTTCACCTGGTCCACGGTTTCTGCGTGGGGATCGCCCGGGCGGTAGCCGAGGTCTTCCTGCTTGCACTTGTACGCGCCGCGGTTTCCGCCGGTGTTGCCTTCGAACACCATGAAGGTCTTGCCGGGGTGTGCCGGGTCGGCGAAGGTGTACGGATCACGGAAGGCGAAGCCCGGGTTCTGGGCTTTGTTCTGGTAGAGCTTTCCGTCCGGCTCAAGCAGCTTCGTGTGCTGGAAGCCGTCGAACGTCACGCCGTCCTTGGTGGCGTGGATGTTCCCCAGGGCCTTGGCGATGACGGCGTCGGGAGCAATTCCGCCGCCGCCGGCGTTCCGCTCAGCCACATCGTAGAAGGTGGTGGCCGTGTAGAAGACGTTGATCTTGTTGCCCTGCATCAGGCGCGTGGAGCCCGACCATTCCGTGTTGCCGATGGACGTGTTGTCCAGGAACAGGTGTCCGCCGTAGTTCCACTTGTCCTTGGCGGGGTCGGCGTTGGTCTTGCGGAAGAAGTAACCGATCCGTGCGTTCCAGTGGCGCTGGTCGAAACCGTAACCGGCGTGGCGGTCAGCGACCAGAGAGAAGATGACGTCCCAGCCCTTGTAGCTGATCTGGTTGGCATTCTCGTCAGTCAGGGACCAGGTGTCCCAGACCCACACGTCGTCGTTCATGGCGGGGAAGTCCTTGGGGATTTCCGGCATGGTGACGTTGGGGCTCATGGAATTCTGTCCCGGAGCAACGTTGGGGTTGCTCTGCGCCATGATCTGCTTGGCGTCGGCGCGGGTCCACTTGGACGTGAAGTCGGCGGCCGGATCGTAGGCCTGCTGCGTGTGGACGGACGGCAGCGGGAAGCCGGGGGTGGGTGCCGGCATGGTGCTCGACGGCGGATCGGCAGGGAGGTTGGCCTGTGCGGCAGGCGTTACCAGCAGGATGCTGCCGGCAACGCTTGCCGCCGCTGCGACGGCGGCTGCCTTTCGCAAACGGCGGCGCGGCCGTAACGGGCTTGGGTGCGTGTTCATGCTTGCTCTTCTCGCGGAGTGTTGGACTTCGTGGAGGCAGGATTCCCTTGATGAGGGAGTCCTCAGCCGAGGCGTCCGTCGATCCGCTGGTGGCGTCACCGAGGGACGCCATCGTTTCGAGGTGCGGCGGGCCGGATTCGGTGACCGCCGGAGTTGTCCCGGCACGTCGACTTACCGGAACTGTCTCCACGCTAAACACGTGTGAGGCGCGAGTGCAAAGCCTGTTTCTCCCTCCCAAAGGCGGCGGTGGCCTTGGTAGTGCAAGCGCTTACATTGCCAACACGCGCGCGTGCCACGGATGAAGGCGGGGAATCAAATGTTGCGTCTTAAAGCAGATTTATTCCGGGACTCTCCTGACCCCCATCACCCAACTAGGTCGCAGTAGTGCGGGTTTTGAACGTTTGTCATGTCTCATGACCTTGTAGACACTTCATGTCTCATGACTTCGTGGACGGTTGTTGTCTCACGACTGTGTGGACACTTCGTCTTGGGACTTTGTTTGTCGGCCTCTGCGGGGCGGGTACTTTGTTCGTTTCTTGCGGGTGCCTTGTGGGTCTGCGACGACTCCTGAGGGTTTTCCGTTGCCGACGTAGGTGGTTCCGTGCGGAGGTCTGGGGTGAGTGATGATCTCGGTGCCTTGTGCTCCGAAGAACATGATGGTGGTGTCGTCGTAGATGATGTGCACGGTGGTGCCGGTGTGTTCTTTGCCCATTTTGAAGTGGGTTCCTAGGATCGTCACGGACCCGTTCCGGTTCACTGTTCGGTGCGCGCTTTGCCTGTCCGTTGCGGGCGTGACTTGCTCAGGAACGGTTGGCGGGGGCGTTTTCGGGGTGGCGTTCCAGGCCTCATAGGGCGTCGTTCCCGCGGGTAGGCCTTGATGTTCGCGTTCGTTGTTGTAGTAGAGATCGAAAGCGTCGACCTGCAGTTGCAGGGCAGCCATTGAAGGGGCCGGGAGTTGCCTGTGCAGGTATCGGTGCAGGGTTTGGTGGAAGCGTTCGTTCTTGCCTTGGGTGGTGGGTTTGTAGGGTTTGCCCGTTATCGGTTCGATGCCTTTGGCTTTGAGGAACTCCACGAGGGCCCCGGTGCGGCCGCGGCGGGTGGGATTCAGTGCCGAGCCGTTGTCGGAAAGGAACTTCTGCGGTGCTCCGTGGCGTTCGATGGCCTGGGTAACGACGGCGATTGCGGCGGCGCTGGTTTCGCCGGGTGCGACCAGGGACGCCAGCGCCAAACGCGAATGATCATCGATGAGTTGGAAGATGGCTACCTTCTTGCCGCTGGCGAGCTGCCATTCGGTCGAGTCGATTTGCCAGCACGCGTTGGGTTGCGGATAGACGAACCTTTTGTAGGCGCTTCGAGGCTTCTTCCGCGGTTCGGGCATCACGACACCGGCCCGGGAAAAGATCCTGGCCACGGTGGCACGCGAGGGCGGTGTGAAGCCTTGTCGTGAGAGCTTCGCGATGACAGAAAGCGGACCGTGGTCCTGCCCGCTCTCCTGCAGTTCCGCCCGGGTACCGAGCAGCAACTCGATCATCGCCTGTGGGGTCAGGGCCGGCATGGTTCTTGGAATCGTGGGCTTTTTCTCCAATGCCTTCACCGGCCCCACCTCGGCAGCCGCCGCCCGGACCCGGTAGAACCAGGCCCGGGAGACATTGTGCTTCCTGCAGAACGCAGTAACCGCGCCTCTGGGCGAATCCTCGGACCACGTTGCCACAGCATGCCGGATCTTGATGTCCGGTTGGGGTTTGCTCATGCATAGCAGCAAACCCGCAAGCTAAGTGTCCACGATGTCCTGAGACAGAGTGTCTACGAAGTCATGAGACAGAACTGTCTATTAAGTCATGAGACTCCACACGGGTTTTGAACGTTCTAAACGCGCACTACTGCGACCTAGTTGGGTGCGTACTGCAGATTTGTTGGTCGTCCGCTACAGCTTCGCGATGATTCCCGCCAGCAAGGTCGAGATCCGCTTGCCTGCCGCATCGCCCGCTTCCAGGACTTCGGCGTGGCTCAGGGGCACGGGGCTGATGCCCGCGGCGAGGTTGGTCACCAGTGAGATGCCGAAGACCTCCATCCCGGCGTGCCGTCCCGCGATGGCTTCCAAGGCCGTGGACATGCCCACGAGGTCGGCGCCGATGCGCTTGGCGTACTGGACCTCGGCCGGTGTCTCGTAGTGCGGTCCGGTGAACTGTGCGTAGACGCCTTCCTGCAGGGAGGGGTCCACTTCACGGGCCAGGTCGCGGAGCCGTGCGGAGTAGAGGTCAGTGAGGTCCACGAAGGTGGCGCCCTCCAGGGGAGATGTGGCGGTGAGGTTGATGTGGTCGCTGATCAATACGGGTGTGCCGGGCTTCCAGTCCTCATTGAGTCCCCCGCAACCATTGGTGAGGACCAGTGTCTTGCACCCCGCGGCTGCTGCTGTCCGAACGCCGTGGACGACGGAACGGACGCCCCGGCCCTCGTAATAGTGCGTCCGCGCGCCCAGGACCAGTGCGCGCTTGCCCTCGGTGGTGAGGACCGAACGGATGGTGCCCACATGGCCAACCACAGCGGGCTTGTGGAAGCCCGGAACCTCCGAGGCATTCAACGTGGCGGTGGTCTCGCCGATCAGGTTGGCGGCCTCAGCCCAACCGGAGCCCAAAACCAGGGCGACGTCGTGGGACTCGACGCCGGTCTCGGACGCGATGTAGTCGGCGGCGGCTTTGGCGGCTTCGAAGGGGTCTGTGTTCATCAGCTCAGTGTTACTCACTGGTACAAGCTACCTTGCGCGCGCGCCAAACCGGTAGGGACGCGTCCGGCCTCATCCGGGGCTGCCATGGAGGGTGAGGCAGGGCTGACTGGCAGCATGGGCATGGATACGCGAGAATTGGGAATTGTGACCACCCAAGTTGATTTCAGTTCCCCCCGAATCGCGATCCTGGGAGGTGGTCCCGGCGGATACGAAGCTGCCATGGTGGCTGCCTCCCTCGGTGCGAAAGTCACCATCATCGAGCGGGCCGGCCTCGGCGGCTCCGCGGTGCTGACCGACGTCGTGCCCTCCAAGACCCTCATCGCCACCGCAGACCTGATGACGCGCGTCAGCGAAGCCGATGAGCTGGGCGTCAAGTTTGACGATTCCGCGTCCAAGCCCCATGCAGACCTCAAACACATCAATGACCGCGTCCTCAACCTTGCGCGGGGCCAGTCCAACGACATCCGCGCAGGCCTCGAGCGCCTGGGCGTTGACATCGTCATCGGATCCGGAAAGCTGCTGGACAACAACACCATTGAGGTCCTCACCCTTGAGGGCACGCGCACTATCGACGCAGACGCCATCCTCCTGGCCGTCGGCGCCCACCCCCGCGAACTTCCAACGGCAAAGCCCGACGGCGAGCGCATCCTGAACTGGGCGCAGATCTACAACCTGGACGAACTCCCCGAGGAACTGATCGTGGTGGGTTCCGGTGTCACGGGCGCCGAGTTCGCGTCTGCCTACAACGGCCTGGGTTCCAAAGTCACGCTGATCTCCAGCCGCGACCAGGTCCTCCCGGGCGAGGACACCGATGCCGCCAAGCTCCTTGAAGGTGTTTTTGAACGTCGCGGCGTGCGCGTTCTGTCCCGTTCCCGCGCCAACGCGGTTGAGCGGACGGACGACGGCGTGAAGGTCACCTTGGGTGACGGATCGGAAGTGACAGGCTCCCACTGCCTGGTGTGTGTTGGTTCCATTCCGAACACCGCAGGGATCGGTCTGGAAGAAGCCGGCGTGGCCGTGACGGAGTCCGGGCATATCAAGGTTGACGGTGTTTCCCGCACCACCGCCCCCAATATCTACGCTGCCGGCGACTGCACGGGTGTTTTCGCTTTGGCTTCCGTCGCCGCAATGCAGGGCAGGATCGCCATTGCCCACTTCATGGGTGACGGCGTGAAGCCCCTCAAACTCAACCAGGTGGCTTCCAACATCTTCACGTCCCCGGAGATCGCCTCCGTGGGTGTGTCCGAGGCGGATCTTGCGTCCGGCAAGTACCAGGGCGATGTTGTGATGTTGTCCCTGCTGAGCAATGCACGTGCCAAGATGCGCAACACCAAGGATGGCTTCGTCAAGATCATCGCCCGCAAGGGTTCCGGCACTGTCATTGGCGGCGTCGTGGTGGGGCCGAACGCCTCCGAGCTGATTTTCCCGATCTCCGTGGCCGTGGCGCAGAAGCTCCACGTGGACGACGTCGCCAGCACTTTCACGGTGTACCCGTCGCTGACCGGATCCATCTCGGAAGCCGCCCGGCGCCTGCACGTACACATGTAGCCGGCGGCGGGCCAGGCTCAGGCAGCCGCCGCCTGGAAGTGCTTCTCGATGAGTCCCTTGATGTCATCGTGGCAGCCGCCGCATCCGGTTCCGGCACGGGTGGCCTTGGAAACCTCGGCCACGGTGGAGCACCCGTCCTCCACGGAATCCCCGATGCTGGCTGCGCTTACTCCTGCACACCGGCACACCGTGCGTTGGGGGTCGTTGCTGGTGGTGGCCCCGGCGTCCAGCTGGTCAGGTCCATCCAGGCGCAGCAGCAGCGAGCGGTCCGCCGGGAGTTCCGAGGCACGCTCGAAAAGCACCACCAGCTCGGCCGCGGTCCGGGGCATTCCGACGGCGACGAGCCCTTCCAGCACTCCGCCGCGGGTGGTCATCTTGACGTAGCGTCCGTGTTCGGGATCCGCCCACTGGGAAACTTGCCGGCGGGCGCGTCCCGCCACGGCCCCGGCTTCGAGGAGTTCGTCATCCCAGGGATCGGCCTGGTTGTCTCCGGCCAGAGCCAGGTTGATGCCCCGGGCTTTCAGGACAATAACACCCGGCTTCTCGGTGGCGAGCGGTTCAAGGGCATCGGCTGCCTCCTGGCCGTCGCGTGCCAGGACCAGCAGGTAGTCGGCCAACCACTCGGCCTGGCGCCACCCCGGTCCCACCAGGCCGGAAGGACCGCCGGCTGTCCGGCACTCAACGCAGGAAGCATCAGGGCAGCGCACTTCCGCGCAGTCGCCGATGGCGAACATGTGGGGTTCGTGATACGTGCGCAGGTGGTGGTCAACCAGGATTCCCGTGCCGACCGGAAGGCCGCAGCCCTCGGCCAGCCCGATGCGCGGACGGACGCCGCAGGACAAAACCAGGAGGTCGCCGTCGATCGCGGAGCCGTCGTCCAGGAGCAAGGCTGAGAACGAACCGTCAGGACCAGACGTTTCCACTGCGGTGGAGCGGGCATTGCCGGCCATGCGGACGCCGCTGGCCCGCAGGCTGTTGGTCAGGACCGATCCGCTGCCGCGGTCGATGCTGCGGCCCAGGGGGAAGGGGCCGTTGTGCACCACCGTGGCCTGCGCCCCTTCTTCCGAGGCAGCGAGGGCCGTCTCCAGGCCGAGCACGCCGCCGCCGAGGACTACCACCCGCTTGCGTCCGGCTACAGCTTCGCGCAGGACGGCGGCGTCATTGAGGTCCCGGAGGGTGATCACGCCCGGGGGCAGCACCGGCCCGGCAGGATCCGGGTTCAAGCCCGTCAGGTTGGGGATGACGGGCCGTGATCCTGTCGCGAAGATCAACCGGTCATAGTGTTCGGCGGAGCCGTCCGACAGCACGACGTGCTGCCGGGCCCGGTCGATCCGGCGGACCTTGGTGCCCAGGCGGACCTGAACCCCGGCAGCCTCCAGCTCCGCGGCGTCGGCCATTGCCAGTGCCTCCACCGAAGTACGCCCCACGCCCAGTTCAGCCACCATCACGCGGTTGTAGGCAGCTTCGGCCTCCTGCCCAACAACCAGCAGTTGCACCAGGCCGGAGCGGACGGCAGGAACCAGTTCTTCCACCAACCTCGCGGCCACGGGGCCGAATCCAACAACAACAATGCGCTCGCTCATGAAGCCTCCTTGGAGTGCAAGGGCAGTCCCGCATCCGCAAGGACCGCGGGAACCGGGGTGGACGCTGCCCGCCGGACCCATACCCGGCTGGTCTTGAATTCCGGCATGCCGGAGATGGGGTCGGTCGCGGCCTCCGTGAGCCGGTTGGCGTTCTCCTGGCCGGGGAAGTGGAACGGCAGGAACACGGTGTCGGGCCGCACGGCGTTGCTCAGTTCGGCGCGGCACAGCACTTCGCCGCGCTCGTTGGTCACGGTGGCGTAGTCGCCGTCGGTGATCCCGCGTGAAGCAGCCGTAGCAGGATGGATCAGCAGCCGGACCTGGGGTTGGGCGGCCAACAGCTCCGCAACGCGGCGGGTCTGGGCGCCGGACTGGTAGTGCTCCAGGAGGCGGCCGGTTGCCAGGGCCAGCGAGTCATCCGCAAACGAGCGAACGGCCCGTTTGGACGGAGTTACCGGGACCATCACGGCCCGGCCATCCGCATGGGCAAAACCGTCGGTGAACAGCCGGGGCGTGCCATTGCTGCCCACGGGGTAGGGCCAGTACGCAGCCTCGCCGCGGTCCAGCATGGCGTAGTCGATCCCGGAGTAGTCGGCCAGCCCGCCGGCAGAGGCCTGGCGGAGTTCGCTAAACACCGTCCCGGGGTCGTCGCTGAACGTTGAAGGAGCCTGAAGCAATTCCGCGAGCCTTGCCATGAGCCACAGCTCGCTGCGGACGCCCGGGGGAGGGGTCAGCGCGCGCCGGCGCCGGATGACCCGCCCCTCGAGGTTGGTCAGGGTGCCTTCTTCTTCCGCCCACTGGGTCACGGGAAGCACCAGATCGGCTTCCAAAGCCGTCTCCGACATGAAGAAATCGCACACTACCAGGAAGTCGAGGGCACGCAGCCCGGCAGTGACGGCATTGGTGTCCGGCGCCGAAACCACCACGTTGGCGCCATGCACAAAAAGGCACCGGACGCCGTCGGGCTTTCCCAGCGATTTAAGAAGTTCGACGGCGGGCAGGCCGGGTCCGGGGATCAGCGACTCATCGATGCCCCACACCCGGGCGACGTGGGCGCGGGCGGCGGGGTCGGTGATTTTGCGGTAGCCGGGGAGCTGGTCTGCCTTCTGGCCGTGTTCCCGGCCCCCCTGGCCGTTGCCCTGCCCGGTGAGGGTGCCGTAGCCGCTGCGGGCCGAGCCGGGCAGGCCCAACAGCAGGCTGAGGTTGATGGCGGCCGTGGCGGTGTCAGTACCGTCGACGTGCTGTTCCACGCCCCGGCCGCTGAGGATGTAGCTGCCCCCGGCACGTGCGCCCTGTGCCAGCCGCCGGGCGGTTTCGCGGATGAGGTTGGCCGGAACTCCGGTGATCGTTTGGACGCGCTCCGGCCAGAAAGCGTTCAAGCTGCGCACCACGGAGGCGTAGCCGGAGGTCTTCTCCTCCACAAAGGCCGAATCCACCAGGCCTTCATGGACCACCACGTGGCTGATGCCCAAAAGGAGGGCCAAATCGGTACCGGGCGTCGGCTGCAAATGGAGGCCGCCGCCGTCGGACGTGAACGCGGCAGTCGCCGAGCGGCGGGGGTCCACCACAATCAGGCCGCCCGCGTCCCGTGCACCCTGGAGGTGCTGGACGAACGGAGGCATGGTTTCGGCGACGTTGGAGCCGAGCATCAGGATGACCGACGCGGAATCAAGGTCGGCCACCGGGAACGGCAGCCCCCGGTCTACGCCGAAGGCGCGGTTCCCGGCAGCCGCTGCGGAGGACATGCAGAACCGGCCGTTGTAGTCGATCCGTGAGGTGCGGAGGGCCAGCCGGGCGAACTTGCCCAGCATGTAGGCCTTCTCGTTGGTGAGGCCGCCCCCGCCGAAGACTCCTACGGCGTCGTTCCCGTACTGCCGCTGCGTATCCTTCACGGCAGCCACGGTCAGCGCCAGGGCCTGCTCCCAGGAGATGGGCTGGTGGACGCCGTCGGACCCTTTCAGCAGCGGTTCCGTGACCCTGCCGTTGTGGTTCAACAACGACGCCGACGTCCAGCCTTTGCGGCACAGCCCCCCACGGTTGGTGGGAAAGTCGCGTCCGGAAACGTCAAGGGGCGCGGTGGGCTTGGCGGGCTCTGCGGCGGGTGCGGGCGCTGCCCCCGCCCCGTGGTCCGGGGCAGGAGTCAGCGTCATGGCGCACTGGAGCGCGCAGTAGGGGCAGTGGGTATCGGCGCCGTTGGGCATCTAGATGTGTCCGATCATGTTGCGCTTCCGGGCGGGACGGATGTAGCAGGCCCAGCACACGGTGAGCATCAGGACGTACGCTGCCACGAATCCGTAGAAAGCCGGGGTGTAGGAACCGGAGGCGGTGTTGGAGGCATTGAGCACCTGGGGGATCACGAATCCGCCGTAGGCGCCGATCGCGGAGATCAGGCCCAGGGACGAGGCCGCGAGCCGGGCGGTTTCAGCGCTGCCGGCGCCGGAGCGGGCGGCCCGGCTGGAGGTCGCGAAGATGACCGGGATCATCCGGTAGGTGGCACCGTTTCCGAAACCGCTGGAGACGAAGAGCAGGAGGAACAGGCCCAGGAAGAGCCAGAAGTTCTTCAGCGGCAGCGTCCAGATCATGGTGAGCGTGATGACGGCCATGGATGCGAAGGCCGTGATGCTCATCCGGGCTCCACCCATCCGGTCGGCCATCCGGCCGCCGTAGGGACGGGCCAGGGAACCGACCAGCGGGCCGAGGAACGCCAGGGAGAGCGCCACCGCTCCGACGTGGATGGAGGAAAACTCCGGGAAGTAGTCCTTGATGAGCTTGGGGAAGACGCCTGCGAAGCCGATGAACGAACCGAAGGTGCCGATGTAGAGGAACGCCATGATCCACAGATGCGGTTCCTTCAGCGCCGCAACGGATCCGGCGATGTCCCCCTTGGCGCTGGTGAGGTTGTCCATGTACTTCCATGCACCGAACGCCGCGACCAGGATCAGCGGGATCCAGATGAGGCCGGCCATGGGGAGGTTGACGGTTCCGGCGGCCAGTACCGTGACGGCGATGGGAACAACCAACTGCGCGACGGCGGCACCCAGGTTTCCGCCGGCGGCGTTCAGGCCCAGCGCCCAGCCCTTCTCGCGGGCGGGGTAGAAGAAGGTGATGTTCGCCATCGAGCTGGCGAAGTTGCCGCCACCGAAGCCTGCGAGGGCTGCCACGAGGAGCATGACTCCGAACGGCGTTTCCGGGTTGGAGACGCACATGGCCAGGCCCGAGGCGGGGATGAGGAGGAGCAGGGCTGAAACGATGGTCCAGTTCCGTCCGCCGAACTTGGGAACCATGAACGTGTAGGGGATGCGGAGGGTGGCTCCTACCAGGCTGGGGATGGAGATGAGCCAGAAGATCTGGTTGGTGTCGAAAGCGAAGCCGGCGGCGGGAAGCTGGACGACCACGATCGACCAGAGCTGCCAGACAACAAAGCCGAGGAATTCGGCGAAGATGGACCAGTACAGGTTGCGCTTGGCGATGGACCGGCCTGCGGCCTCCCACTGCTCCTTGTTCTCGGCATCCCAGTTGGCGATCCAGCGGCCGGGGCGGTGTTCAAGGGCGGGGGTGGTGGTCGCAGTGGACTGGTGGGGTGCCAGTTCTGCGGTGCGGTCAACAGTCACGGGAGTGCCTCCTTGGTGGGGGACGTTGTGCTTCCAAGGTAGGTTTCGCGCATTTCGCGGACCGTCGCCCTTTGTAAACGTGCTGTGACATTTCCCTATCTGCGGCATCACGGATGCGTGAGACGATGGTGAGGTTGTGGCGCGGCCCACAGGGTGAGATTTTCCAGCCTGTCCGAATGGCGGACGTGATTGTCCAGTCGATGGACTGCGGGAACTATTATTGAACTCTCAAATACGCCTTCGCCGGCAGCCCGCCTGGTGCGTGGCCGGCGTGAACGAAAGCTGCATTTACATGTCTTCCACCGCTACATCCCAGGGAAGCGGGTCCACTGCACCGGTGAACTCGCGGGGACGGGTGATCGTTGCCAGCCTCATCGGCACGACCATCGAGTTCTACGACTTCTACGTCTACGCCACAGCCGCAGTGCTGGTCTTCCCCAGCCTGTTCTTCCCGAACCTGAATGCCACCACTCAGCTCCTGAGCTCCTTTGCCGTCTTTGGCGTGGCCTTCGTAGCGCGTCCCCTCGGCTCCATCGTGTTCGGCCACTTCGGTGACAAGTTCGGCCGCAAGGGAACACTCGTGGCGTCCCTGCTCACCATGGGCATCGCCACGTTCCTGATCGGTTGCCTCCCCACCGCCGAAGTCCCCGGGTGGACCATCCTGGCTCCGGCGCTGCTGGTGGTCATGCGCTTCGCGCAAGGCCTTGCGCTGGGCGGAGAGTGGAGCGGCGCCGCCCTGCTGGCCACCGAGAACGCACCCGCCAACAAGCGCGCCATCTACGGCACCTTCCCCCAGCTGGGAGCCCCCATCGGCTTCATCCTGGCCAACGTCATCTTCCTGGTGTTCAGCTACACCCTGTCCCCGGAGGCCTTTGCGGCATGGGGCTGGCGCGTGCCGTTCCTGCTCAGCGCCGTCATGGTGATCATCGGACTCTACGTCCGGCTCAAGCTCATTGAAACTCCCGCTTTCACCAAGGTGGTGGAGTCCAACGAGGTGGCCAAGCTGCCCATCGGCCGCGTTTTCAAGAGCAGCTGGCGCGAACTGATCCTTGGCACGTTCATCATGTTGGCCACCTACGTGCTCTTCTACCTGATGACCACGTTCACGCTTACCTATGGCACCAAGCCCACCCTCGAAGGCGCCCAGGCGGCTGCGGAGAAGGCCGGCAAGCCCATGACCGAAGCCGCAGCCGCGGCATTCATTCCGGGCCTCGGCTACACCCGCAACGACTTCCTGTGGATGCTGATTGCCGGCGTCGTGTTCTTCGGCATCTTCACCCTCGTGGCAGGACCGCTCGCCGAAAAGTTCGGCCGCCGCAAGATGCTCATGGCCGTGACGGCCGGCATCCTCCTCTTCGGCCTGCTCTTCGTTCCGCTCTTCAGCGGAGGGTTCGTGGGAACCATGGGACTGTTGATCATTGGCTTCACCCTGATGGGCCTGACCTTCGGACCTATGGGTGCGCTCCTGCCGGAACTGTTCCCCACCAACGTCCGTTACACGGGCTCGGCAGTCAGCTACAACGTCTCCAGCATCCTGGGTGCGGCCGTGGCCCCGTTCATTGCCGTGTGGCTCTGGGAACTCGGCGATGGCAGCACGTTCTGGGTAGGTGTCTACCTGAGCATCATGTCCGTCCTCACCCTCATCGCGCTCTTCCTGTCCAAGGAAACGCGGGACACGGACTACGAAAACAACGTCGCCTAAGCAGCCCAATAACGACGCCGGCCCCGCACCGTTTGGTGCGGGGCCGGCGTCGTGATGGGGTACGTGCCGTTAGTCCTCGATGGTGGCGATGACGGCACCCGCTGAAACGGTCTCGCCCGCCGAAGCCGTCAGGCCGCGGACAGTTCCGGCCTTGTGGGCGGTGAGGGGCTGTTCCATCTTCATGGCTTCGAGGACCACGATCAGGTCTCCCTCGGCCACGACGTCGCCCTCGGCAGCGGCGATCTTGACGATCGTTCCCTGCATGGGGGAGGTCAGCGCGGTGCCGCCGGCTACCGCGGCGGAAGCGCCGGCAGAGCGTGAACGCTTTTTCGACTTGCCGGCCTTGGTTTTGGTTCCGGCTCCGGAAGCAGCGGCCATACCGGCGCCGAGGCCCGAAGGCAGGACGACCTCAAGGCGCTTGCCGCCGACCTCGACGACGACGCGCTGGCGATCACCGGCGTCGGAGGTTTCCGCGTCCGTGCCGGTGGGCTGCCACGCCGGAATGTTGTTGACGAACTCGGTCTCGATCCAGCGGGTGTGGACCTTGAAGGGTCCTTCTGCCGGGGCGAAGTCGGGGTCGGTCACAACCGCGAGGTCGAAAGGAATGACGGTGGGAATGCCGTCCACCACCATCTCCTCGAGGGCGCGGCGGGAGCGCTGGAGTGCCTGTTCGCGGCTGGAACCGGTGACGATGAGCTTGGACAGCATCGAGTCGAAGTTGCCGCTGATGACATCACCCTCTTCCACGCCCGAATCCACGCGGATGCCGGGGCCGGTGGGGTTCTTCAACGTGCTGATGGTGCCGGGCGCGGGCATGAAGTTGCGGCCCGGGTCCTCGCCGGTGATGCGGAACTCGAAGGAGTGGCCGCGGACTTCGGGGTCCTCGTAACCGAGGGCTTCGCCGCGGGCGATGCGGAACTGCTCACGGACCAGGTCGATGCCCGTGACTTCCTCGGAGACGCAGTGCTCAACCTGGAGGCGGGTGTTCACCTCGAGGAAGGAGATGGTGCCGTCCTGGCCCACCAGGAACTCGCAGGTGCCGGCGCCCAGGTAATGGGCTTCCTTCAGGATGGCCTTGGAGGATTCGTAAAGGCGCTTGTTCTGCTCTTCGGTGAGATACGGAGCCGGGGCCTCTTCCACGAGCTTCTGGTTGCGGCGCTGCAGGGAGCAGTCGCGGGTGGAGACCACAACAACGTTGCCGTAGGCATCGGCCAGGCACTGGGTTTCGACGTGGCGGGGCGCGTCCAGGAACCGCTCGATGAAGCATTCGCCGCGGCCGAAAGCTGCGACGGCTTCACGGACGGCGGATTCGTAGAGTTCCGGAATCTCTTCCATGGTCCGGGCTACCTTGATGCCGCGGCCACCGCCACCGAACGCTGCCTTGATGGCTACGGGCAGGCCGAACTCCTCTGCGAACTTGAGGATCTCATCGGCATCCTTGACGGGGTCTGCCGTGCCGGGGACCAGCGGGGCTCCGACCTTCTCCGCGATGTGGCGTGCCTGGACCTTGTCACCCAGGGCAGAGATGGCCTCGGGGGAGGGGCCGATCCACGTGATGCCGGCCTCGATCACCTTGGCGGCGAATTCGGCGTTCTCGGCCAGGAAGCCGTAGCCGGGGTGGATGCCGTCGGCGCCCGCCTGCTTTGCGACGTCGATGATCTTGTCCATCACCAGGTACGACTCGGCAGCCGTGTTGCCACCCAGTGCATACGCCTCGTCGGCAAGGCGGACGTGCAGGGCATCGCGGTCCGGGTCTGCGTAGACGGCTACGGAGGCAATGCCTTCGTCCCGGGCTGCTCGGATGATGCGGACCGCGATTTCGCCACGGTTGGCAATCAAGACCTTGGTAAGAGGGCTGGAAATGGGCTGCGCCGGGTTAGCTGACAAGTTGTTGACTCCTTCTGTCCTTCAGGGAGCCTAGCGCGATTGTGAGGGTTCCGCCCATATTGATGGCGGATTCCGTGTGTGAAGCGCTGTTCCTTTGTAGGGTTGCTACAAAGCCGGGTTCGCGCCGGGCACAGCCCACAGTTCGGTGATTCCCACATTCGCGTGGCTGAGCAGCTCGCGGAGCGTGGAGATGGAAAGCCCGACGACGGCGTGCGGGTCGCCGTCGACCTTGCGGATGAAGGCCCCGCCAAGGCCGTCGATGGTGAATGAGCCCGCGCAGTGGAGCGGTTCACCGGTGGCAATGTAGGCGTCGATGTCCTGGTAGGACATCTCGGCGAAGTGTACTTCCGCGCTGGAGACGGCACCCAAAGTGGCGCCGGTCCCGGCGGCGGGCTCGTCGTCGTCGACGTCGGCGGCAGTCTCCCGGCAGTCCACCAGCCAGTGCCCCGTGTGGAGGACCCCTTTGGATCCGCTCATGCGCAGCATCCGTTCGCGGGCAACCTCGGCGGTGTACGGCTTGCCGTGCGATTCGCCGTCGAACTCGAAGACCGAGTCGCAGCCGATCACCAGGGCGCCGTCCGCCTCGGGGAGCGCCGCTACGGCCTCAGCTTTGGCCCGGGCGAGCAGCAGTGCGGTGTCGTGGGGATCAGTGACGCCGTACCTGGCCTGCACCGCGTCCTCATCCACGTCCGACACCAGGATGTCGTGCTGGATGCCCGCTTCGGCGAGGAGCTTGGTGCGGGCAGGGGACTGGGAGGCAAGGATCAATCGGGTCACGCCACCAAGCCTAATACCCCCACCGCCCCCCGATGCTCTATCACTTCCCGCCCCCAAACGCCCGATGCTCTATCACGTCCCGCCCCCAAACGCCCGATGCTCTATCACTTCCTTAAGGCAAGCGATAGAGCATCGGGGATAACCGGCGGTTATGTGATAGAGGAACCGGGGGTGTGGGTGGTGACGTGATGGAGGGTTAGTGGACGAGCTCCGCCGAGCCGGCCTTCGGGCGGTCGCTGCGGTTCAGCTTGGCGCCCTCAACGTCGACGTCCGGCAGCAGGCGGTCCAGCCACTTCGGCAGCCACCAGGCCTTCTCGCCGAGCAGGTACATGATCGCGGGCACGATCGTCATGCGGACAACGAACGCGTCAATCAGCACACCGAAGGCCATGGCGAAACCGAGCGGGCGGACCATGGTGAGGTGGCTGAAGATGAAGCCCGAGAACACGCTCACCATGATGATCGCGGCGGCCGTCACCACGGCAGCTGCGTGGCTGAAACCGGTCCGGACGGCGTGCCGGGCGTCTTCACCGTGCATGTAGGATTCCCGCATGCCCGAGGTGATGAAGACCTGGTAGTCCATGGCCAGGCCGAACAGCACGCCGATCAGGATGATGGGCAGGAAGCTCAGCACGGCACCCGGATTGGCGACGTCGAAGATTCCGCCGAGCCAGCCCCACTGGTAAACAGCCACGACGGCGCCGAACGCTGCGGCCAGCGACAACAGGAAGCCGCCCGTGGCCAGCAGCGGCACCACGATTGAGCGGAAGACCAGCAGCAGGAGGATCAGGGACAGCCCGACGACGATCGCGAGGTACGGCGGCAGGGCCGCGCCGAGTTTCTGGGAAACGTCCACGTTGCCCGCAGTCTGGCCGGTCAAGCCGATGGAAACCCCGGTGTCCTCGCGGATCTGGGCGCCCTTTTCGCGGAGGTCCGAGACCACCTTCACGGTGCTGGCGCTTGCCGGGCCTTCCTTGGGAATGACCTGGTAAACCGCGGTGCTGCGGTCCTCACTCAGGGCAAAGGGCACGGCAGCAACCACGTTCTCGACGCTGCGCAACTGCTCCGCGACATCGAACTGCTTGTTCTTGGCATCGTTTTCGCTGAGCCCGGCGGGCAGTTCGCCAACCACGATGATAGGGCCGGTCACGCCTTCGCCGAAACTGTCGCGCGTCAGGTCGTACGCCTTGTAGGCCTGGGAGTCCACAGGTTCGGACCCGCCGTCGGGCAGTGCCAGCCTCAGCTGCGATGCGGGCAGTGCAACTGCCCCGAGCAGTACCACGCTGAGAATCAGCGCCACCCACGGATGGCGGGTGACCAAGCCACCCCAACCGCGCGTGCTGCGCTTCTCGTCCAGGTCGCGGTCGGCAGCTTCATGGCCGGGTTCGGCGTTGTGCCGGGCGGCCTTTGCCCAGGCCCGCTTGGAGATAAGCCGCCGGCCGATCAGGCTCAGGACGGCCGGTGTCAGGGTCAGGGCTACGACGACGGCGACGGCTACAGTCGCTGCTGCTGCCACACCGAGGATTGCCAGGAACGGTAGCCCGGGAATGACCAGGGCGGCGAGGGCGATGATGACCGTCAGGCCCGCAAACATGACGGCATTGCCCGAGGTGCCTGTGGCCAAAGCGACGGATTCCTCGCCATCCATGCCGGCAAGCAGCTGGTTGCGGTGCCGGTTGACGATGAACAGCGAGTAGTCGATGCCCACGGCCAGGCCCAGCATGAGTGCGAGCATGGGGGAGATGGAGCTCATGTCGATCACGCCGGTCAGCGCGAACGTGCCACCGACGCCCACGGCCACGCCGATCAACGCCATGATGAGGGGCAGGCCCGCAGCAATGAGCGTGCCGAGCATCAGGATCAGGACCAGTGCGGCAACCGCAACACCAACGATTTCCGCCACGCCGAAGATCTGCGAAACGTCTTCGGTGATGTCCTTGCTGGCATAGGCAGTCACGCCTGCTGAGGAGACCCCGTGGACGATGTCCTGTACTTCCTGCCGGACGGCGGGCGGGACGGCGTTGATGGACGTCTTGAACTGGATCTGCGCGATTGCTGCCTTGTTGTCGCTGGAAACGAAGCGCAATCCTTCAGAGGCTTGCGCCTCCCGCTTGCCGAGGGCCAGCGCAGCGGCGCCGTCGGCAGCTTTCTTGGCTCCGGCGTCGAGCTTCTCCTTGCCTGCCGCGAGCTCGGCACGCCGGGGAGCCAGCTGTGCCTCGATCTGCGCCGGCGGCAATCCGGCCGCAACAAGCTGCTGCTCGGCCGCGGCCAACTGTTGTTCGCCGGCCGCAATCTGTGCGCGGGAAGCGTCCAGTTGGGCCTTGCCCGCTGCAGCCTGGGCTTCGCCCTCGGAGATCTTGGCGGCTGCCTGGTCCAACCGTTCCTGCGTGGTGAAGGGGTTGACCACGGACTGGACGTCGGGGAGTTTTTCGAGTTGGGCCAGGGCGTCGGCCACAGCGTCCTTGCCCGCTTGGTCGAAACCTGAAGCGCCTGCCTCGAACGCCACGCTCGCGGACCCGCCCGACGCATCCGGGAGTGCTTCCTTCAGCTTGTCAGCCATCTGCTGGGTTTCGGTGCCCGGGATGGTGAAGTTGTTGGACATGGTGCCGTGGAACGCGGCGGCAGAGCCGCCCACAGCGACCAAAACGGCCAGCCAGAGTGAGATGACCAGCCAACGGCGGCGGTAGGAAAACCGGCCGAGTCGGTAGAGGAACGATGCCATGTCAGAACCGATCTGTGGTGGGTGGAACGGAGGAGGTGCCTTCGGTGCGCGAAGACGGGGACGACGGCGCGAAGCCGGCTCCGAGGAGCCCCATCGCGTCGATGAGGTGCTGGCGGAGCACCGCCAGGGATTCGGGGGAGAGGTCCGGTCCGCATTCGGCGAACCAGACGTTCATGGCAGCCTTGCCGCAGGAAATGACCGAGCCGGCCAGGGCATGCAGGTAGAGCTCACTGACGTCCGGCCCGAGCCTTGTGCGTGCGGCGGCGATGATTTGTTCGGTGCAGTGGTCCCAGGCCTCGAGTTCGGACCGGGCCAGGGATCGGTTGTCCTGGGTCAGGCTGAACAACTCGGCCATCGGAGCAACCGACATGGGGTCTGCCAGGGCCATGAGCGCGGCCTGGGCCGACTCGAGGATGGTCTCGTCGGCCGGACGCAGCTGGAACTGCTCGAGGGCGCGGTCCATGAATCCGTCAGCCACCGACGCGAGGGCCGCCTCGAGGCTGGGGAAGTAGTTGAAGAAGGTGCGGCGGGAGACACCGGCGCTGGCGGCAATGTCCTCCACCGTGAAGTTTCCCGAGCCCTTGGCCCGGAGTAATTCAAGGGCTGCTGCGGCGATGGAACTACGGGTGGCGGCCTTGTTGAGCTCCCGCCGGGAAGGGGTGCTCGACTCGCTCGCAGGCTGCGTGGAGGTGTCCTCCTGGCTGCTTGTTTGGATCACATAATTACACTAAGTGCAAACTTGCACTCTGCGCAATTTGCTGTGGGAATCTGCGTTTCCGGCCGGGGAGGTTCGGGTCGGGCTAATAATGTCCGACCCCCTTGGCAGGATGGATTCATGGAAGGGAAACAGGCGCTGAGCTCGGGCACGCGGGCAATGGGCACGCGAGTGACGGCACCGCGGGCTCCGATGCTGCCTGTCCCCAACGCAGCGCCCGTGGTGGCGGAAGCTTCACGGGAGCCCGCCGAGGCCGCCCGGGCACTCATCGAACAACTTCGAGTGTTGGAAGATATGAAGTCCGCCATCTCCGGGCTGCAGGCAAAGATCGCAGCCTCCTTCGAACTCGCCCAACGCCAGGCAGATGCGGCGGCAGGCGTGCCCGCCCCGAAGCAGGGCGGGGCAGCTGCGGCGCAGATCGCCCTGGCCCGGCGCGAGTCGCCCCATCGCGGATCGAGGCTCCTAGGGCTCGCCAAGGCACTGGTCAAGGAGATGCCACGGACCCTCGCCGCCCTCGACTCCGGTTTGCTCAACGAGTGGCGCGCCACCCTTCTGGTGAAGGAAACGGCGTGCCTGTCCGCCGAGGACCGCTGCGCCGTGGATGAAGAGTTGGCTCCGGACACCGGGACTTTGGACGGCATGGGGGATCGGGCGATCATCGCCGCTGCCAAAGCCGCTGCGTACCGACGTGACCCGCGATCGGTTACCCGGCGGGCCGCACATGCTGCCAAGGAGAGGCACGTCAGCATCCGGCCCGCGCCGGACACGATGACGTATCTGACTGCCTTGCTGCCCGTTGCCCAAGGCGTCGCAGTCTATAAGGCTCTCAAAGAAGCTGCTGACTCAGCCCGATGCTCCGGTGACGAACGCTCCCGCGGCCAAGTCATGGCGGACACGCTAGTGGAGAGACTCACGGGGACGCCGGGCGGTATTTCCAAGGTGGAAGTGCAGCTGGTCCTGACGGATCGCACCCTGTTCCAGGGCGACAGCGAACCCGCAAGGCTTGAGGGCTACGGCATAGTGCCGGGTGGCTGGGCCAGGGAGCTTGTGGGGCTGGCCGGGGCTCAAAACCCTTCCGGGCACGTCAAGGCTCAAGGGCTTCCCGGGCAAATACAGCCGGCGCCAGCGGACCCAGGCTTCGTGGTCTGGCTTCGAAGACTGTACACAGCACCGAATACCGGGGAACTCGTGGGCATGGATTCCAAAGCCAGGCTCTTCCCACCCGGCATGCGGCGATTCATCGAGGCCCGCGATGCTTCATGCCGAACACCCTACTGCGATGCGCCCATCCGGCACATCGACCACATCGTTCCATGGCAAGGCGGTGGACCCACCAGCCTCGGCAACGGCGCAGGGCTGTGCGAACAGTGCAATCACACCAAGGAAAACCCCGGGTGGGCCGCGAAGCCACTGGCAGACGCCTCCGGGGTGCACGCCTTGGACCTGACCACGCCCACGGGCCACACGTACCGGTCCAAAGCACCACCGTTGCCGGGAGCGGCACCGTTGCCGGGGCATGGTCCTGCCTGGGTGTAGCTTGGACCCTGCCCCGGACGGCTTAGTACTGTGACTGGCGTGGGAAAGGCTGCGACTGGCCCGGCTGCTGCGCGCCCGCTTGCGGCTGGACGGGAGGAGCCGGCTGGGCCGGGGGTGCAGGCTGGCCCGCTCCCTGCTGGGGTTGCTTGGTCAGGTAGATCGACTGCCCCGTGGCGCCCGGTTCTCCTTCGCCCAAGGGAAGCACGTAGACGGCAGTGCCGTAGGCGCACACTTCGGTCCAGTTGGTGCCCATCTCCGAGGTGTCGAACCGCATGGCCACAATGGCGTTGGCTCCGCGCTGCTGGGCCTCGCTGACCATGCGGGCCATGACTTCCTGCCGGCTCTCGTACAGCGCGCGCGTCATCTCGGGCAGTTCGCCGCCGCCCAAGGAGCGGAAGCCGGCCAGCATCTGGGACCCGATGTCCCGTGAACGCACGGTCAGGCCCATCACTTCGCCGAAGACGGCGTCGATGCGGTGGCCCGGAATTTCATTGGAAGTGACAATCAGCATGCCCCGAGCCTACTCAGGATCCGACCTTAAACGACGCAATCCCCCGGGGTTTCTCGCCGGGGGATTGCGGAGGGGATTGCGGAAGCCCTTAACGCTTGGCGTCAGCCAGTTCGCGCTCTTTAGCAACGGCTGCAGCCTTGTCGGCAGCGAACTCGTCATTGAACGCGGCACCGTTGCGGGGAGCGTTGTACAAGGACTGGTCCAGGATGCCTTGGCGCTTGGCCACGAGGGTCGGCACCAGGGCCTGGCCTGCGACGTTGACGGCGGTGCGGCCCATGTCCAGGATGGGGTCGATCGCCAACAGGAGCCCGACGCCGGCCAGCGGCAGTCCCAGCGTGGAGAGCGTCAGCGTCAGCATGACGACGGCGCCCGTGGTGCCTGCCGTTGCCGCGGAACCGAGGACCGAGACCAGGACGATCAGCAGGTACTGGCTGAAGTCCAGGTTGATACCGAAGAACTGGGCCACGAAAATGGCGGAAATGGCCGGGTAGATCGCGGCGCAGCCGTCCATCTTGGTGGTGGCACCCAGCGGCACGGCGAACGACGCGTAGCCGGAAGGAACGCCGAGGTTGCGCTCGGTGACACGCTGCGTGAGCGGGAGCGTTCCGATGGAAGAGCGCGAAACGAAGGCGAGCTGCACAGCCGGCCATACACCGGAGAAGTACTGCTTGATGGACAGGCCGTGGACACGGACCAGCACCGGGTAGAGAACGAACAGCACCAGGGCCAGGCCGATGTAGATGGCCGCGGTGAACTTTCCGAGGGAACCGATGGTGTCCCAGCCGTAGATGGCTACAGCGTTGCCGATCAGGCCCACGGTACCGATCGGAGCAACGCGGATGATCCACCACAGGACCTTCTGGATGACTGCGAGAGCGGAGGCGTTGAAGGTGAGGAAGGCTTCAGCCTGCTTGCCCACCTTCAGTGCTGCAATACCGACGGCGATGGCCACAACCAGGATCTGCAGGACGTTGAAGGAAACGGACGTGCTGACAGTCGTGGCAGCGTTGGCGCTTTCGGTGACGGTGGAGCTTGCGCCCAGGCCAAGGAAGTTCTTGGGGAAGAGTCCGGTGAGGAAGGCCCACCAGTCACCGGTCTTGCCGGCGTACTCTGCCTTCTGAGTGATACCCGTGGCGGCGCCGGGCTGCAGCAGCACGCCCAGGCCGATGCCGATGAGCACCGAGACAAACGACGTGATGGCGAACCAGAGCAGCGTGTTCCAGGCCAGGCGCGCGGCGTTCGACACTTGGCGCAGGTTCGCGATGGAACTCACGACGGCGGTGAAGATCAACGGAACGACGGCGGTTTGCAGCAGTGATACGTAGCTGGAACCGATCGTCTGCAGCGTGGCGCCCAGGCCGTTGGGAGCAGCCTTGGTGCTGCCCGTGTACTTGGCGATGAGGCCGAGGACCAGGCCGACGATGAGGGCGGCGATAATTTGGACGCCGAAGGAGCTCGCCCACTTGGGGAGCCGCGGACCGGCCTTGCCGGATGCAGGAGTGATGGTGTTTGAGGTGCTCACCGGAACACGGTAGGTGCTTCGCAAATAACATAGCGAACGGACGTTTAGAAATGTTACGTGCGAAAAAGTTATTCCCTGTGCGTTTGTGACGTTGCTCTCGGCCCCGACAATACTCACTCCAGCAACGCCCTTCGCAGCACATCCAGGCCTACCGAGCCTATGTTCAGGGCCTTGCTGTGGAAGGACTTGAGGTCGAAGCCTTCGCGGGACTCGAGTTCGGCGCGGATTTGTTCCCACAAGCGCTGGCCCACCTTGTACGACGGAGCCTGTCCCGGCCAGCCCAGGTAGCGGGCGAATTCGAACTGGAGTTGGCCTTCGCTGATGTCGAGGTTGGCTTTGAGGAAGTCGAAGCCCTTCTCCGGGGTCCATGTTCCGGTGCCCCAGCGTTCGGGAACGGGCAGCTCCAAGTGCACGCCGATATCGAACACCACGCGCGCGGCACGCATGCGCTGGCCGTCCAGCATGCCCATGTGGTCGCCGGGATCCTTGAGGTACCCCAGTTCCAACATGAGCTGCTCGGCGTAAAGCGCCCAGCCCTCGCCGTGTCCGGAGACCCAGCAGACGTTGCGGCGCCAATTGTTGAGGAGTTCGCGGCGGTAGGTGGCCGTAGCTACTTGCAGGTGGTGGCCGGGCACGCCTTCGTGGAACACAGTGGTGGTTTCGCTCCACGTGGTGAACGTGTCTTCGCCGGCAGGGACGGACCACCACATGCGGACTGGGCGGGAGAAATCATCGGAGGGGCCGGTGTAGTAAATGCCGCCCTCGTCGGTGGGGGCGATCATGCACTCCAGGGTCTTCATGACATCCGGGATGTCGAAGTGCACGTCGGCCAGCTCTGCGACTGCGCGGTCCGACAGCTCCTGCATCCAGGCCTTGAGGGCATCGGTGCCTTTGATCTGCCGCGAGGGATCGTTGTTGAGGATTTCCTTGGCTTCTTCGATGCTTGCCCCGGGTTTGATCTGCCCTGCCACTTTCTCCTGTTCGGAGATGAGCCGTTCCAGCTCCTGCACGCCCCAGGCGTACGTCTCCTCGAGATCGACGGCGGCGCCAAGGAAGGACCGCGACGCCAAGGCGTACCGTTCCCTCCCGACTGCGTCCTTGTCGGGTGCCTGGGGGAGCAGTTCGTCCCGCAGGAAATCACCCAGCGAACTGTACGCTTCGCGGGCCGCGGAGGCTCCGGCGCCGAGCCTTGCCTGGACGTCCGCCGGCAACGGCGCCCCGCCGGCGAGGGCATCGGAGGCGAATTTTGCGAAGAAACCGTCCGCGGCGGCGTAGCGGCTGGTCTGGTCGATGACGATCCGGACCTGGCGTGCTGCGGAAACCTTCCCTGCGGCTGCGCCGGCGCGCAAGGACGAGATGTAACCGGCAATGGCCTCCGGAACGTTGGCCGCACGGCCGGCAATGTGCTCCCATTGCTCCACGGTGTCCGTGGGCATGAGGTCGAAGATGGCCCGGATGTCCTGCGCCGGGGAAGCGATGTTGTTCAGGTCCGCGGCGTCCCAACCGGACGCGTGGATCTCCAGCTCCAGGCCCAGGCGCTCGCGCATGGCGTCGAGGGTTACCGCGTCCGTATCGTCGCGCGGCTCCAGTGCCGCCAGCGCTTCCAAGGCATTCCGGGTGGCTTCGGCGTGGGCTTCGGCCCCGGCCGGGGAGAAGTCCTGGTACTCGGTTTCGTGTCCCGGCAACCCCAAGGTGGTGGCGAAGCTGGGGTTGAGTTCGATCAGCTTTTCTGTGTACGCATCAGCTACGGCGTCGATGGCGGTCTTGGCACGTACGGGGGTGTTTGCAGTAGTCACCCCCAGAGCCTAGCCGCCACCTCCGTCACGTGAAAGGGTTGTTGAAAGCTTTAGCCGCGGCTGCGGCGCCATGCGCCCGGACCCGGGGTCGGGTCCAGCCGCAATTGCTGGCGGCGCACCCAGTGGCGCACGTTCGGTTTGGCTGCCTCCGGCGTCGGGGGTACTCCCACAGAGGCGACGACGGCGGCAAGTGCCGCGAGTTCTTCCGGCGTGGGATCGCCTTTGACCACGGAAAACATGGGCAGTGCCGGCTCCTCGGCCGGCAGGGGGCTCTTTGCCGCGCTCACAGGGGAATGTTCCCGTGCTTCTTGGTGGGCAGGCTGGCCCGCTTGTCCCGCAGTGCACGGAGGCCCCGGATGATCTGCAGGCGGGTGTCCGACGGCGCGATGACGGCGTCCACGTATCCAAGCTCAGCAGCCTGGTACGGGTTGAGGAGTTCTTCCTCGTAGCCCTGGATGATCTCGGCACGGCGGGCCTCAACGTCGCCCCCTGCCTCGGCAACGGCGGCAAGGTCGCGGCGGTAGAGGATGTTCACCGCACCCTGCGCCCCCATGACGCCGATCTGTGCGGTGGGCCAGGCAAGGTTAAGGTCGGCTCCAAGCTTCTTGGAACCCATCACGATGTAGGCGCCGCCGTACGCCTTGCGGGTAATGACAGTGAGCTTCGGGACAGTTGCCTCGGCGTAGGCGTACAGGAGCTTGGCGCCACGGCGGATGATGCCTTGGAATTCCTGGTCCTTGCCCGGGAGGAAGCCGGGGACGTCCACCAGCGTGATGATGGGGATGTTGAAGGCGTCGCAGTGGCGGACAAAGCGGGCAGCCTTCTCCGAGGCGGAGATGTCCAGGGTTCCGGCGAACTGCATGGGCTGGTTGGCCACGATGCCCACGGTGTGCCCCTCCACCCGGCCGTAACCGATGATGACGTTCGGGGCGTAGAGCGACTGCATCTCCAGGAAGTGCGCGTCATCGACGATCTGCTCGATCACTTTGCGCATGTCATAGGGCTGGTTGGCGGAATCAGGGATGAGCCCGTCCAGGGCGAGGTCGTCCTCGTCCAGTTCCAGTTCCTGGTCGTGCTCCACCACGGGGGCCTCGGAGAGGTTGTTGGACGGCAGGAAGTCGAGCAGTTCACGGACGAACTCGATCGCGTCGGCTTCATCGGAGGCGAGGTAGGTGGAGGTACCGGTGGTGGCGTTGTGCTGGCGGGCGCCGCCCAGGGTCTCCATGTCCACGTCCTCGCCCGTGACGGTCTTGATGACGTCGGGGCCGGTGATGAACATGTGCGAGGTCTTGTCCACCATCACCACGTAGTCGGTGAGCGCCGGGGAGTAAGCGGCGCCGCCGGCGCACGGACCCATGATGAGGGAGATCTGGGGGACCACGCCGGATGCGTGCACGTTGTTGCGGAAGATGTCCGCGAACATTGCCAGGGACGCGACGCCCTCCTGGATCCGTGCGCCGCCGCCGTCGTTGATGCCAACCACCGGGCAACCGTTGCGGAGGGCGAATTCCTGGACCTTGACGATCTTCTCGCCGTTGACCTGGCTCAAGGAGCCGCCGTAGACGCTGAAGTCCTGGCTGTAGATAGCGATCAGGCGGCCATCAACGGTGCCGTAGCCGGAAACGACGCCGTCGCCGAGCGGCTTCTTCTTTTCCATGCCGAAGGCGGTGGAACGGTGAACAGCCAGGGCGTCGAACTCGACGAACGATCCGGGATCAACCAGCAGCTCGATGCGCTCGCGGGCAGTGTTCTTGCCGCGCGCATGCTGCTTCTCTATCGCTTCCGGGCCGGAAGGCTGCTCGGCACGGGCCTGGCGGTCGCGGAAGTCGGCAATCTTTCCCGCTGTCGTTGTCAGATCGTGGCTCATCAAGTGTCTCCGGCTCTGTAGCTGATATTCGCTGGCGCGGTTCTGGTTCGGCAAACAGCTGATTAAGTAGCTTCCGTACAAAGAACAGGCCCTGATGGCCAGTCTAGTGACGCCATAGCCGCGAACGGCTGTAGAAACCCTACAATTTTCTGCGCCCAAGCCCGAAGCCCTGCCTGTGCTTCAAGCCGCAGCACTCCTGATGTTACCCGTCAGTAACATCTTTGGGTTAGAGTGGCTTCATGACTCAAAGCAATGCCGCTTACGTTGCCACCGGCTCGCTCAAAGGCCGCACTATCATCATGTCCGGCGGGAGCCGGGGGATCGGTCTTGCCATTGCCACCCGGGCCGCCCGCGACGGCGCCAACATCGTGCTGATGGCCAAGACGGGTGAACCGCACCCGAAGCTCGAGGGCACGGTTTTTACCGCCGCGGAGCAGCTGGTCGCCGCCGGCGGACAGGCCCTGCCGATCGTCGGGGACGTCCGGAATGATGACGACGTCGCCGCTGCCGTGAGTGCCGCCGTCGAGCGTTTCGGGGGCTTGGACATCGTGGTCAACAATGCCTCGGCCATCGACTTGTCCCGCACGGATGCGATCGACATGAAGCGCTACGACCTGATGCAGGACATCAACGTCCGGGGCACTTTCCTGCTGTCCAAGCTGGCGCTGCCGGCACTGCGCGAGTCGGAACACGCGCACATCCTGACGCTGTCCCCGCCGCTCAACCTGGATCCCAAGTGGGCCGGGATGCACTTGGCGTACACCATGGCGAAGTACGGCATGAGCCTGACCACGCTGGGCCTGGCCGAGGAACTCAAGGATGACGCCGTCTCCGTCAATTCGTTGTGGCCCTGCACGCTGATTGACACTGCGGCCATCCGGAACATGCCCGGCGGCCGGCAGATGGTCAAGGCTGCGCGTGGTCCGGAGATCATGGCCGATGCAGCCCATGCGATCCTGACGGGTGCCAACCTTGCGGCGGGCGGTTCCAAGAGCGGCAACTTCTACACCGATGAAGAGGTCCTGCGCGCGGCAGGGGTGTCCGACTTCGCCCCCTACAGCCTCGGTGCGCCGGAGGACCGCCTGGTCCCGGACATCTTCCTCTGACCGGATTCATACCCTCGGAGGAGAGCCTGGAGCTCCTTGACTGGATAGGATTCAGCTATGGATGCCCAACAGCCCGCCCCACGTGAAAGCCCCGGTTCCGGGGAAAACCCCGCACTGGATCAGCGGTCGCTGTTGGCGCCTGATTTCCTGTCCGCCACCGGCATCTCCCGCCTCGACGTCGTGGAGTCCACCGGGTCCACCAATGCCGACCTGGTGCGCGCCGTGACCATGGAACCCAAAAAATGGGCTGACCTGGCCGTCCTGACCGCTGAGCACCAGACCGCTGCGCGAGGCCGGTTGGACCGGCACTGGGAATCCCCGGAACGCTCCGCAGTCTCTGTTTCCATGGTGCTGCGGCCCGTTACGGCGGACGGCATGCCGGTCCCCACCCAAAGCTATTCATGGTTGTCCCTCCTGGCTGCCGTCGCGCTGCGGGAAGCGCTGCAGGAGACGGCAGGCGTGAAGGCTCAGATCAAATGGCCCAACGACGTCCTGGTCAACGGGCGCAAGATCGCCGGCATCCTGGCGCAACTAACGGCGCTTGGCGACGGCTCAGTACCTGCCGTCATCCTGGGTGTCGGCCTGAATGTCACCCTGACCGATGACCAACTGCCCGTCCCGACGGCCACGTCGCTTGCCCTCGAAGGAAGCACGACGACGGATCGAACGGCGCTGCTGAAGGGTTACATGACGCACTTCACCAGGCTGTACCGCAGCTTCTGCAATGCCGAAGGCGATCCGCACGCCGGGCTTGCAGGTGGTCCGTCGCTGCATAAGAGGGTGGAATCGGCCATGATCACCCTGGGCCGCGAAGTGCGGGCCCACCTGCCGGGAGACCATGAGCTGGTGGGACACGCCTCGCGCCTGGATGACCACGGATCGTTGCTGGTAGTGGACCACGGCGGGCGGGAGCACGTGGTGACTGCGGGGGATGTGGTGCACCTGCGTGCCACAGAAAGCGGTTATGCGTAAAGAACTGCTTCCGGGGGAGCAGGTCCTGACCATCACGCGCCAGCAGGCCCGTTCACTCGTTTTACCGGCGCTGGTCTTCGTCCTGGTTCCGGCACTGGCAGGTTTCGCATGTGCTTGGATTATCAAGGGGAACCCGCAGCGCCTGGCCCCGTTCATCACGGCGGCCTGGACTCCCTGGCTCGTAGGAGCCTGCCTTGGCATGGCGGCGTGGGTCCTGCTCGCATATTGCCTCAAACGGGTGCTGCGCTGGCATTCCGTTCGCTACATCCTGACCAGCCGCAGGGTCCTGGCCAAGTCCGGGATGTTCCGCCGCGGTGAGTGGCAGGTGTCCTTGATGGCTGTCCGGAATGTGGGAATCGAACAGGGCATGATCCAGCGGTCCTTGCGCTCGGGGAATATATCCTTGGATACCGGGCACTCGGGAGTTTACCTGTTGAAGGATGTCCCGGAAGTCGGGAAATTCCGGGGCTTCATTCTTGATGCCATGGACCAGCTGCCCCGGGGCGAGGTTCTTGAAGGTGAAGTTCTGCCGGATGTCGATGTGAGTGGTTTGCCGTGGGAAGTGAGAGAAGGTGGAAGAGATGAGCGTTGAGGATCAGTCCGACGAGGACCTGGACCAGGAGTTCGACGCCGTACCCGAACCTTCAGAGGATGAAGACGCGGTACCGGAACCAGCCAAGGCCATACCCACCGGACCCCCTACCGGTGTCATGTCCGCAGAGCGGCTCGCGATCAAAGCGCTGGAAGCCAGGTTGCTGGGCGGTGAACGCAAGCTCCGCCGTCGTGAGATTGCTGCCGGTGCCGGCGTGTCGGTGCTTTCTGCCCGAAAACTGTGGCGCGCTCTTGGATTTCCAAACTTCGGTGACGACGACGTTGCCTTCACTGAGCGCGACCAGGCTGCCCTGACAACCATCCTTGACCTCGTCCGTGCCGGCCTCCTGACGGAAGAAGCCGCGATCTCCATCACCCGTTCCATTGGCCAGATGACGGACCGCATGGTGGTCTGGCAGATCGAGGCCCTGGTGGAGGACATGGTCCAGGAACAAGGGATCAGCGATGCCGTGGCGCGCAAGCAGTTGGTGGGCCAGCTGCCTGCCCTGGTGGATTCGTTGGAGGAGATCCTCGTCTACTCCTACCGCCGCCAGCTCAATGCCGGTGTGCAGCGGCTGGCAGTCAGGGCGGAAGCCGGACTGCAGGCCAGCGAAGAGGGCCGCGAAGGCGACGAAGACGATTCGCCCTTGCCGTTGGCCCGTGCGGTGGGCTTCGCGGACCTGGTCTCCTACACCAGCCTCTCCCGGCGCATGAACGAGAAGACGCTGGCGCAGATGGTGCAGCGTTTCGAGAACAAGTGTGCCGAGATCATTTCCATTGGCGGCGGCCGGCTGGTCAAGACAGTCGGTGACGAAGTCCTGTACATTGCCGAGACGCCTGCGGCCGGTGCGGAGATCTCCCTTGCCCTGGCCCAGGCCTTCACGGAGGATGAGATCCTCCCGCAGGCGAGGGTCTCCATGGTCTGGGGGCGCATCCTTTCCCGCCTTGGCGACATCTACGGGCCCACGGTCAACCTCGCCGCGCGGCTCACCAGCCTGGCGCAGCCCGGCACTGTGCTTGTTGATGCCATGACCGCGGCCGCCCTTGGCCAGGATGAACGCTTTGTGTTGATCCCGCAGGCCTCGGAAAACGTCCGCGGCTTCGGGGAGATCCACCCCGTCATGCTGGCCCGCGGCCGGGGCAAAGGGCTCGTCCTGGACTGAGTGGAGGGGCGTCAGTAGTGCAGGTCACATCTTCGCAAATCGATGGATTAACCCGGTAGGCTTGGGGACTGTTCGCGTCAAGCCAGCCGCACGGAGGGTGACGGCTGCCTATTTAACCGGGGGAAGTCCATGGCTCCGAGCAGGAGGCCCGCCCAACGAGCGCCCAAGCGGCAACCATCACGGAAGCGGCGCGCCAGGATCCTGGGTGTCACCGCCTTCACGGCAGCTGCGGCGGTGCTTGTTACCGGAGCCATCCTCTACCCGGGTTTCAAAACCACCGAGGTGGACCTCAACGACGGCGGCGTCTGGGTTGTCAGCAAATCGAAGAACGCCGCCGGCCGGCTGAATTACCCTTCGAAATCCCTCGACGGTGCCGTCACTCCGGCCAGCGACGACTTCGAGATCCTGCAACAGGCAAGCGACATCTTCATTGACGACGCCGGCGGGGCGACGATCAACCCGGTCAGCGCCGCGAACATGCGCCTGGGCGGGGACCAGCAGCTTCCGGGAGCGGCGCACGTCAGCTTCGGCAGCAAGGTCCTGGCCGTCACTGATCCAGCCAAGGGCAAAGTGTGGGCCGTTTCGCCCACCTCGCTGGGCGGTTTCAGTGAAGAATCCACGCCATTGTTCGAACAGTCCCAAGGCATCACGTCCGTTGTGGGGACGGACGACACCATCCATACCCTCGACCCCAAAGCAGGGAAGCTTACCGCCACCACGGTGGATGCGGACGGCAACGTTGTGGACTCGCAGGTCCGCTCCGATGACTCCCTCAAAGCCGACGGCGACGTGCAGCTCACGGCCGTTGGCGGCAAGGCGGTTGTGCTGAACCAGGCCAACGGCAACATCATCCTGCCGGGCGGTTCAGTGGTCCATCTCGCCGATGCCAGGGACGCCAAGCTGCAGCAGGCCGGTCCGGAGGCCGGCACCGTGGCCATCGCCACGAAGGATGCCCTGTTGCTGCAGCCCTTGGACGGCGGCACGGCCAAAACCATTCGCGCCGACGGGCAAGGGACCCCGGCGGCGCCTGTCCATGTGGGTACGTGCACTTACGGGGCGTGGTCCGGGGCCAACAAGTACGTCCGGGAGTGCAGCAATGAAGCCGACAACCGCCGCGCCGACGTGCCCCAGGCGAGTGCGTCGCCGTCGTACGTTTTCCGGGTCAACCGCGACCTCGTGGTCCTCAACGACGTCAACTCGGGCAACGTCTGGATGGTCAACCAGAACATGCAGCTGGTGAACAACTGGGATGACGTCATTCCGCCCCAGCAGACCTCGGACGATGCGGACAAGGACTCCGCTGACGAAGTCCAGCAAACAGTCCTTCCGGATCGCAGCAAGCCGAACACCCCGCCGGTGGCCAAACCCGATTCCTTCGGAGTGCGCGCCGGGAAGACCACCATCCTGCCGGTACTGGACAATGATGCCGATTCCGACGGCGACGTCCTGACCGTCAGTGCCGCCGAACCGCTGAAATCGGGAGCGTTGTCCCCGGTTTACGGGGGGACGGGCTTCCAGATTGCGGTGCCGGCCGGCACCACAGGCACCGAAACCTTCAAATACTCCGTCGACGACGGCCGCGGAGGAACCGCTGCCACCGAGGTGGACCTGCGGGTGGTGCCGCCGGAGGAAAACAACGCCCCGCAACCCAAGCCAAACCGCAACAACACGCTGGTGGTGCAGGCCGGCAAGATAGCCAACCAGTACATCCTGACGGATTGGATCGATCCCGACGGCGATGACATCTTTGCCGTGGCGGCCTCGAGCAGCGATCCTGCCGACCAGGTCCGGATCAGGCCCGACGGCCTGCTGACGTTCCAGGATTCCGGAGCCGGTCCCGGCCGCAAGACCATCACGTTGACGGTGTCGGACGGCACCGACAGTACCGATGGGCAGGTCGTCGTGGACGTCCGCGCTCCCGGAGCCCTGCCGCCCATCGCCAACGCTGACCACGTCGTTGCGGTGGCCGGCCAGGACACCGTGATTGCGCCGCTCAAGAACGACACCGACCCACAGGGCGGAACCCTCCGCCTGGCGCAGGCCCAACCCGATGGGCAGTCCACGGCGGTCATCGGGCCTGACCAGCAGACGTTCACGTTCAACTCCGGTGCCGTAGGCGCCCACTACGTGACCTACATGGCGACGAACGGGCCGGCGAGTGCCCAGCAGTTGGTCCGGGTGGACGTCGTCTCCGGCAACAGCGATGATGCACCAGTTGCCGTGCGGGATATTGCCCTGCTGCCCAGCGGAGGCAGCACCGTGGTTGACGTCCTCGGCAACGACTCGGACCCCGCCGGAGGCGTTCTGGTGGTGCAGTCGGTGACGGCAGTGGACGGCCTGCCCGTCAGCGTGGCGGTGCTGGACCACTCGGTCGTGAAGATCACTGACATCCGCGCCGAAGGCCAGTTGTCGTTGAAGTACACCATCTCCAACGGCAAGGCATCGGCAACCGGTGACATCTCGGTCCAGGTGGTGCCGGCGCCCACCAAGCTTCAGGCGCCGCAGGCAAAGCCCGACGACGTCACGGTGCGGGCAGGCGACGTGGTGACCATCCCGGTGCTGGAAAATGATGCGGATCCCAACGGGGGCGAACTCACCCTGGACCCGGTCCTCGCACAGCAGCCGGACGAGGCGGACGGCCGGATGTTCGTGGCCGGCAAGACCCTCCGTTTCATTGCCGGAGAAGAGGCCAAGACCGTCTACGCGATCTACAAGGTCACCAACGCTTCCGGCCAATCGGATTCCCAACAGGTCACCATCCGGATCAGGGCCTGGGACGACGCCACCAACACCCGGCCGGAGCCGAAGAACCTGACGGCCCGTGCGGTGGCGGGAATGACAGTCAAGATCCCTGTTCCGCTGGATGGCATCGACGCCGACGGAGACTCGGTCAAGGTGATCGGCATCGACAAAGCCCCGTCCCTGGGGACCGCCGTACTCCGCGACGGCTACCTGGAGTACACGGCCGGCGGTAAATCGGCGGGGACCGACACCTTCAGCTACCGCGTGAAGGACCGCATCGGCGCGGAAAATACCGGCAACGTCATTGTCGGTATCGCGCCGGCGGAAGCAGACAACCAAAAGCCAATAGCAGTGGATGACGCCATCGACGTGCGTCCAGGGCGGCGCGTCGCCGTCGATGTCCTCAAAAACGATTCCGACCCCGACGGCGACCCCATCGGCTTGGTGCCGACGTTCGATGCCAAACCCGGGCTGGAGGTCGAAGCCGTTGCCGGTAAAGCGGTGTTTACCGCGCCGGGTACCGCCGGCGTGGAGAGTATCAGCTACCGGATCCAGGATGACAAGAAGGCCGAAGCAAGTGCCGTGATCCGCGTCCAGACCAGTCCGTCGGCCCCGCTGCATGCACCGATCGCCGTTGATGACCATGTGACCCTCGCGGAGACGTTGGGGAAGACCGCGGTGGACGTGCCCGTCCTGAAGAATGATTCCGATCCTGACGGGGTAGCCGAAGACCTCAAGATCTCCTTGCCTGACGGCAACCCCAACGCCCGGGTGGGCACCTCGGGAAACGTGGTGGTCACGCTGGTGCCCCAGGACCAACTCATTCCGTACACGGTGACGGACATTGACGGCCAAACGGCCACGGCTGTCATGTGGATTCCCGGACAGGGCCTCCAATACCCGACCCTTTCCAAGACCGACGTCGTGGAAGTCACCGCGGGCAAGGAAGTGACGCTGTCACTGAAGGAGTGGGTCAAGGTCCGTGACGGCCGCAGCCCGCGGATCACGGTGGCGGACAAGATCAAGGTCCAGGGCGGTGACCCGCTGAATGTCATTGCGGGCGACGGCGGTGCCCTTCGCTACGCTGCGCAGGCGGACTACGTGGGTCCCGGCTCTGTGACGTTCGAGGTCACGGACGGTTCCGGTCCCGACGATCCCGAGGGGCTGAAGTCCACGCTCACCATCATGACCAAGGTCCTGCCGGATCCCAATGCCAACCATCCGCCGACCTTCAGCGGTGCCGTCATCGACGCTCCGCAGGGCGATGTCACCGAACTGGACCTGTCGAACCTCGCCGGCGACGTGGATGAGCAGGACCAGGGCAAACTGAAGTTCGAATTCGACGGCCAGCAGCCCGGCGGGTTCGAGGCCCGGATCGACGGCACGGTCCTGAAAATCACGCCCGGCGGATCCCTCAACCCGGGCGCACGCGGCGTGGTGCCGCTGAAGGTGACCGACGGCCGGTCCGATCCGGTCCGTGCGGCCGTGACCGTCACGGTGGTTTCCTCCAACCGGCCCAAACCGGTGGCCAACGACGACGCCGTGGAGAAGGCCGATGCCGGCAAGCCGCAAACCGTCAATGTGCTCGGCAACGACTTCAATCCGTTCAGCGAGCCGTTGGGAATCGTGTCCGCGGTGGTGGAGACGGGTTCAGCCGGGCAGCCCCAAATCTCGGGCGGCTCCATCACGGTGACGCCGTCCGCGGGCTCAAAGGGCGTGCTGGTAGTCCGCTACACCATCAAGGACAAGACTGACGATCCGAGCCGCCAGGCAGTGGGCCGCGTCCGCATCACTGTCCGGGATAAGCCCGATGCTCCTTCCGCGCCCGCGGCCACCGATGTCCGGAGCCGCACCGCCGTGCTCAAGTGGGCCCCGCCGTCGGACAACGGCGCAGCCATCACCAAATACACCGTGAAGGCTGCGGGATTCCAACAGGAATGCCCCACCACCACCTGCACCCTGACGGGGCTGACCAACAACGTGAGCTACGTATTCACCGTGACGGCCACCAACGAGGTCGGGGAGTCCGGCGCGTCGCCGGCTTCCAACGAGATCAAGCCTGACGAAAAGCCGTCACCGCCGGACGCTCCCGCCGTGAAAGCCGGGGACAAGGACCTGGCCATCACGTGGACCCCCGCGAAGACCGAGGGCTCACCCGTCAAGCACTACAACCTGGAGATTTCCCCGCCCCCGGGCAACGGAGTGGCGGTCAAGAACGAGGTCACCGGACTCTCCTACACCTGGACCGGACTCACCAACGGGGTCAACTACAAGGTTCGGGCCCAGGCGGTCAACGAGCTCGGACCTTCCGACTGGAGCCTGTACTCCGCCGAAGACCACCCGGCCGGTCTTCCCGGCGCCCCGGCGGCGCCCACCACCGCCGTCGTGTCTTCCGTGGGTTCGCAGAACCAGCTCCGGGCTGACTGGACAGAACCGGACATCAACGGCGACCCCATCAAGAACTACTACGTCACCATGAGCGGGGGCAGCGGCGCTACGCAGACGCAGACCGTTCCGGGCAATACCCGTACGGCCACCTTCACGGCGAATAACTCGGAATCCGGCTACACGTTCACTGTGCAGGCCGGGAACAAGGCCGGCAAGGGTGCGGTCAGTGCGGCCTCTGCTCCACGGCGGGCAACCGGCAAGCTGGGAACCGTGGGCAACGTCAGTGCCACACCGGCCAACACCGGGGGAGCAGGCGGCCAGCTCACCATCAACTTCACAGTGTTGAACCAAGCCCAACGCAACGGTTCAAGCGCCAATGAAGTCAGTTACACCTACCGCGCCAGCACCGGCCAGTCCGGCCCCATCCAACCGGGGCAGACCGTTGGAGGTTTCGCCAATGGCCAGGCCAGCAGCATCACGGTGACTGCCCAATCTTCCGTTGCACCGAGCTCGGATGCGAGTGCTCCCGCCACGGCCACGCCGTATGGTTCGCCCGGAACGCCATCGGCATCGGGGACCAACGGGGCGATGAACGATCCCTCGGTCACCCTCAACTGGTCCTCGCCCTCAACGTCCACCAATGACGTCAAGACCACCAAGATCAGGATCAACGGCGGCGCGTGGGAGACAGTTGCCGCATCCGGCAGCCGGACCATCAATACCGGCGGCTACGAACAAACACGGACCATCGACGTGCAGACCTTCAACTCCCTGGGTACCGGTGGGCCGGTAGCCAGCGCCAGTGCCACATCCGGCAAGAAGGGGGAGTGGACCACCACCATGAACCCGGGTGCCGTGGAGCGCTCCTGCAGTTACACCCTTGGTGGATCAAATTACGATCCAAACAGGTTCACGTGTGACGGCAAGGGCGGCAACCAGCCGCCGTGGATGTACACCTCGGACCAGGGAAAGATTGTTGTCCGTTGCTACATCGACCAATCGGATGGCTGGGTGGGTATGCAGCGCTGGTGGCGCATTGAATCAGGCTCCTACCGGAACGTAGGCCGGTACATCATTGCAGGTCACACCTATCTGGGTGATCCAGCAGGCATCGGAGCGCCCCGATGCTGACCCGTCGCAAGGCCGCCAACAGGGGAGAGGTCCCCATCGCCGCGACCGGGACTAAGACAGTATGCTGTCAAAGCCATTGGAGAGTCCGGTATCGGCTTTCCATGATGGGCCGTGTGGTGAGTGGGATAGTCTTAGGGACTGAAAATTCCGCCGCCGTATGGGGGTACTGCGGAATGAACGGCTGCCGGCGATTGCCGGTGGGCTCGGAAGCTGCTCGGGGCGGCTGCTATAAAAAGGGAATTTTGGGGTCGTGACTTCTTTCTTCGGCAAGCTGGGGCTGAAAAAGCGTCGAAACAGAAAATTGGTGTCCGCAACCGCGGCAACGGCAGCAGGTGCCGTGCTGGTGGCGGCAGCTGTGCTGTACCCGGGATTCAAGACCACCGAGGTGGACTTGAACGACGGCGGCGTATGGGTTGTGAGCAAGACCAAGAACGCCGTGGGCCGGCTCAATTACCCTTCACGGGTACTGGACGGGGCGGTCACTCCGGCCAGCACCACCTTCGATGTGCTTCAGCACGACAGCAACGTGTTTGTCGACGACGAATCCGGCTCCACCATCAACCAGGTGTCCGCCGCGAACCTGAAACTTGGCGGCGATAAGCAGCTTCCGTCGTCGGCGCAGGTCAGCTACGGCTCTACGGTGCTCTCTGTCACTGATCCTGCCAAGGGCAAGGTCTGGGCGCTTTCTCCCTCCACCGTCAACGGGTTCGATGAAGAAGGGACCGAACCCGTCCTGACCGGTTCCCAAGGCCTCGTGTCCGCGGTTGGCAATGACAACCGTATTTACACCGCGGATCCGGGCAAGGGCGAGATCACCGTCACCACCGTGGACGTCAACGGGGAACGGACCGCCTCGGAAGTCACCAAAGTCGATGAGCTCAAGGGCGCCGGGGACTTGCAACTGGCTGTTGTGGGAGACAAGCCGGTGGCGCTGGATGCCGCGTCCGGCAACCTGTTCCTGCCGGGTGGGCGCAAGCTGCAACTGGCCGATGCCCGCGAGGCCAAGCTCCAGCAGACCAGCGCGGAAAGCGGCTTCGTGGCCATCTCCACCCGCAAGAACCTGCTGAAGCAGCCGCTGGACGGCTCCACTGCCGATACGGTCAGCGCCGACGGCGAAGGTGTTCCCGCCGCGCCCGTTCAGGTGGGCAAGTGCGTCCACGCCGCGTGGGCCGGAGCCAACAAATACGTGCGTGACTGCGAGAATGACGCAGACGACAAGAAGAACGATGTCCCCAAGGCAAGCGCTTCGCCCAACTACGTGTTCCGCGTCAACAGGGACCTGGTGGTCCTGAACGATATCAATTCGGGCAGCGTGTGGCTGGTCAACCAGAACATGCAATTGGTCAACAACTGGGACGACGTTGTCCCGCCCAAGAACCAGTCCGACGACCAGGACCAGGAGTCCGCGGACAACAACACCATCAACGTCCTTCCGGACCGGACCAAACCCAACCGGGCACCCGAGACCAAGCCCGACGAGTTCGGAGTGCGGCCCGGACGCACCACCATCCTGAGTGTCCTTGACAACGACTCGGACCCCGATGGAGACGTTCTCACGGCCGCAGTGGGCGCCAATGCACCCAAGGCAGGTGCGCTGGAGAACATTTATGGAGGTTCGGCGTTCCAGATCAAGGTCCCGGCCGAAGCGAAGCCCGGAACGGAGACCTTCGACTACAACGCCTCCGACGGGCGTGGACTCTCCGCTGCCGGCAGGGTCACGCTGCGGGTCGTCGCTCCGGAAGAGAACAAACCGCCGTTCTTCAAGCGCGCTGAGCCCACCACCATGCTGGTGGAACAGGGCAAGTCCGTCAGCCAGAACATCCTGACTGACTGGATGGATCCCGACGGTGACGACCTCGTTCTGCTCGACGCCAAAGCCGACAACGAACAGGACCAGGTGAAGGTCCGGCGGGACGGCCTGCTGACTTACCAGGATTCCGGCGCTGCCCCGGGCAAGAAGAACGTCACCATCACCGTATGGGACGGACGGGACACGACGACGGGCCGCGTTGTGGTCAACGTCCAGCCGCCGGGAGCTTTGGCGCCGGTGGTAAACGCCGACCACGTCACGGCTGTTGTGGGCCAGGACCTGGTGATCTCTCCGCTGAAGAACGACGTCGACCCCAACGGCGGCGCTTTGCGTGTTGCCCACGTGGAAGCAGCCGGCCAAGCGGAGTTGGGTCCCATCACCGACGGCGGGACGTTCACCTTCCGCAGCAACACCCCCGGACCGGTGTACCTGACCTATATTGCCAGCAACGGACCCCAGAGCAGCCAGGGGCTGATCCGGGTGGACGTTGAATCCGGCAAGGACACTGGCGCACCCGTCGCCGTTCACGACGTGGCATTGCTGCCTGTGGGCGGAAGTGTCCTGGTGGATCCCTTGGCCAACGACTCCGACCCGTCCGGGGGAGTGCTCGTTTTGCAATCGGTCACCGTTCCGGAGGGCTCATCAGCTTCGGTGAGCGTGATCGACCACAGCGTCCTGCGCATCACCGACGTCCTCGGCGCCAAGGAACCGTTCGTCTTCAGTTACACGATGTCCAACGGCCGGGCCTCGGCCGCCGGCACGGTGGGCGTCGTCCCGGTGCCTGCACCCGCCGTCGTGGAGGCTCCCCAGCCCAAGCCGGACGAGGTCAACGTACGCGTGAACGACGTCGTGACCGTTCCGGTCCTGGACAACGACACGCACCCGCAGGGCCAGGAGCTTACCGTTGACCCGGTGCTGGCCCAGACCGTTGCCGAGGAAGACGGCAAAGCTTTCACCTCCGAGAACACGCTCCGTTTCATCGCGGGCCCCACGCCCAAGACCGTGCGCGCCATATATAACGCCGTCGATCCCCAGGGCCAGAAGAGCGCCGCAGCGGTGACCATCCATATTCTTCCGCTGGAAGGCGCCCAAAACTCCCGGCCGCAGCCGCAGAACCTGACGGCCCGCGTGGTTGCCGGTGGAACCGTCCGGATTCCCGTCCCGCTGGACGGCATCGATCCCGACGGCGACTCGGTCCAGCTCACCGGCATCGACAGCACGCCCACCATGGGAACCGCGACGGCGGGAAGCAACTTCATCGATTTCGTCGCCGCAGGTGACGGCGCAGGGACGGACACTTTCCGTTACAAGGTGATCGACCGCCAGGGTGCCGTCAACACCGGAACCGTAACGGTCGGCGTCGCACCCCGGGGCGAAAACAACCAGAAGCCCACCCCGGTGGATGACGAGGTTCAGGTTCGCCCGGGCCGCCAGATCGCCGTCGATGCGACGGCCAACGACACCGACCCTGATGGCGACCAGATCCGCATCCTGACCGACAGCATTGAGGCCGACGCCGCCCTGGACGCCCACGTGAGCAAGACCAGCGGCCGCATCCTCCTGACCGCTCCGGCGGCCGAAGGCACCGTCAACGTCCGCTACGCAGTGGCTGACGATCGCGATGCCGTAGGACAGGCCACCATTCGCGTGGTGGTCAAGAACGACGTCCCGCTGCAGGCGCCGATCGCCCGCGATGACCGCGTCACGTCCGCCCAGACCCTCGGCAAGACCGCCGTGGATGTTCCGGTGCTCAAGAATGACGAGGACCCGGACGGGGTGGGCGAGAACCTCAAGATCGCCACCGACTCGCCTACCGCACGGCCTGGTGCCGAGGGGAACGTCTTTGTGGAACTCACCGAGCAGCCGCAGCTGGTGCCCTACACCGTGGAGGACGTGGACGGACAGAAGTCCACGGCCATCATCTGGGTCCCCGGCGTCGGCCAGCAGGTGCCCACACTCGCCAAGGACGAGGTAGTGGAACTGGTCTCCGGACAGTCCGTCACTGTTAACCTCTCCGAGTGGGTGAAGGTCCGTGAGGGCAAGTCACCGCGGCTTACCCAGGCCGACCGCATCAAGCTCATCGGTTCCGACGGCAGCGATCCGATCGCCGGCAATGGAACCGCCATCAAGTACACCGCCGGTGTGGAGTACGTTGGCCCGGGTTCCATCAGCTTCGAGGTCACTGACGGTTCAGGCCCCGATGATCCCAATGGTTTGAAGTCCACGCTCAGCATCCGGACCAAGGTGCTGCCGGACCCGAACAAGAACAACCCGCCGGAGTTGCTGGGCAGCGACCTCGAAGTGCCCAAGGGTGACTCCGCGAGCCTGGACCTGGAAAAGCTGACGTCGGACCCGGACGCGGACGATGTCCGGAACATGAAGTATGAGCTGGTGGGTTCCGCGCCCGGCGGCTTCCGGGTGCAGCTCGACGGCAAGACGCTGAAGGCATCAGCCAACGATTCGGTCCAGATCGGGCAGGGCGGCACGGTGCAGGTCAAGGCCAAGGACCCTCGCGGACTCGAAGCCCTGGCGAGCTACAAGCTGACGTTGACGGCGTCCAACCGTCCCAAGCCGGTGGCAAATGACGACGTTGAGCCGGATGCACAGGCAGGCAAGCCTGTCACCGTCAATGTCCTTGCCAATGACTCCAACCCGTTCCCGGATACGGCCTTGAAGATCGTCTCTGCCGTGGTGGAAACCGGTGAGGGCGCGGCTGAACCCGGCGGCGACAGTGTGACGGTCACCCCTGGCGGCGGTTTCACGGGCACCATGGTGGTTGCCTACACCGTGTCCGATAAGACCGGGGAGCTGTCCCGCTACTCGACGGCCCGCATCCGCCTGACGGTGAAGGACAAGCCGGCTGCCCCCACCACGCCGTTGGCGCAGAGCGTGGGCGATCAAACGGCATTGCTGACCTGGACCGCGCCGGCAGACCGGGGCTCACCCATCACCAAGTACACCGTGTACGGCGAGGGCGGATTCAAGCAGGACTGCCCGGCCAACACGTGTACCTTGACGGGCCTGACCAACAACGTGAAGTACCACTTTGCCGTGACGGCTACCAATGCCATCAATGAATCCGAGCGTTCACCGGTCTCCGCGGAGGTCCGGCCCGACGTCAAGCCTGACACCCCCTTGGCTCCGACCCTGAAGTTCGGCGACAAGCAGTTGTCTGTCGCCTGGGTACCGCCGGCCAGCAAGGGTTCTCCGGTGAAGTCCTACGATCTGGAGATCTCGCCTGCACCTGCCGGGCAGAACCCGCAGATCCAGAACCTGACCGGGGCCAGCTACGTATGGAAGGGCCTGACAAACGGCGTGGCCTACAAGGTGCGCGTGCTTGCCAGGAACGATGCCAAGGAACCGTCCGAGTGGAGCCCCTATTCGGCGGCAGAAACGCCTGCCGGTGTTCCGGCGACGCCGTCGGCACCGTCGGTGTCCGGCGCCGGGTCCGTGGGCAACCAGAGCCAGCTGAAGGTCAGTTGAGCGGCTCCGAACAATAACGGTGACCCGGTATCCGCCTACAAACTGACCACCTACCGCGGTGGCGCCGTCGTGACGACGCAGACTGTAGCGGCCACCTCACAGAACGTGACCGTCGCCAATTCCGAGGCCGACTACACGTTCACGGTCTCCGCCACCAACAAGGCCGGCGTCAGCGGTGTCAGCCAGCAATCGGCGGCGATCCGTGCCGCGGGCAAGCCAGGAACAGTTGGCAGCGGGTCGGTCAAGGAAACGGGTACCAGCGGCCAGCTGCAAGTGACCTTCACTCCGCTGACCGCGGCCGAACGCAACGGCTCCCAGGACAACGAGATCACCTACCGCTGGCAGACGGCGTCCGGTTCCGGACCCATCGCGCGCGGTGGCGGTGTGATCGGTGGACAGCCGAACGGTACCAACGTGGTGGTCAATATCATTGCCACCTCCGTGAAGAACAACATGGCCGGCGACGCCAAAGCAGTTGGAACGGGCAACCCCTACGGTCCGCCGAACGCGCCCAACGTCAGCGGTGGCAAATCGGCCAAGGGCGACGGCCAGGTGCACTGGACGTGGAACAACCCGGCCACCAACGGTCGCCCCTTGGATCACTTCGAAGTCTCGCTCGACGGCGGCGGCTGGACCAGCGTTGGCAAGGCAAACCGCTACGACGTCTCCGCCGGAGGTTGGGAGAAGACCCGCAGGCTGAACGTCCGGGCCGTCACGGTTGTGGCAGGACCGCCCAGCGGAAACGTGACCGCCACCAGCGGAGCAGACCCCACGCCACCGCCACCACCGCCGACGCCGTCGCAGATCCAGGTGGAAGCAGCCAGCGTCCGGACGTGCCCGGGTAAACCGGGCCTGCCCGACTCCTACACTCCCGGTAGCCCGGCCAAATGCGGCGTCGGTTGGGTAGAGCGCTCGTGGGGCAAGATCACCATCGACTGCACCAAGAACATCTATGGCGGTAGTACTGCCTGGTACCGCCTCAAGGGCAGTCCCAAGGATGGCTGGTACGTGAAGTCCACCACCGTGGACCTTTACGGACCCCGGCCGGGGGGTTGCTGATGACCCGCGTGGCACCACCACACTCAACTCCACAAGAACACTTCGGACTGAAGAAAAGGACTCCCAAGCAATGACCATGACAAACGAGCAGGCCGCGTGGTTTGCAGAAACGTTCGAGAAGCTCGTTGCCAACGTGGGCCAGGCAGTCCTGGGCAAGGAACACGTCATCCGGTTGACGTTCACCGCAATGCTGGCCGAGGGCCACGTGCTGTTCGAGGATGCGCCGGGTACTGGTAAGACCTCGCTGGCACGTGCCTTGGCCGCGACGGTGCAAGGTTCCCACAACCGCATCCAGTTCACCCCTGACCTCCTGCCCTCGGACGTCACGGGTGTGACTATCTACGACCAGAAGACCCAGAAGTTCGAGTTCCACAAGGGGCCGGTGTTCAGCAACATCGTGCTTGCTGACGAAATCAACCGTGCGTCGCCGAAGACCCAGTCCGCACTGTTGGAAGTCATGGAGGAGTCCCGGGTGACCGTGGATGGCACTACGTACGACGCCGGCCGGCCGTTCATGGTCCTGGCGACCCAGAACCCGATCGAGCAGGCGGGCACCTACCGCTTGCCGGAAGCACAGCTGGACCGCTTTCTCATCAAGACCTCCATCGGCTACCCGGACCACGCTTCCACGGTGCGTCTGTTGGGCGGGAGCAACCTGAAGGACCGCTCCAAGGATCTCTCGGCGATCATCACCACCCAGGCTGTGGCCGACATGGCCGACCTCGCCGCTACCACCCACGTTGACACTGCAGTGCTTGAGTACATCTCGCGCCTTTGTGAGGAGACCCGCAATGCTTCGGAGACGCGCCTTGGCGTCTCCGTGCGTGGTGCCTTGGCGATGGTTCGCGCCGCCAAGGTGTGGGCAGCAAGCCAGGGACGCAACTTCGTCCTGCCGGATGACGTCAAGGAACTGGCGCCCGTCGTGTGGACGCACCGCCTGGTCATGGACCCGGAGGCTGAGTTCTCCGGCGCCACGCCAGAGGTAGTCCTGACGCGTGTCCTGGCTGACGTAGCCGCGCCGCAGCAACGCGCCAGCGCATAGTTCCTGCAGCTTCACACCCGCATCCCCGGCACGAACAAAGGTCTCCACATGTCCTCCAGCACACCCCTGAACAGGGCTGCTGATTCGCTCAAGCGTGCAACATCGGCGCTTGGCAGCAAGATCCGCTCAGTCGGCGGCTCCGGTAAGCACCCGGGCGGCCAACCGGTCGGCCAACCCGGCAACCGGCCCCGCCCTGGAAACGGCAGGGGCAAGCAGAGCAAGCTCCACCCGGCTGCCGTGTGGGCTGAAGCCGCGGGGACAGCAGGGGAGTTGCTTGCCCCGGTGTGGTCCAAGGTCCGGGCCTACTGGTTGCGTTTTGCCTGGCCGGTCCTTTCCGTGGTGAGCGTCCTGGGCTGGGTAGTGCTGGCAGCGGCCGTTGCTTTGTGGATCGCAGGACAGTCCTGGGGCTGGCAGGAAGCGAAGTCCGCTGCGATGGTGGCCTTCCTGCTGTTCGTGTTCGCCATCGCTTTCATCGTGGGCCGCTCGGCGTACGGTGTGGTGCTGGACCTCGCCCGTACCCGTGTTGCAGTGGGCGATGACGCAGTGGGCAGCATTGCCGTCTCCAACGTCTCCGCACGGCCTTTGCTCCCGGCATCACTGGAGCTTCCGGTGGGGGCGAACACCGCCGTCTTCCACTTGCCCCGGATGAAGCCCGCGCAGGTCCACGAGGATCTCTTCACCATCCCCACTGCCCGGCGTGCCGTGATCGTGGTGGGTCCCGTGCGTTCCGTGCGCGCCGACCCCCTCCACCTCCTGCGCCGAAGGGTGCTCTGGACTGAACCTGTGGACCTGTACGTCCATCCCCGGACGGTGCCGTTGGGTGGTTCTGCCGCAGGTTTCATCCGTGACCTGGAAGGTATGCCCACCACCGAACTTTCCAGCGCGGACGTCTCCTTCCACGCCCTCCGGGATTACGTGCCGGGCGATGACCGCAGGCACATCCATTGGAAGACCACGGCACGCACCAACAAGCTGATGGTCCGCCAGTTCGAGGAAACCCGACGGGCCCACCTCGCCATCTCACTGTCCATCAACACCGACGAATACGATTCCGAGCATGAGTTCGAGATGGCCATCTCCGTGGCTGGTTCCATTGGCCGCCAGTCCATCCGTGAGCAGCGCGAACTGGACGTTCTGACGCAGAAGGGGCCGCTTCGTTGCGAAACCGGCCGCAACCTGCTCGATGACATGACGAGGATCGTCGGGGCACCCATGCGGAAAACCGCCGTCGACCTTGCCCGTACGTTGTCGGACACCGTCCCGAACGCCTCCGTGGTGTTCTTCGTCGTGGGCAGCCAGGTGACAGCGACGGAGCTGCGTTCCGCGGCGGCCTCCATCATGCCGGGTGTCCGGAGCCTTGCCGTGCGCGTCCAGCCGGGCGCGGCGCCGTCGAGGGCGAACATCGCGGACCTCACGGTCCTGACCGTCGGTGACCTGGATGACCTTGCGATTGTCCTTCGAAAGGCGGCAGCATGAGTACCGCGCCGAATCTTCGCACCCGCGACCGCAGCCGGAGCGCCAAACCTGTACCGTCCTTCTTCGCCGACGGCCGGCCGGCATGGCATTTCGCCATCGACTGCGGCGCTTTGGTTGTCCTGTTGTTCCTGGGCGTCCTTGGTTTCAGCTTGAGCTTCGGGGGAGACCCGCGCTACCTCATTGCCGGGCTGGGCGGCATCCTGCTGGGCCTGGGAATTGCCGTGCTGAATGCGCACCTTCGCCTGGGGCTGCTGATTACCACGGCGCTGGCGTTCGGCGCCTACATGCTTTTTGGATCGGCCCTGGCGGTCCCCGACACCGCAGTGCTGGGGTTCCTGCCAAGCCTCGATTCGCTCAGGACCCTGCTTCCGGGAATTGTCTTCGCCTGGAAGGACATGCTCACCGTCGGTGTCCCGGTGGGCACCGCGAACGGCATGCTGATTGTGCCGTTCCTCAGTTCGTTGATCACCGCGCTGGCCGCAGGTCTGTTGGCTTGGCGGCTCAAGAGCCCGTACTGGCCGCTCTTGCCGGTCCTGGCGCTCTTTGTGACGGGTATTGCCTTCAGCACCAGCGCCGGTTTCCTCAACGTCGAACGCGGCGTTTCCCTCACCATCATCGCGATTGTGTGGGCAACCTTCCGGCGCGACGCCCTGCGCCAGTCCAGCACCAAGACAGTGTCGGCCAACCGGACGGACCACGACGCCGGTGCGGCCCGCCGCGGCAAGCTCCGCCGCCTGGGGACCGGGGCAGCGGTCATTGCCGCCGCCGTCGCCATTACCGCCGTCGCATCGCCGCTGGTGACCGCCAGCGATGACCGGAAGGTGCTGCGCAACACGATCGTGCCGCCGTTCGATCCACGCGACTACGTCACGCCGCTGGCCAGTTTCCGGAACTTCGTGAAGGACCAGAAGGACAGCACGCTCTTCTCGGTGAAGGGCCTGCCCAAGGACGGCAGGGTCAGGCTGGCGGCCCTGGATTCGTTCAACGGGCTGAACTACACCATGGATCCGAACAGCTCCGGCAACTTCAGCAAGGTGGGGGACGCCCGGTCCTTGAACACGCTGGCGGATACGGGGAGCCCCGTCGCCAGCACCAATTACTCGCTGGACATCACTATTGAGGATTATCAGGGGTACTTCGTCCCCGGCGGGCGCCACACCACCGGCCTGAGCTTTGCGGAGGCCGCGGGAGCGGCATCGGGCCTGTACTTCAACGCCGGGACGGACACCGCGGTGACCACGCAGGGCCTGGGCAAGGGTGACTCGTATACAGTGCAGGTCTCGGACCCAGGGAAACTGGAGCACGGTCAGCTCACCCAGTACGACTTCGCCAAGATCACCCTGCCGGACGCCCAGGAAGTTCCGCCGATCGTGGCTTCGCAAGCGAACGAACTGTCGGCTGATGCTCCCACGGCGATCGACCGGGTCCGCCAGATCGAGGCGCACTTCCAGAAGAGTGGTGCGTTCAGTAACGGCCTGGTAGCCGAGGGCCAGCTGCCCAGCCTGCCCGGCCATAGTGCCGCACGCGTCCGTAACCTGCTCTCCGCCAAGCAAATGCTGGGCGACGACGAGCAATATTCGGTTGCCATGTCCCTCATGCTGCGCCACCTGGGCATCCCCTCCCGTGTGGTCATGGGGTTCTACCCGGACCCCAAGAGCCCGGAAAACGGTGCCGGCGACATCAAGATCACAGGCAAGGATGTGCACGCCTGGGTGGAGGTTGCCTTTGACCGTGTGGGTTGGGTGGCGTTCGATCCCACGCCGCCCAAGGACAACGTGCCCATCCCGCCGGACCCCGAGAGCAAATCCAAGCCCAAGCCGCAGGTCCTGCAGCCGCCGCCCCCGCCGCAGGAGCCCGCGGACCTGCCGCCGGACTCCACCCCGGACGCCCTGGATGCCGACGAGAAGAAGAACAACCCCTGGCTCTTCTGGGGTCCGCTGCTGGCCGCCATCGGCGTTGCCCTGATTCCGCTGGGGATCCTGGCCATCCCGCTGTTGCTGATCCTTCTGTTGAAGGCACGACGCCGGAAGGCGCGTTTCCGTGACGGCCACCCCGCCCAGCGGGTCGGCGGAGGATGGAACGAGGTGCTGAGCCTTGCCACTGACATGGGCGCGTCAATCGACAACAAGTCGACGCGGCGCGAATCGGCCTCGGTGATTGCGGACGCCTTCCCCGTGGCAGGCAGCACCACCACCGTGCTTGCCCACCGTGCCGACGCTGCCGTCTTCGGAGCCGGGCAGCCGAGCGAGGATGAGGTCAAGGAGTATTGGAAGATCGTGGACTCGTCGCTGGAGGACATCACGGGAAGCGTTGGCTTCTGGAAACGGCAGCAGGCCCGGTTCTCGCCGCGGTCCCTGCTGGCGGATGGACGCGCCGCCCTGAGGCGACGGGAACAGCGCGAGACCGTTCCCGGCAGCGGGCCGCGGACAAGCGTGAGCGTATTTGCCAAGCTGAAATCCCTCTTCAGGAGGGGCGGATCGGGTGAACAGTGATGTTGAACTGTGCCCGGCCTGCCGCCATGGAGTGCGGCCCGGCGCTGCTTTCTGCACCTTCTGCGGTTCCCCGTTGAGCAACCGGGGAGCGCGTCGGGAACGCGACGTGAACCATGCGCACCTGGCTGCCCAGGACCAGGCGAACCATCAAGGCGCGCCCGGTCCCGGTAGTATCTCGGTAGTGTCCGCTCAGGAAGCTGCGGGGCGGACAGCCGCGGCGATGCCTGCAACCATGGCAGGCACAGGGGTGAATCCAGGGGGAGGGACCACGGTGTCGACGAAGCTTGAACTTGTGCCGGCTTCAGCGGGCAAGCGCTTGGGCGCCGCCGTGCTCGACTGGCTTCTTCCCCTTGCCGTCCTGGTCACTACCTTTGCCATCGGCATTGCCGGGATCACGCAAACTCGCCGGAACGGTTTCATTGTGTATGACACCGGCCTGCTCGTGTTGCTCGGCAGCATCGGACTGGCCGTCACCGTGGCCTACATGTTCGTGTTGCTCGGCATCGAGGCCAAGTCCGGCAACACCATCGGCAACCAGCTCATGGGCATCCGGAGCTCTGACGCGGACGGTTACGCTCCCGGCGCTGGAGCCGTCTTCGTCCGGGGCATCGTCACCGGCGGCGGCCTGTTGCTGGGGGCAATCGTCGGTGCTGTGCTGCTCGCCATCGGGCAGCTTGGCCTGGTTCTTTTCATCGCGCTCCCGCTGATGGTGCTGGGAGCTATCTGGGCCATCCTCGTGGTGGTCTCCAGCGCCTGGGACAAGAACGGCAAGCTGAAGGGGTGGCAGGACAAGGCAGCCAAGACCCTGGTCTTCGATGTCCATGCGGGTCGCAACCCCGTAGCCACCGGCGGCATCCAAGGACCGTACAGCTTCGCGCCGGTGGACTTGCCTCCGGTGCAGCCCGTTATCTCGCCGGTTCCGAGCCCGTCGCCGGCTTCGGCACCGGCTCCCGTCCCCGCGCCGGCGGCGACCGAACCGGCGTCGGGCTCCTCGCCTGCTGCGCCCGCACAGGGCGCGTTGCCTCCGCACGATCCCAACCAGTGGCGTCCCCCCACTGCACCGCGTCCGGTCCCGCAGGCATCCGTGCCCGCCGTTGCCCATCCTGATGACGACCTCGACCGCACCCGGATGCGGCCGGGTGCTGCACGGGCCGAGGCAGTCCTGCGGATCCGCATTGACGACGGCCAGGATGTCCAGCTCGGCGGCACGGTTCTCCTTGGCCGCAACCCCGCACCACAGCCCGGCGAAGCTACCCAGCAGCTGTTGCCGGTATCCGACCCGGGGCGCTCCATCTCCAAGACGCACCTGCACCTGCGGGTGGATGGTGACGGCGTCTGGGTCACCGACCGCAACTCCACCAACGGCAGCGCGGTCACCACCCCCGACGGCCTCCAAACCCGTTTGCAGCCAGGTGTTGCAGTTTTCGTCCGCCCCGGTTCCACCGTCCACTTCGGTGACCGTTCCTTCCACCTAGGACAAGCATGAATTCACAGCGGGCAACCCCCGATGCCGACGCTAACGCAGCCGCTTCCAGCTTCCAATTGAGCTACGGCTACGGTACGGACCGCGGTTTGCGCCGCGAGTTGAATGAGGATTCGTTCATTGCCTCGGATCCTGTCTTTGCCGTGGCCGACGGCATGGGGGGCCACGAGGCGGGAGAGATCGCCAGCGGCATGTGCGTTCGCACCCTGGGCAGCGCCCCGGAACTGGCAACGGGCACGCGGACGGCGTCGGCCGGTGAGCTGCAGGGCTGCCTGTTGAAGGCGGACGCGGCCATCCGCAATGCCACCGGTGGACGCGCAGGGACCACGTTGTCCGGCGTCGTGGTGGTCGAGCAGATGGGCGTGCCGTACTGGCTGGTCATGAACATCGGCGATTCCCGGACGTACCTGCTGAGCCAGGGCCAGTTCTCGCAGGTCAGCGTGGACCATTCGGAAGTGCAGGAACTGGTGGATTCGGGGGACATCACGGCCGAACAGGCCGCCATCCATCCGCGCCGCCACGTGGTCACCCGGGCCCTGGGCACCGGCGATGAGACCGAGGCCGACTTCTGGCTCCTCCCCATCCAGGAGGGCGACCGGATCATGGTCTGCTCCGATGGACTTAACGGGGAACTCGGGGACGACCACCTGTTCCGCATCCTCAGCACCGTTGCCCACCCGCAGGACGCGGTGGATGCCCTGATCCAGGCGGCCCTCCGCAGCGGCGGGCGGGACAACGTGAGCGTCATTGTGGTGGACGCCAAGAACGTCCTGAACGACGCCGGCATTGCCACCACTGCGCCGCGCCCGGAAGTGGGCAACGACGTCGAAGAGGACACCCTGCCACGGGCTTGGGTCAACGGCGCGGAAACCGAGGACGGTGCTGATGGCAAGTAATGGCGTGCCTGCCGTCGCCCGCTACCGTCACGGCGACTGGTTTGGAGTGCTGCGCCGGGGAACAGTCGTCCTCCTCGGGCCGGAAACTCCGGAATCGCTGGTGGAGTCCGTGTGGGAGCTCCTGGCCTCCGCGCCCGAGGCCCACGAGGTACTCCATGAGGTCACGGAGGCGTTCGGCGTATCACTGACCAGGATTCCGCCCTTCGGCATCATTGATTCCAAAGACCAGCTCAGGGTCTTCCTTCGCGGCGACCTCGACCTTGAAGTCCACTCGGCCTCCGGCGGCGAGCAGTTGTCCGGCCGGGACGTGACCACTTGGACGGAGCGGCGGCTGCAGTCACCGGACTCCGTCAGCCTGCGGATCGGTTCCGGCGGTAGTGCGGCAGCCTCCAACGGCGGTGCAGGACCTTCCGGCGGAACCACGACGGCGGCTGGTACCGTCCCGCTGGGCCTGCCGGTGGTTGAGGGAGTAGTGCGGCTTGCCGCGCTGGAGGTCGTCCTTGCCGGCGTTCCGGCGGCTGCCCCGGCCCCCGGAACTGAAACACCCGCAGCCGACGCGGAGCCCGTGGTGGCACCCGCGGACGCTGGGCCCGTGGCGGCACCGGGCGGCGGACGGGTCTCGGATGAGACTGTGCTTGGCTACACCGACGTGGACCTTGGCTTGACGATCGCTCCGCACACGGACGGTCTGCCTGTTGTTGCCGGTCCGGAGGCCGCCGCCGCGTCTGCGCCGGAAACCGCTCCCGGGCCCGCGGAAGACGTCGTTCCAGGGGAGGACCCTTCAGACGAATTCCAGCCGGATGAGTCCGTGGACACTCCTGCGGCAGCCGAAGCTTCCGAGGACTCCGGTGGCGTTCCGGTTCACACCAGCACCACGGATCCCATGGTTCCCACGCTGGAAACCACCACCAACTATGACCACCTGTGGGATAAGACCGTAATGCGGAACATCGAGGACGCAGCGGTCAGGATCGTGGGAGACGAGGACGACCACGACGTTCCTGCAGCCCAGGTGCCCTCGCCGCCGATCCCCGAAGGAGTGCCGCTGCCGTCGCCGAAACGGGCCGACGCGGAAAGCGACGGAGCCGCCGAAGGAGGGACCGGCGTCGTACCTGGTCCGGCCGGAGCCGTACCGGGTACCGGCGACGGGTCCGCAGGCCAGGCCCCTCTTGGTGTACCGGCCCTGATTGATTCCGTCCCGTGGCTGCGCAGCAGTGCCTCCTCCGAGGCTCCTGAACCGGCTGCGCCCGCCCGGCAGTTCACTTCCAGTCCACCCGCGGTGCAGGCTCCCGAGGAAAATGATCCGGACCATGATGGCCAGACCATCATGAAGAGCAGTGTTGCAGGGGACGTTCCTGAGGGTACGGCCGCAGGTGGCTCCTCAACCGGCACCGCAACCGGCCAGGAAGGCGCGGGCAACCACGCCACGGGACCCACCGTTTTAGCACGGGTGTGCGGGCAGGGACATGCAAACCCGCCCACCTATCCGCAGTGCGCTTCCTGTGGCCTCGCGCTGTCCGGAGACGCGGTCCAGGTGCCGCGCCCCAGGCTTGGCCGGATGCGTATCTCCACGGGCGAGTTGATCGACCTTGATAAGTCGTTGGTCATCGGCAGGCAGCCGTCCGTCTCCAGGGTCCAGGGCGGCACCATGCCTCGCCTCGTCCAGGTGGAAAGCCCCGGGGGAGACATCTCCCGGTCGCACGTCGAGGTCCGCCTGGAAGGATGGCACGTCATGCTGTGCGACCTGAAGGCGACCAACGGCACCGTTCTTATCCGGGAGGGCCAGGCACCGCGCCGGCTCGCCCAAAACGAGATGGCCATCCTGCTCGACGGCGACATTGCCGAGTTGGGTGACGACATTTCATTGCGTTTCGAGGAGATTCTTTGAGTTCCAAGAGGCCCCCTGCACCGCCTCCCCATATCCCGGGTTTCAAGTACGTCAGCCTGCTGGGATCGGGCGGCTTCTCTGACGTCTTCCTCTACGAACAGGACAGGCCGCGCCGCAAGGTAGCGGTCAAGGTGCTGTTGTCCGACCTGAAGACCGAGGGTGCGCGCCGTCGCTTCGAGTCCGAAGCAAACCTGATGGCGCAACTTTCCTCCCACCCGTACATCGTGACCATCTTCGAAGCGGAGACCACAGAAGACGGACACTCCTACCTGGCCATGGAGTACTGCTCACGGCCCAGCCTCGATGTGCGGTACAGGCGCCAGCGGTTCAGCGTTGACGAAGTCCTGGCTGTCGGGATCCAAGTGGCTTCCGCCGTCGAGACCGCGCACCGCGCCGGCATTGTCCACCGGGACATCAAGCCGGCAAACATCCTGGTCACCGACTACAACCGGCCTGCCCTGACCGACTTCGGCATCTCCGGGACCATCGGCGGGGACAACGACGACGACGCCGGAATGTCCATCCCCTGGTCACCCCCTGAGCAGTTCCGCGGCGGGCCCGTGGACGGCGTGCCCGTGGACATCTGGGCCCTGGGTGCAACCCTGTACACGCTGCTGGCCGGACGTTCCCCGTTCGTGTTGCCCGGGCAGGACAACTCGCAGCGGGAACTGATTTCCCGCATCACCAACTCCCCGTTGCCCCGCCTGGGCCGCGCGGATGTTCCCGAATCGCTGGAACTGGTCCTTGCCACTGCCATGGCCAAGTCCCCGGAGTCGCGGTATTCGTCGGCGCATGCCTTTGCCTTGGCATTGCAGCGCATCCAGGCGGAACTGAACCTGTCGGTGACGCCGTTCGAAGTCCTGGCGGACCCGGGGCACGGGGATGAACAGCACCCGGACGACAACGTGGAAGAGACCCGCGTCCGGAGCATCGCTTCGATCGATCCGGATGCGTCCGGAACCGCAACCACCGGTTCGGCCCCCACGTTTCCTGCGCGGACGTTCCCGTCCACCATGCCGGGTACGTCCACCATGCAGGGTACGTCCAGCACCGCCGGCACTTCCACCAGCCCTACGCGGCCAAAGCAGCAGTTCCCGGCACCGCAAACCAACCTTCCGCAGTTCCAATCACCGGGTGTCCACGCGCCCAACGCCGCCCCGGAACCGGAAACGGCCGAGTCGACGGTCTTGCGCGGCTGGCAGCCGCCGGCGCACGATGACCTCGCCGCCACGGTCAATCGTTCGGGCCCCGCAGCCGAAGAAGCCGGGGCCCCGGAAGCCGACCACAGCAAACGGAACCTGTGGCTCGGCGTGAGCGGTGCAGCAGTGTTGGCTGTCGCCGTCGTCGTAGGTGTGGTGCTGGGCGGTTCCGCGCAGCCCAAAGTGGCTCCCAGCGAGATCGCGAGCAAACCGCCCGCAGACGCCATCAGCGACGGCAATGTGCCCGACGTGACGGGCATCCGCGCCGAGGTCCAGCAAGGCGGCGGCCCCGGACTGGTGGTCTTCAGGTGGGACCCGGTCGCGCTCAATTCCGGAGACACCTACAAGTGGCGGACCAAGTCGGCCAAGGCGGACGGACCGTACGAATCGACGTTGGCCTCCAACGTGGTACTCCCCGGTACCACGCAGCTGCCGGTGTGCATCCAGGTGATCGTTGTGCGGGCCGATGGCTCGGCGTCGCCGGGAGGTCCTGAATCCATCGGCTGCCTTGAAAAGTAGCCCGTTCCCGAAAGTAACAAACAGTCCTGCAAGGAGGCACAGATCATGGGGGATCTAGCAATAGATTTCTGTGGCGAATGGTACGAACCGTCAGATGAGGATGTATTCGACATCGGCCGCGAAGGCGACCTTGAAGTAGATGACAATCCCTACCTGCACCGCCGCTTCCTGCAAATTGCCCGTTACGACGGAATTTGGTGGCTGAGCAACGTGGGGAGCATGTTGTCGGCAACCATCGCCGACGGCTCGGGCGGCATGCAGGCCTGGCTTGCTCCGGGCGCGCGGATCCCGCTGGTCTTCAGCCACACGAACGTCATTTTCACGGCGGGCCCCACCACCTACGAATTCGCCGTCCACCTGAAGACTCCGTCCTTCCGGCACGAAGCCCGGGACGAGGACCAGGCGGGGGACACCACCATCGGGCCCGTTGTTTTCACCGATTCGCAAAAGGCGCTCATCGTGGCCCTGGCCGAACCCATGCTGCGTCGGGATGGCACCGGATTCAGTGCCATCCCGTCGTCCGCGGAGGCCGCCAAACGCTTGGGATGGGCGCTGACCCGGTTCAACCGGAAGCTGGACAACGTGTGCGACAAACTCGACCGCGTGGGTGTCGTGGGGCTCCGCGGCGGCGCCGGGAAGCTCGCCACCAACCGGCGTGCCCGGCTCGTCGAGCACGCCGTGACCTCACACCTGGTCACCCCGGCCGACCTGTACTTGCTTGAGACTGAGAGTGGAGTCGACGAAGGATGAAGTTTCGCCTGACCCTGCGGCGGGATCCCGCGGAAGCCAAGGACCTGGCCGTCACGGTGGATGGCCGTGCCACAGTGGCCGACATCGCCACGGAACTGTGGGCCGCGGACCCCGCGCGGAAGGGGACCGAACCGCCGTCGAACCTCTCCATCAGCGTGGATGAGGCGTTTGTTGGCGGCGGGCTGTCCGGCCAGGTCCTGCGCCCGACCGACAACCTGCTGGAATCCGGGCTGCGGCCCGGTTCGAAGGTGTCCCTGACCCAGGTGAGCGAACAATTCGCCTCGAACGCGCCCGGCACCAACCGCGGACCGGCGGCAGCTACCCTGCGCGTCATGGCAGGGCCCGACGCCGGCCGCGAGTTTTCGCTGCCGTTCGGAACCAGCTACATCGGCCGGGACCGGGACGCCGACGTCAGGCTGTCCGACCCCCTGACGTCCAAGCGGCATGCCCGCATCACGGTGGGGGAGACGGTGGAAATCGTCGACACGAACTCCGCCAACGGGCTCCTCATGGACGGGCTGCCCGTCACGCGGGCCACGCTGGAATCCTCGGACACCGTGACATTGGGCGACACCACCGTGGGCGTCGTTTCGCTCTCGCGCAACCACTCCGGAGGACCCACCTCGCCGTTGGTTGACTTCAACAGGTCGCCGCGGGTGGTTCCCCGGTTCGAGTCGCCCAAGCGCGTGCCGCCGGCGGGCCCCAAACGCCCTGAACACCAGCCGTTCCCGTACATCATGCTGGTCACGCCGCTGCTGATGGGCGGCGTTCTGTTCGCCCTGACGCAAAACATCCTCTCCGTCATCTTCATGGCCATGATGCCGCTGTTCATCGTGGGGCACTACGTGGACCACAAGATGCAGGGCAAGCGGCAGGCCAAGGAAGGGCACAAGCAGTTCAACGCTGCCATGCTGGCGTTCCGGGAAGACATCGACCGGCAGCAGAACATCGAACGAGCGGTCCGCCTGCAAGAGGCGCCATCGGTCAGCGACACGGTGGATGCCATCTACAAGCTGGGTCCGCTGCTGTGGACCAACAGGCCCGAGCACCAGCACTTCCTGAGCGTCCGCTTCGGCCTGGGCTCCGCGCCGTCCCGCATCCAGTTCGACGAGCCGGGGGCCAACGAAACCGAGCCGAAGTACATGCGGGAAATCCAGGAATGCCTGCAGCAGGTGCGGGTGATCGAAGGCGTGCCCATCGTGTCGCAGCTGCGCGCGTCCGGCTCCTTCGGCGTGGCCGGGGACCGCAGCGTGGTGGACGACGTCGCGCGCGGCATGGTGCTTCAGTTGGTGGGCCTCCACTCGCCCGCGGAACTCGTCCTCACGGCACTGACGTCCCCGCGGTCCCGCGAACGCTGGGACTGGCTGCAATGGCTGCCCCACGTCGGCTCAGGCCACAGCCCCCTCACGGGCGACCATCTTGCCGCCGGCCCGGGTGCAGGCTCCGCGCTCTTGTCCCGGCTGGAAGACCTGGTTGAGCAGCGTGAAGCCCAGGCCAAGGAACCGGGTCAACAGCCCCGGCCCGGGCTGAAGAATGAGCACGAAGAGACTCCCGGACCTGTTGTGCCCACGGTGTTGGTGGTGGTGGAAGACGATGCACCCGTGGACCGTGGACGCCTTACCCGTTTGGTGGAACGCGGTCCGGATTTTGGCGTCCACGTCATGTGGGTGGCCGCCAACGTGCAGTCGTTGCCTGCCGCATGCCGGGACTTCCTCTCGGTCGACGGCGATCACGGCACCACGACGGGCCAGGTCCGGCTGGGCCGGCACACCTATCCGGTGAGCTGCGAAAGCCTCGACGTTGAGCTGGCCACGCAACTGGCCCGCATGATGTCTCCGCTGGTGGACGTCGGCAACCCGCTCGAGGACGACTCGGACCTGCCGCGCGCCGTTTCCTACGCCACGTTGATCGGCAAGGACCTGATGGACAACCCACAGGCCGTGGCCGAGCGCTGGCAGGAAAACAACTCTGTCCATGCCACCGCCGTGCCCAACCGCAAGGACAACGGCAGCCTCCGGGCCTTGGTTGGTTCCAAGGGTGTTGAGCCGTTCTACCTGGACCTGAAGAACGAGGGCCCCCACGCCCTGGTGGGTGGAACCACCGGTGCAGGCAAGTCGGAGTTCCTCCAGTCCTGGGTCATGGGCATGGCTGCTGCGTACAGCCCGGACCGGGTGAGCTTCCTCTTTGTCGATTACAAAGGTGGAGCTGCGTTCGCGGACTGCCTGCACCTGCCGCATACCGTTGGCCTGGTCACCGACCTCTCGCCGCACCTTGTCCGGCGTGCCCTGACCTCGCTCCGTGCCGAGCTGCACTACCGCGAACGGCTCCTGAACCGGAAGAAGGCCAAGGACCTGCTCGCCCTGCAGCGCGAAGCGGACCCCGAGGCTCCGCCCTACCTCATCATCATCGTGGACGAATTCGCCGCGCTGGCCACCGAGGTCCCCGAATTCGTGGACGGCGTTGTTGACGTGGCCGCGCGTGGCCGTTCCCTTGGCCTGCACTTGATCCTTGCCACGCAGCGGCCGGCCGGCGTCATCAAGGACAACCTGCGCGCCAACACCAACCTCCGCGTCGCCCTGCGCATGGCCGATGAAGTGGATGCCGTGGACATTCTTGGTGTTCCGACAGCCGCCTACTTCGATCCCTCCATCCCGGGCCGCGGTGCGGCGAAGACCGGGCCCGGGAGGATCCAGGGTTTCCAGACCGGTTATGCCGGCGGCTGGACCACGGAGAAGCCGCAACGGCCCCGCATCGACATCGTGGAGATGGCCTTCGGCTCCGGACCTTCCTGGGAGCCGCCGCCTGCGACGGATATCGCCGAGGAACCGGCCGGACCGAACGACATCGCACGGATGACGGCCAACATCATCAGGGCGGCTGACGTCCTGGCAATCGAGCCGCCGCGCAAGCCTTGGCTTAACGAGCTGGCCACCACGTACGACTTCTCCAAGCTGCCCAACCCCCGTACCGATGAACGGCTCCTTCTTGGCGTTGCGGACGATCCCGCCCACCAGGACCAGCCCACGGTGTTCTACGAGCCGGACAAGGACGGCAACATGGCCGTCTACGGCACGGGTGGTTCAGGTAAGTCGGCGGCACTGCGCGGCATCGCCATTGCCGCTGCCGTGACGCCCCGCGGCGGTCCCGTACACGTCTACGGCATCGACTGCGGATCTTCGGGCCTGAAGATGCTTGAGGGCCTACCGCACGTGGGAGAGGTCATCAACGGCGACGACGTCGAACGCGTCGGCCGCCTGCTGCGCTGGCTCAAGGAGATCGCGGATGAGAGGGCCACGAGGTTTGCCGAAGTCCGGGCTTCCACCATCGTCGAATACCGCCAATTGGCTGCCCGGCCGGATGAGAAGCGCATTTTCGTCATGGTGGACGGCATGTCCTCCTTCCGCGAATCCTACGAATACAGCAACCTTTCTTCGCTGTGGGATATCTTCCTGCAGCTCGCCACGGACGGCCGTCCCCTCGGTATCCACCTCGTGGTGAGCGGCGACCGACCCAACTCCGTACCGGCGTCGCTCCTTGCCTCCATCCAGAAGCGGCTGGTGCTTCGCTTGAGCTCGGAAGACGATTACATGACGCTGGACGTCCCCAAGGACGTGCTGAACGCAGCGTCACCTCCGGGGCGCGGGCTCCTGGACGGATTGGAAGTGCAGTTGGCGGTGCTGGGCGGCAACTCCAACCTGGCCCTGCAGGCGCGCGAAGTGTCCAAGCTCAGCCAGGCCATGCTCCGGCAGGGGCTCAGCCAGGCTCCACAGATCCAACGGCTCCCCGAACTGGTGGACCTGGACATCCTGCCCGTGGGAGCCGTGGACAATCCCATCATCGGCGTCGACGACGAGACCCTCGGCTCCGCCGCCATTGCCGCGAAAGGCCCCTTGCTGCTGGCAGGGCCTCCGGGTTCCGGGCGAACGGTCGCCCTTGTCACGTTGGCCTACGCACTGCGCCGGTCCAACCCGCGGACCGACCTCATCTACATCGGCTCGCGCCGTTCCACGGTTGCCTCCTTGAACATCTGGAGCCGTGCCCTGGTGGGTCCGGACGAGGTGTCCGACGTCGTGGATGACCTGGTGGACAAGGCAAGCGACAACCCGGGAACCATGGCGATCTTCATTGAGGGCCTCACGGAGTTCACCGATACCCTCGCCGAGTCCGGCGTCGGTCGCCTGGTGACGGCCGCCATCAAGGCCGACCAGTGGGTAGTTGGCGAGTCCGAAACCTCCACATGGTCGCAGGCGTGGTCCTTGGCGCAGCCCTTCAAATCCGGGCGCAGAGGACTGCTGCTCAACCCCGGCGACGTGGAAGGGGACAGCCTCCTCAACACGTCACTGGGACGGCTCAGCAAGGACTTCATCCCGGGCCGCGGGTACATCGTGGGACGCGGCAAAGTACGGAAACTGCAGGTTGCCATGCCGCCCGAAAACCGGAGCTAGGATTTGCGTCTTCGCTGGTGTGTGTAGGAGGATGCCGGAAACGTACCGCACTTCCGGACCGCTCAAAGCGCCCCAACGCCCCCAGCGAGGTCATGCCCCATGCAACCCACCGTTCTCCCTGCCGCCGTGCCCGCCTCCAGTCGGCGCCGCGTCCCTGCCGTTGTGGCGGGCGTACTGCTCGCCGCCGCCGTATGGCTGGCACCGCAGGGCACTGCCCACGCAGCGCCCTGCATCCCGGAGACGGCGGGAAGTTGTCCCTCCGTGGAAGCCCCGGGAGATCCGACTCCCACCGAACAAGTCCTCGCACCTGAAGTAACGAATACCAAGCCGGCGCCGGACCGTGACGTGAAGCCCGCGCCTGAACCAACCCGCGTCCACGACCGGAAGCAACCCGCGCCTGCTCCGGCTCCGGCAGCTCCCGCGCCGGCCGTCCAAGCGCCGCAGCCCGCCGTAGTCCAAGCCCCGGCGACTCTAGAGCCTGAGGTGGCCGAAACGCCGTCGGAAACTCCGACGGCGGCACCCACCGCTACAGCCACCGCCACGGCGAGTGCGACGCGGTCTGCCTCGCCGAGTCCCTCGAAGTCCTCCAATTGGGACACACCGATCGATCAGGGCAAAGAAACCCAGGCCGCAGTCCTGGCCACGGGCAACTTCTCCGGGCCCAACATGCTGGGGCTTTTCGGCATCCTGGGCGGGGTACTGCTTGTTGGTTTGGGCGGCCTTGCGTTCGCGCTGTGGAGCAAGAACCGCCTGTCGTCGCACTGAGCGGCCCGCCACATAATGTCCGGGGTGTATAGCAAGATAGACCTGTGAGCACACCAGAGAATCCAGATCGGGTCAGCACCACATCCATGGCCACAGCCGCCGTCGCCGTAGAGGAGGGTGCGCCGCCGTCGGAAAACCTCCGGGAAGAGTACCAGGAACTGGTTGACCTGGTCCGGAAGTACCGGTACGCGTATTACCAAGAAGACGCTCCCACTGTTTCCGACGCTGAATATGACCTCCTGTACCGGCGCCTGGAGGAATTGGAAGCCCTCCATCCGGAGCTCGTCGCGAATGATTCACCCACCCAGGAAGTGGGCGGTGAGGTCTCCGCGGCTTTTGCCGCCGTCGAGCACCTCCAACGGATGTACAGCCTCGATGACGTGTTCTCGCTCGACGAGCTGGAGGCCTGGGTGCGGAAGGTCGAGGCGTCGGTGGCCAAGCTCGGGGACAGGGTCCCGCCGATCTCGTGGTTGACCGAGTTGAAGATCGATGGCCTGGCCGTGAACCTGCTTTACCGGGACGGCAAGCTGGTGCGCGCTGCTACCCGCGGCGATGGCACCACGGGTGAGGACATCACCCATAACGTCCTGACCATCAAGGAGATCCCGCGGCAGCTCAGCGGCTCGGGCTATCCGTCCGAAGTTGAGATCCGCGGCGAGGTCTTCATTCCGTCCAAGGCTTTCGCGGAATTCAACGACTCGTTGGTGGCAGCGGGCAAGGCGCCGCTGGCCAACCCCCGCAACGCCGCCGCGGGTTCGCTCCGGCAAAAAGATCCGGCGGAGACCGCCAAGCGTCCCCTCAGCATGTTCGTCCACGGCATCGGGGCGCGTGAAGGGCTGGATGCGGCCAGCCAGTCGGAGACCTACAAGCTCCTGGGCGAATGGGGACTCCCGGTCAGTCCCTACTCGAAGGTCCTGGACTCTTACGACGGCGTCCTGGAATTCATTGCCCACTACGGCGAACACCGCCACGGCCTCCTGCACGAGATCGACGGCATCGTGGTGAAGATCGATGACTTCGCCACCCAACGCGCACTCGGCTACACCTCCCGCGTGCCGAGGTGGGCCGCCGCGTACAAGTACCCGCCGGAAGAGGTCCACACCAAACTGCTGGACATCATGGTCAACGTCGGCCGGACCGGACGTGTCACTCCGTTCGGGTTGATGGAGCCCGTCAAGGTGTCCGGCTCCACCGTGGGCATGGCTACGCTGCACAACCAGGACGTCGTCAAAGCCAAAGGCGTGATGATCGGCGACATCGTGATTCTTCGCAAAGCCGGTGACGTCATCCCCGAAATTGTCGGTCCGGTACTGGCGCTCCGCGATAAGCAGGATCCGCCCGTCCGCGAATTCGTCATGCCCACCGAATGCCCTTCCTGCGGCACTCCGCTCGCGCCTTCCAAGGAGGGCGACGTGGACATCCGCTGCCCCAATGGAAAGTCCTGCCCTTCCCAGTTGCGTGAGCGGGTCTTCCACGTGGCCAGCCGTGGCGCCTTCGATATCGAGGCCCTCGGCTGGGAAGCGGCTATCGCTTTGACCCAGCCCGCAGAACCGGAGATTCCCCCGCTGACCAGCGAGGCCGCGCTGTTTGACTTGACCCGCGAAGATCTGGCAAACGTGATGATCCGCCGCGAGAAGAAATCCAAGGGCGTCGGCACAGGCCAGTACGAACTCGTTCCCTACTTCTATACGAAAGCCACGGCCAAGACGCCGTCAAAGCCCACTGCCACCACGGAGAAGCTTTTCACGGAGCTGGAGAAAGCCAAGAAGCAGCCCCTGTGGCGGGTGCTTGTAGCGTTGTCCATCCGCCACGTCGGTCCCACCGCCTCGCGGGCACTGGCAACCAACTTCGGAAGCATGGATGCCATTCGGAATGCGACCGAGGAACAACTGGCCCATGTGGACGGCGTCGGACCGACCATTGCGGCTGCCCTTAAGGAATGGTTCGCGGTTGACTGGCACAACGAGATCGTGGACAGGTGGGCTGCCGCCGGCGTTCGGATGGAGGATGACCGGGATACGGCTACTCCGCGCACGCTTGAAGGACTGACCGTGGTGGTCACGGGAACCCTGCCGAACTTCAGCCGGGATGAGGCCAAGGAAGCCATCATCATCCGTGGTGGCAAGGCGGCAGGCTCGGTATCGAAGAACACCAGCTATCTGGTGGCCGGGGAAAGCGCTGGTACCAAGCTGGACAAAGCGGAACAGCTCGGGATCCCGGTGTTGGATGAGGACGGATTCCGTGAGCTCCTGGCCAATGGGCCAGCTGCGCCGGAAGGTCAGCCCGCCACGTCTGAAGGCCAGGAGAACGTCGATGAAGCTGCCGCGCGGGAAGGGGAATCCGAATGAGCGCCGGGCATTCGCCCGCCGACGTCCTGGAATTGCTGGAGGTCGCCAAAACGGCGGCCGCAGCGGGAGCCTCAGTGCTTGCCCAACGTTCGGTCACCGGAAGCGGTGGTGACGGCCTCGGAATGAGTAACAAGGGCGAAGCCGGGGACTGGGTAACGGAGTTCGATCTCGCAGCGGAGAACGCCGTCAGCCGGGCCATCGCCCAGGCACGGCCACACGACACGATCACGGGCGAGGAACAAGGAACCACCCGGCCGGAGCAGGCGTCCGGCTATCGCTGGTCCATCGATCCGCTGGACGGCACCACCAACTTCATCCGCAACATTGTTTACTACGCCACGTCCGTTGCCGTGGCAGATGCCGACGGCGTGTGGCTTGCCGGCGTGGTCCACGCGCCGGCGCTGGGCCGCGTCTACTCGGCGGCCCGCGGGCACGGCGCATGGGTTGAGGTTGCCGGGACATCAACGCAGCTGACGGGCCCGGTCCCGGGGAGGAAAGGGCTGATCCTGGCAACGGGCTTCAGCTATGACCCCTCCACCCGCGCCAGCCAGGTGGACGGGCTGGGTGAGCTCATGGAGGGCTTCGCTGATGTGCGGCGGTTGGGTTCGGCAGCACTGGACTTGTGCTTCGTCGCCGACGGCACCGTGGACGCCTTTGGCGAGCGGGGCCTCAACGAACACGATTACGCCGCCGGGGCCTTGATAGCCGAGGAGGCCGGTTGCTGGGTCCGCAGGCCAAAGCTGACAAGCCCGCTCGACGGCGGCCCAAGCACCGAAGACCGGTTGGCGGCCTGGACGTGCGCGGCCACGCTGGAGCTCTCCGGAAAGTTCCCTCTGTAGGGCTCCCATGATCCGCGCACTGGCCATCGCCAACTACCGCTAGAAGCCGGATCCGATCGAGGTTAGCTCCCGTGCGGGTGCGCCCGCGAAGCGGTTGACCGGCCGCTCCAGGCCATAGTGTCCCCGCAAGGTGGAAGCCGTGTATTCGGTACGGAACAGTCCACGCCGCTGAAGGATCGGCACCACCTGGTCCACGAACACTTCCAAACCTGATGGAAGCACCGGGGGCATGATGTTGAAGCCGTCCGCTGCTCCCGCGTCGAACCAGTCCTGAATGGCGTCCGCCACTTGTTCGGGGGTGCCGGAGAATGTCCGGTGCCCGCGCCCGCCGCCCAAACGACCGATGAGCTGCCGGACGGTGAGATGCTCGCGCCGCGCCAATTCCACGATCAGGGTGTAGCGGCTCTTGGCGCCCTCGATGTCGTCCTCCGATGGAAGATCGGCCGGGAGTTGGCGGTCCAATGGCAGGTCTTCGGGTGCGAGCCGGAGGGTCTTGGCCAGCTGTTCGCGGGCGTATTCGGGTTTGATCAGTTCATCGAGTTCGCGCTCGAGCCGGAGGGCCTCGGCCTCGGTGGACCCGATCACGGGAACGATGCCCGGGAGGATCTTGATGCTGTCACGATCACGGCCCGCCGCCACGGTCCGTGCTTTGAGGTCTGCATAGAAGGCTTGCCCGTCTGCCAGTGTTTGGTGGGCGGTGAACACGGCTTCGGCGTAGTGGGCTGCGAGCTTCTTGCCGTTATCGGAGGAGCCGGCCTGGACGATCAGCGGGTGGCCCTGCGGAGAACGAGGGACATTGAGCGGGCCGCGGACCCGGAAGTGCTTGCCTTCGTGTTCTATTGCCCGGATCCTGGTGGAGTCGCCCCAGACGCCGGCGGCCTTGTCCGCGGGCACGGCGTCGTCCTCCCAGCTGTCCCAGAGTTTTTGGGCCACGTCGATGAACTCGGCGGCGCGCTCATAGCGGACGGCGTGGGCCGGCTGGTCGTCGACGCCGAAGTTGCGCGCCGCGTCCGGTCCCGCCGTCGTGACAACGTTCCACCCGGCCCGCCCGCCGCTGACCCAGTCCACCGAAGCGAAACGGCGTGCAAGGTTGAAGGGCTCGTTGTAGGTGGTGGAGGCGGTGGCGATCAGGCCGATCTTCTGTGTCGCTCCTGCGATGGCGGTGAGCAGGACGGTGGGTTCCAGCTTGCCGGCAGGGCGGCGCCCCACCTCGCCGAAGAGCACGGGGGAGTCGGCGAAGAAAATCGAGTCCAGCTTTCCGCGTTCGGCGGTGCGGGCCAGGTTTTGGTAATGCCCGATCCTGGTGGAGGCCAAGGGGTCGCTTTCCGGGAGCCGCCAGGAGGCCTCGTGGTGGCCGGTGCTCATGAGGAACGCGTTGAGGTGCAGCTGACGCGGTGGTGTGGGCATGGTCGAATCCTTTGGTTTTGGGGTGGCATGGTCAGGTTTGCCCACTTCAACATGGCAGCGGCTCGGGGCGCCAGCCTTCCGAAACAAGGCCGCAACGGTGCGAAACCGGGCTTCATGGCGCGCAATCCGACTCAATCCCGCGATACCGGGTGACACACACAGGAGTGATAGTTCTGTCACGGAAAGCGCTGTTTCGCCGAATGCAACGCCCGGTTACAACTACTATTGACAGGTGCTTTCGCCGATTACTGTCCGTCCAGCCGTACCCGAAGACTACGACGCCGTTGCCCGCATAACTCAGGATTCGTACGTCACCGCGGGGTACTACGGCAGCGCGGATCACCCATACCTGCAGCAGCTTAAGAATGTTGCCGGTCGGGCGCAGCATGCGGACGTGCTGGTGGCCGAACGCGACGGGACCATCATCGGCTCAGTGACCGCGGCTCCCGCCGGAGGCGGCTTCTCCGATATTGGCTTGGACGGCGAGCTGGAGCTGCGGACCCTCGTGGTGGATCCGGCGGTGCAGCGCTCCGGCACGGGCACTGCTTTGGTGAGTGCCGTCGTCGAGCAGGCCAAGGCGAGCGACGGCATCAATGCCGTGTGCCTCACCACCGGCGCCACGTGGGAGAGTGCCAATGCCCTCTACAACCGGACCGGTTTTGACAGGGTCCCCGAACGGGACTGGTTCGTTCCCGGCACCGACATAAAGCTGTTCGTTTACAGGCTTGAGCTCTCCCGGTCCTAGAGTTTTCCTCGGAAATTCCGGCAACAGGCCGGGAGATGAACAGGAAGGCGCGGCATGCGCAAGACATACGGTTCAGGCTCGGTGTGGGAACAGACCCTTGGGTATTCCCGTGCGGTCCAGGTGGACAACACCCTTTACATTTCGGCGACGGCGGCCAGCGGACCCGTTGATGGCAAACAAGCGATTGTGGGCGATGACTTCTACTCGCAGACCAAGTACATCCTCGAGAAGCTCGGCGCCGTCCTGGAAGAAGCCGGCTTCTCCTACGCGGACGTTGTCCAGTCCAAGCTCTACCTGACGGACATCAGCAAGTGGGAAGACGCCGGCCGCGCACACGGTGAAGTTTTCGGCGAAATCCGGCCCACACTTTCCCTGGTGCACGTTCTGCCGTTCCTTGATCCGCAGATGCTGGTGGAGATCGAACTGGTGGCACAGAAGTCCGCGTAGCGCACCCAACTTGGTCGCAGTTAAGCGCGTTTAGCGTGCTCAAAACGCGCACAATTGCGACTCAGATGGGTCAGCCCGGGATGCCGTAGCGGTGTTCCGGGCGGCCCGTGGTCCCGTAGCGCAGTTGGATTTCGACGGCGCCATCGTCCGCGAGCGAGGACAGGTACCTTTGCGCCGTGGCCCGGGACACGCCCACGCGGTCTGCGACTTCGGCCGCCGAATACTGCTCGCCAGGCACCAAGGACTCCAGGACTGCCGCCTCGGTAGCCGAACGGGGTTTGGCCGACGGCGTGACGTCGCCGGGGATCAGGGCACGCTTGGCCCGCTCGATGCTTGCCTGGTCAACGCTGGTTTGTTGCCCCAGGATGCGGCGGTACCGGGCGTAGGAGCGTAGCTGCTGGGACAGGGATTCCGCGGTGAAGGGTTTGAGCATGTAACCGAGGGCACCGCGGCGCAGAGCCACGCGGATGGATTGCGCATCCGAGGCCGCCGTCAGCATCACGGCATCGACGTCGAGCTGGCCCAGCAGGTCAAGCCCTGAACCGTCGGGCAGATAGACGTCCAGCAACACGAGGTCCGGGCGCAGGCTGTGGATCGCCTGCAACGCCTGGGACACTGAGCCCACGGGCGCCAACGCCATGAATCCCGCCACGGAATCGACGTAGGCCGCGTGCAGCCTGGCTACGTGGAAGTCGTCGTCCACGATCAACACTCTCAAGTCCTCAGCCAATGCTGTCCTTCCTCGCCGTTGGCCCCGTCCCGGTTTCCGGTGCATCCATGTCGTCGTCCCGCACACCCGTGCCGCCCATGACGCCCGGAACGGTGGCCATGAAGACCGCCCCGGGTCCGCCGGGCGTGCCGCTCTCCAGAACCCTGACCTCGCCGCCCCGGCGACGCGCCAGGTTCCTGACCAACGCCAGCCCGAAGCCTTGTCCGGCTGCCGCGGCGGACGGTTGCGCCGCCGTCGTGAATCCTTCCGCGAAGACCTCCTCGGGTCCGGCACCTGCCAAACCATCTCCCGAGTCTGCCACCACTATGTGCAAGGTCCCGCCGTGGCCGGCGTCGTCCAACAGTTCCACTTCCACCCACCGTTCGGCTGCGGAACCCCCGACGGCGGCACTCACGGCGTTGTCGATGAGGTTGCCGAGCACTGTGGTGACGTCCTGGGGATCCACGACGTGGCCGCGTACCAGGGTTTCCGGACCGATGCGCAGGCTGACGCCCCGTTCGGAGGCTTCCACGCTCTTGGCGCCGATGAATGCCTGCAGGTAGGGATCCTGGAGCAGCTCCGCCTGTTCCACAGGGAACTTCAGCGGTCCCGTGGCTGAGAGCCGTTCCAGGTATGTCTTGGCCTGTTCGTGCTGGCCGATGCTCATGAAGCCGGCAATCGTGTGGAGCTGGTTGGCGAACTCGTGGCGTTGGGCGCGCAGGGCCGTGGACATGGTTCCGACCGCGTCCAACTGCCGGGTGAGCTGCTGCAGTTCGGTGCGGTCGCGCAGCATGACCACCCAACCGAGGTCCTCCTTGCGGTGCCAGGCTTTGCGGGCACTCGCCACGAGGACGCGTCCACCGGCCACAACCTCGACGGCCTCGGCGTCTTGGGCCGCAGGGCGGGTGAGTTGCTTGAGCTGGCCGGGAACGTTGGCGGATGCCCAGTCCTGGCCGGTGATGTCCGGAAGGTCGAGGAGCCGCGATGCGGCAGCATTGAAGACCGAAATCCGACCGTCGGCAGCGATGCCGATCACGCCGTCGTCCACGCCCTGCAACACGGCCACCTGATCGTGGACCAGGGTGCTGATTTCCTCTGGTTCCAGCCCCAACGTCAGGCGCTGCAGGCGGTGGCGGAGCAGGAACGATGCCAGGACTCCGGCCAGCAGGGCGCCGCCGGCGGTCAGGGCGATCGGCACGATGTCCCGGGCAAGGCTCCTGGTCAGTGACTCCACTGAGTACCCCACGCTGACTTCGCCCACGATCGTGCCGGTCCGGTCCGCGGGGCCGGGGGCATAGACGGGAACTTTCGCACCTGCGGAGGGGCCCAACGTGCCGGTGTTGCGGGTGGTGATTTCTTCACCGCCCAGGGCAACGGAAGGATCCGTGCTGACCCGTTCGCCAAGGCGGGCGGGTTCAGGGTGGGCCAGTCGCAGGCCGGTCTCGTCGGTGATCACCACAAACAGGGCGCCGGTACGGACCCGGGCCGCTTCGGCTGCGGCTTGGAGCGGTCCCTGCAGAAGGACCGGCGGGGGAGGGGTGCCTTCCTCCTTGCTGATGTCCTGGACGTCGGCCCGTACATCGGGGTCGGCGGCGACGGTCCGGGCGAGCGTAAGGGCTTGGTTCTCGGCTTCAGTGCCAATCCGGTCATAGACGAGCCAGGCGTGAACGGCGCCGCTGAGCAGCACCACCAGAAGCACGACGCCGAGTTGGAGAAGGAGCGTCTGGGTGGAAAACCGCATGCTGACATTGCTGCTGCGCACCTTCGCTCCTTTCCGTCATCTCCATTGAAGCATTGAGCACAATGCGCAAAACGTGCGCAACGAGCAGTACTTCCATCAATTCCCACAAACCCCTGCACGTGACCGGGACCACCCTAGGTTTGTAGTGCGCATCACACCGAAGTGTGCCATTCACAGTAGTAAGGAGCCGGCCGTGCTGGTTTTGCTTGGATTCGCAATGATTGCGGTATTCATGGTCCTGATCATGACCAAAAAACTGACGCCAGTCCTGGCGTTGATCATCGTCCCCACCGTTTTCGGACTTTTCGCCGGCGCCGGGCTGGGAATCGGGCCCATGGTCATGGATTCGATGAAGTCCATGACGTCCACGGCCGCGCTCCTCATGTTCGCGATCATCTACTTCGGCTTGATGATCGACGTCGGGCTCTTCGATCCGCTGGTGAAGTTCATCCTCCGCAAGCTCGGCAACGACCCCGCCAAGGTGGTCCTCGGCACCGCGATCCTCGCTGCGGCGGTTTCCCTTGACGGCGACGGCTCCACCACCTTCATCCTCACGACGGCCGCGATGCTGCCTGTCTACCTGCGGCTCAAGATGAGCCCCGTGGTCCTCACCTGCGTGGCAGGCCTCGCCAACGGCACCATGAACATCCTGCCGTGGGGCGGCCCCACCGCCCGCGCCGCCACCGCACTGCACCTGGACGTCAACGACGTCTTCGTTCCCATGGTCCCGTCGTTGATCGTCGGCCTCATCGTTGTCCTGGTCTTCGCCTGGCTGCTCGGCCTGCAGGAACGCAACCGCCTCCGCGCCACCGCTCCGGAAATCTGGGGTGACGTCGCCGGCGGTTCGGACGCGTTCGACGGCGGCAAGGGCCGCGGCGGTTCTGTCGCCGGCGGTTCGCGCAACGGCGGACCCCGCTTTGGCCGTACCGGCACAGCCACAGGCGCCGGCAAGCCGGGCACCGGGGGAGGCACCGGCGTCGCAGTCCTCGAACGCGCCGAAGAATTGGTGGACGAGCATGACACCGCCATGGCGGATACGGCACTGGACCCCAACCGCTCAACGCTTCGTCCCAAGCTGTTCTGGTTCAACCTCGGCCTGACGGTCGCCGTCATGGTCACCCTGGTTGCCAACATCGTCCCGCTGCCGTTCGTCTTCATGGTCGGTTCCGCAATCGCCCTGCTGGTGAACTTCCCCAAGGTCAAGGACCAAGGCGCACAGCTGATCGCCCACGCACCCTCGATCGTGGCAGTGGTCAGCATGGTCATGGCAGCCGCAGTCCTCACCGGCGTCCTCAACGGCACGGGCATGGTCAAGGCGATGTCCGAGTGGCTCGTTCAGATCATTCCCTCGGAAATGGGCCCCTTCATGGCCGTCATCACCGGCGTGCTCAGCATTCCCATGACGTTCTTCATGAGCAACGATGCCTTCTACTTCGGTGTCCTCCCGGTCCTCAGCGAAACCGCGGCACACTACGGCGTCGATGCCGTCGACATGGCCCGGGCCTCCATCACCGGCCAGCCGTTCCACCTGCAGAGCCCGCTGGTTCCGGCAATCCTCCTGCTGGTCTCCCTGGCCAAGGTGGACCTCGGCGACCACCACAAGAAGGTCCTGTGGCGCACCGCCGTCATCTCGCTCGTCATGCTCGCCGTGGGCATGCTGACCGGAGCCATCGGCATCGGCTGACCGTCGCACGTCCGTGCAGCCAAGCCAAGTAGACTGGTTCGGAAAACCATTTGAACTTTGCAGGGGAGATCCATGGCTGCGATCAACCGTGACGACGTCGCGCATCTTGCGCGTCTGGCTCACATTGAGATGAGTGACGAAGAACTGGACAGGATGGCGGGCGAACTGGCCGTCATCGTGGACGCGGTGAAGTCCGTGAGTGAAGCCGCCGGGGATGATGTACCGGCCACGTCCCACCCTATTCCGTTGACCAACGTGTTCCGCGAGGACGTTGTTGGCCACACCTTCACGGCGGACCAGGCGCTGTCCGGAGCCCCGGATGCGGCCGAGAACCGCTTCAAGGTCCCGGCAATCCTGGATGAGGACTAACACGATGACTGAACAGAACAACGAACTCATTCGCCACTCAGCTGCCGACCTCGCCGCCAAGCTGGGCGCAGGCGACGTCTCCGCCGTCGAGGTCACCCAGGCGCACCTGGACCGGATCGCGGACGTCGACGGCCAGGTCAACGCCTTCCTGCACGTCAACGCCGAAGAGGCCCTGGCCGTCGCTGCCGAGGTGGACGCCGCCCGTGCAGCCGGCGAGGACCTGCACGCACTCGCCGGTGTGCCGATCGCGGTGAAGGACCTGATCGTCACCATCGGCCAGCCCACCACGGCGGGCTCCAAGATCCTCGAGGGCTGGCACAGCCCCTACGACGCCACGGTGATCAAGAAGCTCCGTGCCGCGAAGATGCCGATCCTCGGCAAGACCAACCTTGACGAGTTCGCCATGGGTTCCTCCACGGAGCACTCCGCGTTCGGGCCCACCCGCAACCCGTGGGACCTGGACCGGATCCCCGGCGGTTCAGGCGGCGGGTCAGCTGCCGCCGTCGCTGCTTTTGAAGCGCCGCTCGCCCTGGGCACGGATACCGGCGGATCCATCCGCCAGCCCGGTGCCGTCACCGGAACCGTGGGCATGAAGCCGACGTATGGTGCCGTGTCCCGTTACGGGGCCATTGCGATGGCTTCGTCGCTGGACCAGATCGGTCCTGTGTCCCGTACGGTGCTGGACTCCGCACTCCTGCAGGAAGTCATTGGCGGCCACGATCCTTTCGACTCCACGTCACTGACCGATCCGTTCACCAACCTGGTTGAGGCTGCCCGCCTGGGCAACGTTGCCGGGATGAAGATCGGCATCATCAAGGAACTGCACGGCGAGGGCTACCAGGCCGGCGTCGAGAACCGTTTCAACGAATCCCTCGAGCTGCTCAAGGAAGCCGGAGCGGAAATCGTCGAGGTCTCCTGCCCCAACCTGAAGTACGCCCTGGGTGCCTACTACCTCATCATGCCCTCCGAGGTCTCCAGCAACCTGGCCAAGTTCGACGGCGTCCGGTACGGCCTGCGGGTACTGCCCAAGGATGGTCCCATGACCATTGAACGTGTCATGGCTGCCACGCGCGCCGCTGGTTTCGGCGACGAAGCCAAGCGCCGCATCATCCTTGGAACCTATGCTTTGAGCGCCGGCTACTACGACGCCTACTACGGTTCCGCGCAGAAGGTCCGCACGCTCATCCAGCGCGACTTCGATGCTGCGTTCGCCCAGGCGGACGTCCTGATCTCCCCGACGGCGCCCACCACGGCGTTCAAGCTGGGGGAGAAGCTCGACGATCCGCTGGCCATGTACCTGAACGACGTGGCTACGATTCCTGCCAACCTGGCCGGCATTCCGGGCCTCTCGCTGCCGGGCGGCCTGGCCGATGAAGATGGTCTGCCGGTTGGTATCCAGCTGCTGGCTCCGGCCCGCGAGGATGCACGCCTCTACCGCGTGGGCGCGGTGCTCGAATCCGCCCTCGAAGAGAAGTGGGGCGGCCCGATGCTTGCGCAGGCACCTCTGTTGAATAAAGCCGGGCTCGGCACTGTTACATCTACCGCCGGAGGTTCCAACTAATGTCCGTCGACGCAATCCTGAGCTTCGAAGAAGCCATGGAGAAGTACGATCCCGTCCTGGGGTTTGAGGTCCACGTTGAGCTCAACACCAAGACCAAGATGTTCTCCTCAGCCCCGAACGTCTTCGGCGACGAGCCGAACACCAATGTCAACGAGGTGGACCTGGGCATGCCCGGTGTCCTTCCCGTCGTCAACAAGGCGGCTGTGGAGTCATCCATCAAGATCGGCCTCGCCCTGAACTGCAAGATCGCCGAGTCCTGCCGTTTTGCCCGGAAGAACTACTTCTACCCGGACACGCCCAAGAACTTCCAGACCTCGCAGTATGACGAGCCCATTGCCTACGACGGCTACCTGGACATCGAGCTCGAGGACGGCACGGTCTTCCGCGTCGAGATCGAGCGTGCCCACATGGAAGAGGACGCCGGAAAGCTGACCCACATGGGCGGCGCCGCAGGCCGCATCCAGGGCGCCGACTACTCCTTGGTGGATTACAACCGCGCCGGTGTTCCCCTCGTGGAAATCGTCACCAAGCCGATTGAGGGCGCGGGCAGCCGCGCACCGGAACTCGCGAAGGCCTATGTGGCTGCCGTCCGCGAGATCGTGAAGAACCTTGGCGTGTCCGACGCCCGCATGGAACGCGGCAACGTCCGTTGCGATGCGAACGTGTCCCTGCGCCCGCACGGCCAGGAGCGCTTCGGTATCCGCTCGGAGACCAAGAACGTCAACTCGCTGCGCGCCGTAGAACACGCCGTCCGCTACGAAATCCAGCGTCACGCCGCGGTGCTGGATTCCGGCCAGCCGGTTGTCCAGGAGACGCGCCACTGGCACGAGGACACCCGTTCGACGACGTCGGGCCGGGCCAAGTCCGACGCCGACGACTACCGCTACTTCCCGGAGCCGGACCTGGTTCCCGTGGTTGCCTCGCGTGAATGGGTGGAGGAGCTTCGCGCCACCCTCCCCGAGCCGCCGGCCGAGCGCAGGAAGCGCCTCAAGGAAGCCTGGGGCTACTCCGACCTCGAATTCCGCGACGTCGTCAACGCCGGGGTCATGGACTCCATCGAGGAAACCGTCGCTGCCGGTGCCACGGCCGACGTAGCCCGCAAGTGGTGGATGGGCGAGGTTGTTGGCCGCGCCAAGGTTGCCGACGTGGAACCGGCAGAACTCGGCGTCACCCCGCAGCTGATTGTTGAACTCAACAAGCTTGTTGAGGGCGGCAAGATCAACAACAAAATGGCATCCCAGGTACTGGACGGCGTCCTCGCCGGAGAAGGTACGCCGGTGGAGATCATCGCCAAGCGCGGCCTGGCCGTGGTTTCCGACGACGGCCCCCTCCTGGAAGCCATTGACGCAGCCCTGGCAGCCCAGCCGGACGTCGCCGAGAAGATCCGCGGCGGCAAGATCCAGGCCATCGGCGCCATCGTGGGCGGGGTCATGAAGGCCACGCGCGGGCAAGCCGATGCCGGACGCGTCCGTGAGCTGATCCTCGAGAAGCTCGGTGTCCGGGGCTAGTTAGCCCAACCAGCTGGCAGCAAGGGTTGTTTTGAGCGATCAAAACAACCACTGCTGCCAGCTATTTTTTTGTCTCAGCCGCGCGCTGTGACGAAAAGTGATTTCTAAGCGCAGTTTCGATCACGATGTTGCAAAAAGAGATGCGAGTCACTTATGGTTTGTTAAACGGTTAACGAGCGTGGCTTGAATCACATCGATAGTTTCGCTCAGCACTTGAGGAGACTGCATGAACTCGACGACGGAACAGGCTCCGGCACCGCCGGAAGCTCGCCGAGTCCCGGATCCGGCGGGCGTAACAGTCCGCGGCTCCGGTCCGAAGAAGCGGAAGAGGAGCAACGTCCCGAAGCAGAGTTTCCGGGCCCGCCTGCGGCGCGACAAGCAGATGCTGCTCATGATGCTCCCGGGAGTGGCCTTTCTCCTGCTCTTTTTCTACATACCGATCCTGGGCAACGTCATCGCGTTCCAGGACTACCAGCCCTACCTGGGCATCGGCGACAGCCTGTGGGTGGGCTGGCAGAACTTCGTGGACCTTTTCGGCAATCCGGACTTCATCCACGCTTTCTGGAACACCTTGTACCTGGCCGCCTGGCAGTTGGTCTTCCTCTTCCCGGTGCCGCTGGTACTGGCATTGATCGTGGATTCACTGATCAGCACCCGCGTCCGCCGGATTTTCCAAAGCATCGCCTACCTGCCGCACTTTCTTTCCTGGGTCTTGGTCATCGCGTTCTTCCAGCAGATGCTCGGCGGCGCAGGTTTCGTCAACAACGTGCTCCGGGACTGGGGCATGGAACCGATCCCGTTCCTGACCAACCCGGAGACGTTCCCGGTGTTGGTGGTGGTCCAGATGATCTGGAAGGACGCCGGCTGGGCAATGATCATCTTCCTTGCGGCACTTGCCAGCATTGATGCCTCGCTCTACGAAGCGGCAGCGGCCGACGGTGCGGGTCGCTGGCGCAGGATGTGGCACATCACCCTGCCCGGCCTCAGGCCCGTGATCGTCCTCCTGCTCATCCTTCGCATTGGCGACATTCTTTCCGTGGGATTCGAACAGTTCATCCTGCAACGGGACGCCGTGGGGGCAGGCGCCGCGGAAGTGCTCGACACCTTCACCTACTACACGGGCGTGGTGGGAGGCGGCTGGAGCTCGGGCGCGGCAGCCGGCCTGGCCAAGGGCATCGTCAGCGCCCTGCTGATATATGGCGCCAACAAACTTGCCCACCGCTTCGGCGAAGACGGAATCTTCGCACAACGAGTGCGCTGACAGCCACGCTGACCCGCGCGCCTGCCGCGCTGCGCCCGCCGCATTAGGAGAAACCCCATGGCAACAACACTTTTCACCAGGAAACCCCGGGAGCTTAGCTACAACCCCAAGCGCCCCGTGTGGAAGGAGAAGCCTTCCGCCCTGTATCAAACGGTCAAAGCGGTAGTCCTGGTTGTCTTCAGCGTGTCCATCCTGACGCCCATTTTGCTGGTCGTCTCCACGTCCCTGGCTGACAACGAACAACTCGTGAAGGCCGGCGGGTTCGTGCTCTGGCCCGAACGTCCAACCTTGGAAGCCTACGCCACCATTTTCAAGGGCCCCATGGTGCTCCAATCCCTCGGGGTCAGCATGCTGGTAACCGTGGTGGGTACCATCCTGGCGCTGTTCGTGACCATCACCATGGCCTACGCCACCAGCCGCACGGTCCTTTTTGGCCGTCCGGTGGTCCTTGCGGTCCTGTTGACCCTCCTGTTCGCACCGGGCCTGATTCCGTCCTTTCTGATGATCCGCCAGCTTGGCCTGTTGGATTCGTTGTGGTCGCTGATCCTTCCGGGCATTTTCGGGGCCTTCAACTTTGTGGTCATGCGTTCGTTCTTCATGAATATCCCGGGCGAGCTCATCGAAAGTGCCAGGATCGACGGCGCCAACGACTGGCAAATCCTGTGGCGCATCGTGATGCCGCTGTCCAAAGCCGTGATCGCCGTCGTCGGGCTGTTTTACGCAGTGGGCTTTTGGAACTCGTTCTTCAACGCTTTGCTCTACATCAACGACCACAGCAAGTGGCCCACCAGTTGCTGCTCCGCAATTTCGTGGTCCAGGGCAGCGGTGCGGCGGACCAGTTGGGAATCACCACCTCACCGCCACCGCAGTCCATCCAGATGGCAGTGGTGGTGGTAGCGCTTGTCCCGATCCTGATGGTCTACCCGTTCCTCCAAAAGCACTTCGCCAAGGGCGTGATCACCGGCGCAGTCAAGGGCTAGCGCCACGCCGGGAACACGGGTTCACCAAGCACTTCAATCACGCATATCAGCTATGAAGCAAGTAACCAGAAAGGGTTATGCCATGACCAGCACTACCTCTCAGGCTGGATTCAGCCGCCGCGGTTTCCTTGGCCTCGCCGGGCTGGCCGTCACCGCCGCAGGCTTGTCCGCCTGCGGTGGCGGCGGGGCCGCAGGCAACGGAGGCGCCGCCGCCTCCGCGTCGGTCACGTTGCCCACGTACAAGGAATTCACCGGCGTCACTCCGGATATCGCCGGTAACGCAAAGGGCCTCCAAGCCGCCTACTTCAAGCTGCCCACCGCCGTGCAGTCCGTGAAGGCGCCGCCGCTCAAAGGCAAAGTCACCGGCCTGACGGAAACCTTCGAAACCATGAGCCCCGGCCTGAAGGACAATCCCTTCTGGCAGCGGCTCAATGCCAAGCTCGGCGGCGACCTGGAGCTTCAGATTGCCGAAGACATTGGCGACGGCTATCCGGCCAAGTTCGCCACGGTGCTTGCCAGCAATGATCTTCCGGACATGATGTGGGTTCCGCCGAACCAGGGTATCCCCAACGTTGGCCCGATGCTCGAGGCCAAGTTCCAGGACCTGACCCCGTACCTTTCCGGTGACTCCGTCCTTGAGTACCCCAACCTTGCCGCACTGAAGCCCGATTCCTGGAAGACCGCCGTCGTGAACGGCAAGATCTGGGGAGCTCCCATCCCTAGTACCCCCTTCGGGCAGGTCTACGCGGGCAACCATGACGTGTGGGCGCAGGTGGGTGGCTTCGAAGCTGCCAACGCCGAGGAATTCCTGGAGAAGGCCAAGGAGTTGACCCGTCCCGGTGAACAGAAATACGCGCTGGAACCTGCCTACATTAACGCCCTCCACATGGTCACTGAGTGGTTTGGTGCGCCGAACAGTTGGGCCGTCAATAGAGACCGCACGCTGACCCATCTGTATGAAACCGACGAATACATGGCGGGCGTGGAGCTCACGGCCAAGATGTTCGCGGCCGGTGTCTTCTACCCGGATGCCAAGGCCTCGGACATCCGCACGCGGGTGGCCAACGGCAGCGTTGCCGCGCAGGTGCTGGTGGGCCCGCACGATATCCGCAGCTACCGCGCCCTGAACAAGAGCGCGAAATTCGACATCCTGATCCCGTTCAGTGCCGACGGCAAGGTCAAGCCCGTCTACGACATGGGCTATGGAACGGTGGGCTTCACCCCGTTCAAGAAGGCTGAGGAGGGAAAGATCCGTGAGTTGCTGGCGCTGATGAACTACCTGTCGGCGCCGTTCGGCACGGTGGAGTACATGCAGAAGAACTTCGGCGAGCTTGGCCAGGATTACACCCTTGATGCCTCAGGGAATCCTGCATTGACGGAGGCAGGAGCTATCAATGCACCCGGTTTGGTGTCGGCGTTGAACATCATGTCCAGCCCCGAGAACGTCATTTTCAACCCCGGGTTCGACGACGACACCCGGTACGTCAGCCGGCAGGAAGAGAAACTGCTCGAGTTTGCCTGGCGCAACCCCACCAACGGCTCCTACTCGGACACCAACGCGAAGGTGGGTGCCAAGATCACCAAGCAGCTGCGCGACAAGGTGGTGGATATCATCACCGGCCGCGCAAAGATCGACGAACTCAAGGACGCGGTCAAGCGCTGGAAGAGCGAAGGGGGCGACAAGATGCGCGATGAGTACCAGGCCGCGTTGGACCCCAACGCGCCTGTCTTCAGGAGCTAGCCTCAAACCAACAACGAAACCACTCGGACGCGAAGAACACAGCAAGGGGAACCATGGCAAAAGCGGGCACCACAGGAGTCAGGCCCACCATCCGCATGGTGGCCGAACTCGCGGGCGTTTCCACAGCCACGGTTTCCTATGTGCTGTCCGGTCGCCGCGGTGAGGGCGGACCCGGGGTGTCGGATGCGACGGCGGACAAGGTCAAGGCGGTAGCCGAGCGGCTCGGCTACCGCCCCAACCAGGCTGCCCGGGCCATTCGGACGGGCCGGACAAATACGGTGATCCTGTCCCTGACCATGCTCTCCGACCCTTGGTCGCTGTCGGTCATCGAGGCCGTTCAGAAAGCGTCAGCTCCACTGGGCATCACGCCGATGATCTTGGGTGACGCCGACTGGGTCAAGGTTCTGGGCACGCACAATGCCGATGCGGTCTTCGTGGACGCAGTCCGTCCTGAGCAGCGGGAAGCCCTGCTCCGGCTCGCCGGGCACGGCACCACGCTGGTGGTCTTTGACGAGGAGTTGCCCGCGGAGGGCTTCGATGTCATCCGTTCCATCGCCGGACCAGGCTGCCGCATGGCCGTGGAGCATCTGCTCCACGGCCATCGGCGGATTGCCTGCCTGACCCCGGCATCAGCGGGAGGCAAGACCGGCGGGACCAGATACCAGGCCTACTCGTCCGCTTTGGCTGCGGCGAAGATCCCGGAAAGAGACGATTACGTCGGCCTGTTCGACGGCACCACCGCCGGAGCCTACGCTGCGGCAACACGGCTGCTCAGCATGCCGGACCGGCCCACAGCCATTTACGCCACCACGGATTACGCCGCGGTCAGCGCCATCAACGCGGCCCAACGCCTGGGCCTCGCCGTGGGCACAGACGTGGACATCGTCGGTGTGGGCAACACAGTGGAAGGCGAACGGATGTCGCCCTCGCTGAGCACTGTGGGCCCCGTTGACTTCTTCGACAAACTCGCCCGGCTGCTCCTGCGGCGGGCAACCGGTCACGCCGCCCCGGAGGCACCCGGAGTCCTCGACTTCCCCTGGCACTTGTTCGTGCGCGAATCGGCGCCGCACCGAAATGCCGAAACCAGACTCAACTAAAACAGCAGAAGGAAAAATTACACGCCATGGAAAAGGATTTGAAGGTCGGCATCGTGGGTTTCGGCTTGCGTTCAGGGCTGTGGAAGCACGCCCACAAGCCGGGCCAAGGCTCCGAAGTCACCGTTGTTTGCGACCTCAGTGAACGTGGCCGGGCAGACGCCGCCGGCAGCATCCCGACGGCCCGCATCACCGGAGATCTGGAGGAACTGCTGGACAGCGGGATCGACGCCGTCCTCGTCCTGACCCCCGACAACCAGCACGCGGCCGTCGCCGTCCGAACGCTTAAGGCGGGCATCCCCACTTTCTGCGAGAAACCCCTGGACATCACGGTGGACGCTGCGGACCTGATCCTGAAGACGGCCTTTAAAACCGGAACCCGCTTGTACGTAGGCCACAACATGCGCCACATGCCTGTGGTGGTCCAGATGCGCAACCTGATCGAGGATGGCAGGATCGGCGACGTCAAAGCGGTCTGGTGCCGCCACTTCGTGGGCCACGGGGGAGACTTCTACTTCAAGGACTGGCACGCCCAGCGCGCCAACGTCACGTCCCTTCTCCTCCAAAAAGGTGCCCACGACATTGATGTCATCCACTGGCTGGCCGGCGGATACACCAAGCGGGTTGCCGCCGTCGGAGACCTCGCAGTCTATGGTGACGTGGCCAACCGCGGTGATAACACCGGCAAGCGCATGGGGGACTGGTTCTCGATCGACAACTGGCCGCCCACCGAGCAGAAAGACCTGGCGAAGGTCATTGATGTCGAGGACATCTCCATGATGAACATGGTGCTCGACAACGGCGTCCTGGCCAGCTATCAGCAGTGCCATTTCACCCCTGATTACTGGCGAAATTACACGGTTATCGGCACCAAAGGCCGGATCGAGAACTTCGGCGACGGGCCAGGGGAGACCATCAAAGTGTGGACCAGCCGGACCTCCGGCTACGCGGAGCCGGACCAGGTCATCCCCATTCAGGACGGCGAAGGCGGTCACGGCGGTGCGGACCCTCTCCTGATCGGGGAGTTCCTGCGCTTCGCCTCCGAAGGCCGCCGGACCCGGACAAGCCCGGTTGCCGCCCGGCAGGCAGTAGTGGCCGGCATCCTCGCCACGGAATCGCTGCGCAGTGACGGCTCGGCCCGGGAGGTACCGGAGCTCCCGGCCGATTTGGTGGCGTACTTCGACGCCGGCCAGCCCGCTCACCACGCCGTCAACTGCGGTCTACTTGGGTGAGGAGAGCCCGGTCATGACGGTTTGAAGTGACTCGCAAACCGTCATGACCGATTTCCGTTTGAGCGTTTCGGGCCGTGCAAGGATGTCGATTTTGCGGACCGAATTCACGCCCGACAGTGGACGCAGCACCACCCCGGCGTCCAGCACCCGCCGTGCCGTGAACCGCGGCAGCAGACCGATCGCGCCACCGGCAGATACCAGCGCCGCCACGGTCGAATAGTCGTTGATGCGATGCAGCACCTCGGCAGGCCGCCCGCTCACGGCAACGACGGCGGCAAGGACGTCCGCGGGCGAATAGCCATCGCGGCTGGTCACCCACGGTTCATCCACGACGTCGGACGGACCCAGTTGGCGCCGCGAAGCCAGCGGGTGTCCTGCCGGCAAAGCGACATCCAGGGGTTCATCGGCCAGCGGAATAACAGCAACTTTGTCTTCGGGCCATGGCGGGCTGTTGTCCATGCGGTGGGCGAGGACCAGGTCGTAGCGCGCTGCCAACCCCGGGAAATCCTCCTGGGCCACGTCCTCGTCTGCGAGGCGCAGGCGGGGTGACTTCCCGCCGTCGGACTCTGTTTTCGAAGCCAGCAGCGCTGCCAGGGGAGCGAACAGCGCCTGCCCGGCGCTATGGAAGGCGCTGACGCTGACGGGCGCGTCCGGGGCGTCGTGGTAGGCGCCAATCGCCGCCCGCGCATCCGCCATGGCGTTGACGACGGCGGCGCCCGCCTCGGCGAGGACGCGGCCGGCGTCGGTCAGCACCAGGGCGCGGCCCTCCTTGCGCGTCAGCGGCACGTCGACTGATTTCTGCAGCAGCGCGAGCTGTTGGGATACGGCTGAGGGCGTCACCATGAGCGTGTCTGCGACGGCCTTGACGCTGCCCAGGTCGCCGAGTTCGCGAAGCATCTGCAGCTGGTGAATTTCCATTAGCAAATCCTAAATCGTTGATTGAGAAGATTCTAATTGTGCTAAATCGTTGGCGAGGCTCTAATAGAAGTCAGCAGCAGCGAAGCAGCCCTGGCAGTGAGGAATTCCATGAAGGCTCTCTACAAATCCGGACCACACGCAGGGTTCGAACTCGTCGAACGTCCAGAGCCCCAGGCGGGTCCCGGCGATGTCAAGATCCGTGTGATGACCACCGGCATCTGCGGCACCGACCTCCACATCCAGAGTTGGGACGCCTGGGCGCAGGGCATCATCGAAACGCCCCTCATCGCCGGCCACGAGTTCTACGGCGAAGTAGTGGAAATCGGCGAGGCCGTCCGCGACGTCAAAGTAGGGGACAGGGTCTCCGGCGAAGGCCACGTGGTGTGCGGAATCTGCCGCAACTGCCGTGCCGGACGCCGCCAGATGTGCATTCATACTGTTTCCGTCGGCGTGCAGCGCGATGGTGCCTTCGCCGAATACGTCGTCATCCCGGAAACCAACGTCTGGGTCCACCACGACGAGTCCGTTACCCCTGAACTCGGCGCCATCTTCGACCCCTTCGGCAACGCAGTACACACCGCGCTGAGCTTCCCCTTGGTGGGCGAGGACGTCCTCATTACCGGTGCCGGGCCCATCGGCCTGATGGCCATCGCCGTCGCCCGCCACGCTGGCGCCCGGAAAATTGCCATCACGGACGTGTCCGCTCCGCGGCTTGAGCTGGCCCGCCGGATGGGCGTGGACCTCGCCGTCGATGTTTCCAAGATGCGCGTCCGTGAAGCGCAGCAGGAACTGGGCATGCGCGAAGGCTTCGACATCGGACTCGAAATGTCCGGACACCCCACGGCACTGCCTGAGATGATCGACAACATGAACCACGGCGGACGCATCGCCATGCTTGGCCTTCCGAGCCAATCCATCGACATCGACTGGGGCAAGGTTGTCACCCACATGCTCACCCTCAAGGGCATTTACGGCCGTGAAATGTTCGAGACCTGGTACGCGATGAGCGCCATGCTCTCTTCCAACCCCGTACTTCACCGCAGCATCTCCGCCGTCGTCACGGACAAGCTGCCCGCCACTGAGTGGGAGAAGGGCTTCGAGATCGCCCGCAACGGTGTGGGCGGCAAAGTGGTCCTTGACTGGACTGAACTGTAACCGCCCCGCACCGCATTCGACCCCGGAAAGACTGAGGAGCACCATGTATTCAGCCATCAAAGACCAACTTCAGGCCGAACTGGACGAGATCCGGAGTGCCGGACTCTTCAAGACCGAACGCCACATCGATTCGCCGCAGGCCAGCCACATCGCAGCGGGCCAGCTGGGGCAGCCGGCCAACCAGGTCCTGAACTTCTGCGCCAACAACTACCTGGGCCTGGCCGACCACCCGGACATCATTGCCGCGGCCAAGTCGGCAATGGGCGAGCGCGGCTTCGGCATGGCTTCCGTACGGTTCATTTGCGGAACCCAGGACCTTCACCTGGAACTCGAGGCCCGTGTTTCGCAGTTCCTGGGCACCGAGGACACCATCCTCTTCTCCAGCTGCTTCGACGCCAACGGCGGCGTCTTCGAGTCCCTGTTCGGGCCGGACGATGCCATCATTTCCGACTCCCTGAACCACGCGTCCATCATCGACGGCATCCGCCTCAGCAAGGCCAAGCGCTTCCGCTACGCCAACCGGGACATGGCTGATCTCGAAGCCAAGCTGCTGGAAGCCTCCGGTTCGCGACGGAAGATCATCGTCACCGACGGGGTGTTCTCCATGGACGGCTACCTCGCCCCTCTCGAGGCCATCTGCGACCTCGCCGAGAAGCATGACGCGCTGGTCATGGTGGATGACTCCCACGCAGTCGGCTTCATGGGCCCCACTGGTGCCGGCACGCCGGAGCACGCCGGGGTTTCCGGGCGCGTGGATATCTACACGGGCACATTCGGCAAGGCACTGGGTGGCGCCTCCGGTGGTTACGTTTCCGGCCGCGGCGAAATCGTGGCGATGCTCCGTCAAAAGGCACGCCCCTACCTGTTCTCCAACTCGCTTGCCCCGGCGATCGTTGCGGCAACCATCAAAGCGATCGAGCTCGTCCAGGGCTCGGGGGAGCTGCGCACCAAGCTCTTCGAAAACGCCGCGCTGTTCCGCCGCCGGATGAGCGAGGAAGGCTTCGAGCTGCTCGACGGCGAACACGCCATTATCCCGGTCATGTTCGGCGACGCCGTGGTCGCGGCCCGGATTGCCGACGAGATGCTCAGCAACGGCGTTTTCGTGACTGCCTTCAGTTACCCCGTGGTGCCCAAGGGGGCCGCCCGCATCCGCGTCCAGCTTTCTGCCGCCCACAGCGCGGACGACGTCGAGGCCTGCGTTCAGGCGTTCGTCAAGAGTCGCGCCGCGGTCGCTGTCGCCTAAACGCCCCACCCGTCCCTCTATCACTTCCCGCCCCCTTTTTGGCGTTCCTCTATCACTTCCCGCCCCCTTTTTGGCGTCCCTCTGTCACTTCCCGTCGCTCCCAACTTTCTTCAGGAGAGTGATAGAGCGACGGGGGTTTTGGGGTGGGATGTGGCAGAGCGGTGGGGGTTTTGGGGTGGGATGTGATAGAGCGGTGGGGGTTTTGGGGTGGGATGTGATAGAGCGGTGGGGGTTTTGGGGTGGGATGTGAGAGAGGATGGTCCCATGGCTTCGATTTATGACGTTGTGATCGTTGGCGGCGGAATCGCCGGTTTGTCCCTCGCTTCGGCGCTGGCCGGGAAGTGTTCGGTGGCGCTTCTGGAAGCTGAACAGGAGCTGGCCTTCCATACCTCCTCCAGATCCGCCCGCCAGCTGATTCCCAGCTATGGCCCGCCCGTGGTGCAGGAACTGACCATGCGGACCTTGGAACTCTTGAAGGCCAGGGACGACGACGCCCCGGAACCCGTCCTGACGCCGCGCAGCTTCATGCTGGTGGGCGATGAAGAAACCGTTCGGGCCGAAGCGAGCGGGAACATGACGCCGATTCCGCACGCCGAGGCGCTCGAATTGTGTCCCGTCCTCAAGCCGGGTTCCTTCACTGCAGCCGGACTGGACAGCGGCTCCTTCGGTTGTAATGCCCCGCTGTTGCTCGAGGACCACCGCCAAAAGGCCGAGGCTGCCGGCGTCGACATCATCACCGGCGCGCGGGTCCATTCCGCGCAGCGACTGGGAAGCGGCTGGGAGGTGGGCGCCGGCGTCGAGGCCTTCCAGTCCGCCGTCGTTGTCAATGCCGCGGGTGCATGGGCTGACGAACTGGCCGTCATCAGCGGCGTGGAGAAACTGGGCTTGCAGCCCTACCGCCGGACCGCGGCGATCGTCAACGTGCAGACGCCGCTCGCGCCGCAAACTCCTATGGTGTGCGCCGCGGACGATTCTTTCTACTTCCGCCCGGAAGGTCAGCAGGTTCTCATCTCGCCGTCGGAGCATGTGCCAAGCGGTGCCGAAGATGCCAAACCTTACGCGGGCGACGTGGACAAACTCATCAGCGTGCTGAATTCGGTCACCACCCTGGGCATCCAGGGCACGGACCGATCATGGACCGGCCTCCGGACGGAAGCAGCTGACGGCGTCCCGGTGGTGGGGTTCGACGCCGAGGCCAAAGGTTTCTTCTGGCTTGCCGGCCAGGGCGGGTACGGCTTCCAGACCTCCTCGGCAATAGCCGAGCTGGCCGCCGCCATCATCATGGGGGACAGTCCGGAATCCCGGACAGCTGAACAGTTGGCTGCCGTCCGCTGGTCCATCCGGCGCTGAACAATAGGGACATGAGCCGAACAACCCCAGCCAGCACACTCATCACCAACATCGGGGAGCTGATGACCCAGGACCTGGAGCATCGGGTCTTGAAGGACGCAGCCCTGGTGTTCGAAGGCGAGCGGATTTCCTGGATCGGGTCCAGCGCTGCTGCTCCCGCCGCAGATGAAAGGGTCGACGCCGGTGGCCGCGCCGTCCTGCCGGGCTGGGTCGATTCGCATTCCCATCTGGTTTTCGCAGGGGACCGCACAGCGGAGTTCGAAGCCCGGATGTCGGGGGCGAGCTACACCGCGGGCGGGATTGCGGTGACCACGGGCGCCACGCGCAGTGTCAGCGATGCCGAGCTGGCGGGCCTGGTCAGGGAGCGGGTCCACGAGGCCGTCTCCCAAGGGACCACGTACCTCGAAAGCAAGACCGGCTATGGGCTGGACGTGGCGAACGAGGAACGCAGTGCCCGCATCGCGGCGGAGCTGGTGGACGAGGTCACCTATCTCGGCGCACACCTGGTGCCGGCGGGTGCGGACCCGGAAGAATATACGGACCTGGTGTGCGGACCAATGCTCGACGCCGTCCTGCCGCATGTCCGTTGGGCGGACGTCTTCTGTGAGCAGGGCGCTTTCACCGAGGACCAGTCCCGGCGCGTCCTCAAGGCCGCCAAGGATGCGGGCTTGGGATTGCGCGTCCATGGCAACCAGTTGGGCGAAGGGCCGGGGGTGGCGCTGGCCGTCGAGTTCGGCGCCGCGAGCGTGGACCACGTGAACTACCTTTCGGACAAGGACGTGCTTGCGCTCGCCGAAGCGTGGGCCCATTGGAACCCGGCCACCGGTACCGGCACGCGCGGCACAGTGGCTACCTGCCTTCCCGCCTGCGATCTCTCCACACGACAGCCCTTGGCGCCCGGCCGTGAGTTGATCGACGCGGGCGTGCAGATCGCGCTGGCGGCGAACTGCAACCCCGGCACGTCTTACACCACGTCCATGGCGTTCTGCGTCACCACGGCTGTGCTTCAGATGCGCTTGAGCGTCCATGAAGCGGTCCGGGCGGCGACCTACGGCGGCGCTTTGGCGCTTGGCAGGGAGTCAGGGAATGACGTCGACGGTCAGCGGGCGGTGGGTTCGCTCGCCGTCGGTCATCGCGCGGATTTGCACATGCTGAAGGCTCCTTCGGCTACGCATCTGGCGTACCGTCCCGGGATTCCGTTGACGCATTCGGTGTGGCGGGCCGGCGTGCAGGCTGTTTGAGGACGATTCAGAAGTACAACAAAGAGGGGCTGTGTTCCGGGTGGAACGCAGCCCCTCTTTTGCTTTCCGGACTGCTGGCCGATGATGCGCACCGAAGGGGCGGTCCCATCCCCGCCAATGATCCTTGTTAGATCGAAAATGATCGTTTAGTGTTTTTATAGATCAGAAAACGTCATTAGATGAGCAGGGGCGGAAACTTACGATGAGCGAGAACATGCTGGGCGCCTTCATGGAAGAAGAGCTGGTTTCCCAGCCCGAGGTCTGGCAGCGTGCCATGGAACAAGCCCGCACCGAGCATTTCCTGCCGGAGGACGGCAAACGGGTCGCCGTCATTGGCTGTGGCACGTCATGGTTCATGGCCCAGAGCTATGCCGCTGCCAGGGAAAGCGCGGGCAAAGGCGTGACGGACGCGTTCGCCGCGTCGGAAGCATTCCTGAACAGCAACAGCCCCGGGCGGAAGTACGACGCTGTTGTGGCCATCACCCGTTCCGGCACCACCACGGAGGTGCTCGGCATTCTGGCTGAGTTGCAGGGGAATGTCCCCACCGTAGCCATCATCGGCGACACCTCCTCGCCGATCGTCGGGCTGGCAGACACCGTGGTGGACCTCCACTACGCCGATGAACGCTCGGTGGTGCAGACCCGCTTCGCCACCACGGCCTTGGTCTACATGCTCACCAGCCTTGGCATCGACGTTCAGCAAGCAATTGATGACGCCTGTGGCGCCGTGGCAGCGCCGGTCTCCCGGGAACTTCTGGATGCAGAGCAATTCACTTTCCTCGGCACCGGTTGGACAGTGGGGCTGGCCCACGAGGCCGGCTTGAAGATGCGCGAAGCCGTGCAGGGGTGGACCGAGTCCTACCCCGCCATGGAGTACCGCCATGGCCCCATCTCCATCGCGGCACCGGGGCGCGTCACGTGGTTGTTCGGTGCCCAGCCGGAAGGCTTGGACAGCGACATGGCCGTCACCGGCGCTCTTTATATCCACACGGACAAGCATCCGCTGGCTGAACTGGTCCGTGTCCATAAGGTCACTTTGGAACGTGCGCGCGTTCGTGGCTTGAATCCGGACCTGCCGCGAAACCTGACGCGCTCCGTTATTCTCGACGCCCCGGCCTAGGCAACCAGTCATGGTTCTCGGAACCGCAGAATCAGCGGTCTTGTGTTTCGACGTTGGCGGGACGGACATCAAGGCCGGCGTGGTGGATGCCAAGGGGCAGGTCCTGGGCATGCGCCGCGTCCCCACGCCGTTGGACCCTGCCCGACCCGGCGAAGCCGTCCTGGACAGGCTTGCTGAGCTAAAAGCCGAGTTGGCATCGGAATTTCCTGAAGCGCCCGCCAAAGCAGCAGGCATCATCGTCCCGGGAATCGTGGACTCCGTAGCGGGGGTGGGAATCTATTCCGCCAACCTTGGATGGCGCAACTTCCCTTTCACGGCCGAAGCCACAAAAAGGCTTGGCATCCCCGTTGCGTTCGATCACGATGTCCGCTCCGCGGCCGCGGTTGAGCACAGCTTTGGCGGATCCAAGGAATTCAACGACGTTGTAGTGATGGTGGTCGGGACAGGGATTGCGGCAGCAGTGTTCTCGGGTGGCAAGGCTGTCACCGCAGGCGGTTTCGCCGGCGAGCTCGGCCACGCCCAGGTTCCGGACCCCGACGCCGCAGGCTCCACCATCCTGGAAGCAGTGGGCTCGGCAGGGGCGATTGCCAAGCGTTACCACCGGGAATCGGGAATCCGGGTGGACGGTGCACGCGGCGTGCTGCTCCGGGCAAACGCCGGAGATGCAGTTGCCGCCCGTGTCTGGGCTGATGCCGTTGATGCCCTGGCCTTCACTATCTGCCAATGCGTGAACATTATTGGAACCGAAGCCGTTGTGGTCGGTGGAGGGCTGGCTGAAGCAGGCGACGACTTGCTCGAGCCACTCCGGAAACGGGTGGACGCCATCCTGGACTTCCAGCGCAGGCCCCAACTCATCCGTGCCCAGCTGGGACAGGACGCCGGTTTGCTCGGTGCCGCACTGAATGCCCGCGCCCTTCTGGGAGGCACCCCATGAAACGAGCCAGCGTGAACCGCATTATTACGGTGACTGCCAATCCGGCCATCGACATGACCTACACCGTGCACGGGATCACCGAGGGTGCCAGCCACCGGGTTCCCACGCCCTTGAGCCGTGCTGGAGGCAAGGGCATCAACGTAGCCCGGGTCGCCCACCAGCTGGGATACCCCGTACTCGCCATTGCACCTACAGGTGGCGCGGCAGGGCAGACACTCGCGGCCGAACTGTGGACCAGCGGTGTTCCGCACACTCTGGTGGCAGTCGCCGCCGAAACCCGCCGCAGCATCGCGCTGGTGGATACGGTCGCGGGGGAGACGTCCATCTTCAACGAGGAAGGCCAGGCCCTTCTGCCGGACGAGTGGCGTTCACTGCGGGTCGCCGTCGTTGAGGCCGTGAGCGGCAACCGCAACCTGCCGGCCTCCGTCCTGGTCGGTTCGGGAAGCCTGCCGCCGGGTGCTCCCGAGGATTTCTACCCGGAGCTGGTGCGACTGGCCCACGACGCCGGCATCCCGGCAATCATCGACACCTCCGGTCCCGGCATCATCGCCGCGGCGAAAGCCGGCGCCGACATCCTTAAGCCCAACCATCATGAACTTGCCGAAGCGACAGGGGAGCCCAGCCTCGAAGCTGCCGCCCTCGCCCTGATCGACATGGGTGCCCGCACGGTCCTCGTCAGCGCCGGCGCGGACGGCATGCTCGCCTTCGACCACGCCGCCCCGGGCGGATACTGGAGCGCCCGCCTGCCGGAGGCGCTCAGCGGCAACCCCACAGGGGCGGGCGACGCCGGTGTGGCCGCTGCCGCCGTCGCGCTCGCCGAAGGCATCACCGAACCGCGGGAAATCCTCCGCCGGGCCACCGCGTGGTCCGCCGCGGCCGTGCTCATGCCCGCCGCTGGCGAAATCTCGCCGCGGTACCAGGAACTCCAAGACCAACTCATCGTGACATGGAAGGAGGTCCCGTGACCCTGGTCAACACCCGGGAACTCATGAACAGGGCCACCGCCACAGGGACCGGCCAAGGCGCCTTCAACGTCATCCACGTGGAGACGGCCGAGGGGCTGGTGGGAGGTGCGGAGGCAGCGGGGGTGCCGCTCATCCTGCAGATTTCAGAAAACTGCGCCAAGTACCACGGCGGGCTCGAAGCAATCGGCCTGGCAGCACTTTCCATTGCCCGGACTGCCGCGGTTCCCGTTGCGGTCCACCTCGATCACGCTGAATCCGAGGACCTGGCGCTGGAAGCGGTGGATCTTGGGTTCGGTTCGGTGATGTTCGACGGCGCCCATCTCCCTTACGACTGGAACGTGGAAGTCACCAGGCGCGTGGCCGCCTACGCGCACCAACACGGGGTCTACGTAGAGGCAGAGCTGGGTGAGGTAGGAGGCAAGGACGGCGCGCACGCCCCGGGGGTCCGCACCGACCCCGCCGAAGCCGAAGCGTTCGTGGCCGCGACCGGCGTCGACGCCTTGGCCGTGGCGGTGGGCTCCTCACATGCCATGACCGAACGCCGCGCCGTCCTTGACCTGGACCTGATCACCAAACTGAAGTCCGCCATCGGGAAGCCTTTGGTATTGCATGGCTCCTCCGGCGTCACAGACGGGACGCTCGTAGCGGCTATTGCCGCTGGTATGACTAAGATCAACGTATCCACACATTTGAACGGGTTCTTTACCCGCGCCGTCCGTGAGTACCTCGATGCCAACCCAGCAGTGGTGGATTCCCGAAAGTACATCAAGGCAGGGCGGGACGCCTTGGTGTTGGAATCTGCTCGTATGCTCACGCTGTTCGCCAAGGCGAAATAGCCGGACCGTGAAAGGCTAGTCATGACCCGCACCGACCGGTTGACCGCCATCCTGGACCTCCTGGCCGAGTCCGGCCGGATCGAGGTCGAGGACATCGTGACCCGGCTCGGGGTGTCGCCGGCAACGGCGCGACGGGACCTGGACAGCCTGGCCAAGCAGCGCCTGCTGAGCCGGACCAGGGGCGGGGCGACCACGGGCTCTGTTGCCTATGACCTTCCGGGCCGTTACAACCGTGACGACCACGCCGAGGCCAAGCAGGCGATCGCCCAGGCGGCCTCCGAGCTGATCGGACCCGGCGCCGTCATCGGGCTCAGCGGGGGAACAACCAACACGGCCTTGGCCCAGATCCTCTCCACCAGGGAGGACCTCAACGCCCCCTCCAACCGGCCCACCCTCACGGTGGTCACCAACGCCATCAACATCGCCGCGCAACTGGCAGTGCGGCCCCACATCAAGATCATGGTGACCGGCGGGATCCTCAATCCGCGTTCTTATGAACTCGTGGGACCTTACACGGATGTCATCATGCAGAAAGTGGCCTTGGACATCGCGTTCATCGGCGTCAACGGAGTGGACCCGGAGCTGGGACCCACCATCACCGATGAGGGCGAAGCCATGGTGAATACGGTCATGGCGGGGAGGGCCACGGAGTCCTACGTGCTCGCTGACTCCTCCAAGGTGGGGCACAGGGCCTTTGCCGCGATGGCCGGCTATGAGTTCCGGCACCTCATTACGGACTCCGGGATCAAGCCCGCAGACCGCGCGGCGTTTGAAGCCAAGGGGACCGAGGTCATCGTCGCCGCCACGCACCTTGCGGACTGACAGCTCCCGGGGAAGCAACAGGATCTGAAGGCAAGATAGGAACATGCTCCTAGCCTCACGACGCCGCCTGCGCGCCGAAGTACTCATTGTCCTGGGTCTTTCGCTGGGCCAGTCTGCCGTGTATTCGGTGGTCCAGCTCCTGGACAAGATGACCAGGGCGCCGTTGTCGGAGGCAACCTCGACGCTCAACAGGTCCCAAAGCACGCGCGAGTACTTCGACCTCACCTACCAATTGCTGGACATCCTGTTCGCCCTGGTGCCGGTGGTCCTGGTTTTCTACTTCCTGTCCCTCCAAGCCTCGGGAGGATCAGCATTTGCCCGTCTTGGCTTCAACTTCGCCCGGCCAGGCAAGGATGCGCTGCAAGGCCTCGGCCTGGCAGCGGCCATCGGGATTCCGTCCCTTGGCCTGTATGCCGCAGGCCGGGCGCTGGGCATCACCACGGCGATCATACCCAGCGGCTTGGACACGTACTGGTGGACCGTGCCTGTGCTGGTGCTCTCCGCCATCCGCCACGGGATCGTCGAAGAAGTCATTGTGGTGGGCTACCTGCTGGACCGTTTCGGCAAGTTCGGGTGGAGCACAGCCGCGGCAATCGTGGTCAGCGCGTTGCTGCGGGGCAGCTACCACCTCTACCAAGGGTTCGGTCCGTTCATCGGCAACGTGGTCATGGGCTTGGTGTTCGCGTGGCTTTATACCAAGACCAAGCGCGTGTTGCCGCTGGTGATAGCCCACGCGCTGCTGGACATCGTGGCATTCGTCGGCTTCAGCCTCTTTGGGAAGGCCGTGGGGCTGGGCTGACCGGGTAGGCGTAGGGCCGGGAGGCCTGTGGGCCTGGAGGCCCGGACCCGCCCCTTAAAGGTATTCGGCCGCCATCGGTGGGTGACGTCATTGGCACCCGCTGATGGCGGCCGAAGTATTGTGTGGAACAGCGTCAGATGGTGACGGCTCCTGCGGCGGTTTCGAAAGTGACGGACATGATGCCGGGGGTTCCGTGCGGTGCCATCCACTGGACGGCGACGTCCTCGAGCGGCTTCTCCACGGGTTCACCCAACCACTCGGTCACGCGCTCTGCGGAACCGGCGATGGTGAGGCTGGACATCTTGACGTCGCTCTCGTAAACCTTGGACGGGTGCAGGGAGGGGTCGCCTTCCCACTTGAGCATGTACGGCACTTGCGGGTCGGCGATCAAGCCGAGGATGCCGATCTGCTGCCACACGAGTTCGCGGCCGTCCGGGAACTTGCGGTTGCCCGGTACTGCGGAGCGGCCGAGGCGTGCTTCGAACGGGGCAAGGTCGTCAACGGCGACGCACCAGCCCATCCATCCGCCGCCGGCTGCCGAGCGTGCCCGGACTGCCTGGCCAAAGGGTGCCTTATCCGAAGCGGGGTGGTCCAGGACCTCCACGACTTCAAGGTATTTGCTGTCCGCCAAGGGAATGATCATGTTCCGGGTGCCGAAGCGGGGGTGCACTCCGCCCCGGACTGCGTCCACTCCCAGTGCTGCGGAAATTCGTTCGGTAGTGGCCAGGAGGCCATCTTTTTCACAAGCGTAAGAGACGTGATCCATGCGCATGGCTTCATCTTGGCACTTTGTGATTCGGGTCTCAGCTAAGTCGTGCCTAACTAAGGTGGGATGTTACGGCGTGCCCTGAGGCGTGGCGCCGACCCCGGCCCTGTCGCGTCGCGGAAAGACCGAAAAATACTGTCTTCGTCATAAAGGTGGGTAATTCCGTGCCGGCTTCCTAGACTGGCCGCAGTTCCAAGCACTCCCCGTTACTAAACCCATGCGCTACGAAGAGGAGCCAGTCATGTCCCAGGGATGGTCTTTCGAAACCCGCCAGATCCACGCAGGCCAGGAGCCGGATGCTGCAACCGGTGCGCGCTCGTTGCCGATTTACCAGACCACTTCCTTCGTGTTCCCCAGTGCTGAGAGTGCCGCCAACCGGTTCGCGTTGGCGGAACTGGCTCCCATCTACACCCGCATTGGCAACCCCACCCAGGACGCAGTGGAACAGCGCATTGCGAGCCTTGAGGGCGGGCTCGGGGCCCTGTTGCTCAGCTCGGGCCAGGCGGCGGAGACTTTCGCGATCCTGAACATCGCTGAGGCCGGCGATCACGTGGTGGCGAGCCCCAGCCTGTACGGCGGAACCTACAACCTCCTGGCGCACACCCTGAAGAAGTTCGGTATTTCCGTGACCTTCGTCGAGGATCCGGACAACCTGGAGCAGTGGCGCAACGCCGTGCAGCCCAACACCAAGCTTTTCTTCGGCGAAGTTGTTTCCAACCCCCGCCAGGACGTGCTGGACATCGAAGGCGTCGCCGCGGTTGCCCATGAAGCGGGTGTCCCGCTGATCGTGGACAACACGCTTTCCACGCCTTACCTGATCCGTCCCATCGAGTGGGGTGCGGACATTGTGGTCCACTCGGCTACCAAGTACCTGGGCGGCCATGGTGCTGCCATTGCCGGGGTGATCGTGGATTCCGGAAACTTCGACTTCAGCCAGGACCCGGAGCGCTTCCCGAACTTCAACACTCCCGACCCCAGCTACAACGGCCTGGTCTACGCCCGCGACCTCGGCAAGGACGGCGCCCTCGGCGCCAACCTTTCCTACATCCTGAAGGCCCGCGTCCAGTTGCTGCGCGACCTTGGTTCCGCAGTATCGCCGTTCAACGCCTTCCTTATTGCCCAAGGCCTGGAAACCTTGAGCCTGCGGGTGGAGCGTCACGTGGCCAACGCCACCAAGGTGGCCGAATGGCTTGAAGCCCGTGACGACGTCGAAGCGGTCGCCTATGCGGGCCTGCCGTCAAGCCCCTGGTACGACCGTGGCCGCAAGTACGGTCCCCGCGGCACGGGAGCCGTTGTTGCCTTCACCATCAAGGGTGGCGTCGAAGCCGGCAAGCGCTTCGTCGATGCCTTGGAACTGCACTCCCATGTGGCAAACATCGGTGATGTCCGTTCCCTGGTCATCCACCCGGCGTCGACCACCCACAGCCAGCTGACCGCGGAACAGCAGGCTGTTGCCGGAGTGAACCCGGGCCTCGTCCGCCTGTCCGTGGGAATCGAGCACATCGATGACATCATTGCCGATCTCGAGGCAGGATTCCGCGCGGCAAAGGGTGCCTGAACCCGCCTGACGTGCGTCGCGGCGGGCCGCCCGGATTGAGGATTCTTCGCCGGGCGGCCCCTTCACGTGCGCGTTCGTGAACTAAAACGCCCTGAACCGTCATACTGCTGTCACATTCTTCGCCAGAACGGCCGTTCTCTTCCTAAACTCTAGGTGTTAGGTCATGAGTGCCAGCGATCAGCCCCGGCTTGCTGGCCGGCAACCCTCCTCCGCGGTGGGGTGCCCCGGGTGAGGACCTGGCCGGCCGCAATAACGGCGGCGGGCAAGCGCGAGGTTTAGGTGTCAAAGGAATGACCATTACTGCTACATCCCTTCCCACGTCGGAAGAACAGGACGGAACCGTCAAATACGCCCGCGTGGGTTCCCTGGAGCTGGAAGCCGGCGGGTTTCTCCCGGACGTTGTCCTGGCCTATGAGACCTGGGGCAAGCTCAATGCCGACGCCTCAAACGCCGTCCTCGTGGAGCACGCCCTGACGGGTAGTACGCATGTTGCACGCGGCGCCTCGGACGAGGAAGGCTGGTGGGAGCAGCTCGTTGGCCCGGGCGCAACGATCGACACCAACAGGTTCTTTGTCATTTCCATCAACATCGTGGGCGGCTGCTACGGCAGCACAGGGCCGTCGTCGCAAGCCCCGGACGGCAAGCCCTGGGGCTCCCGTTTCCCACTGGTGACCCTGCGCGACAGCACAGTGGCCGAAGCCCGGCTCGCCGACGCCTTGGGGATCCGGCAGTGGCATGCAGTGCTGGGCGGCTCGATGGGCGGGGCGCGCGCCTTGGAATGGGCAGTGACCTTCCCGAACAGGGTGGAGCGCTGCGCCGTGATTTCCGTAGGTGCCTACAGCACCGCGGAGCAGATCGCGTTTGCGCAGGCACAGACGCTCGCAATCCGCCAGGATCCGAACTTCAACAACGGTGACTACTACCATGGCCCGGCACCTGAAACCGGCCTTGCCTTGGCGCGGCGGATTGCCCACATCACGTATCGTTCCGCGCTGGAGCTGGACCTCCGCTTCGGCCGGGAAGCGCAGCCGCAGGAGAAACCGCTGGCCGCCGCCGTGCTGGGGGAGCGGGGGCGCTACCAGGTGGAGAGTTACTTGGACCACCAGGGCACCAAGCTGGTGCGCCGCTTCGATGCCAACAGCTACATCGCGATCACCGAGGCCCTGATGTCCCACGACGTCAGGCGGGGACGCGGCCCGCTCAAGGAAGCGTTGTCCCGGGCCACGGCACAGTTTTTTGTGGCGGCCGTGAACTCCGACCGGCTCTACTTCCCGGCACAGTCGCACGAACTCGCCGAAGCCTTGCCGGGCGACGTCCCGGTCCACATCATCGAAGCCCCCATCGGGCACGACGGCTTCCTCACGGAGATCGGCCAGCTCGCGGGCCAGCTGGGCGCAGCCTTCTTTGCCGAAGACTTCAGCCGTTCATGATCTCGCCGCGCTGCTTCATGTAGTCCTCCATGGCGATCTCGCCGTTGCTGAACTTCGCGTCCAGCTCTGCGAGCTTCCGCGCCCGGTAGCCCTGCGGCGCAGAGCCTCCACTTGCCGGGGGCGGCACCTGTGGTGAAGCGCCCGACGGCGGTACCTCCGGCGGCGTTGCATCAGCCGGGCCGATGTCGGCGGGTCCCGTCGGATACCCGGGGTAGTTCTGCGGCGGATAGGCCTGGCCGGGGTAGTTCTGCGGCGGGTAGCCTGGCCCGGGAAGGTTCTGCGGCGGGTAGCCACGGAAGCCGTCGTTATGGATTCGGCGCGCCTTGGACCGGTTGTACATGCGGATTCCAACTGGAATCACCCATGAGCAGACGATGATCCAGAAGATCAGATTGTTCACAGTGGAGCCCTCCTAGGTCCTATCCCAGCTTAGCCCCGTCGCGTCAGGGCTTCGCCGCCGCGGCAGCCCAACCATCAAACCTCCAGGTTGGGGAGCGCCAGACAAACCAAAAAGAGAACTACTTTGCCGACGTGAGTAGGGTCCAGAGAGCTCCGAACGCGAAAAATGATCCCATCAAGATGTATACGAAGCCCAGGCCCTTGATACGAGCCTACACCGATGACTTGTTTTGGCAGCCTACGGGATCGGGCTCGGCGCACTAGTACCGTGAGATGACTAGTCTGTGTTCAGATTGCGCAAATACTGTCGAAGGCCCGGTATCGCGAAATCGATCTTCCCGTGGCCGGCAGGTTCCACCAGGCCGGCGGCGAGCAGGCGCGAGCGATAGTTGGCGACTAGATTGGTCTTTGCCTTCAGCCTCTCTCCAAGGTCTCCGGCGATCGAAGGACCGTCATCCTGCGCCATTGCGCGAAGGAACTGGAGGTCCTTTGCCGACACGGTTGAGAGTGCGGCTTCGATGACCGTGCGGGCATTGCGCCTGTGGGCGGCCTGTACCGCGCGGTCCGCCTCGGCATCTGTCAGCGTGCCGTTGTTATTTTCCGCTTCGCGCCAGAGGAAGTAGCCGACGAGCTGGATCAAGAAGGGGTAGCCACCGGTCGACTCGGCTGCCTTTTGGACCAGGTGGGGCGGGACACGGAAGCCGGCGGTGGCGAAGATGGAGGCGAAAGACCGTTCAACGTCGCGGATGCCCGCCGCATGGAGGTCGATTTTGTCGGCCCGGCGCAGGAACGTGGCAACGCCTTCATTGAGCAGGTCGGATACGGCTGCAGGCAGTCCGGCGAATACCAGGCCGATCGGCATCCGGTCCTGGATGAAGTGCTGGACGCTGGCCGCCAATTGAGCGAGTTCGTTGCGGTCGGCGGCGTGGATTTCATCCACCGTGATGATCAGGCCGGTGTGTTTGTTGTCGAGGATGTGGAGAAGTTCTTCGCCGAGCTTGCGCCATGCTACTTGGCGTTCGGGTGCCAACTGGGTGGTGATGCTGAATCCTGCGGCGCCGATGGCGGTGATCCGCCGGTTCTGCGGACCGCTGCCAAGTTCCTGGGTCAGGCTGAGCATTTCCTCGCCGACGCGACCCATGAAGCCTTCCGTTGCAGTCTCCGCGATGACTGCCCAGCCTTCTTGGCGGGCGGCGTCATGGACCTCCCCGAGCATCACCGTCTTGCCGATCCCGCGGGCTCCGGTGAAGATCGTGAGCAGTCCCGGTGCCCCGGAACCAAGCCGCAAACCGTATTTGAACTCATCAAGCAGGCCTGACCGTCCAATGATTTCCGGAGGAGTTGCTCCTGCTGAGGGCCTGAATGGATTCTCGATCATGTATCAAGCTTATGAGTCGTTGTGAGTTTTGTGAGTTTGGCGCTCCTGGTGAGGCTTATGAGTTTTGTGAGTATCCTCATGGTCAGTTAGCACTTGAAACGGGACCCGGCGTCGGGCGCTTTGGCGTGATGCCGTCCCCGGAAGATTGGTGCCGTAACCTGCGGATGACCCACGGAACGAAGTACTCGCGGGCCCACACGAGGTCGGAGGACCGGGCTTCGCGCCATGTGCGCGGCGGGAGGGGTTTGGGTGCCATCGGTTCCAGCGTGTGCGGCACGTTCAGTGCCTCCAGCACCATGGTGGCGATCGTGTGGTGGCCCAACGGCGAGAAATGCAGTCGGTCCACGTCCCACATCTGCGGATCAGCGAGTTGCCGCAGGGACCACATGTCGGCGACCACTGCGTCGTGCCGGGCGGCGACGGTTCGCAGGTTCTCGTTGTAGATGGCTACCTTGCCGCGGATCCGGCCAAGCACCGAGGACGCCGTGTCAGGGCCATTGAACAGCACCACGGTGGCGCCGCCCGAGCTGAGCTCCTGGACGGCGGCATCGAGCTTGGTGGCCAGCAGATCGGGGTCCCCGCCGGGGCGGATGAGATCGTTGCCGCCAGCCGAAATGGACACCAGATCCGGCTTGAGTTCCAGGCACGGCCCCACCTGTTCGTCCACGATCTGCTGCAGCAGGCGCCCGCGGATGGCGAGGTTGGCGTAGGCGAAATCGGCATGCCCTCGCCCGAGTTCCTCGGCCACGCGATCGGCCCAGCCGCGGAACCCGCCCGGGCTCCCGGGTTCAGGATCTCCGATGCCTTCGGTAAACGAATCTCCCAGCGCCACGTACCGGCTCCAGGGATGCTTTTGGACAGTTCCTCCGGGCGTCACCAATGAATTGCTCTCACTCACGATTCATATCCTGCCCCGTACATGCGAACCTACGCGACCGTAAGTTGTTACCCGCGGGTAACTGCAAGAATGGACCCATGACTGAAGCCGTAGCTTTTCCCGCACCCGTTGTCCTGTGGTCCCATGACGAAGCCGAACGGGCCGGCAAGCCCCTTCTGGTCCTGCTTCATGGATACGGCTCCAACGAGGACGATCTCTTCAGCCTCGCCGGCCTGCTGCCCGCCGACTTCGTCGTGGCCTCCCTGCGGGCTCCCATGCCCATGGGCCCCGGGTTCACGTGGTTCCCGCTGACTGCCTCGATCGACTACTCCCTGGACGCCGTGAAGCTGGCGGCAGAGTACGCCCTCGAATGGTTGGACACCGTCAAGGCGAACCACTCGTCCGTGACGTTGCTGGGGTTCTCCATGGGCATGGCCATGGCAACCACCATGCTCCGGTACCGGCCCGCCGACTTCGCTGCCGTCGTCGGGCTTTCAGGCTTCGTGATCGACGCCGGAGCTGACGCGGACTTCCGCGACGACGAACTGGACGGCTCGGTGCCGATGTTCTGGGGACGCGACCAGCAGGATCCGGTGATCACTCCGGACAAGATCGAATACACCATGGGCTGGGTCCGCAAGCATGTGGACCTCACCAAGGTGCTTTACACGGGAATGTGGCACGGCATCAACCAGCAGGAAATCGGCCACGTGGGCGAATTCCTCACCCACAAGGTACTTGGCTAGGAACGGCCGGCGATCCTGACCGTCTGGCCGTTCACTGTGACGGTGTCGCCGGGATGGAGTTGGCGGCCGCGGCGTTCTTCGATGTCGTTGTTGACCTTGACCAGTCCGTTCTTGATGAGCTCCGTCGCCTCGACCCCGTCCTCCACCAGGTTGGCAAGCTTCAACAGTTGGCCCAGGCGGATCATGTCGTCGCGGATGGGAATCTCTTCGATTTCGGGATTGCTCATAGAGCAATAATGCCTGAAGTAGTGTGGTGACAGTGCCGAATCCTTCCCACCGTCCCGCCTTTCCGCTTGCCCTCGGGCTGCCGCTTGCCCTGGTGACAGGCCTGGTCCTGCCGCTCCAAGGCCGCATTAACGGGGCGCTCGCCGTCAAGCTCGAGGACGGCATTACCGCTTCCGTGGTGAGCTTCACCACAGGCCTGGTGGTGATTGCGGCTATCTCGCTCGCTACGCCCAAAGGCAGGTCGGGGCTGCAGAGTATTCTCCCGGCCGTCCGCAACCGCAGCTTCCCGCCGTACTACGTCATGGCCGGGGCCGTCGGCGCCCTTTTCGTTTTTGCGCAATCCTTCACGGTCGGCTTGCTGGGCGTCGCGCTGTTCACCGTTGCCACCGTTACCGGACAGACCCTCAGCGGCCTGCTGGTGGACCGCATGGGCATCGCTCCCGGCGGCAAGCGGTCGATCACGGGCGTACGGGTCCTGGGAAGCGTCCTCACCGTGGCCGCGGTCGCCTGGGCCGTGTCCCCGCGCTTTGGTGGAACGGCCGACGTCGGCGCTTTGGTGCTGCCGGTCATCCTGCCTTTGGTGGCGGGTTTCCTCATGAGCTTCCAACAGGCCATGAACGGGACCGCCACCGTCCACTACGGCACCCCCATCGCGGCCACGCTCGTCAATTTCCTGGCCGGTGCCCTTGTCCTCTGGGTGGCCTTGCTGATCAAGCTCGCGGTAGCCGGGGCCGGGAACTCCCTTCCCTCCGAGTGGTGGTACTACGCCGGCGGACCGTTGGGATGCATCGCCATCGGCCTGGCGGCCCTGCTGGTGCGGAGCCTTGGCGTGCTGGTCACCGGGCTTGGCATGATCGCCGGGCAACTGGTGGGGTCCTTGGTGCTCGACGTCGTGATCCCCACTGCGGGCACGGTGGTCGCCTTGCCCACGGTGCTGGGCACGCTCTTGACGCTGGCCGCGATCGTCGTGGCCAGCCTTCCCTGGCCCAGGGGATCCTTCCCCGGAAGGCCAGGCGCCAAAGGCCGGTAGGCTAGAACAGGCATTGTCCCAAGCAACCGCGGACCGCACCCAGCGGCCCTGTAGAAATATGGAGTACCCCATGGCAGCAAAATCCGTCCTCGACCAGGTCATTTCCCTCTCCAAGCGGAGGGGCTTCGTGTTCCAGGCCGGTGAGATCTATGGTGGCTCCCGCTCTGCGTGGGACTACGGTCCCCTCGGTGCAGAGCTGAAGGAAAACATCAAGCGCCAGTGGTGGCAGAGTGTTGTCCGCGGCCGTGAAGACGTGGTGGGCCTGGATTCCTCGGTGATCCTGCCCCGCCAGGTATGGGAAGCATCCGGCCACGTGGAGGTCTTCTCCGATCCCCTGGTGGAGTGCCTCTCCTGCCACAAGCGCTACCGGGCCGACCACCTCGAAGAAGAGTACGAGGAAAAGAAGGGCCGCCCCGCGGAAAACGGCTTGGCGGACATCGCCTGCGCCAACTGCGGAACCCGCGGGCAGTGGACCGAACCCCAGGAGTTCTCCGGCCTGCTGAAGACCTTCCTTGGCCCGGTGGCCAGCGAGGAAGGCCTGCACTACCTGCGCCCGGAGACGGCGCAGGGCATCTTCGTGAACTTCAACAACGTGCTCACCACGTCCCGGAAGAAGCCGCCGTTCGGCATCGGACAGATCGGCAAGTCCTTCCGCAACGAGATCACCCCCGGCAACTTCATCTTCCGTACCCGCGAGTTCGAGCAGATGGAGATGGAATTCTTCGTCGAGCCCGGCACGGACGAGGAATGGCACCAGTACTGGATGAAGGAGCGCATGGCCTGGTACACGGGCCTGGGCATCCGCGAAGAAAACCTCCGCTTCTTTGAGCACCCGCAGGAGAAGCTGAGCCACTACTCCAAGGGCACAACGGACATCGAATACCGTTTCGGTTTCCAGGGCTCCGAGTGGGGCGAGCTGGAAGGTATCGCCAACCGCACCGACTTTGACCTCTCCACCCACGCCAAGGCCTCCGGCACTGACTTGAGCTACTTCAACCAGGCCACCAACGAACGCTACACGCCGTACGTGATTGAGCCCGCGGCAGGCCTGACCCGTTCCTTCATGGCGTTCCTCATCGATGCCTACACCGAGGACGAGGCACCCAACGCCAAGGGCGGCGTCGATGTCCGCACGGTCCTGAAGCTTGACCCCCGCCTTGCGCCGGTCAAGGCCGCTGTCCTGCCGCTGAGCCGCAACGAGGACCTGTCCCCGAAGGCCAAGGCCCTGGGCGCCCAGCTGCGGAAGAACTGGAACATTGACTTCGACGATGCCGGCGCCATCGGCCGCCGCTACCGCCGTCAGGATGAGATCGGCACTCCGTTCTGCATCACCGTTGACTTCGACACCCTCGAAGACCAGGCCGTGACCATCCGTGAGCGCGACACCATGAGCCAGGAGCGCGTCTCCTTGGACAAGGTGGAGTCCTACCTGGCAGCCCGCCTGATCGGCGCCTAGCAGTGGCCATCGAGTACCGCGAATGGAAGGAGGGCGACGACCTCGCCCTCCTGGAGATCTGGGGAGACCCTGAGACCCTGCCCGCGGAGCAGTTCCGTGCTGCACTGGCGCCGTCAAGCAACCAGCCGTGGCGCCGGTGCATCGTGGCTGAGGACGTCGTGGACGGAGTCGGCATTCCGGTGGCAGCAGGCGTGGTCCATGAGGCTTCCTTGCATCCTGAACGGCTGTGGGCCTACATCGAGGTTGCCAAGGATCACCGTCACTCGGGCATAGGCGCCACGCTCCTGGCCATGCTGCGCCGCGAAGCCGCGAACTCGCCGTCGGGCGTTTCCAAGCTCCGCAGCAAGGTGGAGCCGGGAACGCCGGGTGCGGCCTTTGCGCAGGCGGCCGGGCTTGCCCCCATCCAGCGCTCCAGGCTTGTGGTGGTGGATCCCGAGCCGCTGAAGTTGCCAAGGTTCGGTGACGGCTCGGAAGAAGCCGCGTCCGAGCGCGTGGAAGACCTGGCCACCGGTTCGGTGGAACTGAGCGACGTCGTAGGACGGTACTACTCTGCCGTGCACCACTGGGACAGCCCGGGAGAGCTCAGTATCGCCACCGTCCAGCGCCTGTTCCTGCATGACCTGACCGGGGCTCACGGTGCGATTGTGCTCCGTGCGCCGAAGGCCAGCGCCTTTGGAGCCGGTGTGCCCGCTTCGAAGAAGGGCAAGCTCCAGGCGTTTGCCATCAGCTATGCCCAGGGGAACTCGGAAGAGCCCTCGGACGTGTTCCTCGGCCACGATCCCGAGCTGTCCGCGGAAGATGCCGAATCAGCCGTCCGGGACCTGCTGGCCCTCATTGCGTACCAGCACCCGGTGCTGCTGGAAGCGGACGAATCCATGACTGCCCTCGGCGCCGTCCTGGAACCGTTGCTTGAATCCGGCAAAGCGCATGTACGCGGCGCGGACACACTGATCGTCAGCGACTGAACTCGAGGTTGTATTCCTGATGGGCCACGGACACCCGCACTCCGGTACTTCAGCTCCGACCGCTGAAGCGGTCGCCTCCCGCAAACGGGCCAACTGGCTCCTCGCGGCCGTGCTGGTTCCGTTGGGCGTGTTGACGCTCGTGGCCATGGTGTTGATGTGGCCCTCGGGCAGCCGGGAAGGGATCTCGTTCGCGAGTCCCTACCAGGCAGCCCCGGGGGTCACGTTCGACACCGGCAAGATTCAAAGGGTGGTCCAAGAGAGCTGCACCCAGACCGGGCAGGCCACCGGTGAAGCGGGCGGCCAGTCCGGCGGCTCGGAATGCACTTTTGCTTTCACCGAGCCGGACAAGGGCGGTGAACCCGTCAAGGTGGTCATCAACCCGGATGTCGCCAAGTCCCACGGCGTCGACGTGGGCGACTCCATCCGCTACCTGAATCTCTCCGGCGTCCAGGGCGCGGCGGCAAGCAATGGTTCGCCATCGTTCGTCTTTGTGGACTTTGTCCGCGACGTCCCGATCACCCTGCTGGCCGTCCTGTACGCCGTCGTGGTGATCGCCGTCGCCCGGTGGCGCGGCTTCCGGGCCCTGCTGGGCCTGGTGGGCGCGTACGCCGTCCTGGTCAGCTTCATCCTTCCGGGCCTGGTGGAGGGCAAGCCGCCACTCCTGCTGGCGTTGGTGGGTTCCACGGTGATCATGATCGGGGTGCCCTACTTCGCCCACGGCTTCTCCGCCCGGACATCCACCGCCTTGCTGGGCACGATTTTCGGGCTGGGAATCACTGCGCTCCTGGCGGCGTGGGCCACCGACGCCGCGAACCTCGCGGGCGTGGGCAACCATGATGCCGCGACGCTCGTGAACATGTCCGGGAACATCTCCATTTCCGGCATCATCCTTTGCGGCCTCATCATCTCCGGGCTTGGAGTGCTTAACGACGTGACCATCACCCAGTCCTCGGCGGTGTGGGAGCTCTACGAACTCGCCCCGGACACCACGGCACGGAAACTCTTCACCTCCGCCATGAGGATCGGCCGGGACCACATCGCGTCCACCGTTTACACCATCGCGTTCGCCTACGCCGGTGCCGCACTTCCCATCCTCATCATCGTCATGCTGTACGACCGCCCCCTCGCCGAGGCACTCACCAGCGCCGAACTCTCGGAGGAAGTCATCCGCACGCTCGTTGGCTCCATCGGCCTGGTCCTCGCGATTCCGGTCACCACTTTCATCGCAGTGCTTGTCGTCAAGGCGACGGGCATGCGGCGGTTGGCCGGCACGTCTGCCGTGGGCCCGGACGACGTCAACGACGCCGGTTCCCTGGCTGCCGCGGCCGCCGTCGTCGGTTCCACTCCGGACGACACACACGACGCCGGGACACACCAGGGCGGCACAGCCGCCGACGGCGGGTCACCGGCCAGCCCCGGCAGCAGGCGGGCCAGGCGCCAGGCCGAGCGCCGCGAGGCCGGATCGGACTGATCGGGATCAGCGGGATCGGCCGATTTGCCCTGATTTGCAACAATGGATAAGTGACCGTCGTAGCAACGCCCCCCACCCCAAAGCTTGAACTTCCGCCATTGCAGCTTGGCGGGATCACCGTGGACACCCCGGTGATCCTTGCTCCCATGGCCGGAATCACCAACTCCGCCTTCCGCCGCCTGTGCCGTGAGTACGGAGGCGGGCTCTACGTAGCGGAGATGGTGACCTCCCGCGCCCTGGTGGAGCGGACTCCGGAATCGCTGCGCATCATTTCCCACGATGAGGATGAAAAAGTCCGGTCGGTTCAGCTCTACGGCGTTGACCCCAAGACCGTGGGCGCAGCAGTCCGGATGCTGGTGGAGGAAGACCGTGCGGACCACATCGACCTCAACTTCGGGTGCCCTGTGCCCAAGGTCACGCGCCGCGGCGGTGGATCCGCGCTGCCGTGGAAGATCGACCTTTTCACCGCGATCGTGCAAACGGCAGTCAAGGAAGCCTCCAAGGGCGGGCTGCCGCTGACCATCAAGATGCGCAAGGGCATCGACGAGGACCACCTGACGTACCTCGAGGCCGGTCGGATTGCCCGCGATTCCGGGGTTGCCGCCGTCGCACTTCATGGCCGCACTGCGGCGCAGTTCTACTCGGGCCAGGCTGACTGGTCCGCGATCGCGCGCCTGCGCGAGGCCCTCCCGGACATCCCGGTCCTGGGCAATGGCGACATCTGGTCCGCGGAGGACGCTGTCCGCATGGTCCGGGAGACCGGCGTCGACGGCGTTGTTGTGGGACGCGGCTGCCAAGGGCGTCCGTGGCTGTTCGGTGACCTTCAGGCAGCGTTCGAAGGCAGCGACCAGCGGCACCGTCCTGGCCTGCGCCAAGTGGCTGAGGGCGTCTACCGGCACGCCGAGCTCATGGTGGAGACGTTCGGCAACGACGAATACAAGGCCCTGCGGGAGATCCGCAAGCACATGGCCTGGTACTTCAAGGGCTACGTCGTGGGCGGGGAGCTCCGCGCCAAGCTGGCCACGGTTCCCACCCTGGCGGTCTTGCGGGAACTCCTGGACCAGCTGGACCTGGACCTGCCGTACCCGGGCGTCGATTCGGAAGGCCCCCGGGGGCGTGCCGGCTCGCCCAAACGGCCCGCCCTGCCCAAGGACTGGCTGGACAGCCGCCAGCTGAACGCTGAACAAAGTGCCGACATCGCCGCTGCCGAGCTGGACGTGTCAGGCGGGTAGCTTTCCGCGTGAAAGACTGGCTCAAGAGGCACCCGCCCGGCGCTTGAAGGAGGCAGAGACCCATGGGAACCGAAGCGATAATCGGCCGCACCGGCAACGCAGGCAACTATGTCCAAGCGATCCCCGGTTACACCGAGGCGGACTCGGCGCGTTGGGTCGAAGAGCCGAGCAAGACCACCTACCGCTCGGACTTTGAACGTGACCGCGCCAGGGTCCTGCATTCCTCCGCCCTTCGGAGGCTGGGGGCGAAGACCCAGGTGGTAGCCCCGGATACGGACGACTTCGTCCGGACCAGGCTGACCCACAGCCTGGAAGTCGCCCAGGTGGGCCGGGAACTCGGGCGTTCGCTGGGGTGCGACCCCGACGTCGTGGACACAGCCTGCCTGAGCCACGATCTCGGCCACCCGCCGTTCGGCCACAACGGCGAATCGGCATTGAACGAGGTTGCCCACGCAATCGGCGGATTCGAGGGGAACGCGCAAACCCTGCGCCTGCTCACGCGGCTGGAGCCCAAAGTCCTGACCGACGGCGGCCGTCCTGCCGGGCTCAACCTCACCCGTGCGAGTCTCGATGCCGCCTCCAAGTACCCGTGGTCAGCGTTGGATGCCCCCGTCATCCACGGCCACCGCACCAGCAAGTTTGGCGCCTACGAGGACGACCTTCCGGTGTTCGAGTGGCTCCGCGAAGGCGCCCCAGGCAACCGTTCGTGCATCGAAGCCCAGGTGATGGACCTGGCCGACGATATTTCCTACTCTGTCCATGACGTGGAGGATGCCATCGTGGCCGGACACTTCCAGCTCAAATGGATGGACAACCCGGACCACCGCGCACGCGTCGTCGGCTACACCCAACAGTGGTACCTGCCGCATAACGATCCCGCCGAGATCGATGCCGCCCTGGCACGCCTGGAAGCCACCCGTGTGTGGGTCCGGGAAGCCGATGGCAGCCGCAAGTCCATGGCCGCGTTGAAGGACATGACCAGCCAATTGATCGGCCGGTTCTGCCAAAGTGCCATGGAGACCACCCGGGCGCACTTCGGCCCGGCCAACCTCACGCGGTACGGTGCCGAGCTCATGGTGCCCGAGGAGACCGTCACTGAAATTGCGGTCCTCAAGGGGCTGGCAACGACGTTCGTCATCTCCACTGACCACCGGCAACCCGTGTACGAGCGCCAGCGCGAAGTCCTGCACGCCTTGGTCGGAGTCCTTAATGCCACCGGCGACCGTCACCTGGAGCCCATGTTCGCTGCTGACTGGCGGGCCGCCGTCGACGACGGCGCAAGGCTGCGTGTGGTGATCGACCAGGTTGCCTCGCTGACGGACGGCTCGGCGTTGGCCATGTACGAACGTTTGGTAGGGAGCCTGCCGTCGCTGTGGTAAGCACTAGGATGGTCACGTGGCTGGCTTGATCAAACGTGAAGATATCGACGAAGTACGCCAGCGCACGGACATCAAGGAAATCGTCGATGGCTACGTCACCCTCAAGACGGCCGGGCTGGGCAGTTTCAAGGGATTGTGTCCCTTCCATGATGAGCGTTCCCCGTCCTTCACCGTCCGCCCGCAGGTAGGCCGCTACCACTGCTTCGGTTGCGGGGAGGACGGCGATGCCATTTCCTTCATCCAGAAAATGGACCACAGCTCTTTCCATGAGGCCGTGGAAAAGCTCGCCGCCCGGATCGGCTACGAGCTCCGGTACGAGGACGGCGGAACGGGTCCCAGCCGCGAAGAAGTGGGCAAGCGGCAGCGCCTCCTTGATGCCCACAAAATTGCCGACGAGTTCTTTCGTGCCCAACTCCTGACCCCCGGTGCAGGGGAAGCCCGCAGCTTCCTGGACGGCCGCGGATTCGACCGCGCCGCGGCAGAACACTTCGGGGTGGGGTACGCGCCGCAGGGCTGGGACGCGCTGCTGAAGCACCTCCGCGGCCGCGGCTTCACGGACGCGGAGCTGAAGCTGACGGGCATGTTTTCCGAAGGCAACAGGGGCATCTACGACCGTTTTCGCGGCAGGCTCATCTGGCCTATCCGCGACATCGCGGGGGATACCATCGGCTTCGGCGCCAGGAAGCTCTACGAGGACGACCAAGGCCCCAAGTACCTGAATACGCCCGAGACCACGCTGTACAAGAAGTCCCAGGTCCTCTACGGCATCGACCTCGCCAAACGCAGTATCGCCAAGGACCGGCAGCTGGTGGTGGTGGAGGGATATACGGATGTCATGGCCTGCCACCTGGCAGGAATCACGACGGCGGTGGCCACGTGCGGAACCGCGTTCGGCACCGAACACATCAAGATCGCCCGGCGCCTGCTTTCCGACGACGGCACCGGGGGAGAGGTGGTGTTTACCTTTGACGGCGACGCAGCCGGCCAGAAGGCGGCGCTGCGGGCGTTCGAGGAAGACCAGCGCTTCGTCGCCCAGACGTACGTCGCGGTGGAACCCACGGGCGCCGATCCCTGCGACCTGCGCCAGCTCAAAGGTGATCCTGCTGTGCGTGAGCTGATCAGCAGCCGCAAGCCCCTGTTCGAGTTCGCCATCCGCGCCACCCTTCGCAAGCACAACCTGGATACCGTGGAGGGCCGGGTGGCTGCCCTGCGCGAAGCCGCTCCTGTGGTGGCACAAATCCGCGACACCGGAATCCGGCCTGCCTACACCCGGGAACTCGCCGGGTGGCTTGGCATGCCCATCGAGGAAGTCAGCCGCTACGTAGGGGCTGCCGCCAAGCGTGCTGCCTCAGGTGGCACCCCCAACGGCCAGCCGGAGCAGCCGACGGCGGCGACAGCACCGCCGTCGAACGCTCCGGCATTCAACCGTCCGGACCCGCGCGATCCCGTGGCGGGCATGGAGCGGCAGGCGCTCGAGGTGGTGCTTCAGGAACCCTCCGTCCTGGGCGGGGGGAACTGGGAACGCTTCGAAGCATCGCATTTCTCGACGCCGGCCTATGCCGCTGTTCATGCGGGAATCAGGGCAACCGGTGTTGCCCAGGCAGCGGACCCCGTGGCCTGGGTGGAAAGGGTGCGGCAGGAAGTGCCGGACCCCTTGCGTCCCCTCGTCTCGGAGCTCGCCGTCACCCCGCTGCCGGCCAGCACGCCCGAAGCGATGCAAAGGTATTGCCGGGACATTCTGGCCCGGTTGTTCGAGTTGCAGATCACCCGCATCAAAGCGGACAAGATGGGGCAGCTGCAGCGCTTGGATGCGGCTGCGTACCCGGAAGAATTCCAGCGCCTGAACCGTGAGCTGATGCAGTTGGAGATGCAGCGGCGGGCGCTTCGGGCCGAGGCGTGAGGCTCTCCCGAGGGCGTCGCAGCCCGCGGAAGAGCCGATTTCGCTTTTCGGCCAGCCCCTGTTAAGCTAATTACCGCTTCATTCCTCCGTAGCTCAATTGGCAGAGCATTCGACTGTTAATCGAAGGGTTACTGGTTCAAGTCCAGTCGGAGGAGCGCTCAAAACCCCCGTTCCGGTCAGCCGGAACGGGGGTTTTTTTATACCCCCGGGAGGTATGCGGGGCCGATTTCGTTTTTCGACCAGCCCCTGTTAAGCTAATTACCGCTTCATTCCTCCGTAGCTCAATTGGCAGAGCATTCGACTGTTAATCGAAGGGTTACTGGTTCAAGTCCAGTCGGAGGAGCGTACAGAACCCCGCACCGGATCTTCCTGGTGCGGGGTTCATTTTTTTACACGAAGTCCATCTCCACTTGGAGGAAGCGGGCCGCCTCCGCGACGGCCGCCTCAAAAGCTTCGTGCTCGGTGGGCGGCGTCCGGGGTTCCCGTGGATGCCATTCGTGCGGAGCCGAGTAGACGCGCGTGAAGCCGCCCCCGGGCGGGGCGTAGAAAATTCCGAAGCGCTGCACAGGCCATTCGGGGGACGTCTCGGGGGCCACCAAAAGGGCGGCATCAGCATCCGGATTGTACCACTGGGCTATGGGGCGGCGACGATCATCCGTGAAAAGCCCTGCGGCATAGAGCGCCGCCGATTGGGGACTCGTGACGGAGCACAGCCTGTCCCACCACAGCGGCAGGATGCGTTCATCCCTGCGCTGCCACGGTGCCGGAAGCGGCTGCAGTTCTTGCCAGTGAGGCACACATCAACTTTATCGTTCGGGACGGGTGCGCAACAGGGGCCGGATTGCCTGCCGGACGGCCTGTTGCGGCTCAAGGAGCCAGCCCCAGCCGCGGATAGAGCACGTCGAATCCCTTGGTCAATCCTGCGTTCAGCGCGATGCCTACGTGGCCCCCGTTGGGTATCTCGTAATACGTCACCGCCATGCCGGACTCCCGGGCCGCCGCGGAAACGGCCTTGGCGGCAGCTACGTAAGTGACGTCGTCGGACCCGACCGTGAAGATGGCGGTGGTGTCCGGGAACTGCCGGCCCTTCATCATGTTGATGGGTTTCAGGGCATCGTACGCTGCCTGGTCGCCGTGGAAGATCTCCGCGAGGTTCCCGGACGGATCTTCGGCGCCGGGGAATTCTTCGCCGGAGATGTCAACCACGTTGCCCCACATCTGCGGGTACTTTACCGCGAAGGAAATGGCGCACTGTCCACCGTTGGAGTACCCGGCAATGGTCCAGTATTTGCGGTCCGGGAAGATGTTCAGGTTTTCCTTGGCCCACGTGACGACGTCCACGTTGATGTACTTCTCGACGTTCCCGTATTTGGCCGTGTCCAGGCAAAGCGTGTCGTCCTGGTCCGGTCCGATCTGGTCTGCCACGATCGCGATGGGCGCCAAGCCCTTGTTCTTCGCCGCGAAATCGTCCAGGGCAGCCGACACGTACTGGGGATCGGGCAGCCCCGGCTGCCCCATCATCAGCACATAAAGCGGAAGCCGTGGCGGGTTCTCCGTCAGCGCGGCAGGTGGCAGATAAATGCCCGCCGGGCGCGCATTGAAGCCCGAGGCCGTGGCCGGGATGACCTGGGTGCCCACCCTGCCCGCCGTGGGCATGTCAGCCGGGGGCTCCCAGTTCTGCCACAGCGGTCCGGTTGGTATGGCGGAGTCCGGATTGGGCTTTTCCAGCTGGATCTGGCCCTCGGTTGAGATGCCAAAGGCCGATCCCAAGGTGTTGTTCAGACCGAACTCGGTGTTGATGCCCAGTGCCGGGACCACGAGGAAAACAGGGATGGAGAAAGCCGCCAGTACCTTCCGCCGGACTGAGCTGCTCCTGAAGCTCACCGTCGCCAGTCCGAGGGCAGCGAACGCAGCGATGGACCAGAACCACACCCATGGGGTCAGGCCCACATGGAAGACATCCATGACGTCCTCCACGAGCCATACTGTCAGCCAGCCCAGCAGGCCGGCCACCAGGATCGCCAGGAGTGCGGTCCTGAGCCACCGCCACGACGGACGAAGGAGCAGCAGGAGAAAGAAGCCGACGCCGATCGCAATGGCTATGGACATCACCACGGGACCGGTGATGTCGGTCCTCAGGATGGCATTCACTGCGCCGGTTCCCGGGCCACCATGTGGCGCAGCAGTCCGGCGCTCCGGGCAGGGGACAATCCCGGCAGGTAGGCCGAGCCCACCGCCAGGCCGATTGACGGAAGGGACAGGGGATCCTGGTAGTACATGTACAGGGTCCGGTGTTCGGGCTGGAAACGGGATTTGAAGGCCGCGAGCGACTTGAAGCCATACATGGGTTCCAAGGCGTTCCCCAGGAGGGCAAGCACCCGGTCCAAGGCGCTGTGGTCGCCTTCGCCCGGGTCCGTACCGTCGCCGCTGCCTGTGGTGTTCCGGCTGTCGGTGTTGGCGAGCGGGGAGCCGGACAACGAGATCTGCGGCACGTCCTCCTTGAAGTGGTTCACCGCCGAAGCAATGAGGAATTCCATCACTCCCTTGAACCCGGTTGTGCGCCGCCGCATGAAGTCCAGTGTCCAACCGGTCACTGCCCCATCGGTGAAAACAGGCAGCCAACTGGTAACACCGTGGACCAGGCCGTCATCGTCCACAGCCACGCAACACAGGACCTCGGGGTCCTTGAGTTCGTCAAGGCCGCCCAGCGTGAAACCCATCTCCGGCAGGGCTTTGTCCGCCACCCACTCCTCGGAGATCTCCGCCAACTGTGCCCGGATGCCCGGCGGCATCATCCGGTAATGGTGCCACTGGTCCGTGATGGAAAGTTTGTCCGCGCGATTGAGGGCCGTGCGGACGTTCTGCCATTCCTTGCCCTTGAACGTCATCGTCTGGATGTTCAGGAGGGTCTCTTCGGCGACCTCGAGCTTGCGGAAGCCGCGGGGGAGGAGCGGGCCATCCAGCTCGTCCGTTGCGGAATAGAAACAGGGAGTGAGGCCCAGGGCCGAGCAGTGGGCCAGGAATCCCGTGGCGGCGTCCGCATGGTGTTCCGCGGCACCGAACGGCCCGGCCACCGTGAGGGCAACGCCGTTGTGGACCTGGTAGGCGACGCCTGCTTTGCGATCCGGCGTGAACCAGTATTGGTTGTTCTCCCACAGCGCCATCCAGGACAACGACCCGCCGCCGTCGTGGATCAGCTCGCGGGCGTGGCCAAGGTCGGCTGCAGGGTCGGTCGCGACGGCCCGGAACTTTTGGTAGTTGCCCAGCACCAGGAACAGGATGCACAGCCAGATGACGTCCCCGCCCAGGCCGTAGAGGACGGTGCTGAGAAGACCTTGGGGAAGTTCGGTGACGAACGGGACCGGGAACGGTACGAGGATGTGCGTCAGCTGCCCTGCAAGGTCCCACCCCGTGGAGCGTCCCGGATTTCCCTCAAGGAACCAAAAAAGCGCATAGAGGGCTACTGCCGCACCAGCCATGATCAACGTGGTCCGGCCGAGGACGCGATAGCTGGCGTCACTGGATTCGACCCTGAACTTATGCCGGTTGGCCAGGAGGAGGAAAACGATGATCAAAGGGGCCACAATGGCGGGGATGGCGTACAGCAGCAAGTAGCCGACGTCGTCGTTGCCGAGCGTCACGTCGGGGTCGGTGACGTACTGGAGCACGGCGAAGGTAGTGACAGCCGCCAGGTACAACTGGATGGTGAGGGTCAGCCGGTAGGCAAGGCGGCGTCCCCGGCGCAGGCCCTCGGCGCACACCAGCAGCAGCAAGACCGGTATCAAGCTCAGGATGGTGGCACCAAAGCTTTGGACACCCACCACGCCTTGCAGGGTGACGCAGCTTTGGTCGTCGTCGCAGGCCTCGCGGACCTCGTCCGCCGTCGGACTGGCCTGCAGCATCACCTGCGACACCACCGACAGGGGACCGACGTCCAGAGTGCCGGTGAGCTGCGTCAGCAGCGGTCCCACAGCGAACACGCCCACCACGGTGCCCACCAGGAAACGGGTCTCCCGAAGGCTCGACGAGTGCAGCTTCCCTGCCTGGCGCCGGAGTATCCACGATTGGGCGGCCCAACCCGCCAGGATGCCGATGACTGCTCCGCTGAGGGCCTGCAAGGTCTGGGCCACGCCCACGAAGAGCGCAAACATGAGCGTCGCCGCCACCAGCCACGTCCGCAGCCGCCGGCGCCACAGGGACTCAAGCGCCGCCGTCGAGCATCCCAGGGCGGCAGCGGCACCGCCGTAAGCACCCACCACATACTCGCCGCCCAGGAAGCTGAGCCATTGATCGCTGTTGTCCGTGCCGTATTCCACCAGTGCCACCAGCACCAACGCGCTCAGGGCTGAACCCGCCACAAAGGCGGCCAAGGCAAGCCAAGGGCCCATGGTCCGCTCGGCGATGCCCACCCCGATGAGGATCATCACGGTGCAGGCGAGATAGTCCAGGAGGGAGGAGGCAAAGAACCCTGACGTAAAGACCGCCCACCAAGGCCCGGGCTCCACGGCCAAGCCGATTCCCACCTGTTCAAGAAGCGGTTCAGGAGGGCCGGCGAGCAAGCTACCGGTGGTTGCACCCACAATCCAGAGGACTGCGATGAGTCCCAGCGTCAACGGCAACTTGCGCAAGGCAGCCAAGCGTCGCCAGTTGCCCTTTTGTTCCACAGCCGTACTCATGTGATGTCCCCTCCACAGGCAGGCGCGGGTAACCCCGGCTGGCCACTATTCTGCCTTGCGGGCCCTTGGAAGGGGAGACGTTCCTACTCCCTGTTCCAGGGACCGGGATTCACGCGGTACAGCAGGGCCGAGCCAATGACGGCGCCCAGGATGGCGCCGAACAACGCGCTGCCGGCGAGGCGGCCCAGCAAGGCTCCGACGACGGCGCCAAGCAAGGCTCCGAGGAACAGGCCACGGCCGTTGCGGTGCGGTTTTTTCGCCATGGGTTCCAGCCTATGCGCACCACGGGTGAATCGCCTCAGTGGATGGACGGGACCGAACGGGGACGGACCACCAGCCACAGCGCACAAATGGCTCCGGAGATGCACACGACCTGGACAGCGCCCATGGGCACTGCCGAACTGACGCCGAGCCAACCGACCACTGGGGGAACCACACCTGCCATAAGGAACTGGGCTGCGCCCAGCATGGAGGCCGCTGTGCCGGCTTGGGCCCCGTGATTGGCCAGGGACAAGACCTGGACGCACGGGAACATGAAGCCGGTGGCGCAGATGTAGAACCACAGCGGGACCAGGATGCCCCACAGTCCCACCTCCATCAGGTCCAGGACGATGATCAGCGCGGCCATCACCAGCATGAAGAGTGTGGCTCCGGCAACAATCCACTGCGGTGCCACCCGCTTGATGAGCCGGGAACTGATCTGCACGCCTGCCACGATGCCCAGTGAATTGACGCCGAACAACAGGCCGTACTCCTGGGCGGAGAAGTCGTAAATGTTCTGGAAGAGGAACGTCGAGGCAGACAAGTATGCGAACAGGCCGCCGAAGTTCAGGCTTCCCACCATCAGCATGCCCACGAAGATACGGTCCGTCAGCACCTTCTTGTAGCGCTGGCGGACAGTGACGTCGGACTTTCCGCGCTGCTCGGCCGGAAGGGTTTCCTTGATGAAGAAGATGGCCGCCAGGATCACCAGCGTGCCGTAGCAGGCAAGGAAGTAGAAGATGCCGGGCCACGGGAGCACCAGCAGCAATTGGGACCCGATGATCGGGGCAAGGATGGGAGCCAAACCGTTCACGAGCGACATGCGCGAGAACATCCGGACCATGGCGTAGCCGTGGAAGAGGTCACGGACCATCGCCATTGCCACCACGCCGCCGCCGGCCGCGCCGATGCCCATCAGCACGCGGAACAGGGAGAGGACGCCGATGTCCGTGGAAAGGGCGGCGCCCAGAGAGGAACCGATGTGAAGCGCCGTCGCAAGAATCAGCGGCAACCTGCGACCGAATTTGTCGCTGAAGGGCCCCACCACCAGTTGTCCCAGGCCGAACCCGACCGTGGTGCCGGTCAGTGTCAGCTGGATAGCGGCCGCGGAGACGTCGAAGCTCTCCTCAAGCGCGGGAAACGCCGGCAGGTAGAGGTCTACCGTGAAGGGGCCCAAAGCCGTCAATGCACCGAGGAGCAGGATATAGACAAGCTTTTCGCGTCGGCTCAGGGAATCGCCCGGAGTGAGGTGATGGGTCACGATTATCCATCCTATGGTGAAACATCATATTTATGGGCCCATGGCGGGCGCGCCGCAGGCTCGATGGCTGAAGTTCAGCACGAACCTGAATGATAGTTTTGAGGACAAGTGCCTGCGGCGTGCTGTTTGGCCGCTTTCACCCATCACGAAGCCCAGAGGAAGCAGTTAGGCGGAACCCATGAGCGGACGTCACACCAGTCGGACCGGCAAAGGCCCAGCCATCCGTAGTTTGCCGAAGACCCTCAAGCTCGTTGCCCGTTTGGCACCCAGGCAACTGAATGACGAACTGGCGCTGGCCAGGGTCGAACTGAAACGCAAAGCCGCACAGGTAGGTGTGGCGGGTGCGTTCTTCGGCGTTGCCCTCGTCTTCCTGATGCTCCTGGTCATTGCACTGGTGGTGGCAGCCATCCTCGGCCTTGCCACCATTATGCCCGGATGGCTCGCAGCCCTGATCGTTGCTGCGGTGTTCCTGCTGATTGTTGCCCTGGGTGCCTTGATAGGCACCGCCAAGTTCAGGGCAGCCATGCCGCTGGTTCCGGAGGATACTATCCGCGGGATCAAGCATGACCTGGGCATTGCCAAGGAAGGCTCGGCCTTCGATGAGTCCATCCTTGATCCCAATTCCCCCGCAGCCAAGGCGGCCAAAGCCCAAAAGGAAGCTGAAGCGCAAAAAGCGAAGGCTGAGAAAGCGGCCAAGGAGGCCGCCAAGGACGCCGATGCCGCCAAGGCACCCACCGAAGCTGAACTGCGGCGCCGGCTGGACAAGCGCCGCGAGCACCTTACCGGTGTCCGCGACGAACTTGGCGAGGAGCTTGACGTCAAGAAGCAGGGGCAGGCATTGCTGGAGACTGCCAACCAGAAACTGCAGGAAGGCCGTGAATTTGCGGCCGCCAAGTTCGCCGCTGCCGGCGAATCGGTTCCCGAGGACTTCACCGGGCGCCTTGCCGCCCGCTGGAAGGACCTCGTGGCGTTTGCTGCCGCTGCCGCCGTCTTCGTGGTTGCGCTACGGAAGCTGCTCAAGAAGTAAAAGCTTGCGGCAGTAACGCACACACTGAAGTAGAGGAGGGGGACATCATGAGGCTGATCGGTGCAGGGTCACGCCCCGACCGTCCCCAAGTGGACCACGACCTCATCGTCACCGTCCCGAACATCCTGACGGTCCTGCGCTTCATGGGTGTCCCGCTCTTCGTCTGGCTTGTCCTGTCCCAGCGGGAGTACGGCTTTGCCGTGCTGGTCCTGGTGGTCATGGGCAGCACCGACTGGGTGGACGGCTACATCGCCCGGCGTTTCGACCAGACCTCCAAGCTTGGCCGGATACTGGATCCGATGGCGGACCGGGCAGCCCTCATAGCGGTGGCCGTCACCCTGGCGGTTGCCGGCGTCGTGCAGTGGTGGTACCTGGCCGCGCTGGTGGTTCCGGACATCATCCTGGCCACTGCCTCCCTGATCTACTTCCGCAGCCACCCGGACCTCCCCGTGAGCGTCGTCGGTAAGATCCGTACGGCGCTGTTGCTGCTGGGCACTCCGTTGTTGGTGCTTTCCAAACTCCAGATTCCCTTCACTGACGTGTACTTCGTGGCGGCGTGGACGTTCCTTGGCCTTGGCCTGGTGGGGCACTGGATCGCCGCCTACAACTATTTCTGGGCCATCCTGCGGAAAGGCAAGGACCTGCAAAGCGAAGACGACGGCGGAAACGGCTGATGGTCTGGCTTGCGGTCGTCCTGGCAGTGCTTGGCGCATTTTTCCTCGCCATCGGTGCCCAGCGGCAGGGCAGTGCGGTCAAAGCCGATACCGGCGGCCTCGCCCTCAGCTCCAACGGGTTCCTGCGCCTGCTCCGTAACCCGCGGTGGATGTTCGGCCTCCTGCTGCTGGCGCTGGGCATGGCAGCGAACGCGGTGGCCCTCGTCTCGGCGCCTTTGACCGTGGTGCAGCCCATCGGCGCGATTGCGCTGGTGATCACCACTGTGGTGAACGCAAAGGACCAAGGCCTCAGCATCAACCGCGCCACGGTAGTGGCCATCACGGCGTGCGTCACGGGATCGGCATTGTTCGTGCTGCTGGCGGTGACGGTAACGCAGGAAAACCACCACGTGAGCGCTGAGGACGAGCTGACCATCGTCTTGCTGCTGGCCCTGGCCGTCGGTTTGTTCGGGACACTGGCCGTGCTTTTCAAGCACAGGATGAGCGCCTTCATCTACATTATTGGGGCAGGTGTCCTGTTCGGTTTTGTCGCCGTTCTGACGCGGATCATCGGCAAGCACCTGCTGGATCCCAACGGGCTGTTCCTGCTCAACGTCCAGTGGTACACGCTGATCGCCATCGCCGCCGCGGGCGGACTCGGTTCCTGGTTTGTGCAGAGCGCCTACTCGAGCGGACCGCCGGACCTGGTCATTGCAGGATTGACCGTCATCGACCCCATGGTGGGCATTGCCATCGGCATCATCATCCTGGGTGAGCTTCGTCCCGATGTCCACACCGTCATGGCAATCGCCATGGCTGCGGCGGCCGTCCTTGCTATCGTGGGGGTAATCGCCCTGAGCCGCCATCACCCGGAAGTTACCAAGCGCAAGAAAGAAGCCAAGGGACCTCACCGGAAGGCCTAGGGGGTAAGCAGTACCTTGTGCCACCGCTTCGGCGGTCCGGCAAAACCGGCGACACCGCAGCATAGCCACCTTCCATGCTGTCCGCACCGTGACCATCAGGAGTTCTCCACGTGACCATTCCCGACACCAATAAACCCCTTACCATCCTGATTGCGGCGGACACATACCCCCCGCACGTCAACGGAGCAGCCCAGTTCGGGTACCGCCTGGCCAAGGGAATGACGGCGCGTGGACACAATGTGCACGTCCTGGCGTGCCGGCAGGACAAGGGCAAGAGCTTCACGGAGTTCCGGGATGAAGCCACGGTGCACCGGCTTCGTTCGCACAGCGTTCCCACGCACGAATACTTCCGCATCTGCTTCCCGTGGGAGATCAAGAAGGAAATCAGCCTTCTTTTCGACAAGGTCCAGCCTGACGTCGTCCACATCCAGAGCCACTACATGATCGGCGAGCATGTCCTCTATGAGGCTGTAAAGCGCGGTGTGCGGATCGTGGCCACCAACCACTTCATGCCTGAAAACCTGAACCCGTTCCTGCCCTTCCCACAGTGGTTCAAGGACATCGTCGGACGGATCTCGTGGAAGGACATGGGCAAGGTGATGGGCAAGGCGGACGTCGTCACCACGCCAACGCCCCTCGCGGCAAAGGCGATGCACCAGCACGCCTTCCTTCGCAAGGTCCTGCCGTTGTCCAACGGCATCGACTCGGCCGCCTATGAGCTGCAGCCCGGAGAGACCGTTGAGCGGCCTGCGCATCCCACCGTGCTCTTCGTCGGTCGCCTCGCCGAAGAAAAGCATGTGGACGTGCTCATTGACGCCGTCTCCAAGACCCCGCGCGAATTGAACGTGCACCTTGAGATCGTGGGAGGTGGCGAAGTCCGCCCGGCACTGGAAGCGCAAGTGGCAAAGCTCGGATTGCAGGATCGCGTGAAGTTCCTGGGCCTGGCCAGTGATGAAGAATTGCGGGAGGCCTACATCAAGGCCGATGTCTTCTGCATGCCTGGAACCGCGGAGCTCCAGTCCTTGGTAACGCTCGAAGCCATGTCTGCGTCCACGCCTGTGTTGCTGGCGAACGCCATGGCGCTGCCGCACTTGGTCCGCGACGGGGAGAACGGCTACCTGTTCACCCCGAATGACAGCAACGAACTGGCCGCGAAGATCACCGAGCTGGTGAAGCTTCCCGAGGACCAGTTGCGTGCCATGGGCAAGGTCAGCCGCGAGATGGTGGAACCGCACAGCATCAACAGCACCCTGCAGACTTTCGAGGACCTGTACCGGGGCGCGAGCTATGACGACATGGTGGTGTGACCGGAGCACTGCCTTCCAGCTATTAGTATTGCTAGAGTGCTTTGCCCTCCAAACGTCTTTCATGGCGGATTGAAGGGCTTCACGGGGCTATAGCTCAGCTGGTTAGAGCGCGGGACTCATAATCCTAAGGTCCTCGGTTCAAGTCCGAGTAGCCCTACCAATATCTAAATGCGTATTGGACCCAACTGATTTGGCGCATGGCGGTATGGCAAAAATGTCGTACGTTGGGCCCATACTTGGCATATATGAGTCTCGGTTACAGCCGGGGTCTGGAGTACTCGAACTCCGATACGAACATGTAGACATGAACTGCTGATTGCGGGGAGCGATGGCGAAGGTACTAGACGTTGCGGCTTACATCTTGGAGCAACAAGGTTCTATGAGTGCTATGAAACTGCAAAAGCTTGCATATTACGCTCAGGCTTGGCACTTGGTTTGGGAAGAGGAAGCCCTTTTTCGCGAGCCCATTCAGGCTTGGGCCAACGGTCCTGTGATACCGGACCTTTACCAGGCACATAAGGGCAACTTCATGGTTAGTTCGGTCCGCGGGCATAGTGAGGAACTGTCCAACGCCGAAAAGTCGTCAGTAGACGCTGTTCTGACTGCCTATGGTAAGTTCACGGCCCAACAACTAAGCGAGATGACTCATCGCGAACAGCCTTGGCAACAAGCACGTCGGGGCGTTCCTGAGGGAAGTCGTAGTTCCTCCATAATCACGCCCGCTTCGATGCATGAGTACTACCACGGCCTACACGCTCGCCACCATGGGTAAACGGCGCGGGGCACACAAAAAGGTGGATGTCCCGCCTGGGGGTTGGCAGAACGCGGTCAAAGGGAAGGCTCCGGTTATCCCGAATGCAGTCGAACCGCCAGAGAAGCTCGCTAGGGTGTTGGATCTGGAACACGAGGACGTAAGGTCCAGGCGGCTAGTGTGGCGGTTTTCGGAAGTCGACAGGGATGGCGATTGGGATCCTACTGCCATACAACCAGGACACTTCGAGAATCTGTTGCAGAAGATGGCCGACTTTGAATCGATGACTATAGGCGAGATATTCAAGCCGGGTAGTGAGCACGGGAAACGCTACCCTGTAGAGAGGCTGCCTTCTCACACGCAAGCTCGACTGGCCGAGATAGAACGCGATGATGAGACTGAGCTTGCGCGATTACGATGTGGGGGTGCTCCGAGGCTTTACGGCTTTTTAAGAGATCACGTTTTCCATGTCCTCTGGTGGGATCCGAAGCATGCCGTATTTCCATCTCTCAAGAAACACACTTAGTCTTGCCCGTGCTGTCACGGGACGCGATGGAGCCGTGGTTGACGTCCGGGACGTCAACCACGGCTCCTTTTTGCCTTTCTTCTGACAGTCCTACATTGCCCGAAGCGGGGGAGTCGGGTATGTTACTGATCAGTAACATACCCGTCGGTAACTTGCCGAACCCCGTCTTGGTCGCTGTGGACCAATCCAGGAGGAGAGAACATGTCGAACGCCCCCTTCGATCCCGCCACCCTGCCCTACGCCGACGGCGACTTCTATGCTTTCGAGCAGTTGCTGACAGGAAAGGAACAGGACCGCCTGGCAGAAGTTCGTGAGTTCCTGGCCCGCGAGGTCAAGCCGATCGCCGTGGACTGCTGGAACCGCGCCGAGTTTCCCACGGACCTGATACCCAAACTTGCCGAACTGGACCTTGTCAGCCCAGTCCGTCGGCAGGGCTACTCCAATGTGTTCGCAGGTATCCTGCATGCCGAGATGACGCGGGCTGACGCATCGATCGCCACGTTCATGGGTGTCCATGACGGGCTCTTCACAGGTTCCATCGAAGCCCTGGCTTCCCAGGAGCAGAAGGACGCGTGGCTTCCGGACATCTACTCCTTGAAGAAGATCGGAGCCTTTGGGCTGACCGAGCCGCTGGGAGGTTCCGACGTGGCCGGTGGAACCCGAACCACCGCCCGGCGGGACGGTGACAACTGGATTCTTAATGGCGCCAAGCGGTGGATCGGGAACGCGACGTTCTCGGACTGGGTTGTCATCTACGCGAAGGACGTTGAGGACAATCAGGTCAAGGCGTTCCTGGTGGACACCTCCCTCCCCGGTTTCTCTGCGAGCAAGATCGAGAACAAGATTTCCCTCCGGACCGTGCAGAACGCGGACATTACGCTGGAGGACGTGGTGGTGCCGGACTTCTTCAAGCTGGCGCACGCCAACAGCTTCCGAGACACCAACAAGGTCCTGAAGGTCACCCGGCTTGCGGTTGCATGGCAAGCCGTGGGACTGCAGTTGGCAGCCTTCGATGTGGCGCGCAGCTACGCTGTGGAGCGCCAGCAGTTCGGCAGGCCATTGGCCCGCTTCCAGTTGGTGCAGAACCAGTTGGTGCAGATTCTTGGCAATACCGTGGCTTCCATGGGCATGATGGTCCGCTTGGCCCAGTTGGAGGACGCCGGAGCTGCCAAGGATGAACAGTCGGCGCTGGCGAAAGCCTTCACTACAGCCCGCATGCGCGAAAGTGTTGCGCTCGGACGCAGCATCCTGGGCGGCAACGGAATAGTCACCGACTACGGCATGGCCAAGGTCTTCGCTGATGCCGAGGCCATCTATTCGTATGAGGGCACGCACGAGATCAACACGCTGGTCACTGGGCGCGCCATCACGGGAGTCTCCGCGATCGTCTAAGGATCGGGCGCGCCGGGGGTGGGCACAATGGTGCCGCGGCATGGGCCGGTTCAAGGGCGGGCCGGTCTGTTCAATCAAGCGGCAGCAGTATTGAGGGACGCAGGTCCTGCGCGAACGCCAAGGGATTGACGTAGTCGTCGCCGCGCCGGACACCCCAGTGGAGGCACTTAGCTGCCGGGCAATGCCCCGCGATGTCCTCGATTGTGCCGATCACCTGCCCTTTCGCCACGGGGTCGCCCTGCTGAAGTTCGCTGGCCACCGGCTCGAAGCTGCTCCGCAGGCCGCCGCCGTGGTCGATGGTGATGACCTTCCTGTCAACAACGACGCCGGCGAAGGTCACCACGCCGTCGGCCGGGGCGAAGACCTGCGAATCCGCCTTCCCGGGAGTGCTGGAGGACTCCGGCGCCAGATCTACGCCGCGGTGCCCGCTGAGCCAAGGCTTGTCCGGAGGATCGAACGGTTGCGCCACCTTGGGTTTGGGGGACAGCGGCCAGTCCCAGCGTGGCTGCGCAGGAGCCGGTGCCGCGCCAGGCGCGGCAGGGGCGGAGCCTGCCAACACGGCGGCTGCCAGCAGGAGGTGAGCGATCTTCGGCAGGGTCATGGAACCAGCCTCCAGCGTGTGGCTGCACGGGGCCATGGCCCGGGTTCCGTATGTGGATAAGCACGCCTTGGCCTGCCCCGGCGGACGGTCAAAAATGCGGGTCTGCTGTAGTACACTTGATGGAGCAGTTTGCTGTGCCCTCAAGCTTATTCAGGAGCGCGTCTCATTCAGGTGCGTGAGGGGCTCAACCTGACTACGCGTATCCAGCCCTCCATCAGCGGAGCCTCGTGGCTCCACGCTGCGGAGGATTGTGCCTCCTGCGGTCCGGCCTGACTTGTCCGGATGGGAAGTGCAATGGATGCCAGGAGCCGTGCCCGTCCGGGCCATGGCTAAAAAACCGTCAACTATTGGCAGGGTAAGAGCAGCCCTCGGGGCTCTCTCATGAATGACCTGCCGGAAGGAGCGTCGGCATGCCCGTCGTAACCATGCGCCAGCTGCTTGACAGCGGCGTCCACTTTGGACACCAGACCCGTCGTTGGAACCCGAAGATGAAGCGCTTCATCTTCACGGAGCGCAACGGCATCTACATCATTGACCTCCAGCAGTCGCTGTCCTACATCGACCGCGCCTACGAGTTCGTCAAGGCTACTGTCGCCCACGGCGGCACGGTCCTGTTCGTCGGCACCAAGAAGCAGGCCCAGGAAGCAATTGCCGAGCAGGCTACCCGCGTTGGCCAGCCGTACGTCAACCAGCGTTGGCTCGGCGGTATGCTGACCAACTTCCAGACTGTCGCCAAGCGTATCCAGCGCATGAAGGAACTCGAAGAGATCAACTTCGACGACGTCGCAGGCTCGGCATACACCAAGAAGGAGCTCCTGCTCCTCAAGCGCGAACTCACCAAGCTTGAAGCCAACCTCGGTGGTATCCGCAACCTGACCAAGGCTCCTTCGGTTCTGTGGGTTGTTGACACCAAGAAGGAACACCTTGCTGTTGACGAAGCCAAGAAGCTGAACATCCCGGTTGTTGCCATCCTGGACACCAACTGCGATCCGGACGAAGTCGACTTCCCGATCCCGGGCAACGACGACGCCATCCGCTCCGTGAACCTGCTCACCCGCGTTGTTGCCGACGCCGTTGCTGAGGGCCTCATCGCCCGCAACCAGCGCTCCTCCGGCACCACCGAAGCTCCGGAAGAGCCGCTTGCCGAGTGGGAGCGCGAACTCCTCGAAGGCAGCAAGGCAGAAGCAGAAGCCAAGGCCGCTGAAGCAACCGAGGCTCCCGCAGCCGGCGAAGCTGAAGAAGCCAAGTAAATCTGTACCTTCCCTGACGCCGGAAACCGCGTCGGGGGCTACTGACAGGATGGCGGCCCACACTGTGGGTTGCCGTCCTGTTAGTTACGTAAACACCAAAAATTTCTAGACAGAGGGGTTCCCATGGCGAACTACACTGCTGCTGACATCAAGGCCCTGCGCGAGCGCACCGGCGCCGGCATGATGGACGTCAAGAAGGCTCTTGACGAGGCCAACGGTGACGCCGAGAAGGCCATCGAAATCATTCGCATCAAGGGCCTCAAGGGCGCTACCAAGCGCGAAGGCCGTTCCACTGCCGAGGGCCTGGTTGCTGCCAAGGTCACCGGCGGCGTTGGCGTAATGATCGAGGTCAACTGCGAGACCGACTTCGTCGCCAAGGCTGACAAGTTCATCCAGCTGGCTGACAAGGTCCTCAACGTTGCAGTCGAGTCCGGCGCAGCCGACCTCGACACCCTGCTCGCCACCGAGGTAGACGGCAAGAAGCTTGCCGACGTCGTCATCGAAGAGGGCGCAGTCCTCGGCGAGAAGGTTGTTGTCCGCCGTATCTCCCGCGTTGAGGGAACCACGGTTGACGCTTACCTGCACAAGACCTCCAAGGACCTCCCGGCCCAGGTCGGCGTTCTGTTCGCTGTTGACGGCGAAGGCGAAGCCGCTGCCACCGCAGCACACGACATCGCCGTCCACGTTGCCGCCATGGCTCCGAACTACCTGACCCGCGAAGACGTTCCGGCCGAACTGGTCGAGTCCGAGCGCCGCATTGCGGAAGAGACCGCCAAGGCTGAAGGCAAGCCGGAAGCTGCACTTCCCAAGATCGTCGAAGGCCGCGTGACGGGCTTCTACAAGGGTGAAGTTCTGGTTGACCAGGCATTCGCCAAGGACTCCAAGAAGACCGTTGCCCAGGTCCTCGAGGAAGCCGGCGTCAAGGCAACCGCAGTTACCCGTTTCCGCGTCGGAAACTAGCAAGTCATGAAGAGGGGTGGTCACTTCGGTGGCCGCCCCTTTTTCATGCATCCGTCAGGGTAGTACCTGGGCGGACCAACAGCACGATAATCTAGCCCAAGTCCACCAACGGGAAGGCACCATGGAAACCGTCAACACTGCAATCCAGCCCGAGAAGAGCCGCCGTCGTGTACTGCTGAAGCTGTCCGGCGAGGTCATCGGCGGGGGCAAGCTCGGCGTCGATCCTGAAACCGTCCGGGCGATCGCGAAGCAGATCGCTGCCGCTGTCTCCGACGTTGAAGTGGCGATCGTGGTGGGTGGAGGTAACTTCTTCCGCGGCGCCGAACTCTCCCAGAGCGGCATGGACCGCTCCCGTGCGGACTACATGGGCATGCTTGGTACGGTCATGAACTGCCTGGCCCTTCAGGACTTCCTGGAGCAGGCCGGTGTGGAGACGCGGGTGCAGAGCGCGATCACGATGGGCCAGGTGGCCGAGGCTTACATTCCGCGCCGCGCCATCCGCCACATGGAGAAGGGCCGCGTGGTCATCTTCGGTGCCGGCGCCGGTTTGCCGTACTTCTCCACCGACACCGTAGCCGCGCAGCGTGCCCTTGAAGTGCACGCCGACGTCGTCCTGATGGCCAAGAGCGGCGTGGATGGCGTATACACCTCCGATCCCAAGAAGGACCCCACCGCGGAAAAGCTGGATGTGCTCAGCTACGACGATGCCCTCCGCCGCGATATCCGTGTCATGGACCAGACGGCTATGACCATGTGCAAGGACAACAACCTGTCCATGGTGGTCTTCGGCATGGAGGGCGAAGGCAACGTAACCCGCGCCATCCGCGGTGAAACCCTCGGAACCCTGGTTACCCCCTAGCAGCGGCTAGGATATTTCTAGGACCGTCCGCCCGCAGTGGCGGATCTTTACTGTGCATGGCCGCCCGTAGCAGGGCAGCGACTATTACTGAGGAGAACCCCGTGATCGAAGAGACCTTGCTCGAAGCCGGCGAGAAGATGGACAAGGCGGTTGAGGTAGCCAAGGAAGACTTCGCCTCGATCCGTACGGGCCGGGCGAACCCCGGACTCTACAACAAAGTGATCGTGGAGTACTACGGCACCCCCACGCCGCTCCAGCAGCTTGCTTCCTTCGCCGTTCCGGACGCACGCACCATCCTCATCACGCCCTACGACAAGAGCGCGCTCCGCGACATTGAGAAGGCCCTGAGCGACTCCGAGGTGGGTGCCAACCCCTCCAACGACGGCAACGTCATCCGCGTGACCATTCCTGAGCTCACCAAGGAACGCCGCAAGGAATACGTCAAGATCGTCAAGGGCAAAGGCGAGGACGCCAAGGTGTCCGTCCGCAGCATCCGCCGCAAGGCCAAGGACGCCCTGGACAAGCTGGTCAAGGACGGCGAAGCCGGTGAAGACGAGGGTGCCCGCGCCGAAAAGGAACTCGACGCCATCACCAAGCAGCACGTCGACAGCATCGATGACCTGCTGAAGCGCAAGGAAGCCGAGCTGCTCGAGGTCTGATGAGTCAGCCAGAGCCGGCGCCCGCCGGGCAGGTCCCGACGTCAGGGGCGCGCAGACTGGCCAGGCGCCTGCAAGGTAACCCGACGCCGAAGGCGGGCCGCAATCTGCCCGCCGCCATCGGCGTCGGGCTTGCCATGCTGTTTGCCGTCCTTGGCGGACTGCTTTTCCTGCCGCTGGGCTTTGTCCTGCTGGTTACCGCTTTCGCTGTCCTGGGTGTGTGGGAAGTATTCCGTGCCCTTGAGGCCCAAGGCACCCGCATGCCGGTGATCCCGGTGATGGTGGGAGCCCTGGCGATGCCCGTATCCGCCTACTTCGGCGGACTTGAGGGGCTCCTCTTCACCATGGTGGCCAGCAGTGTTGCCGTGCTCTTGTGGCGTTCCATCGAAAGTGCCGCCGGGGCGCCCCGCAGTGTCTTTGCCGGGGTGTTCACGCTGGCATGGGTGCCCTTCCTGATCAGCTTCGCGGCGTTGCCGCTCCATGCCGCGGGCGGTGCGACTCCCGTGGGCCTGTGGCCGAACGGAATCCCCGCCGGGGCATGGCAGATCGCGTCGATGCTCCTGCTGGTGGTGGCCAACGACACCTTCGGCTACATCGTCGGTGCCTCGTTCGGCAAGCACCCCATGGCGCCCAAAATCAGCCCCAAGAAGTCCTGGGAGGGTTTCGCCGGATCGGTTGCCGGTGCCATGGTCATTGGCGTGCTGGCCTGCCTGCTGTTCCTGGACAAGCCCTGGTGGGTCGGGCTGATCCTGGCCACCGGCATGGTTGCCGCAGCCACTGCCGGCGATCTTGCCGAGTCCATGGTCAAGCGTGAACTCGGGGTGAAGGATATGAGCAGCATCCTCCCCGGCCACGGCGGCGTCATGGACCGCCTGGATTCAATCGTGTTCGCAGCCCCCGTGGCTTTTGTTCTGTTCGCGCTGCTGAGCGGCGTCTGACACCCCCGACGAAGGATAGTTGATGGCATTGGATATTCGACGCCAGATCCCGGCAACGTTCGAGCGCGTGGAGCGCAACAAGTACGGCTACAACGCCAAGCAAGTAGACGCGTTCCTCAGCCGTGCACGGAACTCGTTCGAGAACCCGGGCAACACGGCCGACCCCGTGGCCAGTGCCGACGTCAGGGATGTGGCCTTCGATCCCGTCAAGGGCGGGTATGACGCCCAAAGCGTCGATGCCGCCTTGGACAGGCTGGAGGATGCCTTTGCGCGCCGCGAGCGGGATGACCTGATCAACCAGCAGGGCGAGGAAGCCTGGCTTCGGCAGATCGGTAAGCTCTCCGGCATTTTGCGTGGCCGGCTTCACCGTCCCGACGGCGAGCGGTTCCGCCGGCCGGCCAGGAAGCGGACCCGCAGCTACAACGTCCAGGACGTAGACGCACTGTGCGTCCAGTTGATCGACTACCTCGAAAACGATCAGCCGCTCAGCGTAGATACGGTCCGGAGGGCTGTCTTCCGGGCGGCGAAGGGCGATGAAGGCTACGACGAAGCACAGGTGGACGTCTTCCTGGACCGCGTTGTGGAGTTGATGGCCGCCATCGATTAGGGGGTCTTCCGGCTGTCCCCGGTAGGGCCGCCCCCGGCAGGGGAGATCGATGTGAGCTTCCGCCAGACGCCGTCGTAGCGGCGTTTACCGCGGAACAAGGACGTCACCAGGAAGGCCAGCCCGGCCATCACTCCTGCGCCCACGGCGAATGGTGCTGCCAACCCGGCCACCAACAAAGCCGACCCCACCAGCAGGCCGATCAGTGCGGCGTTGACCGTGCCCATGAACACCATGCTGCTGCCTGCCACCTGGCTGAAGTCCCGCCGACCGCCGAAAAAGTAGTACGTCCGTTTAGCGCCTTCCTCGTCATCGGTGAAGCCGGCCATGAGGTAGGGGGCAACACCGGGATCCAGGTCAACGTAGGCAGCCCTCAGCCTGTTCATGGCTATGACGTACATGAGGTCTTCCATGCCGACGCTCATGACGCGGACGTGGGTCAGCAGGCCTACCAGCACGTCGATGCTGAGGATGGTCAACGCGAAAGCCCGGAACGCATCCGAGAACTGCGTTGCGTTGCCCACCAAGGCCACGCTGAGCAGGCTCGCCGAGGTAAACGTCAGGAACATGCTGATCCGGGTGAGGACCTCGCCCTGGGTGGTACTTCGTGAAGCGAGCAGGCTCCAATGCTCAGTGGCCAGCAACTGGGCCCGGACACCGGGGGCGGCTGCCGGATCAGCTGGTGGCTGGATGTCCGCAGGGCCCGCTTCGTGGGACATGGCGCCATTGTCCACCCCGCAGGAGCTGCGGACAACCGGTCAGGGCAGTTGGCGTTCGGTGACTACCGGCCGTTCCGGTACGTGCAGCCTGGACATCACGCGGTTCACCGAGGCAGGTACCCGTCCTTTGGTGGCCACGGACACGCCAACGGTCACGGCGAACGCTGCCGGAACCGTCCAGGCTGCAGGCTGGGCCAACCAGAAGGGGGCTGCACTTGCGCCCAGGACAGTGCCAGCCACCATCGCACCGCCGCACAACACGCCACCCGTGACCATTCCTGCGATGGCGCCCGCGTCCGTCAAGCCCCGCCACCAGATGCCCAGGAGCAGCACCGGGCAGATGGTGGATGCCGTGAAGGCAAAGACCAAACCGACGCTGCCTGCCAACGCCAGGGAATCGGTGGTCAAGGCGAAACCCAAAGGGACGACGGCGGCCAGCAGCGCCGCGAGCCGGAAGCCGCGGACGCTGCCTCCGAAGAGGTCCTGGCTGATGACGCCCGACAGCGAAACCACCAACCCGGAGGTGGTGGACAGGAAGGCCGCAAACGCGCCTGCCACGACGAGCGCGGAGAGAAGGTCGCCGGCCGGGCCACCCACAAGCTTGCCCGGAAGCAGCAATACCAAGGCGTCGGCCTGGCCGGATCGGGCCAGCTCCGGAGCGTAGATCCGCCCGAGGGCACCTGCCAGGGTCGGGAAGAGGTAGAAGACCGATAGCAGGCCCAGCACAATCAATGTTGTACGCCGGGCCGATTGCCCATCGGGATTGGTATAGAACCGGACGAGCACGTGGGGCAGGCCCAGCGTCCCGAACAGCAGGGCAACCAGCAAGGACACGTTGTGGTATACGCCGGCGGTGGCCGTTTCCGAAGGGTTGATGGGAAGCGCCGCCACGGGAGCCGTGTCATTGGCCGTCAAGGCGAGGAGGATAAAGACCACCGGAACAGCCAGCGCCGTGAGTTTGAGCCAGTACTGGAAAGCCTGGACAAACGTGATTGAACGCATCCCGCCTGCCACAACCGTCAGGCACACAACCAGCACCACCGCCGTCGAGCCTATCCACGACGGCAGGCCCGTTGTGATGCGGATGGTGAGTGCCGCACCGTGGAGTTGCGGCACGATGTACAGCCACCCCACGGCGACTACCACCAGGCTCGTGACGCGCCGGACCATCTTGGAGTCCAGGCGGGCTTCGGTGAAGTCGGGAATCGTGTAGGCCCCGGACCGGCGCAGGGGAGCCGCGACGAATAGCAGCAGCATCAGGTAGCCCGCCGTGTAGCCAACCGGGAACCACAGGGCGTCAGTACCGGACAGGAGGATGAGGCCGGCAACCCCCAGGAAGCTGGCGGCCGACAGGTATTCGCCCCCGATGGCCGAGGCGTTCCACCATGGCCGGACGGTCCGGGACGCGACGTAGAAATCCCCGGTGGTCCGCGAAATGCGGAGGCCGTAGAAACCGATGGCCGCCGTCGCGAGGGAGACCGCGACGAAAGCGAACAGACCGACCGCCGGGTTCACCGCTCCTCCGTCAAATCACGGTAGCGGGCCTCGTTGCGGGCCGCCGCGCGGGTGAAGAACCACGCGCTGAGCCCTATGACCGGATACACCCCAACGCCCAGCAGAAGCCAGTCCAGACGGATCCCCAGCACAGTTGTCTCCGCAACCCCGGGTCCAAACACCAGGAAGGCCGCGAAAGCGGCGAGGATCAGCAGAAAACCGCAGGCTACCACCAGCGCCAGGCGCAATTGCGAGCGGATGAGTGAACGGATAAAGACCCTGCCGGCGTCGGACTCTTCGCTGACGTCACCGTACGCAAGCCGGCCCCGGGGTACCGGTACCGAATGGCGCGGCGCGGTGACACGGACCCGCGTCATCCTTGCGGCCGGGGACGGGTGGCTTCCAGCCGGTCCCGGACGGAGGGAAGGTGGCGGCGGCTGATGGGCAGCTCGGCACCGGCCACGGTGACGCTGGGGGACGAAGCCGAAAGTTTAAGGTGTCCCACGTGGTTGAGCGCAATCAGGTAGCTGCGGTGGATCCGGATGAAGCCCGCCTCCGCCCACTGCTGTTCAAGGTCGCTGAGGGGAACGCGGATGAGGTAGCTCGCTTCGGCGGTGTGCAGCCGGGCATAGTCGCCCTGGGCCTGGACGTAGCTGACGTCGTCGCGGCGGATCATGCGGGTGGTGCCGCCGAGGTCAACGGTGATCATCTCCGGCGCCGGGGCGCCGTCCTTGATGAGCTCGCTGATCCGGTCCACGGACCTGGCCAGCCGTTCGGCCCGGAGCGGCTTCAGCAGATAATCGACGGCGGCAAGGTCGAACGCCTCCAAAGCGCAGTCCTCGTCGGCCGTTACAAAGACGACGGCGGGAGGGTTGCTGCTGCGGGAGATGGCCCTTGCGATGTCCAAACCGGACAAGGCCGGCATGTGAATGTCGAGGAAGACAGCATCTACGGACTCGGTTTCCAGGGTCCGCAGCGCCTCACCGCCGGAGGAAGCGCGGTGGATTGTGCCAATGCGGCCGTCCCGCCCCAGCAGGAAGGCGAGCTCCTCAACTGCGGGCAGTTCGTCATCGGCGACGAGCACGTTGATCATGCTTCCAGATTAGCCTTATGCGTCGTGGCGAGGTTGGGACTTGGGCACGCGCATGGTGATCAGGGTGCCTTCACCGGGGGCTGTGTCGATCACCAGGCCGTGCTCGTCGCCGTAGACCTGCCGAAGCCGTGCATCCACGTTGCGAAGGCCGACGTGGTCGCCGTCGCTGTGCCCGGCGAGCACTTGCCGCAGGTGCTCCGGGTCCATCCCCACGCCGTCGTCCTCGATGGTGACCTCCGCAAACGCGCCGGAATCATTGGCACAAATGGTGATGTGTCCGGGCCCTTCCTTCGCCTCGAGACCGTGACGGACCGCGTTCTCAACCAGCGGCTGGAGGCTGAGGAACGGGATGACAGTACTCAGCACCTCCGGCGCGATCCGCAGGCTGACCTGGACACGCTCGCCAAACCGGGCCCGTTCCAGCAGGAGGTAGCGGTCAATGCAGCGAAGTTCCTCGGCGAGCGTGGTGAAGTCGCCGTGGCGCCGGAAGGAATACCTGGTGAAGTCGGCAAACTCCACTACCAGTTCACGTGCCCGGGCGGGGTCCGTGTTGATGAAGGAGGCGATGGCGTTCAAGGAGTTGTAGATGAAGTGCGGGCTGATCTGGGCCCTGAGGGCGCGGACTTCGGCCTCCATCAGGAGGGTCCGGGATGCCTCGAGCTCAGCGAGTTCCAGCTGGGCGCCGATCCAATCGGCCACTTCGCTGGTGGCCCGGACCAACCCGGCGCCCGCCGACGGCGCCAGGGCCGCAACTGTCCCCACCACCTTGGAACCGGCGCGGATGGGGGCGATGACGGCACTGAAACTGCCCGGTTGGGCTGTCGCGTGGGGAACCACCGCGGTGCGTCCGCTTTCCAGCACCCCGCGGACAATGCCCATGAGCGCCGGCCTGGTGTCCTCGGCCGTTCCGTCCCACGCCACCACTGCTTCAGTGTCCGTGATCGCCAAGGCCTCGCAGCCAAGGAGCGCCCGCAACTGCTTGCTGGCCTTCCCCGCCCCGGCGGGTTCCAGACCGCCGCGAAGGTGCTGTCCCGCCCGCGATGCGGCGTGCAGCGTCTTGTAGGTTGCCTGCTCGGCGTCCGTGCCGAGGTCCCGGAAGGAGCGCACCACTTTCAGGCCGACACCCACGACGACGGCCACCGCCAGGACGATCACGGCGATCGCGGCTGCTGTGAAAAGCGGGGAATCGGGCATGGAGCAAGAGTAGCCAATGCGCGGGCACGACGACGGCGGCCGGTCCGCCGCTTGCCGTTTGGCGCAGCATAGGGACCGTTGGGCGACGACGGCGGGCAATGTGCTGGAATGACCGCCCCGGCCCGTCAATAGTGATTGCAGTCACATTGGCCGGCTGTGTGGAGCCGATGTGGGCACAACAACCAGGAGGAACCATGGGTAATGATGCCCAACCCCAGGACGCGACAGCGTCCGTGGACTTCCAGGAAGTCCAGCAGACGGAGCGGTTCAAGAAGTTGCGCAAGCGGCACAGGAGCTTCGTCTTTCCCATGGCAGCAGCGTTCCTGCTGTGGTACTTCGCCTACGTTCTCTTGGCCGACTACGCGGTCGGCTTCATGTCCATCAAAGTGTGGGGAAACATCAACGTCGGCCTGATCCTGGGGCTGCTCCAGTTCGTCACCACTTTCGGGATCACCGCGTGGTACGTCAGCTACTCCAACAGGAAGCTCGACCCCATCGCCGCCGAAATCCGGAACGAAATCGAAGGCGATGAGTTTGATAAGTCCGGCAGCCTGACCCGTGGGGGAGCGCAGTGAACACCATGGTCCCTGCAGTGGAAGTTGCTGCACTCAAAGACACCACACTCTTGAACATGGGCATCTTCGCCCTCTTCGTTGCGGTCACCATGGTGATCGTCTTCCGTGCCAGCAGGAACAACAAGACTGCGGCTGACTACTACGCCGCCGGACGTTCCTTCACGGGCTCCCAGAACGGAACTGCCATCGCCGGCGACTACCTTTCGGCGGCCTCGTTCCTCGGCATCACCGGCGCGATCGCCATCAACGGCTATGACGGATTCCTTTACTCGATCGGGTTCCTCGTGGCCTGGCTGGTTGCCCTGCTGCTTGTGGCAGAGCTGCTGCGGAACACCGGTAAGTTCACCATGGCCGACGTCCTGTCCTTCCGCCTCCGGCAGCGGCCGGTCCGGATTGCCGCTGCGCTCTCGACGCTGGCGGTCTGCTTCTTCTACCTGCTGGCCCAGATGGCGGGAGCGGGCAGCCTGATTTCGCTGTTGCTGGGCATCAGCGACTGGGGCGGCCAGGCACTGGTGATCATCGTCGTCGGCGCCCTCATGATCATGTACGTCCTGATCGGCGGCATGAAGGGCACCACTTGGGTGCAGATCATCAAGGCCATCCTGCTCATCGCCGGCGCGGCCGTCATGACAGCCTGGGTACTTTCCATCTACGGCTTCAACCTGTCCAACCTCCTGGGATCGGCAGCGGAAGCCGCCAACAACCCCGCAATCCTGAACCCGGGCCTGCAATACGGCAAGTCGGACACCTCCAAGCTCGACTTCATGTCCCTTGGCCTGGCGTTGGTCCTTGGCACGGCAGCACTGCCGCACGTCCTGATGCGCTTCTACACCGTTCCCACGGCCAAGGAAGCGCGCAAGTCCGTGGTGTGGTCCATCTGGTTGATCGGCCTCTTCTACCTCTTCACCCTGGTACTGGGGTATGGTGCCGCAGCCCTGGTGGGCGCGGAGACCATCAAGTCTGCCCCGGGCGGCGTGAACTCCGCGGCTCCGCTGCTGGCCTTCCACCTGGGCGGGCCGCTGCTGCTGGGCTTCATCTCGGCTGTCGCCTTCGCCACCATCCTCGCGGTGGTTGCCGGCCTCACCATCACCGCGGCGGCATCGTTCGCCCACGATATCTACGCCAACGTCATCTCCAAGGGCAAAGCCGACGCCACTACGGAAGTGAAGGTTGCACGGCGCACCGTAGTGGTCATCGGCATCCTGGCAATCCTCGGCGGGATCTTTGCCAACGGACAGAACGTTGCCTTCCTGGTGGCACTGGCCTTCGCGGTCGCGGCCTCGGCCAACCTGCCCACCATTGTCTACTCCCTGTTCTGGCGGAAGTTCACCACGCAAGGTGCGGTGTGGAGCATGTACGGCGGCCTGGCCTCAGCCATCCTGCTGATCACCTTCTCGCCGGTGGTGTCCGGTGCCAAGACCTCCATGATCCAGGGAGCCAACTTCGCGTTCTTCCCGCTCAGCAACCCCGGTATCGTCTCCATACCGTTGGCTTTCTTCCTGGGCTGGTTGGGTACAGTCCTGGACAAGCGGCGTGAAGACGCTGCCAAGCAGGCCGAAATGGAGGTGCGCTCGCTGACCGGCGTCGGAGCCGAGAAAGCGGTAGACCACTGATCCGCTAAACCATCGCGGTCACGCTGTGGAAGCAGTGCCCCTCATGCCTTCGGGCGGAGGGGCACTGCTTCTTTGAGGGTCGCTACTTCTTGAGGGCCAGCCATTCCTGCAACTGCGCCAGCGGCCAGGTTGTTACGATCCTTTCCCGGGGTACACCGGCGGCCTCTGCCCGCTCCGCACCGTATTGCAGGAAGTCCAGTTGGCCGGGAGCATGGGCGTCACTGTCGATGCTGAAGAAGCACCCTGCATCAAGGGCCATCTGGATGAGCCGTTCGGGCGGGTCCTGTCGCTCCGGCCGGGAATTGATCTCCACCGCTACTCCCCATTCGGCACATTCCTTGAAAACCTTTGCGGCGTCGAACTCGGATTCGGGCCTGGTGCCGCGCGAACCCTGGACCAGCCGTCCGGTGCAATGGCCCAGGACGTTGGTGTGGGGGTCGCTGATGCCGCCGAGCATGCGCTGTGTCATGGTCTTCGAATCGGAGCGCAGCTTGGAATGGACGCTTGCCACCACCACATTCAGCCGTTCCAGCATTTCCGGCGTCTGGTCCAGGGTTCCGTCTTCCAGGATGTCCACTTCGATGCCCTTGAGCAGCCGGAACCCGTCCTGGCCGGCGTTGACCTCCTCCACTATGCCCAATTGCTGCTCGAGGCGTTCCGCGCTGAGGCCGTTGGCAATCGTGAGGTTGGGGGAGTGGTCCGTCAGTGCGAGGTACTCGCGGCCCAGGGTGCGGGCTGCCGCCACCATCGTTTCGATCGGCGATCCGCCGTCGGACCAGTTGCTGTGGCTGTGCAGGTCGCCGCGCAAGGCCGAAGCAAGCCCATGGCCACCGGCGGCGAGCGGTTCGCTGCCCCGCTCGCGGAGGTCGGCCAAGTAGTCCGGAACGCGGTCTTCCATGGCCTGCGAAATGACTTCCGCGCTGCGGTTGCCAACCCCCTTCAGGCTCGTCAGCCGGCCGGACGCGATCAGGCGCGGCAACTCGCCGGGCGGCAGCTGCCGCACGACGTCGGCGGCTTTCCTGAAGGCCTGCACTTTGAACGTCGGTGCGAGGCTGCGTTCCAGCCAGAAGGAAATTTCATCGAGCGCCTCAACGGGATCCATGGCTCCATGATCCCCGATGCTATGGGCGCAGGCGGATACTGCTCATTTTGAGGTCGTTCGTGCCCTCGAAGACATAGTGGAGGTTGATCGTCTTGCCGTCGCACTGCAGCGTCCCGGAGAGATCGGCCTTGTTGTTTCCGTTGTTGTTGTTCACGCTGACGGAGTTGTAGTTGGGCTTGCAGGAGTTATCCAGTTCCAGGCTTGCAATGCCGTCAATGAACGACTGCTTGTCCAGTTCGTCCTTGAGGGCCTGGTGGAGGTAGTCGTCGTAGGCTTCCTCGGTATCGCCGGCCACAACCAGTTTGGTGAACTCGTCGGCCAGCCCGCGCGCCTTGGACGTCGCGTTGCCCACGACGTTCACGAGCACCAACACCCCCACCACGGCGAGGACGATCACGCCGGCTACGATGCCCAGGACGATCCATAGCGTCTTCCGCTTCTTGGCAGGAGGAGTGGACGGCTGCCCGTACTGCCCTGGCGGGTACTGGCCTGGTTGGGGCGGGTATTGCCCTTGCCCTTGCCCTTGTTGGGGGTAGGGGTTTGGGCTGCCGTAGTTAGGTGCGCCTCCCGCGGGACTTCCCTGCGGAGCTGCGTACGACGGCGGCTGTTGCCACTGCGGAGGCGTCCCGGACTGTGCGGGGTTGCCCGACGGCGGCGGGTACGGACCCGCCGGATCGGGATTGCGTGGAACATCGCCCTGTCCGTTGGGCTCTTGTGGATTACTCACTCTCGGACCCCTTTCAGCAGCCTGCTTCCGCGCCACCTTTGTGGCCGGGAACTTCCGGCAGCCCCCGATGCTTTCCTTTGAATCAAACAGCATCCTGACAGTCCGGGCAAGAGTGACTGCTACCCTTCCGAGCGCCTTCCCAGAAGCGGCTGGACCCGGTAGGGAATCATCTCCCGCATGGCCAGCGCTGTATCCGTGCGCTCAACGCCGTCGCAGGCCAGGATCTTGCCGTTGATCCTGAAGAGGTCCTCCGCGTCCAAGGCCACCACCCGCAACAGCAGGTCAGCCGAACCGGTCAGGCCGAAGCCTTCCAGGATTTCCGGGATATCGGCCAGGTCCTTTGCCAACGTTGCCAGTTTCTGCTGCTGCACGTGGACACTGATGAAGGCTGTGAGCGGGTACCCCAGCGCGACCGGATTGATCCGCCGTTCGAAGGACAGGAAGGCGTGCTTCTTCTCAAGCTGTGCCATGCGCGCCTGGACGGTGTTTCTGGAGAGGCCGAGCTTTTGGGCCAGGGCGACCACTGTTCCCCGCGGGTCCTTCGCCATGGCCGAGAGGAGACGGGTATCGGTGCCATCCAGTGGTTGCATAATGCGCAAGATTAGCACGGGCCTGAAGGGACAAACATGGCAGGATGCTCAATTTCCAGCAGGGTAGTTGTACCCCATGCCCTTTGTGAGTAGGGTCACAAATAACCCGGGCGAAGGAGCCCGGGGGCCGGTCTGCGGCTGGATCACAAGTCCCGCGCGGGCCGACGAATACGAGCCGGAAGGTCGCGATCACCAATGTTGACGGACAAGGCGGGAACGGACGCAGGCACCACTGCTCCGGACCCGGGACTCAGCGGACACAATCCCTTGCGGACCGGCGGCGGGATGCTGCAACTGGTCTCCCCGGAGGGGGAGCGGATAAGCCATCCCGAGTTCGATCTCTGGATCAAGGACATCGGAGACGAACAGCTTTGTTCCCTCTTTGAGGACATGACTGTCATCCGCCGCATCGACGCCGAGGCCACCGCCCTGCAACGCCAAGGTGAACTGGCCCTGTGGCCGCCCCTGCTCGGCCAGGAAGCATCGCAGATTGGTTCCAGCCGGGCCCTTCGTGACGAAGATTTCGTCTTTCCCAGCTACCGCGAGAGCGGCGTGGCGTACGTACGCGGCGCCCACGTGTCCGAGATCGCCAAGGTCTGGCGCGGCAACGCTTTATACAGCTGGGATCCGCAGCGGATCAACATGGCCACCCCCCAGATCATCATCGGGTCCCAGAGCTTGCACGCCACCGGCTATGCGATGGGCGTTCAACTGGACGGCGCCAGCTCCGCGGTCATGGCCTACTTCGGCGACGGAGCTACCAGTGAAGGCGACGTCAACGAGGCCATGGTCTTCGCCGCCAGCTTCCAGGCCCCGGTGGTGTTCTTCTGCCAGAACAACCACTGGGCCATTTCCGAACCCGTGCGCGTACAGTCCCACGTCCAGCTGGCGGACCGTCCCACCGGTTTCGGCATTCCCAGCATGCGGGTTGACGGCAACGACGTCCTGGCCGTCATGGCAGCCACCCGGGTGGCGCTGGACAGGGCACGCAAGGGCGGTGGGCCGACGTTCATAGAAGCGGTCACGTACCGCATGGGTCCGCACACGACGGCGGACGACCCCACCCGTTACCGGGACGCCAACGAACTGGAAGACTGGGCGGCGAAGGATCCCATCCTCCGCATTCGCAGGCTGCTCGATGCCAAAGGCCTGCTGACGGAGGAACTTGAAGCACAGGTCAAAGCGAAGGCCGACGCCGTGGGAACCGAATTGAGGACCAGTTGCATCACCATGCCGGATCCCCAACCCCTGGATGTGTTCAACCACGTCTACAGCACGCCCAATCCTTGGATTGAACGGCAGAAGGACCACTATTCGCGCTACCTGAACAGCTTCAACACCGTCGAGGAAGGTGCCCGCTGATGTCCAAGCTCACTTTTGCCCGGGCCATCAACGCAGGGCTCCGCAAGTCATTGGAAAGCGATCCCAAGGTAGTTCTCATCGGCGAGGACATCGGTACCCTCGGAGGTGTTTTCCGGGTCACCGACGGACTCCAGAAAGACTTCGGGCGGCACCGCGTCATCGATTCCCCGCTGGCGGAGTCAGGCATCGTAGGCACGGCAGTCGGCCTGGCCTACCGCGGCTACCGCCCTGTGTGCGAGATCCAGTTCGACGGTTTTATCTACCCTGCTTTCGACCAGATCGTCAGCCAGGTGGCCAAGATGCACTACCGGACGCAGGGCCGGGTCAAAATGCCCATCACCATCCGGGTTCCCTTTGGTGGCGGCATAGGGTCTCCGGAGCACCATTCGGAGTCCCCGGAGGCCTATTTCACCCACACGTCCGGGCTGCGGGTGGTGGCCGTATCCAATCCGCAGGATGCCTACACCATGATCCAGCAGGCCATCGCCTCGGATGACCCCGTGCTCTACTTCGAACCCAAGCGCCGCTATCACGACAAGGGCGATGTGGATGAGGCCGCGGACCTCTCATCGGCACTTCCCATGGACAAGGCAGCCGTGGTGAACGCCGGCACGGACGTCACTCTGGTGGCCTACGGTCCCTTGGTCAAGACGGCCAGGGATGCCGCGCAGGCCGCGGCGGACGAGGGAACCTCGGTGGAAGTCATCGATCTTCGGTCCTTGGCGCCGGTGGACTATCCCGTGGTCGAGGCGTCGGTCCGCAAGACCGGCCGCCTGGTCATCACGCATGAGGCAGCCCAATCCGGCGGCCTGGGTGCCGAGATCGCGGCCAGCATCACGGAGCGCTGCTTCAACTACCTAGAAACAGCGCCGGTGCGGATCACTGGCTTCGACGTTCCCTACCCCTATTCCAAGCTCGAAATGCACCATCTGCCGGACTTGGACCGGATCCTGGATGGCGTTGATCGCGCGCTGGGCCGCCCCAACTCGTTGAGTGGACTGGAAGGATGAGCGCCACCATGATCAAGGAATTCAAACTTCCGGACCTCGGCGAGGGCCTCACTGAGTCCGAGATCCTTAGCTGGAAAGTGGCGGTGGGGGATACCGTCAGCCTCAACCAGGTCATTGCCGAGGTTGAGACGGCCAAGGCAGTGGTGGAGCTTCCGTCCCCGTTTGCGGGAGTGGTAGCGGCTTTGCATGAGGAACCCGGCACGGTGGTTGAGGTGGGCAAGCCGATTGTCTCGTTCGAAGTGGACGACGCCGGAGCTGCCCAGGGCGCAGAGGCGGCGGACGCCGAATCTCCGGCCGGTCCCGCCAAACGCGAGCCGAACCTGGTAGGTTACGGCGCCGTCGTCGAGCATTCAGGGCGGCCCGCGAGGCGTGCCCGCGCTGCTGCCCCGGCGGTTGCTCCCCGGGCAGAGGAAACGGCCGTCGGGGAGAGGCCGCGTTCCACGCCGCCCGTCCGCAAACTGGCCCGGGACCTCGGCGTCGATCTGGAGCGCGTCACCGGAACCGGCCCGCACGGGCTGATCACCCGCGAGGATGTACAGAACTTTGCGGGCGCACCGGCACCGGACGCACAGGCCCCCACGGCGCCGGTCGCCCTTGACCGGGAAACCAGGACCCCGGTCAAGGGCGTACGCAAGTTCAGCGCGGCTGCCATGGTGCAAAGCGCCTTCACCGCACCGCACGTCACGGAGTTCCTTACCGTGGATGTCACTCCAACCATGGAGTTGTTGGCCCGGCTAAAGACCAACAGAGCGTTCGACGGCGTGAAGTTGACCCCGCTCACCATCGCGGCAAAGGCCGTGCTGATTGCGCTGCGGAACAACCCCACCCTCAATACGCACTGGGACGATGAAAAGCAGGAGATTGTCCAGTATCACTACGTCAACCTCGGCATCGCGGCCGCTACTCCACGCGGCCTGACGGTGCCGAACATCAAGGATGCGGAGCAGCTGCCGCTGCGAGAACTCGCCGTTCAGTTGTCCGAACTGACGGACACTGCCCGGGCAGGGAAGACATCCCCGGCGGACCTGTCGGGCGGCACGATCTCCATCACCAACATAGGTGTCTTCGGCATTGACGCCGGGACGCCCATCCTCAACCCGGGCGAAGCTGCCATTGTGGCGTTGGGGGCTGTGCGGAAAGCGCCGTGGGTGGTGGACGACGAACTGGTGGTCCGCCAGGTGATGTCGCTCAGCCTGTCCTTCGACCACCGCCTGGTGGACGGGGAACAGGGGTCGCGGTTCCTGGCCGACCTCGGTGCGATCCTTTCCGACCCGGCGATAGTGCTGACCATGGTCTAGCTTGCCTGGCGGGTGTCCCGCCAGCTGTGTTCGGGTTCGAATCCCAGTAGCCTCCGGGCCTTGTCGATGGACAGCATCGTTTCGTGCTGCTGCAGTTCCTTGACGACGTCGACGCCGGGAAAGACTTCCGCGGCAAGTTCGGCACTGCTCCGGCTCATGACGGTGTCTGCCGCGGCGATGATGAACCGTTCGAACCCTGGCGGGGCAACCTCGAGGGCGCGGGCCACGGCCTGGGCGCCGTCGCGGGCGTCGATGTAGCCCCAAAGGTTCCACTTACGCCGGGTCGCGTCAGCGTCGAAGGACGGGAACGCGCCGTAGTCTTCAGGATCCATGACATTCGAAAAACGCAGGGCCGTGATGCTGAGCTCGGGGTCCCATCGGGTGAGTTGGATGGCCATCTGCTCTTCCAGGTGCTTGACCAGCGAATACGTGCTTTCGGGCCGTGCGTCGTATTCCTCATCCACCGGGATGTAGGGCGGCGGCGCATCGAAGGGTAGGCCAAGCACTGTCTCGCTGGAGGCGTAGACGACCTTCTTGATGCCTGCACGGCGTGCTGACTGGAACACGTTGTAGGTGGAGAGCATGTTGTTCTCGAAGATCGCGGAGTCGGGGGCCAGCCCGGGGGCCGGGATGGCCCCTAGGTGGACGATCGCATCCAGACCGTCGTGCCGGTCGTCGAGCCCAAGGATCACGTCCACCACCTGGCCGTAGTTGCGCAGGTCGACGCTGACGTATCCAGGGCCCCGCTCGCCGTCCCGGTCGAGGTTGAACACTTGGTGGCCATCCTCTGCCAGCCTCCGCACGACGCTCCTGCCCAACTTTCCGCTTCCACCGGTGACAGCAATCTTCATGGGGTTCTCCTTCGATGATCAGGTGTGACGTTTCAAAGCTGTTTCCAACCCTAGGGGGCGGCCCATGGGCGGGGACATACTTCAAGCTGGCCCTGTGAGTCCTAGGAAAGGCAGGACGGGTCCCGGGAAGGCAGGGCGGGTCCCGGGAAGGCAGTTCGTCAGCCTGCCGGCGTTCCAACAGTCAAGGCCGCCAGTGCCATCCGTTCAAGGACCGGCCGGGCAGACTTCACGGCGATCTTCCTGCCATGCTGGCGGACGGAATGCGGGGTGGAGTTGATCAGGCCGAAAGCGGCATGCGCGCGGACCCGAAGCTCGGCGGGATCACTGCCGGGATGCACCTCCTTGAGGACATCAACCCACGTCTCCACATAGCCACGCTGGAGGGCCCGCACCTCCGCCTGGTCAGCTTCGCTGAGGCTTCCGAAGTCGCGGTCCTGGACCCTGATGACGTCCGGATTCCGCAGGGCAAAGTCCACGTGGAAAGCAACCAGGCCCTCCAAGGCTGCAAGCGCATTCCCGGCCTCGGCCACCACCTTGAGCCCACCGTCCTGCAGCTCGCGGCTGACGCTCAGGAGGAGCTCGCCCAACACGGCCTGCTTACCGGGGAAGTGCCGGTACACGGCAGGTCCGCTGACGCCCGCGGCGGCGCCAAGGTCCTCAAGGGAAACCCTGGCGAATCCGTTCTCCGCGAAGAGGCCGGCAGCGGCGGAAAGCAACGCCACGCGCCGCTCTTCCTTGGCCTGGCTGCGCTGTGTTGCCTGGCTGCGCTGGGTTGTTTGAGCATGCTGGGTCACAGTTGCCTCCTCGCCACCCGCTGTACGTGCTGGACATCACAGTTAATCAAGACTAACCTAAATTTCAGTTATGAGGCACTAACCGAAATGACGTGGATCTGACACCGTTCGGACCGGAATGGGACAGTAGTCGATGGAGACGATAGCCAGCGTTGCAGGGGCTGCCACGAGCACCTTTGCGGCCAACGAGGAAGCCCAGCGCAAGCTGGTGGATGAACTTAAGGAGCGCCTCGCAACCACTGCGCTGGGCGGCCCGCCCAAGTCCCGCGAGCGCCACATTTCCCGTGGAAAACTCCTTCCCAGGGAGCGCATCGACTACCTGTTGGACGAGGGCAGCCCGTTCCTGGAGATTGCGCCGCTGGCGGCCAACGGCATGTACAGCGACGATTCACCTGGAGCCGGGGTCATCGCAGGCATCGGGCTGGTCCATGGCCGGCATGTGCTGGTCATCTCCAACGACGCCACCGTCAAAGGCGGAACCTACTATCCCATGACGGTGAAGAAGCACCTCCGGGCGCAGGAGATTGCCTTGGAGAACAAGCTGCCGTGCATCTACCTCGTGGACTCCGGAGGCGCCTTCCTTCCCAAGCAGGACGAGGTGTTCCCCGACAAGGAGCACTTCGGCCGGATCTTCTACAACCAGGCGCGCATGTCGGCTGCCAAGATTCCACAGATCGCCTCAGTGATGGGTTCCTGCACGGCCGGTGGCGCCTACGTCCCGGCCATGAGCGATGAGACGGTCATTGTGCGGAACCAGGGCACCATCTTCCTTGGCGGACCGCCGCTGGTGAAGGCAGCCATCGGAGAGATCGTCACGGCGGAGGAACTCGGTGGCGGCGACGTTCACGCCAAGGTATCCGGAGTAGCGGACCACCTGGCCGAGAACGACCAGCACGCGCTGGAAATTGTCCGCGACATCGTGGCGACGTTGCCACAGCCGGCCCCGCCGGCCTGGGACGTGCTCGACGTCGTCCTGCCGCCCGTCGTCGAACCGTCCGGTATCTACGGCGTGGTTCCGACCGACGTCAACGCGCAGTACGACGTTCGCGAAGTCATTGCCAGGATCGTGGACGGTTCCGAATTCCATGAGTTCAAGAAGGACTACGGGACAACGTTGGTGACGGGCTTTGCGCATCTGTACGGACACCCCGTGGGCATCGTGGCCAACAACGGAGTGCTGTTCAGCGAGTCCTCACTCAAAGGGGCGCACTTCATTGAACTGTGTGACCAACGTGGAATTCCCCTGATCTTCCTGCAGAACCTTTCCGGGTTCATGGTGGGCAAGGACTATGAACAGGGCGGCATAGCGAAGAACGGCGCCAAGATGGTCACTGCGGTTGCCACAGCCCGGGTTCCCAAATTGACGGTAGTGATCGGCGGCAGCTTCGGGGCGGGCAACTACTCCATGTGCGGCCGTGCCTACTCGCCACGGTTCCTGTGGATGTGGCCGGCAGCCCGTATCTCCGTGATGGGCGGAAACCAGGCTTCCAGTGTCCTTGCCACCGTCAAACGCGAACAGCTGGAGGCCGCGGGCCAGGAGTGGTCCGCCGAAGACGAGGAAGCCTTCAAGGCGCCCATCAAAAAGCAATACGAGGACCAGGGGAGCCCTTACTACTCAACGGCGCGGCTCTGGGACGACGGCATCATCGACCCCGCCGACACCCGCCGGGTCCTGGGGATGGCCCTGGACGTCGTTTCCCGCCAACCGCTGCCCGAAACTTCCTTCGGCCTTTTCAGGATGTGACCATGACCGTGCCCACAACAACCCGGAATGCGCCGGCAGAGCCGGCCGAGCGGCATTCCTTCACATCAGTCCTGGTAGCCAACAGGGGAGAGATCGCCTGCAGGGTCATCCGGACGCTGCAGCACATGGGCATCCGGGCCGTGGCTGTCTACTCAGATGCGGACAAGGACGCCAAGCACGTGGCCATGGCAGACGCTTCCGTGGGCATCGGTGGAACGGCCCCGGCGGAGAGCTACCTGAAGATCGACGCGATCATTGAGGCCTGCCGCCAAACAGGCGCCGAAGCCGTGCACCCGGGATACGGTTTCCTGTCCGAAAACGTTGAGTTCGCCAAGGCGCTGGATGCCGCCGGCATCGTGTTCATTGGGCCCGGGATCGAAGCGATCGAACTGATGGGCGACAAGATCCGTTCCAAGAACCACGTAATGTCCTACGGCGTTCCCTGCACGCCGGGTATCGCAAAGGCCGGGCTGACGGACCAGGACCTGATTGACGCCGCACCATCGGTGGGCTTCCCCCTGCTCATCAAACCGTCGGCCGGTGGCGGCGGAAAAGGCATGCAGGCGGTGGAACGGCCCGAAGACCTTCCTGCAGCCCTGGCCGCAGCCCGGCGGGTTGCAGCGGCCGCCTTTGGCGACGACACCCTTTTCCTGGAACGCCTGGTCCGTTCCCCCCGCCACATCGAAGTCCAGATCCTGGCAGACAACCACGGGAACGTCATCCATGTGGGCGAGCGCGAATGTTCCTTGCAGCGCCGGCACCAGAAGGTGATCGAAGAAGCCCCCTCGGCACTTTTCCGTTCCATGCCGGACGGTGAAGCGCAACGGGCACGGATCGGAGAAGCCGCTTGCAACGCGGCCCGGTCAGTCAACTACAGCGGCGCCGGCACCGTGGAATTCCTGGTGTCCGATGACCATCCTGACGAGTTCTTTTTCATGGAGATGAACACGCGCCTGCAGGTGGAACACCCCGTGACGGAACTCGTGACGGGCATCGACCTGGTGGAATGGCAGGTGCGGATCGCTGCAGGTGAGGTCCTCACCCTGGCGCAGTCCGACGTCGTACTTAAGGGGCACGCAGTAGAGGCGAGGGTTTACGCGGAGGTCCCCGAACGGAACTTCATGCCGTCCATGGGGCGGGTTGTGCAGCTGGCCGAGCGGGGACTGCCGGATCGGCGGATCTCCGGAGCCCGGGTGGACGATGCAACGGTCCGGATCGATTCGGCCATGCGGCAAGGGCTCGACATCACGGGCGACTACGATCCGATGCTCGCCAAAGTGATCGCCTGGGGCCCTGACCGCGCGGCCGCCCTTGACGAACTGGATGCCGCGTTGGGCCGCTACACGCTGCTCGGCCTGGACACCAATGTGGAGTACCTGCGGCTGCTGATCAACGAACCCGACGTCCGTGGGGGCCACCTGGACACCGGACTGATCGAGCGGAAACTGCCGGGCATGACCTTCCGCCACATCGGACCGGAGCAAGTGGCGGCGGCCGGAGTTGCGCTCTGGCTTGAGCGGACCGGTTTCCCGCGGGCCGGGGATGCCTGGGCGCTGCCGGACTCCTGGCGCGTAGGGCAGCCAGCGGCTTGGACCGCCGCGTTCGGGCTGCCGGACGGCTCTGTGGCCACCGCCTCGATAGCTGACCACGGCGGCCAGGTGAGAGTAATGCTCGACGGCGGTCCCGGCGTCGGGCGCCAGGCCGTCACAGTGACCGGGGTGGAGCGGACCGACGACCGGATCAGCCTGGACGTCGACGGCGTGAACCTCACCTACGCGCTGGGCCGGGACAACCGGGGAATCCACCTCGGAAACGCCGGCTGGTCCTGCCGCCTGGAGGTTTTGAACCGCGCCGAAAAGCTCAAGCGCATGCTGGCAGGAATCCAGCAGGAGGAGGGAACCGCGGACCCCGAGGTGCGCTCGCCCATGCCCGGAACGGTGGTCTCCGTGGCCGTTTCCGACGGCGAAACGGTCGCCGAAGGGCAGATACTCCTCGCCGTCGAGGCCATGAAGATGGAGCACCAACTGGTGGCCTCCGTCCATGGAACAGTCCACCTCACCGTAGCAACAGGCGACCTCGTCAAGGCAGACCAGGTACTCGCCAGCATCCATGCCACCCCAACCAGTGCCGTCCCAACCACTAAGGAAACCCAGCCGTGAGCACTTTCGACCTTTCCGAGGAATACCAGGACCTCAGTGACTCCGTCCGCGAGTTCGCCGATGAAGTAGTGGCCCCAGTCTCGGCCAAGCACGACGAAGAACACAGCTTCCCCTACGAGGTCATCAAGCAGATGGGGGAGATGGGACTCTTCGGCCTGCCTTTCCCCGAAGAGCACGGCGGCATGGGCGGGGACTACTTCGCGCTCGCACTGGCCCTGGAACAACTGGGCCGCGTGGACCAGTCGGTAGCCATCACCTTGGAAGCCGGAGTGTCCCTCGGTGCGATGCCCGTCTACCGGTTCGGGACCGAAGAACAGAAGGAACAATGGCTTCCGCCCCTTGCCTCCGGGCAGGCGCTCGCCGGGTTCGGGCTGACCGAACGCGAAGCCGGATCCGATGCCGGGGGCACCAAGACCCACGCCCACCTGGAAGCCGGCGAATGGGTGATCAACGGTAACAAGGAGTTCATCACCAACTCCGGCACGGATATCACCCGGCTGGTCACGGTCACCGCGGTCACCGGCAAGGAAGAACGCCCGGACGGCAGTATCAAGAAGGAGATCTCCACCATCCTGGTGCCCACGGAAACCCCCGGCTTTAAAGCGGAAAAGGCCTACAACAAGGTGGGCTGGAACGCTTCGGACACCCACCCGTTGACACTGGACAACGTCCGGGTTCCCGAATCCAACCTGCTCGGCGAGCGCGGACGCGGCTACGCCAACTTCCTTTCCATCCTTGACGAAGGCCGCATCGCGATCGCGGCTTTGGGTACAGGAGCCGCCCAGGGATGCGTGGACCTGTCCGTGAAATACGCCAAGGAACGCAGTGCCTTCGGGCAGAACATCGCCAAGTACCAGGCCATCCAATTCAAGATCGCGCGGATGCAGGCCAGGGCCCACACGGCACGTCTTGCCTACTACGACGCAGCGGCCAGGATGCTCGCGGGGAAGCCGTTCAAGACCGAGGCGGCCATCGCTAAGATGGTCGCAGGCGAGGCTGCCATGGACAACGCGCGGGATGCCACCCAGGTATTCGGCGGGTATGGCTTCATCAACGAATTCACCGTGGCCCGGCATTACCGGGACTCCAAGATCCTCGAGGTCGGGGAGGGCACCACGGAGGTTCAATTGATGCTCATCGCCCGCGAGCTGGGTCTTTAACCGCAGGGGAAGGATCAAGGATGATTGACAAGGTTGTTGCCAGCGCCGCGGAAGCGGTGAAGGACATCCCGGACGGTGCCTCGCTGGCCGTCGGCGGGTTCGGACTGTGCGGAATTCCGGTCGCGCTGATAGACGCCCTGCATCAACAGGGCACCACTGGACTGGAGACGGTCAGCAACAACTGCGGCGTGGACGACTGGGGCCTTGGCATCCTCCTCAAGGACGGCCGCATCCGGCGAACCATCAGTTCCTACGTGGGGGAGAACAAGGAGTTCGCCCGCCAGTACCTCGCCGGTGAACTGGAGGTGGTCCTCACCCCGCAGGGAACCCTGGCGGAGAAGCTGCGTGCCGGCGGCGCCGGGATCCCCGCTTTTTATACCAAAGCCGGCGTGGGCACCCAGGTGTCCGAAGGCGGGCTGCCGCAGAAGTACGACGCCGACGGGAACGTTGAGAAAGCGTCGGCGCCCAAGGAGGTGCGCGCCTTCAACGGTGCCGACTTTGTCCTTGAGGAGTCCCTGACCCCGGACTTTGGACTTGTCCACGCCTGGAAGGGCGATCGCCACGGCAACCTCGTCTTCCATGCAACGGCAATGAACTTCAACCCGCTGTGTGCCATGGCAGCAAAGACCACCATCGCCGAAGTGGAGGAACTGGTGGAGCCGGGGGAGCTCGATCCCGAACACATCCACACTCCGGGCATCTTCGTCCAGCGCGTGGTGGTATCGCCGACGCCGGAGAAACGGATCGAGAAGCGCACGGTATCCGTCACGGACACATCCGGCGCAGGCACGGCGGAGCAGCAGGCGGGAGGAGCCTAACCATGGAATCGAACACGTATCACGATGTGCCGCCACGTCCCGAAGCCGTGCGGCACGAATACCGCAGGGCCGACGTCGACCACCACGAGGCCAAAGGCTGGACGCGGAATGAACTGGCCGCCCGGGTGGCCCGCGAACTGGAGAACGGGCAATACGTCAACCTGGGGATCGGCATGCCCACACTGATTCCCAACTACATCCCTGACGGAGTAGAGGTCATCCTGCACTCGGAGAACGGCATCCTGGGCGTGGGTCCCTACCCGGCCGAGGACAAAATCGACCCCGATGTGATCAATGCCGGCAAGGAGACGGTCACAGTGAACGCCGGTGCGGCTTTCTTCGATTCCGCGTCGTCGTTCGGGATGATCCGCGGCGGCCACGTGGATGTCGCCGTCCTGGGCGCCATGGAGGTGGCCTCCAACGGCGACCTCGCCAACTGGATGATCCCGGGAAAGATGGTCAAGGGCATGGGCGGGGCCATGGACCTGGTGTTCGGCGCCAAGAAGGTGATCGTCATGATGGAACACGTTGACCGTAACGGCCGCCCGAAAATCGTGAAGGACTGCACCCTTCCGCTGACCGGCAAGGGATGCGTGGACCGCATCATCACTGACCTTGCCGTGATCGACGTCGTGAAGGACGAAGGCGAACCCCGGCTGGTCCTGCGGGAACTTGCGCCAAACGTCACCTTGGACGACGTCGTGGCGGCAACTGGCGCGGAACTGTTCGAAGAAGACCAGGAACTCACCGTATGACCCGGGTAGTGGTGCAGCGCGGTCTCTATTTTGACGAACTGGAAGAGGGCGTCGTGTATGCGCACAGGCCCGGCCGCACAGTGACCGAAGCGGACAACGTCCTCTTCACCACTATGACCATGAACACCCAGGCGCTTCATCTGGACGCAGCCTGGAGTTCGACGCAGCCATTCGGCCAGCGCCTGATGAACTCCATGTTCACGCTGTCGGTCATGGTGGGCCAGTCCGTGACCCAGCTGACGCAGGGCACCATCGTGGCGCAGTTGGGGCTGACGGATGTTGCTTTCCCGCACCCGCTCTACCACGGCGATACGCTGTACACGGAGACAGAGGTCACCGGGAAGAGGCTTTCATCGTCCCGTCCCGGCCAAGGGTTGGTGACCATGCAACACATCGGCCGGAACCAGGACGGCAAGGAAGTGGCGCTGGCAACGCGGACGTGTTTGATGTGGACCAAGGAAGCGCACGCCTCCCAAACCGACGTCTCCAAGCACTAGTCACGCCCAGCAGCAAGGAACCCGATGCCCACTCCTGCCGACCTTCCCTTCACCATGGGTCCTGCCCTCCTGTTCTGCCCTGCGGACCGCCCGGAACGCTACAGCAAGGCGGCCGACCGCTCCGATGCGGTGATCCTGGACCTGGAAGATGCCGTTGCGCCTGCTGACAAGCAGCGTGCCCGGGGTGCCATCCTGGCCCAGCTGGGCGCGGCGGGAGATACGCCGGAGCTGGAACCCGGCCGCACCATCGTGAGGGTCAACCCGGTGGGTTCGGCTGAGTTCGGGAAGGACCTCCACAGCCTGGCCCACACGCCATACCGCACTGTGATGGTTGCCAAGGCGGAGAGCGCAGAGGACATGCGGGCCCTTGACGGTTACCGGGTCATTGCCCTCTGCGAAACGGCCGCCGGTGTGCTGAATGCCGCTGCCATCGCGGCGGAACCGAATGTGGTGGCGCTCATGTGGGGCGCGGAGGACCTGCTGGCATCCCTGGGCGGGCTTTCCAGCAGGAACGACGACGGCGGGTACCGGGCTGTTGCCCTGCACGCCCGTTCCGCTGTACTGCTTGCCGCAAAAGCCGCGGGCAAGGAAGCCATCGACGCTGTCTACGTGAACATTCCGGACCTTGACGGCCTGGCCGTGGAATCGCGGGATGCCGTGGCGAGCGGTTTCGGGGCGAAAGCCTGCATCCATCCGTCCCAAGTGGCTGCGGTGCGGGAAGCCTATGCGCCTGTGCCTGAAGCCGTGGAGGAAGCGCGCGAGTTGTTGGATGCCGCCTCCGCTGCGGGCAGCGGTGTGTTCCAGTTCAAAGGGAAGATGATCGACGGCCCCATCCTCAAACACGCTGAATCGGTGCTGCGGAGGGCCCTTTAAGGCCCGTTACAGGCGCGAGGTGGCATTTAATGCCAATGTTTCCCGGAAACACTGTCATCAAATGCCACCTCGTGTGTGGGTCTTAGGCTGAGACCTTGGTGGCCAGCTCAGTCAGCGGAACTGCCGGCGGCCGTTGTGCCGTGCTCTTGATCGATACCGACTGCCCCGACTTGGCAGACTCAAGGACCGACTCCATCACCTCAAGGGCGTGGAACGCGAGCCCGCCCCCGGCACGCGGTTCCTGGCCTGCTGGAGTTGCCGCAAGGTCGGCAATGCCAAAGCCCCGGCCCGAGTCCACATAGCCGGCCGAGACGGGCAGTGTTTCCCAGTCCTCGGCGCCGAGGGCGAACAACTGGACCTCGCCGTCGAAATGGTTGGGATCCGGAACCACCAGGGAACCCTTCTCGCCGTGGATTTCCAGGTTGGGGCTCTTGGTCTTGACGGCGTCGAAGCTCATGAAGAGCGTTGACAGCGCACCAGAGGCATGGACCAATACTCCTGTCACGTGCGAGTCGATGTCCACCGGTACTTTCTGGCCCTCGCGGGGACCGGAACCGATGGTGCGTTCATTCCTCGTGTGGCTCGCGGCGCCCACCACGGAGACGACCGGACCCAGGAGAGTGACCAATGCCGAGACGTAGTACGGGCCCATGTCCAGCAGCGGTCCGCCGCCGGGCTGGTAGTAGAAGTCCGGGTTCGGATGCCAGCGTTCGTGGCCGGGCGTGGCCATGGTGGCCGTCGCCGAGATCGGGGTACCGATCAGGCCGTCGTCGATCGCTCTGCGGGCCGTTTGGATGCCCGTGCCCAGGACCGTATCCGGCGCACAGCCCACCACCACTCCGGCGGCCCGTGCAGCGTCGAGGACCTGCCGGGCCTCTTCGGAGGTAGCGGCGAGCGGCTTCTCCCCGTACACGGACTTGCCGTTGGCGATGGCCTTGAGGGCCACGTCGGCGTGCGCCGCCGGGATAGTCAGGTTGAGCACCAGGTCGACGTCGTCCGCCGCCAACAGCTCTTCCACCTGCATTGCCCGGACGCCTTCGTAGGAGTCCGCCACTGCCTGGGCACGGGCCGGATCGAGGTCCGCCACGGCCACGAGGTTGACCGAATCAAGGCGCCGGAAATTGCTCAGGTACTGGGCGACGATGGCGCCGCAGCCGATGATTCCGACGTTAAGCTGCTTGGTGTTTTCTAGCGGGTTGCCCACAGCATGCCCCTCTCGATGATGGTGCGGACGTTGGAGTCCTGGAGAACTTCCACACGGTGTCCCGGGGTGCAGACGAAGATCCTGCCCTTGCCCCACTGGCGCGTCCAGATGGCAGGGGAAGTAACCTCCCGGTTCCAGGGGTCCCATTCGCGCACCTTCTGGGTGGTGGTGGCCAGGACGTCGATGTAGTCGTCGGCCAGGACCCAGTACTGCTCGGTGACCAGGTCAAAGTCGGACAATCCGGCAGTGATGGGGTGTTCTGCGGCCGCAGGGAGCATGTTCACCGTGTAAGGAACGTAGTTGTCCGACTGCTCGCCGATCCTTTCGTCCGGGTGCTTGCCGGGATGGCAGGCGAACTGGCCCCCGATCAGGTGGAGGTAGTCGGAGTTGTTGCGGTAGGAGTCGGCGATGCCGCCGTGCCAGCCTGCCAGGCCCGTACCGTTCTCGACGGCGGCACGAAGTCCCTCGAACTCGTCCTTCTCGATGGTGGACATGGTCATGCACTGCACGATCAGGTCCACAGTTGCCATGTAGTCGGCGTCTGCGTAGATTTTGGGCGATTCCTCCATCCGTACCTCGAAGCCTTGGGCTTTGAGGTACGGGATGAAGAGTTCGGTGGCCTCCACAGGCTGGTGTCCGTCCCAGCCCCCGCGTACCACCAGGGCGGTTTTGTTATTGCTCGACATGGTTTCCTTAGTTTTTTCGGGGCGTATCCGTTGAGTCGTTCAGCGTGTTGCGAAGGCGGCATCGAAGGCCGCTGCGGGTGGCTGGATAGTGGCAAGTTCCTTGACCATGGCCAGTGCCTGCGGAGCACCGACCAGGCGGTCCATGCCCGCGTCTTCCCACTCGATGCTGGTGGGTCCTGCGTAGCCGATGGCGTTGAGGGTCCGGAAGATCGGTTCCCACTGCACGTCTCCGTGGCCGGCCGTGACGAAATCCCAGCCGCGGCGGGGATCCGCCCATGGCAAATGCGACCCCAGGCGTCCGTTGCGTCCGTTCAACTGCCGGACAGACTCCTTCACGTGGACGTGGAAGATCCGGTCGGCGAAGTCCTGCAGGAACATGACAGGGTCCAGGTCCTGCCATATGAAGTGGGACGGATCAAAGTTCAACCCGAAGTTCTCCCGGTGCCCGATGGCTTCGAGCGTCCGCTTGGCAGTCCAGTAATCGTAGGCAATCTCGGAGGGGTGGACTTCCAGTGCGAACCGGACCCCCACCTCGTCGAAGACGTCCATGATGGGGTTCCAGCGGTTGGCGAAGTCCTGGTAGCCGCGCTCGATCATGGCATCAGAGGCGGGAGGGAACATGGCAACGCATTTCCAGATAGAGGAACCCGTGAATCCGGTGACGGTCTTAACCCCCAGCTTGGCCGCAGCGCGGGCCGTAGCCTTCATGGTCTCTGCTGCGCGCCGGCGGACGCCTTCCGCATCACCATCACCCCAGACATCGGCGGACAGGATATCCCGGTGCCGTTCGTCGATGGGATCGTCGCAGACTGCCTGCCCCGTGAGGTGGTTGGCGATGGCATGGACCGACAAGTTGTGCTTGTCCAGGATCTCCAGCTTGTTCCGGAGGTAGGCATCGTCTTCCACTGCCCGTACCGGATCGAGGTGGTCGCCCCAGCAGGCGATCTCCAGGCCGTCGAAGCCCCATTCGCCTGCCAACCGGGCAACTTCCTCAAAGGGAAGGTCTGCCCACTGACCGGTAAAAAGTGTGATGGGTCGGTTCATCAGTGCTCCTTGTCAACGTTCTGCCAACGGCTTTCCGCCGCAGCGCTCGCCTCTACGGCGGCCAATACCTTCTGGACCTGCAAAGCATCAGCGAACGACGGCGACGGCTGCTCACCGGCGCCGATGGCATTCACGAGGTCCACCACCTGATGGGTGAAGCCGTGCTCGTACCCCAGGCCATGGCCGGTCGGCCACCAGTTGCCCGTGTAGGGGTGGGACGGTTCGGTGACCATGATCTTGCGGAAGCCCGCATCGGGTTCAAGCGAGGCATCGTAGAACTGCAGGGAATTCATGTCCTCGAAGTCGAAGGCCAGCGAACCCTTGGTGCCGTTCAGTTCCAGTCGCATTGCGTTCTTTCGGCCCAGCGCGAAGCGGGTGGCCTCGAAGATGCCAACGGGACCAGTGCCGCCGTCGTGCTTTCCGCTGAACCGGGCAGTGAAAAGGGCGGCGTCGTCAACGGTTACCGGGCCCTTGGGGCCGTCGGAGCCACCGTGGCCGCCGAGTCCCACGAAGTCACCACCCACCGGGCGTTCCTTGACGAAGGTTTCCATCAGGGCGGAGACCCCGGTGATTGCTTGTCCGGTGATCCACTGGGCCGCGTCGATGCTGTGGGCACCGATGTCGCCCAGGGAGCCGGAGCCTGATTTCGACTTGTCCAAGCGCCACGTGAGGGGAGCGTCGGCATCCGAGAGCCAGTCCTGAAGGTACTGGGCACGGACGTGGCGGATATCGCCCAGGCGCCCTTCGTCAACCATCCGCTTGGCCAAGGCGAGCGCGGGCGTACGGCGGTAGCTGAAGCCGCACATGGAGAGGACTCCGCGTTCGGCCGCGGCCCTGGCTACAGCCGTCATTTTTTCGGCCTCCTCCACGGAGTTGGCCAGAGGCTTTTCGCACAGGACGTGTTTTCCTGCCTCCAGGGCGGTGATCGCAATCTCGGCGTGGGTGTTGCCGGGAGTGCAAATATCGATGAGGTCGATGTCGTCGCGCTCGATCAACCGCCGCCAGTCCGTCTCCACCGAGTCCCAGCCGTACTTGGCTGCCGCCGCCCGGACTCCTTCTTCGTTGCGGCCGGCCACCGCGGTGAGCTGCGGTGCGAGGGGCAGGTCGAAGAAGCGGGGGGCGGTACGCCACGCGTGGGAGTGGGCGGCGCCCATGAAGGAATAGCCCACCATGCCTACACGCAGGGGTCGTGGTTCAGTCACAACTGATCCTTTCTTGTCTGCCTGATCCGGTTACTTGCTGAATCCGGCGGTTAGGCCGCTGAGGAGCTGGCGCCGTCCTACGACGTACAGCACCAGGATTGGCAGGGTGCTCAGGACCACCGAGGCCAGGACCGCCGGGATGTTCACGCTGAATTCGCCTTGGAACGTCCAGAGTCCCAAAGGGAGGACGCGAAGGTCCGGGTTCTGGGTCAGCACCAGCGGGAGCAGGAACCCGTTCCACACGTGCAGGCCGTTGTAGATGGAGACCGTCACGATCGCCGGACGGGTCAGGGGCAGCGCCAGGCGCCACATGGTTTGCCATTCGCTGCACCCGTCCAGCCGCATGGATTCGAACAGCTCATTGGGAACGTCCCGAATGAAGTTGGACAGGATGAGCACGGTCAGCGGGATTGCGAAGGCGATGGACGGGAGCATGATGGCCAGCAGGCTGTCGTAGAGGTTCAGCCTGATGATCATCAGGTAGATGGGGATGATGGTCGCCTGCAGGGGAATGGCGAGGCCCATCAGGAACATTCCGTTGACCAGTTTCAGGAACCTGCCACGTCCGCGGACGATCGCGAAGGACGCCATGAAGGAAATCAGGACCGTCGGGATGACGGAACCGAGCGTCACGATCGCGCTGTTCATGAAGTACGTCGCGAAGTTCGATTCCAGGACCAGCTGGTAGTTCTCCAGGGTCGGAGACGTCGGCGGAGCCAGCGGACTTTGCCCGAAGTAGCCCTCCGCCGTCTTCAGGCTGGTGATCACGATGTAGTAGACGGGGATGATGATGATGGCCAGCCAGATCCATCCGCCCAGGCCGCCGGGGATGTTGAGGCGGCGGATGCGTGTGGCCAGGCTCAGCTTAACCACGGGCGGGTCGGCCTTGGTGCCGGTTGCCGGTGTCTCTTCTGTGTTCGTCAGAACGGTGCTCACCCTACATACCTTCCAATTGGCTGCCCTGCTTGTCCTTGCCTCCAAGGCGCTGGAGGAACAAGGCCAGTGCGAGGCCGATGACGACCAGGATTACGGCGATGACGCTTGCCGGGCCCATGAGGTTGGCCCGGAAGCCCCTGAGGTACATGTCCAGGGCCAGGATCCGGGTGGAGTTGCCCGGGCCACCGCCTGTGAGCACGAAAATCAGGTCGAAGTAGGTCAGGGATCCCACCACCATCAAGGTGGAGGACGTGATGATGGTGTACTTCAACTGCGGGAGCGTGATGTGGAAGAACTGTTTGATGGTGCCGGCGCCGTCGATCTGGGCCGCCTCATACAGGGACTTTGGTATCTGGCGCACCCCGCCTTGGTAGATCAACGTGTGGAACGGTACGAACTGCCAGGCGATGACGAAGATGACCAGTCCCAGTGCCAGCTGCGGAACCCCCAGCCAGTCCTGCGCCAGGAAAGGCAACCCCAGGCCCATGGCCAGGCCGAAGTTCGGATCCAGGAGGGCTTTGAAGGCGATGGCCACCGCTGCCGATGACAGGAGGAGGGGCAGGAAGTACAACACGGCCAGGGCCGCACGGTATTTTTGGCTACCCGCAGTGAAGACTCCCAACAGCAGGCTGATCGGAGTCTGGACCAGCCAGGACACGATCATGATCACGAAGGTCAGCCCCAGCGCGTTGTACAGTCCGGGATCGGCGAGGACCGAAGTCCAGTTGTCCATCCCGGCGACGCCGATTGCGCCGATGCCGTCCCAGTCGGCGAAGCTGAGGACCAGGACCCCGGCCAGGGGAACAACGGCGAACAGGACAAAGAACAGCAGCGCCGGAACCGTCAGCCATGCGAGTGCGGAATTTTTCTGCCCCTTGGTCTTCTCGCCAGTCCGGTGGGCGGCCGTCCTGGTCAACGTTGAGCTGCTCATTTGCCAAGCGTTGCGTTCATGTTCTCGGCGAACTGCTTGGGCGTGATGGACTTCAGGAACAACTGGTCGATGTTGTTCAGGAGCGCCTCGGCAGCGGTGGGGCTCAGCGCCTGGTCCCAGGATTGCTGGAACGTTGGTGCGTTCTTGGCAAGGTCGTAAACGAAGTTCAGGAAGTCCTTGTCAGGTGAGGATGCAAGCTTGTCCTCGATGCCGTTCACGATCGGCACAGAACCGGAGTTGATGTAGGCATCGATGACTTTGTCCGTCAGGATGCCCTCCTTGAAGAACTTCTTGGCGATCTCCTTCTCCTGGTCGGTGGCCTTGGCGGAGATGGACATGTACTGGGCGGGGTTTCCGACACCGCTCTTCGGATCGCCCTTGCCGCCGGCGACCGTCGGGAAGTGGACGAAGCCGAGCTTTCCGTCCTGGACGAAGTTCTGGCCTTCCTTCTTCATGGCACCGTAGGTCCAGGATCCGTGGAGCATCATCGCAGCCTTGCCGGTGAACAGGAGGGCCTGGTCAGCCTTGGAGTCTGCCGTGATCGAGGAGAAACCCTTGATGAAGCCGTCAGCGGAAACCAGTTCCTGGATCTTGGTGCCGGTTTCGATGACTGCCGGGTGCATCCAGGCGTCCGGCTTGCCTTCGAAGATGGCGTTGAAGACTTCGGCCCCGCCAATGCGGTCCAGGAGGTACTCGAGCCACATCATCGAAGTCCACCGGGACTGGCCGCCGAGCGAGAACGGTGCCACGCCCATGTTGTTGAAAGTCTTGACCAGGGACATGATGTCGTCCCAGGTCTTGGGAGGCTGGACGCCGGCCTTCTCGAAGAGTTCCTTGTTGTAGAAGAGCACGATCGGAGCCACGTACTGGTTAGGCAGGGCGTAGATCTTGCCGTTAACCGTCGCAGCGCCGAACGAGGAGGGGAAGAACTTGTTCTTCACGTCCGGGTTGGCATCGAACCATGGGGTCAGGTCCTCTACCTGGTTGGCCTCGGCGTAGGTCTTCAATCCGCCGCCACCCCAGCCGTAGACGATGGTAGGGGCCTGGCCTGCACCGATGGCCGTCTTGATCTTGGTCTTGTAGGCGTCGTTCTGGAAGTAAGTGACGTTGATCTTGTTGTCCGGGTTCGCGGCGACAAATGCGTCAACGGCGTTCTGCATGGTGGTCTGGTTGGGCTCGCCGGTGAGGAACCACATGCTGGCCCCGCCACCACCGCCGCTCCCGCCCGGTCCTGACGTTCCGCAGGCGGTCGTTGCCATGGCTGCGAAGGGTGTGAGTGCAGCGAGGGCCAGGAAGGAACGCCGGGAGGACTGGAATTGCTTCATTGCTTCTCCATGAGTTTTCGCTAGGTTGAACAAGAAGGTTCCGAAAAAAACCGAAATATTTCGCAACCGTGATTAAGATCACGGTCTAAACTAAAGCCAAATAGTCGATTCGTCAAGACGCATTTTGACTCGTTCCTGAGCCGAACTTGCACTTTTTCGCGGACCGGCGCATTCTCGAAACTGCCGAAACAATTTCGAAAGTGGGGGACATGACTATCGGGACAAAGCCGTCCAAGCCAACCCTGGCTGCAGTGGCCCAAGAGGCCGGCGTCTCAACGCCGACCGTTTCCAAAGTGATCAATGGCCGCGAAGACGTAGCCGATGAGACGCGCGCCCGGGTCCTCGCGGCACTGCAGAGGACCGGTTACAAAACCCCTTCCCAGCGCAGGAGTGTCCCTTCCCGCCGCGCCGTGGAGGCCGTGTTTGATTCCCTCAACTCGGCGTACGCGGTCGAGGTGCTGAATGGCGTGCTCGAACAGGCAGCGATTGCCGACATGGAGGTGGTCCTCTCCGTGACCAGCCGGCAATCAGGGTCGCCTTTGGGGCCTGAAGAGCGCGCCCAACGGCTGATCGATGAGGGGCGCAGCGGCATGATTGTGGTCACCTCCGCCTTCAACTCAGGTCAGCTCAACGCTTTCCAGCGCCGAAGGATCCCCATTGTGGTGGTTGATCCGCTCAATCCGCCGCCCGGCGATGTCTTCAGCGTGGGTGCCAGCAACTGGGCCGGCGGCAAAGCTGCCGCTGCCCACTTGCTGGCGCTCGGCCACCGCAGGATCGCCTACATTGGAGGGCCGGAGTCGGCGGAGTGCAGCCAGGCGCGGCTCCACGGCTACATGGCTGCGCTGATGGCCGAGGGCATCAGCGTGCAAGAGGAATACGTCCTTGCCGGGCCCTTCCGCCCCAGCAACGGAGTTCAGGCGATGAAGTCGTTGCTGGCGTTGGATGATCCGCCCACGGCCATCTTCGCCGCCAGCGACAGCATCGCTTTGGGTGTTCTGGCCGAGGCCCGGCGGCAGAATGTGCGCATCCCCGAGGAGCTGAGCCTTGTGGGCTTCGACGGAACCCACCAGGCAGCGGAATCAGTGCCTCCGCTCACGTCGGTGTCCCAACCGCTGCAGGACATGGGGCGGTCCGCAGTGAACTTCATCCTCCGGCAAATGAACGGGGAGGACATTGATTCGCGGCGGGTCGAGCTGGCCACCCACCTGGTGGTTCGGGAGTCCACGGCGGCCCCGAGGCCGGCTGCCCACCGCTTCACCGCCAAGGAAGCCGGCGCCGGGAATCGAGGGACATAGGCGGAATGGCCTCGTACAGCGGTACCCTCACCCAACGCTCACCCGTCGTCCTGAACTCGGCGCGGCTGGCGAAACGGTAAAGGTACGTCTGCACGCGCACCCAACGGGGGCGGCCGCCGTCGAACGGGTCATGGCCAAGCAACCGAAGCGTTGGCGGATCGGCTGCGAGGAGCTTGTCCAGGAAGCGGTACAGCCATTCCTCGTGCACGGTGCGCAGCGGCAGGAACCACATCATCCAATCCAGCCGAAGGTGGTAGGGCGCCCATTGACGCGGCATTCTTCGGACATCTCCCGGTTTCCCCTTGAACCCGTACTCCAGCCAGGCCTCGTCCGGGGAGTCGGGGTCTTCGTCGGAGGTTCCTTCCACCACTACTTCGATGCGTTGCTTGGTGACCGTGCCAAAAGCTCCATACGCATTGACCAGCCTCCAGCGGTTGAAGCTTGCATTCATGAGTTGCTCCCGCGAGAACAGGTTCAGCAATGGCCGGTAGCTGAACACCAGCAACAGCAACGTCACGGCGAGTACGACGACGAGCCACCACACCGGCGTGGTGGCACCGGAGTGCCACTCAAGCGGGATGAACGGGAAGACCGCGTGTGCCACGGGATCGCTCACCGCTGCGAAAGCAAGGATGATGGCGGCCCAGTTCAGCCACGCGAAATTGCCCGAGCCCACAAGCCATAACTGGGTCAGGATGATGATGCCGGCGGCAATGCCGGCCACGGGCTGGGGTGCGAACAGGAAGAAGGGGACCGCCAGCTGGGCGAAATGGTTCCCCAGCACCTCGACTTTGTGCAGCGGCCGGGGGAGGAGGTGGGCTTGGCGGCTGAGAGGACCGGGCATCGGCTGGGTCTCGTGGTGGTAGAACATCGCTGTCAGGTCCCGCCATTCCCTGCCCCCGCGCATCTTGATCATGCCGGCGCCGAACTCAAGCCGGAACACCAGCCACACGACCAGTACCAGGATGGTGGCGGGCGGGGGAGTCTGGTCGGATCCCAGGAAGGCTACCGTGAACCCTGCTTCCAAGAGCAGCACTTCCCAGCCGAAGCCGTAAAAGGTTTGTCCCACGTTGACAATGGACATGTAGAGGAACCAGAGGGCCAGGAAAGCAATCATCGGCAACCACGGCGGCCCTGTCTGCGGAAGTCCGAGGACCAACAACGCAGACACCGCCAGCCCAAAGATGCAGACGGCCCGCAGCAGCCTGTCCGAGTAGCGCCAACGGAACAGCGTAGGCCGCCCCATCCGCCGGACGACCCCAAGGAAATCCGGGACGGGAAGCAGGCCCCGCTCGCCCAGGAGCGCCGGGAACTGGTTCAGCGTCGAAAGGAACGCAAGGAAGTAGAGCGCAGCCGTGCCGCGCTGCAGCACCTGACGGGCGAATTCGTAGTCCCGGGCGTCGAACCAAGAGAGCCACTCCACGATTTCCACGTTAACCATGGGACGGAGGGGCCAACAGACGTTTGCACATATGGGTCCGCCGTGTTCGCCCTGCCCTGCGGCGGCTGGGATACTTGACTCATGCAGCCGCGCAAGATCGTCATCCTCGGGTCCACCGGTTCCATCGGCACACAAGCAATTGAGGTGATCGATGCCGCTCCCCACCTTTTCGAGGTAGTGGCACTCAGCGCAGGAGGCGGAAATCCGGAACTCATTGCGCAGCAGGCTGTGCACACCCGCGCGCAGGCAGTGGGAATTGCCCGGGGCGACGCTGCTGCCCTGCAACAGCTCATCGCCGGCTTTGCCGCAACCGCCGGGCTGAAAGGCTTTGCTCCGGAAATCTTCGTGGGGCCCGATGCCTCAGCCCGGGTCGCGGGCATCCCCAGTGACGTTGTCCTCAACGGCATCACCGGATCCATTGGTCTTGCTCCTACCTTGGCGGCCCTGGAGTCCGGGGCCACCCTGGCGCTCGCCAACAAGGAATCGCTGATCGTCGGCGGCGCTCTGGTTAGGGCAGCCGCGGGTCCGGGCCAGATTGTTCCCGTCGACTCCGAACATTCGGCAATTGCACAGTGCCTCCGTTCAGGCGCGGCAGCGGAAGTCCAGAAGCTGATACTTACGGCTTCGGGCGGTCCTTTCCGGGGCCGGACGCGCGAACAGTTGCAGGACGTCAGCCCCCAGGAGGCGTTGGCGCACCCCACCTGGGACATGGGGCTGATGGTCACCACGAACTCCGCCAGCCTGGTCAACAAGGGCTTGGAAGTGATCGAAGCGCACTTGCTGTTCGACGTGCCCCTGGACCGGATCGACGTCGTGGTGCATCCCCAGTCCGTGGTGCATTCAATGGTGCAGTTCGTGGACGGCTCAATCATTGCGCAAGCTTCCCCGCCTGACATGCGCCTTCCGATCGCGCTGGGGCTCGGCTGGCCGGACAGGGTTCCCGGCGCTGCCCGGGCGTGTGACTGGAGCCAAGCCACAAGCTGGACCTTCGAACCGCTGGATTCGGAGGCGTTTCCCGCCGTGGACCTCGCCAAGGAAGCAGCCAAGCAGGGGAGCACCTTCCCCGCGGTGTTCAACGCAGCGAACGAGGAAGCTGTGGAAGCGTTCCACGCCGGCCGCATCCGCTTCACCGACATCGTCGATACCGTGGAGTCCGTCCTCAGCGAACATACAGGCTCTTCGGAGCTAACGCTGGAATCCGTGTTGGATGCTGAAGCGTGGGCACGCAGCCGTACCCACGATCGTTTAGCCACCAGCCGCCTGTAGCCCGCCCCACCCCACCTGATGGAAGCAGTACCGCCCGAATGAGCCCCGTCCTTCTCTTCATCCTCGGAGTCATCTTCGTCGCCATCGGCGTCGCGGTCTCCATCGCGCTTCACGAGGTGGGGCACCTGGTTCCTGCCAAGCTGTTCAAGGTGCGGGTGACCAAGTACATGATCGGTTTTGGTCCCACGCTGTGGTCGCGCAAGAAGGGTGAGACCGAGTACGGTTTCAAGGCCCTGCCGCTGGGCGGCTACGTCGCCATGATCGGCATGTACCCGCCGAACAAGGAGGACGGCGGCGTCCGCCCCTCCAGCACGGGTATGTTCCAGACGCTTGCCTCGGAGGCCCGCTCGGCAGCCCACGAGGAAGTGGGCCCGGACGACGCAAACCGGGTGTTCTACAAGCTGCCGGTCTGGAAGAAGATCATCGTCATGCTGGGTGGTCCGGCCATGAACATGCTCATCGGACTCGTGCTGACGGCCGTGCTGCTGATGGGCTTCGGTACGGCCCAGGCCACCACCACGATCGCCGATGTTTCCAAATGCCAAGTGGCAGCCGGCCAGACCGTCGATCCCGATTCCGCGGAGTGCAAGCCCACCCCAGCCGCGGCTGCCGGCCTGCAGCCCAATGACACCATCAAGTCCTTCGATGGAAAACAGGTCACGGAGTGGGACGAGTTGACCAGTTGGATCCGTGCATCCGCAGGGCGTGAGGTCCCTATTACGGTGGAGCGCAACGGGGCCCTCGTGTCCACCACCGTCACGCCTGTACTTTCTGCGCGGCCCGTCATCGGTTCCGATGGCCGGCAGGAACAGGATGCCGACGGCGTCCTCAAGTACCAGGAAGTCGGGTTCCTGGGCATAGGTGCCCAAAGCGTCCTGGTGCCGCAGCCGGCGTCGAGCGTTTTGCCCATGGCGGGGGAGAACATCAAGCAGATCTCCGGTGTGATCTTCAACCTGCCCGCCAGGGTGGTTGGCGTGGCCAAGGCAGCCTTCAGCGAAGAGCCCCGCGACCCCAACGGCCCCATCAGCGTGGTGGGCGTCGGCCGGGTGGCCGGTGAAGTAGCCGCTATGGAGCAGGTGCCCTTGGAGGCCAGAATCGGCACGCTGGTGGGCTTGCTGGCAGGCCTGAACTTTGCCTTGGCGATTTTCAACCTCATCCCCTTGCTCCCGCTTGACGGCGGGCATGTGGCCGGTGCCCTGTACGAGGGAATCCGGCGTCGGGTGGCCAAGCTGCTCGGCAAGCCGGACCCCGGCGCTTTCGACATTGCCAAGCTCCTCCCCGCAACGTATGTGGTGGCTGCGCTCTTGATGGCCATGGGCGCTTTGCTGATCTACGCGGACATCGTGAAGCCGGTGAACATCTTTGGCTAGGAGCGTCTCCGGCGGCCTCCCGGTGGCAGAGCATCCGCACCCGGCGGGATAGGCTAACACCATGACTGTTTTCGCTGTTGAGTATGTTTACGCGGCCGACTCCGGGGCCATCCGCGACGAGACCCGTCCCGCACACCGCGCTTGGCTTAGCGACCTCGCTGACGAAGGTGCGCTGCTTGCCAGCGGTCCGTACGGTGACGGCGCAGGCGCGCTGCTGATCTTCAAGTCCCGCGACGAAGCTGAACTCACTGACCTCCTGAAGCAGGATCCGTTCGCTGACGCCGGCGCCATCGCCGGAATCCGCACTACCGAATGGTCGCCCATTATTGGGCTTCTTTCGGAGCACGCCTCCTGATTCAGGTACCCACCACCAGATACACCCAACCCAAGGAGTCCACGTGACCTCGGTCAGCCTGGGAATGCCAGCCGCCCCTCCACCCGTCCTCGCTCCGCGCCGCAAAACGCGGCAAATCAAGGTCGGCTCGGTAGGTGTTGGCTCTGATTACCCCATCAGCGTGCAGTCAATGACCACCACTCCCACCACGGACATCAATGCCACGCTCCAGCAGATCGCCGAGCTGACCGCGTCCGGTTGCGACATCGTCCGTGTTGCGTGCCCTTCTGCCGATGACGCCGAGGCCTTGCCGATCATTGCCCGCAAGTCGCAGATCCCGGTGATCGCGGACATCCACTTCCAGCCCAAGTACGTCTTCGCCGCCATTGAGGCAGGGTGCGCCGCTGTCCGTGTGAACCCGGGCAACATCCGGAAGTTCGATGACCAGGTCAAGGAAATCGCCGCTGCTGCCAGGGACCACGGCACTTCCATCCGCATCGGCGTCAACGCCGGTTCGCTGGAGCCCGGCATCCTCAAGAAGTACGGCAAGGCCACTCCAGAAGCCCTGGTGGAATCAGCCGTATGGGAAGCTTCGCTCTTTGAGGAACACGGCTTCCATGACTTCAAGATCTCCGTGAAGCACAACGACCCCGTGGTCATGGTTGCCGCCTACGAGATGCTCGCAGAAAAAGGTGACTGGCCCCTGCACCTGGGCGTCACAGAAGCCGGCCCTGCCTTCCAGGGAACCATCAAGTCGGCCACGGCTTTCGGCGCGCTCCTGTCCCGCGGCATCGGTGACACCATCCGTGTGTCCCTGTCCGCTCCTCCCGTCGAGGAGATCAAGGTGGGCAACCAGATCCTGCAGTCGCTCAACCTTCGCCCGCGCAAGCTGGAAATCGTGTCCTGCCCGTCCTGCGGCCGTGCCCAGGTGGACGTTTACACCCTCGCCGAGGAAGTGACGGCTGGGCTGGAAGGCATGGAGATTCCCCTTCGCGTAGCGGTGATGGGTTGCGTAGTGAATGGACCCGGTGAGGCCCGTGAAGCGGACCTCGGCGTCGCTTCCGGCAACGGCAAGGGGCAGATCTTCGTGAAGGGCGAAGTCATCAAGACCGTGCCCGAAAGCCAAATTGTTGAGACACTGATCGAAGAGGCGATGCGCATCGCCGAAGAGATGGGGGAGGCCGATGGCGAAGATGCTGTCAAAGGTAGCCCCGTGGTTAGCGTCTCGTAACGAGGCCGGCCTGGGAGTCAGGGTGCTCGGCGCTGCCGACACCCTGGCCCTTCGCGCGCTTGCGAATGAAGATCCTGTTGCGAACGTCTTCATCCTCGCGCACTTGGACAGCGTGGGAACAGCGGCGCCCACCAGCGGCGGCGCGAAGGTCTACGGCGTCTTCGACGACGACCGGCTCATCGGGGCTTGCTGGGCAGGAGCCAACATGGTCCCTGTTCAGCTGGACCCCGCACTGGTGGAGCACATAGCCGCAGCGGCACACCAAGCGGGCCGTCGCTACGCCTCCATCTTCGGCCCGGCCGAAAGCGTCCTGGCCCTCTACTCGAAGTTTGAGCAACTCGGGCACTTTGCCCATGAAGTCCGTGAGCGGCAGCCCCTCCTCACCATCTCGGGCGCACCGGCCATTCCAGCCAACCCTTCATTGACCTTCGGCACCATGGCGGACTTCGATCGGATACTTCCCGCGTGTGCTGCCATGTTCGAAGAGGAAGTAGGGTATTCGCCGTTCCTTGGCGGCCAGGACTTCTACAGCCGGCGCGTTGCCGGCCTGATCCGGCAAGGCCACTCCCTGGTCCACATCGATGCGGACGGCACCGTGGTGTTCAAAGCCGAACTCGGCGCGGTCACCCGGGACGTCACCCAGGTGCAGGGCGTATGGATGAACCCCGGTCTCCGCGGCAGGGGTGAGAGCGCCGGCTACATGGCCGCCGTCGTCAATCTCGCCAAGACCTTCGCCCCCGTCACAAGCCTCTACGTCAACGACTTCAATGCCAAGGCCCGGGCAACCTATGAGCGGGTGGGCTTCACGCAGGCGGGCACGTTTGCCACGGTGCTCTTCTAGCGCGGGGTGCCGGAGAACCCCTGTTCGGGCTTGTAGGCTTGTCCCGGCCAACAACTGTCGGCTCATCGCTCGAACTCATTGGGGAAAAAATGAAGAGGAACGCTCTGCGCGGATTTGCCGCAGCAGGACTTTTGGTCATGGGACTTACTGCATGTGGCGGCGGCGGCGCATCGACGGACGCTGCGTCCTCGGCTCCGGCCGGCGAAACCCCGTCCGCCACACCCACTCCCACCGAGGCAAAGCAGTACACCACGCAGGAGCTCGTAGACCTCGTGAAGCAGATCAAGGCCGACGACGGGTCCGAACTTACGGTCTCTGCCATTGACGATCTCGCCAGCCAGCAGAACCCGCTCAAGGAACTCATCGGCCAGATGACCATCGAACCGGCAGAGTGCAAAGAGCTCAGCACCCTGGGTGCGTCCCAGTCGATCGAGGGCTCCACGGCCGCAGCAGGAGCCAAGATTGACACGGATGCCCAGGTGGTCACCGGCATCTCGCTCATTTCCGGCGTTGACAAGGAAGTTCTGACGAAGAGCCTGGAAGACAACGAGGACCAGGCTGCCAAGTGCGCGAACATGACCATGACCATGGGCGGTTCCACCCTGAAGGTCAGCACCGAGAAGTTCGACGGCATCAGCTCCGTGCCCGGGGCCAAGGGTTTCAAGACCGCAATGGTCCTGCCCGACGGCCGGAGCCAGTCCACGTACATGGGCTTTGCCATCAAGGACGGCGTGCTGATTTCGGCAACCGCCTCCGGTGCCAACGCTGAGAGCGAAGGGGTTGCCGCAGCAGGCGCCCTGATGGACCAGGCCGCGGCACTCATCAAGTAGCACGCAGCCACCGGGCAGTTGTGGTCGCTCCCAAGCCGGGAACAGCCACAACTGCCCGCTGCGTGTCTGCTGCGGCAAGCACCTTCCGCCCCTGGCTTAGGTGGTCTGCCTCCGCAGCGTCAGGGAAGCGAGCACCAGGACTCCCACCACGATTCCACCCATCACGGCCGTATCCTGCCACAGGGCTTCCGTGGCGTCGGTGTGGGCTGCGATTTCCTGCAGGGCATCGACCGAGAAAGTCAACGGGAGCGCGCCTGAGATGCCGTCGAGGACATCGTTCATGTTCTCCCGGGCCACAAAGAGTCCGCACAGCAGGATCTGCGGCACTACGACCACCGGCATGAACTGGACGGCCTGGAACTCGGTCCGGGCAAACGCCGAACACAGCAGCCCCAGTGCCACGCCGAGGACGGCATTGATGACGGCGATCATCACCACCAGGCCGGGGCTTCCTTTGATGTCCAAGTCGAAAATCCAGTAGGCAACGGCTGTAGCCACCAGGGATTGCAAGGCAGCCATGAGGGAGAAGGCCAGAGCGTAGCCGAACAGCAGGTCCGCTTTGTGGATGGGGGTGGTCAGCAGCCGCTCAAGCGTTCCCGAGGTCCGTTCGCGGAGCATGGTGATTGACGTGACGAGGAACATCACTACAAACGGGAAGATGGCGAGCATCATCAGGCCCACACGGTCGAAGGTCCTTGGAATCCCTGGCGGCAACGTCTCGTTTTCGAACAGGAAATAGACGGCTGCCAGCAGCAGTGCCGGAACCACCAGGATGAGGGCAATACTGCGGTGATCGTGCCGCAGCTGGCCCAGGACGCGTGCGGCGGTGGCCAAGGTCATGCGCGGGTTCATGATGCGGCACCAGTCTGTTGGGTATCGGTGATTATGGCCAGGAACGCCCGTTCCAGGTCCTTGTTCCGGCCGCGTTGGGCCAGTTCCTCCGGCGTTAGCTGTGCCAGCAACTGTCCCTCGCGCAGCAGCAGCAACGACGAACAATGGGACGCCTCCTCCATGACGTGGGAGGAGATCAGCAACGTGGTTCCTGCAGCAGCCATTGCCGCGAACCGTCCCCACAGCTCGGCCCGCAGCACCGGGTCCAGGCCCACTGTCGGTTCATCGAGCACCAACAGCGCGGGATGCGACACCAAGGCACAGGCCAGCGACACGCGGCTGAACTGCCCGCCCGAGAGGTCCGCGGCCTTCCGGCGCATGTGGGATTCAAGCCCGACGGCGGCAATCGCCTGGGCGACGTCCGCCGCCGTCGCGCCGTGCATGGCGCCGAAGTACTTGACGTTCGCTGCCACGCTCAGGTCTCCGTACACGCTGGCACCCTGGGTGACATATCCGACGTCGTGCCTCAACGCTGCGCTGCCCGCCGGGCGGCCAAGGACGCTCAAGGTTCCCCTGCTGATCTTCTGCACGCCGACGATCGCCCGCATGAGAGTGGTCTTGCCACTGCCGGAGGGGCCAATCAAGCCCGTAATCCGCCCCGGCATGATGCTGAACTCCAACCCGCGCAGGATTGTGGTCCGCCCCCTGGAGACGTGCAACCCTGAGGCCGCGATTGCGGCAGTGTCCGGGTCTTGGGAAGGGGCTGTTCCGCGCGGCATTGCGTGCCTCCCGACGCATAGCTGATTCACCAACCGGTGAATTGAAGCTAGGCCGGGACAGGCCACCCGTCAATGCCCCGGGGCGGCTGGTTCCTTGAAAAGGTGTCTCCAATCACATACATTCGTCCCTAGCCGTGTCGTTGGGGGCAAGGGTGGCAAAGGGGGAAACCATGGAACTTACCTCACAGGGTGTGTGGTGCCCTCCGTCCATCCGTAAGCTCGGCAGTGACCAATGCTTCCCAGTCGCAGGAGGTCCTTTTCCGCTGGAGGGAACAGGAGTCTAGTTTCCATACGGAGTCTGCGGCCGGCCGGCCGTTGAGCCACGCCATTGCAGGATGACCAGCCGGTTCGGCCAGGGGCTTCCAAACGCGAAGGCGTGGCTCATCTGTTTCCACGTTCCAAAGGCGCTCCCGCCAGCCGGTAGATTAGTAGGAGTTCTTTTTGCCCTGCTGCCATAGAAACGGATAAGTACCCGTGGTCCTTCGCCTCTCCCAGTTGTTCCTGCGCACTTTGCGCGAAGATCCCGTCGACGCCGAGGTGGCCAGCCACAAGCTTTTGGTCCGCGCCGGCTACATTCGACGGGCTGCTCCCGGCATCTACACCTGGCTGCCGCTGGGGTTGAGCGTGCTGCGCAAGGTGGAAGAGATCATCCGCCAGGAAATGGCCGCCATCGGCGCCCAGGAAGTGCATTTCCCTGCCCTGCTGCCCCGGGAACCCTATGAGGCCACCAACCGCTGGACCGAGTACGGCGAAGGCCTCTTCCGCCTCCAGGACCGCAAGGGCGCGGACTACCTGCTTGCGCCGACGCACGAAGAGATGTTCACGTTGCTGGTCAAGGACCTGTACTCGTCCTACAAGGACCTGCCGCTGAGCCTCTACCAGATCCAGAACAAGTACCGGGACGAGGCACGTCCGCGGGCCGGCCTGCTGCGCGGGCGCGAGTTCATCATGAAGGACTCCTACTCCTTCGACGTTGACGACGCCGGCCTGGACGCCAGCTACGCCGCCCACCGTGCCGCCTACCTCAAGATCTTCGAGCGCCTGGGCCTGGAAGTTGTTCCGGTAGCGGCCACCGCCGGCGCCATGGGCGGCTCCAAGAGCGAAGAATTCCTCTTCCCCACGGAGATCGGCGAGGACACCTTCGTCCGGTCGGCCGGCGGTTATGCTGCCAACGTCGAAGCAGTCACCACCGTGGTCCCGGCGGAGATCGACTTCACCAACGCCCCGGCTGCCGAGGTGCTGGACACCCCGAATACGCCCACCATCGAAACCCTGGTGGACGCTGCCAACCAGCTCGCTCCCCGGAGCGGGTCCGACGGCGGCGCCTGGACTGCCGCCGACACGCTCAAGAACGTCGTCCTTGCCGTCACCCTGCCCACGGGTGAGCGCCAGATCGTAGTCATCGGCGTCCCCGGCGACCGCGCGGTTGACCTCAAGCGCGTTGAAGCCAATATCGGCGCCTTCCTGCCCATCGGCGGAGAGGTGGGACTCGAAGCTGCCAACGAGGAAGACCTCAAGAAGCTGCCGTGGCTGGTCAAGGGCTACATTGGTCCGGGCCTTTCCCTTGATGAAGCTGTCCTGGGGCTCGAGGGTTCCTCCAAGCTCCTCTACCTGGTGGACCCGCGCGTCGTCTCCGGTACCACCTGGATCACCGGCGCCAACCTGGACGGCAAGCACGTCTTTGGACTCGTTGCCGGCCGCGACTTCACGTGGGACGGCGTCATCGAAAGCACGGAGGTCCGCGCGGGAGATCCCGCTCCGGACGGCTCCGGTCCCTTGGAAACTGCCCGCGGCATCGAGATGGGCCACATCTTCCAGCTCGGCCGCAAGTACGCCGAAGCCCTGGACCTGAAGGTACTGGACCAGAACGGCAAGCAGGTGGTGGTCACCATGGGCTCCTACGGTGTAGGCGTCACGCGTGCCGTGGCTGCCCTCGCCGAGGCCAACCATGACGACCGTGGCCTGGTGTGGCCGCGCTCGGTTGCTCCGGCTGACGTCCACGTTGTGGCTGTAGGCCGCGGTGACGAGATCTTCGAGGCTGCCGGAAAGCTGTCCGCCGAGCTGCAGGACGCCGGGCTGGACGTCATCTTCGACGACCGTCCCAAGGTCTCTCCGGGTGTGAAGTTCGGGGACGCGGAGCTCCTGGGCGTTCCCACCATCCTCGCTGTCGGCCGCGGCCTGGTTGACGGCGTCGTTGAGGTCAAGGACCGCCGCAGCGGCGAGGCTGAAAATGTCCCGGTGGACAAGGCCGTCGATTACGTGGTCAACGCTGTCCGCAGCCGTTGATCTCCGGCTTCGAAGGAATCCAGCTCACCACGCTCATCTTGATTGTGGTGGCTGGATTCGCAGCCGGCTGGGTTGACGCAGTGGTGGGCGGCGGCGGACTGATCCAGTTGCCCGCATTGCTCCTGGTACCGGGGATCACCCCTGTCCAGGCGCTGGCCACCAACAAGATGGGATCCATCTTTGGTACTGCCACCAGCGCGGCCACGTATTACCGACGGGTGGGTCCTGACCTCAGGACGGCCGTTCCCATGGCAGTCATCGCCCTCGCAGGCAGTTTCGGCGGGGCGGTCCTTGCTTCGTCGCTGCCGGCCAGCGTGTTCAAGCCCATCATTGTGCTGGCGCTCATCGCCGTCGCCGTTTTTACTGCCGTGCGCCCGAACGCAGGTGAGTTGACGGCGTTACGCCACGACGGACACAGGCATTACGTCATTGCCTGCCTGATTGGCGGCGTCATCGGTTTCTATGACGGCCTGATCGGACCCGGGACGGGATCGTTCCTGGTCATCGCCTTGGTGTCCGCGCTCGGTTATGCGTTCCTGGAAGCCAGCGCCAAGTCGAAGATCGTCAACATGGCCACCAACGCCGGTGCTCTGCTCTTCTTCCTCCCGCACGGCTCCTTGATGTGGGGCGTGGGCCTCGTCCTGGGGTTCTCCAACATGGCCGGCGGCTACCTCGGAGCCCGCACGGCCGTAGCCAGGGGGAGCCGTTTTGTTCGGCTGGTCTTCCTTGTGGTCGTCGCCGCGCTGGTCATCAAGCTTGGCATTGACGTGTGGAACGAGAACTTCGCCTAGCTCCGGGCCGCTCCTGGAACCGGAAGCTCGTGGGCGCGGGGGAGACCGTCCAGGGTCTTGCCTGCCAGCGTGCTGGCCACCCACAGGGAACGCGCCACGTCGCCGCTGTGGCCGTGTTTTTGGGCATACCACAGGGCGTTTTGGACCTCGCGGGCGATGCTCCACTGCCGGGCGGCCTCGGGATCGAGTCCGGCTGCGATGCTGAACTCCAGGCACCGCTCACGTAATCCCGTCTCCGGGTCTGCGGGCGGCAGGTCCGGGAGCCGGTTCCACAGAACAGGTGCCACGGCAAACTCGGCCTCGCCGATCTGCGGTTGGGGATCGATGGTCAGGTAGCCCTTTCCGTCCTCTGTGGCCAGAATGTTCATGAAATGAAGGTCAGTGTGGACCAGGACGTCCTTGCCTGAGCGGCGGCCCACTGCGCCGCGGGTCTGGCAGACCTCCAGTGCCGCTTCCAGCAGCCAGCGGGGGAAGGGCATGCCCAGGAGTGCCCAGTCCTGCGGGAGCTCATCACTCCATCGCTCGGCAGTCGCTGCAATGTGATCCATGGCCAGCCATTCCGGCCTGTCGTCCGGGGTGATCGACAATCGACGGACGACGTCGGCCCAGACCTCGCGCGCCTGGTCCACCGGTACATCCTGCAGCGACGCCGATGCGTCCAAGCGGTCCAGCAGCATTGCACAGTTCCGGCTGTCCACCTCGAGGAGCCGCACCGCGCCGTTTCCGTTCCAGAGTGCCAGGGCGAGGGGCTCGGCAAGGGCTTCGTCGTGTGGGTAGGCGATCTTCAGGGCTGCCGGCTTGCTGTTGCGGAGAACGGGGATCACCACTGCCCCGTGGCCGTTCCATGGTTGGTTCCCTGGTCCTAGGTCCACTTGGAGGTCCCAGCGGTCCACTGCGCCCCGGATGAGCCCGGGGAGGCTTGCCAGCCAATCCCGCCCGGCGGAGTCGCGGTTGTACCGGGCGTGCAGCTCGCCCGGGATCGGAATCGCAGCGTGTGGTCCCACGTCCTCAGCCTAGCTCCCGCACCCGGGTTGTTGCCGTTCCTGGCCGGGACACGCCCCGCTAATTGCCCGCCGCGGTGGGAGCAGGCGTCGGCAGTGCAGGCAGGTCCTCAACGTCCACCGCCAGGCCCGGCAGCGCGGGCCCCGCAGCACCCCAGGCCAGGGCGCGCCGTGTGGTTGCCATCAGGGCTTCGGCGGCCCACGCCCGGGTCCGTCCGTCGGAGAGGGCGATCAGGTCACCAAACGCGGGCAGGGAGCCGATTTCCATCGTGCCCAGGGCGGCGGCAGGGTCCTCCGTGAAGTGCTCGCCGAGGCGGTAGCCTGCCTCGCGCCGGGGAACATCCGCGCAGTTGGCACGCGTCAGCAGCTCGGCTTCCTTGAGCAGTTGCTGATGTGCCTCCAAGGACTTCGCGGCTTCGCTTGCCTCCGCCTCCGGGAGCCGCTTCAGTGCTACCTGATAGACGTAGACCGATTCGTGTTCCAACCGCACGGCAGCAGCCAAGGCCGACGCCGTGGTCGCGGCGGCCGGATCCGTCGCAGGGCCGGCCGATGCGCAGGCCGCGTCCTGTCCGCCGGAGTCCGAAGCAGCGGGCACTGGAGAACCAGGGGGAACTGGAGAAGCAGCGGGTCCTGCAGGAGCGGGGGCGGGCAGCTTGAGCCGGGCTGCGATTCTTTCGGCTTCCAGGACCTGGGCGGTTCCGACGGCGGCCAGCAGCCGGGACGTCCCGCCGTCGGCCTTCTCTGCATCGCGGAGGCGCTGTCCTCCGCTGGCGGAAAGGCGGGTAACCACGTCAGCCGGGGTGTCCGGGTCCGTAACGCCGGCCCGTGTCGGGGATTCCACGGGTGGACGGTCCCCGGCCTTCAGCAGAGCCCGCGCATGGGTTGTCAGCAATGTCACAGCGTCGGCCAGCGCGGTATCCGCAGCGTTGCTTCCTTGCGCGTCCACCAGCCGGCCGGCGGATTCCCGCAGGGCTACCGCGTCTTCGTAGGCGGCCGCGCGTGCACTTTCAGAAAACGGAACCGGCTCAGGATCCCCGGAATCCCGCGGAAGGATGACCATTCCGGTAGCGGCCACCAGCAGCGCAACCAAGCCAACGAGCACGATGCGCGGCCAATGACGCGGCGTCTTTTTTGGGCTCATCAGCTTGTTCACAAATCACCATGGTGTCATGCGGCGGGTGAAGCCGGTGCACCATGTTGCCGCGAAAATCGTTAGGCTAGTAGTCACAACAACATCTATCGGGAGGCGGCGGGCAGCGTGAGTGACTCGGAAGCCACTACTTCAACAGACCGTGCTGGCACGGACTCATCGGCCACCGTCCACAACCCGGAAGAAAGCAGGCTCAAGGCCCTGCTGGAGCCGGCTGTCCTGGCCAACAGGCTCTACCTTGAGGACGTCTCCATCCATGTCGCCGGTTCGCACCGGACCGTTCATGTGGTGGTGGACCTGCCCCAGGAGGAGACCGGCGGCGTCAGCCTTGACGCGATCGCCGATGTGTCCCGTGGGCTGTCCGATATCCTTGACAACGATCCCCACGACGACGGCCGTCCCTATGACCTCGAAGTGTCCTCGCCCGGCGTCGGACGCCCGTTGACCGAACCGCGGCATTGGCACCGCGCACGTGGCCGCATGGTCAAGGTCAACGTCATCCAGGGAGAAAACATCCTCGGGCGCATCGCTTCCGTGGATGATTCGGGTGTGACCCTTATCCCCGAGCACGAGGTCAAGAAGGGCATGAAGCCCAAGCAGGGTAACCCCATCACTATTCCTTTCGACAGGATCCGCCAAGGAAAAGTCGAGATTGAATTCAGCCACCTCCAGGAGGCCGGGCTGGCAGACGAACACAATGGACCTTCCGAGGAGGCCTAATGGATATTGACATGAGCGCACTGAGACTTCTGGAGCGTGAGCGTGAAATCCCGCTGGACCTCCTGATCCCCACCATCGAGCAGGCGCTCCTGGTGGCCTACCACAAGACGCCCGGCGCCTTCGAACGGGCCCGCGCAGAGCTTGACCGCAAGAGCGGGCACGTGACCATCTGGGCAACCGAAATCGACGACGACGGCGAGGCCGTTGGCGAGTTCGAGGACACCCCTGCCGGGTTCGGCCGTATTGCGGCCAGCACCGCACGCCAGATCATCCTCCAGCGCCTTCGCGACGTCGAGGACGACAACGTTCTTGGTGAGTTCAAGGGCCGTGAGGGCGAACTCGTGGCCGGCATGATCCAGCAGGGCAACAACCCGCACATGATCCAGGTCAACCTGGGCACGGTGGAGGCTTTGCTGCCGCCGCCCGAACAGGTTCCGGGGGAGAAGTACCTGCACGGAAGCCGCTTGCGTGCCTTCGTCGTCGATGTGCACCGTGGCGCCAAGGGTCCGTCCATCACCCTGTCCCGTTCGCACCCCGGATTGGTCCGCAAGCTCTTCGAAATGGAAGTTCCGGAGATCGCTGACCGTTCCGTGGAGATCGTGGCACTCGCCCGCGAAGCCGGGCACCGGACCAAGATTGCAGTCAAGGCCAACGCCCCCGGCGTCAACGCCAAGGGTGCGTGCATCGGCGAGATGGGCTCCCGTGTCCGCGCGGTCATGACCGAGCTGAACGACGAAAAAATCGACATCGTCGACTACAGCGAGGATCCCGCAACGTTCATTGCGAACTCGTTGTCGCCGTCGAGGGTGAGTTCGGTCACCATCACTGATGAGGCCACGCGTTCGGCACGTGTGGTTGTGCCGGACTACCAGCTGTCACTGGCCATCGGCAAGGAGGGCCAGAATGCGCGGCTCGCCGCCAAGCTGACCGGCTGGCGGATCGACATCGTGTCCGACGCCGCCGGCACTAAAACTGACTGAATAAGGCCTGTGCCGTGAGCCCCCGCCATTCCCGGCGGGGGCTCCGGTTTCGGCTGTCAGGAGCAGGGGGCTAGAATAGATGGAACCGGGCTTACGTCCGGTATCCGTTCGTGGAGGTGCGTAAGGCAGGTTGGGACACATAGTGGCTGAACTGCCCGGACATGGCCTTGGCCCTGTCCGCACCTGCATTGGATGCCGGAAGCAAGGCTCCCGGTCCGAGCTCCTCCGGCTGGTCGCCCAAGGCAACGGTTCGTCCGTTGTCGTAGTGGATGAACGACGCCGGATGGCCGGCAGGGGTGCGTGGCTGCACCCCGACGAAAAGTGCCTGGCATTGGCGATCAAGCGGCGCGCTTTCGGAAGGGCCCTTGCGGGCGCTGCCGAAACGACCGCCGTCGAACGCTATTTCATGCCGGGTATGCCACTTGCGGAGGCCCCGGCCTCCGCGGGAAAACCGTCCAAACCTGAAAGCGGGTCAGAAATCTGATGGAAACCCGATGAGTTCCCAGCGATGAGTGCGTAACGATGACAACTTTGTTGCGCTCTGCAATGGGCCTGTCCGCCGTGGAAGCGGTAAGGGCCCGCAGTAAGAAGTAGACGGTTCGTGCCTGGCTCGGTGCGGACCGAGACAGGAGAAATGTGGCCAAGGTCCGCGTACATGAGCTCGCCAAAGAGCTCGGTATTACTTCCAAAGATGCAGTAACCAAACTGCAGGAATTGGGCGAATTCGTTCGCTCCGCCTCTTCCACCATTGAGGCCCCCGTCGTGAAGAAGCTTCGCGACGCTTTCCCGGGTGCCGGCGCTGCAAAGTCCGCCGCCCCCTCAGCTGCACCTGCAGCACGTCCCTCAACACCGGCAGCATCCCGTCCGGCTGCGCCGACTCCGGGACCTGCAGCACCGAAGGCTCCGGCTGCTCCGGCTCCGGCAGCTCCGGCTGCCTCCACGCCTGCTCCGGCGGCGCCCGCGGCTCCGGCTGCATCCACTCCGGCTGCATCCGCTCCGTCTGCGGCAAAGCCCGGTGCCCGGCCTGCTCCCAAGTCGGACTCGTCCTCTGCCCGTCCGGGTGGACAGGCACCACGTCCGGGCGGTCCGCGTCCGGGCAACAACCCCTTCGCTACGTCCCAGGGCATGCCCCGCGGCCGTGGTGGCGACGGTGAACGTCCGCCGCGTCCGGGCAACAACCCCTTTGCAACGTCCCAGGGCATGCCCCGTCCGGGTGGCCGCACTGACGGCGAGCGTTCCGGCGGTCCCCGCCCCGCAGCAGGCGCCGGCGGTCCCCGTCCGGCAGCCGGTTCCGGTGGTCCCCGTCCCGCTGCAGGCTCAGGCGGTCCGCGTCCGGGTGCTCCGCGCCCCGGCGCTCCCCGTCCCGGTGCTCCCCGCCCCGGCGGCGGCCCTGGCGGAAACCGTCCTACTCCGGGCATGATGCCCAACCGCACTGAGCGTCCGGCTCCTACCGGGGGTCGCCCGGGTGGTCCGGGTCGTCCGGGTGGTCCGGGCCGTCCCGGCGGCGGACCCGGTGGCGGCACCGGTGGCGGAGCTCCCGCCGGCGGTGGCTTCGGCAAGGGTGGCCGCGGCCGCGGTGGTACCCAGGGTGCGTTCGGCAAGGGCGGCGCAGGCCGTGGCAAGCAGCGTAAGTCGAAGCGCGCAAAGCGCCAGGAACTGGAGCAGATGAGCGCTCCGTCGCTGGGCGGCGTCACCGTACCCCGCGGCGATGGCGAAACGATCATCCGCTTGCGTCGTGGTTCCTCCATCACTGACTTCGCAGAGAAGATTGATGCAAACCCCGCCTCGCTGGTGACGGTTCTTTTCCACCTCGGCGAGATGGCTACGGCAACGCAGTCCTTGGATGAAGACACCTTCGCCCTGCTCGGCGAGGAACTCGGCTACAAGCTGCAGGTTGTCTCTCCGGAAGACGAGGAGCGCGAACTCCTCGACTCGTTCGACATCGACCTCCAGGGTGAACTGGATGCCGAAGGCGACGACGTCCTTGAGCCGCGTGCACCCGTTGTTACGGTCATGGGCCACGTTGATCACGGTAAGACCCGCCTCCTGGACGCCATCCGCAACTCCAATGTTGTGGCCGGCGAACACGGCGGCATCACCCAGCACATCGGTGCTTACCAGATCAGCCACGTCCACGAGGGCACTGCCCGCGACATCACGTTCATTGACACCCCGGGTCACGAGGCCTTCACGGCCATGCGTGCCCGTGGTGCCAAGGTCACTGACATCGCGATCCTGGTTGTCGCAGCCGATGACGGCGTCATGCCGCAGACGGTTGAAGCGCTCAACCACGCCCAGGCGGCCGGTGTGCCGATCGTTGTGGCCGTGAACAAGATCGACAAGGAAGGCGCCAACCCGGACAAGGTCAAGGGCCAGCTCACCGAGTACGGCCTGGTTCCCGAAGAATACGGTGGCGACACCATGTTCGTTGAGGTCTCTGCACGCCAGAACCTGAACATCGACGAACTGATCGACGCTGTCCTGCTGACGGCCGACGCCGCCTTGGACCTGCGTGCTAACCCGGACAAGGACGCTCGAGGCATTGCCATCGAAGCGAACCTGGACAAGGGCCGCGGTGCGGTTGCCACCGTCCTGGTGCAGTCCGGAACCTTGGCTGTCGGAGACACGATCGTCGCCGGTACCGCGCACGGACGCGTCCGCGCCATGTTCGACGAGAACGGCGAGGCACTGGACGTTGCGCTGCCGTCCCGTCCGGTCCAGGTCCTCGGTTTGTCCAACGTACCGCGTGCAGGTGACACCTTCCTGGTGACGCCGGACGAGCGTACGGCCCGCCAGATCGCCGAGAAGCGGGAAGCCGCGGACCGCAACGCCGCACTGGCCAAGCGCCGCAAGCGCATCAGCCTCGAAGACTTCGACCAGGCTGTTGCCGAAGGCAAGATCGACACCCTCAACCTCATCCTCAAGGGTGACGTTTCCGGTGCCGTGGAAGCCCTCGAAGATGCCTTGCTCAAGATCGACGTCGGCGACGACGACGTTCAGCTCCGCGTCATCCACCGCGGTGTGGGTGCCATCACGCAGAATGACGTCAACCTGGCGACGGTGGACAACGCCATCATCATCGGCTTCAACGTCAAGCCTGCCGAGCGTGTGGCCGAACTGGCCGACCGCGAAGGCGTGGACATGCGCTTCTACTCCGTCATCTACGCAGCAATCGATGACATCGAGATGGCCCTCAAGGGCATGCTCAAGCCGGAGTACGAGGAAGTCCAGCTCGGTACCGCCGAGGTTCGCGAAGTCTTCCGTTCTTCCAAGTTCGGAAACATCGCCGGCTCGATCGTCCGTACGGGCATCATCCGCCGTAACGCCAAGGCACGCGTCAGCCGTGACGGCAAGGTCATCGGTGACAACCTCACCGTTGAGACCCTCAAGCGGTTCAAGGACGACGCCACCGAAGTCCGCAGCGACTTCGAGTGTGGTATCGGTCTTGGCTCGTACAACGACATCGCCGAAGGCGACATCATCGAGACCTTCGAGATGCGCGAGAAGCCGCGCGTCTAAGGTTCCGTTGGAGCGGGTCCGCCGGGATTATCCCGGCGGACCCGTTCCGTTCCCGTTTCTACTTTCCAGGAGGAAGTCATGGCTGATCCGGCACGCGCTGCCAAATTGGCACAGCGGATTAAGGTCGTGGTTGCCGAGGCCCTCGGGCGTCGGGTCAAGGATCCGCGCGTCGAGTCCGTCACCGTCACCGACGCCCGCGTCACCAATGATCTGCAGCATGCCACGGTGTACTACACCGTGTTCGGCGACGAGGTTGCACAGTCCGATGCCGCAAAGGCCTTGGAGAAGGCCAAAGGCGTACTGCGGCAGGAAGTCGGCCGCAACATCACCGTGCGCCTGACGCCTACCCTCGAGTTCGTTGCCGACCAGATCCCGGTCAACGCCTCGAACCTCGAGGAGCTCCTGCGCGAAGCCAAGCGCCGTGATGCTGAGCTTGCCGCATTGCGCGCCAGCGCCAAGCACGCAGGCGAGGCAGACCCGTACAAGAGCGATTCAGCGCACGACGTTGACGAAGACGATTTCGACGAAGAGGACATTGACCTCACCGACGATGACGACGTGGACGAAGACGGCAACCGCTAGGACTGTCTCAATGAAAATGCCTCCGGGACCTTGTACCCCGGGGGCATTTTTCGGCTCTGCACTCGCTAGGATCGAGGCATGCCAGCGCACAGCGAAGAACAACGCAACGAGTACCTTGAACAGGCCATCCGGTTGGCGATCAGGAACGTCTCCGACGGCGGTGGCCCTTTCGGTGCCGTGGTGGTCACTCCGGACGGGGCTGTTCATGAAGGCGTCAACCGCGTGACCCTGGACAACGATCCCACGGCGCACGCCGAAGTCGTGGCCATCCGTCGCGCGGCGGCTGATACGGCGAATTTCGACCTCACCGGTTCCGTGCTCTACGCAAGCTGCGAACCCTGTCCGCTGTGCCTGTCGGCGACGTTGTGGGCGAGGATCGGGAACGTCTATTACGCAGCGGACCGCCACGGCGCGGCGCGTGCTGGCTTTGACGATGCCCTCTTCTATGAATACTTTGCCGGTACCCGTCCCGAGCTGCTGCCGGTGGAGCACACCCCGCTGACGGCGTCAGATTCCCCGTTCGAGGCGTGGCGGAACTACGCGGGGCGGGTCGACTACTGACGCCGCTGCGCTCCGCCGTCGGGCACCCGCCTCAGGCCTTGGCGGGAAGCCGTCCGACGCCGTCGAGCAGGTCCTGTTGCTTGCCGCACAGCGCGATGCGGATCCAGCCTTCGCCGATCGACCCGAAGGCTGTGCCCGGGGCGAAAGCCACGGCGGATGAGGCCAGGAAAGCGCGGGTCCACGCCCGGACGTCCCCGCCGCTGACGTGCGAGACATCCGCCCAGAGATAGAAAGCTCCCTGCGCCCCCAGGAACGGTATGCCCTTCGCTGCGAGGATGGCCGAGGCGGCGTCACGGTTGCTACGGTAATGTTCGCGGGCGGTGTCGACGTAGTCCTGGGGCCCGGTCAGCGCCGCGAGGGCCGCGTACTGGGATGGCGACGCCACGCAGGAGACGATCGACTCCATCACGTTGTTCATCAGCTTCTCCATGCCCGGGGGACACACCAAGGCGCCGATGCGCAGGCCTGTCAGTCCGTACGTCTTGGACAACGTCAGCGACGTGAAAACGCGTGCCTGGCCCGGGACATCGCTATCGAAGCGTGCGGGACTGACATGCGGGACGTCGAAGGTGAACGCTTCGTAGCACTCATCGGAAATAATCCAGAGATCGTGCCGTACGGCCAGGTCAACCAGCTGGCGCATGGTGTCTTCCTGGATGACGGCGCCCAGCGGATTCGACGGCGAGTTGAGCATCAGCACTTTGGTCCGCGGGGTGATGAGCGCTTCGATATCCGTGATGTGCGGCTGGAAGTCGTTCTCCGGGTAGAGCGGGTATTCGACCGGCACGGCATGGAGGAGGCGGCTGGTCATGGCGAAGGTGGGGTACCCGGGATTCGGGATCAGGATTTCATCGCCGGGGGAGAGCAGCATGCTCATCACGAAGTGCAGGCCCTGCTGCGCCCCGTCCACGACGTAGACCCGCTCGGATCCCAAGGCTACGTGCTGCGTTTCGCGGAAACGTGCGGCAAACGCCTCCCGCAGGGCGGGGATCCCTGCGTTGGGCGTGTAGTTGGTCTCGTCACGATCCAGGCACGCCATGCCCGCCTCGATCACATGCCTTGCCAGCGGGAAACCGGGTTCGCCGATGCTCAGCACCACCGCCCCGGGAGTGGCCCAGGCCGCCTCGGTGATTTCGCGGATCTGGTTGACGGGGACATCGCGGACGTGCTCGGCAAGCTGGGGCATGGGAGCCATCCTAGCCACCGATATACTGGTAAGCGTGCTTTCTGGACTGGTGATCGTTGACAAACCGCAGGGATGGACCAGCCACGATGTGGTTGGCCGGATGCGGCGGCTGGCAGGTACCCGGAAAGTGGGGCACGCGGGCACGCTCGATCCCATGGCCACGGGTGTCCTTGTCCTTGGCATCAATAAGGCCACGCGGCTCCTGACGTACATCGTGGGTACCTCCAAGACCTACACGGCCACCATCCGACTGGGCGAAACCACTATCACCGACGACGCCGAGGGCGACGTTACCGAGGCGCGGACCGCCGTCGACGTCACCGATGCCGCCATCGCTGCCGGCGTCTCGGCCCTGACCGGCCCCATCCAGCAGGTGCCCAGCAGCGTCAGCGCCATTAAGGTCAACGGCGAACGGTCCTACGCCCGCGTCCGCTCCGGCGAGGAAGTCAAGCTTGCCGCCCGTCCGGTGACCATCCATCGCTTCGATGTCCACGGCATCGAAAGGATCGACGGCGGCAGGGTAGTGGACGTCGACGTCACGGTCGAATGCTCGTCCGGCACGTACATCCGGGCCTTGGCGCGGGACCTGGGAAATGCGCTCGGGGTCGGGGGCCACCTGACGAAGCTTCGACGGACCCAGGTTGGCCCGTACACGATCGACCAGGCACGGACACTGGAACAGCTTGCCGAAGACCTTGAGGTTCTGGAGATGTCCGCCGCGGCACGGTCGCTGATGCCCAACCGCGACCTGAGCGAAGACGAGGCAACGGAGATTTCCTTCGGTCGCCGCATCGCCGCCGGACCCGGCGCGGGGACCCCGGAGGCTGCCACGGTGGAGAATCCCGCCGCGGCCTTCGCGCCGTCGGGCGAACTGGTTGCCCTCCTGGCGGACACGGGAGCATTTGCCAAGCCGGTGCTGGTCTTCGCGCCGGGAACCGGGGCGGCGGCCCCGGCGGCCCCGGCTGCTGCCCCTGACGCGGGAACGGAGAGCAACAACTGACTATGGACGGATACTTTTACTCCATCCTCATAGTGGGCCTCATCTCCACGATCATGTGTGTTGTGGCCGGCCTGATGAAAAAGGCGCCCAACGACGCCACAATTTTCTCCGTCCTCGCCGTGGAGCTTGCCCTGTTGGTCTACTTGGTGGGTTCCATCGTGCGGGTGGCCATGGGGGAACAGATCGCGGGCGAGCCCTGGGAGTTCTGGGGCTACCTCGCAACAGCCCTCATAGTTCCCGTAGGCGCTGTGTACTGGTCCATCCTGGAACGCACCCGCTGGAGCAACTTTGTCCTGGCCGCCGTGGGCGTCACGGCTTTGGTGATGGCTGCCCGCATGAACCAGATCTGGTACTGACATGAAGGAAGAACACATCGTGGCTGGAGTAGAGTCCGAAACCGCCGGAACCGGTCAGAAGGACACCCGTAACACCGGCCCAGGACGGTTGTTGATTGCCGTGTACGGGGTCTTTGCCCTCTCGGCGACGGCGCGTGCGGGCTACCAGATCGCTACCAAGTTTGCCGAAGCTCCGCTGGCCCATCTGTTGTCGGCGTTTGCCGCCGTCGTGTACATCGTGGCCACCGTATCGCTCGCCAAGCCGGGACGGACCTGGTTCAAGGTTTCGTTGGCCGCTGTCCTCGTTGAACTTATCGGGGTGCTGGTAGTGGGCGCGATGAGCCTGTTCGATCCCGTGGCCTTCCCGCATGACACCGTGTGGTCGGTCTTCGGACGCGGCTACGGCTTCGTGCCGCTCGTGCTGCCCATCCTGGGACTGCTGTGGCTGAACCGGCGCAGGCCGTCGGATTCTCCGTCCCGGGCCTGAGGCGTATTGCGGGTAACCTTAGATTGTTCCGGCGCCGGATGGTTGCCGGGTGCAACGAAAATCAGCAGTAAAAGGCGAGGTTGATGGTCCACATTTGGAACGATCCCACCGAGGTCCCGCGCGACTTCGGCCCAACAGTCGTTACCATCGGCAACTTTGACGGCGTTCATCGCGGTCATCAGCATGTCCTCGCGCAAGTCACGCAGACCGCCCGGCGGCACAATATCCCCGCAGTGGCAGTGACGTTCGATCCCCACCCGGCGCAGGTCCACCGTCCGGAGTCTGCCCCCGAGCTGATCATGGGACTGCAGGACAAGCTTGAGGCTTTGGGCTCCACCGGCTTGGATGCGGTGTTGGTGATGAAGTACACCTTGGACCTCGCCGCCATGACCCCGCTGGAATTCGTGCGGGACGTGCTGGTGGAAGGCCTTCATGCCGAACATGTGGTGGTGGGCCACGACCTCCGCTTCGGTGCAGGTAACGGCGGAGACGTCGGCACCATGCAAGAGCTGGGGGAGAAACTGGGGTTCAGCGTCCAGGTAGTCAACGAGTTCGGAGCCGGCGGCTTCCCCCTCCATCACGACGGCGACGCGGACCGCCGGTGCTCCTCGACGTGGGTGCGCGAAGCATTGTCGCAAGGCGACGTCGTCACCGCCGCAGCGGTCCTGGGGCGCCCGCACCGTATGCGCGGCGAGGTCGTCCATGGTGCCGCGCGGGGCCGCGACCTCGGTTTTCCTACCGCGAACCTGTCCCATGACTCCACCGGATACGTTCCCGCCGACGGCATCTACGCCGGCTGGCTGATCGATGAGTCCGGGACCCGTTGGCCCGCAGCGATCTCCGTCGGTTCCAACCCCACGTTTGACGGTGTGAGCCGCCAGGTGGAGGCCCATGTGATAGACCGCCCCCGGGAAGCGGTGGAGGACTTCGACCTTTACGGGCAAACGGTGGCGGTGGAATTCACCCGGCGGCTGCGGGGCATGGTGGCCTACCAAGGGCCGGAAGCCCTGGTGGAACAAATGAACCTCGACGTCGCCCAAGCGCACGAGTTGCTGGTGCGGGGTTAGCGCTTTCGACAACAACACTGACCTGCCGGTAAACTGATGAGTGGTTCCGGCCGCAGTCCGTGGCAGCTGGACCTGTTTTTGTGTGCGGCGACGCACCCAAGACAACCCGCCAGCGAAGTGTTGGGCGGGAAGCACGGCACAACTCTAGGAGTTCACGTGGCACTTGACGCCGCTGTAAAGCAGTCCATCATCAAGCAATACGCAACCTCTGAAGGCGACACCGGTTCGCCCGAGGTACAGGTTGCGGTCCTGACTCAGCGGATCAAGGATCTGACTGAGCACATGAAGCAGCACAAGCACGACTTCCACACCCAGCGCGGTCTCCTCGCCCTGGTTGGTCGCCGCAAGCGCATGCTTTCCTACCTGAAGGACACCGACATCGCCCGCTACCGTTCGCTCATCGAGCGTCTCGGCCTGCGCCGCTAGTCTGCCTTGGCGGCCCGGTCCTCCGCGGAGCGGGCCGCTTTCTTCACCACAATTAAAAACAGGAATCAACCGCATCGCGCATTCGCGGTCCTCGGTAGTGATTCCCGGGAGGGGCGTCGTTTGACGCTGCAGCCCGTGGATCTCGATCGATGACCGGGTGTCGTACAGGCCAGTAATAAAGAAGAGGCCTGGGTTGGTGCGGCGACTTCCGCCAACAGAAACGGAGGTGACCCATGGAGGGTCCCGAAATCCAGTTCTCAGAAGCCACAATCGACAACGGCCGCTTCGGCAAGCGCGTTATCCGCTTCGAAACCGGCCGCCTCGCCAAGCAGGCTGCCGGCGCGTCGATGGTGTACATCGACGACGACACCGCGCTTCTCTCCGCAACCACCGCAGGCAAGCAGCCGCGCGAAGGTTTCGACTTCTTCCCGCTGACCGTTGACGTCGAAGAGCGCATGTACGCTGCCGGACGCATCCCGGGTTCGTTCTTCCGCCGCGAAGGCCGTCCTTCCACGGAAGCCATCCTGGCCTGCCGCCTGATGGACCGCCCGCTGCGCCCGGCCTTCGTCAAGGGGCTCCGCAACGAGGTTCAGATCGTCGTTACCGTCCTGGCCATCAACCCGGACGAGCTCTACGACGTCGTTGCCATCAACGCTTCTTCCATGTCCACGCAGCTGTCCGGCCTGCCGTTCTCCGGTCCGATCGGCGGCGTCCGCGTTGCGCTCATCGCCGACGAGCAGGGTTCCCAGTGGGTGGCCTTCCCCAAGCACTCCCAGCTTGAGAACGCCGTCTTCAACATGGTTGTTGCCGGCCGCGTAGCCGGTGACGACGTCGCCATCATGATGGTCGAGGCAGAAGCCACGGACAACTCCTGGGACCTCATCAAGGAACAGGGCGCTACCGCTCCCACCGAAGAGGTTGTCTCCGAGGGCCTTGAGGCTGCCAAGCCGTTCATCAAGGCACTGTGCGATGCGCAGGCAGACCTGGCAGCCCGCGCTGCCAAGCCGACCGTTGAGTTCCCCGTCTTCCTTGACTACCAGGACGACGCTTACGCCGCTGTCGAGGACGCTGCGGCCGAGAAGCTCGCCGCCGTCTTCCAGATCGCGGACAAGCAGGAACGCGACAACGCCTCCGACGAACTCAAGGACGAAGTCCTGGGCTCGCTCGCCGGCGAATTCGAAGGCCGCGAGAAGGAACTGTCCGCAGCATTCCGTTCGGTCACCAAGCACGTCGTCCGCCAGCGCATCCTGAAGGACCAGATCCGCATCGACGGCCGTGGCCTGACGGACATCCGCCAGCTGACCGCCGAGGTTGAAGTTCTGCCCCGCGTGCACGGTTCGGCCATCTTCGAGCGCGGCGAGACCCAGATCATGGGTGTCACCACGCTGAACATGCTGAAGATGGAACAGCAGATCGATTCGTTGTCGCCGGTGACGCGCAAGCGCTACATGCACAACTACAACTTCCCGCCGTACTCCACCGGTGAAACCGGCCGCGTGGGTTCCCCGAAGCGCCGCGAAATCGGCCACGGTGCACTCGCTGAGCGCGCCCTGGTTCCGGTCCTGCCCAGCCGCGAGGAATTCCCCTACGCCATCCGCCAGGTATCCGAGGCCCTTGGCTCCAACGGTTCCACCTCCATGGGCTCGGTGTGTGCTTCGACGCTCTCCATGCTGAACGCCGGCGTGCCGCTGAAGGCTCCCGTGGCAGGCATTGCCATGGGCCTCGTTTCGGACCAGGTTGACGGCCAGACCCGCTACGCAGCCTTGACCGATATCCTCGGTGCCGAAGACGCCTTCGGCGACATGGACTTCAAGGTTGCCGGTACCTCCGAGTTCGTCACGGCCATCCAGCTGGACACCAAGCTCGACGGTATCCCGGCATCGGTCCTGGCAGCAGCCCTGAAGCAGGCCCGCGAAGCCCGCCTCCACATCCTCGAGGTCATCAACGCCGCGATCGACACCCCGGACGAGCTCTCCGAGTTCGCACCGCGCGTCATCGCCGTGAAGATCCCCGTGGACAAGATCGGTGAAGTCATCGGCCCCAAGGGCAAGATGATCAACCAGATCCAGGAAGACACCGGCGCGGATATCTCCATCGAGGACGACGGCACGGTCTACATCGGCGCGACGAACGGCCCGTCTGCAGACGCAGCACGCTCGGCTATCAATGCCATCGCCAACCCGCAGGTTCCCGAGGTCGGCGAACGCTACCTGGGCACCGTGGTGAAGACCACCACGTTCGGCGCTTTTGTCTCCTTGACTCCGGGCAAGGACGGCCTCCTGCACATCTCCGAACTCCGCAAGCTGGCCAACGGCAAGCGTGTGGACAACGTTGATGATGTTGTTTCCGTGGGCCAGAAGGTCCAGGTTGAGATCACCAAGATCGACGACCGCGGCAAGCTCTCCCTCTCCCCGGTTGTGGCCGAGGAAGAAGCAGCTTCCGGCGACGCACCGGCGGAGACCGCTGAAGAGTCCGCAGAGTAGTCTGCAAGCAGTACCCTGAAAGGGCCGGTGGGCCTTAAAGTCCACCGGCCCTTCCGGCTTATCTGAAAGGTTTTAATGGCTGTCGTACCCTTGCCCTTGGAGCAAACACTTCCCGGCGGCGAACTGATTCACGGAGCCGAAGGCGGCTCCGTCGTGAGGCGTTCCGTCCTGCCAGGCGGCGTCCGGGTGCTCACCGAGGCAATGCCGGGCCAGCGTTCTGCCACCATCGGGTTCTGGGTCGCAGTTGGTTCGCGCGACGAGGCCGAGGGCCAGCATGGTTCAACGCACTTCCTGGAGCACTTATTGTTCAAGGGAACCAAGCGCAGGACCGCACTGGAAATTGCCTCGGCGTTCGACGAGGTGGGTGGCGAGTCCAACGCGGCGACCGCGAAGGAGAGCACCTGCTACTTCGCGCGCGTGCTGGACTCAGACCTGCCCATGGCCATCGACGTCATTGCCGACATGATCACCGGCGCCGTCCTCGACCCCGCGGAACTGGAGCAGGAGCGCGACGTCATCCTCGAAGAGATCGCCATGGACAGTGACGATCCAACGGACGTAGCCCACGAGAAATTCGTGGCGGCAGTTCTTGGGAGCCACCCCCTGGCCCGCCCTATCGGGGGTACGCCCGATGCCATCAAGGCCGTCGCCCGGGACTCCGTATGGGCGCACTACCAGCGCTACTACCGTCCGGAGGAGCTGGTGATTACCGCTGCCGGAGGCCTGGACCACGACGTCGTGTGCGATCTTGTCCTGAAGTCGCTGCAGGCCGCGGGGTGGAATCTTGACCCCGCGGCAGCTCCCGTCGACCGCCGTCCCACCGATCGTGCCGTCATTACCGGCACAGCGGGCCTGCATGTCGTGAAGCGCCCGGTGGAGCAGGCCAACATCATCGTGGGCTGCCCTACGATCGTGGCCACCGATGACCGCCGCTTCGTCATGAGCGTGCTCAACGCCGTCCTCGGCGGCGGGATGTCCTCCAGGCTGTTCCAGGAAATCCGGGAGAAGCGCGGGCTCGTCTATTCGACGTATTCCTTCTCAGCGGCCTACGCCGACGCCGGATACTTCGGCATGTACGCAGGCTGCACCCCCTCCAAGGTCCGCCAGGTCCTCGAACTGCTGGGCGTGGAGCTGGACAAGCTCGCGGCCGACGGCATCACGGAGGAGGAACTGCGCAAAGCAGTGGGCCAACTGAGTGGTGGCATCGTCCTGGCCCTGGAGGACACCGGTTCGCGGATGTCCCGTCTTGGCCGGGCCGAGCTGGTTTCCGGAGAGTTCCAGGATATCGACGAGACCCTGGAACGTATCCGGGCGGTCACGGTGGACGAAGTCCAGGAACTCGCCAAAGAGCTCGCCGCAGCGCCGCGAACCATCACCGTCGTGGGACCCTTCGAAGAGAACGAAACGTTCGGGTTCTAAAGCAACCGCTGGAGTCGCCGTGGACACACCAAAGAACGCAGCAGAGGTCCTGCGCCCCTTCCTGGGGCGCTGGCGGGGCATCACGGAGATAGCATCCTCGGCGTGGGGACCGGCACGTACGGCCGAGGCCGAGGCTGTGTTCACGGCTGCAGCCGGCGGGCATGCCGTCGTCCAGAGCTACAGGCACAAGGAATCGGGCGGCGCCCACCTTGAGGGCCACGGGATGTTCACGGTGGATCCGACGCACGGCGGCACCCTGTGGTACTACGTGGACAGCCATGGGCAGGCGCCCTCAGCGCCGGTCCGGGGCCACTGGACATCGGGCACCTTGGGTTTCGAGCGGCGAACGGCCGACGGCGTTGCCCGCCACACGTTCCGCGTGGAAGAAGGAACCCTGGTTCACACGGCGGAACTGCGCCTGGAAGGCAGAACCGCGTTCAGCCCGCTGCTCAAGAGCGTCTTCAGGAAGGCCTAACCGCCGGCGAACGGCGGCAGGACGTCGATGACGTCCTCCGCTCCCAGCGGCGCGGAATGGTCCCTGACGGCAACCTCGTTCCTCAGGAAACTGCTCCTTGCCACGATCCGCGCAAGCGCCGGGGTGCCTTCGGGAGGCTGGGGACGTTCGACGGCGAGCGCCGCTTCCAGCAAGGCTTCCAGGCTGGTGCCTTCCGGAAGGTGGTGGATTTCTTCTTCAACGCCTGCCGCGGCGCGCGCGGCAGCGAAGTAGCGGACGAGCAAGGTATCAGCCTCCGATTGCGCTCATGCTGCGGTCAGGTTGCACGAAGTCAGGTGCACCCAGTCCCGTGTGGTCCATGCCGTGGGCCTTGGGCTTGACCCACATCGCGTCCTGCCACCGTTCGGCGAGTTGCTGGTCCGTTGCTCCTGCGCGGAGGAGGCCCAGGAGGTCAAACTCTTCGTGGGAGAAGAGGCAGCTCATGATCTTGCCTTCGGCGGTGATCCGGGTCCGGCGGCAATCGGCACAGAACGGTTCGGTGACGGACGCAATGATGCCGACTGTTCCGAGGACCTCACCTGCCGGTTCACCGGTAGCCGCATCCCGGCGTCGTACTTCAAAACGTTCCGCCGGAGCCCCGTCGCGTTCGCGCGGATCCGCGCTCAACACGAACTCAGTCGACAACATCTCCCGGATCTCGGCGGCCGTAATCATGTTGCGGCGCGTCCAGCCGTGGTCCGCGTCAAGCGGCATCTGCTCGATGAACCGCAGTTCGTAACCACGTCCCAACGCCCATGCCAGCAGGTGCGGCGACTCGGCATCATTGATGCCGCGCATCAGGACAGCGTTCAGCTTGACCGGTCCCAGCCCTGCTTTCCAGGCCGCATCCACGCCCGCAAGGACACGGTCCAGGAAGGGCCGCCGGGTGAGCTTGGTGAACGTTTCCTCGTGCAGGGAGTCGAGGGAAACGTTGATGCGGGTCAGGCCCGCCGCCTTCAGGGCAGCGGCTTTCTTGTCCAGTCCGACGCCATTGGTGGTCATGGAGATGGGGAGGTCCGGGTGTTCTGCGCGAAGGGCGGCGATGATGTCCACCAGGTCGGCGCGTACCAAGGGTTCGCCTCCGGTCAGGCGCACTTCGCGGACGCCCAGAGCCCCGACGCCGACACGCACGATCCGTACGATCTCGTCCTTGGTCATGACGGCTTGCTTGGAGAGCCACTCAAGCCCCTCGGCGGGCATGCAGTAGGTACACCGGAGATTGCATTTGTCGGTCAGGGAAAGCCGCATGTCGGTGGCGCGGCGTCCGTAACGGTCCCACAACCCCGTCGGCACATCGGCGGGCCGTGGGGGCGGAACCTGTCCCGTTCCTGCCGTGCCGCCCGAGGGAAGCGGCGGCATGCCCAGCTGAACACTCATGAATTCAGGCTACGCCACCGGGACGTGATGCGTGACACCAGTTCCACTCAGCGGACTCTCCGGAAGCGCTCAAGCCACCTTGCCAGTTCTTACAAAATCCCTACGCTTTGGCTCCCGGGAGCCATTTCCCGTGCCGGGCGGGTCCGGCGAACCTATGCTGAAAATGTGAGCACAAATGCGGCAACACCGGCGGCGGAGCCCGGGAACCGCCGGATCCTCCTGGTCGAGGACGAGGAAACAATTGCCGGCGTCGTACGGGATTACCTGACCCGGGCCGGCTTCCAGGTGGACCTCGCCGCTGACGGGTTCACGGCCCTTAAGCTGGCGGCGGAGCGTCAGCCCGACCTGGTGCTCCTGGACCGCATGCTCCCCGGATTGGACGGCGTGGAAGTATGCCGCCGGTTGAGGGTGGCCATGAGCGTGCCGGTGATCATGCTTACCGCTTTGGGAACCGAGGACGATCGGATCCTGGGATTGGAGATGGGTGCCGACGACTACGTCACGAAACCCTTTTCACCCCGCGAACTGGTGCTGCGGGTCAAGTCCGTGCTGCGGCGCAGCATCAAGGAGTACTCTCCTGAGCCGACCGTGGAGCTGGCCGGCTTCGTGCTGGATCCTGCGTCCCGCACAGTCATCCATCACGGCGCGGCCTTGACCTTGACCGTGCGTGAGTTCGACCTCCTGGCGTTCCTCCTGCGGCGACCCAACCAGGTGTTCAGCCGGGAGGAACTCATCAAAGCGGTGTGGGGCTGGGACTTCGGCGACCTCTCCACGGTGACGGTCCATGTTCGCCGGTTGCGCGAGAAGGTCGAGGAGAATCCCACCAAGCCTGAACTCTTGAAGACTGTATGGGGAGTTGGCTACCGGTTCGATTCAGGAGACGGGCATGCAGGGCACTGAACTTGCCACCATCCTTGGCTGGGTGCTCTTGTGGGCGTTGGTTATTGGAGCCTTCACGCTCTTCCTGCTCCGGCTCCTGCGCCGTGCGTCTGTACTGGCGCAGATCTGCCTGGTGGTGGTGGGCACCGTGGCAGTCCTGGTGGCCGGCATGGTCAGCGCGTTCAACGCCATGGTCATCTCGGCAAGGGACCTCGAAATCATTTGGTACATCCTGGCCATGGCCTCGGTGGTTGCGGTGGTGCTGTCCTTGATGCTGGGAGTGGGGGTTTCCAGGAATGCCTCGCGTCTGGTGGAGGCCGCGCGGAGGATTGGACGGGGTGAAACGTTGGAAGCCGGGGATGGTGCGGAGCGCGCTGCTCCGGCCATGACCTCCGAACTCGCCCGGTTGGCACAAGAGCTGGAAGCGAGCAGCCGAAGCCTGGCCGAATCACGGCACCGGGAAGCGGCCGTGGAAGCTGCGCGCCGGGAGCTGGTTTCCTGGATTTCGCATGACCTCCGGACGCCGCTGGCAGGTATCCGTGCCATGACCGAAGCACTCGAGGATGGCATGGCCGCCGACGTACCGGGTTACTACCGGAAGATCATCGGACAAACCGAACAAATGACGGCGATGGTCAACGACCTCCTGGAGCTTTCCAAAATCCAGGCAGGGTCACTCCGGTTGCGGGCCGAAGCCCTGGACCTGTACGACCTCGTGAGCGATGCACTTTCCGATCTCGCGCCCCTGGCGGCCGGCCGCGGTGTGACCCTCGACGGCGGCGGCGACCGGGAGTGCATGGCAGTGGCTGACGGTCCCAGCCTGGCCCGGGCCTTGCGTAACGTGCTGCATAACGCGGTCATCTACACGGGCAGCGGCACGGAGGTCCACGTCTCGGTAGGGCGCGAGGACGGATACGCCGTAGTGGCTGTCCAGGACCAGTGCGGCGGGATTCCGGAGGAGGACATCCCGCACCTGTTCGAAACCGGGTGGCAGAGGGACCCGTCACGTGGCGCGCCGGCGGGGCTCCAGGGTACGTACAGCGGTGCGGGGATCGGGCTGAGCATGGTTGCCGGAATCGTCAAGGCGCACGGCGGAACGGTCCAGGTGGAGAACGTCGACGGCGGTTGCCGCTTTGCGCTGGCACTGCCGGCAGGAGAGTCCGCTGGAGCCGGCGCCCACCAGGGAGGGACACCATGAAAGGAATGGACACCACGACAGGGCCGGACACCACGAAAGGGCCGGGCACCACGAAAGGGCGCGACGCCGTGAAGGGCCGGGCCGCCGTCGGCAACAGTGCGTGGTGGGCCGTGTGCGCCGGCGTGGTTTCCGGCGGAGCAGGCATCGCGGCAGGCGAGGTGACGGCGGCATTTCTCAGCCCGCTCGTCTCACCGGTCACGGCCCTCGGGGGAGCGGTCATCGACGCGGTACCGCCGGTAGTCAAAGACGTGGTCATCCGGCTTTTCGGCACGGCGGACAAGATCGTGCTGGTGGTGTCCATCGTTGTGTGTGCTGCCATCCTGGCCGCTGCCGCCGGAGTGCTCGAACGCCGGCGGACCGGGTGGGGGCTCGCGCTCGCCGGGCTGGCCGGCGTCGCCGGATTGACGGCCGTCCTGACCCGGGCGCAGTCCACCCCGCCGGCGGCTTTCGCCCCTGTGCTTGCGGCGGTCGTGACCATGGTGGTGCTCCGGGCGTTGATCCGCCGCTTGGACGCGTGGGACCGGCCGGTGGAGGCTGTGCCCCGCACATCCCTGGCCCGCCGCAGCTTCCTCAACGCTTTGGGCGGCTGGTCCATGGCCGCAGTAGCCGCGGGAGCGGTGACGGCCGTCCTTACCCGGGCAACCGCCGTCGCGTCCGGGTTCCGCGGGTCAATGACCCTCCCGAGGCCGGCCACACCGCCGCAAACGGTTCCATCCGGGGCCTCGCTCCCGGCGGAGGGCATCAGTGCCTTGGTGACGCCGAACGCCGACTTCTACCGGATCGACACCGCACTGACCATACCGGCCATTGACCCGCCGTCCTGGAAGCTCAAAGTCACAGGGCTCGTTGAACACGAGATCGAGATCGACTTTGCGACCCTCCTCGCCAAGCCCATGACGGAGCGGCACATCACCATCGCCTGCGTATCCAACGAGGTGGGCGGGGACCTGATTGGCAACGCGCTCTGGCTCGGTTGGCCCGTCAGGGAGCTGCTGGCACTCGCCGTCCCCAAACCGGGGGCGGACATGGTCCTGTCCACGAGCAACGACGGGTGGACTGCCGGCACGCCCCTTGAAGCCCTCACCGATGACAGGGACGCCCTCCTCGCCGTGGGCATGAACGGCGAACCGCTGCCCCTTGAACACGGATTCCCGGTTCGCCTGGTGGTCCCTGGCCTGTACGGATTCGTCTCCGCCACCAAGTGGGTCACTGAATTGAAGGTCACCCGCTTCGGGGACGAAAAAGCCTATTGGACAACGCGCGGGTGGAGCGACCGGGGTCCCATCAAAACCCAGTCGCGGATCGATGTGCCACGCAGCGGGCGGACCGCCGCAGCAGGGACTGTACAGTTCGGCGGGGTCGCCTGGGCCCAGCACCGGGGCGTCAGCCGGGTGGAACTGCGTCTCAACCGCGGGGACTGGAAAGAGGCTGCGCTTGCTCCCGGGATCTCCGCCGACACCTGGTACCAGTGGCAGTTGGCGCTGGACCTCGCCCCCGGCGACTACGAGGTGCAGGTCCGGGCGACGGACTCCACCGGCGAACCGCAGGTCGAGAAGCGCTCGCCCGTAGCTCCCGACGGCGCCACGGGTTACCACACCATCAACGTGAAGGTCGCCTGAGGCCCTACGCTGGGTAGGTCCGGATCGTACGGACCTGAGAATGACCCTGAACACAGGAGGACGCCCGTGCCAAGATCCGTTGCTGCCCACCGCGGCGCCGTCGTGGAACTGCTCACCAGGCAAGCAGCCCGGAAAGGCACCGAGGAACTGCCGCTGCTGGATGCCATAGGAAGAGCGCTCGCAGCAGACCTGCGGGCACCGGTGTCGCTGCCGCCGTTCGCCAACTCGCAGATGGACGGTTTTGCCGTTTTCTCGGCGGATATCCCCGACGGCGGCGCGGAGCTCAGGGTGGGGGCGCCGGTTCCGGCCGGTGCCCGGCCGGCGGCACTGGAACGTGGCTTTGCCGTTCCCATCATGACCGGCGCCATGCTTCCCAAGGGGGCAGACGCCGTCGTCCCGATCGAGCGGGCGGTTCCTTCAGTGTTTCCTGCCGCCGGAGCCGTAGATGCGCTGGTCCGGCTTCCTGCCACGGCTCCCGGAACCTTCGTCCGGGATGCCGGAAGCGACATCGCCGAAGGTGCCTTGGCGTTGGCAGCCGGGACATCACTGGGGCCGGCGCAACTGGGCTTGCTGGCGGCGCTCGGTCTGACGAGCGTGGAAGTGCGCAGTCCACTGCGGGTACTGCTGGTCACCACCGGCGATGAGGTCGTCGAACCCGGGAACCCGCTGGTGACAGGCAAAATCTACGACTCCAACGGAACGCTTCTGGAGGCGTCCATGCGCCAGGCGGGGCTTGAGGTGGTGCGGAACGGAGTCTCCGACGACGATCCTGCCGGGCTGCTCGATGTCCTGCGGAAGCACACGGACAACGGAAGTGCCGTGGATCTTGTGGTCACTACCGGCGGGGTCAGCAAAGGCGCGTACGAGGTGGTGCGCCAGGCAATGGCAGGCGAAGACGTCGAATTCGTGCCCGTGGCCATGCAGCCGGGCGGGCCGCAGGGAATCGGGACCTTCAACGACGTCCCTTTCCTTGGCTTTCCCGGGAACCCCGTCAGTTGCCTCGTGTCGTTCGAAATGTTCCTCCGGCCTGCGCTATCGGAAGTCCTCGGTGCGCCGAGGCCCAGGCAGATGCTGCCGGCACGGCTCGCCGAACCGTTGACATCGCCCAAGGGAAAGCACCAGGTGCGGCGCGGGATCATCGAAAACGGCGTAGTCCGCCTTGAAGGCGGCGCTGGTTCGCACCTCGTCCATGCGCTGGCCCGCTCCAACGCATTGATCCAGGTGCCCGCCGACGTCACGGAATTACAAGCAGGAGACGAAGTGGAAGTATGGGTGCTGTGAACCAAACTTCCCATGAATCCGGTAGCCTGACACACCTGCGCCACGACGGTACGGCCCAGATGGTTGATGTCTCTGACAAAGCTGTCACCACCCGCGAAGCCACAGCCGCAGCAACAGTGCGGAGCAGGCCCGAGGTTCTTGCCCTCCTTGGTGCGGGCGAACTGCCCAAGGGCGATGCCCTGGCGGTGGCACGCGTCGCCGGAATCATGGCAGCCAAGAAGACTCCCGAGCTCATTCCGTTGTGCCATCCACTGCCCATCTCCAAAGTCACTGTGGACTTTGAACTGGGGCGGGATGCTGTCCAAATCCTCGCCACGGTCAAGACCCGGGGCGTCACCGGCGTCGAGATGGAAGCCCTGACGGCTGCTTCGGTGGCTGCGTTGAGCGTCTACGACATGATCAAGGCTGTGGACAAGCACGCGGTCCTCACAGACATCCATGTGCTGGCCAAGAGCGGCGGCAAGAGCGGCAGTTGGAGCCTTGGGGGTCAACCGGGAGTCACTGGAACTTCCGACGCTGCAACCTCCGGCGCCGGGGCCGTTGCCGACCCTTCCGCTGGAGGACAGGCATGAGCGCCTGCGAGCCTGGCGCGCACGGGCCCCGGAAGGCCGGCGTAGTGATCGCCTCCACGCGAGCGGCGGCCGGAACCTACCGTGACGGGACCGGCCCGGTCATCCAGGATTGGCTGGCGGAGCACGGCTTCGATGTATTTCCGACCATGGTGGTGCCGGACGGTGAGCCGGTGGGCGCGGCCCTGCGTGCGCTCCTGACCCAGGGTCCCTCGGTCATTATCACCAGCGGCGGGACGGGACTCAGCCCGGACGACCACACACCCGAGATGACCCTGCCACTCCTGGACCGCGAAATCCCGGGAATCATGGAAGGGATCAGGCGTGCAGGCACCGAAAAAACACCCATGGCCATGCTGAGCCGCGGCCATGCCGGGACCGCCGGCAAGACCTTCATCATCAACCTCCCCGGTTCGCCGAAAGGGGTCATGGACGGTTTGTCCGTGCTGGACCCGCTACTCGGACACCTTTGTGAACAATTGGAAGGAAACCATGGCCACTGAAACAGACTTCGAAGTTGTCAGTGCAGTGCTCAGCGCCGAGCCGATCTCCGTGGACCAGGCTATAGCCGCCGTCGAATCGGATACGGCCGGGGCCGTCGTCAGCTTTAGCGGCGTAGTACGCAACCACGACGGCGGCAAACCCGTGGACCGCTTGAGCTACAGTGCGCATCCCACTGCCCACCGCACCATGTCCGAGGTAGTGGCCGCGCTCGTGGCCGAGCATTCCGGCGAGGCCCAACAACCCGTCCGGATCTGGGCCGCGCACCGCGTGGGTTCCTTGGAAGTCGGAGACCCCGCCTTGGTGTGCGCCGTGGCTGCCGCGCACCGTGGGCAGGCCTTTGCCGTCTGCGCCGAGCTGGTTGACCGGATCAAGGCCCAGGTACCCATCTGGAAGGAACAGTTCTTCAGCGACGGCACCGTGGAATGGGTCGGCGCGGGGGAGTAGCCGGGGCTTTGCCTGGCAGTGGTTCGCCGGCCTGGTAACGGTTCCGTCCTGTCCGGGCCCCGGCGGTAGTGTTGATGCCATGACCGAACAACTTGCCGTAGCAGTACTTGGCGCCCGCGGGCGCATGGGAATCGAAGCCGTCAAAGCTGTTGAAGCAGCCGAGGACATGAAGCTGGTAGCCGCCCTTGGCCGCGGCGATTCCCTGGAGACGCTGCTTGAGGCAGGAGCGCAGTACATCGTGGACCTGACAGTCCCCGAGACCACCGAAGCCAACGTCCGGTTCGCCGTCGAGCACGGCATTCACGCCGTCGTTGGAACCACGGGATGGGACGCGTCACGCCTGGACTCCCTGCGCGAATTGCTGGAGCAGCAGCAGGGCACCGGCGTCCTGATCGCTCCGAACTTCGCCCTCGGATCGGTGCTGGCATCTGCGTTCGCCGCCAAGGCGTCGAAGTACTTCGAATCGGTGGAAATCATTGAGCTGCACCACCCCAACAAGGTGGATGCCCCCTCGGGAACAGCAGTACGGACAGCGCAGTTGATCGCTGAGGCACGCAAGGAAGCGGGTCTGCCGTCCAGCCCGGACGCCACGGAGTCCGCCCTTGAGGGAGCCCGGGGATGCGAAGTGGACGGAGTCCGCGTGCACAGCGTCCGCCTGCGCGGCCTGGTGGCACACCAGGAGGTGCTCCTGGGCGGCCCCGGCGAGCAGCTGACTTTGCGTCACGACTCCTTTGACCGTGCGTCCTTCATGCCCGGTGTCCTGCTGGGCCTGCGCAAGGTTGCTGCCCACCCCGGCCTTACTGTGGGCCTTGACGGGTACCTGGACCTGGGGCTTTAGGACCATGTCGAACTTCTGGCACACCCTCAAGAACAACAGGACCAAGATCTGGGTTGGCGCCATCACCTTGCTGCTGGTGCTGTACTTGGTGGTTTCCCTGCAACGCTCGTTGTTGCTGCTGGGGGACCCCAACCCCGTGGCCAAGGGGATCGGTGCGGCCTACCTCGTCCTGCCTGTGGTTGGTGCGTGGGCGCTGATCCGCGAGCTGCTCTTCGGTGCACGGACTGAACAGATGGCCAAAGTCCTCGAAGCCGAGGGCGGCCTTCCGGTGGATAACCTGCCGCGCACTCCGGGCGGAAGGATCGTCCGCTCCGCGGCGGACGCTGAATTCGAAAAGTACAAGGCCGAGGCCGAGGCAGCCCCGGAGGACTGGCGCTCATGGTTCCGGCTCAGTTGTGCGTATGACGCTTCAGGTGACAGGAAGCGTGCCCGGGCATCGATGCGCGACGCCGTGAAACTGTTCCGCGATCAGTCGACGGCCGCCGGGCGGTAGCTCCCCAGGCGTGAGGCCTGGTGGGCCAGCTCCCCAGGCGTGAGGCCTGGTGGGCCAGCCACTCCAAGGGTCCGCGGCGGCGGAGCAGTGCAAAGACGGCACCTACGGCGATCACTGTGAGTGCCTGCGCCCAGTACATGGTTTCGTTCGTCCAGCCGCTGGGAAGGGGCTGGTCCACAAACCAGGACACCGCCCACACATGGAGCGAATACAGCGTCAGCGTCATGGCTCCCGGACCGCTGAGGACCAGCAGGAACCGTACGCCAATCCTTTCCGACCAGCTGCCCAGCAGCAGGAAGAAACCTATTGCCGCGGCGGCCGTTCCGCCGGTGTGGAGCAGGTCAAGCGTGGTTCCGGCGTGTGGTGATGCGGTGGCCAGCCACCACAATGAGTCCGTTTGGCGCAGGCCCGTGAGGTTCACTTGGAGCATGCTCTCCAGAGGGTAGCCGCGGACGCCCGGCAGCGTACTCAAGGCAGCCCGCCCACCCCAGGCTTCCATGGCCAGGATTCCCAGGACTTTCGACACGATGGCCACGGCTGTTCCGACGGCAAGCAGGAGGACTTGCACCCGCTGCTTGGACAACGCGAGCCTGCCGATCAGCAAACCGAGCAGAAGGTACGAGATCCACTGGCACACGGGGTAGTAACCCGTGAAGAAGAGGTCTGCGAGGAGCGCCCCGGGGGTCTGCAGGTCTTCGACGTTGGGGTTGTGCCCTAGCTGCAAGGGCAGGTTTGCCTCCAGCAGCACCGGTCTGACGAGGTAGCCGAGGACCGGGGAGAGCAGTATCCATCCCGCCGCCCACGCGCTCAGCGCCCGGACGCCCAGTCCAAGGAAGGGCAGGATGCACAGGAACAGGACTGCATAGTGCACCAGGATGATGGCTACGTTGACTTCCAGCCCGCCCAGCGCCAGCCCGACGACGGCGATCACCAACGCGCGCAGCGCTACGCCACTCTTGTCGGCCCCCAGCTCAGTCCCTCGGCGCGGTGCCTGTTTGCCCGTGGCGAGGGCAAGACCGACTCCGGCGAGGACCGCGAACAACGCTGACGACCTTCCGGAGAAGGTCAAGCCGATCCATGTTGGTTCCCAACCCGGTGCAGGTCCGAAGGTCGGCAGGAGATGGGTGGCCATCATGCCCAAAAGCGCGGCACCGCGTGCCGCGTCGATGCCCGTGAGGCGCGGAGAGAAGTTGCGGCCCGGCGAAGCCATGCTGTTCGGCGTCGTGCCCGGGGAAGTCATGAAGTGATCGTCTCACGGCCGACGGCGGCCTGAATTATCGAAAGCTCCCCGGACGTGCCATGACGCCTCCCCACGCCGAGACCTTGTTTTAGAACATATGTTCGAATAATATGGCGGCATGAACGACGCTTCCCGATCAGCAGACGGCATGCGCGGCCCCATGAAGGCCATGAGTCCAGGAGTGGTGGACTTCCTGTTCAGGCAACTCGTGGCAGGCGAACCGCCCGAGGATGTGCAGTGGTGCCACGAGGGTGTGGTGCTCGGTGAACAGGCTCCCGGCGCCGAACTCGCGCGCAGGCTGACCGAGACGGACCTCGACGCCCTGACGCCCTTGGAGCTGTTCGAATATGTGCGGGCCACCCAGCGGCTGGTGACCTGGGCTGAGCACCTCAAGGAGTTGGCCGTATCGCGCTACTGCTCGGAGGAGGCCGCGGGAACCCCCGCGAGTCCCAACGTCCGGTGATGACGACCATCACGCGGGCCGCATTCCCGTAACCGGCGCGGGACAGGGTAACGTTTTTCCTATGTCTGACTCCCGCGCGCGCATTCCCGCTCTTGGTACCCTGCTGACCGCCATGGTCACCCCGTTCACCGAGGATGGCAAGGTCGACTACGACCAAGCCGCAGCGCTGGCAGAAAAGCTCGTCCAGGACGGTTGCGACGGCCTCGTGGTCACCGGCACCACGGGGGAGACCTCAACCCTCACTGATGAGGAAAACCTCGGCATGTTCCGTGCCGTCAAGGAAGCCGTTGGCGGCAAGGCCGCCATCATCGCCGGAACCGGCACCAACGACACCGCACACTCGGTGCATTTGTCGCAGCGTGCCGCCCAGCTGGGTGTTGATGGTCTTCTGATCGTCACTCCCTACTACAACAAGCCCAGCCAGGCCGGCGTGCGGGCGCATTTCGAGACGATCGCTTCTTCCACGGACCTGCCCGTCATGCTGTATGACATTCCGGGCCGATCCTCAATTGCCATCGCACCCGAGACCATGATCGCGCTGGCTCAGCACCAGAACATCGTTGCCGTGAAGGACGCCAAGGCCGATTTCGCCGCCGCCACGCGGGTCATGGCTGAAACGGACCTCGTCTTCTATTCGGGTGATGACGGCCTGACCCTCCAGTGGATGGCGATGGGTGCTGCCGGCCTTGTGGGCGTCACCACGCATGTGGCCACCCGGCGCTTCCGTGAGCTCATTGATGCCATGAACGCGAACGACCTCGCGACAGCGAGGACCATTAACTTTGAATTGGAGCCCGTGGTGCGCGCAACCATGACCCGGGTCCAAGGCGCAGTAGCCGCCAAGCAGATTCTCAAGTGGCAGGGAGTCCTGCCCAACTCGGTTGTCCGTTTGCCCCTCGTGGAGCCGGACCAGGCCGAGATCGACACCATCCGCGGGGACTTGGCTGAGGCCGGAATGGACTTCAACGTCTAGGACGGTTCCGCCGGAAAGAAGCAAAATATGACCCAAACCGCCCTTCCTGGACTGGTTACTCCGCCCAAACTGCCACACGGCACGCTGCGGATTGTTCCGCTCGGTGGACTGGGGGAGATTGGCCGCAACATGGCGGTCTTCGAAATCAGTGGCAAATTGCTGGTGGTTGACTGCGGAGTACTCTTCCCGGAAGAAACACAGCCCGGCGTCGACCTGATCCTGCCCGATTTTTCCTACATCGAGGACCGCTTGGACGACGTCGTCGGTGTTGTCCTGACGCACGGACATGAAGACCACATCGGCGCCGTACCCTATCTGCTCCGCCTCAAGGCCGATATCCCGCTCATTGGCTCCCAGCTGACCCTTGCCCTGGTTGAGGCGAAGCTGCAGGAGCACCGGATCAAGCCTTACACCCTCACCGTCACCGAGGGGCAGGTGGAACAGTTCGGCCCGTTCGAATGCGAGTTCGTGGCGGTCAACCACTCGATTCCCGACGCCCTGGCAGTGTTCATCCGCACCGAGGGCGGAACCGTGCTCCACACCGGCGACTTCAAGATGGACCAGTTGCCGCTGGACGGCCGGATCACCGACCTGCGTCACTTTGCCCGTTTGGGTGAAGAAGGCGTAGACCTTTTCATGGCCGACTCCACCAACGCCGATGTTCCCGGCTTCACCACGGCCGAAAAGGAAATCGGTCCAACGCTGGACCTGCTGTTCGGGCAGGCGCAGAAGCGCATCATTGTGGCGTCCTTCTCCTCCCACGTCCACCGGGTGCAGCAGGTCCTGGACGCCGCTGCCAAGCACGGGCGCAACGTGGCTTTTGTTGGCCGTTCCATGGTCCGCAACATGGCTATCGCCGCCAAGCTTGGATACCTCGACGTCCCGCCGGGAATCCTCGTGGACATCAAGAACATCGATGACCTGCCGGACAACCGCGTGGTCCTCATGTCCACAGGCTCGCAAGGAGAGCCCATGGCGGCGTTGTCGCGCATGGCCAACGGCGACCACCGTGTGGTGGTGGGCGAAGGCGACACGGTCATCCTGGCTTCGAGCCTCATTCCGGGCAATGAGAACGCCGTCTTCCGCATCATCAACGGCCTGCTGAAGCTCGGTGCAGCGGTCATCCATAAGGGAACCGCGAAGGTGCACGTCTCGGGTCACGCGGCAGCAGGGGAGTTGCTGTACTGCTACAACATCCTCAAGCCCTTGAACGCCATGCCCGTCCACGGTGAAACCCGGCACCTGATCGCCAACGGAAACATTGCGGCCGCGTCCGGCGTGCCGGCGGAGAATGTCATCCTGAGCGACAACGGCACCGTCATCGACCTGAGGAACCAGAAGACACGAGTCGTAGGACAAGTGGAGGTTGGCTTGGTCTACGTCGACGGCTCGAGCGTCGGCGAGATCACGGATGCCGATCTGAAAGACCGGCGCATCCTTGGCGATGAAGGCTTCATCTCCGTCATCACCGTCATCAACCGGACCACCGGCAAAATCGTTTCCGGTCCCGAAATCCATGCACGCGGTGTGGCTGAGGATGATTCCGTCTTCGACGAGATCATCCCGAAGATCAATGCCGCACTGGAAGAAGCCGTCCTGAACCACGCTGACCACACCAACCACCAGCTGCAGCAGGTGGTCCGGAGGGTTATCGGCACGTGGGTGAACCGCAAGTTGCGCCGACGCCCGATGATCATTCCCGTGGTCCTGGAGGCATAGGCTGCCAGGCAACCAGCAGCAGGCAACATGCAGTCCCAAGGGGGCCTGAAATCCGCGGATTTCAGGCCCCCTTGCGGTAGCGTGGCAGATATGGCGACCCGTACCTCCTCCACGCCACGAGGCAGCTCAAGCAGTAAAACCGGCAGCGGCCGGGGCTCAGCTGCAACCAAATCCAGCGCGGCGGCCAAAAGCAGCCGCAGTGGATCCACGCGGACCAAGCAGTCCGCCGTCGAACCCCAAGCGCCTTTCCCGGTTCGGATGCTGTCCGGTGCATGGCAGGGCATCGGACACGTGGTCGGCGCGGGAGTGCGCCGTATCGGTTCGGATGTCAGCGACCTTGACCCCGAGGACCGGCGGGACGGCGCTGCCCTGTTCAACCTGGTGCTGGGTATTGCTGTTGCGACCTTCGCCTGGTGGGGATGGACGGGCTGGTTGCCGGACATCGTCTACAGCGTGGTCAATGGCACGTTTGGCTGGATGTCCCTGCTCCTGCCGCTGATGCTCTTCATTTGCGCGTTCCGGCTTTTCCGGAAACCGCAGGACGGCCGCGGAAACAACCGCGTGGGAATTGGTTTCCTGGTGATGGCGCTGGCGGGGTCGGCCCTGGCGCACGTCATTGGAGGACAGCCTTCCGTGGGCGAAGGATTTGACGGGCTCCGTCGCGCAGGCGGAATGCTGGGTTTCCTTGCTGCCTCACCACTGGCGGCCATCCACGTAGCCATACCTGTCCTCTTTTACAGCCTCCTCGCGTTTGTGTCGGTGCTGATTGTGACCGCCACTCCCTTCGGGGCCATTCCTGCCCGCATCCGCTCGGGTTACGAACACCTCATGGGCGTGGACCTGGAGGAAGCCCGGGCAAGCCAGGAAGCACATGACCGCAGCTACCTCTACGGAGAGGACAAGCCGGCCAAGGCCGGCAAGAAGAAGCGCACACGCCTCTTTGGCAAGGACCAGGAAGCCGATCCACACTTGGAAGGCTACGTGGGCGACGAGGCCTTCGAGCACGCCATCGTGGACGACGACGAATCTCCCGCCGATGCCGCTCCGCGCGTCCCGCCGGGCGTACGGCGGCCCACCCAGGCCGAAATCGCCGTCGGAAAGATCAAGGCCGCACAGGGCCTGGCCGCTGCGCCGGGCGCAGGTGCCACCCCGGGTGCCGACAATCCCACCGAGGCCATCCCCGTACTGAGTCCGGAGATGACAACTCCCGTGGCACAGGTTCCGGCCAAGCCCGCCGGAGCCCCGCTGCCCCAAACTCCCATCCCGCAGCGCACGGAACAGTTGTCCTTGGCCGGAGATGTCACCTATACGCTTCCTGCCTCCGACTACCTCACGCCGGGGTCCATTCCGAAGGAACGCACGGAAGCGAACGACGCCGTCGTTGCTGCCCTGACGGACACCCTGACCCAGTTCAATGTCGACGCCACGGTGACGGGTTTCAGCCGTGGACCCACGGTCACCCGGTACGAGATCGAACTGTCCCCGGGAACAAAAGTGGAGCGCGTTACGGCGCTGTCCAAGAACATCTCCTACGCCGTTGCTTCCAGCGATGTCCGTATCCTGAGCCCCATTCCGGGCAAGTCGGCCATTGGCATCGAAATCCCCAACACGGACCGCGAAACCGTGTCCCTGGGAGACGTTTTGCGGAGCCAGAACGCGCGGCGGACAGACCATCCCATGGTGATGGGCGTCGGCAAGGACGTCGAGGGTGGCTACGTGGTTGCCAACCTCGCCAAAATGCCCCACCTCCTGGTTGCCGGTGCCACCGGCGCCGGCAAGTCGAGTTTCGTGAACTCCATGATCACGTCCATCCTGATGCGTGCAACTCCCGATGAAGTCCGCATGGTCATGGTGGACCCCAAGCGCGTGGAACTTACCGCCTATGAAGGCGTTCCCCACCTGATCACGCCCATCATCACCAACCCCAAGAAGGCTGCGGAGGCTTTGCAGTGGGTAGTGCGTGAAATGGATGCCCGCTATGATGACCTCGCGAACTACGGCTACAAGCACATCGACGATTTCAACAAGGCGGTCCGTGCGGGCAAGGTCACGCCGCCGGTCGATTCCAAGCGGATCATCAAGCCCTACCCGTACCTGCTGGTGATCGTGGACGAACTCGCGGACCTCATGATGGTGGCCCCGCGTGACGTCGAAGATTCGATCGTCCGCATTACGCAGTTGGCCCGTGCGGCCGGTATCCACTTGGTGCTGGCAACCCAGCGTCCTTCCGTGGACGTCGTCACCGGCCTCATCAAGGCCAACGTCCCCTCCCGAATGGCCTTCGCCACGTCCTCCGTCACCGACTCCCGCGTCGTGCTGGACCAGCCGGGTGCAGAGAAGCTGATCGGTCAAGGCGATGCCTTGTTCCTGCCCATGGGCGCTTCCAAGGCCATGCGTGTCCAAGGCGCCTGGGTATCCGAATCGGAAATCCACAAGGTGGTGGAACACGTCAAGGGACAGCTGCAGGCCGTCTACCGTGACGACGTTGCCGCCGAGGCTCCCAAGAAGCAGATTGATGATGACATCGGAGACGATCTCGAAGTCCTCCTGCAGGCCACGGAACTCGTGGTTACCACGCAGTTCGGTTCCACGTCCATGCTCCAGCGCAAGCTCCGCGTCGGATTCGCCAAGGCGGGACGCCTCATGGACCTCCTGGAGTCCCGCGGCGTCGTGGGCCCCTCCGAGGGCTCCAAGGCCCGGGACGTCCTGGTGAAGCCGGACGATCTCGCCGCCGTGCTGGCTGCCATGAAGGGCCAGGAGGCCCCTGCGGCTCCCGACGCCCAGACCGCCGCCCTGAGCGATAACGCCAACGCCAACATTGCGGTCGGCGGCTATGCAGAGGACGTCGTTGCCGCAGACCTCGACAACCGCACCCAGGCGATCGATTATTTCGACGGGGCCGATGGTTCCGATGACGACGAAGGCGGCGAAGACGCTTGGTCGCTCACAGGCCGCTGAAGTCCAGACGGTAGCCTAGAGAAGTGACTACAGCCGAGGGCGACAACGCCACGTCTAGGGGTTCCGAAGTGTGGAACCTGCCCAATATCCTCACCATGCTCCGCATCGTCCTGGTGCCCTTTTTCGTGTGGTTCCTGCTCGCGGACGATGGCCGGCACGGTCTCTGGCGGTGGGCCGCCGTCGTGGCTTTCGCTGTGGCGATCTACACGGACAAGCTCGACGGCGACATCGCCCGGGCGCGGGGCCTCATCACCAATTTCGGCAAGATCGCCGATCCCATTGCGGATAAATTGCTGATCGGTTCAGCGCTCGTCCTGCTCTCCGTCCTGGGGGAGCTGCCTTGGTGGGTGACCATCCTGATCCTGGTCAGGGAGTGGGGTATTACCGCGCTGCGGTTCTTCGTCATCAGGTACGGCGTGATGCCCGCTTCCCGCGGAGGCAAACTCAAGACGGTTGTGCAGACCGTGGCCATCTTCCTGTACACCATGCCCCTGAAAGCGATTGCCCCATGGCTCGTCGACGTCGCGTTCTGGGTGATGATGGCTGCGCTGGCCATCACGCTCTGGACCGGCGTCGAATACGTCATCCAGGCTCTCAAGCTTCGGGCCGCCGGGCGGAAAGCATGAGCGCCGCCGTAGGTGCCGACGCAGCGGAAACCGCGACGGCGGCTGTCCGGCTGGCGCTCGAACGGCACCTGACAGTGGCCACGGCAGAGTCGCTGACGGCCGGAATGGTGGCCGCTGCCCTCGCGAATACTCCCGGCGCGTCGGGGATGCTGCAGGGCGGTGTAGTCGCCTATCAGAACTCCGTGAAGGCGTCGGTCCTGGGCGTCCCGCAGGATCTCCTTGACGCCGTTGGATCCGTTGATGGAGACGTGGCGGCAGCAATGGCCACGGGAGCCCGCCGGGCCTGCGGGGCGGACATCGGCATTTCCACTACCGGAGTCGCAGGGCCGGACGCCCATGACGGCAAGGCAGTGGGGACGGTCTTCATCGGAATCGCCGCAGAATCCGGATCCAAGGCGTTTGAATACTCCTTCGAGGGGGACAGGCAATCCATTAGGAACCAAGCGTGTGTCGCGGCGTTGGCGAGGCTGCTTGGCGGGTTGGAAGGGGATGGTTACCGTTCGTAAAGTAGTCGGGAACAAAAACTGATTGCCAATAGTTGTGTCATTGTGTCGCTTCGGAATGGTCGGGGCGCCTAGGATGTAGAAACCAACCCGGTCCGCCAACCAGCGAACCGGAAGAACGAGGGAGCAAGGCGATACAGATGGTAAAGCAGCCCGTATCCGTGAACGGCGTTGTCCGCTGGAAGGATGTGGGCTTGGCTGATCAGGCACAGAGCGAACAGAAGGAGCGCAAAATGGTCGTACTACGCCACGAAATCGGTGATGTACTGCGCGATGTCCGCCAGCGTCAGGGCCGCACCCTCCGCGAGGTCTCGCACAGCGCCCGCGTTTCACTCGGATACTTGAGTGAAGTTGAACGCGGCCAAAAGGAAGCTTCGTCCGAGCTCCTGTCTTCTATCTGCACCGCACTGGACGTACCGTTGTCCAGCATGCTGCGCGAAGTAAGCGACCGCGTCGCAGTTGCAGAGGGAGTTGCGGTACCGGACACGGTTCCGCAGGAATTCTCCCAGCGTTACGGTCGGGATCTCGATCTCACCGACGACTTCGGCCAGGGCATGCTGTCCGGAGCGCGGTAACCGTCCCCTAGTACGTCGAAGGTCCCCAGCCACTGGCTGGGGACCTTTCGCGTTGGTGGCACGGACAGCGGTTCCGCCGGATCTGCTACTGCGCTGCGTCCCCGGGGTCTTTGGCAGTGTCTTCCGAGGCGGGGGCTTCTACGGCGGTGTCGTCTTTGGCTGGGGCCTCCTTGATCAGCCCCTCTCCGTACACGGCGTTGAGCCTTTCCATGTACTCGGCGAGGGTCTGCACGTCCTCCAGCGGCCATGTCCCCAGGCGTTCGCGGAAAGCCTGCCGGCGGGCGTCCTGCACCTGGTGCATCTTCTCTTCGCCCTTGTCCGTCAACCGGATGGACTGGGCCCTGCCGTCCTGCGGATCTGCCTCCTTATAGACAAGCCCGAGGCTCTCCAGGAAGGCGATTTGGCGGCTCACGGAAGGCTTGCCGACTCCAACGCAGGAGGCCAGGTCTGTCAGGCGGATGGGGCCCTCGCGGCGGATGATGGTCAGCAGTCCATAGGCGGCGGGTTCCATGTCCGGATGGACCTGGCGGGAAAGCTGGTGCGAGATGGAACGGGCGCGGCGCCAGAGCAAGCTCAGCTGGTGTTCAACCTGCTGAAGGGCATCATCCACTTCGTCGCGTTGGACGGCAGTGGCCGGTGCATGGGGGAGAGGATTGCTCATGGCAACCATTCTAGGGTCCGGCGACATGAGAGACTCTATCCGTGAGGGCAAGTGATTTCTGGCGGTTGATGGACGACGAATTCGGGGCGGGCTATTCCCGGGTGCTTGCCGGATCCCTGGTGCTGGCCGGAGTTGGCGGCCGCACCGCTACGGACGCCCTCGCCTCGGGTTTCGACCCCCGCGATGTTTGGCTGGCAGTTTGCGACGTGCAGGACGTGCCACCCGAGCGCAGGCTTGGCCGGGACATCAAACCCACCGGTTAGCCGTAACCCGGTCCAGCTGGTCGACGCCGGGCCGGGACACGCCGTCGCGTTGTTCGAATATCTGTTCGGATTTGGATATGCTCCTGTGAGAGGAAAATTGATCCTGAAGGACGCATTCCACGCTCCGGCGGCCCTTGTTTTCCACATAGGCCAAGCGGGCAGCTAAAAATGTCAGAGCGCCGCATTAGCGTCAGACGTGACAGGAAAGCGGCCGTTCAGGCCACTCCACAGCGAGAAAGCATCAGAGGTGTGAACCATGGCGGCAACCCCGGATCGTGAGAAGGCGCTCGAGGCAGCGCTTGCCCAGATCGACAAGCAGTTCGGCAAAGGCTCCATCATGCGCCTGGGTGATGACACCCGCGCTCCGATCGAGGTCATTCCCACCGGTTCCATTGCCTTGGACGTGGCCCTTGGCATCGGGGGACTCCCGCGCGGCAGGGTCGTGGAAATCTATGGACCGGAATCTTCCGGTAAGACCACCGTCGCCCTGCATGCTGTAGCCAATGCACAGCGTAACGGCGGCATCGCGGCCTTCATTGACGCCGAACACGCCCTGGATCCCGATTACGCCGCGAAGCTTGGCGTAGACACGGACGCCCTGCTGGTTTCACAGCCGGACACCGGTGAACAGGCTCTGGAAATCATGGACATGCTGGTGGGCTCCGGCTCGCTGGACATCATCGTCATTGACTCCGTGGCTGCGCTGGTTCCCCGCGCTGAAATCGAGGGCGAGATGGGCGATTCCCACGTTGGCCTCCAGGCGCGCCTCATGAGCCAGGCCCTTCGAAAGATCACCGGTCGCTTGAGCCAGACCAAGACCACCGCGATCTTCATCAACCAGCTGCGTGAGAAGATCGGCGTCTTCTTCGGATCGCCGGAAACCACCACCGGTGGTAAGGCACTGAAGTTCTATGCCTCAGTGCGTATTGACGTCCGCCGCATCCAGACGCTGAAGGAAGGCGCCGATTCCGTCGGTAACCGGACCAAGGCAAAGATCGTCAAGAACAAGATGGCTCCGCCCTTTAAAATTGCCGAGTTCGACATCATCTACGGCCAGGGGATCTCGCGCGAAGGCGGCATCATCGACATGGGCGTGGAACACGGCATCATCAAGAAGTCGGGATCCTGGTTCACCTACGACGGCGATCAGCTCGGTCAGGGCATGGAGAACTCACGCCGCTTCCTGCGGGACAACCCGGAGCTTGCCCAGGAGTTGGAACGCCTCATCAAGGAAAAGCTTGGCGTAGGCGTGAAGCCCGAAGAGGAATCGCCCAAGCTGAAGGCCGTTGACGGTTAGGAACGGGCCGGATCCGGATTCGCCGGTTGCTGCCGATCCGGAACCGGACCCGGAATCTGTTGCGCGCGCCATCGTTTTGAGGCAATTGACGATGGCGCCGCGGAGCCGGCTCCAACTGGCACGGAAGCTTGCCGAACGTAAAGTGCCTGAGCACGTTGCCGAGGCTGTTCTCGATCGCTTTGAGGAAGTCCAGCTCATCGACGACGCCGAGTTCGCCCGCATGTGGGTACGAAGCCGATCGCAGACCAAGAAGCTCGCCAAGGGCGCCCTGCGACGGGAACTGGCTGACAAAGGCATCGAACTCGAAGATGCCGAGGAAGCCTTGGCCCAGGTCTCGGACAAGGACGAGGAACTTGCAGCGCGCGAGCTTGTCCAGCGGAAGTTGAGGCCGGGCATGGATTTGACCGACCGGGCTGAGCGGGACAAGTACACACGCCGGTTGGCCTCCATGCTCGCGCGCAAGGGCTATTCCCCTTCACTGGCCTTCAGGATCGTCGGTGAGGTGCTGGCAGAAGCCGGTACCCTTGAGTAGTGAGTTTGACCATTCCATCCCCTGCACAAGAATCCACGCAGCCTTCCCTGGTACCTGGGACGCTTCAGGAGGCGGCATCCTCCGTGGAGCCCAGGACGTACCAGGTCCGGACCTTCGGTTGCCAGATGAACGTCCATGATTCCGAGCGCATGTCCGGTCTCTTGGAAGAAGCCGGCTATGTTCCGGCGGACGGGGAGTTTGCCGACGTCATCGTGTTCAACACCTGCGCGGTGCGGGAGAATGCGGACAACAAGCTCTACGGAAACCTCGGACAACTTCGCCAGGTCAAGGCAGCCAACCCCGGAATGCAGATCGCGGTGGGTGGATGCCTGGCCCAGAAGGACCGGGAAACCATTGTGCGCAAAGCACCGTGGGTGGATGCCGTTTTTGGTACGCACAATGTGGGCGCCCTTCCCGCCCTCCTGAACAGGGCACGGCACAACAATGAAGCCCAGCTCGAAATCCTCGAGTCATTGGATGTGTTCCCGTCCACGCTTCCCACCAAGCGTGATTCCGTGTACTCGGGATGGGTTTCCATCTCGGTCGGCTGCAACAACACCTGCACGTTTTGCATCGTGCCTTCGCTCCGCGGCAAAGAGAAGGACCGCCGCCCCGGCGAGATCCTTTCTGAGATCCAGGCACTGGTTGACGACGGCGCCGTGGAAGTAACTCTTCTCGGCCAAAACGTGAACTCCTACGGCGTGGAATTCGGTGACCGCCAGGCGTTCTCCAAGCTGTTGCGTGCATGCGGCCAGATCGCCGGGCTGGAACGCGTCCGTTTCACGAGTCCCCACCCCGCCGCTTTCACGGATGACGTTATTGAGGCCATGGCGGAGACACCCAACGTCATGCCACAGCTGCACATGCCGCTCCAGTCCGGCTCCGACAAGGTCCTTAAGGACATGAGGCGCTCCTACCGTTCCAGCAGGTTCCTGGGCATCCTGGACAAGGTCAGGGAGCGGATTCCGCAGGCGGCCATCTCCACGGACATCATCGTGGGTTTCCCGGGTGAGACGGAAGAAGATTTCCAAGCCACCCTGGATGTCGTGGAAAAGTCCCGCTTCGCGTCGGCCTTCACCTTCCAGTACTCCAAGCGTCCGGGAACCCCCGCTGCCGAGTTGCCCGAGCAGCTCCCCAAAGCCGTGGTCCAGGAACGTTACGAACGCTTGACCGCGCTTCAGGACCGCATTGCAGCCGAGGAGAATGCCAAGCAGCTTGGCAGGCGGGTCGAGGTCCTGGTGACCGCCCAGTCGGGCCGGAAAGCAGGGGAGACGCACCGCCTGTCCGGCCGCGCCAAGGACCAACGCTTGGTGCACTTCTCCGTCCCGGAGGGCGCAGAAGCACCCCGTCCCGGCGATTTCGTCACGGTCATCATTACTGAGGCCGCGGCATTCCATCTGGTTGCGGACCCTGCCGGACCCGAGGATTACATCGTGCGCCGGTCCAGGGCAGGCGACGCTTGGGACCGTTCGCAGGCCGAGTCCTGCGGTGTACCGGCGCCAGGTGCCGGTTCCGGGAAGGCCGGTGTTTCGCTGGGCATGCCCGCCATTCCGGCCCGCCGGGCCTAGCCAGGGGTAGATCCATGTCCGCTGCTGGCAGTAATGTGCCGTCTTTGCCTGTCATCGCCGTCGTGGGCCCCACGGGTTCGGGCAAGTCGGACCTGGGTGTGGAGCTTGCCTTGGCCTTAAACGGGGAGGTCATTAATGCTGATGCCCTCCAGTTCTACCGGGGCATGGACATCGGCACGGCCAAAATCACGGTGGAAGAACGCAAAGGCATTCGCCACCACCTGCTGGACACCATGGAAGTGACTGAAGAAGCCAGCGTGGCCGACTTCCAGCAGGAATGCAGGGCTGCCATTCGTGACATCCGGAGCCGGGGAAAGCAGCCGATCATGGTTGGCGGCTCCGGTCTCTACGTCCGTGCGGCCTTGGACGTACTGGAGTTCCCCGGTACCGATCCGGAGCTGCGCAAGCGCCTGGAAGGCGAATACGAAGCACACGGACTCATGCCATTACGGGAACGGCTCCAGGCGGTGGATCCGGACTCGGCCGCCCGGCTGGGGGATGCCCGGCGCGTCATCAGGGCACTGGAAGTGTATGAACTGACCGGCCGGCCCTTCAGTTCCTTCATGCCGCAACGCCAGTACTTCCAGCCGGCACTCCAGATCGGGCTTTCCGTGGATCGGGAAGAGCTGCGGGAGCGCTTGGCAGCGCGGGTCCACCGGATGGTTGATGCGGGGCTCCTGGAGGAAGTGGAACGCCTTGACGCTGCCGGATTGAGGCGGGGGAGGACCGCTTCCCGCGCGCTGGGCTACGCACAGTTCCTGAAAGTGCTCGACGGCGACTGGAGCGTAGCAGAGGCGGCAGAGGCCACGATCATCGCTACCCGGCAATTCGCGCGTCGCCAGCTCACTTGGTTCCGCGCCGATCCCCGGATCAGCTGGCTTGACTGGAAGGACGCCGACCTGGTGGCCAAAGCTGTGGCCCTTGCGGAGGCAGGATAATTTCTGGCCGTCCACCCGTGGCAGGTAGCCTAGTCCCATGGATCAGACCCCCGCAGTTTCCGCCCGGCAGTCCGCCGCTGCCGAGCTCACCATGACCGCCGCCAGCCTGTCAGGTGTGGCGTTTTCGAAGGGCCATGGCACGGGAAACGACTTTGTGCTGATCGCCGATCCCGGTGCTGTCCACGACATCACCCCGGAGCAGGTGGCCGCCCTGTGCGACAGGCACCGCGGCATCGGTGGGGACGGGCTGATCCGCGCTGTTCCTTCACGCGACCTTCCCGAAGGCCGGGCGCTGCTGGAGCAGGACGCTTCCGCTGAATGGTTCATGGACTACCGCAACGGCGACGGTTCCCTGTCCGAGATGTGCGGCAACGGAGTGCGTGTATTTGTGCACTTCCTCATTGACCAGGGCCTGGTGGACCTGGGACCGGGTGAGGCCCTGACGATCGGTACCCGCGGCGGGATCAAGAAGATCGCACGCTCGGACAACGGCTACGCAGTGGATATGGGTCCGTGGGAGTTCATTTTCCCGACTGAGGCCACGTCGAAGGCCATGGATGCGCTGGTCAGCGCCGATGGCCTGGAAGTAGCCCGACCGGGACTCTCGGTGAGCATGGGCAACCCCCACACGGTGGTCGCTTTGGCGGAGCTTAGCGAGCTCGCCGCAACGCAACTTTTCAAGGCCCCGGTGGTTGACCCCAAGCCGGCCAACGGGACCAACGTCGAATTCGTGGTTCCGGCAGAGCCGCTGGTTCACGATGGCTTCGGCACCATCACCATGAGGGTGCACGAGCGTGGCGTGGGCGAAACCCAGTCATGCGGCACCGGAGCCTGCGCCGCCGCCGTCGCCATCCGTCACTGGGCAGGGAACACGGCACCGAACGCTTGGCACGTCAACGTGCCGGGCGGCGTGGTTGACGTGAAGTTCTTCCCGGGCGGGGACGGCCGCGAGCACGTAGAGCTCAGCGGCCCCGCGGTTATTGTGGCTAGCGGGACGCTCGCCTGACCCTGAGGATCCTGAAGGACTTGGACGTGCTTTCCCGGGACACCGCAAAGGAATCGTCCAGTTCGCCGGCCAGCCAGCGCTGCAGGGAATCCGAGCCAAGGTTCTTTTGAACCACAAGCCAGGCGTTGCCGCCCGGCGCCAACCGCGGAAGCCAGGTCAGCAGGAGCCGGTGCAGTTCTTCCTTGCCAATGCGGATCGGCGGGTTGGACCAGATGGTGTCGAATTCGACGTCGGACGGCACGTCCTCCGGCAGGCTCGCCTTGACGTTCCCGAGGCCAAGCGATGCTGCGTTCTCGTTGGTCAGCGCGATGCAGCGCTCATTGACGTCAACCGCATGCACTTGGGCCGACGGCGACTTCAGGGCCATGGTCAGCGCAATGGGACCCCAACCGCAGCCGATATCCAGCAGGTTCCCCTCGGGCGAAGGATCCGGCACTTCGCCCAGGAGGACAGCGGTTCCTTTGTCGATGCCGTCCGGGCTGAAGATGCCTGTGGAGGTCTGCAGATGCCTGGGTGCGCCTGCAAGTTCCACGGTGAGGGGCTTGCGGGTAAACGGTCCGGCCGGTTGGGCGCTGAAATAGTGTGCAGACTCCATAATTTGCCAGATTAGTTGGCGTTGGGCGGCATGGGAAACTGTGGTGCCTGCGCCCAAGCCCGACGTTGCCCCTGCCGTCGCCTCCAGCGTGGCCGGGCCAATTTGACACGGCTGATAGTCTAGGATGCATGTTCTTGATCTTTGAGTAGCCTGCCGCCTATCCGGCAGAACAGCCGGCCAATCATCGGCACCGCCCCGCGACGTCCGCCTGCGTACACATGACACGCATGGCCATTCCGCCCGGCGGGTTTCACGGCCCTCGGAAGATCACTTCAACTCCGCTTTCCAGCGCTCCAGTGCCGCCTTTCCGGTTCCTCCGGACGGGTGCAGGATGTCCACGCCGGGTAAGCCGGAGTATCAGGCTTTCTTCACACGGACCTGACGGACCCTCCACAGCGGACCATCACAGAGTCGGGCAGCGCACGTGACCGCTGCCATACGAACCAACAGGAGGCCCTTTTTGGCCCAGGCCCGTCAGCCCAGCGCGAATACCCACGCGAAAGACACCAATCAGCACTATTCTGGAATTGCCGAACAGTCTAAGGAGACCATGACCACCCAGAAGCACTCCGGATCCGATTCCGACGCCCAGGACATGAGTCCTGAAGAAATCCAGGCCGTCATCGACCGGATTCTGTCCAAGGATGTACCCGCAGGCGCATCCGGAGATACCGACGCCAAAGGCGTCCTTGGCAAGGCCCAGGCGATCTCCGCGCTTGAGGAAGAGCACAGCGTTTACGACGGTGAGCAGGAAGACCTGGCCGAACGTCGGGCACTGCGTCGAACAGCAGGCCTTTCAACCGAACTCGAAGACGTCACCGAAGTTGAATACCGGCAGTTGCGCCTCGAGCGGGTGGTCCTCGCCGGACTGTGGACCGAAGGTACCTTGGCTGACGCCGAGAACTCGCTCCGTGAGCTGGCTGCGCTGGCAGAGACGGCAGGTTCGGAAGTCCTCGACGGAATCGTCCAACGCCGCACCAAGCCGGACCCCGGGACGTTCCTCGGCTCCGGAAAAGCCCAGGAACTGAAAGCTATTGTGGCGGCAACGGGCGCAGACACCGTTGTGGTAGACACCGAGCTCTCCCCATCACAGCGCCGAGGCCTTGAAGACATCGTGAAGGTCAAGGTAGTGGACCGCACGACGCTGATCCTGGATATCTTCGCCCAGCACGCCAAGAGCCGTGAAGGCAAGGCACAGGTGGAGCTTGCCCAGCTGGAGTACCTGCTCCCGCGGCTTCGTGGCTGGGGCGAATCGATGTCCCGCCAGGCCGGTGGCCAGGTGGGTGGCGCCGGGGCCGGTATGGGCTCCCGCGGCCCCGGTGAAACCAAGATCGAACTTGATCGCCGCCGGATCCGGACACGCATGGCTAAGTTGCGGCGGGAAATCGCCGCGATGAAGCCGGCGCGCGAGACCAAGCGCGCCAACCGCCGTCGTAATTCCGTGCCGTCGGTAGCAATTGCCGGCTACACGAACGCCGGCAAGTCCTCGCTGCTCAACCGCCTGACAGACGCCGGCGTCCTGGTGGAGAACGCACTGTTCGCCACGCTTGACCCCACTGTGCGGAAGGCGCAGACCCCGGACGGCATCGGGTACACCTTGGCGGACACCGTTGGGTTCGTCCGCTCCCTCCCGACGCAATTGGTGGAAGCGTTCCGTTCCACGCTGGAAGAAGTGGCGGACGCGGACCTGATCCTGCACGTCGTCGACGCATCCCACCCGGATCCTGAAGGCCAGATCGCTGCCGTTCGGGCCGTATTCAGCGAGGTCGACGCCCGCAAGGTTCCGGAAATCATCGTCCTGAACAAGGTGGACGTAGCTGATCCGTTCGTGGTGGAGCGCCTGAAGCAGAAGGAGCCACGCCACGCGGTTGTTTCCACCCGTACGGGGCAGGGAATCCAGGAGCTTCTGGAAACCATCAGCCAAGCCATCCCTCGTCCGGGGGTGCGTTTGGAGCTGCTCATTCCGTATGAGCGCGGCGAACTGATCAACAGGCTGCACAGCCCCGATGCCGATATCCTCAGCATCGAACACGTGGAAAACGGTACGCGGTTGGTGGCGATGGTCCACGAAGGCCTGGCCGCCGAGCTGGAGTCATTCGTCACCAATGGTTGAGCAGGTGGCGGCGGAGACCGCCGAAACGGCAGGGGAGAGGTTTACCCTCGAACTGCTGGAGAAGGCTGTTGCCGGTTTGGGTGGCCAGAGCCGCCCCGGGCAGCAGGAAATGGCAAAGCATGTGACCCGGGCCATCGAGTCCGGCGAGCATCTGCTGGTCCAGGCAGGGACGGGCACAGGTAAGTCGCTGGCCTACCTGATCCCGTTGATTGCCCATTCCATGGACAGCAACAAGCCGACGCTGGTTTCCACCGCCACTTTGGCCCTCCAGACCCAGATCGTGGGCAGGGATTTGCCCCGCCTGCTGGAGACCATTACTCCCGCCTTGGAGCGCCCGGTCAACGTGGCGCTCGTCAAAGGCCGGGCGAACTACGTTTGCCTGCAGAAGCTCGAGGGAGGGTTCCCCAGCGAGGAACCCTCCGAGGGGCAGCTTTTTTCGCTCGGAGAGGACGCCAGCGTGCCGCACTTTGCGGCTTCGGTGGGCGGAGCGTCGTCGCAGCTGGGCAAGGAAGTCCTCCGTCTGCGGGAGTGGGCCGGCAAGACGGCCACAGGCGACCGGGATGAGCTCATGCCCGGCGTTACGGACAGGGCGTGGAGACAGGTTTCGGTCACGTCCATGGAATGCCTGGGGGCGCAGAAGTGTCCGCTCGCCGAGGAGTGCTTCAGCGAGTTGGCACGGGCCAAGGCGGCGGAGGCGGACGTCGTGGTCACCAACCACGCGATGCTTGCCGTCAGTGCTTTCGAGGGCCTGGCCGTGCTGCCCGAGTATGACGTCGTTGTGGTCGATGAGGCCCACGAACTGCAGGACCGGGTTACCGGAGCGGTATCCGGGCAGCTGTCGGTGGCCATGGTCCACGCCGCTGCGTCCAGTGCCCGCAAGCACACAGCGATCACCGTCGACGCCTTGAACGCTGCGGCGGACCGCTTGGATCTGGCGCTGGTGGGGGTTCCCAGCGGCTTGCAGCCGAACGGCTTGAACGACGAGCTGCTCGACTGCCTCGACCAGCTGCGGGACGCCACGCGCGCCGCGCTGTCCGATTCGAAAACGGACTCCTCCAACGCCGTCGACGGCGGACGGCAGCTTGCGCGGTCGCGCCTGATGCTCATCCTGGAACTCTGCGAGAGGCTGCTCACGGCGAAGGAAAACCGGGAAGTGGTCTGGTTCTCCAGGAACGCCGCTTTCGATCCGCAGCAGGGCTACTCCCAGCCCGATGACTCCGCACCTGCGCTCATCAACGTCGCACCGCTGAGCGTCGCAGGGCGTCTCCGTGAAGGACTGTTTGCCGATCACACAGTGGTGTTGACGTCCGCTACGCTCGCCATCGGCTCGGCCTTCGAACCGGCCGCCGGCGGATTGGGGCTGGTGGGGGACGGCGCGCCCAGCTGGACAGGACTGGACGTCGGGTCCCCCTTCGACTACCCCAAGCAGGGTGTTCTGTATGTCGCCCAGCACCTGCCGAAGCCGGGCAGGGGCACGTCGCCGGAGGCCTTGGACGAACTCGAAGACCTCATCCGGGCATCCGGTGGGGGAGCGCTGTGCCTTTTCTCCTCGCGGCGCGCGGCGGAAGAAGCGGCTGATGCCATGCGGTCGCGTTTGGACGTGGACATCCTGTGCCAGGGCGAATCCACCATGGCGGCGCTTGTGAAGCAGTTCTCCGATGAACCGGACACCTGTCTCTTCGGCACCATGTCCCTGTGGCAGGGGGTGGATGTTCCGGGTGGTTCCTGCCGCCTGGTTGTCATCGACCGCATCCCCTTCCCGCGGCCGGACGATCCGCTCATGACCGCACGCTCCCGGGCGGTGGCACAGTCCGGTGGTAACGGATTCATGGCGGTCTCAGCAACGCATGCGGCCATTAGGTTGGCGCAGGGCGCCGGGCGCCTTATCCGGTCGACAGGGGACAAGGGCGTGGTTGCCGTTCTTGACTCCCGGCTCTCCACGGAAAGGTACGGAGGCTTCCTGCGTGCCGCACTCCCGCCATTCTGGACGACGACGGACCGCAAGGTAGTGCAGGGAGCTTTGGGGCGGTTGGCGAAGCAGGACCCCTAGAGGGAGCGCAGCACCGAAACGACCTTGCCCATGATGGTGGCTTGATCGCCGAGGATGGGTTCGTACTGGGTGTTTTGGGGGAGCAGCCAGGTGTGCCCGTCGCGCTGGCGGAAGGTCTTGACGGTCGCTTCGTCATCAAGGAGGGCGGCCACGATGTCGCCGTTGACGGCGTCGTTCTGACGGCGGACCACCACCCAGTCGCCGTCGCAGATCGCGGCATCGATCATCGAGTCACCAGCGACTTTGAGCATGAACAGTTCGCCGTGGCCAACCAATTGCCGGGGGAGCGGGACGACGTCCTCGACGGATTGATCGGCGAGGATCGGGCCGCCGGCCGCGATCCGTCCTACCAAGGGCACCATGGCGGTGTCACTGGCAGTTGCCAGCGCGGTGACATCCATGCCGCCGCTGCTGAGCAGTGTGCCGGGAGCCTCCACCCCGGGAATGCCGGCGCCGCTGTCCAACGTCAGGGGCATGAGGACTTCCATGGCACGCGGTCGCTTGGGATCACGGCGGAGGTAACCAAGCTTCTCCAGCTGGGATAGCTGATGGGTAACGCTCGACAGGCTGGCGAGGCCGACGGTATCCCCGATCTCGCGCATGCTGGGTGGATACCCGTTGTCATTGACCGACCGCTGGATGGTCTCGAGGATTTTCTTCTGCCGGACGGTGAGGCTCTTGGGGGCTTTGGGGGCCTGTTGGCTGCGCAGGGATGCCCTGCCTCCTGTGGCTTTTGCTGCCATGTTCGCCAATGCCCTTCCGTTCCGCCCCGGGCCTGGTCCGTTGATGCCCGAAGATGCCGGGCCCAAAAATGTCAGACCCTCCTGATGCACTGAATCTGTGCCTGTTTCTTCACTCAAACGTAGGTCAGGCACGGGCGTTTATCAAACATTTGTTCTAGCGAGTCTCGACACCATTCGTTGATAAGTGCTAAAAATGTCATAGCAAGGTTCGAATATGTGTTCTATAAGCCGTTGTCGATGTTCGAAGGATGTTCGAACGCCGGCGCGGAGTGCACACAGAGAATTGGCAAGCCTGCGCGGTTCCGCCGGCGCAGGCAATCCTTCAGGAGGGCTCAGGCTCATGTCCGCTGTTACGTTCCACCATTTCCGCTCCATCCCCGCCCCGGCGCGCATCAGGCTGACGCGGCGCGGCAGGATGGTCTTCTTCGGCATTCCCGCAATGCTCCTCGTTGCCGCCCTCCTCAGCCTGGCGGGCTTCCTCAACTCGCCGGCAAAGGCATCGGACAGCCAGGCGCAGCTTCAGCCTCCTGTCGCAGTGAGCGTGACCGTCCAGCCGGGTCAGTCCCTCTGGGGAATCGCGGGAGCTGCTGCGCCGGAACGTGACCCCCGCGACGTGATTGCGGAAATCATCGAGCTCAATGATCTCCGCGGAGGCCGTATCCAGCCCGGCCAGCAGCTGTTCGTCCCTGCCGGCTAGCCCACCGGAAAGTTTCCCAAGGGCCAGGCTCGGTGTCACAGTTACAGGGCACTTCGGCCGGACCCTTAAACTGTTGTAGTGACTGACCAGCTTGAGCGACTCGACCGACTTCCCCTCCGGACCAACCTGCGTGGACTAAGCCCCTATGGCGCTCCGCAGCTTGATGTCCCGATTTTGCTCAACGTGAACGAAAACACCCATGGTGTTCCTGCCGATGTTCAGGCGGCCATCACCGAAGCCGTCGCGGCGGCGGCCACCGGGCTCAATCGCTACCCGGACCGTGAATTCACCGAACTCCGGGAAGCGCTGGCAGAGTACCTCGGCCATGGACTTACTCCCGGCAACATCTGGGCGGCCAACGGCTCAAACGAAGTTCTGCAGCAGATACTCCAGGCCTTCGGGGGCCCCGGCCGTAAAGCGTTGGGCTTCCCGCCCACGTATTCCATGTATCCGTTGCTTGCCAGCGGAACCGATACCGAATACGTCCTCGGTGTCCGGGCGGATGACTACGGTCTGGATGCAGCCTCAGCGGCCAGGCAGGTCGCCGAAACCGGCGCCAACATCGTCTTCCTTTGCTCCCCGAACAACCCGACGGGTACCGGCCTTGGGCTGGACGTCGTGGAGGCCGTCTATGAAGCGGGTGAAGCCAGCCAGGCAATCGTGATCGTGGACGAGGCCTATCACGAGTTCGCCCACGACAACACCCCGAGCGCCTTGACCCTGTTGCCCGGGAGGGAGCGCTTGATCGTCTCCCGGACCATGAGCAAGGCTTTCGCTCTTGCCGGAGCCCGGTTGGGTTACATGGCAGCTGCTCCCGAGGTGACCGATGCGATCAGGCTTGTCCGCTTGCCCTACCACCTCTCTGCCGTCACGCAGGCTACTGCCCTCGCCGCTCTGCGTCACCGCGAGGCCCTGATGGCCGACGTCGAGGATATCAAGGTGCAGCGGGACCGGATCGTGACGGAGCTCCTTCGAATGGGCCTCAAGCCCGCGGCGTCGGACTCCAACTATGTGTTCTTCGGCGGCTTGGAGAACCCGCACGAGGTATGGCAGGGCTTGCTTGATGCCGGCGTGCTGATCCGGGACGTCGGTATCCCCGGCCACCTGCGCGTCACGGCCGGGACCGAGGCGGAAACCACGGCCTTCCTGGAAGCGCTGGAGTCCCTTCTGGAATCCAAGTAGTCCCTGCCCAACTAGACTTGTCCATAGATCCACCCCTCTGTTTGAAGGACGTTCCCCCCATGAGCGAAACCGGTTCAACGCCGTCCGCTGCCCGTACCGCGCGCATGGAGCGCACCACCAGCGAATCCTCCGTGCTGGTGGAGATCAACCTCGACGGCTCCGGCGTCTCCGATATCAGCACATCGGTGCCGTTCTACGACCACATGCTGACGGCGTTGTGCAAGCACTCGCTCATCGACATGACCGTGAAGGCTACGGGCGATACCCACATTGATGCCCACCACACGGTGGAAGACGTGGCCATCACTTTCGGAGAGGTCCTGCGCACGGCCTTGGGCAACAAGGCCGGAATCCGTCGTTTCGGCGAAGCCACCGTTCCCCTCGATGAAGCGCTGGCGCACGCGGTCGTGGATGTGTCCGGCAGGCCCTACCTCGTCCACGGCGGCGAGCCGGCCGGGCAGGAATACCACTTGATCGGCGGACACTTCACTGGATCCCTGACACGTCACGTCTTCGAGGCCATCACTCTCCACGCCGGCATCTGCCTCCACATGAACGTCCTGGCCGGTCGGGATCCCCACCACATCGTGGAGGCCCAGTTCAAGGCCTTCGCCCGCGCGCTGCGTGCCGCCGTGGAGTCCGATCCGCGCGTGGAGGGCATACCCTCCACGAAGGGAGCACTATGAGCAACCAGATCCTCAAGGACGGAGCCGTAGCCGATGCCTCGGCTACGGCCAAGCCGGAGTCTCCCGAGGGTAAACCGACAGTTACGGTACTGGACTACGGTTCCGGTAACGTGCGCTCGGCCGTGCGTGCACTCGAACGCGCCGGAGCGCATGTGATCCTCAGCTCCAAGCCGGAAGATGTCCTTAATGCCGACGGCCTGGTGGTCCCCGGTGTGGGTGCCTTCGAAACCGTCATGAAGGAATTGAAGGCCGTTGACGGTATCCGCATGATCGGCCGTCGTGTGGCAGGCGGACGTCCCGTGCTGGGCATTTGCGTTGGCCTCCAGGTCCTGTTCGAGGCAGGCGTGGAGCACGGCACCGAATCCGAAGGCATGGGCGAGTGGCCGGGCAAGGTGGAACTCCTCCCGGCCCCGGTTGTTCCGCACATGGGATGGAACACTGTGGATGTGCCCGAGGGGTCCAGGCTTTTTGACGGCGTGGAAGGCGAACGTTTCTACTTCGTCCACTCCTACGGAGTCCAGGAATGGAACTTCGACGTCGTCCAGCCGCGGATGGCACCACCGAAGGTGACGTGGGCCGAACACGGTGCCCGCTTCATTGCCGCCGTGGAGAACGGGCCGCTGTGCGCTACGCAGTTCCACCCGGAGAAGTCCGGCGACGCCGGGGCACGGTTGCTGCGCAACTGGGTGGACGGCCTGAGGAAGCCACAGGCCGAAAGCACCGCGCCCGCGGGCAGCGACGGATCCGAAGGCGCCGCCTGAATGTGGTCCGTAGTCCTCATGGGCCTGGCCGGGCTTCTGGTGGGTGGCGGCATTTCCTTCCACCAACAGAAGAAGCCCCGCTGGGTTTCCATATCTTTCTACGTGCTGGCCGGGATGTCCCTGCTCGCTGCGTATCTCCTGACGCTCCCCGGTAAATAAGCCCGCGCTCCCACCAACTGCAAGGACACTCATGACTTCCTCCACCCAGCCCGTACTGGAACTCCTGCCCGCCGTCGACATCGTCGACGGCCAGGCGGTCCGCCTCCTCCAAGGCGAAGCAGGATCCGAAACCAGCTACGGAACGCCGCTGGAAGCTGCCCTGAACTGGCAGGAAGCCGGCGCCGAATGGGTTCACATGGTGGACCTGGATGCCGCGTTCGGACGCGGGAACAACGCCGACCTCATCAGCGAGGTTGTCTCGCAGTTGACGGTAAAGGTGGAACTGTCCGGCGGCCTGCGTGACGACGAATCGCTGGAACGGGCACTCGGCCTCGGAGTGGCCCGGGTCAACCTCGGCACGGCCGCCCTTGAGAACCCGGAGTGGACCCGCCGCGCCATTGAGCGCTTCGGCGACAAGATCGCCGTCGGACTTGATGTCCGCGGAACCACCCTTGCAGGCCGCGGCTGGACCAAAGAGGGCGGTGACCTCTGGGAGGTACTGGGCCGACTGGAAGATGCCGGCTGCGCGCGCTACGTGGTGACCGATGTCACCAAGGACGGCACCTTGCAGGGCCCCAACGTCGACCTCCTGCGCCGAATGGTGGAAAAGACCGGCAAACCGGTGGTTGCCTCGGGCGGCATTTCCAGCCTGGAGGACCTCCGGGTCCTCCGAGAATTGGTCCCGCTGGGCGTTGAGGGCGCGATCGTGGGTAAGGCTCTGTACGCCGGCGCCTTCACCCTGCCCGAAGCCCTGGATGTTGCCGGGCGCCGCTGATGCCGGAAAACCAAGCACCCCGACGCGAACTGCCGGGCCACATCGCCGCGGCACTGGCAGGTGCCGGGGGAGCGACTGATTCCGCAGGGCAACCGTGGGCCGGGCGCAGCCTGAGCGGGGACGCCGCGAAAATCCACAACTTCGAGGACGACGACGGATCAGCCGACGCCGGCTACCTTGCCGCTGTCCGGTCCCTTCTTGACGGTTCGGGCAGCGAGGCGGCCGTCGTTGCATCGCTCGCGACCGCGAGGGTCTTCGTTCCGGTGGTCGCCACGCTCGCCGAGGAAGCTGAAGGGGTGGATGGCCTCCACGCCGACAAGCAGGCCGACATGGCGTTAGTCACCCTCAAAGCACCGGACGGGCGCACGGCAATGCCCGTGTTCACCTCGTCCGCTGCACTCGAGAAGTGGCATGCGGGGGCACGGCCGGTAGCTGTCTACGCTGCCCGCGCTGCCCTTTCCGCAGTTTCCGAGGATGCCCAGTTGCTGGTCCTGGATCCCGGGTCGGAATTCACGTTCGTGGTCCGCCGTCCGGCCGTGTGGGCATTGGCGCAGCAGCGGGACTGGACGCCGTCGTACCAGGATGATCAACTGGAGACGGCTCTCGCTTCTTCTGCGGCCGCTTTCCCGGCTGTCCGGGGCCTGGAGACCCGGCCCGGTGCCGGAGTCGCCTCATTCACGGCGGACGGACGCCAGGTTGCCGGCGGCGGTGCCGGCCCCGAACTTCGCGTCGTGCTGTACCTCGAGGACGGACTCGACGCAGCGGCCGTGCAGTCCTTGGTGGCCGGATTGAACGAAGCGTGGGCCAACCTGGAATCATTCGCCGAAGGCGTCGATTCCATCGAAGTTAAACTGCAGCGCGCGGCGCAGAAGCCCGGGCTGCACTAAAGGCAGGACCCGTTCTCCGGGGACTGCCCCGGGGGAACACGAGGAACCAAGCTGTGAACTTTGCTCTCTACAAAGAGATGCTGGCCAACCGCCCTGTGCGGAGGCTCCTGCTGGTAGGGATGATTGCCCGCATCCCGCACTCGGCAGCAGGCGTGCTGTTGACGCTTCACATCGTCCTCACGTTGGGCCAGGGCTACGCGGCTGCGGGCGCTGCCGCGGCGATCATGACCATCGGCATCGCCCTGGGTGCACCGTGGCGTGGACGCCGCGTGGACATGGTGGGCCTTCGCAAAGCCCTGATCCCTTCGATCGTGTCCGAAGCTGTCATCTGGTCGCTGGTGCCCCACGTGTCCTACGCCTGGCTGTTGCCCCTGGTGTTTGTCGGAGGCCTTTTCACGTTGCCGATCTTCAGTGTGGTACGGCAGTCGCTGGGCGTCATGGTGGACGGCGAACAGCGCAGGGGAGCGTTCGCCCTGGATTCCATCGCCACGGAACTTGTGTTCATGATTGGCCCCGCGGTGGGTGCCGTCATCGCCACGAGCGGCCTTTCGGCCCTGGGCCTGACTGCGGTAGGCCTGTCCGTCTCAGCCGCGGGACTCTTCCTCATCTGGTTCAACCCGCCCACCCGCAGCGAAACGGCATGTAGCCCTGAGGAGTCAGCGGAGCGTGCGGCTGATGAGCTTTCCGCCGCCGAGGCTGCAATGGTTGCCTCGGCGCCCGGCCACGTCCAGGAGGCGGCATCGGAGATGGCCCCCGCGGTGTCCCGAAACGCTGGACTTCGGAGCCGGGTTGCGCGGAACTTCGCGTGGTTCACAGTTTCCGTGGCGGCACTGTTCGCCGTAGCAGCCGGCGCCGGAATGGTCCTGAGCGGTTCGGATGTCAGCATCGTCGGCCTCTTGGAACGCGGCGGCCACGAGAACCAGATCGGCATTGTCTTCTTCTTCTGGTGCGCGGCCTCCGTTGTTGGCGGGCTGGTATACGGCGCCATGAACCGCCCCATTCCGCCCATGCTCCTGCTGCTGGGGATGGCGGCGTTGACTATTCCCATGGGCTTCGCCACGGACACGTGGTCGCTGGCACTCCTGGCTATCCTGCCGGGTCTGCTGTGTGCTCCGGTGTTGTCTGCGTCATCGGAAAAAGTGGCCGACCTCGTGGACGAAGAACGGCGCGGCGAGGCCATGGGCTGGTACGGCTCCGCACTCACAGGTGGCGTTGCCTTGGGCGCACCAATGGCGGGCATCTTTATTGACACTGTCGGCCCAGGGGGTGGTTTCGCCGCCGTCGGAATCGGCGGCGTTGTGCTCTGCCTGACCGGACTGCTGCTGCTCTCCCTGCGGCGGCGCGCTGCCCGCGTACCGCGCTGAGCGCCTGCCGGAAGGACGTTTCCGAAGGTTCAGCGTTTGCCGATGACAGCGCAGCCGGGTTAACGACGACGGCGACTCCACCTTGCGAGGTGGGGTCGCCGTCGTCGTGATCAACCTTGTGGGGGAGTCAGTTCACCGGTCCGGTGAACTTCTCGCCCGGGCCCTTGCCCGGGGCATCGGGAATGAGGGAGGCCTCACGGAAGGCCAGTTGAAGGGAACGCAGGCCGTCACGCAACGGTCCGGCATGCTGGGATCCGATCTCGGGAGCGGCGGCGGTCACGAGCCCGGCAAGGGCGGTGATGAGCTTGCGTGCTTCATCGAGGTCCTTGAGGTCTTCGGCATGTGGATCATCGGCCAGGCCCACCTTCACGGCGGCTGCGCTCATGAGGTGTACCGCGCCCGTGGTGATGACCTCCACCGCGGGGACCTCGGCGATGTCTCGGATCTGCTGGGAAACACCGGCGGCGGCGTCGCTGCCGAAGGAGTTCCGGGAATTGCTGTCTTCAGTGCTCATACTGGTAAGCTTGTCACAGACCGACTGGAAGTCGTTATTCAGCATGAGTCCTCCCGCCGCGTGAATGTGCGCTTGGCGGGTTATTTCTGTAGAATTGACTTTCAGTTAGCAAGCGGAGTTCTCTCCCACCCGCGTCAGCCGTTTTCCTTCGGGAACCAGAGGTTGCCGGGTACCTGGTCGGACATTTCCGGGCACTGCCCTGAAATGCGTAGCCCCCTTATGTGGGGGACTGCTCCCGATCTTCGAGGCCTTCGATTGCACCGGCAATTGGAGGCCTTCTCTTTTTGCCGGCGAAATCACCACAACCACAGGAGCTTTAACATTAGCGAGCCAAGAATCAATGAGCGTATCCGCGTCCCCGAGGTGCGGCTGGTCGGCCCTGCCGGCGAACAGGTAGGAATTGTCCGTATCGAGGACGCCCTGCGTCTGGCTGCGGAGTCCGATCTCGATCTCGTTGAAGTTGCCCCGCAGGCTAAGCCCCCTGTTTGCAAGTTGATGGACTTCGGCAAGTACAAGTACGAGGCCGCAGTGAAGGCGCGCGAGGCCCGCAAGAACCAGACCAACACGGTTCTCAAGGAAATCCGTTTCCGCCTGAAGATCGACAAGCACGACTACGAAACCAAGCGTGGGCATGCCCTCCGCTTCCTCGGTGCCGGAGACAAGGTCAAGGCCATGATCCAGTTCCGTGGCCGCGAGCAGCAGCGTCCCGAAATGGGCATCCGCCTCCTGCAGCGCTTCGCTGAAGACGTTGCCGAGGTCGGCGTTGTGGAGTCTAGCCCGCGCATCGATGGCCGCAACATGGTCATGGTGATCGGTCCGCTGAAGAACAAGGCCGAAGCCAAGGCAGAAGCGCGGCGCGCTGCCCAGCGTGCCGAGGCCAAGGCCCAGAACGAAGCCAAGGCAGCTGCCCGCGTGGATACCTCCGGCGGCCAGGCTCCGATGACCCAGTCCCTCGGAGACCTTCTGCCCGAAGGCCTCCGGTCGGCCGGTGAAGAGCCGGTGCAGGAAACCGAAGCTCCGGTAGTTGAGGCTCCGGCAGTTGAGGAAGCCGCCCCGGCTGTGGCCGAGGAAGCTCCCGCAGCTGAAGCCCCGGTCGAGGAAGCCCCTGCAGTAGAAGCACCTGCAGCGGAAGCCCCCGTTGAGGAAGCCGCCCCGGCTGTGGCCGAGGAAGCTCCCGCAGCTGAGGCCCCGGCCCAGGAAGCACCCAAGCCGGCTGTTCCGGCGGCGCCGAAGCCTGCCGTTCCGGCAGCGCCGAAGCCGATGGCCAAGCCTGCAGCTCCGAAGCCGGCAGCACGCCCGGCGGCTCCCAAGGCCACGCCGAAGCCTGCATCACGCAAGACCAACTAGTTCAACGCCCTTGGAGCTTTGCTTCCAAGGGCAAGCAACCAGCACGCCGGCCCTCGTAGGCCGGCTGCACGAAAGAACTGCGGATACTGTCCGCGGAGACGTAAGGAGATCGGTTCCCATGCCGAAGATGAAGACCCACAGCGGTGCTAAGAAGCGCTTCAAGCTGACCGGTACCGGCAAGCTGAAGCGCCAGCAGGCCAACCGCCGCCACTACCTTGAGCACAAGGCTTCCACGCTGACCCGTCGCCTTGCAGGCGACAAGATCGTCTTCAAGGGCGATGCCAAGGTCATCAAGAAGATGCTCGGCGTCTAAGTTCCAAGTTCTTCGGCGGCTGCCAACCGGCAGTTGCCAACTACACCAAAAGCCTTCTCAGGCCCGCCGGGAATTCCGGTAGTAGCAGCTTGGGATAAAGATTTCTGAAGGAGTACGCACGTGGCACGTGTGAAGCGGGCGGTCAACGCCCACAAGAAGCGCCGGGTTGTCCTCGAACGCGCCAAGGGTTACCGCGGTCAGCGTTCGCGCCTTTACCGTAAGGCAAAAGAGCAGCTGCTGCACTCGTTTGTTTACAGCTACGGCGACCGCCGCAAGCGCAAGGGTGACTTCCGTCGCCTCTGGATCCAGCGCATCAACGCTGCATCCCGCGCCAACGGCCTCACCTACAACCGCCTGATCCAGGGCCTCAAGGCCGCTGAGGTTGAGGTTGACCGCCGCATGCTGGCAGAACTTGCCGTGTCCGATGCCAACGCTTTCACCGCTCTGGTGAACGTTGCCAAGGCTGCACTGCCGTCCGACACCTCCGCTCCGGCCGCCAAGGCTGAAGTTGCTGCTCCCAAGGCAGCCAAGGTTGCTCCGGCCGCCGCTACCGCTACGGCTGTCAAGGCTGTTGTTTCCGAGAAGCCGGCCATCGACGGTGCTGTTGCTGCCGTTGACGGCGAAGGTGCTCCGGAGGGTTACGCCATCAAGGGCAACGCCGAGTCCAAGAAGTACCACGTTCCGGGTTCCACCTGGTACGACAACACCGCTGCTGAGTACTGGTTCTCCACCGTTGAAGCTGCAAAGGCTGCAGGCTTTGAGCCTGCCGGTGGCGAAGCACGCCAGCAGATCAAGAACTAGTCGCAACTGCCACTAAAGTTCTTTATATGAACGAAACCGGGCGCCCGCAAGATTTTCCGATGACCAACCCCCGAGCCGATCGGGTGAAGGATGTCGCGAAGCTTGCCGGGCGCCCGGCGCGTTTAAAGCGGAAGAGGTTCCTCGCAGAGGGTCCCCAGGCCGTACGGGAGGCTCTGACGCTGCACCGTGAGCGGCTCGCCTCAGGGGGCGCCGCCGTCGTCCATGAGGTCTTTGCCAGTGAAGCGTGTCTGGACCGGCTGCCAGAACTTGCCGATCTTGCCAAGGGCACCCTGCTTCGCCTCGCGAGCGATGAGGTCCTGTCCGCCATGGCGGACACCGTGAACCCCCAGGGGATCGTTGCGGTGTGCAGCTTCGTGGACGTGCCCCTTGAGGAAGTGCTCGACGCCGGTCCACGCCTCCTCGCCGTGATGTGCCAGGTGCGGGACCCCGGCAATGCCGGCACAGTACTGCGCGCAGCAGACGCTGCGGGGGCCGACGCGGTGATCCTCACGGGATCAAGCGTGGACATCTACAATCCCAAGGCCGTCCGGTCCACCGCGGGGTCTTTGTTCCACCTCCCGGTGGTGCTGGGTGCTGACGTGGAGCAAGTGGTGGCCTTGTGCAAGGCCCGGGGGATCGGCATCCTGGCCGCTGATGGTTACGGCACCGTCAACCTGGACAAGCTGCAGGATGAGAATGCAGCCCGTCGCCTGGGCAATACCGACGTAGCATCCGACTACGCGCTGGAAGCGCCCACCGCCTGGCTCTTCGGGAATGAGGCACAGGGACTGTCCGACGCCGAGCTGGCCTTGGCTGACCACAGGGTTGCTGTGCCGGTCTACGGGGCGGCAGAGAGCTTGAACCTGGGTACTGCAGCTACCGTCTGCCTCTACGCCAGCGCCCGCTCCCAGCAAGATGCCGGGGTTCGGAGGCCCTAAGGCTCAGGCCAGGGGCTTCCTGCGTTCCACGAGCCCGCTGATCACGGCTACGCCCACGCCGAGAACGGCGAGCACTGCACCGACCAGCGCCGGTGCCACGTAGCCCCATCCCCAGGCGATGACGGTGCCGCCGAGGAAAGCTCCCAGGGCGTTGGCGATGTTGAGCGCGGAATGGTTCAAAGAGGACGCCAGGGAAGCCGCGCCGGGGGCGGCGTCGAGGAGCCGCGTCTGCAGGGCGGGAGTCAGCATGGAGCCGATGCCACCGACGACGAAGGCCATGAGGAACGCGGACCAGGCCCAGTTGGCCGCAATCGCGTAGACCACCAAGGCAACAGCGATGCCCGGCATCACGAAGTAGATGGTGCCCATGACGGACCGGTCGGCGATGCGCCCGCCGATGATGTTGCCCACCACCATGCCCACGCCATACAGGGCGACGACTGCGGGTATGAAGTTCTCCGGTATGCCTGCGACGCTGGTCATGGTGTGGGCGATGTAGGTGTAGACGGCAAAGAACCCGCCAAAGCCGATGATGCCGATCAGCAGTGCCAGCCAGACTTGCAGCCGCTTGAGGGCGCCGAGTTCGCGACGGATGCTCGCCTCCGGATGTACGGGTTCGAAGGGCACGAATTTCCAGACCATTGCCACCGTGCCGAGGCCGATGGCCCCCACGATGACGAACAGCAGCCGCCACCCGAACGTCTGACCAACCCACGTGGCCAGCGGGACGCCGATGACGTTGGAGACGGTCAGCCCGGCCATGACCATGGAAATCGCCCAGCCGCGCTTGGTGGGCGCCACGAGGCTCGCTGCAATCACGGCCGCGACGCCGAAGAAGGCGCCGTGGGGTAGTCCCGAGGCGAAGCGCGACACCAGCATCAGCCCGTAGTCGGGAGCGATGAAGGACGTCAGGTTGGCCACCGAGAGGAACAGCATGAGACCGAGGGCCAGGTGCTTCCTTGGCAGTTTGGCGCCGAAGGCCGCAAAGACCGGCGCTCCTATGACCACGCCAAGGGCGTAGGCGGAGATCAGGTTGCCGGCCTCGGGGGTGCTGATCGCAAGCCCTTCTTCAACTTCCTTCAGCAGGCCCATCATGGCGAACTCTGTGGTGCCGATGGCGAATCCGCCCATGGCCAGCGACAGTATGGCCAGACCAAGGTGGCGTTTGGCGGATCGCTGGACGGGTGGAGACATGGTTGTAGTCATGAGCCTGCTTCTTGAGGGTGCCTTGGGGCCTGGGAAAGTGGAGAAAGTCCAGAGTCAAGCTTAGTGCTCCGGAGGGTTCGCAGCCGTGTTATGTGATAATCCCCATGGACCCGGCCACCCTAGACTGGTGCGGTGACTGCAATGATCAATGTCGTGGGGGCGGCCGTCGTCGACTCCCTGGAACAACCCTCCAGGCTGTTGGCCGCCCGGCGTACCGCGCCGCCTAAATTCGCCGGGATGTGGGAGTTCCCCGGCGGAAAAGTCGAGGCGGGCGAATCCGCTGAGGCTGCCCTGCATCGCGAACTGGGCGAGGAACTGGGCATCACCGTGCGTCTTGGCCGTGAAGTGGACTCCGGAAGTCCATCCGGCTGGCCACTGAACGAGCAGGCGGTGATGCGGGTCTGGTTCGCGGAAGTGTCAGAGGGGGAGCCGCAACCGCTCGAGGATCATGACGAGCTCCGCTGGGTGCGTCTTGACGGGCATGAGGAGGTCATGGAGCTTCCATGGATCCCCGCGGATCTACCCATTGTCCGGGCCTTGCTGGACCGGGTCGCAGCGGCGGGCTAGCCACGGCGCAGGCGGGGTTGTCTGCAAAAACTGGCGTTCTAGAACAGCGGCTGTTGGTCCGGGGTGTGTGCAGCCTGATGCTCGGCATCAGTGCGGCTGGAAGCCGCCGGTTTGGCGTTCCGGTGACTGAATCCGGACGTGCCCTTGAATCCGTACTTCGCCTTGAAGTAATTGATCCGACCGGACAACCACACCCGGTAGTCTTTCGGGGCGTAAGCGCCTTGACCGTAGAGGCGGCGGTAGCGGCCCACCAGCTCCGGATGGTTGGCGGCGAGCCATTTCAGATACCACTCGCGGGTGCCTGGCTTGAGGTAGAGGGCGCCGGCTGTGACCCCGGTGGCACCGGCAGCCGCCAGTTCCGAAAAAAGGGAGTCGAGTGCTTCATCGGAGTCGGTCAGCCATGGAAGGATCGGCATCGCCATGACGCCGCAGCCCAGGCCGGCGTCGCGCAGCCTTGCTATGAGCTTAAGGCGTGCCCGGGGCGACGGCGTTCCAGGCTCCATCAGTTCGGCGAGGTCCGCGTTGGTCATTGCGAGTGAGATCCCAAGGTCCACCGGAACCTGGGCTGCTGCGTGCTTGAGGAGGGGAATGTCCCTTGCCAGGAGGGTGCCCTTGGTCAGAATCGAGAACGGCGTGCCGGAGTCGGCCAGGGCACGGATAATTCCCGGCATCAACGCGTACCGGCCCTCGGCACGCTGGTAGGGGTCGGTGTTGGTCCCCAGCGCAACCTGATGCCGCTGCCATGACGGCTTCGCCAACTCCTTGCGCAGCACCTCTGCTGCGTTGATCTTCACCACCACTTGGGAATCAAAGTCCCGGCCGGAGTCGAAATCCAGGTAGGTGTGGGTCTTGCGGGCAAAGCAATAAACGCAGGCATGGCTGCAGCCACGGTAAGGATTGACGGTCCATTCGAAGGGCATGTTTGAACCGGATGGCACCTTGTTGAGCACTGACTTGGCGGTGACCTCGTGGAAGGTGACTCCGGAAAACTCGGGTGTTGAGATGGAACGCACCAGCCCGGCCAGTGGCAGCAGGGCATCCGTGACCGGGGCAGGGCCTGGAGTTCCGCCGTCACTGTTCCCGGACAAGCCGTCACTGGTAGGTGAAAGTGCTTGTGCGTTCCATCTCATGGGTTCAATTCGAAGGTATGTTCGAATTTAAGTCAAGCGTCCGCAGGAGCATCCCCGGGTTGCTACTGTTGCCCCATGATCCTCCTGACCGGGTTCGAACCCTTTGGCGGCGATTCCGTGAATCCTTCCTGGCAGGCAGTAGGGGGCGCGGCTGCGTTGCTGCGCGGCGACGGCCTTGATGTTGAGACTCTGGAGTTGCCGTGCGTGTTCGGCGAATCGGCGCGCGTCCTGGAGGCAACCATTGATGCGATCCACCCCCGGATTGTCGTGGCCGTAGGACTGGCCGGAGGCCGTTCACGGATGTCCCTTGAACGCGTGGCCATCAACGTCGATGACGCGCGAATACCGGATAACCAAGGCAACAGGCCCATCGACCAGGACATAGTCCGGGGCGGGCCGGCGGCATACTTCACCACCTTGCCCATCAAAGCGGCCCTGCGGAACCTGCAGATTGAGGGCATCAGGGCGGAGGTCTCGCAGACGGCCGGGACCTACGTCTGCAACCACGTGTTCTACTCGCTCATGAAGACGGCGGCAGGGAAGACCGGAATCCGGGCGGGCTTTATCCATGTTCCCTACCTGCCGGAGCAGGTGCTTAACGGCAGCAGCATCCCCACCATGGCCCTGGATGACATGGTGCGGGGGATTTCCGTGGTTGTCCGCACTGCCCTTCAAACTACGGTTGATGAGCAGTTTGCTGCCGGGGCGATCCACTAAGCCTTAGCCGGCTACCAAGTCCCATTCCACCCTGACACTTGCGGACACCGACGATGTGCCGGCCTCCACGGGCAGTGTCTCGGCAGCGTAGGCACGTACCAGCCCACCCACCGGGACGGGTGCGCCGGCCGGTGCCTGCTCTGAAACGGAGATGACCCCGCCGAGCTCAGCTCCCGCCAGCCGTGCGTAGCGCTGTGCTTTGGCCAAGGCATCGGACCAGGCAGCTTGCTGCGCTGAAGCGATCAGGCCTGACGCATCGGCGAAGCCCTGTTCAAGGCCGTTGATCCTGATGGCGTCGCCGCCTGCGGCAACCGCAGAAGCGATGACGGCGGGAGCGCTTGATGGTGAGCGGAGGCCCACGTGCAGGGCCGCCGTGGCCACGTAGCCCGTCACCTTCTGTCCCTGGCCTTCGGCCCACACCGAATCCGCGCGAAGATTGAGTCCGCTCGTGCGCAGATCGGCCTCCAGTACCCCCTCGGAGCGCAACGCTGCGGCAACAGCGGTGGCGGCAGCTCCGGCGTCGGAATAGGCCCTTTCCGCCGTGTCACGGCGGGTCTCGACTCCGAGCGTCAATGTCACGGTGTCCGGAGTTGCCGAAGCACTTCCCGTTCCCGTTACCGTCATGGTGCGTTTCATGCTGCCTCGATTCCTTCTCCGGCATGCCGGTGTTGGCCAGGAGGGCTGATGTAGCCGCCGGCCTCAAGTCCGGCCTGACGTTCGAAGATATTGGCCAGGCCCGGGTTGCCCGTACGCAGTACGGACCAGCAGGCAGCCGCCCCGTAGAAGACCAGGAAGGGCAGGCCCAGGCAGTAGGCGTACTGGGTGCTGTGACGTTCCTCGTGGCCAAGCAACACTTCGTTGCGGCCGGCTACGTCGCGACCAGCCCTGTAGAGGACGACGTTCCCCATGGTGAAAGCCCCCGCCTTGGGAAGTTTCCATGCATAGTCGGAAGCGATGATCAGTCCGCGTGGACCGGGACGCCGCGGCGACTTGGACGCGACCGCTATCACCAGGCCCAGCGGCGTGCTGAGATTGACGACGTTCGCGATCTGGCGCAGGCGCTGCCCGGGAGTCATGAAGCCATGCTAACCCCCGGGCCTTGCCCGGCAGCAGGGCAAAGACCGGCAAGGCGGAGCGGTTCAACTAGACTGGAAGGCGGTGTTCGCCATGTGGCGTCCACCACCGTTTGTCCTGCAGCCGCCACGCCGGCCGCTTCCGACTCGTAGCTAAGAACAGTAGATGACTGACACTTTGCCAGGCGCCGCCGTCCCGAACCCTCTGGACGAAGCCGCCATCACCGCTGCCGTTGAGGACGCCCTAGCAGCCATTGCCGGCGCAACCTCCCTCGAAGAACTCAAAGCCGTCCGCCTCGCGCACACCGGCGAGAAGTCGCCGCTCAGCCTTGCCAACCGCGAAATCGGCGGCTTGGCGAAGGAACACAAAGCGGCCGCCGGCAAGCTGCTGGGCTCCTCCCGGGGTCGCGTCAACCAGGCGCTCGCAGCCCGCAACGAGGTCCTCGAAGCGGAGAATGACGCCCGCATCCTGGTGGAAGAGACAGTAGACGTCACCGCCGCTCCGCGCCGCCGTCGCGCAGGCGCCCGCCATCCTCTGTCCACGCTGCAGGACCGCGTCTCGGACATCTTCGTCGGGATGGGCTGGGAAATCGCCGAAGGCCCGGAGGTGGAGTCCGAGTGGTTCAACTTCGACGCCTTGAACTTCAAGCCGGACCACCCTGCCCGCGAGATGCAGGACACGTTCTTCGTGGAGCCGCCGGAGGCGCATCTCCTCATGCGCACCCACACCTCACCGGTGCAGGTGCGTTCCATGCTGGAGCGCGAGGTTCCCATCTACGTGCTCTGCCCCGGAAAGGTGTTCCGGACCGACGAGCTCGATGCGACCCACACGCCGGTGTTCCACCAGTTCGAGGGCCTGGCCATCGACAAGAACCTCAGCATGGCGGACTTGCGCGGAACGTTGGAGCACTTCGCCCGGCAGATGTTCGGCGACGAAGCTTCCATCCGCCTGCGCCCCAACTACTTCCCCTTCACGGAGCCTTCGGCGGAGCTGGACATCTGGCACCCGGGCGCCAAGGGTGGCCCGCAATGGATTGAGTGGGGCGGCTGCGGCATGGTCAATCCCAACGTCCTCCGGGCAGCAGGCATCGACCCGGAAGTCTATTCAGGTTTTGCCTTCGGCATGGGCATCGAGCGCACCCTCATGTTCCGCAACGAGGTTGGCGACATGCGCGACATGATCGAAGGCGACGTACGTTTCAGCGAGCACTTCGGGATGGAGATCTAACAGTGCGTATCCCACTTTCCTGGTTGCGCGAGTTCGCACAGGTACCGGCCGATGCTACGGCCGAAGACGTCATGGCTGACCTGGTGAAGGTCGGCTTCGAAGAAGAAGAGGTCCACCGGCCCACGGACACCCTGAAGGGGCCGGTCGTCGTCGGGCAGGTGCTCAGCCTGGTCAAGGAACCGCAGAGCAACGGCAAGACCATCAACTGGTGCCAGGTCCGGGTCGTTCCCGAAGGGCAGGAACAGACCCTCACCGGCAAGGGCATAGATCCGTCCGGCGTCCAGGGCATTGTTTGCGGCGCGCACAATTTCGTGGAGGGGGACAAGGTTGTTGTGACCCTGCCGGGCGCCGTGCTGCCCGGGGACTTCCACATCTCTGCCCGCAAGACCTACGGTCACATGTCTGCTGGAATGATCGCTTCGGTCCGCGAGCTGGGCATCGGCGACGACCACGACGGCATCCTGGTGCTGTCCCGGATCGGTTTGGACCCGGAAATTGGAACCGACGCAATGGAACTGCTCGGCCTGTACGACCAAGCAGCGGAAATCAACGTCACTCCCGACCGCGGTTATGCCTTTTCCATCCGAGGAGTGGCCCGCGAATACGCCCACGCCACGGGTACCGCCTTCACGGATCCGGCATCCAAGGTCAACGCACCTGCCGGGCTCCAAGGCGGATACGGCGTCAAGCTCAACGACGACGCTCCGATCTACGGCAAGCCCGGCTGCGACCGTTTCGTCGCCAGGACTGTCCGGGGTGTGGACCCGACGCGTCCCACGCCGCCGTGGATGTCATCCCGGCTTCGTCTTGCCGGCATCCGGAGCATCTCCCTGCCGGTGGACATCTCCAACTACGTCATGTTGGAACTCGGCCAGCCGAACCACTGCTATGACCTGGACAAGTTGTCCGGTGACATCGTCGTGCGGCGTGCCGTAGCCGGCGAGAAGATCACCACGCTCGATGACAAGGAGCGGACCCTCCACCCCGAGGATCTGCTGATCACCGACGATTCCGGTGCGATCGGCATTGCCGGCGTCATGGGCGGCGCCCACACCGAGGTATCGGATTCCACCACCAGCATCCTGGTGGAAGCGGCACACTTCGACGAGGTTTCGATTGCCCGTTCCCGCCGCCGGCACAAGCTGCCGTCCGAGGCTTCCAAGCGCTTCGAACGCGGCGTGGACTGGCACGTGGCCGACGTCGCCGCCCAGCGCGTCGTGGACCTGCTGGTGGAACTGGCCGGCGGCACCGCTGACGCGACCGGGACGGACGTCGGAACCGTGCCGGACGCCGTCACCATCGAACTGCCTGCCGACTATGCCTCGAAGCGGATCGGCATCGATTTCACGGAGGAGCAGGTCACCACTTCCCTCGTTGACCTTGGCGCCACCGTGGAAAAGAACGACGGCGGCTACCGGGTTACGGCTCCAAGCTGGCGCCACGACCTCGAAACCAAGGAAGACCTGTCCGAGGAAGTCGCCCGTCTGGTCGGTTATGACAACATTCCCGCCACCTTGCCCGTGGCACCTCCGGGCCGTGGCCTGAGCCGGACCCAGCAGCAGAAACGTCGCGTGGTGCAGGCCCTGGCAGATGCAGGCCTGACTGAGGTTCTGTCCTACCCGTTCGTCTCCAAGGCCGCCAACGATACCTTCGGGGTAGCCGAGGAAGGCGCCGAACGGCCGGCACTGAAGCTCGCCAACCCGATCAGCGAAGAGCAGGGTTTCCTTCGCACGTCGATCCTGCCGGGACTGATCGAGGTCGCACGCCGGAACCACTCGCGGGGCTTCCGCGACGTAGCGTTGTACGAGGCCGGTTCGGTGTTCTTGCCGGAAGGGAAAATCGGTACCGAAAGCATCCCGCCGTTGGGCGTCAGGCCTGCGGATGAGGTTCTGGAGGGATTGTTCGACGGCGTTCCGCACCAGCCGCTGCACATCGCGGCGGTCCTGACCGGCCATGATTCGCCGGCTGCCGCGACGCACACGCCGCGTGCCTGGGACTGGGCCGATGCCTTGGATGTTGCGCGGCTGATTGCCGACGTCCTTGGGGTTGAGCTGGTAGTCAGCCAGGGCAGCCACCAGGCCTTCCACCCGGGCCGGGCTGCCCGTCTGGCACTGCGCAGCGGTGACGTCGTGGGCTACGCCGGCGAACTGCACCCCAAGCTTTTGGCCGCCCACGACATGCCTGCGCGCTCCGTGGCGATGGAGATCAACGTCGAAGCGCTCTTTGAGGCTGCTGCTGACGTGATCGTCGCCAAGCACATCTCGGGCTTCCCCGTGGCCACCCAGGATGTGGCCCTGGTGGTCCCGCAGGATGTGCCCGCCGATGACGTCCTTGCCGCGCTCCGGGAGGGCGCAGGAGTGCTGCTGGAAGACGTGGCACTGTTCGATGTCTACTCCGGACCGGGCATCGAAGAGGGTAAGAAGTCTTTGGCCTTCGGACTGCGCTTCCGCGCTGATGACCGTACCCTGACGGCAGATGAAGCTTCAGAGGCCCGGTCAGCTGCGGTGGCTGTTGCTGCCGAACGCTGTGGAGCCGTCCAGCGCTAGCAGTGCTGCCAGCGAAGTGAAAGGCCCTGACAACCGTTCCGTTATGGATTCGGTTGTCAGGGCCTTTTGTCGCTTCAGGGCCTGCGTGCTGTCCGGGTCGCGGCTAGGGGAGGAGCAGCACCTTGCCGGTGGTCTTCCGGCCTTCCAGGTCCCTGTGGGCCTGGGCTGCTTCTGCCAGCGGGTAGGTGGCGCCGACCCGGACGGACAACGTGCCGTTGGCGGCGGCGTCGAAAATTTCTGCGGCCCGCCAGCGCCGTTCGTGGGCGTTCTGGACAAAGTGGCCCATCGTGGGACGCGTCAGGGAGAGTGAACCTCCGGCGTTGAGCCGCTGGGGATCGAACGGTGGAACGGGCCCGGAAGCCGCTCCGAACAGCACCATGGCGCCGCGGATCCGCAGGCTTCTCAGGGAATCGTCGAAAGTGTCCTTGCCGACGCCGTCGTACACCACATTCACGCCCTCACCGTCGGTGAGTTCCCGTACCTTGTCCGCAAAACCTTCGTAGCGCAGGACCTCATCGGCTCCCGCAAGCCGGGAAAGTTCGGCTTTTTCGTCCGAAGAGACGGTGGTGATGACCCTGGCTCCGCGTGCCTTCAGCAGCTGGGTCAGCAGGAGGCCGACGCCACCGGCGCCTGCGTGGAGCAAAACGGTGTGTCCCGGTTCCACCCGGAATGACGAGTTCATGAGGTAGTGGGCAGTGATGCCTTGGAGCGGCAAAGCGGCTGCGGTGTGGTCATCAACCCCGGCCGGGACAGGCAGGGCCTTATCGACATCCACTACGGCGTACTCGGCGTAGGTCTTGGTTGCTTCCGCGGTGGCTACCCTGTCGCCAACAGCAAAATCTTCGACGCCTTCGCCCACCGCTTCAATGGTTCCGGCGGCTTCTGCGCCGGGAGTGAAAGGGTATTGAACCTTGTAGATCCCGCTGCGCTGGTAGGTCTCGATGAAGTTGACGCCGGCCGCCGCGACCTTGATCAGCAGCTGGCCTGCGCCTGGGACGGGAGGTTCGACTGAAGCGTACTCGAGGACTTCAGGTCCTCCCGGTTGACTGGCAACAATGGCATGCGACATGGTGGCTCCTCACTCCGGGACGGTCCTTCCGGTGCCCGGTTTCAGGTTCCATCCTAGGGACGGACGGGACGCGACCGCGAAATTCCTAGCGTCGTCCGTGGGTTGAAGCCACCGGGCAATCGAAGCCGCGCCCGGCCGCCAGGCCTACCTCGTTCAGGTACCTGACCACTATTCCGTAGGACGCGGCCAGAGACGTTTCCGTGTAGGGGATGGAGTGCTTGGCGCAGAATGCACGCACTATTTCGGCTGCCTGGTGCAGGTGCGGGCGGGCCATATCCGGGAACAAGTGGTGCTCCACTTGCCTGTTGAGGCCGCCGAGGAGGAAGTCCATGAAGAGGCCGCCGGCGATGTTCCGTGAGGTCAGGACCTGCCTGCTGAGGAAATCCACCCGGCTTTGTTTCGGCAGGACCGGCATTCCTTTGTGGTTGGGAGCGAAGGAGGCGCCCATATAGAAGCCGTACACCATGATTTGCACGCCGAGGAATGCGAACGCCATGCCGATGGGCAGGAATGTGAAGGCCAGAACGGGCAATACGGCAAGCCGGGCCACGAGGATAGGGGTCTCTACCCAGCGGTGGCGGACTTTGCCCCGGCTGAAGACGTATCGAAGGGAATCGAACTGGAGGCTGATGCCGAGCAGCGTGAGGAGCGGAAAGAAGAACCAGCCTTGCTTTCGGGTGAGGAACGCCAAGGGTCCTTTGCGTTGCGCCGCTGCCTCTTCGTAGAACACCAGGGCGTTGTTCCGGATGTCCGGATCCTTGGAAATGACGTTCGGGTGGTTGTGGTGGGCTCCGTGTTTCTGTTCCCACCACGAATAGCTGATGCCTGCCACCCCCGTAGCCAACAGGCGGGCGGACCAGTCATTGGCGCGGCGGGATGCGAAAATCTGCTTGTGGCCGGCCTCGTGGGCCAGGAAGCTCAGTTGCGTACAGAAGATCCCCAGGGCTGCGGCGATCAGCAGCTGATACCAGGAGTCGCCGATGAGTGCGAAGCCCAGCCAGGTACCTGCCATGAGGAGCATCAAGGCCACGAAAAGCCAGATGTAGAAGCCGCTGCGGCGTTCGAGCAGCCCGGCCTTCTTGACGCTCTTCAGGAGTTCCGAATAGCTCTGGACCACCGGGTTGGGTTGGATTGCGCGAACTTTGGGCCGCTCAGATGTGGAAGTGGGTGCCAAGAATGTGCCCCGTATCGATAACGGGCAACGCTGCAGCCGACGTTCGGACTGCACGGTCTGGATCACCCTCCATCAAGCATACCGGAAATGTCCTAACAAATACGATGTTTAGGGCATGCATAAATATCGGTGCCAATGAATACTTTTGCTGTATCATGGGGCTCATGACTATTTCTGTTGCTGTCTCCGGTGCCAGTGGCTATGCCGGGGGAGAAGTGCTGCGCCTGCTGGCCAACCATCCCAACGTCACCATCGGCGCCATTACGGCGCACAGCAACGCTGGTTCCAGACTAGGGGAGTTGCAGCCTCATCTCCATGGGCTCGCCAGCCGGATCCTGGAAGACACCACCGTGGAGAACCTGGCCGGGCATGACGTCGTGTTCCTCGCCCTTCCGCACGGTGCCTCCGCGGAGATTGCCGCGCAACTGCCGGAAGGAACAGTGGTGATCGACGCCGGAGCGGACCACCGTTTGCAGGACGCCGCCGCGTGGGAAAAGTTCTACGGATCCGCCCATGCAGGTACCTGGCCGTACGGCCTGCCCGAACTCCCGGGCCAGCGCGAGGCGCTGAAGGGCGCAACGCGGATCGCCGTTCCCGGCTGCTACCCGACGTCGTCGCTGCTGGCGTTGGCGCCCGGCTTCGCCAGCAACCTCCTCCAGGCGGACGACGTCGTCATTGTCTCCGCGTCCGGAACCTCCGGTGCAGGCAAGGCAGCGAAGGTGAACCTCATTGGTTCCGAGGTCATGGGCTCCATGAGCCCGTACGGCGTGGGTGGCGGGCACCGCCACACGCCGGAAATCGAACAGGGACTCAGCAACGCCGCAGGCGAACCCGTAACGGTGTCCTTCACGCCCACGCTGGCGCCCATGAGCCGCGGCATTCTGACGACGGCCACCGCGAAAGTGCGGCCGCAGGCAGGACTCAGCGTGACAGCCTCCGAGCTGCGCCAGGCATGGGCAGACGCCTACGACGACGAGCCGTTCGTTCACCTTCTGCCGGAGGGGCAGTGGCCCAGTACCAAGTCCGTACAGGGCTCCAACCACGCCGTCATGCAGTTGGCTTTCGATGCCCACACCGGCCGGGTGATCGTCACCTGCGCCATCGATAACCTCACCAAGGGAACTGCCGGCGGTGCCGTGCAGTCAATGAACATAGCCCTCGGCCTGGATGAAACCGCCGGCCTGAACCTGCAGGGAGTTGCACCGTGACCATTACCGCCCCCAAGGGATTCCGCGCCTCTGGAATCACAGCCGGCATCAAGGCATCAGGCAATCCGGACCTGGCCCTCGTTGTCAATGACGGCCCGCAGAAAGCAGCGGCCGCAGTCTTCACGTCCAATCGTGTTGCCGCAGCTCCCGTGCATTGGTCGCGCCAGGTTGTCACGGACGGCCGCGTTGACGCCGTCGTCCTGAATTCGGGCGGCGCCAACGCCTGCACGGGTCCGCAGGGTTTCCAGAACACCCACGCCACCGCAGAGAAAGTGGCCGAGGTGCTGGGAGTCTCAGCTTCCGACGTCGTGGTGTGTTCCACCGGCCTGATCGGCGAGCAGCTCCCCATGGACAAGATCCTCCCGGGTGTCGAAGCGGCAGCCAAGGAACTGAGCGAGGACGGCGGCAGTGCCGCGGCCACCGCAATCATGACCACGGACAGCGTCTCCAAGGAAGCTGTCTTCACGGGCAAGGACGCACAGGGCAAGTCCTTCACCGTGGGTGGCATCGCCAAGGGCGCAGGCATGCTCGCCCCGGGCCTCGCCACCATGCTGGTGGTCCTCACCACCGACGCCGAGGTGCCGGCCAACGAACTCGACGTCGTCCTCCGCGACGCCACGCGCGTCACCTTCGACCGTGCTGATTCCGATGGCTGCATGTCCACCAACGACACCGTGGTGTTGCTTGCCTCAGGAGCGTCGGAAGCACTGCCCTCCGCCGAGCAGCTCAGCGAAGCCGTCACCAACGTGTGCGCCGATCTCGCCCGGAAGCTGATTGGGGATGCCGAAGGCGCCAGCCACGACATCGCCATCCGCACTTTCAATGCAGCCAGCGAACGCGACGCTGAAATCGTCAGCCGGGCAGTAGCCCGCTCCAACCTGTTCAAGGCCGCCATTTTCGGGAAGGACCCCAACTGGGGGCGGGTCTTGTCAGCAGTGGGCACCACCGATGCCGTCTTCGAAGCAGACCAGCTGAACGTGTCCATGAACGGCGTCCAGATCTGCCGCAACGGCGCCATTGGTGATGACCGCAACCTCGTGGACCTCGAACCGCGTGAAGTCCGGGTGGACATCGACCTCCAGGCAGGCGACGCCGAGGCCACCATCTGGACCAACGACCTCACGCACGACTACGTGCATGAGAACAGCGCGTACTCGAGCTAAGGATGACCATGACCGCACACACGCGCGACACCACGTCCATGGCCGACGCCCAGGACAAAGCGGGGACCCTCATTGAGGCCCTGCCCTGGATCCAGCGCTTCGCCGGAACCACCATGGTCATCAAGTACGGCGGCAACGCCATGGTCAACGACGAACTCCGCCGTGCCTTCGCCGAGGACATCGTGTTCCTCCACCACGTCGGGATCCACCCCGTCGTGGTCCACGGCGGCGGTCCGCAGATCAACTCCATGCTCGGACGCCTCGGCATCGAATCCGAATTCAAAGGGGGCCTCCGGGTCACCACGCCCGAGGCCATGGACGTAGTCCGCATGGTCCTCACAGGCCAAGTGGGACGCGAACTCGTCGGGCTCATCAACTCGCACGGACCCTATGCGGTAGGTATGTCCGGGGAAGACGGCGGCCTGCTCCGTGCCGTCCGGACCGGAACCGTCGTTGACGGTGAAGAAGTGGACCTGGGCCTGGTGGGCGAGGTGATCGGCGTCGATCCCACAGGGATCAAGGACATCCTCGACGCCGGACGCATCCCCGTGATCTCCACGGTCGCACCGGAGATCATCGACGACGCCACCGGTTTCCAGACCACGGGGCAGGTCCTCAACGTCAACGCCGATACCGCCGCAGCAGCTGTTGCTTCGGCGCTGGGAGCCTCGAAGCTCGTCATCCTCACCGACGTTGAAGGGCTCTACGCGAACTGGCCGGACAAGTCCTCGCTGATCTCGTCGCTGACGGCGTCCGAACTCCGGGACATGCTGCCGCGCCTGGAATCGGGAATGATTCCCAAGATGGCCGCCTGCCTGAAGGCAATCGACGAGGGCGTGGAACGCGCCCACATCGTGGACGGGCGGCTCGCCCACTCGATGCTGCTGGAAACCTTCACGACGGCGGGCATCGGCACACAGGTAGTACCGGACCAGGAAGTAAACGCATGAGCAGCAACGAAACACAGTTGGCGGAAGCCGCGGCGTCGACGCTTGTCACCCAAAGTTCAGGCGCCGACTGGCTGGCCCGTTACTCGTCCTCGCTCATGGGCGTCTTCGGCACGCCGCAACGGGTGCTCGTCCGTGGCGCCGGTTGCCTCGTCTGGGACGCGGACGGCAAGGAATACCTTGACCTCCTCGGCGGCATCGCCGTCAACGCCCTCGGCCACGCGCACCCGTTCGTGACGTCCGTGATCTCGAGCCAGCTGTCCACGCTCGGGCACGTTTCCAACTTCTTCACCAGCCCGACGCAGATCGCGCTCGCGGAGAAGCTCCTGGCCATCAGCCAGGCACCGGCCGGTTCCAAGGTGTTCTTCGCCAACTCCGGAACCGAAGCCAACGAGGCAGCCTTCAAGCTGGCCCGCCGGAACAGCGGCGACGGCAAACGCACCAAGATCCTTGCCCTCGAAGGCGCCTTCCACGGCCGCACCATGGGGGCCCTCGCCCTCACCGCCAAGGAAGCGTACCGGGCACCGTTCGAACCCCTGCCCGGCGGCGTGGTCCACATCCCGTTCGGCGACATAGAGGCCCTGCGTGCCGCCGTCGACGATTCCACCGCCGCAGTGTTCCTGGAACCCATCCAGGGTGAGGCGGGCGTGCGTCCGCTCGGCGCCGACTACCTCCGGGCAGCCCGCGAGGCAACCACCGCAGCCGGCGCGCTCCTGATCCTGGACGAAGTCCAGACGGGCATCGGCCGCACCGGCAAATGGCTCGCCAGCGAAGACGCCGGAATTGTTCCGGACGCCATCACGCTCGCCAAGGGCCTGGGCGGCGGCTTCCCGATCGGCGCCCTGGTGACGTTCGGAAGTACGACGTCGGCCCTGCTCACCGCCGGGCAGCACGGCACCACCTTCGGCGGGAACCCGGTGGCAACCGCCGCGGCGCTCGCGACGCTGCACGCCATCGAAAGCCAGGGCGTGCTGCAGAACGTGCAGTCTGTGGGGGAGTACCTGCGAACCGGAATTGCCGCCGTCGACGGCGTCACCGAAGTCCGCGGAGAAGGCCTGCTGATCGGCTTCGACCTGACAGCCGGCATTGCCCCCGCAATGGTCACGGCAGCCTTGGACGCCGGGTTCATCATCAACAGCCCCGGCCCGCGGACCATCCGCCTGGCACCACCGCTCATCCTGACCACCGAACAGGCTGACCGGTTCCTTGCCGCCCTCCCTTCCTTGATCGCAACGGCTACCGCCACCACCGCTAAGGACGCACAGTGACTACTCCTTCCACCAGCACCCGGCACTTCCTCAAGGACACGGACCTGACACCGGCCGAACAAGCCGAAGTCCTGGAACTGGCCGTCCGCATGAAAGCCGCCCCCTACAGCGTCCAGCCGTATGCCGCGGAGGGAAGCGGACGCAAGACGGTCGCCGTGATCTTTGACAAGACCTCCACCAGGACGCGTGTTTCCTTCGCAACCGGCGTGGCGGACATGGGCGGCAACGCGCTCATCATCAATCCGGGCGAAGCACAGATCGGGCATAAGGAGTCCGTCGAGGACACCGCCAAGGTCCTGGAGCGCATGGTGTCCACCATCGTGTGGCGCACCGGCGCCCACGCGGGCCTGGTGGCGATGGCGGAAAACTCCAAGGTGCCCGTCATCAACGCCTTGTGCGACGACTACCACCCCTGCCAGCTCCTGGCCGACCTCCTGACGGTCAAGGAGCACAAGGGAAAGCTGGCCGGACTCACCATGGCGTACCTGGGTGACGCCGCCAACAACATGGCCAACTCCTACCTGCTGGCCGGGGTGACCGCAGGGATGCATGTGCGCATCTCCGGCCCCGATGGCTACCTGCCCGCCGCGGAGATTGTGGCTGCGGCAGAGCAGCGGGCCGCAGAGACCGGAGGTTCGGTACTCATCACCACGGACGCCAAGGAGGCCCTCAAGGGAGCCGACGTCGTGGCCACCGACACTTGGGTCTCCATGGGACAGGAAGCGGAGAAGGAAGCCCGCCTGCAACTGTTCCGGGACTACTCCGTGGACGAGGCCGCCATGGCGCAGGCAGCTCCCGACGCCGTCGTCCTGCATTGCCTCCCTGCCTACCGTGGTTACGAGATCTCCGCCGGCGTCATCGACGGACCGCAGTCCATCGTGTGGGACGAAGCGGAGAACCGCCTCCACGCCCAGAAAGCACTCATGGCCTGGTTGATGCACCGCTCCGGGCTCGCGTTTGTCGACGGCCTCGCACCCGTCGAGGGAACCGGCGAGAGCACGTTCTAGTGTCCGTCAACCCGACCGTTCCGGGCGCCAGCCCGGCCACCAAGACTGCCCGGCAGGCGCGCATCACCGCGATCCTGACGGGCGAGTCGGTGCGCTCGCAGGCAGAGCTCGCGGCCCTGCTCTCGGACGACGGCGTCCAGGTTACCCAGGCGACCCTCTCGCGGGACCTCGTGGAACTTGGTGCCGTCCGGGTGCGGGGCAAAGACGGCGCCTTGGTCTACGCCGTTCCGGGTGAAGGGGGAGAGCGGCACGCCAAGAGCGGTGTCACACAGGAGATCCTTGATGCCCGGCTCAGCCGCCTCTGCGGCGAACTGCTGGTGACGGCCGAGGCATCGGGCAACATCGTGGTCCTCCGAACACCGCCGGGTGCGGCGAATTTCCTTGCCCTGGCCATCGACCACTCCGTGATGCCGTCCGTTTTAGGTACGATCGCAGGCGACGACACCGTGATGTTGGTGGCACGCGATCCTGACGGCGGGGCGGAACTGGCGGCCCGTTTCCTGCAATTGGCCGAGGAAGCCGGACCCGGCAACTGAACGCTTTTTCTTCAAGCATTAGATACAACCAAGCAACAACCAAAGGAGCACTCTCGTGACTGAGCGCATTGTTCTGGCCTACTCCGGTGGCCTCGATACGTCCGTAGCCATCGGCTGGATCGGTGAAGCTACCGGCGCCGAGGTCATCGCCGTAGCAGTTGACGTTGGACAGGGCGGCGAGTCCCTCGAGACCATCCGCCAGCGCGCCTTGGGCTGCGGCGCCGTCGAGGCCTACGTCGCGGACGCCCGCGACGAGTTCGCCAACGAATACGCGATGCCCACCCTGAAGGCCAACGCCCTCTACCAGGGCCACTACCCGCTGGTGTCCGCTATCTCGCGTCCCGTGATCGTCAAGCACCTCGTGAAGGCTGCCCGCGAATTCGGCGCCACTACCGTTGCCCACGGCTGCACCGGCAAGGGCAACGACCAGGTCCGCTTCGAAGTCGGCATCCAGACCCTCGGCCCGGACCTGAAGTGCATCGCACCTGTCCGCGACCTTGCCTTGACGCGCGACAAGGCCATTGCCTTCGCCGAAGAAAAGGGCCTGCCGATCGAGACCACCAAGAAGAACCCGTACTCGATCGACCAGAACGTCTGGGGACGCGCCGTCGAGACCGGCTACCTCGAGGACATCTGGAACGCTCCCACCAAGGACATCTACGACTACACGGCTACCCCGGAATTCCCGCCGGCACCGGATGAAGTCACCATCTCCTTCCAGGCCGGTATCCCGGTAGCGATCGACGGCGTGAAGGTCACCCCGCTGCAGGCCATCCAGGAACTCAACCGCCGCGCCGGCGCCCAGGGCGTTGGCCGCATCGACGTCGTCGAGGACCGCCTCGTCGGCATCAAGTCCCGCGAGATCTACGAAGCTCCCGGTGCCATGGCGCTCATCACCGCGCACAAGCACCTCGAAGACGTGACGATCGAGCGCGAACAGGCCCGTTTCAAGGCCACGGTGGGCCAGCGCTGGTCCGAGCTGGTCTACGACGGCCAGTGGTTCTCCCCGCTGAAGCGCTCCCTGGACGCGTTCATCGAGGACACCCAGAAGTACGTCTCCGGTGACATCCGCATGGTCCTCCACGGCGGCCAGGCAATCGTCAACGGGCGTCGCTCGGATACCTCGCTGTACGATTTCGACCTCGCCACCTACGACACCGGCGACACCTTCGACCAGTCCATGGCCCGCGGCTTCATCGAGCTGTGGGGCATGTCCTCCAAGGTTGCCTCCGGCCGCGACCTCCGGGTTGCAGGCGAATAATGACGTCGGCAACAAACGAAGGCGCGCTGTGGGGCGGCCGGTTCGCCGGCGGCCCGGCAGACGCCCTGGCCGCACTGAGCAAGTCCACGCGCTTTGACTGGCGGCTGGCCCGCTACGACATCGCCGGGTCCAAGGCGCACGCCCGCGTGCTGCACAAGGCCGGACTGCTGGACGACGCAGAGCTCGAAGGCATGCTCGCTGCCCTCACGCAGCTGGACGAGGACGTCGCCAGTGGCGCTTACCTCCCGGCCGAGAGCGATGAGGATGTCCACGGTTCCCTGGAGCGCGGCCTGATCGAGCGGGCAGGTGCCCGGCTGGGCGGAAAACTGCGCGCCGGCCGGTCCCGCAACGATCAAGTGGCAACGCTGGGGCGCATGTTCCTGCGTGACCACGCCCGGATCATTGCCCGGGGCGTCCTCGCCACGATCGATGCCCTGGTGGAGCAGGCAAAGGCACACCCCGGTGTGGCCATGCCTGGCCGTACGCACCTGCAGCACGCCCAGCCGGTCCTGCTGAGCCACCACCTCCTGGCCCACGCCTGGGCGCTGCTGCGCGATGTCCAGCGGCTCCAGGACTGGGACAAGCGCGCGGGTGTGTCACCCTACGGCTCCGGAGCCCTGGCAGGGTCCTCACTGGGACTGGACCCCGAAGCGGTTGCTGCGGACCTGGGTTTCTACTCGGCCGTGCACAACTCGATCGACGGCACCGCATCCCGCGACGTCTTCGCCGAGTTCGCCTGGGTTTGCTCGATGATCGGCGTGGACCTGTCCCGGATTTCCGAGGAAGTCATCTTCTGGGCCACCAAGGAGTTCTCCTTCGTGACCCTGCATGACTCGTACTCCACGGGGTCCTCCATCATGCCGCAGAAGAAGAACCCGGACGTTGCCGAGCTCGCGCGCGGCAAAGCGGGACGCCTCATCGGCAACCTCACCGGCCTGCTGGCCACGCTCAAGGGCCTGCCACTCGCGTACAACCGCGACCTGCAGGAAGACAAGGAACCGGTCTTCGACGCCGCCGACACCCTGGAGCTCCTGCTTCCGGCCGTGTCCGGCATGATCGCCACGTTGAAGTTCAACACTGAGCGCATGGAGTCCCTGGCTCCGCAGGGCTTCGCCCTGGCCACGGACATCGCAGAATGGCTGGTCCGCCAGGGCGTGCCGTTCCGTGAAGCGCACGAGCTCTCCGGGGCGGCAGTGAAGCAGGCTGAAAGCCGCAACGTGGAGCTCTGGGACCTGAGCGATGACGAGTACGCCGCGATCTCGGAGCACCTGACTCCCGAGGTCCGCAGCGTCCTCAGCACCGAAGGTTCGCTCAACAGCCGTAACTCGCAGGGCGGAACCGCGCCGGCCGCCGTCGAACGCCAACTCAAGGCTCTCGAAGCGGAACTGGACGCAACACGCTCCTACGCGTCATAGCCTGCTTGACTCGGGACGGGGCGGTGCCTTCCGGCACCGTCCCGTCCTTGCTTTAGCTGGCCCGCTCTTGATTCAGGGGTGCGTTAGCATGGCGCTATGACCCCGATCACAGTTGAGACGCTGCCCGCAGAGCTTCACAAAGCCGCCGGCACCGTCACCCGTCTTCTCTCCACCATGGACGAATCGTCCCTCACCGGGCCATCTGAACTCCCCGGCTGGACACGCGGACACGTACTGGCCCACATCGTTGGCATCTCCAATGCCATGGCCCGGCAACTGGAATACGCGCAGCGGGGCGAAAAGATCGAACTGTATGACGGCGGCATGGAAGGCCGCACGAAGGCGATCGACCTTGCCGCCGGACACAGCCTCGCCGACCACACCGCTTCAGTGACCACTGCCGTCAATGCCGCAGTTGCGGCGTTCGACAGCTTGGAACCGAACGGCTGGCAGGCGCCCATCAGCTACCGCAACGGAACGGTGTTCGACGGCGGTCTGGCGCTGTGGCGCGAACTCACCATCCATGCCTCGGACCTGGGCATGGGCTACGGGCCGGAGACGTGGAGCCGTCCCTTCTGCGAGCACTTGTTCAGCTTCCTTGAACCCCGTGTCCCGGCCGACTACAAGTTCGTCCTGCAGCCCACGGGCCTGGCCCCGCTGACCCTCGGCCATGGCGGTACCTCCATTGCCATCACGGGGATGCTCACGGATATTGCCGCCTGGCTCGCCGGGCGGGAACCGAGCCTGGGCAGCCTGCGCGCCACCGCAGCCGCCGACGGCGTGGACCTCCCGGACCTGCTGCCCTGGCCCGCAGGTGTCCCCGCCCAACCGGCCCGCTAACCCCCCCCCGTTCCTCTATCACTTCCCGCCGGGTTTCGGGTGTTCTTCTATCACTTCCCGCCGGGTTTCGGGTGTTCTTCTATCACTTCCCGCCTGTTCTTCCGTCACTTCCCGCAGAAAGGCTCGACGGCGGCGTGTGACCGCCGCCGTCGGGCGCGTGAAAGTGCGACGCGTGGCATGTCAGGGCTTGACCGCCGCGCGCCACAGGTGCATCACTGCATAAGAACGCCACGGACTCACTTCACGGAAATCGGCGCTCAGCCCTGACCCGTCAGCCACAACTTTCAGCCCGTTGCGCACAGCGGCGTCGTTGCCAAGGAAGACGTCGGGGGCGCCAAGTACCCGCATGGCCACGTAGCCCACGGTCCACGGCCCGATCCCGGGAAGCGGTAGCAGTTTCCGGGCCAGGGCTGCTTCGTCGTCGCCGTAACCGAAGTCAACACTGCCGTTGGCCAGTGCGGTAGCCGCTGAAATCAACGCGTCGATTCTTCGCTGCGGCCCCCGGAGCACCGCCCGCCCGCCTTCGGCGATCTGGGCCGCCGTCGGGAAAAGTCGATCGGGTCCGGCTGTGCCCCCGCCGACGGGAGTCCCAAGAACGGATAGTTGCGTTAGCGCGGTCCGGGCGGCCGCCACCGTGATCTGTTGGCCGATCATGGCGCGGATGAGCAGCTCCGCGGGATCAACAGCCCCGGGCAACCGGATACCCGGCAGCGCCACTACGCTCCCGCGCAGCCGCCGATCGACGCTCAGTGCCTCATCTATGGCCAGGGGGTCGGCGTCGAGATCGAACAGGCGCCGCGCCCGGCTCAGGAGTGCCGGAAGGTCATGAAGATCCGCCAAAGTGGCCCGGAGTTGCAGCCGCGAACCGCCGGAGCCCCGGTCGACCGCACCCGCTGGGCCAAACGACACCGTAAAAGATGCCTGGCCGCGGGGGAGCTGAAGCGAACGGGAGTAGCTCCTGCGCCCCTCCTCTACGGTGGCTGCCTCGATGCCGGGGGTCGCCCTTGCCGCAAGGAAATCGAAGATTCCGGCGTCGAAGGGTTCCCGGTAGGGGAGATTCAGTGTCAGCGACGCCGGCGCCGGGGCCGGGCCGGCGGACCCCCGGCGCGCCGGGGACTTTGCGGCAGAGCCGCGTAACGCCGTCGGGGTCATGGCGAAGACTTCGCCGATGGTGTCGTTGAACTGCCGGATGCTGTTGAATCCCGAGGCGAAGGCCACATCGGAGAACAGCATGTCCGTGGATACCAGCAGCGTCCTGGCAGTTTGTGCGCGGCTTGCCCGGGCGAGCGACAGGGGGCCGGCGCCGAGTTCGTGGCTCAGGATCCTGTTGAGTTGGCGCGTCGAGTAACCGAGCCTGCGGGCGAGGCCGTCAACGCCTTCGCGGTTGATCACGCCGTCGTTGATCAGGCGCATTGCCCTGCCCGCAACGTCGGACCGGACATTCCATGCAGGGGTGCCGGGCACGGCTTCGGGCAGGCATCGCTTGCACGCCCGGTAGCCGGCCTCGTGGGCAGCGGCCGAAGTCTCGTAGAACGTGACGTTCCCGGGCTTGGGTGTCCGTGCGGGGCATGAGGGCCTGCAGTAGATCCCGGTGGAACGCACGGCGGTGTAGAACTGGCCATCGAACCGGGGGTCGCGGGTGTCGATCGCCCGGTAGCGCTGCCAGAAGTCCATGGGCCCATCCTCCCAGCCCGGCACCATCGCTGCTAGCGGAAATCGGACGCGGACTCCGAGGCGGCTTGCTATGGTCGGTCCATGACAGCCAGCCCCGCCAGCGACCCCCGTGCTGTCCGTGATTTCCTCAGCGGAGACCCACGGACCATCGCCCCGCTTTTTCTTGGGGCGGTCCTGACGCACGAGTCGGAGGCAGGCCCGGTGTCAGTGCGGTTGACAGAGGTGGAGGCTTACCTGGGCCCCCGGGATTCCGCCCATCCGGATCCGGGCTCGCACACCTACGGCGGACGCACGGCCAGGAACGCGCCAATGTTTGGTCCGGCAGGGTTCCTCTACGTCTATTTCACGTACGGGATGCACTATTGCGCCAACATCGTGTGCGGACCGGATGGCTCGCCGTCGGCGCTCCTCCTGCGGGCGGGCGAGATCGTGGCCGGCCAGGAGCTCGCTGCCGAGCGCCGGCCTGCGTCCAAGGCACACAAGGATTTGGCCAGCGGACCGGCCCGTCTCGCGTCCGCATTGGGGCTTACGACAGCGGACACCGGGCGGGATGCGCTCGCCGCACCTTTCAGTGTGCGGTTGCCTGAGTTCGCGGCCTCTGCCGTGGCCAGCGGTCCACGCGTCGGCGTTGCCGGACCCGGAGGAACCACGGAGTATCCGTGGCGGTTCTGGATCGAGGATGACCCCACCGTTTCCCGGTACAAGGCGGCACGGCCCAAAAGCCCCCGCAAACCGGCATGATGCCTACCCCCGGGTGGTCCCGCGCCCGGCGTTTCCGATATGTGGCATGCGCCCGACGTATTTAACAAAATCGCTGTAGAATGGACGGTCTGTCTTTTTCGATAGGGGTTACGGTTTCGATGCACGACGCTGATTTGGTTCACGAGCAGGAATACGTTGCCGGGTTGTATGCCCGGCTCGATGAGCTGCGCGAAGAGAAGCGCGCCCAGCTGGCGCAGGTGCGCAAAGCCGGTGCCGTGGGAACCATGCAAAACGTTTCTGAACGGGACGCCTTCGCAGCACTGTACGAGGACCGCCTGGCCCAGCTCGACGCAGTCGACGATCGTTTGGTCTTTGGCCGCCTCGATTTGGACAACGGTGAGGCCCAGTACATCGGCCGCATCGGTTTGTCCACGGCCGATCTCCAGCGGCTCATGGTTGACTGGCGCGCGCCAGAAGCCGGGCACTTCTACCAGGCAACAGCGTTCGACCGCCAGGGTGTGCGCCGCCGTCGCCACCTCATCCTGCAAGGGCGTGAGGTAAAGGCGATCGAGGACGACGTCCTGGATGCTGACATGCTTGCCGATGACGACTCCTTGCAGGGCGAAGGTGCCCTGCTCGCTGCACTGAACTCGAAGCGGACCGGGCGCATGTCCGACATCGTCGGCACCATCCAGTCCGAGCAGGACAGGATCATCCGCTCCTCCATTTCCGGTGCCCTGGTGGTGCAAGGCGGGCCGGGTACCGGCAAGACCGCGGTTGCCCTGCACCGTGCCGCATACCTGCTGTACACCCACCGGGACAGGCTCAAGAGTGCCGGTGTCCTGTTGGTTGGCCCGTCCTCATCCTTTATGCACTACATCGAACGTGTGCTGCCGTCGCTCGGCGAAACCGGCGTGGTGATGGCCAGCCTGGGCCGTCTCATGCCCGGCATCAACGCGGTGCCGGAGCAGGACGCCGACGTCGCTGCGCTCAAGGGCAAGTTGGACATGGCCGCAGTGGTGGCCAACGCCGTCGCCAACAGGCAGCGGACCCCCGGCAAGGACCGGATCCTGGAAGTCGATTCCCGCAAGCTCACGCTCACTGAGCGCCAGGTACGCCGGGCGCGGGACAAAGCCCGCGCTACCGGTAAGCCCCATAACGAGGCGCGGCTGACGTTCATCAAGATCCTCCTGCGCGAACTCACTGAGCAGCTGACCGAGCAGGTGGAAGCCGACAACATCGGCAACAATGCGGACCGCGCCTACCTCGCCGAAGATGTCCGGACCGCCCGCGATGTGCGCATCATGCTCAATCTGTGCTGGATGCCCATGACGCCTGAAAAGCTCATCTCCGAACTTTTCAGCAAGCCCGCCATCCTGGAGGCCTGCACGCCGTACCTGACCCCGGAACAGCGTGCCCTGCTCCAGCGGCCGGCAGATGCGCCGTGGACCGAAGCGGACGTTCCGTTGCTCGATGAAGCAGCCGAGCTGCTGGGCGAACTGGATCCGGCCGCTGGCAGGGGACTGGCACAACAGGAAGCAGACCGCGCCCGCGATCTTGCCAACGCCAAGCAGACCCTCGCCAACATGGAGGCCATGGGCGTCGACGTCCTCATGACCGCCGAGGAACTGGCTGAACAAAACCAGGAACGCGAAAACCGCCTGACGGCCGCCGAACGGGCCAACAGCGACCGGTCGTGGGCCTTTGGGCACATCGTGGTTGACGAAGCACAGGAATTGTCGCCCATGCAGTGGCGCCTCCTTGTCCGGCGCTGCCCGCTGAAATCCTTCACCATCGTCGGCGACATCGCCCAAACGAGTGCCGCGGCAGGTGCCAATTCCTGGCAAAGTGCCTTGGCGCCGTCGTTCGGTGACCGCTGGACGTTGGAAGAACTAACGGTCAACTACCGCACGCCGTCCCAGATCGCCGAGGCCGCCGTCCGCATGGCGAACCGCGCGGGCCTGGTTGTCTCCGCGCCGAAGGCCGTCCGCGAAGGCAAATGGTCACCCATAGTTGACCGTGTCGACGAGGACGGCATCGTTCAGCGGCTGGTGGAAGTCCTGCCGGAGGAAATCGACGCGATCGACGGCGGCTTGCTCGCCGTTATTGCCGATGGTCCCTTGCTGCCGGCAGCCGCCGCTGCACTGCGGGAAGCCTACGGCAAGCGCATCGGGACAGGTGCCGGCAGCTACGAGCAGGACATCGTGGTGATCAGTCCCAAGGAGGCCAAGGGCCTGGAATTCGACGGCGTCGTGGTGCTGGAACCGGCCGCGATGCTCAACCACGAGCACGGCAAAGTGGGGGACCTTTACGTCGCCATGACCCGGCCGACGCAGCGCCTTCGCCTCATCACGGCCGCACCCCTGCCCGCCGGCATTGAACGGTAGGCAATCCGGGGTGGTCAATCCTGCTAACTTAGATCTCGTGTCACACGTAAACAACATCGAGTCCCAACACAACGATCCCGCCTTTGCCAACATCTGGCAGGAGCTCAAATGGCGCGGCCTGGTGCACGTTTCCACCGATGAAACGGAACTGGAAAAGCTGCTCGCCGGGGACCCGATCACGTATTACTGTGGCTTCGACCCCACCGCACCGTCGCTTCATCTGGGCAACCTCGTGCAGCTGCTTGTGATGCGTCGCCTGCAGCTGGCAGGCCACAAGCCGCTGGGCCTGGTCGGCGGTTCGACCGGCCTGATCGGAGACCCGCGTCCGACGGCGGAACGCACCTTGAACACCAAGGACACCGTTGCGGAATGGGTCGGCAGGCTCCAGGGGCAGGTACGCCGCTTCCTGAGTTTCGACGGCGACAACGCTGCCCGCATGGTCAACAACCTGGACTGGACTGCGCCGCTGAGTGCCATCGATTTCCTGCGGGAAATCGGCAAGCACTACCGCGTGGGCACCATGTTGCGCAAGGATGCCGTTGCGTCCCGCCTGAACTCCGATGAGGGCATCAGCTACACGGAGTTCAGCTACCAGATCCTCCAGGGCATGGACTACCTTGAGCTCTTCCGCGAGTACGGTTGTGCGCTTCAAACCGGCGGCTCGGACCAGTGGGGGAACCTGACCAGCGGCACCGAGCTGATCCGCAAGGTGGAGGGCAAGAGCGTCCACGCCCTGGGCACGCCGCTCATTACCAACTCCGACGGCACCAAGTTCGGCAAGTCCGAGGGCAACGCCGTGTGGCTGGATGCGGAGATGTGCAGCCCGTACACCTTCTACCAGTTCTGGCTGAACACCGCCGATGCCGACGTCGTTGATCGCCTCAAGGTGTTCACGTTCCTGACCCGTGCGGAGATCGAAGAGCTGCAGCAGTCCGTGTCAGAACGGCCCTTCGCCCGCGAAGGCCAGAAGAAGCTTGCGTACGAGGTGACCTCCCTGGTCCATGGCGTGGAAGCGACCGAGAAGGTCATTGCTGCCTCGGCTGCGCTGTTCGGCAATGGCGATCTCTCCGTGCTCGACGAGCCGACCCTTGCTGCCGCAACGGCGGAACTTCCGTCGGCAACCGTCGGTGCCGATGGCTTGGGAATCATCGACCTCCTGGTTGCTTCCGGTTTGTCCGACAGCAAGTCAGCAGCCCGCCGGACCGTAGGGGAGGGGGGTGCGTACGTGAACAACGCCAAGGTCTCGGACCCCGACGCCGTGGTGGCACAGGAGCAGCTCCTTCACGGCCGGTACCTGTTGCTTCGGCGTGGCAAGAAGAACCTTGCCACCGTGGAAGTCTCGGCCTAAGCACCCGTCCCGCATCATCCCTAAGGCTGGCAACCCCCGTGGTTGCCGGCCTTCGGCATACCCACGGCCCACCCCGGTTGCTCTATCACGTCCCGTCGCTTTTCCGGGGTCGCTCTATCACCTCCCGCCGGTTCCCCAAGGTTGCTCTATCACCTCCCGTCGGTCTTCCAGAGTTGCTCTATCACCGGGAGTCCAAGGCCCGGAAGGGGTAGGTGATGGGGCTCACGGAAGTGCAGTTTTGCTGACTGGGATTGTCTTCGCGCCGTTTCCCCTGTGTTTCAGGGCATTTGGGCGGGTTCCAGGCCGATTTGTAAGTCGGGGTAGAGGCGTGTAATGTCTTCTGAGTCGCCGCGAGTGAGACAGCCTGAGGCTGGAAACCGCGGAGGACAAACCCCTTGATAACAGCCTGAAAATGGTTCGCTTTTATGCGCGACCTTTGCCGGGCGGGGCCGAAACCCCGGTCTGAATCGCGGAAACGCTGATTTGCCAAGACCGAGTTGGTTCGGGTAAGTTTGAAAAGTTGCTCCGGAGCGATCTGCTGGCCGTTGTGGTTGGTGGTGGTACTGCTTTGGATTAGTGACCTGTTGTTTGAGAACTCAATAGTGTGCCAAGTTTGTTGATACCGATTGTTTTTTGATTGGTTGAATTTTTGCCGGGCCATTGCGCACCCCCGTGTGTGGTGGTTTGGTTTTCAGCTGGTTTCAGATTTGCAGCTGCTTCTTGCCGTGATTTCCGGTGGGGGTGGTTGTGTTTCGTTTTTTGTTTTTGAACGGAGAGTTTGATCCTGGCTCAGGATGAACGCTGGCGGCGTGCTTAACACATGCAAGTCGAACGATGATCCGGTGCTTGCGCCGGGGATTAGTGGCGAACGGGTGAGTAACACGTGAGTAACCTGCCCTTGACTCTGGGATAAGCCTGGGAAACTGGGTCTAATACCGGATATGACTCCTCATCGCATGGTGGGGGGTGGAAAGCTTTTTGTGGTTTTGGATGGACTCGCGGCCTATCAGCTTGTTGGTGGGGTAATGGCCTACCAAGGCGACGACGGGTAGCCGGCCTGAGAGGGTGACCGGCCACACTGGGACTGAGACACGGCCCAGACTCCTACGGGAGGCAGCAGTGGGGAATATTGCACAATGGGCGAAAGCCTGATGCAGCGACGCCGCGTGAGGGATGACGGCCTTCGGGTTGTAAACCTCTTTCAGTAGGGAAGAAGCCCTCTTTGGGGGTGACGGTACTTGCAGAAGAAGCGCCGGCTAACTACGTGCCAGCAGCCGCGGTAATACGTAGGGCGCAAGCGTTATCCGGAATTATTGGGCGTAAAGAGCTCGTAGGCGGTTTGTCGCGTCTGCTGTGAAAGACCGGGGCTCAACTCCGGTTCTGCAGTGGGTACGGGCAGACTAGAGTGCAGTAGGGGAGACTGGAATTCCTGGTGTAGCGGTGAAATGCGCAGATATCAGGAGGAACACCGATGGCGAAGGCAGGTCTCTGGGCTGTAACTGACGCTGAGGAGCGAAAGCATGGGGAGCGAACAGGATTAGATACCCTGGTAGTCCATGCCGTAAACGTTGGGCACTAGGTGTGGGGGACATTCCACGTTTTCCGCGCCGTAGCTAACGCATTAAGTGCCCCGCCTGGGGAGTACGGCCGCAAGGCTAAAACTCAAAGGAATTGACGGGGGCCCGCACAAGCGGCGGAGCATGCGGATTAATTCGATGCAACGCGAAGAACCTTACCAAGGCTTGACATGGACCGGAAAGACCTGGAAACAGGTGCCCCGCTTGCGGCCGGTTTACAGGTGGTGCATGGTTGTCGTCAGCTCGTGTCGTGAGATGTTGGGTTAAGTCCCGCAACGAGCGCAACCCTCGTTCTATGTTGCCAGCGGTTCGGCCGGGGACTCATAGGAGACTGCCGGGGTCAACTCGGAGGAAGGTGGGGACGACGTCAAATCATCATGCCCCTTATGTCTTGGGCTTCACGCATGCTACAATGGCCGGTACAAAGGGTTGCGATACTGTGAGGTGGAGCTAATCCCAAAAAGCCGGTCTCAGTTCGGATTGGGGTCTGCAACTCGACCCCATGAAGTCGGAGTCGCTAGTAATCGCAGATCAGCAACGCTGCGGTGAATACGTTCCCGGGCCTTGTACACACCGCCCGTCAAGTCACGAAAGTTGGTAACACCCGAAGCCGGTGGCCTAACCCTTGTGGGGGGAGCCGTCGAAGGTGGGACCGGCGATTGGGACTAAGTCGTAACAAGGTAGCCGTACCGGAAGGTGCGGCTGGATCACCTCCTTTCTAAGGAGCTGCTAACGGCGTCCGGGTCTGCCTGCATGGGCGGGTTCCGGGGTTGTCAGTGTTGCCCATTGCGCAGGCGTCTGTTCTGCGGTGGGTGCTCATGGGTGGAATATCAGCAAATCAAGTTTTTTGGCATGGCCTGTTGGTGGTGGTGTCCTGGCGTGAGTACGGCGGCCCTCTTTTCGCACTTTTGTGTGTGGGGGGTTGTTGGGAAAGCGGTCCGGGGTGTTGGTTGCCGGGTTGTGTTTGGCGCACTGTTGGGTCCTGAGGCAACAGGGCCTTTTTGCAGCAATGCAGGGAATCCTTGGTGTTTCTTGTTGTTCCTGCGGCCGGCACCCCCTCGTGTTTGTGTGGGGTGGGTGTGGTTGACGGGGTTGTTGTTTGAGAACTACATAGTGGACGCGAGCATCTGGACACATGGTCCTGCACTCTTTTGGGGGTGTGGGTTGTGTGTTCTAGCAATTTCTTTGATGAATGAACCTGGCCCTTTTGTGGTCGTGGTTCTCTCGAATTGATTGAGTGCATCAGCCGCAGCCTGTTTGGGTTGTGGTTTTGTGTGGTCAAGTTTTTAAGGGCGCACGGTGGATGCCTTGGCATTAGGAGCCGAAGAAGGACGTAGGAATCTGCGATAAGCCTGGGGGAGTTGATAACCGAGCGGTGATCCCAGGATGTCCGAATGGGGAAACCCCGCACAACGCTGCAAGGTGATTGTGTGACCCGTGCCTGAATTCATAGGGTGCGTGGGGGGAACGCGGGGAAGTGAAACATCTCAGTACCCGCAGGAAGAGAAAACAAGAGTGATTCCGTTAGTAGTGGCGAGCGAACGCGGATGAGGCTAAACCGTTCCATGTGTGATAGCCGGCGGGCGTTGCGTGGGCGGGGTTGTGGGACTTTCCGTGCTGGTTCTGCCGGACCGGTGGGGTGTGGGTGTGCGTATAGGTGAACGGTCTTGAAAGGCCGGCCAGAGAGGGTGTGAGTCCCGTAACCGTAATGTGTGGCACCGCCTTTGGAGAGGATCCCAAGTAGCACGGGGCCCGAGAAATCCCGTGTGAATCTGTCAGGACCACCTGATAAGCCTAAATACTTCCTAATGACCGATAGCGGACCAGTACCGTGAGGGAAAGGTGAAAAGTACCCCGGGAGGGGAGTGAAACAGTACCTGAAACCGTGTGCTTACAATCCGTCAGAGCATCTGCAGCCCTTCGGGGTTGTATGGGTGTGATGGCGTGCCTTTTGAAGAATGAGCCTGCGAGTTAGTGTTACGTCGCGAGGTTAACCCGTGTGGGGAAGCCGTAGCGAAAGCGAGTCTGAACAGGGCGTGTTCAGTGGCGTGATCTAGACCCGAAGCGGAGTGATCTACCCATGGCCAGGTTGAAGCGACGGTAAGACGTCGTGGAGGACCGAACCCACTTCAGTTGAAAATGGAGGGGATGAGCTGTGGGTAGGGGTGAAAGGCCAATCAAACTCCGTGATAGCTGGTTCTCCCCGAAATGCATTTAGGTGCAGCGTTGCGTGTTTCTTGCCGGAGGTAGAGCTACTGGATGGCCGATGGGCCCTACAAGGTTACTGACGTCAGCCAAACTCCGAATGCCGGTAAGTCAGAGCGCAGCAGTGAGACTGTGGGGGATAAGCTTCATAGTCGAGAGGGAAACAGCCCAGACCACCAACTAAGGCCCCTAAGCGTGTGCTAAGTGGGAAAGGATGTGGAGTTGCTTAGACAACCAGGAGGTTGGCTTAGAAGCAGCCATCCTTGAAAGAGTGCGTAATAGCTCACTGGTCAAGTGATTCCGCGCCGACAATGTAGCGGGGCTCAAGTACACCGCCGAAGTTGTGGCATTCACGCATTACCCTAGCCTTCGTGGTTCAGGGGTGTGGATGGGTAGGGGAGCGTCGTGTGGGCGGTGAAGTCGCGGTGTAAACCAGCGGTGGAGCCTACACGAGTGAGAATGCAGGCATGAGTAGCGAAAGACGGGTGAGAAACCCGTCCGCCGAATGATCAAGGGTTCCAGGGTCAAGCTAATCTGCCCTGGGTAAGTCGGGACCTAAGGCGAGGCCGACAGGCGTAGTCGATGGACAACGGGTTGATATTCCCGTACCGGCGAAAAACCGCCCATGTTGAACGGGGGATACTAACCACCGCCGGTCTTTCTTGTTGCGCCACTTGTGGTGTGATGGTTGGGCTGGTGCTGGGACCTGATCCCGGGAGGCAAGCGTATTAACAGGTGTGACGCAGGAAGGTAGCCGGGCCGGGCGATGGTAGCCCCGGTCCAAGGATGTAGGGTCAGGGATAGGCAAATCCGTTCCTGTGTGTTTCGAGCACGATCCTGAGATCTGATGGGACCCCCGCATGGGGGGATCCGGTGATCCTATGCTGCCTAGAAAAGCATCGACGCGAGGTTTTAGCCGCCCGTACCCCAAACCGACACAGGTGATCAGGTAGAGAATACCAAGGCGATCGAGAGAATTATGGTTAAGGAACTCGGCAAAATGCCCCCGTAACTTCGGGAGAAGGGGGGCCTGCCCCGTGATACAGACTTGCTTTGTGGAGCGGGTGTGGGCCGCAGAGACCAGGGGGAAGCGACTGTTTACTAAAAACACAGGTCCGTGCGAAGTCGCAAGACGATGTATACGGACTGACTCCTGCCCGGTGCTGGAAGGTTAAGAGGACCGGTTAGCCCCTTGCGGGCGAAGCTGGGAATTTAAGCCCCAGTAAACGGCGGTGGTAACTATAACCATCCTAAGGTAGCGAAATTCCTTGTCGGGTAAGTTCCGACCTGCACGAATGGAGTAACGACTTCCCCGCTGTCTCAACCATAAACTCGGCGAAATTGCAGTACGAGTAAAGATGCTCGTTACGCGCAGCAGGACGGAAAGACCCCGAGACCTTTACTATAGTTTGGTATTGGTGTTCGGAGTGGCTTGTGTAGGATAGGTGGGAGACGTTGAAACCCGGACGCCAGTTCGGGTGGAGTCATCGTTGAAATACCACTCTGGTCACTTTGGACATCTAACTTCGGCCCGTGATCCGGGTCAGGGACAGTGCCTGATGGGTAGTTTAACTGGGGCGGTTGCCTCCTAAAAAGTAACGGAGGCGCCCAAAGGTTCCCTCAGCCTGGTTGGCAATCAGGTGTCGAGTGTAAGTGCACAAGGGAGCTTGACTGTGAGAGAGACATCTCAAGCAGGGACGAAAGTCGGGACTAGTGATCCGGCGGTACATTGTGGAATGGCCGTCGCTCAACGGATAAAAGGTACCTCGGGGATAACAGGCTGATCTTGCCCAAGAGTCCATATCGACGGCATGGTTTGGCACCTCGATGTCGGCTCGTCGCATCCTGGGGCTGGAGTAGGTCCCAAGGGTTGGGCTGTTCGCCCATTAAAGCGGTACGCGAGCTGGGTTTAGAACGTCGTGAGACAGTTCGGTCCCTATCCGCTGCGCGCGCAGGAAATTTGAGAAGGGCTGTCCTTAGTACGAGAGGACCGGGACGGACGAACCTCTGGTGTGTCAGTTGTACTGCCAAGTGCACCGCTGATTAGCTACGTTCGGATGGGATAACCGCTGAAAGCATCTAAGCGGGAAGCTCGCTTCAAGATGAGATTTCCAAACACATTATGTGTGAGAGGCCCCCAGCCAGACCACTGGGTTGATAGGCCGGATGTGGAAGCGAGGACTAAAGACTCGTGAAGCTGACCGGTACTAATAGGCCAACAACTTACACCACACACAACACACTGCACGCGTCCACTATGTGGTTCCCAACCAACAACCCGGGAACAACAACACAACAACACAACTAAACAAGCACCACAGTTGTAACCACACACACTTCCCACCCCCACACAGGGGGACGGGTAACAAGGTTACGGCGGTCATAGCGTGGGGGAAACGCCCGGTCCCATTCCGAACCCGGAAGCTAAGACCCACAGCGCCGATGGTACTGCACCCGGGAGGGTGTGGGAGAGTAGGACACCGCCGGACATAAATTACACAGTGAGCCCCGACCACGACGGTCGGGGCTCACTGCATTTAAAACCCGTTCGACGCCTGGCCATACAAGCCGCTGACGCGGCTGTGAGTCTTACCACGAGTGGGGTTCGGGCCGGGCTCCGGTTCGGTCGCTACGACGCGGTCGCCTAGAATTGCATAAGACATACGGGCCGGGCTTTAAAGGTGCTGGCCGCGTGATAACGAAATACGGGTTATGAGCGACTACGCACGCGCCACTGGTCGGCTCGCAACAGGAGGAATCCATAATGGCTGAGCACAACGGCGGCAATCGCGGCGGTAATCGCGGAAACTTTGGCGGAGACCGCGGTGACCGCGGGTCGTTCCGCGCCAACAACAACTCCGGCGGTGACCCGCGGGGCTTCCGTTCCCGCGATAACCGGGACGGCAATAACAACGGCCGCCCCTATGGTGATCGTAAGCCTTCCGGCGACCGTCCTGCCCGTGACGGAGAGCGGCGGCCTTTCGGCGACGGCGACCGGCGGTCCTATGGCGAGCGTCCCGACCGCGGTCAGCGGAATTTTGATCGTCCCCGTCGTGATGGTGATGATCGTCGTTCCTTTGGTGGGGATCGTGATCGTAAGCCGTTTGGTGATCGTCCGGAGCGTGGACCGCGGAACTTTGACCGTCCGCGCCGTGATGGTGATGACCGTCCCCGTCGTGATGGTGATGATCGTCGTTCCTTTGGTGGCGATCGTGATCGTAAGCCGTTTGGTGATCGTCCGGAGCGTGGACCGCGGAACTTTGACCGTCCGCGCCGTGATGGTGATGACCGTCCCCGTCGTGATGGTGATGATCGTCGTTCCTTTGGTGGCGATCGTGATCGTAAGCCGTTTGGTGATCGTCCGGAGCGTGGACCGCGGAACTTTGACCGCCCCCGTCGTGATGGTGATGACCGTCCCCGTCGTGACAGCAGCGACCGTCGTCCGTTCGGCAGCGACCGCGGCCCTAGGGAAGACCGTCCCGCCCGCGTCCCGAATGCCCGGGACATCCGCAGTGCCAACCGCCCTGACCGCGAGCGTTCGCCGGAAATCGATCCCGATGTCACGGGACGCGAATTGGACCGGGCAACTGCCCATCAGATCAACACACTTGAAGACCAGAGTGCCGGCTGGGTTGCCAAGCACTTGGTCATGGCCGGCCGCCTGATCGATATTGAGCCCGAGCTTGCCTTCCAGCACGCCCTGGCAGCCAGCCGCCGTGGGGGTCGCTTGTCGGCGGTTCGTGAAGCTGTGGGGCTGACGGCGTATGCTGCCGGCCACTACGGCGAGGCTTTGCGGGAATTCCGCACCTACCGCCGGATCAGCGGCTCCAACGCGCACCTGCCGGTCATGGCCGACTGCGAGCGTGGACTGGGCCGCCCGGACCGTGCCCTGGATATGGTCCGTTCACCTGAGGCCCAGGACCTCGATGCTCCCGGCAAGGTGGAATTGGCCATTGTGGCGTCGGGTGCCCGCGCGGACCTCAACCAGCTGGATGCGGCCGTCGCTGAGCTCGAGATTCCGCAGCTGGATATTAATCGTGCGTTCTCCTACAGCCCGAGGCTGTTCCGTGCCTATGCGGAAGCTCTGACGGCGGCAGGTCGTGCCGAGGAAGCCACCAAGTGGGAGCGCCAGGCTGTCGTGGCGGAGAACGCACTCGGCGTCGGCGAGTTCGCCGAGCCCGAGATCGTTGACCTGGGCTGGGACGAGGAAGAAGAGGCGGCCGCGCGTAAGCCGCGTTTCCAGAAGACCGACGGCGGTACCGACGTCGTGCAGGCTGAACCGGAAACCGTCATCGCTGAAGCTGCGGCAGCGGACGCCGCCCACGACGACGTTGAAGTGGACGACGCCGAGTCAGACTACTTCGAGTCCGATGACCCGGAATCGGACATCGACTCCATTGACGAAGACGCGGACGAGGACGCCGACGAAGAGCAGGAAGAAGGCCAAGAGGAAGCAGGAGAAGGCAACCGGAATGGCTGATTCACTGATCTCGGCGTACGACGCCGTCCTGTCCGACCTTGACGGCGTCGTTTATGCCGGACCGCATGCCATCCCGGGTGCCATCGAGTCGCTCCAGCGCCTCGCCACCGTGGGTGTGGGTCTTGGTTACGTGACGAACAACGCGTCCCGGACTCCCGCTCAGGTTGCGGCGCACCTTCGTGAACTGGGCGCGCCTGCAGAGGACCATCAAGTGGTCAGCTCATCCCAGGCGGCGGGCGAATTGTTGGCGTCCATGTTGCCCCAGGGCGCACGCGTGCTCATTACGGGAAGCGCGGCCTTGGCGCACGAGATCGAACTGGTGGGCCTGAAACCGGTACACAGCGCCGCTGAGAATCCGGTGGCGGTAGTACAGGGGTTCAGCCCGGAGCTGGGCTGGAAGGACCTGGCGGAAGCCTCGTACGTGGTGGCCGCCGGAGCCCAATGGTTCGCAACGAATACGGACATGTCCATTCCGCAGGCCCGGGGCATCGCCCCCGGGAACGGCACTTTGGTTGCGGCTGTGGCGGCCGCCACCGGAAAGAAACCGCTGGTGGCAGGCAAGCCCGAGGCGCCACTTTTCCACGCCGCCGCAAAGCGGTTGGGCGCCGACCGGCCCTTGGTTGTGGGCGACCGGCTGGATACGGATATCCTGGGCGGCAACCGCGCCGGCTATGCCACCGCGGCTGTCCTGACCGGCGTCGACACCACCCACAGCATCCTGTCCGCCCGCGCCGATGAGCGGCCCACCTACCTGCTGGCCAACCTGCAGGACCTGTATGATCCCTACCCCCGTCTAACAAACGACGGCGGCACGTACTACTGCGGTGCTGCGTGGGCGACCGCCGTGGACGGGGAAGTCACCGTGGCGGGCCCGAAGGATAGCCTCGACGCCTGGCGTGCTGCCTGCGCGGCGTGGTGGGCGGCGGTTCCTGACGCTCCGGTGGCGCAGTCGCCGCGGCTTGTCTGGCAGGCTCACTAAACTGGCGTGATGAGCGATCCCACTGTTCCCGGGGAAGCCGAGGCCGTTGTTCGCTGGCCGGGTGTTCCTGAAGAGACCAATGACCCCGCGGTTGACCGGGCTCTCGGCATCCTGGCAGGTATACCGGGTGCACCCGTGGCGGACCACGTGGACATCTATGCCGCCGTCCACGACTCCTTGCTCGAGGCACTCGACGCTGAACCCGGGTTGCCTCCGGCCGCACCCCGGGAAACATCCCTGAACCCGGAAGGCACCAGCTGACGCATGGCACGACTTGACCAGGAACTCGTCTCGCGCGGTCTCGCGAGGTCCCGGACGCATGCGGCGAAACTGATCAGCGACGGCAAGGTGAGCTCAGGCGGTGCGGTCTTGTCCAAGGCGTCCCTCCACGTTGATGCGCACGCACAGCTGGAGGTCGCTGCCCATCCCGAGGACGTGTACGTCAGCCGGGCCGGCCATAAACTCGCCGGCGCGTTGGCGGCCTTTCCCGCGGTCGCCGTGGCTGGGCGCAGGTGTCTGGACGCCGGTGCCTCCACGGGCGGGTTCACTGATGTGCTGCTTCGGCAGGGTGCGGCGGAAGTCGTCGCCGTGGATGTCGGGCACGGGCAGTTGGTCCAACCGCTCCGCGAGGACCCGCGAGTGGACGTCCACGAGGGCCTGAATGTCAGGTACTTGACTCCGGACCTGATCGGCGGGGTTGCAGCGTTGACTGTCGCGGATCTTTCCTTCATATCCCTGACCCTCGTCGTGGAGCCGTTGGCTGCCTGCACGGAGCCGGGTGGCGATTTGGTGCTGATGGTCAAGCCGCAGTTCGAAGTGGGCAAGGAACGGTTGAGCCGTACCGGCGTCGTTTCCTCGGACCATGAACGACGGCGGGCGGTTGCCCGGGTGGCGGGTGCTGCGGTCGATGCGGGGCTGGGGCTGAGGGGATTGGCTGCCAGCCCGTTGCCGGGGCAGGACGGAAACATTGAATACTTTCTGTGGATGAAACGCAGGATGTCCGTGCCCGTGCCTAAGATCGAAGGGCGGGACGAGGATGTTGCTGCGTTGATGAGAACACTCTGGCCGAACGACTAGGAAGCAGAATCCGAATGAGCAGGCACGTACTTGTCCTTGCCCACACCGGACGGGAGGAGTCCCTCCGGGCGGCGTGGGATGCGTGTACGCAGCTGCATTCGTCCGGGCTGGTGCCCGTCTTGCAGAAGTCGGAACTGGCGGACGTTGAGCGGTTCTTCGGCGCCGTGGACACGCCGATCGAGATCCTCCATGACCACGTCAGCCTGGAGGACGTGGAACTGGTGATGGTCCTTGGCGGCGACGGCACCATCCTGAGGGCCGCGGAGCTGGTCCGGGAAGTGGATGTCCCCCTCCTGGGAGTCAACCTCGGCCACGTGGGTTTCCTGGCAGAGAGCGAACGGGCGGATCTTGCCCAGACAGTGGAGTGGATCGCCAGCCGCCAGTACACGGTGGAAGAGCGCATGACCATCGATGTCCAGGTCTGGATCAAAGGTCAGAAGATCTGGCACACGTGGGCGTTGAACGAGGCAGCGATAGAGAAGGCAAACCGGGAACGGATGCTGGAGGTCGTCACGGAAGTGGATGAGCGGCCGCTGACGTCCTTCGGCTGCGACGGCGTGGTCCTGGCGACTCCGACCGGCTCCACAGCTTATGCGTTCTCCTCCGGGGGCCCGGTGGTCTGGCCGGAAGTGGAGGCTTTGGTGATCGTCCCCATTAGCGCGCACGCCTTGTTCGCCAAACCCCTTGTGGTCTCGCCGAGTTCCAAGCTCGCCGTTGAAATCATGAACCGGACTGATGCGCTGGGCGTGCTGTGGTGCGATGGTCGGCGATCAGTCGACCTTCCTCCGGGAGCCCGCGTGGAGGTGACGCGTTCAGCAACCCCGGTACGGTTGGCCAGGACGCACAAGACGCCCTTCTCCGCCCGGTTGGTGCGGAAGTTCCAGTTGCCCATCCACGGCTGGCGTGGTCCCGCGCCACGGACCGGCGAGGTCCATACGGGGCCGATTCCCGTCATCCGTACCCCCTCCCCGGCGCCCCTTCCGAGCCCGCACGAGCTTGGGCCCGGTGAACCCTCCGATCCCACGAATGCGAAGTGAAGCATGCTTGAAGAACTCCGAATCCGTGACCTCGGCGTCATCACTGACGCCGCCCTTCCGCTTGGCCCGGGCCTCAGCGTCGTCACCGGTGAAACCGGCGCCGGAAAGACCATGGTGGTCACCGCCGTCGGGCTCCTCCTGGGCGCGCGTTCGGACGCCGGTGCGGTGCGCAGCGGGGCCAAGTCAGCCTCCGCTGAAGCGGTGCTCAAGTTGGACCCGGGGCACGCCGCTGTGGAACGTGCCCGCGAAGCCGGCGGGGACGCGGAGGAGTTCGACGGCGTCGCGGAGTTGCTGCTGGCCCGCACGGTAGGCGCGGACGGACGCAGCCGTGCCCACGTTGGCGGACGGACGGCACCCGTGGGCGTCCTGGCGGAGCTGGGCGAGAGCCTGGTGGTGGTCCATGGCCAAACGGACCAGATCCGCTTGAAGGGGGCAGCCGCCCAACGCCATGCGCTGGATCGCTTCGCCGGGGCTGCCCTGGCCAAATCCCTGGGGGAGTATCAGGACCTCTACCAGCACTGGAAGTCCATTCAAGGCGAACTGGAGACCCTGCGCAGCGAAGCGCGGGAGCGGCTCCGTGAGGCCGAGTCGCTGGAGGCGGCGCTGAGCGAAATTGACGGGATTGATCCCCAGCCCGGAGAAGACGAAGCCCTCAAAGCGGAAGCCGTGAAACTGGCCAACGTCGAGGAGCTGCGCCTGGCCGCCGCGTCCGCGCACGAGTCGCTCATCGCTGAGGAGTTCGGCGACGCGGGGGACGCGACCTCCTTGGTGGATGCCGCGAAGCGAACACTGGAACACGTTGCGGACCACGATGAAGCGCTGGGGGCCGCCGCTGCCCGCCTAGCGGAGGTGGGGTTCCTCCTCAACGACATCGCCGCCGAACTTTCCAGCTATCAGGCCACCTTGGATACCGAGGGGCCGGAGCGGCTTTCCGGGATCGAAGAACGACGGGCCGCGCTGGCGAAGTTGATCCGCAAGTACGCGCCGAGCATTGACGAAGTGCTCGAGTGGGCGGCCACGGCGCGCACCAGGCTTGATGAGCTCCAAGACGACTCGAGCCGCATCGAGTCCTTGGACGCCGAGGTGGGGGCCTCCGAGGAAAAGCTCCGGAAACTGGCAGCTGCGATCACCAAGGCGCGTACCAAGGCAGCCAAGGATCTTTCAGCGCGGGTCAGTGCGGAGTTGAAGGCGCTTGCCATGGCTGACGCCACCCTGGTGATCAAGGTGGAGGACTCCGGATCCCTTGGCCCGTGGGGAGCCGATGAGATTGCGTTCCTGCTGCGCCCGCACTCGGGAGCTCCGGAACGGCCGCTGGGGAAGGGCGCCTCGGGCGGTGAACTCTCACGCGTGATGCTGGCTATCGAAGTGGTGCTTGCCGCCGTCGATCCCGTCCCGACGTTCGTCTTCGACGAAGTGGACGCGGGCGTGGGCGGGCGCGCCGCCGTCGAGATCGGCCGCAGGCTGGCCATGCTGGCCCGCCACGTCCAGGTGCTGGTGGTGACCCACTTGCCGCAGGTTGCCGCTTTCGCAGACCAACACATCCGGGTTACCAAAACGTCGGTTCGCGGGGCTGACGGGAAGACCACCAGCGGGTTCACCTCGAGCGATGTGCAGTTGCTTTCAGAGGAGGAACGGGTCAAGGAGCTGGCCCGGATGCTGGCCGGACAGGAAGACTCTGAGTCCGCCCAGGCACATGCGCAGGAGCTCCTGGACGATGCAAAACTCCTGCCCCAACGGGCCTAGCGCCAAACTGGGAGCACAATCACATCCGCCCGATTTGTTCCCCGGGGCCTTGATTACTGGCAGGGAACCGGGCAACCATGGACCATTTGGGGAACCCGAACCGGACGCTTGGAAGGCGTAATTGATGATAAGCTCGAATTCCGTGGTGCAGCGATCAAATTCCCGTGTAAATTCCCGGTTCCCGGGCTCGTCCAAGACGACCAAACACATCTTCGTCACCGGTGGTGTGGCGTCCTCGCTCGGTAAGGGTCTGACGGCTTCCAGCCTCGGCCACCTGCTGCGGGCACGCGGTTTGTCTGTAACTATGCAGAAGCTCGATCCCTATCTGAACGTGGATCCGGGCACGATGAATCCCTTCCAGCACGGCGAAGTTTTTGTCACCGATGATGGCGCAGAGACCGACCTCGACATCGGACACTACGAACGTTTCCTTGACGAAAACCTCGAAGGCTCGGCCAACGTCACAACAGGCCAGGTCTACTCCACGGTCATTGCCAAGGAACGTCGCGGCGAATACCTCGGGGACACCGTCCAGGTCATCCCGCACATCACTGATGAAATCAAGCGCCGCATGCGCCTGCCCGCCGAGGGCAAGAACGCTCCCGACGTCATCATCACTGAAATCGGCGGCACGGTGGGCGATATCGAGTCCCAGCCGTTCTTGGAGTCCGCCCGCCAGGTGCGCCAGGACGTCGGCCGGAGCAACGTGTTCTTCCTGCACGTTTCGCTGGTTCCGTACATCGGTCCGTCCCAGGAACTGAAGACCAAGCCGACGCAGCACTCCGTGGCAGCACTGCGTTCCATCGGCATCCAGCCCGAGGCGATCGTGATCCGTTCGGACCGCGAGGTGCCCGAGGCCATGCGTGAGAAGATCGGCCGCATGTGCGACGTCGACATTGACGCCGTGGTCAACGCAGCCGACGCGCCGAGCATCTATGACATCCCCAAGACCCTGCATTCCCAGGGGCTGGATTCCTACATCGTCCGGGCCCTGGACCTGCCGTTCAAGGACGTCGACTGGAGCAAGTGGGACAAGCTGCTCGAAGCCGTCCACAACCCGAAGCACCATGTGGAGATCGCCCTGGTGGGTAAGTACATCGACCTTCCTGATGCTTACCTTTCGGTGACCGAAGCCCTCCGTGCCGGCGGTTTCGCCAACGAAGCCAAGGTCAAGATCCGTTGGGTGCCCTCGGATGAGTGCGAAACGCTGGAAGGGGCCACCAAGTCCTTGGCCGGCGTGGATGCCATCTGCGTGCCCGGCGGCTTCGGCATCCGCGGCCTTGAAGGCAAGCTGGGCGCCCTGAAGTTCGCCCGCGAAACCAAGCTCCCCGTTCTTGGCTTGTGCCTTGGCCTGCAGTGCATGGTGATCGAATACGCACGCAACGTCGTGGGCCTTGAAGGTGCATCCTCGAGCGAGTTCGAGCCCGATTCCAAGTACCCGGTCATTGCCACTATGGAAGAGCAGCTGGACATCGTGGAAGGCAAGGGAGACCTCGGCGGCACCATGCGCCTGGGACTCTACGAGGCCAAGCTCGACGAAGGCTCCGTGGTTGCCGAGACCTACGGCACCACCACTGTCAGCGAACGCCACCGGCACCGCTACGAGGTAAACAACAAATACCGCGATCAGATTGCGGCCCAGGGCCTGGTGTTCTCCGGTACCTCACCTGACGGCAAGCTGGTTGAGTACGTTGAGCTTCCCCGCGAAGTCCACCCGTACTACGTAGCTACGCAGGCCCACCCGGAGCTCAGCTCACGTCCCACCCGTCCGCACCCGCTGTTTGCCGGACTGGTCAAGGCCGCGCTTGAGCGCCGCGAAGGTGCCGCTGTCGGGACCGATACCGGCGCCCGCACGGTAGCTGCCAAGTAATAACCGAATAAGCAAAGGACGGCGCGATGCCCGGTACTTCTGAAACCCCCAACACGACACGGCAGGTTTCGGACGTGCCGAGCCCGCGCCGTCTTTTGTCTTCCAGCAAGGTCTACGAGGGCCGCATTTGGGACGTTGTCAGCGACGAATTCCAGCTTGCGGAGGATACTGACGCGCTGGTCCGGGACTACATCGACCATCCCGGCGCGGTGGCAGTCCTGCCCATGAACGTGGACGGTGAAGTGCTGCTGCTCAAGCAGTACCGGCACCCGGTAGGCATGGACCTCTGGGAGATCCCGGCCGGGCTGTTGGACATCGAGGGGGAGGACTTCGTCGTCGGTGCTGCCCGCGAACTTGCCGAAGAAGCCGACCTCGTTGCTGCGACATGGAACGTCCTGGTTGACTTCTTCAACTCACCGGGCTCCTCCAGCGAAGCGGTCCGTATCTACCTTGCCCGGGGACTCACGGACGTGCCGGAGGCCGACCGCCACGTCCGGACGGACGAAGAAGCCGAAATCGAACTGCATTGGATTCCGTTGGAAGATGCCGTCCGCGCTGTGCTGGAGGGCAGGCTGCATAACCCCTCCGCAGTGCTGGGCATCCTGGCTGCCGCGGCGGCCAAGGCGGACGGCTTCAGCAGCCTGCGGCCTGCTGATGCCCCGTGGCCGGCCCACCCCAGCCAGCGCTGAGCATGCCCGGGCCCGGGGAGGCACGCGCTGTCAACGGTGTTGACCGCGCAATGACTGACTATCTCCAACACGTGGGGGTGGAACGCGGGTTGGCTGCCAACACCCTGTCCGCCTACAAACGCGACCTCGCCCGCTACGCGAACTTCCTGGCCGCCCAGGGAGTATCCGGGCCCCGGGACATCACCAGACACCACGTCACCGCCTTTGTGCAGGCGTTGTCCGACGGTTCCGACGGCGCGTCGGCACTGAACGTCCGCTCCGCAGCGCGCACTGTGGTGGCGGTCCGCGGATTGCATAAATTCTGGGCGCTGGAAGGAATCACGACGGCGGATCCCGCCAGCGAGGTCCACCCGCCGATGCCGGGCAGGAGGCTTCCGAAAGCCATCACCGTGGACGAAGTAACGAGGATTCTGGAGGCAGCAGGCACCGACACTGCCACCGGACTACGGGACCGGGCCCTCCTGGAATTCCTGTACTCCACCGGTGCGCGCATCAGCGAGGCGGTCGGCCTGGATGTGGACGATGTTTCGCTGGACAGCACGTCAACCGAGAGTACGACAACGGACGGCGTGGCACCGGACGGTGTTGCACCGGACGGTGCGGTGGGCGATCCTGCGATCGTCAGGCTCTTCGGAAAGGGTTCCAAAGAGCGGCTGGTGCCGCTCGGTTCCTACGGTGCCCGGGCTATCAACGCCTATGTCGTCCGTGGACGGCCCCTCCTGGCCTCCAAGGGTAAGGGGACCCCGGCTTTGTTCCTCAATGCCCGCGGCGGAAGGATTTCCCGCCAGAGCGCCTGGACTATCCTCAAGGCTGCCGCGGAGAAAGCGAACATCACCAAGGACGTGTCACCACACACGCTGCGCCATTCCTTCGCAACCCACCTCCTGGAAGGTGGAGCAGACGTCCGGGTGGTGCAGGAATTGTTGGGCCACGCGTCAGTTACCACGACGCAGGTCTACACCCTGGTGACGGCAGATACTCTGCGGGAAGTCTACGCAGCGGCGCATCCCCGCGCCCTGGGCTGACCGTCCACGGATCCAGGCGTCCTACTCCAGGACGCTGATGGTGAGTTCCACGGCATCCACGAAGACCGCCAGCAGCGACGTTCCCAGCCCGGCAACCAGCAACAGTCCCGGATGGGCCAAACCCACAACTACCCTCTTCAGGTCCGGGTGGCGGCGCAGGAACTTCCTGGGGACGCGGGTCTTGAGCGGCACTTCCCGCCAGCCACGAAGCCGCCTCAGGAACCATGCGCAGCGGATGATGAAAGCCATCCACAGGACGGACAGCACCAACGGGACGGCAGCCAGCATCAGGTTGAAGCCCAGGGCAGTGACTTCTTTCTCCGAGTCCCCGATGAGGGTTTGGACCGTAGTGGAGATGGAAGCACTCATCACCACCGAAGCTGCCCAGACCATGAACGCCGCGACGAGTGCCAGGAACCTGACGAAGAAGTGGCCCAGCACCGTGGAATCCACTGCGCGCAGGTGGCTGCGGGGCGTTGCATGAAGGACGAACAGGGTGGAGACGATCGTGGGCAGCGCGGCAGCGAAGACCAGCAGATACCACGTCCAGCCTGCCAGGTCCACCACCTCGTCCACGACGATCAGCCCGGCCCATACAACAGTCCATGCCCAACCGACGTACAGGGGGTGGGCTACAAGCCACTTGGGAAGCCGGACATCACGGTGCGGAGCTTTTTGCTGTGGCTTACCCGGAGCCCTAGTTGCTTCGGGTTCAGTGGTCAACGTTTCCCGGGCTTCGGCTGCCCCCGGCTCCGCGATGGTTCCGCTGTCGCTGACGGCGGCTGTGGCCGCGCGCATTTCACCCCCGGAGTTGTTCATGCGCTCACTGTAGCAATGGCGGCACCAGCGGGGGATATCGGGTTAAGGTGGGCTGCATGACAGCAGCCCACGTGACTCTTTGCTTCCTTCTTCGAAACGATGCCGAGGGAGAGCACGTCCTGCTTGGTACCAAGAAAACGGGCTTCGGAAGCGGGAAGGTCGTAGGCGTCGGAGGGCACGTGGAGCCCGGCGAGACAGCCGTGGAAGCAGCCGTCCGCGAGGTCATGGAAGAGATCAACGTCGTGGTCAGGGTAGCGGACCTCGTCCAGGCGGGAACGGTCGACTTCATCTTCCCTGCCCGGCCTGAATGGAACATGGCCACTACCGTCTATTTGACGCGTACCTGGATAGGGGAGCCATCGGAAAGCGATGAGATCGCCCCAGACTGGTATCCGGTGGCGCGGCTTCCCGTGGAACGCATGTGGGCGGACGCCGAACACTGGCTGCCGGCCATGATCGCGGGGCAACGGATCGCAGTGCAGGTTGACCTTGCGCCGGACAACCAGAGCGTCGCGAGCGTTTACACCGTCGCCTGGTCGGGCAGCTAAGGGCACCGGAACAAAGCGGGGACTCGTGCATGCGAACGACGGCGGCCCCGCCACGTTAAGGTGGCAGAACCGCCGTCGTTTGTGGTGCTTTCACACCCGAGTACTGCTTTTCAAGCCCCGGTATTAGGGGACGTGGCGCTCCTCCGGGCCGTTGTATTCGCTGAGCGGCCGGATCAGGGAATTGGATGCCAGCTGCTCCATGACGTGGGCGGTCCACCCGGTGATGCGGCTGGCCACAAACAACGGCGTGAAGGTTTGGGTGTCAAAGCCCATCAGGTGGTACGTGGGTCCGGCCGGGTAGTCGAGGTTCGGCTTGATAGCCTTCGCCTCGTCCATGGCCTGCTCAAGGCCGTTGTACAGGCCCAGGAGTTCCGGACGGCCGTAGTGGGCAATCATCTTGTCCAGGGCGGCCTTCATGGTGGGAACGCGTGAGTCGCCGTGCTTGTAGACGCGGTGACCGAAACCCATGATCTTCTTCTTTTGGGCGAGGGCTTCTTCCATCCAGGACCGGGCCCTGGCCGCGGCTTCTTCGAGTGTTTCTTCGCTGCGGATGCCGATCTCGTCGAAGGTGTGCATGACAGCTTCGTTGGCGCCGCCGTGCAGGGGTCCTTTGAGCGCCCCGATGGCTGCGGTCACGGCAGAGTGCAGGTCGGACAGCGTCGAGGTCACCACGCGGGCGGTGAACGTCGAGGCGTTGAACGAGTGCTCCGCATAGAGGATCATCGAGACGTTGAAAGCCTCTACCACCTCGTCAACGGGTTCCTCACCGAATGTCATCCAGAGGAAGTTGGCTGAGTAGTCCAGGTCTTCCCGGGGTTCAACGACGTCCTCGCCCCTGCGGCGGCGCTGGTCGTAGGCCACCACGGCAGGCATGGCAGCCCACAGATCGATGGCCTTCTTCATGTTGGCTTCGGGGCTGGAGTCCTCGGCGAGTTCGTGGCGTGCACCAAGCACTGAAGCCGCGGTCCGGCAGACGTCCATGGGGTGCGCGGTAGTGGGCAGCGTGTCGATCACGGTCTTGACCACGGGATCCAGCGCGCGGCCCGCGCGCTCGCGGGCTGTGAACTCAGCCAGTTGGGCCTGGTTTGGAAGTTCACCGTTCCAGAGGAGGTAGGCGACTTCCTCGAAGCTGCACTTGGCGGCCAGCTCCTGGACCGGGTAGCCGCGATACAGCAGCGAGTTCGTCTCCGGGTTGACCTTGGAGACTGCGGTGTAATCCACCACGACTCCGGCGAGGCCCTTCTTGATGTCAACATCTGCCATGTTGAACTCCTTCGTTCTAGTGCCGGCCGCCGGAAGATTCCGGTGGCCAGCGTCCCCTTGTTGGTACGGGCCTAGCGGATGCCAGGAACCTGGAAATTGAAAACGCCGGTATCGAACTGGTTGTATGCCTCGTAGTCCACGAGTTCGTAGAGGCGAGCGCGCGTGAGCATGTTCTCTACTTGCGCCTCTTGGGTCCCCGCAGCCTTGATCGTTTCCAGAGTACGCTCTGCTGCGCCCATGGCAATGCGGAGGAGGGTGACGGGGTAGATGACCATGTTCACGCCCACCTCCTGGAGCTGTTCGACGGTGAAGAGCTCGCTTTTTCCGAACTCGGTCATATTGGCCAGGATGGGCACGTCCACGGCGTCGCGAATGGCTTGGAACTCGTGAAGGTCCCGCATGGCTTCGGGGAAGATCGCGTCGGCGCCGGCGTCCACGAGTGCTTTGGCACGATCCTTCGCGGCCTCCAAACCGTCAACGGCGCGGATGTCCGTGCGGGCCATGATGAGGAAGTTCGGGTCCCGGCGTGCGTCGGCTGCGGCGCGGATGCGCTTGGTGGCGGTGTCGAGGTCCACCACGTTCTTGCCGTCCAGATGGCCGCAGCGTTTGGGGTTGAACTGGTCCTCGATGTGGCAGCCGGCCAGGCCGGCGTTTTCGAGTTCCTGGATGGTGCGGGCCACGTTCATGGGTTCACCGAAGCCGGTGTCCGCGTCCACGAGGGAGGGCAGGTCCGTCATCCGGGCGATCTGTCCTGCGCGGGTGGCGACTTCGGTGAGGGTGGTCAGGCCGATGTCGGGCAGGCCGAGGTCGTTGGCCAGGACGGCCCCGGAGATGTAGACCCCGGCGAAGCCTTTTTCCTCGATGAGGCGGGCGGAGAGCGGGTTGAACGCGCCCGGGAATTGCTGCACGGACCCGGAGCCCAGCAGCTCCCGCAGTTTCACCCGTTTCTGTTCGGGCGTGGTGGTGGAGTAGAGCATTTAGAACAGTCCCTTCGGAGCTGCTTCGAGGTTGATCACGCCGGGGGCGGCGGTGATGTTGAGCTGGTCAAGTTCGCCGGCGCCGAGTTCGGTGAGGCGTTCGACGGCGGCGAGGAACCGTTCGATCTCGGCCTCCTCGACCAGGCCGGCGGCGAGGGTGCGGAACTTGTTGACGTACTGCTCGCGGGCGAACGGCCGGGCGCCGAGCGGGTGGGCATCGGCGACGGCGATTTCATCGGTGATGACCGTGCCGTCCTTGAGTGTGATGACAACGGTGCCGCCGAAGGCTTTCTCCGTGATGTCGAGGGAGTGGTAGCGGCGGGTCCACTCGGGGTCCTCCACGGTGCTGACCTTGTGCCAGAGTTCCACGGTGTCCGGGCGCGCGGCGCGTTCGGGGGCGTAGGAGTCCACGTGGTGCCAGGCGCCGTCCTGCAGGGCGACGGTGAAGATGTACGGGATGGAGTGGTCCAGGGTTTCCCGCGACGCCGTGGGGGAGTACTTCTGGGGGTCGTTGGCCCCGGAGCCGATGACGTAGTGGGTGTGGTGGCTGGTCTTGATCAGCACGGAGTCCACGTTGGCGGGGTCGGTGGTTTCGGGGTGCTCGCGGTTGAGCTTGCGGGCCAAATCGATCCAGGCCTGGGCCTGGTACTCGGCGGAATGTTCCTTGGTGTAGGTGTCAAGGATGGCGCGCTTGGCCTCGCCCTTTTCCGGCAGCGGCACTTCGTAGGAGGCATCGGGGCCATCGAGCATCCAGGCGATCACGCCGTCTTCGCCCTCGTAGATCGGCACGGGGGAGGTCTGTCCGCGCATGGCACGGTCGGCGGATTCAATGGCCATCTTGCCGGCGAAGGCCGGGGCGTGGGCTTTCCAGGTGGAGATTTCGCCCTTGCGGGACTGCCGGGTGGCGGTAGTGGTGTGCAGTGCCTGGCCCACGGACTGGAAGATGGTCTCCACGTCCAGGCCAAGCAGGGTTCCGATGCCGGCGGCGGCCGAGGGACCGAGGTGGGCTACATGGTCGATCTTGTGCTTGTGCAGGCAGATGGCCTTGACCAGGTTCACCTGGATTTCATAGCCGGTGGCGATCGCCCGGACGAGGTCGGCGCCGTTGGCCCCGGTGTGCTGGGCAACGGCCAGGATCGGGGGAATGTTGTCGCCGGGGTGGGAGTAATCGGCGGCCAGGAAGGTGTCGTGGTAATCCAGTTCCCGTACCGCCACGCCGTTGGCCCAGGCAGCCCACTCCGGGGAGACCCGCTCATCGATGCCGAACACCTTGGCGCCCTTGCCGTTGGCGGAGGGGCCGTGGGCCAGTGCCTGCGCCCTCGCGGCAACGATCGGTGCACGGTTCAGCGAAGCAATTGCCACGGAGGCGTTGTCGATGATCCGGTTGATCACCATCTCCGTCACTTCCGGCGTCACGTCTACGGGGTCAGCGGCAACCACCGCGATCTTGTGGGCCAACTGCTCCTCACGCGGGAGGTTCTCCTCGGACTTGTAAACACGAACGTGGTGGTTCCGGACCATGGTGCTCCTTCGGGTAGGGCGTTTCAGCGTGCCGCGTATGTGGCTTTGAGATGGGTAAGGCTGCGGTGCAGGTGGACGGTGGTAGCCGCTTCAGCCAGCCGGCTGTTTCCGGCAGCTATGGCCTCGGCGATGGCAGCGTGCTCTGCGGACGCCGCCTTTAGCCGCGCCGTGTCGTCGGCCGCGAGGCGCCGCACCCGGACCAAGTGCACGCGCAGGTTGCGCATGGCTTGGGCCAGGTAGGAATTTGCGATGGCGGCGTCCATGGCGTCATCCAGCCGGCTGACCAGGGCGTAGTAGTCGCGGCGCGCAGGGTCTTCGCTGCTGAGCAGTTCAGGTGCCCTGAGGAGTTGGGCCTGCAAGTCCGCAAACACGGCGGGTTCCCCGCGAACGGCAGCGAGGGCTGCTGCGCGGACCTCCAGGGTTTCGCGCAGTTCGAAAAGTTCATCGATGCTGTCGAGGGAGATGTCGGTGACAACGACGCCGCGGCCGCCTGCCGCCGTCGTCAGTCCTTCTGCGGTCAGCCGGCCCAATGCCTCCCGAAGGGGAGTGCGGGACACGCCAAGCCGCTCGGATTGCTCCACTTCGGCCAGGACCGCCCCCGGACGAAGACGCCACTCAACGATGTCCTCCCGGAGGGTGGCGTAAGCCCGGTCACTAGCGCGCATGCCGCCAGTGTATACATCAAGGCCCCTTAAGCGCTAGTGCGCTGCTCTGCACGGGTTGAATGTATACAAAGGAGTGCTAGTTCCGGTTCCAGCCGTATTCGTTCTCCGGGCGCCCCGGCGTGCCGTACCTGGGCGCCCGGGTGACAGTTCCGGCGTCGGCGAGGTACTCGAGGTAGCGACGCGCCGTGACCCGGGACATCCCGAGCGATTCCATTACTTCGCTCGCCGACACCGGTCCCGGGTTGCCCCGGACGAACTCCTTCACCATGTCAAGGGAAGACCCGGACAGCCCTTTTGGCAGGGGCAGTTCCGTGGGGGCCCGGAGGCTGGCGAACGCCTGGTCCACGTCGCTTTGGGAGGCGCCGGCTTTCGACGGGCCTGCAGCGGGGCCGGCCAATTGGTCCCGGAAGGTGCGGTAGCTGTTGAGCTTGTCGGCGAAGGTGGCGTAGGTGAAGGGTTTGATCAGGTACTGCACGACCCCGATCGACACCGCGCTCCGGACGATGCTGAGTTCGCGGACCGCAGTAATGGCGATGATGTCAGCGAATATTCCGGCCGAACGCATGCGCCGCGCGACGTCCAGGCCGTGCAGGTCCGGCAGGTTCATATCCAGGAGCACGAGGTCCACGGGCGCGCCGGACGCGGAAAACTCGCCCAGGATCCGGAGCGCCGACTGTCCATCCGCCGCAGTGCCGACCAGCGTAAAACCCTCAACCCTGCCGACGTAAGTGGAATGTGCGTCCGAGGCAATGGGTTCGTCCTCGACCACCAGAACGCGGATGTCCGTCATGCCTTCTCTTCCTTGGGAACGGGCGCGGGCAGTACAACATGGAAGCGGGCGCCTCCGGTGCCGTCAACCGACCCCTCACCACCATCGGTGAGCCCCCGGTTGTCGATGGACATCCTACCGTTCAGCCGCCGGACAGCCTGGCGGACCAAGGCCAGCCCGACGCCCCTGCCGTGGCCGCCGCGGGGATCGTGCGGGGACTTGGTGCTGTAGCCGTACTGCAGGATGTCGTCAATGGAGGTCGGGTCGATCCCGGGGCCCGAGTCCCGGACCGTAAGTTCGACGACGGCGTCCCCGGCGCCCACGGCCAACTCCACCTTCCGGGGCGGCTCGCCGGCGGCCGCGGCGTCGATCGCGTTGTCCAGCAGGTTTCCGAGGATGGTCACCAGGTCCTGGATTTCCACGCCGCGCACGTCGGCGTTGCCCGATGTCCGGACGGAAAGCTCCACGCCACGTTCGTGGGCTTCCGCGGCTTTGCCCATCACCAGCGCACTCATGACCGGCTCGTCGACGGAAGCGAGCATGTCGTCGGTCAATTGCTGGCTCAACTCCAAATCCTTGGTAGCGAATTCCAAGGCCTCCGGCGTGCGGCCCAATTCCAGGAGGGACACGATCATGTGAAGCCGGTTGGCGTGTTCGTGGGTCTGTGCCCGCAGCGCGTCGGACAGTGTCTTCATGGTTTCCAGTTCCGTGCCGAGCGACTCGATCTCCGTACGGTCCCGGATGGTGGCAACGGTGCCGTACACGGCGGGCTTTTGCCGGTTTCGCGTGGAGGTCGGTCCGGCAGCAGGGGCCTGGTTGACCACCAGGATGCGTGAACCCGTCAAGTGGATCTCGTCATGGGCGGTCCTACCGGATTCAAACAATGCTTTGAGGCTGCCTTCCAGCGGAAGCTCGCTGAGCCGTGGAGCCTGGTCGGGGGAGCGGTCGGCAGCCGCGGGCTGGAGTCCCAGCAGCTCTGCGGCCTGGTCGTTGTACATCACCGCTTTGCCCTGCGTGTCGATGAGGATGAGTCCCTCCCGGACCGAATGCAGGACTGATTCGTAATAGGCGAACAACTGGGCAAGCTGTTCAGGACCCCAGCCGCGGGTGACCGTACGGAGGTAGCGGCCCAGCAGCCAGGATGCGAAGGAACCGAAGATCAGCACACCTATGGCGATGCCGCCAATGACCCCCAGCCGTTGGGCCAGATCCGTGTCCACGGTGCGGACAGTGACACCGGCGGCTACCAAGGCCTTCACGGTGCCCTCCGGGTCCTTGACGGGGGCAATGGTCCGGACGGAAGGCCCAAGCGTACCGGCCGTAACTTCCGTAAACGTTTCGCCCCGCAGCACCGGCTCAATGGTCCCGATGTACGCCCCTCCGATTTCCTCGGGCCGGGGGTGGGTCCAGCGTGTCCTGTCCGGCGCCATGATGGTGATGAAGTCGGCCTCGGCGTCGGCCATCACCTCCATGGCGTAGGGCTGCAGGGAAGCTGTCGGATCAGGTGCGGCGGCGGCCTGCAGCACAAAGGGGTTGTTGGCTATGGACGTAGCGATGGCCCGCATCCGGATGCCTGCATCGTCGTACGCCCGGTCGCGGGCCTCCACTACCGAGAAGGCGCCGAACACCGCGGTGAGGACCAGGACGAACAGCAAGTTCGCCACGAACAGGCGGCGGGCAATACTCCAGCTGTGAAACACGTGTGGCCTCCCATGACCAATATGACCGCAACGGTGATACGTGTCACCACTGGCTGAATGATGGATATCACACAAGGACAGCGGAGTGGGCTGGCAAGCAGCACCGCGGCGCCTTACACAGTATCCAGAAGGAGAATCCAATGACCTCTCAACGAGGAGAGTCGGCAGTCGCCGCCGCAGGAGGGCGTAAGGGGCTCGACAAGTCGCATTACCTCTACATCGCCGTCATCCTGGCCGTAGTCCTTGGAGCCGTGGTGGGCCTCGTGTTCCCCGAAGCAGGGAAATCGCTCAAGCCGCTCGGCGACGGCTTCATCAAGCTGATCAAGATGATGATCGCGCCCGTGATCTTCTGCACCATCGTCCTGGGCATCGGCTCCATCGCCAAGGCAGCCACCGTCGGAAAAGTCGGCGGACTTGCCCTGGGCTACTTCGTGGCCATGTCCACCTTCGCCCTCGCCATCGGCCTGGTAGTGGGCAACCTGATCCATCCCGGAGAAGGGCTGAAGCTCACTCCCTATGACCCCAACAAGAAGGCCGCAACGGACAGCACCGTGGACTTCCTCCTCGGGATCATCCCGGGCGATATCCCGGTCCTGCCGACGCTGCTCGCGGCTATCCTGGTAGGTTTCGCACTCCAGAAGATGGGCAAGCAGGGCCAGCCGATCCTCAACGCCATCGGCCACGGCCAGCGATTGGTCTTCCGCATCCTCATCATGATCATGTGGCTCGCCCCGGTAGGCGCCTTCGGCGCCATCGCCGCCGTCGTCGGTGCAACCGGCGCCCAGGCAATCCTGAGCATGTTCACGCTGATGCTCGCCTTCTACATCACCTGCGCACTGTTCATCGTGGTCATCCTCGGCACCTTGCTCCGCACGGTAGCCGGCGTCAATATCTTCAAGCTGATGAAGTACCTCGCCCGCGAGTACCTCCTCATCTTCTCCACGTCATCCTCCGAAGCTGCCCTTCCGCGCCTCATTGCCAAGATGGAACACCTCGGTGTCTCCAAGCCCGTGGTCGGTGTCACGGTTCCCACCGGTTACTCCTTCAACCTCGACGGAACTGCGATCTACCTGACAATGGCCTCGCTGTTCGTCGCCAACGCCATGGGCACACCCCTTGACCTCGGCGCGCAGATCTCCCTGCTGGTCTTCATGATCATCGCTTCCAAGGGCGCGGCAGGCGTCACCGGAGCAGGCCTGGCCACCCTGGCCGCCGGCCTCCAGGCCCACAAGCCCGAACTCCTCGGCGGCGTGGGAATGATCGTTGGCATCGACCGCTTCATGTCCGAGGCCCGGGCCCTGACCAACTTCACGGGCAACGCCGTGGCCACCGTCCTGATCGGCACTTGGGTCAAGGAGATCGACTCAACCCAGGTCAACCAGGTTCTCAGCGGAAATGCACCGTTCGACGAGCAAACAATGATGGCTCACGACGAGGTGGCCGAAGCTCCCCAGGAACGGGAAAAGGCTTCTGTCTAGCTCCTTGTTGCACCAAGGAAGGCCGGTACCCGCAAGGGTGCCGGCCTTTCCCGTGTCCGGATGGACCGCCGTGAAAGACAAGCAACCTTCCACCTCAACTAGAGGGTAAAGGCTCACAAATGAAGGAAAGTCAAGTTCCCAAAAATACCGTGTCGGGGGCTGTAGCCTAGGTGGGTAGCAGGGCTGAACCTCAAGGATCAGCGGCAGGGAAGATCGTCGTCGAAAGAGTGGTTGGATTAGTGAGCATCGAACGGGGAACAACAACCCTGGCAGGCACCGAGCTCGATCTGGAAGACGCCATCATGGGACCTACGGGCCGCCCTTACCGCGAATTCCCGGAACCGGCTCCACTTGCCTCCCACGGACCTGCGCGGGTTATCGCCATGGTCAACCAAAAAGGTGGCGTCGGCAAGACCACCTCCACCATCAACCTGGCCGCTGCGCTCGCCGAGTTCGGCCGCAAAGTCCTGTTGGTGGACTTCGACCCCCAGGGTGCGTTGTCGGCAGGACTCGGGGTCAACCCGCATGAGCTGGACCTGACGGTCTACAACGTGCTCATGGACCGCAAGGTGAGCATTCGCGATGCCATCCACCAGACCGGCGTCGAAGGAGTGGACCTCCTGCCGGCAAACATCGACCTCTCCGCGGCTGAAGTGCAGCTCGTCAATGAAGTTGCCCGCGAGCAGGTGCTGGACCGTGCGTTGAAGAGCGTCGAAGACGAATACGACGTCGTCCTGATCGACTGCCAGCCCTCCCTCGGGCTGCTGACCGTCAACGCGCTCACCGCGGCCCACGGCGTCATCATTCCCCTCATTTGCGAGTTCTTCGCGCTCCGCGCTGTCGCCTTGCTCGTGGAAACCATCGAGAAAGTCCAGGACAGGCTGAACCCCAGGCTCCAGGTGGACGGCGTGCTGGCAACCATGTACGACGCCCGTACACTGCACAGCCGCGAGGTCATTTCCCGGCTCGTGGAAGCTTTCGGAGACAAGGTGTTCGAGACCGTCATCAAGCGTTCCATCAAGTTCGCCGACGCCACCGTAGCTGCCGAGCCCATTACCAGCTACGCCGGCAATCACGTGGGCGCTGACGCCTACCGCCGGCTGGCCAAGGAACTCATCTCGCGCGGCGGCGCGCCCTAACCGACGGCGTGACTCTTCCGGTAGTTCCGCAGGCAGTGGACCCGTCTCCAGAAGGGCCCGGCGCCGCGGCCTCCTCCGACGCCGCTGCCTCGCCCGGCGCCGCTGCCTCCTCCGGCGGCAAGGGGGGCTTCGAGGTACGGCTGGCCAACTTCACCGGGCCGTTCGACCTCCTGCTGGGCCTCATTGCCAAGCACAAGATGGACATCACCGAGGTTGCCCTGGCCACGGTGACTGATGAATTCATCAAGTACATCCGCAGGCTGCAGGACCTCGGTGAGGATTGGGCCTTGGACGAGGCCAGCGAGTTCCTGGTGATTGCCGCCACCCTCCTGGACCTGAAAGCCGCCCGCTTATTGCCGGCGGGCGAGGTGGAGGACGACGAGGATATCGCCTTACTGGAAACGCGGGACCTTCTCTTCGCCCGTCTCCTGCAGTACAAGGCCTTCAAGCAAGTGGCAGGGATACTGGCCGGCACCTTGGAAGAGGAAGCCCGCAGGTTTCCGCGCCAGGTGGCCCTTGAAGGACACTTCGCGGCGTTGTTGCCCGAGCTTCTATGGCGGCACACCCCGGAGCAGTTCGCCGCGCTGGCTGCCAAGGCGCTCAAGCCAAAGGAAGCACCGCCAACCGAGGTTGGACTGGAGCACCTGCATGCGCCGCCCGTGAGCGTCAGGGAGCAGGCAGTAATCCTCGGAGACAGGCTGAAGCGCGGCGCACCGCTGACTTTCCAGGCACTGGTTGCCGACGCCGACAGCACCTTGGTGGTGGTGGCCCGTTTCCTGGCGTTGCTGGAGATGTTCCGGGACCGCGTTGTGGCCTTTGAACAGCCGGCACCGCTGGGCGGATTGACCGTGCGGTGGACAGGTCAGGATGCCGGGTGGGACGGCTCCAACCTCAGCGAGGAGTACCAGGACGAAGGAGATGCTGGCATCGATGACTGAGCAGAACGCCGAAGACGGCCTCGCCGAACTCGAAGCGTTGCCGGGAGGGGCGCGGGCAGCCCTGGAAGCAGTGCTGATGGTCATTGATGAGCCGGCCACGTCCGAAGAGCTGGCCGCCGGCCTCAACGTGACGGTCGCCGTCGTCGAAGATTTGCTGCAGGACCTGCAGCGGGAGTATAGCGGCTATACTGTTAAAGCCCCGGACGTGGACGTTGACGGCTTTGCCGCTGCCAGCACTGCACCCCGGGGTTTCGAATTGCGGAACGTCGCCGGTGGCTGGCGCATCTATTCGCGGCCGGACTTTGCTGACATCGTGGGGAAGTTCGTCCTTGAAGGGCAAACTTCCAAGCTGACGCAGGCAGCACTGGAGACGCTGGCGGTGATTGCCTACCGGCAGCCTGTCTCCCGGGCGAGGGTTTCGGCAATTCGCGGCGTTAACGTCGATTCCGTCGTCAGGACGCTGACCCAGCGCGGGTTGATCGAGGACGCCGGGAACGATCCCGAATCCGGCGCAATCCTGTACCGGACCACCTCCTACTTCCTGGAGCGGATGGGAATCGGCTCGGTGGCTGAACTGCCCCAGCTGGCTCCGCACCTTCCCGGTTTGGAAGGGATCGAGGAGTACTACGACGCCAGCCGGATGTGAGGACATCCTCCGCCGGCACGAAGTAATTTAATACGGAATTCCATGGCACGCGTGATGCGTGCCGGAGCAGCAAGGGGCAGACTACACCTGCCCGGCTGGCTAGTGTTGGTTCCAATACCCAATGCCGGCCATAACAACACAAGGACGGGTCATGACACAGGCGGGACGCCAGGGTTCACCACGTAACGGTTCGGGACGCAACAGCGCCGGACGCAATGGAGCACAGGGCGGCGCAGGCCGTTCCGGTTTCACCCAGCGAGGCGGCAACGCCGGCGCGGGTAAGCGCTCCTTCAATCAGGGCGAAGGCCGCCCCTTCAAGGCTGCGAAGCCCCGGGAAGAACGGCCGTTCGATCCCGACAACCCCACGACGGCGGATAGCTTCAGGGCCGCGAAGCCGGCCAAGCCCTTCCGCAAGCCGGGTTCCAACAAGCCGGGCTACGGCAAGGCTCCCGGAACGCCCGGGGCCTTGAAGCCCAAGAAGAAGCCCGGCAACGCCAAGCAGTACGGTTCCAAGGCTTTCGGCAGCGAGCGGTTCGGCCGCAACCTGGGCCCTGTCCGCAAGCCTGCGGGCAACCGGGGTTCCCGGCAGGAAGTCCCGCAGTCCGAAGTCCACGATGCTGACGGCGTGCGCCTGCAGAAAGTGATGGCACAGGCCGGCGTGGCATCGCGCCGCGTCTGCGAGGAAATGATCCTCGAGGGACGCGTCGAGGTCGACGGGCAGGTTACTACCGAGCTCGGCGTCCGCGTGGACCCGAAATCCGCCGTGATCCACGTTGACGGGATCCGCATCCAGCTCGACGAGACCCTCGTGTACATGGTGTTCAACAAGCCCAAGGGCGTAGTTTCCACCATGGAGGACCCCGAGGGCCGGCCTTGCATCAGCGATTTCCTCAAGACCAACAAGAACAAGGGCGAACGTCTTTTCCACGTCGGCCGCCTGGATGTCGCCACCGAGGGGCTGCTGTTGTTGACCAACGACGGCGAACTTGCCAACCGCTTGACCCACCCTTCCTACGAGGTCCCCAAGACCTACTTGGTCCAGGTGCGGGGGCCGTTCCCGCAGGGCGTGGGCGCGCAGCTGAAGTCCGGCGTCGAGCTTGAAGACGGCATCGCGGCGGTGGATTCTTTCCGGCTGGTTGACTCCACGCCCGGCCACGTCCTGATTGAGGTTGTCCTCCACTCGGGCAAGAACCGCATCGTCCGCCGCATGTTTGACGCCGTGGGCTTCCCGGTTGAGCGGCTGGTCCGCGTCAAGGTTGGACCCATCGGCCTGGGCGACCAGCGCCAGGGAAGCATCCGCAACCTCGGCAAGCAGGAGATCGGCCACCTCATGGCAGCGGTGGGACTCTAAGCTATGTCGGCATTCCGCGCGCATGGCCGCGGCCACTTGGACGGGCCCGTCGTCATCCTCGGCACGGGCTTGCTGGGCGCCAGCATTGGCCTCGGCCTGCGTGGCCGCGGCGTACCGGTTTTCCTCTTTGATACCTCGCCTACCAACCAGGCTGTGGCCGTGGATATTGGTGCGGGCAGGCCACTGGAGGAACTGGACGGTCCACCCCAGCTGGTGGTTGTGGCTGCTCCGCCGGACGTCACGGCGCAGGTGGTGGAGAAGGCCTTGGCCGATTACCCGGAATCAGTGGTGGTGGACATCGCCAGCGTCAAGGCAGGCATCCAGGCCGAACTCCGCGAACGCGGCGTGGACCTTTCCCGTTACGTAGGCACGCATCCCATGGCGGGCCGGGAGAAGTCCGGTCCTGTGGCTGCGCGGGGTGAATTGTTCACGTCCATGCCGTGGGTCATCTGCCCCACGGAAGAAACCGGCGCGGCAGCGCTGCAGGTTGCCCGTTCGCTGGCCGGCGACCTCGGCGCGATCGTCTCCCAGTTCACCGCTGATGAACACGACGAAGCCGTGGCCCTGGTGTCGCATTTGCCCCAGATCATGTCATCGCTGCTGGCGAGCCGGTTGCAGGGGACTCCGCTGCACGCATTGTCCTTGGCGGGAAACGGCTTGCGGGACACTACCCGGATTGCTGCGTCCGACCCCACGCTGTGGGTTCAGATCCTGGGTGGCAATGCTGAGAAAGTGGTCAACATCCTGCACGGTGTCCGTGAGGACCTCAACCGGTTGATCGGGACCCTGGAGTCCCCCCTGGCCCCCGGTGCCCGCCTGGACCTGGCCCAGCTCATCAGCGAAGGCAACGCCGGGCAGGCCCGGATTCCTGGCAAGCATGGAGGACCGCCCCAGGCCTACTCCTGGCTGACGATCCTGGTGGACGACAAACCCGGCCAGATCGCCCGCCTCCTGACGGAGATCGGTGAAGTCGGCGTGAACGTCGAAGACCTTCGGCTCGATCATTCCTCCGGGCAGAACGTGGGCATGGTGGAGCTCTCCGTCCTGCCCAACAAACACGACCTCCTTGTTGAAGCTTTGACCGACCGTGGATGGCGGGTACTGCAGTAATGACGCGTGAATTCTTTGGCCCGGAGACGGTTGCCCGTCCCGGCAAGCCCTTGGTGATTGCCATTGACGGACCCTCGGGGTCCGGAAAATCGAGTGTAAGCAAGGAAGTGGCCCGGCGCCTCAAGCTCGCTTACCTCGACACCGGCGCCATGTACCGGGCGTTGACCTGGTACTGCCTGAAGACCGGCGTGGACCTCCACGACGGCGCCGCGGTGGAGCAAGCGTCCAAGGCCATGCCCTTGGAGATCAGTACCAGTACGGCCACCGAATACGTGGCTGTTGACGGCACGGACATCACTGAGGAGATCAGGGATCCGCGGATCTCCTCTTCGGTCAGTGCAGTCGCCACCACCTTGGGAGCGCGGACGGAGCTGATCCGCCGGCAGCGCCAGCTCATCGACCAGCACCACCACCGCATGGTGGTGGAGGGGCGGGACATCACCACCGTCGTCGCGCCCGCCGCGGAGGTCCGCATGCTCCTGACGGCCAGCGAGGAAGCCAGGCTCCGGCGTCGTGGTATCCAGCTGGGCGGTACGCAGACCAAAGAGCAGTTGGCTGCCCAGGTTATCCAGCGCGATGCCAAGGATTCCACCGTGGTCAACTTCACCCAGGCCGCCGATGGCGTGGTGACCCTGGACTCCTCCGACCTGGACTTCGAAGAGACCGTGGACACCGCCCTGGCGATTGTCAGCAAGGTCATTTATGGCGACTAGCAACAATCTGCCCGCGACGTGGAGCCGGGCCTGGAGCCGTCCCGTGGGCTGGTTCCTCGATCACGTCCTCTACCGCACGGTCATCACGGGAAAGAGCAGCATACCGGGAGCGGGACCCGTGATCTTCGCCGGCAACCACATCAGTTTCCTGGACGGACCGGTGATGTTCGGGGCTGCCCCGCGGCCCATGCACATCCTGGTCAAGAAGGAGATGTTCAAGGGTTTCCTCGGCAAGGTGCTGAAGGCGTCAGGGCAGCTTCCGGTTGACCGGACCGGTGACCGCACCACCCTGCAGCTGGCCAGGCAACTGCTCGACGCCGGCCGGTGCGTTGGCATCCTGCCCGAAGGTACCCGGGGGAGCGGGGCCGCGGAAACTATCAGCAACGGTGTGGCGTGGCTGGCGTTGAACTCGGGAGCCACCGTTATCCCCGTCGCCATCCTGGGAACCAGGCAGGGCCGGGAGCACCGCGACCATATACCTGCCATGCGCCGCACGTTGTATGTCAGCTTCGGCGAACCACTCACCGTCCAGCGACGGAAGGGCGAATCCGGGCGTGCTTCAATGGACAGGGCGGCGGCAGTAATCCGCAGTGCCCTGGCCGGACACGTCCAGGAAGCAGTCCGCAACACCGGTCAGGCCCTCCCGGAAGCTCCAAGGGCCACCCCTGATCCGGACCACCGTCCCACCGCAGTAGCCGGAACCCCGGCAGACCACCACTAAGGAAAAGTGCAATGAGCGATACGACTCAAAAATCCGGCCACCACGGCGCCGGCGACGACGAATACACGCCCACCGGCACCGATCAGGTGGCCGAGAACCTGGCTGCCCTGGATGACGAGGAAGCCGAACTTCGCGCAGCCACACTGCGGGCGGGACTGGACGACTACGATCTCGACGAAGACGACGCCGCCCTGCTTAGCGGTGACTACGACGACGAAGGCGAAGAGGGGCCCCTCAAGCTTGACCCCGTCCTGGCCATCATCGGCCGGCCGAACGTGGGCAAGTCGACTTTGGTGAACCGCATCCTGGGCCGTCGCGAAGCGGTCGTCGAGGACACCCCCGGCGTGACCCGCGACCGTGTCATGTACTCCGCGCGCTGGAACGGCCGCAACTTCACCTTGGTGGACACCGGCGGGTGGGAGCACGATGCCAAGGGCATCCACGCCCGGGTGGCGGACCAGGCCGAAATGGCCGTGGAACTGGCCGATGCAGTGTTGTTCGTTGTTGACTCCGCGGTTGGCGCCACTGCCACCGACGAAGGCGTCATGAAGATGCTCCGCAAGTCCAAGAAGCCGGTCATCATGGTGGCCAACAAGGTTGACGACTTTGTGCAGGAGGCCGACTCTGCAGCACTTTGGGGACTTGGTTTCGGCCAGCCGTACCCGGTTTCAGCACTGCATGGCCGGGGCGTTGCCGACCTCCTGGACCACGTCATGGACACCCTTCCCGAGTTCTCGCAGGTAGAGGGTGTGGACCGTTCCGGCGGCCCCCGCCGCATTGCCCTCATCGGCCGTCCCAACGTCGGCAAATCCTCGCTGCTGAACAAGCTTGCAGGCTCGGAACGCGTGGTGGTGGACCCGCTGGCCGGAACCACGCGTGATCCCGTGGATGAGTTCATCGAACTGGGTGGACGTACCTGGCGCTTCGTGGATACAGCCGGTATCCGCCGACGCCAGCACATGGCGCAGGGGGCCGATTTTTACGCCTCCCTGCGGACGCAGGCCGCGCTGGAAAAGGCGGAGGTCGCCGTCGTGCTTCTTGCCGTTGACGAAGTGCTGAGCGAGCAGGATGTCCGCATTCTGCAGCTGGCGATCGAATCCGGCCGGGCCCTGGTCCTGGCATTCAACAAGTGGGACCTGCTGGACGACGAACGCCGCCGCTACCTTGAACGCGAGATCGAGCAGGACCTGGCCCATGTTGACTGGGCGCCCCGCGTGAACATCTCCGCCAAGACGGGCTGGCACAAGGACCGCCTTGTTCCTGCCCTTGATACCGCGTTGGAAAGCTGGGACCGCCGTATCCCCACGGGGCGCCTCAATGCGTTCCTTGGCGAGCTGGTGGCTGCCCATCCGCACCCGGTTCGCGGTGGCAAGCAGCCGCGCATCCTCTTCGGTACGCAGGCCTCGAGTCGTCCGCCGAAGTTCGTCCTGTTCACTACTGGCTTCCTGGATCCCGGATACCGCCGCTTCATCACGCGTCGGCTCCGTGAGACCTTCGGCTTCGAGGGCACACCCATCGAGGTCAGCATGCGCGTCCGCGAAAAACGGGGCCGCAAACGCTAAATGAGACGGGCATCACAGGCGACTTTGGCTCTGATGGCGCAAGCACCCTCCAACGTCGTGTAAGCTTTTGGAGGTGGTTCGGCCGGACTGCTTAGGAAGGACTCTTCGGAGGAAAACCTGTGCGGAGAACGGTAGAACCAGCGGGCTGTAGCGCAGCTTGGTAGCGCACTTGACTGGGGGTCAAGGGGTCGCAGGTTCAAATCCTGTCAGCCCGACCAAAAAGAACCGCTCCATCACTGGGAAGTATCCCGGAGGTGGGGCGGTTTTTTGTTTAAGCTCCGCTCGAAACAGGGGCTTGTGTGTGCAGTGTGTGTGCACTACCCTTCTTGGCTGGCACCATCGCCGCCGCCTTCTCCGCAGCGTTTGAAGCCGCCGAGCCTATGAGGTGCCCGTAGGTGTCCGATGTGATCGTGATGGATGAGTGCCTGAGCAGCTTCTGAACAATGGCGATGTCTTCACCGGATGACAGAAGTAGGGAAGCGTACTCGTGTCGCTGACCGTGGAAAGTCAGTTTGGGAAGCCCTGACTGCACCCGCAGCTTCTCGAATAGCCGTGTCGCGTATTGGGGCTTGAGTGGTCGCCCGTCCTCCATGGTGAACACGTAGCCGCTGGGGGAGTAGGCGTCTGTCGCCATTTCTTTTTCCTGATCCTGTTGGATCTTCCAAGCAACCAAGGCACCCACGGCACGCTCGCTGAGGTCAATAGTTGCGTAGCTGTCTTCGGTTTTGGTGTCGTTGTCCAAGATGCGGCCGTCAGCTTGAACCCTGTTGTTTCGGATGCTGAGTTGCCGCCTGCTGAGGTCTACGTCGATCCACCTGAGCCCTACGAGTTCCCCTCGCCTAAGCCCGGTGAAGGTAGCCAGCTCGAAAAGTGCCCCGAGCCTGTGCGTAGACGCTACATCGAGGAAGTGACCGACTTGTTCGGGCTCCCAAGCTTGAATGCGTTTCTTTTCCACCTTAGGTAGTTCAAGTTCCGTAGCTGGATTGATGTCGATCCGCTGGGACCGGGCGGCAGCACGGAGGGAAGCTTGTAAGACCGCGGCGATACGCCTCACTGTTACGGCGCCTCGCCCTGCTTCCGAGAGACTCCGGAGGAAGTCGTTGAGGTGGAAGCGGCGAATGTCAGACAGCATCATCCTGCCCAACTCGCTACCTTTGATGTCGTTGCGTATGTACCGGGCATAGTTGTCATAGGTAGTCGCTCGGATGCCTTTGCCCGTGTCCCGGTGACGCTCAAGCCAACCGTCCAAATAATCCCCGTAGCGCTCAGTATTGCGTTTGACGTAGGTGCCTTGGTCTAACTCGCGGGCGACTTTGTTCCTGGCTTCCCGTGCTGCCTTCTGAGTTGCGAATCCGTTCTGACGAATCTGCCGGCGTTTACCCGTCACTGGATCAACGCCAGCCGCGACATAGAAGCCCCATGAACCGTGCTTCGGATCTTTCGCAAGCTGCGGACATTTGGAGCCATACTGCTTCTTGTTCTCATCCCGGCAACCACAGCGCCGGAAGATGTCATTCGCCAACGTTCGGCCCTCCCGATGTGGCCTCCATGATGCGCAGTTCCGATGCCTTGGCTTTCATCTCACGAATCAGCTTCAGGCAATCCAAAGCTGCCTGAAGATCCACGGGCACCTCCTTCAGGTCACTGATGAGGGATTCCGCATGTTCCCAGCCCTCGGTGTACAGGACGCCAGGTTCTTCACCGCGCTCCTTCCGCGCCAATAGAACTATCTGAGCTACACCGCCAGTCACTCGCATTTCAAGATCAGTTGCGATTGTCGGGTGGTCAAGGGCCTGCTCTGCTACTCCCCGAATGATCTGGTCATACTCACTCTGAACGAGCTTGCCAATCTTGAGTACCCGTTCCGCAGATGTGAGGTCCCGTTGAGCGGCAATGACCTCATCCCCAGGGGCATAATCCCCCCAAAGGCGCTGGACAGGAATCTTGAATAGCCGGGCGTAGGCCACCATCTCTTTGATGGTCGCCTTCCGCCCACTCTTCTCGGTCTTCTGTATAGCGCTCGGGTGGACACGCACCCCCATCCCCATGAGCTTCTGGGCCAGTCCTTCATAGGTAAGCCCCGCCTCAATGCGCAGCCGCTCGAGGTTCTCTGCGACTTTTTCTTCTGGTGTAGGCAAGCTCATCGTCGTCCCTTTGCTCATTTTTCGGTTTTGGAAGAAGTCTAAGCGGAAACGGGTTGCGCTTCAAGGTGACGTCCGGCTACTATGGGTTTACCGAAAGCGGTAAAAGCAAAACCTGAAAGGGGTTATCGTGTCGAAGTACTCGCCGGAAGTTGAACACATCCTCGGCAAAGCGACGGCCACTGTAGATGAGGTGGCTCAGCTCTTGGGGGTGGGTAGGCGTCAGGCCTATGAGGCCGTCAAGCGCGGGGATATTCCCTCGATAAAGCTAGGATCCAGGATCCTCGTTAGCACGCGCGTTCTGAATCAGATCCTAGACGCCGGAACAGTAGTAGCGGCGTGAGCCTTGACGACTGGAAGGCGAAGTTTGCAGGTAAGCGCGTGAAGTACGTGGGGATGTCCGGGAAAACTGACGGTCCAGTGGGACGCGTTTGGCGCGTAACCAGCCTGGGCGTCTGGGTGACCTGGGAGAACGGCGAACGCCAGCAGTGCCACCCGGAAGGACTACGTGTCATCGACTAGCCGGAAGAAGCAACCAACCAATGAGTGTTTCGGTCCAGGGGGACGGAACACAGACCAACAAAACAAAAGCGGGCCGAATCAAGCAATTCGCAGTTGCCTGTCCGACCCGCATGTCCTGAAACCAACGATTAAACGTAAGGCCTCATGATAATGACTAACGCAACCATAACCGTTTCTGACCAAAATGTCACCTACTCGACGTGGCTTGACCAGTTCGAGAAGACTCCGAACGTCACCGCAGCCGCCTTGGCCGAGTTCCAAGAAGATGTCAGCCACGAGAGGTACGCGACAACAGTCCTGAACCTTGCCAGGGCCGGCAAACTGTCGCCGGAACTCATCACTGACGCTGCCTACACGGCGTGGCTCGGATCCGAGAACCCCAAGAAAAATCTTTCGGGCGGCGATTGGGCTGAGCTTTTCCGCCTCGCCTACAACCCCGACCACGAGTTCTTCGACAACGGGGGCGCCAAGTGATTAGCAAAAAGATCACCATCGACGTTGCCCGGTTCGACAACAGCGTCCGCGGATCCGTCTCCTACAACTCAACGGAACTCGACAGACAGCACTCGTGGGACATCTCAAAGCTGCCGCAGGGTGCGCTACTCGAACTGCGAGTCCACAGCTACCGCCCGTTCCGGTACCCGAGCGAGTACGGCCCGGCAATGTACATGGACCCGCACAACTGGCAACGACCGGATTTGCACATCATTATCAACGCTGACTCCCATGATGCGGCCCAGGAATGGGAAGACCTCTTTGCGGATCAGTTCAGAAGCATGACGCAGCACAAACCGGCTGCTTGAGGCCCCGGAAAACCGGGTCGGCGCGGACATGAGCAACCCGCGCCGACCCACCCGCAAGACACCGATGGAATCGACCGCATCAGAGGCAAAGGACTCAACTTGACTGACCCCAAGCTCGCAGCGCGCGAATCGCAGCGCGTACTACTCACTCCCGCCAGCATGATCCGTACTCGCCGCCAGAAATGGCTCTGGGCGCCTCACAAGGACTGCGGCGTCATTCCCCTCGGCACAGGCACCATTGCCGCGGGAAAGGGCGGTGAAGGCAAGACCACCTTTGTCTTGGACCTTGTAGCCCAGCTCACCCGCGGTGAACTTCACGGCGACCTCTACGGCCGCAAGGGCACTGCAATAATCATCGGGCCAGAAGACGACTGGGATACCGTCATGGTTCCGCGCCTCACCGCGGCCGGCGCTGACCTCGACCGCGTATATAAGATCGAGATGGAAACCTCATTCGATGAGCTGACCCGGCAACGTTCGCTGAGGTTCCCCATGGACGTTGACAGCATCGACGAAGCGGTTCGCGATGTCGGCGCAAAGATCATCGTTGTAGACCCGGCACCTTCACTGATGCAGGGCGACATGAACAAGGTCCAGGACGTACGCAGCGCGTACGAGCCACTAATGGCCCTGGCTCAGAAGCACGAGCTGGCGATGATACTCATCAACCACTTCGGCAAAGGCGGCGGCAACGTATCGTCCAAGCTCTCCGGATCCCATGCATGGCGTGACCTCACCCGTTCCTATTTGGCGTTCGCGACGGATGAGGAAACCGGGGAAAGGGTCTTCTCGCAAGACAAGAACAACTACGCCGAATCCAAGGGCAGTTACAAGTTCACCCTTGAGTCGGTAGACGTGGCGACGGATGACGGTTCGATCACCTCGGTTGCTCGCGTCAACTTCCTCGGTGAGACAGACACAACCGTTAGCGACCTCATCAACCGCGGCATGGACGGCCCAGAAGATGACGGGGATGACCGGAACGCGGCCCAAAAGTTCATCGCTGAATACCTCACTGAATCAGGTGGGGAATGCCTAGCCAACGAGATTGAGCAAGTTGCTACCCGTGCAGGGTTCACCGTCCAGGCGCTACGCAAGGCCCGTATGCGGATGGTTGACCCGATGGTGAAAAGTAAGCGCATCGGGTTCGGTAAGGGATCCAAGTTCATCTGGTCCTTCGCCATAGATTCCACCATTGAATCCACTGACCCTTATACGCCAAAGAGCGGAATCAATGGAATCAATGGGGAATCTATGAAGGAACAACCTAAAAAAGGGTGGATAGAGGAACCCATAGATTCCCTCAACACCATTGATTCCATAGATTCCATTGATTCCCGCGTACAGGGGACTGGACTCAATGCGGAGGTAGCGGCATGACTGACGCGGAACTCGCTGAGTACTGGAAGCGGCAAACGATCCATTACCGCAACCTAGCGAACACCTACCTACAGCAACTCCTGGCAACCAAGAACCGCCCTGAGAAGCATCACGGCAGGACAACACTTCACAAAGACCCGACCGGGCACAAGGCAGCGGCGAACGTGGACCGCGAACGCAAGCAGAAAGACTCCTGATCATGGCTTACGGATTCACAGAGCAACAGATCGAACAGTGGGATTGGCCCGCTCAAGCGGCGGCATGGCGCGAAAAAGCTCGGCACGAGGCCCGCCGCGCAGCTTACTACCAGCACAAAGCGGAGCAGTACGAAGCCAAGCAGGAGGTCACGGCATGAGCACTACAGAGGCTTTCTTTGCTGACCCGCGGGTTAAGGAACAGGTTGATCCTGGCATTCTTGCCCAGCTACGCGCGGTTCAGCCTGAGCCGGGTAAAGACGCCGATTACGAGATTGGACACTGGATAGCGCAGACCGCTGCATGCCTTGGCCAAATCCGCTCACTCGCTCAGAAGGTTAAGGAATTGGAGGCTGACGCGTGACCCGGCACCCGTACGGCTCCCTTGAATATTGGAAGAAGATGGCCGAAACTCGCCAACGCATCATCACCAGGGCTCATACCAAGCTCGCCTTATTGCAGCAGGAGTACGACCAGGTTGAGGCTGAGCTGCGCACCTACGTTGAGGGGCGGCGTTGAACCGACCACGCGGCGAGCTGCGCCCACCCAGTGCTTACGTGCATGGCATCGGCGCACCAGTTGTTGTTGTGCCGGCCAGGATTGCTGCGTGGCTTGAACGGAACCTGAACCTCAACCAAGTACGGATTAACGCCCGCGGGGCGGATCCTGAGGTGGATAGTGTCCTGAACGCAATGCGGCTCGTCGCTCTTACTTGGCGTACTACCGTGACCGGAAGCAGCCAAGCGCCAGAGCCGGAAGTGACGCGAGAATCAAAGTGGTACAGCACCACAGAAGCCGCCGAAAGGCTTGGCATCACCGACAGGGCCGTGCGCCTCGCGATCAAAGAGAAGCGATTGCACGCCACCAACCTGGACGGTCGCTGGCGCATCACCACCGAAGACATCGAACATTTCAAAGCCGCCAAAGCGGCATAGGAGAACTAACCACCATGGCGAAGTACAACCTTTCCCACACCGCCGAGGCACTGAGCGCCGAAAAGCTGCGCGCCGACCAGCGGCAACAGATCGAAGCCATCAGGGCGAACCGAAACCTCAGCCCCGAAGGCAAACGCGCTCAGATCGCCTCCGTCTACCTCCGCGCGAAAAAGGAAGTAGCGAAGCTTGAGCAGCAGGAAGCAACTGCCCGGGCCAACCGCATCCACTCGCTCCGTAAAAGCGTGTTCGGGCTCGGCCTTGGGTACCAAAGCGCTCAAGACATGATTTCCTACCGCGACGCACAGGACCGTGTGGCCAGCCTTGGGCACGACGATGAGGACAAAGCCTCTCAGTTGCTTGACCGGGCCGAACTGTCCGGAGATACCGTGCTAGCCTCAGCCGTCGTGAATCGGGCACTGGAAGCCGGCTGGGTCAACGTCGCCAACGCCTACATCGAAGCCCACCCACACTACGGATCCATGGTCGAAGAACTCTGGGACCTGAACCAGGCCAGCCCCGAGAACGAAACCAACATCGGCAAGGCCTTCGAGAACTCCTTTGCCTTCCACCTCGAAAAGCCCCACGAAATCGGGCACCTCAACATGGAATCCCAAATCGAAGCCGTAGCCAACGAAGCCTAGTCAGGCTTCCTTCTCGACCCAGAAAGCCGCGGCAAAGTTGGCTTCCCTAGCAGGGCCATCCGGGTCACCAGCACCAGCCTGACTATGCGATGCGCCAGACCACTGATATTCACCTCCGGGATAGATCTGCGGGAAGTCTGATTCCTCAGCCTCACTCGACTCGCCATCTCTGGGGCCACCCTCATATCTGAATACCTTTCCCATGGATCAACCGTAGGGCCTCGCCCCTACGCATCAACAGCAAAGCCCGCTCATGGCGGGCTTTTTTGTACCCAAAATCAGACAAGGAGCCATCTTTGGCTATCGAAGTTACTCCACTTGGTTTCCAGAAGCCGGACGGCAACGAGCCCGTCAGGAATGGGGACAACATCATCTCCGCCAACGCACAGAAGGCCCAGGACTTACTCTCTGAGGCGCAGGATAACATCGCCAGCCTGCTGTTATCCGCCGTTCCAGCTTGGAAGGCATCAACCACCTACGTTGCGGGCCAGAGGGTCATCGCCCCAAACGGTGACATCGTATCTGCCAAGGGCAACTTCACTTCTGGAACCAGTTACTCAGCCACGAGCTGGAACCCATCAGGCCAGGATGGACGGGTTGGTGCGCTCGAAGCGACAAACGCTGGTGTCGCCCTTAGCACGGAGGACCTGTCAACGGTGCTCGCTGCAGGGAACTACTATCAGACATCCAACGCGAACGCTACCCTAGCTCGCGGCTATCCAGTCGCGCTTGCGGGTGATCTCGTGGTTCGGCCTTGGGGTTCCGTGTCGTCAGGCAAGATCCAGCGCCGTTACTACCCCTACACGGGCGGTAAGTTCTACACGCAGAATGTTGTCCTAGGCGCGGCGGGCGCGTGGGTAACTTTTGATTCGGTACGGGATACGGGCTGGCGGGCTATAGACGTGACCGACGTTACCGGGTCCATCCGCGACCCCGCGTTCCCCGGCACACTCACCCTCCGACGGACAGGATCGACCGTCACTGCCCGTATCGAGGGGGTCAAACTGACCCCCGGGAACGGCGGAGGGTTCATCTTCCCAAACAACATCCCTACTGGGTTCACCGGCTGGAACAAAACCGGCTCAGCAGCCCGCGCCGTAATCGGGGATGCCCTGTCATTCGCTATGACCCACGACATCTACCTAACGGCCAACGACATCTTCTGGGCCGCGGCGACCACCAGTTCGCTCGCCAAATCCGTAATCCGGCCAACGGATACAGACCAAAGATTGCAGGGCGAAATCTCTTGGACCACGGACGACTCTTGGCCCTCCATCCTCCCCGGCACACAAGCATAGGATCACCATGAACACCGCGAAATCATTTGGCGCTATCGGAGATGGCATCACCGACGACACGACCGCCATACAGTCGTGGCTTAACGCTGGCGGCTACCTTCTCGAAGACGGCGTTTACAAAATAACCTCCACCCTTGCCCTCACCGCCACCGGGCGGAAGTTCGCAACGTCCGGGGCACGCCTGCTCGCCGGCACACAAGACATGACCATGATGACGGTAACTGGCGACGACTGCGCAATCAGCGGCCACTTCTCAGGTAACAGCCTTGCAGCGGCTGGGGTCTACGTCACGGGATCCCGCGCTGTCATCGAAAACGGTAGGTACGAGGACATTAGAGCGACAGCCGCCCAAGATGCCCGAGCTATAAATGTCAGCACAGCCGGCGGGGTCACCGTGCGACGAAACACCATCCTCCGCACGCACAACGCTAAAGCGGGTGGGTTCTGCCGCGCTATCGCCGTGAACTCCACGACTGCCGCAACCGGTTACACTGCCGTCACGGACAATATCATCGATGGTGTAACCGGATCCGAGGGAGACGCCATTCAGATCCTCTTTAACGATGGTGGAAACGTGTTCCTAGATGCCCGCGCTGTCATCGCACAGAACAACATCCGTAACGCATCGCGCCGCTTCATCAAAGTCCAGGGCTCCAACACCCTGGTTAAAGACAACGTAATTCGGTTCGACACGGTCACCACGCCCGAACTCCCGTCGAACTACATCAACGCGTTCCAAAGCGACAACGTGACAATCACCGGGAACGACATAGGCGCCGGCCTACTATCCACCCCCATCGCCGTGACCGGCATCGCTGCCCGCCGTGCCAAGGGAATTACGATCCGAGACAACATCATCAGGCAGGATAACGCCCGCGATGTCACGTCCATCTTTCTCGACTACGTGGAAGATGGCGCTGTCACCGACAATCTGTGCTTCGGTGGGGGAACCTGCGTGGCTATCGGCAACTCGCAGAACGTCATCGTAGACAGGACAATCGGGTTCGGCGGGCTCGCGTCCAGGCGGACAGCTTTCGGAACCAGCTCAAACACCAACGTCATCATCCGCTCCGCAGCCAACATGAACGCCGAACGAACCGCACCGATCCAGACGGACGGCACGGGGAACAAGGCAGAACTGAACTGGGGCATGAAGTGAAGACCGGACCGCGTCCAGGCTAGAGACACGATGTGCCCGTTGCTGCTTATCCCAGCAACGGGCACAACCAGCGACTACACCTGAGTGAAGCCCCCCGGCTTCCGCTTGGCCTTCTCCGTGATCGTTCCCCAACCGTTGACCTTGTTTCCGTCCTCGTCATAGGAAATTGAGTTCTGCGGATTCAAAGCAGAAATCTCCTGAGCGATAGACAGAAGCGCTGCAATCTCCACAACTTTCAAACGCTGATCCAACTCAAGATGCTCAAGCTCAGTGATGCTGCCTGAACTCTGCCCCTTAGCAGCGCCGATTGTTTCAGCGAGGGCATCCCACGCCACCGAATAGTCACTGCTCATATGTACTCCCAAAGCCGTAGTTCGCCGGACCTTCCGGCACACCAAACGCTATAGATGATCTATGCAGAGATGAAGCCAAGGCAGCGCGGGGTCGCAAGCTATTCCACGGATGGATCGCCGAAAGCGTGAGGCACAGCATCTACAAGCGCGACGACTACACATGCTGGCTATGCCACGACAAGGTAGACATGCTGGCTGACCCTCAACGTGATGACTGCTCGCCGTCCCTAGACCACGTAACGCCGAGGTCCAAGGGTGGAACGCATCACCCTAGTAACCTCCTCACTGCCAACCGATGGTGTAACGCCGTGTTGAGCGATGGAACGTACTACTCGGAGCATGACTTGGCGGCGTGACTAGACCCCACCCCCTGCCACCGAGGCAGGGGTACCTCCCAGACCGACGGTGAGGGCGAAAAGGTGTTTTGCAAGCAGATAGACCCAACTGAAAGGAGGCCGGCATGCCTGGCCCGAAAGCTAATCCGACAAAACCGAATTCCCGGCATCGCAGTCCTGGCCCGCGTTCTGGGCTGATTGAGTTGCCTGCTGATGGCTGCCCGTTTTCAGTTCCTCCGTTGCCGAAGTCGGGGATTTGGTCTCCGGAGGATAGGAAATTGTGGCGAAACTTGTGGAAATCACCGCAGGCGAATGAATGGGATGACAGTTTTATCCCTGCTGTTGCCGCTTATGTGTGCCATGCGAGGGCTGTATATGAGGGTTCTGCTAGTGCTTGGCAGGCCCAGGAGATGCGGCATCTTGGCGGACAGCTTGGTCTTACTCCTGCTGGCATGTTGGCGCTGGGCTGGGTGATCCGTCATGAGTCGTAGGCGGCTTGAACGGAGTGGGTCCAAGAACGCTGGGGGCAAGGTACCGAAGGTGTTCTTTGAGTATGCCGAGACGGATGGTTTCTGGGATTCCCGTGCGGAGGTTGAGAGATGGTGTGAAAGGGAACGGTTGCAGAGCCCACCTGGGCAGTTTTTCCGACACCCTCCGGGTTTGCGGCAGTGGTGCATTGACCAGTGGGCTCGGCGGGAGGGCTATCTGACAAAGTGGGGACAGGTGGACGGTCAGAAAATCAAGGCTCTCGGAATTTGGCGAGGTTACGGACATAGCTACCGTCTGGGTAGCCATTCGCATCTTTTTCCGCCTGAAAAGTTGAACGCCTGGCGCCCCGTAAGTGCGCCATAGAAGCAGTACAGATTGACTATGCCGGCTGATTTCGGCACGTAGTACATAGCCCGCTCATGGCGGGTTTTTTCATGCCCTGAAACAGGTAGCACCTGTGTTTGGGGGGCTCGAAAGAGGTGGTCCCAATCGCGGATCGATCTATAAGTATCGCCCTTGAGGCGAAGGTAACGAACTTTGTGGCTGGGATGAGGACGGCGCAGAAGTCGGCTGAGGATTTCGCGTCGCGGGTTGGTCAGTTTGCGAAGGACAACGCTGATGATTTGGACCGTGTTGGTAGAGCTGGCATGGTCATGGGTGGGTTGCTGCTGGCCGGTGTCGGGATGGCGATCAAGTCTTACGCGGACTTCGACAAGCAAATGTCTGCGGTGCAGGCGTCTACCCATGCGACTTCTGGCGACATGGAGCTGTTGAGGCAGGCTGCTATTGAAGCGGGCGCTGATACTGCTTTTTCGGCTACTGAGGCGGCGCAGGCCATTGATGAGATGGCTAAGGCTGGTGTTTCCACGGCGGACATTCTTGGTGGCGGTTTGAAGGGCGCTCTGTCACTTGCCGCGGCTGGGCAGATTGAGGTTGGCGAGGCGGCTGAGATAGCTGCTTCGGCTATGACTCAGTTCAAGTTGTCGGGCCAGGATTTGCCTCATATCGCGGATTTGTTGGCTGCTGGTGCTGGTAAGGCTCAGGGGTCCGTGAAGGACATGGGTATGGCGTTGAACCAAGTTGGTTTGATCGCTAACCAGACTGGTCTTTCGATTGAGGAAACCACGGGCGGACTTGCCGCTTTCGCTTCTGCCGGGTTGCTTGGGTCGGATGCCGGCACGTCGTTCAAGACGATGTTGCAGCGCCTTGTGCCGCAGTCGGCTGAGGCTAAGGCGAAGATGACTGAGCTAGGTATTAGCGCTTATGACGCCCAGGGTAATTTTGTGGGGTTGTCTAAGTTCTCGGAGAATTTGAAGACTTCGATGCAGAACCTCACTCCGGAGGCTCGTAGCGCGGCTATGTCGATCATTTTCGGTTCCGATGCTGTGCGTGCCGCGAATGTCCTGTATGAGCAGGGTGGGCAGGGCATTGAGGAATGGACGAACAAGGTCAATGATGCTGGTTTTGCCGCTGAGACCGCTGCGCTGAAGCAGAACAACCTTGCCGGCGACTTTGAGAAGCTGACCGGTTCCATTGAGTCGGTGTTCCTTAAGTCGGGGTCTGGGATGAATGACTTCCTGCGTGGCGTTGTGCAGGGTGCTGAGGATCTGGTTGACGCTATTGGGAAGATCCCGGCGCCGATTCTTTCGGCAGTGGCGAGCATTGCTGGTGTGACCGGGGGAACTCTGCTTCTGGGCGGGGCATTTCTTTCTGCGTTGCCTAGGATCCAGGAAGGTGTAGAAGCGTTCCGGAACTTGGAACGGTCCTCCGGGCGGGCTGCCGCTGCTCTCAAGGGTGCCGGGTTGGCCGCTGGGCTGGCTGCGATTGCTACCGTGCTGGCATCCATACAGACAGCCTCGGATGACAGCAAGATCGAGCGCTCTGTGGGGCGTACTACGACCGCTTTGTTGTCCATGGCGAAGCAGCGGGGCAACATCGCGAGCACGTCAGCGGCACTTGATCATCTGTTTCAGAAGAAGGACGGTTCCCAGCTCATAAACGGTGTGACGGGGCTGGACTCCGCACTGACCCGAATGTTCAACAAGAACTGGGAACAGTCATTTAGTGACTGGGGAGAGGGCATCATTCACGGGCTCCTGCCAGGCGTGAAGGGAGCCTCTCAGCAGCTTGAAGACTCCTTCAAGACGATTGACGACCAACTGGCATCTTTCGTGTCTTCTGGGAACGCGGACGTTGCGGCAAAGGCCTTCGAGCAAATTGTGTTGCGGGCGAAGGACCAGGGCGTCAGCGTTGATCAACTCAGGGAGAAGTTCCCGGAGTACAGCGAGGCGCTCAAGCAGGCCGCGGCGGATGCGGAAGTCGCTTCGCAGGGTCAAGACAGGCTGACCACTTCGATGGGTCAGAGTGTCCCTGTTACTGATGAGGTTAAGCAGGCTCTTGAAGATCTTGGGCTGACGGCTTCGGGAACTGTTGTTGAGTTGGACAAGTACGCTGCTGCCCTGGTGCGGGCTGGTTTGTCTAACCTGTCAACGGCTGACGCGGCACGGAATTACAACGCTGCCTTGGATGCCGTGACAGCTTCCATCAAGTCGAATGGCACCACGATGGATACGCATACCGAGAAGGGCCGCGCTAACGAGGCCGCTTTGTTGGGTATCGCCTCTGCCGGGTTGGCTGAGGTTGAAGCCATGGGGCGCGCCACGGATGCGTACGGCACGCAGATTTACACCTCGGATCAGTTGCACGCGAAGATGCTGACGACGTACAACGATTTGGTTGCCGCGGCTGGTCAGTTCGGTATCACGGGTAACGCTGCTGACACGTTGGCGCGCAAAGCGTTGGGCATCCCGGACAACGTCGATATTCAGGCGTATCTGCGGGACTTCGCCAGTGCACAGCTCGACGCTATTGGAGTAAAAGCCAACGCGCTGAACGGCAAGGTCTCCACTGTGACCATCCGGACGATCCAGGAAACGTATGAACGCGTTATAAAGGGCGGGCCGGATCCTAACCGTCCTGGCGAGATTGCGCCGATGGCTACTGGCGGCCGTGTTCGTGGTCCTGGTACTGGCACGTCTGACGAAGCAGGATACTTTGCTTTGTCTGATGGCGAGTATGTATTGCGGGAGTCCGCGGCGCGGGCCATCGGTTATGACCGGCTGGATCGGATAAACGGTGGCGCCACTCACGAGATGCGCCCGATGGGTTACCAGTACGCTCCGGCTGGCGCTCCTGCCGTGACCCGCACCCCGGCCCCTGCCGCCGCGTCTGGTCCAATGCAGATGACTGGCACTTTGACGATGGATTCGGGTGAGGTGTTGGGCGTGTTCCGTGGTGTGGCTACGGCTGTGGCTAGGTCTGAGATTAGTGCGGCTGATGCTGGTTCATCCTATTTGAGGAAGGGACGCTAGCCGCGCGGTTTGGAAGGGCTTCCGCAGGTGCGATGATTCAGTAGGGTCGCATCTGCGGAACCTGCACAAAGACTTATGACATATCCGACGCCTACACAGCCGGGCATCTCCTGTCCAGCATTCGATTATTCGCCTTCCCTCCGATTACAGTAGCGCCATGCTTACGGTTTACGGATCCGCGTCATGAACAGAGAAGAGTTTGAATCCGACCCCGTTTGGGATCAATGTCACGCTTTGAAGGATGAGATTGCACGCATCCTCCCGTCAGCCGACGCCTCCGAAAGAAGGGATATCTCAAGAGTCGAGTTCATTGTCGATATGCTTCTGGGGTTCCGCGAATCGGCGGGACTTATCGCCCCACTTATGAACATATATCTGACAACGCCAGTCCGTGACTATCTAGAGACCGCCAAGGCGCAGTTCCGCAATCATCCGGGGCAGTCGGGTTATTCGCAATACACGAATGCGGCTCGGGAGTACGCTGAGCATGCTCTAACTTCGGCTGCCGCCTGGCCTAGACCCTATGCCAAGGGGGCGCAGGCCCAGCAGATGAAGACCCTGTTCCAAGACCTCATTGAATCGCAGCAAAGGCACATTGAGGCCTTGGAGTTACACTTCGCAGAGGTTGAGCGCCAGACCCAAGACTTGGAAGGCAGACTGCGCGAGCGCGAGTCTGCAGTACTGCAAGAGCTTGAGGCCTTTAGTAGGCGAGCGGACTCGATAGACGCCACCATCGAGTCCGAAAAGCAGCGCATTGATGCGGTGGTTCAGACTGGCATGACGACGATTGATGAGCTTAAGCAGCAGAACAACACCACCTTTAAGGAGTGGTCTGATGGCAGGAGAGAAGACTGGAAGGAAACCATCAATGGACTGAAAGCGGATGCCGAAGCGTCGAAGCAGGAGGCCGAAGAAGCGCTTGCGGAATTGAAGAAGAATGAAACCGAATTTGCCAATGTGACAAGCGCCGCAACTGCCGGCAAATTGGCGCGTGAGTTCGAAACTGAAGCCACCAACTCTAAGCGGTGGGGCCTGGCGTTGTATCTCGTGGGCGCATTGTTCCTGGCTATAGCTGCCATACCGCTGGCTTCGATCCTTGGCGACCACACGACGGAACCTGACAGGCTTTGGCCACATCTCGCGGCCCGTATCTCTATAGGCATACTCGCGGCGTCCGGCGCTACAGTCCTTATTCGTCTCGGCGCACGCTTCGTCACCAACTCGACGGCGAGTAAGCGAATGGCCTTGGAGCTTCGCACGATGGGGCCGTTCCTAGCAAACGTTGAAGATAGATCGCTTGTTGACTCAGCCCGACTCGAGCTTGTTGATAGGGCATTCGGCAAGGGGTATGGGGACTCAGCGACTCCCTCTACCGATGAGGGGATCTCGGCCTCGGCCTTTTCGCATGTCGTCGACCTAATTAAGGCAGTCAACAAGTAGGTTCGACGGTCTGTCTGTACCTCCAGCTTGGCAAGCTTGGGTGTTCGGGAGTCCCCGCCAAGATCTTGGGTTTTTGCAGATGCACAGCTCACCGACTTGCGCCGAGCTGCATCTCTGTTAATAGCTCAGAAGGGTCCGTTGCCGTGGTGGGCGGCGGGCCCTTTCGGCGTTTCCTTGAGATGTAACACCTGTCTACCCGCGTGAAGACTTCTAGCCAGGTGTTAGTCGGATCCCTACAAAGCATCAAGTACTTCGCAGTAGAAGCGTGTATGTCTGCACAGCACCTCTAAGTAGTTCCCAGCATCGGGCTTCCATGGCTGTATTAGCGGGTTTTCCGTGGGGGTCCACACGTGTCTACAGTCGCCCTCATGACTACAGCAAGCAGCCTCTCGCATGAGCCTAAAATGATGACAATGACGGAACTGGCGGAGCTTTTCCAGATCAGCCGGTCCCACGCTTACGAGCTTAAGAAGGACCAGGACTGGCCTCATCACCAATTCGGCAAACAGATCCGGTTCTCCGCGGAAGACATTGAAGCCATAAGGGCAATGAACCGCAAGCCGGCGCGGCGTGATCCACGGCAAGCGCCGCGTATCGGTGTGGCAGCTAAGCGAAGCCCGAAGATCGGCAATGCCGTCAGTCGGAGCTAGCAACCTACTTGGTGTGTGCAAATGTGTGTGCACACTGCTGAATAGGGACGGATACGAGCGGCAACCGTCATGGAAACTGCCCCCCCTATATATAAGGCAAGAGGCCACCATACGCACCCCGCGGGAACTGGGGGATATGGTGGCCTCATTACTGGGGGTCAAGGGGTCGCAGGTTCAAATCCTGTCAGCCCGACCAAAAAGGCCGGAACTACGCAGAATGCGGAGTTCCGGCCTTTGGCCGTTAACGCCCTAGGCGTGCTGCAGTGCCCCCAGCGCCCGGACGAGCGGTTCAAGTTCTGGAACCTCCTCCGCTGCCTGCAAAGCTGCTGCGAGAGTGTCTTCGTGCACAGGCTTGGTCTTCTGCAGGAGTTTCTGTCCCGCCGCGGTCAATTCCGTGTAGATTCCCCGCCGATCGTCTGCGCAGAGGATCCGGGTCAGCAAGCCGCGGTCTTCGAGGCGGTTCACGAGGCGCGTGGTAGCGCTGCTCGAAAGGGCTGTGGCCCGGGCAAGCTGCTGCATGCGCATGTGCCAGCCGTCCTGGCGACTCAGGGCATCGAGCACTGTGTATTCCACCACCGAGAGCTCGCTGGAGGCCTGCAGGGCTTTCTCCAGTTCGGTTTCGATGCTTCCGTGGAGGGCCGCGAGGGTGCGCCATCCCTGTGCCCGTACCTCTACGGCGTCATCCTTGATGCCCATGTCTCCTGTGCTCCTGCCTCATGTTCGCAATATCCGGCGCAGACGGCAAAGTAGTTGCTTGCGCAAATACCCCGCGTATGCAAATATTTATACAGCGTCTGCAACTAATATTCTACGGTTCCCGGCGACGCACTTCCACTTTCAAGGGAGCCATTCCATTTAAGGAGCGTTTTATGCCCGCAGGGTTGATTGCCCTTGCCCTCGGCGGATTCGGCATTGGGCTGACTGAGTTTGTCATCATGGGTCTCCTGCCTGAGGTAGCGGCCGATTTCCACGTCAGCGAAGCGTCGGCCGGCTGGTTCATCTCCGGCTACGCACTAAGCGTCACCGTCGGAGCCCTGGTGGTCACGGCAGCTGTCACCAAGCTTCCCCGCAAGCCCGTGCTGATCGGCTTGCTGGTGCTGTTCATTGCAGGGAACCTCCTCTCCGCTGTTTCGGAGAGCTATTCGATGATGCTGATAGGCCGCATCATTGCCGCGCTCTGCCATGGCGCCTTCTTCGGCATCGGTTCGGTGGTAGCGGCCAGCCTCGTGCCGGCCAGCAGGAAGGCCGGCGCCATTGCCATCATGTTCACAGGCTTGACTGCCGCCAACGTGCTGGGTGTTCCCTTTGGAACGCTTCTTGGCCAGAACTTCGGATGGCGCTCCACCTTTTGGGCCATCACCCTCATAGGCGTCGTGGCCCTGGCGGGAATCGCATTGCTGGTTCCCAAGCAGGACGCCGCGGCCGCCAAGAGCCTGCGCAGCGAACTGGGCGCGTTCAAGTCCACCCAAGTGTGGCTCTCCATCCTGGTCACGATCCTCGGGTTCGGCGGCATGTTCGGCGCCTTCACCTACATCGCCTTCACGCTGACCGAAGTTTCCGGTTTTGCCTCGACGTCCGTCCCATGGCTACTGGTGCTCTTCGGAGCAGGCCTGTTCGTTGGAAACTTCCTGGGTGGCAAAGCGGCAGACAAAGCACTGGACAAGTCCCTGATCCTCATCCTCTCGGGCCTGGTTGCAGTCCTGGTCTTCTTCGCACTGACCGCCGCCAACCCGGTCGCCACCCTGGTGTCACTGGCACTCATGGGCGGATTCGGATTCGCCACTGTGCCCGGTCTGCAGATGCGGGTCATGCACTTCGCCTCGTCGGCCCCCACGCTCGCCTCCGGCGCCAACATCGGGGCTTTCAACCTCGGTAACGCACTCGGTGCCTGGCTCGGGGGAGTGACCATCAGCGCCGGGCTGGGCTACACCTCGCCCATCTGGGCCGGTGCGGGAATCACCATCACGGCCCTGGCGGTCATGGTTGCCGCCGGCGCGGCTGCCCGGCGGACTGTTGCCCCTCACGCAACTGACCAGCACGCTGCTGACCCGAACGTTGCCGAGCCGAACCCTGTGTCGGCGGCACCTGCCGGGACGGCCGACGTTGGGAGTGAATCCCGGGAGGCGGCAGCCCGCTAGGCCGGACGGCCCCATGGCGAAGCACGGCAAAGCCCGGCACGGTTCTGTTTCCGTGCCGGGTTTTTGGCGTCCGGTCCACTGCCCTGCGCTCATCGGAAAAGCGGCAATTATGCCTATACTTTCAGCGGTGGCCGGATGCCCGGCCCGCCGTCGAGGTTCATGAACGTCCCGATGAAAGGCGACCCATGAGTAATATTCCAGCCGATCTTTCCTACACCGCAGAACATGAGTGGGTATCGGAGCCGGATGCTGACGGCGTAGTCCGCGTCGGCATCACCGACTTTGCGCAGGATGCCCTGGGCGATGTCGTCTACGCGCAGATGCCGGAGGAAGGCACCAAGATCACCGCCAATGATGTGGTGGGGGAAGTGGAATCCACCAAGAGCGTCAGCGATATTTATGCGCCCGTCAGCGGTGAAATCATCAACCGCAACGACGCCTTGGACCAGGATCCGGCACTCATCAACTCCGATCCGTACGGTGAGGGGTGGCTTTTTGAAGTAAAGCTGGCCGAAGCTGACGCGGTGGAATCCCTGCTCAGTGCATCGGAGTACGAACAACAGGTAGGCTAAAGTTATCTGGCCCGCCCTGCTGCATTTTCCCTCGTGGGAAGCGGGACGGCGGGCCAGCAACCGATTTGCCCGGCGGTTACCGGGAGGTGGATGTGTCCGGCAGGTTTTGGAACTGCCGGCGGATGAGGAGGAAGTTCCATGGTTGGCGGCGACAAGAACCAAGCCAATGCCGGAAACGGCGCGGAAGAACAGCCGACGTCGGAGACCACCTCCATCAGCATCACGCCAACGTGGGACGAGCCAAGCATCGCTCCCAAGCTGGCGCCGGAGGAGCGGGCCTCTGTAGACGCCCTGCCGCCCAACTCCGCGCTGTTGATTGCCCATAGCGGACCGAATGCGGGCGCGCGCTTCCTGCTCGACGCCGACACCACCACGGTGGGCCGGCACCCGGATGCCGATATCTTCCTGGACGACGTCACGGTGTCGCGCAAGCACGTTGAGTTCCACCGGAGTGCAGCAGGCTTCGAGCTCGTTGACATGGGCAGCCTGAACGGTACTTACGTCAACCATGACCGCGTGGACCGTGTGCAGCTCAAGACGGGCAGCGAGGTCCAGATCGGCAAGTTCCGGCTGACCTACTACCTGAGCCCCAGCCGCCCCGCGGGCCACGTCTGACCCCGGGATACCTGCCTGTGGCAATGGCCCAGCCGGAACGTCGCGGACCCCAGGTCCTGAACATCGGGGAAGTCCTGGCGCAGCTGAGCGACGACTTCCCGGGAATGACCGCGTCCAAGATCCGTTTCCTCGAGGAGAAGGGGCTGATCAATCCCAAGCGGACTCCTGCCGGATACAGGCAGTATGCGGACAGCGATGTTGAGCGTCTTCGTTTTGTCCTCGCCCTGCAGCGCGATCAATACCTGCCCTTGAAAGTCATCAAGGATTACCTTGACGCGATCGATCGAGGGGAACGCCCGGACAACCTGCCCCCCGGTGTGACGGTCTCGCCCAGGGTGGTCACTGCTGAAATGGCCGCGGACATCCAGGGACGTGCCCGTACCCTGACCGAAGAGCAGCTCCGCACGGAGTCCGGTGCCAGCGCCGGCCTGCTTGAGTCGCTCCTGAGTTTCGGTTTGATCAGCCACGAAGACGGTAAATTTGACGAGCATGCCCTCCAGGTTGCTCGTGCCTGCGTCCAACTCGAAGTGCACGGTTTGGAACCTCGCCACTTGAGGCCGTTCCAGGCAGCTGCGGATCGCGAGTTCGGTTTGGTGGAGCGTGCCGTTGCTCCGCTCACTTCCCGCAGGGACGCCGCCTCGCAGGCGAGGGCGGCCGAGGCAGCCCGTGAAATCAGCGATCTTTGCCTGACGTTGCACAGGGCGCTTGTTCACCACCGCATCTCAAGGATGGACTCCTGATGATCGAAGTTGAAATCGTGGGTGTTCGGATCGAATTGCCCTCCAATCAGCCGTTGGTCCTCCTGCGCGAACTCAAGGGTGAGCGCCACGTTCCCATCTGGATCGGCACCCCCGAAGCCAGCGCGATCGCCCTCGCCCAGCAAGGTGTGGTTCCGCCCCGGCCCATGACCCACGATCTCCTGATCGACGTCGTTGAATCGCTCGGTCATTCCATCATCAGCGTCAATATTGTGGCGGTGGAGGACAACATCTTCTACGGACAGCTGCAGTTCGACGACGGCACGGTGGTCAGCTCACGCGCGTCGGACGCCCTGGCCTTGGCCTTGCGCGCAAAGTGCCGCATCTGGTGCGCCGATGCCGTGATGGAGGAGGCCGGGGTCCGTATCACCGAACATGATGAGGGCGAGGACTCCGAGCCGGATCCCAGCGTCGATGAGGAACGGGAGCTGCGCCGCTTCCGGGAGTTTCTTGACGACGTTGAGCCCGAGGATTTCGAAGGTTAACCGACCCTCAACCTAAAGTTGAGGGTGAAACTTTCGACACGACCACTTTTGGAGCCCAACGTCTTTGACCTCGGGCCCTCGCGGGCCTAACGTCGAAGTATCAAGTTCCCGTTGCATACGCTCGCGACGCAAGTCACACTGGAAGGTGCGGACTTGTGGGAATTACACGGCTGAATTTCGGCGTTCGTGTTGAGTGTGTGCACCATCCCCAGGGGAGCTGACAACAAGGAGGTCACGTGAGTCCGAAAGGCGAAGCAGGCGAGTTGAAGCAGGCCCCGTCCGGCATTGCTGCGCCCGCAGCCGGCGCCCAAGGTCTGCTCTTCACCGAGGACCTTCCCGTGCTGGACGAGGACGCAGGCTACCGCGGCCCCACAGCATGCAAAGCCGCCGGCATCACCTACCGCCAGCTCGACTACTGGGCGCGGACCGGGTTGGTAGAGCCGGCAGTCCGCGGAGCTGCGGGTTCAGGCTCCCAGCGGCTTTACGGTTTCCGTGACATCCTCGTGCTCAAAGTCGTCAAACGCCTTCTGGACACCGGCGTGTCCCTCCAGCAGATCCGTACTGCCGTTGAACACCTGCGCGAGCGGGGCGTTGAGGACCTTGCGCAGATCACACTGATGAGCGACGGCGCGAGCGTCTACGAATGTACGTCGGCGGATGAAGTGATTGACCTCGTCCAGGGCGGCCAGGGCGTCTTTGGCATCGCCGTTGGACGCGTATGGCGTGAAGTTGAAGGAAGTTTGGCCGCTCTGCCGAGTGAGCATGCAGCGGAGCAGTCCTTTCCCGACGACGAATTGAGCAAGCGGCGCGTTGCGCGTCGGATTGGATAACTCCGATTTCAGAAGAAAGCCGCCCGTCCGACGTTTGTCGGGGGCGGCTTTCTTCTGTCTTCTGCCTCCTTACTGGCGTTGCCGACGGTCCCTGAAACTCGTCTGGTTCTTCAGGAGGCTCTCCAGCAGGGCGTCGAAGAGCTTCGCGGCGTTCTTGGCGGAGTCGCCCGGCCAGTGATGGACGGAATGTGCAGCGCCTTGAATCTGCTGCCAGTTGGCCTGTTCCGGAATGTGCGGGGTCAGCAGCAGATCACCGAACATTGACTCCATCTCGGCAAGCCGGAACGTGTGCTCGGTGGAGCCCGTCCGCACACGGTTGGCGACGATGCCCGCCGGTGCGAGGTTCGGGGCAAACTCCTGCCGGAACAGTTGGATGGCCCGCATGGTGCGCTCGGTTCCCGCAACGGAAAAGAGCCCCGGCTCGGCAACGAGTACTACGCGGTCGCTGGCACTCCAGGCCATGCGGGTCAGCCCGTTGAGGGACGGCGGGCAGTCAACCAGCACCAAGTCGTAGCTGGATGTCCCGGCGAGAACTCCGGAGAGCCTCCGGAGATCGCGTCGGCCGAGGTCGGGGCGATCATAGATTCCGGTCAACGCTGAACCTACCGCAACGTCCAAGGTGCCGTCACTGGAACCGTTGGCAATCCAGCTGCTGGGGGAGACGTTCTCTGCCAGCTTTGCCTTGCGGGGGCTCTTGAGCATCCGGCCAACGTCGAGCTTTCCGTTGGGTTGGACGCCGAGGGCTGTGGTGGCATCAGCGTGGGGGTCAAGGTCCACTACCAGTGTGGAGATCCCTGCCGCGAGGGCCGCAGAAGCGAGGCCGGTGGTCACAGAGGTCTTTCCCACGCCGCCCTTGAGGCTGCTGATGCTGACTACTTGCACTTGTTACCCAAAACCTAACGCCGGTTGCCGTATCGCGCTGTTTTCAACTCCGGGATAATCGGAGCCGGGGCTTGCCGAAGCCCCTTCAACATCATATGTTGCGTGCTCCCGGAATCCCGATTTCTACGCGCCACGGGGCGCATCGGGAAGCTGCGATATATCACGCAGCGGACGCGCGCGTACGTATATACAGTGCAGATGACGAATCCTTTGTGATGGTTGCCACAAAGATTTGTGTTTGATGCTGGCGGCACTACACACTGTGACCACCGACCGATCCACCGCAATGATGCAGGAGAAGCATGTTTTCGAAAATTCTGGTGGCCAATCGCGGCGAGATCGCGATCAGGGCTTTTCGCGCTGGTTATGAACTGGGCGCCAAGACCGTGGCTGTCTTTCCGTACGAGGATCGCAACTCGATCCATCGGCAGAAAGCGGACGAAGCGTACCTGATTGGCGAGGTGGGTCATCCCGTCCGCGCCTACCTCGACGTAGACGAAGTCATCCGCGTCGCCAAAGAAGCCGGCGCTGATGCTATTTACCCGGGCTACGGGTTCCTGTCCGAGAATCCGGACCTCGCCCGCGCCGCAAAGGCTGCCGGCATCACGTTCGTGGGCCCCCCGGCTGAAGTGCTGGAACTTGCCGGAAACAAGGTTGCCGCCTTGGAAGCCGCCCGCAAAGCAGGTGTTCCCGTCCTCAAGTCCAGCAAGCCGTCCAAGGACCTGGATGAGCTGATTGCCGCAGCGGACGAGATCGGTTTCCCCATTTTCGCCAAGGCGGTGGCCGGTGGCGGTGGTCGCGGCATGCGCCGTGTGGAAACCCGCGAAGCGCTCCCGGAAGCATTGCAGTCCGCGATGCGCGAAGCCGACGCCGCGTTCGGTGATCCCACGATGTTCCTTGAGCAGGCCGTGCTGCGCCCCCGCCACATCGAGGTCCAAATCCTGGCCGACGCCGAGGGCAACGTCATGCACCTCTTCGAGCGTGACTGTTCGCTTCAGCGCCGCCACCAGAAGGTGGTGGAAATCGCCCCGGCGCCGAACCTGGACGACAACATCCGCCAGGCCCTGTACCGCGACGCCGTCGCGTTCGCGAAAGCCTTGAACTACGTCAACGCCGGAACGGTCGAGTTCCTGGTTGACACCGAAGGTGCCCGCGCAGGCCAGCACGTCTTCATCGAAATGAACCCCCGCATCCAGGTGGAGCACACCGTCACCGAGGAAATCACCGACGTGGACCTGGTGCAGTCGCAGATGCGTATTGCCTCGGGGGAGACGCTGGCCGATCTCGGACTGAGCCAGGACACCGTGTCCATCAAGGGTGCTGCGCTCCAGTGCCGTATCACCACCGAGGACCCTGCCAACGGTTTCCGCCCGGACGTCGGAAAGATCACGGGCTACCGCTCAGCCGGCGGTGCCGGCGTTCGGCTCGACGGCGGGACGGTTTACTCGGGCGCGGAAATCAGCCCGCACTTCGACTCGATGCTGGTGAAGCTGACCTGCCGCGGACGCGATTACCCCACTGCCGTTGCCCGTGCCCGCCGTGGCCTGGCCGAGTTCCGCATCCGTGGCGTATCCACCAACATTCCTTTCCTCCAGGCAGTGCTGGCAGATCCGGACTTCAACGCCGGGAACGTTGCTACTGACTTCATCGACAAGCGCCCTGAATTGCTGAAGTCGCACATCCCTTCGGACCGCGGCACCAAGCTGCTCACCTGGCTTGCCGATGTCACGGTCAACAAGCCCAACGGCGACCTGAAAGTCCAGTCGGACCCCGCCAGCAAGCTGCCGGTCATCGATGGTCCCGTGCCGACGTCGGGCTCCCGCCAGCGGCTGCTTGAACTGGGTCCGGAGGGCTTCGCGAAGGCGCTGCGCGAGCAGGAAGCCCTGGCGGTTACGGACACCACGTTCCGTGATGCACACCAGTCGCTGTTGGCCACCCGCGTCCGTACCCGCGACCTCGTGGCCGCCGGGCCGGCCGTGACGGCATTGCTGCCCGAGCTTCTGTCCGTGGAGGCCTGGGGCGGTGCAACGTACGACGTCGCGCTCCGCTTCCTTGGTGAGGACCCCTGGGACCGCTTGGCTGCTTTGCGCCAGGCGCTGCCCAACACGTGCATCCAGATGTTGCTCCGTGGACGCAACACGGTGGGCTACACGCCGTACCCCGAGGAGGTCACGGAGGCATTCGTCAACGAAGCCGCCGCGACCGGCATCGACATCTTCCGGATCTTCGATGCCCTGAACGACGTGAACCAGATGGCTCCGGCCATCCGCGCAGTCCGGGCAACAGGAACGGCAGTGGCCGAAGTGGCACTTTGCTACACCGGCAACCTCCTGGATCCGGAAGAGGACCTGTACACCCTGGACTACTACCTGGACCTGGCCCAGAAGATCGTCGACGCCGGCGCCCACATCCTGGCCATCAAGGACATGGCGGGACTCCTGCGTCCGGCCGCCGCCGCCAAGCTGGTTTCGGCCCTGCGCGAGCGCTTCGACCTCCCGGTCCACCTGCACACGCACGACACCGCAGGCGGACAGCTCGCCACCCTGCTCGCCGCCGTCGAGGCCGGAGTTGACGCGGTGGACGTCGCCGCGGCGTCCCTGGCCGGCACCACCAGCCAGCCGGCTGCGTCGGCGTTGGTTGCCGCTTTGGCCAACACCCCTCGGGATACGGGCCTCAGCCTGGAAAACGTCGGCGCCCTGGAGCCCTACTGGGAAGCAGTGCGCCGCGTCTACGCACCGTTCGAGTCGGGCCTTCCGGGTCCCACAGGCCGGGTCTACAAGCACGAGATCCCGGGCGGCCAGCTGTCCAACCTTCGGCAGCAGGCCATTGCCCTGGGACTCGGTGAACAGTTCGAAGCCATTGAGGATATGTACACCGCCGCCGACCGGATCCTCGGGCGCCTGGTCAAGGTGACCCCGTCATCGAAGGTCGTCGGCGACCTCGCCCTCCACTTGGTGGGCCTGAACGCCGATCCTGCGGACTTCAACGAGAACCCGCAGAACTACGACATCCCCGATTCCGTGATCGGTTTCCTGTCCGGCGAGCTTGGAGATCCTCCCGGAGGCTGGCCTGAGCCGTTCCGCACCAAGGCCCTCCAGGGCAGGAGCGTCAAGGTACGCGATGTAGAGATCAGCGCCGAAGACAGTGCCGCCCTCAAAGCCGACTCGAAGACGCGCCAGCAGACGCTGAACCGCCTGCTTTTCGCCGGGCCCACCAAGGACTACCTCAAGAGCCTTGAAACCTATGGCAACGTCTCTGTCCTTGACACCCGCGACTACTTGTATGGCCTGCAGCGCGGCCAGGAGCACGTCATCGAGTTGGAAAAGGGTGTCCGCCTGATCGCCCAGCTCGAAGCCGTCTCCGACCCGGACGAGAAGGGCATGCGGACGGTGATGTGCACACTTAACGGCCAATCGCGTCCCGTGGTTGTCCGCGACCGTTCCGTCGTCAGCAACGTCAAGGCTGCAGAGAAGGCCGACCCCGCCCAGCCGGGCCAGGTTGCCGCACCGTTCGCGGGGGCCGTCACGGTCACGGTGAAGGAGGGCGACGAGGTCAAGGCCGGCGATACGGTGGCCACGATCGAGGCAATGAAGATGGAAGCGTCCATCACGACGCCGGTGGCCGGCAAGGTCTCCCGCCTGGCCATCTCCTCGGTCGAACAGGTCCAGGGCGGGGACTTGCTCCTCGTAGTGGGCTAGCCCGACCGGACCCGGAAAACCAGGGAGCGCAAAAGAGCCCCGCCGGAACTGTTCAGAACAGTTCCGGCGGGGCTCGCGTGTATGTGCCGCCTTTTAGGGTTTGCGTATTTCTTGCTCAGCCTGCGCGGGGAGCGGAGTACATCTCTTCAATCACGGCGTCGAAATCCTTCATGACCTGGGCCCTCTTGACCTTGAGGGAAGGGGTGAGGTGGCCGGACGCTTCAGTGAAGTCGGAGGCGACGATCCGGAAAGCCTTGATGGCCTCGGCCTGGGACACGGACTGGTTGGCCTTGCTGATGAGCTCCTGAACGGCAGCTTTCACCACGGCGTGGTTGGCGGCTTCGTCCAGTGACGTCGTCGAGGGCAGGCCGTGGCGCTCCAGCCATCCGGGCAGGGCTTCCTCGTCCAGGGTCACCAGTGCGCCGATGAAGGGGCGGTTGTCGCCGACCACCAGCACCTGGGAGACGAGCGCATCCGCCCGGATCTGGTCTTCGAGCAATGCCGGCACCACGTTCTTGCCGCCGGCAGTGACAATGATTTCCTTTTTGCGGCCGGTGATCTTGAGGAAGCCGTCGCCATCCAACTGTCCGATGTCGCCGGTACGGAACCACCCGTCGTCGAACGTTTCGGCGGTGAGGTCCTCGCGCCCGTGGTAGCCGCGCATCACGCACACTCCCTTGGCGAGAATCTCGCCGTCGTCGGCGATCTTCACCGAGTTGCCCGGCAGGGGAGCGCCCACCGTACCGATCTTGATCCGGGACGGGCGGTTGACGGAGATGGGTGCAGTGGTCTCCGTCAGGCCGTATCCTTCCAGGATCTGCAGGCCGATCCCTTGGAAGAAGTGGCCCAGGCGCTCTCCGAGCGGCCCTCCGCCGGAGACGGCGTGGGACACCTGGCCGCCCATGGCGGCCCGCAGCTTGCCGTAGACCAGTTTGTCGAACAAGGCATGCTTGAGCTTGAGGCCCAGCCCCACGGATCCGGACTCCCGGGCCTTCGAGTAGGCAATCGCGGTGTCCGCAGCGCGGTGGAAGATGGCGCCCTTGCCGCCGTCTTCGGCTTTGGTCAGTGCGGAGTTGTAGACCTTTTCGAACACCCTGGGAACGGCGAGGATGAACGTTGGCTGGAAGCTTTGCAGGTCGGCCAACAGGTTCTTGATGTCCGGCGTGTGCGCCACTTTGACTCCGCCGGCCACGGCAAGCACGGAGATGAACCGGGCGAACACGTGGGCGAGGGGAAGGAACATGATGGTCTTGGCCGATTCCTTGACCACTTCCGGGATGGCAAGTCTGGCGTTCTCGGACAACTCGACAAAGTTGCCGTGGGTCAGCTCACAACCCTTGGGGCGGCCGGTGGTGCCGGAGGTGTAGATGATCGTGGCCAGGTCATTGAGGCCGGCTGCCGAACGGCGGGCTTCCAGTTGCTCGTCGGAGACCCCCGAACCGGCAGCACGCAGGACGTCGAGTCCTGCTCCGTCCAATTGCCAGACGTGTGCCACGGAACTGATGTCTTCCGCAGCTACGGCCTGGCGGATGACGTTCTCATGGTGGGCGCTTTCACCGAAGGCCGCCACGGCCGCGGAGTCGCCAAGATTCCATGCCACCTGCGAAGGAGACGATGTTTCGTAGATCGGCACCGAAACGGCTCCGGCAAACCAGATCGCGAAATCCACCAGCGACCACTCGTAGCGGGTGCGGGACATGATGCCAACGCGGTCTCCGGGTCCCACGCCGCTGGCGATGAGACCTTTGGCGAGGACCTTCACGTCGGCCAGGAACTCCGTTGCGCGGATGTCCTGCCACTGACCTGCACCGTCCAGCTTGGCGAAAAGCGCTGGATTGGACGCCTTTGCGGCCTCCCGGATAACAAGGTCCGTGATGTTGGTTTCAGGGGAAACATTAATAAGGGGAGGAACACTAAATTCGCGCACGGTAGCTCCTTTGATATCCACGGGCCGCGAGGGGCACTTTTCACTCTAGTATGCCGACTCGAGGAAGTGTGTCCGATTTCACCTACTGGCGAGTAACTTTACGGATTCGCTGCCGTTTTGGGCAACTTCACGCCATAAAGGGCCTTCCGGCGCCCTCGGAGCGTTTCTCGCGGAGGCACGCGGAATAGGATGATGGGATGCCCCAACACCGGTCCAGTTCGCGCCCCGGGCTCCGGCCCTCCTTCGGATCCCGCAAAGATGTTCCCTGGGCACCCCGGCGGAACCATCTTGGCCGCAGGGGACTTGCCATCGGCATCGACATCGGCGGAACAAAAGTGGCAGCGGGCGTCGTGGACGCCGACGGCCGCGTCCTGGCCGAAGCCCGCCGGTCAACTCCGGGAGCGGACCCGCGCGCGGTGGAGCGCACCATAGTGGAACTCGTTGATGAGTTGAGCGCCGGGCATCGCATCTCTTCTGTCGGAATCGGTGCAGCCGGATGGATGGACCTCGACGGCGGCACGGTGCTGTTCAGTCCCCATCTGGCCTGGCGCAACGAGCCACTGAGGGACAGCCTGCAGAACCTGCTGCGGCGCCCGGTGCTGCTTACGAACGACGCCGATGCCGCCGCCTGGGCGGAGTGGCGCTTCGGTGCGGGGCAGGGGGAGAGCCGGCTGGTCTGCATCACCCTGGGTACCGGAATCGGGGGCGCCATGGTGATGGACGGCCGCGTAGAGCGCGGCCGCTATGGCGTCGCCGGCGAATTCGGCCACCAGATCATTTTCCCCGGCGGACACCGCTGTGAATGCGGCAACCGTGGCTGCTGGGAACAGTACGCCTCAGGCAATGCCCTGGGACGCGAGGCACGGCAACTGGTGAAGACGAATTCCCCGGAAGGCCGCGCCCTCCTGGAGAAAGCCGGTGGTGACGCGGACAGCATCACCGGGGCAACCATCACGGCGCTGGCGCTGGCCGGCGATGCCACGTCCAGGGAACTCATCGCAGATCAGGGCGAGTGGCTGGGGCTGGGTTTGGCCAACCTCGCTGCCGCGCTGGATCCCGGCATGTTCGTCATCGGCGGCGGGTTGTGCGACGCCGGCGACCTCCTCGCCGATCCAGCCAGGGCGGCTTTTGCCAAAAACCTGACGGGCAGGGGCTTCAGGCCCATGGCCCGGATCGAGCTCGCGGCGCTTGGTCCGCGGGCGGGAATGATCGGCGCAGCGGATCTCTCCCGCGTCAGCGGACGGGCCTACAGCTAACGCCCCGCCCTCGACGATCAAGTCCGGTGGCCAACTCCGGTGGTCAACGCAGCGCCGCGCAGGCACTTGCATGCGGGCGCCGAGGCACTTCAGATGCGGGCGCCGTCGTCGTACTCGTCTTTTTCATGTGGCAACCGCATGATCAGGTACACCACCGAGGCCACGAACGCCGCAACAATCCCCAGGACGGCCGCCAGCGGGGCGGACCGCCAGAACATCGCAGTGAACAGGAGTGCGATGGGACCGCCCACCGCACCGAGCCAGGCCAGCATGGTCAATGGTTCGGTTCCGGCAAGGCTGGGCGGTTCTTCCGGGACGAAATCGCCGTCATCAGCGTCGTCGACCTCGTAATCCCGTGGCCCTGCCGGAGACTCTTCCTGGCCGTTACGGCGATCCGGGCGATCCTCGTCGGGGTCTTCTGCCGGTGTCGCAGACGTCGCCAACCCCAGGGGGTCGAACGCGCTGAAAGGCTTCTGCGCCAGCGGTACACTGCCGGGTGCCCCGGCATCCGGCCGCCCGTGCTCCTCTGCGGAATCCCCGGAGGAGGACGACGTAGACTCCAGCCGCGCCACCAAATCCTGCCAAACGGCGTCGTCGTCCTTATTGGCGCTCTGGTCGGCAGGGTCCGGATCAGGCCTGGTCATTGGCTTTGTCCCTATCCAGCGAGCGGTCCCCGGACGCGAGGTCGCCAAGCCGTTTGTTCATGAAGTCCACCGTGCCGGCAAAGATGGCCGGGGCGTCGTTGTCCAGCGTGGCCACGTGGTAGCTGTTGTCGAGGTAGCTGATTTCAACGGGAGCCTGGACCCGCGACTGCAGGAACTGCAGGCTGGCATTCGAGACGACCTTGTCCACCGTGGACCGGAACACCCTGACAGGAGCCGTTATGCGGGGGAGGATTCCCGCAGTGTCTTTATACATCTTCTTCAACTGGTGGGCCGCGGCTACGGGGGTCCGGGCGTAGGCGCCCTCGTCCTGGTCCGGCTTGAGGATATCGTTGGCAATCGCCGGAGTGCTTTTGACCACGTACTTCAGGGCCGCAACGACTGCGGCCCGCGGGTCATCGAGCACCATTCCCGGATTGACCACGATGGTCCCTGCCACGGGCCGGGTGGCAGCTATGCGCAAGGCCAGCGTGCCGCCCATAGACAAGCCGGCGGCGAAGACGTAATCGCATTCGGACGCCATTTCCAGGTAAGCATCGTCCACCGCCCTGTGCCATTCCCGCCACGACCGCGTGGCCATGTCCTGCCATGTGGTTCCGTGGCCGGGCAGCAACGGAAGGTTAACCGCAAAACCGGCCGCCGCCAGGTGCTCGGCCCAAGGCCGGACGCTGTGCGGGGAACCCGTGAACCCGTGGGACATGACGACGCCCACCCTTGGGCCGGTACCGGAGAAGGCGCTGCGGAAGGGCGAGAAATCGGGAAGCACTTTCATGATGTCTCCGAGGCTACTCTGTCCTTGGCATGTTGACGCAAAAACCGTGCTGATTCTTCGAAGATGGTCGGTGCATCGACGTCCAGGGTGGCCACATGTCCGCTTCTTGGCAGCCGGACCACCTTCAGCTGTTCCTGATCCATGTGCTTGGTGATGGCTTTGAGGGAGCTTGGCGGAATGACACCGTCCACGGCGGACTTGAAGACCAAAGCCGGCGCCTTGACATGGGGGAGGGCGCGTGTGGCCTGGCCGAAAAGCTTCTTGAGTTCGTGGACGGACGCCAACGGCGTCTTCGAGTAATCGCCGTCCTCAGTGACTGCGGCCGTTGGCGCTTCCTCTTCGATGGGCGTGGTGGTGCGCATGACGTATTTGAGGGCACCTATGTAGCGGACCCTGCGATCGTAGAAGCTAAGGCCGGGGTTGACCAGGACCACGCCCGGCACGGGGTGCCTGGAAGCTGCCCGCAGTGCCACGGCTCCACCCATGGACAGGCCGGCCACGAAGCAAGCATCCGTCTTTGCCTCGAGGTCGAGGTAGCTGGATTCGAACGTCCGGTACCAGTCCTGCCATGTGGTGGTGGCCAGGTCACGCCAGTTTGTTCCATGCCCGGGAAGGAGGGGGACCGAGACGGCGAAACCCTGCCCGGCGAGGTATTCGGCCCAAGGCAGGATGCTGCGGGGACTGCCGGTGAATCCATGGCAGATGGCTACGCCCGTCGAAGCATTTTCACCGTGCCCCGGGTGATGGAAAGCGAGCGGGGCGCCGGGTTGGTTGCGTTCCGTCATGGCACCATCGTGTCACTGTTCCACGCATTTCTCACTGGAGTAGGGTTGCTGTTGAATCCCGGCCTGAAGCGGCCGGAACAGCCAAGCCGGCGGTGGTGAGAGGACGAGCGTGTTCTATTGGGTCATGAAGAGGATCTTCCTGGGTCCCGTCCTGAAACTGTTGTTCAGGCCGTGGGTCAAGGGTTTGGACAACGTCCCCGAGACGGGTGCCGCGATCCTCGCCTCCAACCACTTGTCCTTTTCGGACTCCATTTTCCTCCCGTTGATGGTTCACCGTCCCGTGATCTTCCTGGCCAAGTCGGAGTACTTCACGGGCAAGGGAATCAAGGGCCGGCTGACGGCGCTGTTCTTCAGGCTCAGCAACCAGCTGCCCATGGACCGCTCCGGGGGCGCTGCCTCCGAAATGTCCCTGCAAGCCGGAAAAGACGTGCTCAACTCCGGGGGCCTGCTGGGCATCTACCCGGAAGGGACCCGCAGTCCCGACGCCCGGTTGTACCGCGGCAAGGTGGGCGTAGCCAGGCTCGCCCTGCAGTCGCGGGTTCCCGTCATACCGGTGGCGATGATCGGCACCGAGAAGGTGCAGCCGATCGGCAAGCGACTGCCCAACATCCGCCGGATCGGGATCATCTTCGGGCAGCCCTTGGACTTCAGCCGCTACTACGGCATGGAAGATGACAGGGTCATCCAACGCGCTGTGACAGACCAGATCATGTACGAACTGATGCGGCTTTCCGGCCAGGAATATTTGGACGAATACGCTGCGGTGGTCAAAGCACGGCTGGCGGGCAAGGGGCCCGAGCCGGTGCACAAGGTTGAAGCCGCAGAGGAGTCGCCGAGTGATATTGCCGAAGACCGCGATGAGCCCGTAGCCGAGCCCGGCGATGACACTGCCGGGGGTTCCGGGAAACTGTGACGCCTCCCGCCGGGTGGGTTACGGCAGCAGTGCCCCAACCCCGGCGAAGGCTACTACTCTTGTAGGGTGACTGAGCTATCCGCGAACCCCGCACCATCAGCAGCAGATCCGCTTGCGAGCACCGCCCAGAGCGGCGCGGCGGACTACCCCGGGCTTGACGCCTGGCGGGACCTGCCCATTTCCCAGCAGCCTTCATGGGCAGACCAGGAAGTCTTCAAGGCCACGGTCAAGGAACTCTCGATCGTGCCGCCGCTGGTTTTTGCCGGCGAGGTGGACGTCCTGCGGGACCGTTTGGCTGCGGCAGCGCAGGGCAAGGCCTTCCTCTTGCAGGGCGGTGACTGCGCGGAGACTTTCGAGGCAGCCACGGCTGACAAGATCAGCGCCCGGGTCAAGACCATCCTGCAGATGGCCGTTGTCCTCACCTACGGTGCCGCCATGCCCGTCATCAAGATGGGCCGCATGGCCGGTCAGTTCGCCAAGCCCAGGTCCTCGAACGACGAGACCCGAAACGGCGTGACCCTCCCGGCTTACCGGGGAGACATCGTCAACGGCTACGACTTCACCCCTGAGTCACGCGCGCACGACGCCGGAAGGATGTTGCAGGCCTACCGCACGTCTGCTTCCACGCTCAACCTCATCCGTGCGTTCACGCAAGGCGGCTTTGCTGACCTTCGCCTGGTGCACCAGTGGAACAAGGGCTTCACCGAGAACCCTGCACACGCACGCTACGAGTCCCTGGCCCGCGACATCGACCGTGCCATCAAATTCATGGATTCCTGCGGGGCTGACTTCGAAGCCCTCAAGCGGGTGGAGTTCTTCGCCAGCCACGAGGCCCTCCTGCTCGACTACGAGCGGGCCCTCACCCGCATCGACTCGCGCACCGGCCTGCCCTACGACACGTCGGCGCATTTCCTTTGGATCGGCGAGCGGACCCGCGAACTCGATCACGCCCACGTGGACTTCCTGTCCCGGGTCCGCAACCCCATCGGCGTCAAGCTTGGCCCCGGCACGTCCGGCGACGACGCCCTGCGGTTGATCGACAAGCTGGACCCGAACCGCGAACCCGGCCGCCTGACATTTATCACCCGCATGGGCGCCAAGAACATCCGCGAGAAGCTGCCCGCCGTCGTCGAACGCGTGACTGCCTCGGGCGCCCAGGTGCTCTGGGTGACGGATCCGATGCACGGCAATACCGTCACCTCGCCCAACGGCTACAAGACCCGTAACTTTGACGACGTCATTGATGAAGTCCGCGGCTTCTTCGAAGTGCACCACTCCCTCGGTACGGTCCCTGGCGGCCTGCACGTCGAGATGACCGGTGACGACGTTGCCGAGTGCCTGGGCGGCGCCGATCCGATCGACCAGGACGCTTTCCTGGACCGTTACGAATCCGTTTGCGATCCGCGTTTGAACCACATGCAGTCGCTGGAGATGGCATTCCTGGTGGCAGGGGCCCTCGCCAAGCGGTAGGTCCGCCGGCAGCAAACAGCAAAAGGCGCGGTCCGAATCGTCGGGCCGCGCCTTTCGCTTGTCCCCGGCTAGACCACCGTCAGGGTGACCGTTGACCCTTCGGGGACTTCGTTGTTGACGGGGTTCTGGTCGCGCACCGTCCCGAAGAAGCCTCCGAGAATCTTGTTGACTTCAACCTTGAAGCCCAGCTTCTTCAGTTCCCGCTCGGCGTCGCCGGCTTGCTTCCCAATGAAGCTAGGCACCTTCACCATTTTGGGGCCCTTGGAAACCGTCAGCGTCACGGTGTCACCCTTGAACAAGTTTCCATTGGCCGGTGCCTGCGAGACGATTGCGCCCTTCGGCACCGTCTTGTCGTTGACCGTCTCAGGCGCGATGACAGCCTTCAGCCCGGCATCCTGAATAGCCTTGACAGCCGCGTCCTGCGGCTGGCCACGGACATCGGGGACCGGGATGGGCTGGGGTCCTTTGGAGACGACCAGCGCCACAGGGGTGCCGTGCCGCACCTCGGTGCCCTTCTCAGGGTCCTGGGAAAGCACGACGCCGGCCGGTACTTTGTCGTCGTAGGCTTCGGTGACGTTGCCCAGTGCCATTTCCGCAGCGTTCAGGGTAGCTTTGGCCTCGTCCAGCGTCCCTCCCGTCAGGCCCGGCAACGCGAAGAGCTGGGCCCCCTTGGAGACAAAGAGCGTGATGGGCTGGAATTTCCGGACCTGGGACCCGGGCGGCGGTTCGGTTCCGACCGCCATGCCCGGCGGGATGTCGTCGTCGAAGACGTCCCGTGGTTCCGACTGGAACCCTGCGGTCCGCAGGAGCTGCTGTGCTTCCGCTACGGTCTTGCTCTTCACTTCGGGCACGGTGCCTGGTGAACCCGGGCCCATTCCGAAGAACCACCCGGCAGACGCGGCCAGAACGGCGAGGATCACCACCACAACCGTCCAGATGACTCCCCGCCTGCGAGGGTTGCCCTCGCGCAGCGGACGGACCGGAGTAGCTGCGGCCCGGGCGCGGTCCTTGACCTCTTGCCGTTGCATCCGTTTTAGCTCGCGCTTACCTGGCTGCGGGGTACTCGTATCCACCCCGGAGACTATCCCGCCCGGCCGGGGCCGGGGCGGGACGGAAGCAGCCATCACGGTGGTGGGATTGCTCTGTTGTGCAATGAACTCGGTCGGGGCGGCGGTGGTGCGGATAGACTCCGTGCGCTGATCCATGGCGTCCCCGCGGCCCGGTACGGCGGGCATCGCGCCGGGTGTGGAGGAGGGCTGGCGGTGGTCGAGCTGTTCGTCGCTCAGCGTGGTTCGAATGTGCCGCAGCTCCGTGAGCAGGGCAGTACCGTCCACCGGCCTGTTCTCGGCATCCACCGCGGTGCACCATTGCACCAGTTCGTCGAGGTCCTGGGCCAGGCCCGGAGCAAGCTGCGAGGGTTTGCCCACGGACGAGTTGACGTGCTGGTAGGCCACTTGGATGGGGGAGTCCCCGGCGTAAGGCTGTTGTCCGGTGAGCATTTCGTAGAGCATGATGCCCGCGGAATAAATGTCACTGCGGGCATCGGCGGCCTGGCCCATCACCAGCTCCGGCGCAAGGTAGGCGACCGTGCCGATCAAAGCCCCTGTACTGGTGGTGGCCGTGACAGCCCGGGACAGCCCAAAGTCGCCCACTTTGATGCGTCCGTCGTCGGCGATCAGCACGTTCTCCGGCTTCACGTCCCTGTGGATGAGGCCGGAGTTGTGCGCCGCAGCAAGCCCTTCGATGACAGGATCCAACAGTGCCAGCGCCAGGCGCGGGGGCAGGGCGCCCTGTTGGTTGAGGACGTCCCTGAGGGTGTGGCCTTGGACGTACTCCATCACCAGATAGGCAATGTGGCCATCCTCCCCTTGGTCCAGGACACCCACGACGTGCGGGTGCGAGAGGCGCGCGGCCGACTTTGCCTCGCGGCTCAACCGTTCCAGGAACACCTGGTCGTTCGCCAGGTGGGGGTGGAGAACCTTGAGGGCGACGTCGCGTTCCAACCGCTGGTCCGTCGCCAAGTAGACCGTGGACATTCCGCCGCTGGCCAGGCGTGAGCGTACCTGGTAGCGCCCGTCCACAGTTGTGCCGATCAGGTGGTCCTGCGTAGCTTCTTGCACCCTATGATCCTAATCGAGGCAAGGAAAAGGCCCGAATTCCTGCGGAATCCGGGCCCCGCCCATGAAGCATGGCCAGGTCTAGCCAAACGTGCGTTGACGCGCCTTGATCGACTCGACGTAGCGTTTGGTGTCGTCGTACATGCCGTACTTGCTGACGGAGTACTGGCCCTGGTAGTAGCCTGCGATCGCAGTGTCCAGGTCCTTGCTGGTGGCGATGAGTGCACGGATGATGGCCACACCGGCCGTGGCATTGTCGTACGGATCCAGGAGGTTGAGCTTCCGGCCCACCAGGTCGGAAGCCCACTGTCCGGACGACGGAATCACCTGCATGGTGCCGATGGCATTGGCAGGGGAGACGGCGCGCTGGTCGAAGCCGGACTCCTGCTCAGCGAATGCCAGGGCCAGGGATGGGCTGACGCCCATGCGGCGGGCGGTATCGGCAACGATGGTCTTCATCTCGGCCCTGCTGGGAACCGGCGATGCATTCAACAGCGCCTTGTTTTCGTTCGCGGAGCTGACCACGGCCGGCGGGTAGGTGAAGCCAAGGAAGGTGCTTGGGACCAGGGGCTTGGTGTCCCCGGCCGGCTGCAAGGCACCGCTGCCCGGAACCGTCAGCTTCTGCCCGGGGTAGATCACGGTGGTGGCCGTGACGTTGTTCGCGCTCATGAGCGCGGACAGGGAGACTCCCAGGCGTGAGGCAATGGCACTCAGGGTGTCGCCTGCCTTGATGGTGTAGCTGCCGGTGTTGGCGAGGGCCGGCGACGGCGCAGCCGGCGTGGCGGGTGCCGGGGCCGACGGCGCCGGGGCGGTACTGCCCCCGCTGACCTTGATCTTTTGGCCGGGGTAGATGATGGAGCTTTCGCTCAGGTTGTTCCAGCTGAAGATGCTGGACAGGGGGACGCCGTGCTTGGCCGCGATGGCGCTGAGGGTGTCGCCGGGAACCACGGTGTAGGTCGCGGCGGCGTTTGTTGCCGGTGCCGGGGCGGCCGGGGCAGGTGCCGGTTGCGCCGGCTTGGGGGCGCTGCCGGTGAGCTTGATGGTCTGCCCGGGGTAAATGATCGTGGTGGCGGTGAGGTTGTTCAGCCGCAGGAGATCGTTCGTATCCAGGTTGAACCGGTGCGCGATGGCACTGATGGTGTCGCCTCTGACGATCTTGTAGGTGTCCGGCGTCGAAGGGGCCATCGGTCGCAGCGCCGAAGGCAGCGTGGAGGCGACGGACTGCGCCGGAATGACAGCGGCCTTTTGTGCCGCTTGGGCCTGCATGGCCGCAGCGAGGGTAGCGGGGATCTTGCGCTGTAGCGGAGCCGGCGCTGCGGTGGCCGGCTGGGCCACGGCGAGCGAGGACAGGACCACGGCAGGAAGCGCAGCCGTGGTAGCCGCGATTACCGGCATGCTCATGGTTCGTTTCGTCGGGCGGGGCGTGGTCATGGATGGTGTCCTCGTCTAGCAGCGGAGATGGTCAGTGTGACCGCTGTTACCAGTGTTGCCAATGTTACTAATGTTGTACGTGATACGAATGTGATCAGTGTGAATCTCTCACACTTATTCCCGTGGCACAAGAAATCCGCTGGATTCCGGAAAACAAAAAGTGAAAATGCCCTCCCGCGATCCGGCCGCATGCTTTTCCTGCGGGGCCTTTTACTGTCGGCTAGGCGAGCGGCGGGTTGGCGTGGCAACCTTGTTCCGTGAGTAATGTAGAAAGCCTTGTTTCCGACTGGTTGCCTTTGCCTGATGTTGCCGAACTGCTCGATGTCAGCATCACCAAAGTGCACGGACTGCTTGATGAGCGCGCACTGGTGGCCATCAAACGCGGTGAACGGAAAATTCGTTCCATCCCTGCTTTGTTCATCCAGGACGGGCATGTAGTTGACAGCCTCAAAGGCACTGTGGCCGTCCTGGGGGACGCCGGCTACAACGACGAAGAACTGATTATCTGGCTGTTCACCCCGGACGAATCCCTGGGTGGCCGTCCCATCGACGCGCTGCGGGAAGGCCGGAAGACCGAAATCCGGCGGCGTGCACAGTCCCTGGCGTGGTAGCTGGCCCGTTCAAGGCCACAACTGAAGATGCCCGACGGCGGCAAGCAGCCGCCGTCGTGCATCTTCAGTAAATCGAAACCCGGGAAAGCTTCTTTAAGCAGCTCGGCTGACCGCGGCTTCCGCCAGGCGGCGGAGCGCCGTCAAGGGCAACTCTGCCAAGGGGAGTTGTTCCAGCGCCGCGAAAGCTGTGTTGCTAAGTTCCGCAATGAGGGACTCCGTGGCTTCCAGTGCACCGCATTCGACAACAATGTGACGGATCCGGTCAACTTCAGCCTGGTTCAGGTCGGGTTTTCCAAGCATTTGGTCTACGTAGGCGGCGTCATCCGCCGAAGCCATGTTGATGGCGAAACCAACCAATACAGTGCGCTTGCCCTCGCGGAGGTCATCCCCGGCTGGCTTTCCGGTGGTCTCCGGATCCCCGAAGACCCCCAGAACGTCGTCACGCATTTGGAAGGCCTCACCCAAGGGCAGCGAGAAGTCCGAGTAGCCCGCGAGCAGTTCCTTTGAGGCTCCCGCCAAGGCCCCGCCCAGCGCGAGTGGATGCTCAGTGGAGTATTTTGCCGATTTGTACCTGATGATCGCCTTGGCGCGCTCTACCGAGCCGGACCGGTCCCGGACGGGTCCGGCCACTTCTTCGAGGATGTCCAGGTATTGGCCTGCCATGACCTCGGCGCGCATCAGGTTGAAGATGCGGCGGGCTTCGGTGCCTGCGGCGGCCCGAAGTCCCACGCGCGTGAAGGCCTCTTCACTGAAGGACAGGCAAAGATCGCCGGTGAGTATTGCTGCCGCATGACCGAAGCGTTCAGCGTCCAGGGCCCAGCCGTTGTCCGAATGCAGTTGACTGAAGCGCTTGTGGACGCTGGGGCCGCCCCGCCGGGTGTCGGAGCGGTCAATAATGTCGTCGTGGATCAACGCGGCGGCCTGGAACAGTTCAAGGGCACAGCCGGCTGTGAGGATTTCGTCATCCCCGGCTGCGCCGCCGGCCCCCCGCCAGCCCCAATAACACATCAGGGCGCGCATCCGCTTGCCTCCGGACACGAGGTTGGAGATCGAGTCCAGCAGCGGGGCAACGTCCGGTGAAATGGGGGCCATAAGGTCCTGTTGGGCGGACAAGAAGGAAGTCAGTTCTCCCGAAACGCCTGCGATGAATGCTGACTGCTCTTCGGCTAGTTGTTCCACGGGACTCACTTAACGGAACCGGCCGCCACGTTGGCGCCAATAGTGAAGGTGGAAACGCCTTCCTTCTGCCGCACGGACAGGTTCACGGTTTCACCATCGCCCCTGATGAAGTCGATCGACGTGACGTTGCCCACCGCTTCAGGACCAGGAACCACCTTGAAGCCCTGGGCCTCCAAGGATGCCTTGTAGAACTCCACCACTCCCTCCGGCGGAGCCTTCACGGTGCCCACCAGTGCCACCGTGGCGGGGGAGGCTGCTTTATCGAAGCTGCTGGACCGGACCGAGGTCTTGGGCATGACGGGGATCAACTGCTGGGGGAAACCCTCAACCAGCGCTCCGACCGTAGCGGTTGCGCTCGGCGCCGGTGCCGGGGCCGTGCTGCTTCCGGAGGGCGTTGCAGTTGCAGAGGCACTGCCCGCAGAAGGTGACGCCGAAACGGGAGCGCTGGATGATGCTCCGGAGGAGGGGGCGGCAGAACCGCCGGATGGCTGGGTGCAGGCCGAGGCCGTTATGGCAACGCCAACGGCGAGCAGGGCGAGCCCTCGCGTTCGGGGAGTTCCAGAGAGCTTCACGGGGATGTCCTTCCTTGGGGTGACACCGGGGCTTGGCGTGGGCTGACGCCGGGCTGAGCCTCCAGTTTAGTCAGTGGCCGGGCATAGTATTGCCGTTGTGAGGCACGATGTACCGGGATCCGGCCCTGGAGATAGCCGGAAGTCCCACCGCACCCCGGAAGAATTGCTGCAGCAGATGCGTCGGACAAGCATTCTGCACGTGGACATGGATGCCTTCTTCGTGTCCGTCGAATTGCGCAGCAGGCCTGACCTGCGGGGCAAACCCGTGATCGTCGGCTTCCCGGCTGAGCGATCGGTGGTGCTCTCAGCGTCCTACGAAGCCAGGGCGACCGGCGTCAAGTCCGCAATGCCCATGGCCATCGCCATGCGGATGTGTCCGGCCGCCATCATCATCGAACCGAGGCACAAGCTCTACTACCAGGTCTCCGGGCAGATCATGAATATCTTCTCGTCCATCACGGACCTCGTGGAGCCACTGAGCGTGGATGAGGCGTTCCTTGATGTCAAGGGAGCCATCCGACGCCTGGGATCCCCCTTGGACATCGGGCACATGATCCGGGCCCGGGTTCAGTCCGAGCTTGGCATCACGGCCTCAGTGGGCATCGCCGGCACCAAGTTCGTGGCCAAAATAGCTTCCACGCGGTGTAAGCCGGACGGCATCCTGCAGATCGATGCGGAAGATACCCTGTCCTACCTTCACAGCCTTCCGGTGAATGCCTTGTGGGGCGTGGGTGGCCGAACAGGCGAAGTCCTTGCCCGCCTCGGTATCAGGACCGTTGCCGACGTTGCAGCAACTCCCGTGGCGTCCTTGAAGAAGGTCCTCGGAGCCGCCGGCGAGCACGTGCACAGGCTCTCCCTGGGAATCGATCCCCGTCCCGTGACGCCCACCCGCTTGGAAAAGAGCATCGGAGCGGAGGAGACGTTCAGCACGGACACCACTGATCCCGCACTGCTCAACCGTGAGTTGCTGAGGCTTTCCCATCGCACCGCCACCCGGCTCCGCAGCTCGGACATGCTGGCCCGTACCATCGCCTTGAAGCTGCGGTATGCGGACTTCTCCACCGTTACCAGAAGCCGGACCCTGCACACGCCGGTTGACAGTGCCCAGTTGATCTATGAGGTGGCAGTTGGTTTGCTTGAGTCGCTGGGGCCGAGGGCCCAGAGCGTGCGCTTGGTGGGCGTCAGGGCAGAACAGTTGGAACCGGCCGCACGGACGTCCATGCAATTGAGCCTGGATGGCAGGGACGACAACTGGCGGGCTGCCGAGCAGGCCCTTGACCGGGTAGCTGAGCGTTTTGGTTCAAAGACACTCCTGCCGGCCGCTCTCCTGGAACGGGCGAGGCAGGCGGAAGACCAATGACTCCGACCCCCGGCATTGCCCGCAATGCCCCCGTCAGGTGTGCTCAGGCCGTCTTTCAGAACAGCGCTGGACAAACTATCCTAAGGAGTACAAATATCCAGATCGTCTGGACTGCTGATCGGAAAGTTCGGGTCCCGGGAAATCCGCCAGGGCGGCGGGGGTAACGGGGAACGAATTTTCAGGCTTGTTCGTTCTGAATCACAGACGCACAAGCCACGGTTTTTCCAGACGCCGGCTGACTTAAGGAGGTCGCGATGCCCCTGTCGGAGCACGAACAGAAGTTGCTCGAACAACTTGAGAAGCAGCTTCATGAGGACGATCCAAAGTTTGCCAACACCATGGGTTCGGATCCCATCCGCAGCTGGTCCACCAGGCACGTCATCATAGGTGTGCTGGGCGCCATTGCAGGCATCCTTTTGTTGCTCGTTGGAGTGTCACTCCAGCAAATCTTTGTGGGAGTTCTGGGTTTCATTGTCATGGGGGCCGGCGTGTACTTCGCCACACTCCGCGGTACGGCATTCGCCAAGGGGCGGAAGGGCAAGCCGGGCAAGGCCAAGTCGAAGAGTTCCTTCATGAGCAGCCTCGAAGAGCGCTGGGACGAACGCCGCCGGGACGACTCCTGACCGTTCGCCTTTTGCCGACGCGCTGATGGATGCTGCCTGACAGCCTCCTCCAAGCCGACTTGCTTCCGGGCGACTTGTTCAGTCTGCGTGGCCAGCCAGCATTTTCAGTGAGCTTGTTCAGTCAGCCCCTCTTGAGTCAGCGACCTGCCGGTCCTTGATTCTTTTCTTATGAGTCCTCGATTGATGCGGGGCGCCCTGGAGTTGTGGAGCGCCCAACATCCTGGAATCACAGCTTTGTTGAATCCGAGCATTCCCGAAGCCGATCATTGCCGGGCCCGTTGCGGGTCCTTTTTCTGTTTAACGGACCGCTCTGTTTAGCGGACCGCCCCGTATAAACGCCCGCTCTGTTGAATGGCCCGCTCTGCGGTCCAGGCCCGCAGCCCGGTCCTGTGGCCCGCGGCGCCCTCCACTTCCATCCTCGGGGACGTTCTTACTCCACTTGTCCCCACTGCGGCCCCGGCCAGGGCGGCATGCGCTTGGTTCTGCGCTGCTCCCGCCCCGGACAACGCGCCCGGGGCGGGACTGAGCCTCCACCTCGCCCCATCGCCGGGAATTCCGCGTCACGGCGCCGCTCTGGAAACCCAAAGTGGTGGAGAAACGCGTCCATCTACGTTGACTGTGGTGCTTTGTGGAGTAAAGTGGAGCACATAAGAGGGTAATGGCATAGCAGGGTATGAGCGGGCACCTTAGTTGAGGGGCGGTGGGCCGGTGTTTCTTGGCACCCATTCGCCGCGTCTCGATGAGAAGGGCCGGATCATACTTCCCGCCAAGTTCCGTGAGGAGCTTGCGGCGGGCCTGGTCCTCACACGGGGGCAGGAGCGATGCATTTACGTCTTCAGTCAGAAGGAATTCGAACGCATTCACGAATCCATGCGGGAGGCACCGCTGTCCTCCAAGCAGGCTCGTGATTACATTCGGGTCTTTCTGTCCGGGGCCTCTGACGAAGTACCTGACAAGCAGGGGCGCGTGACGATTCCGCCGGCGCTTCGGGCATACGCAGGGCTTGGCCGCGAGCTGGCTGTTATTGGAGCCGGTACCCGGGCCGAGATCTGGGACGCCGAGGCTTGGAATGAGTACCTCGCCGAGAAGGAAGCTGCCTTCTCAGAAACGGATGACGACCATCTTCCGGGCTTCTTCTAGCCGGTAGGGGGAGTCCTCCTGTTCTTGGATGGGATCTCCAGCCGCCCATCGTTCTGCTTTCCTGGCTCAACTTCCCCGGAGCCAGGCCGGCGGGACGGTAGGCGCGGATGGGGATCCGATCCAAGAAAGACGCAAGCAGGGCTAGTGAGGAAAGAGGAGGCAGCGTGGAGGAGCAGGACGCGGCGAAGCCGACATCGGAACGCCACGTGCCCGTCTTGAAGGACCGCTGCATCAATCTCTTGGCTCCCGGTTTTGAAGCCGCACGGAAACGCGGGGAAACGCCGGTAGTCATCGATGCCACGCTTGGCATGGGCGGCCATTCCGAAGCCATGCTGCAGCGCTTCGGGGATCTGCATCTGGTGGGAATCGATCGCGACGAAGAGGCCTTGGCGCTTGCCGGTGCGCGACTTGAACCCTTCAGCGCACGTACGGACCTGGTTCATGCCGTCTATGACGAGATAGCCGACGTCCTGGAGGATCTCGGCATTCCCGAAGTCCACGGCGTCCTCATGGACCTGGGTGTTTCCTCCCTGCAGCTTGACGAGCGGGAGCGGGGCTTCGCCTACTCCTACGATGCTCCGCTGGACATGCGCATGGACACTAGCCGGGGCCAGACAGCGGCAGACGTAGTCAATACGTACAGCGAAGAAGACCTGGTGCGCATTATCCGTAAGTGGGGCGAGGAGAAGTTCGCCGGAAGGATCGCCAACAGGATCGTTCGAGCCCGCGAACAGAAGCCGTTTGCGACCACCGGTGAGCTGGTCGAAGAGATCCGGGCCGTAGTCCCAGCTGCCGCTGCAAAGAGCGGTGGCCACCCAGCCAAGCGAACCTTCCAGGCCTTGCGCATTGAAGTCAACGAGGAACTGGATGTCCTGGAGCGGGCCGTTCCGGCAGCAGTTGCGGCAACGGCGTTGGGGGGCCGGGTCGTGGTGATGTCCTACCACTCCCTCGAAGACAAGATCGTGAAGTCCGTCTTCCAAGCAGGTTCCAAGTCTTCGGCTCCCTTGGGTTTCCCCGTTGAATTGGAAGAGCACAAGCCGGAACTCAAAACCCTTACCAAAGGCACTGAGGTGCCTACCCCAGCGGAAATTGCCGAGAACCCACGCGCGGCGTCTGCCCGGTTGCGGGCCGTGGAGCGCATCAAACCGAGGAGAGTCGTATGAGCACCGCCGCAGCTAAGACAATGCCCTCGGTTGTGGGCAACACGGCGCGCGTCCTTCCCGCGGGGAAGCCGGACACCGCCCGGAAGCCGCGCACGCCACTTTCCGTGGTGCGCAGTGCACCCGGCAAACGCCGCACGCCCGTGGTTGTTTTGTGCGTCCTGGCGTTGGCTGCGGCCCTGCTGACGGTACTGGTCCTCAATATCTCCGTGTCCACCGCGCAGTACCGCTTGGTGCAGCTTAAGGCCGAGGCGGCGACCCTCACCAAAGAGAACCAGGACCTGACACAGAAGAAGCAGAACTTCGAAGCTCCCCAGAACCTGGCTGCCAAGGCGGCAGAATTGGGAATGGTCCAGTCCACTGTCAAAGGCCAGATTGATGTGAACACCATGACGGTTACAGGCAAAGCCACTCCTGCGGTCAAGGGAGACAATCCCTCGGCCCTGATCGCACCCCCGGCGATCGCCGGCCAGCTTGATGTGGTTCCCTCCGTGACTACCAAGGAGCCGCTGGAGAACCTGAAACCGTCCGCGCCTGCGGCAAGCGCACCGGCAGCTACTCCGCCGGCCGCCTCAACGGCTCCGGCCGCGCCGTCTGCTGAGCTTCACGGCGGATCCGTACCGGCTCCGCAGCAGAAGGCGCCCGGCCAGTAACCAACCGTCCACCGATTCAACGCCAGCAGCAAGGAACCAACGTGGCGCATAACTCCGGCAAAACCAAGAAGACGAAAGTGCCGGTGGCCAGGAAGCGCCTCCGGGTTGGTTTGGGGATCATGCTGACCTTGCTGCTGGTGGTTGGCGGCAAGCTGTTCATGGTCCAGGGACTGGACATGGGCGGAATGGCAGAAGCTGCCCTGGCCAGCAGGCTCACGCCCCAGGTGCTCCCGGCCGAGCGCGGCAAGATCGTCGACGCGAACGGAACAGTCCTGGCGAGCAGCGTGATCCGTTACAACATCGTGGTGGATCAGGTCCTCAATACCGCTACCTCCGACTTCAAGCGGTATAACCAGGACACTGAGACCGTTGAGACGATCACCAGGGACCAGGGCATCTCGGAACTGGCTACCTTCCTGGGTTCCGACGTCGCGAAGGTGCGGGACTCACTGACCGGCGACAAGAAGTACGCCGTAGTGGCCAAAGACATCAAGCCGGAGCTCGAAGACCGCATCACCAAGCTTCGGATCCCGGGGGTCTCGGCAGAGGGCGTGAGCAAGCGGGTCTATCCCAACGGCAGCGTGGCCGGGGGGGTTGTTGGCTTCCTGCAGGATGGAACTACGGGCCAAGCCGGAATCGAGCAAACCCAGGACGAGATCCTGCGTGGCACCGAAGGCAAGCGTGTCTTCGAGATCGGCGCCGACGGCCTGCGGATCCCGGTCGCCACCGACGAGCTGACTCCGGCAGTGGACGGCAGCGACGTTAAGCTGACCCTCAACACCGACATCCAGTACTTTGCCCAGCAGGCAATCCAAAGCCAGGTCAACAAGCTCAACGCCGAATGGGGCGTCATTGTGGTGATGGACGCCAAGACCGGCAACCTGATCGCTTTGGCAGATACGAATGCCCCGGACCCCAACGATCCCGGGAAGGTCGATGCCAAAGACCGCGGCGTGCGGGCAGTGACTGCCGCTTACGAGCCCGGTTCGGTGGAGAAGATGATCACGGCGGCAGCGGTCATCGAAGAAGGCAAGTCCAGCCCCCTGGACCATTTCACTATCCCGTCGTCCTACACGATCGATGGCCAGACCTTCACTGATGCTTTCGAGCACGGGACCGAGGAACGCACGCTGGCCGGCATCCTGGGCTGGTCGATGAACACAGGCACCGTTATGGCCGGCAGCAGGTTGAGCAAGGAACAGCGCTATGACTGGCTGAGGAAGTTCGGCATCGGCGAGAAGACCGAGGTGGGCCTCCCGGCTGAAGCCACGGGCATCCTCGCAAAACCGGAGCAGTGGGACGACCGCCAGCAGTACACGGTGCTGTTCGGGCAAGGCGTTTCGCAGTCGACGCTGCAGACGGTGCGCGCCTACCAAAGCATCGCCAATGACGGCGTCATGCTCCAGCCGAGGCTCATTGACAGTTACATCGATCCCGACGGCGTGGAACAGAAGGTGCCGGCCAAGGATCCCCGGCAGGTGGTCTCCAAGGAAACGGCGCAGCAAGTGCGGGATATCCTCGAAAGCGCCGTGACCGAAGGGCAGATCAAGGACGCCGCGATCGACGGCTACCGGGTGGGGGCGAAGACGGGAACGTCCCAGGCTCCCCGTGAAGACGGGCTCCCTGGTTTTGACGGCTACACGGCATCGATGGTCGGAATGGCACCCATGGACGATCCCAGGTTCATTGTGGAAGTCGTCCTGCAGCGCCCGAAGGGAAGCATCTACGGCATCACCAACGGTCCCGTGTTCCGGTCCGTGATGTCCCAAGTGCTGCGGACCTATAACGTCCCGCCGTCCACCGGTACACCCGCGCGCTTGCCGCAGTTCGTCAAGTAAGCTTCTTGGGCGCCTGTTTCGGCCCAGGATCAGATCCCGCACCACCGAACGGGCGCCGCTGGCCCCCAGCCGGTCGTTCCACTGAGCACCATTGGAGAACCACGTGTCAGAGCACCATCAGGCAGATTCCAGCGCCACGACGCCCGACGACGGGGAGCCCGGGTTCCGGCCCCGGTCGGTAGCGGCCGTGCCGTTGTCGGAGATCGCCGAAGTGCTCGGCGTCACCGTTCCGGAGCAGGATTCGGGCGGGGGAGTGACGGGTATTTCTCTTAATTCCCGGGCTGTTGAGCCAGGGGACCTCTACATGGCGTTGCCGGGAGCCTCGCGCCACGGGGCCGACTTCGTGCCCCAGGCAGTGGAGTCCGGTGCCGTTGCGGTGGTGACGGACGACGCCGGTGCCCGCCAGCTTGCGTTGGCAGGCGAGCAGCCCGTTCCTGTCCTGATTGTCCAGGAGCCGCGTACCGCCGTCGGGCGATTGTCCGCCCTTATCTACCGGAGCCAGCCCGCAGAAGGTGGCCACCCCACCCTTTTCGGTGTCACCGGAACCAACGGAAAGACAACCACGACCTACTTCATCAATGCCTTGCTGCGTGCGCTCGGCAAGACGCCCGGCCTCATCGGGACGATCGAGATCCTTGCCGGCGGCGATCCCATCCCAAGCCTGCTCACGACGCCCGAATCCACCGATGTCCACGGCCTCTTGGCGCTCATGCGCGAAAGGGGCCTGGAGGCGGCGTCGATGGAGGTGTCATCCCACGCCATTTCGTACCATCGCGTTGACGGAGTGATGTTCGACGTCGCGGGTTTCACCAACCTCACGCAGGATCACCTGGATCTCCACGGTGACATGGAAGAGTATTTCCGGACCAAGGCCGAGTTGTTCACGGCAGCCCGTGCCCGGCAGGCCGTGGTGACGGTCGATGACGGGTGGGGCCGCCAACTGGCACGCATGGCGGACATTCCGGTCACCACGCTGTCCACCACCCCTGATGACGTGGAGGCGGACTGGCACGTTGCCTCGGTTGCTTCCCGAGGACTGGGGACGGAATTCGAGCTCGTGCACAAGGACGGCGGGTCGCTGCGCGTGCACACGGGCCTGCCCGGTGATTTCAACGTGGCCAACGCTGCTTTGGCGACTGCCATGGTGGCGGCTTCCGGTGTTGACCTTGAAGTGCTCCAAGCGGCACTTGACCAGCACGATCCCTTCACGGTTTCCGTGCCGGGCCGCATGCAGCTGATCTCCACTGCGCCCGCGGCAGTGGTGGATTTTGCTCACAACCCCGATGCCCTTGCCCGCGCGTTGAAGGCTGTCCGCTCAGCCGAAGAGGGTTCACGGGTCATTGTGGTCTTCGGAGCCACCGGGCAGCGGGACCAAGGCAAGCGGCCCACCATGGGAGCGATCGCCGCGCGACTCGCGGACGTAGTCATCATCACTGACGATGACCCCCACGACGAAGACGCAGCCGCCATCCGTGCGGATGTCCTCGCCGGGGCACGTGCCGCCGTTGAGAAAGAAGGACTGGACAGCGAAATTGTCGAGTCCCACCCCCGTGACGAAGCCATCAGGCTTGCTGTGGAACTGGCCACTTCCAAGGACACCATCCTTGTGGCCGGCCGTGGCCACGAAGTGTGGCAGGAGGTCAAGGGAGTCAATCTGGCACTGGACGACAGGGTGGAACTGCGGGCCGCCTTGACATCCAAGGGATTCAGCGTTTCAACGGACCAGCGGATAGAGTCCTAAACCGAGATGATTGCATTTACTGCGGCTGAAATCGCCGACATTACCCATGGCCGCCTGACCGGCAGCGGGGAGCTCGTGCCCGCCTCCGTCGTCACCGATTCGCGGGAAGCGACCCCCGGCGCGCTGTACGTGGCCAAGCCCGGCGAACACGCCGACGGCCACGACTTTGTTGCCGCTGCATTCGAACGTGGTGCCGTCTTGGCGCTGATCGAACGCGAAGTCGCCGATGCCGGCGGTACGCCGTATCCCGCCGTCGTCGTTGATGACGCAGTCCTGGCCATGGGCGAACTGGCTGCCGAGGCCGTACGCCGGATTCGGGCCAAGCGTGCCGGGCGGGGTGAAGACTTCACGGTGATCGGGATTACCGGTTCCGCGGGAAAGACCACCACCAAGGACCTCCTGGCGGGCATCTTGTCCCAGGCCGGACCTACGGTCGCGCCGCAGGGTTCCTACAACGGAGAGGTTGGCGTCCCGCTGACGGTCTTTGCCGCAACGGAAGACACCCGCTACCTGGTCATCGAGATGGGTGCGACGGGGATCGGTCACATCAAGTACCTCGCGGACATGGTCAAGCCGGACATCGGCGTGGTCCTGGTGGTCGGGACGGCGCATTCCGGTGAATTCGGCGGCGTCGAGAACATTGCCAAGGCCAAAGGCGAAATGGTGGAGGCGCTCGGCGAAGAGGGTACCGCTGTCATCAACCTCGACGACGGCAGGGTGGCCGCGATGCGGACCAGGACCAGGGCCAAGGTCCTTGGGTTTACGGCCTCCCCGGCAACGAACGAAGAAGTGGAAGCCCGCAACGTGGTGGTGAACGCCCAGGGCCACCCGGACTTTGACCTGGTATTGCCCGACGGCGGGCCCTCCGTTGCGGTCCACAGCAAGCTCATCGGCGGTCACCACGTGACCAACCTGCTGGCAGCAGCCTCAGCGGCTTTCGCGGCAGGCATCCCCGCACCGGACATCGCGGCCTCGCTGAGCTCCCAATCGGCAGCCAGCCGCTGGCGGATGGAACGGACCGAACGGCCGGACGGCGTCACCATCATCAACGACGCCTACAACGCCAATCCCGAGTCGATGCGGGCCGCTTTGCGGACCCTTGCCGACCTCGGACAGGGACGCCGCACGTGGGCCGTGCTCGGTGCCATGCTGGAACTCGGCGACGATTCAATCCGCGAGCACACGGCAGTGGGCACGCAGGTGGTCCGGCTCAACATCTCACGCCTGCTGGTGGTGGGCCGTGAAGCCCGTGCCATGTACGTATCCGCCATCCAAGAGGGCTCCTGGGGCGACGAGTGCCTATTCGCCGAGACGGTGGAAGAGGCCTATGAAATCCTGCAGAGCGAACTCCGGCCCGGCGACCTCGTCCTCTTCAAGTCCTCCAACGGTGTTGGGCTGCGGCATTTGGGCGATCGGATAGCATTACCCCCACGGGCCGAGCCCACCGGGGAAAGCGCGGCCAACGGCGCCGCAAGCGAAGGGAACGAGCTGCAGTGATTGCACTTTTGATCGGCGCAGGCGTCGCCCTCCTGGTGGCACTCATCGGGACCCCGTTGTTCATCCGGTTCCTGGTGGCCAAGAGCTACGGGCAATTCATCCGCGATGACGGACCGACATCGCACCACACCAAACGCGGCACGCCGACCATGGGCGGAACCGTGGTGGTGGCGGCCGTGCTGCTCAGCTACTTCGTGACCCACCTCATCATGTGGCTGATGAATCCGCGGTCGCCCGGGCCATCGGCGTCCGGCCTCCTTTTGTTGTTCCTCATGGTGGGTATGGGCTTTGTAGGCTTCCTCGATGACTACATCAAGATTTCGAACAAACGGAGCCTGGGCCTCAACGCCAAGGCCAAACTGATACTCCAAGCCGCCGTGGGCATCATCTTCGCTGTCCTGGTCCTTCAGTTCCCCAACGAAGACGGTCTGCGCCCTGCCTCCACGCAGATATCGCTGGTCCGCGACATCCCTTGGCTGGACCTCGCCTTCGGCGGGACCGTCCTGGGGGCAATCCTCTTTGTGCTGTGGTCCAACCTGATCATCACGGCAGCCACCAACGGCGTGAACCTCACGGACGGTTTGGACGGGCTCGCGGCCGGGGCATCCATCATGGTGTTCGGGGCCTATACGATCATGGGCATCTGGCAGAACAACCAAGCCTGCGGGTCCCCCAGGGAGGCGGGCAGCGGCTGCTACCAAGTGCGCGACCCCATGGACCTGGCGCTCCTCGCCGCAATACTGAGTGCGGCCTTGGTGGGCTTCCTGTGGTGGAACACATCTCCCGCCAAGATCTTCATGGGCGACACCGGTTCCCTGGCCATTGGCGGCGCCGTGGCAGCATTCGCGATCCTCTCCAGGACCGAACTGCTCCTGGCCTTCATCGGCGGCCTGTTCGTCCTCATCACCCTGTCCGTCATCATCCAGGTCGGCTTCTTCAAGCTGAGCGGCGGCAAGCGCGTCTTCAAGATGGCGCCGCTGCAGCACCACTTCGAACTCAAGGGCTGGGCCGAAGTGACTGTCGTTGTGCGGTTCTGGATCCTCGCCGGCCTGTTTGTCGCTGCCGGCCTTGGAATTTTCTACGCTGAATGGGTGGTGCTGCTGTGAACGCAAGCCCGGAAACAGTCTCCGACCGTCTTGAGGGGCTCACCAGTTGGGACTCCGACTGGAGCGGGCTCCGCGTCGTGGTCACCGGGATCGGCGTCTCCGGCTTTGCCGCCGCGGACACGCTCATCGAACTTGGGGCGAAGGTGGTGGTTGTGGACGCATCCACCACGGCCAAGGCACATGCCCAGGCCGACACCCTCAAGATCGTGGGTGCAGTTGATGTCCTCCTTGGGCAGGATGCCGTGAACAGCTTGCCGCTCATCGAAGGCGAAAAGCCCGAACTCGTTGTCACCTCGCCGGGGTGGCGTCCGGACCAGGCCCTGCTCGCGGCCGCCAAACGGAAGCACATTCCCGTGTGGGGTGACGTTGAACTGGCATGGCGTCTAAGAGTGCGCGAAGGCCGTAAGACGGCCGACTGGTTGGCCATCACCGGAACCAACGGCAAGACCACCACTGTGGGCATGACGGAATCCATGCTGCAAGCGGCCGGACTGAAAGCCATCGCCGTGGGCAACGTGGGCACACCCATCCTGGACGCCCTGCGTGACCCGGTGGATTACGACGCCTTCGCGGTGGAACTCTCCAGCTTCCAGCTTCACTGGAGCCATTCATTGTCTCCAGTGGCCAGCGTGTGCCTCAACGTTGCAGAGGACCACGTGGACTGGCATGGCTCCTATGAGTCGTACTTGGCGGACAAGGCCAAGGTGTACGAGAACACGCAGAAGGCGGCAATCTACAACGCCGAGCAGATCGAGACCGAACGCATGGTGGAAAACGCGGACGTCATCGAAGGCTGCCGCGCGGTCGCCTTCACCACCAACACCCCGGCCATCAGCATGGTGGGGATCGTGGACGGTTTGCTCGTGGACCGCGCCTTCATCGCCGAACGCAAGGATTCTGCGGCCGAGCTCGCCGCCCTGGCCGACCTCGGCCCGGTAGCGCCCCGGCACATGGTGGCCAATGCCTTGGCGGCCGCTGCCTTGGTCCGCGCCTACGGAGTGGAACCGGCAGCGGTGAAACAGGGCCTGGTCAACTTCCTTCCCGGTGAACACCGGATCCAGTTGGTTGCCAAGCAGAACGACGTGCTCTGGGTCAACGACTCCAAAGCCACCAATCCGCATGCGGCGTCCGCAGCCCTCTCCGCCTTCTCCAACGTCGTGTGGATCGCCGGCGGCCTCTCCAAAGGCGTCAACTATGACGACCTCGTCAAGGAGCATGCCCACCGGCTCAAGGCGGTTGTCCTGATCGGTGCGGACACCGGTGCCCTGGAAGGTTCGCTGCGGCGACACGCGCCCGATGTCCCCGTGATCCTCCAGCCCAAGGGTGAAACTGAGGAAGTGGAGACCGCAGTTGCCTCACCAATTTTCGGTGAGACCATCATGGCCCAGGCCGTAGCTTCGGCCGCCGATGTGGCAGCCCCGGGCGACACCGTCCTCATGGCACCGGCCGCGGCCTCCATGGATCAGTTCTCTTCCTACGCTCACCGTGGCGACGCTTTCATCCAGGCAGTCCGCGAGCTCGTGGAAGGGCAGGCACAGACCACCGAGGAGTAGCAATGGTCAGCACGCCCACGCGTAGCCGCGGCAAAGAGCCCGACGCCGGTGACTCCGGTTCCCAGCGGACCAGCGTCCAGCGGACCAAGGCCAAGCAGCCGGTCCGGCTTCGCGGACACGTGAGGAAGTTTTGGGAAGCGCTGGAAGGCCGCAGCAAGGCGCCCAACAGTTCCACCTACTACCTCATCCTCGGGTGTGCCATGGCGCTGACAGCCATCGGCGTCATGATGGTGCTGTCGGCCTCGAGCGTCGAAGCGATCTCCGAGGGCAAGTCACCGTATGCGGACGCCCTCAAGCAGGCAGCTTTCGGCGTCATGGGCCTCATCGCCATGTACGTCATCTCGCGGACAAACGTGAACTGGATGAAACGGCTGTCCTGGTGGGGCTTTGGCATCGTCGTTGTCCTGCTGGTACTGGTGCAGGTCATCGGCAACAGCGTCAACGGCAACCGGAACTGGGTGGACATAGGCGGCATCACCATCCAGCCCTCCGAGATCGCGAAGCTGGCCTTGTGCGTGTGGATCGCTGCCGTGCTCGCGCGGAAGGAAAAGTACCTCACCAGCTGGTGGCATGTGATTATCCCCGTCATCCCGGGAGCGGGCCTCGTCATTGTGCTGGTCATGCTCGGCAACGACCTCGGAACGGTCATTGTGATTGCGGCGATCATGGTGGCTGCATTGTATTTTGCCGGTGTTCCGGCCCGCATGCTGGCCATCGTCGGCCTCATCGGCGCCGCCGGGGCAACAGCGGGAACCCTCAGCAGCGCCAACCGGATTTGCCGGATCACGTCGTGGCTCGGTAATCCTTCGGCCACCTGCACCGAACAGTTCGACTTCGACTTCCAGTCAACCAACGGCATGTACGGCCTGGCGCAGGGGAGTTGGACGGGTTTGGGGCTCGGGCAAAGCCGGCAGAAATACAACTGGCTGCCGGAAGCACACAATGACTTCATCTTCGCCATCATCGGCGAGGAGCTGGGCTTGGTTGGCACCCTTGTGGTGTTGGTCCTGTTCGCAATCCTCGGTATTGCCATTTTCCGGGTTGTGGTCCGCCAAACGGATCCGTTCCAGCGCACGCTGGCCGGCGGCATCATGGTGTGGTTGCTCGGCCAGGCCAGCATGAATATGGGTGTTGTCACCCAGCTTCTGCCCGTGATCGGCGTCCCGCTGCCCTTCATCTCCTATGGCGGTTCAGCCCTGGTGATGTCACTGTGCGGCGTCGGCGTAGTGTTGTCTCTGGCCCGGGGACAACTGCCCCCGCAGCAACGCCCCGGATTCATTCCCGGTCGATCTCCCAAAGCCGCACGAAAGCGTACCCGCACTTCATGACTGCAGATTCACACCAAGCCATCACGCCGTTGTCAGTTGTCCTGGCAGGCGGCGGTACGGCAGGCCATATCAGCCCGCTGCTCGCGATCGCCGACGCGATCCGCTCACAGCGTCCCGACGCCGCCATCCTGGCCGTCGGCACGCCGTGGGGCATGGAAACCAGGCTGATACCGGCGGCCGGCTATGAACTGGCCACCATCGACCGGGTGCCTTTCCCTCGACGTCCCTCCATGGACCTGGTGCGGTTGCCCGGACGGCTCTCGGCAGCCGTCAAACAGGCCGGGCGTATCCTCGATGATGCCGCAGCAGATGTGCTGGTAGGCGTGGGCGGGTACGTCTGCACGCCCATGTACCTCGCCGCCCGCAAGCGCCGGATCCCCATCGTGATCCATGAGGCGAACCTGAAAGCCGGGCTGGCCAACCGTGTGGGCGCCCGGTTCAGCAGGCACGTCGCCGTCGCCTTCGAGGGAACCAGGTTACCCGGTGCCCGCCACGTTGGCATGCCCATGCGCAAAGCCATTTCCAGTCTGGACCGGACGTCCGCGGCGCACGCCGCCAAGACTGCCCTTGGCCTGGACCCGGACCGCCCCGCGTTGATTGTGACCGGGGGATCCTCCGGCGCTGCCAGCATCAACCGCTCCGTTGCTGCGGCGCTGCCTGCCCTCGCCGCTGCGGGGATCCAGACGCTGCACATCACCGGCGTGGGCAAGGCTGTCATGGATGACGACGGCGGGCTCCTCGCCGGAGACGGCTACCGCCAGGTGGAGTACGTCGACGGCATGGAGACCGTCTATGCCGCCGCCGACGTGCTCCTCGCCCGGGCCGGAGCTGCCACGGTCAGCGAGATTGCAGCAGTAGGCGTGCCCGCGGTGTTTGTTCCCTTGCCGATCGGCAACGGGGAGCAGGCCTTGAACGCCGCAGCCTTGGTCAAGGCTGGGGGTGCGTTGCTCATTGCGGACAAGGACCTGACTCCGCAGTGGCTGGAGAGCGAGCTCATTCCGCTCCTGTCCAATCCGCAGCGCCTCAACGCCATGGCACGGGCAGCTGGAAGCCTTGGTATCCGAAACGCCGATCAGCGGATGGCTGATCTTGTCCTGGAAGCGGTATCCGCATGACCCACACTCCTGTGTCCCTCGAATCGCCCGGGTCCCTTCAGTCCTTGGGCCGCGTGCATTTCATTGGCATTGGCGGCGTTGGCATGTCAGCCGTCGCCCGCATCATGGTCTCGCGGGGTGTCCCTGTCAGCGGAAGCGATGCCAAGGACCTGCCGGTGATGCATGACCTTGCCAAGGCAGGGGCTGGAATCAGCGTCGGATATGACGCCTCGAACCTGGGGGACGCCCAGACCGTCGTCGCGGGATCGGCCATCAGGGAAGACAATCCTGAGCTCGCCGCCGCGCGTGCACAAGGCCTTCCCGTACTGCACCGTTCCCAGGCTTTGGCTGCGACCATGGCCGGTCACCGGGTGGTCACCGTGGCAGGCACCCACGGCAAGTCGACCACCACCTCCATGGTTGCCGTGCTGCTCAAGGAGGCGGGCCTTGATCCCACGTTCGCCATTGGGGCGAACGTCCCTGCGCTCGGTGTGAATGCAGCGAACGGGTCCTCGGACATCTTCGTGGCGGAAGCTGATGAGTCCGATGGGTCGTTCCTGAACTACCGTCCGTTGATCGCGGTGGTGACCAACGTCGAGGCCGACCACCTGGACCATTACGGGACGGCCGAAGCCGTTTTTGCCTCCTTCGACAGTTTTGCCGCGCTCCTCCCCGCGGACGGCGTCCTTTTGGCGTGTGCCGACGACGCCGGTGCGCGCGCGCTTGCCGGGCGCACCGCCGCGAAGGGAACCACGAGGGTGCTGACGTATGGAACAGCCGACGACGCCGACATCCGGCTCTCCGACGACGGTCCCGGACGCGTTTCGGTCACCGTGAACGGGGCCAATCATGGCCTGGACCTGCAGGTGCCGGGCCGGCACAACGCGTTGAACGCGGCCGCTGCCTTCGGCGTGGCTCTTGAACTGGGCGTTGATCCGGAGGTGGCCGCTGCAGCCCTGGGCCATTTCACCGGCGCCTCCCGGCGTTTCGAACTCAAGGGCCAGGCCAGGGGAGTGCGGGTCTATGACGATTACGCCCACCATCCCACGGAGGTCAGGGCTGCGCTCTCAGCGGCCAGGTCCGTGGCAGGGCAGAACAAAGTCCATGTCCTGTTCCAGCCGCACCTTTTCTCCAGGACGTGCGAATTCGCAGCTGAGTTTGCCGAGGCACTCGATCTTGCGGACACCGCCCTGGTCCTGGATATCTACCCGGCGCGGGAGGATCCCATCCCCGGGGTTACCAGCGCCCTGATCGCTGACAAGCTCTCCAAGGGGCGCCTGGTGAGCCAGGAGGAAGCAGTGGCCGCAGTTGCCGGTGTTGCCGGGGAGGGCGACGTTGTCCTGACTGTAGGGGCCGGAGATGTCACCGCTTACGGGCCGTTGATCGTGGAGCAGCTGGATGGCTAGCACCCGGAAGCCGACATTCAAGCCTGCGAATGACACTGCGAAGGGCGCCGCGCGGCCTTCAACCGACCCGGACCCGCGGAGCAATGCGGCACCGGGCGATGTCATCAGCGCAGAGCGGATTGTGGAACCCGGGCAAGTTCCTGGCAGGAAAGGGGCCGGTTCCAAGCTTGCTGCTGCAAAGGCAGCAGCAGCCAGGAAGCCCAAAACGGGGCGACCCCCGGCCGGGCAGTCCGCTCCCGACGACAACGTCATTGCTTTTCCGGAGCCGAAGCGTCACAGGACCCGCCGCTACATCCTTTGGACGGCGGCGGTGACCACTGCCGTGGTGGCGGCCATTATTGCGGGCGCCGTTTTTTCGCCCGCCCTTGCGGTACGGGCCATCACCGTTGACGGGACCAAGCTGCTCACCGTGGATGCGGTGCAGGAGGCCTTAGCGCCTATGGAGGGCAAGCCGCTTCCCCAAGTGACGGAGCAGGACGTCAATGACCTGCTCAAGCCCCTCGTGCAGGTGCGGTCGGCCACCATCGAGGCCCGTCCGCCGTCGGAACTCCTGGTCCACGTGGAGGAGCGCGTGCCGGTAGCCCTGCTTAAGCAGGCCGATTCTTTTGTCATGGTGGACGTCGATGGTGTGCAGCTCGGAGCCACCGCGGATCAGTCGGCGGTAGCTCTGCCGCTCATCGATGCGGGAGCCGGCGCGGGCAACACGCAGCTCTTCAAGGCCATCGCTGCCGTGCTGGACACGTTGCCGGCTGATGTCCTGGCAAGAATGTCCGCTGCCTCGGCTGCTTCGCCGGACGCGGTGGAGCTAAAATTGGTGGACGGAAAGACGGTAGTGTGGGGCAATGCCGAGGACCGGGAACTGAAGGCGAAAGCACTTGAGGCGTTGCTGAAAATGCCCGCTGATCCGAAGGTTCCCGTGAACGTCTACGACGTGAGCGTTCCACGGCATCCATTCACCAAATAGCTGTTTCATAAGTAACCTGCCGCTGACGGGGCCGCGGTTGAAACTCATTCAGGCGACACGCGCAAGCGGTCATTGCATGAGGGAACCAGAGGAAATACCGTCGCAGTAGAGTTACTTGACATAACTATAACCTTCAACTAGAGGGTTAAGGTCCAAGGATTCAAGTTGGACTCGATCGGTTTCGCAATAGGACACAAGCAAGGGGCACGAAACGTGGCAGCACCGCAGAATTACTTGGCCGTCATCAAGGTCGTCGGCATCGGCGGCGGTGGCGTGAACGCAGTCAACCGGATGATTGAAGTCGGCCTCCGCGGAGTCGAGTTCATTGCCATCAACACTGACGCGCAGGCGCTGCTCATGAGCGATGCCGACGTCAAGCTCGACGTCGGACGTGAGCTCACCAGGGGACTCGGCGCCGGCGCCAACCCCGAGGTAGGCAAGCAGGCCGCCGAAGACCATGCCGATGAGATCGAGGAAGTGCTCCGCGGCGCCGACATGGTGTTCGTCACCGCCGGTGAGGGTGGTGGTACCGGTACAGGCGGTGCGCCCGTCGTTGCACGCATCGCCCGCTCGCTTGGCGCCCTGACCATCGGTGTCGTCACCCGCCCCTTCACGTTCGAAGGCCGTCGCCGTGCAGGTTCGGCTGAAGCCGGAATCGACGCCCTGCGCGACGAAGTCGACACACTGATCGTCATTCCCAACGACCGGCTGCTGTCCATCAGCGATCGCAACGTCTCTGTCCTTGACGCCTTCCGTTCCGCTGACCAGGTGCTTCTCTCCGGTGTCCAGGGAATCACCGACCTGATTACCACCCCCGGCTTGATCAACCTCGACTTCGCCGACGTCAAGTCGGTCATGCAGGGTGCGGGCTCGGCACTGATGGGCATCGGCTCCGCCCGTGGCGAAGACCGCGCCGTCAAAGCCGCAGAGCTCGCCATTGCGTCGCCGCTGCTGGAGGCATCCATCGACGGTGCACACGGCGTCCTCCTGTCCATCCAGGGCGGTTCGGACCTCGGCCTGTTCGAGATCAACGAGGCCGCCCGCCTGGTCCAGGAAGTCGCCCACCCCGAAGCCAACATCATCTTCGGTGCCGTGATCGATGACGCCCTGGGCGACGAAGCCCGCGTCACCGTGATCGCTGCCGGCTTCGACGACGTCAAGGCCACCTCGCCGTCCATGGACCAGTCACGTCCGGCCCAGAACCCGGTCCCGGCCGAGCGTCCCGCGGCACCCGCATCCGCCCCCGCCAGCGCACCTGCACCGCAGCACGCCACGGCAGGAATCGGTGCAGCCGGGCTGAGCAACTGGGGCCAGCAGCGTCCCGCTGCCCTGCCGGCCGATTCGGGTTTCGACGTTGACCTGCCGGCCGTCGTGGAGCCGGACCTTTCGGGTAACCGTTCGGACGACCTCGACGTTCCTGATTTCCTGAAGTAAGCCGAGGCGGAGGACCCAGTAGCCGGTGTTTTCATGGCGCAGTGAAGTGCGGCCAGGCATCTCCGTAGCGTTCACTGACATGCGCGCAGGTAATCTGGCGCTGCACGTCGGGGACGACCCCCGGCAGGTGGATGAACGGCGCCGAGACGTCGAATCCACCGTTGGTTTGGGGGATGCCCGGTTCCAGTACATGAACCAGGTGCATGGCAACGACGTTGCCGTCATCTCCCGTTACGGGCCCGGGCCGACGGCGGATGCCATGGTCTCGACCTCGACCTCGACCTCGGGCGCGGGATCGGCGCAGCCCCTCGCTGTCATGGTGGCCGACTGCGTTCCCATTGTCCTGGTTGGCGAGACCGCGGCAGGGCAGCCCGTTCTTGCGGTGGCGCATGCCGGACGTCCCGGTGTGGCATCGGGAGTCGTTCCCGCTACGGTGGCTGGGATGCGCAGGCTCGGGGCGCTCACCATCAGCGCGTGGCTTGGCCCGTCGATCTGCGGGCGCTGCTATGAGGTGCCCGCCGAGATGCGGGCGGGCGTTGCCGCCGTCGTGCCGGCCACGGCATCGGAGACCTCGTGGGGGAGCCCGGCGCTGGATCTTCCAGCCGGCGTCCGCTCGCAACTCGCGGATGGCGGTGTGCAGGTGGAGTATTCGGGCGGATGCACGCTGGAGGACGAGGGACTGTTTTCCTACCGGCGCGATCCGGGGACCGGTCGATTCGCAGGATTGGTGTGGACCCATGACTAACCAGGAGCACGGCGTTCCGGCGGACCCTGCGGACCCCCGTTCCGCCCAGCTCGCGGCCCGCTTGGCGGAAGTGGACCGGCGCATAGCCGACGCAACCACGGCTGCGGGTCGTTCAAGCAAGCCGAACTTGATCGTTGTCACCAAGTTCCACCCTGCGGCAGATGTCGTCAGGCTGGCTGCCCTCGGTGTGCGGGACGTCGGCGAGAACCGCGACCAAGAGGCTGCCGCGAAGGCGGCCGAGGTTGGCGATCCGCGGGTCCGCTGGCACTTCATCGGGCAGCTCCAGAGCAATAAGGCAAAGTCCGTGGTCAAGTACGCATCGTCGGTGCAGTCGGTTGACCGGATCCAGTTGGTGGATGCCCTTGGCAAAGCCGTGGCCCGCCACATGGATACCTCCGGGCGTGCGGGGCTAGACTGCTTCATTCAGGTGAGCTTGGAAGACGACGCCGGTGACCACCGTGGCGGAGCCCGCCCGGCCGATGTGATGAGCCTTGCGGACCGGATCGAGGGGCAGGCCGGCTTGCGGCTGGCCGGCCTCATGGCGGTTGCTCCACTGGGCGGCGATCCCGGGTCGGCCTTCGAAAAACTGGCAGGGATCTCGGAGGCACTCAGGTTGGTGCACCCCGGAGCAACCGCGATTTCCGCAGGAATGAGCCAGGACCTTGAAGCAGCGATTAAGTTCGGGGCGACACACCTGAGAATCGGCTCCGATATTCTCGGTTCACGTCCGGCCGTGGGGTAGCGTCAAAGTATTGGAATGACGGGCCGGGGTTCCAACACGTCAAGTCATGGCGGCCCGCCTACTGCAGAAACGATAGGAGTGCACCATGGCTGGCGCTCTGCGCAAGACAATGATCTATCTTGGGCTCGCCGACGGCGATGAACACTACGAATCTGAGCAGGCTGTCGCGCCCCACGAAGAAGAACGCCCCCAGTCGCAGGAACGGGAAGAGCGGCGCGCTCCTGCACCCGTCCGGGAAGTTGTCCGTGAAATGCCCACTGTTGACGCCGAAGAGGAATACCGCGCACCCGTGACCCCCATCAAGCGTGCGGCCTCGAGCCGCGAAGACGCCTCTGGCCTGAGGCAAATTACTACCGTCCACCCACGGTCCTACAATGACGCCAAGCTCATCGGCGAAAGTTTCCGGGACGGTATTCCGGTCATCATGAACGTCACGGATATGGGCGAAGCTGATGCCAAACGCCTCGTGGACTTTTCTGCCGGGCTGGTCTTCGGCCTCCACGGCAGCATTGAGCGCGTGACCAACAAGGTCTTCCTGCTGTCGCCGTCGTACGTAGAGGTCATCGGGGACGACAAAAAAGCCAGCGAATCGCAGGCCAGCTTCTTCAACCAGAGCTGAGCACTTCCCTTTTGCGGATGCCAGGCGGGCCGACCCGCCTGGCATCTGTGTTGCAATAGTAGGGACCGATCGGTATTCCGAAACAAGTGGGAGATCTGAGCTAACTCGTGGGCATTGTTTTCGGCCTTATTTATATAGTGTTGTTGCTGTTCTTCGTGGCTCTGATCATCAGGTTGGTCTACGAATGGGTGCAGATGTTCGCCCGCCAGTGGCGGCCCCGGGGTGTGGCGTTGGTAACAGCCCACGTGGTGTACTCGCTTACCGATCCGCCCCTCAAGGCTTTGCGGAGGCTGATCCCGCCTCTGCGGCTGGGCGGCATTTCGCTGGATTTGGGTTTCATAATCCTTTTCATCGCTGTCTACATAGGCATGTCGGTGACTGGCGGCTTGGCATAGCTTCCTGCGGTGCTGCTCCGGATGGGCAGCCGCAAATTCTCCAAATCAACACGATGGTGTTGAATTAGAGGAACCAGACGATATTTAGGTACCGTAGTTTTGGACGGCCGGAAGGCCTACTGACTAACTAGACCAACGAGGTGACCAGATGGCTTTGACGCCAGAAGACGTTGTCAACAAGCGCTTTCAGCCGACCAAGTTCCGCGAAGGCTACGACCAGGACGAGGTGGATGACTTCCTCGACGAGATCGTGGTGGAACTGCGCCGTCTGAACCAGGAGAATGACGAACTTCGCAAGAAGCTCGGCGAGGCCGGTTCCGCCGTGCCCGCGGCAACTGCTGCTGCTCCTGTGGTCGAAAAGGTCCCCGCGCCGGTCAAGGTGGACAAGGAAGCTGAAGCCAAGGCAGAAGCCGAGGCCAAGGCTGCTGAAGCTGCCAAGAAGAAGGAAGCCGAGCAGGCAGCTGCCGCGAAGGCGCCTGCTGCAAGCAACACCTTGCCGCCGTCCGCCGAGTCCGCAGCAGGCCTGCTGGCCATGGCCCAGCAGATGCACGACAAGCACGTTGCTGACGGTGCACAGCAGAAGGAAAAGATCATCGCGGAAGCGCAGATCGAGGCCTCGAGCCTGGTCAACGACGCGCAGGAGAAGTCCCGGAAGATCCTCGGGGCCCTCGAGCAGCAGCGCTCCGTCCTCGAGCGCAAGGTGGAGCAGCTCCGCGGCTTCGAGCGTGACTACCGTTCACGCCTCAAGGCGTACATCGAAGGCCAGCTCCGCGACCTCGACGCCCGCGGCTCCGTTGCCGCTCCTGAGGTTGGCGAAGCAACAGCTGACGTTTAGCAAGTATTCTGAAAGCCGGTGGCTGAGGACTCCTCGGCCGCCGGCTTTTGCTGTTAAAGCCCTCCCGCTCCATCACGGTTCACGAATGAAAGCCTTATGACCGACGACCTCACCGACGGCGCATCGCAGCCGGCCCGCACTGCCCAACGCAAGTGGCGTCCCGCCATGATCTGGCTCTTCGCGGGTTTCGCGGTATTTGCCTACGTCTTCGACCAACTGACCAAACTCTGGGTGACCAGCACCATGGTTGAGGGTGAAAGGATTCCGGTCCTTCCTCCGTTGCTGCACTGGTACTACATCCGCAACTCCGGCGCGGCTTTTTCCATTGGTGAGAATGTGACCTGGATTTTCACCATCGTCATGGCCGCCGTATCGGTGGCGATCCTGTTCCAACTGCGGAAACTTGGCTCAGCATGGTGGGCGTTGTCCCTGGGCCTTTTGCTCGGCGGTGCCCTGGGCAACCTGACGGACAGGCTGTTCCGTGAACCGTCGTTTGCCATGGGGCACGTGGTGGATTTCATTCAGCTGCCGAACTTCGCCATCTTCAATATTGCCGATTCCGCAGTGGTATCGGGCGTTGTCATCATCTGCCTGCTGACGTTGCGGGGCATCGGCATGGACGGGAAGCGCCACGTCCCCGCTTCGAAGCACCCGAAGGAATCAACAGAGGGGCAACCCGGTGAGTGAGTCCGTTGTAGTCCCCGAGGATTTGGCGGGTGCGCGGGCCGACGCCGGACTTGCCAAGCTGCTGGATATCTCCAGGTCTGCCGCGGCCCTGTTGCTGGCCGAGGGAAATGTGACCAGCAGCGGAGCGGTATTGGGCAAATCAGCGAAACTCGTTGCGGGCGCCGTTTTGAGCGTGACGGTTCCGGAGCGCCTGGACCCCTTGGAAGTGGTGGAGGAAGTTGTGGAGGGCCTGAAGATCCTGTTGGATGACGAGGATTTCGTCGTCATCGACAAGCCGGTCGGCGTGGCTGCACACCCGTCGCCGGGTTGGGTGGGTCCTACGGTTGTGGGCGGCCTTGCGGGCGCCGGGTACCGTATCTCGACCTCCGGCGCGCCTGAACGTGCCGGCATAGTCCACAGGCTCGACGTCGGAACCTCCGGAGTGATGGTGGTGGCAAAGACGGAGCATGCCTACACGGTTTTGAAGAAGGCCTTCAAGGAGCGCACGGTGGACAAGGTCTACCATGCCGTGGTCCAAGGCCTTCCGGATCCCCTGGAGGGAACCATCGATGCCCCGATTGGACGCCACCCGGGCCACGATTGGCGGTTCGCCGTGATCGAAGACGGCCGCCCTTCGGTGACCCATTACGAAGTCCTTGAGGCGTTTGGCAAGGCAACGCTGGTGGAGGTCCACCTGGAGACAGGGCGCACCCATCAGATCCGTGTGCACTTCTCGGCATTGCGCCACCCGTGTGCTGGAGATCTCACCTACGGCGCGGACCCCCGCCTGGCAGCGGATCTTGGGTTGACCCGGCAGTGGCTGCACGCCCGTCAGCTCGGGTTCAACCACCCGCGCACAGGGGAGTGGGTAGAGGTCACCAGCGAATACCCGGCAGACCTGCAGTACGCCCTTGATTTGCTGGCCAGTGGAGAAGCGTAGTCGTTGACGCGGCCTGCCGTCCGGGTTCTGTCCGACCCGGACGGTAGACTATCGGGGTGAGTTCCAGCAATGATTCGTTCGTCCATCTGCACACCCACACCGAGTACTCCATGCTGGATGGAGCTGCGCGCCTCGGCGAGCTCTTCGACGAGACAGAGCGCCTGGGCATGCCTGCACTGGCCACGACGGACCACGGTTATCTCTTCGGTGCCTTCGACTTCTGGCGGAAAGCCACGGATAAGGGCATCAAACCCATCATCGGCGTTGAAGCCTATGTGACTCCCGGAACCGCCCGCGGTGACAAGGAACGCGTACGTTGGGGTGATGAGAGCCAGCGCAAGGATGACGTCTCCGGTGGTGGTTCGTACACGCACATGACGTTGTTGAGCTACAACAACGTGGGCATGCGCAACCTGTTCCGGGCCTCCTCCATCGCCTCGCTGGATTCGGTCTTCGGCAAATGGCCCCGCCTCGACCGGGAGTTGCTCAACACCTACTCGGAGGGTTTGATCGCCACCACAGGGTGCCCCTCCGGCGAAGTCCAGACCCGTTTGCGGCTGGGCCAGTACAGGGAGGCCCTGGAAGCAGCTGCGGAATTCCGCGATATTTTTGGCGCCGAGAACTATTTCTGCGAGCTGATGGACCACGGGCTGGACATCGAACGCCGCGTTACCGGTGACCTCCTGCGCCTGGCCAAGGAACTGAACCTCCCGCTCGTGGCGACCAACGACCTCCACTACACGCACGAGCACGACGCCAAGGCCCACGAAGCACTCCTGGCGATCCAGTCCGGCTCCACGCTCCTGGAACCCACGTATGACAACGGCGGCTCGCGGTTCGCTTTTTCCGGCAGCGGCTACTACCTCAAGTCCCCCCAGGAGATGCGGGAACTCTTCCGCGACCATCCCGAGGCCTGCGACAACACCCTCCTCATCGCTGAGCGTTGCGAGGTTTCGTTCAACACCAACGCGAACTACATGCCCCGGTTCCCCTGCCCGCCGGGCGAGGACGAGACGTCCTGGCTGGTCAAGGAAGTGGACAAGGGACTGGCCTACCGCTACCCCCAAGGCGTGCCGGACAAGGTCCGGAAGCAGGCGGATTACGAGCTCGAGGTCATTACCTCCATGGGCTTCCCGGGCTACTTCCTGGTGGTGGCCGACTTCATCAACTGGGCCAAGAACAACGGCATCCGGGTCGGCCCGGGCCGTGGTTCCGGCGCAGGCTCCATGGTGGCCTATGCCATGCGTATCACCGACCTCGATCCGCTGCAGCATGGCTTGATCTTTGAGCGGTTCCTGAACCCGGACCGCGTCTCCATGCCCGACTTTGACGTCGACTTCGACGATCGCCGCCGCTCCGAAGTCATCGATTACGTCACCCGGAAGTACGGGGATGAGCGTGTAGCGATGATCGTTACTTACGGCACCATCAAGACCAAGCAGGCGTTGAAGGACTCCTCGCGCGTCCTTGGCTACCCGTTCAGCATGGGTGAACAGCTGACCAAGGCACTTCCGCCGGCCGTCATGGCCAAGGACATCCCGCTGGCAGACATCCAGAACCCCGAGGCCAAGCGCTACAGCGAGGCCGGCGATTTCCGCCAGCTCATTGCCACCGACCCCGAAGCCGCCAAGGTTTTCGAAACTGCACTGGGCATCGAAGGGTTGAAGAGGCAGTGGGGCGTCCACGCCGCGGGCGTCATCATGTCCTCGGACCCGATCATCGACGTCATCCCGATCATGCGCCGTTTCCAGGACGGCCAGGTCATCACGCAGTTCGACTATCCCACGTCCGAAGGCCTCGGCCTGATCAAGATGGACTTCCTGGGCCTGCGGAACCTGACGATCATTTCCGATGCCCTCGAGAACATCAAGATGAACCGGGGCGTCGACCTCGACCTTGAAAACCTGGCATTGGATGACGCGGCTTCCTATGAGCTGCTGGCGCGCGGCGACACCCTGGGCGTTTTCCAGCTCGACGGCGGACCCATGCGGTCGCTGCTCAAGCTCATGAAGCCGGATAACTTCGAAGACATTTCCGCCGTCCTGGCGCTATACCGTCCCGGTCCGATGGGTGCTAACGCCCACACGGACTATGCCCTGCGCAAAAACGGGATTCAGGAAGTTATTCCGATCCACCCTGAACTTGCCGAGCCGCTGGAAGATATCCTCGGTGGAACCTTCGGCCTGATTGTGTATCAGGAACAGGTCATGGCCGTGGCGCAGAAACTTGCGGGATACTCGTTGGGCCAAGCCGACATCCTGCGCCGCGCCATGGGTAAGAAGAAGAAATCGGAACTGGACAAGCAGTTCGCAGGCTTCTCCCAGGGCATGCAGGACAACGGGTACTCCATGGACGCGGTCAAGACGCTGTGGGACATCCTGCTGCCGTTCTCCGACTACGCCTTCAACAAGGCCCACTCAGCCGCGTATGGCGTCATTTCCTATTGGACTGCCTACCTCAAGGCCCACTACGCCCCCGAGTACATGGCTGCCCTCCTCACCTCGGTGGGTGATGACAAGGACAAATCAGCCATCTACCTCAATGAGTGCCGGCGCATGGGCATCACCGTGCTGCCGCCGGACGTCAACGAGTCGTCGCTGAACTTCACCCCTGTGGGGAATGACATCCGCTTCGGCATGGGCGCCATCCGCAACGTCGGCGTGAACGTCGTCGAGGCGATGGTTTCCGCCCGTGCCACGGAAGGGGCCTACACCTCCTTCAAGGACTTCCTCATGAAGGTTCCGGCCATCGTGTGCAACAAGCGCACGATTGAGTCGCTGATCAAGGCCGGCGCGTTCGACTCTCTGGGCCACCATCGCCGGGCCTTGGCGATGATCCACGAAGAAGCCATCGACTCCGTCATTACTTTGAAGCGCAATGAAGCGATCGGCCAGTTCGATCTTTTCGCCGGGTTCGAGGACCAAGAGCCGGAAGCCTCGCTGACCACTGAAATTCCCGACCTTCCGGAATGGGAAAAGAAGGACAAGCTCTCCTTCGAGAGGGACATGCTGGGGCTCTATGTCTCAGACCACCCACTGCAGGGTCTCGAAGGTGTGCTCAGCCAGCACGCGGAACAGTCCATCACGTCGATCATCGCCGAGGACGGACCGCACGACGGCGCGATCGTCACTATCGCGGGCATGATCACCTCCTTGAGCCGCCGTATCGCTAAAGCGAGCGGCAACGCCTACGCCCGCGCCGAGATCGAGGACCTTGGCGGTTCAATGGAAGTCATGTTCTTCGGACAGGTCTATGGTCCGATCGCATCGGTACTGGCCGAGGACTTGATCGTTGTGGTCAAGGGCAGGCTGCAGCGCCGCGATGACGGAGCGGTGACGCTCAATTGCATGGAACTGTCTGTCCCGGACCTCAGTGAGAGCGTCAATGGTCCAGTGGTGATCACGATTCCCACGTTCAAGGCAACCGAGGCGGTGGTGACGGACCTGCGCGACGTCCTGCGCACGCACCGCGGCAATTCCGAGGTGCGGCTCAAACTGATGGGTGACACCAAAGTGGAAGTCATGGGCTTACCGGTGCATATGAGGGTGAACCCCAGCCCGTCGTTGTTCGGGGATCTCAAGGTGTTGCTGGGACCGGCCTGCCTGGACAATTGAGTCCTGCAGCGCCGGACAGCGCTAAAGCCCAGGCCAGTGCTAAATCTCGTAGTCCAGAGGCGCAGGCTTGCTGTAACTGCCGCTGTGGTAGAGCAGGGGAGTGCCGCCTTCGCCTACCTGTCCGTCGACCACTTCCACCACTACTACTGCGTTGTTCTCGAAGGACAGCCGCATCTGGATTTTTCCGACGAGCCAGCCTGTGACGTCCTTCAGAATGGGAACCTCGTAGGGGCCGGGTTCCCAGTGGTCGCCCTCGAAGCGGTCACGGGTACGGGCAAAGCGATCGGCGAGGGCCTGGTTCTCGAGACCCAGCATGTGGACCCCGATGTAGGTGGCGTTTGCCACTGCGGGCCATGAGCTGGAGCTTCGGGCCATGTTGAAAGTGAACCGCGGAGGCTCAGCTGACAGGGAGGCCACCGACGTCGCGGTGAAGCCGAACGGCTTTCCGTTCAAGTTGGCGGTGATGATCGCCACCCCGGCCGCATGGCGCCGGAACATTTCCCTGAAGGTCTGCTCGAAGCCGGGTACTGCATTTGCCACGGTGGTCTGTCTCCTGGGTCAGCGGGGTCTCTCCCTTCAGGGTATGCCTGGCAGCGCCGTCCATCCGCATTTGTGTTGAGCGGGGGTGAACGTTTGTTAATGTGAAGTCCATGACCGAGCCCACTCCGCCCCTCATTGCCGCAACCCGGGACACCGGCCCGTCCACCCCGCCCGTGCGCACGGACCGTTTCCGCAAGGACATCGCATGGGTGGCCGCTCCATTGGCGGCCGGAGTGATTGCCGGTTTCCTGTGGTGGTTGCTGGCCCCGGGAGGAGGAAACGTGCTGTCCGGAAATCCCGAACTGGCCAATCCTTCAAACCCTGACTCGTGGTTGCCGCGGGATCTGACCCTGGCTGCCCTCATGGTGCTGGCCGGTTGCATCATCGGCCTGACGTTGGACGGCAGGCTTGACGGACCGGGAGCCGGGAGGCGGTTCGGATTCGCCTTGGGCGGAGGAGCAGCAGGCGCTTTGGCCGCGTGGGGAGTCGGGCTCCTGACCGGGCTGCTGTGGGGTCCCGCGCCGGAGCCTGGATTGGGGCCGGAATACGGCTTCACGCTGCGATCCTATGCTGCGCTCTTGCTGTGGCCGGCCGCCACGGCCTTCGTGACGTTCGCCCTGGCGCTGTTCGGGGTTCTTTCCCGGAAGCCCGTAAAATAGCTCGGGTGAGCTCTCCTTCTGATTCCAATGCAACTGTCACCGCGTCTTTGGACTTCCGCAGCATCGATTTCCGCGGCCGACGGCTTTCGCTGGCGGAGCTGAAGTCCGCCTTGCCCCGTGCCAAGCATCAGACTATGGCAGACGCAGAACAGAAAGTGCTGGACATCATCGCCGATGTCCGCAGCCGCGGCTTCGGCGCCCTGGCAGACTTGGCAGCAAAGTTCGACGGCGTTGAGCAGTCCCACCCGCGCGTCCCGGCTGAAGAGATCGCCAACGCCTTGCGGCAGCTGGATCCCGGCGTGAGGGCTGCGCTGGAAGAATCCATCACCCGCGCCAAGCAGTTCGCCGAGCGGCAGAAGCCGGCAAATGTCGATGTGCAGCTGGCTGATGGTGCCGTGGTGAGCCAGAACTGGATTCCCGTGGGGCGGGTGGGTCTTTATGTGCCCGGCGGCCTCGCGCCCCTGGCGTCCTCGGTCATCATGAATGTTGTGCCCGCCGTGGCGGCCGGGGTTGATTCAATTGCTTTGGCTTCACCGCCCCAGAAGGATTTCGGGGGACTCCCGCACCCCACCATCCTTGCTGCTGCTGCGCTCCTCGGCATCGACGAGGTCTATGCCATCGGGGGCGCGCAGGCCATCGTGTCCTTCGCCTACGGAGTTCCGGGCGACGGCACCGAACTGCCGATTGAACCGGTGGATGTGGTGACAGGACCGGGCAATATCTTCGTGGCCACGGCCAAACGCCTGGTCAAGGGCGTCGTTGGCATCGACTCCGAAGCCGGCACCACCGAGATCGCGATCCTGGCAGACGCCACTGCCAAGCCCGCCCTGGTAGCTGCCGACCTGATCAGCCAAGCCGAACACGACCCCAAGGCCGCATCGGTCCTGGTGACCGAATCCGCGGAACTGGCCGGCGCCGTCGTGGATGAACTGAACCGGCAGGCCGCGGCCACCAAACACAGCGCCCGGGTCCGTGAGGCCCTTTCAGGCCCGCAGTCCGGTGTTGTCCTGGTGGATGACCTGGAACAGGGGATCGCGGTGTGCAATGCCTATGCGGCTGAGCACCTGGAAATCATGACCGCCGATGCTCCGGCGGTGGCGGGGCGGATCCGGAACGCCGGCGCGATCTTCGTGGGCGATTACAGCCCGGTCAGCCTGGGCGATTACTGCGCAGGATCCAACCACGTTCTTCCCACCAGCGGTACGGCTGCCTTCTCCTCCGGACTGAACGTCACTACCTTCCTCAGGGCAGTCCAAGTGATCAATTATGATCGTGCGGCCCTTGAGCAGGTCAGCGGGCACATCGTGAATCTGGCCGGCGCGGAGGACCTTCCCGGGCACGGGGAGGCGGTGCAAATTCGGTTCTCCGAAGGGGCCTGACCACTACATATACGGGCGGCCACCACTACATATAGTAATTACAAGCTTGTCATTAGCCTGTGGGCAACCGTAAAATGGTGCCGGAAGCGAAACTTCCGGCACCATTTTTTATCCGGCGGCTCTGCCGGAACAGCCAAGCCGGAACCATCAGGGAGGCCCAGCGTGTACTGTCCGTTCTGCCGGAATCCTGATTCGCGCGTCGTTGACAGCCGCATGGCCGATGACGGTTCGTCCATACGTCGTCGGCGCCAGTGCCCCGAGTGCGGCCGTCGCTTCACCACTGTGGAAACCACGAGCCTGTCGGTCATCAAACGCTCAGGGGTAGGGGAGCCGTTCAGCCGCATCAAGGTAATCAACGGCGTCCGCAAGGCTTGCCAGGGGCGCCCTGTGACGGAGGACGACCTCGCCATGCTCGCTCAGGAGGTCGAAGAGAACATCCGCTCCTCGGGTGCAGCCGAAATTGATGCCCACGAGGTCGGACTCGCCATTCTGGGCCCGTTGCGCAACCTCGATGAAGTGGCCTACCTGCGGTTCGCCAGTGTCTACCAGGCGTTCGAGTCGCTGGAAGACTTCGAATCAGCCATCGCGTTGCTGCGCCACGACGGCGGCGCGCACGCCAAGGCCGCAGGCCTCAAGGATGCCAAGAGCGCGGAAAAGAGCCAGCTATAAAAGCTTGATGGCGGCTGCGGAGGGGAAGCCGCAGCCGCCATCTTCATACCCGCACTATTTGGCGAGCTTGTGGTGCAGTGCGACTTCCAGTGCGGCACCCACGATGCCGGCGTCATTCTTCAGCTTTGCCGTGACGATCCTCGTGCGAAGGTCCAGGTGGGGGAAGTATTCGTCCGACCGCTTGGAGATTCCACCGCCGATGATGAACAGTTCGGGCGAGAAGAGGAACTCCACGTGCTGGAGGTAGCGGTTAAGCAGTACTCCGTATTCGTCCCAGCTCAGCCCGTCCCGTTCCCGGGCAACAGCTGAGGCCTTGGTTTCGGCGTCGAAGCCGTCCACCTCAAGGTGGCCCAACTCGGCGTTCGGCACCAACTGGCCGTTGAAGATGAACGCCGATCCGATACCCGTGCCCAACGTGATGACCAGGACCGTCCCGCCGACTCCTTCGCCCGCCCCGTAGCGGGCTTCCGCCAGACCGGCAGCATCGGCGTCATTGATGACCTCCACAGGGCGGCCCAGACGCTCAGTGAGCTGCTTGTCGATGTCGGTGTTGAGCCATGACTTGTCGACGTTAGCCGCGGAATGGACCACACCGTGCTGGATAATGCCGGGGAAGGTCACGCCCACCGGCGAATCCGGGGCGGGAGCATCAGGACGCTTGGAGAGTTCTTCGACGATTTCGGCAACTACCTCGGCGACCGCCTCCGGCGTAGCAGGCTGCGGGGTCGGCACGCGGAACCGGTCGCCGATCAGCTTGCCCTTCTTGAGGTCGACAATGCCGCCTTTGATTCCCGTTCCACCGATGTCGATTCCGATCAGCGGTGCGTGCTTGTAGGTATTCTCATCCTTTTTGGACAATTCAATTCCGATCATGGCAGGGGGGTTGGACATGCCGCAGCCACGAAAGCTGCGTGGACCTTCCGGAAGTTCTCAGGGAAGGGTAAGGATTTCCGCGCCGGTCTCTGTGACCAGCAGGGTGTGCTCGAACTGGGCTGTGCGTTTGCGGTCCTTGGTGACGACTGTCCAGTCGTCGGCCCACATGTCCCATTCGATGGTGCCGAGGGTCAGCATGGGTTCAATGGTGAAGACCATGCCGGGTTCGATCACGGTGTTGTAAGCGGGGGCTGCGTCATAGTGGGGGATGATGAGGCCCGTGTGGAATGCCTCGCCGACTCCATGCCCCGTGAAGTCCCTCACCACGCCGTAGCCGAAACGCTTTGCGTACGACTGGATGGCGCGGCCTATGACGTTGATTTCGCGGCCTGGAGCCACGGCCTTGATGGCCCGGTTGAGCGACTCCTGCGTACGCTCAACCAGGAGACGGGACTCTTCATCCACGTCGCCCACCAGGAAAGTGTAATTGGTGTCCCCATGGACGCCATCGATGTATGCGGTGATGTCTATATTGAGGATGTCGCCATCCTGGACCTCTGTGGAGTCCGGGATCCCATGGCAGATCACCTCATTCAGCGAGGAGCACAATGACTTGGGAAATCCGCGGTACCCCAGCGTTGAGGGATAGGCCTTGTGGTCCAGGAGGAATTCATGCCCTACCCGGTCCAGCTGGTCCGTGGTGACGCCGGGCTTGATGTGTTTCCCCACTTCGACGATAGCCTGCGCCGCGATCCTGGCTGCAACCCTGATTTTTTCGATGGTTTCCGCGGACTTGACCTCGGAGCCCGTGAATTTGGCCGGTGCTTTCTTGCCGACGTACTCGGGACGCGGAATCGACGCCGGTACGGGCAGTTCGGGGCTGACGGTTCCGGGAGTGAGCGTGCCGATGGGTGCGGTCAAAGCGGGAGAAGGCATAGATTGATCATATAAGGCACGCAAGAGGCGCAGGTAACAGAGGCCGGGGTCGTCGGCCAAGCCTGCCAAACGTTACGTGCCACCGGTCCGCAGATGGAGGAGGAAACGTGACGGAGTACTGGTACAACGTCAAGACGCACCAGATCGAAGAGGACGCGATGTCCGACTGGACCCAGTTGATCGGACCGTACAAGACGCGCGAAGAGGCCGAACACGCTTTGGAGAAGGTCCGGGAACGCAACGAAGCCTGGGACGCCCAGGACGACGACTAGAACGAGTGCTCAGGCCCGGGGAATTGCCCGGACCTGACGTCCTCTCCGTAGGCGGCGGCTGCTTCCGTGAGCGTTGACCGCAGGTCCGCGTACTGCTTGACGAATTTGGCCATCTTGCCGCCACGCAGCCCGGCCATGTCCTGCCAGACCAGAACCTGGCCCGTAGTCCTGTTGCCTGCGCCGATGCCCACGGTCGGTACGCGGAGGGCGGCGTCAACAGCGGCCGCGGTCTCGGCAGGGACCATTTCCATCAGCACGCTGAAGGCCCCTGCGTCCTGCAGGGCCACCGCATCATCGATCAGCCGCTGGGCGTCGTCGCCGCGGCCCTGGACGCGGTACCCTCCCAACGCGTGCTCGCTCTGGGGCGTGAATCCGATATGGGCCATCACCGGGATGCCAGCCTGGACCATCGCGCGGACGGTTTCGGCGTAGTAGGCGCTCCCTTCTATCTTGACCGCGTGGGCGAGGCCCTCCTTGAGGAACCGGACGCCTGATGCCACCGCTTGGGCCGGTGAGACCTCGTAGCTACCGAAGGGCAGATCGGCCACTACCAGGGCACGCTTGGCTGAGCGGCTGACGGCCCTGCACAACGGCAACAGTTCATCAACCGTCACGGGCAGGCTCGTTTCGTTGCCGAAGACGTTGTTGGACGCCGAATCGCCCACCAGCAGGACTTCGATTCCGGCCTGGTCAAAGATCTCGGCGCTGTATTGCTCATACGCGGTGAGCATAGCGAAGCGCCGACCTTCTTCCTTGGCCTGCTGCAAGTGGTGGATGCGGACTTTGGCTGCCGGTTTCTTTCCCGTGGGCGGCAGGTGCGCGGCATCGGCAGGCCCCGAACCATAGGGTGCGGGAACTTCGGCGGGCATGCTGGACTCGGGATGGTTGCTTGGGGCCATGTTTAGAGCCTAAGCCGTGCCGACAGCGGCTGCCAGCAGTGTGCCAAGCGTCACCATTTGTAAACGCTGTGTTACGCGGCGCTGCAGCATCGGCATTCGCACTGATTGCTTAGTAGAGTGAAGGCTGAACGCCGCGGCTCCTTCCTGTGGAAGGCGCTGCGTGGATACCGACCGGAAAGAGGCCCCATGGACCGCCAGCAAGAGTTCGTTCTGCGGACAATCGAAGAGCGTGACGTGCGCTTCGTACGCTTGTGGTTCACCGACGTCGTTGGTTCCCTGAAGTCTGTTGCGCTGGCACCTGCCGAGGTTGAAGGTGCCTTCGAAGAAGGCCTGGGGTTCGACGGTTCGGCGATTGAGGGCCTGGCCCGTGTCTTTGAGTCGGACATGCTGCTGCAGCCGGATCCCTCCACGTTCCAGATCCTGCCCTGGCGCGGAGAGACGGAACAGACCTCCCGGATGTTCTGCGACATCCTGACTCCCGACGGTGAACCGTCCGCAGCCGATCCTCGCAACGTCCTCAAGCGCACCCTTGCCAAAGCAGCCGACATGGGCTTCACCTGCTACACGCATCCCGAGATCGAGTTCTATCTCCTCAAGTCCCAGGAACTGGGTGCCAACGGCGCCCCGGTACCCGTTGACGAGGGCGGGTACTTCGACCACGTTCCCGGCGGCGTTGCCCAGGACTTCCGCCGGACCGCCGTGACGATGCTCGAGTCCGTGGGAATTTCCGTGGAATTCAGCCATCACGAGGGCGGCCCGGGCCAAAACGAAATCGACCTCCGTTACGCCGATGCCCTGCAAACCGCGGACAACATCATGACGTTCCGCACCGTGATCAAGGAAGTTGCCCTGCAGCAGGGAACGTACGCGACCTTCATGCCCAAGCCCTTCACGGACCACCCGGGCTCGGGCATGCACACCCACTTCTCGCTCTTCGAGGGCGATACCAACGCGTTCTTCGAAGCGGGCACCGAGTTCCAGCTTTCCAAGACGGCACGGCAATTCATTGCCGGCATCCTGAAGCACGCCCCGGAATTCACGGCAGTGACCAACCAGTTCGTGAACTCCTACAAGCGGCTCTGGGGCGGCGGCGAGGCGCCCAGCTACCTGAGCTGGGGCCACAACAACCGCTCTGCCCTGGTACGTGTTCCGTTGTACAAGCCGGGCAAGGGCCAGTCGGCGCGGATCGAATACCGCGGCATCGACTCCGCCACCAACCCGTACCTCGCCTACGCCGTGCTGCTTGGCGCGGGACTCAAGGGCATCGAGGAGGGCTACGATCTTCCCGCAGCCGCTGAGGACGATGTGTGGTCGTTGACGACGGCCGAACGCAAGGCCATGGGCCACGCTCCGTTGCCGGCCAGCCTGCATGACGCCATCCGCGCGATGGAGGAGTCCGAACTCGTGGCCCAGATCCTGGGCGAGCAGGTCTTCGAGCATTTCCTGCGGAACAAGCGTGCCGAGTGGCAGGACTACCGCCTCCAAGTCACTCCGTACGAGTTGCAGCGCAACCTCGGCATTCTCTAGGGAGGCGCTGTGAGCCTGGCGCGCCGGCTCATCTCGGCCGGCTTCAGTGACCTGGAAAAGGGCGAGCGGTTCCTTTCTGCCCCGGAGCTGGACGGCATCGAGCAGGAAGCACTGTTTGCCGGACTGTCGATGGCGGCGAGTCCGGATACTGCCCTGCAATCGTTGGTCCGCCTGATTGAGAAAAATCCCGGGCTCAAGGAGTTGGCGGCTGCGGATCCGGACACCAGCGAGCCGCTCTACCGGTTGCTGGGTGCCTCCGAAGCGCTTGGAGAATTCCTCCTGCGACGGCCCGAGCACTTGGACGTCTTCCAAGGGAAAGTCAGCCCGGAACCCCTCCAGGCTTCCAGCGAGCAACTGCGCGCAACACTGCTGCGTTCGGTCAAGGCGGAGCCCGGAGCGCATCGCCCCGTTGCAGGGCTGACAGGAGTTCCGGCGTACACGGCGCTGCGTACGGCCTACCGCCGGGGATTGGCTGAGCTGGCTATCAAGGATCTGTGTGCCGCCTCGCCGCAGGACTTCATGCCCATGGCCGGGGCTGAACTGGCGGACCTCGCCGGGGCTGCCGTTGAGGCCGCTTTGGCCGTGTCCCGGGCAGAGGCGGCCGGCCAGTTCGACGCCGCGGAAGTAGCCGACGTCGGGTTGTCAGTTATTGGCATGGGCAAGTGCGGCGCCCGGGAGCTCAACTACATTTCCGACGTCGACGTCATCTACGTGATCGAGTCGCAGGACCTTGACGACGCCCGCGCCTCGACCATCGGCACAGCGCTGGCATCAGGCATTTCCAGGGCGATTTCATCTCCGGCTCCCGAGCCGGGCCTCTGGGAAGTGGATGCGAACCTCCGCCCGGAAGGCAAGTCCGGTCCACTCGTGCGGACGTTGGAGTCACACCTGAGCTATTACGCCCGCTGGGCTGAAAGCTGGGAATTCCAGGCGCTGTTGAAGGCGAGGACCATCGCGGGGGACACGGACCTGGGCCAGCGCTATGAAAAAGCCGTCGAACCGCTGGTGTGGGCTTCGGCCGGCCGGGACGGTTTCGTGGAGTCCGTGCAGGCCATGCGGCGCCGGGTGACCGAGCACATTCCCGCCGCCGAGGAACACCGCCAGATCAAGCTTGGGCGGGGCGGACTCCGGGACGTTGAGTTCACCGTCCAGCTTCTGCAGTTGGTCCACGGCAGGTCCGACGAGTCCTTAAGGTGCCGGGACACGACGTCGGCCATCGCGGCACTCTCTGCCGGCGGCTACATTGGCCGCGCCGACGCCGCAGCGTTCGATAGCGCCTACCGCTACCTGCGCGTGCTCGAGCACCGCATCCAGCTTTTCCAACTCAGGCGCACCCACTTGATGCCGGAAGCCGAGGATGCGCAGCGGTTCCTGGCCAAAGCCGTCCTCGGGCCGTTCTCGCATGGGCGGCCCCACCCCGACCAGTTGATCGCCGCATGGCAGAAGACCAAGCGCTCGGTCCGTGAACTTCATGAGCGCATCTTCTACCGGCCGCTGCTCAACACCGCGGCGAAGCTCAGCACCGAGGACGCAAAACTTAGCCCGGAAGCAGCCGAGGGCAGACTCGCCGCGCTCGGGTATCTCGATCCCAAAGGTGCCATGCGGCACATCGAGGCGCTCACCGCCGGGGTCAGTCGGCGGGCAGCCCTGCAGCGCCAGCTGCTGCCCATCTTGTTGGGGTGGCTTGCCGACGGCGTGGATCCCGATGCCGGCCTGCTTGCGTTCCGCAGGGTCAGCGAAGCGTTGGGCACCACCCACTGGTATCTGGGACTCCTGCGGGATTCGCAGGCCGCCGCGGAGAGGCTGTGCCACGTCCTTGCCAATTCGCGCCTGATCTCGGATTTGCTGGAGGTGTCACCGGAGTCCGTTGCGTGGTTGGGCAGCGACAAGGATCTGGCGCCCGTACCGTTCTCCGCGCAGTGGCAGGAGATCAAGTCCAAGCTGTCCCGCCACCCGGACGCGGGCAGCGCCATGCGGCTGATCCGCCTCATCCGGCGCAGGGAGATCCTTCGCACCGCCATTGCGGACAGTTCGGGATTGCTGGACCAGGATGCCGTCGGGCTGGCGCTGGCAGAGGCGGACCGTGCGGCGGTGCTGGGGGCCCTGCATGTGGCCGAAAACGCCATCGAGGAGGACGGCCCGTTGAAGACCGACGTTCTGGTGGTGGCCATGGGGCGCCAGGGTGGTCGCGAAATCGGCTACGGATCGGACGCGGACGTCATCTACGTGCACCGGGCCCGCCCCGGATTCAGCGACGTCGAGGCACAGGAACAGGCGGCCGCCATCGTCGCAAGAATATCCAGCCTCCTGACGCAGCCGCTCAAGCCGGCAATCATGGCCGAGCGCGTTCTCCAAGTGGATGCCGACCTGCGTCCCGAGGGCAAGAACGGCGCCATGGTGCGCTCCTTGGACTCCTATGCCGAGTACTATCGCCGTTGGTCCTTGATCTGGGAGGCCCAGGCGTTGCTGCGCGCACGCCCCATGGCAGGCTCGGATGAGTTGGCTGCCGACTTCATGAGCTTGATCGATTCCATCCGGTACCCGGAGGAGTTATCGGACGCGGACGTGCGCGAAATCCGGCGTATCAAGGCCCGCGTGGAGTCAGAGCGCCTTCCCCGCGGCGCAGACCCGGCCCGGCACGTAAAGCTTGGCCGTGGCGGGTTGAGCGATGTGGAATGGCTGGTTCAGCTGCTCCAGTTGCAGCACGCCGGGAAGCATCCGGAACTGCGGACCACGTCCACGCTGGAAGCACTCGCCGCCGCTGAACAGCTGGGTTTCATTGACAAGAACGACGCCGGACTGTTGCGTCAGGCATGGCGGCTCGCCAGCCGGATCCGGTCGGCCAACGTCATTGTCACCGGACGCGCCTCCGACCTGCTGCCCTCCTCGCGGCGGGACCTTGAGGCCGTGGCCCGGTGGTGCGGTTACGAGCCCGGAGCGGCGGGCCGGTTCGAGGAGGACTACCTTCGCCTGAGCCGCAGGGCGCGCGGCGTTTTCGAGAAAAAGTTCTATGGCAACTAGCTCTGTATGGCTCATTCCCCTCAAACTCCTGGATGAGGACGCACGGGCCATCCAGTTGGCGGAAGTAGCGGGGCTGCGCATCCTCCCGGAGCAACAGGACTTCGTGGGGGATCCCCTGCGGATGATGCTCGTCGCCCTGGATGAGGGTTCGCGGTTCCCCTATGTCATCGAGTCTGCCGGAAAAGCTGTTGGGGTCCTGACCCTCCAGGCCGGAGCGGCCACTCTTGCCGGGTGGGAAGATGAGGATTCGGCCTGGCTGCTCAGGGGATTCCTCATAGACTCACGGTGCCAGGGCAAGGGGCTTGGCCGCCAAGCGGCGGCAGCGGCCCTGCTGGAGGCGCGCAGACTAACGCTGCGGCACCGTGGCGGGCAAACCGGCGTCGTACTCTCCGTCAACGAACGGAACCCGGCAGCGCAGGCGGCGTATGCCAGGGCCGGCTTTGTTGACTCCGGCCGCTACCTCGGGGGAGCTGCCGGACCGCAGAGGATCATGCACGCAGATTTCCTGAACGAGGGCAGGATATAACCGACGCCGGAAGCGGCTGTTCGGCGGCCCCGTTTTGCCCTATGCTTCATCCCGTGACGGTCAGACGAGACCCGGACGGAGCATGGTACTCCGACGCCCTGTGCTTCCGCTGCGCGCAGGCGGGGCCGCATTGGAAATCACGTCACGCCCTTGCCGGGGAGTATTCCTGCCGGCGTTGTTTTGCTACCTTCGCGGACGTGGAACCGGCGGGCAGCAAACACGCGGTCCTTGGACAGGGACTCGCAGTCCCGGAACCCGTGCAAGTCTTCGAAACCAAGTAGCGGCACCACCGATCCGCTGAAAAAACGAGTACACGCTACTCGTGCCACTGCTGGTGGCCGTTGGGCAGCATTAGGGCTATGACAGCCTACGTGATCGAATCATCAGCCCTGGTGCACCGCTGCCAATGCTGCGGCGAGGAAACGGACAAGGTGTTCTGCAGTGACTGTGCGGCCCCTGAAGAGCCGGGAAAGTCGCCAACCATCAAACACTGAGGTGCGGCAAATTCATAAGTCCCCTTATAGACTCATCGGGTAGATGTTCTCAAGGAAAGGGGAAGTACATGGATTACAACGCAAGCCCTTCAGAGCGGGCCGTGCGGGCGGGCGACCTCGATCGGCGCCACGTCGGTCAATCGGTGAGCTTCCAGCCGAATGACTTCACTGTGGTGTTCGGTACCATTGCCGGCATTGCCCGGACCGAGGCCTTGGTGTACTTGTCCCTGGCAGGGGTGTCCGGCGGCACCCATTTGAAGGATGAGTACGATCTCACGGTCGATCACGAGGTCTACCTGCAACTGGATCCGCTGAGCAGCGCAGAGAAGGGCTTCGCCGAAGCTGCGAAAGCCGTCAAGGAGAAGCTGGACGAGTTCGGCCGGAACATCCGTGACCGGGACCAGAACAGGGAATCCGAGTAGGTTCCGTTCGGATTCTTCCTGAAACAAACACAAAGGCCGCTCCCGGTGATCCGGGAGCGGCCTTCGTGTTTGCGTAGAGACTACACGCCGTAGTAGAGCTCGAACTCGTAGGGGTTCGGGCGCAGGGACAGCGGGCGGATCTCGTTCTCGTACTTGTACTCGATCCAGGTGTCGATCAGGTCCTGGGTGAAGACGCCGCCGGCCTGGAGGAACTCGTTGTCCTCACGGAGGGCTTCGAGTGCTTCTTCCAGGGAACCCGGAGCCTTGGGGATGTCCTTGGCTTCCTCGGCGGGGAGCTCGTAGAGGTCCTTGTCGATCGGAGCCGGGGGTTCGATTCGGTTGCGGATGCCGTCAATACCGGCCATCAGCTGGGCTGCGAACGCCAGGTACGGGTTGGAGGAGGGGTCCGGCGCGCGGAACTCGATGCGCTTGGCCTTCGGGTTGGAACCGGTGATCGGGATACGGATACCGGCGGAGCGGTTGCCCTGCGAGTAGACCATGTTGACCGGAGCTTCGAAGCCCTTGACCAGGCGGCGGTAGGAGTTGACGGTCGGGTTGGTGAAGGCAAGGACAGCCGAAGCGTGCTTCAGCAGGCCGCCGATGTACCAGCGGGCGGTGTCGGAGAGGCCTGCGTAGCCCTTCTCGTCGTAGAACAGCGGCTCGCCGTTGCTCCACAGGGACTGGTGGCAGTGCATGCCCGAACCGTTGTCACCGAAGACCGGCTTCGGCATGAAGGTTACCGACTTGCCCCAGGCATCAGCCGTGTTCTTGATGACGTACTTGAACTTCTGCAGGTCATCGGCAGCAGCAGTCAGCGTGGTGAACTTGTAGTTGATTTCAGCCTGGCCCGCCGAACCTACTTCGTGGTGCGAACGCTCAACTTCGAGGCCTGCCTTGTCCAGCTCAACGCACATGGCGTCACGGAGGTCAGCCTGCTTGTCGGTGGGGGAGACCGGGAAGTAGCCACCCTTGACGGGGGTCTTGTAACCGAGGTTGCCGCCCTCTTCCTTGCGGCCGGTGTTCCAGTGTGCTTCTTCGGAGTCGATCTTGTAGAAGCTGCCCTGCGGTGAGGACTCGTACTGGATGTTGTCGAAAACGAAGAACTCAGCCTCGGGTGCGAAGAACGCGGTGTCGGCGATGCCGGTGGAAGCCAGGTAGGCCTCAGCCTTCTCCGCCACGCCGCGGGGGTCGCGGTGGTAGGGGTCACCCGTGCGGGGGTTGACGATGGAGAAGTTCAAGGCCAGGGTCTTCTCGATGCGGAACGTGTCAACGAAGGCCGAGGTCACGTCCGGGATGAGCTGCATGTCGGATTCGGCGATGCCCTGGAAGCCGCGGATGGAGGAACCGTCGAAGAGCTGACCGTTCACGAAGAAGTCGAGGTCGACGCTCTTGGCCGGCACGTTGAAGTGCTGCTGGACACCGGGGAGGTCGGTGAAGCGGATATCGACGAATTTAACGTCTTCTTCTTTGATGAACTTGAGGACTTCGTCCGCAGTCTTGAACATCTATGCTCCTTATGCATATCAAGTAACAGGCCGGGAAGGCCGCGTGGTGCAGCCCGGGCCGGGGATCTGGAGACGCAGAAACTCCCCTTGCCTCGGTGGCTGGCAACTCCTATCACCTTAGGGAGACGGGATTTCCCGGGAATGTCAGTATTGTTTCCGGGAGGTTACAGAATCATCTGTTGTGTAAACGGTAGTCGGCTTGCGGGTGTCAGGTCCACCAGGTCCGCTGGCTGAACACGGCCAACGGATTCCACAGCGCCGTGCAGGTGCAGGCCGGCACCCCGGCGACGTTCGAACAGTTAAGCTTATGGGGTGGTTGATCGCAAAGACATAGGCTCCTGGCTCAGTGGACCGGACACATCCGGCATCTCCAAATATCCCGGTGAACGATTGGGGCTTCCTGAGTCCGGGCCAGGCTCCATCGCCCGGGCCGGACGGCGCATCCTGGGCATCGTGATCGACTGGACCATAGCGTTGGTCATCAGTAACTTCGCGTTCGGTGGCAACCAATGGGCCACCCTGGCCGTTTTCGCGGCAGAGCAGATACTCCTCATCGGTACCCTCGGATACAGCATTGGCCACAGAGTGGCCGGAATCCATGTTGTACGCCTCGGCGGGAAACCGGCCGGCCCTTTGGCCGCACTGGTCCGCACCGTGCTGCTGTGCCTGGTTATTCCCGCGGTGGTCTTCGATCCGGACCAGCGAGGTCTCCATGACAAAGCCATGAATACCATCCTGATCCGGATGTAGCCAGGCACTGATCCGGATGTAGCCAAACCCTGATCCGGATGTAGCCAAACCCTGCCCAACAAAAAGCCGCCCCGGCGCTTCGCGTGATGTGATCACTCGGAGCCGGGGCGGCTTTTTAGTTTCGGATCTTTAGCGGCCGCGTGCAGCCTTGCGGTCCGGACGGGCCTTGTAGGGATCAATGCCCTTGGGGATCGGAAGGCGGTTGCCCAGGGAGTTGATTCGCTTGGACACGGCGTTCACTTCCACCTTGGTCAGTTCCTTCTTCATCTTGCCCATGGTCTTGGCAATCTGGTTCAGCGGCACCTGGCCTTCGCCGCGGCCGGACTCAATCACGTGGACGCTGACGTTGGGGAGAATGCGGGTCAGGCGCTTGCGCTCTCCGTCCACCAGGGTCTTGACGCGATGGCTGGGTCCCTCGCTGACCAAGACAACTCCGGGACGACCGATGGCCATGAAGACGGCGTCCTGGGTGCGCGGGTTCACGGCAACAGGCTGGTCCTGAGTGATCCACCCGCGGCGAAGCGTGCCCAATGCGGCACCCGAGGCGCCCGGCTGGTTCTCGATCTGGGCGAAGGCTGCGCGCTCAGCCCTACGGGAAAGGATGAAGACCGCGGCCAGCAGTCCCAGCGGAATGCCGATAATGAGGCCGGTGACCCAGTTTTCCAGAAGGAAGCCGATAAGGAAGGCAACGGCTACCACGGCAAGGAACGCCAACACCATGATCCATACAACCTGTGGATCATTGCGCCGGGTCATCTTGAAGACTTCGGCGATCTGCTTCAGCTGGCTGGGCTTTTTGGCCTTGGCTTCTTTGGGCTTGCGCTGGAACAGGCCACGCTTGGGAGCGTCGGCCGAAGGGGTCGAGTTGCTGGAGTCAGGGGATTTCGCCATAGTGCCTTAATTCTACGTGATGCATGCACCAGCACCGGAACCTCCGGCACCGGTAAGTGTTCTTACAGGCGCCGGAGGCTCCGATGGTTTGGTTCGTCTTCTGTTTTGGGTGCTGTGTTTGGTTAGCCGCGGGCTGGTTTAGCCGTGGGCGGCGAGGATGGTAGAGGCTTCCTGGCGGGTGGTGCCGGAGGATTCGATGTGGGAAAGGGCTTCGGGGATGGCCCATCCTTTCTTCCGCATCGCGGTGGCCCAGAGGCGCCCGGCGCGGTAGGAGGAGCGGACCAGGGGCCCGGACATGACGCCGAGGAAGCCGATCTCTTCGGCCTCGTGCTGGAGGTCCACGAATTCCTGGGGCTTGACCCACCGGTCCACGGGCAGGTGCCGCTCGGAGGGGCGCAGGTACTGGGTGATGGTGATCAGGTCACACCCGGCATCGTGGAGGTCCCGGAGGGCTTCGGAGATTTCCTCGCGGGTCTCGCCCATGCCCAGGATCAGGTTGGACTTGGTCACCATGCCCAGATCCCGGCCTTGGGTGATCACGTCCAGGGAGCGCTCGTACCGGAACGCCGGACGGATCCGCTTGAAAATCCGGGGCACGGTCTCGACGTTGTGCGCGAACACCTCGGGCTTGGACTCGCAAATCGCGGCGATGTGTTCGGGTTTGCCGGAGAAGTCCGGGATCAGCAGTTCCACCCCGGTGCCGGGGTTCAGTTCGTGGATCTTCCGGACCGTTTCGGCGTACAGCCACACGCCCTCGTCCTCGAGGTCATCACGGGCCACGCCGGTCACGGTCGCGTAGCGCAGCTGCATCGACTGCACACTCCGGGCCACCTTTGTGGGTTCGAACCGGTCCAGCGGGGAGGGTTTGCCGGTATCGATCTGGCAGAAATCACAGCGCCGCGTGCATTCGGACCCGCCGATCAGGAACGTCGCTTCCTTATCTTCCCAGCACTCGAAAATGTTCGGGCACCCGGCCTCCTCACACACCGTGTGCAGGCCTTCCTTCTTCACCAGGTTCTTCAACCCAACAAACTCAGGGCCCATCTGGACCTTCGCCTTGATCCACTCAGGCTTACGCTCAACCGGGACCGCCGCGTTACGCTGCTCAACGCGCAGCAACTTACGGCCTTCAGGTGCCAGGGTCACTGGAGTGCTCCTTCTGGTGTTGCAACAAGTGCTTCTTCATGCTTGCGGAACTCTTCCACAAACCTGTCAACGATGTCCGCCGGATTGATGGTCCGGCCGGTTTCCAGCGACATGGTGGTGACGCTGGCGTCCGTGATTCCGCAAGCGATGATCTGTGCGTACGGGGTGAGATCGTTGCTGCAGTTGATGGCAACACCGTGCATGGTGACGCCATTCAGGACGCGGATGCCGATCGCTGCGATCTTCCGGTCCGGTCCTTTGTCATCCGCCAGGACCCAGACGCCGGCCCGGCCCTTGATCCGAACGGCCTTGATCCCGTAATCCTCCATGACCGCGATCATGATGGCTTCCAGGCGCTCAACGTAGTCGCGGATGCCTGCGCGGTTCTTGAGTTTGAGGATGGGGTAGGCGATGAGCTGTCCCGGTCCGTGCCAGGTCAGTTTGCCGCCCCGGTCCACTGGAACCACCGGGGTACCGTCGAAGGGGCGCTCATGGTCTTCGGTGAGTTTGCCGGCCGTGTAGACGGCTGCGTGCTCCAGAAGCAGGACGGTACTGGGTTTCTCGCCCGCAACAACCTTGTTGTGGATTTCGCGCTGCAGGTCCCAGCCCTGCATGTAGTCAACGAAATCAGGGGCAAGACCCAGCTGTGAGAACTCAAGAGTCATGACTTCAAGCTTAGACCCCGTGGAACGGTGCCCATGGTTTTGTGGTGAACCTCTCAGTCGCATCCGTGCGGCGTCGGGCGGATCGGGCGATGGCCTTGGAGCCTGTGGATAACTTCTGCAGGAAAACCCGGCGTGGGGTAGACCTTTGACATGGGTTCTCCGGATAAATCTCCTTCATCTCCGCCTGCCATTCCCGGCTATCGGGTCCACCGTTTCCTGGGTCGAGGTGCATCCTCCACAGTCTGGTTGGCTGAAAAGGACCACGGCCCGGGGCACGGGGCCGGCTCAAGGTTCGCCATCAAGTGCATCGCCGTCCCGGAGAAGGATGCCGGGAACGTACCCATGGTGGACGGCGCGTCCCGGGAGGTGGCAGTGATGTCATCGCTCCGGCACGGGCACTTGCTGAGGGTTCACGACGTCGTGCAGTTCAGTGGCAACGGTTCCGACGGCGTGGGACTCGTCCTCGACTACGCCGCCGGAGGCTCACTGGCCGCCCTCGTCGCGATACGCGGCAGCCTCGGCATCGGCGAGGCGGTGACCGTCCTGGTTCCGCTGGCGCATGCACTCTCCTATCTGCACGGTGAGGGCACTGTGCACGGTGATATCTCGCCCGGTAACGTCCTCTTCACCTCCCACGGCAAGCCCTTGCTGGCAGATCTGGGAACGGCAAGCCTTCTGGGAGAAGTCCAGGATCCCCACCCGGCGGGGACCGAAGGCTTCGCGGACAGTTTTTCCACTGGCCGGGCGGGCAGGAGGATCCTCCAACCTGCCCGCGATGTGTACTCATTGGCTGCGTTGGGTTGGTTTTGCCTCACCGGCCACGCTCCTGAGCCTGGCCCCGAACGGCCCCCGTTGCCGTTGTTGGTTCCGGGGGTTCCTTCCGGCCTTGCCGCGGCCCTCGAGGCCGGGCTTGATCCCGATCCGAGGGTCCGCCCCACTGCCAAAGAGTTCGGTACGGCCGTGCACCGAAGCGCGGCCGCGCATCCGGTGGATCTTGCCGGGGCGGTCCACCCGTCCGTCATTCCAGAGCTGTTGACCCGCCGGCGGGACGCGGATACACGACGACGGCGGCTCCCGTGGCGCCGCAAGCGGACCACGCCATTGGTTTGGGAAAGTGACGTAACCTCCTCCGGGAGGAACCTGCGTGCCGCTGGCCGCCGGTCCTCCGGCAAAGGCGTTCGGGGAGGCATCGTAAAGGCCGGAACGATCGGCGTAGCCGGTCTGGCGCTCCTTGCGGCCGGGGCCTACTTGTGGCCCAACGGATCCCCATCACAGCAGACCCCTGATGCCACCGCTGTTTCGACGGGGGAGCGGTCCGCTGTTCCAGTCGCCGGGACCACACCATTCAGCCATGACCTCCCGGCCGACCTCGCCCAAGCTCTCAAGGCGACCGAACCCGAGGCCGCCCTCCCGGCCCTGTCACGAGTGCGGGACCTTGCATTGCGCGAAGGACGCCCGGAGCTGCTGGCCCTGGTCAATGGTCCCGGCTCGCCGGCTGAGGCTGCAGATAAGGACTTATCCGGGCACCTCGCCTCGCAAGGCATCCGGCTGGGCGGCTTGTCCACCGAGGTGGCCAACGTTTCCCTGCGAAGCAAGGATGGAAACAGCGCCGAAGTGGAACTGACAGCAACCACCTCCGACTACGAAGAGAGGGACGCAGCGGGCCGGGTCATGCACCGGCAGCCGGCAGGCAAACCCCAGGACCTGCGGCTCGTCTTGAAACGGACGGAAGGGGCATGGCGCATCGTCGAAATCCTGGCTTCGGACCAGTGAGGGCTTCCGGCCGGTGAGTGGGTCGGGCTTTGAGGCTGTTGGACTTACCGGCCAGGCCGGCTCGTCAGCCAAGCCACTGCCTGACGCAGTTCGGGATGCTGCCACGTAAAGCCCGCCCCGGCCAGCTTGCCTGGATACATCGCTTGGTCTGCCATAACCAGCTCATCGGCAAGTCCGCCCAGGACAAGCCTGAGGGCCGGCCGGGGTACCCGCAGGAATGCCGGCCGGTGGAAGCCCTCGGCCAGCCGGGCAACGATTGTGTTGACGTCCGCGAGGCCCGGAGCGCAGAGGTTCACGGCGCCCTCAAGCTGCGAATCCACAAGGAACGCCAGCGCCGAGGCCTCGTCGGCCAAGGTGATCCACGGCCAGTACTGCCGGCCGTTGCCAAAGGGGCCGCCCAAGCCAACTTTGAGGAGTGGAAGCAACGGACCCAGCGCCCCGCCTTGGGTGCTCAGCACGACGCCGGTACGGGGAGTCACCACCCTGACACCGTCGGGAGCCGTCCTGGCCGCTTCCTCCCACTGCACGCACAATGGCGCCAACACTCCGACTTCGCCGGGGGCTGAGTCCTCATGAAGGACTTCCCGGCGGGACGCTCCGTAATACCCCGACGCCGACTGGCTGACGAAGGTGCGTGGCGGGGAACCGAGCCTGCCCATTGCCGCCGTCAGGGTCCGGGTAGGTTGGAGCCTGGAATCGTGCAGAACCCGGATCCTGTTCTTCGTCCAGGGACGGTCACCGATCCCCGCGCCGGAAAGGTTCACTACGGCGTCGGCACCGTCCAGGACCGCTTCGTCCAAAACACCTGCGGACGGATCCCAGGACCACTCCTTGTTGTTGGCCGCAGGCCTGCGCACCAACCGGATCACCTGATCCCCACGGGACTCCAGCAGCTTGGACAACGCGGTGCCAATCATTCCGGAAGCTCCGGACATCACGATTCTCATGACCCATCTCACCATGGGCCGGTGCATGCTGGAAACGCCGCTGAACAGCGGCGACGGTGTTTCACCTTCTGACTATGATCGAACAATGACCTCTTCCAGTTACCTCCGCTTTCCGCATGTGCACGGCGACCTTGTCACGTTCGTGGCCGAAGACGACATCTGGATTGCTCCCGTCACGGGCGGCCGCGCCTGGCGGGTCTCCTCCCAGCAGTTGCCGGCACGGAATCCCAGGTTCACTCCGGACGGCAAGCGACTCGTGTGGACAACGGTGGTGGGAACGGCGCCGGAAGTGGTGACTGCCGATATCAACGGTGCCGGTTACAAACAGTTGAGCTACTTCGGGCACAGCACTACCAAAGTCAAGGGGTTCAACCCATCGGGCCACATCGTGGTGACCAGCGCCTTCCAGAAGGCCGAAAGCCGGCACACCCACGCCTATAGCCTGCCGCTCGAAGGCGGCGCCGCCGTCGAACTTCCTTTCGGACCTGTGGAGGGTGTCGCATTCGGCCCGGAGGTTGGGGATGAGCGGCCGGTTGTCCTGGCGAGCGTCCTGTCCCGGGAACCTGCGTGGTGGAAGCGGTACCGGGGTGGTACGGCAGGGAAGTTGTGGATCGATGCTGACGGCAACGGTGAGTACGAGCGGTTGGTCCCGGAGCTCGACGGCAACCTTACCGACCCCCTGTGGATCAAGGACCGCATTGCCTTCCTCTCCGACCATGAGGGATACGGCAACCTGTATTCGGTCCGCCCGGACGGTTCCGATCTGCGCCGGCATACCGACCACGAGGACTTCTACGTCCGGCACGCAAGCACGGACGGTACAAGGGTGGTGTTTGAATCCGCGGGGGAGCTGTGGATCCTTCCGTCACTCGATTCCGAGGCTGTAGCCACCAAACTGGAGATCACGCTCGGGTCCGCTTCACCGGCTCGTCGCCCGGCCCCCTTGAAGGTGTCGGGCCACCTCGGTGACGTGGTTCCCAACATCAACGGAACCGCCAGCGCCGTTGAAACCCACGGCACGGTCCATTGGTTGCGCCATAAGGACGGCCCGTCGCGCGTGGTTGAAGCGACGCCCGGCGTGCGTGCGCGCCTCCCGCGTCCCCTGACGGACGGCAGGATTGCCTACGTAGCCGATCACGACGGCGTCGAAGCCCTCTACATCAAACGTATTGCCGCGCGCTTGGCCCCTCCCGCAAAGCCTGCGACGGCACAGGCCGTGACGGGCCAGTCCGCCGCGGAGCCGTCGCCGGAAGAAGCCAGCGAAGCGCCGGACGGAGTCCTCCCGAAGCCGGTGGCCGTATCCCGCGTTGTGGGTCGACCCGAATCAGCGGCGGGAGCCCCGCAGGAACCCAAGGCCGGAGACCCCGCGTCGGCAAGCGCGGGAACAGCGCAAGCGGACACCGGAGCTCCGTCACCGGACACGGCGGCTGCGGCGGCGGAGCCCACTGCTGCCCCCGGAGCGAAGCACCACGGCGAAGTCAGGGTGGAACTTCCGGCGCCTGCCAGGGTCAGCGCGCTGGAAGCAAGCCCCGATGGTCGCTGGTTGGCGATCGGAACTGCGTTCGGTGACGTGTTTGTGGCGGACGCGGCGTCCGGAGCCTTGTCCCGGCTGGTCAGCATCGGTGAAGGCAGCGTCGAACAGTTGGCCTGGTCGGCGGATTCGCAGTGGCTCGCCTGGTCCGAGCCGGTGACGTCGTTCGGGACCCGCAGCAAGCTGAGGATCGCCAAGCCCAGCGGGGATGCAACCGACATCATCGACGTCACTGACGGACGGTTCTGCGACGAATCGCCGCACTTCACTCCGGACGGCAAATTCCTTGCGTTCCTTTCCAACCGGAGCTTCGACCCCGTTTATGACGGACACTCCTTTGACCTGTCCTTCCCAAGCCCCATCAAGCCGTACCTCGCAGCGCTGGCTGCGGATACGCCGTCGCCGTTCGGGCCCTCCATCGACACCCTTGAAGACGATCCCGCCGACGCCGGGAAGAACGACGACGGCGACGCTCCCGTCGTGCGGGTGGATGCGGAGGGACTCGCCCACCGCGTCATTGCCGTGCCTGTGCCGCAAGGGAATTACTCCGCGTTGACGGCGGGCGGGGGATCCCTCCTCTGGCTGGACACGGAGTTGTCCGGCGTCACGGGAGAGGGCAAAGGAACGCTGCAGGACAAGAAGCCCGCTCCGGCACTGATCCGCTACGACCTTGCAAAGCGCCAGGAGACCACCTTGGTCAAGGCCGCCGACCGTTACCGGCTCAGCGGCGACAGGCAACGGATCGTCTACGTGCTGGACCAGCAGATGACGTCAGTTCCGGCTGATAAGAAAGTCGACGAAGAGTCCGGCGACCTGGTGAAGGTTGAACTCAACAGGATCCGCGTCATCCTGGACCCCGTCGCGGCGTGGGGCCAGGCCTTCGACGAGGCCTGGCGCCTCCAGCGGGACTTCTTCTGGGCACCGGACATGGCAGGCCAGGATTGGGAGTCCGTGCATCGGCGCTATCGCCCGATCGTGGAGCGGCTCGGTTCGCATGATGACCTGGTGGATCTTCTCTGGGAGATCCACGGGGAGTTGGGGACCTCGCACGCTTACGTCAAGCCGGCTGCTGTCAGTGAGCCGGGCCGGAACGGCCAGGGCCGGCTGGGAGCCGAGTTCCAGCTGGGAGAACACGGTTGGGAGATCACCGCCATCCTGGCCGGCGAATCCTCCGATCCCCTCGCCACCTCACCCCTGACACGTCCGGGAGCGGACGCGAAGGTGGGCGACGTGCTTCTGGCGATTGACGGCGTCGGGCTTTCTGCCGCCGTGACCCCGGCGATGCAGTTGGTCGGTGCGGCAGGCCGCACGGTGGAGCTGACCCTGGTGAATGGCCCGGGCCATGGCATCGCAGCAGGGGTCCAGCGGCGGGTTGCCGTGGTGCCCGTACGGGACGAGGAACGGCTGCGGTACCAGGACTGGGTGCGCGGCAACCGCCGCACTGTCCGCGAGGCGTCCGGAGGTAAGTTCGGCTATCTGCACGTTCCGGACATGATGGCCAACGGATGGGCGCAGCTGCACCGTGACTTGGATACCGAAACCGCCCTGGACGGGTTGATTGTTGACGTTCGGCGGAACCGTGGCGGCCATACCTCGCAGTTGGTGGCCGAGCTGATCGGCCGGAAAGTCACAGGCTGGAGCATGCCCCGGGGCGAAAAACCGCGGACCTATCCGCATCATGCACCCCGGGGGCCGGTGGTCATCCTGGCCGATGAGTTTGCCGGTTCCGACGGCGACATCATCACCCAGGTTTCGAAGCTGCGTGGCATCGGTCCCGTGATCGGCACCAGGACCTGGGGAGGGGTGGTCGGCATTGACAACCGCTTTGCCTTGGCTGACGGGACGGGCGTTACGCAGCCCCGGTACGCCACATGGTTCGGCGGAGGCATCGGCTGGGACGTGGAAAACCGCGGCGTGGAACCGGACATCGAGGTACTGTTCCCTCCGCACGCGTACGCAGCGGGCATTGATCCGCAGCTGGAGTACGGCATCGGCGCGCTCAAGGAAATGATCCAGGAGTTGCCTACGGACCGGCCTCCGCTCCGGGAGGGCTACAGGAGCGTCCGGCCAGGCGCGTTGCCGGCCCGCCCCCAGGCCCGCTAGGAATACGGGAAAGGCCCTGCACTTCTTCAAGTGCAGGGCCTTTCCCGTATTACCGGATGGTTTGTTCCGGAAAGGATTGTCCTCAAGCGGACAGTCCGTGGGGGAAACTTGCCGGCTTAGGCGGTGAGGGTGGCATCCAGGGTGATGTCGATGCTCGAGAGCGCGCCGGACACGGGGCAGCCGGTCTTGGCTTCCTCCGAGATGCGGCGGAACTCTTCTTCGGAGATGCCGGGGATACGGGCGCTCATGGTCAGGTGGCTGCCCGTGATGCCGGTACCCGGAACGAAGGTCACGTCCGCTTTGGTCTGGACTTCTTCCGGAGTGTAACCGGCTCCGGCCAAGGCGTGGCTGAATGCCATGGAGAAGCACGCAGAGTGGGCCGCTGCAATAAGTTCTTCGGGGCTGGTCTTGCCGCCGGCCTGTTCGGTGCGGGCCTTCCAGGTGACGTCGAACGTGCCGAGTCCCGAGCTGTCCAGCGTGGTGTTGCCGGAGCCCTCCATCAGGTTGCCGTTCCAGACGGTGTGTGCGGTGCGTACTGCTGCCATATCCACTCCTTGGGTAGTTGTGAGCCGGCACCCGCCTTCGCGGGTTGCCACCGTGTCCAATCCTATGGATTCGGGGGAGGACGTGCACGGACATTCCGCTGTCAGTGGATTGTGACCCCCGGCCAGCAGGCCGCCGGACAATATACAGCCGCCCTGCCATGGGCAGGACGGCTGTTGACCGGTGTCGGTGCTTGGCGCGACTGGGACGTGCAGTAGATGGTTCCGCAGTAGGTGGTTCCGGAACCCTTAGTTCCAGAGGGTGGCTAGAGCGATGTTGACCAGCGCCAGCCCGCCGACTCCGTGAGCCAGGCCGGTGGAGACAGGCTCGCCCTTCTTGACCTTGCGGGAGCCGATGACTGCCAGGACTGCCACCACAATCGCTATGGCGAACTTGATACCGAGCTTGACGTAGTTCGGGTCCTTGTCATCCATGAAGGGAATAAGGCCCATCATGGCGATGCCGGTGAGGAGCTGAAGGAACGCACCGTCCCGCTGGCGGGGATGCACAGTGGGCGTCTTCATGGTGGCGATCCAGTAGCCCACGATCATGGCGGCGCCGACGATGTGCAGGAACACCAGAATGCTGTACAGGATACTCATGAGCCAAGCTTAGCCAGTTTCTTCTACATCACGTAGCAGAAACGTGCTTGTCCAGGGGGCGTGGCGACCGGAACACGGAAGAGGGGCAGGTTTTCCGGGCCTACCCGGAGAACCTGCCCCTCTTCTTATCTATGGTGTGCTGTGACCGGGCTTAGAGGCCCAGGTCCGCTTCGAACGCACCTTCCTCAAGGCGGGCCTTGAGGGTCTGGAGGAAGCGGCCGGCGTCGGCGCCGTCCACCAGGCGGTGATCGTAGGTCAGCGACAGGTACATCATGGAGCGGATGGCGATCGAATCGTCGCCGTTCTCGTCAGCTACCACTACAGCGCGCTTGACGATCGCACCCGTTCCCAGGATGCCGACCTGCGGCTGGTTGATGATCGGAGTGTCGAACAGCGCGCCGACGGAACCGATGTTGGTGATGCTGAACGTGCCGCCTGACAGTTCATCCGGACCGATCTTGCCATCACGGGTGCGGCCTGCGACGTCGGCGATCTTGCTGGCAAGACCGGCGAGGTTCAGGTTGCCCGCGTCTGCGATGACAGGAACAAGGAGGCCCTTGTCGGTGTCCACGGCAATCGCGAGGTGCTCGGCGTTGTGGTAGGTGATTTCCTGCTTGGACTCGTCGTAGGCAGCGTTGAGCTTGGGGTGCTGCTTCAGGGCTTCGGCAACAGCCTTGGCGATGAACGGCAGGAACGTGAGCTTGACGCCGTTCTGGGCCTGGAAGTTGTTCTTGGCCTTGAGGCGAAGCTTGGCGATCTTGGTCATGTCCACTTCGTGCACCTGCGTCAGCTGCGTGGAGACCTCAAGCGACTCGCGCATGCGGCGGGCGATGACCTGACGGATGCGGGGTGCCTTCTCGGTGGTACCGCGCAGGGACGAAGCAACAACCGGAGCAGCAGCCTTGGGGGCGGGAGCAGGAGCAGCGGCCGGTGCCGGTGCTGCAGCAGCCTGCTTTGCTTCGGCAGCTGCGAGCACATCCTGCTTGCGGATGCGGCCGCCGACGCCGGTGCCGGAGACGGAGGCGATGTCTACGCCGTGCTGGTTTGCGAGCTTGCGCACCAACGGGGTGACGTAGCCGGACTCGGAGGAGCTGCCGGACTCGGACTGGGCTGCTGCAGGGGCAGAAGCAGCGGGTGCAGCTTCCTGGGCCGGAGCAGCCGGGGCAGCCGGTGCCTCCGGGGCCGGGGACGCTGCGGGAGCCGGAGCTTCCTCGGCAGCAGGAGCGGCGGGAGCCTCGGTTGCGGCAGGAGTTTCCGCAGCGGGTGCCGGAGCCGCAGCAGGTGCGGCTGCGCCTGAACCGATGACGGCCAGGACCGATCCGACCTCAGCTGTTTCGTCCTCGCTGACGCGGATTTCCTGCAAAGTTCCAGCTACGGGGGAAGGAATCTCGGTATCGACCTTGTCGGTGGAGACCTCCAGCAGGGGCTCATCAACTTCAACGGTGTCGCCAATGGCCTTCAGCCAGCGGGTAACGGTGCCTTCAGTGACGCTCTCGCCGAGGGCCGGGAGGGTGACCTCGTGGCCTTCGCCGCCGGCAGCGGGAGCTTCCTGGGCCGGTGCTTCCTGGGCCGGCTGCTCAGCCGGTGCTTCAGCGGCGGGAGCTTCCTGGGCCGGCTGCTCAGCCGGTGCTTCAGCAGCGGGAGCTTCCTGGGCAGGTGCCTCCCCGGTCGAGCCCGAACCGGAGCCATCGCCGATGCGGACCAAGGGGGCGCCGACTTCCGCGGTCTCGTCTTCAGCGACGAGGATTTCTTCGATAACGCCAGCGACCGGAGAAGGGATTTCGGTGTCTACTTTGTCGGTGGAAACCTCGAGCAACGGCTCGTCGATCTCTACCCGGTCACCAACCTGCTTGAGCCAGCGGGTGACGGTTCCTTCGGTGACACTCTCACCGAGGGCGGGCAAGTTAACGGATTCAGACATGTCGTCCCCGTTCTCCTTATTGATCTTTTGTGCGGATGAGTTCTGCTGGTCCGGAACGGGCGTGAGCGGCCAATGATGCCGCAGACGCCCGTTCCGTTTGTCTTGGTGGGGACTTAGCCGTGGAGCGGCTTGCCCGCGAGGGCAAGGTGGGCTTCGCCCAGGGCTTCGTTCTGCGTGGGGTGGGCGTGGACCAGCTGGGCCACGTCTTCCGGGTAGGCTTCCCAGTTCACAATGAGCTGGGCCTCTCCGATTTGTTCACCCATACGGGAACCGATCATGTGGACGCCCACAACGGGGCCGTCCTTCTGGCGGACGAGCTTGACGATGCCGCCGGTGCCCAGGATGGAGCTCTTGCCGTTACCGGCAAGGTTGTATTCCTGGGTCTGGACCTGGTCTTCGCCGAACTTTTCCTTGGCTGCCTTCTCCGTGTAACCAACGGTGGCAATCTCGGGCTCGCAGTAGGTGACCTTGGGGATGTTGATGTCTTCGACGATTGCGGGGTTCAAACCGGCGATCTCTTCGGCGACGAAGATGCCCTGCTGGTAGCCGCGGTGGGCGAGCTGCACGCCCGGGACGATGTCACCGACGGCGTAGATGTTGCCCACGCCGGTGTGGAGGCGCTCGTTGGTGATGACGAACCCACGGTCGATGGTGAGGCCGGCTTCCTCGTAGCCGAGGTTTGCTGTGACAGGGCCACGGCCGACGGCTACCAGGAGGAGGTCGGCTTCGAAGGTCTTGCCGTCAACCAAGGTGACCTTGACGCCGTTTTCGTCCTGCTCGACGCCCTGGAAGAAGATGCCGGTGCTGAACTTGATGCCGCGCTTCTTGAAAGCGCGCTCGAGGTTCTTCACGATCGTGGCGTCCTCGTTCGGCACGAGGGAGGGGAGGCCTTCGACGATGGTGACGTCCACGCCGAACGACTTCCAGACGGATGCGAACTCGACACCGATAACGCCGCCGCCGAGCACGATGGCGCTCTTGGGGATGTAGTCCATGGTGAGGGCCTGGTCCGAGGTGATGACCTTGCCGCCGATTTCCAGGCCGGGCAGTGAACGCGAGTAGGAGCCGGTGGCCAGCACGATGTTCTTGCCCTTGTAGGCGGTACCGTTCACCACGACGGTGTCGGTGCCCTGGAGCTTGCCTTCGCCTTCGATGACCGTGATGCCCTTGGACTTGATGAGTCCCTGGAGGCCCTTGAACTTACCGGCGATGATGCCGTCCTTGTAGGCGTTGACGGCCGGCATGTCGATGCCGTCAAGCGTCACGTTCACGCCGTACTTGGCGGAATCACGTGCATGGTCTGCCAGTTCGGCAGAGTGCAGGAGGGCCTTGGTGGGGATACAACCGTTGTGCAGGCAGGTTCCGCCGAGCTTTGCCTTTTCCACAAGGCCAACGGTGAACCCAAGCTGTACGGCCCGCAGGGCCGTGGCGTAGCCGCCGCTGCCGCCACCGAGTACCAGGATGTCGAATTCTTGCGCAGTTGCCTGATCGGCCACTAAAACGCTCCCTCGCGTGAATGATGACACGGGTGTGCGTGCCATCTGGTCTTTGGAACTTGTACTGCCGCGATTATGCCAGCACGTAAGTTCTCTTGCATTTGTGACTATCGAGTTCACCTTAGCGAACCACCTACCCATGCTCCACCCTCCGCGGGCGAATGTGGAGCGCTTGTGTCGAGACTCACGTTCGCGTGTGACACAGCGCTATCAGCCGCATGATTCCGGGCTTCCGCGGGCCGCCGGAGTGTTCCCGGCCGGCCCACGGAAGCTTTGGTGGAGCGGGTAGCGGATCTAGGCGGAGGCGGTCAGCAGGTCTTCCGCGTACGCCACGAGGGTCCGGACGGTGCATCCGGTTCCCTGCTTGGGGGTGTATCCGTACGGGCTGCCGTTGTTGAACGACGGCCCGGCGATGTCCACGTGGGCCCACGGGATCTGTTCACCGTTGCCGTTCTTGCCAACGAATTCGCGCAGGAAGACGGCTGCAGTCATCATGCCGCCATTGCGCTCTCCAATGTTTGCCAGGTCTGCCACCTGCGAGTCCAGGCTCGGGCGCAGTTCCTCGGGCAGCGGCATCGGCCAGACCAATTCACCGGCCCGGTCGGCTGCGGACTTCAGTGCCGAGGTGACCGAATCGGTCCCCATGACGCCGGCTGTGCGCAGGCCAAGTGCGATCAATTGCGCACCGGTCAGGGTGGCGACGTCGATGATCGCGTCGGGCTTCTCTTCGCTGGCCGCCACGATGCCGTCGGCCATGACCAGCCGGCCCTCGGCGTCGGTGTTCAGGACCTCCACGGTCTTCCCGCCGTAGACGGTCAGGACGTCCGCGGGCCGCTGCGCCGCACCGGAGGGCATGTTCTCCGCTATGCAGAGCCACGCGGTTGCCTTGATGGGCAGTCCAAGGGATGCGATGGCCAGGACGGCATTAAGTACGACGGCGGCACCGGCCATGTCGCTCTTCATGTCGCCCATGCCGAGGGCCGGCTTGATGGAGATACCGCCGGTATCGAAAGTGATGCCCTTGCCCACGAGTGCGATTTTGCGGGCAGCTTTGGCCGGGGCGTATTCAACCTTGACGAGGCGCGGCTGTCTGGTGGATCCCTTGCCAACGCCGAGGATGCCGCCGAATCCTTCCTTTTCCAGGCGCTTCTCGTCCCAGACCGTGACCTTGACGGGGAGGCCCTTGGAAAGTTCCTTCGCGGCTTCGGCGAATGATTCGGGGAAGAGGTGGCTGGGCGGCTGGTTGACCAGCGTGCGCGTGGCGTTGACGGCCCGGGCGAGGACGATCGCCCGGTCAAGGGCCGGTTGCGCTTCCTTTGCATCCACGGCTGTGAAGATCGAAACCTTGGCTACCGGCGCCTTCAAGCCGTCCTTGCTGGAGCGGTGCTCGGTGTAGGAGTAGGCACCCAAGGCTGCGCCTTCGGCCACGGCAGCGACGTCGGCGAGGGCCGTCGTCGGGAACGCCAACGTCACCGACGCCAGGCCCGCAAGCTGGCGGACCGCGGAGCCGGCTGCACGACGCAGTGCTTCGCCGGTGAAGCTGCCGTCTGCCTGCGGCTTGCCGAGCCCGGCGAGCACGAGGAGTTCCGAGCCCGTCTCCGGCAGGCCCGGAAGGCGGTGAACCTGGTCCGCTGCTCCCGTAATGCCCAGGACCTTCAAGGAACCCGCGATGGACTCGGCAGCCTTCGCGCTCAAGGGATTGGAGAGCAGCACGGGACCGTCTGCACCTTGCGCTACGCCTACCACGAGGGCGTCGCTGGGGGACTTCTTGAGGTCCTTGGCAATCACGCCGAGGATGATGTCAGTAGTCTTGACCACGAGGATGTTTCCTCACTTCTCTCTGCATTGCATGGCGGGACCGCATGTTTGGCGCCCTGCCCCGGTACGCGCCCGACGTCCTCTTGCGACGGCGGCCTTGGTCTAGGGCCAGCTTAACGAAAAGGATGCCGGCCCGTTTCGATCGTAGTCTCTTGCGGGCTGCGGACGGCAATTAAATGAGAGCTGCGGCACACGGGCAGGCAGGAATGCCAGCCCGACGTGCGGCGTTGTATGAATACGGACCATGGGGAATGGTCTTCGGCCGCCTTGGGGTCTCCCCTCACGGCCGGCCCCGTGAAACTTTGCCACAGCGAAAGGAACATGCCGTGTTTGAACGGATATCCGGCTCCCTCCTGGACCCCGAGGCGCTCTATGCCAGCAACATCGAGATCTTCCACAGCCCCGAACTGCGGGGCTTGAACCTGGTGATGGGATTCACCGGTTTCGCCGACGCCGGACAAGTAGTGCGGCAGATCAACGCGGAGTTGCTGGACCAGCTCGACGCCGAGGTGGTGGCAATGTTCGACGCCGACCAGCTCATTGACTACCGTTCGCGCCGCCCGCACATCAGCTTCGTTGAGGACCACCTGCAGGACTACCAGCCCCCGCAGCTTGGGCTGTACAAGCTTAAGGACGGGCTGGGCCAGCCTTTCCTCCTGCTCGCCGGTTTTGAGCCGGACCTGCAGTGGGAACGTTTCTCGCGTGCCGTCGTCGGAATCGTCGAGAAACTGGACGTCAACCTGGTCACGTGGATCCATTCCATTCCCATGCCGGTACCGCATACGCGGCCGGTAGGAGTTACCGTCCACGGAAACAGGCCCGAACTCATCGACGGCATCTCGAGCTGGAAACCTACAGTGGAAGTGCCTGCCGCGATCGGGCACATCCTGGAGCTCCGGCTCATAGAGGCCGGACGCAATGTTGCCGGCTACGTCATTCACGTTCCGCATTACCTTTCCGAGGCCGAATATCCGCAGGCCGCGGTGGCAGGGCTCGAATACCTTGGGGCTGCTGCCTCGCTCATGCTCCCCACCGACCGGCTGCGCGAGTCCGGGCGGGAAGTGGTCCGTCAGATCGCCGAACAAATAGAAGCTTCCCAGGAAGTGCAGGCGGTAGTCTCCAACCTCGAAGCCCGCTACGACGAAAAGTCCGAAGGCATGGTCCGCCGCTCGTTGCTGGCCGACGAGAATGACGAGCTGCCTAATGCCGAGGACCTCGGAGCAGCCGTGGAGGCCTACCTCGCACGCAAGGATGCGCCTCAATAAATCTGCTTTGATGCCTGTGGCGGGCATACTTAAAGGGTGAACTCTCCACGCGCCTGGCTCATTTGGACGATCGGCGTTTTCGCCTACTTGGTGGCCGTGGCGCAGCGGACATCTTTCGGGGTCGCGGGCCTTGAGGCCACTGAGCGGTTCCACGCCAGTGCCGCAGCTGTTTCCTTCTTCACGGTCCTCCAGCTGCTGGTCTACGCAGGACTGCAGATACCCGTTGGTGTGCTGGTGGACCGTTTCGGCTCACGCGTCATGGTGGCAGGCGGGGCCGTGTTGATGGGGTTGGGCCAGTTACAGTTGGCTTTCGCGGACAGTGTCCCCGGGGGAGTGCTGGGCAGGGTGCTGGTTGGCGCCGGTGACGCCATGACCTTCATCTCCGTCATCCGGCTTGTACCGTTGTGGTTCGCTCCCGCCCGGGTGCCCCTGGTGACCCAACTGACGGGGATGTGCGGCCAGTTGGGCCAACTCTTCAGCGTCGTCCCGTTCGCGTTGATGCTGCAATCCGCGGGTTGGACCCCGGCGTTCCTGTCCCTGGCGGGCCTGTCCGTCCTCGCCGTCGTCCTGGTCCTTGCCCTCCTGCGTGATGTCCCGCCGGGACATTCCCCGCAGAACGCGGCGCAGGGGCTCAAAGCGACCGGCATCTCCCTGTCGCGTGCCTGGAAGCAGCCGGGGACGCGGCTGGGCCTCTGGAGCCACTTCACCGTCCAATTCAGCGGCAACCTCTTTGCCATGACGTGGGGTTATCCGTTCCTTCTGTCCGCCCAAGGCCTGGACGGGGCAACAGTGTCGGGGCTCATGGCGCTGTTTGTTGCCACGGCGATCGTGTCCGGTCCCGGCGTAGGACGCTTTGTCTCCAGGCACCCGATGCGGCGTTCGGCGATGGTGCTGCTGATCGTCCTTGCCACCGCAATCGTGTGGGCCGCCGTATTGTCGCTGCCGGACCGGGCGCCGCTGTGGTTGCTGGTGGTGCTCGTCGTGGTGCTGGCGGTCGGCGGTCCGGGTTCCATGATCGGTTTTGATTTCGCCCGGACGTTCAACCCTTCGCACCGGATCGGGACGGCAACCGGCATCGTCAACGTTGGTGGCTTCATCGCGGCACTCGTAGCCATCTATCTGATCGGCCTGGTGCTGGACCTCTTGAATGGCTCCGGATTCTCCGGAGGCAACCTGTATGGTTTGGCACCGTTCCGGATAGCCCTCAGTGTGCAGTTCGTGCTGCTCGGATTTGGCACGCTGATGATCCTCACCACGCGACGCAAGGTGCGGGCGCAGATGGCGGCCCAGGGAGTGCATGTGCCACCGCTGTTGGTCACCCTGGCCAAGCAACGCCGGGAACGCATGGAGCGCAGGCGCGCTGCACGCCAGGAGCGCACCTAGCCGCACGCACCTGGCAGTCCGGCGTTTTCCACATAGCCACAACAGCCACTGTCCGGCGTTTCAGGTCAACACCAAGCTTGAGTCATGACCATCAAGCAAACACTCAGCATTCATCAACCCGAAGACGTCCTGGGCTATATCCCGCACCTGCTGGGCTATTGGCCCCGGGAGAGCCTGGTGGCAATCACGATGCAGGGAAAGGCCCTGGGAGCAACGCTGCGGGTCGACTTGCCGCCGGCGGACAACCCCCACGCCCAGGCCGATTTTGCCGCGTACGTGCGGAACCAGCTGCTGGCGGACGAACGCGCCGACGGCGTCCTGCTGGCGCTGTACTCGGCAGCAGGTTGGGATGACGGTTCAGTCCTGGACTGGACCATGCCCTTGCTGGGGATCCTGCAAGAGGCCCTGGCCCCGGTGGACTTGACCGTCCGTGACGCCTGGCTGATCGGTGACGACTATTGGCGCAGTGCATTCTGCACCGATCTCTCTTGCTGCCCGGTTCCCGGTCTCCCTTTGGAGCGCATCCACAACAGCAGGATCAGCGCTGAGATGGTGTACCGGGGAAGCACAGTGGGCGCCGCCCCGGACAGCACCGTGGATCCGCCCAAACTAGCCCTCCCCGGCAGGCCCGCCGTTGATGTCCTTGAAGCTGAGCAACGATTCGAGGACCAGCTGTTGGAGTCAGGGCGCAGTGAGTGCTGTTTTGATGCCGTACTCGATGCTTGGGCCCAGGTCCTTGAAAGATGTCCCCGGGCTGATGGGCTGGGTCCATCGGACATTGCCGGGGCCGTTTTCGGGGGACCGGCCGGATCTGAACTGATGGGGTTCCTCCGGGCGACACTCGCCGTTCCTGCCTGGCGGGACGCCGTTATTGTCATGGCAGCCGCGGACGTGGCCTCCGCGAAGGCCGGTGGACGTGCCTTCGATCTCTTCTCCGGTGATAACTCCAGCTCGCTTCCTTTCGACCCCCTGGCCCTGGGGCTTGCCATGCCACCGGCGGCCGCTGCGGGCGCCGCTTCAAACGGCCGCAGTCCCGAGGAGACCGGAGATACCTTGTTGGACGGGATGCCCGGGGTGCCTTCTTACGGCGGAGTCCTGCTCGGCGAGGAACCTGAAATACCCGACTGGCGCCTGCTGGACTCCTTGGGAAGGATCCTGTCCGCCCTTTCTTACGACGATGAGGAGGGTGGCCTCGCCGCGGCGGCACTCACGCTCCAGGGATGGGTCGCGTGGGCCAAAGGAAACGGGTCGTTGGCCCATGCCAGCCTGCTCCGTGCCGCTGCGGCGCATCCGGGCTATCGATTGGCTGACTTGCTGGACGATGTATTGAGGCAAGGCACCATCTGCGGCTGGGCGCGGCGGCCTGAGTCGGCATGGGGCACCTACAAAGCCTCGCGCAACTAGTCGCTCCGTACGGTGGCTGACGCTTTCGCTCTCCACAAAGGCGTACGATTCGCAAATCCGTGAGACAATGGATGCCGAGACCCGGTTGGGTCCGCGTTTGAATGCCCGTATTGCCCCCTTAATCAGGGAACAATACGGCGGCGCCGGCAGTTGTACCTAGAGACTCTGCAGGCGGCGATTGCGTTTGAAATTAATCGCGGACTTGACAGGGTCATAGTGGTGTTGCCCACATGGTGATTCCACAGACCGCCGCTAGAAAGGTTTTCTGTGACCCCGTCTTCCGTCGAGAAGGAACCCGCCGCCCAGGCCGAACTGTCCGCTGAGGAAAAGAAGGCGGCACCGGCCAAGCGTGCGGCGACACGCGCTGCCAGCAAAGCTTCAGAGGGTGACTCCGGCAAGCCGGCCCCCAAGAAGCGCGGGCCCAAGCCCGGTGGCAAGGCCGCGGCCGAGGCTGCCGGCAAGTCCCCGGATACCGAAGAGGACGCCGAAGAGTCGGTTGAGGACGAGGAATTCGACCCCTCGGCTGCTGAAGAAGTGGAAGTCGGCGACGACGACGTGGAAGAGGTCGCCTCTTCCAAGGACAAGCCTGCGCCCTCAGGCTCCGGATTTGTCTACTCCGACGCCGATGATGACGACGCCCCCGTCCAGCAGGTCATGTCAGCCGGTGCCACTGCGGACCCCGTCAAGGACTACCTCAAGCAGATCGGCAAGGTAGCGCTCCTCAACGCCGAGCAGGAAGTCGATCTCGCCCTGCGGATCGAAGCCGGCTTGTTTGCCGAAGAAAAGATCGCTGCCGACGACGGTTCCATGGACCCCAAGCTCAAGCGCGAACTTGAGTTCATCATCCACGATGGCAAGAGGGCCAAGAACCACCTGCTGGAGGCAAACCTCCGCCTTGTGGTCTCCTTGGCCAAGCGCTACACGGGCCGTGGCATGCTGTTCCTGGACCTCATCCAGGAAGGCAACCTTGGCCTCATCCGTGCAGTCGAGAAGTTCGACTACACCAAGGGCTTCAAGTTCTCCACGTACGCCACGTGGTGGATCCGCCAGGCCATTACCCGTGCCATGGCCGACCAAGCCCGTACCATCCGTATTCCGGTGCACATGGTCGAAGTCATCAACAAGCTCGCACGTGTCCAGCGTCAGATGTTGCAGGACCTCGGCCGCGAACCCACGCCGGAAGAGCTCGCCCTCGAACTGGACATGACTCCCGAGAAGGTTGTGGAAGTCCAGAAGTACGGTCGCGAGCCAATCTCCCTCCACACCCCGTTGGGCGAGGATGGAGACTCCGAGTTCGGTGACCTCATTGAGGACTCCGAAGCCGTGGTACCCGCGGATGCCGTGAGCTTCACCCTCTTGCAGGAACAGCTCCACTCCGTCCTTGACACGCTCTCCGAGCGTGAAGCAGGCGTGGTCGCCATGCGATTCGGGCTCACTGATGGCCAGCCGAAGACTTTAGACGAAATCGGCAAGGTCTACGGAGTGACGCGCGAACGCATCCGCCAGATCGAATCCAAGACGATGTCCAAGCTGCGGCACCCCTCCCGCTCGCAGGTCCTCAGGGACTACCTGGACTAAGTCCGTATGCACGGTGATCAGCCCGGCAGGAATTTCCTGCCGGGCTGATGTCGTTCCAGGCACTGCCTCATCGCATCGCTACCCGCCCCAGGCGCCCCTGCTACGGGTGCGGTCGGCGCGTAGGGGTGCGGTGTCGACGTGGAGTGGGTGCGGTTGGCGGGTAGGGGTGCGGTGTCGACGTGGAGTGGGTGCGGTTGGCGGGTAGGGGTGCGGTGCCGGCCCCGAGCCCTAGAACCGGGGAGTGCTTAACGAAGCAAGGCCCCTCCCGCCGGGAGGGGCCTTGCTCTTTCATCTGCTCAACTCATCTGCGCAACCAAGGCGTGGTGCCCTCAGTCGACCGGAACAGGTGCCTTCTCGTTGAGGCGCTCGGTCTCGTCATGCCAGTCGGAGGTCAGGGGCCGGAGCGTGGCCTCGACTGCGCGGGCGTGGTGGCCGCAGAAAAGCAGCTCACCGCCGGAGGACTCGAGTACAACGCGGACATATGCTTGAGCCCCGCAACGATCGCATCGGTCAGCTGCGTTTAGCGTGCGGTCTGCAACTGCTGTTGTCATGTCGGCCTCCTTAGTAGTTCTGTACATCCATATAACCAGCATTCGAGGCAGAACCATGGCAAGGATGGGTCACTTTCGCTGTCCGCGTATCACATGTGCGTAACGTAACTTTGCCCTCGACGCCCGTTCGGGTGTGGCGGGCGGGTCCGGCAGCCGCGCGCGACTAACCTAGTATGGGCAGTGTTTGCCTTGACCACGTTGGCTTACGGCTGCTGGAAACACCCTGAGCTATACCCCGAAGGAGCACACCGCGAGTGGCACCGAGTTCTGAATACAACGCCCGGCATCTTTCCGTCCTGGAAGGGCTGGAAGCGGTCCGCAAGCGTCCGGGTATGTACATCGGTTCCACTGACTCCCGGGGACTCATGCACTGCCTCTGGGAAATCATCGACAACGCGGTGGATGAGGCACTGGCCGGGTTTGGCCACGACATCAAGGTGATCCTGCACGCGGACAACTCCGTGGAGATCCACGACGACGGCCGCGGCATTCCGGTGGACGTTGAACCGAAGACGGGCCTGACCGGCGTCGAGGTCGTGTTTACCAAACTGCACGCCGGCGGTAAGTTCGGCGGCGGTTCCTACACGGCCTCGGGCGGCCTCCATGGCGTAGGCGCTTCCGTTGTCAACGCACTCTCGAGCCGCCTCGACGTGCAAGTGGACCGCGGCAGCAAGACGTACCAGATGTCCTTCAGGCGCGGTGAGCCGGGACGCTTCCAGGACTCCGGCAGCAAGGCCGGTCCCGACTCGCCGTTCGAACCGTTTGTCGAAGGATCCGTCCTTGATGTCGTCGGCAAGGCCAAACGAGGGGTGACCGGAACCCGCGTGCGTTATTGGGCGGACCGCCAGATCTTCACTCCGGACGCGAAGTTCTCCTACGACGACCTCGTGGCGCGCGCGCGGCAGACCTCCTTCCTGGTGCCGGGCCTGCGGATTACCGTCCGGGATGAACGCAAGCTGGCAGGAACACCCGGTGAGAACGGCGTGCACGAGGAGGTCTTCCACCACGACGGCGGTATCTCCGAGTTCGTTGAATTCCTCGCCTCGGACTCCGGGGTAACGGACGTCTGGCGTTTGCACGGATCCGGCAAGTTCAAGGAAACCGTTCCGGTCCTGGACGAGAACGGCCACAGCAAGATCGCCGAAGTCGAGCGCGATTGCGAGGTGGACATCGCCCTGCGCTGGGGGATCGGCTACGAGACCACTGTCCGCAGCTTCGTCAACATCATCGCAACGCCCAAGGGCGGGACGCACCAGGCCGGATTCGAGGCTGCCCTGCTGAAAACCTTCCGCAAGACCGTGGAAGCGAACGCAAGGAAGCTCAAGGCAGGCAATGACAAGATCGAAAAGGACGATGTCCTTGCCGGACTGACTGCCGTGCTGACGGTGAGGTTGGCCGAGCCCCAATTCGAGGGCCAGACCAAGGAAATCCTGGGCACCTCGGCAGTCCGCGCGATCGTCGCCAAGGTGGTCGAGAAGGAAATCTCCGCGAAGCTCGGCTCGGCCAACCGCAATGACAAGGCGCAGTCTGCTTTGCTGCTGGAAAAGATCGTCAGCGAGATGAAGTCGCGCATTTCGGCCCGCGTCCACAAGGAGACGCAGCGGCGAAAGAATGCGCTGGAGACGTCGTCGATGCCCACCAAGCTCGCCGATTGCAGGACCGACGATGTTGCCCGTTCCGAACTCTTCATCGTGGAAGGCGACTCCGCGCTGGGCACCGCGAAGCTGGCACGCTCCTCCGATTTCCAGGCCCTGTTGCCGATCCGCGGAAAGATCCTGAACGTCCAGAAAGCCTCCGTGGGAGACATGCTGTCCAACGCCGAGTGTGCTGCCTTGATCCAGGTGGTGGGCGCGGGCTCGGGGCGCAGCTTCGACCTGGACGCTGCCCGCTACGGCAAGGTGATCCTCATGACCGACGCTGACGTCGACGGCGCCCACATCCGTACCCTGCTGCTGACGCTATTCTTCCGCTACATGAGGCCGATGGTTGAAGCCGGCAGGGTCTTCGCCGCGGTTCCGCCGCTTCACCGCGTGGAGGTCATCAACCCCGGCCAGAAGGCCAACGAGATGATCTATACCTACTCCGAGGCGGAGCTCCATGTGCTGTTGTCCAAGCTCGCCAAGGAAGGGAAACGCTACAAAGAGCCCATCCAGCGTTACAAGGGCCTCGGTGAGATGGATGCCCAGCAGTTGGCTGAGACCACCATGGATCCGAGGCACCGTACCCTCCGCAAAGTGGGCATCGAAAGCGCCCAGCGGGCCGAGGAAGTGTTCGACCTCCTGATGGGATCGGACGTGGCGCCGCGCAAGGAGTTCATCATCGCCGGTGCTGCCACGCTGGACCGCGAGCGGATCGACGCGTAGGGAGCCGGGTCGGCGGAGCTAGCCGAGTAGTCCGGGGACGATCAGCAGGGCTGTCGGGACGGCCAGGAGAAGCGCGGACGCCACCAGGACGAGGCTTCGCAGTGCTTTGCTGAGGGGAGGCTCCGGTGAGAGGAGGCGGCTGACGCGTGACGCCGTCGTGCGTGGCGAGTCCGCTCCACCGGTGGCACTGACCCGGCCGCCCTCGAGGATGGCACTTCCGGTGTGGAGTGCGGAGGCATTGAGGGCGGACCCTGGAGCCGGAGCGGTTGAGCCGCTGGAGACGATGGCGATGGCCTTGATGAGGGTGCTTTTGCTTTCGGTCCTCAGGGCGACGTCGTCGGCGAGCATCTCGATCAGGGAGTTCACTGCTGTTTGGGCGAGCTTGGTGGTGGGGAACCAAGGAAGCGCCTGGCGCCAGGCGGCGAACGCCCACAGCAACAGGTCATGGCGCTGGGAAAGATGGGCCTTCTCGTGAATGACCACGGCCCGGAGTTCGTCCGGTTCCAAGGCCGCCATCAGCCCGTCGGAAAGTACCGTGACCGAGCGGGCTCCGCCGGGAAGGCAGTACGCGACGGGGGAGTCGTGGTTGATGACCATGGTCGCTGACCCGTCGGACGACGGTGAGGCAAGGAGTGCCAGGAGTTCCCGGTGGCGCCGGCGCTGCCGTTCGATCTTGTAATAGGTCAGCAACAGGGTGAAGACCAAATGGGCAGTAAGCAGCGCAGCTGCGGACAAAGCGAACAGATGCCAAAATCCCAGCGCCGTGGTGGGCTCGTCGTTCAGGACCATCCCGGCGAGGCTTTTGAGCCCGGCGAGGAGGTTGTTGCCGATGGGTTCCAGGCCGTAGACCAGCATTGCGCCGATCATGGACAGGCCACCTGCCAGGGCGATGGCCTGCCACAGCACCATGGCCGTGAAAGGCGAGCGTGCCGGCCAGTGCGCCCGCGACAGCAGGACGGGCACAGGCCACGCCAGTATCAATGCCAGGACCGCCAGGAAGTATGAGGTCCAGAACATAGTGGCTAAGTTTAGCCGAGCATCTTGCGCAGGGCAGCAGCTTCGCTTTCCGAGACGGAACCGATGAAGCGGGCGAGGACGGCTTCGCGGTCCGGTGCCGAACCGAGAACCTCGTGCATCAGCTCCGCGGTGTGGTCGGCACGGCTGGACACGGCCTGGTAGCGGTGCGGGCGGGTGCCGCGTTCGCGCTCCACGAGGCCCTTCTTTTCCAGGCGGGAGAGAACGGTCAGCACGGTGGTGACCGCCAGGTCCTTGCCTTGGTGGCCTGCCGAACCGTCGCCGGCTTCGGAGTCCGTGGCAAGCAAATCACGCAGTGTGTTCGCGGTAGCCGCCTCTTGGCCCGCCCAGAGCAGGTCCATTACTGCCCGTTCCAGTTCCCCAAGACTCGCCATGTGTACGTCCCTACCTTCCGCGCCCCGCTCATCTTTCGACAGGGAGCGATGATCCAACATTCCACGATAAATTTACCGCTTTTCAGTCTTTCATTCTACGCGAAGTAGAACTATCGGCGTGCCACCGTGCCGACCCGGCCCCTTGCAGGTGTGTAACGCCACTTGAACAATTGGACTGAGGCGCCCCCAGTTGTTCTACACTTTGTAGAAGTTAGTTTTCTACGAGACGTAGAACTATGCAGGCCCCGGAAGGGCCGCCGTACGAAGGACAGCCATGGAAGCTTTGGAAATTGCACGCTGGCAATTCGGAATCACCACCGTCTATCACTTCATGATGGTGCCCCTCACCATCGGGCTCGGGCTGGTGGTGGCCATCATTCAGACACTCTGGTACCGCACGGGGAAGCCGGAGTACCTCCGGATGACCAAGTTCTGGGGCAAGCTGTTCCTGATCAACTTCATCATGGGCGTGGCCACAGGAATTGTTCAGGAATTCCAGTTCGGCATGGCGTGGAGCGAGTACAGCAGGTTCGTAGGAGACGTATTCGGCGCACCTTTGGCGCTTGAAGCCCTGCTTGCCTTCTTCGTCGAATCCACCTTCCTGGGCCTGTGGATCTTCGGATGGAAGCAGCTCAAGCGTGGCGTACACCTGGCCTGCTTGTGGATCGCGGTGATCGGTTCAGTGTTCTCGGCCTACTTCATCATCGTGGCCAACTCGTGGATGCAGCACCCGGTTGGCGTGGAAATGGTGGACGGGCGTCCCGTCATGACCGACGCGTGGGCCGTCTTCACCAACAACACCGCGCTGGTAGCGGTCCCGCACACGCTCTTTGGCGCACTAGGCGTAGCCGGCGCGTTCCTGCTGGGCATTGCCTGGTACCACCTCTGGCGCCGCCGCCATGACGGCATCGACGTCGTCCGCGCGGACGGCACCGTGGTTCCCGGAGAGGCCGCCATCGCCGGCCGCGACAAGACCGACTACACGGTATGGATGCGTTCGCTCCGCATCGGCGCCGTGGTGGCCATGGTGTCCTTCGCGGGTACCGCGATCACCGGTGACCTGCAGGGAAAACTGATGTTTGAGCAGCAGCCCATGAAGATGGCGGCCGCGGAGGCTGCCTGCCACGACGGAACCGGTTTTTCGGTGCTGAGCGTTGGCAACCTTGGTGCCAGCAACTGCGATGACATTGTTGCCGTCATTGAAGTTCCAGGCATCCTGTCCTTCCTGGCCAAGGGCGATTTCACCACCGAAGTCAAAGGCGTCAACAGCCTCCTTGGCGAGTACAAGGAGAAGTACGGAACGCACCTCCCGGACAACCCCCTTTACGGCGAGCGGGCCGGCCAGGAAATCCAGTACGTACCGGTCATGGAAGTGACCTACTGGGGCTTCCGCATGATGATCGGCTTTGGTGGTATTGCCGCACTGGCTGCCCTCCTTGCCCTGTGGGTGACCCGCAAGGGCGTGGTGCCCGAATCCAAGTGGCTCATGCGCCTGGCGGTCTTCGGGATCCTGGCACCCTTCGGGGCGAACGCCGCCGGATGGATCTTCACCGAGATGGGACGCCAACCCTTCGTCGTGGCGCCCAACCCGGACATGAACGGGATCGACCAAGTGTTCATGTTCACCGCAGCGGCCGTTTCGCCCGGTGTCACAGCCGGCGAACTGATGACGTCCCTGGTGGTCCTGACTGCCATCTACGCCGTCCTGCTGGTGGTCGAGGTCAAGCTGCTCGTGAAGTACGTCCGGGGCGGCGTCGCCTCCGCCATGCCGGAGCTCACGCACGCGGCAAAGACAAAGGACAACGATCCGGACTCCGGCAAGGGCGATGGCGGCTCCGGCCCGGACACGTCCGACGACGTCCTGGCATTCGCCTACTAGAACGGGAGACCTGACATGGAACTGTTGCCCACCATCTGGTTCGTGGCCATCGCGGTCCTGTGGACCGGATACCTCTTCCTCGAGGGATTCGACCTTGGCGTCGGCATGCTCATGAAGCTCTTCGCCCGCAACAACACCGATCGCCGCGTCCTGCTCAACACGATCGGGCCGGTCTGGGACGGGAACGAGGTCTGGCTGCTCACGGCGGCGGGCGCTACGTTCGCGGCTTTCCCCCTCTGGTACGCCTCTCTGTTCTCCACGCTCTATGTACCGCTCCTCCTAGTGCTGGTGGCGTTGATCTTCCGCGCCGTGGCCTTCGAATACCGTGGGAAGGTGGATACGGAGAAGTGGCGCAATAACTGGGACTGGGCAATAGCCATAGGATCCTTCGTTGCAGCCTTCGGCATCGGCGCCGCCCTGGCGTTGACCACCACCGGCCTGCCGATCGATGCCAACGGCGACAGGAGCGGCGGGCCGCTGTCCTGGTTCAGCTGGCACGCCCTGCTGGGCGGATTCGGGGTAGTCGCTTTTGCGCTCGTCCACGCCCTGGCGTTCCTGGCGTTGAAGACCGACGGCGATGTGCGGCACCGTGCCCGCAGCTGGTTTGTGCGGTTGCTTCCGTTAGCGGTCCTGCCCATGCTGGGCTGGATGGTGGCTGTGCAGTTCCTCAGCGGGAAGCCGTGGACGTGGGTCCTCGTCGCAGCGGCTGCGGTCGCCGTCGGAATCGCGTGGCGTGCGGCGAACGCCGGCTCGGAGGGCATGGCGTTCGGGGCAACAGGTGCGTTCGTTCTCTGCGCCACGGCGTCGATCTTCGGGGCAGCCTTCCCGGTGGTCATCCCGTCCACGATCGACCCCGCTTTCGATCTGACCATTTCCAACGCTTCGTCCTCGGACTACACCCTGGGGCTGATGAGCATCGTCGCGGCCTTCGGACTGCCGCTGGTGATCGCCTACCAGGCGTGGACCTATTGGGTCTTCCGCCGCAGGGTCAGTGCCGCCCACATCCCTGAAGCCCACGGTTTCCTTCCGGCCATCGCCTCAAAGGTGCTTGCCGGAGACAAGGGACCCGAGTCCCCGCGGAGCGGGGCGTAGGAAGCCAATGAAACCCGCTTTTCCCTCCGGCCAGGCAACCCGGTCAGCCCTGTATGGCATAGGACTGCTTGCTGCCCTCAAAGCCCTCGCGTTGGTCCTCATGGCCCAGGCTGTGGCCGGGATGCTGGCCGGCATCGCCGGCGGCGGTGCCGACTGGAGGAGTGGCCTGGCTCTGGGGGCGGCGGGCACGGTGCTCCGGTCGCTCGCCGTGTGGGGCCAAGGTATCGCCTCGCGCCGGGCGGCGCTGGGAGTCAAAGAGGAACTGCGGGCGCAGCTGATCGATCGGGCACTGTCCGACGGCGGGTCCACCACGGGCAGCCTCAACGACGGCGGCCTGGCCATCCTGGCGACCAGGGGACTGGACGCCTTGGACAACTACTACACGCAGTACCTGCCCGCCTTGGTGAACTGCGCAGCCATACCCCTGCTGGTGGGCACCAGGATCCTCTTCGCGGACTGGGTCAGCGCAGTGGTCATCGTCCTGACCGTCCCCCTGGTTCCGCTGTTCATGGTCCTCATCGGCCGGCACACCGAGGACCATGTCAAGGACGCCCAAAGCACGCTCCGCAGATTGTCCGGGCACATCCTCGAACTCGCCAAGGGACTGCCGGTCCTGGTTGGCCTGGGCCGGGCAAGCGAGCAACGCGCAGCACTGGAAGAAATCTCCGAACAGTACCGCAACCGGACCATGGTGACGCTGCGGACGGCGTTCCTCTCCGCGCTCGCCCTTGAACTCATCGCAACCATTTCCGTTGCCGTGGTAGCCGTCTTCATCGGCGTACGCCTGGTGGGCGGGGACATGGCCCTCGAAGCAGGCCTCCTTGCCCTGATCCTGGCCCCCGACTGCTACCTGCCCCTCCGGGAACTGGGAACAGCGCACCACGCCAGCGACGACGGCCGTGAGGCGTTGCAAACGACCACCGAAGTCCTGTCCGCGCCCCGGTCCACACGAATTTCCGATGCCCCCGCCCACAGCGCGGCACCCGGTGAGGTTGTGGTCAGAGACCTCTCCGTCCGTTTCGCGGGACGGAACGTTGCCGCCGTCGGGCCCTTGTCCTTCACCGCCCCTGCACGGATGGTGACCGCCCTGGACGGTCCCAGCGGTGCTGGAAAGAGCACCGTGCTGGGCGTGCTCGCGGGACTGGTGGGGGATGGGGCCACAGCCAGCGTGGAGGGCACAGTGGCCGGGGCAGGTCCCGACGACGTCGCCCTGGTGCCACAGCATCCGGTGATCGCCTGCGATTCCGTGCAGGAGGAAATCGAACTGTACCTGGGCGCGAGCGACGATGACGACGCCGTCGCCCGGATCCTCGAAGCAGTGGCCGCCGGCCATCTGGCGGCCAAGCATCCCGCCGAACTCAGCCCCGGTGAGTTGCGGCGCGTCGCGCTGGCGCGCGGACTGGCCCGGCTCCGGTCCGGCGCTTCCATCCTGCTGCTGGACGAGCCAACGGCCCACCTTGACCCCCTGACCGCTTCGGTGGTGCGCACCACCATAGAGTCCTTGCGCGGGTCAGCGACTGTGATCCTTGTTGCCCACGACGCAGCAACCAAGGCAGTTGCAGACACCACGGTGCATCTGGGGCCGTCCGGGCAAACCGGCGGTGAGCGTGGGACGGAGAACATCGGCGCCGCCGCACCTGCCGGTGGCTTGCCGGTTGCCCCGGCGGAGCTTCTGCGGCCGGCCATCGACGACGCCCCCGCCCGCCCGGCTCTCGGCGCGGGTGGTTCCGGACGATTCGCCGCAACCACAGCGCTCGCAGCCGTCCTGAGGCCGGTCGGCTGGAAGTTCACCGCCGCGGCCGCGGTGGGGGTCCTCGCCGCGCTCTTCGCCGTGGCCCTCTCCGGCCTCTCCGGTTGGCTGATCATCCGGGCCAGCCAACAGCCCCCCATCCTCCACCTGCTGGGCGCCATTGTGGGAGTGCGGTTCTTCGGCATCGGCAGGGCCGTCCTTCGCTATTGCGAACGTTTGCTGACCCACGACGCAATCTTCGCAGCCATGACGACCCTGCGGGGTTCTCTCTGGGGAACGCTGTCCCGCCGGGCACTTGCCCTCCGCCGCCTGCTGCAGGGAGGCAACGTACTGGGCGCCATCGTCGACGACGTCGACACGCTGCGGGACCTCCTGCCCCGCGTGGTCCTCCCGCCACTGACCGCAATCGGAGTCGGCGCGGCCGCCGTCATTGCAACCTCCATAGTGCTTCCGGGTGCGCTGCCGGCCACCATCCTTGCCGTGCTCTGCGGCCTGTTGGCAGCCCCGGCACTGTCCCTTCTGGCTGACAGGAACGCCGCAAAAGCCGAGCAGAGGCTGCGGTCACAAGTGCTTGGTGGCGTGGCCGCCGCCCTTGACGCCCGTGCCGACCTGACGGCCAACCGGGTAGCCGGACCGCTGCTCAAGGTTCTCCGCGACAAGGACCGGGCCGCCACCACAGCAGCGCAGCGATCCGCTTGGGCCGAGGGGCTGGGGCAGGCGGTCACCGTCCTTGGATGCTCCCTTGCCGCGCTGTGGACCGGCACCCTTGCCGCCGGAACAACAGTCCCGCCCGAACTTGTGGCAGTGATCGTCCTGATGCAGTTGGCGCTTGTTGAGCCCTACACCGGGGTGGTGACGGCTGTCCGGCAGGCCCCGGCACTTGCAGCCGTCCTTCAACGGGTCAGTGCCGCGGGGGCACTCGACGCCGCGGGAGGACTCGACAAGGAGCCGGAGGCCGGTACGGAACCGCGCCCAGTAGTAGGGAAAGCGCACGACGACGGCAGCGCGGTCGCGCCCGCCCTGCTTCCTCACGCCGGACTCCTGTTGGACGGCATTGCCGCCCGTTGGCCCGACGGGCCCACGGTCTTCTCCAACGTCTCGGCCGAGGCCAGGCCCGGACGGTGGCTTGCGGTCACCGGACCGTCGGGTTCGGGCAAATCCACGCTCCTGTCCGTGCTCCTCGGCTTCCTCCCTGTCACGGAAGGCACTGTCCGGTTGTCCGGGACCGTCGCATGGTGCCCCCAAGAGGCACATCTCTTCGACTCCACCATCCGCGGCAACCTCATGCTCGGCAGGCCCGCCGCCAACAAACCCGGCGAAGCGGAAATGTACAGGGCGCTGGCGGATGTTGGCCTGGATGCGCTCGTGGAGACCCTTCCCGGGAAACTCGATACGCGGATCGGGCCAGGTGGCGTGTTCCTCAGCGGCGGCGAACGGCAGCGGCTCGCCATGGCCCGGACACTCCTGACCGGTGCCAGGATCCTCCTGCTCGATGAGCCGACGGCCCACCTGGACGCCGGGTCCGCGGAAACCATGATGACTGCCCTGCGCCGGGGTTTGAAGGACATCACCGTGGTTCTGGTGACCCATAACCCGGCCGACATCGATCCGGCCGACGCCCGCCTTGACCTGCCGGATCGGCAGACCGTCAGTGAAAGCGCGGCGGAACTGGTGGGACACCCGACTGGTCAGTAGCCTGTTTCCATGCCCGAGGAGACCTTGCCCCAGACCGTCCCCAACCAACAGCTTGCCGCCGATGCCTTTCCGGACCCCGCCGCGACCGGGCTGCGCTGGGAGCCTGCTTCCGCCGCGCATCTGGAGACGTGGGCCGCGCTCATCGCCCGGACGGCCGCCGTCGAGCATCCCTCCTGGTTCGAAGAGCCCGGCGACCTGGTCCACATCCTGGAGTCCACCACCAACGAGGCCAGGATCCATACCTTGATCGGCCTCGACACCGAGGGCGTGGCAAGGGCATATGGCCGCATCACCAAAAACCCGGAAGGTGACAAGGCAGCCGGTATGGGCTGCGTTGACCCGGAGTGGCAGCGCCGCGGAATCGGCACGGCCGTGATCGCCTGGCAGGAGGCGCAAACGCGGAAACGCTTTGACCGGGACAAGGCTGCCGGGCACGCCACTGGCCGCCCCCGGCTGCGGATCCGGACTGAGGAACAGCACAGCCATCAGGCGCGGCTCCTGGAGAGCCTGGGATACGGCACCGTCCGCTGGTTCAATGAGATGCACAGACCCCTGTCGCACCCCCTGCCCGACGTCCCCGTGCCCCCGGGCTTCGAGTTCAAGGTACTGGAACCGGCCCTCTTTGAGTCCGTCCGCCTGGCCCACAACGAGGCATTCCAGGACCACTGGGGGAGTGAGCCACGGGACAAGGAGTCGTGGCATTTCACCATGCACGAGCCCACGGCACGGCATGACTGGAGCGGAGTGATCCTGGACGCCGCCACGGGCGAGGTGGCAGCCTACCAGTTGGCCAGTTACGACCCCGACGCCGCAAAGGACCGCGGCTTCAAGGAGGGGTACACGGAACTCCTGGGCGTGCGGCGTGCCTACCGCGGCAAGGGCCTGGCCCAGGCCTTGTTGGCTGAAGCCATGCGCCGCTTCACCGAGGCGGGAATGGACGTAGCCTCCCTGGACGTCGACTCCGCCAATCCGACGGGCGCGCTCGCCTTGTACACAGGGATGGGCTATGCCCCGGTGAACCGCAGCATGACGTGGGAAAAGCAGTTGTAGGTTCCTAGCCGTCCACGTCGTGAAGGTGATGGACGACGTCGTGCAGGAAGTATTGGGAGAACGTCAGCACCGTGAACACGGAACCGTTGCTCCGGGTTCCGGTTCGTTGCCATTCGTCCTGGGTGACCCGGGCGAATGCCTCCGCCGCCTGTTCCCCTTCCGAAACGAGTTCATCCGAAACCTGCGCGGGGTCGGCTGAGGCGTAGTCGCCGTCGAGGGCCGCTTGATCCTGGTCCCAATTGTCGAACGCCGCGCCATCCTGGTTGAGCATGAGGTCAAGGCGATGGCTAAAGAGGCTGAAAACGTCCCGCACATGGCAGGCGTATTCCACCGGGGACCAGGTGTGATCGTCGGGACGGACCATGGCGTCGCCGCGCCGGAGGACGGCACGCCAGCGGGGGAGCATGTTCAGGAGGCTCCCCGGGACGGTGGCAGGGGTGACCGTGGAGGGATCGAAGCCGCACTCGCGGCAGGGCTTTGACGTTACCCAGGTCCAGTCTTTTTCATCCGGAATGATCGGCATGCCGACAGTCTATTCGGCTTCCCCGCTCCGGGTGTTTCAGTGCGGAAAATTTCAAGGCCATGGCCGATTGCTTCGTGTGGCCGCAGGAGTAGAGTTCGTTCCGGGGGGAGAGCCGGAAAGAGAAAACCATGCTCAAGGATCAACAAGTTGCTGCCGTTCTCCCGGCACAGGATCTGAACCGGGCCCGCGCGTTCTACAGCGAGAAACTCGGTCTTGACCCCGACAACCCGGAGGCGGAGGACAACCTTCAGTACACGTGCGGCGGCGGAACCGGCTTCCTTGTTTATCAAACACCGAACGCCGGAACGGCCAAGAACACGCAAATAGGCTGGATGGTCAGCGACGTGGCGGCCACAGTGGCCGAGTTGCGTGATAAAGGAGTGGTCTTCGAAGACTACGATTTCCCGGGACTGAAAACGGAAAACGGCATAGCCACCATGCCCGACGGCAGCGCCGCGGCCTGGTTCCTGGACAGCGAGGGGAACATCCTTAGCATCAACCAAACCGGCTAGCCGGAAATGACTGTGGGGCCGGCGATGTGCCGGCCCCACAGTCATGCATCCTTCGGGCCCTAGTGGGCGGCGTCCCCTGATTCAGCCCCGGCCATGCTCGGCCCGATTGCTTCCACCGGCTGGGACAGCGGAACTCCCGAACCGTCCCGGCGTCCGTGCTCCACCGGCAAGGCCCTGGCTACGCCTGCCGCCGAGGAAGCCTTCGCCGGACCATGCCCGGCCCACGCAAGCAGCAGGGTGTCCTCGCCCTTGAGGAACCGGTGCGCGCGGACGCCACCAGTGGCCCGGCCCTTCACCGGGTATTCCTCAAAAGCCGTCACCTTGGCGGTCCCCGGCGCGGTTCCCGGCAGGGCGCCGTTGGTGCCGGCAATGGTCACCACGACGGCGGCAGGATCGCCGGCGCGGACCGCGCCGAAGTGGATGACCTCGTCCCCGGCGGCAAGCTTGATGCCTGCCATGCCACCGGCAGTCCTGCCCTGCGGCCGGACGTTGGCGGCACTGAAGCGCAGGAGCTGGGCCTGCTTGGTGATGAAGACGAGGTCGGTGTCGTCCTCCGGCGCGGGCTCGACGGCGAGGACGGCATCTTTGTCCTTGAGGGAAATGATGTCCCAGTCTTCCCGGTTCAACGGGTAATCGGGCTGGACGCGCTTGACCACGCCTTGCACCGTGCCGATGGCCAGGACCGCATCCAGCGGGACGAACGCCACGAGCGTCTCGCCCTTGAGCAGGGTAATGAATTCCTTGGCCGGTACGCCCCCGGCGAGGTTGGGCAGCCCGTTGACAGGCGGCAGGACGGGCATGTCCATTACCTGGAGGCGCAGCATGCGGCCAAGGGACGTGACGGCACCGATTTCACCGCGGGCGGTGGTCTTGACCACTGAGCGGAACACATCGTGCTTGGTGCGCGGACCAGCCTCGGCCAGGGGTTCCTGGTTGGAGGTCCGGGCGATCTGTCCGGAGACACTGAGCAGCGCCCAGCAGGGATCATCCGGAATCTCCAGGGGCAGTGCTGCTGCCTTGCCCTTGGGGCCGGGCGCAGCCATCGACGCCGCGACCGTAGGGGAGACCGCCTCGGATTCCAGGAGCACAGTCCTGCGGGGTGTCCCGTACTTCTCGGCAACGTCGGCCAGCTCTCCCGAGACGAGCTCACGCAAGAGCTGGTCTGAACCAAGAATGGCTTCCAGTGCCTCGATTTCCCGGCGCAGCTCCTCCTGTTCCTTTTCGAGCTCGATCCGTGAGTACTTGGTCAGCTGCCGCAGGCGCAGTTCAAGGATGTAGTTGGCTTGGATTTCCGTGAGGTCGTAAATGGACATCAAACGGTCCCGCGCGGCCGCGGCTTCGTCCGAAGAACGGATGACCTGGATGACTTCGTCGATGTCCACGATCGCAATGAGCAAGCCCTCCACCAAGTGGAGGCGGTCCTTTTTCTTGCCGAGCCGGAAACTGGTCCGGCGCCGCACGACGTCCAGTCGATGGTCCACGTAGACCTGGAGGAGCTGCACCAACCCCAGCGTCTGGGGCTGTCCATCCACGAGGGTGACGTTGTTGATGCCGAACGAGTCTTCCATGGGCGAGTAGCGGTAGAGCTGCTGCAGCACGGCGTTGGGGTTGAAGCCGTTCTTCAACTCGATGACCAGGCGGAGCCCGTGGTTACGGTCGGTCAGGTCCACCACGTCACTGATGCCGGTCAGCTTCTTGGCATTGACGGCATCCTTGATCCGCTCGATCACCTTCTCCGGGCCCACCATGTAGGGGAGCTCCGTCACCACCAGGCCCGTGCGGCGGGCCGTGAGTTGCTCCACTTCCACCTTGGCCCGCGTCTTGAAGGAACCGCGGCCGGTGGCGTACGCATCACGGATGCCGTCCAGGCCAACAATGCGGCCGCCTGTGGGAAGGTCCGGGCCGGGAATGAACCGCATGATGTCATCGAGGGTGGCATCGGGATTGGCAATCAGGTGGCGGGCAGCCGCGATCACTTCCACCAGGTTGTGCGGGGCCATGTTGGTGGCCATGCCCACCGCAATGCCCGTGGTGCCGTTCACCAGCAGGTTGGGGAAGGCCGCCGGAAGAACTTCCGGCTGCGTCAGCTGGTTGTCGTAGTTGGGAACGAAATCCACCACGTTCTCGTCGAGGTGGTCGGTCATGGTCAGGGCCGCAGCCGCGAGCCGGGCTTCCGTGTAGCGGGGAGCCGCCGGGCCGTCGTCGAGCGAGCCAAAGTTGCCGTGGCCGTCGATCAGGGGGAGCCGGAGCGAGAAGTCCTGCGCCATGCGCACCATGGCGTCGTAGATGGCCGCGTCGCCGTGCGGGTGCAGCTTGCCCATGACTTCACCCACCACGCGTGCGCTCTTGACGTGGCCGCGGTCGGGGCGGAGGCCCATGTCGGCCATCATGTAGAGGATGCGCCGCTGTACGGGCTTGAGTCCGTCGCGGGCGTCGGGAAGGGCCCGCGAGTAGATGACCGAGTAGGCGTACTCCAGGAAGGAGCCCTCCATCTCGGAAGTGACGTCAATGTCGACGATCGTCTCGGTGAAATCGCCGAGCGGCTCGCCTTTGCGTGCGGAAGTTTGGCTGCGGGCCATGGGGCAGGTGGATCCTTAAACGTGTACTGCGGATGTTTTAGCTAGGCTAAGCCTATGGTGGATCAGCCCGGGGCCGGCATTTATCCGGAATATTGGGAGGCCGATGTCGTCCTGCGCGACGGCGGAACCGCCCACCTTCGTCCGATTCGACCCGAGGACGCGGATGCACTGCAGGCATTCCACGCCGGCCAGTCGCAGGCCTCCATCTATATGAGGTTCTTCTCCTTCAAGCCCAAGCTGTCCGGCAAGGAAGTCCGGCGGTTCACCGAAGTCGACCACGTCAATCGTGTGGCATTCGTCATCACCATCGGCGGAGAAATCATGGGCGTGGGCCGCTACGACCGGCTCGATGATCCCGCTGAAGCGGAGGTGGCCTTCAATATCTCGGATAAGCACCAAGGCCGGGGAATTGGATCCATCCTCCTGGAGCACCTTGCCGTGGCTGCGCGGGAGAACGGCATCCGGCGGTTCACGGCCGAGGTCCTCCCGGAAAACCGGAAGATGCTCATGGTCTTCGCCGACGCCGGGTACGACCTCACGCGGCAGTTCGACGATGGCGTGGTCAGCGTCGAATTCAACATCGATCCGACCGAAAAATCCCGGGCCGTCATGGAGTCCCGTGAGCACCGCGCGGAGGCGCGCAGCGTACGCGACTTGCTGGCGCCGTCGTCGGTGGCCGTCATCGGTGCCAGCCGCAAGTGGGGAACAGTCGGCTACCAACTGCTGGAGCACATCATCGAGGGCGGCTTCAAGGGCCCGGTTTATGCGGTGAACCCGGAAGCATTCGAACTGGCGGGCATGCTGTCATTCGGCAAGCTGTCCGAGATTCCCGATCCGGTGCAGCTGGCCATCATCGCCGTGCCCTACGAGGAAGTGCCCGCAGTGGTGGCGGACTGCGCTGCCGCCGGCGTCAAAGGGCTCGTCGTGGCCACGGCAGGCTTCGCCGACGACGGCGAACGGGGCCTCGCGCGGCAACACGAGCTGGTCCGGCAGGCCAGGGCGAACGGCATGCGCGTGGTCGGCCCGGAATCCCTCGGAATGCTCAACACGAACCCGGATGTTTCCCTCAACGCGTCCATGGCGCCGTCCATGCCGCCAAGGGGCGGGTTGGGCCTGTTCACGCAGTCGGCCGCAGTCGGGGTGGCCGTGTACGCGGCGGCGAGCCGCAGGCGGCTCGGAATATCCTCCTTCCTTTCCGCGGGGAACCGCGCCGACGTCTCCGGCAATGACGCCATGCAGTACTGGGAAGACGATCCCGATACCTCCGCCGTCGGCTTGTACCTCGAGTCAATCGGCAATCCGCGCAAGTTTTCCCGGCTGGCCCGTCGGTTGTCCCGCAGCAAGCCGGTGATCGTCGCCAAGTCGGACGTCACCGGACTCCGCCTCCCGCCGGGTCATGAGGTGCGTACTACGCAGGCGCCCTCGGCCGCGTTGGATGCCATGATGCGCCAGGCAGGCGTCATCCGGGTGGACACGATCGAACAGTTGATGGACATTGCCCAAGTGGTCTCCACGCAGCCCCTTCCCAACGGTCCCGGAGTGGCGGTCTTTTCCAATTCGGTCGCCTTGGCCACCGTGGTGGCCGATACCGCCGTTCCGGCCGGACTGGACATTGTCCGGACGGTGACGGACGTGGATCTCGACGCCGGAATGTCCGTTGCGCTGCCGGCTTTCCGGGAGCGGGTGCGGGAGGTCCTGGCGGACGACCACGTCAATGCGCTGGTGGCCGCGCTGCTGCCTGCGCGGGGATTGACGGTGGAAGCATTGGCCGGTGTCCTGGCGGAGTGCGCCGAAGAGGCAGGCAAGCCTGTGGTCGCGGCGTTCTCCGGAATCCTTGACGCCTCCATCCATGTGGAAGGCTTGGTGGGCGGGCCCGGCAAGCCCCGGCTCCCTTGCTACTCCAATTCGGGCTCGGCTGTGGCAGCGCTGGCAGCCATCGTCGAATATGCCCAGTGGGTGGGCAGGGACCATGGCCTGTTCGCCGAGCCCGAAGGGTGCGATGCCGATGGGACCCAGGAAACACTGGCCGCGATGCTGTCAGGGGTCACAGGCGAAAAGCTGAGGAAGCTCGACGCCGGTGCTGCCGCAACGTTGCTTTCCGGCTACGGCATCAACGTTGTGCCCACGTTCGGGTTTGGCACGCCGGAGGAGGCCGTGGCAGCAGCCGAATCGATCGGCTGGCCCGTGGTCCTCAAGACGACCGATCCGGCGCTAAGGCACAGGCTGGACCTCGGCGGCGTCCGGTTGGACATTCAGGACGCTGCCTCGCTCCGCCAGAACATCGACCAGATGCACCGGGCTTTGAAGCCCTACGGATCGCCGTCCCTGGAACTACAGGCCATGGCGCCGGTCGGCCAGGCGTGCACCTTCCGGGCCATGGAAGATCCCTTGCTTGGTCCGGTGCTGTCTTTCGGATTGGCCGGTGATGCGGTGAACCTCCTGGAAGACTGGGCCCACCGGGTGCCCCCGTTGTCCGCCGCCGACCTCCATGACATCATCCGGTCCCCGCGGGCCTCCCGGAAACTCTTCGGCTACCAAGGCCTGCCGCCCGTGGACGTGGGCGCGCTGGAAGACATCGCCGCCCGCCTGGCCAAGCTGAAGGACGACCATCCCGGGATCGCGTTGGTTGAGCTCAACCCGGTACTTGCAGGCCCAACAGGTGCCACCATCCTCGGTGCCGATGTGTGGATCGCCAACGCGGCCCAACGCACTGACAGTGCCCGCCGGGCGATGCGGGGCTGACTGCTGCTTGATGCGCGGGTAGACGCGCGGGCCCAGGGGGGGTGGGGACAACGGTTAGGAAGTCCTTAGGCGATCTGTGAAAATAAGGGAATGAGCACCCAGTCCCCGACGCCTCAGTCCCGTCCGTCCAACACCGGCCACCATTCCGGGCATAACCACAGCTCACAGGGACAAAGCCTGGACCAGGCGCTGCAGCAGGCGGGCTTCTACCCCCGCCTTGTGGCCGACGTCGTGAACGACGCCCTGGATGGCAGGGACTGCCTGTCACACCTGGTGCACCTGGAAACCCATTTCGACCGTGCCGAGGTCAGGCGCCACATCACCGTTCTGGTGCTCACCGAGGACATGCTGGTCATCACCCATGTGGACGACCAGCAGCTGGACGAAGCCGGTGAGCAGATTGTTGCGCAGATTTCCACGGAGTCCGTGCCCGTGGCGCAAATCCGGTCCGTGGTGCTGAGCTACATCTACGCCCAGCCGCAGGACTACAAACCGTCGGACCCCGTGCGGGAACTGACCGTGTCCATCGCCTGGTCCGGCGGACAGCGATTGGACATGGGGCCGGCCAGTTGCGGTGATCCGCAGTGCGAAGCGGACCACGGCTACACGGGCACCATCGCCCAGGAGGACATTGTCTTGCGCATCAGTGCAGAGGCCGACGGGCTCCAGGCAGTCCAGGACGCGAAAGTTTTCGCGAGGGCTTTGCGCGCTGTCAATACAGGCCAGCAAACACCGGTTCCGCACGCCGGCATCCCCGCTCCGCGGCCACGCTCAGGTGTCTTCAGCAACCGGCTTAGCCGCGGGCACCAGCGTTGAGCGTGGCTGCCCAACCCGATCCCCTTGCGGCGCCCGATCTTCCCTCACCGCCCCTTTTCGGCAGTAAATCCATAGCGGAAGTCTTCACCAGCGCGGCGGCAAGCCTGGGCCTACCGGGGTTCAGCAACCACCTCAAGCTTCCCGCGGCGGACCGTGTTTGCGTGGTCCTGGCGGACGGCTTGGGCCGCGGGCTCCTGAAACAGAAGGCTTCACACACGCCCTTCCTCCGCTCAGTCGTGGCGGCCGGCCAAGGGAGCGTCCCAACCTGGATTGACGCGGCCTTTCCCAGCACCACGGCAGCATCGCTCGCCAGCCTGGGCACAGGCAGGCCGGCCGGCCACCACGGCATGGTGGGGTACGACGTCCTGGACCCGGCACAGGACAAGGTTGTCAATTTGCTGGGCAACTGGGATGCCCTGGTTGATCCCGCTGTTTGGCAGCCGCACCGCACGGTCTTTGAGCAAGTGGCCAACGAGGTCGACGTCGTTACCGTGAGCCTGCCCCAGTTTGGCAATTCACCCATGACCCAGGCCGCTTTGCGGGGCAGCCGCTTCGTCGGCGGGACCACCTTGCATGCACGCACCGCATCCGCAGGCGAGGCGATGGCCGGCAGCCCCCGGTCCCTGATGTACTTCTACGTCAATGAACTGGACAAGGCAGGCCACCGCTACGGCTGCCAGTCCGCACGGTGGGAGCATCAGCTCGAAGAACTCGACGCCACCGTGAAGCGGCTGTCGGCGTCCCTGCCGGCCGGTACCACCATTGTGGTCACGGGAGACCACGGGATGCTTGATGTCCCGGAGTCGCAGCGCCTGGACTATTCGGCAGAGCCCGCGCTGGTGGCAGGTGTCCGGCACACAGCCGGCGAACCCCGCATGGTCCATCTGTACCTCGAACCGGACGCCGGGAACACCGTAAAGGAAGAGCTCATCGCTGCTTGGCGGAAGCGCTTCGGGGAGCGCGTATGGGTCTTCACCCGCGAGCAGGCCATAGCGGCCGGGCTTTTCGGCGAGGTCCAGGCCCAGGTTGCTCCCCGGATCGGTGATGTCATGATCGCGGCCCGGGACACCCTCGCTCTTTACGATGCCCGGCGCGTGCGCCCTGCCGCCATGGAAGTCGTGGGCCAGCATGGTTCCCTGACCAAAGCCGAAAGGGAAGTCCCGTTCCTTTGCTTTACGGCGACGGGCAGAAAAGGCGCCCGTGGCTGAGCTGGTTTTCTTCTCCGGAACGATGGACTGCGGAAAATCCACGCTCGCCCTGCAAATGGATTACAACCACCGGGCCAGGGGCAGGGGAGGGGTGAGGTTCAGCTGCAATGACCGCGCCGGTGACTCCACCATCTCCAGCAGGCTCGGCCTGCAGACGGATGCCGTTGAAGTGCACGGCAGCACAGACTTCTGGGACGAGGTAGTAATCCGCAGAACCAGCGGGCTCCGCGTCGACTACCTCATCTGTGATGAAGCCCAGTTCTATGCCCCCGCGCAAGTGGAGCAATTGGCGCGCCTCGTGGACGAGATGGACGTGGACGTCTTCGCGTTCGGCATCACCGCCGATTTCCGGACCAAGCTGTTTCCCGGGTCCCAGCGGCTGATCGAGCTTGCCGACAGGGTCCAGGTCCTGCAGGTAGAGGCTCTCTGCTGGTGCGGCCGCCGTGCTACCCAGAACGCCAGGACAGTCAACGGCATCATGGTGGTGGAAGGCGAACAGGTGATGGTAGGTGACGTCGCTTCCAGCGGGAGCGACGTGGAACCCGCTGGCCTGGTGGGGTACGAGACCCTGTGCCGGCGGCACTACATGCGGAGGGTTACGGCCCATGGTGCCAACCTCATGGCCGGCTCGGACCAGACGTTGCCGTTCGACGTCGACGCGTGCCTGTGGCCCGGCGCGGGCGACATACGGGCTTAGTCGCCACGCTTAGTCGCCGCGGGCACCAAACACGATCTCGTCCCAGCTGGGGATGCTGGAGCGCTTGGGGCGTGAAGGCTGCCGTTCCACGGGTGCGTCGCCGCCTTTTGCTCCAGGGCGTTCCTTCGCCTCGGTGTCCTGGTGCTCTGTTGCCGTGTGCACGCGTGAGGTCCGGCTTTCCGCAGAGGCCGATCCACCCAACAGCTCATCCAGGCCGGGGCGCTTCACCGTAGCAGCAGGCTTGACACTGTCCTTGGCTTCCTCTTCAGGGTGCGGCTCGCTTGGGGCCTTGCGACCCTCCAAAGGGGCCACAGGACGAAGGGGGCCGGCAACCACGGTGATTTCGCGGGTTTCCGTACTGACGCCGTCGTGCAGCCGGAGGGAATCGTCGGCGTCGTCCGCGTCCGAATGCCGCGGCGCAAGGCTGAGCCTGCTCAACATTGACTGGCGGCTGTCCTTGCGCGCAGGGGGAGACTCGGCAGGGATTTCGACGGCGGGGTCCTGGCCGGTTTCCTCGGCTGACCCGTCGTCCTCGGGCCTCGGGTGGGCCGCTGGCACGTTGCTGAGCAACACGGCCAGGGCGTCGTCCGCGTCCTCGTCCACGCCCAGGCGTTGCCCCCGGCGGGAGCGCAACATTTCCAGGAGGTTGTCCGAATCCTTGGCCGCGGCGCGGCCGGCAGCCTGGGCATCGGCTTCGAAGTCGAACGGACGGTCCGAAACCGCCGTCAGGCGACGGGCCGGGACGGGGCCATCAAGGGGCTCGAGTTCGCTGAGCTGCTGCGCCCACCGGTTGGCGTTCTGCAGTGCCTTCCGTTGCGGACTGAAAGTCCACATGGCCGGCGGTTCCTCCCCGATGCTTCCGGCCGCGGCCGGTACGGCCTCGAAACGCGCGACGACGGTCCACGAACCGTCTGCCCGGCGCCAGGAATCCCATTCAACGGTGGAGGGGTCTATGCCGTGTGCCGACAGCCGGTGCCCGACCATCTCTTCAAGGGTGGCGGGGTTGTCCCCGAATGCAGTGCGGTAAGCGTCGTGGCCGGGTACCGGGGAAGCCACTTCAACCTTGCGGGCTTGCTGGGCCACGTAGTCACGCTCAGCGAGGACAGGGCCTTCGTACCGCTGGACGTTGGCCAGGGGGAGGCCGGAAAGTTCGGCGACCTCTGCTGCAGTGGCGCCGCTGCGGATCCGGGCCTGGATGTCCCGGGGCGACATGGCCACGGGAGTGATCGATGCCCGCGCGGCAACCTGGGCAGGGGTCCGGCTCGCCGCGGCACGCAAGGCCTCGTCGATCGGAAGCTGGAACATCGCACCGCCGGGTCCGCTAAGGAGCAGATGCCCGCCGTCGTCGTGGACGCCTACCAGCCGTAGATCCTGCATAACACCCTCCACCACATGGCATAACTGACATTCGAAACTCTGCCACCCAAGCAGGCCTTTTCCCGTTAGGAGAAAGGGCGTGCCGTGATATTGGCGCTCAAAGCGGTGATATTGGCGGCCCATCGAGTCGATCTTGGCGGCGAAGTGCGCCGTTTTTTCCGGGTGCTCGGACCGGTTGCGGACCCTATGGACAAAGCCTGCCGGGAGGAGGAAAATCTGGCCGATAATCGGGCACAAAAACGCGGTGCCCGGCGTTACATGTGAACATCCGGGCGTGCCGCCCAGCGAACTGCCCGGCCCAAAACCACTGCCTGTATTAAGGACGAAGAAGGACCATGGCCACGGACTACGATGCCCCTCGGAAGACCGAGGAAGACGTCAGCGAGGACTCCATCGAGGAGCTCAAGACGCGTCAGCCGGGAAAACAATCCTCGGCGGTGGATGTCGACGAGACTGAACTGGCCGAGGGCTTCGAACTCCCCGGAGCGGACCTTTCCGGCGAAGAACTGCTCATCCAGGTGATGCCGCCGCAGGCGGACGAATTCACGTGCTTCAACTGCTTCTTGGTGAAGCACCGTTCACAGATTGCTGCGGAGCGCAACGGGCACCTCTACTGCACGGAGTGCGAGGGCTAAGGGCGCTGTTCCCGGGTTTCGGTCAGGGCCCCGGTTTCGGTCAGGGCAGCCACCAGTTGTTCCGGTCTGCGTGACGACGTGAGCCAATAGGGGGTCCGGTCGGCCGGATCGGTGATCTGGATCTTCACCACGGGATCGATCCAGCCCCGGAAGCACATAAAGGCGAGTCCGTTCAGGCGCGGGCCGCGCTCGGCGGTGGCTTCGGCGCCCCGAAAGGATTCAACGGTCCCGACGAACTTGCGCTCGATGCTGGCCCGCCCGACGCGCAGGTTGGTGCCGGAGACGGTGATAGTGGGTGTCGACAGGATCAGCAGCGTGGCGATGATCGTGAGCAGGACCAGTGCGGCGATGATGCCGGCGGCAGCGCTGATGGGGGAGAACATCAGGATTCCCGCACCCGAAAGCCCCACGGAGATGACCCAGATCCATGGCGAGGGCCAGAGTTTTTCCTTGAAGAGGAACTCCGGCGCCGAAGAAGCGTTCCGGGCAGGCATGGAGGCGGACTGGTCAGGCGTAGGCATGCACCCAGCTTATCCGTCGGCGTGGACCCACGTAGAATGGACGACTGTGAGCAACGAGACCGCAGTATTCAGCACAGACGCCGGCGCAAGCGGGGCGGGAACCGACAACCATGGGACCTATGGAGCTCCTACGCTCGAGGTCCGGTTGAAGATGCTTGACGAGGGACTCGAAGCACCGTCCTACGCCCACCCCGGTGATGCCGGCGCCGACCTCCGCGCCCGTGAAGACGTTTATCTTGCACCGGGGGAACGGAAGCTGGTTCCCACTGGCGTTTCCATTGCCCTGCCCAACGGTTTCGTGGCGCTGATCCACCCCCGTTCCGGATTGGCCACCAAGCACGGCCTGACCGTTGTCAACGCCCCCGGCACCGTGGACGCAGGCTACCGTGGCGAAATCGCCGTGACGCTCCTGAACACGGACCTGCACAAGGCCATCGAACTGAAGCGCGGCGATAGAATTGCCCAAATGGTGATCCAGCGCGTTGAGTACGCGCGCTTCGTGGCCGTCGACGAACTGAGCGGGTCGGCACGGGGTGCCGGTGGCTTCGGTTCCACCGGAGGCTTCGCCACGCCCGTCGCCTGATCCGGGGCAGGCGACCCGCCAAGGCATACATTTCACGCGTGAAAGAGCAGCCCCTCCGGCATTGCCGTACTTTGACGCGGTTGCGGTTTACTGGGGGATAGACCACTACTAAGGAGACAACCCACATGGTTTTTGGGCGCAAGAAGTCCAAGGCTGACCAGCCTGAATCCGCAGACTCCGAGCTGGAAAGCACCGGGGGCTCCGCAGCGGGAGAACCCGGCAAGGGCGACCTCCGCCAGAGCAAGGGCCCGTGGGACATCGACGAAGTGGAGGACCGCGACGGCTACGTCGACCTGGGCGCCCTCCTGATCGCTCCCACCGAAGGCCTGCAGTTGCGGCTCGAGGTGGAGGAAGCCACGCAGCGCGTGGTGGCAGTCACCATGGACCTGGGCGGTTCGAGCCTCCAGCTCCAGGCATTTGCCGCGCCACGCTCCGAGGGCCTCTGGGAGGAGATCCGGGAGCAGATCAGCCAGTCCGTGGCCAGCCAGGGCGGTGAATCGGAAGAGATCGAAGGCGCTTTCGGAATCGAACTGGTCGCCAAGCTTCCCGCCGAAGCCGCCGATGGCAGCCGCGGGTACCGTGCTGCCCGCTTCATGGGAGTGGACGGCCCGCGCTGGTTCCTTCGGGGCGTTCTTGGCGGAGCTGCGGCCCTGGAGCGCGAGGCTGCTGCCCCGCTGGAGGATCTCTTCCGCCAAGTGGTGGTGGTCCGCGGTGGAAACCCGATGCCGCCAAGGGAACTGCTCCAGTTGCGCCTGCCCAAGGATGCCGCGGCCCAACCGCCGGCGCCCCAGGGTGGACCCGGGGTCCAGCGTCCGGAACGGGGCCCGGAGATCACCCAGATTGGCTGAATCACCAGGGCTGCCCCCCCGGGGAGGCCGCTCCGGGCCTTCCGGTCAGGGCATTAAGGACTTGCCGGTCCGCGGCAGGGCCACCTGTACGGGTTTTATTGAGTCCGTCACCCATCAGCCGCCCAGCGAGCAACCGTTCTTCTCCGCAATCGTGGTTGATGCGTTGGAGCATGGCTCATTGTTGGCGGGCAGGGGCGGCAGTTCCCGGAAGTCCTACCAGCGGCTGCGCGTCGTGTGGTTGGGCCGCACCCGGGTGCCCGGCATCGAAGCCGGGGTCCAGCTGCGTTTGAACGGCATGGTGGCCCCGGTCGGCGGGCTTCCCACCATGTTCAACCCCCGGTACGAAATACTTTCCCGTCAGGAGAACCCATGACCGTGGCCAACGGATCCGATCCTAAAGACGGCAACCCGCCACAGCCGCCCTCCGAAGGCACTTCGGCCGGCCCGGCTGCCGATCACCGGCGGGTTGCCCCTGAACCCGGAACCGCAAATCCTACTGTGGCGGACCTTGCAGCGGGCTACGCCCAAAAAGCGGGCCTGCACCGCAACAGCGCCGGCCATGTTGACATGCTGAAGTCGGCCGGCGGAATCCAGGGAATTGCCGAAAGTATCCTGCCCGGCCTGGTCTTCCTGGTGGCTTTTACCATTACCCGGGACCTGACCCTCTCCTTGGTCGGCGCCCTGGCTGCTGCCGCCGTCTTCACGGTGGTGCGGTTGGTACAAAAGCGGCCGTTGACCCAAGCGCTGGCCGGCGTGGTCGGCGTCGGTATTTCCGCGTGGCTGGCCAACAGCACCGGCAAGGCCGAAGACTTCTATGTCCTGGGTTTCCTGACCAATGCCGCTTACATAGCGGGCATGGTCCTGTCCATCATCCTCAAATGGCCCCTCGCCGGGCTGCTGTTCGGCTTTGTCCGGAACGAAGGGCTGGACTGGCGCAAGGACCCCGAACGCCTGCGGGTCTATCAGCTGGGCACATGGATTGTGGTGGCCGTCCTGGCACTGCGCCTTGTAGTGCAGGTTCCGCTGTACCTCATGGGTGAGGAAGGGCTGACCGCGCTTGCCACCACGAGGCTCCTCATGGGCGCGCCGCTGTACATTTTGGGACTGTGGGTTGCCTGGCTGGTCACCAAGCCTGCGCCTCAGCCGTCGAAGCCGTCATCCTCCACGGACTGATCCGGGACCGGAACTGCTCCCTCGCGATGGCCGCTGCCGTCCGTTGATCCCGGGGAGAGCAGCGCGCGCAGCCCGTCTTCAGCCGCGATCGTGGTGACGAAGAAGAGCTCGTCGCCGCCGTCCAGGACGTCGTCGCGGCTCGGCGTGATGGGGGCTTGATCGCGGAGGATGGCCACCAACGTGGCGTCTTCCGGCCACTCGATGTCTCCCACCGTGCTGCCGATGATGTGCGAGTCGTGCGGCACGGTGAACTCGACGATCGACGCCACGCCCGTCTGCAGCGTCAGGAGCCGGACGATGTCCCCGATCTCGACGGCCTCTTCAACCAGCGCAGTCATCAATTGCGGAGTATTGACTGCGACGTCCACGCCCCAGGAGTCGTTGAACATCCAGTCGTTCTTGGGATTGTTGACCCGGCCGACGGTTCGTCCCACGCCGAATTCGGTCTTGGCGAGCAGGGAAACCACCAGGTTCACCTTGTCGTCGCCGGTGGCGGAAACCACGACGTCGGCGTCCTCCAGTTTGGCGTCCTGCAGGGTGCTGAGTTCGCAGGCATCGCCCACCAGCCATCGGGCACCGCGGAGTCCGCTGCGGCCGATGACCTCGGGTTTCAGGTCGATGAGGAGTATTTGGTGGTTGTGGGCCAGGAGTTCGCGCGCAATGGAGGATCCAACGCTGCCGGCGCCGACGATGACAACTTTCACTACGACTCCTTGGCAGGTGCTTTGGCGAGGACACGGCTGATCTCGGTTGTCCTGTCAACGCTGATCATCGCGTGGACGGTGTCACCCTCCTGGTAGGACGTTCCGGGCCCGGGAAGGAGGCCTTCCCCGAACCGGGTGAGAAACGCGATCCGGATGCCGGCTGCAGCCTCAATGGCGGCGAGGTTCTGGCCTATCCAACCGTCGTGGAGGTCCACTTCGGCCAGCACCAGCCGGCCGGACGGTTCCCGGTAGTCACCGGCAAGGTGTTGCTCGGGGAGGATGCGGCGCAGGACCTGGTCCGCGCTCCACCGCACCGCCGCCACGGTGGGGATGCCAAGGCGCTGGTAGATTTCCGCGCGGCCGGGGTCGTAGATGCGGGCCACAACGTGCGCGACGTGGAACGTTTCCCGTGCCACGCGGGTGGCCAGGATGTTGGAGTTATCGCCGCTGGAAACGGCCGCGAATGCGTAGGCCTCTTCAACGCCGGCTTGCTTGAGGGTATCGCGGTCGAAGCCGACGCCCGTTACTTTGCGGCCGGTAAAAGTGTTGCGGAGGCGGCGGAAGGCCCGCTCGTCCTGGTCAATGATGGCCACCGAGTGGCCGGAGTCTTCCAAGGTGTGTGCCAAGGTTGCGCCAACACGGCCACAACCCATGATCACGAAGTGCGCCACCGTGTCTCCTTTTTGATGTATCCGAACCGCTCCGTATGACTTTACCGGTGCGAACGTCGCGTTGACGTTACCGCAGTCATGACACCGCCGGGGTTTGCCGTCATGACATCGCCGGGGATTCAGAGTAGCTTTGCGGAGTGCTGACAATACTGAATGCGGCCAAGCGGGTATTGGTGGGTCGGCCGGTCCGGAATGACCGCTTGTCCCACACCTTGCTGCCCAAACGCATTGCGCTGCCGGTCTTCGCCTCGGATGCGCTTTCTTCCGTGGCCTACGCGCCGGATGAGATCCTTCTGACCCTCGCCCTGGCCGGGGTCAGTGCCGTTGCCTTTTCGCCGCTGGTGGGACTCGCCGTCATGGTGGTCTTGCTCACGGTGGTTGCTTCCTACCGGCAGAACGTCCACGCCTACCCGTCCGGTGGCGGCGACTACGAAATCGCCAATGTCAACCTGGGCAAGTATGCGGGACTCACCGTGGCGTCGGCACTGTTGGTGGACTACGTCCTCACGGTTGCCGTGTCCATGTCATCGGCGGCCACGTACCTGACCACTGCCATCCCTTCACTGCACGGCCAGCAGGCCCTCATTGCGAGTGTCGGCGTCGTGGTCCTTGCCTTGGTGAACCTGCGCGGCGTCAAGGAGGCCGGCAGCGTCTTTGCCGTGCCGACCTACATCTTCATGGCCTCCATCCTGGGCATGACGGTGGTTGGCATCTTCCAGGCGCTGACCGGGCAGCTGGGTGAGGCTCCCTCAGCCAACTTCACGATTGTTCCGCAGCCCGGATTCGACGAAGGACTGGTGGGCCTCGCCGGCGCCTTCCTGCTCCTGCGTGCGTTCTCCTCCGGTGCGGCTGCGCTGACCGGCGTCGAGGCCATCAGCAACGGCGTGCCCAACTTCCAGAAGCCGAAGAGCAAGAACGCAGCCACGACGCTGCTGTTGCTGGGGGCCATCGCAGCAGCCATGCTGGCCGGCATCCTCTATTTGGCCAATGCCACCAAGGTGCACATCGTCCTGGACCCTGCAACCGAGTTCCTGGTGGACGGCAAGCCCCTCCCTGAGGGATACATCCAGAACCCTGCCATCAGCCAGATCGCAGACACGATCTTCGGTGCAGGGTCGATTCCTTTCTACATTGTGGTTGCAGCCACCGGCATCATCCTGGTGTTTGCCTCCAATACCGCCTTCAACGGCTTTCCGGTCCTCGGTTCGATCCTCGCCCAGGACGGCTACCTCCCCAGGCAGCTCCGCACGCGCGGCGACAGGTTGGCGTTCAGCAACGGCGTCCTGGCTTTGGCCGCGGGCGCGTTGGTGCTGATCCTGTCGTTCGATGCCGATGTCACCAAGCTCATCCAGTTGTACATCGTGGGCGTGTTCATCTCGTTCACGGCGAGCCAGCTGGGCATGGTGCGGCACTGGGGCCGCGAGTTGAAACTCGTCCGGGACAAAGCCCTCCGGCGGAGGATGATCAAATCACGCACCATCAACATGGTGGGCTTCGGCATGACTGCGCTGGTGCTGGTGATCGTGTTGATCACCAAGTTCGAACAGGGCGCGTGGATCGCCCTCCTGGCCATGTTCATCCTGTTCCTGATCATGTGGAGCATCCGGGCCCACTATGACAACGTCGCCAAGGAACTGGCCGTCGACGAAGACTCTTCGCCCCGCGCACTGCCCACACGGGTGCACGCAGTCCTGCTGGTCTCCCATGTCCGTAAACCGGTGCTTCGTGCGCTTGCCTATGCCCGTGCATCCCGTCCTTCCCGCCTGGACGCCATCACGGTGGACATCAACGCAGAAGAGACTGAGCATACGGTCCGGGATTGGGAGAAGCTGGAAATTCCCGTACCCTTGACTGTCCTCGCCAGTCCCTACCGCGAGACGGTAACGCCCATCATGGAATACATCAAGAACATGCGGAAAGACTCTCCGCGGGACCTGATCGTGGTGTACATCCCCGAATACGTGGTGGGCAAATGGTGGGAACAGCTGGTCCATAACCAAACCGCACTGAGAATCAAGACGCGGCTCCACTTCGAACCCGGTGTCATGGTCGCCAGCGTTCCGTGGCAGCTGAAGTCCTCCGAAGAAGCAAAGGCACTGCAGGATACCCAATGACCCCCAAGGAAACTTCCACCCGGTCCCACGAAGCGCGCAGCCAGGGCGCTCCAGGCACAGAACTGGTGGTGGACATCGGTCCTATTGCCCACGGGGGCCACTTCGTGGCACGGCATGAAGGGCGGGTCATCTTCGTCCGCCACGGAATACCCGGCGAAAAGGCACGTATCCGGCTTACCGACTCCGGTGCGGAATCGCGCTTCTGGCGTGCCGACGTCGTCGACGTCCTGGAACCTTCACCCGACCGCGTGCCGCACATCTGGAAGAGCGCCGATTCACCCTCCGCCTGGCGGCGCGGTGGCCCGCCCGTGGGCGGCGCTGAGCTCGGGCACATTGCCTTGGAGCGGCAACGCTCACTTAAGTCCGAGGTTCTCGCCGAACAGTTGAAACGGTTGGCGGGAGTGGAACTGTCCGCGCCTGTCGAGGCTGTGGGAAACGACGACGACGGCGGCCTCGGCTGGCGTACGCGTGCCGCCTTTGCGGTCACGGACAACGGGCGGCTGGGTATGCACGCCCACCGTTCGGACGTTGTGGTTCCGGTGCGGGAGATGCCGCTTGCCCACCCCGCCATCAACCAGCTGCGGCTATGGGACGTGGACCTGACCGGGATCGAGCGCGTGGAAGTCGCCGCGCCTGCCAACGGTTCGAGGCCCCTGGTGCTCTTGGCGCCCCGCGAAGGGACAAGCCCCAAGCGCCTGCACTCCATAGCGTCCGCCTTGCCGGAAGACGTGTCGGTTGCCGGCTTCGAACCCAACGGACAGGTGGTCCGGCTCCGCGGCAGGACCTGGGTGCAGGAATCGGCGGCGGGCCACGAATACCGGGTGACGGGGGAGGGGTTCTGGCAAATCCACAAGGATGCACCCGCCACGTTGGTCAAGGCGGTCACCGACTACCTCTCGGGCGGAGGCTACCTCCAGCCCGGTGCCGTCGTCGCGGATCTCTATGCCGGTGCCGGGCTGTTCACGGCACCCCTGGCTGATGCCGTGGGAATTACCGGTTCGGTGCTTTCGGTCGAGGGTTCGCCGGGATCGAGCCGCGATGCGAAGAAGAACCTCCATGGCCAAAGCCACGTGGAAATCGTACAGGGGCGCGTCGAGCGCGTACTCCACCAACGGCCAAGGAACTTTGATGCCCTCATCCTGGACCCACCCCGGGCAGGGGCCGGCAAGGCCGTGGCTCGGCAGCTCATGGAGAGCGGCCCCCGCGCAATTGCCTATGTGTCATGCGATCCGGCATCGTTTGCGCGTGATTTGGGTTACTTCCAGCGGGGTGGCTGGCAGCTGGCGGAACTGCGGGCGTTCGACCTGTACCCGCACACCCATCACATGGAAACCGTGGGCTTGCTTATCCCCGGAGCATAGGTCCGGGGCAACAGGCCCGCGCAGTAGTGGGGCAATAGTGATTCGAGCCACTACGATTGCCTTTAAGTAGTCCCGCTCCGTTCAGTGCCGCGGTTGGATCCCGGCCCTCGGGCCGGGGTGATCAAGAGCACGTGCCGCGGGACCAAGTTAGGGCTGCCTAACTGGCCTGCGGCCAACCACGCGACAAAGATGAAACTGTTGCGAGAGGAGTCCTGCCATGAGCACTGTGGACAGCTTCGGTTCCAAAGGCGTACTGAATGTAGCCGGCACCGATTATGAAATTTTCCGGTTGAACTCCGTAGAGGGCGCAGACAGCCTTCCGTTCAGCCTCAAGGTATTGCTTGAAAACCTCCTGCGGACCGAAGATGGCGCCAATATAACGGCTGACCACGTCCGCGCCCTGGCCGGTTGGGACCCCAATGCGGAGCCCGACACGGAAATCCAGTTCACCCCGGCCCGCGTCATCATGCAGGACTTCACCGGCGTGCCCTGCGTAGTGGACCTTGCCACCATGCGTGAAGCCGTGAAGGAACTCGGCGGCGACCCCAAGCGCGTCAACCCGCTGGCACCTGCCGAAATGGTCATCGACCACTCCGTCCAGATCGACGCCTTCGGCAACGCCGGCGCGCTGGAGCGCAACATGGAGATCGAATACCAGCGCAACGGTGAGCGTTACCAGTTCCTGCGCTGGGGACAAACCGCGTTCGACGACTTCAAGGTTGTTCCCCCGGGAACCGGAATCGTCCACCAGGTCAACATCGAATACCTGGCACGCACCGTCATGACCCGTGAAGTGGACGGCGCGCTCCGCGCTTACCCGGACACCTGCGTTGGTACCGACTCGCACACCACCATGGTCAACGGCCTGGGCGTGCTGGGTTGGGGCGTCGGCGGCATCGAGGCCGAAGCAGCGATGCTCGGCCAGCCTGTTTCCATGCTCATCCCGCGCGTCGTTGGCTTCAAGCTCAGCGGCAGCATCCCCGCCGGTGCCACCGCTACCGACGTCGTCCTGACCATCACCGAAATGCTTCGCAAGCACGGTGTTGTGGGCAAGTTCGTTGAGTTCTACGGTGAAGGCGTAGCCGCCGTGCCGCTGGCCAACCGCGCCACCATCGGCAACATGAGCCCGGAATTCGGTTCCACCGCAGCCATGTTCCCGATCGACGACGTCACCCTCGACTACCTGCGCCTGACCGGCCGTTCCCAAGAGAACATCGCACTGGTTGAGGCGTACGCCAAGGAACAGGGCCTCTGGCACGATCCTTCCCGCGAACTCCGCTTCTCCGAGTTCCTGGAACTGGACCTCTCCACCGTGGTTCCCTCCATCTCCGGACCGAAGCGTCCCCAGGACCGCATCGAGCTCAGCGATGCGAAGGAGCAGTTCCGCAAGGACATCCACAACTACGTCACCATCGAAGACGGCAGCGTGGATGAGGCGCTTGACGAGTCCTTCCCGGCCTCGGACGCTCCGTCCTTCACGCACGCGGACTCGCACACCACCGAGACCGCACGCGCCGCCTCCGCGGCCAACGGTGCGAACGGCCGCCCGTCGTCGCCCGTCCAGGTAAAGACGGCCGATGGCCGCGAGTTCGAGCTGGACCACGGCGCCGTTTCGATCGCGTCGATCACCTCCTGCACCAACACGTCCAACCCTTCGGTCATGCTTGCTGCCGCGCTCCTGGCACGCAACGCCGTGGACAAGGGCCTGACGTCCAAGCCGTGGGTCAAGACTTCCGTCGCACCCGGCTCCAAGGTCGTCACGGACTACTACGAGAAGTCCGGCCTGACCCCGTACCTGGAGAAGCTCGGCTTCTACATCGTCGGTTACGGCTGCGCCACCTGCATCGGTAACTCCGGCCCGCTGGAGCCGGAAATCTCCGAGGCCATCCAGGCCAACGACCTCTCCGTTACGGCTGTCCTGTCGGGTAACCGCAACTTCGAAGGCCGCATCAACCCTGACGTCAAGATGAACTACCTGGCCTCCCCGCCGCTGGTCATCGCGTACGCCCTGGCCGGCACCATGGACTTCGACTTCGAAACCGATGCCCTTGGCACGGACTCCGAAGGCAACGAGGTATTCCTCAAGGACATCTGGCCGAACCCCACCGAGGTGCAGGAAGTCATCGACTCCTCCATCGACGAGGGCATGTTCGTCAAGGGTTACGAGGGTGTCTTCGAAGGTGACGAGCGCTGGAAGGCCCTCGATACCCCCGCCGGAGATACCTTCGCTTGGGCAGAGGACTCCACCTACGTGCGGAAGCCCCCGTACTTCGAAGGCATGAAGGCCCAGCCGGACCCCGTCCAGGACATCACTGGCGCCCGCGTCCTGCTGAAGCTCGGCGATTCGGTCACCACCGACCACATCTCCCCGGCCGGCTCCTTCAAGTCGGACACCCCTGCCGGCCAGTACCTGCTGGCAAACGGCGTGGAGCGCAAGGACTTCAACTCCTACGGCTCGCGCCGTGGCAACCACGAGGTCATGATCCGCGGTACGTTTGCCAACATCCGCATCAAGAACCAGCTTCTGGACGGCGTCGAGGGTGGCTTCACCCGCGACTTCACCCAGGACGGCGGTCCCCAGGCCTACGTTTACGACGCAGCCCAGAACTACCAGGCAGCCGGCACTCCGCTGGTTGTGCTGGCAGGCAAGGAATACGGTTCCGGTTCGTCCCGTGACTGGGCAGCCAAGGGCACCGCGCTCCTGGGTGTCAAGGCAGTCATCGCCGAAAGCTACGAGCGCATCCACCGCTCCAACCTGATCGGCATGGGCGTCCTTCCGTTGCAGTTCCCTGCAGGGGAGTCCGCTGCGACCCTCGGCCTGACCGGTACGGAGACCTTCTCCGTGGAGGGCGTGACCGAACTCAACAACGGCACCACGCCCAAGACGCTGAAGGTCACGGCAACGGCCGAGGACGGATCGTCCAAGTCCTTCGACGCAGTGCTTCGCATCGATACCCCGGGTGAAGCCGATTACTACCGCAACGGCGGCATCCTGCAGTACGTGCTGCGCCAGATCTCCGCATAAGGAATCGGCCGGCCTACCGCCAAATCACCCGCCAGGCAGCCCCTGCTGGTCCTCGACCGGCAGGGGCTGCCTGCTTTTTGTTGCCGGTCCAGCCACGCACGATCATGGCGGCGGCGTCCGTGGGCTTCAAGGATGCGGGCAACGCGCTAAAGTTAACAAGCACGTCATTCACGTAAGGAGGGCCTTTGGGACTCTTGGAAACCATCAAGGATCCGCAGGACCTGGCCGGCCTGACCAGCTCCGAATTGGATCAGTTGGCCGGCGAGATCAGGGACTTCCTGATCACCAACGTAGCCGCAACCGGTGGTCACCTGGGGCCCAACCTTGGCGTTGTGGAACTGACCATGGCCGTGCACCGGACCTTCGATTCGCCACGGGACAGCATCGTCTTTGACACAGGGCACCAGTCCTACGTGCACAAACTGCTGACGGGCCGGCAGGATTTCAGCACGCTGCGGCAGCAAGGCGGCCTGTCCGGCTACCCGGACCGTGCCGAGTCCGAGCATGACATCGTGGAAAGCTCCCACGCATCCTCGTCCCTGTCATGGGCGGATGGTATTTCCAGGGCCCGGCAGCTGACCGGCGAAGGCGACCGGTTCGTCGTCGCCGTCGTCGGCGATGGAGCGCTGACGGGCGGCATGACGTGGGAAGCCATCAACAACATTGCTGCCGATAAGCGCCGGCGGGTGGTGATCGTGGTCAACGACAACGGCCGCTCCTATGCACCCACCGTTGGCGGCCTTGCAGACTACCTTGCTTCGCTGCGCCCCACCATCGATTCCCTCCGCACTGCTCCCGCCTACGAAGGCATGCTGGACTGGTGGAAGAAGCGCCTCCAGAACGGCGGGCCGGTAGGGCAGTTCACGTACAAGAGCCTGCACGCGATGAAGAAGGGCATCAAGGACTGGTGGGCGCCCCAAGGCATGTTCGAGGACCTTGGGATGAAGTACATCGGCCCTGTTGACGGTCATAACCTCCAGGCGCTGGAACACGCCCTGAGTACTGCCAAGGCGTACGGCGGTCCGGTGATCGTCCATGCCATGACGGAGAAGGGCCACGGGTACGCCCCGGCCTTGGCCAACGAGGCCGACCAATTCCACGCAGTCGGGATCATCGACCCGGAGACGGGAGAGTCCACCGAGACCCCGGGCGCGCGCTCGTGGACGTCGGTCTTTGCCGAGGAGATCGCGGACCTCGCGGACGAACGCCAGGACATCGTCGGCATCACCGGGGCCATGTTGATCCCCGTGGGACTGCACAAGTTCGCCGAGCGCCACCCCGAACGCGTCATCGACGTCGGCATCGCTGAACAGCACGCGCTGACGTCTGCAGCTGGAATGGCCTATGGCGGCCTCCACCCTGTGGTGGCTGTGTACGCCACCTTCCTGAACCGCGCTTTCGACCAGTTGCTCATGGACGTAGCGCTTCATAAGGCCGGCGTCACGGTGGTCCTGGACCGCGCCGGCGTGACCGGTCCTGATGGGCCCAGCCACCACGGCATGTGGGACATGGCAATGGTGCAAATCGTCCCGGGCCTGCATCTGGCTGCGCCCCGCGATGCAACCCGGCTCCGTGAAGAACTCAGGGAAGCCGTGGCCGTCGATGACGCTCCAACGGTGGTGCGCTTCTCCAAGGGCAGCGTCGGCAAGGAAGTCGACGCGATCGAGCGGCTCAAGGACGGTGTCGACGTCCTGGCGCGTCGTCCGGAAGGGTCCACGGAAAACGACGTCCTGATCGTCAGCGTGGGAGCCATGTCCGAACTCGCCTTGGACGTGGCCGGTCGCTTGGGTGCCCAAGGCATTAGCTCCACGGTGGTGGATCCTCGCTGGGTCCTGCCGGTCCGGAAGTCGATCATTGCCCTCGCTGCCCGGCATCGCTTGGTGATCTGCATCGAGGACGGAGTCCGTGCCGGCGGTGTGGGCTCGCGGATCCGGCAGGAAATGCGTGCCGCTGGAGTGGACACCGCCCTCAACGAGGTCGGGTTGCCGGTGGAGTTCCTCGTCCACGGGTCCCGCAGCCAAGTCCTGGAGCGCGTCGGTCTGACGGCCCAACAGATAACCCACGACGTCGTTGCCCAGGTTTTGGGCACCAAGGTCCCCTTTGCGCGGCCCTTGCCAGGCCAGGCCCACCCCACCACCGGCAGCTTGCCCACGTTGTGAGCGGGGGACGCGAGCCCGGAGTGCTGCAGCCCGGCGATCTGGTGGTGGCACGGAACAGGAAATGGGACGGGAAGGCCCACTGGGTAGTACCGGGAAGATACCTCGGCGAGGACATCCACGGATGGTGGATCTTCCAAGGCAAGGGTGAATTCTGTGCCCGCCCCGGAGCTGCCTTCTACACAGCCTCGGATGCCTTGCTGCTGGTGCCCCGAACAGGGGAGTACGTTGCCACGTTCTACGACGACACGTACCCCGGCGACTTCCGGATCTATGTGGACCTTGCCACCGCCCATGAATGGAAGACCATCCGCCCGGGCGTGACGGAGTTCCACTTGATCGACATGGACCTTGACGTGATCAGGTCGACCGTCCGTGGCGTCTTCGTCGACGATGAGGATGAGTTCGAAGAGCACCGCATACATATGGGCTATCCCGGGGAAACTGTCTCAGCCATGCGCACTGAGTGCGCGGTTCTCCTGGCGGCAGTCAGCACCATGGAAGCACCCTTTGATGTTGCCTCACCGGGAAGCGTCAGCGCCGAATGGTTCACGAAAGGACGGGCATGAGCGGAATCATCCGCATGTACAAGCGCGATGAGGACGGAGTCCTGCATTTCCGCGAAGCATGGTTCGACGACGAGGACCGGCACTTTGTGGTCAACCATGGCGTGGTCGGGCACCAAAGCCGGACCGAAGAATCGGAAATCGGGGAGGACACCTCGGTGGACGGACTGATGGCTGCGTTCGCTGCGCAGTGCGAAGAGGATGGCTACGCGGAGATTCCTCCATCCGAACAGTTCTGGGTGGTGGCGCAGTTCGCGTTGAAGACCAAGGACGGCACCGAACGCGACCGGTACTTGGAACGGAATGCCAAAGCGGCACTGACCGCGGAGCTCGCTTGGCGGGGCCTCGGGACGGTGGAACGCTCAGAGGTAGGGAACTCGCTGTTGAACATCTTCTGCCTCTGCCCGGACGTCAATAAGGCCGTCAACGCCATCAAAGTCTGTATCCGCAATGAGGACCTTGATTTCACCAAGCTCAGCATCGCAGCGGCCCCGCATGGGGAACCGACCGGGTTTAAGTTGAAGCACTCGCCCCGGAAGGGTGCTGGCTTTACGCTCTAAGTACTAGCGACCGCACCAGGAGGGACCGTTCCATGCCACAGAAAAGCAACTGGCCCGGACATACGCCGCTGCCAAAGGGCCTCGCAGCTCCGGCCAGGCGGGCGTTGGCCCACGAGGGCATCGAAACCTTGGAACAGTTGGCAGCGTTCGGTGGGCTGGAGGCCTCGAAACTGCATGGATTGGGCCCCGTGGCCATAGCCCAGTTGGAGGATGCGATGGAAGAATCCGGCATCTCCTACGGAGCCGTCCGGGGGGACTGAGTCCCCGCGCCGGTGCCCCGGCCGCACGTACTAGGCTGGGGCCATGACTGAATATCGACGCCTTGGCCGCTCCGGACTGACCGTCTCCGTCGTGGGGCTGGGCTGTAACAACCTAGGCCGCGCCAATACGCCTACGGAATCCCAGGAGGGCACGGACGCGGTAGTCCACGCCGCCCTCGACGCCGGGGTGACGTTCTTCGATGTTGCCGATGCGTATGGTCGGGAAGCCGGCCTCAGCGAGACGATGCTGGGGAAAGCCCTCAAGGGAAACCGGGGGGACGTGGTCATTGGCACCAAATTCGGCATGGACATGAAGGGCGCCAACGGCAAGGACTTCGGGGCACGGGGTTCCCGGCGGTACATTGTGCGGGCCCTGGAAGCTTCCCTGCGCCGTTTGGACACCGAATGGATCGACCTTTACCAGTACCACACCCCGGACCACGCAACACCGGTGGACGAGACCCTCGCGGCCCTGGATGATCTGGTGACCAGCGGCAAAGTCCGGTACATCGGGCACTCCAACTTTGCCGGATGGCAGGTGGCGGAAGCAGAGTACGTGGCACGCCAGCTTGGTGGATCCCGCTTCATCTCGACCCAGAACCACTACAACCTGCTGGACCGCCGTGCGGAACTGGAGATCCTTCCCGCGGCCGAAGCTTTCTCCTTGGGCGTGCTGCCGTACTTCCCGCTGGCCAACGGGCTCCTCACTGGCAAGTACTCGGCGGGGAAGGCCCCGGAGGGATCCCGCTTGAGCCACACCCGCACGCATCTGGTCCATGACGCGGATTGGGACCAGCTGGGCCGGTATGGACAGTTCGCCAAGGAGCGCGGCCTGACAGAGGTGGAGCTTGCCTTCTCGTGGCTTGCCGCCCAGCCGTGCGTGGCCAGCGTCATCGCAGGGGCCACCAAGCCGGAACAGATCCGCCAAAACGCCGGGGCCGTGCGCTGGGTGCCCTCGCAGAGCGACCGGGACGAACTCGATGACATTTTCCCGAAAACTCCGAAGGTTGCACTCTTCTAGTTCTTGGGTAGACCAGAGGACAATGCCTACGCCAAAGGCCGTGGACCACGGGTCCACGGCCTTTGACGTTGCTGCGGTTAAAGCGCCGCTGACGTTGCTGCGGTCAAAGCGCCGCTGAGGCGACGCCCGGTGCGTGGAAACGCTTCCCGTTGACCCGCTCCGACGCCCCCACCCGGTCCAGGTATGGAGTGATTCCGCCGAGGAACATGGGCCATCCGGCACCGAGGATCATGCAGAGGTCGATGTCCTCAGGACCTGCCACGACGTTTTCGGCCAGCATGAGCCCGATCTCTTCGGCGAGGGCATCCTGGGTCCGACGCAGGACCTCTTCCCCGGTGGACGGACTCTGGCCGAAGGACAGAATGGCGAGTGTCTCTTCGGGGAGGACAGGCGCACCATCGGGGCCTGCAACCCACAGGGACTTCACGCCGTTGTCGATCAGCTTCTGCAGGTTCTGCGACACCGGGAAGCGGTCGCCAAAGGCCGCGTGGAGTGACTCCTGGACATGCTGTGCCACGGGCAATCCCACCATGGCACTCAGGGTGAACGGCGTCATGGGCAGGCCCATGGGGCGCAGCGCCGTGTCGGCCACCTGTGCGGGAGTTCCCTCGTCGAACGCGGCAATGACCTCGCCCATCAACCTCAGGAGGATCCGGTTCACGACGAAGGCCGCAGCGTCCTTGACGAGGACTGCGGTCTTCTTGAGCCCCTTGGCGAGTTCGAAGGCCGTGGCGAGGACGGCGTCATCGGTCTTCGGTGCCCGCACTATTTCGAGCAGCGGCATGACTGCCACGGGGTTGAAGAAGTGGAAGCCCACCAGGCGCTCGGGATGCCGGAGGTCCTCGGCCATGGCTGTCACCGACAGGGATGACGTGTTCGTTGCCAGGATGCACTCGGGGGAGACGATCGCCTCCACTTCGGCGAAGACCTGCTTCTTGACGCTGAGTTCTTCGAAGACCGCCTCGATCACAAAGTCGGCGTCGCTGAAGGCCTCCTTGGACACCGATCCGGTGACCAGTGCCTTCGTCCTGTTCGCGGCATCGGGGCTGATGCGCTTCTTGCCGAGCAGCTTGTCCACTTCGGCGTGGACGTAGGCCACACCCTTGTCGACGCGGGACTGGTCAATGTCGGTCATGACCACAGGGACCTTCAGCTGCCGTGCGAAGAGGAGCGCCAGTTGGCTGGCCATGAGGCCTGCACCGACGACTCCCACTTTGGTAACCGGCCGGGCCAGCTTCCGGTCCGGCGCACCGGCCGGCCGCTTGGACCGCTTCTGGACGAGGTCCAGGAAAGCGTAGACCGTGGCGCGGAATTCGTCCGACTGCATCAGGTCCGCCAGCGTCCGGCACTCAAGGGCAGCCGATTCCGCCTGGGTCATGGTCCGGTTGGCCTCCATGATGTCCAGCACCTTGCCCGGGGCGGGCGCTGCGTTGGAGATCTTTGCTTCCACCAAGTCCCTGCCTGCGGCAACGGCGGCGGCCCAACGCTCTGCCACGGCGGGGTCGGCAGGATCGACGGCGTTCTGCCGGTCGGCGGCGGTACGGCCGGAGATCACCCCGGCGGCCCAAGCCAGGGATTGCTCAAGGAAGTCGGCGGGTTCGAACATGGCATCGGCAATTCCCAGCTCGAAGGCTTGGGGACCCGTCAGCGTCTTGTTGTTGTTGAGGGCGTTCCCGATCATGACCTGCACGGCGTTTTCCGGGCCGATCAGCCTGGGGAGGATATAGACCCCGCCCCAACCCGGTACCAGGCCCAGGAACGCCTCGGGAAGCGCCAAGGCGCCTGCGCCGGTGGACACCGTCCGGTACGTGGACTGCAGCGCTATCTCCAGCCCGCCGCCGAGGGCGAGGCCGTTGATGAACGCGAAGCTGGGGACACCCAGGTTGGCGAGCGTGCCGTAGACCTCGTGGCCGAGTTGGGCCATCCACAGGCCGTGTTCGCGCTCCTTGAGGGTCTTGACCGCGGAGAGGTCTGCACCCGCCACCAGGAAGTAGGGTTTTCCGGTGACGCCTACGCCCACGATCTCACCCTTGGCGGCCCGGTCCCTTAGGGCTTCCAGGACGCCGCCAAGTTCGACGAGGGTATTGGGCCCCAGGGTGGTCGGCTTGGAATGGTCCAGTCCGTTGTCCAGGGTGATGAGGGCGAAGGTCCCGGCCCCGTCGGGAAGCTCGATGTCCTGCACATAGGAGTGCGTTACCACTTCGTCCGGAAACAGGGCGGCAAGCTTCTGGAAATCGTTGGCGCTCATGCGGCGGCTCCTTCTTCGGAGGTGGAATCGGTGGTGGAGCTGGCTCCATAGTCTGCGTGGTGCGGGTTCTCCCAGATCACGGTGGCGCCCATGCCAAGGCCGATGCACATGGTGGTGATGCCATACCGCACGGAAGGGTCCTGTTCGAACTGCCGCGCCAGCTGGGTCATCAGCCGGACACCGGAAGAAGCGAGGGGATGTCCGACGGCGATCGCGCCGCCATAGCGGTTCACCCGGGGATCGTCGTCCGCGATGCCAAAGTGGTCGAGGAAGCTCAGGACCTGGACTGCGAAGGCCTCATTGATTTCAAAGAGTCCGATGTCCGTGATGTCCAAGCCTGCATTCTTCAGCGCTTTTTCGGTGGCAGGGACCGGGCCGATTCCCATGACCTCCGGCTCCACGCCGGCAAAGGCGTAGGACACCATGCGCATCTTTACGGGGAGGCCGAGTTCGCCCGCTGTGTCTTCGGCCGCGAGCAGGGCTACGGTGGCGCCGTCGTTCAATCCTGCCGCGTTGCCGGCGGTGACCCGGCCGTGGGCCCGGAAGGGCGTCTTGAGCCCGGCCAGATCCTCCACGGTGGTTCCCGGGCGGGGAGGCTCGTCTACGGAGTGCACGGTCCATCCCTGGCCCGGCTTCATGGTGGCCACCGGAACAAGGTCGCCCTGGATCTGTCCTTCGGCGTAGGCCGCCGCAAGCTTCGCCTGGGAGGACGCAGCGTAGGCGTCCGCACGCTCCTTGGTGATGGCGGGGAACCGGTCGTGCAGGTTTTCGGCAGTGTTGCCCATGTTGAGTGCGGCCGGATCGACGAGGCGTTCGGACATGAAGCGCGGATTGGGATCAGCGCCGGCACCCATGGGGTGGTTGCCCATGTGTTCCACTCCACCGGCGATCACGACGTCGTAAGCGCCGAAGCCGATGCCGCTCGCCGTCGTCGTGACTGCGGTCATGGCGCCTGCGCACATGCGGTCGATCGCGAAGCCCGGAACGGTCCGGGGGAGCCCGGCCAGAAGCGCGGCTGTACGGCCGATGGTGAGGCCCTGGTCTCCGGTCTGCGTGGTTGCTGCGATGGCTACCTCGTCAACGCGTTCGGCCGGGAGGGAAGGATTGCGGCGCATGAGTTCCCTGATGCACTTCACCACCAGGTCATCTGCACGCGTTCCGGCGTAGATGCCTTTGTCTCCGGCCTTGCCGAAGGGAGTGCGGACGCCGTCCACGAAGACGACGTCGCGGACGGTTCTTTGCGCAGTGCGTGATGGACTCATGTGAAACTCCTCGCTGAGACACGGTGCCGGAACCGCTGGGCGGAATCCGGAGGGCATTGCTGCAATGTTACTCACCAGTAACTTTGCGTGCAAGGCCCGTATACGGCAAAGGCCCGCATCCACGAACCGGGGTTCATGAACGCGGGCCTTCAGGCGGTTACGGAGAATCTTTGGGCTTGGGCTCCTTGGCCGGGAGCGGCTGTGGGTTCAGGCATGCCTCGACGATGATCGGGGCGGCGAACGAAATCTGCCATTCGCGGGCTCCCAGGGCGCGCAGTTCGTCGGCGACCGTCTGGTGCGAGACTTCCGACGGCGGCCGCCACAGTACCCGCCGCAGGTAGTCCGGGGTCAGCAGGTTTTCCACCGGCAGCTTCAGCTCGTCCGCCTTTTCCTGGAGGGCAGGCCGGGCAGTGGCGAGGCGGGCGGCTGCTTCAGCATCGCGGTCTGCCCAAACGCGGGGCGGCGGCGGTGCGTTGGTGGGCAGATGCAGCGGGGGAAGCTCGGTCAGCATACGGGCCGCGGTGATGCAGCGGAGCCATCTGGGTGCTTCCCGCTGCGCCGACCTGCCGTGGAATCCCTTGGTGGCCAACAATTGGGGGACGGTGGTGGGCAGGGCTTTTGCGGCGGCCACCAGTGCGGAATCGGGGATGAGCCGTCCCGGTGCCACGTCCCGCTTCCGCGCCAGCTGGTCCCGCTCCAACCACAATTCGCGCACGGCTGCGAGTTGCCGCCGGTCCCTGATCTGGTGGAGGCCCGACGTCTTGCGCCACGCATCCACGCGGGGAAGTGCGATCCCGGCGGCGAGGATACCGGCGAACTCCTGTTCGGCGAATTCCAGCTTTCCGTCGGCTTCCAGGAGTTCGATGAGTTCTTCGCGCAATTCTGCGAGGACCTCGACGTCCAGTGCTGCGTACCGCAACCACGGTTCAGGGAGCGGTCGGGTGGACCAGTCGGCGGCGGAGTGTTCCTTGGCCAGGCCGAAGCCAAGCAATTGCTCGATGACGGCTGCCAGGCCTACCCGGGGCAATCCGGCGAGGCGGGCGGCAAGTTCGGTGTCGAACAGCTTGTCCGGCCACATGCCGAGCTCGGACAGGCATGGGAGGTCCTGCGTTGCCGCATGGAGGATCCATTCGACGCCGCGGAGGGCGTCATTGATGATGGCCAGGTTCTCAAACGGTTCAGGATCGATCAGCCACGTACCGGATCCTTCCCGCCGGATCTGGACGAGGAAAGCTCGTTGGCCGTAACGGAAGCCCGAGGCGCGTTCGGCATCGACCCCTGCAGGCCCGGATCCGGCGGCAATCGCTGCGGCGCAGCGCTCCAGTCCGGCCATGGTGTCGATGACCGGAGGGACGCCTTCGCGCGGTGAATCCAGTTCGATGATTTCGGGAACGTGGCTGTCGAAGCCGTCCACCTTGATGTGGGTTGTGGGATCAGCAACCGGGTCGCCGGTTGTGGTTTTTTCCAGTTTTTCAGGGGTCATGATTGCTTAAGCTTACCGAGTCCGGCGCGCCGGGGCCGGATCGGGGGTGCAGTGCGGCTTCAGTTGAGCCTCCTGTTGGGCAGTCCCGTCACTCCCGGCGGCAGGGGCGGGAGGCCGGCGAAGGTGCACACCATGTCCGACCAGGCTTCCAGGTGTGCCTGTACATCGGAGGAGGCCGGTGTCCATGAGGCCCGCAGTTCTATGTCAATGGTGTCCGGCCGGTCTTCCAGCGTCCCAAAACTCTCGGAAAGGATCCGCGTGGCCGTGCCACCGGCCGCTTTGTACTGCGCGTTGTGGTTTTCCAAGGCTTCCACCAGCCAGGTCCACGCCACTGAGCCGAGCATTGCGTCGTTGCCCATGTCGGCGTCCAGTTGGGCCCGGATATAGGTGACGATCCGGAACTCACCTTCCCAGACCGCCGACCCTTCGGGATCGTAGAGGAGGATGAAGCGGCCTGTGGCGAGTTCGTCGTCTTCGTTGTCGCCGGGGTGCTGTCCCTGTTTCTCGATGAAGGCCTTGGCCACGGGACCGTGCACCGGCACGCGGCGGGTGGCTGCCGTGGGCCGGAAGACTTCGGCTCCCAAAGCCACGGCGTACGGCGCGAGCCGTGCCGGGGCGGGGATCTCATCCAGTCGCAGTTCGCTGCGGCACTGTGCTTTTCGTAGCGTTCCCAGGGCTGAAAGGAAGTCCGCGGGAACCTGTGAGAGGGCGTTCACCATGGCAGATTATGCGTCCGGGGCGGCGTTTCTGTGCAGGCTCGCCGCCCCGGAACCCAGCCGTTATCCCGCAGCCACTTCCCGTCTGATGGCTGCCACGAACGCGTCGATGTCTTCCTCAGTGGTGTCAAAGGAACACATCCACCGCACCTCGCGCCGTGCAGCGTCCCAATCGTAGAAAGCGAACTGTGAGCGGAGGCGGTCGGCAACACCTTCGGGCAGGATGGCGAAGACGCCGTTGGACTCGGTTGCCTGGGTGGGTTCAACGCCGTCGATCTGATCGACGGCTGCCCGCAGCCGCGCTGCCATGGCGTTGGCATGCGCGGCTGACCGCAGCCAGAGGCCGTCGTCCAGCAGGGCTATGAACTGGGCGGAGATGAAGCGCATCTTCGAGGCCAGTTGCATGTTCATTTTCCGGAGGTACTTCAGGCCGTGGGCTGCCTCGGGGTTCAAGGCCACTACTACCTCACCGAAAAGCAGGCCGTTCTTGGTGCCGCCGAAGGAGAGGATGTCGACGCCGGCGTCGCGGGTGAAGGCGCGGAGCGGAAGGTCGAGGTGGGCGGCTGCGTTGGCAAGCCGTGCCCCGTCCATGTGGAGCTTCATGCCCTTGGCATGCACGTGGTCCGCGATCGCACGGACTTCCTCCGGGGTATAGCAGGTGCCAAGCTCCGTGGTCTGCGTAATGGAGACCACAAGCGGCTGGGCCCTGTGTTCATCGCCCCAGCCCCAGGCCTCACGGTCGATCAACGCGGGAGTGAGTTTGCCGTCTTCGGTGGGCACCTGCAGGAGCTTCATGCCGCCGATCCGTTCGGGGGCACCGTTCTCGTCCATGTTGATGTGGGCCGTGGAAGCGCAGATGACAGCGCCCCAGCGGGGGAGCAAGGACTGGAGGGACAGCACGTTGGCTCCCGTGCCGTTGAACACGGGGAAACATTCGATCCCCGTCCCGAACTGCTGCTCAAGGACTTCCTGGAGCCGGGCCGTGTAGATGTCCTCGCCATAGGAAACCTGGTGGCCGCCATTGGCTGCGGCCAGGGCAGCAAGGATTTCGGGATGCACGCCGGAGTAGTTGTCCGAGGCGAAGCCACGCACGGAGGGGTCATGCAGCCGGCTGTGATCCGTAGTGCTGCCGTCAAGGTGGATAGCCTGTGTAGTGCTCGTCACTTGTTCATTCACGCTTTCAAGTCTATTTCGCCGGCAGGATGCGTATGGGGCATCAGGCCGCGGTCGCGCCGGTGATGCCCGTGGTGGACTCGATGACGGGGCGCATCTTCTTCTCCAGGGCTTCATAGAACATGGACAGGGGGAACTCGTCGTCCAGGACCTGGTCGGTGAGCGCCCGCGGCGGTCCCGCCAGCGGAAGGGCCTCGGGGCCCTTGGCCCACACCGACGCCGGATGCGGAGTGACGGTCTCGGAAATCAGCTGGTAGGCGGCCAGCCAGTGAGCCGCCTTGGGGCGGTCGATGGAACGCCAGTACAGTTCCTCGATGCGGGCGCCCAGTTCAATCACGACGTCGGCAGCTTCCGCCCAGTCGATGCTGAGTTTGCTGTCGGTCCAGTGCAGGACATGGTGCTGGTGCATCCAGGCGAACAGCAGCTGGCCGCCGAGGCCGTCGTAGTTGCGCACGCGGCTGCCGGTAATGGCGAAGCGGAAGATGCGGTCGAAGATGACCGCGTACTGCACGAGCTTCGCGTGCCGGCGGGCATCGGGGTCTGCTTCCTCGTCCTTTTCGATGCGGACGGCTTCACGGAACGCCGTCAGGTCGCAGCGGAGTTCCTCCAGGGAGTACAGGAAGAAGGGCATGCGCTGCTTGATCATGAACGGGTCGAACGGAAGGTCCCCGCGCATGTGCGTGCGGTCATGGATCAGGTCCCACATCACGAACGTGCGCTGGGTCAGCTCCTGGTCCTCCAGCAGCTCTGCGGCATCCTCCGGCAGTTCCAGCGACGTCGTTTCCGCGGCAGCCTTGAGCACGCGGCGGAAGCGTGCTGCCTCGCGGTCGGCGAAGATGGCGCCCCACGTGAACGTCGGGGTCTGGCGGACTGCCACTGTCTCAGGGAACAGGACTGCGGAGTTGGTGTCGTAGCCCGCGGTGAAATCGACGAAACGGATCGGGACGAACAGTTTGTTCGAGTACTCGCCGCCCTCCAGGCCGGCAATGAACTCGGGCCAGATGACCTCGATCAGCACGGCTTCCACGAGGCGGTTGGTGCTGCCGTTCTGCGTGTACATCGGGAAGACCACCAAGTGCTGGAGGCCGTCGATGCGCTGCTTCTGGGGTTGGAAGGCCTGCAGGGAGTCAAGGAAATCGGGGATGCCGAAGCCACCCTCTACCCAGCGCGCGAAGTCCGCCACCAGCAACTCGAGGTAGTCGGCGTCGTGGGGGAAGCTGGGCGCCAGGCGGGTGATTGCATCCTGGATGGTGGCAACGAGCCGTGCCGCTTCTGCGTGGGCGGCGGGATCGGCGATGGAGCCGTCCTGCTGCTGGTGTGCCTGCAGTGCTGTTGCTGCTGCCTTAAGGGACTTCCAATCCGCGTTGTCTGCAGTGACGAGCGGACGGGTGGAGGTGGCGATGGTTGTCATGTAACTCGGCCCTTTCGAAGGAGGTAATGCTTCTGAGGCGAGCGTAGCAACGCAGAAGTATCGCTAATTCAAAAAAGGGTCGAGCATAAGAAAGTCTTGGCCATGGCCCTGGAAGAGTGGCCCCAAGGTCCAGCGGAACGCGGACCTGGGCGCGGAATTCCCTTCCGGAATCCCGCGCCCTCCAGCAGTTAGTCCGCGTCGGTTTCCACCAAGCGCAGGGAGATGGAGTTGATGCAATAGCGCTGGTCGGTGGGAGTGTCGTACCCCTCGCCCTCGAAGACATGCCCCAAGTGCGAATCGCACTTGGCGCAACGAACCTCGATCCGCTCCATGCCCAGTGTGCGGTCATGGAGGTACCTCACGGTGCCCTCGGCCAACGGCGCCCAGAAGGACGGCCAGCCGCAGTGCGAATCGAACTTCTCCCGGCTGGTGAACAACCGGCTTCCGCAAGCACGGCACTGATAGACACCCTCAGTGTGGGTGTCCCAGTACTCACCCGTGTAAGGACGTTCCGTTCCGGCCTGCCGCAACACCCGGTACTCCTCCGGAGTCAATTCCTGGCGCCACTGGGCATCGGACTTTGCCACGGGCACATCGGTAGCTGGGGTGGTGTTCTCAGATGAGCTCATGTTCTATGCAACGCTCACGAGTCGCCGATAAATCCCGAGCCCGCGTAAAGATGCAGCACGGGAAGGCCCAACTGGTCCTGCGCCTTGTTGGCCCAGTCCGTGTGGAAGGTATCGGCTATGGCATGCGGACGCGTGACGACGACGGCCTGGGCGGCACCGAGGTCCCGAACCTTGGCAACCAAGCCGGCCACGGCACCGCCGTCGACGATCTCTCCGGTCACGCCCCCGCCCAGGCCTTCCAGTGCCGCCAACGACGTCGCCAGCGTCTCAGACGCGTGCGCCCGCTCCACCTCCGGGTCCGGGGACTTGGCACCAAGCTCCCTGAAGGCCTTGGCAATATCCAGCAAGGAGAGATTCTCCAGGAAATCAACCAAGAGATGCCGTTCCGTGTTCGCGGGCACCAGGACCACCACCGGAGCGTCACCGCCGTCGAGCAATTTGGCAATGTTGGCACGGTCGTCGGGGCCGAGGGGTTCTTCTGTCAGGATGACGATGGGATCGCTCATGGCTACAGCGTAGACCTGCGATCGCGCACAACGCAGGGTTTTGCCCGCAATTGCGGCATTGCGCCACGGCTACCAGCGAGAATGGAACCATGGCAACCAATTCCCGGTCAGCGAGCGACGCTGCAGACTCCACCCTCAGCCTGCGTACCAAGTGGGCAATCGCCGGAATCCTCACGGGGACCTCATTGGCGGCCTTTGTGGGTGCCGGCTCCTCGGCGCTCGCCGTCTACTTCGCCAGGCGCGTCATCACGCCCTCTGCCAAGAACGCTGACCAGGAGGTCCTGGCGGTCATCCAGGGCGACGCGGGCCCGCAGGTCATTCTCGCCGCGACCCCGGACACAACCGTGGACGGCGTGTACAGCCTCTTCTTCGACAACGGCAAGGGGCATGCCAGGATCGGCCGGATTGTTTCCTACTCGCCGGCCGAGCAGACCGTACTGAGGGAGGTGGAAGAGGTCTACTCCGGGAACCTCTCCGAAGCCCGCCGGGGTTGGTGGAGCGGCGCCGCCTACCACCACCCGTCAGCCATTGGCGTGGCAGCTGACGACGTGGAGATCGAGGTGGAAGGCGGGACGGCGCCTGCCTGGTTGATCCGTGCCGAGGCGGCCGCAACCGCTCCTGTCTGGGCCATCATGGTCCACGGCCGCGGAGCCACCCGGATGGAATGCCTGCGTGCCGTCCGGACGGCAAAGGAACTGGGCCTGGACAGCCTGCTGGTGTCCTACCGCAACGACGGCCTGGCCCCTTCGGCCCTGGATGGCCGTTACGGACTCGGCTCCACGGAGTGGCGGGACGTTGAGGCGGCCATCGGATATGCCTTGGACCACGGAGCCCGGGAAGTGGTTCTCTTCGGCTGGTCCATGGGAGGTGCCATCAGCCTGCAGGCAGCGGACCTCTCCAAGCACCGGCAACGGATCCGGGCCCTGGTGCTGGATGCACCCGTGATCAATTGGGTCAACGTCATGGCCCATCACGCGCAGGTCAACAGGATTCCCTACAACGTGGGACGTTATGGGCAGTTGATGCTCGGCCATCCTTTGGGACGCCGCTTGACCGGGCTGGCCGCCCCCGTGAACCTGAAGGCCATGGACTGGGAAGCCCGCGCCGTTGAACTGCGGACCCCCACCCTGTTGATCCATAGCGTCGATGACGAATACGTGCCGTTCGAACCTTCGGCAAGCCTGGCGGAGAAGAATCCGGACATGGTGACGTTCGAGGCGTTCCACGGGTCGCGGCACACCAAGGAATGGAACGTGGACCCGGAGAAATGGGAGCGGATGGTGCGTTCCTGGCTGCTGCAGCAGCTGGCTCCCCGGAACAACCCCGGAGGCACCGGCGCGGACGCCGAACCGGCAGGAGAGGCCGCAGGCCGTTCCTAGTCCTTGGCGGAGCCGATTGCGGCGGTCACCGCCCGGGTGAGCCGCACAAGATCGGCTGGAGCCACTTCGATGTCCAGGCCACGCCGGCCGCCGGAGACAAAGATGGTCTCGAAACCCAGGGCGGACTCGTCCAGGACGGTGGGAGAGGGCTGGCGTTGGCCAAGGGGAGAGATGCCGCCCAGGACATAGCCCGTGCGCCGTTCCGCCGCCTTTGGATCAGCCATGGACGCCTTCTTGGCGCCCAGGGCACCGGCAACAGCCTTCAAATCCAGGCTGCCGGACACCGGGACAACCCCCACAGCCAGACGGCCTTCCACCTCCACCATGAGGGTCTTGAAGACCCGGGCGGGATCGATGCCCAGAACCTCGGCCGCTTCCAACCCGTAACTGGGAGCTGAGGGGTCATGAGCGTAGGGGTGGACGACGAAGGGAACGCCGGCCGCAGTCAGTGCTGCGGTAGCCGGCGTTCCCTGTGAAGCCATCTTCTTGGCCATGCTTAGCTTTCCAGCTTGTTGGCCGCTGCGACTTTCCTCTTGATACGTCCCAGCATGGCCGTCATCCCGCGCATGCGCAGGGGAGTGATGGCACGGGTCAAACCCAGCAGCTCCGGCATGTCGTCCGGCACCGCAAGGATCTCCTCCGCGGTCAGTCCGTCCAGTCCCTCATGGAGGACTCCAGCGAAACCACGCGTGGTGGGTGCCTCCGGCGGGGCTTTGAAGAACAGGCGGTAGGCGCTGGGGCCATCCGTTTTCCTCTCCGATTCAATGGTGAGGAACAGCGGCGACTGGCACTCCACCACCTGTTCCAGCAACTCCGGATGGTTCGTCAGCCGTTCCGGCAGTTCGGGCAGGCCACGCGAAAACTCCAGCAGCAGTTGCAGGCGTTCAGGCTCGGACAGCGCCTGGAAGTCGTCGACGATTTCCGCCAGTGCGGTGGGCAAAGTGTTGGTACTCATCACATCCCAGCTTACGCACTACGTAGCACGATGACGTGCTAGTTACGGACCAGGGAGGCCGGAACGGATCCGCGCTCGGCTCCCTTGACGATGGGAACGCGTACTGCATTGCCCCATTCGGTCCATGAGCCGTCGTAGTTGCGGACGGACTCAAAGCCCAGCAGGTACTTGAGGGCGAACCAAGTGTGGCTGGAACGCTCGCCGATGCGGCAGTACGCCACGACGTCGTCACCGGCCTTGAGGCCTGCTTCGCCAAGGTAGAGGGCTTCGAGCTCTTCGCGCGAGCGGTAGGTGCCGTCCTCGGCAGCAGCCTTGGCCCAGGGAACAGAGGCAGCCGTGGGAATGTGGCCGCCGCGCAGCGCGCCCTCCTCGGGGTAAGCCGGCATATGTGTGCGCTGGCCGGTGTACTCCTCGGGGGAACGCACATCGATCAACGGCTTGCCCAGGTGTGCCAGGACGTCTTCCTTGAATGCGCGGATGGGAGCATCGTTCCGCTCCACCTCGGGATAGTCGCCCCGGGCGGGAGCAGGGACGTCGGTGGTGAGTTCACGGCCTTCAGCAATCCACTTGTCGCGGCCGCCATCGAGGAGGCGGACATCCTCATGACCGAACAGGGTGAAGACCCACAGTGCGTAAGCGGCCCACCAGTTGGACTTGTCGCCGTAAATGACCACGGTGCTGTCGCGGGAAATTCCCTTGGCGGAAGCCAGGGCGGCGAAAGCCGCGCCGTCGACGTAGTCGCGGGTGACTTCGTCATTCAGATCGGTGTGCCAGTCGATCTTGACCGCGCCGGGGATGTGGCCGGTTTCGTAGAGGAGGACATCCTCATCGGACTCCACAACCACCAGCTTGCCGTCGGCAACGGCGCCATCGGCCAGCGCTGCCGCGAGCCACTCGGTGGATACGAGGCGTTCGGGGTTCGCATAAGCTGCGAACTTTTCGTTCTGTTCAACGGGGTAGGACATGGCGGTGGCCTTTCACTGACAACGGACGGAGCCAGGCCCAACGTAGCTCCTGTTGCCGGCCCGGCATGCTCACAACACTAACTACCGCGCCGGGTTCGCGCTGCTCCGCCGGTCATACGGTGAAACATGGCTTTGGTCACGTGCGCCGTCCGGGCGCCCGCGTTGCCGGTATTCTTGCTGGGGACCCACTACCGGAAGAACGGACCACGCCTGGTGCACATCGAACAACTGACAGCCCGCACGCCGTCAGTCTCTGTGGAGGAACTCCTCAAGGGTTTCTACCCCTCTCCGCGATTTGGCGAGGTGTCGTTCGACAGTTACCGGCCCGACCCGTCGCAGCCGAGCCAGGCCAACGCCGTCAAGGTGCTGTCCTTCTTCGCGGACGCTGTGGGGGCTGAAGACAACGGCGGCCTTTTCAAAAAGCTGTTCGCCAAGAAGACCACCTCGCGGGCCGGCATCTACCTGGACGGTGGTTTCGGCGTCGGGAAAACCCACCTCCTGGCGTCCCTGTGGCACCGGTCGCCCGGTCCGAAGGCCTTCGGCACGTTCGTTGAGTACACCAACCTCGTGGGCGCGCTGTCTTTCCGCAAGACCGTTGACGCCCTCAGCAATTACAAACTGGTCTGCATCGACGAATTCGAACTTGATGATCCCGGCGACACCGTCCTGATGTCGCGCCTCATGCGCGAATTGGCCGACGCGGGGGTCAAGCTGGCAGCAACGTCAAACACCCTGCCCGGTTCTTTGGGCGAAGGCCGCTTCGCAGCCGTGGACTTCCAGCGCGAAATCCAGGTCCTGGCGGACCAGTTCGATGTTGTGCGGATCGACGGCGAAGATTTCCGGCACCGCGGATTGCCGGCAGCTCCTGCACCCCTGAAGACCGAAGAGCTCAAGCATCGGATGCGCAGCGAGTTCAAAGGCCAGACTGTTGCCGTTGATGACTTCCGCACGCTGGTGGACCACCTCGCAGGCGTCCACCCGAGCCGCTACCGGCAGCTGATTTCCGGGATCGACGCCGTGGTGTGGCGTGACGTGGACACCATCACGGAGCAGGCTGTAGCCCTGCGCTTCGTGGTGCTGGCCGACCGCCTGTACGACAAGGACGTGCCGATCCTGGCCAGCGGTGTTCCGTTCGACAAACTGTTCACCGAAGAGATGATGGCCGGCGGCTACATGAAGAAGTACTTCCGCGCCGTTTCCAGGCTCACTGCCTTGGCGCGCGAGGCCCAGAACCACGAGCCTTCCTGACCAGCGGGCCGGGCTTCAGCAGCCACCGGACCAGAATGCCGCACGTCAGAGCCCAGAACGCTGCCCCGATGCCGCCGAAGCTGAGGCCCGAGGCTGCCAGCAGAAACGTAATGCAAGCCGGAACGCGTTCTTCTGCTTCGGCCAGCGCCGAGGAGATGGCGGCGGCCAAGGTCCCCAACAGCGCGAGGCCGGCAACAGCTTCCAGCAATCCCGGCGGAGCCGCCGAAACAACGGTGACCAAGGCGGCGGAAAACACGGCAAGAACCAGATAGGCGAGTCCTGACACGAAGGCGGCGCGCCACCTTTGGCCGGGGTTCCTGCCCGCTTCCTCCCCGGCAGCCAATGCAGCGCTGAGGGCCGCCAAGTTGATCGCATGACCGCCGAACACCGCCCCCGCCATGGTGCCTGCTCCGGTCATCACCATGGAAGACCGCCATGGGGTGGTGAAGCCGAACGACTTGAGGACGGCTACGCCGGGGATGTTCTGCGACGCCATGGTGACGATGAACAGCGGCAGGGCCAGCCCGACCGCAGCCTCCACACTGAAAGCCGGCGTTGTCCATTCAAGCCTGGGCACCAGCGCGTCAGCGGGAAGATAGGTCCCGTTCACGCCAAGATGGATTCCAATCACCGCCAGTGCCACCACCAATGCTCCGGGTACTGCCCACCGGGGAGCGAGCTTCAGCAGGAGCAACCAGCACAAGGCAACAGGACCAACCAGCAGCGGCGCCGTTCCCAAGGACTTGAACGGTGCCAGGCACAGGGGGAGCAGGACGCCCGCCAGCATGGCTTGGGCCAAGGCGGTGGGGATCCTTCCCATGAGCCTGCCCAGAACGGGGAGCAACCCGGTCAGCAGGATCAGCACCCCCACCAGCAGGAAGGCTCCTACGGCTGCCGGCCACCCGCCGTCGACCATCCCGGCAGAGGCGAGCAAGGCGGCGCCAGGCGTGGACCACGCCAAGGTCACCGGCATCTTGGAACGCCAGGACAGCCAGAGAATTGCCGCGCCGAACGTCAAAGTCAACGCCAGGAGTCCACTGGCTGCCTGGGATTGAGTGGCTCCCACGGACTGCAATCCTGCCAGGACTACGGCGAACGATGACGTGAAACCCACGAGTGCGGTGACCACTCCCGCTGCGATGGGCGGCCCGAGGCCCTCGCGCCGGGGAGGGTGCTGAATGACGGTGGGGGCGGAAGGCATAGTGACCAAGGTACCGGAAGGCCGCCAGCCTGCCCGCCCCGGGATAGCCAAGCGGATCTAGTGGCTGATTAAACGCCAAGGGCACCGGCGTCGCCTCTCGGCGGGACCGGTGCCCCCTTGACGTATCTGTTGCGGCGGCTCAGGCAGCTAGGGCTGCTTTGGCTCATCCGTTGCGGGAGCCGGATCGGCTTCACCGTCGTTCTTGGCCACGAAGTTGGAAGCGGCATTCTGGACTGCATCAACCTGTCCGGCGAACTTGCCGCCGGTCTTCTGGTCGACGAAGTCTCCGGCCTTTTCGATGCCATTCTTGATGGCTTCTTCGTTGCCCTGAATGAGACCCTGAGCCTTGCCCTTCAGGTCGTCAATTAATCCCACGGGCACCTCCCTTCCTTCGCGGAGCCAGTTCGCTCCTCCGCGTCCGACCCTAACACCAGATGCTGGGGGTGCCAAGGACCAGGCGGTTCGCTACGCCAAGGGCTTACTTGTCTCCAGGTGACGCGGGCTGTCCGGGTTCATGAGTGAGTGCTTCCGGCCGTAGAAGTAGTAGATCGCCAGGCCTATGACCAGCCACACGCCGAAGCGCACCCAGGTCTCCCAGTGCAACTGAACCATCAGGAAGGCCGAGGCCAGGACGCCGAATGCGGGGACAACCGGCATGAGGGGGAGCCGGAACGTGCGGGGCGCGTCGGGCTTGGTGTAGCGGAACATGATGACGGATACGCACACCACGACGAACGCCGCGAGGATGCCGATGTTCGTCAGGTCGGCAACTTCCTTGATGGGGAAGATGCCTGCCAGGAAGGCGGAGGCGACGCCGGCGATCCAGGTGACACGTTGGGGCGTACCGTGGCGGTCCGTTTTGGCGAACCAACCGGGGAGGAGGCCGTCACGGCTCATGGAGAACCACACGCGGGTGACACCCAGAAGGAAGGTGAGCATCACAGTGAGGATGGACAACACGGCGAAAACCGAGATGATGGTGGCGATTACCGGCAGTCCGACGCCCGTGAATGCCGAGGCGAAGCCGGCGGCGGGATCGATGTCCTTGTAGTTCTGCATGCCGGTCAGGACCAACGTCGCGGCAACGTAGAGCAGCATCGCGATGACAAGCGACAGGATGATGGCCTTGGGCATGTGCTTCTTGCCGTCCTTGGCCTCCTCTGCGGCTGTACTCATGGCGTCGTAGCCGAAGACGGCGAAGAAGACCGTGGCGGCACCTGCCAGGACCGGACCGAAGCCGCTGGGCATGAACGGGTTGAAGTTCTCGGTATTGATGTAGAAAACGCCCAAACCGATGATGAACAGAATCAGGATCACCTTGATGGCGACCGCCACGAGTTCGAACCGGCCGAAGGTCTTGGTTCCACGGCTGAGGATCCAGGTGACCAGGAGGCAGACCAGGATTGCGGGAAGGTTGATGATGCCGCCCTTGCCCTCATCGGCTGTGGAGGTCATCCAGGTGGGCATGTGGATTCCGATGCCTGAAAGGAAAGCGTCAAAGTATCCGGAGATGCCGATCGCCACCACAGCCACGATGGCGATGTATTCCAGCAGCAGGTCCCACCCTATGAACCATCCAATGATCTCGCCGAGGGCAACATAGCCGTAGGTGTATGCGGAGCCGGCGCGCGGAATCATGCCGGCGAATTCGGCGTAGGAGAGGGCTGCCGCTCCGGATGCCAGGCCTGCGATGAGGAACGAGATCAGCACCGCGGGGCCCACCCCGGGATTGCCCTCCGATCCGTGCGCCACCAGCCCGGCAAGGGAGAAGATTCCGACGCCGATGATTCCGCCGACGCCGATGGCCGTCAGTTGCCAGAGGCCAAGGCTTTTGAACAGCCCGCTGTGCTTGCTTTCTTCCTCGATGTCGTCGATCGGCTTGCGCCGCATGACGGATTGGGAAGCCGTCTGTTGATTCATGGGGTACTCCTGCCAGTGGCGTGGATTGGTGATGAACTCGCAGTACATTATGCGAGCCCAATCACATTAGATAAAGCGACTTTTTCTTAGCGATATCGGTTACGGCCACTGATGAATTGCAGAAACTGGTTTCGGGCACAAAAAAAGCAGCTCCGGGGAGCTGCTTTTTCTTGGAGCGGACGACGAGATTCGAACTCGCGACATCCACCTTGGCAAGGTGGTGCTCTACCAGCTGAGCTACGTCCGCATGTGGTGCAAGCCCGGCATTGCCTGGCTATACCACTCAAACAAGTTGCCTTGTTTTGGTGGGCGATACTGGGATCGAACCAGTGACCTCTTCCGTGTCAGGGAAGCGCGCTACCGCTGCGCCAATCGCCCGTTACCGGGTCCTTGTGAAAGGAGAGCGGACGACGAGATTCGAACTCGCGACATCCACCTTGGCAAGGTGGTGCTCTACCAGCTGAGCTACGTCCGCACATGCTCCTAGCCGGGTTGGAACCCGGCTAGGAACAACAAACAAGTTGCCTTGTTTTGGTGGGCGATACTGGGATCGAACCAGTGACCTCTTCCGTGTCAGGGAAGCGCGCTACCGCTGCGCCAATCGCCCAAGCATCCAGCACTGCTGAAAGCATGGTTTTCACCGAGGTGGGTACGGGATTCGAACCCGTGTATACGGCTTTGCAGGCCGCTGCCTCGCCTCTCGGCCAACCCACCGTGTAAGCAGGATTCCGAAGAATTCTTGCCTGACAGTGCCTTGCGAGCGGACGACGAGATTCGAACTCGCGACATCCACCTTGGCAAGGTGGTGCTCTACCAGCTGAGCTACGTCCGCATTGTTGGTTAGCGTGGGCCGCCTTGCAGGCATTCCGTGGCTTTCCGACGAGTAAAAACTCTATAGGAGGTTCCAGCAATCTCCAAATCGCGCAGCCACTTTCCACTCGGAGACTGCCCGGATGCCTGATTTGACGCGGAATTCCGTGTCTTTCACGGCTGTAATTTCAGCTGTGTAGTTCCGGCTCCTGGTTCGTTTTGCATTCCTGCGATGGTGGGCTAATCTTCTATATGCACCGGCCCGCAGTTGCGAAAGCGCGGCAAGGTTCGGGGCGATTGGCGCAGTGGTAGCGCGCTTCGTTCACACCGAAGAGGTCACTGGTTCGAACCCAGTATCGCCCACCAGGAAAAGCCCCCGAGTTACTCGGGGGCTTTTGCTTTTGGTTCGCTGCTGCGTTGCGGGTCGGCTACTGCTGCGGAGCGACGTCGCCGGCTGAAGCTGCGTCTGTGTCGCCGTCGATCTTCGCTACGTAGTCCGAGGCTGCGCCTTGGACCAGATCCACTTGTTCAGCGAACTTGCCGTCGGTTTGTTCGTCGACGAAGTCGCCCACCTTTTCGATGCCTTCCTTGATGGCTTCTTCGTTGCCGGCTATGAGGTCTCGCGCCTTCTTCTGCAGATCGTTAAAGAGTTCCATGGGTTTCCTCTTCCATGAGTCGTTGTCATCGCAGAGCGGGTTCGCTCCAGTGGATCTGTCTGGCAGGGAACGCGTTTGTGTCGCGGCGGGGCCATTATTCGGATGGGTTTCGTCACGATCATGGTCTTTCGTCACGATCATGGTCGGGACGGCACAAGGGAAGTGTGCACAATCACCATTGCCCCGAAGCAGGCGTAACCACTACTGATGTTTCCTTGGTTCTGCGCGTTGAGGAACTTGCCGGGAAAGCGCCAATCCTGGCCGCGAAGCTCGCCAGGCTGGATCCCCGGCACCTCACCACCCTGCTGGGTTCCCCGGCCGTGGGGACGTCCGGCGGGGCTGCGGATTCCGGATCCGATCAGCCGGGAAGCCCCGAACCGCAGGCCTGAGGGGAATTCTGTCGGTGGTCTGTGTCAGAGTCTTTATATGACCGCACCACTGCTTGCCCACGCTACTGACTACGGACGCATGTACGCCCGCTCCACTACTGAGCAATTCGCTGTTCCTTCCATCACAACAGTGATTGCACAGCAGGCGCACGCCCTGGATGGTTGGTTCAGCTACATGGGAGCAAGCAGCCTTGCCGCAGATCCGGAACTCCCGGCAATGATCGGCAGCCCGGCAAGGATCCGCCAGGCAGTCAACAAGGCCGCCAAAGCCGCTGAAACATACCGGGATGAAGCAGCGGCCCGCGGTGACCGGGTCCATACCTACTGCGAGCAAGTGGCGCTTCGGGCGCTGGGCCGTCCGCACCGCATGCAGGAATGCCGGGACGAACTCGCTTCGCATGGGGAGCAGGCGTTTGCAGCGCGCTTCGACGAGTGGTGGGAGCTGTACCGCGTGGAACCGATCGCGCCCGAGATCACCGTCTGGAACCAATCGGTAGGTTACGCCGGCACCTTGGACTTGGTGGCCCGTATTAATGGACGGATCTGCCTGATCGACTACAAGACCAAAGGAACAACCCGTGACGGCACGGTGAAAGCCCTGGATGACAAGGTGGTCATGCAACTGGTGGCGGGAATGAAAGCCGAGGAAAGCCTGGTGGATCCCGTGGCCGGGCAGTGGGAGCCCTGGAAGTTCGGTGAGAACCCCATGCTCCTGGCCGTAGCCATCGGTGAGACGGAAGTTCGCCCGCAGCGCGCCAATCCGGACGTCCTCAAGCACCATTGGTGGAAGTTCTGCGCCCTCCGCCGCGTGTGGGAGATGTCCGCCGACGTTTCCGCGGCCGGTCAGGCCCTCCTGCCGATTGCCCCGCCTCCGCTGGCGGCTCCTGCCAGGGTAAGCGTTGGGGCCGGAGCGCTGGGCTGAACGCCCGGCGCCTCCTTGGCCGTCTCAACTAAACTGGCTTTGGCTCCGCAACGCGGACCAAAGACAGACAAAAGTGAGGACTGGCAACAGATGGCAATTTTGAGTATCCGAATCATCGGTGATCCGGTGCTGCGAACCGTAGCGGATCCTGTAACCGATTTTGGTCCGGAGCTCGCCAAACTGGTCGCGGACATGATGGAGACCATGGAGGACGTGGAGGGTGCAGGCCTCGCCGCGCCCCAAGTCGGCGTGAGCAAACGCGTCTTCACCTACCGCGTCGGTGGCGTTGCCGGCCACATCATCAATCCGGTGCTGGAAAACAGCGAGGATTTCCAGCCCGATGAGGTGGAGGGCTGCCTTTCGATCCCCGGACTGGGCTTTCCCGTCCGGCGCCACCGTGCCACCCGGGTCACCGGTGTGGACCTTCACGGCAAGCCGGTGTCCGTAGAGGGCGAAGGCATGCTGGCCCGTTGCTTCCAGCATGAAACCGACCATTTGGACGGCATCCTCTACACCGACAGGCTCGAAGGCGAAGACCGGAAGGCTGCCCTGCGCGCCATCCGCAACGCCAATTACCATGCCGTCACGGAAGAGACCACGTCCAAGCGTGCTTCCTCCGTCGGCTCGAGCTTTGGCGGCGGCAGCTTCGGGATTCCCGAGTGAGGGTATTGTTTGCCGGAACTCCGGCGGTAGCCGTTCCGTCATTGGACGCGCTGGTCAAAGCAGGGTTCGACGTCGTCGCGGTGCTGACCCGGCCGGACGCTCCGCTGGGACGAAAGCGCGTCCTCACTCCATCTCCCGTGGCTGCCCGCGCCGAAGAGCTGGGAATCCAGGTGATCAAGGCGGCCAAAGTAGACGCTGAGACCACGGCGCACATCGCTGACACTTCGCCCGACGTCGCCGCAATCGTCGCCTACGGAGGAATCGTTCCCCGGGACGCCCTCGCTGTTCCCGCACACGGCTGGGTCAACCTGCATTTCTCCCTGCTTCCGGCATGGCGCGGGGCGGCTCCCGTGCAACGGGCGTTGATCGCAGGTGACGATGTGACAGGCGCGGTGACCTTCCAATTGGAGGAAGGCCTGGACACCGGCCCCGTCTTTGGAGCCCTGACGGAATCGGTCCGGGATGAGGACACCGCCGGTGACCTCCTGGAGCGGCTCTCGGTCAGCGGTGCGGTTCTCTTGTGCCAAACGCTCTCCGCTATTGACGCCGGCCAGGCGGCTCCGCAGCCGCAGTCCGGTGAGGTGAGCCTGGCGCCCAAACTCACCTTGGAAGACGGACGGTTGGATTGGCAGCAGCCGGCCCTGGCGCTCCACCGCAGGTCCAGGGGCGTTACCCCCGAGCCCGGAGCCTGGACAATGCTGGAGGGCCAGCGGATCAAGCTTGAGCCCGTGGCCTTACGGCCGGATGTGAACGGTCTTGCGCCGGGTCATGTCCGGCCAGAAGGTAAAGCCGTGCTGGTAGGGACAGGCTCCCATGCCATACAGCTGGGGCGTGTCCAACCCGCAGGCAAAAAAATGATGCTGCCGGCCGATTGGGCCCGCGGCTTGGCAACACCCGAGAAAGTGGTCTTCGAATGAGTGAGTCCGGCCGGCGAGGCCCCAACAGCAGCGGTGGCCGCGACGGGGGTGGCCGGGACAACCGGGACAACCGGGGCACCCGGGGCGATCGTTCAGGAAGCAAGCGCAACGCCCAGGGCCGCGAACGCAACCGGGGTCCGCAGCGGGGCTTCTCCACCAATGCCCCTTCGCAGCGGACCCGGCGTGCTGATCCTGCCCGTCTGGTGGCTTTCGAGGTGCTGCGCGCAGTTGCTTCCGAAGACGCCTATGCAAACCTCGTCCTCCCCGCCCGCATCCGCGAACACCGACTGGACCGCCGGGATGCCGGCTTTGCCACGGAGCTCAGCTACGGAGCGCTTCGCGGGCAGGGAACGTACGATGCCATTCTTGCCCGGTGTGTGGACAGGCCGCTTGACCAGCTGGACCCCGCCATCCTTGATGCCCTGCGGATCGGAGCGCACCAGCTCCTGTCCATGCGGGTGCCCGCCCACGCTGCCTTGGACCAGACCGTTGGCCTGGCGAGGGCAGTCATCGGCGCAGGGCCCTCAGCGCTCATCAACGCGGTCCTGCGCAAGGTGGCGGCGCACTCGATGGAGGAATGGCTGGACCTTCTCCTGGACCAGGAAACGGATGCCACCAGGATTGCCGCCTTGCGCCACTCCCATCCGGAATGGATCGTCCGTGCTTTGCGGCAATCCTTGGTGAACCACGGCAGGCCTGCCTCGGACATCGAGGCACTGCTGGAAGCGGACAACGCCGCTCCGGTGGTTAATCTGGTGGCACTGCCGGGACTCGGAGACCTGGACGAAGCCCTCGAACAAGGCGCCACGGCAGGGGAACTCGTTGAGGGCTCGGCGATGTCCGCGGGCGGTGACCTCGGCAGGCTTGAATCCGTGCGTCAGGGCACCACGCGTGTCCAGGACGTCGGTTCGCAGCTTGTGGCGCGTGCCGTTGCGGGCGCTGACGTCGAAACTTCTGCCGACGGCAATGAACGGTGGCTTGATCTGTGTGCCGGTCCCGGCGGGAAAGCCGCGCTGCTTGCGGCTTTGGCCCACCGCGACGGTGCCACCCTCCTGGCCAATGAACCTGCACCCCACCGGGCAAAGCTGGTACAGCAGGCGCTGTCCGCCGTGCCGTCCGCAACCTGGTCCGTCCGCACGGGGGACGGCAGGGAAGTAGGCAGCGAAGAGCCGGAGTCTTTCGATCGCGTGCTGGTGGATGTTCCCTGCAGCGGCCTCGGAGCGTTGCGACGCCGGCCGGAGTCCCGTTGGCGCCGGTCACCGAAAGATATCGCAGACCTGGGTCCGTTGCAGCGTGAACTCCTGGCATCCGCCATCGATGCCGTCAAGCCCGGAGGAGTAGTCGGCTACGTCACCTGTTCACCCCATCCGGCCGAAACCACCGCGGTCGTCTCCGATGTCCTTGCCAAACGGACGGACTTGGAACTGCTGGATGCCGGAGATGCCTTGGACCGGGTCAGCCTGGGCAGGGAACTCGGCGCCGGTCATGAGCTGACGGCCCAGCTCTGGCCGCATGTCCACCAAACGGATGCCATGTTCCTGGCGCTGATCCGCAAGAAGGCCTAGTTCTGCTGTTGTTGTTCGCCCCACCAACCACCCGAAGGATTTTCCTTGACTCAGTGCTGTATCAACCCGAGCATCCTGTCCGCGGATTTCGTCAACCTTGAGGCCGAACTGCAGCGCATCAGCAATGCCGACGCCGTGCACGTGGACGTGATGGACAACCACTTCGTCCCCAACCTCACCCTCGGGCTGCCCGTCGTGCAGAGGATTCAGGCTGTCAGCCCGGTTCCGCTGGATGCACACCTGATGATCTCCGACGCCGACCGCTGGGCGCCCGCCTACGCGGACGCAGGGGTCGCTTCCGTGACGTTCCATGCGGAAGCTGCGATGGCCCCGGTCAAGCTCGCCCGCGAGTTGCGGGCGCGCGGCGCCAAGGCCGGTATGGCGTTGCGGCCGGCAACGCCCGTGGAGCCTTATCTGGACATGCTGAGCGAAGTGGACATGTTGCTCATCATGACGGTCGAGCCGGGCTTCGGGGGACAGGCATTCCTGGACATCACGCTGCCCAAGATCCGTCGGGCACGCGAGGCCGTTGAGGGTTCGGGAGTCGACGTCGCCATCCAGGTGGACGGCGGGATCACCGAGGAAACCATCGTCCGTGCCGCCGAAGCCGGGGCCAATGTCTTCGTGGCAGGCTCTGCTGTGTACGGGCACGCGGATCCCGCAGCAGCGATCGACAGGCTCCGGCTCGCCGGTACCAAGGCCACGCAGCCCGCTGCCTAGGCAGCAACGAAGCCCAAGCAGCAACAATGTGTCACGAAGATGGCCGGGAATAGCCCGGCAATCTTCGAGGTTATGGCACAATAGCACCACACATATACGTGCTCCGGGGTCGGTGTAAGTCCGAACCGGCGGTCATAGTCCGCGACCCGCGCGCTAACGGTTACCACTCTTGTGGAGCCGGAAGCAGACGGTTGAACCGGTGGAATTCCGGTACCGACAGTTAAAGTCTGGATGGGAGAAGCACGTACAGGTATGCCGTCGGCGTCCTTTGAGGATGGCCGGGCGGGCATGCGCTGTCGTACACCCCCGGAGCCATCGCGGTCACTGGGAAGGAACGGCATGGACTTTCTGCGATGGCTCTTCGAAGCACAGATTCCCGTTGGAGGATCTGCGCTTGTTCTACGCGAAGTGCTTGGCAACATCTTTGGGCTCGCCAGCGCCCTCGGCGGAATGCGCCGCAAAGTCTGGGCATGGCCTGTTGGCATCCTCGGCAACCTCCTGTTGCTGACCGTGTTCCTCGGGAACGTCTTTGGCGCGGCGGCGCCGGCCACTTTGTGGGGCCAGGCGGGCCGCCAAATCATGTTCATGGCCGTCGCAATCTATGGCTGGTACCGCTGGCAGCAGGGGCGTCACCTTGCAGGCGAAGGCCGCGCAATCGTGCCGTTCTGGGCCAGTAACAAGGTCCGCATCGCTTTGATTGGCGCCATGGTGGCGGGAACGGCAGCACTGACACCGCTGTTCGACGCCCTCGGCTCCTACCCGCCGGTGTGGGCGGACGCCTGGACTTTCATGGGGTCACTGCTGGCCACTTATGGCATGGCCCGCGGCTGGACTGAATTCTGGCTGATCTGGGTGGCCGTGGACGTTGTGGGCGTCCCGTTGCTGTTCACCGCCGGCTATTACGCCAGTGCCTTCATGTACCTGTTTTATGGATTCTTCACCCTCGCCGGATTCTTCGTCTGGCGGCGGGCATCCAAGCGCGCAGCTGCAGTGGCCGGTCCGGCACCCGTCGCAGTGGGGGCCGCCCGATGAACGCGGTTGCCACTACCTTCAGTGTGCTTGAGTCTGCGGCCATGGACACGGCTCTGCGCGCGGCCTTGCAGGGTCCCCGTGGCGCCAACCCCTTGGTAGGTGCCGTCATTCTGAACGCCGACGGTGAGCAGGTCGCCGTCGGCTATCACCGTGGCGCCGGAACGGCACATGCCGAAGCGGACGCCATCCTCGAAGCGCGGAAGGCAGGGATCGAGCTGCGCGGTACCACCATGGTGGTGACGCTGGAGCCCTGCAACCACGTGGGTCGTACCGGTCCTTGTGCCCAGGCGATCATCGCCGCCGGTATCACCAGGGTGATTTACGCCGTCGACGATCCCCATGATCCCGCGGCAGGAGGCGCCCGCACGCTCCGTTCCGCGGGTATCACAGTGGAGTCGGGCCTCGCGGCAGCCGATGCTTTGGAGCTGAACCGGGAATGGTTCGACGCCGTTGCCTCCAAGCGGCCCTTTGTCACCTTGCACATCGCCCAGACGCTGGACAGCCGCATCGCGGCAGTGGACGGCACCAGCCAATGGATCTCCAGTCCGGAGTCGCTGGCGGACAACCACAGCCTGCGCGGACTTATTGACGCGATCCTCGTGGGCACCGGAACGGTCCTGATCGATAATCCCCGGTTGACTGCAAGGGATCCGGAGGGTGGACTTTCCGGGCGTCAACCGCTCCGCGCTGTCATGGGCCGGCGCGAGGTGCCCCAGGACGCGGCGGTGCGCGGGACGGACGGGCGCTTCCTCCACCTGGCCACCCGGGATCCGCGCGAAGCGTTGTCCATGCTGTTCGAGGAGGGCGTCCGGCACGTCATGGTGGAGGGTGGTTCGAGCATCCTCAGCACCTTCCTGGCGGCGGGCCTGGTGGATGAATTGATTGTCTACCTGGCTCCCACACTGCTGGGCTCCGGAACCCCTGCCCTGAACGACCTCGGCATCACTACCCTGTCCCAGGCCCAGCACTGGATGTGGGACGAGGCCGGCGGCGGTTCCGTGCGGACCCTCGGCAATGACCTTCGACTTCATCTCCGGCCCACCCGGCCGGCTACCACACAAGAAAATTCCCTTCCCGGCAGCGAAGCCGCGGAGTACGTCTCAGGAGGACACTGATGTTTACCGGAATTGTTGCCGAACAGGGCACCGTACTTGGCATCGACCACGACGGCGAAGCCAGCGCCACGTTGCGGCTTAAAGCCCCTACCACCACGGAGGGCCTCGCCTTGGGCGGTTCGATCGCCGTCAACGGTGTGTGCCTGACGGCTACGCAGATCAACGGGCAGGAGTTCAGCGTCGATGTCATGGGGGAGACCCTGCTCCGGACCACTATCGGTCAGTTGGCGGCGGGGGACAGCGTCAACCTGGAACGGTGCGTTCCTGCCGGCGGACGCTTGGACGGGCACGTGGTCCAGGGACACGTCGATGGCGTCGGCGAGTTGCTGGAGCGTGAGGCCCTGGGGAACTGGGACCGCTTGCGGTTCGGTGTACCTGCCACGTTGGCCCGCTACATTGCCGAGAAGGGGTCCATTGCCGTTGACGGCGTGTCGCTGACCGTGACCGCCGTCAGTCCCGCTGCCGACCCGGAGCCATGGTTCGAAGTCGGCCTGATCCCCACCACCCTCGAAGAGACCGGCCTGGGTGCAAAGCCCGTGGGTGCCAAGGTCAACCTCGAAGTCGATGTCCTGGCCAAGTACACCGAACGGCTGCTGTCCTTTGCACCCCAGGGCAAGCCTGCCCACCGTGCCGACGATGAGAGCCGGTCCGCAAGCCCCGAACAGACCACGGAAGCCCAGGAGGCTGTGCGATGAGCGCCCCCACCAAGACCGATCCCGCCCGGGTACGCAGGCAGGGCCTGGACCCCGTTGAAGCGGCCATTGCCGCAATGGCAGCCGGGAAACCGGTGATCGTGGTTGATAACGAAGACCGCGAGAACGAAGGCGACATTATCTTCGCCGCCCAGCACGCCACCCCGGCCCTTATGGGATGGACCATCCGCTACTCGTCCGGCGTCATTTGCGTGCCGCTGGAAGGAGAGCGGGCGGACGCCTTGGCACTGCCGCAAATGGTGGCCGTCAACGAGGATGCCAAGGGAACCGCCTACACGATCTCCTGCGATGCTGCCCACGGAGTGAGCACCGGGATTTCAGCGACGGACCGCGCACTGACAGCCCGGATCCTGGCGGATCCGGCGAGCACCCCGGCCCACATCACGCGCCCCGGGCATATTTTCCCCCTCCGAGCAGTTAAGGGAGGAGTGCGTGAACGCCCCGGACACACGGAAGCTGCTGTGGACTTGTGCCGGCTCGCCGGGCTTGCCCCGGTGGGTGTGATCGCGGAGTTGGTACACGACGACGGTGAAATGATGCGCCTGGACAGCCTGCGCGAGTTTGCCGCCGGGCACGGATGTCCCCTCATTTCCATTGAGGACCTGGTGGCATACGTCGAGGCGGTAGAGTCCCAGCAGGAAGAGATTCCAACGGCACACCTTTCAGTGGCAGACGAGGAGAAGCGATGACGGCATCCATCACGCGCAGCAGCGACGAGACCGAACGCACGCCCCACCCCGTGAGCGGAGGGCCGATCGTCCAATTGCCCACCGCTTTCGGAGACTTTGTGGCACAGGCCTGGACGGACCACGAGACCGGAGTTGAACACCTGGCTGTCAGCTCGCCGAATCCGTCCAGGAGCGGGAAGGCTCCGCTGGTCCGGCTGCACTCCGAGTGCCTCACCGGGGACGTCTTCGGGTCCTACCGCTGCGACTGCGGAGAGCAGCTGGCTTTTGCGCTCGAACTCATCAACGCCGAGGGCGGCACGTTGTTGTACCTGCGCGGGCAGGAAGGCCGGGGCATCGGCCTTGCCAACAAAATCAAGGCTTACGCGTTGCAGGAAGCCGGCTTCGATACCGTTGAGGCCAACGAGCAGCTGGGCCTGCCGGTCGACGCGCGTTCTTACAACGCTGCCGCGCAGATCCTGGCGGAAATGGGCCTGCAGGAAGTCCGTTTGTTGAGCAACAACCCGGACAAGCAGAACCGCTTGGCACAGGCGGGCGTCACCGTGGTGGAGATGGTAGCCACCGAGGTTCCCTCCCGCGAGCAGAACCTGCGCTACCTGCAGACCAAGAAAGACCGGATGGACCACCGTCTGACGCTCCAGGCAGAGCACGCAGGCAACGGGAAGACCCCGCTGGCCCACCCCTTTGACAGCATCAACGACTGAACGGATCTACTGCACACAATGAGCGGACACGGCGCCCCCACCATTGACCTCACCACCCTCAACCCCGAGGAAACCTCACAGCTGAAACTGGCCATTGTCGCCGCCAGCTGGCACACCCAGATCATGGACGGCCTGGTTGACGGAGCCCTCCGCGCCGCCAAGGAAGCCGGCATTGCCGAACCCGTCCTGCTGCGGGTTCCGGGCAGCTTCGAACTCCCGGTAGCGGCTGCCCGCCTTGCTCCGCACTTCGACGCCGTTGTTGCCCTGGGCGTCGTCATCCGCGGCGGCACCCCGCACTTCGATTACGTCTGCCAGGCCGCGACGTCGGGACTTACCGACGTGTCAGTCCGCACCGGTGTGCCCGTCGGCTTTGGCGTCCTCACCTGCGATACCGAGCAGCAGGGCCTGGACCGCGCGGGACTTCCCGGCTCCAGCGAGGACAAGGGCCATGAGGCTGTTACCGCAGCCTTGGCCACGGCAGTAACGCTCAAGCAGTTCCAGTAAAGGGCGGTGGCTGCCGCCCCCGGAATAAGGCCCGGCAAGGGGATGTGGGTGTGTGTTCACTCACATCCCCTTCGTCATCCAAGGCCCCAACAAGCGGTGGTTGCCGTGAAGGAAGTAGTCTGTAGGGCGTGAAGAATTTCGAGACGCTGTTCGCAGAACTGAGTGAGAAAGCAGCGACCCGCCCGGCAGGTTCGCGCACGGTAGCCGAACTGGACTCCGGAATCCACGGCATCGGCAAGAAGGTAGTCGAAGAAGCCGCCGAAGTGTGGATGGCTGCGGAATACGAATCCGACGAAGCCGCTGCCGAGGAAATCTCCCAGTTGCTGTACCACCTGCAGGTCCTCATGCTCGCCAAGGGCCTCAGCCTGGAGGACGTTTACAAGCATCTTTAGCCACGCCTCCCGGGCTGTGTCCTGCAGTGGAAACAACCGGGCCCGCAGCGTGGCCGATGTGCCTGAAAACCTCCAACAACAACAGAAAGTCTCCCAATGCTCCGTGTAGCAGTCCCCAACAAGGGATCCCTCTCCGAAGCCGCCTCAGCCATGTTGTCCGAGGCCGGCTACCGCCAGCGCCGCGACAACCGTGAACTGGTGATGGTCGATCCCGACAACGACATTGAGTTTTTCTTCCTCCGCCCCCGGGACATCGCGGTCTACGTTGGACAGGGAACGCTGGATGTCGGAATCACCGGCCGCGATCTCCTGCTCGATGCCCAGGTTGAAGCCGAAGAGCTCCTCCCGCTTGGCTTCGCGGCGTCCACCTTCCGCTTCGCGGGGCCCGTCGGTGACTTCTCCGCCGTCGAAGAGCTTGAAAACAAGCGCCTGGCCACCAGCTACGACGGCCTCTTGCGCGACTATCTCGCAGAGCGCGGGGTCAACGCCAAGGTGGTCCGCCTGGATGGTGCCGTGGAATCGTCGGTGCGCCTCGGCGTCGCCGATGCCATTGCCGACGTCGTCGAAACCGGAAACACCCTCAAGGCCGCCGGGATGGAAATCTTCGGCGACCCGATCCTCCGCTCCGAAGCGGTGCTCATCCGGCGCGCAGGCAACGGCGGTGCCGCCAACGGTACTGCCAAGGAAATCGACGTCCTGATCCGCCGCCTCCAGGGCGTACTGGTGGCACGGCAGTACGTGCTCATGGACTACGACATCCGCAAGGACCTCGTGGAAGACGCCGCAGCCCTCACTCCGGGCCTGGAATCGCCCACCGTGTCGCCGCTGCGCGACTCGGAATGGGTTGCCGTGCGGTCCATGGTTCCCAAGAAGGAAACCAACCGGATCATGGATGAGCTCTACGACCTGGGCGCCCGGGCGATCCTGGTCAGCAGCATCCACGCCTGCCGTATCTGACCCGCGCTCCGATCAGCAGAACCGCAGAATTGAGGATCAGCACATGGCTGTAGCCGTACGCGTTATTCCCTGCCTGGACGTTGATGCAGGCCGCGTAGTCAAAGGCGTCAACTTCGAAGGCCTCCGGGACGCGGGGGATCCGGTGGAATTGGCGCACCGCTACGACAACGGAGGCGCCGACGAACTGACGTTCCTGGACGTCACTGCGTCGTCCGGCAACCGCGAGACTACCTTCGACGTCGTCCGCCGGACCGCCGAGGAAGTCTTTATTCCGCTCACCGTCGGAGGCGGCGTCCGTGGCGTTGCCGAGGTGGACAAGTTGCTCCGCTTTGGTGCCGACAAGGCCTCGATCAACACCGCAGCCGTCGCCCGGCCGGAGGTCATCGACGAAATCACCCGCCACTTCGGCTCCCAGGTCCTGGTGCTGTCCGTGGATGCGCGCCGCACCCGCGAAGGTGACGCCCCGACGTCGTCGGGCTTTGAAGTCACTACCCACGGCGGCCGCAAGGGCACCGGGATCGACGCCATTGCCTGGGCGAAGGAAGCCGCGGACCGTGGTGTCGGCGAAATCCTGCTGAACTCGATCGACGCTGACGGAACCAAAGACGGATTCGACCTTGAACTCATCCGCCTGGTCCGGGCAGCCGTGAACATTCCGATCATCGCCTCCGGCGGTGCGGGGGAGCCGCAGCACTTCCCGCCCGCTGTGGAAGCAGGAGCCGACGCTGTGCTGGCTGCCTCCGTGTTCCACTTCGGACCGGACGACATGATTGCCCAAGTCAAGGCAGCGATCGCGCAGGCCGGATTCGAAGTACGTTAACCCGTACGGTAACCACATAGCGTTCACAACAACGAAAGGGCCACCTGCAGGTGGCTCTTTCGTTGTTGTTGTGGGTTTGCCCTAAAGTCCGATGTCGGCCGATTGCAAAAGCGCGACGGCGTCCGGCTGGCCTTCGAACGTGACCAACGCCTGGTTGGTCCGGCCGTGGGCGTGCATGATCAGCTCGCCCGGCTCTCCGACGATTGCCACCGATACGGGTGCCCGCTTGGCCACGTGGCGGGGTCCCGTGGGCCGCACGAGCACGATGCCAAGATCGACTCCGCGGTAAAGGAAAGCTGCCCGCTTGATGAGATCGTCCCAGAGGGCGTCCGAATAGGCTTCGTCCAAGGCGCGGGGCGCCCAGCGGTCACCGGCCCTGCGGATGTCCTCGGTGTGCACGAAGTATTCAATGAGGTTGGAGGTCTCGTCCAGGGCTTTGATCCTCAACGGCGAAAGGGCCGGCGGGCCTGCCCGGAACGCCTTGACCAGCTTGGCGTAGTCCTCGGCAGTCTTCAGCTTGGAAGCCAGCTTGGCCGTCGCCTTGTCCGAGGCCTTTCCCAGGCTTGGGATCAACAGCCCGATGCCCACGGATGCTTTGCGTTCACGCAGGTACAAGTGGGCGGCAAGATCGCGCGTCAGCCACCCTTCACAGAGCGTGGGGGAGTCAGGCCCGGCCGCCAGCAAGGTTTCGGCCAGTACTTCTCGGGAAGGATCGACGAAATGCATCACTTGTGAAACTAGCACGATCGAGCCGCTGTTGCGCAGAGGAACCGCCGCAGGAACCGGGCCCCGGCAAAGGCACTAGACTTGATCTGATGTCTGAGCAGTCCACCCCCAGCCCAACTCCCGCCGCGGAGGCAGCGAGCGACCCCGCCGCAACCCTGCCGCAGGAGATTTCCAGCGCGCTCAAGCGCGATCCTGCAGGCCTTGTAGCCGCCATCGTCCAGCAGCATGACACCAACGAGGTCCTCATGCTGGGCTGGATGGATGACGAAGCTCTTCGGCGCACGATGACCACCGGTCGTGTCACTTTCTACTCCCGTTCGCGCCAGGAATACTGGCGCAAGGGCGACACTTCCGGGCATGTCCAGTTCGTGAAGTCTGTCGCCCTTGACTGCGACGGCGATGCCCTTCTGGTCCGGGTGGACCAAGTGGGCGCTGCCTGCCATACGGGAACCCGGACCTGCTTCGACGGACGCGAGCTGACCGTCGTCGCCGGCAACCGTGACTAGGGCCCCCATCCTTAACCACTGACTCACCACCTCACACAAAGGCGGAAAGATATAGCCATGCAGGACCTTGGAATCATCAGCCCGGGCCTGGAAGAGTTCCGGAAACTCGCCGCCCACAGCCGTGTCATCCCCGTTCGACTCAAAGTACTGGCCGACGCCGAGACACCCATCGGCCTCTACCGGAAGCTGGCGCAGGGCCAACCCGGCACCTTCCTGATGGAGTCCGCTGCCGTCGGCGGCTCATGGTCCCGTTACTCCTTCATTGGCGCCAAATCCCGCGCCACCCTGACCACCAAAGGCGGAAACGCGCACTGGATTGGCCAGCCGCCGGTGGGTGTCCCGACGTCCGGCAACCCCGTGGAAGCCGTCCGCGACACCATCGCGGCACTGCAAACCGACCGTTTTGAAGGCCTGCCTCCCTTCACGTCCGGCATGGTGGGCTTCCTCGGCTGGGAGACAGTGCGCCACTGGGAGCGCTTGACCTCCCCGCCCGAGGACGATCTGCAGTTGCCGGAGATGGCCCTGAACCTCGTGACGGACATGGCCGTGCATGACAATGTGGACGGCACAGTTTTGCTCATTGCCAACGCGATCAACTTCGACAACAGCTCCGAGCGCGTGGACGAGGCATGGCATGACGCCGTGGCACGGGTCAAGGCGTTGCTGGAGCAGATCAGCACGCCCGTTGCCCAGCCGGTCTCGGTGCTGGAAAGCGCTGCCTTGGACTTCGCTTCCAGCGTGCAGGAGCGCTGGGACGAGAACCAATACCTGGAAGCCATTGACCGCGGCAAGGAAGCCATTGTTGATGGTGAAGTCTTCCAGGTGGTCATCTCGCGCCGGTTCGAAATGGAATGCGCCGCTGATCCACTGGATGTCTACAGGGTCCTGCGCAATACCAACCCGAGCCCGTACATGTACATTTTCAGCCTCGCCGATGCCGATGGCCGGGAGTACTCAATTGTGGGTTCGTCCCCGGAGGCGCTGGTCACCGTGACCGGCGGTGAAGTCATCACCCACCCGATCGCAGGTTCGCGTCCCCGGGGCAAGACCGTGGAAGCCGACAAGGCCTTTGCCGCGGAGCTGCTGGCTGACCAAAAGGAGCGCGCAGAGCACCTGATGCTGGTGGACCTCTCCAGGAACGACCTCTCCAAGGTGTGCGTGGCTGGAACCGTGGACGTCACCCAGTTCATGGAGGTGGAGCGCTTCAGCCACATCATGCACTTGGTCTCCACCGTGGTGGGGGAGCTGGCTCCCGACGCCAAGGCGTATGACGTCCTCAAGGCGACCTTCCCTGCGGGGACCCTGTCCGGTGCCCCCAAGCCCCGTGCTTTGCGCCTCCTGGACGAGCTTGAACCACACCGGCGCGGAATTTACGGCGGGGTGGTGGGCTACCTCGACTTCGCCGGCGACATGGATATGGCCATTGCCATTCGCTCTGCCCTGCTGCGCGAAGGACGGGCCTACGTGCAGGCCGGCGGAGGCATCGTGGCCGATTCGCACAAGCCGTCCGAGGCCTTGGAAACCGTCAACAAGGCGGCAGCACCCCTGCGCGCGGTCCACACCGCCGGTTCGCTGCACAACATCGCTGCTGACGGCGTGGGCGAGGCCGGAGCAGACGAGGACGGAACTCCAGCACCGTGACGGCAAAGGCGCAAGACAAGACCTCCGGCGTTGAGCGGCGGTGGACCCGGAAATCGACCGTGGTCCTGGCCACCGTGATTCTGGCCTTCGCGGTCTTCGGCACCACTACGCAGACGTGGATCGAGGTCCGCTTGGACCCGGCTGCCGTTTCCAACAGCAACCTCCAAGTACCCGGCAACAAGGCCGCCACCGCAGTAACAGCCCTGGCGCTCGTAGCCTTGGCCGGTGCCCTTGCGGCGTCCATCGCCGGCAGGATTGCCCGGTGGATCATTGCGGTGATCATCGGGTTGTCGGCTGTCGGTACCATCCTGGCTGCCGGGACGGTCCTCGGTGATCCGTTGGGTGCCGCACAAGGTTCCATCGCTGCAGCAACCGGCGTCTCCGGCGGGCAGGCCGGAGTGAGCACCACGGTGTTTCCTGTGCTTGCCGTTGTTGCGGCCGCACTCCTGGCAGGCTGCGCCGTGTGGCTCCCGTTGGCCGGGCGCCATTGGAAGACCAGGACCAAGTACGCCGCCGCCCGCGCAGGGGAGCGCGGCACCGGTCCAGTCGATGAGATCGACAGTTGGGACAGCCTTTCCCGCGGAGAAGACCCCACGTAAGCGGCGTGTCCGGCCGGGGCCGCCGTCGAACATCAACTTCCGCAACAAAAGGGCCCGGCACTCGCCCTGACGTCGGTCGATGTCCCGGCCATGGCCAATAAATGGCAGAATGTAAGCAGTATTCATCCCGAGGAGATTCCACATGAGCAAAACCACAGTGTCCGCCAACCAAGCCGAGTCCGCCATGGCCAGCCACGCTGATGCCATCGGCCACGGAAACAGCCCGGCTGCCTGGACCTGCGTGATTGTGATGCTGGTCGGCGCCCTCGTTGCCTCCATCGCTTTCGTGATTGCCAGCACGCCCATCTTCATCGGCGGCATCGCAGTCATGGTCATCGGCCTGATTGTTGGTTGGGCCATGCGTAAGGCCGGCTACGGAGTGGGTGGCAGCAAGCTGCAGAACAACGGCCACTAATCGTGACCGTTCTTGACGACATCATCGTCGGCGTCAAGGAGGACATGGAGGCCCGTCGGCGGCTTGTTTCTCCCCTTGAGCTGAAGGACCGCGTAGCGGCAGCCGCCCCGGCACGTGATGCCTGGGCAGCGCTCGGCGGACCCTCCGCCACGCGCGAAGACCTGAAGGTCATCGCGGAGATCAAGCGGCGCAGCCCCTCCAAGGGTGACCTTGCACCGATCGAGGATCCGGCGTCCCTCGCCGCGCAGTACGAAGACGGCGGTGCGTCCGTCATCAGCGTGCTGACGGAGCAACGCCGATTCGGCGGATCGCTGGCCGACCTGGATGCCGTTCGCGCCACCGTGAACATCCCCCTGCTCCGCAAGGACTTCACGGTTGACGAATACCAGATCTGGGAAGCCCGTGCCCACGGCGCCGACCTTATCCTGCTGATCGTCGCCGCGCTGTCCGATGCCCAACTGGCGGACTACAGCGCACTCAGCCGGGAACTTGGCATGAACGTCCTGGTGGAAACTCACACCGAGCAGGAAATTGAACGCGCCGTCGCGGCCAATGCCCGCATCATTGGCGTCAACGTCCGCAACTTGAAAACGCTCGACGTCGACCGCTCCCTTTTCGCCTCGCTCGCCGGTCTTATTCCGGCTGAGGCGGTCATTGTCGCGGAGTCGGGCGTGCGCAGTGCCGATGACGTTTCGCACTACGCCGCGAGTGGCGCCAACGCCATCCTCGTCGGTGAAGCGTTGGTCAGCGACGCCACACCGCGGGAACGCATCAACGAATTCAAAGCAGCTGGTGCTGCTGCCATCGCTGTCAGGAACTGAGACGCACCTGAAGCAAGGCGTTAGCTACGAGGCAGCCCGGACTGTGGTCCGAGGCTGCCTTGTGGCACGTGAATACCCATTGAACTAACTGGAACAGGACGGTGAGACTGATGGTGGACGCGCCAACAGCCAACTCGGAAGAGAATGCGGCCGACGCATTCCTGCAAGGTGGCATTTCGCTGCGCAACGCTGCCGGCCCGTACTTCGGCAAGTACGGCGGCCGCTGGATGCCTGAATCGCTCATCGCTGCCTTGGACGAGGTCCAGGACACGTTCGAGAAAGCCAAGGCCGATCCTGATTTCCTTGCCGAACTGAAGGACCTCAACAAGAACTACTCCGGCCGTCCGTCGCTGTTGACCGAAGCCAAGCGTTTCTCCCAGCATGCCGGTGGCGCTCGGATCTTCCTCAAGCGCGAGGACCTCAACCACACCGGATCGCACAAGATCAACAACGTCCTGGGCCAGGCCCTCCTTGCCAAGCGCATGGGCAAGACCCGCGTCATCGCCGAGACCGGCGCCGGCCAGCACGGCGTTGCCAGCGCGACTGCCGCAGCCCTGCTGGGGTTGGAGTGCGTGGTGTACATGGGCGCCGAGGACTGCCGCCGCCAGGCCCTCAACGTGGCCCGCATGCAGCTCCTTGGAGCCACCGTAGTGCCGGTAACCAACGGTTCCCAGACGCTGAAGGACGCCATCAACGACGCCCTGCGTGACTGGGTCGCCAACGTGGACAACACCCACTACCTGCTGGGTACTGCGGCAGGGGCCCACCCGTTCCCCGCGATGGTCCGCTTCTTCCATGAAGTGATCGGCGAGGAAGCCCGCGCCCAGATCCTCGAACAGACCGGCAAACTCCCGGACGCCATCTGCGCCTGCATCGGCGGCGGCTCCAACGCGATCGGCCTGTTCCACAGTTTCCTGGACGACGCTTCCGTGAAAATCTACGGCTTCGAGGCCGGAGGCGAAGGCCTGGAAACGGGACGACACGCTGCAGCGATTTCCTTGGGACGTCCGGGTGTGCTGCACGGTGCCCGTTCCTACCTCATGCAGGACGAGGACGGCCAGACGGTCGAGTCGCACTCGATCTCCGCCGGCCTGGACTACCCGAGTGTCGGACCCGAACACTCCTACCTTGCCGACATCGGCCGGGTGACTTACGAGCCCATCACGGACACGGAAGCAATGGATGCCTTCAGCCTGCTCTGCCGGACCGAAGGCATTATTCCCGCGATCGAGTCCTCGCACGCCCTCGCCGGGGCCATCAAGGTGGGCCAGCGACTCACGGCAGGCAAGGAGAACCCGGCCGAGGTGACCATCATCGTCAACCTCTCCGGGCGCGGTGACAAGGACGTGGAGACCGCTGCGGCGTGGTTCAACATGCTCGATGAGGAAGGCCACGTCAAGGGCACCACGCTGTCCACCCGCAAGCCCAAGGGACCGACGGAGCACACCTCCGAAGCTGCCGTGGATGTCAACGAGGACCAGAACTGATGACCGAGCAATACCAGAGCAAGTCCGCTGCGGCGATCGACCGTGCCAAGTCCGAGGGGCGTGCCGCCCTCATCGGGTACCTGCCGGCCGGCTACCCCACGGTCCAGGACAGCATCGACGCCGGTATTGCGTTGGCCCGCAACGGCGCTGACCTGATCGAGATCGGCATCCCTTACTCCGATCCCGTCATGGACGGCCCCGTCATCCAGGCAGCTACTACCGAAGCCATCAACAACGGTTTCCGGGTTTCCCACGTGTTTGACGTCGTTGCCGGCATTACGGCGGCAACGGATGCCGCAGTCCTGGTGATGACCTACTGGAACCCTGTGATGCGCATGGGCGTTGACGAGTTCTCCCGCCGTCTGGCAGAAGCCGGGGGAGCAGGCCTCATTACCCCGGACCTCATTCCCGACGAAGCCGCTGAATGGTTTGAAGCCTCGGACAAGTACGGCCTGGACCGCGTGTTCCTGGTGGCCCCGTCCTCCACTCCCGAGCGCTTGGACATGACAGTCAAGGCGAGCCGTGGATTCGTCTACGGCGTTTCCATCATGGGTGTCACGGGTGCCCGCCAGTCGGTCAGCAGCAGCGCGGAGGACGTGGTGGCACGGGCGCACGCGGCGGGAGCCGAGCGTGTCTGCGTGGGCCTGGGTGTTTCCAACCCTGACCACGTCCGCGAGATAGCCGCGTATGCCGATGGCGTGATCGTCGGCACTGCCCTGGTGGCGGCCCTGCGCGATGGCGGCGTGGACGCCGTCGGGCAACTCACCAAGAACCTCAGCGCCGGCTTGGGCCGCGCAGCTGCAGACGCCTAGGAAAAGGAACAGCGACGCACATGCACAACGTCCTCCACGCAGCGGCCATGGTCCCGATGAGCATCCCGAGCCCATCGTGGTCCGGATTCGACATTCCGCTCCCGTGGGGGACGTTGCGCATCCACGCCTACGCCTTGTGCATCCTTGCCGGGATCATCGTTGGCCTGTGGCTCACCTCGGTCCGCTGGAAGCGTCGCGGCACTCCGGAGGGCAGCTTGTGGGATATTGCCATCTGGGCGATTCCCCTGGGAATCATCGGCGGCCGGCTCTACCACGTGTTCTCGTCACCGGACGCCTACTTCGGCCCGGGCTTTGACGGCACAGGTGACTTGTCCCTGATTCCGCAAATACAGCGGGGCGGCCTGGGAATCTGGGGCGCGGTGCTCTTGGGCGCCGTCGGTGCCTGGATTGGCTGCCGGCGGGCCGGGGTCAAGCTGACCGCCTTCCTGGATGCGGCAGCTCCGGGACTCCTGCTGGCGCAGGCGATCGGCCGCTGGGGCAACTGGTTCAACCAGGAACTGTTCGGCGCCCCGACGACGCTTCCCTGGGGGCTGCAGATTGATCCGGCCAACGCGAACTTCCCGGCCGGCATGGCTGCCGATACCCTCTTCCACCCCACCTTCCTCTATGAGTTCCTGTGGAACCTCGCAGGCGTCGGCATCCTGTTGCTCCTTGACCGCAGGTTCAATTTCCGGAAGGGACGCCTGTTCTGGCTCTACGCGATGTACTACACCGTGGGCCGCGTATGGATCGAGGCGCTGAGGATAGACGATGCCGAGCAGATCAGCCTCTTCGGTATCACCACCCGGCTTAACGTATGGACCAGTATTTTCGTGTTCCTAGCGGCACTGGTGATCTTCCTCCTGCTGGGCAGGGGAGGGCGCCCGGTGCCTGACAGCCCCTATCTGCCGGGCAAGGAGCCGTCCCCGGAGGCTACTTCCGAGGCGTCCTCCCGGTCCGCCGGGGATGCCTCGACGGTGACGAGCGTCACGAGTCATGATGCGGACCGATCTGTCTCAGATAGTGGTTCCCGTGATAATCTCCCAGATAACCAAAGCGATCCGGGCCACGTTGACCAGCCGCAGGAAGCAGCAGGGGATTCCGGCCGAGGCACCCAGGCCACGACGGAATCGGAATCTGCTGGTACTGCCGCGAGGAAGGCCCCCGGATCTTCGCCGGAAGGTGACGTCACCAAGTAGTCGCGTCCGGCAAAAAGGGGCAACAGAGTCACCGCTCGTAGGGCCCAGTCCACAGCGTCGTGGCACCCCGGAATCCGGATCGCAAAACACACCGATGTTCACCGGTCTTGCCGGGGCCAGTGGTCGGCCCAGCTGTTCAGCTGAGTTGACTGGCTGGCCTACAATTTCCATTAACTAGCGCTTTGTTGTGCCCATCACAAGGGCCTGCAAGGTGGGGCCAACGTTGTCCCTTCCATACGCACGATCTCGAGGAAGGACGTCTCCCATGACCCATCTTCATAACCCCGGATGGTCCGAAAAAATCGAACCCCAGGGTGCCATGTCTCCGTTCAAGCGCTTCGCTGCGCTGCCGGAGGCGCAGGGTCTCTACAACCCTGATGCGGAGAAGGACGCCTGCGGCCTGGCCATTATTGCCACGCTCCGCGGGGAACCGGGATACGACATCGTGGAAGCGGCCCTGACCGCCCTCCGCAATCTCGAACACCGCGGCGCTGTCGGCGCCGACGAGGGAACCGGTGACGGCGCGGGCCTGCTCATGCAGATCCCCGACGAGTTCTTCCGCGCAGTGGCTGAATTCGAACTCCCGGCGCCCGGCCAGTACGTCGTCGGTACCGCATTCCTTCCTGCCGAGTCACGTGAAGCTGCGACGGCGAAAGCCGGCATCGAAGCATTGGCCGCCGATGAGGGCCTCAGGGTCCTCGGCTGGCGCGAAGTGCCTGTGGTCGCCGACCTGGTCGGTGCCATGGCACGGGCATGCATGCCGTACTTCTCCCAGCCCTTCCTGGCCTCTGCTACCGGCGAGCAGCTGGAGCGCAATGAGCTGGACTCCCGTGCCTGGCGGATCCGCAAGCGCGCGCAGAACAAGTTCGGCGTCTACTTCCCGTCGCTCTCCTCGCGGACCATCGTCTACAAAGGCATGCTGACCACGGCGCAGCTCGAGCCGTTCTACCCCGATCTTTCGGACAAGCGCTTCAAGACGAAGCTTGCGATCGTCCACTCGCGCTTCTCCACCAATACGTTCCCGTCATGGCCCTTGGCGCAGCCGTTCCGCACCATTGCCCACAACGGAGAGATCAACACGGTCAAGGGCAACCGCAACTGGATGCGTGCCCGCCAGTCGCAGCTGGCCAGCCCGCTGTTGGGCGACACCCCTGAAGAGCTGTACCCGATCTGCACCCCCGGCGCCTCGGACTCGGCATCCTTCGACGAGGTGGCCGAACTGCTCTGGCTCTCCGGCCGCCCCATTACGCACTCGATCATGATGATGATCCCGGAGGCGTGGGAGAACCACGCCACCATGGATCCGGCACGCCGTGCGTTCTACGAATACCACTCCCTGCTGATGGAACCCTGGGACGGTCCTGCCGCAGTGTCCTTCACCGACGGCAACCTCGTCGGCGCCACCCTGGACCGCAACGGCCTGCGTCCTGGCCGCTACTGGATCACCGAAGACGGCCTTGTTGTCTTCGCATCCGAGGTGGGCGTTATTGAAGTCGAGCCCTCCAACGTCGTGAAGAAGGGCCGCGTTGCGCCCGGCAAGATGTTCCTTGTGGACACCGAAGCCGGCCGCATCATCGATGACTCCGAGGTCAAGGCAGAGGTAGCAGCTGCGAACCCGTGGGCCGAGTGGCTCAAGGACAACCTGATCGACATCAACGAGCTCCCCGAGCGCGAACACGTCCTGCACACCGCAGCGTCGGTCAACATCCGCCAGCGCACCTTCGGCTACACCACCGAAGAGCTCAAGATCCTGCTCGGGCCCATGGCCCGCACCGGCGCCGAACCCCTCGGCGCCATGGGATCCGATACCCCGGTTGCTGTGCTGTCCAAGCGCCCCCGCCTGCTGTTCGACTACTTTGTGCAGTCGTTCGCCCAGGTGACCAACCCGCCGCTGGATGCCATCCGCGAGGAACTCGTGACCTCGCTGAAGTGTGCCATCGGCCCGAACGGCAACCTCCTGGACGGCAAGCAGGTCCGCCAGCCGCAGATCTCCCTGCCGTTCCCGGTGATCAACAACGATCAGCTGGCCAAGATCGCGAACATCGAAAACCCCGACGGCGACCGCATCGCCATGAAGGTACGCGGCCTCTACCGCCCCGAAGGTGGAGAAGCTGCGCTGCGTGCCCGGCTGACCGAGATCTGCGAACAGGTTTCCGGTGCCATCAACCGCGGCGTCCAGTACATCGTGCTCTCCGACCGCGACTCGAACGCCCAGTGGGCCCCCATTCCGTCGCTCCTGCTGGTCAGCGCCGTGCACCACCACCTGCTCCGCAGCGCGAACCGCACCAAGACGGCGCTCGTGGTGGAAGCCGGCGACGTCCGCGAGACCCACCACGTGGCAGTGCTGATCGGTTACGGCGCCTCCGCCGTGAACCCGTACCTTGCCATGGAGTCGGTGGAACAGCTGATTGCCAACGGCGACGTTGTTGGAGTGACGCCCGAAGATGGCGTCTACAACCTCATCAAGGGCCTCGGCAAGGGTGTCCTGAAGATCATGTCCAAGATGGGCATTTCCACGGTGGCTTCCTACACCGGCGCCCAGACCTTCGAGGCACTGGGCCTGTCCCAGGAACTCGTGGACGAATTCTTCTCCGGCACCCACTCCCAACTGGGAGGCGTCGGCTTGGATGTCATCGCCGCGGAAGTTTCCGCACGGCACCAGATGGCCTACCCCGACGGCGGCATCGAACAGCCGCACCGTCCGCTTCTGGGTGGCGGCGAGTACCAGTGGCGCCGCGACGGCGAACCGCACCTCTTCAACCCGGAGACGGTGTTCCGCCTGCAGCACGCCACCCGCGAACGCCGGTACGACATCTTCAAGTCCTACACCAAGGGCGTTGACGACCAGTCCGAGAACCTGATGACGTTGCGCGGCCTGCTGAAGTTCAAGGCCGGCGTCCGTCCTTCGGTTCCGCTCGAGGAAGTGGAGCCCGTCTCCAGCATCGTCAAGCGTTTCTCCACGGGTGCCATGAGCTACGGCTCCATCTCCAAGGAAGCGCACGAGACACTGGCGATCGCCATGAACCGCCTGGGCGCCAAGTCCAACACGGGCGAAGGCGGCGAGGACGTCGAACGCCTGCTTGACCCGGAGCGCCGCTCTGCCATCAAGCAGATTGCGTCCGGCCGTTTTGGCGTGACCAGCCTCTACCTGACCAACGCCGACGACATCCAGATCAAGATGGCCCAGGGTGCGAAGCCCGGTGAAGGCGGCCAGCTGATGGCACAAAAGGTCTACCCGTGGGTGGCCCGGACCCGGCACTCCACGCCCGGCGTCGGACTTATCTCCCCGCCCCCGCACCACGACATCTACTCGATCGAAGACCTCGCGCAGCTCATCTACGATGCCAAGCGCGCCAACCCTTCGGCCCGGGTGCATGTGAAGCTTGTTTCGGAAGTCGGGATCGGCACTGTGGCGTCCGGCGTCACCAAGGCGAAGGCCGACGTCGTGCTGGTTTCAGGGCACGACGGCGGTACCGGCGCCTCGCCGCTGAACTCGCTCAAGCATGCGGGTGTGCCGTGGGAACTCGGCCTGGCCGAGACCCAGCAGACCCTGATGCTCAACGGCCTCCGCGACCGTGTTGTGGTCCAGGTTGACGGACAGCTTAAGACCGGCCGCGACGTCGTGATCGCTGCACTGCTGGGCGGTGAGGAGTTCGGCTTTGCCACCGCTCCGCTGGTGGTTGAAGGCTGCATCATGATGCGCGTCTGCCACCTGGACACCTGTCCCGTGGGCGTTGCCACGCAGAACCCCGAACTCCGTGCGCGCTTCAACGGCAAGCCCGAGTTCGTGGTCAACTTCTTCGAGTTCCTCGCAGAAGAAGTCCGCGAAATCCTGGCTGAGCTCGGCTTCCGCAGCCTCGAAGAGGCGATCGGCCACTCCGAGGTCCTGGATACCCGCGACGCGATCGACCACTGGAAGGCAGACGGACTGGATCTCGATCCGATCCTGCACGGCCTCGAATTCGACGACGACGTGCCGCTGCGCAACATGGTGGGCCAGAACCACGAGCTGGACAAGCACTTCGACCAGCGGCTGATCACCATGGCACAGGAAGCCCTGAGCGACCGCATGCCCGTGAAAATCACCCTGGACGTCATCAACACGGACCGTTCCGTGGGCACGATGCTGGGCCACGTGGTGACCAAGACGTTCGGTACGGACCTCTTGGCAACCGACACGATCGACGTCACCCTCAACGGCACCGCCGGGCAGTCGCTTGGCGCGTTCCTTCCGGCCGGTATCACCCTGCGCATGTTCGGCGATTCCAATGACTACGTTGGCAAGGGCCTGTCCGGTGGACGCATCATCGTCCGCCCCGACCGCACCAACGTGTTCCAGGCGGAGCGGAACGTCATTGCCGGCAACGTCATCGGATACGGTGCGACCAGCGGCGAGATGTTCCTCCGCGGTCAGGTGGGCGAACGCTTCTTGGTCCGCAACTCCGGTGCGACAGCCGTCGTCGAAGGTATTGGCGACCATGGTTGCGAGTACATGACCGGTGGCCAGACGCTGATCATCGGACGCACCGGGCGTAACTTCGGTGCCGGAATGTCCGGAGGCACCGCCTACGTGCTGGACCTGCAGCCCGAGCGTGTCAACAAGGACGCCCTGGACTCCGGCGAGCTCCAACTCCTGGAGCTCGATGCCGAAGACCGCGACATCGTGCACGGCCTCCTCACCAAGCACCTTGAGGAGACCGAATCCGTCCTGGCCGGCCGTCTGCTCGAAAACTTCGACGACACCGCCGCCCGCATCACCAAGGTACTGCCGCGCGATTACGCTGCAGTCCTGCAAACCCGACTCAACGCCATCGAAGAAGGCCTCGACCCCGACGGCGAAGAAGTATGGTCTCGAATCCTGGAGGTAACCGGTGGCTGATCCACGCGGATTTCTGAAAGTCCGGCAGCGCGAAACGCAGCCACGCCGTCCCGTTCCCGTCCGCATCATGGACTGGAAAGAAGTGTACGAAGCCCAGGAAAAGGGCGTCCTGAGGAGCCAGGCCGGCCGTTGCATGGACTGCGGCATTCCCTTCTGCCACCAGGGCTGCCCGCTGGGGAACCTCATCCCCGAGTGGAACGACCTCATGTGGCGGGACAAGGGTGAAGAGGCGATCGAGCGCCTCCACGCCACGAACAACTTCCCCGAGTTCACGGGCCGCCTGTGCCCGGCGCCGTGCGAAGCCTCCTGCGTGCTCGGCATCAACCAGCCGGCTGTCACCATCAAGCAGGTTGAGGTCTCCATCATTGATGAGGCCTTCGACAACGACTGGGTGCACCCGCTTCCGCCCACCCGCCTCACCGGCAAGACGGTCGCCGTTGTTGGTTCTGGCCCGGCGGGCCTGGCAACTGCCCAGCAGCTGACCCGCGTTGGCCACACCGTTGCCGTCTACGAGCGTGACGACAAGATCGGCGGCCTGCTCCGCTACGGCATCCCCGACTTCAAAATGGAGAAGGAACAAGTTGACCGCCGCCTGGAGCAGATGAAGGCCGAAGGCACCCGTTTCCGTACCGGAGTGGCCGTTGGTACCGACGTCACCTGGGAGCAGCTCCGCCGTCGTTATGACGCCGTGGTTGTTGCTACCGGTGCCACCGTTCCCCGCGACCTGCCCATCCCGGGCCGCGACCTTGACGGCGTCCACTTCGCCATGGATTACCTCGTCCCGGCCAACCGTGTGGTGGCGGGGGAGAACCCCGCGAACCACATCGATGCCCGCGGCAAGCACGTGGTGATCCTTGGTGGCGGCGACACCGGCGCCGACTGCATCGGTACCGCGCACCGCCAGCAGGCAGCATCCGTGACGACGCTCGCAATCGGCAAGCAGCCGCCGTCGGAGCGTGCCGCGCACCAACCGTGGCCGACGTTCCCCACGCTTTTCGAGGTGGCCAGCGCCCACGAAGAAGGCGGCGAACGCACGTACCTGGCGTCCACCGTTGAGTTCGTTGGCGAAAACGGCAAGCTCACGGGCGTGAAGGTTGCCGAGACAGAATTCGTTGACGGCAAGCGTCTCCCCAAGGCCGGAACCGAGCGGGTCATCCCCGCGGACCTCGTGTTCCTCAGCCTTGGTTTCACCGGCCCTGAACCGGCCGGTATCACCGAACAAGTAAGTGCAGAGTTTGACGGTCGTGGCAACGTTGCCCGCGATGGCTACTACATGACGAACACCGAGGGCGTGTTTGTTGCCGGCGATGCCGGGCGTGGCCAGTCTCTGATTGTGTGGGCCATCGCGGAAGGCCGTGCTTGCGCGGCCGCCGTGGATAAATTCCTCATGGGAAGCACCATCCTGCCGGCGCCGGTCGCCCCCACAGACCGGGCAATCGCGGTCTTATAGCGCCGGAAGGAACTTTCTTTTACTCAATCAGCAGCACACTACTTAGGGTAGGTATATGAGACGCGCGAAAATTGTGGCAACATTCGGCCCGGCTATTTCCAGCTTCGACAACACCCTCGCGGTGCTGGAAGCCGGCGTTGATGTTGCGCGTATGAACATGAGCCACGGCGACTACTCCGTGCACGACAACACCTATGAGAACGTCCGCAAGGCTTCCTCGCAGCTGCGCAAGCCGGTAGCGATCATGGCTGACCTCCAGGGTCCCAAGATCCGCTTGGGCCGCTTCGTGGACGGACCGCATGAGTTGGCTGTTGGTGACACCTTCACCATCACCACCGAGGACGTTCCGGGAACCAAGGACATCTGCTCCACCACGCTGAAGAGCCTCACCGAGGACGTCAACGTGGGAGACGCCCTGCTGATCGACGACGGCAAGGTCGCGCTCCGCGCGATCGAGGTTGACGACGTCAAGGTTGTTGCCACCGTGACCGTGGGCGGCAAAGTGTCCAACAACAAGGGCATCAACCTCCCCGGCGTTGCCGTGAACGTTCCTGCCTTGAGCGAGAAGGATGAGGACGACCTCCGCTGGGCGCTCAAGCGCGGCGTCGACCTGGTTGCCCTCTCCTTCGTGCGTGACGCTGCCGACATCAAGCGCGTCCACGAGATCATGGACGAAGAAGGCCGCCGCGTGCCGGTCATCGCCAAGATCGAAAAGCCGCAGGCCGTGGACCAGCTCCACGAGATCATCGATGCGTTCGACGCGATCATGGTTGCCCGTGGCGACCTCGGCGTTGAGCTTCCGCTCGAAGAGGTGCCGATCGTCCAGAAGCGCGCCATCGAACTGGCCCGCCGTTGGGCCAAGCCGGTCATCGTGGCCACACAGGTCCTCGAGTCCATGATCGATAACCCGCGTCCGACGCGTGCCGAGGCTTCCGACTGCGCCAACGCAGTGCTCGACGGCGCCGACGCAGTGATGCTCTCCGGCGAGACGTCAGTGGGTCAGTACCCGATCGAAACCGTCAAGACCATGGCCCGGATCATCGAATCCACCGAAGAACACGGCCTGGAACGCGTCCCCCCTCTGGGCACCAAGCCCCGCACCCGCGGCGGCGCCATCACCCGTGCAGCCGTCGAAATCGCCGACCAGCTGGACGCCAAGTACATCTGTACGTTCACGCAGTCCGGTGACTCCGCGCGTCGCCTTTCCCGCCTGCGCCCGGTGAAGCCCGTCTTCGCCTTCACGCCGGTGGAGCACGTATGGAACCAGTTGGCCCTCACCTGGGGTATCCGCCCCGTGCTGGTCTCCATGGTTGGCCACACCGACGAGATGACCGCCCAGGTGGACAAGAGCCTGCTGGACATGAAGCTCGTGGACGAAGGGGACCTGGTGGTCATCGCTGCCGGTTCGCCTCCCGGACAGGCCGGCTCCACCAACTCGCTCAAGGTCCACAAGGTGGGCGACCTCGCAGACACCTCCAAGGTCTCCGGTTCGCGCAAGGAACCTGTTGGACCGTGGCCTGAAGACGAGACCAAGAACAAGGCCTAGTCTTCGTAGTGGCTTGGCAGGACCCCGCCTTTTTGAAGGCGGGGTCCTGTTTTTTTGTTTAAGGCGCGACGGCGGGTGGGGGCTGTGTTGCTTTGGCGGCGGCTGGTGACGTTGCCGCTTTGGTGGCGGCCGCCGTCGGGCGTGTATTTGGGCACGCAAAAGGCGGCCTCCCGGATGGGAAGCCGCCTTTCCCGGCGTTAGTTGACCTGGTTGATGATGGTCTCGGCAACCTCGCGCATGCTGAGGCGGCGGTCCATGGAGGTCTTCTGGATCCAGCGGAAAGCCTCGGGTTCGGTGAGGCCCATCTTGGTGGTCAGGAGGCTCTTGGCGCGCTCCACAAGCTTGCGGGTGGCGAACTGCTCCTGGAGGTCCGAGACCTCGTTCTCGAGCGCCTTGATTTCCTCGTGGCGGGAAAGGGCGATCTCGATCGCGGGGACCAGGTCCGCCGGGGTGAAGGGCTTCACGACGTACGCCATGGCGCCGGCGTCGCGGGCGCGCTCCACCAGTTCCTTCTGGCTGAAAGCCGTCAGGAGGACCACGGGAGCGATCCGGGCCTTAACGATCTTCTCAGCTGCGGAGATGCCATCCATCACCGGCATCTTGACGTCCATGAGGACGAGATCCGGCTTCAGTTCCTCGGCCAGTTGCACGGCCTTCTCGCCGTTGTCCGCCTCACCGACGACGTCGTAACCCTCGCCCTTCAAAATCTCGATAATGTCCAGTCGGATGAGGGTCTCATCCTCGGCAACGACGACGCGTCGGGCCGGCTGGGCTGCGGGTGCGGACTCCGTCTGTTCTGTCACGGGATCTCCTTGCAAAGGTTCGGCGGGTTCATGTCCATCTTAGTGCGGGCGCATCCAGGGCAGGTTTTGTTGCACGCGGCGCGTCCGGTTCTTTGAAACAGCCTATCTGCATGTAGAGTAGTTTCGCGTGCTGGGAACGGATCGCGTTGCTCACAGAAATGGAGCCGCTTTCAACCCGGTATCTCCGCGCCCGAGTGGCGGAATTGGCAGACGCGCCGCACTCAAAATGCGGTATCGAAAGGTGTGTGGGTTCGAGTCCCACCTCGGGCACTGTATTGTCGCAGGTCAGGGGCCTAAACGGCCACTGACTGTTGACAAAACCCCTAAAAGTGTGTACAGCGGCGTAGCGTTTTATGCATGGCCAGCATCTCTACACGTACCAAAAAGGACGGTTCTCAGTCCTTTATGGTCCGCTGGCGGGACCCCAAGACGGGCAAGGCTCAAGGCCTCACAGTGGCCAGTGAATCCGAAGCAGAAACGCTCAAACGGCTGCTCGACGCTAATGGGCAAAACTTCGAAATCGCGCAGCACGCGATCCTCACAAACCAGAAGCGTGTGCCGACCGTCGGTGAGGTTATTCAGGAACACATAGACCTGCTCATCCGGCCCTCGAGCGGAACGGTGAAGACGTATCAGACCATGCTCGATCTGCATGTGAAGAAGGTCATCGGCCACGTGCCCGTCGACAAGCTGGACTATCGACTCATCGCCTACTGGGTGAAGTCGATGATGGCCAAGGGCCGCTCACCGAAGACGATCAAGAACGTACACGGCTTGATTTCCGCGTCGATGAACACCGCGGAGATGCTCGGCTACATCACTCGCAATCCATGCCGCGGCGTGCAGCTGCCGAGCGTCGAGAAGGCTGAGGACGAGTTGATGTTCCTCACCCATGCTGAGTTCGGACTGATCATGGACGGCATGGGGGAGCGGTACCGGGATTTCACGAACTTCCTGGTGATGACCGGGACGCGCTTTGGGGAGGCCACGGCACTAACGGTCGCGGATATCGATTTGCTGGGGACGCCGGCCACAGCTCGGATCAATAAGGCGTGGAAGCGGGACGGGAAGAACCAGTTCTATATCGGGCCAACGAAGACGGGCGCAGGCAGGAGGACCATCGGGTTGAACCCTGCTCTCGTGGACCTCTTGATTCCTCTGGTGGCTGGACGCCCGAGCAGCGATCTGCTGTTCACGACGCCGAAAGGGGAGCGGATCGTTCACAAGCTGTTCTGGCACCACTACTGGATGCCGGCGGTCAAAGCTGCGCAGGAGCGCGGCCTGCGCAAGAATCCGCGGATTCACGACCTGCGGCACACACATGCCTCGTGGCTGATTCAGGACGGTATCCCCATTTTCACGATCTCGCGTCGGCTGGGGCACGCATCGACCAGAACTACTGAGGGCGTATATGGGCACCTCATGCCGGAAGCCTTGCAGGCCGGGGCGGATGCTACAGAGCGGTCGGTGTCGGCGTTCATGCGGTGATTTGGCCGGGCTCGCTGGAGGTCTCTTAGGAAGCCAAGCGGTTGCGGGCTCTAGTCCCTATGAGCCGAGCGTTGGTGTTGCTCCGCTCATGGACATCGGGTGCCGGGTGGGAGCTGGGCAATATCTCACTAATCCTGGCGATCTCGGCAATGTGCTCAGACGTGAAGACAATCTTGCCCTTGCCCCAACAGGCATGCGGGAAGCGTCCCGCAGCAGCGCCGTCACGTAGCCATCCTTCGCTGCAGCGCATGAGAGCTGCAGCTTCCGCAGGTTCGAAGAATTCCAAGTCCACATCGATCCGATCTCGTCGTGTTGTACCCAACAGTTCATTTGCTGTGTTCCGCAAAAGGACATGACGAGATGGCAAGCGCTGAACAGCCGCTGACACAGCTTGTCCTTGCCCAGACCTTGCGCCATCAGTGTCGAGAAAATCGGACAGAGCATCTCGGCACTGTCTCGGCTGGAGCTTTCGGAGAGGATCTTGGCGTGACAGGGAAGAACATCGGAAACGCAGAGTCACAGGGTAGATCTTTAGGCTGCGTCTCGCGAGAGTGAGATAGCTTGCACCGCAGTCTTTCCACTCAGAACCTGGTAGGCACCGACCGCCGGTAAGGTCAGCCGCAAGGCACACCTGCACCGGAAAGACGAGCGCGAAAAGTCGCGATTTCAGAGCCTCCCGTTCCTGATTTGCGGCTCCGCACTGGCATCGGTTGCCTTGGCCGGCTGTAAGTCGTAGGGGCGATGTGACTGGTGGCGCGTTGCAAGACCTTGCAGAAACCTGCACGGACTTTGCGGCGCTGCATGAGGCTGACACATTCTGACGCCAAATGGCAAGCAACAAGGCCATATGAAAAGCTAGCCCCGTCGAAGGGGAGTACTAAAATGTACGACAATGCTTTCACTCAGGCCCAGGCTGCTGAGCTGCTGCAGGGAATGGTGCAGGCGCCGGTGTCAACGACACCGCCTCAGAATGGGGCCTGGGCCAACGTTGACGGTCCCTCGCTCCTTTCGGCGGCCAGCTCCCTTCAGCTGATTTCGTCCAATGCGCATTTCTTGACCCGCCTCCAAAGGTTGGCGGCTGCCGCTGCCCGTATTCCGGAAAATCCGAAGGCGCAACGGCTCTCGTCGTCACTGGTCAAGAAGCTGTTGGCGGACCCGTTCGTGTCCGGTTCCGACGTGCTCGCTCAGGAAGACCCGTATGAGGGCATTTACGTTGCAGAGGTTCCTTATACCGGCGGGGCCCGACTTGTCATCGAAGGGATCTCTGAAGGAGGAGGCGCACGGATCGCCTCAACACTGCTTTCCGCTGTTAGCGGTGCGGCCGACGGTGTGTTTCCTGAGGGCTATGTTGTCCGCGTCAAGGCTCTGGCAAGGTGCCTCCTTGACCTCAGCCACACCGTTTGCGTGTCGGCAGGGTTGGAACGCGGGTCCACAACATTGGATCGAGGTCGCGCGGTGACCGTTCCGAGCGCGGGCCGGCTTGCTGCACTGTCGCACCATGTTCGGTTCGATGTGAACCGGCTGTGGGCGGATCTACCTGACTATGTGCGCGAGTACGTATCCGACATGCTCGTTCAGGACACAGCAGATGTGCCTGCGTGGCGTGAGGGCGAAGTGATTGACGACGGCATTATCCTCAAGCCGCTGATCCGGTCCGGCAACAGCCTGGTTCTCGCCTCACCCGGGCACCTGATGGCATGCCTGCGCCACCACATCATTAGTGAAAGCCACGAATGGGGCTGCTCTGAAGCCTTGGCCACAGCCTTGTGCGAGGCTACAGCGCACGGGGCCTGGTCGCTGCTATCCGGGATGTGTGAAGAACCCTTGGAAGTGACAGCGTCGAGTCAGGGGTACATCCGCAGCGTGGGCACCTTCGACCAAGACAAGACCCTTGACCTTATCTGCCTCGTGGATGATCTTACCGAGTACGACCAGTCCACAATCTTCCAACCGTGGCAAGCACCCGCCCTTTCCGAACGGGTCCACGAAATCTTCGCGGCAGCTGATTCCGCCCCCGAAAAGACGCTGCGCATTGTGGTTTATCAGGGCGTGGGCAGGGACATGATGTTCGGGATCCCGAGCTCGGATACCCCGGCGCCGACGTTGTTCCTACCGTTTGATGACCTCGAAGTGATTCTCCAGAGCCCGGGAACTGACCGGATGACGCTCTGGTACTTCGCAGTTTCCTGGGAACGCCTGGAAAGGGAAGTACATGTCCTGCACTTCTCGGCCGTTGACGTGTTCGCGTTCTACCGCGAACATCACGACAGCTTCTACATTGACGATGGCGTCAGGCCGGGCATGATCAGCTTTGACCCCGGCTATGGGCAGAAACTTCGGATCGACAATTACAGAAGAATCAATCGTCACTGGGTGATCGACCCCCAAACCAGGGTTTTATCCGAGGCATACGCCGTCCATGGCCGCAGGTCATCACCGGTACATCTGGTTGTCGGCTCAAAGCAATCCGCCATGATCGTCGACACGGGTGAAATCCACGTGTGGGTTCGTCTTGCACGAACCACTCAACGCCACGGGGCGACCTCAACCTACGATCTCGGCCAGGCGGTGGCGTTTTGGGCATGGCAGCTGCTTATGGCGAGTCCGGCATTGCTCGCACCGCGGTCCGTCGATGGCCGGGCCGTCGAAATCGAAGTGGCATTGCACGAACCCGGCAGCGGAGCCCAAACGCTCGAGGAGCCGTGGATTTCGGTGCAGGAGGAATCTTCCGGGCGACTGACTCTGAGATTTGGAGACCTTCCACCGGCTGACGACAATGCCCCTATGAACTACCTCGACCGGGAAATGGTCAAGTCGTTGCTGGAAGCCCTGGTGCCTGCGGCGACCGAAGGTTCGACAACAAGGGATGAACTGTTGGAAAGAGTGGCTCCCGCAGGGCCTAAGCAAATGATCCATGTCTACGGTGGCGGCGCGGACGAGGTAGTGCTCCCCGGCAACTTGCCGGAGGCGCGCAGGCTGCAGTCGGCCCCGGTGGCCAGACTACTGGACGATTTGGGCCACTATTTGACGAGCGTTATGGGCCTCGCGCCCGGTCCCATCGAAAAGGATCAACGAACAGCATTCCTCAACGAAAAGGTCACCAGATGGTTGATGGACAACCTCCACGACACCGTCGGGCAGCTGAACAGAGAGGGTTTGCTGGAGAAGTTGATCACCTTGGATGAAGCTCTGGCCTCTGAAACGGCACGTGAGCCCGCCCAGCTACGCGCCCGATTGGCTTGTTTTGGGCCCCGAGACGATCAGGTGCAGACACTGCAGAAGCATCAAAGCACAGCCGTGGCCTCATCCTTGGCAAGCCGATTCATCATTGAATACGTCACAGCATTCACGCCTTCCGGGACCCTGCCGCTGACCGACGAAACTTACGACCACTTGTTGGCCCTGGGCAGCGAAATCATCAATAAGGGCATGCTGTCGGACGCCCTGCGGCACAACATCTCGGACGCCGAGATCGGCGTCCTGGAGTCTGGTCGGCTTGGAATTTCCCGGGATGAGGATAAGTATCACGCCGCTCTCACTCATTTCGGAAACACCAGGGCCCACGACACGTTTACTGTGGCTGTAGCGGGCCTGCAGGAGTCCTCCGATGACAGCACGGATCCGCTGGAAGAAGCAGACTTCCTAGCGGAAGGTGAGTTCGGCTTCAGTTACACCGACCTAGCCCAAGCGTGTAGACAGATCATCGCGCTCGGGGATGACGGTGCATTCAAAGACGTGGTGAAGGTGCACGAGGATGACGTTCGCGAGGTACTGAAGACAGAACTTGGTTGGCAGGACACGAAGGTGGAGGCACTTCTGGCCGCAGCTAGTTTGAGCCACACAGCAACCACTGCCGAGGAATACTGGAGAAACGGTACCCAGGTGTTTCCTTGGCGGTTCAATCGAGACCTGTCCTATCTCAGGCGCCCCCTCTTGCGTAGAGTTTCGCCTGGAGGAACTGAACTGGTTTCCGGTCGTCGACGACTGTGGCAGACGGCATCCTTTTGGCTCGAACAGTTCAAGACCGGCAGGCTGCAGGCCAAGACCAAACCCATGAAGGCGGCCCTCAACAAGATCAGAAGCGCTAAAGGTGACTCCTTTGAACTGGCGGTCGCCGCCTCCCTCACTGCAGCCGGGCTCAGCGGCGTCAGAAGTCGACTGAACAGGGTCGGCCGTCACGATTTCAGGAACATCGACGGTGCCGACCTTGGGGACATCGACGCCATCGGGGTCGACCAGCAACACCGGCAAATCTACGTTGTTGAGGCCAAGGACTTCGAAGTGGCACGAACTCCTGCTGAACTCGCCAACGAAATCGACAATCTACTGTTATCCGACAAAGCCGCGGTCAAGCGGCTTGCTTTGAGGGCGGACTGGGTACGGCGCCACATCCCGACAACGCTCACAGAACTGGGCGTCACGGCACAGAAGGGCAGTTGGACCGTGGTCCCGCTAGTAATCGTTGATGAACGCCTGTTGTCGGCTCGGCTCTCAAGTTCCGAATTTCCGATACTGGGTATTGCAGAAGTGGAGACATACCTGCGCCGAAACGACCGGCCCGCGAGACGCGGACGGTGATGCGCCACCCGGCCGGGGGCGCTGTGCGCGCAGATTCTCGGGAAGCTCCCGATATCCCGTTGGATCTGAAGATGGGCCCCGAGCCTGTGGGCGGCCAATCACGACTAGAGTGACCGGACCGCTTTTTGGTGCGTGCGGTGCAAGTGCACGTTCGATCCAATGTAGGAGCTCGCTACTGGCGTGTTGCTAGAGACAGCCCGACAGGAGCGGGATCGGGAGTCCATCTAGTGGCGGCCTGGCTGGTGCTCTCCCAAGACCGAGATCGCCCTGCCTGCATTAGCTGCCCGTCCGGCAGGCCGGCCTCCGACAAGCAAGGAGTTGAGCCCGGGCCCGTCAGCCGACGTGGAATTCCTTCGACTCCTCCTTGCCGTCCTCTGTCCACAGGACCCGGACAATCGGCTGGCCGGCGCCGAACATCATCACTATGGGAAATTTTCGCATTTGCTCCCGATGGATGGTTGCTGGGCCGTCGTCGCTCCCAGCCAGGACCAGGCCCGCGTCAGGGTTGGCGACCTCAACGCGGACATTCTCGGCGTCCTTACCGCCCTTGTTTGTGATTTCCAGCCATCGGCGGGTGGTGTATTGCTGTTTGCCCTGCCGACTCAGCTCTTTCGGTTCGCGGGCGTCGCGGGGTTGCACGAGAAGGTCCACCCCAGCGGTGGGTTTAGGGGTGTTCGGCATTCCTAGAGCAAGTTGTGCCAAGTCGAACTCGATGGCTTTCCAGACTTCGTGGCTCAGTTCGTTGGGCGTGCTGAATTCCCCAAGGAGGCCCTTCTTCAAAAGCGCATTCTTGAAATCGCGCACGGCGGCTAACTGATCTACATCCACGTCGTTGGGCAGCGGGCCATTTGAGAAGTAAACGTGGACATGCTTGCCCTGCTGTTCGGCGCGTTCGATCTCCTCGACGGTGCCCGAGATGGCCTCCCCGGTGGGGCTGCCCAGACGGCTGCCGAAGAGTGCGAACACAATGTCGGACTGATCGACACCCTGGGCGTTGATGAGTGCCTGCGGCCGATCTCCCAGGGTGGGAACAGCGTTGTCCTCCCAGCGCCACGGCAGCAACACAATCTGGCGGTTGCGCGAGTGTGCCACGTTCCAGCTGCTGATCGCCTCTTCGACAGCATCCCGGGCTTGGGGCAGGTCGGAGGGAGAAGCGATCATCACACTAAGAACATTCGCGGGGTATGTCATGTCCAAAGCCTAAACGTCCTTTCCTGAGGCGCCAGGCTCAGTTCGCTCGCAGCCAACAGCATCGTCACACTTCGCCTGACAAGCGCGTCGACCGTCAACGGTCGTGGCCAGGTGCTTCGGGCCACCTGTGGCAATGTTGTTTCAGTTCGACGGCGCGGAACCATCGTGGGACTCTGGACATGTCCAGAGTAGGGGCGTTCAATGGGACTAAGGGTTCGCTACGGGCTCGATATGCGCCTTTCGCGTGGGCCGAGAACGAACCAAATGAACGCATCACTGGGGATGCTCATGGACGACTTCACATATCCCTCTGGCCAATCGCCGGCGGAACGCGCCGCGAATGCCTTCGATGCGTTACAGCTCCCAGCCCACTTGAACCTGGAAAGGCTTGTCGAAGTGGTCGAGGGTGTCCGGCATCGTCCCATTCAGATCGAAGCCGCGGGTGTACTAAATGGCGGTTCGCTTTGTGGTCTGTGGCTTTCAACTGACGATGTCGAGATCATCTTGCATGCGGTCAGTCCGTCCGGACTCCACAGACAGCAGTTCGTACTCCACGAGTTGGGGCACATGGTCTTAAGGCACGACGAATTAGTCGTCCCAGCCGACTACATCGAAGTCCTCTTTCCAAACCTTCCGGTGGGTCTAGTCTCTCGTGTGTTGGCCCGGAGCAGCTTCACCGATGACCTGGAGGCCGCTGCGGAATCGCTGGCAGATCTCTTCGCCGCAGCAATCCGGAACAGTGCCAGGGAGCCGCGGTCGTTCGAGAAGGTCTTCGAATGATCCAGATTGTGGCCGCAGTTCTGATTTGGCTACTCGTCATCTGTCTCCTCCCTGGAACCAGGAGGCGGCGAGATCACAGCGTGCTGACGGCCGCGATCACGATTTCAGTTTCGCTGACGCTTAACATCGATCAGGTCTACTTGGGGATTGATTCTGCCTTGGGCGGCCGCAACCTTGTGGACCTGTTGGCCAACATATCCATGGTCGTGGGCATCTACTTCCTCTCGAGAGCTATCATCCGGGCGGCGACGGCAGATGAGACGGTCGGAAAAGGAGACCGGGCTGGTCTAATTCTCTTGGCCGGGGTGATCCTGGGTCTCGCAGCCAGCTTCGGCGCCGTCGTCACTCAGGGCAGTTCGACTCGATTCATGGTGGATTTCGGTGACCAGCCGGCTGCTGCCCTCTACTCATCAATCCAGTTCTTATACATCGGCTACGTGGTTGGCGTTACCGGTGTTACGTGCTTCCACTTTCGCGGTGACATGTTGATGCCCTACTTCCGTAGGGCATTTACGTGCATCGGGGTTGGCTGCGTCTTTGCCGTTCTCCTTGTAATCCTGGTGCTGGTCATGGACATTCTGCACCTGCAAGGGCGCCTGGATGCTATGCGTGCGATCTCGCCCGTTTATGACGCGGCGGTCATTGCCGCCATGTTCTTCCTCTGCTTAGGTCTGGGCATACCGCCTGTTGCGCGTCGAGTTCTCCGCTATAGGGAGTCCGTGACCGAGGACGAGTTGGTCAGCAGCCTCACGAAAATCTGGGAAAAGACAACAAAGAAACGGCAAGACGTTCGGCTCGTGCGAGGCACCGAAATGATCAGCCAACAGGACCGGGCACAAAGACTCCATAGAATGCTTGTTGAAGTACAGGACGCCCTGTTAGTCGAGCCCGGTTTAGGCAGCTCCTTGGACATCCATGACCTCAATGTTCTGAACGCTGCAGAGAACTACCTCGCGGGACCGATCGTGCGCCAAGTTCCAGTTCGTCGACGGAAGGGGGAGCGAGCGACATGACGGATGATGCAACTTCCTCCGAAACCCCTCAGGCCAGATTGGCTCGGAAGCTCAACCTATTGCTGGACCTCTACGAGGCCGGGGAATCGGAGGCATTGACCTACCCCGAGATTAATCGGCACATGAGTAAGCGTGGAACGCCACTTTCCCGCTCCCGCTGGGCGTACATGCGCAGCGGGGACAGCTCACTGGCGACCGATCCCATGCTGCTTCGCAATCTTGCAGAGTTCTTTGGAGTGGATCGTGACTATCTCTTGGACGATGCCGGCGAGATCCCAAAGCTTGTAGACGCTCAACTGGAACTTCTTCGCACCCTGCGTGAGTCACGTGTGCGGAACTTCGCTGCTCGTCAGTTGCAGGGGATTTCTCCGGAAACCCTGGTGCGGCTCCGCCAAGTGATCGACGAACGCAAGAGGGCCGAGGGGGTGGACGATGCCGACAGCCACCAGTCGTAGGGCCATAAGGGTCGGAGTTCTTGCTGCATCAGGGGCCTTGCTTGCAGGCGTCTCCGGTGCAGCCTACTTCGCTCGTCACGTCGTAGTACCAAATTACAGCCGTCGTGAGGGTCTGGACGTTCGGGCTGTTCACACCAATGGGGACGGATCTCTAGAAATCGAACTCCCCGCTACGGAACAAACGAGAGCGCCGGGACGATACAGCCTGTGGTTTGAGCAGGGGACGGGCCACGCATGCCTCGGACCGGTCGTTGTCTCCCACCCTGACCGAAACTCAGTAGTCCGGGTAGTTGAGCGAGTGGACTCGGGGGACCTTGAACAAGCCAAGGCAGGTATATGGAGTGGGTACGTTTACTCGAAACCGGAGCAACTTGAACTGCCGTATAGGGACGTTTGGATTCCAGTCGACAACGGTGTCGCCCCAGCGTGGAGGTTCGATCCGCCGGCCAGTGTCGACGACGCATCCGGTGTCTGGGCCATCCATATCCACGGAATGGGGGGCAAGAGGGCCGGAACTCTTCGCGGAATACCCATCGCGAGGCGTCTGGGAGTGACGTCGCTGGTAGTCTCGTTCCGCAACGACGGCGATGCGCCGCCGTCGTACGATGGCCGCTACAACCTCGGCCAAAGCGAGTGGCGCGATGTCGATGCCGGCATCAACTACGCCATTTCCAATGGCGCTGAACGCATTGTCCTTTTTGGATGGTCACTGGGCGCTTCCATCGCCCTTCAAGCAGCGGCCCTGTCGCCGAGTTGCTCGCGAGTAGCGGGGATGGTTCTCGACGCGCCAGTCTTCGACTGGCGAACGACCCTGGCATCGAACGCCAAGGCGGCCGGACTTCCTCGGCCACTTGTGCATGTGGGCTTCACCATTCTTCGATCCAAGGCCCTCCGGTGGGTGACCGGCCTTGCTGAACCTATATGTCTCGATTCCCTGGACTGGTTGGCGCGAGCAATTGAACTGGACAAACCGATTCTCGTACTCCATGGAGAGAAGGACGCCACAACGCCCTTCGAAGCATCCAAGAAAGCTGCCAGTCTGAGGCCGGACCTAGTCAGATTGGTGGAGTTTGAAGCTGAGGGCCACTCTCTGGAGTGGAATGTCGACCCCGAAAAGTGGGAGCGATCGGTCGAGGAGTGGTTCTACGGTCTCCCGCTGGCTGGCTCTAGTCCTGAACAAGCGGGATCGCAGTCATAGGAGGCATTTGCACTGAGTACTGGGCGGCTAGGTCAATGAGCTGACACTCGACGAATGAGGCGTGAGCGGAGTAACGCTCGTCGGCCAAAGCCTGAATGTAACCAGCCGACTCAAGGACGATGAGATGACGCCGAACCGTTGCTCGAGAAGCTTGAAGTCCCGACGCTAAAACGCCGGGGGATGATGGCCCGCTTCTGATGAGAAAGCGAAGGATCTGGCTCCGTGTTCGGTTCATCAAGATGGATGTCGACATTCAAACCACGGCTCGCGATTGTGGAGGCTGATGCTGTAGACGGGTCTACAGCATCAGGATACGCCTCATGTAGGCAGCGGACTAGATTCAAGGTGGGGTTGATTGTTTAGTCACTGCGCTCGCGGAATACTGAGGGCAGCAGCAGTATTTCTATTGGAACGAGGCAGTGGAGTATGCCGGCAAAAGACGCTAGCCGCAACGGCGAGTTGTCGCCGCAGGCTACCCTTGCCCGCCGGCTAAACCTGCTGCTCGACGTCGTTGTGGCCGAGAGGGGTTCGCCCGTCACTTTCAGGGAGATTGAGGCCGGACTCCGGTCTCGAGGCATCAAGATCTCTCGAGCAAGATGGTTCTACATGAAGGATGGAACAGGCCGCCTGGTCAGCGATCCGCAGCTGCTTGCCGCTATCTGCGAGATGTTCGACGTCGATCCCTCCTATTTGCTAAACGGCGTCGAAGGCGACGTTCCCGAACGCATCGACTCGCAGTTGGAGTTTGTGAAGTCACTGAGGGCAGCCCGGGTGAAGTCATTCGCTGCTAGGACGCTCGGGGACGTCTCGCCGGAAACGCTTCGCGCAATCTCCGAGTATCTGAACAAAGACATCGAGTTGCACCCGAATGGGGAGCGTGCCGCGGCTACTCCTCCAAGACATACCGGAGATGGGCGTCCAGCAACTCCTTGATGCGGGCAGGATTGGCCGAGTATCGGGGGGAGCGGCCGTGACGCCGCCCAGCCTCCACATCGACCTCAATGGCGCCGACCTGTTCAAGTGCGATGAGGTGTTTGGCTACGCTGGGCTCGCCGGCGCTGACGGCTGCGACGATGTCCCCTCTGGACGCAGGACCATTTGCCGTCAGAAACCTCAGAATTTCGTTCCGTGAGCGGTTCCCGAACGTCGCCACGGCGGCTTCAACGTCAGGCGACCAGGCGTCGTCGTGAGGCTGCGTAATCCGTGGCATGGCTCCATTCTTGCTGAACAACATGCAAAAAGTAAGAACTTGGGTCTTGACGATACTTTAATTACCTTTGACAATAGTTTTTAGAAGCTTGTGTTGTGGTCAGTGTCGTTACTGCCACGTCGAGTCGCCACATCGGGTGACGCTGGAGATATTCGAATCCGTTAGTCGAAGCGGTGAGAGCCATGAGCCTGGAACACCTGGCGGGCAACGCTGAAATAGAGAACTTAAACTCATCCCCGGTGGACATTTCGCTGCTGAGTCCGGTGACACCGGACCTGCGAGTCTCCGTCGACCAAATGATGGGAGCGGTTGAAGGCGTGCGTCGCTACGTCATCTCACACTTGGCCCGGATCGGCCGCTCGTGCGATGTGGACGACGTCATGCAAGACATCAGGATGGCTGTCTGGGACGGGGTGGCACGCGGAAACTACCGACAGATCCCTGGAGTTCCGTTCGAGGCCTGGGTGCAAGGCGTCACCGGGAATGTCTGCGCAGCGCACGTCCGCAGAGAACTCGGCCACAAGACGCTACCGCTGCTTTTGGATCCGGGCAACGGTGAGAGCTCGGGCATTCTCCAGCAGCTAACCGTGCTCGTCGTGTCCCGTGATTACCGCGAGGCCGAGGAGATCGTCGATCAAGAATGGGCGCACATGGTTCTAGGGCTGACTCGGGCCGCTGTGTCAGCTCCGGTATGGCGCCTGGCAGTGGGCAGCCTTACCGAGCCAAGACGATACGCCCCTCCGTCGCCGCAAGACCGTCGCCGCTGGAATGCAGTCACCGCGGTTCGGCAGACTGCAAAGACAATAAGCCAAGCGTTGGAGGTAGATCCCGAAGCTGTGCACGACATGCCCGGTCTGTGCCGGCACGCCGTTGGTTGTCTGCCGAGTCCGCTGCTGCGGGGAGTAGCCGAAGCAATCGTTCTGCCCGAACATCACGGCGTCGAACGGCAGGTTGCAATAGCGGCGGTTGCCGAGCAGTTCAAAGTCACTGATCGATATGTGGCGGTTCAAATCGGCACGGCCCGTCGCCTGTATCAAACGGCGTGGAGAGTCATTCGCAGTTCCATAACTTCGGCTGTTTGAGTCATGTTGCTCATTGGCGAGCTGAGCATGAACAGGCCAGGAGGAAAACATGGTTGAATCCCTTTTGCATGGGCGAAGAACTCGTCGGTGGTTATTTGGCCTGGCACTGGCGGCCATCCTTGGCGCATTCATTCTGGTTCTGGTCGCACCGCGGGAGTCCCCGTCAACGAGAGGGACCGATTTCCCATCGGCAGAGCCTCAAACCCGGAAGGCTCCACCGAGCGCTTCACCGACGCCTACGCCGAAACCAACGGGGCCAGCTGCGCTCTCTAAAGTGCCGGCGTCCGTTCCGCCTGTCACGGCCGATTATCGGGCGCTTGCTTCCGCGGCCGCTGTGGCTATCTATAGCTGGGACACCCGAAGCTCGTCCTATACAGAGGTGTACGCTCGAATTCGGGCTTGGTGGTTCGTCCTCCCTGACGGATCGAATCCATTGGCCGTCTTCGTTCAGGAGTTTGAGGCAACGGGCATAAATGCGGGGTCCTACGCGACGCTTGCGGGCCAAGGCGCCTACAGGGTAGCCGCGTTCGAATCCATGGCGTGCGACAACGAACTCGTGAAAGTTCGCGAACGCCCGTCTCCGTGGGTGGGGCTTCATGTCTGCACGGTTCGACTCAAGGTCGTTGACCAGACAGTCAGTAGCAGCAATTCATACACAGCACCGGTCAGTGTCATAGCCAATTGCCCGCCGGCAGCGACCGCCCCTCCTGATCGGTGCCAAATGGTCGGCTTCTATGCTTCGACTAGCCGGATCGTTTACTGATGCCGCATCCGGCTTTGGCGATGGGCCTAGTCAGGCGCCGAACGCTTGTGCGGGCTGCATCCGCTGTCGTCCTCGTCATCGTGCTTTCCCTGACTGCTTTCTTCAGTGCCGCCGTTTTGGCCCTGCCGGGCGACAAGCCTGAATCACATGTTGGGTGTGTGTCGAGCAGCGGTGCTGTCACGCAAAACTTCCTCGAGAACAGTGGATCTCGGCCGGATGGTCAAGCCGTTGGACTCTCCACAGGGCAGATTGCTGTGGCACAGGGGTACATTTCCGTAGGGAAGCAACTTGGCGTTCCTCGTGAGGCGATGGTGATCGCCATTATGATGTCTCTCCAGGAGTCGACCCTCCGGATGCTGGCCAACGCGAATGTCCCTGCGTCGTTTCAGTTTCATCATGACGGGGTTGGGAGTGACCACGACTCAGTAGGTTCGGCACAGCAGCGGCCAGCGGCTGGATGGGGAACCGTTGCAGAGCTGATGGACGTTTCTTACAACGCACGGGCATTCTATGGCGGGCCTTCTGGACCGAATCAGGGTAGTCCTCGAGGTTTGCTGGATGTGCCGGGCTGGTCTGCCATGAGCAAGGGGCAAGCAGCCCAAGCAGTCCAAGTATCTGCGTTTCCAGAGCTCTATGCTCGATGGGAACCACAGGCGACAGCTATCGTTGACCTGCTCCAGGGTGGTACCACTGTCCGGACGTGCGCCACGGGGGAGAGCGGCATTCCTGAACCTGTTTCAGCAGAAGGCTTGTCTCAAATCCGACAGGACATTTTACGCTTCACGCAGACAGGTGTGGGCGGTGCTTACGTCTGGGGCGGTACGGCTTTCAAAGCCTGGGACTGTTCGGGATTTGTACAGTGGATTTATCGTCAAGTTGGTATCGAACTGCCACGAGTAGAGCAGTGGCGGGTCGGACGAATGACCGATAACCCTCAGGTCGGAGACCTTGTCGTGCAGAACCCTCAGGGTGCCTTTAACTGGGGGCACGTGGGAATTTACGCCGGGGAGGGGATGATGTATAGCGCGCTTAACCCGTCCGCGGGAACGCTTCTGCATCCAATTGATTGGAATCACGGCAGTGCCTACTTCGACCTGCTAGGGAGGCGGATATGAGCCTGGCTCCATTGGGCCAGAAGTTGCCGATGTGACACGGAGAGGATCCGCGGCGACGCCCAGGGTCCGAGACCTTGACGTTGCGGGTCCGTGCCCCACTCACTTCGTGTAGATTCACCACTACGCTGCCCTGTATGAATAGTCGTGGAAAAAACATAGATGCGTTCGGTCCGCCTATGCGAGGAAACTCGGGGCCGGTTGCCGGCTGGATAGCCGTTTTGCCTCCACGCCGCAACGGAAGGTCTGAACCAGTCGCTGCGAGACCGACCAGGCCAAGGGGGCATCTCCGAACTGATCAAACATCAGGAAGCAACCTCCTCGGCCCCATCCACTGACAGCTTGACCGAGTCTATGGTTGACTCCGTAAAGTCCCCACTTAAGACGAAACGGATCCCGTACAACTTGCTTGCGCGGATGACGTGGCGATTCCAGTCCTCGTAATACGAGTAAGAATCTGTGTTCTGCGCGTAGTACTCGGTTTTGTCGATGAATCCCTCGATGCCGCACTCTGCGTCGACCGTCACGCGGAGCGTCATTTCGTCCGCATCGCCAGTGCGGAAGACCTCGTGTTTAATCGTGCCGTTCTTGGGGGCGACCCCGTCGAAAGCTGCGTCGCTCAGCCCAGTGTTGATGGGAATGGTCGTGTACCCGTCGCCCTCATAGACGCCGATGGTGGGTTCGAGATCCTGGCCATCGAGAGCAATAAGGGCGTCATCGACAAGTTTCTCCAACCGATCGGTCGTGAAAGCTTGGTCAAACACGCGTAGTGAATCGATTAGGGGACTTATTTCGCGATGAGCAAGCAGAGCGCCTAGATCCTCGACTACATGAAACGGCAGATTGGGGTCGATCTCATCTCGCAGTTGGCTGTGCAGCGACATGTCTTTCCCAGCACAGAAGTCCTTGTAGTTTTTTGTAGTGAAGACAACAGCTCTGCCGGGGATGGTCACCTCGTTGCACACCTCGCGAATAGTCTCCCAGATGAGCGCATCCCGGAATCCTTTGCCCCCTTCGGTAAACGGTTTTCGGTGGTCAAGGTCTCGAGCGAGAAGATCCGCGACAGCGAGGTCCGGGTAGCATGGCGTCTCCACTTTTTGGCCGTGTAGGTACGCAATCATTGCGTCGGAGAATGCGGCCCTGCCTATAGGCGCAGGGCCCTCACTCCTTACTTCTGCGGGTGAAACGAGGAGGCCGAATGTCTGGGCGTCACCGATTGTGTCGTTGAAGCTTTTCACCGCATTACGCAATGACGAGCACCTGTCGTTGAACTCTTTCGCACCTTGGCGGGAGAGTTCCTGCACGACAACCCTCGGAATAATGGCCCTAATTAGGTTCATTTTGGAGAGAGTGAGCACGCTTTTTACATCCGGGTTCGAAAACGCTCTCAAACCATGCAGGGCATTCGCGTCGACGATAACTATAGGCTTCATGGTCAATAGGTTAGTGGCAGGATCTGCAACGCCAAATTCGAGTTAGGAGTGTTTTGTAACCTCGGCGTACGCAGGCGGTGTTGAGCGCGCTGATCTTGGATCCTCGGAACCCGACGTCCTAGTGGCATGGCTTGGCCTTCGCTGCATGCTCCTGGACATCCATCTTGTGGCTCATTGAGCAATAACTAGACTTTCGCATCTCTGTGTCTGTCCCGTCGACTCGTCGGCCAGTCGCCATCCAATGCGGCTTCGGTGCCGTTTCGGCTTCTAATACGTGGTCGAGTACCGCAGCACCCTCGACCAGTGCGGTGATCGCGAGAGTAAAAGACAAGCCTGTTTGACGTTTGGTTGTCAGTTCATTAGGCGCTTGTATCGTGCTTCAAAGGCGGGCTTGCCACCTTCCATGATCAAGCAGATCGACTGCTTAATTGTCGCTTCCTGGATCGACCCATGAGCTTCGACATCGGGCATGGTGCCGTGGCGAAGTATGGTGACATGTTCGGCGTCGGCGTTAACAACTACGTTGGCATTATGGGTAACAACGATTACCTGTCGGTTGGTCTTGATTCTCTTAAGGGTAGCAACCACGAGATCGTAAATGAGCTTGTTGTCCAGGTCGTCTTCTGGTTGGTCAAGGAGCAAAGGATCGTTACTGAGTTGAAGAATCACTGCGAGCAAGGCCGCGGTTTTTTCGCCTGGGGAGCCCTCGCCAAGCTCCCGGAAACTGGTGACGCCGTCCTGTTTGTATTGCACCCTTAGACGATCCTCTGGAAACCAGAGGTCGATCTCGGTCTGATATGTATGTTCATCGATCAACTTAACATGCGTGAAAAACCGCTGGTCGATGGCAGTCTTGAGGCTTTTTTCCAGCGAGGGAGCTTCCGAACCATTCGCGCGGATCTCTTTTAGTAGTGTCTTAAGGCTAGCGACACGAACGTCGCGCTTGGGCCTAAAGGGATGGCCGAGAATTCCGGGGAGACCGTCACTCGAGAAGACCGAATCAAATGAGTTCGATTTTTGCACTAGACGGCGCAGATCCGCCTCAAGTAAGGTATCGTCCGCCTGTGCAAGAACTTGGATCTTGAGATCGTCACTACTAAGTTGGCTTACCAACGCTGCCCGGCGCACGGTCAATTCCGAACGATGCTCGGTGATTTTACCTAGCGTTTCTTCTGCGTCACTGACCAGCCCCAATTGTTTGGTTCTTGCTTTTCGGATATCAGCAAGGCTAGCCTCCAAATCGCTCTTCTCGACTAGCAGCCGCGCGTTAGCTTCGTTTGGATCTCCGAGTCCTTCGACTAAGCCGGACGCGCCTTGGTCGGTCCCCTGGCTAAGATACTGGTTCAGTTCCTCCATCCGGAGGTGGCGAGGAGAGCCACTTTCCACGGCCCCCCAGATCTCTCGGGACGCCTTCAACACCTGCACCGCGTCGTCGATTGCACTGTAGGCCTGGACGACCGAGTTTCTGCGAGCCTGCTCAGCTTCCCACAATTCCTCGGCCTGAGGACCGTCTTCCTGGCTATCCTCTAGATCGCGGTACTCGTCGATTAATTTCGCAACGGATGCTTCGAACGTTGTTGCCAGGGACTCTTTTCGAATTGCCCTCTGCTCTTCTTGCGTGAGCCGGTCAAGTTCTCGGGCTTCGTCTGAATCTCTTAGCTTTGCTATCTGGGCCAGGCCCGCAACAACGTCGGATAGCTTCCCTCTTACCCGGTCCTCAGAGTCGATTTTAATCTGGAGTTCTTTTATCGCGGCCCGATGAGTACGGTACTCGCCACAGAGTTCGTCAAAAGTCTCTTTCCACGTCACATACCCGATGGAGGGCTGATCATCGATCGCCTTCAGCAGGCTTTGCGGGTCTCGAGCCGTCTCGTATATTTGTTTCTGGCTGTTTATCAGCAGTGGGAAGCGGTCACGAGGCGAACCGCCTTCTTTCTTCCACTCCTTGCCCTGGAGTATCTCAATCACAGAGGTAGCAGGGGTACTGCCTTGCCACACGACACGGTACTGCTGCTCAAGTCGACGGAGATGGACCTCGATTCGAGTGTCACGATCCCAAAAGCGGGATGTCGTGTTGCGTCCTGGCCAGGGCGAGAACCATTCGCTGTCTTCCTGAAGTGTGGACGGTAGGTCTGAGAAGCGGCCCATTGCAAGTCGCAGGAGTTCGATGATGGTGGACTTTCCTACGCCACGCCCACCGATAATCGTATTCATCCATGGCCCAAACTTGTACGTCGCCTCGGAATTGCCCTTGCGAACGACTACCTGATCAATCACGCTATGGGAGAAATCATTCGGGTTCAGTTCGCCCGCCTTTGTCGGCAGGACTGATTGCTCACCGTCGGATAGCGCGAGTTTGATTCCAAAGAGATCCGGTGTTTCCATCTTCACCCAGGTGAAATGACTTCCGGGATATTTAGCTTCCATGCCCTCTGGGCACCCCGCGTCGTCAAGATGATGCGCATCGGATCCAAGCACCCTCACCCACCCGAGGTCTGCGGCACGTTTCGATCCGGGGTCTGTGACAGTTTCGACGGCAACTATGCGCCGCGACTGCACGAGATCCTCTTGATTGCGCCGGTCGTGCTCGAATAGCCCTTTTGAGGCATCAGCATGAGCGGGGATGGCTAGGCCGCCCCTTTCTACGATCGTCTGAACGACTTCAGCAAAGGACATTCTGGTAGTGCCCAGACTGCTGCCACGTTGAGCGGTGTAGCCACAAACGTGGAGAAGGGCATTAATATCCTCACTCGGTGTATCTGGCCCGAAAACGCCGAGCAGGTGATAGCCGCCGTCAACAGTTAGCTCAACTCCGCTGAATAGAACGAGCTCTCGGAAGCCATCTGTATTTTGCTCGCGCATTGATGCAAGTTCTGCGCGGGCCTGATCGATACCCTCGTGGGAATTGTGATCGGTCACTACCACTGCATCGACGTCATTTCGCATATACGCCAGAAGCCAGTCGCGGAAGGAGGTAGTAACGGTGGCTGGCTTGCCTTCGTCTGATCCAAAGTCGAATGATGCGGGGCTGTGTGCGTGAAAGTCGACCTTCCACCACCGTGCACCCGGATGAATTTGGCGCACGACTGATACTGGTGATGCATTCACCGGAACTCCCTACCGGCGACGATGCCACCAAGCTTTCCCTACATGAAGCTTCAATCTTGTCATCGCAGTCTCAGAGTTTTTTGGCGACACGCGCAGATTAATCTGCTCCACCTGATGGATGGATAGACGTGCAATCCGAGATTCCTGCATCCGAGCTAGTGGCACGTGGATGACAACTTCTTGGCAGGACCCACAGACGATAGTGGGTACCGTGGTCGGACGTCATGTCGTTCCCTCCCTCCACCCCCATGAAGTCGTGAGCTCAACAGCTCATTCCATTGGAAGACGACTGGATGGAGCACCAGATGGTACTGGCAGCGGTGGATCCTGGGATCACGCCAAACGCGAACTTTCCTTTTCTTGAGTCCCTAAAGCAGATCGGCGGCGGCATCCTCGTCGGCGCCTTCATCGTCATTGCAATCGTGGCGATCATCGGAGCAGCGATGCTGTTGGCCGGCAAACTGACTCAATCGTCGCGGCTTGCCTCAGGCGGTGGGGTAATCCTGCTGTGGACCGGGCCGGTCGCGGCAATCCTCGGCGGTATCAACGGCTACATACTGTGGTCTCAGACGGCCTTTCCGTTGGGCTTCTAGCCGCTCGCGATCATGCCTATCGAGTGTGACCTTAACGGTTGGTGGCCGCCCGGCTGCGGGCTGGTTTCTCAAGCGAACGACGGCGTCCAAGGTTCCATCACTTCAATCTTCGCGAACGTTCTGCAGAACATTGCCTCGTGGATGTGGGGGTTCATCACGGGGGCCTTCAGTGTTTCCGAAGTCGACGATTCGCAATGGGCGGCTATCGGCGGACTTACCAACTGGTGGGTCATCGTGATGATGACTCCACTGGTGGTTGTGATGATTCTTCAACTCCTTTCCGGACTGATCAGCCAGCAACCTCGTCGGCTGATCAGGGCAGTCGTCGGGGGAGTGGCTGCGGTACCGTTGGTTGCCGCGGCGGTCTACCTTGTCCAGCAGCTCACCCGCGTGACCGACTCTGCTTCGACCGCTCTTCTAGAGTCGATCGGGACAGACCCCTACGTCGTGTTCATGCGGCTCTTCGGATTCGAACGCGCTCCCGAAGGCTCCGAGCGCGAATGGAACGTCATCTCCTTGGCGCCGGGCAACCAAGGCGGAGCTGTCGGCGGCGCGATAGTGACAGTAATGGCGGTCATCGTGGTGTGGATTCTCGCGTTCATCCTCATGTGCTCGATGATCTTCAGGACGTTCGCCCTCGCCGTCCTGGCGGCTGTCGCCCCCGTCGCCCTCATGATGATGCCCTGGGAGAAGTCAAAGGCCTGGGCCGGACGGTGGTGCGAAGTCGTCGTCGCGCTCTTGCTGGCGAAACCTCTGGCGGCGACGATTCTTGCGGCGGCGATCAAGCTGTTTGCGGATTCGACGTCCTTCGCAGGGTTGGCGGCCGGCACTGTTGGCATGGTTCTTGCCTGCGGAGCGCCCTTGATGGCGCTGAGGCTGGTGAGCTTTGCGGGTGGCGAACTCGCAGCCGCTGCTCAAACGGCTGGCGGCGGCCACGTTCTTGCTCGCAGCAGCAGCGTTGCTTCCAGGCAATTCAGTCGCCAACTCGGTGGCCGCATGACGATCGCTTCAATGTTGGGCAGATCATCACTAGCTCGACCAATTCCTTCAAGTCGCAAAGACATCCCACCGCGCGTACTGGCACCGTCTGTGCCACTACCGCGCAGCCTAACGGGTACGACGCCGGTACCCGCCTCAGGTGCAAACCCTTCGGCGTCGAACGGAGCAGGCTCTGCCCGCGGAGGAGCCGCCAGACAGGACGACGTGGTGAGCGGGGAGGTCGTAGCCGAGTCGAGTAGGAAATCGTCGTCTGCGACACCGTCGCAGACAGACCGAACGCCGACCGCCGGACCGGCAAAGGCAAACCGGGCGAGGACCCCTCGGCAGCCCGAAGTGCGAAGTCCCGGCAGTGCGCTACCCGCATCCCAATTGCCGCCCATAAGGCCCAAGCCTTCTGAGGGGCACTTCCCACCGGAGAAACCCCATGACTGAAGATACGCGCGCCCTGGAGGCCGTCAAATTTCCCCGGTACGAGCGCCGCGGCATTTTCATGGGGTTGAAGTGGTACCAGCTCGTGTTGCTGGCTCTCGGTATCCTGACGGCAATTATTGCCTCTGCGACGGGAGGTCCGGTCGGACTGACAACGATGAGTCCCATCTGGCTGGTGCTCATGCTCATGGGCGTACTCCAACATGCTCGAATCCCTTATCCAATATGGGTCAGCCTCATCACCCTGTTTTTCGTCCGACTGATCCTGGGCCAGACTCGCTATATCGTCCGGCCCGAGAAGGCGCTGAAAGCCGGAAAGCTGGCACTGCCAGGAGGACTTGGCAGCCTCAAACTTCAGATGACGAGCCGTGGAGAGTGTTTTATCGTCGACCCTCAGGGGAAGGAAGCAACGGTCGTCTTGCGTTGCACCACCAGGTCATTCGCTCTCCTCGACGACGATGACAAGGCGTGGGCCGCTCAGGCATGGTCACGGGTACAAGCAGGACTCGCCCAGCGTTCGGACATAGCCAGAATCGCCGTTCAGGACTACACGGTTCCGTATCCATCGTCAGCGCTCCAAGACTTCTACGATCACACCATCATGCGAAATGGAGGTCGACCGGGAGGCAGTTCGTGGGGTGAGCTGGCCTATCAGGACTTGATTGCTGCAGCCGGATCCGCCATGAGTCACGACGTCTTGCTGGCCGTGGTTGTGGATACCGCCAAGTCGAGGAGGCGCATCAAAGAGTCCGGCGGAGGTATGGGCGGACTCGAGCGTGTTCTGCGTTTGGAGGTACAGGCAATCACTACATCCCTGGCAACTCATGGAGTCCGGGTGGACGAGTGGCTATCGGAGTCCCGACTACTTGAAGTGTTCAGGGGTTCCTTTGATCCTGAAACGGTTTCGCGAGGGTCGGTGAAGAAAGACAGCGAGCCGCAGGATGCCCCGCCGGCCGGAAATCGGCGACTGAGTTCGAGCCCGATGGCCGTGGAGGAGCACTGGACTTACCTCCGCACGGACTCCGGATTCCACCAGACTTTCTGGGTCGCAGAGTGGCCCCGGCAGAAGGTGTATCCCGGATTCCTGCACCCGCTGGTTTATGTGGGCGACTTCCGGCACACAGTGACGCAGGTGATTCGCACTGTCCCCACCTTGGAGGCGCTGCGGGACATCCGATCGGCCCAGGAGGCCCATGAAACCCGGCGAAGGATCAATGCCCGGTTCGACCGGCCCACGACGCGGGAGCAGCGAGCCGAGGAAGAAGAAGTATCGCAACGCGAAGAAGAGATCGTTGCCGGGCATGGCGATGTACGTCCGACGGCCTTCGTGACGATAACCGCAGCGTCCCTGGAGGATCTAGCCCGACACCGCCACGAACTCGAGTCCGCAGCAGCCGGCGCCTTTGTAGAACTTCGATTACTGGCGGGGCAGCAGTGGGCAGCCTTCATTGCGGGTGGACTGCCCCTTGGAAGGGGATTGCGATGAGCCTCAAGAATCAAGAGGTGACCTATACGCCGTCGGGCACTCGCGCCGAACGCAAGAGGCTCAGGAAGGCGACAACCGTAGAGTCATTACCGCAGAAGCGCAAACTCGGTCAGCGGATCGACCAAGCCTTGGAGCGACGCGGCGACCGCGAGCGCCTTGCCGGCGACTGGGGGAGCAGGGAAGCGCAGTCACTATGGGGACCGCATAGACTGCAGCCGGCACCTCACCGCGCCTCGACCATGACCTTCGCGGCGGCCTACCCCTTCATCACCGAGTCAGGACTTGGCCACGAGGGAACGTACATAGGAACGGACGTCTTTGGTTCGGGAGCCTTCTCCTACGATCCGTGGATCCTGTACGACAAGGGAATCATCAGCGGTCCTTCTATCGTCGTGATTGGCACAGTGGGCACCGGTAAGTCCATGTGTGGGAAGTCGCTGGTTGCTCGCTCCATCACGTTGGGACGGAAAGCGGCTGTTGCATCGGATCCCAAAGGTGAGTGGGTGTCAGTGGCTCAGGCAGTTGGCGGCAAGGTCATTTCCGTTGGCCCAGGGCGCACGGCACGTGTCAATCCTTTGGATGCTGGTCCACGGCCCAGTTCCCTGTCCGACACTCAGTGGAAGGCTGTCGTGCGGCAGCGGCGTCGGCAACTGATAGTGGCCTTGGTGTCTCTCATGCGTCAGGGCACACCGTTGCATCCCGTTGAGCACACCGCGCTCGACATGGCCCTCATGGAGACCACCGCGGAAAACTCGACGCCGACCCTTCCTATGGTGCTGGACCACCTCTTGAGTCCTTCCGCAGAAACGCTCGCCCTTGTCGGCAAGGACGGCGGAGCAGCGGTCAGCCACTCGCTGCGGCGCACGGTCTCTGGCGACTTGGAAGGCATGTTCGATGCACCGTCCACGGTGGCCTTCGACGCCGACGCGCCAATGATGGTCATGGACACTTCCGCTCTCATCGGGGCGTCGGAGCAAGCGCTGTCTCTCGCCGCAGCTTGCAGTGCCACCTGGCTGGAAGCGGCAGTGACAAACCCCGACGGCGGCAAGCGGCTTGTGGTGTACGACGAAGGTTGGCGGATGCTCGCCGATCCCTACATGTTGGCCAAGATGAGCGAGCAGTGGCGCCTTGCGAGAACCTACGGGATTGCAAACCTCCTCATCATGCACAAAGTGGCTGACCTCAATGAGATTGGAGACAGCACCAGCGGTCATCGTCAGAAAGCACTCGGGCTGCTGACGGAAGCGGACACACGCATCATCTATCGGCAAAAGCATGACGCCATGCGCCTGACCAAGGAAGCGCTGGGTCTCACCGAAGCTGAGTGTGAGCACGTCGAGAACCTGCCCAAGGGCGTCGGGCTCTGGAAGGTAGGAAACCGCTCGTTCATTGTTGCGAACAGAGTAACCACGGACGAGTTGGAAGTCCTCGGCACTGATGACCGGATGCACCTGTGAGGGCGCGGTTGGGTAGCAGCAGTCCTCTGGTTTCAGTCGGGCTCTGGGCGTTGACCGGCTACATGGCATTCTGCCTTTTGGTTCAAGCGGCCGCGCAGTTTGCTGGCGCCGGACGCTGCGGCGGGAGGCCGCCGTCGTTCTTCAACACCGCTGCGGGAGTGGGCTTGCTTGCTGGCCGGCAGGACTGGATTGTTGGTACCTCCCGAAACTGCACCTTGGACATGGCTGCAGTCTGGTGGATTGTGGGAGTCGTCCTCACGGTGCTTGCGGCGCTCGCGGCCGGGGCGGCGCTGGCGTGGAGAACCTGGAAGCAGTCCGGTGCTTGGCTGCGGCAGGACATTCTGAGCAGGGATGGCGTCGCTGGCAGGGCGGAGATACTTCGGGACTTCGGAGCCAGAGCGGTTCGCAAGCGTGGGCAATACACTCGCCCCGGCCTCAGCAAGCCGAGCATTCACGATGTGTCGTGGACACTTGGGCGCTCCCGCGGGGTGACTATCCATGTTTCCACCGAAGAGTCGATGGTCATTCAGGGGGGCTCCTCGGTCCGGCAAGGGCCTCTATGTTGTCATCAATGCGATTCTCGATGCGCCCGGTGCTGTTGTCACCACATCAACGCGAGCTGACAACCTGGTGGTCACGATGCGAGCGCGGATGTCTGATGGGCGGCCGGTTACAGTCTTTGATCCTCAGGGCATGTCGGGTCTGCCAACGACCCTGCGCTGGTCGCCGGTACGTGGTTGCGGTGACCCGGATATCGCAACCCGACGGGCTCTTGTGATCACCGCAGATACAGAGATGAAGGGCGAGAACGCCGCGTGGCAAAAGCGCTCGCTGATCGTGCTCCAGTGCCTGCTCCATGCGGCAGCGCTGTCAGGGGAGGGAATAGCGGCATTCCGCAGATGGTCGTCCAGCCCGGTGTTGGCCAGAGAGGCGCTGGATATTCTGGGGCGTCCCGGTGCGGCGTTGGGGTGGCAAGCAGATCTGATGGGGATCTTGGAAGACGACCCGCGGAACACTTCCAACTCCTGGATTGGCGTATCAGCCGCCGTGGCCCCACTTTCATCTCCGAGGGTGTTGGCGGCGCTGGACCCACAGGACGAAGCTCAGGAGTTCGATCCCAAGAGCTTCATCAGGCAGCGGGGGACGCTTTACCTTATTGGCACACGCTCTGGAGCGGCGGCCGCTGGCCCTTACCTGTCGGCTCTGATCGACGACATCGACAACGCTGCGCGTGAGCTGGCCTTTGTCTCACCTGGAGGCCGACTTGATCCACCGCTTTCCCTGATCCTGGACGAAATAGCGAATCTGTCACCGTGGCCCGGTCTGCCTGTGGTGCTCTCTGATGGTGGTGGTATTGGCATCTCTACGCTCGTGGTCCTGCAATCCCTTTCGCAGGCACGGAGTGGATGGTCAATCGAGGAAGCGGCCACCATCTGGGATTCCGCGATCATCAAGGTCATCTTTGGTGGGGGATCGGATGAGCGTGACTTGCGCTCGCTGGCGGGCCTCTTAGGGGAACGGAGCCTGATCCTGAATACCCGGTCGTGGTCCTCGCAGGGACGGCAAGACGGAGAGCAGATTCGAGAGAGTCCGGTTATTCGCCTGGATGAGATCCGACGCCTTCCGGTTGGCACTGCACTGATGCTCGGACGACGAACTCGTCCCATCCTGTTGGACTTACGTGACTGGCATAGGCGCAAGGACGCCGCTGAGCTAGGACGCTCGAAGCTGGAAACGGAGCGAGAGCTGGCCGCCGGCCATAGGAGCCGACAAGAAACGACCAATGAGGCTGATCTATGAGCACTCAGGCGGATGACTCTGACTTCGAGGTGGGGCGGGTATCTGACCTGGATGACGAACTAACTGCGGAACTGTTCCGTTCCTCGTTCCAGCCGTCGCCGCGCAACACTGGCTTGACCCATCGTTGGCGGGACATGTCGTCGGCGCAGGCGGAGGTGGTCTGGCAGAACCTTTTCGACTGGGTTCGATGGTTTGTTGCCACGTATCAGCTGACGACGTCGGTGGTGCCGGATTGTTGGTGGCGGCACTCGGAGATCGTGGCCGAGTTGTATGCACTTCAGCGGGCTGAAGCGGCGTCCTTCACGTCAGATGACTCGGGATTCGGTCCGCTGGCGTTCCACGAGAGGCTGCCCCACGGCGTCGAACGTCTCCGAGCCCATACGCGGACGGCCGGGTGCGTCGGGCTGCAGAGTCACAAGGAACCGGTCATGAGGATCGTGCCAGCCGAGCCGGACTTCGAGGACTGGAAGTTGGGCACCCACCAGACCAGCAGCTGATTCCGTCATGCCGTTGCCAACTTCCATCGACATGAATAGGTGATCCCTTCTTGGGGCTGTCTAGAAGCACGAAGGATGGCTGTCGTGGCCTCTGCATCTGAACTGAATCCTGACTCAAGCGGGGCTGAAGAAGCCTCCGCGCCGCCGTCGAACGTTCGCCTGTCACCTGAGGAGCGCATAGCCGACCTGACCAGGGGACTTCACACGGCACTTGAGGAAGCCATTGATTCGCCCATGCGCTGGCAGGTTCTGCTCGACGCCTCCGCAACACTGTGGCGGTACTCCGGGGGCAACGTCGCCCTGCTCATGATGCAAATGGCGCAGCGCGGTACCCAAGAGCCGACCCTGGTGGCCGGCTACAAAGAGTGGGCTCGGCATGGGCGAACGGTTCTGCGGGGAGAACACGCGCTCTGGGTGATCGCGCCCCGGACGGCCTCCATGCAGGAACTGATTTTGGCCGACGGACGGCGCAAGCTCCTGCCAGCGAATCAGACTGCACCTGCTGATGCCGTCAGCAGAGGCAAGAAGAACGTGATCACTGGTTGGCGCGGGCAGGCTGTCTTTGACGTCACCCAAACGGAAGGCACGCCGTTGCTGGTGCCCCGCGCGGATGCTCAAGGTGGGGCGGACGTGGGTAATCTGTGGAGTTCCCTGCGTGAGGTTGCGAAGGAACACAGCTTCCGGGTTGAGGTTTCCGGATTTCAACAGGGCTACACCAGTGGCTATACCGACTTTGATGCTCGTCGAATTCAAGTTGGTGCCTGGATGAACGACGAGGAGCGGGTAGCGGTTCTTGCCCACGAACTCGGTCACGTCCTTTTGCACGGACCGGACGACCGCCTTGGGCGACTGTATGGCAGCAGCGCGAACCATCGCGGCCTGGCGGAAGTAGAGGCCGAATCAGTTGCCTACACGGTCCTGCGGGCCCACGGCATTGATCGTGGAGCGCAGTCAGCTTCCTATCTGGCTGGTTGGGCAGACGCGGTGATAAGAGCGGAGAAGGATTTGAAGCACGATTCCGCGGATGGCTGGGTACCGACGTCGCGTGTCGACATCGCCAAGTCCGTTCTGGGGAGGGTGACCGGGGCTACCAAGGGGATCCTGGCGGTCTCGGATCCTCCTGGGTTCGGAGGGAAGTTCGCCGCGGTAAGTGCTGACCGTTCCGTGGCGGCGAGTCCAAGCTATGCAGGCGCCCCTGGACCGAACGCGTCATTGAACGGTCCTGAGATTGCTGGTCCTTGAACGCACAGATGTCCGTCGGGAGAGGCCCGTCGACTAAGGAAGGTAATCCATCATGAATACAAAGATCCCCATCATTATCGCGGGGAACCTGGTCGCAGATCCTGAACTGACGATCGGGGAATCCGGCACTCCGCACGCGAAACTCCGCGTTGCCGTGAACCAGCGGATTCAGAACCCAGATGGCACGTGGCGAGATGGCGAACCGGTCTTCCACAACGTGTCTGCGTTCCGGATGCTTGCGGAGAACGCTTCTACTTCTCTGAAGAAGGGCGACCCTGTGACGGTGTCGGGAGAGCTTGAGTTCCGGTCTTACGACAAGGACGGGGAACGACGTGAAGCTCGGCGGATCATCGCCGACACGATTGGTCCAGATCTTCGCTTTGGCACGGCCACGTATCAGCGCTCGGCCCGTGCAGTCTCGGAGCCCGAGGCGGCTGTGGAGGCAACCGGGCCACAAGCGACGACGGCGACTGGCTGGCCCGCGTACAACGTCACCACCAAGGGGCCAGTGGTCGCGTCCCCTTTAGGCGGAGCTCGGGTGAATGACATGACGGTTTGATCCGTCTTCGCAGTTTCAGACCCACGTCTCTCAAGGGAGGCGTGGGCTCTTCTTTGTGTGCGGGATCCGTATTCGAACATATGTTCTAATCTTGTTTGTATGAGACCAAAGCAAGACTCCATAGCTTTCGCCCGCATGATGGCCCAGATAGGCGCCGACAATAGCCACCCCAAGCCTGACGACGGCAAGATCATCGAGCTTGAGCCCGGTGGTCAGCCTCTGGTTCGCGTGGGGGAGATCTATGGTCGAGCGATCAAATACACGCGGACGCTTGGGCTGGTCGAGTGGGTGGATGACCGCCGGGTCTATAACGTTGAGTGGTTCCCGGTTGGGCAGGTCAAGCGGGTTGACCAGGAGTCTTGGAGGGGGCGGCCGCTATAGAAAAAGGTGGCCGTTCCATCAAGCACTATGGAGCGAGGCCAACGAGTCAACTGCAGCGGAGTGATCCGACGACTAAACGTGTGGTGCCCACGCCAATACATGATCACCGCTGATGCGGTAAGCCTCGGGCCACGGAGCTCCAGGACGCACCTGGGCGGGATCCGGCCTGATCAGCAGAACAGAACCCGGCCAGATGGGCTCGGGAAGCGCTTCGATCCACGCTGGCTGGATGTAGTCGAAACGGTTCCACCTGATAGTGACCCAGGCACCTGTCGGCTGAGGGGCGTCGACGGTTAGGACCGTGATTTCAGTCGTAGTGCCGCTGCCCCCTTTTAAACCCGCGAGACGCTTCCATTGAGCGTCGGTTTCCGATTGCCACCGCCGTAGATCGTGAAGGCGTCGACCCCAGACGATAACGAGTACGACATTTAGAGCGGCGATGGTCATCAGCAGCCAAGCGGTACCGGCAACGGTAAGGGCCAGGGCGGCCAAGATTAGGGTAAGCGCCACAGTCACTGCGCTCGCAACGATCAGACCGGGTGTTGCTACTCTCGGCTTGAGGACTTGGTTCATCTGCATGATTGCTCCAACTTCCAGTTTAAAGGTGCCATCCAGCGTTTGTCAGGCGTATTCGGGAATTGAGCTCATGCAGGCTGCGGACATCTTCAACCTCGGTCTGTGCTGTGGCGGCCTTGCTAACTGCTCGCTGCAGGTCGTCCCACTGTGAGCGTTGTTCCCACTCCCAGTCCGCCGGAGTCGGACCAAGGGCGAGTCCCGCGCTATTGACGCCCCAGCGATCCCGGTACACGGCCACATCACGAAGCATTGCGGCCGACTCGAACGGATCTGCACCCGCCTCGATGTCTTTTCGCAATAGTGTGGCCCATTCAGGGTCATCGAGTAGAACCGCGTTGGCGACGTGCTCCGCACGGTTCCCAATCCGCCGTCGTACTTGGTCCAGCAAGACTGCAAGGTCTGGGCGGTCTATCGGCAACTGCTCAGTCAACGGATCGATGGGCGATGGGGGCATCTCCGAGCCGAACCTGCGAAGCCGGGCGTGGATAACGGCGGTCAGGTCCCGTGCATTGGCTTCTGAGCCCAGAGTCTCGTTCAAGGCCCGATGGGCTCCTAGGCGACTGATGTTGTTGGCACGTCGCCACGCAGCGACGGCGGCGCCCCAAGCAGGAGATTCGCGCATCTCCTCAGAGCGGCCGGGCATAAGACCGTCGATATCCCTGGCGAGTTCAAGACCGGAAGCGATTTGAGCCAGGTAATCGTATTCGCGGCTCAGACGCTCAAGGCTGTCGGCGTGCTGCCGTTCGAAGTCCAGTATCTCGTGAGCCGCTCGCTCCGCACCTTCAGCAGCAAGGACCTCGCCGAGGATCACCCGCCAGCTAGAACGGGCACTCGGGTCCAGGATCTCGTCCTCGTCCGGGTCGTTCTCGCTCACATAGGCTGTGTTCGAGTGCCGGCCCCGGGTCATGCTGACATAGAGCAGCTCGCGCGTGAGGCGGCCGGGAGTCACGACGGTGTGGCCGGTGTCTACTGTGAGGCCTTGACTGCGATGGGCTGTGGTGGCGTAGCCCAGCTCCAGGAACGCCTCAACGTACGTGCTCGGCAAGAGTAGGGCTGCTCCGCTGTCTTTACGTATCGCCCGCAGAGCACCGGGGGACCTATCGACGTCCGTGACTTCGAGGAGCGTCCCATTGCGAAGGAACTCACCTCGATCGTCGCGAATGGATCTGTCATTCCGGCGGGCAATGACGATGTCGCCACGACCGGCTCGAAGCCCGTCCCGAAGCGGCAAAGTAAGTTCCGCATCCACGTCGCCCAGACTTACCCGATCGGCTTGGGCCCGTTCATTGAGCATTTGAACGGTCTCATTGTCAGGCGCTATCAGGACCGAGACTCGGCCAGCCAAGATATCCGCGTGCCAAGCGGAGTAGGCATGGTCGACCATGTCGGAGTAGTGGCCATGCCGAATGCGACCGTGCTCCTCATACTCTGCGAGCACAGACGGACGTCCCTCACGCAGCCCGAGGGAGGCTGACCGTTCCCATGGATCCTTGAAACGCCAGATGGTGCTCAACCGTGCTGCCTTCCCTTGTCGATCAAGCCAACCCAGCACACCGCCGGCATCGATGGAGTCGAGCTGGGCAGGATCGCCAACCAAGAGGATCTTGGCACCCGATTCCTTAGCTTGGCGGACCAAGGTTGCGAGCTGAAGAGTTGAGACCATGGAGGCTTCATCGACTATTACCAGCTGATTGGGCCGGAACAGCCATTGATTCTGCTCGGCGGCCAGTCGAGCGAGCTCTTGCTGAAGTCGACTAACGATTGGACCGTGGGGAACGGATGCTCTACGCAGTCGATTCTCCGTCTGGAAGAATCGGTCTGCGCGCTCGGCGGCACCCGACCCAACAGATTCATGCAGCCACTTGGCGACATTCTCAGTAACCATGCGCAACTCCGAACCGAGAACCTCGGCGCTCGCAGCCGCCGGCGCCAGGCCAACAACACTGCCCACTCCGTGCGCTGCCTCCCACGCTGCTTTCACGGCGCCAAGGGTCGTCGTCTTTCCGGTTCCGGCCGGCCCCACGATGGCGTCGAGCCGGCTGCAGCTCAGCAGGACATCCGACGCGGCCGTCAGTTGGTCATCGTGCAGCGGTGCTCCTTCGCCGTTTCTGTATGACGTTAGTGTCTCGAAGGCGAGATTCACCGGCACGGCAGGTCCGCCGTCGTCGTTCTTCACCGCCAGGATTTCGTCCTCAAAGGCGAGCGTCGACTCATCCGTGTAAAGGCGCGACCCGTGGAAATCGAAGACGCTGCGCCCGGCGAATCGCAGATCATCAGCGGCATCCGACGGGAGGCCGTATCGATACTGGTTGAGAGGCACGGATTGACGCTCTGCCGCGGTGGCCACGGCATCGATCAGCGCGTTGCGGTCGGCTGGGGAGGCGCAACGGATCTCGGCGCACACACGCTCACCTTCGGCGATCAGGTTCCAGCGATTCCAAGTTGAGCGCTTGGCCGCCACACGTTGTCGGGTAAGTAGCCCGACGGCGGCAATCCAGTCTGGGGCGAAGTCGCCGATGCGGAACGAACGTGAGCGGGAACGCCGAATGGTGGATGCTACGACAGATTCGGGGTCATAGCCCTTTGCCTTGGCTCTGTCGCGCCACTGTGCGGATAGCAGTCGCAGAGGGGATGGCGAAGCGTTCTTGGGGGTCCGAGTCGACAGTGTGGCTTGTTGGCGCAGTCTCACGGTGGTTGTCGCTGTCGGGGGAGTTCCGCGTTCCTCGGTCCACAGTTTGACCAGGCGATCGGTCTCGATGTCGATGAGCCTTGAGCGGTTGGAGAATTCTTGGATTAGGGCTTCAGCGATGCCTGTGAGCTGTTGGCTTGGGTAGTGAGTGTTCTGCGCTGGGGCTCGGATGTCGGTTTTTGTGCCGAGGCTTGTTTCCAAAGCATCGAAGAGGAGCCCGTTGTAGTGCTCGCTGGCGGCGACGACGGCTTTGTATAGGGAGCGGGAGTCCAATGTGGCCCAGGCGCCGTCCGTGACCCGCTGGACTCGGTTGGCGATGACAAGGTGGGTGTGGAGTTGAGGGTCGCCGGCGCGGGATTCCCAATGGTCGAAGGCTGCGGCGATCACTCCTCGAGTGCCGACGTGTGCCACCCCGTTCCGCCCGGACCTGGTGTTGATGACCTGCTCTTCCATCCACCTCAGCGTTGCTTCGACGGCTTCGTGGTGGATCTGCAGGATCTGCTCCTGGAGGTGTCGGGGACTGAGTGCCCAGAGCGCGGAAACGGACTTCGGGACGCTGAAGGTGAGGTCGAAGCCGGCGACGGCATGCTTCGTCGCTTTCTGATTGCTGGCCTCTTGGCTGATCGGCGGCTGCCAGTGGGGCCTTCCCAGCGGTTCCTCGCTGTCGGGGTGGGTCGCGTCTTGGAAGACGGACCGTGCATCGGATTCGGTGACTTTGTCTCCGGATGTGCGGGCGATGCCGAGGAGTCCGCTGCCCAGCCAACCACCCTGAGGTGTTCCGGTTTTCACGTAATAGCTGATGGTGTCTGCGGGAGTAGGGGAGACGTCGTCCAGCATCGTGGACTTGAACAGGTATTTGAGTCCAGATCGGATGGAGAGCCTGGCGATGGACATCGTCATCGTCGTGCTCCAATTCGGCTCCTGGCGGGCAACCATCCTCGTCTCCGGAGAATGTCGAGTGTTACTGAATCGAGTGCGATGCCTTTTGCGCGCGAAATTTGGAGCACGACAGCTGCCACGCGGGCGAGGTCTTGGACGTTCGTTCGCTGGGCGCGCTTTAGGCGAAGGACTTCGTTATGCAGGAGACCGTTTCTGGTCTCCAGCTCTTCGTAGATGGCGTGGAGACGTTCGAGTTCGGATGACTGGGACCGCAGCTCGGTCAGGAGTCGGTCTATGGGGTTGGCGTCATTTCCAGTGTCGCTACGTGTTTGCTGTCCGGAGCTGTGTTTGTTCACGTCAGTTCATGAGTTCTGCCCGCACCACCCGCATGATTTCGCAGCGGACTCGCCCTTGGATGCCAGAGGTGTGAGGAGTTTGAGCAGGTGGTGAGCGCACGACAACCGCGGCAGCGGTATCGACGGTGGGCGTGTGGGGATGGCGGACCGCTCAATAGTGCCACAGCTAGTGGCACTATTGCGCCGATTCGAGGACACGTAAGGCTCGGACAGGCGGAGCCCGTGCAGCTCGGATTCCTAATTGTCCAGACAGCCTCTGGACAATTAGGCAATAAGCTGCTGAGCTCAGCAACATGGGGCGCCGGTCAGGTTTGAATCTAAGACTTGTCTCTGGACATGTGCAGAAGTTGGCTTTCGCACCCTATTCTGACGTGATTGGAGGAGCTGCCTGACGTCAGGTTGGGGTGTGCTTCAATCTGTGATGGTGCGAACAAGATGTCTGTGCGTGGATATTCGGAAACACGTGAGTGAGCTGCCCAAATTCCCTATAGCCTCCGCTTCCGCTCTGCTAGTGACTTTTGGACAAGATCTTTAGGCCTCCACCACAGCACGACCTCTTTTCGTTGGTGTCGACTACAGCGCGCCGGGGCCGATCACGCGCGTGTCGCTGCCGACCGTGCGCCCCAGATGTTTCAGAAGCTGGAGTACGACGGAGCGGTCGGCGATCCTCACACCGGCGAGTGCATTCTCGAGCGCGATCTCGAATCTGTTTACCTCGGCGAGGGTCTTCAGCCAGACAAATAGGATGAGATTGAACCGGCTCGAGGCAGTGAAGGCTAAACGGATCTCCGGAACCCGGGATAGCGCCGTCCTGGCGAGCTCGATCGTGCTTGCCGGGGCTTCGATGAAATACCAGGTCGAGACCGGCCAACCGGACAACGAACGCGCGATGTCGGTGCGGAAGCCCAGCTCTCCGTTGTTCCGGAGCACCGCGATCCCATCGGCGATGCGCTGGGGGGTGAAGCCGTACTTCTCCGCGATTGCGGCGACAGGAACCCGTCCGTCGATCCATACCTCCCGCTCAATCGCCTCCTGCAGATCGCTGGCCACGTGGCGCGGCGCGCGGGTGCGCGGTCGGGTAGCGGGGGGAATGCGCGCCACCTCGTTCGGGGATAGTGCCCCGAGCCGCCAGTTAGATCCGTCCGAGAACACCTCATTGATAAGGTGCGCGCGCATGCTGTGGACGCCGGGTGTTCGTCCCAGCGTCGTACGGCCGTATTCTGCCAGGCCGGGCAGGTCTTCGGTCGTGATGATCGCCAGGAGGTCGCGACTGCCGGACGTGTAGTCCAGGGAGATCACCCGACGATCCTCCAGCATCTTTTGGATGACGGCATCAACCGTGTCGGGGGCACAGACGATTTCCACCAACGTCGGTTGAAATCGCGTCACGAAGCCGGTCGTCCAGGCGATGCCTTCGGTGGTGAGTCTGCGCCACCGTCGCGCGAGCGTGGACGGGTCAGCTCCGAGTACGGGAGAAAGTGCCGCCCACGGCGCGCGTGGTTCGATCTGAACTGCATGCAGCAGCCGTCGGTCGAGCTCATCGATTTCTGTGCCAATCATGGCATCCTCCGTTCGGATATCGACGCTCGGGCGACCGAGGTACGCTGAACTCAATTTGGGTTGAGTTTCTCCACTCCGGCCGTGCTTCCTCCACCCGGTGCATCTCGAACCAGTTTGCCACCTGCAGCACGCGAAGGTCCTGCCGACGGGGACCAATGATCTGCAGTCCCACTGGCCGCCCCTCCGCCGTGAAACCGGCATTGATCGAGACCGCAGGAGCGCCGGTGGCATTGTGCTGGGGGGTGAACGAGGGGCCGTCTCCGAGCTCGGACATGAGGCTGTCCGCATCCCCTCCTGCCATCCACAGCACGGGGGAGAGCACGATGTCGAACTTCTCGATGGCGGCGACTGTCTGCGCGATCAGCTCCTGCACAGCGTCGATACCGCGGATCAGCGCCAGTGCTGGCATATCCGCCACAGGGGCAAGCGCCTGGACGAACTCGGGGTTTGCTGCACCGATGTCATCGATGATGCGCGGATTATTAAGCTGCGCCCACAGATGCGCGCTGAACAGTGTCGTCCACGATTGGGCTTCCTCCGAGGTGAGGTATGGTGCAATCTCTTCGATTTGCGCTCCTCCGGCGCGGAAGGTCTCGGCGGCACGGAGGACAATGTCCTCAACTTCGGGAGTGGCCCTCGCCCCGGGCACTGGTTCCAGGCTCAGCCCGATGCGCAGGATCGAGATGTCTATCTCCAGGTCAGTCCAGTTGATTACCTCGGGGGGCAGCGCCGACCAGTCGCGGTCGTCGGGAAGGGCCAGCGCGGACATGGCCAGGGCCGCGTCGGCGACCGTCCGACTCATCGGGCCGGCGACCCGCCCGGTGTAGGTGTCCAGGATTGGGACGCGGCCGAAGGTCGGCTTGAAGCCGACCACTGCGTTGAAGGACGCGGGTGCGCGAACGGATCCGCCGATGTCCGTCCCAATGTTGATCGGCGCGTAGCCCAGTGCCGCGGCGACGGCGGCGCCGGACGAGGAACCGGCAGGGTTCCAGGCCGGATTCCAGGCGTTGCGGGTGATGCCGTGCCGTGACGAGATGCCGGAGCCGATGCCGCTCAGGTCCGGCATCGTCGTGCTGGCGATGAAGATCGCCCCGGCCTCGCGCAGACGGGCGACCGGCGGGGAATCCGCTGCAGCGGTCACCGGAACGCGCCCGGCGGTTCCGTAGGACTGCGGGAGTCCTTGGCGCGCCTGATTTTCCTTTGCGGTGAACGGAATCCCGTCGAGGGGGCCGAGGTGTGCCCCTTGTATCCAACGGCGTGTGCTTTCCCTGGCATCCGCCTTTGCCCGTTCTGCATCGACGACGTAGGTCGCACGATGGACGGGCTCGAAGTGGGTGATCCGGGCGAGGCAGTCCTCGACGGCGTCAAGGGGTGTGAGCTTTCCCGCTTCATATGCTGCGGCGAGCTGGATCGCAGTCAGGGGTGTGGTCTGGGTCATTATGGTGGTGTCCTCAATTGGGGCGGTAGCCGGGACGGAGCGGGGGCGGGATGATGCCCTCCGGGATTGGCTTGTCGTAGGGGGTTTCGGCGATGACCGCGTGGAACTCTCGCTGCGCGGCGGCGAGCAGCTCCGGGTCCGTTAATAGATCCAGGGCGGTCGCGGCCATCGCTTTCGCCGCGTGGATCATCCCCTTGTGCGCCACCCGGCTTTTGCCTTGGGCGACGAGCTGCCAGGAGTGCGCCGGCGTTCCGATCGCCATGGTGCTGCCTACGATTTGGACCGTCGGCACAATCCAGCTCACATCACCGACGTCGGTCGAGCCGGTCAGCTGGAAGCGATGTGCCGGATCGACGAGGGTAGGGATGCCGTCGAAGAGCGCCCGCGGATCGTCGGCGCTTAGACCCAGGCGACGGCGCACGGCAGAGGCCGCACCGTCGGGAAGCGTGACCGCCATTCGCTGGCCGTAAGCCTGGTCGTCCTCATCGAACGGCACACCGCCCAGTTCGCACACGTTCGCGTGGAGCCGCTCCTCCAGGGTGCGGTTGGGCAGCATTTCCGCGCAGGCGCCGTCGAATTCGATCTCGACGGTGGTGCCGCTCATCATGGCCGCACCGTGCGCGATAGCCACGACCCGCTCGTACAACGTCCGCATCTTCGCCACAGTGGGTGAGCGCACGATGTAGTAGAGCTCCGCTGTGGGCTGGACGACGTTCGCGGAGACGCCGCCGGCGTCGGTAAAGGCGTAGTGGATGCGTTCAGCATCCTCCATGTGCTCACGGAGGAAGTTCACTCCGATGTTCATGAGTTCTGCTGCATCCAGAGCGCTGCGTCCGAGATGCGGCATCCCACCGGCGTGGGCGGCAAGACCACGGAATCGGAAGTACGCCTGCGTGTAGGCGAGCGAGAGCCACTGATCGGTCGACATCACGTCGGCGGGATGCCAGGTCACCGCAGCATCCACGCCGTCGAATGCACCGCCGGCGACCATGTACGTCTTACCGGCCGCGGCCTCCTCGGCCGGGCATCCGTAGTAGCGCACGGTGCCCGACGCCCCGCTGGACTTCAGCTGCTGGGCGACCGCGACCGCCGCGAGCAGCGATCCCGCCCCAAGCAGATTGTGACCGCAACCCGCGCCGTTGCCGGAGGTGTTCGCGGGGTCGGGTTCGCAGACCACGGAATCCGCCTTCTGGCTGAGGGAGGCGAGTCCGTCGTACTCGCCGAGGACGGCGATCACGGGAGCACCTGACCCCCATTCCGCGAGGAACGCTGTGGGCACGCCGCCCACGGCGCGGGTGACACGGCCGCCGAACTCCTGGGCGACTTCGATCTGCTTGCGGACGGACTCGCGCTCCTCCCAGTGCAGTTCCGGCTCGTCCCAGATCTCATCGCTGAGACGGGTGAAACGCGGGGAGAGGTAGTGGACAGGCTGCGTATCAAGTCCGCGCGTATTCGGCGGGTATGAGACCCGGTGAGACCGGCGGCTAGCATCGCCCAGTGCCTATCGAAGTGGTCGCGTCCTCGCCATCGTGGCCTGCGCAGTTTGCGCTGGTCGCAGGCGACCTGAAGCAGGCTCTCGCTGGACTGGCGACCGCGCGAGTCGAGCATGTGGGCTCAACCTCAGTGCCAGGGCTGGCGGCCAAGCCCATCCTCGATATCGACGTCATCGTCGACGGAGCGGAGATGTCGGCAGCGGTCGCCGCCCTGGGTTCGGCCGGGTACGTTCACCGCGGCGATCTGGGAGTTGTCGATCGGGAGGCCTTCCATGCTCCTGATGCGAACCCGCGGCGGAACGTCTATGTCTGCCGGGCGGGCACGTTGAACGTCCGCAACCACCTCGCGGTTCGCGACGTCCTTCGTGTGCGGGAAGATCTGCGTGACGAGTACGGAGCCGTGAAGCTGGCGCTTGCAGCGGAGCCCGACATGGACATCGATACCTACATCGCTCGAAAGTCTGCGGTTCTCCAGAAGGTCCTCGCGGAGTCCGACCTCACCTCCGACGAGTGCCTTCAGATCTTGCGCCTCAACGACCCTGCCGCCTGACCCGACTACAGCTCGCCAGGCGGGCTGGCCGCCTCAGTGCGAACGAGCTCAGACGCCTGTCGGACGAGATCGACCAGGTTGTCGGGGAAGACCTGTACGTCCGCGCTTGTGAGGTCGTCGGTCGACCACCATCGCCACGTGGTCACGGCTCGCTGTTCCAGCTCGGTCCATCCGTGGGCGCTCAGCGCGCTGTTGTTCGTCCTTGCGGCGAAGAAGTGCTCGATCTGATGCTGTGGCTGACCGTGGTTTAGAAAGTCGAATTCCCGGCGATGGAAGGGCCCGATCAGAGTCAGTCCTGCCTGGCCGGTCTCCTCGAGCAACTCGCGCTCCGCGGCTTCCGCGAGCGACTCGCCCGTGTCCACTCCGCCGCCGGCCGTGAACCAGAATCGGACCGTGTCACCGGTGTCGGAGAGGTCCCGGCCTTCGAAGAGGAGCACGCGGCTGGACTGGTCCAGGAGGACGATCCGAACTGCGACTCGCGTGTCTTCAGGCATCGCGCTCTCCCGACTGCGCCATCCGTCCCAGGGTGACGAGGAGGTTGGCGTATCCGAGAGCATCGTCGATCGCGCGGTGCGTGTGCGGTACGTCGCCGAACCACTCGGTCGGCAAGCTCGCTGGCGAGATCTCCGACGCAGGGCGACCGGTCACGGCTGCTGCGTAGCTCCGAAGGCAGAGGCCAGTGCCATCGAAGACACGGTCGTCCTCGTATGGGCCCTGGATGATGCCGTAGCGAGTGAACCGGCGAAGGTAGAAGTCGATCCACAGGCCGTCGAAGGCCAAGGGCGAGGCAGCGAAGCACTTCTGGCCGGGCAGTGATTTCACCCAACTCGCGTATCTGGCCATCACATCGGGCGCTGGTTCCGGATCGGTCGTGGCGGCCTCCCACACGTCGGGAATCGACTGGAACCACGCGAGGGTCTGCTGGTTCGGTGCGGCTCCGGGCAGTTCTTCGAGAACGGCTTCGAAGCGCCCGTGCTCCGTGCCGTCGAGGGTGATGGCGACGGACGCGAACGATCGCATCGAGTTCGGCCCTGGCCACGGTCCGTCGACCTCGATGTCCGTGACGACATAGACCCAGTGGTCGGGCGATTCGCTAGACACGACGAGGATCCTCGCATTCCGGGTGACGGCGGCAAAGAGCGGCGTGTGCCAACGGTCAAGTGGCCTTGATGGATCGGCCGGCGTACCGGGCCCACGGCTCGCCCGCCTTGTCGGCGTGGAGGAACGCGACCTGGGCGCTGTAACCGAGCGCCTCTGCCACCAGGGAGGGCGGGCATTCAAGGACGAGCTCACCGATGGCACGGTTGCGGGCACCGAGGAGGTTGATGCCCACGTCGCGGAGGCGGTCCATGACAGTGTTGGGGTGTAGGTGGCGGCCGGCAAGCGTGCTCGGGAACAGCCACGGGCTGTCGGATCCGGCGCCGGTGCGTAGGTTCGGCCGTGCGGCAAGGTGCTCCCTGATGAGCGAGGCGAACGGCTCGGGAACATCGGTCGGATGCGTGCCGAGAACGATGCTCATCCCAGAGTCGGCGTCGTCGACGATGCTGGTCGGGAAGGTGACGACCTTGACCAGCGGCTGGGCGTAGAGCAACAGGAGCATCCCGGCGACGCGGTAGGGGAGTGACTCGCTGGTGCCCGTGAGGAGCTCGTGGATCCAGGCGAGCCGTTGGTCCTGACTGAGAGATGGGCTGCTCTTCGCGGATCGGTGCTGAACAGTCACCGCCGTGTTGAGACGCGCCTGCTTCGCGACCACGAAGAACGTCCTGATCGCACTGCGCGTCGTCGGTCCGGCCGCGAGCCACTCGTCGACGTCCTGCTGAGTGCAGGTGGCCGCGGTGCGCTGATACGTCTCGTGGAGCCACACGAGGAACTTCACCGTTTCGGTGATCTCCTGCTTCGCGGAGTGAATTGGCCCGCGAGTGGGTGCGCCAGCCCCGGTCTTGGCGCGGATGCGCCGCAGGTGGTGCCACGTGGCGAAGTGCTGAACTGGCTGCCGTACCTCGTCGGGGAGTCCGTCGAGCTTGGCGTCGATCCATTGCTCGAAGCGCGGCAGGTAGGGGTCGCGAGGGGGGAGTAGACCGTGGTGCTGCATCAGTGCCCGGAGATGCTCGGCGGGCTTGCCGGGCACGGAGTCGAGACCCTCGTGCGACGCGGCGATGGCGCCGTTACCGAGCCCGCGAAGCAGTTCCTGGACCTTGGCCGACCGCTTCCAAACGAGGATGGACTCGGGCCTGTCTGACGCGCAGAGAGCATCGACAAGGCCGAGGAGTGCGGGATCGCTTGGCGCGCCGCCGAGCAGCGCGTGGAGGTCGTCGCGGAGTGCGCAGCGGACGCAGAGCCGTCCGCGATGTCGCGCTGCTTCGACGTCGCAGCGCTCGCAGTGGAAGTCGACGGGGATCTCAGCGCATGTCGAGCAGATCGGCTGGCGATCGGTGGCGCGCAGGCCCGGCAGGAGCCGATCCTGGAGGCACTCTGGGCAGGTTCCGCGGGTGTGCACGGCGTCGTAGTAGCAGATGTTGCAGAGTCGGCCTTCTGGCCAGTTGGCTGCGAGCCTGGGGATGTTCCGGCCGCAGCGAGCACACGGATCGTCGCGAGTGCTCGTCGCGCGCGGACGACCCTGGACGGTCGAGCGAGGGGAGAGGCCCGCCGGCTTCGGATCCATCGATGCTCCTGGCGCTACTCGTCGAGGATGTTTGCGCGCCGCGGCCGCACGCTGCGGTCGAGCGAGACAACGTTCGGCGGGGAAGCGGTGCCCGTCTTGCGCACGCGTACATCCGTCGCCGTCGTCGTGAACAGGTCCGTCGACTCGCACTCGAAGATGTCGCACAGCGCCGCGATCAACATCAGGGAGACGCGCTCCGGCCGCTGGTTCACCAGCCGGTACACCTGCGGTCGAGACAGATTGATGTCGCGCTCGGCCAGCAGGGGAATGAGATCCGTGGTGTTGTGCAGGCCTCGGGCGGCCATCAGCTCGGCCAGGCGCCACGTGTAGTCGACCTTGCGCTTCATGATGTTCCGTCCTCGGTCTTGCGGGCCATGGCTTCCTTCACCGTACGGTCCAAGGCGCTCCTGAGCGTGGAGCGCCTGAACTCGTCGGACACGAAGTGATAGATGCCGGTTGTCGCCCCGTGCTCATGGCCCATCTGGTCCTGCACGAACCGCGGGTCCCATCCAGCTTCGAGCAGGTGAGTGGCGTACGAACGACGGAACGAGTGGAGATCGAGCCCATCGGAGAATCCCAACTCCTCGCAGTAGCGCCGGACCCGTCGGATCAGAGTCGATTCGACGACCAGTCCGCCGCGTTCGCTGGGGAAGAGATCCAGGGTGCCCGGATCACCGCGGCCGTTGGCGAGCCAGTCCTCGATGATGCCGGGCGTCCACCGCCAGACAGTGAGAACGCTGCGCGGCTTGTGCGGCGAGGACCGCTTTGCCTTGCCGTAGCGGACCTTGCAGACGCCGAACGCGCCGAACTCTCGGGCGTGTGGGTTGCGGGCGAAGTCGACCGTTTGCAGGTGCCTCAACTCGTTGAACCGGAGCCCGTAGCCGTACGCGATCTTCATCATGACCGCGTCCCGGTAGGCGGCCTGCCAGCCCTTGCGGCCCGACTTGCCGATCCGTTCAACCTCGTCGTCGGCGTGGTCGAAGAGTTGACTGATCTCATCACGGGTGTACGGACGTTTCTTCGGGCGTCCGTCGTACTCCTGGACGTGGGGAGCGGTGTTCCAGTCGAAGAACACCTGCGCCGGGTGGGTGCCAAAGAACCGCTCGCACACGACGTCGAACCCGTAGTCGGGATTGCTGATGTAGCTAGTGAAGGCACGCAACGCGGAGTGGTAGCCGCGCAGCGTCGAGTGGGCAACGTGCTTCTGGGTGCGTAGGTCCGCCGAGAACTCCTCGACAAGCGCGGGCGTCCAGTTCCACGGGTCTTCGTTGACGTGGCTGATGAAGCGCTCGACCATCCGGAGCCGTTGGTCGATGGTCGCGAACTGCAGGTTGCGTGACAGCTGCTGGTTCCGCCAGCCCTCGAGCATCTTCTGGAGCACCTGCTCGTCGGGCCGGAGGACCGGCACCGACTCGACCAGGCGGACCCGTCCGGAGCCATCAACCTGCATCAAATCCTCCCGAGAATCCGGTTTCATCCAGTGATTCCATGATGCATCTGATGAGACGCCATCTGTGTTTGCGCAGGTCAACGGCGTGTCGCGGTGGCCGCGCAACGCCTGATCGTTCCGCCGCCACACACGGTTTGACGCCGTTACGACGACGTTCGGTGCTGCGTTTCCGCTGGTCAGAGCTGGGTTAAGTACGGCCAGCGGGGCAGTGAGTCAGCCGCCCGCGATTGATTCATCCGATGCAATACGCAGACTAGTCGTCAACATAAGGGGTGATATCGGATACAGAGCTCATGAAATCTTTCTTGGTGGATGATCGAAACTGATTCGGAGGTGGTTACTCAAGCGTTGAGGCGACCGGCTCTTTGGAGGTCTTCGAACGGCCAGGCAGTGTCAGTGAGAGCGCGATCGTGGCGATGACGCCGAGCGCGACCGCGAAGTATGAAACGGCTGGGAACAGGGGAGTCAGAACGAAGACGACGATCGCCCCGACCATGGCCGCGATGATCAGGATGCGCGGCTGCGGGTTCGCCCACACCATCTGCACCAGCACGGACCCCATCACGGCGGGAAGCACATACGTTTGCACGGTGTTAATCAGTTCCGGCGGGATGATGCTGATCAGGAGCGTCCCGAACAGTCCGACGGCCACAGCGAGCGTGGCCAGGTGCACCGCTGCCGCACCGCAAATGCCGAGTACCGAGGCGAGCTGGCCGCGCTTGGTCTCCGGCTTCGCATTCACGGCCGACTGTGCAACAATCGCGGCGGGAAGCAGCTTGTTGGCGATGTTGCCGATCATGAACGCTTGGTACATGCTCGCCGGCCCCAAAAGGGGGAAGTACGACAGCGGCTCGACGAACCATACGACACCGAAGGCCGCGGTGATCGCGAGGACGCCGGTTATGACGGCTCCGGGTTGGACTCCGAGCTGCAGGGCGAGGAGTCCCGGTCCAAGGATCATCACGATCATCCCGAGAACCATGGTGATCCGTCCCCAGCGGGAGGTGGTTTTGTCGAAGGCGGCCCACCCGGCAGGTGCGGTGTCGGAAGGCGGTGGAGTCAGTATGGCCATGGTGTTCTTCTTTCGGGAGGTCAGGCTAGGCCGAGAGCGGGTAGGAGCGTAGCGAAAGCGAGGCTGGCCACGAGTGCGATGCCGAGAGCCCACTCCCGTAACCAGTGCTGCCGGAACGTCTTGGCGATCAGGAGCAGCGCGGCCATGATGAGACCGCTGGCGATGAGGACGAGCAAAGGACCGAATCCGCGTGCCGCCTGCTGGTAGGTGAAGCAGATAAAGGCGCCCAGCAGCGCAGCCGATGAGATAAGCCCCATCAGCGCCTTGTTCTTGCCGCGTTCCACCGCGCCCTGGCCGCGCTTGAGCAACGGGGTCGCGGTCAGCGTCACGAGCATCCACCCCGCGCCCGCGATGGCGATGCAGAGCAGGACGTTTGCGAAGACCTGTTGCGTGTAGCCTTCGCCGCCGAGCGTGGTCCCTTCAGTTCCGGCGACGATGCCGGCGGCAGCGACGTCAAAAGCGGCGGATCCGATCAGGCCGATGCGCTGAAGCACTCCAGGCGTTCCAAAAACACTGACGAGGGTGATCGCGATTAGCGATACAGCGAGGGACGGACCGATGGAGGCAATCGCGCCGGCGCGGAAGGCCCTCGTGACCTCCTTGCGTTCCAGGCCCACATTGGGGGCCGCCCGCGACGCTGCCTGATAGTAGATCACGGTCTGGATGGCGATCACGGCGAAGACCGCGACGACCGATCCCCACAGAATCGGTGAACCCGCGACTGCGAGGATGTCTGAGGATTCGGAAGGCGGGGCGTCGGATGCGTGCATGATGCTCCTTCTAGGGATTGCCGGGTGATAGTTCTCATGGTGTTCCCCGCATGCTTTCGTTGGGTCAATTCGCCGAAATCTGGCGAAGTTTACTTCGCTATCCCAGAAAGATGTCGAAAACTGTCCATTCGTGCAGGAAAAGATGCTCGCCCGCGGCGGATCTGGAACCTAAAGTTGGACGCACAAAACGACTAACTGAAGCGCTGCTTCAGGAGACTGCACGCCACGCGGCTGCCGCAGGGGCAGCGCCTCCCTCGAATCTCTCAGACACCCGTACCGAAGTGCCGAGAGCACACTGAAAGTGTCGCGCCGTGTCCGCCGCTGCCGGGGCAAGCGCGTCGGCTCTCAAAAGCTCCTCCTGACTTGGCTCATTCGCTTAGTGCGTGAGTTTCGGATTGTGGATGGCGTCGAGGATGGCTTGTTGCGCTGCTGTAATGGCGGGAGCGTATGTCTTGGGGCGTGCCATTGATGGTAACCGTGGCTGAGCGCGGGGTCCGAAGTTGTCTGGGTGTTACGCCCGGCGAGTGTCGGTGACGGTCGAAAACTGAGCCATTGTGACGGCGGCGGAGTTCAGCGGTCGTTGCAACGATTTATGGTTCGGTCGAAGGTGAGACCAGTCGAGTCAGGTGCTCCAAAGGGCTTTGCCATCCGAGGATTTCGCGTGGTCGCTGATTGAGTTCGGCGGCGACCATAGCCAGGTGTTCGCGGGTGTGGACGCTGAGATCTGTTCCTTTCGGAAAGTATTGGCGGAGCAGGCCGTTGGTGTTCTCGTTGGATCCGCGTTGCCAGGGGCTGGCTGGGTCGCAGAAGTAGACAGGGATGAGTGTTTGCCGCGTGAAATCCTGGTGGCAGGCTTAACGAAGCGATGGCCCTTACCGAAAGTGAACGCCCGCTTTTTATCGGCTTCCTGGGACCGCTGACCGATATGGCGTCCGCGATACTCCTGGAGCCCTCTATCGTCGACAAGGACATTGTCGTGATTTGGGTCGGAGGACCATCCCACGACCCGGGCATTGTCTCCGTTGGGTCGTGGCCGGAATTTAACCTGAAGAACGATATTGCGGCGGCAAATGTAGTTTTCGAATCCGGCGTAACTCTGTGGCAGATCCCTTCCAGCGTGTACCGGATGGTCAATGTCGGATACGCCGAACTCGAGGCAAAGGTCGAACCTCACGGAGCCTTGGGCTCCTACCTCGTAAAGCAAACGCGCGAGTTCAATGCGCAGTATCACAAAGTACCCATTGAATCGCGGTCCCTCGGTGATTCGCCCGTAGTAGGCCTGATGCTGGAACCCTGGGGCGGCGTTTTCCGACGACAACCCCCCGTACGATTCAGCCCAGACGGCCACTACACACCGTCCGCGTCGGGTTCGGAAGTGCTTGTGCTTGAACAGGCGGACACGCGATTTCTCCTTGAAGATATGTATGCCAAAATCGCACAACATGCAGAGAAGCCGCGTTGAGAGCAACGTTTAGAACAAGGAGGTTTCCTAGCGGTCAGCGACCCCGGACGCTCATCAGGCACTCACGTGCTCGTCCTAGGAGCTCCATTGGTCAGCCGGTTGATAAGCTGTTGAAATGCCAGCGAACTCCTCAGCAATAGCGGACCGTATGGCCGCCGCTCTCACCCCGATGGACCAGGGCTCGGTGGTGTCTGAAGTTGCTGAGCGACTCCTGGGCCTCTTCACGAGCGGCGGAATCGCGCCCGGCACACGCCTTCCTGCAGAGCGCCAACTGGCAGCCTCCCTCAGCGTCGGCCGGTCCGCCGTCAGGGAGGCTCTGGCGGCACTGGAAATCTTAGGTGTCGTTGTTGTTCGCCCCGGCTCGGGAACTTACCTTCGTGATGGGGTCTCAGAACTTCTGCCCAAAACGCTCAGCTGGGGACTGATGTTGGGGGAGCCTAGGACCAGGGAACTGGTCGAGCTTCGGAGCGGCCTGGAAATTCAGGCAATGGAGTTAGCGTCAACACGGGTGACTGACGAAGCCTTGAACCGGATGCGGCACAACCTTGAGACCATGAGCAGGAATCTCGATAATTACTCGGCCTTCGTCGAAGCGGACGCACTCTTTCACCGCGAGATCGCCGACTGTGCCGGAAACGCCGTTCTTGGAGAGCTCCTTCAAAGCATCCGTTCCCTTCTCCGCATTTGGGTGGACAGGGCCTTGGCGGACGAAGACCATGCGGAAGCGGCGCTCCAGGAGCACACCGCCATCTTGCAAGCTCTTGAGTCCGGAAACCCCGCAACGGCCGCGGAAGCTATGCGATCCCACATGGTTACAGCCTCAAGACGCCTGCTTGCCGGGTTTGATACAAGCGGGAAGTCTGAAGCGCCCCCCACGGGTGATTAGACGTACCACCCAATCCACCCGCCGTATGGCAGGTGTTTTGGGTCGGCAATCCATACGACAGGTTGCTGCTGCACCCCTTGCCGGCCGCTCTTGAGCGGGCCGTCCGATTGCCGTTATCCACCGTGCGCTCACCGACGTTCTTCGCGCCCGTAGGCGCATCCTACCTAGGCAAGTTTCATAACGTCAGGTTGGGGTGAACCTCAAAAAAGCAGGTCCTCACGCTACATTGCCCTCGTAACTGCTCGTGCTAGTTTGAGGGTCTCTCTTCACCCTCTTCACCGGTTGCTCGTCGCGATTGGAGCCATCATGCCGACCGCCAAGGAGGCCGGCACCATCTTCGGCCCGCTCATGGCCGCGATGTTCGTCCCTTCTACGCCTACAGCCTGTCGGGGGTTGGGGTGCTGGGGCGCCGGTGGAAGCGTTCGGGATTTTTGTCGTAGTAGCGCTGTAGTGCCTGGTCGCGTGTTTTCCAGAGTTCCTTCCAGGACCCGTCGTGGACCTGGGAAGGTGAGAAGAGGGCGATGCCTGAGTGTTTGTGTTGGGTGTTGTACCAGGGGACGTAGTGGGCAAGGTAGGCCCGGGCGGTCTCGAGCTCTTTGAACACGCGTGGGTAACCGGGCCGGTATTTCATGGTCCGGAATCCGGATTCGGAGAACGGGTTGTCGTTCGAAACGTAGGGGCGGTCGGCGATGGCGGTTTCGAACATCTCCACGGCGAGATGGTCCGCTTCCCGTTCCTCGACCCGCCGGGCAACCATGTGGCGGGAGTAGAAATCAAGGACGGAATTGGCTTTAAACGACTTTCCCCGCAAGGGTGAATGCAGATCGGTGATGTCCCCGGACCAGACCTGACCCGGTCCGGTGTCCCGGATAACGGGTTTCTCCCGCGGGGGCCGTTTGTTCCCGCTCCTGGTAGGGATGGCCGGGCGCAGCATCTGGTCCTCGATCTGGGCCGCGACCCGCCACCAGGTCCGCCGGGAAGCGAGCATTACCCCTTTGTCCCAAGCCGCCGCGTAGGAATGGTCAACAGAGACCTGCTCGGCCCAGCCCTCCAGAATGTACTCTGCGATCCGGTCGCGGTCCGCCGTGCCAATCCGCGATTCATAGGCCCGCTCAGACTGTCCGAGCGGGTCCTGCACGCGTTCGCGGGGGGTCTGCCGGTAATGCCAAGTCGAACGTGATAGGCCGGCGAACTCGAGGGCTTGACGCTGCGATCCGGTGAGCGTTGTCAGCTCACGGACGAGCCGGTTCTCGGCTTCGATGAACTCTTCGGATCGTTCGTCCGGGCCGTATCGGGCTCTGGCACGTTCAACTCGTGCAAGAGCCCGATAGCTTTTCCCAGAGCTGTATTCGTGCCTTCAAGTTCACGGATACCGCTCTTGAGCTTTTCGACTTCGGACTCGTATTGGGCGATCTCTTTGGCGCGCGCTTTTTAAAACGCGGAGCAGTCGCCATTCGTGCGGGCCATATTCCCATGCTCTCGTGGAAGCAGGTTCCGGTCGAGGTCACCCTCCAGAATCATCTTCCGCCACCGCCGGAACGTCCACTCAGTCACCGGCTGAGAGGCAAGCCATTCCTTCCTCGTCCCGTACGGCTGGACGTAATACTCGTGCACGGAGAGCATAGGTTGGCCCTGGGGAGTCCTCCCCGGTGAAGACCAGGCTTTCCTTGACGAATTCGACCCGGACGCCTTTATGTGTCAGACCCTGGACAGCGCGCGGAGGTCATCGAGGTTCCGGGCCAGCCGGTCCATGCTGTACACGTCCACCAACTTCATCTCAAAGAGGCTGCGGTCACCGGGGCCGTGATCTTATGATCGGCGGACAGTCGTGCCGCGGTCTGCAACGACACCGTTCGGTGACGGGCGAGTCCGATGTGCCCTTTTCCTTGGCAGGATGTGAAAAAACCCGGCGCGGGACACGAATCTCAGGTGCGTGTTGCGGTTCCGCGTGCCCGCGCCGGGAGGACTATCACTTCAAGAGTTCTCACTGGGTCCATTCCTTGGAGCAGCTCAAACTCGTTTGAGGGTCACTGCCCCTTCCGCGGCATCCCCCGCTCATTGGCCAAGGAATGCCTTAGTTCCTAAGGGAGGAAGTGATCCGTCGCAGGATTGTGGGGTCGGAGAGGGTGGTCGCGTCGCCGGGGTCACGGCCCTCGGCGACGTCCTTGAGTAGGCGCCGCATGATCTTCCCGGAGCGCGTCTTGGGCAGTTCCGGGACCACCAGGATGGCCTTCGGCTTGGCAATGGGGCCGATTTCCTTGCCCACGTGGTTGCGGAGTTCCTGGACCATGTCGTCCCCGGAATCCACGGCATCCCCGCGCAGGATGACAAACGCGACGACGGCCTGGCCGGTGGTCTCGTCCGCGGCACCCACGACGGCGGCCTCAGCCACGGCCGGGTGCGACAGCAGCGCGGATTCGATCTCAGTGGTGGAGAGCCGGTGCCCGGAGACGTTCATGACGTCGTCAACGCGGCCCAGGAGCCAGATGTCGCCGTCCTCGTCCTTCTTGGCGCCGTCCCCGGCGAAGTACATGGTTTCAAAGCGCGACCAGTAAGTGTCCTTGAACCGTTGCGGGTCGCCCCAGATGCCGCGCAGCATGGCGGGCCATGGCTCACGGATCACCAGGAACCCGCCGTGGCCGTTGGGCACGGATTCGCCGAGTTCGTCCACGACGTCCACGGCGATCCCGGGCAACGGCACCTGCGCCGAGCCCGGCTTGGTGGCCGTGACCCCGGGGAGCGGAGCGATCATCTGCGCGCCGGTTTCGGTCTGCCACCACGTGTCCACGATGGGGGCCTTGCCGCCGCCGATGACCTTCCGGTACCACATCCAGGCCTCGGGGTTGATCGGTTCGCCCACGGAACCCAGGACACGCAGGGAGGAAAGGTCGTACTTGTCCGGGATCTCCCGTCCCCACTTCATGAACGTCCGGATCGCGGTGGGCGCGGTGTAGAGGATGGAAACCTTGTACTTTTCCACGATCTCCCACCAGCGGCCCTGGTGCGGGGAGTCAGGGGTGCCCTCGTACATCACCTGGGTGGCGCCGTTGATGAGCGGGGCGTAGGTGACGTAGGAGTGGCCGGTGACCCAGCCGACGTCGGCCGTGCACCAGTACACGTCCGTTTCAGGGTGCAGGTCAAAGACAGCCTTGTGCGTGTAGGCGGTCTGGGTGAGGTAACCGCCGGTGGTGTGCAGGATGCCCTTGGGCTTCCCCGTGGTGCCGGAGGTGTAGAGGATGAACAACGGGTGCTCGGAATCGTGGCCCACGGCGGTGTGCTCGGCAGAGGCAGCCTCCACAGTGTCCGCCCACCAGTGGTCCCGGCCCTCGTGCCAGTCCACGTCCTGGCCGTTGCGCTTGACCACCACAACGTTCTGTACCGTGTGGCCGTCCTTGGCCAGGGCTTCATCGACGGCGGTCTTCAGGGCGCTTGGCTTGCCGCGCCGGTAGGTGCCGTCAGCGGTGACCACCAGTTTGGCCTCGGCGTCGTCGATCCGTGACCGCAGGGCGTCCGCGGAGAAGCCGCCGAACACCACGGAATGGACTGCCCCGATCCGGGCGCACGCGAGCAGCGTGATCACGGCCTCGGGGATCATTGGCAGGTACACAGCCACCCGGTCTCCCTTGGCCACGCCGAGGGATTCGAAAGCGTTGGCTGCCTTCTTCACCTCCTCGGTGAGCTGCGCGTAGGTGTAGGTACTCGTGTCTCCGGGCTCGCCCTCGAAGTGGATGGCAACGCGGTCTCCGAGCCCGTTCTCCACATGCCGGTCCAGCGCGTTGTAGGCGGCATTGACCTCCCCGCCCACGAACCACTTTGCGAACGGCGGGTTGGACCAGTCCAGCGGCTGGTCGAAATCCTTGCTCCAGGTCAGCAGTTCGCGGGCCTTCTTCGCCCAGAAGGCGGGACGGTCAGCGTCAGCTTCGTCGTACTCAGCAGCGGTAACGACGGCGTCCGCGGCAAATTCCGGTGTGGGCGGGAAGGCCCGGGTCTCATGCAGCAGGTTTTCGAAAGCGTCACCGTGTGCCTCACCCTGCTGGGCGGCACCGGCCGACGCGGTTGCTACGGCGCTTGTAGTGTCCTGGGACATGTGAACCTCATCATTCATCGATCTTTGCTGTGCGCGGGATGCGCGCGTGAACATCGCCTGGCGAGCAGCAGGCTGCGCGAAAATCTCGGGTCCCCGAACAGTACAGCCCGCATCTTAGGTTCTCGGCCAATGGGGGAGTTGAGAGTGTCGACAGCAGCGGCGCATGGGCTCAAGGCGTTCAAGCTCGCCGCCGGGCTAGTCGGAGTTGCGGCTACGCCAGTGTGCGGCGAAGCCAATCCGCGCGTGCAGCGCGGCAGGCTAATCCCAAGGGGGTAGTGGCGCCGAGAAACTCGAAGCCGTGGTAGCCGCCACGCCAGACGTGAAGCTCGGCTTGGACTCCTGCCGCCCAAAGCCGAGAAGCATAGTCAATGCACTCGTCGCGGAAAACCTCGGCTGATCCTACATCGATGAATGTTGATGGCAGGCCTGACAAGTCCTTCGCACGGGCCGGAGCGGAGTAAGCGCTTATCTCGCGGTCAGCGTGCCCCTCGCCGAGGACGGCGTCCCAGGCCCAGAGGTTGTTCTCCCTTGGCCATATACCTGTGGCGCTGCCCTGGTACTGCCGCGAGGACGCCGTTGTGTTTCTGTCGTCGAGCATTGGGCACATGAGCAGCTGCGCGAACACCTCGATCTTGTCATCATCACGGGCCATGAGAACAGTTCCGGCAGCCATTCCCCCTCCACCTGAGGTTCCGCTGACGACGATCCTGGCTGGGTCCGCGCCCCAGCTTTCAGCTTGAGATGCAGCCCAGACAAGTCCCGCGTAGCAGTCTTCCACCCCTGCAGGCGCCGGGTGCTCGGGCGCTAATCGATACTCAGGGGTAACGTAGACCATTCCGTGTTCGGCTACCCACTCAAGTTCTTCCAACGCGGTGAGGAATCGGTTGCCCATCACCATGCCACCGCCGTGAATCGTGTAGTAAATTGCTGCACCGGTCAACTGTGCGGCCGGACGAACTACGGACATTTCAATGTCGCCCCGGGGCCCACTGATGATGTGCTCCTCGTACACAAGTCCCAGCGCGGCGCACGTCTCCTGTACCGCCTCAGACGTAGGGGCGTACGCAGCCCGTAGTGGCTGCAGGGTTTCGGCATTGAGAAGCGGGGCAGGCGGCAGGGCTGCTAAAAGAGCTCCAGCCTCTGGGTCATAGCCAGGGCGCCCCCCGTTCAGGACTTCGGACATGTCAACCTCCGTTTCGCGGTACTCCTTCGTACTGTCACGACGAGCATAAGTAAAACGGTCAAGGTCGCGGAACCACCACATGAGTGCAATACCGGTGGTTCTACTCCGACAAGTGTCGGATCAGAACGCTGCAGTCTTCATCCGCAGTAGTGTCACTGCAATAGTGGCACGGAGGCGGCCTTGAGGAGTTCGCACGTCAAATCCCAGTGCCGTTGAGAGGGAATCCAGCCTGGCGTGAACGGTGGAAGGGTGCCTGTGCAAAATGAGGGAAGCTGCGCGGACGCTGCCGCCTTCTGCAAGTGCTTCGAGTGTGGGGGCTGCCCACGCAGAAATTTCATTGACTTTTTCGAGGGCGACAACATCGGCATCATCAGCCTCAAGGCGGCCAAGCTGCAGCAGGACGCCAAGTTCGGCGGCGTTGACTACCGGGCGGGCAGGGGTGGTTAGTTTGAGCGCGATAATCGCAGTTCTCCAAGACGCGGCCAGCTCTAATGCAACGCTTTCGATTCCGATGCCGGCTTGCCCCTCTAGTTCCTGTCCCCGGTAGAGGGCGACCCGTAGCAGACCGACGTCCGTCGGAAGAACGACAGACTTCTTCCCATCAGAAGCAGGTTTTGCAAGGGCCGGGGACGCCACCACACGTCCTGTCTCAGTCGGACGCATCCCCAGCACGCTGACCATCGACTCCTTTTCCTCACGGGTGGCGAAGGCATCAACAAGCACTTCGAGAGCTGGCCGAGGCCGGCGGCGGACTGAACGCTCGCAGGTAATCTGGATCGCGAGGCCAAGCCGTTCGAGAATCATCTCGTCATTTACGTGAGCAGGACCAGTGCGTTCGATCCACACAACCCCATCTTCGCCTGAAATGCTCTTCGACGCCCAGCCGCTGTCTGCATGCACTTGGGTCGCGGACGCTATACCGCCGATGTCCACTCGCCGACCACCAGACTCGGAGCGGGTGATGGCCCCCGCAGGACAGCCGGAGAGGAGAGCGGCAGCACGCAAAAGAGCGTCCACCCCGACTCCCTCGGACACAAGGGCATCAAAGTAGCTGATAATCTTCACGCTCTCCCGGACGGCAGGATCGAGTGTGGAAAGCATCCCCTCTAAGTAGCGCATAGACCTCCTCGTTCCCTCGCATTTTAATTGGTCTCGCCCTGCTCAACCCGGATACGCATACTTTGTGGTGATATTGAAAGCCCTGGCTAAACGCATGCAATCCATGGCCTCGTCGCCGCCCCCGGCTACACAGCGGCCAAGCACGGCGTGGTGGGCCTTACCAAAACGCCGCCGCCGAGTATGGAGCACAGGTGCTACGCGTCAACGCTATCGGCCCCTGCTATATCGACACACCGATGGTAGCCCTTGGTCCGGAGGAAGTCGTCAACGTGCTCGAGGCGAAGCATCCTCTCGGTCAACTGGGGCAACCGGAAGAGATCGCAAACGTGGCCACGTTTTTTCTCACAGGGCCAGTTTCATGACCGGCTCGTACGTACACATCGACGGCGGCTACACAACTGCCTAAGCCTCGATTCAGCGATCCGCTGCGAGTCCTGATTTGTTTTCGAGGGTTGGCGGGAGCAGCATCGCCAACCCCTGCTCGGTGGCGTCGCGCTCGGCCCGGTTCAACTTCGCGGCGTACTGCGCGAGCAAGCCGGCCATTCTCTCAGTGGTCGGCTCGTGGGCTGGCTGAGTACGGTATCACGGTCAACTGCTTTGCGCCAGGTGCGATGGAGCGCCGTTGTGGCTATCGGTGGAACGCCTCTCTGAGCTTGGCGGTAGTCCTGCTCAGTCAAACGTAATTCTCGCCCGAGCGGCGGACGGGCAGTGGCATAGGCCTGAGACTCAACGGCGCGGAGGTGCTCATCCAGTTTGTGGGTCGCTTCGGCTAACTGTTCCCTGGCGTTTCTCTCGCGCGCAAGTAGCTGATGCATCTCCTCTTCAAGACGAATCATGTCTTTGTGGAAGTTCACTTCGAGAGCAATTCTACGGGCAGATACTGCCTGCTCCGACTCGTTATATTTCGGTTTGAAAGAGTCCTGCGATGCATCGTATTGCCGAACCAGTTCTCGTCGCTTCACATTGAGCCGCTCAAGCTCTTCTGCCATACCCATGAGCTCTGGTCTGTACTTGATGGTCTCGTCCAAAAACGTCTCCCCATCCTCGGCAACGCTTAGGCCGACATACTGCACCGCGAAGGTGAAAACGGCAAGCACCAAGTGGAAAGTATTCATGGCGAGCAGTTCGTTTGATTCTGTCGCTGACCGCCAATAACCGACGTTCCGTCAATCTAGTGTGCTCATGGTGGATCTGGAGCCGGAGCTTGCCGCGGGCAAAGTAATCGCCCCTTGTAGCCGGATCCTCAGGATAGTCCATGTTGCCCCTCACGTATTAGGCGAGGAGTCACGGCACGTCGAAAGGCAATGTTTTGTATGCGGTGTCTTTGTTCATGTTCCAGCCGGCGACGATGCCGGAGCCGATCATTTGGTCGCTGAGGCGGGCGAGGCGGTAGGCGGGGTCGGTATCGAGGGCTAGTTGGAGGAATTGGTGGGCTTTGCTGCCTTTGCCTTCCCACCAGTTGATGTAGCCGATGGCGGTCAGGACTGGGGCTGCGTGTTCTGCGGTGGTGCGGGTGTAGGCGCGCAGGAGGAGTTGTTGTGCCCATTCAATGCGTGACCATTTAGGCGCTGCTTGGGTTTGGGCGAACAGGATTTGCTGCATGGGCTCGTCCACTCCTGGGATGTCTGCGATGAGCCGGTCGCGGATCGCCGGGAACTGCAAGTTGGCAACGAGCGCGTGGCAGCTGTCATCGCTGGGGAACACTGTGGAGTCGAGCATGTCTGCCCAGAGTTTCCGGCCCTGTTGCAGAGCGGTGTCAGTGGACCAGGTCCTGATGGTTTCCATATGGTGTTCGACGGCGGCCGCTTTGGTTGCTTCCTGGCTGGTGCTGGGCAAGGTAATCCTGTCGGTGGGTTCGACGAAACTGCCGCGGTAGATGAATTCGGCGTTAATCGCACTAGTTTGGGCGGAACTGACAGGCAGGGCAAGACTGGTGCCGGGTTCGCCGTCGTAGGGCGAGAAGGTGTCATCTCCGACGAAGAGCCCGTCCCGGATGGTGATGCCCTGCTCGGCGAGGACGCCTGTGAGCGCGGCGATGGTGCCGGCATACGGCCTGGCCTCTCCGGGGCCAGCGGTTGCGCTTGTGTAAACGGCGAAGAGGATGGATGTCGCGCTGGTGTCGCTGGTGAGGTAGTGGGCGACGGTGCGTGCGTAGGGGAGTTCCTGACCGGGTTGGCGGGGCAGATCAATGCGCAGGGTCGCGCCGATGCTGTTCTCGTCCAAAGTGATGCAGACCAGGCTCTCTTGGGGCCAGAAGCCCACGGTGTGCCCGATGAAGCTGAGTACATCTGATGGTGTTGTGATCGTGAGCTTTTCCATGATCCCTGGTTTCCCTTCACCTTTGTGTTGCCGTGGTTTTCTGCGGTTGTTGGTTGTGGGCGTCGTTCTGGTCGGGGACCATCCGCTGGGATGAGGGGCCGGAGTGCAACTTGGGGGACCGACGCCGGACGAACACTTCATCTGGAGCCAATGCTTCACCGTTCTGACGATGAAGTTTTCGGTTCGGGGTCGGCGCGGTAGCGCCCTGGTTGCGCGGAGGACCCGCCCAGCGATCATGGGACTTATCAGAATGACAAGCAGCCATTGAACTTCCGCCTGTCCATCGGCGGCCGAAGAGCCAGGCGGCATGACCTGCCGAGAGGGCGAGGCAGATCTGTAGGGACAAAGAAACAACCGCATCCCTTCCTTGCGGGATGCGGTGGTAGGTTACGGCTCCGAGGGGCGGAAATCGGGGGTTTGGACATTGTCCACAGTCTTGCCCTCGGCTCGGGTAATACCGCCCTCGGATTGCTTCGAATACCGCATGTTTCCGCGGCTTCCCATTGTTTGCATGGGCTGGAATGTCGTTCGAGTCCCACCTCGGCCACAGCCTATCCCCTCGTCAGAGGGGTTTTTGCTTTAACGTGTTGACATGGCTTGTGGTGGTGTCCCTTTGACGCTAGGTGCGCGGGCTGTGGCCTGGCCGTCGCGGTGGGCCTATTCAGGTGTGTGAGGTGGCGGGCTCAGGGTCCTGGCTGGTGGACGCTCCGCCTGACGCGCGTGGGTTCTTGTGGTTCCTCGTTCCGGTCTTGCTGGGTGGGCCCGGGGTGGCCTACACCTATTCATGTGTCGGGGGTGCGGGGACGCCATGACCCAGCCGATTCTGGTGCAAAGCTTTCTTGGGAGACTGCTCGCTGGCGTCACGCGAGCTCGGGGTGCTCTGTTTGTCCTGCAGAGGGGGTGTGGACAGTGTCCACACTTACGTCTGCTTTAAGGAACGTGTACGTGTGCCCGGCTCACACACCTGGCGCGCTCGGACGCGTGATGTCAGGTTGGGGGTACCCCTCCTTGGACGCGACGCCATCCGAATTCGGGACGGGGCTCCCGGTCTCAAACCGAAATTTTTGGCTACGGCAGGAACGGTTTCAGACTCGAGGAACTCCTAATGCTGCGGCATCCCGACCTGGCGGGGTTAATTCAGTTCAGCCGGTGCTGGGGTCCAGGGCTGCCAGTTCTGATTCGATTTGTTGTGCCAGTGACCGGAGCCGCCGCACGTGTTCCTGAGCGATCGGCGTTGGCTGCGACGTCACTTGTGCGTCGACGTCGAAGACGGTGTTGGGGCTGTGCCAGACGTTGAACCATTCCAAGCCGTGGCCGAGTGCGTCACGGGTTACCCCTTGCAGCAGGAGCAGGGGTTCACGGGTGTTGGTGTGGAGTTTGTGAGCCAGGTCAGTATCTGCTGCCACGGCCTGGACCTGTCTGGGTCCGCCTGCCGGGTGGTAGCCGTGCTCCCGCATGAGGCCGAGCAGTGAGGCGTTCTCCAGTAATTCTTTGGTGAAGTGAGGGAAGAGGTCACGTGGCACCCAGGTGCGCATGAAGGCTACTGGGACCTCCTCGAGATAGCGGACCCGTTCGATCTTCCACGTGTTGGTGGTATTCAGGGCTTCTGTCGCCGCTTCGGGCGGCGCTGCGTGTTCGACGGAGATGACATGGGTTCGCAGGTGTTGGCCGTGCGCGGCTACCTGTTCGTCGAGCCCTCCGGCGCGCTGAATATGCCGGCGGAGGACCGGCGCGGCGGCCACGACACTGCCGCGGCCGCGCTGCCGGCGGATCAGTCCGAGGTCGGACAGTCCGGATAAGGCCTGGCGCACGACACTGCGGGAGACACCGAACTGCTTCTGCAGTTCCTCTTCGGTCGGAAGGGGAGAGCCGGGGAGCAACGGCCGTTCCAGGATCTGCCGGTGCAGGATGTCCCGTATCTGCGCATGGAGGGGCGGCCCTTCCTGCCGGTTGAGGCCGTTGGCCCGTTCCAAGGGCTCGGCCTTGGCTGGTTGCACACTCACTCTGACTCCTTTGCCATTCGAGCACATCATAGCCCGCGGGCGTGCCATCTCCTGCTTGACGAGTGATCCGACCCACATGTAATGTACGTACTAATTGTACGGACTAGTTCCGGCGACTGAAAAATACAATGATGTAGAAAGGTCGAGTTAATGACACAGCTGCACTTGAGGAGTGGGCGCTCACGCCTACCTATGTTTGCTTTCCTCCAGAAGGTTCCGGCGGGCATGATGCTGATCCCGCTGATGCTTGGTGTGCTAATGAACACGTTCGCGCCCGAAGCCTTGAAGATCGGTGGCTTTACCACAGCGTTGTTTAAGGAGGGTGCCCTGACGCTCATCGCGGTGTTGATTCTTGCTACCGGGGCGCAGATCACTGGAAGCCACAGCGGCAAGGCCGCCGCGTCCACCACAACAGTGGTGTTGGTCTGCAAGACCCTGATCCCGGCTACGATTGCGGTGATCTTGGGACTGGTGGTCGGCATCGACGGTATCGCAGGGGTTTCGATCCTGGCGATGCTGGCAATCTTCGGCAACAGCAACGGCGCCCTCTGGCTGGCTTTCGCCGGCCAGTACGGCGACGAACGAGACACCGGCGCGTACGTCGCCAGCGCTTTCGATGACGGCCCCTTCCTTGCCTTGATCTTCCTGGGCGCATCCGGATTGGGCGACATCCCGGTACTGGCTTTCGCCGCGGCACTGATCCCATTCATCATCGGCCTCTTCATCGGAGCTGTCGACCGGGAGTGGACCAAGGCATTGGACCACGTGCCTAACATCGTGATTCCGTTCATGTCCTTCGCTGTTGGCACGGGCATCAACTTGAAGACCGTTCTCACCGGCGGTTTCGCCGGGATCTTCCTCGGCCTGATCGTCGTCGTGTTCACCGGAGGCCTGACTTATCTGGGGTACCGGTTCATCCTCAAGCGCGGCTCGAAGAGCGGCATCGGGTTCGCGGCCGGCACCACAGCCGGCAACGCCGTCGCCGTACCCGCAGTAGTCGCCGTCGCCGACCCGCGATTCGAACCGTTTGTCGCCTCCGCTTCAGCCCAGGCCGCCACAGCCGTCCTCGTGACAGCGCTGCTCGCGCCGATCGTCGCTTCTTGGGCTCTGAAGCGGGCAGGTGGCCTCCAGCCGGCCGACCCCGTCCCCACCGCAGTCTGAGCCAGCCCCATTACATCCCCTTCATGGACGGAGAAACCATGCGCGATCCGCGCTCGGTGCGTTGCACATACTACTTAGAGTCCGAGATTGACCCTGAAAAGGCCGCCGCCATCATGGCGGGCGAGCAGTCCAGCGGCACCTTCCTGCCGGTACCCGGCGAGTCCGCACGGATCCGGGAGCGGCACGCCGCGCATATCTCGAATGTTCAGGAGCTTGGCTTTTGCCGCCCATCCCTGCCATCACGTTCGACTCCTGAAAAGGTCCGGGCCGCTCTCGTCACTGTCGATTTCCCCATGGAGAACGTCGGCACGGACCTGGCCACCCTGCAGACCGCCATAGCCGGGAACCTTTTCGAACTGGGTGATCTTTATGCCTGCCGCCTGCAGGACATAGCACTGCCCGAGGACTTCGTCGCCGCCCACCCTGGCCCGGCATTCGGCATCGAGGGGACGCGTAAACTCATCAGCGACGTTCAGGGGGTCATGGTCGGAACCATCGTCAAGCCCAACGTCGGACTTTCGGAAGAGGAATTCCGGCTGGTCGTGCGGGATCTGGCGATGGCCTCTATCGACCTGATCAAGGACGATGAACTGATGACCGACCCCGCTTACCTGCCACTAGAGCGGAGGGTCGCGGTCGCCGTCGAGGAGATCCGCGCGGCCGAGCAGGTCACCGGTCACTCCACCATGTACGCCTTCAACATCACCGGCGACCTCGCCGGACTGCAGAAACGCCACGACCTGGTCGTTGAAGCCGGCGGGCGCTGCGTGATGCTGAATATCCCGGTCATGGGTCTGCCCGCCCTGGCCATGCTGCGCAGCTTCGCCGAGGTGCCGATCCATGGCCACCGGGCGGGCCTGGCGGCCTCGATGCGGTCAAAGGCGCTGGGCATGGACTATCGGGTCTGGCAGCAGATGGCCCGCCTCGCCGGCGCCGATCACCTGCACGCCAGCGGACTGGGCAGCAAGTTCTACGAACTGGACGAAGAGGTCGCCGCGAACATCCGTAGCCTGCTTGAACCCCTCGGCCAGACCATTGCACCGCTACCGGTCCTGTCCTCAGGACAGAATGTCACCACCCCCGGACTCACCTTCGAGGCGGTCGGCTCCACAGACCTGATGATGCTCGCCGGTGGCGGCGTCGCCGCCCACCCGGACGGTCCCGGGGCCGGGGTACGAAGCCTGCGCCAGGCCTGGGAAGCCGCCGTCGTCGGTGTGCCCCTGAATGCGGCGGCGGAAAAGCTGGCCCAAGCCGGGGACGAGGCACTTCTGCACGCAGTTCAAACCTTCAGCAAAGGTGCCTGATATGCCCGCTTTTGGTTTCGTCGCAGACGACCTCACCGGAGCCGCCGACGTCCTTGCCCAGTCCCACCGCTACGGCCTCGAAGCTGTGCTGGTCATTGGCGACGCCCCACTGCCCGCCGATGCTGACGTCGTCGGAATTGCCGGGCCCTCCAGGTCCCTGTCCGGGGGAGCATTCGACAACCTGGTACGCAGGGATTTGGCCGGCATCGCACCAGTGAACCTGGAGGTGCTCCTCTACAAGGTGTGCTCCACCTTCGACAGTTCCGTCACGGTCGGCAGCATCGGCCGCGGGATCCAGCTTCTCCATGAGCAATTTCCCCTGCACGGCCCGATCCCCGTCGTTCCGGCCCAGCCAGCCTTTGGCCGCTACACCGCTTTCAGTAACCACTACGCCGCCTACGCCGGCCAGATTTACCGGCTGGACCGCCACCCGGTCATGTCCGGGCACCCGTCCACCCCTATGTTCGAGGCCGACCTGCGCGAGGTTGTGGCTGACCAACTCGGCACCGGGGAAGTTCCCGGCGCCATCCACCTGCCCGCTTATGAGGACGGCAACTTCAAGGATGCCTGGGCCGAGCGCCGGCGGGAGCTCGGAGCACAGGCCTTCGTCGTGGATGCTGTGGACGAACGGCACATGGACGCCGTCGCTGAAGCACTCACGCGGGAGGAGCACGGGCACGGTCCTTCCGTCGTTGTTGGCTCCGGCGGCATCATGGCAGCACTGGCGCGGTCCATCTCGGACCAGGCTCCGCGTACACCTGGACCGCAGCAGCCATCAGGACCCGTACTGGCCATCAGCGCCTCTGCTTCCAGCACCACAGCAGAGCAAATCAACGACGCCATCTCCCATGGCTGGGAGGATGTGCCCGTATCCTCGGAACTGCTGCAAGAACACGACGCCGCGGCCGTAGCCGCCCTGGACCGGCGCGTTTCAGCAGCCCTTCAAAAGGGCCGGAACGTCATCGTCCACACCACCCGGGGTTCTGGGGATCCCAGGTATGGAGCCGCCAAACCGGCTGATGCCGGCTACGTCGGGGCACTGATCGGTGGCATCGCGGCCCGGATGGCCACAGCTGGCCTCACCCGGGACATCGCCGTGTGCGGCGGAGACACCTCCAGTCACGCCCTCATCGCCATGGGCGTGCGCGAACTGCGTGTCTCGGATCAGTTCGTCACGGCAGGGCCGATCCTGCAAGCCGACGGCGGCTCCGCCGTCGCCGGATGCCGCCTGCTGCTCAAGGGCGGACAGGTCGGCCCCACCACCATCCTGCGCCGCTTCGCCGGCCAGCTCCCCGACTGATACCCATCCAGGCATCCCCCACGGATCACCAGAACCAATGAAAGGCGGCCCCCAATGCGGGCAGTAGTCAAAGACGCAGCCGAACGAGGCGTCAAATACGTCACCGACGCCGGAGACCCCAAAGCAACAGAAGGCACAGTTGTCATCGAAGTAGGCGCCGCATCCCTCTGCGGCACAGACCGGGAACTGTATGAATGGACCCCCTCCGCGCAGGCCTTCAACCTCAACCTTCCGGTCATCCTGGGCCACGAAGGCGCAGGCACCGTAGTCGAGGTCGGCGCCGGTGTCACGGGGCTGCGCGTGGGTGACCAGGTAGCGCTTGAAAGCCACCTCACCTGCGGGCAGTGCTTCCCCTGCCGCACAGGAGATGCACACACCTGCGAACGTACAGGCATCCTGGGCATGCATATCGACGGCGTCTTCGCCGAGTACGCCGCCGTTCCGCAGGACATCTGCGTCAAGCTCCCCACCGGATTGTCCCTTGAATCCGGCGCTCTGCTCGAAGCAGCCGGCGTCGCCGTCCACGCCATCCAGCGCGCCAATTACTCTGTTGCAGGACGGGCCGTGCTCGTCAGTGGCGCAGGACCGGTCGGCCTGGTGGTCGTGAACCTGGCACTGCTCATGGGCGCCTCCCACGTCATCGCCGTCGACCCCAACCCCTACCGGCGCGCACAAGCCGAAAAGCTTGGCGCTATCGCACTGCACCCCAATGACGGCATCATCGAGCGCTGCCGCGAACTGACCGGCCGACGCGGCGGCTTCGACGTCGCCTTCGAATGCTCCGGTGCACCGGGAACCCTGACGACGCTCTTCGAGGCCGTCCGACGCGAAGCCACCGTCATCACCGTTGGTCACCCCAGCCGCCCGGCCGAGATCGACATCGCGGCCCACATCAACAAAAAGGGCATCACCCTGCGCGGCATCTTCGGGCGCCGCCTGTGGGAAACCTGGGAACAAAGCCTGTTGCTGCTTGACTCCGGCAGGCTGGACCTCGACTGGCTCATCACGCACCGCATGAAACTCAGCCAAATCGACGAAGCCGTGGAACTGCTCACCGGAGACGCATGCAAAGTGCTGCTGATCCCGGACCTCGGCTAATCGTAGGACTGCCTGGTCAAAAATGCGCGTATAAGGCAGACCAGGGTGACGAAGCGGGGGTGTGCGTCGTGATGCACACCCCCGCTTTTTCTCTCCAAAACCCAATCCGGCCAACGCCGCCCAAGCCATCACAAGTAATGCTGAAAGCATCACAGCGGAAGGAACCACATGAACGGGGACGCTAAAACAACAAGTTTCGCGACGCTCGCGACTAAACCCCGCCCCCTTGACTATCACAATTGGGTCCACCTAAACACGGGCGACCGAGTTATCGTCAAACGGTATGGTTTCGAACCAGAACACGGCACTGTGGACATCGTCAGCGAAGACGCAACATACTTCTGGGTCTGGCTTGACGGCCAAAGCCGAATCCTGATCTTTCATGGTGACGGAGCAGTAATTCACAAAAGCTTCTAACGGCAGGATGCGGCCAGCACCTCAATTCAGGTGTTCTGACCCCTCAGGTGTCTCCTACCGTGGCAGCGCACAACTGATCGCACACTACGCGCCGTTATGAACCCGCAAAGGTCTATGAAACCAAGCGCAGAATCGAAGGAATACGAACCACCATGTCAGCAGAGACGCCGCTTATCGTTGTCAAAGTCGAGGATGCCGCTTCAGTTGACCGCGAACTGGAGCAAGCCAGTGCAGTACTGCGTGAAAAAGCCACGAGCTCGGTCCTTCTCGTCACCAGGGTGGACTTCACGACTTACACCGTTGCCCTCCATCCCGGCATCTCGTTTGGTTTCACCCAGGAACTCGATCTGCTCTGAAGGAGGGCGGCTCCATTGCATCCGGCCTTAGCCAGAACCGTGATGCCCTGACGCGCTACATCGAACAGATGGGGCCAGCCGAATCGCGAAGGCACGCGTAGAGCCGCAAGTTCTCCTCACGCAACTGGACTCGACACCCAGGCCTCGCCGACCCGTGCAGATTCGAGGGGGTGGCTGTCACCATCTTATTTTTCGGCTCGCTGCGATCAGCCGTCGACGATCCCTGTTCTTAACGCAGGTTCGACGTGGCAGAAGTGGCCGGGCCCTGATTTGTTTCGCCGTTGAGACTATTCGATCCCGGAATATACCGCAGATCGCTGGGAGACATTTCCATCATGAAGACCGGCTCGTTGGCGTAGGCTGGCCGTTTGGAGAGAGTCTCCGCTTGGCAATGCGGAAGGTGACTCCGATGTGTCACAGCGCATGCGAACGGGAAGGATATTGATCATGGTCACCACGCCCCTACGTGCAGATGCGGCACGCAACAAGGAGAAAATCCTTATTGCCGCTAGGGAACTTTTCGCCGAACAGGGCATGGATGCCCCGCTTGATGGACTCGCTAAGCGAGCAGGCGTCGGCCCGGGCACTCTTTACAGGCACTTCCCGGGCCGTGAGGCGCTCGTCGCGGAACTTCTGATGGCCGAAATGGGGGATCTAGAGCAGGAGTTCGTCACCCTCCGGCAGGCTGCTGGTCTGGATGCCCTGGAAAGATTGGACCGCTGGGCCCAGGTTCTTCAGCGGTGGATGACGAGATATAGCGGGCTGCCGGAGCCCCTGCGTCAGGCACTGGGCGAGGACTTCAGTGCCTTGACCTACGGGTGCGACATGGTGATTGGCTGGACCGACGAAATGGTGAGGGATGGCAAGGCTGCCGGCGTCGTGAATGACTTCGTCACCGGCCGTGAGTTCTACCGCGCGACGCTCGGTCTCGCGTGGGTGGCCGCAGCTGCTGGGGCACGACCTGGTGCCGAGTCCGAAAATCTTTATCGGTTGGCGCGGGCCGGGTGGCACGGCTCTGTCGAGTAACGGCTCAAGTTGATAACTGGAGAGCGCCTCCATATCATCTAATCGGATGAATTCTCCGCTTTGGGGCCATGCACCTGCGACAGAAGAAGGATGGTCATGAACGACAATGCGATGCTGCTCGGAACGGTATCGGGGCAGCCGTACGGTACCCACCCGGGAGCGTGGCGGATGCCCTGGGCCGCCCCCGATGAATACACCGACGTCAGGAGCCACGTGCGCTCTGCCCAGACCGCCGAGCGTGGTGGGCTGGACTACATCTTCTATCCCGACCGTGTCTTTGTGTGGGGCGACCTGGAATCCGGCCCACCCATCGTGTCGATGGAGCCGGTGATGCTGCTGGCCGCCATCGCCCTCGCCACCCAACGGATCGGCCTGGTCACCTCCGCGTCCACCTCTTTTAGCGAGCCGTACGCCCTCGCACGCCAGCTTCGCGCACTCGACGTGATGAGCCATGGCCGCGCCGGGTGGAACGCCATCCCAAGCTACGAGCCGCAGGCCTTCGCCAATTACGGGCTCCCCGTCCCGCCGCGCGAGCAGAAATACGAACGGCTCCATGAGGTCATCCAGATCACCCAGGCGCTGTGGGGGAGCTGGGCGCCTGAGGCCGGCAGCCCAGACAAGGTAACAGGGCGGTTCGCTGACACCTCACACATCCGCCCGATAAATGTCCAGGGTCGCCAGGTCGCCTCGCGTGGGCCGCTCCAGATCCCGCCATCCGAGCAGGGACAGCCCGTCATTTTCATGCCCTTCGCCAGCGGCACCGGTGTGCAGGCCGCAGGTATATATGCAAACGGGATTATCGCCATGCCCTCCTCGATGGAGGAGAGCCGAGCCCAACGGAACATGATCCGCTCAGTGACCGAGAGCGCCGGCCGGAGCGCGGACGAGGTGAAGTTCCTCCCCTTCGTCTCCTTCGGCCTCGGCGCAACCCAGCAGGAGGCCGTTGAGCGGCGCATGGCGCTGGAGGATGCTGCCGGTATCGAGAAGCGCCTGGCCCACCTGTCTGCAATACTTGGCCTGCGTCTCGACCCGGCGGACCGCGATAAGGCGCTCACGAGCGCTCAGGTCCGGGCGCTAAGGCCGCATCCCGGAGCACCACAGGCGGTCCGCGCCCTAGAGCTTGCCAGCCAGGGCCGGACGCCGCACGAGATTCTCGGCCACGGAATCCTGGACCAAATGCCCGGTCTGGTCGGAACCGCTGAGCAGGCTGCAGACATGCTGCAGGAATGGATGGACGCCGGCGTCACCGACGGCTTTACGCTAGCCGTCGACGACCTGCACGACGGGTTTGACGACTTCGTCAACCAGGTCGTGCCGATCCTGCGCCGGCGCGGCCTTCGCCCGGACGACTACCAGGGAACCACGCTGCGCGACCACCTCGGGCTACCCGAGCAGCTCGGACTGGACCCCCGTCTGGCCGGCAGCAAGGACGAAAGCCACTGGACAGAGTGATTCGTTACACGGCCTGGCACTGATTCACCGTCGACCCGCAAACGCACGTCTGAAGAACCACTGATAGATTGTCTCCCTGCTGACCCCGTAATCGCGGGGAATGAACGACTTGTGGAATGCCGCTGCAAGCCCGCTGGACCAACTCGGCTGCTCGTTCCGGAGTCACAGTCTTTTCCGCCCGTTGTACGCGCCGCGCTGCTAATCAGGGCGATAGATTCCCTCTGCCGCTCCCTGATGAGGGAACGCGTGGACGGCACACCACAACGCCGTCGAAGGCCTTCCCAAAGGTGGTAGCTGCGAAAGGTTTGGGAGGTCAGTGGGCCGCTGTGCATGCGTCGACCTGGGACGTGACGATCGCGCCGTACTGCCACATCACTTTGTTGAAATCCAAGCCGTCGAAGAGTCCGAGCGTGTGACGGATTCTCCGAAGCCGGTCACCAGGGCGATTGGTTGGGTCCCCGTGTAGGAGTCCGGTGACTATGTGAGTTTCGTGTCCGAGAATGGACGCAGGAGGAAATTCACTAGTTATGGCACGTAGGCATACCCCCGAGCAGGTCATCGCGAAGGTCCGGCAGGGCCAGAAAATGCTCAATGAAGGACGGCCCCTCATCGAGGTCGTCAAGGAACTGCAGGTCACCGAGGCGACCTGGTACCGGTGGCTGAACCAGTACGGGTCCGAGAAGAACGCCGAGGCGACGAAACGGACCAAGGAGCTCGAGAAGGAGAACGCGAGGCTCAAGCGGCTGCTGGCCGAGAAAGAGCTAGCCATCGACATCCTGAACGAGGTGGCCAAGGGAAAATTCTGAGCCCCGAACCACGCCGCCGTGCCGTGCGCATGGCGATGGAGAAGTTCGGGGCGTCGGAACGCTTTGCCTGCAAAGTGCTGGGGCAGAACCGCTCCGCCCTGCGCAAGAAGAAACCCGAAATGAGTTTCGAGGAAACACGGCTGCGCGCTGACCTGCGGGCAGTCGCGCAGAAACACCCGGCGTGGGGCTGGAAGAAGGCCCGCTGGCACCTGCGTGCCCAGCCGCAGTGGCAGGACGTGGCGCTGAACAAGAAGCGGGTACGCCGGCTCTGGCGCGACGAGGGACTGGTTTGTAAACCCAAGCCGAAGAAGAAGCGCCGGACCGGCCCGGACGCCGGGGAACAGAAGCGCCTGAAAGCCGAATACCCGATGCACGTGATCAGCTTCGACTTCCAGTCCGACGTCACCTCCTGCGGGCGCCACATCCGCTTCTTCAACGTCATCGACGAATGCACCCGCACGGCGCTGGCGATCGTGCCGCGGCGCTCGTTCAAGGCTTCCGACGTGGTCGCCGTGCTGGAGAACATCATCGCCGAAACCGGTATCGAACCGGCGTACGTGCGCTGCGACAACGGACCGGAATTCACCGCCGCCGCACTGATCGAATGGTGCAGCACAGCCGGTGTGAAGACCGCGTTCATCGACCCGGGATCGCCCTGGCAGAACGGGTTCATCGAATCATTCAACGCCCAATTCAGAAGGGAACAACTCTCCGGAGAAATCATCGACACCATGGCCGAAGCAAAGTACTTGGCCGACGAATGGAAAGACATCTACAATCATGAACGGCCCCACGGATCCCTGGATGGAATGACACCATCCAACTACTGGAATCAGTGGACCGCAGACCACCAATCAGCTATCGCATAGCCGCTGGACTGCTAAAGGGGGCCCAATCACGATCACGGTAAATGCGAAGCGGCGTTCTCGGGGGGGGGTCACTGATCAGCTGGGCGATGGCGGCGAGGTAGCTTTCGCGTGTTTCTGTTCGTGCAGACTCGGGGTCCGGGGAACAAGTGCCCTGCCGAGTTCCGACGTCGGGACATCAAGTTCGCCGAGCTGGGATTAGGCACGAGGCAAATGCCAGGATCGTACACTTTGTACGCGGCTTACCCTGAAAGATACTGTCTGTTTCCATCTAATTTGACGCCAATTCTCCTGTGGACGCGCCAAATTTGTCAGGGAACGGGATTTTCCCCATCCACTATTACTCCTGTGCTTTAAGAGCCGATACAAAAATCCTCTGTCAAGCTGCGCCAACTCGGCCGGTCCCGAAGTGACTTACGGGAGTTCCTAGGGCGAGGCCTTGGAGGCGGTGTTGTTGTTCATGTTCCAGCTTTAGGCGCTTCTTGGGTTTGAGTGAACAGAATTTGTTGCAAGGGTTCGTCGACTCCTGGGAACTCTCCAGAGTCGATCGCTGCCGGGTCCGCCATTCCAGCCCAGGCTTTCTCGCGGACGAGAACGTCGTCCCCGACATCCAGATAGGCATCGATGTCATGGCGGGATGTCGAATCAGGAGGCGGGCGAGCGGTGAGCTGGGCGATGGCGACGGGCGCGAACATCATCGCCGAGACCAGGGAGCACGCCGACGGCGCGCAAGACGGCGCCCGGGCTAAAGACTTAGGGGAAGAGCTGGGCAAGTCGCAGTCCGAGCACTATTGTGAGTCTGTCTTCGGCATCAGTAAGATCAAGCTCATATTTGCTTTCGAGCCGTTTGAGTCGGCTGTAGACGGTTGAACGATGTAGGTGGAATTCGGCAGCAATTTTATCGACCTCACCATTGCGTTCCAGATATTGTCGCAACACCGCTATGTTCTCCTCGCGTTCGCGAGCGATAAGATTCGCAACCCGTGGGTCGATTGTGCGCAATCCAAGTTCGCGACCTATCGATACAAGAGTTCGCCACGAGCCCATATGGTCCCATTGGGCAATCGCGGAGGACCCATGCTGGATCTTGGCCACACGCAAAGATCCCAGAGCCTCCTCATAGGACTGCCTCGCCAGGTCCAAACCTGAAACTTTGCCTCCAATCCCATGAAAAGCTCCTGAAACGGAGGTGCTGCGTTCCAGGGCAGCGCAAAAGCGCTTTATTTCTTGCAGGGGAGCGCGCTCATCTTCGTTGACAATCGTTACGAGCCGGCCGTTCATCTCCGCCCACGCTCCATCGAGGTGTGGAATACCCTCCCACATCAAACGGGCGCCGGGTGACGGGTTCTCCTTGAATTCCGACACGAGAACGCGGATCGGGGCGGATCTCTCGAACGGCCGCATCGAGCTCAGACTGTCAACCCCGATCCGATGAGTCGCAGGGTTCCGGCTGAACGTCGATCGGACTGCCAGCTGGACTTGATCGGATTGAGACTTGAGGAGTTCGATTTCCAAGCCCAGCGCCGTCAGCGTGCGTTCGTTCTCCAGATGCCAGTCGGATGGAATTCTCCGGTCGACGTCAAGCGCGAACACATATCCGACCGGGTAGCCTCGGTGACGCACAGTAATGACGGTGCGCGGGAGAGTATGCAACTCCTCGTTTGCAGGTACGCGGACGAGATCTTGGTCGGGATCCAAATACGGCATGAGCCAGTCGGGGACGCGAGACGGATTGCTGGTCAGAATGCCGTTACGCCGAGGGGCGTCCGTGCGGTCAGACGGCTGCTCAGAGAAGGCCAGAATGCTGCCCACGCCGGATGTGATCAGGATCGGCGTATCAAACTGGGCATATAAAAGATCCGCAAGTAGCTGGGCTTGACTGGACGCCTTCACAATTTCTCCTGCAGTTGTAGGGGGACAAATCCGCAATTGAAGCCTATTCGTTTACCGCCAAGCTCCCAGTGCTGAGCAATTTGGGCGAAGCCCAGTGGACAATCCACGGATCTCCAGACTGGGCCTCACCCCGAAAAGGACCCATAAGCGATGTCAAGTTACGGACCACGGAAACAGATGTTGGTCGCGTTGGAGTCGGTAAAGTGGCAATGGGATGAGCTCAAAGATTTTGCCCTGTGGCGATACTACGGTGATGCCAACCATGTTAAGCGTGGCCATACAAATGTTTCCTTCGGCGTTGATTGCGAGGGAGTCAAACATTGCCCCAGAGGACTATGGGAAACCCTGGACGGCACGGCAAGCAACCTAACGGGCGCCACCACCTCCCAACTGGAGATACGCCACGACGCAGTTTCAGCCGCATGCACGATAGCGCCATCGGGAAATAGCCCGGCCCCGTCAGGTTGGGTCAAAGGAAGTTGTGGTGGTGAGTTGTAGATGAGCTCAACTATCGCGGAACCATCGGCCTTGGCGCAGTACACGCCGCCTAGATCGACAAGTCGACCCCCGCCTGACCAATATCTGTGAAGTAGAACCCCCCCCATTGGCGTAAAAAAACAAGGTTGTTGGACTAAGCAGCGGCAGACCGTCTCACTCGGTCAAGAGAGACGTGATCTCACCCTTCAGTTTTACAGGCTGAATGCCTGAAGGGACCAAAGCTTTGAGGGGCGCTGGTGGGCCCGGACAAGGCCCGTTCGGTCCGCCCTTGGGCGTCGTCAGAGTATCAGTACTGCCAGAGACCACGTCCGGCACCGTGGCTTCCGATCGAGGAAGACCACGTGGGCCGGGTTGATGGCATTTCGACAGCCTCCTGCCAACCGACATGTGTCTGATTCGGAGCTGAAAAATCCCAGACAGTTGGCGCAGGCGCGTGAGCAGGGCCACTGGCAGACTTTATGGAACGCCGATCAGCGAGAGGATTAGACAACGATGTCTCAGCGAATTTTGCTACTGAACCCGTGGGGTATGAGTTACATGGACGAGCCGGCTCTCGAGTTGGTGGCACGACATGTCCGACCCGATACGACCGTCGAGGTACGCAATTTGGGCAACGCCGCCCCCCCGCTTCCATGGCCGGTCGCCGGGGTTGAGGAGGCCATGATTGCCGAGGCGCGACAGGCACAAGCAGAAGGCTTCGACGGCCTGGTCATCGCTTGTTCGGGCGATCCGTATCTCAAGGTTGTTCGGGAGGCGATCGACATACCGGTCTCGGCGCCAACGGAGGCCGCGATTCACTTGTCCCGTACGTTGGGCAGGGTCGCGATTCTGGCAAGGCAGATGCCCGACAGCTACTCGGCGCCTCTGTCGCGTCTCTCGGGTCGCGGAAACGGGGACTTTTGGCAGGAAATGGCGCACGAGTACGGGCTTGCGGATGATGAGTACACAATCCGTCGTGTGCCTATTTCCAAGCACCCCGAGTTTGAAACGCTCGAGCACCTGACGGTTGCCGACCCTGGACGACTGCGCAACCTCACCCTTGAAGCGATGACTGACGCGCTGCTCACAGACGGCGTGGCCCAAGCGAGGGCGGCTGTCCAGGAGGATGGTGCCGAGGCTGTCTACTTCGCCTGCACCTTCTTCAGCCGAGGCATTGATGAGTTTGGGGGTGACCGGTCGCTCTTCGGGGTTCCCGTCCTGAACCCCCTGGTGGCGGCAGCAAGCTTCCTAGAGTCCGCCATCGTTTGCCAAGGTCAGGGCGCCCCCATGGTGTCCGCTTTGTCCTGACCGTCCGGAGGCGTCAGGAGTCGAGACAGAACGCTCCGTCCGGACGGTGAACGCTTGAGAAAGCCAGGGATCGGTGGCCGCGCGCGAAAATTCCCGTCAGCCACCGTTCGGAAACCAACGCAATAACGAACATTTGAGGAGTTTTCAAATGCACAACAATGACCAAAACAGGACGCGGCCCGGGCGCCCGCTCCGCTTTTGTATGTTTACTACCAATTCGCCCTCGGGATTCCCTGGCGCTCCCTGGAACCAGCCTCAGGCGGCGGGCCACGACTATCGCTCGTTGAAATCCTGGATGGAAATGGCCCGCGAACTCGAAGCTGCGAAGTTCGACGCTATCTTCTGGGCTGATCACTCTGGTGTCTACGACACCTACGCAGGCTCCCGGGATGCAGCCGTCCAGCACGGCGTTCAGTTTCCGATCAACGATCCGAGTTCGCTTGTCTCAGCGCTTGCGACTGTTACGGACCATCTAGGATTCGCTTTCAGCGCGAACGTGATTCAGGAGCACCCGTACAGCTTTGCCCGGCGTGTCAGCACCTTGGACCACCTCACTGAGGGGCGCGTCGCATGGAACATCGTCACTTCCTTTCAGCGTTCGGCATGGCGAAACGTAGGATACGAGGAGGTCGCCAGCCACGCTCAGCGCTATAAGCGTGCTGAAGAATACGTTGATGTGTTCTACAAGCTGGTCGAGGGCAGCTGGGAGGACCGTGCTGTAGTACGGGATCTCGAAACCGGAGTCTACGCGGATCCGGCCGCCGTTCATTCCGTCGATCACCTCGGCGACTTCTACCGCTCTGCTGGGCCACTGTGTGTCGAGCCCTCGCCACAGCGGTTGCCGGTCTTATTCCAAGCTGGCTCCTCCAATGACGGTCGGTCTTTCGCGGCAGGCAATGCAGAAGCAATATTCATTTCCGCAAAGAATCCTCGTGGTGCTGCCACCTTCGTCGAGGACATGCGGGCGCGTATGACGGAAACCGGCAGGCACGCAGATGACATCCTGATCTTCCAATCCGTATCTTGCATCATCGGAGCCACCGAGGAGGAGGCGCAGCACAAGGCTGAGGTCATGCGCTCGTATATGAACGATGAGGCAACACTTGCGTACCAGAGCTCAGGGATGGGTCTCGATCTCAGCTGCGTGGACCTCGACGCGCCTCTGGGCGACTTGGAAACAGATGCACTGCAGGGGAATCTCCGCGCCTTTATAGAAGCAGCACCCAACAAGGAATGGACCTTCCGTGAAGTGGTTTCGAAATCACTGACACCACATGTCGTTGGCACGGCCGAGCAGGTTGCAGACTGCATTGAGGAGTGGGCAGCATCGGGTATCGACGGCATAAACGTCTCCTTCATCAACGGGCCTGGGGAGCTCACTGACTTTGCCCGCTACGCCGTTCCCGAGCTGCAACGGCGCGGGCTCATGCAGAGCGAGTACTCGCCAGGAACTCTCAGGGAGAAGTGGTTCGGAACTCCGCGTGTCAACGATCGGCACCCCGCGGCGGCGTACCGCAGTGGAACTGCTGTTGAGTCTAAATCCCCAGTTGGATCTCTTGAGATGAGCTAGCAAACAACCCACGGAGGACGGGCGGTTCTCGTCATCGCCCCATCAAGCATTGTTGGGGTTGCTTAGACACCCTTGTTCTCGTGCAGCGGTACAGGGCAACCACATCTGCGATGTAGTGCAAGCCAGCGGTAATGAGTCTGGGCATAAATGTCCCATAATGCGACACTGCGCTCTGCAGTGTCTTGCCCTGGCGTTTATTGGGACAGTTTCTTAAGTCTCGATGATGTCAGGATTATCAGCATTACGCAGCACCAATGGAGCTTTGGGGGCCACTGATCCAGGCTCGGTGCGGGCCGGTCGCCCGCTGCGTTCCCATACGTGCAACCAATGAGCCCGAGACCATCCGTTTCTCACGATCGTCTTCTCGAAAACGCTGTAGGCAACAACTCCAACCCAAGCAGGATGAGGCAGTGACGGCCGTGCAGCCTCACCCCTACCCCCTCAATCACAAAGGGAAAATCCCATGAACAGCGAATTGGGCATAACAGTAGATGGCAACCATAATGCCTCCGAGGCAGGTGTGCAGACCACCCAAAACCATGGACAAGGACCCGTACGTCCTCAACAGGGAAAGAGGGCGTTTCTAGGTGCCATCTGCGGCCATATCTTTGAATGGTATGACTATGCAATATACGGGTTCCTGGCCGTATATATCGGCGCCAACTTTTTCGACTCAGGCGACCCCGCTGTGAATGTGATCAGCGCGTTCGCTGTCTTCGCACTGGCATTCTTTATAAGGCCGATCGGCGGAATCATCTTTGGCCCTCTGGCCGACAAGATTGGTCGAAAGACCACGCTCCTTCTTGTCCTCACCATGATGAGCGGGGCCACGATGCTGATGGGACTTCTGCCCACGACAGCGTCCATAGGTGTGATGGCGCCCGTAGTGTTGATCCTACTCAGGTTGGTTCAGGGTCTGTCTGCCGGGGGAGAACTCGGAACCATCAACACGTTCATCGCCGAGTACTCCTCGAAGGGAAGACGGGGATCAGCCACAAGCCTTATTGCAGCCGCATCGATTGTGGGGCTTCTGCTTGGGGCGTTTGTCGCTAACGGAATGAGTTGGGCACTTGGCACGGAGGCCATGACTGAGTGGGGTTGGCGTGTCCCGTTCTTGCTTGCGGGCCCCCTCGGACTTCTCGCGGTTTACATTCGAATGAAGCTGGAAGAGAGCCCTGATTTCAAGGCGCTCAAGGCAGAGAACGGGACTTCCAAGTCCCCGCTCAAAGAGACCCTTCGCCACCCCAAGCAGCTTTTCCTGGTGTTCTCGGCAGTCACCCTCTTAGGCTCGTCCATTTATTTGGTTATGACGTACTCGACTACATACCTGACAGCTGTCGTCGGCTTCGATTGGGGGCCGACGTTCGGATATGTAGTCCTCGCTGGGGCGATTGCCATTGTTCTTGCTCCGATCAGCGGGTACATCGGTGACAAGTTCACACGCCGTAAAAACTACCTGATTCTGACCTCCGTACTCGTTGCGCTGGCCATGGTGTGGTTCTTCTTCGCAGCTCCCGCCGCCACCCCAAGTACGCTACTGGCACCGTGGATCGCACTGTCAATCGCCTTCGGTCTTTTGCTGGGAAACCCACTGGCGATGATGAGCGAACTCCTGCCGGTTCGATTGCGGTCCACTGGATCCGCTATCGGATACAACGTCGCGATGGCCGTTTTCGGAGGATCTGCGCCGTTCATTGCGTCCTCACTCATCGCATGGACTCGCGACCCATCAAGCCCGGTGTGGTACTTCCTTTTCACCGCTTTGGTATCGGCCGGCGGACTCATGCTCATTAGGGACGGGGATCTGCTCGGGAAAGACCATTAATTCCCCGACTATCCCGTCGGCCCTCCAATTACCCAGCAAGACAGAGAGGCAGCACAAAATGTCGGTACTGCATACCGAAGTGCGCGGACACGTAGGCATCATGACCTTAAATCGTCCCGAGAAGCACAATGCCATGGACGCAGAAATGTTTGTCAGGATGGCTGAAACCTGGACAACATGGTCAGCCGACAGCAACGTGCGATGCGCAGTCGTGACGGGAGCAGGCAACAAGGCGTTCTCTGTGGGAGGGGATCTTGGCACACTCATTCCCGTGCTCACCGGCGCTAAACCGCCACAGAACGACTACGAGACGCTTTTGCTGGAGTCGCACCCCAAAGTACGTGACACAGCCATGCTCCGCGCGTATTTCCCCAAACCAGTCGTTGCCGCCATCAATGGTTTCTGCGTCGCTGGCGGAACCGAGTTCATTCAAGGAACCGACATCCGCGTGTGTACGGAGAACGCTACTTTCGGTCTACCGGAAGTGAAGCGGGCCATCGTCCCAGCGGGTGGGTCTCTCACTCGCCTGAGTCGACAGATTCCCTTCGCCAAAGCGATGGAGCTGATTCTGACGGGAAACCCGATGTCAGCAGCAGAAGCACTCCAATACGGCCTCGTGAACTATGTAACCACGCAGGACAACCTCCTAGACAAAGCGCTGGAGATCGCCAATGAAATCAGCGCCAATGGCCCGTTGGCCGTAGCTGCAGCAAAGAAAGCCGTGATTCAGAGCTCCGGCCTGACTTATGAAAATGCTTTTGTTCTTGAAGACGCGGCGTGGGACGAAGTGGCGAGATCAGAGGACGCTAAAGAGGGCCCCATAGCTTTCGTTGAAAAACGGCCCGCGGTATACGTTGGGAGATAGGCGCAAAAATGAACACACTTTCTGATAAAGCGTGCATTGTAGGCATCGGTCAAACCGAATTCACCAGAGGTACGGAGAAAACAGAACTTCGCCTGCTTCTCGAAGCGACGAAGAATGCGCTGGACGACGCTGGCCTGGAGGCGCATGAAATTGACGGCATAGTGGGGCCGCCAGTGGCCAGCACCTCTGAACAGCTTGCGGCCAACCTCGGTGTGAAAGAGCTGAAGTACGCATCGACCGTTCTGATGGGAGGGGCAAGCCCAGTGGTCGCGCTGCAAACAGCAGCTATGGCGGTAGCAAGCGGTGTAGCGGAAAATGTACTGGTTCCCCTGGGGTGGAACGGATATACGGATCGCAGAATCAGCAAGGTCGGAACAAATATTGAAGCGATTGCTGGCTCGCTGGGGTCCTACTACATTCCCCATGGAGCCGTCTCGCCAGTCCAGTGGTACGCCTGGTTGGCGACGAGACATATGGCCATGTACGGCACCTCACACGACGCGTTGGCAGAAGTCGCCCTCAGCAGTCGGGCCAATGCCCAGTTGAACCCCAACGCATTGATGTACGGTCGTTCACTGAACCGCGAACAGTATGACAATTCCCGCTGGATTTCAAAGCCCTTTAGAATGTTCGACTGTTGCCTGGAAAACGATGGGGCATGTGCGGTGATCGTGAGCTCTCCTCGACGGGCGCGCGATCTCCGCAAGAAGCCAGTCTTCATTTCCGGAATCGCGGAGGGACATCCATATCCGGCAGACGATTTCTCGTCGCGGGAAGATATTTTCAAGATCGGTTTGAGCGACGCCGCTCCGCGTGCCTTTGCTGCTGCCGGGGTTAAACATTCGGATATCGACTTCATGCAGGTGTACGACTGCTTCTCCTTTGTGGCTTTGCTTCAAATTGAGGCACTGGGCTTTTGCGAAAGAGGCGAAGTTGAGGATTATGTGAAGGATGGACGCCTGCGGTTAGGGGGAGAATTGCCCATGAACACCCATGGTGGTCTTCATTCCGAAGCACATATCTGGGGAATGAACCATATCAATGAGGCGGTCAGGCAACTCCGGGGAGAATGCGGAGACCGTCAGGTTCCTGACGCGCGTGTCGGTCTAGTGACGGGATGGGGAGACTTTGGTGACGGCGGATTGGCGGTTCTCCGAAATGACTGAGATGACAAAGAACCTTACGTTTATCAAGCCGGCTGCCTCCAAGTTGTCCGACGAATTTTACGGCCACTTCTCGCGCGGAAAGCTCTGCCTCCAGAGGTGTGTCGACTGCAGATCGTGGATTCATATTCCGAGAGAGATGTGCGCTCGCTGTGGTTCTTTCGACCTTGAATGGGACGAATGTTCAGGTCGGGCAGAGCTGTTCACCTGGACCGAGACCATACTGGCTCCGCTCGCCACTCTAAAGGAGGACGTTCCATTCACCGTTGCCCTTGTCCAACTTGAAGAGGGTCCGCGTGTTGTTTCCCGGATTGTGAATGTCGAATCCGGCGAGCTGGCTTTTGGCCTCAAACTGAAAGTGCGATTCGACAAAGTCGATCAGGACATTACGCTGGCCACTTTCGAACCTGCCTAAACTTCACCAGTCCATTAGAGAGAATCAGGAGGTACTCCGAATGCCGTGTGCTTCTGGTGTGTTAAACGGTCTTAGGGTCATCGATCTGTCGACCATCGTATTTGGTCCCTACTGTACGCAGATGCTTGCTGACATGGGTGCGGACGTCATCAAAGTCGAGTCTCCGGATGGCGACTTCTTCAGGCAGAGCGGAAGGCCCAAACAATCCGAAGATATGGGTCCTATCCATATGACTTTGAACCGGGGTAAACGCTCTATAGTCATTGATTTGAAGTCGGATGCGGGTAAGCAAACCCTTATGGATCTGATTCGCTCTGCAGATGTGTTCATACACAACATTAGGGGAGCTGCAATCCAACGGTTGGGGTTTGATTACGAATCGGTTGCGCTTTATGCGCCGGACATAATCTATGTGCATTGCGTGGGATACGGGTCCGGTGGCCCCTACGCGGACTATCCGGCCTATGACGATACCATCCAGGCCGCGAGTGGATTTATCGATCTCGTTGCCAGCACTTCGAGAACCTACGAGCCTAAGTTCGTCCCCACCATCGTGGCCGACAAAGTCAGTGGCCTGTACGCAACTCAGGCAGTTCTCGCCGCGCAGATACACAAGCATCAGACAGGTGAGGGCCAATTCGTAGAAGTGCCCATGTTCGAGAGTTTCGTTCATTTCCTGCTCGAGGAACACCTGTTCGAAAGAACCTACGAGCCACCTGGGGGTCGAATTGGGTATCGGCGCATCGTGGACAAAGACCGGAAGCCTTTTGCAACCGCTGACGGCTTTATCACTATCCTGCCCTATACGGATAAGAACTGGCATGACCTATTTGACTTGTTGGAGTGCCCGGAGGTCCTGTCCACTGTGCCTGTAGAAGGCTCTTTGCTCCGGGTTCAACACGTCGGTCGGTTCTACGAAGCTATAAGAGAACGAACTCCGAGCCGGACAACTGAGGAGTGGATGAGAGCGCTGACGAAGATCAACGTGCCGGCCATGCCTGTACGAAAGATCGAACACATTCTCGATGATCCACACCTGACGGCCGGCGAGTTTTTCAAGGTAGTGGAACACCCGACCGAAGGTTCGTACATTCAGATGCAACCGCCGGTCAGGTTTGGGGCAACCGGCTCCCCGGAGGTCGGTCATGCTCCGCGCCTCGGGCAGCACACCCAGGAAGTACTGGAAGAGTTGTCATCACTGGCAACCTCCGTTGACGTTGAAGCGGTGCGAGGTTAACCCATGACGAGAAATCTAGTCCTTTTCGAAGAAGCGAACGGTGTGGCGATCCTGACATTGAATCGGCCGGAGGTGTTGAACAGCCTTACGCCGGAAATGCACGTTCAGATCAGGGAAGTACTGGCAAAAATCCAGTCCTCACCGGAAGTCCGCGCGCTGGTTGTTACTGGCTCAGGAAGAGGTTTCTGTGCAGGCGCCGATTTGTCGGAAATCGATCTTACGCCTGATTTCGGTCTAATGGATCGAATCGACCCTGGGCGGCTGCTCAGCGAATCGTATAACCCCACCGTAAGGCTTTTCCAAGAGCTTCGCGTTCCCACGATTGCTGCTCTGAATGGCGTAGCCGCCGGCGCGGGCGCGTCTCTGGCGCTACTTTGTGACATGACGATCGCCCATCCAAGCGCTTATTTCATCCAATCGTTCACAAAGATCGGAATGATCCCGGATGCAGGGGCTACCTGGACTTTGGTCAACCGTATTGGCTATGGGCGTGCAATGGGCTTGTGCATGACAGGTGGTCGGCTTGATGCGAACCGGGCCAAGGAATGGGGGCTTGTGTGGGACGTCAGCGAATCGTGTCTACAGGACGCTGTGTCTCTCGCTGAGGACCTGGCCAGAATGCCGACGAAAGCACTTGCTGCCCTGCGGCAGACTCTAAGCGTCGCTTGCCATCAAGACCTGAATGCCCAACTGGAGGTCGAGACGAGTCACCAGTCGGCCCTTGGTCGGACCCAGGACTTCGTGGAGGGGGTCACCGCCTTTATGGAAAAGCGACCAGCCGTATTTGTTGGACGTTAATCTTCGGTGGAGCGCACATTCAAGCTTGGTTAGCGAGAGGGAAGAAACATCTTGAATCTAGTTAATACGTCTGTAGAGGACGGGGTTTATACGTTAGTGCTGAACTCGCCGGAAACGTTGAACGCAATGTCTTACGAGATGCTCGATGAGCTGAAGCTAGCCCTGGACGCGGTAAGAGCTGATAAGCACAGCAAGGCACTGATCCTCACAGGTTGCGGACGTGGTTTTTGCTCCGGTGCGGAACTGTCCGCAATGGATTCCCGTATGGCAAACGACAGTTTCGGTGCGGGCGTCAGTCACTTCATGACCTCTGTCTGTTCTCCTATCGTCGAGGCCATTCAAACAATGCCTGTTCCAGTCATCGGAGCGGTAAATGGGCCTGCGGTTGGTGGGGGGTTCGGCCTTGCCTTGGCTTGCCATGTCGTTATCGCCGCTCGAACGTCCTATTTCAGCGCCCCTTTTGTCCCAAAGCTCGGACTGATTCCGGACATGGGGGCGACATGGTTCTTACCTCGATACGTCGGTAGGGCCAGGGCGCTGTCGCTATGCCTCCTGGGTGAGCGACTGTCCGCGGCAGAGGCAGTGGACATGGGATTGATCTACAAGTGTGTGGATGATGAAGTGCTGGCAGAGGAGGCGCGGGCACTTGCGCGAAGGCTGTCTGAGGTGCCTCGAGAAGCGTTTGTCGATCTCTACGAGGCGCTGAGCTCGGCCGAAGAAAACTCCCTTGGCGAGCAACTGCACATAGAAGCTGAGCGGCAGGGTGTCCTCATTGAACTTCCTGCGTTCAGAGGGAGTTTCTAAGTTTCTTAGAAAGAGCTCCTAAATGGTTCTGATCGGGCCCAATGATATGTCTGCAACAGGCCGGGCATACTTCGGTTTTTTGGCTAAGGAGTGGCATGAACGAAACCAGATATAAGGACGTGGTTGGTTACGTCGGGCTGGGAAACATGGGAAGTGGAATAGCAACCCACTTGGTCGAGGTAGGCGTGCGCCTAGTCGTATTCGATCTGAATCCGGAAGCGATCGCCGCGGTCGTGGCGAAGGGGGCGAAGAGTGCGGGTTCCTTGGAGGAACTGGCTGCAACAAGCGCCGTCATCATCGTTTGTGTTGATCCTCAGAAGCAAGTAGAGCGGGTGGTTGACGAACTGGCCGAGTTCCTGCGCCCCGGTCAGACGGTCATTATCCAGTCGTCCGTGTCTCCGGCGTTGGTGATTGAGATGGCGGAGACAATGGCGCAGAAAGGGGTGAAGCTATTTGACGCCCCTGTAAGCGGCAGTCACGAAGATCGGCGCAATGGCACACTGTCAGTTCTCACCGGTGCCACCGCTGAAGGAGTGGAGGCCGAGCGCGCTCTTCTTGAGTCGATCGGCCGCCCGCTCTACCTGGACGCTCTCGGAGGCGGAGAAGTAGCCAAACTCGCCAACAACGCGATCATGACGGTGACACGTCTGGCTACGATTGAATCGTTGGAATTCGGTCGTGCCTTTGGAGTGTCGGAGGAGAATCTGGCTAAGGCAATCAAGATCAGCAGTGGCGGCTCCTGGGTACTGGACAACTGGGAGTATTTCGACGAACAGCTCAGATCCGGGTTCACCTTGCGGATGTCAAGCAAGCAGTCGAGAGAGATTATCGAGACAGCGGAAAACCGCGGCGTCCACATGCGAATGACCGAGGCTGCCTTGGAACACTCCAAGATCATTCATGAAGCCCGTTATGCCCACTTGACCGGCCAAGAACCGCAGGCATCTGCAAGCATCTGACCTTTCCGGCGCACCGGCACGTTCGGACGAAGGATGGTCTTCTGCGTCGGCAGAGCGCGCTGTGCGAGAGGGCTCCTAAGGGTGCAGGCGACGCCCTGTTCGTCTTCACTTGGTTTGCCCGCTTTGCCTCGGCGCGAACAAGTTGAACTCCCCGACCACCTTTTGGCCGGCTACGCCCAACCTCGCTGCACTCCGGCCCTGGGTACTCGGCTGGTTCACGACGACATCAGCGGCGGCAGCCGCGGGCTTCCGCATTTTGAGCGGAAGGCAGTAATGAGACGGTGCAGCAGCCGCCACAACTGTCGGCTGCTGCACCAACCACAACAACCAAGGAGGCAAAGCTGGACATTCAGCGTCTTGGAGACGTCAAAACGCTGCTGGGGGAAGGCCCTTACTGGGATCCGACCGCTGGCGTACTGTACTTCGTCGACATCCTGGGATGCGCAATCTGGCGGTACAGCCCGGATGAGGACTCATTCATTAGTTGGCCGACCCCTGTGCCGCCCTCAGCAATCAGCCGCACAGCGGACCAGCGGCTGGTCGCGGTCCTTGCCGACGGGTTCTACGAGTTCCATCCTGTCCGGGGGACTTTTGACCTCATCGCAAAGGTGGAGTTCGAGAATGATGTAGAGCAGATCAACGACGCAAAGGTGGACCGGCAGGGACGCTTTGTTGCCGGTACTACCAACAACAAGTCAGGGCAGCCGGTTGCGGGCCTGTACAGTTTCGACGGCGAAAAAGTCACCAAGCTTGATGATGGGTTCACCATCTGTAACGGCCCGTGCTGGAGCCCGGACGGCCGCAGGTTCTACATCGCCGACACGATTCCCAACATCATCTACGCCTACGACTACAACACCGCCACCGGCGCTATCTCCAACAAGAGCGTCTTCGCGGACACCTCCGGAGTCAGCGGGCTCCCCGACGGGGCCACGGTCGACGCCAACGGCCGGGTGTGGTGGACCTTTGTCGGAAGCGACGGGGGGCTGATTTGCTACAACCCTGATGGAGAAATCCACCAGCGCCTGTCCACTGGCATCAAATCGATGACGAGCATCCAGTTCGGTGGCGAGATGTTTGACACCATATACCTGACCTCCCTGGATCCTGAGAAGGTTGGCCGACCCAAGGGTGATCCTGACAGCGGCGCCCTGTACAAGATTGAACAGACCGGCGTAATCGGCCTGCCTGAACCGCTTGCCGCCCCCATCGTGTATTCGCAGAGCACTAGGACACGATGACCCGGCGGAAAGATCCCTAATGAGCCCATTCACCCCTTGGACCCAGGGCTGAACGCAGTGCCAAAAGAAGGCAGCATTTTCGACCGCTCCTTTGCTTCAAGAAGGTGGCCGCGCCGTGGTGCAGGTGGTAGACCTCGCGGATGACGTAGCGTTTGAATCTCCCTTCGGCGGTTCTGCGGGTGGGTGGAATTTCATCTTTACCTCTACCGCCACGATCAGGTTTCGGCAGCTGTTCCGGGTCCGATCCCGTAGGCGTCCAGCAGCTGTGGCGCGGTGCGGGTGACAGGGTCCTCGATCATCCTGGCTTGTTACTTGGCCTCGGCATCCAGGTTCAGCCAAGGCCTGGCGATGGAACGCAGGGCATGGCGGATGGAATCCTCGGGGGTGAAGAGTCCGGGGGACGGGGGGGCTCCAACGCGGGCAGCCTCGCGGCTGATACTCCGGAGTGCATTTCTGTCATGTCGTGCTCACAAGGACACCTTCCCGCAGGAAGCAGAGATCCCGTGGGAAGGTATCCGGCTCTTCGTGGTTGATGGTGAAACAGGTTCCGTGTCTTGAAAGCTGAAGGTCTCGTAGCCCCGCTGTGATGGATGTTCTCTACGCATTCATCAAGTCAGGAGCCACGAGCCTTGATCGAGCCTACTTCCCCGCGCCCCGATGCTGCCACCGCAATTTTCAACCTGCCCGACTACCGAGTCATTGATACTGAGGTCCTTGCCTTCGGGCAGCGGCGGATCCGCGTCGTGTCCACCGCCGAGGCCGGCTGCCCCTCGTGCGGTGTGATCAGCACCCGCGTTCATTCCCGCCGGCCACAAGGGCTGCGTGACATCCCTGTCGCCGGGCCGGTCGAAGTGGTCTGGGCCAAGCGGAGATTCTTCTGCGATGAGTACCTGTGCCCCCGCCGGACATTCACTGAAGAGACCGCTCAGGTCCCGCGCCGGGCTCGGTCCACCCAGCGGCTTCGTGAGGCCCTGGTGGCCGCTGTCATCGGCTCCGGGAGGGCGGCTGCGGAGGCCGCCGTTTCGTTCGGTGTCTCGTGGTGGCTGGTCCAGCGGCCTTGGATTCCGCGGCGCTGACGCTGCCCGACGTTGATGCACTGGCACCGCGGATGCTCGGCATCGATGAACACCGCTACCGGTCCGTGCGGTTCTTCCGCGACCCCGCCACCAAGGCCTGGAAACGCTACGAACCCTGGATGACCACCATCGTTGATCTGGACACCGGACAAGTCCTTGGCATTGTGGACGGCCGTGACAGCGAGGGCGTCGGGAACTGGTTGCTCCGGACCCTGCAGGCCACCGGCTCCCTCGCCGACGCTGCCGCCGCGAAAGACCAGCTTCAGGCATTGGTGGTGAAAGCAGGGCAGCCCGAAACCAACCGGCTCTGGCGCACGGTCTGCCGCTGGTGGAAAGAGATCGAAGTCCTCATTGTCACCGGCGCGACAACCGCGAAAGTGGAAGCCAACAACACCGCGATCAAACAGATCAAACGGACTGGCCGCGGATTCACCAACGCACGCAACTACAAAACGCGTATCCTGTTGCGCAGTGCCGCCAGAACAGCGGCATGAACATCCCTCACGGCAGAACATTCACCACGAACCGTGAAGAGCCAGGTATCCACCAACAGAGCCAAGGAGACAGGAGACCGGTTCGCATAGGTTGATGCACGAGCCCTCAAACAATTCGGCGCGGCTGTTAACGTTGCGAGGCCGGTCAGTTTAGTCACTGCTCGTGCAGGGTGACAAAGCTCTCGACGGGCTCTCTCGTGCTGCTATAGCGGTAGGCAGCTGCATCCTTGTCCGGCCAACCGAACGAGATGCCGAAAAGCAGCTTTCGTTCATCAGAAACTCCCAGTTCCCGGCGTATCGTGTCGGCAAACATGGCAAGGCTGGTCTGGGGGACCCCGGCAAGACCGCGCGCTGTAAGGGCCAATAGGAAAGTCTGTGCAAACATGCCCAGGTCGGAAGCAACACGGACAGAGTCCCCAACCTCCGGCATGAACAGGAATGCAACGTGAGGTGCACCATGAAGATATAGATTCTGCGCGGATACTGAGCGTCGCTTTTGGTAATCCTGGCGGTCGATTCCAAGCGCTTCGTGGTACGAGGCTCCTTGGGCGTGTCTGCGGACGCCGAACGCCCCCGTGTATGCAGCACTATCGAACGAAAAATCCGGGCTAAGAACGTCTGCTGCCTCGGCCTCCACCACTGCAGCAATGAGACGGTCACGGGCAGGACCCGAGACGACATGGACTTCCCATGGCTGGGTGTTGCAATTGGAGGGCGCCCACAAGGCATCAGCAAGAGTCTCGCGCAAGGTCAGCTCATCCACAGGTTGCGGAAGGAAGCTACGGCAAGACCGACGCTCCCGGACAAGTGTTTGGAAAGACGATGCCAAGCTCGTTTCGGCCGGCACCGGGCGCGAGCGATCGATTTGACCGTCTGTCAGGCCGCGAGTCATCGGCGATCACCGGCGGCCACGACGGCTCGCTCAACCTTTGGAGTCGCAGCAGCACCCGTCTGTGAGCCTGCTGGTCTGAACAGCGTCAATCCCTCGGCCGCCTTGGTCCGTATGTTCCCAACATCCGATCCAATTGTCAGGAAGTCGGCCTCCTCGTCAAAGCCGTACCCCGCCGGTGCTCCGAGTCGGACCCCCATCGGGCGGACAGACGCCAGAAGCTCAGTCCAGACTTCGCGGATGTGCTCCCGGTCGGCGTACGTGTCCAGACCGAGATCCTGAGAGAGGTCGGCCGGGCCGAAGAAGAGGTAATCGATGCCCTCGACCGCTGCAATCTTCGCCGCGTTTTCGATGCCCGCCATTGTCTCCAAGAGCGGCACCAGCAGCACGTTCCCGTTGTGGCGTAGGCTGCGGGTGTGCCAGTCGGCGCCATCGAAATTTGCTCCAGGTGTTTGTGGGCACTTGCCTCGCCCACCTGGCTGATACCGCGTCGCCCTCACAAGGCGTTCAATCTCTCCTGCGTCCTCCGCTTTAGGTACGACAATTCCATGTGCACCTGCGTCGAGCGCCTGCTGGACCGAGGCCGCGGTCGGCTCCAGAACGCGAATCAGGGGAACGGCCCCACCCATCTCTACGGCACGGACATGACCGACGGCGGCAGCGAGGTCAATCATCCCGTGCTCTCGATCGATGATGACGAAGTCAAAGCCGGTCGTGGCAAAGATGGCGCTGGTCGTGGGATCGTTCGACATTACGAACGCGCCTATAGGCCGCTGTCCCCGTCCTACCAGTGCATCGAAGCGTTCTCTTGCGTTGGTTCTCATCGTTACGCCTTTCCTGTGTTTTATCCGTCGAGTGACGGTATGAGGGCGACCTTGATCGGGCGTTCTTCGGTGTTGAAGGACGCGACCTGGATGGCATGGGCAGCCTGGGAGAGGCCGAAGCGGTGAGTGACCAGTTCCCCCCAATTCGTGCCCTGCTCCTGCATCTCGACTGCAAGTTTGAAAGCGGCTTCCACAGTGTGGGGGTGCGAGAGCGCGTGCACGAGGGTCACTTCCTTGCGCAACAGGGCCAGCCAGTCCACCGACCCACTCCGTGACACCGAAACGTTCACAATCGTCCCCTGTTGACGCACGAGGCGCACCGCCAGCTCTTTGGCCGCGGGGGCTCCGGAAGCCTCCACGACATAGTCGACCTCACGGAGGGTGGCACGGACCTCTTTGACCAGCTCGTCCTCGGCCCCCGGAGCCGAAACCAGCGCGCCCTCTGCTCCTAGGCGGGTGGCAGCCGTGAGTCGTTCTGAGTCATGCTCTACGCCGGTTACGCATATCCTCGCGCCGGCCCGCCGCGCCACGGCAGCGCAGGCAAGACCCTGCGGCCCTGGGCCGACCACGACGACGCGATCTCCGGAGCCGATACCGGCAAAGTTGTTCCACCGCAGGCCGTTGGCCAAGACGGAACAAGCAAGGAGAGCCGACTCAAGGTCCAGTTCGTCTGGCACACGGTGGACAAGCGCACGTTGAGGCACGAAGACGTGCGTTGCATATCCACCCCACAGGCCGGGGGACCTGGTCAAGGAAATGTGTCCGTAGCCTTCGCGGCCGGGATTGTTTTCACATGAATAGTACTGGCCCCTGTCGCAGGTCGGGCAGCCATCGCACGGCCAGCGCGCTTCGACGGTTACACGGTCGCCGACCTCGATGTCACGCCCGACCGGTTCGCCGGCCGCCACGACGCGGCCGATAATTTCATCACCAAAGATCAGGGGGGCTCTCTCATTGAGAGTGTCGAATGCTCCACGGAACATGTGGATTTCAGAGCCGTCTACGCCTGCTATCTCGACTTCGACCAGCAGATCACCCGGGGCTAGCTCCGGCAGTGGAACGGATTCGATTTCGAAGACTTCCGGTCCTTTGTAAACGACCGCGGTTGCAGTCTGGGGACCATCGTGTCCGGATTCGACCGGCATGGAATCGCTCCTGACTTCCTGTATTGGGTTTAAGACCGTCTCAATAGTGGCCATTCCGGCTAAGCGATGGCCATGGACGAGCGTCGTGAAAAAAGGCTTAACGTCAGGACACGGGTTCTTCTCTTCCCGGACACAGGCAACGCGCGCTGGCCAGTAACAGGTCTCCGGTCAGCGGCGAAGATACCTGCAGTCGGCCCCACGAGCGTCTATTCCCGGATATAAGTACGGGTACGTTCTACGTGATCATGATTCGAGCAAGGGGATCTCAAGTTCCGCGGTCTCGCGGATATCCGGTGGTCTTGACGAGGTCAGTGGTGCCGTCTCACCCGACTTTCGGCGCACAGACCCGGGTGCCGGACATGGCACTCGCGAGTAACACTCGCCGCGACCCTGACTGAAAAGTCCTTCGTTCAATGGTTTGCGCGTTTTTCACGACACCCGTCCATGGCCGGTGACTAGCCGGGTTGGCCAGTATTGAAACATCAGATGCAACAACGCCCAGGCATTTAGGACAGAGCTCATGGCCTCCCTGCTGAAGAGCTCGTGGACTTCGTCGACCACGTTGTCGCGGAACCGCAGAAGCGCGGCGCTTCCTCGCCTCATACGCCCAAGGGACTGTCCGCGAGCAGCGGGTCTTTGCCCCGTCCGATAACCAATCCACCCACAACCAGAAAGCTTGGTGAACCAGTCATGAACACAGCACTCCAGCAGCAGACCATCGATCCCCGGGCGTTCCGTGACACTCTCGGACATTACGCCTCCGGAGTCACCATCATCAGCGGCATCGATGAATCGGGACCGATCGGGTTCACCTGCCAGTCCTTCTTCAGTGTCTCCACTGAACCGCCGCTGATCTCTTTCAGCGTCATGAAAACTTCCACCACCTATCCGCGCATACGCCAGACCGGGAAGTTCGCCGTGAACGTACTCTCCCACCACCAGCACACCGTTTCGAACCAGTTCGCCAGGAAAGGCACCGACAAGTGGGCCGGCATACCCTGGACTGGCACCCAGGCAGGCAACCCCGTCATCGAAGACACCCTGATGTGGCTTGACTGCGACATCTGGGCCGAACACGACGCCGGCGACCACCTCATCGTTCTGGGTAGGGTCAACGAGCTGAGCCCGGCGGACTGGCACATCCACGAACCCCTCCTGTACTTCAAAGGAAAATACCGCTACCTCCGGGCTGACGAGGAAGCGTCCTGACCGAGTCGCAAACCCTCAGGTCGCGCCCTCGGCGACATACGAGGGCGAAGGAGCGGTCCCTTCGAGGGAGTTGAAAGGACGACATGAGCATCATCGCGCCATCCCCCGCTCTCGGGTCTCGACCCGGGGCCCCAATCGACGTACCCGCCGGTCACACCGTGATTGCTGCTGTCATCGAATGGCGCGGCAAGGTTGCGCTGTTCAGAAGGAGCCGCAGCCTTGGCCACGACAACGGACGTTGGCACTGCATCACGGGATTCGTTGAAGCCATGGCAACGCCTGAACAGCAGGCCTTCGAAGAGTTGTTTGAGGAAACGGGGTTGCAGGCGACAGACCTCCTGGACTTCCGCCGGGGCCCGGATGTGGTGATCGCTGACGGGTCGGGGACCCCCTGGCTCGTGCACACCTTTACTGCCGTAACCTCCCGCCGCCGGCTGCGTCTAAATTGGGAACACGACAGCTACCGGTGGGCTGCCCCGCATAAAGCGAAACGTTTCGCCAACCGGGTCAGCTGGCTGGACAGCGTGCTCGAGGCAACCGGCCACCACCCTGCCGCCGAGACAGCACCTGCCTCGTGGGCCGGCTCGATAACCGGAAACCAGCCAGACGGGCTGGTGAGCAAATGGCACGGACTTCGATAGCCGGGACGGGGTCTGGAATCAGCGACACCTTCCGGTTCCGCATCGAGGGGACAGTTGAACACGGGGATGCGCGGGGACGCCGGCTCGGTTTTCCGACCGCCAGCATCACCGTGCCGGATGAGGAAATTCGGGATGGCGTCTGGGCAAGCAAGGTCTGCCTCAGGTCGAAAGGGAAAGACGAGACTTACGCTGCCGCTGTCTCCATAGGACGGCGCCCGACGTACTGCCGCAAAGGAACACGACTGCTCCACCTTCTCGACTACACCGGCGACCTGTACGGGCGCAATATTGAGGTAACTTTATACGCCCACATCCGCGCCCAACGAAGTTTCCGTGGACCGGATGAACTCGCAACACAAATCCGTGGCGACGTGGTCCGCGTGCGTTCCTGGGCCGCCGCGGCTCTCCAGTCCATGGAGGACCGAACAGGGGAGAGCGCAGCTCCAAGGGGAATCCAACAAGCCCCAAGCCGCGCCTGTTACTCCGGGGCACCGGCCCCGGGACCAGCGTGCCCTGACGCGTCAGCGTCCGATAGCCACGAGACGCCCCACCGGGCAATGCCTCTTGACCAGGTCGAGTGGGGCAAGCTCATCAACGCGCTGGTGGAAGTCCGACGTTACGGCCGGGTCAACAGAACCGGCATAGTCGAAGACGCCATGCCGGACTCCTCCGTGCTCTGGATTGCTGCAGACGCTAATGATCCACGCCAACTTTTTGATGCATCCCAAGGCCACCAGGTGTGGGTCACGCCCCGGCAATTGCCCGGGGCCCTCCGCTACAGAATGACCGCGGACCAATTCTTCAAACCCGGCTCCGCACAGATCGTGTAGGCAACCCCACCCATTGATTCGGGAGCGTCCAACCACGGTCCGGCACGCAAAGGACCAGGATCCTCAACGGCCGCGCCTCTCTTAAGGCTTTTACATCGCTGCACTCACAGTCGAGGGCCGCAGTCAAGGGGCACTCACCCGCCAGCCGCGTCACCAAACTCCGCGGGTAATACAGTTGCTGGCTCCCTCCCAGCTCAGGCCCACCGCTGATCGTCGATGCGAAAGGCTCGCATCTTGCGGTACAGGGTGGAGCGCGCAATACCCAGCAGCTCGGCGGCGGCGAGTTTGTTCCCGCGGCAGTCGTCCAGCGCTGCCAGGATTGTCTCCCGCTCAGAGCGCTGGAGGGACGGGAGTGGGCTTCCAGCGGCCTGTCGATACTCTGCCGGAAGATGAGTGTCCCCGATGTCTGCGCCCCGGGCACGTAGTCGAGCCGATGCGAGCACGGCTCTGAGTTCGCGAATATTTCCAGGCCAGGGTTGGTTCCCGAGTGCCCGCAGGGCGGCGGGCTGAACGCGCGCTGATGGACCGCCGTCCTCGCGGAGCAGTGCAGTTGCGATATCGGGGATGTCCTCGGGACGCTGTCGCAGTGGAGGAAGTTCGACACGTACCCCGAAGTGGTCAAGCAGTCGCGCGGCCTGGTTGCCGAGATCGGTTGTGGTGGCGGTCGCCACAACACGTGCGGTGTGAGGACTTCCAAGAAGGGCTGCGAGAAGGGCAATGTGGCTCGGAGGCAGAACTTCGAGCTGCCGGATGATGACGGGTTCCGGGCCGTCAAGTTTGCTGCGGATCTGCATAGCCCAGTCCTGCTCGACTGCAGCGAGTGCGGCCTCGAAGATGACGGCGTTGCCACCTGCAACGCGGGTGGCAACGCGGGTCTTTCCTGTCCCGGCTTCACCGGTGAGCAGGACGTCGCGCCCGGAGCGGGCTGCGGAGTCGACATCGCTGAGCGTTCGGCGCCACGTTGCGCTGCGCCCAGGCAGGTCTGGGTCAGATACCGGCTGGACCGATTTGCGGTGTGGTGATCCCGAGCCAGGACTCCGAAGTTCGACGACCACTCCTGCGGCGCCGCCGGGCCGCTCGCCCACCATCCTGCCCCACGCCTGGACCACCGCTCCACTGCGCAAGGTGACTTCCGACCTGATCTCAGTGCGTTGGGCCATCGATGCTGTGGCCCATTCCCAGAGCAGGGCATGATCTGTGGGATCGAGCAGCGTGGCTGCCGCAGTGTTCTTGATCAGGAAGTCCTCGTTGAGGCTGACGACTGCGGCGGACGTGCGGCGTGAGGCTCCGAGGAACTCCTCAAGGAGCATGCGCTCCCGCAACGACGACTCGGCATACATGCGCGCCTTGATCTCCCGCGCTGCCGATTGCAATAGCGGGACCATCAGGCCATGGGTGTCCAGGTAGTTACAGGACACACTGAGCACCCCTGTCAGGTTCCGCCTTAGCGGATGATGCAAGGGTGTGCCCGCGCACGTGAAGCTCTGAAGGTTCTCCCGGTAGTGTTCCGCTCCGGTGATGATGACGGGGTTCGATGTCTCGATGACGCTGCCGATGCCGTTGGTCCCGATGTGTTCCTCGCTGTAACTGGAACCCGGGACACAGAACGCCTCGTCGAGGTAACGCGAGTACATGTTGCCGGAGGCCCGCCGATCGAGGATTCGGGCCTCAGGATCCGCCAGAATGACGGCCGTGCCAGTCGGGAGCTGATCTGCGAGCCAGTCCATGACAGGCGTGGCGGCCTCACTGAGTAGCCTATTGGCCCCTTCGGAGAGCGGGAAGAATGGTACGTCGATCTCGTCCGGAGCTACGCCTGACAACTTCGACCGACGCCACGACGTCATGATCTCCGGTCGAACCTGGATATCCGGCTCCGGCCGGAGATCGGAGAGAAAATCTTCGCGAGCGTTGCGAACGACCCGCTCCCGATGGTCAAGAACCACGTGGCACCTCGCTGTGCTTGCAGTGTGATGAAAGTCAACCGCCGTTGCGGTGTGGTCTAAGTCAACCTCAGTGAGCCGCGACACGACTGTCCCATAATGCTACACGTGCCCGGGAGTGTCCTGTCCTGCCTCGTAATCGGACAGTTTCGCGAGCACCGAAGAAGCCAAGATTCTCATTAGGACCAGACACCCAAGGAATGGTTCTCACAGCCATCTAGCAGACATGAGGAGCAGTGACATGGCATCAGTGAAGGAGACGCCCGGGACGAATGAACAGGTTCCGGTAGACGTCGAGGCCATCATCATCGGTGCGGGGTTTGGAGGCCTGCGTTCCCTGTGGGAGCTCCGCTCGCGCGGCATCTCCTCCAAGGTCCTGGAGAAGGGATCGAACGTGGGCGGCACCTGGTACTGGAACCGCTACCCGGGGGCACGTACCGACAGCGAGAGCTGGGTGTACTGCTATTCCTTCGACAAGGACCTTCTGCAGGAGTGGGACTGGAAGGAGCGCTTCCCGACCCAGTCTGAGGTCCAGGCCTACCTCGAGCACGTCGCTGACCGGCACGACATGCGCAAGGACATCGAGTTTGGTGTCACCGTGACGTCCGCGATCTTCGATGAGAACTCGAACGTGTGGACGGTGACTACCGATGCTGGCGCGACGTACACCTCGCGCTACGTCGTGGCGGCGACAGGTCAGCTGGGGATCCAGCACCTCCCGGTCGAGGGAGTCGAGAACTTCAAGGGAATCGCGTACCACTCCTCGAGCTGGCCGAAGGAACCAGTGAGCTTCGAAGGAAAGCGGGTCGCGGTCATCGGAACCGGAGCTACCGGGATCCAGATCATCCCCTTAGTCGCCCAGGAGGCCGGAAGCCTGACGGTCTTCCAGCGAACACCGAACTTCGTCATGCCCGCCCGGAACTACGCCCTGACCGAGACCCACCGCGCTGCCATCAAACGCGACTATGACGACGTTTGGGCCAAGGTCAGCGAGCAGCCTTTCGGTATGGCATTCGATCCCGTTAACCGTGTTCTCGGGGACACCGAACCCGCATCCAGGGACCAGGTGCTGGAGGCCGGCTGGGAGGCCGGCGGCTTCCGCTATGTCTTCGAGACGTTTGATGATCTCCTGACCGACGAGGAGTGCAACGCTGCGGCTTCCGAGTTCGTGCGGAATAAGATCCGGGCGATCGTTAAGGATCCCGCGACTGCTGAGCTGCTGTGCCCCACCGATCACCCGGTGGGAGGTAAGCGTGTTCCTCTCGGCCATTTCTACTACGAAACTTTCAACCGCGACAATGTGAGCCTGGTCGACGTCAACGCGAACCCCATTGAGCGGTTTACCGAGAACGGGCTGATGACGGCCGATGGTGAGCTCGAGTTCGACGTCGTGATCATCGCCACCGGATTCGATGCCGTGAGCGGCGCGCTTACCCATATGGACGTCCGTGGTCGCCAAGGCCTGTCGATGAAGGAGCGCTGGGCCGATGGCGCTGAAAGTTTCATGGGGGTAATGGTCGACGGGTTCCCGAACTTCTTCACCATCCTCGGCCCGCAGGGCCCCTTCTCGAACAACCCCCCCGTTATCGAACACCAGGCGGAGTGGGTCGGGAAGGTCATCACTTACTGCGAGCAGCAGGGCCTGGCTGCGGAGGTGTCGACCGAAACAGTCGAATCCTGGTACCGGACAGCCAAGGAAGCCTTCGATTCGACAGTTCTCGCTGCGGGCGAGCAGGCGCACAGCTGGTACCTGGGAGCGAACATCCCCGGTAAGGCGCACCGCATCCTCTACTGGTTCGGCGGCTCGCCGGCCTACAACGACATGCTCGACCGCACCGAGGAAGCTGGCTTCCACCTCATCGGTGCACGACAGGCCGCACCCGTCGCCTGACACTGGCCCTCCCGGCCCGAAGGTCAGTCAGGCCCCGGGATCAACGGCACTGCTTGGCGGCACTACGGCTAGGCGAAGCTGGCGCCAACATCAACCCTGTTTAATCACACATCTTGAACGGAGCAGTCAATGGCATTTCTCGACGTCGAAGAGGGCAAGCGCGTCTACTACGAGCACTACCGCGGGGACAAGACCCCCGTGGTGCTCGTGCACTGCTGGGGAGGCACCGCCCAGCTCTGGAATTCAACGCTCAGCGCGCTGCTCAGCGCGGGGCACGAAGTGGTCAGGCTGGACCAGCGCGGCTGCGGACAGTCTGACAAGGACTTCTCGGACGCATCCATTGGGGCGATCGCATCCGACGTCGTCGCCCTTGTCGAGCACTGCGGATTGGACAAGCCGGTCATTAACGGCTGGTCCTTGGGTGGTGCAGTTGCAGTGGAGGCTGGGTCGCGGCTGGGCGACAATCTCGGTGGGCTCGTTCTGACAGGTGCCGCCACCCCTCGTTTCACGCCCACCGAAGGCTGGCCGTACGGCAACGACCGTCAGGGAAGCGAGGACACCTTGGCCCTGATGGCTCAGGACCGTCCGGCAGCGATGAAGGGTATTGCAGACGCATGCTTCGCCAAGCCGGTGTCGCCTGAGCTGTCCGCATGGGCATGGAGTCAGTTCGCACTGAACGGGCCTGTAGCTGAGCAGAGCCTGCGTGAGCTGCTCGATATCGACCAGCGACAGCTCGCTCGCGAGTTCAACAGGCCGGTGCTCGTCGTCGCGGGGGACGAGGACGCTTTTGTGCCGTACGACGGCGTCTTGGCGGCGGTGGATCTGTTTCCAAGTGCCCGGCTGGTGAAGATGGAAGGATGTGGGCACGCTCCGAACATGGAGAACCCGAGCGCGTACAATGCCGAGCTGCTCTCCTTCCTTCGGGAGATCGGCGAGGGTCGTGGCGCTCGGCATGATGTCGCCGAGAACCTCAACCTCGTGTAGCCCCCCGGAAATCAGGAGCCGCCGCATCGACGATGCCGGCGGCCACCTGTTTCACCTGAGACTGGCCGCCGTCATGATTTTCCCCCGGCGACTGTTCCATGTAGCCACGGCTGGACACGGAGCAGGTCAGCAGGGTTCGGGAACGCCAGCCTCCCCGATAAGGACATCCAGGGGTCAAAGTCCGGACTCGTACATCAGGGTGCCGTGAGGGAATCCCCAGACCGTGAAAGGTGCAGAACTCATGTCCAGTCGAGGACAGCTCCGAGACAAAGTAGTCGTCATTACCGGGGCAAGCTCGGGAGTCGGGCGCGCCAGCGCCAACGTGTTCGCAACTGAAGGTGCGAAAGTCGTCGTGGCCGACATCATCGAGAAGCCTCTGTCGGGAGGCTTCGGAGCCGACGAGGAATCCTCGACGGCTGAACTGATCGAATCGAACGGGGGTGACGCTTTCTTCGTCAAGTGCGATGTCACCAAGGCTGGGGACGTCGACGCCGTGGTTCAAACCGCTGTGGAGCGCTTCGGCCGCCTGGACGTGATGTTCAACAATGCCGGGGTGTACCGCAGCGGAAAGCTGCTGGACGAATTTACAGAAGAAGACCTCCAGCTCTGTTTCGATGTCAACGTCAAAGGCACTTTCCTGGGGACCCAGGCGGCCATCCGGCAGTTCAGGAAACAACAACGCGTCCGTGCCGAAAGTTCCGGAACGATCGTTAACCTGGTCTCAACTGCGGGGCTTCATGGCAACTTGAAGCAATCGGTCTACAACATTTCCAAGGCGGCGCAGGCCAACCTGACACGTTGTGCCGCCCTGGAATACGGCCCGGAAGGAGTACGGATTAACGGGATTTGTCCTACGTTCACCAAGACCGCGCTGACGCGGAATCTCTATGACGACACGGCCTTCATGGAGAGCTTTGCCGACAGTGTTCCGCTAAAGCGCTGGGGAGAGACTGTCGACGTCGCCAACTTGGCTCTATTCCTCGCCAGCGATGCATCGAGCTACATCCACGGCGCCCTCATACCAGTGGACGGAGGTAAATCCCTATGACGAATGGATCAGCAACCGGCACGAAGACGACAGCTGCCACCCCCGCGTCAAAAGGGGGAGATACGGGGGTGAGGTATCCCCTTACCATCCGCGGAGCCGTGCTGGAACACACAGGCAGGGCCCGGCCTTACGCTTCGTCCCTCCCAGTGAGCATTTGTGAACTCCAACTGTCCGCACCGGGACCCGATGAGGTCCTGGTGCAGATCGAAGCGGCCGGTGTGTGCCACTCGGACCTTTCTGTGGTCAACGGCAGTCGGGAACGTCCCCTCCCGATGCTGCTGGGCCATGAGGCGGCCGGCCGAGTCCTGGACCGTGGATCGGAAGTTACCGACTTGGAGGTCGGCGACCGGGTCGTGATGGTATTCCTGCCTCGCTGCGGGCAGTGTTCTGGCTGCAAAACAGGTGGCAAGCAGCCGTGCTCTCCGGGTACGGAAGCGAACACTGCGGGCACGCTCTTCAACGGTGCGATCCGTCTGGAACGGGCCGGTACCCCTGTGAAGCACCATTTGGGAGTCTCTGCCTTTGCCACGCACGCCATTGTGGATCGTCGCTCAGTGGTCCGGGTCGACGACGACATCCCCCCCGAAGTTGCAGCCGTCCTCGGATGTGCGGTGCTCACCGGCGGCGGAGCAGTACTGAACGCTGCCCGGCCGGGACCGGGCGACAGCGTCGCCGTCGTGGGCCTTGGCGGGGTGGGGATGGCGGCCCTGATCACAGCACGCTCCCTTGGCGCGAAGGACGTTATCGGCATCGACAACCTGGAGGAGAAGCTTGACCAGGCTCGCGCAGCAGGCGCCGACGCAGCTTACACACCAGCCCAAGCTTCCGAACGAGGGATACGCGCGGACAATGTTATTGAGGCCGCCGGCCATCCTCGGGCCTTCGAAGCGGCCATCGGACTCACCGCTCCGGGAGGAACCATGGTGACGGTCGGGCTGCCGGCTCCGGACGCCCGCGCGACGATCAGCCCCCTGGCCATCACAGCGGAAGCAAAGACGATCACCGGGTGCTACCTCGGGTCCGCCGTCCCGGAACGTGACATTCCCGTCTTTGCCCAGCTCTGGCGCGAGGGAAAGCTCGCCATCGAAACACTTATCTCTTCCCGGATCCGTCTGGACGAGATCAATGAGGCCTTCGACCATCTCGACGCTGGCCGAGCCGTACGCCAAGTGATCATTTTTGGTGATCCCGGCGAAGCCAAATAGTCACCACGATCGATACGAGGGCTCTGATGCTGCGGTCAAGAAAAGTTGACCGTCCCAGACGCAAGCCCTGTGCAGAGAAGGAAGCTTTATGAGTATTTATCCAGGGGTAGTCTCCGGTACGGTCGATGCCGCGGGGGCAACTGTCGGTTATTACGACGGCGGCCAACGGGGCTCCGGGCCGGTTATCGTGATGGTGCACGGAACCGGTGGCCGGACGGACACGCATTTTTTCACCCTCTACCCGATGCTGGCCTCCCGTCGCAGGGTGATCGGAGTGGACCTATCGGCCCAGGCTTCGGGGGAGGAACCGCTGATAGTTGACCATTTGGCGGCCCAAGTGCGGGCCGTGCTCGATGCGGTGGTTCCTGGGCAGCCCGTCGTCCTGGTCGGATACTCCTTGGGAGCGGCTACAGTGGCTGTCCTGGCAGCCAAACACCCCGAGCTCGTGGAGGCGCTCGTACTGCTCAACGGTTGGGCGGTGACCGATCACGCCCTGCGGTTGCGACTGTCGCTGTGGCGAAGGCTCTACGAACAGGGACCCTCCGGGGCGCTGGCGGAGTTCATGATGCTCAATGTCTACAGCCGCGCCTGGCTCAATGCCCGGTCCTGGAGCGAGATTGAACAGCTGCGTACCGCCTATCAGGTGGGTCCGGGCAGCAACCGCATGATGGAACTGAACAATGCCCTGGACATCTCCTCCTCACTGTCCGGGATCCAGGCCCGCACGCTGGTCATAGGCAGCACCTTCGACCAGCTCATCCCCGTCGGCCATAGCCGGGAACTCTTCGGCGCCATCACGGATGCCCGCTTCGCCGAGATCGGCAGTGGTCACGCATCGGTGACCGAGCGACCGGCCGAGATTTTCCACTTGATCGATCATTTCATCCGAGAACCACAGGACCATCCCGCAGGCACCGTGGTCGGCGACGACGTCCTGCAGCAGCTGAACCGACTCCAGAAGTAAAAAGGACCTTTCGTATGAGCACCTCGAACCCTGTCGAGCGCACCGACATCATCATTATCGGGACCGGCTTCTCCGGTCTGGCCATGGGTGCCCAACTCAAGCGCCGCGGTCGGGAGTCATTCGCCATCCTTGAGCGCGCTGACGATGTGGGCGGTACGTGGCGTGACAATCAGTATCCCGGGGCTGCCTGTGACCAGCCCTCACACATGTATTCTCTGTCCTTTCGCCTTAACCCGGACTGGTCAAGTGCGTTCTCTGCCCAGCCGGAGATTTGGGAGTACCTGCGTACCACCGCCCGTGAAGAGCACCTGATGCCGCACATCCGTTTCAACGCCGAGGTCCTGGATGCCAGCTGGGATGAGGACGAACAACAGTGGACCGTCACCACAGGTGCCGGGACATATGTCGGACGTATCCTCGTAAGTGCTTCCGGACTGTTATCTGAACCGAAGCTGCCCGACATCGAGGGTCTTGAAGCGTTTACCGGTGACCTGTTCCATTCGGCCCGCTGGGATCACCGGACCGCGCTGGCGGGAAAGCGCGTCGGGGTGATTGGCACTGGGGCATCAGGCATCCAGATCATCCCAGAGGTGGCCAAGGAAGTAGCCCATCTGACAGTCTTTCAACGCACACCGCACTGGATCGTCCCGCGAGCCGACAAGGCATACAGCGATTCCGAAAAGGGAATGTTCCGCAAGGACCCCGCAGTAATGCAGCAGCTGCGCACCCAGATGTTTTGGGAGAACGAAGAACGCTTCGCCCAGCGCGCAGCCATTCCCTCCCTGCTGGCCAAGGCAACAGAACTTGCCCTCGGACATCTCCAGGCCCAGATTCCCGACAACGAACTGCGTGCCAAACTAACCCCGAAATACGAGATCGGCTGCAAGCGAATCCTCAAGTCCAACGACTACTACCCCGCCCTACAGCGCGACAACGTTCACCTAGTCACCGCTGGCATTGAGCGGATCGACGGGAACACTATCGTCATGCAGGATGGCAGCCGTCACGAACTGGACGCGCTCGTCTTGGCGACCGGCTTCGAAGCCACCGACCCGCCCATCGCAAAGCGCATCCACGGCCGCTCCGGCCGCTCCGGCCGCTCCTTGTCCGAGCGCTGGTCCCACGGAGCGGAGGCGTACAAGACCATTTCGGTAAGCGGCTTTCCCAACCTCTTCGTCCTCGGCGGTCCGAACACCGGCATTGGTCATAACTCCCAGGTCTATATGTTCGAGGCCCAGGTGGAACACGTTCTGGGTGCACTCGACTACATGTCCGTTAACCAAATCCCTGCACTTGAGGTAACCCCCGCAGCAGAGGACGAATTCAGGGAGAGTGTGGACCGCCGCGCTTCCACCACTGTCTGGCTCACCGGAGGCTGCAGCACCTGGTATATAGATCCCCGCAATGGCCGGCTAACAACCCTTTGGCCCGACTACTCCCACACTTTCCAGAAAGAAATCGCCCCATTCAGCCCTTCTGCCTACCAGGCCCTGCGTACGGGAGCGGACTCGACCCCCGTCGAAGAGACACGATGACCAATACGGACAGGTCACCGTCACCGAAGTCACTGAACGGATCGGGCTGCTGGGCGCATACGAACTGAGGGCCGCTTGGACTGGAGCTTTTGGGCTGAATCCCGTCCGAGGCCACTAGGCAGTGATCCCCGTATTGAGCTATGCCCCGGTCATGAGAAAGCGGCTGGTGTCCAGGAATGTGCCTGGGCACACTGGCCGCATCCTTTCAGGCCGAGTACCACCCTCCTGGCGAGCCCGCCCCTTGCGCAAGACGAACGGGAAGCGGTCAGCGTACTGACGGGACTCGCGCTGTTGAGGAATAAAGCAGATGCCCAGTGGCCGGATGTCGGAATCCTTCCGCGATTGAAGAAGAGAAGAGAGTGGAAACGTGACACGTATCGGGATCGTGGCCGAGTTTGGCCAAGAGACGCGGGTGGCAGCTACGCCCGTCACCGTCAGCCAGCTATTGCAGCTGGGCTACGAGGTTGTGGTCGAGAAGGGTGCGGGGGAGTCCGCGTCCTTCCGTGACGAGGCGTACGCAGAAGCTGGTGCCCTGATTGGGGGAGCCGATGCGGCGTGGGGCAGCGAGGTGGTGCTATTGATCAATCCGCCGACAGAGGATGAGATTAGCCGCCTGGTGGACGGGGCTACGATAATCGGAATGCTGGCCCCGGGGCTCCGGCCGGAACTGGTGGAGGCGCTGGCTTCGCACCCGATCACGGCACTGGCTTTGGATGCGGTGCCACGGATTTCGCGGGCGCAGTCGATGGATGTGCTGAGCTCGATGGCAAACATCGCCGGGTACAGGGCCGTGATCGAGGCAGCTCATGAGTTTGGCCGGTTCTTCACCGGCCAGGTAACCGCGGCGGGCAAGGTACCGCCCGCCAAGGTCCTGGTCGCGGGCGCAGGTGTCGCCGGGCTGGCGGCGATCGGCGCTGCGAGCAGCCTGGGCGCGATTGTCCGGGCGACGGATCCGCGGCCTGAGGTCGCCGACCAGGTGAAATCCATTGGCGGAACCTACCTCAAGGTCGAGGTGGGGGAGGAGATGAACTCCTCAGACGGGTACGCAAAGGCGACGTCCGAGGCATACAACGCCAGGGCTGCGGAAATTTACTCCGAGCAGGCAGCGGATGTGGACATCATCATTACCACGGCCCTGATCCCCGGGCGTCCGGCGCCGAAGCTGCTCACGGCTGAAGACGTGGCAGGCATGAAGGCTGGCAGCGTGATCGTTGACATGGCAGCGGGCCAGGGCGGGAACGTCGAAGGTTCGGTCGCCGGCGAACGCATCGTGACCGATAACGGGGTCGTGATCCTCGGTTACACGGATCTGCCGGCCCGGCTACCGGCCCAGGCGTCCCAGCTGTACGGGACGAACATGGTGAACCTGCTCAAGCTCCTGACCCCGGACAAGGACGGGGTCCTGCGGATAGATTTCGACGACGTGGTGCAGCGTTCCGTGACGGTGGTGCGCGAGGGTGAGAAGACGTGGCCGCCACCGCCAGTCCGGGTCTCTGCCGCACCCGCAATCACGACGCAAGCACCGACCGCCCAAAGCGCTGCGCCGAAGAAGAGGCAGGGCCTCAGCGCGGGCGGTAAGGCCGGGCTTTTTGCCGCGGGCACCGCCGCACTGTTCCTGGTCAACGCGCTTGCCCCGGCGCCGTTGCCGCAACACTTCACGGTCCTTATGCTCTCGATCGTGGTCGGGTTCTATGTGATCGGGAAAGTCCACCACGCCCTGCACACGCCGCTGATGTCCGTGACGAACGCGATCTCCGGAATCATCGTCGTCGGGGCCCTGCTGCAGGTCACCTCGGAGAACATCGTGATGCAGGTCCTCGCCGCCGTGGCGGTGCTGCTGGCCAGCATCAATATTTTCGGCGGGTTCGCTGTCACCCGGCGCATGCTCGCGATGTTCTCCGCCGGAAAGGCACGGTCATGAGCGCCGCTCTCACCGAACCAGCCGTCACACTTACGAGGAGCTTTACCGTGTCCGACACCGTCACGGGTCCGTTGACCGCTGACTCCATCGCGGGGGCGGCCTACATCGTCGCGGCCCTGCTGTTCATCCTCAGCCTCGCCGGGCTGAGCAAACACGAGAAAGCCCGGGCGGGGGTCGTCTACGGCATCACCGGCATGATCATCGCCCTTGCGGCCACCATCTGGCTGACTCTTCAGGGGGCCCTGGATTCCGGCACCGGCCTGACCGGCCTGGGCCTGCTCGTGGCGGCGGTGGTGGTCGGCGGTGCCATCGGACTCTGGCGCGCCCGGGTGGTCGAAATGACAGGCATGCCCGAACTGATCGCCCTGCTGCACAGCTTCGTTGGCCTCGCCGCCGTGCTCGTGGGCTGGAACGGCCACCTCGAAGCCCCCGCATTGTCTTCGGACCTGATGGCCATCCACCACGCCGAGGTCTTCATCGGCGTGTTCATCGGCGCGGTCACCTTCACCGGCTCGATCGTGGCGTTCCTGAAACTCTCCGCACGGATGAAATCCTCACCGCTCATGCTGCCGGGCAAGAACGCCATCAACCTCGGCGCCCTCGCGGCGTTCGTCGCCCTGACCGTCTGGTACGTCAACGACTCCCAGCTCTGGCTACTCATCGTCGTCACTATGCTCGCCCTCGGCCTGGGCTGGCACCTAGTAGCCTCCATCGGCGGCGGCGACATGCCCGTCGTCGTCTCCATGCTCAACAGCTACTCCGGCTGGGCCGCAGCAGCCGCCGGCTTCCTGCTGAACAACGACCTGCTCATCATCACCGGTGCCCTGGTCGGCTCCTCCGGCGCCTACCTGTCCTACATCATGTGCAAGGCCATGAACCGGTCCTTCATCTCCGTCATCGCTGGCGGCTTCGGCATGGCCGCACCGACCGCGGCGGATGCGGAATACGGTGAACACCGCGAAATTACTGCCCATGCCACAGCGGAAATGCTGACCAACGCCTCCAGCGTCGTCATCACCCCCGGCTACGGCATGGCCGTCGCACAGGCCCAGTACCCCGTCGCCGAGCTCGCCCACCAGCTCCGCGAACGCGGCGTCAACGTCAAGTTCGGGATCCACCCCGTCGCCGGGCGCCTGCCCGGGCACATGAACGTGCTCCTCGCCGAAGCCAAGGTTCCTTACGACATCGTCCTGGAAATGGACGAAATCAACGACGATCTCAGCGACACCTCCGTAGTCCTTGTTATTGGTGCAAACGACACGGTCAACCCCGCCGCAGCAGAAGATCCAGGCAGCCCTATTGCCGGGATGCCTGTTCTTCGGGTTTGGGAAGCCGAGAACGTCGTTGTGTTCAAACGGTCCATGGCTGCCGGCTATGCCGGTGTCCAAAACCCCCTGTTCTTCCGAGACAACTCCCAGATGCTTTTCGGCGACGCCAAACAATGCGTCGAGGACATCCTTCGTGCATTCTAAGGAGAGAAGAGAGATGCCCCAACGCCGAGTTTCCCCTATGGGATCCAGCCAAGAGCCATGGCTCTCGGCCGTGCCGGATCCGACTGTCTGCGCAGAGGAAGCACCGGCACCCGTACAAGCCATCAACGTCGACGAACTTTGCGCATCCCCCTGGGTTGGCCTCCACTACCGCCATGAGTTCTTGCTCCACTACAGGCACGAGCTGTTGGTACAGGTCTCAAGAACTGATGCACCATGGTACGGCGGCTGGCGGGCACAGCGCTTGGGGGCATCCAGTCGTATGCGTTGGTGGGGGTAGGCTGGGGACTTAGCTAAACGACTTCTACGGGCAAGGCCCCACTTGTGGCTGGAAACACCAGCGTGCTGATGGCGGAATGCAACGACCGCTCCTTCCTAGGTGTCAGAAACTTTCTTCGAAGGACAACTTCCAGCCCGTCCCTTAAGACAGCGCGCCATTAGCACTTTTTCTCGAACACATAGACTTTTCGGACTGGCGACCCGAGGTAACAGTGTCGGGACTGTCAGGGAGTGTCCTTGGCTCCCAGTGGTGGAAAATGACGCCCTGTAGCTGCGGTGCCGCTCCGGTATCTACCAGGGCCTGGACCGTGGCCGCGTTTGCGACGAAGACGACGCAGAGAGGTCCAATGATGAACACAACGGTTGAAGTGTTACGCGCGCCCAGGGCAACAACTTCGGGGTTCGACTTGGGAACTGAAAGTGCCCTTGGAATGATCGGCGCTTCCCGGGTGCACTGGGATCATCCGCGGACCGCTCTTGGCGTCCGCGTCATGGCCGATTATGCGGTCGCCTCCGGTTACTCGCGTGAAGCAGTCCTCGTGTCAACCGGGCTGCTTCCGGAGGAGCTTGACCGGCGCGATACCTTGATAACCGCGAGCCAGGAGATAGCCGCCACGCGGAACCTCCTCGCGTTGTTTAAGAACCGGCCGGGTCTCGGGCTGGAAGTTGGGCGGGAGTTCCATCTGACGACGTACGGGCTGTTCGGATTCGCGCTGCTGAGTAGCCCCCGGATCGTCGACATGATGCGGACGGCACTGCGTTTGATGGGGCTAACGTTCGCCTTTCCGGCCTTTAGCGCCGAGATCACACCGGACGGCCGGTTTTGCACCCGCCTCAGCGGGCAGGGGGTTCCTGAGGATGTCAAGCGTTTCCTCGTGGAACGCGAGCTTGCCGCCACGCTGAACATGCACAATGAACTGTTCGCAGGTAACTCCGGGGTGGTTCCCCTACTTTCGGTGCACTCAGAATTTTCCGCGACGCATAGCGATCCTCCGTTCGGTGTCCCAGTTGAGTTTGGCGCCCGCGAAACCGCAATCGTTTTCGAACGGGAGTACCTTACGCAGGAACTCCCCCAAGCATGCCCCGAGACTGCAGGGGAGTGCATTGCCCAGTGCGAGATGATACTTAGCGAACGGTTGAACCGCCGCGGTACCGCTGCGGCTGTCCAGGCCAGGCTGCGAAGACTGGGTGGGCGGGAGGACGGCATTGCGGCCGTCGCACGGGAGCTCCACATGACCGAACGAACCTTGCGGCGGAAGTTGACTGCAGAAGGCGTCAGTTATCGCCAGATCGTGGATGAAGTTCGCGCGGTCATCACCAAAGAGCTGCTCACGGTTCAAAAGCTAACAGCAACCGAAGCAGCGTATCGACTTGGTTTTAGTGACCTTTCGAGCTTCCTGCGCGCTCAGAGCCGCTGGGCGGAGACCGTCCCAGGGTTTCGACGCGACTGAAAATGTCAGGGCACCCCTCGGTCGCTACAAAATATCCTGAGTGCCCCGGGCCTTCGTGACGCCCGGATACTCGGAAAACGGTCTGGTCAGTCCAGCTCGAAGCCGACGTCCTGACCCTGCTGCGGATGCTCGACCTCCGTGCGACATCGAGCAACATCCCCTCATCTTCTTCGGCAGCGACACTCACCGCCTCCGCAGCTGAAAGCCCGACAGGAGCGGCACAAGGGCGGACAAGAAAATCCTCAGTATGGCTCTCAGTGACGGGTACGGGGCGCTTAGAAAAGCTGGGGGAGCACCGAACGTCCATTCAGGCAACATCCGCTGCGCGCAGGCAGCCGAGCGCGGCAACTTTTGCCTTCCTCTTCATCCCCGATTTCCCTGCGGTGCGCGGAGGCGTCGGACGCACGGGCTTGAGCGATTTTATTGACACGATGACGCGCCCTGAGTGTCGGTGACGGTCGAAAACTGAGCCATTGTGACGGCGGCGGAGTTCAGCGGTCGTTGCAACGATTTATGGTTCGGTCGAAGGTGAGACCAGTCGAGTCAGGTGCTCCAAAGGGCTTTGCCATCCGAGGATTTCGCGTGGTCGCTGATTGAGTTCGGCGGCGACCATAGCCAGGTGTTCGCGGGTGTGGACGCTGAGATCTGTTCCTTTCGGAAAGTATTGGCGGAGCAGGCCGTTGATGTTCTCGTTGGATCCGCGTTGCCAGGGGCTGGCTGGGTCGCAGAAGTAGACAGGGATGAGTGTTTGCCGCGTGAAATCCTGGTGGCAGGCCATCTCAGTGCCCTGATCCCAGGTCAGAGATCGGCGTAGATGGGCCGGTAGCGGTCCCATCGCTTCGGCCAGTCGATCGCGCAGATTCTCCGCTCCGCGGTTACCGGCCAGGTGTACGAGGACGATGAAGCGTGTGGTCCGTTCGACCAGCGTGCCGATGGCAGAGCGGCCTCCCTTTCCAATGATTAAGTCCCCTTCCCAATGCCCTGGTACTAATCTGCCGATTGCTTCTGCCGGCCGGTCTCGGATCATGACCATGTCCGGGAAGCGCCTGGTTCGGTGTTCCTTCCGACGACGCGGCCGGCGACCGGTCCGTCCGGTGCGCAGGGAGACTGCAGGATCAACGGCCAATTCCAGGCTTCCGCGCCCGTACAGGGCTTGATAGACGGTCTCCGGCACGACGTGCATTTCTGTTTGTCCAGGGAAAACGGCGCGCAAGCGGTTGCTGATCTGACGGGGACTCCAGCGCTGTTTCAGGTGTTCGCGCACGAACTCCCGCAGCACGGGATTGGATGCGATCTTCCCGGTCCGCTGGCGGCTCCGTCGACGCTCGGCATTGCGCTGGGCCGTGCGCGGACGGTAGTTACCGGAGGGCTCGTGCACGTTCCGGCGGATTTCCCGGCTCACTGTTGATGGACTTCGCCCGAGCTCTGTGGCGATAGCGCGAATGCTGCGCCCTGCATGCAGGAGGTCCGCGATCGTGATTCGTTCCATCTCCGAGAGAAACCGGGCGGAGATGACGGCCGGCCTCTGATGCGAGATGGGAGCAACCTTTTTGATGTCTCCGGACTTCAGGACAACCGAGTGCCCGTGCCGCCATCGCGTACCCGAGCTACGGCTGATTCCCACAATTCGGCAGGCCTCAGAATTGCCTATTCCCTGTTTCATCAGCTGATCATAGTGAGCCCGAGCGGCGTTCTTTGGAGGGGCACCCCGGGACTTTCTTGCTCTTTTCATCTCTGCCAATTGCAACTCCTACAAGCTCAGGTGTTGCAACGACCACTAGACGCCAAGCCCGCGAAATGGCTCAATTTTCGACCATCGCTGACACTGAGCGGCCATTTCGATGGCCACCTCGCACCTAGAATTTGTGGCCTCGGGTTCCCCTACATTCCAGGAGCCGTTCAACCGCGCATGCCGGTTCAAACCACTGGACGTGCTCAGCAAGCAGTTCGGGTAGGAATTGCCGTCACAGGAGCGACTCGGCAGTCGCCGCAAACTACGGCAAGCCCGTCGCTGAGAGCTCTGAGCGCTATCAGCGACGCCCACGAGTCGATCCAGACTGTCCAGGCGCTGTGGGGGAGGTGGCAGAATGAGGCACAGATTGAGGATGCGGCACGTCTATACATGTGCCCCTAGGTGCTCGATGAACTTTCCCACGATGGCCATGAGTTGCAAAGATGGGCAAGCAATATGACAACTTCTATTCCCGGGCTGCGTGCAAGGCGATGCCAATTCTGGTGGCCAACGTCTCAGCCGAAGCTCGTCGTTCCAAACGAAAAGAAGGCCGGCCCCGGTCCCATTGACTGAGCAGGCTAAACAAAGATGAACAGGGCTAGGCTCCCGGTCCTCTCCACTGACGGAGGTCCCGGACAGTCCAGCCGTAGCCAGGTATCTGACGAAGGGTCCGTTTTCGGCGTATAAAAATGGTCAGGGGAGGGGCTGTAAAGGGGCTGCTTGCTGTCGCCATTCGTAGCGTTGAGCCTTGCATCAAGTCAGAACCGCTTAGCTATCGTCGGGTTCACGGCTAACCATGAAGATCGCTGCGGACGTGGCTTACGTCGCCGGAGCCCTAGCAAGGTTCACCTTGAGCTCGACACCCAGATCGAGGCGGGGGATCACGTCCTGACTTCGTCGAGCGCCCTCGATATCCATCGAGACACTAAGCAACATCCCCTCAACTTCTCCAGCAGCGAAACTCACCGTTTTACCCGCTGAGCTTCGCTGCTGGAGCATCCCGATGGCAGACCTAAGTTAGTCGTTCGCTGATCAGGAGCCGCTGCCGCCGGAAATGGCATAGTCGAGAACGAGGGCGCCACCTGTTGCGTAATTGGGCACGTCCGCGGCAACTGCCTGCCCTTCAGGCGAGGCCATCGCAGCCTGGAGCTCGCCGGCGTCGTTGAACTCGGCCTCGAAGATCGCGAAGTACGGGCTAGGGCCGCCGCCGGCGCCCGGCGAGATGTTTGTGGTGTACCGCCAGGAACGCAGCCCCGGCAATTTCATCGCGAGCGGCAAATGGGTCGACTCGTAGTACTCGATGAATGCATCGCGGTCAGCCGGTTCGGGGTATAGGACGATGATCTTATGCATGGTTCTTCTCTCGGGTTTGACGTAAACATGGTCGATGCTTTGGGTGAGACGTGAAAATTTGTTCCTGAAGCGACCCCTTGGCTTCAACGACGAGACCTAATGCAAGGTTTGTGCGCGCTGTAGCTCTACTGCAGCCCGAACCACTGGACGGTCGTACCTGCTTCGACCCGCAACGCTGTAGGAGACGACCCGAGAGTGCGTTCGCGCTACCCGACCATCTGTGTCTGTAACGGGGAGTTGCACTTCCTGCCAGGTACCTGTCCGGTGCGACTTTCGTGTGTGGCGGATTAGCCGAAAACGGCAACAGCTTCGACTTGCGCAGAGGACCCCAGAGAATGGCACGTCGTCGTGCTTCACGGAATCGCTAATTGATGTTCCTTCATTCAGCGACGCTGGGCGCGTCATCGTTGCCTCTCGGGTTAGCACGGCGGGTGCGCGCTCTACCTTGGAGAAGGTAACTGCAGATATATCTGCGGCCAGTTCACTGCACGAGTTCTGCCATTCCAGCCGCGGCGATAGCGTCGCGATCACCGGTCACCCAGACGTTGACAAGAAGACGATCGCGGATCCGCCAACCATCCGGCGTGCGAATCAGGGAGTCCTCATAAAAGCCGCCCATCACGAATAAGGGATCGGAAAGCTGCTTACGCCAGACGTGGGTTGCAATGTAGTACGAGGTCATGGATGCCTCATCGCCGGAAACCTCGACTTGGAACTGCGTGGTGACGTGCTGGGTGGCGGAGAATAATTCGTTCAAGAAAGCAAGGGACTGATCCAAAACGAGATTGGATCGAAGCTTCGGCAATCCGAAAGCGGCGTCGGGCGTGAAGCACGACATGAATTTTTCCTGATCCCGAGTGTCAATACTGCGCGCATAGCGCATCCCCACCTCAATGATCGCGCGCTCATCCGTCATGACTTCGGTCATTTGGTACTCCTTTGGTTGCTGAGTTCTCGAAGATGTGACTCGATCCGACCCGTTGCCATGCCATTTCCCTCCCGCCGTGCCCGTGAGCCGACGGCTGAGGGAAAGAATGGCCCGTCTTGCTCACGCAGGCCGCTGCTAAGTTAACATCAGTCCGTACGACGCCAGCGAGCAGGCGCCGCCTGCCCTGCCTCCCCCCAAAGTAAGTCAGGACCGACAGCGGATCGCTGGGGTTGAGGTTTAGACGGCGGTGTAGCCGCCGTGGACGTGTACTGAGTCTCGCCTGATAACGGTTCAGTCCAGCTCGAAGCCGTGGTAATTCGAGATCGCGACACCGTCTCCGATCTGCTTGTAGGTGCCCACTCCTCCGACGAATGGCATGAACACCCTTGGCTTACCCGGGACGTTGGCGCCCAAATACCAGGAGTTGGCTTGCGGCATCAACGTAAGGGCGGCGAGGTCGTTGGTGGTATTCACCCAGTTGTCTTCAACGCCCGGCTCCGCTTCCATCCGTGTCAGTCCCTGCTCGCGGAGGTACTTCAGGGCGTCGGTAATCCATTCCACGTGATACTCGATGGAGGTGAGCATGTTCGAGAACACCGAAGGGCTCTGAGGGCCCGTCATTATGAACAGGTTAGGGAAGCCAGCCGACATGAGTCCCAGGTACGTCCGCGGCCCGTGGGCCCACTTCTCACGCAGGGTAGTTGCGCCGTTTCGGATGTCCATACTGTTAATTGCACCGGTCATCGCGTCGAAACCCGTCGCCATGATGATGACATCAAATTCATGCGCGCTCCCGCCCGCGAGAATTCCGGCCTCCGTGAAACGGTGAATGGGGTGTTCATTGACGTCAATGAGGGATACGTTATCCCTGTTGTAGACCTCGTAATACCCGGTGTCCACACACATCCTCTTACTGGCGATGGGGTACCAGGGCGACAGCTTCTCAGCCAGTGCGGGATCTTTAATTTTGGCCCGGATCTGGTTACGGACGTACTCGGCTGCAGCTGCGTTTGCCAGCGGGTCAGTCAGGGTGTCTTTGAAACCAAACGTGAAACACAGGCCACCTTCGTCCCATCGCTGGCCGAGTTCCTTCTCGACCGCTACCGGTTCGGTTTCTACTGTCAGGCGTGTGCCTTCGTTGCACGCGACGCCGCTGAGCGTAGCGCGGCTGTACTCGCGAATTTCCCGGTATCGGGCTTTCGCTTGTTTGTTACGCTCCTCGTTGGGTCCATTGTGTGCAGGCACGGCGTAAACCGGGGTGCGCTGGAAGACAGTAAGCTGGTCTACCACCGGAGCGATAGCGGTTATTGTCTGCAGGCCGGATGAGCCTGTGCCAATGACCGCGACCTTTTTGCCGGCCAGGTCGACGCCTTCGTGTGGCCAGCTGGACGTCCAATAAAGCTCCCCGTCGAAGTCGTTCATCCCCTCGAACCCAGGGCGGGACGGCACGGAAAGACATCCGGTCGCTGATATGACGAACTGCGCCGTCCGTGATACGCCGTCGTCGCTTACCACTGTCCACTGGTTAGCGGTTTCGTCCCATTGCATCCCTTGGACACGCGTCCCGAACGTTATGTCTTTCCGCAAGTCGTAGCGCTCCGCCACGTGCTGAATGTAGGAGAGGAGTTCCGGCTGCGAGGCGTAACGCTCGCTCCAGTTCCATTCCTGTTCAAGTTCGGGGTCGAAGGAGTAGGAGTATTGGATGGACTCGACATCGCATCGCGCCCCAGGGTAGCGGTTCCAGTACCAGGTCCCGCCCACGTCCTCGCCCGCATCGATGACGTGGGCGTTGAAGCCAAGCTGGCGCAGCCGATGAAGCTGATACAGGCCAGAGAACCCTGCACCTATGATGAGGACGTCGTGGTCAGACATTGATCAGGCTCCTTGGGTCAAACGAGGCAACAAAATGGTTTATGTGGTCTGCCACGAGGCGCATGCCCTCGTTGGATCCGGGCAGGATGTTAGCCATTTGGAAGAATGCATGCATCTGGCCTTCGGCCTCTTCGAGCGTGACGGCGACCCCAGCGTCCTCAAGGGCCTTCGCGTACGCGACGCCTTCATCGTGCAACGGGTCGTACTCGGCTACATATACCAACGCCGGCGGTAGCCCCTTCAAGCTCTTTGCGCGAAGCGGAGAAGCATCAGGATCCGCACGGGCTTCCTCGTCGGCAAGGTAATGCCCCCAGAACCAAATCATTGTGTCCCTGCTGAGCATCAGCTGGTTCTCCGGCGCCAAGTACGAGGCCCTGTCGAAGTCGCAATCGGTCACCGGGTAAACCAGAACCTGGTAATCGACCTTCAGTCCCTTGTCCCGTGCCCACTGTGTCATCACAGCAGCGATAGCCCCTCCTGCACTATCACCGGCAACGATGAGCGGAACCCCCTGGGGTGCCAGCTCGGTCGCATGATCGGCCACCCACGTCAGCGCGGCAAAGCTGTCCTCGATCGCAGTGGGAAAAGGGAATTCGGGTGCCTTTCGGTAGTTGACAAGCACCACAGTCGACTGCGTCATGTTCACAAGCTGGCGGCCCAGGTGATCGTACTGCAGGTCGATGTCACCAAGGACCCAGCCACCACCGTGGAAGTACACGATGATCGCCTGCGATTGACCTGCTGGTTGAAGAACACGGGTCCGGAAAGTGCCGCCCTTGGCATCAATCTTCAAATTGCGGACAGCGCCGACCTCAGGACCAGGTCCGGTTAGCCCAGACATAATCGGGCCGCCCATTCGGGCGATCGCAGGAGTCGACTCGTGGATCGCAGGGCCTCCCCCCTCGGCGAACTGCGCCAACAGGGCTTGCGATGCGGGTTCTAACGGCATGACAAATCATCCTCGACAATCTTGAATTCTGTGGACCCACGGCCCATTTGGTTTCGAACGGCCTCGCGAGCTCAGCCAGATCCTTACGGCGGTTGCACTCCGAGGCGCCGGAGACAAACAGCGCTGGTGAAGCGGGCGTCTTCAGGCCTGGATGGCCTTGACCTCAAGGAACTCCTCGAGGCCGTAAAGACCAGCCTCCCGGCCAATGCCCGACTGCTTGTACCCGCCGAAAGGCGCGTTCGGATCAAAAGGACTGCCATTGACAGAAACCTGGCCAGCCTTGATCCGTCGGGCGAAGGAACGCGCCCGGGCAGAATCTCCGGACCACACCGCCCCAGCCAGCCCATAGACGCTGTCATTGGCAATGCGGGCAGCATCATCCTCGTCCTCATAAGGCTCGATCACCAGAACCGGTCCGAAGATCTCCTCACGGTGAATGACCATGGACGAGTCGACATCAGCAAACACGGTGGGCTCAACGTAGGCCCCCCGGTCGCCCTCGGGCCGGCCCGTGCCACCGCCGGTAACCAGGCGGGCACCCTCAGCCTTGCCCCGCGCGATGTAATCTAAAACCCGCTGCTGCTGCCTCACGGACGATAAGGGGCCAAGAACGGTCTTCTCGTCCGCGGGATCGCCCACCGAGTAGCCGGAGAGGGCCGCGGTCACGAGCGATTCGACCTCTGCTTGCTTTTTCCGCGGGACGACAAGGCGGGTCAGAGCCGAACAGGTCTGCCCGGAGTTCATCATCGCGCTCTGTACCGCGGCAGGGATAGCCTTTGACAAATCGGCGTCGTCAAGAAGAACGTTAGGGCTCTTGCCGCCAAGTTCCAGAGCCACGCGCTTGATCGTTGGCGCTGCCAGTTCGGCGACGCGCCTACCCGCCCCTGTCGAGCCGGTGAAGGTAACCATCGCAATGTCCGGATGCCCCGCTATGGCTTCCCCAACCACCGGGCCGGTACCAAACACCACGTTGACCACGCCCGGAGGCAATCCCACCGAATCGAAGATATCCACCAAAGCAATGGTGCTGAGTGGAGCCACCTCGCTTGGCTTAAGAACCACCGTGTTGCCCGCGGCAAGTGCGTATGCCACCTTGCAGGCGACAAGGAAGAGCGGATAATTCCACGGCGTGATTGCACCCACCACACCAAACGGCTCGCGCACTATAGTGGATGGTCCCTGCCGGTGCTCGAAGTCGAACTCCGAAACGATCTGTGCTGCGCTACCGAAGCTGTGGATAGGCAGAGGAAGCTGCGCCGCGCGAGCAAAACCAATGGGTGATCCCATCTCCTGGGAGATGATTTGGGCGATCTCTTCCAGCCGCTCGGTAAGCCCCTGGGACACGCCCTCGAGTAGTTTGGCACGGACCGCAACAGGAGTCTCGGACCACCCCGGCCCGGCAGCGGCCGCTGCAGCCACCGCTGCATCAACATCCGCAGACGTCCCTGCCACAACACTGGAAATCTCCTCTCCCGTGGCCGGGTTGACCACGGGAATGAACTCGGTGCTAGTGGACGGGCGCCAGACGCCGTTGATGTAATGCTTGTCATAGACAGTCATGTCACGTACTCGCTTCTTCGAGAGTGGGTGGGTAGTGCGTCAGGCCGAGGACAGCGTGCATGCGGGCGAGGTCTTCACGCCCTGAGTGCTTACGGTCAAGACGGGCAACTCGGATGTGATCCACGTTACTGACGCCTGGCACGATGAAGAATGGCTAGAACGGACAGAATGCTGGCCGTTCCGGCCAGGGCTGGGCCAGCAGAAGGACGATGGAGCGGCGCTAGAGAACTCTTAGCCCCTGACCTTTAACGCGAGCGAAGACTGACCTGCGTTTCGGCTTCGGTATCCATCCCGGCTCAGGCATCCTGCTCGGCAGCGAGGAGGCGACCGCGACCAGATGCGCCTCGAGGCCAGGTCCGTTACCGGTTCCGGTTTCTCCAGCATCAAGGGCTGGCCGAAGCGACCGAACTATTCGTGATGAAACACAAACGTCGTGGGAGCGTGCTGGGCGGTGTTGAGGACTCCGGCCGGCAAGTGGCTGGTGCAGGTGTTGCCGGTGCTGGTCCCCTTGCTGCGTCGGGACGGGGAGTTGGCATTGAGCGATGAGAGTGCTGCGCTGCTGATGCGGATGAGCGCGGCGACGATCATCGGAAGCCAGCTCGCGAGCGGGCGAAACTGCGGCGCCGGTCGCGTACCAAGCCCGGCTCGTTTGTTGAAGTTCCAGATCCCGGTGAGGACCTGGGCGGATTGGGGCGACGCGGTACCCGGGTTCGTTTCGAATGACCTGGTCGGGCCTGGGGCGGCGTGGCGTCCGGCCAGTTCCTGGTTCACCCTGACTGATATCGCGACCGGGCGAACGGTGAAACAGTCGGTCCCGAACATAGCGCAGAAAATGGGTGTTCGCGGCACTGCAGTAAGCGCAGGGCAGGTTTCCGGTCCCGATCCTTGGGATTGATTCGGATAACGGCTCCGAGTTCATCCGTTTCTTCCACTCCCGGTAGGTTCGCGCGGCGACGTTCGCGCCTTGCTCCCGCAGGTCGGCGCAGACCGACCCGACCACATAATCAACAGCGCGCATTCCATCGATCAATCGGCGGACCAGCGGCGGCGAGAGTCGAGCTCCCTGGCGAAGAAAAGCGAGGCCTGTGCATCGGACGTTGAAGACGTCGTTGTGGTTCGGACTCCTGGACAAGCTCCGCTCCACTCGGAAGTCTTCTTTTGCCACCTAACCGCGTCCCACGTGCCCAACGTCCATGGTCAATACATCTAGACAGCTTCCGTAAGTCCTGCTCGCCTGAACTGCTGCTGAACGGGTGCCCTCGAGTATCTCGGTCAGGGGAGGATGATGGCTCGTCCGCGTAGGTTCCCTGCATGCAGTTTCTCGTCGACAGTGAGTACGTCGTCGAGGGTGAAGATCTCTGCTTCGACGTGTACGGCGCCGGATCGGGCGGGGTCGAGGACCTCGAACAATTCGGATCTGAAGCCCCAGCAAGGGCTGCGGACGGTGGCTTCGTAGGGTTTGTTCAGCATCCCAACCGGTAGGGAGCCTGATCCGGCTCCGACCAAGATTTGGTAGCCTTCGGAGCGGACCATAGCTTGGCCGAGTGTATTGTGGGCTGGATTCCGACGAGGTCGAAAACCGCTTGGGCGCCGGGGGCCGTGCGTCAGGTCTTCACTTCGGTTATGGCGTCGTCGTTGGACAGGAAGACGTGATGGGCGCCGACGTCTTTGGCTAGTTGCAGTTTGTCCTCGTTCACGTCCAGAGCTACGACGGTGGTGTGGGATGTTGCCCGCAGGATTTGGATTGCTACGTGTCCAAGTCCTCCTGTGCCGATAACAACGGCAACCGGGCCAGGGACGAGCTTGGGTGGTGAGTGTTTGATTGCGTGATACGGGGTGAGCCCGGTGTCGGTCAGTGACACACTCGCCACGGGGTCAAGGTCCCCGAGGAGCACCAGGTGGCGGGCATTGTCGACGATCATTTACTCGACGATGGCGCCAGGGGCGGAGCCCGGGAGGGGCGATACCGGGATCGGCGGCCTGCAAACAATAGCTTTCTTTGCCCTGGGAGCACGCGTAGCAATTACCGCAACCCCACGGCCCGTAAACGGCCACAGAGTCACCGAACTGCACGCCCACGACTCGGTCTCTGAGTTTGTCGACGATGCCGGCGCCCTCGTGTCCCAGCGTCAAGGGAGGCCCGCAGCAGACCGCTCTCCGGGAAAGTTCATGGTGAACTCGTCCGAGTGGGACACCACGGCCGCGGTCACCTTCAGCCGGGCCTGGCCAGGACCGGGCTCTGGGGTTTCGATTTTTACCCCTTCAGGGGGCGCCCCGATGGTGCGGTATTGAAGTTCCTTCATCTCGCTTTCTCCTGACCCTTACCCGTGAGGGCGGCCTATTTCCTGTCACTGACATTGCCGATTTTTCACGAATGTACTGGCGTGCCGAGGGGAAGTTCCCACGTGCACAAGGGCGAGCCCGTGTGCACGTGGGAGGGATTAGTACGTCTTGGCGCCGGGGTGCAGTGCGGGGCGGCAGGTGCACGGATCCAAGACGGAATTGATCCACAAGTAATCCGGGTGTTGTACAAAGCAGCGGCAGACCCGCTTGAAGCGGTTGTTTGAACGCTGCCGCTTACAGGAGAAGGCGGTTCCCCAGCTTCTTCTCCTGCTGAGTCAATGACCTTCTAAGACTGCCGGTTCGCGGGTTTCGGCCGCGCGATCCAGTTCGCGTTCTGAACGACGGTCAACCGTGTAGAAGATCACGCCGCAAAGGACTAGTAAGGCGGCGACGACGGCGAAGACATTGAGAGCTGAGCCTGTGAGATCTGCAAAGAAACCTGTCACCACCGGACCGAGCAGACCACCGATGCTTGAGATGGACGTCATCATCGATATTACGGCGACCGCCGCGCCCCCGGCGAAAATTCGCGTTGGGATACTGAAGGCGGCAGGAGGGACCGAGAGGCACCCCAATGCAGCAATTGATAGGCCGATCATGTTTACCAAGGGTCCGGTGTTTGCGAATGCGAGAAGTGCTCCAGCAGCTCCGATTGTCAGCGCGATCAGCATGTGCAGACCCGGATGACCAAACCTAGAGATGGAGCGGCCTAGCGTCAAGATCCCGATGATGGCGAAAATGAAGGGAATGGACGCAAGCAGTGACACTTCGAGCGGCGTGGCATTTGGTGAAAAGCTACTGATCATGGTGGGGAGAAAAAAGGTCAGGATATAGACTGCGAACATCGGTGCCATGTAGCCTGCGGTCAGGGCCCAAGCGCGTCCGCTCCGGAATGCATCCGTCGCCCGCCGCGACCCGGCATCCACCGCGGCTAGCTCATTATTGACCGCGCGAGACAGAGTCTCGCGCTCCACGGCCGAAAGCCAGCTAGCACGGTCGGGATGGTCTTTGAGATAGAAGGGGACAATGATCCCGATTGCCATCGGCACAACACCACTGAACAGAAACATGAAACGCCACCCAGCCATGTCCGCATGGAGGCTCTGTCCCCACTGAAGGATGAAAACAAGGAGCGGGCCCCCTATGACTGTTGCCAGACTTGCCGCAATGAAAAAAATGGAGAAGGCACGGGCGCGGGGTTTGCTTGGCAGCCAAGCTGTCAGATAGGCCAGAACTAGAGGAACGAATGCCGCTTCCGTCACGCCCAGAAGGACCCGAAGTACGTTGAGGCTCGTCGCATCGAACGTCAGAGCGGTCAGCGCTTGTACCGCTCCCCATGCAACCAAAATCATCGCAAGGCCGCGTCGTGCGCCGAAGCGGCGTAATGCGAGGCTGATGGGAATGCTGAAAGGAATATATCCCAGGAAAAATAGGCTGGACGCGAGCCCAAACTGTGTCGCCGTTAGCCCCAGATCGGTGTTCATGCCATTCGGCGCTGCGTAAGCGATGGCAGCGCGATCCAGCATCGAGAAAAAATACAACATGGCGACAAAGGGCGCCAACCGAAACAGTATTTTGCGTGTCACGCGTTTCAGTGCCGGGCTTTCATCAATCTTTCCAGCCATAGTCTGCTCCACCCTAGATTCGTCTTTGAACGACATGGTGTGCCCTCCTTGGGGCTTCGGTCCTTGTGAGGACGGATTGCGGCATCGGTTTTATGCGATGCCGGGATTGGAATGGGTTGTTAGAGGACGGCGACGCAGTTGAGGGGGCTCGAGGTGGAGCCTACGAAGCGCCAGGGGAGGGCGGTGAAGAGGAAGTCCCATTGCTGGGCCTTTTCGCAGGCGGCGGCGAGAGCGGTGAGGTCCATGTTGTCGATGAGCCAGAGTCCCATCGAAACGAGGCTTACCGTGTGGATCGGGCGGGCGAAGTCGAAATCCTCCAGCTGGGGCGGCTGGAGATCGTGTGTGCCGTCGGCTCCCATGACGGAGATGTCGCGTTCGCGCAGGAACGGGAGGCAGGAAGCGTGCAGACCGGATTGGACTCCGTCGATGGGGCCCGTTTTTCCGTCGTGGTGGAGCGTCCCGAACCGTACGATGGCGTCGGCGTTACCGGTGTGGATGAGCAGAGCATCACCGGACCGCACCGTGATTCCTTGGCGTTTCTCAGCGGCGAGCAGGTCTTCGGGCAGGATCGCGTAGCCGCGTTCGACGTGCTCCACGCCGAACAGTCCAGCGATGTCGAGAAGCACGCCTCGAGTGATGAAGCCCTCACTGGCGTGGCTGACGTCGAGGTATTTCGAGCCGGTCTCTGCGGACGAGTCTGCCTCGGGAAAGCCGTTGTACTGTTTGCCGTCCCAGCTGTAGTGGGCGAGGCCGTCGAGGTGGGCGTTGCCGCCGTGGGGGCTGATGTGGATGTCCTCTCCCATGGCCTCCCATCGCGGTGAGATGTGCATGATCTCCTCGATCTCGCGGGGGCGGGTGCGGCGCTCGACGGCCGCCACGCCGGAGTGCACCGGATCGGGGTTTTTGGGGTCGATATCTCTGGAGAGGGAGACCGCCTGGCCGTGGCGCACGGAGGCGAGAGCTGCGAGGCGGACCTCGGGCGTGATGAGGTTGAGAGTGCCTCGTCGGTCGTCGTTGCCCCATCGGCCCCAGTTTGAGAGTGTCTCGAAGTAGCCCTCGATCTCGGCAGCGGACGAGGGTTCTACCTGGGATGAGGGTTCTACATGTTTGGTCATTTTGTTCTCCTGTTTGTTGAATTTGGCGGCGGCGGTGACGCCGCTTCCGCGTTATGGGCGTTTGTGAAGGTGCTGGCCGCGAGATGCATAGGGAGCATCTCGGCTCCCCCACCAGGCGCGTGGGGTGGGGGTGGTCGAAGCAGAGCCGAGCGTTGTGACAAGCGGGACACGTCATCCTGATAGCGGCGGAAGACGTCGGCTGCAGCGCGCTGGTGATCGAGCGTTCCGGTTGAGATTTGGTCAAGGCTGTTTGGAGACCACCCGCGGTGATCCGTTCTCGGTGACCACGTATCCTGCGCTCGTGCCGGCCCAATGGGTGCCGAGGACGAGGATCGGTTTGTCGAGGACGAGCTCGAGTAGGTCCTCGCGGGCCTTCTGCGCCAGATCAGGATCAACGTCTGAGTATGCCCATTCGGAATTGACTATTTCGAGCGGGTGGTGCCAGATGTCGCCGATGATGACTGCTTCCTCACCCTGCGAGCTGATCGTGAGCAACGAGTTGCCCGGCGAGTGGCCGGGAAAAGGCTCGAACATGATGCCCGGGGCAACTTCGTGGCGTCCGGTGAAGAAGTCGACCTGACCGGCTTGGACCACAGGCGCGAGCGAATCGGCGACCACGCGCGCCTGGTCAGCTTCCATCGAAGGCTCGGGGCCACCCCTCGTCCAGAAGTCGTACTCGTCCTTGTTGAGGATGTATCGCGCATTGGGAAAGGTCGGCTTCCAGACACCGTCGCGGAAGACCGTGTTCCAGCCGACGTGGTCGAGGTGAAGGTGGGTGCACGCGACAATGTCGATGCTTTCAGGAGGAAAGCCGGCCGACGCGAGTTCCTCCAGATACGGCAGATTGAGGTGTGCCATCGTCGAGTAGTAGGTACGCTCCTTGTCGTTCCCGAAGCCCGTATCGACCAGAATCCGTAGCCCCCCGGTCTCGAGCACGTAAGAGTGACTACTTAGCGTGGCGGCCCCGTCGTCATCGATATAGTCCGGTCGGAGCCAGTGCTCATTAGCGGCGACATCCGCGGTGGTGACCTGCGGAAGGAGAAAGGACATCGCCAGCGGCATCACCTGCTCCACCACGCGGGTGACGCGAACGTCTCCAACTGTCCATGTGTCATGTGTGGACTTGGGTATGGCGGTGCTCAGTTCGGTCATCGTTGACCCTCGGCTTTCCTGGTAGAAGAGCGGGTGGGGTGGGGAGTGCGAGGATCGGCGGTGTGCGATTGTCGCGGGGGTGAGGCCGAGGGTGCGGTGTCGGCCGGGGCGTGAGTCGTCAGTTGCGCATTGTGTAGGGGTTGCCGTCGACGGCTGAGGGTTTCCAGCCCATCATTTCGGCGACGACGAGTCCGCGCTCCGCGAGCGAGGCGGGGAACATCCAGTCCTTGTCCGAAAGGATGGTATCGATGTGCTGGTGCACGTCGTCGATGCTCTCGCCCAGTCCGAGCACGCCCCGCGTCTCTGCGAGGGTGATGCGCGCGACGCGGCCGCCGCCGGCGGACAGGATCTGACCGGTGACGTTCGACGCCTCGCTGACTAGGTAGGCGACCGTCGGGGTCACCGACTCGGGCGTCATGGTTTCGAAAAGCCAGTCGGTGTAAGCGGAGCTCTGCATCCGCTCAGTCATGCGGCTTCTCGCGGTCGGCGCGACAGCGTTGACGGTGATGTTGTGGTCGGCGCCTTCGATTGCAAGGGAGTTGATGAACCCGATATACCCGGTCTTCGCTGTGGTGTAGGGCACGGAGTTCGCGTTCCCATAGATGCTGTGCGAGGTTACGACGACGATGCGTCCGAACTTTTGTGAGAGGAAAGTCGGCCAGGCTGCCTTGGCCATGTGGAAGGCGGCGTAGACGTTGACCTGGATCGTGCGGTCGAAGACCTCGTCCGGCGTCTCGTACATCGGTCCGGCGTCGGGGGCCGTGCTCGCGTTGTGGATGATCCCGTCGATCCGCCCAAAGGCGGCCAACGTCGCCGTGACCGCTCCCCGCGCGCCCTCCTCCGTAGAGAGATCGCCGTTGTAGGCCTCAGCTGTTCCGCCCGCCGCACGGATCTCAGCGACCACCTCGTTCGCGGGACCTGTGTCAAGACCGTCACCGCTCATCGTCACACCACGATCGGCGACCAGAACCGATGCGCCGCGCTCGGCAAGAGCCAAAGCATGCGTGCGTCCCATTCCGCGACCAGCTCCGGTAACGAGAATAGCGCGGCCGTCGTAACGGACCGAGGATGTTTCGTTTTCGTTCACAAGACCCTCCATTGGGTGTGTAACTAAGGAATAAATTCGGCGTAGTAATTAGCTGCATTCGTCAATTTGGGCCCAGCGCGGCCGTTGTCGAGTGCCATAAATTCGTTCGTCTTTGAACAATTGATGTGTCCACCCGGGGATAAATCGTTCCCCGACGAGGTGCCTGCGCCGATCGGTGTCACCAGCGTAATTAACTTGACGTATGCCGTCAATTTGCCGGTTGCCCCGTGCGCATGGGGTGACGAAGGCAATGCAAGGCTTTGCTGGCTTGTCGGGTGGAGGCCGGCCGAGGGCGAGAGCTCATCGTCCCGGAGGTCTTCGTCAACCGGACGTTTATGACGTCCAGTGAAGAACGCATGGCGGGGCCAGTGACTGCCGGGTCCACCGGGAGCAGGAGTACTTGGCGGCGCAGCATATCGAAGTGGTGGCTGCCTCGTCTGCGGGTAACCTTCTCTCATGGAGTCCACGATGTCCCGCCAGCAGGGTCCCCGACGTCCCCGGCGGATTGACGCAATCGAAAATGAGGCCAGGGTTCGTCAGGCGGCCGAAGTCGTCTTGAGGCGCGTAGGCAGCGCGATGACGATGGACGACGTCGCTGCGGAGGCCGGCGTTAGCAAGGGGACGGTCTATTCCACGTTCGGCAGCCGGAATCAACTCTTGGAGGAGATGGCGATCCTTTTCTTCGATCGCGCCCACGATTTATACGTCGAAGCCCTCCAGGCGCCTTCTGCATGGGACGCGCTGGCTGAGCTCTTTCTGGAGCCCACCATCCAACTGACGTCGGCCGCCCGCGACGCCATGAATCCCGATCGTCCCGACGACGCCGTCAAAAAGGCGGGCCGCCGCACCTTTGAAGCGCTCAATGCTCTCATCGAAAAGGGCAAGGGGGAGGGCTCGATCAGAGCAGACGTGTCGATCCGTCACTTCGAGGTCTTATTCCGGGGCCTCGGACTCGCCCTGCAGCCGTACTCTCCTGCTTACCGGGAACTCATGCACGAGTGCGGACTTATCATCCTCAAGGGTATGCGCGCCTAACCTCAGCGCCGACTCGTACTCGGGTCGGCGATCTGCATTAGTACCGACGGCCGTGCCCCAGCGCAGGGAGGGGGGAGTCATGGCAACCCTAAGCTCCGGCAGGGACGGTCGGTATTGCCGGCGAAGCAAGAGATCCACGAGTACTTGGAACATCACACAGAAACACTGTTCGCTGACTCATGCAGATGATTGGCAGCCCCGCCGTTTGGAGGGTATTTTCGGCCACTCGTCGGCTTCTGCCCGGTTTCTTCTGATCGGATGCTTGGGGGTATCAGCGTCACCGGCGAGCTGAATAGACAAGAGAGATTCCATGACTGCAGTGAAGATTCCGTTCCCGCAAACTCGGCTCCTGTCAGCCCTCCACCCCCTTTCGAACCGGGAGTCGCAGCTGTTCTCCTGCAGTGGCTTTACGGCCAGCATCCCCTCATCTTCTTCGGCGGTGGCTCTCGCCGCCCCGGCAGCTGGAACCCCCGTGGGAGCAACACGAGGGCGGACAGGAAAAACATCCTTGCATGCCCGAGGACAGCCCCACTCATGCAGCGTCCCACACGCGGGCATTTCAGATAAGTTGACTACCCTTCCCGCACGGCGGACGCGAGTCATTCATTACTTGACGGTCTGCGTCAAGTTAGCTACGGTGGGGAAATGGGATCGGCCCATGCCTCTCGTCGCGGGAACCTCCACACCCGCGTCGGGGAAGATGTCTTGCTGCGCGCGCGGGACCCTTTTTCCGGTGAGTCCCGGTGTGCTTTGCATACCTACATTTCTTTGGATCATTAGTTTCAGCCCATCAGAGTGGTGCCATCGCTATGCGTGGCAATGAAGGCTCCGGCCGAACCAATTCGCCAGTCCACCCAGCAGAGGAGAAGTACCTTGAAGAGAGTCAATGCCCGTGAGCGTTTTGAGGGGATCATCGCTGATCACCGCACGCCTCTTGGCACGTTCGTGATGTCCATTGACCCTGCTGCCACCGCTGCCGTGGCAACCGCTGGCGTTGATTTCGTCGTGATCGACCGTGAGCACGGCCCGAATGACATCATCAGCACCGCCAACCATGTCCGTGCTGCCGAGGCGAACGGCATTGTCCCCATCGTGCGCGTGCTGGCTAACGATCCGACGCAGATCCAGGCAACGTTGGACGTTGGTGCCCATGGGATCATCGTGCCCAAGATCGGTACCGCGGAGCAGGCCGCCGCTGCCCTCGCGGCGACGCGCTATCAGGCCGGCGGACGTGGAATGTGCCCTGGGACGGAGGGGGCGCGCTGGTCCAGCGGTGACGGCTGGTTCGCCCACCGTGAGAGCTCCAACGAAAATGTGTTGCTCATTCCCCTCATCGAGACCCGTGAAGGGGTTGAAAATCTGGCCGAGATCCTTGCCGTGGACGGCATCGACTATGTTTTCTTCGGTCTGGGGGACCTCTCGCAGGACCTTGAGCTGCCGGGCAGCATGTTCAGTCCCGACTCGATCAAAGAACTCGTACGGATTTGGGACGAGGCTGCCGCCACTGTTCATGCTGCGGGCAAAAGGATCGGTGCCATGGCCGGCTATGGTTTCCACGGTCTGGATTTCGGCACCATTGAAGCTGACTTCGGGCTCCTTACAGCACGACTTCGTTCCGAGCTTGAGTCCTTGCGTGCAAGCGAAAAGCCGGTAGGCACCCGACGATAAACAACGCAGGAACACCAGCGCGGACATCGGCGCAGCTGCTACACCACAACAAGTCGCAGCCGCCCGGGCCGTCTTCTCGCGACGCTGAACTTCTCGGTACCGCCGATCGAGCCACCTCGCGCTGGCCCGGAAGGGGCGGCAAACCTGCACCACGGATCACTGAGCATCCGTCCGGTACTCCCGGCACAACACCCTGCCCGGGGTCTCGGGCGGAAAGCCCCATTCAGGGAGCCATCTCTCATGCCAGCCAACGTGCGTGTTGGCCAAATGAATTTCCCATCAGCCTTCACTTCATTCCGCGCGCAGACATTTCGTCGCAGGCCCTGCCACAGTACTGACCCCGCCGTCGGAGTAAGGACAATGACCATGCACGCAGTAGTCCGTTCTCTTGTTGTAGCCGTAACCACCCGGAAGGAACTGGACGCCGCTCTCGATAAAGCCGTGGATCTCCTGAAGCCGGCGGCTATGATCGAACGCGTTGGCATCTCGATCACGCGATTAGCCCCAGGACGCTATGAAGCGAGCCTTAGCAGCAACGTTCCCTTAGGTGTGACTCTCGAAAGATGGGGCACGAACTTCGATGAGGGCCGTCAAGAGTTTTGATGGGGGCTACGACTGACAGCTTTGGTTGCAGGCCTGTCCGCTGCCCGCTGAGCCGAGTGCTATCGGCGCACGGCAGTTCGGCGTCCCAGCCCCGGAAGGGATGGGCTCAAAGGCTTTACAGCACCTGGTTTGCAACACAAGTCCAACCGGCGCGTGTTGCACGGATCACCTGGTCTATGCCAGTCCAATGTGTTAAAGCGGCCTGGTAGCCGGATGACAACGGCACAGTTCAGAAGGTGGTCTGGCACTACAACCAACGGACGGGAATGCCCATAGTCACATTTGTGAAAAGAGTTCAGAACCGTTCGGTGCTTGAGCCTTATGTCGCGGTTCCTGATTCAGGGCCGCAGCTCCAGACCAGAGTCATGCCCGCACGCCACCCAGGCCAATATCATTGCCGAGGTCCTGACTCAGCGCGCGGAGCACCGCGAAGGCACCATGGACCTGGCCGTGCGCTGCGGCACATCGCCATTACGGTCTCCGGGGCCGCTTAAGACTGTCGACGATCGCATTTTTTATCCCTACGAATAGACCTGGCTGTCGCGCAGTACATGGAACAACAGCCCCTCCCGGTCGGTGCGGGATTGAGCTCTTGGAGAAGGACTTCGGGTTGGCTATGCGAGGCCCCGGTCGGCAGTGATTGTGGCGCTACCGACTGATGCCCGGCTTGGATGATGACTCCTGATCCCCAGAAGCGCTTCCCGCTGGGCCAAAGTCTCTTCCTGCAAAGCGCGCGCCACTGCCACAACCGCGGGTCGGCGCAGGGAGTCCGGGCGCAGAACCATCCAGTAAGGGACTAGCTCCGCGAATTCTCCCGGCAACAGCCTGATCAGGTCCTGATGCAGGTCGGCCATAAAGCAGGGAAGGAAGCCGATACCTGCGCCAGCCCTGGTCGCTTCCAAATGGACGAAAACGTTGGTTGAGCTCAGACTGTCCTTCATGTTGGGCACCAATCGGCGTGGAGCATCCAGGTTATCGACCTGCAGCATCGAATCCACGAAGTACACCAGCGGGTGCTCTGCCAGCTCTTTAACTGTTGTGGGTACCCTGTTGCTTTCCAGGTATGCCCGTGAGGCGTAGGTCCCGAGCATGTACTCGCCCAACTTAAAAGCTTCCGCCCGGTGGACCTGCGGTTCACCGACGACTACCTCGATGTCCACGCCTGATCTTTGCTGTAGGGCGCGCCTTGTCGTTGTAACAATTTCCACGCTCAAGCCCGCATGTTGTTTACGCAGCCGTGCCACTGCTGGGGCTGCAATATAAGCGCTGAAACCGTCGGTAGCAGTCATGTGGACGACACCGGTGAGCGATTCCTGCGCCTCACCCGACAACCGCAGCGTTCCAATCACGGTTTCGACCTGTTCGGCCGCCGCCACGGCCTTTGCTCCAAGCTCCGTCAGTTCCCAGCCGCCAGCTGCCCGCACGAGAACACGCCCACCTAAAACCTCCTCCAAGGCAGCAATTCTGCGCGAAACGGTGGTGTGACTAAGTCCCAAGGCCCGGGCGGCTGTCGTGAACTTACTTGACCGCGATACTGCGAGCAGTACCAACAGGTCATCGACGTTAGGGTTCATTCTGCGATTCTGCACTTTCGTTGTGCTGAAATTGCCATTGGCACGAATCCAACGGGCGAACTCAAGTGCCCGTGTGGGCCATATAGGGCTTCGGCGTCGTCCCTTCTCGCCGCGGCCCTGGCGCCGGTGAGCCTCTCGAGTTCCTTTAGGGACCGAATGTGGCCCCAGTGCTGGTGTGTGGTGGGTATCGCGGCGCTTATGTGACAGATTTGGCTTTCTCTAGCAATTGCTCAATGGCGTGGAGTCATCGGCGGCGTCGATCAGGACATGTTCCCCGCTGGATTTCGTTGTCAGCATGTGAATGTTGTTGACCATTTCGCTGACTGTTATGCGGCCATTGGTAAGGGCACAGGGGTCATGTAAAAGGCTGTCATGGGTCCCGTTGTGTGGTCGCAGCGGCTATTCGGCTTCTGTGGGTTTGGTATGCGTGGACTTGAAGTCCTTGTCTTCCGTAATCCGTCATACTCACGAGGTGGAGAGGGATTGGAAGAGTCGATCCGAGGTCATGCGGTACGTGGTCGCACCGGACAGTTGCTGGGGTATCACCCAGACTTCGTGACCAAGGGCTGCTTCAAATATTTGTCGGGGTTGAATGCCGTCGGCTGCGATCCATAGGGCGGAGGAGTCGGGCATAGCGTTGTCCACCACACCGGTTCTAATAGTCCGTCCGTGCTGGCGAATTTCTACTGGAACATTGATGAGCTGGGCCCAGTCTTCATGTTTATACGACGTCATTAGCTGGCCTTACTCGGTGTAGTGGCACTGAGTGACTGTGCCACTACACCGAAGTACTCGGAGGAGCGCGGGTTAGTGTCCTGTCATGTGGTCCGGCTTTGACCAGCCGCCCATATGTCGACGGGGAGTGCTCCGGCTGTCGGGCCGTCCGCAGACGATTTCATTCGGTCTGCCGAGCACGACCTCGAAGTATTGACTTTGGGCGGTGCAGATCCTCTATGCGGCGGGCCCCCGCCGCTACGCCACCCCCACTTTTGAGCGCAGGAGCCACATGGGGTCGCTCGCGTCTCTCGTTTGGTGAGAGAGCCCGGCAGCGAAGGTAGGTGCGGGTTCAGTCATCTTCAGGACAGTCTCGGCCACAGCAGTTCGGCCCATGATGCCCCAGCGCCCGTCCTTTCGGACGAAGTGGTCAAGGTAGCGTCCGGAGAGTAGAACCTCGTAGTCGGCGGTTCCTTCTGAATCCGAGGGAAACGGGCTCGATTTCGCGGTGACGCTCTGCCAGACGAGAAAGTAAGTCTCAACGGCAGCATTATCGTCGTCCGCGAACTCGATGATGGTGTTGCCGACGTGGTGGCTTGAGTATCCAATGGTCTCGTGGCGCCGCTGGGTGAACTCGATCCAGCCGTCCAAATCTCCTTTGTAAACGCCATGGTCGTGTATTGCGCCGGGATGGTAGACCTCGTGCAGCAGACCGAACTCCAGTCGATCCACCGCACGGCAGAATTGGTAGATTCGATGCTGAATCTCGGCGCGGTCGCTCATGCGCTCAGCGGAGAAGTCATTCGACATGGTGTGCCCTCCTTGGGGCTTCGGTCCTTGTGAGGACGGATTGCGGCATCGGTTTTATGCGATGCCGGGATTGGAATGGGTTGTTAGAGGACGGCGACGCAGTTGAGGGGGCTCGAGGTGGAGCCTACGAAGCGCCAGGGGAGGGCGGTGAAGAGGAAGTCCCATTGCTGGGCCTTTTCGCAGGCGGCGGCGAGAGCGGTGAGGTCCATGTTGTCGATGAGCCAGAGTCCCATCGAAACGAGGCTTACCGTGTGGATCGGGCGGGCGAAGTCGAAATCCTCCAGCTGGGGCGGCTGGAGATCGTGTGTGCCGTCGGCTCCCATGACGGAGATGTCGCGTTCGCGCAGGAACGGGAGGCAGGAAGCGTGCAGACCGGATTGGACTCCGTCGATGGGGCCCGTTTTTCCGTCGTGGTGGAGCGTCCCGAACCGTACGATGGCGTCGGCGTTACCGGTGTGGATGAGCAGAGCATCACCGGACCGCACCGTGATTCCTTGGCGTTTCTCAGCGGCGAGCAGGTCTTCGGGCAGGATCGCGTAGCCGCGTTCGACGTGCTCCACGCCGAACAGTCCAGCGATGTCGAGAAGCACGCCTCGAGTGATGAAGCCCTCACTGGCGTGGCTGACGTCGAGGTATTTCGAGCCGGTCTCTGCGGACGAGTCTGCCTCGGGAAAGCCGTTGTACTGTTTGCCGTCCCAGCTGTAGTGGGCGAGGCCGTCGAGGTGGGCGTTGCCGCCGTGGGGGCTGATGTGGATGTCCTCTCCCATGGCCTCCCATCGCGGTGAGATGTGCATGATCTCCTCGATCTCGCGGGGGCGGGTGCGGCGCTCGACGGCCGCCACGCCGGAGTGCACCGGATCGGGGTTTTTGGGGTCGATATCTCTGGAGAGGGAGACCGCCTGGCCGTGGCGCACGGAGGCGAGAGCTGCGAGGCGGACCTCGGGCGTGATGAGGTTGAGAGTGCCTCGTCGGTCGTCGTTGCCCCATCGGCCCCAGTTTGAGAGTGTCTCGAAGTAGCCCTCGATCTCGGCAGCGGACGAGGGTTCTACCTGGGATGAGGGTTCTACATGTTTGGTCATTTTGTTCTCCTGTTTGTTGAATTTGGCGGCGGCGGTGACGCCGCTTCCGCGTTATGGGCGTTTGTGAAGGTGCTGGCCGCGAGATGCATAGGGAGCATCTCGGCTCCCCCACCAGGCGCGTGGGGTGGGGGTGGGAGTGCGAGGATCGGTGGTGTGCGATTGTCGCGGGGGTGAGGCCGAGGGTGCGGTGTCGGCCGGGGCGTGAGTCGTCAGTTGCGCATTGCGTAGGGGTTGCCGTCGACGGCTGAGGGTTTCCAGCCCATCATTTCGGCGACGACGAGTCCGCGCTCCGCGAGCGAGGCGGGGAACATCCAGTCCTTGTCCGAAAGGACGGTATCGATGTGCTGGTGCACGTCGTCGATGCTCTCGCCCAGTCCGAGCACGCCTCGCGTCTCTGCGAGGGTGATGCGCGCGACGCGGCCGCCGCCGGCGGACAGGATCTGACCGGTGACGTTCGACGCCTCGCTGACTAGGTAGGCGACCGTCGGGGTCACCGACTCGGGCGTCATGGTTTCGAAAAGCCAGTCGGTGTAAGCGGAGCTCTGCATCCGCTCAGTCATGCGGCTTCTCGCGGTCGGCGCGACAGCGTTGACGGTGATGTTGTGGTCGGCGCCTTCGATTGCAAGGGAGTTGATGAACCCGATATACCCGGTCTTCGCTGTGGTGTAGGGCACGGAGTTCGCGTTCCCATAGATGCTGTGCGAGGTTACGACGACGATGCGTCCGAACTTTTGTGAGAGGAAAGTCGGCCAGGCTGCCTTGGCCATGTGGAAGGCGGCGTAGACGTTGACCTGGATCGTGCGGTCGAAGACCTCGTCCGGCGTCTCGTACATCGGTCCGGCGTCGGGGGCCGTGCTCGCGTTGTGGATGATCCCGTCGATCCGCCCAAAGGCGGCCAACGTCGCCGTGACCGCTCCCCGCGCGCCCTCCTCCGTAGAGAGATCGCCGTTGTAGGCCTCAGCTGTTCCGCCCGCCGCACGGATCTCAGCGACCACCTCGTTCGCGGGACCTGTGTCAAGACCGTCACCGCTCATCGTCACACCACGATCGGCGACCAGAACCGATGCGCCGCGCTCGGCAAGAGCCAAAGCATGCGTGCGTCCCATTCCGCGACCAGCTCCGGTAACGAGAATAGCGCGGCCGTCGTAACGGACCGAGGATGTTTCGTTTTCGTTCACAAGACCCTCCATTGGGTGTGTAACTAAGGAATAAATTCGGCATAGTTCCCGCAACAGACCCTCCATTGGGTGTCTAACTGGGGAATAAATTCGGTGAAGCTCCGCGAGCATTGCGTCGACAGATTGCTACGGCAATTCTAAATAAGATGACGCTTGGCGTCAACTTATTTGCCAGGCTGGATGAGGCAGGTCTTCCCGGAAGGAACTCGTCCGCACGTCGAGTCAGAAGCACCGCCGGACGGCTAGGTGCCCGCATCGCGGCTCAGCTGCAGTTCAGCAGACGGGCCGGCCCTGTTCAGTGATCAAATCGTGGCTTTAGCCATGTTTAACGCATCCCACCGGGTGAGCAACCACGGCCCGGGTCGCCTACCCAATGCGACCGAGCAAGAATGCGGAACCGCGCAGGGCCCACTTGCAACCTGCCCAACGGTGGTGGCCGTCCTGGCTGGCCTCACTCGCGATTTGTCGACGGAGCGTGCGCCGATTCATGTGTTGATGCGCTCGCCCCACCCGATGACTCCGAGATGGATTCAAGTGAACGGTTCGTCGTTCGAGGGCCGAGGGTTGCCACGAGTAGCCCGGCAGCAGTGATCACGACGGCCAGGAGAACATAGAGGCCCTGGTATCCAAGTCCTGCGTAGATCACGGCGATGGTGAGTCCTGAGATGATTCCGGCGACGCGAGCGATCCCGGAGACCACTCCGAATCCGAGGCCGCGAATGTTCGTGGGGAAGATCTCCGGAATATAGGTGTAAAATGCCGCGCCCATCATTGAGATACCCAACTGGGTTCCAAACCCGGCCACCATGCTCAGGGCAGGATTCGGGGCGAAGGCGAAGACCACAAGAGAGGCTGCGCAAAGAAGGCCGGTGAGCAGCAGAGTTGTCTTGCGTTCAATTTTGTCCGTGAAGGAGAACATGACGAGGGGCCCCACGACTGTTGAGAACGAGAGGACAGTGGCGAAACCAAGAGCTTCGGCCTGAGGCATGCCCCGGTCAGTCAGAATTGTTGGAACCCAAGCGAGGAATCCGTAGGCGGTGTAGATGTACCCGCAGAACGCCAACGCGGTGACAATGAGGCGTTTGAGGTTGTGGCGCTGTAAGAGATCCCGGTAGGAACCTTGAGGCGTTGCCGGAAGAGCTGGCGCGACGTCCCCGAGGGTGCCTCCACTCCGGACGACGGAGGCCTCAAGGCGCTCGACGATCCGCTCTGCTTGCGCGTCCCTGCCCCGCATAACGAGCCATCGAACGGTCTCAGGCAGCCAAAGTGCCGCGGCTATCGCAATGAGGAAGCCGGCAGCGCCGATTACAAAGACCCAACGCCAGGCCCCGAGCCCTGTCGGCGCGATCGCCAGGGCTGTCAGCGCGGTGAGAGGTGTGCCAAAGTACCCGATAAACAGGAGTATGCTGAATGCCCGGCCTCGGACCAGCTTGGGGAACATTTCACCTGCGTAGACCATTACCACGCCTGTCGCCGCCTGGACCCCGACCCCGGTAAGAACCCGGCTGACGGTAAGCACCTCGTAGTTGGGGGCGATCGCGGACAGAAGGGACATGGCCGAGTACAACACCGAAGCCCAGATGAGAACCGGCCGGCGTCCATACCGGTCAGACAGGCGTCCGCCCGCGATAGCGCCGACCATCATGCCCACAAATACGGCTGACGTAATTACGCCAACCTGCCCCAACGTCAGATTCCATTCAGCTCTGATTGAAGGAGCCAGGAATGCGAATACGGTATTGTCGTAGGTTTCGATCAGCATGGCGATGCCCAGAACGACCACCCACACGGCGTGGTACTTGGAAGCGGGCAAACGATCCAATCGGGAATTGACTAACATTCCCCCCGGCGTAGCCGAGGAATGAGAACGAGTCATCTTTGACCTTTCATTAGGAAAATTGACGGGCTGAAACTAGCGGTCTAAGAAAATATTCGGTTACATGCACATCAAGACTCACCGGAAGAAGGGTCCCGTGTGCGTGCCTCAAGGAAGAGTTCAGCAAGCTGCTCGAGTTGTACCTGCTGCTAATCAGCGATCGGGTCGAAGCACATGTGTTCCTCAAAGAGGGTATGGAGATGTGACGACCGGTCATCGGCCGGTCTCTGCGACCCAATTAGTCGCTTCGGCACTGATCGTTTGTATGATGAACGCCCAGCTACCCACGCAGGAGCGAGGGGATACTGTTACGCAGCAGTGTTAAGGGAGATGCGCTGCAGAGTGAGGGAAGAGTCGACTTCGAGGCGAGCCTTACGTCGTCGACAGTGAGGTAGTTTTTCCACCGCAGTCCGGGGTAGCTGCGGTCAAGACCGAGACGTCGCACGCGACTGTGCCGGAGTCTGCGCCTGAAGATCTTGTGGCGATGCGTTTCATGCAATAAATCCGTTCGTCTTTGAACAATTGATGTGTTTACCTGGGGATAAATCGTTCCCCGATGAAGTGCGTGCGCCGATCGGTGTCATCATCGTAGTTAACTTGACGCATATCGTCAAGGTACTCAATTTGGTTCACGCGGATCGCCGTGAGAACGGTCGCTGACTCACCTGGAATGCCGCGTCGTGTCGCTACGTGGGTGAGGTTGTAGATTTGGCAATGCAAGGCTTTGCTGGCTTGTCGGGTGGAGGCCGGCCGAGGGCGAGAGCTCATCGTCCCGGAGGTCTTCGTCAACCGGACGTTTATGACGTCCAGTGAAGAACGCATGGCGGGGCCAGTGACTGCCGGGTCCACCGGGAGCAGGAGTACTTGGCGGCGCAGCATATCGAAGTGGTGGCTGCCTCGTCTGCGGGTAACCTTCTCTCATGGAGTCCACGATGTCCCGCCAGCAGGGTCCCCGACGTCCCCGGCGGATTGACGCAATCGAAAATGAGGCCAGGGTTCGTCAGGCGGCCGAAGTCGTCTTGAGGCGCGTAGGCAGCGCGATGACGATGGACGACGTCGCTGCGGAGGCCGGCGTTAGCAAGGGGACGGTCTATTCCACGTTCGGCAGCCGGAATCAACTCTTGGAGGAGATGGCGATCCTTTTCTTCGATCGCGCCCACGATTTATACGTCGAAGCCCTCCAGGCGCCTTCTGCATGGGACGCGCTGGCTGAGCTCTTTCTGGAGCCCACCATCCAAGTGACGTCGGCCGCCCGCGACGCCATGAATCCCGATCGTCCCGAAGACGCCGTCAAGAAGGCGGGCCGTCGATTCTTTGAAGCGCTCGATGCGCTCATCGAAAAGGGCAAGGGGGAGGGCTCGATCAGAGCAGACGTGTCGATCCGTCACTTCGAGGTCTTATTCCGGGGCCTCGGCCTCGCCCTGCAGCCGTACTCTCCTGCTTACCGGGAACTCATGCACGAGGGCGGACTTATCATCCTCAAGGGTATGCGCGCCTGACCTTAGCGCCGCGCGGCTTCGTTCCACGACTGCGTCCCGGCCTGTTTCACCAGGCGCATCACGGCATCGGCTCGATCTTTTCGCTCATCGTCCTGAATTTGCGGGCGGAGCGATGGATTGTCACGCACCGGTTACTTCGCCGAGAAGGAGCGGACCAAGGCAGCTACTGCCGCATCGGCGTAACCCTTCAAATCCTCGAGAAGTTCAGCGGGCCGCCGGATCTTGTCGCTGCGCTGTCGAGCATGCCCATTGGTTCGCTGCTTGACGGTTGTGTTTGTGTTCCTTGAGCACGAAAGGGTTTGCTCTTACAGAAGGACAACAACGCTAGGTTTAGCCTGTGTTTCCAGCTTGACCGCCTGCGCACACCCGCCGCGTCACCACCGCTTCGCAGACGATTTTCTCGGATTTTCGCCGGCTTTTTACCTTGACGGTGTGCGTCAAGTTAGCTACGGTGGGGAAATGGGATCGGCCCATGCCTCTCGTCGCGGGAACCTCCACACCCGCGTCGGGGAAGATGTCTTGCTGCGCGCGCGGGACCCTTTTTCCGGTGAGTCCCGGTGTGCTTTGCATACCTACATTTCTTTGGATCATTAGTTTCAGCCCATCAGAGTGGTGCCATCGCTATGCGTGGCAATGAAGGCTCCGGCCGAACCAATTCGCCAGTCCACCCAGCAGAGGAGAAGTACCTTGAAGAGAGTCAATGCCCGTGAGCGTTTTGAGGGGATCATCGCTGATCACCGCACGCCTCTTGGCACGTTCGTGATGTCCATTGACCCTGCTGCCACCGCTGCCGTGGCAACCGCTGGCGTTGATTTCGTCGTGATCGACCGTGAGCACGGCCCGAATGACATCATCAGCACCGCCAACCATGTCCGTGCTGCCGAGGCGAACGGCATTGTCCCCATCGTGCGCGTGCTGGCTAACGATCCGACGCAGATCCAGGCAACGTTGGACGTTGGTGCCCATGGGATCATCGTGCCCAAGATCGGTACCGCGGAGCAGGCCGCCGCTGCCCTCGCGGCGACGCGCTATCAGGCCGGCGGACGTGGAATGTGCCCTGGGACGGAGGGGGCGCGCTGGTCCAGCGGTGACGGCTGGTTCGCCCACCGTGAGAGCTCCAACGAAAATGTGTTGCTCATTCCCCTCATCGAGACCCGTGAAGGGGTTGAAAATCTGGCCGAGATCCTTGCCGTGGACGGCATCGACTATGTTTTCTTCGGTCTGGGGGACCTCTCGCAGGACCTTGAGCTGCCGGGCAGCATGTTCAGTCCCGACTCGATCAAAGAACTCGTACGGATTTGGGACGAGGCTGCCGCCACTGTTCATGCTGCGGGCAAAAGGATCGGTGCCATGGCCGGCTATGGTTTCCACGGTCTGGATTTCGGCACCATTGAAGCTGACTTCGGGCTCCTTACAGCACGACTTCGTTCCGAGCTTGAGTCCTTGCGTGCAAGCGAAAAGCCGGTAGGCACCCGACGATAAACAACGCAGGAACACCAGCGCGGACATCGGCGCAGCTGCTACACCACAACAAGTCGCAGCGGCCCGGGCCGTCTTCTCGCGACGCTGAACTTCTCGGTACCGCCGATCGAGCCACCTCGCGCTGGCCGCCTAAGGGGCGGCAAACCTGCACCACGGATCACTGAGCATCCGTCCGGTACTCCCGGCACAACACCCTGCCCGGGGTCTCGGGCGGAAGGCCCCACTAGGCCTGCTTACACGGCAGTGCATGTTGTTGTCATGCATGGGACTCCGCCGAAGAAATCCCTATGCTGGCGTTCTCCCGACTGCCCAAGTCCATAGGGCGAACGGATACCTGCAGGGTGGGTGGCTGTCTCCAGCAATCGCTCGCACTGTTGGCCTCACTCACGCTCCGCCATATCGTCCCTGCAGAACACGCGATTCCACTCGCGCTCGGCGGATATCGGGAGTAACTCATCAATCCTGGCCGGAGGCTGGATCAGCAGCGCAACCGGGCCTGCCAGCTGCTCACTTAGGTTCCAGGGATCAGCTGCGGACCCGCCTGGGACTGTCCGATAACCGGTGTGTGGGCTTGGGCGTTTTCGTTTCCAAGGGATCTGGTAACCAGATACAGGCATTTCAGGGCAGCTTTCTCGTTGGTAAAGTGCCCGAGGGCTCTCACAGCTCGGCGGTAGCGGGCGTTGATCGACTCGATCGCGTTCGTCGTGCAGATCACTCGCCGGATTTCCACGTCGTGATCCTGGAAGGGCACGAATTCTGTCCTGGAAGACTCCCGGAGCCGCACGATGACAGGTTCGCCGAATTTACCGCCGAATGGGGCCAACGGTATCCAGCCATCCTTAGCTGCTTGTTTGGACGAGGCGGTGTAAACGGGTTTGAGTGCTTCGGATCAGGTGCACGATGCATTGCTGCACGATCGTCCGGTCCCAGGTGGTTGTGTTTGCTTCCGGCAGGCCTTTGAGGCCGTCGCAGACAGCGACCAGCACATCTTCCACACCCCGGTTCTTCAGTTCGGAGAAGACCTGCAGCCAGAACCCGGCTCCCTCGCCGCCGTCGCTGGCCCAGGTGCCTAGAATGTTCCGTTCACCATTCGCGGTTACTCCCGTGACGACGTAGAAGGGGGTGTTGCGCACCTGCCGGTCACGGACCTTGACCACGATCGCGTCTACGAAGAGCACCGAATAGACCGGGTCCAGGGCGTCGGGAAGACCACTCGGCCAGTTCGGCGGCGACTTTTTCGGTGAAGCGGCTGATGGTGTCCTTGGAGACCTTGGCCCCTTAGACCTCCTCGAAGTGCGCGGCGATTTCCCCGGTAGTCAGCTCCCGCGCGGAGAGCGAAAGCACGACCTCGTCGATCCTGTCCAAGCGCCGCTTCGTTTGGACGCGATCACCGGCTCGAAGTACCCGTCCCGGTCTCTGGGTACCTCGATCTCGACCGGGCTAATCTCGGTCAGCACGGTCTTTGACCTGGTGCCGTTGCGCAAGTTGCCGGCGATCGGTTTCTGACCATGCTCGTGCCCGAGGTGCTCTGTCAGTTCCGCTCAGAGCGCGGTCTCCTGGACGTTCTGTCAGTGTCTTCGACTTTGACCACCCAGCGGAACACTCCGCGCATTTGGCGGCCCTGCTGGATCCGTCCGTGCCCAGTGCAAGGAGATGGCCCGGGCCATGAAGGCGATTCACGCGACGTCGAACTTCACCTTCAACAATTCCGCGAAGCAGGGCATGAGATTCGTGAACATGATGTCGATCAATAGGTTGCGCGCATATAACGCCGATGCCGAGCACTGCGTATAAACCGTCAAGGCCGGAAACCTGGCAACCGCAACGGCTCGCCTGACCAAGGCGAAGGAACAGATCGAACGCCAAGGCACCATGATCAACCTACGAGTCGACGAGACCTACCACCGCCTCCGCATCCAGGAAATGGTCCTAGCCGCAGAACACCTCCAAGCCCTTGCCGCTGATAAGGAATTGGAACGCGCCCGATGCGAAGATCTGCCCGAACAAGAAGAAAGCTGAAGCGGAACTTGCTGCGGCCCGGCGAAATCTCGTCAAGGAACGGGCCGTGCACCAGGCAACACTGGACGCACTCATAGCCAAGGGAGACCTCGAAGGCGCAGAACGAATGCGCACCAAAATCGTTGAAGACGAACTTGCCCTCGCCGACGTGGAACGGCGCGCTGCTAACATCCGCCCCGGCTACCTGTACGTGATCTCCAACATCGGCGCTTTCGGGGGGAAACATGGTCAAGATGGACATAGTCAACGAAATCGGAGATGCGTCCGTACTGTTTCGATTCGATGGAAACGCGCTCTTTGACTCCGACGATGCCCTCGCCACTGAAGCTCTGCTATACCTTACGTTCGCTGAGCAGCGCGTAAACAAGGTCAACCTCCGCCACGAATTCTTCCGGATCACCCCGCATCAGGTCCTGGAAGTACTGAAAGAACACCACGTCGAACTCGTTGAAGCCGACAGTAGAAGACATAGTGAAACGTGCAGAGCTGCGGCTGATGGTCTCTGCCAAGCTATGAGGCGTGTAGATGGCCAGTGCGAGTGCACCGGGGACCGCACTCGAAGCTTCTACAGTTTCGATGTCCAGTCGCGTGCAAATGTCGGCATTGGAGGCTCTCTGCCCTGAAGAGAAGCGCCTGGTTCAGCAGCGACTGTATGCAATCTTTCGGAAAATTTTGGAATCTTTATTGAGTGTCAGAGGCTGCTTCGGGCGCTCCAGCTCGCCCATAATGGAACGGCAGCAGCTGGGATCAGCAAGCGATCACGTGGACGGCGAGGCCACCCCGGGACGTTTCTTTGTACTTGCTCTTCATGTCGGCACCTGTTTCTCGCATTGTCTTGATGGCAGTGTCGAGGCTGACATGGTGGATGCCGTCTCCGCGCAGGCTGATCCGTGCAGCGTTGATGGCTTTGTTGCTGGCCATGGCGTTGCGTTCGATGCACGGGATCTGGACCAGGCCACCAACGGGGTCGCAGGTCAGCCCGAGGTTGTGCTCGATTCCAATCTCGGCGGCGTTCTCCACCTGCTGGGGTGTGCCGCCCAGGATTTCGCACAGTGCGCCCGCTGCCATGGAACAGGCTGAGCCGACTTCCCCTTGGCAGCCGACTTCGGCGCCGGAGATGGAGGCGTTCTGTTTAAACAGGACACCTATGGCAGCTGCGGTGAGGAGGAATCGGATCACTGCTTCTTCCTTGGCTCCGGGTGTGAACATCATGTAGTAGTGCAGCACCGCTGGAATGATTCCGGCAGCGCCGTTGGTGGGGGCGGTGACGACGCGCCCACCCGTGGCGTTCTCTTCGTTCACCGCCAGGGCAAACAGGTTCACCCAGTCCACTGCACGCAAGGGATCGCTGGTGTCGTCTTTCGCTTGCAAGTCCGCCAGCAGCCGGGGCGCACGACGGCGGACCATCAGGTTCCCGGGCAGGTGTTCTTCCGTTCGGCTACAGCCGCGTGACACGCACTCTTTCATGGTTTCCCAGATGTGCATCAACTGCGCGCGGGTTTCCTCCTCGCTGCGCCAAGCGCTTTCGTTGGCGAGCATGATCTCGCTGATGGAAAGGTCTTCACGGTCGCAGTGGGCCAACAGTTCCTTGGCGTTGGAGAACGGGTAGGGGAGATGTATCGTCTCGGGATGCGAGTTCCCAACGTCATTCTCGTCAACGACGAATCCGCCGCCCACGGAGTAGTAAACGCGTTCGCTCAGCAGTGTTCCCTGGTTGTCGGAAGCCTGGAACCGCATTCCGTTGGGATGCGCCGGCAATGACTTGCGCAGGTGGAGCACCACGTCCTTGGTTCTGTTGAACGTGATCACTCGGCGCCCTGCAAGCAGTATCTTCCCGGCCTCAGTAGCTTCGTTCACCACATTGTCTGCCGTCGTCGTGTCGACGGTTTCCGGCGACTCGCCCATGAATCCCAGGATGACCGCCTTGTCCGAGCCGTGCCCGCGCCCGGTAGCCCCCAAGGAACCGAACAGTCCGGCGTGAACGCGGTCAACGGCGTCGAACTTTCCTTCCCTCTCCAGTTCTTCGACGAACGAGCGGGCGGCGCGCATCGGCCCCACAGTGTGGGACGACGAGGGGCCGATTCCGATTGAGAAAAGGTCAAGGGCACTTAAAGCCATGGCATACCTCCGGAGCAGGTTTGGTGTGGGTCTGCTACCAGCTTGGGTGCGAATGCGGTCAGCGTCTATCGGAAACTTTTGAACAAAACGTCAAGCACAACTTAACAATTTGCCTGATCGCCGAGGCGCGTCAAGCTTTCGGGCGGGCGTCGGTCGCTTTCCGCAGCTCGTCGACGACGGCGGCTACCGCCGGCGATTCCCGGCTGGCCGCCCGGTGCAAGACAATGATGTTGCGGCCGCAGCTTGGATGCACGCGACGCACCACCAGGTCGTCCGTTTCCCGGCCGAGGTTCAATTCACTCATCAGTGCGACGCCGAGGCCGCCACGCACCAATCCCAGGGTTGCCATCAGGTTCCGACAGTGAGCTACGACGTTTGGCTCGAATCCGGCGTCGCGGCAGGTTCGAAGAACGAATTGCTCAAAAACGCTGCCTTCCTGGTCAAGGATCCAGCGTTCATCGGCGTAATCGGCCAGTGTCGCTGCCTCCGGCGCCTCCCGATCCTGGGGCAGGCAGAGGATAATTTCATCGCGGCCCAGCACAGTCTTCACGAGCCCCTCATCCTGGATGGTGTGCAGGTCATCGACCACTGCGACATCGATGTGCCCTTCCCTCAACTCGGCCACACTCTCGAACGGCTCGAGGTCGGACACGGTAACGTCGAGACGCGGGTAGCTGGCCTGAAGGGACATGACGGCGGCAGGCAGCACCGTGCTGCAAAAACTGGGGAAGGCGCTGATGGCGAGGTGTCCGCGGACATCTGTTTGAAGCTTCTTTAAGTTTGCCTCGGCCGCCTCAACTTCCGCCGCAATCCGGCCAAAATGCTTCACCAACATGACCCCGGCTTCCGTCAGCCGCACCTTACGGCCTGCGCGGATCAGGAGCGCCAGTCCGGCCTCCCGTTCCAGCACGGCCAACTGCTGGCTGACCGCCGACGTTGTCATATGGAGCTTGGCGGCAACGGCCGTCATGGTTCCCTCAACCTCAAGGGTTTTGAGGATTTGCAAGCGTCGGATATCGAGCACGGGACCTCCCAGGGTTTAGGACCACTTAACTTTAGAGCCGATACACTAGCTGCTTTCCGAGGACGGGTGGACGAATCCCCGCGTCGCGGCCCCTTGTTCATCAATGAGCCGGCCGAGGTGCTTGCTCATCCTGAATACCACGCTGCGGTCAACGATGCGGGCGCTCGGCACAGCAGCTTCCATGGCAGCCTCGAAGCGCAAGACATCGGACATTTCCTTCAGCCAGACCGCCACCACCAAGTTGTACTGGCTCGCGACGGCCAGCGCCGTTCGGGCTTCAGGAATCTTAGCCATAAGCCCTTTCATCTGCTGAACGTGCTTGGCGGCGGTTTGCATGAAGTACCAGGCGTAGACAGGCCAACCCGTGACCGTGCGTGCGACGTCCGTGCGTATCCGCAGCATGCCATCGGCGCGCATGCGGGCCAGCCCATCCGCGACGCGCTGTTCGCTGAGTCCATGTTCTGCGGCAATCCGGCTGATGGGGCGTCGCCCATCTTCGGCCAGGCAATGGCGTAACGCTGCTTCGACGTCCGGGTGCACGGTCCGAGGCGCTCTTGCCCGTGGTGGGCGGGGGCGGGGGACCCTTGCTGCCTCTTGCGGTGTGAGGGCGCGGAGTCTCCAGTCGGAGGCCTCCATGACTACTTCGGTAACGAGATGCGTCTGGGTGTTCCTGACGCCTTCCAAGCCTCCGATGCGGTTGGTGACTGAGTCCCAGATGGAGAGTGGGGTGTCGGCGAGGACCGTGGCCAACAGATCCCGTCCGCCCGAGGTGTGGTCGAGGGTCAGCACTTCCGGGATCTGCGCCAGTTGGCGGGCCACTTCGCCGGTTTGCTGGGGTTTGCACGTGATGTCCACCAGCGCCGATGCTCCGTCGGGGAAAATTCCAGTGACCCATGCGAGCCCGCGTTCCCTCAGGGAGTCCCAGCGTCTGGCGAGCGTTACGGCGTCGACTCCGATCACGGGCGCCAGTTCACTCCATGGCGCCCGGCCTTCGATCTGTAGAGCATGGATGAGACGCTCCTCGAGGGGATCAAGCATGTTTTCCGGCATAGACAACAGAATATCCACGAAAAGCTGCAATTTCATCAAGTGGAAACACGGAACTTCCATGATGTTGTGATCCCGTTCACTTCTCATCACATCGGAGCGCACATGCGTACAACAGCGCAGAAATCCACCACCGCGGCAGGAGCCGTCGGTTTCCTGGTGGTCATGGAGCTTGGCAGTGGCATTCTTCAGGGCTGGCTGAATCCTCTGTTCTCTTCCATTGGTGAACACCACGGAGTCTCGGCAGCATCGCTGAATTGGATCAGCGCCGCCTACTTGCTGGCGACAGTGTTGGTGGTCCCTTTGCTGTCCAAGCTCGGTGATATCCACGGCCACAAGCGGATACTCATGATCTCCACGGCTATTGTTGCCGCGGCTTCCGTCTTGGTTGCCTTCGCCCCAAACTACGAACTGTTCCTTCTGGGACGTGCTATCCAAGCACCGCTGGCCGTTTTCCTCCCCTTGGAATTCGCCATCGTCCATCAACGCGACTCTGAACGCTCCGGGCGAAGCATCGGCAGGCTCGTGGCGGCGTTGACCCTCGGCGCAACCATCGGCGGTCTCCTGGCCGGAATTGTCCTCGACGCGACGGACAGCCTTTCCATCACTCTGCTGATGCCAGCGATCTTCATGGCCCTGTGCGTCCCCGGCATCGCGTTCTTCGTCAAGGAAAGCCCGCTGCGGAGCAAAGGCCGCGTGGATTATCTCGGTGCTGCACTGCTTGGCGGTGGCTTGGCTGCTCTCCTGGGAGGCGCTTCAAATCTCTCAACGTGGCCCCCGATGAACACGGCCCTCGCGATGGCGGTCGGCATCGCCCTCCTCGCCGGCTGGGTGGTTTCAGCCCGCAGGACAGAACACCCGCTGGTAGACCTCACCATGCTCCTTCGTGGCGGCATTGGTCTCCCGATTGTCGTCGCCTTCCTTTACGGCGCGCAACTGTTCGGCGCCCAAGCACCCATCTCCGTCTACCTGCGCTCCGATCCGGCCACGCTTGGATTCGGCTTCGGCGCTGCTGCCTCTGCCGCGGGAACAATGCTCAGCATCATGGCGCTTGCAGCCTTCCTGGGTGCCTCATTCAGCGACCGGGCATCCCGCCTGATCGGCGGCCCACGGAGTGTCGCGCTTGGGGGAGGGCTCAGCGCCATCGCATATCTCCTGATGATCCTTGCGCCGGGTACCCTGGTGACCTTCGCGCTATGGCTCGTCATGGCCGGACTCGGCTCCGGGCTGGTCAGCGGCACGCTCCCCACATTGGTGGTCCAGCGCGCAGCAACCGATTCAGTAGGGATCGCCTCGGGGTTGTACAACACAGCCCGCACCGCCGCCGGAGGAGTCGTCGGTGCTCTTTTCGCGCTGCTGATGGCAGCACTCACCACACCAACAGCCGCCGGAACGCGGGCGGCCACCGAACTGTCCTTTCACGCCGTTTGGTGGATCTGCGCCGCAGTCTGCGTCCTCTTCGCCGTGGCCGTTCTGTTCATCCGGCCTGCCCGGGCCACACCGGTCGAATCAACCACATCGTCATCGAATGCAGACGACGTCCTCGAACCTGCCAACTAATCCACCTCGACACGAAGGATCAACAATGACCGTTTCCATCGACACCACCCAGGACACCTTGCGCGACACCGTACGCGAGTCCGCTGCCGCCGTCGGGCCTTCCATCCTTGAACTTAGCCACAAGGTCCATGCACTGGCAGAGATCTCCTGGGAGGAACACGACTCAGCAGCGGCCGTGGCCGCTGTCCTCCGCGACGGCGGCTTCGAGGTGACCGAACGCGCCTATGATGTTCCGACGGCGATCGAGGCCGTCTACGGCACCGGCGAACTGACCGTGGTCATCTGTGCCGAATACGATGCCCTCCCCGAAGTCGGCCATGCGTGCGGGCACAACATGATCGCCGCAGCCGGCGTCGGCGCTGCGCTGGCCCTTAAGCCCGTGGCCGACGCCGCCGGACTGCGGATTAAACTCCTCGGCACTCCCGCGGAGGAACACGGCGGCGGAAAAGTCTCGCTGCTTCAGGCCGGAGCGTGGGAGGACGCAGCGTTCTCCCTTATGGTGCATGGCATGACGGGCGCTGAGCGGAGTGCGGCGGCCATTGGCATGGCCGCCGTCGAGCGCTTCGAGGTGCAGTTCAAAGGCAGCGAAGCCCACGCAGCCGGAGCCCCGGACAAGGCCATCAACGCAGGCGCGGCGGCGAGCCTGGCGCTGATGAACATGGCCGTCCTACGGCAGCACCTGCCTGAGAACGCAAACACCAACGCGTTCATCTCGCACGGCGGCGGCGCCACCAACGTCATCGCCGGCGACTCCACCGTCCAGGTGGAAGTCCGCGCGGGAGACGTGGATGTGTGGCGGGACCTCAAGCGGCGCGTCCTCGCGTGCTTCGAAGGTGCAGCCATCGCCACCGACTGCACCTGGACCCACCGGCAGACCGAACACCCCTACGCCCCGCTCAATACCCACGTCGGGCTGGGCAAAGCATGGGACGCCAACATGGAAACCGTCGGAAGGCCCGTGGACACTACGCCCATCTTCGGGGGCGGTTCCTCCGACATGGGCAACGTTTCCCAGGTAGTCCCGTCCGTGCACGGCATGGTGGTGGTCCGCAACAGCACCGCGGTCCCGCACCACCCGGACTTCACCGCCGCCGCCATCTCACCGGAGGCGGACGAAGCCATCCTCGACGGCGCCACCGTCCTGGCACTCACGGTTCTGGATGCGGCTCTGGATACCTCACTCCGGGCCGAACTGCTGGAACTCCAGGCTGCGCGGGTTCCCGGCGCCACGACGGTGACGCTGGAAGCCTGATTCCCGCAGGTTGACCGGTGGCGTCTCTTAGTCGAAACGCTAAGGGCGCCACCTCGTCGCGGTCGGGCCGTGCTCAGTGCGATAGAGGGGGTGGCTCCGTTTGACGCAAGACATACGAAGTTGCCGTGCCCTGCTACCAGACCCCGGGCTAATCGGATGTAAATGAGCAGTGGGACAATGTCCACCCTTTCCACCACGGATTGCCCCGTTCTTCCGACGAATTGCCGCCGATTCCGCATGTTTCCGCATGATTCCGCCACTTCCCAGTGTTTGCAATGCCCAGAATCCCGTTCGAGTCCCACCTCGGGCACGGCATAACCCCTCGTCAGAGGGGTTCTTGCTTTTAAGTGTGGACAAAGCTTGACATGTGCCTCTGCGTCATCGTCCCGGATGGTGCCTGGCCGCCGGGTGCGGCCTGTTCAATCTAGGTGGGGTAGTGGACTTAGCGTCGACGCATTGGCTCGCACTAGGCATCCACTAGGCCATGCACCCCCTTCGAGCCGCCGCACACAAGATCGGCAGCAGGGTAGTAGGCGAAAATTCAATCAACAACCACTATCGTCAATTGTTGACAATCGTTATGCTTGGGTCGTACCTCCGATGACAAGGCTCGGCTCCGTAGGTGGAGGGGTAAGTAATGAAAAAGCGGCCAGTAACAGGACTGATTCGTACCCGAAGCGAGACATCGCGCACAGGACACTACTGCCAGCTATCGGGGTGGTGGACTGCTGTCGGGAGCAGCGCTGGCCCGAAACTTATTGTCGAAGGCGAGGTCATGCCGGCCCTCAGTGGGACGGCTGTCGTGTGGATCCTTGACGTCGCTCCTGCAGATAAGCATTCCGGTGCCGCTTTGCCCCAGGCTTCCTAGGGATGTTTTCGGCCATTCACTCCGCTGCTTTCACTGCGTGACGCCTCTTCCACGAGCTCGGCCAGCCAAGGACGGTGCCCCTGGTGGAACACCATTCCTTCTGGCAGTCCCCTCACGTCGGGTACGGAGCCTGCAATGTCGATCGTCATTCGTCCCCCGGCCATGGGGGCATTTGAAATGTGCAAGTCGCCGAAGGAAAGCGGTAGATGAGGGTCCATCCAGAAACCACCGCGCGAAACGTGTGCGTCGTAGCGCATGAGGCTCGTGATCAGCTGGATGGGAGTGGTTGCGGCCCAGGCCTGCGGCGAGCACGCGGTCGGGTATGGAACCGGTTCACCGTATTTGTCCCGGCTGAAGCCGCAGAAAAGTTCAGGAAGGCGTCCGCCGGAGTAGTCGGCTGCGTCAAATAAGGCTGTAGCGATGCGCTGAGCTTCGTCGATGAAGCCATACCGCATCAACCCGGCAGCGATCACGGCGTTGTCGTGGGGCCATACAGAGCCGTTGTGGTAGCTGGCGGGATTGTAGGCACCCATGTCTGTCGCCAGGGTTCGAACGCCCCAGCCGCTGAACATCTCGGGCGACATCAGACGTTCAACAACTTTCGGCGCCTTGTCAGCGTCCACCAGGCCAACCCAAAGGCAGTGGCCCATGTTGGATGCGCATGCGTCCACCTGACGCTTTTTGCCATCCAGCGCAACAGCGTAGTAACCACGGTCGGGCATCCAAAACTGCTCGTTGAACCTGGCTTTCAGGTCCGCTGCGCGCTGGGCAAGATCCGCTGCCAAAGGTGAGTCGCCGGCGTCGTACGCCATCCAGGCCCGCGCCATATATGCGTCGTAGACATAAGCCTGAACTTCACAGAGCGCGATTGGCGGCTCGGCCAGGGATCCATCCGCGAAATTGATGCCATCCCATGAGTCCTTCCACCCTTGGTTGATCAGCCCTTCCGGATTCAGGCGCTGGTACTCAACGAAGCCGTCCCCGTCCCTGTCTCCGTAATCACGGATCCACTCGAGGGCCCTGTCGGCGTGCGGCAGGAGTTCGGCAATAGTCTCTTTGGCGAATCCCCAACGGCTGACCGTTCCCAGCACCACAACGAACAACGGGGTTGCGTCGATGCTCCCGTAATACGTGGATCTTCCACCAAGCGCCAGGTTGCTGGAAACGTCGAGCCGGACTTCGTGGAGAATCTTTCCGGGTTCTTCCTCCGTGACAGGATCAACGCGGGTTCCCTGACGGTCGGCGAGTGTCTTGAGCGTGCCCAGGGCGAGGGAGGGATCGACCGGCATCGCCATTTCCGAAGCCCACAATGAGTCCCTGCCGAAGAGAGTCATGAACCACGGTGCACCGGCGGCCACCACCACTCGTTCCGGGTGAGCGGGGTCTTCAATGCGGAGAGCGCCGAGGTCGTCATAACTGCGTCGCAACGTCCGTTCGATGCCATGGTTGCCCATCTGAAGGACCGGGATTCTCGCCACCCATTCCTGCCGGCGCCGGTCGCTGGGGGACAGGCCGCCCTGTTCCAAGGCAGGCTCCTCGAGCGGACTGATCTCCTCCGGTCTCACCGCCAGAGTGGCGCCCCAATGCCCTCTTGCCGGGATGGTGATGGAGAATTGCAAGCCTTCCGACACCGCCGTGGCGGCCTCGGAACTTACGACGACGGACTTCCGGACTTCCTGCCACACGGCATTGATGCTGAGTCCTGTTGCCTGAACATGCCGTCGCTCTGTCCATTGCCTCTGAACGCGGGCCTCCTTGACCTCAAAAACGTCAGCGAAGTCGGCGGAGGCCTCAACCATTACCCGGCATTCCAGGGGCTCGGTTGAGTGGTTGTGCACCGTGATGTGCTCCACGATGCCAAAACCGAGCTCACGGATGCGCTCCACCACGAGGGGACTGTCTGCATATCCTTCCGCGCGGGTAACCCTGGCGGCGAAGACAGCCCGGTGGGGCTCTTGGACCTGCGCAGTGAGCGGCTCCAAACGTTGCCCATTTACGGTGAGTCGCCAGTCAGAGAGGACCCGAGTGTCTTGAAAGAAGAGACCGTGCGGATGGTCTGCCTGAATGTCGCCGTTGGGAAGGGAAATACAGAACGACGTACCTTCAACCAAGGTGACGGTTCCGGCGCCTAGGGGTCCCGCTGCAGTGTCAGCGTTCCATCCCGCCATTGGCCTTACCTCCTGGAGAGCGCTGCAAACATCAGGAGACGTCCGCGGCGGCTGGTGTTTCAACCAGACGCTACTCCTGCAGGAATCACTCGGCTAGCGCCGGAAGGGACCAGACGCGGGTGCCAGGTCAAGCTCATACTCATCCTCGATGTGAAACAACCGCCGGTCCCCAATCCGGTCCACAACCCAAATGGTGGATCCGTCCTCAGTGCGGTCATCTACGGTGCCTCGATGATGAACAAAGCCGTGCATGCGGAGTAGTACTTTGTCGCCCGGTTCCAGCGAAGTCCAAAGCGCGATTCGCCGGTTGTGGGCGCTGGGTGAATCGAAGAAAGCCATGCTTAAGACTATCGTCAATTGTTGACAATTGCTAGGATGGGACAGTGCCTTTCCAACGACGGCGGGCACGGTTTATTAGGGCAGAGCGCCCGGAAGGAGCGGCATGGTCAAGGCCACCGTCATGAGCAACGCAAACACCGTCAACCCGGGAGAACACACTCCCAAGCCCACTTCGATTACGCCCGGACAGACCGAAGTCTCGCTGCGGCTCTGGGCTCGCGAGGGCCTTAAGACTGGAATCTGGGAGGCGACGCCGGGGGTATCAACCAGCACCCGGCCAGGCTATGACGAGATTTGCCAGATTCTGAGTGGCACGGCCACCATCACAGAGGAAGACGGCACGAGTTTCGAAGTGGGCCCGGGGTCGCTGTTTGTGACACCGGCTGGGTGGACCGGTACGTGGACCATTCACGAGACTCTTCGCAAGATGTGGGTGGTGGCGGATCTTCCCGCCTAGCGATGCCAAACAAACGGCCCGGCTCCTTGGAGAGCCGGGCCGTTTGTTGATATCCCTTGGGAATGCAGCTGGGCGGGGTCCCCATCGCCTGAGGTCTATCTCAGAGTCGTGAAAGCCTTCGCCATACCTTCCAGCAGCCGATCGGCGTCGTTGCTGGAGAACGGCATCGGCGGGCGGAGTTTCAGGACGTTCCCTTGGGCGCCGCACGCGGAGATGAGGATGCGATCCCGTCTCAGGGAATTCACGATCTCCGTTGCTGCAATCCCGTTGGGGGAGAGCGTGGACCGGTCAGTGACAAGGTCGACTCCGATGAACAGGCCGCTTCCACGAACCTCTGCGACTTGTTCCAAGTCCTGCGAGAGGACCTTGAGTTCAGAGACAATCTTGTTGCCAACCTCAAGGGCGTTGGGAATGAGTGATTCCTCGCGGATAACGTCCAGGACTGCTTGGGCCGCGGCGATGGCTACAGAGTTCCCGCCGAAGGTGTTGAAGTAGCGGATGTTCTTACCGAAGTCCACAAGGAGTTCGGGCTTGAAAATCGCTGCCGCTACCGGGATGCCGTTACCCATGGGTTTACCGATGGTGACGATGTCCGGGACGATTCCGTGGCGTTGGAAGCCCCACCATTCTTCACCGGTACGGCCAAAACCGGGCTGCACTTCATCGGCTATGTACAACCCGCCCGCTGCGTGGACTTCCTCAACTACGGGGCGGAGAAAACCGGTCGGGCCGGAAAAAACACCGTCGGAAGAAAAGATGCTGTCCGCGATGAAAGCTGCTACGCCAACGCCGTGCCGGTGGAGATCCGCGATGGCGGCCCGCACCTGCTCGCGCAGGTGATCCTCCAGGGAGACGGTGTCGGACGAGTAGCGCAGGGCGTCCGGCGCATCAATGACCCGCACGTTTGGGCCCAGGGGAACACCGACGCCCAAAGACGGCGAGAATGATGACACTTCCGCGGTCAAACCGTGGTAGGCGCCGGCCGTGACAATGATGCCCTGACTGCCGGTCACGTACTTTGCCACCCGCATTGCCAAATCGTTGGCTTCGGATCCCGTGCAGGTGAACATGACGTGGCCAAGTTCGGCAGGGAATGTGGCAAGGAGCTGTTCGGAGTACTCCAGGATGGGCTCCTGGACGTAGCGGGTATTGGTATTCAGGGTCTGCATCTGCTGGTGCACGGCTTCAATGACCCGCGGGTGGGAGTGGCCAACGGAAGGGACGTTGTTGTAGACATCGAGGTATTCGTTACCGTCCCGGTCGAACAACGTCACCCCTTTTCCACGCACGATTTCCAGTGGTTCGTCGTAAAAGAGCCGGTAGCCGGGACCCAGGCTTTGGTCGCGGCGTCGAATGTTCTTCTGCAACGGTTCGGGAAGTTCATTGAGGCGGCTTGGATCAAAACCGTTGACCATGGATTGGGATGGTTTACGAAGGGTCTTGGATGGGGTGGTCATTGATTCTCCTTGGTTGCCGGGGTTGCGGGGTTCAGGGCTTGGTGCGAAGTATGGGCTCCGGGGCTGCAGCGGTTAAGGCAAGGCGCTCCCAGTCCGGCTTTGAATGGGAGAGAAGGTACTCACGCCGTTGGGGTAACTGGCTGGCCCGCCACTGCGTAATCAGTGCTCGCAGCAGGAGCCGCGCTTTGGCGGCAACAGGAAGGGCGTCCAGTTCCCGCGTCGAAAGCGGGCGGACACTGAGGAAGCCGTCCAAGACGTGCAGAGCGGGTTCCCAGGGGCTGTCCACATCCGTCCCGAGGAGATTTGCCATGGTGACGCTGACATCAAAGATCACAGGGGTCCGCACAGCGTCACCGAAGTCGATGATGCCCGTCACGTATCCGGGATGCAGCGGGTCGACGAGCACATTGAAGGGGCTGAAATCGCCGTGGATGACTTGCGTGGCGAAGCTGTCCAGGAATGGCACAACCCTGGCATCGAACTGATCGAAAATTTGCTCGGCTAGGGCGCGTTTCTGTTTGTCCTCGACGTATTCAAGCAAGGGGCGCATCCTGTGGAAATGCTTCAGGTCCCAAAGAAGCAGCCGGTCAGCTCGGAGGTGGTCAAAGGTCTGCAAGGCGAAGCCCAGATCGGCAAGTCGTGAGCCCACCGAGTGCAGGTCGCCAGCAGTAGGGGTGCAGGTCGCCAACAGATCGCCGGGCATGAAGCGCATAACTCTCAGTACACGATCGGAGGAGCCATCGGGGGTCTCGAGGAGTACTTGCAGGTCACCGTTGACGTCAGGCACGATGCGCTGGACCGGAAGTTCCGGAGCGACCCGTTCCAAGTGCGCCATGCAAGCAGTCTGGAATTGAACTATTTCCGGGTTTTCGTCCGGCGATGACACCTTTACCAAGTAGGTTTCCGTTTCAGTCTGTAGGCGAAAAGTCTCGTCCTTCTCAGTGGGGATGCGTACAAGGGCGCCCTTTAGTCCGTAGTGCCTGTGGAGCAACTCCAGGACCGCTGGGTACGCCAGCTGGGGGAGCGCTGCAGAGAGGCCGCTCTCGGACGCCACAGCATCGACGAAAGCAGAATCGGTACGTGGTTCCATATGCGGAGCTCCTGACGTTGGAAGTGGATTGGGCCAACTGTTCTACTGTTCAACAGTTCTAAAAAGACTAAATCATGAATCGGTCACGGGTCAACTGTAGAACTGTTGACAATCTGCAAAAATGGTACCTACCATCGATGCAACGGCGTGGGCGGACAAACCGCGGAGTCCTAAAGCGCCGGCAGTTTGATCTATGAGCCCTGCGCGCCAGCGGCCCAAAACACTACCAAGAACGGAAGTCTCATGGCAGACAGCAATTCACGGCCGAAGTACATCTCTTTCGACATTTACGGCACACTCATCAACTGGGATACGGACAGCACCACCCGCCGCCTTCTTGCCGGACGCCTGCCCGAAGAGCAATGGCCTGCATTCAAGAAGGTGTTCCGCGGTTACCGGTTCGACGAAGTCCTCGGTGACTACAAGCCCTATGAGCAGATCCTCCAGGATTCTTTCGACAGGGTATGCAAATACTTCGGTATTGGACCTACGCCCGGCGCCGGAACCGAGTTGGCCGAAGCTGTGCGCGGCTTCGGCGCCCATGATGACGTGCCGGCTCCGTTGAAGCTGATGGGCGACAACTACAAGCTGGTGGCTCTCTCCAACGCAGATGACAGCTTCCTGGATATCAGCATCCCTAAGCTCGGCGCCGAATTCCACGCAGTACTGACCGCGGAACAGGCGCAGGCCTACAAGCCGCGCTACCAGGCCTTCGAATACATGCTCGACACCTTGAACGCCAAGCCTGAAGACTTCCTCCACATCGCCTCCCACACCCGTTATGACATGCACCCGATGCATGACATGGGCTTCCGCAACCTTTGGGTGCTGGACCGCGGCTACGACCCCATTACCGGTGGCTACGACTACAACACCGTCAAATCCCTCGACGAGGTCAACAAGCACCTCGGTCTGTAGGGCACCACCAAGGGAGATCTTGCCCTTGAAGCCCAAAATGCCCGGTCGGGATTTTCCCGACCGGGCATTTCGCTGCCTACCTCCCGGGGCGATGCACCCTAGCCGGCGGAGTGTCGCTGGGCAACAACCTGACGAATGGATTCGCGGTACTGGATGATCGTGTCCGAGATGACCTTCTCGGCCAGGACAGGATCGCGGGAGTCCAGGGCGTCAATGATGTTTTGGTGTTCGGCTTCCAATGAATCGGGATCCTCGTATTCGTGATTCTCAACGGAGAGCACAAACATGAAGTACCTCAGCTCGGTCACCAGTTGCTGGTAGAAGGTGTTCAACTTTTGGCTTCCGAGGAGTCCCACGATCGCGCTATGGACCGCCAGATCCTTCTCAACGATCTTGAAGGGGTCTCCGGTTTTCAGGACTTCGCGGAATTCTTCCATAGCGGCATGTACATCATCCATCGATGTGGTTTCGGTAATACTCCGGGCTGCAGTGGTTTCGAGGTGGTACCTCGCGTTGTAGACGTCCATGATCTCGGCGTCCGTGGGATCCCACACGATTGAACCCAGGTTGGCGCGATGCCGAATGAGGCCGCCCGCTTGAACAATGCGGACGGCCTCGCGGACAGTATTTCTGGAAAGACCCAGTTTCTCGGCGAGCAGACTCTCCCTCAAGCGTTCTCCGGGCTTCAGCCCTCCGCTGAGTATCATCGCGGTAAGGCCGTCTGCGACCTGTTGCACCGTGGATGAATGGACAATTTTGATCTGCTCAATCATGGCTACATCGTACAGTGGGTATCAACTGTAGGACTGTAGATCAACGTGGATGTCATGGCGGGTCAGCGTATGGCTGCCTCAGTAATCGCAGAGTCGCCGAGCCCCCAGTACTCAAGGGACTCTTTATATTGAGGCGATTCCAGCATGGACTGTATGGCCTTCTGGAAGGCCGGCGTCAACGGTGATCCCTTCTTCAGCCCCATAGCGACGTTTGTGTCTGTGCGGGTGTCCATCCTCGGCTCAAGCACGACGAAGTGGTCCGGTTGCTGGACCTGTGCCCAAGCCAGCCCGCTGGCGTCGTAGAAGACACCGTCAATGCGCTTGGAGTCCAGCTGGGTCAAGGCTTCCTGGACATTGGGCAGTGTGACCGCGTTGATTGCAGGTTTCCCCTTCTCTTCGCAAGTCCACTTGGAGACGTTGGGGAGGTGCTTGAGCTGCTGCGTTGAGCCCTTTGTTACGCCGATGCTTTTGCCGCAGAGGGCGTCGTTGCTCAAGTTCTGCGGGTTGCCCTTGGGGACAGCGATGGCCGACCCGCCTTTGAGGTAATTGATCATGTCCAAAACTTTGAGGCGTTCCGCGGTGGCAGACATTGTGGTTGCGGTGAAGTCGTAGCGACCACCATCAATGCCGGGGATGATGGTGTCGAAGGCTGTGTTTTCGAACCTCAGTTTTAGCCCCAGCTTCTTGGCTACCAAACGGGCAAGGTCGGGATTCACGCCGATAGGGGTGCTGTTGTCTTCGGCAAGGAATGTCATTGGCGGGGAGCTCAAATCCATGGCAACAGTGAGTTCACCTTTGTCCTTCACCGCCTGGGGCAACAGGGCCACGGCCGCTTCATCGAGCTGGACGCCCTCTGAGATGTCTCGGGTGTTCTGTGTCTTGGGGATGTCTGTGGCTTGTGTCCCGGTGGCTGTGCCGCCGCAAGCGGTCAACGCGAGCAGGAGCGAAAGTCCGGCGGCGGCCGCTTGGAATTTAGTGATGACCTTCATGGTGCTTCCCTTCGTGGGATCAGGGGCAATGCCGCCTGTGATGGGTTTTCAGGGTGCTTACCGTGCCGCCTGAGGTGGGTTTGTCAGGTGCATTTCCATACCGCGTCGTCGAGGCATGCCAGGTGAAGCCCGCTTTTGAACGGCTGCCCTATGTGAGGCAGCTCTCGTCCTGATTTATTCAAGCGCTGACGAAGGGTAATTGTCAACAGTTCAACAGTTCTACTTAATTCTTAAGTGTGAAAAGGGCCTCTGCCCGGTCTATAACCGGGCAGAGGCCCCTAACAAATGTTCTACTTAGTCCGCCAGCTCCTTAGACCCTGCGAGGCGGCTTCTAAGCGGTAATTTCCGTTACCTCAGGTTTGGACGTGAGGTCGTCCACGGCTTTCTGCATGTGCCGCTTAATAGCCCGTTGCAGGCCTTGGCGATCCGCAGCTTCCAGATGGTCGAGGATCAATTGGTGCTCCTGGACGAGCGCGTCTATGCGGGGGTAGGCAACTTCCAGGCTGAGGATGCACATCCGCGTCTCCGCTGCCAGGGTCTGGTAGATCCTGATGAGCCGCGTGTTCCCCGTGCCGGAGACAAAGGCAGTGTGGAATTCCATGTCCAGCCGGGCCAGCGCCTGCCAGTCGGAAGCGGCAACCTGCTTTGCCATGTTCTTGATGATTCCTTTAAGCACACGGCAGGTGTCGGAAATTTTGTCTTGTCCCGAGTCAAGAAGCGTAGTGGCGGCAGCCAGCTCAACAGCTTCCCTCACCGCATAGATTTCGCGGATGTCGTCTTCGGAAAGTTCGGCAACGAACACCCCGCGGTTCCGTTTGCTGACCAGAATTCCTTCCTGGCACAACCGCTGCAAGGCCTCCCGAAGAGGGCCCCGGGAGGTGCTGAGCTGGCTGGCCAGCGCAGATTCATTGACCTGTTGTCCCGGGCTGAACGCTCCCTGGACTATCAGCTCCCTTAATTGATCGGCGATCAACTGTGCAGTAGGCCGGCCCTCCAATACGAACATCGTCTCCGGTGCCGCCATGACATCCCCTCATCTCGTTCTGTGACACATCGAATCTACTAGACCGCTATGGCCGTGTACTTGTACTCCAGGAATTCATCGATGCCCACCTTTCCACCTTCGCGTCCGAGGCCGGACTGCTTGACTCCGCCGAAGGGAGCCGCGGGGTTGGAGACAAGCCCGGTGTTGATTCCTACCATGCCGACTTCCATACCGGCGGAAAACTTCAAGGCTTTATCCATGCTTTCGGTGAAGACGTAGCCAACCAAACCCCACTCGGTGTCGTTGGCCTGCTGCAGGACCTCTTCTTCACTGTCGAAGGCTGTGATCGCGGCGACGGGGCCGAAGATTTCGGTGCTCATCAATTGCGCGTTGCCCGGAACGTCCACCAACACGGTGGGGGAGTAGAAGTACCCCTGCCCCTCCGGGCGTCCGCCGCCGGTGAGGACGCGCGCGCCCTTTGACACGGCATCATCGACGAGGCTTTGTACTTTGTCCAAGCCCTTTTGCTCGATGAGCGGTCCCACGTCGGTCCCGTCCAGTGCACCGTTTCCGACGCGAAGTTCAGACATCTTCTTGGCGAACTTTTCGCTGAACTCGGTCAGGACGGAGCGGTGGACGAAGAACCGGTTCGCGGCGGTGCACGCCTCACCCATGTTCCGCATCTTGGCTTTCATGGCCCCTTCCACCGCTTTCTCGATGTCAGCATCGGCCAGGACAATGAAAGGTGCGTTTCCACCCAGTTCCATGGAGGAGCGCATCACATTATCTGCCGCCTGCCGCAGCAGTACTTTGCCCACTTCCGTGGAGCCGGTGAAGCTGATCTTCCGCGCGAGGCCGCTGTCCGTCCAGGTCCTGACCACGACGGAAGCGGACGATGTGGTCACGACGTTGAGTACGCCGTCGGGCAGGCCTGCCTCCTTGAACAGTTCCACCAGCGCCAGGGAGGTCAGGGGTGTCAGCTCTGCCGGTTTGAAGACCATAGTGCAGCCGGCTGCAACGGCCGGGGCGATCTTCCGGGCGCCCATCGCCAAAGGGAAGTTCCAAGGCGTGACCAGGACCGAAGGGCCAACGGGTTCCTTCGTGACCAGTATCCGGGTGTTGCCGTCCACGGAGCCGGTGGCGTCTCCGCCGACGCGTACGGCTTCTTCGGAGAACCAGCGGAGCATGTCGGCGCCGTAGGCCACCTCGCCGCGGGCTTCGGCCAAGGGTTTGCCCATCTCGGCAGTCATGATCGCCGCAAGCCTTTCGGTGTTGGCGATGACCAGTTCGAACGCCCGGCGCAGGATGTCAGCACGCTCACGCGGGGTGGACCTGGCCCACTCTGCCTGGGCCCGTCCGGCCGCTTCGATAGCACGGGCGGCGTCTTCCGGGCCTCCGTCGGCAACGTGGGCAATGACCTCGTTGGTGGCTGGGTTCTCCACCGCAAACGTGGCGCCGGAGGCAGCCTTTTGCCACGTCCCGTCAATGAACAGGTCTGTTCGCAAGCTGCTGGGATCAAAGGAGGAGTTCATGCTAATTCTTTCAGTGAGCAGGTGGTCAGGACGTGGCAGTTTTGATCGCCTGGGTAAACCTGGCGAGGCCGGTCTGGATTTCGTCAGCGGTGACATTGAGTGCCGGTATGACCCGGATGACGTTGCCGTGGGGACCGCAGGTAAGAAGCAGGAGCTCCTCGGCGACGGCCGCCTGCTGCACGGCAAGTGCAGTGGCTGCGTCGGGTGTATTGTCCGGGGCGGTGAACTCGATGCCCTGCATCAGGCCGCGCCCTCGGACGTTGCCGATGACGGCGAACTCGGTCTGCAGCTTATCCAGCCCCGCCCGCAGCTCGTTGCCTCGGAGCAGGGCGTTTTCCACGAGGTTCTCGCGCCGGATGACGTCCAGGGTTGCCACCCCGGCTGCAGCTGCGACTGCGTTTCCTCCGTAGGTGCCACCCTGGGATCCAGGCCAGGCCTTGCCCATGAGTTCGGATGACGCGGCAATGGCCGAAATAGGGAAGCCGCTTGCCAGGCCCTTGGCCGTAATGACGACGTCGGGGCGGATTCCGGCCCAGTCATGTCCCCAGAACCTGCCGGTGCGGCCGACACCGGCCTGCACCTCATCGATGATGAGCACAATGCCGTGGCGGTCGGCCCTTTCCCGGAGGCCCTGAAGGAAAGCCGGCGGGGTGGGGATGTAACCGCCGTCACCAAGCACAGGTTCAATGATGAACCCGGCCGTGTCGCTGGGGTTGCTGATGGTCATCAGCAGGTAGTCAAGTTCCTTCAGTGCGAAGTCGACGGCGGTTGCCTCGTCCCAGCCGTGCCGGTACCAGTGGGGGAACGGGGCTATATGGACGCCGCTCATCAGTGGGGAGAACCCCGAGCGGAACTTGGTTCCGGCTGTGGTCAGCGATGCCGCAGCTACAGTCCGGCCGTGGAAGCCGCCCTGAAAGGAGATGATGTTCGGGCGGCCCGTGGCCATGCGCGCCAAGCGAATGGAGGCTTCCACGGCTTCGGAGCCGGACGTGGCGTAGAAGACGCTGTCCAGCCCTTCCGGCAGGACATCGCCAAGGAGTTCGGTGAGTTCCAGGAGGGGCTTGTGCATCACGGTGGTGTATTGGGCGTGCACGATCTTGCCCACTTGCTCGCGGGCTGCGGCGACCACGTCCGGGTGGCAGTGACCGGTGCTGGTGACACCAATTCCGGTGGTGAAGTCGAGATACTTCTTGCCATCAGTAGCGTGAATCCAGCTGCCCGCCGCATAGTCGACCACCACGGGGGTCGCCTGCTTCAAAATGGGACTGAGAGTTGCCATGTCGTCATACTTTCTTAGTAACTGTAGATTGTCAACAATAGGCGATGCATGTCACAGCCTATTGCTTCGCGGGGTTTGTTCAGCGGGGGCTGAAACGCTGGGGTCGGACGAACTCCAAGCCGTTGAAGATCTGTTTGCCGAGTGCCTCAGCAGCCGCTATCTCGCCATAACCCGAGGCCATTTTGAAACCAGCGCCAGAGAAGCCTGTAGCGGCATAGACCCTGCCGGTGTCTCCCACGTATCCCAGAAGCGGGTTCCGGTCGCTGGTGAAGAGGTCGGGGAAGGCATCCGAGCGAACGATTGTGGGCACCAGGCCGGGGAAGAACTCGGCGACGGTTTCCATGGTTTCGGCGATTTCTTCTTCGGACAGTTCCCGGTTTATGGCTGCGGGGTCCAGGGCCGGCCTGCCGCGCCCGTCAAGGGTGGCCTTGACGGTGGCACCATCCACGGCCGGCGCGCCATACATGGAACGGTCTTCGTAGATGCGGCTGAAAACGGGGAAACGTTCGGGCGCGAACTCCTTGGGTTCCCGGGCTACGAACCAGGAAAGGAAAACCCGTCGGGTTTCGACGTGTTCCTTTGCGTACACCGGCAGCAGTTGCCGGGACCATCCCCCCGAGGCGACAATAACCTGCTCAAATGTCCAGGACTCCCCACCGGCTGTGATGACGACGCCGTCCTCCGTTTCGGTGATGCTGTCAATTGCCGTTTTGGTGTGGACCGTTGCGCCATTGGCCCGGGCTGCGGCAATGGCGGCGGTGACGGCCCGATCGGTTCGTAGGGCGCCGGAATTCGGGTCGAAGACGGCGACGTCGTCGGACCGCAGATTGTGCTGCGGGTAGCGTTCGGCCAACTCCCGGTGGGACAACAGATGATGCTCTGCTCCCGTTATCCCGGTCGTTTCGAGTACGCTGGCAAGGTACGCCCCTTGGGCTGCTCCGATGGAGAGCCCTCCGCAGCGTGTGAGGATGTCCTGGCCGGTTTCGGCCTCAAGTTCAGCCCAAAGTTCCTTGGAGCGCTGCATGATGGGGTAGTAGCCCGGATGCCCCTTGTAGATCATGCGGAACAGACGCGTATCACCGCCGACGGCGCTGCGTCCGTGGGCGGGATGCTTCGCTTCAAATCCGGTAACGGAGTCCGTCAGTCGGGAGGCCTGCCAGAGGGCCATACTGCCGATGCTGCCCAGGCCGATGACGGCGAGTTTTCCATCTGTCATGGTTAGAGGACCTGCTTCAGGAATGCTTGCGTGCGGGGTTCTTTAGGGTTGCTGAGGATTTCGCGGGCGTCGCCTCGTTCAACCACGATGCCGTCGTCCATGAAGATGAGGGAATCGGAGACTTCGCGGGCGAAGCCCATCTCGTGGGTGACCACCACCATGGTCATGCCCCTCTTGGCCAGATCCTGCATGACGCTGAGGACTTCACCAACCTTCTCGGGGTCCAGCGCCGAGGTGGGCTCATCAAAGAGGATGATGTCAGGGTCCATCGCCAGGGACCGTGCGATGGCCACGCGCTGCTGCTGGCCGCCGGAAAGCTCAGCGGGATAGCGATCCCCGAACTGACCCAAGCCAACGCTGGTGAGCAGCTCCTGGGCTCGCTTGGCTGATTCCTTCTTGTCCGCCCGCTTGACCAAAACGGGCCCGGACATGACGTTCTCCCGGGCGGTCATGTTCGGGAACAGGTTGAACTGCTGGAAAACCATTCCGACGCGTGTCCGCTGCTGTGCCAGCTTCTTGGGCGGCAGGGCGTGGTAGGCATGATCGGTTTCGTAGTACCCGAAGTCTTCACCATTGACTTTCAGGACGCCGGAATCAACAGTTTCGAGGCCGTTGATGCAGCGCAGGAGAGTGGACTTGCCCGAGCCCGAAGGGCCGATAATGCAGCAGATCTCACCGCTGGCGACCTCGAGGTCCACGTCTTTGAGAACCGTCTTGGGTCCGAAGGACTTTCGGATGCGGCTGGCTTGGATGGTACCGGCGGTGCTCATCGTGCGATTCCTTCCGGTGCGGTCAAAGTGACTTTTTTGGATTTGCGGGGGATCCGGACGGAGGTGTGCGAGTACTTCTGTTCGAGCTTGGACTGCGGGTAGCTCAACACCAGGGTCATGACGAGATACCAAAGGCTGGCCACAATCAGCAGCGGAATGGTCTCGTACGTGCGGGCGTAGATCAGCTGGGCGCTCTGGAGCAGTTCGGCCACGCCCAGGACGGAGACCAGGGAGGTTTCCTTGAACATGCCGATCACCTGGTTGCCCGTGGCCGGAATGATGGAAGGCATCGCCTGGGGGATGATGACCTTGCGCATCTTCATGGCACCGCTCATCCCCAACGAATCAGCCGCTTCGATCTGTCCCTTGCCCACGGCGGAGAACCCGCCACGGACGATCTCGGCCATATAGGCGGCCTCATTCAAGGTCAGACCCACCAGCGCGGCGGTGATCGGACCCATCAAGGCGTTCGTATCAATCGCGGTGCCAATATCAGTGAAGGGAATACCGATAGACAGGTTCGGGTAAAGGGCGGAGATGTTGAACCAGAAGATCAGCTGCACCAGCACAGGGGTCCCACGGAACAATGTGATGTAGGCGCCCGCGGCGATGGCGATGGGTTTGACGCTTGATGCCCTCATGATGGCCAGGAGCAGCCCCAGCAGGGTACCGAGGGCCATGCTCGCGATGGTGAGGAAGATCGTCAGCATCAGTCCGCGCAGGATGGATTCCGCCGTGAAATACTTCGCTACCGTTCCCCATTTGAAGTTCGGGTTGGTGGCAACGGAGTAGAGCATGCCGGCACCCACGAGGATCGAAACTGCCCAGGCCACGTACTCGAACGTGCTGCGCCGCTTCAGTCGCGGCTTCAACGCGGGATCCATGCCGTCCACTGTCTGTCTGCTCCGGTCAAGGGTTGCTTGCTTCATCATGAACCTGCTAGTTCAATTTGGCGTCAGTGATGGCGCCTGAATCCAGGCCCCAAGTCTTCAGAGATTCCTGATACTCCGGGGTCCCAAGGACCGACTGGATAGCCGCCTGCATAGCCGGGGTCAGCGGCGAACCCTTTTTAAGGCCGGCGGCAGATAGGTCGCTGGAGCCGACGTTGACCCGGCCCAGGAGAGTGAAGGAGTCCGGCTGCTGCCTGGCTGCCCAGCCGAGAGCGGTTGTGTCATAGAGGATGCCGTCGATGCGCTTGGAGTGCAGCTGCGTCAGAGCTTCCTGAATGTTGGGCAGCGTTACAGCGTTGATCGCGGGCTGGCCCTTGGAGGTGCAGGTCTGCTCGCTCAGTGCCGGAAGGCGCTTGAGCTGACCGGTAGAGCCCTGCGTCACTGCAACATTCTTGCCACACAGGGTCTCCATAGATAGGTTCAGCGGGTTCCCTGCCGCCACAACGACCGAGTTGCCGGCCTTGAAGTAGTCGATCATGTCCAGGACCTTCAGGCGCTCTTCGGTCTTGGCCATTGTGGTGACGGTAAAGTCGAAACGTCCGCCGTCCAGACCCGGGATGATCGTGTCGAACTTCGTGTCCACGAACTTCAGTTTCAAGTCCAGCTTCTTGGCGATGAGCCGGGCGACGTCCGGGTTCAAGCCGATCGGTGTGCTGTTGTCCTCGGCCAGGAACGTCGTGGGCGGGTAGTGAAGGTCCATGGCGACCGTCAGTTCACCCTTGTCCTTGATCGACTGCGGCAACAATGCCACCGCGGCTTGGTCAGGCTGCACACCCTCGGAGATGTCTCTGGTGTTGTTGGTCAGGCTGGTGTCCGCCGACTCACTGCTGGCGGAGTCGCTGTTGGCGGCACCTCCGCATGCGCTCAAAGCAAGCAGCAGGGCTATGCCTGCAGCCGTTGTCTGTGCCTTGAATATGGTCTTCATGATGCTTCCCTTCGAGGGTTTCAGCTGGGGGATTTGACAGTCACCAGGAGTATTATGTGCGTCCCGTCGATGTCCGGCGGAGCTGGAATGTGATGCGGATCTCTCCTGCGTCTAAGAGCAATGCAACCTCCAAAAGAGTAGATTGTCAACAATTCACACTGAAGTTTTCTTGGCTTCTCCAAGGTGACTTCCATCCACAGGGATCGCGGAGAACTGTTGACAATTTACAATTTTGGCTTCTACAGTCTAGATATCCGGCAGCAACACTGTGGCCGCTCCAGCCCGCTCTGGTTCGCTCCCAATGAACATGTCCATATCCAGGGCAGACCCGCCCCGCCTCCCGAATGAACGGAAATTCCCATGGCAGAGACCAACTTCCGCCCGAAGTACATCTCCTTCGATGTCTACGGCACGCTCATCAACTTCGACATCGATCCAACTACCCGTCGACTGCTGGATGGTCGCATTTCCGAGGAGCAGTGGCCGGAGTTCAAGAGGCAGTTCCGCGGCTACCGGTTTGACGAGGTCCTTGGTGACTTCAAGCCGTACGAGCAAATCCTGCAGGATTCCTTCGACAGGGTGTGCAAGCGTTGGGGAATCGGACCCACTGAAGGTGCAGGGGCGGCGTTTGCAGATGCCGTGCGCGGTTGGGTTGCGCACGACGACGTGCAGGCACCGCTGAAGCTGATGGGCGACAACTACAAGCTGGTGGCTCTCTCCAACGCAGATGACAGCTTCCTGGACATCAGCATCCCCAGGCTCGGCGCTGAGTTCCACGCAGTGCTGACCGCGGAGCAGGCACAGGCCTACAAACCGCGCTACCAGGCCTTCGAGTACATGCTGGACACCTTGAACGCCAAGCCTGAGGACTTCCTCCACATTTCTTCGCACACCCGGTATGACGTGCATCCGATGCACGACCTGGGCTTCCGGAACCTTGTGTTGCTCGACCGTGGCTATGACCCTGTCACTACGGGCTACGACATGTTCAGCGTGAAGTCCCTCGACGAGATCAATAAGCACCTCGGTCTCTGATCCCGATTCCCTGAGGCGAAAGGCCATCCCGTGAAACTCATCCCTTACTGGCTGGACACAGCCGAGCCTTCCGGTGACTACCGCAGCACGCCCGTGCCGGATAACGTCGACGTCGCGGTTATCGGTGCCGGCTTTACAGGCTTGTCCGCTGCGCTTGAGTTTGCCCGGCAGGGCGCGAGCGTCGCGGTCTTCGAACGCCACACCGTGGGCTGGGGGGCATCCGGCCGCAACGGCGGAATGGCCACGACCGGGCTCGCCATCGGTTTCAGCTCAGCGGTCAAGCGGTACGGCGAGGCCCGTGCCGTGGAGTACTTCCGCGAGTACAACGACGCGATCGACAGCATCGAGAAGCTGGTCCATGACTACGCGATCGATTGCGACTTCAACCGCTTCGGCAAGCTCTCGCTGGCCTACCACGAGTCGCACAACGACGGCTTCAAAAAGTCCCAGGAGTTGCTGGCCAAGCTCGTGGACCACCATGTCACGCTGATTCCGAAGGCCGATATCCACAGCGAGATCGGAACCAACTTCTACCAGGGCGCCATGATGGACCCCTTGGGAGCCGGACTCCACGTGGGCAAGTTCGCCCACGGACTGGCCGGCGCGGCAGCCAACGCCGGCGCACAGGTCTGCGAGAACGCAGGCGTGACGGAACTGAAGCGGGTCAACGGCACGGTTTATGACGTGCATACGACGCGCGGCATCGCGCGGGCGAAGCAGGTGCTCGTGGCCACCAGCGGATACACGGGCAACGTCACCCCGTGGATGCAGCGCCGGGTGATTCCTGTTGGCAGCTTCATCATCTGTACCGAACCGTTGCCGGAAGACGTGGTCAACCGGATCCTGCCGAATCGCCGGATGGCTTCCGACAGCAAGATGCTGACCTACTACTTCCGGATCACCCCGGACAACAGGCTTCTTTTCGGGGGCCGTGCCAGGTTCGCGCTTTCCAGCCCGGACTCGGATGTCAAGAGTGCCGCAATTCTCCGCAAGGCCATGCTCGAACTCTTCCCGTACCTGTCCAACGCAAAGGTGGATTACATCTGGGGCGGACTGGTGGACCTGTCCATGGACCAGATGGTCCACGCCGGGGAGCACGATGGACTTTTCTACTCGCTCAACTACAGCGGGCATGGTGTCCAGATGGCGGCCCACATGGGCAAGCGCATGGCCCATTACATGGGAGGGGACAAGTCCGCGAACGTGTGGGGCGACTTGAAGAACCCCCCGGTGCCCGGCCACTTCGGCCCGCCGTGGTTCCTGCCCTTCATCGGCGCTGCGGCCAAGATCATCGACCGCGTGAAGTAAACCCGCTTCAGGCAACACAGCAAGTATCAATCAGTAAGGCTTCGGATGACGACAAAGACAACCGTGGGTGGGCTGCGGCCAAAATCCGTCGGAGAGACCGCATACCAGCGGACACAGGTCGCAGACCTGCAGGGAGGCGCCTTCTTTGAAGGAACCTGGCAAACGACGGACATGACCGTCGAAGTCCGGGATCCTGAAGATGGGCTCCTTCTGGGAACCGTATGTTCGTCCACCCCGGAGGACGTGCGACGCGCCGTTGCCCACATCCACCGGCATTTGCTGGAGGTTGATTGGCCCCTGCGCCGGCGTAGGGAGTCTTTGGAAAAGGCGGCTGAATTGCTTCGCGGACAGGCGGTACGTTTCGCCAACATCATTGCTGCAGAAAGCAGCAAGACCATCAACGAAGCCGAACGTGAAGTCCTCCGTTGCATCGAGACGCTCAGGCTTTCGGCTGCTGCCTCCGGAGAGCTCCAGGGCGAGACCCTGGCTTTCGAAGACAGTTTGGCAGGCACGGGAAAGCTTGGTTGGTACAACCGCAAGCCTGTGGGAATCGTTGCAGCCATCACGCCGTTCAACGATCCGCTGAACCTTGTGGCGCATAAGCTGGGCCCGGCGCTCATCGGAGGCAACGGCGTCGTGCTCAAACCTTCCGGACGGACGCCCCTGACAGGGCTGGCCTTCATTCAGTTGCTATTGGACGCTGGAGTACCCGCCGGGCGGGTGGCTGCAATCGTTGCGGGCCCGGGCGTTTCCGAGGCCCTTGTGACTGACCCCCAGGTGGACTTGATCTCTTTCACCGGGGGGCCAAAAACGGCGGACAGGATTGCTTCATCCGCCGGCGCCAAGAAAATCCTCTCGGAACTTGGCGGCAACAATGCCACGATCGTCTGCGCTGATGCGAACGCAGGAGAAGCTGCGCAGGCGATCGTGGCAGGGGCTTTCGGCGTGGCTGGCCAGAACTGCCTGTCCGTCCAGAGGGTCTACGTACACATTTCACTCTTCGAACGGGTCCTTGATGACGTTGTGCGCGGAACCAAAGCGCTGCGGTCCGGCCCGAAGCTGGAACGCACAACAGATATCGGGCCCCTCATCAGCGAAGCGGAGGCGCGGCGCGTGGAGGATTGGGTGGAAGAGGCGAAGGCCGCTGGTGCCACCGTCCACGTCGGCGGACGTCGGCTTGGTGCATACTTTGCCCCAACTGTCCTCACGGACGTCCCGTCCGCTTGCCGTGTGATCCGGGAGGAAGTCTTCGGCCCGGTGGTTAGTGTTCTTCCGTTCATCGAGGTCCAGGATGCTGTTCGTGCGGCCAATGACACGGAATTTGGCCTTCAGGCCGGCGTTTTCACTGAATCTTTTGGTGAAGCACTGGCCATCGCGCAGCAGCTTCACGTGGGGTCAGTTGTCATCAACGAGACCAGCGACGTGCGGATCGATTCGATGCCCTTCGGCGGATTCAAGAGAAGCGGCGTAGGAAGGGAAGGCGTTAAGCACACCGTGCGCGAAATGACCGAACCAAAGAACACCATCATCCAATTGCCTAAAACATCCTCAGGCTGGCAGCAGTTCGCCGCCACCACGAACGGAGCAGTATGACCACCCACAAAATTGCCGTTATTGCCGGTGACGGTATCGGCCAGGAAGTTGTTCCCGCCGCACTGGAATGCCTGGAACGAATCGCCCGGCTTCATTCCCTGGACCTGCAATTCACGCACTTCGACTGGGGTTCGGACTACTACCTGCGCCACGGCCGGATGATGCCTGAGGATGGCCTTGAGCAGCTGGCCCGGCACGAGGCCATCTTCCTGGGTGCTGTCGGCTCGCCGCAGGTCTCCGACGCGGAATCGCTGTGGGGGCTGTTGATCCCCATCCGCCGCGAATTCCAGCAGTACATCAACGTCCGCCCGGTCAAAACGCTCGACGGCGTGAAGTCGCCGCTCGCGTCGAAGGAACCGATCGATATCCTCATTGTCCGTGAGAACAACGAGGGCGAATACTCGGAAGTCGGCGGCCGCATGTACCGCGGGTTGCCCCACGAAAGCGCCATACAGGAGACGATTTTCACGCGTTTGGGAGTCTCCCGGGCAGCGCACTACGCGGCCTCCCAGGCTTCAGCCAGGGGCGGGCGCGTGACCTCGGCCACCAAGAGCAACGGCATCATCCACACCATGCCGTTCTGGGACGAAGTCGTTGAAGAAACGGCCCGGCTCTATCCGGACATTTCACTTAGCAGTGAGCTGGTGGACGCCTTGGCCGCCCACCTGGTGTTGAAGCCGTGGACCTACGACGTGATCGTCGCATCAAACTTGCTCGGAGACATCCTGTCAGACCTTGGCAGCGCCGTGACGGGTTCCATTGGAGTAGCGCCCAGCGCCAACCTGAATCCGGAAGGCGACTTCCCGTCGCTCTTCGAACCCGTCCATGGCTCGGCGCCGGATATCGCGGGCAAGGGACTTGCGAATCCGGTTGGCCAAATGTGGTCCGGGGCAATGATGCTGGAACATCTCGGCCACAAGCAGGCAGCCAACCACCTGCAGGCGGCGTTCGAGTCGGTCCTCCGTGAAGGACTGGGAACCCGCGATGTCGGCGGTACCTCTTCCACCTCCGAGTTCACGGCTGCGGTCCTGGCCGCCATCGATTCCATCGATGCCGTTCCGACCTTGGACGCTGCCACGGCCCCCGCGGCAGCACCGGCGTCGTGAGCGTCTCCGGCGGACGGCCTCGCCCCGTGGTGGCAACGCTGTACCGGGAAGCGTTGCCGCCGCGGTTGGCCGAGATCCAGGAACTGGCTGACGTTCGGCTGACCAAGGCTGACGGGCTCGCCGAAGCCTTGGACGGCGCGGACGTGCTGTATCAGTGGCATTCGTTTTCCCCCGCGCTGCGGGAGAACTGGGATGCGGCTTTGTCGCTGCGGTGGGTGCATGTTTCCGCGGCCGGGGTGAGCCAGTTGATGTTCGATGGGCTGGTTGCGAGTGACGTGACCTATACGAATTCCCGTGGAGTGCTCTCACGGGCGATCGCGGAGTTCGCGCTCGGTTTTGTTCTGGACATGGCCAAAGACTCCCACGCGTCCTTTAAGCTCCAGCAGGCCCAAAGTTGGCAACACAGGACCACACGCAGGCTCCAGGGGCAGACCGCCGTGGTTGTGGGAACAGGATCCATCGGGCGCGAAATCGCCGCCCTTTTCCGGGCCGTTGGCATGGTTGTTGACGGCGCCGGGAGGACCGCGCGGGCCGGCGATGCTGCCTTCGGTACAGTCCATGCCTCACAATCGCTGGCTTCCGTCGTCCATGCCTACGACTACGTCGTGCTCGCAGCGCCGCTGACCTTGGACACCAAAGGGCTGGTGGACGGGCGGGTCCTTGACGCCATGAAGGACACTTCCGTGCTCATCAACGTGGGACGTGGGGAACTGGTAGACACCGACGCCCTTGTCCATGCGCTCACCACAGGGGCGATCAGGGGTGCCGCACTCGATGTGGTGCATCCTGAACCCCTGCCTGCAGGTCATCCACTGTGGACCCTGGAGAACGTCATCCTCACCCCCCACATGAGCGGCGACACGGAGGACTACCTTGATGAGCTGGGCAAGTTGTTCGTGGCGAACCTCCGCCGTTACGTCAACAACGAACCACTCGAAAACATCGTGGACAAGCAGCTTGGTTTCGTTCCGGGCATTTAACCGTTCGTGCTTTGTCCCTTTCAACAACTTCAGCTCATCCTGCCTAAGGAAACCCAATGCCTTCCTCGACGACGACCACTTTGACCACCATCAACCACTTCATCAACGGCGCCGAGTCCTCTGGTTCAGGAAACGATACCCGGCCGGTGTATAACCCGGCCACCGGGCAGGTCACCGCCGAGCTGCGCCTGGCCAACGAGGACGACCTCAACAGCACCGTGGCGGCTGCCCGCAAAGCTGCTGACACGTGGGGTGACATTTCCCTGGCCAAGCGCACCGCGGTGCTGTTCAAGTTCCGTGAACTCGTCGCAGCGCACGTGGACGAACTCGCTGAACTGATCACGGCCGAGCACGGCAAGGTCCTCTCCGATGCCAAGGGCGAGATCGGCCGTGGCCTGGAAGTCATCGAATTCGCCTGCGGCATCCCCTCGCTGCTCAAGGGTGACTACTCGGACCAGGTCTCCACCGGCATTGACGTCTTCTCCTTCCGCGAACCCCTCGGTGTGGTGGCCGGTATTACCCCGTTCAACTTCCCGGTGATGGTGCCGTTGTGGATGGCCCCGATGGCCATCGCCACCGGTAACGCGTTCATCCTCAAGCCCTCCGAGCGGGACCCGTCCCCGTCGCTGCTGCTGGCCAGGCTGTGGCAGGAAGCCGGCCTGCCCGACGGCGTGTTCCAGGTCCTGCACGGCGGCAAGGACACCGTCGACGGCCTCCTGACCCACCCGGACGTGGACGGCATCAGCTTCGTCGGGTCCACCCCGATCGCCCAGTACGTCCACGAAACCGCAACGAAGCACGGCAAAAGGGTCCAGGCCCTGGGTGGGGCGAAGAACCACGCGATCGTGCTGCCGGACGCTGACCTGGACAACGCCGCGGACCACCTCGCTGCCGCTGCTTTCGGCTCGGCGGGGGAGCGGTGCATGGCAATCTCTGTTGCCGTCGCGGTCGGGGATGCTGCTGATCTGTTGGTGAAGAAGGTCGAAGAGCGTGCCCTGGCCGTGAAGGTCAGCAACGGCACCGAGCCCGGCGCTGAAATGGGCCCGGTGATCACTCCGGCCTCCAAGGAGCGCATCCTCCGGATCGTCACCGAAGCCGAAACCGCCGGTGCTGCGATGGTGGTCGACGGCCGTGACCTGGTCGTCCCGGGGCACGAAGACGGCTTCTGGGTGGGCCCGACGGTGATCGACCACGTCAAGACCGAGATGACCGCCTACCAGGAGGAAATCTTCGGACCCGTCCTGGTGGTGGTCCGCGTGGACACCCTCGGAGAGGGCATCAAGCTGATCAACTCCAACCCGTACGGCAACGGCACCGCGATCTTCACCTCCTCGGGAGCCGCAGCCCGGAAGTTCCAGCGCTCGGTCACCGTGGGCATGATCGGCATCAACGTTCCCCTGCCGGTCCCGGTGGCCTACCACTCCTTCGGCGGCTGGAAAGCCTCCCTGTTCGGTGACAAGCACATCTACGGCCCCGAAGGCGTCTCCTTCTACACCCGCGGCAAGGTAGTGACCTCCCGCTGGCCCGAAACCCACCACGCCTCCGGCGCTTCCTACAACTTCCCCTCCAACTAGGGCCACCTCCACATGCGTGCTTTCGCAGCCGTGATGGCAGTCCTGGCTGTCACGGGTGGTACTACCTGTGTCTTTGCCAACGGCGCTCTCAATCTGGTGAGCGGGCTGTTGCTCCTGACGATCGGCGGCGGAGGATTGTCGGCAGCCTGGACCACGCATGCAGGGGAAAAGCGCGCCTCGAAGACAGCACGGCACACTTCGAACTGAAAGGACACCCCCGTGCCTTCACAAGCCAAGGCCTACGTCGCAGACGCACCGAACTTACCTCTGAGGCCCGGGACCATCACCCGCAGAGAGCCCGGAGATCATGAGGTCCTGATCTCCATCCTCTATACCGGTATCTGCCACTCCGACATTCATGCGGCCCGTGGCGAATGGTCGCAGGTGCGTTATCCGCTGGTGGTTGGACATGAAGTCGTAGGCGTTGTGGAGACCGCAGGTGTGCGTGTGACACGCCATGCCGTAGGCGACCTGGTCGGAGTGGGATGCTTCGTGGATTCCTGTCGGGAGTGCGTGAACTGCCGCTCCGGAGAGGAACAATACTGCCTGAACGGTTCAACAAGCACCTACAACTCCATTGGACCTGATGGGCTGCCCACTGCCGGCGGCTACAGCACCAGCATCGTCGTGGACGAAAATTATGTGCTGAGTATTCCCGACGGGCTGGCGCCGGAGGCTGCCGCGCCTCTCCTTTGCGCGGGAATCACCATGTATACGCCGCTCCGCCAGTGGGGGACGGGACCCGGCAAACGCGTGGCCATAGTCGGCATGGGTGGCCTGGGACACTTGGGTGTAAAGCTTGCCGCCGCGATGGGAGCCGAAGTCTCGGTGTTGAGCCAGTCCCGGAAGAAGGAAGAGGATGCACGCCGGCTCGGAGCCGATCACTTCTTCGCGACGCCGGACCATGAAACCTTCGCTTTGCTGCGGGACAGGTTCGATCTGATCATTAATACCGTTTCCGCAGAAATTGACGTGGACCAGTTCCTTTCTCTGCTGGGTTTGGGAGGCACGCTGGTCCTGGTGGGGCTTCCTTCGAAGCCGCTGAGCCAGCGCGCGTGGTCCCTGATCTCGGCGCGGCGTAATCTCAGCGGTTCCAAGATGGGCGGAATCCGGCAAACCCAGGAAATGCTCGATTTCTGTGCCGCCCACAGCCTGGGAGCGGAAGTCGAAGTAGTGGACGCTGCACACATCAACAAAGCCTTTGACCGGGTCCTGGCCAGCGACGTCCGGTTCAGGTTTGTCCTGGATGCCACCACGCTTTGACAGGCAATGTTTGGGCCGCGGCCACTCAGCCGCGGTCCGTGGCTTCTTCGCCTTTGAGCGCGTTGTGGAACTGTTTCTTCATTTCCCGGCGAAAGGCTTCCGTGTCTCCCTCGAGGGCATGCTCAGCGAGCCTCTCGTGCTCAACGGCGAGCTCATGAAGGTCGTTGTAAGTAGGATGGTCGGCGGCGAAATAGAGCCTTAGCTTGTTCTCCCACCCGTTCCACAGCGCGTGCAATGCCTTATTCCCGGAGAACTCGTAAAACAGCTTGTGGAAACGGAGGTGGGCGTCAATGCTGGCAGGAATATCGCTTGTGTCCGCGGCGCGGTAAAGTTCCTCGATGGTGTGCTTCAGCTTCAGCCGCTCGGGACCGCGCAGCGTCGCGGCGGAGAGTTCTGCGGCGTAAGGCTCGACGAGCAGTCGAATCGAAGCGATTTCGGCGATGTCGCGGGCACTCACCTCCACTACGAACGATCCCTTGAACGGGACCTTTACTACCAATCCCTCCTCTTCAAGCCGGGTGAGTGCTTCCCGGAGGGGTGATCGGCTGATACCGAGATCCGTGGCAATGTGCGTCTCACGTAACTGTTCTCCCGGAGGCACAGTTCCAACCAGGATCGCTGTACGCAGCACGCGGTACACTCCGTCCGGCGTCGTGGTCCGCTGTTCCTGCCAAGTGAATTTCTTGTCCATTGGCCACCTTTCTGTCGATTGTCGATCATACCGGCAGGGGCCCCCAAACGTGGGCCAAGCTACTCGTGGAGGCCAGCGAGCCTGCTGCCGAACTTGGCCAGGAGCGAGGTCTTGGTGGAATTCCGGTGTTCCTCCCACGTGTCAGCAAAGCCGAACAGGCTGTACATGCTATGGACACCTAGCCAGCGAATCGGCTCGGGTTCCCATCTAGGCGGCCGGTATCCCACCCAGGGAAGTGACGTTCGCTCTGTCTTCTGTTCGAATGCCAGTTCCACCAGAGTCCTGCCGCCCAGATATGCCGCGGTGACGCCGTGCCCGGCGTATCCGGTTGATGAACCGATTCCGGAAGCCTGATCCCAGTGAACGCCTCCGTTCCAGTCCCGGGTCACCCCGAGAACACCGGACCAGGCATGCTCTACTTCGAAGTCTATGTCCGGGAAGAAGGTACGAAGCTTGGTGGACAGCAGGTCGACGGTGGACCCGGCGGTTGAACCTGCACCGCCCGTCCCGGAGTTATACCGGTAGGGTTTTCCCCGGCCGCCGATGGCAATGCGGCCGTCGGCTGTCCTCTGGGAGTAGATGAAGGTGTGCGCGGAGTCGCTGAGGCACTGCGGTCCATTCCAGCCGATGTGTCGCCATGCTTCGTCCGGCAGGGGCTTGGTCACTATCATCGAGGAGTTGATGGGTATCAGGCTCCTGCTGCCAAGCAGGGGACCGGAGTACCCCTCGGTGCAGATGAAGGTCTTTTCAGCGGTCACCCGCCCGTTGTCCAGCGTCAGGGTCTTTCCGTTGATGCTCCCGACACGACTGCCCTCGTAGATGCTGACGCCCATGGATGTGAGAGTGCCCGCCAGTCCGTGGACGAGTTTTGCCGGATGGATACGTGCACAGTGCTTATAGACCAGACCCCCGTGGACGGTGGAGATGTCTACTTCTTTCTTGAACTCGTCACGGCCGATTAGATAGACGTCGTCTTCGGTCAACCCGTACTTCCAATCAGCGTCGCGCCTGGAAACGAGTCGGTCGAGGCCTGCTTTTGTGTGGGCAGCGACCAGCGCACCGCTCTTGCGCTGATCAGCATCGATGCCTTCCTCGCGCAGGATCTCCAAGACGGCGTCGACGCCGGCAACAAACTCCCGCTGCAGGGCGCGGCTGGCCTCGATACCATCCGTCGTTGCCCGGGCGAACCGGGCACGGTTCCCAGCGGGCATCGCCGACAGCCAGCCGCCGTTCCGGCCGGAGGCGCCATATCCAATCTGTTCTGCTTCGAAGACCGCAACCGAGAGTGAGGGTTCGAGCTTCTTGGCGAAGTAGGCCGCCCACAGTCCCGTGTAACCGCCTCCCACGATTGCCAGGTCTAAAGAATGCTCCCCGGCGAACCGGGCATAGGAGCGCTTCTTGTCTTCGAGTCCGGCCATCCAAAAGCCGAGGTCTCCGTTTCGGTGTACTGCCGTGGCGGTTGTCATTTGTAGTCCTACGTTGTTTGTCAGCAATTAGAAGGCGGTATATCCGCCGTCGACGGGCAGTGTGGCACCGGTGACGTAGGACGACTCCGATGATGCGAGGAAGAGGACTGCATCAGCGATTTCCTGGGGCGTGGCTAAACGCTGGAGGGGGATCTGTCCTTCACGTTGACGGCGGTAGGCCTCCGGGTCGGTCCTTCGCTGGAACGAGGCTTCGATGACCGGCGTGGCCGTGAGGCCGGGCGCGACGACGTTCACTCGGATGTTTCGCTCGGCCCACTCGATGGCTGCGCCCTTTGCGAGCATGATCAGGCCGCCCTTGGCTGCAGAGTACAAGACCTCATCCGGCTTGCCTACCATCCCGAGCCGCGAGCTGACCAGGACAAAAGATCCTCCGGTAGCAGGCATCAGCGGCGCGAAGTGCTTCATCACCAGGAACGAGCTGAGCAGGTTGCTGTGAAGCACGTTCTTCGCGTCCTCGTAGGCCATCTCGGTCAGCGGGCCACTGACTTGAAGGCCATGGTTGAGTACGACGACGTCGACGGTGCCGTACGTTTCGGCAGCCTCCCGGGCGAGACTTTTGACGAACTCCTCGTCGTTGAGGTCTCCCGGGACGTACAGGTCCCCGGGTTGCGCGCCGTCGATCTGTTCCTTGCGTCCGGTCAGCAGCAACCGTGCCCCTTCGCGGCGGAAGTGGGCGCACACAGCTTGCCCGATTCCACTGTTGGCACCGGTGACCAGGGCCGTAACTTTGTCAAGTCTCATGTCTGATTCTCCTGGTTGGAATTTGTGGTGGGCAGGTCGTGGAGTCGTACCTGTCCGATGTGCTTAGTTGAGGAAGCCGCGGGCGTCGACGGGCCAGTGTTCCAAGGTGGTGCCCGTACTGTCGGTGACGATGTATTCCTCGAAGTTGACCACTACGGGGCACACGTGGTTCGGGACCACGGGCAGCACTGTGCCGATCGGGAATTGAGCACCCGAGGGCAGCGGCAGGAAGCCGTGGTATTCGTTGAGTTTGGAAAGGACTGCCTGAGTGCCGGCCACTGCACCGAAGCCGATTTCCGGGTTGCCTTCCCTGCTCAATGCTTTGGTGCCCACATCAAGGATGACCTGTTTAGGAACCCAATCACTGACCACGGTTCCAGCGACGAACAGGGCGATCTGGTCTTCGGTGCAGGCACCAAGCCGGGTGTTGTTGAGATCGTTGAAAACGTATTCACCGGGCCGGATTTCGGTGATGATGCCGCTCGTTGCGAATTCGATGGTGGGTGTGGAGCCTGCGCTGACCACGTCGGCAGTGATGCCTACGGCCTTGAAGCTACGCACGGCGTCGGTCAGCGCTGCTTCCTGGTCCATTGCGGCACGCTTGCGGGCGTCCGGTCCGGAACTCCCGTGGCCGGGGTAGGTGAAGACGCCCACCGGTACCAGGCCTCTCTTACGTGCGGCGACGGCGAGGTCGCCGGCGGCCTGAGGGGGAGCGCCAGATCGGCCGGCTCTGCAATCAACCTCAATCACGACCTCCAGCCGTCCGGCATCAGAACCCATAGCCTCAGCGATGGCATCGATTGCCGAAAAGTTGTCGACGCCGACCCGTAGCCGTGTGGTGACAGCAAGCTTCCGGAGCCGCAATCCCTTGGTCCCTGAAGGCCAGATCGGGTAGGCGATGGAGATGTCGTCAAACCCTGCCGCTGCGAAAACTTCTGCTTCGCCCACGTTGCCTGCGGTAATGCCGACCGCCCCGGCCTTGATCTGGCGCCGCCCGATCTCGAGGCACTTATGCGTCTTCACATGCGGACGGACATTCAGTCCACGTTCCTTGGCAAAAGCCTGCACACGGTCGATGTTGCCCTGCATCACGTCGGTCAAAATGATGGGGGCGGGGGTGTCAATCCTGGCAGCCAGTGCCTCCAGCACCCGTTGAAGCCGGTTCACGTTTACTCCTCATGATTCTGAGTTGTCAAAAATTCGAGGTTGGAGGTTCCGGTTCCTCGATGATGATCTTGTTCGGGACCGGCATTTGCCGGTCCCGAACAAGGGCGGCGCCCCTAAGAAGCGGCCGTGCAGACCATCTGAATCTCGACAGGAGTATTCAGTGGCAGCCCGGCTACTCCTATGGCGGTGCGGGAATGGCGTCCTTTTTCACCGAGAACTTCGATAAGCAATTCACTTGCCCCTTCTGCGACCTTGGACTGCAGACCAAAGTCCGGCGGACTGGATACGAACACCAGCATCTGCACGACCCGGACCTTGTCAAGGTCGCCCACGGCCTGGACAGCGGCGGCGAGGCAATTCAACGCGGCATGACGGGCCAGCTCCCTGGCCGTCTCCAGGTCAACATCCCGGCCGACGACGCCTTTACCCAGCAGTTCACCGTCGCGGAAGGGCAGTTGGCCCGAGATGTGAATGCTTTCCCCCACCTGGTTGTGGTCCACGTAGTAGGCGTTGGCAGTCAGCACCGGGAGCTCCAATCCCAGATTCGCCAACCTTTGCGAAGCAGTCCCGCCCCGGACTGATTGAGGTAAAGGAAGGCTCATGATGCGACTGCCCGGCAACGAATCACCTGTGTGCCTCGTTTCAGGAAACCGAACGCGGCAGGCCAAAGAGAGTCGGCAGGTCCGCGATGTCGGTGATTCGCTCGTAGTTGAGCCAGTGCTCGTCGTGCTCGAAGCCGCGGTCGACGTACACCTTGTTCTCGATGCCCATGATGGCTGCCGAGCGGTGGTCGTACATCGGGCTGGCGGAGACATGGACGATCTCGTCGGGGGAGACTCCAAGCTTGTCGAACATGTACTCGAAGGCACCGAGCCGCGGTTTGTACATGCCCATTTGCTCGGCGGTAATGATGACCTCGAAGGGAGCCTTGAGATTGGCGGCGAGGCGCTCGGCGACCGCGGTGTCGCTGTTGGTGATGATCACTAGCGGTACTGCTTCTGCCAAGCGGTTCAACGCTTCGGTCACGCCGGGGTAAGGACCCCACGTGGGAATCCTGTCGTAGACCTCGCGGGCGTCCTCGGCGCGGAACTCAATGCCCACTTTGCGTGAAGCGCGCGCCATGGAGTCGGCGACAATCTGGTGGAACGGCTTGTACTCGCCCGTGCACTCGTCGATCCGATACGCCTTGCAAAGCCGCAAGTACTCGTCCGCTACCTCTACGGGCAGGCGAACGCCCAAGACGTCGCGCATGGTGTCGTTGATCGCAAATTTGATGAGCGTCCCGTTCATGTCGAACGTGACGAACTTTGGCTTGTTTTGAAAAACCACAATTGTCTCCTGCTGCTAATTCTTGCCGATTGTCGACGAAGTGCTCACATGACCATCTCCAGTACAAGGATCCCGTCGATTGTCGACAATACGCCGCCTTTTGTAGATTGTCAACGATTTATTTCCGACCCCTCGCTCCCGCAGGCGTGCGCCGCCGGGTCTTCCGACAAAGCCGGCGCCTCAGCCTCCGCGCCGGCCAACGGTGCCTGAAGCGCCGATCTTAGGCCGTGGCCCGGCGGGCGACGTCGTAGAACCGAATGTTTTCATATTCTTTAAGACCTTCGGCGCTTCCCTCGCTTCCGAGGCCGGACTGCTTGATGCCGCCGAAGGGGGCGCCCGCATTCGACGGGACGCCTTGGTTGATACCCACGATCCCCGTCTCGAGTCGGTCCGCGACATTCAAAGCGCGGTCGAGGTTTTCCGTGAAGACGTAGCCAGCCAGGCCGAACTCAGTGGCGTTGGCGCGGGTTACCGCTTCGTCCTCTGTGCTGAATCGCTGTATGGCGGCGATCGGTCCAAAAATTTCTGATCTGGCAACATCGGTGTCTTCGGTGACGTGGTCCAGAATGGTCGGGGCAAAGAAATTTCCGGGGGAGTCGTAACCATGGCCGCCCGTCAGCAAGCTGGCGCCCAAATCCACGGCGTTCCTTGTATAGGCCCGCACCTGGGCCACTGCCCGGTCGTCGATCAGCGCGCCGAGTCCTGTATCGCGGCTCAGGCCGCTTCATACGGCGACCTTTGCGAAGCGTTCGGTGAGCGCCGCAGCAAAATCGTCTGCAATTGTCTCCTGGACATAGATGCGGTTTGCCCCGATGCAGGACTGTCCGCCATTGCGCAGTTTGGCAGCGAATGTGCCTTCCACTGCGCGATCAAGTCTGCGTCGTCGAAGATGATCAGGGGTGCGTTGCCGCCGAGTTCTATGGAGCTGCGGAGCACGTTCCGGGCGGCAAGCTGCAGGAGTTGGCGGCCCACCGGTGTCGATCCGGTGAACGAAACTTTCCGAACCCGGGGATAGAGCAGGACGGCTTCGCTGAAAGCTCCGGAATTGGATGTCGTGATGACCTGGATCAGGTCTTCGGTCACGCCCGCCTCAATGGCGAGATGGATGGCAAAGTACGTCGTCAGGGGAGTGAGGGTCGCGGGCTTGATGACGACGGGGCATCCCGCCGCCAGAGCCGGTGCGATTTTCCGGGTGGCCATGGCCAGGGGGAAGTTCCAAGGCGTGATCAGTACCGCCAGCCCAACGGGTGAGCGCCGCGTAAGGAGGCTTGCGCCGCCGTCGGGCGTGTCCCGAAAGTTCCCGGCGGGCCGTACTGCTTCTTCGGCGTACCAGCGGACAAAGTCGGTGCCGTACTTGACCTCGCCCCGGGCCTCGGCAAGTGGCTTGCCCATCTCGCGTGAGATGAGATGTGCCAACTCCTCGGTGCGCAACCAGCTCGTGGTACCACGCGTGCAGTACGTCCGCGCGCTGGCGAAGGCTGCTGCGGGTCCAGGCCGACCCAGCTGCGTCGGCCTTGCCAATGGCAGTCAGTGCGCCGTCTGCGTCGGAGTCCGGAACGTGGGCAATGGTCTCGGCGGTCGCGGGGTCATGGACGGCGATGCCATGGGTGGGCAAGTTGAGGGAGCGGATTACCTCATCCGCGCGCTCGAGGCGTTGAGGGTCCGGTGCCACCGGCAGCGCAGGGAGGATGGTGAAGGCTGTCATAGCGTCTCTCTTCTCTGGATACCGTCGTCTACTGTCGACGAAGATTGTGCATTGTTGACGATATGATCCGGCTGTGGGATTTGTCAGTGGCCTGTCGGCGTGCGCGAGGGGCCGTACGGCCAAGGTGCCGAGTCAACGCGAGGTAAGACTACGTTATGAGTCGTCTTCGCATTTGACGCTCGGGAGCGCAGGAAGGGCACAACTGCCTATAACCGATATTGAAGACGAGATGGACTTCAGAGCGTGGACGGTTCAGGCCGTTGTGGGCGCGCCATCAGGAATTCCCCGGGTCAGCGGAAGAACTGCCGCCACCAGTTGTTTACTGTGCTCGTGCCGCGGCTCGGCGAAGAAATCCGCCACAGACGCAAGCTCCACCACTTCGCCCCGGTAGAAGACGGCAACACGGTGGCTCATGTACCGGATCACGTTCATGTCGTGGGAGATCATGATCAGGGACAACCCACGGCTCCGATGCAGCCTGAGCAACAAGTCAAGGATCTTGCGCTGCGTAATGGCGTCCAGCGCAGACGTTGCTTCGTCGCAGATGAGGACAGCGGGTTCGAGCAACAGCGCACGGGCGATGGTCAGCCTTTGCAACTGGCCGCCGGAGCACTGCCCTGGCCGCCGTTCCAAAATCGCCGGGTCGAGTTCCACTTCCCTGACAGTCTGGTGGATGCGTTCGATCCGGTCGACAGCGGTGCCCGAGGATCGAAGCAGGGGCGCTTCCAGGCTTTTGAGCAGCGTCATGCGGGGATCGAAGACGTCGAAGGGTTCCTGGAACACCAATTGGACGCCAGCGTCCGGCGCCGTGGTGATCTTTCCCGAATCCGGCGTGCCAAGGCTCACCAGGAGCCGCGCCAACGTGCTTTTGCCCGAACCTGACTGGCCCAGCACGCCCAGGATTTCACCTTGCCGCAGCGAGAGCGTGACATTTTTCAGGGCCGCTGTTGTCTTACGGAAACCGGACGGGAAGGTCTTGGTCACGCCGTTGAGATCCAGGATGGTCCCGGTGTTCTTCTCCGAGTCCGCTGGCCCGTGTTCGCCGTCCTCCCGCGGATCCAGGGCCGAGGCCTGAAGGAGTTCCCACGTACTGCAATGGGTCTTCGGGGATGCCAGGACGGTCCGGGTAGCGCCTTCTTCCAGGACCCGGCCGTCCTTCATGAGGATCACGCGGTCCGCAAACGCGGACACCGTGGCCAGGTCATGGGTGATGCAGAGAACCCCGAGTCCGTGGTTCCTCCGCTGCTGGTCCAGCAGTTCCAGGACCTGGCGTTCGAGCACCTTGTCCAGGGCCGAGGTGGGTTCGTCGGCAAGGAGCAGTTCGGGCTGCCCGGCCATGGCCACAGCCATCATGGCGCGCTGTGCCATGCCTCCGGACAGCTGGTGGGGATAGGACGCGGCCACGCTGCCGGGCTGCTCGAAGCCCGCATCCGCGAGAAGACGGAGCACCTCCGTGCGGGCTTCGCGTCCACGGAGGCCGCAGTGCAGCTTGAGCGGTTCCCGAATGTGGCCTTCCACGGTCATCCGGGGGTTGAACATACGCTTGGGCTGCTGGTGGAGCATGCCGATCCGTCCGCCGCGCACCCGGTTCAGCTCACCTTCGCTGAGGTCGCGCAGTTCCGTTCCGCCCAACCGGATGGACCCGGACTGGATGGCCACGTTGCCGGGAAGCAACCCGGTGATGGACAGAGATGTCATGGTCTTGCCGCTGCCGGAGGCTCCCACCAACGCGACGAATTCCCCCGGCTCCACGTGCAGAGTGATGTCGTGGAGGATGACCTGCGATCCTGGGGAATCCCTCAGGCCTGCGTGCAAGCCCTCGATCACCAATCCGTTATGCATTGGCGGGCACCGCCTCCGGAGCGAGAACCTGGGCTGTGGTCAGCCTGGACGTCCGCGAGAGGTGCTGGCCCAGGAGCGTTACGGACAGGGCGACGGCGAAAATCACCAGGCCGGGAGCCAGGATGGTCAGCGGAGCCCGCGCTGCGTAGGGCTGGGCAGCGGCCAGCATGGAACCCCAATCCGACTGTGGTGGCTGGACGCCCAGGCCCAGGTAGGACAGGGCCCCAACGCTGATGAGGAAATGGCCAAAACGCAGGGTTGCCTGGCCCAGGAGTGGTCCGGCCAAGTGCGGGATGATGTGCTTCATCACGATGAACGAGGGCGGACACCGCAGCACGTGCGCCGCTTCGACAAACCCGCGCGCCGAGACATCCAATGCCAGTGAGCGGGCGAGCCGGGCGAACGGTGTCCACCCTGTCACGGTCAGGGCTAGGAGCAGCGAGTGGTATCCGGTTCCCAGGACAGCCACCAGGAACAGGGCCACCACCATTTCCGGCATGGCGAGCAGGACGTCGTTGGTGCGGGTCAGGAATTCGTCCAGCCAGCCGCGCCGCCGCGCGCTCAGCACGCCGATGGCCGTGCCCACGAGTGCGGTGAGCACAGTAGCCAGTGCCGCCAGCGTCAGGGAGAACTGGCCGCCGTCGAGCAATCTGCTGAGTGTGTCCCTGCCGAGGTGGTCGGTGCCCAAAAGGTGGGCAGGGCTGGGCGGGGCGAGCCTGTGGGCGAGGTCCTGACCGGCCGGCGGGTACGGGGCCAGCCAGGGCGACAGCAGGATGCCGACGACGATGATGGCCAAAACCGAACAGGCCACCCACAGGTGGAGGGGGAGTCTACGCAACGGTGGACCTCATTCGCGGGTTGAGGAACGTGTGCACCAGGTCGGCGGTGGTGGTGAGCAGCACGGCGAAAACCACCACAACCACCACGGCACCCTGCGCCACGGGAATGTCGCTGTTGATTACGCCGTCAAACATCAACCTGCCCATGCCCGGGATGGAGAACATGACCTCCACAATCACCGAGCCGCCCAGCAGTCCGGCGAACCAGATGGCTACCGAGGTGGACAGTGGAAGGAGGCCGTTGGGGATGACGTGCCGTGCCACAGTGGCAGCGCGGGACATTCCCCGGCTGCGGGCCGCTGCCACGTGGTCGGAGGCGAAGGACTGGAGGACGCCTTCCCGCACGGCTGAGGTGAAGAAGCTGGTGGGGCGGAGCGCCAGGACAGCCACGGGAAGCACGGCGGAAGATGGGCCGCTCCAGCCAGCGGAGGGGAGCAGCGCAAGCTGCAGCGAGAAGACCAGGACCAGCATCGGGGCCAGCCAGTATTCGGGGATGGCAATGAATGCCTGGGTTACGGCGCTGATGCCCCGGTCCAGCAAGCGGCCCTCGTTGAGCGCGGCCGTAACTCCCAGCAGCAGCGATACCGCTGCAGCGACCACCAGGGTCAGGACGACGATGGAGAGCGTGATGCCGAGTGCAGGCAGGATCTGGTCGACCACGGGAGTGCGGCTGGTGTAGGACAATCCCATGTCCCCGCTTGCCAGGTGTCCCAGCCAGCGCAGGTACTGCGTCCAGAGCGGGTCGTGGAGGTCCAGTTCGGCTGTCAGTGCCTGCACGGCCGAGTCGTCAATGATGTCTCCTGCTACGCGTGAACGGATGATCTTGCGCACGGGATCGCCTGGGGTGACGTAGGGGATCAGGAACACTGCGAAAGACGCAAGGAGGACAGCGGCCACCAGGGCCGCTGTCCGTCGAGCGAGGAACCGGATCATTGCCGGGCCCGATCCGGGGTCTTCAAGTAAAGCATCTTGGTTAGGACGCCGGTTTCGCCGACTGTGCCCTGATCACGTAGCGCGCCAGCGGATCCTGGGTGTGGCCGAGGACGTTGGAGCGGACAGCGTCGATCGCCTGTTCGTTGACCAGCCACACGTTGACGGCCTGGTCCCTCAGGATCTTGCCGGCCTGGGCATAGAAGCCGTAGCGCTCTTCGGCGTCGGCGGTCTTGGAAGCCTTGGCGATGATGGCGTCGTACTCCTCGTTGCAGAAGTGGCTGAGGTTGTAGGTGCCGTCGCAGGTGTAGTCGGCGGTCAGGAACCCGATCGGATCGGCGATGTCGATCAGCCGGTTGCGCTGGCTAAGCACCATGTCATAGTTCCCGGACAGGAGGTCAGGCTCGACGGCGGCATATTCCTTGGTCACAATGGTCACCGGAACGCCCACGGCCTTGAGGTTGTCCTGGATGACCGTTGCCACGTCGGCGAACTCGGCACGCTCGTCGATCGCGATGATCTCCAGCGGGCTGTCCGAGGTGTAGCCGGCCTCGGAGAGGAGCTTCTTGGCGGCGTCCACGTCCTTCTTCGGAGCGCCGGGGTTCCCGCCAGCCCACGGTTCGGACGGTGCGAAGGGACCGTTGGCCGGGATGGCGGCACCTTCGTAGACACTGGCGGCGAGGGCCTCAAGATCCAGCGCCTTGGTGACGGCCTGGCGGAACTCCACCTTGTCGAACGGCGCCTTCCCGTTGTTCATGTACAGCGTGGCGGTGCGTGGGGAGTCGGATTTGAGGACCTTGACGTTGCTGTCGGCTTCCAGGGTGGCAAGGCCTGAGACCGGTATGGACATGGAGATGTCCGCCTCGCCCGTCTGGACCTGGGTGGTGCGGGTGGCGCCGTCGGTCACAAAGCGGACTTCTGCTCCGGCCAGCTGCACTTCGCCGCCCCAGTACTTCTCGTTCCGGTCCAGGGTCAGGGACTGCTTGGCTTTTTCGGAGACGGGCTTGAACGGGCCAGTACAGTGCCCGAACGGGTCAACGGTGGCGCCTTTGAAGGCAGCAAGTGACAAAACGCCGGTGTTTACACTGGCCAGCCGGTACGGAACCAAGGGGCTCTCGGTGGGTGTGGTGATGCGGACCGTGTGCTCGTCGAGGGCAGCAACACCGCTGACCACTTTGGGGTTGAAGGCCCTGGCAGGCACTGCCGCTTTCAGGACCCGCTGCAAGGACCCGACGACGGCTTCCGCGGTCAGCGGGGTGCCGTCCTGGAACGTGACGCCTTCGCGGATGGTGAAGTCCCACTCCAGCGGTGACGTTTGCTTCCACTCCGTGGCGAGCAGCGGGACGATCTTGCCTTCAGCTTCGTCGTAGCGCGTCAGGGTTTCGAGGCAGCCGGAGAGCGACAGGATGTAGGCGGCGTCGCTTTCGAGCGCCCAGTTGGCCACAGGCGCCCTGAAGTTGTCCACCACGATCCGCTGTTGCTTGTCGGCAACCTGGGTGGTCTGGTTGGAGGCGGTGCTCGAACCAGTAAAGCCGCAGCCGGTCAAGGTGAGGAGTGCTGCCAGTCCCAAAGAGACGGAGGCAGGCAGGGAGATGCGCATAAAACCACCTGGATGAAGGGGTGCCCGCGAACGGTGCAGGCGATGGAACGGAGGCCACGGGCCGCCTATTAGTTTAGGCTCACCTAAGTCGGACGGCAAAACGGGTAACTTAACACACGGCGTTCAATGACGGGGGAAGTTACAAGGCAGGTCGCAACTTGCCGCTATGACTACTTCTACCTGTTTTGGTGCCCCAGATCGGCAAAGGGATGAAGCACATGAGTCAATCGCTGCCTTTTGTAACTGCATTATCAGTAGCGACAGTCAAGAGTTTCGCCACGCGCACGCTCGGGCTCGTCTGATGCGCGTATATCGTCACGGCATGTCGATGTTGTTTTCGATAGGCGGTGGTTTTGTTGTTGTTCAGCCTGCGATGATGCTGGCGCCGAGCATGTGGTCGCTGAGGCGTGCTAAGCGGTAGCCGGGGTCGGTGTCGAGGGCGGGTTGGAGGTATTGGTGGGCTTTTGTTCTTCTGTCTTCCCACCAGTTGATGTAGCCGATGGTGGTGAGGATGGGTGCTGCGTGTTCTGGGGCAGTGAGGGTGTGGGTGAGTAGCTGTTTGGCCCATTCGAGCCTGGACCAGTTCGGCGAAGATGATGTGTTCGGGTGGTGTTGTTGGCGGGGGTGGTCGAGAGGCCGATGGGTACCGTTTTGGTACCATTAATTTATGGCTATGAACCTTCGTGTCCCGGAAGACCTTGATCGTCGATTGGAGAAGCTCGCAGCCGAGGAGCACACATCCAAGTCGGCGCTTCTCCTGCAGGGAGCTGAGTTGGTCCTGCAGCGGCACGCCCGTCGCCGGGAGATCAGTGAAGGGTTGGACTTTGTGATGAGTCACGACGCTGAACTGCTGACCCGCCTTGAGGACGCGTAACCTCGTATCTGGATATTGAGGACGCCCTTCAGGTTGTTGACCGGTATGGCTTCCACATCCGGGATGTTGGTCTGTTGGCTTCGGCGTTGGCCAGGCCTGCGACGACCGTCATGGGTGCTGAGGCATACGGTGATCTGACGACGAAAGCGGCTGCTTTGTTGGAGTCCGTCGTACGTTTTCATCCGCTGATCGACGGCAACAAGCGCACTGCGTGGACGCTGATGGTGTTGCTGTTGTGGATCAACGGATACCGCCACGACTTCGCGACCAATGAGGGGTTCGCGCTAGTTGTGGGTGTCGCTGCGGGAGGCATTGACTTTAGGGACTCTGCGGCGGCAATATCGCAGCACCTCGTAGCCCGCTGACAGGCCTAGCGCGCCGGAAATCGCAAAAATGAAGTGTGGACATTGTCCACACTTTCTACCTTGGACTGGCCCGTTCAGCCGCCGGACTGGCCCGGAGTCCGCATGTTTCCGGTACTTCCCAGTGCTCCCAAGCCATGGAATCCCGTTCGAGTCCCACCTCGGGCACGCATTACCCCTCGTCAGAGGGGTTTTTGCTTTAACGTGTTGACATGGCTTGTGGTGGCGTCCCTCTGACGCTAGATGCGCGGGCTGTGGCCTGGCTGCCGCGGAGCCTATTCAGGTGTGTGGGGTGGCGGGCTCAAGTCCATGGCTGGTGGGCCTTCCGCCTGCTGTCGTGGGGTTGCGTGCTTCCTCGTTCCGGTACTGTTCGGTGGGCCCGGGGTGGCCTACACCTATTCATGTGCCGGGGGAGCGGTGACTACATGACTGCGGGATTGCTGCCCGCGAGATATAAAAGCTGTGTTGGGACGCCTTGCGAGAGCCCGGCGCCGGTGTTTGTCCTGCCAAAGTGGGTGTGGACAGTGTCCACACCTATATTTGCTTTTCTGCAATTGCCGGAACCGTGTTCGAGCAGCTGCTCCCAGATTTTGCGGTCCTCCGCGCTGAGCTGAGTCGAGAAGCAGATGTAACCGTACAGTGTCGTAAAGCTGTACATGGACATGCCAGCTGGATCGCTCGGCCCTCCGTTTGGAGAGCGGCGGAAGGCAAAGGGTTGCACGCAGCAGTTGGCTGAGGCCACTGGCCGGTCCTGGAAGTTCATAGGTGCAACACGTTCCCAGCAAAGGGATCGACTCAGGCTGAGTTGTACTTCAAAGTCATCGGGCGTACTTGAGCAAGGTTTGCTCCAGGGCCCGGCATCTCAGCCTGACGTACCTAGCGCCGGAAGCTGTCGAAGCTAGGCGCAAAGAACGCCACGGACGGGTGAGAAGCTGTAGGTCGAAGACAACCCGTATACTGGCTATCTGCAAGGAAAGGCGTGATGTGTCCCAGTTGACTCCCTCCAGCCAGTCGGCGCCAGAGACTGCCTATAACTGGTTAAGAAGCTACATAGCATCGCTGCCGCGGGATGCGGAGACGTTCCTCAATGAAGCTGTCTTAACTAAAGAAACGGGAACATCGCGCACTCCAGTCCGTGAAGCACTCCTTCGGCTTGAGGCAGAGGGATTTATCAAGAGGGTGCCTCATAAGGGAGCCTACGTCCCCCCGATATCTGACGCAGACGTCCGAGCGATCCTGCAGGCACGTTCGGTCGTGGAGAAGTGGGCCGTGTCGGGCTTGGACGACATGGTCGAAGGTCAGATCGATGCGTTGCAGGGCCTGATTGATCAGCAACGGGAGGCTCAGGGTGATCCTGCCCGTTTCATTGAGCTTGATACAGAGTTCCACACCCTAATGGTGAGGGCAGCAGGTAATCCGATCCTCGCAGATTTCTATTCTTCCCTTCGGCAACGCCAGCTTCGGATAGGGGTACTGGCCGTCACAAAGGGACGCGGCCGGGCAGATCAGGTGCTGGGCGAACATCAGTCGATCGTTGATGCCCTTCGGGCACGCAACATTGAGTCGACGCATCAGGCGATTGATTCCCATTTGAAGTCGACTCGAGCAGCCATTGTTGGCTACTAACTCTTCATAGGGGAGCGGATCGGGCTGCACGGCTAAATGGCGATCACAATCGGCGATCATCGTGCCCGGAGTACGCGTCACGTTTGGTCCGGCGCGTTCCCGGCTGGTGCCAAGTTCGCCCAGAGGTTAGGTGCAAAAGGCCTCCCCTGCCCTTGGTGGGTCAGGGGAGGCTTTTGGGTTGCGAGGGATGCCAGGTTAGAACGTCCAGGGCATGGCGTCGTGGTTGAAGTCGTGGAAGGAGCCGAATTTTCCTGCGTTGAAGGCCAGGCCGTCGCCATCCCGATCACGGCATGATGTGACCTGTCCGAAGAACACCTGATGGTCGCCTATGTCGTACTGGTGGACCACGGTGCACTCTGCTTGGGACAGGGCGCCTCTGACTACGGACAGGCCGCCTCCGGTGGTGTCGAAGTCGCCGGCGTCGAAGCGGGCTCCGCCGCGTTGGGCGAATTGCCGGGCCACGGCTTCCTGTTTGGCTCCGAGGATGGAGATCGCGAACTTTCCGCTTGCGAGGAGGGCGTCTCCGGTGCGGGTGTTGAAGTTCAGGGAGATCATCAGGATGGGTGGGTCCAGGCTGATGGACGTCAACGAGTTGATGGTCATGCCGTACTGTTCACCGGCGTTCTCCGTGATGACCACGGCGACACCTGTGAGGAACCTGCCCATGGTGCGGCGCATTGCCAGCCCGTCGGGGACTGCGAAGGCTGTTGGAGCGCCCATCAGTTGTTTCCGTTCTGGTAGTAGCGCACCTCAAACATTTTCGCGCCGTTCTCCGAGATCCAGGGACCGTGTTCCATTCCCGGGGGACGGGTTGCCCAGTCACCTGCCTTGAAGGTTTTCCCAAGGCGCTGGTCAACAAAGGAGCCCTCGAAGATGAAGACCTCTTCCCAGAAGTCGTGGGTCAGCACACCGTTGGGGGAGGTGTCTGTTCCGGGCTCGAATTTGAGGATCCGGGTAACACTGTCGTTTTCGGTGTTCCTGGCCAGGATGGCTTCGGAGAGCCCTTCAATGGGTGGGTTGCAGGGGGTGAATTCGACGGACGAGGTGGGCGTGAATTCAACTTCAGGTTTTGGCATGGCTAGTTTTCCTCCTTGCGGCCGTCAACGCCGTAGCCTGCCAGGAACTCGTTTAGTTCGGCGACCTGCGCTTCGTAGCCATAGTTGCGGTAGGTGTAGACGCCCTTGACGACGAACGGGGCGCCGGCGTAGAAGAGCTCGTACTGCTGGTGTCGGCCGGCGAATTCCGAGCCGATGATGTCCCAGGCGAGGCGGAAGAGTTTGATACGCTCTTCGCTGGGCACGCCAGGGGAGGCGATGTAGCGTTCGATGTCCGGTGCGGTGACTGGGCTCTTCATGTCCACGACGCCTGAGGGCAGCTGCAGGACGCCGCCGCCCACGAGGTCCCGCAGGATCGCGATGACGCGGGGGTAGGTCTCTGACTGAAGGCCCATGGCGCCGTAGAGAGAGCGTTTGCCGGGTACCAGCATGCCGGAAGAGTCTGCTTCGGCGGTGTATTCGGCAGCGATCAGTGCGGACTCCACGGATGAGACGACGGCTGCGAGTTCGCCGAGCTTTTCCTGAACGCCGGGAATCTTGTCGGTGCCGTTCACCTGGGTGACCTTGCGTGCGACGGCGGCGATGAACTGCAGTTTTGTGGTGAAGCGGGTCTGTGCCTGCCAGTTGCCTAGGGCGTGTGCGCCGGTTTCGAAGAACTGCCGGCGCAGGGTGTCGATGTTGCGGTTGATGAAGACCCGGTCCCAGGGGACGAGGACGTCTTCGAAGACCACGAGGGCGTCCGGCTCGTCGTAGTGGCTGGTCAGCGGGTAGTCGAATTCGCTGGTCGCGGCCGGTGCGAAGGGACGGCGGCAGAGGAACTTGAGGCCCTCGGTGGCCGCGGGCAGCGCGAAGCTGATGGCGAAGTCAACGTCGTCCGGGCCGAGGGGTTTGATGCAGGTGACGAAAACTTCGTCAGCGATGGCGCCGCCGGTGGCGAGCATTTGTGAGCCGCGGACGATCAGGCCCTCGTCGGTTTCCTTGACGACGCCGACCTGTAGGAAGTCGCCTTCCCATCCGGATGCTGTTGTGGCGCGGGAGACCTGCGGGGGGATGATGGCGTAGGAAACGTACAGGTTCTCGGCGAGAATGCGCTTGTAGTAGCGGGTGATGTTTCCTGCGTAGTCGTGTTCGGTGTCTTCAAAGACTTCAGGGTGGGCGCCGAAGGCGGCGAAGAAGGTGCCGACGTGGTCGGGGCTGCGTCCGACCCATCCGTGGGTGTGCTTGGCCCAGCGTTCGACCGCCTGGCGGCGCAGCTTCAGCTCCTCCGGGGTGCGGGGAATGCTGAAGACGCGGTTCGCGGGGCCGTCGATTTCTTCGCTGTGGTACTGCATCCCGTTCGCCGGCTCCGCGGCGATGTCGAAGAGTTCGGCGATGGTGCCAATGACGTTGCGGAAGGCAGGGTGTTCGGCGACGTTCTCAACGGCTTCCCCGTCGATCAGGACGGTGCGTCCGTCGTTGAGCGTCTTAATGTATTCGTCTCCGGTCCTCATGACTGGTGTCCTTTCGTGATGATGTAGGTGTGGTCGATGGTGGTGCCGTCCGGGAAGGTGAGTTCGATCTTCCACTCGCGGCCGTAGATGAAGTCGCCGCCGATGACGGGCAGGGTCCCGCCGAGGCAGACGAAGTCGCGGTCCCCGATGGGGTTGCGCTCAAGGAGCAGTTCGACGACGTTGCCCGGTGTCCGCAAGCCGTCGAGGGTTCCGTCCTGGTAGAGCCGGCCGTCAACCCAGCTGCGTGCCCGGCAGTCGTCCAGTGACAGGGCATGCAGGTCGGGGACAGGAATGACGGTGCCGGCTACCGGTTTGGGGCAGGCCCGTTTTGAATCGCCGATGTCCACTGTTTCCAAGTGGCGGTCGGTGTGGTCTGAAGCGATGCCGAAGTAGTAGCGGCCATCGTGCCTGATGTAGAGAGGTTCGATTTCACCGGAGGTCTGTTCTCCGGTGACGCCGAGTTCGGGGGACGAGGTGACGGATTCGCTGTCCACCCGGTAGAACATCGGCACGGATGGCGGCGGTGCGACACCGATGGCGGCGAGTTCATCGATGTGGTGCTGGACTGCGGCGGCGTCGCGGCCTGTGTATCCGGCCACAACAGCATAATAATCGGTGAGTTCGATCGTTGTATCTGTGCCGGCAACGGCAAAGGTAAGCGTTTCGGTACTGGTTTTCATAGGGTCTGCTTTCGTGGTCATCGGGTCAGGGCTGAGTAGTCGGTGAGTCGGTCAGCGATCACCGGGAATTCGCGGCGTGTAGTGTGCACCAGGTCCGGGTCGATGGTGGTGCGGAGGACTTCCTCACCGTCTCCTGCTTCGGCGAGGAGGCGGCCACCCGGGTCGACGATGCGGCTGGTGCCGCCGAGTTCGACGCCTTCCTGCCTACCGGCGGCGTTGCAGGCGAGGACGTAGACCTGGTGCTCGACCGCGCGTGCGGAGGTGAGCAGCCGCCAATGCTCCCGGCGGGCGGCGGGCCAGGCAGCGGGAACCACGACGATTTCCGCTCCACGCACGCTGAGTTCGGACCACAGGCCGGGGAAGCGGAGGTCATAGCAGGTGGTGCCTGCCATTTTCCCGTAAGGGGTGTCTGCCACCTGAAGGGAGTCACCCCGGGTAAGCAGGTCGGCTTCAAGGGATTTGTACCCAAAGACGTGCAGCTTCGAGTATTGGTGGGCGATATTTCCCCGGGGGTCCACCAGGACAGAAGTGTTGCGCAGGGCCCCTCCGGCGACGCGTTCGACGATGCTGCCGACATGTACATAGGTTCCGAGGTTCTTCGCCACGGACGCGCACATGCGAACCGTTGGTCCGTTCAGCGTTTCGGACAGTTCGGGGTACTGGCCGAAATGGAAGTAGCCTGCGCTCCACAGTTCGGGCAGGACGATGAGGTCTGCGCCCTCCTGCTCCCGCAAAAGCTTCTCGGTGCGTTCGATGCGTTGGGTCTGGCTGTCATCGTCCGGGCTGGACAACTGGACGAGGGCGATGTCCATTGGTGCTCCTTCATAAGTGGGGGCGGCAACCCCGTCGGTCTTAGCCGCGGTTTGAGTGGGCAGGGATGGCTTTGAGGACGGTGAGTGTTGATTCGAGATGGTTCAGGACGGCAGCGGCCGCCGTTGGTGCATCCCTTTGCCGGATTGCTTCGACGATTGCCCGGTGTTCGTCCACGACGTGGTCACCGCGAAATTGGCTGTCCTGGACGGCCTTGACGCCCATGCGTTGCTGTTTGATGCGCTGGGAGTCGTAGACCTCTTCCAATGCCCGGTTGGCTGCGGCATGCACGATGTGCTTGTGGAAGCTGATGTCGAAGTCGATGAACGCGACCGGGTCGGTGAGGCTGTCCTGTTGGTCCTGGAGGAGCCGGTCAAGTTCGCTCCCCAGGCGGCCGGTAGAGCTGACTTTCCTAACGGCCCACTCTTCGATGACCCGCCGGACTTCCATCATGTTCTCGATGTCCTGTGCCGTCAGCGCGGGCACGTAGGCGCCCTTGTGTGGGACCCGCCGGACCAGACCTGCGGTCTCAAGACGGAGGAGCGCGTCCCGGACAGGGGTGCGGGACACTCCGGCGGCCTCGGCAATCGCGTTTTCGGTGAGGAAGGCTTCTTGGTCCCATGGCAGCAGTGAGATCTCCCGGCGCAGCCACAGATAGGCCGTTTCCGGTGCCGTCGGCGCGGGGTTCTCGAAAATAGTCATGGGTCCGTTCTGTCCTTCCGGGTGAGGTGTGCGCTGTCCGTGGCGGCCGTGTTCCCGCTGCCACGGACAGCGGTCACGTCAGAGCTGCTGCGCCGCTACGGGCGTGGGCTTCTCGTCGAGGTCGCTGAGCTTCATGTCCTTTGTTTCCTTTGCGAAGGACACGGCGACGATGGAGATGACGCCCATGAGGACGAGGTAGAGGGCAATGGCCTGGCCCGAACCGAAAGCCTGGTACAGGGCCAGGGCGATGATGGGGGAAAGTGAGCCGGCGATCAGGGACGCGACGTTGTAGGCCACCGATGTTCCGCTGTAGCGCACCTTGGTGGGAAACAGTTCGGAGAAGAACGCGCCGATCACGGAGCTGTAGGCGGCGAAAATCAGCAGGCCGCCAACAGCGGCGAGGATGATCATGCCCGGTTGCCGGGTGTCCAGGAGGGCGAAGAAGGCAAACCCCCACACCACCGTGGCGACGGAGGCTCCGATCATCATCGGTTTGCGGCCAATCCGGTCGGCAAAGATCGCCAGTACGGGGATGGCAACGACAGCTACGCCCTGGCCGACCATGACGGCGTTCAGGCCAGTCTGGCGATCCATCTTCAGGATCTCGGTGACGTAGGTGATGAGGAACAGGGAGTAGATGTAGAAGCCGGCGTTCTCGCCCATCCGGCTGCCTGCTGCGATCAGGATTTCTTTCCAGTTGCCTCGGAACAGTTCGGCCAGGGGCAGCTTTGCCTGCTTGGCATGCTCGGCATCGGCCTTGGCCTGTGAGGCCAGGAACAGCGGTGTTTCCTGCACGTAGAGACGCAGGACCAAACCGATAATGACCAGCAACGCGGAAAGGCCGAAGGCGATCCGCCAACCCCAGGCAAGGAATTGGTCCTGGGGCATCACAGCGGACAGCACGGCAAGGACACCGGCGGCCATGAGGTTGCCCAGGGGCGGACCAACGTTCGGCCACGAGGCCCAGAATGCCCGCTTGGTGCTGTTGTCGCTGTATTCGGAGACCAGCAGGACGGCCCCACCCCATTCGCCGCCGAGGGCAAAGCCCTGGACCAGCCGTAGGAACAACAGGATCAGCGGGGCGATGATTCCGATTGACGCGTAAGGGGGGATCAAAGCGATGAGGGCGGTAGCCACGCCCATCAGGAGCAGGCTAGCCACAAGCGTTGACTTACGGCCGTGTTTGTCGCCGAGATGGCCAAGAACAATCGCGCCCAGCGGACGGGCGACGAATCCCGCGGCGAAGGTTCCCAGGGCCAGCATGGTGCCGACCATGGGGTCTGCACTGGGGAAGAACAGTTTGTTGAAGACGAGGGCTGCTGCCGTGCCGTACAGGAAGAAGTCATACCATTCGACGGCGGTGCCGGCGAGGCTGGATGCAGCAACTGCGGGAAGGGAGGTGTGCTTACGCACGCCCCGCTCCTTGTGGGACACATTGCTCATGAAAATCCTTGTTGGGGTTTAGGGACGGTGCCTTCTGCGCACCGTTGCGAAGAAGGAAGGCGCCGGGATGGCGCCGGCTCGGTGATCTAATTCACGTCGATGCCCTGCCTCGACTGTAGATCACTCGTATACAACTTGTCCACTAAAAAAATACGATCCTTGACGCAACCTGTGATCCACGTCAATAATAAGCGAATGACTTTCACTAATGAAGCGGCGGCGATGGTGCCGCCCGCAGGGGCCGATCCTAGGACCGAGCTGAAAAAGGATGCCATCGGCACCCGGGACATCGTCTTTATGCTGGTCTCAGCCGCCGCCCCGTTGACCATCGTTGTCGGGATCGCGCCGCTGGCCCTGGCCGTGGGCGGCGTTGGTGCCCCGGTCATTTACATTGCCGGCGCCCTGGGTCTTGCTCTTTTCGCCGTCGGTTTCATGGCCCTTACCCGCCACATCCAGTCCTACAGCGGCTTTTACGGCTACGTCGCCAAGTCTCTTGGCCGGGTTGTTGGGCTCGGTTCCGGGCTTACCGCATGGATGAGCTACAACGGCATTCAGATAGGTCTGTACGGCCTCCTTGGCATCCAGGCCGACCTCGCTGTCAGGTCGTTGACAGAGGTGGAACTGCCCTGGTGGCTTTACGCACTGGTGGCGATCGGTGCAGTTTGGTACCTGGGCTGGCGGGGGATCGACGTCGGCGCCAAGGTGTTGGCCGTCCTTCTCACCTTGGAAACGGCAATCGTCGCCGTCGTGGCAGCAGCAGTGCTCCTCCAGGGCGGTGCCGAGGGGATCGGATTTGATTCCTTTAGCCCTGACGCGATCTTCACCCCGCAGTTTGCTGCTGTGATCGCCCTGGGCTTCTCGGCATTCATGGGATTTGAATCCGGAGCACTTTACCGTGAGGAAGCACGGGACCCGGACAAGAGCGTTCCCCGGGCGACCTACATCTCCATCGCCTTCATTGGCGCCTTCTACGCCTTTGCAGTCTGGGTTATTGTTCAGGCCTTCGGCCCCGTAGTGGTGCAGGCATTCGCTGCCGGACACCTGGACACGGGAGATACCGCATACATCATGGCCGGAACCTTCGCCGGGGATTGGTGCGTGAACCTGATGAGCGTGCTCATCGTTACCAGCATCTTTGCCTCCCAGCTCGCCTTCCACAACACCATCAACCGCTACACGCTCTCGCTGAGCCGCGAAGGCATCTTTCCGAAGCATTCCGGCCGGATCAGCCCCCGGCACGGCACGCCGTCAGTGGCGGGCATAGAACAAACCCTGCTTTCCGTGGCCTTGGTCGTTGGCGCCGCCTTGCTGCAACTGGACCCCTTCACGCAGTTCCTTATCTGGGCAAACAGTCCGGGCGTGATCGGCATTCTGCTGCTGCAGGCCTTCACGGGAGTCGGCGTCGTGGTCTTTTTCGTCCGGCACAGGGAGCACCGGCTCAAGTGGTATGTAATACCCTCGGCTGTCGCCTCGACCTTGATTATGTGCGTTGTGACGTACCTGATGGTGGACAACGTCGGGCTGCTCACTGGACTGCCCGACAATGACCCCGTCAACACCGCCCTCTTGCTCATCGCACCGGTGGTCTTCGGCGCGGGCGCCCTCCTTGCCGTGATCCTGCGACGGGTGAACCCCGCTGCGTACCAACGCATCGGCCATGCGGTCTAACACTTTGAGATTAGCCTTGGAAGATGCAGACGCCCGAAAAGACCAGCCGGATTGGCCGGCCGCGAACCCCGCGGCTCTCCCGCAAACAAATCGGCCGGGAAGCGCTGGCGATGTTCGAGGAGGAATCAGGACTGTCGATTCCACGCCTCGCCGAGCGCCTCGGCGTACGACAGTCGTCCTTCTACAAGCACGTCACAGGCCGGGACGACATCATCGAACTCGCCCGCGGGTCCCTGGCCGATCGGGTCCATGTTCCCGACCTGACTGCTGCAAACCTCGAAGTCCTTATTCGCCAGATCTTCCATGCGCTCCGAACCGCCTACAGCCTCGCGCCGGCCCTCCTGCCGCTGCTGCTCGCCCAACCGGTCTCGCATCCGGCAGCGTTGGCCCTATACGACAAGTTCGCAGAAGCCTTCCTGCGCGTCGGAGTACCGGATCATCTCATCATTCCGACCCTGGAAACCCTCGACAGCGCCGCCATTGGCGCCAGCCTCGACGTCATCACAATGGAATCCGCCTGGGATATTCCCGAGCCCCACCGGGCGGACTTCCCCCACCTCTCCGCGGCCCAGCAGGCTGTGACAACCAGCCACATGGACCGCTTCGCCTTCTTGGCCGACGTGTTGTCGGTAGGTCTTAAGGCAGCCATCAGCGGCGGCACCTGACATAGTCCCGGGTGCCGGCCGTGGTTCCGCAACATTACAGGAGTACAGCTTGAGCACGCCCGCAACCACCGACATCCTCATCCTTTCCTCCAGCATCCTTCACGGTGAACACCTTGAAGAAACTGCCGGCTTCATCGCCATCAACGACGGCCACATCGTCGCCATAGGCCCAACGGAGGAAGCAGAACAATGGACCCCAGGCGCTGCCCGCGTCATTGACGTTGGGGACGCCACGGTGACCCCCGGGCTGATTGACGCGCACATCCACCCGATACTTGGAATCAGCATCGCCCGCGGCCTGGACCTGAACGGCATAACAGAGTTCAGCGAGGTACGGCTGGCACTTGCCGAATATGCCGCCCAAACACCCCACCGGATCGGCAGGGACTGGCTCTTCGCCTGGGGCCTTGACCCGGTGATCTTCGGCGAAGCGGAGTTCAGCAACGACATCTTCGAAGGCATCCTGGATGGAGAACTCGTCTACATCACCCTTTTTGACGGCCACGCCGCCCTGGTCTCCGACGCCGGCCTCAGCCTCGCAGGGGTAACAGGCCGGGAAAAGCTGGACAGCTCAGGATTCGTTGGCACGACCGCCGACGGTAAACCCAACGGTATGCTGTACGAGATGGCCGCCATGGAACTGGTGCAACCCAAGCTCCCGCCACTGTCATTCGACGAAAGAGTAAACGAACTCGACCGGCTGCTGCGCTCGATGGCCGAAGCCGGGCTGGTGGGCGGCCAGATGCTTGACTTCGGCCAGGCCGACTCCCTGGAGGTCTTGGAAGCTCTCGAGGAACGGGGCGACCTGTCCATTCGTCTACGCATTTCCCCGTGGGTCATGCCCGGCGTATCGCAGGAGGATCTGGACAGACTCCTGGCCATGCAGGGCCGCCATGGGCGCCGCTGGCACGTCCGCGGAATAAAACTCATGATGGACGGCACCATCGACAACGGAACCGCATGGCTTTTGGCCCCTGATACGCACGGCGAATCAGTGGACCCGCTGTGGCCCGAGCCTGAAGGGCTCTCGGCTGCCATGAGATTCTTTCACGACAACAGCGTTCCAACCGCCACCCACGCCATCGGAGACAGGGCCGTCTCCCACGTCGCCCGGACCGTCGCCTCACTTCCCCCGAACGGGACAATCCACCGGATTGAACACATCGAATCCATTCCCGACGAGGTGCTGAACCAGGTCGTCGAGTCCGGCGCCACAACAAGTCTGCAGCCGACACACTGCACCTTGTACAGCCGCGCCGACCACACCGACAACTGGTCACGCCGCCTGGGGACCGAACGCGCCAACCACGCCTGGCGCACACGTGATCTGCGCGAGGCCGGAGCCGTCGTCGCTCTCGGGTCCGACTGGCCTATTGCCCCCTTCGACCCGCGCGGCGTCATCGCTGCAGCACAAACCCGCAGACCGGCAGGCAGGCCCGACATCACTCCGGTACAGCCCCAACAGGCGTTGTCCGCCCGCGCCGCACTGGAAGGGTACACCAGCCAGTACTGGCAATCCGTGGGAGAAGAAGGCGGCATCCTGCGCCCGGGAGGCAGGGCTGACCTGACGGTTTTCGCCCAGAATCCACTAAATGCCACTCCTGATGAATTTGCAGCGGCCCCGGTCATCCTCACGATGGTCGACGGCGACGTGGTTGCAGACAAAACGGCACGAATAGACGCCCCAACGCTGACCTAACCCCGGGCCTTGCCTTCAACGTCAGGCTGGCTGAGGAGTCGATCCGCGAAACAAGCCGGCCAACACAAATAGGGCAACTCAGGCCTGCGCCATATAGACAAGTCGTATACAAGTTGCCTACAATTAGGGTGTGACTTCGAGCACCGCAAAAGTGCCTAAGACGCAGCCCCAGTAATTCACATAGAGGTGATTTTCATGTCCATGTTTCAGCGGTCCAAAACCACGCTTGAAGTCGACGGCGACGATGCCCTCGTGATCCAGGCAGAGCTCGATGCAGCGGTTGCACTTGCTTCGTCCGCATGCCGCAGCCGCAGAGGCGGCGTGCTTGTAACCCAGCACGACTACTGGTCTTTCACTGTTTCCGTGTCTCCGGACGTTCCGGCTGGACACCTGGTCAGGCGGCAGGCGTGGCGCGTCACATGCTAACCGACAACGCGCCCGCTCTGCTGGCATCGTCCAAAGGGCCGGGAAGCTCCGAAGCATTCGTGGCGGATCCCTGGCTGATGTACCGCGGGGAAGAAGAACACTCTGCCCAGGCGGAAGTGGGCGGCTGGTTGCCGGCCCCAGCCTCGGTCCGAACCTGACGGAAAGAATGTCAATGGAACACCTAGACGCAGGAAACAGCAGTGCCACCGCAGCACTCATTGCAACCACGGACTGTGAAGACGCATGCCACTACTGTGAAGGCCCCGAAACAGATTGAGCACTTTCGAATTCGTTAGACCGAAATGCGCCCGTGTGCGGTAGGCCCTCTGCGGCTGGGTTTCATTGCCGTAAAAGCAGGCGCACTTTATAAGCGTTAGCCGGGGTGAGACCCGGGTTCACTTCGTTACCTCCAAGGCGACTACCAAGGAAAAAGAAATGCGACTCGTCCAAGCCAGCACGCCAATGAGCACTTTTCCGGAGGTTCTTCGCTCCTCGGCAAAAAGGTCGAAATCCAGCATCGAGGCAAAGTGCTGCGGGTCGGCTACGTGGAATCAGCGACCCCTTCCGGGGAGGTCGTCTGGCTGGAAGCTTCCGGTATCAAGCAGCGAGCCATGTATGGCCCGGCCTTCGGCCGCAAGGTTATCCCTTTGCCGCATTAGCAACCTCAGGGGCCGGTGCCAAATGGCCTTTGACTTCCGATTGCTGGGCTGACGAATGACCAAGCGGGCCTGGCACCCCCAAAAAACGAGTGTGGACAGCGTCCACACATTTCGCTTCGGATCGGGACTTAAGGACGTCGGATTGGGCGGGATTTCGTATGTTTTCGCGGGTTCCCAGTGTTTGCAAGGGCTGGAGTCCGGTTTGAGTCCCACCTCGGGCACTGTTTTGTCGCAGGTCAGGGGCTTTTCAGCCCCTGACTGTGCACAAAACCCCTAAATCTGCGCACAGCGGCGTAGCGTTTTATGCAGGGCCAGCATCATGACACGCACAAAAAAGGACGGTTCACAGTCCTTTACGGTGCGCTGGCGAGACCCCAAAATCCAGAAGCATCAGGGCATCACTGTTGCCACTCAGGCCGAGGCTGAAACTCTGAAGCGGTTGCTGGATGCCAACGGCCAGAACTTCGAAATCGCGCAGCACGCCATTCTGGAAAATGCGAAGCGGGTACCGACCGTTGCCGAGGTCATCCAGGAACACATCGACATGCTGGTGCGGCCCTCCAGCGGCACCGTGAAGAACGTACCAGACCATGCTGGATTTGCACCTGCGCACGGTCATCGGCGGTGTGCCGGTGGACAAGCTCGACTACCGCGTCATTGCGCAATGGGTGAAGGCGATGTTGGCCAAGGGTCGCTCACCGAAGACCATAAAGACGTACATGGGCTGATCTCCGCTTCGATGAATACCGCCGAGATGCTTGGTTACATTGCCCGCAATCCGTGCCGGGGTGTGCACCTGCCGAGCGTGGAGAAGGCCGAGGACGAGATGATGTTCCTGACGCATGCGGAGTTCGGCTTGATCATGGACTGCATGGGGAGAGGTATAAGGACTTCACAAACTTCCTGGTGATGACGGGAACTCGTTTCGGTGAAGCTAACTGACATTGGCCGCCGATGAATACCGCCTCCGTCCGCCTAGCACGGAGTGGCTATTGCCTGTCAGGTTCAGCGAATGCAGCGTGCCCGATTACAATCTCGGGGCTGGAAGGACGCTTAATTCGATCCACAGGACAGACCTCTTTGGTCCATCCGAGACCCTCCAGACGGTCCGGTTAGCGGAGGCCGTGAAGCGGATCGTTTCCCCCGAGCTCCTTACGGAACGACCAATCGAGCCAGTCATTGCCGCCGGCATGGCAGAGGCACGTAAGGCAGATTCCCCCCGCGCGTCGCAGGTTCAGGAGATAAAGGCTCTGCTACGAGACCCCAACGGCGACATCTTGCTGGACGACCTAACTAAAGAAGTACTAAAGCCGATTCGGGCCGCGCTGAACGACCCTGAGAAATTTCCCACGTCGCTCCCGTCTACGCTCGATGGCACAAAACCAGCGCTTGCCAGGTACTTCATCAATCAAATTCATGAGTACGACAAAACTCTGGAGCCGGCCTTCCAACTCAGCCAGCTCGGGGCGATGTACGGCCTGCGACGCCACGAAGCCATCTGGACACGTCTCGTTCAAGACCTTGCAGCCACCACTCAACAGTATTCGGGGAACACCGCGCTCTTGGCACTGCGTGGGTACCCTCTCGTCGTCTCCGCCCACATAGCCAGCATGGCAGCCGTCGCGCGCGGCAACTATGGCGCCCTGAAGGCCTTTGTCGCTGATCCGCAGACACGTACGAGTAACGGAAAGATTCCCGTCGTGATGACTTCCGGCCCGCGCCAAGTAGTGAGTGAGATCCAGTGGATACCTTCTGCTCTCGTGATCGCTGAGGAAAGAGGCGTCGAGGCAGACGATGCATTGATCGAAGGGCTCCTCAACGGAAGAATCGGCAAGCGCTACACGCCCCTATCCGACCACCTTTACAGGCTGTTAATGCCCCTCTTTGAGGATCAGGTCGGGGACGACGCCGAATATGCCGAACTTTTCGAGATGGCAGAAGTCTTCATGGATCTGATAGCAGCGGATACAGCAGCCGTGAACCCCAGCTCGTACCGGTCATGGCGTGGGGGCTACGGCAGGTACACATGGAAACATGTGCATTCGCGGAATTCTCCCGAGAAGGCACTGAACGCCAACTTTGAAGCCTCGCCGGAGGGTTGGTCACCGATTCTCGACGGAGTCTTTGGTGGCAGGTCAGAGCGTGCCCGCGCCGCGTTCGCGGATGTGATTTCCACCGCCGAGGAAGTGCGTCAGCAACAGTGGTAATTGGATATTCGACGGTGTTCGCGCAAACGACATCGTCCCAGCAGAAGTTATTTGGTCCTAGCTGATGTCCGGTAAAAGGATCCTTTGATGGGACACCGCGGATATGATCACTCGGCTTCCGGAGCCCCGTGGTTTCAACAGCGGTCACGTCCTACCAAAGTGTCTTACTTTGCTATTCTCAAGAACACTTTTCTTGATCAATTGCCGGGACTTGAAACCTCCTAGTTCTTTGCATGGACGGTGATCAGCGTCGTCGGCCCGGCAAGCTGCCGATGTCAGCACGTCTCGCATGAAGGCGCGCCTGCCTGCCGACCTCCCAGCCAGGCACCAGCAGGTTGTATTCCTGTTGCGCTTGGGTCCTAGCAGTGCTGGTTCATCGACGTCCAAGCGCTCGAGATCTTCCCACAGATCGCTGATAGCGGAACCTTCAAATTGTTTCGCCTGGGCTTCACGGGCAAGATCGCCGACGATGTCTGGCCGGTTCCCTTGCTGAACTAGAAAAGCAGCGAAAACCGGTTTGGGGGATGCCTTGCCTTCGGGGTATCTCCCCGGTGCTCGTTTAGCCATCAGGCTTCGCCGAGACTTATCAGCTTCATGCGCAAAAGCGTCCCTCCGTGAAGTGGCCTATGTGTCCTGGTGGTGGGATACCCCACCACCAGGCATTGCTTCAGGCGTTTTGGACCTTGAAGCTCTCTTCGAACTCTTCCAAGCTACGGCCGCCCGTTTCGGGCAAGAACTTTGCTGTGAAGGTGATGGCGAAGATTCCGAGTAAGGCAAAGAGCAAGAAGGTGCCGAAGCCGAGTGCAGCGACCACGGGTGGGAAAACCAGCGAGACGGCGGCGTTGGTGAGCCACAGTACTAGTGTGGACGCTCCGATCATCAATCCACGCATGCGCAGGGGGAAGATCTCTGAGATCATCAGCCACGCGAGCGGGCCGATGGTGGCCTGCATCATGGCGATGAAAGCGAGAATGAAGACGAGGAGGAGCCAAGGGCGGATTGGGTCGTTTTCGGGGAGCAGGATTCCTACGAGTCCGACGCCGACGTGGGCTGTCGTGGTTCCGATGAATCCTGTGAGCATCATGCTGCGGCGGCTGACGCGGTTGATGATGTAGAGGGCTATGAGCATGGGGACGACCGAGGCGACGCCGTTGAGGACGTTGAAACCAAGTGCGGCGTTCCGGTCGAATCCGGCTTGTTCGAGTACCTGGGTGCCGTAGTACATCATGGAGTTGATTCCGGTCAGTTGCTGGAAGATTCCGATTCCGAATCCGATGAAGAGCAGTCGTCGTGTCCAGCGGTTGGAGAGGATTTCCTTCCACGAGCCGAGGTTTTCGAGCCGTTCCTGGTCTGCGAGTTCTCTGACTTCAGCCATTTCTGCGTCTGCTCGTTCCTTGGAGCGCATGGTGCTGAGCACGGTGTGGGCTTCTTCGTCGCGGCCCTTGGAGACGAGCCAGCGGGGGCTCTCCGGCATGCGCAGCATTCCGAAGAACAGGACGAACGCGGGAAGGACGGCGACAGCAAGCATGTACCGCCAGACGTCAGGATGGCTGCCCCAGATGTTGCCGATGATGGCGTTGATCAGGAATGCAAGGAACTGGCCGCTGACGATCATCAGCTCATTGCGGGATACGAGGCTTCCGCGCTTTTCGAATGGGGCGACTTCGGCAAGATAGACGGGCACGGTGACGGACGCGCCACCGACTGCGAGTCCAAGGATGAAGCGGAACGTAAGCAACACATCGTATTGCGTGGAGAGGGCAGACCCTATTGTTCCGATGAAGAACAGGACGGCTAGGACGATGATAAAGGGGCGTCGGCCGTACTTGTCAGAGATCTTCCCGCCCAGGAGGGAGCCAACGGCGGCTCCAATCAAAAGGACGAAGGTGATGAGGCCTTCTTCCCAAGCAGAAATATTGAAGTAGCTGCTCATGAAGCCCAGCGCGCCGTTCAGTACGCCGGTGTCGTAGCCGAACAGCAAACCGCCGAAGGTGGCTATGACGGTGATCATGCCCAGGCGTTTGTTGTATGCGCCCCGCCCCATGGCGGGAAGCTGCTTTCGTCTTCCGGTGCTGGAAGTGACTTCGAGGCTGTGGACCATTAGAACGCTCCTTCGCGTTTCCTTGATTTGAGGGCGCAGCTGAGGCGCCGGCTAGCCGGAGTGGATGAATCTGCGGCGTTAGAGATGCACTACTTCGTGTGGCAGTGGATCAGTTGCATGGGAATTGGCCGTCGTCCGGCTACGTCGTGGAGGATCTGCGGGGTGCGGACAAGGGCTTGGAAAAGTAGATAAGGCGCTGTTATGCCGCGGGTTTGGAGTGCAGGCGCGCATGGGGCCTTTGGTGGGTGGGGGTCGATTCCCACTTGTATTCGATCCACACGCTGAAGCCTTGGGAACGTTCAAACATGGAGCGCGGTTCGGCCCCGTGGGCGGCCAGCCAAAGAATGGATCCGTCGGAAGTCACGCCGTCGACGAATCCTGCCCTGACGAATCTGTCTTGGTGACGGATTTCCACCAGCTCCCCGACCAGGGGAAGCCAGTCGTGTTGAAGATGAAGTTTGTCCTGCAAAACTGCTCCTCACGACCCCAGAGGCGTACTCCTGGAGTGCATGGTCAGGTACGTTCAAGTACGTTTTCTGGATGAGTGGTCGCTTTGAAGCACTGCTGCGCTGTTGAATAGGCCAGTTCAAGTGCTTCCCGGACCGGCAGCGAGCGGTGCTCGGTGGACAGGATCTCCACGCCCCACGGGCCTTTGAAACCAATGCCTTGGAGCGTGTTGATGAAGCCTGTGACGTCTTGGGCGCCGTGCCCGCAGAGGCGGCGGTGGTCGCGGGTGTCCTCGAAGAGACTGCCGCGGACTTCGGCGTCGGCGTCGTTAAGTTCAACGGCGAAGATTTGGTCTGCCGTTAGCTTTTGGGCGAGCTCCTCCAGCGTGGTTCCGTAACGGAAGACGTGCCAGTAGTCGATGACAAGGCCACAGTCGGGGTGTCCAACGGTGCGCATCAGGTCCGCGGATGTCGGGATGGACTGGGCCATGGAGAAAGCTATGGGTTCCAGAGCGATTCGCGTGCCCCTGGATACCGCTTCCGTGGTGAACCGGCGCAGCGGCTCGGCCAGAGGGGTGTAATCGCGGAGTTCGTCCCCGAAGGCGGTTCCCACTTTGATGAATTTAGCGCCAAGTACTTCCGCTGCTTCCAGTAACAGGTCGAACTGGGGCCGCCATTCGTGGGCTTTTGATTCGTCCCACCAGTTGCTCAGGAACTCGACCTCGATGTGGCGGAAACCTGCGTTGTCAATGAGTTCCCGAAGGCCGTGGAAGCCGATGGTTTCCTTCACCTTCGCCAGATCATCGTGGGCGAGCCCGAAGCCCGACCAACCGGTCGAGGCGAGAGCTTCTACCCGTTCGTCAATGGGGACGGGACTGGTTTCTGGAACTCTCAAGGGTGCTGTATCGCCGGCGCTGGTCCAACAGGAGGCAACCAGCTCAGGAGGCGAAAAGTCGATCAATGGTTCTCCTTCGAAGCAGTGAGGCGTGGGTCACGCGATGTTCTGTAATCATGAAAGCACACATCGTTGGAACGGTCTATTGACATCGTGTAATCTCTAGTTCTAGTGTTGGACCGTTCCACAAAGAGAAGTGGATCACACTCCGTTCTAACATCCAAGACCTCCGTACTGGCCTCTCATTCCAGCAGAGCCTGGGCCTGCACATAGGTCGAGAATTTACGCGAATCAAAGGAGATTTCACGTGGCGAAGTTCAATTGGCGGCGAAGCGTTTTGGCGCTTGCCGTGGTACCGCTTTTGGCACTGGGGGCATGTTCAAGCCAGGGCGGCAAGACGGAAGCTTCAGGCGATGGCTCGGGATCCGGCGGCCAGGTCGCCAGCACCCCCCGCATGAAGGTCGCTCTGATTACGCACGCCGAAGCAGGCGATACCTTCTGGGATATTGTCCGCAAGGGGGCCGAGGAAGCGGCTGCAAAAGACAACGTCGAGATCCTTTACACGAACGATTCCGACGCCGGCCGCCAGGCGCAGCTGGTCCAGCAAGCCATTGACCAGAAGGTTGACGGCATCGCGGTGACCATCGCCAACCCTGGCGCGATGAAGGACGTCATGAAGAAGGCCAAGGATGCCGGGATTCCGTTGGTGAGCTTCAATGCCGGTGGAGATGTTTCAGCACAGCTTGGTGCCTTCACCCACTTCGGCTCCAACGAGACACTGGCCGGCGAAGCCGTCGGTGCGAAGCTCGCAGCCGACGGATACAAGCACCCCATCTGCGTGATCATGGCCCAGGGGCAGGTTCAGCTCGAGCAGCGCTGCGCGGGTGTGAAGGCAAAGGTTCCTGCCACTGAGATTCTCTATGTAGATGGAAAGGACATGACGGCTGTGCAGTCCACGGCAACTGCCAAGCTACAGGCTTCCAAGGACGCTGACGTGATTGTCGGTCTCGGTGCGCCCTACACCGTCACGATCCTCAAGGCTGTGGCCGACGCGAACAGTCAGATCAAGGTCGCCAGCTTCGACCTCAACCCGGCCTTGGCTCAGGCCATCAACGATGACAAGGTCCTCTTCACCGTAGACCAGCAGCCCTACCTGCAGGGCTACCTCGCGGTTGACGGGCTGTGGCAGAACAAGCGCGGCGGATTCAAGGTCGGCGGCGGCCAGGCTGTCCTCACCGGGCCGTCCATTGTGGACAAGACGACCATCGCTGACGTTCTGAAGAACGTCCAGCAGGGCATCCGCTAACCCGAAGAGTTGCGGGCCGCGCGGTGCCTTGGAGCATCGCGCGGCCGGACCATCAAGGAGCCAAATCCTCATGACTACTGCAACTGCCCCCGCGCCCTCGTCGACTTCCAAAGACGAACGAGTCGGTCGCCGCAGCCCGATTCAGCAACTTCTGGCACGTCCCGAAGTAGGTGCTCTCGTTGGCGCTATCCTCCTGTTTGTTTTCTTCTCGGTCGTCGCCCCGACGTTCCTGCAGCCCAACTCGTTCGCGACGGTGCTCTACGGTTCATCGACCATTGGCATCATGGCAGTCGGCGTCTCGCTGCTGATGATCGGTGGCGAGTTCGACCTTTCCACCGGCGTCGCCGTCATCTCCTCGGCCCTGACAGCCTCACTGTTCAGCTGGTACTTCTCCACCAACATCTGGGTGGGCGTCCTCTTGGCGCTGGTGGTCTCCCTGGGCATCGGCTTCATCAACGGTTGGATCCTGGTGAAGACCAAACTGCCCAGCTTCATCGTCACCCTGGCCACGTTCCTCATGCTGACCGGCCTGAACCTGGCACTCACCCGGCTCATCGGCGGTTCCGTTTCTTCCCCGTCGATTGCTTCGATGGACGGCTTCACACTCGCGAAGTCAATCTTCGCTTCTTCGGTCAATATCGCCGGCGTGGATGTGAAAGTCACGGTCTTCTACTGGATCGTCCTGGTCCTGATTGCTTCCTGGGTGCTCCTGCGGACCCGCATCGGTAACTGGATCTTCGCCGTGGGCGGCGACGCCAACGCTGCCCGCGCCGTGGGCGTCCCTGTGACCAAGACCAAGATCGGCCTGTTCATGGCTGTGGGTTTCTGCGGCTGGATCCTGGGCATGCACAATTTGTTCGCTTTCGACGCCGTGCAGTCCGGTGAGGGCGTGGGCAACGAGTTCCTCTACATCATCGCGGCGGTGATCGGTGGCTGCCTGTTGACCGGTGGTTACGGCTCGGCCGTGGGCGGCGCGATCGGTGCGTTCATCTTCGGCATGGCCAACAAGGGCATCGTCTACGCACAGTGGAATCCGGACTGGTTCAAGTTCTTCCTGGGCTTGATGCTGTTGCTGGCCACCATCGTTAACCTCATCGTCAAACGCCGGGCAGAGCTGAAGTAAGGGGCCGGACCAATGAATGCACACCAGATCGACCAGCAAACCCTGCTGAAAGACGAGAAGGATCCCTTGACCCACACGCCGGTGCACCTGCTTTCCCTCGAAGCAGTGGGCAAGCATTACGGCAACATCATCGCCCTGCGGGACGTGACCATGGCCGTGGACAACGGTCGGGTCACGTGCGTCCTGGGTGATAACGGGGCGGGCAAGTCCACGCTGATCAAGATCATCGCCGGACTGCACCAGCACGACGAGGGCTCGTTCAAGATCATGGGCGAGGACCGCAAGCTCGGCTCACCGCGTGAGGCCCTCGACGCCGGTATTGCGGCCGTGTACCAGGACCTCGCAGTCGTTTCGCTCATGCCGATTTGGCGGAACTTCTTCCTCGGCTCCGAACTCACCACTGGCGTGGGACCCTCCCGGCGCATGGATGTCCAGAAAATGAAGGACATCACCAAGAAGGAACTCGCGGACATGGGGATCGACCTGCGCGATGTGGAGCAGCCTATCGGGCAGCTCTCCGGCGGTGAACGCCAGTGTGTGGCAATCGCCCGTGCCGTGTACTTCGGCGCCAAGGTCCTGATCCTCGACGAACCGACGGCCGCGCTGGGAGTCAAGCAGTCCGGCGTCGTACTCCGCTACATCCTGCAGGCCCGCGACCGCGGCCTCGGCGTCATCTTCATTACCCACAACCCGCACCATGCTTTCCCCGTGGGTGACCGGTTCCTGCTGCTCAAGCGCGGTAAGTCGATCGGTTACTACGAGAAGAAGGACATCACCCTGGAAGAGCTCACCGCGCAGATGGCCGGCGGCGCCGAACTGGCCGAGCTCGCCCACGAACTCGAACAACTCGGTGGACACACCGAGGCACTGAACGAAGTCAAAGCCGAAGTCGCAGACGTCACCGAGGCAGCGGCTGAAAGCACCACCAAGCGCCACTAAGCGCTGACGACCAACCTGGATGGAGCAACCATGGAAATGCTAGTAGCCGGAAACTGGCGAGGAGCCGCTGACGGCAGGACCGAAGAAGTCCGTTCGCCTTTTGACGGCCGGACGATCGACACGGTCCCTGTGGCGACAGTTAAAGACGCCCAGGATGCTCTGGACAGGGCGGAAATCGGTGCGCACGTTCAGCGGAACACTCCCGCTCACACCCGGGTCGATATCCTCCTGCGCGCTGCTGCCTTGGCAGATGAGCGCGCGGAGGATATCGCCCAAACCATCAGCGCCGAGACAGGTAAGCCGATCACGGAAGCCCGCGGCGAGGCCTCACGTTCTGGCAACATCATCCGGTTGGCGGCCTACGAGGGCAGCCAACTCTACGGTTCCACTCTTCCCTTGGACGCCAACGCCGGAACCGGACTGGACAAGATCGGCTTCACCATCCGGCAGCCCGTGGGAATTGTTGTAGCGATCACCCCGTTCAACTACCCGGCGCTGTTGGTGTTGCACAAGATTGCCCCGGCACTGGCAGCCGGCAACGCGGTGGTGCTCAAGCCCGCCAGGGCGACTCCGCTGACAGCCTTGAAGCTCGCACAGTGCTTCGTCGACGCCGGCCTGGCGCCGGAGGCACTATCCGTGGTCACCGGACCTGGAAGCTCGCTGGGCGATGTCCTGGTCGCCGACCCCCGGGTCCGCAAGGTTTCCTTCACCGGTTCGACCGGCACCGGCACGCATATCTCTTCCATCGCTGGGGTCAAGAAGCTGTCGCTGGAGCTTGGCGCTTCGTGCCCGGTCATCATCCTTCCCGACGCCGACCTTGAACTGGCCTCCAGCGCTGTTGCCGCCGGTGGGTACATCAATGCCGGCCAAGTCTGCATTTCCGTGCAGCGCGTGATCGTTGACCGTCGAGTGGAGGCGGACTTCCTTGACGCCCTGGTGCCGAAGGTCGAAGCCATTGCCGTAGGCAACCCGAAGGAAGACGACACACGGCTGGGTTCCTTGATCTCCGAGGAAGAAGCCGCCCGCGTCCATGCCTCCATCACTGAGGCCCGCCATTCCGGAGCCCGTGTTCTGACCGGCGGCGACCGGGACGGCGCAGTTGTGACCCCCGCCGTCGTCGCCGGCGTCGACCCGCGTTCGAACCTGAGCCGCAACGAACTGTTCGGCCCCGCAGTCGCGGTTTCCTCAGCCCACGACATCGAATCCGCCATCGCCTTGGCCAACGACAACGATTACGGCCTCGGCGCCGGGATCTTCACCAACGACGTAGCCGGAACCGTTCAGGCCATGCGGCAGATCGACGCCGGCAACATCCACATCAACTGGTCTCCGTTGTGGCGGGCTGACCTGATGCCCTACGGCGGTCTCAAAGGCAGCGGTATCGGCAAGGAAGGCGTCCGCTCCGCCGTCCAGGAAATGACCGAAGAAAAGACCATCGTCCTGCACGGACGCCCCTGGTAACGACAAACGAAACAAGGCAATGACTACACCATCGCAGACCATCCGGCTGACCACAGCCCAAGCGGTCATCAAGTACCTTTCCGCACAGTTTTCCGTCGCCGACGGCGTTCGCCGCCGCCTGGTCCCTGCCGCGCTGGGGATTTTTGGCCACGGCAACGTCGCTGGCCTTTCGCAGGCGCTGGACCAGCTCGCCGACGACATGCCGTTCATCCAGGGCCGCCACGAGCAATACATGGCCCACATTTCCACCGCTTACGCCAAAGCCACCCGCCGCCAGTCCGTGCTGGCCGTGACGGCCTCCATCGGCCCCGGCGCGCTGAACCTTGTCACCGCCGCCGGGCTGGCCACCGTAAACCGGCTTCCGTTGCTCTTGCTGCCCGGTGACACGTATGCCACCCGCCACCAGGGACCGGTGCTGCAGCAACTTGAACACCCCACCGAAGCGGACGCAACGGTCAACGACGCCTTCCGCCCGGTCTCCCGGTTCTTTGACCGCATCAACCGCCCCGAGCAGCTGCTGACCGCCCTGCCGCAGGCCATGAGGGTACTGACGAGCCCCACCGATACCGGCGCCGTCGTCATTTCCCTTCCCCAGGATGTCCAGTCCCACGCCTACGACTTCCCGGCTGAATTCTTCGAGCCCCGTGACTGGAAGATCCGCCGGCCGCTGCCTGCCCCTGACGAGGTAAACGAGGTTGCTGAGCTGGTTCGCAACGCCAAGCGCCCTGTGATCATCGCAGGCGGCGGCATCCATTACTCCGATGCCCATGCAGCCTTGGAGGCTTTCGCGGGCCAGACCGGCATCCCCGTAACGGAAACCTTCGGAGGTAAGGGCGCGGTTACCAAGGACGAGTGGTGGCAGGTCGGCGGTGTGGGACTCGAGGGCAACTTCGCTTCCAACGCCCTGGTCAAGCAGGCCGATCTTGTCCTCAGCGTCGGCACTCGCCTGACCGACTTCGCCACAGGGTCCCAGTCGATCTTCGAGAACCCCGAGGTCCGGTTCGCATCGCTGAACATCGTTGACGCGGACACCCGCAAGCAAGGCGCCACGGGCATCCTGGCCGACGCGCGCCTCGGCCTCGAAGCCCTCGCCCAGGCCCTTGAAGGACACTCCACGGCCGAAGGTTGGCAGGAAACCGTCCAAGCCGAGAAGGCTAAATGGGCGCCCATTCGCGCGCAGTGGCTCGACGCTGACACCGTCTACCGCCCCGAGGACCACCCACACGCCCCCGTCACCGAGGCAGTGCTGACCCAGCCGCAGCTCATTGGCCTCATGCAGGAGCATGCCCGCTCCGGCGACACCATCATCGCAGCAGCCGGAGGACCTCCTGGTGACCTGCAGAAGGTGTGGGACGCCACGGGCAACCGTAACTGCCACCTGGAATTCGGCTTCTCCTGCATGGGATACGAAATCGCCGCCGGCATGGGTGTCCGCCTGGCCGAAGGGAACAACGACAACCGCGTGGTCACCTTCATCGGTGACGGCACCTTCCTCATGGCCCCCACGGAGATCCTCACCGCGGCCCAGGAAGGCCTCAACGTCACAGTCATCGTGTCCGAGAACCACGGCTACCAAGTCATCCACCGCCTGCAGATGAACCGGATGGGACGCGAATTCGGCAACGAGTTCCGCTACCGCACCACCGCCGGAAGCGTCGCAGTTGACGACGCCGCCAAGGCCCGCCTGGACGGCGACTACCTCAAGGTCGACCTCCGACAGATCGCCGAAGGCCTCGGCGCCCTCGCCATCCGGGCCACCTCAGCAGCCGAAGTCCGCGAAGCCCTGGCCTCCACCCGCGACACCGCCGGGCCAGTTGTGATCGTCGTCCCCACCGTCCCGCATGTGGACCTTCCCGGTGGAGATGTCTGGTGGGATGTTGCTCCCGCCGAGGTTTCCGAGCAGGAATGGGTTCAGGACCTCCGCGCCGACTACGAGACCGCACGCACCCGTCAGCGGTGGTTCGGATGAGCACCAGACCCCTCGACGGCGGGGCACTGCGCCGCCGCCTCACCGCAGGTGAGGTGACCGTCGGCACCTTCATCGGAATGGCCTCGGCCACCGCAGCAGAAGTCTGCGCAGCATCAGGAGCCGACTGGGTACTGATCGACCTCGAACACGGCTCCTGCGGCGAAGACGCCGTCCGCGACGGCGTCATTGCCGCAGGCGCTTACGGTGTTCCCACCCTCGTCCGTGTCGAAAGCGGAGAACGCATCCGAATCGGCCGCGTTCTGGACCAGGGCGCAGCCGGCATCATGGTGCCGCGACTGAACACAGTCACCGAAGCCGCCCAAGCCGTCAAGCACATGCTCTACCCCCCTTACGGGGACCGCGGTGTGGCCACCTACAACCGTTCGTGCCGTTGGGGAATGGACCGCGAACCACTGGGCGCGCAGGAGCAAAGCACCGTAGGGATCATCCAGATCGAGACCCTCGATGCCCTCGAGAGCGTGGAGGACATCGCCGCCCAGGACGGCGTGGACGTTCTCTTCGTCGGCCCCTTGGACCTGTCCTATGCGCTCGGTGTGCCGCTGCAACTGGACAGCAACGCTTTCCAGGAAGCTCTGCAAAAAGTAGTGGCAGCGGCCGAACGGCACAACAAAGCGGCCGGGATCCTCGCCGTGGACGGCGTCGTTGCTGCCAAGTACGTCCAGCAAGGCTTCCGCTTCGTAGCCATCGGATCGGACTCCACCATCATGGCGGCCGCGTTCCGAGACGCCTTCGACACCGCCCGCAACTAACCAAGACTTACCAAAAGAAAGGCATGAACGTGAGCCAAGAATCCCGCACCGTCGGTGTCGGCCTCATCAGCGTCGGATGGATGGGGAAGCTCCACTCGCGCGCCTACCAGACTGTCCCCTACGCCTACCCCGAACTGGGCCTGACCACGAAGCTGGTTATCGCAGCCGACACCGAACCCAGCCGTGTGGACTACGCCCGTGACGTCTTGGGGTTCGCCGAAGGCACCACCGACTACCACGATGTCCTGAACCACCCCGACGTGGAAGTCGTCTCCATCTGCGCCCCGAACTTCCTGCACGCCGAGATCGGCATCGCAGCAGCGAAGGCCGGCAAGCACTTCTGGATCGAAAAGCCCGTAGGACGCGGATACGAGGAGACCGCAGCGGTCCAGGAAGCAGCCGTGGAAGCCGGTGTTGTCACCTCCATCGGTTACAACTACCGCCACGCACCCGCCGTGGAGCACGCACGCAAGCTCATCGCCGAAGGACGCCTTGGCCGGATCACGAACGTACGGGCCGTGTTTTTCTCCGGATACGCCTCCGAACCCAACGGGGCCCTGTCCTGGCGGTTCAACCGCAAACTCGCCGGAACCGGCGTACTTGCGGATTTGTTCAGCCACGCCACAGACCTGTGCCAGTATGTAGTTGGTCCCATCGCCGAAGTAACTGCGCTGACAAGCACCGTCTACACCCAGCGCCCCAAACTGGCCATGGGCTCGGGTACACACTTCGCGGTAATCGAGAACGGTGAAATGGGAGAGGTCGAGAATGAGGACTACGCAGCAGCGCTGGTCCGCTTCGGCCCGTCCGCGGTTGGCGCCGGCGCCGTTGGCACGATCGAATCCTCCCGCGTCGCTGTTGGCCCCGAATGCGGCTACCAGATTGAGGTCTACGGCACCGAAGGCTCACTCAAGTGGGACTTCGAACGCATGAACGAACTCAAGATCTGTCTGGGACGCAACAACGACGAACAGGGCTACACCACGGTCAACGCCAGCCCACGCCACGGCGATTACTCGCACTTCCAGCCCGGACCCGGTAACAGCATGGGCTTTGACGACCTCAAGGTCATCGAGGCCAAGAAGTTCCTACTCGCTGTCACCGGCGGCCCCCAGGAAAACTCCAACATCCACGACGCGGCCTCCGCGGCGGCCATCGTCAGTGCCGCCGAGGAATCAGCGCACTCAGGACAATGGCAGAAGCTCGAGGAAATCCACGGCACCACGGCAGCTCGGGTGTAATGATGGCCTCTGCATCCGACCGGCGGCCCACGATCAAGGACGTGGCCGAACGCGCCGGTGTTTCCAAGTCCTTGGTCTCGCTCGTTCTGCGCGATTCACCTCGCGTCAGTGACGAGCGCCGCCAGCGGGTGCTGAAGGTCGTTGAGGAAATGGGGTACGAGCTCAATCTGGCTGCGCGGTCCCTGGCTACACGACACAGCGGCAACATCGGGGTCCTGGTCAGCGACCTACACAACCCTTGGGCTTTCGATGTCGCCGACGCCGCGCGTCCGGTTCTCGAAGACGCAGGACACACCGTCCTGTTCAGTGCGGTCACGGCCAAGGACAGGGGAGTGGACCAGTCCATCCTCCAAGCCTTCCGGGACCTGCGCGTCTCCGGGCTTCTCGTGATCGGAACGGTGCCTGACAAGGCACCGTTCAACCGGGCCGTCTCCGGCGGGGCTGTTGTCTTCGCCGGCGGCGGACCCGACTACATCGACACCGCCGATGTAGTTAGATCCGATGACACCCACGGTATGGTTATGGTCGTCGAGCACCTGATAGCCCAAGGACACGAGAACATCGTGCACCTTGGCGGCCTCGGGGGATCGGTCGGCAGGGCACGTGTGGACGGGTACTCCGCGGCCATGGAAGAACACGGCCTCTCCAGGCACATCAGTGTCGTCGACGCGGATTTCTACCAGGAATCCGGGTACGTCGCCGCGCAAAAAGCCCTGAACTCCTCCCGCTCACAGCATCTGCGCCCGACTGCACTGGCCTGCCTGAACGACCTCGCCGCCTTGGGGGCGATGACCGCAGCCGATGAGTGCGGAGCGAAAGTCGCGATCACCGGGTACGACAACATCGCACTCGGCGCGATGCCTCGCCTCGGCCTGACCACCGTTGACCCGGACAGCACCGCGATCGGCGTCACCGGCGCCAAGGCACTGCTCGAACGCATTCACGGCGAGGGCAACGGCTTCGTGCACCACCCCATCGCGCCACGCCTGGTCGTGCGGACTTCAAGCCTCACCGGCCTCTAAAAAACACCACCACATCCGGCACCTAAGGTGCCGCTCCATACCCACATTTTCAAGGATGACGATGGCCTCGCCTAACAACACCCAAAAACTTGTCGCACTCGGCAGCGTCGAACCAGACCTCGTGCAGCCCCTCCTAGCTGAAAACCAACAGCTGGTGCTGAACCCCACGGACGAGGATCTGGCCACCGCGGAAGCTGCCATCGTCCGTGCCGCCTACCGCGTGGACCGGGACCTGTTGGACCGCATGCCAGCCCTTAAGGTCATCGCCCGCACCGGAGTGGGAACCGATTTGGTCGATGTCGCCGAAGCGGACCGCCGGGGCATCCCAGTTGTCATCACGCCCGGAAGCAACACCGCATCCGTCGCCGAAGGAGTCTTCGCCCACCTCCTGGCGCTCGTGAAACGACTCGCCCCGCTCACCGACTTGGTCCGGGAAGGACGCTGGGACGAACGGTCAGGCGCTGATGTTGGTGACCTTGAAGGATTCACCTTGGGCATCATCGGATACGGTCGCATCGGCCGCCGCGTGGCACGGATCGCCGAAGCCTTCGACCTGAAGGTTCTCGCCTACGATCCCTACGCCGAAATTCCCGAAGCCAACCGGTGCGCCACAGTTGAAGAACTCCTCCACAACAGCGACTTCGTTACCCTGCACGCACCGCTGACAGCTGAGAACCGAAACCTGATCAACACTGAACGCCTGGAAACGATGAGGCGCGGCGCAGTCATCATCAACTGCAGCCGAGGCGGACTCATCGATCTTGATGCCGCCTACGCAGCACTCCAGTCAGGGCAGCTCTCGGGCCTGGGGCTGGACGTCTTCGACCCCGAACCCCCGGCACACCACCCCATCTTCGACCATGCCAACGTGACCCTCACACCCCACCTCATGGGATTCACCAAACAGGGGATGGCCCACACCGTCAGGGACGCCGCCCAAGGCGCCGTCGATGTCCTGGCAGGACGCGCCCCGATGGCGGTGGCACAGCCATGACAGTTCGCGTAGGAGTCATTGGAACCGGTGTAATGGGCGCCGAACACGCCCGAATCCTGCAGGGAAGCATCTCCGGGGCGACAGTCACAGCCGTTGCAGACACCATGTACGACAGGGCCCAAGCCGTTGCCGCGGACACCGGTGCCCGCAGTTTTGACTCGGCAGAGAAGCTCATCGCATCCCCCTTCGTCGACGCGGTACTGATCGCCTCGCACGACAGTGTGCACGCCGAACAGGTCAAGGCCTGTCTCGCTGAGGGAAAGGCCGTCCTGTGTGAAAAACCGTTGGCCCCCACCATCGAGGAATGCCAGGAAATCGTAGACCTCGAAGCTCTGGTTACCGGAAACCCGAAGGTGTCCGTGGGGTTCATGCGTCGGTTTCACCCCGCCTACCAGGACCTGAAATCCAAACTGCAGCAGGGCACCGTAGGCCAGCCCCTGATGATGCTCAGCTCCCACCGGAACGTACACTCCTACCCCGGAGGTGATTCGGCGTCGACCATCACCAATTCCGGCATCCACGAAATCGACATCACCGCCTGGCTCCTGGATTCACCCATTGACAGGGTCAGCTGGCACGCACCGAGAAGCACCAGCGCCGACACCCGCCAGGATCCCCAGGTGTTCCACCTCTACACCGCGGACGGCGTACTGACCATCGTGGACGTCTTCGTCAACGCCAGGTACGGCTACGATGTCCGCTGCGAAGTCGTCGGTGAACAAGGCAGCATGGAAATGGCCCGACCACAGCAAACCACGCTGCACCACGGCCTCCAGCAAACCCATGGCTACCCCGACGACTGGCGGCCCGTTTTCGCCGATGCCTACCGGCGGCAAACCCAGGCCTGGATCGACTCCCTCGCCGCCGGCAGACCCTCACCGCTGGCAACAGCAACAGAGGCAAGGAATGCCACCCGCGTCGCACAGGCACTTATCACATCCATGGAAAACGGTGGAACGACAGTTGACGTCGACCACGAACCAGCAACCCAACCCCAACCGGTGCGGGCCACCCGCTAGAAAGGACCCCAAACATGTCCACTGAACGACCCTTGAAAGTCGCTTTGTTCGGCTCCGGGCGCATCGGCCAGGTCCACGCCCGCAACATCGCCGCCCACCCGGACCTGGAACTGGCGTGGATCGCTGACCCGTTCATCGAAGGAGCCACCAAGCTCGCCGCCGGGACCGGAGCGGTTGCTGTCGAAACCGCTGACGAGGTCTTCGCCAACGCGGACCTGGATGCCATCATCATCGGATCCCCCACCAACACCCACGTGGACCTGATCTCCCGGGCCATGTCCCAGGGCGTGGCAGCACTGTGTGAAAAGCCGATCGACCTGGACATCGACCGCGTGCTGGCGTGCCGCGATGCGATCCGGGGCAACAACACCCCACTCATGCTCGGCTTTAACCGGCGCTTCGACCCGAACTTCGCCGCCATCCAGGCGCGCGTGAGCGCCGGGGAAATCGGACGGTTGGAACAACTGAACATCATCAGCCGCGACCCCGCTCCCGCCCCGGCCAACTACATCGCAACCTCCGGCGGAATCTTCCGTGACATGAGCATCCACGACCTCGACATGGCCCGCTTCTTCGTTCCCGACGTCATCGAAGTCTCCGCCTCCGGCGCCAACGTCTTCTGCGACTACATCGAAGAGGCCGGCGACTTCGACTCGGTCGTCATCTCCCTGCGGGGCCGCAACGGCGAACTCATCACCATCACCAACTCCCGCCACAGCGCCTACGGTTACGACCAACGCCTGGAAGCCTTCGGCAGCGAAGGAATGCTCAACGCCGGCAACGTCAGCCCCACCACCGTCCGGAAATACGGGGCCGCCGGCACCGAAGAAGCCGACGCATACCTGCCCTTCTTCCTCGAACGCTACGTCGACGCGTACCGCAACGAACTCGACGCCTTCGCCAAGGCCATCCGCACTGGAACCGCCTGCAGCCCGGGGTTCGACGACGGCGTCCAGGCACTCGTGCTGGCCAACGCCGCCGAGGAATCAGCCCGGTCCGGCCGCACCGTTAAGATCGGACAGGAGTAACCCATGGGATTGCTGAATAACAAGGTTCTTCTGATCAGCGGAGGTACCCAAGGGCTCGGAGCCGGAGTTGCACGCCGCGCCGCCGCCGAGGGCGCGGCCGGTATTGCAATCACCGGCCGCAACGCAGACAGCGGTGAACAACTCGCAGCTGAACTGACCTCAGCCGGCGTCGAAACCAGGTTCATCAAAACGGACCTCGCCGACGTGGAGCAGGCCCGCAACTCAGTGCTGGAGACCGTCTCAGCCTTCGGGAAGCTGGACTGCACCGTCAACGCTGCCGGGCTCACCACCCGTGGAACCATGCTGGACACCACACCAGATCTGTTCGACGCGCACATCGCAGTGAACCTCAAGTCGCCGTTCTTCATCATGGCCGAAACCATCAAGCACCTGCGCAGCCGCAAGTCCCCGGGCAGCATCCTGAACGTCATCTCCATCGCCGAGCTCGGCGGACAGCCCTACCTGGCGCCCTACGTCGCAGCGAAAGCCGGCCTTGCCGGAGTCACCCGCAACGCGGCACACGCCCACCGCTGGGACAAGATCCGCATCAACGGACTCGACATCGGATGGACCGCCACGGACGGCGAAGCCGAAACCCAGAAAAAATTCCACGGCGCGGGGGAGGACTGGCTGGAAAAAGCCAACGCATCCGTCCCCATGGGAAAGCTCGGCCAAGTGGACGAGATCGCTGAATTCATTGTCTTTCTCCTCTCCGACAGGAGCGGAGTTGTTACCGGCTCAGTCATCGACTGGGACCAAAACGTACTTGGAGGATCAGATTGAGCACCATCACCAGCCGTTTGGCCGCAGCCCCCATCTCCTGGGGCGTGTGTGAGGTCCCGGGATGGGGCCACCAACTCGACGCAGACAAAGTCCTGACCGAAATGACCGCCCTAGGCATCAGCGCCACGGAATTTGGCCCGGAAGGCTTCCTGCCCAAAGAAGCCGCCCAACGAGCAGAGGTCCTGAAACAACACAACCTCCAAGCCATCGGTGGCTTCTTTCCCGTCATCCTTCACGACCCGGCCAAGAGTCCCCTGGACGTCGTTGCTCCCGAACTCGACGCCTACGAAGCAGCCGGAGCCAGCATCATGGTTCTTGCCGCCGAAACCGGCGTCGCCGGCTACGACCAGCGCCACGAACTCAACACCGAAGGATGGGACCTCTTCGGCAGGAACCTCAACGCCATCGTCAAGGCAGCGGCCGACAAAGGCATCCAGGCCGTGGTCCACCCGCACGTCGGTACCATGATCGAAAGCACCTCGGATGTTAATCGGGTGCTGAACGACACCGAAGCGAACCTTTGCCTGGACACCGGCCACCTGCTCATCGGCGGCACCGATCCCAGCCAACTGGTCCGCGATTACGCTTCCCGAATCGGACACACCCACCTGAAAGACGTCCACAAGACCGTCGCAGAGCGCGTCCAGGCCGGTGGACTGTCCTACACCGACGGCGTCAAAACCGGCATGTACGTGCCGCTTGGCCAAGGTGACGTCGGAATCGCCGGGATCGTCAAAGATCTCCTGGCAGCCGGTTACTCAGGTTGGTTCACCATGGAACAGGACACCATCCTGGAAACCACACCGACCGGTGAAGGCCCCGTGCAGGATGTGCGCCAGTCCGTTGCGTTCCTTCGTGCCCTGGAACAGGAAATCCAACGATGACCGCTGTCCGATGGGGCGTCCTGACCACTGCGCGCATCGCCCAGGACCGTTTCCTCCCCGCCATGAAGACGGCACGCAACGCCGAAGTCATAGCCATTAGCAGCCCCAATGGCAAAGCTGCCGCAGTGGCCGAACAGTTTGGGATCCCCAGCGTGTACTCCTCGCACGAGGAACTCCTCGCAGACCCCAACGTCGAAGCTGTCTACCTTCCCTTCCCTAACGGCCTTCACACCGAATGGATCATTGCGGCAGCCGAAGCCGGGAAAGACATCCTCTGCGAAAAGCCGCTGGTGGCCAGCCTCGAGGACTACCAACGTGTCCGCGAAGCATGCACCCGGAACAACGTGAGCCTTATGGAAGCGTTCATGTACCGGTTCCACCCCCAGCACCAAAAAGTCCGGGAGTACATCGGCTCCGGACGCATCGGAAAGCCCGTTTCCATGCATGCCCGCTTCCACTTTCCGATGAACCGCAGCGAAGGCGAGATCCGGCTCCAACCCGGTCTCGACGGGGGCGCCATCAACGATGTTGGCTGCTACGCCATCGACATCATGAACATGGTGATGGGACGAGCCCCGCACACGGTCTACGGCAAAGGAACCAGCCCCAACGCCGCCGACCCGGTCGAGACATCCGCCGCAGCCATCCTTGACTACGGGGATGTCATCGGCACGCTCGACTGCGGTTTTGAAGGCGGCGGCAACCGCGCCCACACCTTCCACATCATCGGAACCGAAGGCCAAATCATCCTCGACAAGGCCTTCGATCCCGCCCCATGGGAAACCGCGCAGGTCAGCGTCCAGTCACGCGACGGACGCTCCGAAACCTCCGACATCGGGGAAGACCAATTCAAGATCGAGATCGAACGATTCAGCGCCTGGGTCCGCAATTCCAGTGCCGAACTCATCCACCGACCTCTGACCGAGGAAAACCTTGCAGTCCGCCTGGCACTGCACGAATCCATCGCCACGGGCCTACCGCGGTACGTCACGGACGTCCACGCGGTTGAATACCACCTATCTCAGGAGCAGTAATGACCGTCATTAACCACTTCATCAGCGGTGTCGAGACCGCCGGTAACGGCACTGACACCAAGCCCGTCTACAACCCCGCCACCGGCGCCGTGACCGGAGAGCTGCGCCTCGCGAACCGGGACGATCTGGACAGCACCGTAGCGATCGCCAAGAAGGCCTCAGAAACCTGGGGTGACGTCTCCCTGGCAAAGCGCACCGCCGTCCTGTTCAAGTTCCGTGAACTGGTCGCCTCCCACGTGGACGAACTCGCCGCACTGATCACCGCCGAACACGGCAAGGTCCTCTCGGACGCCAAGGGCGAAATCGGCCGCGGCCTGGAAGTCATCGAGTTCGCCTGCGGCATCCCCACCCTGCTCAAGGGCGAATACTCCGATCAGGCATCCACCGGCATCGACGTCTTCTCCTTCCGCGAGCCTGTTGGTGTCGTTGCAGGCATCATCCCGTTCAACTTCCCCGTCATGGTGCCGCTATGGATGGCACCGATGGCGATCGCCACCGGCAACGCATTCATCCTCAAGCCCTCCCACAGGGTGCCCTCAGCAGCAATGCTCTTGGCAAAGCTGTTCAAGGAAGCCGGCCTACCTGACGGCGTCTTCCAGGTCCTGCACGGAGACCGCGAAGTTGTCTCAGGCCTTCTGACACACCCGGACATTGACGCGATCTCCTTTGTCGGTTCCACTCCCGTGGCCAAGCACATCAACGAGGTTGGAACGGCTCACGGCAAGCGCGTCCAGGCTCTGGGTGGCGCTAAGAACCACGCCATCATTCTTCCCGATGCTGACCTGGACAATGCTGCAGACCACGTAGCGGCTGCAGCCTTTGGATCCGCAGGGCAACGCTGCATGGCCATCTCCGTCGCCGTCGCCGTAGGCGACGCTGCAGACCTGCTCGTGAAGAAGGTCGAAGAGCGAGCTCTCGCAATCAAGGTCAAGAACGGCACTGAAGCAGACGCCGACATGGGCCCTGTCATCAGCCCGGAATCAAAGGCGTTCATCACCAAGACCGTCACCGAAGCCGAACAAGCCGGTGCTGCCATGGTGGTCGACGGCCGAGACCTCGTCGTCCCTGGCCACGAAGAGGGCTTCTGGGTTGGCCCCACCGTCATCGACCATGTTCAAACCGAAATGTGCGCCTACACGGAAGAGATTTTCGGCCCCGTCCTTGTCGTCGTCCGGGTTGAAGACCTCGATGAAGGCATCAAGCTGATCAATGCCAACCCCTACGGCAACGGAACCGCGATCTTCACCTCGTCGGGAGCAGCTGCACGTAAGTTCCAGCGCTCAGTTGACGTCGGAATGATCGGCATTAACGTGCCCTTGCCCGTTCCGGTTGCCTACTACTCATTCGGTGGGTGGAAGGCATCGCTGTTCGGCGACAAGCACATTTACGGCCCCGAAGGTGTCTCCTTCTACACCCGCGGCAAAGTCATCACCTCGCGTTGGCCCGAAGCGAACCACGCATCCGGCGCCTCCTATAACTTCCCTTCCAACTAAGGACAGGGAACCGGAAGTCATCGACGGCACTGGCAACTGGGCCACATCGATGACACAGAAAGGGTCCGGGCCGGGAAACCGGTCCGGACCTTTTCCATCTGAGTCCAACTCACTAAGGTCACCCGAACGTCAAACACCATGCCTCGAGAAGGCGGACACTCATGAATAGCTACTACCCCCTCGCTCTCCTCGTAGCGAGGCAAGAGCTGGCGGAAGCACAAAGCGCACTTCCCGACGCGCCTACCGTGCGACATACACCGCGCTCCAACGCCGAACGTTGGGCCAGCTGGCGTGGCGGGCTCGCCACGACCCTTCACCGTCTCGCCTGGGCCATTGAACCGAAAACACAGCAGAAATAGCAGTTCAGACCGCTGAGTTTCCATGGGTCAGTTGCGGGACCACTCCGATATTGAAGTTTGCTGCACAAAGTAATCTGAAGGAGCGCCATGCCTCTTGTTCGAATAGACGTAAATGAAGGCCGGACCAAAGAAGATCTCCAACGCCTGAGCCAGGGGATCCACGACGCGATCCTCGCGGAGTACGGCATCCCGGAGCGCGACTACTTTCACATCCTGACTGAGCACCCCTTAGGGCAGATTTTCGCTCAAGACGCGGGCCTGGGCTTCGAACGCACCGCTGATGTCGTCATGATCCAGATCTTCACCCAAGGCGGCCGGAGTCAGGAGGCCAAGCAGTCGCTGTTTGCCGCCGTGGCCGCGAGCCTCGGCGAACTGGGAGTGGGAGGCGAAAATGTCTTCATCGGATACGTCGAAAACACCCCGGGGGACTGGTCATTTGGGTTCGGCCGTGCACAGTACGTGACCGGGGAACTCGACGTCCCCAAAAAGTAGCTGCCGCCGCCAGATGGTAGCGATCTCTCCAAAACGTCGCGCACACGCATGCAAACTTTTGGAACTAGGTGGACAGCGCAACAGCATTCATCACACTCTGCCCGACTGATCATATGAGAACTCACGCTTAGGACCGCGTGCAGTTGGTGGAACCCTGAGATCGCCTTTTGGAAGAAGAGGGCCTCGGGCAAACGTACGAAGGCATAACGTCAAAATGAGCAACCAAGGCAGCTGCTTCTGATTGGGCCCCCGTTAGCAGTCCAGCGTCTATGCGATAGCTAATTGGTTTTCTTGCGTCCAGGTTTCCCAGTAGCGTTTCGGCGTCGTGCCGTCCAGGGATCCGTGGGGCCGTTCATGATTGTAGATAGTCTTCCATTCCTCGGCCAAATACTTCGCTTCGGCCATGGTGTCCATGATCTCTCCGGAGAGTTGTTCCCTTCTGAATTGGGCGTTGAAGGATTCGATGAAGCCGTTCTGCCAAGGTGAGCCCGGGTCGATGAAGGCGGTGTCGACTCCGGCGGTATCGCACCAGTCGATCAGTGCGGCGGCGGTGAATTCGGGGCCGTTGTCACACCTGAGGTATGTCGGTGCGGTGCCGGTTTCGGCGATGATGTTCTCCAGCACCGCGACCACGTCAGTGGCTTTGAACGACCTTCGCGGGATGACGGCCAGCGCCGTGCGGGTGTATTCATCGATGACGTTGAGGAACCGGATGTGCCGGCCGCAGGAGGTCACGTCGGATTGGAAGTCGAAGCTGACCACGTGCATCGGATACTGGGCTGTGAGGCGTTTCTGTTCCCCGGCGCCGGGCCCGGTGCGGCGCTTCTTCCGGGCTCTGGGTTTGCAGGTCAGGCCTTCGTCGCGCCAGAGCCTGCGGATGCGCTTCCTGTTCAGCGCTACCCCGTCCCACGCCGGCTGGGCCAGCAGGTGCCAGCGGGCCTTCCGCCAGCCCCACGCCGGGTGCTTCATTGCGATGGCACGCAGCTCCGAGCGGAGCTGCGCCTCTTCGAAGCCCATGTCGGGTTTCTTTTTGCGGAACGCGGACCGGTTCTGCCCCAAGACCTTGCAGGCGAAGCGTTCGGATGCCCCGAACTTCTCCACCGCCATGCGCACGGCACGGCGACGTGGTTCGGGGCTCAGAATTTTCCCTTCGCCACCTCGTTCAGGATGTCGATCGCCAGTTCCTTCTCCGCCAGCAACCGCTTGAGCCGGGCGTTCTCCTTCTCCAGCTCCTTGGTCCGCTTGGACGCTTCGGCGTTCTTCTCAGACCCGTACTGGTTCAGCCAGCGGTACCAAGTCGCCTCGGTGACCTGGAGCTCCTTGACGACCTCGACCATCGGACGGCCATCGTTGAGCATCTTTTGGCCCTGCCGGACCTTGGCGATGACCTGCTCCGGGGTGTGTCTGCGTGCCATGATTCGTGAATTACCTCCTGTGTCCATTCTCGGACACGAAACTCACACAAACACTGGACTACTCTCCGGGGACCCAACCAGTTGGCCTATCAAGGGAGGCCACTGCCGCAAAGATGATGGCAATGCGCGCGTACCTCACAGAATTCGACGCGATCGACGACGACTTCGGTGGCGTCGCCAGCACGGCGGACCTCATGCGCCACGAGACGTATTGGACCGTTACATGAAGTTGATCCGCGGTCTGCCGGCGATGAGTGCCCGTACCTTGGCACTCATGGCCGCAGGCCGCGGCGGCGAATGCGAACCGGGTGATTGAGGCGGGGTGAGCAGGCCGGCAAGTGCTCCAAGCACCGAAGGTTGGCGTCGTTGTCTTAAACGACGCTCCCGTCCACCCTTCAACAGCCCTTCGTCCGGGCTTGCTTCTTGCCATGGTGATAAGTCTTGGTCTTACTGCAAGCCTGTCGTGAGATCTGGCGGAGACCCCACCCAGGAGCCACTCCTTTGAGTTCCGCATCAATGCCGACGACGTGGCCCCCGGCTACCTGCCCACCCCCAAGGACTGTTGAGCTCATTAGAGCCCCCCACAGGGCTTGGCAGCCGCCTCGATTTAGGGATCGCGGCTGGATCGGAGATTTCGGGGGACTTTGATTCACCCATGGCCAAACTGATCGTCACTTGTGCGGACCGACAGCAGGCCATCCGGCGGGCACGTCGGGCCTTGAAGAGCTTCACCAATCCCAGGCTTGCCCACACTCTTGCCTTTCCACCGCAGTACTGGACTCTCCGGACTTCACCGACTCCTTCGCCATTCACACCCCATGGATCGAGACGGAGTTCAACCACGGCATCACGCCGGATCCGGTCTTTGACCCGAACCACGCCGGAACTGACCGGAAGATGACTGTACCCCTGGACAGCGACGGCAATCGGGTGATGGTCGGCTTCCCCGGAAACTTCGCTGAGGTGGTTTACGGACAAGTGGCGAGTAGGGGCTCACGCGATGGGACTGGAGTGGCACTTGGTTACTGCACGCCAGTTCGTCTCCGCCTCTTACCAACCTCCGCCGTGCTCAATGGGACTCGGCGCCAAAAACAAGGGGGAGGGCGGGGCGTAGGGGACCCGGATTTCGAATGTCTCCGTAGTTTTCCAGCAATAACGCGGCCCTGAAACGCGTTCTGTCACGCCTCGGCAACGCTTAGCCCCTCGTCAAGAGGTTGTTTACACTTGGGTGCCGACAAAGCTTGACTAAGGCCTTCTGGCTCGGGGTCCGCGCATCCGGGTAGCCATATTAAGGTATGGGGCTAGGGGTCTCGTCCTGGCTGCGCATTGGCTCGACCGCGTGCGTGAATTGTTGGAAGAGCAAGGCGGACAGATCGGAGGCGGCTACCAAAAACGCCCCCAGATCCACACGCGGTATCACCTGGAACTGCCTGGTGATCAATAAGGTTTCGCATTGCCGCCTTCGGGGTCAGGGCGGAGGGCAGTGTTGCCAAGCGACGGTACCTCAGAGGACGAACGAGCGAAGAGGGGCGGTCACTGGGAATCGCCCTGGCCTGAGTCTACCGCCGCGGCCGGTGGCACGCACCACCACACGTCCCACCGCCTATCCGAATGCGGCTAACCGTGCGGAGATGTTCTCAACGAGTGCGGCAGGGTTGAGCGTGATGTCGGCGAGCAGGTGGTTCTCGTCCTGCCCCAAGGGCTCAAGGGCGTTCAGTTGCGAGTCCAGCAGGCTGATTGGCATGAACTCGTGGTCCCGGGCGGCCATTCGTTCCAGCAGTGTGCTGCGGTCGCCGTTTAGGTGAACAAAGACTACATCGGGGACGTGGGACCGCAGCAGGTCTCGATAGCTGCGCTTGAGGGCTGAGCAGGCGATGATTGCCGGGGCTCCGTGTTCTGCCTGGGTCCGGAATGTGCGTCCAATCTCTTCCAGCCACGGCTTGCGGTCATCATCGTCCAAGGGAATTCCTGCAGCCATTTTGGCTTTGTTGGCCGCGGGGTGCAGGTCGTCACCGTCGTGGAATGACATGTTGAGCTGTTCGCCCATGAGGGAGCCAACTGTCGATTTTCCGCACCCGGAAACGCCCATGACGACGACTGGTGGTAAGGGAGTGGTGCTCATGTGGATATTCCTTCCGGTCGCCCCATTGCGGGCGTGCGTGGCCATAAATCTGATTTGAGAAGAGATTCGCAGCTAGAGTAGCGGACGTCAAGGGGCGCCCTAAGCGAATCGTGAGAAGGTTTAAACAAATGAGAAAGTTTTCTTGCTTTAACGTGATTCGCGACATAGCCTTGAAGTACAAGATCCCAAGCAACTCCCGGACCCTTGGAGGCAGAGATGCGACGCATCGTTGGAGAACATTCAGTCGGCCACACGCACCGGTGCCGTTACCTTGCCGGCACCGGGAGTCACTGCCCGGTCAGCGGCCTTTGGGCCCCAATAGGCCAAGTGAGTTCAAGCCTGCAGGTGCTCGAAGGCAGCATCATGCCCACGCACGGCAATGAGGCAGTGACGTGGCATCTGGTCCAGGGCCTCACGAGCCGTGACTTACGTAGCTGAGGCCAGGCCACGCAAACGGCCAACTCCCCGCAAGCGCAGCCTGAGCCCACTTGAACTGCGGCTGGCTGAATCCAAAATTTTCCGCGCCCGGATCGACAGTCACCACCGGGCGCTCCTTGGCCGCAGGAACGAGGCCATCGCCGCAGCACTTGCCGACAAGGTATCCGCGACCACTGTTGCGACAGTTGTGGGGATCCGGGTCACTGACGTCAAGAGACTCGCAGGCGCTTACCAGGACCTCCACTTTTCCGGAGCGCAGCCCGAATGGCATCTATCTGTTCTGACGTCCGTCGTCCGGCAACTGGAGCAGGCCCTCCAGGATAAGGAACGCAGCGTGGCAAGATTACGGGGCGATGTGATGGAGGGACTTGGGTCAGCAGGTTTGGATATTTATCGGGTGGCAGCCTTGACGTCCTTGCCGGCAGACCGAATCCGGGAACTGCTCCGCCCCGCTCCTTCACACGCCTGATGCCTAAGAGCTCCGGATGGAAGTGATGAGGATACAAGAGAGGCCGATCCCCAAATGGGGTCGGCCTCTCGCTTTGCGCCGGGTTCTAAGCTTTCTCGCGATCCGCGGCCCAGCCGGTGAGAGCGCCGCGCAGGGCGGCGATCAACCGTCGTGTTGCCTGGTCCTTACTGAGGCCCACCGTGTTGATCAGATCCAGAATTTCCCGGGGGTCGAAGAGGATGTTCCACAAGAACATCGCTTCATCGCCAATAGGGGGCAATCCCAGTTCCTCGCAGGCCTCACGCAAAGGACGCTCCAGCGCGTCCGCCTGGACGGTCAGGTAGAAGGCACCCGAGCGCAGACGGGCCAGGTATCCTTCCCCGGAACGGGTATACAGCATCGCACCGCCGTGGCGCGTCACCAGGTCCACCCACTTGCGGCTCACCACGGTCAAGAGCTCGACGCCGGTCAGCTCCTGCTGCTTGAGGCTGAAGTCCCGAAGCTTCTCACCGACGCCGAAGCGGTACTCCGCCAGGATGTCCTCAACGGAGGCGAAGTGCCGGTAGGCGGTAGCGGTGGAGATTTCCGCATGCTTGGCGACGTCGGTCATGCTGATCGGACCGCGGCGGGATGCGAAAAGCTGCCCCGCGGCTTTGACCAACTGTCTGCGGTTGCGCTGTGTATCACTACGCATTGATAGGCACCCTTTCGTCACCTCAAGCTTAGGTCCTCGAAGAGGACCAACCGGTCAGGGCGGCTGTGAACGTTCTGACCAGCCGGGCAGATACTTCCTCCGGCTCCAAGTCCAGACTCCGGAGCAGGTCGTGGATTTCACGGGGGTCGAAGAACCCGTTCCACAGGAAAAGGGCCTCGTCGCCGGGATGTTCAATGCCGAGTGCGTCAGCGGCCTCCCCCAGGGGCCTCCTGAGGGCATCTGCTTGAACGGTCAGGTAGTACGCCCCCGCTTTGACGCGGGCCAAGTACCCTTCTGCCGACCTGGTGTGGATCATGGACTCGCCGTGCTGGATCACTAGCTGCACCCACTTGGTGCAGACGGCTTCCAGAAGTTCCAAACCTCTGCCCTGATGTTTTTGGCTGAACTCCAGCAGTTCACGACCCACCTCGAAGCGGTACGCCGCCAGCACATCATCGACGGACGCGAAATGCCGGTAGGCGGTTGCTGATGAGATACCCGCTTCGGCTGCGATCTCGCTCATGGTCGCCGAACGGCCGGCTCCGAAGAGCCGTCCGGCCGCATCCACCAAAAGCATCCGGTTCCGCTGCAGGTCAACGCGTTGACCGGATGGCTGGCCGAGCAAGGTCAAACGTTCTGCCGCAAGGCGGCCAAACCGGCGGCAAGCCGTCGGACGCCAACGGAGATCGCTTCGGCACTGGCGGCGTAGGAGAGGCGGAGATGGTGTTCACCGTTCCGGCCGAACTCGCTGCCTGGTCGCACGGCGACGCCGAAGTCACGGAGGTGCGCCACCATTTCGGCCGCAGGGATGTCGACGTCGTACTTGGGGAAGAGATAGAACGCGCCTTCGGGGGAGCTGACCGTGAGGCCCGGGATCTTGCTGAGTCCGTCAAACATCAGTTCGCGGCGCTCAGCGTAGGATGCATGCATTCGTTTGATGTCCGGACCGCAGGTCTTCAGGGCAGTCAGGGCAGCCAGTTGGACGGCGGTGTTCATGGAGCCGTTGAAGGTGTTGTGCACCCGGGCTGCTGAGGCAATGACGTCCGCGGGTCCCCACAGGTACCCCACGCGCCAACCGGTCATGGCGTAGCTCTTGGAGAAGGTCTGGCAATAGATGGTCCTGCCCGCCAATTCCGGGATCTCAAGGGCCGATGTGAACGGCTCTGCCGTGTAGACAAGGTCGCTGTATGCCTCGTCGGAGAGAACCAGGGTGTCGGAACCGGCCACCATGCCCGCGAGGGCCTCGAGCTCAGCACGGGAGTGGACAATGCCGGTGGGATTGGACGGGTTGCAGAAGACGAACATCCTGGCGCCTTCAAGGGCCGCGGCCAGAGCCTCGAGGTCCCAGTGCAGGTCCTCGGCCAATGGAACCGGAACAACAATGCCACCGGCCATGCTGACAAGGTCCGCATACAGGGAATAGGTGGGATCGGGGATGACCACTTTGTCGCCGGGGTTGACGATGCCCAGGATGGCCGCTGAAAGGCCGGCCGTTCCGCCTTGGGTAATCAGCACGTCGCCGGGGCTGGCCACTTCGCCGAGGAGCTGGCCGATACGGGCAGCCAGCTCCTCGCGAAGCACCAGCTCGCCGAGCAACGGCGAGTAGTGGGTGTACCCCTGTTCCAGTGCGCGTGCGGCAGCGGCGCGTACTTGTTGGGGGGTGTCGAAGTCGGGTTCGCCCATGGCGAGCGAGACGAGGTCGCCTTTGGACTGGGGTTGCTGGACACGCAGAGATGTGCGCTGGACCCGCAGCACAGCTTCGGAGGGCTGGAAGGTCGCGACGGCGGTGGAGGGTTCAAGGGTCATGGCAGTCCTGCTTCGGGGTGGTGGGGCTGGAAAGAATGGGGAGTAGCGATTACTGCTGCGGAAGGTCTTCCTGGGGCGCGCCTGTCCAGCGGCTGATTTCGATGTCACCGGAGGTATCGCGCTGCACGGTGGGTGCGATCACGAGCTCCTGGACCACGGTGCGCTGCGGCAAGGTAGCCACAAGGTGGATGGCACGGGCCACATCCTCCGGTTGGACCATGGCTTCACGTTCCTCGGACCTCGGTGGCCGGGCGCGGTTATCCAGGATGGGCGTCGCAGTCTCACCCGGCAGGATGGTGACGGCGCGGAGCCCTTCATTGCGGAACGTGTTGTGGAGGTAGGTCATGAAGTTCCGGACGGCGGCTTTCGCGGCTCCGTAAGCGGCGCCGCCCAGGAGATTCGGGTTCACTGCAGCCAGTGAGGAGACCGTGATGATGGTGCCCGTGTTCCGGGAGAGCATGTCGGGAAGCACCGCCTGCGTCAGCAGGTAGACGGCGTTGAGATTCACATCGAGGACGTCGGTCCATTCCTGCTGGCTGATCCACCGCACATTAAGCACCTTGCTTGCACTGCCGGCGTTGTTCACCAGGATGTCCACGGGGCCGAGGCTTTCGGAAACCCACCCAACCAGGGCGTCGACGTCGTCCTTCGATGTGATGTCGGCAGGACGGGCCTGAGCGTTGCCGCCGTCGGCATTGATCTCTGCGGCTACTTTCTCAAGAACCGCGAGGCGCCGGCCAACCAGGACCACCTGGGCTCCTTCGGCCGCGAGCAGCGCAGCGGTGGATCGGCCCATGCCGGTGCCTGCGCCGGTAATAACGGCAACTTTGCCTTCAAGAAGTCCCATGGTTCCGTTCCCGTGTGTCGTGGATAATGTTGAGATTAGTATCGCATATGCGAAAAGTTTCTCATTTGAGCAGTGCGATGGTCAAGCGTCTGCGCGGGAAATAGTCAGGCCGCCGCGCCGGCGGGGAGCTGCCGGGGGTGGCGCGGAAGGCCGGTTGCCGCGAACAGGCTGGCCACCCGGGACTCGAGCAGGCCGAGTACGCGTTGCGACTCGTGATAGGTCTCCACTGCGTCGTGCTGGCTGACCCAGCGGAAGGTCATGCGTTGGCCGGGACGTGCCTGCCCCAACATGGGCAAGGATGCTTTGGTGGCAAAGGCGACGATCGGGTATCCGGCGGTGAGTGTCCTGTAGCGGCCCAGGATGATGAGCTCGTCTCCGTGCGGGATCTCGAAAGCTCCGATCGGAACGCCGTGGGACACTATTTCGCCCATGCCCTCGGGGTGAACCACCGGCCCGTCCAGGCGGAGGCCAACGTGGTTGGACTTGGCGGTCACGGTGTATTCACGCGAGGCGAGCAGTTCCCGGATCCCGGCCGCCGCCCCAGTCTCCGGGCCCTCGACGATGTCGATGGTCCAGACCGGGTGCTCAAAGGAGGGGATGGGCACGGGAAGCCTGAAGAGGGGTTGGGTGAGGTAGGGGTGCTCGAACCCGGCATAGGAGGTCCGGAGTTCCAGGTGCTGCCCGGCTGCGATGGTCTGGGGAAAGCCCATTCTCGCTTCAGGGGCAGCACTTCCCATGAAGTGCTCGGATACCAACATTCCACTGAAGGCCAGGTAGTTGCGCATGCCGCCGCGGGTGTTTGCAATGACCACCCGGCCGTTGGCCGGGACGCAGAGGGGTTCCCACATAGAGACTTTGGCGCCATTGATCATTACGTCCGCCGGGGCTCCTGTCACGGAGATCAGGACCGGTTTGGACGTGGTGAAGGAAAACCGGCCACCCATGAGTTCCAACAAGGTTGCCCCTCGCTGGTTGCCCACCAGGATGTTGGCCACGGCCGCCGAATGCTGGTCCGCGGCTCCGCCGCAGGGAACACCGAGGGCTTCGGACTGTTCGCGCCCCAGATCCTGGAACGTGGCCAACCATGCTGTCTCGCGGACCTTGATGGTGACGTTCCGTTCCGGCGCCATCAACCTGCCCTTTCAATCGGGTATGAGTCGGTCATGAGGAACCGCCCTTCCAGTCGGTCCCACTCCGACTCCGGCACTACCTTGAACCTCACGGTATCTCCGGGTGTGTAGGAGGTGGGCGGGTCTTCCCGGATGTTGCAGATCGTCAGGGGAGTGCGACCAATGACCTTCCAGCCGGTGGGGCCGGGGAAAGGCTGGATGATGGCGTTGGTTCCGGCAACCATAACGGAGCCCTGGTCCACGTTGGTCCTTGGTTCTTTGCAGCGGCTCACCTGTCCGGGGAACTGTACTGTGCCCATCATGGGGGCCATCGCGGATGCCAGTAGATTGATCGACAGCAAAGAATCCTGGAGAGAGCCCAAGACCGCTTCCTCGCTGATTCCCAGCTCCGCGGCAACGTCCTGCAGATCCGGCGCGAAGGCTTCGTTGACCACCATCGGGATCACGAAATGCTTGTGCGCATGGATGTGCCCGGTGGTGTCCTGGAAGCGTCCAGCGGCGGCCAACCGGATGGTTTGCTCCAGCTGCTCGTGGCCCACGGCCAGGCAATCGAACTCCACCAATAGCGAGTCGACACCGGCCACGACGTCCTGCAGTCCGTAGGGGCGGACGTCGAGGAGGATTTCGCGGAGCCTGCGGCTGCCCGCTTGTCGTTCCTCGACGGTCCCGGAGGCCAGGCTGATCATCAGGGCGGAGTCACCGAAGGGTACCGCCTTGATGTCCGGAGTCTGTCCGGGGGCTGGGTGCGTACTCATGGGTCCTTAGCTTGTTGTCTCAGGGAAAGGGTCAGACGGCGGCCAGCTTGGCCTTTTCGGCCAGTACTTCCTGCAGGCCCGTGGCCTGGATGCCGGCCTGGGCCAGCGCGGCGCGAAGTGCGGTGCCGTTCTCGAGGACTTGCGGGTGGTCGCCATGAAGAAGGGCGACGTCGGCATCGTGGCCGAGCGGGACCACCTTGCCGGTTACGGCGCGCACCGTTCCTTCGGTGACTACCTGGACCACGCGTCGGCCGATCTCCCCGGGGTCATGAAGAAGGGCGCCTTCGGTGTTGCGGGAGACGGGCATGCCGTCTTCGCCGTAGCCGCGGTCGGCCAGGAAGACGTAGCCAACCTCCAAGCCGCGTTTGCGGGACTCCTCGGCGAGCAGGCCGTTCTGGCAAATCACAACGTAGGAGGGGTCATAGGCCTTGATGGCGTCGGTGATCGCGCGGGCGTGCTTGGCGTCGGTCTGGGCGATGCTGCCCATGCGGCCATGTGGGGCAACGTGGCTGATCCTGCCGCCATGGATGCGGGCAAAGGCGTCCAAAGCGCCGATCTGGTAGAGGACATCCGTGCGGATTTCTTCTTCGCTGGCTTCGATCAGGCGGCGGCCGAAGCCCACGAGGTCCGGGTAGCCCGGGTGCGCACCGAGTTCGATGCCGCGCTCGACGCAGGCCTTGACTGTGGTGTCCATGACGCGGGGGTCTCCGGCGTGGAAGCCGCAGGCAATGTTGGAGGCCGTGACAAGGCCCAGCAGGGCGTCGTCATCGCCGATGGTGTAGTTTCCGTAGCTTTCGCCGAGGTCTGCGACGACGGCGACAGAGTTGATGCCCAAAATGACTCCCAATGGTTTTCGTTGTGGTGCTTCATGGTCCAACGACGGCGGCTGTGCGGCAATGGCGGCAGGCCGCCGTCGTACTGTTTGTTAGTGTGTGGCCAGTGGCTGGCCCTTGGTCTCCTTCAGGAAGTAGACGGAAACCAATGTGATGATTGCCGTGCCGATCGACGCGTATGCCGGGACCATGCTGTTGCCTGTGGCCTTGATGATTTCCGTCATGACCAGCGGGGCGCTGCCACCGAAGATGATGGTGCTGAGGCTGAAGCCGATGCTGTAGGCGCTGTACCGGACGGTGGTGGGGAACATTTCCGTCAGGACCGTGTGGACCACGGCTGCGTGGCCGGAGAACGCGATGGCCATGACTACCGTTGCGATGCAGGCCATGAGCATGTTGCCCGTGGTGATCATCGCGAACATCGGATAGGACACCACGGCCATGAGAACGGCGGAGAGTGCCAGTACCGGCTTTCGGCCGATGCGGTCCGAGAGCCGGGCCATCAGTGGGATGGCGATGATGATGGCTACCAGGCTGAAAGCGGTGACGGTCAAGGCCTGCAGCATGCTGAAGTTGTTGCCTTGTCCAAGTTGCGTCTTCAGGTAGGTCGGCATGTAAGCGAAGAGCAAGTAGTAGCCCGGGCCGTTCAGGGCCGGAAGGAAGATGGTCAGGGCAATGGCCTTGAGGTGGCGCTTGGAGGTGAAGACGGCACGCAGCGGGTTGCGTTCCACTTCGTTGCGCTCCCGGAGGGCCTCGAAGTGGGGGGTGTCTTCCATCTTGGAGCGGATGTAGTAGCCGACGTAGCCCAACGGCACTGCGAACAGGAATGGAATGCGCCAGGCCCAGGATTCCATGGTGGAGTCGCCCAGGGTGGTGATGAGGACCGCTGAGAATGCGCTGCCGAAAAGCAGGGCACAGAAGGAGCCCACGGCGATGAAGCTCATGGAGAAGTTGCGGTGCTTGTTGTGCGCGTACTCGCCCACGAAAGCCATGGCGCCGGCCACTTCGCCGCCGGCCGAGAAACCCTGCAGGATGCGGAGCAGGATCAGCAGCGCCGGAGCAGCCCAGCCAATCACGGACGACGACGGGATCAGGCCGATGCAGGCAGTGGCGCCGGAGATGAGCAGCAGGAGCATGGACAGCAGGTTCTTGCGGCCCAGCTTGTCACCGAGGTAGCCGCAGATGACGCTGCCGAAGGGACGTGCCAGGAAACTGACCAGGAAGCCGACGTTGGTCAGGAGCAGGGATCCGATGTCCTTGGAGCCCATGATGTTGATGGCGAGGTACGTTGTTAGGAGGCCATAGATGCCGTAGTCGTACCATTCCACGAAAGAGCCCATGGTGCCGGCAATGGTTGCTTTGCGGACCATCTTGCCGTCAGCAGTGACGACTTTTACTTGTGCGGTGTTCAGTTCCACTGATTCCGTCGATGAAGTAGACATTGGTGGTTCTCTCAGTTTAGGTCCCGGTATGGGGGCAGTGCGGAGATTAGCTGTATTCCCGGGTGATCTCGGCTGTCATTTCCGCCTCGTGGACTGCTACGGCTTTGACCAGTTCAAGGATTTCCGCGGCCCGGGCCTGCGGGATGATCACGACGCCGTCATCGTCTGCGGCGACGATGTCACCGGCGGAGCATACGATTCCGCCGATCGCGACGGGCTCACCAATCACCCCGGGCCCGTTCTTGAACGGGCCGGCGGGGGTGGTGCCGCGGGCGAAGACCGGGAACTTGATGTCGGTGATGGTCGCCCGGTCGCGGATGTAGCCATCAATGACGGCGCCCGTTGCGCCGGCGGCCTCGAAGCGCTGGGAGAGCTGCTCGCCCACCAGGGCGCGGTGCTCATGGCCGAAGCCGTTGATCACAAGGATGTCGCCTGGCTCGATGTAGTTGAGGGATTCGATGACCGCAGCGTTGTCGCCTGCTGCACCCAGGACGGTGAGGGCTGAACCGACACATTTGGCGCCGGCCCAGACGGGATTGATGTTGCCGTCCACGAGTCCGAGGCGCTCCATGGCGTCGCCGATGTTGGCTACCGGGAAGGCTTCGAATGCGCGGACCAGTTCCCGCGGAGGGCGGGTCCACTGTGCCTTGCGGACGGTGAGCTCGAGAGTTGTTGCCATGGGGTGTTCCACCTTAGAAAGTTGTTGCCGGGTCGGAGTGATAGCGGTGGTTGAGACGGCAATCACATATGAGAAAAGTTTCGCGTTTTTTTGTTGCCACGTCAAGCCCCAATGTTTCCGGCTCGTAAAAGATGCGGGACATCGTGACCCCCTCTGGGAGAACTCGCAAAAAAGCGTTGACTTACCGGAGGTGATTTGCGAAGCTCTTCTCATTCGCGAAACTTATCGCAGTTCATTCCCTTGGATTCCAGCCACCTTCGGCCCGTTCGCATCCGCCGAGGCACGGCTCCAAGGGCGACCAGGAGGTTTATCCCCTATGCAAGGACGTTCCACGTTCATGGCCGCCGCGGCAGCTGTCACCGCTACCGCGTTCCTCTTGACCGGTTGCACCACCGGCGGCCAGGCTCCGGCGGGCAACACCGACGGCGGTGCCATGTCCACGGACACCATCCGCACGGCGCTCAACGCCGACCCCACCACCTTCAACGCAGCCAAAGCCAATGCCAAAGACGACTACCAGGTTGCGAGGTTCCTGTTTGACACCGTGGTCCGACGCGATGCCGAGGGCAAGTTCATCGGCGGCTTGGCAACAGAGTGGAAGTCCACAGCCACGGACGCCACCTTGACCATCCGCAAGGACGCCACATGCGCGGACGGAACGCCTATCACCCCGACCATCGTGGCCAAGTCCCTTAGCTACTTCGCAGACCCGGCCACCAAGAACAACTTCGGCAAACTCGTGTTCGGTCCGGGTCAGCCCACCATCACCGGCGACGACGCCGCCGGAACCGTGGACATCAAACTCGCACAGCCGTGGTCCGAGCTCATCGGCGGCCTGACCCTGGCCCAGACCGGCATCATCTGCCCGGCTGGCCTCGCCGATCTCGACGGCCTGGCCAAGGGCGCCGTCAAGGGCGCCTTCTCCGGCCCCTACACACTGACCAAGGCCAGCCACGGCGTCAGCTACGACATGACCCTCCGCGAGGACTACAACGCCTGGCCCCAGTACTCCAAGCCTCTGCAAGGTGTTCCGGCCAAGACCGTCCGGTTCTTCCCCGGCGTCAACAAGACCACGGTGGCCAACCAGCTCCTCACCGGGGAAATGGACGTCTCGGACATTGCCCCGGCCGATGTGCAGCGTTTCGAAGGCAATAATGACTACACCGTCACGTCAGTGCCCTTCGCCGGCATCTTCCTGCTCTTCAACCAGCGTCCAGGCAGCCCCTTCACTGATCCCGCACTCCGCAAAGCGGTGGCCCAGCTGATGAACCAGCAAGCCTTCAACGCAGCGGCCTACGCAGGCAAGGGCATCACCTACAACTCGATCGTCGCTCCGACAGTGCCGTGCGTCCTTCCGGATAACTCGAGCCTGACCAAGGAAGACGCGGCGGCGGCCAAGGCTGTGCTTGCCGGGAAGACCTTCAAGATGGTGGGCACCACCAGTATCGGCCCGAACGGCGCAGGCAGCACCTACGTCCAGGAAGCACTGCGTGCTGCCGGCGCCAGGGTAGACCTGCAGCTTGTGGACAACGGAACCTGGGCCACCATGACCCAGACCAAGCCCGAGACGTGGGATCTGACCGTGCAAGGTGATGCCAACTTCGTTGGAACCGTCGCTGCCTCCCTGACCCGTATTGCCGGAGTTCCCACCGAGAAGGGTGGCCGCAACATCGGTGGCGGCGAGAACGCGGACATCCTTGCGGACATCGCCACCGCCCAGGCCGCCACAGACGAATCCGCCCGCTGCGACGCCTACACCAAGGCACAGAAAAGCATCCTCAGCGACAACGACATCGTCCCCTTCGTCGGTGAGCCGCAGATCGTCGCCCAACGCTCCGGATTCTCCATCCAGGCGCCGTCCGGAATCGTCGACTACGCCACCCTTCGCATCACTAAGTAAGCAAAGGTTTCACGATGACTGAACCAACCATGCTCTCCAAGGAAGTACAGATCCTTGAGAGCCAAACCCCGGGGGCCACCAACGGCCCCCGGGGCACGGCCCTGAGCCTCTCGCCATGGGCCGACTATGCCCTCCGCCGCGCCGGCGGCGTCCTTCTCTCCGTCGCCCTGCTCGTCGTCGTGACCTTCTTCATGGTTCCGCTCATCCCGGGCGACCCGGCAGTGGCTGTCGCCGGCGCTGACGCCACCACCGAACAGATCGAGGCGATCCGCAACAACCTCGGACTCAACGATCCCCTCTATCTGCAGTTCATCAATTACGTTGGCGGCCTTCTTACCGGTGACCTCGGAGAATCTTTCGCCTACAGCACCTCCGTGTCACAGATCATCGCCACCAAACTGCCCTTCACCGCCGAAATCGCTCTCCTGGGGATCATCCTGGTGCTGGTGGTTTCGGTACCGGTCGGCATGCTGGTCGGAATCCTCACCCGCGGAGGACGGAAGAAGTGGCTGGACGTTTCTTTCGGGATGCTGACTGCCTTCTTCCAAGCCGTTCCTCAATATGTGGTCTCCACCATGCTCGTAGTGGTGTTCGCTATCATCCTCAAGGTCCTTCCGGCCGCGGGAGCAGCCTCGCTCAGCGCACTTATCCTCCCCGTTGTGGGCTTGTCGATAGCCCCCATCTGCTCCATTGCCCGAGTGGTTCGTCGCGAGACCTCGACCGTGTTGGAACAGGACTACCTGCGCACCGGCCGCGGCTGGCGGCTTCCTGCCCTGCGGCTTTACGCACGGCACGCTTTGCCGAACCTGCTCACCACTGCGCTGACCCTGGCCGGCCTCATCCTTGCCGGCATGCTGGGCGGGGCGATCATCGTGGAAAACGTCTTCAACTGGCCAGGACTCGGCAGGGAGATTGTCACGGCGATCGTAAACAAGGACTACCCGGTGATCCAAGGGATCATCCTGGTCCTGGGTTTCCTGGCGATCCTGCTCAACTTACTGGTCGATGTGATCCTCGGCCTCATCGACCCCCGTACGCTCGGAGGCAAATCCAATGGCTGAGACAGCTCCACGCCGCAGGTTCCGTTGGACAACGGGCCTGATTATCGGCATTGTCCTTATGTCTGTCATGGTGTTGACCGCCATCATCGCGCCGCTGTTCCTCAGCGACGCTGCCGAGAAGTTGACGCCCCAAGCGTCCCAAGGTCCCAGCGCCGAGCATTGGCTGGGAACCGATGACTTCGGCCGCGACGTCCTCGCACGGTCTTTGGTGGCCGCGAGGCTCACCCTGCTCATGACCGCCGCGACCACGGCAATAGCCGTCGTCGCCGGCATCGTGGTCGGCACCGCCGTCTGGCTTGCCCCTCGCCGCATCCGGACCGCGGTCCTCCGCGTCATCGAAGCTGCCGTGGCCTACCCGAGCCTCATCTTTTCCCTGCTGATCGCCGCCATCCTGGGCCAAGGCACCTGGTCGGCCGTATTGGCAATTTCCATCGCGAGCATCCCTGCCTTCGCCCGTCTCACGGCCAACATGGCTGCCTCGATATCCCAGCGCAACTACGTCTCCACGGCCCGGCTCCTGGGGGTCTCCGGCCCGCACATCATCACCAGGCACCTGCTGCCAAACATGGCCGAACCCCTGCTGGTCCTGACGGCAACGGTGTTTGCCACCACCCTGATCGACCTGTCCAGCCTGTCCTTCATTGGCCTCGGTGTGCAGAACCCCGAGTACGACTTCGGACGCCTGCTTAACGAGGCACTGGTCAACATCTACTCCCAGCCGCTGCAGGCAGTCATGCCCTCCATCATGATCACCATCACCGGGCTCTCCGCGATGCTCATCGGTGACGGTCTCGCAGCCGCCACTGATCCCCGCGGCGGTCGTAAGTTCGGCAGCCTTCGTAAGGCGTCCGAAGTACCCGCCTCCCTGCGGGCCGACGCCGAAGCGCTGGTCGAGGTGGACAACCTCACTGTTACCACGCCGTCGGGCATTCCTCTGGTAAAGGGCGTATCCCTCAGCATCCACGCTGGAGAAGTAATGGGGCTGGTAGGGGAGTCCGGCTCCGGGAAATCTTTGACGGCCATGTCCATCGCCGGGCTCCTGCCCGAGGAATTGGGCGTCAACGCCAAGACCATGCGCCTTGGGGAGCTGAACCTGCTCAAGAAGAACAATCCACGCGAGCTGGCTACCTCAATCGGGCTGGTGTACCAGGACCCGGGAACCAGCTTCAATCCGGCCCTGCGCATCGGCTCCCAGCTGACCGAAGTCAGCCGTGTACACCTCGGACAGTCCAAGCAAACAGCGTTCGGCCGCATGGTCAAGGCTCTCTCCGATATCCGCATTACACAGCCGGAAAAGCGCATGAAGCAGCACCCGCATGAACTCTCCGGAGGCATGCTCCAGCGCGCCATGATCGCGTCCACATTGGTTACGGATCCTCGCCTGATCATCGCCGATGAGCCCACCACCGCTCTGGACGTTACCGTCCAGGCTGACGTGCTCCGGCAGTTCCGGACCATCAACCGCGAGATGGGAACGGCCATGCTGTTCATCTCCCACGACATCGGCGTGGTCCAGGCCCTGTGCGACAAGGTCATCGTGATGAACGGCGGCAAGATCCTGGAACGCCTCACAGGTGAGGAACTGGCGGCCGGCAAGGTCAAGCATCCGTACACGAAAGCTCTCCTTGCTGCGACGCCGTCCATCGCCGAACGCAAGTCAGAGCTGGTGACCGTCAAGGCGACGGACTTCGAAATGGGTGAGGTATTCGACGACGAAACAGCCGACGGCGTCAAGGTCGAGGAGGAAGCGAAATGAGCGCAAAAACAGTTCTGGAACTCCAGGATGTCCAAGTCACTTTTGGTTCCGGTCGGTCGGCGGCCACTGTGTTGAAAGGCGTCAGCGCAAGCATTCCCCAAGGGAACACGCTGGGGATCGTGGGCGAATCCGGCTCGGGCAAGTCCACCATGGCGAAGGCAATCGTTGGGCTGGTGAAGCCAAACAGCGGCACCATCTCCTTCAACGGACGCGATGTCACTGCCATGTCCGGCGCTGACCGCCGTCGGATGCGCCGCATGGTTCAGATGGTTCCCCAGGATCCCTACTCCTCGTTGAATCCGCGGAGGACCATCGGACAGACTCTGGCCGAGGCCATCGATCCCTTGAAGGCCAACCCCAAGGAGCATCGGGAAAAGATCTCCTATTGGCTCTCCACCATCCGGCTCGCTCCGGACGTGGCCGAACGCTACCCGCACGAGTTCTCCGGTGGTCAGCGGCAGCGCATCGCTATCGCCCGGGCACTGGCCGTCCAGCCGAAGCTCATCATCGCGGACGAGATCACCTCGGCTTTGGACCTCTCCGTTCAGGCTGAGATCTTGAACCTGATCGGTCGGCTCCGCAAGGAATTGGACCTGACCATGGCCTTCATATCGCACGACCTGGACGTGGTGCACCACGTCAGCGATCAGATCCTTGTTCTGTTCCACGGGGAGGTTGTTGAACACGGGGACGTGGATTCCGTCTACGGAAATCCCCGGCATCCGTACACCCGGCGATTGATCGACTCCGTTCCCGGTGGGCCGGGCTTCGACATCGGCGAACGGCGCGTGGTTGCAGTCTGATGGAGGACCTATCCAGTGCTCTCTTCTACGATCCCCTGGCAGGTGCAACAACTACCCCAAGCGGGCTTCGAGGCCAGCGCCGAAACAAATCTCCAGGGCAAATCCGAACCATTGGATCCCGTGAGCGTGCCCTTCAGGAGGTCGCAGACGAGATCAGGGAAATGCAGCGGCGCAGAAGAGCCTCGTCGGTAACGGTAACCCCGTTGATGGCGCGACGCGAAGGGGTCGGCGAAAACGGGGCGCAACGCGGCTAAATGCCGAGGGTCTACATCACGGCATGTCGAAATTGTTCCTTTAGGCGGTGTTTTTGTTGGTGTTCCAGCCGGCGATGATGCCGGCGCCGAGAATGTAGTCGGTGAGGCGTGCGAACCGGTAGCCGAAGTCGGTGTCGAGGGCGAGTTGGAGGTATTGGTGCGCTTTGGATACTCTGCCTTTCCACCAGCCATAATGAGACTCCGTCCCTAACCTGGCACAACCGGCTACTTCTTGGAAGGAACTATCGTCAGACTGGTGAAGCTACCCGGGGCGCCGCGAGGGCGTGGGCCGAGGGAATGCGTTCTTGTTCAAGCCGGATACCGCAGCGTTTAGCGAGGCCGTCGACGACTGCCAGCTCGTCAGGTTCCAGATAGGCCAGTGCGTCCGTCGCTGGGTCGGCTCTCCGGCAGGAAGCGATGCATCGTTCTCAAGAGTCTAGGGTGCGCCATTTCCGTCCGTTGTTGAGCAAAATGCATTCCGTGTTCATCGAGCGCCGATCTTGTATGGCCGATGATTCATTCCTCGGTTTCGGGCTTGAGGGTGGTGGCCGCGTCGAGGGCGTCGCCGACGACGATGAGGTAGTTGTCGCGTCCTGCGGCCAGGGGGATGGAGTGCTCGCCGTATTTTTTGTAGGCGAGGTCGACGGCGTCGTTGGCGTTGGTGATGTTGAGTTTGCGTAGGAGGCGGGCGATGTCGAGGGTGTCTTTGTCTCGTTCTGCGGCGATTTTCATGGCCAGGAGTGTTTCTGTGTCCGCCGCTTGGATGGTGATTCCGTCGAGCTGTTCGAGTTCGACCCAGATGGCGTTGTTTGGGACGAAGGCGGCAGCGTTGGAGTTGAGCCAGTCGGGGGCGAGGTCGTAGTCTGCGGCCATGTCCGTGACGACGGCGTCGACAGAGGCTTTGTCGGCGTAACTGGCATCGATGTCGGCGGTGGGGCGGTTGCCGATGCCTTGCAGGATGAGTGCTGCGCCTCCGACGAGTTTGACGTCGCCGTGGACGCCGCGGGCCAGTAGGCGGCGGCCGAGTTCCTGCAGGAGGGCGTGGATTTGTGCGGCGGTGAGTTCTCCGCCGCTCATGCGGTGGCCAGGCTGCGTTCGCGGATGAAGACGTTCATGGCGGCGATTTCTTCCGGTGTTTCGGACATGGTGAGTTGCTTCATGGGTTCTCGGACGTGCCGGTAGGACTCGGCCGGCATCCATGCCGCGTTGAGGGGTTTGATGCGTTTGGTCCAGGAGGGGGCGGGTTGGCCGAGCCGGTGTGCTGTGTAGTTGGTGATGCCGGCGAGCGCGGCGGACCAGTGCGGGTCCCTCAGGTGGGGGCTGCGCTGAAGTAGGGGCCTACCGGCCTTGAGGGACGCGGTGGCGTAGTCGGCAAGCATCTTGATGGCGAACTCGAAGTCGCGGTTTGCAATCAGCTCGGTGAAGGTTTGGGCGTAGTCGCGCCGTGCAGGGTCGTGGTCGCTGCCGCGGGGGATAGGATCCGTGGCTTCAAGTGACAGGCCAAGGGCCGCCAGAATGGCGAGGGTTTTGCCGAGTTCGGCCCGTTCGTGGCCGGCTTCGAGGTCGATGAGGAATTTCCGTGAGACCCCTGCGCTGTCGGCAAGCGCCTGCTGCGAGAGTCCTCGTTCCTGGCGGCGGGCACGGATGATCGCGCCGGCCTTAGCCGGTGAGTCGATGCTGGTCCTGGATGTCATTGTCCCCTCTTCCACCAAGCATTATGTCACCGAACGGTGACACTTGCATTTCCTTGCCGGCGTGGGCCGTGGTCCTGCAACACGGTCATGCAGTGCTTGGCCGGAGGTGTAATGAAAAGGGAGGAAGCATTACTGGATAGCAGGGAGGGGTGCTTGCGCGGTGGGTGCGTATGTGAAGCAACGTTCCGGCGTGTTGAGTGCCGGTGTTTCCTGCTCCGATCGGCGCCGGCGCCCCGTTCAATCCGCGGCACAAAAGAGGTGTGCACAATGTGCACACCTGGGCCATCGGACTGGGCCGTACATCGGTCGGATCGAGCCGTACTAAGTAGGTTTCCGCGACTTCCCAGCGTTTGCAAGGCCGGGAATCGCGTTCGAGTCCCACCTCGGGCACGGCATGGCCCCTCTTCGGAGGGGTCTTTTGCTTTTTAATGTGTGCGAATGTGGACACGTCCCTCTGATTGGGATCCGATGACTAAGCTCTGGCCGCAGCGATCGGTCTGTGGAGGTGTGTGCGTAGCGCGGTCAGCGTCGGGACGCTCCGCTTTTGAGTTCCCCTTGCAGCCGTGCCCTCTTGGACCGACTATTCGCACACCGGCGGCGGCGTCGGCCCGCTGCAGTATCGCAGCAAGAACATTTCACCTGAACCAAGAAACAGTCCATGACGACGCGCTCACTCAGCACAGCGTCCTCATTACGGCGGCAGATACTCGACAACAAGAGTGCGGCTATGTAACGGGGGACGGCTCGCTACCGCAGGCAGTGGCGCAAATACACCTGAAGGGCTCCGGAGCTTTCCCACTCAGCAGCGGTCATCACCTTTTTGACCTTGCTCACGTAGCCGGAGGCGGTGTCGAGGAGCTCACTTGAGAGGCCGCTAAGGTCCATTACTTCGTTGACTGCATCCAGCTGGTAGTTGGCCGCCGTTATGGCTCTCCGAAACTCTTCCCACACAGTTATGTGTGTCGGGGGTTGAAAGGGGGCAGAGGAGGGGATCCCTGGCAGTGGGCTAGGTGAGCTCTTCGAAGTCCCCGACATTCGATCGGCGTACAGCGAGCAAGTAGTGCTTTTCAGTAGCCGCCGTGCTGTGGCATCCAAGTGCTGCCTGAACGCTTGTGAGGGCGTCCTAATCAGGGAAGCCGATACAAGTTCGACCGCGTCCTTGCTGATGAAACCCATGACCTCATCTGAGACGCCCAACATTGCAGCAACTTGTTTTAGGGCCGCTGCGCGCTGCGCGGCGGCATCAACGGTTGCCTTCTCGGAAGCACTCAGTGAAGTTCCTTCCGGAATGCCTTTCAGCATGTCGTCAATCTTCGTGGACAGGCTCTTGAACTCCGAAGGGTCCGCTGCCCTGCTCAAGAGGCTTCCGGCTTCATCTACGCTGCTCTTCAGGTTTGCCAGGGCCTGAACAGGTTTGCCGCACGATGTCAGTACCAACAGCAAAGCGGCGAACAAAACCGACAGGAGACACTGTCGTCGTCCTTGCTGCCGCATACTGGCCACCTTCAGCCGCTGGATCCTGGACTCCTGTATACGCCGAGTGGGCAGCGGCGTCCAGAGGGTGTGGCGCCATTGGAAGTCAGCTACAGACGCCGTTCCGCGAGGAATATGAAGGCGCTCCACGGCCTCGAAACCAATCGACAGTCCTGCCTGTGCTGGGCAGCAAACGACGGCTGACTTTTCTGTCCCGCACGGAACATAGCCCGTCCGGCACAGGACAGGCAAACCAATTAGGGAGCCGCATGTTTTACCTCCTCAATGTCCGGACAGATGCCACATGCCGGGTTGGGCGCTTATAGCCCAACCAAAGCTGCCTTGACCATGCTGGCCCAGACACTTGCCTTGGAATGGGCGCCGGACGGCATCCGCGTCAACGTCGTGTCCCCCGGCATGACTCAAACGAGGATGATCGCAAAGTTGTATGAAGATCCAAAATCAAGAAAGCCAGGGAAGACATCCGACCGCTGGCATGGATCGGAGAACCAATAGACATTGCCAACGCTTAGCCCGCTGTCGGGGAAGTTTCAGTCCGGTTTTTGGACCAGGTCATCGGCAACGCGCCGAAGGTCTTGGAGCCAGCCGATTGAACGGGTAGGCGCCGCAGTGTTGGATTCAAAGTTTTCCAAGGCTGTGGCCAGATGGTTCAGTGCTTCGGATAGGTTAGCTTTGACGGCTGCGTATGCTTCTTCGGAGCGGGGGTCGGCTGAGGCCGTGGACAGTTGCTCGGCACCGGCTTTGATGATGAGTGAGGCTTCGAATTCGTTCATGTGCCACCTCGCGTCTTAAGGCCGGGAACAGGCGTTTCCCGGTGTGCCAACCGTACACCCGGAGCAGGGCTGCCGGGCTGGAGGTCTTCTCGAGGAGGAGGCTTGCCGGCCGAATCATCGCGGTCTTTTCGTGCCGAGTCCTTCCTCTTAGGCGTGTGGAGGAGGTGAGCGGTGGGGAATTCATGCCCCGGCCACGCGCGCTGCTTCCGTTGGCCTACATCTATGCTTCTTTGGCCGCCCTCCCGCGTATCCCGTCTAATAGAAGACCAAAGAGTCGCAAGTGCCCCTGTCAGCGAGGACGACGGCGGGAGTTACCTCCCGCCGTCGTGAGCCGTTCGGCTTACCGCAAACACCGCTTCGGTTTGCTGGCGAGACACTCAGCCTTCAAGCTTGGAATGCTCGCCCAGCCGGTGCCATGAACGGTTGTGGTAAACCAGAGCGTCGCCGGGTTCGCCCGCTTGGACGTCACGCATCACGCGGGATTCCAGGGCGTGAACGGCGATGATGGTGGAGGTGCCTACCTCCATGCGATCTATGACGGCGCAGCGCACCCAGGCGCGGACGTCGTCATACACCGCTTCGCCGGTTGCAAGGGCCGACCAGCGGTGCGTCTGGTCAAAGCGGTCGGCGCCGGGGGTCGCTCCGAACTTCGCCAAGTCGACGTCGTGCGCGTCCAGCAGGTGCACGACGACGGTCTCGGCGCGCGAGAGCACATCCGACGCAGAGGACAGTGCCGAGACCGAGAAAATCAGCAAGGGAGGTTCCGCACTGACCGACACGACCGACGACACCGTGAGTGCCACCGGTCCTTCGCCGGCATCGGCCGTGATAACAGCGACACCTCCCGGGTGGCCACGGAACAGTGCCTTGAAGTCGTCGGCGGAGAGGGAAGACGGGAAGCTTTGAGTCGGAGCCCCGAACCAAGTGTCTGCGGGGTAGGCGTGAAACATGGTTATGACGCCCTGGGGGCGGAGCGGGCGCGTTCCTCGCGAATGATGTTGGTCCCTGCGCTGAGGGCACTCAGCTTGGCCAGTGCGACGTCCCGGGGGAACGGTGCCATGCCGCAGTTGGAGCTGGGGATGAGCTTGTCCGCATCGACGAACTGCAGGGCCTTGCGGAGGGTGTCGGCGACCTCCTCCGGGGTCTCGATGGTCTCGCTTGCGACGTCGATTGCCCCAAGCATGACCTTCTTGCCGCGGAGGAGCTCGATGAGGTCCATGGGCACGTGGGAGTTCTGGCATTCCAGAGAAATGATGTCGATGCTGGAGCTCTGCAGCAGCGGGAACGATTCCTCGTACTGCCGCCACTGTGAGCCGAGCGTCGCCTTCCAGTCAGTATTGGCCTTGATCCCGTAGCCGTAGCAGATATGCACGGCGGTCTCCGCACGCAGCCCTTCTGCCGCTCTCTCAAGCGCAGCCACGCCCCAGTCTTTGACCTCATCGAGGAAGACATTGAACGCGGGCTCGTCGAACTGGATGATGTCCACGCCGGCCGCCTCCAGTTCTTTGGCCTCCTGGTTCAGGATCGTGGCGAACTCCCAGGCGAGCTTCTCGCGGCTCTCGTAGTGGTCATCGAAGAGCGTGTCCACCATCGTCATGGGACCGGGAAGAGTCCATTTGATCGGCTGGTCCGTGGCTGCGCGGAGGAACTTTGCGTCTTCGACGAATACCGGCCGCTCGCGGCGCACCGCTCCGACGACGGTCGGCACGCTGGCGTCGTAGCGATCGCGGATGCGCACGGTCTTGCGCTGTTCAAAGTCGACTCCGCTGAGATGCTCAATGAAGGTGGTGACGAAGTGCTGGCGGGTTTGCTCGCCGTCGCTGACGATGTCGATGCCGCGTCGGCTCTGCTCGTGGAGCGCGATACGCAGAGCATCCTGCTTGCCCTCGAGCAGCGCTTCTCCCTCCAGTTTCCACGGGGACCACAGAGTCTCTGGCTGTGCGAGCCAGGATGGTTTCGGCAGGCTTCCGACAACGGTGGTGGGCAAAAGTGTGTTCATGATTGACGATTCTCCGTGGGTCAGTTGACGAGGGCGGGGTAGTTGGCGGTCCACTGGTCCAATAGATCCTTGTGGGGCGTGATGAAGTGCTCCTCCGTGTACTTCGCCTGCGTGACTGCGAGCTGACTGCGCTCGACGCGGTCGTAAGCGATCTGGGTCCGCGAGAAATCCTGCTCTCCCAGGCTCGGTTGGTAGACGTGGGCGGCGGCGGAGTTTGCGTTGTAGATCTCCGGGCGGTAGATCTTCTGGAACGTCTCCATGGTGCTGATCGTGCCGATGAGCTGCAGGTTGGAATAGTCGTTGAGCAGGTCGCCGCGGAAGTAGAAGGCGAGCGGTGCAACGCTGCCGCGGGGCATGAAGTAGCGGACCTGTAGTCCCATTTTTGCGAAGTACGCGTCCGTCAGCGAGAACTCGTCTTGCTGGTACTCGACCCCCAGGACCGGGTGACGGTTTCCGGTTTGCCGGTACGTCTTGCTCGTGGAGACGCTGATGCAGACCACTGGCGGCTGCGGGAAGCGTTCCTGGCCTTCGGGGGAATCGAGGAAGTGCTGGAACAGTTTGCCGTGAAGATCGCCGAAGTCCTCGGGAACGGTGGGCTTGCCCGAGTCGTCTGCTGCCGCCGGCAGCACGACGCTGAAGTCGAAGTCACGGACGTAGGAGGAGAAGTTGTTTCCCACGATGCCTTGGTGACGGACTCCGTTCAGCAGGTCGAGGATCTGGATGTCGAGGACCTCGAACAGCGGGAACTGCTGATCCGTTCCGTCCTCGGTGAGCTGTATCTGCACGGAGACGATCTCAAGCTCGAGGGCGTAACGGTCCCGGTCCGGGTTATCCCAGTCTGCAAGGTCGTTAAAGCGGCGCCGCATCATGGTCAGGGCGTTGCGAAGATTCTCCTGGCGGTGCTCGCCCCGTGCCAGGTTGGCGAAATTCGTCGTGATCCGGGAGCCAACCGAGGGGGAGTAGTCCTCGTCGAAGCGGGTGGTGGTGATGCTGAAGGTGAAGTCGTCTGCCATGCGCTGCCAATCCGTGGTGATGGGCCGGGACGGCCTTTCAAAAAGGGGATGCATCCATGGTGCCGAGTTTCAGGGGGTATCAAGTAACTCGTGCTTACTATGCGTTCATATAGACTTTCCCTATGCCTCAGATTTCAAGCGGATTGACCCTGCAGCAGCTCCGCTACTTCATTGAAGTTGCCGCTGAGGGGTCGATCTCCGCGGCTGCCGATCTCCTCTACGTAGCGCAGCCGACAATGTCCGCAGCGATGAAGGAGCTTGAGGCCAGGGTGGGCCGTGCGCTCCTGCTTCGTTCAGCGCGCGGGGTCACCCTTACCGCCGATGGGGCAGAGTTCCTTGGCTACGCCAGGCAGGTCGTCGAGCAGTTCTCTCTCCTTGAGCAGCGCTACCTTGGCAGGCCACCAACGCGACGTCTGCTCGGAGTCTCAACGCAGCACTACTCGTTCGCGGTGGACGCCTTTGTCCGGATGGTCAAGGCCACTGAGGTGGCCGAGTACGAGTTCGCGCTCCGTGAGTCCCGCACCTGGGACATCATTGAGGATGTCCGGACACTCCGCAGCGAGATAGGTATCCTCTACCGAAACGATTTCAACCGGAAGGTTATCGATAAGCTGCTCCGGGAATCAGGGCTCGCGTTCACTCCGCTTTTTCTCGCCGATCCGCACATTTTCATTTCACGAAAGCACCCGCTCGCCTCCAAGGAGCGTGCGACTCTCGCTGACCTCGCCGGCTTGCCGCGTCTAACCTTCGATCAGGGTGCGAACAACTCTTTTTACTTCGCCGAGGAGATTCTCTCCACGCTGTCCAGCAAGCAGGAGATCCGGGTCTCTGACCGTGCCACGATCTTCAATCTCATGATCGGGCTCCACGGTTACACGATCTCCACGGGCATCATCAGCGGGCAGCTCGACCCGGAGATCGTCGCCATCCCGCTCGACGTTGACGAACGCATCGAGATTGGCTGGATAGGCCACGCCTCGATTCCGCTCACCGACCAAGCACAGCGCTACCTCAAGGAATTGCGGGCCGTCGTCGCTGAGTTCGGCGTAGAGCTACTCGACTGAATGCGGTTGAGCGGACGGGTTTTCACCCCTTCAGTGATCCTGGCCTGCAGACGGGCCGGCTGCCGCAGTCTTCGCGACATCGGCCAATTCAACCTTGATGCCGGCCTCGACGAATTTCCGGACTTGCTCAGGCTCGGCGCCGTCGTCCGTGACGAGAGTCCATGGGAGCGCGAGCCGGGCCCACGCGTGGAAGGGCCGCAGCCCGAGTTTGGACGAGTCGGCGAGGACATAGACGTGGTTGCCGCGGCGGGCCATGAGTTCCTTCAGGCGGGTCTGGGCATGGTCGGCTTCACAAATGCCGTCATCGGCGGTGACGGCATCCGCGCCGATGAAGACACGGTCGAAGCTCATTCGCTCCAAGGCAGCCTCAGCGAGTGGGCCCACAAAGCTTTGGCTGACACTCCGAAGGCGGCCACCGAGGCAGTCCACATCAATGCGGTCGGAGTCGGCGAGTTCCTGCATGATGTTGAGGCCGGGTGTGGTGACGGACAGCTTCTCGAATTTTTGCAGTTCGTGGGCGAGGGCGCCAACGGTGGAGCCGGCGTCGAGGAGGATGCTTTCACCGGGAACGATCTCTGCCGCGGCCCAGCGGGCGATGGCGTGCTTCTGCTCGAACGCCTCGCCGGTTCGCTGCCGCAGCGTTGCTTCGGGGTGGGCTCCCAGCGCCATGGCCCCGCCGTAGGTGCGGGCCAGCCGGCCCTGGCCGTTCAAGAGTGCCAGGTCGCGGCGGATGGTGGAGGCGGTCACCTCGAACCGGGCGGAGAGTTCCTCCACCGACGCAAGGCCAGTGGTGACGGCGAGGTGATAGATTTCCTCGCGCCGCGCGTTTGCGCTCAGCATTCCCGGTCTCCTTCCCGTGGCCGTGGTTACCATGCTGGTTCCGGCCCGGCGCGACTAGCTGCTACACCGCCGCCCGCCCAGCCCTCAAAGACCTAGCCGGCCGGCGCGGGTCGGGTGGCCATTTCAGCCGCCTGGTGGAGCGCCTCGACCATGGACCGCGGATCGGCGATCGCCTTGCCGGCGATGTCGAACGCGGTGCCGTGGTCCACGGACGTCCGGATCACCGGCAGGCCCACGGTGATGTTCACTCCGGCTTCGATCCCCAGCACCTTCACGGGGCCGTGTCCCTGATCGTGGTACATGGCAACGACGAGGTCGTAGTCGCCGCGTCCGGCCAGGAAGAACAGTGTGTCCGCGGGCAGCGGACCTACCGCGTTGATTCCGGCTGCCTGTGCTGCTTTGACGCCGGGCTCGATCTTCTCCCCTTCCTCGCCCTGTCCGAACAGTCCGTTCTCGCCTGCGTGCGGATTGATGGCGCAGACGCCAATCTTCGGGTTGGGGATGCCCGCGCGGACCAGTGCCTCGTGGCCCCGGCGGATGGTGCGCTCCACCAGGTCAGGGTTGATCTTGCGCACGGCATCCACCAGCCCGATATGCGTGGTCACGTGGATCACCCGGATCTTGGGAGTGGAGAGCATCATGGATACTTCTTCGGTCCCCGTGAGGTGCGCCAGCAGTTCAGTGTGCCCGGGGTAGATGTGCCCCGCCGAGTGCAGCGCCTCCTTATTCAACGGCGCCGTGCAAATGGCCTGCACCTTACCTGCCATCGCAAGCTCGCCGGCCACCCGGATGTACTCATACGCGCCGTGCCCGGCCACGGAGGAGAGCTGCCCCCACGGCAGGTCTTCGGGCAATAACGCCAGATCGATCACGTTCACCCGGCCCGGCGTGAACACCGCGTCCTCCACGTTTTCGATGCTCTGGATATCGGCCTCAATGCCCAAAACGTCCGCGGCCTGGCGAAGGCGCAGCGCGTCGCCGATCACCACTGGACGGCACTCTGCGTTGCTCTGCGGATCCAGCACCGCGGCCACCACCACCTCCGGGCCGACCCCGGCGCCGTCGCCCATTGTCACGGCTACGTAGGGCAATTTGTTGTGCTCTGCTGTGGTGCTGGCGTTCGTTGTCATTTCTGCTCCAGTTGGTTCGAAAGTCGTGCGGGGGAAGTGGTAGGCACTGGCATGGATTGGCCGCGGCGCTCCCGTATTCCGTTGTATAGCTGCAAGAGGGCAAGCTCGTCGCCGAAGCTGCCGGGTTTGGTGCCCACGAGCGTTCCGTCATCGGCGCGGGTGAGTACCGCCCCGTGTTGCACGGCCGCGATCGGCACCAATTGTTGAATTCCGACGGCGTTCAGGACTTCCCGGGCTGTCTCACCGCCGGTGAGGATCAGGTCGGCCGTTGCTCCCCGTGCTGCTTGGGCTGCGAAGGCAGACAGGGACCGGACGATGCCGGCGGCCGAAGCCGGGTCCACGATTCCTTTCGCCATGGTGACGGCTACATCTGTGCCCGCCGCAAGGGATCGCTGCACGTCGTCAAGCTGTGTTTGATAGGCGCCGTTCACACCGGCGTGCTGCGGGTGCAGCCTCACCACGGTGAAAGTGTCCAGCCGCTCCAGTTGAGCCTGTGCTGTTGCCGAAGCAGAGCCGACGACGGCGAGCACCGGCCTCGCGCCGGGCTGCACTTCCGAGGTGGTTCCGTCTGCGTGCGATGATTGCGCGTTTTGCGCAGGTTGAGCGGCGGTATGTTGCGCAGCGAGGCGCCGCGCAAGGACGTCGGCGGTTCCGCCAGTACCCACGAGGACGATGCGGCGGTTGGAGGCCTGGAAGCCAAGATGCAGCAGCGCGTCCGCCACGTCCTGCAGGTCGTGGACCGTCTCGCCGTCCACCACGGTGATGGAGGGATGAACGGACTCCAGCGCGGCCGACATTTTCTGCGGCAGTAATCCTGAGCGGACCGCGGCCAGATCAAGAGCCTGCAGTGGCATGGAATCTTCAGAGCGGAACAACGACGGAATATCAGCGGGTGGTTCAAGAATCTCGGCCTGCCACAGCCTGGTATCCGCCAAAGCAGTGCCAGCCACCAAAGGCTTTCCATGCAAAACGGAGCGCTGCAGCTGGGGGAGAGCGCCGGCAACCACGGCGTGGAAGCCCAAGGCAGTCAGTGCCGCCACCTCGGCGCCGATGTTCCCGCGCCATAGAGAGTCGATCTTCTTGAAAGCAACCTTCGCCCCCAGCGCTGCAGGACAAGAGAAGGCGTCCCGAACCAGTGCTTCCGCCGTGGCATCGGGGAGCCCTCGTGAGTGCGAGTCGACGACCACAACGTCGGTGCCGGCCATCGCGAAGGGGGAACCGCCGTCGCGCGTTCCAAGCACGACCTGGGCGGAAAAGCCGTGCTGGACGAAGCAATAGCCAACCTCGGCGGCGCCGGAGAAATCGTCGGCTTGCACAAAGACGGAAACCACGTCGCTCCTCTCGTCCGTGTCGGCAGGTACCCGCTGTTCAGCGGGAAGCTTTCCAGCATTCTTGCATGGCTGCGCGAATCACGCTAGATGATTGCGCAAAATGCGCACACGTAGCAAAGAGATGGACACCTTCCCGCGAATGATGCGGTCCCATTTATTCCCTGCCCCTTAAGCCGGCCGCGGAAGATCCGGGCCTTGGCCGCCCTCGGCGCTGAAAGAGAGTACACTGGGAATATGTCGGGACATCGTGACAAGAACGCAGGATCCCCGAGCAATGAGCCCACTCCCGCAAATGCGCCCGTGAAAACCACTGATGCAACCCAAAGTCACATTGATGAGGACGCCGCGGAGAGCTGGGACAACGAGGGCGGCCACGACCGTGCTGCATCCGCAGAACGGTTAGACGGCAGTGACCCTCCCTAGGTGTCCCGGACTCGGGCCGTCTAAATTCCAGTCGCCGCCGTTCCCACGTTTTCGCGGATCCGACAGTGCATCCTCAAGAAACGTTGGCGCACGCCATGACCACCACCCCATACCAGCCCACCCAAGCCGATAGCGCCCTAAGTCTTAGCGGTGTCCTCGCATCAGCTTTGCCGCATGACATCGGCACAGCGAAAGGTTCGGCCCTCTACACCGTCCCGGCTGTCTTCTCACGCAGACCTCAACCCAGGGAACTTGACCTTCTTCACAGCAGTGACGCTGCCCGGCGTCTCGCCGAAGCCGGCTACAGCGAGGTTGAACTCCGCGTCTCGGACCGGCGTCTCCTCATCACCAACACCAACTTGGAAGAACTCAAAGCAGGTCTGGCCCATCTCGTGGGCACGATCCTGCGGGAAGTCTCCGAGCAGGCTTCAGTTGAGCGCACCAACCGGGCAGAGGAAATGGACGCCTTGGCCTTGATCGAGGAACACCGCCTCGAAGCGGTACGCGCATCCGCGGCAGAAGTCCGCTTCGACTGAGGAAGCAGTGCCAAAAGTCCTCCGGGACGGCAAAGGCCTGGGAGTGCGTTGGCGTTAAAACTGGGCGCCTTCATCCAAGCGGTACCCGTGGCGGCCCTGCTGGTGAACTAAATCTTAACCGGGCATGTCGCGGTGTGGCGCGCCCTCGGGGTGATGCCGGGGTGCGATAACAACGGAGCATATGAGGGGGGATGGATGGAGTATGGCTGCTAATGATTCCCGGAGTTTTTACACGCGTGGTGATTCTTTGAGCGTGGGAACTTCACGACAGCACATAGAAAGCGCTCTCGCGGAATCCGGGGCTACGGACGTCCTTTTCAGTCAACGCGGGCACTTGCACGCCCTTGCGTTCCGGTCTCAGGGACGGCAATTCCGGATCATCCTTTCTGCACCGCGTCCTCCGGGAAACCCGGCCCTGCCTGGTGAAGCGGCGATCTGGTCCAGACATGAAAGTACCTCTAAGACTCTTGAACTCGATGCCCGCAGGCTTTGGCATGCCTTCGCCCTCTCCATTGACGCCAAGCTGGCAGCCGCGGCAGCAGGAGTTGCGACCCTCGAATCGGAGTTTCTTGCCCACGTTGTTCTTCCGGGGAACCACACAGTGATCGACGAACTCGAACCTGTTATCGCGTCTTCCTACCAGTCCGGCCAGCCTCCCCTCATCAGAACCGCCACACCACCGCTGGATGGATAACAGAGGGAACCCTCGGCGCCATGCGCGGGGATGGTACCGGCGGCAATCGACGAGGAGAGCCACGCAGGGGACGTGGCCGCAGTCAAGGCGATGGCCGGAGGTATCGCTGGCTGTGTGACTACAGCCCGGGTCCGCTTCGGGGAAGAGGAATCGAGAAACCATAGCTAATGATTCACGAGGCTATCTCTCCGTGGAAATGTTCAGCCCAGCTTATCCATCAAGTCATCGGCGACCCGGCGAAGGTCTTGGGCCCAGCCTGTGGAACGGTTGGGGGCTGTTGTGTTGGCTTCAAAATTAGTCAGGGCCATGGCCAGGTGCTCGAGGGCTTCGGAAAGGTTGGCCTTCACGGCTGTGTATCCTTCCTCGGACCGGGGGTCTGCTGACGCCGTGGATAGTTGCTCGGCGCCAGCTTTGACGATGAGTGAGGCTTCGAACTCGTTCATGGGACCTCGCAATTTGACCGGAGAACAAAACGTTCACCGGTTCCAACCGTACACCGCGGATCAGGCGCACGGCCCTGATAGTCGGAGAGTGATGAGGACCGCGGGCATATGCTTTTGGTGTCAGACAGGCGTGTCCTTCCGCGGCGGGGTAAACCATCCTCTGTTTTCGGTTATCAGGTCCTCAAATGCCCATGCCAGAACCTGTTGTCCGCCCACGGAGAGGTCCAGGGCCCGGTGCAAAAAGGCGTTAAAGCTTGATCTAAAGGTTAGACCGCCATATGACCAGTAGTGGAGCCAGAGTTCATCAGTGCCGAGGTGATGCAGGTTCAGATTTTCGAGCGCTCCTGGGTTTCCGCTGTACATGACTGCCCTCCGTAATCCGACGGCGGCGTCACAGGTGTGTCAGCCTAGCTGTAGTTCCCATGGAGGTTGTGAACAGCGTGGCGTGATGTAAAAGGCGAAAGCCTCCGGTATCGATTTGGGTTACCACACTCATCTCGACGCCAGGAGGCTCTCGTTGTCCTACGTTACCCATGCCAACGCCGATCTGACACCTAAGGCCAGGGCGAAGCTGGCCCGTTTGGTCGTTGAGGAGGGCTGGACGTTGCGCCGGGCCGCGGAACGTTTTCAATGCTCACCAGCGACGGCCAAGAAGTGGGTGGACCGCTACAGGGTCCGTGGTGAGGACGGCATGGCTGACGCGTCCTCCCGCCCGCGGCGGAGCCCGAAACGCACCCCCGTACGCACCGAACGCCGCATTGTGGGGTTGAGGTTCAATCGGCGGTGGGGACCGCACCGGATAGCGGCCCACCTGGGCTTGGCCCGCTCCACCGTCGGCAAGGTCCTGACCCGGTACCGGATGCCCCGGCTGGCCTGCCTGGATCAGGGCACCGGTCTGCCCGTTCGCACACCTGCACCGCAGCGCTACGAGCACGAGAACCCCGGAGACCTGATCCACGTGGACATCAAGAAGCTTGGGCGCATCCCCGACGGCGGCGGACACCGCGCCCTCGGACGCGCCAAGGGGCAGCGGAACCGCCGTGCCGGGACCGGTTATGCCTACCTGCATCATGCCGTCGATGACCACACCCGGCTCGCGTACTCCGAAATCCTCAACGACGAAAAGAAGGAAACGGCCGCCGCCTTCTGGCTGCGAGCCGCCGCATTCTTCGCCGCCCACGGCATCACCGTCAAAGCGGTGCTCACGGACAACGGGTCCTGCTACCGCTCCCGGACCTTCGCAGCAGCCCTGGGACCGCACCTCAAACACCGGCGCACCCGCCCCTACCGACCCCAAACCAACGGCAAGGTGGAACGCTTCAACCGCACCCTCGCCACCGAATGGGCCTACGCCCGGCCCTACACCTCAGAAACCGAGCGCGCCGCCACCTACCCGGCATGGCTCCACCATTACAATCATCACCGAACCCATACCGGCATCGGAGGCAAAACCCCCATCAGCCGCGTTCACAACCTCAGTGGGAATTACACCTAGAGGTGGTTCGCTGGCCCTGTTGTTGACAGGGAAGAGTGTCGCTTCCAGTCACACTGCCGGTGAGGCCATCGATCGTGTTGGACTTCTCTAAGAGTGAGTATCCTGGACTGATTTCCCTTGCTTCTGCGCTGGTAGGGGCGCATGCTGTGAGCTGGAGTGACCCCGGGTAATCGGCCGGGTCGATCAAGGGGCGCCGCATGGACGAGTTGTGTAGTCGTATCCGTTATACGCACATGGCACCGCTGGCGGGCTTCCGCGAAGCAGTGGTGAATGCCGGGGACGGGCGGGCCCGTCACACGTGGCGGCTGGGTCCTGTCCCTTCTATGGAGAACGGCTTCATTCAAGTCACCATAGTCGCTGACCTGATGGGTGTAGCTTGGCTCACGTCAGGTCGCGGCCCGGACGGCATGACCGTCACGGTGCTCGTCGTTGGTCACCGTGGTGATACCGGCATTCGGGTCGCAGTGACAGTAGCTGAGAGTGACGCTTGGCTTCTGGCGCTGCTGGATCGGAAGTGGAACGCTCTTGCCTACCGCCTCGTGGAAACTGCCAAGGGTGGCCATGGTCCGTCTGTGGCCACCTACAGGCTCTTTCTGGACCAGCAACAACACGCGATAGCCAGGCCCGATGAGATCCCCGAAGACGGCTATAGGCTCATGCAGGACCACCCGACACGATGACGCCAGCCAGTGGCGCGTTGACCGGGCGGAGCTTCTGGCTGTAGTCCCGCTCACCCCCCGGCTTTCACAGCAAGTACTGCATAATGGGCGCAGTGAACAGTACCGAAAGCGTGCTCAATAAACCCAAGTCCGCCGTGCGACGGATGGTGAATGTGTTGTTCGCCGTCGTGCTAATGCTGTTGGGCCCCGCCCTGATGATCACCAGCTATCAGCAAGTCGACGCCGATGAAGAGCTCGCCCGCACCGGCGTCCACGTCGCCGGGACCATCACCTATTTCAGCGACGCCAGGAAGGCGTCGAACCGGGACATCACGGTTGAATACGTGGCGGCCGACGGCGTGAACCGCTACGCCCATGCCCCCTTGGATCATGAGCAGCACCCGTCTGTTGGCGAGCAGGTTACCGTCTCCTATCGCGAACAACAGCCAGATCACGCAGTTGTGCTCGGCTATGGAAGCACCAGCGAATTTCTGGGTGGTGTCGGCCTGATCTTGACGGCAGTTTTTACAGCGTCTGGCCTCGCCCTCATCGTTCCTGGGTTACGGAGGCGGCGACGGGACAAGGCCAGTGGCGGCTCCGGGCACTAACGCTGACCACGCCTCCACCAGGCCTGCCGACAACTATTTGGTTGCGGCCGCGTGCTTTGCCTTGTAGCGGTTCCGTCGTGCCCGGAGGTATAGCGCTCCAATGGCGGCAACGATGACGGGAACTGTAATGCCCAGAGGAGCAGCCCAGTCCTTGGTGACGTCGCTGACGACTTTGAGGATGCTGACGATGACGTTGATGTCGCGTTTGTAGGTTTCAACTTCGAATTCGCCGTCGACGTTCGGAATGGGGGCGATCAGCCGGAGGGTCAGCGTTTGCTTGCCGGGTTTGTTGGGTGTGATGTACCAGCCCCATTCGCCAACCTCGTCGCTTGGCAAGGCGATAACGCCTGAGGAATCGCCACGCCGTTCGATGTCGAAGCCTTCACCGGTGAGGTCGGCGCGCATGAGGGCGCAGATCCGTGGGTGTTCGGTGGCTACCGGACTGCCGCTGGGGAAGCCTGTGGCCGGGTTCTCTTTCGCGCCGTGCAGGGCGACCCGAAGGATGAATTCTTCGCGGCTTCCCAGTTCCATGGCTGCCGGAGGTGAGTAGGCAACTGTGCCCTTGAGGCATTTCTCCAGATATTCCTGGACATCACTTCCAGGCTCTGCGGAGGACGTTGCCGTGGGGTCCGGCGTCCCGGTGTCGCTGGGGACGGGGCTGCCGGAATTGCTGCCGCTGGCTGTTGGAGTCGTGGAAGGAACAACAGGGGTTCCTGTTGGCTTTGGCGTGCCGGTTTCTGTTGGCGGCGGTTGTGCCTGCGTTATCTGGAGCTCGATGGCTTGTGACTTGCCCTGGGCGTTCGTGATTCGGGCGGTGTAGGTTCCGGGGGCCGGATAGGAGTGGTTCGTGCCGGCGCCGCATGGGAATGTGATGGGGGCGGTTCCGTCTCCGGCGTCGAAGGTGCAAACCGCCGACGGCGGATACGTCACCTTTGGGTTGAAAGTGCATGATGACGTTTTGCATACTGCCGAATAACTCACCGACAGCACCCCAGCATTCGTCGGTGCGGGTTTGTCTGGGGCGAAATCCGGAAGCGGACGTGAGGTGGGGGTCGGAGTCGACGGTGGCAGGACGGCCTTTTGGCTGGGGGCTGGGGGGAGAGGCGCTACCCCGGTGGCGGTGAGGCCCACTCCCAGGGCGGACGCCAAGCCAAGCAGCAATGCGCCGGCCCCCCGACTCCAGCGACTTATTCCGCTCCCGCGCTTCGGCAAGTAGAGCATGGCATACCGAACCCATTGAGTATCCGCGACGGTGCACGTCCTTTAGGGGCAGTTTGCGCCCTCACGTGGCCGGATTCAACCATCGATTTTATTGTGGGATGAAGTGGGAGAACGCCATCAGTGGGGGTGAAGCCACAGGCGTTCCTCCGCAAAGGTCCTGTGTTATGGGTGCCCCTCCGGCGGTCAGTTGGCGTTGACGGGGCCGAACGTTGCACCGGCGTCGGTGGACACCATGAGCTCATCAACGGTGGCCACCCACAGGGACGGACTCCCGCCTGATCCGTGTCCTGCCGCGATGGCCTGGACCTCGGTTGCGACGCGGCCTTTCCTGGTCCAAGTGACACCGGCATCGGCGGAGTGGTACGTGGTCCCGTCCGGAGCAACTCCGAAGGCTTCGGTGGGGTCCGCGAACGCTGCGAACTGGATCACTGGTCCGTCCGGGACCGCTTTCCAGGTCTTCCCGCCGTCGGTGGATCGCTGGATACCGTTCTCGGTGGTGGCCAGCACCGTGTCAGAGCCGGCATGTCCGGCCAGGACGGCGGGGGCGAAACCGGCAGCAGCGACCTCCCAGGCTTTCCCGTCAGCACTCCCGCGCAGTTGGCCGTCGTAGCCGACAATCCCGGACTTGGTGACTGTCAGGGCGTGGAAGTCTGATTCTCCTTGCCGGGAGAGCGGTGCCCAAGTCTTCCCGCCGTCGGTCGATTTCATCAATCCCAGCGGATCCGGCAGGGACGACCCGGGCCCGGGATGGCCGGAGGCGTAGAAGACGTTACCTGCGCCGACGGTGAAACCCATGAGGTCGTTCGTGTCACCGATCTTGGTCGCGGGGGTAACAGTAACGTCAAACAAACCCTCGTGGGTGGCGAGCAGGACCTGGCCGGACCCACTGTTGACGGCCAGCGCGTGCACGTGGTTGCCGGGCAGCGCGTTGTCCGTCATCCCATGTGAAGACTCTGCAGGGCCGGAAGACGGAGAGGGCTGGGTGCAGGCAGCCGTGGCAGGAAGGAAGGCGAGGAGTGCGGCGACTCCTGCGGCCCGGTATAACGACGGTTTGGCTAAAGGCATGGGAAGCTCCAGGGCTGGATGGCGGGGATGAGTCAAAGACGAAGGGAGTGCCGGCCCTTCCAAGGCCGGCACTCCGCTGGTGCTAGAGGACGGCGTCGGCCGCTAGAGGCTGGCCAGCAGTTGCTCCATCTCCTTGATCTCTGCCTGCTGTGCGGTGATGATCTCCTTGGCCAACTTCACGGCATCGGTGTTCTTGCCGTCGCGGGTTTCCGTCTCCGCCATCGCCACGGCACCGCGGTGGTGGGCAATCATCTGCGACAGGAACAGTTTGGCAGCCTCGGTACCCTGGGCTGCGTCGAGTTTGGCCATGTCATCGTCACTCATCATGCCGTCCATGCTGTGGCCCGAGGGCATCATCGTGGACTCGTTCCAGCCTTTCAACCAACCGGTCATTGTCTCGATTTCCGGGCCTTGGGCATCCTTGATACGGGTTGCCAACGCGCTCACCTGGGCAGGGATGTCCTGCTTGGCGAGGATCATCCCGCTCATCTCCACGGCTTGGGCATGGTGGGGGATCATTGCCTGCGCGAACATCGCGTCGGCCGCGTTATGGTCCCCGGCGCTCGCGGGCGCAGATGGCGCGGGGGCGCTGGAGGAGCCCATATTTCCGTGGTCCATCCCGGGCATGGACGTCCCCGACGAACCGGGGGTTCCGGTGCTGCATCCTGCGAGTGCCAGGGAAGCGACAAGGGCAACAGCGGAGAGGGGCAAAAGCTTTTTGGTTTTCACAGAACAGTCCTTCAAACGGGTACTCGTGAACGCCAAGGCGCTCACGGCAAAGCGGGATATGTGAATGCCGGACCGGAAGCCCGGGCGCCGCCGAGGGGGCGGTGCAAGACAGAGTGCCCCCCGGGTAGGCGGGGCGCAGGCCGGTGCCTATGTTCTGCTGATCGACAGTTCGCCCGGGGAAGGACTTCCGGGCAGGTAGGACCATAGCGTGCTGGAACCTGTAGCGACAGGCCGGAATGAAGACGGCACTGTAGTGGAGGTGTCCGGCAGCGGGGCTGCCAGGACGCCGGTTGCGGTTGAGGGGACACAGAAGACGCCCATCGCATGCTCCGTGGAGCAGTTCCCCGAGCAGGCGCATTGTGCCAGTGGACCCGCGGCCGGACTCGTGGCCGGACCGGCGTCGGCCTCCGCATCATTGGTGCCGGCCCCACCGCCGTGGTGGTCGTGGGCGGCGGTGCCATGGTCCACCGTTTCAACGGATATGACCGGTGTTGTTGCTGCGGTGGTCATGGGGTGTTGGGTGTGCAGACCGGTCATGACGTGCATCCCCAACACGCCGGCGATCAATGCCATGACTGTCACCAGCAGCCCGATGTCAAGGAAGGTCCCGGTCATGGTCCGGCGTGCCTGCATGACTGTCTCCTTCCTTTCGTGCGGGTTGCATGTCTTCTTGTGCTTTCAGCCTATCGGCCCCCGGCGCCGCCCCGATCCGTGGGGCGGGGCGCCCGGTGCGTGGTTGGTTTAACGAACCTGGGAGGGGTTCAGTTTCACCCTTCGGAGAAGCTGGGCGTTCAGGGCCACGACGATCGTGGACGCAGACATGAGTACTGCCCCGGCTGCCGGGGACAATACGACCCCCGCGAAGGCCAGGACGCCGGCAGCCAATGGCACGGCGATGATGTTGTAACCGGTGGCCCAGATGAGGTTCTGCCACATCTTGGTATAGCTGGCCCGGGACAGATCAACCATGGACAGCACGGCGCGGGGATCGTTGCCGGCCAGGATGACTCCGGCCGATTCCATGGCGACGTCGGTGCCGGCGCCGATGGCGATGCCGACTTCGGCCCGGGCCAGGGCGGGGGAGTCGTTCACCCCGTCACCGACCATCGCAACTTTCAGCCCGCGGGCCTGCAGTTGCGCGACCTTCTTGTCCTTGTCGGCCGGGAGGACCTCGGCGAAGACCTCGTCGATGCCAAGCTCGGCCCCCACAGCATCCGCAACCTGGCGGGCGTCACCGGTGATCAGAGCCACCTTGATGCCCCGGGCCTGCAGGGCCTTCACTGCCTGCCGTGACTCCGGACGGATCGCATCTTCCAGGCTCACCGCTCCGAGGATCCGGTCACCGTCTACGACGTGCAGCACCGCAGCGCCACGTCCGGCCCATTGCCTGGTGGTGGCGGCCATGGCGTCGGTTTCGGTCAGGTCGAGTTCGCGGAGCAGGGCCGGCCCGCCGACCTGCACTGTCCGGCCATCGATCATCGCCCTCACTCCGCGGCCGGTCATTGAGGAAAATCCAGTCGCGGTTGGCCGGTCCAGGCCTTGGTGGTGCGCGGCGCGGACGATGGCCCGGGCGACGGGGTGTTCACTGTCGGATTCCACGGCTGCGGCCGCTGCCAGCAGCTCCCGGGGCGTGGTGCCGTCGACGGCGGTGATGTCTTTGAGCTCAGGTTCGCCTTTGGTCAGGGTGCCGGTCTTATCGAACAGGACGACGTCGACGGTGCGCATCCGTTCAAGGGCCATCCGGTTCTTGATCAGCACCCCGACCCGGGCGGCTTGTTCGGTGGATATGGCGATGACCAAAGGGATGGCCAGGCCCAGTGCGTGAGGGCAGGCGATGACGAGCACTGTGACAGTGCGGGTCACGGCTTCGGGCACGCTGCCGAGCAGGATCCAGGCGATGAAGGTGACGACGCCGGCGATCGTGGCGAAGTAGAACAAGAACGCCGCCGCCCTGTCGGCCAGGGCCTGGGCTTTGGACGAGGAAGCCTGCGCTTCCGCGACCAGCCGCTGGATACCCGCCAGGGCTGTGTCCTCTCCGACGGCGGTGACGCGCACCCGGACGGTGTTGTCCGTGGCGACTGTGCCGGCAACCACGGGGTCCCCGGGCCCTCGGGCGACGGTCTTGGACTCGCCGGTGATCATGGATTCGTCGAACTCGGCCTGCCCCTCCACGATCGTCCCGTCCGCGGGCATCCGGGCCCCGGAGCGGACCAGCACTACATCCCCTGGAGCGAGGTCGGTGACCGGGACTGTTTCCGTGCCGTTGGGGGTGACGCGTTCTGCTTCATCAGGCAGTAAAGCGGCCAGGGCATCCAGAGCACCTTGGGCCGAACCAAGGGCGCGCATCTCGATCCAGTGCCCCAGCAGCATGATGGCGACCAGCAGTGCCAGTTCCCACCAGAAGTCCAGATCGAAGTTCCCGATCCGCAGGCTGGTGGCCCACGAGGCGATGAACGCGACGCTGATTGCCATGGCAATCAGCAGCATCATGCCCGGCTTCCTGGTCTTCAGCTCACTGAGTCCTCCTTTGAGGAACGGCATGCCGCTGTAGAAGAAGATCACGGTGCCCAGCGCTGGTGGGATCCAGGCCGAGCCTGGGAACTCCGGCGGCATGTAGCCGAGCAGGTGGGCGAACATCGGGCTGAAGAACACCACCGGGACGGACAACGCCAGGGTCAACCAGAACCGGTCCTTGAACATCGCCGTACTGTGCCCGGCATGCTGCCCATGGCTGTGCACCATGTGGTCGTCGTCCGGACCGTGGCCGTGGTGCTGTTTGTGCTGGCCGCCGTGCATTTCAGGGTTGTGCCCGGCGTGGTGTGCGTGGTCCGGTTCGGAGTCCCTGACCGGTGAGTGGGAGTTGTGCTGCGTGTGCTCTGTCATGACGTGCTCTTCCAGTAAACGGCCGCTTCAACGCCGCGGGAGGCGGCGCTGGAGGCGGCGCTGGAGGTGCGATGGATGCTGGGGATGAACGGTTGTGAAAGAGGGCGGACCCTCCGGGACATACCACTTCACTGACAACACAAACAATATACCCCTAAGGGGTATGCGCGGCAAGGTGCTCGCGTCTGGAGCTACGTGACTTCAATGGACCCCATCATTCCCAAGTCTTCGTGGTCCAGGATGTGGCAGTGATAGACGGACCGCCCGCGGAAGTCTTTGAACGCCACCCTGACCTTCACCCGCCCGTTGGCGGGTACATTGACCACGTCCTGCCAGATGGCATCGTCCACGGACTGACCGTTCTCCTCGATGATCTGCATGGGCCAGACATGAAGGTGGAACGGGTGATCCATGGGACTGGCGTTGGTCAGCGTCCATTCCTCCACGGATCCGGAAGCCACCCTTGTGTCTATCCGCGCTTCCTGGAATTCCTTGCCGTTGATCGTGAAGCGCATCATGCCTCTGCCCATGCCGGCGGCCAGTACGATCCGCCGGCGTGCCGCCACTGCCGCTGACCGCAGGTCTTCAGGTACGTCCTGGATGGGCACCGTCGGCAGTTGCGGGACCGGTTCGCCGGCCACGCGGAGAGTTGCCAGTGCCGTACCGTCCGGCTGGTCGGCCGGGCCTCGTTCTCCGGGCATCTGCCCCATCATCCCCGGCATACTTCCCCGGTCCTGGTAGAGCGCGCGCAGTACCGATCCGCCGTCGGAAGTGGTCACAAGAAGGTCAGCGCGGTTTCCTGGCGTCAGGAGAACTTCATTGACTGGCTTGGGCGCCGGGAACCGGCCGGAGTCCATGCCCAGCAGTTGCATTTGCTGACCGTCGAGCCGCAACCGCAGGTAGCGGGCCACGCAGGTGTTGACGATGCGCCACCTTTCGCGCTGGCCCGGGCGGGCATCGAAGTGTGGGTTGCTTTTACCGTTGACAAGGAGCAGTTCACCCTGCCGGCCCATCATCCGTTCCATCATGGGCACTTGTGCAACGTTCCCTTGCCCATCAAGGGTGGTGTCCGAAATAAGCAGCACACGTTCCAGGGCTGACTCAATCGGTTTCCGGTCCTCGACGATGATTGCTCCGAAGAGTCCTGCGAAGATCTGGTCGGCTACCGTGCCGTGATGGTGGGGGTGATACCAATAAACGCCCGGGGGATGGTCCGCAGGGAGTTTGTAGCCATAGGAAAAGGCGTCGCCGGGGTTCACCGAAACAAAAACATTGTCGCCGTTGCCTTCCGGTGAAACATGGAGCCCGTGCACATGCAGGTTGGTGGCTTGGGCAAGGTTATTGACGAGTTCCACGCGGAGCACATCGCTTGGAAACAAACGAAGCGTTGGGCCGGGAATACCGCCGTTGTAGCCCAGTGCCGTGGCTTGCCGTCCTCCCAACACCATCGGTCCTGGTGCTGCTTGGAGGCGTACCTGCAACTGGCCGTTCGTGCTCCGCACTTCCGCGGGCTGGACCAGTTCGCCGCCCGTCCCGGCCGTCGTCCGCGAGGCCAGGGTCCAGGCCAACCCGCCCCCGCCGGCCGCAGTTGCCGCTATGCCCAGCCCGCCAAGGAGCAACGCCCGACGGCGACTGAGCGGCTTCATTACGGGCCCTCACCAAGCACTTTGAGATGTTCGCGGTACTGGTCCGCCGTGAGTTCTCCCCTGGCAAAGCGCTCATCAAGGATCCGGCGGGCCGTGCTCCGTCCCGTAGGCGGGATGCCCCCCGGCATCTGTGGACCGGCGGGTCCGTGTCCGCCAAAGACCTTGACTGCCAGAAGTACCAGGATCGCGACGCCGACCAGCAGCAGGGGGACCCACAGCCACATCCACACCATGCCTTGTCCGTAACCCCACATCATGACCGGTCCTTCCGCTTTGGAGGTTTATTCCAGTCATAGCGCGGAGCCACGGGAGTGGGTAGGGTCCGAGGTCCCGGGACGGCATGCTGCCGTCCCGGCAGTGGGAGACCTGCCGCCAATCGGATTCAGTTCCGGATGAGATCCAAGACAGTATCCCGAACGGACTGCATGGTTGCGGCATCATTGGCCTCAACGTTCAAGCGGAGCAGTTCCTCGGTGTTCGATGCCCTGACGTTGAACCACCAGTGGCCTGATTCCGCGGCTATGGTCAGCCCGTCCGACTCGTCAAAGGCAACTCCGGGTGCCGGTTCGTAGGAGTTCCGAACCGCCGCGATGGCTTGATCGGTATCGGTGACAGTGGAGTTGATTTCCCCGCTGGCAGAGTACGGCTCGAACTTGCCGGCAAGCGTGGAGAGGGGCGCATACTGTTCGCCAAGGGCAGCGAGTACATGCATCGCGGCCAGCAATCCCGTGTCCGCGTTGTAGAAGTCGCGGAAGTAGTAATGGGCCGAATGCTCGCCTCCGAAGACAGCGTTTTCCTCGGCCATGCGTGCCTTGATGAAGGAATGGCCCACGCGCGTGCGGACGGGCCGTCCACCGGCCTGCTCGACGAATTCAGGCACTGCCCGGGACGTAATGACGTTGTGGATGACGGTCGGGGCGGCCTCGCCCTGTGACTGGGCCCTGGCAATTTCGCGGACGGCTATCATCGCGGTTATTGCCGACGGCGAGACAGCCCGCCCCGTCTCGTCGACGACGAAGCAGCGGTCCGCGTCGCCGTCGAAAGCCAAACCAATATCGGCACCGTGCTCCAGGACGGCTGCCTGCAGGTCCAGCAGGTTCTCCGGCTCCAAGGGGTTGGCGGGGTGGTTCGGGAACGTCCCGTCCAGTTCGAAGTACAGGGGGACAATGGTGAGGGGCAGGCCGTCCAGCAATTCGTTGCCCAAGACGGCCGGAACCGTCAAACCTGCCATGCCGTTCCCTGCGTCGACAACAACCTTGAGGGGTCGCACGGTGTCCAGATCGATGAGTGTACGCAGCTTCGCGGCGTAGTCGCCAAGGACATCAAGCGGGGCGATATTCCCTGCCCTTTGCGCCGTGGGGTAACCCCCGTCCAGGTAGCGTTGCGCAAGATCGCGTATGGCGAGCAGCCCCGTGTCGGATGAAATGGGAACGGCCCCGGCTTTGGCCATCTTGATTCCGTTGTACTGGGAGGGATTGTGACTTGCCGTGAAAATGGCACCTGCGGCGTCGAGCGCACCGCTGGCAAAGTAGAGCTCATCGGTGGAAATCAGCCCGAGGTCGTACACCTCGGCACCCCGGCGGGACGCCCCGATGGAGAACGCCGAGACGAATCCCCGGGATGACGGGCGCATGTCGCCTCCGCAGAGAACCTTCCGGCCGGCGAGGCCCAGGACGTCGACGAAGGCGGCGCCTATGGCTTCGGCGGCTTCGTCAGTGAGTGAAACACCTACTATGCCCCGTACGTCGTAGGCCTTGAACGCGGAAGAAAGATCCATGTGACTCCTAAAAAACACCCGTGGTGACAGCTTGCGGTTTTTGGGCCCTAGCGTGTGCCGAAGTCGGTATCGGTATAGGAACCTACGTGCCGGGCGTGGCCGGCACCGCACGTGCAGGTGTTCTCCACTTCAACGCGCACGGCCAAGGGGGCGTCGCCCTCGATGGTGAGGGAGAGGGGTTCGTGGTTCGGGGTCGATACCTGGAGGGTGCCGTGGGGTGAAATGACAGACATGACGGTCCTTTGCTTGATTGGTTGATTGGTTTTGGGATGAATGGTTTGGGGTGGGCTGCCGGTGTCAGCCCATGGCATCCAGCACGCCGCGCACAATCGTGGCAGCCGCGCCAAGATAGGCCAGGATGATCAGCAAAATCTGCGCTGCGCGGGCCGAAACGCGTTTGGCAGCCAGGTCACCCAGCACCAGTCCGGCCAGGCAGGCAGCCGCGACGGCGAGCCACATCGTCATGGGTAGAACCGGAAATGACGCGGGGGCGGTGATGGCTTTGGAGAGGAGGGAAAACGAGCCGATGGTGAAGAAGTAGGGCTGCATGGTGGCGGCGAAGGACTTGTGCTGCCACCGGGTTGCGATGGAATACATGCTGACCGCCGGTCCGCCCACTCCTGCTGCGGTATTCATGAAGCCGCTGAGTCCGCCTGCCGCGAAGAGGTACCGACGACGGCGGGGGAGGACTGCCGATTTCATCACCAGCAGGACTGTCAGCCCGATGGCGAGGATGACTCCGATCGAGATCTCAAGGACCGGAGGCGGCAGGTACCGGATGAGGATGGCCGCCGGCACGATTCCCGCCAGCGCCGACGCAGCCAACGCCAGGTACTGTTTCCAGTCAATATCCCGAACGACGCGGAAGATAATCGCTCCCGCGGTCACGGCTCCGCAGACGTTGACCAGCACCACGCCCTCCACCGGGCCCAAAAGCAGGACCAGGAACGGCGCGGCCACCAGGGCAAACCCCATCCCGGTGACACGCTGCATGCCGGCGCCCATGACGACGGCGCCCAGGACCAGCCCGGTGGTCAGCATCTAGGCCCTCCACGCCACGTACTGGACCTCCTCAAACTCCTCCAGGCCGAGGCTGGACCCTTCCCTGCCGAGGCCGGACTGCTTGGCACCGCCCATAGGGGCGAAGGCTACTGAGGGGAGGGGGTCGTTGACTCCGACGATGCCTGCCTCCAGCTGCTCAGGTACTTCCCAGCCCCGCCTGGCGTCCTGGCTCCACACGTAGGCAGCAAGCCCCATTTCAGTGGCGTTTGCCTTGCTGATGGCTTCGTCCTCCGAGGCGAAGGTGACAACACCGGCTGCAGGTCCGAAGACCTCGTCGCTGACCAATGGCGCGTCCGCGGGAACGTCGACCAGGAGGGTGGGTGCCAGGAAGGAACCCTGGCCGGGAACCTGGGTACGTTCGGTGACGCGGCGTGCGCCGCGGTCCAGGGCATCATCGACCAACGCCTGCACGGCGCGCACCCGGTCGTCGTCGATCACGGGTCCCAGATCGGGGACTGCCGAGTCACCTTCGGGAACGCCGTGGCCGATCGTCAACGCATCGAATTTCGCCGCCAGTTTCCGGGCGAACTCGTCCGCGATGCTGTCCTGAACCAGGAAGCGGTTTGCGGCTACGCAGGATTGGCCGGTGTTCCGGAGCCTGCCAAGAACCGCCCCGTCCACGGCCGCGTCAAGGTCGGCATCCTCGAACACAATGAACGGGGCGTTGCCGCCCAGTTCAAGCAGCGGCCTCACAATGCGATCCGAGGCGGACGCCATGATCTGGCGGCCAACCCCGGTGGAGCCGGTGAAGCTGACAGCGCGCACGGCGGGGTGCTTGAGCAGCGCTGCGGTCGTTTCGCGGGACGGGCCGTGGACCAGGTTCACGACGCCGGCAGGGAAGCCGGCGTCATGAAGGACTTCGAAGAGCCCGGTGGCGGCCAGAGGCGCCTTGTCAGAGACACGGCCCACGACGGTGCATCCGGCGGCGAGCATGGCCGCCAGCTTTCGGGCCTGGATGGACACCGGGAAGTTCCACGGGGTCAGGCTCAAAGCAACACCTATTGGTTTGCGCGTGCTGAGATGACGCCGACCCCTGAGCTCGGGTGGGCTGACCGTTCCGGTGCTGCGGCGTACTTCCTCCGCGAACCAGCGGAAGTATTCCACGGAGAAGTCCACTTCGCCTTGGGCTTCCGGTAGCCGCTTGCCGGCCTCCAACGCCAACGTGTGGGCGAGTTCGTTGCGTCGCTCGGCCAACAGGGCGGCCGCATTCTGAAGGAGGTCTGCCCGGGTCCGGACGGTGGTCCGGGACCAGCTGCCAAAAGCCTCCGCTGCTGCATCGGCGGCCCTTGTTGCGTCCGCGGCACCGCCCCACGCGACCTCCCCGACTGTGCTGCCATTGCCTGGATCCAGCACATCCTTGGAGGAGTCGGACGAATGCCAGGTCCCATTAATCAGGTGGTGTGCTGATTTCAGGTTCACGATGTTGCCTTTCGGATGCTCATCCCTTGCTGGCGCCTGCGGTGATGCCCGCTACAAAGTAGCGCTGCAGGAAGATGTAGGCGACGACGACGGGCAGGGAAGCCAGGATGACGCCGGCAAACAACAGGGGATAGTTGGTTTGGAATTCACCCTGGAAACTGAGCAGTGCCAATGGCAGTGTGCGGTTTCCGGGGGACTGGATGAACAGGAGCGGATACAGCAGTTCGTTCCAGTGGATGACGAACAGGAAGATGGCCGCGGCCGCAATGGATGGTGTCGAGAGCGGCAGGGCGATGGAGGCGTAGGTCTTCCACGGGCCGGTGCCATCGATCGAGGACGCTTCGTAGAGTTCCTTGGGCAGGGTGCGCATGAAGCCACCCAGGATGAACACGGCGATCGGCAGGGTTGAGACGACGTTGGCCAGGATCAGTCCCGTGAGGCTGTCCAGGAGTCCGAGCCGACCGAAGAGCACATACAGCGGGACCATATTGGCTTGGGCCGGGATTGCCATGCCCAGGACCAGGAATCCGAAGATGGCCCACGACACGAATCCCCTGAGCCGTGACACTGCATAACCGGCCAGGCTGGCGATGAACAGAGTGAGCGGAACGGATATCGCGGTGACGATCACGCTGTTCAAGAATGACGAGCCGAGGTCCTGGCCACCAATGACTTCGGCATAGTTGGACGGGGAGAGGGATTGCGGCAGGCTGAAGGGGCCTTCGAACAATTCCTGTGTTGATTTGAAGCTGCCAAACCCCACCACAGTCAGTGGGACGATGATGATCAGCGCGTAGATGCCAAGGATGGCGCGGCGGCTTATTGAGGCGAGCATGCTGTTATTCCCCCTTCGGGGTCAGCCGGAGCAAGCGACGCTGAAGCCAGGTGACCAGAGCGATCATCGCCATGAAGATGATCGATTGGGCGGCCGCATAGCCGAACTCCGAGTTGGCGAAGGTGCTGTAGATGCGTGTGGAGAGGATGTCCAGGGAGCTCTTGGGCGGATTGCCCGCGATGCCGAGGATGAGGTCGAACGCCTTGAACGATTGCACGGTGGTGTAAGCGACCACGATGGACGTTGCGGGTGCCACGAAGGGCCAGGTAATGGATTTGAACTGCTGCCACTTGTTTGCGCCATCCATCTCCGCGGCCTCGTAGAGTTCCCGCGGTATGGCCTGCAGGCCCGCAATGTAGACCACCATCATCTGCCCGGCGTGGAACCAGACCTGCGTTACAGCTACCCAGTACAAGGCCTGGTTGTTGTCGCCCAGGTATGAGCCTTGGAGTCCTTCCAGGCCCACTGCACCCAGGACCGAGTTGGCCAGGCCGAAGTTGGGATCGTAGATGAACTTCCAGATGAACGCCACGGAGACGGAGGACAGGATGGTCGGGAAGAAGAACAGGGCTCGAAGCACGATGCTGCCGCGGGAGTTCTTTGTCAGGAGCAGCGCCAGCAGAAGCGAGAATACTGTCTGGGCGATGACGACCAGGAGCACGAACTTCAGGTTGTTCGTCAGCGCGTTGGTAAACAACGAGTCCTTGGTGAACGCCCGGACGAAGTTGTCCACGCCCACGTAGTTGAACGCCGCCGAGAAGCCGTTCCAGTCAGTCACCGCATACTGGAATGCCTGGAGGGTCGGCATCACCAGGAAGAACGCGATGATGGCCACTGCCGGCAACGGAAACAGGTAGAGCGCGGGATTCATGCGCGTGGGGGACCGGCGCTTCTTCACCGGAGCCCCCGCTCTGCTGTCGGGTGCTTGCCGCTTGGCAGCCATTCCGGTGTGGGTGCTCATAGCCGTTCGTCCACGATCTTCTGTGCAGCTTCGGCCGCTTGCTGCGGGCTGGTGCCGGAGATGACGGCGGTGGCGCTGGCCTCCACCGCATTGCGGACATCCAGGTTCTGGAACTGGAACCGGGCGGCCAGCGCCGTCTTCTTGTCCAGCCACGGGCTCAGGCGCTTCAGGTCCGGGTTGGTGTAGTCAACATCCTTGACGGCAACGTGCTGGGCCGTCTCATTGGCGTAATACGCCGCGTTTTCGGGTTCGGACAGGAAATCGATCCAGGCTGCGGCTGCCGCCTGGTGCTTGCTGGCCGAGTTGACGCCGAGGATGAAGGTGGCGTTGTAGACGCCCTCGTATTTGCCGTTGCCGCCCTTGGAAGTGTTGGGGAAGACCAGTTCGATGGGGAACGACGCGCCCAGGTTTCGGACGGCGGCGAGGTGGTAGGACCCAGTGGCCAGCATGGCTGCCTTCCCCTGGGAAAAGAGGTTCTGCGCCGGTTCCACAGCAGTACCCGTGGCGTTGGCCTGCAGGAACGGGACCAGGTCCTTGTACTGGTTCAGCATGGTGATGAACCAGTCGTCCGTGCACTTGAGCTTGCCCTGTTCGATCTGGGCACACATGTCGTCCACGGGAGCGTTGTTGGCGATCATGCAGTTGAACAGCTGTCCGCCGTTACCGACGTCACCGCCGGGCCAGGAGATCGGCGTGACGCCGGAGGATGCGAGCTTCTCGCACATGGCAAGGAAGGCATCCCAATCCTTCGGGGCCAGATCGGCGCCGGCCTTATCGAAAAGGTCAGTGTTCGCCATGGGCATCGGGAAAACTACCTGGTACGGCAAACCCAGCTGGTTCTCGCCCGACTGCCCGGCCGACAGCAAGCCCTTTTGGTAGTTGCCGACCGCCTTGCTGTTCTTGAGCTCCGTATAGATGCCGGCCTCTGAGAAGTTGGTGAACTGCGCCCCGCGGAAGGTGGCGAACGCATCACCGATTGCTGCGCCGCGGACCTTCTGCAGGCCCTGTGCGTTGTAGTCGTTGGAGGTCGAGATGTCCTGGACGACTTCCGCGCCGCTGTTCTTGGCAACGAAGCGCTTGATGAGCTCGTCGAACACTGCTTTGTCTTCGCCACGCCAGTGTGCGAATGAGACCTTGCCGGTGATGTCGCCGGTGGCGGGAGCTGAAGGGCCGGTGGCGCCACCCGGAGCTGTGGAACCGCCGGGGCCCGCGCATGCGGCGGCGGTGGCGGTGAGGCCGAGGGCACCGAGAACGGCCATGGCTTGCCTGCGTGAAATCTGACTCACAATATTCTCCTCGTTGAGTGTTTGCTGTGCCTGGTTGGTGTTTGGGGGGACGTCGGTATCAGGCGTTGGTTCGCTGGGCGGTTACCACTTCATCGACGACGGCGCAGAGCCGCTGCAGCCTCTGGACGGCGTCGGTGGACAGGGATTCAATGACATCGGGTGAGCCAATGCACGAGGCCCAGACCGCCCGTCCGGCCAGGAATCCACTGGCGCCTTCAAGGCAGGCCCAGCGGACGGCCTCCGGGAAGACGTCTTCGGGGACGCCCGATGAGAGCACCACCCACGGGCCGTCGATGGCTTTGCTGAGTTCGGCGCAGGCTGCGCGGACTTCGGCTTCGGAGGCCTGGCCCTTGAACGGGACCTCAGCCTTATAAAGGTCTGCGCCCAAGCTGCCCAGTTCCTTGGCTGCGGCCAGGATGCCGGCGTTCCAGTCGAAATCGCCACCTGCCAGCGGTTTGCGGGAGACGGGTTCGATGATGCTGATCAGCCCGGCGGACTTGCAGCTGTCCACGAATTCACGGACCATTTCCACGCGTCCTTCGGCGGGCTCGTCCGGGCGGTAGAGGACCAGCAGTTTCAGCGCTTTCGCGCCCAAGGCAGCGTACTTCCCGGGGTCCACCAGCTTGTCGATGGTTACTTCGCCCACCAGCTCATCGTGTGCGGACTCGAAGTGGTCGGCTGAAGCGATGAGCCCGCAGCCGGGGTCCACCACCTTTGCTTCGATGGCCTGGTCCAGGGCGAACTGGCGGTCAATGAGGACGCCCGAGGCATAAGGGGTGAGGATTCGTGCGGCCGCAAGCTTGAAGTCCCGCAGGTCCTCGTCGGTCACGGGCTGGTCCGTGTGCTCGGCGAACATGTTGCGCATCGCCTCGCGCTGGTCAACGGCGAGCATGGCGAACGCGCCTGAGGGGCGTTGGAGGGCGGAAAGGTCGGTAGTGCTCATGGGCTGCTTCTTTCAGCTAGGGAGTTGAACTTAGGTAAGTACTGGGGTGATGGTTTGGCGGGGAATCATGGAGCGTCCGTCCAGTCCGGCGCAGGATGCGGACGCGGTGCGTCCTGCGAACGCAGCTGCTTCGGGGAGCGGAAGCCCTGCGGCGACAGCCGCGAGGATTGCTCCGTGGTAGACGTCGCCGGCGCCCAGAGTAGAGACGATGTCGGCGGGAGTTGCCGGCACGTGGAACGGCACGCCGCCCTTTTCAAGTCCCCAGGCGCCCTCGGAACCGGCTGTCGCGACGACGGCGGTGGCGCCGTCGTCGACGGCTTTTTGCAGGAGGGCTTCTGGCGAAAGGCCGTCGCCGTATTCGGCCTGCAGCCGCTCGATCGTCGGCACATACAGTGCTACGCCTTGCGGGCTGAAGGAGGGGATGGGGTTCCCGGCGTCGACACTGATGCGCAGGCCCGGCACGTGTGCGACGGCGCTCCAGCCCAAGTGATCGACGTGGACCCAGGAAGCTGTTCCCAGAAGTTCATGGAACCGGCCGCCCTCGGGAAAGCGGACAGGAGGAACAGGCCGCGTGACGATTGCCCGGCTTTCGGTGGCTTTGCTGACCACAATCACGCTGGCGCCCGTCCTGGCATCCGGATTCCGGATGACCGCAGGGGTGTCAACACCCTCGGCTTCCAGGCCACTGATGATGCGGTCGCCCTCTTCGTCGGCGCCAACAACTCCTGCGAAAGCTGCACTGGCTCCGGCGCGGGCCGCGGCGACGGCCGCTGTGGCCGCGGGGCCGCCACCTGCCGTAGCAAAGTCGCTGGCAACGGTCCGGCTGTCGGCTGCGGGGTAGTCCTGCACCAGGGCGATGGAGTCCAATGTGGCACACCCGACGAAAAGCAGGGTCTCGGATGACAGTTGGGGCACGTTCCACCTCGTTGTAGTTGGGCTGGTGTGAAAAAATATACACACGCTATGTGTGAAAAACAACACATTCTGTATAGTGATGTTTGGGATGCAACGCCCGCCCCCAACGACCTCAACGCAGAGAAAACGGAGCAGATCAATGTCATTGCCCTCTGGAGAAGCAGCGCAGACCATCCGCTATGGCCTCATCGGTGCCGGCCACATGGCGCGCGAACACGTTCGAAACCTGGCTTTGATCCCGGGAAGCGTTATCACCGCGGTTGCGGACCCGACGCCGTCGTCCCTGGAAGAAACCGCGCGGGAAATCGGCTACGACGTACAGACCTTCTCCGCCCATAAGGACTTGTTGGCTTCAGGCCTGGTGGATGCGCTAGTGATCGCCAGTCCAAACGACACGCACTTGGAAATCCTGAAGGACATCTTCGCCAGCGGGACAAACCTGCCTGTGCTGGTGGAGAAGCCGGTGTGCACCAGCGCGGAGCAAGCGGACGAGCTTGAAGGACTTGCGGCCACCTACACGGCTCCGGTGTGGGTGGCGATGGAGTACCGCTACATGCCGCCCGTTCAGGAGATCATCCAGGCCGCGCACAACGGCAAGCTTGGCAATATCCACATGCTCTCGATCGTCGAGCACCGCTTCCCGTTCCTGCACAAGGTGGATGCCTGGAACCGCTTCGCAGAGCGCACCGGAGGGACCCTGGTGGAAAAGTGCTGCCACTTCTTCGATCTCATGCGCTTGATCCTGCAGGACGAGCCCACCCGCATCTACGCCAGTGGCGGCCACGACGTCAATCACATGGATGAGGTCTACGACGGCCGGATCTCCGACATGGTGGACAACGCCTACGTCATTGTTGACTTCAAGGGTGGCCGCCGGGCCATGCTTGAACTCTCGATGTTCGCCGAGGGCTCCAAGTTCCAGGAACGCATTTCGATTGTGGGCGACGCTGCCAAGATCGAGACCCTTATTCCGGTCGCAGCCAATCACTGGATCGAAGGCGACGAAACCGAAGCCACCGTCGAATTCAGCCCCCGCTCCCCGCTGGGCCCGGAGAAGCATGAGGTCCCCGTGGATGAAGCGGTGCTGGCCGCGGGCGCGCATCACGGCTCCACCTATTACGAACACCTCGGATACCGCAAGGCCATCCTCGGGGAGGGACCCGTTGATGTCACGGTGGCTGATGGCCTCCAGTCGGTGCGGATGGGCCTGGCTGCAGAGCAGTCCATCATTGAAGGACGCGCCGTAGAGCTCCACGCGCCGAGTGTTGCTGTGCAGAAGTAGCTAGGATTGTGTTGGAATTACAACACTCTGCCGCGCCGACCGTCGGTTTACGGGGCAGGAGAGGAGGAGCCATGAGCGTCACACGGGAAGAGGCCGCGCTGACCCCACGTCAGCGGACCATTCTGGACGAGCTCGGGCGGCGGGGGTTCCTTTCCACCACCGACCTGGCGGGGACTTTCGACGTGTCGGATATGACCATCCGCCGCGATACGCGCGCACTCTCCAAGATGGGGCTGGTCAAGGTGGTCCACGGCGGCGTCAGTGCCGTCGAAGGGCACGGCCAGAACGCTGACTTCGCCGCCCGCGCCCGGGAGGATGCTGCCGCGAAACGGCGCGTGGCCCGGGCATGCGTGGATCTCATTGCCGAACGCGACGCGATCATCCTGGACGCGGGAACAACCACGTACCAGATCGCGCAGGAACTGCCCGCAACCTTCACGGGCACGATCATCACCCATTCGGCTCCCGCAATTCAGCGGTGCCTGCAGCTGACGTCTGCCCGCACGATCTGCCTTGGGGGAGAGTTGCTCCTCGACAGCCAAGCCTTTAATGGCGCGATCACCGTCAGCGCCGCCGAGGGCCTGCATGCCAAAACAGCGTTCATTGGGGTCAGCGGGATCCATGACGAGGCTTTCTATATCGAACGGGACGTCGAACGTGCCACAAAGCTCGCCTTGATGGCGTCCGCGGAGCAGGTCGTGGTGGTTGCGACGCATCAGAAAATGCTCCGTTACGCCCTGGCGCGGCTGGCAGCGTTCGACGCCGTCGACATCCTGGTCACGGATGCGCCACCGCCGGCGGAGATCATGACCGCATTGGAGGCAGCAGGAGTGAGGCTGATAGTAGCCGCGTGACGGCTGCCTATCGGGTTGCTTGCTGACCTGGGGAGCTGCTCTCCGTATGCTCCGAAAACCGGGCCTGGTCCTGGTCCGGACCCGTTCCCGGTATGGGCTGTGCCCATGCGTTGATTTCCCACATCCACTGGATGTCGGAAAATAAACTTTCTCTGGTGGATTTCCACCATCAAGCGTTAAGATCGAAGCAGGCCCTCGCTCAGTGGCCGCTAACTTATTGAGGAGATGCACATGACGTGGCTGAACAGCGCCGCTCACGCACGTTGGCTTGAAACAGAAACAGACCGGCTCATCAACTTCGCTGCCGGTTCCAAGGTCTCCACCGGTTTCGGTTGGCTGGACAACTACGGCAAGGTTCAGGCCGACAAGCCGACCCACCTCTGGATCACGGCACGCATGGTGCACAGTTTTGCCATCGCCGCGCTGATGGGGCGCCCGGGAGCCGGTTCGTTGGCGGACCACGGCATCGCCGCGCTCAATGGGGTCTTCCATGATGAGGAGTTTGGCGGCTGGTACGCCGAGGTGGATGAGAACGGTCCCGTAGATGACACCAAATCCGGCTACCAGCACTCGTTCGTCCTCCTGGCCGCCGCCAGCGCTGTTGCAGCCGGCCGCCCGGGAGCGCAGGAGCTCCTCGAAGAAGCCCTGCGGATTGCCGACTCGAAATTCTGGGATCACGAATCCAATATGTGCTTCGACTCCTGGAACCGCGACTTCACGGAAACCGAGGCATACCGGGGCGGAAACGCCAGCATGCACTCCGTTGAGGCCTACCTCATAGTTGCTGACGTGACCGGCGAAAACCGCTGGATCGAACGCGCCCTCCACATCGCCGAGGTGTTGATCCACCAGTTCGCGCGCAACAACAACTACCGCGTCTTTGAACACTTCGACCCGGAATGGAACCCGATTCCGGACTACAACACCGACGATCGGGCCAGCCAGTTCCGCGCCTACGGCGGAACCCCGGGCCACTGGGTCGAGTGGGCCCGTTTGCTCCTCCACCTCCGTGCCGGCCTGGAGGCACGCGGCCTCAGCGTTCCGGACTGGCTTCTGGACGATGCCAAAGGCCTGTTCGACGCCGCCATCCGCGACGCTTGGCAGCCCGATGGCAACCCCGGGTTCGTGTACTCCGTGGACTGGGAAGGCAAGCCGGTTGTCACCTCCCGCATTCGCTGGGTCCCCGTTGAAGCCATTGGGGGCGCGGCAGCACTCTACATGGCCACCGGAGACCAGACCTACGCGGGCTGGTACGAGCGGATCTGGGACCACGCCCGGGACTGGTTCATCGACTATGAGCACGGTTCCTGGAAGCAGGAATTGGACGAGCACGGCAACGTCGCCTCCACGGTCTGGTCCGGCAAGGCAGACGTATACCACTTGTGGCACTGCCTGGTGGTCCCGCGTCTTCCGCTGGCACCCGGTTTGGCGCCGGCGCTGGCGGCAGGGCTGCTGGACTCGGACCTCCGTTTCGGCAAAGCGGACAGCTGACCCGTTTCCGGGAATTCAACGGGACCCGGCAAAGGCTGCTGCGTCAACCCCCGGCACCAGACATCACAGTGGGGAAGGCGGACCGGGGGATCATTTTGACTTTCCCCTGCCAAGGGACCGTCCTGCGCAGCTGGGCCGGGATGCCAGGCATCGCCTGGCATCCCGGCCACTCTTCATGACCGGCCGCTCGACGTCTGGTCGCCGTCGTGCTCCGCGGACTCAAGGGCCTCGCCCACCGCGACCCCGTCCACGGCGGCCGCGCCGTCCGGCAGCCGGGGGTTGTCCCGCTCCGCAGTACGGCGGGTCTTGAGCAGGCTCGCCAAGGTGGCGACGGCGATGGTGCTGCCGATGAAGAGCAGCGAGAATCCGATGGGGATCTCAGGTACCCAGAGGAGCGGCTCGCCACCGTTGATGAAGGGCAGCTCATTGACGTGCAGGGCGTGGAAGACGAGCTTCACGCCGATGAACGCAAGGATCACGGCAAGCCCCTGGGCGAGGTAGATCAAGCGTTCGAGCAACCCGCCGATGAGGAAGAACAGCTGCCGCAGGCCCATCAACGCGAAGGCGTTGGCTGTAAAGACGATGTACGCCTCGCTCGTCAGGCCGTAGATCGCGGGGATGGAATCGACGGCAAAAATGAGGTCTACGAAGCCGATGGCAATGATCGTCAGCAGCATCGGAGTGATGAAGCGCGTCCCGCCCTTCTTCACGGTGAGCCGGTCCCCGTGGTACTCGTTGGTCACGGGCAGGACACGGCGCACCAGGCCCATGAACTTGCCGTTGGCCGGGTTGGAGTCATGTCCGCCGAACGCCTGCCGGTAGGCCAGGACAAGCAAGAGCGCGCCGAAAATGTAGAAAATCCACGAGAAGTTCTCGATCAGTCCGGCGCCGATGGCGATGAACGCCCCCCGCAAAATCAAGGCAATGATGATCCCGATCATCAGCACTTTCTGCTGGTACATCTTCGGTACGGCGAAACCGGTCATCACGATGAGGAACACGAAGAGGTTGTCGATCGACAGGGCCTTCTCGGTGAGATAACCCGCGAAGTACTCGCCGCCGAACGTCCAGCCCGAGACGACGCCGATGCCGACACCGAACAGGACGGCCAGGATGATGTAGAACGCGGACCAACGTGCGGATTCGGCGATGCCCGGTTCGTGGGGTTTGCGCACATGGGCAAAAAACTCGTAGACGAAGAAGAGGATCGTCACGCCGATGGTGATAAGCCAGATCAGGGGTGTGACTTGCATGGGAGCTCCAAAGGGTAGGCGTCGGATACAGGCGCCAAGGTCTCCTCCGCCCGGATGGAACCGGGACCGATGACCCGGGATGCATTGCTGCATCCGTAATGACGGATCAATCGCTAATGGGAGTACTCCCCTTGATGGAAAAAATAGTAGCGCCCCGCAGCGTGCCCTCTCAACCCAGGGCATCCTGCGAGGCGCTGTGCCCGGCTTAGTGCACGTCCACAGGCGCTTCGTGTCCGGTGTGTTGGACCGCCGGGTTCCAGGTCATCCGCACAATGAAGTGGCCTTCGGCGGTTGACTTGGCGACGAGCGCTCCTGCGTCGCCGGCGAGCTTGATGCCGAATTCGATTTCCAGGGTTTCCGGAGCGAGCTCCTGCATCGAATCCAGTGCGGCCGTGGCGGCCGGACGAACGCTGGCGAGGGCGTCTTCCAGGCGCCGGCCGACATCCAGGATGCCTTGTTCGTTGCGCCCGGGGTGGTCCACTCCGAAGCTGCCGTCTTCAACCAGCACCAGCACTGTTCCGGCGCCAACTTCATATCTCAGTACGTCCGTCACGGCTACTCCTGCTGTGAATTAAAGCGGTGGCCCACAATGTCCCTCCCATGATCAGTTACGGCCTGCCGGTGCAACAGGGACAAAGGACCTATTAATCCGTAGAGCTGCCATCCTGGCTGGGAGGTACGACGACGGTCGGGCACGGAAGGTGGGTCAGTACACCATGGGTTGTGGAGCCAAGGACCAGGCGGACGAAGCCGCCCCGGCCATGGCTGCCCATGACCAGCATCCGGGCCCCTGCGGCCGCATCGGTGAGGGCACGGACCGGTTCCTTGCCGGGTTCGAGTACTTTGTGAACAACCAGGTCCGGGTAGGTGCTGCGGAGGCCCGCAACCGTCTCGGACAGGATTACGCGTTCCTGCTCATCCATCAGCTCCGCGAGCTCGGCCGGTGCCAGCCCCGCGTCGCTGACCGGGTCGGGAGCCTGATAGGCGTGGAGGACGGTGAGTTCCTGTCCTTCCCTGTCCGCCTCCGCGGCGGCGAACTCGACCGCACGCAGCGAAAGTTCGGAGCCGTCGGCGCCCACCACAATGCCGCTCCCGCCATCCGCGTCAGCAGTACCGACCACTGCAAGAGGAGCCGGTGTAACTCCTGCGATCTGCAGGGCCCTGTCGGTAAGGGTGCCGCCATGATGCGGACTTCCGGAACCGACCACCACGAGCCGCACGTTCGGACCGTAATGGCCCAGTGCGCCGGCGACGCTGCCGGTCAGCAGCTCGGTGGTGGCATCGATACCGAATTGCCCGCTCACCCGGGAGGCGGCCGACGCCAGCAGCTCCTCTCCGGCCTTCCGGAGCTGTTTGTTCCACGTAGCGGGGTTCAACGACCAGTGGTCGTCGGCCACATGGAGGATGACCAACGGCACATGGTGCTTGCGGGCCCGTGAAGCGGCCCACCCAAGGGCCGCTTCACTTTGTGGAGAATCCTTGACGGCCACAACGATTGGGTTGGTGGTGCTCATGGCGATGCTTCTTTCTTCTGTCCGGCCGCGCCCGGCCGCGCCCGGCCGCGTCCTGCCGCGTTAGGAATGCATGGACCTCACGAGGCAGGTGCCTGCCGACCCATAGTGTCCTGGGCTACAGGCCACACCACCCGCGTCTGCCACGTGGCGGGGTCCGGTTCCCTGACAGGATCGCTGAGGTAGAACTCCCACATGGTGTCTGAAGGCGTCTTGCCCTCTGCGCTCATTCGCTCAACGATGAGCGCGTAGGTTTTTTCGAGGGTGTCGTACGGGCCCCGATGGATGGCCTCGAAAGCTTCGGACTCAGGCAGTTTGCTGGCTGCCACGTCGCTGGTACCCGTGAAGTTGGGGGTGATCGGAAACCCGGCTTCCACATCAACGGTGTCCGTCGGCATGCCGTGATACATGGCAAAAGGCGGGCCAACAGGGCTTGCATGCTGGGCCTGCGCCGCTGCCATGACGGCACCGAAGGCCCGGCCGAAAAAGTCGGTAAGTCCGGTCATTGCCACGCGCTCGCGGACCACTGCAGTGTGCTGCTCCGGGGACGTGATGGGCCGGGGCTGGGGTTCGATGGTAGCCATAACACCAGAATCGCCTCACAGCCTGCCCGGCGGCAGGGCCAAAGGACCCTAAGCCACGGGTAGGGAGCCCCGGTGCCGTGGCGCTGGTGCTCACAACGCACGGGCCAGGCTTCGCCGGAGCAGCCAGGTTCCCAGGACCAACAGACCCGCAGCCATCGCTGCCAGGACTCCCAGGCGCGGAAGGATGTCCTGCAAGGCCGCTTCGTGCCGCTGGACCTCAGCGATGGCATCGTAGGCCCAGCGGTGCGGAGTGAAGCGTGACACCGCAGCCATCGGTTCGGAAAAGAACTCAGGCGGCACCATGCAACCGCCCAAGCCGGCCACCACCAATCCCAAACCTATGCCCACACCGGTTGCGGCGCCGTCGTGGTCCAGCATCGAGCCGACCACCATCGCAGCTGCCGCGGCCACAAGGCTGAAGACGCCGACCACCAGCATCGCGAGCCACAAGTTCCCCCAGTCAACTCCGAACAGCAGGGCGGTACCCAGCAGGATATAGACGCCTTGGACCCCTGCGATGGCGAATCTGCCCAAGGCCAGTCCCGTCATGGTCCGGGCGGCGGTCACCGGCGCCGCCAAGGCGCGGGAGATCACGCCGTAGCGGCGCGCCTGGATCAGGGCGGCCGCACCTGTCAGGGAGCTGAGGAAGATGAACAGCAGCAGTTGTTGGGCGGCGCCCAGGTCGAACCGGGCCAGGCCCCGGAACTCCGAGGAGACGCCGCCGGATTCCATCACCTGCACCGTGGGTTCAACGGTGGAGGTCTTCGCACGTGCCAGGGCCGAGCGCGCGGCGTCCTCCGTCACGCCGCCGTCCATGAGGGCCCGTAATTGCAGCTGCGTCCTGCCCAGGTCCCGGACTGTTGCCCGTACAGACTGCAAAGCGGTCTGCCCCGAAGCATCGGGCGCGGCGAGAACCTCCAGTTCCACCGGTCCGGCGTCGTCATAGGCTTTCCCGGCCTGCTCGCTGATGAAAAGTCCGACGTCGGTGCTGCCGCGGCTTACGTCGCGGCGAACCGCGGACGCCGTGTCCGGGCGGACGGTGAGGCCTTCTGCCTTGAGCCGGTCCGTGAGGTCGCGGGCCAGGGGCGTGCCCTCGCCCCCTGCCACAGCCACTATTGGTCCCGCGGACCCCACCCCGAACTGGATTCCCAGCAGGAGGATCAGCATCAGGGGAAAAATGAAGACGAAGAAGATGTTGGACCGATCCCGGAAGAACCGCCTCAGCTCCACACCGGCAATGGCCAGCACGGGGTTCATTGCGCCGCGCTCCGATCGGGAATGAATCGGGAGAGGAGCGTACAGGCAGCGGCAAAGATCCACATGACGCCAAGGGGTCCCAGGACATCCCCGATTCCGCCGCCCCCGGCTGATATTCCCAGCCCGCGGATGAAAGCCCCCACTGGATTCAACTCCAGCACCGTTGCCAGGAACCCCGTGGATTGAAGGGGAAAGAAGGCGCCGCCTGCGATTCCCAGGACCATGGCAATAATTGACTGGGCTACGTTGGCTTGTTCAGCCGAACGGACCAGCCGCACCACGATGAAGGTCAGGCTGGTGGCCGCTGCTGCAGCCGACATGACCAGCAACCCCACCACTACCGGAGAACCGAAAGCCACCCCGAAGAACACCATGCCACTGGTGAGCAGGACCGTGCTGGCGGCTGCTCCCAGCAGGAACCCGACCACGGCCTTGGACGCCGTGATGGTCCATGGAGGAACCGCAACGGACCTGATCCGGGCAAACGTTCCTTGTTCCTTTTCCACCAACAGCCCCACCACGCCAAAACCCACCGTGAACAGCAGGAACAACCCGGTTTGGCCGGCCACGAGCGAGGCGCGGAGGGGTAGTTGCTCAGTGGGTGCTGTGGCTTCCTTGAGCGCCATCAGCGGTAGGGCGGCCGCCGTCGACCGTGCGATGTCGCTTGCTGCGGCAGGGGAGAGGCCGGCGATCCGGCCTGCCGCTCCGGTGAGGGAGGCGGCATGGAGCTCCTTGACGATCTCTTTGACCACGGAGATGAGCACATCGGTTTCCAGTGAGGGGCTGGAGCCCCTTGTGAGCTGGAGGGTAGCGGCGCTTCCGGTTGTCAGTGACTCGGTGAAACCCTGCGGGATGACAATGCCGAGTGAACTCCCGCCGTCAAGGGTGGTCCGGGCGACGTCGCCGGGTGCCACCCGCTGAACGGAAACCTCCAAGGCAGGCGAGGAAACCAAGGATTCCAGGACCACATCGCCCAGCGGCCCTTCGTCCTCGACGCCGGCGATGACGGTCACGGGCTTGAGGGCCGGACCGTCGTCGCCCAAGCCCCCGAAAGCCAGGTTGAGCACGGTCATCAATGCCAAGGGCACCAAAAGGCCGAAGATCAGGACTGATTTGTCCCTGAGCCGTTGCTTGAGGTCGTTGGCCACCAGGGCCGTGAGTGCGTTCACGTCAATCCCTGAGTGCCTTCCCCGTGAGATGGAGGAAAACTGATTCGAGATCCGGCCTGGACACTTGGACGGACGTGACATGCATGCCGGCCGTTGCAGCTCCCGTCACGATCGAGGCGAGAATGCGGGGCCCGTCGGAAACCGTCAGGGTCAAGCCTGAGGTCCCCATCGGGCTTATCCGTTTGACGCCCAGTATCCCTCTGATGGCCTGGGCCGCTGCCGCCATATCCCCGGTGCCTTCCAGATCGATGCGGTCAGCTCCACCGGTCAGGGTGATGAGTTCGTCGCTGCTGCCTTCCGCCTGAACGCTGCCCTGGTCAAGGATGGCTATTCGGTCGCAGAGGCGTTGGGCCTCTTCCATGTAATGGGTGGTATACAGCACGGCGGTGCCTGCGGCGGACAGTCGATGCACGGCGTCCAGGATGGAATTGCGGGATTGCGGGTCGACGCCCACCGTCGGCTCATCCAGGATCAGCAAATGCGGACGGTGCAGCAGTCCGATCCCGATGTTCAGCCGCCGCTTCATGCCGCCCGAGAACTTCTTGGTTTGCTCCTTGGCCCGGTCGCTCAAGCCGAGAAGATCCAGGACTACGGTGACCCGGGCCTCCCGCTCCTTACCGCGCAGCCCTTGCAACCTGCCGAAGAAGTGCAGGTTCTCCCGGGCGCTGAGGTCCGGATAAATGGCAAGCTCCTGCGGTACCAGCCCGATGTTCCGCTTGGCCTGGATGCTTGAGGGGGACATGGCGGTGCCGGCAACGTCCACGCTGCCGCCGTCGGGAGGGAAAAGTCCGGCAACCATGGAAATAATGGTGGTCGTCCCGGCACCGTTCGGCCCCAGGAGGCCGAACGTCTCACCCGGGCGGATCTCAAACGATACGTCGTTGACCGCCGTGACGTCGCCGAATTTCTTGACCAGGTGGCTGACGGTCAGGACTCTGTCCGTGATGGTGGTGGTCGTTCCGCCAGTCACCATGGAACCTATTCCAGGCCTGCCCTGGTGGCCTCGTTGAGCGGAGTGTCGAACGAGTTGGTTGCGCTCAGGTCGAATCGCCGTCCGGTGATGGAGTCAGGAACTATCACGTACAGCAGTTCCTTGCCGACCCCCTGCCAGGGGAACATGCCCCGGCGGGCCTCGGTGAGGCCGGGGCTGGAGGGACCGGCCTGCGTCGCCTGGCCCTTGATGACGACGCTCCAGGCAAGCCCGAACTCGGCACTCACCGCATCGGCTTCGAGGGCCACCACCGAGTCCGCCTCGATAGCCTGCTGTTTGGTTCCCATACCGGTACGGAACACCACGCTGCGGCCGTCCACCACGAAGCTCACCGGGAAGATATCCGGATGGCCGTTCGCGATGACAGAAAGCCGCCCGACGTTGGTCTCGGTGAGCAGCCGCCAGCAATCGTCGGGCTCCAGTATTTCCGGATCAGGCACTAGGTTCTTCTCGTTCATGCCGCGATCCTATGGGCGGTCCGGATTACCCGACAGGGCCCAAAGTCCCTTGGGCGCGCGGACCGGTGACTTTCTTGCCCGAGGTCACGGGGCCGGGGAGCGGGGAGGCAACCTTGAGCATCAGCAACAACAGTCCAAGCTCGGCAAGTCCTGCGCCGAAATAGACCGCCTGCAGCACACTGAACGGGATCAGCATCATTTGGACAAAGATCCAGACCAGGATCGAGTAGCCCGCTGCTGCCGTCAGCAGGCCCGCCAAGCGGTGGTGCCGCAGCATGGCCACGAAGGCAGCAACATGCAGGCCGCCGACAATGAGGGCCAGCAGGAGCCCTGGGACCACGAATGAGCTGAAGGGTGAACCATTGAGGTACTCAAGGGGCACCTGCGCTTCAACAGGCAGCCCAAGTTTCTCGGGGCCCAGCCAGGAACCGAGCGCCATGGCAAGTCCTCCGGCCAGGGAGGTCAGCGCCACGAAGCCCGGCACGATCAGAAGCAGTAAGGGGATCATTTGACTCTCCTAGAGTTGTTGCAGCCGGTCGAGGGTCACAAAGCCGTACCCGGCGGCGCGGATGCCGTCAATGACGTCAGCCAATGCGTCGGCGTCGAGGGTGCTTCCGTCGTCGGGATTCGAGCCGAGGTGCATGAGGATGATTCCACCGGGTTGCAGGTTGCCCAGGACCCGCTCTGCCACTCCGCTCCGGGACATGCCGCCACTGGTGCCTTTCCACCCCAAGGTGTCCACGGTCCAGCGGACTGGAACGTAGCCCAAGGAATTGACCGCGTTGATGGTCCGCTCATCCCGGTCTCCGAACGGGAAGCGGAACAAAGGCCGGGGGTCGCCTCCGGCAGCGGCTATCGCCGCTTCGGCATCCCGGATTTCCGCGGCGATGGCCGGCTCCGGGAGCCGGGTCATTGCGGGATGGGTCATGGAGTGGTTTCCGACCCGATGTCCGGACGCCACGATCCGTGCCACGCCGGATGGGTTGGACGCGGCCCAGGCCCCGGTCAGGAAGAACGTTCCGGCCACCTGCCTGTTGGCCAGCGTTGCCAGGATGCTGTCCAGCCCGGTGGCGTTCGCGCCGGCGTCGAATGTCAGGGCGATGTTGTTCCCGGCCCCCGGGATGATGGTCAGGTCCTGCCCCAGCAGCCCAGGCGGAAGGGGTGGCGCGGCTGTTGCACCGGGAGTCGCGGGCGGCGCGGGGCTGCTCGCGGTCGGGCCGGGTTCCGGGGGGAGCGGCGTCGGTCTACCGGTCGTTGCCGTGGGTTCCGTGTCCGCAGTGGGTCCCGTATCGGCGGTGGGGGAGGGAGACACTCCCGTGGTGCCGGGGGCCGGGGCCAGGGAATCCGAGGACGTGGTCGCCGACGGCGTCCCGCCCGGCCCCGCCACCAGGAGCGTGATCGTGACGGCGGCCGCCAGGAGGATCACGGTCGCTGCCAGCACCACGGCGACCACCCGGCGTCGTGCGCTGCGTCCCTGCTCCGGGCGTGGTGACTCAGCTCCGGTCGCCGCCACCGTCAGGCCTTCCGGGCCGCTCGGCCGGCGGACCCTGGTGGCCGGCCGGGCGGGGGTCCGTGTCCCGGGGGGCCGCTGCATCGGGTTCGTCAGGTCCCTGGTCCAGGCGGAACGGCGGGTATTCGTCCCTCATGAGGGCGCCGTAAACCACGACGCGATAAGCCCAGCGGTTGATCCCCATGATGAAGGCGAAAAGGGGCCGCGGATAGCGTCCGGAAAAGAGCAGGATCACCAGGGCGATGATCACCAGAAGGGCCAACAGGGACAACCCGCCGCCGCGTTCGGTGACCACCCCTGCCGGGCCGTCCTGGGTGCGCCAGGCCCACGTCGCACTACCGGTGACGGCTCCGATGACGAGCCAGTGCGGGATCAGCAGCAGCCACGATTTCACGAGGACCAGGCCACGCGAGAGCCGTTGCGGGTACTGGACGTCCAGGGCGGCTGGGTAGTCGGCCTGCTCGAGGGTGAAGGGCGGATACTTGTCCGTTCCTCCTGCCGCATAGGCGTAGAACGCGACGCGCCACGTCCAACGCAGCACCCCGACGTTGAAGTGGAAGAGCGACTGCGGGTACCGGCCGGTGACGAGGATGGCGAACCACGCCACAACTGTTGTGACGGCGAAAGCGAACCACAGGAAGAACAACACGAAGAAGTGCGGAATGGCCAGCAGCCATTTGACGAGCCACAACCCCCGGGAGAGGCCGGCGTCCACATGGCCCGTCAGCCTGACGGGATGGGCTTGGTCCCACGTGATGGCCGGCAGCGACCCACCCGGTGTCGGCGATTCACTGCGTGCCGGGGCGGGGCCGCGTCCGGGAACCCCTGCCGGTGGTGGCGGCCCGGGCGTCCCTCGGCGCCCCAGTCCCACCGCGCCGATGACCAGCAGTGGCAAGCCGACCACCAGCGCCAGTCCACCGGCAACCAGCAGGCCGGTTGCTGCGGGCCTGATGAGCTCGGACCTGAAACCCGCCTGCAGGTCCGCGGATACACCTTGGGCCGCGTCGGCGTTCATGACAACAACCGTCCAGGTGCCGGGTGTGATCTTCCAGGTCAGTTCCTGCAGGCCTTGGCCCGATGCGGAAGCAACCCAGATGTCCTGGCTGCTTGCCGGGGCCGGGCTGGACAGTCCGGAAATATCCCGGTAAACGGGCCGGAAAGGATTGAACTTCACTTCCTCCAACTCCGTGTAGTGCACTCCGGAAAGGTAGCGGTCCACGTCTTCTTGGGGTGCGATCCCGACGAAGATGCTTTGCGCCGGATCCGCGGCGGTCGCCCGTAACCGGAGGGTTCCGACGTCGAAGGGGAGCCTTTCGGGGGTTCCCTCACCAACAGCGTCCAGATGTGGCGAAACCAAGGCGAAGGACGGGACAGTGAAGCGCTCCGTGCGGGACGTGAAGTAACCGCCGTCGCGCTGTGCGGCGCCCAGCCATGCCGCCGCAGCACCGGCGGAGGCGAGGGTGAAGCCGATGAGGGAGAGCGCGATTCCCACTGTGAGCATCACGATTGCGCCTGGTCGCGTCATGGCTGCAATTCCTTCCGCTGGAAAATGAACACGGCCACCGCGACCGCCGCCCCGGCCCCAATCAGCGTCGTCACCACGGGCCACGCCGCTGCGGGATGGCTTTGGCCGGCGGCCACGCTCGCCGCGATCCCGGGCACGCCGGCCGGCGAGAACCTGAACAGGGGCCCCACGCCCCGCCCACCGCCAACAGGGCGTACAATCCCAGGCCTGCACCGGCTGCGCCGGCCGGGGCGGGAATGACCACCGAGAAGAACTCCATGAACGCCAGCAGGAGCAGCGCGAACAGGCAGAGCATGGCGGCCGGACCCCACAACTGCGCAGCCGGTGCCATGCCGAACACCACACCCGTGGTGATCCATGTGATGGTGGTTCCTGCCGCGAACACCGCTGCGATGAAAAGTGCATGGACAACGGCCTTGGCGGTGATGAAGGTGGCGCGCCGCACGGGCTTGGTCAGCACGAAGGCGGCCGTACCGTCGCGCACCTCGGTGGAGACGATCCCGCCGTACATGATGATGATGGCGAAGAGGACCAGTTGGGACAGGTTCTTGACCCATTGGTCGTAGGCATCGGCGAACGTCGCCGGCGGCAAAACAAGGGATTGTTGGCCAGGTGGCGTCAGGGACGCGAGGAGTTCGGGGGTGATCTTCGCCAGGGGTGGGCCACTCACCGCGAAGACAAGGATGATCGCGGGAAGAACCCAGATCCGCCACGTGTGGACGATCTCCTGTGTTTCTTTGGCGGCGAGGGCCGGGAAGGTTTTCACTGCGCTGGTTCTCCCGTCAGCTCAAGGAACACGTCTTCCAGGCTGAGCTCGGCGCTGTCCAGGCGGACCAGGCCAATGCCCGCGCTCGCCACGAGCGAAGGAATTCCACGTTGGGCAGCAACAGGGTCGGTGGCCCGGACCATGATTTCGCCGCCCGGCCCCGGCCGCACTGACAACGCCCAAGGGGCTTGGGCGATCCGGTGGGCCAACTGCTCCGCCCCGTCCGTGACTTCCACGGCGATGGTTTGTTGGCCGTGCCGGGCACGGAGTTCCTCCATGGTGGACTGGGACAGGACCTTCCCTTTGTCCAGGACAGCAACGTGGTCGCAAACCCGCTCGACGTCACTGAGGATGTGCGTGGAGAAAAAGACGGTGGTCCGGCCCCGCAAGGTCACAAGGAAATCGAGCAGTTCCTTCCTGCCCGCGGGGTCAAGCGCACTGGTGGGCTCGTCCAGCAGCAGCAGTTTTGGTGCGTTGATCAAAGCCTGCGCAACTCCGAGACGCTGGCGCATGCCGCGCGAGTACTTGCCGATGCGCTGTTTGCCCGCTTCGAGCCGGACGAGCTGCAACGTGTCGCGGATGCGCCCGCTGAGTCCGGCTCCGTCGAGGCCGGATAACCGGCCGGCCAGCCGAAGCGCCTGCGTAGACGTCATCCAGTCGTAGAACGCGGGAACGTCCGGAAGGTACCCGATATCCCGGCGCACGTCCGGGTCATCGGCGCGAAGTTCCCGGCCCAACAGGTGCACGGATCCGGCCGACGCCCGGGACAGCCCTGTGAGGATGCGCAGGAGCGTGGTCTTCCCCGCCCCATTGGGCCCGACGAGTCCGAAGATGGAACCCGGAGGGACATGGAGGTCGATGGCGTCCAGCGCCACGTGGCGGCCGAACGCTTTGCTCAACGCAGAGCACTCGACGGCGGCAGGAGGGTTCGCCAGGTCCGCAGACTCCTGCGAAGGCTGGGGAAGGATGTGGTGTGCTTCCATCTGAAGGGGCCTGTTTTGTTCCGACCTTTGTTCCGACGCGATGCCTAAGGTGTGTGGACCACGACGACCGGGCAGTGGGCATGGGCTACCACCGCGGAACTGACCGAACCCAAAAGAAGCCCGCCGAAGCCACCGTGCCCCCGCCGTCCGACAACCAGGAGGGCGGCGTGCTTGCTGCCTTCCACCAGGGCCGCCCGGGGGGAGCCTTGGACCAGCCGCGTACTGACATTCTTGGGCAACTCCGGACCAAACACTTCCTTGAGGGTTTCTTTGACGTTTTCCTCTGCCGTGTGGGCAAATCCGTCAATTCCCATCGCAAGGTAGCCTTCGTAGCCCAAGGGAAGTTCCCAGCAGCCCCACGCTTCGAGCGGGGCGTCAAGCGCGAGCGCCAGGCGTTGCCCTTCGCGAAGGGCCTGCTTGGACGCAGCGGAACCGTCGACGCCGACGATGATTTTGCTGGGATCAAGACGGCTGCTCATGATGTGCCCTTCCTGGACGCGAGGGCTTTCACCGAAGCCGCCAGTTCATGGCTCCAGGAGAAGGCCCGTTTGATTTCGCCCTCCAACAGCGGCCCTTCGGTGCCTTTGACGTAGAAGGGCATGGGCTGGGCCACGATCGTGGCCCCGGCTTTCTGCAGTCCGTGGGAGATCTTCTTGGCGGCATCGCCATGGATGAACAATTTGACCCTGGTGTCGAAGGCCGCAGCCAGCACGCCGGCCAGGCCGTCCGCTCCGGCTGCGTCCAGGGCCTTGGTGACGGCTTCGGTAGGGCGCCAGCCGTTGATCGGACTGCCGACCACCAGCAGGTCCCCGACTGAGACGTCACTGCTGCGGAATTGCGACACCGGGACGGTCCGGCTGTTCTCCAACCCCGCTGCTATTGCTTCTGCCACGGACTTTGTGTTCCCGTAGGCCGAGTCGTACATGATTACAGCTTTCATGGCATTTGCTCGTGGGTGTTAGGGAGGTTCCCCGCATTCTTCGGGGCACGTCGAAGAGGGCTGTCGTCCATGAGCAGTGTTGCCCAGTAGGTGCCGCCGCCCATCATCATGAAACCCAGCACCCCAAGCGGGGGACTGCCCAAAGGGAGGCTGGCCAACAGGATCCCCAGGCCGCCCAAGGCCACCAGCAAGCCTCGTTGGGTCCGCTTCCAGCGGTGTCCCCGGAGGTCCTGAAGGCTCATGAGGGTGGCAAGTCGTGGATCGTCTTCTTCCAGCCCACGGGCGATCTTGTCCAGTTCCTGTTTCTCGAAATGCGAAAGTCCCATGGTCGGCCTCCTGCTTGTGCCTCCAGCATGCTCGATGGGGGCACAACCAAAACAGGGCCGAAAGTCACCTCAAGCGGCGGGTACAAAGACCCTCCCGCATCGTGGCGGGCCAGCGCAGAATCCAATCATGGATTCAGCACCGAAGGCTGCCTTGGCCAAAACCCATGTCCTGTGGTTCGACGCTGCCGGTCTTGCCGACATTCCAAGGATCGGGGGAAAGAACGCCTCCCTCGGCGAGTTGACCCGGTCTTTGCAGGCTGCCGGCGTCCGGATCCCCGAAGGCTTCGCAACGACGGCGGATGCCTACCGCCGGTTCCTGGCCGTCAATGGCCTGGAGTCCTTGATTGCCGGTCGCATCAACGACTACCGCCTGCGGAAGACATCGTTGAGGGAAGCCGGAAGCCGCATTCGGAATGCCATCCTGGGGGCAGAGTTCCCGCCTGAAACCGCTGCAGCCATCAGTGCCGGCTACGCTGAACTTTGCCGCCGTGGCGGCGAGCAGGACGTGGCCGTGGCAGTACGAAGCAGTGCGACGGCGGAGGATCTTCCCGATGCCAGTTTCGCCGGACAGCAGGAAACCTACCTGAACGTCTCGGGATCCGCAGCGGTCCTGGACGCCTGCAAGCGCTGCTTTGCTTCCCTCTACACCGACCGGGCCATCAGCTACCGGGAAATCAAGGGGTTTGAGCATCTGGATGTCGCTTTGTCAGTGGGCGTCCAGCGCATGGTGCGCTCGGACCTGGGCGCATCCGGGGTGATGTTCTCCATCGACACTGAGTCGGGCTTTCCGCGTTGTGCTGTGATCAGCGCGGACTGGGGACTCGGAGAGACCGTGGTCCAGGGAACCATCAACCCGGACAAGTACCAGGTCTTCAAGCCTTTGCTCGCCGATCCTGACCTTGTTCCGATCATCCAGCGGGAGGTCGGGACCAAGGAGTGCAAACTCATTTACGGCCAGGACGGGGACACCGGAACGCAAATGGTGGACACGAGCGAGGCGGAGCGGAAAGCGTTGGTCCTCAGTGATGCTGAAGTGCTCCTCCTGGCCCGCTGGGCTGTCGCTGTGGAAGAACATTACGGACGGCCGATGGACATGGAGTGGGCCAAGGACGGAATCACGGGCGAACTGTTCATGGTCCAGGCCCGGCCCGAGACCGTCCAGGCCCAACGCCCGCTGACGTCCTTCCGGATGTGCAAACTCGAGGAAAGCGGAACTGTCCTGGCACGCGGCGCGGCCGTGGGAGATGCCATCACCACCGGTAAAGTGTCGCGGATCCTGGACGCCCGGGACCTTGAGGACTTCATCGACGGTTCCATCCTGGTGACCCGCGTGACGGATCCCGACTGGGTGCCCATCATGAAACGGGCTGCCGGCATTGTCACCGATCATGGCGGTCCCACCAGCCACGCGGCCATCGTCAGCAGGGAACTCGGCGTGCCGGCGGTGGTGGGTACGGGAAACGCAACCCTGGCCCTGGAGCAGGGCGCCCCTGTGACCCTCTCCTGCGCCGAAGGTGAACAGGGCCGCGTCTACGAAGGGACGTTGAAGTTCGACGTCGAGGAGGTAGACACCGGGACGCTGCCCGCCATTAGGACCCAACTCATGATCAACATGGCCAGCCCGGCAGCAGCGATGCGGTGGTGGCGGCTGCCGGCCGCCGGCGTCGGACTGGCCCGCATGGAATTCATCATCAACAACCTGATCCGCGTCCACCCGATGGCACTGGTCCACCCGGAAAGGGTCACTGACGGTGCCGAAGCTGAAACCATCACGTCCCTGTGGGCAAACCACGCGGATCCCGAGGAGTACTTCGTTGACGTCCTGGCCACCGGCATCGCGAAAATTGCGGCCCCGTTCCACCCCAAGCCGGTGATTGTGCGACTCTCCGACTTCAAAAGCAACGAATACGGCCACCTCATTGGCGGGACGTTCTTTGAGCGTCCCGAGGAAAATCCCATGCTGGGCTTCCGCGGCGCGTCCCGCTATTACAGCGACGAATACCGGGAGGCCTTTGCTTTGGAATGCCGTGCGTTGAAACGGGTCCGGGAGAAGGCAGGCTTCAGGAACGTCATTGTGATGGTGCCGTTCTGCCGAACCGTCCAGGAAGCGCGCACCGTGCTGGACGCCATGGCAAGCAACGGCTTGGTCCGTGGGCAGGACGGCCTGCAGGTCTACATGATGTGCGAGATACCCTCCAACGTGGTCCTCGCCGCCCGGTTCGCCACGTACTTCGACGGCTTCTCCATTGGATCCAACGACCTCACCCAGCTGGTCCTGGGCGTTGACAGGGATTCCGAGCAGCTCTCCGGACTCTTTGACGAACGGGACCCGGCCGTGACGGCCATGATCTCCCAAGCAATCCGGGAAGCCCACAAGGCGGGCATCAAGATCGGACTCTGCGGCCAAGGCCCCAGCAACCACCCGGACTTCGCTGAGTTCCTGGTGGGTGAAGGCATCGACTCGATCTCGCTCAACCCCGACACCTTCCTCCGCACTCTGCCATTGATCGCCGACGCCGAGTTCCGATGGCTGTAGCGGTCAATGAAAAAGTCGCCCACCGCAGCAGCGGCTGCAGCTCCTTACGACGCAGTCATTCTTGACCTGGATGGAGTGGTGACAAATACGGCCCTCGTTCACCTCGCGGCGTGGAAAGAGGCGTACGAAGCCATCATTAATGATCCCCGCTACCCGAAGGATGGAAGCCGGGCCCCCTTCACACCGGATGACTACTACGCCTTGGTGGACGGCAGGCCCCGGGAACAAGGGCTGATCGGGCTCAGGGCATCCAGGGGAGTGGACATCCCGCCGGGAACCCCGCAGGACGCCGGCGGCGACTGGACGCCGTCGGGCTTGGGGCCTGGAAGAACAAGGCCTACCTGAGACGGCTGCAGGAAGGAGGCGTGCAGATCTTTCCGGGCACCGGCCGGTTCCTGGAGAACTTGAAGGACGCCGGTGTCGCCACCGCGTTGGTAACCTCCAGCCGCAACGCGATCCCCGTCCTTGCCGCCGCCAACCTGCTGGACTCGTTCTCGGTGGTCATCGATGGCCGGGTGGCAGCGTGGCATGGCCTGGCCGGCAAACCGGCCCCCGATACATTCCTGGAGGCCGGCCGCAGGCTGGACGTGAGCGTGCGGCGCGCCGTGGTGGTGGAAGACGCCGTCGCCGGGGTGCTGGCCGCAAGCCGGGGCGGATTCGGCCTGGTGGTGGGCGTTGACCGGCACGGCAACCGGGCGGACCTGGAAGCTGCCGGTGCCGACGTGGTGATCAACAACCTCGCCGAACTGGACCTGGGCCTCGTGATGCGGGATCCGTGGCTGCTGATCTACGAAGGCATGGATCCTGAGCATGAGGGCCACCGCGAAGCCCTGACCACCCTCGGCAACGGATACATGGGGATACGGGGAGCCGTCAGTGAAAACCGCAGGCCCGGCCGCTATGCCGGAACGTATCTGGCCGGTGTGTATAACAGGGTTTGGTCCACGATAGGCGAAGGAACCGTCGCGGAAGAGCACATGGTCAACCTGCCCGACTGCCTGCCCCTGGACCTGCGCCTGGAAGGCACCCCATGGTGGTCCGGGGGCGGCCTGGAGATCCTCCATGAACGCCGCGTCCTCAATATGGAAAAGGCGGTCCTGACCCGGCATCTCCTGCTGGAAGCGCCGGACGGGAGGCATCTCCACCTGGAAGAAACGAGGTTCGTGTCCATGGACACCCGGCACATCCTGGCTATCCGGACACGGCTCACACCCCGCGACTGGAGCGCGCTTCTGGATATCACCACCGGGGGCAATTGCCTGGTCCGCAACAGCAACCTTCCCGAGCCCCCGCTGAGTTCCCAGGTCCATCTGATCGACAGGACCATACCGCCATCCCGCGACGCCGGCCCGGTCCTGGCCGCGGAGGTGGAGACCACCCAAAGCCAGGTGCGCGTGGCCATTGCGGCGGCAGTTGACGTCTCCGGGTCCACCGGAGTGACCGAAAGCCGGGCGGGTTTCCACTTCCGGAGCTTCCAGGTCCGGTCCTCGGAGGAAAACCCCGTCACAGTGGACCGGATCATTGCGATCTCGACGTCCAGGGACCGGGCAGCCTCGTCGGCAGCTACGTCCGCTGCCGCTGCGTTGGCAGGTTCCGGGGGCGACTTCGAAGAACTGTTGCGCCGGCACAAAGCGTCCTGGCGGCGTGTCCTTCGGCCGTTCAAGGTGGAGCTTGATGCGCCCGTGCAGGTTCAGCTGGTGCTGAACCTGCACTTGTTCCACCTCCTGCAGACCTTGACTCCGCACACGGCCGAACTCGACGTCGGTGTTCCCGCCCGTGGACTGCACGGCGAGGGATACCGCGGCCACGTGTTTTGGGACGAGCTGTTTGTCCTCCCGGTCCTGAACCCGCGCATGCCCGAGGTTTCCAAAGCCCTCTTGGACTACCGTTGGCGGCGGCTGCCCGCCGCCCGTCGGGCCGCCGTCGCAAAGGGCTTGTCCGGTGCGCTGTTTCCGTGGCAGAGCGGCAGCGACGGCACGGAAGAAACACCGGATTGGCTTTACAACCCGCGCTCAGGGCAGTGGGTGCCGGATTATTCGCACCTGCAGGTCCACGCCGGACTCGCAGTGGCGTTCAACGCCTGGCAGTACTTCGAATCCACCAACGACGTCCCGTGGTTGCTGGGACACGGCGCAGAGCTGCTCATAGACGTGGCACGCTGTTTTGCCTCCCTGGCCGTCCACGATCCCGGTCATCGCCGGTACCACATCCGCGGAGTGGCTGGCCCGGATGAATACCACACCTGGTTGCCCGGGCGGGATGTTCCCGGCCTGGACGACAACGCTTACACGAACGTCATGGCGGCGTGGGTTTGTGGCGAGGCCGCCGACGTCACTTCAATGTTCCCGGGCCACGAACAGGAGGAACTGCTGGAACGGCTGGGTGTCGGCAAACGCGAGCGGGCGCACTGGCGCAGGCTCTCCCGGGCCATGTATGTGCCGTTCAACAAAGACGGCCTGATCAGCCAGTTCGAAGGGTACGATCTTTTGCGGGAGCTGGACTGGGATGGCTACCGGCAAGAGTACGACAACATAGAGCGGCTGGACCTGATACTGGGGGCGGAAGGCGATGACGTCAACCGATACAAGCTCTCCAAGCAGGCGGACGTCCTCATGTTGCCGTACTTGCTGGGTGGTTCCGGCCTCATCGCGATGCTCCACCAACTGGGTTACCGCATGACCGAGGCACAGCTGGCGCGGACCGTTGAGTACTACCTCGCCAGGACAGCGCACGGCTCGACACTGAGCAGGGTGGCGCACGCTTCCGTCCTGGCTGCCTTGGACCCTGACGGCGCGTGGGAAAGCTACCGCGAAGCAGTCGACGCGGACTTGGATGACACCCAGCACGGAACGACCAAAGCCGGTATCCACCTGGGTGCGATGGCGGGCACGGTGGACGTCATCCAAAGAAGTTTCGCGGGGCTGCGGATGGACCGTTCAGGAATCACCTTCACCCCCAATTTGCCGCACGGACTCAACGCCGTGTCCTTCACGGTGAAGACCCAGGGACACTGGCTGGACATCGAACTGACCACAGAACGGATCCGGGTCACGTCCTCTCCCGGCAGCGCTCCTCCGCTCCGGATCCAGGTCCGCGACCAAATACTGATGCTGCCGGCAGGGGAGAGCCGGAGTGGGGCGCAACGCCGGCTGGATTGCCCTTCATGCAGGCATGGCCGCCGGAGCGCACGCCATTTTGATCCCGGAACGCCGGGTGAGCCTGGAGCAGGCAGCGGCGTGGGTCCTGTCAGCCCGGAACCGGGGCAGGGCGCCACTGGTGGTGGTGGCAGAGGCCTACGTTCCAGCAGGCCAGGATGCTCCCTACTTCCCGCGCGGACTCGATACCTTTGGCCGTCCGCGCCTGGGCGGCATCGGATACCTCTTGGAGGAACAGCTCCAGGAACTGACGGGAATCGAATGCAGGGCCACGGTCCTGGGTCACATCCAGCGGGGTGGGGCGCCCACGGCATTCGACAGGGTCCTGGCAACGCGGTTGGGAATGGCTGCCGTCCGTGCAGCATCCAAGGGGGAGTGGGGCGTGATGGTTTCCTCGCGGGGCACGGACATCACCACTGTTGCCCTTGCTGCCGCGATTGGTGAGTTGCACACGGTCCCGGAAGACCGGTATTTGGAGGCCGAAATGCTGTTTGGGTGACCTGCCCCTGCTGCCCTGCTGCCCTACTGTCGAGCGTCAGGCGAGGGAGAGGAACAGCTTCTCCAGCTCTTTCCTGTCCATCGTTTGGTCCTCCTGGATGATGCACTGCTCCAGGCCCGTGGCGATGATGGCGAAGCCGGCCCGGTCCAGCGCCTTCGAAACTGCGGCGAGCTGGGTGACAACATCTTTGCAGTCACGGCCTTCTTCCAACATGCGGGTGACGGCGGCGAGCTGCCCCTGTGCGCGCTTGAGGCGGTTGATCACAGGCGTGAGTTCGGTGGGGTTCAGTTCCATGAGGGTGCTCCATCGGTGGGTTGCTGCCCTCCATGGTATACCCCCATGGGTGTACTGATAGCGGCGGCTGGCGACAGGCCGGGCAGGTGCCGTTCCATCCGCACCTGCCCGCAGCACGTTCTCAACTCCTGGTGATGGGAACCTTCGAGGGCGAAACTGCCGCTGTCTTTTCCGGGATGGGTGCCCGTACTTCGAGGACGCCGTCCTTGTAGGAAGCGGTCACGTCGCCTTCCTTCACGCCGTCCGGCAAAGGTATGCGGCGGACAAAGGAGCCATACCGGAACTCCGAGCGGTAGCTGTCCTTTTCCTTGTGCTCCTTCTTTTCCTGGCGTTCGGCCCGGATGGTCAGGCCGCCGTCGGAGACGGTGATTTCCGCGTCCTTTTCCGGGTCGATGCCGGGAAGTTCGGCACGGATCACCAACGTATTCCCGTCAACCACTTCCTCGACTTTGATCCCCCCGGCGCTGCTGTCGCCGTCGAACAATCTCTCGATAAGCTCCATCGGTGAGCGACGCGCATCAAGCCATTTCGTCAGCTCGGTCATGCCAGCCTCCATCTCTTATCAGCCGCGGAACCTTTCCCGGCAGTACCAGCTTTTCGCCTTGGCAACGCGGCTTCCAGAGTCCAAAGTCCCCGCCCGCGCCGGGGTCTTCCGGCCCTTACCCTGCGCCGGGGACTGCTGCAGGATGGGGACATGCCCGCGGAATTGCCGGGTGCAGGGAGGAGTCAGTGATGGGTGGACGGGTCAACCCGGAGTCGGAGCCCCAACGGCCCAACGACGGCCAGGGAAAAGGGCGTTCCCGCAAGAGGCTGACGGGTCTCCCGCTCCAAGGCAGCCCCTTGGTCCAAAGGATGCTCCGCATCGGCAAACGCCGGGAGGCCGCGGAAGAAAAGCTGGAGCGCCGGCTGGGTGGAGAGGACACGGAGTCTCATACCTGACGTTGCCCCGGGTCCCCACAAGCCGGATCGTCCCCCCACGCCGGACCGCCAACCCAACCCGCCGGGCCGTCCACGGCGTCGCCTCGGTGGATCTGTCACCGCATCTTCAGAACCGCAGCGCCGGTGACGCGGTCGTTGGCCAGATCCTCCAACGCACGGTCCGTTTCCGTGAAGTCGTAGGTGGTGACGGTTGGGGCCAGTCCGATCTCCGCGGCCAGGGCCAGGAAAGCGGTGCCGTCGGCCCGGGTATTGGCGGTGACGCTGCGGATCTGCCGTTCATAGAAGAGTTCGTTCTGGTAATTGAGGGACGGGATGTCCGTGAGGTGGATGCCGGCAATGGCCAAGGTTCCGCCGCGATCCAACGCCCGCAGGGCGACCGGAACCAGATCGCCCACGGGAGCAAAAAGAATGGCTGAGTCCAGGGGGACCGGCGGAGCATCGTAGGCGTCGCCGGCATAAACCGCTCCGAGGCTGAGGGCCAGGTCCCGGGCTTGTGCGGAACGGGTCATGACGTAGACCGACGCGCCTTGGCTGATGGCGATTTGGGCCGTCAAGTGGGCGGAGCCGCCGAAGCCATAGATGCCCAGCCTCCCTCCCGGCGGTAGCGCAGCCCGTTCCAGGGCCCTGTAGCCAATGATCCCCGAGCACAGGAGCGGTGCCGCTTGTTCGTTGGTGAAGCGCGCAGGCAAGGCATAAGCGAAGTCCTCATTCACCGTCATGTGGTCGGCAAAGCCGCCGTCACGGTCCCACCCCGTGAATCGGGGCGCCAGGCAGAGATTCTCCTGGCCGCGCCGGCAGTGGGGGCAGTGGCCACAGGTCTGGCCGAGCCAAGCGACACCGATTTTGTCCCCGCGGGAGAAGCGGCCCCCGCTGAAACTTTCCATGACCGTCCCTACGGCCTCGTGGCCGGGGATCACCCCGGCGTGGCGGGGCGGAAGGTCGCCCTCGGCGAGATGGAGGTCGGTGCGGCAGACACCGCACACGTCCACGCGCAGCAGTACCTCGCCCGGCCCGGGCCGCGGGTCCTCGCGTTCGCCCATCCTTAAAGGCTTGTCCGCTATCTTCCCCGGCACATCAACCCACCATGCACGCATGACTCTTCCTCGTCGTCGGATATCAGGAGGCTCGCACGGACCCTTCCCGCCTTCCAGAGGCGAAAGTCACGTCTGCACCGTGGTAGCCACGCGTGACGTATCGTCCCACAAGCTCGACGGCGGCACTTGCCGCCAGTGCCGTCAGCACCGAGACCAGCAACAGGTCAGGCGGAGGCCATTCGAGCAGGAAGAACCCGCGGACGAAATCAAGGCCCATCACCGCTGCCATCCCCACATAGCATCCCGCCAGGACCAGTACCTTCGTTGCGTTCAGGGGCCGGGCAGTCACAGCCAGGATCCACGATCCGATGATGGTCAAGGTGATGGTGGTGGCCGAGCGGCTTGTCAGGACACTGTGATCGCCGCTGAGGGACGCATAGGTGTTGACCCCAAGAATGGCAGTGGCCGTGATGACTCCTGCCGGGATCGCGAAGGACAGGGAACGCTTCAGAAAGCCCGGGACGTAGCGACGACTGCTGGGCAGGAGGGCCAGGAAGAACGCCGGCAATCCAATGGTCAAGCCATCGACGGCGGACAACTGGCGGGGGAGGAAAGGATACGGCTGCAGCAACAATCCGCAGGCCACGGCCAGGACCATGGCGTAGGCGGTCTTGCTGAGGAAGAGCATCGATACCCGTTCCATGTTGTTGATAGCCCTGCGCCCTTCGGCCACAATGCCCGGCAGGCGGCTGAAGCGTCCATCGAGCAGGACCAGCCGTGCCACGGCTTTGGTTGCCGGGGCTGCCGTGTCAATCGCGATGCCCAGGTCGGCAACCTTGAGTGCGGGGATGTCATTGACGCCGTCGCCCGTCATGGCAACGGTGTGGCCTTTTCGTTGAAGGGCCTGGATCAGGTCCTTCTTCTGGTGGGGGCCTACCCGGCCGAACACCGCATTGTCCTGGACGCAGGATGCCAGGGCTTCAGGATCCGCGGGAAGTGTTGTGGCGTCACAGGCAGGGCGGCCACCCAGTCCCAACCTCCCGGCCAGTAGCCCCACTGTCCGGGGATCGTCGCCGGAAAAGATTTTGATCTGCACCCCCTGTTCCCGGAAGTAGTCCAGCGTGGCTGAGGCGTCCTTCCGTATCGATTCCCGAAACGTGACGAGCAGCACCGGTGAAGCGCCGGCGGGAGAAGGAATCCCGCCGGTACTCCCGGCGTCGTTTCCTGCAGCGAGTACCAGAGCCAGGGTTCGGAGACCGGAGGAGGCCAAGGCGGAAGCGCGCCCACGCGCCTCTTCAGCCGTGCCAAGAACAACCCCGGGGGCGCCCAGGAGCCACGTCCGGGGGTCTCCTGAGGCGCCGGCGAGCGTGACGGAGCTCCAGCGCCGCGCAGGGTCGAAAGGTACCGAGGCCAGGGGAGGTTGTGCACTTCGCGGAGGAAAGGCGGCCTTCAAGGCGCTGGCGGTCGCGTCTGTATGCTGGGTGGCACCGAAGCATTCCAGGGCATCCCGCCACTCCGGAAATTCTTCTTCCGGTCCGAGCAGATGAACTGCGTCGAAAACCATCCGGCCGTCCGTCAGCGTCCCGGTCTTATCCAGGCACAGGACGTCAACCCTCGCCAAGACCTCCACGGCGGCCAGTTCCTGGACGATGACCCGCAGCCTGGCCAACCGGATCGCCCCGACGGCGAACGCCACGCTGGTCAGCAGGACCAGGCCCAAGGGGATCATCGCGATGGTGCTGGCCACGGCCGGCACCACGCCTTCCTTCCAGTCGCCGGACGCGAGCGCCGCGTTCCATCCGCCGTGCTGGATCATTTGGGAATTGAGGACCAGTGCAGACAACGGAAGGACCAGCCATGCAATGACTTTCAGGACCTTGTTGATTCCGGAGCGGATCTCGGAGGTCACGAGCGAGAAGCGTTTGGCTTCCGTCGCGATGCGTTGGGCGAAGGTTTCAAGGCCCACGGTGGTGATCCGGGCGAACCCCGATCCGGACACCACCAATGAACCCGACAGCAGGACCTGGCCTGCACTCTTCCGGACGGGTTCGGATTCTCCCGTCAGAAGTGATTCGTCGACGTCGAGGCTGCCGTCGCCAAGGCTGACGGCGTCGGCAGACAACTGGTCCCCGGCGCCCAAAACCACAATGTCGTCCTTGACGAGGTCCCGTCCCGGGATCACTTGTTCCGTCCCGTCCCGGAGCACAGTTGCCGGCGCACTGTGCAGGATGGCCAAACGGTCCAGGGCCCGTTTGGCCCGGTACTCCTGGACCACTCCGATAATGATGTTTCCCATCGCGGCGAGCCCGAAGAGTGCATCCTGCCATTGCCCCAGGACGAGCAACATCGCAAAGGCCGCAAAAACCAGGCCATTGAAGAGTGTCAGGACGTTCGCCCTGATGATGGTGCGCAGGCTGCGACTGGCTGGTAGTTGTGCGCTGTTGTCCAGGCCATGGTCGATGCGGAGCGCGACGTCCGCCCGGGTGAGTCCTTGCATGGCCCGGCGCCCTAGATCCTGTGCGTCATGGTGTCGGGACGCATGGTGCCCGCCATGGCGTGACAGTTCAATGCGGTGCCGCCACTGGCGTGGACCGCCGTCGCGGGGATGAGTGCGGGCCCGACGCCGGGGGCCAGCGCGGGGCGGGCTTGGTGCTGTGGTCTTCCACCAGGCCGGTACCTGCACATTCGCGCACGTCGAAGATGGCGATGGCTATCGCCTGCTTGTCGTCGTAGGGGCCTGACTCGAGCAGGGTGTTTCCTCTGGGGCCAACAAGGCGGAACCGAAAGTGGGAATACGCATCGACGAAAACTTCGAAATGTCCAGACATGGTGGAACTCTCAACTAGAACGTCAACGCCCCTGCCCCGGTGGCGTGGGCGCGCTGGTGGTCGGAAGTCGTGGGCATCCGGGTCCCAAGGGTCTTGTGCCACCTATTCTTGACGGTTCCCGCCGAGTGGATAAGGGACGAACGGCCCTGTTGCGGAAACCGGCCCTTGTCCGCAGCGGCGGATGACCGGCATTGCTCAAAAGCCTGTGGGCTCGGTTTCGAGTTCCGGTTCATCGGGAAGGTATTCACGGTGCAGCGGCCGAAGGGCGGACGTCGTGGGCAACCAGACGAGGCCGTCATAGCGTTGCCCCATGACGGTGTGGACGTAGTTGCCCCGTTCACGCGCAGGGTTGTAGACGACGCCGATGGCTCTGTGCCCGCGCCACGTGGAGAGCCACCGTCCGGCCCGGCCGGCGCCGTAGGCCAAAGCCGACGGCCCATTCAGTGCGCTGTGGAGGAGGTCCTCGTGGCTTCCTTGAATTGCGTTGGGTACGTCCATGGTCTGTCCGGGCGCACCCCAGGGGTGCGCAGCTGTCACTGAGCCGCTGTATGAGGCGAAACCGACCAACACTACGGAACCGTGGTGGCGCCGGCGCATCAGTTGTCCGATGTTGACCATGCCGCCGGCTGCCATGTCCGTCGCCCGGGCATCCCCTATGTGCGTGTTGTGCGCCCAGATGATTCCCTTCGAACCGGCTCCGTGATGGCGGGACAGCCGGTCCATGGTGTCGCTCATGTGGTAATCCCGGATGTTCCAGGACTGTTCGTCACCGCGGACCATGGTCCGGTATTGGTGTTCTGCGTTTGAGGCGACTATTGCGTTCTGCATGACGTCGAAAGCCAAGGGATCCTGTTCCACCCGGCCCAAGGTCTGCCGGTGGACCTCAGCCAGCAGCCCCACAACGTCCGCCTCGCAGGAGCGGGGAACCAGCCGGGTAGCCGAGGCATAACGCTGTGGGTCCTCGCCGAATGGCACGAAGCAACGCCATGCCTGCTGCGCCGCGGGAACCGACTCCGGCGCATTGGACTCAAGCCAGCTGAAGATTTCCCGTAGGGAGTCCCACAGGGAATAGACCTCCAGCCCGTAAAACCCCGTTCGCCGGTCTTCAGGGCGGCCCGAATTCCATTGATGCAGCCAGCCAAGGAAGTGCGCTACTTCCTCATTGGCCCACATCCACGTTGGCCAGCGCGAAAAGGCAGCAAGGACCTGCGCCGCGTCGAGGTCCTGTTCGGCATGGCCGCGGAGCCACTGGTTGCCCGCCGGTCCGCTGGCCGGTCCGCCGGCTCTGCACGACACGCCGGAACGGGCCGATACTTTGCGGCGCGCCATCGGGACGCTGATGGAGCGGTCGAAGAAAACCATCCCGCACTACTACTTGACGGAGACACTGGACCTTGAACACGCGGTCCAGTGGATGACGGCAACCAACGCCCAGAGGGCCGTGGCGGAGCGTTTGGTGGCCTCCGTGTTGTTGCTCAAAGCAGCCGCTGTGGCGGCCCGTGATGTGCCTGAAGTGAATGGATTCTTCCAGGACGGCGGGTTCCAGCCGGCGTCGTCGGTTCACTTGGGAGTTGCAGTGGCACTGAGGCGCGGAGGACTGGTGGCGCCGGCCATCCACGACGCTGACACCTTGTCCTTGGATGAACTCATGAAACGGCTCAAGGACCTGGTGAGCCGTGCCCGGTCGGGTCGTTTGCTGCGCGCGGAGATGGCCGACCCCACGGTCACTGTGACCAACCTTGGCGATTTGGGCGTGGAGAGCGTCTATGGCGTGATCTATCCGCCACAGGTGGCGATGATCGGAATCGGCCGGGTGAGCGAACAGGCTTGGGCGCGGAACGGGATGGTGGGGATCCGCCACGTGGCGGTTGCCACGCTGTCCGCCGATCACAGGGTCAGCGACGGCCTGCGTGGTGCGCGATTCCTGAACCGCATGAATGAGCTGCTGCAGGAACCGGAGGAGCTATGACCCACGATGAAGCACGCGATGCCGTCCAAGCCGCCCTGGGCGTGGTTGCTCCGGACATAGACCTGGACGAGGTCGAAGGCCGATCCCGTCTTCGACAGGATCTTGAGCTGGATTCCGTCGATTTCCTGAGGTTGGTGGAAACCTTGGACGTTCAGACAGGCGTCAACATTCCGGAAAGCGACTATCCCAAAGTGGGTACCGTGGACGGACTCATCGACTATCTCGCCTCCGGCGGAGCAGGGGACCGCTAGTCCGGAGCGGGCTATGGCACCCCAGCCCATGACTTCCGGAGTCATCCGGTTATGGCTAGCATGGCCTTGAAGTACCCGATTCCGCATACGCCTGCGGATGAGGGGCGGCCCGGTTAACGGCAGAAGCTGAACTTGGTTGTTGTCCGACCGGTTCTGCGGCTGCGTGATACGAATCGTTGCGTTCTTGATCTTGGGGACCGTAAACCGGCTGGATTTGCACGTTAGCCGGTTCAGGAGGTCCGGACATGCAAGGCACAGAGGGCTGGACTTCCCCTATGAAGGGCCGGGTCGACTTGCTGCTCAGGGAGTTCGTGGCCCGTGCAGACGAATTGCTCCATGCCCAGGAGCAGATGAACGGCCTGCTGGCAGCCGTCGTGTCCATTGCCGAGGACTTGAGCCTTGAAGCAGTCCTTGACCGCGTCGTGAATTCTGCCTGCCTCCTGCTGGATGCGCGGTTCGGGGCGTTGGGGGTGATAGGGGAGGACCAGCGCCTCAGCCACTTCATCACCGTTGGTATCGATGAGGAAGGGATCAGGTCGATCGGGGACCTGCCCACCGGGCACGGGGTACTGGGTCACCTGATCAGGGAACCTGCGCCCCTGCGTCTTCATGACCTTGGAAAGCATCCGATGGCGGTTGGCTTTCCGCCGCACCATCCGCCCATGAAGACTTTCCTGGGCGTACCCATCCGGGTGCGTGACACGGTGTTCGGCAACCTGTACCTCACCGAGAAGAAAAACGGCCAGGACTTTACGCGCGCTGACGAGGACCTGGCGGTGGCGCTTGCTGCTGCAGCAGGCGTCGCTATCCAAAATGCCCGGCTTTTCGATGAGAGCAATCGGCGGAGGCGCTGGTTGGAGGCCGGTATGGAGCTCGCCAGCCTGCTGATTGCCGGAGAGCCCGACGGCGGCCAGACGGACCTTGATCGCGTGGGGGAAGCTGCCGTGCATGCTTCGGACTCAGTCTTGGCGGTGATTGCTGTTCCGGACCCGGAGGGGACCCTGCGTTGCCGGTCCGCCGTGGGAGTCCAAGGGATGTACGCGGGCCAGGAGTTGCCGGGTTCCGAGGTAGGCGGTGCCGTGCAGGAATCCGGCCAGTCACGCCTTATCCATGATGCTTCCACGGCATTGGGAGTAGGCATGTCGGAGAAGCTTGGCACCGTGCTTGTGTCTGCGCTGGGCCACCGTGGCACGGACAACGGAGTGCTGATGCTCGCAAGGGCCGCGGGAGCCCCTGCCTTCACGCATTCAGACCTTGAATCCAGCGCTTTGTTCAGCAGCAGGATCGGTTTGGCGCTGGATCTTGCCCGGGCCAGTGCCCGGAGGGAACAGAACGTAGTGTTGTCAGATCGCGAGCGGATCGCCCGTGACCTGCACGACCTGGTGATCCAGCGTTTGTTCGCCGCAGGGCTTGGGATCCAGAACCTCAAGAGGTTCGTCGACGACCCGGCCGGACATGAACGGATGCAGGCCGTCTCCCGGGAACTCGACGGCATCATCCACGCCCTGCGGGCCACCATTGAAGAGCTCCGCGCCGATCCGCCGGGAGAGACGGAGTGACTTTCGGCCCTGTTACTTACCATCCCGCCGGGTGATCCTGACCTGACGGAGCGCGAGACGAGCAGGAGGCCAAGGATGCACCAGGAGACCCCGGGCAGCGGGATCGTCGTGGGAGTTGATGGATCCGAGGCGTCCATCGCAGCGCTGCGTGAGGCCCGCCGGCTTGCTGATGCCACGGGGCAGACTGTGGAGGCCACTGCGTTCTGGGACTATCCCCAAATAGTTGACGGCTACGTTGCCGTGGGGATCGGTCGCTTCGAAGATGCAGCGGCTGAGATATTGCAGCAGTCGGTGGAGAAGGCCTTCGGCCCGGCCCTCCCGGACAATGCGGTGACCCGCCTGGTACGCGGCCATCCCCGGCAGGGGCTCATAGAGGCCAGCCGGAACGCCGGCATGGTGGTGGTGGGGCGTCGGGGGCATGGTGGTTTTGGCGGCCTCCTGCTGGGGTCGGTCAGCTCGGCATGTGTTGCCCATGCCCATTGCCCTGTCCTTGTGGTGCATGCGCCGGAAACAGACGTCCACTAGGGAGCAGCAGGGGAGCAATGGAAGCTTTGGTGATCTACGAGTCGATGTACGGCAACACCCGGCGGGTCGCGGAGGCCATTGCCGACGGACTGGGTGGGGCAGTTGCTGCCAGCGTCGTTCCGGTCGGTGATGTTGAGGAGGGACGGATCATCGGATGTGATCTTGTGGTCGTTGGCGGCCCGACCCACGTTCACGGCATGAGCAGGCCCTCAACCCGGCGACGGGCAGCCGACGTCGGATCCGCCACCGGGGAACTCGACGTGAGTACGCAGATCAACGTAGGCGTCCGCGAATGGTTGGCGGCAACCCGCGCGGCTGTGCCCGGGCAGAACGCAGTGGCCTTCGATACGCGGAACCATGGCCTGGAAATCATCACCGGCAGCGCGGCGCGGGGTATCAGCGAAGGACTGCGCAAAGCCGGATTCCAGCTCCTGGCAGATGGTGAGAGCTTCGAAGTAGGTCCCGGACCAGCAGTGGACCAGGAGGAAATTGACCGGGCCTCCCGTTGGGGTGCTGAACTGGCGCAATTACTTGTAGAACAACAGACCGGAGAAAATGATGAATGAGACGCAGCCTGCCCGACTCGATGGAGCCCGCCACGTCAGCGAAGAATTATCCCCCGAGCGCTGCTGGGAGCTGCTGCGGTCCGAAGAAACAGGCCGGGTGGGCTTTGTACACCATGGCCGCGTGATGATTCTTCCGGTGCATTACCTGGTCCGTGACCACGCCATCTATTTTCGGACGGCGCCTTCCGGTTTCATTGGAGAACCGTCGGCCCGGCTCCAGACGTCCTTCCAGGTCGACCACACCTGGCCGGACCGGAGCGAAGGCTGGTCGGTACTGGTCAGCGGGCCGTCCTCCCACGTCCTGGAAGAAGAAACCATCAAGGAGCTGTGGGGCAAAGTGATGCCCGAACCCTGGGCCGGTGGTGAACGGACTCTGTTTATCCGCATCCAGGCGGACCTCATTTCCGGACGCCATGTGCATCTGAGCTAGGATCAGTGCCCCTCAAATTCATGGCCCACGCAGACTCCAGGCCACCCAAACTCCCCGCCCACGCAAACTCCCCGCCCACGCAAACCCCCAGCCCACGCAAAAATCCGGCTGCCCCTTGCTGGTGATCAGCACGGGGGCAGCCGGATCTGCGTGGGGACGCCGGGGTCAGCCCTTGTGCTTGACCGGCTTCACCCTGGTGATGATGGTCGGGCACGGCAGTTTCGCAAGAACGGCATGTGCGGTGGAACCAAGCATCAGGCGTTTGAAGCTGCCGCGGCCGCGGCTGCCGACAACCAGCAAGGATGCGGTCTTTGCAGCTCCCAGCAGCGCCTCTGCCGGGCTTCTGTCTGTCTGCAGCACTTGGTGGACCGTGAGGTCAGGGTAGGTATCGGCCAGGCCGGCCACCGTCTCGGCGAGCACCACCCGTTCTTCTTCCTCGATGATGCCGTTGAAGTCACCGCCCGGCATCCCCCTGCTGAGCCACGGATCCGGGAGCCGGAAGGCGTGCAGCACGGTCAGTTCCTGCCCTGTCCGGTCGGCCTCGGCAGCGGCGAAGCCCACCGCCTGGATGGATTCTTCGGATCCGTCCGCCCCGACCAGCACGCCTTGGCGGGTGCTGAGGTCATGTTCGCCGATCACGGCCACCGGGCACTGCGCGACCGCCGCGACCTAGAGCGCACGGTCGGTGAGTGAACCACCAACCCAGCTGTGGCCGGAACCGATCACCACCATGGAGGCCTTCTTGGACTTTTTCCGCAGCGAGTAACCGGGTGCGCCGTGGACCAGGTCCGTGCTGAGGCTGACCGTCGGTTCCATCTTGGCGGCGCGGTCCTTGGCATCTGAAAGGAGGGCAGCGCCGGAGTTGCGGATCCAGTCGTTGTAGCCAACAGCGTCATAAGCCCACCTGTCGTCCACGGCATGGACGAGGAGGACGGGCAACTTCAGCGCGGCCGCCCGGTGCATCGCCCAACGCATTGCCGCTTCACTGCTGGGAGAGTCGCCGACACCGACGACAATGGCCTCACTCATGACTGATCCTCATCTTCTTGAAGGTCGCCCGGTCGCGACGCCGGGTCGTGTCACTCCAGTCTTGACCAGCGCTGATGTGATGGTTAGGGCCCTAAGTCCCGGAGCAGGGCCTAATCCGGATCGTTCAAGCTGATCGTCTCCAGGTATTCGGGGACGCGGGCCTTCCAGCCCAGCTCGTGTTTGATGCGCAACCGCAAAGCATCCGATGCTGCCGGCTCGCCGTGCGTGATGTACGTCATCCGCGGGGCCTTCGGTGCCGTGCGCATCCACCGGATGATGGCATCGGCGTCGGCATGGGCGCTGTAGCCTTCCAGTTGCACAACTTCGGCCCGGATATGGACGTCCCGGCCGTAGATGCGAAGGTCGCGTGCTCCTGCCGCGAGGGTGGCTCCCCGGGTCCCGCCGGCCTGATAGCCGCTCAGGACCACCGTGTTCCTGGGATCCCCGCCGTATGCCTCAATGTGATGGAGGACCCGGCCGCCCGTGAGCATCCCGCTGGCAGAGATGATGATCATGGGCCCTCCCCGAAGGTTCAGGAGCTTGGAATCATCGGCAGTGCGGGTCATGGTGGCCAGCTGGTACATGGCATTGAACTCTTCGGGCTTGAGGCGATGCTCCTCCGGGTGCTGTTGGTACATGTAGGACGCATCAATGGCCATCGGACTGTTGAGATAGATGGGGACCTCGGGTATGGCGCCTTTCCGTCGGAGCCGCGCCAACTGCAGCAGGAGCGATTCCGCCCTGCCGACTGCGAAGGCAGCTATCAGAACGACGCCGCCCCGTTTCACCGTGCGCTTCACCACATCACCTAATTCGCTTTCCGCATCGCCCGGCGGGTGCTGCCGGTTCCCGTAGGTCGATTCGGTGACGAGCACGTCAACGGCTTCCAGGTCCCGGGGTGGGTACATAAAGGGATCATCCGCGCGGCCAAGATCACCGGTGAAATGCACCGAGGCGTTTCCGGCCTGGAGCCGGATCTGGGCCGCGCCAAGGATATGGCCGGCTGGTACGAATACCGCTTCGAAGCCGGTTCCTATCTGCAATGGAGTGTCGAAGTCGACGGGTCGGAAACTCTGCAGTGACCGCGTCGCATCCAAGGCGGTGTACAGGGGCAGCACGGGGTCGTGCTGGGAGGAACCGGCATGCGCGGCATGCCTCGCTTCCTCTTCCTGGAGGTGCCCGCTGTCCGTCAACAGAAGCTTGGAGAGTTGGCTCGTGCCCTGCGTGCTGTAGACCGTGCCGCGGAAGCCGTCCCTGACCAGCAGGGGAAGGTATCCGGTGTGGTCAAGGTGGGCATGGGTCAGGAGGACTGCGTCGATCGACGACGGACTTACCGGGAACGGCCTGCGGTTGCGTTCCCGGAGGCGTTTGTACCCTTGGAAGAGACCGCAGTCCACCAGCACGCGGGTGCCTTGGTGGTCGAGGAGGTACCTGGATCCTGTCACTGTATCTGTAGCCCCCAGGAACCTGAGGCTGGCAACGTCGCTGTTCTTCATTGTTCCTCCCGGACCTCCGTTGGACAGGAAAAATCCGGCGCAGCGGAGTCCGCAGCGCCGGATGTGTTATTGGGTTCAGGGTGCCGCTGCAACGTGGTGGTGCCGGTATTCCTCGGTGCTTGGCCTGATGGCAAAGGCTGTGACAACCAAGGCGACTGCCCCGGCGATCCATGCCGTCCAGGCTGCTCCGGTAGCCGAGGTGTAGTTGCCCAGCCAGGGGGCCAGCAGCAGGACTACGGCCACCAGTGCTTGTGCCCACTCAACAACCGGCATTCCCGGGAGGGCGAGGTTGATGGCTCCGCTGATGACCAGCAGGACACCCAAGGTGACCATCATCGCCGTCGACATTCCTGTTTGGGAGGTCCAGAGGACCGACAGCGCCGTGTAGGCGCCTGCTGCGACAACAACGTAATCCTGCCATCGCGTCCACTTTTTCATGGGGATCATGCTCCTTCATTTCCTTGATACCGGAAGCAACCGTTACGTCCCCGGTATCCTGTAGTTCCAGATTCCCCTTCCACCGGGCTGCGCAACAGGGCCGAAAGTCACCGCCCGCGTAGGCCTTTGGTCCCTTGCTTGGATCAGGCGGGCAGACAAGAATCGGAATGCACCACGTAGGTGCAGAATCCACTACATGGGTTGAGGCTATAGGCGCACGCTGTGCGCCGGACGGGAGGGTCATGTTCGCGGACGCGCCCGCTACGAGCGGCGACCACACTCCCGGAGTTTTGCGGGTCTTCATCCTTGACGACCATGAATTGGTACGGCGGGGCCTGCAGGAGCTGTTGGAAAACGAAGGCTTCCTGGTAGTAGGGATGTCGGGTTCGGCAGAGGAGGCGGCCCGAAGGATCCCGGCGTTGCGGCCGGACATTTCGGTCCTGGACGCGCGCCTGCCGGACGGCACCGGCATTGAAGTATGCCGCAACGTCCGGTCGGTCGATCCGTCGCTGAACTGCGTTATTCTCACCAGTTACGACGACGAGCAGGCCCTCAGGGGAGCGATCATCGCCGGCGCGGCCGGCTACATACTCAAGGAAATCGGCGGCAGCGACCTGCTGGGTGCTCTGCGCCGCGCGGCGCACGGAGAATCCCTGTTCGACGAGGCGGTCAAGGCCCGGGTTGTGCAGGGGCTCACCGAACCCAAACGGGACGATCCCAGGCTGGCGGCACTGACGCCCCAGGAGCGGAGGGTTCTGAAGTTCGTCGGCGAAGGCCTGACCAACCGGCAAATCGGAGAAGAGATGCTGCTGGCAGAGAAGACCGTCAAGAACTACGTGTCCTCCCTGCTGGCCAAGTTGGGATTCGAACGCCGGACGCAGGCGGCGGTCTACATGGCGCATAGCCCCGACGAAGCCGACGGCGGGCCCGCGCACTGAGTAGACCGCGCACTGAGTCAGCCGCGCACTGGACCGTCAGCGCAGGGGAACGGCCCACGTCAACGATGTGCCGTCGCCCGGGGTGCTGGTGACGGCACAGGAACCATTGAGGTCGGCTGCCCTCTTTGCCATGTTGGCCAAGCCGTTTCCTGAACCGGGATGGCGGAAGCCCCGGCCGTCATCCCTGACTTCCACAGTCAGGGCATCGGCCGTCATGCCGACGGTGACGTTGATGGTTTGTGCGTCCGAGTGCCGCACCGCGTTGCTCAAGGCTTCGGAGATGACTGCCAGCAAGTGCTCGATGACGATCTCGTCCTCCACCACGTCAAGGGCCCCGATCAGGGTGAGGTGGGGCGCGAACGGGAGAGAGGCCGATGCCGACTGCACCGTCTCGACAATCCGGCTGCTGACCAATTGGCGGCCGGCAGCAGCTGCCCGCAGCGAGTAGATGGTGTTGCGCAGGTCCCGGATGCTGGAATCGAGCTGATCAGTGATGGCGTCGATCCGGTCCGGAGCTTCAGGGGCTGTGGTGTAGCGCCGCAGGCTCTGGATGCTCAGTCCTGCCGCGAACAGTCTTTGGATGACGAGGTCGTGCAGGTCCCGTGCGATCCGGTCCCTGTCGGTGGAGACCACCGACTCTTCCCGGTACCTTCGGATTCTGTCCAAGGCAAGGGCCAAGGCTACGTGCGAACCGAACACAGCGGACATTTCCACATCCGTTTGCCTGAACGGTTCGGAGTCGGAGTCCCGCACCGAGACCAGCAGGCCATAGTGGGTTCCTTGGGCGCTCAAGTCCACGGCCAGTAATTTTGCGGGGTTGGATGGCACGCCCGGGCCAAGGAGGTTCCAAGGGTCATCCACGGTGGTGCTTCGCCCCGTGAGAGCAATGTCCTTCATCCCGGTCGGACCGACTGTCAGCTTCCGGCCCTTCAGATCGCCGGCACCTTTGCCGACGGCAGCGGCCACAGTGTAAGTACCTTTCCTGTCTGCCGGAGTCAGTGCGAGTGCCACCAGGCCATCCGTCGGGCGGGCCGCAGCCTCAGCGACGACGCGGAAAGCAGCGTGCTCGGTGTGGTCCTCCCTGCTGTCCTCCAGCAGGTAGCCGGTGGCATCCATGCAGGCCTCCAGCCAGGATGCCCGCCGTTGGGCGTCCTCGTACAGTCGGGCATTTTCAATCGCCACGCCGGCGGCCGCGGCAAGTGCCACAGCCAGGTCCTCGTCCTCGGGCGTGAAGTCTTGTCCACCTTCCTTTTCCGTGAGGTAAAGATTCCCGAAGACGGCGTCGCGGACCCTGATGGGTACCCCGAGGAACGTTTTCATTGGCGGATGATGTGCGGGAAATCCGTAGGATTTGGGATGTTGCCGCAGGTCATGCAGGCGCAGGGGTGCAGGCCCTGTGATCAGGAGCCCCAGTACTCCGTGGCCGGTGGGAAGAGGACCAATGCGCTCGGCGAGTTCCTGGTCGATACCGACGGTGACGAAGTGGCTGAGGGTGCTGTCCTCGCCGATGACGCCCAGCGCTCCGTAGCGGGCATGAAGCAAGTGGCACGCCGAATCCACCACGCGTTTCAGGACCGTTTCCAGGCTGAGTTCTCCGGCAACGGTCACCACGGCTTCGAGCAAGCCCCGGGTCCGTTCCTCGGCCATGAGCAGTTCGTCCGCCCGGGACATGAAGGTCCGCAAGAGTGCCTCAAGGGGAATGGCGGCCGCCGGTGGTTCGTCCGGTGACGACTGGTAAGGGTGGCTCATCATCGTCTTTCCGCGGTGCCGGCCAGGGAGTGCGGCGCCGTCGTGCAAAGATTACTCCGGACCCGACGGCGCTGGCGATACTGTTGCGGACGGGACGGGAGGGACGGGCCTTTCTACCCTGTCCAACCGCACTTTCCGGGTTTACCGTCTAGCCATGGACAAGCGTGCAGTACCCGAAATCGAAAACCTCGACGTCAAGCAGTGCTGGGAGGTGCTTCGAAGCGTGTCGGTGGGACGGCTGGCCGTCTGGGCCGGCGACCATCCGGACATCTTCCCCATCAACTACAAGGTGGACCACGGGACCTTGGTCTTCCGGACGGGTGAGGGGACAAAACTCCACACAGTTTTGGGGGCCACACCGGTAGCCGTAGAGGCCGACGGCGTGGACACCGCTTCGGGGGTGGCGTGGAGCGTGGTGCTCAAGGGAAAGGCCGAAAGCATCAAGCTGACCCAGGACGTCCTTGACACGGTCGGGCTGCTGCTTTTCCCGTGGCAGGCAGGGCGCAAGGACCACTTCATCCGGGTTGTGCCGACGTCGATGACCGGGCGTCGCTTCAAAATCACCGAGCCGTTGACCTGGTGGAGCCCCCTGGATGATGCCACCCGCGCCGGCCTCGAGTGACTTCCCGGCCCGGCGGTCCGGGACCCAAGGGCGGTCCGGGACCTACGGCCCTAACGGGGGCGCCCCGGCACGGTTAGCGTCAGGGCATGGAATCGACCCCACACACAGCCATCGAACGCCTGGATCCTGAAGAATGCTGGGCGCTGCTTGGCCAAATGAACGTTGGCCGACTGGCTGTCCTGGTGGAGGGGCATCCTGACATCTTCCCCGTGAACTACGTCCTTGACGGTCAGGGAATCGTCTTCCGCACGGGCGCCGGAACGAAGTACTGGAGCGCCATGAAAGCGCCAACGGCCCTTGAGATCGACGGATTCGAGGCCGGAGCGTCAAAGGCTTGGAGCGTCGTGGCCAGAGGCCGGGCAGCAGTCATCCTCGAACGCCATGAACTCGCGGAGGCTGAGGCGCTGGACCTTGAGCCGTGGCAGGCCGGAAGTAAAAACCACTACGTCAGGATCATTCCGGAATCCATCACTGGCAGGCGCTTCACCACTACCCGTCCGGATATCTGGAAAGCACCACTCAATGACGCCCGCAGGGAATCCTTCCGCTGACGGGCACCACGGAAAGGCAATGCGATGAAAGCGCTGGTCTACGACGGTCCCGGAGCCAAAGCCTGGAAAGAGGTTCCGGACCCGGTGATTGCCCACCCTACCGACGCCATAGTCCGGATCGATACCACCACCATCTGTGGAACGGATCTTCACATCCTCAAAGGTGATGTGCCGGCCGTAGTGCCTGGGCGGATCCTCGGCCACGAAGGAGTGGGGACGGTGACGGAAGTGGGAAGCTCAGTCAGCGGCCTCAAGCCCGGCGACCGCGTCATAGTGTCGTGCATAAAATCGTGCGGACATAGCAGCAATTGCCGGAAGCAGCTGTTCTCCCATTGCCTGGGGGACGAAGGGCAGCCCAGTACGGGATGGATTTTCGGGCACCTCATTGACGGGACGCAGGCAGAATTCGTGCGGGTGCCTTATGCCGATAACTCCCTGCATAAACTGCCCGAAGGCGTCAGTGATGATGAGGCAGTGATGCTTTCGGACATTCTGCCCACGGCTTTCGAGATCGGTGTCCTCGACGGCAGGGTCGCCCCAGGTGACATCATCGCCGTCGTTGGAGCCGGCCCTATCGGTTTGGCCGCCATGGCCACGGCGGGGCTTTGCGGCGCCGCCACCATCATCGCCATCGACCCCAACGACAGCCGGCTGGCGCGCGCCGTCGACTTTGGTGCCACGCACACCATCAACCCGACAAGCGCTGACTGGCTGTCGCAGGCGCTGGCCCTCACCGACGGTGCCGGTGTGGACGTCGCCCTCGAAGCCGTAGGCATCCCGGAAACGTTCGGCATGTGCCTCCAACTGGTCCGGCCCGGCGGGAACGTGGCGAACATCGGTGTCCACGGCAAGCCCGTTGAGTTGCCCCTGCAGGACTTGTGGATCCGCAACATCAATATCAGCATGGGGCTGGTGAACACCAACACCACTCCCATGCTGCTGAGGCTGGTTGCCCAGCGGAAGCTTCCCGCCGGAAAGTTCGCGACCCACCATTTCTCGCTCGAGAACATCATGGACGCCTATGACACCTTCTCCCGGGCCTCCGAGACGGAAGCTCTGAAAGTCGTCCTGTCCCGTGGCGCGCATGAGTGAAGTCAGGCTCTTCACCCTTGCCCGCAGGTACCCCCTTGTGGGCGCGATCCTCCTGGTGGGCTTACTGGTCGCTGTCCTGGTCCTCAGTGGCCAGGACGCCGCGGCCCAGGGCTTCGCATCCATCTTTGCCTTGGCCGTTGCGCTGTACCGCGCCGGTTCCATGGTCAAGGATCTTTTCCGCGGCAGGTGGGGCATCGACCTGCTGGCCATCACGGCCATCGGTGCAACGGTGGTCGTCGGTGAGTACATCGCGGCTCTGGTGATCGTACTCATGCTCACCGGAGGTGAAGCCCTGGAGGACTACGCCCAGGGCCGCGCTACCCGGGAGCTCACCGATCTGTTGAAACGCTCCCCGCGCAACGCACACCGGGTAGAGCCCTCAGGAGACCTGGTGGACATCGCCGTGGAGGACGTCAACCCCGGTGACGTATTGCTGGTCAAGCCCGCAGAGACCGTTCCGGTGGACGGCGAACTGTTGTCCGGGGCGGGCAGTTTCGATGAATCAGCACTGACCGGCGAGAGCCTGCCCGTCGAACGGTCCCGGGGCGGTTCCGTGCTGAGCGGCACGGTCAACGGGCCCGCGGCCGTGCGCATCAAAGCGACTGCCACCGCCAAGGAATCGCAGTACAGCCAAATTGTCGCCTTGGTCCAGGAAGCGGCTGCCAGCCGGGCCCCTACAGTCCGTTTGGCTGACAGGTACGCCATCCCTTTTACAGTGGTGGCGTTTGCCATGGCCGGCGTTGCCTGGTTCATCAGCGGCGATCCCGTGCGATTTGTTGAGGTACTGGTTGTCGCTACTCCCTGCCCGCTCCTTATAGCCGCCCCGGTAGCCTTCCTTGCCGGGACCAGCAGGGCCGCCAAGGCCGGGGTGATCATCAAGAACGCAGGGACCCTTGAGCAGCTCAGCAAGGTCAGGACGGCTGTCTTTGATAAGACCGGGACGCTGACGGCCGGCAAACCCACCCTCGTGGCCGTCAGGCGTGCCGGGTCGGATTCACCGAGCGAAGAGACGCTGCTGCAGTTGGCTGCCTCGGCTGAACAGTTCTCCTCCCACGTGTTTGCGACCTCGGTCATGGCGTCGGCTGCCGAGCGCGGACTGCCGCTGTTGCCTTCGACGGCGGCCACCGAGCACGCCACCAACGGCGTCGCCGCCCGCGTGGGCTACCACGACGTGGTGGTCGGAAAAGCTGCGTTCGTCCGCGAGCAGACCACGGGTTTTGAACAGTCCGAACTGGCCGGCGGCCAGTTGGCCATCTACGTGGGCGTCGACGGAAGGTATGCCGGGACCCTCATCATGAGCGATCCCTTGCGGGTCAACGCCGTGGACACCCTGGAGAAGCTTCGGGACCTTGGTGTCCGGGAATCCTTGTTGCTGACCGGCGACGCCGAGAGCACCGCCCGGAGCATCGCCGCCCAGGCAGGAATGGAAACGGTGCTTGCCGAGTGCCTCCCCGGGGACAAAGTCAGGGCGGTCGCCGGGCTGAAGACGCGCCCGGTCATGATGGTCGGGGATGGCGTCAACGACGCCCCGGTCCTGGCAGCGGCCGACGTCGGAATTGCCATGGGCGCGCGCGGCGCCACCGCGGCGAGCGAGTCAGCGGACGTGGTGATCCTGCTCGATGACCTCTCCAAGGTGGCGGTGGCGGTCGACGTCGGACAGTACACCCTGCGCATTGCCCGCACCAGCATCTGGACGGGGATTCTGCTGAGCCTGGTCCTGATGGTGTTCGCTTCCTGGGGTTTCATCGTGCCCGTGGCAGGGGCGCTGCTGCAGGAACTGGTGGACCTGGCCACCATACTCAATGCGCTGCGGGCGTTGGGGAAGAAGCAGCCCCGGGGGTCCCGCCCCGAGGGAGCGGGACCTAGTAGCGCTCGGGTTCGTCCCCCAGCTCAAAATGCCGGCCGTGCACGCGGGTAGGACGGATCTCCACGTAGGTGTACTTCCGGGTAGGAATCCACGGTTTCAGGGGGAGCTTGTCCGCCTCGTCGATTTCCGACTGGGACTCGATGACGCGTGCCGTTCCTTTGATGACAACGCTCCACGCCTCGCCGTCGCCTATTTCCTCGACTTCGAAGGCGACTTTCTCGTTGACCGTCAGCTCAGCGAGCTTGGTTCCCGGGTTGGTGCGCACCAGCAACCTGCCCTGGTCCGCGATGAAGTTCAGCGGGTAGATGTCCGGCTCTCCCAACACGCTGACCGCGAGGCGGCCGTGCTGGTTCCTTTGCAGGACGCTCCATGACTCATCGTCGGACAAGATCCTGCCTGGGCGCTCGTCGGTTTCCATGGGCATTGTCCTCCTGTAAGGGATGGGGCGGCGCGACCGGTGGCCTGCACCTGGGGTACTTGCGATCCTAGGGACAGGCGCCGACGCCTAACAGGGTCCAAGGTCCCCGACGCTGCCACGGGGTGGGATTCTTTCTGGCTTTATCACCGCCTGCCCGTCACCCTTGAAGTCACAGGAAATGCTGGACACGCAGGAATTGGCCGCATGCCAGGAAAGGAGACCGCATGGTGCAGGGACTCTACATTGCGTCTGCGGGACCCGGGTCCGGAAAGTCACTGGCAGTGCTGGGCATGGTGGACGCACTTCATCGCCACGCCGGGCGCCTGGGGTTCTTCCGCCCGCTGGTGGCCGGAGACGCCGTCGACGATGATCCTGTAGTCCTGTTGCTGCGGCGGCTGTACGAGCTGGGTGCCTCGCGGAGCAAGGCTGGAACAACAACGCCCGCCGCCTTGGCCGAAGCGAGGTCAGGGCAGCAGGACGAGCTGGTGTCACGCATGATCGGGATCTACAGCCGCTTGTCCCGTGGTTGCGATGCCGTCGTGGTGGATGGCTCCGACCTTCGGAGTCCCGACGCGGCGGGCGAGTTCGAACTGAACGCCGCCCTTGCCAGCAACCTGGGACTGCCCGTCCTGGCAGTGGTCGGTGGCCGGGGAGTCCCGCCGGCACGGATAGGGGAGTCTGTCGCCACAGCCCTCAAGCAGTTCAAGGCAGCGCGTTGTTCCGTGCTGGCTGTTGTGGTCAACCGGGTGGAACCCGGCACGGAAGAACGGGTGGAGCAAGCCCTCCGGGAAGCCGCCCCGGACGTTCCCTGCTACCTCATCCCCGAGGTAGCTGAAATCTCCACGCCGACCGTCGCTGACATCGCAGAGTCACTTCGGCTGGTACCAAGTACCGGCAGCAAGGAATGGGACCGGGATATCCGCCGGATCCGTGTTGCAGGGATGGGCGCTGACGACTTCCTTCCCGCCGTGCAGACCGGCGACATGGTCCTGGCCTCGGGGGACCGCACGGACATCATCCTTGCCTGTTTGGCGTCGGCATTGGCATCGGATCTGCCGAGCCCTGGAGGGATGATTCTGACGGATGGCCTGCAACCTTCCCCGCATGTGAAGCGGCTGCTGGAGCGGGCCCCGTTTCCGGTCTTCCTTGAGCGTGGGGACCTGTACTCCGTGGCGCAGGGTGCGGCGAGCGTCCGCAGCGAAATCCACACAGGAGGGAAACGCAAGGTTGCCGCCGCCCTGGGCCTGTGGTCACGCCACATCCCTGAAGCGGACCTGCTGAAAGAACTGGCGCTGCCCCGCCCATCCACCATCACCCCGCTGCGCTTCTTCAACGACCTGATTGAACGTGCCCGGCAACGGACAAGCCATGTTGTCCTGGCCGAAGGTGAGGACGTTCGGAGCCTGCGGGCAGCCGATATCCTGCGGCGCCGCGACGTCTGCCGGCTGACGCTGCTTGGCAGGCCGGAGGTGGTCAGCGAGCTGGCTGCCACGCAAGGAATCGAACTTGGGGACCTTGCCGTCATTGATCCCGCCACCTCACCTGACCGTGAGCGCTTTGCCCGGGAGTACTGCAAGCTCAGGGCCAACAAGGGCATGATCATGGAACGGGCCCGCGAAATCATGCTTGACGCCGCCTACTTCGGGACGATGATGGTCCGGTTGGGCTGCGCGGACGGCATGGTGTCCGGAGCGGCACACACGACGGCGAACACCATCCGTCCCGCCTTGGAGTTCATCAAGGGAGAAGACCCGCAGGAAGTGGTGTCATCGGTGTTCTTCATGCTGTTCCCGGACAGGGTGCTTGTTTACGGCGATTGCGCAGTGGTCCCCGACCCCACGGCCGGGGAGTTGGCCGGGATCGCGATTGCCTCAGCTGAAACGGCGGAACGCTTTGGTGTGGAGCCCAGAGTCGCCATGCTCTCCTATTCCACCGGTGAGTCCGGAGCCGGCACGTCCGTGGACAAAGTCCGTGAAGCAACGGCCCTGGTGAGGGCTTCCCGGCCGGGCCTCCCGGTGGAGGGCCCCATCCAATATGACGCTGCGGTGGACGTCCGGATCGCGAGCACCAAGCTGCCGTCGTCCACAGTGGCAGGGAAGGCGACGGTCTTCATCTTTCCTGACCTGGACACAGGCAACAACACCTATAAGGCCGTTGAGCACTCGGCCGGCGCAATCGCCGTCGGCCCTATTCTTCAAGGCCTGCGCAAGCCCATCAACGATCTTTCCCGGGGGTCCTCGGTGGAGGACATCATCAACACCGTGGCCATCACGGCCGTACAGGCCCAAGGGTGACCCGGCCCAAGGCCCATCAAGGCAGCACGTCGTCCGCCCCTACCAGAAGCACTGGACAGTGGGCATGGGCGGCGCAGGCGCTGCTGACTGAACCGATCGCCTGCCCCAGGAAGCCGCCGCCGCCGTGCCGGCCAATGATCAACATCAGGGCGTCGTTGCTTTCCTCCACCAGGACCTTGGCCGGCTCGCCGAACTTGACCGTGACAGTCAGGTCGGCAGGCCGGTTTCCGGCGAAGGCACGATCCACGGCCTCTTCGGCCATCCGCCTGGCGGTTTCCTCGAGCTCAGAGGTGAACTTCGTCAGTTCCTGCTCAAAGCGCGAGGTCAGGTAGTAGTCGGACATGCCGATGCAGGTGATCACCTCGAGCGGCACGCCAAAAACCGGGGCAACCCGCCCTGCCATGGTCAAGGTATTCGATGAGAATTCCGACCGTCCACGCCGACGATGATTCTCCGGGGGCTGTTTGGTGAGTTCATGGGACAAGCTTTGTTGCGGTTTTCGGTGCACGCTAGGGCCTAATGGCATGCATCGCCAATGACCGCCCGGCCGGGTGCCTCAGCCTCTTGTACAGCAGGTCGACCGCAAGGACCGCCGGGAAGGCGAGAATGGCGATGATCCATCCGGCTGGTGTGGGCGGCGCCTGTCCAAGGAGGCCTGCCACCGGAGCCAGGAACAAGAAGACGGCCAGGGCAACGATTTCGCCAGCGACCGCCCACAGCAGCAGGCGGTTCGTGAACCACCCTTGCTGCCAAGGCGGGGTGGTGGCGCTGCGGCAAGCGAATGCCGTGGCCATCTGACCGATGACAACCGCGGCAAAGGCGGCTCCGGAGGCGGTCATGAGGAGGCCGGGGTCCAGGGGTTCACTCCTGGACCAGCCTCCGGAGACCAGCACGGTGGTGAAGGCCGCCATGGAGATGAAGGCCTCCGTGGGCCCCATGATGAGGAATGCCCGGAGCATGAGTTGGCGATCCATGAGGTGCCTCTTTTCCGGCGGCCTCTGGCGCACGCGCTTCCCCGGCGACTCGGCACCGAGCGCGAGTGCGGGAAGGAGGTCCGTGCCGATGTCCAGGGCCAGGATCTGAAGCACGCCCAGGGCCAGGGGGAATTGCCCTCCTGACAGCGCCCAGATCACGAACGGGGCCAGTTCCGCCACGTTGTCGGTGAGGTGGTACGTCAGGAACCGGTGGATGTTGGCATACGTAGCGCGGCCCTGCTCGATCGCGGCAACAATGGTGGCGAAGTGGTCGTCCAGGAGGACGAGGTCCGCGGCTTCACGGGCCACGTCGGTGCCACTGAGGCCCATGGCCACCCCGATGTCGGCCTGCCGCAGGGCCGGGCCGTCGTTGACGCCGTCGCCGGTCATGGCAACCACATGGCCGCGGGATTGCAGCGCCTTGGCGACGCGCAGTTTTTGCTCGGGCGATACCCGGCTGACCACCACCCCATCCCGGTCCAGCAGGGCACCGAGCATCTGCTCGTCCTCCGGAAGATCGGAGCCCTGGACCACCAGGCGGTCCGGGCCCATCAGGCCGATTTCCGCTGCGATGGCGCCGGCGGTCACCGGGTGGTCGCCTGTGATCATCGCAATGCGGATTCCTGCGTGCCGGGCCGTGGCAATGACGTCGCCGACTCCGGCCCGCGGCGGATCATGCAGTCCGATCAGGCCAAGGAACTCCAACTCCTGCTCGGCTTCGGCTGCGCTCCGTCCTAGCCAGTCGGCGGGGGAGCCCGGAAGCTGCCTGCGGGCGGCTGCCATCACCCGCAACCCGCGCAAGGCCATGGCTTCGACCTCGGCGGCCAAGGCCTCGGCATCCACGGAGGTGCACAGTGGAAGGACGGACTCGGGAGCTCCCTTCACGTACAGGACAGGGCCCATGACGGCCGACTCCCTGCGCCGTGCAGCATCGAACGGGAACCTCTTTTCCGGCGGCCTGTCCGTGGATCCCTTCGCGGAAGGGGACCCGGCCTCGGGAAGCCTGCGGGCCAGCACATCCAGTGCCGCTTCCATGGGGTCTCCGGATGAGGTCCATTGGCCATCGTGCAGCACGGCCCGGCCCTGCGATGCGGTGCGCGCGCAGAAGGCAGCTTCGGCGGCCGCAGAGATGGCTTCGCCGCTGACCTGCGCCTCCGGTTCGTAGCCCTCTCCTTCAACCTTCACGGTTCCGGCCGGTGTGAAAACCTCGACGGCGTTCATCCGGTTTTGCGTCAGGGTGCCCGTTTTGTCGGTGCAGATGAACGTCGTGGAGCCCAGTGTCTCAACGGCCTCGAGGTTCCGTACCAGCGCCTGCTTCGCGGCCATTCTTTGTGCGCCCATGGCCAGGGAGAGAGTGACGGTGGGCAGGAGTCCCTCGGGTATGAGGGCCACGGCCACGCCAATGGCAAAAAGAAAGGAGTCGCGCCACTGGATCCCGACCAGGAGGGAGACCACAAAGAACAGCCCCGCAACCGCCAGGGCAACCAGGGCGATGAGCCGCACGATCCTTCGCAGCTCCAGTGTCAGGGGAGTGGGAGGGGATTTGGTGTCACTGGTGAGGGCCGCTATCCCGGCCAGTTTGGTGCGCCCGGCGGTCGCGGTCACCAAACCCTCGGCGTCGCCGTTCACCATGAACGTTCCGCCCCAGCCCTCCTGTCCCGCCGCTTTGTGGATCACCACGCTCTCACCGGTGAGCATTGATTCATCCACCGTGCATCCGACAGCTTCCAGGAACCGGATATCTGCCGGAAGGCGGTCCCCGGCCGCAAGAACCACGACGTCGCCGGGCACGAGTTCGCTGGCATGCACGGTCCGGATCGTGCCGTCGCGGCGAACGCTGACCTCGGCAGGGAGGAGCCGTTGCAGCCGTTCGGCGGCGTGCTGGGCGCGTTCTTGCTGGATGTGGGCGAAGAGGCCGTTGACGATCACCACCACGATGATTGCTATGCATAGTTGCGGCATGCCTGCGATGTAGGCCAGGGCTGCGGCGGCCCACAGCATCAGGGCAAAGAAGTGGGTAAGTTCGGCCAGCAGCCTCCGCCACTGTGGAACCTTCCTGGCAGTCGGCAGCACGTTCGGACCGGTTGCCCGCAGCAGTTCAGCTGCTGCGGTTGAGGTGAGGCCCTCCTTGCCGGTTAGGACAGGATGGTCGGGCATCGGAGATTCAGGAGTATGTGCTGTGCGACCGAACCCACCAGGACGGAGAGTCCGCCCTTGCCCTTACGCCCGATCACCAGCAGTCGGGCACCCCGGGAAGCCTCCGTGAGGGCCTCCGCCGGGGTGTGTACCGGGTCGCTAAGGATCCGCATGCTGATATCCGGGAAGTTCCGGTTCACCCATTCCGCTGATTTCCCGGCCACGTCATCAGGACCTCCGCCGGCGGCGTGCGGATCCACGGCGTGGACAATGATCAGCTCTTCGTTGAGGCGGCGGGCCTCACCGGCGGCCAATTCCAGGGCACCGGCCGCATCCGGTGATCCATCCACGCCAACCACCACGCCCGAAGATTGCCCCGGCGCGTTGTGGGGGATGACAGCCACCGGGCATCGGCTGGTCACGGCCACTTGGAAACTGACGCATCCGAATCCTTCGCCTTCGGTGCCGGGGCCGCGGTCTGTGCCGACCACCATCAGTCCCGCCTTCAGGGACAGCGCAGAGAGCGCCTCGGCAGGTTCTCCGGTGGCAATTGTCGTGGCTGCCTCCAGGTCCGGATACGTCTGGTGGACCCTTCCGGCTTCGCTTCCGAGAAGGTCTTCGGCCCGTTTGAGGGCGAGGGTGTGCTCGTCGGGCACTTGGAAGACCCAGACGGGAAGAACGACGTGAACCAGGGTGAGCCGATCGCCCATGGCGTGTGCCCGCGCGGCCGCCCAGTCTGCCACGAAGCTGCCGGCGACGGAACCGTCGAGCGCAGCCACCACGTGCCTGTTGGAAGGTGCCGTTTGCATCTCCGAAGTCATGATCACCACTATTGACCGGCCGCAATCAGCCCGCAAGGGGCCTAAGGTCCTGACATGGGCCTCTTTCCGGGATAGGGTCTCCCGGAGAGTGCTTTCCTGTCCCAAGGCCCCTGTGGAAGGATCCCATGCGCGTCCTTGTCCTCAATCCGGGCTCCTCATCCTTGAAATACCACCTACGGGATACGGCCTGTACCCCTACCGGCAACGCTGTCCTGCACTCGGGGCAGTTGGAGTGGGCCGATGATCAGGAAGACCGGGGCGGGAGCTTGCGCCGGGTGCTGCAGGAGGTCGAGCGGGACTTTGGCCGACCGGATGCGATCGGGCACCGGGTGGTCCACGGCGGGGAAAGTTACACCTCACCCGTCTCCGTCACCAACGATGTCATCGCGATGATCCGGAGCCTTGGGACGTTGGCCCCGCTCCATAATGCGTCAAGCGCCGATTGCATGGAAGCTGCTGCGGATCTGTGGCCCGGGTTGCCCCAGGTGGCCGTCTTCGACACGTCCTTTCACCGTTCCATCCCCGATTTCGCTTCGAGGTACGCCGTTCCTGAGAATGCCTACATGGCGCACCCCATACGGCGGTACGGCTTTCATGGGATCTCCGTGGAGCTGGCCTGCCGGGATGCCAAGGGCTTCCTGGCGAAACAGACCGGGTCCTTGAATGCGGTAGTGGCCCACATCGGCAACGGCGCGTCGGTGACTGCCGTGAAGGCCGGACGCAGTGTTGACACGTCGATGGGCATGACCCCCTTGGAAGGGCTGGTGATGGGCACGCGATGCGGAGACCTGGATCCGGCACTCGTGCTCCTGATGCTTGGTGAGGGAGCCACAGCCAGCGACGTCGATGACATCCTGAACCATCGTTCCGGGCTCTTGTCCTTGGCGGGAACAGCAGATATGCGCACCATCGCGGCCGGCTTCCATCGAGGCGACCCGGGAGCTGTCCTTGCCGTGCAGGCGTCCAGCTACCGTCTTGCCAAGTACATTGCCGCGTACGCCATGGCGGTCGGAGGCCCGGATGCGGTCATTTTCACGGGGGGAATCGGCGAGAACTCGGCGCTGTACCGGGCAGCCACCCTCGAGTGGCTTCGGCCGCTGGGCTACGCCCTGGATGAGGACGCCAACCGGGATGAGGACGCCAACCAGTCCGATCGAACAGGTATCCGGACCGTCAGTACCACCGCATCCGCTGTTCCTGTTCTGGTCGTACCCAGTGACGAAGAACGGGCCATCGCTGAGTCGACGGCTTCCCTGCTGGGATCCGATAAGAAATGAGGTCATGAGATGGTCGATAGCGCCAGGGATACCGCAGAGGATTTGGAACTGCTCAACAGGTACTGGGCTGCGGCCAACTACCTCACCGTTGCCCAGATCTACCTGCAGGACAACCCGCTCCTGCGCGAACCGCTCCGTCCCGGACACATCAAGCCCAGGCTGCTGGGCCACTGGGGGACCAGTCCCGGGATCTCGTTGATCTACGCCCACCTGAACAGGGTCATCCGGCGCACCGGCGCCCACGTACTTTTCGTGACCGGACCCGGTCACGGAGGTCCCGCCGTCGTGGCCAATACCTATCTGGAGGGCACCTACTCCGAGGTCTATCCGGAGGTGGGGCAGGATCTTCAGGGCTTGCGGCGCCTGGTGAGGCAGTTTTCCACCCCGGGCGGGATTTCCAGCCACGTTGGTCCCGCTACTCCGGGGTCGATCCACGAAGGCGGCGAGCTGGGATATTCGCTCATGCATGCCACCGGCGCCGTGATGGACAACCCGGAGCTGATTGCGGCCTGCGTTGTGGGAGACGGCGAGGCGGAAACCGGGCCCCTGGAGGCCTCGTGGAAGGCGCCGAACTTCCTGAACGCGGCGAGGGACGGGGCGGTGCTGCCCATCCTCCACCTGAACGGATACAAGATTTCAGGCCCCACCGTTCTCGGCTGCCGCACGGATGCCGAGGTCGCGGCGCTTCTTCGGGCCCAGGGGTGGGAGCCGGTGGTGGTCTCCGGTGACGATCCCGGCGCAGTCCACCGCTCGATGGCCGCGGCCATGGACGGGGCCTACGGAAGGATCCGTGGGATCCAGGCCGAGGCCCGGGAACAGGGGGTGACGGGCCCGGCGCGCTGGCCGGCGATCGTCTTGCGGACGCCCAAGGGCTGGACAGGGCCGCGGGAAGTGGACGGCCAACCAGTCGAAGGCTCCTTCCGGTCCCATCAGGTACCGCTCCCGACCGTTCGCGAAAACCCCCGGCACCTTGCCCAGCTGGAGTCCTGGTTGCGGTCCTACCGCCCGGAGAAGCTGTTCGACGACGACGGGCGGCTGGTTGCCGAACTCGCCGCACTGCTGCCTGATGCACCTTTGCGGATGGGCGCGCTTCCGGCGTCGCGGGGAATCGGTGGCGGGGAACTCCCGGTGCCGGATGCGGGCCCGTACGCCGTCGACGCAATGCCCCGTGGCCAGGTGAAGGTCCACAGCACCGCACCGTTCGGGGAGTTGCTCCGGGACACCTATCTACAGACCGCCGATGATCCACGCTTCCGGCTGTTTTGCCCGGATGAGACGAACAGCAACCGGCTCGGAGCAGTGTTCGAAGCCACCGACCGTTGCCTTGTGGTGCCGGAACAGGCGGCCGGGACACTGGAGCACGTCTCGACGGACGGGAGGGTCATGGAAGTCCTCTCGGAGCATCTCTGCCAAGGGTGGCTGGAAGGGTACCTCCTGACCGGCAGGTACGGCCTGTTTGCCAGTTACGAGGCGTTCGCGATGGTCAGCGCCTCCATGACCATCCAGCATGCCAAGTGGCTTCAGCACTCCCGTGACCTTCCGTGGCGGGCGCCGGTTCCCAGCCTCAACATCCTGCTCACCTCCACGTGCTGGCGGAACGACCACAACGGTTTCAGCCATCAGGGGCCGGGGCTCATCGACTCGGTATTGTCGTTGTCCGGCTCGGTGGTGCGCGTGTACCTGCCCCCGGACGCCAACAGCCTCCTGGCCGTTGGTGAGCATGTGCTGAAGAGCAAGGACTACGTCAACCTGGTGGTCATCGACAAACAGGAGCACCCGCAGTACCTGTCACTCGAGGAAGCCCGCAAGCACGCGGCAGCTGGTGCGTCTGTGTGGGACTGGGCGGGAAACGAATCAGATACGCCTGCCGCGGATGGTCACCGTCCCGACGTCGTACTCGCCTGCGCCGGTGACGTGCCCACGCAAGAGGCGCTGGCAGCCGCCTGGCTGATCCGGCGCCATGTTCCGGAGCTTCGCCTCCGGATGGTCAATGTCATTGATGCCATGGCGCTGACTCCGCCGGATGTCCATCCACACGGTTTGTCACAGGATGCGTTCGAAGAGCTGTTCACCTCGGACGTGGATGTGGTGATGGCGTGGCACGGCTACGCACGGGCGCTGCATCAGCTGCTCCACGGGCGAACCCGGCCGGAACGTTTCCATGTGCGCGGCTACAACGAACAAGGAACAACCACCACGCCGTTCGACATGGTGGTGTTGAACAAAGTCAGCCGGTACCACCTGGTGATGGAAGCGCTGCGCCGTACACCGCGGAACCTTGCGGGGGCGGAGGACTTGCTGGGGTACTGCGAGTCCATGCTGCGGGCGCACACAACCTACATCCGGGAGCATTTCGAGGACATGCCGGAGGTGAAGGACTGGGCCTGGACCGATCCGGCCAACTAGGGCGTTCGGCGGGACAGGCCCCCGTCATCGTTCCAGGCTGCAGGCACAAAGCCTAAGCTGTGCGCATGACTGATCACCGGATCACGTGGCATGGGGAACATAAAGCAGGACTGACCCGGGGCGAACGGGCCGCAGACATCCTCCGGAACGGTATGGGCAGCTGGCCGGCCTGCAAGGGGCCATCCTCCTGATCGCAGCCAAGCGCCAGGATGCCATAGCCGCCGCGATGGCCTTGCATGATTTCGAAACGGATGTCCAAGCCAAGATCGAGATAGAACGGCTCATGGCCCTCAATCGCCAACAGCTTGAGATGCTGCAGGGCGTGAGGTCTTTGTTGGAGAGGACGCAAGGGATTGGGCCGGACGCCGCGGATGAACCACGTGAGGGTCGCGAAACCGGCTAGGCAGCGGAAGGGAGGCGAAGTCAGTCCGGAAACTTGACCGCGAGAATCGCCCGCGACAACGTCACGGCACTGTCCGCCATCTTTTCGAGTTCGGCGTCTCCGCAGTCGGCAGGTGTCCAGCGGGTGGCCCCTTCGAGCAACGTCATCACCACCCTCACGTGCTCCCCGGCGTCCTCACATCCCATGTCGCGTGCTGCGGCGACATACATCTCCTCATGGAGTGAGAGCCAGTCATCGACCTGGGCGCGCAATTCCGTGGGCAGGATATTCGCCATCCTGTCGGTTGCCACCAGCAGGTCCCAGAGATTGCTCTCGGGGAGCCTGACCTGCCGCGTGAAGTGAAGCCTGACCATGGCATCCCAGAATTCGTCCGCTGTTTTTGCGGGGTCCACGGCTTCGAGTAGTGCTACGCCAAAGCGATGAAAATGCCAGCGGAGAGACTCGGCAACAATCTCGTCCCTGCCTTCGGGGAAATGCGAGTAGAGGCTGGGCGGTTTGACGTTGACGGCGTTGGCGATGGTCCGCATGGACACCGAATTGAAGCCGTGGGCTATGGCGAGTTTCAGGAACGCTTCCAGAATGTTCTGCCGCCCGGCTTTCTGGCCTGCCCAGTTCCACTCTTCCAGGCGGGTCTTGAAGGCCTTACAGGCTACTTCGTAGGAGGTATCGCTCATGGTGCGCAATCCTAACATCCGTTCGTTAGCAAAATCTTATCAAAAGATGTTCCCTAACGTCTGTTAGTTAGGTAAGCTGAAAGTGGCGCGGGACACATGTCCCGTTACTGTGAAAGCGGCGGAGTGGAGCGAACCATGGTCACTGAAAACTCGAGCGTGGGGGCCGCTCACAACACCACCAACATGTTCGGCAGCGGGCTTTCCGGCATGGTTGCCGCGTATATCGGCGCACGTGCGATCGAGGATGAGGCGTACCGGAACGAGGACTGGAGCGCGGAGCGCGTCTTCCGTCCGAAACTGCCTAAATGGCGCCCGCGGAAGACCAGTCCCGGCGAGTCCGGCCCGGCACTGGCTCCCTGACACGCTTACCTGAAAGAGATCTGCCCCGATGTCTGCTGAACTTTTGACCCCTTGGCCGTTGGAGACCCCTCACGAGACGAACCGAGTCCGTGAACTGTTCCTCATGCAACCCCATGCCGACCTGAGCGGCATCCGCCCGATCGTGGCCCGGTCCTGGTACCGCAGCCGTGCTGCGGGAGTGGATGCCTTTGCCGACCGCGGGTTCTATGACGAAGGGCGCGTTGACGAGTACACCATCGCGGCGGCGGGCCCGCACCTGCAAAAACTCGATGAAGTGGCAGCCGATCTGGGCGGCTACGTCAACATCACGGCCCCCAACGGGGTCCTGGTCAAAGCGGACTTCCTGCGTGACGATGGTTTCCCGGCCGGCTATTCCCTGCTGGAGGAAAGCTGCGGCAGCAACGGTGAAGGACTGGCTTTGGAGGAGGGCCGTGGTGTCTGGTTGGCCCCGGAGGAACACTTCCGGGAGGACATGCGCGGAAACTGGTGCTTCGCCTCCTTGGTGCGGGATCCTTTCCACAACCGTGTACGGGCAGTCATAGGCCTCACCCTCCCCGCCAACCGGGTACCCAGCCTGGAGCCGTCCTCTACGCTGCTGATGCTTGAGGGTGTTGCCTCGCGGATCGAGCGGGACATCGAAGTGCGGACCTCGTCCAAGGAAAGGGCGCTCCTGAATGAGTATCTGAGGGTCTCACGGCGCCGGGGGAACCGGCCTGTGATAGCAGTCGACGGCAAGAATTCCCTGCAGAATGCCGCCGCCACCGCCACCCTGGCAGACAACGATTTCTCGATTATTTCCGGCTACGCCAAGGCAGTCATGTCCTCCGGACGTGACATGAACTGCGAAGTGATGCTTCAAGGCCCTGGGGTGTCCACCCTGGAGATCTCTCCCGTGACCCTGTCCGCGGCCAACGTGGGAGCAATAGTCGTGGTCCGCCCGCATGCACCCGGCAAGGAACAACGGGCAGGCGCCGCGAGGGGCGCCCTGACATTGGAAGCACCGCCGCAGCCCACAGCTGAAAGGCTCCTGAAGCACCTTAACGGCACGAGTACGGAATTCAAGCGCACGCTCAACCTTGCCCGGAAAGCGGTGGACCAAGACCGTTCGGTGGTCCTGATCGGTGAGCTGGGCAGCGGAAAACTACGCCTGGCCAACGCCATCGCATCATTACGCGGCGGCCAGATGGTGGTCGATGCCCGCGGCGGAGACCTGAGGAACCCCAACCTGAGGGACGTCCTGCACCGGGTAGCTACCGAACTTCCGGCCACGCTGATCGTGGAGCACGCCGATGAACTGTCGCAGAACGAAGCAACGGAGGTTGCACACCATCTGCGGGCTAACTCCAACACCAAACTGATCTTCACCATCACGCGTCCCACGGATGCCACGCTCCTGCTCTCGGAGGCCTTCGACGTCCTTGAGATCTCCGTGGCGCCCCTGCGCAACAGGCGCGAAGACATCCCCCACCTCGCCAACGCCATCGCCGAGGAACTGGGGGAGAGGCGGCTGTCCCGCAGGCTGATCACCACCCTCACGCATGCTGACTGGCCCCGGAACATCGATCAACTGCGGGCCGTCGTCTCCAATGCCGTTGAACGGGCCGAAGGCGCCGAGGTCACAGCTGACGACCTGCCACAGGGATTCCACCGCATCCTGACGAAGGGCCGGCTCTCCCGCCTTGAGGATGCGGAGCTCAGCGAACTGCGAACGGCGCTCCAGGAAGCAAAGGGCAACCGCAGCCTTGCCGCCGAAACCCTGCAGATCGGACGCTCCACCCTCTATCGCCGCATGGACTACTTCCGCAGCCGCGGTTTCGACCTCTGATCCCTGGACGGGATAACAACCAGCCCTGCTTGAACCGGCCGGCCATCCTCGCGATGGCCGGCTCCTGCACGTGCGGAAGCCTGGCCCTGGGACACGTGTCCCACGGCGGTGTCTCGATCTGGTACGGATCGGCGCCTTGTTCCCGCGTTGTACTGGAAATCACCCGACGCCGGCCGCCCCAAGGAGTGGCCGGCAGCGACCGAGGGTACGACGACGAACAGGACGAACACACTATGACCCGCGATGCCCAGGGAACCATTCTTGTGGCCCCCCACCATTTCCCGGACCTGGACCGCGAGCAAGCGCTCGCGGCGGAGTTCGGTTACACACTCAAGCCGGCGGCAGACACCGAAGCCTTCCGTGAGGCCCTGCCCGAAGCCGACATCGTGATGATCACCCCCTACGCCAAGCTCACTGCCTCGGACTTCCCTTCGATGACCAAATGCCGGGCAGTCATCCGCTACGGAATCGGCTACGACAACATCGACGTTGCCGCAGCAACCGAGGCGGGCATCCCGGTCTCCATCGTCCCCGGTACGGCCTCGGAAGAAGTTGCCTCCCACGCCTTCGCCATGGGCCTGGCACTGGCTCGTCGCCTGCCAGCCGGGAACGCGGCGATCAACAACCTCGGCTGGGCCGGCACCATCGGATACGACACCCCCGTGCTGTCCGAGCTTGAAGTCGGTGTCCTGGGCATGGGCCGCATCGGGCAGCACGTTGCCCGCATGTACGCAGCTGTAGGGGCCCGGGTCCGCGCGTACGATCCGTTCGTTACGGACAGCTTCGTGGACATGGCCGGACTGGAAACCATCCTTGGGAATTCCGACGTCGTCTCCCTCCATCTGCCGCTGAATGAGGACACCGCGAACCTCATCTCCACGGACGTCCTCGCCGCGATGCGCAAAGGCACTGTGATCGTCAACGTGTCCCGCGGTGGCCTCATCGATGAAGTCGCATTGGCCGGGGCGTTGTCCTCGGGGCATATCGCCGGCGCCGGCATCGACACGTTCGCCCAGGAGCCCCTCGGCGCGGACCACCCGCTTCGTTCTGCGCCCAACGCTATCCTCACGCCGCACATCGCCTGGCGTTCAAACCGGTCCACGGGGGCCCTGCAGGACGGTGCCGTGGAACGGGTCCGCCTTGCGCTGACGGGCCAGCCCCTCATTGACCTCGTGAACTGATATGTCCCGTGAGCTGAAAAGACTTGTGAACTGAAAAGACTGGAGAAACCTGAATTGGCAACCACCAACCATCTGGAACAAACGCTTGAGGTGCAGAACCCGGTCGAGGACCCGCACCTGCGCCGGGGACCGCGGGGCTTCCCGCTCTTGCCGGGCGGTTACGGGCGCTCAACCTATTACACCGGCGCTCCGAGCCCCTACGCGATCAAGGGTGAGGGCTACCGGGTGTGGGATGACCGCGGCCGCGAGCTGATCGATGCAAACAACAACTTCACGTCGCTGATCCACGGCAACGCCCACCCCGACATCACCGAGGCCGCCACCAAGGCCCTCTCCAGCGGCGCCAGCTGGGGGATCCCCAACCTTTACGAATGGGAACTGGCGGAACTGTTGCTGGGCCGCCTGCCGGAACTGGACCAGGTGCGGTTCGCGAACTCCGGTACCGAGGCCGTCATGTCGGCCATCCGTATTGCTAGGGCCAGCACCGGACGCGAAAAGGTCATCGTTACCAAGGGCGGTTACCACGGCACCTCCGAGGTTGCCCTGGTTCCCGGCGGTCCTTCCTACCAGCGCGGTGTCACCCGCGGGGTGATCGACGACGTCACTGCGGTGCCGCTGAACGACGTCGAATTCCTGCGTCAGGCGGTTGAATCCGCTCCGGACGCATACGCCGCCATCATCCTGGATCTCTTGCCGAACCGGGCCGGGCTCCTGACGATCAACCAGGAATTCGTCCGCACCGCCCGGGAACTGGCTACCCGCTACGGCCTCGTCCTGATCATCGACGAGGTCATCAGCCTCCGCCTTGGCTACAACGGCTTCAGCGGCGAGTACGGGGTTACTCCGGACTTGCTGACCACGGGAAAGCTCATCGGCGGAGGCTTCCCGGTCGGTGCTGTTTGCGGCAAGGCCGGGCTCATGGCGGAGGTTGACCCGAGCCGTCCCGGGAGCCTGCCGCACGGAGGTACATTCTCCGGCAACCCGGTCAGCATGGCCGCCGGTGCCGTTGCCCTTCGCCTCTATACCCAGGATGAAGTCAAGCGCCTGAACCAGTTGGGCGACACCGCCCGCGAAACGGTGAACTCCCGTGTGGCCGACGCCGGTTGGGAGATCCGTGGCCGTGGCTCACTCCTCCGCGCGGTTCCGGCCGGCGCGGAGAAGGTGGACGAACACACCCAGCACAGCCTGTGGTGGGCCTCCTACGAGCGCGGACTGCTCGGTTCCCCGGCCAACCTGCTGTCCCTGTCCACGCCTATGGACGAGAAAGTGGTGGCCGACATCGCAGACCGCCTGGCCGACGCCGTCCTGGCTGTGGCCTCGCAGGCTCCCGCGACGGAAGGTGCCAAGTAGCCATGAAGATCGTTTCCTATGAACACGAATCCGGCATCCGCGGCGGTGTGCTGATCGAGGACACCGTCTACGACCTGGAGCTGCTCCTGCAGGGTTCCGGCCAGGCAGTGCACGGAGCCACCACGTCCGTCCGGGAATTTCTGGAACTGTATGGCGACCGGCTCGAGGCCGTGTCAGCCGAAGTCAGCGCCCTGGCCGGCCACGACCCGGAAGCCCATGTGGGGGCCAGGGCCGATGTACGCCTGACCACACCCGTACCGGACCCCTCCAAGGTGCTGTGCATCGGACTGAACTACAAGGACCACGTCGCAGAGACAGGCCGTGCGTTCCCCGAGTACCCGGACGTTTTCGCCAAGTTCGCGTCCACCATGGTGGGGCCCGACGACGACATCGGCGGCGCCAGGGTCAGCGAAAACCTCGATTTTGAAGGTGAGCTCGCCGTGGTGATCGGTCGCAGGGCCAGCGAAGTTTCCGAAGAAGAAGCACTCGGCTACGTAGCCGCAGTGGCCCCGCTGAACGATGTCACCGCCCGGGACCTGCAATACCGCGGCACGCAGTGGCTGGCAGGCAAGGCCATTGACGGGTCAACCCCGTGGGGTCCTGCACTGGTCACCCTGGACGAAGTGGGCGATCCCCAGAACCTGGAGTTGGCCACCCGCGTCAACGGCATCGAAGTGCAACGGGCCAACACCAGCCACCAGATCTTCCCGATCGCGCGGATCGTCTCCTACCTCTCGGGTTTCCTCACCCTGGAACCGGGCGACGTCATTGCCACGGGAACTCCGCAGGGCATCGGTGCCAAGCGGAACCCGCCTGTCTGGCTGGAACCGGGAGACACGGTGGAAATCGACATCGAGAACGTGGGACTGCTCCGAAACACCGTCGGCAAGCCCCAGCCCTAACCCTTGCAAACTCTACGAAAGTTATGAAGACCATGAGTGATGTACAAACACAACCAGGTGAGGCCAGGTATCGGATCGCCGTCGACACCGGCGGTACCTTTACCGACGTCGTGGTCGGTTCCAACAGCGGTGACATGGCCGTCGGCAAGGCGCTGACCACCTACGACCGCGTGTTCACCGGCTTCGAAGCCTCGGTTCGCCGCGCGGCTGAATCGGTCGGCTGGAGCGGCGACGACGTGCTCCGCAACGCAGACGTGATTGTCTACGGCACCACCCACGCCACCAACGCAGTGCTCACGGGCAAGGTCGCCAAGACTGCGCTGCTGACCACGGACGGTTTCGCAGACACCCTGTTGCTCCGCGAAGGTGGCCGTCGTGATGCCTTCGATTCCAAGGCTGCCTACCCGCCGCCGTACATTCCCCGCCACCTGACCTTCGAAATTACCGAACGAATCTCCGCCGAGGGCGACGTCCTGGTGCCCTTGGACGAGGAGCAGGTCCGCGAGGCCCTCGCTTCCTTCAAGGAACAAGGGATCGAAGCCGTCGCCGTCTCCTTCCTGTGGTCGATCATCAACGACGTCCACGAAAAGCGGGTTGCCGAACTGATCCACGAGATCCTTCCCGGGGTTCCCTACACGCTCTCCAACGAGGCCAACCCCACCATCCGCGAATACCGCCGCTCCTCGGCAGCCTCGATCGACGCCTCCCTGAAGCCGTTGATGGCCGACCATTTGGGCAAGTTGCGCGCAGACCTGCAGGAGTACGGTTTTGCAGGCGATCTGCTGGTGGTCACCTCCGAGGGCGCTGTCCTTGACGTCGCGGATGTCCTTGACCGTCCGGTCCTGCTGCTGAACTCCGGCCCGTCCATGGCGCCCCTGGTGGGGGCCGCGGCGGCCCCGGACCGCGACACCGTGGTGGTCTGCGACATGGGCGGCACCACCTTCGACGTCTCCCTGGTGGAGGAAGGCGTGGTTCGCCACACCCGCGAGGCATGGCTGGGCGAACCCTTCGTCGGCCACCTCACAGGCCTGTCGTCCGTTGCCGTGTCCAGCATCGGCGCCGGCGGCGGCAGCATCGCATGGATCGACGGCGGCGGCCTCCTCCGCGTAGGACCGCAAAGTGCGCGAAGCACGCCCGGCCCCGCAGCCTACGGCCGCGGCGGTGAAGAACCGACCGTCACCGATGCGTGCGTGGCACTGGGCTACCTTGACGCCGACGGTTTCGAGGGTGGCTTCACCCTCGACCGTGAAGCTGCCATCAAGGCAATCGACACCCGCATCGCCGGTCCATTGCAGATGGACACGCTGCAGGCCGCCCAAGCGATCCTGGATGTCTCCGCCAACCACATGGCCACAGCCATCCGGCAAGCGTCCTTGGAACAGGGTGTGGACCCACGCGGTGCCCTGATCGTTGCAGGTGGTGGCGCCGGTGCCATGGTCGCGGCTGCCATCGGAAGGCTCCTCGAAGCCGACACCGTCCTCATCCCGGCCACCGCCGGCGTCCTGGCCGCCTACGGCGCCCACAGGGCACCCATCGCCACCGAATTCCTCTCTCCGCTGCACAACGACACCCGCAGTTTCGACGCCGGTTCGGCCTCCCGCGCTGTGGAGGACCTGACAGCCAAGGCTGAGCTCTTTGTGAAGCGCTTCGACGGCGTAGGCGAAGCGCCCAAGGTCACCTACTTCGTGGATGCCCGGTACCCCGGCCAGGCCTGGGACCTCCGCGTCTACCTCGACGCCGCCCCGGACACCTCCGGTGATGCGGCAGGCATCATCGAGCGCGCCTTCCACGAAGAGCACGACCGCCGCAACGGCACCCACGATCCGGACAGCCGCGTGGAGATCATCACATGGGGCGTCCGCGTGGAAATCCCGCGTCCGGAGCACACCAAGTCCGAAGGCGAACTCAGCCGCACCGCGGAAATCCACCGCACGGATGACATCGTCTTTGGCGGCGAACCCTTCAGCACCCAGCGCTACCGCGGCGTGACACTCGCTCCCCGCGACAAGATCGTGGGACCGGCCGTCATCGACCAGCCCACCACCACCATCGTCGTACCGCCGGAATGGGACGCGACGCTCGATGAACGATCCAACATCTACCTCATCCGTAAGGAGGCCTAACCGTGACCCGCGAATTCGATCCCGTGAAACTCTCGGTGCTTGCCAACGCATTCGACGGCATTGTCCGCGAGATGACCAGCGGCTTGCTCCGCTCCGCCCGCTCTTCGGTCATCAACACGGCCCGCGACTTCTCCTGCGCCGTGCTGACCGCCGACAACCAGCTGCTCGCTGCAGCGGAAGGCGTGCCGGTACACGTCTTCGGTGCAGGCCCGCTGGGCGAGGACATGGTGGAACTGCACAAAGACATCAAGGAAGGCGACGCGTTCCTGCACAACGACCCCTACATGGGCAATTCCCACGCTGCAGACCACGTGATCCTGGTACCCATCTTCATCCAGGGGCGCCACCTCTTCACCGCCGTGACCAAGGCCCATCAGGCCGACTGCGGCAACTCCCTTCCCACCACGTTCTTCGCCACCGCAAGGGACGTCTATGAAGAAGGGGCACTGATCTTCCCCTGCGTGCGGATCCAACGCGACTACACGGACATCGACGACATCATCCGCATGTGCCGCTCCCGCATCCGTGTTCCCGACCAGTGGTACGGCGACTACCTGGCATCCGTCGGCGCCTCGCGCATTGCCGAACGCCGCATTCACGAACTCGCTGAGAAGTTCGGCGTGGATGACCTCGTGGACTTCGTGGATGCCTGGTTCGACTACTCCGAGCGGCTGACCGCTAGCGCGATTGAGAAGCTGCCCGAGTACATCCTCCACGGCACCTCCGCCCACGATCCTTTCCCCGGAACAGGCCCTGACGGTGTGCAGCTCCAGGCAACCCTGGAGGTCAAGCCCAAACAGGGCAAAGTCGTGATCGACCTGCGCAACAACCCGGACAACCTGCCCAACGGCCTGAACCTGACCAAGGCAACGGCAACCGGCGCGGCACTGGCCGGCATTCTTTCCGGCATCCCGGAAAACCTGCCGAGCAACGCCGGAACTTTCCGCCGCGTTGAAGTGCTGCTGCGCGACGGCTGCGCCGTCGGAGTCCCCAAGCACCCCTACTCCTGCTCCTCGGGCACCACCAACCTGGCAGACCGCGTCGTCAACATCGTCCAGGCCGCCTTCTCCCAGATAGACGACGGCTACGGAACTGCCGAAGGTGCTGCCGGACAGGCGCCGGCCAAGTCGGTGATCTCCGGAACGGACGAACGCAACGGCAACGCCTACGTGAACCAGATCCTGGTAGGCGGCGTCGGCGGTCCGGCCACCCCGTACGTTGACGGCTGGCCCACCTACCAGCGTCCCGTCTGCGGGGCCCTCCTCTACCACGACAGCGTGGAAGTGGACGAGCAGCGCTACCCGATCCTCGTCCACGAACGCACACTGGTCGCAGACTCCGGCGGAGCCGGCCGCCAGCGCGGCGGCCTGGCAACCCGCGTCACCATGGAACCCCGCGGTGAAAGCGTCACCCTCACCTACGGCATCGAAGGCAAGATCAACCCGCCCAAGGGCGTCCGTGGCGGCCACGACGGCGCCGGGCCCTCCGCCTGGGTGGAAGACCTCAAGACCGGCGAACGCCGGGAGATCCCCGTGGTGGGCCGCTACGACCTGCATTCGGGCGAGAAAGTCGTGTCCATCACCCCCGGTGGTGGCGGCTACGGCGATCCGCTGGAGCGCGACGTCCTGGCAGTCCTCGACGACTACCGCGAATCCCGGATCACGCTCGACGCTGCAACAGCCGATTACGGCGTGGTCATCATAGGCGGGGCCGTGGACGAGGCCGCCACGGCCAAGACACGCCAGGAGCGCCTGGCCGTTTAGCCACCCACCCGGCCATCCGGCCACAGCGCTATAGCAACACGTCCCGGGGCGGGGTATCCTCGCCCCGGGATGTTCCAACAAGCACTAACGGAGATTCACATGGAACCCATTCGAGTCGGCATCATCGGCGTCGGAAACGTCCTCAACCAGTACCTGGACAAGATCGGCGTCCACCCCGACGTCGCTGTCGTGGCACTCGCGGACGTGAACGCCGAGGCGGTCAGGAAGCGCGCTGCCGAATACGATGTCCCCAAGGCCCTCACTCCCGACGAGTTGCTGGCCGATGAGGAGGTGGAACTTGTCCTCAACCTCACGCCGCCCAAGCTTCATGCGCCAGTCACGCTCCAAGCGATCGCGGCCGGCAAGCACGTCCTCTCCGAGAAACCCTTCGCAACGTCCCTTGAGGAAGCAAGGCAGATCCTGGCTGCAGCACGGGAAGCAGGGGTCAAGGTAGGTTCCGCACCCACCACGTTCCTGGGCTCCGGGATGCAGACCAGCCGCAAGCTGATCGACGACGGCTGGATCGGCACGCCGGTGGCAGCTTTCGCGTCCTTCGCCTGCCGTGGCTACGAGCACTGGCACCCGAACGTCGACCCCTTCTACAGCCCCGGAGCCGGCCCCATGCTGGACATCGGACCGTACCTGATCACCAACCTGGTGAACTTCTTCGGCCCTGTGTCGCGCGTCTCCGCGACCACGCCGCGTTCGTCCGGGACGCGTCCCCGTCCGGGCAAGGATGGGGAAGTCATCCGGATCCAGACCCCGACCCACGTCACGGGAACCATTGACTTCGAGTCCGGCGCTGCCGCCACCGTGATCGTCAGCTGGGACATCTGGAACCACAACCTGCCGCATCTGGAGGTCTACGGCACCGGCGGCTCGCTGGCAGCGCCGAACCCGGACCACTTCTCCGGGGCTCCCGTGCTGCGCCGCGGCGAGCCGGGGGACCTCGCGCTGGACATGACGCCTCCCGGCGGTGGTGACTGGCGCGAAACGCCCATCACCCACCGTGACGATGCCTACCGCGGCATCGGGCTGGCAGAATTCGGCTACGCCATCCGCAACGGCGTGGAACCCCGGACGGGCGGCGACTTCGCCTACCACGTCCTGGAAGTGCTCTTGGCCTTTGAAGCCTCCTCGGAGCAGGGCAAGCACATAGACATCGAGAGCACCTGCGAGCGGCCCCGGCCGCTGCCCTCGGTTGGCCCGCAGGAGCCGTACCGGTTCGACTAGAGGCCAGGCAGAACAGCGGCCGACAGCGGTACTAGCGTGCCGCCGTCGACCGCTGTTTTGCGTGTCCGGGGCAGTAGGGGGCTGCGTCCCAAAGTGGGACACAACGTTGCTTTCCCGCAATGAAAACCTGAGGTTCGGGCGAATCGGTTTGCAAATGCCGACGCACCTACGAATTTAGGAGAACGCATGACTACCACAGCCGCTGCTGACATCGGCACAGACGTCAAGACCGCAGCCGACAAAAAGGCCGTCCGCCGCCGCACGGTCGCACAAGCAATCGTTGAGTACCTGCAGGTCCAGTACAGCGAACTGGACGGCGAGAAGCGCCGACTGGTCCCCGGCATGTACGGCATCTTCGGCCACGGCAACTCAGTCGGCCTGGCACAGGGCATCGACGAATACGGTTCCGACTTCACCTACTATCAGGCCAAGAACGAACAGTCCGCAGTTCACGCAGCCATCGGCTTTGCCAAGGCGTCCAACCGTGCCGCCACGCTGGCTTGCACGGCCTCTGCCGGCCCTGGTTCCACCAACATGGTCACCGGTGCTGCAACCGCCACGACCAACCGCCTCCCGGTGCTGTTGTTCCCCGCGGACATCATCAACAACCGCTTCGGCGATCCCGTGCTGCAGCAGATCGAGCACCCGGTGGAGCGCGATGTCTCCGCCAACGACTGCTTCCGTCCGGTCAGCCGCTACTTTGACCGGATCACCCACCCGGCCCAGCTGCTGTCCACCCTTCCGGAGGCCATGCGCGTCCTTACCGACCCGGTCGAAGCCGGAGCGGTCGTAGTATGCCTGCCGCAGGACATCCAGGGCGCCGAGTTCGACTTCCCGGAGACCTTCTTCACCCCCCGCGTCTGGCACATTCGCCGGCGCCCGGCAGTTGAGGACGAACTTCGTGACGCCGCCGGGATCATCCGTAACGCCCGGCGTCCGCTGCTGATCGCCGGTGGTGGAGTCCGCTACTCCAAAGCACAGGAAGAACTGGCGCGCTTCAGCGCCGAATTCGGCATCCCTGTCTCGGAAACGTACGCCGGTAAGGGCAGCGGCCCCGTCACCGACTTGAACCTTGGTGCGCTGGGCGTGACCGGCACAGTGGGTGCCAACGAGATCGCCGACGCCGCGGACGTCGTGATTACGGTGGGTTCGCGCCTGCAGGACTTCATCACGGCCTCACACTCCCTCTTCCAGAACCCTGACGTGAAATTCGTCAACCTCAACGTTGGTGCGTTCGACGCCCACAAGATGGGCTCATTCCCCCTCATCGGAGATGCCAGGCTGAACCTCGCGGCCCTCCGGGAACGCCTTTCCGCCGTGGGCTATTCGACATCCGCGGGGTTCAGGAGCGACATTGCCGATGCACGCAAGGCCACGCTGGAAGTGCGCAAACACGACCTGCAAGCTTTCCCGGGCGAGAAGATGAGCCAGGCGCAGGTCATCGACGCCTTGAACAGGACCACCACGGGCGAGGACGCGCTGATCCTGGGCTCCGGTGGCGTGGTGGAGGGCATCCACAAAGCCTGGGATCCTTCAAACGGCACCGAAATCCACTTCGAATACGCCAACTCCTGCATGGGCCATGAGATACCTGCCGGATTGGGCTACCGAATCGCCCGCGACGGCGAGCCCGGTGAGGTCTATGTCCTCATCGGTGACGGCACGTACTTCATGCAGCCCACTGAACTGGTAACCGCAGTGCAGGAGCGCCAGAAGATCATCACGATCGTGGTCGACAACCGTGGACACCAATGCATCTGGCCCCTTCAGGTCGCCAAGGGCGGCCCGGGCCGTGAATTCGGTACGCAGTACAAGGAGCGCAACGCCGGGTCCGGACGCCTTGACGGGCCGGTCCTGGAGTTCGACATCGCTGCCAACGCGGCCAGCATGGGCTGCGCCGCGTGGTCAACAACCACCATCGAGGAGTTTGAGGGCGCCCTCGCCGAGGCCCGTGCCGCTGAGGGACCCGCCGTGATCGTCGCCCACGTCGAGCAGTACCGGTACCTGTCCGGCAACGGCGCTTTCTGGGACGTCGGAGTGCCGATGACCTCCCAGCGCCCGGGCAGCCAGGAAGGTACTGCCAAGCACCTCGAAGGCCGCGCCCGCCAGCGCTACTACGCTGCCACCACCGCACCCGAACCGCGCTAGGCACACCGGGCGGGACCGCTCCATCGGCGGTCCCGCCCGCTTGTTTTCCGATAACAGTCCCCATTTCCTGACCAAGGAGCATTCACTATGAGCTCATTTGCCGTTATTGATCCGGCTACCGGAACCATTCATGCCGAGTACCCCGCGGCCACCGACGCAGAGGTCGAGGCAGGACTCGGCGCAGCACAGAAGACATACCAGGAGTGGTCCCGGACCACGACCGTGGCCGAGCGCGCTGTCTTGGCCAAGCGCCTCGCGGACCTGTTCGTTGAGCGCAAGGACAAACTGGCCGCCATCATCAACCGTGAGATGGGCAAGCCGTTGCAGCAGGCCGTGGGGGAAGCCGAGTTTTCCGGTTCCATCGCAGCTGCCTTCGCCGAGCACGCGGAAGAGTGGCTCGCGGACGAGGAACTGGAGGTGGCGGATGGACTGAGGACCTTCTTCCGCTACCAGGGCCTCGGCGTGATCCTGGGCATCATGCCGTGGAACTACCCCTACTACCAAGTGGCACGGTTCGCGATCCCCAACATCATCCTTGGCAACACGGTGATCGTCCGCCACGCCAGCCAGTGCCCGGAGTCGGCGTTGGCGTTGGAGGAACTCTTCCGCGACGCAGGTTTCCCCGAGGGTGCCTACGTCAACCTGTTCGCCACCCACCAGCAGATTTCCACCATGATCGCGGACGACCGCGTACAGGGTGTCTCGCTGACCGGTTCGGAGCAAGTGGGTGCGATCGTGGCGGAGCAGGCCGGACGTGCCCTGAAGAAGTGCGTCCTGGAGCTTGGCGGCGCCGACGTGTTCCTGGTGCTCGATACCGATGACGTGGACCTTGCAGTGAAGAAGGCCGTGATGGGCCGCATGGGCAACACGGGCCAATCGTGCAACGGTTCCAAGAGGATCGTGGTGCTGGACAAGTACTTTGACGAGTTCGCCGGGAAGTTCAAGGCTGCCATCGCCGGCCAGTCCTACGAGAACGGCGATTTCGGCCCGATGTCCTCAGATTCGGCCACAAAGTTCCTGGCTTCCCAGGTACAGGGTGCGTTGGACCAGGGCGCCGAAATCCTAGTGGGCAACAATGAGCCCCAAGGCAACGTCTTCACTCCGACGGTGATTACCAACATCACCCCGTCCATGGACGTTTACAGCGAGGAGCTGTTTGGTCCGGTCGCCCAGTTGTACAAGGTCAGCAGCGACGAGGAAGCAATCAAGCTCGCGAACTCCTCGCCGTACGGCCTGGGTTCGGTGGTGATCTGCGACGACGTCGAGCGCGCCGAGCGCGTCGGCAACCAGCTCGACGTCGGCATGGTCTTCGTCGGTGCCTACGACCTCAGCGGTGCGGACGTGCCATTCGGCGGCGTCAAGAAGTCCGGCTACGGCCGCGAACTGGGCAAGGTGGGCATGTTGGAGTTCGCCAACAAGAAGCTGTTCCGCTTTGCGAAGTAGGTCCTGGGAGTGTAGTTTTCAACGCAGCAGAAGGAGGCCGGATCATTGCGATCCGGCCTCCTTCTTTGCCCGCGATTCCTTCTTTGCCCGGGACTCAGGCTCCGTACGTGGTCTGCCCGGACACTTCCGGGATGTCCACCCAGCCGCCGGAACCGGCGCTCTGCAGGGAGGCATCAACGAGTTCCGAAACGGACCAGCCGTCGGCGGCGGAGGGGCCGAGCTGCTTGCCTTCGGCCACGGAACGCAGGAACAGCGCGGCCTCGATGGTCTTGAGGTCGTTGAATCCGATGCCGGGGCCGGGTCCTGGCTGGAAGCGGCCGAATTCTCCGTAGGACGGCGGGGTCATGATGGTGCGGTATCCGCTGCGGTCCGTGGCGAGTTCAAGCTGGTTCATTCGTTCGAAGTTCCAGCGCAGCGAGCCTTCCGAGCCGTACACCTCGATGATGTATTCGGCGTGCGGGCCAATGGCTACGCGGGTGGATTCGAACATACCGATCGCGCCGCCTTCAAAACGGGCCAACATCGCCGTGTAGTCCTCGTTCTCCACTTCACGGGTGACGTCCGATGCCTGGCCCATGTCGAAGGAGTTGGAGGACTTGCCTGCGGGCAGTGGACGGTCCTTGATGAAAGTTTCGGTGACCGCGTTGAGCGAGGTGATCCGGCCAACCAGGAACTGTGCAAGGTCGAAGCCATGGCTCAGGACGTCGCCAAGGACTCCCGAACCGGCGCGTGCCTGCTCGTAACGCCATGTGAAGACCTGCGTCGGGTCGGAGGCATAGCCCGTGAGGAGGCGGATCTGCACGTTGGTGATCCGGCCCAGAGCGCCGGACCGGATGAGCCGACGGGCTTCCGCGACAGCCGGTGCGTGCCGGTAGTTGAAGCCCACGGAGGTGATCAGCCCTGCAGCTTCGGCGCCCTGGGCTATTTCGCGGGATTCCCGGGCACTGCGGCCCATGGGCTTTTCGATCCAGAAGTGCTTGCCGGCCTCGATGGTTGCCATGGCGATTTCGTGGTGCAGGAAGTTGGGGGAGCAGATCGAGACAACGTCGACGTCCGGGTTCTCGAGTACTTTGCGGTAGTCGGTGGCCGTTTCCTTATAGCCGAGTGCGTCCTCGGCGTGGTGGCGACCGGCGTCGTCGGGGTCTGCGGCGATCACCAGCTCGGGGTGGCGCGGCAGTTCAGGGAAGAACTGCTTCGTAGCGAGGTAGGCGCGCGAGTGCAGACGCCCCATCCACCCCACCGAGATGAGGCCAACGCCAATGCGGTTCTGGTCTTCCAAAGTGGACTCCTTAGTTTGTGCCGCTTTCCGGCGGTGCTGTGCCGCGCAGAAAGACGGCATCTGCCCATCAGCCTAGGAACCCACGGAGGGTGCGCTGTGTCTCAATCTGAGACATCCGGGGCCGGGGCGGGGCTGTTTGAGTAGAACGTACTAGTCCCGCAACGCCAACCAAGAGGAGCCGTCGACGATGATGCACCGCAGCCCGTGGAAACGGACGGAACCCTTGCGGGTGATCGTCACAGGAGCGACGTCCGGCGTCGGAGCAGCGACCGCGAAACTGTTCGCTGCCCGTGGTGCCCGGGTAGCGCTGCTGGGCCGCCGCCCGGGGGAGCTGCGGCGCGTTGCGGGAGAGCTCGACGGCGGTGCGCACCACGTGGTTGCCGACGTCGCCAGTGCAGAATCGGCCCGGAACGGCGTCCGGGGAGCCATTCACGCCCTCGGCGGGCTGGACGTGGCAGTCAACGCTGCGGGGGTTGCAGGCTACGCGGCCCTTGAGGACCTGGACGAGGACCGCTGGCGTGAGGTGCTGGACACCAACCTTTCCGGCACCTTCTACGTCGCGCAGGAAGCGGGCCTCCACATGCGCAGGTCCGGGGGAGGGGCGATTGTCAACGTTGCCTCTGACCTCGCAACCATGGGCGTTGCAGGACTGGCCCACTACTGCGCCGCGAAGGCCGGCGTCGTGGGGCTCACGAAGGCGCTGGCCCTTGAGTTGGCGCCCTCTGTCCGTGTCAACGCCGTCTGCCCCGGGCCGATCGACACGCCCATGCTGCGCACCGGCCTGGACGCCGCGCCGGACCCGGTTCTGGCCCTGCGGCAGAAGGAAAGCGCCGTCCCGCTCAGCCGGCTCGCGGAGCCGGAAGAAGTGGCGGCGGCCATCTATTTCCTCGCCGTCGAGGGCACGTTCGCCACTGGTACCAGCATGGCGTTCGACGGCGGCACTTCGGCCGCTTAGCAGCTTCACCCAAGACCTCATCAAGACAAACAAGCCAAGGAGCTTTGAAGGTTATGTCCGACTCGAAGTACAACGATCTCCGCAGCGCACGCTGGTTTGCGCCGCACGACCTCACCGGATTCGTGCACCGCACCGCCATCCAGGCCGAAGGCTTCTCGCGCTTCGCCATTAAGGACCGGCCGGTCATTGGCATTGCCAACTCCTGGTCGGAGCTGGTCAACTGCAACATCCACTTCAAGCTGCTTGCCGAGGCCGTGAAGCGTGGCGTCCTGATGGCCGGTGGTTTGCCGCTGGAGTTTCCCACCATCTCCTTGGGCGAGAGCCTGATGAAGCCCTCGGCCATGCAGTTCCGCAACCTGATGGCCATGGACGTCGAGGAATCCATCCGTGCCTACCCGCTCGACGCGATCGTGCTGTTGGGCGGCTGTGACAAGACCGTCCCCGCGCAGCTCATGGGAGCCGCCAGCGCAGACATACCCACCATCATGCTGACCGGCGGCCCCCAGGAGCCCGCCCACTTCCGGGGCAAGCAATTGGGTGTCGGGACGGACACCTGGAAGTACGCCGATGAACTGCGGGCAGGAACGATCACCGAGGCCGACTTCGACGAACTCGAGTCCGCCGCCAAGCCCTCCGCCGGGCACTGCAGCGAAATGGGCACGGCCTCCACCATGACGTCCCTCGTTGAGGCCTTGGGCATGTGCCTCCCGGGCAGTGCGTCCATCCCCGCCGTCGACGCCCGGCGCGGGCAAGCCGCGGAAGCCACTGGCCGCAGGGCCGTTGAAATGGCCCTGTCAGGTCCGAAGCCCAGCGAGATCCTGACCAAGGAAGCGTTTGATAACGCCATCACGTTGCTGATGGCCTTAGGTGGCTCCACCAATGCCGTGGTTCACCTTTTGGCACTTGCCCGCAGGGTGGGTTACGACCTTCAGCTGGACCGGTTCCACGAGATTTCGCAGCACACTCCGCGGATCGCCAACGTCCGCCCGTCCGGTGAATACCTCGTGAAACAGCTCTTCGAGGTCGGCGGCATCCCCACGGTTCTGAAGGCCCTGGATCCGCTGTTGCACCGGGATGCCTTGACCGTCACGGGCGAATCCCTCGCAAAGGGCTACGAATCGGCACCTGAGCCGGACGGCGTCGTCGTGAGCACGCTTGAGGCGCCGTTCGATGCATCCGGTGGCATCGCCGTCGTTCGCGGCTCGCTAGCCCCGAACGGTGCGGTGATCAAGCGCAGCGCAGCCTCCAAGGACCTGCTGCAGCACAAGGGTTCGGCCATAGTTTTCGAGGACATCTACGACCTTGGCCGCAGGATTGACGATCCGGACCTGGACATCACGGAGGACTCGGTCCTGGTGCTCCGCAACAGCGGCCCGGTGGGTGCGCCCGGAATGCCGGAATGGGGCATGCTGCCCATTCCGCAAAAGCTGCTGCGCAAGGGGGTCCGGGACATCGTGCGGATCTCCGATGCCCGCATGAGCGGCACCGCGTTCGGCACCACGGTGCTGCATGTGTCCCCTGAAGCTGCCGTGGGCGGTCCGTTGGCCATTGTCCGGGACGGCGATCCGATCGTGCTGGACGTCGAAAACCGGCGCCTGGACCTCGACCTCCCCCAGGAGGAGATCGAAGCCCGGCTCGCTGACCTCAAGCTTCCGCAGCCCAAGTATCGCCGCGGATACGGCCGACTGTTCATTGACCGCGTCAACCAGGCTCACGAGGGCTGCGACTTCGATTTCCTCACGGGCCTCCCTGATGAGGAACCGCAGCGCCTGCCGTATGGCCTGATGAGCGGCTGGCAGGGCGGCTGGTGAGAAGCCGCGACGAGGAAGGGCAGGGAACGGGCATGTCACGACCCAAAGTAATTGTCATCGTCCAGGAGGGCCGGCCGTTGCCTCCTGTGGAGCGGCTGGACGCCGAGGCCGAGGTAGTGGTGGTCCGGTCCGCCGAAGAGTTCAAAGCGGCGCTGCCCGGGGCGGAAATCCTGTTCCTGAACGACTTCAGGACGAAGCTTCTGCGTGACGTTGGTCCGGGGGAGCTGCGATGGATCCACACCTCGAGCATCGGCGTGGACAGCCTCATGACCCGGGAGATCATCAACGGCGACATCGTGGTGAGCAATTCGCGCGGCGTTTGTGAACGGCCCATCGCCGAGTGGGTCCTGGGTGTCCTGTTGATGTTCACCAAGGACCTGCGCCGCACCATCGAACTGCAGCAAGCAAGGACCTGGCAGCACCGGGAAACCGAACCGTTGCTGGGACGCAAGGTCCTGGTGGTCGGCCCTGGACCTGTGGGGCGCGAGACGGTCCTGCTGCTGCGTGCGGCGGGCATGGATGTGTCGGTCGTCGGGCGGACAGCGCGTGAGGATAAGCAACTGGGCGCCATTGCCTCCTTCGAGGAGCTGGACCTGCTCCTTGGGGAGGCCCAGGACGTGGTGCTGACCGTGCCGCTCACTGAGGAGACGCGCGGGCTGTTCAACGCTGCACGCTTTGACAAGATGCGTCAGGGAGCACGGCTGGTCAATGTGGGCCGCGGGGCCGTGGTGGTGGAACAGGACCTGCTCGACGCCATCGACGCCGGGCACCTGGGTGCAGCAGCCCTGGACGTTTTCGCGAACGAGCCGTTGGCAGCTGAAAATCCACTCTGGAGCCGCAGCAACATCCTGGTCTCGCCCCACGCCTCCGGGGACCTGATCGGGTGGCGTGGCCGAGTTGTGGACTGCTTCGCAGCAAACCTGCAGAAGTGGAAGACGGGCGAGCCGCTCAATGACATCGTGGACCTGAAAAAGCTTGGCGGAACCGCTCCAAAACCCCTGTCCCAAGCTGGTACAGTGCTCCCACAATCCGCGTCGATAGTGTGACTCAGCACTCAAAACTTCGCGACGAGGATTACATGTCAAGCACAACAAAAGGGAAGCAGACGCCTACCCGGACCCAGGAAGACAAGCTCAGCGGCAACATGGGGGTGGGCGAGCTCGTGATGAACGTGCTCGCCTTCTCCTCCCCGCTGACCACCGTTGCAGGCACCCTGCCTGTGATGCTCCTTTTCAGCGGGCACACCGCTCCGGGCATCTACCTCCTGGTGACGTTGATGCTCCTGATCTTCTCGGTGGGGTTCGTCAGGATGAGCCGCAGCGTGGACGCTCCAGGCGGCTTCTATTCATTCGTCACCGCCGGCCTTGGCAAGCCGGCCGGTCTTGGTGGTGCACTGTTGGCGCTGGTGGGTTACATCTTCATCGGCTTCTTTGCGCCGTCCCTGTTCGCCCTCACCCTGCAGGGCTTTGTGGTGAACACCCTGGGTGGTCCGGAGATTCCGTGGTACTGGTACGGGTTGGGCATCATCACCGTCACCACGCTGTTGGCTTACAACCGCATCGACTTGTCGGCAAAGGTCCTGACGGTAGTCATGTTGCTGGAATCGGCCGTGGTGGTCATTTTCGATGTGGCCGCGTTCGCCTCGGGCGACGTGTCACAGGGTGTCGGGTTCTCCATGCCCTGGATCACCGACGCCGGGTTGGGCCTGGCCCTGTTGTTCGCCGTGGGAAATTTCTTCGGGTTCGAAGCGACGGTTATCTACCGGGATGAAGTGAAGAACCCTGACCGGACCATTCCCAGGGCCACGTATCTGGCGGTGGTCGGCATTGGCCTGTTCTACGCGGTGGCCGCATGGGCCTACACGGCATTCCTCGGCGCTGACAATGTCCAGGACGACGCCAAAGCAAACACGGTGAATCTGTTCAACGACGGAGCCACTGCGCTGGTCGGCAAGATTTTTGCCGATATCGGTGTGGTCCTGTTGATCACGTCGATCCTGGCCTCCATGCTGTCCATCCAGAATATTGCGGCCCGGTACAGCTTCTCGCTGGCTGCCGACGGGGCGCTGCCGAGGATCCTCGGCCGCGTCCACCCACGGCACAAGTCCCCTTATGTTTCGGCGGTGGGCGTGGGCATCGTTTGGGTGGTTGCCACTGTGGTGTTCACCCTGGTGGGGGTTGCTCCCGAGGCCCTCTATCCGATCGCCAGTGGAAGCGGCACGTTCTCGGTCCTGCTGCTGATGTTCATTACGAGTTTCGCGGTGCTGGTCTACTTTGTGCGCCGCCGCAGTTTCGCTCCCGAATCCGTGTGGAAGACCATTGTTTCCCCCATCGTCAGCGTGCTGTTCCTTGGCCTGATTACTTATCTGGCAATTGCGAATTATCCCGAGCTGATCGGTGGATCGGCCGTCATGACGGCAATTTTCATGACATTTACTTTTGCGTTGTTCATCGGCGGCATTGTTTATGCATACTTCCTGCGTTCAAAGCGTCCCGAGGTCTATGCGCGTTTAGGCCGGCAGAAGATCGATCAATAACCACTGCATTATTGGAGGGCTGCAATGACGCAACAGATCAGGGTTGGCCTGTTCGGGACCGGGAGGATCGGTCAGGTGCATGCCATGAGCCTGGCAACGTTGGAAGAAGCGACGCTCACCTGGGTGTGCGATCCATACCTGGAAGGTGCCATGCGGACTGCTGCCGAGTTCGGCGGCAGGGTCAGTGACGACCCCGCCGAAGTCTTTGCTTCAGGGGAAGTGGATGCCGTCATCGTGGCCTCTCCGACCGCTACCCACGTGGAACTCATTGAACAGTCGATCGATGCAAATATCCCCGTGCTGTGTGAGAAACCTGTTGACCTGGAGATTGCCCGGGTTGATGCACTCCGGGCCAAGGCGGCTGCTGCGGATGTTCCGATCGCTTTGGGGTTCAACAAGCGCTTTGACCGGCATTTTGTGGAACTACGGCGGCGGGTGGGGGCCGGGGAGATCGGTGCCTTGGAGCAGTTAATCATCACGAGCCGGGATCCAGGGGAGCCGCCGGCGGCTTACCTGCCCCAGTCCGGCGGGATTTTCCGGGACATGACCATCCACGACCTGGACATGGCCCGCTACTTTCTTCCGGACATTGTGGAGGTCTCGGCCCGCGGTGCCAACGTCTTCAGCGAAAGCATCCGGGAGGCGGGCGACTTCGATTCCACCGTGGTCACCCTTCGGGGTTCCAACGACCAACTCGTGACCATCCTCAATTCAAGGCATTCCGCGTACGGCTACGACCAGCGCATCGAGGCCTTCGGCTCCACCGGTTTGCTCCAAGTGGCCAACAAGAACGACAGCCTGGTGCGGCATTGGGGCACGCGTTCCGTCGAGGGGACAAGCCCTTACCAGAACTTTTTCCTGGAGCGCTATGCGGAGGCGTACCGGCTTGAAGTCGCCGAGTTCCTGCGCGCTGTCCGCGGCCTGCCCTCCCGGAGTCCCGGCTTCGAGGACGGCCGTGCTGCCTTGGTCCTGGCCGACGCGGCGGAGAAGTCAGCCCGAACAGGCGCCGCCATTGCCGTGGATTTGTCAGCGTAGCCCTTTGAATGCCCGGCCCGGGCACGGATTCTTTCGCAACAATCCGTGCACGGGCCGGGCATTTCCCTTTTAGCTCCGGCTAATTCCCATTGATTCGTTTGCTGTGGCAACAATTTCCGCAAGCCGTGTTCCAAAGTGGCACACACGCCGTTGCGTCGAGTCCGTCAAAGTTCAAGTAAGTGAAACAGAGTGGCGTAGGTCACGCGGTTTATGGGTGTCTTAGGATTTCCCGCCTCCGCAACGTCAAACAATGTGGTTGGACGGACCATCGCCAATGGTGTTTCACCGGTTCATTTGCTTGGCCCTATCAATCGAGGATGAGATGACCGATGCACCACCGGTGACAGCTCCACTTGTCGCCCTCAAGGACATACACAAGACATTCGGGGCGGTGTCCGCTTTGCGCGGCGTCAGCATCGATGTCATGCCCGGCGAAACCTTCGCTCTGCTAGGAGACAACGCCGCCGGCAAATCAACGCTCATGAAAGTGCTGACGGGCGTCTACCAGCCCGATCGGGGCGCCATTGAGCTGGATGGAAAACGGACCGAGTTTCCTACGCCGTCCGCTTCCCGTGACCAGGGTGTCGAGATGGTCTACCAGGACTTTGCCCTGGCAGACAACCTGGACGTACGCACCAACATCTTCCTTGGCCGGGAACCACAGAAGAATATCCTCGGTCCGCTGGTGCGGATCATCGATCGCAAGAAGATGGAATCCGAGACCAAGCGCGTGCTGGAGCGCCTGGACATCCCCATCAACCCGCGCCTGAAGGTCAAGCGACTTTCGGGCGGTCAGCGGCAGGCCGTGGCCATCGGGCGCGCCCTGGCATTCGATGCACGTCTGATCATCATGGACGAACCCACTGCCAACCTGTCGGTGGCGAAGGTGGACAAGTTGATCGAAGTCACCCAGCGGCTCAAGGATCTGGGGATTGCAGTCATCATCATTACCCACCGGCTTGACGAAGCCTTCGCAGTGGCAGACCGCTTCGCCGTCATGCGCCAGGGGCAGGTAGTGGGCAGGTTCCGCGTCGGCGAGGTCTCGGAAGCCCAAGTGGCCCACCTGATCTCCCACGGCACCTTGGATGACTACGTCGACACCGGAAGCGGCATCCCCGATGACCGCCGCAAGATCGGAAGCACGTCAAGCAAGGAAGCCGTTGATGCCATGGCCGTTGGCGGACCTACAACCGGGAGCGACTCATGAGCCTCACCATGGACAACCTCAAGACGAAATTAGGACCCGCCGATCTCAAGGAGGGCCTGACGGCCACCAAGGTCAAGCGGTTCATTGGGGACTACGGGATCATCATCCTGTTCGTGGTGATCCTCATCGTCCTTGCCGCGGCCGCGCCGAACTTCCTGACCCTGAACAACATCGTGAATGTGGTCCGGCAGTCATCGATTATCGGCTTGATCGCGCTGGGAATGACGTTCATCATGATCACCGCGGGTATCGACCTGTCGGTTGGTTCGGTCGTCGGCTTGGCGGGCATGACATTCGCCATCCTGGCTCCCGCCAGTGGCGGCGCCTTCTGGCTCCCGCTGATAGCCGGCCTGGGTGTGGGACTCTTGGTCGGTTTCCTCAGCGCAGCCATGGTTGTCTGGGGAGCAATCCTTCCCTTCCTGGCCACGCTGGCCACCATGGCCATAGCCCGTACCGCAGCCCTGGTCATCACTGACGGACAGGTTGTTTCCGGGTTGAGCGGACCGGCCGAATGGCTGGGCTCCGGTTTCCTGGGTCCCGTTCCGGTCCCCGTGATCATCTTCCTGCTGGCCGCTATCATCTGTGAGTTCGTGTTGAGCCGTACCAAGTTCGGCTCCCATGTGTACGCCGTGGGCGGCAACGAAGAGTCGGCCAAGAAAGTGGGCATCTCCACCAGCCGGGTGCTCTTCACCGTCTACCTGATCGGTGGCGTGACGGCTGCCTTGGGCGGTCTTGTCCTGACGGCCCGCCTGGATGGCGCCGCACCCGTGGCAGGTACCGGATACGAGCTCCAGGTGATCGCCGCCGTCGTGATTGGCGGCACGAGCCTCTTCGGCGGTGTCGGCACCATCCGGGGAACCGTGATCGGTGTCCTGCTGCTGGGCGTCGTCATGAACGGCATGAACCTGCTCGGCGTTTCCTCCTACTACCAGCAGGGCGTACAGGGCGTGATCCTCGTCCTCGCCGTGCTGCTGAACCGCTGGAAATCCGACTAGTCCAGCACCCAACCAACGCAACACCACCATCTCCAAGCGCACAGACAAAAACCACTGAAAGGAACAACCATGGGAATGCGACACAAGCTCGCTGCGGCCACAGCCATGTTGGCTGCCGGAGCCCTGACCCTCACCGGCTGCGGAGGCAGCAGCAACGCCAGCGGTTCCGAACAGTCCGGGAAGAGCTACAACATCGGCGTTGTGGTCCTCGACCTGCAGGACCCGGACTTGGCGCACATGACCGACGCCATGAAGAAGACGGCTGAAGAAAAGGGCGTCAAGCTCAACATCACCGACTCCAAGAAGGATGTGGGCAGCGAACTGAACCAGGTTGAGGACCTCCTCACCCGCCAGGTGGACGCTGTTATCATGCAGCCCCTGGACGGCGATGCCAGCCAGAACGCCGCCAAGCGGGTCATCGCTGCCAACATCCCGTTGTTCATCCTGTCCACCGAGTTCGCGGAAGGCTCTGACGTCGGCTACAAGAGCTACATCGGTGTCGATGACACCGTAGCCGGCCAGATGCAGGCCGAGTACCTCAACAAGGTCATGCCCGACGGCGGCAACCTGGTGTTCGCCGCGGGCATCTACGGTGCCTCGTGGACCGACCGCCGCAAGTCCGGATTCGACAAGACGATCAACAAGAACTTCAAGATCGTGGCCGAATTCCAGGCCAAGGGCAGCCGCGACGACGCCAAGCGCAACATGGAAGACACCCTCCAGCGCTTCCCGTCCGGCCAGATTGACGCCGTGGTGGCCAATAACGACGAAATGGCCATTGGTGCCGCGTCGGCCATTGAGGACGCAGGCCGTACGGCTGAGTTCAAAGCAGTAGTCGGCGTCGACGGAACCGAGCCTGCCTTGCAGGACATCAAGGCCGGCACCATGTCCGCGACGGTCCGCCAGGACTCCGCGGGGCAGGGCGTCAAGGCAGTGGAGGTTGTTACGGACTTCCTCAACGGCTCCAATGTGGACAACCGCTACACCTTGCCATTCACCCTCATCACCAAGGACAACCTGTCCGAGTTCCTGAAGTAGCCACTTCCGCATAAGGAAACGGGCACAGCGGATTCCGTCCGCTGTGCCCGTTCTGTTTTGGCACAGTCCGCCTGGCGGGCCCCCGCCTAGACTTCCAAAGGACCACTATGGAAATGGAGAAGTCGATCATGCCCCACGGCCACGGCGGAGACCCAACACTGACGCGGCTGCTTGCCGCTCTGCGCGGGCAAGGCATTGAGGTGGACGATTCTCCGCGTCGCCTCTCCGAATACTCCTACGACGCCTCCAACTACCGCGTCCGGCCTGCCGCCGTAGCCTTTCCGGCAAACGTCGACGACGTCAGGGCAGTCGTGCGCGAATGTTCGGCCCTGGGCATATCCATCACGCCGCGCGGCGGCGGCACGTCCATGGCGGGCAATGCGATCGGCACTTCCTTGGTGCTGGACCTGTCACGCCGGATGGCGGCCGTGGAAAAGCCCGACGCCGGCGAGGCAGCAGTGTGGGTGGATGCCGGCGTGGTCCTCGGTGAGCTGCGCTCGTACATAGAGTCCGTCACGGAAGGCACGTTGACCTTTGCTCCCGATCCCTCATCCATGACCCGGGCCACCGTGGGCGGTTCGATTGGCAACGACGCCTGCGGCAACCACTCAGTGGCCTATGGACGCATGACGCAGCATGTCGAGGAGGTGGAGCTCGTCACGGCTGACGGTGCCTACCTGCGCGCCGGGCGGAACTTCCTATGCGCCGTTGATCACCGGGACGGGCACTCCGTTGCCCGGGCAGCAGAGCTGCTCCACGGGTTGAAGGAGCTCGCCCAGGCCAACCTGGCTGCACTCCGGGTAGAACTGGGAAACATCCCGAGGCAGGTCTCGGGTTACCACTTGGGACACCTGTTGCCCGAAAACGGACTGGATGTTGCCGCTGCCATGGCCGGCAGCGAAGGCACTTGCGCCATCGTGGTCAGGGCCAAGGTGCGCCTGGTTCCCAAGCCGCGCACAACAGCGCTGCTGTGCCTCGGTTATGCGAACACCATAGATTCCGCCCGCGACGTGATGACCATCCTCGCCGCCAAGCCAAGCGCCATCGAAGGCCTGGACGCGTCAATTGTGGACATTATGCGCCACAGGCGTGGTGCCGGCAGCGTTGACTCCCTGCCGCAGGGCAAGGCGTTCCTGATGGTCGAATTCCCCGGGGACACGATTCAGCAGGCCTCGGCTGCTTGTGAGCGGCTGCTGGCCAAACTCGCCGCCGACGGCAGGATCCTCGATCATGCCCTGGTCACCGAACCCCTGGAGCGGGCCAAGCTCTGGCGCGTCCGTGAAGACGGGGCAGGGCTGTCATCCCGCCGGATTGACGGGATCCAAACATGGCCGGGCTGGGAAGACTCCGCCGTTGCCCCGGATCGATTGGCGGACTACCTCGCGGAGTTGCTGCCCCTCGTGGAGAGGTACGGCTACACCGCTTTCATGTACGGACACTTCGGCGCCGGCTGCGTCCACATGCGCCTCGATTACGATCTCCGCAGCGACAACGGACGTCATACGTTCGAGGAATTCACCCGGGAGGCGGCCAAGCTCGTGGTGGCCCACGGCGGATCACTGTCCGGGGAACATGGCGACGGTCGCGCACGCAGCGAACTGCTGGAGGTGATGTACACACCGGCAATGCTTGGCATCTTCAAAGCATTCAAGCACCAATGGGACCCTGCAGGAATCCTCAATCCCGGAATCATCGTGGACCCCGAACCCTTCGCCGCATCGCTTGCCTTGGCGGGTGTTGCCCAACCCGGCCCCGGCCACGGCGAGCCCGACGCGGCGCCGGGTACCGCCGTCGTGCATTCTGCAGGAAACCGTGAATTGCTCCCGGTGGTGAGCCCGTTTGTGGGCAACACGCACGCATGCATCGGGGTGGGGCGCTGCCGGGCGACGTCCGGCGGATTCATGTGCCCCAGCTACCGCGCCACCAAGGACGAGAAGGACTCCACGCGGGGACGGGCAAGGGTCCTTCAGGAACTGGTGCGGGCCCAAGGAACCAGCCATGACGGCTGGTCCAGCCCCGAAGTCCGCGAGGCCCTGGACCTCTGTTTGTCGTGCAAAGCGTGTTCCGCCGGCTGTCCCACGGGAGTGGACATCGCCGAAGCAAAATCCCAACTGGTGGATGAACATTACCGCGGCAAGATCAGGCCGTTCACGCACTACTCCATCGGTTGGCTGCCGCGCTGGCTTCCGTTTCTGACGCGCATCGCGCCGATCGCCAACGCGGGAACCGCTGTCCGCCCCTTCCGCATCGTTGGTGAATGGCTGGGCGTCAGTGCACGACGCCGGCTACCGGACTTCGCAAAGCGGGGCCGGATCCGGCGCCGGGTGCGTGAGGCACGCTTCACGGACAATGCCGACCTCCTCCTGTTCATCGACAGCTTCACCCGGGCCTTCCGCCCCGAAGTAGTCCCGGCCGCTGCCCGGGTGCTGCGCGACTCGGGCGCCTCCGTGGGCTGCACCCCGGACGCCTGCTGTGGCCTGACGTGGATCTCCACTGGTCAACGTGACGGGGCGCGACGCCGGCTGGCACGGCTGATTACCAGGCTCGACGACGGAACTGACCGGCCCATCGTGGTCCTGGAACCGAGCTGCGCGGCCACCATCCGTGACGAGGGTCCCAAGATGATGGGCGGGGCGGCGGCTGCGCGGGTAGCTGCCCGGGTCCGCTCGTTCTCCGTCGCCGTTGATGAAGCGATGTCACGCGGCTGGAGGCCCACGGCCCCAGCGCCGGAAAAGGCCGTACTGCAAACCCACTGCCATGAACACGCCGTGTTCGGCTCCGGCGCCCAGAAGCGCGTTCTCCAAGCCTGGGGTGTGCCGGAGCTCGTGGAGTCGTCCTCATGCTGCGGAGTTGCCGGCAACTTTGGCTTTGAGGCTGAACACTTCGACGTGTCCATGCAGGTAGCCCGGCACTCCCTTGCGCCGGCGCTGGCAGCCGGCGGCGGGGCGCTGGTCCTGACAGACGGGTTCAGCTGCGCCATGCAGGTCTCGCAGCTTGATTCCAATCGCTCCAGCCTCCATTTGGCGGTGGCGTTGGATCCCGGACCGTCCCGCGAAGCCGGGCGGGTGCCTGGTTCATGATGACCGGGCGGCGCGCAGCCTCGGGTGTCCCAAACTGACACGGTTGGTGCGTTGGCAGGGGATTGATGCTTGAAGAGACCCAACAACCCCCTTATTTTTGAGAGTTGATCTCGATGATGAACAGGAAGCTCGCAGAAGGACGGCACGCCGAATGGTTGCGGGCATCGGCACGCTTCAACGAAACCGATCTTGGCGAGCGGACTGACCTTCACGTGAAGCGCTCCGGGAAGCTCGTCCACCGGATCCTTCCGGACATGGCTCAAGGGCGCGACATCAGCGACGCCTCGCCATGGCCAACACCGGGCTCATAGCGGGACGAAGAACCCTTCCCTGCCTAACGACCGTTAGTTAGACTCTAGGGAGAGTCATCCCATCCTGAGGAAGCCATGAGTCAATCGCCGCGTGAGCAGGCAAACGCCGCCATCAAGAAGTTTCTGGCCCGCCGGGATTGGTCCGCCGAATCTCCTGCCCGCCGCCGTACGCTGGCCGCCTTTCTTCGCCTGGCCACGGAACACGGCTTCGAATCGGTGTCAATGCGCACCTTGGGCCACGAGCTTGGCTTGAAGGCTCCGAGCCTCTATTCGAGCTTTCCCCACGGCAAGGACGAGATTGTCGCCGAGTCACTCCGCTGGTTCACGTACAGATTCGCCCATGACCTGCTCGACGTCGCCCTGCCCTCGAGGAGTCCCGAGGAGTACTGGGAGGTGCTCGTGCGCTTCCATTTTGCCCAGCAGCTGCGGCGGCCTGAAGCCGATCTCTGGAACTTCCTGGTTGCCAGGGACAAGGTGGCGCCATTCCTGGACCCGGATGCGCGTGAAGAAGCCTATTCGTGGCTGGAGCTGCATGAACGCATGTACGGCGCGGCGGCGGAAGAAATGGGAAGGAGCATCACCGCTGAAGGCATCAAAGCGGTCTTCACGGTGCTCGACGGAGCACAACGATGGTCCGCGTGGAACGGAACCGAAGCCGAACTGGAACGCCTTTCAGACCACGCCGTCGAGTTGACCCGATCGATTCTTGACGTCGGAAGCCGGGAGCCCGTTCCTGGCCGGATGGTCGCCGCCGCCGCGCACTAAACCCCGAAGCGGATCCGGGCCCGGACGGGACCCCGGCCCTTGCCGGGCTGATAACGGCAAGGGTGTCCCAATCCGGCACAGCATCGGCTGGAGACCAGTCGATACTCTCATTCAGCATTGAACAACCAGTGATGAGGATTACATGAACAACACCTCGCTTGACGTACCAAAGGTGACGCGTCAGAACAAGGAAAACCGGCTCAGCGGCAACATGGGAGTCGGCGAGCTCGCAATGAATGTTCTGGCCTTCTCTTCGCCCTTGGCTACCGTAGCCGGTACCCTCCCCGTCCTGCTGATGTTCAGCGGCCAGACGGCACCGGCGATTTACATCGGCGTGACGCTCATGCTGCTGATCTTCTCTGTGGGTTTCGTCAAGATGAGCCGCAGCGTCCAAGGCCCGGGTGGTTTCTATTCCTTCGTCACTGCGGGCCTGGGGAAGCCTGCGGGTCTGGGGGGTGCGTTCCTGGCGCTTATCGGTTATATCTTCATCGGATTCTTCGCCCCATCCTTCTTCGGGGTGACGCTGCAAGGATTCGTGGCCAGCACCCTTGGTGGTCCGGACATCGCTTGGTACTGGTATGCGCTGGCAATAACGGCTGTCACCACGGTACTGGCTTATAACCGCATTGATTTGTCGGCGAAGCTGCTCACTATCGTGATGCTGCTCGAGGTGGCCGTCATCATCGTTTTCGACATCGCCTCGTTCTCCGCCAACGGTCTCGAGACCGTCCAGAGTGTTGGATTTGCCCTGCCATCGATCACGGACGCCACCTTGGGATTGGCGTTGTTGTTTGCCGTGGGGAACTTCTTCGGTTTCGAAGCCACTGTCATCTACAGGGATGAGGTCAAGGATCCGGATAAGACCATCTCCCGCGCCACGTACCTGGCGGTAGCAGGCATCGGCCTCTTCTACGCGGTAGCAGCGTGGGCGTTCATCGCGTTTCTTGGGCCGGAGAAGGTCCAGGGAGAAGCTGAGAGCAATACAGTCAACTTGTTCAGCGATGCCGTCACTGGACTTGTCGGCAGAATCTTTGCGGACATCGCGGTTCTGCTTCTGATCACCTCAGTGCTTGCGTGCATGTTGTCCATTCAGAACATTGCCGCGAGGTATAGCTTCGCCTTGGCCTCGGATCGCGCCCTGCCGTCGTTCCTGGGCCGGGTTCACCGGCGCCATAAGTCGCCGTACGTTTCCGCCGTAGCAGTGGGCATCGTTTGGGCCGCGGCCATCATCCTCTTTACCGTCCTGGGTGTCGCCCCGGAAGTTCTCTACCCCATCGCCAGCGGCAGCGGAACTTTCGCGGTGCTGCTTCTCATGTTCATTACGAGTTTCGCCGTGCTCGTGTATTTTGTCAGGCGTCGCAGCTTCGCACCGGAATCAGTGTGGAAGACGGTGGTTGCACCTGTCATCAGCGTCCTGTTCCTGGGCGCGATCACGTATCTGGCCATAGCCAATTACCCCGAGCTCATCGGGGGATCGCAGCTCCTCACCATCATCTTCATGACGTTCACCTTTGCCCTCTTCCTTGGCGGGATTGCATACGCGTTGTTCCTTCGCTCCAAACGACCCCACATCTATGCGGGGCTTGGCCGCCAGCGGATCGACTGATGCCCCAACGGCCGCTGAGCATCATGCGGCGACTGAAGGCATCACGGGGAATAAGCATCCTGATTAGTTCGGGATGCGGCGGATAGCATGGGAGCATGAGTGCATTTGCGCAGCCCACAGTTGTCCTGGGAAACCTCTTCGCCACGGAGTTCCCGGAATTGTCCGTGCCGTGGCAGGCGGAGCAGGCGCCTGCCCCGCAGCTGGTGGTTCTCAACGAGGAACTGGCGGGGGAGCTTGGCCTGGACACCGCGTTCCTGCGGAGCGAGGAAGGTGTCCGGTTGCTGCTGGGCGGCGCCGTCCCTGCAGGTGCGGCGCCGGTAGCGCAGGCTTACGCGGGGCACCAATTCGGCTGGTATTCGCCCCGGCTTGGTGACGGCAGGGCGTTGCTGCTGGGGGAGCTCACCGACGTCGAAGGGCGGATCCGTGACCTGCACTTGAAGGGTTCGGGGCGGACCCCTTTCGCCCGGAACGGTGACGGCCGGGCCGTTCTGGGTCCGATGCTGCGTGAGTACATCGTCAGCGAGGCCATGCACGCGCTGGACATTCCCACCACAAGGTCCCTGGCGGTGGTCGCAACAGGAGCCCACGTACAGCGGGAGTCCGTGCAGCCCGGAGCAGTCCTTGCCCGGGTGGCCGGCAGTCACCTGAGGGTGGGGACTTTCCAGTACGCCCGCAACACCAATGACATGGATCTTCTCCGCCGCTTGGCCGATCACGCCGTCCAGCGCCACCACCCCGCAGCCGGCGAGGAGGACAATCCATACCTTGCCCTGCTCAGGTCCGTCATTACTGCCCAGGCATCCCTCGTTGCCCGGTGGATGCTGGTGGGCTTCATCCACGGGGTGATGAACACCGACAATATGACCATCTCAGGCGAAACCATTGATTACGGCCCGTGTGCCTTCATGGAAGGCTTCGACCCCGGCACGGTCTTCAGCTCCATCGATGAAACGGGCCGCTATGCGTACCGGAACCAGCCTCCCGCGGCTGAATGGAACCTTGCCCGGTTCGCTGAATCGCTGCTCCCCCTCATCCACCCGGACCAGGAGCGGGGTGTTGCCATGGCTGTCGAAGCCCTGGAAGGATTCCGCTCCCAATACAGTGCCGCTTGGTCTGAGGGCATGGTGAAGAAGATCGGACTCTCCCTCGCCACGTCAGGGGAAGACGGTTCAGCGCTGGTAGACGGTTCAGCACTGGTCGATGAACTGCTGGCTATTGTCCAGGAAGCAGGCGCCGACTACACGTCGTTCTTCCGGAAGCTCGGCCAGGCGGCCCGGGGCAATGCCGCCCCCGCCCGCGGAATGGTCCTGGACCTCCCTCGTTTTGACCGCTGGCTGGCTTCGTGGCAGGCAGCGAAACCGGACGCTGACGCCATGGATAAGGTCAACCCCGCCTACATCCCGCGGAACCACCTGGTGGAAGAGGCCCTATCGGCAGCGAGCGGCGGGGACACCGGCCCGGTTACTGCGTTGCTTGAGGCCGTCACCTCGCCATGGCTGGAACGGCCGGGCTTTGAGCGGTTCGCTGAACCGGCACCCGACGGCTTCGGTCCCTACCGCACCTTCTGCGGGACCTAGCCGCCGGGCCGGTTGTCACTGCACGAGGTCCAGGACAGCACGGACCATGCTGTCGGTGTCGATCCCGTGGTAGCGGTAGACGTCGTCGACGGCGCCCGCCTGTCCGAAAGCGTCCACGCCGAGGTTGCGGCTCTTGACCTGGTGCACGCCTGCGAGGAACGCGAGGGTGTGGGGGTGGCCATCAAGCACGGTCACCATGGGGACTGCCCGCTCAGCGGGCAGGATCTGGTCCAGGATCCAGGTGGGTGCGTCCGGGTTTTGTCCGTTGCGGCCTTGCAGGGCTTCATAAAGCAGGCCCGGGCTGGTGACGCAGACGACGTCGACGGCGGTGCCCTGTGCGGTCAGGCGATCGGCGGCGGCAAGCGCATCCGGCACCATGGCGCCCATGGCGGCGATGGTCGCAGCCGGGGCAGGGGCAGCCCGCAGGAGGTAGCCGCCGGCCACTGCTTGACGACGGCGGCGCTCCCGGGCGGCGGGATCGGCCGGTACGGCGGCCAATTGCTGGTCGACGGGTTTCGTGGAGAGCCGCAGGTAGGCGGATTTGCCGCCGGGGCGCCCCAGTTGGGACATGGACGCCAGCAGCGTCCACTCGACGTCGATGGCGAAAGCGGGCTCGTAGCTGGTGCAGTTGGGCTGTTCCAAACCGATGGACGGGGTCTTGATGGACTGGTGTGCCCCGCCTTCGGGGGCAAGCGTCACCCCCGACGGGGTGCCGACCAGAATGGATTGCCCGCCGGCATAGATGCCGTAGGACCAGGGTTCCAGGGCCCGCTCCACGAACGGGTCGTAGAGTACGCCGATGGGGAACAGCGGCTGTCCCCATCGGCTCCAGGTTGCGCCGAGTTCGCCCAGCAGGCTCACGAGGTTCACTTCGGCGATGCCAAGTTCTATGTGCTGGCCGGTGGGTTTTTCGTGCCAGTGCATGACGGTCTCGGCGTCGTCGCTGAACCAGTTGGTCCGTTCTTCTACCGACCACACGCCTACCTTGTTCACCCAGCCGGCAAGGTTGGTGCTGGAACTGACGTCCGGGCTGACGGTCACCAGCCGGCGCGCGACAGCGGGTGCCGCACGGTTGACGTCGAGCAAGGTTCGGCCCAAGGCTGCTTGCGTGGTTGCCGTCCCCGACGGCGTCCTGCCGAAGTCCACCGGGACGGCGGGCGGGGCCGTTGCAGGTTGAGCGACGCGCCGCAGGGCTTCTGCAGTGGTCCGCACCAGTTGGCCCTCGGTGCTGTCGGCGTCGAAACGTCCCCAGGGTGTGTCGGGGTCCTCGCCCATGGCGTCCGCGAGTTGGCGGTACTGGTCCACGGTGAGCAGCGAGGAATGGTTCTGTGGATGGCCCTCGGTAGGCAGGCCGTTGCCTTTGATGGTGTAGGCGATGATCACGGTAGGCCGGGTGTCATCGATCCGGGAGTACGCTTCGCGGAGCGCGGCGAGGTCGTGGCCGCCGAGGTTCCTGATGGCCCGGGTCAGGGTGTGGTCGTCGACGCCGGAAATCAGCTCCGCGATATCCGCAGCGTCGGCGCCCCCGCCAGGGAGCCGGCGTCGAACTTCCTCGGGGGAGCAGCGCAGCAGCCGCTGGTATTCCGGGTTGGACATGTCGAGAATGCGCTTCCGCAGCGCGCCGCCGCCGGGCCGGCCCAGGAGGCTTTCCAGCAGGTGGCCGAAACGCACGGTGATGACCTGCCAGCCGGCAGCCTCGAACAGGCGCTCGATTTTGCCTGCGGCCACGTTCGGCACCACCCGGTCAAGGGACTGCCTGTTGAGGTCCACAATCCAGACGATTTCCCCCAGATCCGCAACATTCGAGTCCAGGACAGCTTCCCAGATGGCGCCCTCGTCGAGCTCCGCGTCGCCTACCAACGAGTACTGGCGCCCCCTGTCCGGTGTGCCGCTCACAGACCCGTCGCTCACAGTCCCGCCGTTCACAGTCCCCCCGCTCACGGTTTCGATGTACCGCCGCGAGATGGCACCCCAAATGGGCGCGGTGGCCCCGATGCCGACGGAGCCCGTGGAGTAGTCGACGGGATCCGGATCCTTGGCGCGGCTGGGGTAGCTCTGCAGGCCCCCGAACTCACGCAGCGTGGTGAGGTACTTCTCGTCGAGGCTGCCCAGCAAATAGTTGATGCTGTGGAGCACCGGCGAGGCGTGGGGCTTCACGGAAACACGGTCCTCCGCGCGGAGTTGCCCGAACCACAGAGAGGTCATGATCGTGGCCATGGAGGCACTCGAGGCCTGGTGGCCGCCAACCTTGATGCCGGAAGGGTTGGGGCGCACCCTGTTGGCGTGATGGATGATTGAGGTCGCAAGCCACAGCACCCGTCGTTCTATCGCGGCAAGGGCCTCCAATTCAGGGGTGCAAAGCGTCGGGGCTGCAGTGCTGGCCAGGGGGTCGCTGACTGGGGTTGGATTCATACGATGCCTTACTGGGGGTGTCGGTGGGACAGGGGTATGGCGGATGCCGCGGAGACGGGCCGCCAAAGTTGTGGGGTAACGCCGCTGCTTAGTGCGCGATCAACAGTCCGCGCTTGAGAACTCCAAGGGGCGTTTGGAGGGTGGTGATGTCTTGGAGGGGGTCTGCCGAAGTAAAGATGAGGTCGGCCCACAAGCCGGGCCGGACGCGTCCCACTTGCGACTCCAACCCAAGCATGGAGGCGGCTTCAGTGGTCGCGGATTTCAGCGCATGCTGTGCTGTGAGGCCGGCAGCAACGTAGCGCTCCAGCTCGCGGGCAAGGAGGTCGAAGGTGACGTGCGCAGGGCCCGCGTCCGTCCCCGCCACGATGGACACGCCGGAGTGGAGGAACTCCGTCACGTTGGTGAACCGCGATTCGAGCCTTGCCACCACGTTGCGGTCAAGCGGGTTGGCCAATACCTGGCGTCCCTCCTGCAATTGCCGCGAGACAATGTCTGCCGCTATGACGGTCGGCACAATGTGGATGCCGGCATCGGCCGCCCTGCGCAAGAGCCCGGGATCGGGGGAGCATCGTTCGTCGGGCCCCAGCATCGAGGCATGTTCCAGCGTATGGACGCCGGCGTCAATGCAGGCGGCAATGGAGGAGCTGGCGTGTGCGTGCGCTGCGGTCTTCATGCCGTAGGAACCGGCGATCACTACTGCCTCCCGGAGAAGCACGGGATCGAACTCAAAGACGCTGGGACTGGTCCCGGGCGTGAAGCCGCCGCCGCTGGCCATGAGCTTGATCCAGGTGGCACCGGCCGCGTGCTGTTCAGCGATCAGGGTGTGGACGTCGTGCCGGGTCCGTACTTCTCCGCCCATGTCGTGGGCGTGCCCTCCGACCCTGCAGAGCGGAGCACCACAATGAACCACAGTTGCGACGTCCGATGCCATCCCCAGTGCTGCCCGTATGGGAGCGAGCAGCCGCCTGGGCGTTCCGCAGTCGCGAACTGTGGTGATACCGGCCCGGAGCGCAATCCGTGCGTTCGCTACAACCTGCGCAATGATTTCTTCATCGCTGCTGGCCTGGTGTGTGGCCTTGGGGTCGTCGCCGCCGTCGAAGGCCAGATGGACGTGGGCATCCATCATTCCGGGAGCCACGAAGTTTCCCTTGAGGTCAAGCACATTCCCTGCGCCGGGTACCCGGCCCGCAGGGGTGACGCGGGAGATCTGCCCCGCTTGGAGCCACACGTCGCTGGGGGAAGAGGATGTGCCCGTCCCGGGATCAACAACACGCGCGTTGAGCAATACGGTGACTTCGTCACCCCGCCGGGCAGCCCGGGGGGCGCTGAACGGCAGGGGCCGGTCCGTCACGTCAATGGTGGTGGTCATGTCAGGAGCTCCTTCTTGCTCACGTGCATTGAGTAGGTTTCGTCCAGCAATTCGCAGAGGGCTTCCGCGGCGAGGCGTACACCTGCGGTGTCCACATCAAGGTGGGTGACGGCACGGATCGTGGACGGGCCAAAAGCGCCCATTCGAACCCCGCACTTCCGGAGCAGGCGCTCCACCAGAACCGGTGCAGTGACTGGGCAGTCCACCAGGTCAAAGAGGACAATGTTGGTCTGAACCGTCGTGGGGTCGATCGAGATGTTGCGGTGGCCGGTCAGCAGCTCAGCCAGGAGGCGGGCGTTGGCGTGGTCGTCGGCCAGTCTGTCCACGTTGTTGCGGAGGGCAAAGGTGCCGGCCGCAGCCACGATGCCGGACTGGCGCATGGAGCCACCCCACCGTTGTTTCAGGCGCCAGGCTTCGCTGATGAAATCCGCGTCTCCTGCCAGCACTGCTCCCAGGGGGGCACCCAGTCCCTTGCTGAGATCCAGCCAGACTGAGTCGAACGGGGCACAGAAATCGCGGGCGGACACTCCTGTGGCTACTACCGCATTGAGCAGGCGGGCGCCGTCCATGTGGGTCTCGATCTGATGCGCCCGTGCTACCGCGGTCACGGAGGTGATGCCCTCCAGGGACCAGCATGTGCCGCCGCCGAGGTTGGAAGGCTGCTCAATGGAGAGCACCGCATTCCGGGCCATCGACCGGCCCTCGGGCCCGAGGGCCGCTGTGAGCTGGTCAGCGGAGAAAACACCACGATCGGCTTTGATGGGCCTGAACAAGGCTCCGGCCAAGGCTGGTGCCCCGGTTTCCTCGTGGCGGAGCGAGTGCGCGTTGTCGTCAACAAGGATCGCATCGCCCGGGCGGCAGTGCAGGGCGTAGGAGATCTGGTTGCACATGGTCCCTGATGGCAGGAAGACCGCCTCTTCCTTGCCCAGCAGTTCCCGGGCCAGGGCAACGAGTTCGTTGGTGGAGGGGTCTTCACCCTTTTGTTCATCCCCCACCTCGGCGTGGGCCATGGCCTGCCGCATGGCCCCTGAAGGCCGGGTAATCGTGTCGCTGAAAAGGTCGATGCGGATCGGGTAGGGGGACCCGACGGGAATCACAGGGCGCCCTTGGTTGCCGGGGCAGTGCGGGGTTGGAACAACTTATAGCCGTCCCGTGGGATGCCCACGCGCACATGGGACGAGTCCGTCCGGTCGCGGGTTTCCACCACCAGCGACTGCTCGCCGACCCCCACCCTGTACCTGAAGTGATGGCCGTGATAGGACCTCTCCAGGACGGGGCCGTTGACCGTCATTTCATAGCCCTCGGATGGTGCGTCGTCGGGCAACAAGGCCAGGGCCTCAGGCCGGACGGCAACCACGACGCCGTCGGAATCCAAGGACGACGGCACGTGGATCGCTTGGTCCAATCCGTCGATTTTGATCGTCAAAACTCCCTTGGACCGGGAGATGACCGTGCCCTCCAGCAGGTTGCTGGTGCCCACGAAATCGGCCACGAATATATCGGCGGGATCGTTGTAGATCTGCTCAGGCGTGCCGATCTGCCGGACCATGCCGGCCGACATGACCGCGATCTTGTCACTCATGGCCAGCGCTTCGTCTTGGTCGTGGGTCACGAACACCGTGGTCACGCCAATCCTGCGTTGCAGCTGGAGCAACCAGTCGCGGGTCCGTTCCCGCAGCTTGGCATCAAGGTTGGAAAACGGCTCGTCAAGCAGCAGCAGCCGGGGAGGGAAGGCCAGGGCACGCGCCAAGGCGACGCGTTGTTGCTGACCACCGGAGAGCTGGTGCGGGTAGCGGTCTGCCTGATCGGCGAGGTCCACCAGTTCAAGAACTTCGTCGACGCGGCGGCGGAGTGCATCGGATTTGTACCGTCGCAGCTTCAGCGGGTAGCCGACATTGTCGCGGACCTTCATGTGCGGCCACACGGCATACGACTGGAAGACCACGCCGCAGTCGCGGCGTTCCGGAGGCAGGAAAGCGGACGTGCCGTGATCGAACAAGGTGCGGTCGCCCGCGACGATGCTGCCGCCGTCGGGCTTGAGCAGTCCTGCGACCGACCACAGTGTTGTCGACTTCCCGCAACCGCTGGGCCCCAGCAGGGTCAGGATCTGCCCGTCGGAAGCGGTCACCGATACGTTGTCCAGGACCGTCAGGTGGCCGAACTTCTTGGTGAGGTTGGTAATGACCAGATCAGACATTGGGGCGAACTCCAAACAGAAGGCGTCCTGCGGCCAGGACTGCTGCGGTGATGACGAGTTGGATGACTCCGAGGGCGGCGACGGTGCCGCCGAGGCCTGTGGCCGCGATTTGGAGCATGGCCAGTCCCAGAACCTGCGTTTCAGGGGTTACCAGGAAGACTGCGGCGTCGGCTTCGTTGAGCATGGCCACAAAAAGCAGGACGAACGAAATCCCCATGGCCGGCCTCAGGAGCCGGATGATGATGGTTCGCATCGCGGTCCACCAATCCGCTCCTGCGGAGCGCGCAGCCCGGTCCAGGTCCTCACCCAGTGCGGCAAGGGAGGGGTAGAACGCGGCGTAGCCCATGGCCAGGGCCCGGACGCCGAAGGCGATTCCCACGGCCCAGAGTGTGGCCCTGAACGTTCCTGATTGATCCAGGATCGCGAAAGTCCAGAAGAAGGCCATGCCGGTGATGATCCCCGGGACGGCCCGGGGATACAGCACGATGTGTTCCAGGGATCCGCGGAACCGGAAGGTGGAGCGGTGGGCGACCAGTGCGATGACTGCGATGCAGGCTGTGGCGATCGCGGCACCAACGGTGGCGATCAGCAAGCTGTTGCCGATGGCTCCGGTGTACAACGGGTTGGTCAGGATTGCCGAAAAGTGGTCAAGCGTGAGGAGGCTGAACGGGTTGATTGCCGGCGTCAGAACCGCGGTCACCGAGGCGAGGATCACGCCGCCCAGCGGAATGATGGTCGCCGAGCCCAGGACAATTCCGACGACGGCGGACAGCACCCAGCGCAGGGGGCCGAGCTTGACGACGTTGGCAGGCCTCGATGACTTGCCGCCGGTGGTGGTGAAACGGGCGAGGTCCCCGGCCAGCCGGTTGCGCAGCAACAGCAGCAAGGTGACGGCGAGCAGCAGCATGACGGCACCTGCAGGGAGGACTCCGCCGCCGCCGTCGGCACTTCCCGTCCATTGCCGGTAGAGATAGGTGGACATCATGTCGATGTTCTTTGACGTGCCAAGGATCAGCGGAATACCGAGTGTTTCCAAGGCCAGGGCAAACACCAGCAATCCGGAATTCAGCAGTGCCGGACGCAGCAGGGGCAGGGTCACCGAGAGCACGGCGCGGAGGGGACCTGCGCCGGCGCACCGGGCGGCTTCCTCCAGCGTCGAGTCACCGGAGGAGAGCGTCCCGCGGGCAAAAAGGTACACCACGGGTGAGCCTAGGACGGTGCCCATGACCACCATTCCCGCAACACTGTAGAGGTCAAAGGGGACACTGAAAGGCGAGAACTGCTCCAGTACGTGGGTGGCGTATCCGTTCTTCGACCACATCGACTGCCAGCCAACGATCAGCACCAGTCCGGGCAGGACCAGGGGCAGGACGATCAAAGCTGAGTAGAGCTTCCGGAGCGGCAGGTCGGTCCGTGCCACCAATAGGGCGACGGTGGTTCCCACCAGCACTGACCCGACGGTTGTGAAAACGGCGAACTGCAGGCTGTTGGCCACTGCCGACCACCACAGGGGGTCGGCCGCCAACTTGCCGAAGTTCTCAAGGGTGGCGCTGCCACCGCCCTCGTAAAGGGGTGTGGACCAGAGCGATGACCAGACAATCGGCACGATCGGGCCGAGAACCAGCAGGACCGTCAACAACCAGACACCGTAGTGGATGACTTTTTCGGGTAACCATGCCCGCTTGATGGGTCCGTACCCGGGAGGCCGCTCCTGCGTCCCGGGTACGGCGAGCGTGGAGCTGCTCATCGTCCGAATGCCTCTTTCCAACGGTTCTTGAACGCAGGCGAATCGTTGATCAGGGTCTCATCCCACGTGGCGATGTTGATGTTTTCAGCGCCCAGTTGCTCCGTGACCTTTGCCAGGTTTACCGGGCAGTCCACGCCGTCCAGGTAGGGTGCGAATCCGCCGGTACAACCGGCTGTCTGGCCGGCCTTGTCAATGAGGAAATTGACGAACACCTTTGCCGCGTTGGGGGACTTGCCACCTGTTGTCGCCCCGGCGCCGCGGGGCATGAAGGGAGTTCCGTCCTTGAAGAACCTGTAGTTCAGTACCTTGGCGGTCGCGCCGGTGAGCAGCGGCCTGGTGGCACCGGATTGGAAGTAGGACATGGTGTACTCGCCCTGCAGGAGTTTGTTGAACATGGGTCCTGCGCTGGCTTCCACCTTGGTGTTCGGACCGAGCTGGTCCAGGATTTTCCATCCCGCGTCTCCGGCTTTGGCGATATACGCGTGGTTGACTGTGTAGCCGAACTCCGTGGTGCCGTCATACGTAACGATCTTTCCCGCCAGTTTAGGGTCGCCGGACATCCTGGCGAGTGCCTCGAGGGAATCGGGCTGCTCGGACTCGGGCAGGAGGGTGGTGTTGATCAGCGCCATGACCGGATTGAGTTCCATGGCGAAGACTCCCGGGGCGAGTTTCGCGAAGTCCGGCAGTGGCGCAGCGGCAGGAGGCGTGAAGTCCTGAATGTCGCCCCGCTTGACCAAGTCCAGGAAGTTCGCGCCTTGCAGGCTGACAATCACGTCTGCGGTCTTTCCGCCCGTGGCCTTCTCGTTGAGGTAGCGCTGGAAGCTTTCGGTTCCGCCGAGGCTGATGTAACTGGTCTTTATGCCCGGATATTGGTCTTGGAAGGCGGCCAGTACCGGCTTCATGGATGCCTCGTTGGCTTCGCCGTAAACCAACAGCGAGCCTTCCTTGTTTGCAGCCTCAAGGATCGCCGGATCCATGGCGGCTGCGGTGGGGATGTCAGTCTTGGCAGCGTACGCATTGGGAGTCTCACCCCCACTGCTGCTGCAGCCAGTCAGGGCTGCGAAGCCGCAGAGTGCGGCCACGGCGAGTATTGCACGTCGTTTCATGTGGGACTCCTTTGTCACTGGACGTTGCTCTTTGTCTCTACGGCGCCCTTGGTTTTACGCCGCCCTTGGCTTGAGCGGCGAAGGGGATATCACGAGGAGATGGTCAGGGGCCTGTGCTCCTTGGGGTCCACGGGCAGGTGGGCCGCCAGGCTGACTGTTGTTGCTGTGCCCCCGGTTTTCGACCATCTCAACGTTCCGTAAGTGAATCTGCCTCGGCCTTCGAGGTTCTTTCCGTGCCGCTCGCGCTGCGGGAAAGGGCTGGCGGTCCCGCTGCGGCGATGTGCAGTAAGCCCGCTTACTAACCCACATTCATGGATGCAGATGAGTTCCTGTGGCTTGTTCTTCAACTTTGGCACGCGGCGGGCTATTGCGCAATAAGTGAATCTGATTAATCTTGAGATATGGAGAAAGCGTCCACAGCCCCGGAACGCGGTACACGGCCCCGCAACCGCCGAGCCCTCATACTCGCTGCGGCGGCGGACCTCTTCGCGCAACGGGGGTATCCGCAAGTCAGCATGACCGATGTGGCCAAGGCGGTCTCTGTGCAGCCGTCGGCCCTGTACCGGCATTTCCCAGGCAAAGGCGAACTGCTCCGGGAGGCCGTGGCGGCGAACCTCCAGCCTGTTGTGGAGAGCGTCATCCAGGCGCCCGACGGCGATCTTGGCCAGTTGGTCTTGTCACTCGGCCGGGCGCTTTTGGAGCATCGCGGGAACGGCGTGCTGTGGGAGCGGGAATCCCGCCACCTGCCGCCTGCGGTCCGCTTCGAAATAGCCAGCGGCGCCAAGTTCGCCATCAGCAGCAAGCTCCAGTCCGGCTCTGCTGCGCTTCCCGCAGCAGAGGCCGATCTGCGGGCGTGGGCGATGTTCGCTGTGATGGTCAGTGTGTCGTGGCATCCGAACCGGCTCTCGAAAGCGGACGAGGAAACCCACCTCGCCACGCTTGCCCGCACTGTGATCGATATGCCGTTGCCGCCGATCAAGGAATCGGACCATCGAGCCGGTGCGGCACTCTCCGTGCCGCGCAGCCGCCGCGAGGCTCTGTTGGCTGCTGCAATCCGGCAGTTCGCTAGGTCCGGTTTTGATGCGGTCAGCCTTGACGATATCGGCGCCGACGTCGGGATAGCCGGCCCCGGCATCTACCGTCACTTCAGCAATAAGGCAGAAATGCTCGCTGCCGCGCTTTACCGGGCCACGGAAGTCCGTTGGATGGACTTGTCGCGCGCCCTCTCTGAAGCCGCGGATTCATCCGCGGCGCTCCAGCGCATCCTGTCGTCGCACATTTCCTTCTCGCTGTCCTGCCCGGAATACCTGCAACTGGCCGTCTCCGAGCGCCAGCACGTTCCCGAACGGGACCTGCAGAACCTTTTGGAGGCGCAGAACGACTATGTCGCCGACGTCGCCTCACTGGTCCAGGACGCATATCCGGGTACGGATCAAGAAGTAGTCAGAGTACGCGTGAAGGCAGCTCTGCATGTGATCAGCAGCGTCGTCCGTACGCCGTTCCTGCGGGACATCCGCGGAATTCAGGACATCCTCGAGGACCTCGCGTGGGGAATTATGGTGCCCGCTGCCGATCAAGGCGCCACGTCATGAGCATCTGCCGAAGGGACTAGCCCACAGCAAACGGTTCCAGTTCGCACCACGCCTGAAGCCCCTCGGGGGCTCCACCACTGCCAAAATGAGATCTTGCGCACAAGACATCTCAGCAATAAGATAATCAACACTGAAGTAATTTGCATCACTTCAGATCTCACTCTCAGACAGGTGCCTTGGCTGCCCTGATCACCAGGGCCCACGCAAAGCGGGGCCGACTGTTTGCAAAATTACCTGGAGGCACAATATGAGTGCAGTGGTCCCACAACCATCGGGCGGCAGCTCTCCGAGAAAGGTCGCCATCGCGAGCCTCATCGGCACAACCATCGAGTGGTACGACTTCTTTATCTACAGCACCGCAGCGGTGCTTGTTTTCAACCAGCTCTTCTTCCCGGGCTTCGACCCCACAACCGGCACGCTGCTCGCGTTCTCGACCTTCGCCGCCGGCTTCGTCGCCCGCCCCGTAGGAGCCATCGTCTTCGGCCACTTCGGTGACAGGGCGGGCCGAAAGCCGATGATGGTCCTCACCATCCTGATCATGGGCATAGCCACGGTCGCCATCGGATTGTTGCCTACCTATGACGTTATAGGTGTGTTTGCCCCCGTCTTGCTGGTGATCCTGCGGCTTTGCCAAGGGTTTGCGCTCGGCGGAGAGTGGGGCGGGGCCGTGCTGATGGCTACCGAGCACTCCCCGCAGGGCCGGCGCGCCTTCTTTGGCAGCTGGCCGCAAGCAGGCGTGGCTGTGGGACTCATCCTTGCCATGACCTTGTACATCCCGCTGGAATCCATGTCGCCGGACGCCTTCATGGCCTGGGGCTGGCGGGTTCCGTTCATGCTGAGTGCCGTGTTGGTCATCACCGGCCTGGTCATCCGCGTAAAGGTGGCAGAAAGCCCGGAGTTCGATCGAGTCAAGGCTAACCACAGCGTTGTGCGCATGCCCGTCATCGAAGTACTTCGAACCCACCCGAAGCAGGTGTTCCTTGTAGCCGGCGCAAGCCTGGTTCCGGGCATCTTCTTCTACCTCATCACCGTGTACAACTTCGTCTACGCCGGTAAGTCGGAAGAGTTCGATTCGACCTCCATGCTGGTGCTGGTGATCATCACCTCGGCCGTTGGTTTCTTCGTCAATCCCGCAGCAGGTGCCATGGCGGATAAATACGGCGCACAGCGGGTTTACCTGTGGGGCCTTGTACTCATCGTAGTGGTTGCGTTTCCGCTCTACTTCGCCCTCGACGGCGGCTCGTACGGCTTGATCGCCGTTTGCTACTTCGCCGCAACCATCGCCGTGTACATCCCGTGGGCATTGTCGCCTGCGTACTTCTCCACGGCCTTTGACGCCAAGGTCCGTTACAGCGGGTTGTCCCTGGCAACCACGCTTGGCAACCTCCTCGGCAGCGCCATTGCACCCCTTATTGCCGGTGCCTTGTTTGCTGCGACAAAAGCGTCGGTCTCCACCTCCATTTACGTCTTCGTCGCCGGAGCGGTTTCGATCACCTGTGCGTTGGCGCTGGGGCGCGTCATCCGAAACAAGGCCTTGCGGGCCGGGAAGGGCAGCGACGGCAATGTGCAGGAATTTGCTGCCCCCACCTATTCGGAATGAGTCGACACCAAAGGATTCCCAACAAAAGCAGCCCGTCTGATCAGTCAGCGTTGACGGACACGGGCTCCATGCAACAGACCAAACAAAAGGAAGGAACGACCATGAGCGGCAATGATCAAGAGTTCAAGACATTCACTGTGGAACGTGCGACACCGACTATCGGAGCCTACATCCACGGGCTGGATCTGCGTGAGGGCATCACTCCTGAGTGCCGGCGGGAACTCCGGGAAGCATTCCTTGAATACCAAGTGCTGTTTCTCCGCGACCAGCAAATTACCCCGGACGACCAGATTGAGTTCGCCAAGGTCTTCGGCGATCCCCAGGAAGTCAGCGCATTCTTCCCATCGCTTCCGGGCTATCCGCACATTGAGGTGTTGGAGTCCCGGGGCCGGGCTGCTGGAACCGACGTGTGGCACTCCGACCTCACGTGGCAGGCTACGCCGAACTCCGCCACCTGCCTCCATGCGCAGGAAATTCCCCCGTGCGGCGGCGACACCCTCTGGGCAAGTATGACCGCGGCTTATGACGCCTTGCCGGAGAACGTAAAAAACGTCATCGACGGGCTTGAAGGAGTGCACGACTGGGAAAAGGAACTGACCGGCGTCGTCCGGCAAGGCCCGGATGGCGAGGCGCGCTATGAGGAAACGCGACGCAAATACCCGCCCATGACCCACCCCGTGGTGCGCAAGCATCCGGAAACGGGCCGCAAGCTCGTGTACGTCAATGCGTTGTTCACCACCCGCCTCACGGGTATTTCCACGCAGCTGGGCGACTCGCTGCGGAACATGCTCACGGACCTCGCCCGGACCCCCGAGTACCAGGTCCGGTTCCGGTGGGAGCCCAACTCCCTGGTGATCTGGGATAACCGTTCCACCCAGCATTACGCAGTGGGCGACTACCACCCGCATTACAGGCTGATGCACCGGGTCACGCTGAAGGGCGACCGCCCGGCCTAGTGAAACTGCCCGCTCCGGGTGGCCCGAACGGGCCACCCGGGACGGTTGTTTGCGAAACCAGGAATCAACCACGGCGGTAGTCCGTGGAAAGCGCCTACATGGCGAGAGTGAAAGAAGGCTGACCAATGCGAGGCCAGAAATTAGGGGCGGGCCTGATAGCCCAGAGCCAGTCCGCCCTCCCGCCGTTTGTTCTGCATCGGCCTGCTTCACTGGGAGAAGCTGAGGCACTGGTCCGGCAGCACCCACACGCTGTGATCGCGGCGGGCTGCTCGGACCTCATGGCCCAAATCCGCGAAGGATTGGAGCCACAGGTGCTGATTTCCCTGCAGGGAATCAAGGAACTGCGGGCTGTCTCGAACGACGCCGGAACTCTGCGCATCGGTTCCTTGGTCAGCCACTACGAAGGCAGCAGGAGTCCGGAAATCCTGTCTTCCCTCCCGGCCCTGGCTGCGGCCTGGGGATCGATTGCAACAGTTCGGATCCGTTACCGCGGCACCCTGGGAGGCAACCTCCTTGCGCGTCGGTACCGCTATGAAATGCCGGTCATTTTGTCCGCCCTCCAGGCTCGCATGCACTTTCAGGGCGGAGACCTTGCAACCCTCCCGGTTGCGAAGCTCTGGGAGGGGGAGCGCAGGAGCCCTGGTGTCATGACAGCCGTCAGCGTGGACACCGCATCCCTGCTGTGGTTCGGATACGAACGCACCATGCGCCCGGTCAGCACAGTGGCCATGGCCGTGCGAAGCAACGCCAGTGGCGACGTTACGGTAACGGCCGTCTGCGGGAGTGAATACAGGCGGCCCTATGTCCTCTCCCACACCGTCCTCTCCCATCCCGCCGGTGGAACTGCAACAGCTGACCTCGACCCTGCCTCTGTCGCAGAGATTCTTGCAGCGCAGCTCCCGGAGGAGGCGGCCGACTACGCCGGATCCATCAGTTACCGCCGGCACCTGGCGTCTGTGCTTTGCCGCCGTCTTCTCGTCCAAGCAACCGGAAAACAAAGGAAAGGAAGCCAGCCATGAGCCTTGAATCGCCGGTGCCCGGCCACGAACCCGTTACCCACGATCTCGAATTCGAACTGAACGGAAGCCCCGAGAGGCATCGTGTTCCTACCAGCGCGACCGTCCTGGACGTGTTGCGCAACGCCTGCGGAAAGCAAGGGGTTCGTGCCTCGTGCGAGCGCAGTGTCTGTGGTGCCTGCACTGTCCTGGTGAATGACCTTCCGGTAGCCGCCTGTTCCACGTTTGCCTTCGACGTCGAGGGTGCCCGGGTTGAAACGGTGGAGGGCCTGGCCCGCCAAGATGGCACGTTGAGTGCCCAGCAGCAGGCATTCACGGAATGTGGCGGCTTCCAGTGCGGGTTCTGTACGTCGGGCATGCTGATGCTGACCACTGGCCTGCTGCGGCAGGATCCGCAACCGGACAGGGACCGGATCCGGGAATGGATCAGTTCGAATACCTGCAGGTGCACAGGATACGAAATGATCCTGGAATCCGTGGAACGTGCCGCAGAGCTCTCCGCCGCGGAGCAGCAGGAACGGGCGTCGGAATGAACGGGACAGCCACTCCCGGCGAGGCCGGGGAGCCGATCGTGGGACGCGACCGCCCGCGCCTGGACAGCACCGCCAAGGTCACCGGACGCGCCCTCTACACGGTGGACATCAAGAAGGCCGGAATGCTCCATGCCAAGGTCCTCAGAAGCCCGCATGCACATGCCCGGATCCTGGGCATCGACGCCTCGGCGGCCCGCTCGCTGGCGGGAGTCACTGCGGTCCTCACGCGTGAGGAGATCGGTGGTTTGAAGCCCTACGGTACCTACGTCAAGGACCAGCCCATCGTCGCTACGGACTCGGTCCGCTACGTTGGCGACGTCGTTGCGGCAGTTGCTGCCGTGGATGAACGCACAGCCATCGCGGCCCTGGATTTGATTCAGGTGGAGTACCAGCAGTTGCCGGCTGTTTTCGGTGCCAAGGAAGCAACGGACCCCGCAGCACCTGCCATTTTCCCGGAGCAGCCGTACGCCGTCTCTCCAGCGTACGGGGACGGCGCCTTCGGGGCGCCACATACCGCGCACAACGTGAGTTACGAGTTCCGCTACGAAACGGGGGACGAGGGCGTCTGGGCAGAGTGCGACTACGTTTTTGAAGACACGTTTACGTTCTCCCGGATGAACCATCTGCACCTGGAACCCTTTGTCACAGTGGCCGAAGCGACCTCCGGGCAGATCGAGGTGTGGACCTCCACCCAGAGCCCGTTCCCCATGCGGAGGGAGCTGGCGCGGGTCTTTGGCGTGCCGGAGAACGATGTCCGGGTGAACGTCCCGTTGCTGGGCGGCGGCTTCGGGGCCAAGAACGGCCCAAAAACCGAGGCTATCGCCGTCCGCCTGTCGCAGTTGTCCGGCGGCCAACCCGTGCGCTACTGCATGAGCACCGAGGAAGTCTTCCTGACCTTGAGCCAGCATGATGCCATCCTCACGGTCAAGTCGGGACTCAAGGCTGATGGGGAGTTCGTGGCCCGCCAGTCCAAGGTGTTGCTCAACGGCGGTGCCTATGCGGATGCAAGTCCGTTGGTGGCCGAAAAAGCCGGTTACCGGATGCCGGGGGCCTACCGCTGGAAGCGGATCGATTCGGTGTGCCAGGCGGTCATCACCAATACAGTGCCGGCAGGCGCATACCGTGGTTTTGGCGCGACCCAGGCCACCTGGGCCAGTGAACGCCAAGTGGACCTGATCGCTGAGCGGCTGGGATTCGACCCTCTGGAACTGCGGCTGAAAAATGCCAAGGGCCTGGGCGAGGAATTCGTCCCGGGCGAAACGCCCATCGACTCGGACCTGCGGCACGGTTTGAACCTCGTAGCGGACGCCATCAGCTATCGCGACCGGAGCCGCTTACCCAACCGTGGCATGGGTGTCGCCATGGGAATCAAGGACGGTGGCGGCGTCAACAAGCCCGCCCAGGCCCGGGTCAAAGTGGCCACCAACGGCGATGTCTTCCTCAATTGTGGCCTGGTGGAAATGGGCCAGGGCGGCCATTCGGCGCTGTGCCAGATTGTGGCGGAGACTCTGGCGTGCGATCCGAAGCGTGTTAAATATGCGGCCATCGACACCGATAACACCCCCTTCGACCAAGGAACCAATGCCTCATCGGGCATCGCCGTCATGGGTCACGCGGTCCTGCAGGCTGCTGAACGCGTGAAGTGCTCAGTGCTGGACGTAGCGGCCGAGCAGCTGCGGTTGGATCGCGAATCGATCCGCCTTCAGGACTGGCACATCATTGATGCCGACGGTGCCACGCATGATCTTCCGCCGTTGATCATGGACAGGTTCGGCGGGACAGGCTACGAGTTCACCGGGGACGGATACTTCAAGGTACGTAATTCCAGCCGCGCCCCGCTGGAGGCGCCGTGCATGTTTTGGGAGATCGGCTGGGCAGCTGCCGAAGTTGAGGTGGATCCCGAAACCGGGCGGGTGGAAGTCCTGCAGCTGGTCGTCAGTGGCGACGCCGGCAAGGTGGTGAACAAGCTTGGTTGCCGGGGCCAGGACGAAGGCGCAGCGGTCTTCGGACTCGCGCAGGCACTCTTTGAGGAACTGCGGTATAACGACGACGGCCAGCTGCTGAATGGTGAAGCACTCCTCTACCGCGTCCCGTTGGCCGAGGACATCCCGCAGCGCTTCTTCTCCATCACCCAGGAACAGGGCCACGGCGCTGGGCCCTTCGGAACCAAGGGCATGGGCGAGGGAGGGATGCTGCCTATCGCCCCTGCAATTGCCCAGGCAATTGCCGACGCCACCGGGGCGCAGCTCACGTCGCTGCCCATGACGCCGGAACGGGTCTACAACGGCATCCGGGCTGCGCAATCGCGTCAAGGCAGGGTCGGGGCCGATGCGTGAAGTGATGGAAGCGCTCAACGAGGCGTTTTCCGACGGACGGCGCGTCGCGATGGCCACGGTGGTCCGAACCCAGGGATCTGCGCCGCGGGCAGTCGGTACGTCCATGCTGGTCACCGGCGAGGGGTCGCCGATCGGCTCGGTTTCGGGTGGCTGCATCGAGGCCAGCGTGATCGAACAGGCTGCCACAGTGCTCGCCACCGGGGTCCCGGAGCTGCTTCATTTTGGTATGTCCGACGACGACGGGTTCAGTATCGGCCTCACGTGCGGCGGCAGCGTGGATATTTTCGTGCAAGCATTCGAGCGTGCCACGTGCCCTGGTTTTGCGTCCTTGCAGAAGGCGTTGGTGGAAAATTTACCGTGCGCCATGGTCACCATTTTTGAGGTCGCACCTGAACTGCTGGGTCGCTCCGGGCTGGTCCATCAGGGTTCTGCCATTACACCACTGTTCGCCGGTGCAGGCTTTGCATGGGATGTTGTTCAGGCCGCAGACAGTGCCGTTCAGGAGGCCATAGCGTCCGGAAGATCGACGTCGGTCACTCTTCCTGCCGTGACCGGCAGCGACGAACGCCTGTCCTTGCTGATCGATGTCTTCCGCCCTGCGCGCCGGCTGGTGATTTTCGGGGCGGTTGACTTCTCCGCCTCCCTGGCCCGGTTAGGCGCCTTTCTTGGCTTTCACGTCACGGTGTGCGATGCTCGGGCCGTTTTCGCCACGCCCGAGCGGCTGCCATCAGCCCACGACGTCGTGGTGGATCAACCGGCACGCTACTTACAAAAGGAAATCGCACTGGGACGGCTGGGGCCCGATGCTGCTATCTGTGTCCTGACGCACGATGCGAAATTCGATGTTCCGGTCCTCGATGTGGCGCTTCGGGAAGGTTTTGCGTACATCGGGGCGATGGGTTCGCGCCGGACTGCCAATGACCGCAGGGGCAGGCTCCTGGCATTGGGCCACACGGAACGGTCGCTGGCGCGGCTCCGCTCGCCGATCGGCTTGGACCTTTCGGCTTCCACCCCGGAAGAAACGGCGATCTCCATCATGGCGGAGGTCATTGCGGCCCGGCACCAGGCTTCCGCCCTGCCCTTGGCGTTCACGTCCGACCCCATCCACAAGGGTTTGGGGGAGCGCGCAGCCCTCGCGCCGCACCCGGGCGGCCAGCCGTCGTCGTCCCCTACCTGCGGCGTGGGGCAGGAACTGCAGCTCCCGCCGCTACGCAACAATCAGAACGAAAATATCTTGACATAAAGTATCTTAGGACTGATATTCTTTTTCTATGACGCAGTTCACGTAACTCGCGCAAAGCCGCTCGCGGCATCCCGCTTGAAACCCCTCCGTGGGCACTACACACAAATGGACGGAACCCGAAGATGAGTACGGACAGCCTTACAGAGAACCCCTCCCGGTCTGCTCGGGAAGAAACCCGGGCACCCGGCGCGGCCGGTCTTCGCAACGGACCTGATACGCGGGACGAGATCTTTGTTGGCGGAGTGTGGACCCGGGGTAGTGGTGCGCTGATCGAGTCGGTGAATCCCGCTACGGCAGAAGTTTTTGCCACCCTCCACGCAGCAACGGCGGCCGATGTGGACGCCGCAGTGGCCGCCGGCCTGGAGGCCGTCAAAGCGTCGGGGTGGGCAAGGAGGCTCCCGCACGAACGCGCCGCAGTCCTTCACCGCATCAGCTCCGCGATTGAAGCCAACGCTGACAGGATCGCGGAGCTGCAGACGCTTGATACGGGCAAAAGCCTCGTGGAAACGAAGGCATTGGCCATGAGCGCGGCGGCAACCTTCCGCTTCACGGCAGCTGCCTTGGAGACCATGGAAGATGCCCTGACGCCGCCGCGGGGCAACTACCTCAGCATGTCCACCTATGAGCCGATCGGGGTGGTGGGGGCCATCACGCCGTGGAATTCACCCATAGCCAGTGACGCGCAAAAGGTGGCTCCGGCACTCGCGGCAGGAAACGCCGTCGTGGTGAAGCCGCCGGTGTGGGCCCCCTGGGTCTCGCTGCTGCTGGCCCGCCTTTGTGAGCAGGCCGGTCTTCCTGCCGGTTTGCTGTCGGTGCTGCCGGGCCCTGGCCGGGTAGTTGGCGACGCCGTCGCCAAACATCCGGATGTTGGGAAGATCTCCTTCACGGGCGGGACTTCCACGGGGCGTCAACTTGCCCACATCGCAGCCGAAAAAATCATGCCCATCACGTTGGAACTGGGAGGAAAATCACCCACGGTTATTTTCGCCGATGCCGACGTGGACCAGGCTGTGGCCGGAGTGCTCTACGGCATCTTCTCCTCAAGCGGTCAGAGCTGCATCGCCGGGTCGCGTGTCTTCATCCAGCGCGCCGTGTACGACGACGTGGTGGAAAGGCTCGTGAAAGGGGCAAAAGCGTTGCGGATCGGACCGGGCACAGACCCGGCTACGCAGGTCGGGCCCCTGGTGGCCTTCGCACACCGCGACACCGTTGCGGGCATGGTCGAAGCAGCGAAGTCGGCCGGTGCGCAGGTTTTGTGCGGAGGCGCTGTCCCCACGGAGTCCCGGTTGCAGGGCGGGGCGTTCTATGAGCCCACCATCCTTGCCGGTGTCAGTAACTCGGACGCCATCTGCCAGCAGGAAATTTTTGGTCCCGTGGCCGTCATCCTGCCGTTCGACGACGAAGCGGACCTCATCGCCCAGGCGAACGACAGCGTCTTTGGCTTGGCCTGTGGCATCTGGACTGCCGACTACCGCCGGGCCTGGCGGTTGGCGCGGGCCATTGCCGCCGGCACCGTGTGGATCAACACCTATAAGCAATTCAGCATTTCGACCCCCTTCAGCGGGCTTAAGGAAAGCGGTCTGGGTACCGAAAAGGGCCGCGACGGCATTCGTTCCTACATGCGCCAGAAGAGCATCTATATGGACCTCTCGGGTGCACCCATCCCATGGGCCGGCCTTTAAGCGAACCGGCCCGCATCACCAGCTTCCGAAAGGTAGATCAATGAATGCCCACCCCTACAGTCCGGCCTTCGTGGCCGGCGGATTCGGCTTCGTCTCCGGCGCCTTGTCGGTGGATGAGAACGGCACGGCCGTACCGGGCCGCTCGGAGGCGCTCGTCGCAGCAGGCGCGAGGCTGGCCGAACGTTTGGAATCAGTCGGCATGTCCCTGGCGGACGTCGTCAAGACCACCTATTTCGTCACAGACGTAACGCTGCGGGACGAAGCAAACCTGCACTACGAGCTGCTGTTCGAGAATCCCCGCCCGGCACGCTCATTCGTTGAAGTTGCCGCACTGCCCTACGGCGCGTCGGTGGAGATCGAAGCAATCGCGCATCGGAGGAGTTAAGGACCATGAGCGTGGACATTCAGAACCGTGGGACGACCATCCCCGAGGACACCGCAGACGATCTGACGTCGGGTCCTGGCACAGGAGACCAGGCCGCGACCATCGCTGCGGAACCCAAAGCACTGACGCTGAGGGTGCAGCAGAAACGGTGGGAAGCGGACGGCGTCGTCAGCATCACCTTCGTTGATCCGCAGGGGGCGGCTCTCCCGCAGTGGCTACCAGGCTCCCACCTGAGCCTCCACTTGCCCAACGGGCTGACGCGCGAATACTCCCTGTGCTCGGACCCCAACGATTCCTCCGCCTGGACCGTGGCAGTGCTGCGGACCACCGATTCCCGCGGTGGCAGCAGGCTGATCCATGACGAACTGCCGGTGGGCACGCTCCTCACAGTCGAAGGTCCCCGCAACAACTTTGAACTCGAGCAGGCGCAGCGGTATGCGTTGGTGGCCGGAGGCATTGGCATCACCCCGATCATTTCCATGGCGAGGCGCCTGGAAGCAGCCGGCGCTGACTGGTCCCTCCTCTATACGGGACGGTCCCGGTCCACCATGGCATTCCTCCCGGAAATTTCCGGCTTTCCCGCACACCGGATCAGCATCCACGCCATGGACGAAGCCGGGGGAGCCTACGCGGATCTCCCCAAAGCAGTTGGTGCCCTGCCCCCAAAAGCATTGGTTTATGCCTGCGGCCCTGAATCGTTGATGCAGGCAGTGGCCGGCGCCATGGCGGACGATTCGCAATTGAGGATAGAGCGGTTCAAAGCGCCGGAGGTCGTGTCCGGTCCGGAAACCGAGGCCACAAGCTTTGACGTCATCTGCCAACGGTCGAGCCAGCGCGTTGCTGTTGGGCCTGACATCTCAGTCCTGGACGCCCTGAACGGCGCCGGCATCTTCGTGCCCAGTTCATGCGCGGAGGGCATCTGCGGAACCTGTGAGACCGGCGTCATAGCCGGCGACGTCGAGCACCGCGACTTCCTGCTCTCCCCGGCTGAACAGGCAGAGAACAAGACGATGTTCGTCTGTGTCTCGCGTTGCCGGTCCCGGGAACTGATTTTGGATCTCTAGTACGAACACCACCCGACTGAAGGCTGATTCCCATGAACTTTTTCTCAAGCGAGCCTGTCTGCAATCTGCGTTCGCTGCGTTCCGTGTCCTTGAAAGTACCCGATACCAAGCCGGCCAAGGACTTCTATGACCAAGTCTGGGGTCTCTCCACGGTAGAAGAGGACACAGACAAATTCTGGCTCCGCGGTACCGGATCCGAACACCACATCCTGAGGCTGGAAACGGGTGAGCAGAATGCCCTGGGCGGGGTCTCCTTCGCACTGGCCACGCCGCAGGACGTCGATTCCGCGGCTACCAAGCTCGTTGCCCTGGGAATACCGCTTTTCCGTGAGCCCGGACCCCTGGATGATGCTGCCGGTGGATATGGCGTGCAACTGGTGGATCCCGAAGGCAGGCTCGTGGAACTTTCCGCGAACGTCCATGCGGTGGTCAGCCAGGAGCCGGCCGGCCGGCGCGCCCTTCCCCGCAAGATCGCCCACGTGGTCCTCAACACCGTGGACATCGACCGCGCCACCGCGTTCTACACCCAAGTGCTGGGGATGCGGATATCCGACTGGTCCGAGCACCAGATGGCCTTCCTCCGGTGCAACAGCGAGCACCACGCAATCGCGTTCAACCAGGCGCCCTGGACCTCGGTCAACCACGTGGCCTATGAGATGCAGAGCATTGACCACTTCATGCGCGGCATCGGCAACCTGAAACAGCACAACATTGCCCCGCAGTGGGGTCCGGGCCGGCACGGTCCGGGCGACAACACTTTCTCCTACTTCACGGACCCCGCGGGACTGGTCTGCGAATACACCTCCGAAGTTGCCCAGGTGGATGAGGACAGTTGGCTCTGCCGTACGTGGGAGCGAACGCCCGAACTGTCCGACCAGTGGGGCACCGCAGGTCCGCCGACCACCGCGGTGCGAAGCGCCATGGCGGGCGTTCCGGACAGCGGCTACCGGTCCCTGGTGGTCCCCGGCCGTGAGGACTATTTCTCCCCGGCTAAGGCCCCTGCCACTGAAAAAGCCCCTGCCACAGAAAAAGCCCATGCGTAGCGGCTCGTTGCCGGCGCCCACCGCCCCTTCGACCCCCGCTGTTGCCGAGCGTAGAAAGTCCGTTCACGGAGTCTCCCTCGTGGTTCGCGGTGAAGGGATTCCCGTCTTCCTGATGCACGGCATCGGGGGAGCCGCGTCGTCCTGTGGTGCGCTGGCCCAACTGTTGAGCGCCCACGGCTACCAGACCTTCTGCTGGGATGCGCCCGGTTACGGCGAGTCCGCCGCTCCAACGGACGGACTGGATCATCCGTCGTTGGTACTGGACATCCTGGCCACCCTCGGCGTTGGGCCGGCACACCTCTTTGGCACATCGTGGGGCGGGGTCATTGCCACCACGGTAGCCGCGAGGGCGCCGGAGGCAGTACGGTCCATTGTCCTGGCCGACAGCACGCGGGGTTCGGGAACCACGCACGACACAGCGCAACGCATGCTGGCCCGCGTTCCTGAACTGGCCGCCGTCGGGCCTGAAAGTATTGCAGCCCGGCGCGCCTCGAAGCTGGTCTCTCCATCCGCCCCCGCCTGGGTGGCCGAAGCTGTCCGGGCGGACATGGCCTCCGTCCGCCTGTCCGGGTTCGCGTCGGCGGCCACCATGATGGCGCACTGTGATACGACGGACCTGCTGCCCGGGTTGCGGGTTCCGGCGCTCGTGCTGGCCGGACAGGACGATGTGATCACCGGCGTGCCCGAATCGAGGATCCTCGCCGAGAAGATTCCAGGCGCCGAACTGTGCATTATCCCCAATGCGGGCCACGCGGCAGTGCAGGAGAAGCCCCTTGAGATGTCGGCGGCCATCCTCGCTTTCTGGGACGGCATCCAGTGACGCGCCTGGTGGTAGTGACGGGATCCGGGCGTGGCCTGGGCTTCGACATTGCCGAACGACTGGCACGTGCCGGAGACCGGATAGTCATCGCGGAGAAGAACGCGGACCTCGCGGAACGGGCCGCCGCAACACTCCATGAACGCGGGCTCGATGTCACGGCGGTGGTCACCGACATAGCTGACAAGGCTTCGGTGGAGGCCCTGGCGACGGCGGTCCGGCAGCTGGGCGGCGCGGATGCGCTGGTCAACAACGCGGCACTGGCCGACGGCGTAGGCGGCGATACTTTCTGGGAACTGGAGGAAGGATTCTTCCAAAGGGTGATGACCGTCAATGCCTACGGGACCTGGCTGGTCAGCAAGCACCTCTTCCCCCAGCTTGCCCAGTCCCCGGCGGGCGCGATCGTGAACATCGCCTCTGACGCAGCGCTCTACGGAAGCCCACGGCTGGTCCACTACGTTGGATCAAAAGGGGCCGTGCTCGCCATGACCCGGTCCATGGCCCGCGACGCAGGGCCATCGGGAGTCCGTGTCAACGCGGTGGCCCCGGGGTTGACCCGGGTGGAAGCCACTGAATCGGTGCCCGCCTCACGCTACCGGCTCTATGAAGACAACCGGGTGCTGCCCAGGGACCAACAACCCAACGATGTATCGGGAGTGGTCCAGTTCCTGCTCTCCGACGCCGCGGGGTTCATCACCGGCCAGACCATCGTGGTGGATGGCGGCTTCGTGATGGGCCACTGATGAGCTCAACCACGGCCACAACAAAACCGGCCAACGCACACTATGCCGGCCATTAGACAAGGAGTCCCACACATGGACCTGCAACTGAAGGACCGCACGGTGGTGGTCACCGGGGCGAGTTCCGGCGTCGGCCTTGCCACCGCACGCTATTTGCTCAGTGAAGGCGCGCGGGTTGCCGCCTGTGCCCGTGACCTCGGCCGGCTCACCACGGCGTTCGACGAGTTTTCCTGGGCGGACAAGGACTCCATCCACCTTGCCTCGTGCGACGTCACGGACCAGGAAGCCACCAACGCCTTCATCGCCGGAACGCTGGATCGGTTCGGCGCCATGGACGGGCTGGTCTGCAACGCCGGACGATCGCTCATGGCCACTCTCCAGGAAACCACGGACCAGCAACTGCGCGATGAGTTCGAGCTGAAGATCTTCGGCGTCCTCAACATGGTGCGGTCGGCCAGGATCGCCTTGAGCGCCTCCGCCCACGGGTCCGTGGTCAATGTCAACGCCATTCTTGCCCGACAGCCCGAGCTGCGCCTGGCCGCTACCTCCGCCGCCCGCGCCGCGCTGTTGAACCTGACCCATTCCCTTGCCGAAGACCTGGCAAAGGACGGCACGCGCGTGAACTCGGTCCTGCTGGGACTGGTGGACACGGGACAGTGGCGGCGACGCTTCGAAAATGCCGGCACCGATCTCGACTACGAGGCCTGGAGTGCGGAAATCGCCGGTGACCGCGGCATCAAGCTGGGCCGTTTCGGCACAGCGGAGGAGGTTGCGTTCCATATTGTCTGTCTCCTCTCGCCCAACAGCGGCTACACCACTGGGGCGACCATCGACGTCGGCGGTGGCGTTGGGCGCTATGTCTAGGCAGGGCGCAGGGAAAACACCTCCTGCACCTCAACGGAAACCCATCGGCCCACGGAAGTTCACCACGAAAGAGAACCGGAAATGTTACTGACACAAGAAGCAACCGTCCCGAGGGGGCCAACAGGAGGCGATGTCCTGGTCCGTGTGCTGCGCCGCCACGGCATCGACACCGTCTTCGGCGTTATCAGCATTCACAACCTGCCCCTCGTTGAAGCTGTGGACAGGGAACTGAACTTCGTCGCCATGCGCCATGAGGCCGCGGTCGTCAACGCCGCTGACGGGTACGCCCGCGCGTCCGGCAAGTTCGGCGTTGCCCTGACCAGCACGGGCACGGGAGCCGGCAACGCCGCTGGTTCCATGGTGGAGGCGCTCACTGCGGGAAGCCGCGTCCTGCACATTACCGGCCAGATCGACAGTGAATTCATGGGCAGCAACCGCGGAGTGATTCACGAGGTACCACGCCAGCTCCAAATGCTCCACGCCGTGTCCGGGTATGCCCGGACCATCTTCAACGGGAAGGATGCTGAGGCTGACCTTGAGGAGGCGATCGCGCACCTCCTTTCCGCCCCGCACACACCGGCCAGCATCGAGTGGCCCACGGACCTGCAGTACCTGGCCCATCCGGACGATCAGCGCCCCGTCGATGCCCGGGTGAAGCCCGCCCCCGCGTACGACACCCGGGCCGTCGCGGAAGCCGCCCGTCTCCTGGCAGGTGCCAAGCGGCCCCTGATTTGGGCCGGGGGAGGAGCAGCCGGAGCCGGTAAGGAACTTGCTGCCCTGTTGCACGGGCTTGGCGCAGGACTGCTCACCAGCAATTCAGGGCGGGGCGTCGTTCCGGAGGATGACCACCTTGTCATCGGGAACTTCGCGACCACTCCGGCCGGCGCCCGGCTGCTCGGGGAATCCGACCTGTTGCTCAGTATTGGAACGCATTTCCGTTCCAACGAGACGCAGCATTACTCATTGAAGATTCCCTCCACCCACATCCAGCTGGACCTGAACCCTGACGCCGTCGGACGGGTATACCCGGCCACCGTCTCCCTGGTGGGCGACTCCCGCGCCATTCTGGATGCGCTCGTCCAGCAGTTGCCGAGCCAGTCCCCGGACCCCGGCTGGGCGCAAAAGGTTCACGACGTACGCCGCGAGGTACGCGATGCGCTGACCACCTACATTGGCGGTTACGCGGAGATCTGCCACAGCCTCCGGGAACGCCTGGACCGCAGGTCCGTCGTGGCCCGCGACGTCACCATCCCCTCCAGCCAGTGGGGTAACCGCCTCTTGGAAATGTACTCACGCGAAACCAACATCTTTCCCCTCGGCGGCGGCATAGGCCAAGGACTCGCCATGGGGATAGGTGCTGCCTGCGCCCGCCCGGAGGTTCCCACGGTAGTCATTGCCGGGGACGGCGGTCTTGCCGTTCACCTGGGCGAGCTTGCCTCCCTGGCCGGCTCCGGCGCCTGGTGCGTGGTGTTGGTCTTCAACGACGCCGGCTACGGGGTGCTGCGCAACATGCAGAGGGCCAACGGTTTCGCGGAGGCAGGAGTCGACCTGCATACACCGGACTTCGCCTTGTTGGCCCGGTCATTGGACTTGCCGTTCCGGCGGGTGGGCGGGCCGGGAACCTTCGATCCGGCCCTGGCCGAGGCGCTGGCCCTCAGGGGGCCGGCGGTCATCGAAATTGATGTCAATGCCTTGGAACCTGCTCCCGGAGCCTTCGTCCCTCCGGTGCACGTTCCAACCGCAGATCACTAGTAGAGCAGGTGAGCACATGAACCCAAGTACTGATCCGGACCCGTACGCCGGCCCTGGGCCCGACGCGGCCGAGCCGCGGCATGACGTGGTGTGTCTGCGCGGCGGCGCAGGGACCGGAGAGTGGGATGAGCATCAACTGGACACGTTGGGAGCCCGTGCCTGGGAACCTGAAACGGGTCTTGCCCTGGACGTCGGGGGACCACCTGGCCAACTGGACGCCTGGGTTCAAGCGGCCTCTGAGGCGCTCCGGGAGTCTACGGCCGGCCCGGCGCATGTCCTGGCCAACGGCGCAGCCGCCTACGGTGCCATACTCCTCGCTGCGCGGCATCCTGAACAGGTCAAGAGCATGATCCTTGGCGACCCGCTGGTGGACACGTCCACTGACGGATTCGTGGCAGCGCTCCGGCAGGTTCGCGCACCGTCCCTGGTCATTGCCGCCGCACCCGACATCGACGCCGATGTTTCCATAGCCCAATGCATCGCAGGCGGCATCGGCAACGGTGTTTTCGTCATCATCGACAACGCCACCGTGCCGGCACATCAAAGCCGATCCACCTCGTTCAACGAGTGGAGCAGGTCGTTCATGAAGACCGCTGAAGGCCTGCACACCGTCTCGCAATCACTCCCCACCCAATTACAGGAGGAACCCCGTGCCTGAGCAATACCTGGATGCCAACCAGTCCCGTGTCGGTCCGCCGAACCCCTATGAGCTGAAGCTCGCCGGCGCCCTGTCCGAAATTTTCGCCAGCGGCAGCCACGAACTTCCGGCGGTCATTTCGGGGTTGAACAACCTGGGGCTTAATGCCCCGGACGGCCAGCCGTGGGATGAAGCCCGATTCCGTTCCGAAATGCGACGACTGGGAGAGTAGGAAATGACAACTGCAACTGCAACTTCAACCGGGGCAAGGGCCGGCAGGGCCATGCCGAAAACGGTGGTCGGTACCCGGCGTCAGCTCGATGCCGCAGAACTGGCTGCCACAGGACTGCGGGACCGCTGGTACGCCATCTATCCCTCCCGGTTCGTTGGCCAGGGGGATATGGTCAAGGTCCGGCGGTTGGGCGTGGATTGGCTGCTGTTCCGTGATGCCCGGGGACAAATCCGGATGCTGGAGGATCGCTGCCCCCACCGCAGCGCGCCCCTGTCCGTAGGCCAGCACCTGGGTGACCGGGTGGCATGCAAGTACCACGGAGTTCAGGTGGACGGACACGGAACGGTGGTGTCGGTTCCCGGCATGCCCGGCTGTGCGCTGGAGGGGAAAACAGTCACTGCGTCCCTGGCCGTGGAGGAGGGCGCGGACATGATCTTCGCTTTCATGCCACTGACCGCGGACTCGGAGGTAACCCCCTTCAAGTTGCCTGATCGTCTGGACAACCCCGATATTTCGTGGTTCTCCAATTACGCGGAGTGGAACAGTCCGTGGCGGTTCTACATGGACAACGTCCTGGATCCCATGCACGGGGCGTTCCTGCACCGTGAATCGCATTCAATGTTTGGCGGAGACACGAGCGCCCGCTTCCGCATCCGCGAAACGGACCGCGGATTCTTCTTCGAGAAGACGGACCAGCGCGGCAAGAACTTCGACTGGGTGGAGTACTGCCGCGAGGCCATGGACTACGTGGACCTGGAGATCCCTTACGCCGATTCAGCCGGTCCCGGCGGCTCCTTCGGCATCGTCGGGATGTCCACGCCCATAGATGCGGATACCTCCGCTGTGTTCCACTGGCGTACCCGGACCGTCTCCGATTGGGAGCGTGACGTCTGGCGGTTCATGTACAAGACAACACTGGAGGAAAAGCACTGGGTGGTCCTGGAACAGGACCGCGCGCTGTTGGAGGCTCTGGCGGCCGACGCCGACAGGGACGAGCACCTGTACCAGCACGATCTTGGCGTGGCCAGGATCAGGCGCATCCACGACGCCGATGCACAGAAGCAGGCAGCCACTCTCGCAGAGGGAACCGCATAGCGCCTGTGGAGCGCGTGGTTCCACCACCGCGCAATTGATGCAGTGAGCAAGAGCCTGCAGTCCGACCAAGTCCGGGCTGCAGGCTCTTTCCTGTGCTCTTTTCGTTTGGTCTATTGTTGGCCCGGCGCCCGGGGCAGACGTTTCCCGATGCTGCAGTTTTCCGGCAAGAAGAAGCCCGGGTACCGGCCATCGCCGGTACCCGGGCTCCCAGGGGGCTAACGGGTCACGCCATACATCTCCGACGTCGGCGGGTAGAAGGGGATCTCCGGCTTCTTTGCGCCGATGATGACGCAGATGAGTGCGTCGTCATCGCTGACGGTCCGCAAACTCCGGGGGACACCGGCCGGAACGCGGATCAGGTCGCGGTAGCCGAGCACGCGGCTTGCTTTCTTGGTCCCGTCTTCAACGTCGTGCACGCTGAACTCGACCTGGCCCTCGAGCACGAAGAACACCTCTTCAACGTCCGGGTGCGTATGCTCGGGTCCAACGCATCCGGCCGGCAGCACCATGTTGGAGAAGGTGAAGTGCTCTGCCTGGAGAATGTTGTTGTCGTTGGAGTGGTCACCGGTTGCCCCGGAACCGATGTAGCGGACCTGGCCGCGACGGAACTTCTCACCCATTTTGGTCTGGAACTTGAGCGTATTGAAGTCAACTACCCGACTGTCACGGGAGGCGATGGACGAGTCAATCAGCTCCTCAAGTTCCGGAATTTTGCGTGCGATAACGTCGCCCATGATGGACCTCTCTCTGGTGGTAAATTGCCGGATTTCGTAAGGGCCTTGCAGGAAGTGAATCTTCCTCGGTCCTAACTATCTCAAGACTAAGATATAATGGAAAGCGCTGCAAGACACTTGCGGGAACGGGCGCGGTTCGCCGGGGTACTGGAAAGCTCAGTGTTAAGATGCTTAGACGAAATTAAGGAGAGAGCACATGACCACCGAGCCCCAAAACACCGACGCGGATGCCGTAGATGCGATCATCGAGGACTGGCGTCGCGAACGTCCCGAACTCGATGCCAGGACCATTGGAGTTTTTGGCCGCCTGCAAAGCCTCGTTGCCCGGCAGCGCGCCGTGCAGGACGCGAACTACGAGGAGCATGGGCTCACGTTGGCGTCCTTTGACGTCCTGGCAAATTTGCGCCGATCAGGGCCTCCCCACCGCAAAACCGCTGGTGAGCTCGCAAGTTCGTCCATGCTGACCACGGGAGGGATCACGTTCCGCCTGGACCGCATGGAGGAGCAGAACCTCATCGAGCGTGTTCGATCAAAAGAGGACCGTCGCGTCGTCTACGCGCAGATCACCGAGCACGGCAAGAAGCTCATCGATGAGGTGATTTCCAAGCATCTGGAAACGCAGCGCAACATGCTCTCCGGCCTCTCAGCCGAAGAGATTGAACAACTGGCCCTCTTGCTCAAGAAGGCCGAAGCCTCCATCGTCGCCTATGACCCCAAGGCTTCCTCCCAGGACAAGATCCCTTCCAATGCCTAGGCGGTCCTGGGGCGGAATGTCCACCTAACCCACTAGTAAGGAAACGCATGAAGCCAGTAGCCCGCAAAATTGGAATCATCGGACACGGGGCCATCGGGGCCCGGGTGGCTGCGGATGTTGCCGCAGGGAAAGTGGCAGGTGCCTCTCTGGAGGGCATCGTCAGCCGCAGTCCCGTTCCAAACGCTCCGGCGGCCCGCCTGGACATGGCTGAGGCGTTGGAGCGTTGCGATGTGCTGGTCGAATGCGCGGGCCAGGAAGCCCTTGCCGAACACGGCGAGGCAGTGCTGTCTGCGGGTGTCGATCTGCTGGCCACATCGCTGGGAGCCCTGGCGGACCCTGATCTTTCGGGCCGCTTGTCCGCAGCCGGTCCGGGCAGGCTCTTCCTGACGTCCGGCTCCATCGGTGGCTTGGACCTGTTGGCGTCGGGAGCCCGGGCAACGGGTTATGACGCCGTCAAAATCACGACGACCAAGCTGCCCGCTTCCCTGGTGCAGCCGTGGATGGATGAGAAGGAAGAAGATCGAATCCGGAACACCGCTGTTCCGCTCGAAATCTACCAAGGCCCTGCTGACCAGGCCACGCGCTTGTTCCCGAAATCGCTCAATGTGGCCGCGGCGGTCGCCCTGGCCGTAGCCGACTGGGGCGTGGATGTGTCCGTGCGGGTGGACCCGGCTGCCCGGCTGACGACGCACGTGATCGAGGCCGCCGGGAACAGCGGGACCTACCGCTTCGAAATCTGCAATCAGGTATCGCCGCAAAACCCGCGTACCAGCGGCATTGTGCCGTTTGCCGTGCTGCGCTCACTGGAACTGATCGTTGGCGCGCGGGGCGGAATTATCTAGTCCTCCCTGCGCCGCCCACTGGCTTTGCGCGCCAGGTCCCTTCGATTTGTCGAGCCAGTTTTCCGCAGGAGGTGGGAGACGTGCGTGCTGACGGTTTTCTCGCTGATGAAAAGGTCTGCGGCGATCTCCTTATAGGTACTGCCGGCGATTAGTTGTTCGAGAACGTCGGTTTCGCGGGTGGTCAGGCCCGGGAACGGTCCGGTGTTCCTCCGCGTCGTGGGTGGTTCAGCGTCGAGTCGTATCCGTCCATGGTCCGCCAACCCCAGTATCGCCGTCCGCACGGGCGCGGCCTGCAGTGTGGTTGCCAGTTCCAGCCCGCGGCGCAGTATCCCTGCTGCGTTCGTTTGGCCATGATGGGTATGGAAGAGCATGGCTTCACCTGCGCGTTGGCAGGCGTACGCCTCTTCCCATGCCAGGTTGGCTTCTTTGCATGCGTCGGCGGCAGCGATCCACATTGCGTCGTTCCGCTTATCCGCCAGTGCCCGCCCGGTCTCGGCGGTATACAGCATGTCGAAGGCCTTGATCTGGCGTTGGTAAAGGGGGGTTGCCTGTCCGGGTTCGTGGAGCGCGGCCGGGAAACGTTTCCGCACATCCCCAACTGCGGCTTCCAGTCCGGACAGCGGCCCACCGGTATCCCTGGCTTGCATGATCATGTCGGCGGCGGCCCTCATGGCCAAGGGCAGGAGCCACTCGCACATGGTGGGTGCATGACCGGCCCGGGATGCAGCGGCCACGGCTGTTTCGAATCCTGCCTTGGGGTTTCCCGCCATGATGTTGAGTTCGGAACGAATGGCAGCGAAATTCAGGTTAACGAAGGCATCGGATTCACGGTTCACCTCTTCGGCGCGAGCGAGGTGCGCCAAGGCGTCGTTGGTCCTGCCTTGCAACGCATCCAGCCGGGCCAGGGTGAGCCGGGCACTGACGTCTCCCATGGGCCCGGGGTCAAAACTGATGGCTGTTCGTAAAGCTGTTCGAGCCTTCTCCCATGCCCCAATGGCCAGGAAGCTGGCGGCCTCGTCGGCAGCTACTTTCGACATGAAGGAATGCGGAGCGCCCAGCCGGGAAAGTTCCTCCCTGCCGGAGCTCATGATGGCGCCGTACTGTTCGCTGATCCACCCTTCCGTGGCATTTGCCAGCCACGCCAAGGCATGGCAAAAGGCCCAGAAGTCCTGCGCCAGGGCCGCTTCCGAGGCACCCTCACGGGCGGCTTCCCTGGCCGCGCCGGAGTCGCCGCTGAACACTGCCGCCATGGCCGAGGCAGTGAGCGCGAAACTCAAAGCCCGGTGATGCCCTGTCTTGCGGGCCGCCTCAACAACCTTCGCGCAGTCCGGAGAGCCCTTGTATTGGTCCATCCAGAGTTTGGCGTGAACCAGCTCGGCCATCGCCAAGGCATGCTGCCAGCTGTCAGGCTCCACGGACGAAAGCTGCACGGCGCGTTCGGCCTCTGCCGGATCCAGGAAGGAGAGACCCAGGGACATTCGCAAGTGCATGCGCCTGATGATCAGTGCAGCCACCTCGAGTGGCTGGAGGCGCTCGTTGAGGAGTCGAAGCAGGGCCTCGATAGCGTCGAGTTCTGCCTCGAAAGCGCCTGCATTGAAAGCGCTCCGGCGCACTTCCTGCCACAGGTCAAGCCATTCCCCGGCAGCGACCACCTTGGGCCGTAACTCCAGGACCCGGTGGTACTGGGCAAGGGCCTTGTTCCAGTCCCGCGAGGCCGATTCCTGACGTGCCGCCTCAAGCGCCCACCGGTAGGCCTCCTCGTAGTTCCCGGAGCCGTAGAAGTGTTGGGCAAGATCGGCGGCCGCCCGGTGGTGGAGCTCGCCTGAACCCGGAACTGTCGAGTAGGCCTCGGCGAACAGCCGGTGCCACTGGATCCGGTCCTCGGGAGGTGTTTCGGATGCCAGGGTCTCGGCGATGAGCGGGTGGTGGAACCAGTAGCTGCCGTCGGGTTGGCGGTCGAGGATCCCGGCTGTCGACGCAGCCAGGAGAACAGAAAGGGCATCCTCCCCGGGTAGCGCCCGCTTCACGACCACCGTGAACACTTCAACCGGAGCATTCTTGCCGCCAACAGCCAGGACCTGGGTAACCCGTCGGGCAGACTGCGGCAGGGCCCGCCAGGAACGCAGCACTGCGGTCCGCAGGTCGGGCGGGAGTCCGGGCGGAAGGGACGACGCGGCCGGATCCAGTGGCTCCACCAGGAGTTTGGTGAAGTACGGGTTTCCATTCGCGCGCCCGTACACTTCCGTAATCAGGGACTGATGCGGTTCGCGACCCAGCAGCGATGCGATCAATGCGGACGTGGCCGGGCGGTCCAAGGGGCCAAGGCGTTCAATGCTCACACCGGGGATCCGCCGCACATCGGCAAGCCACCCCTCCAGAAGTGAACCCTCCGTCACCGCATCCGCCCTGACTGTTGCTACGAGCCCCAGCCGCCGATCGGACGGTCCCGCAATCAGAAACATCAACGTATCCAACGTGCCCTGGTCCGCCCAGTGCAGGTCATCGATCGCGAGGAGCACCGGATGCGCGGCTGTGACCGCACTCAACCATTGATCCAGGAAGAGGGGAGTGCTTGCCGGATGCCCGGCCGCGCTGTCCTCACTAAATGGTTCCGGCGTTCTGATGCCGGCAGTGCCCCTGAAGGCCGCGCGCAAGGGTTGGTACGGGATCTCGATACTGTGAAGGGGAAGGGCAGCACCGGACAGGACAATAACGTCCCCCGGGAGTCCCGCAATGGCTTCGTAGATCAGAGCGGTCTTCCCGATGCCGGCGTCGCCAGTGACCAAAACGGTTCTTTGCCGGCCGCTGCGGACTTGCTGCAGTGCGTCACCGAGCCGCGACAATTCCTTCATCCTGCCCACCAAAGGAGGGGAACCCGAATCGATGATGCCCGTCATTTTTCAAGGGTGGCACCGAGCGCCGGGCCGGAAAAGAGCCGGCGACGTGAAATGTCAGGGTCCCGGCGCCAAATCTCAGGACACCTTCCGGATGTTCCCCGAGGGGTCCGGAGCGCACTGTGAAGGAGTCAATAGACACCCACTGTCACCCGAGGATCACCATGTTCAATCCAGCCAGCCATTCAAGAATCATGGGCATCGCGATATTGCTGCCCTTCCTCTTCCTGCCGGCAGCTCCGGCAAACGCCGGCACTGAGCAAGCCGGCACTGCGCAAGCAGGCACACAGCAAGCCACCGACTACTTCACCTACAGCAACTGCCCCTTGGAGCGCATAGGCACGCAACTGGTTCGCTGCGATGTCCTCACGGGCACCGGTGTGGATGCTCCCTACTGGATTCCGGAACAGGAATAGTCAGCGCTTCTGCCCCTGGGAGCCGCCCCGGGCGGCATCGCCGCCTGGGGCGATGTCAGCCAGGACAGCATTCAAGCGATCATCGGTCAGGTAGGTCATGCCCGTCAGAAGGGACGTAATCTTTTCGCGCTCCCGTTGGTTGAAGCGTGTGTCATCGAGGATGTCACTGACCCAGAGCCCGTCCATGGCCAGGCGCACGATGATCCCGATGATCCCCACCGGTTCGTCCGGGGCCAGGTCTTCCCGGTCAAGCCGGCGGTTCAAGTACAGAAGGGATTCGGCCAGGTTTGGCCGGGATATGGCAGTGGCCAAAAGAGCCGCCTGGTTCCGGTCACTGTTGGCCCGCGCGTCAGAGAATGCCTGGATATAGGCACGCTCTTCGGCACCCACCGGATTGGGGTCAGCCTCCGCGACCCTCCCCAGCTCATGCACAAGTTCAACAATCATCGACTCGACGTCCTGCTCGATTTCTTCGATGGGCGCATCCGGCCTGAACATTTTCCCCTCCAGTGCTGCAATCGACAATCTCCGCTTCCGGCCAGTCTAGCCACGAATGAAAGTGGAGCGGGCCTTAGAACAAAGGCCAGGGCACGGCCGGCATGCCGCCCCGCGGCGCCGGAAACCTTCCAGCCGAACGCAGGCGTTCGCAACGGAGCGCGAGGGCTGAGACTTCTTCGGGGCTCAACAGCTCTGCCAGCTCCCGGCCCAGCCCGCCGCGCAATCCTTCGCTGACGCGCTCTACGCCTTCCCGTTCTTCGGCAGACAAGGCCTGGCCGAGCCACCCCCAAAGCACGGTGCGCAGCTTGTGGTCCGTATGGAACGTCAGTCCGTGGTCCACGCCGTGGCGATGCCCGTTCGCCATGGCAAGAATGTGGTTTCCCTTGCGGTCGGCGTTGTTGACGACGACGTCGAACACGGCCATGCGCCTGAGCGCAGGTGAGTCTTCGTGGACCAGGGCGACTATCCGCCCGTCGTCGTCCTGCCCCTCGAGGACCTGTTTCCAACCGGCCTCCGGAACGTCATCGCTTGGCCTCAGGTCCACCGGATCCTGGGAGGGGTCCTGCTCTTGCCAGAGCTGCACCATCCCGCGGCCCAGTGGTCCGTCGCGCAGCCAGGTGCGCGGCACGATGTCCCAACCCGTGGCCTGGGAGACCAGGAAGGACGCCATCTCGCGGTGGGCCAGGGTGCCGTGCGGAAAGTCCCAGAGGGGGCTTTCGCCGGCTATCGGCTTATAGACCACGGCAACGTCGTCGATGCTGCCCAGGAAGGTGGCATTTGAGGCCGTTGTAATGCGGCCGGTCAGCGTCAGCTCTGCGGCGACCAGGTCCGGTGTTGGCATCAGGCCTCGGGAAGCGTGCAGGTGTGCCCGTCGGGATCAATGGGGTAGCCGCAGATAGTGCACAAGGGACGTCCGGCCGCCACGATTTCCCGGGTGCGCTTGGTGAAGGCGCGGGCGGTGCCTACAGGCATGCGCACCAGCAGCATTTCCGGTTCGTCGGCGCCGTCCAGGTCAAAGGGCTCATCGCCGTCGACATCACTGATCGGGTAAGCCTCCAGGACTATCTGGGCCGTGGTCGGATCCCACCCCAGGCTCATCGCGCCGGTGCGGAATTGCTCCAGGGGGTCCTCAAGCGGGTCATTGTCCACCAGTTCGACCGGCGTGCTGGTGGGAACGCTGAAGGGGTTGCCATCGATCGTGAGGAGCTGGTCGAGGATCTCGTCGATCTTCTCCGCAAGCTGGGCTGACTGCTGCTTCTCGAGGGCAATGCTGACAATCTGCGTTCCTGCGCGCACCTGCAGGTAGAACGTGCGGTCTCCGGGTTGTCCTATGGTGCCGATGACAACCCGGTCGGGCCAGGCAAACTCGTGAACGCGCGTAGGCATGTCAGTATTCTAGGCACACGGGCTCAGGGCGTCTGCCCACCTGCGCCGCCGCCCACCGGTGCGTCGCCCGAACGGAGGCCGCTCGAGAGCCAGGACAGGTCGCCGGCTTCCGTGTTGGTCGCGTGGACGCTCGGCCGGTTTGCACCGTAGGTGACTATCGACACGGAAGCCGGACCCACGCTGATCCGCTGAAAAAGGTCAAGGTGCATGCCCAACGCGTCGGCGAGGATGGACTTGATGACGTCGCCGTGGCTCACCGCCACCCATACTGCTCCGGGCCCGTGCTCGGCTTCGAACGCTGCATCATGGCGCCGGATGGCCGCCACTGAGCGGGCCTGCATGGCCGCCATGGCCTCACCGCCGGGAAATACGACGGCGGATGGTTGCGTCTGCACCACGGGCCACAGTTTCTCGGTGGCCAGGTCGGACAGGGCCCGGCCCTGCCATTGACCGTAATCGCACTCCGTCAGGTCGGACTCGACCGGTGCGTACGGACTGCTTGTTTGCCGGTCAAGAATGAACCGGGCTGTTTGCAGGCAGCGTTCAAGGGGGCTGGATACCACTCCCACCACCGGAACCGCCGCGAGCCGTTCCCCGGTCAGGGCAGCCTGCCCGCGTCCGATCTCGTCCAAGTCAACACCGGCTGCGCGGCCGGCCAACAATCCGGTGGCATTGGCCGTGGTGCGGCCGTGCCGCACGAGGATAACTGTCGCCATCTGCCCAGCCTAGCCAGAAACGGAGCCCCGGGCCGACGCAGGTGAGGACGCCTTGCGTTCACCCCGCGGACCCGCCGCGACGGAGAGGCCGGAACCCCTGGGGCTACAGTGGAGCTATGGCTACCAGCCGCAACCCGCTTGATGACCTGCGGGAGACCATTGGTCATTTGGCCAGTCAGCTTAAGCTGACCGGTTCCGAACGCGTCGATGACCTGATGGGGGACCTCATCGGCCCACGGTCTGGTCCTGCCCGTCCGCTCTCGGAAGTGCAGGCGGAGTTGGACGCCCTGATCGGGCTGGAGACGGTGAAGGAGCAGGTGCGGGCCCTCGTCGCGCTGCTCCAGGTCCAGGCCCGCCGCAAAGCCCACGGACTGCCTGAAGTGGCCACATCCCAGCACCTGGTGTTCCTCGGCAATCCCGGAACAGGTAAAACGACGGTCGCCCGGCTCCTGGCCGAGATGTACCGTGCGGTGGGGCTGCTGCAGAAAGGCCATTTGGTGGAGGTGGACCGTTCCGGCCTGGTAGGGCAATACGTCGGGGAGACTGCCATCAAGACGGACCGGGTGATTCGGCGGGCGCTGGACGGGGTCCTGTTTATCGACGAGGCATATGCGCTCGCCCCGGAGGACGGCCGGATGGATTTCGGGCCGGAGGCCATCGAAGTGCTGCTCAAACGGATGGAAGACCACCGCCACCGGCTGGTAGTGATCGTGGCCGGATATCCCCGGCTCATGGAATCCTTCCTGATCTCCAACCCCGGGCTGCGCTCCCGGTTCGCCCGCGAAATCACCTTCCCTGATTACTCCGTCGATGAACTGGAGATGATCTTCCACCGGATGCTTGAGCACCACGAGTACATGCTGGAACCAGGCGCGGACCAGATGCTTCGGCGGATTTTCTCCGGACTCCGCACGGGGGAGGAGTCCGGCAACGCGCGGTTCGCCCGCACCCTCTTTGAACAGGCACTCAATCGGCAGGCGCTGCGGCTGTCACTCGACGCGGAGCACAGCCTGGATGCGCTTGGCCGTGAGGCCGTGGTCACCCTCACCTCGGATGACATTGTTGAGGCGGCGCTGGCGTTGGGCGAGGAACCGGAGCCGGAATGCACACCGGAACCGGAGCGGCCGCGCTGGTGGCGTAGGCTCGTCTGAGAGCCTCGCGAACAAAAATCGATTTTCGTACGGCTACCTATTGATAAGGCGCCTTACAAATGGTGTCATGGTATTGGAATATATAGTTTGCCTTCCTGCCGGATCAACCAGTTACCCGCCGAGCAACGGAGCCATCATGTATGGGATTAGCGGCCCGAGCCTTCACCGGCTCACCCAGGAAACCCGGGCCTTGGGATGCCTGCACTGTGGATCCAACGAGTACGTTGCGATCGAATCAATAGATTCCCTGCCTCCGCATCCGGGTGAACTACACGTCGAGGTGGAGTACGCCTGCCGTCGTTGCCAGGGGAGCTATCAGCACAGGGCGCGCTTCCGCGACGTCGCTGCCATCCTGAACCGCACCAAGACCTTGGAGGGACTGTTCCGGTTTGCGGGGGAGTACTTCCACTGTGGTGAGGCTATGCGTGTCGAGGGAACCGGGGTCAGGAACATCCATGCCCCGTTGCCCGCCAGGGAACCGGAACTGGACGATGGCGTCAGCGTGGGTACCAGGGTCCTGAGGTGCCGCTGCGGGTTCCGTTTGGAGCTGCCCAACTAGGTGAGGCGTCTCAGGCACGGCACGGACGTCGGGTAACCAGCATCAAGTGCCGGTGAGAAGAAGCAGTGGGCGGTAGCGGTGCCACGTAGCTGTTCCACGTAACGGTGCCAGGTAGCAAGGGTGCTGATTGAAGAGCTGGTGATTTCCTACATTGGTTCCATGCCTGCCGATGAACCGCGCGTCGATGATTTGGAACTGATCGAAGACCTCCTGGTTGCTGCCAACGGCCTGCAGGACTTCGTGCAGGGGCTATGCGACGTGGCTGCGCAGGTCGCCTCCCGGGAAACCGGCATTGCGGTTGACTGCGGGATTTCCCTAAGCCGCCCCAAACGTCCGTCCGCCGTGGCGGGCAGCACCACCATCGCTGCACAGCTCATGGATGGAGAGCACGACACTCTGGACGAGGGTCCCTGCCTGGAAGCGTGGGCAACGGGATCGCGCGTCCTGGTGGGGGCTGATGCGATGGAGCAACGCTGGCCGTTGCACAGCAAGACCTTGGCCTTTGCCGGCTACGCAAATGCATTACTTGTCCCTTTCGCCTTCCGGGACGGGGCCTGCGCTCTGATGGTCTTCCTGGCGGCGACGCCGGGCGCCTTCACCGAAGACGCTACGCCGGTCATCGACAGATTCAACCACACCGCCCACCAAGCTCTGCAGATCGCCTTGAAGACGGCCGCCGGCTCGGACCTGATCAGTGATCTGCATGCCGCCATGCGGAGCAGATCCGTCATCGACACCGCGTGCGGGATGATCATGATGCAGGAGCGCTGCACTCAGGAGGAAGCGTTCAGAACGCTCCAACGAGCATCAAGCGCACGCAACAAGAAACTTCGCCTCGTGGCTGAGGAGATCCTCCGGAGGGCTAACTCTTCTGCTGTCAGGTGCCGGGAATCCGGCGTGGGAAGCAGCCGCACCTGAGTTTGTGTGAGGGTACTGACAACAGCCCGGGCGTGCGCGATACTAGGCCCATGGGCGCTGGGTCGAGCCCTGGCACTACTTTGATTACTGGTTATTCGAACGGCTGGTCATTCAATGAAACCGCCGACCCGTTTGCTGGTCCTTCCCGCCATTCTGATGGCGCTGATACTTTCCGGGTGTACGGGCTCCGAGCCGGAGCCGGCCCCCTCGCAGAGTTCACTCATGGCAACGGATACGTTGGACTACGCCATGACGTCCTTCATGAATGAGGATGCCGTAGCCGTTCTGGCTGAGGTCCGGTGGCCGGGCGGGGAGTGGTCAAAATCGTACGGAGTACGTGACCTGGACAGCAAAGAACCCGCCCGGCCCGACGACAGGGTTCCTGTAGCCAGCGTGACGAAGACCATGACCGCCGTATCGGTGCTGAAACTGGTCGATGAAGGGCTCATCGGGTTGGAGGACCCGGTCAACGGCATGCTGGAAGCCTTCCAAGCCGGGCTGAAGCCGCCCGGCCCGATCACCCTGCGGCAACTGCTCTCCCATACCTCGGGCATGCCGTCGTACGGAGAGGCTTTGTACAAAGGCATTGACGACCTGGTCCCGGTGTCCAACCAGCGGTTGTCCCTGCACCGCGTCATGGAACTCACCAGCACTTTGCCGTGGGAAGCGAGGATGGTGGGCTCGTTCCGCTATTCGGATTCCAACTACGCCGCGCTGGGACTTATCCTGGAAAAACTGCGCGGCAAGCCTTTCGCCGAAGTCCTGAGGAACGACGTCGTTGAGCCGTTGGGTCTGGTTAAAACCACGGTGGACGACCCCCTGGTCGCAGCCCCGGACCTCGTGAAGGGGTACGTCACCATTAAGGGTCATCGGGAGGAAGCGGGGGTCACCCAGGAACAACTGGGTTCGCCGTCGCATGGCGTAGTTTCGTCCGTACCCGACGTCAACGATTTCCTTGCCGGGCTTTTCACGGGCCGCCTGATCTCAGCCGGCGCCTTGGCGGAGATGAAGAGGCCGGTTGTGGGCCCCTACGGTCTGGGGTTGTTCGAATGGTCTGAGGACTGTACGGGCGCTCCGCGCTATTTCGCACGCGGCGACTTCTTCGACTTCCAGACCGTTGCCCTTAGCTCCGCCGACGGGCGCTACCAAGCGACGATGACCGTGGCTTCCCCGCCTGCCCCCACGCCCTTCGAAGATCCTGACGTGGAAAGGGAGCGGGCACTCTGGAGCGACCAAATGAGGTCAGCTTTGCTCGAGACCATGGATCGGCTCTGCCAGTAGCAATCCGCCCCCTGGAGATCATGCTGACCAGTGAATGATCAGGTCGGCGCCGGCCTTGGTCGATTCGATGAACTTCGCATTGGTTTCATCGGGCCCATTGGCCCACGCTTCAGCTGCGGCAGGGTCCATGCCGGACGCTATGTGCCGTTCGATGAGCCGCGGGATTCTCGTCTCTGGAGGCGTCTCCACGAACCAGGCCACATCAAGGCAGGCGCGTACCTTGGCCCATCGGCCTTCGGTGGCCAGAAGGTAGTTGCCCTCAACAAGGACGTATTTGACTGAGCTTGCTATGGCTATCGATGCGGCGATCGGTTCCTCCAGCCCCCTGCGATAGGCCGGCGCATAGATAACGTCCTCGTCGTTGCGGCGGAGACGCTCGAGCAGGGAAAGGAATCCGCCGACGTCGAAAGTGTCGATGGCTCCTTTTCGGTCGCGGAGCGGAGTGCCGTCGATGATCGGGGTCGCGAGGTGGAAGCCGTCCATGGGGACGACCACACCCTCGTCGCCCAACTGTTGGCTGAGGAGCCCGGCCAGTGTGGATTTGCCGGTCCCGGGAGGACCGGCGATCCCGATGATTTGGCGATCGGCGGCACGGCTGCGGATTCGGTCCGCGAGGCCTGCCGCGGTATCGAAGACCTTGGTCTGCACGGCTTAGCGCTTGAGGGTGCCGTCGAGGAGGGTCCGCAACTCCTTGAAGTGCCGCTCGGTTGCCTCGTCGTGGAAGGCCGAAGTGTCCGCCATCGTGTAGCCGTGCGGGGCCCCTTCATAGATCTCGTTCGACGCCTCAAGTCCGGAATCCGCCAAGGCTTTCCCGAGGAGGGCCACAGCGTCGGGAGCCATGCCGGGGTCCTTGTCGGCGTGGCCGAAAACGAATCGGGCGCGGGCGTTGACCAGCCCCAAATGCGGACTGTCCGCCGCGTCAGTGGCCAGGCCGCCGCCATGGAAACCACCGCAGGCGGCCACTCTTTGTGGGTGCAGGTTGGCAGTACGGACGGCCAACCTGGCGCCCATGCAGTATCCCGTGGTTCCGATAGGCCCGGGCTTGACGCCGTCCAATCCGGCCAACGCGGATACCCATGCATCGATGTCCGGCTCCGCCTTGGCCGACGTCAAGCGGCCCACCCGGGGAAAGGCGATCTTGCCCGCAGACGTTCTGCCCTCCCGGGTCCTCATGTCTCCGGCCGGTGCGAGGTCGGCTATGGTCCCTTCGCGGTAGAAGACATTCGGCGCCAGCACAACATAACCCCAGTCGGCAATGCGTTGGGCCATTTCCTCGATGCGCGGGCGGAGCCCGAACGCGTCCATGTAGAAGATGACGCCGGGAAATTCTCCGTCCCCGGTTACCGGTCGGGCGACAAAAGCCTCGGCGCTGCCGTCAGCGGCAGGAACATTGATCGACATGGGTTCACATTATCGGAGGGCTCCGGGTGTTCCGGGTCAGACTCCACATCCGGAATGTGTCGATCTATTGACGCTCGTAAAAAATGCACTATAACCTGAGTGGACACGTATCAGGGGCCAGCGCCGCAGCCCGAGGTGACTTTCACGGACCGGCGCCTGTCCGGAGTCCACTTGCTGTCCAGTTTCACATGCTATTCAAAGGAGAAAAGTCCATGACTGTTGTGACCAGCAGGCCGGAAGAGAACGGTGCGCAAGCAGTGGGCCTTCCAGTGGCCGCACCCCGGAACGTCAGTGAGCTTGTTGGCTACACGCTCGCACGGCTTGGGGCCGGGCATGTCTTTGGAGTAGTGGGCAGCGGAAACTTCGTGGTGACCAATGCGCTGCGCCGGGCGGGTGTTCCGTACACCGCCGCCCGCCATGAGGGCGGCGCTGCAACCATGGCCGACGCCTATGGACGCATGTCCGGCAAGGTAGGAGTCGTTTCCACGCACCAAGGGTGCGGTTTGACCAACGCCACCACCGGCATCGGAGAGGCGGCCAAGAGCCGAACGCCAATGATCGTGGTCACGGCAGACACAGCGGGCTCCGCCATTGGCTCGAACTTCAGGATTGACCAGGACGCGTTGGCCCGGAGCGTCGGTGCTGTGCCGGAGCGGATCCATTCACCCGCCAGCGCTGTCGCGGACACCGTCCGCGCCTATAGGACCGCCGTCAATGAACGCCGCACGGTGGTCCTGTCCCTTCCCACGGACATCCAGGCCGCACCCGTTCCGGACGGACTGGCAGAGGTTGATCCCTTGCCCCTTCCCCAGCGCATTGCCCCCTCGACGGCAGCTGCCGGGGAACTCGCCGCGCTCATCCGCAAAGCAAAGCGGCCCGTGTTCGTCGCCGGGCGGGGCGCCCGTGGAGCCGGTCCCGAAATTGCCGCCCTCGCGGAGGCGTCAGGGGCACTCGTGGCGACATCCGCCGTCGCGCATGGCCTCTTCCATGGAGACCCTTACAACCTGGGTATTTCCGGCGGTTTTTCGTCGCCGTTCACGGCCGAAACCATTTCGGGCGCCGACCTGATTGTCGGCTGGGGGTGTGCCTTGAACATGTGGACCATGCGGCACGGGTCCTTGATCGGGGATGCGGCCATGGTGGTCCAGGTAGACGTGGAAGACCGGGCCCTCGGCGCCAACCGCCCCATCCACCTTGGCGTGCTCGGCGACTGCGGGGAAACCGCAGCTGCGGTACTTGCAACGTTGCAGTCGGCTCAATACCACGCGGTTGGCCTGCGCACTCCGGACATGGCCCGGCAGATTGCCGAGCGCTCCCGCTGGAACACCGAACGCACGGAGGACCTTTCCACGCCGGATGCCCTTGACCCGAGGGTGTTGAGCCGGGCGTTGGACGGAATCCTCCCCGCGGACAGGATCGTGTCGGTAGACTCCGGCAACTTCATGGGCTATCCCAGCGCTTACCTCGCCGTCCCGGACGAGTTCGGATTCTGCTTCACGCAGGCCTTCCAGTCGATCGGGTTGGGCCTCTATACGGCTATCGGAGCAGCCAAAGCCCGGCCGGACCGCTTGCCGGTCCTCGGCGCGGGCGATGGCGGGTTCCTCATGGCAATCTCCGAACTGGAGACCCTGGTCAGGGAACGCATTCCCCTCGTGGCAATCGTGTACAACGATTCGGCCTACGGTGCCGAGGTGCACCACTTCGATGTTGACGACGCTGACCTTGACGTCGTGCGTTTTCCGCCGGTGGACATTGCATCGATCGCCCGCGGCTACGGCGCCGCAGCGATAACGGTCCGGACCGTCGGAGATCTTGCCGGCGTTGAGGAATGGCTTTCAGGGCCGCGGGATGTGCCCTTGGTGATCGACGCCAAAATTGCTTCCGATGGAGGCGCCTGGTGGTTGGCGGAAGCGTTCAAAGGCCACTGAACATCAAGAGCGGCGCGTGTGAAATATGCTGGTGAGGACCACGGCCCCAACAGAATCGAAAGCTACTCCGGTGATTGAGGTTCCCGCACCTGCGCTGCCCCAGCAGCAGCTCATCCTGACCATTTATGGTCTCTACGGGCGCCGCGCAGGCGGGCAACTGCCAATCTCAGTCCTGATCCAGATGCTGGGCGACCTCGGCCATGACGCACCTGCGGTCCGTTCTGCTGTTTCCCGCCTCAAGGCCAAGGGCGTGCTGGCCAGCGTCAAGGGCGGGGGATTGGCCCGTTACGAGCTGTCGGACGCGTCCCTGAAGCTGATCAGCGAAGGCGACGAGCGCATCTTCGCTCCAGCCCGGGCCAATCCCGGCGCACCGTGGGTCCTGGCCATATTCTCCGTCCCGGAGTCGAAACGGGAACGGCGCCACCAATTGCGTGCGGAGCTCACCAGGCTCGGTTTTGGCTCCATGGGAGCCGGAGTGTGGATTGCTCCTTCCGGGGTGCGCGAAAGCGCGCAGCAGCGCCTCGAGGCCCGCGGGCTGGACAAGTATGTGGAGTTCTTCACCGGCGACTACTCCTCGGAATCGGACATGAGGTCCAAGGTGGCCCAATGGTGGGATCTTGAGGCCTTGGGCAGTCAGATTTCACAGTTCATGGACACCTTTGGCGGTTCGCTGGAGGAATGGACCGCGCTGGTGGGCGAGGATCCCGGAGCGGCGTTCGCTGCGTCGTCGCCGGAGCTGCGCCGGAATGCCTTCCGTTACTACGTGCCGATGCTCACCTTGTGGCGGCGGTTGCCCTACCGGGATCCCGGGCTTCCCCTTGAGTACCTGCCGGTTGGATGGCAGGGTCCCGAGGCGCGCAGGATCTTCTTCGGTGTTCACCGCCTCATCGGGCCAATGGCCGAGAGCTACGCGATGTCCCTCGTGGAAGAAGCGGAAGCGGCCTGAATCACGACAAAGAGGATCCGGTAAGCCTTAGGGCTTGCCGGAGCCTCTTTGTAGTGCGGGATCTTCCGTCGTGCCGGATCTTCCGTACAGTGCCTCAGCGGTCGGCGATGACGGCGATGGCCTGGATCTCGATCATGGCTTCTTTCTGCCAAAGGCGCGTGACGCCGATGCCTGCCATGGCAGGGTACTGCGAGCCGGCCATTTCCCGCCAAATGCGCCCGATCTCCCGGCCATTGGCCATGTAGTCGTCCACGTCCGTGAGGTAGATGGTGACGTTGACCAGGTCCTCGGGCTGTCCTCCGGCTTCCCGCAGGGTGGTGAGGACGTTCGAAAACGCCTGGGTGAACTGTTCGACGATGCCGCCGGGGACGATGTTCATGTCCTTGTCCAAGGCGGTCTGGCCGCCCAGGAAGACGGCGTTCCCGGCGAGAATGCCGTGGGCGAAGCCCGATGGTTTGGGCAATGACTCCGGATTGATGGTCTTGTGCGCCATGCTGTTCCTCCTCGTTGTGGCAGCCGCAAAAAATTCTGAAAAGCCCCTGTGCAGATCAATTCCGCCGTGCTACGTTGAGCATATGTGACGATCGTAAAAAAGTCGACACATCAAGTCTCGAAACCCCGAAGGGACACATTCCATGAAACTTGCCACCCTGCGAACCTCCGGCGGACGTACGACGGCGGCACTCGCTACGGGCGACGACACCTACGTGGCGCTTCCGGCCAGTGACGTCGGTGCATTCCTTGGCCTCGAAAACTGGCGGGCCCTAGCGGAATCCGCGGAAGGGGAAGCCCTGACGGCACCCGATTTCGCAGCGCTGCTTCCCCATGCCGGCAAGGTGATCTGCTGCGGACTGAACTATGGCGACCACATCCGGGAGATGGGCCGGGAGCTTCCCGAGTACCCCACGCTCTTCGCCAAGTACGCGGACACGCTCCTGGGTGCAAACGACGCCGTGGAGATCCGCGGCAGCGGCCGCGTCGACTGGGAAGCCGAACTCGCCGTCGTCGTCGGTTCGGAGCTGTACCAGGCCGACGTTGACCAGGCACGCGAAGCGATCGCCGGGTACACGGTGGCCAACGACGTGTCCATGCGCGATTGGCAGAGCCGGACGCTGCAGTGGTTCCAAGGCAAGGCCTGGGACGCCACCACTCCCGTGGGGCCCGTGATGGTCACCCCGGACGAGGCCGGCGAAGAATTCCAGGTCCGCGGGTACGTCAACGGAGAGCTGGTGCAGGACGGCAACACCCGGACGCTCGTCTTCAGTCCCGCGCAGCTGCTGTCCTACATTTCCCAATTCACCGTCCTGCGCCCCGGCGACCTCGTCCTCACCGGGACACCCGGGGGAGTGGGCATGGGCATGAACCCGCCGCGCTTCCTGCAGGACGGGGACATCCTGGTCACCGAAATCGGCGGGATCGGACGGCTGGAGAACACGTTCCGCATCCACGCGCCCGTCCCTGCGACAGCGTGAACCCCAACAGCCTGAACCCCAGAAGCTTGTAAAAACCCAGAAGGAGAACTCCATGAGCCAGGCCACCACCGACTACCGCCTCGAAGGCGACAACTCCATCTACGCCCAGGCAGACGGCAAGGTAGTTCCTGTCGTCACCCGCGCGGGAGAAGAGGACACCAACACGGCCCAGTCAGGTGACTGCATCCGTGTTTCCGGTGTCAGCATCCAGCACACTCCGGCAACCAAGATCTGGTTCGGCCAGGTGTCCAACGTTCCCGGTTACCGTTCCCTCCCGCACCACCACGGCGAAGCGGAAACTGGCGGCTACGTCCTCCGCGGCCACGGCCGGATCTACTTCGGCGAAAACTACTCAGAGTTCATCGACATGAAGGCCGGCGACTGGGTCTTCGTGCCGCCGTTCATGCCCCACGTGGAGGCGAACATGTCTGTCACCGAGGAACTCGTGTGGCTGACCGCCCGCACTCCGGAAAACCTCGTGGTCAACCTCGACGACGTCCCGGACGAGACCCTCGCCGACTACCGCCGGGCATAACCATGATCACGGGAACCCTAACGTCGGAAACCTTCCTCCGCGCCGTAGACCTCACCGCTACGGACGCGCAGGTATTCGATGAAGCCTACGAGGCAACCACCCAGTACGTGCCGTGGCCCAAAGCCTATGGCGGGGACATGGTTGCCCAGGCCGCAGCAGCGATGATGCGCTCGGTGGACGCTGACCGGCAGCTGCATTCCATGCACAGCTACTTCATGCGGCCCGTGGATATCGGTTCCACTGTCCGGTACGAGGTGGAACGGCTGCGGGACGGCCGCGGTTACTCCACCCGAACCGTGCGGGGTTTCCAGAACGGCAAGCCGGTCTATGCCGCCATGGGATCCTTCCAGGTCCCCGAAGACGGACCCGGGTTCCAGCCCGAGGCGCCTGCCGCCGTCGAGCCTGAATCGCTGCGCACAGCCGAAGATGCGCTGGCAGGCGTGGACAGCAAGGCAGCCGAGTACTGGGCAACCGGGCGCAGCTTCGACATGCGGCACATTCCCGGTCCGCTGTACGTCCAGCTGGAAGGCGGCACCGCTCCGCAGCAAGCGATCTGGGTGAAGGCGTTCGATGCCTTGCCCGACGACCCGAACCTCCAGCGCACCGCCCTCGCGTACGTCTGCGACTACACCATCCTGGAACCGCTTCTCCGGGTCAACGGCCTCAACTGGTCCAGCCCCGGACTCGCCACCGCCAGCCTTGACCACTCCATGTGGTTCCACCGCGACGGACGCGTGGACGACTGGGTGCTCTACGCCCAGGAAGCCGTCTCCGGCCAAAGCAACCGCGGCCTGGCGATGGGCAGGTTCTTCGACCGCCAAGGGCGGCTCCTGGCCACCGTCGCCCAGGAAGGCATGATCCGCGCAGGCGCGTAGTCAGCCCCCGGCACCACCAACCCCAGCCCCAACGACGCACCACTGAAAGGAACGGCCATGAGCATGTTGCCATCGGCCCACGTGGACACGTTCACCCGCGACCACCTGCCGTCCGCCGATACCTGGCCGGCGTTCGAATTCACCCTCCCCGAACTGAACTACCCGGACCGGCTCAACGCCGCGGCCGTACTGATCGACGACGCCGTCGCCCGGTACGGTGCCGCGCGGCCGGCGCTCCGTACCCCCGACGGCGAAGTCTGGACCTACGGCGAGCTGCAGACCCACGCCAACCAAGTGGCCCAGGTGCTCACGGAGGACCTCGGTGTGGTCCCCGGCAACCGGGTGCTCCTGCGCGGACCCAACAACCCGTGGATCGTCGCGGCCTGGCTCGGCGTCTTGAAGGCCGGCGCCGTGGTGGTCACCACCATGCCCATGCTGCGCTCCACCGAGGTGGCCACGATTATCGGGCTCACCAAACCGGTGGTCGCCATCTCCGATCACCGGTTCGTGGACGAACTCGCGGTCGCGGCAGGGGAGGACGTCACCGTCCTGACCTACGGTGCTGACACGGAAACGCACGACGACGGCGACCTCACCTCCCGCTGCTTGCGCAAGAGCGGGGAGTTCACGGCAGTGGACACCGCCTCGGACGACGTTGCCCTGCTGGGACCGACGTCCGGCACCACGGGCGTGCCCAAGGTGACCATGCATTTCCACCGGGACATCCTGGCCAACGCGGACACCTTCGCCCGGTACATCCTGGAGCCCACCGAGGATGACGTGTTCGCCGGCTCGCCTCCGCTGGCCTTCACTTTCGGCCTCGGCGGACTCGTGGTCTTCCCGCTGCGGTTCGGCGCGTCGGCCCTGCTGACCGAGAAAGCCGGGCCCGTCGAACTGGCCGAGCGCGCAGCAGAAGCCGGCGCCACCGTCCTGTTCACCGCTCCCACCGCGTACCGTGCCATCCTCAAGGAGAACCGCGGCGACCTTCTGAAGAACCTCCGGGTTGCCGTCTCCGCGGGGGAGCACCTGTCCAAGGAAACCTGGGAAGCCGTCCACGAGGCCACCGGCCTGCGGCTGGTCAACGGAATCGGCGCCACGGAAATGCTGCACGTTTTCATCTCCGCGGCCGGGGACGATATCCGCCCCGGCACCACGGGCAAAGCCGTGCCCGGCTACCGGGCCACCATCCTGGACCAAGAGGGCAATGAACTTGGCCCCGGCCAGACCGGTCGCCTTGCCATCATCGGCCCCACGGGTTGCCGGTACCTGGACGATCCCCGGCAGCTGAACTACGTGGTCAACGGCTGGAACGTCACGGGGGATACGTTCTCCATGGACGAGGACGGGTACTTCACCTACCAGGCGCGCTCGGACAACATGATCGTCTCCTCCGGGTACAACATCGGCGGCCCCGAGGTTGAAGCAGCCATTGACCAGCACCCCGACGTTGTGGAGAACGCAGTCATCGGCATCCCGGATGAGCAACGGGGCAGCATCGTCTGCGCGTTCGTTGTGCTGCGTGAAGGCGTCACCGGCGACGCCGGCAAGCGCAAGGAAATCCAGGACTTCGTCAAGCGCACTATCGCCCCTTACAAGTACCCGCGCGACGTCCGGTTCGTGACCGAACTCCCGCGGAACCCCAGCGGAAAGCTGCAGCACTTCAAGTTGCGCGATCGCGTCCGTGCAGAGGACGCCTCAGGGGTTTCCACCGCGGGGAACACCCAACAACTCACCGCCGCAGGCCAGAGCCAGGCGTAGAAGGAGCAAACACCATGAAGATCGCAATCGTCGGAGGCGGCCCGGGCGGCCTGTACTTCGCAGCATTGATGAAGCAGCTGGATCCGTCCCACGACATCACCCTCTGGGAACGGAACGCCGCGTCCGACACCTTCGGGTTCGGCGTCGTATTTTCTGATGAAACCCTGGGCGGAATCGGCAACGCAGACCCAGTGGTGGCCGAGTACATGAGCCGCCGGTTCGCCCGCTGGTCCGACATCGACATCCACTTCCGCGGCGAGATGATCACCGTCGGCGGCCAGGGTTTTGCCGCCATGAGCCGCAAGGAACTGTTGGAACTGCTCCAGCGCCGCTGCATCGAACTCGACGTCGACGTCCGCTTCAGCACCATGGCCCCTGCCATCGAGGAACTCGAAGCCAACTACGACCTGGTCCTGGCCGCCGATGGCGTTAACTCCCAGATCCGCGCCAAGTACGCCGACGCGTTCGGCCCGGACCTGGACCCCCGCACCAACAAATACATGTGGCTCGGAACGGACCAAGTGTTTGAAGCCTTCAAGTTCTTCGTGAAGGAGACCGAGTGGGGCGTCATGCAGATCCACGGGTACCCGTACTCCGACGAAGGCTCCACGTTCATTGTCGAGATGCATGAGGACGTCTGGCACGCCGCGGGCTTCGATGAGACCGCCAACGAAGTCTTCCCTCCGGGTGTTTCCGATGAGAAGGCCATCGCCAAGATCCGTGAGATCTTCGCCGAGGAACTCGCCGGCTACGAGGTCCTTTCCAACAACTCCAAGTGGCTGAACTTCAACACCGTCCGCAACCAGAGCTGGCGCAAGGGCAACGTGGTCCTGGTGGGCGATGCCGCCCACACGGCGCACTTCTCCATTGGCTCCGGCACCAAGCTGGCCATGGAGGACTCCCTTGCCCTGGCTGCCTGCCTCCACGAGCACCCCACGGTGGCAGAGGCACTGGAGGCCTACGAAACCGAGCGGCGTCCCGTGGTCGCTTCCACGCAGCGTGCCGCGCAGGCTTCGCTGGAGTGGTTCGAACGCATCGGCCAGTACAAGGACCAGGACCCGACGCAGTTCGCCTTCAACCTGCTCACCCGCAGCCGGCGCATCACCCAGGAAAACCTGCGCCTGCGCGATCCTGAGTTTGCCGACGCCGTGGACCGCAACTTCGCAGAGTCCCAGGGGCTCACCGACGTCGCCCCGGCCATGTTCCAGCCGTTCCGTATTGGCGAACTCGAACTGAAGAACCGCATCGTCGTCTCCCCGATGGACATGTACTCCGCCACGGACGGCATCCCCGGTGACTTCCACAAGGTCCACCTCGGCTCCAAGGCCCTGGGCGGCGCCGGACTGGTCATGACGGAAATGGTGTGCGTCTCCGAAACCGGCCGCATCACCCCGGGCTGCAGCGGCCTCTACACCGACGAGCAGAAGGACAGCTGGAAGGAAATCGTCGACTTCGTCCACGCCCGCTCCACCGCCAAAATCGGCGCCCAGCTGGGACACTCCGGCCGCAAGGGCTCCACCAAGCTCATGTGGGAGGGCATCGACCAGCCGCTCGAGTCCGGCAACTGGACCGCCGTCGGGCCTTCCGCCCTGCCGTACGGCCCCGACAACCAGACCCCGGTGGAACTGGACCGTGCCGGGATGGACGCCATCAAGGCCGAGTTCGTCGCTGCCACGCAGCGGGCCGACGAAGCCGGCTTCGACCTCCTGGAGATCCACGCAGCCCACGGCTACCTGCTCTCCTCCTTCCTGTCGCCCGTTTCCAACCAGCGCACCGACGAATACGGCGGCAGCCTGGAAAACCGGCTGCGGTTCCCCCTGGAAGTGTTCGACGCCGTCCGCGCCGCGTGGCCGGCAAGCAAACCTGTCACGGTGCGCATCTCCGCCACGGACTGGATCGACGGCGGCAACACCTCCGACGACTCACTGCAGATCGCGAAGGCTTTCGTAGAGCACGGAGCCGCCGGCCTTGACGTCTCCACCGGCCAGGTGGCCAAGGAAGAAAAGCCCGCGTTCGGACGCAGCTACCAGACCCCGTTCGCCGACCGTATCCGGCAGGAAGTCGCCGCTCCGGCAGGCGTGGCAGTGATCGCCGTCGGCGCCATCTCCAGCTACGACGACGTGAACTCGATCCTGCTTGCGGGCCGCGCCGACCTCATCGCCCTTGGCCGCACGCACCTGTACGATCCCCAATGGACCCTGCACGCAGCAGCCGAGCAGGAATACCAAGGCCCCGGCGCCCAGTGGATTCCGCAATTCCGCGCCGGACGCCGCAAGCCACCGAGCTCACGCACCGATGCCGTACGTCCCCGCCTATCCCTCTTGAAGGAGCCCGATGCCCAAGAAACCACCAGCCACCTCCGCTGGACGCCCGCTTCCGCTGCAGCATCGGTCCTGGTGAAGTAGCCATGGCCGCCGCACCCGTCAACACCTGGAACGTGCCCAAGCGCACCACAGGCGTAGTGCTCTTCTGCTGCTGGCTGGCGATCCTCGCCGAAGGCTACGACGTCGGCGTGCTGGGAGCTGTCCTCCCGGCACTGGCCGAATACAAGGAATGGAACCTTTCCCCGCTGGCATTGGGCGGCTTGGGTTCCTACGCCCTGATCGGCATGCTGATCGGCGCCTTGTTCATCGGCACGCTGAGCGATCTGGTGGGCCGCAAGAAAATGCTGCTCGCCTCCATGATCATCTTCACCGTCACCCAGGCAGGTGCCGCCTGGGCACCGACTCCGGAACTCTTCGGGTTCTTCCGCCTGGTCGGCGGGCTCGGCATGGGTGGCGTGATTCCCGTTGCCGCGGCCTTGACCATCGAATACTCGGCGCCCAACAAGCGCTCTTACAACTATGGCCTCATGTACTCGGGCTACTCGCTGGGGATCGTGGCCGCTGCGCTTGCCGCGCTCCTGGTCCTCCCCATGGGTGGTTGGCGGATGGTCATCGCGATCGGCGCTGCCCCTGTGGTGCTGCTGCCGGTGATCTGGAAGTTCCTGCCGGAATCGCTGGAGTACTTGGAGTCGAAGGGTCGCGGATCCGAGGCAAAGGCCTTGGCCGCCAAGCTGGGCATCACTGATTACAAGCCGGTCGTCCCGGTGGCACCCACTGCCGCGCAAGCTGCGGATCCGTGGTGGAAGACGATCACCACCATGTTCTCCATGCGGTACCTCCGCTCCACGGTGTTCTTCTGGATTTCGCTGTTCTGTGGCCTGCTTTTGGTCTACGGCCTGAACACCTGGCTTCCGAGCATCATGAAGAAGGCCGGCTATGACCTCGGTTCCTCCCTGACCTTCCTCCTGGTCTTCAGCCTCGCCTCGGCAATCGGCGGCCTGCTCCTGGGCCGGGCTGCGGACAAGTACGGCAAGAAGCTGATCCTGGTGGTCTTCTACATCCTCGGCGGCCTGGGCATCATGCTCCTGGTGTTCCCCAACACCATGGTGGTGAACCTGCTGTTCGTGGCCTTCGCCGGCATAGGCTCCATCTCCACGTCGCTGGTCCTCACCGGTTACATCGCCGACTACTACCCGGCGAAGGTCCGCGGTACGGCCACGGGGTGGGCCCTCAGCTTCGCCCGCCTCGGTGCCATCTCCGGACCATTGATCGGTGGCTGGATTGCCGGGTCGAAACTTCCCTTCGAAGCCAACTTCGCCATCTTCGCAGGTATTGCGGTCCTGGCGGCGGTCGCTGTCGCACTGATTCCCAAGCCGCAGCCGGAGCAGCCCGTGGCCGCAGAGGACCCGGACGGCCGAAATGCCGCAATCGGTGCCCGATAACGCGCGCCTGGTCCGCGAAGACACGTACGTGGACGGGGGACCGGAGGCAAAGGTAGAGCGCATGGTCGAATGGGTGGACACCGATGCCTCCGGCCACCAACACAATTCGGCAATCCTGCGCTGGGTGGAGTCCGCAGAGGCTGAGCTGTTCCGGAATCTTGACCTCCCGGACTACTTTCCCAGCGCACCCCGGGTCCAACAGGTCATCAACTATAAAGCGAAACTGTGGTTCGGGCAGCGCGTGACCGCAACAGTGCGGATCGCGGCCCTGGGCCGGACCTCCATGACCATGGAGTTCGAAGTCCGTGGCCATTCCGCCGGGGCGGCAAGGGAGGCGGGGGAGGTTGCCGCCTTCGGCTCCGTCACCACCGCCCACGTCCCGCCCGGCGCCACGACGGCCCAACCCTGGCCGGAACACTTCGTTGCTGCGGTCAGGGCCGGAGCGTAACAATTCCGGGAAGCAATACCGGCAAAAAGCCCGACGTCGGCACCCCACCCCGGGTGCCGACGTCGGGCTTTTCCCCTTTACCCGGCAGGCCCCCGACGCAACAAGTCATGTCCGCTTCATGACGTGTGCGTTAAGTTGCGCTGATCACATGAGTTTGCTTCCGGGGGCCTGGTCCCCACAGTCTTGCATCACCCTATTTTTCAGCGCTTGTCAGCGCGTGCCCAACGAAGGACACCATTTATGACTGACGTTCTCTGGTTTTCTGATCTTGGCTTGTCCGACCTTGACCAGGTTGGCGGCAAAAATGCTTCCCTCGGCGAAATGGTTCGCAACCTCGCCTCGGCGGGAGTAAAAGTTCCGGACGGTTTTGCCACGACGGCGGACGCTTACCGGCGTTTCCTCAGCGAATCCGGCCTGGATGCCAGGATCGAGGCCATCATTGCGGGGCTGGACAGCGGCGACGTGGCCGCTTTGGCCCGCGTTGGCCAGCAGATCCGTGACTTGATCCGTGAAACACCGTTCCCGGCCGGTTTCGAAGAAGAAATCCGCGCCGCATACCACCGCCTGACCGCAGAGCATGGCGACGATGTGTCCTGGGCTGTGCGCTCGTCCGCCACTGCCGAAGACCTTCCCGATGCTTCCTTTGCCGGCCAGCAGGAAACCTTCCTTAATATCCGGGGCATTGAGAACATCCTGGTTGCCATCAAGGATGTTTTCGCTTCGCTGTACAACGACCGCGCGATTGCCTACCGCGTCCACCACGGGTTCACCCACTCGGAAGTGGCGTTGTCGGCCGGCGTGCAGCGCATGGTCCGTTCGGACGTCGGAGCATCCGGCGTGATGTTCACCATGGACACCGAATCCGGGTTCAATGACGCCGTGTTCGTTACCTCGTCGTACGGACTTGGCGAAGCCGTGGTGCAGGGCGCCGTGAACCCGGATGAGTTCTATGTGTACAAGCCTGCCCTTGCTGCGGGCCGGCCGGCCGTGCTGAAGCGCGGCCTGGGTGACAAGGCCATCCAGATGGTCTACACCGAATCCCGCGAGGTTGGCAGGACAGTGGACTTCATACCCGTTCAACCGGACCTGCGGAGCAAGTTCAGCCTGAATGACGCCGAAGTTGAGCAGTTGGCCCGGCACGCCATGGCCATCGAGGCGCACTACGGCCGGCCCATGGACATCGAGTGGGGCAAGGACGGCGTGGACGGTGAGCTCTACATCCTGCAGGCCCGCCCGGAAACGGTGGAGTCCCGCAAAGCGGCCGGTTCCGTCTCCCGTTACACCCTCGCCGAGCGTTCCACCGTGCTGGTGGAAGGCCGCGCCATTGGCCAGCGGATCGGTGCAGGGCAGGTGCGCGTCCTGTCCTCCATCGACCAGATGGCTTCCTTCCAGGAGGGCGATGTCCTGGTGGCGAACATGACCGACCCTGACTGGGAACCGATCATGAAGAAAGCCGCCGCGATCGTCACGGACCGTGGCGGGCGCACGTGCCACGCTGCCATCATCGCCCGCGAACTGGGCATCCCCGCCGTCGTTGGAACCGGGTACGCATCCCAGATCCTCAAGGACGGAACGCCGGTGACGGTGTCCTGCGCCGAAGGTGAAGCCGGCCTGGTGTACGAGGGGCTGCTCGAGTACACCCTCCAGGAAACGTCCCTGGAGACCATGCCCGAGGCACCGGTGAAGATCATGATGAACGTCGGCACCCCGGAGCAGGCGTTCAGCTTCGCCAGGCTCCCGCACCATGGAGTGGGCCTGGCCCGGTTGGAATTCATCATCAACCGCCAGATCGGCATCCACCCCAACGCCCTGCTGGCCGTTGCCGGCGACATTCCGCGCCCGGCGTCCCTGGACGATTTCACCGTCAGGCAGATCCGCGAGAAGATCGCGGCCTACGACGGACCGCGGGACTACTACGTGCGTCGCCTTGCCGAAGGCATCTCCACGATTGCCGCCGCGTTCGCGCCGGAAACGGTGATCATCCGGCTCTCGGACTTCAAGTCCAACGAGTACGCCAACCTGATCGGCGGCCCGGCGTTCGAACCCGAGGAAGAGAACCCGATGATCGGGTACCGGGGCGCTTCCCGGTACTTGTCGGAGTCGTTCCGGCAGGCGTTCGAGCTTGAGTGCGAGGCCCTCAAGTACGTGCGGAACCAGATGGGCCTGAGCAACATCAAGCTCATGGTTCCGTTCGTGCGGACCCTGGACGAAGCCCGCGGCGTCATCGACCTGCTGGCGGAGAACGGCCTGCGCCGCGGCGAGAACGGGCTGGAGATCGTGATGATGTGCGAACTTCCCGCCAACGCGCTGCTGGCCGATGAGTTCCTGGAGTACTTCGACGGGTTCTCCATCGGTTCCAACGACCTCACCCAGCTCACCCTGGGCCTGGACCGCGACTCAGCCCTGGTGGCCGATGGCTTCGATGAGCGGAACCCCGCTGTCACCAAGCTTCTGGAAATGGCCATCAGCGCCTGCCGGGCCAAGGGGCGGTACGTGGGCATCTGCGGCCAGGGTCCCAGCGACCACCCGGACTTCGCGGAGTGGCTGCTGGCGCAGGGAATCAGTTCGATCTCCCTGAACCCTGACGCCGTCACGGAAACGTGGCTGCGCTTGGCACGCACGGGTAACCGCGCGGCGCTGTAGATGACGGATACGCATGCCGTGGGGGCGGGCTCCGCGCCTGCTCCCACGGTGTTCTTTCTCTCCGACAGCACCGGCATCACCGCCGAGACCCTCGGTAATACGCTGTTGACGCAGTTCCCGGCGCACCGCTTGGAACGCCGCACCATCCCGTTCATCACCACGGTTGAACAGGCCCGCGCGGTGGTCCACGGCATCAACCGGGTGGCGGCTTCGGGCACCCGGCCGCTGGTTTTCTCGACGACGGTCAATCCGGAGGTGCGTGCTGTCCTCGCCCAGAGCGCAGGCCGCTTCTTCGACCTCTTCGACGCGCACATCGGCCAATTGGAAGACGCGTTGGGCACTGCCGCCAGCGGCGCTCCCGGGCAAGCGCACGGCGTCGGGGACGCTGTTCGCTACCAGTCCCGCATGGCCGCGGTCGAGTACGCGATAGAGCACGACGACGGCCAGTCCCTGCGGGCGCTGGAGCGTGCCGAGCTGATCCTCATAGCGCCTTCGCGCTGCGGCAAGACCCCCACCACCATGTATCTGGCATTGCAGCACGGCATCCTCGCGGCGAACTTCCCCCTGGTGGAGGAAGACTTCGACACGATGTCGTTGCCCAAACCGTTGCTGGCGTTCGCGGACAAGTGCTTTGGCCTCACCTCCCAACCCGTGCGGCTGAGCCAGATCCGCCAGGAGCGCCGCCCCGGCAGCAACTATGCCTCGCTGCAGCAATGCAGTTTTGAACTCCGGAACGCAGAGGACATGTACCGGGCGAACAACATCCCGTACGTGAACTCGGCCACGATGTCGGTGGAGGAAATCTCGGCCACGGTGCTCCAGCGGATGCAGCTTCATCACTGATCTGTCGGGGAGCTTACGTCGGGGAGCTTACACGGCGAGCTGACGTGGGGCGCTGACCGGCCACCAAGGCCGCTCCGCGCCGCGTGGCTCTGTTGCGGTGCCGGCAGGGGACCCCTAGGGTAGTAAGGAAGCTTAGCTTTTTAGCTGGGCTGCCGGCTTTGCCACAAACCCGAGGAGAACCCATCGTGCCAAACGAAGACAACGTCCGGATTCCCGGCGCTCCGTCAAGTGAGCCCGCAAGCGTGGAAGAGCCAACCGGTCCCCGTGAACCTTTGCCGCCCAAGCCCGACCAGCAGGCGCCCGAGGCTGTCTCGCCCACGGGTAGCCCCACAGGTGCGCCGGCAAACGCCCGGGCCCAGTCCGGCCAATACCTGACAACTGCCCAGGGGCTGAGGCTCGCCGACACAGACCACTCACTCAAAGCGGGTTCGCGCGGGCCCACCCTGCTGCAGGACCACCACCTGCGCGAAAAGATCACGCACTTTGACCACGAACGGATCCCGGAGCGCGTAGTCCATGCCCGTGGAGCCGGCGCACACGGCGTCTTCCGTTCCTACGGCACGGCCTCGAAAGTGACCAAGGCCGGCTTCCTGGCGGCCGACGTCGAAACGCCGGTCTTCGTGCGGTTTTCCACCGTACTGGGTTCACGGGGTTCGGCGGATACTGTCCGCGACACCCGCGGATTCTCGACGAAGTTCTATACGGATGAGGGCACATATGACCTCGTAGGCAACAACATCCCCGTCTTCTTCATCCAGGACGGCATCAAGTTCCCGGACATCGTGCACGCTGCCAAGCCCCACCCGGACCGGGAGATCCCGCAGGCCCAGAGTGCCCATGACACCTTCTGGGACTTCGTCTCACTGCACACCGAAGCCCAGGCCCACACCCTGTGGAATATGTCCGACCGCGGCATTCCGCGGTCCTACCGGACCATGGAGGGGTTTGGTGTCCACACCTTCCGGTTGGTGAACGCAGATGGCGAAACCACGCTGGTCAAGTTCCACTGGAAGCCCAAGCAGGGTGTCCATTCACTGGTCTGGGAGGAAGCCCAGATCATCAACGGCATGGACCCCGACTTCCATCGCCGGGACTTGGCCGATGCCATTGAGGCGGGTGCCTATCCCCAGTGGGAATTGGGCATCCAGGCGTTCCCGGACACCGAGGACCAAATGTTCGAGGGCATCGACCTCCTGGACCCCACCAAGTTCATCCCGGAGGAACTCGCCCCGGTCCAGCCGATCGGCCTGATGACCCTGAACGCCAATCCCACCAACTACTTTGCCGAGACGGAGCAGGTCGCCTTCCACCCGGGACACCTGGTGCCCGGAATCGATGTGACCAATGATCCGCTGCTCCAAGTGCGGCTCTTCTCCTACCTGGACACCCAGATCTCCAGGCTGGGCGGGCCGAACTTCGCGCAGCTGCCCATCAACCGGCCGCACGCTCCGGTCAACGACATGCTCCGTGACGGGATGCACCAGACGGCGGTCCACTCCGGCGTGGCTCCCTACCACCCGAACTCACTCGATGGCGGATGCCCGTTCATGGCGGGGCAGGACGTCGGGGCGTTCGTGGAGGTTCCCGAAGAAATCGCTGAGGCCATCAAGGAGCGCCGCAACCCTGCATCCTTCGATGACCACTACAGCCAGGCCCGGTTGTTCTTCCGGAGCATGACACCGGTGGAGCAGGACCACATCATCCAGGCCTACACTTTCGAGCTCGGCAAATGCTATGAAGCTGCTGTCCGGGAGCGGCAGTTGATGGCGTTGGCCAACATCGACGCCGGACTGTGCGAGGCCGTCGCCAAAGGCCTTGGCATGCCGGTTCCCGGCGCCACGGTGGATGTCCCCGACTCCGAGCCCAGCCCGGCGCTGTCCCAGTTGGGCGGCACATGGCCCGTCGCAGGCCGCGTAGTGGGGATTGTGGCCGACGCAGGCAGCGATCTTTCGCTGGTCGCTGCGGCCCGTGAAGCGCTGGAATCAGAGGGCATCGTACCGTTGCTTGTTGCGCCGGTGGGTGGCCACCTCCGAGCGGACGACGGTCCTGCCTTGACGGTCCAGCGGACCTATCTGACGGCGCGGTCCACCGAGTTCGACGCCCTCGTCCTGGTAGGCGGGGCTTCGCCGGCTCCGGACGCCATGCCCGGTCGGGACGCCAAGGCGGGGGAGCCCGGAGCCACGGTGGACCCCCGCGTCGTGCTTATGGCCTCGGAAGCCTTCCGCCACGGCAAGGCAATCGGTGCGTGGGGTTCAGGAGCCTCCTGCCTCGATGCTGCGGGCATACCCCAGGACGCTCCGGGGATCGTGCCAGGGGATGATCCGGGCGCTGTGATCCCTGCCCTCCAGGAGCTCCTGTCCACGCACAGGGCCTGGGAGCGGTTCCCGGCTGCGGGAACGTCAGCTTAGCGTCGCCTGCTTCCAGGGGACTCACGACGGCGGGTGGTTGCCATATCGGTGACCATCCGCCGTCGGCGTTAGGTGAATCGCGACGTCAAACCCTACTCAGTCCGGAATTCAAGCACTAGGCTCAACGCCATGGAGAACACTGCTTCAGTACAAGACACCAAAGAGCTCAGCGTCCATGACTGCTGGAAGTATCTGCAATCCACATCGGTCTGCAGGATCGGTCTTGTCATCGATGGAAATCCGGAGATCTTCCCCATTAACTTCGTCTCCAATTACGGAACGATCATTTTCCGCATCGGGGAAGGCACCAAGGAGGCCGCTCTACGGGGCGCGTCACGCGTTGCACTTGAGGCAGACGGTTTCAACAGCTACGGAACCATTGCCTGGAGCGTGATCCTCAAGGGCAGTGCCGAGTTCGTCTCGGACCCGAACGAAATCCAGGAAGCCGTGGACTCGGGACTTGCCCCGTGGCAACCGGGCAGCAAGGACATCCTGGTGAGGGTGACGCCGTCGGACATCAGCGGCCGCAGGTTCGTCATCAACCCGCCCAGCCAGTGGCGGCCAAATGTTGATCCGGAGACCTTGCCGGACGAACAGCGGTCCTAGGTTTATGCATCCAGCCCGGTGGCGGGGCATGCGCCGCGCCACCGGCGGCTGCTAGCTAATGAACTTCTCCGCAAACCCCTCCGAGGCCCGGGCCAAGACCGAGACGTCGGCGCCTACCAGCACGAACGAGGCGCCGGCGTCGAGGTAGGACCTTGCTGTTGCTTCGTTGAAGGCGTTCACGCCGGCCGGTTTGCCTGCCGCTTTGGCGGCTTCAAGGCAATGCTCGACGACGGCCCTCACCAGGGGATTTTCCTGCTGTCCCAGCAGGCCCATCGAGGCGGCGAGGTCGGAGGGGCCAAGGAAGATCCCGTCCACACCATCGACGGCGAGGATTTCTTCGACGGCAGATGCTGCCGCCTCGGATTCGATCTGGACCGTAAGGCTGATGCTCGCCGAAGCTGTGGCGAGGTAGTCCGGGATGCGGTTCCAGCGCGCCGATCGGGCCAGGGCGGAGCCGACGCCCCGGACCCCGTGCGGCGGGTAACGGACGGCGGCCACCGCGGCGGCTGCTTCGAAAGCGGAGTTGACCATGGGAATCATGAGGTTCTGCACGCCGAGGTCCAGATATTGCTTGATCACCACGGTGTCGTTGACGGGAGGGCGGACCATGACCTGGATCGGGTAGCCGCTGGTGGCGTGGAGCTGGGCGAGGATTGATTCGAGGCCGTTGGGGCTGTGTTCGGCGTCTATCAGGAGCCAGTCCAGGCCGGAGCCGGCGCAGATTTCGGCCACCAACGGGCTGCCGGAGCATACCCACATTCCCACCAGGGGGCGGTCCGATTCCCGGAGGACTGTGTAGAACCGGGGGTCTAGCTGAAGTGGCATGTCACAACTCCCAAGGGTCCGTAGTCGGCGTGGACGGTATCGCCTTTGTACACCCACAGGGGGCGGGTGAAGGAGCCGGCGAGGATGATGTCCCCGGCTTTCATGGAGTCGCCGTGGGCTGCGATCTTGTTGGCCAGCCAGTGGACCCCGTTGGCCGGGTGGTCCAGGACGCCCGCTGCCACTCCGGTCTCTTCCACGGTTTGGTTCTTGTAGAGGATGGCCGAGACCCAGCGCAGGTCGACGGCGTCGGGCTTCACGGGGCGCCCGCCGATCACCATGGCGCCCATGGCGGCGTTGTCCGAGATCGTATCCACGATGGTCCGGCCCTCCATTTCGATCCTGGAGTCCAGGATCTCCAGGGCAGGAACCACGTAGTCGGTGGCGTTGAGGACATCGAAGATGGTGCAGCCGGGTCCCTTCAGGCCGTCCTTGAGCACGAACGCAAGTTCCACCTCCACCCGCGGGTGGGTGTACCGGTCCCACTCCACGGAGCAGCCGGTTTCGAAGACCATGTCATCGAAGATCGCTCCGTAGTCCGGTTCGGTGATGCCGGTGGCGGCCTGCATGGCCTTGGACGTGAGGCCGATCTTTCGCCCCACCAGCGTGCGGCCGGCTTCTTCGTTACGTTGCCGCCACAGCTTCTGCACGGCGTAGGAATCTTCAACCGTCATCTCCGGATAGCGCGCGGTCAGGCGTGGGACCGGTTTGCGGTTCCTGCCCGCCTCGACGAGCTCGTCGGCAATGGCTTCGATTGTCCGGGCATCCAACATCCTCAGACCTGCGCTCCCAGTTTGAATCCTTCGGCTCCGGTGGCCTCGTCGGGGCGGGTGTAGGAGAAACCATCGGCCCCGACCGTGACTGCCATTTCAGACTTCTCTTCACGTTCAATGACCGGCTGGGGGTTGCCGTCGAGGTCCAGGACCAGGGAGGCCTCGGTGTACCAGGACGGGACCACGGGGTTGCCCCACCAGTCACGGCGCTGGTTGTCGTGGACGTCCCAGGTGACGGTGGGGTTGTCCGGGTCGCCGGTGTAGTAGTCCTGGGTGTAGATCTCCACCCGGTGGCCGTCCGGGTCCAGGATGTAGAGGTAGAAGGCGTTGGAGACGCCGTGGCGTCCGGGGCCGCGTTCGATGCGGTCGCTGATGCGCAGGGCACCCATTTTGTCGCAGATCTGGATGATGTTGTGTTTCTCGTGGGTGGAGAACGCGATGTGGTGCAGGCGGGGTCCGTTGCCACCGGTCAGGGCGGTGTCATGCACAGTCTGCTTGCGGTGCATCCACGCGGCGTACGTGACGCCGTCGGAATCCTTGATGTCTTCCGAGACCCGGAAGCCCAGGTCCTCGAGGTACTTGCGGCCGCGCGGAACATCCGGGGTGACCTGGTTGAAGTGGTCCAGGCGGACCAGTTCGCCCGCGGAGTACAGATCGTAGCGCTGGGTGAGGCGTTCAACGTGGTCAACCTCGAAGAAGAACTCGTACGGGAAGCCCAGCGGATCCTCCACGCGGACGGAATCGCCCACGCCCTTGGTGAAGCCTTCCTTGCGCCGTTCCACCCGGCAGCCGAGTTCACGGTAGTAGGCCTCGGCGGCATCCACCTCGGCGGGGGACTTCACCCGGTAGGCGAACGCGGCCGCCGCGGCCACCGGGCCCTTCCGCAGGACGAGGTTGTGGTGGATGAATTCCTCGAAGGAACGGAGGTAGATGGTGTTCTCGTCTTCCTCGGTGACGTGCAGGCCAAGGAGATCCACGTAGAACGCCCGCGACTTTTCCAGGTCCGTGACCACGAGTTCGAGGTAGGCGCAGCGGACGATGTCCGGAGCCGGAACGGTCGGGGTGGGGATGGGGCCGGTGAAGGGAGTAGTCATGATGGTCTTTCTTCGTCGAAAGGATGGTTGTGGGTACCCAACTGGGTCGCATTTGTGCGCGCTTTGAGGGCTGAAAACGCGCTCTATTGCGACCTGGTTGGGTGCTAGGAGCCGGACTTGGGCGTGTCGCCGAATTTGGGGGTGTGGACGGAGCCGAGGGTGATGTGCACGGCTTGCTGGTCGGTGTAGAAGTCGATCGAGCGGTAGCCGCCCTCGTGGCCCAGGCCGGAGGCTTTGACGCCGCCGAACGGGGTGCGCAGGTCGCGGACGTTGTGGCTGTTGAGCCACACCATGCCGGCCTCGACGTTTTGGGAGAAGTTGTGCGCCCGGGTCAGGTTCTGGGTCCAGATGTAGGCGGCCAGGCCGTACTTGGTGTTGTTCGCCAAGGCGAGGGCTTCGTCGTCGTTCTCGAACGGGGTGATGGCCACGACGGGACCGAAGATTTCCTCCTGGAAGATCCGCGCGTCAGGTGCGACGTCGGCAAACACGGTGGGTGCGATGTAGTTGCTGTTGTTGAGCCCTGCGGGCAAGTTCTCGGGTCGGCCGCCGCCAGCCAGGAGCCGGCCTTCGGACTTGCCGATCTCCACGTACGATGCAACCTTCCGGTAGTGCTCGGGGTGGACCAGTGCCCCGACCTGGGTCTTGGGATCGTGGGGATCGCCCACCACGATGTTCTTGGCCCGGGCGGCGTACTTTTCACAGAATTCGTCGTAGATGGCGCGTTCCACCAGGATGCGGGAGCCGGCGGTGCAGCGTTCGCCGTTGAGCGAGAACACGCCGAACAGGGCCGAATCGATCGCGGCGTCCAGGTCGGCGTCGGCGAACACGACGCACGGGGACTTGCCGCCGAGTTCCATGGACAGGCCCTTGAGGTTCTCTGCAGCGTTGCGGAAGATCGTCTGGCCGGTGGTGGTCTCGCCGGTAAAGGAGATCAGCGGAACATCCGGGTGCTTCACCAACGCATCACCGGCTTCCTCACCCAGGCCGTTGACCAGGTTGAACACGCCATCGGGCAGGCCGGCGTCCTTGAAAATCTGCGCCCACAAGGACGCCGAGAGCGGCGTGAACTCGGCAGGTTTCAGGACCACGGTGTTGCCGGTGGCCAAGGCCGGAGCGAGCTTCCACGACTCGAGCATGAACGGGGTGTTCCACGGGGTGATCAGGCCGGCCACACCGATCGGTTTGCGGTTCACGTAATTGATCTGTGAGCCCGGGACCTTCATCGCGTCGTCGAACTGGGCCACAATCAGGTCCGCGAAGAAACGGAAGTTCTCCGCCGCCCGGAGTGCCTGGCCTTTGGCCTGGGTGATCGGCAGGCCGGTATCGAACGTCTCGAGCTCGGCGAGGCGGGCTTCCTGCGCCTCGACGGCGTCGGCGATCTTGTTCAGCACCCGGGCACGCTCGCGGGGCTTCATCTTCGGCCAGGGACCGTTGACGAACGCTTCGCGCGCTGCGGCGACGGCGCGGTCGATGTCTTCCTTCTGGCCCGCGGCGGCGGTGGCGTAGTTCTGGTTGGACACCGGGTCCAGCACGTCGAAGGTCTTCCCGGAGACGGAGTCAACGAACTCGCCGTTGATGTAGTGCTGGACATGGGTGGGCAGGTCCTCGGGAACGTAGTGCTTGGTGGTTTCGGTGGAGGTCGTCATCGTTGAGTTCCTAACTGGATACGGCGTGGGCGAGGTAGGCGTCGAGGGTGGCGGCGCGGTGTTGGCGGGCAGCTTTCTCGATGGTGTCGGCGTCTGCTCCGGACTCGATGAGTTGGAGCAGGGCCTCGTGTTCACGCACCGATTCCTGGGCCCGGCCGGGCACGAACCGGAACGTGGATGAGCGCAGGGACGCCAGCCGGTTCCAGCCGCGGTGGACCAGGTCAAGAATGTGCGGGTTGGGGCAGTGCTCGAACAGGACGCTGTGGAAGTCCTGGTTCAGGGCGGTGAAGCGGACAGGGTCAAAGTGTTCCAGGCACTCGCGCATCTCGGCATTCACTGCACGGGCGCGGGCGATCGTGGCCGGATCAATCAGCGGTGCGGACAACGCGGTGGCCGCACCTTCCACGATGCTCAGGGTCTGCATCGTGTACAGGTACTCGGTGGGGTCGATCCCGGAGACCGTCGCGCCGACGTTCCGTTCGAACTTCACCAGGCCTTCGGCCTCCAGCCGGCGGATGGCTTCGCGGACAGGGACCACGCTGAAGCCCAGGTCTTCGGCGATCTTGGCCAGCACCAGCCGGTAGCCGGGGGTGTAGGCGCCCTCGACGATCCGGGCCTTCACGGCCTCATACGCTTGCTGGGATTTGCTCCCGACGGCGGTTTCAGTCACCGTGGGCTCCTTCCGTGGCTTGCAGGGACAGCCATTCGGCGTAGCGGGCCTGCCACTCCTTGTTCATGGGGTAAAGACCATCCACGCTGTTGCCTTGCTTGACCATCTCAAAGATGAAGACTTCTTCCTTTTCCTGGGCGATGCAGTCGTCCACGAGTTCCTCGGCGATGGCCGGGGGAATGACCAGGATCCCGTCGGAATCGGCAACGATTATGTCGCCCGGCTGCACAGTGGCGCCGCCGCAGGCAATGGTGATGTCGGTGTCCCACGGGATGTGGCGCCGTCCGAGCACGGCCGGGTGCGGGTTCGCGAAGTATGTCGGCATGTCCAGGTCCGCCACGGCAGAATAGTCGCGGACACCGCCGTCGGTAATGATCGCCGCGGCTCCACGGACCTGGGCCCGCAGTGCGAGGATGTCCCCCACTGTTCCGGTGCCCTTTTCTCCGCGGGCTTCCATGACCAGGATTTCGCCTTCATTCACCGAATCGATCGCGCGTTTCTGGGCGTTGAAGCCACCGCCGTGGGTCTTGAAAAGGTCCTCACGGTTGGGTACATAGCGCAGCGTCCGGGCCAAACCCACCACCTTGCGGTCCGGGCGGGTGGCCTGCAAGCCGTCGATGCTGACGTTGTTCAACCCGCGCTTGCGAAGCTGCGACGACAGTGTAGCGGTGGCCACCGATTCGAGCTTCGCCTTTAACTCCGGCGTCAGCACACTCGCGGCAGCCGCCGGCTCCGCCGGTGCCAGCCCGGCGGCTTCGCGGGAACCGCAGGCCTCTTCCCGCTGCGTGTCATCGGTCTTGGGGCCGGCACCAAAGTCCGCGAACGGCGTCGTACCTTCCGTCACCTTGGTGGTGAGGCGGCCGGTGCTGAAATCACCTCCGGTGACCTCAATTTCGACGACGTCCCCCGGGACAGCCACGGAAGCTCCAGCGGGGGTGCCGGTGAGGATGATGTCGCCCTCCTCGAGCGTCAGCAGCTGGGAGAGGTCCGCGACGAGCTGCGCGAAGGGGAAGAGGAGGTCCTCGGTGGTGTCGTCCTGGACCAGGTCACCGTTGTGCCAGGTGCGGACGCTCAGTTTGGAAGGGTCGACGGCGTCTGCCGGGATGAGCGCCGGGCCAACGGGCGTGAACCCGTCCCCGCCCTTGGAACGGAGGTTGGAACCCTTGTCCGCGTAGCGGAGGTCGTACACGCCGAGGTCGTTGGAAGCGGTGACGGCGGCAACGTGGCTCCACGCATCCTCCAAGCCAACGCGGCGGGCAGCTTTGCCGATCACCAGTGCGATCTCGCCCTCGTAACCGAGCAGCTCACAGCCGGCAGGGCGTTCAACAGTTCCGGGAGCGTCGGGGGAACCCAGGGACAACGACGACGGCGGCTTCAGGAAGTACGACGGTTGCGCCGGAGTCCGCCCACGCTGCGCAGCCCGGCTGGGGTAGTTGATGTGGACCGCAATCACCTTGCGCGCTGCCGCCAGGGTGTCCGATGTGACCTGTTCCAAACCCACTCCTCATCGAGTATGAAATCGTATACGATTACTCTGGCTCATCTGCGGGAAGGTGTCAAGGGCCCAACGTGCTTACTATGGCTGGACACCCGGGTCCGCCTGAAAGGGCGGTTGCCCTCCAGACGCAAGGAGCAGCCATGACGCTAAGCAAAGGCACGCACGTCGAATGGAACACGTTCCAGGGCGCGACGCACGGGAAAATCGTCGAGAAGAAGACGTCCGACTTCGAACTCGAAGGCAACACGCACCGGGCCAGCGAGGATGAGCCGCAATACATCGTGGAGTCGGACAAGACCGGTGCCCGTGCGGCGCATAAAGCCTCGGCCCTGACCGAGAAGAAGTAGCGCTGGCGAGGAGGAGCACTATGGCCAAAGAGCTTGCAACCCAACTCATCGAACAACTCCAGGCTGCCGGAGTGCAGCGTATCTACGGGATCGTGGGCGACAGCCTCAACCCCCTCGTCGATGCTGTCCGGCAGACCGGCGGCTCCGCCCAAGGGGGTATCGATTGGATCCACGTCCGGCATGAAGAAGCTGCCGCGTTCGCCGCAGCGGCCGAAGCGCAACTCACCGGAAAGCTGGCCGTGTGTGCCGGTTCCTGCGGCCCCGGCAACCTCCACCTGATCAATGGCCTCTATGACGCCAACCGTACCGGCGCCCCGGTGCTGGCGATTGCCTCCCACATCCCAAGCAAGCAAATAGGCAGCGGGTTCTTCCAGGAGACCCACCCGGACCGGCTCTTCAACGAATGCTCGGTGTACTCCGAACTGGTGAGCACCACCGACCAGGCGCCGCGCGTCATGCATAGCGCCATCCAAAATGCCGTCGCGTTGAGGGGCGTCGCCGTCGTCACTCTGCCCGGTGACATTGCGGGCCTGGAAGCCACGGCTTCAACGCCACTTCCGGCGACGTTCCGCCCCGCCAGTTTGGTTCCGGATCCGGCCAGCGTGCAGGAACTCGCCGATGCCATCAACGACGCCGGCAAGGTCGCCATTTTTGCCGGCGCGGGCGTCGAGGGAGCACACAGCGAGTTGATTGCCCTGGCTGAGTTGGCGAAGGCTCCGATCGGGCATTCCCTGCGCGGCAAGGATTTTGTCCAGTACGACAACCCGTTCGACATTGGCATGACGGGACTGCTCGGCTACGGAGCCGCGGCCGAAGGCATTGAAGACGCGGACCTGCTGGTCCTCCTGGGAACGGACTTTCCCTATGACCAGTTCCTTCCGGAGACCCGCACGGCGCAGGTAGACCGCGCCGCCCAGCGATTGGGGCGGCGGACCGACGTCGATATCGCCGTCCAGGGTGATGTGCTCCCCACCCTCACTGCGCTCCTGCCCCTGGTGAAGCCGAAATCGAGCCGCCGCTTTCTGGACCAGATGCTCAAGAAGCACGACCGCTTGATGAACAAGGCTGTGGGAGCCTACACGCGGAAGGTGGAGAAGAAGCAGCCCATCCACCCGGAATACGCGGCGTCGTTGTTGGACCAGGTAGCCGCCGAGGATGCAATCTTCACTGCGGACACCGGCATGTGCAACGTGTGGACGGCGCGCTACATCAACCCTTTGGGGACCCGCCGGCTGATTGGGTCGTTCCTTCACGGTTCCATGGCCAACGCCCTCCCGCACGCCATTGGAGCGCAATTGGCCTATCCGGGCCGCCAGGTGGTGTCGGTCTCCGGCGACGGGGGACTGTCCATGCTGCTGGGCGAACTCATCACCGTGGCTGCCCACGAGTTGCCCGTGAAGGTGGTCGTGTTCAACAACTCCACGTTGGGCATGGTGAAACTGGAGATGCTGGTGGATGGCCTGCCCGACTTCGGGGTGGACGTACCGGATGCCAACTATGCCGCTGTGGCCAAAGCACTCGGTTTTCACGCGGTGCGGGTGACGGACCCGGCAGACATTGAGTCAGCCTACCGGGAAGCGTTCGCACATCCCGGCCCCGCACTCGTGGAACTGATCACCGATCCGCAGGCGCTGTCCATCCCTCCGAAGATCTCCGGCTCGCAGGTCATCGGTTTCGCCACGGCCATGTCCAAGGTGGTGCTGAACCGCGGAGCGGGGGAGGCCGTCAGCATGGCCCGCAGCAACCTCCGCAACCTTCCGCGCCGCTAGGACCCTGGTTCCGGCGGGCCGGGGGCTTACCTCTCCGGTCCGCCGGACCATTCCTTTCCGGCCCACGGATCGTAGTCGGCAATCAGCTTCTCCTGCTCCGGTCGCCTACCCTCGGCTACGTGCTGGAGGTTCACGCGGACGCGGTACCAGAGCGAGCTTGAGCCGCGCATGCCATCCACCAGGATGTCCGCCGGATGGAGGTCCGGAACAACGTCCTTGTGGTTGGCTTTCCACTTCTCCAAGGCATCAAGGGCTTCGGGCTTGGTTTTGGTCCGGGCCACTTCGATGAGCGGCATGGTCGATTTCCGGCGACCGGACCCGTCTCCGCCCCGGGGAGCTTTCTCCGCCGGGCCCAACTCCTCCGCCAGCGCGAGGAGCCCGTCGAGGCTCCCTGCAGCCTGATCGATGCCGTCATGGGGATCGCCGATGTCCTTGAATCTTTCAGGGACCGTTAGGACAGTGAACTGGTCCGGCCGGATGGTGGCCACTTCTTCCCACGTCAGTGGCGTGGAGACTCTCGCGTCCGACAGGGGCCTGATGGAGTAGGCAGAAGCCACGGTGCGGTCCTTGGCGTTCTGGTTGAAGTCCACGAAGACGCTCTCACCCCGTTCTTCCTTCCACCACCGGGCCGTGGCCAGCCCCGGTGCCCGGTTCTCGGCTTCCCGGGCCAGGGACTCGGCAGCCAGCCGGACCTGCCGGTAGTCATGGTCCGGGACTATCCGGACCAGGATGTGGAGTCCGCGGGAGCCGCTGGTCTTGGGCCAGCCCACCAGTCCGACGTCGTCCAGCACCTCCCGTGCCACGTACGCGACGTCCACTATCTGTTTCCAATCCACGCCCGGCATCGGGTCAAGGTCAATCCGGAGCTCGTCCGGATGGTCCAGGTCCTCGGCCCGCACCGGGTGGGGATTGAGGTCCAGACATCCAAGGTTCACTACCCACGCCAGACCCGCAGCGTCGCGAATCACCGCTTCCTCGGCAGACGTGCCCGAGGCGTAATGCAGTGTTGCCGTGTCAATAAAGGGTGGGTGGTTCTCCGGTACGCGCTTCTGGAAGAACGGCTCCGCGTCGATGCCCTTCGGGAAGCGCTTAAGGACCATGGGCCGTCCGCCGGCTCCGCGGAGTGCGCCTTCGGCGACCGACAAGTAGTACCGGACGAGGTCCAACTTGGTCAGGCCGGGCTCCGGGAAGACCAGCTTGTCCGGACTGGAGATGCGGACGTCCACATCGTCGATCGTAAGAATCTCGGCCGGGGTCTTGGACGGAGTCATGGCGCCACGCTAGCAACGATGGACGGTGCGGACCATAGCCTGCAGTGCAGGTGCGGACCCTTGAGCGCCCTTGGCCATGGCGATAGCATGGCCGCCTCCGGATGGGCAGGCCACGTCCGGACGGCTGAGCCGATGGCCGGTTGCAGAGCCGCTTTAGGGTGGGGCGCGGGTCGAGTGTCCTGCCATGCACAAGGAGCCAATCATGAGTGAAGCAACAGAAAAAGCCGGTGCGGAGCTGATGGTCGATCTGATCATCACCTTGGACGGGTACGCGTCAGGGGAAGGATGGCCGGGTTGGTGGGGCTTGGAAGGACCGGAATACCTTGCCTGGCTCGAAGAAGAGGGAAAGAAGGATTTCACCACCCTCATGGGAGCGAATACCTACAGGGTGATGGCAGGGTTGTCCCAACAGGCGGCTGACGACTCCGCTGCATTCTCCGAGGAGGAGGGTGCCAGTTTGGGCGGCCTGGCCGATATGCCCAAAGTCATCTTCTCTTCCACCCTGCAAGAGCCCCTGGCCTGGCCCAATTGTGAGTTGATTCGCGGCGATGCCGTGGAAGCCGTACGCGGGATGAAGCGCACCCGGACCGGGACGTTGTCCACGCTGGGCAGCCTCTCCCTGTCCAGGTCCCTACTGAAAGCCGGGCTCGTGGACCGGTTCCGGCTGGTCATCTTCCCTGTGATCACGGGCCGTACGGGAAGCGAAAGGATCTACGACGGCTACCCGGACGTTGCCCTTGAGTTGGTCAACAGCAGGACTTTTGATGGCCGGGCCCAGTTGCTGGAGTACATCCCCACGGTCCTGGAAGGCCCGCCCCGGCTAGAAAATAAGGCAACTTACTAATAGTCTGACGTGGGGACCTTCCCTGACCAGAGGAAAGAGGCGAACATGACTGAAGAACACGACATCAGCAAGGTCACGGAAATCATCAACGACTCCAGGATCGGGATGCTCACCACCATCAACGAGTCCGGAGCGCTTGTCAGCCGGCCTCTCGCCGTCCAGGAAGTCCGGGAAGACGGCGACCTGTTGTTCTTGACGTCCCTCGAGACATCCCAGGTGGCCCACGTGAAAGCAGATCCCCGGGTCAACGTATCGTTTGGTCGGAAGACTGAGTGGGTCTCTGTGGCGGGAACGGCGGAGGTCGTGACGGACCGGGCCCAGATCCGCGAGCAATGGAGCCAGGCTGCGGAGGCATGGTTCCCTGACGGACCGGAGACTCCCGAGGCTTGCCTGCTCCGCGTGGATTCCGACTCCGCCGAATACTGGACCAGCCCCGGCGGTACCGCGGCCACTGTGTTGCAGTGGGTCAAATCCAAAGTGACGCATTCCCGGATGAGCGTTGGCGAGAGCAACACGGTGGATCTCTGAACAATGGTGGATGCAGAGCGGTTCCGCGCGATCCTGAATCAGGAGAGGGAGCAGAAACAGACCCTTCTCGATTCGCTTCGCGGCGACATCCGCTCAGTCAGCGCCGCCCGGGTGGACTCCAATGTGGACGACGAACACGACCCCGAGGGCAGCACCATAGCGTTCGAGCTGTCGCAGGCCGGGGCGCTCATGGAGCAAAGCCGTGCGGGATTGGAGCAGATTGAGGCGGCGCTGGCCCGCATCGACGACGGCACCTACGGGCACTGTGCTGTCTGCGGGGAAGCAATACCCGAGGGCAGGCTCGAAGCCCGGCCCTGGACCCCGTTCTGCGTCCGGCACGCATCGGGGCGCACGAAGAACTAACCCGTGGTCTCCGGTCCGTCCTGCCCCGACGTCGGCGTCGTCGCACCGTCGGCAACGGGCGCCTGCCTGCGACTAGCGAGAAGGAACGGGACGGCCAGCAACTCGATGACACCGGCAATCGCCAGCGACGCTGGGTAGCCGTACAGGTCCGCGCTACGGCCCAGGAGGGGTTGGACCACCACGCCGCCGCTGGAACCCATCAGGGAATCGAAGCTCAAGACCGTGGCGCGTTGCTTGGAAGGGATCATGTCGTTGACATACGCCTGCCGCACTGGAAGGGCCGCCGAACCCATCACCGCCCACAACGCCAGCAGCACCAAAGCAACCCAGAACAGGCGCGTGAACCCCAAGGCCAGCAGAATGGCACCGCCGATCACACCCGTCAGGATCAGCACCGAGGTTCGCTTGTGGAACAGACCCCTCAGGTGCGGCGCCAACCAGCCACCCAGAATTTGCGAACCGGCAACGATCGCGGCGGCGAGCCCCGCGACCGAGTAAGCCTTGGGGTCGCCGAACAGCTCCAGCAGGAAAGGCTGCAAAGCGTAGAAAACATAAATCCCGACGCCGGCGGTAAAGGGAGCAGCCAGCATCACGTACCGGACGGGCCGGTTCTTCAAACCGTTTTCGAGCGAGGCCGACAGCACTGCGCGGGTGGCCTCCACCGGACGCGCCGACCTATCAGGCGAGAACCCGACGTCGTGCATCAACCGGAACGCGACCGCGAACATGGCCACGAGCACCAGGACCCTGAGCAGGAACGGCACGCCAAGGTCCGTGGCTTGGGCAATAACCCCTCCCGCCACGGAGCCAACCAGCATTGCGATTCCTTGCGCCATCTGACCGCGGCCCAGGACAGTCTCCAGTCCGCCTTCGTACCCCGAATATCGCAGGGCATCCACCAGCCAGGCTTCCACTGCGCCTGAGAAGAACGTGAAGCCCAGCCCCAACAGCACAGAGACCACCGCCCACATCCAAAACGGTGCGGAGATCTGCCAGAGCACGTAGTACAGGTAAGTGGACCCGGCCAGCGTCATGGTGCCCAGCAGGAACGACGTACGCCGGCCCCAGCCGTCGGCCACCACGCCGGTAGGTACCTCGAACAGGACCATGCCCGCGGTGAAGAACGCGTTCGCGGCGAAGGCCTCCAGGTTGCTCAGCCCCGCGTCCAGCAGGAAAAGGGTGTTAATGCCCCAAATGAAGGATGCCGCGATGGTGTTGCCCAGAGTCAGCGTCAGATAGACACGCTGTATCGCGCGGGCGGCATCGTTCATGGTGTCGCCGCTGCCTGTGGAGGGAGGAGGGGCCACGAGCCCATTGTCTTACCGTTGGACCCTTGCCGCCATAGGGTGCCCGGACCGCAGGATAAAGTGACCCCATGAGATCTGCCGCCGTCAAGGCAGCCGCCGGGGTCGCCGTCGTGGTCGTCGCGGGCGTGGGAGTTGCGGGCCTGTCATCCAAGCCAAGCATGGGTCCGGCAGGACCCGAATACTGCCTTGCGCCCGGAAGCCAGGCCACCCGGGTGAACCAGTATGTTGTCGATGGCTATAAGGACCCGGAAGACACGTCCCGCTCGCTGCAACAGGCCATTGACGCTGCGGCGAACGGCGGAGGGGCCGTTGTCCAGCTGCCCGAAGGAACATTCATGCTTGCTGAGCCATTGCTGCTCAAATCCAACGTTGCCCTCAGGGGACAGGGCGCCGGCACAGTACTGAAGGCCGGACCCGGTTTCCTGTCTTCCGAGGGTCCTTTCGGCGGACATCCGCTCATCACCACCAATGGGGCCAACAACGTGACCATCGCCGGACTGACCGCGGACCACAGCGGGGACCAGCTCGACGGGAATACCCGCGGCCGGCTCTCCGAATACCTCGTGGACGTCCGGCATTCCAGGAACGCGCTGGTGGAGGGGATCCGGACCCAAAATCCCTTCACCTACTCAATCGCCGTGGTGGCAAGCAGCGATTTTTGTGTCCGCAACAACCAGACCGTAGCGGACAGCAGTGGCTCCTATGACCAACTGGACGGGATCCACATCACCGACTCCCACGGCGGCGTGGTGGAAGGCAACACCGTGGATCAGGGGCAGGGAGCAGATGGCGACGACGGCTTGGTGGCCCAAACGATCGGCGCCGAGGTCTTCGACGTGGTCTACAGGAACAACAACGTCCGCGGCGGTCCGCATGGCTCCGGTCTGCAGCTGGCTGTCGGGAAGCACTCCATCCGGAACATCACGGTGGAAAACAACACCTTCCGCAATTCACCCAACGGAATCCAGACCGGTTACTACGACGGATTTGCAGCGGTCCGGGACATCCACGTGGTGGGAAACTCTTTCGCGGAGATGCCGGGGCCGTGGCTGACGTTCCATGGTGAGCTGCAGAATATCAACGTCGCGGACAACCTCTACTGCCACACAGGAAGCCTCAGGCTTGGCGACGGGCCCGGAAACAAGGCGGTCAACAACAAAGAGGGGTGCTAGCTGTTCTCCGCAGCTTAGTCAGCTGTGCCCGAACCTCAGTTGCCTGCGCCTGAACCTCAGTTGCCTTGGGCAGGAACAAAGTACGTCTCGGCCCGCGGTGGAATCTTGCCGCCGGGGAAAAGCGAGCCAGCCTGGGTGGCATACTGGCGAATCCGCCCCTGCTTTGAGGCGAGCCCCCGGTCCCATGACCAGGGCACGTAGCCGAGGCGATCCAGCCGCGAAGTGTCCGGGCCGGACACCAGATCGTAGGGAAAGTCCGAATACAGCACCAGGTTCTGCTGGTGCGCCATACCGGCTTCCCGAGTGATCAGGTGGTCCACGTGCTTGCCCACGCCCACGGGACAAAACAGGAGTTCGGCGCCTGTGAGTGCCATGAGCTCGGCGACGTCCCCCTGCAGCCGGTTGATCAAGGCCTTCTCTGCGTGGGAGATACGACCCAGGGCAACGTCGAACCGGAAGGTCGGATAACGATGGGGAAGTCCGGGCCGCACCCTGCCCCACGCCGGGATGCCGATCCGCGGGAGCCGGCGTCGGCGGAAGAGGGCGTCCACGCCGCCCATGTGCAAGGGGCGGGCACCCATCTCCGTCAGGACCTTGTTGTCCTCTGTCTTGCGGGCTTCAAACAGGTCCAGTGCGCCTGAATGCGTGCACTGCCGCAGGAAAGACCGGGCTGCCCGGGTGTGCGGGCCAGGGGTTGCTTCGGTGAACAAGGTAGCCACGATGATTTCCCTGCCACCGGCCTGAGCCTCGATCAGAGCCCCGCAGGAAAGGACCGCATCGTCCAGATGGGGAGACAGGAAGAGCCAGGGTGCGTCACCGGCCAGCGAGCGTTCAATGCGTGTGTGCGCGGGCATGGAGATCACATCTCCGTCCGTGCCATGGTGGTCCCTCGCGCGGACGGTGCCATGTGCAGGTGCAGCAGATCCATGAAGAACCTCCAATGAGCCAGACAACGTGACGTTGGGGTCCAAGCTATTGGGGGCCGTCATAGCAGGGCACGAGTAGTCGCTACTCGAATATGTGCGGTGTGGTTACTGGTCGCCGCTTCGGGTACGCAGTTTTTTCGCGGGGGAGTACTTGCCCGCTCGATGATGGGGCGGGCACCCGGGGCGATCTGCCGGCCATTCGAGCCGGAGAGCCTCGGGGCCCGCCCTGTTTTACCTGCGTTTTGCCCGCTCTGTGTACCTGGGTCCTGTGAGGATCAGGCGTGCTCCCCCACGGCGGTGCTTGCCGCGGCGGTACTTGCAGCGGCAGGCGCCTCCGCCGTCGTAGGTACGTGCACCTCATGGGCCTTCGGCGCCGACCTGAGGCCCGCGAAGAATCCGGCGAGTTCCGCCGTCGCACTCAGCGGCAGGACGTTGGCGACGTACTGGTCGGGCCGGACCACCACCACCACCCCGTCCCGGCTGAGTCCGCGTTCGTCGAAGATGTCCGCTGCCGGGTCGGTGCCGAAGACCTTCTCCAGATAGGTCAGTTTGAACGGTCCGACGGCGGGTTTGAAGACCGCGGGGACGGCATTGATGTCCACGTTCGTGTGGTCTTGCTGATAAATCACCTTGACGTCGAACCAGGCATCGCGGTCAAGGGTCGACGGCGTAGCAGCCAGTGGTGAGTCCGGTGCCGTCTCGAGCCACTCGGCAAAGTCGGCCACTGGGCCAGGGGCGCCTGCCGGTGTCGCGTCGGCGAAGACATAGATGCGCCAGCGCCCATCCGCCTTGGCATGGTGGCCCAAATGGATCGGGTTGGTGTCGCAGACCCGTCGCACGGGGGCGGACTTGAAGCGCTTGCCGACCGGAAAGCCAGTTGCAAGGTCCTGGTGGGTTGCCTCGGCAACCACCATGGAGGGGGTGTATTGGGTCATGAAGCCGGCCGGGAACTCTGCGGTGCTGGTGTAGAAGTTCTCCAGTTCCGTGGGGTCCTCAAATTCCTCGGGCTTTTTGGCCATGAGGGATGACCATTGCTTGTCGAAGTCGATGAGGTTCTTGGCTACCACTTGCCGTTCGCCGGAATAGGTGTCCAGCAGGGACTCCGGGCTCCGGCCTTCCAGTACGTGGCCGAGTTTCCAACCGAGATTGAATCCGTCCTGCATGGAGACGTTCATGCCCTGCCCGGCCTTGGCGGAATGGGTATGGCAGGCGTCGCCGGTGATGAACACGCGAGGGGTACGCTTGCCGCGCTCCTCCGGCAGAACGTCGTCGAACCTGTCCGTCAGCCGGTGACCCACCTCGTAAACGCTGTGCCAGGCGACATTGCGCACGTCCAGGGTATAGGGATGCAGGATCTGGTTGGCTTTGTGGATAATCTCCTCGATGGTCGTCTTACGGACCGCGCCGTGGTCCTCCGGGGAAACCTCGCCCAGGTCCACATACATACGGAACAGGTGGCCACCCTCGCGGGGAATGAGCAGGATGCTGCCGCCCGAGCCGGACTGGATGGCGCACTTGGTGCGGATGTCCGGGAAATCTGTCACCGCCAAGACATCCATGACGCCCCACGCGTGGTTGGCCTGGTCCCCGGCCAGGTGGCATCCGATGGACTCCCTGACCTTGCTCCGGGCACCATCGGCACCTACTACGTACTTGGCGTTGATAACCCGTTCCTGCCCTTCCAAGGGGCCTGCACTGTGAACGAGGGTCACGGAGACGGGGTAGGCGGTGTTGTCAGTAACCCGAAGGCTGCGGAATTCGTAGCCATAGTCCGGCTTCATCCTTGCGGGGGAGTTGGCCATGAACTCGGCAAAGTAGTCCAGCACGCGCGCTTGGTTCACGATCAGGTGGGGAAACTCGCTGATTCCGGTGGGGTCGTCAACTGCCCGCGCGCTACGGACGATTCTGGAGTGGTCCTCCGGGTCCGGCTTCCAGAACGCCATCTCGGTGATGCGGTAGGCCTCGGCGATGATCCGCTCAGCGAAACCGAAAGCCTGGAAGGTTTCGACGCTGCGGGCCTGGATGCCGTCAGCTTGCCCGATGGCCAGGCGGCCCGGACGACGTTCCACGATGCGCGCTGTGATATCAGGAAACTGGGCCAGTTGGGCCGCCGTCAGCATCCCTGCGGGGCCTGACCCAACTATGAGCACGTCGACCTCATCGGGTAGATCCTCCGGCCGGTTGATCCCCACGCCGGCTGCAGGTTCAACTCTGGGGTCGCCGGATACGTAACCGTGGTGGTGGAAATGCACGGGCTTTCCTCACTTCTTTGTGACGGGGCAACCTTGGGATGCCGGTGTGTTCTATAATAGAACGTGGTGTTCGATTATTGCGAATACCATAGTAATCCGGCTCACATCACCGAACAAGTCCGAATCACTCCAAACAGCGTCACCGCATGTCAGGATCAGGTATGGCCCGACTTATGCTCCTGGACACTGCCTCGCTCTACTTCCGTGCCTTCTATGGCGTTCCGGACACCATCCGCCGAAAGGACGGCACCCCGGTCAATGCCGTCCGCGGCCTTCTGGACATGATTGCCAGGCTGACCACGGATTATCAGGCAACGCATCTGATCGCTTGCTGGGATAACAACTGGCGGCCCAAGTGGCGGGTGGACCTCATACCCAGCTACAAATCCCACCGAGTGGCGGAAGAGGTAAGTTCAGGTCCCGACGTCGAGGTTGTTCCCGAAGCCCTCCAAGCGCAGATTCCCTTGATCAGCCACGTGCTTGAGCTGGCTGGAATCGCGATGGTGGGCGTCGACGATCACGAGGCCGATGACGTGATCGGAAGCTATGCGGGCCGACAGTCCATGCCGGTGGACGTTGTGACGGGGGACCGGGACCTTTTTCAATTGGTGGATGACGAGAAGTCGATCCGTGTCATCTACACGGCCCGAGGCATGAAGAACCTTGAGGTACTGACAGAGGTGGACGTCGTGCGCAAGTATCGCGTCCTGCCGCAGCAATACGCCGACTTCGCCACGCTCCGGGGAGATTCATCCGATGGACTGCCGGGCGTGGCGGGCATCGGCGAGAAGACAGCTGCGTCGCTGCTCGCCACACATGGTTCACTCGCCGGCCTCCTCGAGGCGGCAGAAGCGGCCGACGGCGGGCTGTCCGCCGGCGTTAAAGCAAAACTCGCCGCGGCCGCCGACTACCTGGAGGTAGCTCCTGCGGTGGTCAACGTGGTCCGTGACCTCGACCTGCCTTCCCTCGACGAGGTAGGCGCACAGTTGAAACCGGTGAACGGGGCTTCCCGTGACCAGTTACAGGAGCTCAGCACTGAATGGAACCTGGGCGGTGCCGTGAAACGCCTGCTCGACGCCTTCGACGCTCCCCGGTGATGCCCTGGCTGGTCGGCTCACAGCTTTGTCCATACGTTCACAGCCAATGAACAGCTTCGCATCAGCCTCCGCCGGGGTGGTCACCGCACTCTTGAGTCAGGGCAGCAACCCGGCTGCCCACCAGCAACAACGGTGACGCAACCTGGCGGTTGCGAAGTGAGGACTAGTTATGTCAAGAACCAAGCAAATCACGTTGGGTCTAGCGGCGGGAGCATTGGCCCTCGGCACCGGACTTGGTGTTACGAGCATGGCTTCGGCAACGACGACGCCGGACCCCGGCGCAACGTCGACGCCGAGTGAGGCGGCAACGCCAGGCCAAACGTCAGGTGACGGGTTGGCACCGGGCAAGGGACATGGCCGTCACGGCGGCCCCGGACGGGATGCAGGCCACCTGGCTTCTGCACTGGCTACCAAGCTGGGGGTTGATGAAACCAAAGTCACCGACGCCTTGAAGGCGTTCCGCGACGCCAACAAACCCGCTCAGGCTCCGTCTGACGACACTAAACCCTCGGAGGGAAGCACGCCGTCGGATGGAACCGAGCAGTCCAAGGGATCCGAAACCGGACGGCCGGACCGGGCAGCGATGGAGGCTGCGCTGGCAAAGTCGTTGGCTTCCTCCTTGGGTGTTGAGGAATCGAAGGTCACGGCGGCCCTCGAAGAGATACGTTCGGAGGCGAAGTCAGACCGTGCCGCCGAGCTCAAATCCAGGCTCGACAAAGCCGTCACCGACGGCAAGTTAACCCAGGCCGAGGCCGACGCAGTGACCAAAGCCGTGGAGGCAGGAGTCATTGGAGGGGGAGCCCGCTGACGTAGTCCCGCCGGTCGCGGTGAGGGGCCAGGTGAGCCATTGGGTTCGGAAGCCGTAGCGCACCCGTTTCCCCACCGCAGGACAACTGACTGAATACCAGGGCATAGCGGTTCTGAGTGACAGGATCCTTCGTGATTGCGGAGGGTCCTGTTGTTTTGTTGTCCCAAGGCGCCCAGGCTCCCTGGCTGGGGGCGCGGAGGGGTTGCTGGAGGCGCGGAGGGGTTGCTGGAGGCGCGGAGGGGTGGCTGGGGGCGCGCCAAGTGACCGGGGTGTGTCGGGGTGGCCGTGGGTGTTTCCTGTTTTGGACAGGGTGTCATGTTCGGTTGGGTGTGTGGTGGTGGTTTCGTTGGGGTGTTTGGGTGGGGTCGATGTGGGGTGGTGGTGTGAACCATGGGATGCCTTGGTGGGTGGTGATTTTCCATTGTTCTTTGTGGATGAGGTGGTGGTGGTGTGAGCACAGGAGGGTGCCGTTGTTGGTGCTGGTGGTGCCTCCTTGTGACCAGTAGGTGATGTGGTGGGCTTCGCACCAGGGTGCGGGGATGGTGCAGTCGGGGAAGGTGCAGCCTTGGTCTCTTGCGGCGATGGCTTTGCGGATGTGGGGTGGGAAGATCCGGGTGGTGCGGCCGATGTTGAGGACTTGTCCGTTGGTTCCGAGGAGGACGGGCAGGATGTCGGCGTCGCAGGCGATTTTGCGGATGGTGCTGGCGTGGATGGGGCCGGTGAAGGTCGCTGTTGCGCTGCCCGGCCGGGCTGAGGAGCCGCCCTTGTCTGGCCGGGCTGGCCGGGTTGGCTGGTCTGGCTGGGTTGGCTGGTGTGGTGGGTTTTGGAGTTGGGGGTAGAGGTCGTTGGCGTTGATGGTGACGGTGAGTTGGGGTTTGAGGCCTCCGTTGGCGGGGAGTTTGCCGGTGCGCAAGGCGTAGTTGCAGCCGGTGATGAGACCGTCGAGGAGTTTCTGGGCGCGGGAGCGGCGGTCCAGTTCGGGCCCTGGTGTGCTGTGCCCGGTGACCCTCGCGACACTGACCGTGCTGACGGTGTTGGCGTTGCTGACGCTGGTGGCAGCGCTGACGGCGCTGACGGTGCTGGGGCTGGCAGTAGTGCCCGCGCTGGTGGTGTTGGGGTTGTTGTGTGGGGTTAGGCGTGGGTTGGTGGCGGTGTTCATGGTGGTGATGAGGGTTTCGTATTGTTCGTCGGTGGCGAAGATTTCGATGTGGTGGAGTCCGCGGCGGGGTTTGCGGATGAAGGCTCCTTGGATGGTGCGGAGTTCTTCTTCGGTGGGTTCGGGTCCGTCGTGGTCGATGCGGTTGATCCAGTGTTGGGCGGTTTTGGCCAGGAAGTCGGGGTCGTTGTGGGTGGCGGTGCGGGTCAGGGCGTGTTCCATGGTGGTGAGGGTGTCGGGGTGGGCGATGAAGGCGACGCGTTCGAGGGCTGTGGTGATGATGGTCGCTGAGCGGGAGGGCACGTCGGTGGCGGCGAACGCGGTGGCGAGGTGTTCGTGCCGTGGGGTGGTGGTTTCTCCGGTGAGGGTGGTTCCGGGCAGCAGGAGCGCGGCTTGGGTCAGGCGGCGGCGGGCTTCGCGGATATCGATCCGGAGCCTGGCGCGCAGGAACTCGGCGGCGTTGCGGTACCCGTCATCGAGTACCGAACCAGGCCCAGCAACAGAAGACGTGACAGGCCCGGACCCCGCAACGGCTCCAAGCACGGCACCGGCACCGGCAACGGAGGCCGGACGGCCGGCCCGGGCAGTGGTGCCGGGTGTGTGCGCGTGGGCGGTGTGTGGGGTTTGGGTCCAGCCGGTCCGCCAGCCCGGGGCGGGCTTTGCGGGGTTGTGTTTGGCTTCGGTGCGGGTGCGTTCGACCGCGTGGGCTGCGATGATCTGCAGGTAGCCGATGCTTCGGGAGAGGTCCTCGACCCTGGCAGCGAAGTCTGCTGCTTCCTGAACATCGAACACCCGTCCTGCCGGTAACGCCAGGGCACGGGCAGTCTCCAACACCGCCGCCCCGTCCTCCAACGCCTCCATGACATCCTCAACGACCCCACCGCCGCCGGAAGGGTATTTGCTGGGAAGGTCACCGGCGCTGGGAGGGCCACCGCCGTTGGCAGCAGCGAAACCGGGTGCCGTCTCCTCACGGCCGGCCGCCGCCGTCGTCGTTCCTAAACCAGCCCTACCCACACCAGCCCCGGCTTCAGAGTCCATGGCAGCCGCAGCACCGGGCCTACCCGCCCGTTCAACCACAACCTGCCCGCTCAAACCCATAAACCAAGCCTTCCACCCCACCCAAACCCTGTAACCAGCCCTCAGCCCCTATGTGGAAAAACAAGCCAGGAAACCGGCCGAAACCTCCCCGAGACTCCGGTAAATGGACCCTCGGATGGGTACACATTCGGTACGTCGTACTGGGTAGGACTCTCCATCCCAGTCTCAACAGTGCCTCCCTCGACTTCGGAATACAGGGTTAGATGGAGGTATCCGCACATCGTTATAACGCAGGAGAAACATGCCTACCGCTACCGCATACGCTGCCCCTTCGGCCACAGGAGACCTCGCCCTCACCACCATTGAGCGTCGCGAAGTCGGCCCGCACGACGTCCACATCGACATCAAATTCGCTGGCATTTGCCACTCGGACATCCACACGGTCCGCGGCGAATGGGGCCCGCAGCAGTACCCTCTGGCACCCGGACACGAAATAGCCGGGATCGTTACTGAAGTAGGTTCCGAGGTGACCAAGCACAAGGTCGGCGACCGCGTCGGCGTGGGCTGCATGGTCAATTCGTGCAAGGAATGCGCCAACTGCGAAGCAGGCGAAGAGCAGTACTGCCTGAACGGCAACGTCGGCACCTACGGATCCGTGGACCTCGACGGCACCATCACCCAGGGCGGCTACTCCAGCGACGTGGTGGTGAACGAAGATTTCGTTGTTTCCATCCCGGAATCGCTGGACCTCGACGTCGCAGCCCCGCTGCTGTGCGCCGGAATCACCACCTATTCACCCCTGCGTCACTGGGGCGCGGGACCCGGCAAGAAGGTCGCTGTGGTGGGACTCGGCGGCTTGGGCCACATGGCTGTCAAGCTAGCCAGCGCCATGGGTGCTGAGGTCACGGTGCTGTCCCAGTCCCTCAAGAAGATGGAGGACGGCTTGAAGCTCGGGGCCAAGGACTACTACGCCACAAGCGACCCCGCCACCTTCGAGAAGCTCGGGGGAACTTTCGACCTCATCATCAACACCGTCAGCGCATCCATTGATATCAGCGCCTACCTGAAGCTGCTCGCCCTGGACGGAACGTTGGTCAACGTGGGAGCCCCCGCAGAACCGCTCCCTGTCCAAGCGGGCGCCTTGATCGGCGGACGCAGGTCCTTCGCCGGGTCTGCGATCGGTGGCATCCGCGAAACCCAGGAAATGCTCAATTTCTGTGCCGAGCATGGCCTCGGTGCCGAGATCGAAGTCATTCCCGCGGAGAAGATCAACGAAGCCTACGAGCGCGTCCTCGCCTCGGACGTTCGGTACCGCTTCGTCATCGATGCGGCCACCATCGCCTAGGCACGCCATCGCCCAGCCACGCCATCGCCCAGCCACTCCATCGCCCAGGCAATCCAACGCCGAGGCAATCCAACGCCGAGGCACGCAGCACCCAAGCCAGCCAGCATGGGGACGCCCCCGAACTCCTGAAACAATAGGCTGGTGACTTTTTCACTGGATGCCATCGGAAGCGGCCTGGTCTTCGCCGGTTCCCTGGGCAAACTCGCCGACGCTTTGGAAAGCGGGCACGACGGCGGCACGGCCGTTGTGCAGGCACCCCCGGGAACCGGCAAGACAACTCTTGTGCCGCCGTTGGTGGCCAACGTCGCAGCGCGGCGGGGCCGAACAGCTCCGCGGGTGGTGGTGACCCAGCCCCGTCGCGTTGCTGCCCGCTCCGCCGCCCGTCGCCTTGCCACGTTGGACGGAAGTCCGCTCGGAGACCGGGTAGGCTACACCGTCCGTGGCGAGTCGCGGACGGGTCCCGGGACTGTAGTGGAATTCGTCACCCCGGGCATCCTCCTCCGGCGACTCCTGGCAGACCCCGGCCTCGACGGCGTTGACGCGGTGGTCCTTGACGAAGTCCACGAACGCGGCCTGGAAACGGACCTTCTGCTGGGCATGTTGTCCGAAGTGAGGCAGCTGCGTGAGGAACTCATCCTGGTGGCGATGTCTGCCACGCTTGACGCGCAACGTTTCGCGGCCCTGCTGGGGCAAACCTCCGACGGCGGGCAAACCTCCGACGGCGGGCAAACCTCGGACGGCGGCGGGCCGGCGCCCGTCGTCGACTGCCCGTCGGCGCTCCACCCCCTGACGGTGGAATGGGTTCCAGCGCCGTCACAGCGACTGGACGAACGTGGCGTAACCCGTGCATTCCTCGACCACATTGCGGAGACAACTGCGGTGTCCCACGCAAGGGCTTTGCGCAGGGATCCCTCGGTGGACGCGCTGGTCTTCCTCCCGGGCGTCCGTGAAGTCTCGGACGTGGCGGCGAGGCTTCGTTCCGGGCTCGTTCCCGGAACCGAGGTGTTGGAGCTTCACGGGCAGGCGTCTGCGGATCAGCAGGACCGGGCCGTGTCCGGCCGGCGGCCCGGGGACCCTCCGCGGATCATCGTGTCCACCGCCCTCGCGGAGTCGTCGCTCACTGTTCCGGGGGTCCGGTTGGTGGTGGACTCGGGGCTTTCCCGGGAGCCCCGGCGTGATTCGGGGCGTGGCATGTCGGGGCTGGTCACCGTGTCAACGTCGCGGGCGTCGGCAGAGCAGCGGGCGGGCCGCGCCGCACGCCAAGGTGCCGGCACAGTGGTCCGCTGCTACGACCAGCAAGCTTATGCAGCCGCTCCAGCGCACCAGACCCCGGAGATCGCCGTCGCCGACCTCACCTCAGCGGCCCTGCAGCTTGCCTGCTGGGGTGCGCCCAGGGGCGAAGGCCTTGCCCTTCCCGATGCCCCGCCGCGGGCTTCGATGGATGACGCGGTGGAGGTCCTACGGGAACTGGGGGCTCTCACCGATGCTGGACTGGCAACAGATCTCGGCAAGGTGCTGGCACGAATACCCGCTGACCCCAGGCTGGCCAGGGCTTTGCTGGACGGGTCCTCCACCGTCGGGCGGAAGCTTGCTGCAGAGACCGTGGCCCTCGTGTCGGGAGATCAGCGTGCCCCGGGCGGAGACCTGGTGCAACTCCTCAGGGCGATGCGCAGTGGATCCCTTCCGGCGTCGCGGCGTTTTTCAGAAGAAGCCCGGCGGCTGGAATCCATAACCCGCAACGTGGGCAACGCCGTCGTTCCGTCCGATACGTCCCTCAAGCTGACTGGGGACCAGGCGCCCGGATACGTTGTCGCCCTGGCGTTTCCGGATCGGATCGCCCGGAGGGCATCGGACCACGGCTCCAGCTATCAGCTCACCTCGGGGACCCGCGCCGGGTTGCCGGCGGGAAGTCCGCTCGCCGCGCACGAGTGGCTCGCGGTTGCGGAAGTATCGCGGGCCCAGGGGCGCGATACTGCCGGGACCGGGGCCGTGATTCGTTCGGCTGCTCCGCTGTCAGAATCTTTGGCCCGGGCAGCGGCTCCGAGCCTCGTGCAGGAAATCGTGGAGGCACGGTTTGATCAAGGTCGCCTCAGCGCCCGTTTGGAGCGGCGCATCGGCGCGATCGTGGTCTCCTCGACGCCCATCCGGCCTTCTCCCGAAGCGGGGCGGGAAGCCATTGCCACGGCTTTGGGCAGGGGCGGCCTGGCAATGCTTGGCTGGTCGGAAGCGGCTGATTCGCTTCGTCGACGGCTGGCGTTGTTGCGCCGGGAGTTGGGCGGGCCGTGGCCCGACGTCAGTGAGGCCGGCCTCTTGGCGCGCCTTGACGAATGGCTTGCCCCCGAACTCGAGGCCCTTGCGGGCGGCAAGCCGCTGAACGCAGTCGACCTGGCAGAACCGCTGCAGCGCCTTTTGCCGTGGCCGGAGGCGGTTCACTTCGACGCCCTCGTTCCGGAGCGGCTGGAGGTTCCCAGCGGCTCGCGCGTACGCATCCTCTACCCGGAGGTTGCGGAAAGAGCAGCGGACGACGGCGGCAGGCCAGTGGTGGCAGTCAAGCTTCAGGAATGCTTTGGTTGGGACCGCACGCCACGGTTGGTCGACGGCAGGGTACCGGTTCTGTTCCATCTCTTGTCGCCGGCGGGCAGGCCGCTGGCAGTGACGGACGATTTGGCCTCGTTCTGGTCGGGTCCGTATTCCCAAGTCCGTGCCGAGATGCGGGGACGCTACCCGAAACATCCCTGGCCGGAGGACCCTTGGACCGCGCCCGCCACGGCCAGGACCAAGAACCGCATGTAGCTCCCGGACTTCTTGCGTAGCATTGCGACGGTGACTCAAACCCCTGTCGATTCTTCCAGCGTGCCCGGAATATGGTGGTCGGCTGTTGTCCGTGGTTTTACGGACGTCCACACCACAACGGTGCCGTTGCCGGTTCTCTTGGCCATTATCGGCGGCGCGACGCTGCTGAGTCTTCCCCGTCTCACGTGGCGCTGGTTCGGCCTGTATGTCACGTTTGTCCATGAACTCGGCCACGCCTACGCCGCCCTGATGACAGGCCGCTTCGTCCACAGCCTCCGGATCGGACTGGACCACTCCGGCCGGCTCGTCAGCAGTGGACGCAGCGCGTTCGGAGCCGCGTGGTCCGGTTTTTGGGGGTATCCCGCACCTGCCGTTGTGGGGCTGGCCCTGATCGCCGCCTTCTCTGCGGGCCGGGCCGGAGCCGCCATGTCCGTCGGCGCTGTGATCCTCTTGGTCTCCTTGATCTTCCTCCGTAACCTGACAGGCATCCTGGTTGCCGTCATCAGCGCGGGAGTAGCCCAGCTGCTGCTGGTGTTCGCCGACCCCGGGACAGTGAACTACGTCGTGCTTGCCCTCGGCATCGCGCTGTCCGTGGGGGCCGTGCGGGACCTCTTCAAACTGGCCGGGGTGCACACCCGTCACAGGTCGCGGATCCAGTCCTCTGACGCGTGGATCCTGGCCAGAACCACGGGAGCACCGGCGTTTGTCTGGTTGAGCGCCTTTACGGTTGTTATCTCGGCAAGTGTGCTGGTGTCCGGCTGGTTGTTGTGGGGCATGCTGGATTTTGTGCGTCCCTAGTGCTTGCCCTGTGGTCGCTTGAGGGTGTCCAATCCTTGTACATGTCCGAACCGCCTGAGCTCGGACACGAACTTGGCTACCACCCAGGAGGTGCCCATGTCCGCGAAAGGTACGCGCGAAGCGGCCAAAACCACAGTCCAGGGCGGACCCGAGCCCCGCCGGTCCGAGAACGGGACAGCCCTCGCAGCCAGCCAACCCGCCAACGTCCGGAACGTGGCACTCGTGGGACATTCGGGTGCCGGGAAGTCGATGCTCGTTGAAGCGCTCCTCGCGGCAACGGGGGCCATCACACGGATGGGGTCCATCACGGATGGAACCACTGTGAGCGACTCGGACCCGTCCGCTGTCCACCAACAGCGCTCCGTCACGCTCTCCGTAGCGCCGATCCTCGTGGGCGACGTGAAGGTCAACCTGATAGATACCCCCGGCTACACCGACTTCACCGGCGAATTGCGTGCCGGTTTGAGGGCCGCGGACGCGGCCCTTTTTGTTGTCTCGGCCGTGGACGGGATCGACGGCGCGACCGTCGCGCTGTGGGGCGAATGCGAGAAGATCCAGCTTCCCCGGGCCGTGGTCATCAGTCGGCTGGACCACCCACGGGCAGACTTCCACGCCGCCGTCGAACGCAGCCAGGACGCTTTCGGAGAGGCCGTACTGCCGATGTACCTGCCCACTCCTGACGGTGTGGCCGGCGTCCTCGACCCCCCGGGCTCCGCAGACCCGGCGCTTGAGTCCGCGCTCGAAGCTGCCCGTGGGCCGCTCATTGAGGGCATCATCGCCGAAAGTGAGGATGAAACCCTCATGGACCGGTACTTGGGCGGCGAAGAACTCCCTCTGTCGGACCTCATTCAGGATTTGGAGACAGCGGTTTCGCGGGGCCGTTTCTTCCCGGTCATGCCAACCTCGGCCGAAACCGGTCTTGGGTTGCAGGAGCTGATGTCGCTGCTCGTCGATGCCCTGCCGTCGCCCCCGGCGCGTCCCGCGCCGCCGGCCATGAAGCTGGACGGGTCATCCCTGAAACCGCTGAGCTGCGACCCGGACGGGCCGTTGGCTGCGGAAGTGGTGAGGACGACGGTTGATCCGTTCCTCGGCCGGGTTTGCCTCGTGAGGGTGTTTTCCGGAACCCTGCGGGAGGATTCGTCGATCCACATCGGCGGTCGTGGTTTGGCGGACAGGGGCCACGAGGACCACGATTCCGACGAACGCGTCACTCATTTGTACTCGCCCGTGGGTTCCAGCCTCAAAGCTGTTCCTTATTGCATCGCGGGAGATATCTGCGCCATCAGCAAACTGGCCGGAGCTGAGACCGGGGACACGGTGTCGGACCGCGAAAGCCCCTTGCTCATCGAGACGTGGAACATTCCCGAACCGTTGATGCCCATCGCGGTCGAAGGGGCCTCACGCAGCGATGAGGATGCCCTCGCCAAGAACATCGGAAAGATCGCGGCGGCAGACCCCACCCTGAGGGTGGAACGCAACCAGGACACCCACCAATTGATTCTTTGGTGCATGGGCGAGGCCCACGCTGAGGTGGTCCTGGACAGGTTGCGTGCCCAGGGCGTGAAACTCCAGACCGTCGATGTCATCACGCCGTTGCGGGAGACTTTCGCCGGCAACGCATCCGGTCATGGACGCCACGTGAAGCAGTCCGGAGGCCACGGACAATTCGCCATCTGCGACATCGACGTGGAACCGTTGCCGCGCGGTGCGGGGTTCGAGTTCGTGGACAAGATCGTCGGAGGGGTCATCCCCGCCACCTACGTGGCTTCCGTGGAAAAGGGCATTCGGGCCCAGATGCTCAAGGGCGTGGCTGAGGGCTTTCCTGTGGTGGACATCAAGGTGACGCTAACCGGCGGAAAAACCCACAGCGTGGACTCCTCCGATGCCGCCTTCCAGGCAGCCGGCGCGCTGGCCCTTCGGGAAGCGGCAGCAGCCACCAGGATCCAGCTGCTGGAACCCGTTTCCAGTGTGGTGGTCAATGTTCCCGACGAGTACGTGGGCGCGGTCATGAGCGACCTCTCGGGCCGCAGGGGACGCGTGACGGGCACTGACGCAGCTCCCGGCGAGGGCGCCGAGATCAGCGCGGAAGTGCCGGACCAGGAACTTCTCCGCTACGCAGTGGAGTTGAGGGCCCTGACTTCCGGCACCGGACGCTTCCGGCGGTCCTACCTTCGGCATGAACCCGTCCCCAAGTAGGGCAGGTTGGTACTGCCGCCAAGCGCTCAGGGATTGTCCCGCACAAACTGTGCAACGGCGGGTGCCAAGGAAGCCCCGATCTCCTCCGCACTCCGTTTGGCACCCTTGACCGCGAAAGAGTGGTCCCCGCCCTCACACCACTGGAGCGTCGCCGTCGGTCCAATGCGTTCTACTACCGACTCCAACAGCTCAGGCGTTGCAAAGGTATCCCGGGTGCCTTGGAGGAAGAGCATCGGAACAGCGATGCCGTACAGGTGCTCATCGCGCAACTTGTCGGGCTTCCCGGGGGCGTGCAGGGGATAGCCGAGATACACCAGACCGCGCGTTTTCATGCCCTCCGCGACGGCCATGGACGCCATCCGGCCCCCAAAGGACTTTCCGGCCGCCCACAGCGGTTCGCCCTCGGACAGTCCGGCTGCTGCCTCCATTGCCGCGGTCCACGCAGCGATGGCCAGCGGTGGCCGGTCCGGGAACCGCCTGCCGGCTTCGCGATAGGGAAAGTTGAACCGGAGGGTCGCCACGCCTTCATCGGCCATTGCCTCCGAGAAACCCTGCAGGAAGGGATGCTCCATCCCGGCACCCGCTCCATGGGCCACCACCATCGTGGCGAGGGGCTTGGAGGGGCGGATCGAAAGGCCGGAAACTTCGGCGTCGCCGACGTGGATGGACACTGCGCGGGGCGTTAGGGGCATGCATCCATCATGAAGGACGCGTGGCCATATTCCGGCGCATTGCGCGAAATGCCTCCGAGCTGCAGACGCGCACGGCCCGGACACGGTAGCTTGTGGGCATGGCGAGCGAATCCACCACCATCACAGTGCCCGGTCCCGATGGCCCACGGGAGGTGCGGGTTTCAAGCCCGGGCCGGGTGGTGTGGCCGGAAGCGGGTCTCACCAAACTTGATCTTGCGAACTACCTGGTGGCAGTGGGTGAGGCCTTCGTGACCGCCAACGGCAACCGTCCCGTCAGCCTCCAACGGTATTCCGGAACCATCGAAGGCGACATGTTCTTTTCCAAGAACCCGCCCAAGGGTGCCCCGGACTACGTCAGGTCGGTGATGGTGACCTATCCCAGCGGACGGTCGCATCCGCAACTGGTCATCGACGAGCCTGCAGCTGCCGTGTGGGCAGCCCAGATGAACACCGTCGTCTTCCACCCGTGGGCCTCCAAAGCAGATAACCCGGACAACCCCAATCAACTCCGCATTGATTTGGACCCCCAGCCCGGCACGGACTTTGCCGATGCGATCCCGGCGGCGCAGGAACTGCGCAAGGTCCTTGACGAGGCAGGACTGACCGCCTTTATCAAAACGTCCGGCAACCGCGGCCTCCACGTGTACGCACCTATTGAGCCCAAGCACGAGTTCCTCGAAGTCCGCCATGCCGTGATTGCCGCCGGACGCGAGCTGGAGCGCCGCATGCCGGACAAGGTCACTACGGCGTGGTGGAAGGAAGAGCGCGGAACCCGGATCTTCGTGGACTTCAACCAAGCGAACCGGGACCGCACCATTGCCGGGGCTTACAGCCCGAGGGCGGTTCCCCAGGCACAGGTTTCCTGCCCCCTGACGTGGGACGAACTGGAGGATGCCGACCCCGCCAAGTACACCATCCGGACTGTCCCGGAACGGCTGGAGAAGTCAGGGGACCCGTGGGCCACCATGCACGACGCCCCCGGGAACATCGATGTCCTGCTGCAGTGGTGGGAGCGTGACGTCAAGAACGGCCAGGGCGAAATGCCGTTCCCCCCGGAATTCCCCAAGATGCCGGGGGAGCCGATGCGCGTGCAACCCAGCCGGGCCCGCAAGCCGGAGGAGTAGGCGGGGTCGGACAGTGAGACGGGGGCTGACTCCAGCGATAGTTGCGGCACGGCCTGGCCCCCGCCGCTGCGTGGGGGCGCGTCTTTCGGCTGCACTTCTTGGACTCGGCCTGCTGACCGCCTGCACCGGTTGGCCGGATCAGCCGCCGCCTGACGCCCCCTCGCAGGCAACTACTGCAACTGGACCGTCGCCGACCCGGTCAGGTCCGACGTCGGCCCCTCCTGAGGCGTCCTGGTCGCCGGCAGTACCTACTGACGCAATGACAGCATCGGCGGCTTTCCGTGAGTTGCAGTCCAGCATTGAACTTTTCAGCCGTGAGATGATCGCGCTCGGCGCCCCGGCTGTGATCGTGGAGGCGAGGTCCGGGACCCAGGCCTGGAAGCACGCGGCGGGCTTCAGGAACATTGCAACCGACACACCGGCGGGGCCCGATGATCCCATGGTGATGGGCGGGGTTTCCCGGAGCATGCTCGCGGTTTCCGTGCTGAAGCTCGCTGAGGAAGGGCTCCTGGTTCTGGACGCCCCGGCCTCCGCTTATCTCGCGCCTGCGGACATCCCTCCTGGCGGTGCGGCCGCGACCATCCGCGGGTTGCTCGCGGACCCGGACAGCGGGCGTACGGACTTGCTGCTGCGCCGGGTTGTGGAGGTTTTGCGGGGCACTGGGTACTCCGAGGTCCTGGCCCGGGACATCCTCGATCCGCTCGGCCTTCGCACGGTGGCTGTCTACGGTCCTGAACCCATACCGCCCGGGGTGGTGCACGGCTTCGTACAGCTCAATGGGAAAACCGTTGATGTGATGGAGACCGGAGCGCTGGGGTCCCGCGGTGCGCAGTTGTTTGGCACGGTGGGGGACATCAACGCTTTCTACTCGGGCCTCCTCGGCGGCAAGCTCGTGGCACCCTCCAGCCTTATCCTGATGAAAGGGAGCGTCCTGGCAGAGTACGGACTAGGCCTGGACCAGTGGCAGGATCCCTGCACCAACGGAAATTACTACGGCCATGCGGGCGATGTGCCTGGGTACGGAGTGATGTCGCTGAGCAGCGCTGACGCCAACAGGCAGATCACTATCGCCGTGGCGTATCCGCCGGCGCCTTTGGCGGAAGCACCGTCGGCCGTAGCTTTGGAGATCACCAGCCTCGCCCAAGTGGTGCTCAACGCGGGCTGCCGGTTCCGCTTTGGATAACCCGGGGGCTATTCGAAACGCGACGGATCGCCGGTTCCGCGGCGGACAACCTCGGCGAAACCGCTGGAGAAGTCGATGACGGTGGTCGGTTCCGACCCCGTATCGCCGGAATCGATGACTGCATCCACCTCGTTGTCCAGGCGCTCCTTGATTTCCCATCCCTGGGTCAGTGGTTCTTCCTGGTCGGGCAGGAGAAGCGTGCTGGACAGCAGCGGCTCCCCGAGCTCAGCGAGGATGGCCTGAACCACCTTATGGTCCGGAATTCGCACCCCTACCGTCTTCTTCTTGGGATGCAGGAGGCGCTTGGGAACTTCCCGGGTAGCCGGGAGAATGAACGTATAGCTACCGGGGGTGACGGCCTTGATGCTCCGGAAGACGTCATTGTCCAACATGACGAACTGCCCCATTTGCGCAAAGTCCTTGCAGACCAGGGTGAAGTGGTGTTTGTCATCAAGGTGCCGGATGGTGCGGATCCGGTCCAGCGCCTCCCGGTTTCCTATCCGGGCTCCCAAGGCATAGCAGGAATCAGTGGGGTAGGCGATGAGGCCGCCGTTTTGGACCATGTTCACAACCTGGCTGATGGCGCGCGGCTGTGGGTCAACTGGGTGGACGTCAAAGAATCTGGCCATGGAATGAGCCTACGTCAAAGCTAAGACAGAACGTCCTTATTGGAGAATTTCGCGTACGCCAGGGCACCGCAGACCGCCACGTACCCTGCTTGGAGAAGCGCGTTCTCCCCAAAGGAGTTCCAGGACATGGGTTGCCGCAGCAGATCGGCGAAGCCAAGCCAGTGGTGGCTGAACAACCACGGATGCAGCCAATCGAGCTGCGGGAGGTTGTCCAGTACCTGCGAAACCACCGCCAGAACAACCGTGGCGGCCATCGCGCCAACCGGGACATCAGTGAAAGTCGACACCAAGAGGCCGATCGCGGACAGCCCCAGCAGGGAAACCGTAATGTAGGCGGCAATGAGGAGCGTGCGCACCGCGGCCTCTCCCACACCGATGGTGTCACCCGACAGTAGGGTCACCGGACCCACCGGGAAAAGTACGACGCCGGCCAAGGCACCTGACGCGGCCACGATCAACGTCGCTGCGCAGCAAAAGGCAACGGCGCCGGTGTACTTCACCAGCAGTAGCCGGACGCGCCCTGCCGGCGCGATCAGGAGATACCGCAACGTCCCGAGGTTGGCTTCTCCGGCGATGGTGTCTCCCGCTACGACACCTACCGTGAGGGGGAGAAAGAGGGGAACGCACACCACCAAGGCGGTAAAGGCAACGAACAGTCCGTTCTGGCTGACGCGGTCAAGGAAGAGCGGACCCCGACCGGGCGGCACGTCCCGGCTGGAAAGCTTCACGGCGACGGCAATCAGGATCGGCACAGCTGCCAGGGCCAGGAGCATGGCCCACGTCCGCACCCTCCGGAACAACACGGACAGCTCTGAACCCAGGAGTGCCAGCCCCGGACCGCCCGAGGCGCCTGAACCGCCGTCGGGCTGCCTCCGGGTTTCAACCGACGACATCGAACCCAGCGCCCGTAAGCGCAACATACTGTTCCTCGAGGCTTGCGTTTTCCACCGAGAAACCGCGCACCCTGACACCGTCCCGGACCAGGGCAGCCGAAATCTCCTCAGGGGCAACGCCGTCCATCCCGGTGGCCATCGCCGTTCCTGCCGACGGCGTGCCGGGCACCAGGCCAAGGCGCGCCAGGACACCGACGGCTTGATCGACGTCGGGCGTCTTTACCGTGACCCGGGACTGTCCGGCAGAGCGCAACTGCTCCAGCGGCCCCTGGGCAACCAGCCGGCCGGCGCTCATGATGCCCACGTGGGTGCACATCTGTTCCACCTCGGACAAGAGATGGCTGGAGACAAAGACCGTGGTCCCGTCGGCCGCGAGGGAGCTCACCAGATGCCGGACCTCCCGGGTTCCTTGTGGATCCAAACCGTTGGTGGGTTCGTCGAGGACCAGCAGTGACCGGTCCCGCAGCAGCGCGTTCGCCAGGCCCAACCGCTGCTTCATGCCCAGCGAATAGGCCCGGACCTTCTTCCGGGCTGCATGTTCCAGGCCAACCCGTTCGAGTGCTGCGGCAACCCGCCTCTTCCGGGTCGCCGCCTCGGCATGCCGGTCGGCAGTATCCAAGCGCAGCAGATTCCCCTCTCCGGACAGGAAAGGATAGAAGCCCGGCCCTTCCACCAACGCCCCAACGTCGGGGAGTACGCTGGCAAGCCCCTGCGGCATGTCCTTGCCCAACACGGTGATGCTGCCTTGGTCGGGTGACACCAGGCCCAACAGCATGCGGATGGTGGTGGTCTTTCCCGAACCGTTCGGGCCAAGAAAGCCAAACACGGAACCGCGGGGAACGGCCAGATCGGTGCCGGCCACGGCGGCTCGTTGGCCGAACCGCTTTACCAATCCTCTGGTCTGAATGGCCAGTGCTGTGCTGTTGCCGCCCCCGGGTTCCGCCATGGAACCGTCCTCAGCCGGCAGCAGTCCCGCGCGCACCGGCAACGTCCTGGAGGCGTTCCAAGGGAACCATTCCGGCGAACACGCGGCCGTCGTCGAGGATCAACACGCTCACAAGGGAGGTAGTCAGGGCACGTCCCCCGGCAACCGGCTGCAGGGCCTGGGCAAGCTGCGGATTGGTCACGAGGCCTTGTGGGGCCGAACCTGCGGGCAGTACCACCACCGAGTCCCAGCCCTGGCCGGAGACTTCTTTGCTTGGGTGGCGTGGCCCTGCCGGGCCCGAACTTTCGGAGGTTTTCGGACGAGGTGCCCACGTTGGTGCTTCCTTTTCCGTCACGGCGGCCTCCTTTACGGTGGCACCGGGCGGGGGAGTGAATGTGAACAACGCAGGGTCCGGAACGCCCGGATCAAAGCTTGAGAAGCTGGCGCTGAAGGCCGGGTCTGCCTGCCCTTTCGCCCGCACTGTCACGCCCAAGGGGAAGCCCGTTTCGGAATCGACGTTGATGGCGATCCTATCCACCAGGGTGTCCGTGCTCCGGGGCACGAGCATCAGGGTGTATGCGCCCCGGCCAGCCACGGTTGCAGGTTCGCCAACGCTCACTTCGGTGTGGTCGTCCATGGTTTCGAGGAACCTGTCCGCGAGTGCTTCGGGGCTGGGGAGGTTCCGCGCGTTGTCGTCAGGCGCTGCGGGGCTGGTGGCGGCCTCCGGACGTGCGGGCAGCGTGGTGTGAACGGCGCTGTTGTCCGCCGAGCTGTAGAACCAGGCCTCCGTGCCGTTGACCACCACGTCGCGCTCAGCCATCCGGTCCAGGACTTGCAGGCGCGCTTTCGAAGGACCGGCCACGTAGATGCGGGCCTCGTGCGAACCCGTGAGGAATTCGAAGAGGGAAGGCTCTTCCTGGCCTCCGCCGAGTGCGCCTACGTTCAGGTCCGGCAGTCCCAGCTTGGAACTCTGCAACACCGTGCCCGAGAACGCGCGGACCTCGGTCCGGGCGATCATGGCCACGATTTCCTCCGCTGACTTGGGCGGCAGGGTGGGAGTTGCGCCGGCTTGCACCGTGCTCACCAACACCGCAGCAAGGAGGGCAAGTGGAATCAGCAAGGCGGGCAGCCACCGCTGCTTTGCCCACGCCATTGCTACCGACCACCGCTAGTGAAAGGCATGCATCCAGATTACTCCGGATACCGGCACTAAGTACCCAGTAGACCTTCGGCCAGCGTCACTGCTCCCTGGACAGGGGAGCGATCCAGGATCCGTACCGCGGAAGGATCGTCCAGGGAGAGCTTGCGTGCCACTGCATCGGCCAGTTGCCTCTGATTAACCAGGAGTCCACCTGCCATCACCAGCGGCAAGTCCAAGCCAAGTTCCCCGAGGACCTGGCGTGCCATGCTGGCCAGCGAGTGCGCCGCTTCGGCCTGGATACGCAGGGCCGCGGGGTCCCCGGATACTGCCAGGTCCAGAACCAGTGGTGCCATCGACGCCCAGTAATCCGGTTCAGGTTTGGCGTAGAAGTGGTCCATCAACTGGAGCGCGTCCGCGCTCTGTGTTGCAGTCAGCACTGCCTGTACCAGGGGACCCGGTTCCAGCCCGGCGTAATGCTCACGCAATGCCTCGCGGACTGCGTCCCGGACCACCGAATAGCCCCCGCCCTCATCGCCCAACAGGTAGCCGTAGCCGCCGCTGCGGGCTTCCCTTCCCTCCCGGTTCCGGCCCCAGGCAACCGAGCCCGTACCGGCCACCAGGACCGCCCCTGCGTCGAGGCCTGCTGCTGCGAGGATGATGCGGGTGTCATGGACGACGTCGATCACGGCGCCGGGAAAGTGCTCGGCTAGCAAGGCGGACAGCACGGCCCTGCTGGCTGGAGTATCGGCTCCCGCTGCTCCGGCGCAGACGGCCCGGACATCCTTTCCGACGGCGGCGGCTATCCGGCGTAGGACCGCATCCACGCCGTGGTGGCCCACGGAGGACAGGTTGGCGCTGGTTTCGGTGATCTCCGGGGCGTCCGGTTCACTCCGGGACGGCCCCGTGCTCCCGGGCTCGTGTCGTAGCGCGTGTGTCCTGGAACCACCTATGTGGAGGCCCAGTACTGCCGGGCTCACAGTATTACCCCAGAGGTGGGAGGGGACTGCCGGGCGGGGTGCTGCAGGGGGAAAGGCAAGGGCAATCCTTCCGATCGGGCCGCGGGGCGGGGAGCTGGGGCGGTACACCAACGCTGGTGCACCGCCAATGCGGCATGAATCTGGTCATGTGACGCTGACACCCACGAGGTTACCGACGAATTCGGCACTCGGCACGGCGTAGAGCTCCACAATCTTGGAGAACAGCCCGGCGGCATCGATCCCCGGCCAATCATCGGGCAGGAAAGAGGCGGGCAATCCGGGATCCAGGTACGGGATGATCCGCCAACGGTCGATGCTCCTGACATAGGTGGCGAAGGCCTCAGCCGAAGGCCCGGCGCCCGCCGAGCCTTCGGGTGAGGCGACTGCGGAGGAATGCTCCCTGATGAAATCGCGGTGCAGCTGTGCCAGTGCATCCAGGTCCCACCACTTCGCGGCAGTTTCTTTCAGCCCTCCTCCCGGCAAGGGAGGCTGCGTCACGAAGATCGTGGCCATGCTGCGCAGTTGAAGATCAGCCAGGATTTCTTCCACTTCACCGCGGAGCGTGTCCGGACAAATCCAAAGTCCGGCTGCAACTGTCCCGCACCCTATCCAATACAGCCTGCGGCGGAGTTGGTGGCGCTTGTCCCGTTCAGTTTCAGGTATCGAGAAGGACACCAGGCACCAAGGATCGGTCGGGGCCATGGTCCGTGGCGTGAAGATTCTCCTGTCACCACGGGCCAGCATGGACGCGGCACCGGGGGTGAGGGTGAATCCCGCCAGGCCGGAGCGGGTGTCCGGAACCAAGACACCTTTCTTCCGGAGGCGCCCGAGGGCCGTCCGGGTGACCGTCCCTGACGTACCCAACGCTTCCATCAAGGCAACGATGTCCTTGGTGGCCATCCAACCGCCCGCCTCGCGCATGTACAAGCCGACGACGGTCCGCAGCAGTGACGTAGTACTCCCGGGGCGGGAGTCCATATCGTCAAGGACAGCGCTCACTGCAGTTCCAGGAGGACATCACGGATTGCCGTGATTCCAAGCTCCACTTCCGCGTAGCTGGTGCTCAGCGGCGAGAGCCCGATCCGCAGGCCGTGCGGCGGGCGGAAGTCGGGGATTACCCCGCGTTCCCAGAGCTTCGCAGTGACGTCCGCAAAGAGTGGATGGTCCACCGTGACGTGCGAACCGCGCTCGGCAGGGTCCCGGGGGCTGGCGATGGCAACGCCCAGGGGCACCAGCATTTCATCGGCGAGGTTCATGGCATGTTCGGTGAGCTTAGTGGACTTCTCCCGAACAGCATCCATGCCCACGGAGGCGATGAGCTCCACCATGTCCTTGAGGGGCTGCATGGCAAGTACCGGGGGAGTGCCTGTGATGAAGCGGCGGATGCCCTGTGCAGGCTGGTAGGCGTCAGTCATGCCGAAGGGATCGGCAGCCCCCATCCACCCCCAGATCGGTTGTTGGAGGATATCTTGGCAGGCGCTATTCACATAGGCGAACGCAGGAGAACCCGGACCGCCGTTGAGGTACTTGTACGTGCAGCCCACGGCGAGGTCGACGTTCCAGGCGTCCAGTTCCATGGGCACCGAACCCACCGAATGGCACAGGTCCCACAGCATCAGGGCCCCGGCATCGTGCACCTTGGCCGTGATCGCCTTGACGTCTGCAAGGAACCCGGAGCGGTAGGCCACATGGCTCAGAACCACGACGGCGGTCCGCTCGCCCAGCAGCCCGTCGAGGTCGTGCGGACGAACCCCCGCGGCCGGGTTCGCGGCAATCCACCTGATGCTGGCGCCGCGTTCCTTGGCGATACCCTCGATGATGAAACGATCGGTGGGAAAGTTATCCCGGTCAATGATGATTTCGTCCCTGCCTGGCTGTGAATCAACAGCGGCGCGAATCAGTTTGTACAGCATCACCGACGTCGAGTCCCCAACAGTTACCTGTCCTGCGGCGGCACCCAGTGTCACCTCGCCGATGCGGTCGCCGACCCGCGTTGGTTCGTCCATCCACTGCTCGTCCCAGCCGCGGATCAGCCGGCTGCCCCACGCGTCCTGCACGAATGACTGCAGCGAGGCCACTGTGATGTCCAGCGGCCTGCCCAGCGAGTTTCCGTCCAGGTACGCGGTGAGTTGGCCGTCGTCGGGCGTGTAGAAAGCGGCCCGCTGTGCGGCGAGCGGATCAGCGGCGTCGAGTTGCGCCGAGGTGGGCCGAAGGGTTTGGTGTGCGGTGGTCATGGGTTCTCCTGCGGAGGTGGGTAGGGGGCTGCGCGTAGGGAGACTGTGGCGTCCGGAAATGGAGCCGCTGTCAGGAACGGTTCAACTGCCGATCTCCGTCCGGACGGCATAAAGCTCCGGGAAGAACGTCAGGTCCAGTGCACGTTTGAGGAAGTCGACCCCTGACGATCCACCGGTACCCACCTTGAAGCCGATGGTCCGCTGCACGGTGCGGAGGTGACGGAATCGCCACGCCTGGAAGTTGTCCTCCACGTCCACCAGGTCCTCGCAGGCTTCGTACAAACCCCAGGGTGTGTCATCGGATTCATAGATCTTTTGGAACACCGGCACCAGTTCCTTGTGGAAGACCCACGGTTCCGAGGTGTCGCGGTGCAGCACGTCGGCAGGGATATCGTAGCCGGCGCGGGCAAGGACAGCCAGGAAAGAGTCGTAAAGGGTGGGCTCGGACAAGAGCGTACTCAGCAGCGCGTGGGCTTCGGGGTCGCTTTCAAAAACCCGAAGCATGCCGCGGTTCTTGTTGCCCAACAGGAATTCCACGCCGCGGTATTGATAGGACTGGAAACCGGAGGAGTTGCCCAGGAAACCGCGGAACTGCGCATATTCCCGGGGCGTCAGTGTCCCCAGTACAGACCATTGTTCGGTCATGGTCCGTTGGATCGCCTTGACCCGGGCGATGCACTTCAAGGCCTTTCCGAGGTTGTCCTGGTCGAACAAGCGGCGCGCTTCAAGGAGTTCGTGAAGAATCAGCTTGAGCCACAGCTCGCTGGTCTGGTGCTGGATGATGAACAGCAGTTCGTCATGGTGTTCGGGCTTGCTCACCGGGTGCTGGGAGCTGAGCAGCCGGTCAAGGTCCAGGTAGCTGCCGTAGGACATGGCGTGCCGGAAATCGGTATGGACGGTGTCCTCGATGGGACGTATGTTCCGTGAACCCGGGGATTCGGAAGCAGGGGCGGCCGATTGCGCGGCGGGGTTTTCCATGCATCCAGAATATCACTGAGTTGACGAGCGTCAAGGAAATGATTTGCGCCGGTCCTCCTGCCGGCTGTGCCGTAGGCTGACCTTAACCTTTGGGGAAGGGAGAACGCGGATGGCATCGTCCGTCAGGCCGGTATCCATCTACTTGGACGTCGACGGCGTGGTGAACCCGTTCAGCCCTGTCGGCACCACCGACTGGGGCGGTGACTGGTGCATCGCGGACGCCGGCATCCTGGAGGTCGCCTTCGCGCCGGAAGTCGTCGAGGCCCTGAACGACCTGGCCGCCCACCCTGCCGCGCGCTTCGTGTGGCTCACCACGTGGGAGCGGCTTGCCCCGGAGTTCCTCTGTCCGGCCATAGGTTTGAAGGGGCAGGACTGGCCCGTGCTGTCCAGCCAAGGCTGGGACGAAGGCCCCGAATGGTGGAAGCTTACTGCCCTGCAGAAGGATCTCGCGTCTTCGGGCTCGGACCGGTTCGTGTGGCTTGACGATCAACTGGGCCGGGACGCGGACGCACAATCCTGGGCCGACTACCAGGAAGACCGCGTGTTGTGTATCTCACCGGATCCCCGCCAGGGCCTGTCGCGCAGCCACCTTGCTGCCGTCAGGGCCTTCCTGGGCTGATCACGCCGGGGCGCACGTTTGGCCGGAGGGTGGCTGGCACGTAGGATTCTTAAGGTTTCAGCCCGCACGATGAAGCCGGCAAGTCCAGCCAGTTGAACAGCTGCTGAACTATGCTGTGCTTGGCAGGTATGGGGAAGTGAAACTGCTGAACGTCGACTCTGCAGATTGGGCAACAGGTGGAAATCACCTTCATGGTCGCGCTTGTCATAGCGTTGGCCCTCTTCTTTGACTTCACCAACGGGTTTCACGACACAGCCAATGCGATGGCAACTCCCATTGCTACGGGGGCGATCAAACCCAAGACTGCGGTAGCGCTGGCCGCCGTGCTGAACCTGGTGGGCGCGTTCCTCTCCACGGAGGTGGCAAAGACCATTTCCGGGGGCCTGATCCGGGAAGGCGCCGACGGTATCCATATCACTCCGGACATCATCTTTGCCGGGCTCATGGGCGCCGTCCTCTGGAACATGATCACCTGGCTCAAGGGCCTTCCATCAAGTTCCTCGCACGCCCTGTTCGGTGGTTTGATCGGTGCGGCAGTGGCGGGTATCGGCCTCCACTCCATTAACTTCGAAACAGTGCTTTTGAAGGTGATCCTTCCCGCCCTCTTCGCTCCGCTGATCGCAGGAGCCGTGGCCTACATCTGTACCAGGCTCGCCTACGCGCTGACCTCGCGGCACGATCCCGAAACCGGGGACAAGCTGACCCAGAAGCGTGGGGGCTTCAGGACCGGCCAGATCTTCACATCGAGCCTCGTGGCCTTGGCCCACGGAACCAACGACGCACAGAAGACCATGGGCATCATCACCCTCGTACTCATCGCCGCCGGCACCCAAACTCCCGGCTCCGGCCCACAGTTCTGGGTCATCGCAGCCTGTGCGTTCGCCATTGCCATTGGTACGTACGCTGGCGGTTGGCGCATCATCCGCACCATGGGCTCGGGCCTGACGGAAGTAAAGCCCGCCCAGGGGTTCTCGGCCGAAACCAGCACCGCGACGGCCATCCTTGCCTCCTCGCACCTGGGCTTCGCACTCTCCACGACGCAGGTGGCCTCCGGCTCCGTCATCGGCTCCGGCCTGGGACGCAAAGGCACCTCGGTCCGTTGGGGTACCGCTGGCAAGATCGCCTTGGGCTGGCTCTTCACTTTGCCGGCATCCGCGATCGTCGGCGGGCTGACGGCGCTTCTGGTCAATACCGGCGTCGTTGGCCTGGTCATTGCGGCTGTCGTAGGCACCGCTGCCATTCTCTTCATGTTCGTGGTCTCCCGCAGGGAGCACGTCGGCCACCACAACGCCGTCGAGGTGGATGAAGCCGGCCACGCGGTTGTGTTCCGCAAGAAGAAAAAGTCCAAGTCCAACAAGAACAAAGGTGCACAGCGATGAAGTGGTTGGAATTGCTGCTGGTTGCCGGGGTGACACTCGTGTCCGCGGTGACGGTCGTGGTCCTCTACTCGCTGGGTGTCCGGCTGACCGCGATAGCAGGCGACGTACAGCAGAAGTCGCCGGCACTCTTCAAAAGCCTTGCCTACGTTTGCTTCGGCATCTGCGGGCTGGCTGTGCTGTTCGGGATCTACCTGATCGTTCCTTACTTCGGAAAGTAGCCCGCTCTCTGGCAGTAAAGCCCATTCGGGAGAATAATCGGCAGTGAAATTACATCACTGCACCCTGGTGATCCGGCAGATGCGGGGCTGTCATGAAGAGCCGATCCCTAAGCCACCTCATCGGACTGGCCTTGGCGCCGGTCCTGATGCTGGGCCTTTCTGCCTGCCTTCCCCCCGGTTCCGACTTCAACAGCCCCTCACCCAACCCGGCGCCGGAACCAACCTCTGCTGCGGCAACCACCCAGCCTCCCGCCGTCGAACCTACAGCGGCGCAGCCCGCCGGCCCGGCCGGTCCCGCGGCACCGCAAGCTGAGGCGCCGGTGGTCCGCTGGGTGCCGGTCGGACCGGTCGGACCCAATGACCCGACGGCGGGACAGCGTTACCTGCTGCTGCAGCAGTTCCAGTGCGACGCCCTGGCTGAAAGCGTCCGGCCGGACAGCGTCCAAGGGGCGGCAGACGTGACTGTCTGGCAAGCGGCAGCGGCCGTATGCCGCGCAGTGCAGAGCGGTTCCGAGCAGGATTGGCTTCAAGCGTCAGTGGCGGTCGCGGCGACTCCGCGCATCCCGCAGACGCAGTGCCTGGAGTCCACGGTTGCAGCAACATCCGCCGCAGTCATTGCGCAGCACCGGGCCAGCCCGGGCCTGCCCATCAAGGCCACCTCGCCTCCCGGCGAGGCGTGCCCGCGCCACCTTAGCGGCCTGACAGTAGTGAACGAGGACCTGACGGCGGTGCCGGGCCAACTCCGGGCCTCCGGACCACGTTCGGGCGGCACAATCGTGCGGCTGGACGGCTACTACGTCCGCGTAGGCGACATCCTCTTTGACGGAGAACCCGCCTTCCCGGAAATTGTGTCCGGTGGAGGCGACTACCAGACGATGTACCTCAGGATTCCTCCGGCCAACGGGCGGGACACCCTCCGGATTTCCATCACTGACACAGTGGATATCAGTGGAACAGTGACCTTCTACTATGAGGACACCGCGCCCTCGTCACCTCCGCCTTCCACCGGGCCAAGCCAAACGCCGTCGCCCCAGCCGGGTGGGACGCAACCGGGCGGGACACAACCGGCCCCTTCGCCCAGTACCGCTCCCAGTGAAGCGTCACCCACGGCGTTGCCGTGAGCGGACAAACGGCGGCAGGAGCTCCGGAGGAGGACGATCGCAGCCTCGTCAACACCCGGTGGCAGCGGACCCTGGACGTTTTGTCCGTGATTGGTCCGCCCTTGACGGTGGCCACGGCACTGCTGGTCTATTTCGGCTGGGCACGTACCGACGCGCAGGCAAAGGCAATGGGCCTCGACGTCAGCCTCTTTGGCTACACCGTGCAGGATTTCATTCTTCGGAGCATCCAGTCGCTCTTCCAGCCCTTGGCATGGCTCACGGTGATCGGCTTGCTGTGGCTGATGCTGGACCGGGCTGTTTCCCGGCTTCTGGACGCCTCAAGGCACAGGACGCTGTTGCACCGCACAGCGCTGGTGGTCTTGGTGCTGGGATTCGCGTTTGCTGCCGTGATGTGGGTGGTCGTTGTTACCCAGCCGGGCCGGACTTTGCTGTACGTGCCGTTCCTGATTGCTGCAGGCCTGATAGTCGGGGCCTGGGGCCTGAGTGTCCGACGGCGTGCAGCGGCTCCTGCCGTCCGCACACTGCGGGTCACGCCACGCGCCTTGGAACGGTCCCTCGTTTTTGTCCTTGTCACCCTCCTGCTGTTCTGGGGCACCTCCGACTACGCCCAGGCACTGGGCCGCGGCGCCGCCTTCGACTACCAGGAGCGCTCCGGGCTTTTGCCCACCGCAGTGGTCTACAGCAAAGAGCGCCTGGGCGTCACTGCACCCAACGTCCGTGAGGAGTCAGCTGGAACGGATGCGGCTCCGCTGTACCGCTATTCCGGCTTGCGGCTGCTCGTGGTCAGCGGTGGGCGGATCTTCCTGCTCAACGATCGGTGGACCCTGGCCCAAGGCCGCGTGGTGGTGCTGAGGGACGACGGGAGCGTGCGGGTGGAATACGGCAACGCAAGCGCGGACTGAATTGTCGGTGGGTTTTGGCTAGTCTGGGGCCATGTCGATCTTCCAGTACTACGTGGCGTCCACCATTGACGGCTTCATCGCTTCCCCGGATGACGATCTGGGCTGGTTGCTCCAATTCGACAAGGTGGAAGGTGTAAGCGGAAGCTATGAGTCCTTCTTCTCCGGCGTCGGGTGCATTGCGATGGGTGGGGACACCTACCGATGGCTCATGGTGCACGAGGCCGGGAAGTGGCCTTACCCGAACATCCCGTGCTGGGTTTTTACCCATCACGAATATTCCGCCCCGGCAGGCGCCGACGTGACATTCGTCCGTGGCGACGTCCGCGAATTCGCCCCGGACCTGTTGGCGGATGCCGGGGACAAGAACGTGTGGCTGGTCGGCGGCGGGGACCTGGTAGCCCAATTTGCCAACGCGGGGCTGCTGGACGAGATGATCGTCACGATCATTCCGGTGGTGCTGGGAGCGGGTAAGCGGCTGCTGCCGCTTAACGGCCCGACGGCGCCGCTGGAGTTGGTCTCATCGAAGATCCTTGGCGGGGCCGCGGCCGAACTGCACTACAGGATGCCGGAAAAGAGGATGCCGGAAAAGCGCGGCTGACGCCTTGCCGGCACTTTGCCCGCCGGCTCCGCCCGACAAGCGGTCAGTGACGGTTATCGCGGATCATGTTGGTGATCCGCGCGGTGGAGAGCCTCCGACCCTGCTCGTCAGTGATCACAATCTCGTGCGTTGCCAGCGTGCCGCCAAGGTGGATTGCCGTGCAGGTTCCTGTGACGGTTCCGGCAGCAATGGAGCGGTGATGGGTTGCGCTGAGCTCGATGCCCACTGCATGGCGGCCTGGACCTGCGTGAACGGATGCCGCGAAGGAACCCAAGGTCTCGGCGAGGACTGCGTGCGCCCCGCCATGAAGGATGCCGGCTACCTGGGTGTTGCCCTCCACCGGCATGGTGGCGACGCTGCGTTCGGCGCCCAGTTCGCTGAAGCGGATGCCCATTTTGACCACCAGTGCGCCCACGCCGCCGGCCGATAGCCACTCGTGGAATTCTTCCGGTACGCCTGCTTGCCTGAGCTCATCCACAAACTGGTTCGGCGTGAAATTGTCCATCATGCCAACTAGGCTGGCACCTGTGAGTGAAACAACCAAACCGGACCAGGTTCCAACGGCCCAAGCTTCTGCCATCGCCACGGCAGCCCCCTCTTCCGCATCCCGAGCGAACATCACGGGGGAGGAGCGGCCCAGGCTGCTGGTCCTGGATGGCCACTCCATGGCCTTCCGCGCCTTCTACGCGCTCCCTGCGGAGAACTTCTCCACCGCCCGGGGGCAGCACACCAACGCAGTCCACGGATTCACGTCCATGCTGATCAACCTCATCAAGGACCAGAAGCCCACGCACGTGGCAGTGGCGTTCGATGTCTCCGACGACACCACGTTCCGGAAGGCCGAATACAGCGAATACAAGGGTGGACGCAACGCCACACCGCCCGAATTCCAAGGCCAGATCGGCCTCATCGCCCGGGTGATGGAAGCATGGGGAATCAAGACCATAGCCCTGCCCGGCTACGAAGCCGACGACATCCTCGCAACCCTCGCCGCCCAGGCCGACACCGAGGGTTTCGAGGTGCTCCTGGTCTCCGGAGACCGGGATTCCTTCCAGTTGATCAATGACAACGTCTTCGTGCTTTATCCCAAGCAGGGAGTCAGCAACATTCCCAAACTCGATGCTGCAGCCATCGAGGAAAAGTACTTCGTCAAACCGGCTTTCTACTCTGACCTCGCCGCGCTGGTGGGCGAATCCGCGGACAACCTTCCGGGCGTGCCCGGCGTCGGCCCCAAGACGGCGGCAAAATGGATCAACCTCTACGGCGGCCTGGAGGGAATCCTCGAGAACCTCGATTCCATCGGCGGCAAGGTTGGCGGCGCCCTCAAGGAGAACGTCGAGAACGTCAAGCGCAACCGCAGGCTCAACCAGTTGCTCACGGATCTGGAACTGCCCGTATCACTGGCGGACCTCCATGAGCCGCGCCCGGACCGGCAAGCCATTGAGGAGCTGTTCGAGGAACTCGAGTTCCGCACGCTCCGCACCCGCCTTTTCGACCTCTACGGCGACGACACCGCAGGTGCAGCGCCGGACACCATCGAGGCTCCCGAATTCAACACGCTCACCGACGCGGCCGCTTTGGAAGAGTTCTTTGCGGCCGGATCGGGTGTCCGCTCCGCCCTCGCAATCCAGCAGGTTCCGGGCCGCATCGGCGAGGACGCTGCTGCGGTTGCCGTAGTCCGCAACAACGGTGCCGCCTTCATCGAGCTGACCTCCTTGGACGCCGCCGCCGAATCAGTGCTTGCAACGTGGCTGCAGGACCCTGAGGAAGCCAAGGTGGTCCACGAGTTCAAAGCCGCGCTGAAAGCACTGCACAACAGGGGACTGGGACTGGAGGGAGTGGTGGATGACACCTCCATCTCCGGCTACCTCATCCAGCCGGACCGCCGCAGCTACGATCTCGCCGAGCTGGCCCAGGTCCACCTGAAGATCACCCTAGGCCCCGTGGCTGCGCCTTCCGGCCAACTGGAGCTGGACCTCGCCGGCGACCAGGCTGCCGCCGCAGCGCTGGTCCAGCATGCCGCCGTCGTGCATGCCCTCAGCAAGCACTTCGAGAAGGAACTTGCCGAGCGGAAGGCCGATGCCCTCCTGACCACGCTGGAACTTCCCGTGGCCCGCGTCCTGGCGCAGATGGAGCTCACCGGCATCTACGTCTCCATGGACCGGATGAATGAGCAGCTCGCCGATCTCACCAAGGTGATCGAGAACGCCCAGGAACAGGCCTTCGCGGCGATCGGACATGAAGTCAACCTTGGTTCGCCCAAGCAGCTGCAAACAGTCCTGTTCGAGGAACTCGGGCTGCCCAAGACCAAGAAGATCAAGTCGGGGTACACCACCGATGCCGCTTCGCTGAAGGCCCTGTTGGAGAAGACCGGGCACGAATTCCTGGTCCAGCTCATGGCGCACCGTGAATCGTCCAAGCTCGCCCAGATGGTGGAGACGCTGAAGAAGTCCGTGGCGGAGGATGGCAGGATCCACACCACCTATGCCCAGAACATCGCAGCAACGGGCCGCATCTCCTCCAACAACCCCAATCTGCAGAACATCCCTGTCCGCAGCGAAGAAGGCCGACGCGTGCGCAGCATCTTCGTTGTCAGCGACGGCTACGAATGCCTGCTGTCCGCCGACTACTCCCAGATTGAGATGCGCATCATGGCGCATTTGTCCGGGGACGAAGCTTTGATCCAGGCGTACCGGGACGGCGAGGACCTGCACCGCTTTGTCGGTTCACGAATCTTCAACGTGGCTCCTGCGGAAGTCACGAGCGCCATGCGTTCCAAGGTCAAGGCGATGTCCTACGGGCTTGCCTACGGACTCACTTCCTTTGGCTTGTCCAAGCAACTGGAGATTTCCGTGGACGAGGCCCGGACCCTCATGAAGGACTACTTCGACCGCTTCGGCGGTGTCCGCGATTACCTGAGGGGCGTCGTGGACCAGGCCCGCGTGGACGGCTACACGGCAACCATCGAGGGTCGGCGGCGCTACCTTCCGGACCTGACAAGCACCAACCGTCAGGCCCGCGAAGCGGCCGAACGCATTGCCTTGAACTCCCCCATCCAGGGGTCGGCAGCAGACATCATCAAGCGGGCAATGCTCGGCGTGGCCGCGGAACTCGCCGGCCAGGGCCTGAAGTCGCGCATGCTGCTGCAGGTTCATGACGAGCTGGTGCTGGAAGTTGCCCCCGGCGAACGGGAAGCCGTGGAGAAGCTCGTAGCCGAGCAGATGGGCGCGGCGGCGGATCTGTCGGTTCCCCTTGATGTCCAGATCGGCATCGGTGCCAGCTGGTACGAGGCAGGCCACTAAGCACGTCCCACCAAGAGGTCCGGCCAAGGGGCGCGCCGCCGGAAGGCTGGCGCGCCCCTTCGGCTCTGGCTAGGCTCGGGTGCGTGGCTGATCCCAAGGAAGAAAAACCAGGAAAATACACCGTCCACCAATTCGCTGCCGCCACGCAGGGCAGCCCCGATTTCGACCGTAGCGCCGCATGGGTGCAGGCGGTCTCCCACGGGTTTCACCAAAACCGGCGGGACGAAGACTACATCCGGAAAACGCTGGCGGCCTACAAGGCGGACCAGCGCACCCTGACAGGCATTTACATCAACGGCGACGTGCCCCCGCATTCCCTCGCCGCAGACGTCCCTGTCGCCACGTATGCCACCATGCGGAAGCCACTGAACATCGGCTTTGGCAGGCAACTGGAGGCAAGCCTGGTAACGGCCGTCACCGTCCGGGGAACCCACCGGCGCCAAGGCATCCTGCGCGGAATGATCACCGCGGACCTGGAAGCCGCAAAGGACGACGGCATCGCGATCGCAGCCCTGACCGCTTCCGAAGGCAGCATCTACGGACGCTTCGGTTTCGGCGTGGCCACCTACGAGCGGAACATCACGGTGGATTCCGGCGCCCGCTTCCGGCTTCGGGGCAGCATGACGGGGACGGTGGAGGTTGCTGATCCTGCTGTCCTGCTGGAGCTTGCTCCGCAAATTTTCGACCGTGTGCAGCGTGCCACGCCGGGGTCCATCGGGCGCCAGGAGTATTACCGCCTCCTGGCGTCGGGCTCCATCGGGCATGACGGCAAACCGGACACCGCTGTGCGGTGCGCCCTCCACTACGGTGCCGACGGCGCTCCTGACGGCTACGTCTCCTACCGTTTCAAGGGCTGGGACACCAAGCCCTACACCATGGAAATCGTGGATCTCGTCGCCGGCAGTGACGCGGCCTACCTTGACCTGTGGCGCTTCCTGGGGAGCATCGACCTTGTTGATGTGCTGATGTGGGCGGAAGCACCGGTCCATGATCCTTTGGCATGGGCCATGGAGGATCCCCGCTGCCTGGTGGACTCCGATGTCCGTGACATGCTGTGGCTGCGCATCCTGGACGTGCCCGCCGCGTTGTCGGCGCGGCAGTACGCAGCGGCGGACAAGCTCGTCCTGCGGGTTGCGGATGCACTCGGACATGCGCACGGTACCTGGGAGCTTGATTCCGACGGCGAACCGGCGGCAACCGTACGCAAGGTCACCGCACGTGAGGCGGACCTCGAACTGGACGTGGCCGACCTGGCTTCGATCTACCTCGGCGCCGTTTCACCTGTCACGCTGGCTGCGGCCGGCCGCGTCAAGGAACTGAGCCCCAAGGCAGCTTTCCGGGCCCAGCAGTTGTTCGCGGTTGAACGGCCGGCGCACTGCCTGACGCACTTCTAGGGGAAGCGCACACGTCCTTTTGACCCTGCTTTGCAGAATCAACTACAATAAACGGGCGTGTACTACGTGCGCGCAGCCATTTTGTAACAATCCACAAATCAGGATGACCCGGCACTTTGCCGTGTTCTGCCGTCCGGAGCCGGGCGGCAGCGGTTTGCCTGACCGACATACTATCCACAACGGAGCCCCTACTACATGACCATCACCTCCACCGAGAAGCCCGGTGCCCCCGTCGTCGCGATCAACGACATCGGCACCGCTGAGGACTTCCTCGCAGCAGTCGACGCCACCATCAAGTACTTCAACGACGGAGACCTCGTCGAAGGTACTGTCGTCAAGGTCGACCGCGACGAAGTCCTGCTCGACATCGGTTACAAGACCGAAGGTGTCATCCCTTCCCGCGAGCTTTCCATCAAGCACGACGTTGACCCCGGCGAAGTTGTCGCCGTTGGCGATCAGGTCGAAGCCCTGGTTCTCACCAAGGAAGACAAAGAAGGCCGTCTGATCCTCTCCAAGAAGCGCGCACAGTACGAGCGCGCCTGGGGCGACATCGAGAAGGTCAAGGAAGAAGACGGTGTCGTTACCGGTACCGTCATCGAGGTTGTCAAGGGTGGCCTCATCCTGGACATCGGACTGCGCGGCTTCCTGCCGGCATCCCTCGTCGAGATGCGTCGCGTCCGCGACCTCGCTCCGTACATCGGTCAGCAGATCGAAGCCAAGATCATCGAGCTGGACAAGAACCGCAACAACGTTGTTCTTTCCCGCCGTGCATGGCTCGAGCAGACCCAGTCCGAGGTCCGCTCCACGTTCCTCAACAAGCTGGAAAAGGGCCAGGTTCGTCCGGGCGTCGTTTCCTCCATCGTCAACTTCGGTGCCTTCGTGGACCTTGGCGGCGTAGACGGCCTCGTCCACGTTTCCGAGCTCTCCTGGAAGCACATCGACCACCCGTCCGAGGTTGTCGAGGTTGGCCAGGAAGTCACCGTCGAGGTCCTCGAAGTGGATCTGGACCGCGAGCGTGTCTCCCTGTCGCTCAAGGCTACGCAGGAAGATCCGTGGCAGACCTTCGCCCGCACCCACGCCCTCGGCCAGGTTGTTCCGGGTAAGGTCACCAAGCTGGTTCCGTTCGGTGCGTTCGTTCGCGTCGAAGACGGCATCGAAGGCCTCGTGCACATCTCCGAGCTGGCTGTCCGCCACGTGGAGCTCGCCGAGCAGGTTGTCTCCGTTGGCGACGAACTGTTCGTCAAGGTCATCGACATCGACCTCGAGCGTCGCCGCATCTCCCTCTCCCTCAAGCAGGCCAACGAGGGCGTTGACGCTGACAGCACCGAGTTCGATCCCGCTCTGTACGGCATGGCCGCAGAGTACGACGAAGAGGGCAACTACAAGTACCCCGAGGGCTTCGACCCCGAGTCGAACGAATGGCTCGAGGGTTACGAAGCACAGCGCGCAGCCTGGGAGCAGCAGTACGCTGACGCCCAGACCCGCTGGGAAGCACACAAGAAGCAGGTTGCACAGCACGCTGCTGACGACGCCGCTGCTGCAACGTCCGGCGAAGGCGACTCCGGCGCTACCAGCTACTCCTCGGAGCCGGCTGCTGCCGAGTCCAACGCAGGCACGCTGGCTTCCGACGAGGCCCTCGCTGCACTGCGCGAGAAGCTCACCGGCAACTAATTCCGCCCGCCCTTCGGGGTTGAGCTGAATAGCCCAAGAAGGACCCCCACCGCATTCGGTGGGGGTCCTTCTGCGTCCGGACGGTGGTGCGGCACAACGGCCGTTCCGCACCGGCGGGCAGGCAGGAACCTAGCGGGGAACGTCAACCCATTCAGTTCCCTGCGGATTCAGCACCGAGGCACCCGCCGTCAAGGCCGCAACCCGGTCCTGGGCTTCTTCCAGTACGGGGGGCTCGTCAGGCAGGGCAACCCTGAGTACGGCCTGCCGGGCTTCGTACAGCGTTTCCGCCATGACGAAGCCCCCGCTGCGAAGTTCGTTTTCCAGTCGTCCGGCGTCCGCGTGCGGCACGCCGATGTCACAGAGGCGCAGGCGTTTCCGTTCCACCAAGGGAGCAAGGTCCAGGGCTTTGGAAACCGATTCGGAATAGGCCCTGACCAAGCCGCCCGCTCCCAGCAGGATTCCACCGAAATAACGCACGACGACGGCACTGACGTCGCTCAGGTCGGTGACCCCGTCCGCCGTCTCGCGCTTGATGAGCGCCTCAAGCATGGGAATTCCGGCCGTGCCGGAGGGCTCACCGTCATCGGACGACCGTTGGATCATACGGTCCGGGCCGATGACGAAGGCGGAGCAATGGTGCCGGGCATCGTGGAATTCCCGGCGGAGATCGGCCACCAGGGACCGGGCAGTGTCCTCATCCGGCGAACGGCGGAGCACCGTAATGAAACGGGAGCGGCGGATCTCGAGTTCGTGGCGGAAATCGGACCCGGCCGCCAGGGTTGTGTAGCTGGTTGCTCGGCTGTCGTCCTGGGTTTCCACCGCTTCAGTCTAGTGTGGAGGGGTGCTGAAGATCGGGTTGACGGGCGGTATCGCCTCAGGGAAGTCGTTGGTGGCGTCGCGGTTGCGCGAATTGGGAGCAGTACTCATCGACGCCGATGTCCTCGCGCGGCAAGTGGTGGAACCCGGCACGCCCGGCCTGGCCCAGGTGGCCGACGCCTTCGGTCCGGACGTGATCCGGAGCGACGGCACCCTTGACCGCCCCGCGCTGGGCGCGATTGTGTTCCAGGACCCGTCCAGGCGGGAGGTGCTCAACGGCATCATCCACCCCTTGGTCCGTGCCGCCGCAGCCGAGATGCTGGCCGGCGTGACCCAGGGGGGCATCGTGGTGCAGGACATCCCCCTGCTTGTTGAGACCCGGCAGGGGAGTGCCTTCCACCTGGTCGTCGTGGTGGACGCGCCGGAGGACCTCAGGGTGCAGCGCATGGTCGATGACCGGGCGATGACGCCCGCGGACGCCCGCTCCCGGATGGCTGCGCAGGCCGGCCGTGATGATCGGCTGGCGGCTGCCGACGTCGTCCTTGACAACGCCGGCAGCCGGGAAGAGCTGCTCACCAAAGTCGATTCCCTCTGGAACGAACGGCTCGTGCCCTTCGCCGCCCATCTCACCCAGGGGACACGTGCGCCCCGCACTGCCGGACCGGTTATTGCAGCGCCGCAGTCCGACTGGAGCGCGGCTGCGGAGCGCCTTATCGGCCGCATCAAGGCAGCGGTACCGGATGCCCTTGCCGTCGACCACGTTGGATCCACCGCCATACCCGGGCTGCCTGCGAAGGACGTCATTGACCTGCAACTTGCGGTGAAGGATCTGCAGACGGCAGACCGCATCGCACCGCTCCTTGCCGCCGTCGGATTTCCGGCCGTTCCCGGCGTCACAGGGGATACCCCCAAACCGTCCCATCCCGACCCCGCCGGCTGGCAAAAGCGGTTCCACGCGAATGCCGACCCCGGACGGCCGGTCAACCTCCACGTCCGGGTCGCCGGCTCACCGGGGTGGCGCTACGTGCTCATGTTCCGTGACTGGCTCAGGGCGGATCCCGAGGGGCGCGCCCTCTATGAAGCCCACAAACTCAAGCTCGCTAACGAGTACGCCGGGGATTCAGGCACGGACGGGTACGCGGAAGCGAAGGAACCTTGGTTCACTGACGTAGCCTGGCCCCTGATGGAGGAGTGGGCGACCCGGACGGGCTGGCTTCCGGAGCCGTATTCCCACTAGCCTGCGAAGAGTGCAATGTGACGGTTCTCCCTTGGCTGAAGATGCCTATTCCGGACAGCAGGTGTCCGCAGGCGGGGGTAGATTGAATTCATGAGCCTTGCCCAGGAAATCAACCGCGTCGTCGCACCGTTTGAAGTAGTCAGTGAGTATAAGCCTGCCGGCGATCAACCGGCGGCGATTGCCGAGCTTACGGAGCGCATCAACAACGGCGAAAAGGATGTTGTCCTTCTGGGGGCCACCGGTACAGGCAAGAGCGCCACCACTGCCTGGCTCATCGAGAAGGTACAGCGACCCACGCTGGTCCTTGTCCAGAACAAGACGCTGGCAGCACAGTTGGCCAACGAGTTCCGTGAGCTCCTGCCCAACAACGCGGTGGAGTACTTCGTTTCCTACTACGACTACTACCAGCCGGAGGCCTACGTAGCGCAGACGGATACCTTCATCGAAAAGGACTCCTCCATTAACGAGGAAGTTGAAAGGCTCCGCCACTCGGCCACCAACGCGCTGCTGACCCGCAGGGACGTGATTGTGGTTGCCACGGTTTCCTGCATCTACGGTCTGGGAACTCCCGAGGAATACATTGCGGGCATGGTCACGCTGCGCAAGGGCGCTGAGATGAACCGCGACCACCTCCTCCGCAAGTTCGTCTCGATGCAGTACACACGGAACGACATGGACTTCCACCGCGGGACCTTCCGGGTCCGCGGCGACACCGTGGAGATCATTCCCATGTACGAGGAACTGGCGCTGCGGATCGAATTCTTCGGCGACGAGATCGAGAACATCCAGACCCTCCACCCGCTCACCGGTGAGGTTATTCGCGACGAGGAGGAAATGTATGTCTTCCCTGCCTCGCACTACGTTGCCGGTCCCGAACGGATGTCCCGGGCCATCAAGAGGATCGAAGACGAACTCGCCGACCGCCTGAAGGTCCTTGAAAGCCAAAACAAGCTTGTTGAGGCCCAGAGGCTGCGGATGCGGACCACCTACGACCTCGAAATGATGCAGCAGATGGGCTTCTGCAACGGCATCGAAAACTATTCCGCGCATATTGATGGGCGTGAACCGGGCACGGCTCCGCACTGCTTGCTGGACTACTTCCCGGATGACTTCCTGCTGGTGGTTGATGAGTCCCACGTGACCATCCCCCAGATCGGTGCCATGTACGAGGGCGACATGTCCCGTAAGCGCAACCTGGTGGACTTCGGTTTCCGTTTGCCTTCGGCCATGGACAACCGGCCGCTGAAGTGGGACGAGTTCCTCGAACGCATCGGCCAGACCGTCTACTTGTCAGCAACGCCGGGTAAGTACGAGCTCGGCAAGGCGGACGGGTACGTCCAGCAGATCATCCGGCCTACGGGCCTGGTGGACCCCGAGGTGGTGGTCAAGCCGACCAAGGGCCAGATTGACGATCTCCTGGACGAGATCAGGATTCGAACCGCCAAGGACGAGCGCGTCCTGGTGACCACGCTCACCAAGAGGATGGCCGAGGACCTGACGGACTACCTCATGGGCCACGGCGTCAAAGTGGAGTACCTGCACTCGGACGTCGATACCCTGCGCCGCGTGGAACTGCTGCGCGAGCTGAGGATGGGTGTCTTCGATGTCCTGGTGGGCATCAACCTCCTCCGCGAAGGCCTGGACCTGCCGGAAGTGTCGTTGGTGAGCATCCTCGATGCGGACAAGGAAGGCTTCCTGCGGTCCTCCACCTCCCTGATCCAGACCATCGGCCGTGCGGCGCGTAACGTCTCAGGCCAGGTGCACATGTACGCGGACAAGATCACTGATTCGATGGCACAGGCCATCGATGAGACAAACCGCCGCAGGGCCATCCAGGTGAAGTACAACAAGGATCACGGCATCGATCCCCAGCCGCTCCGCAAGAGGATCGCGGATATCACCGACCAGCTGGCCAAGGAAGACGCCGACACCCAGGAGCTGCTGAACAACAACAGGCTCGCTAAGGGCGGCAAGCGGGGCAAATCCTCGACGAAGGCTGCCGCCACCGTCCGCCAGGACGGTCTTGCGGCAGCGCCTGCCGAAGACCTGGTGGGGCTGATCGAACAGCTCACGGAACAAATGCACGGTGCCGCTGCTGAGCTTCAGTTCGAAGTCGCAGCCCGGATCCGGGACGAAGTCAAGGAGTTGAAGCGCGAGTTACGCCAGATGCAGTCGGCCGGCCACGCCTAGGGTAAAGTTGGCTCAACGTAGGGGAGTATCCCAAGCGCTACGTCCGTCAACACGCAAGGCACAGATGCCTCGCCGGGCCTAGCGGGCCGCCACATCGCGCCTTGGAGCGCATCGGCAGGCCGGAGAGACTTACACCATTTTCCCGTACCCTGCGAAAGGCCTTCTTTAATGGAGCTCCCTGTCTGGTTCGAGGTCGGCTCGTTCGTCGCCCTCGGAATCATCTTGGCCATAGACCTGCTTTTGGTGGTCAAGCGTCCCCACGAACCGTCCATGAAGGAAGCCGGCCTGTGGGTCGCCTTCTATGTGGCTTTGGCTTTGGTCTTTGCCGGTGCCATGTTCTACTTCACCGGCCCCGAATACGGCGGCCAGTTCGTCGCAGGTTGGGTCACTGAGTACAGTCTCAGCATCGACAACCTCTTCGTGTTCATCATCATCATGGCCAGGTTCTCCGTACCCAGGAAGTACCAGCAGGAAGTACTGATGGTGGGCATCATCATCGCGCTTGTCCTGCGGGGTATCTTCATTGCCCTGGGCGCCGTGGTCATCGAACAGTTCAGCTGGGTCTTCTACATCTTTGGCGCATTCCTTCTCTGGACGGCCTGGAAGCAAGCGACGGATTCCGGCGAGGATGAAGAGGACGTCGAGAACCCGCTGATTGCCCGCCTCCGCAAGGTCCTGCCGATGTCCGAGAAGTTCGACGGCGGCAAGCTCCGGACCACCGTGGACGGCAAGAAGGTCTTCACGCCCATGCTGATCGTGTTCATCACGATCGGCATGACGGACCTGCTGTTTGCCGTTGATTCAATTCCGGCAATCTTCGGCCTGACGCAGAGCGCCTTCATCGTGTTTACCGCCAACATCTTCGCCCTGATGGGCCTGCGCCAGCTGTACTTCCTGCTCGGCGGCCTGATGACCCGCCTGGTCTACCTGAAGCACGCTTTGTCTGTGATTCTCGCTTTCATCGGCGTCAAGCTTGTCCTGCACGCCATGCACGTTAACGAGCTTCCCTTCATCAACGGCGGCCGGCACATCGAGTGGGCTCCGGAGATTCCGACCTTCGTTTCCCTGGCAGTGATCGTCGGAACCATCGTCGTCGCCGTCGTCGCCAGCCTGCTCAGCCCGGCGGCCCGGCGGGCAAAGATCGACGCCCGGTTGGAAGAGGATGCAAAGAAGTCCATGAGCCAAGCCGACTAGGCATGGCTTGGCTGTAGTCTCTTGGGGTGACTACCACTTCATCAACGGCGCTGGATCCGCAACGGGTCCAGCGCCGTTCTGTTGCCCTGCTCAGCGGTGCCCAGCTCTTGAGCGGCATCGGAAACGGCGCTACGTTGTCCATCGGCTCCCTGCTGGCCGTCGACCTTTCCGGCTCGCAAGTCTGGGCCGGGTCCGTCACCACCATCCTCACCCTTTCAGCCGCTGTGTTCGCCTTGCCACTTGCCAGGCTCGCAGAGCAGCGGGGGAGAAGGACGGGGTTGGTCGCCGGGCTGGTCGCTGCACTGGCCGGTGCGCTGCTGATGATGGCTTCAGTGGTGGCGGGATTGTTCCTGCTGCTCCTTCTGGGCGGGGCTTTCCTCGGCCTCGGCACCGCCGCCAACCTCCAGGCCAGGTTTGCCGCCGTCGATCTTGCGGACGCGGAGCATCGCGGAAGGTCGCTCTCCACTGTGGTGTGGGCGATTACCATCGGTGCAGTGGCCGGGCCCAACCTCATCCAGCCCGGCGCAGTGGTGGGAACCGCGCTGGGGATGCCACCAATTGCCGGCCCTTTCGTCTTCTCCGCAGCGGGCTTGTTCCTCGCAGCCGCGCTGCTCTTCTTTGGCCTCAGGCCGGACCCGCTGCTCCTTTCCCGCCGCCTGGCCTCGGAAGGGTCAAAAAGCGCCCTTCCCCCGGCCCGGGGTACCGTCCGTTCGGGATTGGCCGCAATCCGCGCGTCGCGACCGGCCCTTTTGGCACTCTGCGCAGTGGTTACTGCCCACGGCGTCATGGTCGCCGTCATGTCCATGACGCCCCTGCACTTGCAGCAACTCATCGCAGGAACCTCCACTGCGTCCGGGCACCAGCACGCCTCGGTGAGCGACAGCACCGACGCCCTGGTAGTGATCGGGTTGACTATTTCCCTCCACATTGCCGGTATGTTCGCGTTGTCCCCGGTCTGGGGTTGGCTTACTGACAAAGCGGGCCGCTATGCGAGCATCATCGCGGGACACGGGCTGCTGCTCGTCGCCGTCGTCGTCGCCGGATTGGGCCAGCATGAGCCGTCGCTGGTGACCGTAGGCCTGATCCTGCTGGGGCTTGGCTGGTCGGGTGCCACGATCGCAGGCTCCACGCTCCTTGCCGAAAGCGTCCCGGAAAGCCAACGGGTAACCGTACAGGGTGTCTCTGACACTCTCATGGGTGCTGCCGGGGCTTTGGGCGGCGCGACGTCAGGCCTGGTCCTGGCCTCGGCCGGGTATCAGGGCCTCAATACAGCCGGGGGCGTGCTGGCCGCAGCGGTGCTCGCGTTCGCGGTCACCGCTGCGACCCGTCGGAAGTCGGCCACCTCCGCCTAGGTGAAGCAACTCCGCGGCTTATCAGCTGCCGGGACGGACCAGCCCCAACAGGCGCCGGAATATGCCTTCGCCGTCTTCGCCGATACCGTCGTGGTGGAAGGCATCGGTCACCCAAGGCTGGAGGCCCCGTACCGCCGACGCAGTCTCCATGGATAATGCGTGGTCCACGTAAATGTCGTCCTGATACACCGCGGCGGCTACAGGAACAGTGTTCGTCGCGAGCCTCTGCGTGTCATAGAGGGGACCCCAGTCCGCCTTGCTGGCAAGCAACTCCGCGACCGGTTGGAAAGGCACAAGCGCAGGATCCTGCACGAAGTACCAGGGATAGACCATTTCGCCGGTGAGAAGGGGTTCGTCCGCGGAGGGTTCGAACTCCGGGTACTCCTCCAGGACCCGCCAGGCTGCCCACTTGGTGGCCTCGCCCTGCGCGTAGATGGACTCGTGCAGTACGGCGTACAGCGGGTTGCCGGCACGGCTCACAAGCGAACGGACCTGCTCAAGGAACGCTTCGGACAGACGGGGTCCCGTGGCTGTTTCGATGAACGCGTCCTCCAGGAGGTAATGCAGGGCATCTACCCGCGTGTTGCCACCGAGGAATGAGCCCACCATCTGGAACCTTTCCGGGGTGAGCCGCTCGCCGCTGGCCAGATGCTCTGGTTGGTCCGCCAGATGGCGCATGATCCGGGTAATACGCCCGCGGTCTTCGGGGTACCAGGCGAAGTATTCGGCGTTGCGCGCGGCAACGCGACGGAAGGTAGCACGGTACACCCGTTCGGCCGGCCCTTGGAGGGGCGCGAGGCCGCCGGTGATAAGGACTTCACGAAGTCCCTCCGGTGCAAAGGACAGGTAAGTGAGTGCGCAGAATCCGCCGAAGCTTTGGCCCAGCACCGTCCAAGGTTCCGCCCCGAGGATCCGGCGAATCATCTCGGCATCGGCCACGATCGAGTCAGCCCGGAAGTGCGCCAGGTACTCGGCCTGCCGCTCTGCGTCTCCGCGACGTGCCAACGATTGGAATTCAATGGGCGTGGACAGGCCGGTACCGCGCTGGTCCAGCATCAGGATGCGAAAATCCTTGGCCGCAGCCTTCATCCAGCCGGACAGGGAGGTTACCCGGTTGCCGCGTCCGCCCGGTCCACCCTGAAGGTACAAAAGCCAGGGCAAGCGTGCCGCGTCCTCCGCCGAGTGTTCCGTGGAGGTGTACTCGCGGGCGAAGACCGTGATGGACTCTTCGCCAGGGATTGCCTCGCGGCCGTTATGGCCCGCCCAAGCCTCCACCGGGCCATGGTCAAGGGGCACCGTGAAGAAGTGTTCCACGGTGCGGAGGCCCCGGAACTCGTGCCTTGCGCGGATGCTGTGCAGTTCAGCCACGCGCCAACGCCCTGTCCGGCGCCCCGGCTGCCGATCCGAAAGTATGAAGGGCTTCGCCCGTCAGGCGGAACGTGGACCACTCCTCCATGGGCAGCGCGCCCAGGTTCTTGTAGAACTTGATGGACGGTTCATTCCAGTCCAGGACGCTCCACTCCACGCGTGCGTATCCGCGTTCGACGGCGGTAGCGGCCAGGTACTGCAGCAGCGCCTTTCCGTGGCCCTCGCCACGGGCTTCGGGCCGGACATAGAGGTCCTCGAGATAGATGCCGTGGACGCCCTCCCACGTCGAATAGTTCAAGAACCACAGGGCAAATCCTTGGACCTCGCCGGCCGCGTTCTCTGCCATGTTTGCGAACACCCGGGGGTTGTCTCCGAAGAGGACCTCGGTGAGTTTTTCGGGCGTGTTCTTGACGGCGTCCGGTTCTTTTTCGTAGATGGCGAGGTCATGGATCATGCCAAGGATCGCGGGGACATCATCAGCGGTTGCGGGGCGGATTACACTCATGGTTCCGAGCTTACTAGCGCCCGGCCCCGGGTGCCTGATGCCGCAAAGCTCAGGCCTTGCCCCACAAGAGCTGTGACGAGCCATAGGCCACAGGCGCGCGGGTGTAACTGACAGGAACACCGTCGGCCAGCAGCGGCGGACCGACGAACCGGAGATGGCCGTGGACGCTCTCCATCCCGTGGTATCCAGGTTCCGGCAGTGGCTCCGGCAGTGACGCCGGCTCGTGGCCGGGAACCTGGGCCGGAAGGAGTCCGGCCCCGAAAAGCTCCTCAGCGGTGCGGACCAGCGACATCGTGGCCACACCGCCCCGGCCCGTGCGGGTCCGTTCGGCAAGCAATCCCAGAATGGCCGCTGCCAGGCCGTAGCCCGTTGCGTGGTCCAACGCCTGGACCGGAAGCGCACCCGGCCGCCATCCGGCGTCGCCGTCGCTTCCGTAGTCAGCAGCGATGCCACAGGCGGCTTGGACAATACTGTCGAAACCCCGGCGCTCCTGCCACGGACCGGCACCCCAGGCGTTAAGCGTCGCCACCACCAGTCCACCATTGTCCCGTGCCAGATCACCCGTTCCCAGTCCGAAGCGCTCCAGGCTTCCGGATCGGTAGCCTGTGACCACGACGTCGGCCCGTGCCACCACAGCGCGCACCTCGTCCAGAACCGAAGGCACCGAGAAGTCCGCCACGACGCTTCGTTTGTCGAATCCGCAATCGAGGAACGCATCGGGAAGTTCGGGAAGTCCGGGCGGGTCGATCCGGAGGACGTCCGCCCCCAGCGCGGCGAGGAGCCGGGTGGCCGTTGGTCCCGCTATGACCCGTGTCAGGTCGAGGACCCTCAAGCCCTTCAACGGACGGGCGGCATCGCCCCCCGGCACCCAGCAGCGTTCCCCTGATGATCCCCCGGACTCCCTCAGCGCGATCCAGGGACCGCGGCTTGCCGCCTGGTGCATGGGGGAGCGGGTCCATTCCGCTCGGGTTCGAACAGCCGCGGCAACGCCGCCTTTGGCGGTAATCACTGATTCCGCTTCCGACGCTGTCAGCTCCCTCAAGGCGGGGCCGACGTCGGCGGTTGAGGAAACGCAAAGGGCCTGCAAAAGCCTGGCCGCGTGGTGCGGATAGTTGGCATGCAACCTGACCCAACCGTCCGACGTCGGACGGAAGCCGGAGAGGGGCGCGAAACCTTCCGGCTGCTTTCCGGCGATCCGCAAGTGCCGCAGCGAGTCAAAGGCGGCTGCGGTCCCCGCTGACGGGACCGAATAGGCCGACGTGCCTGTCAAGGCGTTGAGGGCGGTCGCCGCAGCCTGGACCGACCCAATGGCGAGGCCCTCCACATCCAAGGGCCCGCGCCACCACAGGCGCGGCCCGGACCATTCCGCAACAGGCACGTCCTTGACGGCCTCCAGTGTACGGAGGCTGTCGGCCAGGTTGGGAACAGGATGCATTCGCGCCTCTTCGCTATGACCCGCTACAAGCGGCCGGCGTCGGTCACGCGGACCACGGCGGTTCCCGTTTCATCGGAGGCCTGGAGGTCGACTTCCGCCGAGATACCCCAGTCGTGGTTGCGGGCGGGGTCGTCAAAGATTTGGCGGACGAGCCACTTCCCGGGTTCCTCGGTGATGATCAGCAACCCGGGTCCGCGGGCATCGGGACCTGTTCCAATGTCGTCGTGTTCGTCGAAGTAGTCGTCCAGGACCTCTTCCCAGCGATCGCCGTCCCAACCGCCCTCGCCGTCGAGTTCGCCCAAGGCGGCCGAGTCTTCGTCAGCAAACAGCTCCACCCTGCGGAACATCTCGTTGCGCACCATCACCCGGAATGCCCTGGCGTTGGATGTCAACGACGGCGGAGGCGGCGGGGGAGCATCATGCGGCGTCGGAGCCAGCCCGGCCGTCAGTTCCTCCCATTCGTCAAGGAGGCTCGAGTCCACCTGGCGGACCAGTTCCCCCAACCATGCGATGAGGTCTTCGAGGTCCTCCCGCAGCACGTCCTGGGGTACGGTCTGCCGCAGGGCCCGGAAGCCGTCGGCGAGGTAGCGCAGGACGATCCCTTCGGAACGTGCCAGGCCATAGAACTGGACGAACTCGCCGAAATTCATGGCGCGCTCGTACATATCGCGAATGACCGACTTGGGCGCCAACTCGAAGTCACCCACCCACGGTGCCGCCTTGCGGTAGACCTCAAAGGCCTCGCCCAGAATTCCGGCAAGGGGCATCGGGTACGTGACTTCCTCCAGCATGGCCATGCGTCGGTCGTACTCGATGCCATCCGCCTTCATGGCTGCGACGGCCTCGCCGCGGGCCTTCTTCTGCTGGGCAGAAAGGATCTGGCGCGGCTTCTCAAGCGTGGCCTCGATGACCGAGACGACGTCCAAGGCGTACGACGGCGACTCCGGATCGAGCAGCTCCAAGGCAGCCAGCGCGAAGGGGGAGAGAGGCTGGTTGAGGGCAAAGTTGGGCTGCAGATGGACCGTCAGCCGCACGGAACGGCCCTCAGCGTCCTGTTCCCCGGGAGGAACGCGCTCAACGACACCTGCCGCCAGCAGTTCGCGGTAGATACCCAAAGCCTTCTTCATGAGCTTGAGCTGGGATGCCCTGGTTTCGTGGTTCTCCGTCAGCAACCGGCGCGTCGCCAGGAAGGGGTCGCCCGGCCGTTCCAGCAGGTTCAACAGCATTGCGTGGGTGACCGTAAAGCTCGAGCTCAGCGGTTCCGGCGTCGATTCCACCAGTTTGTTGAATGTCGGTTCCCCCCAGGAGACAAAACCTTCAGGCGGCTTCTTCTTCACCACTTGGCGGAGCTTCTTCTGGTCGTTGCCGAACTTCGCGGTCGCCTTGGCCATGGCCTTTGTGTTCTCGACAACGTGTTCCGGAGCCTGCACCACCACTGTCCCGGCGGTGTCGTACCCGGCCCGGCCCGCACGGCCGGCAATCTGGTGGAACTCGCGGGAGTTAAGCAGCCTGGTGCGAACGCCGTCGTACTTGCTCAAAGCGGTGAGCAGCACCGTGCGGATAGGGACGTTGATACCGACGCCCAGGGTGTCCGTGCCGCAGATGACTTTCAAGAGTCCGGCCTGGGCCAACTGCTCCACGAGCCGGCGGTACTTGGGGAGCATTCCCGCGTGGTGCACCCCAATTCCGTGGCGGACAAGGCGGTTCAAGGTCTTCCCGAAGCCGGCCGCGAACCGGAAGTTCGCGATCAGCTCGGCGATGCGGTCCTTTTCTTCGCGGCTGCACATGTTGATGCTCATCAGGTTCTGCGCGCGCTCGATCGCTTCCGCCTGGCTGAAGTGCACCACATAGACCGGCACCTGCTTGGTGGAGAGCAACTCCTCCAAGGTCTCGTGGACGGGGGTGACGTGGTAGTAGTAATGCAGCGGGATGGGCCGCTCCGCCGAGCTCACGGTGGTTGTGGGCCGCCCGGTCAACTCCGTCAGGCCGCGCTCGAACCGGGTGACGTCGCCCAAGGTGGCGGACATCAGCAGGAACTGTGCCTGCGGCAGTTCCAGCAGCGGCACCTGCCACGCCCAGCCGCGTTGCGGGTCGGAGTAGAAGTGGAACTCGTCCATCACCACTGAGCCAAGTTCCGCAGCCGCCCCCTCGCGCAGCGCGGTGTTGGCCAGGATTTCGGCCGTGCAGCAAATGATGGGGGCGTCCTGGTTGACCCCGGAATCGCCGGTGATCATGCCGACGTTCTCCGCGCCGAAAATCTCGCAGAGGGCAAAGAATTTCTCGGAGACAAGCGCTTTGATGGGAGCGGTGTAGTAGCTTCGTTGGCCCCGGGCCATGGCCTCGAAGTGGGCCGCGATCGCCACCAGCGACTTTCCTGAACCCGTGGGCGTCGCCAGGATGACGTTGTTGCCTGCGGCGAGTTCCATGATGGCCTCGTCCTGAGCGGGATAGAGCTGCAACCCGCGGCTCTCCGTCCATTCGACAAACCGCGTGTAGATCTCGTCAGGGTCGAGGGGCCCGGCGCCGGTGGAAGCTGGAAGCTGCTCTGGAAGTTTCATTGGTTTCCAGCTTAGTGCCCGGACGCACTAGGCTCGCTCAGGTCAGCAGTACCCGGTCCGGAGCTTGCCTGAAGGGTTGTCGAATGAAGTGGGATCCCAGTAGATACGTCCAGTTCGGTGACCATCGTGACCGTCCCTTCCATGACCTCGTTGCCCGGATCCGGGCCGATGACCCCACCCGGGTGGTGGACCTTGGATGCGGGCCCGGCAACCTTACCGCCACCTTGGGAAGGCGTTGGCCGGAAGCACGGGTGACGGGGATCGATTCGTCTGCCGAAATGCTGTCCAAAGCTGCCGCGCTGGCCGAGCCCGGCCGCCTCGGCTTCCAGCACGGCGATATTGCCGATTGGCAGCCGGAGCCGGACGTGGACGTCGTCGTCACCAATGCAGCACTCCAATGGGTCCCCGGCCATCAGGAAATGCTGGCTTCCTGGTTGCGCGCTTTGCAGCCAGGGGCCTGGTTTGCCTTGCAGGTCCCCGGCAATTTCACCTCGCCGTCACACACCCTGATGCGTGAACTCGCCGACTCGCCGGCCTGGGCGCCGCGCCTGGCCGGTGTACTGCGGCACGACGCCGTCGGCAGCCCTGCTGACTACCTGAACATCATGCTCGACGCCGGTTGCACGGCTGACGCTTGGGAAACGACCTACCTGCAGGTGCTCCCGGGCGAGGACCCTGTCCTTGATTGGGTGCGGGGCACTGGACTCCGGCCGGTACTGGCAGCCCTGTCTCCGGCCGAGGGAGCCGAATTCGAGCACGAATACGCCGCTATGCTGCGTCAGGCCTACCCTCCATCGAAGCATGGCACCGTGTTTCCGTTCAGGCGGATCTTCGCCGTGGCACAGAGGAATCCGTGACAGGCAACAGCGCCGTACGCTTTCCCGCGAGCCGTCACAGCTTGTCCCGGCACTTCGACGCTGGTCTAATTTTCGGCATGGACCAAGGACGTTTCGCTGATCAAGGCACCGCCGCCCAGGTGCCGCCCTGCCGGTGCCCGCAATGACCGGCAACGGTGAGTTTCCTGGAAACTGGCGTCCGAACACCAACAGCGGGGTTGCCCTGTTCGAGCAGTTGAGGCTGCGGATCATCGAACTGGCCGACTCCGGCGTCCTGGCCGTGGGTGCCAAGCTTCCCCCGGTGCGGAACCTTGCCGGGGTCCTTGATGTTGCGCCCCACACTGTTGCCCGGGCCTACAAGGAACTCGAAGCCGCCGGCGTCGTTGCCACCAGGGGCCGCAATGGGACCGTGATCTGCGCCCGCGACGACCGGTGGGGCGCTTTGGCCGAAGTCGCCGCCCAATATGCGGCAGCCGCGAAGGCCCAGGGGGCATCGTTCGCGGAGGCGGTGCAGCTTCTGGCCGCAGCCTATGATGCCGACTGATACCGCCGGGTAGGGTGTGAGCAACGACATGGAAATTCGAAGACGTTTTCGACTAGCATTGTTGGGTGCCCAAAGCCTTAGCTGAAGATACAGCCGTCCATGACCTGAACACTGTTTCCGTCGCACCTGACGCCAAGCCCGTGCGCCCGGATCTGTCGCGCCTGGTGGTCAAGGGTGCGCGTGAGCACAACCTCCGCAATGTCGACCTCGATCTTCCCAGGGATGCGATGATCGTCTTCACCGGGCTCTCCGGATCCGGTAAGTCGTCCCTTGCCTTCGACACCATCTTTGCTGAGGGCCAGCGCCGCTACGTCGAGTCGCTGTCCGCCTATGCGCGCCAGTTCCTGGGACAGGTGGATAAGCCCGACGTCGACTTCATCGAAGGCCTCTCGCCCGCGGTCTCCATCGACCAGAAGTCCACCAGCAAGAACCCGCGCTCAACCGTTGGCACCATCACCGAGATTTACGACTACATGCGCCTCTTGTGGGCCCGTGTGGGACGTCCGCACTGCCCGGTCTGTGGTGAGCCCATCACGCGGCAGACTCCGCAGCAGATTGTCGATCAGCTGCTCGAGCTCGACAAGGGCACGCGCTTCCAGGTCCTCGCCCCGGTGGTCCGCGGCCGCAAGGGCGAATTCGTGGATCTCTTCAAGGAGCTCACGGCCAAGGGCTACTCCCGCGCCCGGGTGGATGGTGAACTGGTCCAGCTCAGTGAAGCTCCCAAGCTGGGAAAGCAGTTCAAGCACACCATTGAGGTTGTGGTGGACCGCCTGGTGGTCAAGGAAGATATTGGCCAGCGCCTCACCGACTCCGTGGAAACCGCCCTGGGCCTGGCCGAGGGCCGCGTACTGGTCGAGTTCGTTGACCTCGACGCCGAGGACCCCGCACGGATTCGCGCTTTCTCCGAGAACCTGGCATGCCCCAACGAACATCCACTGGCCATTGACGAGATCGAACCCCGCTCCTTCTCCTTCAACAACCCTTTCGGCGCCTGTTCTGCCTGCAGCGGCATCGGTACCAAGCTTGAGGTGGACGAGGAACTGATCGTTCCCAACCCGGAACTCTCCTTGGCCGAGGGCGCCATTGCGCCGTGGTCGATGGGCAGTGCCACCACGGAGTACTGGAACCGGCTCCTGGTAGGTCTTGCCTCGGAGCTCGGCTTCTCCATGAATACGGCCTGGGAAAAACTGCCGAAGGACGTCCGCAACACGGTCTTGCACGGCAAGGACCACAAAGTGGTTGTGCAGTACCGGAACCGCTTTGGCCGTGAGCGCAAGTACAGCACCGGCTTCGAGGGCGCCATCCAGTATGTGCACCGCAAGCACGGCGAGACGGACTCCGATTGGGCGCGGGACCGGTACGAAGAGTACATGCGCCAGATTCCCTGCCCCGAGTGCAACGGTGCCCGCCTCAACCCGGCATCCCTCTCGGTGCTCATCAACGGCAAATCCATCGCCGAAGTCGCTGCGCTGCCCATGCGGGAGTGCGCTTCCTTCCTCGGCAACCTGACGCTCACCGGCCGTGAAGCGCAGATTGCACACCAGGTCCTCAAGGAGATCCAGGCCCGCCTGACGTTCCTCCTGGACGTCGGCTTGGAGTACCTGAACCTGGAGCGCCCGTCCGGCACCTTGTCCGGCGGAGAGGCCCAGCGTATCCGCCTGGCCACGCAGATCGGTTCGGGATTGGTGGGCGTCCTCTACGTACTGGATGAGCCTTCCATCGGCCTCCACCAGCGCGACAACAGGCGCCTCATTGAGACCTTGACCCGGCTGCGGGACCTGGGCAACACCCTCATTGTGGTGGAACACGATGAAGACACCATCCATGAGGCCGACTGGGTAGTGGACATCGGACCGGGCGCAGGTGAGCACGGTGGCCAGGTGGTCCACTCGGGCACCTACAAGGAACTGTTGGCGAACACGAAATCCCTGACCGGTGATTACCTGTCCGGGCGCCGGAAGATCGACGTCCCCGCCAAGCGCCGCAAGTACGACAAGAAGCGTGAGCTGAAGGTCGTTGGGGCACGCGAAAACAACTTGAACAACGTGGACGCGACCTTCCCGCTGGGTCTGTTTACTGCCGTGACGGGCGTCAGCGGCTCCGGAAAGTCCACTCTGGTCAACGAGATCCTTTACAAGGTCCTCGCGAACAAGCTCAACGGTGCCAAGCAGGTAGCCGGAAGGCACCGGACAGTGAACGGCCTGGAGCACCTGGACAAGGTGGTCCACGTCGACCAGAGCCCCATCGGCCGGACCCCCCGGTCCAACCCGGCAACCTACACCGGGGTCTTCGACAACATCCGGAAGCTCTTCGCGGAAACAACGGAAGCCAAGGTTCGTGGCTACCTGCCAGGACGGTTCTCCTTCAACGTCAAGGGCGGCCGCTGCGAAGCCTGCTCGGGAGACGGCACGTTGAAGATCGAAATGAACTTCCTGCCGGACGTGTATGTGCCCTGCGAGGTCTGCCATGGTGCCCGCTACAACCGGGAAACGCTGGAAGTGCACTACAAGGGCAAGACCATCGCCGATGTCCTCAACATGCCGATCGAGGAAGCTGCCGAGTTCTTTGCGGCGTTCACTCCGATCGCCCGGCATTTGAAGACCTTGGTGGACGTCGGCCTCGGGTATGTTCGCCTTGGCCAGCCGGCCACCACCTTGTCGGGCGGCGAAGCGCAACGCGTGAAGCTGGCAGCCGAGCTCCAGAAACGCTCCAACGGGCGCAGCATCTACGTGTTGGATGAACCCACCACCGGCCTGCACTTCGAGGACATCCGGAAGCTCCTCATGGTCCTTCAGGGCTTGGTGGACAAGGGCAACACGGTGATCACCATCGAACACAACCTGGACGTGATCAAGTCCGCCGACTGGATCGTTGACCTCGGTCCAAACGGCGGCTCCGGAGGCGGCCGGGTGGTGGCCACAGGCACGCCCGAGCAGGTGGCCAAGTCGACCGAGAGCCACACGGCAAAGTTCCTGGCCGAGATTCTCGGTTAACGGCCCTTTACTGCGGTCGAAGTATTCCCGTAGCGGCATGCGAGTTTCAGGCATGCCGCTACGTGTGGGAAACTAAGCCGGTGACTCATACAAAGGTGCCCGTAATTTTCGATCTGGACGGCACCCTTGTCGATCCAGCAGGCGGTATCACGGGAGGCATCTCGACTGCCCTGCGGGAAATGGGACTACCGGTTCCGGACCAGGCTGTGCTGAATTCGATGGTCGGACCCAAGCTCAGCGACGCGTTGCTGAATCTTGCGCAGGTGCCCGCGGCCCTGGTGGATGAGACCATCCATCGCTACCGGAGCCATTACCGGGACACCGGAATTGCCCAGAGCAAGCTCTACCCCGGCATCTTCGATCTCTTGGAGTTCTACGCCGAGTCGGGCCGGCCTACCGCTGTGGCAACGCAGAAACCGCAAGGGATTGCGCGGCTGGTTCTTGAGCACCACAACATCGCAGACTTCTTCGTTGCCATTCACGGAGCTCCGGACGACGAATCACTCGGTACGAATGCCGCCCCCGGCAAGGTTGGCATCGTGGGGGCCGCGTTGGCCTCACTGCACAGCCAGCCGGCAGTCATGGTCGGCGACAGGCATCAGGATGTCGCCGGGGCCATGGCGAACGGCCTGTACTGCATTGGTGTCAGGTGGGGGTTCGCTCCCGACGGCGAACTTGAGGAAGCCGGGGCCGTGGCCGTGGTAGCCACGACGCTGGAACTGCGAAGCAAAATTGAAGAACTTGATGCTGTCCGAGCGGCGGCCCTGAGCGAGGTACATAACGATGGCAGTATTTGATGCGATCCGGTGGACTACCCGTGGACTGATTTCCACCACGTGCCGGCCAACGGTCATCGGCCTTGAGAATGTGCCCAAAGAAGGCCCCTTCATCGTCGCACCCAACCATCTTTCCTTCCTGGACAGCGTCATTGTCCAGGCGCTCATGCCTCGGCCGGTAGCTTTCTTCGCCAAAGCCGAATACTTCACCACCAAGGGCGTCAAGGGCGCCGTCATGAAGTCCTTCTTCGAAGCTGTGGGTTCCATCCCCGTCGAACGCGGCGAACAGGCAGCCAGCGTCCAGGCATTGAAGACCCTGCTGGATATCCTCGAGGATGGCAAGGGCATTGGCATCTACCCTGAGGGAACCCGATCCCGGGACGGGATCCTGTACCGCGGACGGACCGGAGTGGGCTGGTTGGCGTTGACCACTGGCGCACCTGTCATTCCGGTGGGACTCATCGGCACTGAGAAGCTGCAGCCGGCAGGCAGGAACGCTGTGCGCCCCCAGCACTTCACCATGAAGGTGGGAGAACCGCTGTACTTCGAAAAGACCGGCCCTGACCATTCACTGCCGGCCCGGCGCGAAGTTACTGACCGCATCATGGATGCCATTGCGGCGCTCAGCGGGCAGGAGCGGTCCACCAGCTATAACCAGAGCAAGGCGGTGGAGTAGCCCGCCCGGGTACCCGCCATCCAGTGCGCCGCCCATCCTCTGCACTGACCATGCTGCACGGCGGCGGCGTATGCTGTCCGCCCCGATCACTAGACTTGAAACGTGGCACATCCAGCAAGTTACCGCCCTAAAACAGGCGAAATCCCCACCAACCCCGGCGTATACCGCTTCCGCGACCCGCACGGCCGCGTCATTTACGTGGGCAAGGCAAAGAACCTCCGTTCCAGGCTGAATTCGTATTTCGCCAATCCGGCGGGCCTGCTGCCCAAGACGCACGCCATGGTGCACGCCGCGAGCAGCGTCGAATGGACGGTGGTGGGCAGCGAGCTGGAGTCGCTGCAACTCGAGTACACGTGGATCAAAGAGTTCAAGCCGCGCTTCAACGTGGTGTTCCGGGACGACAAAACGTACCCGTACCTCGCAGTGACCATGGGGGAGAAGTACCCCAGGGTCCAGGTCATGCGTGGCGAGAGGAAAAAGGGAACACGCTACTTTGGCCCCTACACCGCAGGCGCCATCCGCGAGACCATGGACACCCTGCTCCGGGTCTTCCCGGTCCGCAGTTGCAGCGCAGGCGTTTTCAAACGCGCCCAGGCCAGCGGCAGGCCGTGCCTCCTGGGGTACATCGACAAATGTGCCGCGCCGTGCGTGGGCCGGGTGAGCCCGGAGGAACACCGGGGCCTGGCCGAGGACTTTTGCTCCTTCATGGGCGGGGAAGCCAAACGGTTCATCAACAAGCTCGAGAAGGACATGGCCGCCGCGGTTGCCGAACTCGACTATGAGAGGGCAGCGCGCCTCCGGGACGACATCATCGCCCTTCGCAAGGTCTTTGAACGCAACGCAGTGGTCCTGTCCGAAGACACGGACGCCGATGTCTTCGCCCTGCACGATGACGAACTCGAAGCGTCCGTCCAGGTCTTCCACGTGCGCGGCGGGCGGGTCCGCGGCCAGCGTGGCTGGGTGGTGGAGAAAGTGGAAGACGCCACCACTCCCGAGCTCATTGAGCACTTGCTCCAGCAGGTTTACGGCGAGGACAGCGAAGTCCAGGGCCGCATTCCGCGCGAGGTCCTGGTTCCTGAAATCCCGAGCAACCATGACGAACTTTCCGAATGGCTGGCCGGGCTGCGTGGCGCCAAGGTGGACATCCGGGTGCCGCAGCGGGGGGACAAGGCCGCCTTGATGTCCACCGTCAAGGAAAACGCGGAACAGGCCCTGAAGCTGCACAAGACCCGCCGGGCAGGGGACATCACGGTGCGTTCCCTCGCCCTGCAGGAACTCCAGGAAGCACTGGAACTGCCTGTTCCGCTGCTTCGGATCGAATGCTTCGACATCTCCCACGTCCAGGGCACCAATGTGGTTGCATCCATGGTGGTGGTCGAGGACGGCCTGCCCAAGAAGTCCGACTACCGCAAGTTCTCCATTACCGGAGCGGCTGCCGCGGACGACACCGCGGCAATGCACGACGTCCTCACCCGCAGGTTCAGGCACTATCTCAACGACAAGGCCGAGCAGGTGCCCGTGTCCGGTGAGATCGTCAACCCGCTCCAAAAGGCGGTGACGGGCGCTACCGAAGAGTCGCCGTCGGACCCGTCCCAACCGGAGCCGAAAGCCAAGTTCGCCTACCCGCCCAACCTGGTGGTGGTGGACGGCGGACAACCGCAGGTGAACGCCGCTGCGCGGGCCTTGGCCGAGCTGGGGATTGACGACGTCTACGTGGTGGGCTTGGCCAAAAGGCTTGAAGAGGTGTGGCTGCCGGAGAGTGATTTTCCGGTGATCCTTCCGCGCACGTCCCAAGGCCTCTACCTGCTGCAACGTATCCGCGATGAGGCACACCGCTTCGCCATCACGTTCCACCGGCAAAAGCGCGGCAAGGCCATGACGGTCTCGGCACTGGATGGTGTTCCCGGCCTGGGAGAAGCCAAGCGGAAGGCCCTCGTGGCGCATTTCGGGTCCTTGAAGAAGATCAAGGCCGCTTCCGTCGAAGAACTGACGTCGGCCAAGGGGATCGGGCCCGCCCTGGCTGCCGCTGTTGTCCGGCACCTCGGTTCCGCAGAGAATACAGAGGACGCCGCACCGGCCATCAACATGACCACCGGCGAAATCCTGGAATCTTAGTTAGGGTAAGAACTTGACCGGTGGCCGCGTTCGCGATGCCGCCGGCGCATATGCCTGCCTTCAACAGGCGCTTTGTGGGACACACCACTTTCAGGGAAACGGGGACGACGGATGGACGAGGCAACGGCAGGATCGGGCGCGGAACAGGACGGGATGACCCCCGTCAAGCCGCCGGAGGCCGAACTGCTGGTGGTGACGGGCATGTCCGGGGCAGGCCGAAGCACCGCGTCGGACGCGCTGGAGGACCACGGTTGGTATGTGGTGGACAACCTTCCCCCGCAGATGCTGGGCACGCTCGCCGAGATCGTTTCCCATGCCCCCAAATCGATCCCCAAACTGGCCGTCGTCGTTGATGTCCGGAGCAAGGACCTCTTCACGGACATCCAGACCGCCTTGGGTGCCCTGAGTGCCAGCGGCGTGACGTTCCGTGTCCTGTTCCTCGACGCCAGGGACGAAGTCCTGGTGCGCCGGTTCGAGCAGGGCCGCAGGCCGCATCCGCTGCAGGGCGGGGGACGCATCCTGGACGGCATCGGAGTGGAGCGTGAGGTCCTCCGGGAACTCAAGGAACACGCCGACATTGTCCTGGATACCAGCGATTACAACGTCCATGGCCTGGCTACGGCGATCACCGAACTGTTCAGCGACACCGGCCCGGTCACCCTCCGGCTGAACGTCATGAGCTTTGGCTTCAAGTACGGGCTTCCCGTGGATGCGAACTTCGTTGCCGATGCCCGCTTCATTCCTAACCCGCATTGGGTTCCGCAATTGCGCCCGCATACGGGATTGGACCAGGACGTCAGCGACTACGTGCTGGCAGCCGACGGTGTCCACGAGTTCGTCGACCGCTATGTCAGCGCCCTGGAGCCGGTACTTGACGGTTACCGCCAGGAGAACAAGCACTACGCCACGCTGGCCGTGGGCTGTACCGGCGGCAAGCACCGCTCGGTGGCTGTCGCCGTCGAGCTTTCCAAGCGGCTCGCGCAGTACCCGCGGGTGACCGTGACAACCACTCACCGAGACCTGGGTCGCGAGTAATGGGCGTCCTCACCGGTCCGCTGCCGCTGATCCCGCCCAAAGGCGTTCCCGGCAGCCAGCAGGACAAGACCCCCTCCGTCGTCGCCCTCGGTGGCGGCCATGGGCTGGCCGCTTCCCTGTCCGCCCTGCGCCTTCTGACCTCCGAGCTGACGGCGATCGTCACGGTAGCGGACGACGGCGGTTCTTCCGGGCGCCTGCGGGACGAGTACGGCGTCCTCCCGCCCGGGGACCTGCGGATGGCACTCAGTGCGCTCTGTGATGACACCGATTGGGGCCGCACCTGGCGCGATGTCATGCAGCACCGGTTCAACGCGGGAACCGCCAAAGGTGGTTCACTGGACAATCACGCCATGGGCAACCTGCTGATCGTGACGCTGTGGGAACTGCTGGGCGATACTGTGGCAGGCCTCAAGTGGGCCGGCGCGCTGCTGGGTGCCCGCGGACAGGTCCTGCCCATGTCCAGCGTGCCGCTGACCATCGAAGGGCAAGCCCGGGTGGAACTTCCCGGAGGCGGTCATGAGCTGCAGACGGTGCGCGGCCAGGCCAAATGCGCGGTAGCCGGAAAGCTCGAGGAGGTCCGGCTCCTTCCCGAGGACGCACCGGCCTGCACAGAAGCGCTGACCGCCATTGAGCTGGCCGACTGGGTCATCCTGGGCCCCGGCTCCTGGTACACCTCGGTACTGCCGCACCTCCTGTTGCCCGAACTTCGCCAGGCATTGGGGGAGACAACCGCAAAACGCTGCCTCACCATGAATCTCGACGTCGAGACCAAGGAAACCTCAGGCATGACCGCCGCCGACCATTTGGATGTCCTGCGGCGCTACGCCCCGGAATTCAGCGTGGACGTTGTGCTTGCCGACCCGGCCGCCGTACAGGACCTCAAAGCCTTCGAGAAGGCCGCCGGGATGATCGGGGCCGAAGTCGTCTTGGGTAGAGTAGGGGCGTCGAGACGCAGGCCCGTCCATGACCCACTGCTCCTGGCGGCGGCGTACCACGATATCTTTGGGAACAGTTAGGAATACATACGCGATGGCACTTACCGCGTCGGTCAAGGACGAACTGTCCCGGCTGGACATCAAGAAGTCCTCAGTCCGCAAGGCCGAAGTCTCGGCCATGCTCCGGTTTGCGGGCGGCCTGCACATTATTTCGGGCCGGATCGTCATCGAGGCCGAGGTGGACCTGGCTTCCACCGCCCGGCGGCTTCGGGCGGCCATTGCCGAGGTTTACGGCCACCAAAGCGAAATCATCGTCGTCTCCGGCGGTGGCCTCCGCCGCGGCAGCCGCTACGTCGTGCGCGTGGTCCGCGACGGCGAGGCGCTGGCCCGGCAAACCGGCCTCCTGGACGGCCGGGGCCGGCCTGTGCGGGGGCTGCCGTCGGTGGTCGTCAACGGTTCGGCGGCGGATGCGGAGGCCGTGTGGCGCGGGGCCTTCCTCGCCCACGGCTCGCTCACGGAACCGGGACGGTCCTCCTCCTTGGAGGTGACGTGCCCGGGTCCCGAGTCCGCATTGGCACTGGTCGGCGCAGCACGCCGCCTTGGCATCCAGGCCAAAGCACGCGAGGTACGGGGAGTTGACCGTGTGGTCATCCGCGACGGCGACACCATCGCCGCGTTGCTGACCCGGATGGGCGCCCACGATGCACTGATGGTGTGGGAAGAACGGCGCATGCGGAAGGAAGTGCGCGCCACGGCCAACAGGTTGGCCAACTTCGACGACGCCAACCTGCGCCGCTCCGCCCAAGCGGCCGTTGCTGCCGGCGCCAGGGTCGACAGGGCCTTGGAGATCCTCGGCGACGACGTTCCCGAGCACCTGAAATACGCGGGGGAGCTGCGGGTTGCCCACAAGCAGGCAAGCCTGGATGAGCTGGGCCGGCTTGCCGATCCGCCTATGACCAAAGACGCGATCGCCGGACGCATCCGGCGTCTGCTGGCCATGGCGGACAAACGCGCTCTCGACTTGGGCATCCCGGGTACAGAGGCAAATGTGACTCCGGAAATGATGGACGAATAGCCGCCGCCCATAGAATCGACAGGGTGCGGGGGAAATACTCCGGGGGCCAGTCGGGTTGTCGCCCGTAGACTCAACAGGAGGCTTCTCCGCCCAAGGGTTTCCGGCCGGTTCATCGGCCGGATGAACAGAACGAGAGTTACCAACCGGACTTCGGTCCACTACATTGGAGGATTTCGTGACAGAGTATGTCCTGCCCGAGCTCGGCTACGACTACGCAGCACTGGAGCCGCACATTTCGGCGAAGATCATGGAGCTGCACCACAGCAAGCACCATGCCGCCTACGTTGCCGGCGCCAACAACGCCCTCGCACAGCTGGCGGAAGCCCGCGAAAAGGGTGATTTCGCCAACATCAACCGCCTCTCCAAGGACCTGGCGTTCCACACCGGCGGCCACATCAACCACTCCGTGTTCTGGAACAACATCTCCCCGGACGGTGGCGACAAGCCCGAAGGCGAGCTCTCGGCAGCCATCGAGGATGCCTTTGGCTCGTTCGATGCCTTCCGCGCTCAGTTCACTGCTGCAGCACTTGCCCTGCAGGGGTCCGGCTGGGCCTTCCTTGCCTACGAGCCCATTGGCGGCAACCTCGTGATCGAACAGCTCTACGATCAGCAGGGCAACGTTGCCGTGGGCACCACCCCGCTGCTCATGCTCGACATGTGGGAGCACGCTTTCTACCTGGACTACGTCAACGTCAAGGCTGACTACGTGAAGGCTTTCTGGAACATCGTCAACTGGGCGGACGTAGCCAAGCGCTTCGAAGCAGCCCGCGCCAACGCCACGGGGCTCATCGTTCTCTAGTTGGTGAGGCCGCGTTCATTGAGGTGTAACAAAAGTCACATTTCAGTGAAATAGGCCCAAATGCTGAAATGCCTGCCTCCGCAGTTGCGGGGGCAGGCTCAGTTAAACGTAAGATGGATCACGGAAGGCGGTCAGCCTTCAGCAACGTGGCTGGTCGCCCTCCGATCTGATAATCACCTCTGCCCAATGACGTGCGGGGTCTGTTGGTTGGACCCAATTCCAACTCACGAGGCGTGCTTGCAAGAGCACCAAGGAGATTGACAAACAGTGACCACCCGTATTGGTATCAACGGCTTCGGCCGCATCGGCCGTAACTACTTCCGCGCCGCGCTGGCACAGGGCGCAGACCTTGAGATCGTGGCAGTCAACGATCTCACCAACCCTGAGACCCTGGCGCACCTCCTGAAGTACGACTCCGTCGGAGGCCGTCTGACCCAGTCCGTGGAAGTTGTGGACGGCAACATCGTCGTTGACGGCAAGTCCATCAAGGTTCTGGCAGAGCGTGATCCCGCCAACCTTCCCTGGGCCGACCTCGGCGTTGACATCGTCATCGAGTCCACAGGCTTCTTCACCGCAGCTTCGGCAGCGCAGAAGCACATCGACGCCGGCGTCAAGAAGGTTCTTATTTCGGCGCCTGCCAGCGACGAGGACATCACGATCGTCATGGGCGTGAACGACGACCTCTACGACCCCGCCGCACACAACATCATTTCCAACGCATCATGCACCACCAACTGCCTCGGCCCCTTGGCCAAGGTTGTCAACGACGCCTTCGGCATCGAGCGTGGCCTGATGACCACCGTGCACGCGTACACGGCAGACCAGAACCTTCAGGACGGCCCGCACAAGGACCTGCGTCGTGCACGTGCAGCTGCCATCAACATGGTGCCCACGTCCACCGGCGCTGCGAAGGCCATCGGCCTGGTGCTTCCCGAACTCAAGGGCAAGCTTGACGGCTACGCCATCCGCGTGCCCGTCCCCACCGGTTCGGCTACGGACCTGACTGTGACCGTGTCCCGCGAAGTGACGGTTGAGGAAGTCAACGCGGCTGTAAAGGCTGCTGCCGAGTCCGACCAGTGGGCCGGCATCCTCACCTACACAGACGCCCCGATTGTTTCCTCTGACATCGTGGGGGATCCGGCGTCGTCCATCTTTGACTCGGGCCTGACCAAGGTCATCGGCAACCAGGTCAAGGTTGTTTCCTGGTATGACAACGAATGGGGCTACTCCAACCGCCTCGTAGACCTCACGGAGCTCGTTGCATCCAAGCTGGGCTAGGGTAGACACATGACATCTCACACCCTCAACGAACTCATCGCTGAAGGTGTCCGCGGGCGGTACATTCTGGTTCGAAGTGACCTGAATGTGCCGCTCGACGGCTCTACAGTGACCGATGACGGCCGCATCAAGGCTTCCCTTCCGGTCCTTAAGAAGCTCTCGGACGCCGGTGCCCGCGTGCTCGTCACCGCCCACCTCGGACGCCCCAAGGGAACTCCCGAGGAAAAGTACTCCCTCAAGCCTGCTGCAGCCCGTCTTGCTGAGCTCGCCGACTTCAAGGTCCAGTTGGCCGAAGATACCGTCGGAGAGTCCGCCAAGGCCCTCGCTGCGGCGTTGCAGGATGGTGAAGTGCTCATCCTGGAGAACGTCCGTTTCGACGCACGCGAAACCAGCAAGGACGACGCCGAACGTGGCTCCTTTGCTGACGAGCTTGTAGCGCTGACCGGGGACAATGGAGCATTCGTGGATGACGCTTTCGGCGCCGTCCACCGCAAGCACGCCAGCGTCTACGACGTCGCTACCCGCTTGCCCGCTTACCTGGGCGACCTCGTCCACACCGAGGTTGAGGTCCTCCGGAAGCTCACCACGGACACGCAGCGGCCGTATGTGGTGGTGCTCGGCGGTTCCAAGGTCTCGGACAAGCTCGCGGTTATTGACAACCTCCTGGGCAAGGCGGACACCATCCTCGTTGGTGGCGGCATGCTGTTCACCTTCCTGGCAGCGGCCGGCCACAAGGTGGCGGGCAGCCTGCTGGAAGAGGACCAGATTCCCGTTGTGCAGGACTACCTCAAGCGCGCTGCCGACGCCGGTACGTCATTCGTCATCCCGACCGACGTCGTGGTCGCTTCCAAGTTCGCCGCAGACGCGGAGCACGAGGTAGTGAAGGCCGACGCCATTGAGGAAAGCTCTTTCGGCAAGAGCGGTATCGGCCTGGACATTGGTCCGGAATCAGCTTCCGCCTTTGCTGCCCAGATCGAGGGTGCCAAGACCGTTTTCTGGAACGGCCCCATGGGCGTTTTCGAGTTCGAGGCCTTCTCCGGCGGCACACGTGCCATCGCCCAGGCCCTGACGGACACCGTGGCTTTCACGGTGGTTGGCGGCGGCGATTCGGCTGCGGCCGTTCGTACCCTCGGGTTCGAGGACTCGCAGTTCGGCCACATCTCCACCGGCGGCGGTGCCAGCCTTGAGTACCTCGAGGGCAAGGAACTTCCGGGCCTCAGCGTCCTGGACCGCTAAATCAGCAATCCGGCCGGCGGGACGCCCCTGCGTTCCGCCGGCCGTTCACTTTTCACAAGCAATCTTGGAGTTCACGTGACTACTTCTGACAACGGCAACTTCGTCCGCAAACCCTTCATCGCCGGCAACTGGAAGATGAACATGGACCATGTCCAGGGCATCACCTTGTTGCAGAAGCTGGCGTGGACGCTTTCGGACGCCAAACATGACTACAACCGTGTTGAAGTTGCCGTCTTCCCTCCGTTCACAGACCTTCGCGGTGTGCAGACGCTCGTCCAGGGCGACGAACTGGACGTCGTCTACGGCGGCCAGGACCTTTCCCAGTTTGATTCCGGCGCGTACACGGGAGACATCTCCGGTCAATTCCTGAACAAACTGGGTTGCGCCTATGTCCTGGTTGGGCACAGCGAACGCCGCACCATCCACAACGAATCCGACGAGGTCCTGAACGCCAAGGTCAAGGCCGCGTTCCGCCACGAGGTCACCCCCGTCTTGTGCGTTGGTGAAGGCCTCGAGGTGCGCCAAGCGGGCACCCATGTGGACCACACGCTGGCCCAGCTGCGGGCCGGGGTCGAGGGCCTCACGGCAGAGCAGGCAGCTCAGCTTGTGGTTGCGTACGAGCCCGTGTGGGCCATCGGCACCGGCGAAGTGGCTGGCCCGGACGATGCACAGGAGATGTGCGCAGCCATCCGCGCTGAACTTGCGGAACTGTTCGACGCCGATGTGGCAGGGAAGACCCGGCTGCTCTATGGCGGATCGGTCAAGGCCAACAACGCTGCGGCCATCATGGCCGAGACCGACGTCGATGGCCTGCTTGTGGGTGGCGCCAGCCTTGACCCGGCCGAGTTTGCTAACATTGTCAGGTTCGAGAGCCACGTCGCCAACGGCTAGTCGGGCTCCCGTTTTCCGTTTCTTCGAAAGGCCGTCGTGGACGTTCTTCAAGTCATCCTGCAGATCCTGCTGGGCATCACCAGCCTCCTGCTGACCTTGCTCATCCTCCTGCACAAGGGCCGCGGTGGCGGCTTGTCGGATATGTTCGGCGGTGGCATGAGTTCCGGGCTGAGTTCGTCCGGCGTCGCTGAGCGGAACCTGAACAGGTTTACCATCATCCTGGGTGTTACGTGGGGTGTGGTGATCATCGGGCTGGGCCTGATCATGCGCTTCACCTCCGGTGGGGATTCCTAGCCTTCATCCGAAGGGTGCCGCCGTCCGCGCCCTGGCATTAGACTGAGCGTGTCGGCCTGAAAGGCCTACTGGCCTTTCAGGCCGATCACCGAGTCGCTAGGGGATCGAAATGGTTCATGGCACGCAAGGTTACCGGGGCACCCGGGTGGGCGTAGCCCAGGGGTCGCCTCCCAGAAATCACAGTGATCATAGTGATGGAGAACAACTGCCGCGTATTCGTGTTCCCTATTGGTGCGCCAAGGGACACGAGACGCGGCTTGTTTTTCTTAAGCTGCCCGAAGATCAGATACCAGTGAGCTGGGATTGCCCGAAGTGCGGGCTACCCGCCTCCAGGGATCCGCTGCACCCGGCTTCGGCACGTTCCGAGGACGAGATTTTCAAGTCGCACCTGGACTACGTTAAAGAAAGACGCTCCAGCCAAGACGCGGAAAAGGTCTTGGCAGGAGCGCTTGAACGCCTACGCGCCCGCGGGGTCCTTCCGGACCAGCTGCTGGGGGACGCGTGAAGCCGCATTCTCATCGATAAGCCACAGTGTCCTGGCTTGGCCCACGGGGCCTGCTGCGGGCACCTGTACTGGATTGGCACCGGCCAGGGCCAGGCCTACCGCGCCGGCCTTGTCCTCGCCCGCAACCACCATCCAGATTTCCTGGGCGGTGTTGATGGCGGGGAGCGTCAGCGAAATACGCGACGGCGGCGGCTTCGGCGAGTTCTCGACCCCCACTACCGTTCGGCTCTTCTCCCTGATTGCACCCTGTTCCGGGAAGAGGGAAGCCACATGCGCATCCGGACCGACACCCAGCAGCAAGACGTCGAAGCGGGGGAGTGCTGCGGGCTCTTCCGGACGATCATCTGACATGTCGGCTGCGTGCTCGGCTTCCGCTGCTTCCTTGAGCTTGGCTGCGTAATCCTGGGCAGCTTCGTCGGCAGTCGCAAAATCGTCAGACGAGCCAGGTTCGTGGACCCGGTTCGGATCTACGGGCAGATGTGCCAACAGAGCCTGGTAGGCCTGACGCGTGTTCCTGTCCTCGCTGTCGGCGGGCACAAAACGTTCATCCCCCCACCAGAAATTCACTCGGGACCAGTCGACTGCCGGAGCCGCGGCCGACTCCGCCACGGCCTTCAGCGTGCCGATACCGACGGTTCCGCCGGTGAGGACCACCGTAGCTTCGCCGTGCTTGTCCTGGACGTCCACAAGCTTGGTGATGAGGCGTGCCGCAATGGCTGCCATCAGAACCTTGGAGTCGGGGTGGATGCTAACTCTTGGCTCAGCGCGCACTGGTCTGGACTCTCCTTTGACTGGTAAGTGGAAGTCCCATCGTAATCACTTCTCCGAAGACTTCGTCGGGGTCGAGCCGGCGGAGTTCTTCTGCGAGGCAGTCCTTGAGGCTGCGGCGCGGAAGGGCAATGCGCTGGGCAGGCTGTCCCGGCTGGGTCAGTTCCGCCACGGACAGGCCCGGCCGGAACAACTGCACGTCGCCGCTGGCCCGCGTCAACCGCACCCGCCGAATGCCCGTTCCTGCGGGGTCGGCCACAATAGTGACCGGTGCCTGCAGCGCCAAGGTCAACCACGCCGCCAGCAGGAGCGTGCTGGGTGAATCCGACGCGCCTTCAACGGCGATGGCCGACACGGGATCGCTGTCCACCTGGTCCAGCACCGCAGCGAGTTGGATGCGCCAGTTGGTCAGTCGGGTCCAGGCGAGGTCGGTGTCGCCGGCCTTGTAGGTTCGGCGGATGTTCTCCAGGGCCTGGGCGGGGTCCGGTTCGTTTGCGGAGTCGGTGATCCGGCGGTGCGCGATCGCTCCGATGGAGGTCTCACACGCGCTTTCGGGTGCCCCGTTCGGCCACCAGGCCACGATCGGGGCGTCCGGGAGCAGCAGCGCAGCCACCAGGGACTCGCTTTCGTGGGCCATCTGACCGTACCCGCGCAGCACGATCACTTCCGAGGCGCCCGCGTCGCCACCGACACGGATCTGCGCGTCCAACCGGTCCGGGGCCTGCGCTCCGGCGTCGGCCAGCACGATGATCCGGCAGGGGTGCTCCCGGGAAGCTTCGTTCGCGGCCTCGATGGCTTCTTCTTCCTGCCCGGACTTGGTCACCACCACCAGCGTCAGCACCCGGCCCAGCGCGATCACCCCGCCCTGCTCACGCAACGAGGTGATCTTCTTGGAAATCTTCGAGGTGGTTGTATCGGGAAGATCTACGATCATGGCCTTCTCCAGGTTCGTCCGTCACGGGCCAGGAGCTCATCGGCCGAAGCCGGTCCCCAACTGCCCGGTGCGTAAGGTTGCGGTTGTTCGTCCAGCCCGGCCCAGTACTCCTCGAACGGGTCAAGGATCTTCCAGGACAACTCCACTTCCTGGTGCCGGGGGAACAACGGCGGCTCACCGAGCAGCACGTCCAGGATCAGCCGCTCATACGCCTCGGGGGACGACTCGGTGAAGGAATGCCCGTAGCCGAAGTCCATGGTCACGTCACGCACTTCCATCTGCGTGCCCGGGACCTTGGACCCGAAACGAATCGTGGCACCCTCATCAGGCTGGACCCGGATCACCACAGCGTTCTGCCCGAAGTCGTCCTCGGCGTGGTCACGGAAGAGCAGGTTCGGGGCGCGTTTGAAGACCACGGCGATCTCCGTCACGCGTCGGCCCAGGCGCTTGCCTGCGCGCAAGTAGAAAGGCACACCGGCCCACCGCCGCGTATTGATGTCCACCCGGATCGCGGCATACGTTTCGGTCTTGGAATCGGCGGGGATGCCGTCCTCATCCAGATAGCCCAGGACTTCCTCACCGCCCTGCCAACCACCGGTGAACTGTCCCCGCGCCGAATGCGTGGACAGGTCCTCGGGCAACTTCACCGCAGCGAGGACCTTTTCCTTCTCCGCCCGCAAATCATCGGCATTGAACGAGATAGGTTCTTCCATCGCAGTCAAGGCCAGGAGCTGAAGGAGGTGGTTCTGGATCACGTCACGGGCCGCGCCCACACCGTCGTAATAGCCTGCACGGCCGCCGGTGCCGATGTCCTCGGCCATGGTGATCTGCACGTGGTCAACGTAGTTCGCGTTCCACAACGGCTCGAACAACTGGTTCGCAAAACGCAACGCCAGGATGTTCTGGACTGTTTCCTTGCCCAGGTAGTGATCGATCCGGAACACCGCATCCGGCGGGAACACCGACTCCACAATGTCATTGAGCGCCCGCGCCGATTCGAGGTCATGACCGAACGGCTTCTCGATGACCACACGCCTCCACTGCCCGGGCCTGGCCTGCGCCAACCCGTGCTTGGACAGCTGCCGGCAGACCTGCTCGAAGGCCTTCGGCGGGATCGAGAGATAGAAGCCATGGTTGCCGCGGGTACCACGGGTCTGGTCAAGCTCGTCCAGGACATCCCCGAGGCGCTCGAACGCGTCGTCGTCGTCGAACTCACCCTTGACGAAACGGATACCGGAAGCAAGCTGTTCCCACACCGCCTCGTCAAACTTCGTCCGCGCGTGGGCCCTCACGTTTTCCTTCACCTCGGCCGCGAAGTCAGCATCATCCCAATCCCGACGGCCGAAACCCACCAGCGCAAAACTCGGAGGCAACAACCCACGGTTGGCCAAGTCATAGACGGCCGGCATCAATTTCTTCCGGGCCAAGTCACCGGTAACCCCGAAGAACACCAACGACGACGGCCCGGCAATGCGGTTCAGGCGGCGGTCCCGCGGATCACGCAACGGATTGCGCAGGCCGGCGTTCTTCCTGCCGTTTTCAGTTTCTGGCATGTTTGCTTTTGTGCCTTAGCTTTCGAGTGCGCTGGCCTGGCCGGCCAAAGCAGCGACGACGTCCTGGAGTTGTGCCACGCCTGCTGCACGCTCTGTGAGGTGCAAGCGAAGGACGGGCCGGCCGTGTCCTTCGAGGACCTGGGCATCGCCCGATGCCTGGGCGGAGATAAGTTCCCCGAAGGTAAACGGGCGCTCAGGAATCTCAAGATCAGTGGAGGATGCCGCAGTGACCTGCAGGAACACACCGATCGCGGGGCCGCCCTTGTGGAACTGGCCGGTGGAGTGCAGGAACCTGGGTCCCCACCCAAAGGTCACCGGACGTCCGCTCACAGCGGCAAGCTCCTCACGGATGCCTTCGAGGGGCGCGTGGCTGATGCGGTCAAGGTAGGCCTGAACGCTCAGGTACCCATCAGGTCCCAGCTGGTTCAGCAGCGCCTGCACGGCCTCGCTGACGGTAGCCGCCTGGCCCAACCACTCACCGCCGCGGACCTCAACGGCACCATCGGTGAAAGCAGCCGGCGTCGGCTCCGGGCGGGCGTCCAGCAAGCCGCGGGCAGCCACCTTGGCTGCTTCGACGTCGGGCTGGTCAAACGGGTTGATGCCCAAAAGGCGGCCGGCGACGGCGGTGGCAAATTCCCAAACAAACATCTGGGTCGCCAGGCCGCCGGCAATGGCGACCTCGTTCTCACGCAGTTCAACATCGGCATCGGCATCCACAAGCCTGACGACCAGGACGTCCTCAGCGCCACCCCGGGCTTCCGGGGAGTCCGAACCCGCCACTACGGGAAGTACGCCGGTGCCGAGCTTGCCGGTTGATTCGGCGATAAGCTGCTCTGCCCAGTCCGCGAAACCGACAATGCCGGAGCCGTCCTCAGCAATGACAATCTTGTTGCGCAGGGGAGTGGTTCCACCCAGAGCGACGCCCAGGGACAGGCCGATGTTGTCCGCGGAGTCCTCGTTGAGCACTTCAGCGGCTTCTTCGGCTTCGTCGAGGAAGGCCTGGATGTCGACGCCGGCGAGGCCGCAGGGCACGAGGCCGAAGGCCGTCAGGGCCGAGAAACGTCCGCCAACGTTCGGATCCGCGTTGAACACCGCACGGTAACCCGCCTCCCGCGAGGCCTTGTCCAAGGGTGAACCGGGGTCCGTCACAATGATGATCCGGCTCTTGGCGTCCAGGCCGGCGTCGTTGAACGCCTTTTCGAAGACCCGTCGCTGGGAATCGGTCTCAACAGTGGAACCGGACTTGGAAGAAACGACGATCGCCGTTTCCGCCAACCGGTCTGTAAGGGCAGCACCAACCTGCTCGGGGTCGGTGCTGTCGAGAACAGTCAGCTCGACGCCAGCGGTGCCGGCAATGACCTCCGGCGCCAGAGAGGAACCGCCCATGCCGCAAAGGACAATATGGGAGACGCCTTCGGCGCGGAGGGCATCACGCAGTTCCAGGATCTGGCCTACCAGGGGCTGGGATACGGCCGGAGCCTCAACCCATCCCAGGCGGATGGCCGACTCCGACTCCGCGTCCGGGCCCCACAACGTGTGGTCCTTCGCGAAAATCCGCGTGGCAATCCGGTCTTCGACCAGGCTGTCAATGTGCTTGGCGATTGCCTGCTGTGCGGCACCGCTGGCGTCAAAGCTGATTGTGCTCATTGTTGGTTAGGAAGCCTTCCGTGCAGTTGCAAGTGCGCCTTCGACGTCGGCCAGCAGTTCCTTCCAGCTGGCCACGAACTTATCCAGACCTTCGGACTCAAGGAGGGCCACGACGTCGTTGTAGGAAACGCCGAGCTTCTCGAGGGCATCAAGGGTGCTGTTGGCCTCTTCGTAGGTACCGGTCACGGTGTCCCCGGTAACCACGCCGTGGTCGAAGGTTGCGTCGAGGGTCTTCTCCGGCATGGTGTTGACGACCCCGGGGGCAACAAGCTCGGTGACGTAGAGGGTATCCGGGTAGGCCGGATCCTTGACGCCTGTGGAGGCCCACAGCGGACGCTGGGGAAGGGCTCCGGCCTCGGCCAGAACTGCCCAGCGTTCGGTGGAGAACAGCTCTTCGTAGACCTGGTAGGCAAGACGGGCGTTGGCCACGCCGGCCTTGCCCTTGAGTGCCTTGGCCTCTTCGGTGCCGATGGCGTCCAGGCGCTTGTCGATCTCGGTGTCCACGCGGGAGACGAAGAAGGATGCCACCGAGTGGATCTTGGAGAGGTCGTGTCCGTTTTCCTTCGCCTGCTCCAAGCCGGACTGGAAAGCGTTGATGACGGCCCGGTAACGCTCCAGGGAGAAGATCAGGGTCACGTTGACGCTGATGCCCTCGGCCAGGACGGCCGTGATGGCCTCGAGGCCCTCGAGCGTGGCGGGGATTTTGATGTGGACGTTGTCCTTATTCACCGTGGCGTACAGCTGCTTCGCTTCGGCGATCGTGCCTTCCGTGTCCCAAGCGAGGCGGGGGTCCACCTCGATGGAAACGCGGCCGTCGACACCGTTGGTGGCGGCAGCGACAGGTGCGAAGAGGTCGCAGGCGTCGGCGACGTCGGTGGTGGTGATGGCGAAGATTGTTTCTTCAACGCTGGCACCCTCTGCAGCCTTCGCTGCGATGGTCGCATCGTAGTCCGTGCCGGCGGTGATCGCGGCATGGAAGATGGACGGGTTGGTGGTTACGCCAACGACGTTCTTCTCGTCGATGAGCTTCTGCAGCGTGCCAGTGTCCAGGCGGGTGCGGGAGAGGTCATCGAGCCAGATGGAAACGCCGGCGTCGGAGAGTTGCTGCGTGGGAGTGCTGGTCATGTCTTTTATCTCCTTCGAAGTTCGCAGTCAGTTATGCGTTGACGGCTGCGAGCGAGTCTTTGGCAGCGGCTGCAACGGCTTCGGCGGTGATGCCGAACTCCGTGAAGAGCCGCTTGTAGTCGGCGGAGGCGCCGAAGTGCTCAAGGCTGATGGAACGGCCGGCGTCCCCAACGAATTCGCGCCATCCCTGGGCAAGGCCGGCTTCGACGGAAACGCGTGCCTTCACGTCGGACGGAAGGACGGACTCGCGGTATGCCTCGTCCTGCTTGTTGAACCACTCAACGCACGGCATGGAGACAACGCGGGTGGCGATGCCTTCGGACTGGAGGGCTTCGCGGGCTGCGACGGCGAGCTGGACCTCGGAACCGGTGCCGATCAGGATCACCTGGGCGTCAACCGTTTCGCCGCCCTTGGAGGCTTCGGCCAGGACGTAGCCGCCCTTTGCCACGCCGGCGGTGGACGCGAACGTGTCACCGCTGGCTTCACCTTCACCACGTGCGTACGTGGGGATGTTCTGGCGGGTCAGGACGATGCCTGCCGGGTTCTCGTGGTTCTCGAGCATGACCTTCCAGGCTGCGGCAACCTCGTTGGCGTCGCCCGGGCGGACAACATCCAGGCCCGGGATGGCGCGCAGCGAAGCGAGCTGCTCCACAGGCTGGTGGGTGGGGCCGTCTTCGCCCAGGCCGATGGAGTCGTGCGTCCACACGTACAGCGAGGGAACACCCATCAGCGCGCCGAGGCGGATGGCCGGGCGCTGGTAGTCGGAGAAGATCAGGAACGTGCCGGAGAACGCACGGGTGCGGCCATGCAGGGCGATGCCGTTCACAATCGAGGCAGCAGCGTGCTCGCGGATACCGAAGTGCAGCACACGGCCGTAGGGGTTGCCCTTCCAGGCGTCGGTGGAACGCGAGGTGGGGATGAACGACGGCGAGCCCTCGATCGTGGTGTTGTTGGACTCGGCGAGGTCGGCAGAACCGCCCCAGAGTTCCGGGAGGACCGGGCCGATCGCGTTCAGGACCTTGCCCGAAGCTGCACGGGTGGAAACGTCCTTGCCCGCCTCGAACACCGGCAGGGCTGCGTCGATGCCCACGGGCAGCTTCTTTGCCTCGATGCGCTCCAGAAGTGCGGCACCATCCGGGTTGGACGCCTGCCATGCCTCGAACTTGCTCTGCCAGGCAGCGCGCTCTTCGGAACCACGCTCAACAACCTTGCGGGCGTGGGCGAGAACCTCTTCATCGACCTCGAAGGACTTCGCAGGATCAAAGCCAAGAACGGTCTTAAGAGCGGCAACCTCTTCGGCACCGAGGGCCGAACCGTGGATCTTGCCGGTGTTCTGCTTCTTCGGGGCCGGGTAACCGATGATGGTGCGCAGCGAGATGATGGACGGCTTGGTGGTCTCTGCCTTGGCCTTCAGCAGGGCCGAGTAGAGTTCCTGGACATCTTCGACGTACTGGCCGGTCTTGGTCCAGTCCACGCGCTGGGTGTGCCAGCCGTAAGCTTCGTAACGCTTCAGAACGTCCTCGGTGAACGCAACGTCGGTGTCGTCTTCGATCGAGATGTGGTTCTCGTCGTAGATCACTACGAGGTTGCCCAGTTCCTGGTGGCCGGCCAGCGAGGAAGCCTCGGAGGTCACGCCTTCCTGCAGGTCGCCGTCGGAAGCGATGACCCAGATGGTGTGGTCGAACGGCGACTCGCCGGCGGGAGCATCGGCGTCGAACAGGCCGCGCTGGCGGCGCTGGGAGTAAGCGAACCCGACCGAGGACGCGAGGCCCTGGCCCAGCGGGCCGGTGGTGATTTCCACGCCTGCGGTGTGCTTGTACTCGGGGTGGCCCGGGGTCAGGGAGCCCCAGGTACGCAACGCCTCAAGGTCCTTCAGTTCCAGGCCGTAACCCGAGAGGAACAACTGGATGTAGAGCGTCAGCGAAGTGTGGCCGGGGGAGAGGATGAACCGGTCGCGGCCAATCCACTCAGGGTTCTTGGGGTCGTGGCGCATCAGCTTCTGGAAAAGCAGGTAAGCCGCGGGCGCCAGGCTCATGGCCGTACCCGGGTGGCCGTTCCCGACCTTCTCCACAGCGTCGGCAGCCAACACGCGAACGGTGTCAACAGCCTTCTGGTCCAGATCGGTCCAGGACAGTTCTTGCTCTTCCAAATGTGGCACGAAAACCGAGCCCCTCTCTGTGCTGACGGCGGGATAGCGGATACACGACCGCGCAGGAAGCTCAGATGGCGCCCGCTGCAATGTGTCTACCAGCCGTTCACCATTGAAACGTTGATCTTTCTTCCAGACACACGGACAGTCCGAGAATACGGTTTCCCGGAAGATCGACGCGCGCTGATCTGCTTCACAGCTTAGCCCTAAATGTGGTCCAAAGCTCAGGAAATCCCACTAACTGGACAGAAAAACAGCTTTTATGAATCACCATGGCGTCAGCCGGTAGTGAAGAGTCAGAAACATTGGCGTATTTTGCGGACATGGGCCCGCTTCCGGCCACGGTATGATATTTGGAGGCCTCCAGCGGCTCGCGCGCCCGCGGTTCATTCCGCGAATCAGGACGCTGCCGCTGCGCAAACCCCGAGAGCATAGAACAGAGTGACTGCCGTCGTGAGCACAACTGATACGCCCGTCAACGCGACCCCGGCCCGGGGGAGCATTGGATTTTCCCGCAAGCTCAAGGCGTATCTGGCTCTCACCAAACCGCGCGTCATAGAACTCCTTTTGGTGAGCACGTTGCCCACCATGATCTTTGCCCAGCGGGGATTCCCGTCCATCGGGCTCATGCTGGCAACCCTCGTGGGTGGTGCCTTCGCTGCCGGCAGCGCAGGCGTGTTCAACTGCTACATCGACCGCGATATCGACAAACTCATGCACCGCACGGAGAAGCGGCCGTTGGTCACCGGTGAGGTCAGCCCGCGTGAAGCGATTGTCTTCGCATGGCTCCTCGGTGCGGCCGCCATCGCCATCCTGTGGTTCGGCGCCAACCCGCTCTCCGCTTGGCTGGGCCTCGGCGCGATCGTTTTCTACGTGGTCATCTACACGATGATCCTCAAGCGCCGCACCGCCCAGAACATCGTCTGGGGAGGCGCGGCAGGTTGTTTCCCTGTCCTCATCGCATGGTCCGCAGTCACCAACACCGTTGAGTGGCCGGCCATTGTACTGTTCATGGTGATTTTCCTGTGGACTCCGCCGCACTATTGGCCGCTGTCCATGCGCTACGGCGAGGACTACCGGAACGCCAAGGTCCCCATGCTCGGGGCGATTGCGGGCGCCAAGGTCGTCTCGGTGCAGGTTGTCCTTTACGCCTGGGCCATGGTGGCCTGCTCGCTGCTGATGATTCCGGTGGGTGGAGCAGGGTGGGTTTACACCATCGCGGCCGTTGCCACCGGCGCCTGGTTCCTCTACGAAAGCCACGCCCTCTACAAACGGGCACAGGGCGGGGACGTCTCCAACAAGGGCGCAATGAAGGTTTTCCACGGCTCCATCAGCTACCTGACACTGCTCTTCATCGCCTTGGCCGTCGACCCGTTCGTCGGTTCACCCCTCATCGGCGGCTAGTTGTACTCAGCCAACAGGTTGGTTACACCTGCTGATGGGTGGTTTGCCTCCGAGGCTGCCGTGGGGCCGGTGGTTGTTGTAGAAGTCTAGCCATGGTTGCAGGGCGTCGGTGCGGGCCTGGTTGGAGGTGAAGGGCTGCCGGTATGCCCAGCCTTCCTGGAGTGTGCGGTTGAAGCGTTCTGCTTTGCCGTTCTGCCATGGGTGGCGGGGTTTGATCAGGATGTGTTTGGCGTCCAACTGTGCCAGTGCGGCCTGGAAGTCGCGGGAGAGCCTGTAAGCGAAGGCGTTATCGGTCATGACCCGGCGCACGGGTGCTCCGTTGGCTGCCATGGCCGCCGCAGCCCGGATTAGGAAGCCGGCACAGGTAGGCCCTTTCTCGTCGGGCAGTACCTCGGCGTAGGCGAAGCGGGAGTGATCATCGACTGCGACGTGAACGTAGTCAAAGCCCAGCTTCTGGCCCGAGGAACGGTGGTTGGCCGGGTTCTGCGCGGGGTCTGTCCGCCATCCGCCGCCCTCGGGGATCCGCCCGAGTTTCTTGACGTCAACGTGGATCATGTCTCCCGGGGCGTCCCGTTCGTAGCGGCGGTCTGTGGCCCGGGAAGCACGAATCCGCGTCCCGGTGACCGGATCCAGGTCCCACAGCCTGGGCATGCGGGCCCGGGCCAAAATCCGGGAGACGGTTCGGGCGCTGACGCCGCAGCGCTGGGCCAAATCCACTGGACCTTCCCGGTGCTTTATCCGCTGGGCAACAACATCGGCAACCACCCTCTGCGGGGTGGCGCGCGGGCATGACTTAGGTCTGGAGCTGCGATCCTCTAGCCCGTCCCAGCCATGGGTCCTGTAGCGGCTGACCCAGCGGTGGGCGCACGTCCGGGAGATACCCAGTTCCTTAGCCACGTGAGCAATGGGACGGCCCGACAGGACGCGCTCGATGATGATCCGCCTACCGGTCGGTGTCAGGCGGGCGTTACGGTGGGACATGAAGACCTCTTAGATTCAGTTGGCAGTTGTGGTAACCACCAACCTAAGAGGTCTTCACTCTTCTCACGGTGTAACCAACCTGTTGGCTGAGTACAGCTGGTCGCCTAAAGCGGCCCAACCCGCCACACCCCGACGTCGACGCTCGCCCCTGAGCGTCGACGTCGGGCTTTGTTGTTGCTCGCCCAACGTTCCTCTTTCACATCCCAGCCCGGGTGGCCGTTTCCTCTCCCACATCCCAACCCGGGTGGCCGTTTCCTCTCCCACATCCCAACCCGGGTAGCCGTTTCCTCTCCCACATCCCAACCCGGGTAGCCGTTTCCTCTCCCACATCCCAACCCGGGTAGCCGTTTCCTCTCCCACATCCCAACCCGGGTAGCCGTTTCCTCTGGCACATCCCAAGGCACTTAGCCACATCCTCTGCGACTGAGGCCGTCCGGTCATGTCGCCCAGACGCCGGCAACGTAAAAAGCCCGACGCCGGCACTCCGGCGTGAGTTTTCGTGATCACCGCCCGAGATCAGACCCCAAGCCGTCCCGCATGCTGAGCATATGTGCCAAGAATTCCACCTCGAATTTGAAGTCCTGCCGGAAGCCCCCCCGGATGCAGTTGCCCAAGTCCCGTCTACGTCATGGGAGAGCATCCTCGGAAACCCCGACGGTACGTGACAGAGGAACGCCCAAAACCCCGACGGGACATGACAGAGGAACACCCAAAGCCCGACGGGAAGTGACAGAGGAACGCCCAAACCCCGACGGGACATGAAAGAGGAACGCCCGAGTTACAGGGCGCCTCCGGCTACTTAACGGGGCTGGCCTTGGCGAGGTCTGCAGCGTTGGTCGAGGCACTCATGAGCAGTGCCGCACCCAGCATGTGGGCACCCACCAGCAGCGCGGGGATGCCGTTGTAGTACTGCGTGAAGCCAATGACGGCCTGGAGAGCTGTGACCGCGAGCATGAGGAAGGCAGCCGTACGGAAGGGGCCGCTGATTTTGTGCCGCAACACCAGGTAGACGGCGAACAGCGAGCCAGCCGTGATGACGTAGGCCGGGATGGCATGGATGTGGGAGAACAGGTCCCAGTCGAGGTTGTTCCGGGGAGCGTCGGCGTCGCCGGCGTGGGGGCCGGCACCCGTCACCACCACGCCGAGCATGACCGCGATGGTGGAGAAGACCAGGACGGCCATCATCGCGGGACGGAGGATGGACGGGAGCGGTGCAAGCGTCCTGTTCATGAACTGCCCGGTCCGGCCAAATGCCCTGTTGACCAGGAGCGTGGCAACGACAACCAGCGCCATGGAGACGAGGAAATGCAACCCGACCACCCACGGGTTGAGGCCGGAAAGGACCGTGATGCCACCGATGATTGCTTGCGCAGGGATGCTTGCGAGCAGGCCCAAGGCAAGCAGGAAGAGGTCCCGGCGTTCCTTGCGGAGGTTCCACAAGTAGACGAGCATCAACGCGGCTACCGCGGCAAGGGCGAACGTCAGGAGCCTGTTGCCGAACTCAATGAAGCCATGAATGCCCATCTCAGGGGTGTTGACCAGGGAGTCATCGGTGCAACGCGGCCAGGTAGGGCAGCCCAGCCCGGATGCGGTCAGGCGCACGGCTCCGCCGGTGACTACAAGGACTGTCTGGCCGATCAAGGAGAGGACCGCCAGGCGGCGTACGGTGCGGTTCACCTCCGTGGGCAGCTTGGACGTAAGCCGCTGTACGGTCTTTGGTAGGCGCGATGCCGTGCTCACAGGATTCTCGATTCTTCTGGGGTCAGTTCCACTTGAACCAGCGGATGGCTGCGGCTCCGGCAAGAACCGTCCACAGCAAGAGGACTACGACGGCGGGGACGGGTACCAATCCGTACTGGAAAGCGTCCCGGAGTGCTTCTCCCAACGCCCCGGAGGGCAGGAAATGCACGATGGCCTGGGCGAGGCCCGGCAAGCGTTCGGCGGGAACCACAATGCCGCCCAGTGCGCCCAGCAGGATCCACAACAAGTTGGTGATGGCCAGCGTTGCCTCGGGACGGACGGTGCCCGCTACCAGGAGGCCCAGGGCCGTGAAAGCCGCGGCGCCCAAAACCAGGATCGCGAGCCCGGGAAGCCAACCGGACGGGTGGGGTTGCCACCCCAGGAACGCTGCGATGACGCCGACCACCACCACCTGGAGGAACAACACCACCAACACCGCGAGGATCTTGCCGGCGATGAGCCCGCCGCGGCCCAGGGGAGTGGTGGAAAGGAACCGAAGTACCCCGTAGCGGCGGTCGAAGCCGGTGGCGATTCCTTGTCCGGTGAACGCCGTGGACATGGCGCAGAGGGCAAGGATGCCGGGGGTGGCGATGTCCACACGCGCACCGCCCAAACCGTCCAGCAGCGGCGTGACAACCAATCCAAGCAATGCAAGGAGCGGCAGGATGATGGCCAGGATGAGTTGCTCGCCGTTGCGGAGCATGGTGATGGTCTCGTAGCGTCCCTGCTGCAGGATGCGTCGCGTCAGGGATGCGGGACCGGCATTGGTGCCGAGGAGCGGGCTCATCGAAGATCCCTTCCGGAGATATCCAGGAATACGTCCTCGAGGCTCCGTGCCTCAAGGCGAAGCGATGCAGGCAAGATGTCCTTTTCCGCCCACCAGGCTGCCAGCGAAGCCAGGTCCGCCGGTGTTAGTGCCCCGCTGACGGTAAAACTTCCCGCACGGGTTTGCGTCACCTGCAGTCCGGCACTGAGGGCAGCTCCCAGTTCGAGCCCTGGCGGAATGTCGAAGTACAGGGTCCTGTCAGCGATATCCGCTGAATGCTCCTGGGCCAGCAACTCCGCGACAGTGCCTTCGGCGACGTTGTGGCCGCCGTCGATGATGTAGACGTAATCGGCCAACCGTTCCGCGTCATCCATCAAATGGGTCGTCAGGACAATTCCCATGCCGGCGTCGCGGAGCTCGGCAATGAGCTCGAAGACGATCTGGCGCGACTGCGGATCCAGTCCGGCGCTCGGCTCGTCGAGGAAGAGGATCTCGGGGTTGCCCACCAGGGCTGCCGCCAGGGCCAGCCGCTGCTTCTGCCCACCGGAGAGGCGGCGCACGGACGTCCGGCTGAACTGGTCGATGCCCAAACGGTCAACAAGGCGGCCCAGCTCCATGGGCTTTTGGTACATGCCGGCAATATGCCGCAGCAGCGGCAGGGGACGGGCCGACGGCGGGAGGCCGCCGTCCTGGAGCATCACGCCGACGCGGGACCTCAGTTCCGCACCTGCGGTATCAGGATCCTGGCCAAGGAGGGAGATGGTGCCCCCGGTGCGTTTTTGCAGTCCTTGTGCGCATTCCAGGGTGGTGGTCTTACCGGCCCCGTTGGCACCCAGGAGCGCGGTGATTTCGCCGCGACCGGCCACAAGGGAAAGGTCACTCACTACACGGAGCATCTTGCCGTCGAGGGAGGCCAGGGGGCCCACATCCTTGACGAGTCCGTCTATGCTGAGGACAGGGGAGTCGGTGGATCGCACCAAAGTATTCTACGCGAAGTAGTACGGTCACATGCGGTTGGTAAGGTGAGGTCAGTCTCGCCTTACTAGAGACCGGAAACAAATTACGACATGATTATGTTGTGTATTCCGTGAGCACCCCCGTTTCCATGCCATCAAAGCGGCATGCGGCACCAGCCGGAGCCCCCATGGCGGCTCCCGCGCTGCCGGACGCTGAAGATCGCACGCGCGATCGCGTGCTCAGCGCCGTGCTCGAAAACGGTCCGGTCAGCGCCGCCGAACTGGGCGATCTACTCGGTTTCACGCCGGCGGCTGTCAGGAGGCACCTCGACCACCTTGAGCGCAACGGCGTCATAGAGGTGAAGCGGGTAGCGAAGGCAGGCTCCGGCGCCGGTCGCCCGGCACGCCGCTATGTCCTCAGTTCCCAGGGCCAGTCAAAGCTCGGGGACGATTACCTGAACATCGCAAGCTCGGCCCTGCGGAAGCTTGAGGCCATTGCCGGAGCAGACGCCGTCCGTGAGTATGCGGAAGAACGTTTCGCTGAGCTGGAGAGCCGCTACGCACCCGAGGTGGAAGCTGCCGGGGACGACATCACCTCGCGCGCCATGGCACTGTCCCAGGCACTCAGCCGCGACGGCTACGTAGCGTCGGCACACTCGATTGAAGCCAAAGCTCCGTTGCCCGCCGAATTCTCCAGCGTCCAGTTGTGCCAGGGCCATTGCCCAATCCAGCAACTGGCTGCCGAATTCCCGGTGTTCTGCGATACGGAGACCAAAGTGTTTTCCCGTTTGGTGGGCGTCGACGTGCGCCGGCTGTCCACTTTGGCGCAAGGCGGTCACGTCTGCACCACCCATATACCTACCGGGCGCCCCTCGGCCACAGTGCTCCCCGGCACTGCAGTGCCGGCGGGAAGCCCGTCCCGGGAATCAAACAACCAGCAAGAAAGGCCGTGATGACGGGTCAATTAGCTGAAGGAACAGCAGAGAAGGCAGTAGCTGACGGCACTGTGATCTCGGAGATTCTGGAAAAGAATCCCGAGTTGCACGGTATCGGCAACTACGAATACGGCTGGGCCGACAAGAACGACGTCGGCGCCAATGCCCGCCGTGGCCTGAGCGAGGAGGTTGTCCGTGACATCTCCGAGAAGAAGAGCGAGCCCGAATGGATGCTCGACCTGCGCCTGAAGGGCCTGAAGTACTTCGATCGCAAGCCCATGCCTACCTGGGGTGCAGACCTCTCCGGCATCGACTTCGACAACATCAAGTACTTCGTCCGGTCCACGGAGAAGCAGGCTGCAACGTGGGAAGACCTCCCGGAGGACATCCGGAACACCTACGAGAAGCTCGGCATCCCCGAAGCTGAGCGCAGCCGCCTCGTTTCAGGTGTGGCCGCCCAGTACGAGTCCGAGGTTGTCTACCACCAGATCCGTGAGGACCTGGAAGCCCAGGGCGTCATCTTCCTGGACACGGATACCGCACTGAAGGAGCACCCGGAAATCTTCCAGGAGTACTTCGGCACGGTCATTCCGGTGGGTGACAACAAGTTCGCTTCGTTGAACACCGCGGTCTGGTCCGGCGGTTCCTTCGTTTACGTGCCCAAGGGTGTCCACGTAGAGATCCCGCTGCAGGCCTACTTCCGCATCAACACGGAGAACATGGGCCAGTTCGAACGTACGCTGATCATCGCGGACGAAGACTCCTACGTGCACTACATCGAAGGTTGCACGGCTCCGATCTACACCTCGGATTCACTGCACTCGGCCGTTGTGGAGATCATCGTGAAGAAGGGCGCCCGCGTCCGCTACACGACCATCCAGAACTGGTCCAACAACGTGTACAACCTCGTCACCAAGCGCGCCATCTGCGAAGAAGGCGCCACCATGGAGTGGGTCGATGGCAACATCGGTTCCAAGGTGACCATGAAGTACCCGGCGGTTTACCTGGTTGGCGAGCACGCCAAGGGCGAAACCCTGTCCATCGCCTTCGCCGGTGAGGGGCAGCACCAGGACACCGGCTCCAAGATGGTCCACATCGCGCCGAACACCAAGAGCTCCATCATCTCCAAGTCGGTGGCCCGCGGTGGCGGCCGTGCTGCCTACCGCGGCCTGGTCCAGGTCCGCGAGGGCGCAAAGCACTCAGCCAACACGGTCCGCTGTGATGCCCTCCTGGTGGACACGATCTCCCGTTCGGACACCTACCCGTACATCGACATCCGCGAGGACGACGTCGTACTGGGCCACGAAGCCACCGTTTCACGCGTCAGCGAAGAGCAGCTGTTCTATCTGATGTCCCGCGGCATGCCGGAGGACGAGGCCATGGCCATGATCGTGCGCGGCTTCATTGAGCCGATCGCCCGCGAGCTGCCCATGGAATACGCCCTTGAGCTGAACCGCTTGATTGAACTTCAGATGGAAGGATCCGTCGGTTAACAATGACTGATATCACTACCGAAAAGGCCCGTATCGGCGCGCCTTCAGCCCAGCCCTTTATCGACGGCTTCACGGAGGAGGGCGAGAATCTTTCGCCCATCAACGCGTCAGGTTCGACGGCGGAACAGCCTTCCGCAGGTCCGCTCGCGGGCGCTTCGGCCAAGAGCCATTCGCATGGCGGCGGCGTCGGCGTTCCGGACAGCTCCCGGGCCGGTCGTTTGACCTCTTATGAACTGAACGATTTCAAGGCATTGACCGGCTTGGAAGAAGACTGGCGCTTCACGCCGCTTCGCCGCCTGCGCGGCCTCCACACTGAGGCCTTGACCGGCGCAGCTCCCACCACCACTGTGTCCGCCCCTGCCGGTGTCACGGTGGAGACCGTGGGCCGCGATGACCAGCGCATCGGCCTGGCCGGCATTCCGGAAGACCGGGTTTCCGCCAACGCCTGGGCAAACTTCAAGGAAGCCACGGTCATCACGGTTCCTTCGGAGACGTCGCTTGAGTCGGAGATCACGGTGACCCTCGCGGGCGCCGGCACCGAGGCAGCTGCCCAGCACGTGGTTGTCGTTGCGCAGAAGTTCTCCAAGGCCGTGCTTGTCCTGGGCCATGAAGGCTCCGCAGTCGTGTCCGAGAACGTGGAGATCATCGTCGAAGACGGCGCCGACCTCACGGTCGTTTCCCTGCAGGAATGGAACGACGACTCCGTTCACGCGTCGTCGCAGCAAGCGAAAATCGGCCGCGATGCCAAGTTCAAGCACATCGTGGTCAGCCTTGGCGGCGACCTAGTCCGGGTTACGCCGACGGCACGCTTTGCCGCCCCCGGTGGCGAGGCCGAACTCTTCGGCCTTTACTTTGCCGATGCAGGACAGCACCTGGAGCACCGCACCTTTGTTGACCACGCGCAGCCCAACTGTGTGTCGAACGTCCTGTACAAGGGCGCTCTCCAGGGCAAAGGTGCGCACACCGTGTGGGTTGGCGACGTTCTGATCCAGAAGAACGCCGAGGGCACTGACAGCTACGAGAAGAACCAGAACCTGGTCCTGACCGATGGCTGCCGCGCTGACTCCGTGCCGAACCTCGAGATCGAAACCGGCCTCATCGAGGGTGCGGGCCATGCCAGCGCCACCGGCCGTTTTGATGATGAGCACCTGTTCTACCTCATGGCGCGCGGTATTCCGGAAGATGTTGCCCGCAGGCTCGTGGTCCGCGGCTTCCTCAACGAAATCATCCAGAAGATCAAGGTCCCGGCCATCGAGGAACGCCTGACCGCTGCGGTTGAGCGCGAACTCGCTGCGACAGACAACTAACTCACTGCGTCAGACAACTAGCGTCTCCCGACACGACAGGCAACAGAACAAACATGAGTGATCACATCAAGGGCGAACTGGTTTGCAACGCCAACGACATCAAGGTCAAGCAGGCGTTGCGTGTCCTGATCGACGACTACCCGGTAGCCATCGTCAAGGACTCGATGGGCGAAATCCACGCCGTCGGCGACACCTGCTCGCACGCTGACATCTCATTGTCCGAGGGCGAGGTCGAGGGCTGCGCCATCGAATGTTGGGGCCACGGTTCCCAGTTCGACCTGCGCAGCGGCCAACCCCTTCAGTTGCCTGCCTACGACCCCGTCCCCGTTTTCGCCGTCACCATCGATGGCGACGACGTCTACGTGGACGTGACCAACGTTGTGAACGGCGCCCCGGTCAACAACTACTGAGCGCGCCGAGTACCTCCAGACTTACGAACGGAAAGAAAGAAGAGCATGTCTACTCTTGAGATCAAGGACCTGCACGTCAGCATCGAGACGGAGCAGGGCACCAAGGAGATCCTGAAGGGCGTCAGCCTGACCATCAGGACCGGCGAAACCCACGCCATCATGGGGCCGAACGGCTCGGGCAAGTCCACCCTTGCCTCCACCATCGCAGGCCACCCGCGTTACACGGTCACCAGCGGCAGCATCACCCTCGACGGCGAAGACGTCCTGGAAATGAGCGTCGACGAGCGTGCCCGTGCGGGCGTCTTCCTGGCGATGCAGTACCCGGTTGAGGTTCCGGGCGTCACCATGACGAACTTCCTGCGCACCGCCAAGACCGCCATCGATGGCGAGGCCCCTGCCCTCCGCACCTGGACCAAGGATGTCAAGGCTGCCATGCAGGAACTCCGCATCGACGCCGACTTCGCCCAGCGCAACGTCAACGAAGGCTTCTCCGGTGGCGAGAAGAAGCGCGTCGAGATCCTTCAGCTCGAGCTCTTCAAGCCGAAGTTCGCTGTCCTGGATGAGACTGACTCCGGCCTTGACGTCGACGCACTCAAGGTTGTCTCCGAAGGTGTGAACCGCGCCCATGCACAGGGCAACATGGGCACCCTGCTCATCACCCACTACACCCGCATCCTGCGCTACATCAAGCCGGACTTCGTCCACGTATTCGTTGACGGCCGGGTTGTCGAAGAAGGCGGCCCGGAGCTCGCCGACCGACTCGAAGAAGAGGGTTACGATCGCTACGCCGCAGGTTCGGGCGTCGCTGTTGCTCCTGCCGCTCAGGCCTAGTTAGGATCACCTTATGACCGAAATCAACGCTGCGCGCACCAGCCTCGAGGACGTCGAGGAAGCGCTCAAGGACGTCATCGACCCCGAACTCGGTGTCAACGTCGTTGACCTGGGCCTGCTCTACGGGCTCAAGTACTCCGATGAAGACGGCGCGCTCCTGATCGACATGACACTGACGACGGCGGCCTGCCCGCTGACCGACGTGTTGGAAGAGCAGGTGGGCAAGTCCTTGGACGGCATCGTCGATGACTGGCGCCTGAACTGGGTATGGATGCCGCCATGGGGTCCCGAGCGGATCACCGACGACGGCAAAGACCAGATGCGGGCCCTCGGCTTCAACATCTGATCAAACTTTCCGCTGAATGCGGACACAAAGAATGGCTCCGGGCATTGTGCCCGGAGCCATTTTGCGTGGTGGCAACCGCTATGGCACTGCAACGCCGAACGTGTCGCACTTGTTGATGTCGCCGGTGGAGTAGCCCTGGTAGAACCACTTCTGCCGCTGTTCGCTGGAACCATGGGTCCAGGATTCGGGTGAGACCCTGCCCGTGGCCGCTTGCTGGATGCGGTCATCGCCGACGGCGGATGCAGCCGACAGGGCATCCTGCAGGTCTTCCTGCGTGATGGGATCCAGGAAGGGCTGGCCCGTGGCTGGGTCCGCCTGCGAGGAGGCGTGGCGGACCCAGAGCCCTGCGTAGCAGTCGGCTTGGAGTTCCACGCGAACGGCTCCGGACTGCGGTCCCTGCGGATCCTGCTGGGCGCGGTCCAGGTTGCCGAGGATGTTCTGCACGTGGTGTCCAAACTCATGAGCCACCACATACTCCTGGGCCAGTGGCCCGCCGGAGGAACCGAATCGGGTGACCAGTTCGTCAAAGAAGCCCGGATCGAAGTAGGCCTTAACGTCCGCCGGGCAGTAGAAGGGGCCAACGGCAGTCGTGGCCGCTCCACAGCCGGTGTTGGTGGCCTGGTCGAAGATGACGGTTCCCGGCTGCGAGTACCGGACGTTGTAGTCGGCGAGGTATGTAGGCCAGAAAGCGTTGAGGCTGTTCACGGTTCCCGTGATGCGGCAATCCAGGCGCTTGTCGGCGTCGGCGCCTGTCCGGCATTCGTTGACACCGCCGCCGCTGCCGCTTTCTATGGCCGGCGGCTGGCTGCCGCCACCCAGGTCCCCAAGGATGTTGGGATTGAAGCCAAGGAGCGCCAGTAGCAGTACTACGATCCCGCCACCGATTCCGCCTCCGATCTTGGTCCCACGGCCCAGCCCGCTGCCGCGTCTGTCTTCTACCTGCGATGGATCAAGCTGTGCGCCGTCATTGAAACTCATACAGTCAGAATAGACGTCACTATTGGTGTCCGATGGCGCACACTGCCGTAAAATTGCGGGGATGCCTTTCCTGAACAACCTTCAACTGTGGGCCGATGACCGCCCCCACCACACTGCCGTGGTGGTCGGGCGCAGCAGGCTCTCCTGGTCGGAGTTGCGCGACGCAGCAACCGGGTTGCTCGCCACCACGTCCGACACCACGGTCCTCGCCGAGCGAAATTCCACGGAGTTCGTGGCCCGTTACGCTGCGGCTTTGGCGGGGGAGCGCCGGTGCGCGGTCCTGGATCCGTCGTGGCCGCCGGCGATGATCGACGAAGTCGCCTCGCGCATCACGGGATCGGGCCGGGATTCCGGCGGAGTGCTGTGTGACGGCGATCCTTCATCGACGTTCCTTGTCGGACTCACGTCCGGAACCACCTCGGTGCCAAAGGCGTTCACCCGTTCGAGGCATTCGTGGCGCGTTTCCTTCGACGCCTCCATCGAATTCTTCGGTCTCACGCAAGACGACCGCACCCTCGCCGCAGGTCCACTTTCTTCCAGCCTCAACCTTTATGCCTTGTCAGAGTGTCTCTACGCCGGCTCGGCCTTCTACACCCTTGAATCCTTTGACGTCGGCGATGCCCACGCCGCGATCAGCCACGACGGCATCACGCGGTTGATCGTGACGCCGACCATGCTGCGTTTGCTGAGCGAACGCGGCCTGGCCGGCGACGTGGATGCCTCCGGCGTCCGCAGCATCATCTGCGCAGGTTCCAAGCTGGATGCACGCACCCTTGAAGCGGCCCGCAGGTGGGCACCAAACGCAGCGCTCTACGAGTACTACGGAGCGTCCGAGCTCAGCTTTGTTTCCGGAACCCGCTTGGCAGCGGGTCAACCTCTGGACGTTGGAGGAACGGGCATCGGGCGCCCGTTCCCGGGGGTGGAACTGAGCATCCTGGATGATGACGGAGTGCCCGTGCCGGACGGCGCACACGGCAACATCAGCGTCCGCAGCGGAATGGTCAGCAACGGGTACCTCTGGGGTGACGACGGTCAGGCCCTCCGGTGCTTGGACGGGTGGTACACCGTTGGGGACCAGGGCTACCTTGAAGGCGGCGTGCTCCACATTCTTGGGCGGCGTTCGGACATGATCATCACGGCCGGGAAGAACGTTTATCCGCACGAGGTCGAACTTGCCTTGGCGTCGGTTCCGGGGATTGAGGTGGCCGTTGCGGCAGGAGCACCGGATGACGTCCGCGGCCAAAAGGTGATTGCCGCCGTCGTACCCGCCTATGGCGCCGTCACTGCGACGCAATTGCGTACCGGACTTGACGGTCTGCTGGCCAGGGACAAATGGCCGCTGCAGTACTACGTCCTTTCCGAACTGCCCATCACTGATCGGGGAAAGATCAGTCGTTCGCTCCTGTTGGACTGGATAAAAAACCATGATGCCCGCATCCAGCCCCTTCACTGACCAGTCCGGGGCGTCGGGGCAGAACGACCGCTTAGCGGACATCGACCCCTCCCGCCAGCCGGTGATCATCGCCGCGCTCCGTACACCGGTATGCAGGGCGAACGGCGCCTTGAAGAGACTCCGTGCCGCCGATCTGCTGGCGCCCGTGTTGTCAGCCTTGATGGAACAAACGGGTGCTGAGCCTGCGGACGTGGACGACGTCATGATGGGCAACGCGGTGGGCGGTGGCGGCAATGTGGCCCGGTTTGCCGCCCTCCAGGCAGGCCTGCCTGTCTCCGTCCCCGGCATCACGGTGGACCGGCAGTGTGGTTCCGGTTTGGACGCCATTGCCCTGGCTTCGCGGCTTGTGGCCGCCGGCGGCGATCCACTGTACCTGGCGGGCGGCGTGGAGAGCGTCAGTACCGCTCCGGCCCGAGCCCACAGGAATGACGACGGCGGACTGGACTTCTACTCGCGGGCCGCCTTCGTGCCGCCTACCTTCGGTGACCCGGACATGGGCGTGGCGGCCGAGAACGTCGCCCGGCACTTCGCGATCAGCCGCGACCGGCAGGACGACTTTGCCCTCCGAAGCCACCAGCGGGCAGTCGCTTCGGCAGCTGCAGGCACCTTCCTTGCCGAAACAGTGCCCTTGGACGTCGACGGCCGGCCAGTAACCGCGGACGACGGCCCCAAGCCCAACCTTCGTCCTGCGCTGATGGCGCGCTTCCCGGCAGCTTTTGTACCGGAAGGTTCCGTCACGGCCGCGAACTCCTGCTTCGACGCTGACGCAGCGGCCGCCGTCGTCGTCACCTCCCTGCGACGGGCCCGCCTCATGGGTGTGAAGGACGGGCTGCTTGTCCTGGACAGCGGCACTTCAGGGGTCGACCCACAGTTGCTCGGCATCGGGGCAGCTTTCGCGGCGGAGCAGTTGTTGGCACGCCACGGCATGAATCCGGAGCAGCTGGACCTGGTCGAATTCAATGAGGCTTTCGCCTCGCAGACGCTGGCTTGCCTCGACCATCTGGGCATTGACGCTGCACGTGCCAACCTCGATGGGGGAGCACTGGCCTTGGGGCATGCCTACGGCGCCTCGGGCGCGGTCCTGGTAACCCGGCTGCTGGCGCAGGCGCGGCGGGACTACGAACTTCGGCAGCGGGAAGTCACGGGTATTGCGATGATCAGCATCGCCGGGGGCATGGGTACCGCGGCCTTGGTGAAGTACCGTCGGTTCTAGCCCCGGCCCGGAGGCGGTTCCGGGTAATCGTCGGCTTCGCCGAGGCCCCGTGCGGCCAAGGCGTCGCCCGTCTGCCGCGCATAGGCAACAGTGCTAATGAACACCGGCAGGATGAGGGCCTTCGGGTTTCGTTCCAATCCGCGTGCACGCGCCGCATCCCGCACATCGCTGAAGGCACCGGCTATGAACGGGATACTCCGGAGCATGATGGCGATGGTGAGGGCAAAACGTTCCGGATCCGCGCCCCAGCGCTGGAAGGGCCGGGCCAACCGGACCACTCCGTCCAACAGGTCCTGGACCGGGGTAGTGGCCGTCAGGATGGACGCCGCCACCACGCACACCAGAACGTTCAGCACGATGCGTGCAGCCGTAGGGCCGCCCAATTGCCACCACTGGAATGCCCCGATGACAAGGAGGATCGGCGCTACCAGCCATACAGCCCGCAGGAGCCTCCGGAAGCCGGCCCCCGTGAGCAGGAAGATCCCGCACAAAAGTGCCAGGACCAGCAGGGATACCAGCCAGTCGACGATCAGGAAAGAAGCAGCGCCGCATGCAGCCACCACAAGGAACTTGGCCCAGAGGGGAGTGCGGTGGACAAGCGAATCTCCACGGACATAGTTCGCCAGCAGGAAGCCGTGCCCCCTCATCGGCCCGGACCCTCCAGGCTCGCCGCGCACAGCGCACGGTAATGTGCCACCGCAGCGGACGGACCGCCGTCGAACACAATCCTCCCGGCTTCGACCACCAACACGCGGTCCATGTCGGCGGCGAGGTCCAGATCGTGCGTGGACATGATGACTTGTTGCTCCAGGCCGGACATGGTGCGGCGCAGCAATTCGCGGTTCCTGAGGTCCAGCAGCGTGGAAGGCTCGTCGAGGACCAGAACCGCGGGGTCGACCGCCAGCACGGCTGCCAGCGCGAGCAGTTGCCGTTCCCCGCCCGAAAGTTCGTAGATACTCTGGTCCGCCAGGTGCAGGATTCCAAACCGTTCCAGAACGGACTCTGCGCGGGAAGCCCGCTCCTGCCTGTTTTTGATGCTGCGCCTCAGCGACAACTCGACGTCCTCGCGGCCTGTTGGCATCACCAGTTGGGAGAGGGGATCGGTAAAGACGAAACCGACGTTTGCCCTGACCTTGCGGACGTCGTGGACGGTGTTGTGGCCGTGGACCACAACTGATCCTTGGCTCGGCTCCACGAGCCCATTGACCAGGCGCAGCAGCGTGGACTTCCCGGAGCCGTTGGCCCCGATGACGCCGATCCGTCGTTCGCGCAGATCGAGGCTTACATCCTGCAGCAGCGTCTTGGGCGCGTCGCTGCCATCTACTGCGACGGCGACTGAGACGTTGCTGAAGTTGATGGAGTTCATGAAGAAGTGGAGCCTGCCCTTTTAACCCGGCGCACCAGGACGTCAGGAAATGCCTTATGAAGTGCCACCGCGATAATTACCGCGAGGACATTCTTCAGGATATCTCCCGGGTAGAACGGAAGGTCCGCGAGGAAGGCCTTGGGAAGGTCAAGCTTGCCGTTAACCATCATGCCCACGATCCCCAGTGCGTGGATGATCAGGACGCTGCTGGCCATGGTGGCTGCAAAGAATAGCGCCGCACGGAACCGAACGGTCTTGCGGATGATCAACGACGTCAAGTACCCGGTGGCTGCCGCGGCCAAGGGAAAAGCGATGATATAGCCGGCAGACGGTGTTGCCAGGATGCCAAGTCCGCTGCGTCCGCCGCTGAAGATGGGTAGGCCGGCTAGTCCCAGCAGGACATAAAGCCCGACGGCGGCGAACCCCCTCCCTGCGCCCAGCACCAGTCCGCTGAGCATCACCGTCAACGTGACAAGCGTGATCGGCACCCCGAGGGCGCCGACCGGGATGCCGGGAACGATGGCGGAGGTGGCCACGAGGGCCGCGAAAACGGCCACGAGTCCGAGGTCGGTGGCGTTCCAACGGCGACGGGCCGCTGCGCCGGGGCCCTTGGTGGAATGGGTCTGGGTCATTGGGGATCCTCTGCGGAAAAGTTGGTGCGTTTTAAGCGGGCACTGCCCACTCTTTCGAGGGTACGGAGCGCGGCGGCAGGCCATTTTGGAGCCTCTCCACAAAGACCGGCCGCGGTTCTTTGGAGAGTGGGGCAGTGTTCCGGGAAATATCCGTCGTGTTTGTTGGCCTCCAGCCTGCCGGTAGACTTGATAAGGCTGTTCTCACAGCAGTTCCCGCCGCTTCCACCGGATTGTCCGGTGCCGCAGGCGTTCCCCGTTGAAAGGCATCACCCGAATTGATTAACGTCCAGGACCTAGAACTTCGTGCCGGCGCACGCCTGCTGATGGACCAGGTCAACTTCAGGGTGGACAAAGGGGACAAAATCGGACTTGTCGGCCGCAACGGTGCCGGCAAGACTACTCTCACCCGTGTACTCGCCGGGGAAGGCCTGCCTGCCGGCGGCAAAGTCACCCGGAGCGGGCAAATCGGCTACCTCCCACAGGACCCGCGCACCCCGGACATGGAACAGCTGGCGCGGGACCGCATCCTGTCGGCCCGTGGCCTGGACGCCGTCGTCGGCAAGCTCAAGAAGGCCCAGGCCGAGATGTCCAGCGAGGACGCCGCCGTCCAGCGCAAGGCCATGAACCGTTACGACCGGCTTGAAGCTGAGTTCCTGGCGGGGGGCGGATACGCAGCCGAGGCTGAAGCTGCTGCCATCTCCTCAAACCTTGCACTGCCTGAGCGCATCCTGAACCAGCCGCTGAAGACCCTCTCCGGTGGCCAGCGGCGCCGCGTGGAACTCGCCCGCATCCTCTACTCGTCCGCCGAGACGCTGCTGCTGGACGAACCGACCAACCACCTCGACGCCGACTCGATCAGCTGGCTGCGTGACTTCCTTAAGAACCACCAAGGCGGCTTGATCGTCATCAGCCACGACGTTGAGCTGCTCGAAGCGACCGTAAACAAGGTCTACCACCTCGACGCCAACCGTGCCCAGATCGACTACTACAACATGGGCTGGAAGCGGTATCTCCAGCAGCGCGAAACTGACGAGCGCGCCCGCCGGCGCGAGCGTGCCAACGCCGAAAAGAAGGCCCAGGTCCTTTTGGACCAAGCCAACAAAATGCGCGCGAAGGCCACCAAAGCCGTGGCGGCCCAGAACATGGCCAAGCGTGCCGAGCGTCTGTTGAGCGGACTTGAGGCGGTGCGCGAGCAGGACCGCGTAGCAGCCCTGCGCTTCCCTGAGCCCTCGCCCTGCGGCAAGACTCCGCTGACCGCCGAGGGGCTGAGCAAGTCCTACGGGTCTTTGGAAATCTTCACGGACGTTGACCTGGCCATCGACCGGGGCTCCAAGGTGGTCATCCTGGGCCTCAACGGTGCAGGCAAAACGACGCTGCTGCGCATGCTCGCGGGAGTGGACAAACCGGATACGGGAGAGATCATCCCGGGCCACGGGCTCAAGGTCGGCTACTACGCGCAGGAACACGAAACCCTGGACCACGACCGCACGGTGCTCGAGAACATGCGTTCCTCCGCGCCCGATATGAAGGATGCGGAGGTCCGGGGGATCCTGGGTTCCTTCCTCTTCTCCGGTGACGACGTCGACAAGCCTGCCGGAGTGCTCTCCGGCGGTGAGAAAACCCGCTTGGCCTTGGCTACGATCGTCGCTTCCAGCGCGAACGTGCTGCTGCTGGATGAGCCCACCAACAACCTCGACCCCGCCAGCCGCGCGGAAATCCTGGGCGCCCTGAAGAATTACACTGGAGCCGTCGTCATGGTCAGCCACGACGAAGGAGCCGTTGCAGCGCTCAATCCGGAACGCGTTGTGCTGCTTCCCGACGGCGTAGAGGACCTTTGGAACGAGGACTACCTCGATCTGATCACGCTGGCGTAAGCCCGCGCCGCGGGCGCAGCCGGGCTAACGGACGTCGAGTTCTTCGGCGTCGGTGATTCGCCGCAGGTCCTCGTAGGTAATGGAGAACATCGAGTGATGGTCTCCTGCGCCTGCCCACAGTTCGTAGTGAACCCTCAATGAGTTGTCCAGGATGGTACGGATCTTTGCGGGGTGGCCCACTGGTGCCACGCCGCCCACTTCCTGGCCGGTGTGCGCCAGGACGAATTCGGGTTTGGCGCGGCGGATCTGTCCCGTTTCCAGCCGGCGGGCGACGTATGCCGTGTCGACTTTCGCTGCGCCGCTCGCCAGGATCAGAAGAGGTTCGCCGTCTACCTCAAATATGAGGCTGTTGGTGATGGCAGCGACCTCACAGCCCAAAACGGAAGCTGCGGCTGCCGCCGTCGGAACTTCCTCGTCGAAGATCCGTACGGTATCCGCAACGCCAAGCGCCGTGAGCGCCGCCTTGACCGACAGGACCGGCTCCGGGATCTTTTCAGTAACCTTGGGCATCCAGAATCGCGTCTTCCTCTTCTTCCGACGTGGGCTTCTTGTTTCGCCGGGGGGCCGGTGCCGGCCGCTTCCGGGGACCTGCAGCGGCGATGACGTCGTCGTCTTCATCGTCCTCAGCATCGATTGCCGCGTTACGTGCCTGTTGGCGGGCAGCGTAGCCGAAGCCGATGAACATCAACACTCCGAAAGCGAACCACTGGAGTGAGTATGAAAGGTGGGTTCCCTCTTCAGTGGCCGGCTTGGGAAACGGCGTAGGCATCGGCTGCACAGGGGGAGTCTCACTTGCCAGCTGCCCGTAGGCACCCGTTTCGATGGTGTACGGCAGTTCCTCGGCAAATCCCGGAAGGTCGATGGAAGCGAGTTGGCCTTCCACCGCGCCGCGGTCCAGTTTCGGCTCGGACGGCTTGAGGCGGGCGACGACCGTGACCTCACCTGCAGGAGGCGATGGAACGACGTCGGGCCTTCCCGGAGTGTTGTTGCCAATCGGTAGCCAGCCGCGATCGATGATCACTGTTTCGCCGGTGGTCAGGCGGAATGGAACAACGACGTCGTAGCCGGGTTGGCCATTGAGCGGCCTGTTGCGGACTACCCGCTGCCCGTCGACGTCATAGCTGCCGCGCAACTCCACCTGGGTCCATTCACGGTCCGGATCCAAGTGGCGGAACTGGTCCTTTACATCGGCGAATGGCATCGGGGTAGCTGAGTAGTTGCTGACGACGCGATCAATCTCAGCCAGTGTCTCGGCGCGCCGATCCATCTGCCAGCGGCCAAGGAAGACGCACGCCGTCGCGAAGATGACGGCCAGGACAAAGTAGCCCAGCCACTTGCTGGAAAACAGGAAACGGTACATTCAGGCTGTCCCGCCCACTGACGCTGCCGCGGATCCGAAAGGCACGGTTTCCTTCCACAGACCCCGCGTTTGCAGGTAATCCTCAAGCCAGGCCCGGTGCTCGTTGCATGCGAGCCATACCTTGCGGCGTTCAGGTGTATGGATTCTGGGGTTGTTCCACAGGAGCTGCCAATCGGCCGCTGCCCGGCACCCCTTGCGCGAGCATTGTTCAGGCGCCGCGGCGCGCGGGGATTCCTCGCCGCCCAAGCCGCCGAGGTTGAAGATGTTCATGAAGCTGCCCGTTCGTCGCCGGCGTTCCCGGCTTCCTCTGATGCATCGTCGCCCGCGGGAGTTTCGTCATCCGCCAGTTCGCCCTGGAGGAGGGTGACGGAGTCATCCGCTTCGGGTTCCTCATCGCTGCCGGACTGGCTGGTGCCTTCAATCTCCGGCACGGCGACGTAGTCCAGCAATGAATCACTGTGGACTTCGGCTTTGTCGCTGCCGTTGGCAATAACCACCGCGATCCAGGGCAGGAAGACAGCTCCAGCCACGGCGAGGATCTTGAACCAGCCATCCACTACGAAAATGAGGACGATGCAGACCATGCGAATGCCCATGGCTATTGAATACTTGATCATGCGTTCGCGCATGTCCTCGGAGTGTGCAGCTGCTGCATCAGTGATGCTATGGACCTCGGGGTCGCTCGAGTAGGCGTCCGGATCCCCGGGCACCTGCTGCAGGGGACTGTTCTCTCGTGTCACAGCTGAATAATCACGCTCCAAAGGCTCCCGTTAATTCTCTCACCGATCCGATGAGTCACCCAAACCGCGCTGGCAGAAGCGGTTACCAGCGCGTTGCGGGAGGCGGCGGCTAAGATCGAGGCAGGAAATCCCTCGTCATCGCGGTAGAGTCCGCAGAATTCGGAGCCCATTCATGCCTGAAGCAGTACCCAGCGGCCGCAGCGTCCTTATTACCGGCGGTAACCGCGGAATCGGACTGGCCATTGCCGAGTCTTTCCTCGCAAATGGAGACAAGGTAGCCGTTACCTACAGGAGCGAAACGGAGTTGCCTGAAGGCATCCTGGGGGTCAAAGCCGATGTGACGGATGAGGCTTCCATTGATGCAGCCTTCAAGATCGTGGAAGAGGCCCACGGCCCGGTGGAGGTTCTGGTGGCCAACGCCGGAATCACCAAGGACACTCTTCTCCTGCGCATGAGCGAGGACGACTTCACGTCGGTTCTGGACACCAACCTGACAGGCGCCTTCAGGGTCATCAAGCGGGCTTCCAAGGGAATGATCCGTTTGCGCAAGGGCCGGGTGATCCTGATCTCCTCGGTCTCCGGCCTCTACGGCGCTCCGGGCCAGATCAACTACTCCGCTTCCAAGGCCGGAATGGTGGGCATGGCGCGTTCGCTGACGCGGGAGCTGGGCAGCCGAGGCATTACGGCAAACGTCGTAGCACCGGGGTTCATCAACACGGATATGACGGCTGAGCTTCCGGAAGAGACCCAGAAGTCCTACCTTGCCAACGTTCCTGCGGGGCGTTTCGCGGAGGCTTCGGAGGTGGCCAACGTTGTGCGCTGGGTTGCGAGCGATGAGGCGGCTTACATCTCCGGCGCCGTTATTCCCGTTGACGGCGGCCTTGGCATGGGCCACTAGCGCCGACGCACCGGGACAAACAATTTGTGGGGGCTCCACAACACGCATTCCGCTTTGCCACCGGCAGGATGGAAGCAGGGCCCAAAGATGTGGAAGAAGTGAACAGAAGGAGCACGCATGGGAACGCTTGATAACAAGACAGCCATTGTGACGGGATCCTCCCGCGGCATCGGCGCAGAGGTTGCCAAGATCCTCGCGGCCGAAGGTGCCGCCGTCGTCGTCAACTACCGCCAGAAGGCGCCCCGCGCCAATAAGGTGGTGGCTGATATCCAGGCTGCGGGCGGTCGCGCTACAGCAGTGGGCGCAGACCTCACCACGGAAGAAGGCGTTCACGCCCTCGCCAGTACGGCCATGGAGGAATTCGGCTCCCTCGACATCCTGGTGTTGAACGCCTCCGGCGGCATGGAATCCGGGATGGAGGAGGGGTACGCCCTGAAGCTGAACCGTGATGCACAGATCAACATGCTCAATGCTGCAGTTCCGCTCATGCCGGAGGGCTCCCGGGTGGTTTTCGTCACCAGTCACCAGGCGCATTTCGTTGAGACCGTGCCAACCATGCCCGAGTACGAGCCAGTTGCCAAGAGCAAGCGGGCCGGGGAGGACGCCCTGCGCGCCCTGCTGCCTGACCTCGCCAACAAAGGCATCAAGCTGGTGGTGGTGTCCGGGGACATGATCGAGGGCACGGTGACCGCGACGCTCCTGGACCGTTCAAATCCCGGCGCCATCGAGGCCAGGCGCGCCGAGGCCGGGAAGCTGTACTCGGTGGAAGAGTTTGCCGCCGAAGTAGCCAAGATGGTCACCGCGGACGTCGAATCGGGACACACCGAATACGTAGGCGGCGCTGACTACTTCGGGAAGTCAGAGCAGTAAAGCCTTTTCAAGAGGGGGTCCGGGACAAAATGCCCCGGGCCCCCTCTTTTGTTGTTGACCACACTTTCCGCTGCGTGGGATTGGAGTCACTTACCAATTCAATAAAAGTTCCATCTTTTCCCATCACGTTTTGTGAGTTTCTGTTTCAAGAACCATTTTTTGCATTACAAAGTCTCTTCTGATTGACTCGGCAATGTGCTCCGTTCGTGAATGCGCCCCACCGCCCGGACCGATGCGCACCAAAAGAATTTCTCCGGCCGCCAGCGCCGATTTCGCGAAACCAGGAGCTTTTGTGGACCTTCTCTTGCACGTGGACGATATCCGTGCGTCACACGACCAGCGGCGCATCCTTCGCGGTGTAGGCTTTTCGCTGCACCGTGGAGAGATTCTGGGATTGATAGGCACCAACGGGGCGGGTAAAACCACCTTGATGGACGTCCTGACCGGCTCCCATCTACCCAACGGCGGGCGCATGAGCCTCGCCGGCGAAAACTTCAACCCGGACTCCTTGGAAGCAGCCCAGGCCTGCGGCGTAGGCCTCATTCCCCAAAATTTTCGGCTTGATCCTGAACAGACCGTCGCCAAGGCTATCTTCCGCAGGACGTTCCAGGCCGCTAAGCCCCATCCCGAGCTCCGGGCCCAGGCAGCAAAGCTCATCGCGGAGGTGGGGGTGGACCTGGACCCTGACGCGAAAGTAGGAGTCCTGGTCCGCGCCGAGCAGGCCCTGGTGGAAGTCCTCCGTATGGTGGCGGAAGAGGCACAGTTGGTCATCATGGACGAGGTCGCGGCTTCCTTGCCGGACCACGATGTAGCAGTGCTGCACAAGGTACTGCGGATGCTGACAGGCCAAGGACGCGCCATCATCTACATCACCCACCGGTTGGATGAAGTGCGCTCGATTGCCCACCGCATTGCTGTTCTCCGCGAAGGCGTCGTGCACCGGATCCTTGATGCGTCCCAGTGCACCGTGGAAGAGCTCGCCCTCCTCCTGCTGCAGAAAGAACCCGAGAGCTCCGACCGCCCCAACGGCCTCCTTGAAGATCAGGAGGTTCTGCGGGTAGTCAACCTCAGCGTGGCGGAAGACATTCGGGACGTGACGTTCACCGTGGCCAAGGGCGAAATCTTTGGCCTGGTGGGTACCCATCGCTCGGGAACTTACGCCCTCGTTGAAGCCCTGGCAGGCGTCCGCGCCATGACGTGCGGGGAAATCCATGTCAATGGCGAGCAGGTGGATCTTCAGTCCGAAACTGACGCCCGGCACAGGAAGATCGGGTTCCTCCCGGATTCGGACCATAACTTCCACGAGGACCCCAGCATCGCCGAGGAACTCCAGCAGGGCCGGAACCGTCAGGCTGGAGCATCCTCGGTGGAGGATGAGGTCAGCCAGCTGCGCGGCGTGATCGATGTCGTTCAGCAGATGCGCATCAAAACCGGCAACATCCAGGGGACAATGAGCACGCTGTCAGGCGGGGACCACCAGAAAGTGCGCCTGGCCCGGTGGATGGCCGCAGAGTGCGACATCCTGATCCTTAGCCACCCCAGCCGGGGCATAGACATTGGCGCCAAAGAGATTGTCTACAGGATGCTCCGTGAGCTATGTGAAACGGGAGTGGCCATCATCCTCCATTCCTCCGACTTGTCCGAGCTCGTCGGATGGTGCCACCGGATTGGCGTGATGCGCGACGGTGAGCTGGTATCCATCGAAGCCAATGCGAACACCAATGAGGATGTCCTGGTGCACCACATGCTGGGTGACAAGTTCGCGTCAGGGAACAGCCCGGCCCGTCGTTCAAAAGGCGTGACAGACACGCTCCTGCCGGGATGACAGAAGGCCGCCGGGTAGCGAGGTTCTTCCGCTGCCCGGCAGCAGCATTCAATTTTCCACAAAGAGGGGTGGACCCGCCTTCCGGCCGGTCCACCCCTTCTTGTTGCTGTCGAATCAGACGTGTTGTGGTGGAATCAGATTGAAATCACCTTCGCGATGTTCTTGAGCTTATGCCGCGCCAGCGCCAAGTTTGCGTACGTCCGGTCAAGCACCAGGTATACGAAGAGCCCTTTCGCGGCGGTGGAGTTCAAAACGTTGATCAGGTGGTACTGCGATTCCAGCGTAATGAGGACGTCCTCGATGTCGCCGTCCAGGCCGAGGTCCGCCATCGTGCGGATCTTCGCACTGACGACGTTGGAGTTACCGGCGGCGGCAACCCCCAGGTCAAAACCGGGGCTTCCGCCCTGCGCCAAAGCCATTCCGCTGGTGTGGTCCACCACGGCCGCCGCAGTGGCACCTTCAATGGACAACAACTGCTTTACGGCGTCATCGAGCGAGCTCATATCTACATTTTCCTGTTCTGGTTGGTAACCGGTGTTCTCCCCAGGAAAGATTTCATGCAAGGGCACTAAACGGTCGTCGGGAAGGTCGTGATGACCTTTCGGCGGCTTTACTTCCTCACGGCGTTTCCACCACTTCCATGCGTTACGCGAACCGCTCACACCATGCCCTAGCACTGATCTTCCGCAGCCGGAAAGGACAGCGGATTTCCTGTTGGAAATAGGAACATATCACGCACTAATTGCAATGAAGGAAACCGATGGCGTTGATCGGCATTTCGGTAAAGACTTGGATAAGACTTGATAATTCCGCGTCACGAATAGTGGCACCAGGATTTTCAATTCCGCGCGCCTACGGCACAAAAAAATGTGACCGGTCAGCCGCCGAGCTGACCGGTCACATTTTTTGCCTGCCACACGAACTGGAACACGCCGGCAGACGGAACAACACGGGAACGTCACCAGGCTGGATCAGGTGCCATGCCACGCGCTGTGGCGCAACCACCGCAGGCATGGGAGGCAGTGAAGCTGCCACGCTCTTGCGATGGTCACGCCCTATAGGTATGTCCTAAACGGTTTTCGTGACGTCGACGGGCCCCAAAGAAGAGCTAGACGTTGGCGATGTGCCGTACTGCGTCGAGGTAAGGCATGTTGACGGCAGCATCCGCCACTGCCCGAACAGCCGGCTTTGCGTTGAAGGCAACGCCGATACCCGCGGCACCCAGCATGTCAAGGTCATTGGCGCCATCGCCCACGGCAATGGTGTGTTCAAGGGGGATGCCCGCAGCTGCAGACCACTCGCGCAGGTATTTTTCCTTCGCTGCCCTGTCGATCACTGCGCCAAGAATTTTTCCTGTCAAAGCGCCGTCGACGATCTCCAGTTCGTTGGCAATCCAGTGATCCAAGGCGAGATCCCCGGCGATAGGTCCGAGGATCTGGTTGAAGCCCCCGGAAACAACGGCGACAACGTGGCCGGCTGCCTTGAACGCGGCCACCAGTTCCGCCGCACCCAAACTGAGGCGCACCTCGTCACGCACGGAATCGACGACGGCGGCGGGCAAGCCTGCCAGCACGGCTACGCGGGCGTGAAGGCTCTGGGCGAAATCCAACTCGCCACGCATGGCCGCCTCGGTGACTGCGGCCACTTCGTCGCGCTTTCCGGCGTGGGCGGCCAGCAACTCGATGACTTCCTGCTGGATAAGGGTCGAGTCGACGTCCATGATCAGCAGCTTCCTCCCGGCCTCGCGCAGGGCCGCAGGAACGACCGCCACATCGATTCCGGCCGGCGCCGCGTCGGACACCAGGCGGCGAAGCGTCCCGAGGGTTTCGGCAGTGCCGGCCTCGGCAGAGAAACTGATGGTGTGCACCTCGTAGCGGGCATCGCCGGACTGTGTTGTTGACGACGTACTGGATTCCGACCACACCGTGGCACCGAAAGCGGCCAGCGCCTTACGCACCTCATCCAGGGATTCGGGATTCACATTCACGCCATAGCTGACCGCAGCCAAGTTCGAAGTCATGCCGTCAATCCTATCGACGGAGCCGCACCCACCCGAATTCGTTTTGCTTCACAATGCGGCGTTCACGCCGGTTATCAGTCATCTTCATTTTTGTCCTAGTGTCTACTCCTATGAGTGATGTTCTGGATTTGGCTTCCGTTAGCGTTGTCCGAGGCAAAAAGGCACTGCTGGACAAGGTCGACTGGCAGGTCAATGAGGGCGAACGCTGGGTCATCCTGGGCCCCAACGGCGCCGGGAAGACGACGCTTCTTCAGATTGCCGCAGCACGTCTGCATCCGAGCAGCGGGAAGGCCGGCATCCTCGACGAGGTACTGGGCCGCGTCGACGTCTTTGAGCTTCGCCCCCGCATAGGCCTGTCGTCGGCAGCACTGGCCAACCAGATCCCGGAGCAGGAGAACGTCCTGAACGTGGTGGTGACTGCGGCCTACGGCGTGACCGGCCGTTGGCGCGAAGGCTACGAGCGCGACGACGAACGCCGCGCCTTTGCGCTGCTGAACGACTGGGGGATGGGGCCGCTCCTGAACAGGCCTTTCGCCACACTCTCGGAGGGCGAACGCAAGCGTGTCCAGATCGCCCGGGCCTTGATGACGGACCCCGAGCTCCTCCTTCTTGACGAACCGGCCGCGGGCCTGGACCTCGGCGGACGCGAAGAACTCGTCCACAAACTCAGTGAGCTGGCGCAGGACGACGCCGCCCCCGCGATGGTGCTCGTCACCCACCACCTCGAGGAAGTGCCGCCGGGCTTTACCCACGCCATGCTCCTGCGCGAGGGCGGAATCGTGGCTGCCGGACCTATCAAGGAAGTCCTCACGGACGAGTACCTCAGCAAGACCTTCGGGCTCGATCTTGACGTGACGGAGAAGTCCGGCCGCTACACCGCCACCGCCCGCCGCTAGACCGGACGCGTATACCAACTGTGGAACTTCTTAGCAGCATTCTGGTCTTTTTCGCTGGTCTGTGGGCCGGCACCATCAACGCCGTCGTAGGCTCCGGAACCCTGGTGACCTTCCCGGTGCTGATCGCCTTGGGCGTCGCTCCGGTGGTGGCTTCGATGAGCAATGCCATGGGGCTTGTGGCGGGCACTGCCGCAGGCGCCTGGGGTTACCGGCGCGAATTGGCCGGCAGGGGGCGGCAGCTGTTGAAGCTCATGCCCGCCTCACTGCTCGGCGGCATTACGGGCGCGTGGCTGCTGCTTCACCTGCCGGAGAAGGTGTTCGGGTACGTCGCACCGGTCTTGCTGGTAGTGGCGCTGCTGATGGTCATGTTCCAGCCCAAGCTCCAAGCGTGGATCAAGAACCGGGAACAGAATCCTGAACATGCCTTGAAGGACAAGAGCCACGGGTTCCTCCTGGTGGCACTGGTCTACCTCGCAGGCGTGTACGGCGGTTACTTCGTTGCGGCACAGGGAATCCTTCTGGTGGGCATCCTCGGAGTTTTCCTCTCCGGCACCATGCAGAACGCCAACGCGATGAAGAACATCCTGACCCTCACCGTCAACATGGTGGCGGCCATCTCCTACTTGATTTTCGCTTTCGATCGCATCAACTGGCTCGTTGTGCTGCTCATTGCCGTCAGTTCGACAATCGGCGGGCTGATCGGTTCCAAGGTGGGACGCAAGCTCTCTCCCAAGGTCCTGCGCAGCGTGATCTTTACCCTGGGCATCGTTGCTTTGGGCTTCATGATCGCCAACCTCGTGAAATGATGCGCGAATCCTTCGAAATGACTCTCCAGTGACCTTCCACTACCTTGAATCAGCCGACGATCCCCGCGTTTCGGACTACACCACGCTCACCGACGTCCATCTCCGCAAACTTCGCGAACCGGCGGAGGGAATGTACATCGCCGAGTCTTCGCGGGTACTGCGCCGCGCGCTGGCAGCGGGACACCAGCCGAGATCGTTTTTCCTCGCCGAAAAATGGCTTGAGGACCTGCGTGACGTTTTCGAGGCCCATCCCGACGTCCCCGTCTTCATCGGCACGGCAGCCCTCCTGGAGGAAATCACCGGTTTCCATCTGCACCGCGGAGCGATGGCGGCCATGCACCGCCCGGTTCCGGTGCCGCTGGCGGAATTGCTCGCAAGCGCACAGCGGGTGGCTGTCCTCGAGGACATCGTCGACCACACGAATGTCAGTGGTTCCAAAGTACAAGGGCCGGAAACCGCTCAGCTACGAGGACGATCGAGAATCGCGGTCCTTGAGAACCTTACCGACCACACGAACGTAGGAGCGATTTTCCGCAGCGCCGCAGCCATCGGCATCGACGCTGTCCTGGTCTCGCCCCAGTGCGCCGACCCGCTGTACCGCCGTTCCATCCGCGTGTCGATGGGCACGGTGTTCCAGGTGCCGTGGACCCGGATCGAGTCGTGGCCTGGGGACCTCGAGGTACTCAAGGAAGCTGGCTACTTCGTGGCCGGCATGTCGCTCGGCGAAGGTGCCATCACTCTTGATGAGCTGGTCGCCCAGGACCATCCGAACCTGGCGCTGGTCTTCGGCACCGAGGGTGAGGGACTGAGACCTGAGACCGATCAAGTGCTCGACGCGCGCGTAACAATTCCGATGATGAACGGCGTGGATTCGCTCAACGTCGCTGCCTCGTCGGCAGTGGCGTTCTACGCGACGAAGTAGCCGATGCCGGACGATAGCTTCAGGACAAGCCGCAGGAAGCATGCCCACGAGATCCGGGAGAAGTGCCAGATGACACCGACCAACAACGCTGGACTACACCTGGCTGATTTCTCCCTGGACGCGCTCCAGTGCAGCGAGAAGGGATACGGGTTCGCCGAATTCCGGCAGCTGCCGAAGGCCAGGCAACTTCGCTGGCCCGATGACGTGCTCGAACAATGGGTGTTCGACCACGCCGGGCATGACCCCTTCCTGAATGACTACGGTGAGATCGACCTCAGCGGGATCGATTGGCAGGTAGAAACCTTGCCCGTCGAAGACTTTGTGGCGATGCCGACAGGGCCCTCCGATGGTGATGCCATCGAATGTTACGAAGCTGATCCTGACCACTCGATAGCTGTGCGGAAGCACGGCGTGCACATGGGCGTGAAGCTCTGCTGGGAGACCCACGGGACCTGGAAGCGGTGGCCCATCGTGCTCGACCGGGATCTGATCAATCCAGGTGATCAAGGTCTTCAGTTGGTCGAGGGCCGAACAAGGGTGGGCGTGCTGCGGGGCCGTATGTTGCGAGGGCAGCCTATCGCTGAGAGGCACTTGGTATGGATCGGCCGGCCAAGTAAGAGATCAGCCACATGAGGTGCCCCGGCGTGGAGGTCGTAACAGGCCGGGAGATCAAGGGAACAGATTCGTACCAATCCAGGAGCCCCAGACGTTGAACTCTCCTACCCAACTGGCCACTCAGATCCGGTTCCACCTTGAGAGCATCGGTGAGAATAACGCGCATCATGCGTTCGAGCAGCTGTGTCTCGGCCTGACCCGCCGCCGCATCGTGAGCAACGTCATACCGGCGACTGGCCCGGTGTCCGCCGGCGGCGATGGAGGCCGGGACGCCGAAAGCTTCTGGACTGTTGTGGCGAAAGAGCTGCCCGACACGTCCTTCTTCACCGCCCTCGCCACAGAAGACGCCGTGGTCCTTGCAGTCACTGCCCAGCGCACCAAAATTCCATCCAAGATCAAGTCTGATCTCGCGAAGATCGGTGGCAAAGGTGAACCCGTAAACCGTGTCATCTATTTCACCATCAGCCCTGTCGACACAGCGAAGAGGCATGAGCTCCAGGAACATGCACGCAGCCAGTATTCGATTGCACTGGACATTTGGGACGCGCAGGCGATCGCAAATGAGCTTGCCAGCCCTGACCTGTTCCACCTCGCCGTTGAATTTCTTCATGTGCCCTCTTCGCTCGCACCCGCACGCGAAGACTCCGATGAGGGGCTCCCCGAGTGGTACCTCGAGGAGCGTGACCGCTGGCGGTCCCCGTCGGACCTGTCGGGCTCCATGGGGGAGATCGTTGATCTGAGGGAGGGGCTTCGGTTCTCCAGCCTGAATCCTGCGGCGCGTGCCGACCTGCCGGACTGGCTGGCTGCGGCGTACGTGCTCCGGAACGCCGCCGATGGGCACCCCAGCGTCCTGAACCGCGTCGATTACGAGATCGTCATCGCAACCGGCTTCGGTATGAACACGCTGAAGCCAGTTGACGCGATTCTCCGTGGCTACTTCAACCGGCTCGCATCCCAGCCATCCGATTCCGGCGTTCTGATTGACGCCATCACCCTTCTCCGGCTCCTACAGGCGACGTTGCCAGGTGGCGGAACCACTGTCACGGCTGATGAGGCAGAAGCCTGGAGTGCTGAGTTGGAGCGTCTGCTCGAAGCCGGACTGGCTGCCGCAGCAGGATCAAATGCAAAAGCAGGCCTGCTGGCAGCCACGGCCATACTCGCCCTTGGGGCCCCCGATGTGACACTGGAGGAACTCGAGGAAGCCGCCGGCCCCGGCCCCCGGCTGTCAGAGATCCACCAAAAGCTGAGCGCCGCCAAACGGGAAGGACGCACGCTCCCCGCCATGCCGTCAGACGCGGAGCTGCGCGATCTGGACGCCGGCATGCGGTATTTGGTGGATCTCGTGGAGATTCTGCCGGAAGCACCGATGGTACCGCTGGATGACCTTATGTCGATCTTCGACCTCACCGCGCCCGTCCTGATCGATCATCCGGACTTTTTCAAGGTGCGGCAGTCGCTGGACAACGTGACCGTTCAGCGCTCCGGCCAGGCGGCGGCCGGCGACCGGGCACAGAGCCGTGCCATGGCATTGCTCGAGGGAGGCCGTCCCGTGGAGGCACTCCGGGAGATTCACTCCGCAAAACTGAACTGGCTCAGTGGGGACACCGCGGAGGGAGCGGCCATCATGATGCTGCTCGCGTCGGCGGTCTACAGCGACCTCGGACTCCCGCTGGCGGCGAAACAGTATGCGATGAGTGCGGCGATGATCGCCAAATCGAGCGGTGGCCCCGATCTTGCCGTCCTCATGGCCCGGGGAATCATCCTGGCTGCCACCTATGAACACCAGGCCGGCCAGTGGCTGACAGCAACCCAAACGTTCAGAATCGGAATCTGGGCCCAGGCCCAGCTGGCAGGAGACCCCTGGAGCCTCGAACGCTATCCGTACTTCCAGGACATGCTGCTCAACCAGTGCCACATCCTCCGGGCCACTGCCGCCCTTCGCCCGGCACTGGTGCCCGCCATCGAGTCGGTTGTAAAGTCCACACAGCTTGACCAGCTCGTGACTCCCATGCTGGCTTCGGTGGCGCACATTGACCACCCAGGAGAAGACGAGATCGCCGATACGGCGGACCGGGACGGCCTTGGACGGCCATTCTCCGATGCCGGTCCGGTTCGCGAGTACACCTGGGGCGCACTCGGCAACGTGTGGATTGTCACGACCCCAAATGACCGCGCGCACGTTCTGGCAGCTGAACGGTTTGTTGCTGCCGCACAGATCACCCTTGCTGACCTTGCCGGGGAAGACCTCCTTCTCATGCCAGGTGAGATCCGTGTAGAGGTCGACGTCGCCGACCAGCCCGTCGAACCCGGATCGGCCTTTACGCCAGCGTCTGGGCGCAGTGAAGGCACACCGCGACATCTGGTAACCCTTACCCGCTCCGGAACCGGAACGGCCGAGGCGGTTCAACTGGAGGTTGCCTCAGCGGCGCTCCAGGTCATCGTCACCCAGTCCCTGCTGGGACAGCGGGCATTCGTCGATGTGATGAACCGGACCTACGAACACAACCTGCCGAACATGCTGACCTGCGTACGGCCGTATGACGAACTCGTCGACCTTCACAAAGATGCGTTCTATGACGAAATCAGCGGATTGTCCGACGGCCTCATCGGAGCCGATAAACCCCGCTCGCCGCAGCCTGATGCCAGGCTGCGCGGAAAGCTGCCGCAACACGCCGCGGCCTACGACCATGCCAAGGTTCTTGATGCCATCGCGGGCCGCTACGAGACGATGCGGCCTCCGGTGCGGCTGACGCTTCAGCGTCTCGCCAAAGACCAGCAGTTCACGGAAGTTATGGCATCACTGCGTGCCCAAGGATGGAAGGATTGGCACCTTCTCCTCGCTGTCGTCAACATCGTGGTCAACGGCCGGGCACGCCGCTTGGGTGTGAATATGAACGCACTCACCAAAGACGACTTGGAACGGGTACAGGGCCTCCTGCGGGCGGAGGAGCGCCCAGACGATCCGATGCCGCCGGCGGATGTCTTTACCGAAGACGCAATGTGGGTGCACCTCGCGAACGCTGCGGTCACGACCATACGAGGGTGGGGACTGGAGCTGCGCGTCCGCTTTGAGCCTCGGGCTTTGCTGGCAGTGTTGGGTGACCGCTTCAACTACTGGGACGACGATGTTGCCCATGAGCCAATCTTTACGGCGTAACACCCAGCCTGCTGGGCATAGCCCTACAAAACGAAGCCCCGTCCGGATAATCCGGACGGGGCTTAGCGCACTTGATTAGCCTGCCGCCTTTTCCTGCCCCTTTGGATAGCGCGCAGCATACTCCTGCTGAACTGACGGAGGCAGCGTCACCCATATGGCGGCGATGCCAGCCCAAAAGCTTGCCCATGCTTCATCTTCGGCCGGGAGCGCAGCCTGGGTAGGCGAGCTTGTGCCTACCTCAAGCTGTCCCTGGCGTTCCGAAGACATGTACCCCACCTGCATGCGTATCGACTGACGGATGATGCTGTATCAGCACTGTATCGCAGAGACGATGCAATGTCAGCACTGAAAGCAATGTAGTCATCAATAGCCATGACTCAAATATGAGTCGATAGGGGGATGACAGGTGGAATTCTCCGAGGCTCAGGCCGCGGCAGCCCCGACGTCGCTGATCCCGGCCAGCAGCCACTGCTCGGACAGTGGGTCGCGGCGCAGCTCGAAGGTTCGCAGCGCCGAAGTGGATGTCAGCCGGACCTGGACCTGCCAGTGTTCGACGCTGACCAGGTCACCGCAGCCCACCGGTGCCCGCTTGGCGGTGTTCCACCAGTCGGCGCGGGTGAACCAGTGCACAGGCCCTGCTGCTACAGCCCAGATCCTGCCGTCACATCTGACGGCCAGGGGAATGCCCTTTGCTGTAAACCGGACCTGCACCGGTACATCCAGGGGGCTGTCAGTTGTTGCTCTTGCCACGGGTCCGCTCTCCAAGATTCCTGTTCATCATTTCTTCCCGGCGGGTAACCGCCGAACTCCACACCCAGGTCCGGTACGTCACCGGCCCGTCCTTCCACGTCACTTCGACCGCTTTCGCTGTCCAGGCGAAGACCTCGCCGTCCACCAGTTCTGCGCAGTTCGGGAACCGGATCCATGCCTTGACGGGGATTCCGGGATACCCGTTCTTGGCCGGGAAGTGTTCGAAGTCGAGCTCTTCCGCGGTCAGCCCGATCGGGCCGGCCCGCCGCGCATACTGCGCTTGCAGTGCAGCGGCGAACTCTTCGGAGGACATAACACAACCTTAGAACATATATTCGAATAGACGACCCACAAAGATGGCGGCTACGGCCTGCCGCCTCTCTCCCGGGAATCACGTTTGGTCCTGTTCTTCGATCCCCTGGGCACCAAGCTATGAAAGGGCTCCGACAACGCCCGGAACGGACTGATCCTGGTCCGCTGCCGGCTCGGCACAAAACGGCCCAGTGTCCGACAATGGGGACATGTCAGTTGCTTCTGCCCCCTGCACCGTCCACCACCTCTACTCCACACCCGGTCACCTCCTCCCCGCGTGCGGTGTAACCCCCGGCCCCGACGGGTCCGAGTGGCACACCGGACACGACGCCGCGGTCCTACAGGCGTTCTCCGCGCAGGGATCCGCTTGCTGCTCTCTGTGTCTGGAGTTGTCCCTGTCATCTCCTGACTGACATGTGCAAGGTGGTACATGTGGTACGTGGTCTGCCATACTGGTAGAGAAAACAGGTATACGAGTGGAAATCTGCTCAGCCCCGGCTGAGCAGATCGTCCGTCCAGGCGGGCGTGGATAGTCCAGCTTCGGCTCCCGGGCGTGGCCTGGGAACGGGGCTCGGGGAAACAGTTCTGAACTGTGGAGCCGAGACGCTGGACCTTCCGAACACTCATTGCCTGGACACAGAGCCAGGACGACAGGACCGACCAGAAGGACGAGAAGACCATGGACATCACCAGGACCGCACACGTGACGCGGACGAAGCTGGCCGCGACCGCTGCGGCCCTGGCATGCGCCGCGCTGGTGCTCAGCGGCTGCAGCAGCTCCGGCGGGGACGGGCGGTACTTCGCCACCTCGGAAGGACAGAACGGCGACATCGTCGTCGTGGACGGTGACCAGATCACCTACTTCGACACCGCGAGCCGCCAGGACCTCGCCTGCCACTCCATCAACTCCGTCCTCGACGACCCTAAGGCGGCCGCGGCGAAGGGCGAGCTCAAGGACGCCTACACCGTCCGCGGCACCGGCAAGATCAACGAGTCCAAGTCCTCCGTGGACTGGACCGAGGCTGGCCGCAGCACCACCGAGACCGGCTCGATCAGCTTCGGCAAAGACAAGTCGACCATGGAGTTCGTCTTCTCCAACGGCGTCAACGACGTCGTGCTCGTGCCCGTCGACAGCGAGCAGGGCAAAGCCGTCAAGACCAAGTACTGCGGCTGAGGAGGCTGACCTCTTGACTGCCCCGATCGACCTGCAGCACCGGAGCCCCGTGGACCACGCATCCGCGGGGCTCTGCCATTTCTCTCCCGGGATGCGCCCGCGCGCCAGACAGGATGCAGGAGGTCGGACATGACGCTCATCGGACCGATCAGGTACTACAAGGAGCGGGTGGCGTACCCCAGCGACGAGCAGCTGCGCGCAGCAAGAGCCACCTGGGATTTCGACGACATCCGCCGGCCGACGGACGATGTCGACTGCACGCACATCCAGCTGATCGAAGTCTCCGGCCGCAACGCGGGGGAGCGGCGGCAGCTCCAGGAGGAGAAACTTACACGCTTCTTCGACTACATCGGCACCCGGGCCGGCTTCCGGGTGCTTACCCACCAGAAGAAGCCGGACTCGGCCACTTCGGCCTTCGTCTCGCACGAGATCGTCTACGTCATCGAGTCCCGGCCGACCAGGGGGTATGCCAAGCTCACCCTGCGCTCGGAGCTGCCGCGCAGCGGGACCTCCGGCACTGTCTCGGACATCTTCAGCGCCGAGGGAATCGACCGCATCTCGCGGATCTTCGACAAGGGCCCCCGGAGGGATTAGGCCGGTGCTCCAGTACGACTGCCGCCCGACGGGAAAAGAAGACCCCGTGGACATCACGTCCACGGGGTCTTCTTTTGTCTGACTGGCTGGCAGTCCCGTAGGAGCCCTACAGCCGTCCGCCCTTCAGGCGCAGCGCCCGGTACTCCTCGATCGTCTCCGGCGGCCGTCCGTTCTTCGGCTCATGTGTCTCGACGAAATCGATCTCGGCCCAGGTGTCCCGCTGCCGGACCCGCGACCTGGCCAGCACCGCAAGCACGGTTACTGAAACGACCACGTTGGCCAGCCACCACAAGACGGCGATGAGGACCGCCGCCTGGACCAGTCCCCGTTCAGGAGAGCCCGTCTGTGTTGCCACGGCCGCCAGGGCCGTTGAACTACCCAAAGCCATGCATCCGAGCAGGAGCCCGGCCACCCAACCCTCCGTCGGCACCCGCCGGCGCGCCAGATCAGCGGGGCTGTCGCGATCGCGGACCAGCCGCAGCGCCTCGCGCAGGAAAAACACAGCAGCCAACGCGGCCAGGCAGTTCACCGTCAGCTCGCGCGCTCCCTCGAGCCACCAGCGCCCCGAGTGCCACCAGCCCAGCGGAAACTCGTCGCGCGCCTTGCCTCGCAGATTCATCCGTTCCATCCTTTCCCCCGTGGCACGCAAAGGGCGGCGCACCCCTTGTCGGAGTGCGCCGCCCTCATCACCAACGATCAGTTCTTCGGGTCCTCAGCCGGCTTCCTCCGCGACACGGGACCGTCCGGGTGCTTCGGAGCCGGATCCGCCGTCCGCCGCTGCTGGGCCGGAGCCTGCTGCGACGGCTTCGGGGCCGGGGTGGGAGCCGAAGCCTTCGAAGCCTGAGCCGCCGGTGCCGGTCGACGTCCGCTGCGTGGAGTCGGCTGGACACCCTGGCTGCCCTGAGCGCCTCCGGTAACCCGGCCACCGACACGGGGCTGGGTAGGAGCAGGAGCAGGAGCAGGAGCCGGGGCCTGCGGACGCTGACCGGACTGGCCCTGCGCCTGCGCCTGCGCCGGAGCGCCGGTGCGGGGCTGGACCGGAGCCCGGTGGGCACTGCCCTGGCCGGTCGGAGCCTGGACCGGAGCCTGCGGGCTGCGGCGCTGGCTGCCGCTGGCCTGCGGGATACCCGGTCCTGCCTGCACAGCACGGGAGCCGGAACCCGCGTTGGCCTGCGGCTGCTGGCCTTCGGCGGCCCGCGTCGCCCGGGTGCCCGGAATCCCCGGGACCGCTGCGACGACGGGGTTCACCTGCGCGGGCCCGACGGTGCCAGCGGTGAAGCGCGGGCCCTGGCCCGAGGAGGCAGGAGCCGCCTGCTGTCCAGTGCCGAACTGCGTCGGTGCCGACTGGCCGGCGTCCGCCTTACGGCCACGGCTGGTGTGCGCACCGCTATCGGTGCCGCCCGTGAGCCCGTCCCGTTTCTGGCCCTGACCCTGGCCATGGCCCGGCTGCCCGGTACCAGGAGCACCCTGCGCGCCGCCGAGCCCGAAGCTCGTCTGGCCGCCGGTGGCCTGGCCGCCCCTCGAGGAGGGACCCTGGCCGGTGCTGTAGCCGAGGTTCGACAGGCCGCCCTTGCCGCTCAGGGTCTGAGCAGTCTCCTTGTCGGAGCGGGAGCTCCCCGCCTTGCCGCCCGTGAGCTGCAGAGGACCGCCCTTGTCGCCGGGACCCTCGGGACCACCAGCGGACGGGCCGCGGCCGCCGCTGTCACCACCACCGCCGGGAACCGGACCGGGGCCGGCGGGGCTGCCGCCGTCGGGGCCGGCTTCCGGACCGTCGTTCGGACCGGCGGCCAGGGCCAGTGCGCCCTTCCCGGTAGCAAGCGACTTCTGCTCACCGTTCAGGCCGCCGGCGTTGGTCGACGAGCCCTTGCTGGCACCGGGGGTGCCGCCGGGCTTCGTGGCCCCGCTGCCGCCGAGCTTGCCGCCGACGCCGGAGGCGAGCTTGTTACCCATGGCCATGCCCGCTCCGGCCCCGGCTCCCGCAGCCAGCGCGGGGAGCATGCCGCTCTTGTCCGGCTTCGGTGCGGTGTTGGTCTCGAGGAACTTGTCCACGAGCTTGGTGAACACCTCGTCCATCGCCTGCAGCACGACCTTGCGCACCCGCAGGAGCGCCAAGGTGATGCCGATGATCAGCAGCGAGGAGATCAGGGTCAGGATGACCACGATGATCCCGCCGAGCATGCCTGAGCCCCACAGGCCGTCCTGGGACATCCAGGCCGACACCGGTCCGGAGATGATGTCCGGGATGGAGATCAGCAGCTCCGAGACGAACTGGTAGATGAACAGCGTCACCAGCACCTCGAGGATCAGTGCGACGGAGTAGACGATCACCTTGCTGATCGCGGCGATCGCGCCCAGCGTGGCGAACGGCACCGCGGCCACGAGGCTGAAGGTGCGCTTGACCGCGCCCACCAGCATGCCGATGGCGTACCAGAAGCCGAGCAGGACCATGCTGCCCAACACGACGCCGGCGTTCTGCCAGTACATGAACTTCGCCGGGCCCGTGCCGACCTGGCTGACCGCCATGTGGTCCTCGCGGGTCAGGCCGCTGGTGACGTTGTTCGAGCTGTACATCGTCATCGAGTCGGGGCCGAAGCCGGTGTTCAGGTAGTTGTACGCCGACAGCGCCGACATGTTGCAGGAGACCGGGGCGTTGTCCGCCCAGACCGAGAACCCACAGCCGTGCTTGGTGCTCTGGGTCGAGAAGCTCGTCGTGTTCCCGCCCGGGTTCGAGGAGGTCAGGCCCTTGCCGCCGGCCGCCAGCACCGGGTGGTTGGTCGGGATGTAGTCCGACTCGCCGTGCCCGCCGAAGTTGTCGCTGTCACCGTAGGACTTCTTGTCGATGAACCACTCCTTCTTCACGTCGCTGTTGACCGGCAGGTTGGTAATCGCGCTCTTGATGCCCGACTCGAAGTCCGACGCCGATGTAATCTGGCCCGAGATGTAGCTGTTGAGCATGCCGAAGGTCTCGCCCACGGCGTTGAAGTCACCCGCCGGGCTGCCCTCCATGCCGACCAGGCTGTTCTTCCAGGCCGTCTCGGCATTGGTCGCACCGGGGCCCACACTGATGTCGCGGAAGGTCGAACCGTGCGCCTGCTTGTTGATCGCCAGTGCCGTCGTGCGCACCGACATCATCGCGTTGTTGCTGGCCTGGCCGTTGTCCCAGGCGATAACGGCCTCATCGGGAACGCCGAGACGGTCGTTCATCATCCAGGCCTCGAAGTCCACGTACGTGGAGAGCACCACACGGGTCGGGCCGGCGTGCTGGCCCAGCAGCGAGTCATCGAACTTGTCCAGGACGCCGGTGTACATCGAACCCATCAGCGGAAGGCCCACGCCAATGAAGACGACGCGCACGACGAGCTTCTTGATCGCCGAGCCGCGGTCCATCTTCTTGAACAGCACCAGGCCAATAATCAGGAATCCGATGAAGAGCGGGACCAGCGCCTCCCAGGCGATGGACTGCAGCAGGCCGTACCAGCTTGCGATCCAGTGCTGCAGGCCCGCCAGGGCACCGCCGCCGGCCTGGCCACCGCTCATCCCGTCGGCGAGGTCCTGCTGGTGCGCGCTGTTCGTATTGCCGCCGGAGTCCGCGACGCCTGCGACCGCCTGGTAGAACCACATGAACGGGTTCAGCACCTTCAGCAGCTGGATGATGAGATAGAACAGCGTGCCCACGGCCAGCGCCATCGCGTAGAGCAGCCAGATCCCGCCGCCGCCGATGAGCGACAGGATCTGTCCACCGATGCCCGAGGACATCGTGTCCAGGCCGAGGTCGGCGTTGGCCGCGCCGAAGTGGGCGTAGTCCACCATGCCGGAGTAGACGTTCTTGCCGCTGCCGCTGGCTGTCGCATTCAGCGTGTCGTACCCGATGGTCTGCGTGGAGCCCGTCGCCTCGGCGAAGAGCCAGCCGACTACGTTGAAGAGGCTGAATTCGGAGTCGGCGTAGCCGAGCATGTCGCCGCCCGTCGCCGGGTCGGCGGTGATCGCCCGCCAGTCCTCGTTCATCCGATCCTCGGGCTTGTCCTTGCCTTCGGGGGAGTTCTCCTGACTGAAGTACGTCGAGGCATTCGACGCCAGCTGGTACAGCGAGTAATTGTCGCGGTCCTCGTCGTCGGCAGCGTGCGCCGATGGCGCGAACACCGTCATCAGCAGCGGCACAACCAGTGCCACGAGCAGCGACAGAGCCAGGACGCGCACCAGCCCGCCCCGGGCAGTCGCCGCGGCCCGGGCCCGCGCCGCGAGCGTGATGGTCCCGTTCATCTTTCCCTTCCTGTCTGTCGTGTCCGTGATGGCCGTCATGACTTGCCCAGCTTCCGCGGGGCGGTCCCGGCCTTCTTCATCTCCTTCCTGCGGTCGGCCCGCCCCACCTGGTCCTCAGAGCGGTCCTCCTCGGACTCGACGCTCTGGCGGGCGCTGGTGAGCTTCGCGCCGGGTGCCGGCTTGTCCTTCATCAGCTGGTCCATCCGGGCCGCCTCGTCGGCCTTGGCGGCCTCCAGGCGAACCTGCCTGCGCTGGGCCTCGCGGAAGGGGTTGATCCCCAGCGCGAGGTCGAGGTGGAAGACCACGTTCGACACGTCCCGGCGAAGGTAGGTAAGGTTCTCGCCCTTGGTCGTGATGAGCTGGGCGAGGTCCGGCGGGATCTGCTGGTGCAGCTGCTTCTGGTACTCCGCCACCGTGCGGTCGCGCATCGGCCCGAAGAGCGTGTAGTCCGCGGCGTCGAACTTGTTGAAGTCCGAGTCCGCGAGCATCTTGTCGACGTCGTTGTAGCTGTAGACCACGCGGCCGCCGCGCTCGTGCATGTGTTCGAACTGGTCGCGCAGGTACTTTTTGACGCGGTCGTCAATCTGCTCGGTGCCGTGGATCACCACGGTGTCCCCGAGCCCGAGCTTGCCGACGGCGAAGCCGACGATGTTGACCAGCTGGGCCATGGCCACGCCCTTGCCGCGGCGCATCAGCCGCGAGAAGTCGTAGACCACGCGCCGGGCATCCCGGACCCCGTCCACGGCCGATGCCGTGTGGTTGTTGAACAGGTCGCCGTTCGTGCTGAGCATCGTGTTCGCGATGCCGCGCAGCACGTTGTACGCGCGCAGCTGGTCGGGGTCGGTCTTGCTTGAGTTCAGCAGGGCCTTGTGCGCGGTGTCGAGGTACGAGACGAACATCTGCAGCCGCGGCACCTGCGGGTGCGGGATGTTGACCACGCGCAGGCGGTGCCGCTGGTCCTTGGCATTGTGCCGCCACATGCCCTGCTCGACGTAGAAGTCGGTCGCCGTGTCCTCCAGCGCAGAGCGGATGATCGAGCCGATTGCCCCGTCCGTGGTCTCGTAGAGCTGCTCAAACATCAGCTTGAGCTTCTCCATCTGCGCTGCGAAGACCGTCAGTTCGTCGTCCTCGTCGCCGAACAGCTCGAAGGGATTGACGTCACCGCGGTTCAGGTCCACGCGCGAGGTCAACCGCTCGAAGTTCGGGCCCAGCTTGTCCAGGTCCGCCCCGTCCAGCACGAGGTGGACCACCGAGCCGTTGCCGAGCATGCAGGCCTGCGAGATCTTCGAGCACCACATGTTCGACACACGCTGGCGATCCAGGTACTCGCTCAGGGTCCCGTCTGCCACGACAACGTGGTGCTCGTACCGGTTCACGTCCATGAGTACGGCCGAGTTGTTGACGTCGCCGACCATGTAGCCGACGTACTCGCCGCCCCGGTCGTTCAGGCCGTTAGTCACCAGCGAGTACGAACCCGCGAGCTCGGTCGAGGTGAAGTGGAAGCCCTTGCCGCGCTTCTTCTCGTTGTTCTTGAACAGGCCCGAGAGTTCCTGGCGCTGCTCGCCGGCGTACGCCGCAGCCTTCAGCGTGCCGAAGCGGTCGATGTACAGGCGCGTGACGCGGTCGACCGAGTCGTCCAGCGTCTCGAGGTCCGGAGCCTTGAGAAACAGGCGGTTGTGCACCGACAGGTAGCTCGCGCCGTCCTGGATCTCGCCGATGGTGACCTCCAGGTCAGAGGAGATCTTGGCGGCCTTGCGCTTGGAGGAGGTCGTGCCGGTCTCCTCCTGCTCGTTCGCGTCAAGGCGGTCGAGCTTCTCCGACTGCTTGGTGAACGAATCCACCCACTTCTCGTCCATCCGGCGCACCTGCTCCAGGACGACCGCGGTGACGCGCTCGTCGAGCCCGTCCGGGATCCGGTCGATGCCCCAGAACGCGGCGAAGTTGTCGTGGGCGGCGTCGTCGTGGAAGAACGCGAGCACGCACGCCACGGAACCGTCGACCTCGAAGTAGTCGGAGCGGAAGACGTACTTCTCCCGAGGCTTGAGCGCCAGCAGGTGCGGATACGAGTCGAACCGCCCTTCCAGCTTCTTCATCTCCTGGCGGCGCTGCCACCAGTTCTTCTTCGGCTCGGCCACCTCGGCCGGCTCAGCGGCGACCGCCGGCGCGGTCACCTCGGACGGCTCCGCCGTCCCGTCCGTGGCGGGATCGCCGTCGAGAGCGGCCTCCAGTTCATCCACGCCCGGCACGGCCGTCGCGTCCCCGCCCCGGGGCTTCTTCCCCGGAATGCCCAGCTGCGCGCGGGCCTTCGTCATCAGCGCCATGTCACCCTTCGTCCTTCCTTTGTTCGTCCAGCTCGGCCCGGTCAGTTCAGTGAGGCCTTGAGAGAGTGCAGGTCGTCCTCGATGCCCTGGTAGAAGACCCGCAGCATGGGCTCGGTCTCCTCGCGGTCGAGGACCGTAGCCTCCTTGATCATCAGCGCGGACCCCTCGACCTCGGACTGCAGCACCATGTGCGCCCGGCGCAGAGCGTCAGCGCTCTTGCCCTTGAGCAGCAGGTACTGGTGGATCGAGGTGAACTTGCCACCGACGTGCTGCGTGAGGATGTCATACTGCTCGTTCTGCAGCTCGATCAGGTCAGGGTCGCGTACCTCGAGGGCGTGGTTGCGGTGCTCGAGCGAGGCCACCTGGTGGTAAATCCGCTGCGGCTCCTTCGTGGTGACGAAGGCCCACTCGCAGTTCGTGTCGATCTTGCGCCAGAAGGCGTCGACCCGGTCCAGGATGCCGATGCGGTCCTCGTCGAAGAGCAGGTACGACGCTGAGCCGACGACCAGGTAGACCTGCCCCTCACCGCCGTCGGAGAAGTGGATCCGGCCGTCCTCCTCGATGCCGTCGATGCCGACGATCGAGTAGAAGTCGCTCGGGTCCGAGCTGCGGCGGGTGAAGACGTTGCGTGCACGGGAGGGGGCGTACGCCAGCAGGGCGGGCACGTTCATCGCCCGCAGCTCCTTGGTCTTGGTCATGCCGCCGAAGTAGACGATCAGTGCCAGGCCCCAGATGACGAAGAGCGTGATGAACACCGGACCCGAGCTCGCCACGAAGGTCTGCGTCACCGCCCACAGCAGCGCCAGCGCGCCCCCGCCGAAGAAGAACAGCTGCTTGATGGGGGAGGGCTTGGCCGCCCAGCCGCCCTTGCTGAGCGTGATCTCGTGGTCGAGGAACGACCTGTTGAGGCTCGTCGGCACCTTGTACGACATCTTCGCCATGAATCTCTCCCTGCTGCCACCACTGATTTGTCTGTGCCTGTCCGAATGCCCTCATAGACGAGGGATACATGACTACTCTACCTTAGATAGACCTATCGAATCGAGCGTGACTGACGCAAGAATGGCACCGCCCAACGGACTCGGACGTGCGATCCGATGCCGTCGGGCGGTGCCGTGGCGTGCTGATGTACGTGGACGGGCAGTCTGTCGGACTGACCTCCGAATAATCATTCAGGAACGAGTCTGCGCAACCTCAGCCGAAGGAGGGGACGAGCTTCCTCTTGCCGCCCTCGTCCTTCCAGGCCAAGGTCGCGTCGAACTTCTTTCCCTTGCTCGAGGTGAAGCCCGTACCCTTGATCGTCTTGCCCGCGGCCAGTGCCGCGAGCTGATCGTCGGTGAAGGCAACCCCGCACCAGCTCTTCGGCGGGGAGTCCAGGGAGGCCTCGAAGTCAGGCACGATCTTCTTACCCTCACCCTTCTTCTCCTCGCGGAAGAAGACCTTGCACTGGAAGCGGTTACCCTTCTTTGAGACGAAGTCGCTGGACTCGACGCCCTCGCCAGCCATGAGGCGGTCGATCTCCTCGGGCGTAAAGGTGTAGTGGCACCAGGACGCCGGCGGCAGCGCGTTGCCGCTGGCGTCGCGGCGGCCGAAGCCGAGCTTCTGGAACCCGACGAACTTCCGGCCCTTGAAGGTGCCCTCGTCAAGCTCGCCGAAGACCTCGTAGGCCTTGCCCGTGGTGCTCTTCGCCGAAAACTCGATCGTCTCCCCGGCCAGCAGCCGGGCGACCTCGTCGTCGGTGAAGCGGTGGCCGCCCCACTCACGCGCGAACACCACATCCTTGCCCGTCTTGGCCCAGGTACCTTGCGCCCGCTCCTTCCGGGTGACGGCCTCCTCCTTGAGCCCCAGTGCGGAGCGCATCGTCGCCGCGTTCTTCTGCATGGTCGCGATGTCTTCGCGCACCCAGTCGGCCACGACCGCGAGGCGCTCCTCTGCGCTCGGGCCGCTGCCCGCGGCAATCTCCTTCATATCGGCATAGACCTTCTCGGTCAGCGCCAGATCGCCGATCCGGGTCCCCGGCAGGAGCCGCCAGCTCATGTCCCCGGCCTCGGCGAGGGTGAGCTTGCGGCCCTTCTCCAACAGCAGCGGGTACTTCGTCTTCGTCGAGGTCACCTCGGAGTACGTCGAGGTCCGGGTGGCACCCGTGCCCACGTCGCGCTTCTCCAGCTGCTTCATCAGCCACTTCATACTCGGGTGCTCGGGGCGCTTGTTCGCACCCTCGAAGACGAAGGGCTCAGCGTTGGTACCCAGGCCCTTGGCCGATTCGTTCTCGTCGCCCTCGGCGGTGTCGTCGCCGGCGTCCGGATCGAACACCGCCTTCCAGCCCGCCGACATGGGCACGTTGGCGATGCCCACGAAGTCCGGATAGTCCTTGACGTGGCCCTTCTGCTGCTCGTAGATGTAGTCCTCGGCGATCATCGCCAGGTAGTTCTTGCCCAGCGTCTCGTAGATCAGGCGGCCGGCCCTGCCGAAGCGCTGCTCGACCTCGTCCAGTGAAGCGGGCACCTTCGGGCCCGGCCGGTTCGCACCGTGCGCGCCCTGGGGCTTGACGTGCGTCTTGCGCGGCTGGCGGTGCGTCAGGAGCTTCACGTCCACACCCACGACCCCGGCAATCTTGTCCACCAGGGGCGCGAGCTCGTCGAACTGCTCGGGCGTGATCGTCACGTCGGCAGTGCGCGGGTAGCTGACGGCCTGGGCCTCGTACATGGACTGGTAGGTCGAAAGCACGAGCTGGGCCTTGATCCCCTTGCCCACCAGGAGCGAGGACAGTGCGGCCAGGTCCAGCAGCTTCGGTGGCGCGGTCTGCTTCGCCGCCTTGCCGTCGAGCACGACGGGGGAGGGGCCGTACTGGTTCGGCACCTGGTCCTTCTGGTCGAACCGCGGCTCCTCCGGGTTCGTGTACATCACGTCGTTCTCGTCACGGAACCGGTTCTGGAAGAACGGCTTCTTGACGTAGTCGTTGTACGCCTTCAGCTGGTCGCCGACGAGCTTGACCATTGCCGACTTCAACCGGCCCTGGCGCAGCACCGTGTCCTGCCCGGACTGGCGCGCCATGTTCGTGGCGATGCGGGTGAACTGCATCGAGAGCAGGTCGAACTGTGAGCGGTAACGCGCCTTGCGGTACTCGTCGAAGTCCAAGAGCGACGGAATGACCTTGCGCGCGGCGAAGGCCTTCTGCAGCGAGGCCGGAGCCTCATCAGTGAAGTACATGCGCGACCACTTGCCCGGCTTCAGCCCCAACTCGAGGAAGGCATTGACCGCGATCATGCCGCCCTCGCCCGTGGGGTCGACGTCGGTGGCGATCACGATCTCGTCGCACTTGCCCAGGGTCCGCTTCACGTCCTGGGCGACAGAGCTCGCGTTCTTGATCACCTCCAGCCTCCAGTCCAGCTGCTGAGGATCCCAGGGCAGGTTGCCCAGGTCCCAGGTCCGGTACTTCCCGGCCACGTCCGGATCCGCCACCATCCGGTGCGGATCGACGAACTCGTACAGGTGCCCCCGGGCGTGGGCGATGACGAACTGCTCCCCGTTGTACGTGCCGTTCATGCCGCCGAGGGCTGCAGCGAAGTGCCGCGCCGCGCTCGGCTTCTCGGTGAGAATACCGACAACCATCGTGACTCCCTTTCGTCGGTGACTCATAAACCAGTCGACTCATAAATCAGTCACAAGTCTATCGACAGAACGAGTCGAATGGCGAATCTGAGCGAGTCGCATAGCGAGTCGAGTGGGAGCGGCGAGGCCCGCGCCGGCACGCCGGTCAGAGAGGGCCTGGATCATTCACGGCGACCCCGGATCGAGGTAACGTCTATAGAGTCGCCACCCGCTCACGCCCGACCCAGGAGCACGAATCCCATGGCCCTCGACCACGCTTTCCTGCGCACACCACAGGACTTCAGCAGCATGTTCATCGAGATGCAGGAGGGCAGCTGGCCGCCAGACGAGGCGGACATCATCCGTATCGCCCAGGGGTGCTCGATGCTGATCGAGTGCATCGACGCCTGGGAGAGCGCCACGCACGGCAAGAACGTCTTCGACGTCGCCCGCGGAGAGATCTGCACGGCCGACGTACGGCGGCTCCTCGCCCAGGAGGTCTCACTGAGCTACGAGGGCGACGTCGCGGTGCTGCTGGTGCCGCCTGCGGACGAACGTGTGCGCGTGGAAATCCGGGCCGACGTCGACGAATACCAGGGCCTGCTGCGCCGTCCGGAGATGGTCCTGGATTGGGAGCAGGATGGCAAGCAGCACGAGCACTACATCTCACTCAAGCCCAAAGGCGCGCACTGGTACATGCTGTCGCAGCTGCGCGACGACATGAAGGAAGGCCGGCTCACCGTCCGGTCCTAGCTCCGCCTCAGCCGCGCCAGAGCTCGAGCGACTCCCAGCCCACGGGCGCGCCCATCGACTCGATGGTCAGGGCGTGTGAGACCGGGAATTGGCGAAGCAAAGCCGCCAGCCGACCGGACCAACCGGTGTCCGGGTCGATGGCGCGCAGCAGGTACGCGATCACGGCCAGGGCGTTGTACGTGCCGAAGACACCCTTGGCGGTCTGCTCATCGCGCAGGTGGTCCAGCACCGGCACCGCTCCGACCTTCGGCCGCGACGGCGCGTTCTGGAGCTTGCGGTTGAACAGCCGGGCATGGTGGGCAGCGGCGTTGCGCACGTAGTTCAGGCTGGCGAGCCAGCTGATCATGACCTTCTTCGTCGGCACGCCGAACTCACGGGCAATCTCCTCGGCATCCTGCTGGTGCATGCCGCGGTAAAGCACGCACAGGTGCCCCAGCTCGAGGACCTCCGTCAGCGCCCACACCGGCATCCTGTCGTCGTACTTCTGCCTGAAATGCTCCACGAACTGCTCGTCGGAGCTGGCCCGCCGCTCGTTGACGCGCTGGAGCCAGCGCACATGCGGGCTCGGCGCGGGATCCCGCACATCGGTGCTCTCGGCTGTGAAGGCCTCAGTGAAGCACTCCGGGTCCTCGTAGGCGAAGGGGGACCGGCGTCCGAGGACGTAGCCGATCCGCATCCGCGCGGCAACTTCGATCCGCTCGACGCCGTCCATGACCAGCATGCGCAGCTGCCGGTCGAAGTCGATGATCTCCTCGGCGTGGCGCAGCGTCGTGCCCGGCCGGTAGCCGCTGAGCACCCGGATGCGAGAACGCCTGTCCTCGTCGGCGTAGCGCTCGGACTCGCGGAAGGGGTAGAGGTAGCCGGTGAGGCGGTAGTAGCCGACTGCACCCAGCAGCACGGCTGCCCGGTCCCGTTCCCCGACCTCTGCCCCGTGCCACGCCAGCCGGTCGATCTGTGCGTCGACCGACAGCCATGGCTTCGCGTACTCGGCCACGTTCCTCCCCCGAAAAGAAAATCAGCCCGCGCCTTGCGGCAACGGGCTGATCGTGATGGCTATAAAGTAGCACGGATCGTCTGTCCATGCATCGCTGACGCTGAACGGCGCTAATCACCGTCCGGAGGTCGGCAGCGCGACGGCCAAACGGACAAGGTAGGCCTTCATCCACTATGACAACCCGCCGTTCACTACCGACTCGTAAAACGCCTCCCAATCAACTTGCAGCTCAAGCGGCGATTCCGGATCAGACGCATAAGCCTCAAGACCAGCAACCTGTCGCAGAATGAATGACTTGTACACGCCACCTTGATCAGTTGCTCGAGTGTCATCAGCCAGCCGCTCTTCCAGCCAAGACTCAGCCACGTCCCGCCTCCTTTTCGACCTTCTCCCAGAACCGCTCGGCGTCGGTCGCTGTACTCCTGTGCGTGGCGGTGCTCATCGGATCGGCCGCCCTTCCCGCTCGCGCTCGAGCTTCGCCTGCTTCTTCGTCGCCTCCCGCACCCGGTCGCGGACGAAGACCGCGTCCTTGTGCGTGATCGGTGCTTCGTGGATGTTGTGCGATCCGCGCAGGAAGTTGCTCGTGCGGTCCGCGATCGAGTACGCGACTGCCTGCTCGATCGCCGCGCTGGTCTCCTTTACCTCACCCAGCTGCCCGTGCAGCGCGGCCAGGCCCTGGGTCTGCTCACGGCCCCGACGCTCCAGGGCTTCCATGCGCGCCGCGATGCTGCCCAGCAGCGGATCACGGGAGCGGAACAGCTGCGCCGCGCGCCGGGTGGCGGCATCGGTCGCCAGTCCAAGGTCGAGCTGGGCCAGCAGAAAGGCCGTGACCAGGCTTGCCTGGCTCAACCGCTCGGCGAACTCGCGGGCTGCCGTGTCGCCGACACCGAGCTCACGGACGGCCGCTGAGCGCAGCTGCTCCCGCAGCGCGCCGACGATGGCCTCGGGCAGGGCCCGGACGGCGGGCTGGCTCTTCACGCCGTCGAGCCGGAAGCCGCTCTGTGGCAACGACTCGCTGCCCTCGTCCCCTCCTCCGGAGCCGCCCCTGGCCGCCGCAGACTGCACGGCCTCCTGATGGTCGGTGTGCTGGAGCGGGACGGGCGGGAGGAGGTTGGCATCTTCCGGCGGCGACACCGGGAGGGCCGCGGGGTGCGCTTCGGCGTCTGCGTCGTCGTGCACCTGTGGCGTCGCTGCTGTGTCCACGGCGATGGCGTCGTTCTGGGCCGGGGGAGTGGCGCTGCCTGCTCCCGAGCCTCCCCGCTGACTGGCACCGGTGTCCCGGTCGAGGTCCTCGGCGCTCTGCTGCGGGGCTTCAGCCTTCTCCGGCGTGTCCTGCTCCGGCTCCGCCTGCTGTGCCCGTTCCTGGGCCCGCTTCAGGCCCTCGCTGCCGCCGGTCCGGTACGCATCGAGGAAGGACGTGTCGACGTCCATCAGCTCGTCGGTGGACGGCATGATCTCGTTCAGCCCCTGGCTCACGTCAGCTCCCCGTTCTCCACGTCCAGCAGATAGTTGTCGCCCCTGGTCAGCCCGAGCAGGGAGTCGAAGCCCATGGTCACGACCCGCTCGAGGTTGGCGTTGTTCGTCGAGAGCGCCTTGAGCTCGTCGACGACCTGGTTAATGCGCGCGGTGAGCAGATCGGGGATGTCGAAGTCGAGGTTCTCGCGCCGGATCTTCTCGGCGATGGCCTCGGCGTAGTACTCGTTGGCGGAGGGGTAGCCGCGCCGTTGCGCCCAGTACTCCGCCCGCTGCTTCTCGTCCGAGGACAGGCGGGTAAAGACCCGCTCCCTGCGGTCGCTGCCGTTCTGGTCGGTGCTCGGTCCACCGGACCTGGTCGCAGCCCGCGCAGCAGGAGGCGCAGCCTTCGGCTCGTCGACGACGGTCATGTCTGGCCTCTCCTGTCATATTCGACTGATGTACGATTCCATTCTAACGTCATTCGAATGCCTGTCATGAATGGTTTAGCAATGAGTTGTGACAGACCTTTGCAGAGAGATCGGGCAGGCAGGTAGAGTCGTCTGCGTCACCCGGTCAGCGCCTGATCGCGTGTCCCAGGCGGCCTCGGTTCCTCGAACCCAAGGCCGGGGCCGCTGAACGTTGGTTCGCACCTCCCGTTGGTGCGAAAAAGAGAAGGCCCCGGCGCGCATGAAGCGCACCGGGGCCTTTATTCCTGCATGCCGTCCCAGAGCCCAGGCCTGTCCAGTCCGCCGGGCATTTGCTCCATGTTGCGTGCCGTTCCCGCCCCGGCGTACGATTCGATCGAATATATGTTCGAAAAGGAAGTGGACATGCAGGCCTCGCAGCCAGAACCGTTGGCAGATCCGCGGCTGGTGCCAGGCCAAGGGCGTCGAAGCCAGGTCATCGAACTATGAGCTCTATGGCTCGCTAAGTGCACGGGTTGCCACCATTCTGGGCCGCTTCAGTGCGTGGCAGGAAGCGTATTCGATCGACGAAAGCTGGCTGAAGCTGCGGGGCACTCCTGAAGAACTCGAACCACGGGGACAGGAGATCCGACGGACGGTCCTCCAGCTGACCGGCATTCCTGTCCGCGTCGCGATCGGTCCCACGAAGACCCTCGCCAAGGTAGCGGCTCTCGGCATCAAGGAAAACCCCGCGTTCAATGGAGTTCTCGATCTCCGGCGGTTTTCGGAGGAGCAGCTTGACCGGATCCTTGACTCCCTCGATGTGACTGATCTCTGGGGCGTCGCCGGACGTAACGGCAAGCGCCTGGCTGCGCTCGGCATCCACACAGCCAGAGAACTGCGCGACGCTGATGCCAAATGGCTCCGCAAACGCTTCTCCGTCGTCATGGAAAGAACCATCCTGGAGTTGCGCGGGCAAAAATGCATCGAGCTGGAGACCCAGCCGCCGGCTGCCAAGGAACAGCTGATCTATTCCAGGAGCTTCTCGCGCAAGCTTACAAACCCTGATGAGATGCATCAGGTTCTGTCGATCTACGCCCAGCGGGTCTCAGCACGTCTTCGGGCCCAGGGGTCCGTCGCCGGCGTGCTCTCGGTGTGGGCCTCGATGGGCTGGGCCGACGAAGGAACCGTACCGCATTCAGCCCACCGGGCTGTTCCGCTGGCTATGCCGACCGATGACCCGATCGCGCTTACGAAAGCTGCCAGTGTGATCCTGCCTGATTTGTTTCCGACCGCCGGTATCCGCTACGCCCGTGCAGGAGTTGTACTCACGGGACTGCGCGCGGGTGACCACGTTCCGTGACCGAATAACCTCTTGGTCGGAACTGGCCCTGCCGCTTGCGGGCGCGTGCGTGTCGGGCAGTTTAAGCTCCAATGCTTCGACGAACGGGCCGCTGAGAAGCTCGCCCGCTGCTCCGGAAGGTGCTTTCGAACACTCGGTGTCCCCGACTATTGCAGACGAGGCAGTACGTGCGCCCTTCCCTCGACTCCGTGCTGGCATCAACGCCGTCGTACAGGCAAGTGATAACGTGTTGGAGCGGTCTCCTGCACTCTACTCCCCCTCGACATATCGGCAGTAAGACCTACGAGCTGCGCGACCTCGAAGTGTTCGAATTCTCATTCGTCGCGGTCGGAGCCAACAGGACGACGTCCGTCGTCGCCGTGAAGGCACCCGCTGGAGGCACAGCACGCCTGACGCGTGCTCGGGCGAAGCTCGCGCAGCTCAGGCTGTAGCCGACCCCGGCAACCTACATCGCCCGCCACGCGTCGCGTGTGACGGGCGATGTGGGTTGCCCCCCGGATCATCCGCCCGATGTAAGGCGCGCCATCTCGAAGCGGAAAGCGTCATCGATCGGCTGCCCCGACATCGCGCTTTTCAGCCTGGCCTGCTGAAAGGCGTCAATATGCAAGCCGTGGATCGCGGGAATGTATTCTGCCCCGTGGGCACTACCGCCAGCTGCTTCGGCAGCGCGAGATATGGCGTTGTTCATGGTGACGTTCGCCGCAACATGAAAGGCGAATCCGACGACCACGAAAAGAACGAGTCCGATGACAATCGCTGCGACTGCGCTCGCGACAAAGCCATAAATGGTGATCGCGATCCCTACCCCGCCAACAATGACGGACATCGCGCGGTAGGCCTTGCGTCGGGATAGTCCGTCAGCGAGCGGCGTGTGAGACATAAGTACCTCCTGAAGAATGGGACTGCTGACGGTTTAGTTGACAGCTGGGGTTGATAATTTCCTATGCGGCTGAGGCCGCATTTTTTATTGTCTCAAACTTGATGGGGTCAGGCGTCCGAGGGCGCGCTGACGGCGTTTTCGGATCTCCCAGCAGCCAGTCCCTTTATCGCAAACTCTCCATCACAACTTCCTTGGTGCCTCCCTGGCACGAAGTCCGATCCTCGGCGAAATACACATTCGATGGGCATCGAACCAGTCAAGCTCGATTCGGCTCTGTGTAAGAGAGCGGGGTAAGGATCCCAATCCGAAGAGGCCGCCCCTGTGGGACGAGTTCAACCCTCGGGGTGGGTGCACAAAACAACGCAGCTCAGTCGAATCCCATCGACTGAGCTGCGTTATCGCGCTGCTAAAGCGACATCAAATCGGGAATTCCACCCGCTTGGGCGGGATTTGTAGGGCGGATGTCGAACTTTCGGCGAAGCGAATCTGGTCGGAGATGAGAGGCCGAATTAGGACGCCACCCTAAAGGCTAGAGCGCAAACCTAAATTCCACGGCGTTCAGTTCCTACCTGTGTTCCAATCCGAATTCGAAGATCGGGGAGTAGGGAAGGTACTTGACGAAATCACGAGAAAGCTCGGCGCGCAGGCAGTGGGTGTGGGCCTGGGTGGCATGAAGACCCCGCCGGCGTGGGAGATGAAGCGCGCCATGCTCTCGAAGCGCTGCACGACCCACTGGGACGAGCTGCCGGTCGCTGTGGCATAGCGAGGTAAGGGAAGCGCAGGACCTCAACAGCACCCGCGCCGGCAGCAAACTCGAGCAGCCACCTGCCACATTAAAGCGCGGCTTCGAGTTCCTCCCAGGAATACCCGAACATGTAATCCTCATCCTTACCGTGTGAGGCCCAGATCTGAGCTGCATCGTAAACACTCAGCGCCTCGCTGTCGCCATCGTCATCGTCATCGTCATCAAGACCGTAGCGGCACTCAAGGCAGTACGTCTCGGAGTAAACAAACTTTTTCACCAGGGGCGTCCCACAGTTGGGACACGGGGGCGTTTCACCCTTATAGGCATCGATCTCGTCCCAGCTTTTTTCCTTTTTCGCAAGGAAATCAAAGAAGCCCAAATGTCCTACCGTCCCGATACGTTCCACCGAAGCGGTCTTTTGGTACGAGATCAACCGCTGACGACAAGCACATCCGCTATTCTCGTCACGGCCAGTATCCCATACGCCTGTTAGGCACTGCCTCCACGGGAGTACGGCGAGACCTGGACGATCCTTGTTTCTGTGCGGCCCGGACCGTAGTGCTGCAGGCGCGGATGGCCACTGACACTATGCTCGGTCGGAGACTTTCTGATGGCTTCATCACCGATGCCTTCGAAAGCCGTCTCCGTAAACTCAGGGACTTTCTCCAAGAGCGCGGTGCTGACCTGCTTGAATGCTTCGGGCGACCTCAGCGCCAACAACGTGACCGCGCCAGCAGCCGCAAGAGCGCCAACGGCGACACCTGTCTTGAAAGCCGGATGCTCCTTGATCCGCTGCCAGCGGGTCGGGCCCTGGCTCATATCCTGCTCGCAGGCTCCGGCGGCCTCAGGGCGCACTTCAATGGGCTCAGACTGGACTGACTTGTCCTTGGGCTGCTGAAGACGTGATGGATTGAGCGGCTGCGCCCGATCGAACGGGCTTTCTTGATCATGACCGGGCACTCAGGCAGTCTATCCTTTACCGGCAATCCCAGTCTCACTCCGGTCTTAGGCAGGCTACTCACTGCGCATGCTGTTACTTGAGAACTTTCTCTTCTCCAACGGACAGAGGACGGCCGGGCAGGGCTCTATGCTCAGAGCTATGGAGGTTGAATTGACCATTGAAGATGCCCAGGGCGAAATGATGCGCGTCAGCGCGACGGGCCCCGACTATGGCACCACCCTGGCCGCGGCGAAGGCCAAAATCCCGGAAGGATCCCGGATGATCATCATTCGCGTTCCGGACCGTGAGGGGTAACCGTTTCAGTATGCTCCTCCGCCCGGATACCCTGCTGAATTCACCTGGCCCCTTCCCAGCAAGGTCCTGGTCCGGCCTGAAGCAAGCAGTCCGGCATCAGGAAGCACCAACCATACAACCAAGACAGCGCCCGCTAAGGTTGGTCATTGCCAGGTCTGGCCACACCAGCAACGGCTCTCTTCGTGTTCCTGGATGACCAGGACCCGTTCCTCGCCGAGCAGAATGATGTCTTCGTAGCTGAGCATGCCTCCAGTGCAGCATCGGTTGCCGACTGCCGGTAGGGGAGTCCTGGCGTATGTGGAAAACCGCAGGGACGATCAAGCTCGTTCCGGTATGCCCAGCCGCCTCGATCCGGTGCCCTTCAACCTCCGTCCGAACCGGGCCTATCATGAGGGAGGGGACACCTATTGGCCGCTTGTCGGGACAGGTCATGGCACCACACAACGCGAATAGGCGGGACAACCGCATCCCTGGAATTGCAACATTGCGCCCCGGGCACCGCATCAGGGAAATACGCCAGGACCTCCATGACCGACACCCTGCCCGGGCCCGCTACCAGGTCATTGCTGCTCATCATCCGTTAGCCGGCGGGGCAGCTCTTGCGCCCCCGGCCTCGGATGAATATCAGATCCGTCTCTACACGCGGTCCCGCAGCGGAGACGTAAGGGTGCGACTCGGCGCGGTCAGGGAGGCCATAGCAACCTCGCCATATGTCTGGGAGGACCTTGCCGACGATGGCGTGCGGGAATGGGTTGAGCCTTCGATCGAGGACGACGCACTGTTGGCGGCTGCACTGGTGTCTCTGGGAACTTTGAGCGCCGAGGAACGCCCATATTTGGGGAAGTTTGTGGTCGAGCAGATCTACGAGATGCTGACGAGCGCGGAAGCGGCTTACTGGCACCGGGCCGTATCAGGCCGCCGCCGGCACTGACCGATATACCCTGGTTCCGAGATCCTCAGCTCTCAGAGCGGACCAAACGACGTTTTTGAACCCATGAAGCATGGGCCTCTCGGCTGAACTCTGCAAGAATCACGCCATGGTCGACCGCACTGCGTCCGATGAGCACTACGTGCTTGACCTGTGCGATGGCGTCCTCGGCATGAGCAGCTGTCGCCAAGCGACGTTCGATTGGCTCCGCGGCGACCCGTCCCCTTTGCGACCCCTCGGCACCAAGCTACCCGTGGACGGCTTTTGGTCCGATCTCAAGCTCGTCGTCGAGTTCCAGGAGGAGCAGCATTCGAAGCCGTCGCCGTTCTTCGATCGGCGGCAGACCGTCTCTGGTGTCGGTCGCGGCGAGCAACGTCGCCTCTACGACGAACGCAAGCGCCTTCTTATCCCCAAACATGGATTGAAGCTCATTGTGATCGAGAAGTCCGCGTTCGTCGTCAAGTCGAAGCGGATCCTGCGCGACCCGACGAGGGATATTGCCGTGGTGCGCGCGCACCTCGGCAAGGCGCAGCCAAAACGGCTCTAGTGCCGACGTATCAGACGCTAATCAGCGGCAGGACGAAAACCCGCGATGGATGCGCCTCAGACCTTTGCGCTGGCCGTGCAGTCCACGAGTGCCGAGGTAAAGTCCTTCGACTTCCAGATCAACGTGTCCTCGTCCTTTGGCAGGAAGTCCGAGATCGATCCGACCCCTATGGATGCGCCGCCGGCGAGGAAGCGCAACGTCTCCTGCGAGAACCGCGCCTGGAAGACGACGCCCGCCAGGCACTCGCCCGAGGCGGCGTAGGTCTTCTTCTGATCCTCGTTCAGCGCGTATGAGGAGAACATCGAGACGAGTCCCGCGGTCAGCTGCGAGGAGGCGTTGATGCTCGTGCCCTGCGGCACCGGGAACTTCGGCGTGAGATCCGGCTGCCGGGCCTGGGGGAGCTCCTGTCCCTGCTTCGGCGGCGCGTAGGCCTGATCCTTGCTGGCCGTGGCACCCGGAGCCGTGGTCGGCGGGATCACTGCGTCGACGCAGGCGTCGAACTTGTCGCGCAGCTCGGGGGAGAGCATGATCGCCGCGTCCATCGCACTGACCTCGCGCAGGCCATTGGCCACCGCGGCGATGTCGTCGCTGCCCTTGCCCACGATATAGGCCTGCGCGGCATCCGAAAGCTTCTTGTCCTGAACGGCGCGGACCAGGCACGCGCCGCCGTCGGTGCTCTTGGCCCCGGTGCCCTGGAACACGAGCCTGTCCAGCGCCTTACCCAGGTCCCCGCTGGTCACCTTCGCCGCGCTGGTGCTCGGGCTCGACGACGGCTCTGCCGTCTCTGAGCCGCCGGAGCATCCGGCGAGCAGGCTGCCCAGCACCGCCAGTGCGGCGGCGGACAAAGCCGCCTTCCTCGTCATCGGGGTCTTCATTGCCATGGCCTCTCCTGTCGGGTCGGTGTCTGCGCCGGATGGCACAGAGCCCGCATCCGACTGGTCTTCCAGTACATCTTATCCGATAGGTCAATCGAATGGTCTATTGGATAATGCGCGAAGAGCGACACAAAAGACGGCTGACAGAAGGTCTGCGCCAGGCCCTGGCGATGCCTGGTATCGCCAGGGGGCAGCTGGGCTGGGAGGGATCAACGGAGTTGATCCGGACGGGTGCTCGACGCGTCCCGAACGCGTCACCCGGTCCCTGGGTGGGCCGGAGCGGGACGGCATGCCGTGCCCGGACGACGCCGACCTGAAAGAGGGACTGTCAATGACCCGGACGACTGTGCCGACAGGCCTGATGCCGCGCTGCCAGATCGCGGACCCGCAGGTGCAGGAGCACCTGCTGTGCCAGCACTACGAGAGCGGAGGCGTGCAGTGCGAGAACCCGGAACCGCACACAGACGATCACTGGATCTCGGAGCACACAATTTCCCACGCGCTGGCCGGAAACGGCTACGCCTGCACGGCATTCGACCCCGCAGAGCCGGCCCGAGCCTTCCAAGGGCCTGTCCAGACCTACACCGAACAGCAGATGGTCGACGCGCTCCTGCGCTGCGCCGCGGACCGGGACAGCCTCCCGCGCAACGACTACATCCGCCGCAGACACGACGACGAACCATCCGCGCCGCTGCTGGAGCGCCGGTTCGGCTCCTGGAATGCAGCCCTGGAGAGAGCGGGCCTGAACACCACCGAGCAGCCGCTGCACTTCCAGGGCGCGACCACGAAGTGGACCGAGGAGATGATCCTCGACGCCCTGCGCGAGTGCTGGATCAAGACCGGCTCCATCGCCGTGCTTGCCTACGAGGCCTGGCGCACCGGCGGCACCGACGGCATCTGCCGGACCCATGTCCCGCCGGCGGCCACCATCCGGTTCCGGATGGGCAGCTGGTCGCGGGCCACGCAGCTCGCCGTGGGCTGAGCCGGCGGCCCTTGCGCGGGTGGCTGCCATCCCGCTCATCCCACTGACCGCACACAGACCGAAGGACTCCATCATGACGATCGCCCGCCCCCTCCATGACGTCATCGACGACGCACCGCCGTCGGACGCCATCGCACAGCAGATCCAACTGCAGGCCGCCGCTGCGCTCCTGCCCGAACAGGAGTGGTGCGGCGGCTGCACCCCCGGGGACGATCCGGTGCCCGACGTCGAGGGCGGCATCCCTGGCATGCCGCAGGACGTCGTCCTGCGCATGACGGAGACGCTGCCGCTGCCCGCGGACTGGAAGGCCGCCTGGGGCCCGGCCCCGCTCTACGACATCGCGTACCTCGCCTGTGGGCACACCCTTGCCCGCCGGGCCTCCTGACCCGGGGCAGGGATACAGCGACGCAGCGCAGCTGCGCCGGGGGACTCATCGACTGAACCATCGACCAGTGAAGGAGCGTCCCGCTCATGCCCATGACACCACTGCAGAGCTGGGCCCTCATCGTGCTCCTCGCCGTCTTTGTGCTCGGGCTGATCTGGCTCTACGCCGAGGCCGAGGCTGCGCTCCGGCGCAGACATAAAGACAAGGCGGCAGCACAGCAGCCGCAGGCCGAGGAGGCGGACAGCTCACTCGTTCCCATTCCTGTACCCACCGCCCGCCCGACCCTTCGTCTCATCCAGGGGCAGGGCCAGGGCCCTGCGAGGTCCCGTCGCGGTCCCGCCGAGGTCTACGACTGGGCCCGCCGGGGACTCTGACCAGACCCCTTCCGGCCCCTGGCCTCCTGCGGGGCTGGGTCAAGACTTCATGCGGCCCACCGCCGCACCACGAACAGCCCCAGGGCCGTCGCGAGAAGCGCCGGGCACATCGTCCCTGCCGCAGCCCGGCAACGAAGCCACGGCGGCCCGGGGTCAACAACCATTCATCTGCCCGTGCAGGCATCCAAAGCGAGAAGAACCATGGACCAGACCATCGCACCGCCCGTCATCAAGCACAGCGTTGCCGTCGACTTCGGCGTCATCGAGCTCACGGGGACCCTGCGCCACGCCGACGCCCAGCGCAGCCTCGTACTCCTGACCGACGAGGCCCCCGAGCGCATCTCGGTGAACCTCGAGGCATATGGCCTCGTAGCCAGCCCGGGGCGAGTGTTCATCAAGGACTGGTCGGAACACGCTGGACTGGCCGAGCGCCTGCAGGAGGCGGGGCTCGTGCGCATCATGCGCTCCGTGACCGTCAGCCCGTTCGCCTCTACCGCCCACGAAGTCGAGGTGACGCTCTGATGGCCGCGGACACCCATGCGCTGAGCATCCTGAAGCTGAGCACCGGCCACCTCGAGAAGATCGAACAGCTCCAGGGACGGATGCTCGCCCCCGGTGAGGAGCAGCTGGAGGTCGCGCGCCGCCAGCTCGAGGCCCAGGACACGCAGAACGTCCTGGCCTGGCTGCAGCTGCAGCAGGCCCAAGGACAAGCACCCGACCCGACGCTCGTGGACCTGGTCCGCCGACGGCTGCGGGTCTGAAGCAGACAGGAGGAACACGATGGACAACGTCATCGAGAGCGCCGGTGTCGTCATCGCCACTCTGGCCTTCATGATCTGCGTTGCGTGGATGGGCTGGTCGATGTTCCGGCGGCGGTTCCCGAAGCGGGACGTGCGGGTCGCGTATTTGGAGGAGGACTACCGGCGGGCCTGCACGAGTGGCGACGTCGCCGCGGCCGACCAGATCGAAGCTGAGCTCTGGGATCTCCGGGCAGCACCGGGCTGGCCGGGGACCGGGAGGACCGGGTTCGATCAGCACAGCTGATGCGGGACCGGTAATGCAGGACAGGGCAAGGCCATCTGGGATCAACGCAGTTGATCCGGAAGGAGCACTGAGGAGCGCTCGATCAGCACAGCTGATCCGAGTCTTCATTCGAAAGATCATCGTCTGATCAGCACAGCTGATCCGGATGGGGGTCTGAGAGACAACCGAACACTTCAACTCACCATCGCGCGCGGAGCAGGGACACTGCCCGCGCGTTTCGTGCACAACGAGGAGAAACACTCATGTCGAACCCCCGCAACTCCGCCACCGTCATCGGCCGCCTGACCAAGGACCCGGTCGTCTTCAACAACCAGGACGGCTCCAAGAAGGTCGCGTTCACCCTGATGGCCGACCACAACTACACCGACAGCCAGGGCAACCGCGGCGCTGACGCTGTGCCGGTCGAGGCTTTCGTGCGCGCGACCACCAACGGCATCGGCCCGTTCGCGAGCATCCACAAGGGTGACCTCGTGGCCGTGAACCTCAAGCTGCGCCAGGACCGCTACACCAAGAACGGCGTCGAGGTCTTCGAGCTCAAGGCAGTCGTCGAGGACATCACGTTCCTCGAGCCCCGCTCGGTGACCCAGGCCCGCGTGAACGAGCGCGTCGCTGCCGCCGAGGCGCAGAACCAGGCCCTGCAGACCCAGCCGGCTCCGGCTCCCGTCGCAGCCGCTGCCGCACCGCAGCCGGCCGTCGCCAGCGCCGTCCACAGCGAGGAGCTGCCCTTCTCCTGAGAAGCGCGGACCGCACCCAGCACAACCCACAACTGAATAACAACCGAATAGGCGGGTCACGCACGCCGACAGTCCCCGTCCGAGGAGCCTCGCGCTGCTCGGACGGGGATCTGCTTTCGCTGGCCGCCGCCCTGCCCTGCCCCCAACGTCATCAGCCAAGAGAAGGAGTTCCGCCATGCAGATCGTCGCCGACGCGACCGTCGAGGCCACCGATCACGACCAGGCCCTGCACGCAGGGCTCACCGCCGTCGTCGGCTCGGTGATCACCGACCACCCCGGACCGGATGTCGAGGCCATGGTCGACGACGTCGTCACTGCCGTCATCCAGAAGCTGCGCCTTCACGCCAGCCAGGTCTTCGTCGCCGATCACGGTGGTACCCGCCCCGTGGAGCGCTTCCGCACCGTCACCGGGCGGATGGACCTGGAGGACCCGGAATGAGCCTGGTCCAGCAGCTCGAGCCCGCCGCCGAGGTCCATCGGGCTGCCGGGCTTCCCGCGGCGGCGCGGATCCTCGCCGAGGCATATCCCCAGATCGTCGACTTCGACCCCAGTGGGATGACGATCGAAGAAGTGCACTACTTCCTCGGTGAGTCGGCTGCCGTCGCCTTCATCCAGTTCCTGGTCCTCACCAAGCAGTGCAAGGTCGCCGTCGGGATCCGGCGCTGAGAGCTTCCGTACAGAGCGGTTCGATCCCTCCGTGGCTCCGGCCCCACCAGCGCCCCGCGCGCCCTGCCCTGCCCTCCCGGCAGCAGCGGCGTGGCGGGGCGCTGTCTTTTCGTTCAGGTTTCGTTCCTGGCCGGGCGTGGAGGGGATCGGCACAGCCGATCCGGATCTGACGACGAAGGACAACGTCCCCGTCCTGCCACACTTCACTGGAGGTCCTCCATGTCTGGTCTCAGCTGCCCCAACGATGGCGCGCCGATGGAGTCCGACGCCCCCGCCACGGCCCGCGAACGGGCCGGCCGGAGCGGTTGCGCCTGCACCCACACCTGCCCGGAGTGCGGCTACTCCGAGATCCGCTAATCACCGCCCATCGACCGAGGAGGGGCCATGTCGACCTCCGTGCAGCACCGTCATCACCGCAACCACGACCACACCCTCACCGGCTTCCTGTCCGCCGTCGCAGCGGTCTGCCAGGAGCTGAACGCCGCCGACGACGCCGACGAGCTCGAGCGCCACGTCGGCTGGGTCTCGCACTCGTGCGAGCCGGACTACCAGGTGCTCGTCGAGCTGATCGGCCCCGCGCCGGGCCTCGCCCTGCAGCTGGTCATCGACCTGGACATCGACTCGACGGTCGCCTCCGCGCAGATCGTCGGCACGGCCGATGACGAGTCGTTCACGACGGACGTCGAGGTCGGAGTCCGGTTCCTGTCCCATCTCGTCGAGCACCACCTCGCGCCAGCGGCCAGGCCGTGCGACGGCTGCACGGCTCCGGACTCCCTGCGGGCACCGACCCGGAAGTGAGTAGCGAACGGCTCCTCGTCCCTTTCCTCACAACCCTCGCCGGCTCCTTCCCGGAACCGGCCCACGGCGCTCTAGCTCAGCGGCAGAGCACTCGGCGTTCTGACTGCCCGCGGTTCGATTCCGCATCACTCCCTGGTCGGGCAGACCCAGGCAACAGGCCCGTTGCAGGGCGACGCACGAGAGGTCACGGGTTCGATCCCAGTGAGCGCCACAGACCCAGGGTCGTACAGGCCCGCGCGATCCATCAGCTGCACCAGCCAGGAGGGCACTGCCATGACCGACACCATCACCCCCGCCTTCCTCGACATCGTCAAAGACGGCGGTCCTGCGGTCCAGGAGGCTCTGTTGCGCTCGACCGAGCGCCACCGCATCCTCGGCGGCAAGAGCGCCCGGATGCTGCGCCGGGGCGACCGGGTCGCGCTGCGCGACCTGAACCCCGATCTGGATGGCGGCACAGCCGTCGTCGAGCAGGTGCGGCCCTCGGTGGGCAGCACTGTCCACGTCCTCACCGTCGGCGGTGAGGCCCATCTCGTCCGCGGCTCGCGCCTCGTGCTCGTCGCCCGCGGACCTGAACAACCCTGACCAGCAAGGAAACCGCCATGTACACCGGACCCATCAGCAACGGCATGCTGCTCGGCATGACGCACAAGGGACGCAGCGCATTGATCCGCGAGCTCAGCCCGGACGTGCGCCGCAAGCTCGCACACATCGCCTCGCTCGGTGCCGAACAGGAGACCAGGAAAGCCGCAGAGCACTTAGACGCTGGCCGGCGTGTCTGGGCCGGTACCAGGCTCGACCACGCCCAGTCACTGAGCCGGCTCGCTGCTGAGCTCACGGGCGAGCCCGACGGCGTCTTCATCGTCGAACCCATCGACTCCGGATCCGTCGCGGCAGGCAACTGATCTCTCTCACTGGACCCCTGGCACCGAGCGCATCGCTCAGGGCCGGGGGTCCTGTCTTTCTCTTTCCGGAACAGCCAGCACAGCTGGCTCGGGCGTGCCCGTGGAGAAACACGCCTGCCACCCCGGCCAGAGCGCCCGACGACCACTCCAGCAAGGAACCCCACCATGAAGCGCACCCCCTCCGGATCTGTCATCGGCGGCCTCATCGCCGCCGTGCTCTGTATCGTCACGCTGACCGGCTGCGAGGACCTGCCGAAGGCCCCCGGCGTCCCGGGTACGCCGTCCACCAGCACTGCGGCAGCCCAGGACCCGGGACAGGTGTCCTCTGGCAAACCGGCGAGCGTGGAGACCAAAGTCATCCGTGTCATCGACGGCGACACCGTCGCCGTGCTGCCGGTGGCCGGCCTGCTCGAGGCGACCGACAAGCATATCGGGATCCCCGAGCACACAGTCAGGCTCATGGGCATCGACGCGCCCGAAATGAACTATCACAAGGATGCCGAGCCCGAGTGCGGCGCTAGGGCCGCCACTGATCATCTTGGCGGCATCCTGCCGCAGGGCATGCCAGTGACCATCGAGTTCGACCCCGGGGCAGACAGAACTGACCGTTATGGCCGTTCTCTCGCCTACGTCATCACACCGGCCCACAACGACGCCGCGCGACAGCAGGTCACTGACGGCTACGCCATGCCCTGGTTCCCCAAGGGCGAGCCGGAGCCCCAGCGGATCCCCGAGTACCGCACGGCGGCTGACAACGCCGTGGCACTGCATGCCGGTGCGCACTCACAGTGCTCCTCCATCGGCCGCGGCTGAGCTGCTGCACTTACAGACTACGAACCAGGAGAACCACATGCCCATCCCTACAGCACCCTCTGAGCTGGACGAGCTCCAGGTTGGCGACAAGGTCCTCGTCAAGAGAGTCCTCGACCACCCCGCCTGGATGAAGCAGGTCCCGTGCGATCCCCGCAATGGCTCCGCCACGAAGTACGTCCGCGACCCGCAAGTCGTGGAGGAGCTGGGGGTGAGCAGCGTGATGGACCGCCGGGCGGTGCCCGCGATCGCAGCCGCCGGCAACTGGCCGGGACGCGAGGCACACACACTGGTCCGCCTGCCCAGCGGCTTCTGGTACGACTGCGCCACCGGCCTGCAGGACGGGTCCGGATCCACGCGCATCGAACGCATGCACTGAGCCTGAACAGAGCCCGGCACAGGGGGAGCCCCTGTGCCGGGCTCGTGTTTTTCCTTGCGCTCCTGATGGCGGCTCTTCAGATCGGCACAGCCGATCCGGATCTGACCCCGAAGGACGCTTCGCGCTCCTTCCCGACCAGAAGGAGCAGCAGGATGAGTAACGACGACCACAAGTGCAGCCTGGCCCAGCTGGAGCAGGCGCTCGAGGTGCTCGACAGCAAGCTGAAGCACCTGGGACTGAACGCCCCGGTGCAGATCCGTGCGATCGGCGGCTTCGCGCTCATGAAGTACGGCATCCGTGCTGCGGACCGGGCGTTCACCGTCGACATCGACTCTGTCACCCCTGACTTCGCCCCGGCGGTCCTGGCAGCGATTCACGAGGTCGCCGAAGAGCTGAACCTGGAGCGCGACTGGATCAACAACGACAACGTGATGGATGGCGACGAGGCTGAGCTGGTCGCGTCGATGTACCAGGCACGCTGGATCGCGGACGACACAGCGTACGAGTGCATCGAGATGCACCTGGCCAGTGTTCCCACACTGACCCGGGCGAAGATCATCGCAGCTGACACTGCCGAGTTCTCCGGCCGTGCACAGGACCTGCCCGATCTCCTGGAATTGCTCCGATTCCAGGGCATCACCACTGCTGCCCGGTTCGATGCTGCTTACCCGGATCCCTACGACGAGTACCCCGCCGCCCGCGAGGCCGTGCATGCGTACTTCGCTGCAGACAGGACGTTCGCCTGAAGAAGACCCCACCGTCAGGAGCGCGTGCTCCGGCGGTGGGGTCTCTTTTTTCTGTGTCCGTGGTTTACTGCTGGCCGGAATCTTCGGAGTTACCTCCGTCGTCGATGTCCTTCATCCGCTGTTCCAGCCGGGTTGCGTGGGCCTCTTTGACTTTCCGGTAAACCTTGACGCCACCTGCAATGACCAGACCTGCAGCCGCCAAGACCCCCGCGGCGATCAGGTCCTCTGTACGGGCATCCTGCTTGCCTGCGTGGTAGCCCTTGCCATAGACCGCGCTTCCCGCCACGAATCTCTCCCTTTGTTGAATTTTGAACTCCGCCGAAAGCCTATCCCAGGGTGCGTGGAGGGGTTGTGCCGATGCTGCGGATCACCTGCACTGTGCCGGCGCGGGGTTGGAACCTTCTTGTTGTTCTTCTACATCTTCGATTCTCAGGTGCAGCCGGTGGAGGTGACAGCGGAGCTGTCACGGAGGAGTCATCGACGAAGGACGGCCTGCAGTGCAGCGCCGCGCCACCATCGGATTCCGAGGAGAACCGCCATGAGCACCATCGCAGTACCCGTACAGGACGCGCTGCCGTTCGACTTCGGCTCTGATGTGCTGGTCGTCAGCGCGCCCGTTTACGACGAGCAGGCCCGCCAAGCCGACCGCGAGCTGTGCCAGCGCTACTTCACCGGATGGTGCGGCACGGCGTTCACGGCGGACGGCACCGCAGAACACAGCGGGACTACTTTCGCGGACTTCCAGGCGGCCTCCCGCCGTCTGGCTGAGAGCTGAGGAACCAGCGCAGCTGATCCAGGTCCGGCATCGAACAAACGACTTCATCAAACAGGAGGGGATCACCGTGTCCACTGCCATCACTTCCGAGCCCGACCTCGACGCTGAAGCGCAACGCGTTGCCGCCGTCCACCGGCTCGCCACAAGCAAGGCCTTCCATCCGGAGCTGCGGCGCGCCGAGGCTCAGGCCCGGGTCCAGCTCGCGGCCGCCATCATGGCAATGGACGAGGTCGAGGACCGCATCGCCGCCGGCGAGAAGATCCACTCACTCTACGAGCAAGCCGCCGTTGAACGCGCCAAGGACGCCTACGCCCAAGCACTGGCTGATCTCGTCCGCGGCGAATCCAGCGTTGAGGCTGACCCGTCGACTTCCCAGCCCATGAACCAGGAGCACTGATCACCGTGTCCTTTCTAGAGAAAATCGGATTCATCGAGACCGCCGAGCAGGAGGCCCAGCGCCTCGCGCAGTCGCCCGAAGGCTCGGCCAACCACGAACTGTCCAAGCTGCCGGTCACCATCGAGCAGTGGCCTCAAGACCTGCTCATTGAGCTGCCCTGGCACGCCACCGAGCGCGGTTCCGGCCACCGCGTCGTCGTGGTGCCCATCGAATACCGCGGTGAGGCCCGCACCGAAGGCGAGGAAGAACCCCGCCCTCGCAAGCGCCACGCCGGTTGGTGGAACTGCGCGGTCGTCGCCAGCGACCACCCCAGCTACCCGGTCGGCGGCTACCGGCTGAGCATCCCCGCTGCCGAGCTCGCCCGCGGCAAGCGGATCGAGCTCTGAGAGAACACACCCCACGACGAAGGACCGTGAACCACCATGCCTGACACGGTGCAGACCACCGGCCGGCGCGAGCGGATCCTCCGGAATGTCGGCAGGACGCTCCTCGTCACGGGAATCGTGCTGAACGTCCTCGCCCTGCTGCCCGCGATCGCAGCCAGCGCCTGGACCGGCCACTGGACGGCGAGCGTGGTGCTCGTGGTCCTGTCCGGTGCAGTCTGGGCTGCTGGCTGGCGCGGCCTGAAGGCCCGGGCTGCGCGGCTGCGCAGCCGGAACAGTGCCCGGTCCAACTGACCAGGTTGTCACTCCACAGAGCCCCGGCTCCTGCGCTCCGGCGCGGGGGACGGGGCTCGCTCTTTGCAGCTCAGACGGATCAGCGCTGCGGGGCAGCGCCTGGTGTTTTCCAACAGCAAGAGAACCATCCCGAACAAAGGAAGAGCCATGACCACCCTGCCCACCACGCGCATCCCGCTCAAGCAGATGGACTCCGCACTGCTCGTGTTCGAACTCGAGCGGGAGATCCAACGCCTGATGCCCGGCACCGCGAACACGGAACTTGTCACCGGCGCAGCTGCGACGGCCTCTTTCCTGCACCGCGATCAGACCCGCTTCGTCAGGGGAGACCTGCCGCGTGTGCCGTACATCGAGCATCCGCTGCGCGTGGCACTGCGGCTCCTGCGCTGGGGTGTCACCGACGCTGAGCTCATTGCCGCGGCGCTGCTGCACGACGTCATCGAGGACTGCAGCGAAGGACTGCTTGCGGCGTTCGGCCTGGCTGGAGAGGACCCCCTGGACTGCCTGACGCGGCTGTACGGCCGTCGCGTCGCACTGCTGGTCGCAGCGGTGACCAATCCCGGCGGGAGCACCTCCTACGAGGAGCACCTCGCTGTGCTGGCCAGCTCCGGCTCCCGGGCGCTGCTCATCAAGGCCAGCGACCTGAAGGACAACGCCGGTTCCATCCGCCACCAGCTTGGCCACGGCCAGGACTCGCGCATGTACCGAATGCTCTTCAAGTACATGCCTGCCGTCGAGATCGTCGCAAAGGGCCTGCGCAGCTCGCTTTGCTGCCCTGCGACCCAGCAGTGCACCATGGCCGCCATCGCCGCGATGGAAGATCTCAGCCACGATCTCGCAGCCCTGTCGACCGAGCATGGCATTGACTGACCATCCTGTTGACCTGGATCACCAGCACAGCAGAGACCTCCCCGGCGGCAGCACCAGCTGCCGCCGGGGAGGTCTCTTTTTCGCCCGCGCTGTACCTGCCGGGCGCTACGGCATGTTGTCCATCGGCAGCAATGAGATGCCGATGAGATCCACGGCTCCGGTGAGCACTCCGCCGAGCAGGAACATCAGCCCGGAAACCACCATCACGAGCACGGCGAAGACCACAGGTCGGTCCTCGTAGAGATGCTGGAGCCGTGCGACGATACCCGAAGGCTTCTCACGGGTCTCGCTCGGGTCCTTCTGGGGTCCGTCGTTGGTCTCGTCGTTGGGCTCGTCGTGGTCAGTCATGGTGCTGATGCCTCCTCGGGTCTGTTGCTGGTCTGTTGCTGGCCGGTCCGCAGTCCTCGCGGGACCTAGCTACGGGTGCACGATCGTCACGCCGCCGCCTTGCTGCGCTTGCCCTCGGGCTTCTGGACCTCGACGGCCTTCGCCGCCAGGTACAGGCCCTCGCGGTTCAGGTGGCGCGAGTACGCGGCGTCGAGGTAGAGCACCGGGATGCCGCCGGCGGCCTTCTGCAGGACAGGGCGCAGGATCTCCTTGATCGGGCCCGAACCGCCGCCGTAGACGTACACCACCTCGGTGGTGCCGCCGACCTCGGCGAGGACGTCCTCGAAGCGTGCGCCGATCTCCTCGGCCAGGTACTCGGCCTCCTCGTCGACGTAGCCCTTGGCGCGGTCAAACCTGCCCTGGAGGAATACGCTGGGCTCCTGCTGCAGGAAGTCGGCCAGCGCCTTGCGGTTCTTGAACCGCAGGTCCTTGTCTCCGCTGGTGCTCATGCGGTCCAGCGCGTTCGTCAGCGCGGTGCCGTAGCCCTGGTCCAGCGTGCTGGCCGCTTCGGAGTTGAACGCGCCGTCGGTGAAGACGGGGAAGTTCACGGTGCCCTCGCCGACGTCGACGCCGACGGTGTTGCGCACACCGACCAGCAGCTCGGCGGTGACACCCTGCAGGCGCGCGGCCTCCTCGGGGTCCGAGGCCCGAAGATCGTCCAGCAGAGCCTGCGCCAGCGGCGCGCCCTTGTCGGTGATCGCGAACTGCGCGGACGCGCCCTCGGGCAGGACCTGCACATCCTCGAACTGCAGGCGCACGGTGACCGGCGTGGAGAAGTTCTTCACGGTCACCAGGTGCACCGTGGGGTCAGCCGCGCCCAGGAGTCCCACGAACTGGGCAGCGTAGGCGCTGCGGCGCTGCACGTACTCGGCAATCGGCAGAGCCAGGCCTGCGCGCACCGTGGCGCGCAGCTCGCGGTCCGGCAGCGCGCCGTGCTCGCGGACATAGTCGCGCAGGGCCTTGGCGGCGAAGACGCCCAGGACGAGCACCGAGCTCAGTTCCTGGTCAGCCTTCGAGCGGGATCCGACGACCTCGAACTGCGTGAACTTCGACCCCGGGGTGCTCAGTGCCGCGCGGCCGAAGGTGCGCAGGTCCGAGTGCCCGATCAGGGGAGTGGTGAACGAGGCGGCGACGCGGTTGTAGAAGTCGTCCTCCACCACGATCTTGAAGGCATCCGAGTCAGCCTCGGGCACCTTGGGCGTGGAGCGCGAGGTGCTCACCACGGCCGAAGGAAGGTCGATCGTGTCGAAGACCTCCTTGCCGTGGACCTCGCCGCGGATGACGCCCTTGACGTATCCGTTGCCGACGTCGATGCCGCCGGTGAGCTGGATGGTCTTCTCGGCGGTGCGGGTGTTGCTCATGGTTGTGTCCCTCTCGGTCAGGAAGTCGGTGTCTCAGGAAGTGCGGTGCGGATCAGTGGGTGAGGAAGGCGTCCAGCCCCGAAGGGACAGAAGGCTCCTCGACGGGAACAGGATGGGGCTCGCGGACGGGAGGCGTGGGCGGCGGCTGAACAGCCTGGGCTGCCTCGACGCGCTGCACGGGCTCTGAAGGAACAGCAACAGGCACGGCAGCCTCGTCACGGCTTTCGCGACTCTCGTGCTGGCTTTCACTCCCGTCACGGCCGTCATCGCCGCGTTCCTCTCCTTCAAGGGCCTCGCTGCGCCCAGGGTCCTGCTCGCCCTGCGGCGGGCGGCCGCGCCGGGGAAGCTGCTCTACGGGACGGTTGACCACGTCGATGTAGCCGTCGCGCTGGATGGACTCGCGGATCAACAGCTGGAGCGACCTCGAGATGTCGTACTGCTCGTCGAGCCACCGGTTCGTGGACTCGTCGGCCCGCGGGACGCTCCAGCGCAGACGGCGCGGCTCGGCCTTATCGGTCATTGCGAGCACCCCCTTGCGCCCTCGTGCTGATGGACACTGTCCTCGGTCATCGCGGCCCCCTCTCATGCGCGGTCCCCGAGGCGCTACTGCCAGTCGGGGACCTTTCGACTCATTTATCAGTCATCATTCTACTGGTCTTTCAATGGTCTCTGCAAGGACCACGCCAAGACCAGCAAAAGGCCACCAGCAGATCAGGCCTGCGTCACCGTGAGCGACCATGGCCGCGGCGGGACCCGTGGGAGCCGCCGGCAGGACCCGCAGAAGGCCGCGGGTCAGCCGGGGAACCAGAAGACACAGGACTCATCAAGGGCTCACCCGGGACCGGCACGCGGTCCGCTGCGGACCAGCAGAAGACCTCGATCAGGCCACGGCACATTGGAGGGCGCTCGGTGGTCCCACACAAAGCACAGAAGCGCCCTCGAAGAGACCAGCAACAGTCCACCGTCGCGAGCCGGACCAGAGCAGACCTGTGAGAGACCATCATGAGACCAGCAGTGCGCCCGAAGCGGCCCCGAGGAGCGCCATCCGGCTCTTAATGGGGTCTGAATGGCCTTTCTGGACTCTCTCGGGGCTTGTGTAGGTCTGGTCTGTGTCCCTGTCTGTCCATGCCGGTGCAATGATCTGTCCACTCCGGGACCAGAAGGGGTCCAGCGATGCGGGACCGGACCGGTACCTGGAACACCCGCCTGCGACACCTCGAGGCAGTCCTGGAGCGAGCGGAGGAGCTATCGGAGCAGGGTGGAGCAGCTGTGGTTGCGCCTGTGGCGTCACCGACCCGCCCGGGGGGCCGCAAGGAGAGCGGAGGGAAAAGGCGAACTGGGTAGTAGGGCCCCGCATGGAGCGAAAGGGCAAAAACTCCGCTTCCTGAAGAGGCTCACGGGCGGTGGGGGTCTAGAAGGTAAGAACCCGTGAGCCTCTTCAGGAAGCTGCACCTGGTGGGAGACCCGGACGGCTCGGTGACGCTGTGGAAGCGGGGGCTGCCGTTGGATCCAGGGAGGCTTCATGCTTCCCGGGAAAGCTCCTCTTCTGATGCGTCCACGAGGGGCAGGCCGGGCGGTGGCCGTCGAGGACTCGCTGTCGCTCGTCCGTGAGTGCAGCTGCCACCGGGGAGGAGAGCCAGCCGGCCCGGAACGGGCCCCGGCAAGGGGCCGGTGTGGGCCCGCCTCGGACGCGGTGCGACAGGTGCTGGCGCGACCGTGAAGCAGAGCCGGAGTGAGCGCCCGCACACCGGTGCGACAAGCGCACCGACAGATCAGAGCAGTGCCGCGACAGCAGAGTTTTCCACAGCCTGACGCGACAGGTCGCGGGGAGTGGTGGACGCTGCGCGCCGGGTCTGATGTGCCTGCGGCAGCAGGATGCACCAGGGGTGCGGACCGGGCTGCGCCCGACGTCGCTGACGCTACATGTGAGGACCCGTACGGGTACCCGCTCGTGCCTCGCGGTGGTGCGGAAGATGCATCCGTACGGCGTTGCAGCGGACGGCAAAAGGGCTGTACACCCAAAAGCCAGTAAATCCAGCGGAAACGACATGACCCGTACACCCGCTGCGCGGATGGAGAGGGGGTGTACGGGTCAAGGGTGTACGGGACGTTTCCCCTGATATTCCAGGCTTCCGCTAACGCTCCAGCCGTGGAATGGCGAAATGGCGGCAAGAGAGGAAAAGGGCATAAGGGAACCTGGCAACAGCGGTCCTGCGGACCCTCCGCTTCGCTCCGGTCTCTCGCTGCGCTTCGAGACGCTGTTGGTCGGCATAGCCGACAGGTTCCACCGCTCGCTTCGCTCGCCGGTCCGTCAGTCGCTGCGCTCCCTCCGGCTATGCCCAGCGCTGCGCTTGAGTGGAGGACGCCCCCGCCTGCCCCGCCGCATTTGTCCACAGGTGGACGACGCGGCAAAGGGTGCAGCCAGGCGGTGGATCACCTGGCGCTGCGCACCAGGTTTGTCCGAGGAGGACGGCCCGTCGGCCGGCCCGCTGCGCGGCCCAGTCGGAGCAGTTCCCGACACGGTTCACCAGTGGGCCGTCAGGCCAGCGGAGCTGGCACGGGAGCTGGACCGTACATCGAGTCTCCGCGGACCCCTGGCGGGACCTGCACTCGATGCCCGACACCTGCATCCCGAGAAACAGAAGAGGCATCGTCATGACACACGCTCGGAAGGCATCCAGGTCCGCACGCCGGCCACAGCCGCAGCTCTCGCCCTACGACACCGGAGCCAGGTGCGAGGCCAAGCCGTGGATCCCCTACGGAGAGCGAGTCACTGCGGCGAATCCGGCGGAGAGCTTTGGCAAGGTCGACTTCGACGATGAAGAGAGCGGCACGGTCTGCGTCGCCTACCTCGAGCGCGACATGGACGGTGGATACACCCTTCACGTCGCACCGCTCAGCGAGGACCGGAAGGTCCGGGTGGCAATCCATTACGAACGCGGCGTTGCCAGGCTCAACGGTGCCCAGGCGTCGGCAGCTGCCGCGTAGTGACCTGCCGACTGAGAAGGAACACCGGGAATCATTCCGGAAAACATTGCGGCGAAAGAGGACGCGAATGATGCAGCGACAGACGAGTATCACAATCCGGACTGCCACCGCGGCGGCCTCGGCGGGATCTATGCCGATGACCAAGATGACCAGCCGGGAGGCATCACGATGACCAGTGGATTCAGCCATGCCCTGCTCGTGACCGGTTCCCGAACCTGGGACGCCGCGGAGGCCATGAAGGCGGCTTTGAACGAGGCCTGGAGAGCCTGGGGACCGTCTGCGGTCGCCCGACCCGTGCTCCTGTCAGGGCACTGTCCCAAGGGTGCCGACGCCATGGCCGAGCGGCTGTGGCGGGCTGCCGGCTTCGAAGTAATTGAGTTCCCGGCCGACTGGAGCGCTGAGCCTAAGGCGGCGGGCTTCACCCGGAACCAACGGATGGTCGATGCCCTCGTCGCCATGCGCGCCGGGGGAACGCAGGTCCGTGTCGCCGCCTTCCTGGACCTTTGCAGCAAGTGCGACCAACGCACCGGCCAGCAGCAGCTGATGCCCGGAACGCCAGGGCACTTCTCACATGGCACCGTGCACGCCCGCTCCCGCGCCCTGGCTGCAAGCATCGAGGTCGAAGACATCATCCACCCGCGCCTGCCTCCGTTCTGACAAGTGCACACCCCGGACATGACAACAGCCCTGCAGCTGGTGCTGCAGGGCTGTTGATCCTTGATTCGAATAGGTGGCCGGAAATCTCTCCGGTATGGCCCGAAAGACTGCGGAAAGGGTAGGGCTAGAGAGTCCGCTCGATGCCGTGTGCCTCATCGTGGGCCTTCATGACAGCTTTCGGAATGCGACCAAACTCGGGCACTTCATGACCGTTCTCGCGCGCCCACTTACGGATCTCCTCGCGTTCCTCGGGCGTCGTCTCGGGCACGAGTCGCTTCTTCTCGCCCTTCTTAGTGGCCTTTCGACCCTTACTGATGTATTCCTTGAGATTCTTCTCAAGCTCTTTGCGCTCTTCGTCGGTCAGGTCTATCTCGAACCAGGTGTCGCCCAGTCCGAAGGTGACTGTGGCAGCATCCGGCTTGCCACTGATGTCCGACTCCACAATATTTCGAATAGCCATGTCTTGAATGGTAGACGATCCGAACCACCTTAGAGAAGTCTTTGGGCGCGCCAGAACGACAGATCTTTCGAATGCCTTCATCATAGGCCGAAAACACTGCAATACCAGCATAATCCACCTGCGACACTGCTAAAATCACACTGCCAGCGGGTGCCTTTCCCCACCCCTGTAAACCGACCATTCGACACGATCGAGAGGCCCCCCACCATGACCATTCTCCAGACCGTCGACGACCATCCACTGACGGACGACGGCGTCGACCTGTTCGCCCTGATGTGCCAGCGCCGCGGCTGGACCGACGAGTACCTCCGCGAGATCGAATCAGCTGAACACGACGAGCTCCTGGGCCTGGCCGAGATGGTCGAGGCCCTGGAAGACGCCCGGGCCGCCGGCCACAAGGTCACCATCGCCCCTGACTTCGACATGGACGGGATCTCCTCCGGTGTGCTCGGCTACGCCGGACTGTCAGAGCTCGGCTTCGACGTCGAGCTGCACGTGCCCGACTACCGCCGCGGCCACGACCTCACGCCCGAGGACATCGCAGAGATCGCCGCGACGTGGCCGGACACCAAGGTCCTGCTCACCTGCGACGGGGGAGTGAACTCCCACCGCGGGATCGCCGCCGCCCGGGCTCTGGGATGGAAGACCCTGGTCACCGACCACCACGAGGAGCTCGAACCCGGTTCGAGCGCCGACGTCACCGTCGACCCCTGTCGGATGGACGAGACCTACGCCAACACCGGCATCTGCGGCGCGCACGTGCTCTACCAGGTGTTGGAGGCCTATGCCCGCGTCCACCGGCCGGAGAAGCTCTGGGAGATCCGCCTGCTGCGCCTGTTCGCCGGCCTAGGCACCGTCTCCGACGTCATGCCCGTGCTGTACGAGAACCGGCAGCTGGTGCGCGACTCGCTGTCCATCGCACGGCTGCTGTACGCGCCCGCGCCGCGCACGGTCCCGACCCCCTGGGGCTTCGACCCGGACCCCGAGGCGATCGACGTCGGGCAGTCGACGCTGATGCAGCTGCTGCGCGTCGACCCGCACCACCCGGCCTTCGTCCGGGCCTTCGAGGGCTTCGCGGTCCTGCTGAAGGCTTTCGGCCAGGCAGGCAAGGTCCGAGACATCGACAGCATCGACGAGGGCTTCTACGGGTTCTACCTCGCGCCGGCGATGAACTCCCCGCGCCGCACGGGCGACCCGCTCGCACCGTGCTTCGGCGTGTTCACCGCGCCTGACCAGGACTTGATGCTCGAGGCGGCACACCAGGTCATCGCGACCAACGAGAGCCGCAAGGAGCTTGTCGAGGTCCACACCCGGGAGCTCGAGGAGGGTGATCAGCCGCTGGCCCCCTGGGTCTACTTTTCCGAGGCCTACCCGGGCATGTACGGTCTGCTCGCCAACCGGCTGATGGAGCGCCACGGCCACCCGGTCGTCGTGCTCAACCGTCCCGCCGGGCCGGATGACTACGTCGGAGGCTCCGGCCGGGCACCGTCGTGGTTCGGCATCATCGACACGCTCGAACACCAGGACGGCATGCGCGCCATCGGCCACCAGCAGGCCTGCGGCGTCAAGGTCGACCGGGCGGAACTGCTCGACGGTCTGATCGAAGCATTGCGGGAGGCCACGCAGGTTGCCCTGCTGGCTGTCGTCCAGGATGAGCGCCGGGCCGACCTGGTCCTGGGCCCGGACCGGGACTGCGATGCTGGCTTGGACGACCTGGAGCCTCTGGTCGGCTTCGTCCGGCGTGTGGAAGCGCTGCGGCCCTTCGGCCACGGCTTCGTCGAGCCGGTGGTCGAAATCGCTGTCGAGCCCCTCGGGCTGCGGGTGGACCGGATCGGTTCCGATACTGACTGCGGCCATGAGCGCACCGACGCCAACCTGATGACCAACGCCCGCGGCTACCGCGTGTGCCGCCTGTGCAAGAAGCACCTGCGGCTGGTCACCAGGTCGGGGCTGTTCTGCCTGTGGTGGAACGTCGCCGAGGAGAAGGAGCCGGAGATTTCGGCTCTGACGCGGTCGGCCAGCCGCACCGAGGTCGGAACGCTGCGTTTCATCGCGAAGCTGCAGCTGAACACCTTCCGCGGCGAGACCCGCGTCCAGGCCGTCATCGAAGAGCAGATCCCCGCGTCTGTCTGACCACGGAAAGGAGGCGGGGATGCCCGCTCCACCCATCAAGTCCCGGCTCGTCTCCATCGCGTGGTGTGTCCTCGTGCCCCTCGGCGTGCTCGCCGCCTACCTGGGACTTGGCCTTGCCGTAGTTTCCGTGGTCGGCGAGCCCGTCCTGGGTACGGCGGTGCTCGGAGGCCTGGTGGCGCTGCTCGTCGGCGCTGCCAGGCTCTTCCGGCCCCGGTGGTTCGCCAACGCGCCAACGGTCCGACCGATGTCCGGAACACCGCGCTTTACCCGAAGGGTGCTTGGGTGCCTGGCTCTGGCGTTCTTCGCCGGCCAGTCCCTGGCCCTGTGGCTCTATACCCTGGGCGGCTCGGCGGGATTCGATGAATCGACCCGAGCCAGGACAGACGCCGGTCCCGTCGTGGCCCTCCTGCTCGCACTGGTGGCAGCGCCGGTGGCCGAGGAGATGCTTTTCCGCGGCCTGCTCTACCCGCTGCTGCGGCGCAGGGTCGACATCGTCGCGGCGGTGCTCGTCACCGCCGCGGGCTTCAGCCTACTGCACGCCAACGTCGTCCAGTTTGCTGCCACGCTGCCCCTGGCGGTGCTGCTGGCGCTGGTCTACGAACGCACCCGCGTCCTGTGGCCGTGCGTGCTGCTCCACCTGGCCTTCAACCTCACGGCCGTCCTTGTCCCCGCCCAGCTGCTGGGCGCACTGGCGAACCCCGTCTCAGCGCTGCTGATGACCGCGGCGTTCCTCGCGTGCGCCCTGGCGGTGTACCGCATGGCGGCACCCGCGCCCGGGCCTGCACAAGACGACAGGGAAGCCGGCGGGGAAGAAGGCAGGGAAAACGAGCCACAGGCCGCGTAGCGGCCGGGCTCAATGTGCAGGACTGACGCTGGTGCCCTCCGGGCGACCTTTCGGCCGTGGGCCGACGGTCGCTCCGGAGGGCCTGCTCTCGGGTGACCGGGGTGATCCGGTCACCGGGGGATTGGCTGAAGGATTTTCGTCAGCCAGACCTGAGAGGAGGTGGATCCACCATGGCAGTCGTCAACAAGTGCACGTATGACGCGCAAGGCCGGCTCGTGCGCCCCAGCGGCAGCGAAGTGCGCCGCGCGCGGTTCGCCAGCGACTTCGACACCGGTGAGAGGCCGACCTTCGATCGAGGGTCCATGCACTTCTTCACCATGAGCACCAGCGGCCGCACGGCGGAGCAGGCGCACGAACGCGCCCGCGAGATGCTCGCCCGCTTCTTCGAACGTGCCGAGTCCGTCGCTGGCTTCCGCAAGCTCGAGATGCGCCGGAGGCAGGGTGTGATGCCCTGCAACCGCAACGTCTCCATCACCTACGAGATCCTGTACGCCGTCGAGGACGGCCACCGGGTCCGTGCCCACATACCCGAGTCCCCCAATGCGGGATACCGGCGAGGCCGCAGCGCGGCCGCCTTCTAGGCGGCCGCGCACCCTGGGCCTCGCACCAGCGTGAACGCGCAGAAAGGCCGGAGAGCTCCCTTCCCACGGGGATGCTTCTCCGGCCTTTCTGTTTTCACGTTCCTGTGACAACAACGCCTGGTGACGGTTCCTGGCCCTAACACCAATGCCCACTCTATCAGTGTCGATTCATCATGTGCAATGCAGTTGGCATCCCATTCCGTCGACCATTCGAAGGTCTGTCTCGGAATCACTCGGAATCAATCGGAAGCCCGGTCGACCAGGACGCCGGACCCATCGCGATCGCTCCCGTCAGGGCCGTGAGGGCCTGATGCTCCGCTGCACGGGAGGACGCAGCGCCGAGGTGTACCACGTGTCGTGGTACACCTTCCGATCCCAGTGCTGGCCTGCTCAAACGGCGGGTCAGGCGACCGCGGCCGAGGGAGTCTGTACCACGTGCCCGAGCGGACGTGGTACGCGTTTTGCCTTGGTAGATCAGCGTTTTCGGCAGGTGTACCACGAGTACCACCAGATTCCGAGCGTTTACATATGTGCGCGAAGGACGCCTCCGATCGGTCATCCAGCCAGTAAGAGCTCTTATCCCCATGCGCGTATATCTAGTCTTTATTTAGTGGTACGAGTGGTACAGGGGGTATATAAAGCCCGTCTGACCAGGGTAAACGCCTGTACCACGTGCAAATCTCCATGTGGTACACCCCGTTTGGAGAAGTCCTGAAATCCCCGACTGACCAGGGGAAACAGGTGTACCACGTCAAGTGGTACACCTTCCGATACCCATTGGGGGTATACCGGCTCGCTGCTGCAGCCGGATCCCAGCTCTGGAGGTTCCCGGCCGGCCGGTCGGAAGAACTCCCCGAACCCCGACCAGGGGGTCGGGCGGCTCACGCCGCCCGCGGGGGAGTGCTCGAGCACGAGAAGCCAGCGGCTCCGTGGGGCATACGCCCCCGGAGCCGCTGTTTCTCATTCCAGACCGCACGCCCTCGTCGTGTCGCCGTGGCCTCCGGGTCTCGCGCGCGACCCCTCCGAGCCCCACCCGGGACCTCTGTCGGACCATGAGTCGGCTATCAGTCGACTCGTTGCGAAAGACCATTCGGATGGCATAGAGTCGTGAGCACGTTCCTATTCGATTACGAGACCAATCGGCTTCCCACTCATTGCCGGCAGGTACTCGACGCGATCGAGAAAGACAGCAGCATGACGACTCCTGACGACCCAACGCCCGTCTTCGACGAGGACTTCGACACCCCCTCGACCAACCCTGTCGCCGACGCCTTCACCGAGGTCATGACGTACTTCGCCGACGGCGTCGACATCGCCCCGCAAAACGAAATAGTCACGCGCGCGACCGAGGTCTACCTCCAGCTGATCGACCCGTCGGACCCGCCGGCACCGCGCCTGCTCGAGAAGCAGCTGCTCGCGATCGTGAACGGCGTCTCCAAGGCCGAGAACAGCAAGACCAAGGTGGCTGCCGAGAAGCTGCCCCTGGCCCGGCACCTGACCTACTGGCAAGTGGCGCAAATCCTGTTGAGCCTGCACCACGTGATCCGCATCGCCCCCAGCGCCAAGGACACTGACCGCGAGTACGACCTGCTGGCGATGTACCAGGCCACCGGCCCGGGCCGCGGCACGTACACCACCAGCGAGGACGACATCCGCACCACGGCACGCCGTTACAACACGCAGCTGACACTCAAGGAATTCGCCGAGGTCCTGGCAGTACTCCGCGAGGACAGCCCGCGCCGGCACCAGTGCAGCCACAGAGACCTCATCGCCGTGAACAACGGCGTGTTCCACTACGGCCGCGAGGCCCGGGACATCCATGAGGGCGGCAAGGCCTTCCACTTCGAACCCAAGTCGCTCGTACCCTTCGACCCGGCACTGGTGTTCCTGGCCAAGTGCCACATCGACTACGTCGAAGACCCGGACAACCCGGTGATCGTCCACCCTGTCGACGGCTCGGTCTGGGACATCGAGTCCTGGATCCGCGAGCTCTCCGACGAGGAGGGTATCCCCGAGCTGCTCTGGGAGGTCATCGGCGCGATCATCCGGCCGCACGTCAGCTGGGGCAAGACTGCCTGGTTCTATTCAGAACAGGGCAACAACGGCAAGGGCACGCTGTGCTCGCTCATGCGCAACCTGTGCGGGCCACGCTCGCACACCTCGATCCCGCTGAGCGACTTCGGCAAGGACTTCGCGCTCGAGCCGCTCGTGCGCGCCAACGCGATCATCGTCGACGAGAACGACGTGGGCACCTTCATCGACAAAGCGGCCAACCTGAAGGCGATCGTCACCAACGACGTCATCCAGATCAACCGGAAGTACCGGATGCCGATCGCCTACCAGTTCTTCGGCTTCATGGTCCAGTGCCTCAACGAGTTCCCGCGCGTGAAGGACAAGTCCGAAAGCTTCTACCGCCGGCAGCTGTTCGTACCGTTCAACAAGAGCTTCACCGGCATGGAGCGCAAGTACATCAAGGACGACTACCTCCAGCGCCGCGAGGTCCTGGAGTACGCCCTCTGGTACGTGCTCAACCGCGCCGGCGCAGCCGACCCGGGCAACTACTACCAGCTCTCCGAGCCGGTGGCGACCAAGGACGTCCTGGCCGAGTACAAGGAGGCCAACGACCCCGTGCGCGCCTTCTGGGAAGAGTTCCGCGAGCGGCTGGTGTGGGACCTGGTGCCTTTCACCTTCACCTATGACCTCTACAAGGCCTGGTTCGCAGACGTCTCGCCCTCGGGGTCGCCGGTGAGCAACAAGCAGTTCATCACGGACCTGGTTGCGATCGTGCGGCCTGACCCGCTGTGGCACTGCCCGGACAAGAACAAGAAGATCCGCCCCGGCCAGATGATGGCCACCCCCGAGACGATCATCGCCGAGTACGAGCTGAAGAAGTGGATGAACCCGCACTACAGCGGCTCGGACCCGAAAAAGAAGTCGCAGCCGGTCCTTCAGGCCAACTACCGCGGCCTGCTCCGGCACACAGGTCCCGCTGCCCAGGTGGACGCCGACGACGAGGACACCACAGGAGAGGACTGATCCGACCATGCCCACAATCGCCAGGGCCATCACCGAGCTCGCCCGGGCGGTGACCGACCTCGCCAAGCAACAAGGCAGGGCGAGCACCGCGCTGGCCGATGTCGCCCGCGAACAGCGGATCACCAACCTGATCGTCCGCTCGCAGATCAGTGCCGACCCGGAGGAGAAGCGGCGGCTCGTGGCTGAGGCCTCCAGCCGGATGGACGCCCCGCGCCGCCGCTCTCCACACAACCCGATCGACTGAAGACAAGAACGGAAAACAGGACATGACGCAGCCGCACCCGAACGAACCGGACTGGAAAGACGGATGTGCAGGAGAGGGAGTCTCACCCGGAAAGGAATGCGCCGACTGCACCGGCCAGCGTGAGCACTTCGGCTACTCCCTGGTGGGAGGTCGATGGGCCCGCGGTGCCCGGCCGGTCCCCGCGCAGTCACAAGGAAGAAGCGCCGCCTAAGGCCATCCGCGGCAGCGCCCGGCACCCCGACCAGATAACTGCATACCCCGGCCGTGACGGCCGGTGACGACCGAAAGGCCAGACCCATGACCACCCAGCGCACCCCCGTCACAGCTGAGACCGCGCTCTTCACGTTCTACGACATCGAATCGCTGTCGAACGTCTTCACGCTGTGCGCCTACACCCCGCGGCCGGGCCGCGCCGTCCACGACCTGGAGATCTTCTTCCTGGCCGACGACCCGGCGCTGGTCGCCTCCGTCGACCCCCAGGCCCTCTACGACACCGTGATCCGCTCCAACCCGGGGCTGCCCGCGGTCAGCGTCCAGCTTTGGAACCTCGGCGGCGAACGGGGCAGCCTCCGGCTCGCCGAACTGATGGGCCTCTCGAACGCCGACCAGGTGTGCAACCACTCCGACCCAGGCGGGTACCCCGCGGCGCTGCGTCCGGTCTGCGACACAGACCCCGAGTACGACCCGGCACTGCATCCGTTCCTTGCTGGCTACAACTCAATGAACTATGACACGACCATGGTCGCGCTCTACCTCAACGAGGCGTTTCCGGCCCCGGGCAGCGGTCGGCCGTTTCAGCCGACCACGGCCCGTACTCTGCGCGACCACAACGACCAGCTCTTCTCGTCCCAGCACATCGAGTACATGCCTGGCTACCTCGGCTGGGACGGGGCGGCTGCGAAGATCCGCCGCGCCATGCTTCACTCGGGCCGGCACCTGGACGTGGCCCGGCTGAACGAACTGCAGTCCAAGGTCAGCCTCAAGCGCCTGCTCGGGATGCTCGGCCGCCAGATCAAGGAATCCGAGAAGCTCAGCCATGACACGAGCATCGAGGCGGTAGAGGATCTCTATGAGCTGCTGGCCTACAACGTCTCGGACTGCCTTGGTCTGGCCCAGCTGTTCCGGCATCCGGCGTACGCGAGCAACTTCGATCTCAAGGCCGCTCTGCTCGCCCAGTTCACCGAAACGGTGTTCACCAAGAACGGTGCGGTGCGCAAGGACCGGCTGGCGGTCGACTCCTCATCGGCAAAGTTCGTGGGCCGCATCCTCGCACCCTACGCCTCACTGGATGACATCGAGGCGGTGTCCTTCGTATATCCGCACCCCGAGGTCGCTAAAGAACGCGGGATCGAGCCGGTCAACGTGCTCGACGAGTGCGTGCGCTTCTTCGAGGAGAACGTCGCGCCCGACCCGGCCACCCACTCCGAAGTGACTGCAGCCCAGCGCGAGGCCCACCGGCAGTTCCTGCAAGTCGTGGCGTACTACCGCTCGATCGAGGGGCAGAACTTCAACGACTCCGAGGAGTACCGCGACAAGTTCAGCCTTCCGGCCCGGTCTCTGCGCGATGTGCCCAAGACCCCGAACAACGTGCCGTATTTCCGGGCGGACGCCTCGCCGTCGTCCTGCTTCGCCACGTTCTCCACCGGCGGCATCCATGGGGCCGAAGCCGACCTGTCGGTGTTCAACGCCGAGAAGGTCGAGCACAACGATCAGACCATGATGCTCATCCGGGCAGCGCAGGCCTTCCCGGACGCAAAGGACTTCGTGGCCGAGGCCAAGCGTCAGCACGCCATGCTCCGCCTGCCCGACGGCACCTTCGTCGACAAGCGGCTGGTCCTGCTGGGTTCGGACCCGGAGAAGGTCAAGTACCGCAAGCCGAAGAAGGACGACCCTGACCAGGCCGGGCAGCTCGCCCGCGCCCAGGCCCAGGTGCCTGACCCGGCGGACCTGTTGACCACCCAGCGGCCCGAGGCAGAGGCGCTGAACGTCGTCCTGCCCGACGGCGGTGTCCTGGAAGGCAAGGTGGTACTCGCCAACAGCACGGCCACCAATGCCGCCTACCGCGATGAGCCGGCCAAGAAGAAGCCGGAGCTGTTCATCGCCAAGGAAGACGGCTCCGACAAACTGCACCCGAAGTTCGCACGCACCTCGGCTGGCCTGGTGATCCACGAGGACTTCACCAGCTACTACCCGAACCTGCTGCGCAACATGCGGGCGTTCTGGAACCCCGAGCTGGGTGAGGACCGCTACGCGAAGATCTTCTTCGACAAAGAGCGCTACGGCCAGGAGATCAAGGGGCTGAAGAAGCAGCTGGCGCAGCTTCCGGGCGACAGCCCTGAAGCTGCGCGGCTGAAGGCTCAGATCGCCGGGCTCGGCGTGCTGCGCAACGGCACGAAGCTGATCCTCAACTCGGCCTCGGGCGCAGGCGACGCAAGTCACCGGACGCCGATCCGGATGAACAACCGCATCATCTCGATGCGCATCCTTGGTCAGCTGTTCAGCTGGCGGATCGGACAGGCCCAGACCCTGGCCGGGGCGCGGATCATCTCCACCAACACCGACGGCCTCTACTCGGTCGTCGGCGGCGAGAACGGATTCGACGAAGCGACCAACAACCGGGTGCTGGCCGAGCAGCAGGAGGCCATCGGCGTCGACATCGAACCTGAGCTGATGTTCCTCATCAGCAAGGACTCGAACAACCGCCTGGAGCTGGAGGCCCCGGAGCCGGGGCGGTCCGTGGCAGACAGTCCGATCATCGCCGCCGGTGGCGGCACGCTGGCCTGCCACGCGGGCCCGACTCCGACGAAGTCGCTGGCCCACCCGGCCGTGATCGACTTCGCCCTGGCCCGCTACCTGCAGACGGTGGCGAGCAGGGGAGAGTCGGCGATCGCGGAGCCCTTCGACCTGATGCTGGGCCGGAAGGTGATCGAGGAGGCGGTCCTGGAGGACGACCCGATCCGGTCGCTCCTGTTGTTCCAGAACGTCATCGCGGCCTCCCGCGGCTCGATCACCTACCCCTTCTCGGCTGCACCCATCGACCCCGCCGTGGGTGTGAAGTACAGCGAGCAGGGTCACGTGGCCAACGTCCGCGACCCGCAGGTGCTGCAGATGGTCAACCGGGTGTTCATCGTCCGCGAGGGCACTGAGAACGCCCGGAGCCTGCTCAACGCCGGTGCCTGGAAGGTCACCGCGGCCAGCCAGGCCAAGCGCCGCGAGGAGGACATCGGCCGGACCAAGCGCGACCCGGTCGCGCTGGAGGTGCTGCGCCATCACGGCTGGGCCCGCTCCCGCGCCGAGGCCAGCATGTCGGACGGGCTCGCCGTGCTCCCGGACGACCAGGACGTCGTGGTGCGGCGCATTAACGCCATCGACCCAACCTGGTCGATGGTCGTCGTTAACGACGACCTGCACCAGCTGCCGGCCGACCGGATCGAGCGGCTCATCGCCTCGCTGGACCTGGACACCTACGTCCGGATGCTCGAGGAGACGTTCACCAAGAACTGGATGAACGAGGCCGCCTGAGCCGATCGACCACAGCCCGCACAAGGGGGCCGCGCACGCCGCGGCCCCCTTGTTCAACTCTGTGCACCATTGCGAATGGTTCCGCACAGATCATTCACTTCGAGTCATAATTGAGTACGAAAGGCAATTCAGACTCGACACGACACGACCACGAGAGGCCATCATGTCCCAGTCAACACTCCCTGTCCGCTCCACTGACCCGGAGACCTCCTACGCCGCCGCCGTGAAGGCCGCGCTCGGCGCATCCCGCGTCCGTCCCATCGTGCTCGACATCGTCCGCGAGAAGGGCCCGCTCACCCACGACGAGCTCATCGCCGCTTACCACGACCGCGTCGTCACCAGCCTCGGCCAGGTGCCGCGCTCCTCGGACTCCGGCATCCGCACCCGGCTCAAGGAGCTCGCCCACCAGGGCCTGGTGACCGTCGCCGACATCGACGGCTTCTCCAACTACGGCAATGCGGCCAAGCGCTGGGTCGTAGTCGACCCTGACGACCCGAGCTTCGTCTACGACCCGGACGCCATCGCTGCCTACATCGACGACGAGGACATCGTCGGCTTCGGGCACTTCCTTGACGGCGACGCCTCCGACGCTGCCGGGACCGACGAGGACTGAGGCCCCATGCCGAGGAAGAAGAACCAGCGGGAGAAGGCCGTCGAGCAGTACCTGCTCACGCAGTGCCGCCGGCACGGTCTGTTCTGCCTGAAGTTCGTGTCCCCGGCCCGCGGGGGCGTCCCCGACCGAATCGTCCTCACGCCCACCGGCACGGTCTTCGTCGAGGTCAAGCGACCCGGCGGAGACCTCGAGAAGCGCCAGCGCGTCATGCACGCCAAGATGCGCCGTTTCGGTGCCGAGATCCACGTCGTGGATGACGAGCAGGCCGTCGACGCCTTCATCACCCACGTGCTCGGTTACCGCCGGATCGAGAGCCAGCAGAAAGCAGCATCATGACCGCAACAGCCACGGCCGCGGGCCCGGAGACAGCCGCCCGCGACTACAAAACGAAAGACTCGGGATCACGCAGGGTCACCGCCTCCGGCATGCAGCGCGAGGTGAAGACAGGCCAGCCCCGCTTCGACCTGCTCGTACCGCTTCAGGTGCCCTACCAGGACCAGCTGCTCACAAGGACGGCCGCGCTCGTGGAGCGTGGAGCGCGCAAGTACGACTCGCGCGACTGGGAGCAGGCCAGCACTGCCGCAGAGATGGAGGAGTTCCGCGCCAGCGCCTTCCGCCACTTCATGCAGTGGATGTGCGGCGAAGACGATGAGGACCACGCGGCTGCCGTGGTGTTCAACCTCCTGGCCGCGGAAAGCACCCGGACGGTGATCGCCCGCGGTGACGCCGGAACCCCGGAGGCCGCCCGATGAGCGGCCGCGTCACCAAGGGCAACGGCCAGGCCACCTCGGCCTTCCGCCAGCTCACCCGGGCCGACCTGGGCACCTTCGATCGCGAGGCCACGGAGCTCGTGCTCGAAGCGATGCGGGCCGGCTGCGTTGGGCGTGTCTCGTCCCGGGGCCACGCCATCCTGCGCAACAATGCCGGCGGATCCGTCTCGGTGCCGCGCAACATGACCTCACCCAACCGCACGGCGCAGAACGCCCGTGCCGACATGAAACGGCTGCTCGGCGGGCACCGGGCCGATCATGCAGTATCCGCCGCAGACCGCAGGCCACGCGGGAAACGGCAGATGACCGTCGCGGTGGCCTTCGTGGAGCACCCAGCCGCCTTCTCCCGCTGGTTCGACGCCCAGCCCGAGGGCCTGCCTGCGGACCAGCTCATCGAGGTCTCGTTCGACGGGGCCGGGGAGCCGGCCTTCCAGGCCGTGCCCGTCGACGCGCCCGCACAGCCCGATGCACCGGAACAAGACCAGCCGGAGCCCGCGACGGCCCGGCCCACCCGCCGCCGGGGACACCTGATGATCGCGCCCGAGCCCGGGCAGGAAGCAGAGGACGACATGACCGCCGAGGCCAAGGAAGATTTGCCGTTTGCGACGCCCATACCCGATGCGGCCGTCGGGGATGCCTCTGCCGAAGCGGTGCTTGAGCGCGTACGCACCGCGCTGGGTGAGGACCCGCGTGTCACCGCCCTGCAGCGCAGGATCGTCGGGCTGGAGGCAGAGCTCGCCGCCCAGACACGCCGGGCCGATGACGCCGAGGTCCGCCTGGGCCTTATCCGCGAGGCATTCCATGCCTGATCCCGACTACCGACAACCCACGAGAGGAGGCCGCACACCATGACCACGACCATCGCACCACCGCAGCCGTCACCCGCGCCCATCGTGCTCAAGCCCTACCAGCAGCAGATCCACGACTTCCTCGTCAGCCGCCCCTTCGCCGGAGCCTGGCTTGGTGTCGGAGCCGGGAAGACGCTTTCGACCCTCAGCGTCCTGCAGACAGTCCGGCCGATGGGCCACATCCTCGTCGTCGCACCGATCGCGATCGCTCGCTCGACCTGGCTCGACGAGATCGACAAATGGGGATTCCCGATCCGAACCAAGTCGCTCATCGTCAACGAGAACGACCGGAAGCTGCCCAAGGAGAAGCGACTGGAACGCTTTCGGGAAGTCTTCTCCGACCCGCCGACGATGTACTTCGTCAACCAGGAGTTGCTGACCCAGCCCTCCCAGGGTGCGCGTCTGCTCCAGCTGACCGGCGACCCCACCGGCGATGCCATCGCCGCCGGGATCTCACCGGAGGCCGTGCGGCTGCGCGGGCTCATCGAGACGATCGGACCAATGGCTCAGGAGCAGCTGATCGGACACTTCCTGCAGCTGGCTGCCGGGCAGTCCGGAACCAAAGCCCCCACCAAGACCGCGGTCAAGGAGGCGATCAGCGAGCTCGTCACCCGCGGCGCGCTGGAGCGCGAGAGCCACGACTGTCGCAGCTGCGGCGGCGACGGCTGCGCGCAGTGCCGCTACGGCCTGGTCGACCAGATGCCGATCCAGTCCATCAACGGACAGGACACCCTCATCTGGCCGTTTCAGACGGTGATCATCGACGAGTCGCAGGGCTTCAAGTCCCACAGCAGCGCCCGGTTCAAGGCCTTGAAGGCGGTCCGCCCGGCCATCACGCGGCTCATCGAGCTGACCGGCACGCCGAGCCCGAACGGGCTGCACGACCTGTGGAGCCAGATCTACCTGCTCGACCAGGGCGAGGCCCTGGGCCGGACCATCACGGAGTTCCGCAACCGGTGGTTCATCCCGAAGATGGTGCCTGGCACCACCACCCCGGCGAAGTGGATCCCGACCCCGAACGCCGAGGCCGAGATCCATGAGGCCATCAGGCACCTGGTGATGAGCGCGCAGAACACCAACCTCAACCTGCCGGGCCTGACGATCCAGGACGCCAACGTCACCCTCCCGCCGGACCTCATGCAGGCCTACAAGGAGTTCAGGCGCGACCTCGTGCTCGACGTCGTGAAGACCTACCAGGACGAGGACGGCAAGCTCACCCAGAGCGTTGAGTCGATCGTCGCCGAGAACCAGGCGGTCCTCACCAGCAAACTGATGCAGTTCGCCTCGGGGACGCTCTACACGGCCGACCCGGAGGACCCGGCGACCAAGGGCCAGTACGAGGTTATCCACGACAAGAAGCTCGAAATGGCCGAGTATCTGGTGCGCAACAGCGGGGGAGACCCCGTGCTGGTCGCGTACCACTTCCGCTCTGACCTGGAGCAGCTGATGGCGCGCTTCAAGAAGGCGGGCATCGACGCGCAGGTCTTTGACGGCTCGCGGGAGATGGTCCGCCGGTGGAACGCCAAGCAGATCCAGGTGATGCTGCTGCACCCCGCGGCGGCCGGCCACGGCCTGAACCTGCAGGACGGCGGCTCGACGATGATCTGGTACACGCTGCCGTTCTCGCTCGAGCACTACCTGCAGACCAACGGCCGTCTCTACCGCACGGGGCAGACCAAGCCCGTGGTGATCCACCGGATTATCACCAAGGGCACTCAGGACGAGCGGATGCCCGGAGTCCTGGCAGAGAAGCAGCAGGTCCAGGACGACCTCATCTCGGCTGTGTCCGGCGAGGAGGCGATCCTCGTCGCCCTCGAGGAGGAGATCCAGGACGACCTCAACGACCTGTGGGTCTCCGAACGGGTCTGACCGACCCATTCCGACGCCGCGGAGCGCCAGCCACACGCCGGCGCTCCGCGGCGCACCACCCCGACCCCAGTGCCACCCGGCCCGAGGAGGACTGATCCATGAATGACCCGAAGCACCAGGCCTGGCCCGACGGAGCGCGCGTGCGCTTCACCGCCGAGGCCAGGGAAGCCATGCAGGCGCGGCCCGGAACGAAGCCGCTGCGCGCACCGGCCCTCGGGCCGAACACGGACTACACGATCGACAACACCGACGACGGCCTGCACGACGTCGTGCTGCGCGAGACCGGGGAACGCTACGGCGTGCTCTGGCTCCAGAGCGCAGAGCACGAACCCGTCGACCCCGACGTCGCGCTGCTCGAGGAGCTCTTCGACCGCGAGCTGCCGGCCAGCTTCGACCCCGCCCGGGGGACAAGGAGCGTCACTCGCCATCACGGAGCAGGGATGGCCACAGCCGGAGCCCGGCCCGCCACGACCGTAGTTCAGCGCGGCAACTGGATGCAGACCTACACGGGTCGCCGGTTCTACCCGCTGGACCCGCGGCCCGAGGACGTGGACATCGCCGACATCGCACACGCGCTGTCCATGCAGTGCCGCTACAACGGCCACGTCCGCCGGTTCATGTCCGTCGCCGAGCACTGCGTACTCCTCTCGCGACTCGTCGCCCCGGAGCATGCGCTCTGGGCGTTGCTGCACGACGCGACAGAGGCATACGTGGGCGACATGGTCCGCCCGCTGAAGCTTCACATGCCGGAGTACCGGGCCGTCGAGGACGGCGTCATGGTCGCCATCGCCCAGAAGTTCAGCATCGACCCCGCCATGCCCGCCGAGGTGAAGCACGCCGACTCGCGGATCCTGCTCGACGAGCGCGCGGCGCTGCTGGGCGAGCCGGCGGGGGACTGGGAGGTTCCAGGTCAGCCCTTCGGGATCGAGATCCAGGCCTGGAGCCCGGATGCTGCCGAGCTCGAGTACCGCCTGCGCTTCGCCGAGCTGACTGGAGACCCGGCCGGTCTGCCCGTCGGGCTGTGCGGAGACCGGGAGGACCACCTGCCCCACACCCACCGCAGCGCCTCGCTTGGCGGGCTCTGGTGCTCCGCTGACCAGGACTCCCGCCTCCCCTGGGCCGCCGAACGTCGGCAGACCCAACCCGGAAACGAAGGAGAACAGCCCCATGGCTGAGACCAGGATGACCGGGACGGAACGCATCGCAGCTGGTTCATGACCGACCGGTGACCGGCACCCTGCGGGTGCTGGTCACCGGAGGGCACAGCGTCGGGGTCGGCAGGGCCGACCCGGGTGCCGGGGCAGTGATGCCGGGGGTCGGGTCCCGGCCCGGTCCCCCCTCATTGCCACGACACCACAACGAGAAGGAGCGAGTCCCATGGCTGAGCAGCCCATCTACCGGCTCCCGCCTGCGGGCTGGTCGGACTTCGGCGCACACATAGACCAGCCGGAGGTCCGCCTCGAGTTCTCGGCCGAGACCGGCGAGGACGGGATGCCGCTCTGGGAGCGGCCCATCGACATCCGTCACGACGACCAGGAGGTCTCGCCATGAAGGCGTACAGCACGCAGACCGAACGCACCCACGATTCCTGGGAGGACCTGGTGGCCGAGGAGGCCAACGGCTACGGCGTCGTGGTGATGATGCAGGCCGAGAGCCTGAAGTCCGCCAGCCCCCAGACCTACTCGCGCCTGATTGGGCCGTTCGACGACCAGAAGAAGGCCCGGAACAAGGCCGCAGCCGTTCGCCGCGCCTGGAAACGCGCCAAGGACCGCGACCCCCGTATCCAGTTGCTGGGCGTCTCGGTCGAGCCCATCTGGCCCGACCTGCGCTTCGGCACCAGGAACTGAGACCTAATTCCACAACCAGCGCCACGGGCGCGCTGTCGGGGCCGACGCTCCGCAGACCATCAACGACACGACCGACCAGGACATCCGCCATGACCATGACGACCACCGCCCGCCCCGCACCTCCACGCCTGCAGGACCCGCTCGACGCCGTGATGCGCAGCTGCCTGCGCGATGACGCAGTCTGGGCCGAGGTCACCACCACGCCGGCCGGCCTCAACCAGACCGAGCACTGGCTGAAGACCACCGCCTCAAGCATCGACCAGCAGCTCTCATTCCGCCAGGACGACGCCGAGATCTGGCGGCTGTCCCCGCTGGATCACAGCACACAGCTGATCGAGTTCCTCGAGTGGCGCAAGGGCGCGCTCTACCTCAAGAGCCTCTGCGAGAAGCGCCTCATCGACATCAAGCGCCTGCGGACCGCCGACGAGGAGCGCGCCGAGGAGATGAAGGTCCTGCTGGTCCGCCTGGCGCAAGCCGTCGTCGCCCACGAGGGCGAGCTGATCGGAGACGAGGACCTGTACGGAGCCCTCGACCGGATCTCGCTTCCCGGCGCGGACGCGCCGACCCTGCGGGAGTACCTCCAGTTCCGCGACGGCTCGAAGGACTGACCCAGACCACACGACCGCAGCCTCGCCGCGGCCGGGTCCCTGTGGGACGGCGGCGCGACGGGGCTCCTCGATCCCGGGCCAAGCGGCCCGGCGGAAAGAACCGCATGACGCCCCAGACCACCACGACCACCGCAGAAGAGCTCGTCCCTGAGATCGAGCAGACCCTGCTCGATTCGCGGGCGGACCGTGCCCTGCACGAACGCCGTGGGGTGCACGAGCACTCCGAGCAGACGGAGCTGAGCGACCACGAGCGCACCGTGATGCTCGACGTCACCCTGGCGCTGCTCATCCGGCATCGGCTGCCCATCGACGCCGACCGCGCCGCGAAGGCGGTGGCCGCCGCGCAGACCGCCGATGCCCGCACGTGGGCGGCTGGCTGCGCCCGCCACATCGCCCGCGTGGCGGAGGAGAAGAACCCATGAGCCGAAAGCGCAGGCAGCACTACTCCACCGAGGACTTCCGGCCGTCGGCGAATCCCGAACAGGCGCACTGGATGCGGGAACTCCGCAAGTCCAGTGCGACGCAGCGGCACACCCCCAAGCCCCGCAAGGGCACCCGCCGCGAGCGGGAGCGACAGGCGATCCGCGACCAGCAGCGACACCGAGGAGACCACCCATGACCGACAACAACCGAGGGCCCGCAACCGGAATCGCGCTCGACGCAGAGTCACTGCGCGCCGAGCTGCGGGAGGCCCCGGAGGCCCACGGCCTCGATCCGGAGCAGGCGGCGGAGATCGCAGCGCTCCCGGACGGACAGATCAACAGCTGGATACACGAGCTCGCCGCGCGCGACGACGCCTTCTGGGCGCTTTACGACGGGCTCCGCCGGCGCACCATCGCCCATCTCGCCGAGATGCACAGCACAGCCAAGGACGTGAAGCCGTGAACGCGCCCCTGCCCGACTGGTGGGTCGACGCGACGCCGGACGGCAAGCGCGCCAAGCACCCCGGCAAGCACGAGGTCTACGTCTACGGCCAGCAGCGCGCAGACGGCACGGCGTGCATCGGGTGCAGCTGGCAGCACAGCACGGTCATGTCGACACCAGCAGCCATCGCCCGGCACGACGCCGACCAACACCTCGAGCACGACCACGGGCTCTGGGTGCCCATCGATCGCGGCCCCCTCGCGGGCACCTGCCCGTGCGGGAAGCCCGGGCTGTACGCCGACTCAGTGCTGCGGACCAAGGTCCGCGCAGTCCTCCAGCAGGCGCAGCCGTGGAGCCCGACACCGGACCAGCTGGCGGACCTGCTCGTCGGCGCGCTCGTGCCCGACCACGGCATCCTCGTGGCCTTTACAGCCGAGCAGCAGACCGAGTCCGACTGGGAGCTGGGCTACAGCGCCTCGTACACCGACCTCGCTGCCCCCGAAGTGCTCGGCCACCGCCTGAGCGAGCGGGAGCTCGCCGAGCTGTACTTCCAGATCGAGGCCATGGGTGGACTCGGCGAGTCCGAGGCCTACCGCGACCTGGACAAGGCCGTCGAGCGCCTCGGCGAGGAACCCGCCCGGCAGCTGCGCGAGCGTGTGGCCCAGCCCGGGCTGTTCGACCTGGAGCCCGACGTCTGAGAGCCAGGGCCTCCACACCACAACGACCCCAGCAGGGGAGAGAAGGAAACCAAGTCCCATGACCCCCACCACGATCGGCGACCTGCCCCGGACCGCCCACACCGCGCCGAAAATCACCATCTACGGGCCGGCGGAGTGCCCCAACTGCGACAAGGCCAAGAGCCTGTTCGATCGGCAGCAGCCCGCGATGCAGTACACCAAAATCGACATCGAGCAGGGCGATGAAAACCACCGCCACATCACCGAAGACCTCGGATACGCCCAGGCACCCGTGATCGTCGTCAAGCTGGCCTCCGGCCGCACTGTCCACTGGGGCGGGCACCGCCAGGACATGCTCACCGCCCTCGTCCGGCTGTGCACCAAGGGCATCGTCCCGGAGGACCGGAAGGCGGCGTCCTGATGGCAGCGGCGCAGCAGCGCCTCGGCCTCAGCATCACCGCCCGGCAGGCCGACATCCTGCTCGACACGCTCGTCGACAAATCCGTCGAGACGGACCACTACCTGCTGTCCTATCCCAAGGACGAGCCCGACAAGACCGACACCTGCTGCGACGCGCACCTGGCCCGGTTCGAGCAGCGCGCACTCCAGCGCAAGGCGCTGCTCGAACGGAAAGCAGAGGTACAGCACCTCATCGCGCTCATCGAGGCGATCCGGCCGGCGTTCGAGGCCTCCGGGTCCTCCCCGGTAAGCACCACGGCCGTGGACCTGTCCGGCGTGACGCTCGTCTACCGGGACACGGCAGGCAAGACGCACGAGCAGCCGCTGGCCGACATCGGATCCGCCGGGACCCTCATCGACCCCGACAGCGGAGACGACCTCGAGCTCATCGCCGCGCTGGTCGCAGCAGACCCCACCCGAACCAAAACCCAGGGAGCAACCCCATGAGCCTGCACATCGACAGCCTTGCCGACCTCGTCCGCGGAGCTGTGTCCGGCGGCGACACCACCCGGGAAGACTTCGAGCGTGCGCTCGACCAGGTCTTCCCCCGGGATCAGCTCGACCCGTTTGAGGGCACCGGCAGCGAGGAGTACCTCGTCGGATGGACGATCGACCAGGATGCTGCATCGCCCGCTGAGGCCGCCAGCAAGGTCTGGCGGGAGGTCTTCCAGCGCGGACCATGGCAGCCCAGTGCTGACGAGGGCTGCGTCTTCACGGTCTCTCGTGAGGGCCAGCGTGTCGAGATTGACCTCAGCGACGAACACTTCGCGCACCTTTTCAGTGACTAAAAGGAACAGCGGGAGCAGCGCGCGGCGCAGCCGCCCCGGAGTACAGGACGGAAGCCTCGCGCACAGAGCCCCGGAGGAATGGGATCCTCCGGGGCTCTGTGCCCGCACACCCCGAGAACGAAGTACCGACACACGCACGACAACTTCTAGGAGGAGCCACGGTGCACGCACAGCAGAACACCCGCCTCCCGGCCGCACCGTCATGAGCGGCGAGGACCCCGACGAGAAGTGGCGCAGGGATGCCCTGTGCGCAGAAACAGACCCCGACGCGTTCTTCCCGGAGAAGGGCGGCAACACCACCGACGCCAAGAAGGTCTGTGCCCAGTGCGGGGTGCGCGCACAGTGCCTGGATTACGCGTTGAGCGCCGACGAGCGCTTCGGCATCTGGGGCGGACTCAGCACCGCCGAACGCGACCGCCTTATCAAGACTTCACCGGTGGCACACCGTAGCGCCGCCCAGGCGCAAAAGCAGGAACGCGACACCCTCATCGTCGCGATGGCCGGCAGAGGGATCGACCCCCGGACCATCGCCGACATGGCCGAGGTCACCGACCGCACCGTCTACCGGGTGCTCGCCCGGCACAAGGAGCGGGAGGACGCCGTCTCCGCCTGAGCGCAGCACCGTCAATTGAAAGGACCGCCATGCCACTGTTCCCGCGCCGCTTCAGGCAGCAGAACCTGCTGCCCGGGGACGCCTATCCCCCTGAACGGACTACAGGCGCGCCCATGCCGGCCAGGAAACGCGCCGCCATTGACCGCAAGCTCCGCCGGATGGTGAAACAGCATCGGCTCCCGGCCGAGCCGGGAGAGTACCTCGACGCAACGGGCGACCGCTGGACGCTCGACGCCCAAGGCGGCTGGACCGACGCCGGCGGCGTACACCGCGACGCCCGGTACGCGCCGATCATCGCCTTGTTCGTCCACAACTCCGGCCCGTTCACGCGCATCGAGAGCTGATGGCCACCCCGCCGCAAAAGGAGCAACCATGCACCCCCGCATCGAAGACAGCCACCTCGACCCCGGACTCCTGCCGACCGTCAATCCACAGCAGCGCACCGACACCCAGCTCGTCGAGCCGGTGCTCCGGGCCATCCACGCCGCCGTCGCGGACTGCAGCGTGACCGCCGCCCAGGTCTTCGCCGGCCGGATCCACACGCGCAAGAACGAGGAGTGCACGACAGCGTTCGGCCGGCCGCCCAGCGTCGGTCACGCATCTGACGGTGACGACTTCTACTTGCAGATCGGCGTCCGGGTGCCCTCGTACGCAGCCGCACCGGTGCTCGAAGCGATCCACGCCGTCGAGGCCATGTCGGACGCGCAGGCGCTGCGCGAGGCGCGTGCCCGGCTCGCCGAGGCCAGGGCGCGCACCGCCACGGCACAGAGCGAAGAAGCCCGGGTCGAGGCCGAGATCGCCCACCTCGAACCAAACAAGGAGTAGACCATGAGTGCCATCCAACCCCTGGCCGCCCGCATGCGGCCCACCTCCCTCGACCAGATCGTGGGCCAGGAGCACCTGGTCTTTCCCGGCTCGCCGCTCGAGCTGCTCGCCCAGGGCGAGGGTGCGACCTCGGTCCTGCTCTGGGGTCCGCCCGGCGTCGGCAAGACCACCATCGCCTCGGTGATCGCCCGCCAGACCAGCCGCCGCTTCGTCGAGCTCTCTGCGACCAGCGCCGGCGTAGCCGATGTCCGCAAAACGCTCGCCGGAGCCCAGAAGGCCCTCGACGACGACCTCCAGACGCTCGTGTTCATTGACGAGATCCACCGCTTCTCCAAGGCGCAGCAGGACGTCCTCCTGCCCGCCGTGGAGGCCGGGGTCATCTCGCTCATCGGCGCGACCACCGAGAACCCGAGCTTCTCGGTCAACTCGGCACTGGTCTCGCGCTCAATCCTGCTGGTCCTACGCCCTGTGGAGGACGGCGAGGTCGTGAACCTGCTCTCGCGTCCCCTAGAGGAGGACCCGGTCCTCTCAGCCACCGGGATCGGGTTCGCCGACCCCGCGCTGCAGATCATTGCAGGGCTGTCCAGCGGCGACGTCCGCCAGGCGCTGAACCGGCTGGAGACCGCTGTCGCAACTGCGCAGGCCGCAGGCAAGAGCGTCGTCGACCGCGAGGTGCTGGAGCAGGTCACCGGCGCTGCGCTGCAGCGTTACGACCGCGATGGCGACCAGCACTACGACGTCGTCAGCGCATTCATCAAGAGCATGAGAGGCAGCGACCCGGATGCGGCCCTGCACTGGCTGGCCCGGATGATCGAGGCGGGGGAGGACCCGAGGTTCATCGCACGGCGCTTGGTGGTGCACGCCTCCGAGGACGTCGGCATGGCCGACCTCTCGGTGCTGGGCATCGCAGTGGCCGCCGCCCAGGCAGTCCAGCTGATCGGTATGCCCGAGGCGCGGCTCAACCTCGCTCAGGCAACGGTCGCAATCGCCACGGCCCCCAAGTCGCCGGCCGTCATCCGCGGCATCGACCAAGCGCTGGAAGACGTCCGGCGCGGCCGGACCGGGAGCGTGCCAGTGCACCTGCGCGACGCGCACTACCCGGGCGCGAAGGGCCTCGGGCACGGAGAAGGCTACTTCTACCCTCACGACTTCGAACACGGAGTTGTCTTGCAGCAATACCTACCCGATGCCGTCCGCGGCACACAGTATTACCGTCCTACCGGCAATGGCTTCGAACAAACCATCGCCAGACGGTTGACTGCGATCGATCAGATGACCGTGGCGGACAGGAACCCCCTCGACTAGATCGCGGACCAGAGGCAGAACCGTGGCCGCATCATCCTGGATCGTCGCTGCATGGAAAATCACCAGCAAAGTCGTCGGCTTCCACGAGACCTACGAGAGGGGATGAGCATGATCAACGACAACACTGAACGCGCGAGGCAGACCCCGGAGTCCGACAAGCCCAGGACTGTGGACGACCGACTCTCAGCAGATCTTGGTATCGACGTCGCCGCCGTCGAAGCGCAGGCACGGTTGCATCTCGACCTGCTGCGCATGCAGCGCCGCGAGCCCGGCGAACTAGGCTACGTGCTCATCGACCGGGAGTTCCATCCCCGCACAGCTGTCGTCTTCGCATCTCCCACAGAAGCCCGCAGCGCGCTGGAAGGCCACCCTTTGATCGATGCCCTCTGTGAGGAGGACAGCGTCGATGCACGGGTCCCGGATCCGGCCGTTCTCTCCGACCTCGCCTCCCGCGAAGTCATTTTGCCCTGATCGCACGGAATCGCGAAGGAATGGAAACATGACCAACACCGGTATCTTCACCCAATCAGCAGCTTCAGTCCTGCAGGACGTCGAAGAGTTCTACTTCGGTGGCGCGCTTCCCTGGTACAACGGGAGCATGCTGACAGAGGACGGCTTGCACGTGAGCATCACACTTGACGATCCAGAGTCTGATGACGAGTCCAAGACCAAGGACTACGAGCTGTCGGCCGCCCAAATCAAGGAAGCCTTTCGAAAGGCCAAGCAGAAGGGGTACCACCTCTGCAGCTCTGCCGCCATCGAGTCCGAACAGCTCGGATTCGGCTGCGTCCAAGACCTTGACATCATCCTTCAGACCGCTTGCTACGGCGAGCTGGCCTTCGGCTGACGCCGCACCGGCTCGACTTCACCAGTGGAACTACTTCCACTAGGATGCAATCTCAGAGCTACCCAGTGGACACGGACCCCAGCACAGCCGTCCTTGCTCCTTCGTGAAACCACCCTGCTCACCCTCACTTCGCCGACCTCGACCGATAGGCTCCGATCACATGAACGACCAGGAAGTGCGCCGCGGCGCAGGTATCTACAGCAAGCCGGTGCTGGGCTTCTACGACCTGCTCGTCGTGAAGTTCTCCAATTCGCTGGCCTGGCGATGCCCCAGCCAGCTCATGCTAGACCAGTACAACCGTTGCATCGGCACCCGCCATCTCGATGTCGGTCCCGGCACTGGTTGGTACCTCGCCAATGCCGACCTCCCCGAATCTGCTGAGATCACACTCATGGACCTCAACGAAAACAGCGTGGAGCACGCAGCGTCCAGACTCGCCCACACCCACGTAAGCACCAGAGGTGTGACCGCGAACGTCCTCGAACCGATCCCCGAGGCTCTCGGCCAATTCGATTCCATCGCGGCGAACTACGTCTTCCACTGCGTTCCCGGCTCCTGGGCGGACAAGGGCGTAGCTTTCAAACACCTAGGGGAGCGGCTCGCTGCTGACGGTGTGCTGTTCGGCAGTACCATCCTGGGCAGTGGCGTGAGCCACAACCTCATCGGCCGCGGCTTCATGGCCCTGTACAACCGCCTGGGCATCTTTCACAACCGCGAAGACGACGCCGCAGGACTTGAGGCTGCACTGCGGCGAAGCTTCGACCAAGTGAAGGTCGACGTCATCGGTACCGTGGCGGTGTTCAGTGCACGAAACCCGTTGCGAAACGGCGGGGCAGGTGGACTCGACTAAAAGTCGAGCCTGATGACTGCATCCCGCCCTTCAGCCCCAGACCTGACTCCGGTGGCGGTGATGCGCACATTCTGCACGGAACCGTCGACCCGGCGAAGCGCCAGACCCATCGATTGAGAACGAGCGGTATCCCTCGCCGCAGCCGCGATGAACCTGTGCAACTCACCTGAAGCATCAATGGCAAATTCACCAAGGCCGCCGACATACCCGAAGTCTTCCCGACGCCACGATGGCGACGTCATAAGAACATCCAGCGTTGCAGAGTCGACGACGGCCATCGGTTCCTTGGCCAGGGCCATCACTCCGCGAAGCACGTCGTCCACGCGCCCCGCATTGGCGTCTTGCTCGAAGGCCATATCGTGAAAAGTCTCCGGGGCCTCGTAACTGAAGCCCTGCAGATAGATCTTGTCGTGATCGGGCTCGATCGGCGGAATCACGCCGACCAGGCGCATGTGCCGACGGTCCTGTGAAGCCGTGCCGTAACCTGTGACGATGTTGTAGGTCAGGCACCGGACCTTGCCCGTTACGCCCATCAGCCCGTCCTGGATGCCGTCGCGGATGAGGCTGTTCACGCGCATCCGGTCGGACTGGTCGATGAGCTCGCTCGCCCATTCCCCGGCTTCCCAATAGCCACTGCGCTGCTGGGCGACGCTTGTGTCAACGTCATAGATACGAAACAGGTTCCGGTCCCAGTACGTGCGCCGGCGCAGTGTTGGTTGACCGTCGGCGTCACGCTCGATCTCCCATTCCCAGCCACCGACCAGCGGTGGTTCCGGAAGCGGATCAGCCGCTTTGGCCACGCCGGCGAGGACACCGATCACCGTGGAGGTACGTGGAGAGAAGACGGGCCGTACCTCAACTGCCCACTGCTCGTCCGCATGGGGGACTGTCTCGGAAATTACATTGCCACTGCGCATCACCTGGGCGATGCGGTTCTCATCAAGTAGAAGACGCCTGGGAATTGCACGCGTGGGCTTCCGAGCGGAGACCGGACCACAGGGCTTATCGTCCACCAGAACCAGCTGCTTGCCGTCGCTTCCGCAGAAAAGGCCCCAGGAACCTACATCCAGCTGGACCTGCATGATCAAATACCGCCTGAGACCTGCACAGTGGCCCCCGACATGTAGGTATTCTCCGCGGTGTGAATGATCGCCGAAGCGACTTCATCTGCCGTCCCGAACCGACCCAGCGGGATTCCTTCCAGCATTGCCATCCGTGCCTCCTCAGCAACATCAGCCATCATGTCCGTATCAGTTGCGCCGGGAGCAACAACGTTCACCCGGATGTTCCGGGCTGCGTACTCCCTGGCCATCGATCGTGCAAACGCTTCCAATGCCCCCTTGGATGCAGTGTAATTGCACTGGCCGACAACGCCGTACTTCACGGACATGGATGAAACCAGCACGATCGATCCGCCGCGCTGCCGCAGCATCGGCCCCAGGGCCGCCTTGCAGGCCAGCATCGGCCCGATCGCATTGACCTGCATGACCTCGCTCAGGTCCTCCTCGCTCATCCGCATGAGCAGCTTGTCGCGGGTGATCCCTGCTGCGACGACGAGCACATCCAGACCACCCAGGTCGGCGGCAGCCGCCTTGACGCCAGCTGCGATCGAATTACCGTCACGCACATCCATCTCGAGGGGGAGCACCCCCTCGGGCACGGTCCCCCCGGTACGATGCGTACCCGCCGTCCGGTAGCCGGCGGAGAGCAGGGCTCGAGCCGTGGCCGCCCCGATCCCACGGGTTGCACCGATCACCAGGGCAGTTCTCCCCATGTCGCTCATTTTTTTCTTACCCCCCCCAGGTTGTAAAGTTGTGACACGGAACTTTACTGGACTTGTACCCCTTCGTTGACAAACGACAGGCGGTGTCCGCTCTTCTCGCTATTTAGAGGAACGCTGATGCCTGCCTTCATTCCATCCGCTGCGACCGCCGATACGCCTCGGAACGGCCAGCCCCGTCACCCCCTGTTCGCCCGACTGATGCGCAAAGGCGCTGCCAAGGTCGGTCCCACCAGCTGCACCCCGAAGCCCGCTCAGCTCGACCTCTTCGACTGGCCGAACGAGTTGAGCCTCGAAGCACTCGGGAAAGCCATCGCCTCAGCTTGCGGCCTCGAGATCGTGATACGGCCCATCCCGGATGAGATGCGCCATCATGAGGTCAGCGGCCTCACCACTGTGATCGGACGAGTGGCCCACGTCTTCTACGACCCTGAGCTCCCGCCCCTCAACATTGAGCAGACAATCCTCCACGAGTTCGCCCATATCCTGCACGGCGACGTCCGGGCCGACACCGACTGCACCCATCTGCGCAGCATGTTCGACGATCCGGTGGAGAAGCGCGCCGAGACCACCGGCATGCGGCTGATGGATGCTCTGCACCGGAAGCGGCGGGCATCGGAAGAACGCAGCGAGGTCCTCGCCTTCCTGTCCGGATCAAACGAGGACGGTGAGATCTGATGACTGAGATCATCATTGTCGGTATCACCATGGGCCTGATCATCATCGTCTCTGCCCTGTATCAAGGACGCCGACGCCGGGTTAACCTTCTCAGGGTCACCTGTGCCGCCCTCTTCGTGGCCACGGTCTGCCGTGGCGTGGAGCCGCCCTTAGACGGACCTGCCGTCGACCTCCTCAAGCGCCTTGCCATCCTGACCGCCCAGGTATCCGTGGCGCTGCTCATCCTCACGTTCCGCGCGACTCCGCTTTCACGACGTGCAACCCGGTTCATCTACCTCTTCGCCGGGACCATCGCCCTGGGCGAGGCCGTGCTGGTGTGGTTCATCCCCGTCCATGCCGACGGCACCATCTACGACCGGGTCGACATCGACGCCGCCCTTGCCCGCGGCCAGGCCTGGGCACTGATCTCCTACAACTTCCTGTACCTCTCTGCATTCGCCGCGGCAACTGCCGTAGTTGCCGTCGGCTGTTGGCGGACCATGACGCAGAAGAACCAACCCTTCTCCGCCCGCCTTCCGGTTGCATTCGTCTTTACGGGGGCCATCGGATCTGCCCTGTTCATCGGCTCATCACTCCTGGACCTCTTTGGCAGTCCGGTCGTCGGCGGAACTGAACTGAGGACACAACTCCTCGTCACCGTTGTCAGCTTCTTCTTCCTGGGACTCGCAACAGGGGTCATCCGCCGCATCAGCATAGAAACGCAGGTGAGGCTCGCGCTCCGCCTCGCGCACGAGGTCGTCGTACCTCTGTGGCGAACGACCACCACTCTTCACCCCGACGTAAAGCTTCCGCCCGAAGACAGGCAGGGGTTCGATCAGCTGATGACGCTCTCAAGGCTCACCATCGAAACCCACGACGCGCTCAGACTCATCCGCGAGGACCACGACCCCGCACTGGAACCCCTGCACAGGCAGCACCCCGAGGATCCGCACCTGTCGGCGGGGCTGGTGCGCCATCTCAGCGGCGAGAACGCCGTTCCCAGCCTCGGGTGGTTCACACTCGCCCTGAGCCGGCTCCGCACGCTCAAGCTGAAAGACGACGAAACCCTGGCCGCCTCTGTGCAGAGCCTCTACGAGATCCGAGTGGCGATGAGTGCCATGAATGGGACGGACGGGCGATGACCGGGAACGGAACGAAAATCCGCATCCCCGCGGCCGGCGATCCTGCGACCCGGGCCGCCCGGATCCTCAGTGACGTGTTCGCGCCCGCTGTGTCCGTATTCCTCATCTGCGTCCTCTGCGGCGTCACAGGCCACCCGCATACATGGGTTGGTCTCGGATGGGGCATCCTGATCGGCTCTTTCTGCGCAGTGATCCCGACAGCAACCATCCATGTCGCCGTGCGGCGCGAGCAGCTCACCGACCGACACGTCACCCGGCGCGATCAACGCTGGTGGGTCTTCCTGGTCTGCGTGGCGTCTGTGCTTGGAGGCATGGCAACGGCGGTGCTGCTGGACGCACCGCCCACGCTGCTGTGGATCCTGCCGACGATGGTTGCCGGGCTCGTCCTTGCCGGGGGAGTGACCCTCCTGGGACCGAAAGTCTCCATGCACGCGTTCTGCTTCACCTCCCTCGTCGTCCTCGCGGCGATGCTGCTCTCGCCCTGGTGGCTGCTCGCCCTCCCAACCCTGCTGCCCGTGGTCGCCTTTGCCCGGCTGAAGCTAAAGCACCACACACGCCTCGAGCTCACACTCGGATCCGGCCTGGCGGCCGCCGTGATGCTCGGAGCCAGTGCGTACATGCCCACGGCCGGCTAGGACTGCCCGCTGCTCCGGCGCAACCGGAAATGTGCCGATGCCACCGCATTGGAAGATCTTCCACTAGTATGAAGGTGTCGTCGCGTGCACCGTTCGCCTCGATGACTTCATGTCTGAAATCACGAGGAGGATCCAGCTCCGTGACCATCGCCCAGCGACTAGAACGCTTGTTCGCGGAGACGGCGGGACCACATGGTCGCCCCGTCACCCTGCAGGAAATCGTCCAGAGAATGGAGCAGCGCGGCATCTCCTCGATGTCGCTCAGCTACCTGCAGCAACTGCGCAAGGGGGAGGCCCGCAATCCCCGCCTGCAGCACCTCCGAGCCCTGGCCGACGCCTTCGACGTCCCCCTGTCCTACTTCCTGGAGGAGAACGAGCCAGACAGCGCCACCGAGCAGGAGCTGACCCCGCAGGAGCGCACCATCGCCCTGCGTGTGCACGGGCTCAGCGACGGCGCACTGGCCAGCATCCGGGCCATTGTGGAACTGGCGCGCAAGAGCGAGCAGCTCGACGACCCTCCCAAGAGCCCTGATTCCGCTCAAGACTGATCCCGCCGCGGGGTCCCATCACCCTGCGGACGTCTTCCTCGTGCCGGCGTTTGGTATTTGAGTGGAATCTTTTCCACTCCTGTGGCAGGATGGGAACCATAGCCCGGCGATTCCGTACATCGTGATGTCCCGCCGGACTAAGGTGATCACGCCCGTGAAGGAGCATCAGATGGTCGATATGCAGCCCCCCTCCGACGAGTTCCGCGGATTCGACGAGGCCCGGTCGATCATGTGGTGCTACGAAGCCCGCTCACGCACCTATGCCCGTCTGAGCCAGACGGACTTTCTCGCCAACGACGCCGTGGCCGCCGTGCATGTCGAGAACACCTCCCGCGCCGACCGCGTCTTTCTCGCCGCCTTCGACCGCTCCGGCGGGCTGCTGTTCGGCGACACGCTTTACATCGACGACCCGACACAGCGGCTCGACGTCACACCCGAGTTCGACCACGACTTCACGGGTATGACCGTCGCCGCTGGCTCCGAACTTGAGGAAGCCGTCGAACGCGAGAACGGCTGGGTGGTCAACCTGGATGCCCTGCGCGACTACGACCCGCTGGAGGACCGCCGGACCACGCAGCGCGCGGTACTCCTGGCGCACCTCGGAGACATGATGGCCAGCGGCCAGGCCCGGGGTTTCCTGTTTGACAAGCACGACGCTGCCGAGGATCCCGGTGAGGCCGACACCGACGCCGCCTGAGCGCGGCGCAGCACTTCTTCCGGCGCTCGATCGACCCCGCCCGGCTTCGGCCGAGGCGGGGTCTTTTGCTTCCCTGGGGAACCGGTGGAAAAGACCGTGGACCGGCTCACGCCGGTCCCGGGGGTCGTTCCGTGGTGGTCGCAGCCGCGCGGTGCGCGGCGCGGCCACCGTTACCGAATCGTCTGTTCTTGAGAGCCACGACCCACAGGAGTAGCCCATGACCGTCCCTCTCCGCGCAGCCGAGCTGCCCGTCAAGTACGAACGGGCCGAAGGCTCCGCCCGGCACGGCCGGACCATCTACGAAGTCGCCGGCTCCGGGCTCTACCAGGTGACTGCGGCCAGGGAAGAGTTCGCCGTCTCGACACTCACGCAGTCGGGATGGACGGAGCTGATCACGCTCGACGAAGGCGACGGGGTCTCGAACGTCCTGGAGGCCATGCAGATCTGGCTGGACATCCAGACCCCGTCGCCCCCGGCCGGCGACAGCGCCGCAGGGCAAGGCGGCGGTGCCGATGACTGACCCGACCGGAACGATGGCAAGCTCACCGAGAAGGCCGCGGCCGCTGTCGTCACCTCCCGGGGCCTCACCCATGAGGACGGGGAGTCCGCCCTCGCAGCCCTCGGCTGGGCCCAGGGCGCGGCGATCACCCACGAGGACGCGTTCCGGGCCTTCATCCGGGCCCTGATCGACGAACTCGGCGTGCCGGACCTCCTCGCCGCCAAGATCGAGCTGCTCGCCGAGTACAAGCTCGACTACCCCCAGGACTACGCGCCGGACGACGTCGCCCGCATGCAGGCCGAGCTAGCGCGGCTGCGATCGCTGCAGCAGATGCTTGCAGGACCCGCCGACTGACCGTTTCCGGACACAGCAAGAGGCCCGGACTGCGCTGAAGGTCGGCGCAGTCCGGGCCCCAGGCCTGCTCTCACGCCGTGGGCGGGATGAGCAGCGAGGCCCCGGCGTAGATGAGATTCGGATCCTGGATCCGGTTCTTCTCGACCAGTGCCCCGATCGGCACTCCGGTCTCCGCCGAGATCTCCGTGAGGGTGTCACCCCACTGGATCACATACACCCGCGGCTGTGGCTTCGGCTCGGGGACCTGCGCCGGCTTGTCCTCGTCGCCCTTGCCCGACGCCGAGGTGCCCGAACCCTGGCCGTCCGCAGAGCTGCCGTTACCGGCCTTGGCCTCGAAGGCGTCCGGGACCCCGTTGCGGTCCCGGTCCGGCAAGGTCACCGTCACGGTGCCCTCCTCGTGCTGGGAAGCTGCCGCCGCATCGCTCGCGGGGCTCCGGTCAGCAGTGAGGAGCTGCGTCGCGCCCCAGCCGGCGAACAGCAGCGCGCCACCGGCCATGATCCCGGCCGCCAGCACCGGTCCACTGCCATAGCCCAGGGGCCCAAGCCGGTCCCGCCGCTGCACCGCCACCCGGGCCGGGGGAGCCGCATCAGCGACCTTCTCCTCGGGCCTGTGCATCGTATCCGTCATCCCTGTCCCTCTCTATCCAGCTCACCATTTGTGACCATTCGAGTCCTCATGCACATTCTACTCGTAGTCCAGTGCATCTTGATAGAATAGGAGAAGGGATAGACGAGTCATAGACCAGTCCGACGGGCCGCCACGAACCACCGAATCACTCAACAGAAGGAACCCACCACCATGGCCAACTACTCCATCTCCGCCAACCAGCTCACCGAGGGCACCAGCGTCTTCATCCGCGGCAAGCTCGCCTTCGCCCGGCTGACCAGCCTCATCGAGGGTGCTGCCCTCGCCGCCAGCGACCAGCGCAAGGTCCAGAACGGCATGAGCCCCGTGGGCAAGCCGCACACCACGGCGACGATCACCGAGGCCGAGGTGCAGTTCGCCGACCCGGCGAACCCCACGGTCGAGGAGCAGTTCGTCTCCGAGCGCCGCTACACCTCGAAGAAGAACCCAGCCTCGGGCGCGAACTACTCGATCGACTCCAAGGGCACGAACCTGCCGATCATCGCGATCCCGTCCGAGAAGGGTGATGGCACCTACGACCAGGACACCTCCGGCCAGGAGCTGGCACAGGGACTGGACGTGACGCTCGTGCTCCGCGTCTACAAGCCGAAGAACTTCGCCAACCGCGGCCTGTCGCTCGACCAGGTGATTGTGCACGAGACCCCGCGCTACTACAACGCCGGCGGCGTCGCCAGCGGGGAGCTCGCGGCCCGCGGCATCGTCTTCAACGCCCCGCCCCGCGCGGTCCAGGCCCAGCCGGGCTCGGGCTCCGCCGTCGGCAACGGCGAGGAGCCGGTCGCCACCGAGGTCGAGGACGGCTTGTCCTTCCCGGCCCCGCAGCCCGCCGTCGCGGCTTCAGTCGCGGGTCCGGTCCCCGCCCAGGCCCACGCGCAGGTCCTGACCGAACCGGTCGCGGTGACTCCGCAGGCGGCCCCTGCCGTGGCTCCGGTTGCCGCCCCGGTCCCCGCGGTGCAGCCGCAGCAGGAGACGCCCGAGCAGAAGCTCGCCCGCCTCGAGCGTGAGAACGCCGAGTTGAAGAACGCGGGTTCGGCCGTGGGTGCTCCCGCCGGCCAGGGCCCGTGGGGCGGCTCCGGCGATGCCCAGCAGGTCGGAATCACCTACCAGGGCTGATCCAAGGCCGATCCGACCGACCGAACCCCCAGACGAGACCCCCGTGCAGGCATCCATGCCGTACGGGGGTCTCGTCTTTCAGGGCCAGAGTGCAACCCGGCCCTGTTTTCATCCGCTCCCGACAAGAAGGCATTGATGTGACCGCCGTCGATCCCCGCGCGATCTTCCCCAGCTTCTATGACAACCCCGCGATTCGCGCCCTGGCGACCGCCTGCCGCTGGACCATCTCCGGCCGGCTCGGCGAGCTCGACGACGAGGACTCCGGCCGCAAGGCACCGATCGATGTGCGGCACCTGCTCGACGGCTGCAATCCGGGCTGCCGCCATGCAGGCCCCCTGCGCGGAGCTTTCGCCCTGGACGCGACCTGCCTGCTCACCCTCGACCAGCTGGCCGACACACTGCCGAACGCGGCGAACGCTGCCTTCTACCTGCAGGCCCCCTCCGACGGTCTGATCGTGATCGACGTCGAGCCCGGTTGCCCGCCGGACGTGGCCGCAGACATCCTGCGCCTGCCCGGAATCCTGTACTCGGAGCTGTCGATGTCGGGCCGGGGCTTCCACCTGGTCGCCCCGCTGCCTGCCAACCTCCACGACTTCCCGATCGCCGCTGACAAGCGCGTCCTGCGCGAGGAGCACGGCTGGTACGAGATCCTCCTGGACCATTGGTGCACGTTCACCCGCAACCCGGTGCCGCAGCGGATCGTCGAACACGTTGCGGCGCGACCAGCCTCCGACCGGTTCTCTTCGGTGGCGGACCTGTATGCAGACCTCGCCGCCAAGGCCAAGCCAAGCATCAGCATCCCCTCGACCGCCGTCGGCACCGACGGCGAAATGCCCGACATCCCGTACGCCGAGGCCATCGTCGAGCAGACACTCGCCGGCTCCCGCGACCGGCTGAAGACGCCCGAGGACTTCGACAACGACCGCTCCCGCTGGGAGTTCTCCGTCCTGGGTGTCCTCTACACCGGCATGCAGCTGCCGTTGCGCACCTACCGGTCCTTCGGCGCGCAGTTCTCCTCCGGTGACGAGGCCTGGCTGCTGTACAAGACCTCGCTGGCGGTGATCGAGCCTCGGCCCAAGCACGCCCAGATGCGCAACGGCAGGCCGTTCCTGCTGGACCGTGCCGCTGCCCTGGTGGCGGCACGGGAAGCCTCCGCCGAGGCGTGGTGAACCTTCGGGGGTTGCCCATCGGTTTGGCGGTGGAACAAGGACTGGATCGGGCGGAGCCCGATCGGGGATGGGGAGGCGGTGGGCTTCTGAGCCCGACCGCCCCCGTCACCGGGCCTTGTGGCCCTGCTTCCGACATGTCCCGTACGGCGCTCAGCCCTGCCGTGGGTCCGTCTCCCGTCTCACCTGCTCACAGCTCACCCACGACCAGAAAGACATTCCCATGAAGTTCAACGACACCCTGACGACTCTGATCCAGCAGTCCCTCGAGGTCGGGGCCACGCCCGCGCTCATGGGCGAGCCCGGCATCGGCAAGTCCTCCTTCGTCGAGGCCCTCGCCTACTCGATGGGCACCAAAGCCTTCGTCCTGCCCTGCAACCAGCTCGCCGACAAGGCCGACCTCACCGGCGCGCGCCTGGTGCCCTACGAGAAGACCGACGGGACACAGTCCTACAAGCAGGTCTTTTACCCGCACCAGGTCATTCAGGAGTGCATCGACTACGCGCTGGAGAACCCGCGCGAGTGGCCGATCCTCTTCCTCGACGAGATCAACCGCACGACCTCCGACGTGACCTCCGGCGCGCTCACCCTGGTGACCCTGCGGCGCATGGGCCACATCGAACTGCCGGAGAACGTGCGCCTCATCGTGGCGGGCAACGACAAGGGCAACGTCACGACTCTCGACGAGGCCTCGCTGTCGCGCTTCGCGATCTTCCACGTCGAGCCCGATGCGACAACCCTCATGTCCGTCCTCGGAGACGCGCTCAACCCCTGGGTGAAGAAAGTCCTCACCCAGCACCCCGGACTCATCTTCCAGAAGTCGACGCCGAACTCCATCGTGGCCGACGGCCGCGATGACGACGATGACGACGGCAACGTCACCATGGCCGAGCTGTTCGACGGCGGCGAGGAGATGAACCAGCTCACCACGCCGCGCACCATCGACCACCTCTCCCGGTGGCTGAACCGCGTCGACCGCCAGGAGCTGGCAAGCCACCTGGCGACCCCGGTCCAGATCGGCGGCCGCGACACCTCGCTGCTCAACGAGGCGATCGAGGCCTTCACCGGCGACACCATGTTCACCACCCAGCTCGTGGCGGTTATCGCCGAAGACCTCGCATCGAACTCGGGCGGCCCCGCACACAACCGCGTCAATGTGCCCAAGCCGAACTGCTACACGACCCTCAAGTCCGCGGGCACGGTCACCGACCTTGCCGCGCAGATCTCGGGCCTGACCCAGAACGAGGTCTCCGGCTCGCTGCTCTACGCGATGAAGGAGAAGGAGGACAACTCGCGCCTCATCGAGCAGCTGGCGCAGGCCGCCATCCAGATTGAGCCGGAGCACACGCGCACCCTGTTCGAGCTGGTGACGACCGGGCAGTTCGACCGGCAGAACCTGGAGGCCTTCCTCGAGGTCGACTCGCCGATCGTGGCCGCGGTCAAGCCGTCCCTGTCGGCCTTCCTCTGAGCCGACCCGGCACCGGGCGGCGGGGGACGCCACCGGCTCCGTTCCGGAGCGTTCCCCGCCACACCACGACACCCGTCGCCTCAGACTGCAATAGGAGACCACGATGACGATCACCGTCACGAACCAGAAGCCGGCGGTGCTCGACGCCCTGCACACGATCTCGTGCACGGGCGACTACGACCCCATGCCGGCCATCCAGAAGGTCCTGGTCGACCCGCTGCTGGAGCCGCTGAAGCCCAGCGCTCCGGCCAGCATCGTCGACGGCTCGGGCCACGACATCACCGGCGACGTCCTGGACATCGTCATGCGCTGCCTCGGTGAAACGATGGACCCGGCCGCTGAAAAGAACGCCAAGGAGCTGCTCGGACAGACCCTGGTCAGCTATGACCAGGGCACACCCCTGCCGGTGGGTGAGCTGTTCGCCGTCCAGGCCGGGCAGCAAAACAAGTGGCCCGCGCCGTCAGCCCGGGTCCTGTACTCAGCCCAGAACGATGTCATCCCCGCGGCCAAGGGCCTGCTCGCCGGCTCCGCCGACGAAAGCGCCTTCTTCGCCTCCGTCGCCTACACCTACCACCCGAACACCCTCGGCTTCTGGTTCCAGTCCTCTGCCGCCTTCGACGGCTTCAAGATCTGGCTGAACCAGCAGGTGCAGGCGATGGCCGGCGCGAACGCCATGCCCGCAGACGCCCTCCGGCTGCTCAACGACTTCGCCAACCTCTCGCTGAAGGGGCTGACCGAGTCGCTGCTTCTGCGGAAGGACGACTCCGACGGCAACGACGAGTTCTCCTTCGCCCGGCTGGTCATCCGCATGCTGATGACCTACGTCGACCAGCAGCGCAAGGCCGCCTCAACAGGCGCGGCCGCCCTCGACACCGGCATCATGCCGTTTACCGTTGGGGAGCTGTTCTGCCCGCGGTCGGTGGTCCTGGTCAACGTCGAGGCCCACGCCCGCGCCACCGCCGCGAAGGTAACGGGGGAGTGGAACCTCATCAACCAGTCCCTCGCCTCGCCCGTGAAAGTCGTCTCCAACGCCGCTCTGTCCAAGCTGACCTCGCTCCCGCGGGCAGCTGCCAGGGCTGCCGCCATGGGCGCACGGCAGCAGCCGGGCCAGCCCGGCTCGCGTTCGGCCCAGGTAAAGTTCCGCAAGGCCCCGCCCACGAAGCTGGACCTGTTCAAGGACATCACCCGGGTGCTCAAGCGCATGGGCAAGGTCAACAAGTCCCAGAACGTCTACCGGACGACGAAGACGACCTTCCTCAAGGCCAACCGCCGCAACCCGGACGACTTCAACAAGCCGGGCCGGATCACCTCGGTGCAGTACATGCCCGACCTGCACGTCTTCATCGACACCTCCGGGTCGATCTCCGAGGAGAACTACCAGGAGGCGGTGCTGATGCTCATCCGGATCGCCAAGAAGCTCAACGTCAACCTGTACTTCAACTCCTTCAGCCACATGCTCTCCCAGGAGACGCTGCTGAAGGTCGAGAACAAGTCGACGCGGCAGATCTGGCAGGAGTTCCGGAAGGTGCCCAAGGTCACCGGCGGCACCGAGTTCAAGCAGGTGTGGGACTACATCAATGCCTCCCCGGTGCGAAAGCGCCGGCTGTCGCTGATGATCACCGACTTCGAGTGGCCTCCGCCGTCCAGGCGCGAGGAGCATCCGCCGAACCTCTACTACGCCCCGTGCTCGGCCATGGACTGGAAGTATATGGTCCGCTCCGCCGAGGCGTACGCGAACGGCATGCAGCACATCGACCCGAGCATCCGGCAGAAGCTGCTGGGCATGGTTCTCTGACCCTGCCCCCGGCCACGGAGGAGACGCCGACCAGCCGAGCCGAGCCGGCCGGCGTCTCCTCCTCCCTCAGACCTACCCGTAACCCTGCCAGGCATCCCGGCGCGCCCACCCAGCGCGCCGCCCGGCGAACCCACCGAAGGAAGGACCCCGCGATGGGCCTGAACAACTTCACGTCGGGCTCCGACGACGATACGAACAGCGGCGGCACGCCTCCGAGCTTCCCGCCCATGGGAGGCATGCCCAGTCAGGGCAGCCAGTCCGACGACGCCGTCAAGGAGCTCCTCGTCGACTACAACGAGAAGTTCAAGAACGCCGACCCGACGATGTTCCGCGACGCGCTTATCGAGCAGGTCCTCTCCGTCCTGATCAGCCGGAACAAGCCGAACGTGCTCCTGAAGGGCTCCGCCGGCGTCGGCAAGACCCGGATCGTCGAGGACATCGCCCGCCGGATCGCCCTGGGCGACACACTCATCCCCGACCAGCTCAAGGGCTTCACCGTCTACGAGCTGCCGATCACCAACCTCGTCGCCGGCTCCGGCATCGTCGGGCAGCTGGAGGAGAAAGTCCAGGCCGTCATCGACTTCGCCTCGGACCCCAAGAACAAGGTCATCCTGTTCATGGACGAGATCCACCAGATCACCGGTGGATCCACTTCCCACACCGACTCGGTGCTGCGCAAGGTCTCACAGGTGCTCAAGCCTGCCCTGGCCCGCGGCGACATGCGCGTCATCGGTGCCACCACCTCCACCGAGTCCCGGGCCTTCGACGACGACCCCGCCTTCGCGCGGCGCTTCACCCCGCTCATCGTCGACGAACTGACCGTCGAGCAAACCCTCACGGTGCTCGGCAGCGTCCGGCCGGGCCTGGTGGCGCACTACCGCCATCAGATCGCGGTTTCCGACGATGTCCTGGCGGAGACGGTCCGGATCGCGGAGGAGAATTCCCGTGCCGGGCAGCACCGCCCCGACAGCGCCATCACGCTGCTGGACCGGGCGATGGCCGACCGTGTGCTGGAGCAGAAGAAGCTCATCGTCCAGGCCGAGGCAGCCGGAGACACGGCACTCGTGAACACCTTGCGGTCGATCCCGCAGGTGCCGCTGACTACCAAGCGCGTCCTGGACGTGGCCAAGCGTCTGATGACCGGAAACGCCCAGCGCCCGGAGTTCGACGTCGCAACCCTCCGGGCGACCCTGCTGGGCCGCCTGCGCGGACAGGACGACGTGCTCGAGAAGCTCGTGGACCGCCTGGCCCGCGAGGAGCTGGACCTGTTCCCGACGTCGACCCCGACAACCTGGATGCTCGCCGGAGCCTCGGGCGTGGGCAAGACCGAGACCGCGAAGATCATTGCGGAGCAGATGACCGGCACCGAGCCGATCATCCTGAACATGACGGAGTTCCACACTCCCTCGGACACCGCGAAGATCGTCGGGGCACCTCCCGGCTACGTGGGCTCGGACTCCAACCGCGAGCTGCCATTCGACACGCTCGAGTCCAACCCCCACCGGGTGATCCTGCTCGACGAGTTCGAGAAGGCGGACAAAGCCGTGCAGCGGCTGTTCCTCTCGGCCTTCGACGAGGGCTACATCCGCAACGCCCACGGCAAGGTGCTGGACTTCTCCAAGGCGCTGGTGATCTGCACGACCAACGCCGCGCGGGAAGCCTTGAACCGCAAGCCGGTCGGCTTCGGCTCGGCCCCGCCGGCGGTCTCCCACCGGTCCCTGACCAAGGAGCTGGCTCAGTTCTTCGACGCAGAGCTGCTCGGGCGGTTCTCACTCGTCGTGGGTTTCAACCCGGTCGACGAGCAGGCCTACCGGGAGATCCTCGCGGCGGAGTACAGCCGCCAGCGCGAACGGATCCTGGACGCCAGGCCCCGCCTGGGCCAGACACTGCCCGCGTCGATCCCCGACGACGAGCTGCGTGCCGTCGCCGAGGAAACCTACGTCGACTCCCAGGGTGCGCGTCCGGCCGGCAAGGCCGTGCGCGTGTGGATCGAGGACCGGCTGCTCGCCGCCCAGGCTGCGTCGGCTGCGTCGACTGCGTTCATCCCACCCGCTGCCGCCGTCTCCGACGAGCCGGAGGCGCTGGCCGTCGATTGATCCCGGCACCACACTGCGTTCGAGCGCCCCTGTCCCGGATACCCGGGGTGGGGGCGCTCGTGCGTGCGCGTACCGCGTTCGAACACAGGAAGAAGGACGTCACTGCCATGACCACCACGACCACCACCGGCACAGTCCGTGCGGCACAGCCCGAAGACAGGAGCGAGCAGATCTGCGACGACGCACTGCTGCTGGTCTCCGCCCACTCGGCGGACGCGGCCGACTGCCGTGATCTCGCACTCATGCTCGGCCTTGTCGAGGTGGACCCCTCCGGGTCCGTCACCAAGGCCAATCCCTGGAACGCCGACTGAAGGTGCTTCCCGCCGGGCCTACCCAAGAGGTGAGCCTGCGATTGACCGCCGCGCGCATGGGTAGCGCGCGGTGTCCGGGTCCGCGGGGCTGACGCCGCCGCGCCGGGATTCAGGGGCCTCACGGCCCCTGACGGGTGGGTTGAGAGGAGCGCGGGACGGCTCGTCGCCAGAGGCGAGCCCTCCCGCTCTCATGCCCGCGCCCGTGACCCAAGCGCTCGTCTACGAGCATTCGACTGACCATTCGTCTCCTGTGAGAATGGTCTATGCGGCTTCCATTCGACAAACCCTCTCGACCCGCCTACTGATTCGTTCGAAGAAAGACGACACCATGCCTATTCTGCTTGACGACATCGACCTTTCCGCAGCCGCCGTCGCTGCCCAGAAGACCGTCGACCCGAAGTTCTTCTCCTCGCGCCTGACCGGGTCCGGCAAGAAGACCGGCCTGCTCAATGAGAGCCTTCGGCCGATCAACACTGCGACCAACACCGCCTACGCGGTTGACCGCGACATCGAGGTCAAGCAGAGCTCGACCCACCACGACATCACCACCGCGCTGGTGCCGCTGGCCCCGATCACGCGCCGCTCCCTGCTTTCGGGCGGGTCGTTCACGCTGCCGGTACCGCATGTCGATGACCGCTTCGAGCTCGACATCGCCACGCCGACCAACTCCTGGGACGTGCACTTCGACATGACCCCCCAGGCCCTGACCGTGTACGAGGACAAGTCCGGCGACAAGATCCGCCGTGACCTGGTGATCCAGTACCGCCTGGAGCTCTACTTCCTCAAGCAGGGCTTGGCCGAGCCCGAGCGCGCCGTATCGGTGTCCCGCTCCATCGGCTACGGCAACCACGACGCGGCGGTGTTCCTGCAGTGGGACACCAGCCCCGCAGAGAATGCCCGCGACGTCATCGAGGATGTGCTCTCGGCCGCAGGGTTGAGTGTCACCAACCTCGACAAGCTCGCCGACTGGATGGACGAGTACCCCATCTACGAGCGCATCACGCGCCTGGCCCAGATCTGGGACTCCGAGGCCATCTCGGACACCGTCTGCCAGTACGTGCAGGACATGCCGGCCAGCCCCACCGAGGAGCAGCTGAACATGCTCGCGGTGCAGCTGCGCTACCTGGAGAACTACAACGTCCCGCTGGAGGCCTACCGCCGGATCCACCAGCAGCTGGACACCACGTTCTCCGCGCCGATCGCGGCGAAGCTGTCCAAGCAGAACCTCAGCCTGCTGATGAACCACACCCTCGACCACCTGGAGCGCATGAAGGGCCAGCTCATCACGCCGCCCCAGCCGGCCACGGCCCCGGTCTTCCCGCCGCACCTGTCCAAGCAGCAGCTCGACGCGCTCAGCACGCACGAGCCGCTCGTGATGACGCAGGCCGGCGCGGGCACAGGCAAGTCGACCGTGATCCTCGAGCGCATCAAGTACCTCGAGACCTGCGGGGTGCCCGCCAGCGACATCACCGTCCTGTCGTTCACCAACGCCGCCGCCGACAACATCACGGAGAAGAACCCGAACGTCGGCTCGATGACGATCGCCAAGATGATCATCGACATCTATTCGATGAACCACCCGACCCACAAGGTCTCGGCCATCGACACGATCATCAACTCGATCGACATCTTCTACCCGAACAGCCAATTCGCGGCGACGTTCCGACACCGCCTGCTGGAGGTCGACCAGAACAAGACCGGCGCGTTCACGGCCCTGAACACCTTCGTCGAGAACCACTTCGACGAGGTGATCGCGCTGCTCGACCGCATCGAGCAGACTTCGCTGGAGCTGCAGATCATCATCTGCTACCAGAAGATCGATGACATGTCCGAGCCTGCCCACGTGCAGAGCAAGTACCTGATCATCGACGAGGTCCAGGACAACTCGGTCTTCGAGTTCATCTACGTGCTGAAGTACATCACCAAGCACGCCCAGTCGCTGTTCATCGTCGGCGACGCCAGCCAGACGCTGTACGAGTTCCGCTCGGCCAACCCGAGGGCGCTCAACACGCTGGAGGGCTCGGGGGTCTTCGCAACCTTCCGGCTCACGACGAATTACCGGAGCAACCAGGAGATTCTCGACTTCGCGAACGTCGTGCTTGGCGGTCTGGAGACCAACCAGTTCGCCAACATCCAGCTGCAGGCCAACTCGCTGGCGGTGCCCACGGCCGACTCCTTCCAGGAGAAGGTCACCCTCAACTACCACGAGGTGGCCCGCCTGACCGGCTTCATCGCCAACGACCTGCAGCCGCTCGTGCGCAACACGGTGATCCCGGAGTACGTTCAGGCCTGCCTGGACCGCGGCGAGCAGGTGGCCTTCCTGGCCTACGCCCGCCGTGAGGTGGCGCTGATCCAGGAAGTGCTCGAGAAGGCCTACCCGAATAAGCACGTGGCCTCGCTCGTCAGCGACCGCGTCTACGCCACGGACATCTTCTCGAAGTACATCAAGTTCTTCTGGAACGACGTCCTGCAGGTGCAGCCGGCCAACGCCTCGTTCGTGGTCTCCCAGGGGATCAAGGACAACATGGGCAAGCTGACGAAGAATGCCGGAAACGTCAACGTCGAGAAGGCAATCCTGCGCACCATCTCCGAGTGGTGGGTCGAGAACAGCGCCGCGATCAACGGCTGGGTGGCCCTGTGCAACCAGGGCAGCCTGCCTGCGAACGTGTTCTTCGACCGGCTCCGCGACAACCTCCTGTCCTTCGAGATCACGCGCAACCAGCAGAAGCTGAACGTGAACAAGCAGAAGAACCAGGAGCGCAAGCGGAAGAACCTCGAGTCCAAGGCCGATCTCGTCGTCTCGACGATCCACGGTGCCAAGGGCCTCGAGTTCGACAACGTCGTCGTCCTCTACAAGGAGGACGCGAAGATGACCCAGGACACCAAGCGGATGTTCTACGTCGCGTTCACGCGCGCCATGAAGAGCCAGTACGTGCTCTCCTACGGCACGGCGAAGAACCCGCCGATCCAGAGCAGCTACGAACAGATCGTCAACGCCCTCACCGAGCGTGACGAGAAGAACGCGCAGCGCGCTGCGGGCATCGACCCGACCCTTCTGGTCGACGACGAGAACGCCGGTACTGCCGGCGACCAGCAGCAGGTCGCAGAAGCCGTCTGACCGACGGCACCGGCGCGGGCGCTCCACCTCCACGAGAGGTCGGAGCGCCCGCGCCTCCTGCTTCCCATCCCATAAACACAGCCAATGCAGCTTCGAAGGAGCACGCCATGACCGCCACTGGAATCCAGGCCGGCTCAGAGGAGCTCGTGCCGGGCCCCGACAGTGCCTACGACCTGGTCATCTGCCACGACGACCGGATCGTCTTCCACGACCACTACCCCTCGCCAGCATTCCGGCTGCGCATGTGCGCGCAGCTGCTTACCGCCTCGGACGTCGTCCTGGGTGCAATCGACGCCTCCGCCGCGAACGAAGTGCACGAGCTGTACCAGTCCAGCTCCGGGCAGTGGGAGAGCGCCCCGGACAGCGTGGTCAACGCCATCGCCAAGCTCTGCCGCCGATGGGGCGTCCAGGTCTACGTGAGCACAACCCGCAAGAAGACCGAGGTTCCCGCCGCGCTCTATTCGGTGATCACCGAGTACGGCCCCGGACAGACCATCGCCGAGCACTTCACCTCCAGAGAGGCCCGCCGGGCCAGCCTCATCGAGCGTGCCGACATGTTCTTCAGCTCCCGCGGCAGCATCCCCGAGCGGGTGCAGGCCGACGAGCAGCGCCTCGCCGCGCTCGTGGGTGCGTTCCTCATGCCCGCCACCGTGCTCCTCACCGAGGCCGTGCTCGACGAGGCCGACGGCCACTACAAGCCCTCCGGCCGGCCACTGCCGATCCTCTGAGCACCGCCCGAGCGGACGGCCCCGACCACAACCCTGACCAGCAGACCCGGAAGGGACCCGCCATGTCCGCACCTGACACCGTCAAGCCCGAGAACCCGTACGCCCGTACGTACGCCGACTTTCTCGCCCAGACCCGGGAGCACGTCCTCGTCGTTCTGCACGACGAGGATCTCTACCGCCACTTCAGGATCCAGGGCCCAGGGACCCGCATGTGGTCCTGGGACGTCACCACCTGGCCCGGCCACCTGGCCACCAGCGGCGACATCGCCGACGGCAACATGTTCACCCGAGAACCAGACATGATCGGGTTCTTCGCGTCGGCCGGCAAGAGCGAGGGCTACTACTCCGACGGTGCGCCAAGCATCGACTTCCGCTACTGGGCCGAGAAGCTCTGCGGCGGCCGCTCCCGCGAAGTAAAGCAGTACGACCCGGATCTCTTCATCCAGCTGGTGCGGGAGCACCTCGAAGAAAGCGAGGGACTCGGCACCGAGGCCCAGGAGGTCCACCATCAGCAGTTGGCGCTGCTGGCGCGCCTGCACGAACTGCGCGGCCTTGACGGGGACGCACAGTTGGCGCTCTTCGAGGCCCACTGGAACGCCCAGGAGCACCTCGCGGCCACCGGCACCGTGCTGAACCACGAGCGCCGGAACGCGGCCGCTGCCGCGCGCGCTGCCCTCTGGAGCACCGACGGCATCCCCGACGAGAAGTTCGACCGGCTCACAGAGGAACACAACTGGATGGAGCTCGCCGACATCGAGGTCCCACGACATTCCCCTGCCGAGCGGCGCATGGAAATCATCGAAGACGCCCGCTGGCACGCCGACAGCGAGTCGGAGGCCCACAAATGGCTGGCTGAGCACGAGGACACCGTCGGCTCCGACACCTGGGAGTGGGACCTGCGCGACTGGGACATCCACTTCCTGTTCACCTGCTACTGCGTCGACCTGGCTGTGCGCCTCTACCGCGAGCACGCCGCCGCGAAGACACAGCAATCCGCCGCCTGAGCCGACCCCACCCACATCCCGACCCAAGGAGAACCCATGAGCGCCGATATGCTCACCGCGGCCATCGCCGTCCCGGCCGACCGCACCAAGCCGATCGACTTCGAACGCGGCCGCCTGATGGTCGAGGAGACCGCGGACCCTGAATCGTTCCGGTTCGACGACCCCGAGTCCCAGCTCGAGGAGATGGTCGAGGACTTCGACCCCGACATGCACCTGGACGCCGAGGGCGAGCCGAGCCCGGAGGTCATCAAACGCGTCGGCCGCAGGGTCATCGACGAGCTCGAAGAGGCGCTGAACTCCAGCGAGACGGACACCATCGAGGTCGCCGGCTACCGGCTGTACCTCTCCGGCGGACTCTCCTCGGGCGATTCCCCCACCGACGCCGCCGACGCGATCTGGCACGCCCACCACCTGCCGGTGACCGTCCTGCTTGCCATGGGATTCATCCCCGACTGCCGCAGGCCGCTGTCCCGGACCAACGGCAACCCCGGACCTGTGACCGACACCGACATCGTCGACGCCATTGCCCTCGGCCTCGGCACCAAGCCGGAGTGGTCCGGTGCCGACGAACTGGAGTGGATCGCCAACGCGATCGGCTCCGTCCGGCCGCACCCGGGAGACCGGGACCCTGCCGAGTACCACACGGAGTTCACGGAGCGGCACGGCTTCGATCCGGTCGACGACAACTTTCTCATCGGCTATGTCAGCCAGTACGACAACCAGGAAGGCGGGGACTGACCTTGGCCAGCGGTGTTTTCATCCTCTGCGCGTGCTGCGGCCTCAAGCTCGTGAACGACGACGAGTCGGCCTGCCGCGACTACCACGGCCACGACCACGCTCCGCTGCAGGTGCCGGCTGGCACCGCGATCACCCAGGGTCCCCACGAATGGGCGGGCTCTCTCGAACTGACCTGCCATGGCCATGAGAACGGGACCATCCAGCCCCTCGGGGAGTACTGGGTGGCCCAGCCCGGTCCCGCACCGGCCGAAGAAGGAGTGCGATGAGCAGCCGGACACCAGTGCCCGATGCGCTCTTCGACGCCGATCTCTGCCAGCCTCTCGGCCGCGAGGACTGGGTTGACCGCTTCGACTGGGTGATCATCGACAGGCGCGTTGTGCACGCGCCCGTCACCTGGACATGGACGTGTCCCACATGCGGAGAGTCCGGCGTCATGCCCGATGGTCCCGACCTGCTGGTAGTCCCGCACGGGTCACAGCATGCTGCAGGACTTTTCGGGACGATCGTCCCGCTCGACGTCGAGGCCGAGCGTCCGTTTACTGAATAGCCTCACCGCCCGGAAGGAGGGACCCACCGTGACAGAAATCAGCACTGCTACGGCCGCGGTCCTCTCGCCGGCCGTGATCGTCGACATCGACGGGACGGTCGCAACGCACACCCTTCCCGACGGACGCTTCATCAGGGGACACCACGAGTACCGGCTCGTCCCCTGGGACCTGCCCAACCCGCCAGTGATCGAAACCGTGCGCGCCCTGCACGCTGCCGGACTTGAGATCGTGTTCTGCTCCGGCAGGCCGGTCATGGACGACAACGGCTGGGACGTCGGCCGCGCGACCTACGCCTGGCTCATCGAACATGTGGGGGAGTGGACTGCCAGCTGCCCTCTGTTCATGCGCGGACATGGCGACCGCCGGCCGGACGACATCGTCAAGCCCGAGATCTACGAGGCCTTCATCCGCGGGCGGTGGGACGTCCGGCTCGCGCTGGATGACCGGCCCAGGGTGATCCGCGCCTGGCAGGCACTCGGCGTGCCGGTGTTCGACGTCCAGCCCGGCTCGGGCGAGTTCTGATGCATGGCCCGCGCCCTCGACCCGCAGTGGGCCGCAGGGCGCGGGCCTGCTTCTCTTCAACTGCCCCGCTACGCCATTCCCCAGCGACTCAGTGTCCATCAGGAATGGTGGAATATGAGGCACTGGCATCCCATTCGACCACGAATAGACTGGAACCATGACTGACGACAAGACCCCCCAGGCCCCGCGCGAGGGCTCCCTGCCGAAGTTCTCCGTGAACGTCGCCCCGACCCAGAAGATTACCGCCGCCGACCTGGGCACCCTGCTAGAGCGCTTCCGCGCCGGGGATGCCGAGCCCCTGATCTTCGGTGACGGGAACGTCCCCGAGGCCGCCGTGATCCCGTTCGCCGACTTCGTCGACCTGCTCCGGCGGGTCCACGCCGACGAGACTGCCTTCCAGGCGGAGCTCTCCCGCCGCATCCGTGCCTCCGACGCCTCCGAGGAGCCCGGCCTGACCCTCGATGAGCTCGGCGATGAGCTGGGCGAACCCGCCCGGTCAATGATCCGCAAGGTGCTCGACGATGACTGAGGGGCTGCGGATCAAGGTCCATCTCAGCCCCGGGGCCCGCCAGGACATCGAACGGCTCAACCAGCGCGCCCTGAAGAATGCGCACAGCCGGGACGAGGCGCTCCTTGAGGCCACCATCGTCATGCTCCACCGGCTCAACGGCCGCCGCCACCCGACTAAGCCGCTGGACTACGACTCCCGCTTTGCCGACCTCTCCGACTGCGACACAACCTACGTCGGTGCGGACCCCCATGAGAAGCCGCCGCTGCGCATCGTCTCACGCGACGTCAGGCCCGAGCCGCCCGGCGGCATCACCCGGCGCGAGATCGTCGCCATCGGCGCACGCCGCGACAGTGAGGTCTACCGGACAGCCGGCCAGCGCCTCGGGCGGCCCGTCGGGGTCACCCTCGACCAGCTCGCCGCCCAGCGCCGCGCATCCGCGGCGAAGAACCATGCCCCGCAGGCGGGCAGGGGGCTCGACACACCCGCACCAGTCGGTGCAGACCTCGAGTTCGACTGACCATTGGGCCTCGTTTCTGTTCGTCATTCAGCCTTTCTCATAGAATGGACATGAATGATGATTCGATGGAGACGGGATGAAGTGATGCACGACTACGACACGGACCACCAGACCTGGGATCCGGCAGTCGCGGAACCACGCCGGGGGATGAGCCCGCGGGCGCAGCTGACAATCCGCCGGAGCCTTGCCCTGGCGATCGCCCTGGGAATGGCCTACGGCATCTTCCATGTGGTCTTCCGCACCGATGTTCTTGCGCCGGTGCTCGCGTACGCCGAACCCGTCAAAGACGGGATCACATGGGTGATCGAGGACCCGAAGCGGGCCTGGCTGGCCTTCGCCGTGCTCGTCATCCCGCACATCGGGCTCTACTACCTGCTGTTCGAGGACCGGAAATGAGGGGACTGGCCATGCTCAGGAACACCAGAACGATCGTGGGGCTGTGCGCGCTCAGCGGAGTCTCGGTCACCGCCGTCATCGGCTGGGCTACCGGCTTCTTCGCCTGGGCCGTGGGCTCCGTCCGTAGCCTGTGGGATGGCTTCATCGCCTTCCTCAACTCGCCGTTCAGCTGGGAGCACCTCGCCGCCGGCGCGGGCGTGCTGCTCATCCCGATCATCATCATTGTCGTGATCTTCGCCATCGCGGATAACTGAGTCGCGCGGCCTCTTTTGCAGAACCCGCTCCGGCCGCCGATTCTTGCTTCAGCGGGTACAAATTGGCTGCTTAGGCCCGCGACAGCTCAGAATGCCGCTCGAGGCTGTACCGGATCAAATCCATAGCCGGGGTAAGGGCCCAGACAAGCAGCCTCATGGTCGGCCGGTTTTCCTTGGCGATGACATCATCCGGCAGAGAAGTTGACTGCGCCGGCTTCAGCACGGCATCCGCGGCCCAGCGCCTGCCGTGGGCAAAACCCGAGCACAGCTGCCATACGGACAAGGCGGACGTCCTGGGCACCAGGTCGCGGACCTGCGTGAGTATGTGCGTGCTGCTGGGGAGAATCAACTTTCCAGCGGCCCCGGAGGCATCGAGAATAGCCTGCAGTTGCGCCTTGTCGCTGTCGAAGTCCGGAAGCGTTCCCTGAAGATTCGGATGGCGACGTGCCAGTTCGCTGTACGCAGTCTCGCGGTCTTTGGCTACCTTCAGCGACAGAGACAGCGAACGAACTATCCTGGTCGCCTGTTCTTCTGGCGCTGAAATCCAGGCGGCCTGTGCGGCGCACTCAATGGCTGCTCTGACCAGCGAGAACGGGGCAAGAGTATGTGATGCTCCGGCACCAAGCATGATGCTGTCCAGCGCGTGCAAATGATCGATCGCGCTGACTACCGCATTGGCGATGTTGTGCGACGCCTGGTGGGGTTTGATGAGCCCATCGTCCTGCGCCAGACGGCTTCCGGCTTCCGGGATCCACGCCTCGTGGGAATCCCGGAAGCCCAGCCAGGTCCTCAGCTCCTGAAAATACGAGTCGGCAATCTCGAACTCTTCAGGTTCATCTTCTCGTCGCATGACTCCATTCTTCACATGGCTACATTCTTTATCGCTAGGCACGCTGGAAGCCTTCCGGGAGGGATACTTCCGTCGGCGACAACTCAGGCCTGACCCGCATGAGGCGGACTGAATGCCGGAATGCCTGACCCGACCAGGCTATGTCGGCCGAGACTTCAACCACCAACGGCTCCACCAAAGTCAAGCGAGTGGTGCCGCCCTCCTTGGTGAAGCGGTCCAGCACCCGTTCGCTGATTTCCTCCGGCCATGGATGCCTTCCCCGGGGAGGACGAAGATATGTGGCCAGATCCCTTCCCGCACGAGCCGTCAAGGACGTGGACCGGCCGACAATCCGCAGCCGTCCGTGTACCGGCAAACCCACCACCGCTGCCCGCGGGTGCGCCATGGGACCTATGACCGCCGCAAGAACCACATCAAAGGCGCTTCTGCTCTTGACCTTCAGCCAAATTCGCCGGGGCTCGTACGTCTGCCCTTCACCCTTGATCACAATTCCTTCCACGCCCGTGGCGGTCATGTCACTGAACCACGTGGCCGCCAGGGCCCGGTCGCTGGTCACCGGTGACAGATGCAGTGGCGGAACCCACCCGCGCGCCAGCTCCTCGAGCAGAGCCCGGCGGTCCCGGAATTGAAGCCCGCGGGTATCCTGCCCCGCCACTGCCAGGACGTCGAAGGCGATCAGCGAGGCAGGGCTTTTCATCACGAGCTCCGCAAGAGCCGCCTTTGAGCTCACCAGGCGCATCTGCAGCGCATCGAAATCCAGCCGCCCTTCGGACCACACCACAACTTCGCCATCGACAACACAGCCCGGAGGGATCTGCTCACGCACGGAAGCCAACACGTCCGGAAAGTACCTGCTCAGATCCTTCCCCTGTCTGCTGTAGAGCCACGCCCCATCCGAACCGACCAGGCACACTGCCCGGAAACCGTCGAACTTCATCTCAAAGACTGAGCCGCCGGACAGTGCGTCACCGCGTGGTATCGACTCCACGGCCTTGGCCAAAGCAAGGGCAACAGGAGGATGCAGGGCGGCCGGCAAACCTTCGAACATCGTGGGCACAGCGTAAGCCCAGCGAAGCAGGGGTGGAAACAAGGCTTCCTCCCGGCTGGATACAGCACCAAGCACCGGGAAGCGTCACAGCAAAGCTGTGACCGGGTCCTTCTTCGATCAGGGAAACCAACCACATTCGAAACAGGAGTCGTCATGTCCACTGAAGCTGTTACAAACCCCGCTGGGTCTGCCGGGACTGCCGGTGGCCGGCGCTACAAGGAACCCACCTCACAGCAGATTGAAGATGCCGCGGCCCTGATGTTCCTGGCGGCGACAAGGAAAGCTCTGCGGGACCAGCAGCACATCTGGGATGTCGAACTGGAGTTGGAAGTCACCTACACCGTGCACAACCAGCGCAGGTACTGCGTGCACGCCAGCACCCGTACAGGTGAAAGCCTCACGGGCCCACACGGTGTTCGCGTGCATCCGGCCAACGGAACTGCGGAAACGGCTGCCTGGAGCATTGCCGCCGAGGTTCGCAATGCAACGGCAAAACGTCGGCAAAAGGCGGCCATCAAGATTGCGTGACTACTGGCCTTTACCGGGGCGGGGCTTCCGAGGACCTTCCTGGCGTGGCTTGTGTTTTGTCTTTGCCGATCTTTAGCCAGAACCAACCGACATACCAAAGAATCGCCACCAGTCCGATGACAAAGCTGCCAAGCAGCAGAATCTTGGACACGACGTCCAGGCCCTTGGGCTCAAAGGCCATCATGATCAACGGTACAAGGATTCCCAGCGAGAGGAGGCCCAGCATCCACATGGCCGCAGCCACACCCACAGGCTTGCCGACGCGGGCCAGCTCTTCATCCAAGCGGTCCCGCTCGGCCACAGCCGCCCGGAGTTGCGTCCGCAGATCTGCCTCAGCCTTGATTTCCTCGTCCTGCCGTCGCAGGCTTGCCGCGTGTGCCGCATCTGAAATGATCCCCGGTCGAAGTACCGAAGATAAATCCGCATAGCTGCTCGGTCCAAACATCGCCAGACCCGCCGGAGAGGGAAGGCTGCGTCGCCGATGCTTGAAGGCCTGTTCGTAAATATCCTGATCGGCGTCAGCAATCACCAGACCCCGCTCGACAAGAGCTTCAAGCTCCAACGCCTTGGTGTCACCCTTCCTGAGCTTCCCGTTGATAGCCTTCACCGCGTCCTGCACGCGTTGCCGAAGCGAAAGCGCATACGGTTTGAGCTCATCCACTGCCGTTCCCCCTAGCAAGCGGCCTTGGATCAAGGAGTCGAGATCCAAGGCCGGATCTTCGAGTATTTTCTCCACTGCTTCTTCGTAGAGATAGCTCTTTGCCCTGTTCAATCGCGTCTGATGGGCCTGGTCCAGGTCCGACTCAATGTGCTGAATACGGCCGGTGGCTGCTTCCACCAACCTCCTGATACCCTCGCGTTCGCTGGAGATCGCGACAAGCCGGCTGACCAGGAAACCACCAATGATGGCGACCAGAACGGCCGACGCCTGGCTGAGGGCGGACAACAAAGTGCTCGGGTCCCAGTCCTGTTCCGGCGACCTCACAATCACGCTAAATGGATCATTGCACCACTGACTGGAGCAATGGCACATGGGAGGTACAGGTGAGGAATTCAGACGAGATCACCGAGCGATCATAAGCGACCCCTGACGATGCGCCGTGCACAGGGGCCGGTCTTGGCACCTGCAGCCCCTTACGGACAGAAGAACCCCGGTGATGCTTCCGCATCGCCGGGGTTCTTCTTTTTTCTGTCAGCAGCTGCCCGTCGTCTATCCCGCCACCCGGGCAAGGACCTCCTCAGCCTCGTCAAATTCATCGATCAGCCTCAAGGTCTCCTGGCCGCCCAGGTCAGTGTCCGGATCGAGCCGTCGATTGATGCTGCGTGACGCTGAGAACTTCAGCACCGAGTAGTCATCCACGTCCTTCTTGCCGAACCGGACCTTGTGGCCTTTGTGCGTCTGCCGGGCGAAGCGGCCAAAGCCGGTGAGCACGACGGTGTCTCCACGGCGCACGGCGTCGGTGAGCTCCGCGATGAGCGACTCGTACACCTCACTCACCACCCTTATCGGCTGTCCGCTGCGGCCGGCCACCTTCGAGATGAATCCACGCTTGCTGATCCGCGGATGAACCGTCGTCTTCATGCCCACACCTTTGTCCTATCATCCCTCGTCGTCCGCTTCCTGCTTGAAAACCAGTTTATCCGACAGGCCTGTCGAAAAGCGATCCACAGACCTGTCGGTATTCATTCAACTAAAGCTCGAAATCCGGATCAATGGACTGGCGGTCGTCCTTGTACTCGTAGTCAACTGACTCAATAATCGACCGAGTCTTCGGATCGCGCCGTGTGCTGACGATCTTGTCGTGGGACTCGTCGAACCGCTGCTGGTCGGCGATCCGGTGGGCCGCGTTGAGCTTGGCGTTGATGTTCTTGTCGCCGAACTCCATCATCGAGCTCACGGAGGACTTCGCACCCTGCTTGGTTGCGTTGACGTTCTTCTTGTTCTGCGCACGCTGCTGCTCCCAGCGACCGCGGTCCTCGGGCGTGACGTACCCGAACATCTGGGCGAGCCGGGAACCGTACCGCTCCTGCTGCTCTACCTGCTGGTCGTCGCTCATGGTCCTGTCTCCTTCTCGTTCGTTTCCGGACTATGCCGGCTGGTAGTCCTCGGCTCCGCGGTCGCGGCTCCACTGGCCCTCCGGCCCCGGCCGGGCCGAGGGGCCGGGCCCCTGTCGGAAGGGCTGGGGCCGCGTGCGCTGCGCCGCCAGGAAAGTAGCGGGATCGTCGACCGCGGCCCGCATCGTGTCCTGCCAGTCCTCGCCGAGGGCCAGCTTGAGCTCGTGCTCAAAATCCGGGTCCTCCTTGTTCAGCTCCTCGATGGCGTCCACGTAGGCGTTCGAGTAGACACGCTGCTGCTCCTCGTCCGAGAGACCATCGATCTCCATGCTTGCGAGCATGCTCTCGGACTGGTCGAGGCGCTGCTGGAGGTCCTCGGGCAGCCCGCGGGTGTCCAGGCCCTGCTTCTTGGTCGCGAAACCGATCATGTAGCCCATGACACTGCCGCCGAGGGCCTGTCCGTCGCCACGCTGGACGCCGTCCAGCATCGCCGCCTTCATGGTTTCCGCCAGCTGCACCTGGTGCTCGTCCGGCTCCATCGGCAGGCGCAGCGTGAACATGCCCTCGTCGGGGATCCGCCGGCCCAGGTGGTCGTCGAACTCCCCGGTCCAGACCTCGCGTACCCTGTCGGTGCCCGCGAGGCGGGCCTCGTGCGGCGGGGCCTTGACGATGCGGCCGTGCGCGACGCCGTTGAACATCAGGCGCAGCTCCGGCTCGGACTCCATCCGCTCGCCGATGATCGTCCGGGCGCGCTTGACCACCTCGGCACGGTCGAGCCCGTCGTCCTCCATCTGCTGGCGCAGGCGCTTGCGCAGGGCCTTGTAGCTGGCGTTGATCTGCTTCGCGTCCTGCTCGGGGTCACGCATCTTCCAGAAGGCGTTCTCCATGAGTGCGACCTCGGTCATGGCCGCCGACTCGGGAGTAAACAACTCACGGTTGCCCCGCTCGCGGCGCTCCAGGTCCTCCAGGCGGGTACGCCAGCGCCGGGAAAGGAAGTCGTCCCTGCTGGTGCCCCACCGCCCGCCCGACTTCCCGGACTGCTTCCCGCCGTCGTCGCCGGCGGCCTCCTGCGCCTCCGGCGCGCCCCCGAACAGATCTCCGACCAGGGCCGCCTGGCGCTCGGCCCTCTCGCCGATGTGCCGGGTCTTCGCGTCGATCCGGTCCTGGACCTTGTCCTTGAACGGCTGCAGGTAGGAGTCCATCTCCTTCCTGAAGTCAGGAGCGAGCATCCGCATTGCCATCATCATGCCGGCGGCCTGGATGACCGAGTTCGGGTTCACGCCGCGGGTGAGCGGACGCAGGCAGCCCTGCATCATCATCTGCATGTAGACCGCGTGCATCGCGTCGAACTCCTTCGTGCGCTCCCCGTCGTTGAAGCCGGGCACGAGCAGCTTCGAATCGCGCAGCGTCTGCATGTACGCCTCGCCCGCCAGCCGCGTCTCCGCCCGGAGCTTCAGCAGCCGCTCCCGGTCGTCGAGGCCGTCATCGTCGGCCGCAGCGCGCTCCTGGTCGCGTGCACGCTGGCGCTCCCGCTCCTCGGTCCGCTCCCGCGTCGTGGCCCCGAAGAAGCCGCGGGCACGGTCGCGCAGCCGCTCGCGCTGCCCGCGTGAGGTGTCGTGTCCGGCCTGCGTCTCCGGCTCGTCGACAATCTCCGCGTCGATGATGTCCTCCTCCCCGCCGTCCATCCCGCACACGGCATGGACGTCGCCCAACGGGTCGACAGGCAGTGCCTTGCGCCCCCGGCCCCTGCCGCCCGGACCCATTTCCTGCTCCGTGTCCTGTGTCATGTCAGCCTCCCAGTCCATAGTCGTCGTCACTCTGCTGCTGCCCGGTCTCGTAGCTCGGCGTCCAGGCCGGGCGACGGCCGCCCACGCCGACGGCGTGTGCCGAGCGCCGGCTGGCACCGCGCGCCCTGGCGGCCCCGTCCCCGGTCTGCGCGAGCACGTCACGCTTGAGGACCGAGGCATCCACCGCGGCCTCCGCGGAGTCCAGGCCGTCCAGCCCGTCGAGGCCGTGCGCCGCGAACGCGTCGAGCTCGCGCGCCGCCGCGGCCCGGGCACGGCGGGTGCCCGCTGAGGCGAACTGCTCGTTCTTCTCGCCGTCGAAGACGCTCTCGCGATTCTTCGCAGCCTGCACCAGCGCCTCGAAGTCGCCGCCGTAGGCCATACGGTCCATCACCGTGCCCGCCAGGGACGGGTCCTCCTCGAGGTTGCGCACCAGGCCCGACTTCGGGTCCTCCAGCGCGCGGGCGACACGGGCGACGCAGTCCGGGTTGACCGAAACGTTGAACCCGTCCTTGGCCTCGTAGAACTCAACGAACTGGGCCTCCCACTCCTCGGCCGTGGCCTGGACAGCCTCGCCGTCGGCGAACTCGGGACGCCACTGGCCGGGGCCGGTGTGCTCGAGCTTGCGGCCGCGCCACAGATCGCGCCCGGGACCCTGCAGCATCTCGTACTTGTGCCGTGCCTCCGCAGCGTCGTGCTTGGCCTGCAGGATCGACTGGGTCACCGGATAGGTCACCTCAAGCACCGCCTTCAGGTCAGCGCCACGCAGGGCGCGCACCGCACGCTGGGAGAACGAGCCACCCAGTCCCGTGCCGTGGGCCTTGATCGCCGTGGCGAACATCGAGGCCTCCTGGTCCTCCTGCGTGATGCCCGGCGTGCCCTGCTCGTCGCCGAGGTTGCGGGCGTAGTCCCCGAGCTTCTTCTCGCTGCCCTTAGCCCCGGTCTCGACGCAGACTTCGCGCACGCTCTGCAAGTGCGCCTCGCGGCTGCTGAAGGTCAGCGCCGAGCCGAACTCGCCGCGCTGTGCCGAGCGATAGAGATCGCTGAGCTCCTCGACGAGGACCTCGTGGCCGGCGGCAACCTCGTGCGGATCGCTGACGAACCGCAGGCGGTTCGCCTCCTTGACGGCACTCTCAAGGCTCTCCGCCAGCTCCGGGCTCTTGGACAGCGCCACCTGGGTGTCCAGCGAGACCTGCATGGCCAGCGGGTGCGAGCCGTCGGCCTTCACCACGCCGGTGTCCAGGAGGTTCGCTCCGACCGAGAGCCTGGCCATCGCCTCGGCCTTGGCGGCCTCGCTGTGCAGCCTCACGACGGCGACCGCGTCACCGTCGAAGTCGCCGTCGAAGCACTGGTCCATCACCGGGTTGATCGCCGCGCCGGTGAGCCGGTCGTCGATCGCCACGCGCATGTAGCGCACGCCGGCGTCGCGCAGGACCGGGTCGCGCCAGACCAGCGCGTGATCGCCTTCGGCCAGGCCCAGCTGCTCGGCCTTGACCGAGCTCAGAGCGATCTGATCGATGTCCAGCCGAGGGTCGGCGGTCCAGACCATCGTGGCCGAGTCCGACAAGCGCGAGCTCATCAGCCCGGTCTTGAAGATGTTGTTCTTGCCGGTCAGCACGCGGTTCTGCACGTCCGTGGTGATCGCCTCGAAGGCACGCTGGGCCCGCGAGACAGACTCGCTCATGCCCCGGCGCACCTCGGCGCGCTTGTCCGGCGACAGGCCGTGGTCGTCCAGCTGCTCGGCCATGTACCGGTAGCGGCAGGCTTCGACGAAGACGTCCTGATAGCTGCGCGTGTAGTCGTGCGTGACGGACGTGCCGTCGTCGAACTCCTGGCCGCTGCGCAGGTGCGAAGAGAGCACCGGCAGCTTCCACGAAGTCGCGCTGACCGTCTCGGTCAGCTGACTCGTCGGGTAGGTCAGCGGAAAGGGGATTTCCATGTCGCCGCCACGATCGCCGATCAGGTCGCCGAAGGACTTGCGCATGGCCGTGGTGTTCAGCCCCGGCGTCGCGCCTTCGCTGCGCGGCTGCGTGCGCATCAGCTCCGGCATCGGGATCAGACGGCGCTCGGGCCGCTCGTCGACACTCTCGGCCTGGCCCACGACACGCAGGGTGCCGTCGGCCTCCATGTCCAGTCCCGCCACCAGCAGATACTCGCGCAGGTTCGACTCGGCACCGGAGTTGTGGCCGTAGAACTCGCGCATGATCGCCGGGCAGTCCTGGGACTGCAGCGCCCAGGCCAGCTGCGAGGAGGCCTTGCGCCCCTTGCCGGCGCGCACCTGTTCGTCGTCGTAGATCTTGGTCTTCTCGTCGACAGCCATGTGGGTGACCACGAACCGCATCTCGCCCAACCCTCCGTCGACCGGCCCGGCATCGGGGCCCTGGACGGCCGGGCGGCGGATGTCGCCCACGGCACCACCCATCAGCTCGCGCGCCGATCCGGCGTTGCGGCGGGAGATCAGCGAGAACGGGCTCATCACCACGTCGATGCCCGGGTTCTCCCTGAACCAGGCCACCTCCTGCTCCAGGCCCTGGGCACGCGCCTCGTCCGGGTCCATGTGGCGGTCGACCACCAGAGAGACGACACCCTTGTTGCCGTGCAGATCGCTGATCTTGTCGCCCACGACGAGGTCGCGCAGCTGGCCACCGGCCCCGCGGATGCGATGCCGCTCGGAGAACTCCGTCGACACCACGATCGGGTCGTCGGCCGTCCAGCCGCCGAAGGTCATCAGAGCGGTGCCGGTCGGCTTCGTCACCTCGGAAGACTGCATGATCGTCGAGGCCGTCATCTGCTGGCGGTCGAACGGGTCATAGCGCAGCGTCTCCAGCTCCGGCCGGCTCATCAGCGGGGCGCGGGAGCCGGTCACGGTCTCCGGGTCACCCGGCTCAATCGTGCCGTCGGGGCGCACGGCGGCGTCCTCGGTGAGGTAGCGCACGATGCCCTGGTTGGTCGCGCCGCCGGTCATCACCGGATCGAAGAAGCCGCCGGGAGCCGTCACATGGTTACGGTCGGTTCCCGTGAGCACCGTCATGTTCCGTCCACCGGTGAGCCGCCAGGCGTCGAAGACGTTGTCGTCGGCCGGGTCGGTGCGATCGCGTTCGGCGCGGTACTCAGCGTAGATCGTCGAGCCCTGCTTGATCTCGTTGGAGTAGCGCACGCGCTTGGCCTCGGTCTCGAGGATCGAGGCCGTCCACTCGTCCAGCCGTGCGGTGGCCTTGCCGGTGGCAGGGTCGACCTCATACGTCGTGGCCCGTTCGAGGAAGTCAACCGGGTGCTTGGTGCCGTAGAGCTGCGAGTACACCGCGTTCAGCGAGGCCGGCTCGCCGGTCCGGCTGCGGCCGGAGACGAGGTCACCGGCAAGCTGGTACTGGATGCGCTCGTGCATCAGCTGTTCGTAGCCGCGCAGCTCCGTGCGCTCCTCGACCGACTTGGGGGCCTCGCCCGGGGTCTGGGCCTTGATCCGCGCCTCGTAGCCGGGGACGATCAGCGCGTTCTCGCCACTGGCGAAGCGCGTGACAATCTCCCCATGGCTGCCGACATCGAAGACTTGGCCGATCTCACCGGAGACCGGCGTGGCCTTGCCGTCACGACGCAGCTTTTCGGCGGTCCAGCTGATGACGCCCTGCGCGTCGACCAGGATCTCACCCGGCGTCGCGGCGTTGCGCTCGATGCTCTCCCGGACGGTCTGACCGATCCGACGCATGAACTCCGAGGGATGCTCGGCGATGGGGGCGGCGGTGGCCGTGTGGAAGGAGACGATCCGGTCCTTGAAGCGGGTCGCCTGGAAGCTGGTACCCATGAGCTCGGTGGGAGGCACCCCGCAGCGGCGCAGCGCCGAGGCGAGGTTGTCCAGGTTCGACCACTGGCCGGTCGGGCTGGTCATGTACTTGGCGACGCGGGCGGGGTCGAAGCGCTGGTCGAGCCACTCGCCGTCGATCAGGTGCGGCTCGGCATCCCAGGTGCCGACCAGCTCGAACGGAACGTCATCAGCGTGCGCACGGACCTTGTTGGCGGCCGTGCCACCATAGACGAGGTTGCCCAGGTCCGGAAGCTCACCGGCCTGCAGCTCGCCGATCTCCTCCAGGCGCTCCTGGTACATCTCCTCGGTCGCGCCCGGGCGCAGCAGCTCGCTGCGCGCTCCGGTGAGTACGTCCCAGTAAGAGCGCTGGATCGCCGCGACCTCGGGGTCAGAGGCATACTCCGGGGGCTCGATCTCGTCGAGCGCGCCCTCGGTGCGCTGCAGCTCAGACTCCGCGCGCAGAATCAGCTCCTCGACGCCCAGGGCGGCGCGCAGGTTCTCCCGCGCGGTGTCCACGGCCTCGCGACCGTAGGCCTCGGCCGGCTCTGCATCCACGAAGAAGGTCGGCAGGGAATGGTTCTTGGCATCCCGGCGCAGCATGACCTTGGACCCGGGGCGCGGGGCGCTCTCACCGGGGACGACATAGTCCGCGACGACGAACATGCTCTCGCGGTCGACGTGATAGCTGTCCGGCACGTCGATGAGGGAGCGGCCGCGGCCATGCTCGGGGTGGCTGGAGCCGACGACGCCGACCACCGTGCCGGGAAGATCCTCGCGTTCGATGGGCAGGCCTTGGGCGAAACGCAACAGTCGCACGGCGTCCTCGGAAGTCGGGGCGGGCACGGCCATGCCGCCGGGCACCCGGTGATTGGTGCTGTAGCGCAGCACCGTTCCGTTGTCGTAGATGCGCGCCCCGGCGTACTCCTCCTGGCGCGTGTCAGTGAGACGGATCTCCATGCCGGTCCCGGAGATCCGGGCCTTGATCTGCCCGGGCTCACGGTCGCGCAGGACCTCGTAGGCCACGCCCTGGGACTTCAGCTCCTCGAGCAGCGCCGCCGAGCGCGCCACCGCCCGCTGGGACATGAAACGGTTGCGGTCAACCCGGCCGGTCTGCGGGTCGCGTCCGCCGTCGATGACCCACTCGCGGACCTGGTCGTACTCCTGGCGGCTCATCTTGTCCATGAGCGCCGTGAGGCCTGCGGCGTCGTCGTTGGTCATGGCACGGCCGGCCTCGTACGGCTTACCGTCCTCGTCGAGCCGCCAGAGCGTCATGTTCCCGCGGCGCGGCTCAGACAAGGACTCCACCTCGCCGCCGGCGTTCTTCACGATCGTCTCGTCGGGAATGTACAGCAGCTCGGTACCTGCGCGCTTCACCGTCGCGCGCTCGGACCAGGCCGGGTCGTAAGGGCTGATCGGCAGCCGCGCCGAACGCGTGTCGATCTCCGCTCCGACGCCCGTGGCACGGGTGAACTCGCGCTGCAGCGTCTGGTAGCGCTCGTTGGCGGGGGAGTGGTCGCCGAACTGCGCCTCGTAGTCCGGGACGCGCTCGGAGAAGGCCGTGTCGATCGCAGTCAGACACGCGGTGACGCCGAGTCCGGGATCAGCCAGGGCGGTTCCGCGCTGGCTGAGGATCTGGTCGACCCGTGCACGGATGGCCTTCGCCTGGGAGATCGGAATGATCTCCCCGCTCTGCTCCCGGGCCTGCTCGACTGCCTTGTAGAAGACGTACTCGTAGAAGTACCGCCTCAGTCCGTGTGCCTTCTTCATTGCTACTCAGCCTCCTGTGGACGCTCGGGGACATAACTATGTATAGATCATACCCTGATGACTCGAATGGAGGCGATAGACGAGTCAGAAACGAGCCAAAAGACGAATGCCGGGACAGTCGAATTGCATCGACTGTCCCGGCGCGGAGCGAATAGACCCGCCGGCACTACCCCCGGGACTTCATCTCTACGGCCATGGCCCGGTCGAAAGCCCCGTCGGCCAGGACCTCCCAGCTGGGCAGCGAGGCCAGGTACGTGTAAAAGGCGGCGTGCACCTTGACCGTGGCCAGCGACCGCAGATCCTCCTCGGTCACGTCCTGCTCGGCGAACACGCGCGAGCCCTCGTCGCTGATCTGGCCGTTGATCCTGCGGGCGGCGTCGGTGTAGGCATCGGAACGGACCTGGCTGATGTAGGTCTTTGACCCGTCGGCGCTGCGCAGCTCGCCGTCCCCGCCGACTGAGAAGTGCTCGCGGTCCCGCTGCATCTCCACCAGCGCGGTCTTGTACGCCTCACCAATCTCAAGGTCCAGGGCCTTGACCTTCGCCGAGCCGTCGAGATTGATCAGCATCTCCTTGCTGACCGTGCCCTCGGCGTAGACCAGGCGCTTGTGGTTCTTCTGCGTCGCCTGGTGGGCAGCCACGGTCGCGGCCACCTCCACGTCCTCCAGGAACTCCTCGTCGTTGCCCAGCATCATGGCCTCGTAGTCGTCCGGGTCCACGACCACCGGGGCGTTGGGATCGCCACTCTCGTCGGTGAAAACCATCCGCGTGATGACCTCCATGACCTCGTCCGAGTAGACGTCCGGGTCGAGGCGCTCGATGTCGATGTCCTTGTAGTCGTACGTCTCCTGGTAGAGCGTCTTGGCGTCGGCCGCCCTGACCGCCTGGGCCATGCGCTTGTCGAGCATCTTGACGAAGTCCGGCTGGTTCATGCGCACGTCGAACTCCATCGCGGAGCTGAGCGTGGGGATCGTCTGCAGCGAGTACTCGTGCCCCGGGTGGGTGATCGTGTTGCCGAGCAGCTTGAATGACATCGGCAGGATCGTCTCATTGCGGTTCCAGACCGGCGCGTCGCCGGCGCGCAGCACGATCGAGTTGCGCGGCGAGAGGAAGGCGAAATCGTTGTACTTGATCAGCGGCTCCTCCTCCGTCGACCAGGTGCGCGAAATCGCTCCGTCCGTCTTCCCGCCGACCACCTTGTCCAGGTTCTGCGTGATCTGCTTCGAGCTGGCGTGGGTACGGTGAGTCTTGCCGCTCATCTTCTCCAGCGTCTCAATCATCGAGTCGTCGGTCGACTTGAGGAAGACGATGTTGCTCGTGTTTCCCTGCACAATCTTGTCGACCGACTCGCCGTAGACGTCGCGCAGCTGCTGCAGCGTCTGCAGGATAAGCGTGAACTGCTGCTCCTGGCCGAGGCCGATGGAGAGCATGGTCTCGAAGCCGGCGATGCCATTACCGTCGGACTGCAGGTTGCCGAGCTCGTCGAGCATGAACCGGGTGCGGTAGAGCGGCTTCTGGTTCGACTTGGTCATGTACGACTGGTCAAACGAGACGTCCACCAGCTGCTTGACCAGGATCAGGATCAGCTTGGCGTACTTCATCAGGTGCGGGGGAGTGACGAGAAAGACCGCCTTGGGCGACTCCGAGTACCGCGCCATCGTCTGCGTGATCGCGCGCGCCCGGACCTCGACCTCCTCAGGGTGCCCTCCGCCGGAGAAGTCCAGCTTGCGGCTCGGAAAGGTCGTGTCGCCGGGCTGGAACGAGAGGATCTTCCCGTCGCGGGTGCCACCCTCCCGCGCCGGTCGCAGCTCGCGCAGCACGCCGTTCTTCACGATCTTCTTGCCGGTGACCGGCTCGACCACGAAGTGCCGGCCGTTGAGGGAGAGCTGGTAGCTCTTGCGGAAGTGGAAGTAGAAAGTGCGCACGAGCATGCCGCTCTGCGGGTTCTTCAGCTCCAGCTTCAGCCAAGCCTCGTCGCCGGGGAAGATTCCCTTGAAGTTGTAGCGCGCCCAGCCCACGCGGCCGACGATCTCCGAGTGCTCGAAGTCCTTGCCAAGGTTCTGGGTGAACATCGGGTCCGCGTACGCCGACCAGCTCGCCATCTGCCCGAGCAGGTGGTCGCGCTTCATGAAGTTCGGCGAGAACCGCACGCCCAGCCGCCGCGGGAAGGACAGGCCCGCCAGGTCAGTGTTCTGGCTCGGCTTGCCCGAGGTCAGGGTCGAGATCGTCGGGTCGGTGAAGAAGCTCATGCCCGTGATAGCGATGCCGTAGACCGAGGACATCATCTTCTCCGCACCGGCCATGGCGACCAGGGCGTTGTGGGCGTTGCCGACGAGCGTGCGCATCGAGTTGCGCGGCAGGGCCTGGGTGGCGTTGAAGTAGAGCGTGAGCAGGTCCTGCTCGGCCTTGCCCTCCCATAGGAAGTCCTTCTCGGCGACCTTGGCCTGCTCCTCGGCCAGGGCGTCCTCGTCCTCTTCGAACTCGCCGTTCTTGATGCGCTTCTCCAGCTCGGCAGCGGGGTTCTTCCACTTCTTCGAGGTCAGCTGCACGAAGAGCTGGTAGCAGTTGTACAGCGTGACCTTTCCCCACATGTCGTCCAGCCGCTGCTCCAGCGTGCCCGGGTCCATGCCGGTGGCTGCTGCGTACTCGCGCAGCTCACGCTCCTCCTCGAGGTAGTAGTCGATGAGACCGTAGGCGGCCCGTTTGAAGGCGTTGTTCGCCGCGTTCGGCCAGACCGGGTCCTCACCGCCGTCCAGCGGGAAGAAAACCTCGCCGATGTTCTCGATGTAGAGCGCGCACTTGGTCGAGTCGCCCTCGCGGGCGGCGTCGGCGGCCATGCCCAGCGGGTTGTAGATGTCGGTCTTCATCGCGTTGATCAGGTTGAACTGCACCGGCTCGAAGCCGCGCGTGACCAGCGGGATGTAATTCTTGACGAGCAGCTCGCCCTTGGGGTCGTTGATGACCATGTTCGAGGGCTTCTTCTCCCGCGACCACATGTCGATCATCGGCTCGATGTAGGTCTGACCCTTGCCCGCCCTGGTGATGGCCAGCACCATCGTGTTCACGGGAGCAGTGTCGACGATGTAGGCACCGGCAGGGCGCTGGACTTCGTACGCCGGGAACTCCCAGTCATCGGTGATCAGGTCCGACACCGTACGGTAGGGCCCGAGCTTGTCACGGTTCGCGCCCTGGAGCTTCCCAGGGTCCTTCGCCTCTTTGGCCTTGCGCTGGCTCTCCTCGGTCGGCGGGTTGTACGGGATGACCGTTGCGTCATACTTCCGGCGCAGCCGCTTGTCCCGGGGCAGGCCCGAGGCGTCAAAGAGCGCCTCGCCGAACTCCTCGTCGATCAGCGGCAGGGTCTCGACCAGCGGCTCGCCGTCGTCGCCGTCCATGACCTCACCCTTGTAGTAGACGATGTTGCCGTCCTGGTCAATCACGTCGGACTCTGCGCGCCGGGAGACCTTGACCGTGCCCAGCCCCTTCTTGCTGAGCATCATGTGACTGATCATGGAGCTGACCTGCACCTCCGAGTGCGCACCGGCGTCCGGGAACCAGTCGTAGTTCTGCTGGACCTCCTCCGGCAGCGCGATGTGCTGGTCGTTGCGGTGGTCGTTGATGTCCGTGTGGTCGACCGTCGCGTTGTGCTTGGCGACCTGGCGTCCGGTCCAGGTGGAGATCACGATCATGACCAGCGCGCCCGATCCCAGCGTCAGGAAGAGCTTGAACCCGGTGACGGACCCCAGCTGCCCGCCGACGTTCGTCGCCGTGGGCGTGGCCCCCTGGTCAGCCTTCGGGGCGTCCTGGGCGGCGCTGCCTGCGTGGGTCCACCACGCTGGCACCGGGACGTCCCTGAGATCCGGGTAGCACTTCGAGCCGATCTCGGGGTTACCCTTCTCGTTGACGGCGCGGTAGCACGTCATCGGGGCCCCGCCCTGGCCTGTCGTAGTGTCCTCCACGTAGTACGAGTCCGGCTTTCCGCTGCTGTTTCCGCCCAGGCCACCGCCCATCGTCGCCCCGAGCGTGAGCACTGCCGTAGCAATGACCGAGTACAGCACCCACGCCACGATCGCGACCAGCAGGCCAGCGACGCCGGCGAGCACGAGGCCCGACGTGTTCGACTTCTTGCTCAGCCGCTCGCCGCGGTCCAGCTGCTGGTCTTCATAGACGTCCCGGTTCGTCAGCGTCTCCTCCGGCCGACGCGCCGAGATCTTCTCCCAGCCGCTGGCCTTGGGCCGTGCCGCCCTGCGCTTGCTGCCTGCCATGGTTCTCCCTGCCTGTTTCCGCGTGTGTCTGTGTGTCCTGCGCCTGTTGTGATCCGGAAGACGCCGACGGCGCATGGGGTGCGAGCCCCATGCGCCGTCAGACCCCCGTCGATCTCCGAGTCGGATCAGCCGCCCATGGCCGCCCCGCCGATGAAGCCGGCGAGGCCGCCGAGCACGGGCAGCGCGACGATCAGGGCGATGAGCATCTTGTTGTAGCGGCTCTGGATCTCCGAAGCCCTTGCCAGCTCGCTGGCGTAGGACTCCTTGTCCGCAGCCATCTCGTCCAGCCGCGCCTCGTAACGGCGCTTCACCGAGTCCTCGACAACCTCCATCTGCTGCAGCAGGTCCGTGTTGCGCTGCGTGGCCGAGTCGGTCTTCTCCTTCTCGAGGGACAGGCTGTGCTGCCATTCCGTCTCGCGGGCCTGCATCTGGGTGATCGCGTCCTTGCGGTTGCGGTCGAGCTCGTCCTCCATCCGGCGGATGCGGTCGGCGTGCTCGTTGCGGATCGACTCCAGCAGCGCCTCCTGCTCGCGGCGCAGGACGCCGATCTCGTCGGTGGTGCGCTGGTGCTCTGCCAGAGCCTCGGCCTGGGCGATGTCCGCCTTGCGGTTGTCGTCGACGATCCGCTGGATCTCGGCCTTCCACTGCCCCAGACGCTGCTCCTCGGACTCGAGGTAGGCCTTCTGCTTCTCGGCCAGGACCTCGAAGATCCGCGTAGTGCCGACCTGCATCTTCAGGGCGGCGTCGGAGCGGCGCACGCGCAGGATCTCCTGGCGGTCGTGCGAGTAGGAGTTCTCGAGCACCCGCTCGATCTCGGCGACGGCGTCGGCCTGCTCGCGCTCCATGCGGGAGCGGTTGCGCTCCTTGTACTGGATCTCCGCCTGGAGGGCGGCCTGCTCGGCGAGCTTCTTCGCCTGGGCCTCGTAGTCCTGGACGATCTCGGCCTTGCGGGTGCGGATCCGCTGTTCCTTCTCGGACTCCCGCTCGCGGTGCGCCGCCTCGGTGCCGTCCTTGAGTGCCTTGTAGCGCGAGCCCTCGCGGTCGGTGGCCACGTCACGGATGACCTGCTCGACGTGGGCCGACATGAGGTTCACGTACAGCGTGCGCAGTTCGTCCTCGTGCGCCCACCGCAGCTGGGCAAGGTCGGCGTTCGCCTGCCGGTTGAGCTGGGCGACCTGGTCGCCGAGCCATTCGGTCGCACCCTGCGGCACCTCGATCTGCACGACCGGCGCGCCGATGGCGAAGGTCGCATTGAACTCGTCCAGGCGCACGTCGAGGTCCAGGTCCTCGGAGAGGAAGCGGCGGGCGATGACCTCGCGCACCTGCTCCTGGTTCTCCAGCAGGACGGCTTCCTCCTCGGCCGGGGCGTACGCCGTATCGTCGGCGGTCACGGGACCGGACTCCTCGTCGAACTCCTCGAAGCCGGCCGTGCCGTCGAAGCCGGGCTCCGGCTCCACCGCAACCGGGGCCGCGTCCTCGTCTCCGAAGTCGACGGCTTCGTCGTCGAACACGGGCTCATCGCCCGCAGCGTCGAAGACCGGCTCGTCACCGGCACCCTCGTCCCCGCCGGAGATCGAGTCGAAGATCGGGTCACCCTCGTCGGCGGTGTCCGCGGCCACGGCAGCAACAGCATCCGCGTCGGCCGCGGGAAGGGTCCCGGTCTCGTCGGTAGCGATGCCGCTGTGCTCGAGCCAGGCCTGCGCTCCGACAGCCTCCTCGAGGCTTAGCGCGCCGGAGGCGACCTCCTGGGCCTGCTTGAACGTGGCCTCGGCGACCAGGTCCACCAGCAGCTCGCCGCTGGGCTTCTGCCAGACGACGGCCCAGGAGTAGTCCGCGCCGGTCAGAAGCGAGTACTCCTCCATGCGCGCGAGCGTCTCCGCGTTGGGGATGATGCCGAAGACCTCTTCGCCGAGCATCTCTGCCGTGGCGACAGTCTTGATCTGGTCGGAGTCGATGAGCTCGATGAGTGAGCCCTTCGCCTCGTCGCGGCCGTGCCGCTTGCTCAGGCCGCCGATGGACTCGGCGGCCAGCACGAGCATGACCCACGCTGTGCCGCTGGGGAAGACGAACTCCGCGTTCGACCGCAGCAGTTCGACCGCTGCGGGGATTGCCGTCTCCCTGACCACGGACGACAGCAGCTCGTCAGGCTTCTTCTTCCGATCCTTGTTCCGGCTTCCCGTAGCCGTGCCCAGAATGCCCATTGGTGTCGATCCCTTCGATGATGAAACGCAGTTCGCCTGGTATACGAGTATCCTATCGTCTATGAGTCAATAGGAGCAAGACTGGTTCATTCGATAGAGCCACGATTGGTCAGATTGTGGCCGGTCCACCCAGTTCCGCGGGCGTCCGAGCCATGTCTCCAGATCGACGCCCGCATAAGCGAGTACGGCTGCATTGACGGCGGAGCGAGCATCAGCCGATACAGCGCTCTTTTTCCGATACGCTTTCGCCAAACCAGAGAAGACGTGGAAGGGCAGGCAGTGGCGGAAAACAAGCAAATCACCCCGCTGAATTTCGAGATCGACGAGATCGGACTCTCGGTGCTCGGCTGGGAGATCTTCAACTTTCAGGCGCGCCTTGTCATGAAGGACTACGGCCGTAGGGAGGCGTTCTACCAAGTTGCAGCATCGGCCGAAGTTCGCTTCCATGCTGACGATTGGCAGGTCCGCTACGATGCTACAAATCTCTCGGAGAGCGACTACCTGCCCCCGATCGTGTGGCAGTTGCGGTCACGCTCGCGCGGGGCACTCATGTCCTATCAGCAGATGATCCTCTCTCTGAAAAAGAAGGAGGTCCGTGCTCCCAAGATGGTTTCTGCCTCCATGGAGCTCTGGCAAGGCAAGGGCAAGGGTGATCCCGGAGATCTTTATGTGTGGGTCGGAGCCGTCGACTGGGAAGAGATTGACGGGTGGCACTCCAGACCAGCTTTCAACTGGCGTGACATGCCTTGCGAAATCGTCGATTACACGACCTTGCGAGGCGTCACGACGGACGTGAAGGAGTACTCGGCACGAGTGCGAGATGGCGAGAAACTCGAAGTTTCGGTGCGGGCCATCCATCCTCTCGGCAGCGCGGGAGACCTTTTTGCAGCATACAAGGACTCTGAGGAATTTTACGGCGATCCGGATGCCAAACTGGACGAGTACGAAGACTTCGTTGTCCAGGCTCCCGACGTGTTCGTTGACGTCTTTGACGCCACGGGCTTCCTTCTGAACCAGCGGGAGACCTCGAACTACAGGTGGGTTACAGTCGGCAACGGCGGTGCGGTCCCCAAGCGCAACCCCTCGTTCATCCAGGTCGCCACATTCGATCTCGAAGACTTTTCAGGTGATCCTGCGCGTGTCGTGATTCGCATCCAGGATCCGGTCGCGTGAACCCCCTCGTTGGTGCAGCAAGAGCCTTGCGCGATCAGCTGGTTCAGGAACACACCTTGGCCCCTGGACTGTTCCATGAGATGGCACGGATCGAGACTCTCTTGGCTGAGACCTACCGCACCAGAGTGTTGTACGAGCTCCTGCAGAACTCGGACGATGCGCGTTCTACGACCGTCGTAGTCGACATGAGCGATTCGACGCGTCTGACGTGGCGCAACAACGGGCGTGCATTCAACGAGGCGGACATCGAGGCGCTGTGCCGTAGTGCCACTTCGAGCAAGAAGCGGGGAGACAACACAATCGGCTACCGAGGCATCGGCTTCAAAGCGGTCGCGGCGCTCTCAGAAGCGGTAAGTGTTACTTCCGCCGGCGTTACGCTCATCTTCGACCGTGAGGCCGCGGCTTCAGCGCTCCAAGCGCCAGTCGAGTCTGTGCCGCTGCTCCGCGTCCCCGCCTCTGTCGTGGAGGCGAGACCCGAGGCGGGCGCACAGTTCAGCCTGAACCTCATCCCCGGCCGTTGTGACCAACTTGCGCTCGATCCAGTTGCAATGCTGTTCCTGCGCAACGTCACCGACCTCACCATCCGCCGGCCAGGCGGTCAACAGCGAATCCACTGCATCCGTTCCACCAACCATGTCACATTGGACATCGACGGACGCCTCGCCGAATTCGAGCGCTCCGCAGAGGGCGACACCGTCCTCCTGGTCCCGTTGAACCCCCATGCCGAGTCGATCACCGGGCGTCATGGCCGGTTATGTTGCTTTCTCCCGCTCGAAGATGAACTTGCACTGCCAATCGTGGCTTCGGGGCACCTTCTCACCGACCCTTCGCGAACACATGCTGTGGCAGGAGACGACAGTACAGGTGCAGTGATAGCAACAATCGGAAGGCTTCTCGCCCAGATCCTCGCAGACCCAACGAGCCCCGTCTGCGATCGGCTCTGGTCACTAATCTTGTCCGGCGAAGACCTGCGTACGGTAGTCATGGCTGGTGAATCAACTCCGCCTGGCATGCTGCTCAACGCCATGAAGTCAGCATTCGCGACGATCAGTTGGCCCTTCGCGTTCTCCGAGGTCCCACTCGAGCCCTCTGACGTGCCCCGGATCTTTCCTCAAGGCGCGCCGCTGTCTATCTACAGTCGAGATGCTTCGTCTCAGGCTCGAGCGTTACGCACTGTCTTCGCTGCACCTACCTTGCGTGCCAAGGAAATCGCCGAGAAGGTCGAGCCGCACGCATTGAGCGGCGAGACACGAGCTGCTCTAACCAAGCATCTTGTCGACTTGGCGCGTGTTGAGGGGCGTCCGCTGACCGTCAGGGAACAGCTGTTTGCGGGGCAGGCAACTGCTCCATCGCAGTCCAGCGGCCCGGCCACCTCGACTGTGACAAATAGCACGTCGCGCCGCTCATCTGAGGGGGACTTCGGGGGCGCGCTCACCCGGTGGCGTGCCGCCGAGATAGCCGCGATGGAGCATCTCAACGCCCGCGGCTGGAGTCTTCAGGATGTCAGTCGCCAGAACGTCGGGTATGACCTCGCCGGCACCAACGCTGACGGCGCAGATGTCCACATCGAGGTCAAGAAGGTCGAAGGCAAGGACGCACGCTTCGCGCTTACCAACAATGAGATGGCCGTGATGGTCGGCGCATCCTCTCGCTATCTTCTGGCACTAGTCATCGGTGATGGATCATCAGCACAACTCGCGCTCCTCGATCCGCTCCGTGACATGGTGCCCAGGGAACGCGTATGTCGCCGCTGGGAGTGGGAGTACACCGACTGGAGCCGTTTCGCTGAGATCGTCCACTAGGTGTTGCTGTTCATGGCGTTCTTGATAGATCGGAAGCGAAAGAGGCCGGTCCCGTGCACGAAGAGAGGCTCTAAATCCTCGGCCACCCAAAGGTGCGGTCCCCGCTCGTAACCACACTGTGGACCTGGATGTGATCGTCTCTGTCGAGGTCGTCATGTCAGCGCACGGCGCTCACCTCGATGCACGCATCGGAGGTGAGCATGTCCTTGTGGTCGCTCGCCAGCTCGCCGACGACGTCGATCCGGATCCGCCGCTCAGAGGGATGCTCGTTGATGAACGTCGCCACTCCGGTGGTGACCTCGTCGGTCAACTTCGCCACCGCGCCACGGGCACCGCCGGCATTGGAGTCGGTGTCGCCCTTGTCGTCAATGAGGTACTGCAGGACCCTCTGGTCGATGTCCACCCGCACGTTGTGCTTGATGAGGACCTCCTGCACCATGTGGCGCAGCTTGTTGCGCACGATCTTGCGCTGCGTGTCCTCAGAGAGCGGCTGGAACGGGACGATGGCGTCGATACGGCCCAACAGCTCGGGCGGGAAGCGGTTATCCGCCGAGGTCTCGGTGATCGAGCGGCGGATGAGCTTGTCGTACTTCAGCAGCTGCTCGCCCGAGCCCGTGTCGTCGGCCGCGTACTGCGCGATGGTCTTGTAAATCTCCGAGCCTGCGTTCGTCGTCATGACGATGTAGGTGTTCAGGAAGCTGACCTCGCGGTTGTTGTCGTCGGAGAGCCGGCCGTCGTCGAGCACCTGCAGCAGCAGGCGGGTGACCATCGCCGAGGCCTTTTCGACCTCGTCGAACAGCAGTACGGCGTGCGAGAGGTCCCAGACCCGCTTCGTCAGCTCGGAGCGGAACAGGTCCATCGAGGAGTCCTGGGCGTACTCGGACATGTCGAAGCGGATCAGGTGGCGCTGGTCGTCACCGAAGAGCAGCCGTGCCAGCTGCTTGGCAAGCTCGGTCTTACCCACGCCGGTCGACCCCGTGAACAGCAGTGAGGCCTCCGGCCGGCCCTTGTCGTTCAGGTCCGCGACCGACAGCTGCAGCCGCCGCGCGACCGCACGCGTGGCCAGGTCCTGGCTGAACACCTTCGAGTCCAGCTGCTCCTTGATCTTCGCGCCGTCGACCTTGAAGGCAACGTTGACGCCCAGGGACTCCTGGAGCACGTCCGAGAGCAGATCGCGGTCCAGCGCCCGCTTGGTGAGGCGGTGCCAGCCAACCATGCTGTCCAGCACCAGGATCGACTTGCGCGGCTGCGAGCTCGCCGGCATGTAGCGCTCGGTGTACTCATAGATCTGCCGGTAGATGTGATCGTCGTAGAACTGGTCGGCGACGTCGTAGTGCTCGGCCATGCCCTGCAGAATCCGGATCGTCGTCTCCTGGTCCGGCGGCGTCAGGTTGATGCGCTGCAGCCGTTCAACCAGCGGCTGATTCGGCGCAATGTGCCTGTGGAACTCGTCATAGGTCGTCGCGGCGATGATTCGGATGCCGCGTGCCCCGGAGGCCGCCAGCACCGGCTTGATCGCCTCAACCGCAGCGTCGGAAAGCTGGATGATCTGGTGGAACTCGTCGATGAACAGGACCAGCTCCTGCTTCTCGTCCGCCACGAAGTGCTCGGCCTCGTCGAAGAAGCCCTTGAGCATGGCGGCCATGCGGTCCGAGTCGCCGGCCTCGGAGATCATCCGGGACGGATCGACCTCGAGATAGAGCCGCTCGGCATCAGCGGCCATCGTGGCCTGGACGAGAGCGGTCTTACCCGTACCTGCCTCGGCCAGGAGCAGGGCGTTGCACAGCTCCGGCCTGCTCATCGAGGCCAGCAGCTGGAGCTTCTCGTGCTCGCGGCCGACGATCTCGCGCTCGGCCCTCTTGAGCGGGTCCGACAGCTTCGACAGGAGCGGATAGCCCTCATTCAGGTGCACTTCATGGAACATGCCGTGGAAGACCTCTCGCCAAGACTTGAATTCATCTGATAGATCAGTCGAAAGTCTATCATGGCACCATTCGGCTCGACTGCGATAGGACAGTGAAAGGCCCCCGGACTCATATCCGGGGGCCTCTTGGCCATTCACTCCGTAGGGGTGCTGTCACAGCCCCTGCTGGCGGTCCTCCTGGGACGAAGCCCCATCCTGCTCGAACTGGTGGTCGTACCGCTCGCTCAGCGGCCTGCTGGACTCCCGGTCGCGCCGTGCCCGCTCGTTCGCCTCCCGCCGCTGACGCATCGAGGCACCCACGCGGTCGACCAGTGCGCGCCCGGCCTCGGCCCACATGTCCTTGCCCTCGTCCGGGGCCGTGATCTCGTCCAGGCCCAGCTCCAGCAGGCTCGTTCCGCTCAGTGGGCTGGGATCGTTCGTCGCCATAGCCTTCTCCTCCTCCGTGCCTGTCTCAGGCCCCGCGCTGCTGCTCGGTGCCCTCGGGCTCGCCCTGGCCCTCGAACTGATAGTCGTACCTCTCGCTGACCGGCTTCCGTCCCTGCGGCGAGGTGCCCGGCAGCTGCTCCTGAGCACCACGGCCGACAACCGAGCCCATCCGCCCGACCAGGTCCGCCCCGGCAGCGGAGCCCTGGGGGGCCTTCTGTCCGCCATGTCCGCCCAGCTCCGTGTGCAGCCCGCGGGCTGCACCCACGGCAGCTCCCCTGGCGGCGCTGGCGGCGACGCCCCTGGTCGATGCACCGGACTGCTGGGCACGTTGGGCGTGGGCCGCGGCATCCTGCATGGCCTCGGTGCCGAGCCGCCTGGCTCCCTCGCGGAGGCCCGCGGACTGCACGGCCTGTCCGACCTTCGACCCGGCGGCCCGCTGGGTGAGCGGGACCTTCACCGGACCCTGAACCGTGCCGCCGGCATGGGCCTGCTTCGCCTGGCGCTGCTTCGCCTGGGGCTGCTCCTGCCGGGACGATTCCGGCTTCGGCACATCCGCTGAAGTGATCATCCCCGGTGCCGGCTCAGCCTGCGGGCGCGGCCGCCGCTCGACCACGTTGGGGTTGAACCTCGAGCCCGGCTGGCCGGGAGCGGGGGAGGAGGGCACGCTGTATCGGGGACCCCGCACCGCGCCGAGGCCCGCCTGCGAGCTCGGGCCCCGCTGCTCTCCGGTATCGGGGGTGGCCCCGCGGATCGCCGCCAGCTGCTCGGGCGTGTACGACGTCGGGCGCTGGCCGTGCTCCGGTCGGCCCTGGGAACCTTTACTGAGATCTGCCATGATGATTCGTTCCTCTCTATGCGAAAGGCCCCCGGAGAGGTCTCTCCGGGGGCCTTTCACTGAGTTCTGCTGAGCCGTGGATCGGTGTCAGCCGACCGCGGGGGCCTCGGCCTCGACGACCTGTTCGGCCTGGGCGGTCTGCTCCGGACCGGCCTGGCTCTGCTTGGCAGCCGCCTGGGCCTCCTTGGCCGCCTTCATGGAGGCGAACTGGTTGTCCAGGGTCTTGGCGTCGACCTTGAAGTCGCTGGCCTCCACGGACTTGGTGTTGACCACCAGACCGGTGCCGCGCGAGGCCGGCATCACGTTGCCCTTGAAGCCGTAGACGGTGCCGACCTTCTCGCCGTCCTTGTTGAGCAGCGGCTCCGTATTCGGGCCCGCGGCCTTGACGATCTCCTCCAGCTGGCCCACCGAGTAGGGGGCGGTGTTGGCGAAGCGCTCCTTGCCGTCCGGGCCCTTCACGCGCTCGGACTTCAGGTGCAGGTTGCTCTGCTCCGGTCCGCGCGAGTCGCGGGCGTCGACCTGGATGTCGGCGTAGTGCGACTTGCCGTCCTTGGTCGCGCCGTTGTCATAGACCTTGGCGATGAGGTTGACCCCGGTCATTGCGCCCTTGCCCTTGAGAAGTGCCATGATCTCGTCCTTTCGTCGGTCCGTCCGCCACTCGGCAGAACGGCCTTGATCATTCACATCGTCCGAGCAAAGCCCCGAAGTGCAGTGCCGAACTGCTCTATACACTAATACTCCTATAGAGCATTCTGCAACCATTCGAATGATCTTTCGACTCGTGTCCCTACTCGTGCTGGATGCCGTCGGACCGGCCTGCCGGCTCCTGCTCGGGGCCGGGGAGGACCCCGGCACCAGCCACCGCGGCGTCGACCCGCTGCTGGACACGCACCACCAGGCCGGCGTCGAGCGAGGAGGCCTTCGAACGGCGCATCCGGGCCGCCTGTTCCTGCTCTTCGCGCAGCGCCGCGATCCTCGAACGCAGAACCGGCCGCGTGGAGCCGTCCTCCACCGGAACCAGTTCCCGCGAGACCCGGGTCATCGCGGCGATGTCGTCGACAGGGAGGTCGGCGATCGCCTCGGACTGGCCTGACTGGTCGAGGTACTCCATGGCCGCCAGCAGCAGCCGGCGGCGTTCGGCCGCGGCTGCGGTGAACTCCCGCCGGGCCCGCTCGCCGATCTCGACATCGGCCACGAAGTCGTAGCCCAGGTGATGCAGGTCCAGTGCCTTGACCTCGTCGAAGGGGTGCACCGTCCCGGTCTCGATCGACAGCTGGGTGGAGACCTCCGGATCCCCGCCGGCGACGGCGCTGCGCTGGTCAGCAGGACCGGCGACGAGCACCAGCCCCGAGTCGGCCAGGTCGGTGCGCAGCTCCTGGAGCCGTTCGTCGTAGACCTGCTTCATCGTCTCGATGCGCGCGTCCAGCACCGCCCGTCCGGCCTTGCCCGCGGTCAGGTGCCGTCCGCCGGGCTGGCCGTAGATCTCGCGGCCCATCTCCTCGGCCTGGTCGGCGTCCTTCATCCGCTGCAGCGAGGCGTCCTGGCGCAGCGCCATCAGCGAGAGCAGGCGCTGGCCGTACGCGGCGACCTCCTGCTGCTGGGCGTACCACTGGCTGGCGTCGCCGACAAACGGCAGGAAGTGCTGGTACTTGCTCATCACCCGCCGGTGCCAGTCCTCTTCGTAGCGGTAGAAGTCGTAGAGCGGCCGGGAGGCCTCTACGGCCACTTCGGCCTTCTCGGCACGCTCCCATTGCCGGGCCAGGTCGCGGTAGGCGCTGGCCTTGGACTTGTGATGCTGCAGGCGGGAGGCATAGCTGCGCAGCCGGAAGCCGAAGGAGACGACATCGTCCTCCGAGCTGCCGTGCTGCTGCTGGCGCTCTGCGGCCAGTGCGGCCATCTCGGCGTAGTCCATACCCATCACCTCAAGCATCGGTGTACGCACCCGCAGCTCCTCCTCGGGCAGGGCGCGCAGCATCTGGTAGACCCCGTTGACCGCCCGCTCGGTGATCTGGTTGCGGCCCGCGTCGACCAGGCGCTGCCACGCGTCGGTGCGCAGGCCCTCGGCCTCGCGGCGCTGATTGGCGTACTCCACGACCCTCTCCATTGCCGCCGGCAGCGGAGAGCCCGGCCGCTCCAGCTGCTCGGCCACCAGCTCGGAGACCAGACGGTTGGCTTTGCGCATCCGCAGATCGTTGGTTCCGGCGCGCCACAGCGAGCGGTCGGCGGGCAGGCAGGCCAGCAGGAACTGGGGGAGGACCTCTGAGCGCATGCGCTCGTGTGCCCAGCGCTTGATGAAGGTCGTCACGTTCCTGCGTTCGTAACCGACGGCGCTGGACAGGTGCGCGACGGCCTGCTTCTCGTCCAGCCAGGCGTCCACGCCGCGCCGCAACCGGGACTTGTGCCGGTCCAGAAGCTTGCCCCGCTGGGTGCCGTCCTTGGCCAGGTGGCCGTGTCCGGCGTCGACCATCGCCAGGTGGCAGTGGACGTGCTCGGTGTCGACCTGGATCACGCCGACGTAGCGCAGGTCGTCGAAACCGCTCGTGCCCGAGCTCATCCGCTCCAGCCCGTGCATGATCGCCATCCGCAGCTTCATCTGGTCGATGTGGCCGCGGTAGTCCCCGCGGCCTTCGCAGTGAAAGTCCTCGCCGACGATGCGGTGCCGTTTCAGGTATTCCTCATCGAAGGAGAGCACGGTCTTCAGCACCGTCTTGCCGCTCTCGAAGTGTTTCTGGATGTCCCGGGACGCAGCCCGCAGCTGCTCGTCGGAGAGCGACACCGAGCCGTAGCCGAAGGCCACGCCGCCATCGCCCTGGGCCTGGCGCATTGTCGTCTTGGCCTCGACCCTGCTCGTCCCTGCGCGCTCGACCGCGCTCTCGCGGGCCATGTAGCGCAGGATGAAGTCGTCCGTGCGCAGCCGCTGGATCGGCGCGAGCGACTCAGTCGCCTGCTCGCGCGCCATGTACCGGGTGACGTAGTCGCCGGGGGTGCCGCCCCGGGACCCCTTGCCGCCGGGCAGCGGCACACTGAACTCGTTGACGATGACCACTGACTGCTTCAGGCCCATCCCGCCTCATCCCTCCGTCGTGTGAATGCACAGAACCCCGGCCGCTGTCCTCCAGCGACCGGGGCCCGTCCTGACTGCTCTGCCCGCCTCGGCCTCAGTGGCCCAGACCGTGCCCGTCTTCCTCGCCGAAGTCGAGGTCGGCGGCGCGGCGGGAGGCCTCGCGCTTGCGCTCCTCGAGCGTCGGCGCGGGCACCTCCTGCCCGGTGGCCTCCTCATCCAGACCAAAGTCCAGATCGTGGGTCGCGCCGGCATCCGGCTCCGCGTCCGCAGGGGCGGCAGCATCCTCCGGTCCGTCCAGGTGCAGGGCCGGGGCCACACGCTGGTGGTACAGGTGCTCGGGCGTGCCCTCAGTGCGCTCCAGCTCAGCCTGATACTGCTCGCGCTCCGCGGTGATCTCGGCCTCGACCGCCAGCAACTGCGCGGTGACGCCCTCGGCAGCCGGCCGCTGCGCCTCCGGCCGCTGGAGGTTCTCCGCCTGCGCGACCAAGTCGAGCTCGTCCTCGCTGAACAGCGAGTTGATCGCGTCGGAGCGGGCCCGCAGGCCCCGCTGGTCGACGACGGACTCAACCGGACCATGACCATCCTTGGAGCGATCAGCGAAGTAGGCCGCCAGGTCGTACTCGGTGGAGGCCAGGTCGATCTCGAGATCGGCGATGCGGTGCACGTTCATGAAGACCACGGGGGCATCGGCCTGGTCCCCGGACGGGGTGAGCACGAGGGCATCCGCCCTGGCGGGCAGCTCCCACTCGATCCCCGTGAGCTGGTCGGGCACAGTGAACGAAGGGCTGAAGTAGCCCTTGGCCGCCAGTGCGACCAGCTGCTCGTCGTCGAACTCGTAGAAGGCGTCGACCTTCTCGCCCTGGCCGTGCGAGTAGGTCACCTGGGTGATCCCGTACGGAAGCGGCTCGGCGGGAGTGATCGAGCGCAGCTCGCCCACGACGTGCAGGTAGGGCCGGTAGTTCTCCTCCTTGCCGCGGTGCTTGAGCTCGACAGAGTCGACCAGCACCCCGATCTGGGCATCGAGGCCGTCGTAGCGGTGCGCCTGCACGCCACGCTCCCGCAGGGCCCGGTCGGCCCACACGTCATTCATCATCAGTCCAGCAGTGCGCATCAGTTGCTCCTCTTCCGGTTGGTCTTCTTGCTCGGGTGGGTGGTCCTGGGGGCGGAGGTGGCCGGGGCCAGCGCCGGGGTGCGGGCGTCGCGTACAGCCCGGATCCGGCGGGTGGACCAGCGCCACATCCCGCGCATCGCGGCGATCTCCGCGGCGGCCAGCAACAGGACCACAAACAGCAGCGGGGCGATCCACATCGCGACGGTCCCGGCCATGGTCAGGTCGCCGCTTGCTGCGCCCGACTGCCGGTGCAGCCACGCGCCGAGCATCGGGATCACGACCATCGCAGTCATTGAGGCCAGCACGTAGTCGGCGATGAGCACGACCGAGCGGAAGAACACCGCCCAGATCAGCACCGGCGATCCGCCGGAGCCCTTCCCGGGGGCCAGGCGGCGCAGCGCGCCGGCCAGCTTCGAAGGGCCACGCCCGGGCTTCGGCTTGGCCGCGGCCTTCTCGACGGGGACTGCAGTGGCAGCCTCCACCCGGGCTTCGTGCTCGGTCGCGCTGCCGGTCTTGTCCAGAGTCTGGATCGTCATTCGTCTCGTCCTTCGTTGTTGTCGTGTCGTGTCTGTGCGGTGTCCCGCCGGTCAGCCGCTGTGGCTGGGTTCGGGGCTGGCGGTCTCGGCCGGTGAAGGAGCAGAGGCAGGCGGCCTCTGCGCGACAAGCTGGTCCCGCGTCCGGCCCGAGGCCCGGTACGCTTCGAACGAGGCGACCGTGCCGTCCTGTCCGGTGGCGAAGGTGAAGACCACGTACTCACTTTTGGCCGTGGACTTGCCGTCGGAGGAGACCGGGTCCAGGCGCGCCACTCCGATGTAGGAGTAGTCCAGGCCCTTCACCGCGGCAACGTCGACGTCGAAGTCGGCCAGCTGGTACGCCGTCCCCGCGCCCTTTCCGGCACCGGTCGCTGCCATCCATTCCGGGATGAACTCGGTGAGGATCCGGGACGAGGTCCCGAGAAACGCGTACCGGGCATCGAGGGCGGCCTGCGTCTCCTTAACGGTCCGCGAGGCAGCCGAGGAATCCGTCAGGCTCAGCAGCACCGAGCGCGCTGCGGCCCGGTCCCGGTCGGCCCGCTCGGCATCCATCCCCGGCAGGGCAGCCAGCAACCGGGCGTGCTTGGTCTCAAGTGCCGCCTGCGCGTCCTCCTGCTTGCCCTGGAGCTGGACGATGAGCTGGTCGGCCTTGGCGTCGGCGTCCGCCGAACCGTCGGCCAGCAGTGCCAGGGCCAGAGAGAGCAGCGACAGCGCCAGCAGCGTTCCGGTGCTGCAGACCAGGACCTTCCCGGCCCTCGCGCGCACCCAGTCCTTCACGTCCTCGATCACGGTGCCTTCACCTCCTGCCGCAGGGCCTCGCCCGTGGTCGTCGTTCCGGTCTGGACCCCGGAGAAGCTCTTGCGGGTCATGTCGTAGTCAGCCCGGGCCCAGGCCAGTACCGCCGGGGCCTGCCCGGCCGCCGGGCGGGTCTGCACCGCCAACCAGGTGACCCGGATCGTGCCGTCCACCTCGACCGAGTAAGGGCGCTGGGCGACCCACTTGAAGCCGGAGTCGAAGCTCATCGGAATCTCGTTGCCCGCGGCGACGTCCTTGTCGGAGGCCAGCAGGTACCAGGGTTGGAGCGTGGCCTGCCCGACGTCGGGGGCGAAGTGCGGGGTGAGGTTCCGGCGCGTCGGCTCGGCGGCAGCCTGGTCCAGCGTCCCGCCCGAGTCCGCCACCGAGGGTGTCAGGTGGCGGTACTCGTTCTGCAACCGGGCGATCTGTTCCGCAGCTCCCTGTGCGGTGACCAGGGCGCGGTCAGCGTCCTTGGCCTCCGGGAGGGCGTCGATGCGCACCTCGGCGGTGCGGATCTGCTCGCGAAGGGAGACGATCTGCTGAGCCTTGTCGTGGCTGACGGTGGCCTCGCCACCAGAGAGACCTGCGCGGGCCAGGAAGCAGAGCAGCGCAGCTGCCCCCATGCACATCCCGCCGATGGCCGCCCGGCGGCTCATCAGTGCACCCGGGACATTTCCGTCCCCAGTGGGGTCGGCGTCGCCCGGTGCCGCACCGGCGTCCGGCGCGGCCACGAAGCGGGTCTTGCGGACAGGCTTGTCAGCCTGCACACCCGACTCGCCGATCTTTGTCGATGCCATTGCCCCTCAACTCGCTCTTCGTCTCGAATACCAGTACAACTCTATCAAGAAGATGAGTCGAAAGGGAGTCGGATCATCTGGAATGACGAGTCGAACCGCCAGCGGGAATGGCGGACAGACCAGAGACCTTCCCTTGCGCGTCGACGGTGAGGTACACCAGCACGGTCCGGTACGACTTGACCCGATCCGGTGCCACCTTGTTCTGGGACACCGCATCGGAGGTAGCCGCCACCTCGACCTGCACGGCATACGTGTACTCGTCCGCGGTGACCTTCACGACCTCGAGGTCCGCGTCGGCATTGACCGCCGAGTTCAGCCCTTGGGTGTCGATGTAGTAGTAGCGCTTGCCCGAGGCGTCTTCGTTGAAGCGCGCCGGCGGCATGAACTGCTTCAGGAACTGCTCGTCCTCGGACAGGCGGTGGTAGCGCTCTTTCAGGTCCCGGCGAGCGGCCTCGTAGGCCTGGCCGGAGTCCCAGGTGAATGCCGTCTTCACCAGGCGGTCCACGATCTGCGTGTCGTCGTGGATCCGGCTCTGGCTCACGCCGAGCGACTCCATGACATCCTGCTCGACCTGCTCGGACTTCGCGGTCCCGACCGAGGCAAGCTGACCCTGAAGGCCCGTGATCGTCTGCTGCTGCTGATCCAGTGCGCTGCGCTGGGACCCCCATGTCAGGCCGGTCACCGTCACGGCGGTAACCAGCAGTACCGCGACCCCGACCACCAGAGCATTGCGCCGCATGAAGCCCTGTCCCGGCGCTGCCGTTTCGTCCGTGCCGTCAACCTGCTGCTCCTGCACCATCAGCCCTCTCCGCTTCCGTTGCCCGTCGTCGATGCGCCCTGCTGGTGCTCCGCGCCGGCGGCGGTCACCACGACCTTGAGATCGGCGAAAGTCCCGGCCTTCCCGTCGTAGGAGTAGGCCGCGTTCGCCCACGCCAGCACCTGTCCACCCGCGGTGTCCCGGCACAGCCAGATCACCCGCGCCGTGCGCGTGGTGCCCGTGGCGTCCTGGGTGGCGAGGTCCGGCATCACCGACTCGACCGACCAGGCGTATGCTCCGGGCGAGGAAGCCTTCAAACCCTCGTAGCGCACATACCAGGGGAACCGCGGGTCGATCTGCGTGCTCGGGTCGAACGGCGTCACAGAGGTCCAGGAGTAGGCCCCCTTCTCGTCGGCCAGGAACGAGCGCGGGCTGAACAGGGGTGCCAGCGTCCGGCGGTGCTCGGCGATCTGCAGTGTCGCCGCGTTCGGCGTACCGTTGCCCGCATTGGGCTGTGTCGCCGCCTCGTGGTGCAGCTGCGCGAAGCGCTGCTGGGCCTCCGCGACCTTCTGGGCGTCCTTTGCGGCTGCCTCCATCAGCCGCGTCATCTTTCCGGTCAGATCCGGGTCGACCGGAGTGCTCCTGGCATCCTCGATCTGGACCTGGAGCGCGGAGATCCGGTCGGCGTTGGCCACGTGCTCCGCCTCGAATCCCTTGCCGCTCACTCCCGCGGCCGCCGCGAGCCCGAGGATCGCCACGCCCATCGCGGCGCTCAAGACCAGGCGCGTCCGCCGCGCCGAGTCCTCCGGAGTGCGTGCCTGCCGCTCTCCTCGCCGGTCGGAGCGCCAGCCCTCGAAGCGGGCCTCGAGTTCGACCCAGCTGACCCGCCTGCGGGTGGCGGGGGCCTTCAGCTTCTTCGGCGCGCCGTCCTCGTCCTCGACCGTGTCCCCGGCCCTGCCACGCGCATCCTCGTCCGCACTCCTCACGATGCCCGCCCTTTCTCGCGTTGTCCTCATATATGACTCCCAAGTCTATCTTCAATGGTCATTCAATAACGAGTCTGCCCCATTCGACAGGTTACTGCGCACGGATCGGGACGCAGAAAGGGCCGGTGCCCGGATCGTCCGGACACCGGCCGTGCTTCCGCCGGCTACGCCGGCAGGTTGCCGCCCGTGGTGATGAGGTCCGTGACGTCGACGAACACCCACCCCTCGGACTTCATCCGCTCCGCACTGTCAACGCGAACGCGGCCCATGAACGCGCAGTAGCCGGCCTCACCGAGGATGACCTTGTCGCCCTGCACGCCCAGCACCACGAGGGTGTGGCCCGCGGACCCCGTAACCGGCCCGGAACCGACCGAGTACGCCGTCGGCGTACTCGAGACCTGCTTGCCCGTCATGGACGCGATCGCGTGGGCTGTCTGGATGCCGTCGCCCGGCGGGTACTGCTGGAACGAGGTGTACTTGTTCATGAAGTAGACCGAGAACGACACGCAGTTCATGGCGTGGTTGTCGCCGCAGGAGCCCGGTCCGCCAGCGCCGTACTTGTCGTCCAGGAACTTGTCGCCCTCCTGGTTGTACAGGTCGATCAGCTGCCGGGCCTGCTCCTCGTTCATGCCGCCGTCGACGAGGCTGCCCGGGCGCACCTTGGTGTCGCTGTCGCAGTTGCCGAAGATGGAGCGGAGCCCGCTGCCGACCGTGTCGACAATGCCGCCCACGATGTCCTGGACCCCGCCCACGACCGAGGTGTCGACGGTCCAGCCGCTCATCTTGCCGAACCACATCTCGGCGTCGGCCTTACGCTCCTGCAGCTGTGAGGCGTTGTCGGCCGAGCGCTCCCACTTGTCGTGGAAGTGCAGTGCAGCAGCAGAGGGAGAGCCCTGCGAGGTCTTGATCATGTCCTTGAACACGGCCACGTCCCCCGGGCTGTCGCCCTCCGCCATGAATGCCAGCTGGGCCTTGATGGTGTACCAGTCCAGGTTCTTGGACTTGGCATGGTCCAGGAGCATCGTGGTTCGCCCGTTCGACCACTGGCCCAGACCGATGCCGCCGTGCGACTGGCCGGGAATGTGGGTGAAGTTCCCGTCCCAGGCGGTCTGCTTGCGCGGGCCGATCTGGTAGGGCTCGTTGTAGATGCCCTCCACGCTGGTGGGGTCCACGCCCGACTCCTGCGACCAGTTGCCCAGGATGCCCGCGATGTTCTCCTCGGGCATGCCCCAGGTCTTCAGCACGGAGTAGACCGCCCGGGCGTTCGCCTCGGTGTTCGCCGGGACGTCAGCGCCGGGGCCGTTGCGGCTGACGTTGACAATGCAGTTAGTCATGGTCGAGCCGCGGCCGCCATCGAGGCCGGCCTGGTCGAGCACACCCGTGAGGACCGTGCTGAGCACAGCCACCGCGGCAACGGTCGCAGCCACCCCGGATGCGGCCGTGGCCACCGGGGCGACGGTGGCCGTCACGGTGACCCCGAACACGGCTCCTGCCGCCTTGCCGACCAGCCCGCCCAGTGCGATGAACGGTGCGGCGATCGTGTGCCCGACCGCCTTGGCAATCCCGAGGATGAAACCCCAGATCATGCTGGCCGCGTTGGCGGCCATCGCGAGCATCGCGAAGAACATGGTCTTGAGCCACTTCAGGAAGGCCATGACCATGAGAAGCCCCGCAGCCGGGGGAGCGGCCGCCGCGGTGCCGCCGACAGCGACACCCTTAGCGGTCTTGGACAGCAGCTGGCCGTCCTTCTCCTTCTGCGAGGTCCGCTCGTAGCCGGTGCCCCCGGCACCAAGCCGCTTGTCGGCAGGCTCGGCGTCCGGACCTCCGCCGGTGACCTTGGACGCACCGTCGACAACATCCTTGCCGGTCTCCAGGCCCACATTCTTGGCAGCGCCGACCGCTGCCCCGGGCAGCGCGCCGACACCGCCGGCGGCGGCTCCGGCCTGGGCCCCGGCGACAGCTCCCGAGGCAGCCGCTCCCGCGTACCGGCCGGCACCGCGGCGGACCGCGCTGCTGCCGTCGCCCTCGACCGCCTTGCGGGCAGCTCCCCCGGCCGCCCCGGCGGCGACACCGTCAAGGCTCTTGGCAGCCTTGGCAGCCTTGCTGGTCTTGCTGGCTGTGTCGGCCGCACCTGCGGCCTTGCCAGCGGCAGCCCCTGCGTCCGGGGCCGGTGCGGTTCCCAGGTGCTTCGACCCGCGGCCCGCAGGCGTCGGGTCCACGGGCTGCGGCGCGGGGGAGGCCCCCGGGGTTTTCGGCAGGCCCTTGGCTGCATCCCCGGACGGGGAAGGAGCGGAGGCCGCTCCGGTACGGGGCCCGGCGCGGCGTTCGCCGGACCCCTCACGACGAGGGGGCTGCGACTCCTCCTTCGCACCCCCGTCGGCGGACCTGCCCTCCTCGCGGGGCGATGCAGCGCGCCGGGCCGGGTCATCCCGCCGCGTCGGCTTGTCGATGGCCATAAGCTTGTCCTTTCCGGCTCGATGCCTGGGTGGTGACTGCCCGCTCCGTGGAGCGCGCTCAGTGATAGACGGTCAGGAAGTCCCCGGCCGAGTTCGCAGTGCTGTTGGACTGCACATCGCGCAGCTTCACGTCCAGGCCGAGCAGCTCGAGCAGAAGCCCGGACTGGTACTCCGACTTGGCCTTGCCGTAGTCCTGGTAGGCCTGGGAGAGGTTGTTCATCACGTTCGTGAGCGGGCGCATCGTCACATCGGAGGACCGGTAGTCCTTCTTCAGGTCGGTGCCGTCGGAGAGGACCCACTTCATGTCCGAGACCTGCTGGCTCGTGCTGTCGCTGCCCTCGGCGCGCTTGTCGGCGAGGAACTGCACATAGCCCTTCCCGGCGGGCACGAGCGTGTCGAGGTAGCCGTCATAGACGTTGCCCGCGCGCCAGTTGAAGTTGAATCCGCCGGGCACGACATGGCCCGTCTTCAGCTCGAGCGTCGCCTTCCCGTCCTTGGCCTCGGCCGCCGAGGCACCAGCCACCTGATCACCTGCGATGGAGGTCGGAACGGCCGGCGGACGGAGGAAAAGCCCATCGACCTTGGTGGTCGCCAGGTCGGAGGTGTACGACTCGACCTGCTTCAGGCTCGTGCGCATCGCGAGCAGCTTCTGGTCGAGCTTGTCCCGCGTCTGCTGCTCCTGGGTCTTCAGCACGACGTCGTAATAGGCCCGGGCCGGGTCGAAGCTGGCCGCGTCCAGGGCCGGGATGTCGGTGGTGCCCGACGCACCCGGGTTGATGATCACGCGCCACTGGTCGTACTTCTTGAAGCTCGAGTCGCCCACGACCTGGTCATCCCTGCTCTGCTGCCGCTCGTCGTAGGTCAGCTCGGCGTTCGCGCGGACGGTCAGGTTGAGCACCTGCCGGTCGAAGGGCCGGTCCGCGTCCAGGAGGACCCCGACGTAACCGGTCGAGCCGAAGACGTGGAAGGTGCCCCTGATTCCGCTGGTGCTGACCTTTTCGGTCTGCAGCTTGTCGTTGGTGCCCAGCAGGAAGGCCTGGTAGTCCGCCGCGTTGTACGAGATCGCCGCGCTGGCGGGGAAGTGCATCATGACCAGTGCCCTGTTGCCGGTGTGATTGGTGTAGACCCCGTCGACCGTGCCCTTGAGCTGGGTCTTCGAGGAGGTGAACTCGGTGTTGTAGAGCGCGGTGTGCGACACCGCGTCGCTGCCCGCCTTGAAGGCGGCGGCACCCGAGCCGGCCACCACGACCAGCCCCATCACAGCGAAGATGCCGAAGAACACCCCGAAGCGCTCGATTGCGTGGTGCGAGTCGAGCTTGAACCGCTTGCCGAAGGCCAGCGCCTTGTCCTTGATCCCCATGTCCGTTCCCGTTCGTCCTGTTCCTTGCTCTGCCTGTCCTGCTCGTCGTCAGCGCCGTCGTCCGACCCCGGAAACGACGCACCGGGCCGGTTGAGGCCTGGTGACCTCAACCGACCCGGTGCGGTCCGTCGACGCTTTGTGTGCCCGGCCGTTGATTCCTGCCGCGCCGGGCTTAGCCCAGGACGCCGCTGGTCAGTACGTGGCTGACCGTCTGCACGAGGACCGAGCCGCCGCCGAGGTCCTCGAGGGTCTTCTGGCCGCCGGAGCCGATGGTGTTGATCAGCGACCACCCGCCGGTGCCGAGCGCGCCGCCGACCAGGATGAGCAGGGCGATGGTGCCCCAGCCCTGCTGCTGGCCCGCGGACTGCGGGGTAGCCATCAGCTTCTTGATCAGGAGCACGCCGCCCCAGACCAGTCCGACCGCACCCAGGAGCATGAGCAGCAGCCCGCCCCAGAGCTGGATCTGGGACTTCGCGTTCTCCAGGAAGCTCGTCAGGTCCCACGCCGCGGTGGGCAGGGCGACCCGCTCGAATGCCGCCTCGTAAATCTTCGTCATGGTTCTTTCCTCTCGCCTATCGAATGGTCGCTTGCATGACATGTGTCACGAGGCGACTGGCATAACCGATTCGCCTAGACAGAGCACAGCGCCCTATCAATGGTCTCTCCCGATGCGACGTGACTCCCCGTTGAGCGGGACGAAATGCCTGCAATCATGCGGCCGACCCCTCTCTAGGGACTCGTATACGTGCACATCTTTAGTGACCAATCTACATCATTCGAGTCATCAGTCATAGTCGTATCAGTGACGAGTCGGATACGAGTCCGGAATGTGCTCGAAGACCAGCGCAAACGAGGTGTCGGCGGTAGGACTGACGTTCTGCTCAAAAACGTGTAGATTTCACATGACGGGGCGCGCGGTGTGCGGCTCCGGCACGGCTCGGCATACGCTTCTTGCTGAGCCCTTCGCGCATGTACCCGACCAGGAGCCCAAACCAGATGAACGCCTTGCCCGGAGACCTCTTCGCCCGCCGACTGCGACAGGAGAGGGAACGCCTGGGCATCAGCCAGGCTGAGCTGGCCCGCAGGATTGCCGAGATCCTCGGAACGAACGTCGACCCTTCGGCGGTGACCCGGATAGAGCAGCAAATCCGCGCCGTCCGCCTGGACGAGGCGGTCGCCGCCTCCAAGGCCCTGGACGTCCCCCTGGCGATCCTGGTCGCCGAGGATCCGGAGGCAGAGAGCGAGGCCCAGCTGCAGCAGTACCTCGCCGACCTCGCAGCGGCCCAGCGCGAGTGGGAGAAGAACAGGCTGGAGGTGCTGCGGCTCTCCAAGGCCATTCAAGTGCTCGGCGGCGGCGCTCAACTCAAAGGTGTCGTCGACTTCCGCCTCCTGGAAAGCATCGACGCCCGCGTCCCGGTCGAGGAGGACGACCAGCACGGGCACCGGGTTGCCCCCGGCATCGAGGGGTCTACAACCCCAGACGCATGACGCTGTTGCGTGCCGCAGGATTGAACTCGCGGTCGTAGACGTCTACCGTCGCTGCCCGGCTCCACCGGCCGGCGCGCATGATCTCCTCCGTGCTCGCACCGTTGCGCCGCGCCTGGGTTACGTGCCCGGCCCGCAGCGAGTGGAAGCCGTAGGCAGCAGGGTTCATCCCGGCCTCGACCATGCGCGAGAGCAGCATCGTGTGCAGCGCGTCGCCGCTCACCGCCCGTGCATGGATCCGGGCGTCCTTCCTGTTGCGGTACGTTGCCCGGAGCAGGGGCGCGCCCGAGGCCAGGTCGGCGCTGCTGAGGAGCGCCGTTGAGCCGGCGGCCCCGCAGACGTGCTCCTCGAGACCGTACGAGAACAGCTGCTGCATGATCCCGCGACGCCGTGTGCGCGCGTCGTCCTGACGGGCGAGCCCGAGCAGCACGACCCAACGGTGCACCGCACACGGGGGACAGGATGCCGGCGAGCTCCCGAACGGCAGCACGACCACGTCCGGCAGCGCGTTCTCCGGGTCGGCCTTCGAGGCCCCCACATGAACGTGGACGCCATCGACCGGGTGCAGCTCGAGCCGGTTCAGCGTCAGGGCCGCCGCCTCGCTCCTGCGCAGGGCCCCTGCGAACCCGAGCCACACCGCCAGGGCGTCCCTGGTGGCTGACACGCCTGCCGGATATGTGTCGTGCTCCATCACCGCGATGATCCGGACCACGTCGTCCAGAAGCAGAGGGCGCTTGCGCCGGGGCCTGGTGGCCCGCAGCTTGGCCAGCCCGCGCACGAGATCCACCACGCCGCGGTGGGCCGTGGGATCCAGAAGCCCGCCGCGCAGGTGCCTCTCGCCGATACCGGCCAGGCGCTGGCGGATCGTCGCGACGGAGAACCGGGGGAGCCCGTCGTCATCGAGCTGCGTGGACATCCAGGCGACGTACCAGCGCACGGTCTCCGGATGCGCAGGCAGCGCGTCCAGTCCGTGGCCGGTACAGAAGTCATCAAAGGCACGCCACGCCGTGGCATAGGCGCGCCGGGTGGCAGCAGACAGCGTGTGTCCTTCCAAAGACCGCGAAATTTCTTCGAGCTCGCGCAGCTCGTCGTCCACCTCCGGTTCAGGTGGGACGGTGGGAGCGCTGAGCGCTGCGAGCCTCACCTGTACTGCCATGACTCCAGTCTCGACTCACTGGCCGGAGAATCCAAGTCGCAATGGTCTGTCAGTGGCGATTCCCCATACCCGCGATCGACGGGGCGGCTTCGAACCGGGTCTCTGGTAAGTGCGCTTATCGGGGCATGGAGAAGGACTGCCTTCGCGTGACGCGGTGATTGTTGAATCACTCACAACCAGCGCATAGTCATGCACTCGGCTGCAGGGACATGAAGAACGAAAAGCCAGAGCTGTCCAGCGCCTGGTGGGACAATCAAGAGAATGACGACTGCCCTGCCCGATCTTTGGCTCGACTGGTGCTCGGTGGCGGGCAAGCCCACCGAGTTGGTCGACGACGCCACCCTTGCTCTCTTCTCCAGGCAGGTCGGAGCATCGCGCCCTGTGCTGGCCTCGTTACGGCGAATGATCAGTCAGGAGCCAACCGTCGCCCCGGCCTGGCCGCGCTGCCACAAAGACAACCCCGAATCGCTCCGTCGGCTGGTAAAGCGCGCCACCGTACTGATCCAAGATCCTGCGACCCAATGGGTCTTCCGTCTGCGCCTGCGGCGAATGCTCTTCGCCGCGGTGATGATCGCGCCGCCCGGGCACGGGGGGCTGGGCCTGGACCGAGCAAGTGCGCTGGGGCTCAGGCCGAATGAGATGCAACGGCTGCGCCCACGTATCGGCGTCGCACCCGATGCGCAGTCCTGCTCCGCGTGCGCCGTATGGTCGTGGCTCGACGTGATCGGCACCAACAACGGATGGTCGCACAGGGCCGTCCGAGCACTGGGTCACCGCTTTGACCAGAAGGACGACGAACACCGTCATCTGCTTCCCGACGCGAGTCCCGACTGGCTCCTCTGCGTCGGTATGCTGCCGGCAGTCGATCGGTGGGGCTACATCGACCCTTATTCCTCAATGCACCCCTCGTCACTCTCGGCGGTCATCCGCGCCATGGACGCACTGCTCGAGGGCCCCGTGCCTGTCCCAGCCTCAGTGTTGGATCCCGAACATCGTCCCGCCGCGCGCGCGATGTCGCCGGAGGAAGAAGAGCGGATCCTCGCCAAGGCCGACGAGCTCACCGCCCGTGTCGCCATGATCCTCCGCGAGTACGGCTGACGCTGGAAGCGCCCCTGCCGAGCCCGCCGAGCCCCGTAGAACTCTTGCACCGACTCAGGAAGCGAATCAGGCTCCAAACCTCCACGCAGCTAGAATCGCCGCATGTCGGCCGAGGCCTTCTTGTGCGCTGACATACTGTCTCTATCATGGTGACGTTACTCCATTTACTGGATAACTATGGTGTCAAAGCTCGTCGTTGCTAATGAAGATCGGAGTTGGGGGATGGCAACTGGAACCGAGGCTGGACTGCTGGAGAGTCCGAAGCCGCAGTCGGTCTACAAGCACGGGATTCTTGAGCAGTACGTCATCAGGTTCGCAACGATGACGGCCAGCAAGCTGTCGCCGAAGAGGGCGGTGCTGTTCGACGGCTTTGCTGGCAGGGGACGCTTTGACACCGGCGAGGCAGGATCCGCCGAGCGCATGATGATCGCAGCCCAGAAGGCCAAGAACTCCACCAAGATCGACCTCTTCCTAGTGGAGAGGAACCGCGAGGACTTTGTGTCTCTCGACAAGGTGGCCGATGAGTACCGTAACCGTGGCATTCATGTTGACAGCCGAAACGGGGATTGCGGGCAGCACCTCGACGAGGTCAGACGGCTGGCCGTCGGCGCGAGCCTTTTCGTTTTCCTTGACCCCTGCGGAGCGGGGCTTCCCATGGATTCGATCAAGAACGTCCTCCACAAACGAGGTTCATGGCCTCGGACGGAGGTTCTGCTGAACTTCAACGCTGACCTCATTCGCCGTGCTGGTGGACAGCTGAAGAAGGGTCAGCTCGACCTTGGAGGCGTCGCCAAAGCGGACTCAGTATGTGGGGGCGAGTGGTGGCGTGACGTGGCATTGCAAGCTCACACGGCTTCTGGCGGGACCTCCTGGGAGGCGGCCGCGGACGCCGTCGCACACGAGTACGCCCGACGACTCGCCGCTGGCACCAACTATGGCAGCGTCGTCGCGCCGGTGCGACGGCAGGTTCACCACCAGCCCGTGTACTACTTGATTTTCCTCACCCAGGCACCGCACGGCTTCTGGGTGTTTGGGGCTGCCGCGGCAAAGGCGCGGGAAGAATGGATCGACTGCCTCGGACCGGACCCCGACGAACGTGAGGGCATGCTCTGGGACACTGTCGCAGATCAGTTCGAACGTGAGCACGACTCGGCGATCAGCCACATCACCGACAACCTGCGTTCTTTGGTGTCGGACGGTCGGCCGAAGGCGGTAGTCGAACACGTCCAGGAGGTCTATGGCGATCTCTACGGCGAGGCCAAGGAGACGACCTTCTCGGCCGCACTTCGCGCGCTCGTAAAGTCAGGCGAGATCGAGTTCGCCACCAAAGGAGCCAAGCCCCATCAGCACGTCATTCGCAAGGCCACTGGCTAGGCTGACGCTGCAGCGAGTTGCGGCATGTCGTCCCAAGTGCGTCCCCCGAGTTCGCGTCCGTTGGCCTTCGGCGTCCGCCCGCCCCACTGCTTGAAGAAGAACGCCACATCGGCTTCAAGGCACTGGTCGCGGATGTCCTCGGCCCAGGCCGGATCCATGGGTCGTGCGCGCGGACCGGACTCGCCACCGACGATCACCCAGTCAATATGGTCAAGGTTTAGTGCCGGGAGTGCGGTGATCAGCGGTTCGCAGGACAGGAATCGTGTCGTGGCTGGTGTCGCTCGAAGGTAGTCAATGCGATCGACGACGTCGAACGACTCCACCGAGACTCCCATCCACAGATTGTCTGGCCAGTCGAGCTTGTCTGCCACCCTCGCCATGCGGTGTGCCCGCTTCGTGAGCACCTGGTACGTGTGCTGAGGAGTTTCGCGGATGACATCGAAGATGTCGCGAATGAAGTCGAGCGGCACCTTTGCATGGAACAGGTCGCTCATCGAGTTCACGAAGACGATTTTGGGCGTGCGCCAGCTAAGGGGCTGCTTCAATGCTGCCGGGTGAGTCGTGACCCCGAATCCAGGACCGGAGGTCCGGGGGTCACCGTCGGTCTGGTATTTCTCCGCACCCATGGCCTTCAGACGCTTCGCGAGCGCCAGAGCGTAACAGTTGTCGCACCCTGCAGCGACACGATCGCAACCTGTGATGGGGTTCCACGTCACCTCAGTCCATTCAATCCCACTGTTCGTCGACACAGTCTCACCCTTCTCATAACCACTGCGACTAGCAATGCGTTCCATGCAGTTGCTGATCGTCGCGCGAACCGCGGTTATCCGACCGGCGCATGGATCTAGATCTTGGCCCGATCATCTCACAGCACGAGCGACGTCTGGCTTCGCACCACGCCGCTCGTGCTGTGAGATGTACCGGTTGGACTCTCGAATCCAGGCGCGGTATCCCCAACGAACTGTTGCTCGACCGAGCGATCAGGCGAGAAGAAGATCAGCCCATGCCCCATCGCGGCGAGTTGATCATGGTGATACGCCATTCGCTTGTTGAGCCTCTGCCTCCTCGTCGAAGAGGACATCAACTTGCACGAGCTGATGGATCTCACCGGAAGGAAGCGCGAGGTACTGCACGGTATCGGGCAGATCGATCTGTGAAGGCATTACCCGTTCGCGAAAAGCTGCCTGCCGGCCAGCGATCGACTTCTTGGTTTCTCGCCAGCGACCCGTGAGCTCCACCGTGGTGAGCGCCTCCGTTACTTGAGCCTCGAGACTCTCAGCTTGTTTCACATCCGCTGCGTGTCGCTCAAGAGACTTTCGGAACGCGAGGTATTGGTTATCCGGATCGGCAAGCGCTGCTTTCGCGGCGTCTGCGAGAAGAGCTTTTCGTCCGAGAGCGACAGCGGCGCGAGCGAAGTGAAGTTCGCGAAAGAAGTGGTCCAGATCTTTTGTCTTACCACCGAGGGCTTCTTCGAGTTTGCGATAGTCGATGGCACCGCTGGCGCTTTCAGACTTCAGAAGTGACTGGATGGTGGACCAGGTTTCCTCCAAGAATACGTCCGCCTTGTGGAACTCCTCTCCGGCTTTTTGCTGTACAACGTCCAGATCGGGAAGATTCCCGTCGAGTATGGAACTGATTGCTGCGGACAGTCGTTTGTCCGTCGTCCGCTGGGCGCAATACGCGTGTCTACGTATCGCTTCTCCTGACGTCCCAGGATCGTCTCGACCCGCCGCTGATGGACTCGCTGTTCTCGCTGAGCCAGCATGTCGATAGCCATCACCGACGCACCCACTGCCAAGACTGGCCAGCCAGCAATCGCTGCACCTCCCACCCCCACCGGGTACAGGACGGCTTGAGCGGAGATACTTGCGGGTCCGCGCGCGAATTGCGGAACCCGCTGGTGCCGACCGCGCGAACAAGCTCGGCACCCTTCGGCAGTACCACCTTGAAAAGTGTGGCACGCTTCGGATCCACTGCTCGGACGATGTTGGTGAGTGCTTGCTGAAGGGCAGCATTCACTGGAACCGACTTGTACTTTGTAAGCTCAATGTCGGTGATTGGCTGGTACTCGAGCGCCATGGGAATTGAAGCTGCCTCCAGTACCTCCTCGACCGAGACGGATGCGCCGATTGCCGACAAGACAGTCTCTGGAACCAGGATCCCCGAAGCAGGGAGAACCCGGGCAGGTGCCAAGTTCTCCCTCGACGGAGCCTCAGTACCTTCTTGAATGCTTGCCGCGCCGTCCGGGCGAGCACTTCTGCGCCTGCGAAGAATGAGAGTAAGGAGCACGCCTGCAGATACGACGACTGCGGCTGCCAACGCGATCCAAAGTTCGGTCATTGCGACAGCCTAGCGTGACGTTCCGGGCGCTGTCCTGCGGTTCAAGGCCACGGAACTCGTACAGGCTTAACCCGATCAGACCCGGTCAAACCCTAAGAAGACGTGCAGTTGAAGCTAGGATGGCCTTTGTTCGACGTTGCCAATCCCGACTGGAGGCTCCACCGTGGCCGAACCATGGCTGTCCGCCGATGGCATCGCAGCGCACCTGGGGATCACAAAAGACACGGTCTATGCGTGGATCACCGATAAGCGCATGCCAGCCCACAAGGTCGGCAGGCTCTGGAAGTTCCAGGCCAGCGAGGTAGACGAGTGGGTCCGCAGTGGTGGCAGTGCAGCATCGAGCGACGACGAGACGTCGAGCTGACTTCCGCGCCTGGAGGATTGTCTCTCGGACAACGCCGGCACCGGACCTACTTGGCTGAGAAATGAAAGGGGGGCTACACATGATCGAACAACATGCCGCGGCGCGGCGTTATGCGCTGTCATTCACCAGTGGTGCCCTCCTGATGCGCGAAGCGGCGATCGTTGCGCCCGTTTACTTACATGAACACGACTGGACAAGAGTCCGTGCGGTGGTCGCGGGGGAAAACCTGCTTCAGGCTCGTACGGTTGCCTCCGGGCTCAGGCTTGCACGCGAGGTTATCCAACGGCTCGCCGTGCTGACCGACGACGAAATCAATTTACTCATCCAAGCTACCTCAACCGAGCGCGGACACTTGCTGTGGGCGGCGGCCTGCCGTCGGTATGACCTGGTCGGAGAGTTCGCTGAGGAGATCGTACGCGAGCGGTTCCTCTTGCTTAAGCCGTCTCTCGATCACAACGATTTCGACAGCTTCGTGCGAAGCAAGTCCTTGTGGCACAGCGCGCTGTCTGAACTCAAGGACTCCACGCTGCGCAAGCTGCGTTCAAACTTGTTCCGCATGCTAAAGGAGGCAGGGTTGCTTTCCAACAGCGGGCTCATACAACCGGCCGTGATGTCCCAACGGGTCGCAAGCGTCTTGGCAGCTCGGATTCCGAGTGACCTGCGGTTCTTCCCAACCGCCCATGATGCCGCGGAAAGGGCCCAGCCGTGACAAAGATCGACCTTTCCAAAGAGGAAGAGCACCTGTTCGGCGTTCTAAGCGGGCGACGGTTTCTCCAGATGGAGGGCCTGAGCAACGAAGTGCCGTTCTTCATATACCCATACGACCCTGAGGATGCCCTCGCAGTCTCGGGGTCGAAGAAGCGCATCAAGAACCGCCTGGCCAGCAAGGGCATCGTCGTCCGCGAAGTCAACCTCTACGACCTATCGGTGGAGATTCTCAAGGAACGCGGAGTCTGGGATCGGCTGATCGCGCTCGAACCCGAGCAGGAAAAGGACGACTTCCGTGAATTACTCCAGGGGATGCTTGACCCGCAGCTCCACATTGCGTCCGCGATCAGGACCAAGCTCGCCGAGGGTGACTTCGATATCTTCTTCCTCACCGGCATCGGCGAGGTCTTCCCGTACATCCGTTCACACAACGTGCTGAACAACCTGCAGAGCGTTGTGACGCGTAAGCCTATGCTCATGTTTTTCCCCGGGCGCTACGAGCAGTCCGCCACACTTGGATCATCGCTCGTGCTATTCGGACGACTCCAGGACGACCAGTACTACCGAGCCAAGAACATCTTGGACCAGGAGGTTTGATTCGATGAATCTGCATGCGATCTTCGCCAAGGACGTTCAGCGCCCGATAGAGGGTGTCATCAAGGCTGACGACACCGCGCATTTGGGCACCGAGGTCGATGAGTACGTCTTGACCAACGAGGCGGCCAAGGGTCTGGAACTGCTGCTTGAGGCCTATACGAACTACACCAACGCCAACGGCGTGTGGATCTCGGGCTTCTTCGGTTCCGGTAAGTCGCACTTGCTGAAGTTGCTTGCACACCTCCTCGGTGACGTGGACGGTCAGGACTTCCCGCGGGAGCGCGTCTCCGAGAGCTTTCGCTCCAAAGCGCAGGATGCGTTCCTCCCTGCACTGCTGACCAAGGCTGAGAGGATCCCGGCGAAGAGCCTGCTGTTCAACATCGACCAGAAGGCTACCCTCATTACGAAGGATCAGACCGACGCCTTGCTGAAGGTGTTCGTCAAGGTCTTCGACGAGAGCCGCGGCTACTACGGCAGCCAAGGGCACGTCGCCCGGTTCGAGCGCGATCTGGACAACCGCGGCCAGTATGAGGCCTTCAAGGACGCATACGCCCGTATCTCCGGGCGCAGCTGGACGCAGGGACGTGAAGAGGGCGTGCTCGAAGAGGTAAACGTGGCCAAGGCGTATGCCGAGGTCAGCGGCCAAGCCGAGGGCACGCCCACTAACATCCTCACCAAATACCGCAACGAGTATTCAGTCTCCATCGAGGACTTCGCTGACGAGGTGATGGCGTGGCTGGACAAGCAGGAAGACGACTTCCGGCTGAACTTCTACGTTGATGAAGTCGGCCAGTTCATCGGGACGAACACGCACCTGATGCTCAACCTCCAGACCATCGCCGAGTCGCTGAACACGAAATGCCAGGGCCGCGCGTGGGTGATCGTGACTTCCCAAGAGGACATGGACAAGGTCGTCGGTGACCGCACGAAGCAGCAAGGCAACGACTTCTCCAAGATCCAGGCCCGGTTCGCCACCCGCGTGAAGCTCACCAGCGCCGACGTGGAAGAGGTCATCCGCAAGCGACTGCTCGAGAAGAACGAGGCGGGCGAAACTGCGCTGAACTCGATCTATACCGAGCAGCACGCCAACTTCAAGACCCTGTTCGATTTCGTGGATGGCGCGAAGACATACCGCAACTACACCGACGAGGCACACTTTGTCGGCACGTACCCGTTCGTCAGCTACCAGTTCCCGCTGTTCCAGGCGGCGATCGAAGGCATCTCCGATCACAATGTGTTCGAGGGCCGCAACAGCTCGGTCGGTGAACGCTCGATGCTCGGGGTCGTCCAGCAGGTCGCCAAGGACATCGGCGACGTAGAAGTCGGCAGGCTGGCGACCTTCGACCACATGTTCGCGGGCATCCGCGCTTCGCTGAAGTCGGCCGCGCAGCGTTCGATCGACGTTGCCGAGCGCAACCTGGACAACGAACTGGCAGTGCGGCTGCTCAAGGCGCTGTTCCTCGTGAAGTACGTCGAAGGCTTCCACGCCACCCCACGCAACCTGACCGTGCTGGTTTACGACCGTTTCGGACTTGACCTGCCCGCCCTGGCCAAGCAGGTGCAGGAGGCACTGACCCTGCTGGAGACGCAGACTTACGTGCAACGCAACGGCAACCTCTACGAGTACCTGACCAACGAAGAGCAGGTCATCGAGGAGGAGATAAAGAACGTCGACATCGATGCTTCGGATGTCAGCAGCCGGCTCTTCAAGATCATCTCCGGTGACGTTGTCCGCACGAGCAAGCTGCGGTATGCCAAGAACGGACAGGATTTCGCCTTCGGGTACAAGCTTGACGATCAGGTGTACGGGCCCCAACGCGAACTGACCATGCACTTCATTACGCCGGAGTACCCGTTCGGCCCCGAAGAGACCCGGATGCACAGCGCGGGCAAAGACGAGCTGCGCGTCATCCTGGAGCCCGATGATCGAGCCCTTTCGGACCTGCGCCTGCTGATCAAGACGGAGAAGTACACCAAGCGCAAGCAGACGACCTCGCTGTCCGCAATCGAGGACCAGATTCTGCGCGCAAAGGCGACGCAGAACGTCGAACGCGAGAAAGAACTCATCGAGCGCATCCGCCGGGCAGTTGGCAAGGCGGACCTCGTGATCAATGCCGCCAGCGTGACCTCCTCCTCGCCGGACGCCATCACGCGCGTCACCGATGGCTTCCAGGACCTCATCAGCCGCACATACACCCTGCTCAGCCTGCTCGGCGGTGTTGCGTACAGTGAGCAGCAAGTCGCTGTGTTCGCCAACCCCAACCAGTCGGACATGTTCGACGATCCATCGCTGTCCATGCTGGCGGTTCCAGGCGACGAGTTGCTTTCGTTCCTGCTGCAGCGCGACCGGCTCGGTGAGCAGATAACAGTCAAGACGATCGTGGATGCATTCCAGGCCAAGCCCTACGGATGGGATCTCGCCTCGATAGAGGTCATCATCGCCTGGCTCGTTGGAAACTCGAAGATCACGGTCACCGTCGATGGAAACGTCCTGAAGCGGACCGAGGTAGCTGCCATTCTGCGCAATACGCAGAAGCACTCGCATTCCGTCGTCGCCCCGCAGAAGCTCTTTGACGAGCGCAAGGTCGCGACCTTCCGCAAGTTCTGCACCGACTTCTTCGACGAGCCCACCCCACCAAAAGACCCGCTGGAGCTGGCTCGGCACGGCAGCGAAAAGCTCGGGGCAAAGCTCGACGAGCTCAGGGCGCTGGTGAGCGGATCGAAGTACCCGTTCGTGGAGCAGCTGGCTGCCCCCATAGCCCTCCTCGAACAAGTCGCAGGCAAACCCGATGAGTGGTACCTGGCTGATTTCAGTCTTGACGACGAACTGCTCGACGCCAAAGAGAACGTCATCGACCCGATCCAGTCGTTCCTGGGCGGCGGCCAGAAGGTCATCTACGACGAGGCCGTTGTTCTGCTCGCCTCGAACACGAACAACCTTGGATACCTGCCCTCGGGAAGCGACGCCGACGTCAGGCGACTCCTGGACGACCCGAACGCGTTCCGGGGCAACCGCATGACCCAACTCAAACAGGCCGCGGACGCCCTTTGCGTGAAAGTCGAGGAAACGCTCGCCGCCCACCGCGCCACGGTCATCCAAGACATCGAGGGACGCAAGTCCGAGATACTCGGCAGCGCCTATTACGGCAATGCCACGGAGGAAACGCAGCTGAGGGTCACTCGTACAATCGACCAGATTATCGCCCGCTTAGGCAGTGAGCAGCAGATCGCGCTCGTCCGCGAGCAGGGTAATGGCTTTGAGGAGCGGACGTATCCCGAGCTGCTCGACCAACTCGCGTCCTCTGCCCGGACGACGGGCGGTACAGACAGCCCGGAGCCCACACCAAAGCAGACCGTCTCGGTCAAGAGGATCACCGTGCCCGGAGTCCACGGTGTGCTCGAGAACGTGGATGATGTCGACCGCTACCTCGACGCGCTCCGTGGTGCGCTGCTGAACACGCTTAACGACGGAAAGAGAATCGCGCTCTGATGGAAACCGCACCGCTGAAATCATTTGCCACATGGGCTCGCACTGCACTAATCCGCGAGGTGTCAGCCCGCATCTCCGTCGTTCTGGCATCAGAAGAGCTGCGCCAGGAACAGCCCAACGCCGTCGCTGCCCTGGAGAAGGCCGTCAACGCTGCTGGCGGCAGCGACAAGGGTCGCGACACAGTCGCGGACAAAGTCGCCTACACCTGGTTCAACCGCATCATCGCGCTGCGGTTCATGGACGCCAAGGCCTACACCGGCATCGGTGTCGTCTCGCCCGAACGAGGCCGCGAAGGAGGGCAGCCAGAGGTTCTCGCAGAAGCCAAGCGGGGGAACATCGACAGTACGGTGGTTACGAACAAGCGCACGGCAGAAACCGTCACTAGTTTGCTCAACGGCATGCGCCGCAGTGATAACCCGCAGGGCGAGGCGTACGCACTTCTGCTTGCGGAATACTGTCGCCATTGGAACCGCTCTATGCCGTTCATGTTCGAACGGGAAGGCGACTACACCGAACTGCTCATCCCAGCGAACCTGCTGGCTGATGACTCTGTCCTGGCCCGCGCCGTCGAAGTGCTCACTGAGGAAGTCTGCCAGGACGTCGAGGTCATCGGCTGGCTCTACCAGTTCTACATCTCGGAGCGGAAGGACGAAGTCTTTGCCGGGTTCAAGAAAAACAAGAAGGCCGGCCGTGACGAGATCCCGGCCGCTACCCAGCTCTTCACCCCGCACTGGATCGTCCGCTATCTAGTCGAGAACTCGCTTGGACGCCTGTGGATGCTCAACCGCCCGAATTCGGGGCTGGTCCACCAAATGGACTACTACGTTGCCCCGGTCGGCGATGAAGCCGACTTCCTCAACGTCCGTGGCCCGGAAGAGCTCAAGGTCATTGACCCAGCCTGTGGGTCTGGGCACATGCTCACTTACGCTTTCGACCTGCTCTATGCCATCTATGAGGAGGAGGGCTATGCCCCGTCCGATATTCCGGGCCTGATCCTTGGAAACAACCTCTACGGCACCGAGATTGATCCGCGTGCAGGTGCTTTAGCAGCGTTCGCACTGAGTATGAAGGCGCGGGAGCGTCAGAGAACGTTCCTGAATCCGGGCAAGGGTGCTGTTCCGAACATTTGTGTGCTGGAACCGGTGCGCTTCAGCCAGGATGAGCTGGGAACGCTACTGACTCGTGGCGGGGACAAAGCAGCAGAGGAAAAATTCTGGCAGGCGTATGACCATGCGGACACGTTTGGCTCGTTGATCTGCCCGGACCAAGATCTCACCGGACCCCTCGCCCATCATTTGGAGTCCTTGGGGGAGGCAGATACCTTGTTCTTCGGTGATCTCCTGGCCCGTGCCCGGACGGTCATCCGACAGTCTGAGTATTTGTCCACCCGTTATCACGTGGTCGTCGCTAACCCGCCTTACATGGGCAACAGGAACGCTACGCCCAAACTTTCCGACTTCGCCAAGCAGGAGTATCCTGCGTCGAAATCTGATCTCTTCGCAATGTTCATTGAACGCAGCCTGCTTCTCGCACTGCGAAACGGAAGCGTGGCCATGATAACCATGCAGTCCTGGATGTTCCTGTCATCATTTGCGCTGCTTAGAAATAATCTATTGAGTGACTGCGCAATCATTTCGATGGCCCACTTGGGTACCGGGGCGTTCGATACAGTAGGCGGTGAGGTCGTTGGCGCTTCTGCTTTCGTGCTTCATAACGATAAAGGCACTAATCTACGAGGGGTATATTTCCGCGTCATAGGCGGACGCGGGGAAAAGGCGAAGTCAGAACTGGTCCTGGCTGGAATCAAAGATCCCACTCTTGATCACCGTTTTGAGCGTGTATTCAGAGACTTCTCTCTCCTTCCAGGGACCCCTATCGCATACTGGCTACGCGAAAGCGAGTTCGAGCTGTTTGGCTCCGCCAAACCCTTGGGCGGCGTCGCCGAGCCACGTAAGGGGATGGATACGGGCTGGAACGATCGATTTTTGCGACTGTGGCATGAGGTATCGTTCGATGGTCTCCGGCTGGACAAGTCTGATGTTGAGAGAAAATGGGTTCCCTATAACAAGGGAGGAGGGGTCAGGCGCTGGTACGGCTACCGAGACTATGTCATTAACTGGCAGAAAGATGGAAAAGACATAAAGGCTCGTCTGGACCAAGAAGCCCGAAAACCGACGATCCGGAATGAAAAGGACTTCTTCCGGGAGGGATTCACCTATTCCACAGTAGCCTCAAGCTTTTCGGCGCGATGGTCTCCGGATAACGCCATTTTTGACAACGGAGGATGCACAGTATTTGCAAACCACGGCCTCAATGCTGTGGGGAGCTATCTAAACAGTCGTGTTGCCCGGCGATATTTTGCATTCCTCGCACCGACCCTAAACTATCAACCAGGGGACGTTGCTCGGCTTCCACTGGCTCCAGGATTGTTTACTGCCCCTCTTAATACGCAGCTTTGTATCGACATAGCCAAAGAGGATTGGGACTCATACGAGTCATCATGGGATTTCCAGCGGAGTCCCCTCCTCAACGCTGAGCCGCAAGAGTACCTGAGTGAGGCAGTCAAGCGCTTCCAATCTCGGCGACTAGATCTCGTTTCCAGGCTCAAAGAACTTGAAAGCCGTGACGAGGTGACACTTGGCGCGCTTTATGGGGCAGACGATCATATAAGCGCAGATAGCAGTGATGGTTCAGTGACTTTGTTCGCGGACCCAACCTATCGCTTTGGAAATGTTGAAGACTCAGAGCTGAGCAAGCTGCAACTAGCCACGGATATGTCGGAGTTGATCTCTTTTGCGGTTGGTTGCATGTTTGGTCGTTTCAGCCTCGATGCGCCCGGCCTGGTGTTGGCTAACCAGGGCGACACATTGGAGAGATATCTGGCGGAGGTGCCGGTGCCGTCATTCGTGCCCGATAAGGACAATGTTTTGCCGGTCCTGACAGGCTCCTGGTTCGAAGATGACATAGTTGAGCGGTTCCGGGCGTTCCTGAAGGCCGCGTTCGGTGACGAGCATTTGGACGAAAACCTTCGTTTCGTTGAGGAGGCGTTGGGTAAGGACATACGGAAGTACTTTGTACAGGATTTCTACAAAGATCATGTCCAGCGCTATAGGAAGCGTCCGATTTACTGGCTGTTCTCCAGCTCCAAAGGGTCCTTCAACGCACTGATCTACATGCACCGGTACACTCCCTCTACGGTGTCGACTGTGTTGAACGAGTACCTTCGCGAGTTCAAGGCGAAACTGGATGCCAGTCGCCAGCACCAAGAGCGCCTTGCGGCAGGGGCCGGTACGCCGCGGCAGCAGGCTGCCGCGCTGAAAGAAGTTGACCGTCTGCGCAAGGTGCTGCTCGAACTCGATGAGTACGAGCATGACGTGCTGTACCCGCTGGCGTCCCAGCAGGTACAGATCGACCTCGACGACGGTGTGAAGGCAAACTACCTGAAGCTAGGTGTCGCCTTGAAGAAGATCCCCGGACTAGAGGCCAGCGATGAGTGAGACATCCGCCGTCAGGCCCCACTTGGAGCGTCGCTTTGAGACGCAGCGTGTGGTGTTCTGGCACGACCCCGAGGGTGAGTACGCCGCTGACCTCGATACGCTCGGCCTGGAAGGCGTGCAGACTGTGCGCGTCATCAATAACGAGTATGCGGTAAAGAATCGGCTGCTGCACCAGGAGCCCAAGTCGAAGTTCCTTGTCTATCGCTCGGGTCCTATTCCGACGGGGATCGGAAATTGGCTGCTGGACCTGGAGCTGGCCTACGGAGTGTTCACAGCAGACCGAACCTCGCTGGTGCAGCAGGAACTCGGGCTCACCGCCGACGATATTGGCGAAGTCGTGCTGACGCATGAGAGCTTCTTTCGCGTGGCCAAGCGCATCCAAGGCCTGAAGAAGCTGCTGGACGCCGACGATGACGCCCGGCTGCTGCAAGCCAAGATGTCAGCGATTCTGCTCGGTCAAAGCGAGCACAGCCTTCTGGAGATCACACGCACTCTGCTGATCGAGAACGCCGGCGGTGCAGACGCCAAGTACGGTGCCCTTGCCGAGCACGGCCTCGACGAGTTCTACTGGCAAGGCGTGACGTCGATCTACGGCTACAAGTCGCCGAGCCCGAGCATCGCCGACTTCGTTCTGTGGGTGTTCCGGCACGCCAACGCCGGATTCAAGTCCGAACAACCCGGCGGCTTGCGCAACATCCAGCTCGACTTCGGGAGCCTTCGATACGACCGGCGCAGCCAGGAGGCATTGACGACGCTCGCAAAGCGTGCAGCGCGAGATCTGGACTTTGCCAGCACCATCGAGGACGCAAGCTTCCGCGACCTGCTGGGCAACGACCTTTTCGAGGAGACTGACCGTAAGATCATCAGTGATCTGGCACGTGCGGTCGCTGAGCGAACGGTCACAGGCCGCGACGTTGCAGAGGTGATCCGCAGCCGTCAGAGCAGCATCTGGGTCGAGGGGTACCGGAAGCTGTACACAGCGATCGGCTGCGCCTCGGAACTCCTGACCGCTCTTAGCGCTCTCAACCTGTCGATGCAGTCGCTCGATGAGGGATTGGAGCGATACCGCGGTGAATGGTTCCGCATCGATCAGCTCTACCGGCAGTTCACCTATGCTGCCCGTACAGCCGAGTTTTCCGGTCCGCTGGAGACCCTGCGCATTCAAGTGGAGAAGTTCTACGCCAACAAGTTTCTTTACGAGCTCGGTAACGCCTGGCAACAGCAGGTCGATGGCATCGAGCAGTGGCGTTCCACCATCCTCCGACCGCAAACCTCTTTCTACACCGACCACGTAGCGCCCATCACGAGGGATGGCCGACGCAAGGCCGTCGTCATCATCTCGGACGCCCTGCGCTATGAGATCGCTGACGAACTTGGTTCGCGCATCCGCCAGGAAGACCGCTACGACGCTGACCTGAAAGCCATGCTCGGCGTGCTGCCCAGCTACACCCAGCTTGGGATGGCGGCACTGCTGCCACACAGCACGATCGGACACTCCAAGGACGGCGATCCCGTCCTGGCCGACGGTCAGCGCACAGACGGCACCGTAAACCGCAGCAAGCTCCTCGACGCCGTTGACGGGAAAGCGATTCAGGCCGAGAACGTCTTCTCCCTGACCCGGGACGAGCTGCGGGAGCTGTACCAGCAACATCAGGTGCTGTACGTCTATCACAACCGCATCGACGCGACGGGTGACAAGGCCGGCACCGAACGTCAGGTCTTTGAGGCCGCCGAGGACACGCTTCGCGAACTGGTCGATCTCGTCAAGCGATTGACCAACGCGAACGCGACGAACATCCTCATCACGGCGGACCACGGCTTCTTGTTCCAGGACACGGCACTCGAGGACGCCTTCTATCTATCGACGCTGCCGCAAGGCGACGACATCAAGGTGATCAACCGCCGTTACGTCCTCGGTCACGGCTTGAAGGAAGTCGCCGCGTTCAAGACTTTCACGTCAGCCCAACTCGGCCTCGAGGGAGACCTGGATGTGCAGATACCAAAGTCGATTCATCGGCTGCGGCTGCCAGGCGCAGGCTCGCGATTCGTCCACGGCGGTGCGGCCCTGCAGGAGATCGTCGTCCCGGTGCTGGCGATCAACAAGAAGCGCAAGAGCGACGTGCGAACGGTCAACGTCAAGATCATGCCCGAGTCGGACAAGATCACGACAGGCCAGCTGGTCATCAAGTTGTTTCAGGCTGAGCCGGTGAGCGAGAAGGTTCGCCCCCTTGTGCTGCGCGCAGGGCTGTATGTCGGCGAGATCCTCATATCGAACCATCTCTCGCTCACGTTCGACCAAGACTCGACAGACCAGCGTGACCGCTATCAGAACGCGCACATGCTACTCAGCCAAGACGCAAACGACTACAACAACCGCCCGGTCGAGTTCCGGCTTGAAGAACTTATCCCGGGCACCAACCAGTGGCGGGTGTACGCCAAGGCGATCTACACGCTCAAGCGATCGTTCGCCTCGGACTTCGACTTCTAAGGAGAGTGCAGCCATGAGCGAAGTAAGCGAGGTCAGTCAAGAGACACCCGATAGGGCCAACGTACCGGCAGACGCCACTCCGGTGCAGAGCGAACTGGATCGAAAGATCAACAGGCTCTTCCCCGGCGTGGTTGTACGCAAGGACCTGGTGAAGGCGGTCAAGGGCAACGCCATCGTGCCCTCCTACGTACTGGAGTACTTGCTCGGCCAGTACGCGGCATCCGACGACGAAGCCACCATCCAGGCAGGCATCGACACGGTGCGCAAGATCCTCGCTGAACACTATGTGAACCGGAACGAGTCCGAGCTCGTGAAGTCCACGATTCGAGAGCGGGGGCGGCATCGCATCATCGATAAGGTGACGGTCGCGCTCAACGAGAAGGATGACGTCTACCAGGCCGAGTTCGCCAACCTCGGCATCAAGGGCGTACTCGTCGAATCGGCGACGATAAAGGCCCACCCGAAGCTGCTCGTCGGCGGTGTGTGGTGCATCTGCGATATCGAGTACTTCCACAGCGATGACGCCCGCATGGTCCCGTGGATACTGGGATCGATCAAACCCATCCAGTTGTCTAAGTTCGACTTCGAGGCCTATCTCGCGGCGCGACGCGAGTTCACGACCGATCAGTGGATAGACCTGCTCGTGCAGTCAATAGGGTTCAATCCCGAACTGTTTGGACGCCGCGCCAAGCTCATCCAGCTCGTGCGGCTCATCCCGTTTGTCGAGCGCAACTACAACCTTGTTGAACTCGGACCCAAAGGGACCGGTAAGTCGCACATCTTCTCGGAGTTCTCGCCCCACGGCATGCTCATCTCCGGTGGCGAAGTCACCGTTCCAAAGCTGTTCGTCAATAACTCCAACGGCCGCATAGGGCTGGTCGGCTATTGGGATGTCGTCGCGTTCGACGAGTTCGCGGGTAAGAAGAAGCGCACCGACAAGGCGCTCGTGGACATCATGAAGAACTACATGGCGAACAAGTCGTTCTCCCGAGGTGTCGAGACGCTTGGAGCAGAGGCTTCAATGGTGTTCGTCGGCAACACCTCGCATACCGTCCCCTACATGCTCAAGCATTCGGACTTGTTCGACGAGCTTCCCGAGAGCTACCACGACTCGGCCTACCTCGACCGCCTGCATCACTACATCCCAGGCTGGGAAGTCGACACCATCCGCGGCGAGATGTTCTCCAACGGGTACGGGTTCGTTGTCGACTACATCGCCGAGGTGCTCAAGTCGATGCGTTCGGCGGACTACTCCGACCGCTACCAGTCGCACTTCACTCTCTCATCAGACATCTCGACGCGAGACCGCGACGGCATCCACAAGACCTTCTCCGGGCTGATGAAAATCCTTTACCCGCATGGGGAAGCGACACGCGAAGAGATCGAAGAGATCCTGCAGTTCGCCATCGAGGGTCGCAAGCGCGTCAAAGACCAGATCCTCCGCATCGACTCAACGATGGCAAACGTAAAGTTTGGCTATCTCGACAAAGCCGGTACATGGCATTCAGTCTCAACGCTTGAAGAGGATGAGTACCCGGCGTACTACTACCGTGAGCGCCGCGTAAGCACGGACGCGGAGGAGGCAACGGGCGATTTAACTGGGCACACCGCGACGTCTGCGGAAGACGGTCAACCAATTGCGCCCGAGCCTGTCACCGTAAAACCGCTGTTTGAGGGCCACCAGGAGTTCCAGGAGAACCAGCGTGGAGTCTCCTTCGAGACTCTCTTGGTCCCGTACCTGCGCGGAGCCACGCAGATCACCATAACTGACCCTTACATCCGCCAGTTCCACCAGGCCCGTAATCTCATGGAAGTCATCGAGTGCATCGCAGCCACCAAGGACGCGGCCGACGAAGTGAGTGTCCGGCTCGTTACTTCTGAGAACACCGAGGGACAAGACAAGCTCCGCAAGCAGTACGAACTATTGCTGAAGGTCAAGCAGGGAGCCTCTGTCGCCGGCATCAACGTCGACATCGTCTTCGACGGAGCTATCCATGATCGGTCCATACTCACCGACACCGGATGGAGGATCCTGCTCGGCCGCGGGTTGGACATCTTTCAGTACATCACGGGCGACGCCTTCGAACTTGCCACCAAGCTTCAGGAATACCGCCAAGTCAAGGCTTTTGGCATAACTTACATCCGAGACGACGCGTGAGCGCATCTCGTTACTAATGTGTCCGGCAGACTTACTCAGGCTCGGTGGCTGAGTTTTTGCGCGGTTCCCAATTGCGTTACGCGATCCCGGATGTCAGCAAGCGGTTCCGTCAACTGGTCTGCCATGCCGGCCAGATGCACGAAGGCCTCGGTGCCTAGCAGCATCAAGCTTGGCAGCATCGCACGGAAGCGATCATGCGGAGTTGGCTCCATATGAAGATGCAGTCCGGGCTCATCGGGGTCGAACTCGACATAGGCTTCTGAACTGGTCAGCGTTGCGTGCGATTCTTGGGTGTCCGTAAGCCAGATTTGGAAAAGAATCTGGTAATCGGGGATGTCGTTCATCAAGGACTTGAGGTCTTTGAAGGAGACGCTGTCCGATCCGGGATCCGCTTCGGACTTGAGTAATTCGATGATATCCAGCGCCCCATCGGGTAGAGGGGTGCCGGCCTCCGCCGCAAGTGTGATGTTGCCCAAGCTATGTTTGCGCTTGTTCAATGCTGCTTCGACGAATCTGCAGGTGTCGACGGTGGTGGCCCAGTGGAGCCTAATGACGTGTTCAACGATGGAGCGTCGGAGCGGAGCACACTCGACGCCGAATCCGCGGTGTTCTAATAACCTGATGGCCTCGGCAGTACGTAGGGTTCGCATAAGCCACCCCCACGCGATGCCGACGGCACGGACCGCGGCCTCGTCATCTCGGTTCCATTCACCAAGCGGAGTCGGCGGCAGCGCCGGTAACTTTTCGATCAGTGTTCTGAAGTCCGCCAGGATTTTGTCTTCTTCGCCGTCGCCCGGGCTCTTCGTGGTCGTCATGCTTCAAGACTGACGCCCGATTTGGCCAGCCGCAATTCACGACAGCGAGGGAACCCCACAAGGTCTTGAGCAAAGCGCGGCAGCCTCCGAAGCGCTGCCGGCACCACTGGGACGAGTTGCCGGTCGTCGTGGCATAGAGATGAAGCTGTGCGAGCCGTGGTCCGGACACACTAAATTATGTGGATGCCAATCCCGTCAGCTCTGCTCGGCTCGGCCAGGCAGTCGCCGCCGCATACCTGTCCCATCCGGACACGCCAAGCGACGGGCCACTAAAGCTGCCGCGCCCGGCTCGTGACGTAAGGTGTTGCAGTGTCTGATTTTGCTCTCGACTTAGCTGCGGAGACGACAGTTTCGCTGGTGCCGGCTTCGCGCGCTTCCCTCACTCTCGGCCATGTGCTGACCGGCATGGGTGCGGACCGTGACCCGGCGGTCCGGCTGGACGATGTTTTGCTGATCCGCCATGCCTTCAGGCCCGGCGACCCCACCGCGCTGCGTGGCCCCGAAGATCTGACCGAGGAACGGGTCATTGCCTACACAAGGGAGCAGGGTCTCTCACCCAGGCAATTCCCCGCCGACCCTTCCCAATACTGGGTGATCCTGATCGCCGACGGTAAGCGCCGCTCGCGGCTGTGGGGCACCTTGGAGAACCACGGAGAGCTGGCCGCAGAGCGCACTGAGGTGAACCGTTTCTTCGACCTGCGCATGTCGGGTTTCCTTGCGCCCCTTAATGACCGGCTCGTGATCGAATGGGACAGCCCGCGGAACTGGCACCGGCGTGCCTCCAGCGCCGCGAACCTGCCGGTATTGGAGATAGCCGACCGGGACAAGGTTCCCTTCCCTGGGTTCGACGGCGTACTGCTTAATTACCACGAGCTCCGCGACATGGTGGAGAACCCCCGCTATGCCGATTGGCGGGCTGCCTTGAAGGAAGTACAGGGCATTTACCTCATCACTGACTCCACCAACGGCAAGCAATACGTTGGAAAGGCTGATGGTGCTGAGCGCATTCTCGGACGGTGGACGAGCTACGCGCGCGACGGTCACGGCGGGAACGTCGCGCTGCGCGAGCTTGCCTACGACAGCGCAGCCGGCGAAACGACAAAGACAGACCACGCCCGGCATTTTGTCTTCAGCCTTCTTCGCGTGTTCGGACCCAGCACACCCTCCACAGAGGTGGATTCAGCAGAGTCTCACTACAAAGACGCACTGATGACACGACAATTCGGCCTCAACAGAAACTGATCGACCGATGACACCACGTCCACGCCGCGCCTGGCAGGCGGCAGCAAAAGCCAAGCAAGAGTCCAAGGAACTGGGCGAGCTGCACGCGATCGAACCAGCGTCCCGGCGCAGCGATGGCTCGCCCAAAGTGGGCCCCGGCCAGGTTTACGTGGTGAGCTCCGGCAAGGTCTATCACCCGGCCTGGTGCAACTCAGTGGGCAACGTCTGGGACGACAACCCCATACGGCTGCTGGTCGTCGAGGAGACCGGTGTTGGCGGCCGTCAGGCCTGCAAAGCCTGCGACGAACCCCTGCAGGCCTGACTTTGCATATTTAGCGGCTACGACTGAGTCAGGCCTCCGGCGGTCCTCTCCGTAAGAGACGGTCCGCCCGCATAGGATGATCCCATGTCTGAACCCGAGCCAATCACGATCCGGAACAGTCTGCCGAACATCCTCGCAAATGAGGCGTACGGCCCGGATTGGAAACGCACGCAGGATGTCATGGTGGTCATAACAGTAGGTGGTACTTCCACTCACCTGGCTATGAAGTCTGCACCCACCACGACGCTATGCGGTCAGAATTCCCGGTTCGTGGCCCGCGCCTGGTTTCTCCTCAGCGGCTGCATGAAGTGTTCAAAAGCTGGTCTCAAACAGGGCATCGCCACGATCACCGATACAGACGGCACACTCATCGACCTGGCGACCAACACCGAGATCAAGCTGCCGGAACACTAAGCTCTTGCCGCTTCGAAGGCAGCTTCCTGGATCTCCATTGAAGGACCGGGCCAGACCTGAGTGATTGCCTTGGTCAGGACTACAGAGCGCTCCTTGATGTCGTCTTCAGTCCAGAGATCGATGTGGCTCTGGATGATTTCTTTGTTGAGCACCAGAAGGCTGAAGGCGTCGAGCAGCGTTCGCTTACCCTTGCCGGACTCACCACCGTCGATGAGTCCCGTGGCGTCGCTGTCTGTCCACGGACGGTTGGATAGCGAACCATTGAGTGACTTGGTCACGAGCGTGAGATTGCCGATCGTGTTTACGACCCGGTCACGGACAGCTGCCTCTTCGGGAGTGAGTCTTGGCGGCGGGTCCCAGTGGGTTCGCCAACCTTGCGGCATGACGTGCTCGATTTCCAATCCCCATGGAAGCTCGACTGCTTCGTACTTCGTGCTTTGGTTGCGAAGTTGTTGCTCTACAGCACGGAGGACTACCTGGAGCCGCCACTGGCGGATGTTCCCGTAGAGCTTCACATCAGGGAGTGTCGTGAGCATCTCTTGATCGGAAGGCCAGTAACGGGTCTCCGCGGTCTGCTCCGAAAGAAACTTCTCTATGGCGTTTCCGGCTTCGCGAGCATCAACGCTCCCGAGCGACTTCAAGGTGGCGACCATGAAGCGGTTTACATCCTTGGAGGTCTTCCGCAGGAGTGTGCGGCGGATAACCCAACTTTCGATGGCGTCCAGTGCTGTCCGCACCTGGTCGCGGGGAACCGAGTGGTTCTCGGAGAGGAGCCAGAGGAAGAGGGGGGTGGTGGCCGCCAGCTCCATCGTTTCGATAACCCGGGAGCGGAACCGTCCTTCGGGCGTCGCTACGTCGAGTTCGCTGAGGCCCCTGTAGGTGTCGGCATCCTTCCGCAGTTCCGTCAGCAAGGCTTCCGCGTTGGCGGGAGTGGACAGTCGCGACCCTGCGTAGTCTGCGAAAACTCTGAACACCAACTCCGCTTTGACTTCTTCCTGTAAGCGCATCGTGAGCCAGTACTGCAGAAAGATGTCTACGCGGGACCGAATCTGACGGCCTTGGGAGATTTCAGCCCGCCACCATACGGTATCGAAGTCGGCCCAGTGCGTCCTGGACCACTTGTCCACGTCAGCACCAATCTGTTCGCCCTTGCGGAAGACCCAGTTCTTGATGAGGTCCGCTTTCAGCAGAGGTGTGCCCCGGTCGTTCAGCGTTTCGAAGATCAGCTGTGAGTCTTCATGTCCTGACAAGTCGATGGCGACGACGACCAATCGATGTTCAAGCGTCGAGCATAATTCCTTGGCGCGGAGCTCTTCTGTTCCGGGTGGGACGATCCCTTCCTCATCCGGTGTTCCTATCAGCCACTGTTCTATTTCACGCCGGAAAAAGTCGTGGGCCTCGATGACTCGATGCTCCTCGACCCGCGGTTCCTCTGGATCCATGGCATGGGCAAAGGCGCTTCGGTCCGCCTGGGATGGCCAGAGTTTGAAGCGCTCGATGCGGCCTTTGAATGTCAACGCCTTGTTCAGGATGAGCTCCTCGAGCTGATCCGCTTCTGTCTGGTGTCCGCGCTCGGCGATGATTTCATGGGCGGCATCAAGCAAGAGCTGAAGCGTCGTCATGCGTTGTTGGCCGTCGATGACCTCATGCCGTGTCACATCGCCGGCAGACGGCGGCTTTGACTCGTAAACGACCGCACCCAGGAAGTGATTCGGAATTGGGGGCTTACTCCCGTCAAGAAGATAGCTCTCGGTGACCCGGACTACGTCGTCCCACAGTGGGGCCCATTGGCTCTCCTCATCCCAGACATAGGGGCGCTGAAACGCGGGAATCTCAAAATGGCGACGACCCTCGAACAGATCTCGCGGGCTCCGAGGATGAGTATCCACTGCATGCACCTTTCGACTGGATGTCCTCCGGCACACGCTATCGGTCAACGTGGCACGACAGCCACAAATCCAGCACTGTTGCCTTTCGAGTCGCCGTTAAGCTCTCTCGCCGCGTCATGCTGGATCCGCCTGCGCAATAAGACTAGTCGCGGTACAAGCTGACGAAATCGGCCGATTACGACGTCGCACGAGGCGCTGGCCCAAAAATCCTGTTCTGCGCCGAGCAGGACCGGGTCAGAATCCTCCGCACCGGATCTGGTCGTGTCGAGCGGCTGCGCGGGCGGATCGGCGTCGCCGGGGAGCCAATCGCCTGCCCGGCATGCGCCACCTGGTCGTGGCTTGATGTGATAGGCACCAACAGCGGGTGGTCGCACGGTTCCGTCCGGGCCCTGGGACACCGCCACGACGAAGTAGGCTCCGAGCACCGGCACCTGCGGCCGGATCCCAATCCGGACTGGCACCTCTTCATCGGCATGCTGCCAGCCGTGGACCGCTGGAGATGGATCGATGCCTACCGCTCCATGCATCCATCCTCGCTGTCGGCAGTCATCAGTTCCGCGGCACTGCTGCTCGACGGTCCGGAGCCCGCACCTGGGCCGGGGCCTGCTGCGGCTGCGATGCAGGCCAGCCCCGGCGGCAGATGTCACATGAGGAGGAAGAGCAGATCCTCAAGCGCGCCGACGAACTCACCGCGCGCGTCGAGGCAATCCTTCGCGAGTTCGATACCGGCCGATAAAGTCGTGTGTATGGGATTCAACTGGGAGCAGGTCCTCGGGACCAAGGGTGCAGGCCTCTCCGACACCTACGACGAAAGCGCCTCGGACGCGCTGTACCAGGACCACCCGAGCGCGGCTCCGCCGGCAGGTCCGGAGGACCCGGGCGATGAGGTCGTCCGCCTGCCGTTCGACGAGAGCTGAGTCTCCAGGAATCCGTGGACACGAGGCGGGGGCGAGCGCTTCAGGCTCGCCACACCCCCACTGTCAAACGGAAGTCTCCGCAGACCGAGGCGACGAGAGCATAGCGCAAAATCGGGAGGCGATCTGCGTGTCCTTGCTCGGTCGACGACCAAGCCACCAGTTCCACACAACGCTAGACGCTGTTGTGACCACTCCGGCCCCCACGCCAATGAGCCCTTGGCCCACGATCGTACTTGTGGCTGCCATGGCCACGCCGACGGCGGCAGGTACGACCGACCCTTTGGCGCGTTCCTTGAGCGAAGTCTGGGATGTGGCCTTGGAAAGCGACCTTGCCGCCTCGGCCATCGAGTCTTCGAACTCACCGAGGGCGTGCTGCTGGTCGTTACCGGATCCGACATTCGACTTATACCGGTCCAGGCCCTTGCGCAGCACGTCCCGGAACGATGAGAACCCCTCACCTCCCCGAATCGCAATGGCATCTTCGATCGTCAGTCCGGCCGGGTTGAGGTTCGGAATCGCCCCCACCCGGAGCGTCTCGAAGTGGCGCATGACCCGCTGCTGGTACTCCGTCTCAGTTCGGTCTGGAATCAGCGTTGCCATCTCGTCGGCAAGGATCAATGTGAGCAGCTTGCGGGGCAGATATCCGCTTATCGATAGATCACATGCGCTATCGGCCGCGCAAACCGAGAGCTGCCAGGAAACTTCGATCATGGCCGCGGCCACGCGCGTCACCATCTCAACTGCCTCGTCCACTGAGCGGCAGACCGGTAGCCCGAGCTGGAACCTCACGTTGAGAAGTTCGTTCGCCTGCTGGATGAAGTAGTGAGGATCCAGTTCCTCTGCTGCAGCGGACATCTCAATGAAGTTGCGGAACACCTGCATCGTGGGATCGACCCCGAAGTGAGCGAGCACAGCGGACCTGCTCGGATCATCAAGAGCAGGACGATGCGGCGTGAACCTGACGACGTCTGCGTCGACCAGCCGCTCGATGCGCCCGATTGAACGCAGGACCCGGTTCGCATGCGCTACGGCGGCCCGTTCCTGGTTCGTTTTACGAAGTCGTTCGATGTCACTAATTGGGTCAGCGATAACTACGCCATGGAAGGCCAGGAGCAGGGTGAGTGTCCGCGGAGTGATCGTGCTCTCTGCATCACGGCCGAAAAGCGACTCACCCGCGAAGTCATGGTGACTGATCAAAGGCCATACGTCGGTGGAGCTGCGGACGTTTGTTTCCGCCCGGAGAGTTGTACTTCCTCCGCTCAGCAAGCGATCCACGTCGGCAAGGCCCCATTCCGGTCCTGCCGCCACTGCAGAGACCGGTGTTCCATATATCTCTCGCACCACATCGACAAACGACATCCAGTGATCCTCCGTTTCGAGCTGCAGGCACTCAGCATAAAGGACGACCAATGGCCCGACTCGGCTAATACGTCGGTTGCCGGAGCGCATCGTTCAATTCGGGATCGATGGGAAGGGTCGAAACAATGGAAGGATGGCCTGAACGGAACTACTCCTTCACACCCAACGAAATGGGGGCGATGGCGCGTACTGCCTCACTGCCTTGAGGCATCTACAGCCGGCAGCCCGGAGGAAGGAGACTCACCGGAGCCGTTAAACTTGTCCTGACCGGGAAGCCGCTGCCCGTCGTCAGCCACCAGGCGAAGACGGTTCATCGGTTTCGGGTCTTCATCCCAGACACCGACGACCTGCACGCGGTCCTCTCCCGGCGAATACCGGTTTCCCCGCCCGTTGAGTGACCTGTGGACATAAACCTTCTGAATGAGCCTGCGGAGCACGCCGTTCATCATCGTGACCTCGCCGTGGTGCCAGGCAGCAAGGGCTGCGCCAAAGGCCGCGACGTTCGGAATCTCGGCACCAGCGGAATCTGTGTCGATTTCTTCACGACGAGCCACAAGGTCATCAATCTGCGCCTTGAAGTCCGCACGGCGCTGGTCGATCTCGTCGCGTTCATCCCGATCAACAGCATGGGCTTTCATGTCCAGGTACTTCGTGCGCAGATCCTTCAGCGATTCAATTTGGCTGTTGATTGTTTTGACGTCAGCCTGGGCACGCTCCGCCTGGCGCTCCCGCTCGATCGCCGAGTCGTATTCACCTTCCCCGCGGGCCAACCGCTCCAGCCAACTGAAGACAGCGTCCTCGACATATGACTGCCGCATGACCACCGGTGCCGGGCAGTACGAAGCCACGTTCTTGTTGTGCCGGGTATAGCTGCACCTGAACTGGCGGTATGGCTCGGGACTACTGTGCTTTTCCCATAGAGTAATGAGTTTGCGCCCACACGAACCACAGTGCGCAAGGCCCGAAAGCCGGTGCGCAGCAGCGACTTCGCGTGGGGCACGCACCTCGGCACGACACAGCACATACCTGTCCCACAATTGCTTGTCGATGATTGCAGGCTGTTTACCCTCGCTGAACTTGCAGGCATTCGGGTTCGTTGTCTTCGGACTACCACCCGAGACACGAGGCACTGCCGTGCGGTCAACGAGAAGCCCTGCGGCGAAACCCGAATCCATGATCTTCCGCAGACTTCCAAAAGTCATGGGCTTGCCGGTGTTGCCCAAGATTCCGTTGTCCCGCATATCCCCAACGATGCTCATTAGCGAGCGGCCGGCGACGAACTGTTCATACGCGGTGCGCAGCCAGGGACCCTGGACCGGATGAACGGAGAACGCCAGTGAAGGATCGTCATCACGGCCGATCTCATTCTTGATGTAGCCCCAGCGAACCTTGCCGCTGCCGGGCAGGCCGCGCCCTACACGGTATTCGTGAATGTTCCTCCAGGTCTCACCGATCTGATCAGACTGCAGTTGTGCAATCGCCAGCATCTGGGTCAGTGAGAACCGGCCCATCGGCGTCTCGATGTCGTCCAGGTTCTCGGTAGCCGAGGCGATGAACCCTCCGGCCTCCTGCAGCGCCGCGACATTGAGCATCGAGTCGATCACGTTGCGTCCCCACCGTGAAACCTTCCAGACGACGATGCCCTCCGCTTCGCCGCGGCGCACCCTCTCAATGCTGTGCTGGATCTGGCGCTTCGTCATTTCGCGCCCGGACTTGTCCAGGTCGGTAACGGGCTCCCCGACGATACTCAGCCCCTCGCGCTCGGCCCACTTGCGGCAGACGTCTTCCTGAACGTCATCCGAAATCAGGCTCTCCTGCCGGTTGCCCACCTTGGAGACCCGTATGTAGACCAGGACCCGGTCGCCGCGCTTCCACTGCTTGTAGTGGCCATTGCTGCGCCGCCGAACCATTCCACACTCCCCGTACCGTTCCTGGCTGCTGACCCTTGTACTTTACAACACCACACCAACGTGGGTGCCATCTTCCGTTCGGCGGCGGCCCTTGGGGTCGACGCCGTCCTTGTCTCGCCACGATGCGGCGACCCGCTGTACCGCAGGAGCGTGCGGGTCAGCATGGGTACCGTGTTCCAGGTTCCGTGGTCCCGCCTGGAAAGTTGGCCGGGGGACCTGGAACTGCTGAAGGAGCAGGGCTTTACGGTGGCAGCGATGGAACTGACCGATGATGCGCTGGACCTGGACGAGGTGGCGGCCCGCAACATCCCCAAGCTCGCCTTGGTGCTCGGCACCGAAGGTGCCGGCATGAGCCCGGAGACACTCGCCGCCGTCGACATTGCCGTCAAGATACCCATGCGGGCGGGAGTCGATTCCCTCAACGTGGCTGCCGCCTCGGCGGTCGCCTTCTGGGAGCTGCGGCCCCGGAACTGATGCCCGTTCGTGGCGGTCCCGACTTTCGGGTATGATTGCTTGTTGGTCCGGACGTTGAATTAGTTCCTTCTTCGGACCGCCTCCATTCATACCTGGCAACTGGCAAAATCCAGCTGCGCGAACAAAGGTCCAATTATGAAGTCTGATATCCACCCGAAGTACGAAGCTGTTGTTTTCAACGACCTGGCTTCCGGCGTCAAGTTCCTGACCAAGTCCACCGTTTCTTCCTCGAAGACCATCGAGTGGGAAGACGGCAACACCTACCCGGTCATCGACGTCGAAATCTCCTCGGAGTCCCACCCGTTCTACACGGGCAAGCAGCGCATCATGGACTCCGCTGGCCGTGTCGAGCGCTTCAACGCTCGCTTCAAGGGCTTCGGCGGCAAGAAGTAACCCACTTCACCCCAAGTCTTTTCAAAGGCCCGCATTGCCGTTACACGGCAATGCGGGCCTTTGCCTTTTCCGGCAAGATGGACTCCATGACTTCTCTTCCGGACCAGGAAAACCACGACGACGGCAATCGCCTCCACGGCGAATACAAAGTTCCCGGCGGGAAGCTGGTGGTGGTGGACCTGGCGCTCAGGGAAGGCAGGTTCGCCGATGTATCCCTGAGCGGCGACTTCTTCCTTGAACCGGATGAGGCCCTTGAGGACATCAATGCAGCCCTGACCGGATTGCCTGAAACGACGCCTGCCGGGGAGATCGCGGCAGCCATCACCGCCGGCCTTCCTGACGGAACGGTGTTGTTCGGTTTTTCCGCCGACGCCGTCGCCGTCGCCGTCCGCCGGGCACTGTCCAAGGCCACCGCGTGGTCCGACCATGAGTGGGAGGTCATACCGCCAACTGTGCTGCCCACCCACGTCAACGTCGCCCTTGACGAGGTCCTCACCGAAGAGGTCGCCGCCGGACGCCGCAATCCCACCCTGCGCTTCTGGGACTGGGAAGAACCGTCAGTAGTGATCGGCAGTTTCCAGTCCCTGCGCAATGAAGTGGACCCGGAAGGCGTAGCGAAGCACGGCATTACCGTGGTCCGTCGCATCAGCGGCGGGGGGGCGATGTTCATGGAAGCGGGCAACTGCATCACCTACTCCCTTTACCTTCCCCAGACCCTGGTGGATGGCATCAGCTTCGCCGACTCCTACGCCTTCCTGGACTCGTGGGTCATGGCTGCCCTGGAAAAACTCGGAATCACCGCGTTCTACGTTCCGCTCAACGACATCGCCACCGAACAGGGCAAGATTGGCGGGGCAGCTCAAAAGCGGCTCGCCAACGGGGGCATGCTCCACCACGTCACCATGAGCTATGACATTGACGCCGACAAGATGGTGGAAGTCCTCCGGATCGGCAAGGAAAAGCTCTCGGACAAGGGGACCCGCAGCGCCAAGAAGCGCGTGGACCCCTTGCGCCGCCAAACCGGCCTCGCCCGCGCAGCGATCATCGATGCCATGCAGGAAGTGTTCACGGAACGCTACGGCGCCACGGAGTCGCAGTTGTCCGCCCATGAACTCAACGAGGCAGGCAAACGCGTCGACGCGAAATTCGGAACCAGTGCCTGGATGAACCGCGTGCCCTAAGCGGTGTGCACGTGGCCGGTTGCGTGTGCCGTCAGGGCCCGAAGCAAGTGGCTCCTTTGCTCCGTGATGATGCGACGGAGGGCACGGGGCGCCTGTTTGTGCTCGTGCAGCCAATGGTCGGTCCTGGTGAGCACGGGGTGCCCGGCCGGCCTGGTGCCTGGGGCCAGGTCCTGCGCACCGGGGTAGAGACCGCGGACAATACGGCCGGCGATCTCGATGCTGCGCTCCTGCCACACTCGTTCGAGGTTCTCGAAGTACGGTTCGATGTAAGGCTCAAGAAGCTCGCGCGGGGCGAGGGTGAACCCGCTGATGGTTGCCCCGAGGATTTCGTTCGACAAGTCGGTACCATGCACCACGGCTTCCCAGGCTGATGCTTTGACGCCGGCAATCGGTCGGGCCGCCAGGGCCAGCGCCCTGCCCGCGTGTCCGGATGCGGTGTTGTCCTTGGCGAGCTCGGCGTCGAGTTGCTGTTCCGTTGCCTCTCCGTGGGCCGCGAGGGCCTGCCACAGGCTCCAACGGAGTTCGGCGTCCACGGACAAACCCTCCACCACGGTGCTGCCCTCAAGGAGGGCCCGCACCAACGTCAGTTGGCTCGCGCCGCCGCGGGAAACCTCGGCCAACGTCCTGGCCCAGGCCAATTGTTGGTCCGAGCCCGGGGCCGCCACCATCAGCTGACGCGCAGCCACGCCCAGGAACTGCTCCCGGATGTGGCTCCTGCTTACGGCGGGCACATAGCGGTCCACGGCGAGGGTCGCGTTGCCAAGGACGTTCAGAAGCACGCCGATGCCGTTTTCCCCGGGTGCGAATTGCTCCACGGCAGCGATGTAGGAAGCAGCAGGTGTTACACCGTCACGGGCGGAATCCCAGAGGGCCGTCCAGCAGAGTGCGCGCGCCATCGGATCCTGAATCCTGTTAAGGGCCCTCCTGACCGTCTGCTCCGATACCGCATCAAGACGTACTTTGGCGTAGCTGAGATCGTCGTCGTTGACCAGCAACAACGCAGGCCGACGTTTGCCCGCCAATTCGGGAACCAACGTGCGGGGACCGGAGACGTCAATCTCGAAGCTTTCGGTGCGCACCAGCGTGCCCGCCTCATCCGCCTCATAGAGTCCCAGGCGCATGCGGTGGGGCCGCAACGCCTGGTCGCCGGTCAAGGGGTCGACCGCATCCTGCTGCAGCGTCACCGCCCCGAGGACGCCGTCGTCTTCCACGATCTCTGCGGCGATGGTGGAAATACCGGAGGTCTGCAACCACTGCCGGGCCCACACCGTGAGGTCACGCCCGGACGCCGTGCTCAACGCTTCCAGCAAATCCTGGAGCGAGGTGTTCCCGTATTCGTGCTTGCGGAAGTATGCGCGGGAACCTTCCACAAAGGCATCGAATCCCACGTAAGCCACGAGCTGTTTCAGGACTGAAGCTCCCTTGGCGTAGGTGATGCCGTCAAAATTCTGCTTCGCCGCTTCCAGGTCCGGAATGTCCGCAACGATGGGATGCGTTGTGGGCAGCTGGTCCTGAACGTAGGCCCACGCCTTCCGCTTGCTGGCAAAGTTGATCCACGCGCTATCCCAGTCGGTTGCCCTGTCAACGCCGAGCGTGCCCATGAAGTCGGCAAAGGATTCCTTCAGCCAGAGATCATCCCACCACGTCATGGTCACCAGGTCGCCAAACCACATGTGGGCCATCTCGTGCATGAGGGTGTTCGCCCGCGCCTGGTACTGCGCGTCGGTTGCCCGGGAGGTGTAGACGTATTTCTCGGTGAATGTCACCAGCCCGGGGTTCTCCATGGCACCAAGGTTGTATTCGGGGACGAAGGCTTGGTCGTACTTACCCCACGGATAGGGGTAGTCGAAGAGCCGGTTGAAGAACTCCAGGCCGCTCTTGGTGAGCTTGAACAGCTCGTCCGTGTCGAAGGAGTCCCGCATGGACGCGCGGCAATACAGTGCCAGCGGCACCTCAAGCCGGGTGCCGTCGTCGAGCGTTGCTTCCCAACGGTCCGTTGCCTTGAAGTACGGTCCGGCAAGCACTGTAGTGATGTACGTGGACATAGGTTTGGTTGCAGCAAAGTCCCACAGGGTCACGCCGTCGTCCTCGAGCGGAGTGCCGGCCGATGCGGCGCCGTTGGAGGCAACCTCCCAGCTGGAGGGAGCGATCACATGGAAGGTGAAGGAGGCCTTGAGGTCGGGCTGCTCGAAGTTGGCGAAGACGCGCCTGCTGTCAGCAGGCTCGTATTGGGTGTAGAGGTAGCACTGGCCGTCAGCGGGATCGAAGAACCGGTGCATGCCCTCGCCGGAGCGGCTATACAAGGCCATCCCGGTGACAGTGACCTCATTCCGCCCGGCCAGGTCCTCAAGAAGGATCCTGTCCCGGTCAACAACGGCATTGACGTCCAGGGAGCGGCCGTTGAGGACCACCGACTGCACTCCACCGCTGATGAAGTCCAGGAAAGTAGCGGACCCGGGCGCGGCGGTGAAGGTAATGGTGCTGGTGCTTGGATAACCTTCGACGGCGGGATCGGCCGCCGCGCGGACATCCAAGGTGACGTCGTAGCTGTGGGTGGTAATCAGGGCTGAACGGGCAGCGGCTTCGTCGCGTGAGAGGTTGTGATTCGACACACAGCTATCTAATCATGCTCCGTGCGGCCGCCCGGCCCGCTCGAAGGCCCGGAAACCCGCGACACGAACGGCCCGAAATGCGCTCAACCCAAAAAGGTGATTGTCTAATTCCCATGTCTGACCTCTTCCAGGATTATTCGGAGGCCGCTGCGCGCAGCGGTGCCTACGACGAGATGTTTACCAACGGGCACGTTGCCCGGAAATCCTACGGTCAGGTAGCCGGCGCCCTCCGGGAACTTTCCTTGGCCGACGTCACCGCCCGGGCCGACTCGATGGCACGCAGCTTCCTGGACCGCGGCGTCACGTTCGACTACGCGGGGGAGGAACGGCCATTCCCGCTCGACATCGTTCCCCGCGTGATCCCGGCTGACGAGTGGGACGTGCTGGAACGTGGAGTCGCCCAGCGGGTGAAGGCGCTGGAAGCTTTCCTGAACGATGTCTACGGCCGCATGTCGGTGGTCGCCGACGGCGTCATTCCGCGCCAACTCGTGACCACCAGCGCCCACTTCCACCGGGCCGTCCACGGTTTCGAGCCCGCAGGCGGGGTCCGCGTGCACGTCTCGGGCATCGACGTCGTCCGTGACGCCGCCGGCATCTTCCGCGTCCTTGAGGACAATGTGCGCGTGCCGTCGGGCGTCAGCTACGTCCTGGAGAACCGCCAGGCCATGGCCAAGGGCTTGCCCGAAGCGTTCGGGCAGCAGCACATCCGGCCGGTGGAGGAGTATCCGCGCAGGCTGTTGTCCGCGCTCCGCAAGACCGCCCCCGCCGGAGTCGATGACCCGACCGTTGTTGTACTGACCCCCGGCGTCTTCAACAGCGCCTACTTTGAGCACACCCTCCTGGCCGGGCTCATGGGCGTCGAACTCGTGGAGGGCCGGGACCTGATCTGCCGTGGAAACCGCGTTTACATGCGGACCACGGCTGGTGAGCAGCGCGTTGACGTCATCTACAAGCGCATCGACGACGACTTCCTGGACCCGCTGCAGTTCCGCTCCGATTCGATGCTTGGTTGCCCCGGTCTGGTGAACGCAGCGCGCGCAGGGGGCGTGACCATAGCAAACGCCGTCGGCAACGGCGTCGCCGACGACAAGCTCGTGTACAGTTACGTCCCTGACCTGATCCGTTACTACCTCCACGAAGAGCCCGTGATTGCCAACGTTGACACGTTCCGGCTCGAGGAAAAGGAAGCAAGGGAATACGTCCTGGACCGCTTGGACGAACTGGTGGTCAAACCCGTTGACGGTTCCGGAGGCAAGGGCCTGGTGATCGGTCCCGATGCGTCCAAGGAGGAACTTGATGCCCTGCGCAAGCGCGTGATCGAGGACCCCCGCGGGTGGATCGCCCAGCCGGTCCTGCAACTGTCCACTGTGCCGACGTTGTCCGGGGACAAGTTCGGGCCCCGCCATGTGGACCTGCGCCCGTTTGCCGTCAATGACGGCGACGACGTCTGGGTCCTGCCCGGCGGACTGACCCGGGTGGCCCTTAAGGAAGGATCGCTGATCGTCAATTCCAGCCAGGGCGGAGGCTCCAAGGACACCTGGGTCCTTGCCGACTCGCCACAGTTGCCGGCGGAAGTAATCCCCCGCCAGTCGGTAACTGTGCGCGAACAGGTATCCGTATGGCCGGTTGAAAGCAATTGGCGGGACCGCCAAACGGAACAACAGCAGTGATCCCGGCCATCTCCGACCATTCCCCAGAACTTCGAAATGCACCATGCGAAGGAGGCACAGCCCCATGCTGAGCCGTATTGCCGAATCACTTTTCTGGATCGGCCGCTACGTCGAGCGGGCCGACGGGACCGCAAGGATCCTGGATGTCCACCTCGAGCGGCTTAACCACCTTCCCTTGGAGGAACAGCGCAGCGTTGCGCGGGACCTCCTGGCCGTCATGGGCGCCAAGCCGCAGAATGACGACTTCGGGCTTCCCGAGCTGCTGCACGCCCTGGCCTACGACAAGCAGAGCGCTTCCTCGATCGCCGGGTCGCTCGGGGCGGCGCGGGAGAACGCCCGGAGGGCCAGGGAAACTGTCTCCCAGTCCCTCTGGGAAAGCCTCAACACCACCTACTACGGGCTCAACCAGCACCGCAAGGACGTGGTGGGCACCTACCGCTTCTGCAACTGGGTCCTGGAACGTACGGCCATGGTCCGGGGCCTGGCGGACACCACAGTGAGCCACGATGAAAGCTGGCTCTTCATGGTCCTGGGGCGGTCCTTGGAACGCGCGGACATGACCGCCCGCATGCTGTCGACGCGTGATGTCCAGTCCGCGGGGATGTCCTGGGTGAACATGCTGCGTTGCGCCGGAGCGTACGAGTCCTTCATCCGCACCCGACGGGCCGCCTTCGGAGACCAGCATGCTGCCGAGTTCCTGCTGCTGGACCGCCTCTTCCCGCGCTCCATCGTCTATGCGCTCCGCGATGCCGACGAGTGCCTCGCCAAGCTGGACCCCTCGGCGCAACGCGTGGGGTTCATCAATGATGCGCGCCGGATCGTCGGCCAGGCCCGTACCTTCCTGGAATTCCACCGCACCGATGACCTCATGTCCGAACTTCCGGAGCACATGGAGCGTGTGCAAAAGGCAGTCACCCAGGCTTCGGACGCCATTTCCCGTAAGTACTTCAATCAGGCTGACGAACACGCCTGGGTGGGAGAAGTTTCATGACCCGGCTGAGCATCGTCCACAAGACGGCCTACAAGTACAACCGCCGCGTGACGCTGAGCTACAACGAGGCCCGGATGACGCCGCTGACGGATAGCCAGCAGGTGGTCCTGGAATCGTCCCTGAAGGTTTCTCCTGCCCACGCTTCGGTCAGCACCTACCGGGATTATTGGGGTACGCGTGTCACGGCCTTCGATATGCAGGTCCCGCACGAAAGCCTCGAAGTCCTTGCCACGGCTACCGTGGAAGTGCACCGGAGCGAACGCCTGCCCAGCGACGACCATATTGTTGGCTGGGACGAGATCCGTTCGGCAAGGATCCAGGACGAGTTCAGCGACTGGCTGCCCCAATCCAGGCTGACGGGACCGGGCACGGAAGTGCTGGGGATCATTCCCGGCGTCGTGGAGGGCCTTAATCCGCACGAGGCAGCCATGGCTGTGTTCGCGTGGATGGCGGGTGGGATGACCTATATGAAGGGCACCACCGGAGTCACCACCAATGCTGAACAGGCCTGGGAACAGCGCCAGGGCGTGTGCCAGGACCTCGCCCACCTGGCCATCGGTGCGTTACGGAGTTGCGGCATACCTGCCCGCTACGTCTCCGGCTATATCCACCCCAGATCCTCGGCGGCCATCGGCGAGACCGTCGCCGGGCAGTCCCACGCCTGGCTGGAATGGTGGGACGGCGAATGGCGCAGCTGGGACCCCACCAACCACAAGCCGGCCGGCGACTACCATGTGACCGTCGCCAAGGGCCGCGACTACCGGGACGTCCCGCCGCTCAAAGGCATCCTCTCCGGAGGCGGCGGATCCGCATTGTCCGTTTCGGTGGAGATCACGCGTCTGGCGTAGGTGGTATCACCAGGGGGAGGGCTTGTAGTCCTTGAGGAAGACGCCGTACTGGTCCTCTCCCTGCTCGCCCATGACGATGGGGTCGTAGACGCGGGCTGCGCCGTCGACGAGGTCCAGGGGAGCGTGGAAGCCTTCTTCCATGAGCCTGACCTTGGTGTAATGAGGCCGTTCGTCCGTGATCCAGCCGGTGTCGACGGCGGTCATCAGGATGCCGTCGGAGTCCAGCATTTCCTGGGCGCTGGTGCGGGTCATCATGTTCAAGGCAGCCTTGGCCATGTTGGTATGCGGATGGCCCGGACCCTTGTAAGCACGGGAGAACTGGCCCTCCATGGCCGAAACGTTCACGATGTACTTCCGGCGCGCGGTGGAGCGCTTCATGGCGCCGCGCAGCCTGCTGACCAGGAGGAAGGGCGCCGTGACGTTGCACAACTGGACTTCGAGCATCTCCAGGGGGTCCACCTCGTCCACCACCTGGGTCCAGCTATTGATGGTGGCGAGGTCCGGAACCAGGCCTCCGGCGTCGATGGCCGTCCCCGACTCGATCCGCTGCAGGGAGGCCGAGCCGGTGGAAAGTGCCAAAGACGTAATGGCGTCGCCCGCGAGGACCGGGTGCTCAGTGACGCTGCTCGCCAAAGCAAGGGGATGCTTGTCATGCGCGTGCCCGAACGTGACGAGTTCCGGCCCGCCGTTCGCCGCCTCGAGCGCGGCAGGCAGCGGCTCATCCTCGGCATCAACCAGGGGCTTGTAGGCGTTGCCCGAGCGGCGCACGGTCTGGGCCGCGTTGTTGATGATGATGTCCAGGGGACCGGCCCCGTTCAGCGAGTCGGTCAGGGCCATGACCTGGGCCGGGTTCCGGAGGTCGATGCCCACGATCTTCAGCCGGTGCAGCCACTCGGCGCTGTCTTCCATGGCGGCAAAGCGACGGGCGGCGTCCTTGGGAAAACGCGTGGTGATAGTGGTGTGGGCTCCATCGCGAAGCAGCCGCAAGGCGATGTACATGCCGATCTTCGCGCGGCCACCGGTGAGCAGTGCGCGGCGTCCCGTGAGGTCGGTCCTGGCGTCCCGCTTGCTGTGGCTGAAGGCAGCGCAATCAGGGCAGAGCTGGTGGTAGAAGGCGTCTACCTGCGTGTAGTGCTGCTTGCAGATGTAGCAGGGACGCGAACGGATGAGGTGGCCTGCGATCTCGCCCGTAGCGGAGGGGGCCAGCTTGTTGCCCCGGGTCTCGTCGTCGATCCGGTCCGGCGCTGCAGTGGCCGTCAGGGCAATCACTGCCTTGTCGGCTTCGGCGATCTGGTCCCTCTTGGTGACACGGCGGTGGCGCTTGACTGCCTTGAACATCTTGCCGGTGGCACGACGCACGGCTACGTAATCGGGGTGTTCCTCGTCATAGGCGTGGATGGTGCTTAAAACCTTGAGGCAGGCCTGGATCTCCTCAGGCGTCAGATCGGTGGAGCTCATTGACCTGATTTTACAGCCTTGGGACCCTTGGGCCTGCCTCCGGTTCCGTCATGCCGGTGCGGGTGACTAGCTGGATGCGCCTTGTGATGCGGGGTCGATCACGCGGGCCTGAACGCTTGCCACGACCTTCTCCGCCGAATCGCGGATGACGGGATCGTCCTGGGTGGCGGCCTTGAGTGCTTCCGGAAGGCTCCGGCGGTACTCGGAGGACAATGCCAGTTCCGCTTCGTCAGGTTCGGGAACAATTTGCCCCTTGGCCAGCACGGTAATGCCGGACTCCGTGACTTTGTAGCCGCGGGCCCGGTCAAGTGCCGGGTGGAGGCCGATGGCTGCGCCGGCAGGCACCTTGACGTTCTTGTCCAGGATGGCCCTCTTGATGACGGCTCCTTCACCAACCCGGACCTTGTCCATCAGCACCGAATCCTGGATGCGGCTGCCGGCCTCGACGAAGACGTCGTTGGACAATACGGACCCCTCCACGATGCCGCCGGAGATCACGACGCCGCTGGCCACGATTGAATCGAGGGCGGTCCCGACGGTGCTGTTTCCGCCGCGAACAAACTTGGCCGGCGGGGAAATGCTCTGCCGCGTGTAGATCGGCCACTCGGAGTTGTACAGATTGAAGATGGGGACAGGGGAGATGAGGTCCATGTGGGCGTCGTAGAACGAATCGATGGTGCCCACGTCGCGCCAATAGGTACGGTCACGGTCGGTGGCTCCGGGGATGTCATTGAGCGTGAAGTCGTAGACTCCGGCTTGGCCCTTGTCCACGAAGTAGGGAATGATGTCCCCGCCCATGTCGTGCTTGGTGTCCAGGCGCTCCGCATCCACGTGGAGCGCCTCCACCAGTGCATCGGCGTCGAAGACGTAGTTGCCCATCGACGCCAGGAACTGGGTTGGATCAGCGGCAAGGCCGGGAGTGCTGGCGGGCTTCTCCACGAAGGCGGCGATCTTTTGGGAATCGTCCTGGTCGACTTCGATCACGCCGAACTGGTTGGCCATGTTCAGTGGCTGGCGGACGGCAGCCACGGTGGCCTTCGCACCGCTCGCGATGTGCTGTTCCACCATCTGCGAGAAGTCCATGCGGTACACGTGGTCCGCACCGACCACCACCACGATGTCCGGCGCATCGTCATGGATGAGGTTCAGGGATTGGTAAATGGCGTTGGCGCTGCCCAGGAACCAGCTCTTGCCGACGCGTTGCTGAGCCGGCACCGAAGCGACGTAGCGGCCCAACTGCGTGGACATGCGCCAGGTCTCCGAAATATGGCGGTCAAGGCTGTGCGATTTGTACTGGGTTAACACAACGATTTTCAAATATCCGGAATTGACCAGATTGGATAATGCAAAGTCAATCAGCCGGTACCCCCCGGCAAACGGCACGGCTGGCTTGGCCCGATCCGCCGTCAACGGCATCAGGCGGTTGCCTTCGCCGCCCGCCAGCACGATAGCCAATACTTTCTTCAACGCCATGGTCACAGCTCCCCGTACGACTTCGTAGCCCCCAAAAGTCCGATTTTCCGGACCCTTTCACACTAGAACACATACGCCGGAACGACTACGTTGGTTAGCGTGCGTATAGACATTGTGACTAAAGAATTCCCTCCGGAAATTTATGGTGGTGCCGGAGTCCACGTAGCCGAACTGAGCCGGGTGCTTGCAAAGCACGTTGATCTCCACGTCCGCGCCTTTGGTGCGCCGCGTGATGCCGATTACCACGGGGCTACCGTTGACTCCTACTCAACCCCGGAGGATCTGGGCGATGCGAACCCCGCTGTCCAGACACTCGGCGTGGACCTGCGGATAGTGCCGGACATCGCTGGAGCGGACCTGATCCATTCGCACACGTGGTACGCCAACATGGCAGGCCACCTGGCTTCGCTCTTGCACGGAATCCCGCATGTGCTGAGCGCGCACAGCCTTGAGCCGCTGCGCCCTTGGAAGGCCGAGCAGCTTGGTGGCGGCTACGCCCTGTCCTCCTGGGTGGAGAAGACCGCCTACGAGGCAGCGGCGGCGATCATCGCCGTGTCCGAAGGCATGCGGCAGGACATCCTGCGCAGCTACCCCAACGTGGATCCCGGCAAGGTGCGGGTGGTCCACAACGGAATCGACGTCTCCCTGTGGGAGCGGGACGAAAAAGAGGACGCAGTCCGGGCGTTGGGGATCGATCCCGGCAAGCCAAGCGTCGTTTTCGTGGGCCGCAACACGCGCCAGAAGGGCGTGCCCTACCTCCTGCGTGCAGCGTCCAGCCTGCCCGAGGATGTCCAGCTGGTCCTTTGCCTGGGTGCTGCGGACACTCCTGAACTGGCCGCCGAAACAGCCCAACTGATCGAGGAACTCCAGTCCAAGCGCGACGGCGTCATCCTGATCGAGCGAATGCTGCCCCGCCATGAGCTGATCCAGGTCCTGAGCCACGCCACTGCCTTCGCCTGCCCGTCCATCTACGAGCCGCTGGGAATCGTCAACCTGGAAGCCATGGCGTGCGGGGCGGCAGTGGTTGCCAGTGCCACCGGTGGCATTCCCGAGGTTGTCCAGCACGGGGAGACCGGCCTCCTGGTCGAACTCGAGCAGGTCACCGACGGCACGGGAACGCCGCTCGATCCGGAGAAGTTCGTAGCGGACTTCGCCGCCGCGCTCAACCAGGTTGTCTCCGACCCTGCCCGGGCCCGGGAAATGGGCGCTGCCGGACGGCGCCGGGCGGAGGAGCACTTCTCCTGGGAATCGATCACCGAAACCACCCTTGAGGTCTACCGCTCGGTCCTTTCCTAAGCTCCGGAGTCCACGGAACAAACGCACGACGGCGCCGCCCCCGAAAATCGGGAACGGCGCCGTCGAGCGCTTAAGGCGTTTGTAACGGACGCCTAGCGGGACTTGCCTCCCTTGATCGCAAGCAGCGTCTTCTCGTCCGCCGGGGCACTGCCGCTGGCGCGCTGCTGGCGGAAGTAGGTCCGCGCTTCATCCTGGCGGGTCGCTTCGGCTCCGGTGGCAATGGCTGCCCGAAGGTGCTCCGCGCCGTAGCCAAAGGCGTCCACGAGGTCCAGTGCGTGCGGCCGGATCTTGACCAACAGCCGGTTGATGTAAGTGCCAACCGTGCGCCCCCGCTGCATCGAGAGCCGCCCGTTCATGAGGTACCAGGAGAGGTGCTTCTCGATCAGGGACAACCCGAACAAGTCGCGAAGCCGGGTCAGCACTTCCTTGGTTCCCGCATCATCGACTTTGGCCAATGCCTCCGTAAAGGCCTCCCATTGCAGGAGCTCAGCGTGGGCCTGGGCGGCTTCAATCAGCTCATTCTGGTGCTGGTTGAACAGTGCCGCCGCCTGGTGCTGCGGGAGCTTTCCGGCGCCCTTGAGGGCAGCGCCGACTTCGGCCACCATGGACTGGACCCGGTCCGTCAGCAGGGTGCGCTGCCCTTCTTCATCGCGCAGTGCCAAGGCCGACTTCTGGACCGAACCCGAGTCCGCCACAAACTGCGCGACCTGCCGCAGGCCTGTCCGGTACAAGGCCACGCCCGCAGCCTGGTCCACGACGTACCGGGCCAGGACGCCAAAGTTGGCGCCACGGAACTCCTTGGCGTAATCGGCCAGGAGGCGCTTGGCCACCAGTTGCAGCAAGACGGTGTTGTCGCCCTCAAAGGTGACGTAGACATCCAGGTCTGCCCGCAAGGAAGCGAAACGGTTTTCGATCAGGAAGCCGGCTCCGCCACAGGCCTCACGGCATTCCTGGAGTGTGTCCAGGGCGTGCCAGGTGCTCAACGGCTTCAGGGCCGCGGCCAGGGTTTCCAGGTCCTGCCGGTCGGCGTCGGTGTCGTGCGCTCCGGAAAAGACGTCGTCGAACTTCTGCAGCAGTTGTTCGTGCGCGAAACTGGCCGCATAGGTGGTGGCCAGACGCGTGAACAACCGGCGCTGGTGACGCTGATAGTCCAGCAGCACCTCTTCCTCGGTGGGTGATGTCGCGTTGAACTGGCGACGTTCGGCGGCGTAGTGGATGGCCGATTGCAGGGCCACCTTGCTGGCCGCAACGGCAGCACCGTCCAGCGATACGCGTCCCTGGACGAGGGTGCCGAGCATCGTAAAGAACCGGCGGCCGGGGCTCTCGATGGTGGAGGAGTAGGTTCCATCGACAGCGACATCACCGTAACGGTTCAGCAGGTTGGTGCGGGGGATCCGGACGTTGGTGAAGTGGAGGCGTCCGTTGTCGATACCGTTCAACCCGCCCTTGATGCCGTCGTCCTCGCCACCAATGCCCGGAAGGAAGTCGCCCGTTGCCGGATCGCGCAAGTCCACGTAGAAGGCGTGCACGCCGTGGTTGACCTTCCGGGTGATGAGCTGGGCGAAAACGACGGCGGCCAGGCCGTCGTTGGCGGCGTTGCCGATGTAGTCCTTCCACGCCGCCCGGAAGGGCGTGTCGATAACGAATTCCTGGGTCTCTTCGTCGTAAGTGGCCGTTGTGGCAATGCTGGCGACGTCGGACCCATGCCCGGTTTCGGTCATGGCGAAGCATCCGGGAATTTCGAGGTTCATGATTCCGGGGAGCCACTTGTCGTGGTGCTCCCTGGTTCCGAGGTGCATCACGGCGGAACCGAACAGGCCCCACTGCACGCCCGCCTTGATTTGGAGCGAGGGGTCGGCTGTGACGAGTTCCTCGAAGCCGGCGATGTTGCCCCCGTGGTCATCCGACCCACCCAGGCGGGAAGGGAACGCACGATGTACGGCGTTGTTGTCCACGAGGTACTTCAATTGCCCAAAGACACGGCTCCGATGCTCGGTATGCGTCAGTCCCTCGACCTTCTGCACCACTTCACGGCCGGCCAGGTCCCGTGCATGCAGGCGGATGTCCGCCCATCGTCCCAGAAGCTGCTCTCCCAGGGCTGCAACGTCTACCCGGGGTTCGACGGCGACCTTGGCGCCATCCGCCGCGGCGGTTGTACTACCGGGCGATGCAGGTGATGATGCGCGGTCCACTACTTCTGTCATGGTTCTTCCTTCTGTGAGTCCGGACAACTAATGCGTCATTGCTGGTGTCAGGTGGTGGTGGCGAGCATCGGAGCGATGCCCAGGCAAAGCCAATCGGTGATGTTGGCGGCCATGGCGGCCTGGTTGGGCTTCGAGTCGCTGGCCGGGCTTCCCAGCCACATTTCGCCGGCGTTCCGGACCAGGCCAATAGCCGCGGTGGGCCAGTACTCGATCAGCGCTTCCTTGTCCTCGCCCAAGTACTGGCGCATCGGAGTCGCGATCATCTCAGTGACTTGCTCGAAGAAGTTGCCCAAAGCCCCGGACGCTGCGATCGCGTCCTGGGCCGACGCTTCCCCTGGAGTCAGCCGGGTAATGAAGGCATAGACGTTGGGGCTTGATTCAGCCATCTGCAGGTATGCGGAAACCATGGCAAAGAGACCCTCGCGTGGAGTCTGGGCAGACTGGGCGGCTTCCTTCATGCGCCGCTGCATCTGGCCGAGGACCACCTCGCCCATGGCCTGCTGCAGCCCCGCCTTGTCCCCGAAATACCGGTAGAACACGGATTTGGACGTTCCCGCAGCTCCGGCGATGTCCTCCATGGAGGCATCGCTGCCCAAGGCATGGACGGCCTTGCGGGCGGCTTTGATGAGGTCCCGCCGACGCTCTTCGCGGTGCGTTTGCCAGCGGGCAGCCCTGCCGTCGATGGCGCCGGCAGGATCTTCCGACGGGCCGACACGGGAATCTGCTGGGGAGATGTTCACGATACCCAGCGTATCAGGTACGCTGGGTATCAGTAACTAGCCCCTTGCCGAAGGAGACAACCATGGCTGCAACCGACCGCCCTGCCGATGCCGCACGTGACGTACAGGCGGTCCGGCCCGCCGTGATCGTGGGCGGAAACCGGATACCCTTCGCCCGCAGCGGCGGGGCCTACGTGAAGTCCTCCAACCAGGACATGCTCACCTCCGCCCTGGATGGCCTGATTGCACGGTTCGGCCTCCAGGAGGAACGGATGGGCGAAGTCGCCGCAGGAGCCGTACTCAAGCACTCGCGGGACTTCAACCTCACCCGTGAGGCGGTGCTGGGCTCCGCCTTGTCGCCGGAAACACCGGCCTATGACTTGCAGCAGGCCTGCGCCACCGGCCTCGAAACCGTCCTGGGCCTGGCCAACAAGATCAAGCTGGGACAGCTGGACTCAGCGATCGCCGGGGGCGTCGATTCCGCGTCTGACGCACCGATCGCCGTCAGCGAAGGACTCCGGGAAATCCTCCTGGACCTCAGTCGCGCCAAGACCCCGGTCCAGAAACTGCGCCTCCTCGGAAAGATCCGCCCCAAGGACCTCGCGCCCGACGCTCCTTCCACGGGGGAGCCGCGGACGGGCCTTTCCATGGGGGAGCACCAGGCCCTGACCACCGCCCAGTGGAAGATCTCCCGTGAAGCGCAGGACGAACTGGCCTTCAACAGCCACCGCAACCTGGCAGCGGCCTACGAACGCGGCTTCTTCGACGACCTCATCACCCCGTACCGGGGACTCAGCCGCGATTCCAACCTGCGCCCTGACACCAGCCTCGACAAGCTCGCGTCCCTGAAGCCCGTCTTCGGGAAAAACCTCGGCTCCGAAGCCACCATGACCGCCGGCAACTCCACGCCGCTGACCGACGGTGCCTCCACCGTGCTGCTGGCCAGCGAAGAATGGGCGGACAACCATGGTCTCCCCAAGCTCGCCACCGTGCTCGACGGCGAGGCTGCCGCCGTCGACTTCGTCCACGGCAAGGACGGCCTGCTCATGGCGCCGGTGTTCGCCGTCCCGCGGCTCCTGGCCCGCCATGGCCTGACCTTCGAAGACATCGACTTCTTCGAAATTCACGAGGCCTTCGCCGGCACGGTCCTCAGCACACTCGCAGCTTGGGAGGATGAGGACTTCTGCAAGACGCGCCTCGGCCTCGAGGGCGCGCTTGGCAAGGTGGACCGGGCGAAACTCAACGTCAACGGTTCGTCATTGGCTGCAGGTCACCCGTTCGCCGCGACGGGCGGCCGGATCGTGGCCTCCTTGGCCAAGCAACTGCACGGGACCGGCAAGGTTGACGGCAGGCCGGCCCGCGGACTGATTTCCGTCTGCGCGGCCGGCGGCCAGGGTGTCGTCGCTATTTTGGAAGCAGCGTAGGGGGAACCGTGACGGACAAATACACTCAGCTCGTCAACAGCGGCATCGGCCGGGATGTCGCCAAGCGGCTCGGCCTGCCCCAGCCGGCCATCCTGCGCCGGTACCACCCTGGAGATCCGCTCATCACCGGACCCGTGCTGGTCAACGGCGACAGTGTAGGCGCCGACGACCTCGCCACCACGCTCCTGGGGTGGGGGCTGGATGTGCGGCGAAACGCGCTTCCCAAGGAAAAGCTGGGAGCCATCATCGTCGTCCTTGATGCAGTGCAACACCCCGAGGACCTGGGCAAGCCGGTGCTGAGCGTCGGAACGTCGTTGCGGGACCTGGCTCCGAACGGCCGCGTCATCACTGTCTCCCGGACTCCGCGGACGGCGCCCACGCCGGCCTCTTCCGCCGCCCGCCAGGGAATCGATGGCTTCCTACGCTCCCTGGCAAAGGAACTGCGGAACGGCGCCACGGCCAACGGCATTCTGCTGGGCGAAGAGCTGGCTACCACCAGCCCGTCAGCGTTGGGCGCCGTACGGTTCTTTCTCTCCGGACGTTCCGCCTACGTCGACGGGCAGTTCCTCACGGTTTCTTCGCCGGCCGGAAAGCTGCCAAGCAGCATGGATAAGCCGCTGGCGGGCAAGGTCGCGGTGGTTACAGGCGCGGCACGGGGGATCGGGGCGGCCATCGCTGCAACGCTGCACCGTGACGGCGCCACGGTAGTCGCTGTGGACATCCCCGCCGCGGGCGACCACTTGGCGGCTGTGGCCAACGGAATCCACGGCACTGCCCTGCAGCTGGACATCAGCCGAAGCGATGCCGGCCAACGCATCATCGAGCACGCCGTCGAACGCCACGGGAAGCTGGACATCGTGGTGCACAACGCGGGCATCACCCGCGACCGGCTGCTGGCGAACATGGACCCGGGGCGTTGGCAATCGGTCATCAACGTGAACATCGCCGCACAGTTGAAGATCAACGAGGCACTGCTTGCCTCCGACCACTTCAAGGACTCACCCCGCATCATCTCCGTTTCTTCGACCAGCGGCATCGCCGGCAACAGGGGCCAGACCAACTACGGCGCCTCCAAGGGCGGCGTCATCGGTATGGTCAGGGCCACAGCGCCCTTGATGGAACCTTTCGGTGGCACCATCAATGCCGTGGCTCCCGGATTCATCGAAACCGAGATGACTGCACGGATGCCGATGGCAGTACGCGAAGCCGCCCGCCGGCTGAACTCCCTGAAGCAGGGCGGCAAACCGCAGGATGTTGCCGAAGCCATAGCATTCCTCGCCAGCGATTCAGCCGGCGGTGTCTCCGGGGAAGTACTGCGCGTCTGCGGGCAGCAGCTGGTGGGCGCATGATCCAGACGCAGCCCATCATCCTTGGCGATCTTCCGTCGCTGTCCAAGTTGTATGTCAACGCCGCTGCGACAGCAGCCCGCCGGCGCGTCCTGGGATCAATGCCCGAAGGGAAGCTCCCTGAAGTCAGCCACGAAGTGCGGGCAGTCGTGCCCGACGTCGCAAACCTCACGGCGTACCAGCACCTGATAGGGGAGACGGCCAGCGACGTCCTCCCCGCCGGGTTTGTCCATGCCCTGGCGTTCCCGGTGGCCATGAGCGTGATGAACCGGGAAGATTTTCCCCTTCCGCTGCTGGGCATGATCCATGTGCGGAACCGGATCGAGCAGTTGAGCCCCATCCATTTCCAGGACGCACTGGACATCCGCGCCTGGACGGAAAACCTGTCCGGTCACCGGGTGGGGACGCAGGTGGACGTCGTTGCCGAAGTCCGCTCCAGCGGGTCGGGCTCCTTGCTGTGGCGGGGCGTTTCCACCTACCTGTCCAAGGGAGTCTTCCTGCCGGGAATCGACAAGCCGGGCAGTCCCAACGGCGCTGCCAAGCCGGATTTCTCTCCGCCGTTCCCCACCGCGCTGTGGCAGCTCGGCGTGGACACCGGCCGCAATTACGCAGCCGTTTCCGGCGATTTCAACCCGATTCACCTCAGCGCACTGTCAGCCAAAGCCCTGGGCCTTCGCGGTTCGATTGCCCATGGCATGTACCTGGCATCGCGTGCGTTGGCAGACGTCGGTTCCGTGAAAGCCGAGGCGTTTGTGTGGGAGGTGGCCTTCGAGGCACCCGTCTTCCTGCCCGGCCGCGTGGCGCTGGACATCTCCACTGTGCAGACCGAAACAGGGGCGTGGCAGCGTTCGGACTATGTGGCGTGGAATCCGCGCAGCGGGCGCCGGCACTTTACCGGTTCCGTGGCTGCCCTCAACTGACGCAGGAACATACGACGGCGGCAATCACCACGGGTGCTTGCCGCCGTCACCGGCCACCATGGCTGCCGCAAGGGATCAGGAACAAAGAAGGCCCGGAATCCGTGGATTCCGGGCCTTGCCTTGGTGCGCGGAGGGGGACTTGAACCCCCACCCCCTTTCGAGGACTAGCACCTCAAGCTAGCGCGTCTGCCATTCCGCCACCCGCGCAGGTGGTATTTCAGAGGGAGTTTCCGCGTTTGACGCTTCTCTCTGCTCCGAAGCAGCGAGAAAAACTCTAACACGGTTTCAAGGAACTAAAAAATCCGGGAGAAGGCTAAAACCGCCGGGCGTTCCTTTGCTACCCGGACGGACTTTTCCGGTCCCGGTTCACGGCTCCGGTGAGTAGGCTGAGGTAGGGGACGCAGCAGCAGCGGAACCCGCACTGCCTGTCCGCCTCACCTGCAAGCCCAGCCACGCAAGGAGAATATCCATGTCTGTCATCCGCCCCGAAGACGAAGTTGTCCGGATTTGCCAGGAGCTCATTCGCATCGATTCGTCCAACTTCGGAGATGGCAGTGGTCCGGGTGAGCGGGCCGCCGCCGAATACACGGCAGCGCTCATCAGCGACGTCGGACTGGATGTTGAAATCTTCGAGTCCGCTCCGGGCCGCGCCAACGTAGTGACCCGCATGGCCGGCGAAGATCCCTCAGCTGACGCGTTGGTCGTCCACGGTCACCTGGACGTGGTGCCGGCCATGAAAGAGCAGTGGACCGTGGATCCATTCAGCGGCGAGCTGAAGGACGGCCTCATCTGGGGCCGCGGCGCGGTGGACATGAAGGATATGGATGCCATGATCCTTTCGGTCCTGCGTGATTTCGCCCGAACCGGCCGCAAACCGAAGCGTGACATCATCTTCGCCTTCTTCGCCGACGAGGAGGCCGGCGGCACCTACGGCGCGCGCTACGCCGTCGAACATCGTCGCGAACTCTTCGACGGCGCCACCGAAGCCATTTCCGAAGTCGGCGGATTCTCCGCCACCATTGGCGGGCAGCGCACCTATCTCCTGCAGACCGCGGAAAAGGGACTGTCCTGGTTGCGCCTTGTGGCCCATGGCCGGGCAGGCCACGGCTCGCAGATCAACACCGACAACGCTGTCACCCGGCTGGCGGCCGCCGTCACCCGGATTGGCGAGTACCAGTGGCCCATCGAGTTGACGCCCACCACCAGGCAGTTCCTGGACGGTGTTACCGAACTGACCGGCGTCGAGTTCGACCCGGACAACCCCGACATCCTCCTCAAGGAACTCGGAACCGTTGCGCGTTTTGTCGGCGCGACGCTGCAGAACACGTCAAACCCCACACTGCTGCGGTCCGGCTACAAGCACAACGTCATCCCCGAGTCCGCTGAGGCCTTCATTGATTGCCGGACACTGCCGGGCCAGCAGGAAAAGGTTTTCGACATCATCAAGGAGCTCGCCGGCGACGGGATCGAGATCAGCTACGACAACAAGGACATCTCCCTTGAGGTTCCGTTCGCGGGCAACCTGGTGGATTCGATGATCGATGCCCTCCACTCCGAAGATCCCGGAGCGAAGGTCCTGCCCTACACCCTCTCGGGCGGGACGGATAACAAGTCGCTCAGCAAGATCGGGATCACGGGGTACGGCTTTGCGCCCCTGATGCTCCCCGACGAGCTGGACTTCACGGGCATGTTCCATGGGGTGGATGAACGCGTTCCCGCGGACTCCCTCAAGTTCGGTGCACGGGTCCTCAACCGTCTCCTCACCAACTACTAGGCACCGTGAAGCACGCGCAGACAGGGGAGACAGGCATGGCACCGGAAGACATCCTTCCTGAGGAACTGCTGGAGCGGCTGAGGAGCCGCGCGGCCGGCTACGACCAGGAGAACCGATTCTTCCACGAAGACCTCCAGGACCTCGCCGACGCCGGCTACCTGAAAGTCTTTGTTCCCGAGGCCGACGGCGGCAGGGGACTGGGCCTCGAAGCGGTGGCGGAGCTTCAGCGCCGGCTCGCAACGGCGGCCCCGGCCACGGCGCTGGCGGTGAACATGCACCTGGTGTGGACCGGCGTCGCGCGTGCCATGTCCGCACGCGGCGACGATTCGCTGGACTTCGTCCTGAAGGACGCCGGGCAGGGCGAGATCTTTGCCTTCGGGATTTCGGAGGCCGGCAACGACTCCATGCTGTTCGACTCCGGTACCGTGGCGAGGCCGTTGCCTGATGGCAGCTACAGCTTCACGGGGCGGAAGATTTTCACCAGCCTGTCACGCGGCTGGACCCGGCTGGGGACGTTCGGCAAAGATGCGGACGCACGCAACGGGGAGGGCGAGCTGGTCTTCGGTTTCCTCCGCCGCGACGAGCCCGGGCATGAAACCTTGGACGACTGGAACACCCTGGGCATGCGTGCCAGCGCGTCCAACACGACGTTGCTCACCGACGCGGTGATCCCGGCAGAGAGGATCTTCCGCAAGCTTCCCGTCGGGCCGAATAAAGACCTGCTGATCTTCGCCATCTTTGCGTGCTTCGAAACGCTGCTGGCTGCCGTCTACACCGGACTGGCCGAGCGCGCCTTCGCCCTGGCCGTTGATAACGTGAAGCGCCGTGTCTCGGCGAAGTACGGTGGACGCAGCTTCGCCCAGGACCCGGATATCCGGTGGAAGATTGCCGACGCTGCCATGGCGATGGACGGGATGCTGCCCCAGTTGTCCGCCATCACGCGGGACGTGGACCGGATGGTGGACCACGGTCCGCAATGGTTTCCCAAGCTTGTTGGCCTGAAGTCCCGGGCCACGGAAAACGCCCGCTACGTGGTGGACCTGGCCATCAGGGTCTCGGGTGGTTCAAGCTACTTCCGCGGCTCCGAACTTGAACGGCTTTACCGCGACGTCCTGGCCGGGATCTTCCACCCGTCCAATGACGAGTCGGCGCATAACACGGTGGCCAGCGCGTGGCTGGGCCCCTTGGAGGCCTGAGCCGGGCAGCTACACCGTCCGTTGAACGGAGTAAACCTTGCGGCGCAGCCAGAAGCGCCTGCTTCCGCCCATGTAGAGGCGGCTGCGTTCCAATTCCCACTTGCCGTACTCAGAGTGTTCCGCGAGCCGGCGGCGGGCCTCGGGCAAGGAATCCTCAGGACCTATCGTCAGTACGAGGTATTCGTACTGACGTGCATAGTCACGTTGGCGCTCTACGGAGACGCCCCTAAATTGTTCCTTCATCCCTCTCCATTTTGGTCCTTTTCCGGCTAACGTGAAGTCATGACCATCGATCCGCGTGTCGCATTGCAGTCACTGACCGCCGCCCTTGAGGAACATCTGGCGGCGGCTTCCGCCCGTCGCGGGGAAGGTGATCCCACCGTCGAGGCCGCATTCTTCGCCGTCGCCGACGCCTTCGAAGTGTACGAGGATGCGCTGTACGAGGCCTATTCCGAGGTTACTCCCCTCCAGGTCTTCGACGATGATGAAGAGGACGACGACGAAGTCCTCGATGAAGACCTGGAGAGTCTGGAAGAGTAACTCAGTTTCCACAACGGCCACCCCCAAAGGGTGGCCGTTTTTGTGCTGTCCATCAGCCGCTTTGTACCGGCGGGAGCCTGAAAACGGGCGCAAACCGGCTTCGAATACCAAGTGTCCCACCGCACCGTACTGAGTACCGCAGGGGTGTACCCGCGAGTAGGCCCTGAGGGAAAACTGAGCAAAGTTGAGTACTGACTACTGGTGCGCCCCCGACACCGCGTGGCTTCACTGGGTGGTAGGCAATTGGCAGAGTTTGCGAAGAAGGCTTCCATGGTACGAGTTCCAGTCTTGCGTCAAAGCAAGGGAGCACTACGCCGCACCGTGGATGCCCACCACGGTGGAAGAGCTTTCGCCGAACAGTCTGTTGCCGACCACGTCAATCCGCCGGCGTCTCCCTGGATTGGCGGGTCCGTTGCTGCACAGCGGACCGAAAAGGCGGGGCTGGCGGCGCCGAGGACGGATGTCACCCCTGACCTCGTCCCGCCAGTCACCCACCGGATGACCATAGGCGAAGCTCCACCCCGTGACCGTGGTTCGTGGACCCGGATGCTGGTCAACACCCTTCGTTTCGCCGACAGCACGCTGGTATCCGCAGCGGTCTTTGCCGGTTACCTCATCAACACCGACCGACTCGCTCTCACCGCTGCAGGCCAGGGAAGCACCCGTCAAACTGTCCTGGCCCTCGTGATTGCCTTGGCGTGGATAGGGGCCCTTGAGGCCTACCGCACCCGGGACCCCAAGGTGCTGGGGATCGGCGCCGAAGAGTACAAACGCGTCATCTCCGCGAGCCTCAGGGTCTTCGGTTTCCTGGCCGTGGCGGCACTGGTGCTCAGAATCGAATCCGCGAGCACGTTCGTTCTCGTTTCCCTGCCCCTGGGCGTCACCATGCTGTCGTTGAGCCGGTGGGCGTTCCGGCGCTGGCTGGGACGCCAAAAGGCGAGGGGCCTTTGCCTGTCCCGCGCCGTCGTCGTCGGCGAACCGGAGGACGTGCGGTATGTCATCAAGCAGATCAACCGCAGGTCCTGTGCGCCCTATGACATAGTTGGCGCGTGCCTTCCGGGAGCGCGTCGCGGGGCATCGCTGGTAGTGGACGCAGTGCGGGTGCCGGTCCTTTCCTCCATCTATGGCGTCGCGCACACCGTCCACCAGACCGGGGCAAATGCGGTCATCGTGGCAGGACCGGTGCCGGGCGGAAACCAGTTCATCCGGGAACTCGGCTGGCGGCTCGAAGAAGATGCCGCCGAACTGGTCCTCGCGGCCACCCTGACCAACGTGGCCGGCCCAAGGATCCACTGGCGCCCGGTGGAAGGCCTACCGCTGATGCACGTGGATATCCCGCACTATTCGGGGGGAAAGCACACCCTGAAGCGGCTCATGGATATTTGCATCGCCACGATGGCGCTCCTGGCGCTGGCACCGTTGCTTCTGGTCCTGGCGATGATCGTGAAAGCGGACAGCGCCGGCCCCGTGCTGTTCCGGCAGGAGCGGATCGGCAAGCGCGGCACAACCTTCAAGATGCTCAAGTTCCGTTCCATGGTGGTCAATGCCGAGGAACGGCTGGCTGAGCTCACCGCGCAGGACGAAGGGGCCGGGGTGCTGTTCAAACTCCGGAACGACCCCCGCATCACCAAGTGCGGGCGGTGGATGCGCAAGTACTCCCTGGATGAATTGCCGCAGTTCTGGAACGTCCTCACCGGTTCCATGAGCCTCGTAGGCCCGCGCCCGCCCCTGCTCCGCGAAGTGGACGGCTACGAACAACACACCCACCGCAGGCTGCTGATCAAGCCCGGCATCACAGGCTTATGGCAAATCAACGGCCGGTCCGACCTCCCCTGGGAAGAGGCGGTCCGTCTGGACCTCTACTACGTGGAGAACTGGTCCATCGCGGGCGACCTGATCATCATGTGGCGGACCTTCCGGGCGATGATGCAACCGTCCGGGGCCTACTGACACCTCCCTATCCGAGTCACCATCACAGAATCCGAGTGGAAAATGAGCATGAGAACCATTCCCTCAGGCCACCTGAACGGCCGCGCCCTGCTGCCCAAGCTGCGGATCGCCGTCGTCGGAGCGGGCTACTGGGGACCCAATCTGGCCCGGAACCTCAAAGCCAGCCCCGACTGGGAACTCGTGGCGATCTGCGACCTGGACGTCGACCGGGGCCTGCGGCTGGCCGAAACGGTAGGCGGCGTGGCCGTCGTCGAATCCTTGGACGAACTGCTGGACACCTACAACCTCGACGCCGTTGCCGTGGCGACACCGGCGCACACCCATCACGGCGTAGTGATGACGGCGCTGCGTGCGGGAAAGCATGTCCTGGTGGAGAAGCCGCTCGCTGACAGCCGCAGCAAGGGCCTGGAAATGGTGGAAGAAGCCAGGTCCCGCGGACTGGTGCTCATGGCGGACCACACGTACTGCTTCACCCCGGCGGTCCTGAAGATCCAGGAGCTCGTCTCCAGCGGGGCCTTGGGGGACATCCTCTACGTGGACTCCGTACGGATCAATTTGGGCCTGGTGCAACCTGATGTGAACGTATTTTGGGACCTGGCCCCGCATGATCTCTCCATCCTGGACTTTGTCCTGCCCGGCGGACTGCACCCCACGGAAATATCGGCCCACGGCGCAGACCCCCTCGGAACCGGCAGGGACTGCGTGGGACACCTGACCTTCGGCCTACCCAACGATGCGATGGTGCACATCCACGTGAACTGGCTCAGCCCCACCAAGATCCGCCAGATGATCATCGGCGGCTCCAAGCGGACACTGGTATGGGACGACTTGAACCCGCAGCAGCGGATCAGCGTTTACGATCGCGGGGTCAGCCTGGAACACCAGCCCCGCTCCACCGCGGACAAGAAGGCGAGCGCCATCTCCTACCGGCTGGGAGACACCTGGTCCCCGGCGCTGCAGGAACGTGAACCGCTCACCCAAGTGGTCGCTGAACTTGCCGCGTCCATCCGCAACCGGACAACACCACGCACCAGCGGCGAATCGGGGCTCAGGGTGCTGTCCGTGCTCGAAGCGGTAACCCGCAGCCTCGGCACCGACGGTCAGTCCGCCGTCGTGGCAGGTAACGACGCTTCCTTGCAGGTTTCCCAATGAATGCCCTGCTCGGCGCTACGGCGCTGGTGACCGGGGGAGCCGGGACCATCGGCTCCACCTTGGTGGACCAGTTGCTCGACGCCGGTGCGGCGCACGTGGACGTCCTCGACAACCTGGTTCGCGGGCGCCGGGCAAACCTTGACGACGCACTCGCCTCGGGCCGGGTCAGGCTGGTCGAGGGGGACTTGCGTGACCGGGATTTGGTGCATGATCTGACCAAGGATAAGGACGTGGTCTTCCATCAGGCCGCCATCCGCATCACCCAGTGCGCAGAGGAACCCCGGCTTGCGCTCGAAGTCCTGGTGGACGGCAGCTTCAACGTCTTCGAAGCCGCTGCCGAGCACAACGTGGGAAAGCTCATCGCCGCCTCAAGCGCTTCCGTGTACGGGATGGCCGAGGAATTCCCCACCCCCGAAAGGCACCACCACCACAACAACGACACCTTTTACGGAGCGGCGAAGTCCTTCAACGAAGGGATGGCACGCAGCTTCCGGGCGATGTCCGGCCTGGATTACGTGTTGTTGCGCTACTTCAACGTCTACGGGCCCAGGATGGACGTCCACGGCCTGTACACCGAGGTGCTGGTCCGTTGGATGGAACGGATTGTGGACGGTATGCCGCCGCTCATCTTCGGCAGCGGTCAACAGACCATGGACTTCATCCACACGGCAGACGTAGCGCGGGCAAACGTCCTGGCAGCGGCGAGTGACGTCACCGAAGGGGTCTACAACGTGGCCAGCGGGACGGAGACGAGCCTGGCCGAACTGGCCCGGACGTTGCTGCGGGTCATGGAATCGCCCCTTCATGTGGAGCACGGCCCCGAACGGGCGGTCAACGGCGTGGTCCGCCGGTTGGCAGATGTCACGACGGCGCGGCGGGACCTGGGTTTCGAGGCCGCGGTCGGGTTGGAGGACGGGCTGCGTTCCCTGGTCCAATGGTGGCGGCCCCTGCGCGAAGAGATCGCCGCGGCCCGGCACGTTGCCCGCCCCGACGCCGCACAGGCGGTGGCCCCATGACCACTTCCGGTGTTGAGGCGGCGGTGGCACGCATCGATGTGATGAAACCGTGGCTCGGCGAAGAAGAAGCCCGGGCCGTCGCGGAAGTCATCGCCTCCGGATGGGTGGCACAAGGCCCCAAGGTGCGGGAGTTCGAAGAAGCGTTCGCCGGGGAACAGCACGTTGCGTGTGCAGTTGCCGTCTCAAACTGCACTTCGGCGCTGCATCTTGCGCTCGCCGTAGCCGGGGTGGGACCGGGCCAGGACGTGGTGGTTCCCTCCTTCTCCTTCATCGCCACGGCCAACGCGCCGTCGTACGTGGGCGCGCGTCCGGTGTTCGCCGACGTCGACCGCGTAACCGGTTGCGTGACGGCCGGGACAGTCGCCGCCGCCCTGACCCCTGAAACCCGGGCGGTCATCGCCGTGGACCAAGGCGGCGTTCCAGTGGACCTGGAACCCCTCCGGGCGTTGTGCGACCCGCTGGGTATCACGGTGATCGAGGATGCGGCCTGCGCCATCGGCTCCCTGTACCGCGGTAGGCCGGTGGGGGCCGGAGCGGAGCTGGCTGCGTGGTCGTTCCATCCGCGCAAGATCCTGACCACGGGGGAAGGTGGCATGCTCTCCACCCCGAACGAAGAACTCGCCGGCCGGGCGCGGCGGCTGCGCGAACATGCCATGAGCGTCTCCGCGGCTGAACGGCACGCGAGCCTGCTCGCACCCGCGGAGGAATACCTCGAGATCGGTTACAACTACCGCATGACCGACCTCCAGGCCGCCGTCGGGCTGGTCCAGCTGGGGCGCCTGCACGCTGCGGTAGCCCGCCGTCGTCATCTTGCGGCGAACTACGCCGATGCGTTTGCCGACGTTGAGGGACTCAGGCTGGTGGGCGACCCCGGTTACGGCACCGGCAACTACCAGTCATGCTGGCTGGAGGTCGGTGAAGCCTTCCCGCTGGGCCGCGATGACCTGATGGCGCACCTGGCAGGTGACGGGATCTCTGCCCGCCGCGGCATCATGGCCGCCCACCGGCAGCCCGCCTACTCCGCCCGGGACACCGGCAGCGCCACCCTGGACGCCACGGAATGGCTGACCGACCACACGCTGATCCTCCCGCTCTACCACCAGCTGACCCTGGGCGACCAGTTGCGGGTTATCGATTCAATCCTCAGGGCAGCGGGGCGGGGACGATGAGCGAGCTCCTCCTCATCGCCGCGAGCGGCCTGGCCCGCGAAGTGCTGGCCATGGTGCGCAGCAGTGGCCCGTTCGACATCATCGGCATCCTCGACGACGACGAGGACAAACTCGGGCGCGTGGTGGACGGCGCCCATGTGCTGGGACCGATCCGTGACGCTTTGAAGTTTCCCCACGCCAAACTCCTCGTCTGCATAGGCTCCGGGATCGGCCGCGAAAGCGTGGTGATGCGCCTGCGCGCCCTCGGATTGTCCGAGGACCGGTACGCCACGGCGATCGATACCTCGGTCCACGTTCCTGAAGGCTGCAAAATCGGGCACGGAAGCATCATCCTGGCCCACGTCACCATGACAGCATCGGTGACCCTGGGAAACCATGTCGTGGCCATGCCCGGGGTTACTTTCACGCACGACGACGTGGTGGGCGACTTCGCCACCTTCGCTGCCGGTGTGTCACTTGGCGGGAACGTCCGCATAGGACGCGGAGCGTACCTTGGGATGAACGCCAGTGTCCGCGAGCGCCGTTCCGTCGGTGCGGGAGCGACCATCGGCATGGGCGCCGCCGTCCTCAGTGATGTTCCCGACGAGGAGACTTGGGCCGGCGTGCCGGCAAGGGTGATCCGAAGGGGCAACTTTCCGGCGCTGGAGGGGATCTTGTGACCCTTTCCAAGCAGTCCGCGACGCGGGGCCGGCCCACGCCATCAAAGGCGTTCGGGCTTGGTGTCATCAACGCGTTCGTGACCCGCTTGGGAACCATCGGCATTGGCATCGCCCTTGCCCGTTTGCTGGGTCCTGCTGAGTTCGGCACGTACGCGGTGGCCTTCGTGGCACTTATTGCCGTGTTGAGCTTCAACGAACTGGGCGTCAGCCTTGCCATAGTCCGCTGGCCCGGGGATCCAAAGGCCATCGCTGCAACGGTCACCACCATTTCCACGGGATGCAGTGTCATCCTTTTTGCCGCTACTTACTTCGCTGCGCCGTACTTTGCCTCAGCAATGGGGAACCCCGCCGCGACTGACGTTGTGCGTGTCATGGCCGCCTGCATCGTCCTCAACGGTCTGGTGGCAACCCCTGCTGCCTTGCTGCAACGGTATTTCCGGCAAGGCCAACGCATGGCCGTGGACCAGGTCAACGTGTGGCTGGGGGCAGGGGTATCCCTTGCCTTGGTGATCGCCGGCATGGGCGCAATGAGCCTTGCCGTGGGGCGCGTGGCGGCAAGCGTCGTGTCGGGGATCTTGTTCGTGGCCTTCTCCCCGTTGCCTTTCCGTTTCGGGTTTTCCGCGAAATCAGCCAAGGAACTCCTCCTGTTCGGGCTGCCCCTGGCAGGTGCCAGCCTGGTGGCTTTCGGGGTGGGCTACGTGGACCAGTTCGCGGCCGGCAACATGCTCGGTTCGGTGACCCTGGGCCTGTACGTCATGGCGTTCAACATGGCGGGCTGGCCGGCGGCCCTCCTGTCGCAGCCCCTGCGCAGTGTCGCTCCGGCCACGTTCGCCAGGCTGCAGGACAGACCGGAGGACATGCGTGCCGCGTTGCTGTCCCTGCTGGGCGTCCTTTCGGCCGTGCTCCTTCCGGTCTGCGCGGTCATGATGGGATGCTCCGTGGCCCTGGTGACCTTCGTGTACGGGGATGCCTGGGCACCGGCGGGCCTGGCCCTGGTGTGGTTGGCTCCGCTGGCTGCGCTGCGGATCATCCATGAACTGCTCTATGACTACTTGGTGGTCCTTGGCCTTTCGATGTCCATCTTCAACGTGCAGGCGGCAGCTCTGGTGGCCCTGATTCCAGCCCTCATCGCGGGCGCTGCATGGGGCGGAATGCCCGGGCTTGCCGCTGCACCCTTCGCGGTTGCCGTGGCGGTGACCACCCCGATGTACCTGCGCACCCTGCGGCGGGCAGGGGTCCGGACCAAGGACATGGCCGGACGCCTGGCACTTCCGGTGGGGGCCGCCGTCGTGACCGGAGCGGGGTCCTTCCTTGCTGCGCAGGAACTGCGCTCGCCGGTTGTGGCGGTCCTCGCCGGATCCGGAATCGGCTTGGTTGCGATCGCCGCCACCCTGGCCCTCAAGCGCGCCGAGCTGCGGGACGTGCGCCGTTGGGGCAGGGGACGTGAGGAGGCAATGGCATGAGGATCCTGATCTACCCCCACGACCTTGGGCTGGGTGGCAGCCAGCTTAACGCGATCGAACTTGGTGCCGCCGTTCAGGCTTTGGGACACGACGTGGTGCTGTTTGGCCAGCCGGGGGCTTTGGTGCGGCACGCGACGGAACTCGGCCTGGACTACGTGGAGGCGCCCCTGCCGGGCAAGCGTCCTTCTCCCCGTGTTGTCCGCGCCCTGGCAAAGACCGTCCGCGAGCGCAGGATCGAGGTGCTCCACGGTTACGAATGGCCGCCCGCTTTGGAATGCCTGGCCGCCGCCAGGCTCGTCCCGGGCACGACGGCCGTGTCCACGGTCATGTCCATGGCTGTGGCGCCGTTCATTCCGTACACAATGCACTTGGTGGTCGGCACGGAACAGATCCGCCAGGTGGAGACCGCCGCCGGACGCCGCCGTGTGGCGCTCATGGAACCGCCGGTTGACACCTCCGTCAACAGTGTGGCAACAGTCAGTGCGGCAACTGTCGGCGGCGGCACTTTCCGCAGCCACTGGGGATTGGGCGATGACGCTTTGGCCGTCGTGTGCGTTACGCGCTTGGCTCAGGAGCTGAAGCTGGAAGGAATACTGGCAGCGATGGAGTCTGTACGGGCTCTTTCCCGGGAGTGGCCCGTGCGGCTCATTATTGCGGGCTCGGGGCCGGCTGCCGAGATAGTGCACCACCATGCCCGCCGCATCAACGACGACGCGGGCCGCAGGCTTGTGATCCTCACCGGTGAACTGGCCGATCCCCGACCCGCCTACGCCGCCGCCGATGTGGTGTTGGGCATGGGGGGTTCGGCGCTGCGGGGGCTGGCGTTTGGAAAGCCACTGGTAGTGCAGGGGGAGCAGGGCTTCTGGGAGCTCCTCACCCCGGAGACGTTGCCGACGTTCCTCTGGCAAGGCTGGTATGGCTCCGGTCCGGGCACCACCGGGGAAGGCATTCCGGCCCTTACGGCTATCCTGACCCGCCTGTTCGACGACCCGGACCTCCGACGGGCGTTGGGGTCGCTTGGGCGGAATGTGGTTGAGGACAGGTTCTCCTTGAGCGGCGCCGCCGAACGCCAAGTGGAGTTGTACGGGCAGTTCACCGTCTCCCGCCCCGGGGCAGCCGAGGCCGCACGTGCGGAGGCGGTCGCTTTTGCACGGTACTGCTCCTACGTCGCCGGCAGGCGCTGGCAACGACTGACGGGCCGGGCCGCCACGGACGACTTCAATGCCCGGCCCGTCGCTGCTGCGCACATACACGTTCCAGCGGTGTCCAGGCCATGACCGGGGCCATCATGTACATCTCCGGCGGCCGATGGGACGGCATCCCGGGAACGGACCGGCTGCTGGCAGAGGCGCTGGCTGAAGCCTCGCCCGTCCTGTGGGTTGACCAGCCTGCGCCCATTTTCCGTTTTCCGGACGTGAGATCAGCAGCCCGCGCCAGCCTGGCCGGCAGCACGGAGAAGGTCGCCCCTGTCATAGAACGCCTCCGCCTTCCGGCGCCTCCGCTGTTCAGCAGCAGGTTGGGCCACTCGCTCACCGGCTGGATCGGGCAGAAGTGTATGCAGGCTGCCCTGCTACGATCGCCACGGGCCATTCAGGCTGTGGTTAATTCTTCACCGATAGTCAGCTTCCCCACGGGGACGCGGACGCCCAAAGTGTTGCATATAACAGACGACTGGCTGGCTGCCGCGGAACTCATAGGTTTCACGCCGGCATTGCTTCGGGCCGCGCTTGAACGCAATCTGCGGGAAGCCGACGTCGTCACAGCTGTATCCGAGGGATTGGCGGCAAAAATATCGGGGTTCGCCGGACGCCCCGTGCAAGTTCTCCCGAATGGTTGCCAGAGGCCGGACGGTGATCGGGGCCAAACCGATCCAAACCCGGTTGCAGTGCTCGTAGGTCAGCTCAATGAACGCTTGGACCTGGACATTTTGGAATCTGTGGCCAACGCGGGAATCCCACTGATGATCGTAGGTCCCAGATCTGAGTCCAGCCCGGTTGTCGGTCACCGCTTGGACGCATTGATCAAGCACGACAACGTGGACTGGCGCGGTGCCGTCCCTCGGGAAGAGGTGCGCAAGCTGCTGCTGACCGCATCCGTTGGCCTCACCCCTTACTCAGACACGGATTTCAATCGCTCCAGTTTTCCCTTGAAGACCCTCGAGTACCTCTCGGCCGGATTGCCCGTAGTGACCACTGATCTGCCCTCATCCCATGCTGTGAAATGCAGTTCCTTGGCAATTGCAGGCAACCCCGCGCATTTCGTGGCCCTGGTGAAGGAGCGCCTGGGCACGCGGCCAAGCCCTGAAGAAGTCGAGGAGATGCGGCATCTTGCGCTGGAGAACTCATGGAGTTCGCGGGCTGGTGCACTGCGAAAACTTCTGAGCGCTTCCACCGAGGACAAACTACCCGCATATGACAGGGAAGGACACCATGAGTAGCCACGCTGCGAGCGGTCAATCCGTGATGACGACGCATGTAATCCTCACTCGCTTCAATCTCCCTTCAAAGGGTTTCGAAAGCCTCGTCCGTGCCCAGGATGGCTGGCTCAAAGAAAGAATCAACCTCTTTGAACGGTATTGCCTTCCCTCAGTGCAGCGTCAGACCAACAGGGACTTCGACTGGATCATCTACTTTGACCCCGAGAGTCCCGAGTGGCTGCTCCGACGGATCGAAGAGTTGAATGCGAAGAACACCTTCAGGCCTATCTTCCGAACGGAAGTCTCTCCTGAAGAACTCCTCTCCGACATCAAGGAAACGGTCAGCAGCCACCGCCCCCTCCTGCTAACAACCAATCTGGACAATGACGATGCCCTGTCATGTGATTTTGTGCAGCGCGTGCAGGACGCAGCCACCGTCAGCTCCGCAACTGCCATATACCTGGCAACAGGTGTCGTGAAGAGCCGGGATGCGGTTTACCTGCGACGCGACACGAGGAATGCCTTTTGTTCGGTCAGCGCCCCGTGGCCGGCAGCACTCACATGCTGGGCTGCCTGGCATAACCAACTGGGCCGATCCCTGGACGTGCGGACCCTACGCGGCGACCCGGCCTGGCTGCAGGTAATCCATGAGCACAACGTCAGCAACAGGATCCGTGGCCGCAGAGTGTCACCGGCACCTTTCCGGACTGCATTCCCTGGTCTCCTGGCAGACATACCCGCGCCGGACCGCAGGGATATCCTCCGGGATCGTCTGTACGGTTCACCGGCGCGTGCACTGCGCGAGGGCCTCCGGGCCACCGCAAAAACAGCCACTATCGCGGTGCTGGGCACTGAAGGCATAGACCGCGTAAAAACCCTCATGGCAAGCGCGACAAAGACGCTGTCCATGGTCCAAGGGCCGAGGCAACGCCCCATCGGCAAATCCAAGTAGCGGGGAGCGGGACATGCAAGTCAGGAACGTTATATCCAGCATTTTTCGCCGGTGGTACATCCTCTTGGTGGGGCTGGCCCTGACAGCCGCGGGATGCTTCGTCCTGCAGTCGAGCACGCCCAACACCTACAAGGCACAAGCCAGCTTGGTGCTGCTACCTTCCGTGCAGAGTGTTGGCGAACGTGGCAACCCCTACCTGGGCCTCGGTGGCATGAATGAAGCCCTGGACATTCTGACACGCAAGATGTCCTCAGAAGAGTTCAAAGAAAAGATCCGCTTGGAAACCGGCACGGACACTTACACCGCAGCACCCGACCGTGGCACGAGCGGAGCAATACTGGTGATCACCGCCTCATCTGATGCTTCCGACCAAACGATGAAGATCCTGGGGACGGTGGTCGATCAGGTGCCTGTCGCACTGAACGAACTTCAGGACGTACTCGGCGTACCGGATGCGTCCCGCATCTCGGTTATGAAGCTCCTCGAGGACCGCACTGCCATACCCGAAGCCAAGGCTCGGACACAGATGCTCCTCGTCGCAGGCGCCGGGGGCGCAGCCCTCACTCTCATCACGACCGTACTACTCGACAGCCTGCTGTTGAGGCGGAGGACCAAGAGGCTGGAGAAGCGGGAAGCAACCGACCCCGCTGACTCGCCAAAGCGCATGGGCAAACCATCCAAACGCCGGAAAACAGGGATGGCCGATGGAGAACAAACCACTCCCGACACCGCAGGTGAGGAGACGCTTCCAGCCCTTGTTACCGTGGGAGACCGCCCGGCTCCGGACCTGGAGAGTGACGATCAGGCCACCGCTGCCACAACGCTGCACACCACGCAGAGGCCAGGATAACCATGGTGGTGACCAGCCTGTTTCACATACTCTGCCGACGTTGGTACATCGTCGCTTTCGGCCTGGTCATTGGCCTGGCCTCCCTGGGCGCCATCAGGTCAGCAGAACCCGTCTACTGGACCAAGGCCGAAGTCAGCTTCATTGCGCCCGACAGGAAACCTGCTTACTGGATTCCCGGAGACGACTACTCATCCTTGGTGGATTTCGCTGCCATGGTCGAGCGGCGTGTCAACTACAACTCCCGGTCCGTTGACCTCAGCTTGTCGAGTGGCACCCTCTACGGCGCAGGAATTCGCCAGGGATACTCCGTGAACCTGCTCAACAGCGGAGGCCAATGGGCCAAGAGCTTCCGCTGGCCGGTACTCTCAGTGCAGGTTGTGGATTCGAGCGCCCTGAAGGTGCAGGCTGTCCTCAATGAAGTAGTCGACTCCATCAACTCTGCAACACGCGAACTCCAGGAAGTAGTCGGAGTCACCCATGACCTCATCACCACGCTGACTTCCCCGGCAAGCCCCGAAGTTGTCTTCGGCGGAGGCAGTCAGATCAACCGACTCAAAGGCGCGGTTACCTGGATCGGGTTGTCCATTGCACTTTCAACGATCGCAGCAGTAGTTACCGACGGCATGCTGGCAAAAAACTCCCGCGCCAGAACTGTCCGTCGCAGGAGGCCAGCCCATGTTCCGGGTTAACGCGCTGCTCCGCCGGGAGGGCCTTCGGGGATCGAGCCCCGGAGCCTCCGACGCGACCGCCTTCCTCACCATCTACATTCTCCTCACGTGTGCTCTGCCATCGAATCTGGTGATCTCCTCGTTGGGATCCATCGGTCGGCCCAGCAATCTGTTCGCGCTCGCCGGGTTCGGCTGGTGGGTACTCCACCAGTTCACACGCGTCACACCCACAACAACCCGGCGTCACCCCCTCAGGGTGGCTCTGACGGTCTTCCTTCTCGTTGCCCTGGCCAGCTATGCCTTCGCCATGCTGCGTGGACTCCCCGACACTGAAGCCAGCCCTGCCGATGCGGGCTTGCTCAGGCTGGCGGGCTGGGCCGGCGTGCTGCTGGTGGCTGTCGACGGATTACGGACCCGGGAAAACGTACGTTCCGTCATCCGTTGCGTCGCTGTCGTCGGCGGACTGACAGCCGCACTGGGGCTCCTGCAATCAGCGACCGGCTCATCCCTCATTGACTGGATACGTATCCCGGGGCTGAGCCTGAGTTCGGAACTGGCCAACATTGATTCCCGAGGCGGATTCATCCGTGCGGCCGGCATGGCCGTACATCCGCTCGAGTACGGTGTGGTTCTGTCCACCTCGCTACCGCTGGCGATCACGCTGGCCCTGACGGAGTCCGGGAAACGCAGGAACCTGTGGTGGATGCCCGTTGGCCTCATCGCAGTTGCCGCCATGCTGTCCGTTTCGCGTGCAGCCCTGATTTGCATGACTGCGGCGTTCATCGTCCTGCTCTTCGTATGGCCCAAGGCAATCCGCCGGTCGGCGATCATGCTGGTTGCCCTACTGGTGGCGATCATTTACGTGGCATCACCCGGAATGCTTGGGACACTCTTTGGCCTCTTCACGGTAGGAACCAACGACCCCAGCATCAGCTCCCGCACAAACGGCTACTCCACTGCTTTCGGGATGATCAGTCAGCACCTTTTCATGGGCCGCGGGTTCGGCACCTTCCTTCCCGCCTACGTCATCGTTGACAACCAGTACCTTGGCCTACTCGTTGAGCTCGGCATAGCCGGACTGGCCGCCTTCCTCGGACTCATCGCAGCAGGAGCATACTGTGCCTCACGCGCGCGGCGTATGGCGGGGGACGATTCTCTGCGCCAGACGAGCCAGGCAATGCTCGCCTCAATAGTCGCGGCAGGCATCGCCTATGGCTTCTTCGATGCGCTGTCTTTCCCTATGGCGGCCGGCCTGATGTTCGTGCTTCTCGGAACCGCGGGCGCCCTTTACAGAATCGCGCCCGAAGGTTAGCAACTCAGCGGCTGCTGTTGTCCCGCTCCCACGCAACCGGCTTGGTACGGGAGCGAAAGGCACGGTGGCGCCCAACAGCCGCAAAGATGGCATAAATAACAGCATCAGCAGCGGCCAGGGGACTGCGGACCGAGCCAAATAATTGACGCAGCGTCCGCAGTGACGAAGGACTCCCACCCGACGGGTTTTGCTCAGCATTGCCCCGATACGTTCGACAAAGAACGGCCAACAACGCGGAAGCTGTCCTCGGAGTCCTCACCACCACCGGTTCCGTACTCAATACCGTCTTTTCATCGGCAGCAAACAATCCATCAACGTAGTAGTCATCACCCGTCAAGGAAGGGAACGTCCCAAGACGCTCATGGCCGGATTCGTTCAAGGCATACGCCCCCGCACCCCACAATGCCTGCGAACTTCCCGGAATCCGCATCCGTGCCCGGTAGTAGGACCTCACCCATGGGGAAGCCCCCCTGGCGTCGTAGCGGAATGCAGGGCGTGCCGCCAGGAACGGCCCCTTCCGCAGCGTTCTCAAGACATCCGCAACCGCCGCAGCGCCAGCCTCGATATCGGCGTCGAGATAGAGTCTCGGCCACTGATGGGCCACGCTGTCAGCGGCGTTGAGCGCGGCCGCTTTGGACGCTGCTTCCACCCGCAGCACACGCACGCCGGCAAATCTTTCGGCTATGGCCTCTGTCCCGTCAGTACAACCGTTGCATGCCACTATCACGTCCACGGTGCCCCAGGCCATTACCTCGCTCAACGATTCCAGGGTCCGTGCAATCACAGCTGCTTCATTATGTGCGGGAATGATCACCGTGCCTGAAGGTGGAGCTTCCACGCAGCACACCTTCGATGACGTAGCGTGCGGCAGGGACGCCCGCCACCGTGGCGTAAGAAGCGCACGCGCAGCTTCGCGATGCCCCGGCTTATTAAGCCGCGCCACTTCGGCTGCAAGGACAGCGGCCCGGAACGCGGCCAAGCGCAAAGTACCGAAATATTTCTCCGCATACCTCACACGATTAACGGACATCAATGCCGTTAACTGCGGTGACGTTCCTGAACCACCCCGTTCATGCCACATCATTGCGGCGGGCTCGAACCAAATCGAATACCCCGCATCGCGGACACGGTGGCAGTAATCCGTTTCCTCCGAATACAGGAAGAACTGCTCATCCCAAGCACCCACCCGCCCTGCCACCATCGAATCGATCAACAAGGCCGCCCCCGTCGCCCAATCCACACGATGCGCAAACTGATAGCTCTCGTCATCGAAATCGATCTCGCTGAACCACCCCGGACGGGCAACCATCCTGCTTCCCAACGCTGCGTCGCCCAGCGCTCGCAGCACCCCTGGCTCCCGACGCAGCGACGGGTAGATGCTCCCGTCATAGTCCACGAGGACGGGTACCACGACGCCGGCCCCGGAAGAAGCCATCCGACGCCGCATGGCCGCAATAGCCCCCGGCGCGACGCGCAGGTCAGGATTCAGGATGAGGAACGCGTCGGCCGGCCCGGCGGCGCGCATCGCGGCATTGATGCCGCCCGCATATCCAAAGTTGCCGCCCGTGCTGCGGGTGATGACGTCGTCGAACTCGGCGAGGGCAGCCATGGTCCGGCGGTCAGGTGAATTATCAGCCACTACCACTTTGATGGTGTGCACAGTGGTCTCTTCCCGCAGGCTCGCAACCAGAGGACCAACATCGCCTGCACTGTTGTACGTCACGACAATGACGGCGACATCCGCATCTTCCGTTGCTGAAGCGAATCTACCCGGAGTATGCCGGGCTGCAGGCGCCCGGTTCCCGTCCGTGGGCTTGTGAGCATCCGATGTCGGGAACACGGCAGGCGCGGTCATAGGTCTGCTGTCGCTCCGAAGCCGCAAGTAAGCCTCAGGCCCGTCTACCAGGTACCGCCGCGCAAGCCGGCGGGGCTCCAACATGAGTCGCCATGCCCATTCAAGGCTGTGATCCGAAACCCATGCGGGAGCCCGCCGGATACGGCCGGCAAGGAAATCTACGACTGCTCCGAATGCAAGCAAGACCTTGGCGCCTGTGAGATGGCCGTATTCCCTGATCCACAGTTCCTGGCGGGGTTTCCCCAGACACACGATGAGGATATCCGGGGAGCAGGCAGCGATCTCTGCGGCAAGTTCGACCGACTTCGGGGGTGCACCGAGAACCGGCCGCTCCGGCGCCCACCAACCAACAACGGTCAATCCGGGCCGCTCTGCCGAAAAACGCTCTTGGATCATTTGTTGGGCATCATCTGAACCGCCCAGTAAGCCCACCCGCAATCCCCGCTCTTCTGCCTCGTCCAGCAGGGGTCCGATGAGGTCGCTGCCAGCGAGCCGGGGCCACGGCGCACCTGTGATCCGTTCTGCCTCGTTGGCCAAGGGGGCCCCGTCGATGAGGGTCAACCAGTCGATCGTGGGCACCTCCAAGGTTTGCGACCAACGACTTCCCGAACCGAAGTGCCGGATGTGGTCAAGATTCGCAGAGCAGACTGCCAACGGCTTGGTCCCGGCAGACGCGCACCTATCCAGGATGGTCCGCAGCGCATCCTCGAATTGCAGGAGCCGTACGGGTACACCACCCAGATCCAGTTGGGGACTGTCAGCAGGTTCAGCTCCAACCGTCCTGTCGCGGGAACTCCCAAACCGGCCCGCCCGAGTCCCGTACCGTATCCCGTGGTCGCTTGGCTTGGCGTGGCGGGCCTCCAGGACATGGAATAGACCCCAGGAAAGAAAGGGCTTTGGCTGCAGCATGACCGGCTTTCTCCAGACTCAGAGTCTTCCACCGAGGCGTCCAACTCAAGACAGAACGATTTCCCGCCGATCCGTAGCTGCTGCACTGCCTTGGATCAGCGGGGCAGCGGGTGCTGCCTCACCATTTGGTTACTTGAGTTGTCTCCCGGCCCCACGGGTGGAGGTTGCCGTAGGGACACTCTAGGCCGGTTCAACGCGCCGCACCAGAGTTTCAGGGAAAGTGCCGGCGCACCCGGGCTCAGAGTCCGATCCGGTAAATGTGATGGGTGAATTCGTTGTCAAAGCGGTCAGAGAAGGTTCCGTTCTTTACAGGAAGGGTACGGTTCTCGTTCAGCACTTCCACAACGCTTCCTGCCAGACCGGAAGGAAGCGTGAAGGTTCTCTCGCCGACTCCGCCATCATCAGTCATGGCGAAGATATAGGCGCTTTGATCTTTTACCTTCAGCATGGTGTCCGTACCCGGTCCAAAATCCCAGACATATGACTGTGTATTGAGCACAGGCGCCAGCATCCGGACTTCAGCGTTAACCTCACCCGCTGCGGCTACTTGGTCCTTCAGGCACGGCGTGGCGTGAACCCGTGCGTCCTGGAAGGCGTCACCGCTGATGCAGTCGTTGACGTCCTGCTGGTCCGGCGACTGCGAAAACCACACGATACCCCTGGCCTCGTGAATAATTGATGACCAGACTTGCGCCCTAACTTGCTCTGGACCGATCTGTTTGTATCCACCGGTGGACCCGCCCGTGCTAATAACGGCAGGAAGTGCCCACAGCGGCCCTTGGATGTTCCGCGCCTGATTGATCTCCTGCTGCAGGGACATGATTTTTCCGTAGCTTGAAGCCGTCCGGCAATTGGTTTGGTCAATTGGGTTGTGACCGGACGGTGTACGCCAGCGGAGTTGGCTTGCTGGCCAATCACATTGCGGTACAGCGTAGAAGTACTGATCCACGGAGTTTACGGTTGCTGTGTTGTAGTAATTCACTGACACGGTCATGGCCACGTCATAGCTAACGATGCCTGATGTCCAATTCGCATAGGTAAAGCGTCCGGTCACAGCGGGATCGTATTGCGCAGCCAACTTTTCCATGTGGGCCAGGCCTTCGGCCGTGCCATACCGCCCGTCTACTTCGTCGTCCAAGAGCGTACCTACTTGATTGGCCCAACCCGCAGGCGCGTCCTTGGGGGCAAACAAGGTATACATGCCGTGGGATTGGATCCCGGCACTTGGGGAGTCGGGATTGCCATGGACATAAGTGTTGATGCCCAAAGCCTTGTCGAACGCCAACTGTTCGTCATTTCCGGGGGAGCCGTACCACAGCATGATCGGAAAGAACGCGGGGTCGCTCCAACCCGCAGCTTCTGCCACCGCGAACTTCTTCCAGAAATCAGGTCCGCCCTCCCAAGGGATCCGGGGAAGCTCCAAGGGGGTTCCTGTTGAGCCGGAGGGTGATGTGGTTGAGCCTGAACTCTGCGGTTGCGCCTCATAGGTGCAGCCCGCAACCCGTTCTTTGTTGTTCAAGCAGTTTGAGCTTCCGGTTGCGGTGAATGACCACAACGCGAGCATGATGGCCAGCAACGCCAACGTCGTGTAGCGAGCCTTCATGTTTCGCTTCTTTGTCCAATTCGGCCGGAGTCCTTGAAGGAAGTTGTGCGATCCGTTGCGTGATCCATGAGATAGCCGGCAAGCCGTGATTCCACGGGCGCCGGAACAAATCCGGAAGCCTCGATCTTTGACAGAGCCAAGGTGCTGTTGCGCGGGCGGGGTGCCGTACCGGGTTTGGAATACTGCTCAGTGCTCACAGGCACCACCATGTCCGGGTCCGAACCGCACAGCCGGTACACCTCACGGGCAATCCCGGCCCACGATTTCGGTTCCCCTCCACCGCTGAGGTTGTACGTGCCGTAGGGGGCGCCCGACGCCAGCAGATGCTTGATGCCGGCAGCAATATCGGCCGCGAATGTCAGCCGTCCCCACTGGTCGTCCACCACGGAGGGCCGCACGCCCCGTTCAGCCAGTTGTGCCATCGTCCGCACGAAATTCGGCCCGTCGCCAACCACCCAGCTGCTTCGCACAATGTAGTGCCTTGGAATGGCTGCCACGGCTGTGTCACCGGCGGCCTTGCTTTGCCCGTACACGCCGAGCGGACTCGGCGGCTCATCCTCTGTATGGATCTCCGCCGAGCCGTCAAAAACGTAGTCGCTGGAGACGTGGACCAAAGTCAGGGAATGTTCGACGGCGGTTCTCGCCAGGCGGGATACGGCGCCTGCGTTGACCCTCCACGCAGCGATCCGTCCCGCCGCTGTCTCCGCCGCGTCGACGCCAGTGAAGGCCGTGGCGTTGATGATGGTGGAGTACTTGCGCCAGGGAATGCTCCGGTAGGCGTCTTCGTCAGTTACGTCGAATTCATCCCGGGTGGCGAAGTCGACGTAATCGGCGTCGGCGAAAGCCTCCCGGAGTGCCCTGCCCAACTGCCCGTTGGCCCCTGGAACCAGGATTCGGCGGGGTTTCACCGGGACCACGGATTCAAGGCGGGGATGATTTTTGTCCTGCTCGGACAGGGTGGCTTGGTTCAATGGCAGGGGCCAAGGTACAGCGGCGTGGGGGTCCGCCAGATTCAGGAAGGTGTATTCATCCTGCGCGCCGGCGCTCCAATGGTCGTTGACAAGGTAGGTGTACGCAGTGTTGTCCTCGAGGGTCTGGAACGCATTTCCGACGCCCCTGGGCACGAACACCGCGTCCCCGGGCGTCATCTCGCAGTGGAACACTGCCCCGAAGGAAGGCCCCTCCCGCAGGTCCACCCATGCCCCGAATATCTTTCCGGATGCCAAGGAGATGAACTTGTCCCACGGCTCGGCATGGATTCCCCGGGTAGTTCCGCGGCGGGCGTTGAAAGAAATGTTGTTCTGGACGGGACCGAAATCCGGGAGGCCGAGGGCGCCCATGCTGCTCCGGTTCCAGTTCTCCTTGAACCACCCCCGCTGATCGCCGTGCACGGGCAGCCCGAAGACCAGCAGGCCCGGGATCGGTGTGGTCCGGGAGGTCACTGACGCTGCCGCTGCCATGGCCTCAGTGGCCCTGTCCTGCGTACTTGTGTTCCGTTTCGGCCTTTTTTGGCCGCCACCATGCCTCGTTGTCCCGGTACCAGCGCACGGTGGCAGCCAGCCCGGCGTCGAAGTCACCGTAGCGCGGTGTCCATCCCAATTCCCTCCGCAGCTTGCCCGAGTCGATGGCATAACGGAGGTCATGGCCGGGGCGGTCCGTTACCAGGTCATAGGCATCGGGGGACTGGCCCACCTGAACCAGCAGCTTCTCCACGACGGAACGGTTGGACAGCTCACCGTCCGCTCCGATCAGGTACGTCTCACCGATCCTGCCCCGTTCGAGGATGGCCGCCACTGCCGAGGAATGGTCCTCCACATGGATCCAGTCCCGCACATTCCGGCCTTCCCCGTACAGCCGGGGCCGGATGCCGTCCAAGAGGTTGGTGATTTGGCGCGGAATGAACTTCTCCACGTGCTGGTACGGTCCGTAATTGTTTGAGCAGTTGCTGATGGTCGCCCGCAACCCGAACGACCTGACCCAGGCCCTGACCAGCAGGTCCGATCCCGCCTTGGTGGCCGAGTACGGACTCGTGGGCCGGTACACGGACCCCTCCGTGAACCGGGCGGGATCATCCAGGGCGAGGTCGCCATAGACCTCGTCGGTGGAAATGTGGTGGAACCGCGTTCCGTGTTTGCGGGCCGCCTCGATAAGGGTGAAAGTGCCCACGAGATTCGTGTCCACGAACGGCCGCGGCTCCTCCAGTGAATTGTCGTTGTGCGATTCGGCGGCGAAGTGCACTACGGCATCCACTTGCCCCGTCAGCTTTTCCACCAGCGCCGCATCGCAGATATCGCCTTTGACAAACTCGAACCTCTCCGGCGGTAAACCCGCCAACGACGCGCGGTTGCCTGCATAGGTCAATTTGTCCAGGACGGTGACATGAAGGCGGCTGTGGCCCATGATGTAGTGAACAAAGTTGCATCCGATGAACCCGGCCCCGCCGGTGACAAGGATTCTCTGCATGGCGATAGCGTAGCCGCGCACGCCGCGCCACGGCAGGGGAGAGGACAACAATTATGCGAGGAATTATCCTGGCCGGTGGAACAGGTTCACGGCTTCACCCCATTACGCTCGGAATCAGCAAACAATTGGTTCCCGTCTTTGATAAGCCGATGATTTATTACCCTTTATGCACCCTCATGTTGGCCGGCATCCGGGACATTCTGGTGATCACCACTCCCACGGACGCCGACCAATTCCGGAAGCTGCTGGGCGACGGTTCCCAGTTCGGCATCTCGCTCAGCTACGCGCAGCAGCCCACACCTGATGGCCTGGCCCAGGCTTTCGTCCTTGGCGAAGATCACATTGCCGGAGGCAAAGTGGCGCTGGTCCTCGGCGACAACATCTTCAACGGCCCCGGCATGGGCGCCCAACTGCGCCACTACAGCGACGTCGACGGCGGAGCAATCTTTGGTTATTGGGTCAAGGACCCCAGCGCCTACGGCGTTGTGGAGTTCGACGACGACGGCCTCGCCATTTCCATCGAGGAGAAACCAGCCGAGCCTAAGAGCAATTACGCAGTTCCGGGCCTGTACTTTTACGACAACGACGTCGTTGCCATGGCTAAAGAGTTGAAACCGTCCGCGCGGGGTGAATTGGAAATTACCGATATCAACCGCCAATACATGAAGCTGGGAAAACTACATGTGCAGAAATTCCCCCGCGGCACGGCATGGCTGGACACGGGAACCTTCAGTGACCTAAACGACGCGTCGAACTACGTCCGCACCACCGAGAACAGGCAGGGCCTGAAGATCGGTGCACCCGAGGAAGTGGCGTGGAGGATGGGCTACCTCGACGACGACGGTCTTCGCCAGCAAGCAGCGAAGCTCGCCAAAAGCGGCTACGGGAGCTACCTGCTGGACATCCTGGACCGTCGCTAGGAAACGTCTTCCAAAGCCCGCGATATCTCGGCAGGCAGGACGGCGAGCTGAGCGTCCAGGAGCTCCTTGAGGTGGACCGCGTTCCGGGGTCCAACAATTGCCGTGGAGACCCCGGGACGGGACAGCAGCCAACTCAATGAGACATCCAGGGGTGAGCGCCCCAGTCCGCGGGCCGCCATGGCAACAGCTTCCACCACCCGTGATCCCCGCGGCTCCAGGTACGGTTCAACGTAGGCTGTGAGGCGCCCTTGCGCGGCCCGGGAATCGGCTGGAATCTGGCCGCGGTACTTTCCGCTGAGGACGCCGCGACCCAGAGGTGCCCAGGCCATGAGCCCAAGGCCCGCATCCTCGATCGCGGGAATCAGCTCTTCTTCGGGCTTGCGCTGCAGGAGGGAGTACTCGGACTGGTTGGCCACCAGCGTGAAGCCGGCCACCGCTGCGGCCTTTGCGGTCTGCCAACCGTTGTAATTGGAGATACCTACGTAACGGGCACGGCCCGTCCGTTGCGCCAGTTCCAACGCGGACAGCGTTTCGTCGAGTGGCACGTTCGGGTCCCACTCGTGCGCAAACCAGATGTCGATGTAATCGGTACCGAGCCTGGCAAGGCTCGCGTCGAGGGCTGCCAGCATGGCCCCCCGGGAGGCATTGATGCTGCGCCTGGAGTCGGACAGGGATACCCCTGCCTTGGTGGAGATCACCACCTCGGAGCGTGCAACAACTACGCCGAGCATGGAACCAAGCAACGCTTCGGCCTGCCCTTGCGCATAGGAAGCAGCCGTGTCGATCGTCGTGCCGCCGGCATCCACAAAAGCATGAAGCAGTTCGGAGGCATCCTGCTCATCAGTTTCCTGTGCCCAGGACATCGTTCCGAGGGACAATGACGACACCCGGAACCCGCTGTTTCCGACATAACGCTGCTGCATGCTGATAGCTTACGGGGAGTTCCCATACTTCATGACGTAGGGTCTATTCACGTGAACTGGATAGAAGCAGCCTTGCTGGGCCTGGTGCAGGGCCTCACCGAATTCCTCCCGATCTCCTCGAGCGCCCACCTGCGCATTGTCGGCTCGTTCCTGCCGAATGCCGCCGACCCCGGCGCTGCCTTTACGGCCATCACGCAGCTGGGCACGGAGACAGCGGTGATCGTGTACTTCTGGCGGGACATCGTCAGGATCATCGGAGCCTGGTTCGGCTCACTGACCGGGAAAGTAGCCAGGAACAATCCCGATGCCCGCATGGGCTGGCTGGTCATTCTCGGCAGCCTTCCCATCGTTGTCCTCGGCCTCCTCTTCCAGGACCAGATCGAGTCGGTGTTCCGCAGCATGTGGATTGTGGCAACCATGCTGATCGTCTTTGGCATGATCCTCGCCGTGGCCGACGCGATCGGCCGCCAGGAGCGCGACCTCACCCAACTGACGTACAAGCACGGCATCCTGTACGGATTTGCCCAGGCCATGGCCCTGATCCCGGGGGTATCCCGCTCCGGCGGCACCATTACGGCCGGCCTGCTCATGGGCTACACCCGTGAGGCAGCCGCCCGCTATTCCTTCCTGCTTGCCATTCCGGCTGTCTTCGGCAGCGGGCTCTACCAGCTGTACAAGACCGTTTCCAATGACGGCATCGCCGGGCCCTACGGACTTGGCGAGACTGCCTTGGCCACCGTCATCGCGTTCGTGGTGGGTTACGTCATCATCGGATGGTTCCTCAAGTTCGTTTCCACGCGAAGCTACCGGCTGTTCGTCTGGTACCGCATCCTGCTGGGCCTGGCCCTGTATGTCCTGCTCGGTTTCGGTGTGATCAGCGCCTAGCACTAAGGTTGAGTCGTGAAATCGTGGATCTCCCGCCCTGTTCCCGGGCTGCCCGGCAGCCTTCCGCCCCTGCGCCTGTTCGACACCGCTTTGGGCCGCGTCGTTGACATTGCGCCGCAGCCGGAACAGTCCATGTATGTGTGCGGCATTACGCCGTACGACGCCACGCACATGGGGCATGCCGCGAGCTACGTGGCTTTTGACCTCCTCAACCGTGCATGGCGTGACGCCGGATCCAAGGTTTCCTACGTCCAGAATGTGACGGACATCGACGATCCCCTCTTGGAGCGCGCCAACGCCACCAACGTGGACTGGCGTGAACTGGCAGCCAGCCAGATCGAGCTGTTCCACACGGACATGGATGCGCTCAATGTTCTGGCTCCGGATCATTACATCGGTGCCGTCGAAGCCATCCCGGACATCGTTCCCGCCATCGAGAAACTCATTGCCGATGGAGTCGCCTACCGCGTCCACGGAACCGACGGGGAGCCCGACGGCGACGTCTACTATGACGTCGAGGCGGCAGGAAAGCACTCCTCGGCGACGGACGCCTGGACGCTGGGCGCTGTTTCCGGCCTCGGCGAGGCCGAGATGATGGAACTCTTCGCCGAACGCGGCGGGGACCCTGCCCGGCCCGGTAAGAGGCAGGCCCTGGACCCGCTCTTGTGGCGTGTTGCCAGGGAGGGCGAGCCGAGCTGGCCCGGAGCAAGCCTGGGTGACGGGCGCCCGGGGTGGCACATCGAATGTACCGTGATCGCGCAGAAGTACCTTCCTGCCCCGTTCACGGTTCAGGGCGGTGGCTCTGATCTCGTCTTCCCCCACCACGAGATGGGGGCGGGACATGCCTACTCGTTGGCCGGAGTTCCTTTGGCCCACCACTACGCCCATTCCGGCATGGTAGGGCTTGACGGCGAGAAGATGAGCAAATCCAAGGGCAACCTGGTGCTGGTCTCAAAGCTGCGGGCCGCGGGGGAGGAGCCGGCTGCCATCAGGCTGGCCATCCTGGCCCACCACTACCGCTCCGACTGGTCCTGGACCGATGACGGGTTCGCAGCGGCAAAGGACCGGCTGGCCACGTGGCGCAAAGCTGTAACCCGGGCGGCTGCCGGATCGGCCGCCCCGCTCATCGCCGCCATGCGCGCCGAGCTGGCGAAGGACCTCAACGCCCCCGGCGCCCTCGCCGCCGTCGACCGTTGGGCGGCAGAATCGCTCCGCAACCAAACCGGCAGCGCCGCATCTTCGGCCGATGGCGCCTTGGTGAGCGATGCCGTTAACGCCTTGCTCGGCGTCGAACTCTAGGCCCCTGCTGAAACGAACGGCCCCGGCGTCCACCAGACGCCGGGGCCGTTCGTTCGTGCAGCTACGGCGTCAGGGCCGGTCCTTGCCCCGCCGCTTGAGGTAGCGCTCAAATTCCCTGGCAATCGACTCGCCGGAGGCTTCCGGGAGGTCTGCTGTGTCCTTTGCTTCCTCAAGCTGCCGGACATAGGCCGCGATTTCCGGGTCTTCGGTTGCGAGCTCGTCCACGCCGCGTTCCCAGGCTTCCGATTCCTCGGCCAGCGCCTGGCTGTCCACCGGAACCTGGAGCAGGTCCTCGATCCGGTGGAGGATGGCCAGCTGGGCCTTAGGGGACGGCGGCTGGGCGACGTAATGCGGAACTGCTGCCCAAAGAGAAACGGTCGGGAGCCCGGCGAGCATGGCAAACTCCGCCAGGACTCCAACGATGCCTACCGGGCCTTCGTACTGCGATGCCTCCAGATTCAGGCGTTCGCGCAGTGAGTCGTCCTCGGTAGTAGTACTCACGGGGATGGGCCGGCTGTGGGGCACATCGGCCAGGAGGGCGCCCACCAGGATTACTGCATCCACCTTGAGGGCCTCGGCATGGACCAAAAGCTCGGTGGTGTACGCCCGCCAACGGTAGGACGGTTCCGTGCCGAGGACAAAAACCACGTCCACGTTGCTGTCCGGGACCGCCGCCTTATAGATGCGGGTGGAGGGCCATTTCACCTTCCGCGCACCCGATGATGTGCGGCGAACGGTGGGGCGGGTGAACTGGAAATCGTAGTACTCCTCGGCATCTACGGTTCCAACCTTCTTGCCGTCCCACAGTTTGTTCAGGTAGTGCAAAGCATCGCTGGCAGCTTCCCCGGCGTCGTTCCATCCTTCGAACGCAGCGATCATTACAGTGACGCGCTGGCCCTCCGCAGGTTCCTTGAGGAAGCGCTCAACCTCAGCAGCACCGTCGTGTCCATCCGGGTTCCCGTCCACACTGTTCATCCACTCACCCTACGTCCAAGACCCTCGCCGATGCATGGCATTTACGCGGTCGCGTGTCCCGGATTCGCGGACAGCAAAATGACCCGGCAAGGGCGGGCCCAGGTTCCACGTAGACTTGAACCCATGCATTCTTCACCCAGCCAGCCCTCCCTGAAAGCCGTGCTCTGGGATATGGATGGCACGCTCGTGGATACGGAGCCCTACTGGATTTCCGCAGAACGGGCGCTGGTTGAAGCGCATGGCGGAACCTGGTCCCACCAGCAGGCCATGCAGCTCGTGGGCCAATCCCTCCTCCATTCCGCAGGGATCCTGCAGGCGGCAGGCGTGCGCATGGAAGCCCGCCACATCATCGACACGCTGAGCAGCGAGGTCATCGCCCAGGTCCGGAACCAAGTGCCGTGGCGTCCCGGCGCCCGGGAGTTGCTGGATGACCTGCACGGCGCCGGAGTCCGGTGCGCGCTCGTCACCATGTCTGAAGGACCCTTGGCGTCAGTGGTGGTTGAGAGCCTGGCCAAGCCCTACTTCGAGTTCCTGGTGACGGGAGACACCGTCACCAACGGCAAACCCCATCCGGAGGCCTACCTCACGGCTGTCGATCGACTCCGGCGCGACGATCCTTCCCTGGGGATCGAGCACTGCGTGGCGTTGGAAGACTCTGTTCCCGGCGCCACCGCGGCCATGGCTTCGGGCGTCATCACCGTGGGAGTTCCGCACCAGGTCCCCTTGCCTGATGATGCCCGCATGATTCTGTGGGAAACGCTGAGCGGACGGACGTCAGCCGATCTGGCGCAATTGGTGACCGACCGTCATCTTCAGTCCGTTCCGACCCCCACCGGAAACACGCTCGAAGGGGCCTATAAGTGAGCAGTCCCTCCGCGCCCCATCACCACGCTGCCCCCAAGAAGGACGGCATCCCCCTGGGGAAAATTGCCGGGATCCCCGTTTACCTTGCCTACTCCTGGTTCCTGATCGCGGCTTTCACGGTGATCGTCTACGGACCTGCCGTCCTGATCCAGTTTCCGGGCTTGGGCATCGGCGCATACTTCGTGGCGTTCGGATATGCCCTGCTTCTGGCCGTTTCGGTACTGGTCCATGAACTTGCCCACGCACTGAGCGCAAAAGCGTTCAAGTGGCCCACCGACAGGATCGTGCTCAACCTCTGGGGCGGGCACACACAGTTCCAGAACTTCACCTCATCGCCAGGCCGTGCCGTGGTGGTGGCCATGGCGGGCCCGGCCTCGAACTTCATCCTGGCCGGGGCCTTGGCACCATTTGTCTTTGGCGGGGTTTTTGAGGGCGTCATCGAGATGCTGGCAAACATCCTCATGTGGGCCAACTTCCTGATAGGCATCTTCAACGTCCTTCCCGGCACCCCCCTGGACGGCGGCAGGCTGGTGGAGTCCGCCGTCTGGAAGGCCACCGGAAGCCAGGAGAAGGGCGCAATCGCCGCAGGATGGTCCGGTCGCGCCATTGCCGTGGCACTGTTCATCTGGTTCATCGCGCTGCCGTTCTTCAGCGGTTCGCGGCTGGATCTGAACCTGACGCTGATCACGGTCCTCGTTTGCGGATTCCTCTGGGTAGGCGCTTCCAGCTCCATCCAGCACGGTAAACTCCGCAGCCGCCTCTACCTCGTCAGTGCCGCCGGCCTGGCCGATCCCGCCGTCGGAATTCCGAACACCGCAACGGTCGCCGATGCCTTGGCCTTGGCCCCCGGCGGAACTCCCGCCGTCGTCATTTGCGGCCCGGACGGCAAGCCCCAGGGCGTCCTCAATCCCGGGGCCGCAGCCGCGGTGCCACCCCAGGTCCATTCGAGGACGCCGGTCACCGCCGTTGCGCACCCGCTGGCCGCCGGCGCATACGTCCCTGAATGGTCCAAGGGCCAGGAGCTCATCCAGTACCTGGCCAAGCTCGACGGCGGTGAGTACGCGGTGGTGGACCACAACGGATATGTCACCGGCCTGCTCCGGCAAGAAGCAGTAGTGACGGCTATAACAGGTAAAGAGGCCCGCCGGAGCGGGCGCGCCTGACACTCTTGCCGGTAGAGTTACCTGCCGGCCCGCAATAAGAACAAACAGATTTTTAGCGTCCATGGGCAGCAAGCCATTGCAGTCCAGCCGCACAGGAGCGAGGAAAACCAGATGAGCAGCGAAACCGCCGCCACGGAGACAAGCGCAGCCACGGGCGCTGCCCAGCCAACCGGGGCAGCCCGCCGTCGGGGACCTTTCCGGGTGGGGGAACGCGTCCAGCTCACTGATGAGCGTGGACGCATGAACACCATTACCCTGGAAGTCGGCGGCGCCTTCCACACCCACCGCGGGTTCCTGAACCACGACGAGATCATCGGCAAGGTTGATGGTTCCGTTGTCAGCAACAACATCGGCCAGCAGTACCAGACCCTGCGTCCGCTGCTTTCGGACTTCGTCCTGTCCATGCCCCGCGGCGCTGCAGTGGTCTACCCAAAAGACGCCGGCCAGATCGTCACCATGGCCGATATCTTCCCCGGCGCCCGGGTAGTGGAAGCCGGTGTCGGCTCCGGCGCGCTGTCCATCTCGCTGCTTCGGGCAATCGGCGACGGCGGCTACCTCCACTCGTTCGAACGGCGCGAGGAATTCGCGGACATCGCGCGCGGAAACGTGGAGACCATCTTCGGCGGACCGCACCCTGCCTGGCAGATCTCCCTCGGGGATTTCCAGGAGGAAGTGGTCAAGGCCGAGGCACCCGGTTCCGTCGACCGCGTGGTGCTGGACATGCTCGCGCCCTGGGAATGCCTCGACGCGGTCGCCACGGTCCTTGCCCCGGGCGGGGTGTGGATCAACTACGTTGCCACCGTCACCCAGCTTTCGCGCACTGCCGAAGCCATCAGGGCCGATGGCCGTTTCACTGAACCGGATGCGTGGGAATCCATGGTCCGCGGCTGGCACCTTGAAGGCTTGGCTGTCCGACCGGACCACCGCATGGTAGCCCACACGGGGTTCCTTCTGGTGACCCGCCGCCTGGCCGACGGCGTGACCGGAATTTCGGTCAAGCGCCGCCCGTCCAAGACGGAATTCAGCGAAGAGGACCTCAACGCCTGGACACCGGGTGCCGTGGGGGAGCGTTCGGTCTCCGACAAGAAGCTTCGCCGGGCCGCAAGGGACGCCATTGCCGGAACCAACGTCCAGGATGATCCCCCGGTCACAAACTGACAAAGGTCACAATAGGGTCCGCATTCCGGATGTCACACAGCCCCCTGAGCTTTTCGGGACTATGGTCTTGTTAAGCGCAGGAAGGGGCTGATGAATCGTGGATACGTCGAACAACGACATTGGACGGCCGACGCCGGAAGAAGCGAATGCCGCAGCGGAAGAGGCTGCCCGCCAAAGGCGGGGCGCCATCCAACCGCCGGACCCTTCCAGTGAATTGACTGTGGCTGAGCGGCAGATCAACATCCTGAGGGACAAACTCCGCCACATCGACCGCCAGCTCGCAGCCGCCACCCAGAACAACAGCAAACTGGTCAACATGCTGGAAACAGCCAAGGCTGAGATCCTCCGGCTCAAGGGTGCCCTCGAGCAGGAAGGCCAACCGCCGTACAGCTTCGGCACCGTTGTCCAGATCAATCCCCGCCGCCAGCCGACGGCAGGAAATTCCGGCCAGGCGGCCACTGAAGAGTCAGTGGACATCTTCAACGCCGGCAGGAAGATGCGGGTTGGCATCAGCCCGTTGGTTAACGTCAACCAGCTCGCAGTCGGGCAGGAAGTCCTCCTCAACGAGGCACTCCTGGTTGTTGCGGCGCTCGGCTATGAACGCGCCGGCGAACTGGTAACGCTCAAGGAGCTTCTGGGCAAGGACCGTGCCCTGGTGGTCGGCCGCGCTGACGAGGAACGCGTTGTCCGGCTCTCGGGTGCCCTCCAAAACGTCCACCTGAAGGTGGGAGACGCACTGTCGCTGGATTCGCGGACGGGCTACGCCTTGGAAAAGGTGCCCCGCGCCGAGGTTGAAAACCTCGTGCTGGAGGAAGTCCCTGACATCACCTACCAGGACATCGGCGGCCTCGGTCCGCAGATCGAACAAATCCGCGACGCCGTTGAACTGCCGTTCCTGCATCCCGACCTCTACCGGGAGCATGGCCTCAAGGCACCCAAGGGAATCCTCCTTTACGGTCCTCCGGGTTGCGGCAAGACGCTCATCGCCAAGGCCGTGGCCAATTCCCTGGCTGCCCGGGCTGCCGAGCGGGCAGGCAACACCGACCTCAAGAGCTACTTCCTGAACATCAAGGGGCCGGAGCTCCTGGACAAGTACGTCGGCGAGACCGAGCGGCACATCCGCCTGATCTTCGCCCGGGCCCGCGAGAAAGCTTCGGACGGCAGCCCCGTCGTGGTGTTCTTCGACGAGATGGATTCGCTGTTCCGCACCCGCGGCACCGGTGTCTCTTCCGACGTCGAGACCACCATCGTCCCGCAGCTGCTCAGCGAGATCGACGGCGTGGAACGGCTCGACAACGTCATCGTGATCGGTGCCTCAAACCGCGAGGACATGATCGACCCCGCCATCCTGCGGCCGGGCCGCCTGGACGTGAAGGTAAAAATCCAGCGGCCCGACGCTGAGGCAGCAGCTGACATCTTCGGCAAGTACATCACCACCGACCTGCCGTTCCATGCCCAGGACCTCGCCGAATACGGCGGAGATGTCCAGGCCACGGTGGATGCGATGATCCAGCGGACCGTGGAGGCGATGTACTCCACGGAGAAGTCGAACGAATACCTCGAGGTCACCTATGCCAACGGTGATACGGAGATGCTGTATTTCAAGGACTTCAACTCCGGGGCAGTCGTGCAAAACGTGGTTGACCGCGCCAAGAAGTACGCCATCAAGGACCTCCTCACCAACCACCAAAAGGGCCTGCGGATCGACCACCTGCTCAAGGCGGTAGTGGATGAGTTCCGCGAGCACGAGGACATGCCCAACACCACCAATCCGGACGACTGGGCCCGGATCTCGGGCAAGAAGGGTGAACGCATCACGTACATCCGCACCATCGTCCAGGGCAAGGCCGGCCAGGAACCCGGCAAGTCAATTGAAACTACGGCGAATACGGGCCAATACCTGTGACCTCACGAGACGACAACCTGCCCCAGGAGAAACTGCCTGCAGGCGGGGCAATGCGCGTCATGGGTTCGGAGACGGAGTATGGGATCCATGCTCCGTCTGCGCCCGGCGCCAACGCCACCATGATGTCTGCCCGGATCATCCAGGCGTACGCGACCGTCACGCGGCAGCGTGCTGCCGGGGGAGCGGAGACGCGCTGGGATTACACCGACGAGGAACCACTCCACGACGCCCGGGGCTGGACCTTGGAACGTTCGGCCGCGGATCCGAGCCAGCTCACCGACCAGCCGCCGGTGCTCGACGCCGAGGCAGTCGCCTTGGCGTACGGGCGCCAGGAACTGGAGCTTGACGGCGCGGACGAATCCGGCTCCCTCCTGATGAACATGGTGCTCGGCAACGGCGCCAGGCTGTACGTAGACCACGCCCACCCCGAGTACTCCAGCCCCGAAGTCACCAACCCGCGCGATGCCGTGACCTGGGACGCAGCAGGGGACCTGGTTGCCTTGGCCACGGTGCGCAAGGTTGCCGCAGATACCAACCTGCCGCCGATTAACCTCTACAAGAACAACACAGACAACAAGGCCGTATCCTACGGCTCGCACGAGAACTACCTCATGCCGCGATCGGTTCCTTTCGGCGACATCATCCGCGGGCTGACTCCGTTCTTCATCTCGCGGCAAGTGGTCTGCGGGGCGGGCCGCGTGGGCCTGGGGCAGGATAGCTCCACCCCCGGCTACCAGATCAGCCAAAGGGCGGACTTCTTCGAGGCTGAGGTAGGCCTTGAGACGACCATCCGCAGGCCGATTATCAACACCCGGGACGAACCGCACGCCACGGCGGACAAGTACCGCCGCCTGCACGTCATCATCGGCGACGCCAACCTCAGCCAGCTGTCGAACTTCCTTAAGTTCGGCACCACTGCCATGGTGCTAAGCCTCATCGAGGCCGGCCAGGCGCCCAGGATCGAGGTCCATGAGCCGGTTCACGCCCTGCAGGCGGTCAGCCACGACACGAGCCTCACCGCCACCGTACGGCTCATGGACGGCCGTCACGTGACAGCCCTGGACCTGCAGTGGATGTACTTCGAGGCGGCGGCGAAGCTCGCCCAGGAAACCGGCGTCGCGGACGCCATCAGCGGTGACGGCCACACCCATGAGGTGCTGGAGCGCTGGGAGTCCACGCTGACGACGCTGGGCACGGACCCGGCGACGGCAACGTCCGTAGAATGGGTGGCCAAGAAGTCGCTCCTGGAGGGCTACCGCAGCCGCGACGGTCTGGAGTGGGATGACGCCCGGCTTGGCCTCGTGGACCTGCAGTGGTCAGATATCCGGCCGGAGAAAGGCCTCTACTACCGGCTGCTTTCCAGGAACCGCATGCTGCGGATAGTCGACGACGCCGATGTCACCAGGGCGGTCAGCGAACCGCCGGTGGATACCCGTGCGTACTTCCGCGGTAAATGCGTTTCCACCTTCGGCAAGGACGTCGTGGGAGCCAGCTGGGACTCGGTTATTTTCGATGTCCCGGGACTGGGAAAACTGCAGCGCGTACCCACCAGGGAGCCATTGCGCGGTACGCAGGCGCTCACGGAACCACTGTTCCGGAAGCACCAGGAAGCAGGCCCGTTCCTTGCCGAGTTGCTTGGCCGGAAACCTGCGGCGCCCCGAGACTAACCAACAGCAGTCACCTGCGGAAACAGCCCGGCCGAAGCCGGGCGGAGCAGCCCATCGCGTGGCAATATGGCAGTAGGAAGTCCGCATCCCGCGGACGGACAGTAGGGAGAAAGAAATGGCAGGTCAGGAGCAGCAGCAACCCCAGGCGCGGGAAACTGAGACTGAAGTCGACGTCCCGGAGGCACCTCCCGCCGCTCCTGAGGCCCAGGCCTCGGAAGCTACGCAAGGCGTGGATGATCTCCTCGACGAAATCGATGGCGTCCTGGAATCCAACGCCGAGGAATTCGTGAGGGCTTTCGTCCAAAAGGGCGGCCAGTAACGAACCACCACAGGATGTACTGCCCGGCCGGCGCGAGGCCGCCGGGCATCGGAATGCGAGTCGAAGGAGTGCAGCAATGCAGGACCCATCAATCGGCCCCCTGGCCAACCAGGCAACGTCTTCATTCACAGAGCATCTCCAACGCTCGCGTCCCGAACTCCTTCCGTTCAACCAAACACTTCCCGCCGGCGCAGCTCCGGCTGCACCGCACGCCACCACCATTGTGGCCATGACCTATGCCGGCGGCGTGCTGATGGCCGGCGACCGGCGGGCCACCATGGGCAATGTCATCGCGAGCCGGCACATTGAGAAAGTCTTTCCCGCAGACCAGTACTCCGTGCTGGGCATAGCCGGCACCGCAGGCCTCGCGATCGATATCACCCGGCTGTTCCAAGTCGAGCTGGAGCATTACGAGAAGATCGAAGGCACGCTCCTCAGCCTGGTGGGCAAAGCCAACCGATTGGGGGCCATGATCCGGGGCAACCTGCCCATGGCGATGCAGGGGATGGCCGTCATACCGCTCTTTGCCGGATTCGACCACGGATCCGCCACCGGCAGGCTCTTCTCCTACGACCTGACGGGTGGCCGGTACGAGGAGTACGAGCACCACTCGGTCGGCTCGGGTTCCGTTTTTGCCCGGGGTGCCCTGAAAAAGCTGTGGCGGCCGAACCTTAGCGAGGACGAAGCCGTGGCTGTCGCCGTCGAATCCCTCTACGACGCCGCCGACGACGACTCCGCAACCGGGGGACCGGACCCCGTCAGGCAGCTGTGGCCGGTGGTGTACGCCGTTAACCGCGCCGGTCACAGGAGGATTCCGGAACGGGAACTCGCTGCGATTTCGGCGGCCATTGTCGAATCACGCGCTATCGCCGGACGGGAGGCCTGAGATGACGCAGCAGTTCTATGTCTCACCTGAGCAGCTGATGAAGGACCGCGCGGACTTTGCGCGGAAGGGCATCGCCCGCGGCCGCTCGGTCATCGTCATCAGCTGCGCGGACGGGATCGCCTTGGTGGCTGAGAATCCCTCTCCTTCGCTGCATAAAATCGGCGAGATATACGACAAAATAGCGTTCGCTGCCGTTGGGAAGTACAACGAATTTGAGAGCCTGCGGCAGGCAGGGGTCCGCTACGCCGACGTGCGCGGCTATTCCTACGACCGCGAGGACGTCACCGCCCGGGGCCTGGCCAGCGTCTACGCCCAGAGCCTCGGCGCCGTCTTCACTGCCGAACAGAAACCCTTCGAGGTGGAACTGGCCGTAGCAGAGGTTGGCCCCCGGCAGGAGCTGGACCACTTGTACAGGCTCACCTTCGACGGCTCGATTGCCGACGAAAACGGCTTTGTGGTGATGGGCGGTGTCGCGGACCAGATTTCGGACGTCGTCAAGGACACCTGGGACGCCGGCCTGGACTCTCCAGGCGCGCTGCGGCTGGCCCTGCGTGCCCTCGCCGCGGACAAGGACGTGGATGCCCTGCCACCGACGGCCGTCGAAGCCGCCGTCCTGGAGCGCGCATCCGAAAGCAGCCGCGGAACACGCCGGGCTTTCCGTCGCCTGCTCCCCGAGGATCTTGCCCAGTTGCTCGTTGAGGAGGCCTGAAATGGACAAGCGGATATTCGGCATCGAAACTGAGTTCGGGATCTCATATTCGAGCCCCGATTCCAGGCCCTTGGCGCCGGAAGAGGTAGCAAGGTACCTCTTCCGCAAAGTAGTCAGCTGGGGCAGGTCTTCCAACGTCTTCCTGACCAACGGTTCACGGCTGTACCTGGACGTCGGCTCGCATCCCGAATACGCCACAGCCGAGTGCGACGATCTTGCTCAGTTGATTGCCCATGACCGCGCCGGGGAACTCATCCTGGACGACCTCGTGGACGAGGCCCAGGCGCGCCTGGCCGCCGAAGGTTTCAACGGAACCGTGTACCTGTTCAAGAACAACACGGACTCGGCAGGAAACTCCTACGGCAGCCACGAGAACTACCTCATACCGCGGCGCGGTGAGTTCTCCCGGTTGGCCGAGATCCTGATTCCCTTCCTGGTGACGCGGCAACTGATCGCCGGCGCGGGAAAAGTGCTTAAGACCCCGCACGGGGCCACCTTCGCCTTCTCGCAGCGGGCGGACCACATTTGGGAAGGCGTTTCTTCGGCCACCACAAGGTCCCGCCCCATCATCAATACCCGTGATGAGCCTCACGCGGACGCCGAGTTCTACCGCCGTCTGCACGTCATCGTGGGCGATTCGAACATGTCGGAGACTTCCGCCCTGCTCAAAGTGGGCACAGTGGACCTGATCCTCCGCATGATTGAGGCGGGCGTCATCATGCGCGACATGCGCATGGAAAACCCCATCCGGAGCATCCGCGAAATTTCCCATGACCTCAGCGGCAGGGCGCTGGTCCGCCTGGCCAACGGCAGGCAGCTCTCAGCACTGGACATCCAGAGGGAGTACCTGGCCAAAGTCACAGAGTTTGTTGCAGCCAACGGGGCCCACAATCCACACGTGCCGTTGATCATCGATCTTTGGACCAGGACGCTCGACGCGATCGAGAGCGGGAACAGCAGCAGCATCGACACCGAAGTTGACTGGGCCATCAAGAAGAAACTCATGGAAGGCTATATGAAGCGCCATGACATTGGCCTGGATTCGCCGAGGATTGCCCAACTCGACCTCACCTACCACGACATCTCGCGGCAGCGGGGCCTGTTCTTCCTCCTCCAGTCAAGGGGAGCGGCACGGCGATTGGTCACGGAGACCGAGGTGAAGGATGCCGTGGACGCTCCGCCGCAGTCGACGCGGGCCAAGCTGCGGGGAGACTTTGTCCGTCGGGCGCAGGAACTGGGCCGTGACTACACCGTGGACTGGGTCCATCTCAAGCTCAATGACCGGGCGCACCAGACCATTCTCTGCAAGGATCCGTTCCGCAGCGTGGATGAGAGGGTCGACGCCCTCCTTGACTCTATGAGCTGACTCCCAGCTTCGGCGGTTACTCTGGATGTTGGTCTCTTTCCAAGAGGCACCTGATTGGATGCGGCACGGCAATGTCCGTTGCTCGAATATCCGTCCGCTGCTCCAATATCCATTGTCCCGACGAAAGTGTCTTTTTGTGCGACGACTCCTAGCCACACTCCTTCCTGTCCTGCTGCTGTTGACCGCGTGCGGAGGCGGGGATGCCCCCGAATCAGAGCCCACGAGCAAGTCCACGGGAGACATCTCCAAGCTGTCCTCCCTGAAGGTAACCGACAACGGTGACGACAAGGCCCCGGGGCTTGATTTCACCAAGCCCCTGGCTGTCTCCGAACCCACCGTCAAGGTTGTGGACGAAGGCGACGGGGAAACGATCAAGGCCGGCCAGACCGCCGAACTGGCGTATATCGCCGTCGACGGTACCGATGGCAAGACCATTGAGGATACTTACCCTTCCGGCCCCCAGCCGATCGAGCTGGGCGAGGACCTGAAGGCAGGCAACGAGGCCATCTACAACGCTATTGTCGGCGCCAAGGTCGGCTCGCACGTTGCTTTCGCAGCTCCCGGCAACGCCTCCGCCAGCGGACAAGCGGGCACCCAGATCGTCGTGTTCAAACTGCTTGGTGCCAAGGAGACCCCCAAGGCCCTTGAGAAGCCTGAAGGCGAAACCGTGACCCCGCCCGCAGGCCTGCCCACGGTCAAGGAGAACGAGCAGGGCATTCCGGAAATCTCCGTGGCGGGCGTCGCCGCTCCCAAGGAACTCGTCTCGCAGGACCTGATCAAGGGCAACGGCCCCGTGGTGAAGGAAAGCGACACCCTGACCGTCAACTACGTGGGTGTCACCTTGAAGGACGGCACCAAGTTCGATTCCAGCTATGATCGCGGCAAGCCCACCAGCTTCCCGTTGACGGGCGTCATTAAGGGCTGGACGCAGGGCCTCGCCGGCAAGACCGTGGGCTCCCGGGTCCTCCTTGTCATCCCGCAGGATCTTGCTTACGGCGCCGAAGGCCAAGGCGAGGCCAAGGGCGACCTCGTGTTCGTCGTCGACATCCTGGGCGTCAAGTAACAGCCACCGAAGAGCCTGCCGGGCACTTCGCCGGACACCTGGCTTAGGCTTGAACCTGACACCCCACACATTCAGAGGAGCAACCATGTCATTTGGACAGCGCGCTTACGACCGCACCAAGCCGGAGATTGAGTTCCCGGAAGGCGATGTACCCACCGAGCTGCGCATCACCGACCTCATTGAGGGCACCGGGGCCGAGGCGAAGGCCGGCGACACCGTGTCAACCCACTACGTAGGCGTTGCTTGGTCGACGGGCGAAGAATTCGACGCTTCCTGGGGCCGCGGCGCTCCGCTGGACTTCCGCGTTGGCGTGGGCCAGGTTATCCAGGGCTGGGACCAGGGCCTGCTCGGCATGAAGGTCGGCGGCCGCCGCCGTTTGGAGATTCCCTCCGAGCTGGCTTACGGCTCCCGCGGCGCCGGTGGAGCCATCAAGCCCAACGAGGCCCTCATCTTTGTTGTTGACCTCGTAGCAGTCCGCTAGGCGCTGCTTCCTGCAAGGGCGCGTCACCTCCGGCTCAACCGGCGGTGACGCGCCCTTGCGGTTTTAAGCCGCGACTTTAGTAACGTAGCAACCGTGTCCGCATCCCGTACTGAACGCCTCCTGAACCTGCTCCTGGCCCTGCTCAATACCAAGGTGGGGTTGAGCCGCGCCGTCCTGAGGGAGAAGGTGTACCGGGGCGCCGCAGACAATGACGCAGCCTTCGGCCGCATGTTTGAACGCGACAAGGTGGACCTCAAGCAGTTCGGCTTCGAGATCGAGACCCTGATGGACACCGGATTCGGCAATGACGATCCCGCCTCCACCCGGTACCGGATCGGCAAGGACTCCAACAGGCTCCCCGACGTGCACCTGACACCTGCGGAGGGAACGGTCCTCCTCCTCGCGGCCCAGCTCTGGGAGAGGGCGGCACTGGGCAAGGCGGCCGCAGATGCCGTGCGGAAGCTCCATGCGGCAGGAGGCTTTAGCGAAGCAGAACTCCCTGCGGGCGTACAGCCGCGGATCAAGCCCGCGGGACAGGCCTTCGACGACGTCGTTGCGGCCATGCATGGCAGGCACCCCATCCGCTTCGGCTACCTGGCAGGAAGCACGAACAGGGAAGAAACCCGCGACGTCGAACCGTGGGGACTCGGCAGCCGGTTCGGCCAGTGGTACCTCGTGGGGTTCGACCTGGGCCGCGGAGCCAAGCGGTTTTACCGGCTCTCCAGGATGACCACGGCGGTCACCGTCCTCACCAACCGTTCCTTTGACCCGCCGGCTGGCTTTGACGCCCGGGCCGAATTGGATTCCCTGCGCGAACTTCCCCTGCGGACGGCCACGCTCGACGTCAAGCCCGGCCGGGTCCTCGCCCTGCGCCACCGCGCCACGGCCGTCACCGAGGGCGCAGGCATCGGACGGGACCTGTTGTCGGTGCCCTTCCGCGACCCGGAACAATTCGCCGAGGAACTCGCCTCCTACGGCCCCCACGTGGCGGTGAGGGAGCCTGCAGACCTGCGCACCGCCGTCGTGCGTCGGCTGGAAGCAGCAGCGGCCTTCAACGCCGCCCCGCCGGTTCCGGTGTCCTTCCCGGACGCTGCGCCCGCCACACGGGCCCGCAAGCGGACATCCGAGGACCAACTGGCCAGGATGCTGCAGCTCGTTCCTTTCCTGGTCCACCATCAGGGACTGCATATCCAGGAGGTGGCGGACCACTTCGGGATCACGCGGAAGGCCCTCATCGACGACCTGAAGATCCTCATCTGTTCGGGACTTCCCGAGGGGTACCCCGACGATTTGTTGGACATCCAATGGGAGAACGACCATGTCTACATCACCGAACACCTGGACTTGAGCCGCCCGGTCCGTTTCAGCGAGGAAGAAGCAGCAGCGCTGCTGACCGGCCTGGCCATGTTGGGCGACCTCCCTGCGCTGGCGGGACTGCCGGACGGTGACGCCGGGAGCGCCTTGGAATCGGTGACCATCAAGCTTGCCGGCGCAGCCGGGGACGCAGCGAGGCTGGCCGGTTCGGTGGCCGGGGCGTCCGTTGCCCCGCAGCAATCCCAGGCATTTGCCGCCATTTCGCAGGCCTTGCGGAACGGCAGCCAACTGCGCTTGAGGTATCTGTCCCCGCAACGCGACGAGGTCAGCGAACGCGATGTGGACCCGCTGAGGCTCTTTTCCATGGACAACACGTGGTATTTCGAGGCGTATTGCCATAGCAAGTCCGGGATCAGGAACTTCCGGCTGGATCGGATTGAATCGCTCGAGCCCAACGGCCGGCCTGTTTCAATGGCAAGCACACCGGAGACCGACGTCCCGGCCAGGCTTTTTACTCCGGGCGACGAAGACGCGGTGGTGGTGCTCCAGCTGACCCGCCAAGGAGCCGGCCTGGCCGATGACTACTACGCCGAACGCACGGCACCAATGCCCGACGGCGGTTTGCTCGCCGAGGTCAGGTTCGGCAGCACGGACTGGTTGCCCATGCTCGTGGCCCAGCATGGGGGATCGGCACGGATCATCGATCCCCTGCAGCTCAGGGACGAGGCCCAGGCCTGGCTTCTGGCGGCCCTGAGGCAGTACAGCGGTCCTTCGTCGGTGCAATCCCGGGAAGCTGGCTAGAATACTCAGATGCCTTGGTGGTTTTGGATATTTTTGTGGATTGCTCTGATAGCGCTGTCCCTACTGCTTCATCTGACGTTGGGGTACCGCTTGTTCCGGAAGTTCATGGCCACCGTCCGCGAATTGGGGGAGGCCGGAAGGCGCTTCGGTACGCTGCCGAAAACAACAGAAAGCAACACTTTGGTGTCAGCAGCGGAAGCGACCGGGGAACGGCCTGCACCGGGGTCCGCGGTTTTTGCCTCCCCGGAACAGATGCGTCATGATTACGTGACGGCCAAGGCCGCCCGGCGGGAAATTCGCCGCCTCAAGCGCGTCCAGCGCAAAGCCGATCGTGGGCAACCCCAGTCCTTGCACGACATAGAATTCAGATAGACGTAGGATGTATCCAAAAGGAAAGGACCTCCACACATGAGGCTTGAAGGCTGGCATCTCATCATCATCATCGTCTTGGCCCTGGTGCTTTTTGCCGCGCCCAAGCTGCCCTCCATGGCACGCAGCATCGGACAGTCGATGCGCATTTTCAAGTCCGAGGTCCGGGAGATGAAGAAGGACGGTGCATCCGAAACGAAGGACACTCAGGCTTCTTCCGACGCCGTCGAAGGCAGGGTTGTGGACCACCCGGACGCAAAGGCAAAGAACAACGGCGAAACGGACGTTCCGCCCTCCAACCGCGTCTAAAGAGAAGTGGTACAGACGAAGGGGCGCAAAGCCAATCCCGAAGCCAGGATGGCGCTGCTTGACCATTTGAAGGAGCTTAAGAACCGGCTCTTCAAGGCAGCCATTGGCGTCATTCTGGGCACAGTGGTGGGCTTCATCATCTACCAGCCCCTCCTCGAGGCCCTGATCAAGCCCATCAAGGACCTCAACGAGAAAGAGGGCCGCGCGGCCACCCTCAACTTCGACGGCGTGGCAAGCTCCTTTGACCTCATGGTCCAGGTGTCGGTGTTCCTCGGCGTGCTCGTTTCGAGCCCGGTCTGGATCTATCAACTATGGGCATTCATCGTGCCCGGCTTGCACAAGAAGGAAAGGAACCTGGCGTTGTCCTTCGTGGCAGCGGCCGTTCCGCTGTTCATTGGCGGCGTGTTGCTGGCATGGCTGGTTTTGCCGAATGCGGTGCGCGTCCTCACGGATTTCACTCCGTCCGGTGCCTCGAACTTCATCAGCGCCGAAATCTATTTGGCCTTCGTCCTGCGGCTGCTGCTCGCCTTCGGAATCGCTTTCCTTGTCCCGGTGGTCCTGGTCGGCCTGAACCTTGCGGGAATCGTCAAAGGCAAGCAACTGGTCAAAAGCTGGCGAATCACGATCTTCCTGGTGTGCCTGTTCGCGGCCATGGCCGCTCCCGGAGCCGACGCCATGAGCATGTTCTACCTCGCAGCTCCCATGCTTCTTCTCTTCTTTGCGGCCATCGGGGTCTGCCTGTGGAACGACCGCCGGCGTGAACGCCGGGCCATTAAGCGAGCTGCTGAGACGGAAGCCACGGCAGATATTGCCACCCCGGCGACCGATCTGGAGAATCTGTAGACACCGGGCTACTAGGCTTGAGGCATGTCCTCGATTTCCGGCCCACCATCGCCATCGGACCGCTACCGTGCGGCCGCCAACCGGACAGCGGAAGCCAAGACCTACCTGGGCTCCTTCGCACGCACCCTCGACTTTGAACTGGATGACTTCCAGCGCGAGGCGTGCCGTTCCCTCCAGGAAGGGCGGGGAGTCCTGGTTGCGGCTCCCACCGGTGCGGGTAAAACGATCGTCGGCGAGTTTGCCATCTACTTGGCGCTCCAGCGTGGGCTCAAGGCGTTCTACACCACGCCCATCAAGGCACTGAGCAACCAGAAGTTCACCGAACTGAGCGCCAAGTATGGAGCACCCAACGTCGGGTTGCTCACGGGCGATACCACCATCAACGGTGATGCTCCCGTGGTGGTCATGACCACCGAAGTCCTGCGGAACATGCTGTACGCCGATTCCGAAACCCTGGGCGACTTGGGCTTCGTGGTCATGGACGAGGTCCACTACTTGGCTGACCGTTTCCGCGGAGCCGTGTGGGAAGAAGTAATCATCCACCTTCCAAGCGAGGTCCAGGTGGCTTCCTTGAGCGCCACGGTCTCCAATGCCGAAGAGTTCGGGGCCTGGCTGGACACGGTGCGCGGCGATACCGACGTCATCGTGTCCGAGCACCGTCCCGTGCCGTTGTGGCAGCACGTGATGGTGGGCCGCGAAATTGTGGACCTTTTCGCGGGGGACACCACCTTCGATGAGATCGCTCCGGCCCTTCCGGATACGGAAGTTCCCGACCTTGGCGAATCGGAGGAAACCCCGCCGTCGGAATCGAGGGCCGTCTCCGGGAAGTCGGCCAAGCGTGCTGTGGAAGCCACCGTCCGCCACGCCGTGACCGGCCCTGAGTTCGAGGTCAATCCCGACCTCCTTGCCATGGCCCGTTCCGAGAGCCGGATGAATGTGAACGCCCGCTACTCGCACGGCGGGAGGAGCCGCCGTCGCCAGGACCGGCAGCGTGAGGACCGGCAGACCGCACAGCGCAGCCCTGTCCGCCGGGCCAGCAGGCCCCAGGTCATTGACAGCCTGAACCGCCAGGGTCTCCTGCCCGCCATCACTTTCATTTTTTCGCGGGCCGGCTGTGACGCCGCCGTGGCCCAGTGTGCTGCTTCCGGGCTCTGGCTGACCACTGAACGTGAGCAGCAGATCATTGCCCAGCGCGTTGACGAAGCCAGCCACGAAATCCCCGCCGACGACCTCGATGTCCTGGGCTTCTGGGGTTGGCGGGATGGCCTCATCCGGGGTTTCGCCGCACATCACGCCGGCATGCTGCCCACCTTCAAGGAAGTGGTGGAAAAGCTCTTCGCGGACGGCCTTGTCAAAGCTGTCTTCGCGACGGAGACCCTGGCGCTGGGGGTTAACATGCCCGCCCGCTGCGTTGTGTTGGAGAAGCTTGAGAAGTTCAATGGCGAAGCGCACGTCAACATCACGGCGGGGGAGTACACCCAACTCACAGGCCGTGCCGGACGCCGCGGGATCGACGTGGAGGGCCACGCGGTGGTCCTTTGGCAACCTGGCACCGATCCCGCAGCCGTGGCCGGTCTCGCGTCGCGGCGTACCTATCCGCTGAACTCCAGCTTCCGGCCCACCTACAACATGAGCATCAACCTCATCGCCCAGTTCGGCCGGGCCCGGGCGCGCGAAATTCTCGAATCGTCCTTCGCGCAGTTCCAGGCCGATCGCTCGGTGGTGGGGCTGGCCCGCCAGGTCCGCGGGCGGGAAGAGTCCTTGGCCGGCTACGCGAAGGCCATGGAGTGCCATCTGGGCGACTTCAGCGAATACTCGAAGCTTCGCCGCGAACTGAGCGATGCCGAGCAGCACGCGGCCCGCGACCACCAGCGCGCGCGACGTTCCAGGGTGTCCGATTCCCTGACGCGTCTCATTCCGGGGGACGTCATCAGCGTCTCCGGTGGCAGGCTGGCGGGTTACGCCGTCGTCCTGGAAGTAGACCCCAACGCCCGCGAACCGCGTCCGTCGGTCCTGACAGCGGACAATCAATTGCGCCGGCTCGGCGTCCATGACATCGACGCGCCGGTGTCTGCCGTGACGCGCATCCGGATCCCCAAGTCGTTCAACGCCAAGGTTCCCAAGTCGCGCCGCGACCTGGCCGCCTCCATGCGGAACGCGGTCAACGGCGACTCTTCGCGGCAGCGGCGCAACAGCCGGCACGAAGACTTTGGCCTGGGTTCGCGCGCACAGGACCAGGAACGCAAGATTGCGGAAATCCGGCGTGCCCTGAGGGCGCATCCGTGCCACGGATGCAGCGACCGTGAGGACCATGCCAGATGGTCCGAGCGCTGGTGGAAACTCCGGAAGGAAACCGACGGACTGGTACGGCAGATCCAAGGCAGGACCAACACCATCGCCAAGACTTTCGACCGCGTGTGCGACGTCCTGTCGACCTACGGTTACCTGGACACGCACGACGACGGCCGGGTCACCATCAGTGCCGACGGCCAACGTCTCCGCCGGATTTACGGCGAGAAGGACCTGCTCATTTCGCAATCGATCCGGCAGGGTGCCATCAACGACCTCGATGCCCCCGAGCTCGCGTCCCTGGCCAGCACCCTTGTCTACCAGGCCAAGCGTGAAGACCGCGGCCTGCGGCCCCGGATGCCGTCCGTTTCGCTGGAAACAGCAGTAGACATCGTCATCCGCGAATGGTCCAGGCTCGAAGACACGGAGGAACAGAACCGGCTGCCATTGACCGCTGAGCCCGAGCTGGGCCTCATGTGGCCGATGTACAAGTGGGCCAAGGGGCGCCACCTCCAGGAGGTCCTCAGCGGGACCGACCTTGCAGCCGGAGACTTTGTCCGGTGGGCAAAGCAGGTAGTGGACCTGCTGGACCAGCTGGCAAAGATTCCGCAGCTCGACCCCCGGCTCGCACGCATTTGCCGCGAGTCCATAGACCTGGTCCGCCGCGGGGTAGTGGCGTACTCGACTGTTGCCTGAGGCAACCCGAAACGCCTGCCATCACGGAACACACCCTGCAGTGCCAGAACACCCTGCAATGCCAGAACAGCAAGGAGCTTAGCGAATGAACCAGCTTGGCGTGCCCGCCGGCAACACACCCGACCGCAAGGTCACCCTGTACCGCAACGGTTCCATCTACACGGCGGCCGACCCCTTTGCCACCGCCATGGTGGTGGATGGAGACACGGTTGCCTGGGTTGGTTCAGAGCAGGCCGCGACGTCCATCGCCGACGCAAACATGGAGATCATAGACCTCCACGGAGCGCTGCTTGCCCCGGGATTCGTGGACTCGCATGTGCACTTGACCGAGACGGGAATTGCGCTCGAGGGGCTCGCGCTCGATTCGGTGCGCTCAGCGCCGGAACTCCTGGATGCGGTCGCTGCGGCCCCCGGGACCGGCCCGGTTCTGGGACATGGCTGGGATGAGTCAACCTGGGGTGACCGAAGCCTGCCCACCCTTGAGGAACTGGACAGGGCATCGGGTGGCAGGTCGGTTTACTTGTCCCGGATCGATGTGCACTCGGCGTTGGTGTCCTCTTCCCTCGCAGAGGCGGCAGGACTGCGCGGACTCGACGGTTTCCAAGGCACTGCACACGTCCTGCGGACGGCCCACGCAGCTGCAAGGATCCACGCGCGGACATTCGATGACGGCACCCGCCGGACCTACCAGGAAAAGACCCTGGCAGAGGCCGCGAAGAACGGCTACGTCGCGCTGGCGGAGATGGCCGCACCCCATATCTGCGGCCCGGAAGACCTACGGCTCGCAGCGTCATGGAACGCCTCCGGCGTACATCCCCTTGTTCTGCCGTACTGGGGTGAGCTGGCCACCTCAGCTGAAGAGGGGCGGCAGATCCTGGACAGCCTGGGCACCGAGGTGCTTGGCCTCGCCGGGGACTTGAACATGGACGGCTCCCTTGGTTCGCGGACCGCGGCTTTGAGCGCTGACTACTCCGACGCCGAAGGCAACAGCGGAAACCTCTACCTTTCCGTGGAAGAGGCCGCCCAACACCTTGCCGCTTGCTCATTGTTGGGAATCCAAGGCGGATTCCATGTCATTGGTGATGCCGGACTGGCCGCCGTGCTGGATGCCTTGGATGCAGCCGCGTCAGAGGTCGGCGAGCAGCGCGTCAGGGCAGCCGGCCACCGCCTGGAACACGTGGAACTCGCAGATGCGGCCGCCATTGAACGCCTCGCCAAGCACTCCGTTACCGTCAGCGTTCAGCCTGGCTTCGATGCCGCATGGGGCAAGCACGGCGGGCTGTACGAACAGCGGCTGGGTGAACGCAGCCGGGCAATGAACCCCTTCGCCTCCTTCTATGCCAACGGGGTACCCATTGCCTTCGGCAGCGACAGCCCGGTAACCCCGCTCCGCCCGTGGTCAAGCATCCGCGCCTGCCTGGAACACAGCAACCCGGAACAGCGGATATCGGCCAGGGCAGCCTTCCTGGGGCATACCCGCGCGGGCTGGCGTGCCACCAAGCACCGGAATCCGCTCATGGGGCAACTGGTCCCGGGCGCCCCCGCGAGCTTCGCGGTATGGGAGGTGGAGGAGCTCATGGTTCAGGTAGCGGACACCCGTGTGCAGTCATGGAGCACCGATCCGAGGGCGCGTACTCCCTTGCTTCCGGCACTGGATGCTGGCACCGACCCTGTGTGTCTCCAGACGGTGCGGGAAGGCCGGGAACTCTTTGCCCACGAGTCCCTTCGTGCCTGATTGCCCGTAACCTGGTTCAGTTCCCTGTGCCGTGATGTGCGCGGCGCCACAAAGGCAGGGAGCTTCAGAACCGTCACCCTATAATGGAGAGTTGCGCCAGAACGCCAGCACCAACGCTGGTCCGGCACACCGACCGCTCCATCAAGGAAAGGCCTCTTCTTGCGTGTCCTGACGATCATCCCCACCTACAACGAGCTGGAATCGCTCCCGAAGACACTGGGCCGCCTGCGTGCAGCAGTTCCGGAATCCGACGTCCTCGTGGTGGACGACAACAGCCCGGACGGAACGGGGCAACTCGCGGACGGCATCGCCGCCGAGGATAGCCAGGTCCATGTCCTGCACCGCAAAGGCAAGGAAGGCTTGGGCGCTGCCTACATCGCCGGTTTCAAGTGGGGCCTCGCGGCTGGTTATGACGTGTTGGTGGAAATGGATGCCGACGGTTCCCATAAGCCTGAGCAGTTGCCGTTGCTGTTGGATGCTGTCAAGGACGGCGCCGACCTCGCCATGGGTTCACGATGGGTTCCCGGCGGCAGCGTCGTCAACTGGCCGCTGTACCGGCAGGCGATTTCGCGGATCGGCAGCACCTACGCCCGACTAATGCTCGGAGTGAAGATCAAGGACGTGACCGGGGGCTACCGGGCCTTCCGCCGGACCACTTTGGAGGCACTGAAGCTGGATGAAGTCGAGTCGGTCGGCTATGGCTTCCAGGTTGACCTTGCGTGGCGTGTGGCCAAGCTGGGCCTGCGCATTGAGGAGCGCCCCATTACGTTCGTGGAGCGTGAATTGGGCGCCTCGAAGATGAGCGGAAACATCGTGGTGGAAGCCATGATCAACGTCACCAAGTGGGGCCTCGCTGCCCGCTGGGCGAAACTCACCGGAAAGAAAGCCGGCGTCACCAAGTAGGCGGAAGTCTCTGATACCAAAAAAGTCCGGGTCCGGTTCCGAAAGGAACCAGACCCGGACTTTTTGCTGTGGGCTTCGGTTACGCCGAACGACGCTCGCCGCGACGTTCGCGGAGGATGTTCAAACGATCCTCAAGAATCTGCTCCAGCTCAGGAAGGCTGCGGCGTTCCAGCAACATGTCCCAGTGGGTACGCACGGCTTTCTCGTTCGCATCGACAGGACGTTCGCCGTCCACCAGCAACGCTTCCTTGCCGGTCTTGGAAACCCAAACAGGGGGAATCTCGGCCTCGGCGGAGAAAGTCACGAAGACCTGCTCGCCGTCCTCGCAACGGTACTCGACCCGCTGGCGCGGTGCCGGTTCTACACCGGATTCGGTTTCCATGCTTTGGGCGCCAAGACGCATGCCCCGCAAGCTGCGATCGCTCATGATTACTCCCTCTGTCTGTTCGCAGGGCCGTCAACCCCGCGCTAGCCGCAGGCCGGCACATCGTTCGCCTGCGGACTACTTCTGCACACCTTGCATCACATATTGCAACGCCTGGCCAAGCTTTTATGTTCCATCCGCGCTGAACAGCCGGACAAATATCTCATTATACGCCGCGCTGGGGGGCTGCCCGAACACAGGGCCGAAAAGAAGCCAGCGCAGAAACGAACAACAGAGCAGAAACGAACACAGCGCAGAAAAAAGGAGCAGCCGGCGCTTGACCGGCTGCTCCCTTTCTTCAGCTGCTACTCGGCAGGCCGTCGCTGCTCAGCGGTTTCCGGCTGGCTGGACGCACCCGAACCGCCAAAGAGCCCCTGGACGGGGGAGTCTCCGTTGGCCCCACCCAGTGCGCCTCCGATGCCTTTGAGGGCCTCGCCCACTTCGCTGGGAATGATCCACAGTTTGTTGGACGTACCCTCTGCCAGCTTCGGGAGGGTCTGCAGGTACTGGTAGGCCAGGAGTTTCTGGTCCGGGTTTCCCTTGTGAATGGCATCAAAGACCTTCTGGATGGCTTGGGCTTCACCGTCGGCGCGCAGGATGGCCGCTTTGGCGTCACCTTCGGCCGCAAGGATTGCTGCCTGCCGTTGACCCTCGGCCGTCAGGATCTGGGACTGCTTGGTGCCTTCCGCAGTGAGGATTGCGGCGCGGCGGTCACGTTCGGCCCGCATCTGCTTCTCCATCGAATCCTGGATGGAGTGGGGCGGATCGATGGCCTTCAGCTCAACCCGCGAGACCCGGATGCCCCAGCGGCCCGTGGCTTCGTCCAGGACTCCGCGGAGCTGGCCGTTGATCTGGTCACGGGAAGTCAGGGCTTCCTCAAGGTTCAGCCCGCCCACCACGTTACGGAGCGTTGTGGTGGTGAGCTGTTCCACGGCCTGGATGTAGTTGGCGATCTCGTACGTGGCAGCCCGAGGGTCCGTCACCTGGAAATAGACCACGGTGTCGATGGAGACCACGAGGTTGTCTTCGGTGATGACCGGCTGCGGCGGGAAGGAGACCACTTGTTCGCGGAGGTCGAGCAGCGGCAGGAGCCGGTCGACAAAAGGAATCAGGATGGTGAGTCCCGGGTTGAGCGTCCGCTGGTACTTGCCGAGCCTTTCAACGACGCCGGCGCGCGCTTGCGGGATGATCCTCACCGAACGGACCAACACGATGATGACAAAAATAACGAGAACAATCAGCACAATTGCTGCCGCTGTTCCTCCCAGGCCGTCCATACATCTCCTTCATTCCCCAATTGAGTGGTTTGGTGCGGCGACGAGGGGCAGGCAACGGCCGCCCGTCGGCAAAAGTGCGTAGTCAGTGCGGGCTGTCTCCGGCAGTGGAGGCCACTACCGCCGTCGCGCCGTCGATCTTGGTCACCTGAACTGTGGCGCCGGCATCGAGCGTTCCCGAAGTGCTGCGGGCAGTCCACACGTCGCCCCCGATCTTGACCAAACCGCTGGTTCCGTTGACGGCTTCGATGACGACGGCGGACTGTCCAATAAGGCGGTCAATGTTTGTCCGTTGTTCTGCGGGCCCTTTACGGAGGTGCTTCAGCGCAACGGGGCGGACGAAGGCGATCATCAGCAGGGAAACGACGCTGAAAATTACGATCTGCAGCCAGAAATCAGCACCGGCGAAGTCGGCGATCAGGCCGGCAAGCGCGCCGCCGCCCAGCATGATGAAGAAGAGGTCGAGGGTGAGCATCTCCACCACTGCGAAAGCGAGGAAGACGGTGAGCCATAGTGCCCACCAGTTCTCGCCGAGCCATTCGAACATCGGTTCCCCCTTGGTCCCGGACTCCGGAGACGGAATCAATCGCGCTGTTATTCCATCCTAGCCCGAGGCGGAGGCCCACGTCAGGACGGCATGTCGCCCAATGTGAAGACGCTGATGCTGAACCTCGCGGTGGTGGATACCGGTCCGCCTGCGCGTGCTTGTTCGGCAAGTTCCACGGGGTCGCGGTGGTGTCCCGCGGGCCCCATGAAGGCAAGGTCTGCCAACGTACCTGGGTCCAAAGTGAGCGGTATGTCCAGCTCCTCGGAATGTTCCAGGCTGAAGTGACCGCCGAGCGAGCCGGCGAGCCGTTCCTCTTTGTCCTGCTGGATGGAAAGCATGCCCGTACGCCCGGCAGCTTCGGCCAGGTGCCCCTGCCGCGGGGTGACGATGACCAGGCGTCCTCCCGGGCGGAGGACACGGGCGAATTCGACAGCATTGCGTGGAGCAAAGACCACGAGGATGACGTCCACGGAACCGTCAGCCACGGGAAGCGGCCGCCAAATGTCCCAGACGATGTTGGCAACCTGCGGATTCACCCGGGCAGCACGCCTGAGGGCGAATTTGGAGATGTCCAAGCCAATGGCGTCCACTGGCCGTTTCTGAAGGACGGCATGCAGGTAATGGCCGGTACCGGTCCCGGCATCGAGCACCAGCGCGTCGGGGCTATCGAGGAACTGTGCTGCAAGGTCGGCCACGGCGTTGGAAAGTGGCGCATAGTGCGCGCCGTCAAGGAAGCGTTGCCGGGCCGAAACCATGTCCGCAGTATCGGCTTCGAACACAGTGCCCTTGCCGGTCAGGAGGTTGAAGTAACCCTGCTTGGCGGCGTCGAAAGCGTGGCCGGAGGCGCAGAGCAAACCCCGCACCTGCCCAACGCCGGTTTGGAAGCCCGCCCCGCACACAGGACAACGAAGCACAGCGATGGCATCCTCAAGCATGGGTCCAATCCTACGGGGACGGAGTGTCCGGCCCGCGCCCGTGACCGGGGACGGCTAGGCTCACCAACGTGAAACCCGAACAGCTTCCCTTGGTGAACTCCGTCTCCGCCCCTGCGATCCACCCGGACGGGTCAAGGGCCGTGGTGTCAGTCAGCAGGCCCGATTTCGACGGCGACGCCTACGTTGGACAGTTGTGGACGGTTCCGCTGGACACCACAAAACACCCGCGACGCATTACGCGGGGATTCCATGACACGGCACCTGCTTTCTCTCCGGACGGCCTCGTCCTGGCGTTCCTTCGGCGCGAACCGGACGGCAAACCACAGCTCTTCGTCGTGGAGTCGGCCGGCGGTGAACCGCAGCGCATCACCGACGTTCACTCCGGCGTCGAAAGTTTCACCTGGGCGCCGGATTCACACAGGGTGGTTTACACCGCCCGGGTCCCGGAGGCGGGACGCTACGGAACGGTCGACGGCGTCACCTCCGGACGTGAGGATGCGCGGCTTATCCGCGCCAAGCAATACAGGCTCAACGGCATCGGCTACCTTGCCGACCATCGGAAGCACTTGTTCCTGGTGGAAGTGCCGGAACTTGGGGGTGAGCCTGCAGTCCAACCGACAGGGCGCGCTGCCCGTGAGTTGGCGCCGGGAACGTTCACCGGCGTTCCCTATTCCAAGCAGCTCACCTTCGGGGACGCCGATCACGACTCACCGTGCTTTTCGGCGCACGGCGAGTCCATCTATTTCGTCGCGTCATTGCACGAATGGCGCGACGACGATCTGGTCCGCTCCATTTTTCGCCTGAACGCCGCGGGAGGGGAGCCGCAGCCGGTGTTGCCGGCAGACGGCACCAAACGGACTGTCAAGGCGTTCAAGCCTTCTATGAACGGTCAATGGATCTTCTTCACCGCGCAGGACCTGGGCGAAACCGGCCTGGATTTCGTAGCCCGCAACTCAGTCCTGTACGTCATGCCGACCGACGGGGGAGAGGCACGTGCGCTTACGGACAGTGAACATCTGGATGTTTCCGGTCCGCTGGAGCAGGGAGGCGCAGAGAGCGTCCTGGTCCTGAACACGGCGCTCGGATCCGTCGAACTGCTCAGGGTACCGGCCGACGGCCCCATCGAACCCCTCGTACACGGGGCGAGGGTAGTGCTTGGCGCAACAATGGCCGCCAACGGAGAAATCGCCCTCACCTTCACGGATGCGTCTACCGCTGGAGACGTGGCATCCCTGGAACGGGACGAGTTGCGTCACCTGACAGACTTCTCGGCGGAACTGCGCAACAACTCCCGACTGTCCGAGCCCCTGGAAGTGGAGGCAACCTCGGCTGACGGTTATCCCGTGCAAGGCTGGGTGGTCCTCCCTGACGGGCCGGGACCCCATCCCGTATTGCTGAACATTCACGGCGGACCCTTCGCCCAGTACACAGGCGCATTCTTCGACGAGGCCCAGGTGTATGCGGCCGCGGGTTACGCAGTTGTGATGTGCAACCCACGAGGCTCCGCAGGCTACGGCCAGACGCACGGACGGGCCATCCGCGCGCACCTGGGCAGCTTGGACATGCAGGACGTCCTGGCCTTCGTGGACGCAGCAACGAAGGAATTTCCCGCTTTGGATGCCGAACGCCTGGGCATCATGGGCGGATCCTACGGCGGTTACCTCACGGCATGGACCATCGCGCACGACCACCGCTTCAAGGGCGCGATCGTGGAGCGCGGTTTTCTGGACCCAGTGAGCTTCACCGGTTCGGCGGACATCGGTTGGTACTTCAGCCAGGAGTATCTGGGCACCTCAGAAGAACAGTTGATTGCCCAAAGCCCCATGGCGGTGGTCGGGAAGGTGAGAACTCCCGTCATGGTCATCCACAGCGAAAACGACCTCCGCTGCCCGCTGGAGCAGGGCCAGCGGTATTTCGGCAAACTTCAGGCCCAGGGGGTTGATACGGAACTCCTGGTCTTCCCCGGCGAGGACCACGAGCTCTCGCGGTCCGGTACGCCGCACCACCGCAGGGAACGGTTTGACCACATCCTCGCGTGGTGGGCGCGGTACCTTCCTACCCCGAAGAACCGTCCTTCTCCGGCAAGCGACCCGGACCGCCAAGCCGCCTCTGACCCCTAAGACCCTGACCGCTGGGCTGACGGAGCATGGGTTCCGTTGTCCTGGTCCGGCAGGAACCCCAAGGTATGCCTGGCTTCATCGATGCCCGGCTGCGCCCAACGCGCAGAGTGCTCGGCGTTACTGGATAGCGAACGCAACTCTGCCCGATCAAGGTACAACGTTCCGTCCAGATGGTCCGTTTCATGCTGGGCGATCCTGGCCTGCCAGCCGGAGAGCAGTTGTCGGTTCGGCTGCCCTTCGGGTGTCAGGTACGTGAATTCGATCTGCCTGTGCCTGGAGACGACGGCTTGGTACCCGCTGACGGACAAACACCCTTCATAGAAGGAAGCCGTCTCCGTCCCCACGGACCGATAGCGGGGGTTCAGTACAGCAAGGAACTCGAGTGGCTCCCTGTCCCGGGCAGCGGACGACGCCGGGTCGATGGTGTATTGGTCCTCCAGGACAGCCACCCTCAGGGGAATACCGAGTTGCGGCGCAGCAAGGCCAACACCGGGTGCAGCGTGCATGACCTCACGCATCCTGGCAATGAAAGCTCCAAGTTCGGCCGCGTCGAGCTGGCCATCGAAGGGAGCGGCCAGCTGCCGGAGAACGGGGTGGCCGGCCTGGACGATTGGTGGCATGGCCTCAGCGTCCAGAATGCGGCGGACGGCGTCCCTGATCCGGACAGGAGTGAAATCAGTGGCAGGGGCTGTTGCACCGGAATCGGAAAGATGGGTCATGGGTCGAGCTTACGGGCACGTGGGATAGGCTCGTGACGATGAGCAGCGATACCAACCCTTTGGATGTAGTACTGGGCTTCGTGCGGACTGTCGAAGCAGGCGGTGGCTCCGCCGACATCGAGCCGTTTCTCACCGAGGACTTCACCTTGACGGAGTGGCCTCACGCCTTATCCAAGAACGGTTCCACACGAACGCTGCAAGAGACTTTGTCCGGGGCCGACGACAGTAAATCAATTGTCTCCGACCAACACTTCGAGGTTGTGCGCAGCACCACCGAGGGAAACCGCGTGGTGCTGGAAATGAACTGGTCCGCCACGCTACTGCTTGACCTGCCGCACTGGGATGCCGGCGAAAGGATCCGTGCGCGGAGCACCGCAGTGTTCGAACTGCGCGATGGACGCATCGCCAGCCAGGACACCTACGACTGCTACTACACGCAGCCCGAGCAGTAACGGAACGCGGCCGACGAAGGTCAAGCCCGCCCGGCACGGCCTGTCGCTACCGCATGGTGAAGCGGCGCTCCACAAGTTCGGTGACAGGTCCCAGCTGCAAGGCGCGGGCAAAAGCTGCATTTCTGGCAGTCATGACGGCCGGCGGCAGCGGCCTTCCCAAGGCCATGTTCAGTCCGGCTTGGCGCGAGGCCCTTATCGCGGCACGACGCCGATCCTTCTCAACGAGCCGGAGCCTGCCTCCCACATCCTGTCCAGCCATGGACGCGTCCATGAGTGGCACCACAGCGGCTGCATCCAGCCATCCCAGGTTCATCCCCTGGCCTCCGATCGGGCTGATCTCATGCGCCGCGTCGCCCAGAAGGACAATACGGCCATGCACCATGCGGGGAGCCAGGCGCGCCCGCACGTCAAAGGCACTGAGCATGCTGTTGGAACTTTCATCCGGGAACACGCCTGTCCTGGCCCCCACCAGCGTTGCCAGGCCATCCGCCGTCGGAGTGATGGCCGGGGACCCCAGACGCACCACCCATCGGCGGACGCCGCCGGGCAAGGGAAAGGATTCGACGATGCCGTCGGGCTCCAGGTACAGGACTGCTGCGGGGCCGTGTCCCGTATCATCCGCGAAATCGCCCATCAGGTAGCTGTCCGGATAGCCCTTTGAATGAAGGCACGGCAGTAGCCGCTCACGGAAGGACGAGTGGGCACCATCGGCTGCCACCACAAGGCGTGCCCGCATTTCCACGGCGCCTTCCGGCGACTCCGCAACAACGGTGACTCCACCGCCGTAGTCCGTGGCGTCCACGACCCTTGCCCCACGCACGACGGCGGCCGGGTCCAGTGCGGCGACCGCTTCTTCCAAGGTCCGCTCCGTTACGGGCTGCGGAACTGCCAGGATGAAGGGAAAATCGGGATCACTGCGGAAGGGCAGCTCGGCAACCCGTTTGCTCCTGCTGTACGCCAGGCCTCTATCGATCCGGACCCCCGCGGCAACCAGGGAGTCCGCAATCCCGGCCCGATCCAGTGCCCGCAAGGCCGGCGGATGGATCCCTATGGCCCGGGAACGGTTGCTCCTACCGACGCGTCGTTCAAGGATCCGCACGGACCGGCCGCGCTGAAGGAGCAGCAAGCCCGTGAACAACCCGACGGGGCCGGCGCCAACCACCACCACATCAGGCCCGGCCGTCACAGTGGTTCATCCCGTCGATACACAAGGAAGTGGTGCCAGGGCCCGTTGCCCTCCACTGTCCACCGGGCCGGCGCTGCGTTCCGCAGTTCCGGGGCTGTGTAGCTCCGGGCGATGGAGATGAGCCCGTCGCCGCAGATAAAGGAGCCCAGGCCCAGAGGCCAGAAGCCGGCGGCGAACAGTGCATAGGAGAGGTTGCTGCGCTTGAGGTCATTGTGCAGGACGATGCCGGAGGACAGCGCTTCGGAATCACGGAGCATGCCGGCCAGTTGCTCCGGATTCAGGTGATGAAGCACGTGGTTGGACAGGACAACGTCGAATGCCAGCCCTTCGGCCACCAGTTCGGAGGTATGGGCACGCCGGTAGCTGACGCCTTTCACGGCAGGGGCCTGGACTGCGAAACCGTATGCCCGTTCGTCCGGGTCTATGCCGGTCACCTGCATTTCAAAGCCGTCCTTCGCTGCCCAACGGGCCAGACTGCGGGCAACATCTCCACCACCGCAGCCCACATCAAGCACCGTGGCCGAACCGCGTGTTTCCAGGATCGGCCGCAGCCGCTCCAAATAAGTCCGGCGCCAGCCCGAGAGCAGGTAGTTCACCACCGGAAACCGGGCATAGCTTCGGTTGAGCCTTTGCAGGTCGCAGTCAGGGCGGTCCATGTCCTCGACGGCGTGGGGGTCCCTTTCCCGCAGCGGCCCCCAAGGGCTCACAGGTCGGGGGAGACCAGCGTAAAGAGCCCCGTCTCCACGGTGAGGCCCGGGCCGAATGCCATGGAGCATATGCGTTCTTCCCGTTCGGCCGCGCGGCGGTTGAGCATGTGCTTGAGCACGAAGAGGACTGTTGCGCTGCTCATATTGCCGTATTCGCGCAAGGTTTCGCGGGCAGGCACGAGCTGCTCGGGAGTCAATTCAAGCTTGGACTCCACCTTGTCCAAAATGCTGCGGCCGCCGGGATGGATGGCCCAGTGCGTGATGTCCCGGTAGGGCTTCTCCGGGAGGCCGGGTTCCTTGGCCAGCAGCGGTTCGAGAGCTCCGGTGATGTGCTCCTCGATGATGTGCGGAACGTAAGTGCCGAGGACCATTTCGAATCCTTCATCACCGATGTTCCAGGCCATGGCTTCTTCGCCTACAGGCGTGAGGACGGTTTCAAAGTGGTCCAGCCGGATGACCGGTTCCGGGCCTTCGGGCTCCCGTGCCGTGACGATCGTTGCCGCCGCTCCGTCTCCGAAGATCGCAGAACCCATGATCGTGTCCGGATCGTTGGAAGTCCTGACATGCAGTGAACAAAGTTCGGCGCAGATGACCAAGACCACCGCTTCCGGGTCCGAGAGGCAGAACTGCCTGGCGGCGCGCAGGGCCGGGAAGGCGGCGTAGCATCCCATGAATCCCAGGTGGTAGCGCTGGACAGAAGGCTGAAGTCCCAGGGCACGGACCACCTTGTAGTCTGGGCCCGGGTTGAAGAACCCGGTGCAGGAAACTGTGATGACGTGGGTGATGTCCTCCAACCCGAGCCCTGGCGCACCGGCGACGGCTGCCTTCCCGGCCTCGATGAACAGCTTGGCCGCTTCGGTCGCAAAGATCTCGTTCCGCACCTTGGTGCTGGGGCTGAGGACACGGTTGCTGGCGGGATCGAAAAACTTCGGATTCTCCGGATGTGCGTCAAGGCTCAGTTCCGCTACGGCGGTGTACCGGGTGTCAATGGCAGCTGAGTCGAAACAGGTGGAGACCAAACGCGACCCGAGCCGCGTGAGGCCCGGTTGAGCTGCGAAAACGTCGCGGGCTTGGGACTGAACGAGGATAGTTGGCGGAACTGCGGTTTCCAGGGACCTCATGTATACCGGCATGCTTCATTCTTAGCGAGGATCGTCGGGAAGACAATGGCGCATCTCCGCCTGCTCCTTCATGGGCAGCTCCACCGCGGCCCATTACTCTGGAACTATCGTTGCCGCTACGGCGCCAACGAACGAGAATCGGACGTAGCCGCCAGGGCCGTCCGGCACGGGGACAGGTGACGCCGACGGGGGACTGTTGGGCAGCGCCGCCTACAGATGGAGAAACCATGAGCATAGCCGCGGGCACGGACACGGAACCGCAAACGCCGCACGTCGCTGACAGCCACGACCTCATCCGGGTGCAAGGTGCGAGGGAAAACAACCTGAAGGACATCAGCCTGGAGATCCCAAAGCGACGCCTGACGGTGTTCACGGGAGTTTCGGGGTCCGGCAAGAGTTCGCTCGTGTTCGGCACTATTGCGGCCGAATCGCAGCGCATGATCAACGAGACCTACAGCGCCTTCGTGCAAGGGTTCATGCCTTCCCTGTCGCGTCCGGACGTGGATGTCTTGGAAGGGCTGACGACGGCGATCATCGTGGACCAGGAGCGGATGGGATCCAATCCCAGGTCCACGGTGGGGACGGCCACCGATGCCAATGCCATGCTTCGAATCCTGTTCAGCCGTCTGGGCGAGCCGCACATCGGATCGCCCAATGCGTACTCGTTCAATGTCCCTACAGTCAAAGCCAGCGGGGCAATCACTGTGGACCGCGGGGAGGGCAAGACCAAAACCGAGAAGGCTACCTTCAACCGTTTGGGCGGCATGTGCTCCCGCTGCGAAGGCATGGGCTCGGTCAGCGACTTCGACCTGACGGCACTCTATGACGCAACAAAGTCGCTCAGCGAAGGCGCCCTCACGGTCCCCGGTTACAGCATGGACGGCTGGTACGGGCGCATCTTCAGCGGAACCGGCTACTTCAATATGGACAAGCCGATCGCCAAGTTCACCAAGAAGGAGCTGCACGACCTCCTATACCGCGAGCCCACCAAAGTGAAGGTTGAGGGCATCAACCTCACATATGAGGGACTCATCCCCAAGATCCAGAAGTCGATGCTGTCCAAGGACGTCGACGCGCTGCAACCCCATGTCCGCGCCTTCGTTGAACGGGCCATTACCTTCACTACCTGCCCCGAATGTGAAGGGACGCGCCTCAGCGCGGAGGCACGTTCGTCCAAGATCCACGGCAAGAGCATTGCCGATGTCTGCAAAATGCAGATCAGCGACCTGGCCCAGTGGATCCGCGGTCTTGAAGAGCCGTCCGTGGCGCCCCTGCTGAAAGGGCTGCAGCATCTGATGGATTCTTTCACCGGGATCGGTCTTGGCTACCTGTCCCTTGACCGGCCAGCCGGCACATTATCCGGGGGAGAAGCCCAACGGACCAAAATGATCAGGCACCTCGGTTCATCATTGACCGATGTCACGTACGTCTTTGACGAACCAACCATTGGGCTGCATCCGCACGATATTGAGCGAATGAATCAGTTGTTGCTCCAGTTGCGGGACAAGGGCAACACGGTCCTGGTGGTTGAGCACAAACCTGAAACCATTGCGATCGCTGACCATGTGGTGGACCTCGGTCCCGGCGCCGGAACCGGCGGAGGCATGGTGTGCTTCGAGGGCGATCTGGCCGGCCTGCGGGGGAGTGACACCATCACGGGGCGTCATCTCGACGACCGCGCGTCCATTAAGGCGGATCTCCGGTCAGCTACCGGCCAGCTCGAGGTCCGGGGGGCATCGACGAATAACCTGCAGAACGTCGACGTCGATATTCCTTTGGGCGTCCTGTGCGTCCTCACGGGCGTTGCAGGCTCCGGCAAGAGTTCACTGATCCATGGTTCGGTGGCCAAGCGTGACGGCGTGATAGTTATCGACCAGGGCGCCATCCGCGGTTCGCGGCGCAGCAACCCCGCAACCTACACAGGGCTGCTGGAACCGATCCGAAAAGCTTTCGCCAAAGCCAATGGCGTGAAACCAGCTTTGTTCAGTTCCAACTCGGAAGGCGCCTGCCCCACCTGCAACGGTGCGGGCGTCATCTACACCGACCTCGGCGTCATGGCGACGGTGGAATCCACGTGCGAAGAGTGCGAAGGCAAACGCTTCCTGGCATCGGTTCTGGAGTTCACTCTGGGCGGCCGCAATATTGCAGAAGTGCTTGCAATGTCCGTCGAGCAGGCGGAGAAGTTTTTCTCCGAAGGCGATGCACGCACGCCTGCTGCGCATAAGATCCTCGATCGGCTTGCCGACGTCGGGCTCGGTTACCTCACGCTGGGCCAGCCTCTGACAACGCTCTCCGGCGGCGAACGCCAGCGGCTGAAGCTGGCCACCCAGATGGCCGAGAAGGGCGAAATCTACATCCTGGACGAGCCCACCACAGGCCTGCACCTGGCCGACGTCCAGAACCTTCTGGGCATGCTGGACCGGTTGGTGGATTCCGGCAAGTCGGTCATCGTCATCGAGCACCACCAGGCAGTCATGGCTCATGCGGACTGGATCATCGACTTGGGCCCCGGGGCAGGGCACGACGGCGGACGCATAGTTTTCGCCGGCACGCCGGCTGAGCTGGTGTCGGGCAAGGATACGCTGACGGGCAAACACCTCGCAGCTTACGTAGGGGCCTGACAACGGCAGCACCATGGGGTTGCGCCGGGGACCCGAATCAGGATGTTCGGGCCCCCGGGCCGGCCGCTAGAAACCTTCGACGGCGTGAGGCACGTAATTCTCTTCCAGCCTGCGCATTTCGTCATCGCTCAGTTCAAGATCGACTCCGCGAACAGCATCCTCGAGATGGTTCGGCTTGGTGGCACCGATGATGGGGGAGGAGACCCCCGGACGATGCAGGAGCCACGCCAACGCAACCTGGGAGCGGCTCGCCCCACGTTCTTCGGCGATGGCACCTACCTGGTCGGCTATCTTGCGATCCTCCGACTCAAACTGCTGGTAGAGGACCTGGGCAAGCGGATCCGACTTGACGCGTTCGCTGCCAACATCCCAAGGGCGCGCAAGCTTCCCGCGTGCCAGTGGGCTCCACGGAAGCAGTCCAACGCCTTGGTCCACACAGAACGGGTGCAGTTCGCGTTCGTCTTCGCGGGTCAACAAGTTGTACTGGGACTGCATGGAGATGAACTGTGTCCACCCGTTGAGCTTGGCCGTGTACTGGAGCTTGGCAAACTGCCACGCCCACATTGACGAGGCTCCGATATAGCGCGCTTTGCCCGATTTCACTACATCGTGCAAGGCCTCAAGGGTTTCTTCAATTGGCACGGCCGGATCAAACCGGTGAATTTGGTAGAGGTCCACATATTCGGTGCCGAGCCGTCTCAGGCTGGCGTCGATCTGCTCCATGATGTGCCCGCGGGACAGTCCGCCGCCGTTCGGGCCGGGACGCATGGTTCCATGGACCTTGGTGGCAACGACGACTTCCTCGCGTTTGGCGAAGTCTTTCAGTGCCCGACCCAGGATTTCTTCACTGCTGCCAATCGAATAGATGTTGGCCGTGTCGAAGGTCGTGATGCCGAGCTCAAGGGCATTTTTGATGAAGCTGCGGCTTTCTTCTTCCGGCAACGTCCACCCATGGTTGCCACGGTCAGCATCGCCGTAGCTCATGCAGCCGAGGGTCACGGCGGAGACTTCGAGTCCGCTGTTGCCAATCTTCCTGTACTTCAAATGACGTTCACCTCTGGTTGAATGCCGGTTCGTGGGACGTTGGTGGCCGTGCATCCGGCAAGTCCGAGCCTCGCGGTGCGGGACCACGCTGCTCCCATTCAACCCGAGGATCCCTGCAAACCCGGGAACGCAGGCCCGGGTGTTTGCTTTATCCCTCCAACCCCTTCTGCCCACCCTGTTGAACCGCCGATAATCTACATTATGTAAAGTTCTAGTCTGCGTATTGCATCGGATGAATCAATCGCGGGCGGCTGACTCACTGCCCCGCTGGCCGTACTTAACCCAGCTCTGACCAGCGGAAACGCAGCACCGAACGTCGTCGTAACGGCGTCAAACCGTGTGTGGCGGCGGAACGATCAGGCGTTGCGCGGCCACCGCGACACGCCGTTGACCTGCGCAAACACAGATGGCGTCTCATCAGATGCATCATGGAATCACTGGATGAAACCGGATTCTCGGGAGGATTTGATGCAGGTTGATGGCTCCGGACGGGTCCGCCTGGTCGAGTCGGTGCCGGTCCTCCGGCCCGACGAGCAGGTGCTCCAGAAGATGCTCGAGGGCTGGCGGAACCAGCAGCTGTCACGCAACCTGCAGTTCGCGACCATCGACCAACGGCTCCGGATGGTCGAGCGCTTCATCAGCCACGTCAACGAAGACCCGTGGAACTGGACGCCCGCGCTTGTCGAGGAGTTCTCGGCGGACCTACGCACCCAGAAGCACGTTGCCCACTCGACGCTGCGCGGCTACCACTCCGCGTTGCGTGCCTTCACTAGCTACATCAGCAATCCCGACTACGGGTTCGACGTCGTGTGCGAGCGGTTCTTTGGCACCCACCCGGCGCAGGTGTTCTTCGACTGGAACACCGCTCCCCACGTCCAGGAGTACGACGGACGCCCGAAGAAACGTCCGTACACCCGTGATGAGATCAGTCAACTCTTCGACCACGCCGACGACGAGGTTGAACGGATCGGCAAGTCGGGCCGCAAGGGCTGGCAGGCCGCCTACCGGGACGCGGTCATGATGAAGATCGCGTACGGCTACGGGCTCCGGTTCAACGAGTTGAGGCACCTGCAAACGGTCGACTTCGCCCGCAACCCACACGCCCGAGAGTTCGGCGCGTTCGGCGTCTGCAAGGTCCGCTACGGCAAGGCAAAGCGGTCCTCGCCGCACAAGCCGCGCAGCGTTCTCACTGTCTGGCGGTGGACGCCCGGCATCATCGAGGACTGGCTCGCCAACGGCCGCGGTGATCCGGGCACCCTGGATCTCTTCCCCAGCGAACGCGGCGGACTGGTCGTCGAATCGACTCTGATCCGACGGGTCCGGCGCTACTGCGAGGAGTTGGGATTCTCCGATGGGCTCGATCTCCACTCGTTCCGTCGTTCGTACGCCACTCACCTGCTCGAAGCTGGATGGGACCCGCGGTTCGTGCAGGACCAGATGGGCCATGAGCACGGGGCGACAACCGGCATCTATCACTTCGTGTCCGACGAGTTCAGGCGCTCCACGCTCAGGAGCGCCTTGGACCGTACGGTGAAGGAAGCCATGGCCCGCAAGACCGAGGACGGAACATCATGAAGCGCAAGGTCGACTACACGTGGCGCCTGGCCGAGCTGATGGCCGCCCGAGGCCTGCACAACACCACGGATCTCATTCCCCTGCTGGCCGAGCGCGACATCAATCTGTCTCGACCGCAGGTGTACCGGCTGGTGAACCAGCGGCCGGAGCGCGTCTCCCTGATGTTGATCGCGGCGCTGTGCGACATCTTCGAGTGCGAGTCGACGGACCTGTTCACGACGACGGCGACGGATGTACGCGTGCGCAAGACGGGCACCGCTTCCCCGCCGAACGTTGTCTCGCTCGACCGCAGCGTGCGGCCGCGGCGCGCAAACATCCTCGACGAGTAGCGCCAGGAGCATCGATGGATCCGAAGCCGGCGGGCCTCTCCCCTCGCTCGACCGTCCAGGGTCGTCCGCGCGCGACGAGCACTCGCGACGATCCGTGTGCTCGCTGCGGCCGGAACATCCCCAGGCTCGCAGCCAACTGGCCAGAAGGCCGACTCTGCAACATCTGCTACTACGACGCCGTGCACACCCGCGGAACCTGCCCAGAGTGCCTCCAGGATCGGCTCCTGCCGGGCCTGCGCGCCACCGATCGCCAGCCGATCTGCTCGACATGCGCTGAGATCCCCGTCGACTTCCACTGCGAGCGCTGCGACGTCGAAGCAGCGCGACATCGCGGACGGCTCTGCGTCCGCTGCGCACTCCGCGACGACCTCCACGCGCTGCTCGGCGGCGCGCCAAGCGATCCCGCACTCCTCGGCCTTGTCGATGCTCTCTGCGCGTCAGACAGGCCCGAGTCCATCCTCGTTTGGAAGCGGTCGGCCAAGGTCCAGGAACTGCTTCGCGGGCTCGGTAACGGCGCCATCGCCGCGTCGCACGAGGGTCTCGACTCCGTGCCCGGCAAGCCCGCCGAGCATCTCCGGGCACTGATGCAGCACCACGGTCTACTCCCCCCTCGCGACCCCTACCTGCCGCGCTTCGAGCAATGGATCGACGCCAAGCTCGACGGACTCCCCGACGAGGTACGGCAGCCAGTTCAGCACTTCGCCACGTGGCACCACCTGCGGCGCATCCGCGCCAAGACCGGGGCTGGCGCACCCACTCGCGGGCCAATTCACTCCGCGAAGCAGGAGATCACCGAAACGGTGAAGTTCCTCGTGTGGCTCCACGAGACGTATCAGCGCACCGCGGCCACCTGCACTCAGCAGGACGTCGACGAGTGGCTCGCGGCCGGACCGACGACGCGCAGTGCGATCAGGACGTTCTTCGTGGTCGCGAAGCAGGCGCGTCTCAACACGGCGGTGACTGTTCAGCACCGATCCGCGAAGAGCAGCCCATCTCTCAGTCAGGACCAACGGCTCGCCTGGATCCACGAGCTCCTCACGGGCACCAGCGAGTCACTCCCCTACCGCGTCGCCGGGATGCTCCTGTTGCTCTACGCCCAGCCGCTGGTCAAGGTCGTCACCTTCCCGACCAGCATCGTCGACGACGCCGACTCTGGGATGAGCATCGTTCTCGGCACGCATCCGACCGATGTTCCCGAGCCGTTCGCCTCGCTCATCAGGGAGCACCTTGCCGCACGGCCGAACCTACGCACCGGCGCCGGATCCGACAGCCCGTGGCTGTTCCCGAGCACGCTTGCCGGCCGCCACCTACACCCCAACACTGTCATGGACCGCCTCCGCGACGTGGGCATCAACCTCCTCGGTGCCCGCAACCGTGCCATCGGTGAGCTCGTCCTTGAATGCCCGCCCTCCCTGGTGGCAGAGGCGCTCGGTTACAGCGCCCAGGTCGCGTTCCTCCACGCCGACAAGGCGGGCGAGCCGTGGGCCCGGTACGCCGGCCGATCCATCAAGGCCACTTGACCGTTGGCACACGCCGCTCTTTGCCGCCGTCACCCGGAATGCGAGGATCCTCGTCGTGTCTAGCGAATCGCCCGACCACTGGGTCTATGTCGTCACGGACATCGAGGTCGACGGACCGTGGCCAGGGCCGAACTCGATGCGATCGTTCGCGTCCGTCGCCATCACCCTCGACGGCACGGAGCACGGGCGCTTCGAAGCCGTTCTCGAAGAACTGCCCGGAGCCGCACCGAACCAGCAGACCCTCGCGTGGTTCCAGTCGATTCCCGACGTGTGGGAGGCCGCCACGACCGATCCGGAACCAGCGCCCGATGTGATGGCCAGATACGCGAGTTGGGTGAAATCACTGCCCGGCCAGAAGTGCTTCGCTGCCTCGCCCTTGGCCTTCGACGGCCTGTGGATCGACTTCTACCTTCGCCGGTTCACTCGCTACGGCATCATCCAGGGCCCATACGAGGACGACCGTGTCTTCGATGGCACTGGCCTCTGCCTTCGGAGCTACGCAGCAGCCGTGACCGGTCGCCCTGCGTCGGAGATCTCGCCAGCGAGCTTGCCGACCGAGTGGTTCGGCGACGTACCGCACACGCACCGCGCGATCGACGATGCTCTCGGATACGCCAACCTCCTCGTCACCCTGGGACGGATGGCGCAGTCGGGAGAGCGCGATGCCTGAAGACACGCGAGTCGCAGTTCGGATCGTCCTCCTGGACCAGTCCAGCCGCGTGCTCCTCTTCGAAGGCCGGGACCTCTCCGACACCGGTGACACGGTCCGATTCTGGTTCACGGCCGGCGGCGGAGTGGACACGGGCGAGTCGCTCGCGGAAGCCGCGGAGCGCGAGTTGCTCGAGGAGACCGGCCAGGCAGGACTGACTCTGATCGGGCCCTTCCATCGCCGGGAATTCGACTTTCTAAACCACGGTCAGCCACAGCATCAGATCGAGCACTTCTTCGCCGCAAGGACGAACAACAGCGCGCTGAGCGCCCACGGATGGACCGAGCTGGAACAGCGAGCCGTGACCACGTGGCGATGGTGGTCGACCGACGACCTCACAAGCGCGGACGTACAGGTCTTCCCCGACAACCTGGTCGATCTCGTCCGACAGGCGTCTGAGCTCGTTCGCACTGAGGCGGCCAGCCCGCCTGGCGAGCTGTAGTCGGGTCAGGCGGCAGGGTCGTTGAGGCGCAAGATCTGAAGGCACTCGTCGGAGGTGAGGTCGGACTCCGCGAGGACCTTCTGGAGAACCGCAGACTTTCGAGCGATGTAGGTATCGATGTCCATGTCGGGCTCCGCTGCAAGCGCCAGCTTCACGGCTCCGTACTCGTCACGCAGATCTTCCCGCACACGAAGGACGTCGCGAACCGCGAGGTGGTTGCGGACGTTCAACGTGCCCGCCCGGCAGACATAGACGTTCCGCCGCGGGTTCGCATCAGGAGCATGGAAGGCCTCCCGATCGACAACTCCCAGATCGCCGCGGTGAACGTACCCGGCCGAACCCAGGGCGGCGACCGCTGCCGACATCTCCGCTCCGTCGACGATGACGTCGATATCGAGGATGGGCTTGGCCGCCAGCCCTGGCACTGAGGTTGAGCCCACATGCTCGACTCGCGCGGTCGCCAGTCCAGCGAGAGCCTGCTTCAGGTCGCCTGCGACCAGCGCAAACTGCGCAGGCCACGATGGCGAGGACGCGACCACTTCGATAGGCACTGGGCGATGCTAGCCGCCGGTCTCACCGGGTCTCATACCCGCCGAATACGCGCGGACTTGATACGCAGCCTGTCCACTAAAGGGTTTAAGAATCCCCCAAAGACTCCCCTTGACGCCTCGCCGGCACCAGGGTCTTTGACATGCAACCCCGGCACTGGAATAGTGAGGAGTTCGCCCTTGCAGACCGGCGATTCTATAGCTATGGCCGGAGGCCTCTGCAATGAACGACACTTCCATACACGATTTCCTAACGCACAGCACTGTCAAGACTTCGACGGATGACGGCCTGGACCTTACAGCCCTTTACGGCCTGTACGTGAGTTGGAGTCTCACAAACGGACACCAGCCGATGGACAATGGTGCATTCGTGACGGCGCTCAGGCACTACGGCCTGGAGCATGACGACAACCGCGGAAGCGTCCGCTTCTACCCGGGAATCACGATGCTGGATCCTTCCGCCACGCTTGCGACCCCGGAAAATCCACTCAAGATCGACCTCACGACTGGTGATTCCGTCGCGGATAAGCCGGACGCACTACCCGTCTGATAACGAAAAACTGGTGTGGCCCGATCTGAAAAGATCGGGCCACACCTGTTTTTGCTCTTTGTCGCACCTTTGTCAGGCGACGGCGTTCGGAACCTCCAGGAATTCAGGGGCTCCGATGGAACGCATGGGAGCCGAGCCCGAAAGCACGTAGTCACGCGCCGCCGGCCCCACCATCCTCAGGCCAACCAGAACCCAGTTTCCCTCGTATCGGCCCCAGTGCAGATGGTGCCTGCGGAGCATGGACCCGAAGGTCCTCTCAGGTATCTTTTCCAGGTTTTCCAGCCGACACCAACTGATGTATAGGCCGTAAAGGGTATCGAGGTCCAAGCCCTCTTCAGTATCTTCTTCCACAATTAGGCATTCCTGGAGGAAGCGTGCGAAATTGTCAGTGGCCATGATGGCCTCCAATGGGTAAACAAGGCATGTAACGCCGGGCTGCATCGGCGAAGGAGCCTATAGGCCCACGCTACGCATGCAGGACCCTCTCCACAAGGGGTTCGGTTTGCGCTCCCCCGCTGCCTTCCAGGACGTGCGCCGCTCCTACGGGACGGACGGCCATATTTTCCACGCGCCGTCGGGACTAAAATTATGCAGTAATGACCCGCGCCCCAGTCCACGTTGTACGGATCGCGATCGCCGCGACCCTCTTGGCTGGCTGCACCTCTGGCGTTGGAATTCAAGACTCCTCCCCCAGCGTGGTTGCCGCGCCGGCGATTTCGGCGGCGGGAACGTCCCCGGAAGCTTCTGCTACTGCAGTTCCCACCGCTTCTCCGCCGCAACCGCCCGCTCCGGAAGCACCGGCACCAGCTCCCCAACCCTTCGTGTTGAACCTCTACGAGGAAGGTGACTTCGTCCCGCAGTACACGTTCGACTGGTGCGTCGCAGCGAGCATCCAAATGGCGTACAACCTTACCCGGCCCAACAGTTCGGGCACGTGGGCAGGTCGCGAGCAGCAGAACGAGCTGTGGGACATGGCGCGTGCACGCTCCTCCAACGCCTTCAACGGTGCCAACCCCCTTGGGTGGGCCCAGGTACTGAATGAGGTTGGCGTGGGCCCTTACGAGGTGGTCAGCATCGCCGACTACAACGAGGCACTTCGTACCGCGGCCAACGCCTTGGCAGCAACCGGCCGTCCCGTTGGACTTGTGATGTGGAGCGGACGGCACGCATGGGTCATGAGCGGCTTCCAGTCAGTTGGCGACCCCCGAATCCACCCCCGCTTCGAGGTGACCGGAGTTAACGTCCTGGATCCCTTGTATCCCTACGGCAGCGGCCAATGGGGGCCGTCTCCGGCCCCCAATACTCTCCAGAGCCCCGATGAATTGGCCAGGCAGTTCGTAGTACGCGAACCAAGGAGGTGGAGCAGCGCATTGCCAACGGGATACATGCTGGTACTTCCGGTTGCGACCGGAGACGGCGTCCGCTGAACAGCAGTTATTGCTGTTGCGCGCCGGCGATGTTTACCAGCCAGGCGATCCCGAACTTGTCCACGCACATCCCGAAGGTGTCACCCCACGGCGCGCTTTCAAGCGGCATGGTGACCGTACCGCCGTCGACGAGTTTGTCCCAGTAGCCCCGAAGTTCCGCTTCGTCCGCGGAGTCGCCGCTGAGGGAAACCGAAATATTGTTGCCGGGGTTGTACTCCATGCCGTTGGGCGTATCTGACGCCATCAAAGTAAGGCCGTGGGGTGACACCAGCATGGCGTGCATCACCTTGTCTGCTTCCTCTGGATCCTGGCTGGCCTGATAGTCGCCAAACGTGCTGATGTTCAGCTCTCCCCCAAAAACGGACTCATAGAAAGTAATCGCATCGCGGGCATTGTCGCGAAAGGAAAGGTAAGGGTTGAGGCGGGAAGTCATGGGTGAATACTCCTCAGGTTGTGGATGGTGCGCGCGTCACCGTGCGGATATGGTAACAGCGCTACCAACGGCCTGTCCCCTGATTTCCCAGGCGCCGTGGTAAGCCCCTCGGAGCCCGTTGCAGGGCCAAGCCGGTCATCCCCGCGGACAAAGATCCACAGGACTTTCGCTTCGCCGGCTTCGCCCATTGGGCCGTCCCCGGATATTGTCGGAGTCATGCCCTCCCCAAAAAGATCTTGGATTCCGGCTGCCGCCGGCGACTTGCTGCTCATCCTTGCTTTCGCCGCAATCGGACGCGACGCCCACAGCCGTGGGGATATCATCACCGGGGTCTTCTTGACTGCCTGGCCCTTCCTGGTGGGAGCCGCGGCGGGATGGTTGGCCGGGCGCGCATGGCGAAAACCGTTTGCGCTCTGGCCGTCGGGAATTGTCATCTGGGCCGGAGCCCTGCTTGTGGGCATGTTGCTGAGAGCCCTTACCGGGCAAGTGGTGGTGCTGCCGTTCTTCATTGTCGCGTTTGCCGCATTGGCCGCCCTGCTGCTCGGATTCCGCCTGGTGGTCGGCATCGCAGTACGCCTCTACGCCCGCGGCCGTCGACCAGCCTGATCGGCCATTTGGCACAGCACATGCACTAGGCTTGTTTGCGTCCGCACTGACGACTTCCGGAAGGGCTTCACGTGATCACCGCCTTTGTCCTGATCAAGACCGACGCTTCACGCATTCCGGAGACAGCCGAACAGATTTCGGCGATCCAAGGCATCAGCGAGGTCTACTCGGTCACAGGAGAATGGGACCTGATCGCAGTCGCACGCGTGAGCAAACACGAGGACCTGGCCGATGTCATTGCCGACCGGTTGTCGAAAGTCCCTTCAGTGGTCCACACCACCACGCACATCGCATTCCGGGCCTACTCCCAGCACGACCTCGACGCCGCGTTTGCCCTGGGGTTCGAATAGCCGGCCCTAGGCCTGGTCTTGGCTGAGTGAAGTCCACTTGGAAAGGACTGCCGCAGCTTTGCCGGAATCCACCGATTCGGCTGCGCGCTCGAAGGCTGCCCGCATGCGATCCACCAAAGGGCCCACGGCCGTAAGGTCAGCAGCAACCAGCCCTGCTGCAGCGTTCAACAGCACGGCATCCCGGATTGGACCGGTCTTTCCGTTGAGTATTTCCCGCACGACAACGGCGTTGGCAGCAGCGTCTCCGCCCCGCAGGTCGGCCACTGTGGATGCAGCTACGCCAAGATCCGCGGGTGAAAATACTTGTTCATGCACTTCTCCCCCACGGATCTCCCAGACGGTGGAAGGCCCCGTGGGAGTGAGTTCGTCCAGGCCATCGTCACCACGGAACACGAGCCCGCGGCTGCCGCGGCGAGCCAGCACACCCGCCACTAGAGGTGCCATCCGGGCATTTGCGACCCCCACGGCCGAGGCCTGCACATGCGCCGGGTTGGTCATGGGACCCAGGAAGTTGAAGGCGGTGGGCACTGCGAGCTCGCGGCGGGGCACGGCCGTGTGCCGGAAGGATGGATGAAATACCTGCGCGAAGCAAAACGTGATTCCGGCTTCCTCAGCGTTGCGGGCCACCCGTTCGATCGGGAGGTCCAGACGCACGCCAAGGGCTTCCAGGACATCGGCTGAACCCGACGTCGATGACGCAGCACGGTTACCGTGCTTTACTACCTTCGTGCCCGCCCCCGCAGCAACGAGGGCGGCCATCGTGGAGATATTGACGGTGTTCAGGCGGTCGCCACCCGTACCGACGATGTCCAGCTTCTCCCCCGAAATCTCGATGGGGTTGGCATTGCGGATCATGGCCTCGACAAGCCCGGCCAGTTCTTCCACGGTTTCGCCCTTGGCGCGCAGGGCCACCAGGAAGCCTGCAATCTGCGCTGGCGTCGCATCGCCGGCCATGATCGTGTTCATCGCCCACTCGGTGTTATCCGCAGCCAGGTCGTCGCCGTTGATCAGTGCAGAGATGAGCCCTGGCCAGGTGTTGCTGGCTGCAGGTGCCGATGCCGGAGAAGTCACCCACCGATGCTATCGACCGAGCCACGCCGATGACCAATGTGAACGAGGCCGGGAACTTTTCCGCGCGATTTCGCGTCTTTGTAGAAAAAGTCTCCCGATTCGGTGGTTTGCATTGGGAAGTCTGGACTTTTACAGACATAATGTCCTTGTGACATCTGCGACCCATGCCCCCAGTACCCCGGCGCACCCGACGCTGAACCGCCCCAACTTGGTTTCTGTAGGAACCGTAGTTTGGCTGTCCAGTGAGTTGATGTTCTTCGCCGGCCTCTTTGCCATGTACTTCACTCTGCGTTCCACGTCTGGACTGATGTGGGCGGAGGAGACGGCCAAGCTCAACTTCCCGTTTGCGCTCGTCAACACCATCGTCCTTGTGGCAAGTTCCTTTACTTGCCAGATGGGTGTGTTTGCTGCCGAGCGGCTCGAACCCCGCCGGACCGGTGGACCACTGCAGTTCACCCGCTGGGGCATGAGCGAATGGTTCATCCTCACATTCGTCATGGGCGCCTTCTTCGTTGCCGGCCAGACGACCGAGTACGCAATGCTCGTCTCCGAGCACGTTTCCTTGTCGTCCAACGCTTACGGCTCCGCCTTCTACATGACCACCGGCTTCCACGGCCTCCACGTCATCGGCGGCCTCATCGCCTTCCTCTTCATCATTGGCCGCGCTTTCGCAGCCAAGAAGTTCGGACACTTCGAAGCGACGTCGGCGATCGTCACCTCTTACTACTGGCACTTCGTTGACGTTGTGTGGATCGGCCTCTTCCTGGTCATCTACGTCCTCAAGTAGCCCGGCTTTGACTCTTTTTCTACAAGAGGCAGAATTTCAAGAAGCGGCTCACGGAGCCGACGCAGGATCGAATAAAGGAACCACCACGTGAAGGCACTCTCGCAGAAGCGACGTCACCCACTGGCAGCCATTGCGCTGCTGTTGATGGGCCTCCTCCTCACTGGTGGGCTTTACGCCATTGCCACATCCGTCAACCAGGCCAAGGCCGACACCACGAGCTTCAGCGCCAGTGACGTAGAAGAAGGCGGCAAACTCTTTGCTGCCAACTGCGCCACCTGCCACGGCATGGGTGCAAGCGGAACCCAGGACGGCCCCTCGCTGGTCGGCGTGGGCGCTGCAGCAGTTGACTTCCAGGTTGGCACCGGCCGTATGCCCATGCAGATGAATGGCCCGCAGGCTCAGAAGAAGCCCGTTCAGTTCAATGACGAGCAGACCAAGCAGCTCTCCGCCTATGTCGCATCGCTCGGCGCAGGCCCGGCCATTCCGGAGGAGCACCTCCTGGATGAAAAGGGTGACGCAGCCAAGGGTGGCGAACTCTTCCGCGTCAACTGTGCAATGTGCCACAACGCAGCAGCAGCAGGCGGCGCGCTGACCCGCGGCAAGTTCGCTCCCGGTCTTGCCGATGTCACAGGCAAGCACATCTACGAGGCAATGGCCACGGGTCCGCAGAACATGCCCGTGTTCAACGACTCCAACGTCACCCCCGAAGACAAGCGCGACATCATCACCTTCCTGAAGACGATCGAAGCCAACGGCTCCCCGGGTGGCGCGGAGCTTGGCTCCCTGGGCCCCGTAGCTGAAGGCCTGTTCGTATGGGTTGCCGGCCTGGGCGTCATTATCGCCTTCACCATCTGGCTGACGTCCCGCACGTCCTAGTCCTCACGGACATAAAACTTCTGCTGCACGGTCAGCAGTTTGGAACTGAAAATTAACTCGGCTCAGACCGAGACAACGAGAGAAGGATGAGGCGAATTATGGGCAACCATAGTGACGGCAGTCCGAACCACTCGGGCACCGTAGCTACGGCTGGTCAGAATGAGGTGGAGAAGTTCCAGGATCCTGGTCTTCCTCCGCATCGTTTGCGCCTGGCTGACACGGACCCGGTAGCCGCAAAGCGCGCCGAGCGTCAGGTAGCCATTCTGTTTGGCATTTCCGTCATCGGAACGCTGGTCTTCCTGGTGGCGTACTTCGCCATCGATCTGGGCGATGACACGAGCATCGCAACGATTCGTACGCAGAACCTGCTTCTGGGTCTGGGAACGGCCTTTGCAATGCTGGGCATCGGCACCGGCATCGTGCACTGGGCCAAAGCCCTGATGCCCGATCACGAAGTCTCGGAAGAACGCCACGCAATTCGGACCGAGGATGACCGCCAGGCCGCGGTCCGGATCGTCGACGACATCGTCGAGGAAACCGGAATCAAGCGCCGCCCGCTGATCCGCAACACCCTCCTGGGTGCTGTGGCCCTTGCTCCCCTGCCGGCCCTGGCCATCTTCGGCGACCTGGGTCCCCGCCCCGACGACAAGCTCGCACACACCATGTGGGCCCCCGAGGGCGGCAAGCTCAAGCGACTGACCCGCGACCCCGACGGAACCCCGATCAAGGCATCGGATGTCACCATCGGTTCCGCGTTCCACGTGATTCCGGAAGGCCTGAACGAACTCCACGAGGGCAAGCTGAACGAGAAGGCCAAGGCCGTCGTCCTCCTGATGCGCCTCGATCCGAACTCGCTCAACCCGTCACCGGGCCGTGAAAACTGGGGTTACAACGGAATCGTTGCCTACTCCAAGATCTGCACCCACGTTGGTTGCCCCGTTGCTCTCTACGAGCAGCAGACGCACCACCTTCTGTGCCCGTGCCACCAGTCCACATTCGACCTCACGCAGGAATGCAAGGTCATCTTTGGACCGGCAAGCCGTCCGCTTCCCCAGCTGCCGATCGCAGTTGACGCAGAGGGCTACCTCGTCGCCACCAGCGACTTCAAAGAACCTGTAGGACCGAGTTACTGGGAGCGTGACGAGCATGAGCGCCTCATCAACAGCTGAAGCCCCCTTCGTAGCGAAGACCAAGGTAGGACGCTTTACTGACTTTGTTGACCAGCGTGTAGGCGGCTCCGGCATCCTGCGTGAATTTGGCCGCAAGGTCTTTCCGGACCACTGGTCATTCATGTTCGGTGAGGTGGCGCTGTACTCCTTCGTCATCCTGCTGCTTTCCGGAACGTTCCTGACGTTCTTCTTCGACCCGTCCATGGCTGAGACCCACTACCAGGGTTCCTACACGCCGCTGTACAACGTCGAAATGTCCGTCGCATACAACTCCTCCCTGAACATCTCATTCGATGTCCGCGGTGGTTTGTTCATGCGCCAGGTGCACCACTGGGCTGCCCTCCTCTTTGTGGCGTCCCTGGGTGTACACATGCTGCGCGTTTTCTTTACGGGCGCTTTCCGCAAGCCCCGTGAAATGAACTGGGTTGTGGGCGGTGTCCTGTTGATCCTTGCGATGGCAGCAGGCTTCACCGGCTACTCCCTCCCCGATGACCTCCTCTCCGGCAACGGCCTCCGCATCATCGACGGCGTCATCAAGTCCATCCCGGTCATCGGAACGTACATCTCCTTCTTCCTTTTCGGTGGAGAGTTCCCGGGCACGGCAATCATCGGCCGTCTGTACGTGCTCCACATCCTGCTGGTGCCTGCGCTCATCCTCCTGATGATCGTCATCCACCTCTTCATGGTTGTTGTTCACAAGCACACGCAGTACCCCGGCCCCGGCCGTAATGACGGCAACGTCGTCGGCTACCCCCTTGGTCCGGTCTACGCTGCCAAGGCCGGTGGATTCTTCTTCATCGTCTTCGGTGTCGTTGCCCTGATGGCAGCCGCGTTCACTATCAACCCGATCTGGAACTACGGTCCCTACGACCCTTCACCGGTGTCTGCTGGTACCCAGCCTGACTGGTACATCGGATTTGTTGACGGCGCACTCCGACTTATGCCGGGTGTCATCAATGACTTCCACTTCGAGTACGTCATCTTCGGCCACACGCTGACGCTGAACGTCCTGCTGCCGGCCCTGGTACCGGCCGGTATCATCTTCACCGTTCTGTTCATGTACCCGTGGATCGAACGTTGGATCACCAAGGACGATCGTGAGCACCACGTACTCGACCGCCCCCGGAACGCTCCGACCCGTACCGCAATCGGCGTAGCAGGCTTCACCTGGTACTGCGTGATGTGGGCTGCTGCAGGCTCCGACCTCATCGCCACCCACTTCCACGTCTCGCTGAACGACGTCACCTACTGGCTGCGTGCCCTGTTCTTCATCGGACCGGTCATCGCGTTCATCGTGACGAAGCGCATTGCCTTGGCTCTGCAGCGCAAGGATCGTGAAATCGCACTCCATGGCCGCGAGACCGGACGTATCGTGCGGCTCCCCCACGGCGAGTTCATCGAAGTGCATGCACCTCTCGACGAGTACAAGCGCTACAAACTCGTTGGCTTCGAGTCCCCTGCACCGATTCCGGCTCAGCCCAACGAGCACGGTGTTGTAACCCGCAAGGAAAAGCGCCGCGCGGCTCTTTCCAAGTGGTTCTTCGAGGACCGCGTTGCCCCGGCGACTCCGGCCGAGCTCGAGGCGGCGCACGCACATGGCCACCACGAGGCCATCGAAGCAGGCGAAGACCAGAAGAGCCTGAGCCACTAGTCAAGGTTCAAAGACAGTAAAAGCGGGCCCGATCCAATGGATCGGGCCCGCTTTTTGCGTGCTCGGCCTCATCAGCATCCGAGGCGTTATTGGACGCGATACCCGGAAGAGTAGTTCCTGGTCGGACGCACGCCGGGGCGCTGCAATGGTACCCAGAGCTTGTACCGGTCGGCCCGGTAATAGGACACGGAGTAGTCCACCATGGCCCGTGCCACAAACGCGTGGCGCTGGATTTTGAGGAGCGGAGCACCGACGTCGACATTGAGCAGCCTGGCAGTCGACGGTGACGCAGCGGTGGCCTCGATCATGTCCTCGCCCCACTCCATGACGAGCCCGTACCGCTCGCTGAGAACGTTATAGAGCGACGTTGGTGGTGCCTCGTCAAGGAGGCCAGGCACACGGTGGGCGGGTATGAAGTTCTCATCCACGCTCATGGGCTCGTTGTCAGCAAGAAGCAGCCGGCGAAAGCGCACAAGGGGCGTTCCTTCGTCCAACTGAAGCTCCCTCGCCAGGAAGGCACTGGCGCCAATCTGTTCGAAACTCAGAACCTTGGCTGCCGGCACCATGCCACGGCGCTGCATTTCCTCGCTGTACGAGGTGAGCTTCACCTGCAGGTCCAGCTTGGGCTTCTTGACGAAGGTGCCCAGGCCGACCACCCGCTCCAACACTTCCTCGCCGACCAGCGCATCGATGGCCTGCCGCACAGTCATACGAGCAAGGCCAAACCTGAGAGACAGATCCCGCTCGGAAGGAAGCGACGAACCGGGAGGACACGACTCTCCGATGAAGGCCCTGAGGATCTCCCTCAGCTGGATGTAGATGGGCGTACTGCTGGTCCGGTCTATTTCACCGACGATTCTGGCCGCCTCAGGCATGTCCCGTCCCCAAGTTCGTTTGGCTCATAGAACAAGGGTAAATCAACGGCAGCACGGTCTAGACCACTACGGCTATAGGAATGGGCGGAGGACCGAAGACGCGGTTACCCTAGGAATGATCCGTTCCCATCCCGCTCTCCAACAGACCAGCCGGGACCCATTCTAGGAGCAGGCTTGCCCCAGCAGCATTCCTTCGTCGCAGCCGAGATCGGGCTTCACGCCCGAGCAGCTGCCGTCTTTGTCCGGGCCGTCAACGAAACCGGCCTTCCTGTCACCATCCGCAAACCCGACGGCCTCCCCGTCGACGCCCGCTCCCTCCTGCAGGTCATGACCGAGGACTTTGCCCACGGCTGCCAGGTGGTGCTGGAAGTGGACCAGGACGAGCTCTCAGGCGATGAATCCTCTCAGGAGCTATCCGAGGCCTTGGAGAGGTTGTCAGCCGTCCTGGAGACCTCCTAGGGCTGCCGGCCCACAGCCACCAAGACCCGCGGGCCTCGCCATCTGGTTAAACAGCAAAGGTCCCCACCATCCATGGTGGGGACCTTTGCTGTTGGAAATTGACCTAGTGCGCGTGGTCGCCGCGGCTGTACTCGAAGACCCAGCCAATAAGGGCCACGATGGCTAGGCCACCGGCAACGTAAGTCACCCAGAAACCAATAGCCAAGCCAAGGAATCCGCCTGCGCATGCAAGGCCGAGGACCAACGGCCACCAGCTCCACGGGCTGAAGTGCCCCTGCTCGCCGGCACCCTCGTGGATCTCAGCGTCCGGACGGTCTTCCGGGCGCATGCCGATCCTGCGGCCTGTGAAGCCGAGGTAAGCACCGATCATACCTGCAAGACCACCCACGAGGAGGATGCCCAGGATACCGACCCATTCGGACCATTCCGTCAGGAATCCGTAAATGATGGTCACGGGGATGAAGAAGAATACTCCTGCTCCGAAGAGCCACGATTCAATTTTCACTTACGCACGTCCTTCTGGTCAGCGTTGCCGAGAATTACGGCTGCCGGGTCCGGAGCCTGGGCAGTGTGGACCTGTGCCAGTTCGGGGTGGTGCAGGTCCAGAGCCGGGCGCTCGGAGCGGATGCGGGGCAGGGAGGTGAAGTTGTGACGGGGCGGCGGGCAGGAAGTTGCCCACTCCAGCGAAGCGCCGAAGCCCCAGGGATCGTCAACCTCAACCTTCTTGTTGCTCCGCCAGGTGATGTAGACGTTCCAGAAGAACGGCAGGAGTGACGCACCAAGAACGAAGGACGAGATCGTGGAGAACTGGTTCATCCAGGTGAAGTTGTCCTGCGGCATGTAGTCGGCGTAACGGCGGGGCATGCCTTCAACACCGAGCCAGTGCTGGATGAGGAAGGTGCCGTGGAAGCCAAGGAACAGCAGCCAGAAGTGGATCTTGCCCAGGCGTTCGTTGAGCATCTTTCCAGTCCACTTGGGCCACCAGAAGTAGAAGCCGGCGAACATTGCGAACACAACGGTGCCGAACACCACGTAGTGGAAGTGCGCCACCACGAAGTAGGAGTCCGAAACGTGGAAGTCCAGAGGCGGGGAGGCCAGGATGATGCCAGTGAGGCCACCGAAGAGGAAGGTCACCAGGAACCCGATGCTCCAGAGCATCGGAGTTTCGAACGTGATGGAACCTTGCCAGAGCGTACCGATCCAGTTGAAGAACTTCACGCCGGTGGGTACCGCAATCAGCATCGTCATGAAGGCAAAGAACGGCAGCAGGACGGAACCGGTGACGTACATGTGGTGGGCCCACACCGTTACCGACAATGCGGCAATGGCGATGGTCGCGTACACAAGGCCCTTGTAGCCGAAGATCGGCTTGCGGCTGAAGACAGGGAAGATCTCAGAGACGATGCCGAAGAACGGCAGGGCGATGATGTACACCTCGGGGTGTCCGAAGAACCAGAACAGGTGCTGCCAGAGTACAGCGCCACCGTTCTCGGGGTCGAAGATGTGTGCGCCAAAGCGACGATCAGCACCGAGGGCGAACAGTGCAGCTGCCAGCGGCGGGAATGCCATCAGAACCAGGATTGCCGTCACCAGGGTGTTCCACGTGAAGATCGGCATACGCCACATGGTCATGCCAGGGGCACGCATGCAGATGATGGTGGTGATGAAGTTAACCGCACCAAGGATGGTACCGAAGCCTGACAGTGCGAGGCCGAAGACCCACAGGTCACCGCCCACGCCGGGGCTGAAGGTTGTATTCGACAACGGAGCGTAGGCGAACCAACCGAAGGATGCAGCACCCTGCGGGGTGATGAAGCCGGACACCGCGATGGTGGAACCGAACAGGAAGAACCAGAAAGCCAGGGCGTTCAGTCGCGGGAACGCGACGTCGGGAGCACCGATCTGGAGCGGCATGATGACGTTGGCGAAGCCGGCAAACAGCGGCGTTGCAAACATCAGGAGCATGACCGTGCCATGCATGGTGAACATCTGGTTGTACTGTTCCTTGGTCTGCAGGATCTGCATACCGGGTTCGAACAGTTCAGCACGGATCAGCAGCGCCATGACGCCACCGAGGCAGAAGAACACGAACGAGGCGATCAGGTACATGTACCCGATGGTCTTGTGGTCCGTGGAGGTAATCCAGTTGACGACGATTCGCCCCTTGGATTTAGGAACAACGGGAGTCTCGAGGACCCCGGCGGATTGAGTGTACGTAGCCACTTCGCTCCCTTACTTGGTTGCGTTCAGGTTCGGGTTGCGGTCATATTCCGCACCGAGCAGGCCAGTGTTGCCTTCCTGGCGGAGCTGGTCCATGTGAGCCTTGAACTCAGACTCGGACACAACCTTGACGCGGAAAAGCATTTCGGAGTGGTACTCACCGCAGAGTTCAGCACACTTGCCGTCGAAGGTGCCTTCCTTGGTGGGCGTGAACCGGATGTAGTTGGTCTTACCCGGGATCATGTCGCGCTTCTGAAGGAAGGCGGGGACCCAGAAAGAGTGGATGACATCGCGGGAGTTGAGCTCCAGGTCAACGGACTTGTTGACCGGCAAGTACAGGGTGGGGAGCAGTTCCTTGTTGACTTCATTGCCAGTAAGGTGCGCCTGCACGCCGGCCTCGTGAACATCTTCGGTGATGACCTGGCCCTGCTTGTAGTTGAAGTCCCAAGCCCACTGCTTGCCACGGACATCAACAACGACGTCGGCAGGCTGCGAGCGGTCATCGATCGCACGCTGGTCCTGGTCGGTGAAGTAGAAGAACACCAGCACCATGAACAGCGGGATGGTCAAGTAGAAGACCTCGAGCGGCAGGTTGTAGCTGAGCTGCTTCGGGAAACCGGTGGTGCCCTTACGGCGGCGGTAGGCAATGATGCACCAGACCAACAGGCCCCACGTGATAATACCGACTGCCAAGGCGGCGATCCATGAGTTGACCCAGAGGTCCATGATCCGGTCAGTGTGGTTGGTGGTGCCGCGCTCTGTAGGCAGCCAACCCTTCTCTACCTCTGGTGAACATCCGGTCAAAACCAACGCGCCGGCTAGTGCCAAGCCAGTGATCGAAGTGATCTTTATGCGTCGGCTGCCGGTTCGGTTCTGCGAACTCACAGACGGCCCTTCCTCTTGTTGCTGTCTCCCGGCAGGCCGAAGGCCCTCCGGGCACACTAAAAAGTTTTACTACCCGATGTAGAGCTTACCGCTATGAAGCGGTTTTCGCGCACATGTCGGCGCCGTGGCTCCGAACGCGATGAAACGCGACCGGGACGGCGCCGACATGAGGCTGCTAGCTCGGATCAGTGGAACGAATCGCCGCAGGCGCACGAGCCGCCGGCGTTGGGGTTGTCGATGGTGAACCCCTGCTTCGAAATGGTGTCTTCGAAGTCGATGCTCGCTCCGCTGAGGTAAGGAACGCTCATCTTGTCTACTACCACCTCGACGCCGTCGTAGTCACGGACGGCATCGCCATCAAGCAGACGCTCGTCGAAGTAGAGCTGGTAGATCAGACCGGAGCAGCCACCGGGCTGGACTGCAACACGAAGCCGCAGATCGGTGCGCCCTTCCTGCTCGAGGAGGCTGCGGACCTTGCCTGCTGCGACCTCGGTCAGGTTGACCTCGTGCGTGGGAAGCTCATCGCTCGGGGCGAGCTCGGCTCCAGTGCTGTTTTCGTTGGTTGCAGTGCTCATTGGCCTACCTTCTTATAACGCGCTTGGCAGCGGCGCCGGGGACGCAGCCTGCCCTTACCCAATTACGTACGGGTTATAGCTCCATGCTACGTCGCGCGGACGCATAGCTATAACTCCCTGACGTAACCGCGCCATGCACGGACTTGTTCCCGGCGGACCCCTCTGGGCGCCCGCCGGGCTTCGCCGGACAAACGTTGCGGCTAGGACCCCAGGCCTTCGACATTCAGGCGTGCAAGCATCAGGGCCTCGGCCAGCACTGCATGGCGGAAGTCCTCAATGTGGAGGGACTCATTGGCGCTGTGGGCCCGCGAATCCGGGTCCTCCACGCCTGTCACCAGGATCTGCACCTCGGGATATACCTCCATCAAGTCGGCGATGAAGGGTATGGACCCGCCAATGCCCATCTCCACGGGCTTGACACCCCACGACTCACCCAACGCCCACAGGGCTACCTGGGCCGCAGCAGAGCCTGTATCCGTTGAGAAGGCGTTGCCCCGCTCCCCCGGGGTGAAAGTGACCTTGGCACCGAAGGGAGCATTGGCTTCAAGGTGGGCCTTCAAAGCCTCCATGGCATCGTCGGGGTCCTGGCCCGGTGCGAGCCGCATACTGAATTTGGCCCGGGCTGCCGGGATGAGGGTGTTGGAGGCCACATCCACAGCCGGAACATCCATGCCAATGATGGAGAGCGCGGGTTTCGTCCACAGCCGGGAAGCCAGGGTCCCGCTGCCGGCGAGCCGAACGCCGTCGAGCACTGAAGCGTCAGCCCGGTAGTCCTCTTCGGTGAGGTCCACTTTCACGTCGTCCTTGGCTACAAGTCCGGCAACGGCCACAGTGCCGTCGTCGTCATGGAGGGTAGCGATAAGCCTGGCAAGAAGGGTTGGCGCGTCCAGGACGGGACCGCCGAACATTCCCGAGTGCACGGCGTGCTCCAGGACCCGCACTTCGAACGTACCGTCGACGAGGCCGCGGAGGCTGGTGGTCAGTGCCGGGACGCCTACTTTCCAGTTGCTGGAGTCTGCAACCACAATCACATCGGCACGCAGGAGTTCGCGGTGTTCTTCCAGGAACGTCCGGAAGGTGGGCGAACCGGCTTCTTCCTCTCCTTCGAAGAAGAAGGTCACGCCCAGGCCGAACTCATCGCCGAGGACCTTTACTGCAGCTGCATACGCAGCCAAATGGGCCATGATGCCGGCCTTGTCATCCGCCGCTCCCCTGCCGTAAAGGCGTCCGTCACGCTCCTCAGCGACAAACGGTTCCGAATTCCACAGTGCGCGGTCTCCCGGCGGCTGGACATCGTGGTGCGCGTACAGCAGGATGGTGGGCTTGCCGTCCCGGGCTTCGCGACGGGCGACGACGGCGGGACCCCCGTTGGTGCCATCGGCCTTGGCCGACCGCAGGATGCGGACGTCCTGCATACCCGCAGCGCGGACCATGGCCGCAACTGCCTCTGCGCTCCGGTCCAGTTCGGCGGGATCGAAGCTGGCCCAGGCAATTCCGGGGATGGCTACGAGTTCCTTAAGTGATGAGATTGTTGCGTCAAAGGCGGCGTTGACGGCCTCGGACAATGCGTGGCCGTCCACTCCGTCGACTGCCGGGGAAGCGACCCCGGTGTGGCCTGCGTTCCCTTGCTGGTTCTGCGGGATCTCCGCGTGTGCTGAAGTCATGCTGCTCACCTTACCGCCGGGGCCTTGCGGCCAACGTAACCTGCGCCACCTGCCCGCGCTGTATTCTTGAGTGGTGTTCGGACGCAAAAAGGAAGAGCCCAGCGCTCAATCAGTAGTAGACCAGGCCCACGCCGCCTCCACGGAGCCGGTTGTCGGAAAGGGCGCCCCTACGCCCAAGCGGAAAGTCCAGGAGGCCGCCCGCAAGCGCCCTCTGGTACCCACCGACCGCAAGGCTTCCAAGGAAGCCGAGCGTGTGGCGATTCAGGACCAGCGCCAAAAGATGCGCCAGGCATTGGACACCGGCGACGAGAAGTACCTGCCGCTGCGGGACAAGGGACCGCAGAAGCGCTTTGTCCGGGACTACGTCGATGCCCGCTTCACGCTGGGCGAGTACCTGATGTTCGGTGCCCTGCTGTTCGTAGTGGTCTCCCTGGTGGTGCCGACCAACAGTGCGCAGATCACCTATGTCCTGGTGGGCTTCTGGATCATGTTCCTGGCCGTGTTCGTTGACGTCTTTATTCTTTCCCGCCAACTCCGCAAGCGCCTGATGGCCAAGTTCGGCGAGGTGGAGCGTGGCAGTGTCTGGTATGGGTGCATGCGCGCACTCCAGTTCCGCAAACTGCGCCTGCCCAAACCGCAGGTCAAGCGCGGACAGTACCCTTCCTAGCGGACCGCCATTAAGACGTGGCCCCGGACCCTGGCAATCAGCCAATGGTCCGGGGCCTTTTCCTTGCCCTGAATTGCTTGCCCAGAAGCCGCCGGTCTTAGTGGGAGGCCCGCTTGCGGAGCTTTGCGAGATCCCTGTTGATACGGGCAGCCCAGAACGGTCCTTCGTAGAGGAAAGCTGTGTAACCCTGGACCAGCGTCGCTCCGGCGTCAAGACGTTCCTGCACGTCGTTTGCCGTCTGCACGCCGCCGACGGCAATGAGGACAATCTGGTCCCCCACCGCCTTTTTCAAGCGCCGCAAGACCTGAAGGGACCGCTGCTTCAGGGGGGCTCCGGATAGACCGCCGGCGCCAAGTGCCGCGACCTTTTCCGGATCACTGACCAGGCCTTCCCGCCCGATGGTGGTGTTGGTGGCGATGATGCCGTCAAGCTTGAGGTCAAGCGCCAGCCGTGCGACGTCGTCGATGTCTTCATCACTGAGGTCGGGAGCGATCTTGACCAACAGCGGAACGTGCCTGCCGGCGGCCTCGTCCGCGGCATCGCCGACGGCCCTGAGCAAAGGACGAAGGGTCTCCACGTTCTGGAGCAACCGCAGGCCCGGAGTATTGGGCGAGCTGACATTGACCACCAGGTAATCCGCGGCTGGTGCGAGGCTGCGTGCGCTGATCAAGTAGTCCTCGGTAGCGTCGTCCAGTTCCACCACCTTGGTCTTGCCGATGTTGACCCCGATCACCGGCCGGACGCCTGCGTGTACCCGCTGCAGGGCTGCCCGCGCGGACTTGAGCCTGGGGGCCACGGCGGCGGCACCGTCGTTGTTGAAGCCCATCCGGTTGATGACCGCTTTGTCCTCAATCAAACGGAATAGCCGCGGCTTCTCGTTTCCCGGCTGCGCCTGCCCCGTGATGGTGCCCACCTCGATGTGTCCGAACCCAAGCTCGGCGAGAGCCTCAATGCCATGGCCCTCTTTGTCGAAACCTGCAGCGAGGCCGAAGGGCGAGGGAAACGTCAGACCCAGCGCCTGAGTGCGGAGGGAGGGATCCGGAGCAGTCAGCTTGGCCAGGATCCGCCCTGCTCCGGTACGGTGCGCCGTCCGGATGGCAGTGAAGCCGATCTTGTGTGCTTTCTCGGCATCCATCCAGGAGAAGGCGAGCTTGAAGAAGGTGGGGTAAACACGCATGTTCCTAGTTTTCCGGTTTCCGCACTGCTCGCCAAACCCATGACCTGCCGGGGCTAGCATGTAGCCATGCCGGTACAGGGAAGCAGCGCACACCAGAATGGGCGGTTCACCGCTGACGTGGTGGTGGTCGGCGCCGGCCTTTCGGGGCTCGTGGCCGCCGCTACCGCCTATGCCGCAGGTAAACGGGTGGCAATTTTCGACCAGGAGCCGGCCGCTTCGCTGGGCGGCCAGGCACCCTGGTCCTTTGGCGGACTCTTCATGGTCGACACGCCGGAACAACGCCGCCTCGGCGTACGGGACAGTACCGAACTCGCCCTCGGCGACTGGATGGCGTCAGCCGCCTTCGACCGGCCCGAAGATGCCATGGCCCGTCAGTGGGCAGCCGCCTATGTGGACTTCGCCTCCGGTGAAAAACGCTCATGGCTCCGGAGCCTGGGCGTCGGCTTCTTTCCGCTCGTTCAGTGGGCTGAACGTGGCGGGTACGGGCCACAAGGGCATGGAAACTCCGTTCCGAGGTTCCATGTCGCGTGGGGTACCGGGCCCGCCGTCGTCGAGCCTTTCGCGGCCAAGGTGCGTGAAGGCGTGGGAAAGGGCAGGGTGTCACTTAACTTCCGGCACCGGGCCACGGCCCTCCTGACGTCGTCGGGCAGCGTCACCGGAGTCTGCGGTGACGTTTTGGAACCTACGACGGCGGTCCGCGGCCAGCGTTCGACGCGTACCGTCGTCGGGCACTTCGAGGCCGAGGCGGGCGCGACCGTGGTGACCACCGGGGGCATAGGCGGCAATCACGAGGCCGTCCGCCGGCAGTGGCCGGGCACCCCGCCGAGGGAAATGCTCAGTGGCGTGCCTGCCTCCGTTGACGGGGAGTTCCTGGATGTCGTACAGCGCGTTGGCGCTTCGCTGATCAACGGCGACCGGATGTGGCACTACCCCGAAGGCATTCACAACTACGATCCCGTCTGGCCAAAGCATGGCATCCGCATCCTTCCCGGTCCTTCATCCCTATGGTTGGACGCCCGCGGAAGGCAACTGCCCGCTCCGCTGTTCCCGGGTTTCGATTCCCAAGGGGCATTACGGCATATCGTGTCCACGGGACACGGGTACTCGTGGTTCGTCTTGAACCGGACCATCGCGCTCAAGGAGCTGGCTCTCTCAGGCTCGGAGCAAAACCCCGACCTGACGGGCAAGGACGTCAGGCTGCTGCTGACCCGCTTGAAGCCCCGGGGCGATACGCCTATTGAGCGCTTCCTTGAGCGCGGTGCAGACTTTGTCCAGGCCGCGTCCGTAGCTGAATTGGCTGGACGGATGAACGACTTGGCGGGCTCCGGACTCATCAATGCCGACTCTCTTGGCCGGATTGTGCTGGCAAGGGACCGGCAGGTGGAAAGCGGCCTGGGCAAAGACCCGCAGCTGGCCGCCATTCACGCCGCCCGCAGATTCTCCGTGGACAGGCTCATGAGGGTGACTCCCCCACACCGCCTGGCGGACCCCGCGCACGGTCCGCTCATTGCCGTCCGCCTCTCGGTCGTTATCCGAAAGAGCCTCGGCGGACTCCAAACGGATCTTCGCTCACGGGTGCTCAATGACGGGGGCCAGGCGATCGACGGTCTTTACGCAGCAGGCGAAGCCGCCGGCTTCGGCGGAGGCGGAATACATGGTTACCGCGCCTTGGAAGGAACGTTCCTCGGCGGCTGCCTGTTCAGCGGCCGGGCTGCCGCGCGGGACGCAGCCCTGAATGTCTAAGCTGAAGCCATGGAATGGGCTACAGACATCCTCGGCGCGGACTTCCAGTCCTGCACCATAGAAACATCCGGAGCCGACGGCACCATGCGTCGCGCCACCGTAGTTCGATACCGCCCGGACTCCCTCGCGGCAGGAACCGGGAAACCGCGCACCGTGCACGGCGCAGTGCTCTTCCTGCACGGCTGGAGCGACTACTTCTTCAACAAGGACCTCGCCAGGTTCTGGGCCCGCATGGGTTACGAGTTCTACGCGCTCGACATGCACAATCACGGACGCAACCTGGACGCAGCAACCACCGGCGGCTATGTCGCCGACCTTGCGGACTATGATGCCGAGATCACCATGGCCTTGGACATCATCAAGGCGGACCACACCGGCTCGGAACAGCCCGGCATTGCCCTCATGGGCCACTCCACCGGGGGCCTCGTCGCTGCCCTCTGGGCCAGCCGCCACCCCGGCAGCGTCCAGTATCTGATCCTGAACAGCCCTTGGCTGGAGATGCACGGGAACAGGTTTGGACGGCGGGCCGCCCAGGCCATGGTGACTCCATTGGCCCGGTTCCGCCCCGAGATGGTCCTCAGGCTTCCCGAACGGGGCTTCTACTTCCGGAGTATCAGCATTACCGCTGAAGGAGAGTGGCCGCTGGACGAACGGTACCGTCCACCGTTTGCGTTCCCTGTCCGGGCCGGTTGGCTGCGGGCAGTCCTCGCCGGTCATGCGAAGGTTGACCGCGGGTTGGAACTGGACATTCCCGTGTTGGTGCTGACATCGGCTGCCAGCGCGAACGGCATGGTCTGGCAGGAGTCCATGCGCCGTTCGGACGCAGTGCTCGATGTGGACGTCATTGCGGCGAGGGTCATGGCGCTGGGCCGAAGCGTGACCTTGGAAAGGGTGGAAGGCGGGCTGCACGACGTGTTCCTTTCTGCCCCCAAAGTACGGGAAGACGCCTACGCCAGGCTGGCACGCTGGATCCACGGTTACATGGAAACCGGCCCGTTGGGAACTCAGGAGAAGGAAGACACATGACTACCACGGGGGAAGCTGTTGCGACGTGGCAGCCGGACTTTTTGGGCAACGGATACGAACGCCTCGATCTTCCTTTGACGCCGGACGAGGAGGGCGAGGTCAAAGCCACGCTCGTCCGGCATCATCCTGCGCCCGCTTCCCCGGCCCCGCACGGCCTCCTGGACTATTTGTCCGCATTCGCCAAGCGTCGCCGCCGCCACGTTCCTGCCGACCCGTCCGGAGCACCACGGGCCGTTCTTTATCTGCACGGCTGGGCGGACTATTTCCTGCAGACTGAGCTCGCCGAGTACCTCACAGCTTCCGGCTTCCACTTCTATGCAGTGGACCTCCGCAAGTTCGGGCGCAGCCTTCTACCCGGGCAGACTCCTGGATACACAGCTGACCTTGCCGTCTACGACGAAGACCTGGACGTTGCGTTGGCGGCCATTGAACGCGACATAGCCGAGCGCACCGGAGACACGGCGCCACCAACCATCCATGTGTTGGCCCACAGCCTGGGCGGCCTCATAGCTTCCCTGTGGGCGGACCGTAATCCCGGACGGATCGGCACATTGGTACTGAACTCCCCGTGGCTGGAACTGCAGGGCAGCAGCCTGGTCCGCAGCGTGGCCGTGCATCTCATCGAGCCTTTTGCACGCACTGACCCCAAGCGCCCCTTCCGGTTTCCGGACATGCCAGCCTATTGGGAAAGTGTCAGCAGCGAAGCCCATGGTGAGTGGTCACTCGATCCCGTGTGGCGGCCACGAACGTCATTCCCCATCCGCGCCGGCTGGACCAAGGCAGTCCTGGCGGGCCACAGCGCTGTTGAACGCAAACTCAACATCGACTCACCCGTCCTGGTGCTGCTGTCCGGGCGAACCAGGATCCAGGCCGAATGGACAGCAGACCTCATGCGGGCAGACGCGGTGATCGATGTTGAAGAGACGGCCAGACGCGCGTTGGGGCTGGGCCGTCGAACCGCGGTCTTCCGGTACCCGGGTGCGTTGCATGACGTGTTCCTCTCCCGCAGGAGCGTACGGGAACAGGCCTACCGGGACGTAGCGGTGTGGCTTCAGTCCTACCCCTACTAAGGCCCGACGGCGTTTGGGCCCGACGGCGACATGAGGACTCCGCGGAAGAAGCACGCCTGCGCTATTTAGCCCCAGGTGCCGCGTCCACCGCTCCCCCGTAGCGCCGGTCGCGCTTGGCATAGATTTCGACGGCGTCCCACAGCGTGCGCCGGTCAACATCGGGCCAAAGGGTATCCAAGAAAACAAACTCGGCATAAGCGGACTGCCACAAGAGGAAATTCGAAAGGCGCTGCTCACCTGAGCTGCGCAGGAAGAGGTCCACATCCGGGAGATCGGGTTCATCCAAGTACTTCTGGATGGTCCGCTCATTCACGGATCCCGGCTTGAGCACGCCGGACGCAACATCGTGTGCGATGGCCGAGACGGCGTCCGCGATTTCCGCGCGGCCACCGTAATTAACACACATGGTCAACGTGCAGGTGTCGTTGGCGCGGGTGTACTCCTCGGCCTCTTCAAGCTCCCGGATCACCGAGCCCCACAGCTTGGGCCGGCGACCCGCCCAGCGGATCCGCACACCCCATTCGTCCAGTTGGTTCCGCTGCCGGCGCAGCACGTCCTTGTTAAAACCCATGAGGAAGCGAACTTCCTCCGGTGACCTCCGCCAGTTCTCCGTCGAAAAAGCGTAGACACTCACATACTTGATTCCGAGCTCGATGGCTCCGGCCATGACATCCAACAGGGCCGGCTCGCCGGCTTTGTGTCCTTCGATGCGGGGCAGGCCCCGCTGGTTGGCCCACCGGCCGTTGCCGTCCATGACGATCGCCACGTGCTGTGGGATGAGTTCCCGGGGGATATCGGGAGGGAGCGCGCCGGAAGGATGCTTGTACGGGGGAACCACAGGCGCGGTCCGTGCTGCAATCCTGCTTTTCTTTCCAAGTGCCACTGTCAGCTTCGCTCCACGTGTTTGAGGGATTTAACGGCACGCTCCAGATGCCATTGCAGGTAACTGGCCACCAACCCGGCGGCCTCCCGGCGATGCCGCAGATCCGATTCATCGGCAACAGCCCAGTCTCCGGTCAGGAGGGCCGCCAGCAACACCACAGTCTCCGGTGCCGGCGCCGGCGAACCCGGCGGACGACAGTCTCCGCACACCATGCCGCCCAAAGGTGCTGAGAAAGCCGTGTGCGGGCCGGGCCTGCCGCAGCGGGAGCAATCGGTAAAGCTCGGCGCCCATCCGCCCGTGGCCAGGGCCCGCAAAAGGTATGAATCCAGGATCAATTCCGGCGGATGATCCGATCGGCTCAACGCCGCCAGGGCGCCCACCAGCAGGTTGTATTGGGCCGTGCCGGACTCAGCGTCGGCGTCGGTCAGCTTTTCCGCGGTCTCCGTCATGGCTGCTGCCACGGTAAAGCGGCTGTAGTCGGCGGCAATACTGCTTCCGTAAGCGCCCTTCGCCACTGCCTGTGTCACGATGTCCAGGGTCCGGCCGGAGACCAGTTGCAGGTCTGCCACCATGAACGGTTCCAAGCGTGCGCCGAACCGGCTGCTTGTCCTGCGGACGCCCTTGGCAACGGCACGGACTTGTCCGTGGTGTTTGGTCAGCAAGGTGATGATGCGATCAGCCTCACCGAGCTTATGGGTGCGGAGCACCACGGCATCGTCCCGGTAGGAACGGGCTGCAAACGAGGACTGATTGGCCACACCCTATCTTCGCACCGACACGGCTGCGGGGAGACCACCGGGCCGTGCAGCGGATGTATTTCCGATCACTGCACGGCCCCGGAGACTAGGCTTGCGCGTCCCGGACGGCCCTGTTGACAGCCGAAATCAAGGCCTTCAGGGATGACGTGGTGGTGCTGGGATCGATACCGACGCCCCACAGCACCCGATCCCCCACGGCGCATTCAACATAAGCCGCGGCACTGGCGCTGCCGCCCTCGGACAGTGCGTGTTCGCTGTAGTCCAGGACGCGCACGTCAACGCCGTCCTGGTGCAGGATGTCCAGCAAGGCCGCGATCGGACCGTTGCCGTGCCCGGTGCGGCGGACCTCGGCGCCTTCGATGCGGAGGTTAGCAGTCATGGTCATGGCGCCGGACTCGTCTGTCTCCGTGCTGACGCTGCCCAGGGAATAACGGCCCCACTGTGCCTGCTCCTCTTCCGAGGGCAGGTATTCGTCCTGGAAAATCTGCCAGAGCTGGGCTCCGCTGACTTCTCCGCCCACAGCATCCGTCCGGCGTTGGATGACGCCGGAGAATTCGATCTGTGCCCGGCGCGGCAGGTCGAGGTTGTGCTCATTTTTCAGCAGGTAGGCCACGCCTCCCTTGCCCGACTGGGAGTTGACCCTGATGACGGCTTCGTAGCTGCGGCCCAGGTCCTTGGGATCGATGGGCAGGTACGGTACCTGCCATGTGAAGTCACTGACGGGCACACCGGCTGCCGCGGCGTCCTTCTCCAGCGCCTCGAAGCCCTTCTTGATGGCGTCCTGGTGCGACCCGGAGAAGGCCGTGAACACGAGGTCTCCGCCGTAGGGAGAACGCTCCGGCACGGGCAGCTGGTTGCAGTACTCCACCGTCCGGCGGACCTCATCGATGTCCGAGAAATCGATCATGGGATCGACTCCCTGGACGAACATGTTCAGGCCCAGGGTCACCAGGTCCACGTTGCCGGTCCGCTCACCGTTGCCAAAGAGGCAACCCTCAATCCGGTCTGCTCCGGCCAAGTAACCGAGTTCCGCCGCAGCTACGCCGGTGCCGCGGTCGTTGTGCGGGTGCAGGGAGATAATGATGCCTTCGCGCGGGTGGAGGTTCCTGTCCATCCATTCAATGGAGTCCGCGTAGACGTTGGGGGTGGCCATCTCCACCGTCGCGGGCAGGTTAATGATGACCTGCTTGTCGGAGGATGCCTCAAAGACATCGGCGACGGCGTTGCACACACGCGCGGCGTACTCGAGTTCGGTTCCGGTGAAGGACTCCGGCGAATACTCGTAAGTGATGTGGGTATCGGTGAGGGTTTCCTCATACTTCTTGCACAACCGCGCGCCTTGGAGGGCGATGTCCAGGATTCCGTCCTCATCCTGGTTGAAGACCACCCTGCGCTGCAGGACCGACGTCGAGTTGTAGAGGTGGACGATCGCTTGCTTTGCGCCTACCAAAGACTCATACGTGCGTTCGATCAGGTGTTCGCGTGCCTGGGTCAGGACCTGGATGGTGACGTCATCCGGGATATGGCCGCCCTCGATCAGCTGACGGACAAAATCGAAGTCTGTCTGCGAAGCTGACGGGAAACCGACCTCGATCTCCTTGAAGCCCATCTTCACCAGCAGCTGGAACATCTTCAGCTTGCGTGCGGGGCTCATGGGATCGATCAGCGCCTGGTTGCCGTCACGGAGGTCTACTGCACACCAACGCGGGGCCTTGGTGATGACCTTGTCCGGCCACGTGCGGTCGGGAACCTCAACCTTGATTTGGTCCTGGAACGGAATGTAGCGGTGGACGGGCATTCCGGACGGCTTTTGTGCATTACGCATGACGTGTGGCCTTTTCTTTCTGTAAGAACTAAGTGAAAGCTTAGCCGGGCACAACGAAACTCCGCGGCGAGGATGGCCCAGCTTTCAGTTAGCTTTCAGGCCTCGCCGCGGCAGCTAAGAAGAAGCATTTCCGCACGCACATGATCACAGTAACACGGTGCGTATGATGACATTGCAACACCCAATGCAACGTCCACTATGCAGACGCTGCGCGGTGCAACGCCGGCAGCAGCGTCCCTTCAAGGAGCCACAGTGCCACAGTCGGGGATCACTCTTTCCAACATCGACCGCAACGTCCGGCCTCAGGACGACCTCTACCAGTTCGTCAACGGAGCCTGGCTGAACAGCACTGCCATTCCGGACGACCGGCCCTTGGAAGGTACTTTCACGTCCTTGCGCGATGAAGCCGAGTTGGCAGTCAAAGCAATTATCGAGGAAGCCGCGGCCAAAGGCGCCGGGGCTAGCGGCGTTGAACAAAAAATCGGCGGGCTCTACGCCAGCTTCATGGACGAAGCGGCAGCCGAAGCCAAAGGACTTGACCCTCTCAGGGACCGGCTCGAAGAAGTGCGTGGAGTTACATCAGTGCAGGAGTTGATGCGGCTCATCGGACGCTTGTTCCGCGCTGACGTCTCCGGACTGTTCGGGATCTATCCGGCACCCGACGCCGGCAACCCGGAGCGGATCCTGCTCTACATCGCCCAAGGCGGACTCGGGCTCCCCGACGAATCGTATTACCGCGAAGAAAAGTTCGCTCCGATCGTCAGCGCCTACAACGCCTACATCGCCAAGCTCTTCGGTTTGGCGGGCATTCCGGACGCCGGCGCTGCTGCGGACCGGATCGTGGCGCTGGAAAAGGCCATCGCATCCCACCACTGGGACAACGTCACGTTGCGCGATCCCCGGAAGACCTACAACTTGAAAACCGCCGAAGAAGCTGCGGGCCTGCTGCCGCTGCTGGATGACTGGTTCGAAGCTGCCCGCATCGACGCGGCCAAGCGCAGCGAAATCGTAGTCAGCACCCCGGACTTCTTCACCGGCGCTGCGGCTTTGTTGGAGTCCGAAGACCTCAGCACGTGGAAGGAATGGTTGACGCTGCGTGTGCTTTCCTCCGCAGCGCCCTACCTTTCAGCAGACTTCGTTGACACCAACTTCGACTTCTACGGGACAACGTTGAGCGGTACGCCCCAAAACAAGGAGCGCTGGAAGCGCGGCGTGGCCGTCGTGGAAGCCGCGCTCGGCGAGGCTGTAGGCCAGATCTACGTGGAGCGCCACTTCCCGGCGGGCCACAAAGCGCGGATGCAGACCCTCGTAGCAAACCTCATCGAGGCCTACCGGCAAAGCATCACCTCGTTGGAGTGGATGGGTGAGGCTACCAAGGCTGAAGCCCTCAAGAAGCTGGATGCTTTCCGTCCCAAGATCGGTTTTCCGGAAAAGTGGATCGACTACTCTTCGGTCGAGATCGATCCCAACGACCTCCTCGGCAACGTGGAGCGTGCGCATGACGCCGACGTCGAGCGGCACCTTGACGAGGTGGGCAAGCCCGTCGACTTGGACAAGTGGCTCATGACCCCCCAGACCGTCAACGCCTATTACCACCCCATGCTGAACGAGATCGTCTTCCCGGCAGCCATCCTGCAGCCTCCGTTCTTCAACGCCGAGGCCGACGATGCCGTCAACTACGGCGGCATCGGCGCCGTCATCGGTCACGAAATAGGCCATGGTTTCGACGACCAGGGCTCTCAGTTCGACGGCAGCGGGGCGCTGCGCAACTGGTGGACCGAAGAGGACCGCGCAGCATTCGAGACCCGCACGGCCAAGCTCGTGGCGCAGTACGACGCACTCTCCCCCTATGCCGCGCCCGGCCACACAGTGAACGGCAAGCTGACCCTCGGCGAGAACATCGGCGACCTTGGAGGTCTGACGATCGCGTACAAGGCATATCAGCTGAGCCTTGACGGGGCGGAGCCGGAGGTCATCGATGGCTTCACAGGCCAGCAGCGGTTCTTTATGTCCTGGGCAGCGGGCTGGCGCCAGGTCATCAGGGCCGAAGAAGCGATCCGCAGGCTCGCCACGGACCCCCACTCCCCCAACGAATTCCGTACCAACGCCATTGCCCGTAACCTCGACGCTTTCCACGAGGCATTCGCAGTGACGGAACAGGACAGGATGTGGATGGACCCGGCCGAGCGTGTCAGCATCTGGTAAGGACGTCCAACAAAATCGGCCGGGCCCTCGTGGGCCCGGCCGATTTTGTTGACGAAAGAATTTGCCTATTGGGTGATGTACAGCGGGTTGACCTGCTGGCAGACCGCATCGCTGGCCGTCTGGTTGACGACGTCGTCGGGGACCGAGGCCGCACCGTAGGCGGTTCCCGTGCCAAAGTCCGTACCGATGTACAGTTGGACTCCGGTCACGCCCGGCGCCTGTTGGACCTGCGTGGCCGGGATCCCGAACAAAGTAGCGACATCGGTGGCGACATCAGCGAATTCGGGACCGTAATAGACCACGGTCTGATCAACGGGGTTGGCCAAGTAGGAGACGGACTGGGCAAAACCGTTGCTGGTCAGGACTCCGAGGATCTCCTGCGCCCTTGTGCCGATCCCGCTGCCGTTGGCGACGGCTACGGGCTGGAGCGCCTTATCGTACGCGGGTGGGGCAGGAGGTGCACTGGTGGGAGCGGCCGTCGGGTCACCGGGCGCAGGCGTGGCGGTGGCCCCTGGATTCGTCAGGTCCAGATCGGCGCGCAGCGCTGCAAACAGCTGCGACGCCTGCGGCTCCACCAATTCAAGCCTGTTAGGATCGATGGCAGCGGCCTGAGTGGGCACCGAAACGAAAGCCACCTTGGAAACGTCGATGTCCTTGAGCCTCCCGCCGATGGTCAGGAGGGTAGGCACGGATGCCAGACCCTCATCAACGGTCAGGTTCTGCGTCACAACGTCCGCAATCTGGAGAAGGCGCTGGGGGTTGCCAAGGGTTCCCTCGTCCTTCAACTTTCGGGTCAGGGAGGAAAGGAACGCCTGCTGGCCCTTGATACGGCCCAGGTCTCCACCGTCTCCAAAAGCGTGGCGGGTACGGAGGAATGCCAGCGCCTGCTCGCCCTCCACCTGGGAATTTCCCTTGGCCAGCCGCAGGCCGGAGTCGGGGTCGAAGACCGGATCGCTGACGCAGACATCCACCCCGCCGATTGCCTTGGAAAGTTCCTTCACAGCATTGAAATCCGCCATCATGAAGTGGTCCACGGTGAGGCCCGTGAGTTTGTTGATGGTGTCCACTGCGCAGCCGATGCCGGCTTCGGCCATGGCCTCATTGATCATGACGCCACTGCGCGCCGGGAACGTCTGGTTGGTGGTGCGATCAGTGCATTGCGGCACGTCCACCAGCAGGTCGCGGGGGAAACTCATGACGCTGACCCGCTTATTGTCGGCCGAAATGTCCAGCAGCATCATCACGTCGGAGTGGCCGTACCCTGTTGAGTCCTCGGATGAGCCGTATTGGGAGTTCTTGCCATCGCGGGTATCCGAGCCGAGGATCAGGATCTGCAGCCGGTCCGATTTGTCGTTGACCACGGCCTCACCGGTGTCCCGGGAATCCCCTGCGCTCAAGGGCGCTTTGGTGATGTTGTTCTGCAACCGGATGAACCAGAAAGCGGCGAAGGCAACTCCGGCGACGAGGGCCACTGAGACGACACCCGTGACAATCTTCAGCCACAGCGGCAGCCCTTTGGGCGCGTTCATGTGGCGGGGAGTCCCTTCGGGGTCTCCCCCGTGACGCGCCTCACCGGGTGCAGCGGTGCCGGTGCCCTGGGGCCGGGCTTCACGACGTCGCACTATTCGGTTACCTTTCCTCAAACGCTCGAATTCCCGCAATCATAATGGCCGATTCTGGGAAGTTCCTTATCCTGCCTTCGGCCACGCCGACGCGGGCACAGGCTCAGAAGCCAAGCTTCACCAGCTGTTTCGGATCACGCTGCCAGTCCTTGGCCACCTTGACGTGCAGATCGAGGTAGATCCTGGTGCCCAGCAAGGTTTCGATCCCCTTGCGCGCATTGGTTCCGACCTCCCGCAGGCGGCTGCCGCCCTTGCCGATGATGATGGCCTTCTGGGACGGCCTTTCCACGTAAAGATTGACCCTGACATCGAGGAGGGGGTTCTCTTCGGTCCGCCCTTCGCGGGGAACGATCTCTTCCACCACCACTGCCAGTGAGTGGGGTAGTTCATCCCGCACCCCCTCCAGCGCGGCCTCGCGGATAAGTTCGGCGATCATGACCGCTTCCGGTTCGTCCGTGAGTTCGCCGTCCGGGTACAACGGAGGCGACGGCGGCATGTGGCTGATCAGGACGTCGGCAACAGTGGTGACCTGGAAACCGTCAGCCGCCGATACGGGAACGATGTCCGCCCAGCCCTGCTCTCCCAGCACCTCGCGGCCGAGTGCATCGACCGCCATCAGCTGCTCAGTGAGGGCCTTGCGGTCCACGAGGTCGGTCTTGGTGACGATCGCGACGATCGGTTTACGTCCGACGGCGGCCAGTTGCGCGGCGATGTATTTGTCACCGGGGCCGATTTTCTCGTTGGCGGGGAGGCAGAACCCGATCGCGTCCACCTCGGCGAGGGTGTCGGCCACGAGCTCGTTGAGGCGTTTGCCGAGCAGGGTCCTGGGGCGGTGCAGTCCCGGGGTGTCCACGAGGATCAACTGTGCGTCTTCCCGGTGGACGATACCGCGGATGGTGTGGCGCGTCGTCTGTGGTTTGGCGGAGGTGATCGCGACCTTCTGCCCCACCAAGGCGTTCGTCAGGGTTGATTTGCCTGCGTTGGGCCTGCCAACAAGGACGGAAAATCCTGCGTGGAAGCCGCCGAAGGCATCCTCGGCGTCGCGGTTCTTACTTTGCTTGCTCACGTGGAACTCCCTGTTGCGTTGTATCTGATTCGTCAAGAAGGTCTTCAAGGTCAGTTTCTTCTTTTGGCATCGCCGCCGCAATGATGTGGCTTACCCGGTTTCGCCGACCCTCAAGCCTATCGGCGCGCAGCGAGACGCCGTCCACTTCCACGGAACTACCCACAATAGGGACTTGTCCGAGGGCCTTGGCCAGCAGGCCGCCCACCGTATCGACTTCGTCATCGTCAAGGTCGATGTCGAACAGTTCGCCAAGATCGTCAATGCTCATCCGGGCGCTCACACGGTATGTTCCATCGCCCAGGTCAACCGCCTCTTCCGCGGCTGCATCGTACTCGTCCACGATTTCCCCGACGATTTCTTCAATGAGGTCCTCCAGGGTGACAAGACCGGCCGTCCCTCCGTACTCGTCTATGACGATCGCGACGTGCGTCGATTCTTTCTGCAGCTCCTTGAGCAGGTCGCTGACAAGCTTGGACTCGGGAACGTAGCGGACCTCCCGGGACAAGGAGTCGACGTCGTGCGGCTGCAGTCCGGGCTCCCGCCGGTGCAGTGCGGCCGCCACGTCCTTGAGGTAGAGGATCCCCTTGATCTGGTCCGTGTTCTCGCCGATAACCGGGATACGGGAGTACCCGGACCGCAGGAACAGGGCCATTGCTTCTTCCAGGCTGGAACCCGTGGTGATGCTGACGATGTCCGTTCTGGGAACCATGACGGAACGCACCAAAGTGTCACTGAATTCGAAGACCGACTGAATCAGTTCAGCCTCATTGTCTTCGATCATGTCCGACTCGGCAGCACGGTCAACAAACTCACGGAACTCTTCCTCGCTGACGAACGCGTCATCGCCTGCGGGCGCCCCGGGAGCAACGGCACTTCCCAAGGACACCAGCCAGGCGGGAACGGGACCGAGCACCCAGCAGAGAAACCGAATGAGCGGAGCAGTGAAGCGGACGACCGGACCCGACTGCGCCCGGCCCAGTTGCCGTGGCGAAACACCCACCAGCACAAAGCCGATGACAGCCATGATGCCGGTGGCTGCCAGCCCGGCAAGCCACACGTTGTCCAACAGGCTGTGAAGCACGACGGCGACTGCAACCGCGGCTGCCATCTCGAACCAGACGCGCCAAAAACGGAGCGCCCGCATATGGGCAACAGGATTCTTCAGAATGCTCGCCAGGGCTTTGCCCTTGCTGCGGAGCACCGATTGTTCAGCTTCGTGCCTGGGCAGGAAGTTGAAGGCAGCCTCCGCTGCAGTCAGCAGGGCGACGAAACTGAGAAAAACCAGCGCCATGCCAACCAGGATGAGCGAGGTCACTGCATGGTCTCCATGGGGGCATCCTTGCCCAGGAATTCAGACAGCAGTTCACGCTGCAAGCCGAACATCTCTTCTTTTTCCTCGGGCTCGGCGTGGTCGAAGCCCAGCAGGTGGAGGATGCCGTGCGTCGTGAGCAGCAACATCTCATCCTGGGTGGCGTGGCCTGCGTTGCGGGCCTGCACTTCGGCCACCTGCGGGCAGATGGCGATATCCCCGAGCATGCCCTGCGGCGTGGGCTTGTCCGGAGTCCCCGGCGTCAGCTCATCCATCGGAACCGAGAGGACATCGGTTGCTCCGGGCTCGTCCATGAGTTCGATGTGCAGCTTTTCCATGGCAGCTTCATCCACCAAAAGGATGGACAGTTCGGCCTGCGGGTGGATATACAGGCGTTCGAAGATGAACCGGGACAGTGTTACCAGCTGTTCCTCGTCCACCTCCACGCCGGACTCGTTGTTGACTTCAATGCTCATTTGCGTTCTCCACGTTTGTGTTGTGCGCCGGCCGCTGCTGCGGGCCGGTGGGCGTCATCCCACTTGCTGTACGCGGAAACGATGTCTGCCACAAGGCGGTGCCGGACGACGTCGCCGGCCTCAAGGATCGAGAAATTGACGTCGTCGATCCCCGTGAGGATTTCCCGGACAATGCGCAGGCCGGAGGTGGCACCGAACGGCAAATCGATCTGGGTCACATCGCCGGTGACAACCATCTTCGAGCCGAACCCAAGCCTGGTGAGGAACATCTTCATCTGCTCGGGCGTGGTGTTTTGTGCCTCGTCCAAAATGATGAAGGCATCGTTCAGGGTGCGGCCACGCATGTAGGCGAGCGGGGCAACTTCAATGGTCCCTGCCGCCATGAGCCGCGGAATCGATTCAGGGTCCATCATGTCGTGCAAAGCGTCATACAACGGCCGAAGATAGGGATCGATCTTGTCGCTCAGGGTTCCGGGCAGGAAGCCGAGCCGCTCCCCCGCTTCCACCGCCGGCCGGGTCAGGATGATCCTGCTGACTTCCTTGTTCTGGAGCGCTTGCACGGCTTTCGCCATTGCCAGGTACGTCTTGCCGGTACCCGCCGGACCGATGCCGAAGATCACCGTGTTCCCGTCGATGGCGTCAACATAGTTCTTCTGGTTCAGGGTCTTGGGCCGGATGGTCCTGCCCCTGCTGGAAAGGATGTTGTGCGTCAGCACGTCCACGGGGTTCTGCACGGACTGGGACCGCAAGAGGGAAACCAGCTGCTGCAGCACGTCCGGAGTGACCACTGTTCCCTTGGCCACCAGCCCCCGGACTTCCTCCAGGAGCCGCATGATCCTCGGAATAACAGTCGAAGGCCCGGACATGGACAGCTCGTTGCCACGAACGTGGAAATTGACGTCGGGAAACTGATCCTCGATGTAGCGCAAGGCCTCATCATGGCTGCCCAGCGAGTGAATCATTTGATCGGAGTTGTCGAACGTGACGATTTCCGTGCGCGTGCCCGGTAGCGTGTGCGGGAACTCGGTGGCCGCGGCGTTTCCGTTTCCGGTCCGCAACCGCCCATTCAGGGATTCACTCATAGTGCTGGCCGTACGGCCTGATCTCCTCCGGTTGGTTCAGTCATTATCCATATGTCCGTGGTGCGCCCATCCTCACGGATGCCCGCCTGCGGGAATGCCTCCAATCCTACGCCAGCAGACCGCAGCCCGGCCCCTTTCCGTGGGGGCTTTCACAGCATCGAATCAAGGCCGTTACGAATTTGTCTCAACTCGGCATCGGGCCGATATCAATCCTGTTGCAGTTGCCCCGGTACCCCCAAAAGCCGGCAGGACGCCGTCGTACATGTGCCAAGCTGGCAAAGCAGGAAGAAACAGGAACAACACTGTACGCACTACCGGCCGCCCGGAAACGTCGGCCGCGAGGCAAGGAACCCCCATCACCAAGCCGGCAAACAACCAGCAAGGCGCGCAGCGGCGGAGAAAATCCGCAGTAGCGGCGCCTGCGATGCTTGCTGTCCTATTGCTGACGGGCTGCATAGCCAACGGCGGCAACACACCGGCCACCTCGGGACCTCCCATCAGCGTCCAGGACGCTCCCGCGAGCAATGCCCCCCTTGAGACAACCCAGGCTTCGACCAAAATTCCCGTCTATTGGATCGGGCGCAGCAAGGACAACGTCTACCTGTACCGAGAGTTCAGGGACATCTCCGGCGATGAGAACCCGGTGACCACGGCGCTTCGGATCATGATGGCGCAGAAGCCCTTGGACCACGACTTCTTCACGCCATGGCAGGACCCCGGGAGCCTGGCCACTTCCATCTCCGGCAAGAACGTCATCACAGTGGACATCTCCCGGGATGCGTTCAACGCCAACCTCGACGCCGGGATGGCCCAAAGAGCCGTACAGCAGCTGGTCTACACGGCGTCGGCGGCGGCGTCCTCCTCGGGCCTGATCAACTCGGGCCAGCAAATCCAGGTAGTCATCCTGGTGGACGGGCACACGGACTTCATGGCGTTCGGGCAGGTGAAGCTGGGCCAGCCCATGGCACGTGATGCCTCACTGGTGGCGCCGCTGTGGATCATCGATCCTCAGGAAGATGCCTCGGTGCCCGCGGGTGCGGTGAAGTTCAACGGGCGCAGCACCGACAGTTCAAAGCCCGTGAACTGGCAGATCCTCCAGGACAACGGCTCCGGAACGCGGACCAGCAAGCTTACCGGCCAGGCGAAGCCAACCGGAGATCCCGGACAATACGGGGTTTTCTCCTTCGGGGCCACGCTGAAGCCCGGCAAGTATGAACTCCGGGTTGTTCAGGTGGATGAATCCGGCCGCGCAGACGAGACCACCCTGGACACCCGCCTCTTCAAGGTCGAGTGAGCCCTGGCCCGGGCGGTTGGGCCGGTCCGCCGTCTGCTAACGCCAGCGGCCCAGAATATCGCTCAACAGAACGACGGCGGCCGGTCCGGCCGTTGACGATCGCAACACGTGGTGCCCCAAAAGCGCCGTCACCGCGCCGGCATCACTGAGCCTGGTCACCTCACGGGGAGCCATCCCACCCTCTGGACCGACGATCAGGAGGACTTCCCTCGCGGCGTCCGGGCCGCTGTTCGAGAGGAACCCGGCCTCCTCAATCACCGAACGCAGGGAGTTCTTGGCGTCCTCGTGGAGGATCACCGCCAAATCCGCCGCGGCGGCCGCTTTGGCCAACGCTGTAGTGTCCACCAGGTCCCTGACTTCAGGAATCCAGGCCCGGCGTGCTTGTTTCGCTGCTGCAGTCACCACGGACTGCCACTTCGCGTGCGCTTTCGCGGCGCGATCGCCCTTCCACCGCACAATGGAGCGCTCCGCCTGCCAGGGGATCACAGCATCAATGCCGAGCTCGGTAGCCGTTTCGATGGCGAGTTCGTCGCGGTCTCCTTTGGCAAGCGCCTGCACGAGCACCAACCGGACAGCGGGACGTTCCTCAAAGGCTACTTCTTCCGCAACCACGGACAGCGAGCCTTGCCCTGCCTCGGAGACCCTACCCGTCAGCCTGGCACCTTCACCGTCGGAAATATCCACCGGTTCGCCCGCGGACAGACGCTTCACTGTCACGGCGTGCCGCGCCTCCGGGCCCTCCAGGACAAAGACGGAACCAGACACCAATCCGCCAAGGCTGCCGGCGGGGGCGAAGAATACGGGGTTGCTCACCGCTACAGGTTACCGAGCTTGTCCCGCAGCTTGGCGAACATCCCGCCGCTGGCAACGAGCTTCCCGTCCGTGAACTGTTCTCCGCGGAGTTTGGCGAGTTGACGGAGCAGGTCTTCCTGGGCGGCGTCCAGCTTGGTTGGCGTCTCCACGTGCAGGTGCACTTTGAGGTCGCCGCGGCCGTAACCGCGAAGATGCGTCACGCCGAGCCCGCGCAGGGTGATGATCTCGCCGGACTGCGTACCGGCCTTCACATCGATCTCCTGCGGACCGTCGAAGGTCTCCAGGGTCAACTCCGTGCCTAGTGCGGCTGCAGTCATGGGAACACTTAGCGTGGCGTGGAGATCGTCCCCTTCGCGGATATAGGTGGAATCGCTGTTGACGCGGATCTCCACGTACAGGTCGCCTGCCGGACCACCGGCGGGGCCTGCCTCGCCCTGGCCGGACAGCTGGATACGGGTCCCCGTGGCCACACCGGCGGGCACTTTGATGGTGAGGGACCGGCGGCTGCGGATCCTGCCCTGGCCGCTGCACTCGTTGCAGGGATCCTTGATGATGGTGCCGAATCCTTCACAGGATCCGCAGGGCGCGGTGGTCATGACCTGACCCAGAATGGAGCGCACAGCGCGCTGGACCTGGCCACTGCCGCCACAAATGTCACAGCGTTCCGGGTGGGTACCCGGACGGCAGCAGCTGCCGTCACAGGTGGGGCACACAACAGCGGTGTCCACTTCGAGCTTCTTGTTGACGCCGAACACGGCGTCCTTGAGATCAATGCGCACGCTGATGAGGGCGTCCTGGCCACGGCGCACGCGGGACGCGGGCCCTCCGTGACCCCCGCCCCCGCCAAAGAAGGTGTCGAAAATGTCCTGGAAGGCAAAGCCTTGCCCGGAATAGCCGCCGCCGAAGCCGTTGTCCGTTCCGTTTTCATTGCCCGTGGCGTCGTACACCCTGCGTTTTTGCGGGTCTGACAGGACTTCGTAAGCGTGGGTCACGGCCTTGAAGCGTTCGGCGACATCCTCCCCCGGATTTACATCCGGGTGGAGCTTGCGCGCCAACTTGCGGTACGCCTTTTTGATCTCTTCCCCGGTGGCTTCCGGCGAGACTCCCAAAACGTCATAGTGGCTGCTCAAAGTCGGTATCTCTTCCTTGTTGTACTGCGGTCTTTGGTGACGGCCGGTTTCAGCCGCCGAGAATTCGGGAAAGGTAGCGCGCTACGGCGCGGACTGCCGCCATGGTGGTGGGGTAGTCCATACGGGTGGGACCGAGGACTCCAACCTTGGCGCCGGAACCGTAACCGGTAGCCACCACGGAGGCCTCGGCCAACCCGTCGTAGGGATTTTCCCGGCCGATGCCCACTGTCACGCCGCGCGGATCATCCCCCATGTCCGACAACAACCGGAGCATGACAACTTGTTCCTCAAGGGCCTCCAGCACCGGCCCTATGCTCAGGGGGAAGTCCACGTTGGAACGGGCGAGGTTGGCCGTGCCGGCCATCAGGATCCGCTCTTCCTTACTGGTATCGCTGAGGGCCTGGAGTCCGTTGGCCAGCATCTGGGCCAGTCCCCGCAGCTCCGGCGGGCACAGCGCCACCACGGACGGCAAGACCTGCGGAAGGAGGTCCATCTGCGTGCCGGCGATGCTGCCCAGGAACCGTGAACGCAGCGCCATGAGGGCCTCGTTGGCAACGTCGGCACCGGCATCGATGACCTTCTGCCCAACGCTTCCAGTGTCGGCAATCAGCACCACGAGCACTTGCTTTGGCCCGAGGAGGACGAACTCAACATGGCGCACCACGGCGCGCTTGGAGTGCGGATACTGCACGACGGCTACCTGGTTGGTCAGCTGCGACAGGAGCCTCACGGTCCGCTCAAGGATGTCGTCCATATCATCCGGCCCCTCAAGCAGGGAGTGGATGGCACGACGCTCAGCGGCCGACAAGGGCTTTACCTGGGAGATCCGGTCGACGAACAGGCGGTAGCCCTTGTCCGTCGGAATACGGCCGGCGCTGGTGTGTGGCGCTGCGATCAGCCCCTCTTCTTCAAGCACCGCCATGTCGTTGCGGATGGTCGCACTGGATACGCCCAGGTGGTGGCGTTCTACCAGGGCCTTGGAACCAACAGGCTCCCGCGAATGTACGTAGTCCTCAACAATGGCACGCAGCACTTCGAGTTTGCGTGGCTCACTCATTCCAACACCTCCTGACAGACCATCCGGCCCATGCACTGATGCACGAGGGACCTTCAGCTGACCCTTTTGCTTAGCACTCGACATGCCCAAGTGCTAACAAGTCTAGTATGAGCCACCGCGTTGCTAGCATTGAAACCGCCCGCGCAGACATCCATGGCAGGCCTGGCGGCGACTGCGGCCCGGCAGCCGTCCAAGCCCGAAGAGGTAGGTCATTCCTTGGCTTATGACACCTGGGGTCCACAGGACCTGACCGCTCCTGCCCAACAGCGGCTCCCGGAGGTACCCGTGCAGCGCGGGATGGTGCTGGAGGATGCCCAATCCGGTTGGGTGGGTGCGGTCACCCGCGTGGAAAAGTCCGGCGGGATGCACATCGTGGCCCTCGAAGACCGGCGCGGAAAAACCAAGTCCTTCCAGCTGGGCTTCGGCTTCCTGCTGGAAGGTCAGCCCATCCGGCTCCTGCCTCCCGCGCCCAAGGCGCCCGCCACTGCAGCCTCCCCCACCCGGACAGCTTCGGGTTCCGTGCGCGTCAGTGGCCAACGGGCCCAGGTGGCCAAAGCGAGCCGCATCTGGGTGGAGGGCAAGCACGATGCGGAACTCGTGGAAAAAGTATGGGGTGACGACCTCCGCGTGGAGGGCATCGTCGTCGAGCCCCTGCACGGGGTGGATGACCTCAAAGCCGCGATAGCAGCCTTCAACCCCGGCCCGGGGCGCAAACTGGGAATCCTCGTGGACCACCTCGTAGCCGGCTCCAAGGAATCGCGGATCGCCGCCGAAGCGATGACCTTGCCGGGCGCTGCCCGTAACGTCCTGATCGTGGGACACCCCTACGTGGATGTCTGGCAGGCGATCCGGCCCAAGGTCCTTGGCATCGCCCAATGGCCCGATGTTCCCCGCGGTACGGACTGGAAGACGGGGATCCTGCGCGCTTTTGGCTGGCCGCACGAGACTGCGGAGGACATCGGAATCGGCTGGCAGCGCCTTTTGGGCGCGGTCCGCACCTACGCCGACCTTGAAGCCTCCCTCCTGGGCCGCGTCGAGGAAGTCATCGACTTCCTCACCGCGCCCTGACTCCAGCGCCCGGGCGTCCGACGGCGGCGGGCGGCGGGTTGGTCCCGGAACAGCCCCGGACCCTATATTCTGGGACAGCAACACCGCAGCATTTTTTATAGCAAAGGGAACCAACGTGTCAGAGAACGCCCCAGAAGAACCGGGCAGGGCCGCAGGTCAGCCCCAGTACCATGGCGCGCCTGCAAACGCACTCCCTCTCACAGCCAGCGAGGACCGCCAGTGGGCAACCCTGGCGCACTTCGGTGGAATCCTCGGGTGCCTGCCCTCGCTGCTGATTTACTTGATTTTCCGCGACAGGGGTCCCTTTACAGCGCAGGAATCCAAGGAAGCGCTCAACTTCACGCTGCCGCCCACCATTGCAGCGGCCGTAGCGAACATCCTCGTACTGCTACCGGTTGTAGGGAACATCTTTGCCGTCATCGCCACGGCAATCTGGGTGGCACTCACGTGCTTCTCCGTCTCCGCCGGCATCCGCGTGAACCACGGCCAGCCGCACCGCTACCGCCTCAACCTTCGCTGGATCAAGTAGCGGCGACGCCGATCTTTCCGCAGGGCCGATCTTTCCGTAAGTCAGTCCGGCAGGATGCGCCGCACTACCGCATCGGCCAACAAACGTCCCTTAAGGGTCAGCACCAAGCGACCCTGGAAGGCCGCAGCAGGTTCGGCCAGGCCATCGGCTATCAAACCCGCCACAGCACGCCTGCCGTCCTTGTCCAAGCCGTCTATTGCCAGGCCTGACACAAGCCGCGCCTCCAGCATGATCCGCTCCACGTCCCGTGTTCCGGCGTCGAGCGTTTCCCTGCCCGCAGCCGGAGATTCTCCGGCCACCAGGCGGGAAGCATAGGCAGCGGGGTGCTTCACGTTCCACCACCGGACGCCACCCACATGGGAATGCGCTCCGGGGCCGATACCCCACCAGTCGTCGCCGCGCCAATATGCCAGGTTGTGGCGGCAGGCCTGCTCAGGTGTCCTGGCCCAGTTGCTGACCTCATACCAGCCCAGGCCGGCTTCCGAGATCAGCTGGTCGGCAAGTTCATACTTGGCCGCGTGGTCGTCGTCGTCGATGCCGGGCACCTCGCCACGGCGGATCTGGGCGGCAAGCTTGGTCCCCTCCTCCACGATCAAGGCGTAGGCGCTGATGTGGTCGGGCTCGTAGGAGAGCGCGGTCTCCAACGACTCCCGCCAGTCGGCCATGGACTCCCCCGGCGTCCCGTAAATCAGGTCCAGGCTGACGGCCAGCCCTGCTTCCCGGGCCCACTGGACAACCTGGGGGACACGGCTTGGCGTGTGGGTCCGGTCCAGTACCTTGAGGACGTGCGGGACTGCCGACTGCATGCCAAAGGAGACGCGGGTGAAGCCGGCGTCCTTGAGGACCTGCAGCGATTCACGGGTTACCGAATCCGGGTTGGCCTCCGTGGTGACCTCAGCGCCTTCTTCCAGCCCCCAATGCCCCACTGCGGTCCGCAGGATCTCCGCGAGGTCTTCGGCCGGCAGCAGCGTGGGCGTGCCACCGCCAAAGAAAACGGTACCCATGGGACGCCGCGGCAGGCCTGAATCCTTAAGCACTTTCGCTGCGAAGTCCACCTCCGACGCTGCGGTACCTGAGTAGGCAGCTTGTGAGGCTCCCCCGCCCAGTTCCGTCGCGGTGTAGGTGTTGAAATCGCAATAGCCGCACCGCACCGCGCAGAACGGTATGTGGACGTATAAGCCGAACTTCCGGCGTCCGACGTCGGCGAGCACCTGCGACGGCAGCAAGCCGTCAGCAGGTGCCGGATCGCCCAAAGGCAGGACGCTTGGCATTTACTTCTTTGCCTTGTCCTTCGACTCGTCAGTGGTGAGGGCAGCGATGAAGGCTTCCTGCGGCACCTCGACGCGGCCCACCATCTTCATGCGCTTCTTGCCTTCCTTCTGCTTTTCCAGCAGTTTGCGTTTACGGGTGATGTCACCGCCGTAGCACTTGGCAAGAACGTCTTTGCGGATGGCCCGGATGCTCTCGCGGGCGATGATGCGGGAGCCAATGGCAGCCTGGATGGGCACCTCGAACTGCTGCCGCGGAATGAGCTCGCGGAGCTTCCCGGTCATCATCACACCATAGGAATAGGCCTTGTCGCGGTGCGTGATGGCACTGAACGCGTCCACTTGTTCACCTTGAAGCAGGATGTCGACCTTGACGAGGTCGGCCACTTGCTCGCCGTCGGCCTTCCAGTCCAGCGAGGCGTACCCGCGCGTCTTGGACTTCAGGAGATCGAAGAAGTCGAACACGATCTCGGCCAGCGGGATCCAGTAACGGAGTTCGACACGGTCCTCGGACAGGTAGTCCATGCCCTTCATCTGACCGCGGCGGCTCTGGCACAGCTCCATGATGGCGCCGACGAACTCGTTGGGCGCCAGGACGGTAGCGGAGACCATCGGTTCGCGGACCTCGGCGATCTTGCCTGTGGGGTACTCGCTGGGGTTGGTGACGTGGACAACCCGCTTGTCTTCCAAGATGACCTCATACTCCACGTTGGGAGCAGTAGAGATGAGGTCGAGGTTGTACTCGCGTTCCAAACGTTCGCGCGTGATCTCGAGGTGCAGCAAACCGAGGAAGCCGACGCGGAAACCGAAGCCCAGCGCAGCTGACGTCTCAGGCTCGTAGACCAGGGCGGCGTCGTTGAGCATCAGCTTTTCCAAGGCGTCGCGGAGTACCGGGTAGTCCGTGCCGTCCAAGGGGTAGAGGCCGGAGAAGACCATCGGCTTCGCATCGGCGTACCCGCTGAGCGATTCCGAGGCCGGTTTGGCCTGGTTGGTGACAGTATCGCCGACCTTGGACTGGCGGACATCCTTCACGCCGGTGATGAGGTATCCCACCTCGCCTACGCCCAGGCCCTTCGACGGGGTGGGCTCAGGAGAGCTCACGCCGATTTCGAGGAGTTCGTGGGTTGCACGGGTCGACATCATCTGGATGCGTTCGCGGGGGTGGAGCTTGCCATCCACCACACGGACATAGGTGACCACGCCACGGTACGTGTCATAGACCGAATCAAAGATCATGGCACGCGCGGGAGCGTCCGGATTGCCAACAGGTGCCGGAAGATCGCGGACGATCTTGTCCAGCAGAGCCTCGACGCCTACGCCCGTCTTACCGGAAACCTTGAGGACATCTTCCGGATCTCCACCGATGAGGTTGGCAAGCTCAGCCGCGTACTTCTCCGGTTGCGCAGCGGGGAGGTCGATCTTGTTCAGCACCGGAATGATGGTGAGGTTGTTCTCCATAGCCAGGTAGAGGTTGGCCAGGGTCTGGGCTTCGATGCCTTGGGCAGCGTCAACCAGCAGCACTGCTCCCTCGCAGGCTGCCAGGGAGCGGGATACCTCATACGTGAAGTCCACGTGGCCCGGGGTGTCGATCATGTTCAGGGCATAGGCCGTGCCGTCAACCTCCCAGGGCATGCGGACGGCCTGTGACTTGATGGTGATGCCGCGCTCACGCTCGATGTCCATGCGGTCCAGATACTGGGCTTTCATGTCGCGCTGTTGAACGACGCCGGTGTACTGCAGCATGCGGTCGGCCAAGGTGGACTTACCGTGGTCGATATGGGCAATGATGCAGAAGTTCCGGATGATGGCCGGATCTGTTGCGGCGGGCACCGGTGCGGTGCGGGCCATGGGAGACACGCAGGGTCCTAACTGTCGGCATTCAAGCGGCAGTTCCGCAAGCCGGGCAGGGGCCAGCTGAGGAGATACCGCACATCTGATCCTCCAGTGTCCCATGAACCAGCCGTTCCCCGTACATCAGGGCAGGGCGGGGCCATCACCATCCGGCGGGGATGGGGACGGTAGCTTGGTCCTATGGCTCTGGACTTACGACCACTCGGCAAAGCACTCCTGCGATCCCTGAGGGCATTGGGTGGTACCCCAAGCAGGACGGCGACTCCTCCCCGTCCCCGGCCAGGCGGGACCCGGCAAGCAACCCGGCCCTCCGGCGTCGTGTCTAAAACCGGGACCTACCCCGGCGACTACCGCGGAAGCGTGCGCGCCAGCTACTCCCCCAAGCCTGACGGCAAGCCTGATCCGGGGGAGATCGTGTGGAGTTGGGTCCCCTATGAGGAAGACCACTCCCGCGGCAAGGACCGCCCGGTTCTCCTGGTGGGGCGTGACGGCCAATGGCTCCTCGGACTCATGCTGACTTCCAAGGACCATGACAACGGAGCGCGCGCCGACGATTACGTCGATGTCGGCACGGGTCCGTGGGACCGTCAGGGCCGGCCCAGCGAGGTCAAGCTGGACAGGGTCATCCGACTGGATCCGAACGCCATCCGACGCGAAGGGGCGGTGCTCGGCCGGCAGGCTTTCCAGGAAGTCATCAGGGCCCTGGCGGACTCATCCATGCGGCGTTGAGCGGTAATTCCTGCCACGACGGTCTTTCTGCTATCCTTTATAGCTGTGTGTCCGTGCAGGTCGACGGCCATACATGGTTGGCTGCCATAGGCATCCCCACGCCGCTCAGTCGATGGCCAACCTGACAACCCTCTAGACCATTTCCGCATTAAAAAGAGAGTTCATACGTGGCTAATATCAAGTCCCAGAAGAAGCGCATCCTCACCAACGAGAAGGCTCGCCTGCGTAACAACGCCGTCAAGTCCGAGCTGAAGACGGCCATCCGCGCCGTCAACACCGCCGTTGCGTCTGCTGACAAGGATGCTGCTGCAACTGCACTTGTTGCTGCCAGCCGTAAGCTGGATAAGGCTGTCAGCAAGGGCGTTATTCACAAGAACAACGCTGCAAACCGCAAGTCGGCGATCTCCAAGAAGGTCAACGCACTCTAAGGTTTTTCCAGTTCGACTGAGCTGAACAGGAGGCCGGCACCCCAGGGTGCCGGCCTCCAGGCTTTAAGCGTCATCCTGGGCCCCGTAGCGCCGGCCCGGCTTCTGCTACCGCCGTTGGGCGGACGTCGCAATCACTGTCACGGCGTGCTCCACGGCATAAACGGGATCGCGGGAGAGGCCCTTTACCTGCGCATCTGCTTCGGCGATGACCTGGATTGAACGAATCAGCCCCTCGGGAGTCCAGCGGCGGACATCCCGCTGCGCCTGCTCCACCAACCAAGGCTGCATTCCGAGATTCTTGGCAATTGACGCCGAAGACCCCCTGGCGCCCGCGACCTTGGCAAGTGTCCGCAGCTTCGCCGCCAGCGCTGCCACCAAGGGAACAGGGTCCACACCCGTGGACAACGCGTGACGGAGGGTGGAGAGGGCCAGTGGTCCATTTCCGCTCATAGCCGCGTCTGCCACCTTGAAGGCCGTGGCCTCCACCCGGCCCCCGTAGTAGCGATCCACCGTCTCAGCCGTGACGGCCGTGGTGGCGTCAGCGATCAATTGGCTGCATGCCGCGGCAAGCTCGGACAGGTTGGCGCCCACGGCGTTTACCAATGCCTGGACCGCGTCACCCTGGATCCTCCGCCCGGACGCCTTGAACTCTGCAACCACGAAGGACGTCTTGTCCGCGTCCTTCTTCAGGGGCTGGCAATCGACGACCGGCCAGCCCCCGGCCTTCACGGCATCCAGGAGCTTCTTCCCCCGGACTCCGCCGGCATGGCGAAGGACCAGGACCACATCATCTTCCGGCTGCGCAAGGTACTTGATGGCATCGGCCAGGAAAGCGTCGTTCATGGATTCCAGGCCCTCCACCTCCACCAACTTCCCCTCGCCAAAAAGCGACGGAGCGACAGTCATGGCCAAGGAACCGGCCTCATAGGAAGCCGCATTGAGTTTGGTGAGCTCAACATCCGGGGTGGCCGAACGCACTTCGGCGCGGATACGGTCCATGGCACGAATTCCCAAGTACTCCTCGGGCCCTGCGATGAGGACTACCGGGGCGGGCGACGCGTCACGCCAGCCGACGCTGTTCGCCGCAGCGCCCTTGGCCCGGGCCTCGCTCTTGTTCCGGGAATTTTGGGCAGCAGCCACTGGGGGTTCCTTCCGGAGGGATGTTTGCAGGATTCAAGTCTGCCACGTTTGCTCCGGCGCTTCCTATGGAACGTGATGGGACCGCCAGGGCGGGCACCATTGCGCACCTCCCAATCCTTTAGACGCCGCACAAGGCGTTGATGAACGCCACGAACACCCACCATGACGCCGGTCGGATGAAGCACAGCCCACGTTCCAAAGAGGGTAAGAGCCGACAAGAGCACCATGGCACTGACCCCCACCGGGCCGTCTGCCCACGGGAGGCCGGAACCGGGCAGGCCGGCAAAGTACCGGGCTGTTGCCGCTACGGCAGCCGCGGCGTTCCCGGCTACGAAGAAGAGGACGGGCGCCAGCCACGGAACCAGTGCTGAAACAGGGACGGCCAGCGTCCCGAGGATGGTCACCGGCGCCACGAAGATTCCAGCCACAACATTTGCCGCGAGGGCGTACGGCGACAGTTGCGGCTGAACGAGGACGATCACGGGCCCGCACGCCAGCTGGGCGGACAACGGAACGGACACTCCCGCCGCCAGCCATCGGGGCACCCAAGGGGGAAACCACGACGTCAGGCGCCGGGCCAGCAACACGATGCCCAAGGTGGCAAGGACGGACAGAAGGAATCCGAAGCTGACGGCCAGGCCCGAGCTGACCAAGAGGAGGGCGGTGGTGGCGAGACAAAGGAACGACAGTGACCTCCCACGTTGGCCCGTCGTGAGGGCTACTAGACCCACAAAGCCCATCACTGACGCCCGTAGAACACTCGGATCGGGTCCCACCAGGAGGACAAATGCAGCCAGGCCCACAACAGCGACGATGGCTGCCAGAGGCCGTGACAGCCGCAGCGAACGGGCAAGCAGGATAAAGCCGGCCAAAATCAATGAGCAATTGGAGCCGCTTACAGCCGTTAGATGTGTCATCCCGCAGGTTTCCATCGCTGCTTTCAGGCTCGCGGGCAGGGTGCTGGTGTCCCCGACCACCATCCCCGGCAGCAGCCCCGCCGGGTCCGGTTCCAGCAGCTCCGCGGCGGACAAGCTGAACCGTTCCCGTGCCCGGGCTGCCGAGTCCTTGGGATCAAACGCGCTACCCACCTGAGTGGGCCCGGTGGATGCTGACAGCGTGGCAGCATCGGGCTCTCCGGGCCTTGGCTCCTTGGGAATCCCCGTCGTCCTGACGGATTGCCCCGGCCTGACATCTTTCCATGCATCATTCCCCAGGACCGTAAGTGTGGCGGTTCCGCTGACTTTGCTGCCGTGCGCGGTGAGGTTCTCAAGTTCAGCCTGCACCATCCAACGCCCCTCGCCGCTGCCACCCGGCGCAGGAACAGGCGCCGGAATCCCGGCCACCCGTATTTGGATGACCACAGGGTGCCCCTCGCTGACGGCAGCGGCCAACGGACCGGATTCCCGCTTTGCCGCGTCCACCGTGCAGTGGAGGGCAACCGCAGCACCAAGGAGGCAAGCAACCGCGAGGGTGACCGGGAGCGTCCGGCCCCGGCCGGCTTGCTTCCCGCGCATTCCCCCGGCCTTCCTGCGAACCGGACCTGCCAGCAACAACGCAGCAGCCCCTGCCGACAGCAAGGCCGTGAGAGCGGCCCCCGATTCCCGCAGGAAGGTGGTCCCGGCCAGCGCGGTCACCCAGACCACGATGACAGCCGGAACCAGGCGGACGTCGAGGCGCCCGTCATCGCCGTGGTCGCTACCCTCAGCCACCTTGCACCGCCACAAGGGGCCGCAGCGACTCCATCAGTTTGGGACCAATACCGTCCACGGCGTCCAGGTCATCAACGGACAGGAACGGTCCGTGGTCTTTCCGCCACGCGACGATCCGTTGCGCCATGACCGGCCCAACGCGCGGAAGGGTGGAGAGTTCTTCCACCGACGCCGTGTTGACGTTGATCTTGCCACCTGACGCGCGGGAACCGTCGCCGCCGGAGCCGTCGCTGTTGGAACCGCCGCCGCCGGAAGCACCACCGGACCCCACCGCAGTTTCGGGGATGTGGGACACGGCCCCTGCCACCGGTACCGTAATTTTCGCCCCGTCGGCAACCAGCTCCGCAAGGTTCAGAGCGTCCGTGGCAGCCTCGGGTGTGGCTCCCCCTGCCGCCTCCAGGGCTTCGAACACCCGGCTTCCCTCAGGCAAGGACACGACTCCTGGCCTGTTGACGGCTCCGGCGACATGCACGGTGACCTTCGGGCCGGCACCCGCGGGCGCCTTGGTGGGCGCAGCGTTTTCATCTGCCACGGGCTGTCCGGCGCCGTCCGTGATGCTTCCAGCTGACTCAAGGGGTGTGCTGGTGGTCGGTTCTGCCGAAGCCTGCCACATCAGCACGACGAGCAAGACCAGGCAAGCGCCGGCCACCAGGAGCGCCACCCGCCGCGAGGTGCGGAACCGTATCCGGGACGGCGGGGCCGAATCTTCTCCGGGACCCTCCGAGTCAGGCTCCGCAAAGGTCAACAGGGCCTCGCCGCGCGTACCCGGCGGGGCCTCGTCGCTGGTTCCCGGCCCGACGTGCCGGGAGAGCCGGTGCCGGAATGCCTCGGCTGCAGCGTCCGTGGACGCGTCCCTTTTCCGGCGTGGCATACAGCAAGCCTAGGGTCGACTCAGCACTCCCCTGCCGGGCATATCAGGCTATGTGGAAAACCCATCAGTTGCCGGGCGTACTGCTCTCTCCGACAATGACGGCCAGGACCCCCAGGCCGGCGTGTGCCGCGAGGACAGCCGGCAGGGAACTGATCTGCGCGGGCGGGCATTCCGGGCATCTTTCGGCAAGCCGAGCCGCCAAGGATTCCGCTTCCCCGGGGTTTCCGAAGTGATGCACCGCCAACCTGGCCTGACCGGTCGGCCGCGTGGCAATATCCGCGGCCACGATTTCCTCGAGCCGGGCTACAGCCCGGACCGCGGACCGCACCTTTTCCAGCGGAACGATCCTGCCGTCGTCGACCGCCAGGATCGGTTTGATGGAGAAGACCGTCCCCAGCAGCGACGCCGCGGCCCCAATGCGGCCGCCACGCCGCAGTTGTTCGAGGCTGGGAACGTAGAAATAGACCCGTGTGCGCTCCAGGCGCCGTTCAGCGAACGCGCGCACCTCCTCGGCCGACTGACCGGCAGCGGCAGCAACAACGGCACTTTGCACTCCCATGCCCTGTGCCATGCCGACGGTCCGGGAGTCCAGCACCTCGACGGGGATGTCCACCCGTTCGGCCGCAAGCCGGGCGGCGTCAACAGTGCCGGAGAGTTCGGCGGAGATGTGTACAGACACGACGGCTTCAAAGCCGCGTCGCTTGGCGGCCGCATAGGCTTGCTCAAACTGGCCGGGCGAAGGCCGGGATGTTTTCACCGGGGATCCGGAGGCGAGGGCGACCGCGAGGGTCTGCATGATGTCGTCCTCTCCCTCACCGTAGATCTCCTCCCCCACCATCACCGGCATGGGGACCACGGCGAGGCGGCCATCGGCGGCAAACGCGGAAACCCAGTCCGCCGGCAGTGCCGCCGCGGAATCAGTCACCACTGCTGTGCGCACGACGGCGGCACCCGGGTCCTGCGCGACCGGAACAGGCACAGTGGGCAGCCGCAAGCGGGAGAGGCGCTCCTTCAGCCACATCCAGGCGGGCGGTTCTCGATCCGGCACCCGGACCTCCTTTTAACGGTGCGCGGCCGCCGGCAATCGGAGCCGGCGGCCGCAATGTCCAAAAACCTGAACGATTGTCAGGCCGGAACGATGTTCACCAGTTTAGGCGCCCTGACGATGACCGTGCGGATGCCACGGCCGTCCATTGCACGCTGGACGTTTTCAGAAGCCAAGGCCAACTCCCGGAGTTCATCCTCGGAGATGTCCGGGGAAACTTCGAGGCGGTCGCGTACCTTGCCCTGGACCTGCACCACGGCAGTCACGGTTTCCTGGACGAGGAGCGCATCGTCATGCTTGGGCCATCCGGCGTTGGCCACCGAAGCGGCGTGCCCGAGGGCGCTCCACAGGTCCTCAGCCGTGTACGGGGCAAAGAGGCTCAGGATCACTGCCACCGCTTCCACGGCTTCGCGGACAGCCGGGTCGGCTCCGCCTGCGCCGGAGTCGATGGTCTTCCGCGTGGCGTTGACCAACTCCATGAGGCGGGCCACCACAACGTTGAATTTGTTGTTGTCCAGCAGCTCGGCAGCGTCAGCGATGGTCTTGTGCGTGACGGTGCGCAGGGCCCGGTCACCGGTGGCGGGATCCGTTCCGGGCTCGCTGGTGACGTCCTGGCCAAGGCGCCAGGCGCGTGCCAGGAACTTGCCCGAGCCGGACGGTGAAACGTCAGCCCAGTCGACGTCGTCTTCCGGTGGGGAGGCGAACACCATGGTGAGCCGGACGGCGTCCACGCCGAACTTGTCCAGCTGTTCGCCCAGGTCCACGCCATTGCCGAGGGACTTGCTCATGGCTTTGCCGCCGTTGAGCACCTGGCCCTGGTTCAGCAAGGCGCTGAATGGCTCGTTGGTTTCGATCAGGCCCATGTCCTTGATGACCTTGGTGAAGAAGCGGGCGTAGAGCAGGTGCAGGATCGCGTGCTCCACGCCGCCCACATACTGACCGACGGGCATCCAGTCGTTGATCTTTGCGGGATCGAACGGACCTTCGGTGTAATCCGGAGAAACGAAACGCAGGAAGTACCACGAGGAATCGACGAACGTGTCCATGGTGTCCGTATCCCGCTGGGCTGCGCGGCCGCAGTTGGGGCATTCGACGTTGACCCATTCGACGGCGGCGGCCAAGGGCGAGGTGCCCTTCGGCGCCAGTGCCTCGCCGCGGAGATCCGAAGGCAGGGTGACGGGAAGCTGATCGTCCGGAACGGGCACCTCGCCGCACTCACCGCAATGGATGATCGGGATGGGCGTGCCCCAGAAACGCTGGCGGCTCAACAGCCAGTCACGCAGGCGGAAGTTGACGAATTTCTCGCCGGTACCCAGTTTTTCCAGGACCTCGATGGCCGCGGGAATTGCTTCGGCCTTGCTGAGGCCGTCAAGGTCGCCGGAGTTCTTCAGCGTCCCCTCGCCGGCCGTCGCGATGCCGGTTTCGGCAGGATCGTCCTCGCCGGTGTCCAGGACTGCGCGCACCGGCAGGTTGAAGGCCTTGGCGAAGTCGAGGTCGCGCTGGTCGTGGGCAGGGACGGCCATGATGGCACCGGTGCCGTAATCCGCCAGGACGTAGTCGGCGGCCCACACGGGAAGCTTTTCGCCGTTCAGCGGGTTGATCGCGTAACGGCCCGTGAACACGCCGGTCTTTTCGCGCTCGGTGGACTGGCGTTCGATTTCCGAGAGCGCCTTGACTTTCTCGCGGTAAGCCATGAGTTCGTCGTGCTGCTCAGGGGTGACCAGGTCCAGGGCGAGGTGGGCGTCTGCAGCCACAACGAAGAACGTTGCCCCGTACAGGGTGTCCGGGCGGGTAGTGAAGACCGTGACTTCGCGTTCCGGGCGGCTGTCCGCAGCCTCAATGACGAAGCGGACGTGTGCGCCTTCGGAACGTCCGATCCAGTTGCGCTGCATCGCCAGGACGCGCTCGGGCCAGTGGCCTTGGAGCTGGTCCATGTCCTCGAGCAGGCGGTCCGCGTAGTCGGTGATCTTGAAGTACCACTGGTTCAGCGACTTCTTGGTCACGGCGGTACCGCAGCGCTCACAGGCTCCGTTGACAACCTGTTCGTTCGCCAGGACGGTCAGGTCCTTCGGGCACCAGTTGACCGGCGAGTCCTTGCGGTAGGCCAGTCCACGCTCGTAGAAACGCTTGAACAGCCATTGCGTCCAGCGGTAGTACTCAGGATCGGAGGTGTGCAGGCGACGCGACCAGTCCGCGGAGATGGCGTACCTCTTGAAGGACGCGGCCTGGGTGTCGATGTTGGCGTAGGTCCACTCGCTGGGGTGGGCGTTCCGCTTGATGGCGGCGTTTTCCGCCGGCAGCCCGAAGGAGTCCCAGCCGATGGGGTGCAGGACGTCGAAGCCCTTTTGACGCAGGTAGCGGGCAACAACATCGCCCATCGCAAACGCCTCCGCATGCCCCATGTGAAGGTCTCCGGAAGGGTACGGGAACATGTCCAGCACATAGCGGCGTTCCCGTGAGCCGTCATCGGCCGGAGTGAACACCTTGAGGTCTTCCCAGACCTGCGGCCACTTGGCTTCCATCGCAGCGAAGCTGTAGACGCCTTCTTCAGGCGCCGCGGCTGCGGCTGTCTGTGCTGTTCCGGTCTCTGTCTCCGGCTGAACGCTCACTGCTGCCCTCTTCTGTTCTTGATGGCGGAATAGTCCCCTGCTGCTGTTACTCGCACCGGGACCAAAATGCCCCGGACACACAAAAGCCCCTCAGCAAAGGAGGGGCGGCCGCTCGGCTGGTAACTGCCGGGCGGCTAACTAAGCAGAAGGTTCGCACGCATACACATACCTTACCGCACCAAGCCACTGCGGTTGGTGCGGCGACGGCGGGCTCGCAGGAAAGGGGCCGGTGACTGCCGCCATGGTGTGGTGGGCACCGCGAAGCGGGCGGGCGGTAATTGCCGGCCCCTTTCCGTACTACTTACTTAACGTCCTCGTCGACCCAATCCATGGACTTGGTCACTGCCTTCTTCCACAGCCGCAACTGCCTCTCCTGCTCAGCCTTGTCCATCTGCGGTTCCCAGCGCTTGTCCTCGCCCCAGTTGGCACTGAGCTCGCCGAGGTCGTTCCAGAAACCGACTGCCAGGCCGGCGGCGTAGGCAGCACCCAGGGCCGTAGTCTCGATGACCTTCGGCCGTACCACGGGGACACCGAGGATATCCGCCTGGAACTGCATCAGGGCATCGTTGGCGACCATGCCGCCGTCGACCTTCAGCTCGGTGAGCGGTACGCCCGAGTCTGCGTTGACGGCGTCCAGCACCTCGCGGGTCTGGAAAGCCGTGGCCTCCAGCGCGGCCCGGGCGATGTGGCCCTTGTTGGCGTAGCGGGTCAGGCCCACGATGGCACCCCGGGCATCAGCACGCCAGTACGGCGCGAAGAGGCCCGAGAACGCAGGAACAATGTAGACGCCGCCGTTGTCCTCCACAGCGGCGGCCAGTTCCTCGACCTGCGGTGCGGAGCTGATCATGCCGAGGTTGTCGCGCAGCCACTGGATCAGCGAACCGGTCACTGCAATGGAACCTTCCAGCGCATAGTGCGGCTTCTGGTCGCCAAGCTTGTAACCGAGCGTGGTGAGCAGCCCGTTCTTGGAGTGGACGATTTCCTCACCTGTGTTGAAGATGAGGAAGCAACCGGTGCCGTAGGTATTCTTCGCCTCGCCGGCCTGGAACGCCGCCTGGCCGAAGGTGGCCGCCTGCTGGTCACCGAGGATGCCGGCCACGGGAGTTTCGCGAAGCAACTGCGACGTGTGGACGTGGCCGTAGACCTCGGAGGAGGACTTGATGGCCGGCATCATGGATACCGGAACGCCGAAGATATCCAGGATTTCCTGGTCCCATTGCAGCGTTTCGAGGTCCATGAAAAGCGTGCGTGAAGCGTTGGTGACGTCCGTGACGTGCACGCCGCCGTCGGTGCCGCCGGTCAGGTTCCACAGGACCCATGCGTCCGTGTTGCCGAACAGCAGATCGCCGGCCTCAGCACGTTCGCGGGCTCCGTCGACGTTGTCCAGGATCCATTTGATCTTGGTGCCGGAGAAGTACGTTGCCAGGGGCAGGCCGACTTTCTGTTTGAAGCGGTCTCCCCCGCCGTCCTTGGCGAGCTCGTCCACGATCGGCTGCGTGCGGGTGTCCTGCCAGACGATGGCGTTGTAGACGGGCTCACCAGTGTTCTTATCCCAGACGACCGCGGTTTCGCGCTGGTTGGTGATGCCCACGGCCGCGATGTCGTGTCGGGTCAGGTTCGCCTTGGACAGGGCCGAGCCAATGACCTCGCGGGTGTTGTTCCAGATTTCAGCCGCGTCATGCTCCACCCAGCCGGCCTGCGGGAAAATCTGCTCGTGTTCCATCTGCCCGGACGACACGATGCTGCCGGAGTGGTCGAAGACGATGGCGCGGGTGCTGGTGGTGCCCTGGTCAATGGCGATGACGTATTGGTTCATGGTGACGTCCTTGTCTTGGTTCTTGTTGGATAGGGAGTTCTAGCCTTGTGTGGAACGGATTGCTAGCCGGCGATCGCGGGCATGATGTCGGGGACCCAGAGCGCCACGAGCCCTGCCAGCCCGCCACCAACCAGCGGCCCGACGACGGGAATCCACGAATACGCCCAGTCGCTGGTGCCCTTGCCCTTGATCGGAAGGATTGCGTGCGCGATGCGGGGTCCAAGGTCACGGGCCGGGTTGATGGCGTAGCCCGTGGGACCACCGAGTGATACACCGATACCGACGACCAAAAGCGCTACGGCCAACGGCCCCAGGCCGGACGGGGTACCGCCGAAGGTCAGGATGACGAAGACGAGGACGAACGTGCCGATGATCTCAGTGATCAGGTTCCACGGGGTGGAGCGGATAGCCGGCCCGGTGGAGAAGGTGCCCAGCTTGTTGGCAGCCAGCGGTTCGGCATCGAAGTGCTGCTTGTAAGCCAGCCAGCACACAACAGCGCCGAGGAAGGCGCCCAGCAGTTCGCCGCCGAAGTAGGTCAGCGTGGAACCGAAGGTCACAGCGACGTCGGGCGCGTATTCGCCCTTCCCATTGACCAGCAGGCCGAGGGTGACTGCGGGGTTCAGGTGCGCGCCGGACTTTGCAGCCACGAAGACGCCCGCGAAGACCGCAATACCCCAGCCCCACGTCACCATCAAGAATCCAGCGTTGTTGCCCTTGGTGCCTTTGAGTGCAACGTTGGCCACGACGCCGCAACCCAGAAGGGTCAGCATCATGGTTCCGAATACTTCGGAAAGGAAAACAATTCCAAGAGACATCTTTGACTCCTCATTTTTCTGTTGTCAGCCTCCTCGCGGGTTGAAGAGGCTGTTGGAACGGCACCGTCGCCGGTGCCGTTCCGATGGTGGGTTTAGTCCACCAAGCTGTGTACGTTGACCCTGTGGTAACGCTGCAGGACCTCCTGTGCATGGCGTACTTCGCTTTGCCGGGCCGCTTCATCCCATCCCATGGGGCCGGCCAGTACCGCGGCGAGCTCATTGAGCAGCTCACCCGTGACCAGCCCCCGGAACGCCAGGGAAGTACGTCGGATGAGCACATCCACCAAGTGGCCAACCTGCTCGTTCTGTGCCATGAATTCGAGTTCGCGGACGCTCAGCTCCCGGGTTGAACGCAGCGAAGCGTCATTTCCGGCCTTGAGGTAGGCGATGACGTCCTCGGCACGGGTGCCGTAGCGGGTCAGCAGGCCTTCCACCCGGCCGGCGTCGAGCCCGGGTCCCATGTGCTTCTTGATCCACTCCTGCTCGCCTTCGGCCGTCGCCGGATAGCCGGCGCCACCGCCGATGGGGAGCTTCGCCGTCGAGACTTTGCGTGCCAGTCCCAGTTCGCGGAGGACGTCGTTGGTCATGTGTTCGGCCAGCGCGCGGAAGGTAGTCCACTTGCCGCCAACCAGGCTGAGTACGACGGCGGCCTTGCCGCCCGGCGTGGCCACTGCGGCATCGCCGGTGCGGACGCTCCGTTCGATCCTGTAGTCCCTGGACACGAAGCCGGGCTGCGTTTCATCGTGCCGCGGTAGTGGCCGCACCCCCGAGAAGCTGTAGACGATGTGGTCGCGGTTCACGGAAATGGTCGGGAACACATGCCCCACCAGGTCGAAGAAGTAGTCCACCTCGGCGTCGGTGCATACTGCGTCTTCGCCCATGTCCGCGTCAACGTCGGTGGTGCCTACCAGGACGCGGTCGCCCATGGGGTAGATCAAGACAATGCGGCCGTCGGTGTGCTCAAAGAAGATTTCCCGGCCGTTGCAGGCTTCCAGGAGCTCAGGATGGTCCAGGACGATGTGGGATCCCTTGGTACCGCCCATGAAACGGCTGGCAGCACCCATGGCCTGGTTGGTGAGGTCCACCCAAGCGCCGGTCGTGTTGACGATGACGTCAGCCTGGAAATCGAACTCTTCGCCGGAGAGCTCATCCCGGAGCCTGGCGCCGTGTGGGCCCATGCCTGCAAGCGAGACGTAGTTGCTGGCCCTCGCTGTTCCGCCCTGCTGTTTGCCGGAGGAAAGGCCGGCCTTTTCGCCGTCCTGCAGCACGTCAAGGGTAAGGCGCTCCGGATTGTGGACCGATGCGTCAAAGTAGGTGGCCGAGTACTTGATGTCCTGGCGGAGCCGCGGCAGCTCAGCCAGCGCCTTGTCACGGCCGAGGAACTGGTGTCGCGGTACAGTGCCGCCGTCACGGGAGAAGAAGTCGTACATGGTCAAGCCGAGCTTGATGAGGAAAGCGCCGCGCTCCTTCGGCTTGCCCTGCTTGTGGGTGAGGAAGCGGACAGGTGCAGCCAGGATTCCGGAGAACGTGCTGAAGATGGGGATGGTGGTCTGCAAAGGCTTGACGTAGTGCGGCGCGATGCGAAGCAACCGGTTCCGCTCCACGACAGATTCCTTGACCAGCCGGAACTCACCGTTCTCGAGGTAGCGGATCCCGCCATGGATCATGTGCGACGAGGCGCCGCTGGCGCCCTGGCAGTAGTCGCCACGCTCCACGAGGGCCACATCCACGCCTTGGAGTGCCAGATCACGGAAAGTCCCGACGCCGTTGATCCCACCACCGATGATGAGGACCTGCGCTGACGGCCGTTCCTGCAAGGCCGCCGCAGATCCACGTCGCTGTGTTCCAACTGACTGGCCGGAATTCCTGTTGTGTCCCAAAACTGCTCCCTTGGGCTTGGCTTGTGCGCAACTTTTTGTCACGGCACCTGTCACCACTAATCTGGCGAAGGTGGAAAATGTAGTCAAGCTATTTGCACAAACGTGCAGCAAGGAAATGAGATGGGACGATCACGTCACTCGGATGCGCTTCGGGCCGCACAAATGTATTACTTGCAGGACCTGACCATGGACGCCATTGCCCGGGAGCTTAGAACCTCGCGGTCCACGGTCTCAAGGCTGCTGTCATCGGCACGCGAAACCGGGCTGGTACAGGTGCAGATCCGCAGCCCGTTCGATACGGCGCCGGAGTTGGAAGGCCAGATCCGGGACCGGTTCGGCGTCGATGTCCATGTGGTTCCCGTGCTGGACACGCTGAACGAAGCCGAAACCCTTGACCGGGTGGCAATGCAGGCCGCCAGGACGATCGGGCCGTTGGTGGATTCGAACGCGATCATCGGGGTGGCATGGGGTGCCACCCTCAGTGCGGTCAGCCGGCACTTGACCCGGAAAGTCACCCACGACAGCATCGTGGTCCAGTTGAACGGCGCGGGAAACATGCAGACCACCGGCATCACCTACGCGAGCGACATCATGCGCCGTTTCGGCAATGCCTACGGGGCGCGGGTGGAACAGTTTCCGGTTCCTGCCTTCTTCGACCACGCCGCCACCAAGACGGCCATGTGGAATGAACGCAGCGTCCAACGTATCCTAGACCTGCAGGCGAGGATGAGCATTGCCATCTTCGGCGTGGGATCCGTGGATTCGGATTATCCCAGTCATGTGTATGCCGGCGGCTACCTCGACGAACAAGACCTTGCTGAACTGGCTGCTGATGACGTCGTGGGCGACGTGGCCACTGTCTTCTTCCGGAGCGATGGCTCCTCGGACGGCATCACCCTGAACGAGCGGTCAACAGGTCCTACCCACGACCAGCTTCGCCAAGTGCGTCGCCGGATCTGCGTGGTGTCCGGAGCTTCCAAGATCAACGGCCTCCAAGGCGCATTGGCCGCGGGCCTGGCCACGGACCTGATCCTTGACGAAGCCTCGGCCCGCCGCCTGGTCAGCTTTACCGGCCAGCCAGCGGGTATTCCTGCCGGTAATAGGTAGAGTCGTTGTCATGAGAATCCCGGCGCGGCAGAGCTTGAACAACGGCGTGATGATGGACTCCGTGGGGTACGGGTTGTACAAAGTTCCCCCGAAGGACGCCGAGTCCCTGGTCAGCACCGCACTGGGGGAAGGCTACCGTCGCTTCGACACCGCGGCCATGTACGGCAACGAAGTAGGCGTCGGACGCGCGATCGGCGGGGCCATCGGCGATGCCAACGAGGCGAACGTCGGGACCGGTGGTTCCGGTGAGGCGGTTCATGCCCTGGCCCGGGAGGACGTCTTTGTTACCACCAAGGTCTGGAACGATGACCAGGGATACGACGCTACCCTGCGCGCCTTCGACACCTCCATCGCCAATCTGGGCCTTGACTACGTGGATCTCTACCTCATCCACTGGCCCTGCACCCGCCGCGGACTTTTTACTGAAACCTACAAGGCGCTCGAGACCCTTTACCGCGAAGGAAAAGTCCGGGCAATCGGCGTTTCGAACTTCCAGCCGGAGCACCTGGCACGGCTGATGGAATCAGCGGAGGTCGTTCCTGCGGTTAACCAGATCGAGCTTCACCCGTGGTTGCAGCAGGCCAGGCTCCGCACCCTGCATGAACAGCTGGGAATCCGCACCGAGGCCTGGAGCCCCCTCGGCCGGGGACAGGTCCTGGCCGACCCGGCCATTGCAGAGCTGGCCGACAAGCACCGGCGCACCCCGGCGCAGGTCATCATCCGGTGGCACCTCCAGCTGGGTAACCTGGTGATCCCCAAGGCAAGTTCGGCCGGGCGCATCAAGGAGAACTTTGCAGTTTTCGATTTCGAGTTGGACCAGGACGACATGGACGGCATGGCCGCCCTCGAAAGACATCACCGGACAGGCTCGCATCCGGACACCGTGAACTAGGAACAACTGAATGGAAAATGTGGACACGGCGCACACCCCTGAAGGTGCACAGGCCCCGGTCGAATTCTTCAGCAAGTCCCTGCCGGGACGGACCTCTGCCTCAACCATCGACGTCGATGGAAGCAACGTAGCGTACTGGACATACGAGCCTGTGGAGGCGAAGGAGAACGCGAGGACAATCCTTGTCATCCACGGCTTCCGCGGGGACCATCACGGACTCCTGCGGGTGGCGGACCAACTTCCCGATATGAGGCTGATCATGCCGGACCTGCCGGCATTCGGCAGCTCGGAGCCCGTTGTTGGCGATGAACACTCCGTAGCGCGCTATGGGATGTTCATCAAGCACTTCATGGAGGCCCTCGGGCTGGGCCCGGACACCGTCCTCCTTGGCCACTCCTTCGGATCCATCGTGGCCAGCCACTTCGCAGCCGACTACCCGGGCGCCGTCAACCCGCTCATCCTGGTCAACCCCATAGCTTCGCCGGCACTGGAGGGTCCCAAAGGCTTGATGACCAAGCTGGCGGTCTTCTACTACTGGGCTGCTGCACGCTTGCCCAAGGCTCCGGGACTCGCCCTCCTCCGCAACCGGGTGGTGGTGCGTGTCATGAGCGTGACCATGGCAAAGACTAAGGACAAACAACTCCGCCGCTTCATCCACGGCCAGCACGACGCCTACTTCAGTGCCTTCGCCAACCGGGAAAGCCTTCTGGAGTCATTCAAAGCATCGGTCTCCGGGACAGTCGGGGACGTCGCAGAGCGGCTCAACCTGCCGGTCCTCCTGATCGCCGGTGAGAAAGACGAGATCGCCACGCTGCCGGACCAATACAAACTGATGGCGCTCCTGCCGGATGCGAGGCTGGAAGTGATTCCCGGCGTCGGGCATCTTATCCACTACGAAACCCCCGCCCCGGCCGCCGCCGCCATCCGCGACTTCCTGAAGGACAATCCCGCGTGAAAATCGTTTTTGATGCCCGCTTCACCAGGACAGAGCACCATGACGGCATCAGCCGGTACGGCTCCAGCCTGATCGCCGCGGTCTCCAAAATCGCCGATGTCACCATGCTCATCAGCGACCAGCGGCAACTCGCACTGCTTCCCGATGTTCCCTACGTCATGATCAACAGCCCGCTGTCCCCCATGGAGCTGTTCGTGGCGGGGAAGGTCAATCCCTTGGGCGCGGACGTCGTCGTGTGCCCCATGCAGACCATGGGCACGTGGGGCAGGCGGTACGGCTTGATCCTGACGCTGCATGACCTGATCTACTACGAACACCCAGCTCCCCCGGGGTTCCTTCCCGCACCCGTGCGTCTGCTGTGGCGGCTCTACCACAAGGCGTTCTGGCCGCAGCGGATGCTGTTGAACCGCGCGGACGTCGTGGCGACCATCAGCCGCACCACCGAAGCGCTGATGGCAAAGTACCGGCTGACCAACAGGCCGGTCCGCATCGTGGCCAACGCCCCGCAGGGCGGCCAAACACCGCGGAATCCGGCGGACGGCGCTGAAAAATCGCTCGTGTACATGGGCTCCTTCATGCCGTACAAGAACGTGGAAACGATGATCCGCGGCATGGCCGGCCTGCCCGACTACACCCTGCATTTGTTGAGCCGCATTACCCCCGGACGCCGGGCCGAACTGGAGGCCCTGATACCGGACGGCGCCAAGGTGGAATTCCACAACGGGGTCACCGACGACGAATACGAGGATCTGCTGAGGCGGTCCACGGCCCTCATCAGCCTGTCGCGGGCCGAAGGGTACGGGCTTCCCTTGGTGGAGGCGATGGCTGTGGGCACTCCGGTGATTGCCAGTGACATCCCGATCTTCCGCGAAGTGGGCGCCGACGCCGTGAGCTTCGTCCATCCGGAATCACCGTCGGAATTCGCGGCCGCCGTAACCGCTTTGGACGAGCCCGGAGCTTGGCAGCGGCGCTCACTCAGGTCCGTGGAACGTGCCGCCGACTTTGATTGGGACGCCTCTGCACGCCAGCTTCTGGCTGCAGCCGAAGAAGCCATTGCCCTGCGCTCCCGCAAACGCCGCACCTCCCCCAGGAAGGACGCCCGATGATCGAGATCCTGAGCCCCTCAGAAGTTGCCAAAGCCAGGGTAACCGGCGCCTTGGTGGCCGATATCCTCTACACCCTGAAGAGCCGGACCACGGTCGGCACCAACTTGCTGGACATCGACCGCTGGACCAAGGAGATGATCCTCAAGGCCGGCGCCGAATCGTGCTACGTCGACTACGCGCCTTCCTTTGGACGGGGTCCCTTTGGGCATTACATCTGCACGGGTGTCAACGATGCTGTGCTCCACGGCCTCCCCCACGATTACCAACTGGCGGACGGTGACCTCCTGACGCTGGACCTGGCCGTGCTGAAAGACGGAGTAGCCGCCGACTCCGCCATCAGCTTCGTGGTTGGCGAATCAGCTCCCCCGTCAGGGGTTGCCATGATTGAGGCCACCGAACGGGCACTCAGTGCCGGCATAGCTGCGGCGGTCCCCGGCGCCCGCATCGGAGACATCTCCCATGCCATAGGTTCGGTCCTGGGTGCTGCCGGCTACCCGGTCAACGTCGAGTTCGGCGGGCACGGCATCGGTTCCACCATGCACCAGGACCCGCACGTTCCCAACACCGGCAGGCCCGGGCGCGGTTACGAACTTAGGCCGGGACTGCTGCTCGCCCTGGAGCCCTGGGTCATGGAAGACACCGCCAAGCTGGTCACGGACGCAGACGGCTGGACGCTCCGGAGTGCTACCGGGTGCCTGACCGCCCACAGTGAACACACCATTGCCATCACGGATTCGGGTGCCGAGATACTGACGCTCCCCACGGGCACGCTGCTGTAGGCAATCAGAGAACGTCCACGCCGTCCAAACGCAGTTGGACCGGACCGGCCACCCGCTTGGCCGCGTTGGCCGCCTTCACGGCCCGCATGGCCTGTGTGGCGTTGGCGGCCTCGGCGTAGGGAATGAAGTACAGCGTACGGACGTCCCTGTCTTCCGCTGCAGTGCCGTCCTCCGCTGCAGGGCCGTCCTCCCTTGCGGGGCCGGCGGGCTGGCTCCCGGACATCGCCAAGGGGGCCGGGCCTACACTCCGCAGCTTTGGCTGGCCGGACTGGCCGAGGAACGCGTCCAAAGCATCGGAAAAGTGCCCGACGTCGGCCCGGGGACCCGTGACGGAAGCCACCCGGACCGCTGGTGGGAGCTGCAGTTCCTTCCGGAGTTCCAGTTCCCGCGAGGCGTAGCCGGGCGCATCCCACCGCACCAACGCTCCAGTAGCTGTGGTGTCGTCCGCCGTGACAACCACGAGGCCGCCCTCGCGGGCCGGCCTGACCAACGCTGCGGCGTTGAACCAACGGCGCACAGTGTCTTCACCGGCACGCAGGTTCTCGCGGCGAAGCAAGGAGCTTCCGTCCAGCAGCAAACAGGCGGCATAACCGCCGTCGGCCACTGGTTCGGCACCAACCGTGGCAACCACCAGTGCAGGAGCGTCCGGCACACCGGCCTTGACGTGCTCCCCCGACGAGGTGACCACAGCATGGCCGGGAAATGCCCGGCCCAATTCCTCGGCGGTCCTGATGACCCCGGTTGCACCACGCCGCAGCCGGGTCCCCGTGCAATGGCTGCAACGCCACTGGGGCGCTGGAGTGGAACACCACCGGCAAGCCGGCATCGCTGACCCGCCTGCCATGGCAAGGGGTCCCTGACAGGCATTGCACCTGGCAGGCTCACGGCATGTTTCGCACACCAGTGACGGTGCGTACCCGGCCCGTGCCACCTGGACCAGGACCGGGCCCCGTTCCAGGCCCGCTTTGGCGGCACGCCAAGCAGCACCGGGCAAACGTGCAATACGTGCGAGCGGATCCCGTTCCTGTTCGAAGCTGTCCGCGGTGTTCACGACCCTGGGCACGGTTGACCGGACGACAGTGCGCGGGGCCTCGACGGCCACCGCCCAGCGCAGGTCCACCAGCCGTTGGAGTTCCGTGCTGCGCGTGTGCGATGCGAGCAGGCAAGCGGCGCCCTCCTGCTCGCTGCGCAGAAGCAGGACTTCCCGGGAGTGGGCGTAAGGGGCGCGCTGATCAATGTGGAGGTCGTCCCCGTCATCCCAGCAGACCACAAGGCCCAAGTTCGCCACCGGCGCATAGGCAGCGGAGCGGGTTCCAACGGCAACCCCCGCTTCACCCCGCAGCAGCCGCAGGAAATTACGGTAGCGCGGTGTCTGGCCGTCGTCGGCCGCCAGCCGGGCAACATCACCCTCAGGCAAGACAGCGGCAAGGGCAGCTTCCACCCGGTCCAGGTCCCGGTAGTCGGGCACCACCACGACTGCGCCCCGGCCTGAGCTGCGGACCGCAGCGACGGCCGCGGCCAGCATGGCGGGCCAACCGTGCCGGCCATATCCCTGCAGCGCTGTCAGGACGGCTTTGGGCGCACCGCCCCCGGCCAGGTGGTGGAGGAAGGCAGGGCCGTTGCTGTACGCGTTCCACTCCGGCCCGGCCCCAACGCCGGGCCCAACTCCAGATAGGGAGACAGGCTCAGGCGGGGTGCCCGCCTGGGCTTCTTTTTCCACCTTTGCCACCCGTGGCGGAATGGCCGTGCGGAGTACATCACTCAAAGTTCCGGCGTACCGTGAAGCCACCGCGGCGGCCAAGGCGTGGACGGCCGGCGTCAGCACGGGCACCGGCGACACCACCTTGTGCAGGGTGCTGAGCTCCTGCCCGGCCTCGGAGGTTTGGCGTCGCTCCGTGATGTATCCGCTGAGTTCCTGCCCGTTGAACTTCACCTTCACCCGCACGCCGGGGAGGGCCACGCCTTCAAGTTCAGCGGGCACGCTGTAGTCGAAAGGCCGGTCCAAATGCGGGAGCGGAGATTCGAGCACTATACGGGCAACGGGATCCACTGCTGCCAGCGGCGGCCCCTTTACGGGGGCCTTCGCAGGGAAACCCTGCAACAACGAAGGCTGCACCAAGGCAGGCCGGGATTCATGCTCCGCCATGCACTTCACCTCCTTCTCGGAACGCCACCACAGAGTGGACACTGGCTTTGAGCTCCGCATGAAAGCAGGATGCCCGCAGCGGGATCAACCCGCCACGGGCATCTCTGGCTCAAGCCAATCATGAGCCGCTGACATTATGTGGACCTGGCGGCACGTGCGCGGCCGGGTGTCAGGCGTTGAAGAATTCCTTGAGGTCGGCCACGCGGTCGAGGCGTTCCCACGTGAAGTCCGGCTCTTCCCTGCCGAAGTGGCCATGTGCGGCCGTCTTGGCATAGATGGGCCGCTTGAGGTCGAGGGCATCGATGATGGCCCGGGGACGGAGGTCGAAGATTTCGTCGATTGCCTCCGCAATCCTGGCCGGATCAACGGTTTCCGTTCCAAACGTCTCAACGTACGTACCCACCGGGCGGGCCTGGCCGATCGCGTAGGCGATTTGGATCTCTGCCCGCTTGGCGAGGCCGGCCGCCACTACGTTCTTCGCTACCCAGCGCATCGCGTAGGCTGCCGAACGGTCCACCTTGGACGGGTCCTTGCCGGAGAACGCGCCGCCGCCGTGGCGGGCGAATCCGCCGTAGGTGTCCACAATGATCTTGCGGCCGGTCAGGCCGGCATCTCCCACGGGTCCGCCGATAACAAAGGCTCCCGCGGGGTTGAGGATGTTGGTGGCCCGGGAAAGGTCCAGGTTGGAGGCTGCAAGCACAGGTTCGATCACGTGGCTGGCAAGGTCCGCACGCAACTGGTCCAGTCCTGTTTCCTCGGCGTGCTGGCTGGAGATGACCACGGTCTCCACCGAAACCGGCCGGTCGCCGTCGTACCCTACCGTCACCTGGGTCTTGCCGTCGGGCCGCAAGTACGCAAGTTCGCCGCTTTTCCGGACCTCGGTGAGGCGTTCGGACAGGCGGTGCGCAAGCCAGATGGGCGTGGGCATGTAGGACGCAGTTTCATCACTGGCGTAGCCGAACATGATGCCCTGGTCACCAGCGCCCTGGAGGTCGTAATCATCTTCCTGCCGCCCCTCCCGGGCTTCCAGGGAGTTGAAAACGCCACCGGCGATGTCATTGGACTGCTGGCCAATGGAAACGGACACACCGCATCGGGCACCATCGAAGCCGTTGGCCGAGGAATCGTAGCCGATGCCAAGGATGGTCTCGCGGACAATCTGGGGAATTTCCACGTAGGCGTCGGTGGTCACCTCGCCGGCCACATGCACCAGTCCGGTGGTAGCCATGGTCTCCACTGCCACCCGGGACTCGGGATCGGCGGCCAACAGCGCGTCAAGGATGGCGTCACTGATTTGGTCGCAGATTTTGTCCGGGTGCCCTTCAGTGACCGACTCTGAGGTGAAGAGCCGGAGCTTGGACGGGTGGCCATGCGTTTGGTGGTGCAGCGGTAAAGTCACTCGACTACCTTACTGGGTTGCGGGACGACGGCATTTGCCGTGTGTCCCTTTGCTAAGAATTTCACAGCAGGGCTCGCCTGCAGGGAGCTATGGTGCGGGGAACACCGCGGACAGTTCGACGGCGGCACGGTCCACGACGGCGGCGGCGACGTCGGCCTTCGAGCCGGACGCCGTTTGCGGTTCGGCACCATGTCCGGAAAGGATGACCACGGAGTTGTCGTCCTGGCCGAATACCTTGCCAACGCCCACGTGGTTGACAACCAGAAGGTCACACCGTTTTCGCTTCAGTTTGGCGGTGGCATGTTGCAGCACATCGCCATGGGCGTCGCCTGTTTCGGCGGCAAATCCGATGATCAGCTGCTGCCGGTCCGCGGCATTGCGGGCTTCTACGAGCTCCTGCAAAATGTCGGGGTTCCGGACCAGGCGGACGACCGGCGCTTCTTCGCCGTCGACCTTCTTGATTTTGGTGTCCGAGACATCCGCCGGCCGGAAGTCCGCTACCGCAGCAGCCATAATAACGACGTCGGAGTCCACTGCCGCTTTCAGGGCTGCCTCACGCAGCTCCAGGGCGGACTCAACGCGGACCAACTCGACGCCGGCCGGAGGTTCGATGTCCATGTGGGCCGCGAGGAACCGGACGGTTGCACCTGCTGCCAGGGCTGCCGAGGCCAAGGCAGCTCCCTGCTTGCCCGATGACCGGTTGCCCAGGAAGCGGACAGGGTCCAACGCTTCCCGTGTACCGCCCGCGGAGATGGTCACCACTTTTCCGGCCAACGGGCCAGGGCCGGCGCCGTCCGCTGGACCAACGGGTGAACGGCTTCCCGCCAAGGCGATCGCGGCCTCGAAAATGACGTCGGGCTCAGGCAGGCGCCCCGGGCCGGAATCAGCGCCGGTGAGGCGGCCGACTGCGGGGTCCAGTACTGTCACCCCGCGGCTTCGCAGCGTCGCCACGTTGGCCTGGGTGGCCGCGTGCTGCCACATCTCCGTATGCATCGCCGGGGCAAACAGGACCGGACCGTGCGCCATGAGCAGCGTGTTGGTCAGGAGGTCGCCGGCTTGGCCCGTTGCTGCCTTCGCCAGGAGGTCCGCGGTGGCAGGGGCAATCACAATGAGGTCTGCCTCGTGGCCCAACCGCACATGGTTGACCTTCTCGACGTCGTCGAAAACGCTGTTGCTCACAGGGTTGCCGGACAACGCCTCCCACGTCGCGACACCTACGAACCGCAGGGCGGACTCGGTGGGAATGACCGTGACTTGATGACCGGCTTCAGTAAAAAGCCGGAGGAGCGATGCAACCTTGTAGGCTGCGATCCCTCCCCCGACTCCGAGGACTATGCGCACGTGACCTCCGTCAACAGGCAGTCTGCTTCTTTATTCCGTGGGCTCGATGGGGGTCGAAACCAGGAGGCCTTCGTTGATCTCGCGCAGGGCGATGGAAAGCGACTTCTCGTTCAGCTTGGTGTCGACCAGCGGACCGACGTACTCGAACAGCCCCTCGTGCAGCTGGGCGTAGTAGGCGTTGATCTGGCGGGCACGCTTGGCGCCGAAGATGACCAGGCCGTACTTGGAATCGGCAGCCTCAAGCAGCGAATCGATCGGCGGGTTGATGATGCCTTCAAGGTTCGTGGACACGAAATCTCCAAATTCTAGCGGGCCGACAAGTGCAAGCGCTTAGCGCTCGTGCGGGGTAAGCCCCATGAGTGAAACAAGCTCGTCCGCTGCCCGGCGAACGTCGTCATTAATGACGGTGTGGTCAAACTCCGGTTCAGCAGCAAGTTCCAGTTTAGCGGTTTCCAGCCTGCGCTGCTGTTCCTCGGCCGTTTCAGTGCCCCGGCCCACAAGCCGGCGCACCATTTCGTCCCACGTCGGCGGCGCCAGGAAGACGAACTTTGCTTCCGGCACAGCCTCCTTGACCTGGCGGGCGCCCTGGAGATCGATCTCCAACAGCACCGACCTGCCCTCGGCGATGGCGGCGTCCACGGTACTGCGAAGGGTCCCGTACCGGTTCCGTCCGTGCACCACGGCCCATTCCAGGAACTCCCCGGCGGCCACCAGGGATTCAAACTCCTCGGCCGTCTTGAAGAAGTAGTGGACGCCGTCCTTCTCGCCCGGCCGTGGAGCACGGGTGGTGGCTGAAACAGACAGCCACACCTCTGGATAGTTGTCCCTGATATAGGTGGATACGGTTCCCTTGCCCACGGCAGTGGGTCCTGCAAGGACAGTCAGTCCAGGTTTCGTGCTCACGGATTCCTTCGAAAGATGCTTAGACGCTTTGCTGGGTCTGAATAAAATCTACCAGCGCGCGGGCCTGGTGGATTCCCAGCCCCCTGATCCTCCGTGATCCGGCAATCCCGATCTCAGCCATGATGGCCGCGGCGCGGACCGGACCGATGCCGGGAAGGGCTTCAAGGAGTTCGACCACCCGCATGCGTGCGATCGCCTCGTCGGTTGTCCCCGAGGAGATCAGCTCGGCGATGCTGACTTCACCCCGCTTGAGCCGCTCCTTGGCTGCCGCACGGGTGGCCCGCGCTTTGGCAGCCTTCTCCAAGGCGTCGGAACGCTCTTGTGGTGTCAGCTCTTTTAGGGCCATGGCCAAACTCCCGTCAAGTCGGAATTGTGACACCGATCACGCGGCTGATGCTGAACCTACCTGCAGGGGGTCAGCCGCGCAAGCCACCCAGGGTTTCCCGGGTGGCTGCCTGCAGCGCGGCAATGTCCGGACCTGCAGCCAGGATGCCACGGCTGGACGTTGCCAGGACCATCGGGTAGGCCTGTCCAAAGGTCTCCCGCAGATCGGCCGGAGTGGCCCCCTGGGCCCCGAGCCCCGGGGCGAGGATCGGTCCACGCACCAGGCCGAGGTCTATGTCCAAATCGCCAAGGGCCGAACCTATGGTGGCACCGACCACCAAGCCCACCGAGCCCAAGGACCCTTCGTAACGCTGGTTCTCCGCAGCAGCTGCAGCCACGATGCGGCGGGCCACCGAATCACCGCCGCCGACGTGCTGGACGCTCCGGCCCTCAGGGTTGGACGTCAGCGCCAGGACAAAGACTCCCCTGCCGTGTTCGGCAGCGAGGTCCAAGGCCGGACGCAGGGACTCAAAACCGAGGTACGGGCTCAGCGTCACCGAGTCGGCCGCCAGGGAAGATCCGTCACGAAGCCAGGCATCGGCGTAGGCCGCCATGGTGGATCCGATATCCCCGCGCTTGGCATCGGCGATGCTGAGCACGCCTGCTCCGGCTGCTGCGGCCAGGGTCCGCTCCAGGACGGCCATGCCGGCCGACCCGTGGCGCTCATAGAGCGCCACTTGGGGCTTGACAGCGGCAGCGAGGGAAGCCACCGCCTCCACCACGGTGAGCGAGAAACGCTCCAGTCCTGCGGCGTCGTCGTTCAGTCCCCAGGAGCCCAGCAACTGCGGGTGCGGATCGATGCCGACGCACAGCGGCCCCCGGGCTTCCATGGCCGCAGACAGCCGGGAGCCGAACGACTCAGGCATGTGCAGCTTCCAAAGAGGCGGTCAGGTTGGCGGCGTGCTCCTGCAGGCTGGTCACGGACCACTCGTAAGTACGGAGTGCTTCGATGGCCTGCACAGCGGCGTTGAACTCCGCCACCGTGGTGATGCACGGGATGCCGATGGACGTCGCGGCCGCACGGAGTTCGTAGCCGTCACTGCGGGCTTCGCCGCCGGACGGGGTGTTGAACACCATGTCGATTTCACCCGCGATGACAAGGTCCGCGATGGTGCCTTCACCCTCTGCGCTGCTTCCCTCGGCCACCTTGCGGACCGGCGTTGCCTGGATGCCGTTGCGGCGCAGGACGTCCGCAGTTCCGCCGGTGGAGACGATTTCGAAGCCGAGGTCAGAGAGCCGCTTGACGCCCATGATCACCGAGCGTTTGTCGCGGTTGGCTACTGACACGAAGATCTTGCCTTCGGTGGGCAGGGCGTTGTTGGCACCGGACTGGCTCTTCGCGAACGCGGTATCGAAGTGCTTGTCGATGCCCATGACTTCACCGGTCGAACGCATTTCAGGGCCGAGCAGCGAGTCCACAACCTTGCCCTCAGGCGTGCGGAAGCGGCTGAAGGGCAGCACGGCTTCCTTCACGGCTACCGGAGCATCCAGGGGCAGGGTGGAGCCATCGCCGGTTTCCGGCAGCATCTTGTAGGCGCTGCGGAGCTGGTTGATGGTCACGCCGGTGCCGATCAGAGCGGCAGCCTTGGCCATCTGCACGCCCGTTGCCTTGGAGACGAACGGGACGGTGCGGGAGGCACGCGGGTTGGCTTCCAAGACGTACAGGACGTCTGAGGCCAGGGCGAACTGGATGTTGATGAGGCCGCGCACGCCTACGCCCTCGGCGATGGCGCGGGTAGCGGTCCGGACCCGCTCGATCACGTTGTTGCCCAGGGTGATCGGAGGCAGGACACAAGCGGAGTCACCGGAGTGGATACCGGCTTCTTCGATGTGCTCCATGATGCCGCCGAGGTACATGTCTGTTCCGTCGAAGAGCGCGTCGACGTCGATTTCGACGGCGTCCTCCAGGAACCGGTCGATCAGCACGGGGTGGTCCGTGGTGATCTCCGTGGCGTTGGCAATGTAGCGGGAGAGGTTGGCCTCGTCGTAAACGATCTCCATGCCGCGGCCGCCCAGGACGTAGGACGGACGGACCAGCACCGGGTAGCCGATCTCGTCGGCGATCTTCTTGGCGTCCTCGAAGGAAACGGCGGTGCCGTTCTTGGGGGACGTCAGGCCGGCTTCGTCCAGGACGCGGGCGAAGGCACCGCGGTGCTCGGCAAGGTCAATCGCTTCCGGGGAAGTGCCCAGGATCGGCACGCCCGCGTCAGCAAGCTGCTGGGCAAGCTTCAGCGGGGTCTGGCCACCCAACTGGACAAAGACGCCCATGACGCCGCCGGTGCGTTCCTCGGCCGCGATGACCTCCAGCACGTCCTCGAGGGTCAGGGGTTCGAAGTAGAGGCGGGTGGAGATGTCATAGTCGGTGGAGACCGTCTCCGGGTTGCAGTTGACCATGACGGTCTCGTAGCCGGCCTTGCGCAGCGCCATGGAGGCGTGGACGCAGGAGTAGTCGAACTCGATGCCTTGGCCGATGCGGTTGGGCCCGGAACCGAGAATGATCACCGAGGGCTTGGCGTGCAGGCTCACTTCATCTTCCTCGTCATATGCCGAGTAGTGGTACGGCGTGTAGGCCGCGAATTCGGCTGCACAGGTGTCGACGGTCTTGTAGACGGGACGGATGCCCAGTGCCTGGCGGACGCCGCGGACGACGGCCTCGGAGTTGTGCGTCAGGGCACCGATCTGATCATCGGAGAAACCGTGGCGCTTGGCGTTGCGGAGCATGTCCTCGCTGAGGACACCGGCCTTGCGGATCCCGTGCGCGGTCTCGTTGAGCAGCTGCAGCTGGTCAAGGAACCAGGGGTCGATCTTGGTGGCTTCGTAGAGTTCCTCCACGGTGGCACCCCCGAGGAGCGCCCGCTGCACCTGGTACAGGCGTTCGGTGGTGGGACGCTTGGCCTTCTCAATGAGTTCGGCGACCTCGTATTCGGGCACGGAGCTGAAGTCCAGCTGCGAACCCTTCTGTTCCAGGGAACGCAGGGCTTTCTGCAGGGCTTCTGTGAAGTTGCGGCCCATGGCCATGGCCTCGCCCACGGACTTCATGGTGGTGGTCAGCGTGTTGTCGGCTGCCGGGAACTTTTCGAAAGCGAAACGCGGAACCTTGACGACGACGTAGTCCAGCGTCGGCTCGAACGACGCCGGGGTCTTCTGCGTGATGTCGTTGGGGATTTCGTCCAGCGTGTAGCCGAGGGAAAGCTTGGTGGCGATCTTGGCGATGGCAAAGCCGGTGGCCTTCGATGCCAGGGCCGAGGAACGCGACACGCGCGGGTTCATCTCGATGACGACGACGCGTCCGGTATCCGGGTTGATGGCGAACTGGATGTTGCAGCCACCCGTGTCCACGCCCACCTCACGGATCACGGCAATGGCGACGTCGCGCAGCTTCTGGTACTCGCGGTCCGTCAGCGTGAGGGCCGGGGCCACCGTGATGGAATCGCCGGTGTGGACGCCCACGGGATCGAAGTTCTCGATGGAGCAGACAACAACGACGTTGTCGTTCTTGTCCCGCATCATCTCAAGCTCGTATTCCTTCCAGCCAAGGATGCTCTCTTCGAGCAGCACCTCGGTGGTGGGGCTGTACTGCAGGCCCTGACCGACGATCCGGCGGAGGTCGTCCTCGTTGTACGCCAGTCCGGAACCCAGTCCGCCCATGGTGAAGGACGGGCGGACAACCATCGGGTAGCCGAGGTCCTCGGCGGCTTTGAAGGCCTCGTCCATGGTGTGGATGATGTGGCTGCGGGCGGACTCGGCGCCGCAGCGCTCAACAACGCCCTTGAACTTCTCGCGGTCTTCGCCGAGCTCGATCGCGGCAATGTTCGCACCGATCAACTCCACGTTGTACTTCTCCAGTACACCGTTCTTATCCAAGGCGATGGCCGTGTTCAGGGCCGTCTGTCCACCAAGGGTGGGCAGGACGGCGTCGGGACGCTCCTTGGCAATGATCTTTTCGACCACCTCGGGAGTGATCGGCTCCACGTAGGTGGCATCGGCGAACTCGGGGTCCGTCATGATGGTGGCCGGGTTGGAGTTGACCAGGATGACCCGCAGCCCTTCGTCCTTCAGGACGCGCAGGGCCTGGGTGCCGGAGTAATCGAACTCGGCCGCCTGGCCGATGACGATCGGCCCGGAACCGATGACAAGGACGCTCTTGAGATCTGTACGCTTGGGCATTACTTGTTGTCCTCAGTCTTGTTTTGGTTCTTGGTTGCGGTGGCGCCGCCGGCTTTCGTTTCAGCCATGAGGTCGATGAAGCGGTCGAAGAGGTACGCGGCATCGTGCGGCCCTGCGGCCGCTTCGGGGTGGTACTGGACCGAGAACGCAGGGATGTCGAGGCAGGCGAGTCCCTCAACGACGTCGTCGTTCAGCGAGACGTGGCTGACTTCCACCCGGCCGTAGCGCTCTTCGGGTGCCACGGTGGCGCCGTTCAAGGGCGCATCAACAGCGAAGCCGTGGTTCTGTGAGGTGATTTCCACCTTGCCCGTGCGGCGGTCCATCACCGGCTGGTTGATGCCGCGGTGGCCGTACCGCAGCTTGTAGGTTCCGAACCCAAGGGCGCGCCCCAGGATCTGGTTTCCGAAGCAGATGCCGAAGTACGGCAGCTTCTCGTCCAGGACGGAGCGCAGCAACTTGACCTGGTGGTCGGCAGTGGCGGGGTCCCCGGGGCCGTTGGACATGAAGAAACCGTCGGGGTTGAGGGCGTTGACGTCCTCGAGCGTGGCGGTTGCCGGCAGGACATGCACCCGCACGCCGCGCTCGGCGAACCGGACGGGGGTCATCGCCTTGATACCGAGGTCGACGGCGGCAATGGAGAACCGCGGTTCGCCCTCCCAACCGTGGTCCTTGGGGTCCACCACGTAGGCTTCGTCGATGCTTACTTCTTCGGCAAGCGCCGAGCCTTCCATGGGGGCGCTTGCCAGCACGGTATCCAGCAGTTCCTTGTCGGACGCGTTGGCGGCTTCGCCGGAAAAGATCCCGGCGCGCATGGTCTTGTGCTCGCGGAGATGCCGGGTGATCGCACGGGTGTCAACGCCCTGGATGCCGACGATGCCTTGGGCGACGAGTTCTTCGTCGAGGCTCCGCTCGGACCGCCAGTTGGACGGGCGTCGTGCGGCGTCGCGGACGACGTAGCCCTCAACCCAGATCTTGCGCGATTCGGCGTCCTCGCCGTTGACGCCAGTGTTCCCGATGTGCGGCGCAGTTTGCACCACGAGCTGGCGGGCGTAGGAGGGATCGGTGATGGTCTCCTGGTAACCGGTCATGCCGGTGGCGAAGACCGCTTCGCCGAGCGCGGTGCCCTGGGCGCCGTAGCTCCGGCCGCGGAAAATACGGCCGTCTTCCAGCACCAATACGGCTGCTGAGGGGGTTGGTGAGGTGGCTGCGTTACTGTCCGTCACTTTATTACTTTCCACTATCGGCATCTGCCTGAGGGGCTGCGGAGGTCAATTCTTGTATGGCTTGGCGGAGGCGGTCCTGGTCGGCGGAGTTCCTCGACCTGAATCCTGTGTCCAGTTCACGGCTGCCCAGTTTCCAGCTGATAACAAGGAGCCCGTCCTTTTCGACGAACTTCCCTGCCATCCCGGAGGCCGAGCGGCTGTCAGTCAGGGCTTCCCGCGGTATGAACACCGGGGCTGCTCCGGGGCGGTCGAACAACACGCCTTCGGCGTGAACGCTCAGTTCCGCGTGGGTCCGGATTCCAAGGCCTTGGACAGCGATGCGGTCCAGCCAGTCACCGGCCGTGGTGGTGCTGACGTACTGACCGTCGGCCACCACTGTGGCCGGCGTCAGTTGCCGTGGCACTTCCGGAAGGCGTTCGACGTCGGATTGTCGTCGGAGGCGGTTCCGCCACCCCAGGCCGATCATGGCCAGGGCGACGGCGATCAAGCCTGCGGTGACGAGCGCCGAGAGCAGTTGGGTGTCCACTAGGCGCCGCTGACTGCCCCGGTGGAATCCGGGGCCGGAACGGTTTCGGTGTAGCGGTACGGGGTGTTGAGCCGGCCGTTGAGGACGGTCGGGTGTCCTTTGAAGAAGGTTGCCACCACGGAACCGGGCAGTTCCCTGCCCTTGAACGGTGAATTGCGGCCCATGGTTGCCATCTTATGGGGATCAACGGTCCAGCGCGCAGCCGGGTCCACCAGGATGACGTTGGCCGGCTCCCCGGCCTCCAACGGACGGCCCTGGTCCGCCACCCTGCCGATGCGGGCCGGAGTGAAGGATGTGACCCTGGCAAAATCCGCCCACGTCATGAGGCCGGTTTCGATCATGGTCTCCTGGACCACGGACAGCGCAGTTTCCAGCCCGGTCATGCCCATGGCGGCCTGGGCCCACTCGCATTCCTTGTGCTCGCTGGGGTGCGGTGCGTGATCGGTGCCCACCACATCGATGGTCCCGTCGGCAAGGCCCTCCCGAAGTGCCTGCACATCCGCGTCCGTGCGCAGCGGCGGGTTCACCTTGTAGACGGGGTCGTAGCTGCGGACCAGTTCATCGGTCAGGATCAGGTGGTGCGGGGTGACCTCGGCAGTGACATTGATGCCGCGGGCCTTGGCCCAGCGCACGATTTCAACGCTTCCCGCAGTGGAGACGTGGCAAATGTGCAGGCGGGAACCGACGTGCTGGGTCAGCAGTACATCGCGGGCAATGATGCTTTCCTCGGCTACCGCCGGCCAGCCGGCCAGCCCGAGAACGGCCGAAACGGCGCCTTCGTTCATTTGTGCCCCGGCGGTCAGGCGGGGTTCCTGCGCATGCTGGGCCACCACGCCGTCGAACGCCTTGACGTATTCCAGCGCGCGGCGCATCAGGACGGGATCATGCACGCAGATTCCGTCATCAGAGAACATGCGCACCTGGGCGCGGGAGTCGGCCATGGCACCGAGTTCGGCGAGTTGCTCCCCGGCGAGTCCCACCGTCACTGCGCCGACGGGCCGTACGTCCACCCAGCCCGATGCCCTTCCCAGGCTGTGGACCTGCTCCACCACACCGGCGGTGTCGGCCACCGGATTGCTGTTCGCCATGGCGTGGACGGCGGTGAAACCACCCAACGCGGCCGCACGGGTACCGGTTTCGACGGTCTCCGCATCTTCCCGGCCCGGTTCGCGAAGGTGGGTGTGGACATCAACCATACCGGGCAGCGCAATCAGGCCTGCGGCGTCGATGACCGTGGCATCCCCGGCAGCAAGTCCGTTGCCCCTGGCCGCGATGACGCCGTCCCGGATCAGGAGGTCCTCGGCTGCACCGCCCAGGATGGCGGCTCCGCGGATCAAGTACGTGTTCGCGGCCATCAGTTGTTCTCCTTGGTGGGCTGGTTGCTTACGGGGGCGGTCGCTTCACGGGAATCCCCCGAAAGCAACAAGTACAGGGCGGCCATGCGGACCGATACGCCGTTCCGGACCTGGGCGAGCACGGTGGAACGGGGTGAATCCGCCGCGGCGGACGAGATTTCCAGGCCGCGGTTCATGGGACCGGGGTGCATGATGATGGTGTCCTTCATGCCGAGGTCGTCCAGCGTCCGCAGGCGGGCGTCGTCAAAGCCCCAACGGCGGGAATATTCACGGGTGGACGGGAAGAAGGACGCATTCATCCTCTCCCCCTGGACCCTGAGCATCATCATCGCGTCGACACCTGCTTCAAGGGTCTCGTCCAGGTTGTAGCTGACCTTGCAGGGCCACTGTTCGACGCCGACCGGCAGCAGCGTGGGAGGTGCCACGAGGGTGACCTCCGCGCCGAGGGTTCGCAGGAGCCACACATTTGAACGCGCCACGCGGGAGTGCAGGACGTCTCCGGCGATCGCGACGCGCATGCCCTTGAGGTCGGCGCCGGTGGATGCGACGCCCTTGATGCGCGACCAATGGCGGCGCATGGTGAAGGCGTCCAGCAGGGCCTGGGTGGGGTGTTCATGGGTACCGTCACCGGCATTGACCACCGCCGCATCGATCCAGTCGGTGGCAGCCAGGCGGTGCGGCGCTCCGGAAGCCCAGTGCCGGATGACCACGGCGTCTGCACCCATCGCGGCCAAGGTCTGTGCGGTGTCCTTGAGGGACTCACCTTTGGAGACCGAGGAGCCCTTTGCCGCGAAGTTGATGACGTCGGCGGAGAGCCGCTTCGCCGCTGCTTCGAAGGAGATGCGGGTGCGGGTGGAATCTTCGAAGAAGAGGTTCACCACCGTCCTGCCGCGCAACGCGGGCAGCTTCTTGACTTCGCGCTCACCGACGGCAGACATTTCCTCGGCCGTATCAAGTATCCGGATTGCGTCGAAGCCGCTGAGGTTTTCCGTTGAGAGGAGATGCTTCACTTGCCTGCCTCGATGACTACCTCGTTGACCGGAGTTCCGTTCACGGAGTCGGTCTCTTCAAGATGTACGCGGACCTTCTCCGAGGACGATGTAGGAAGGTTCTTTCCCACATGGTCTGCGCGGATGGGGAGTTCACGGTGCCCCCTGTCCACCAGGACAGCCAGCCGGACGATGCGGGGGCGCCCGAGGTCCACCAAGGCGTCCAAAGCTGCGCGGATGGTCCGACCCGAGTAGAGGACGTCGTCAATAAGGACAACAACTTTGTTATCGATCCCGGACAGCGGCAGGCGTGTATGGTGCGGGGGTCGGGTGGGCTGGTGCGAGAGGTCGTCGCGGAACATAGTGACATCCAGTTGGCCCACTATTGTTTCGGCGTTGACGGCAGGATCAGCGGCGGCAATCTTATGGGCCAGCCGGACAGCCAGGGGATAACCACGGCTTGGGATACCCAGCAGGACCAGGTCCTGGGATCCCTTGTTGGCTTCAAGGATCTCGTGGGCGATACGAGTGAGCGCACGATCGATATCCGCCTGGTTGAGGACAACCCTGGACGGAACCTGCGCTGAAGTAGCTTCAGTCATCGCTCGTCTCCCCTTTCCCCGCCTCACAGGACGGAATTAAAAAAGGAATATTTGCCTTCCAAAACTATCACAGCCACAGCGCCGGCCACCTGCCGCGTCCGCGGCCATGGGTGAGTTTAAGGTCACACCGCAGGCGTGGCATAGGCTCGGACCCATGAGCAGCAACCAACCAGGCCGCCATGATGGACAACGGCCCTATCCCCGGCCGTTCGTGGAGCCCGGGGCCAACCCCACCTGGATCGGCCACATCCAGCCCGGCAACTACCAGCCCGCTCCGGGCAACCCCGCACCGTTGGGAAACCAATCGTGGGCAGTCGCACCCCAAGGCATGCAGCGCCGTTCAGCCGGTTTGCTGCCACTGCTCCTTGTCGGCGGCATCCTGGCCTTCGGCAGCCTTCTCCTGGTTGTTCCGTTCCTCCTGGGCAACACCGGGTTGGCGGGCTTCATCATCGGCTTCATCGCATCGCTGATTCCGCTGTCCATAGTCCTGCTGACGGTCCGGTGGATCGACCGCTGGGAGCCGGAACCCAAACGGCTTCTGTGGTTTGCCTTCACGTGGGGAGCGGCTGTCTCCATTGCGGCGACGCTCCTGATCCAACCGCTATTTGCCCTCGCGGCGCCCACCACCAGCGAGGACGCCTACAGCTACTTCATGGCCACCGTGCAGGCACCGATCGTCGAGGAGTTCAGTAAGTCGCTGGGACTCCTCCTGTTGATATTCGCCGCCCGGAAGTACTTCGACGGACCCGTTGACGGCGTCGTGTTCGCTTTCACCATCGCCGCGGGTTTCGCGTTCACCGAGAACATCCTCTATTTCGGACGGGAGATCGCTTCTTCGTCCGACCCCGGGACCGACCTTGTCCGGATCTTCATCCTCCGCGGCGTGATGTCTCCTTTTGCGCACGCAATATTCACGGGAACCACCGGCTTGATCATGGGTTTCGCGGCGAGGAAGTGGCACTCGGGGTACGCGGTTCTGGCGTTCTTCGTGGGCCTGTTGCCTGCGATGTTCCTGCATAACCGCTGGAACAGCATGGGCCAGGGATTCCTGGTTGAATACTTCGTCGTCCAGGTCCCCATCTTCCTGGTGGCCGTCCTTGGAATAGTCTTCCTTCGCATGGCCGAAGGAAAACTGACCCGTCAACGGTTGCTGGAATATGCCCGCGCCGGGTGGTTCACGCCGGCGGAGGTGGACATGCTGGCTACACCCCGGGGCAGGCGCCAGGCCCTTGGCTGGGCATCCTCACGCGGCCGGGCCGCACAGATGCGGGCGTTCATCAAGGCGGCGACGTCCCTCGCCTTCACCCGCCAGCGCATCCTCAGCGGCAGGGACGTCCATGTCCACCAACACGATGAACTTGAACAGCTGCGCCGGATACCCGGGCTACGGTCAGCGGTGCTCCTGTAACCGTTCATAACGCAGAATGCCCCTTGGAGTCCGGACTGGCCGGATTCCAAGGGGCACCAAGTATGCAGAAGTAAATCGGTTCTTACGCCAACAGCGACGGCTTGAGCTTCTGCAAGCGGCCCAGCAAACCGTTGATGAAGGCCGGGGACTCGTCCGTGGACATGGTCTTCGCCAAGGCTACGGCCTCGCTCACAGCGACCCCATCGGGAACGTCGTCGTTGTAAAGAAGTTCCCACGTACCAATGCGGAGGATGATGCGATCCACCGCCGGCATGCGTTCAAGAGTCCAGCCCTGCGCATAGGTTTGCAGGAACTCGTCGATGGTGGGCTGCATGGAGACAACCCCCTCCACGATTTCGACCGTGTACGGATTCACAACAAGGTCAGTCTTCTCCCGACGCGCCTTGAGCGCATCAAAAGCTGAAACCGAGCGCTGCTCAGCCTCAAAAAGTACTTCAAGTGCCCTGTTACGGGCCTTACCGCGGGCACTCACTAGTCGTTGACCCTGCCCAGGTAGCTGCCATCACGGGTATCAACCTTGACCTTGGTGCCCTGCTCGACGAACAGCGGAACCTGGATCTCGTAACCGGTCTCCACAGTTGCAGGCTTGGTGCCTGCGGAGGAACGGTCACCCTGGAGACCCGGCTCGGTGTAGGTGATCTCCAGCACGACGCTCGGCGGAAGCTCGATGTAAAGCGGGGTGCCTTCGTGGATGGCGATGTTGACCATCTGGTTCTCAAGCATGAAGTTGGTGGCGTCACCGACTGTCGCGCCCGAAACGTGGATTTGGTCGTAATCGCTGGTGTCCATGAAGACGAAGTCTTCGCCGTCCTGGTACAGGTACTGGTAGTCGCGCCGGTCGACAGTTGCGGTTTCGATCTTGAGGCCGGCGTTGAACGTCTTGTCCACTACCTTGCCGGACATAACATTCCGCATCTTGGTTCGAACGAAGGCACCGCCCTTGCCCGGCTTGACGTGCTGGAACTCAATGACGTTCCAGAGCTGGCCCTCGAGCTTCAGTACGGTTCCGTTCTTGATGTCGTTTGTGGTTGCCACTCGTATCCTCTGGTTAATTTCACTGGTCCTGGCTGATGTCCAGCTTCCAGCCGTATGCCAAGCCGGCACGCCACATTGGCCGGCCAGCGCGTATTTATCAAAAATCCATGAACCATTCTACCGGCAAACGGAGGGCGGCACACGCGGGGTTTCCACAACGATACTTAGGAAGCGAGCTCCAGGACATTGCGTGCCCGTTGCAGGGCCACTGCCGAGGAGTAGATCAAGGCCGCGTCGGCGGACATTGCCACGCGGAGGTCGAGGGCCTTTGCAAAGGCTTCGGACGCGGCAAGCGCATTGCCGCTGACGAAGTACGCGCGCCCAAGGTACTGATGGACGACGGCCTCTTTTGAGCTGCCCTGCACTTCATGAAGCAACTGCTTGTACAGCTGGATCGCCCGGTCCATGCGGTTGGTGGCACGGTGGACCTCTGCCTCGAAAATTCGGAGACGGAACGACTCGGGATTCTTGTACCGGGCTTCTGCCAACAATTCGGCTGCTTCCTTGGGCTGGTTGTCCAGGAGCAAAGCCATGATGCGGTCCGCGGGGTCCACCGAGGCAGCCAGCGCCGTCTCCAGCGCATCCTCATTGACAACCACCGGCAACAACGTGTCCGGATTCATCCGTACCCCGGGGAATCCGGCAGTAGGCCAATCGCTGATGCCTTCAGCCAAAGTGGCGGTCATGATGCGATCTCCTGGTAGGCGGCGAAGAGCAGCGAAGTGTCCGGAACATCGAGGATGCCGGGCTTGGCGATGCCATCAAGGACAACGAAGCGGAGGAGGTCGCCGCGGGACTTCTTATCCCGGCGCATTCCGTCCAGGAGACCCTGCCAGCGGTCCCTGCGGTAGGTGATCGGCAGGCCAAGACTTTCCAGGATGGTGCGGTGGCGGTCAGCGTCGGCGTCTGAAAGGCGGCCAACGCTGCGCGACAGCTCTGCCGCGAACATCATGCCGACCGACACAGCTGCGCCGTGCCTCCAGGAGTACCGTTCCACAAGCTCGATCGCGTGGCCCAGGGTGTGGCCGTAGTTAAGGATCTCCCGGAGTCCGGATTCCTTCAGGTCCTGCGACACCACGTTGGCTTTGACCGCAATGGCACGCTCAATCAACTCACGGACCACCTCGGACCCGGGATCAGTGACGGCGTCCGTATTTTTCTCAAGGAGGTCAAGGATGGCGGGATCGGCAATGAACCCGCACTTGATGACCTCGGCCATGCCGGAAACAAGTTCGTTCCTAGGGAGGGTCTGGAGCGTATCCAGGTCAGCCAGGACGGCGGCAGGCGGGTGGAAGGAGCCCACGAGGTTCTTGCCTTCGGCGGTGTTGATTCCGGTCTTGCCGCCAACGGCTGCATCGACCATGCCCAACAGCGAGGTCGGCATGTGGATGACTTTGACACCCCGCAACCACGTAGCCGCTACGAAACCGGCGAGGTCCGTTACGGCTCCGCCGCCAACAGCCACGATCGCGTCGGAACGGGTGAAGTCGTTTTGTCCCAGCACCTGCCAGCAGAAGGCGGCAACCTGAATGTGCTTTCCCTCTTCTGCGTCGGGGATTTCGGCCGTCAGGGCGGTGAAGCCGGCAGACTCAAGTTCGTCCCGGACAGTGTCGCCGGTCAGCCTGAGGGCACGGGGGTGGATCACCAGGACCCGGCGAACCCGCTCCCCCAGCTTTTCGGGCAGCGTTTCCAACAGCCCGCGGCCCACCACGACGTCGTAGTTCTCCGACGCGGATTCTCCCGTGACCTTGATGACAGTTGCTTCGTTGCTCACTTCTCAGCTTCCTTTTCCAGGGCTGCGTGCTCGCGCAGCCGCTCCTCCAGCCGGAGGGCGAGTTCCGCTACGGATCCGGAACGAACATCCATGACGATATCTGCCAGGCGCTCATAGACGGGCTGCCTCGCGGCAAACAACGCTTCCCAACGGGACATTGCATCGCCTTGCAGCAGTGGCCTTGCCGTATTCCTGGCAATCCGGTCCGCAACTGTGGCAGCGTCACATTCCAGGTAGATAACAGTGCATTCTTCGAGCAACTGCTGAGTCCCGGAATCCAGGACGGCGCCACCACCCAAGGATATGACGGTTTGGCGCTGTTTGGCGGCTTCTATGGCCTTTGCCACAGTCCGGGCTTCGATTTCTCGGAAGGCATGCTCTCCCCGACCCGCGAAAATATCGGCAATGCTGCCATGGGCAGCAACCACCACCGCGTCGGTATCCACGTACGGTATGTCCAGCTGCTGCGCCAACTGCTGGCCGATGGCTGACTTCCCTACCGCCATTGGTCCGATGAGGACAAGTGGGCGCGCAAAAGTGCCGCCCGCCATGACGGGAGCCACTAGCGTCCGACCGAGTCCAAGGTTGCCGGGATGCTGTTCAGGTAGCCCTGGAGGTTGCGCGTGGTTTCCGCCACCGAGTCACCACCGAACTTTTCCATGACGGCTTCCGCGAGCACCAGGGCCACCATTGCTTCGGCTACGACGCCTGCAGCAGGCACGGCACAGACGTCAGAACGCTGGTGATGCGCCTTGGCCGGCTCGCCGGTGCTCACGTCGATGGTGCGCAGGGCACGAGGAACAGTCGCAATGGGCTTCATGGCCGCACGGACACGGAGTACCTCGCCGATGCTCATGCCACCTTCGATGCCACCTGCACGGTTCGTCCGGCGGACAATCTTGCCGTCTTCATCCTTGACGATCTCGTCGTGCGCGGCGGAGCCCCGCCGGGCAGCGGTGAGGAAACCATCGCCCACTTCGACGCCCTTGATGGCCTGGATGCCCATCAGGGCGGCAGCCAACCGGGAATCGAGGCGGCGGTCCCAATGGACGTAGCTGCCCAACCCCGGCGGAAGTCCGTAGGCCAGTACTTCGACGACACCGCCAAGGGTCTCGCCTTCCTTATGGGCTGCGTCCACCTCGGCCACCATGGCGTCCGACGTCTCACGATCAAAGCAACGCAACGGATCCGCATCCAAAGCAATGACATCGGACGGCGACGGCAACGGACGGCCTTCAGGAACGGACACACTGGCGATGGAGACTGTGTGGCTGACCAGTTCAATTCCCAGTTGCTTCAGGAACTGGGCGGCGACGGTTCCAAGGGCTACGCGCGTGGCCGTTTCCCGGGCACTGGCTCGTTCCAGGACCGGACGGGCCTCATCGAAGCCGTACTTCTGCATGCCGGTGAAGTCAGCATGCCCCGGACGGGGACGGGTCAGGGGCGCATTGCGTGCCAGGTCCGCCAGAAGCCCGGCGTCCACGGGGTCGGCCGACATGATCTGTTCCCATTTGGGCCATTCGGTATTGCCGACCTGGATGGCAACCGGACCGCCCTGGGTGATGCCGTGGCGGACACCGCCGACGATCGTTACTTCATCCTGCTCGAACTTCATGCGGGCACCGCGGCCGTAGCCAAGCCGACGGCGGGCCAAGGCGTCACGGATCTGCCCGCTGGTGAGCTCAACACCGGCCGGCACGCCTTCAACAATTCCGATCAGAGCCGGACCGTGGGATTCACCGGCTGTCAACCAACGCAACATATAACCAATCCTGCCATGTAAGGCCTCTAGAAGACTCGTCGGGGAAGTCCGACTGAGTCGCACATCACATCTATGACGGCGCTATCCACCGTGCAGCCGCTGAAAAGCCGGATCTGCTCTGCCGCCTGGTACATCAGCATCTCCAGGCCCGGGACCACGACTCCCCCATGCCGGTGCCATTGCTCGGCCAGCCGGCTGGGCCAGGGATCGTAGGCCACATCCAGCAACACCCCGCCCGAGGTTCCGGGCAGGGCGCCAAGTTCATCTGCCAGGCCATCCGCTGCCCGCGGCGGGAAGGTGGAAATCACCAGGTCCGAACCGGCTATGGCGGTTGCCGCCTGGACCAGCGGCCTGACGGACAAGCCGATTCCGACGGCGGCAGCAGCGGCTTCGGCGTCGCTGGCCCGGGAGACATCGCGGACAAAGACGTCAACGTGGTCGGCCCCCAACCCGCGGAGTGCCGCAATCGCGGCTGCAGAGGTTCCACCGCCGCCAAGCACCGCGCCATGTGGGCTCGTCGCGACGCCGGCGTACCTGACCGCCTCCACGATCCCCGCAACGTCGGTGTTGTACCCGACCCGCCGGACCGAGCCGCCGTCGTTCTCGAAAGCAACGGTGTTGAGGACGCCCAGGTGGGCTGCCGCTCCCCTGACCTCGTCAACTTCCCTGACCATTGCGGTCTTCAACGGCATGGTGACCGAAAGGCCGCACCATGACTCGTCCGCCCGGACCGATTCCATGAATACCGGAAGCATGTCCGCCGTCAGGTCTATTGCGGTGTAACCAATGTCCACGCCCAGCTTTGCGTAGGCCGCAGTATGCATCGCCGGGGATTTTGAATGTGAAATCGGATGCCCGAGGACTGCTGCCCGGCGGCTCACACGCACCGACCCGCGTTGGCCGCACACCATGCGTTGTACTGCTCAACGTAGGTGTTGTGCTCGGCCAGCGTCTTGGAGAACTTGGTCTCCTTGGTGTCCAGGTTGATGGTTACCCAGTAGAGGTAATCGTTGGGCGTGGGTTTGGCGGCCGCGTCGATGGCAGTCTTGCCCGGCGAACCGATCGGCCCGGCGGGCAGGCCCGTATTCGCATAGGTGTTGTACGTGTTGGACTTGTCCGCCTTCTCTTCCTCGGTGAGGTGGAAGGACTTCTTGCCCAGCCCATAAGTCACCGTGGCGTCCGACTGGATGAGGCCGTTCGTTTCCGTGTTATTGGGCTTCAGGCGGTTATAGATGGCGCCGGCGACGTTTCCGTAGTCCGCCTGGCCACCCTCGGCCTGGACGATGCTGGCGATCGTCACAACGTCATACTGCTTGGCGGGATCGGTGATTCCTTGGGCCTTGAGCTCATCCAACGTGGCAGTGACCAGCGCCTGGATGATGTCCTTGCCGGAGGTTCCCAAGGGGAATCGGTATTCACCGGGGGCCAGGAAGCCCTCAAGGTTCTTTGCCTTGGCAGGGAGCCCGAACTGGCTGGGCGCCTGGTTGAAACCGTTCAGCTGCTGAAGGGGAATTCCGGATCCCTTGGAAATGGCCTCGAGGGACTCGTTGATACGCAGGCCCGCGCTCAAAGCAAAGTAGATGACTTTGGAAGCGTCCTTGTTGGACAGGACCGCCACGGCGTCGGAATTCTTCATTTCGGTGCGGAAGGTGAACTCGCCCGGCGACAATTCGCCGCCTTCGCTGAGGAACGCTTTCACGAAGGTATCCGGGTCGGCAACCACGTTGTTCGCAGCGAGTTCCGCGGCCACCTGTTTGGGGCCGGCTCCCTCGGGAACGGTGATGGTGACGGAGCCGGTGCCCGGTCCGGGGTAGTCCGTCACCTTGTCCATACCCAGAAGCGGCTTGAGGAACTGCGCACCCACCACAATGGCGGTGACGAAGACAGCCAGCGTGATCAGCAGAGCCAGAACCCGGCGGCGGCGGCGGGCCTTGCGGGCAGCGGCCTTGGAAACGGGGGTTTCCACCGTGGTGATGAGCTCATGCGCGTGGTCATCATGGGCGTGCGCGTCATGATGGTCGTCGTGGTGCTCTGCGTAACCGTGGTGGACTGCGTCGTCGTGGTGGACTGCACCGTCGTGGTGCTCTGCGTAACCGTGGTGGACTGCGTCGTCGTGGTGGACTACGCCATCGTGGTGGGCAGCATCCGCAGGGTGGTCCGCGCCCTCGCGGGCCGCGCCATCGTGATGCACAGGACCATCGTGCACAGCGCCGTCCTGACCCGGGGCTGCTTCGGGAACCGCAGGAAGGCTCGTAGTGGCCGCACCATGGGCTTGGGTCTCGTCGTGCGCCTCGGGCTTGCGCCCCGGGGCTGCTGGAGCGACCTTCGGTGCGGCTGCCGGGGCGGGAGGCACCACGGGCTCGCGCTGGGGAGCCGGGGCCGCCTGGACATCCCGTCGTACAGCTGCGGCATTGGGGACCGCAGGTACAGGGCGGGGAAGGTCCGGCTCGTCCGCTGCCGGGGCACCGGCCGCTCCTGGAGTCGCTTCCGGAACGGGTAAGACGTTTTGGTTCTGCGTGGCGAGGAATCGCTCGCGTGCCCGCAGTTCTTTGCGGGTCAGCGGCATACTGCCGCCACCGGTGCTGGAGGGGTCGTTGTTGACCGGGCTCACAGTTGCAGTCCCCTCGTAGAAGAATCAGGTTGGCTGCCTGAGGAGGCCGGCAGTGTTGGGGCACCGCCTGATGCATCGGACTGCGACGGCGCCTGCACGCGGCGGCCAACGTCCGTTCCTCTGGCTTTTTGCATGTCGATCGCGTGCTGCAGGATTCCAGCAGCAGCAACCTGATCAACCACTTTACGGTGGTTCTTGCTGCTCATGCCAGCTTCATGCAGGTTGCGGTGCGCCGTCACGGTGGTCAAGCGCTCGTCGACCAGGTTGACCGGAACCCCCACACCCGCCTGGACCAACGCGTCCGCGAGCAGCTCGGCGTACTCCACAGCCATCTGAGCGGAGCCGCGCTCCTCGCCCTTCATGGTCCGTGGCAGGCCCACGAAAACCTGGACTGCCTCCTGCTCGATGACATGCTTCACCAGGACCCGTACATCCGAGTTCTTCTTGAGGTCACGGCTGAGGGTCTTGAGCGGGGAGGCAAGGATTCCATCGGGATCGCACACGGCAACCCCAACCCTGACGGTGCCGACGTCCACCCCCAGCTTGGTGCCGCGGGGATAGACGCCGGCATCGGTAGTGGAACTCACAATCAGCGCTTGGCTATCGCGTCAAACACGGCTGCAAGGGCATCGGAGACCTTTGCAGCGTCGGTGCCGCCGCCTTGGGCAACGTCGTCCTTGCCGCCGCCGCCACCACCGAGGATCCCGGCAGCGAGGCGAACCAGCGCACCGGCTTTGACACCGGCTTCGCGGGCTGCCTCATTGGTGGCAACGAGGATGATGGGACGATCGTTGCTCACGCCGGCCACGGCCACCGTTGAGGCTTCCGAACCCAGGCGGTTGCGAAGGTCAAGGGCCAGGTTGCGGAGGTCATCCGCGCCGCCGACCTGGCCGGCGTCGTGGGCAACCACGCGTACGCCTGCGGCGTCGCGGGCCGAACCCACCAAGTTGGCCGCTGCAGCCGCCAGCTGTTCCTTGCGGAGCCGGTCAAGTTCCTTCTCGGTCGCCTTCAACTTGTTCAGTGTGCTGGAGATACGGTCGGCCAGTTGTCCGGACGGTACCTTCAGCAGCTCGGTGAGCTCGGTGACGAGGGCGCGCTCGGCAGCCAGGTGCCGGAAGGCATCCAAGCCCACGAACGCCTCAACGCGGCGGTTTCCGGAACCGACAGACTGCTCGCCCAAGAGCGAGAGGCTGCCGATCAACGAGGTGTTGGAGACGTGGGTACCACCGCACAACTCGCGCGACCAGGCGCCGTCGATCTCCACAACCCTGACTTCGCTGCCGTAGTTCTCGCCGAACAGCGCCATGGCGCCCAGCGCTTTTGCTTCGGCAAGGCCCATGACCTTGGTGTCGACGCGGAAGTTATTGCGGATCGCGATGTTGGAAACTTCCTCAATCTCCGAGCGCGTGGCAGCGCTCAGCCCTTCGCCCCAGGCGAAGTCAAAGCGGAGGTAGCCGGCCTTGTTGAACGAACCGCGCTGGGTTGCTTCCGGCCCCAGGATCTGATGCAGGGCGGCGTGCACAATATGCGTTCCAGTGTGTGCCTGCTCAGCGGCGTGGCGGCGTTCACGGTCGACGGCGGCACGAACCACGGCGTCGCCGGCAATTTCACCTTCACGAACAATCGCCTTATGGACGCTCAGTCCCTTGACGGGACGCTGGACATCGAGGACCTCGACGACGAAGCCGTCGCCGGTGATCAGGCCCGTATCCGCAGCCTGCCCGCCGGCCTCGGCGTAGAACGGCGTTTCGTTGAGGACCAGCTCGATCTCGTCACCTGTGGAGGCATGGGCAACCCGCTGGCCGCCGCTGACAATGCCCCGGACCTTCGACTCACCTTCCAGTTCTTCGTACCCGGTGAAGACGGTTTCACCTTCACCCAGCATTTCCTGGTAAGCGCTGAGGTCGGCATGGCCGCCCTTCTTGCCTTTGGCATCTGCCTGGGCACGCTGGCGCTGCTCGAGCATGAGGGCGCGGAATCCGGCCTCATCAACCTTCAGGCCCGCTTCCTCGGCCATCTCCAAGGTCAGGTCGATCGGGAAGCCGTACGTGTCATGGAGGGTAAAGGCTTCGGCACCGGACAGCGGAACGCCGGCGGCCTTGGATTCCGCTACGGCATCTTCCAGCCGTGCGGTGCCTGAGGCGATGGTGCGGAGGAATGCCTTTTCTTCGGCGTAGGCGATGCGGCTGATCCGGGCGAAGTCCGTCTCGACCACAGGGTAGACGCCCTTCATGGCATCGCGGGAGACCGGGAGCAACTCGGGGAGGCAGGCGGACTCCACACCCAGCAGGCGCATGGCCCGGACGGCGCGGCGGATCAAACGACGAAGAACGTAGCCACGGCCTTCATTCGACGGGGCAACCCCGTCGGCAATGAGCATCAGGGCGGAACGGATGTGGTCTGCAACAACACGCATACGGACGTCGTCGGTGTGGTGCGGATCTTCATCGGTTTCGGCGGAAGTGTATTCCTTGCCGGAGAGTTCGGCTGCCTTGTCAATCACGGGCCGGACCTGGTCGGTCTCGTACATGTTCTCGACGCCCTGGAGGATCATCGCAAGACGCTCCATGCCCAGGCCGGTGTCGATGTTCTTGTTGGGCAGTTCGCCAACGATGTCGAAGTCCACCTTGGAGCGGACGTTCTCGATCTGGTACTGCATGAACACGAGGTTCCAGATCTCGATGTAACGGTTCTCGTCGGCAACAGGGCCGCCCTCGACACCGTAGTCCGGACCACGGTCGTAGTAGATTTCCGAGCAGGGACCTGCAGGACCGGGCTGGCCGGTGTGCCAGTAGTTATCCGACTTGCCCATCTTCTGGATGCGCTCGGCAGGGATCGCCGTGTTCTTGAGCCACAGCTCCTTGGCTTCGTCGTCTTCCTCGTAGACAGTCACCCAGAGGCGTTCGGCCGAAAGTCCGTAGCCGCCGTCGTCGACGCTCTTGGTGAGCAGCTCGAAAGCGAACTTGATGGCGTCTTCCTTGAAGTAGTCGCCGAAGGAGAAGTTGCCGCACATCTGGAAGAACGTGCCGTGGCGGGCGGTCTTGCCGACTTCTTCGATGTCGCCTGTGCGGATGCACTTCTGGACACTGGTTGCCCGGCTGTAGGGCGGCTCTTCGCGCGCGGTGAGGTAAGGGATGAACGGCACCATTCCGGCCACAGTGAAGAGAAGTGACGGGTCGCTGGAAACGAGCGACGCGGAGGGAACGGCTGTGTGACCCTTGCTGACAAAAAAGTCCACCCAGCGCTTGGTGATCTCCTGCGACTTCATTGGCTGATTACTTACCCTTCTCAATTCACTGCACATGTTGTGCGCGGTTCCGGCCGGTGCCGTTCCGCAGCTATCCATTCTGCCCTGTTGCGGGCCCGCGTGCGAACCTGCCGCTACCGCTTGCCGGAGTCCGGGGCGTCGATCCCCAGGGCCGACCTCAGGTCCGCCTCCCGTTCGTGCATGCCTGCACGGACAGCATCGGCGAAATCGAACAAGCCATCTGCCAGGCGTCCGACTGCCCGGTTCAGCCCGTCAGGACCGATGTTCGCCTGCGCTTCGGTGACCTTCCGGAAGGCAATGACACCGATGGCAACGCCGATTCCCATCCAAACAATTCTCTTCACGACGTGTCTCCCTTGAGTATTCAGGCTGCAGTCAAGCGGCCGTGCGGATTCAGCGGCTGCGGCGGCCGGAGGACGTTGTGCGCTTGGATGCGAGAGCAGAGCGCACGCCATAACTGAAAGCGGCTACCTTGATCAGCGGAGAACCCACAGTGGCCGCAACCAGCGACGACAAGGCAGAGATGTTCGCGGAGGCGTCCGAGACGTTCGACGCGATGCCATCAACCTTCTTCAGTTGCTGGTTGGTGGTGGAAACGGTCGCTGTCACCTCGTCCATGAGGGGTGTCGCGCCGTCGCTGATGGAACGGATGGACGTACGGACTTCGTCAAAGACGCCGCCCAGCTTCAGGATAGGCACTGCCAGCAACAGAACCAGGAGCGCAAAAACCCCTGCTGCAATAAGGCCGGCGATGTCGCCACCAGACATAGAACTCATCTCCTAGGGTCGTTGCACTGCCTCAACCCGCCTTCGCGGCGGCCAAGGCCTCCCCCAGTACATTACAGACAAAGGAAGCCTCGCCTCACCTGCGAAGCATGGGGTTCAAAGACAAAGAAGCCCGCGGCTTGGCCACGGGCTTCTTTGGATACGCTGCTGAAATTTAGCGTGCGTAGAATTCGACGACGAGCTGCTCTTCGCAGATCACGGGGACCTCAGAGCGCTTCGGGCGGCGAACCAGGCGTGCCTGCAGGGCGTCGATCTTGACGTCCAGGTACGGCGGGGTGGTGGCCAGGACGTGGGCACCGGCAGCTGCTGCCTGGAACGGAGCCATGACCTCGGAGCGGCTGTGGACGTGGATGAGCTGGCCTTCGCCGACGCGGAAGGACGGGCGGTCAACGCGGACGCCGTCAACCAGGATGTGGCGGTGCACAACCAGCTGGCGGGCCTGTGCGATGGTGCGGGCGAAACCTGCACGGAGCACGAGGGCGTCGAGGCGCATTTCCAGCAGCTCAACGAGGTTTTCACCGGTCAGGCCCTTGGTGCGGCGTGCTTCTTCGAAGGCACGGGTCATCTGGGCTTCACGGATGCCGTACTGGGCGCGCAGGCGCTGCTTTTCGCGCAGACGAACGGCGTAGTCGGAATCCTGCTTCTTGCGGGCACGGCCATGCTCACCGGGGCCGTACGGGCGGCGCTCCATGTACTTGGCGGCCTTGGGGGTCAGAGCGATGCCGAGTGCACGCGAAAGGCGTGCGGTACGGCGAGCACGAGTGTTGTTAGCCACTTGTGTCCTTCCAAATTACTGCGGTGTGTTGGTGTTACTGGCCTCCATCAGGGAGAGCATCGGCCAACCGCTGCCACTTGCTACTGGCCCACGGCACAGCACCATCGAAGAAATCTTCAGGGATTTGTGCGTCGGGTCATGCCAGACAAAGAAATATCCTACCACGCAGCGCCTACCCCGCAGGAACCCGGAGCCGGCGCCGGGCCTTGGGGGTTATTGCCCCCGCACTATCCGGCGCAAGCGTTCCAGCCTCGCGGCGATGTCCCGCTCAGCCCCGTTGGCCGTGGGCTGGTAGTAGTCCTTGCCGACGAGGTCGTCCGGCGGGTACTGCTGCGTTGCCACGCCGTGCGGCTCATCATGGGCGTACTTGTAGCTCTTGCCATGGCCGAGTTGCTTGGCGCCCGGGTAGTGGGCATCCCGCAAATGCATGGGGATGCTTCCACCGTATCCTGCCCGGACATCGGCTATGGCCTTGTTGATGCCCATATACGCCGCATTGGATTTGGGCGCGGTTGCCAGGTGGACCACCGCTTCGGCCAGGATGATCCGGCCCTCCGGCATGCCGATCAACTGAACCGCCTGGGCTGCTGCCACAGCCGTCTGCAGCGCGGTGGGATCCGCCATGCCGATGTCTTCCGCTGCCGAGATCACAATGCGGCGCGCCACGAAGCGCGGGTCCTCCCCCGCTTCGAGCATGCGGGCCAGGTAATGCAGCGAAGCATCGACGTCCGAGCCCCGGATGGACTTGATGAATGCGCTGGCGACGTCATAGTGCTGGTCACCGGCACGGTCATAACGGACCGCTGCGGCGTCAAGGGCCCGCTCCGTGTGGCGCAGTTCCACCAGCACGGGAGCATCCGGTGCGCCGTCGCCGGCGAGGCCGGGTTCGCCCTCGCCGGGTTCGCCGACCCCACGTTCGCCGTCGTCGGTGGCGGACATCTCAGGCCCGACGGCGTCAGCGTCACCGAACGCTACTCCCGCGGCCGCCTCCAAAGCGGTCAGGGCCCTGCGGGCGTCGCCGCCGGACAGACGGACCAAATGCTCCAGGGCTTCTTCGCTGAGTTCCACGCGGCCTGCAAGTCCGCGGGCGTCCGCGACTGCACGCTGCAGCAAACCTGAAATGTCGTCATCCGTCAGGGGTTTCAGGGTCAGAAGGAGCGACCGGGAGAGAAGCGGCGAGACAACCGAAAATGACGGGTTCTCCGTAGTGGCGGCCACGAGGACTACCCAGCGGTTCTCAACGCCGGGCAACAAGGCGTCCTGCTGCGCTTTGTTGAACCGGTGTATTTCGTCAAGGAACAGGACGGTCGTCTTCTTGTAGAGGTCCCTTGCGGTCAAAGCCTCGTCCATCACGCGCCGGACGTCCTTGACGCCGGCAGTGATCGCGGACAGCTCAACGAATTTCCGCCCGGGCCCCCTGGCGATCACGTGCGCCAAGGTGGTCTTACCTGTTCCGGGAGGTCCCCACAAGATGACCGAACTGGGGCCGGCGGGACCTGAGGCCTCGGCTCCGGCCGCCAACTGCCGCAGCGGCGATCCGTGACCCAGCAAATGTTGCTGGCCCACGACGTCGTCCAAGGTCCGCGGCCGCATCCGCACGGCAAGGGGGCTACGCTGCGAAGCCATCCAGCCGGCGTCAGTGAGAGGTCCCGCGGCGGCGGAGTCCTCTGACTCGTCATCACTGGCAGCGCCGGAACCAAAGAGATCTTCCACATGGATAGGCTACTCATAGTTCCAATAAAGGAGACATTTCGCGTGGAGCCCCAAACCCCCGGCCCGCAACGCAGGGATTCCCAAACCACCATCCGGACCGCCCTGGTACCCGCATCCCGACTCCACGGTTGGGTGGAACGCTTTTCCGCCAGCCACGGCCAGGTGGAGGAAGATTTCGACGACGACGGCCTCCTTCTGCGCGCAGCCGATGGAGCCGAGGCGTTGCTCAGGGCCCCGTGGCCGGTGGACGGACGCCCGGGCCGCGGCGCCACGGACCTCGATCGGCTGGCGGCTTTGGCCAGCCAGGAACGCGGGCTCGGGATTGTGCTTATCCGGCGGGGCGGTTTCGCCGTCGCCGCGGCATCGGGGTCACGGATCCTCGCGTCAAAAAGCGGTAACCGCTATGTGCAGTCACGCACGTCTGCCGGCGGACAGTCCCAGCAACGCTTTGCCCGTCGCCGGTCCAACCAGGCAGATGCCCTGGTTGAAGCGGCAGCACTCCACATCGGCGCGATCTTCGCAGCCCACCGCATCGAATACATCGTCCCGGGGGGCGACAAGACCCTGGTGGACCAGGTCCTGAATCAAGGGCCGGCCAAGCCATTCGCCACCAGGACGCGCCTTGCCCTGCTGGACGTGCAGGAACCCAAGACCGCTGTTCTGGCGAAGGCGGCCACCGATGCCTGCTCGATACGGATCACCGTAACTGATCCCCCGCGTTAGCCCACTCAGCAACCGCCGGGAGCGCGCCGCAAGGGTGCCTGACGGTAAAGATAGCTGCCTTGCCGGAGAAAGCCCGCCGTTTCGTAGAGGCGCCTGGCGCCTGCATTTACCGACGTCACCAGGAGCCAAAACCCGTCCAGGCCCAGCCGGGTCCCCTCCTCGAGCAAAGCGGCAAGCACTAGGGAGCCAAAACCTTGCCTGCGCCGGCCCGCCGCCGTGGCCATGCAGTAGATACCGCCCCGACCGCCAACCAAGGCAAGGCGTCCGACGGCGGCCGGGTTGCCGTCGTCGTCCCTCGCCAAAGCGTAAATGGACGGGCAACCGGAAAGGATTTCCCGGGCAACGGCGAGTTCCCGTTCCCCGCCCCGGCCATCCACGGCCCACCACAGCCGAAGCCAATCCTCCGTCGGTACCCCGGACAACTCTACGCCGGGCCGGGCCGGACCTTGCTGGGCCGGACTTTGCGGCACCGGGGCCAAGGGCTCCGCACCCCGGACCATGATCAGCGTTTCCGATTGCCGCGTAAACCGCTGCGTATCCAGGACGTCGTGAAGGGCTTCGCTGCGGGCGTCATCGAAGGTCTGGAGGATCAACGGGAGCTTTCGCCGCCGATACCAGTCGGCGGCGCTGCGGAGCGCGTCCGCGACCTCCCCGGTATGGGCGACTGCACCGCGGGGCCACACGGAGTTGGCCCGCTGGGTCACCCCTTCCGATGCCCGCAAGATCCACGGCCCTGCTTAGGCATGTTCCAAAGCCGGCCACGCCGCATCCATGAGTTCTTCCAGGGACTCCTGGTCTATTGGCTCTCCGGCCTTGAGCATGGTGGCTCGCTCTTCCTGGTTACTGTCTGTCTGGTGGGGTCCGCCTGGTTACGGTCTGCCTGATGAGGGTGGCGGAAATGCCGCAGGCCCCCTGCACGTGACAGGGGGCCTGCGGAGTCGTCCGGGCTTTTGCTTACTCGGACGGGGTAGCCGGCTTGGAAACGGGCTTGGCTTCGGGCTTGAAGTCCACGCCGGCTTCCTTGCGCTGCTGCGGGGTGATCGGTGCCGGAGCCGCCGTCAGGGGGTCGAAGCCGTTGCCGGTCTTGGGGAAGGCGATGACGTCGCGGATCGACTCCACGCCAGCCAGCAAGGCCACGACGCGGTCCCAGCCGAAGGCGATTCCACCATGCGGAGGCGCTCCGTACTTGAAGCCTTCCAGCAGGAAGCCGAACTTGGTTTCAGCGTCTTCCTTGTCCAGTCCCATGAGCTGGAAGACCCTCTCCTGGACTTCACGCTCGTGGATACGGATGGAACCGCCGCCGATCTCGTTGCCGTTGCACACGATGTCGTATGCGTAGGACAAGGCCGACTCGGGGTCCTTATCGAAGGTCTCCAGGAACTCCGGCTTCGGCGAGGTAAAGGCGTGGTGGACCGCAGTCCACTGACCGGCTCCCACGGCTACATCACCGGAAGCGACAGCGGCCGCGGCGGGTTCGAACATCGGAGCGTCCACGATCCACACGAAAGCCCAATCGTTCGGATCGATCAGGCCGGTGCGGTGACCGATCTCCACGCGCGCGGCACCCAGCAGCGACCGTGAAGCGCCCTTCTCGCCGGCAGCGAAGAAGATGCAGTCGCCGGGCTTGGCACCGACGGCGTCCGCCAGTCCGGCGCGTTCCTGCTCCGTGAGGTTCTTGGCGACGGGACCTGCAAGCTCACCGTCTTCCTTGTACAGGACGTAGGCCAGTCCCTTGGCGCCGCGCTGCTTGGCCCATTCCTGCCAGGCGTCCAGGGCACGGCGGGCCTGGGAAGCACCGCCGGGCATGACCACGGCGCCAACGTAAGGGGCCTTGAACACGCCGAAGTTGGTGTCCTTGAAGAACTCGGTCAGCTCTGTCAGCTCCAGGCCGAAACGAAGGTCCGGCTTGTCGGAGCCGTACTTGGCCATGGCGTCCAGATAGGTCATGCGGCGGATGGGCGTGGGAACCTCGACGTCGATCAGCTGCCACAGCGACTTAACGATCGCTTCGCCCAGGGCAATGATGTCGTCCTGGTCGACGAAGCTGGCTTCGATGTCCAGCTGCGTGAACTCAGGCTGACGGTCGGCACGGAAATCTTCATCGCGGTAGCAACGCGCGATCTGGTAGTACTTCTCGAAACCGCCGACCTGGAGGAGCTGCTTGAACAGCTGCGGGGACTGCGGCAGCGCGTACCAGGATCCGGGAGCCAGGCGGGCCGGCACCACGAAGTCGCGCGCACCTTCAGGGGTCGAACGCGTCAGTGTGGGCGTCTCGATTTCAACGTAGCCCTGTTCGTGGAGGATTCCGCGGGCCACGCGGTTGGCCTCGGAACGCAGCCGCAGGTTGCGGGCGGGACCGGGACGGCGGAGGTCCAGGTAACGGTGCTTCAGGCGGGCTTCTTCACCGACCTCCACGTGCTCGTCAATCTGGAACGGCAAGGGATCGGAGGTGTTAAGAATCACCACCTTGTCCGCGATGACTTCGATCTCTCCCGTGGCCAGCGCAGGGTTCTCATTGCCCTCCGGACGCTTGCTGACGGTACCCGTCACCTGCAGGACGTATTCGTTCCGGAGCCCGTGGAACACTTCTTCCTCGCGGACAACCACCTGGGCCACGCCGGACGCGTCACGGAGGTCGACGAATGCAACACCACCGTGATCACGGCGGCGGCCCACCCAGCCGGCCAGGGTAACGGTTTGTCCAATGTGCTCGGAACGAAGTGATCCGAGGTCATGTGTGCGCAGCACAGCATTCCTTTCGCATGAATTTTTGATGGATGTCCGCAAAGACAATCCCGTCCGAGTTTACCCGCCCCCGGCAGCGCTGCTCCCTGAGGGACGTCAGAGGGAAATCAGGCGGTAACCACCCGAACGTACAAATCTTCTTCCGACGGCGTCCAGGTCGCAGGGTCCGCGTCCACCTGCTCGCCCGAACGGATGTCCTTGACTTGGTGCTTGCCGTCGTCGTCGGTGAACCACACAAAGGGAATGCCGCGGCGGTCGGCAAACTTGATTTGCTTTCCGAATTTCTCTGCCTTGGCAGCCACCTCGGTGGCGATGCCGCGGCTGCGCAGCTGGGCTGCCACATCCTGGGCAGCGGACCAGCTGTCATCGTGGTTCAGAGCCACCAGGACTGCCGTGGGCACCGATCGCGAGGCCGTGGCCAGCTCCTGGCTCAGGATCCGGGAGACGAGGCGGGTAACACCAATGGAGAGTCCGACGCCGGGGAACTTCCGGTTGCCTTTGCTGGCGAGGGCATCGTACCGGCCGCCCGAACAGATGGACCCCAGCTGCTCGTGTCCTACAAGGACCGTCTCCACTACTGTCCCGGTGTAGTAATCCAGCCCGCGGGCAATGCTGAGGTCCGCCGCGACCTTCCCGGGAGCGCGCTGAATCGCCGCTTCGATCACTTGCTCCAGCTCATTGAGGCCCTCATCGAGCAGCTCATCCTTGACGCCCAATGCGCGTACCTGCTTGACGAACGAGGTGTCCTCGGTCCGGATGGTGGCGAGTTGCAGGGCGAGGCCGGCTTGTTCGTCCGTGGCGCCGAGCTCGCTCTTGAGCAACCCGGCCACCTTCCCGGCCCCGATTTTCTCGAGCTTGTCGATGCTTCGCAGGACACCGGCAGTATCCGTCAATCCGATGCCGCGGTAGAAACCTTCGGCCAGCTTCCGGTTGTTGATCCGCAGCCGGAAATCCGGGATGGGCAGGGCGCTCAGCGCCTCTGCGATCACCAGTGCGATTTCGACGTCGTAACGGAACGGCAGCTCGCCGTCTCCCACGACGTCGATGTCGGCCTGGGTGAACTCACGGGCACGGCCTTCCTGCGGCCGTTCCCCCCGCCAGACTTTTTGGATCTGGTAACGGCGGAACGGGAACGCCAGGTAGCCGGCGTTCTCCACCACGTAGCGCGCAAAGGGAACGGTCAGGTCAAAGTGCAGCGCCAAGGCGTTCGGATCAGTCTTGCCTGTTTTTGCAGTCTCTTCGTCGTCGTCCTGCAGGCGGCTCAGGCCGTAGACTTCCTTGTCGATCTCTCCCTTGCGCAGCAGCTGCCCCACCGTCTCCACCGCACGGGTCTCAATGGAGGAGAACCCGTGCAGTTCGAAGGTCTTGCGCAGCGTATCGAGCACATGCAACTCCACCAACCGTTCCTGGGGAAGCCACTCGGGGAATCCGGACAGGGAGGCGGTACGTGCCATGGTGGAAGAGTCTCCTCGAAGAAGGCTGACCGCGGGAAGCCCGCGCCACTGCAATTAAGATGCATTCAGCGTTTATTGGGCAGGAGTCCGGACGGTCATGCATAAACTATGTGCGGCAGCCAGTTTATGCTCTCCCCGCGCGCAGTTCTAATGCAGCACGCCCGGGTGCATGACTGCCGTTGACGTGGACACCATCAGGAGGACTCTTGGCAACAAGATCGCGGGACGACCGCGAAGCCCGGCGACGCATCCGGCAAATGGAGGCCAAGCGTGCCCTGCGGCAGCAACAGACCAAAAGGCGCAGGCGGGACAACATCGTGGCGGTGGGCGCCGGAGCCTCGGCTTTGGTCCTGGCGGCGGTGCTCCAATTAACGGTCTTCAGTTCCAACCCCACCGAGGCAGAGTACGCCGCGGCCCAGGCCGGGCTCAGTTCGCCGTCCGCGTCACCGCAGGCATCCAACAGCGCCGACGTTCCGGCTGCGGACACTGCTGCGGGCAAGACCTTCACAGGCGAGCTTGCCCTGAACGGCGGCGTACTTGGTGTCCGGATTGACGGAACAACCGCCCCGCAGGCCGCGGCCGTCATCAAATCCCTGAGCGACTCGGGCTACTACGACGGCACCTTCTGCCACCGGCTGACAACCTCCGAAACCTTCGGCCTGCTGCAATGCGGCGCCAAGTCGGAAGACGGAGCGGACGACGCAAACTACAGATGGGGTCCGCTGGAAAACACCCCGTCAAACAACACGTATCCTGCCGGAACCATTGCTGTAGCCCGAACCGGCAACAACGCTTACGGGAACGGGCACCAGTTCTTCATCGTCTACAAGGACACAACCATCCCGGCAGACTCGGCCGGGGGCTACACGGTGGTCGGCCAGGTCACCAGCGGCCTGGATGTCGTGTCCAAGATCGCTGCGGCGGGGCTGAAGGCAGATGCCACCAACAACGACGGCGCCCCTGTGGCACCTGTCACGATAGACTCGTTTTCACTGAAGTAACCAACTCCAGGCCCCGCCTGGGGTGCATTACCTGAGCAGTCCCTCCAAGCGAAAGACTTTTAGCGGTGACAGACAGTCAGAAATCCGACGAAACAGCAGCAGTAAGCAACCAGGAAGCCGTCGAGGCTGCCGAGCCAAAGGCCGGCGAAACCGCCGCCCCGGAGGCGGCACCCGCCGTCGAACCTTCCCCGGCAGCTGAACAGCCTGCTGCGCCCCGTCCTGCCCCGTCCCCCGCGGCTTTCGCTGCCCGCCCCAAGGCGCCCGCCGCCGTCGTGCCCGCCGCTCCTGCGGTTTCCGCGGCGTCCTTGGCTGAAGCGGCCAAATGGGGGCGCGCGGAAGGGGACGGCCACGTCTTCCTGACGCTGGACGGCGAGGAAATTCCCGTGGGCCAGTACCCGGGCGTCAGCCCCGACGAGGCCTTGGGCTACTTCGCCAGGAAGTTCGACGACGTCATTGCCCAGGTAGTCCTGCTGGAACACCGGGTGGCATCAAAGGCCCCGGCCACGGACATGCAGAAAACCGTCACGCACCTGCGTGAGCAGCTGGCCGAACGCAACATGGTTGGTGACATCCGCTCCGCCGAGGCCCGTTTGGACACCCTCTCAGCGCAGATCGTTGAACTCGAACAGTCTGAGAAGGCCGCCCACGAGGCAGTGCGGGCCAACGAGCTCGCTGCACGCGAGGCGATTGTTGCAGAGGCCGAAGCGATTGCGGGGCAGGATCCGGCCCAGATCCAATGGAAGACCTCCAGCGCACGCATGAACGAGTTGTTCGAGTCGTGGAAGACCGCACAAAAGAGCGGCGTCCGGCTCGGCCGTAGCAATGAGGATGCGCTCTGGAAGCGGTTCCGTTCCGCGCGCACGGTCTTCGACCGTCACCGTCGGGCCTACTTCTCCCAGCTGGACAGCAACAACTCCGCCGCCAAGGCCGCGAAGGAGGCCTTGATTGCCGAGGCCGAAGCACTGTCTTCCTCAACTGACTGGGGCTATGCCGCAGGCGAGTACCGCCGGCTCATGGACCAGTGGAAGGCGACGCCTCGGGCAAGCCGCAAGGACGACGACGCTCTCTGGGCCCGTTTCCGCGCGGCGCAGGATGTTTTCTTCAGCAACCGGCAGGCCGCCAACGAGCAAATCGACCAGGAGTACACCGCCAACCTCGCCGTCAAGGAACAGCTTGTTGCCGAGGCCCAGGCCCTCCTTCCCATCAATGACCTCAACCTGGCCAAGAAGGCGCTCCAGTCCATCCGTGACCGTTGGGAGGAGGCCGGCAAGGTTCCGCGCGCCGACATGGGCCGCATCGAAGCCGGACTCCGCAAGGTTGAAGATGCCGTGCGTGAAGCCGAAGAGGAAAAGTGGCGCCGCAGCAATCCTGAAACGAAGGCGCGCACCAACAGCGCCCTGAGCCAACTGGAGTCGGCCATCGCCAACCTGAAGGACGATCTGGAAAAGGCAGAAATAGCCGGAGACCAGCGTCGCATCAAGGAAGCGCGGGAAGCCCTTGACGCCCGTCAGTCCTGGCTGGACCAGATCCAGCGGTCCGCGAGCGACCTCGCGTAGGCAGACTTACCGCGTGGCTGCAGGCCCCGGTTTGGTTATCCACATAACCGAACCGGGGCCTGTGCGCATTTAAGGGCTGCGGGAAATGATCAGAGCATGCACTCCTTCGATCCCGCCGCGCACCTGCAGGAGCCCGCCCTCCAAGAGTTGTACTCCCCCAGCCGGATATTCACGTGGCCGGAGCTTCAAAGCATGGCACTGGACGGGATCCTTCGCCCGCTCTACGGAAAGAGTTACGCAGCCCCTGGAGTGGCAACAACCCCGAGGCTGCGCGCACGTGCGGCGGCCCTCACAGTTCCCGCCAGGATGCGCACCAAGGTCGTGGCGGGGCGCCTGACAGCAGCCTGGATCTACGGTTGCGCGGCTCCTCCGGAGCGGCTGTCACTCCTGGTCGACGCGAAGCACCGTATCTCAAGTCTCCGCGGCGCCCGGGACTGCAGCCTCCACGAAGTCAGGCTGGGCCAAATGGACGTCGTGAGCCTCGGCGGCATGCTCGTCAGCAGTCCCTTGCGGACGGCAGCGGACATCGCACTGCATATCGAGGAAGAACGGGCACTGCCGGCCTTGTTCTCGCTGCTGGCACGTCCGGACCTGGGCGTTCGCCTGCGGCTACTCACACTGGCCGTCGAGGCCGCACCGCGCGTTCCCCACAAGAAACGGGCCTTGACGACACTCGCCGCGCTGGCTGAACGCTAGGTGCGGCGACGGTTGCCGGTAGTTCTGTACACGTCGAACACACCGTCAATGCGACGAACAGCGCTTAGGACATGGTGGAGATACTTCGGATCCCCCATCTCGAAGGCAAACTTCGAGATGGCTACCCTGTCGCTGGACGTATGCACCGAAGCAGCCAGGATGTTCACGTGGTTTTCCGAAAGTACACGGGTGACGTCGGAGAGGAGCGACTTCCGGTCCAATGCTTCGACCTGGATCTCCACGAGGAACACGCTTGACTGCGTCGGCGCCCACTCGACCTCGACGATCCTGTCCGGCTGGTCCCGGAGCCCGGAAACGTTGGTGCAGTCCGTCCGGTGGACAGAGACTCCCGAACCACGCGTCACGAAGCCAAGGATCGGATCCGGCGGCACCGGAGTGCAACACCGGGCGAGTTTCACCCAGACATCCCCGACTCCACGCACGATCACACCTGAATCGGAGAACTTGGACTTGGCCACCTGGGTGGGGATGCTGACCTCGTCAAGGTCCTCGTCCGGCGTCTCTTGGCCGCCCAGGTGCTCGACGAGTTTCTCCATGACCGACTGGGCGGACGTGTGTCCGTCGCCCACGCCCGCGTAGAGCCCGGAGATATCGACGTAGTGGAACTCCTCGGCCACAGCAGACAGCGCGTCGTGGGTCATGAGCCGCTGCAAGGGAAGGTTTTGCTTCCGCATGGCCCGCGTCAGCATGTCCTTGCCGCGGTCAATTGCTTCCTCGCGGCGTTCCTTGGTGAACCACTGGCGGATTTTGTTGCGGGCACGGGCCGATTTGACGAAGTGCTGCCAGTCCTGGCTGGGACCTGCACCTTCGGCCTTGGAGGTGAAGATTTCGACCCAGTCGCCGTGGTTCAGTTCGCTGTTAAGCGGAACGAGCTTGCCGTTAACGCGGGCACCAATGGTCCTGTGGCCCACTTCCGTGTGCACGGCATAGGCGAAGTCAACGGGAGTAGAGCCTGCGGGCAAAGCCATGACTTCACCCTTGGGGGTAAAGACGAACACCTCACGGGCGTTGATCTCGTACCGCAAAGAGTCCAGGAACTCGCCCGGATCCGATGTTTCCTGCTGCCAGTCCACCAGCGACCTCAGCCAGCCCATGTCTCCGTCCCGGGGGCTGCCGGGGCCGACAGCGGTACGGTTGGGCTGATCCTTGTACTTCCAGTGCGCGGCCACACCGTATTCGGCCCTGCGATGCATCTCATGCGTACGGATCTGGATCTCCACCGGTTTGCCGCCCGGACCGATCACGGTGGTGTGCAGGGACTGGTACATGTTGAACTTCGGCATGGCGATGTAGTCCTTGAAACGCCCGGGCAAGGGGTTCCACCGCGAATGCAGTGTGCCCAGCGCGGCGTAACAGTCGCGGACCGAATCAACCAGCACGCGCACGCCCATGAGGTCGTTGATGTCGTCGAAGTCCTTATCCCGGACGATCATCTTTTGGTAGATCGAGTAGTAGTGCTTGGGACGGCCGGTAATGGTGGCCTTGATGCGCGCCGTCCGAAGATCGTCGGCGATCTGGTTGCGGATGACGCTGAGGCTCTTCTCCCGCTCGGGGGTCCTGTCCCCCACCATCCGGACGATTTCCTCGTACACCTTGGGATACAGGGCTGCAAAGGAGAGATCCTCGAGCTCCCACTTGATGGTGTTCATGCCAAGGCGGTGCGCCAGCGGGGCAAAGATTTCCAGGGTCTCCCGAGCCTTGCGGGAGGAAGATTCCGCAGAGACGAAACGCCACGTCCTGGCGTTATGCAGACGGTCCGCGAGCTTGATCATGAGGACCCGGATGTCCTTGGCCATGGCCACGACCATTTTGCGGACGGTCTCGGACTGGGCAGCCTCACCGAAGCTGACCTTGTCCAGCTTGGTCACCCCGTCCACGAGCATGGCCACTTCGGGCCCGAAGTCACGGGTCAGGTCTGCCAGCGTGTACGGCGTATCCTCCACGGTGTCGTGGAGCAGCGCCGCAGCCAAGGTGGTGCCGGTCATGCCCAGTTCGGCCAGGATCGTGGCGACGGCGACGGGATGGGTGATGTAGGGGTCGCCGCTCTTGCGCTTCTGCCCCTGGTGGCTCTGCTCGGCCACTGCGAAGGCGCGCTGGATGAGGTCGAAATCCTCTTTGGGGTTGTTGGCCCTGACAGTGCGGAGGAGCGGCTCCAGGATGGGCGAATACGGAGCTACCCCACGTCCGGTAAGCCGGGCAAGCCGCGAACGGGTCCTTTCCCGCCGTCCGGGGAAGGTTGGACGCGCCCCCGGGGCGTCAACCGGCACAGCAGCAGACCGCCCAGCCACGCTTGTTGCTGGAACCGCCACACCGCTGTGACCGTCTTCTCCGCCCGCCGGTGGTGCCGACGTCGCACGCTCTTCCACAGAAGTACCCCTCACGACCGATTTAATTCTTCCAGTCTATTCCCGCCAACGAATGCTTCCGCAACCGCGACGCACATGACGCGAACAGCGGCAAGTCAAAGAGCCGGCCCCTGCATCCTGGCAGGGGCCGGCTCTTTCCGTTGTTCAAGCGCCTTCGTCAGGCAGCGGCTTCAGCCCTCCGGTGGGCCACCTTCTTCGCCTGCTTCACGAGTTCCGGTTCGCCCTGGCGGAGCCAGGCGTACAGCGGAGCGGCAATGAAGATGGTGGCTGCGGTACCGATGAGGATCCCGACGAACAGCGCCAGGGACAGGTCGCGGAGGGTTCCGGCCCCTAGGAGTCCGGCACCAATGAAGAGGATCGCTGCCACGGGGAGGACAGCAACCATCATGGTGTTGATCGAGCGCACCAAGGTCTGGTTGACCGCGAGGTTCACCTCTTCGCCGAACGTCCGGCGGGTGGAAGTGGAAATGTCCGAAGTGTTCTCCCGGATCTTGTCGAAGACCACCACGGTGTCGTACAGCGAATAGCTAAGGACCGTCAGGAAGCCAATGATGGCCGACGGGGTTACTTCAAAATCACTCAGGGCGTACACACCCGCCGTGACGAACATCGTCACCAGCATGCCCACCAGGGCGGACAGGGACATCTTCCACGTCCTGAAGTACAGCGCCATGAGGACAGCAGCCAGGCCGACGAACACCACCAGGCCGATCAATGCCTGCCGGGTCACGTCCTGGCCCCACGTGGGGCCGACGAAGTTGGATGTCACTTCGTTGTCGGTGACCCCGTAGGCGCTGGTGAGGCCTTCCTTGATGCGGTTGGTCTCATCATCGGTCAACTGGTCCGTCTGGATTCGCATGGTGTTGCCGGCAACGTTGGCAACGCGCGGCACGGCACCGGGAACGACGTCGTGGACCGCTTTCTCTCCGAGTCCGGCATCCGTGGTGGACACATTGGACACGGTGAACTCAGAACCGCCGCGGAACTCGATGCCCAGGTTGAAGCCGCCCTTGAGCACCGGGATGAGGATGGACAACGCCACTGCCACGGCAGCGATGATGAACCAGATCTTCTTCGAGTCCACAAAATTGTAGGACCGCTTGCCCGTGTAGAGCTCATAGCCGAAGGTCGCGAAGCTGGTAGTCATTACTTCTCCTCGCTGGTGGCGTTGGATGACTTGTTGCCGTTGGACGAGCCGGTGAGCTGCCCCTTCTCGGCAAGGCGTCGTTCGGCGATGGTCATGCGCCGTTCGGCTTCCGCCACGGCACCGGCGTTACGGGGCCTGACGTTGGCGGGCTTCTCCTCGGCTGTCCGGATCCGGCCGGCACCCCGGTACAACGGCACCGCTCCAAGGCGGTCAGGAGACAGTCCGGAGAAGCGGTGGCCTTCTCCGAAGAACTTGGTGCGGGCCAGGACCTGCAGCATGGGGTGGGTGAACATGAACACGACGATGAGGTCGGCCACAGCGGTCAGGCCCAGCGTGAAGGCAAAGCCACGGACGTTACCGACGGCGACGAAGTACAGCACCACGGCTGCAAGGAGGTTGACTGCCTTGGAGGCCAGAACGGTGCGCTTGGCGCGCTTCCAGCCGTTCTCGACGGCGGACACCAGGCCCCTGCCTTCGCGCAGCTCGTCACGGATACGTTCGAAGTACACGATGAAGGAGTCCGCAGTCTGGCCAATGGCCACAATGAGGCCCGCGACACCGGCCAGGGACAAACGGTAGTTTTCGGTCCAGCCGAGGATGGCGATCGCGAGGTAGGTCAGCGCGCCGGCGACTACGAGGGAAGCGATGGTGACGAGCCCAAGTGCGCGGTACTGGAAGAGCGAGTAGACCACCACGAGCACGAGTCCGATGATGCCGGCCAGGAGACCCAGGCGCAGCTGGTCGCCACCCAGGGTTGCGGAAATCTGTTCCTGTGATTGGATCTCAAAGGAGATCGGCAGCGCGCCGTAGCGGAGCTGCTCGGAAAGCGCCTTGGCGGATGCTTGCGTGAAGTTGCCCGTGATCTGCGGCTTGCCGTCCGTGATGACAGCCAGTGCGCGAGGGGCGGAAATGACCTGGTCGTCCAGGACAATGGCGAACTGTGCCTTGGGATCGTTGCCACCCTGTGCCAGGGACGCGTTGTAGAACTGGTTGAGCCGTTCGGTAACCTTCTTGAACTTCTCCGTAGCGTCGCCGTTGAACTCGATATTGACGCCCCAGGAGTTGGTGACGGAACCCTGTGCTCCTTGGACCTGGGAGAAGGAAGAATCGGCAATGTCCTGGCCCTTGACCTCTACGGGACCGAGGATGTACTTGATGGCGGGGGTCTTGTCCGTAGCAAGTTCGCACGTCACCAGTGGCTTGGCCGGGTCGGAACGCTCGCGCTTCTCCGCAGCCGGATTGACGCAATCCAGGGCCTCGAATTCCTTTTGGACTTCCGGAGTGACCCAGTTGGTGTCGCTGGCGTTCGTCGGCTCGGCCGTGGGCTTGTTCAGCTGGTCATCGGGCGTGCGCGACTCGGCAGGAATTGCCGCCGGGTCAGCTGCGGCAATCACGGGGCGGAAGTTCATGTCCGCCGAAGCTTGAATGAGGTCGCGGGTTTCCTTCGACGGTGTTCCCGGAAGGCTGACCACCACGTTGCGGCCGGACTGCGTGCTGATCTCGGCTTCTGCTACGCCGGAACCATCAACGCGCTGGCGAATGATCGCCACGGCCTGGTTGAGCTGTTCTTCGTTGATCTCGCTGGAGCCCTCGACGCGTGGCGCCAGGATCATCTGGGTTCCGCCCTCAAGGTCCAGCGCAAGCTTGGGAGCCCACGTGGCGTTGCCGGTGATGACACCCCCGGCCAGAACTGCGGTTAGTACGACGAATATTGCTCCAAGCCAAGTCAGCACTCTGCGCGCTGAATTCCTAGGGCCGGTCCGTGCCATTATCGATCTTCCTGTTATCGCCGGCCAGCCGCCGGCCGACGCCGGTGGGCGTCCGCCGGCGGCTCTCCGCTGCCGTAGAAGTTATCTTGCGCGGTGGTACCGCGGCTGACAGTGCTAGTTGTCCTTCTTGTCCTCTTTGTTGAGGCGCGCAATGGTTTCCTCGGGAGTCTCCGGAGCAGCCGGGGCCTCCGTGCCGGTTACGGTGAGCGAGGACGCATCATCCGGAACAACCGGGGTTTCCTCTGCCGGCTGGTCGATGACCTTGGTTACTGCCTGGCGGTGCACCGTGGCTTCGTTGCCCGGGGAAAGCTCCAAAACTACCTTGTTCTCGGCCTCGTCGATGGAGACAATGCGGCCGAACAGGCCAAAGCTGGTCATGACGTCAACGCCCGGAGCAAACTTCGACTGCATTTCAGCCTGCTGCTGCTGGGTCTTCTTGTTGCGGCGGAACATCATGAAGACAAAGAGTCCCAGCATGACGAAGAGCAATATGGTCATTGGATCCACAGGGAAGTTCCGTTCTGTACTTACGTTTGCGTTCACGGCAGCGTCCTGTGCCGAGCGTCATACCAGTCTAGTGGGAAATTCCGGGTGCAGCGTGTTAACCGATGCTGTCTACGCTCTCAGCGTGGTTTTCATCCTCTTCGAACAAGGGAAAGGCTTCCTGGCCAAACACCCCGGCAGGGACGGCATACCCCAGGTGGGTCCAGGCTGACGCCATGGCGATGCGGCCCCGCGGCGTGCGTCCCATCAGGCCTTCACGGACCAGGTACGGCTCTGCCACGGTCTCCACTGTCTCCGGCTCTTCGCCGACGGCGATGGCCAGCGTGGAAAGACCCACCGGGCCACCGTTGAACTTGGTGATCAGGGCCTCCAGGACAGCGCGGTCCAGGCGGTCGAGCCCGCGGGCGTCTACCTCGTACATATCCAGGGCTGCGGCGGCTGACCGCGCGTCGATCTGCTCGATGCCGTGTACCAGGGCCCAGTCGCGGACACGGCGAAGCAAGCGGTTGGCGATACGCGGCGTGCCGCGTGAACGGCCCGCAATCTCCGTAAAGCCGGCCGAATTGACCTTCAGGTCCAACAGGCCTGCGGAACGGCGGAGGACGAGTTCAAGTTCTTCGACCGAATAGAACTCCAAGTGGCCCGTGAAGCCGAAGCGGTCCCTCAGGGGCCCGGGAAGGAGCCCGGCACGGGTTGTGGCACCAACCAAGGTGAACGGCGGGAGCTCCAGTGGAATGGCGGTGGCTCCGGCGCCCTTGCCCACCACGATGTCGACGCGGAAGTCTTCCATGGCCATGTACAGCATTTCTTCGGCGGGCCGGGACATGCGGTGGATTTCGTCCAGGAACAGGACTTCGCCCTCCGACAAGGAGGAGAGGATGGCAGCCAAATCCCCGGCGTGCTGGATGGCCGGGCCACTGCTGATCCGCAGGGGGGCATTCATCTCGGCAGCGATGATCATGGCAAGGGTGGTCTTGCCGAGTCCCGGAGGCCCTGACAAAAGAACGTGGTCGGCGCTCCGATCACGCATGCGTGAGGCTTCCAGGACCAGCGAAAGCTGCTTCCGGACCCTGTGCTGGCCCACGAAGTCGTGAAGGTTTTTGGGCCGGAGGGCGGCCTCGATGACACGCTCTTCCGGTTCCTCGCCCCCGGCGACCAGGGATTGCTCAGCCACGGCTGCCTACGCGGTTGCCCGCACGGGCCCCGTCCTGGCCCAGCCAGCGAAGGGTCGCACGAAGGATCTGGGCGACGTTGCCCGAGTCCACGAGCTCGGGTGAGTCGGCCATGGCTTTGTCGATGCTGCCCGTAGCGTCTTTTTCCGACCATCCCAGGCTGGTCATGGCCGCAACTACCTGTGGCTTCCACTCAGCGGTTACCTGTGCGGCAGGGGCGCTGGCGGTGCCTGTGCCATGGGGAACCAGCTTGCCTGCCAACTCCAGGACGATCCGGCCAGCGACCTTCGGCCCGATGCCCGGGACCTTGGTGAACGCCTTGCCGTCTCCGGTGTGCGCGGCCACGCGGATGGCCTCCGGCTCATGGACGGCAAGGACGGCCAACGCCAGCCGCGGCCCTACTCCGCTGACGCTGAGAAGGACATCGAAGACCTCACGTTCGTCGTCATCGGCAAAGCCAAACAGCGTCAGCGAATCCTCACGGACGATCATGGACGTAAAGAGCTTGGCTTCATCGCCGGGCTTCAGGTGGCTCAGCGTCTGTGGTGTGGCGTAGACGCTCATGCCTGCACCGTTGAGGTCGATCACTGCCGTCGACAACCCGACGTGGGCAACCGTGCCACGAAGAAAACTGATCAAGACCGGGCTCCTGTAACTATCCGAACATATCTACGAATACCCTAGCAAGCGCAGCCGGCATTCAGCGCGCGCGCCGCGCCTTCGCTTCAGCTTCTGCCCATGCTTTCTGGGCTGGCGTCAGGGCAGAGCTGCCCTTTGCACCGGGAGCTCCCGTCCCGTTTCCCGCCCGCCAGGCGTGGGTGAGCGCCAAGGCGAGGGCGTCGGCGGCATCGGCCGGCTTGGGCGGGGCGTCCAGGCGAAGGATCTTGGTGACCAGCTTGGTGACGGCGTCCTTGTTGGCACTTCCGCTGCCCGTGACCGCCGCCTTGACTTCGGATGGCGTGTGCAGTGCCACCGGTATGTCCCGCCGGGCGGCAGCCGCAATCACCACTCCCGACGCCTGCGCCACGCCCATGACGGTACTGACGTTCATTTGGGAGAAGACGCGCTCCACGGCCACCACATCGGGTTGATGAAGGTCCAGCCACTCATCGATTGCCTGGGCGATGACCAGCAGGCGCCTGTCCAGGGTGAGTTCCGCCGAGGTACCGACGACGCCGACAGCCACCATGGTTGCGCGGCGGTTCCGTTCGATATCCACGACGCCGATCCCGCAACGGGTAAGGCCCGGATCGACTCCCAATACGCGAAGAGTCAAATCCGGGCCTTTCTCAGTGAATGTAACGCCTCAGCGGATGTGAGGCTGCCGGCGTGAACGGCTGTTAGTCGGCGTCGAGGGCTGCTTGGACCTCGTCGCTGAAGTCGGCGTTGCTGTAGACGTTCTGGACATCGTCCAGGTCTTCCAACGCGTCCACCAGCTTCATGAACTTCTTGGCACCATCGACATCGAGGTCCACCTGCATGGACGGCACAAACTCTGCCTCATCCGACTCGTACTCGATTCCGGCTTCCTTCAGGGCATCGCGGATGGCCTGAAGGTCCGAAGGCTCGGAGTGGATTTCCCAGTTGTCGCCGCTGTCCTTGACCTCTTCGGCGCCGGCGTCGAGGACGGCCATAAGGATGTCGTCCTCGGACAATCCATTCTTGGGCAGGACCACGACACCCTTGCGGGTGAACAGGTAGCTCACGGATCCGGGATCGGCAATGGTGCCGCCGTTGCGCGAAATCGCCAACCGGACCTCGGAGGCTGCACGGTTCTTGTTGTCCGTCAAACATTCGATGAGCAACGCCGAACCCTGCGGACCGCGGGCTTCGTACATGATCTCGGTGTAGTCCACCACTTCACCGGTGAGGCCGGCGCCGCGCTTGATGGCGCGGTCGATGTTGTCGTTGGGCACCGAGGTCTTCTTGGCCTTGGTGACTGCCAGTTCCAGGCCAGGGTTGCCGGCGAGGTCCGGACCACCCATGCGGGCGGCAACTTCGATGTTCTTGATCAGTTTGGCGAACGACTTTGCACGGCGGGCGTCAATGACGGCTTTCTTGTGCTTGGTGGTCGCCCATTTGGAGTGGCCTGACATGCTTTACGCTTCTCCTCTGATCATTCGAATAAAGAGTTCATGCACGCGCTTCTCCCCTGTTACCTCCGGATGGAAGGAAGTGGCCAGCAAACGGCCGGAGCGCACTGCAACAATTCTAGCCATCCCGTGCAGGGTGGCCGTGTGGCTGGCGTGGTCGGGATCCACCTGCGCCAGGATCTCAACGTCCGGACCAACCCGTTCCACCCACGGTCCGCGGATGAATACCGCGTGCACCGGGTCCACGCCGGACTCGCCGGCACTGAAATCAAGGCCCTTGAAGTCCAGGTCCGTTTCAAATGATTCCCGTTGGCGCCCAAAGGCGTTGCGGCGGACCGTGATGTCAAGCCCACCGAAGGTCTGCTGGGGGTTTCCGGCCAAGTCTGTGGCGGGGTCCGCGATGTCGTTGGCGAGCAGGATCATGCCTGCACACGAACCGTAGACGGGAAGTCCGTCGGCGATCCGTTGACGCAAGGGATCAGCTACGTCGAATATCCTGGCGAGCTTGTCGATTGCCGTTGACTCGCCGCCAGGGATGATCAGGCCGTCAATGTCATCGAGTTCCCCGGCCCTGCGGATCCCGACACCGGTGGCGCCTGCAGCTTCCACCGCGTGGATGTGCTCGCGGAAGTCGCCTTGGAGCGCCAGCACGCCGATCCGGAGTCCGGCACCAACGCGCGACGAAGCGTCGGAAAGGGTTTTGGTCATTGGACCATCATAGTGTCCGCAGACCCCACGGGCGGCAACGGGACAAGGCTCCATGCCGCAACTGGGATATATTACAGAGCATGTTTTCCTTCAGCGTCCCCCTCGGCAAGCTGGTCCGCGGCCTGTCCCGGCTCCGCGGCGGAGGCTCGGCATTTCCCGGCCTCGTAGTGGAAAAAATCGACCCCGGCTTCATGGAACGGACCCTGGCTTCCCTGCCCCATGGGGTGGCCGTTGTCAGTGGGACGAACGGCAAGACAACCACAACCAAAATGGTGGTGGAACTGCTCGAAAGCCAAGGCCTGAAGGTGTTCACCAACCGCAGCGGCAGCAACTTCACCCGCGGCGTGGCTGCGTCCCTATTGGGGGATGTGGACTGGCGCGGAAAACTCGACGCCGACGTGGCGGTGCTGGAACTGGATGAGGCGCACGCCGTGCACTTCGTCAACAAGGTCTCGCCGCGCTTCAGCCTGCTGCTGAATGTGCTGCGTGACCAACTGGACAGGTTCGGCGAAATCGACAAGACCGCCCGCCTCCTGGAACACATCGCCATGAAGACCACGGACACCGTGGTGTTGAACCGGGAAGATCCGCGGGTAGCCCGGATTGCCGGCAGCGTGCAGGGACTCGGGTCCGTCCACCATGCCGCGGTCCGCTACTTCGGCCTCGATGAGTCGCTGCGGAGTACTTTCCCCAACGACGACGAAATGCGCACGGCTACCGGAACCGCTTCCCCCGGCACCACCCCCGCAGGCGAGCTGCCTGCGGCACCGGAGGCCGACGTCGTACTGCGCCGCGTAGGTGCCCGCGACGCCGACTTTGAGTTCGACGGCGAAACGGTGACCACCCCCATGAAGCTCCGTGGCGTCTATAACATCTTCAATGCTGCTGCAGCGTTGTCGCTGGCCCGCGCAATCCTGGGAACCGGCGCTGTGGACACCCCCAAGCTGGTCAAGGCCCTGGGTGAAGTAGCGCCGGCCTTCGGCCGCGGTGAGAGCCTCACGGTTGACGGCCAGCCGCTGGAACTGGTGCTGGTGAAGAACCCCAGCGGATTCCGGCTGGGCCTTAAGTCATTCCCGGCGGGCGGGTACGCAACCATGATCGCCATCAACGACAACTACGCGGACGGCAGGGATATGTCGTGGCTGTGGGACGTTGAATTCGAATCGCTGCGCGAAGACGGCGTGGAAGTCCTCACGGGCGTCCGCGCCTACGACATGGCGCTTCGCCTCCAGTACGACGAGGTGCCCTTCGGCGCCGTCGAAACTGACATCACGGCTGCGCTGCGCAAGTTCATTGACGGATCCCGCGGCAAACCCAAGAGGATCTTCTGCACCTACACGGCCATGCTCGCCATCCGCCGCGAACTGGCCAAAATCACCATTGTTGAGGTGGTCTCATGACATCGGAATCAAAAGGAACCCTTCGGGTCCTCCAGCTCTATCCGAAGGACATGAACATCTACGGGGACTGGGGCAACGCACTGGTTCTCCAACAAAGAATCAAGTGGCACGGCTATACCCCGGAACTCCTTGAATACAACGTCGGCGACGAGTTCCCCGACGACGTGGACCTTATTGTGGGCGGAGGCGGCCAGGACAGCGGCCAGGTAGTCATCCAGGAGGATCTTCAGGCCCGGGCCGCACAATTGCGCGCCGTGGCCGAGGACGGCGCGCCCATGCTGGTTATCTGCGGCCTGTACCAGTTGTTCGGCAAATTCTTCAAGACCAGCGCCGGTCCCGTCATTCCGGGAATCGGCATCCTTGACGTCGAGACCCAGGGCACCGATGAACGCCTGATCGGCAACGTGACCCTGAAGTCCCCCGAATTCGGCGAAATCCTTGGGTACGAGAACCACAGCGGGCAGACCACCCTGGGACCCGGCGTCGAACCTCTTGGCACGGTGACCAAAGGCGCCGGCAACAACAGCAAGGACGGCCACGAGGGGGCGCGCTACCGGAACGTGGTGGCCAGCTACCTCCACGGCTCGCTGCTGCCCAAGAACCCTGCCATCGCCGACTTCCTGATCAAGACCGCCGCGGAACGCAAGTTCGGTGAGTTTGTTCCGGGAAAGCCCGACGACGGATACGCCCGCCTCGCCCGCGAACACGCTGCCCGCCGCCCGCGGTAAGGCGCTACTTCTCCTGGGTGACCAGCAGCTCGCGGGCTCCCGCGGCCGCTGCACCCATGGACTCGACTACCGTCCGGGTACGTAGGCGGGTTTCGGCGTCGGCAGCCGGCGACGCACAGACACCTTGGGGCGCGTCACTGGCCACGGAGCACCAGCGGTAGGGGTCGCGGACGATCACCGAGGGCGCCCAGGCAAGATCGGATGCGGTCCACTGACCGGCCTCGTTCTGGCTGAACTGGGCGCGTACCAGCAGTCCTTCATTGTTGACCACGTACCACGGTGACAACTCGGTGACGCCGTTGCCCAGGCCATAGACAATCCAGGTGCCCTTGTAATTCTCGATCGGGAGCACGGAATGGGTGTGGTGGCCGTAGATCATGGTGAACTGCCCGCTGTCCACCAGCGCATGGGCGGTCTCCTGCTGCTGCGCGTTCGGCTCACTGGCGTATTCGTCTCCTGCGTGCATGACGCCCAGCACAATATCCGCTCCCGAGGCGCGCGCCTGTTTTGCCTTGGCAATCATCACGGCCGGGTCAAGCTCGTCGACCAACCACGGATACTCCGGGATCTGGCCGTTGTGGCCATAGGTGCCTTCGATGACGGCCACGGTGGCCGCAGGGGTCTTGAGCAGCAGGATTTCTTTTGAGGCCGCCTCGGTACGGTAGGAGCCTGTGTGCTTCAGGCCGGCCGCATCCAGGGCATCCAAGGTCCGCAAGAGACCTTCGGTTCCGCGGTCGATGGTGTGGTTGCTTGCTGTTGTGCAGGCTTGGTATCCCACGTCTTTCGAGGCCGCGATGATCTGCGGCGGCACGTTGAACGACGGGTAAGCGGAGAACGGACCCTCAGAGGTGGCCACCGGAGTTTCCTGATGGCAGATCGCAAGGTCGCTGGCACTGATGTAGCGGCGCTGGCCCTCCAGGAGCGGGACGAAGTTGTAGCCGGGCTGTCCTGCCGCGGCCGCATCAGCGCGCGCCTGTTGCCAGAGCTGGGTGTGAACCAGCATGTCTCCGGTGACCGTGACGGACGTGCAGCGAAGCGTTGGGCACGCCGGCCCTTTGCCGGGGGTCGGGGTCGGGGTGGGCGTCGGAGTGGGCGTGACCGTCTCCGGCGCTGCCGCAGTACTGCTTGATTGATCGGGCTCTTCGGCGAGCACGCCGCAGGAGTTCAGCGACAGCGACAAGGCGGCGGCAATCGCCAGCACGGCCGCCGGCTTCGCCAGTGAGCGGACCCGGAAAAAGGTGATGTTCCCCATAGGGCCAATCCTATGGGCGCGCCCCGCGAAGAAGGGTGCGTGCCACCCTTGAGGACGTGCTTGTTAAGTGAAAGAGTCACTTCATGACCAATCCCCTGCTGTCTCCCAGCGAGCTGCCCTTCGGGCTTCCACCCTTCGCGGACATCTCCCCCGAACACTATGCTGAAGCGATCGACGCCGGGCTCGCTGCGCAGCTGCAGGAAATCACGGCGATTACGGGCAACTCCGAACCCCCGACCTTCGAAAACACTGCCGCTGCCATGGAACGCTCAGGACAGCTCCTGGCACGCGCTGCCGCGGCCTTCTTTACGCTGGTCTCGGCCGATGCCTCCGAGAAAATCCGGGAGATCGAGACTGATGTGTCCCCCAAGCTGGCTGAACACCAGGATGCCATCTACTTGAACAGCGGCCTCTACGAACGGTTCCTCGCTATCGACACTTCTTCGCTGGATGCCGCCTCCGCGCGCTTGGTGGAGGAGTACCTGAAAGAGTTCAGGCAGTCCGGCATCCAGCTGGACCAATCCAGCCAGGACCGGCTCCGTGCCATCAACGCCGAACTCTCCAGGCTGGGCACTGACTATGGGCAGCGCGTCAAAGAAGGAATGAAAGCGGCCGCCGTCCTGGTCGAGGACCCTGCCGGTTTGGCGGGCCTTTCCACCGAAGACATCGCAACTGCCGCCGAGGCCGCGAGGGAGGCAGGAGCGGACGGCAAGTACCTGCTCGGCCTCATCCAGCCCAGCAACCAACCTGTGCTGGCTTCGCTTGAGGATCGTGAGGTCCGGCGCCGACTTTACGAGGCTTCCGTTTCCCGTGGAATCGAAGCCGGGCCCCTGGATGTGCGGGACCTCATTGCGCGCACCGTCCGCCTCAGGGCAGAGAAAGCAAGCCTCCTGGGATTCCCGAATTTCGCGGAGTTGATGGTGGACCGGCAGACCGCCCCGGACTTGGCAGCAGTACAAGGCATGCTCACCAAGCTCGCCCCTGCGGCGATGCGGAACGCACACGCCGAAGCCCGGGCCTTGGCCGAAGAAGCCGGGCACAGCCTGGAACCTTGGGATTGGGCCTACTATTCGGCCCGGGTACGCAAGGAAAAGTTCCAGGTGGACGAGCAAGCCCTGCGCCCCTACTTCGCCCTGGAATCGGTACTTGTGAACGGGGTTTTTCATGCCGCCACGCAGCTCTACGGGGTTACGTTCCACGAGCGGCCCGACCTTCAGGGCTACCACCCCGACGTCCGGGTGTGGGAAGTCCGGGACGGGGACGGCAGCAGCCTCGGTCTCTTCCTGGGCGACTATTTCAGCAGGGAGACCAAGCGTGGCGGAGCGTGGATGAACTCCCTCGTGGACCAGTCCCACCTTTTGGGAACCCGGGCGGTAGTCATCAATAACCTCAACGTCAGCAAACCGGCGCCCGGCGAACCTGCGCTGCTGACCCTGGACGAGGTCCGCACAGTGTTCCACGAGTTCGGGCACGCGCTGCACGGCTTGTTCTCCGACGTGGCCTTCCCACGGTTCTCCGGGACATCAGTACCGCGGGACTTCGTCGAGTACCCTTCCCAGGTCAATGAGATGTGGCTCACGTGGCCGGAAGTGCTGGCAAACTATGCCCGGCATCATGTCACGGACCAGCCACTGCCCGGGGAAACAGTGGAGAAACTCGAGGCATCGCTCCTCTGGGGTGAGGGTTTTGCGACCACGGAATACCTCGGCGCCGCGCTGTTGGACATGGCGTGGCACGCTTTGGGGGCAGAAGAAATCCCCGAAGACATCATGGATTTCGAAAGCCGGTCCCTCGTGGACTCCGGGATCGCCCATCCGCTGATCCCGCCCCGCTACCGCAGCGGCTACTTCCAGCACATTTTCGCGGGCGCAGGATATGCAGCGGGGTACTACTCCTACATCTGGAGTGAAGTCCTGGACGCGGACACCGTCGAATGGTTCAAGGACAACGGCGGGCTGACACGGGCAAACGGTGACCACTTCCGTCAGGAACTGCTCTCCCGAGGCAACAGCCGCGACCCCCTCGAGTCCTTCCGGATTTTCCGTGGACGCGACGCGCACCTGGAACCGCTGCTGAAACGCCGCGGCCTGGAGGAGGCTTAAAACAACGACGCCGGCTGGTCACCGTTAAGGTTGGCCAGCCGGCGTCGTCGGGGTGCTTTACCAGCCGCGCTCTGCGAGGCGGTGGGGTTCGGGGATTTCGTCGACGTTGATGCCGACCATCGCTTCGCCGAGGCCGCGGGAGACTTTCGCGATCACGTCCGGGTCGTCGTGGAAGGTGGTTGCCTTGACGACGGCGGCGGCGCGCTGGGCCGGGTTGCCGGACTTGAAGATACCGGAGCCGACGAACACGCCGTCAGCGCCTAGCTGCATCATCATCGCAGCATCAGCCGGGGTCGCGATGCCGCCGGCGGTGAACAGCACCACCGGGAGCTTGCCCGTGGCAGCAACTTCCTTGACCAGCTCGTACGGGGCCTGCAGTTCCTTCGCAGCAACGTACAGTTCGTCCTCGGGCAGGGAGGAGAGCTTCGCGATCTCGGCGCGGATCTTGCGCATGTGACCGGTGGCGTTGGAAACATCCCCGGTGCCGGCCTCGCCCTTGGAACGGATCATCGCCGCGCCCTCGTTGATCCGGCGCAGCGCCTCACCCAGGTTGGTGGCACCGCACACGAACGGGACGGTGAAGTTCCACTTATCGATGTGGTTGATGTAATCGGCCGGGGTCAGGACCTCGGACTCGTCAATGTAATCCACGCCCAATGACTGCAGGACCTGCGCTTCGACGAAGTGGCCGATGCGGGCCTTGGCCATCACGGGGATGGACACCGCGGCAATGATTTGATCGATCATGTCCGGATCGGACATACGGGACACGCCGCCCTGGGCGCGGATATCGGCAGGAACACGCTCAAGGGCCATCACGGCGACGGCGCCGGCGTCCTCGGCAATACGGGCCTGCTCGACGTTAACGACGTCCATGATGACGCCGCCCTTGAGCATCTCAGCCATACCCCGCTTAACGCGGTTGCTGCCCGTGACGCTGTTCGCGGACGAACCGGCTTCGTTGCTTACATCTGGTGTAGACACAAAAACCCCTATGGGTAGATAAACGACCTTCTGACCGGCAGCACACAGCAGAGGACCGCAATCAGCGCACACCGGGTTTTCAGGTCAAGGTGACCAAGTACTAGTAATACTAGTCGCACCACGCAGGCGCGCAGTACTTGTATTACCCGGCAGGATCGCCTTAATGGGGCTTCAGCAGGACAGCTGCACAAATGCCGCAGGCAAGGTCTGGTCAGATGCCAGTTCCCTTGGTGTCGGCCAGCGCTTGCCTGTGAACTGCGGCCATCCTCTGGACGATGGTGATGACGCTCGCAATGGCAAGCAGGACCAAGGTGGCGAAGAGAACCACCTGCGGCAAACCCAGTCCCGTCAAACCGGTGACCAGGAGGACCGAAGCCAACCTTTCAGCCCGCTCGGCGATGCCCACGCTGGCGCTGTACCCAAGCGACTCGGCCTTGGCCCTGACGTAGGAAACCACCATTCCCAGCACAAGGCAGATGACCGCGGCGAATCCGATGGCGGGATCGCCGCCACCTGTGAAGAACCAGATGGTGATGCCGGCGAAGATCGCGCCGTCGGCCAGCCGGTCGAGGCTGGAGTCCAGGAAGTTGCCCCATCCACCGCTCCTGCCGTGAAGCCGCGCCATGATCCCGTCCACGACGTCGGAGAAGGCAAAGATTGCGATCATCAGCGACCCCCACCACAGATGCCCCAGGGGATAGAGGACCAGGCCGCCGAAGATGACGCCTGCGGTGCCGACAATCGTCACGGCGTCGGGCGATACGCCCATCTTGAGGAGCCAACGGGCGAAGGGGGTGAAGAGTGATGTGAAGAAACCGCGCGCATGCCTATTGAGCATTCGACTACCCTGGCCAGGCTTCGGCCACGAGCTTGCGGACCTCATCGAGAGTCTGCGTGATGGCCTTGGTTTGGGCAATGATCGGGAAGAAGTTCCCGTCGCCGCCCCATCGTGGAACCACGTGCTGGTGCAAGTGCGCGGCAATGCCGGCCCCGCCGGTCACGCCCTGGTTCATGCCCAGGTTGAATCCGCTCGGGTTGGAAACCTTCCGCAGTACACGCATTGCCGTCTGGGTAAGCTCTGCGAACTCCGCTGTTTCTTCAACAGTGATGTCCGTGTAGTCAGGCACGTGACGATAGGGGCAGACCAGCAAGTGCCCCGGATTATAGGGAAAAAGGTTGAGCACGACGTAGCACGTCCTGCCCCTGTAGACGATGAGCGATTCCTCATCCGAACGCGTTGGACCAACACAGAAGGGGCAGTCGTCCTTGTTCTTGAACTGGTCCTGCCCACCCTTGATGTAGGCCATGCGGTGCGGAGTCCACAGGCGCTGGAAAGCGTCCGGGACGCCGGCGAGCCCAAACTCGTCGGTTACGTTTGAGTCGCCGGGGTACCCGGCTTCCGCGCCTGTGTTCTCCTGCACCGTATCTACATCCGTTCCGTTAGCTCTCGCGGTTCTTCACGGCGTCGACAATCCTGCGGACGGCCTCAGCCACCGGCACGCCGTTGTCCTGGCTGCCGTCGCGGAAGCGGAAGGACACGGCGCCAGCCTCGGCGTCCTCGCCACCTGCGATGAGGACAAAGGGAATTTTGTCCTTGCTGGCCGTACGGATTTTCTTCGGGAAGCGATCCGACGAGATATCAACCTCTGCCCGGATGCCGGCGGCCTTCAACTGGTCAACGACGTCGAACATGTAGTCGTTGAAAGCTTCGGCCACGGGAATACCTACTACCTGGACCGGAGCCAGCCACGCCGGGAAAGCGCCGGCGTAGTGTTCCGTGAGCACGCCCATGAAGCGTTCAACCGAGCCGAACAGTGCCCGGTGGATCATCACGGGACGCTGGCGGGTACCGTCGGCGGCCTGGTACTCGAGTTCGAACCGCTCGGGGAGGTTGAAGTCCAGTTGGATGGTGGACATCTGCCAGGTACGTCCCAGGGCGTCCTTTGCCTGGACGGAGATCTTGGGGCCGTAGAAAGCTGCTCCCCCGGGATCCGGCACCAGTTCCAGCCCTGAGGCTTCGGCAACCTCTGCAAGGGTCCGGGTTGCTTCTTCCCAGGTGGCGTCGTCTCCAACGAACTTTTCCTCGTTCTTGGTGGAAAGTTCCAGGTAGAAGTCGTCAAGGCCGTAGTCCTTGAGGAGGCCCAGGACGAAGTTCAGGGTGGTGGTGAGTTCGTCCTTCATCTGCTCTCGGGTGCAGTAGATGTGGGCGTCGTCCTGTGTCATGCCACGGACGCGGGTCAAGCCGTGCACGACACCGGATTTCTCGTACCGGTACACGGAGCCGAACTCGAACAGCCGCAGCGGCAGTTCCCGGTAGGACCGGCCGCGGGAACGGAAAATCAGGTTGTGCATGGGGCAGTTCATCGGCTTCAGGTAGTAGTCCTGGGCCGGCTTGCGGACTGTTCCGTCCTCATTGAGTTCGGCATCCACCTGCATGGCCGGGAACATGCCGTCCTTGTACCAGTCCAGGTGACCGGATACTTCGTAGAGGTGTCCCTTGGTGATGTGCGGGGTGTAGACGAACTCATAGCCGGACTCCACGTGCCGCTGGCGCGAATAATCCTCCATGGCCTTGCGGATGATTCCGCCCTTCGGGTGGAAAACGGGCAGGCCGGAGCCGAGTTCGTCCGGGAAGGAGAAAAGATCCAGTTCCACGCCAAGCTTGCGGTGGTCGCGGCGCTCGGCCTCGGCAATACGTTCCTGGTATGCCTTCAGCGCATCCTTGGTGGGCCAGGCCGTTCCGTAAATACGCTGGAGCTGCTGGTTGTTCTGGTTTCCCAGCCAGTAAGCGGAAGAGGAACGGGTCAGCGCGAAAGCGTTCGAGATCAGCTTGGTGTTGGGAAGGTGCGGACCACGGCAGAGATCGCACCAGACAGTATCGCCGCTTTTGCGGTCCACGTTGTCGTAAATGGTGATGTCGCCTGCGCCGACCTCGACGTTGACGCCTTCGGCGGAGTCGCCGGCGTCGTTCTTTTTTCCGAGCAGTTCAAGCTTGTAGGGCTCGTTGGCCATGGCTTGGCGGGCTTCTTCTTCGGTGACCACGCGGCGGACGAACTTCTGGTTCTGGTTGATGATCTTTTGCATCATCTTTTCCAGCTGGCGCAGGTCTTCCGGAGTGAACGGTTCAGCGACGTCGAAGTCGAAGTAGAAACCGTCGGTGATGTAGGGGCCGATGCCGAGCTTGGCATCGGGCCGCAGCTGCTGCACAGCCTGGGCCATGACGTGGGCGGTGGAGTGGCGGAGGACATTGAGGCCATCAGGGGACTCGATGGTGACGCCCTCGACGCTGGCGCCGTCCGCGAGGGGCTGGTCAAGGTCCTTGAGCACACCGTCAACACGGGCTACAACAACATCGCGGCGCTCGAAGAAGAGTTCCGCGCCTGTAGTCCCCTCCGTCACCTTGGTCTCTTCGCCATCGACGATGAGGGTGATCTGCTGGGCATCTGACACGGGTGTCTCCTATTCATAGTGAAGGCTTCATAGCTTGTGGCGTACGGGGACCACAGCCAGCCATCGTCAATCGTATCGGTTCCCGTCGAGGGCGGCCAAAGCAGCACGCCGGTCCCGGAACCAACTGCCGTTCAGCTTCCAAGACCCGTAATGGCAAGGTTTCGACTGATGCCGTCAAGCGGCCCGGGAAGGAATCTTTCCCGTGGATCAACGACGCCGGAACCTGGCTTTTCGTGGAACGGCAGGGTTTCGGGGCGGCTCAGGTCCCAGGCTTTGGTGGCACTGAGGCTGATCCCCTTGGGTCCCGTCCTTCGTGTAGTTCCGCGGATCAGCAACAACCTGGTACCGAACAGGAGGGGTCCTGACTCTTCCTGGGCCTCATGGAAGAAGACGCTGTCAATGCAACCAGTGCCGTCATCAATACTGATGAACACCACACGCCTTCCTCCCCGCATGGGTGGCGTTTGGGTTGCGACCCGGACCCCGGCTACCAGGACTTCCGTACCGTTCCGCAGCCCCAGCAGCTTGTCCGCCGTGGTTACTCCCAGTTTGTCCAGCAATGGCCTGTGGCTCTCCATCAAGTGCTCGCTGACGTCCACTGCCATCAGGTCCAATTCAGCGCGGACATTGTCCACCATTGTTGGTGCAGGCAATGCCGCCGGCAGGTTCCGGAGCTCCACATCACCCAGGGGAAGAGCCAACTGCCCGTCGATGACCTCGGGCTTTTTGGCGGGGGAACTTTGCAGGGCCTGCAGATGCTGCACCAGATCGGCCCGGTTGGCCCGGCTCCCCGAATCTTTATGGAGATGGTCGAAGGCACCCAATTGGGCCAGCCTCTTGATGTTGGGCTTGCTGATCCTGGCCCGCGTCCGGAGATCCGCTAACGAATCGAAGGGCTGGCCCGCCACGATCCGCTTCAGCTCAGCACCGGACAAGCCGTAGATCCCGGTCAGGCTCAAGCGGATCCCCAGCTTGCCGGCATGGGGACCTTCCTGGATTCTTTCAACGCGGTACTCGGCCTGGCTCCTGTTGATGTCCAAGGGAAGGATGGGAATGCCGAGTCTCCTGGCCTCAGAAACCAACAGCCGCTTCGGATACATCCCGGGATCGTGCTCCCAGAGGCCGGCAAGGAAGGCTTCCGGATGGTGGGCTTTCAGCCACGCTGATTGGTAGGTGGGTACCGCAAAAGCGGCTCCATGCGCCTTGCAGAACCCAAAACTTCCGAAGGCTTTCAGCGTCCCCCAGACTTTGTCCACTACGTCCGGGGAATACTTTTTGATGGCTTCCTTCCGGAAATAGGCTTCAACTCCGGGTTCCCGGGCCTCATCCCCCAACGCCCGGCGGAACTCGTCAGCCATGGCCAGTCCGCATCCCGTCATGACGTCGAAGGTCTTCAGGATTTGCTCATGGAAGACCGTCACGCCGTGGGTTTCCTCAAGAACCGGCTTCAAATCAGGATGCGGGTAGGACTCGGGGGCAAAGCCGTGCCGGTGTTCAAGGAAGGGCCGGACCATATCCGATTTCATGGGCCCGGGCCTGAACAATGAGATATCGATGATGAGGTCGTTGAATTCCCGGGGTGCCATCTTTCCGATGAGTTCGCGTTGCCCCGGAGACTCGATCTGGAAGCAGCCCAGAGTATGGGTGCTCCGGATCAATTCGAAGGTTGCCTCATCATCGAAAGGTACGGCGTTGAGGTCGATTCTGCCGTCGCTGGAAATGTAGTCCGGACCTTCACCCCCAGGTCCGGTTTGATGGCCGCCGGCGGCAACGACTTCCGCCTTTCCGGGATGGATCCTGATGACTTCGCGCACTGCAAACGCCATGGCGCTTTGCATCCGGACACCCAGGACATCCAGCTTCAGCATGCCCATGGGGTCCATGTCGTGTTTATCGAACTGGCTCATCGGCAGACCGAGTCCGCTCGGCTGAACGGGTGTCCTGTCCAAGAGTCCGGCGTCTCCCAGGATCACGCCGCAGGGATGCATGGAGATGTGCCGGGGCAAGCGGTCCAAACGCTCGGTGAGGTCCACCAGCAAGTCCAGCTGTTGGTTCGTGTCCAAGGAGCCGTGGTCCCTGCCGGCCTCGATCCGTTGTGCAAACTGGCGCAATTCCGGCTTTTCAACCAATGCTTCCCTGAATTTTCGGGCCGAAAATCTCCACAGCTGTTTGGCGATTTCCCCGACTTCGCCTTCATCCATTCCCAAGGCCATCCCGGCATCCCGGACGGCTCCACGGGCACGGTATCCGTTCTGCATGCTCATCAGGGTCACCCGTTCGGCACCAAAACGGTCGAAGATCTTGCGGTAGACGTTATGGCGTTCAGCGCTTTCCACGTCTATGTCAATGTCCGGCAGGGTGGACCGGTGGCCTGAGAGGAAGCGCTCGAAAATGAGTTCGTGACGGAGCGGATCCACCTGGCTGATGTCAATGAGGTAGTTAACCAGGCTTGATGCTCCTGAACCGCGAGCTGCCACGCGAACTCCCATATCGAGGATCATCTTTGAAACTTCGGCGACAGTGAGGAAGTAGGAGGCAAAACCCAACGTGGCGATGGTCCTCAGCTCGTGCTCCAACCGCGAGCGCATCTTTTCATGGGCCTTGCCGGTGATTCCCGGGTAGCGTCGGCCGATTCCTGCTTCACAGCGTCTGGCCAGTTCGATCATGGGGTCCTGGTCTATGCCAATGATGGAGGCTTCGGGCACCACCGGTTTCTTCCAGCCCATGTCCTGCACCGGATCTATCCTGCATTTGTCTGCGAGCGCCTCGGTGTTGGCAAGGAGCTTGGCCAGTTCTGCGCTTCCTTGCCCTGCGGAGGACATGATTTCCTTGCCGAGTTTCATCATGTCCCCGGCGGGTTTGAGCCATCCCTGCCCTGTTGGTTGAAGCTGGGGTGCCGGTTGAAGCCGGGGTGCGTCGAATAGTTCGGGAAGTGATTTCAGGGTTCGGGCGGAGTCCAGGACATCTGCCGTGGCTGCGCCGTCCAGTGCGCAGTAGCGGACGGCGTTGGTGAGGATGGCGGGGATGTTGTATTCGAGGGCGAGTTTGAGCATGCGGACGGCGTGGGAGGTGCTGAGGGGTTCTCCCGGGGGGCTGAGGTGGGAGACGGTTTCGGCGACGATGGTGCCTTGGGGCATGGCATCTATCCATTGTTTGAAGAGTGTCCGGGGGCGCAGGTATTTCCTGCCGCCCATGGCTTTGCCAACGTCCGAGTCGGGGCCTATCAGGACTGTGAGGACAGGCTTGAGTGTCTGAGGGTCCAGGGTCCTTGAGGCGAGTTCTGCCCTGGTGACTGCCACGGGGACTGTTCCCCCGGCTTTTCCGGAGGTCCGGGAATGGGCATCGGAGATGAGGCGGCAGAGGGCACGGTAGCCGGCGCCTTGGTTGTGGCCGTGGGCAAGTACTACCACCCTGCCGGCTGTTTGGGTTCGGTGGTCGCCGTCGTCATCGAGGATGGCGAGGTCGACGCCGACTATGGGGTCGATGCCTGCATCCATGCATGCTTTGAGGTGTTTGATGGTTCCGTAGAGGCCGTCGCGGTCAGTGCAGGCGAGGGCGGTGGCGCCGTAGGCAGCTGCTGCTTGGGCAAGTTCCTCGGGCCAGGAGACGCCGTAGTGGGCGCTGAAGGCTGTTGAGACGTGGAGGTGGGTGAAGCTCAAGGGTCAGGCCGCTTCCTCGGGTTCCGCTGCACTGCTTGGTGCGGCGTCGTGGATGCGGATGACCCGCCATCGGCCGCTTCCGAGGTGGCGGACGAGGTCAAGGGTGATGTTTTTTCCGGTGTCTTCGGTTTGCCTGCCGGGGTGGGTCCCCGTGTGTGGGGCCGGCACCAGTTGGACGCGCCAGATTTCGTGGTCCACGAGCCCGGCTCCTGTGCCTAGTGGCGCCCGTGTCTCTTCGAGCCACCATTGGCGTCTTTCATACCAGCGGGAGGGTTCTGCACAGACCTGGTAGTCGCGGCCTTGCCATCTGACGTCCTGTGGTTGGCCATCCTCAGTGCAGATGACGTTTACGGACTCGCTGAACAGTCCCATGTGCACGCTCCTTACACCGCAAGACAGATAACCGTTATTCGAAAGTATGTTCGAATAATAGCTAGTTTACGACGCCGGAACGGCAAAACCTACTCAGGGGTTGGCACCTTCTTCCGCCTTGTGGCGACTCGTCGTCCTGCGCTTTTGAGCAAGAGGTCCCGCAGCGGATGCATGGTTTCTGCGAGCGCCACCCTCCCCATCAGCGATGATGCGATCCGAAGTTGCTGGGTGGGCAGTACTCGTTGCTTGTTGTAGGCCGCAAGCGCTTGTTTGCGGGGCAGTTCGTTGAGGAGCCTTCCCAGGGTGACTGCGTCGACCAGGGCTTCGCAGGCTCCCCTGCCAAGGTTCGGCGTCATGGCGTGGGCGGCATCCCCCAGCAGCACGATGCCTTCCTTGGCGTAGCGGGCCATCGGCGGGGTTGTCCAGATTCTTTGGGCGAGGGATGTTTCGGGGGTTGCCTCCCCAAGGACGTGCTGCACCGCCGGCGAATGGTGTTGGAAGATGTGCCTGGTCAATGCCAGGGCTTCTTCCACGTCAACTTGGTCAGGCCCGAGGCCGGACCGGAAGGAGGCGTACCAGTTGGTCCCCGATCCCGTGGGGGCGAGCCCGAAGAGCGTGGCGCTCCCCCAGTATTCTCCGACGTCGGACGGTGACGGCTGGGAGGGGATGACACCCCTGACGGCCAGGAATGGCGTGGGACGTGCTTGGGTGCGGCTTCCCCAAGCTGTCCGGCGAACGATGCTGTGGACTCCGTCGGCGCCCACCAGCAGCGCGCCATTGTTCGGCAGCTCTGCCACTTTTCCGGTGATTCGGGTGACCGACGGCGGAACAGCGGAGTCAAGCATGCGGAGCAGGCCGGGCCGTGAGATGCCCATGAGCACGTTGCCTTGCATGGCGAGCATGGGATGGCCCGAGGGGTCGCGGAGGGCGCCTGAAGCCAGCCGGGCTCCTGCCGCCTTCAGCGTTTCCAGCAACCCGAGTTCCGCCAAAGCCGCTTGGGCGCCGGACCACATAGCCAAGGCTGTTCCCACGCCGGGCAGTTCGGGCCGTTGCTCGTGGATGGTGACGTCGAACCGTCCGGGATCAAGCCGGGCCGCGAGCGCCAAACCGGCAATTCCACCCCCAATGATGTCCACTTTTTCCATGGCCACACTCTACTACTACATTTGTAGTAAAACCATGGTTCAAGGCTAGACTTCGACCATGCCGGACCGACGCACCGAAATAGCCGACGCCGCCGTGGCAATCGTCGCGGCCAAGGGCCTCAAAGGCCTCACCCACAGGGCGGTTGACGCCCAAGCGGGCCTCGCCGTCGGAACCACGTCCAACTATTTCCGCAGCCGCGCCGCTTTGGTGGCTGCCGCCGTCGATCATGTGGAAGCGCGCGACGCCCGGCTCCTGCGGGGTCAAGGAATGGAAGGGCTCCCGACGACGGTGCCGGAGTTGGCAGACCAACTCGCCGGCGCGGTCCTTGCGCTTGCCGGTGAACACGCCGAGTTGACCCGGGCAAGGTTCGCTTTTGCCCTGGACCGTCCCGAGGTGGTCTCCGCCGGTCACGAACGCATGGTTTCCGGCCTGGAGCACCTGCTCCAGGCGATGGGACTGCACGATGCCAGATCCCGGGCGGAAGCTGTTGCCGATTACAGTGACGGCTTGGCATTGCATCTGCTGACTGCCCGGCACGGACAGGAAATGGAGCATTCAACCGTGGCGGACAACGTCCGGCGCCTTCTGGAAGGATGACCTGCAAGGGGTGGACGCAAGCCGGTCCGCAGAGCAACATGGTGGCATGAGCACCCAAGACGCACTCCTGAAGCAGGTCAGCATCACCGCCACGGACCAAAACCTGGTGGCGCGTTTCGAACTGGACGGCAACGTCCCTGATTCCGGCGCCTACGTCGTGGGACTGGTAGCCGCCAACGAAGACTACTCCAATCAGCGAAGACTGGGCATCGAATTCATGAATGGTGAGGCGATCTCGTTCTTCTCTTTCAACCACGCCCTGAGCGCGGAGGAAAACTACGACATCAAAGGCGTGGAACATTCGGGAAACGTGATTACCGGAAGCTTTCCGGCCTCCGCCATCCAAGGCCTTCCCAAAGGGCATGTGATGACTGCCTTCAGCGAAGCCGACGGGCGTGACTTCCAGTCCGGCGTCCCCGTCAAGGAAGAGTTCCACGGATCCTAAGGGCGCAGTACTCAGAAGAGGGCAGTACTTAGAAAAGAGCCTGGACCGGTTCGATAAGTTCCGGTGAGTTGTTTCGGACATTTCCGACGGCGGCGCCCACCGCATCCAGCGTCCAGTCCGCTGCGGCATCATGGGCGCGGGAGCGGACCATCCGGACGAGTTCTTCGGCGTCTTTTTGCTTGGGATCCAACCAGGCTTCCATTGTGTCTTTGCTCATGGGCAACGGGACCCGGTCATGAAGTGCCGTCAATTCATCGAAAACGGAAGCACTGCGCCGCGTTCGCGCTGATTCCGCCGTCGGGGTGTCTGCGGTGATGATCGACATCGACAGCAGCCACCGCGCGGGATCGTCTTCGGGCAGCGACTGATCCCGCCACCACTCATACAGGCCGGCGAAGACCACGCCCCCGCCGTTTCCGGGGTGGACATAGTAGGGCTGCTTGTTCTTGCCCTCGCCCTTTTTCCATTCGTAGTAGCCATCGGCAGGCACTGCGCAACGCCTGGCAACCGCAGCCTTGCGGAATGACGGTTTCTCAAGGAGGGTCTCGCTGCGGGCGTTGATCAGGCGGGCGCCGCCCTTGGCATCCTTCGCCCACGACGGCACCAAGCCCCACTTCGCCACATGCAGCTGACGCTTGACGGACTCCTCCACCACGCGTTCCAGAACGATCGGGACCGTGTCCGTCGGAGCAACATTCCATGACTTTTCGAGGGCGACTTCCTTCTCCAGTTCGGCGTCGAACTCGGCCAGAAGGTCACCCACGGCACGGGCCATGACATAGCGTCCACACATGCCACTCAGTCTGCCTTGTCCACGCCCCGCACACCAGCACCGCGGCCGGAGCTGCCCCGCCCGTAACCGGCGTTCGCACGGAGCAGGGAATTATTCGCCGTCGCGTTACCGTTGATACCAACGAACCAACCAGCGTGAAAACGAACAATACCTAGGAGAGCTCTGTGGATTTCACCCCCGACTCCGGCACCATCACCATGTTCTCGACCACTTGGTGTGGATACTGCAACCGCCTGAAGAAGCAGCTTGACGCAAAGGGCATCGGCTACACCGAGATCAACATCGAGGAAGTCGAAGGCACCGCCGAACTCGTCGAGCAGCTCAACGGAGGCAACCGCACTGTCCCCACCGTTCTCTTCCCTGACGGCACTGCCGCTACCAACCCTTCAGCTGCCGAAGTCGAAAACCGCCTCGCGGCCTAAAGCCCGCCAGTCGTTGGCCGCGTAGGACCACGCAACAGGCCCGCCACGGAACAATCCCTTCCCTGTCTGCCACGTGTGATAGACAGAATGGGAATCCGTAGCGGGCCTTGCTGCATTAACGTGCCGCATGGGACAGGCCCGCGCTCCGCCAGTCCGAAGGGAATGTTCATGGTCCACGCAGTCAAAGGCGTCGTCGTACGCTCAAAAGGGGCGCCCGCAACCCTCGAAACCGTCCTGGTCCCCGAACCCGGGCCCGGAGAAGCCCTGGTGGACATCCTGACCAGCGGCGTCTGCCACACAGACCTGCACTACAAGCTCGGCGGCATCAGCGATGATTTCCCGTTCCTGCTCGGCCACGAAGCAACCGGCGTAGTCAGCGCCGTCGGCCCCGACGTCACCGACGTCGCACCCGGTGACCGCGTCGTCCTGAACTGGCGGGCCGTCTGCGGCAACTGCCGGGCCTGCAAGCGCGGCGAGCCCCAGTACTGCTTCAACACGCACAATGCCACCCGGAAGATGACCCTCGAGGACGGCACGGAACTCTCTCCCGCCCTGGGCATCGGCGCCTTCATCGAAAAGACCCTCGTGGCCGCGGGCCAGTGCACCAAAGTAGACCCCGACGCCGATCCCGCCGCCGTCGGACTGCTCGGCTGCGGCGTCATGGCCGGCTTGGGCGCGGCACTGAACACCGGCGGCGTGAAGCGCGGCGACTCGGTGGCCGTCATCGGTTGCGGTGGTGTTGGTGTTGCCGCCATCGCCGGAGCCGCGCTGGCCGGGGCCACAACAATCATCGCCGTGGACATCGACCCCAAGAAGCTCGAACGCGCCAAGGACCTCGGCGCAACCCACACCGTGGACTCATCGGCAGGGGACCCCGTGGAAGAAATCCGGGCCCTGACCGGCGGCTTCGGCGCGGATGTCGTCATCGACGCCGTCGGACGCCCCGAAACCTACAAGCAGGCCTTCTACGCCCGCGACCTCGCCGGAACAGTCGTCCTGGTAGGCGTTCCCACCCCGGAGATGAAGCTCGAACTCCCATTGCTGGATGTCTTCGGCAGGGGCGGATCCCTCAAGTCCTCCTGGTACGGGGACTGCCTGCCCTCCCGCGACTTCCCCATGCTGGTGGACCTCTACAAGCAAGGCAAGCTCGACCTCGACGCCTTCGTCACCGAACGCATCACCATCAACCAGGTGGAAGAGGCGTTCGACAAGATGCACGAGGGCGCCGTCCTGCGATCGGTGGTGGAACTGTGACGTCCGGAAGCAACGTCAGGATCGACCGCGTCGTCACCTCAGGTACTTTCTCCCTGGACGGGGGAACCTGGGAGGTGGATAACAACGTCTGGATCATTGGCAACGACACCGAGTGCCTCGTCATCGATCCGGCCCACAACCCCGCCGAAATCGCAGAGGCCGTCAATGGCCGGAAGGTCACCGCGATCCTCCTGACCCACGGCCACGACGACCACATCCGCTACGCCGGAGAATTCCGCGATCTGGTCAAGGCACCTGTCCACCTGCACCGGGACGACTGGATGCTGTGGCACGCGGTTTTCCCCGACCAGGACCCTGACAAGGCGATCGAGGACGGTGAGGAGTTCACTGTTGCCGGTGCCACCCTGAAGGCGCTCCACACTCCGGGCCATTCCCCCGGATCGGTGTCGTTCCTCCTCCCGGGCCACGGAAAACCGGCCGAACCAGGAGCGAGCGTCAACACCGTTTTCAGCGGAGACACCCTCTTCCAAGGTGGTCCCGGCGCTACCGGACGGTCCTACAGCGACTTCCCCACCATCATTGAATCCATCCGGACACGGCTCCTCTCCCTTCCTGAGGACACCGTGGTTCTGACCGGCCACGGCGAGTCCACCAGCATCGGCGCCGAAAACCCGCACCTGGACGAATGGATCGCACGGGGTCACTAGCCCCCATCACGGCCGGAGGCCGGCTGCCGCTCCAAACACCGGGGCGGCAGCCGGCTCCAGCCGGATAATCACCGACTTGGAAGCCGGGGTGTTGCTGCCCTCGGCCGTCGACTCCAAGGGCACAAGCACGTTGGCCTCGGGGTAGTAGGCCGTCGCGCAACCCCTGGCACTGGGGTACGCCACCAAACGCAACCCGCGCAGCACACGGTCAACGCCGTCGTCGGCTTCGCTGTGAACGTCAACGTACGCGCCATCCGCGAAACCCAACTCCGCCAAATCACCGGGATTGACCATCAACACCATGCGCCCCTTCTTGATGCCCCGGTACCGGTCATTCATGGTGTAGGTGGTGGTGTTGAACTGGTCATGGGCACGGACCGTTTGCAGCATCAGCCGCCCCTGGGGCACCGTGATGGTTTCCAAGGCGTTCACCGTGAACATCGCCTTGCCTGTGGCGGTGGGAAAGGTCCGGCTGTCCCGCGGCCCATGCGGAAGGACAAACCCGTCCACCGCGCGGATCCTCGTGTTGAAGTTTTCGAAGCCGGGCACAACGTGGGAAATGTGTTCCCTGACGGAGTCGTAGTCCCGCCGCATGCCGGCCCAATCCACCGGCACTTTGTCGCCCAAAACCGCCTCGGCCATCCTGGTGACGATCGCAACTTCGGACAGGACCTGTTCCCCGATCGGCGCCAGCCGGCCCGCGGAACGATGGACTGCGCACACCGTGTCCTCGACTGTGACGAACTGCTCCACTCCGCCCTGTACATCGATCTCCGTACGCCCCAAGGCCGGGAGAATCAGGGCCCGCTCCCCCGTCACCGCGTGGGAACGGTTCAGCTTGGTGGAGATCTGCACTGACAGCCGCGTCTTCCGCACAGCGTCCTCGGCTACCTCAGTGTCCGAGATCGCATGGACCAGGTTCCCGCCCAAAGCCACCAGCACCCTGATGCTGCCATCCCGCATTCCTTTGATGCTGTCCACCGAATCCACCCCGGGTTTCCGTGGCGGTTCGAATCCGAATTCCTCCCCCAGCGCGTCCAGGAACCAGGCAGGCATTTTCTCCCAAATGCCCATGGTCCTGTCACCCTGGACGTTGCTGTGACCGCGGATGGGTGAAGGACCGGCTCCGGGCTTACCGATGTTTCCGCGGAGCAGCAGGAGGTTGATGATTTCCTTAATGGTCGCAACGGCCTTCTTGTGCTGCGTCAATCCCATGGCCCACGTGATGATCACCCGCTCAGCCCGGATGTATCTCTGTGCCAACTCGTCAATCTCTGCGCTCGTCAGCCCTGTGGCAACAAGGACGTCCTCTTCCCGCAATGCAGCCAACTGGGCGGCGAAACCCACAAAACCGCTGCAGTGACGGTCAATGAAAGCGCGGTCGAGCACCGTTCCGGGTGCCGCTCGTTCAGCATCCAGGACGCGCTTGGAAACGGCCTGCAACAACGCCATGTCACCGGCAAGCCGTATTTGCAGGAACTGGTCGGCCAAATCCGTCCCCCTGCCCATGAGCCCCCGGGGCTTCTGCGGGTTCCGGAAGTTGATCAAACCTGCTTCGGGCAAAGGATTGACCGCAACAATCGAGGCACCCGCATGCTTTGCCTCCTCCAGCGCGGTCAACATGCGCGGATGGCATGTCCCCGGATTCTGGCCCATGATGATGATCAGGTCCGATTTCGCGAAGTCCGTGTAGGTGATGGCTGACTTGCCCACGCCGATGGTCTCCCCCATGGCCACGCCGGTGGATTCGTGGCACATATTGGAACAGTCCGGAAGGTTATTCGTCCCAAAAGCGCGGACAAAGAGCTGGTACAAGAAAGCAGCTTCGTTGCTGGTCCTGCCACTCGTATAAAAGGTGGCTTGGTCCGGATGATCCAGGCCGTTGAGCTCCTGGGCAATGACCTTGAAAGCTTCGTCCCAGGAGACTGGAACATAATGGTCCGAGCCGGCCGCCTTGAAAACCGGCTCCATCAGCCGGCCCTGCTGGCCCAGCCAATACTCAGACCGTGAATCCAAGGAAGCCAAGGAATTCTCTGCCCAGAACGAAGAAGGAATCCTCAGGGGTTCGGCTTCCCAGCCGATGGCTTTGGCTCCGTTTTCGCAAAACTCGGCGGCTTTCCGTTCCGGCGGATCGGGCCAGGCGCAGCTCATGCAATCAAAGCCGTCCTTCTGGTTCACCGCGGTCAAGGTCTTCCAGGCCCGGGCGGGTCCCATCCCGGCCAGAGCATGGGGCAACGTTTCGCTGAGGCTGGGCAATCCTGCCGCCGAGCGTTTGGGCCGGCCGACCGTCAGTTCAGCGTCGGTGTCCTGAAGTGGGTGCTTCTTCCGTGCCATCGCTCCACCGGAGTTTCAGTCTTGGCGATGTTACGTTTTCAATCTATGCCTGTGCCGTCGTTCAGGCGAGCAGTGTGCGGAAGTCGCCGTCGACGATGTGCCCGTAACTTTGGTAAGCCTCGACCACGGCGTCTTCAACTGTCTTTACGTCAAGACCGGGCAGGAGATCGTTCGCAGCTCCCGCCGTCGCCGGGTCCCACTCAAGGCCCAAGGCCGCATAGCTGGCCGTAAGGACCTCACGGATGGGCGCGGAATCCTCCACAACGATCACGGAACTGAACAACCATCCGCCTGAGACCACGCGCTGTGCCGTGCCGATGAGCTTGATGCGGTGCTCCGGCGAATCCGGTGATTGTCCATGGACGCTGAACTCACCGGGACAGTACTCGCCCGCGATTTCGCCGACGGCGGCATGGACGCCAACACTGCGCAACGCGTCGGCCAACAGCTCACCGAACTGCGAGAACCGCGCCTTCGCGTGAACGATCGCGTCCGGGTGCGGCTCAATATGGTCAATGACGAGCGTGCCTTGATGATAGGCGGCCGCCCGCCCGCCGGCCTTCCGGACCAGAGGCTCGAAGCCCAACCGCCGGCAGGCATCTGCTGCCGCTTCGAATCCCGGGAGGTTCGCATCCCGCTGGCCGAACGCCACCGTGGGAAGTGGCCGGTAGAGCCTCAGCGACGGCCCCAGGCGGCCGCTCCGCGCGCGCTGCAGGAGTTCAAGCGCGAAGTCGAGGTCCTCGGCCGCACCCAGCGATTCCGGCTGCCGGTAGACAGTAAGACGAGGAAGCTGCGGCGTTAAGGGGTCCTGCTCAGTCATCAGCTCTTCCTCAGCGTCAGGATCTGCTCTGCCCTGCCAAACGGGCCCGAGTGGTCGTGCAGCACCGAGGAAGTCAGGCCGATTCCGTCAGAACCGAAGGACACCCTGTTATCCAAGCCAAGCCATTCACCGGCCGGTTCCCGGTACATATGGATCTGAAGGTCCACGTTGGGGAAAATGTAGCTGTCCTTGCCCGGAGGCACGCGTGCGGCGATGCCGTTGGCTGTGTCCACCAGGCCCATCAGGCGGGCAACGTCGGAGCTGTCCTCCCTGTCCGTCAGCGGATGGGCTGTCCGGATCCAGACCCTGCCCGAACCCGGCCGGTGTCCTTCAGCAATGCGCATTTCCAGGGAGCTGATGTACCCGCCGGGCCAAACGCTGGCTCCATCCCAGGGCTTGCATTCATCCGGCGCAGGCATCGGTTCGTCTTCGACGGCGGCTATGGCGCTGGTGTCGCTGGTGATGATCCGCCATGCTGTGGCCCTGATAGCCACCCGGCCGGCAGCCGTGAGCTCTGCCTGGACCAACTCGATGGTCCGCCCCGGGCGCAGGGTTGAGGTAGTGACTTCGAAAGTACCTCCCGGGATCAGGCCCAGGATTTCGTAGCTGATGCGGGCCATTCGGACGTCGTCGCGCGGTTCGTGCCTCAGGAGGGCATCGGCCATGATGCCGGACGCGGGTGCCATGTGCTGTTCGTGGGGGTTCCAGGCGCCCTGCGCGTGGATCGTTGAACGGTACAGGCCGTTGCCCAGCGATTCGTAGTAGAAATTCCCCTGCGCCAGTTCCGGTAATGCAGTAGACAAGCCGAGCCTTTCGCCAATATCGCATGTGAACTCAGACCACTGTATCCGCTGATTGGCCCTGTATCTGCCGCTTGGAGTCCGCACTCGGGTCATAACCGCGGTGCGGGAGTTCGGGGCTCCTAGGATGAAGGCATGGACCTTCGTGATGCCGCCCAGGAGCTGTACGCCGTGTTGCCCCGCGACTTCACCGCCCGCCGTTCGGAACTGGTCCGCGAAGCCAAGGACGCAGGCGACAAGGAGCTTGCCAAGGACATCGGAAAGCTGGGCAAACCGGCCGCCGGCGCGTGGGCGATCAACGCCTTGGCCGTTCACAAGCCCGAGGTGATTGACGGCGTCGTGCGCTTTGGAGCTTCCCTGCGGGCCGCGCAGGAGGACGGCGACGCGGACGCTTTCCGGCAACTGGGCCTGCAGCGTCAGGGCGAGCTGATGGGCGCCGTGGACGATGCCAAAGACCTGGCAGCGGAGCTGGGTTTCCCGCTGAGTGCGGCGGCAGCTGCCGACGTCGAACGGACGTTCCGGGCAGCGATGGCCGACGCCGGTGCTGCCGCCGCCGTTGCCACAGGGCGGCTGGTCCGGGGGCTAAGCGGCAGTGGATTCGAAGAAGTTGACCTGGACGGTGCCGTGGCAGGCGGGGAGTTCGAACCCGAGCCGACGTCCCCACCCAAGCCTCAGTCCCAACCAGAGGGCCAGTCCCAACCCGAGAGCCAGTCCAAACCCGGGACCCAGCGCGAGCCCAAAACGAAAGAGAAGAAACCCGGGGACGAAGCCACCTCCTTGGCTGAGCGTCGTGCTGCCAAGAAGAAGTCCGCCCTCGAGGAAGCCCAGGCGGAATTCGACGCCGCAGAGTCCGAAGCCCGGAAAGCTGACGAGGCGGCGGCACAAGCGTGGAACGCGGTCAAGGAGATCGAGCGCAGGCGCAAGGCCGTGCAAGCGGACATCGAGGAGTGCAGGAAGCGCCTTGCTTCCCTGGAGGCCGAACTCATCGGGATCACGAGGGACGCCGAAGCGGCCGAGTCCGATAAGAAGCGCGCGGTTCGGACCGCAACCCAACAGCGACGCGCCGCGGACCAGGCCCAGCGGCGCGTCGAACGGTTGGGTTAGCTCTGCTCCTTGCCCACTGTTTTCTGCAGGTTGTGGGTGGCCGGACCTTCAAGGTAGGTCCCGTCCGGCGTGAACCTTGAGCCGTGCAGGGGGCAGTCCCAGGACTTCTCGGCGTCGTTCCACGTCAGCAGGCCGCCCAAGTGGGCGCAACTGGCAGAAACCCTGCACACCTTGCCGTCTACTGTGGAGACCGCTGCAGGCTCACCTTTGTACAGGCCGACGACGCCGCTCCCCTCCGGCGGCCGGGTTTCGTCCGTGATCTCCGGGTTGCTCCGCACCTTTGCCTTGTCTTCCACCATGCGTTTGGCTATCCCGGCGTTGAGCCGGACCGCCTGGGCCGCACCCTGCGGGGACGTCACGCGGTGGTGGATGACAGTGGCCCAATCCGACTGGCCGCCCAGGATGTCCTGGGTGATGGACAACGCCGCGGCCACCCCGTTGCTCATGCCCCATTTGTTGTAGCCCGTGCCGAAGAAGATCCGGCCATGGCCCCTGGGCAGCTTGCCGAAGAAGGGCATCAGGTTGGTGGCCTGGTAGTCCTGCGCAGACCAGGTGTGCGTTACCTCGGCTCCCGGGTAGTTGTCCTTGGCCCAGCCCAGCAGCGCATCCAGGTGTGCTTGGGGAGACTTCGCCCGCCCTGCCGGATGTCCGTACCCGCCAACCAGCAGCAACTCATCGCCCTCGGGTGTTGGGTAGGTTCGCTGGGAGCGGGTGGGCGGATCCATGGACAGGTACATCCCGGTGGGAATCGTCGCGTCTCCCGGCAAGCGCAGGGCCGCCGCGTAGGAGCGGTTGGGCTCAAGTTTGGCGAAGTACAGGCCGCGGTCCAGGATCGGAGTTCCCGTGGCCACCACCACCGTGTCCGCTGTGAAAGTGCCTTTCCGGGTGGTCACGTCCATGGGCTGGCCGGAACCAACGTTCTGGACCTGGACGCCTTCGACAATCAGGCCCCCGTGCTCGCGGATGTCCTTGGCCAGCGTCTCGAGGACGTCCATGGGATTGATTTGGGCCTGGTCTTCGAGTTCCAGTGCCTCCACCACGGGGAACGGCAGGCCGGCATCCTTGCTGAAATGGACATCCAAACCCGCGTCCCGCGAAACCGCAGCCTCCTTCCGGAGCCGCTGGCCGCCGTCGTCGCTGGTTGCGAAAGTCACCGCCGTCCGGGTCTGGAAGGGGATGCTTTGCTGCTCCATGTACTGTGTCAGCCAGGCCTGGCCGGTCCGGTTTGCTTCGACGTAGGCCTGGACCACCTTCAGTGAGTACTGGTTTCTCAGGGCAGACAGGGCACCGCCTTGGAGGAGGCTCAGTTTTCCGGTCGTATTGCCGGTGGTGACGGCACCCAGCGTCCGGGCTTCGAAGACCACCACCTTCTGCCCGGCCCTGGAGAGCAAGAGCGCGGCCACCAGACCGGTGAGGCCGGCTCCCGCCACTATCGTGTCGAAGTGCTTGTCCTCGGGAAGATCATCAGAACGGAATGCGGATACACGGTCCAACCAGAGTGACTTCATCGAACAACCTGCCCCTTCAATTCACAAAAAATTGCCTTTGGCATGCGTTGTTGGAAACGCTAGGCGTGTCCTCATCGCTTATCAAGGGGGCGGGGTCGTTCATCAGGGAGTGCGACAGTCCGCCACCAGGGCGGCCGCCCTCCTCAGTGCCGGGTCCGGATCGGCAGCCCATCGGGCGAGGACCCGCTCGGCACGGAGGCGGTTCTGTCCAGCAAGGCGCTGAATCAGGGGCAGCACGACGTCCCGGGCTAACGGTTCCGTCAATTCCTGGCTGCCGGCGTTCCGAAAGAAGCCTTCCAGGCGGGTCAGGTCCGTGTTGTCCAGCAGCGGTGCCTTCGACTGCAGCAGAACCACCGCCGCAAGCCTCCGCTCAAACACGGGCTCAGCCCAGAGTTCCGAGCTCAGCGCCGTGATCTGGTCGTGGTCCAGGCTTTTGTAGCGTTTGAGTGCGTCCCGCACGGTTCCGCGGACAGCACCCACGGAGGCACCGTAGACGTTTAGGCCCGGACCTACCCGCTCGCGGATCGCGAAGGCCTTTTCCCACGAGGACTCGCGCTGCAGGGTGTAGTCGATGAATTCACCGGCATCACTCACACGCCTATTCTGTCAGTGCCTCCGCCTAGCGTGGTTCCACCAGCCACCGACAGGAGAATCATGCCCTCGCAGGAGCTTGCCGAAACCGAAGCATCCTTCCCGGGAGTACCCCCGGCCTCATCCATGCCCAGCTGGTACCCGGCTCTGCTGCAGACCGTTGCCAAGGAGGTGCACGTTGGGCGGACGCGCGCGGCAGCGGCGGCTAACAGTGAACTACTGCGCTCCTACTGGAGTATCGGGCGGCACCTTGCCGAGCGGGAAACGGAGCAAGGTTGGGGCGCCAAGGTCGTTACGAGGTTGTCGGCGGATATCCGCACCCGCTTTCCCGAGGCCAAAGGCTTCTCCCCCAGGAACCTCCGATACATGAAGAGCTTCGCCCAGGCCTGGCCGGACTTCCCGATGTTGCAAGCGCCGCTTGCAACATTGCCCTGGTATCACCAGATCGCACTGCTGGAAAAGCTCGACGACGGCGCCACGCGGCTTTGGTACGCGGCGGCAGCTGCCCAACACGGTTGGTCGCGCAACGTCCTGGTCCACCAGATCCAAACGCGCTTGCACGAGCGGTCGGGCCAAGCCATCACCAACTTTGCTGCCACCATGGTTCCTGCTGATTCGGACCTCGCACAGCAGGCCACAAAAGATCCGTACGTCTTTGACTTCCTGGCCATGACGGACAGGCATTCGGAGCGGGAGCTGGAGCTGCAATTGGTGAAGCACGTTGAGAAGTTCCTGCTGGAGCTGGGGCAGGGTTTCGCGTTTGTGGGCGAACAGGTCAGGTTGGAGATCAACGGGGATGAGTTCTTTGCCGACTTGCTTTTCTACCATCTCAAGCTGCGTTGCTACATGGTCATTGAGCTCAAAGCCGTGAAGTTCGAACCCGGTTTCCTTGGGCAATTGGGCATGTATATGGCCGCCGTTGATGACCTGATGGCACACCCGGACGACAAACCCACCATTGGCCTGTTGTTGTGCAAGGAAAAGAACAGCGTGGTGGCCGAGTACGCGCTGCGGGGATTCAACACCCCCATTGGCATTGCTGAATGGCGCACTTCCCTGGCCGATTCCTTGCCGGATGAGATCGTCTCCAGCCTGCCGAGCATCGAAACCTTGGAGGCTGAGTTGGCCGACGAGGCCGAGCGGCTGGGTGGCTAGGGGGCTGGCGCCCGGGCTCAGACGATCAGCCGCCCGGAGGCTGGCTGACCTGGCTGAAGTCCGGTGGTGCGACCAGCCACAGACTGCCCTTGATGCAGTCCTTCTCCGTCCAATTGTCACGTGGCGCATTGACGTGCCCGCCGCCGAGCTCAACCTCGGAGCCTGAACGGACCACCGGATGCTTGTCCGCGTCGACGACTTCGAAGGCTTTGCCGTCTCCCTGCGTGGAATAGCCTTGGGGCCACACCAGCGTGTAGACCTCGGACTCAATACCGCCGGGATGTGCGTAGACGCAACCATTCGCATCCACGCTCAATGTGCCCGTGAAGGCCGCGTCCATGGCGGTGTCCTGGGGTGCATCTACCGTCACCAAACGCAGCTTGGGCTGCAATGAAGCTGATACCAGAGAGGGCTCCGCGGCCGGGGCCGAACAGGCACCCAGCCCAGTTCCGATGGATACCGCAAATCCCACAATGACCGGCCCCGCCCAGCGCGCTGTCATGGTGGGACTCTACCCGCCTCTCACTCCCAAGTCATCGATCCTAAAATGTCAGTGCCCTGTGACATCGTCAAGGTATGAGCGAAGGCCGGGAGTTGGTGAGCATGCCACCGGCCATTGTGCTGCCTGATCTTCAGACGCCTCTCGGCGCCCGCAGCATCAGCAAAGACTTAGTGGATCAGCTTCGCGTTCTAGAGGACATGAAATCAGCGATCTCGGCGTTGCAGGCCAGAATCGCGGTGGCTTTCGATCTTGCCCAGCGGCAGGAACAAGCCGACGCCGGAGTCCCGGCCAACGAACAAGGCCGCAGCACCGCTGCCCAGGTGGCCCTCGCCCGCCGTGAATCACCCAACAAAGGCTCCCGGCTCCTCGGCCTGGCCAAAGCCCTCGTCACTGAAATGCCCCGCACACTCGCCGCCCTCCAAACCGGCAAACTGAACGAATGGCGCGCCACGCTCCTCGTCAAGGAAACTGCTTGCCTCTCGGCTGAGGACCGCTGCGCCGTGGACGGAGAACTCGCCGCGGACACCGGCACGTTCGACGGCGCCGGGGACAAAACCATCATCAGCACCGCCAGGGCAGCTGCCTACCGCCGCGACCCCCGCTCCATCACCCAACGCGCAGCCCACGCCGCCACCGAACGCCATGTCAGCCTCCGGCCAGCACCGGACACCATGACCTACCTCACCGCGTTGCTGCCAGTCGCCCAAGGAGTTGCCGCCTACAAGGCCCTGACCCAAGCCGCCGCCACTGCCCGCAGCAACGGAGACACCCGCACCAAAGGGCAAGTCATGGCTGACACCCTCACCGAACAACTCACCGGCACACGGCACGGATACACGGGCATCGACCTGCATCTGATCATGACGGACCGCACCCTGTTCCAAGGCGACTCCACACCTGCAAGCCTCACCGGCTACGGCACTGTCCCCGCCGAATGGGCCAGGAACTTGCTCACCACCGAAAGAAGACCCACCGACCAAACCTCCGGCGGAGGGACAAGCAACCCGGATCCCGAATTCAACATCTGGCTCCGGCGTCTCTACACCGCACCCGCGACCGGCGAACTCCTCGCCATGGACTCACGGGCCAGATTCTTTCCCGCAGGCATGCGACGCTTTATCGACACCCGGGACCACCTCTGCGCCACCCCCTACTGCGACGCGCCTATCCGCCACTACGACCACATCATCCCGTGGGTCTTAGGCGGCAAAACTACCCTTGCCAACGCCGCAGGGCTCTGCGAGAACTGCAACCACACCAAACAACACCCCGGCTGGGCCACCGCGCCTGTCAGGGGGTCCAGACACAGCTTTCACATCACCACCCCGACCGGCCACACCTACCATTCCACCGCTCCGCCGCCACCGGGACACGAGGGCGTCAGCTCGCGGGATCGTACTGGAATTCCCTGAGCTCTTGCGGACAGCGGCATGCCACGGCAATTTTCGCTGCCCACTCGATCGCATCTTCGCGGGACGGCAATTCCAGGACGGTGTACCCACCGTTGGGAACCGTGTGCCCAGGATACGTACCGGGCTCCACCATGCCATCGCCCGAGACCCGCACGGGTTCAATGTCTTCATCGATGCCGCCACCGAAACGTAAACCCCTGCTGCTTTGGCTTCCTCGATGACGGCGTGGGCAGCATCAGCGACGTCCTGAAACTCCCCTTCCGGAATCATCATGGCTTCGCTTGGGAACGAGATCAGGTACTTGGTCATGTGGACCGCCTTCCTAACGTCAAAGCCCCTCACGCCGGTCAGCGCAAGGGGCTTTGAAACTACCAGAAATCGACAGGAGGCTAGAACTCCCAGTCCTCATCCTCCGTGTTCACGGCCTTGCCGATCACGTAGGAGGAGCCCGAGCCGGAGAAGAAGTCGTGGTTCTCGTCGGCGTTGGGTGACAAGGCGGAGAGGATGGCCGGGTTTACGTCGGTAACGGATGCCGGGAACATGGCCTCGTAGCCCAGGTTCATGAGGGCCTTGTTGGCGTTGTAGTGCAGGAACTTCTTGACGTCCTCGGCCAGGCCGACGCCGTCGTAGAGGTCGTGGGTGTACTGGACTTCGTTTTCGTACAGCTCGAAAAGGAGCTCGAACGTGTAGTCCTTGATCTCCTGCTTGCGTGCCTCGGAAGCCTTCTCCAAGCCCTTCTGGAACTTGTAGCCGATGTAGTAACCGTGGACTGCCTCGTCGCGGATGATGAGGCGGATGAGGTCGGCAGTGTTGGTGAGCTTGGCGCGCGAGGACCAGTACATGGGCAGGTAGAAGCCCGAGTAGAACAGGAAGCTCTCCAGCAGGGTGGAGGCGACCTTGCGCTTGAGGGGATCGTCGCCCTGGTAGTAGTCCATGACGATCTGTGCCTTCTTCTGCAGGTTCTCGTTCTCGAGCGACCAGCGGAAAGCGTCGTCAATCTCCTTGGTGGAGCACAGCGTGGAGAAGATGGACGAGTACGACTTCGCGTGCACCGACTCCATGAAAGCGATGTTGGTGTACACAGCTTCTTCGTGCGGGGTCAGCGCATCCGGAATCAGGGAGACAGCGCCCACGGTCCCCTGGATGGTGTCCAGCAGGGTCAGGCCCGTGAAGACGCGCATGGTCAGCTGCTGCTCTTCCGGTGTCAGCGTGTGCCACGACTGGACGTCGTTGGACAGCGGCACCTTCTCCGGCAGCCAGAAGTTGTTGACCAGGCGGTTCCAGACTTCCACGTCCTTCTCGTCCTGGATCTTGTTCCAGTTGATGGCCTCGACGTGTGTCAGCAGCTTGACCTTCTCGGTCATGTCATCCCCTTAAGCGATGGTTTCTTTAAAGTAAGCGTACGACGGCGGGTGGGAGCCCGCCGTCGTGCTCTTCAGTTTTCAGTGCGGCAGCCGCCGCAATAAATCAACCGATTTCGGTTACAACATGCAACTGACGCAGCCCTCCACCTCAGTCCCTTCCAGTGCGAGCTGGCGGAGACGGATGTAGTAGAGCGTCTTGATGCCCTTGCGCCATGCGTAGATCTGCGCCTTGTTGATGTCACGCGTGGTGGCGGTGTCCTTGAAGAACAGCGTCAGGGACAGGCCCTGGTCCACGTGCTGCGTGGCAGCGGCGTAGGTGTCGATGATCTTCTCGTAGCCGATCTCGTACGCATCCTGGTAGTACTCCAGGTTGTCGTTGGTCAGGTACGGAGCCGGGTAGTAGACGCGGCCGATCTTGCCTTCCTTGCGGATTTCGATCTTGGCGGCCACCGGGTGGATGGAGGACGTGGAGTTGTTGATGTAGCTGATGGAACCGGTAGGCGGAACCGCCTGGAGGTTCTGGTTGTAGATGCCGTGCTCCATGACCGAGGCCTTGAGCTCGCGCCAGTCATCCTGGGTGGGGATGTGGTGGCCGGCGAAAAGTTCGCGGACGCGCTCGGTAGCCGGAACCCATTCCTGCTCGGTGTACTTGTCGAAGAACTCACCGGAAGCGTACTTGGACTTCTCGAAACCGCCGAAAGTCTGGCCGGTCTCGATGGCCAGCTTGTTGGAAGCACGGAGGGCGTGGAACAGCACCGTGTAGAAGTAGATGTTGGTGAAGTCCAGGCCCTCTTCGGAGCCGTAGTGGACCCGCTCGCGGGCAAGGTAACCGTGCAGGTTCATCTGGCCGAGGCCGATCGCGTGGCTCTGCGCATTGCCCTGTGCGATGGACGGCACGGAGTTGATGTAGGACATGTCGGACACGGCGCTCAGTGCACGGATGGAGGTCTCGATGGAGAGGCCGAAGTCCGGGGAATCCATGGTCTTGGCGATGTTCATGGAACCGAGGTTGCAGGAGATGTCCTTGCCAACGGTCTCGTAGCTGAGGTCCTCGCCGTAGATGGACGGGGTGGAAACCTGCAGGATCTCGGAGCAGAGGTTGCTCATGGTGATCCTGCCGTCGATCGGGTTGGCCCGGTTCACGGTGTCTTCGAACATGATGTACGGGTAGCCGGACTCGAACTGGATCTCCGCGAGGGTCTGGAAGAACTCGCGGGCGTTGATCTTGGACTTCTTGATCCGGGAATCGTCCACCATCTCGTAGTACTTCTCCGTGACGGAGATGTCGGAGAAGGGCACGCCGTAAACGCGCTCGACGTCGTACGGGGAGAAGAGGTACATGTCCTCGTTCTTCTTGGCGAGCTCGAACGTGATGTCCGGAATCACGACACCCAGGGACAGGGTCTTGATACGGATCTTCTCATCCGCGTTCTCGCGCTTGGTGTCCAGGAAGCGGTAGATATCCGGGTGGTGCGCGTGCAGGTACACAGCACCGGCACCCTGGCGGGCACCGAGCTGGTTGGCGTAGGAGAAGCTGTCTTCGAGAAGCTTCATCACAGGGATGACGCCGGAGGACTGGTTCTCGATCTGCTTGATCGGGGCACCGTGTTCACGGATGTTGGTCAGGGACAGCGCAACACCGCCGCCACGCTTGGAAAGCTGCAATGCGGAGTTGATGCCACGGGCAATCGACTCCATGTTGTCCTCGATGCGCAGGAGGAAGCAGGAGACGAGCTCGCCGCGCTGGGCCTTGCCGGCGTTGAGGAATGTGGGGGTGGCCGGCTGGAAGCGGCCGTCGATGATCTCGTCCACCAGGCGGGTGGCGAGCTCTTCGTTGCCCCGGCCGAGGTGCAGGGCAACCATGCAGACGCGGTCTTCATACCGCTCAAGGAAGCGCTTGCCGTCGAAAGTCTTCAACGTGTAGGACGTGTAGAACTTGAAGGCGCCAAGGAAGGTCTCGAAGCGGAACTTCTTCTTGTAGGCGCGGTTGAAGAGGTCACGGATGAAATTCATCGTGTACTGGTCGAGGGTTTCACGCTCGTAGTACTGGTTCTTCACCAGGTAATCGAGCTTCTCTTCCAAGTCGTGGAAGAACACGGTGTTGTTGTTCACGTGCTGCAGGAAGTACTGGTGCGCGGCTTCGCGGTCGGCTTCGAACTGGATCTCTCCGTTCGGGCCGTACAGGTTCAACATGGCGTTGAGCTCGTGGTAGCCCAAGCCCTTATAAGCCTCGGGCAGTGGCTTCTTGGCCGATTCCACGGCGCTTCCGGCTACATCTGTTTCTGCGACAGTCGTGTCCAAAACTTTTCCAATCCGTCGTTGACACGGATGACGTCTTCCGGCGTCCCCATGAGTTCAAACCTGTATAGATGCGGCACCTTGCATTTGGCGGCGACGATGTCCCCGGCTGCGCAATAGTTGTCCGCGAAGTTGGTGTTCCCCGCACCGATAACACCGCGGATCAGTTCCCTGTTCCGCGGGTTGTTCAAAAACCTGATGACCTGCTTGGGCACAGACCCCTCGCCGTTGGTACCGCCATACGTGGGCAGTACCAGGACGAAAGGTTCAAGGGCTTCGAGCGGGGCGTCCTGGGCGTAGAGGGTAATGCGCGCCGCATCCCTGCCCAGCTTTTGAACAAAGCGTTTGGTGTTTTCCGAAGTGGAGGAGAAGTAGATGAGGTGACTCCTCGTGGTGACAGCTTCCGTCGCTTTGCGTACGGTTGCCGCTGCCAGCGGTGCCATGGGAGTCACCTCGACTACATAGGAATTCTTAGTGTGTTGCAGTGGTGTAGGTCAAAGACCTTTAGGCCACGGAAGAGGACACGGACTGGGCCAGTTCCTCGATCTTGTCCGGGCGGAATCCGGACCAGTGGTCCTGCTCGGTGACCACGACCGGAGCCTGCATGTAACCCAGTGCCTTCAGGCGTTCCAGGGCCTCTGCATCCTGTGAGATATCGACGCTTTGGTAGGCGATACCCTTCTTGTCGAGCGCACGGTACGTCGCGTTGCACTGAACACAGGCCGGCTTCGTGTAAACCGTAACGGTCATGATCACTGTCCCCTTAGTTAAAGTCTGTTGCTTGGGCTGGCTTCCTGCTCAATCCGTAAATCGATACTACATGTAGTGCATGCGCCCCACCGGGACCCCAAGATGATGTATTACAAGTATGTCATTCAATCCACCGGTAGTCCACAGGCAGAGGCCCTCAAAATGTCCGGGATTCCGCCGAAGTGAGAGATGAAATCCACAAGCTGTGGAGTACTTAGCCACATTTAATCTCCAGCGTGTCGCCGCCACACGGCGTGTCGTGACACTTTGAAAACTGTGGTCCGGGCAACAGCAAGCTTTGCTGTCGGTAGACATCGGGAGTACGGTGTCCGAGGTGCCCGCAGGCGTGCACTCCCCAGCAAAGCCGGGGCAGAACGAGCAAAAGGACAGCTGATGGTCAACCTTCTCCATCTCCGAACGCTTTTGGAGGTCACCCGGCTGGGTTCGTTCGCGGCAGCAGCAGCACAGCTCGGCTACACAGCCTCCGCCGTGTCACAGCAGATGGCGGCGCTGGAACGGGACACGGGAGTTGAGCTCTTTCAGCGGTCAGCCCGCAGCGTAGTGCCGACGGAAGCCGCCCTGACCATGACCCGCCATGCTTCCAAGGTCCTGACCGACGTCGAAGCCTTGATGGCTGCCGCATCCCGGACCAACGACTCCCCCGCCCAGGAACTACGGCTCGGCATTTTTCCCAGCCTGGCCACCTACGTCCTGCCCGACATCCTCCGCAACGAACGCTGGAACGGCCTGGGCATCGAACTCAAAGTCTCAGTAGCCGAACCCGCCCAAACCATTCAGGGTCTCAGGAGCGGTGGCGAGCTGGACGTGGCTTTGGTCTATCAAGTGGGCCAGTCCGGCCTGGCCTGGCCGCATTCGCTGGAACGCCAGTGGATCGGCGACGACGACTTCCGCGTAGTCCTTCCGGCCTCGTGGAAAATCCGCGAGGACGCCGACATCGAGGCCGCGCACCTTTCCGATATGCCGTGGATCGTGCACCACCCCGGAACAAGTGACGCGTTGGTGATTGAGCGCCTGTTCGCAAGCTGCAACCTGCACCCGCGCGTGGTGGCCTACAGTGACGACTTCCACGCCAGCCTCGAAATGACCGCTGCCGGTCTTGGCGCGTCGCTGGTTCCGGAACTGGCGCTGCGCAACCGGCCGTCCGGCGTCGTGGTCCTCGACGTCCCGGACATCCGGCTGGCCCGTAACGTTTTCGCTTTGCTGATCAATGAAAAGCGGACGGCGCAAGTGCAACTCTTCACCCAGCTCCTGGCCGATACTCTTCGCGGGACCACCGGCAGGAGCGGGTTGGCGCCGTTGAAATCCGTACCGGCCAAGGCTTCCCCGCGTCGACGGTGAAATATCCACAAGTTGCTGGAACCCTCTGCTTGATCGGGGTTAGATTGATCACATGGGCAAGGTAGCGAGCAAATATTTTGGGGAGATAGAGCTCAACCACGGGCGGGACCACTGCTTTGAGGCCAAACATGACCTGAGTGGCGCTCCGCTTCGGCTGGACTTGAATGTCACGGCGCACGACCATTTCGACGAGGCCGCGCTGCGCAAAATGGACTACCGCCTGAGGTTCCTGCCGGAACTGGTGGACCAGGTCCGGGAAATGATCGCCGAGGAACTCGACCAGGACGGAACCAACCCCCAGCAGTTCCTCCACTTCCACTGCTCCCAGCTCAAGGAAGAGCAGTTGGAGTCCGTCTTCGGCGTGCGCGACAAGTCCCAGCTCACCAACGACGTTTTCCTCAAAGCCCTGAAACTGGGCCACGTGGCCATCTATCCGGGTCAACCCGAGCGCTATTTCGTGCTTGATTTCACGCTGGGCTCGCACTTCACGGATGAAGTGCTGGTAGTGGCCGCGGATGAGGACGGCGTGGTGGATGACGAGATTCTTTGGGAATAAACTGCTCACCGCGAAGGGTGTGTCAGATAGCGAATTCCTCGTGGCGGACCGGCTCAGGGGTAGGTGACACGGGCTGCGCACGGAACGTCGGCCTCGCTGGGCGTGGCAAGGCGAGCTTGTCCAGGACGTCCAGCGCGTGGGCGTGCTCGTTGAAGGTGTACAGATGAATGCCGGGCGCACCAGCGTCCAGTGCCGCATTGGCAAGGTCCACCGTGGCGGCCACACCAATCCGGCGCTGCTCAGCTTCGGTGTCCGCCGCGGCCAGGCGCTCCATCAGGTGCGCTGAAGGGTCGACGCCGGCCAGCTCACCAAGGCGCTTCAGGCGCCTGAGGCTCGTGAAGGGCATGACCCCGGGAATGATGGGAATGGTTACCCCGGCCCGCCGTGCCCTGCTCACCAGGTTCGAGTACTCGTGCGCTTGGAAAAACACTTGCGTGATGGCAAAGTCCGCGCCGGAACGCTGCTTGGCCAAGAGTACTTCAACATCATGTTCAACGCTGGGCGACTCGGGATGTTTGGCGGGGTACGCAGCAACCCCCACGGCGATCTTTCCCGCACAGAGCAACGCGGTGCGGCGTTGCTCTACGTGGCGGACGAGCTCAATGAGATCTTGCGCGTACCTCAGCGAACCGCTGGGCGGAAGCGTGCCGTCCTGGGGCAGGTCCCCCCGCAGCGCGAGGATTCCGCGAACGCCGTGGTCAAGAAGTTCGGCAATGATGTCGGCCAGCTCGGCCGGGGTGTTGCCCACGCAGGTCAAGTGCGCCAAGGGCCGTAGCGTGGTTTCAAGCAGCAGCCGGTTGATCAGGTCAACGGCGGTGTCCCGGTTGGAACCGCTGGCACCATAGGTCACCGAAACGTAGTCGGGATCGGTGGCTTCCAGTTCGCGGATGGTGGTCCACAGGGTTTCTGCGGCTTTCGGGGAACGCGGCGGGAACAGCTCGTAGGACAGTGCGACGGGAGCGGTTGCGGCGGAAAGGTTTGAATGAGTGTCGGTAAGGGTTGGTGGCGACATTTGCGTCCTCGGCTGTTCGTCCACGAACGTCTACCCCCGGGCCAAGGGGCCGTCGGTAGATGTTCGGTGAATTGAGTTGGGGATACACGAAAAGGGCCCCAGCAGGCCGCAGCCGCGACTGTTACGCCTGGAGTGAAACTTTCCGTGTGCAAATGTCAGGCCCACATGGGGGCACCCACACCCTCCTCACCACCCTTGCGGGGCGGATCCAACGGAGGATCGCTGACACGTTACCGCGGTAACTTGATGACGACTCTAGGACGGCAGCCCGGGACTCTTCAACTCGGGCTCCGAATTAAGACGCACTTTTACGCCTTACCCTTGATACTTCGTGAACTTTATTCGCCGAAATGGTCACCAAGGCCTGTCCACTCCCGGATTGTCGGGACCGTTGAGGTACCTGTCCCGGTCCTGGCCCTCCTGTCGCTCACGCTGTGCCTGCTCAGCGGACTCCTGCAGCTTCCGAAGCTGTTCCTGTTGCGGAGGAGCCGGCGACTGCCCGGGTGGAGGAGACGCAGCCGCCTCCGATGCGCCGCTGCCCGCTTTCTTGCGCACCAGTCGCGCTTCGGCCGAATCCAAGGCATCGCCCTCACCGTCGGCGTTGGCCGGTCCCTCGTGGCGGCACGCCGGCGGAGACTCCTGCACTACCGCCAGCGCTTCAGCGAAAAGCGTCCCGGCATCCGGCGTCTGCGCTTCGGCTGCCGCATCTCCCAACTTCTCAATACTCAAGGCAAGGTTCACCCGGACCTTGCACTCATCAATTCCGGGATTCGCGGACAGCGCGGACGCAAAGTCCTTCCTCGCCGCAGCGAAGTCACCAGCCAAGGCATGGGCGTCACCGGATGCGACATACGCCTTATGCGGTTCGAGCACGTTGGCGTAAAGCAACCACCCGGAAGCCCTGCCCAGGCTCTCCTCCTGTCGGGCGGCAAATGCTTCGGATGCGCTTGCGCCCAGCACACCCACGCTCAGAAGCTTGGCGGCCACGGCGAGCGCCGCCAGGGCAGGGACCGCGGACCACAGCGCGAGCCGCCTCTTCCGCCGTCGGGCATTGTGGCGGCTCCCTTCACGGGTGCCGGCGTCACGGGTCATTGTGTCCTCCCCGGGCGTAGGCTCCGCAGGGAGACGGCGTGCCGCATGGGTTCGTGAAGAAGGAGCAGGAATGCCCCGAAGGCCATCAGCCAGTACAACTCCGCCCTGCCCGGGCCGCCTACCGTTGTGCCTGCGAGCACTCCCGGCTCTGCTTTGGTGAGCAATTCGGCGGTACCTTCGTCCCCGCTGCGGTGCGCATAGGGCAGGTTGAGCTGCGCGGCGATGTTCCTGAGGGCGCCTTCGTCGAGCCGGGAGACGCCGTCGACGTCTTTCATGCGCCCGCCCTGGGCGGTGCCGTAACCGAGTACCGCTCCCCCGTTGATGCCGGTAGCGTCAACGGGCAGCCGTTCGGGGGGCGTGGCGGACGTGTTTTCGCCGTCGCCGGCGTAGAAGACCAGGGCGGGCCTTCCCGGTTGTTGCATCTGTGCGGCGGCCAGCCTGTCCTTGAGCAGCCTGCCAGCGCTGGTGATGCTGCTGCCCGCAGCAAATCGGGGCGCTTGGGGTTGCAGGGTGGCCATGGCGGTTTGGAGTGCGGTGGTATCCCGGCTGAGTGGCATTCGGACGGTTGCCTGGTTGTCGAAGGTGATGAGGCAGAACCTGGCTCCGGCCAGTTCCTTGGCGATGCTTGCCACGTCCTGTTTGGCACCGGCCAGCCGGGTTTCGCTGCCGTGGTAGTCCTCGGCGCTCATGCTGGTGCTTGTGTCCACCAGGATGAACACGTCCAGGTCGGCGGCCGCCGTGGTGCCTCCTGCCCCGGCCCACCCCGGGCGGAGAGCAGCCAGGAGCAGGAGTACGACGGCGGCGGTGCGGGTGATGGTGGAGCGTACCTCTTGCTTGGGTTGCTTGCCGTACAGAGTTAGCCAGGTACCGAATGCAAGGACGAGGAGCACCGCGGCTGCGAGGTAGGGCCACGGAACGATGGGGGCAAAGGTCATAGCCCGTGCCTCCATCCCAGTACCAGCAGTCCCATGCCGGCGAGCGCTGCGATACCGAGGGGCCAGGCGGGGTTGTCCGTAATGATGGATACGGGCGCCGCGCGGTAGCTCGTGGCTTCGGTTTCCTGGACCTTGGTGACGATGCCGGGCACGGCCTCCGGGCTGTCCAGCGTGTAGTAGCCGCCGCCGGTGGACTGGGCTGTTGCCCTTAGCCGGGCACCGGGTTGCTCGGCGTCATCACCGTAGTCGAAATCACCGGGGTTGATGGCGTGGACTTTGATGTTTTTCTGCTGCGCGAGGGCGCCTGCCTCCTCGAGGGTAAAGACGGGGTTCCCGGAGAGGAAGTTATCGGTCGCCAGGACCACTGACCGGGAACGCTGTGCTTCGCCTGTCAGGGAGCTTGCGCTGGGGTCGGCTTCAGCGTCGGGGAAGCTTTGGACACACGAGGCCAGCCCGTCACCGATCAACGATGAGCCGCCCCTGTTCCACGTGCCGTCAAAGAAGGCTCCGGCTCCGCTGTCCAAGGCCTTGCGGGCTTCGCCCAGTTGTTCAACGGCGTAGTCGTAGTCGTCGGTCAATGGAAAGAGCTGGACGCTGCTGCTGTCGAAAATGACCATGCCGATGCGCTCGCCGTCGAACTCTTCCGCGAGCCGCTGGAAGACTCCGACCAACGCAGCATCCGTGCTGGTCATGGATCCGGAGACATCGAGGCACAGCACAATGTCACGGTTCCGTACTTCGGGTTGGTCGGTGGTCCGCTGTGTTGGCCTGGCGGCGGCGGTCACCGCGCCGGCAAGGAAGATGGCGCTGAGTACCAGCGCACTGGTGAGTGCGCGTCGGTGGTGGCGCAGTGCCCGCTGGTATTCGGGCAGGGCGGTGAGCCGGTCCGCGTGTGCAACGGGCCGGTCCTTTCCGGCGCGCCGGCGCCGGTGCAGCAGCCAGGCCACGGCCGCGGCAACTGCGGCCAGCGGCAGCATCCACCAGAATGTCAGTTCCATTCCAGCACCGCCCGGCGCGCTGCGTCCGCGGATTCACGGATGGACGCACTGGTTGTTGGTGCGAACTCCGCCGGGTAGATGCCTGCAACCGCCCTGGTGAAGGGCGCGAGGCCGCCGCCTTCCAGTTCGGCAAGCGTCATGTGCGTGGCCGGTTGCTTCGTGACCGCTGATGCGAAGTCGCGCACAAGGAAGCTCAGCCTCTGGTGGGCGTCGCGCTCACCGAGGGTTCCGGCGTCGACGTCGGCTGCCACGGCGTCTATGGCCGCAAGGCACGATGCACGCAGCCCCTCCACATCGGGAGGCGCCGCTGCGGTTGCGGTCCTGCGTCGGGAGGGCAGGAACAGCCAGGCGTACCACGCGGCCACCACCACCAGCAGCACCACACCCAGCCACAACCAGACGTCCTGGTAGAGGAGCGGCCCGTAGAAACCGGAGTCATCCTGCATGTCTCCCCCTTCCGGCCTTGTGGCGTTCCAACAGCGAGAAGACAGCAGCAAGGACTTCCCCGCTGCTGCCCGCTTGCTCCTCGGCAATTCCAAGACGTCGGAAGACCTCCCGGCGCTCCTCCTCGCGCCGGAGCATGGCTGCGGCGTAGGCGGCCCTGACCTCCGGTTTTGCGGCGAGGCCGGCGGGGATGGTGGACCCCTCCTCCACGTCCCTGCTCGTGGCGGCGGGCCCCTCGAAGGCAAGCACAGCGTCCTTGACGGTGAACCACAGAACCTCATGCCGGCCCGCCAGCCGTCGGAGGAGGTCCTGGGCACGGGCATCGGGCATGAACTCATCAGCCACCCCCACAATGAGCAGGCGCCCTTTCAAGTACCTCAGTGCGTAGTCGAGGTGTTTTGCCATGGCGCTCGCAGGGGCGTCCGGGGTCACGGCATCGTACACCCGGCGGAGGAGGCGTTCCAGCTGGTCTTCGCCCCTCTTGGGCGGCACGTAGTGCGTGCCTTCCGCTGAGCCGTGCAGCAGGCCGACGTCGTCACCGTGGCGCACCGCGAGGTATCCCAGCACACCGGCCGCATCCACCGCGATGTCCCGTTTGGTTTCGCCCGAGGCGGCCTCGGCTGCCATGGCCCGGCCTGTGTCCACCAGCAGCAGGACTGAATGCCGGCGCACGGCCGTGTACCGCTTAACCAGCGGTGATCCGTGCCGGGCAGTTGCCTTCCAGTCGATATCCCGGATTTCGTCTCCCGGGACGTAGGATCGCAGGTCATCGAAGTCGAGGCTTCGGCCCTTGAACACGGAGCCGTATTCTCCGTCCAGGAGGGTCATGGTCTTGCGGTGGGCGAAGATGAACATCTTCGACTTCACGCGTTGAAGCAGGCTCGGCACCTTGTTGCCCGCTAAGGGGTCTGCACGGCAGCGAGGACGGCGTCGATGACCGTCTCAACGGAGACTGCCTCCACAACCGCATCGAAGCCCAACACAATGCGGTGGCGAAGGATCCGGTGCGCCAATTGCTTGACGTCCTCGGGTAGGACGTGGTCACGTCCGTTGAGGAGGGCCAGCGCCCTTGCGGCCTGACTGAACGCAATGCTTGCCCGGGGGCTCGCGCCGAACTCAACCAGCCGGGCCAGCCTGGGTTCAAGATATTGGGAAGCGTTGCGTGTGACGTACGCCAACCCGACGATGTAGCGGACGATCGCGGGGTCGATGTAGACGCGTCCCACCAGCGTCTGGAGCTGAACCACCGAGTCAAGGGACGCAGCGGCCGGAGGTTTGCCTGCGGGGTCGAACACGCCGGCGTCTATCCGCCGGATAATTTCGGCTTCTTCAGCCGGAGAGGGATATTCCAGGACATCCTTGAGCATGAAGCGGTCCATCTGGGCTTCGGGCAGCCTGTAGGTCCCCTCCTGTTCAATCGGGTTCTGGGTGGCCACTACCAGGAAGGGCTGCGGAAGGGGGTAGGACTGGCCGCCGATGGATGTCTGCCGTTCCTGCATGGCCTCCAACATGGCACTCTGGGTTTTGGCGCTTGAGCGGTTGATCTCGTCGAGCAACACAATATTGGCGTGCACCGGACCGAGCTGCGTGATGAAGGTTCCCTTGGCGGCATCAAAGATCTGGGTCCCGGCGATGTCGCTCGGCAGGAGGTCGGGGGTGCACTGGATCCTTCGGAAATCGGCGCTGACGGCGTCCGCCAAGGCCTGCGCTGCGGTGGTCTTGGCCAGCCCCGGGACACTTTCCAGGAGTACATGGCCGCCCGTCATGAGTCCGATCAGGAGGGTCTCACGGAGCCGTTCCTGGCCCACCACCTTGGCGTCGAAGCTGCGGCTTATGCTGCCCGCGAGTTGCTGTGCCCGGGCCATTTCCGGTGCTTCGATTCCGGCCGTGGCTGTGTTCTGAAGCACGCGTGGTCCCCTCATTGGCATTCAATGTCCGTACCGGGTCCCGGCGTAACGCCACGGGTCCCGATATTTGGCCACTCTATCCAAGCCGCCGCCTTGAATGCTTGCAATGGGGACCCCTCCCCATGCGGACGCCGGAGGTCTATCCTTTTGCCATGCATCAGCTACCAGCCGCTTACCAGAGGTACCTCGACAGCCAGAACCAGCACGTCATTGATGCCGTGCGTCCCGTGTTGCTGCAGTCAGCCGCCGACCAAAGGCATGGGGTCCGCATCACGTACAATCACGGCCCAACCGGGCACCAGGCCCATTTGGACGAGTCCATCCCCTACGGCGAAATCGTCGAGGACATCGACTAGTTTCCTGACGCTGCGGTGGGCATCAGCCTTCCAGCAACAGCCTCTGCGCCCTCGGGGCCAGCGTGTGCTCGAGGACCAGGCACGCCGCTCCAATGGCGCCCACGTCCTCACCCACGCCCGAGCCCACCACGTCAATGCCATGGATCATCCGGGCAGCGCTGTTCTCGGTAATAAGGGCAGGGACACGGTCCAGGAAGTACTTGGACATCCTCCCCCAGAAAGGTCCGCCGAAAACCACACGCTCGACATCGAGGGTATTGGTCACCACGGAAACGGCCCTGGCCACCAGCACCGCCGACTTCTCCAGGATGGCCACAGCCCGCTCATCGCCGGCATCGGCTTTGTCGCACAACATTGCATAGCGTTCCTGCACGGCCGGAGCGTCCGCGCCCTCAGCGTGCCCATCCAGCACACCCTGCGCTTCAGCCTCCGCCACCAGCACCTGCGGGATGCAGGAGGACTTCACGCAACCACGGAGTCCGCAGTCACACTCAGGACCATCGGGATCCACGATGATGTGGCCTATTTCGCCGGCGTTTCCGGACGTGCCGCGGACAACTTCGTCGTTGAGCACCAGCCCGCAACCGATGCCGGTTCCCATGTACATGAACACGAAACTGCCGGCGCCACTGACCCCGCCCGCCCAGGTCTCCGCCACCGCGGCACTGGTGACATCCTTGTCCACGAGGGTTTCCAGGCCTGTGGCTTCAGCGAGGGCTTCGCGGATGCTTACCCTGTCCCAACGGGTCAACAACGGCGGCTCCACCACCGAGCCTTCATTGAGATCGATCGGGCCAGGAACGGCTACGCCCAGGCCGGCGATCTTGGACTCATCCACCCCGGACTCGTCGATGAGGCCCCCGATCTGCTCCGCGATCCCGGTGATCACCAGGGCCGGGTCGCCGCCGGGGGTGGCCATCCGGGAATGCCGGACAACATCACCCAAGAGATCCAGCACAACGAACGTGATGACTGCGGGATCCAAGTGGACTCCCACGGCATACATGCCGGAAGGATTCAGCCGCAGGATGGTCCTGGGCTTGCCCGGACCGGAGCCTTCCTTGCCGGCTTCGACAATGAGTTCCTGGTCCAGCAGGCGCCGCGAAATGTTGGAGATCGTCTGCGGGGAAAGGCCCACGACCTTGGCCAGTTCCACACGGCTAAGCCCGCCCGGGGAGCGTCGGATTGCTTCAAGGATGACCGTCAGGTTGAAGTCACCCATGCGGGGTAGGTTCGTTCCGCGCCTCGGTGCCGGCGTCCGGGTCTCAGTCACGGATTCCCCTTGTCTAGAGAAACAACTCATTGATGTTGACGTTTGTCAGAATCGTACGTCAGCCCCCTTCAGAGGGATATGCACGCCTTGAACTGAATGGGAAACGGGTACGACGACATTGAATTCTATGTGACGTCCCCCGCACTCCTGTGTTTCATGACACCGCCGGGCGCGGCGTACTACCCCCTCACGCTGCGGGTCACCGTGAACTTGGGATTGCGGCCCACCACCACCGTGTCCCCGATCAACCGCTCCAAGGCAGCGCGGTACTGCAGATGGGAGTTATAGACGGTCCAGAGCTCTCCACCGCGGGCGAGAACCCGTGCGGCGGCCTCGAACATCTTCAACGCTGCACCGGCGTGGACGCTCGTTCCAAGGTGGAAAGGCGGATTAAGGAGGATGAGGTCGGCACTGGCCGGTTCGAAGGTGGACATGGCATCGTCATGGATGACCGTAACCTGGCCGCCGACGGCGTTCGCCTCAACGGTTCCCCGCGCCGAGGCCACTGCTGCGGCCGACTGGTCCGTAGCCCGCACGCGGGCCACCGGGTGCTTCCGGGCGTACATCGTGGCAAGGATCCCGGTTCCGCAGCCCAGGTCCACCACTCTCGCCGCTTCCGGCATTTTGTCCAGGAACGTCAGGAGGTACCGCGTTCCGATGTCCAGCCGCGCTCCGGAGAACGCAGCACCATGGGCGCAAACGTCTATGCCAAGTTCGGGGACGTGCTGCGTCACGGGATACGGCGCAGGTCCTGCCGGGGGTTTGGGGTCCGTAGCCAAGAGCACCCGCGACTTCCGGCGCGCCAATTGGGGCTGGACACTGGAGAAGTACTTCTCCAGCACAGCGTTCATCGACAGGGACATGTGTTTGGCCCTTCCGCCTGCAAGCAAGACCGCATCTTTGGCTGCATGGCGCGCAACGGCGTCGACGATTTCCTCCAGCTCAGCCAGCGACTTCGGCAACTGCAGAAGTACCAGCCCGACCCCGGCGAACAGTTCGGGAACGAGCTCGAAGGTCTCGTAGCGGCCTTCCAGGCCGGCCGCAGCGGCGTTGCGTTCCAGGGCCACCCTGCCCGTGTACAGGTCCTGATGGACACTGACGTGCCCGACGCCGGGTCCCGCCACTGTGCCGAGAGTCGCCACTGCATCAAGAGTCTCCACTGCACCCAGGGCCAGGGCCCCGTAGCGGTCGCCAATGACGGCAACGTCAATCCCCTCGCCCACGAACTCAGCAGCGTGATCCAACAACAGCCTGTCAGTAGCGTCATACGCCAAGAGGTTGGGCGCTTCCACATCCGGAAACCTGCCAAGGCTGCTGAACAGTGCCTCGAGGTCGGCCACGGCCACGTCCTTACCCACTTTCCTTCATGATTGGTCCTGCAGTTGTTGAACAGGAAATTCCTGTGCCATGCCCCTCGACTTCGACGCCTGGCGGGAGGATGGTTGGTTCTGCAACCGACTATCGCCCATCCTTGGGCACTGGTCCCGGCCAGCCCGAGAGCCCGGCACCGGGTCCATCACCAAAACGGCTCCCCTCCCCTGCGAGCAAGCCATGAGTGTCAATGTTGTCACGCAACTCCAAGTGAAATCCCACAACTCGCCCGACGAATCACGCCGGCCTGACAAGACTACGGTGGACGTCGTTACTGTTGGCGACTACACAGTCGGAAGATACACGTTCGAGCCGGGGTGGACCTGGGCCGAATGCATCAAACCCGTGGTGGGGACGGACACCTGCCAAATGAGCCACGTTGGGTATTGCGTCTCCGGGGCGCTGGACGTCGAAACTACCGACGGCGGGAAAATCAGTATCTCCGCCGGTGATTCCTACACCATTCCCCCAGGCCACAACGCCCGGGTGGTAGGCGACCAGCCGTTCCAAGGCATCGAGTTCCTCAGCGCAGCCGACTTCGCCCGCCCCTCGGAGTGACGAACCGTCCTGTGTATCCGGCACGAACGAAAAAGGCTCCGCTCAAATGAGCGGAGCCTTTGTCCGAAGTGGAGCTGAGGGGACTCGAACCCCTGACCCCCTGCATGCCATGCAGGTGCGCTACCAGCTGCGCCACAGCCCCGGACTGATTGCCTCTTGGAAGTTCCCTTCCTGCCGAAGCAACTCGTCAATACTACATACAAGTTTCCCAGATGCGAAATCAGGGAAGTTGATGTGGATCACACAGGCAGATTGATCCTGATACAGAAAAATCCTCCCTGCCCCGGACTCAGTCCGCGGTAGGGAGGATTTGTTTGTGGAGCTGAGGGGACTCGAACCCCTGACCCCCTGCATGCCATGCAGGTGCGCTACCAGCTGCGCCACAGCCCCATATTCGCGTTGTTCGGTTTCAGGCCTTTCAGCTCTTCCGGCCGAAGCAACTCAAATATCTTAGAACAGCGTTTTCGGTAATTCCAAATCGGGCATATTCCGAGGTGAAAGCGTTAGCTGAGCTCGGACTCGTCACCCGATGCAGCCTTAGCCGATGCGTCGTCGCCGAGTTCAAGGTCAACCACAGGGCAGTCCTTCCAGAGGCGCTCCAAAGCATAGAACACGCGGTCTTCGGCATGCTGGACGTGGATGACGATGTCCGCGTAGTCGAGCAGCACCCAACGGCCTTCGGAACGGCCCTCGCGGCGCACCGGGCGGAGATCCTGCTTCAGCAGTTCCTCTTCGATCCCGTCAACGATTGCATTGACCTGGCGTTCCGTGGGCGCGGAAGCGATCAGGAAGATATCGGTCAGCGCCAGGCGCTCACTGACGTCCAGGGCAACGATGTCCTCGGCCAGCTTCTCGGCCGCGGCGCGCGCAGCGTGGCGGGCGAGGGTAATGGATTGTTCGTGTGCAGACAAAGGTACTCCTTGTTGTGGCCGAACGGCCGCTATTTGTGGCAAACGCCGTTGTCAGCGGGTCTAGCCGCTGGTGATCATGATGATGCCGACGATCAGGGCGATAAGCCCAGCCGCCAGGACGCCGTACTGCAACAACCTGTTGCGCTGCGCACGGGCCAAACCTGCGGTGCCGGCATCGAGGGGGTCGAGCCCATAGGCTGTGCTCGCGGACACCGGCGCCCGCTCGGCGTCCTGCCCGGATTCGACGACGGAAGTGCGCTTGCGGGCGTTCCGCGCCACAGCCTCCGCGCGGGCCAGTACACCTGCACGGCCCCGGGGATTCCGGGCGGGCCCCTGCTTGGTTTCGGTCGTCGGGTTGGGAGAGGTAACGAGCGGCACGAAAGTGGTGCTCGGCCGCTTCATCACCGGACGTTCCACTCCCGGAACCTTCACGAATTCCAAAGGGGTGACCATGGCCAGGTTGTTCGCCGTCGACGGCCCGGAATCGAGGGTCGGAGACTTTGCCGCAGATTGCTTAGCTGCGGCAGGTTTGCCCTGGTCCCCGGATTTCTCCTGCCGTGCCTGTTCAGCCAGCTTCTGCTTGGCGGCGGCACGCTTATTGAGGACGGCAGCCCGCTCCGCCAGAGCGATCTGCTGCGCCAGAACCTCAGGATCCACGGCAAGGGGGTCCTGCTCGGCGATGTGCTCCAGTTTGGACGTCTGGTTCTGCACCTGCGCGGCAATCAACTCGCGGACGGCGAGGGCCTGTTCGACCGACATATCCGCCTCGGCCGGCGCGGATCCGGGCGTTTCAGGCGCTGGTTTTCCAACCCCTGGCTTTTCCTGGGCCGGCGTCGCAGTTCCCGACGTCGCAGCGCCCGGCTTGGCCGGGGCGCCAGGGGCCGATATGCCCTTCACGTCTTCCTTGGCTACGCCTGCGGACGTAGAACCCGCTGGCGGAACAATGGGGTTGGCCGACGTCGCCATCTCGGCCTGCAACTGTTGCAGGCGAAGCTGCCTACGCGTGGGCGGACCACCGCCGGAAAGCTGCTCTTCCTTGTCAGCCAGTTCCTTGATGGCGCGCAACGCTGCACGGTCGCGGGCGCGGATCTGCGAGGAACGTTCGGCCGCGGCCGACGAGACGGCATCAACCGGGGCATCGGCGGCCCGACGATTCCGTGCAACACCTGCTGGGCGGTTGGCCTGTTGCTGCTGGGCGGGCTTCGCTTCAGCCGTCTGGGCCCGGGCAGGACTGGCCACGGCAGGCTGGGTTTTAGCGGGTTGGGCTTGAGCAAGCTTAGCTTGGGCAGGCTGGGCTTCAGCAGGCACCGAAGCTTGCGCCTGCTCTTCCCGGGCACGTCGAAGTTCGCGCCTGCTGCGGATGGGTCGCTGTTCCTGGCTGCTCATTAAAAACTCATTCAGTACGTGCTTGGTCGTCTGATCCGGTCAGTGCTGGTGCCAACTCTGCTGCGTCCGGGTGCGGTGCGTACAACCCGTACTTGGCGATGTACTGTACAACCCCGTCAGGTACCAGGTACCAGACCGGGTTGCCCTCGTTCACGCGGTTTCGGCAATCGGTGGACGAGATGGCCATGGCAGGTACCTCAAGGAGGCTGACATCCTCATCCCGTCCAAGGTTGTGCAACTCGTGCCCCGGCCTGGTGACGCCCACGAAGTGCGCCAGGGACCACAGTTCGTCCACATCTTTCCAGGACAGGATGTGCGCCAGTGCGTCCGCGCCGGTGATGAAGAACAGGTCGGCATCGGGGCGCTGCTCGCGGAGGTCACGGAGGGTGTCAATGGTGTACGTCGGACCGGGCCGGTCAACGTCCACCCGGCTCACCGTGAAGCGGGGATTGGATGCCGTGGCGATCACCGTCATCAAGTACCTGTGCTCAGGCTTGCTGACCTCTTTGTTCGACTTCTGCCACGGTTGTCCCGTAGGCACGAACACGACTTCGTCCAAAGCGAACTTGGCCGCAACCTCACTGGCAGCCACAAGGTGACCGTGATGGATGGGATCAAACGTTCCACCCATCACGCCCAAGCGGAGCCTGCGCTCCGAATCCCCGCGCGGTGTTGCAGCGATGATGTTAGTGGCCTGCGTGGTGGGTGTGCTTGTTGGGGTGCTGGCGGTGCGGGTCCGCGTGCTCCTCGACGGCCTCGTGGCGGTTACCGAGGTTGGTGTAGGAAAGAGTCACAAACATGAGGACAAGCAGGATGGCGAACATCACGATCCCGAAGACCCACGGCTCGGCCCAGAGCGGAGCGGGCTCGTGGCCGCCTTCAGTTTGGGCGGCAATGGACGTGGCGATCTGCTGAAACAGCATCTTCTCCCCTAGTTGGTTCTCAAGAAATGACGACGGCGGGCGTTCCCGCCGTTCCGGACTTCTGTTCTATGTTACAGCGTTGCTAGCTGCGGACCTGGCCCTCGCCTTGGACGATCCACTTGGTGGTGGTCAGTTCCGTCAGGCCCATGGGTCCGCGGGCATGCAGCTTCTGGGTGGAAATGCCTACCTCGGCACCAAGGCCGAGTTCCCCGCCGTCGGTGAACCGCGTGGACGCGTTGACGATCACTGCAGCAGAATCCACTTCCGCAATGAACTTCTCGGCATTGGCGAGGTTATTGGTGAGGATGGCCTCCGTGTGCCCCGTGGTCCAGGTACGGATGTGCTTGACCGCTTCGTCCAGGGAGTCCACCATGGCAACGGCCAGGTCCAGATCCATGTATTCGGTAGCCCAGTCCTCGTCGTCCGCGGGCACCGTTTCGACGTCGGGGCCCAAGGCAGCAGCAATGCGTTCGTCAACATGAAGCCTGACGCCGGCTGACCGCAGCGCCTTCGCCACGGCAGGGAGCACACTGGCGCCCGAGTGAACCAACAGCGTTTCCACCGTGTTGCAGACGCTGGGCCGCTGGGTCTTGGCGTTCAGCAGGATCTCCACCGCCATCTTTTCCGAGGCGGATTCATCGATGAAAATGTGGACGTTCCCTTCACCCGTCTCAATGACAGCCACGGAGGAGTTGGTCACCACGGTCTGGATAAGGTCACGCCCACCACGCGGGATGAGTACATCCACCTTGCCACGGGCACGCATCAGGACGTTGGCGCCTTCGCGGCCGAACTGGTCCACGGTTTGGACAGCATCCGCCGGAAGCCCTACGGAATCCAGGGCTTCACGCAAGATGCGCACAAGCGCCTCGTTGGTATGGGCAGCGGCCGAGCCACCGCGGAGGATCACGGCGTTGCCGCTCTTGAGGGCCAATCCGGCAATGTCCACGGTGACGTTCGGGCGGGCCTCGTAGATTGCGGCCACAACCCCCATGGGTACGTTCACCTGGCGCAGGCGCAAACCGTTGGGCAGGGTCTGGCCGCGGACCACGTTGCCCACGGGATCAGGGAGGCCTGCGAGGTTCTCCAAAGCCGCAACGAGTCCCTCAATGCGTGCAGGCGTCAGGGTAAGCCGGTCAAGGAGGGCAGCGGAGGTGCCGTTGGCCTTGCCTGCGGCGACGTCTTTGGCGTTGGCCTCCAGGACCTGCTTCTGCTGCTCCAGCAAGGCTGCTCCGATGGCACGGAGCGCGCGGTCCTTCCAGGCCCGGTTGGCTTGGCTCATGCGGCGGGCAGCCTTGCGGGACCGGTCGGCGATCGCGTAGACCGCGCTTTGGACATCTTCGGGCGTAACCGGGACAGCGCCTGCCACGGGGCTTGCCGGCGTCTGGCCGGAAGCACCGGAAACGTCGGAAGTCACAAGGGCATCAGGGGTCAGCGCTTCAGTCATGCTCCAAGTTTAGATGAGCGGGGCGCGCGCACGAGCACCAAGTCATCAACATGAACAACTTCACGGTCATAGCCGCGGCCCAAGGCTTGACCCAGTTCCTGCGTGGTGCGCCCGAGCATGCGGGGAAGCTCCTCGGAGGAATAGTTGACCAGGCCACGGGCGACGACTGTTCCGTCCAGGCCCACCATCTCCACGGGGTCGCCGGCTTCGAATTCGCCTGTGATGTTCGAAATGCCCGCGGGCAGGAGTGACCTGTGCCTGTCGCGCACGGCCTTCACTGCGCCGTCGTCGAGCACCAGGCGTCCCCGGACAGTGGCAAGGTGGGCCAGCCACAAAAGCCGGACCGGCTTGCGGTTGCCGTTCACCGCGAACCAGGTTCCAACGTCCTCGCCCGCGAGGGCGGCTGCGGCGTTGGCGGTGGACGTCACCAAGGCGTGGATTCCGGAGCTTGCGGCGATGGAGGCAGCCTCAACCTTGGTCATCATCCCGCCGGTACCCACTCCGGCTTTGCCGGCCTTGCCGATGGTGATGCCTTCCAGGTCCTGCGCTCCGCGCACCAGGGAAATGCGCTTCGCACCGTGGGCGGGCGGCCCGTCATAGACGGCGTCGACGTCGGACAGGAGCACCAAGGCATCGGCGCGCACCAAGTGGGCCACCAAGGCCGCAAGGCGGTCGTTGTCGCCAAAGCGGATTTCGTGCGTTGCGACGGTGTCGTTCTCATTGACCACCGGAACGACTCCGAGGTTCAGCAGCCTGTTCAGGGCACGGAAAGCATTGGTGTGCTGGGTCCGGCGCATCAGGTCGTCTGCGGTGAGCAGGACTTGGCTGACGGTGACTCCGTGGGCGTTGAACGCCTGCGTGTACCGCGCCATCAACAGCCCCTGCCCAACACTCGCGGCAGCCTGCTGGGTGGCCAGGTCCTTGGGACGCTTGGCCAGGCCCAGGGGCGCCAGCCCCGCCGCGATGGCACCGGAGGAAACCAGGATGATCTCCGCACCGGCATTGCGCTTCCCTGCCAGGGCATTCACCAAAGCGGTAAGCGACTTCTCGGAAATACCGCCCTTGATGCTGGTCAGCGACGAGGAACCCACCTTGACGACGATGCGCTTGGCTTCGGCAAGCTCGCGGCGCTGGTGGAGGCCTGCTTCCGGTGCTTCGAAAGTGCTAGTCGTCATCACCGTTGTCCAGGTTGCTTTCCTTGACGGTTTGGGCACGACGGCGGCTGGCGGATTCCGTCCAGATGCCCGCCTTGCGCTCGGCTTCCAGTTCGGCGCGCGCGGCAGCCTTGGCCTCGCGGCGCTCAAGCTGCTCCTCACGCTTCTGGGCACGGGTGGGACGATCGCCGATGTCTGCGATGCGGATGTCCGTGCCACGCGGAGTGGCAAGGAGTTCGGCACCGGCCATCATGGTGGGTTCCCAGTCGAAGACGACGCCGTCGTCTTCGCCGATCACCACGGTGTCTCCGGGCTTGGCCCCGACCTTGAAAAGTTCGGTTTCCACGCCCAGCTTGGCAAGGCGGTCGGCGAGGTAGCCGATAGCTTCCTCGTTGGTGAAATCAGTCTGCTTGACCCAGCGCACGGGCTTTTCACCCAAAACGCGGAAGAGCGGCTCGAGGTTCTTCTCCTCGCGGCGGATCCGGAAACCGGCCTCGTTGACGGCGCGCGGCCGCAGGACCTGCGGGGCAGCCTTGGGCGGTGCAGCCTTGACGGCGTCACGGGCAGCCTTGACGATCTCGGCCATGGCGAAGCTGAGCGGGCGCAGGCCTTCGCGGCTGGTGGCCGATACTTCGAAGACGCGGTAGCCGCGGGCTTCGAGGTCCGGCCTGACGAATTCGGCCATGTCCTTGCCGTCCGGCAGGTCCACCTTGTTGAGCACCACCAGCTTGGGGCGTTCGTTCAGGGGAACCACTTCCCCGTCCACTCCCGCGTAGCTCATGTCAACGGCGTACTTCTCAAGTTCCGCTTCAATGATAGCGAGGTCGGACAGCGGGTCCCGGTCCGATTCGAGCGTTCCGCAGTCCAGCACGTGCACCAGCGCCGCGCAACGTTCGACGTGGCGGAGGAAGTTGTGGCCAAGGCCGCGGCCCTCGCTGGCGCCTTCGATGAGCCCGGGCACGTCCGCGATGGTGAAACGCACGTCGCCGGCCTCGACCACGCCCAGGTTAGGCACCAACGTGGTGAAGGGGTAGTCGGCAATCTTGGGCCGGGCTGCCGACATCGCGGCAATCAGGCTTGATTTTCCGGCAGAAGGGAAACCGACCAGGGCGATGTCGGCGATGGACTTCAGCTCCAGGACGATGTCGCTGGATTCTCCCTCGATTCCCAGGAGGGCGAACCCCGGAGCGCGGCGCTTTTGCGAGGAGAGTGCTGCGTTGCCCAGTCCCCCGATGCCGCCGGCAGCTGCAACGAACTCGGTGCCTTCTCCGACCAGGTCTGCCAGGACCTTTCCGTCCTTGGTCTTGACTACCGTGCCGTCAGGAACGGGAAGAACCAGTGTTTCCCCGTTCTTGCCGTCACGCCAATCACCCATGCCAGGGCCGCCGTTGGTGGCGTGGCGGTGCGGGGCATGGTGGTAATCAAGGAGCGTGGTGGTCTGGCTTGAGACACGGAGGATGACGTCGCCGCCATTGCCGCCGTTGCCGCCGTCGGGCCCGCCCAGCGGCTTGAACTTCTCGCGCTTGACGGAGACACAGCCATGGCCGCCGGTACCGCCTGATACGTGCAGGACTACCCGGTCTACAAAGCTCGCCACGTGAATCTCCTCTATTGCTGTCAACAGCGCGAACGCCTTGCCCAGTGCGCCTGGCGCCCTGAACGATTGTAATGCGGTTAAAAGAACAGTGGAGCGGACCTGTTGGCCCGCTCCACCGGTTCAGAAAGTGTTGTTACTCTGCGGCAGCAGCAGCAACGATGTTCACCACGCGACGGCCACGGCGAGTACCGAACTCAACCGCACCGGCTTCGAGGGCGAACAGGGTGTCGTCGCCACCGCGACCGACGCCTGCACCGGGGTGGAAGTGGGTGCCACGCTGGCGAACGATGATTTCGCCTGCGGAAACTACCTGGCCACCGAAACGCTTGACGCCGAGGCGCTGTGCGTTGGAGTCACGACCGTTGCGAGTGGAGCTCGCGCCTTTTTTGTGTGCCATGTGAAATGCCTGCCTCTAAATTTCTGGGGAAACTGAAATCTGAACTACGTAACGGACGTTACGCGATGCTCGTGATCTTGATCTTGGTCAGTTCCTGACGGTGACCCTGGCGCTTCTTGTAGCCGGTCTTGTTCTTGAACTTCTGGATGACAATCTTGGGACCGCGGAGGTCTTCCAGGATCTCAGCCGTGACCTTCACCTTGGCCAGGTCCGCAGCAGCGGAGGTGACCTTGTCGCCGTCAACCAGGAGCAAGGCGGGCAGCTCAAGCGTGCTGCCGGCTCCACCGGGGACGCGGTTCAGAGTTACGTAGTCTCCAACGGAAACCTTTTCTTGGCGGCCGCCTGCGCGGACAATCGCGTACACCACTTGGGTACTCACTTCTCTCGACGTTTCTTACTAAATTTGCGTGCGGAACCCCGAACCGGAATCAGGCCTGGTTCACGCTGTGCCTCAACGCCGTGGACTTCAGATCGAAGCCCGCGAGTCATCCCATGAACAATTCCAAGGGGCATAACCCAAGTGTTGGCGTAAGCACCGAAGATCAAGATTACGCTAGTTTGACCTTCAGCTGCAAATGAGGCCGGGTCCGGAAGCCACCACGTGACGCTTGTCACCAGTAGGAACGGACGTTCCCGGCACCGTGCCCATACAGCTTACAGCCTCTACGTGGCCTTGCCGTTGATTTCCCGTCCGACGCGCGGCGTCCGTGTTACGAATGCAGTCTTGGGGCATCAAAGAACGCGGTCTCGTAGCGGCAGGACTGGACGAAGGCTTCCTTCATGGCAGCCCGCTCACGGCCGGATGCCGCAGCTGCTGCGGCATCCGTGAGAGCAATCGCCTTCCGCGTCGCCTCCGCAAAATCCTCGTCCGCATAGGTCCTCAGCCAATCCGCGTAGGGATGGTTCTCCGGGGAACCGGCCTGGACGAAGTCGGCGTGCAGTTGCTGCCCCACTTCCGCATACAGCCAGTAGCAGGGCAGGACCGCAGCAAGCAGGACGCCGTAGCTTCCCGAAGCAGATGACGCCATCAGATGGTCCACGTAGGCCTTGGTGACTGGGCCGCTCTGCGTCGTCGCTTCACGGCCGCTCAGCCAGTTCCGGTGCAATTCGGATTCCACGTCAAGGCACTGTTGGGAACCCCGGGCCCAGAACAGCTGCTCTTCTTCGGTCGGGGCGAGGGCACCTGCCCGGGCAAGCACCCTGGAATACCCGTTGAGGTAAAGGGCGTCCTGGGCCAGGTAGTAGCTGAACTCGGACTCCGGCAACTCCCCGGACCCCAAGTCCCGTATGAAGGCAAGCCCGTGGATGGCTTCCAGCTCCACGGCGGCTTCCTTCCACAGGAGGGTAGCGAAGGCCCCGGGCCGGGATGATTCCCGGAGATGGTGGAAATGGTGGATCGGACCGCTCCCCTGGCCCACTTCAAGATCGTCAGCCCTCATCAGAGCCTCGCGCAACCAGGGCTTGACTTCCCGCAGGGACGCCTCCCAATCTCCTGTTCTTGCCTGGACAGTGGCCAGGGCCGAGGACAACGAGCAGCCGGTGCCGTGGCTGTTCCGTGTCTGAACACGCGGTCCCCCGACTTCGATCACGTCCTGACGCAGCAAACCGCTGGTATTGATAAGCGCATCCGGACACTGCGCCCCCGGCAAGTGGCCTCCCTTGACCAGCACCGTATTGCCGCACTCCCCGGCCAACCGTTTGCCCTGGTCCAGCGCCGCGGGCCAGTCCTGCGCTTCGGGCTCCCCCAGCAGCATGGCCAGTTCCGGAAGGTTGGGTGTAATGAGGTCCGCCATGGGCAGAAGGTCACGCAAGGCTGCCTCGGCTGATTCCCGCAGCAGCCGGTCACCGCTGGTGGCCACCATCACCGGGTCCAGGACCACGACGGCGGGACGTACCTTGGCAAGCCAGGTCCGGACCTCGTTGATGACGGCGGCATCACCGAGCATCCCGATCTTCACGGCGTCGATAACGACGTCGCTGCTGACGGTTTCCAGCTGCCGGCGGAGGAATTCCACCGGCGGCACATGCACACCGCTGACGCCCCGCGTGTTCTGGGCCGTCAGCGCGGTGATGGCGGCCATACCGTAGCCGCCGTGCGCAGCAATGCTTTTAAGGTCCGCTTGGATCCCCGCCCCGCCGGAGGGGTCCGAACCTGCAATGCTCAACACCCTCGGATGTGTACGGATGACCGCTGGCAACGGATAAACAGCAGAAGACGACATTGAAGTCATGGAGACATCCCTTCGCCGGTGCTAACCGGACAGGTTCAACGGGTCTGGATCTCAGCCCGGCCCTATGCCCGGCACCCCGTGTCAGTGTCCTAGCCTAGCCCGGAAGCCCCTCACGCCGGGAACCCCGGCGGCTAACGGCCTGGATATGACCCCAGCGGGCGGATGATGACCCGTTGCACGACGAAGGCCGCACAGCATGCGCTGCGCGGCCTTCGTTCCACCTGTGTCTTCAGTGCCTGTTTACAGCTCCGACGCCGGAACACCCACCCCCAGGATGATCGGCTCCGATGCTGGAGTTGGCTTCTTTGCCGGCTCAGCCGGCGCCTTCGCTTCGTGCGAGGTCCCGCCACCTGTGGCGGCCCGAACGTCGTGGTGCTCAACGTTGGTCTCGTTGGCAGCACCCTGGGCCCTGCTGGCACTGCGGTTCCGCCTGCCGCGCCGGCCCCGGTCGCCGGACCGGGACTCCACGGGTTCAGTACCAGCGGACGTGGCTGGCAAGGCGTCGGCGCTCACGGGTGCGTCAGCAGATTCAACGTTCCCGGGCGCGTCCTTCTCAGACCCGGCAACCTCAGACCCGGGGACAACCTCAGGTGTGCCGCCCAAGTGCGAGAAGGCCTCAGCCAGCAGATCCAGGCTCATGGCGGGCTTCTTGATAGGTTCGTCGTGATGCTCCACGAAGGGCAGAGCCACTTCCTCTCCGCCGAAGCGCAGTACCGGAGCCGGACGGCCCTCCCTGGCCGCAGTTTCTGCCGGGGTGGTGCCCTGCGTCTGCCCGCCCTGCGCAGGGGCCTGGGCGGCATCCCCTTGGGCAGGAGCGGACTGCGCAGGAGCCTTCCGGGCAGGATCCGCTTGAGCGGGACCCGTCTGGCCTGCTTCCGCCTTGCCGGCGGCGCGGGCTGCTTCCTCGGCGCGGTGCACCTCGTCATCGTGCAGGTGTGCAGCGTGCGCAGCAGCGGCGATCGTCGCCAATGCGGCCCGGGTAGCCTCTGCCTTGGCTTTCTGGGCGGGATCCACAGATTCAGCCGGAGCGGGTGCCGTCGGGGCAGCGGCCGGCTGGACCGGCGTCGTAGCTTCCGGTGCCTGGTTGCCGCCCTTGCCGCGGCGGCGCTTACGCTCACTGCGCTGGGACGGCTGCTGGGCTTCGGTGTGGGACCGGTGCTGCTCGGCAGCCACCACGTTGGCGCGGCGGTGTTCCACGGGCTCGTCGTGCGTCACCACGCCGCGGCCGGCACAGTGCTCGCATTGCTCACCGAAGACCTCCAGCAAGCCTGTGCCCATGCGCTTGCGCGTCATCTGGACGAGGCCCAGGGACGTCACCTCCGCCACCTGGTGCTTGGTGCGGTCGCGGCCAAGGCACTCCACCAGCCGGCGCAGCACCAAGTCCCTGTTGGACTCCAGGACCATATCGATGAAGTCGATGACGATGATGCCGCCGATGTCACGGAGGCGGAGCTGGCGAACTACCTCTTCGGCCGCTTCCAGATTGTTCTTGGTGACGGTCTCTTCCAAGTTGCCGCCGCTGCCGGTGAACTTGCCGGTGTTGACGTCCACGACAGTCATGGCCTCGGTACGGTCGATCACCAAAGAGCCGCCGGACGGCAGGAAGACCTTGCGTTCCAGAGCCTTGTGGATTTGTTCGTCAATGCGCCAGGCAGCAAAGATGTCCTGGTCCTTGGTCCACTTTTCCAAGCGACCCACCAGGTCAGGTGCAACGTACGTAACGTAGGCCTCAATGGTGTCCCAGGCTTCGTCGCCGGAAACAATCAGCTTGGAGAAGTCTTCGTTGAAGACGTCCCGAACCACCTTGATGGTGAGGTCCGGTTCGCCGTACAGCAGCTCCGGTGCGAGCACCTTGGTTGAGGACGCCTGGCTCTCGATGCCTTCCCACTGCGCCCGGAGGCGGTTGATGTCGTGGGTCAGTTCCTCTTCCGACGCGCCTTCGGCGGCCGTGCGGACAATCACGCCGGCGTTCTCCGGCAAACGGTCCTTCAGGATCCGCTTGAGGCGGTTCCGTTCGACGTCGGGCAGTTTCCGGGAGATTCCGGTCATGGAACCGCCCGGGACATAGACGAGGTAGCGGCCCGGCAGGGAGATCTGGCTGGTCAGACGCGCACCCTTGTGACCCACGGGGTCCTTGGTGACCTGCACCAGGACGGAGTCTCCGGACTTGAGCGCGTTCTCGATCCGGCGCGGTTGGCCCTCAAGGTTCACCGCGTCCCAGTTCACCTCGCCGGCATAGAGCACCGCATTGCGGCCGCGTCCAATGTCGACGAACGCTGCCTCCATGGACGGCAGGACGTTCTGTACTTTGCCCAGGTAGACGTTTCCGATAAGGGAGTCCTGCTGGGTCTTGGAAACAAAGTGTTCAGCCAGCACGCCGTCTTCCAGGACGCCGATCTGGATTCTGTCATCGCGCTGGCGGACGATCATCTGGCGGTCGACGGACTCACGACGCGCCAGGAACTCGGCCTCGGTGATGACCTGGCGGCGGCGACCGGTTTCGCGCGATTCGCGGCGTCGCTGCTTCTTGGCTTCGAGCCTGGTTGAACCCTTGACGCTCGCCACCCGGTTGGAGGCAGCGGTCTCGGTGATGGGGCGGGGCGCCCGGACCCGGGTGACCGTGTTGGGCGGATCGTCATCCGATCCGCCGGTCAGTTCAAGGTCCTGGTCCCCCCGACGGCGCCGACGGCGACGACGCGAAGTGACGCCCTCTTCCAACGCCTCCGCAGCGGGAGCTTCGTCGTCTTCGGTTTCGCTGCTGCCCTCGGCATCGTTGTCATCGCGTTCGTTGCCGCGGCGTCCGCGGCGTCCCCGGCTGCGGCGACGGCGGCGGCTGCCGGCATCTTCCGACTCAGCTTCACCGCTGGCCTCGGTTTCATCGTCGGCCTCGGCGTCTTTTTCTTCGGCCGGGCGGACAACAGCACTGAGGTCGGGCGCCTGGAAGATCATCGAGGTGATGGAGACCGGCTCAAGGAACAAGGAGGACGAACCGGCAGCGTCCGTTTCAGCCTGCTCCTCCGCTGTTGCGGCCGGAGCTTCCTGGCTGGTTTCTGCGACGGGCTCTGCATCCGTGGCACCGGCTGTGGCTTCGGCAGCGGCTTCGGCGCTTTCGGCCTGCTGAGCTTCAACCTTTGCTTTTGCAGTACGACGACGGCGGACCGGCTTTTCCGGTGCAGCCTCGGCTTGCGCTTCTGCGGGCTCAGCGGCGGTTGCTGCTGCGTCTGCGGCCTCAGCGGAAGATCCTGCCGGTTCTGTGGCCACTGCCGGTTCGGTGGTCTCTGCCTGCGCGTCCGGCGCAGGGGTCCCATCGAAGCCGGGAAGGGGCTCAGCAGGCTCAACCTTCTTGCGGGCACGGCTTCGACGTGCCGGAGCCTGCGCAGCTGGTTCTTCAGTAGCCGGTGCGCCGGCAGCGGCATCGGGGGCCTGGACAGCCGCAGCGGCATCGACAGCTTCTTCGGCGGTCACCGGCTCTGCCGCACTGTCGGCAGCTGCCTTGGCGGCAGTCTTGCGGGGCGCGCGGGCGGTCCTGGCGCGGGTGGTTTTCTTGGGCGCCTGCGCTGCTTCCGCGGGTTCCGCCCCATCATTTACGGCTACAACCTGGTCATTATCCATATGTGGCAACACTCCTGCCCCGGAAGCGCCGCCACATCCGGCACCCAATGGGGCAAATATTGTCAAAACCCGCAGGCGTTGACAGAAGTCAGTAGTATGCCTTCCGGTTCGCACCATCCTTGGGGTGCGGCAGCCCTGGAAGGCCAGTGCCTTGGTTCTAAAACCCGTTGTTCAGCTGCCACAACCAGGTGCCGTCCATTGTCATGGCGGGCCTGTAGCGGATCAGGCGATCCGTGCAGGCCCTGCTCATGCTGGCGGTCTTGGGAACAAGTCACCGGACCGGATGACGAATGTGGATCGGCTTCCGGCCATGTCCATTCTCTCACACCCCCGCACATTCACGGGGTAGGAACCGTGTCGCCTACCGGTTGTGGAAGGGAAAGCTGGGCGCAGGGTTCAGCATGCGGCGTTAGAATCCTCCAAAGAACCCATCCCGGCCAGACCGGGGCCACCCGTTGGAAGAGGATGCATCCGCGATGCCAAGCACTGCCAGGGGAAACCTGGACCACCACGCCCCGCCCCCTGCTGCCGGACCCGCACCGCACAGGGATACGCTGCCCGCAGCCGTACGGGACAAGCCGTTTGCCTGGCTGCTCCTGGTGACAGGCGTTGTCGGTTGGCTGGCCTCGGGGGCATTGGTGCTGGAAAAGCTCCAGGTGCTCCAGGACCCAAACCACGTCACTGCATGCGACGTAAATCCATGGGTCTCCTGCGGAACAGTGATGAAGACGTGGCAAAGTTCCCTTTTCGGATTCCCGAACATGTTCATTGGCATCGTCGCCTTCGCCGTGATCATCACCACGGCCATGGGAATCCTTGCCGGTGCCAGGTTTTCCCGGGGGTACTGGCTGGGCCTGCAGGCTGGAGTGACGCTCGGTTTCGCGTTCGTGGTCTGGTTGTGGTCGCAGGCTTTGTACGCGATCAACGTCCTGTGCCCGTTCTGCATGGTGGTCTGGGCAGCCATGATTCCCATGTTTGTGTGGGTCACCATCCGCAACATCAGCCACGGGGTCATTAAGGCGCCTGCCAGGCTGACCAAGGTGCTGGGCGATTCGGGGTGGATCATCGTGGCACTGCTTTACGTGGCAGTCATCGCGACGATCTTCTTCGCGTTCCTCCATGTTTTCGCCGGAACGTCCGGCTACTAAGCACTTTCTCAAACACCGCGGGATGACAGTTAAGGCCAATGTTCGTGATGAACATTGGCCTTAACTGTCATTTCGCTGTAGGTGCGCCAGGTCTTACTCGAACCAGATCTTGATCTCGCGCTCGGCAGACTCCACCGAGTCGGAGCCGTGGACCAGGTTCTGCTGGACAGCCAGTCCCCAGTCACGGCCGAAGTCGCCGCGGATGGTTCCGGGCGCCGCCGTCGTCGGGTCCGTGGTTCCCGCCAGCGAACGGAAGCCTTCAATGACGCGGTGGCCTTCAAAGACAGCTGCCACAACCGGCCCGCTCAGCATGAACTCAACCAGCGGCTCGTAGAACGGCTTGCCGACGTGCTCCTCGTAGTGCTGCTCCAGGAGCTCCCGGGTCGCGTTGACCTTCTTCAGCTCCGCCAAGGTGTATCCCTTGGCTTCGATCCGGGCGAGGATGGTTCCGCTCAGGTTGCGGGCGACGCCGTCGGGCTTGACCAGGACGAGGGTCCGTTCAATGCTCACAGTTGCTCCAATGTGGTTTCTTGGTGGGGTTTCCCTGCCAGTTTACGGGGTTGGTGCGCCGGGCTCGTCACGGTGCGCAGCATCCCACTCGGCCTGTTCACGGTCGCGCTGGGCAACCTCCCGGTCAATCCGGATACCCGTCCGGATGCCGTACCACCAGCAGATGGCGAACAGGATGCCCACAATGAACATCGTCGGTTCGGCCAAGCCCGTGAGGATGAGGACTATCTGCAGTCCCCAGCCCAGCCCGATGCCCCACGGCTTGGAGAGCACGGCGCAGGTGAGGACCAACACGACGCTCAGGGCAATGCCAACGCTGAGGATGATCGCGGGAGGAACCTCTCCCCGCTTCAGCCCGAAGACCACCAGCGTGCCGAAGAAGGCGACGAAGGCCTCCAGCAACAGCACGGTTGAACCGAACATCACTTTGGTGGAACGACGCTTCTTGGGCATGCCGGGACGCCACTCGCGTTGTGCCTTGGTCAGCTTGGCCATGGTCAGGCACCGGCCTTTCCGAGGAGGATACGGGCCTCGGCTACCAAGGTGATGGAGCCTGTCACGAGGACTCCCCCGGCAAGGTCGTCATTGGATTCCGAACGTTCGACCGCCCATTCGAGGGCGTCGTCGAGCTTCTCCGCAATGTGGACGTTCTCCTCGCCAAAACCGAGGTCGACGGCGATTTCCGCCAGTTCCGCCGCGGGAATCGCCCGGGGAGAGTTGGACTGCGTAAAGCAGAACTCCTCAGCCAGGCCGCCCAGTTGTTCCTGGAGTGTCTTGAGGATTTCCTCGGCGTCCTTCTCCTGGAGGATGCCGACCACCACCACGAGCTTGCTGAAACTGAAGGCCTCATGGATGGCCTCGGCAGAGACCTTGATGCCATCGGGGTTGTGGGCAGCGTCAACCACGATCGTCGGCGCGGTCCGCACTACCTCCAGGCGGCCCGGGGAGGTGACGTTGCCGAACGCTTCGCGGAGGACATCGGCGTTCAGCTCTTTCTCTCCCCCGCCGAAGAAGGCCTCCAGCGCGGCAACTGCCACCGCAGCGTTCTCCGCCTGGTGGGCGCCGTGCAGGGGAAGCAGCAGCTCCTCATACCGTCCAGCCAGTCCCTGGATTGTCAGCACCTGCCCGCCAACGGCCACGCTGCGGGATTCCACGCCGAATTCGACGCCCTCGAAACGGAACGGAACGTCCACTTCACGGGCCTTGTCCAGGAGCACTTGGGCGGCATCCACGGGTTGCGCGGCACTGACCAGGAAGCCGCCGGGCTTGATGATTCCGGCTTTCTCGTAGGCGATGTCCTCCGTGGTATCGCCGAGGAGGTCCGTGTGGTCCAGGGATATGGGCGTGATCACGGATACTTGGCCGTCGCCGACGTTGGTGGCATCGGTGATGCCGCCAAGGCCCACTTCGAAGACCGCAACATCCACCGGCTCATCGGCAAAGATCGCGAAGCCAAGGATGGTGACACACTCGAAATAGGTCAGGCGAGGCTGGCCCTCGGCGACGAGTTCGTTGTCCACGATCTCCAGGTAGGGCCGGATCTCGTCCCAAATCCTGACGAAGGTCTCGTCGGAGACGGGTTCGCCATTGATGCTGATGCGTTCGGTCACCTTGGAAAGGTGCGGGCTGGTGTACCGGCCGGTGCTGAGCCCGTGCGCGCGCAGTCCCGCCTCGATCATCCGGGCAGTAGAGGTCTTGCCGTTGGTTCCCGTGATGTGGATGATCGGAAAGGCCTTGTTCGGCTCGCCCAGGACCTCCATGGCACGGAACAGCGGAGCAAGGCGGGGTTCCATCTTGTTCTCCGGTGCGCGGCCGAGCAGTTCCGCATAGACGCTTTCGACCGAGAATTCGTCAGTCATGGATCAGGCCCCTGCCTTGGTTACTGTGACCCGCGGCTCGTCGGCGCCGGACACCAGCACCTCAAGCTCCAGGGTCAGGGTCTCAGTCTTGACGAGCCCGGCATTGGCCTGCAGCGCCTCAACCACATCCTGCTGCGCCTCCACCGTGGTCTTGATGCGGTCGCTCACGTTCAATCCGGCGTCCTTGCGCGCCTGCTGGATGGCACGGACCATGTCACGTGCCAGCCCTTCGGCAGCAAGCTCGGGTGTGACCTCGGTGTTGAGCACCACGAAACCGCCGCTCGGTAGAACGGCAGCCGCGGCAGCTCCGCCGTCGGGCGTTTCAGCCACGACGGTTTCGAGCGTGTACTCCTGGGGCTCCAGCTCGAGTCCACCTGCCACCACCACGCCGGCGTCGTTGACCGACCAATCGCCCGACTTGGAGCCCTTGATGGCCTGCTGGACGTTCTTGCCCAGGCGCGGACCGGCCGCACGGGCGTTGACCACCAGCTTCTGCTGGATGCCGAACTCTTCGGGCGAAGCCGCAGCGGTGTCCAGCAAGCGCACGGAGCGAAGGTTGAGTTCATCGGCGACGACGGCGGCGAAGCCTTCCAGCGCGTCAGCACCGGGTGCCACGACCGTCAGTTCCTGCAGCGGCAAGCGGACGCGCAGGTTCGCTGCCTTGCGCAGGCTGGAGCCGGTGGAGCAGATTTGCTGCACGCGGTCCATGGCCTCCACGAGCTCCGGGTTTGCCGGGAACAGCGCAGCGTCGGGCCAGTCGACCAGGTGCACGGAACGGCCGCCGGTCAGGCCGCGCCAGATCTCCTCAGTGACGAGCGGGAGCAGCGAGGCTGCCACCCGGCACACCGCTTCCAAGGCCGTGTAGAGGGCGTCGAACGCGTCAACGTTCTCGTCGAAGAAACGCTGGCGGCTGCGCCGGACGTACCAGTTGGTGAGCATGTCCAGGTAGCTGCGCAGCTCATCGCAAGCACCGGAGATGTCGTAGGTGTCCAGGCTTTCGGTGACGTTGCGGACGAGGTCGCCGGTGTTGGCCAGGAGGTACTGGTCAAGGGTGTCGGAGTATCCGTCGTAACGCAGCTTGGCATCGTAGCCCGAACCGCCATTGGCAGCGTTCGTGTACAGCGTGAAGAAGCTGTACACATTCCACAGCGGCAGGATGACCTGGCGGACGCCGTCGCGGATGCCCTGCTCGGTGACGATCAGGTTTCCGCCGCGAAGGATGGGGCTGGACATGAGGAACCAACGCATGGCATCGGAGCCGTCGCGGTCCAGGACCTCGGAAACGTCAGGGTAGTTGCGCAGGCTCTTGGACATCTTCTGCCCGTCCGAGCCCAGCACGATGCCGTGGCTGATGACGTTGCGGAAGGCCGGGCGGTCGAACAACGCCGTGGACAGGATGTGGAGCATGTAGAACCAGCCACGGGTCTGGCCGATGTACTCCACGATGAAGTCAGCGGGGTTGTGGGTGTTGAACCACTCCTCGTTCTGGAACGGGTAGTGCACCTGGCCGTAGGGCATGGAGCCGGAATCGAACCACACGTCCAGCACGTCTTCCACACGGCGCATGGTGGACTTGCCTGTGGGATCGTCCGGGTTGGGGCGGGTCAGTTCATCGATGAACGGCCGGTGCAGGTCCACCTGGCCTTCGTTGTTGACGGGAAGGCGCCCGAAGTCGGCCTCCAGTTCAGCCAGCGAGCCGTACACGTCCGTGCGGGGGTACTCGGGGTCGTCCGACTGCCACACGGGGATGGGCGAACCCCAGTAACGGTTGCGGCTGATGGACCAGTCGCGGGCGTTCTCAAGCCACTTGCCGAACTGGCCGTCCTTGACGTTGCCCGGGATCCAGTTGATGTCCTGGTTCAGTTCGGACATGCGGTCCTTGAACTTGGTGACTTCCACGTACCAGGAAGATACGGCGCGGTAGATCAGCGGGTTCCGGCAGCGCCAGCAGTGCGGGTAGCTGTGCTCGTAGCTGGCTTGGCGGACCAGGCGGCCATCGGCGCGCAGGACCTGGGTGATGGGCTTGTTGGCATCGAAGACCTGCAGGCCAACGATGCCCGCGAGCTCACCGTGGGCGAACAAAGGCAGGAACTTGGCGCCCTCGTCAACGGAGAGGACAACCGGGATGCCGGCCTCTTCACACACCTTCTGGTCATCCTCGCCGTAGGCCGGAGCCTGGTGGACGATGCCTGTACCGTCCGTCGTGGTGACGTACTCAGCCACCAGGATGCGCCAGGCATTCTGCGTACCGTACTTTTCGGCGTCGGCGAAGTCGTTCCACAACGGCTCGTACTCGAGGCCCGCCAACTGGGAGCCTGTGTACGTAGCGGTGACGGCGGCAGCCGCGGCAGCAGCGTCGTCGTACCCCAAATCCTTGGCGTAGGACGCCACAAGGTCAGCTGCCAGCAGGAAGCTACCCGTGACCGGCGCTTCGGCAGCAGCGGCCTTGATGCCGTTCGGGCCGGCAGGCAGGACTGCGTAGGAGATGTCGGGTCCGACGGCGAGCGCCAGGTTGGTGGGAAGCGTCCAGGGCGTGGTCGTCCAGGCGAGCGCCTGGACACCTGCGAGCGCCTGCGAGACCTCGGACTCCCCCGCCTTGATGGGGAACGTGACCGTGACGGTCTGGTCCTGGCGGTTCTTGTAGACGTCGTCGTCCATGCGCAGCTCATGGTTGGAGAGCGGGGTTTCGTCTTTCCAGCAGTACGGGAGGACGCGATAGCCGTTGTAGGTCAGGCCTTTTTCGTGGAGTTGCTTGAAGGCCCAGAGCACGGACTCCATGTATTCGACGTTCAGCGTCTTGTAATCGTTGTCGAAGTCCACCCAGCGGGCCTGGCGGGTGACGTAGGCCTTCCATTCGTTGGCGTACTTCATCACGGATGCCCGGCAGGCGTCGTTGAATTTGTCGATGCCCATGGCTTCGATCTGGGTCTTGTCCGTCATGCCCAGTTGCTTCATGGCTTCGAGCTCGGCGGGGAGTCCGTGGGTGTCCCAGCCGAAGCGGCGTTCGACGCGCTTTCCGCGCTGGGTCTGGTAGCGGCCTACGAGGTCCTTGGCGTAGCCGGTGAGGAGGTGGCCGTAGTGGGGCAGGCCGTTGGCGAAGGGCGGGCCGTCGTAGAAGACGAACTCGTTGCTGCCGGCTGTCCCCCCGGGAAGGTCGGCTTCGCGTTGGTCGATGCTTGCCTGGAAGGTGCCGTCCTGGTCCCAGTATTTGAGGATGCGCTCTTCGATTTCCGGAAATTTCACGGAGGCGGACACGCCGTGCGTGCCGGAAGGCGATGCTGAGGCCTTGGGGTAGTGGGTCATCTCATATCCTGGTGATAGCTGGTTGACTGTCAGGATGCGAGGACGGCTCCCATGCTGCTTTTTCGACAGCGCAGGTACCGCGGTACCACCTCACTTACCGGAAATGAATTCCCGGCCGCTCATTACTGCTGTGACGGGCTTACCCGTCCGGTTCTACTGGGCACTGTTGGCTGTGGGCTTGCAGTGCCGTTCTTCCGGAAGCTCACCGGTGATGGCCGGGTCAAAGCTGCTTCCATCAGTCTAGCGGCAGCGAAGCCCCATGCTCCACTTGAAGGTTCATCCCTTGGGAGGACCGTGTTTGCCGGAGCCGCTGCATAGACTCGACCGCATGACTGAAGCTGCTGCCCTGCCGGTTGTCCGTTCCCGGCGGCCGGGGGCGCCGCGTGTTTGGACGGTATTGGCGCTGCTGGTGGTGTTGCCAGTGGTGGTTCTGTCGGTTTTCCGTGCTGTCCCGGCAGAGTGGCCGTTACTGGTTGTTCAGTTGGTGGCGTTCACGCCGTGGCTTGTGGTGCCGGCGGGGCTGGCGCTGATGCTTGCTGTGGCCGGCCGGCGGGCTTGGGCGGTGCTCACGACGGCGGTTGTGCTGGCGGTTCAATTGTTCTGGCTGTTTCCGTTGGACTACGGCCGTCCGGAAGCCCTTCCGGAGGGACGGCAGGCGGTTCCGGTGACGGTCATGACGCTCAACTCGGAGTTCGGCCAGGCTGATGCGGATGAGGTGGTTCGCCTGGTCCGGGAGAAATCCGTCCAGGTGCTGGCAGTGCAGGAGTTCTCGCAAGCCTTGCAGGACCGGCTTGAGCAGGCCGGGCTGCCCAGGACTTTGCCGCACTTGGTCAGCGATCCAACCGGCGACGCCGCTGGGAACGCCGTGTACTCGGTGTTTCCCCTTGAGTACGCCGGCCGCTTGCCGGACTCACCCTTCCACATGCCAGTGGTGAGGGTAGACGCGCGCCTGGACGGACTCAGGGCAGCTTTCACCCTCACGAGTGTCCATACCCTGCCGCCTGTGGACGAGCGGCTGGCACAGTGGCGAAGCAACCTCGAGGCGGCCGCCCGGCAAGCCGGAGCTGCGGGCCGGCAGGTTTTCATGGGTGACTTCAACGCCACGTACGATCACCGGGAATTCCGCGACTTCCTGGCTTCCGGACGTGACGGGTCAACCTTGGTGGATGCGGGTGTGGCGTCGTGGGGTCGTCTTTCCCCCACGTGGCCCATGGAAGGTCCGGCCCTGCCCGGCATTGTCCTGGACCACGTGGTCACTACTCCACAGATCAGCAGCACCGGCTACGCAGTGCACAGGGTTGCGGGGACGGATCACGCTGCCCTTGTGGCTACGCTGCAGGTCCCTGCCGGGTAGCACTGCCCGGCTCAGCTAGTTTTCTTTGCGGATGAGCTTGTGGTTGGCGGCCTGGGCCACCGGACGGACGGTGATGTGGTCAAGGTTGATGTGGTGGGGCAGGGATACCGCGTACTTCACGACGTCCGCTACGTCCGCCGCCGTCAACGGCTTCTCCACTCCGGCGTAGACCTTGGCCGCCGCGTCCTTGTCCCCCAGGCGGTTCAAGGCGAATTCCTCGGTCTGGACCAGGCCGGGCGCTACCTCGATGACCCGGACGTTGTTCGCCACTTCTTCAAGCCGCAAAGCATTGGTCATGGCGTGTTGGGCGAACTTGGCTGCGTTGTAGCCTGCGCCGCCTTCGTAGGCCGAAAGCCCCGCGGTGGACGTCAGGTTGAGGACAGTGCCCTCGCCCGTCGCCCGAAGCATGGGCAGGAAGGCCCTGGTGATCTTCATGGTTCCCAGCACGTTGACCTGGTACATCCATTCCCAGTCCTCTGTGCTGGCGTTGGCAATGGTGTCGGCCCCGCGGGCGCCCCCGGCGATGTTGATGAGCGTGCCTGCTCCCCCGGTGTCAGCCACGGCGGCAAGGAGGGCCGCGACGTCGTCGTCACTGGTGACATCGGCAGCGAACGGCACTGCCCCTGTTTCGGCGGCCAGCGCCTCGAGGCGTTCGGCGCGGCGGGCCACGGCGAAGACCTTCCAGCCATCGGCGGCGAGGGTCCGCACCGTGGCCTCCCCGATGCCCGTGCTGGCGCCCGTTACTACTGCGGTTTTGTTCTGCGTCTGTGCTGCCGAAGTCATGGGACCACCCTACAGAGCGATCCCGCCGCAGCCGAAGGCAAACTGTAACGGCGGACCATGAAACAATTGAGCCATGGCTGAATCAACGCAGGGTACAGACACGCCCGCCACCGCCCCGATCAACGTTCCCGACAAGCCGGCCCTTGAAGGCCTGGAGGCTGCCTTGACGCAGCGCTGGCTCGCGGAAGGAACCTACAAGTTCAACCCGGACACCACCCGGGAGCAGGTCTACTCGATCGACACTCCCCCGCCCACCGCATCCGGCTCGCTGCACGTGGGACACATGTTCTCCTTCACCCAGACGGACGTCCAGGCCCGCTACATGCGCATGACGGGCAAGAACGTCTTCTACCCCATGGGCTGGGATGACAACGGCCTGCCTACGGAGCGCCGCGTCCAGAACTACTACGGTGTGCGTTGCGATCCCGCCATCCCCTACAACGCCGATTACCGGCCACCTGCCCAGCCGGCCAAGAACCAGCGCGATTTCGACGTCGTTTCCCGCCAGAACTTCATCGAACTGTGCGAGGAACTCGCCGTCGAGGACGAGAAAGTCTTCGAGAACCTTTTCCAGACCCTTGGCCTGTCCGTTGACTGGAACCTGACCTACCGGACCATCGACGACACCTCCCGCGCCGTATCCCAGCGTGCCTTCCTCGCGAACCTCGCCGCCGGTGACGCCTACATGGCAGAAGCCCCTACGCTGTGGGATGTCACCTTCCGCACGGCTGTGGCCCAGGCCGAGCTCGAGGACCGGGAAGTCCCGGGCGCCTATTACCGTTACCCCTTCTTCACCGAGGACGGGGAAAAGATCTTCATCGAGACCACCCGTCCCGAACTCCTGGCCGCCTGCGCCGCGTTGGTGGCGAACCCCGACGACGAGCGCTACCAGCCCTACTTCGGCAAGACGGTCACGTCTCCGCTGTTCGACGTCGAGCTCGAAGTCAAGGCCCACCCCCTCGCCAAGGCTGACAAGGGCTCGGGCATCGCCATGGTCTGCACCTTCGGCGACCTCACCGATGTCACGTGGTGGCGCGAGCTGCAGCTGCCCACCCGGGCCATCATGGGCCGCGATGGCCGCATCATTGCCGAAACCCCCGAGTGGATCACCACCGAGGCAGGCAAGGAAGCCTACGCCGCCATTGCCGGCAAGACGGCGTTCTCCGCGAAGGAAGCCGTCGTGGAACTCCTGAAGGCCGCGGACCTCCTGGACGGCGAGCCCAAGAAGATCACCCACCCCGTGAACTTCTTCGAAAAGGGCGACAAACCCCTTGAGGTCGTCACCTCACGCCAGTGGTACATCCGCAACGGCGGCCGCGACGAGGACCGCCGCGAACGCCTGATCGCCCGCGGCCAGGAAATCAACTTCCACCCGTCCTTCATGCGTTCCCGGTACGAGAACTGGATTGCCGGCTTGAACGGCGACTGGCTGGTCTCGCGCCAGCGGTTCTTCGGCGTGCCCATCCCTGTGTGGTACCCGCTGGATGCCCAGGGCAACCCGGACTATGACAACCCGGTCCTGCCCTCCGACGACATCCTTCCCGTGGATCCTGCCGCCGACGCCGCCCCGGGTTACGACGAGTCGCAGCGCGACCAGCCGGGCGGCTTCACCGGTGACGCGGACGTCCTGGATACTTGGGCCACTTCTTCGCTCACCCCGCAGATCGTTGGCGGCTGGAGCCGGGACGAGGACCTTTTCTCCAAGGTCTACCCGTTCGACCTCCGCCCCCAGGGCCACGACATCATCCGCACCTGGCTCTTCTCCTCCGCTGTCCGGGCCGATGCCCTGCAGAAGAGCGCACCGTGGAAGCACGCCGCCATTTCCGGATGGATCCTCGACCCGGACCGGAAGAAGATGTCCAAGTCCAAGGGCAACGTGGTGGTACCCACCGATGTGCTCAACGAATACGGCTCCGATGCCGTGCGCTACTGGGCCGCTTCCGCAAAGCTCGGCGCGGACACCGCCTACGAGATCGCCCAGATGAAGATCGGGCGCCGCCTGGCCATCAAGCTGCTCAACGCCTCCAAATTCGTCCTCAATTTGGGAGCGACCGAGAACTCCGTGGTCTCCTCCGATCTCTCGGTCCTGACCAACCCCTTGGACCGGGCGCTCCTGGCGCAGCTCGCCGACGTGGTGGCCCAGTCCACCAAGGCGTTCGACAACTACGACTACGCCCGCGCCCTCCAGATCACCGAATCGTTCTTCTGGCAGTTCACGGACGACTACGTCGAGCTCATCAAGGACCGCGCGTACGGAGCGGCCGGCGACGCAGAGCAGGCCTCCGTTTTGGCGGCCCTGGCAACCACGCTCGATTCCCTCCTGCGCCTCTTCGCCCCCTTCCTGCCCTTCGCCACCGAAGAGGTGTGGAGCTGGTGGCGGACCGGTTCGGTTCACCGCGCAGCCTGGCCGGCAGCCTTGGAAATCGCCGACGGCGACACCACCATGCTGGGCACGGTCGGCTTGGCGCTCAGCGGCATCCGCAAGGCCAAGTCCGAGGCCAAGGTCAAGCAGCGCACCGAGGTGCTTTCAGCCTCGATCACGGCCAACGAGATGCTTATTGCACAGCTGAAGGCCGGTTTGGGCGACTTGAAGGCCGCCGCCAACGCCCAGGAGATCAGCCTCCAGTCGGGTGAAGGCGACCTGGCTGTCAGCGACGTTGTCCTGGCCCAGCCGGAAGAAGCGCCGGCCACGTAAACAGGCAGCGGCGTCGTAGCCGGTTGCAGCCCAGCAGTTTTCGGGCAAAGGGGAAGCCCCATCAGCGTTTTGCCGTTGGTGGGGCTTCGACTTTTCGGCTGTCCGGTGACGGCTTGACAGTCTGGCGGAATCCTTGGAATTTCAGGTCGTCCTACCACGTCACTGGTAGCTTGTTTCCAACTTTGCCAAAGGCTGCGTTGGTCGCAATCACTGAATCTTCGGTTTCCGTGTCCAGCTTCTTTCGAAGTTGGTAAGAACTATTGTTGTCCCGCGTTTGGGCTTGCGCAAGGCCTTCGCGGGAACTACAGGATTGTAGTTTCCGGGATCGTTCCAGACTCGCTGCCGGGATCATTTCCACAGTGTTTGTGGCAGAGTTATGCCATGCCGGAACTGCCCGAAGTGCACGGCCTGTGCACCTACCTGGACACCCAACTTCGCGGAGCCGAACTGACGGGCGTGCGCATCAACTCCATTGCCGCGCTCAAGACTGCGGATCCTCCGTATTACGCCCTTGAGGGCCGCACGATCGAAGGCGTCCAACGGTTCGGCAAATTCGTGTGCCTCGACGCCGGCGGCATGTTCTTCGTGTTTCATTTGGCCAAGGCCGGATGGGTCCGCTACACCGAGCACCCGTCATCTGCAGCCCTGCGCATGGGCAAGAGCAACATCGCTGCGCGCTTGCTGTTCCACCGGCCAGCAGATGACACCCACATCGGGTTGGACCTGACGGAGGCCGGAACCAAGAAGAGCCTCGCAATATACGTGGTCCGTGATCCGCAGGACGTTCCAGGCATCGCCAGTCTGGGGCCGGAACCGCTCAGCCCGGATTTCGACGTCGACGCCCTGGCGGCGATCGTCCGGTCCAGTTCCCAGCAAATCAAGGGCCTGCTGCGCAGCCAAAGTGTCATTGCGGGAATAGGCAATGCTTACAGCGACGAGATCCTGCACGCCGCGAAGATCTCACCTTTCGCCATCGCCAAGTCCTTGGACGAGGAGCACATTTCCAGGCTCTACGACGCCATGCAGGAGGTCCTGGTGAGTGCGGTGACCGCTGCCTCCGGCAAGCCGTCGAGCGAATTGAAGGACACCAAGCGAAGCAACTTCCGGGTTCATGCCAGGACCGGCCAGCCCTGCCCCGTGTGCGGGGACGCAGTAAGGGAGGTGTCCTTCGCGGACACCTCCCTGCAGTATTGCGCTACCTGCCAGACCAACGGCAAGATCCTTGCCGACAGGAGGACCTCACGGTTCCTGAAGTAGCCGGGGGTGGCTGGTCAACCGTGAGCTAGTTGAATTCAGGACTTTCAGTGCGGCTCCGCTTGAGCTCGAAGAAATGTGGGAAACCAGCCAAGGCCACCGTGGCGTCCCAGAGCTTGCCCGCATCTTCGCCGCGGGGAATCCGGGTCAGTACCGGGCCGAAGAATGCCGTCCCATTGAAGGCAACCACAGGCGTTCCCACGTCCTGGCCCACCAGTGATATCCCGGCCTCGTGGCTGGCCCGCAGTTGGGCATCGTATTCGTCGGAATCGGCAAAGCGGGCCAGTTCCGCCGGTAGGCCCACTTCTGCCAGTGCTTTACGGATCACGGACGGGCGGTCCTTGTTGCCCTCATGGTGGATTTCTTCGCCCATGGCGTCGTAGAGGGGCTTGACGTATTCACTGCCATGGAGTTCCTGCGCAGCGATGATCACCCGCACAGGACCCCAGCTCTGATCCATCAGCGCCCGGTAGTCTTCCGGCAGATCGCGGCCTTCGTTCAGCACGGAGAGGCTCATGACGTGCCATTCGGTCTCGATGCCGCGGACCTGTTCAACCTCGCCGATCCAGCGGGAGGTGATCCAAGCGAAAGGGCATGCGGGGTCGAACCAGAAGTCGGCTTTGTTGACTGCTTGATCTGTCGATGTCTTTTCAGGCACAGGAAACTCCTCGGAAGGGTGAAAACGGCACGCGGAAACGTGAGATGCGGAGGATCAACCTCCTGTGGGCTGCAACCGGCGCTTACGCCGACTTATTCCGGCGCTTGGCCACGACGTCGTGGGCGATCATGGTCGGCTGCGCCTTCTTGGCCACGACATCGGCGGTGATGACCACCGTGGCGATGTCGTCGCGGCTGGGGAGATCGAACATGACGGGAAGCAGGACTTCTTCCATGATGGCCCGCAGTCCGCGGGCTCCCGTCCCGCGCTCCAACGCCTGGTCCGCAATCGCATCCAAGGCGTCGTCGTCGAACTGCAGCTCCACACCGTCGAGCTGGAACATCTTTTGGTACTGCTTGACCAAGGCGTTCTTGGGCGTGGACAGGATCTGGATCAATGCCGGCCTGTCCAGGTTGGACACCGTGGTGATGACGGGAAGGCGACCAATGAACTCAGGGATGAGGCCGAACTTCAGCAGGTCCTCAGGCATGACCTCCCCGTAGGAGTCCACGTTGTCCCGGACCTCGTTGAGCTGGGCTCCGAAGCCTATGCCCTTGCGTCCGGACCGCGAACCGATGATGTCCTCCAGCCCGGCAAAAGCACCGGCCACGATGAAAAGGACGTTCGTGGTGTCGATCTGGATGAATTCCTGGTGCGGATGTTTGCGACCGCCCTGGGGCGGAACCGAGGCCACGGTGCCTTCAAGGATCTTCAGCAGTGCCTGCTGCACGCCCTCGCCGGACACATCGCGGGTAATCGAAGGGTTCTCGCTCTTGCGGGAGATTTTATCGATCTCGTCGATGTAGATGATTCCCTGCTCAGCCTTTTTGACGTCGTAATCCGCAGCCTGGATGAGCTTGAGCAGGATGTTCTCAACGTCCTCGCCAACATACCCGGCCTCGGTCAGGGCCGTGGCGTCGGCAACGGCAAAGGGGACATTAAGGCGGCGGGCCAGGGTCTGGGCCAGGTACGTCTTGCCGCAGCCCGTGGGGCCGATGAGCAGGATGTTGGACTTGGCGATCTCCACGTCCTCGTGGTGGGCGCCGTCGCCAAGGCTGCCACTCTTGGGGGCGTGGCCTGCCTGGATCCGCTTGTAATGGTTGTAGACAGCCACGGCAAGGGAACGCTTGGCCGGTTCCTGGCCAATGACGTACTCCTGGAGGAAATCGAAGATCTCCCGGGGCTTGGGGAGTTCAAAGCTGCCCAAGTCCGAAACTTCAGCCAGCTCTTCTTCGATGATCTCGTTGCAGAGCTCGATGCACTCGTCGCAGATGTACACGCCGGGCCCGGCAATCAGCTTCCGAACCTGCTTTTGGCTCTTTCCGCAGAAAGAACACTTCAGCAGATCCGTGCTCTCGCCAATCCGAGCCATGTGGGAATCCCTTCGTTGCATACGGGTGATGCGGCTCCGCGCCGTACTCAAGTGTGCGGCCTTGCCGCGGTTGGCACCACCGTGACTTCTTCCACTCTAGGTCACAATGTGCCGCTTGCGTGGAAACAGAACGCCGGTGCGGTCCATATTTCGCGAACCGCACCGGCGTCGATTTCCGTGTGCTACCGGGCGATAGCCTGGGGCTTGATCTTCCGGGAATCCAGGACCTGGTCAATCAGGCCGTAGGCCCGGGCTTCCTCGGCGGTAAGGATCTTGTCCCGCTCGATGTCGTTGTTGACCTGCTCGGAGGTCCGACCGGAGTGCTGGGCCAGGGTGTCTTCCAACCAGGTACGCATACGCATGACCTCCGCTGCCTGGATTTCCAGGTCGGATGCCTGGCCGCCTTGGCCACCGGAGAGCGCCGGCTGGTGGATCAGCACGCGGGCGTTCGGAAGGGCCAGCCTCTTGCCCGGCGTGCCGGCCGCCAGCAACACAGCTGCGGCACTGGCAGCCTGGCCAAGGCAGACCGTCTGGATCTCCGGCCGGATGTACTGCATGGTGTCGTAGATAGCCGTCATGGCCGTGAACGAACCGCCGGGCGAGTTGATGTACAGCGTGATGTCGCGGTCCGGGTCGGTGGACTCAAGGACCAGCAACTGGGCCATGATGTCATCGGCCGATGCGTCATCAACCTGCACGCCGAGGAAGATGATCCGGTCCTCGAAGAGCTTAGTGTACGGGTCTTGGCGCTTGAAGCCGTAGGGCGTGCGCTCTTCGAACTGGGGCAGGACGTAGCGGCTGGTAGGAAGATTGCCGGCAGACCATCCGAAGTTGTAGTTCATGTCAATTGCTCCTGGTTTCAGTGGTTCTAATGCCGGCTAGTTGTTGTTGGAATCCGACTGGTTTGCCGTTCCGCCGCCTCCGGCCACGGAACCGGCGTGCGCCGAGATCTTGTCGAAGAAGCCGTATTCCAGCGCCTCGGTGGCCGTGAACCACTTGTCGCGGTCGTTGTCCTTGAGGATGGTTTCGACAGTCTGTCCCGTCTGCTCAGCCGTCAGTTCGGCCATGACCTTCTTCATGTGGAGGATCAGCTCAGCCTGGATCTTGATGTCCGACGCCGTGCCTCCGATTCCGCCGGAAGGCTGGTGCATGAGGATGCGGGCGTTGGGGGTGGCGTAGCGCTTGCCCTTGGTGCCCGAGGAAAGCAGGAACTGGCCCATGGACGCGGCAAGGCCGGTTGCGACCGTGACGACGTCGTTCGGGATGAACTGCATGGTGTCGTAGATGGCCATGCCGGCGGTCACCGAGCCACCCGGGGAGTTGATGTAAAGGTAGATGTCCTTCTCCGGGTCTTCTGCCGAGAGGAGGAGAAGCTGTGAGCAGATGGCGTTGGCGTTCTCATCGCGGACCTCGGAGCCGAGCCAGATGATGCGCTCTTTCAGCAGGCGGTTGTAGATGTAGTTGTCCTGGGCCGCGGGATCGACAGTTGCCATCCGGGGAGCCTCTGATTGCTGTGACATAAGTACTTACCTCTCGCTGGTGCCAGTGACCTCACTGAACTTCACTACATTGGACACTAACCGCTTTGGCCGGCGTTTTGTTCGCCGGAATCGCACTGTTCGCTGACGGCGCACGGGAGGGCCCGGCCTTGTGTTCTGCCCTTAAAGCGAACCGGCCCCGGATCCAAGGATCCGGGGCCGGTTGAAGCCGTATCAGAACTTCACTGCTGCGGGGTCGTCGCTGGAGACGGTCTCTGCTTCAGCCTCGGCCTCTGCAGTTTCTTCAGCGGCAACTTCACCGGCAGGGCGCACGAAGTCGGTCAGGTCAACCTTGTTGCCTTCGGAGTCCACAACCTCGGCCTGGCCCAGCACTACTGCCAGTGCCTTGCGGCGGCGAACCTCGGAAACCATCATGGGGACCTGGCCGCTCTGATCGATGATCTGGGCGAACTGGTTGGGGTCCATGCCGTACTGGCTGGCGGTGGTGACGATGTAGTCGATCAGCTCGTTCTGGCTGACGTTGACTTCTTCCTTGTCCGCAATGGCGTCGAGGATGACCTCGTTCTGGAAGGCGCGCTCAGTGTTTGCCTTCACCTCAGCGCGGTGCTCCTCGGTGTCGTGGTCGCCTTCGCCGTGGGAGTTTTCCTGGGTGAAGTGGGCCTCGACCTGCTCTTCGACGACGGATGCCGGGACGGGAACCTCAACCAGCTCGACGAGCTTGTCCAGGACCTTGTCGCGGGCTTCTACGCCCTGGCCAACAACCTTGGACTCAGCGGCCTGCTTGGCGAGGTCCTCGCGGAGTTCAGCCAGGGTGTCGAATTCGGATGCCAGCTGTGCGAAGTCATCGTTTGCCTCGGGAAGCTCGCGCTCCTTGACGGCCTTGACTACTACCTTGACCTGGGCGGCTTCGCCGGCGTGCTCGCCACCAACGAGGGTGGTGTCGAAGATCGCTTCCTCGTCGGCGGAGAGACCGGAAACAGCCTCGTCCAGGCCTTCGAGCATGGTGGCGGAACCAACCTGGTAGGACAGGCCGGAAGCGGAATCGATCTCTTCGCCGTCAATCGAGGCGGTGATGTCGATGGTGAGGAAGTCATCGTTCTGCGCCGGGCGCTCAACGGACTTGAGGGTGCCGAAGCGGCCACGGAGTTCATCCAGGGCCTTGTCAACGTCAGCGTCGGAGGACTCGGCTGCAGCAACCTCTACCTTGATGCCGGCGTAGTCGGGCAGTTCGATCTCGGGACGGACGTCAACCTCGACCTGGAATTTGAGTTCGCCGTCGGTAGCGGACGGATCCGGAACCTCGGTGATTTCGACCTCGGGACGGCTCAGCGGGCGCACTCCGGTTTCCTGGACAGCAGCCTGGTACCAGCCATTAAGGCCGTCGTTGATAGCCGTCTCCAGAACGTAGCCGCGGCCGACGCGCTGGTCGATGAGCTTGGAAGGAACCTTGCCCTTGCGGAATCCGGGCACCTGGATCTGCGAAGCAACGGTCTTGTACGCGGCATCGATGCTCGGCTTCAGTTCCTCAAAGGGAACCTCAACATTGAGCTTGACCCGCGTTGCGGTGAGGTTCTCGACAGCGCTCTTCACAGTCTAAGTACTCCTGAATTGGTGGGTATGGGGTTCTGCCGCACTCGAGGAAACGAATGCGAAACACAGAGTCGGGGTGACAGGATTTGAACCTGCGACTTCCTGCTCCCAAAGCAGGCGCTCTAGCCAAGCTGAGCTACACCCCGAATGCACAGGACAGTCTACGGGCAAGAGCGCCGCGAATGCACATTTGACAGCGCCGCCCGAATTAGGTTTAGTTATATCCGGCTTGAACAGCCAACCGGAAAGACGCCCTGAACAGGGAATCCTTCTGGGGACGTAGCTTAATGGTAAAGCCTCAGTCTTCCAAACTGATTACGCGGGTTCGATTCCCGTCGTCCCCTCCAAGGAAGAAGGCCTCCGATCCCAGGATCGGAGGCCTTCTTGCGTTGTGCCGGACCATCGTTCCCGGAGGCTCAGGCCCGGCGGGGAAGCTCAGACCTGGCAGCCCGGGCACCAATAGAGTTTGCGGGCTCCTATTTCCGCCATGCCCACGATTGTCCCGCACGCCCGGCAGGGCAATCCGTGCCGCTTATAGACAAAGTGGGCGTCGGCGTCGGGTACCAGGGGTGCCCCTTCGGTCCATAGGTCCGGGGGCGTCGTCACAATCCTGCCGTCGCGGACGCCGTCGGACATGGTGGTCACGGCATCGTCCCAGAGGCGGCCGGCAGTTTCGGCATCCACGGCCGCTCCGGGCGTCCAGGGATCCACGGCCTGCCGGAAGAGGACTTCCGCCCGGTAGATGTTTCCGACTCCCGCGAGGACGGACTGGTCCATCATCAGGAGCGCGACGGCGGTCTTCCGCTTGCGCAGCCGGCGGATGAACTCATCGCGGTCCCCCGGCAGGTTACGGAGGGGATCCGGCCCCAGGCGGTCAAGTACCTTGGCCGCCTCATCGGACGTCACGACCGCGCAGGTGGTCGCCCCTCGGAGATCGGCCCAGCCATGGTCAGACACGAGGCGGACGCGCACGGCCCCTACCGGTTCCGGCGGCCCGGAGTATTCCGCGTCCTCACCGGCAGGCCCGGATTCACGCTCACCGATCCTGCGCGGTGCTCCGATGCTCGAAGCGCCCGTAAAGGAACTGTCTCCGCCGAAGCTCCACGCACCGTATAAGCCCAGGTGGACGTGGAGGTAGAGCCCGTGGTCGAAGGCCAGGAACAGCTGCTTTCCGTGGGCGAGCGCCTCCACCGGCACGTGTCCGTCCAACAGCGCGGCGCCTTCGGTGAAGCGTCCCTGCGGACTGCTGACATGAAGGCGCCGGCCGACGAAGACATCCTGGAACTGGCGGGCCAGCCGGTGGATGGAATGACCTTCAGGCACTACTCGACGATCTCGCCCGTGGTCTCGTACACGGCGATCTTTCCAATGCGGCGGACATGGCGCTCGTCATTGCTGAACGGTTCCTGCAGGAACGCTTCGATGATTTCGGTGGCTTCGTCGACGCTGTGCTGCCGGCCGCCTACAGCCACGACGTTCGCGTCGTTGTGCTCACGAGCAAGCTTGGCGGTGGCGAGGTTCCATGCCAAGGCCGCGCGGACTCCCTTGACCTTGTTGGCGGCAATCTGTTCGCCGTTGCCCGATCCACCCAGCACGATGCCCAGCGCATGGACTCCGGCTGCTTGGTCGGCAACGACGGCTTCCCCGGCATTGATGCAGAACGACGGGTAGTCGTCCAGGGCGTCATATTCCTTGGGCCCGTGGTCCACAACCTCATAGCCCTTGGCCGTGAGGTAGCTGACCAGGTGTGCGCTGAGTTCCATGCCTGCGTGGTCCGTAGCGATATGGACGCGGGGAGTAGTCACTGTAGTCCGTTCTTTGTGGAGCGCCGGTAAGCCGCTGGGCAGGTGCACAGCCCGGGCCAGGCGCGGCGGGGAGGGATGCTTACCTAGATTACCGTGACCGGCTTCATTGGGGCTGCCCGTCGTCATGGGCCCGGGCAGCGGCCCGGTTGAGGATTCCGGCCAACGTATCAGCTGTTGCCGCCGTTCCGGCGCTCAGGGCCACCCGGCCTCCGTTGAGTTTCCTGACGACGACGGCGGGCCCGCTGCTCACCAGCATCGCGGTCGCGTCGTCGTGGTGCCGAAGGCCCCAGCCGCCGTAGTCGGCAGCTTTGACGTCGGCGGGTGCCGCTGCGGCAATATCGACGGCGGGAACGCTCAGCACCGGGACGAGTCCGCCGGCCAGCACCCGAAGTCCTCCCCTGTCCGCACGGACACGGGCGAAAAGGAAGCCTGCACCGAGCAGCGCCACGGCGGCCACCAGGGCTCCGAGCCAAGGCAGCGCCACGGCGATCAGGGCTGCGGGGAACAGGGCAGAAACAATGATCATGATGAACACCGAACTGCGGGCGTGGACCCAGATCCGGAGGGTGTCCCGGGTCAGGTCCGGATCGGCGAGCAGCATCCGTTCGGTTTCCAGGGCCTGGTCGTCCTCAGGGGTCCAGCGGGCATCGGGCTTGAAGGCGAACATCATGACGACACCCAGGGCCAGGGCCGCGCCGCTTCCCATAGCCAGGACTATCGGGTCCACATGCGACAGCCGGGCCTCCCCGATCCCCGACTGGCCGACCAGCCCGGCAGCGAGGACCGTGGTGACGAAGAGACTGACCATGAGGCCCAGCCCCATCATGACCCGGCGCATGACAACGGGCCGGGAGAGCGGAACCGCCTGCATGAAGGCGAGCCAGCCAAACAAGGTGATCATGGCTGCGCCGCCGGCAACATAGGCGCCGAAGGGCGCAAAGGCGCTTCCGCCGTCGGCATTCCACATGACAGCCACCGGGTCCGGGAGGCTGTTCCTCAACATCTGGGCGCAAACAACGAAGCCGATGGCCAGCAGTAGCGGAAAAAACAGCGCAAACCGCAAGGCGCGGGTGTCAAGAGAGTCGCGGAACGTTCCCATGGTTCCAAACTACTCCGGAGCAACGACATGCAGGGAGTGCACTCCACGACACCGCATGGGCATCCCTTGCGATCGCGGCAGAGAGTGAAAGAATGACTTCACACCAGCGGCGGGAGAACCGACCGGCCGCCCAGTCCAACTTCCGGAGGCACATTTGCCAGGCCTTAATCTCACGCGCGGGGAAGCCGCGAGCCGCGCTGAACTCCTCAACGTCGAGTCGTACAACGTCACCCTGGACCTGACCAAGGGGCCGACCGTCTTCGGCTCCACCACCACAGTCCGTTTCTCGGCCCGCGCCGGAGCCTCGACCTTCATCGATGCCATTACCGACACCGTCCACAGCGTCACCCTGAACGGCACGGAACTTGACCCGGCGGTCGTCTCCGACGGCGTCCGGATCCAGCTCCCCGACCTCGCCGAAGACAACGAACTCGTCATTGTTGCCGATGCTCCCTACATGAACACCGGCGAGGGCCTGCACCGCTTCGTGGACCCCGTGGACGGCGAGGTATACCTCTATACGCAGTTTGAAGTACCCGACTCCCGGCGCATGTTCGCCGTCTTTGAACAGCCCGACCTGAAGGCAAGCTTCACTTTCACCGTGACGGCTCCGTCACACTGGGACGTGGTCTCCAACTCCCCCACGCCTGCCCCGGAACCCATTGAGGCCGGGGACGACGGCGGCGCACGCTCAGTGTGGAAGTTCGCCCCCACCCCCCGGCTCTCGTCGTACGTCACCGCACTGATCGCCGGCCCGTACCAATCCGTACGCTCGGAAGTGACAAGTTCGGACGGCCGGGTGGTCCCGCTGGGAGTATTCGCCCGGAAGTCCCTCATGCAGTACCTCGACGCCGACAACATCTTCGAGCTGACCCGGCAGGGCTTCGAATTCTTCGAGGCGCAGTTCGGCTGCCCGTACCCGTTCGAAAAGTACGATCAGCTCTTCGTGCCGGAGTTCAACGCCGGTGCCATGGAAAACGCCGGTGCCGTCACCATCCTCGAAGGCTACGTTTTCCGCGGCAAGGTTACCGGCGCCCAAGTGGAACGCCGTGCTATCACCGTCCTGCACGAACTGGCCCACATGTGGTTCGGGGACCTCGTCACCATGCGCTGGTGGAACGACCTCTGGCTGAACGAGTCCTTTGCCGAATACATGTCCCACCTCGCGGCGGTGGAGAACACTGAGTTCGACCACGCGTGGACCACGTTCGCCTCCGTGGAGAAGTCCTGGGCTTACCGCCAGGACCAACTGCCCACAACGCACCCCATCTTCGCGGACATCAACAGCCTCCAGGACGTGGAGGTCAACTTCGACGGCATCACCTACGCCAAAGGCGCTTCAGTGCTGCGCCAACTGGTGGCCTGGGTGGGCCCGGAACAGTTCATGGCCGGGGTCCGGACCTACTTTGCCAAGCATGCCTGGGGCAACACGGAGCTTTCGGACCTCATGCAGGAGCTCGAAGCCGCCAGCGGCCGTGACCTGGACCAGTGGGGCGGGTTGTGGCTTGAGACTGCGGGCGTGAACACGCTCGCCCCCGAGGTCACCGTTGACGAAAACGGCGTCATCACCGGATTTGCCATTTTTCAGACCGCCATCGCCGAACAGCCCACCATCCGCCCGCACCGCCTGGCGGTGGGCTTCTACGACGTCGTCGACGGCAAGCTTGAGCGCGTCCACCGCGAAGAGCTCGACGTCGACGGCCCCCGCACGGACGTCCCCGCCCTGGTGGGCAAGACGCGGCCCGACCTTGTCCTCCTCAACGATGACGATCTCGCCTACGCCAAGGTAAGGCTTGACCCGGCGTCGCTCGCCACCGCGAAGGCCCACCTGAAGGACTTCACCTCAAGCCTTCCCCGCACCTTGGTGTGGGGTTCGGCGTGGGATGCGGCCCGCGACGGCGAGACTCCCGCCCGCGGCTACGTGGACCTTATCCTGGCCAACATCGCCCACGAGACGGACTCGTCGGTGATCCTCGTCCAGCTCCGCCAATTGGCCACGACCCTCACGTACTACGTGGCCGCAGAGCACAAGGAGGAAACGGCAGTCAGGGCCGCCGACCGATTGTGGGAGCTCGCTTCCAGCGTGGAAGCCGGATCCGATGCCCAGTTGCAGTTCGTGAAGTCCTACGCCCAGATCTCACGCAGCGACTCCCAACTGGACCGGATCCAGGCGCTCCTCGACGGCACGTCAACCCTGGAAGGCCTGACTGTGGACCAGGACATGCGGTGGGAACTGCTGACAGCACTGGTAGTCGGCGGCCGCCACGGGCAGGACCGGATCGAGGAAGAACTCGAACGGGACAACACCTCCAACGGCCAGAACGCAGCAGCCCTCGCCAAGGCTGCGATCCCTACGGCAGAGGCCAAGGACGCTGCATGGGAGTCGATCGTGGTCAAGGGCGAGCTCTCCAATGCACTCCAGTCCTCAGCCGTTGCCGGCTTCACCCGTGTTCCGGACACCGCGTTGCTGGAACCGTTCGCGGAGAAGTACTTCCAGGCAGTACCTGGAATAGTGAAGGAACGGACCCATGCGCTGGCCCAGCAAATCGTGGTGGGCCTCTACCCCGCCCAGCTGACCACCCAGGCCACCATCGACCGGACGGACGAGTTCCTGGCGGCATTGCCGGAAGACAGCGCGGCACTCAGGCGCATGATGCTGGAGAACCGCGACGCCGTGGCACGCGCCCTGCGCGCGCGGGCCGCCGACGTCGACTAGCCGTTCGCCTCCTCCCATGCGGACAGTCTGCGCTGGCTAGACTGTCCGCATGGGCCTGAATGAACACCATTACGCGTTGACCCTCCGCTGGACCGGAAACCGCGGTGACGGCACGGCGGGCTACCGGGCTTACTCCCGGGACCACGACGTCGTTATTCCCGGACTACCGACATTGAAAGGTTCAGCCGATCCCACGTTCCACGGTGACCGGACACGCTACAACCCTGAGCAACTGCTGCTGGCCGCCTTGGCCCAGTGCCACATGTTGTCCTTCCTGCACGTCGCGGTCAAGCACGGTGTGGTGGTCACCGGATACGAGGACAATGCCGAGGGGCTCATGAAGCTCAACCGGGACGGCAGCGGGCAATTCGAGTCGGTAACCCTCAAGCCCCGCGTCACCATCGCCGATGCCGTTGATGAAAGCCTCATGTCGCAGCTTCACCACGAAGCCAACCAAGTCTGCTTCATCGCGCGCAGCGTCAATTTCCCCGTGCTTCACGAACCAACCACGACGACGGCGGCTGCCTAGCCGGGTGGCCCGCCGCTTCGCGCACCGGCAGGACGGCCGCCCTTCCAGCGGGAGAGCAGCCTTCGTTCCGTCAGGCGGCTCAGGCCCGCCCTGCGTTCACGCTCCAGGCCCCTGCTGCGTTCGTCCTCAAGGGTGTCCTTGAGCGTTTCCTGCCAAGGCCGCAGCGCAAAGCCTGCCGCGACGGCGGCTGCGTTGCTCCGGGCTTGGAACCCTTCGTGCCCTGGCGGCAACCACAAGGGAAGCGAGTCCGGGCCGGCCCAGTAGTCGATCCCCTGCTGCACCAGCCAGTCTTCGCTGACGGGGACAACTTCTTCCGTAGCCCCGGACGCACTCCGTGACGCAGCAATATACCCCGCAAAGGGAACCACTTCCCCCACAACGTTGAAGGTTCCCGACAGTCCCCGGGCCGCACCGTAAAGAACCCAGGCTGCAACGTCCCTGACGTCGACGATCTGGGTCGGTGAGTCCGGTATGTCCGGGACCAGGACGGGGTCCGCCTTCGCGGCAAACCGGGCGGGCCAATAACCGTACCTGTCCGAAGCATCCCCTGGACCTCCGATCAGGCCGGGCCTGAGAATGTGGGCCTTCTCCCCTGCTGCCCGGCGCGTCATCTCCTCGATGGCTGACTTTGACTCGCCGTACGTCTCCGGCGTTCCGTGTTCTCCTTCCGGCAAGGGTTGGAGCAACCCGGCGTCCTCTGCTGCGCCGGGAACGGACGGATCGGCATAGACGGAGCAGCTCGAAACGAACGTCCAATGCCCCGCCCGGCCGGCCAGGGCGTCAAGGGCTGCCTTCGCGAAGACGGGATCCCGGGCCACCTCCACGACCTCATCCCAGTGACCGTCGAGGTCCGTGAAGGCCGCCACGCCAGTGGCGCGATCCGCACGGACCCAGGTGGCGCCGTCGGGCACTGCCGCGGAAGTACCGCGCGCCACGCAGGTGACCTCATGTCCGGCGGCGAGGGCTTGCCGCGTGATTTCAGCGGACAGGAAAGCCGTACCACCCAGGACGAGGATTCGCATGCGGCCACGCTACGGCGCGATCACGCAACGGCGCTAGGGTTAATGGTGGACAGAGTGTTCACCCCAGGGAGAACACGGGCCGACGACAAGGAGCCAATACACCTTGACCTTCATCTCTTGGATGGAAACCCTCACGATCGAACCGGAAAAAATCGACGTTGTCTCAATCCTCATCACCGTAGGCGTGGGCCTGCTGGTATGGACCGTGGCACGCTTCATCATCCTTCGCATCACCCGAAGGGTCGCCTCCGGCAGTTCGCTCTTCAAGAAACCGCACTTCAAATGGGTGCAACCTGCCATCCGGGCACTGGACCATGAGCGCCGCTCGCAGCGGGCCCAAACCATCGGCTCGCTGCTGACCAGCCTGGTGAGCGTGATCGTGGTGGTGATCGTCATCATCTACGTCCTGAAGTACATGAACGTCGACGTCGCACCCCTGCTGACCAGTGTGGGCATCCTGGGTGTGGCCATCGGCTTTGGTGCCCAACAGCTCATCCGGGACTTCCTCGCCGGCATCTTCATCACCATCGAAGACCAATACGGCATTGGCGACGTGATCGTCACCAGCGAAGTCATTGGCACGGTGGAATCCGTCGGCCTGCGGATCACCCGCGTCCGGGCGGAGGACGGAGCCATCTGGTACCTCCGCAACGGCGAGATCCTCCGGGTAGGCAACCGCTCCCAAGGAGACTACGTACCCATCGACACGCCTTCGCCGGACAACGACGGAGAAACCAAAGTGAGCGCCGGAGCCCCCGCAGGCACGGCCGCAAAGCCTGAGGAGAAGTCAAGTGAATGATGCCAATTCCGGGCAACCGGGCGCACCGCAGGCCGGGCCGCGACGCCAGCTGATGCAAAACGACCCCTTCAGCCAGCCTGCCTACACGGACAGCTTCTACGCGGCAGTCGGCGGGCACGACACCTTCGTGAAGCTGATCGACGTCTTCTATGACGGTGTGGCCGGGGATCCCCTGCTGCGGCCGATGTACCCCGAAGAGGACCTCGGGCCCGCCAAGCGGCGCTTCCTCATGTTCCTTGAGCAGTACTGGGGCGGCCCCACCACCTATAGCGAGGAACGCGGCCATCCAAGGCTGAGGATGCGGCACATGCCCTTCCGTGTAACGCCGGAAGCGAAAGACCGCTGGCTGTTCCACATGCGTACGGCCGTGGACTCGCTGGGCCTGTCACCCCTGCACGAGGGAACCCTGTGGGACTACATGGAGCGAGCAGCGTTGACCATGGTCAACAGTCCGTCCGCACAGTAGTTCTTCGGTTCTTCCGTTCTTCGGTTCTTGGGTTCGTCGCTGCTAGTTCCGGAAGCCGAGGCCGGCGGCCGTCCTCACCAGAACGTGTCCGCGCGATCCGCTCAGCCGGAACCAGCGGCCGTTGCGGAATACCTGCTGCTCTCCGCCAGCAAGGAAGCCCAAAGCAAAAGCGGCAAAGGCCACCCCTGCCGGGAGCTCTTCAAGCCCCGGCAGGGGCCGGCTCCAGACGGCGGCGCGGGCACTGTTGACCACGGCAGCGCCTGCCACTGCGGGTACGGCCTCTGCCACCTCGGCGATACCGGCTTCGGCTGCGGCCTTAAGTTCGACGTCGGCCATCGCGCCCAAGGCTTCCCAACCGGAGCGCGGAGCCCCGACGCCGGCCCACGACTCCGACACTGTGGACGGCGGGATGGGAAGCTCAACGTCCCCGGCACGCGAGCGGGCCAGCCGATCCAGGACGGAGGCAAGCGTCACGGTGGCGTCCGTCTGGGCTTCCTCGGCGAGGGCCATTGTCCGCAACCCGAGGATGGTGGGGGTGGATTCACCCAGGATCCGCGGCCTGAGGACGCACACATAGGCGGCCAGAACCTTGCCGGCAGCCTGCAGGCGGATGGCGCCGTCATCGATGGTTTTGGCGCGTGTCACGTAGGTCCGCAGGTCGCTGAGATCGTGGGGGTCGGCGAAACGGAAGGACTGGGTCAAGACGTCTGTCACAGCATCGACTCTACCGGCATGTCTTCGGTTGAGAGGGGTTGGGGCGCCGTCTAGAGTCGAACCATGACTGACACGAAGGCCAACCCGGACGCGGAGGCACCCGCAGAAGACCCCATGGAAGTGCTGATCGGCCTGCTGGACCTGGGCGACTTCGACGGAGCACGGACCAACGAGGACATCTTCCTGGGCCCGTCCCAAAGGCAGCCCAGGCACCGCGTCTTCGGCGGACAGGTCCTGGCACAGTCCATGATGGCCGGCATGCGCACGGTTGACGCGGACCGCGTTGCCCATTCGATGCACGGCTACTTCCTCCGTCCCGGGGACGCCAACAAGCCCATCACCTTTGGAGTCGAGCGGTTGCGCGACGGGCGTTCCTTCTCCGCGCGGCGGGTCCATGCTTACCAGGACGGTGTGCCGATCCTGTCCATGATTGCCTCGTTCCAAGTTGCGGACGAAGGGTTGGATCACCAGACTGCCATGCCGGAAGGCATCCCGGATCCCGAGTCATTGCCCAGCACGGCGGATTTGCTGTCCTCCTTCGACCACCCGTTGGCACGGCACATGTCCTCGGAGCGGCCGTTCGACGTCCGGCACGTCGACCCTGCACTCTACGTCACCGCGCCAACCCGGCACGTGGCAACTAATGCCGTGTGGATGAAAACAATAGGCCCCCTCCCTGACGATCCCAACCTGCACCGTGCTGCCCTGGCGTACGCCAGCGACTACACCTTGCTGGAACCCATCCTGCGCAAGCACGGCCTCGCGTGGATGACTCCGGGCATGAGCGTGGCCAGCCTGGATCACGCGATGTGGTGGCACCGACCGGTGCGGGTGGATGAATGGATGCTCTATGTGCAGGAATCACCCAGTGCACAAGGGGCCCGGGGCTTGGCCACGGGGCGGATCTTCAACCGGGAAGGACTGCACGTCGCCACAGTCGCGCAGGAGGGCATGGTCCGGATTCCGTGACCAACGACGAATGGCCGTCCCTTTCGGGGCGGCCATTCGTCGATATTACGCTTAGTCGATTTTGCGGTTAGTCGCGATTGCGATTAATCGCGGGTCAGGCGGCGGTGCGTGACTCGGTGCGGTTTTGCCGCGTCAGGACCGAGCCGTTCCACCTTGTTTTCCTCGTAGGACTCGAAGTTACCCTCGAACCAGTACCACTTGGAGGGGTTCTCGTCATCGCCTTCGTAGGCCAGGATGTGGGTTGCCACCCGGTCCAGGAACCAGCGGTCGTGCGAGACCACAACAGCACAGCCAGGGAAGTCCAGAAGTGCGTTCTCAAGGCTGCTCAGGGTTTCGACGTCGAGGTCGTTGGTGGGCTCGTCGAGGAGCAGGAGGTTTCCGCCCTGCTTCAGCGTCAGTGCCAGGTTAAGGCGGTTGCGCTCACCACCGGAGAGGACGCCGGCCTTCTTCTGCTGGTCCGGGCCCTTGAATCCGAAAGCGGAAACGTAGGCACGCGAAGGCATCTCGACCTGGCCGACCTGGATGTGGTCCAGTCCGTCGGAAACGACCTCCCACAGGGTCTTGTTGGGGTCAATGCCGCCACGGGACTGGTCCACGTAGGAGATCTTGACCGAATCGCCGATCTTCAGCTCGCCGCCGTCGAGGGACTCCATTCCGACGATGGTCTTGAACAGGGTGGACTTACCCACGCCATTCGGGCCGATGACGCCCACGATGCCGTTGCGGGGCAGCGAGAAGGACAGATCCTCGATGAGGACGCGATCGTCGAAGCCCTTCTTGAGGTTCTTGGCCTCAATCACCAAATTGCCCAGGCGGGGTCCCGGCGGGATCTGGATTTCCTCGAAGTCCAGCTTCCGGGTGCGCTCGGCTTCCGCAGCCATTTCCTCATAGCGGGCCAGACGGGCCTTGGACTTGGTCTGGCGGCCCTTGGCGTTGGACCGGACCCACTCAAGCTCTTCCGTGAGGCGCTTGGCCAGCTTGGCGTCCTTCTTGCCCTGGACTTCCAAACGGGCTTTCTTCTTCTCCAGGTAGGTGGAGTAGTTGCCTTCGTACGGGTACAGGTGGCCGCGGTCGACTTCAGCGATCCACTCGGCTACGTGGTCCAGGAAGTAGCGGTCGTGGGTGACGGCCAGGACTGCGCCCGGGTACGAGGACAGGTGCTGCTCAAGCCACAGGACACTTTCGGCGTCGAGGTGGTTGGTGGGCTCGTCAAGGAGCAGGAGGTCCGGCTTCTGCAGCAGGAGCTTGCACAACGCCACGCGACGACGCTCACCACCGGAAAGCACGGTAACATCCGCGTCCGCCGGCGGGCACCGGAGCGCGTCCATTGCCTGCTCCAGCTGGGAATCGATGTCCCATGCGTCAGCGGCGTCAATGGCTTCCTGCAGCTTGCCCATTTCCTCAAGGAGGGTGTCGTAATCAGCGTCAGGGTTGGCCATCTCTTCAGAGATCTGGTTGAAGCGCTGGATCTTGCCGTAGATCTCGCCAACGCCTTCCTGGACGTTCCCAAGGACCGTCTTTTCCTCGTTCAGCGGCGGTTCCTGCAGGAGGATGCCCACGGTGTAGCCGGGGCTCAGGCGGGCCTCGCCGTTGGAGGGGGTGTCCAGTCCGGCCATGATCTTCAGGATGGTGGACTTGCCAGCACCGTTAGGGCCCACGACGCCAATCTTGGCACCGGGGAAGAACGACATGCTGACATCGTCCAGAATAAGTTTGTCGCCAACGGCCTTTCGGGCCTTGGTCATCGTGTAAATGAATTCCGCCATGCCGTTAAATCTAGTGGCTAGGCGGGCAGAACTCACATTTGGACGTGGAACTCACATTCCGGCCGTGGTCTGGCGCCTACCGGACGTCACCAACAAAGCATTTCCCGCTGGCGAGGACGGGAAGCACCGTCATCACCACCCCGCCGTCGCGGATTTGCCCCACGACGCAGCTGCCTCCGGCCAAGGCGGCAGCTTCCATTGCGTCGACCTCGAGCCCGGTGGGCGTCCGGCTCACTGATACCTCCACGTTGCTTGCCGGTATGCCGGCAGCAACCAGGGCGCTCCGAACCGCTTCCCGTTCCGGTTTGGACGTCGTGGCGACTATTTTCTTGAGCGTGGCTTCGACAGTCTTTGTTGCCGCAGAAACTTCCGGCACGAGCGTAGGCCCGGGGGATGCTGTCCCGGATATGGCCGCCGGCTCGGACCCGGTGGGCTCCGATGCGGTCTGAGTGGTCTGTGCAGGCGGCGTGCAGGAGGCAAGTGCCATGGCCGCTGCGACGCACGCCAACACCATGACGCTGCGGCGTCTATGGGTCTTCAGAGGCCCAAGAGTATTCCTGCCCGGCGTTGTCCCGCTCCGTGTCATCAATTCCCCCACTCATTGCGCACTGACAGCAATCCCCCGGAACCCCTGTGGAGTTCCGGGGGTAACTGGCGCCCCAGGAGGGAATCGAACCCCCGACCGGCGGATTAGAAGGCCGCTGCTCTATCCCCTGAGCTACTGGGGCATACCGGCTGCCACGCAGGTGAAGCTGCTGGCGCCACAAAGAGTTTACAGTGCATTCCTCCCGGCCCCTGCCAAGACACCCGCCACCAACGGTCCACTGCTCCTCAACATGCTGCCCCCGCTCCGGTTATGCACATAGCGCCAAAAGGGCATCGACCCTTCCACGTGGCTGGTTGAAGCTGAAAAAGCCGGACAGGCAGCTTCCTACGTCAAAAGGATCACCATGAACGACATCCTCACCCTCCGCGGCTTCGTAGCCTCTGAGGTCAGAACCTCCACCACGGCCCGGGGAACCTCCACAGCTTCCTTCCGGCTGGGAACAACGGAGCGGCGGTACGACAGGGCCAGCAACACATGGGTGGACGGCAATACCAACTGGTACACCGTGCAATCATTCCGCTACCTGGCCGCGCATGTGGGCTGCAGCGTGAAGAAGGGCCAGCGGGTGATCGTGCTCGGAAGGCTGCGGCTCAGGCAGTGGGAGCATGAGGGCAAGGTGTACCACGTTGCCGAGGTGGATGCCGAGGCGGTGGGGCACGATCTCATGTGGGGCTCAGCCAACTTCACACGCATGAACGGCACCTCAGCGCCGGCGGAGTCAGTTGCGCTCCAGCCTCAGGACGCGGCTGAGGCTCCTGCACCTCCGGCCTCCGAGGCGGAGTGGGAATCAACTCCCGAGTCCGCGGCTCCGCCGGAAGATGACGACGTTGTGGTGAACGTTGAGACCGGCGAGGGCATGTCAGTGAACCCGCGGACAGGAGAGCTCGTGGATGCCACCGCCTGAGAGCTGCGAGTTCCGGGGCACGGGCGATGCACCGCAACGGCGGCCGCCCTCCCCGGAACGGTGACCGTCCCCGCCCTAGAGTTGAGGCATGGACAACAGCGACCTCCCCAAGGCTATTCGTTCCACCCTTCGTTCTTCGGCCGACGCCGAACGCGGGCGCGGTGCACAGGCCTATATGAAGTCCGACATGCCGTCCTTGGGAGTCCGCGTCCCCGAGGTCCGCCGAATCGTCAAGGAAGCCATCAAGCAGTTCCCGCCGCGTTCGGCGGAGGACCTTCGCGAGGCCGTCCTGGACTTGTGGCGGAATGCGGAAGTGCGCGAGGAACGTTATGCGGCCATCGATCTGACCGGCATCCGCATAGTCAGGGACGATCCCGGCATGCTGCCTGTCTACGAAGAAATCATCCGGACAGGAGCCTGGTGGGACTTGGTCGATGGTGTGGCCCACCGCCTCGGGACCTTGCTCCGCAAGCATCCGGAGACCATGACGCCGCTCCTTCTCCAGTGGTCCAAAGACAGCGACATGTGGATCCGAAGGGCCTCCATCACCGCCCAGCTGGGATCCAAGGCAGCCACGGACACCTCCCTGCTGGCCGCGGTTATCCGTCCCAACATGGACGACAAGGAGTTCTTCATCCGCAAAGCCATCGGCTGGGCGCTGCGCGAATACAGCAAGACCGATCCGGGCTGGGTCAAAGCTTTCGCCGAGGAGAATGCATCCCGGCTCAGTCCCCTGTCCGCGCGGGAGGCTTTGCGCTTGCTGTCCACGCCATGACCCCGGGAGACGCGGTCGCCCCCTAAATGATGGGGCGGGTCCCTGGCTCGTCTTAGATAATGGGGCGGGTCCCGGGCTCGTCGCGTTTCCGGAAGAGGGTCTTCGTCTTGGGGTCTACGAAAATCAGGTACACGGCGAAGAGCAAAGCGATGATGGCCGCGGCGTTCCTGGCCAAGGTGAGGGCAAGCCCAAGATCTTCACTCTGCAGGTACGGGAAGACGTCGAGTTGATCGGAGATGGCATAGACCATGAAGAAGGAGACCACAAAGTAGAGCGCCTTGACCTGCCAGTCGTTGCGGATTCCGGTCACCGCGAAAAGCGGTATCAGCCACACCACGTACCAGGACTGGATCATGGGGGCCAACAGGACGATCGCTGCGAAAGCAAGGGTCAACCGGCGCATGAGGCGGTCGTGCTCACCCCGGAAGACGAGCCATGCCACCGCGGCCAGCATGAGTACCTTGCCGGCATCGTACACCCACTTGGCCATGCCCCAGCCGTCGAGCCCGAACACGTTCGAAATGGAAGCAACCACCAGTCCGATGAGGCCAACGGGTGCATACCAAATCCACACACTGCCGGGTGCCGAGAGGCCCTTGATCCACCCGAAGCCGAAGCCATTGACCAGGCTCATGGCATAGAGCAGCCCGAACGTCAGCGCAGCAGTCAGGAACCAGAAAAGGAACTTCCGCGGCCAGGAAGCGCCCTTACCGGCCCACAGGAGGCCAATGAAGGGAAGGAATACCACAGTGATGGGCTTGACCGAGATGGAAAGCGCCACCAGCACGATGCCGAGCACTACCCGGTGCGTGGCGCAGTAGTAAAGGCCGGCCAGGGCCAGACCGATCATCAGCGAATCGTTGTGGACGCTGGCAATGAAGTTGGTGAGGAACAGCGGGTTGGCGGCCGTCAACCACAGCGCACGGTGGGGGTTGACGCCGTGAAGTTCCGCCAGCTTTGGTACGTAGATAATGCAGAGGATTACTCCAACCACTGCCACCAGGCGGAACAGCATGATGCACGCTTCAGGCTGGACGTTGGTCACCCACACCACGAACTGTTCGATCCACAGGAAGAGCTGACCGTATGGAACGGGTGCCTCGGTCCACATCTTGTCTGCGCCCAACTGGAAGTAGTTGGGCAGGGCGGAGATCCCGTTCTCGTAGGGGTTCATCCCCTCGACCATCAGCCGGCCTTGGCCGATGTAGGCGTACACGTCCCTGCTGAACAACGGGACAGTGAACATCATTGGCAGTCCCCAGGCAACCACGGCCTGAATGGTGGCTTTCCGGGCTTCCAAGCCCCACACACGGACCCTCTGGCCCAACCGGAGCCATGCCCTCACCAGAAGCATGCCGCCCACGGCGAGGAGCACGATCGACAGTCCGACGCCGACGCCCTCGGTCCGCATCCAAATGAAAAGGGGCAGGCGGCGGAGTTCGGAAACCGGAGCAAGCCAGCCAACCCCGAGCGAACCAACAACCAGGAACATGGAACCGATGAAACCGGCGATCAGCGGGGACTTGGCGTTGTCCACTTCCCCGGTGGCCGCATCTTGCGTCGGCGCAATTTTCCCTGCCTTCGAGGCGGCGGGTACGGGCACCGTCATGTGGTTTGCATCCAATCGTTTGCCCGGCATGTTTCGGGACGAAGTTTCGAGTCTCAAGGGCAGGTCACAGCGGGAAAAAGTCACCGCCATGTCCAAAAAATCGTACCATCGGAGCACTTGGATCAGCCTGAACGATAGGCTAGGCGCGTGCCTATTACTAATGAACGCATCGTCTGGATCGACTGCGAAATGACCGGCCTGGACCTCGTGAACGACGCCCTCATCGAGGTCGCCGCCCTCGTCACGGATTCCGAGCTCAACATCCTCGGCGACGGCGTGGACGTGGTCATCAAACCCGACGACGCCGCTTTGGAGCAGATGAACGACTTCGTCCGCGACATGCACACCCGTTCCAAGCTCCTGGACGAACTGCCGCACGGCAAGACGATGGCCGAAGCCGAAGCCCTGGTGCTCGAGTACATCGAAAAATGGGTTCCGGATCCCCGCAAGGCGCCGCTGGGCGGAAACTCCGTCGGCACGGACCGCATGTTCCTCGCACGGGACATGCCCAACGTCATTGAGCACCTGCACTACCGCGTGATCGACGTCAGCACCATCAAGGAACTCTCCCGCCGCTGGTTCCCCCGCGCCTACTTCCAAGCACCTGCCAAACACGGCGGACACCGGGCCCTGGGAGACATCAAGGACTCCATTGATGAACTCCGGTACTACCGCCAGGCTGTCTTCGTTCCGGCACCGGGCCCGGACACGGCCACCGCGCAACGCATTTCCAAGGAGACAACCGCTTCCGCCGAGACCCTCACCGGCTCCATCGGAGTGTGATCTGCGCCATTTTTAAAGGTTTTTTCGGCGAAACCGGCAAAAGTGGACTTTGAACCCGAAAACAGCAGGTAAGCTATTTGTCGTTGCCTTCACGGAAAGCCGGTCAAACGGTCAAATCCACGAGGCACATGGTGGGCGTAGCTCAGTTGGCAGAGCGCCTGGTTGTGGTCCAGGAGGTCGCGGGTTCAACCCCCGTCGCTCACCCCACCGAGATTGGCTGGAAAGCCGGTTTCCATGAAGGCCGCACCGGTTATCCGGTGCGGCCTTCATTTTGTTTGGGACCGGCCGGCTCCAGCGGTCCGGTCGAAGGCGTCCAGCGACTGACAAGGAAGAACTGACATGACGGTCCTGCCGATCACCATCTGGGGCGAACCTGTCCTGCATCGCCGGGCCAGCGAAGTGGAAACCTTCGACGACGAGCTCCGCACCTTGATCGCCGACATGTTCGAGACCAACGAGGCCGCCAATGGGGTTGGCCTGGCAGCGCCGCAGGTGGGCGTCGGGAAGCGGATCTTTGTCTTCAAGTACGCCAACGATGACGACGCCCCGGATGAAGGCGTGGTGGTCAACCCGGTCCTGACACTTTCAAAAGTGTCCGGCGCCCTCCCCGATCCCGACGAACATGTGGAAGGCTGCCTGTCGTTTCCCGGCGAGCACTATCCCTTGCAGCGGGCCGACTGGGCACGGGTCCAAGGCTTCGACGGCCACGGCAAGCCGCTTGATTTCGTGGCGACGGGCTGGTTCGCCCGGGTAATTCAGCATGAGTACGATCACTTGGATGGCAAACTGTACGTCAACAGGCTGGTGGACCGCTATGCCAGGAAAGCCATGAAGCAGGCCAAGAAGAACGGCTGGGGTGTCCCGGGCCTGACCTGGATGCCCGGCGTGGATCCGGATCCGTTCGGACACTGACCGTGGACGCCGCACACCTCACAGGACTCCTCGAACACCTGGACATCAGGGGTGAGGATGCGCTTGAGTGTGCCGGGTTGCTCGCGTCAAAACCTTCACCGGGAGTCAGCGACGCCATCACCGCCATGGAACATAGGCTTGGGACATTCCCTTCGGAGGGCATTCCAACCGCGGGCCAGACCGAAGCAGAGTGGATCGAGGCTTTCCTCCGCTTCGCACCGACCGTTCACGAATACCACCTCGGCCTGGGCATCAACGCAGCGACGTCCTGGGCGTCCTTGGCGGACCTCGGTTTGCAACTGCGCGTCAACCGGCGCGTCCACGGCCGGTTCGGGCTGGACACCTGGGGCTGGATGACGCTGCATATGGCAGGCAATATGTTCCGCCTGGGACGGTTGCAGTTCCACCTTGTCCGCAGCAATGGCAGCGAATCCCCATCGCCATCCACTGCGGCTTCCGGCTGGGAACTGGGCGTGCACATTCCCGAAGACGGGAGCCTCTCCCCCGGGGTAGTCGATCAGGCCTTTGCTGAAGCCCGTACCTTCTTCGCCCAGCACTTCCCGGACAAACCGGTGACTGAGGCCACCTGCGATTCATGGATGCTGGACCCCTATCTCGCGGAGCACCTTTCCGCGGGCAACATTGCCTCGTTTGCCCGGCGTTTCACGGTGAGCCACTGCACCGATGCCCCCGCCGACGCCGTGTATTTCACGTTCCGGCAACGTGGCCTTGAGGGCCTGGAGGCCCTGCCGCGGAAGACTTCCCTGCAGCGTGTGGTCCTGGAAAGAATCGACGACGGCGGAAATTGGCAGCTCGGCCACGGTCGGCTGGCCCTTTAGGCCGCCCGGACGGCCGGCAGCGAAGCCGTCATCTGGGCTGACTCACAGTTTGCTGATCCGGACAGGAACCGAGCACCCGCTTCATGGCGTCTTTCTCCGCCTGGGTGACCCACAGCCGATAAGCTGCTTTGACCGAGATCTGGCGCGCTACGTAGTGGCACCGGAAGTTCTTGTTGGGCGGAAGCCAGGTTGCGGCGTCGCCGGCCCCCTTCTTGACGTTTTGCGGGCCGTCGGCGGCGATGAGGTTCAGGGGATCGTTGGCCAGCAGTTGCCGTTGTCCTGCGGAGAGCTGCTTGGCGCCTTTCTGCCACGCGTCAGCCAATGCCACCACATGGTCGATCTGCAGGGCGGCACTGGTTTTAGGTCCGCGCCGAAACGCCATCTCTACCCCGGTGTAGGGCTCTTGAAGGCGCCCTGCCGTCACCTTGCATGGTGATCCAGCGCTGAACTCCACGGCGCTCAAATCCCTGCGGAGGACGTCGTTGCGGGTATCGCACCCGTTCCGGTCAACGTCCAGCCATGCCTGCCCAAAGGCTGCCCGATCGTAGTCGTTGGCTGTCCCGCGGCCTTTGACCTCCAGCTGTTCAAGCGCTGCAACCGCGCTCCGGGCCGGTACGCGTGCCGCTCCGGGGAGGGGTTTCATCCAGTCCGGATTGAAGACCGGGGCGGCACTGGGTCCGGTGTTCCAGGGGCCCGCGGCTTCGAACTGCCCTGCTGTGAAGAACCAGCCGAGGCCTGCCGCGAGAGCCGCGGACGCCGCTGCGAGAATGGCCCAGGCCAGGCGGTTCCGGCGGCGAGCCCGCGTGTAGGCAGGCCAAGTGCGGCTCAAGGAGGCTCCATCCGGTTGGTGACGTATTGCCCTTTGAGACTAGGACAAAGCACCGACATCGGAGCCTGTATCCACAGTGTGCAGGAGAAGTCACACGGTGGAGCAAGCCATGGGGTGGTTGTCGCCGTGGCTACTGTTCGCGCATGACGCGCCGCAGGTCTTCGGCGGCAACTTCCAGGAGAGTCCGCAATTGTGCAACGCGTTCATCGGAGACGTCCCCGGCGGCGTTGGCCTTGACTGCCTGGTCCAGAAGTTTCTGTGCCTGCTTGTGGTTTGCCTTCGCGACATCCAGCGCGTGTTCCAGCGTGGTTTCGTGTTCCAGCGTCGATTCGTTTTCCATGCACCCATTGTGGGCAGGTTTCCCGGCCGATTCCAGTGATCCGGCCGGGAAACCCCTGTCTAAGTACCGATGCTTAGGCGTTGGCTGCCTCAAGCACCGCAATGGGAGCGACCACGTCACGCGCAGGGAACGACGGCGGGTTGACCCCTGCCATCTCTTCCATCACGCGTACCACCTGGCAGGAGTACCCGAATTCGTTGTCGTACCAGACGTAAAGAACGAGGTTCTTGTCGGTGGAGATGGTGGCAAGCCCGTCAACGATGCCCGCACGGCGGGAACCAACGAAGTCCGTGGAAACGACGTCCGGGGAGTCGATGTAGTCGATCTGCTTCCGCAGCTGGGAGTGCAGCGACATCTCGCGGAGGTAGTCGTTGACCTCGTCGCGCGTGGTGCTCGTGGAGAGGTTGAGGTTCAGGATAGCCATGGACACGTCCGGGGTAGGAACGCGGATGGCGTTGCCCGTCAGCTTACCCTGCAGCTCCGGGAGGGCCTTGGCAACGGCCTTGGCAGCACCCGTTTCGGTGATGACCATGTTGAGCGCGGCGGAACGTCCGCGGCGGTCGCCCTTGTGGAAGTTGTCGATCAGGTTCTGGTCGTTGGTGAAGGAGTGCACCGTCTCAACGTGGCCGTGGACGATGCCGAATTTGTCGTTGATGGCCTTCAGGACCGGAGTGATGGCGTTGGTGGTGCAGGAAGCGGCGGTGACGATCTTGTCTTCGTCAGTGATGTCGCCCTGGTTGATGCCGTGCACGATGTTCTTCAGGTTGCCCTTGCCCGGAGCAGTCAGGAGCACGCGGGCCACACCCTTGCTCTGCAGGTGCTGGGACAGTCCCTCGGCGTCGCGCCAGCGGCCGGTGTTGTCCACTACCAGGGCATCCTTGATGCCGTAGGCCGTGTAGTCCACCGTGGCGGGGTTGTCCGAGTAGATGACCTGGATCTGGACACCGTTGGCGGTGATCGTGTTGGCTTCCTCGTCCACGCGGATCGTGCCCTCGAAGGAACCGTGGACCGAGTCGCGGCGCAACAGGCTGGCACGCTTGACGAGGTCGTTGTCCGCGCCCTTGCGGACCACGATGGCGCGCAGGCGCAGGCCGTGGCCACCCCCGGCCTTCTCGATCAGGATGCGTGCCAGGAGGCGGCCGATGCGCCCGAAACCGTAGAGTACGACGTCCGTGCTGGTGCGGTTGTCAGCGCCGCGCTTGCCGACGATGTCCGCCAGTTCGGTACGGAGGAAAGCGTCCAGGGACGCACCTTCACCTTCGGCACGGTATTTCTCGGTGAGGCGTGCGATGTCGATTGCTGCCGCGCCGAGCTCCAGCTCAGCCAATGCATTCAGCAGCGGTGCAGTCTCTTCCAACTGCAGCTCAGTGTTGCTCATCCGACGCGCGAAGCGGTGGGCCTTCAGGATGTTCATGGTGGACTTGTTGATCAGGCTACGGCCGTGGATGCTGGTGACCACGTTGTTTTCCCGGTACAGCCGGCCGATCACCGGAATCATGGCTTCGGCGAGGGCCTCCCGGCCCATCCACTTATCAAGACAAGAATCTGACGTCTGGCTCACAGAACTACCTTCCTTGGGTCAACCACATACGTCCTCGTATGCAGATGGCGTCGGCCGCCCGGAGTAGTCCTGCGGCACATGCGCCGCAGGCTTCGGTCCACCCGCAGCGCCTTGAACGAGAGCAAAGAAAATCCGCCGGCTGCGAACGCAGACCAGCGGCAGAACCTCTACGTTCGCTAACCATTCTAGGGCGCCACAGGCGCCACTTCCTCGCCGAGGGGCGTGAAATCACTCACAGCGGCGTCACAATCGGAAAGCAGGGCAGGCACAACCGAAAAGGTGCAGCCACCGCTGCAGGAAGTGCAGGGAGAGAGTGGATGGGTTGGCCGATACGCCGGGTTCTGTCATCCCCTGCCGTTGCCGGCAGAGGAGTGGCGGCCATCCATCTACGAACGCCGTTGCCGACGCCCTCCAGCAGCCTACCCGGACACTCGGGCGAGCAGCCCTCGAACGTGTCCTGTCTGGCCTTGCTCCGGGTGGGGTTTACCTAGCCTCCCCGGTCACCCGGGGAGCTGGTGGTCTCTTACACCACCGTTTCACCCTTACCTGCGCTTGGTGCGGGCACCAGAACGCGGGCGGTCTGTTCTCTGTGGCACTGGCCTGCGGGTTACCCCGAGTGGGCGTTACCCACCACCCTGCTCTGCGGAGCCCGGACGTTCCTCGAGCCACTCGCGTGGCGCGCGACCGCCTGGCCAACCCATCCGCCCTTCAGTCTACCGGCGTCAGGCGCCCGCCCTGTCACCGGTAATATCGACGGGTGCTGATTCTCCTGCCGCCTTCCGAAGGCAAGACCCCCGCTGCCAAAGGCCCTGCCATTGATTGGGAGGCGTTGAGCTTCCCGGAACTGAACCCTTACCGGGCCAAGGTGCTGGACGCATTGGGAACGGTCAGCGCCCACGAGGACGCCCTCGCCTTGCTGGGCGTCGGCGCCTCCTTGCGGGACGACGTCGAACGCAATACCCGGCTGCACGCCGAACCGGCGGCGCCTGCCCACCAGGTCTATTCGGGCGTGCTGTATGACGCATTGGGCTTTGGCACCATGACACCGACCCAGCGACGGAAGGCAACGGAGTCCATCCTGGTGGTCTCCGCCCTGTGGGGCGCCATTGGCTTTGGCGACCATGTGCCCGCCTACCGGCTGTCCATGGGAACCGCACTGCCCGACGTCGGACGCCTCGCCTCCTACTGGAAACCCCAACTGACGGCCGCCCTCGCCGGCCGCACCGAGGGGGAACTGCTGGTGGACTGCCGCTCCAGCACCTACGCGGCTGCCTGGGCTCCCCCGCCGGCGCAGACCGTCTCTGTCAACGTGTTCACGGAGGCCAACGGCAAGAGGACCGTGGTAAGCCACTTCGCCAAGCACACGCGCGGCGAACTGGCCAGGCACCTGCTGACACGTCGCGGAAAAACACCGGCCACACCTGTTCAGCTCCTCAAAGCCACCCAGGAGGCGTGGACCGCCGAACTTGTTGAGGGCACTGCACGCAAACCGCACGCGCTCAACATCATTCTGAGGGGCTAGTCGACTAGTTCCACTCGGCGGACCGGACCAGGATGCATCCCGAATCCGGGCAGAAGACGATCTCGTCGTCGGCGGCTGCTTTCACTTCTGCGAGGTCGCCGGGGCTGAGTGTCATGCCGGACCCCTCGGACTTGCCGTGGAAGAGCCGGGCCGCACCTACGCCGCGCTTGGCAATGGTCTTTTCGTAGATCGCGAGCATGGTGGGGTCCAGGGTCTCCGCAAAAGCTGCCCGCTGCCCGCGGACAACCGCCTCTTCCGCGGCAACCTCCGCGATGGCTTCATCGAGTTCGGCCCTGATGGCACCAAAAGATCCTTGGATGTCGTCCACGATCGCCTGTTGCGCTGCCTGCCGTTCCCGCAGTCCGTCCAGGCGTTCAAGGATCTCCAGCTCGATGTCTTCCAGGTCCGAGCGGCGCTTGTTGAGGGAGGCGATATCGTTCTGCAGCGCAACCAAGTCCTTGGAAAGTCCTGTTCCGCTGTTGAGCCGGGCCTCGTCCCTGTCAATCCGTGAAACCACCTGCTCCACGTCAGCTTCCGCGCGGCGCAGCTCCGCTTCGGCGTCGTGCACGGCCAGCTTGGCCGCACCGAGTTCGCCGTTGGCCACGGTGAGGGCATCAGTCAGGTCCACGATCCGGGGATCCGTCTCCAGGACCTTCCGGCGTCCGGCCAGCGACTTCAGCTTGGCGTCTAGTCCCTGCAGATCAAGCAATTTCAGTTGTTCTGCCGGTGCTGCTTTCGCCACGCTTACCTCCGCTGGTCTGTGTTTTCCCTACGGTTTGCCCGTATGTTCCTAGACTCTAGTCCCCGCCGGGAGTCAGGATGAAGTCCCAGGGATCGCTGTTGGTGCTGCTGACGCGGATCTCGACGTCGAAGCCCTGGTCCATGAGCACGTTGCCAAGCGCTTCGGCCGCGACGGGAAGCCACAGCCATTCGCTGGCGAAGTGCGAGACGTCAATGAGGTAAGGCCTGCCATTCACCGCACCTTCGCGGGCTTCAGAGGCAGGGTGGTGGCGCATGTCCGCGGTCACGTAGACATCGGCGTGGTTGGCGCGGACGGCGTCGAACAGGCTGTCACCTGCCCCGCCGCAGACGGCGACCCGGCGCACCAGGCCGTCCTTGTCGCCTGCCACCCGAACACCGCCGGCCACTGCCGGCAGCATCCCGAACACCCTTGCGGCGAAGTCGCCGAGCGTCATCAACTCGGGCAGGTCCCCCACGCGGCCGATCCCTTCTTCAGGCAAGCCGTTCGCCGCGGTTGCCAGCGGCGTGACGTTGTCCAGGCCCATGGCATCGGCCAGCACATCAGATACTCCTCCTACGGCCGAGTCCCCGTTGGTGTGCACGGTGAGCAGTCCCGTTCCGGCCTCAATGAGGCGGTGCACGGCCAGGCCCTTGGCCGAGGTGGCAGCGACGGAGTTCACCCCTTTGAGCAACAGCGGGTGATGGGTTATGAGGAGTTCGGCGCCCCATTCGATCGCTTCATCAATGACATCCAGGGTGGGGTCCACAGCGAAGAGGACTTTGGTGACCGGAACATCGGGGCGGCCAACAACCAGCCCCACCTCGTCCCAGTCCTCCGCGAGGGATTCGGGCCAGAGTTCCTCCACTGCCAGCAGGACCTGGCCCAGGGTCGGTTCCCCGTTCGCGTCGATCGTGCCAGCTTCATCGCCGGTGTCCCCGTTGGAATGGGCGGTGTCTACTGCTTCCATACTCTTATTCTTACCTACGCAGCCGGATCGGTCAGGGTCCGGCCACGGGCCAAAGTTCAGGGAGGCTGCTCGATTCCGTCACCGTCCCGTAAGGTGTTGCGGGAATCATCACGCCCTGCGAGCCATTGAAGAGATCATGAAAACTTTCGTACTTGGCGGCGGCTGCTTCTGGTGCCTTGATGCCGTTTACCAAAAGACCCGCGGTGTCAGCTCGGTTGTCTCCGGCTATACAGGCGGCCATCTGCCCGATCCCGACTACTACGAGGTGTGCTCCGGAACCACCGGGCATGCCGAGGTGGTGGCGGTGACCTTTGACGAAGCCTCGGTTCCGGAAGAGGTCATCCTCGACATGTTCTTCGCCCTGCACGACCCCACCACGTTGAACCGCCAGGGCTACGACGTGGGCACGCAGTACCGCTCCTCGATGTTCTACACCACCACAGAGGAGAAGATCCTTTTCGAGGAAGCCATTGAGCGCGCCCAGGCATTGTGGTCGAACCCGATTGTTACGGAAGTGACCAGGCTGGGTCATTTCTACGATGCAGAAGATATCCACCAGAACTACTACGCAAAATTCCCGAACCAGGGCTACTGCCAGGTGATTATTAACCCGAAGCTGGCCAAGGCCAGGAAATATTACTCCGCATGGCTAATTGCTTAGCGGGGTTTCCGCCCCGCTGGTTAGGCTGACCTCAGCAATCCCTCTTCAGAGATAGGCATACATTTTCATGGCAAGGATCTACGACGACGTCACCCAGTTGGTCGGACGCACCCCGCTTGTCCGGTTGAACCGCCTTACCGAAGGACTTGACGCCACTGTTGCGGTCAAGCTGGAGTTCTACAACCCGGCCAACAGCGTCAAGGACCGCATCGGCGTGGCCATCATCGACGCCGCCGAGAAGTCCGGTGCCCTGAAGCCCGGCGGCACCATCGTCGAAGGAACCTCCGGAAACACGGGCATCGCCCTTGCTTTGGTGGGCGCAGCCCGCGGCTACAAGGTCATCCTCACCATGCCGGAGACCATGTCCACGGAACGCCGTGTCATGCTCCGCGCCTACGGCGCCGAAATCGTCCTCACCCCGGGTTCCGAAGGCATGCGCGGTGCGGTGGAGAAGGCCCAGGAAATCGTAGCCAACACCGAGAACTCCATTTGGGCACGCCAGTTCGCCAACGAGGCCAACCCCCAGGTGCACCGTGACACCACGGCCGAGGAAGTCTGGGCAGATACCGACGGCGAAGTGGACATCTTCGTTGCGGGCGTCGGCACCGGCGGCACCATCACCGGCGTCGGACAGGTCCTGAAGGAACGCAAGCCCGGCGTCCAGATCGTGGCCGTCGAACCCAAGGACTCCCCCATCCTGAACGGCGGCGCCCCGGGCCCGCACAAGATCCAGGGCCTTGGAGCGAACTTCGTTCCCGAAATCCTGGACACCAACGTCTACGACGAGGTGCTCGACGCCACGCTCGAAGATTCCGTCCGTGTTGCCCGCGAACTCGGTGCCCGCGAAGGCATCCTGGGCGGCATCTCCTCCGGCGCGATCGTGTGGGGCGCACTGGAACTGGCCAAGCGCCCCGAAAACGCCGGCAAGCTGATTGTGGCTGTGGTCTGCGACTTCGGCGAACGTTACATCTCCACCGTGCTGTTTGACGATATCCGCGGCTGATCCTTCGCCCGCACCCACCCCGTTCCTGTAGAAAGGTCTTTGTGAGTTTCTTCGCAAGGCTTAAGGAAGACCTCGACGCCGCCCGGTCCCACGACCCGGCGGCTCGAGGTTCTTTTGAGAACTTTTTCGCCTACTCCGGCCTGCACGCCATTTGGGCCCACCGGCTGACGCACAAGCTGTGGCAGAATCCGGCCCTCCGTTTTCCTGCCCGGCTGATATCACAGCTGGCCCGGTTCATGACCGGTATCGAGATCCATCCCGGTGCCACGATCGGGCGCCGTTTCTTCATTGACCACGGCATGGGGGTGGTGATCGGAGAGACCTCTGAGATCGGTGACGACGTCATGATCTACCATGGGGTGACGTTGGGCGGCCGTTCACTGGCCAAGGTCAAGCGGCACCCGACCATCGGTGACCGGGTCACCATCGGCGCGGGGGCAAAGGTGCTGGGTCCCATCACGATCGGTGCGGACAGCGCCATCGGCGCCAACGCCGTGGTGGTGAAGAACGCTCCCCCGGAGTCCATCATCACCGGCATCCCCGCCACGTGGCGGCACAGGGATGCAAGGTCGGAGACCAAGCCGGCGGTGGACCCCGCCGAGTACTACATCGAATACCGGATCTAGCAAGCACGGTCCGGAAGAATCCCGGCGCCCCGGGATCCCTCGCCCCACGGCAGGGATCCCGGGGCGTTTGTGCCTTCACGGCCCGGGAGATCGATGCGCCCTGGGACGGCAAAGGCCGGTTCCTCCCGGTGTGTGCGGGAGGAACCGGCCTTTGCGTTGAACGTGGTTAGTGGGTGTCCACTGCCGAGATTTCGGACTTGTCCTCGCCCCACAGCGTGTGGAACGTGCCCTCGGCGTCGACGCGGCCGTAGGTGTGGGCACCGAAGAGGTCGCGCTGGCCCTGGATCAGGGCAGCGGCGACGCGCTTGCGGCGCAGGCCGTCGTAGTAGGCCAGGGAGGAGGAGAAGACCGGTACCGGGATACCCAGCTGAACGGCGGTGGCCACAACGCGGCGCCATGCCGGCAGTGCCTCAGCGATGGCCTTGGTGAAAGCCGGCGCGAAGAGCAGGTTGGCGGGCTTTTCCTCGGCGGCGTAGGCGTTGGTGATGTCCTTGAGCAGTTCAGCGCGGATGATGCAGCCTGCGCGCCACAACGAGGCGATCTCGTCCAGCTTCAGGTCCCAACCGTATTCCTTGGCGGCAGAGGTCAGCATGTCCAGGCCCTGGGCGTAGGAAACCAGCTTGGAAGCGTACAGCGCCTGGCGGACATCCTCGACGAACGTCTCGGGGATTTCGACGGCGGCTTCCGCCCCTTCCAGCAGCTCCTGGCCCAGCTTGCGCTGTTCAGCCTGCGAGGACAGTGCGCGGGCGAAGACGGACTCGGCGATGCCGGACACCGGCGAGCCCAGCTCGAGTGCGGAGATAACAGTCCAGCGGCCGGTGCCCTTCTGGCCTGCGGCGTCAACCACAACATCCACGAAAGGCTTGCCGGTCTTGGCGTCCACGTGGCCAAGGACCTCGGCGGAGATTTCAATCAGGAAGGAGGACAAATCGCCCTTGTTCCATTCAGCGAAGATCTTGGCCTGTTCGGCCGGTTCGATGCCTGCACCAGAGCGCAGGAGATCGAAGGCTTCGCCGATGACCTGCATGTCGGCGTATTCGATGCCGTTGTGGACCATCTTGACGAAGTGGCCTGCACCGTCGGTGCCGATCCAGGCGCAGCACGGTTCGCCGTCGACCTTGGCGGAGATCTTTTCCAGCAGCGGGCCGAGCGCGTCGTAGGACTCGCGGGAACCGCCGGGCATGATGGACGGGCCGTTGAGCGCGCCTTCTTCGCCGCCGGAGACACCGACGCCCACAAAGTGGAGGTCCTTCTTGGCCAGCGCGGCTTCCCGGCGGCGGGTGTCCTCGTAGTGCGAGTTACCGGCGTCGATGATGATGTCGCCGGCTTCGAGCAGCGGCTCAAGCTGTTCGATGACGTTGTCCACGGGGGCACCGGCCTTGACCATGATCAGGACACGGCGCGGCTTCTCCAGCGAGTCGACAAGCTCCTGCAGCGTTTCCGTGCGGACGAAATCGCCCTCTGACCCGTGCTTTTCAAGGAGCGCGTCGGTCTTCTCCACGGAACGGTTGTGGAGTGCCACGGTGAAGCCGTTGCGGGCAAGGTTGCGGGCAAGGTTGGCGCCCATCACCGCGAGGCCGGTGACACCGATGTGTGCTGACATCAAAACTCCAATTCGATCGTGCATAGTCCTGCAGGCAGCAGGAAGCGATTTCGTTAACAGGGGCTGTAATAAACCATACGTATTAAATTCGCGGGCCGGTAGCCTGGCTCACGTTGTGGGACAGCGCCGCGTCATAAAACAGTCTAAGATGACGCGGCTTTCCGGTGCGGGCGGCACGAACGTGCCGTACGTGCCGAAAAGGGCCGAAGCAGGCGGCCTGCCTTCCGGGCGGAGTGTGCGCCACTATGCTTACCACTATGTCAACCAGCCTCCACCACCGCGCCGTCGAGCATCTGGGAACCCGGATCGTGGGTGGCACCCTCCCCACAGGCCACGTCATGCTGGCCGAGCACTTGGAAGAAGAGCTGAATGTCTCCCGTTCCGTCGTGCGCGAAGCAGTCCGGGTGCTCCAATCGCTGGGACTGGTGGAAACCATCAAGCGGGTGGGCATCAGGGTCCTGCCTGCCCACCGCTGGAACCCCTTCGATCCACTGGTGATCCGCTGGCGGCTGGCCGGCGAAGCCCGCGGCGCCCAGTTGCGGTCGCTGGCTGAGCTGCGCTCCGCCGTCGAGCCCGTAGCTGCCGAACTGGCCGCCGGCAACGCACCGGACGCCCTGCGGCAAGAGCTCATGGACATCTCTCTTGCCATGCGGGAAGCGGGCGACGCCGGGGACACAGCCCGCTTCCTGGAACTGGATATCCGGTTCCACGCCTTGGTGCTGTCCGGCTCAGGCAACGAGATGTTCGCCAACTTGATCGGCCAGGTTACTGAAACGTTGACCGGCCGCACCGTTCACGGCCTGATGCCTGAGCACCCGCAGCAACAGGCCCTGCAATGGCACATCGATGTTGCCGAGGCGATCCATGCAGGAGATGGCCCCCGGGCCCGGGAGGCCTCGGATCAGATCATGCGGCACACCATTGCGGAGCTGGCCCCCATCTGGGAAAGCCAGCCCCGCGTCTTCGTTCCCGTAGCCAGGACCTAAGCCCGGAAGTTCAGCAGTACCTTCCCGGACTCTTCCGAGTTCTTTGCCACCTCAAACGCTTCGAGGCCGTGGTTGAGGTCGAATTCGTGCGTAACCACGGGGTCCACGGCCAGCGAGCCGTCGGCCAACGCCGTAATGACCTCGTCGATCTCGTCGTTGAAGCGGAAGGAACCGAGCAGTTCCAGTTCCCGGGTAATGGCCAACGAAATGAAGACCGGCTGGGGACCTGAGGGCAGCAAGCCCACCATCACCACCTTGCCTCCCCTGGTGGCCCCCTTGATGGCCGACGCCAGCCCGAAGTGGCTGCCCGAGGACTCGATGACGATGTCGGCGTCGACGGCGGCAATGGCCTCGGCGTCGTCGCCCTTCAGAACCGCATCCGCGCCTACCGCGCGTGCTATCTCCAGAGGCTTGTCATGCATGTCGACGGCGACGATCCGCGACGCGCCGTTGCGCTTCAGCACCGCAACAGCCAAGGCGCCGATCGGCCCGCTGCCGATCACCAGGGCAGTCTTCCCGGCAACATCCCCGGCGCGCGCTACGGCGTGCCAGGCGACGCTCGCCGGTTCCACGAGGGCGGCCGTCCGGAGATCCAGGTTTTCCGGCAAGGCCCGCAGCATCCTGGACGGAAGGTTCGAGTAGCGGCTGAAGGCGCCGTCAGTGTGCGGGTACCGCGCAGCACTGCCCAGGTAGGTGCAGCCAGGAGAAAGGTTCGGCCTGTCCTCCGGATACCGGACGTCACCCGGGGCGGGAGTGGCAGGGTGGACAGCCACCGGCGTGCCGGCTTCCGGACCACTGCCGTCCGCCGCCTGCTGGAGGACGACCCCGACGATTTCGTGGCCAAGGACCATTGGTTCCTTGAGGATGGACTCACCGGCTGCGCCATGAAGCCAGTAGTGCAGGTCCGATCCGCAGATTCCCCCGTAGGCGATCTCAACAATCGCTTCGTCGGGTGCGGGGCGGGTCAGCGGAAGGTCTTCGATACGCAGGTCGCCCTTGCCGTGGGCCACCACAGCGGGTCCGGATGCTGGAAGCGTGATGCCCATCAGACCACCACCGTCATTCCGCCGTCGACGAAGATCGTCTGGCCGTTGACGAAGTTGGAGGCCTGCGACGCCAGCCAAACAGTGGGTCCGGCGAGGTCAGCCACCGTGCCCCAGCGGTTGGCGGGCGTCCTGCCCAGGATCCACGAGTTGAAGTCTTGGTCGTCAACCAGGTTCTGGGTCATTTCCGTGTGGATGTATCCCGGTGCAATGCCGTTGATTTGCAGCCCGGAAGCTGCCCATTCCGCGGTCATGGCGCGGGTCAGGTTCCGCAAGCCGCCTTTGGCCGCAACATAGGGCGCGATGGTGGGGCGGGCGAGGTCGGTCTGCACCGAGCAGATGTTGATGATCTTGCCGCTGCCCCTGGGGATCATGTGCCGGGCAGCTTCACGGCCCACCAGGAAGGCGCTGGTGAGGTCGGTGGTGATGACGCGTTCCCAGTCCTTGACGTCAAGGTCGAGCATGGGAACCCGGTGCTGGATGCCGGCATTGTTGACCAGGATGTCCAGTGGGCCGACGTTCTTCTCGACCCAGTCCACGCCCTCAGCGGCGGAGGCAGCGTCGGTGACATCGAAAGCCCGGCTTTGGACCCGTCCTTCGGGGTAATCGGCGGCCATTGCCTGCTGCGCAGCCCGAAGCCGCTCGCTGTTGATTCCGTTCAGCACCACCGTCGCCCCGGCATCGGCAAGGCCCCGGGCGAGGGCGTTGCCGATCCCCCGGCTTGAACCGGTGACCAGCGCAACGCGGCCGGTCAGATCGAATAGTCCACTCATGGTTATGTTGATTTCCTTCGTGTTCGGGTCCGGCAAGGGCTTGTTCGTGCCGGTCGGATGGGATTTGTTAGCTGTTGGCCGGCGACCCGGCGGCCGGTGACCCGGCCGGCGGTGACCAGGCGGGAATGGCGCCCAGGTTGGCGACGGTTTGCCGGACAACGGCCAGGTCCTGGTCACCCAGCCCTTGGCGCTTCAGTTCGGCGTAAAGCTCAGTGGCGGCCGTCGCGATAGGGACAGCGGTCCCGGCTGCCCGGGCGCTGTCCAGGACAAAGCCGAGGTCCTTGTGCATGAATTTAGCGGGACCCGTGGGGTGGTAGTCCTTGGCTGCGAGGCGGGGTCCAACGACCTCCAGGACACGGCTTCCCGCCAAGCCGCCGGACAGGACGTCAAACAGGGCTTCCACATCCATGCCCGAGTGTTCGGCGAGTTCCGCCGCCTCGGCGAGTGCCGCCGTCGTACTTCCCACGATCAACTGGTTGCACGCCTTGGCGAGCGACCCGGATCCCAGTCCGCCCATGCGCCGGACCGTGGAACCCATGGTCGAAAAAAGCGGGTGAAGCCGCTCGAAGTCCTCCTCGGATGCGCCCACCATGATGGCGAGCGTCCCCTGCTGCGCGCCCACCGTGCCGCCGCTGACCGGCGCATCCACCACTACGGCTTTCCCGGCACTGGCCTCGGCCACGGTGTCACCGAACCGTCGGACTTCGATCGGGGAGACACTGCTCATGATGACGACGGCGGTACCTGCTGCCGGGGGCACGGCCCGCCACGCGGACAGCAGGCCAGTGGCTGCGTCCTCGATGAAGGGCAGGTCAGGCAGCATGAACACGATGACCGGCTCATCCCGCAGATCGCCGACGCTGGCCGCGCGCTTAATGGCCGGAACCGCGTCGAAGGCGCCTTCGGACCTGTTCCATCCCGTCACGTCCCAGCCGCCCGCAGCCAGGTTCGCGGCCATCGGAGCCCCCATCAGGCCCAGGCCTATGAAGCCTGCGCGCCTGCCGGGAGCCGATCCGGTGCTGTTCATGGGTTCGCCCTCACTTCTTCGTGGTCATATCGGAGAAATCTGTTCAATATCCTAGCCGTCATTCAGTATGATGAACACTATGACGACTGATGAACTTACCATCGCGATCGCTGTGCCCCTCGAAGCTGAGTACGTAGAGCAGATCCGTGCTGTTGACCCTTCCGTGACCGTCCTCTACGAGCCGGACCTGCTGCCCCCCGAGCGTTTCCCGGCCGACCACGCCGGCGACCCCCGCTTCGAGCGCATCCCTGAGCAGGACGAGCGCTACTGGTCGATGCTGAACAAAGCCCAGGTTCTGTACGGCTTCCCGAACGAGAGCCCGGCGGGCCTGGCCAGGATCGCCGAAAGCAACCCCCGCCTGCAATGGATCCACGCCATGGCCGCGGGAGCAGGCGGCGCCGTCAAGGCATCGGGCCTCGATCCCGAAACCCTCCGGAAGTTCCACGTCACCACCTCAGCGGGCGTGCACGCGCTCCCCCTCGCTGAATTCTCCGCTTTCGGCATCCTGAACGGGTTCAAGCGCAGTGCTGAGTTGGCCCAGGACCAGGCTGCCAAGGTGTGGCCTGAGCTGCGGACCCCCACCAGGCTTGCCAATGGCTCCAAGGTTGTCATTGCAGGCCTCGGCGAGATCGGCATGGAGACGGCACGGATCGCACGGGCCCTTGGCATGAAGGTCAGCGGCACCAAGCGCAATGTCGAAGCCATTGAAGGAATCGACGAGGTCACCACCAACGACGGACTCGCCGGCCTGGTTGCCGACGCCGACGCCGTGGTCAACACCCTGCCCGGCACCCCCTACACGGAGAAGCTTTTCAGCACCGGGATCTTCTCCGCAATGAAGCCCGGGACAGTGTTCGTCAACGTTGGGCGCGGCACGGTAGTGGACGAGGACGCGCTGCTCGAAGCCCTCAACAACGGGCAGGTCTCCTATGCTTGCCTCGACGTTTTTGCTGTTGAGCCGCTCCCCCGGGACAGCCCGCTCTGGAGCCACCCCAAGGTGCTGGTGTCCCCGCACACCTCAGCACTCAGCGCTGCCGAGAACCGCCTCATTGCAGAACGCTTCTGCAGCAACCTCCGCAAGTTCATCGACGGGGAAGATCTCCCGCACCTCGTGGATCCGGTGCACTTCTACTAAACCCGCGCCACCAACAAAGGCTCCAACCCCCGGACTGAACCGGCCGCCGGGGGTTGGGGCCTTTTGCTGTGTGGCCCACCCGCGGCGGGTTCGCGGGAATTCTGCGGGCACTCAGGGAAACTTCGCGCCGCACGGCAGCTTTCCGGCGAACACGTGGGCCCGCGAACGCCAGCTTTCCCGCGAACGCGTGGGCCCGGCTCCCGTGGAAAGCAATGGCACACGCGAAAGGGCGGCTTCGCCGTGCGAAGCCGCCCTTTCAGGGGTTTACAGCCCTACTTGGCGTCCTCCGTGCTGACGAGGTCGCGTCCCACCGTCTCCGGGGTGAAGAAGGTGGTGACGAAGGAGATCAGCGCCAGGACAAGCGAGTAGATGGCAAGGACCAGCCACGAATGGTTGGTGGCCGCCAGCAATACTGCTCCAAGCAGCGGGGCGATGCCGCCGGCGATGACTGCGGAAATTTCCCGGCTCATGGCCACGCCGGTAAACCGATACTGCGAACCAAAGAGCTCAGGAAGCAAGGGGCACTGAGGGCCGAGCATGGACTGTACGCCGATCGCGATGCCCACTGCCATGACAATCCATACCAACGTGACGTTGCCCAGGGTGACCAGGTAGAAGGCCGGAACAGCAATGATCGCCTGGAAGAGGGCACCGTAACGGTAGACCGGAACACGGCCGAACCTGTCGGACAAAGCACCGAAGGTAACCACCAGGATGGCTGCGAAACCTGCGGCAATCAGCAGGCCGACAGGGCCAATGGAGTTATTGCCCGCGAAAACACCGGCCGGCATGCTCATGAACGACACCAGCAGGGCCGAGTAGATGGAAGAGTTGCCGTTTTCTCCCATACGGAGCCCGATGCCCACCAGGACGTTCTTCTTGGAATGCTTCCACAGCGCACCGATGGGGTTCTTGACGACGTTCTTGTGCTTCTCAAGTTCCTGGAAAGCCGGAGTTTCCTTGAGCTTAAGGCGAATGAAGACCGCAACGATGATCAGGATGAAGCTGGCCAGGAAGGGAACGCGCCACAGCCAGCCTTGAAGGACCGAGGTGTCCGCCATGGCAATCAGGGCAAACGTGCCGGCGCCCAGGAGCGTGCCGAGCTGGATACCCACGAACGGCAGGGAGGCGAAGAACCCACGACGGCGGCGCGGGGCCACTTCCGAGATCAGCGTCGTTGCGCCGGCCTGCTCCGCGCCGGCACCGAGGCCTTGGATGATCCGGAGGGTCACCAGCAGAACTGCGCCCAGCATGCCCGCCTGTTCGAACGTGGGGAGCAATCCGATGGCGAAGCTGGCGGTGCCCATCAAGGCGATGGTCAGGATCAGTACCATCTTCCGGCCGAACCGGTCACCGATGAAGCCGAAGATCAGCCCGCCGAAGGGACGCGCCGCGAATCCGACGCCGTACGTCGCGAAGGACGCGATGAGGGCGCCGTCCGGCCCCAGAGGAGCAAAGAACAACGGCCCGAAGATCAAGGCCGAAGCCAAGCCGTAGATGTAGAAGTCGTAGTACTCCAGAGCGGAACCTACGGAACTGGCCAGCGTTGCCCTTCGAAGCTGGTCCGGTTCTACAACCGCGTCGTCAGCCTCCGCTGCGAGCTTTGCATTGGTTTGAGTAATCACAAGCACTCCCTCAACATCACGCGAGGCCCCCGTTGGCCCGGCGAGATAGTGATGGCTTCAACCGCCAAGGTCACTATACTGAACAGCGTACAGCGAGTTGAATCACATGCCAATATTGAAATCAGATTTATTTGCAGGTCGGAGCTTGTCAGCCCATAGGGTTGCCCAGGGATCGGGCCAATTCTTTCAGCTCTTTGACCATGAGCGCGCCCTGCTCTTCGGAATAAGTGGCCTTCAGTGCTGTCACCGACAGTCCAAGGCTGGGTCCATGGGCGCCGTGAGTTGGCACCGGCACGGCCAGGCAAACGACGCCGACGGTCGACTCCTCATCCTCGAAGGCGAAGCCTTGCTTCCGTATGGTCGCAATCTGGGCCTTTAGCTCCTCGGCCGTCCTGAGGGAATTTGCCGTCATGACCGGCAGTGCCATGCCGTCCGGGAACATGGCCTCAATGTCGTGGTCGTGGAGTTGGGCAATCAGCGCCTTGCCCACGCCGCACAGGGACACGGGCATTTTGTCGCCGATGTTGGATGTCAGCCGGACAGCGGGGTGGCCCTCATAGCGGGCCAGATAGATGACGTGGTCACCGTCGAGCATGGCGATGCGCACGGTCTCCCCGGAGAGGGTGGGCGCTTGCTCGCAGTACTTGTAGAACTCCTGGACCTCATCAAGACGGCTCAGATACGCAGCGCCGAGTTCAACGAGCTTGCGCCCCAACGCGAAATCGGCTCCTTGGCGGGTGATAAGCCGCGCCTCTTCCAGGGCAAGCAGCAGATTCGAGGTGGAAGATTTGGGAATCCCCAGCTCCCTGGCGAGGTCACTCAAGGTCAGTCTCCCCGAAGGGGACCCGGCGAGGGCGTCCAGCACTGCGGCAGCCCGGGTCACGGCCGGAGCCGGCGACGATGCTCCCAACCCTTCTGAACGGGCGGTTCGGGAATCAGCCATGATTCTCCTTCGTCGTTGGATCCTGCTGTTCAGTCTGCTGAACAGATCCCATCATAGTGGGTTTTGGAGAGTGAGAACCTACGATTCCCGTCCCGGCGGTTCCGGCAAAAGACACAGAACTGCCCATTGCCGTGATTGCTTTCCATTCATCCGGAGTTCGCTGTATATTCTTTTTCGAGCTCTCCACCGCGGCATCCCCCAATAGTCGCGGTGGAGAGCTCAGCCATTTCCAGGGAAACAGCGGGTCCTGCCTTAGGCGACAGCGTGCATTTCTTCCCTGATGCACCACCCTCCGCCGGCGCCGTCGCGCACGAGTTCCCATGTGGCCAGGGCCGAACCCGGGTTGCCACCGAGGCGGACCTGGACCTGGCACACTTCAATGTCCACCCTGCCCTGCCCGCGAGGCATGCGCTTGGCGGTCTCCCACCAGGCCACCCGTTCAAACCAGCGAACGGGCTCGACCGCTATCTGCCATTCCCTGGCTCCCCGCACCACCGACTCGGGGGTGCCGTCAGCTGTGTTACGTATATAGACGTGCTCCATACCGAGGACACTAGGGGCAGGTACTGACAGGATTGCTGCCGGCAAAAACAAACCCCCGGCTTCTTCCAATGGGAAGATGCCGGGGGTTTTATGTGGTGGGTCCTACCGGGATCGAACCGATGACATCCACGGTGTAAACGTGGCGCTCTACCAGCTGAGCTAAAGACCCTTGCTTGGTTCCGTACGTTCAGCACGTCAACCAACGAACAACGACTCTACATGATCATCCGGCAGAATGACCAATCGAACGTTCCGCTTGATCCAGATCGGGCAAATGCCCCGCCAAATAGCTCAACGCTCCGCTGACGCCCAGGTCCAGCTTCAGCGTTGCGAACTCATCGCCACGGGTGATGCCCCTGTTGATGATGACCACCGGCTTCCCCGCCTTGGCAGCATGGCGGACGAACCTCAGCCCGCTCATGACGGTTAGAGACGATCCGGCCACCAAAAGGGCGCCGGCGTCGTCAACCATGCCATAAGCCCGCTGAACACGATCCTTGGGGACGTTTTCACCGAAATAGACAAAGTCAGGTTTGAGGGTTGCCCCGCAGACGGGACAGACGGCCACCACAAAGGACGTGATGAGTTCCGGATCTTCCACGGTCGCATCCGCATCAGGAGCCATCTCCACCACGCCGGCCTCGACGGCTTTCTGGACAAAGCCCGGGTTCAGCTCCTCGAGGATGGCGGCGAGCAACTTCCTGGAAAAGGTGTGGCCCTGCTCCAGGCAGATGACTTGGTCGAAGCGTCCATGGAGGTCCACCACGTTGACGCTGCCTGCGTCTTCGTGGAGCCTGTCGACGTTCTGCGTAATGAGTCCGCTCAGGAGGCCGCGCTGTTCCATGGCTGCCACAGCGGCATGGCCCACGTTCGGATTGGCGCGGCGCAGATGCGACCATCCGATGTGGTTGCGGGCCCAGTACCGCCGGCGGTTTGCCGCGCTGCGGACGAACTCCTGGTAGGTCATGGGCTTTCTTGGCGCCGATCCCGGTCCCCTGTAATCAGGTATTCCGGAATCCGTACTGAGGCCTGCGCCGGTGAGGACAGCCAGTCGCTTGCCTGCCAGGACCCCATGCGCTTCTTGCAGCCCGGCAACCTCGGCTGGTTCCAAAGCTTCCATGGGTGCGGGGTCCTGGCTGGCGAAGCCTGTCATGCCCACGCCGGGCGTCACGTTGCTCACAGCCGGCCCGGGAGGTGCACTGCTACTGCTCCGCCAAGGCAGACAGCGCGGCACGGTATTCTTCGAGGTCGCGTGCTTGCCCCCGGGGGTTGACTACCACGTAGCGGACGATGCCATCTGCATCGATGATGAACGTTCCCCGAAGAGCCATCCCGCTGTCTTCGTCGAAAACGCCATACTGACGGGCTACTTCCCCGTGGGGCCAGAAGTCGGCCAGAAGATCAAACCCGTAGCCCTCTTTTTCGGCGTAGGCGCGCAAGGAAAACTTACTGTCCACGGAGATGGCGAGCACTGCAGCGTCAGCGTCGTCAAAGGCCCCGATATTGTCCCGGAGCTCACAGAGTTCACCGGTGCAGATTCCTGAGAAAGCAAAGGGATAGAAAACCAGGACCACGTTCCGGCCCCTGAAGTCCGACAACCGGATGGGCTCGCCGTATTGGTTGGACAACTCGAAGTCCGGCGCCGGTTCCCCGGCCGCAGGTACGGTCGCCGGGAGGGATTCGCGTACTTCCGTCACTTGTTCTTCTTTGCCACGAGCCGGGTGGCACTCCAGTCCTTGGAAACTCCGGCCGAGGTTGTCAGGTGGAGCCCGGACGTGGGCGCTGCATCCTGGATATCGGCCGGGGAGACGTAATTGGGACGGCCGGACTTGGGCGTCAGGACCCAAACCACTCCGCCCTCCTTCAAAGTGGTGAGCGAGTCCATCAGGGCATCCACCAGGTCACCGTCGCCGTCGCGCCACCAGAAAATCACGGCATCGACGACGTCATGATCGTCTTCATCCAAGAGTTCTGATCCGGTGAAATCCTCGATATCGTCACGCAAGTCGAAGTCGACGTCGTCGTCATAGCCGCGTTCCTGAATCAGATCCCCATCTTTGAAACCCAATCTTTCCGCCACATTTACCGATGTGGCGGCGTCGGCCTCGCTCACGTTTCCTCCTTTTGAAGTGACTTCCATTACTAAAGCCAACACCCTTTGGGCGCCCGCTTCAAGCCGTCGCAGCTGCGGGCGGCCACTTTCCACCTTACTCCGAGGGCTTTTGCCCGCGCGGAAACTCCATGTATCCGGCCATGCCACACGTCCGGGTGTGACATACAACGCCTGTGAACGGGTGCGGCTACGCATACCGGCGCCGCGAAAGCTAGAGTGGCCATGAGCGCTTTGGCTGCAGGGCGACCGCCCCGAAGAAATCCACTATGGACAGCCATTCGCTCACAAGACCTGCCCGGCGCATCCGACCGGGCTGTTGAAACCGAGATGTCGCACACGACGCGTTCATGACGGGCAGTTACCCTGCCGGACCTGAGGCGCCGATGGATGCGCCTAAAGGAAGGTTGGACGTGGCTGCAGGAGAAGAGACCTCACACATCCTCAGCGGGTTGACTGCCCAGCTGCCTGATCGTGATCCGGAAGAGACTGCGGAGTGGATTGAGTCCCTTGATGCGTTGATCGCTGAGCAGGGTACTGAGCGTGCGCAGTTCATTATGCGTTCGTTGCTCCAGCGTGCCGGTGCCCGGAGCGTGGGTGTTCCGATGGTGACCACTACTGATTACGTGAACACGATTCCGGTGGATCAGGAGGCTGAGTTCCCGGGTAATGAGGAGTTCGAGCGCCGGTACCGGGCGTATATGCGGTGGAACGCGGCGGTGATGGTTCACCGGGCGCAGCGCTCCGATATCGGGGTGGGCGGGCATATTTCCACGTACGCGGGCGCGGCGACGTTGTATGAGGTGGGTTTCAATCACTTCTTCCGCGGCAAGGACCATCCTTCGGGCGGGGACCAGGTGTTTTTCCAGGGCCACGCGTCCCCGGGCATGTACGCGCGTGCGTTCATGGAAGGGCGGTTGAGCGAGGAGGATCTGGACGGGTTCCGGCAGGAGAAGTCCAAGGAAGGCCATGCCCTGTCTTCCTACCCGCACCCGCGCCTGATGCCGGGGTTCTGGGAATTCCCGACCGTGTCGATGGGTATCGGGCCGATGAACGCGATCTACCAGGCCCAGTCCAACCGGTACCTGCATAACCGCGGGATCAAGGACACCTCCGACCAGCAGGTCTGGGCGTTCCTTGGTGACGGGGAAATGGACGAGCCCGAATCGCGGGGTTTGCTGCAGCTGGCAGCGAACGAGAACCTGGACAACCTGAACTTCGTGATCAACTGCAACCTCCAGCGCCTGGACGGGCCGGTGCGCGGCAACGGCAAGATCATGCAGGAACTCGAAGCGTTCTTCCGCGGCGCGGGCTGGAACGTGATCAAGGTCGTCTGGGGCCGGGAATGGGACTCCCTCCTGGAAGCGGACCACGACGGTGCGCTGGTCAAACTCATGAACGAAACCGCCGACGGGGACTACCAGACCTACAAGGCCGAATCCGGCGGGTTCGTCCGCGAACACTTCTTCGGCCGCACCCCGCAGACCAAGGACATGGTCGCGGACCTGAGCGATGAACAGATCTGGAACCTCAAACGCGGCGGCCATGACTACCGCAAGGTCTACGCCGCGTACAAGGCAGCGACCGAGTTCAAGGGCAAACCCACCGTCATCCTGGCCAAAACCGTCAAGGGCTACGGCCTGGGCCCGCACTTCGAGGGCCGCAACGCGACCCACCAAATGAAGAAACTGACCATGGAAGACCTCAAAGCCTTCCGTGACCACCTGCGCATCCCGATCAGCGACGAACAACTCGACGCGGACCTCTACCGGCCCCCGTACTACCACCCCGGCATGGACGCCCCGGAAATCCAGTACCTCATGGAACGCCGCAAAGCACTGGGCGGATTCCTGCCCGAACGCCGCCCCGGCCACACCCCCGTGACCCTGCCCGAAGCCAAATCCTACGACATCGCCAAACGCGGATCCGGGAAACAACAAGCCGCGACCACCATGGCCTTCGTGCGCCTGCTCAAAGACCTCATGCGCGATAAAAACTTCGGCCACCGCCTCGTCCCGGTCGTCCCGGACGAATCACGCACCTTCGGCATGGACGCGTTCTTCCCGACCGCGAAAATCTACAACCCCAAAGGCCAGAACTACCTCTCCGTGGACCGCGACCTCGTCCTGGCCTACAAAGAATCCCCCGCCGGACAACTGATCCACCCCGGCATCAACGAAGCCGGAGCCGTCGCAGCATTCACCGCCGCCGGAACCTCCTACGCCACCCACGGCGAACCCCTGGTCCCGATCTACGTCTTCTACTCCATGTTCGGCTTCCAACGCACCGGAGACTCCTTCTGGGCCGCAGCAGACCAAATGACCCGCGGCTTCATCATCGGCGCCACCGCAGGACGAACCACCCTCACCGGCGAAGGACTCCAACACGCCGACGGACACTCCCCCCTGCTCGCCTCCACCAACCCCGCCGTGCGCACCTACGACCCCGCCTACGGCTACGAAATCGGCCACATCATCCACCACGGACTCGAACAAATGTACGGCGACGACGCTGACGCGGATAAGAACGTCATGTACTACCTCACCGTCTACAACGAGCCCATCACCCAACCGGCCGAACCCGCCGACCTGGACATCAACGGACTCCTCAAAGGCATCTACCAACTCGCCCCCGCACCCGAAGGGGACCCGAACCGGCCCACCGCACAAATCCTCGCCTCCGGCGTCTCCGTGCCCTGGGCCCTGGAAGCCGCCCGCATCCTCAACGAGGACTGGGGCGTCGCCGCGGCCGTCTGGTCAGTAACCTCCTGGAACGAACTCCGACGCGACGGACTCGCCGCCGAAGAACACGCCTTCCTCAACCCCGGCCAGGAAACACCCACCCCCTTCATCACCGAACAACTCCACGGCCACAACGGACCCGTCATCGCCGTGTCCGACTACATGAAAGCCATCCCCGACCAAATCCGCCAATACATCCCCAACGACTTCGCCTCCCTCGGAGCAGACGGCTTCGGCTTCTCCGACACCCGCCAAGCCGCCCGCCGCTACTTCAAAAACGACACCCACTCCATCGTCACCAAAACCCTGCAACTTCTCGCCGCCAAGGGCGAAGTCGCAGAAGACGCCACGGAGAAGGCCATCGCGAAGTACCGGCTGCTTGACGTCAACGCCGGCACCACCGGAGGCGCAGGCGGGGAGGCCTGACCTTTCGCCAAGGCCCAGGCCAGTCCCCCGGCTGGCCAAGCCCGGCAACAATCCGCACGGCGGCTTCCACCGGAAGGTGGGGGCCGCCGTCGGGCTTTAAGCACGCCGTTTGCAGCGCCACGCGGTGACGTGAGCCGCACCATGCGAAGTTGTAGCCTTCGCACAAATGGAGCTTGGTCTTGATGCACCGTATGCTCATTCCATGGCCGAGCCCACCAAGACCACTACCAAGCGCAAAGCAGCCCCGCCGGCGGTGTCCCCGGAGAAGGCCGAGACCTTGCGCCAGCTCCGCGCAAACGTGGGACAACTGTCCACCAGCACCATGCGACAGCTGGAGAAATCACTGCCCTGGTACAGCCGGTTGAGCTCGGACGAACGCTCCGCGCTGGGACTTGTTGCGCAAAACGGCATCGCGGCTTTTGTGACCTGGTATGAGCGGCCGAGTTCCCCGTCCTGGATCCTGACCGACGTCTTCGGCAATGCGCCTACCGAACTGACTCGCTCCATCAGCCTGCAGAAAGCGCTGCAGCTGATCCGGATAGTGGTGGAGGTAGTGGAGGACCAGGTTCCGGTCATCGCACCGGAGTCCGACCAGCCTTCCCTGCGCGAAGCAGTGCTGAGGTACTCCCGCGAGGTGGCTTTCGCTGCAGCCGACGTGTATGCCCGCGCGGCCGAATCCCGCGGTTCGTGGGATACCCGGCTGGAAGCGCTGATCGTGGACGCCATCCTCCGCGGCGAGAACACGGACGCCCTGCGCTCCAGAATCGCGGCGCTGGGCTGGAAAGCCCAGGAGAGGTTCACGGTGATGGTGGGCAATTCCCCTTCAGAACCGAGCGCCAGCTATGTCAGCGAACTCCGCCGCACGGCCGGACGTTTCGCGGAGGACGCCCTGGTGGGAATCCAGGGCGACCGTTTGATCCTCATTCTCGGCGGAGTCCAGGATCGGGACACCGCCTATGTAAAACTGAGCGAACTCTTTGCCCCCGGCGCGGTGGTGTACGGCCCCGAGGCCAGCTCCCTGCTCGAGGCCAGCAGTTCCGCCCAGGCCGCCTTCGCGGGACTGACCGCGGCCCGTGCATGGCCGTCCGCTCCCCGGCCGGTAGCCGCCGACGACCTGCTGCCTGAACGTGTTGTCTCCGGAGATGACGCAGCGCGAAGGTCCTTGATCAAGAACATCTACCGCCCCCTGCTGGCCGCCTCGAACGGGCTGGTTGAAACCCTGGGCACCTACCTTGAGCTGGGACATTCGCTGGAAGCCACGGCGCGCGAATTGTTCGTCCATGCCAACACGGTGCGCTACCGTTTGAAGCGTGTTTGCGACGTGACGGGCTGGGATCCCCTGCTGCCGAGGGAAGCCTTCGTGCTCCAAACCGCCTTGGTGGTGGGGCGCCTTTCAGCCCAACCGAAGGCCGCTGCCGACCGTCACGCATCGCGTTCACAGAACTGAACCGTTGTAGACTTCCTACAAACTGACCCAGTGAGCTTGGTGTACCGAAACACCAGTGGATCACGTGGCAATTTGGAAAGCTGGATACGTGCTTGCAATCGTCTGCCCTGGACAGGGCTCCCAGACCCCAGGTTTTCTGGCCCCTTGGCTGGAACTCCCCTCCGTCGAAGGCCAATTGGCCAAGCTGAGCGAGATCGCAGGCATCGACCTCAAGGCCCACGGCACCACCTCTGACGAAGAAACCATCAAGGACACTGCCGTGGCACAGCCGCTGATTGTGGCCGCGGGCCTCGTCGCCGCCAAATCCTTGTTCGACGTTGAACTCAATACCCTTCCCGTTATTCTTGCGGGGCACTCGGTAGGTGAAATCACCGCTTCCGCACTTGCGGGCGTCCTTACGGACGAGGAAGCCATGACGTTCGTGCGCGAACGCGCCAACAGCATGGCAGCCGCTGCGGCCGTCACTCCCACGGGCATGAGTGCCGTGGTGGGCGGGGACCCGGCTGACGTCCTCGCAGCCATCGAGGCTTCCGGCGCTACTCCGGCCAACGTCAACGGCGCAGGCCAGACCGTCGCTGCCGGCACCTTCGAGCAGTTGAAGGCCCTTGCGGACAACCCGCCTGCCAAGGCCCGCGTCATCCCGCTCAAGGTCGCCGGCGCTTTCCATACCTCCCACATGGCACCGGCAGTGGACGCACTTGAGGCACTCAAGCCCTCGCTTTCGCCCCAGGACCCTACGGTTCCCCTGCTGTCCAACTACGACGGCAAGGAAGTGAAGGCGGGTTCCGCCGTCGTCGACAGCCTGATCGCCCAGGTCTCCCGGCCGGTCCGTTGGGACCTCTGCATGGAGAACCTGGTTGAGCGCGGTGTTACCGGCGTCATCGAACTGGCCCCCGCGGGAACCCTCGCCGGTCTCGCAAAGCGCGGCATGCCGGGCGTCAAGACCGTGGCAGTCAAGACGCCCGAGGACCTGTCTGCCGCCCTTGCCCTGTTTGCCGAACTGGAGGGAGAAGCATGAGCACGCCCGTATTGAAGAAGGCTCCGGTTCACGAAAACAGCCGTATCCACGGGATCGGCGCCTACCGGCCCGACGTCATCGTCACCAATGACGACGTCTGCCAGTGGATTGATTCTTCGGACGAATGGATCCGCCAGCGCACCGGCATCATCACCCGCCATCGCGCCGCTGCCGATGTCAGCGTGATCGACATGGCCGAGGGCGCCGCCCGCGACGCCCTCCTGCAGGCGGGCATTGAGGCATCCCAGTTGGGCGCCGTCATTGTCTCCACGGTCACCCACCCGTACGCAACGCCGTCGGCGGCTGCTGCACTCACCGACCGTTTAGGCGCGACGCCGGCACCTGCCTTTGACATCTCCGCCGCCTGTGCGGGTTACTGCTACGGGGTTGCCCAGGCGGATGCGCTGGTGCGGTCCGGAGCCGCCGACTACGTCCTGGTGGTTGGTGCCGAGAAACTTTCGGACGTCATCGACAACCATGAACGCACCATCTCGTTCCTCCTCGGCGACGGCGCCGGCGCCGTCGTGGTGGGACCTTCGGACACTCCGGGCATTGGCCCGTCTGTCTGGGGATCGGACGGCAGCAAGTGGAACGCCATCGGCATGACCCACTCGCTGGACGAAGTCAGGAAGCTGGGCGAATCAGCCCGCCACTCGGACGAGACAGACGATCCCGCCATCCTCTCCGCCACCCAGGACGTGTGGCCCACCCTGCGCCAGGACGGCCAGACCGTCTTCCGCTGGGCAGTCTGGGAAATGGCGAAGGTAGCCCAGCAGGCGCTGGATGCCGCTGGCATCGAAGCAAGCGACCTGGCTGCTTTTGTCCCCCACCAAGCGAACATGCGCATCATCGACGAGATGGTCAAGAAGCTGAAGCTGCCCGAGTCGGTGGTCGTTGCACGTGACATCGCCCAAGCAGGCAACACGTCCGCGGCTTCCATCCCCTTGGCCACCCACCGGCTCCTTCAGGAGAACCCGGGCCTGAGCGGAGGCCTGGCGTTGCAGATCGGTTTCGGCGCCGGCTTGGTCTTCGGCGCCCAAGTGATCGTGCTGCCGTAACCGGAGCCGTGTCTCCAGCCAACTGAATACGCAGTCAAAACCCAAACCGTAATCGCGGTTTGCCCCCTTTCCGGCAGCAGCCGGCACAACAAGAAAAGGAGCCAATCATGGCTAGCAACGAAGAAATCCTGGCCGGCCTGGCTGAAATCGTCAACGAAGAGACCGGCCTTGCCACCGAAGCCGTGGAACTGGACAAGTCCTTCACCGAGGACCTGGACATCGACTCCATCTCCATGATGACCATCGTGGTCAACGCCGAAGAGAAGTTCGGCGTCCGCATCCCGGATGAAGAGGTCAAGAACCTCAAGACCGTGGGCGACGCCGTCAGCTTCATCGCAAACGCACAGGCCTAGTCCTGGCACCAGCTGTGCCGGGCCGGGGTTGCTGATCCTGCGCCCGGCACAGCCGCATTACCGCCCAAAGTTTTTTTCTGCCGCCCCTGCATGAACTGCAGGCGGGACGGCACATCCGACAGAGAGTGATCGCATGGCACGCAAAGTAGTCATAACCGGTCTGGGGGCCACCACTCCCATCGGCGGCGATGTTCCCACAATGTGGCAGAACGCGCTGAAAGGGGTCTCAGGAGCCCACACCCTCGAAGACGAGTGGGTTTCCAAGTACGACCTCCCCGTGCACTTTGCTGCCAGGTGCTCGACACCCGCACTGGACGTCCTGACGCGCGTTGAAGCCAAGCGCATGGACCCCTCAACCCAGTTCGGCGTCATCGCCGCGCGCGAGGCCTGGGCAGACGCAGGAATCGAAGGAATTGACCACGACCGCCTTGCAGTGGCCTTCGCCACCGGCATCGGCGGCGTCTGGACGCTTCTGGACGCCTGGGACACCCTCAAGGAAAAGGGACCCCGCAGGGTCCTGCCCATGACCGTTCCCATGCTGATGCCGAACGGCGTTGCCGCCGCAGTGAGCCTCGACCTGGGGGCCCGCGCCGGAGCCCACACGCCCGTCTCGGCCTGCGCCTCCGGCACGGAAGCACTCCACCTTGGCTTGGAGCTGATCCGTTCGGGCAAGGCCGATGTGGTCATGTGCGGCGGTGCCGAAGCGGCTATCCACCCGATGCCGTTGGCTGCCTTCTCCTCCATGCAGGCCCTTTCCCGTCGTAACGATGAGCCGGAGCGCGCCTCCAGGCCCTACGACATCGACCGCGACGGCTTTGTGATGGGTGAAGGCGCCGGAGCATTGGTGCTTGAAGCCGAAGAGCACGCGATCGCCCGTGGCGCACGCATCTACGCCGAGTTGGCCGGAACGTCGGTCACGGCAGACGCCTACCACATCACGGCTCCGGACCCTGAGGGCCTCGGTGCTACCCGTGCGCTGAAAGCAGCCATGTTCGACGGCCGCATCCAGGCCGAGGACGTGGTTCACGTCAACGCCCACGCCACATCCACTCCTGTGGGCGACAAGCCGGAGTACACGGCGCTCCGCGCTGCCCTGGGTACCCACGTGGACAACGTCGCAGTATCGGCCACGAAGTCCCAGATGGGCCACCTCCTGGGTGCATCCGGCGCCGTCGAAGCTGTCCTCACGGTCCTGGCTGTCTACGAACGCAAGGCACCGGTAACCATCAACCTTGAGAACCAGGATCCGGAAATCCCCCTTGACGTCGTGACGTCGGTGCGGGACCTCCCTGCCGGGGACATCGTGGCCTTGAGCAACTCCTTCGGATTCGGCGGACACAACGCAGTCATCGCGGTCCGTAACGTCTAAAGCGGGTCCTTGAACAGGACGCGCAGAACCAGCAGGGCCCCCACCGCATATGGTGGGGGCCCTGCTGGTTGCTATGGGAACGTTGGAGGCTTGAGGTAGTCAGCCCACCTGGTGCAGCCAGCGAACAGGTGCGCCTTCGCCGGCATGGCGGAACGGTTCGAGCTCTTCGTCCCACGCTTCGCCGAGGGCAAGGGAAAGCTCATGATAGACCGCCGAAGGATCGCCGGCACCGGACTCGTAGGCGTAACGAATGCGGTCTTCGCTGACCATGACGTTGCCGTGGACATCGGTGACGGCGTGGAAGATTCCGAGTTCGGGCGTGTGGGACCATCGGGCACCGTCCACCCCGGGACTCGGCTCCTCGGTCACTTCGTACCGCAGGTGTGCCCAGCCCCTGAGCGCAGAGGCCAGTTGGGCACCCGTGCCCGGCTGGCCAACCCACGACAATTCGGCCCGGAACATTCCGGGCGCAGCTGGTTGCGGGGTCCACTCAAGATCGGTTCGCTTATCCACGACCGATCCAATGGCCCATTCCACGTGCGGGCACAAGGCAGTCGGAGCCGAGTGCACGAACAGGACACCGCGGGTTGTTGCAATAGACATTCCATCCTCCATAGCTGTAGGTACGTCTTCCCCAACGACCTCTGCATGGACGACATCACTGACTTATGCCGTGAACCCTGCGGGATATTCAGTTATTTGAAGACGATCCAAACCCGATGGTCGCCGCTATTAAGAACCAGTCTTCCACAATGGAATCGCTTTGCTCGATTGTGGCACACGAGTTCATTGTGGCAAACAAGGAACCCTCAACTTGAAATTGAAGGTTCCGCAGTGGTGCTTACATTTTGCCGTACACGTCACTTTTCCGCCAGTGCAACATTTGCCGGGCGCTAGGCTCTCGGGTGCGCTTGCCGGTAACTGTTGCGCAATCTTTCCACGGAGACATGTGTGTAGATCTGGGTAGTGGCAAGGCTGCTGTGACCGAGGATCTCCTGCACTGCCCTGAGATCGGCGCCGCCGTCCAGCAAATGGGTGGCCGCGCTGTGGCGCAGGGCGTGCGGACCGGTAGCGGCGGTGTCGCCGAGGGCTTCGAGAAGATTGCCCACGACGCTCCTGACTTGCCGCGGGTCCACGCGCTTGCCGCGCTGCCCCAGGAAAAGCGCGGGACCGCTCAGGGGGACAACCAGGTCCGGGCGTCCGCGTCGCAACCAGTCGTCCAGGGCAACGGCAGCGGGGACCCCGAAAGGAACCGTGCGCTCCTTATTGCCTTTGCCCAGCACCCGCAAGGTCCGCCGGTCAGGGTCTACATCGTCGACGTCCAAGCCGGTCAGCTCACCCACGCGGATGCCAGTGGCGTAAAGCAACTCCACCATGGCACGGTTCCTCAGCGATAGCGGGTCCCCCTCCGCGGCGGCGGCATCGAGTTCATCGACCACCCTGCTGATTTGCCGCTGATGAAGGACCCCGGGCAATGACTTGCTGCGTTTTGGAGCCTGCAGGCGCAGGGCGGGATCACTCTGGATCAGTTCTTCGCGAAGAGCCCACTTCGTGAAGAACCTGGCAGTCGCGGCCCGGCGGGCCAAGGTGGACCGCGCCATGCCCGATTCGCTTTGCGCACCCAACCAACGGCGGAGCGTTCCAAGGTCCACCGAGCGAAGATCAGTGGTCCCCTCCTGTGCCGCGAAGCCAAGAAGGCTCTCAACATCCGACATGTAAGCCCGTACCGTGTGGGCCGACCTGGCCCGCTCCGCTTCCAGATAACGCCTGAAGCCCTCGGCCGCTCTTCCAAACTCCGGGGGCAGTGATTGTCCATCCACCTTTCCACTTTGCCACTGTCCGGTGCGGGATCGCTGCAGGACGTGGCACTAGCCTCTGACCATCAAGCGTTCCCGCTCCGTTTCCACGCCCCCCTTTCCGAGGACGCGAGCCCAAGAAGTCCCAAGCGCCCCAAACCCGCCCGAACTGCATCGGGGCTCAGCCCTGCCACGGTGGCAAGCTTGTCCACGGAGCTGGCTGAGCGCAGTGGCAGCGCATCCAAAAGGATAAGGTCCTCAAGTGACAGCCCGTCCTGCGGCTCCGCCGGAGTCTCTTTGTCGGCAGCCATCCATTCGCCGCTCCTGCCGGACAGTTCGGCAACCTCTCCCACGTCGGTGACGCACACCGCTCCGCCGTCCCTCAGGAGCCTGTGGCATCCGGCGGAGTTGGCACTATGGATGGAACCGGGAACGGTGGCGACGATCCTTCCGATGGATTCGGCATGATGGGCGGTGTTCAGGGCCCCCGAACGCCATCTGGCCTCGACCACGACCGTCACCGAAGCCAATGCTGCGATCAGACGGTTGCGCTGGAGGAACCTGTATCTGGTGGGGGCTGAACCGGGTGGCACCTCGGCGATCAGCGCTCCCTGATGGGTGACAGTCCGCAGCAGATCTTCGTTGCCCGCCGGATAGAAGCGGTCCACTCCCCCGGCCATCACGGCAATGGTCGGCATGTCGGAGGCGCCGCCGCTCAAAGCACCCCGATGCGCACGGGCGTCGATGCCGTAGGCACCACCTGACACAACCGAGTAGCCGCGCTGGGCCAGGCCATGGGCGAAGTCCCCGGCCACAGAAGCACCGTAGCTGGTGCTGTCACGGGAACCCACCACAGCAATGATCCGCCGGGGCGAAGGAATCGGGCGCTCGGGGCCGCGCCACCACAGGCACAACGGTTCCTGAAGTCCCAGGTCCGCCAGCTGTCCAGGCCACAGTTCGTCTCCGGGAATGACCAGTCGCCCGCCCAGTCTCCTCATCGTCGCAAGGTCACGCTCGGGCGCCAGATCACGGACGCGCGGCGCCCAGCGTCGTTGGCTTGTGGCCATGCCAGTCCACGTTGGGGTGGTGCCATCCTGCGCGAGGAGTGCCGTAATTTCCCGCTCCACTGAGGCACCCGCTGAGAGCTCTCCGGTAGCGATGCCAAGAGCATCAAGGGCGCCTACAGCCCTCACCAGCGCCAGCCCGACGATGTCCTGCGGTTCCATCAAACGCGACAGCGCCGCCCTGGCGATGCGCTCCTTCTCCTGCACGGTCAGTTCCGCCAACTCCGTTGCTCCCTTCGATGTTCCGTTCATGGCATTGCGTTCGCTTGGCGCAAGCCCAAGGCTTGCCCGACGTGGTCCGGTGCCGGCGCATCCGCGTGGTCCAAGTCGGCCAAAGTCCATGCCAAACGGAGGACGCGGTCATACCCCCGGGCCGTCAGGATCCCCCGTTCCAGCGCCGTGTCCAGAATCCTGGTGGTCCCTGGCTGAAGGCGCAGTCCGCCGCGCAGCACACGCCCCGGCACCTGCGCGTTGGTCTCGAAGCCGTACTCCCGGAGCCGGTCCACCTGACGCTGCCTGGCCGCCATGACCCGGAGGGCCACATCGGATGTGCTCTCCTCGGTACCGCTGTGCCCGAAATCGGCCATCGAGACACGGTCCACCTGCAACTGGATGTCCACCCGGTCCAACAGGGGGCCGGACATCCGGCCAAAGTACCTCCTGCGCATCAACGGCGTACACGTGCAGTCTTTGCCCTTGCCGGAAGCATTGCCACAGGGACAGGGGTTGGCCGCCAAGACCAGCTGAAACCGCGCAGGATAGGCAGCTGTCCCGGCGGAGCGATGAATGACGAGGGCCCCGTTCTCCAACGGTTGGCGAAGGGCATCGAGGACCCTGCGTTCAAACTCGGGTGTTTCGTCAAGGAACAGCACGCCCCTGTGTGCCCGCGAAGCCGCCCCGGGGCGGGGCAGGCCCGATCCGCCGCCGATGATCGCGGCTGCTGTAGCGCTGTGGTGTGGACTCTCGAAGGGCGGCCGCCGAATCAACGTCACGGGTGAAGACCGCACAGCCGCAAGGGAATGGATTGCCGTCACTTCCATGGCAGCTGTGTCCCCAAGGTCCGGAAGAAGGCCCGGGAGACGTTCTGCGAGCATTGTCTTACCGGCCCCCGGCGCAGAGGGCATCAACATGTTACAGATGTTGCCCTGCAATTTTAGCACAATTGGCCAACAGCTAGTGTGATTAATGCATGATGATTCATCATGCAGTGCACAAGGAATCAGTCTTCAGACGAGACAAGACGAGCGAAACACATATCTGAGAGCCGACCACCAGTGCGAGCCCGCTGATCAACGCTCGTCTGGTTCAGTTGATGTCCGCGCGGCGCATGCTGGGCCCCGGCAAATCCAGGGGTTCTCGCCAGCCCGGTCTGCATGACGAAAAGAAAGAACCCCGACAGCCGGGGCTGTCGGGGTTCCGTCGAGGCCTGTCAGGAGCCGCTGATCTTCCCTGCCGCGATGAGCTGCTGGGCGCGATGCTGCTGCTCATCGTCGCCAAAGCGCGCCACCGCCGTCATCAGATCCATGCCGTCCTCAAGTCCGCCATAGATGTCCTCCAGCCGCTCGCGCGAGCCGCCGAGCAGGCTGATACCGCCCAGCGCGTTGATCTGCTCGAGCTGCAGGTACGCGCGGTACACGAGGTCGACGTGCACACCGTCATCGGCGGTGAAGGGGTTCGGGACGTAGTCGGCGTCCGGCGTAAGGCCATCCGTGTCGAGGCCCAACCGGGCCAGCTCGTTCTTGTTCATGGATGCTTCTCCTTGGTTTTGGGACTGTCACTCGGCTGTGACGACTCTCGATCTGAGACGGTCAGGATGCCCCCGGCCGGGCTCCGCCTGGCTGGAACGCCTGCGGGCCGACCATGATGATCACATTGATTTGGACGTCACTTACCTGGCGTACCAGGACGTCATCGACGCCTTTCAGCATACCGATGGGTGGACCAGCAAGCGTGGCAGGAAAGCGTAAAGACCATGTGTGCGCGCCCTGCTGACATCGAAATTCTGGCTGATTGGTGGACGGTAACCAGGATCGGTCCGACCAGCTCTGGGGTTCTCGTGGGTACCGCAGACCTACAAATTCCGTTGCATGTCCTCCAGAATGGGGATACACCAGGGCTAGGCTGGCGGAACACAAAGTCGGAGGAGGATCCCCTGAAGCGCAGAACCGGGTTGTTAGCGGCCAGGAATACTGCCCACAGGGGCGGGGAAGCCCGGGTCAACCGCCGCTTCGAGGCGTTTCGCGAGGTCCGCCGGCTATTGAACGGTGACCCGGTGGTATCTAGGCGAGGCTCTAGCTGCGCTTTTCGAGCGGACGATACCTGTCGCCGAGCATGCGCGCCCAGGCACAGGGGCGCGCATGCTGTACCTTCTCGTCACTGGAGACAGTCCCTGTCCGGGTCCGCCTAATGAATTCCGGCCGCAGCGGGGGCGTTGGCCTGTGCCGCGGTTCGGGAAGGCAAGGTAGCTGCAGCCAGTATTCCTGCAGCCACCAGCAGCCCAGCCGCGACGGCAAGTGCGCTGCCGTATCCGGCGACCAGTTGGCCTGCCTCGGTGACGGCCGAATGCTGGCTGCTGTTGCTGACCGTTGCAGCAACGCCTGCCAAAACGGCCAGTCCGAGGGCAACGCCGATTTGCTGGGCCGAGTTCAGCAGCGCAGAGGCAATTCCGGCCTCGGTTTCCTTCGTGTGATATACGGCGGCCTGGGTCAGGGCGATAATGCCGAGACCGAACCCAAGGGCGAGGATGAACATGGCCGGTGCCAGGTGCAGCCAGTAGTTCGTGTTTACCTGGATGAAGGAGAACCAGAAGGCAGCCCCGGCACTGAGCAGTGCCCCCGCTGCTGCGATGAGGCGCGTGGCCATCTTCAGCAGCAGCTTAGGCGCGGCCCCTGCCCCGAGCACCAGCCCTGCCGCGAACGGCAGCCAGCTGGCACCGGTCCGCAGAGGGCCGTAATGCTGAACCTGCTGGAGATAGAGGGTGATCACGTAGAAGCTGCCCATGGGACCAATGGCTAGCAGCAGCATGGAGGCGTATGCGCCAGCGCGGCCACGGTCCCGGAACAGCCCCAGTGGGACCAGCGGCGTGCTGCTGCGGGATTGCAGGGCGATGAAGGCAGCCAGCAGCAGGGCTGCAGCGGCTACCAGACCAAGGCCCAGAGGGTCAGCGAAACCCTCCTCGCCAAAGCGGGTAATTGCGTACACCAGGGCGACCATGCCGCTGGTTCCCAATACGGCGCCCCTGACATCGAGACTCCCGGCGTGCCGTCCTGCGCTCACCAAGGTCCGGCTGCCCAGGAGCACGAGGATGCCGATGGGTACGTTGATGAAAAAGACCCACCGCCAGCCGAGGGTGTCGGTCAGGCCGCCACCAAGAAGCAATCCCACCACAATTCCGAGAGCGGACATCGCGCCGTACAGCGACAGGGCTGCATCACGGGTCTTGCGTTCGGAGAAGGTTGTCGCAATGAGGGCCAGGGCGTTGGGCGCAACCAGTGCTGCTCCCAGCCCCTGAACCGCTCGGGCGGCGATGAGGGTCTGGCTGTTGGGGCCAAGACCCCCGGCCAGCGATGCGATGACGAAGAGGGCGAGACCGGCCTGCAATGCATGCCGCCGTCCGTAGAGATCGCCAAGCCGACCGCCCAGGAGCAGCAGAGCCCCGAACGTGAGGTTATAAGCATTCACAATCCAGGGCAGATGCACGGCGTTCACCCCGAGTTCCTGCTGGATGCTAGGCAACGCGATGTTCACGATGGAGTCGTCGAGCACCAGCATCAGCTGTGCGGTCGCGATCACCAGCAACGGCACCAATCCGCGCCGCTGTCCTGTTTTTCCGGTCATAGCATGTCCTCTACAAATTGGCGGGCAGCAGAGCCCGCAGAAAGTTCAGGGGGTACCCGAGTCGGGTGTTTTTTGGGGTTGCGCGGCCTGCTGGGGTTCGGGTGGACCCCGCTGGCCAGTTGTGGAGGGATTCATTCGCCCGCGGGCGCGCTTCGATGCCTCCTGTTTCGGGAGGGGGCGCCAACTTCTGGGCCGTTTTTGCGGCGTGAAGTTCCAGGGAATTACTAGCCGCTAACCACGTAACCGGCGGCAATGACGGCTTGGCGTACAGCAGCCGCGGCGGCTTTGCCGCCCATCAGGAGGCGGGAAAGGCCACCAGGAACGAGCTCAATAGCCACAGAATCCACTCCCTCAAGGACCAGGACGGCCTTCTCGACTGTCTGGGCACAATGCCGGCAGGTTAGGCCCTCGAGAGTGAGCTCAGCAGCGGAGGAGGTGGGCTGCGAAAAGACGTTGGCTGTGCAGCAACTGCATCCCGCACTCGAGGCGAGGGGAAGCTCAGTGCGGTTTCCAGATTCAAACATGTCAGTTTCCATTCCTTGATGGAGCATCAATGGGCGCTGGGGTTGACGGGCCGTGAAAGCGGGTGTTGGCACCGGCCGGGACATGCCTTGTCACTGACAACGCATCCACTATACCCCCCGGGGGTATAGTGCGCAACGTGGGTAGATTTGAGCGCCGTTTATGCGTGCCTGCGGTATGGGGGTCAGTACAGCTTTCGTACTTGTCCGGTAGAGAGAGCAGGTCGCTGAATTGAAACAAGGCGTCACTGCGGACGCTTTACACGACGAAGGAGCAGAGGAAGAACTATGGCTGTAGACCTCACACGTATGCAGAAGGCCAATTTTGTCGACGAGGACAAGTACGAACTCATTACTATCGGGCGGATCACGAAAAGGATGGTGACCCTTGACGGGGCCAGCGCCCTTCTCGTCCGTTTCCCGGTGGGAGCATCAGTGACGGAGGATGCGGTCAAGACCGGAATTCTCGACACGGATATGTGTCCCATGCCGCATGTCGCCTACATCCTGGAAGGCAGTTTGGGGGTGCGCCAGCGTACCGGATCCGAGGAGGAATTCTCAGCCGGAGATCTTATGATGCTGCCGCCGGAGCATGAAGCATGGACCGTCGGGGACAGGGACTGCGTCTTTATCGAATTCATGCGTGGGACCAGTGACGTCTACGACTACTGGCCGGAGCACTGAGCGGGCGCGTAGGCGCCATGTGAAGTGCGGGCACGATGAGCGCTGAAGATAGCGCTCATCATGCCACGTCTCCCGTTGGGCAAGTCGCCGCGCCTAACGGGAGGCGTGCCAGAAGTCATCATCTAACTGTTCGCCGGCTTCGTCCCAGAGGGGATGGCGGCGCTGTAACATCGAGGGTGTCGACGACAGTCAGGCTGCCTACTTCCGTCGTCGGCGGTCTGCCTGTTCGACCAGTTCCGTAATCCATGGCCGATGTCCGCGTCGAAATTCCATCCACTCAGGCAGGCCCTGAATAGAGGGGCCGGACCTATCGATGTCGATGGTGATCCGGCCGCCACCCACAGGTGCGTTGGTGATGTGCAGATCACCATAGGCTTCCGGAAGCACAGGATCCATCCACAGTCCCCGACGGGAGACATGAACGTCGTACCGCATCAGGTTCGTCACCAGGAGGATCGGGGCCGTTGCTGCCCAAGCCTGGGGCGAACACGCCGTTGGATAGGGTACGGGTTCGGCGAACTGATCACGGCTGAAGCCGCAGAAGAGCTCGGGCAAGCGCCCGCCCGAGAATTCGGCGGCTTCCAATATCGCAGTGGTAATGCGCTGTGCTTCCGCCACGAAGCCGTATCGCAACAGACCGGCAGCGATGATTGCATTGTCGTGGGGCCATACCGAGCCGTTGTGATAGCTGGCCGGGTTATATGCGCCCATGTTGCTGGCCAAGGTCCGTATACCCCAGCCGCTGAACATCTCCGGAGACATAAGCCGCTCGGCAACCTGCGGAGCCTTGTCCTCGTCTACGAGTCCGTAGACCAGACAGTGGCCCATGTTGGAAGCACACGCGTCCACCTGTCGCTTCCTGCCGTCGAGTGCGATTGCATAGTACCCCCGGTCCGGCATCCAGAACTGCTCGTTAAATCTCCGCTTCAGTTCCGCCGCCCGATCGGCGAGATCATCTCCCCGTGCCGTGTCGCCCGCGTCGTATGCCATCCAGGCACGCGCGGTATACGCAGCATAGACATAGGCCTGGACTTCACAGAGCGCGATCGGGGGCTCCGCAAGTGTTCCATCGGCAAAATTGATGCCGTCCCAGGAGTCTTTCCAGCCTTGGTTTATCAGGCCCTGGTCGTTGAGCCGTTCATATTCGACGAAACCGTCGCCGTCCTTGTCCCCGTAGTGACGTATCCATTCCAGGGCGCGGTCCGCGTGGGGCAGCAAACCGGCGATAATATCTGCTCCGAATCCCCACCGGCTGACGGCTCCGAGCACATCCACAAATAACGGAGTCGCGTCGACGCTCCCGTAGTAGGCTGAGTTGCCTCCAAGGGCCAAACCGGCATTGAGGCTAAGCCTTACTTCGTGCAGGATCTTGCCGGGCTCCTCCTCGGTCAGCGGGTCCACGATGGTTCCTTGCCGGTCCGCCAGCGTCTGCAGCGTCCCCAAAGCCAGTGAGGGATCCACCGGTAACGCCATTTCCGAGGCCCACAGGGAATCCCGGCCAAAGAGCGTCATGAACCACGGCGCACCTGCCGCCACCACAACGCGTTCGGGATGATCCGGATCCTCGATCCGGAGGGCACCCAAGTCGTCGTAGCTCCGCCGTAACGTACGCTCAATGGATCGGTTACCCATGCGAACGACGGGAATCCTGGCAACCCATTCCTTGCGGCGCCGGTCACTGGGGGACAACTCCTCCCCCTCAGGGTGGACAAGGGTGGCGCTCCGGCCAGAGCCTTCAACCTCAACCCGGGCACTGACGACAGCGCTCCAGTCCCCTTGCGGTGGGACAGATACCAGAAAGGTGACCCCCTCCGGCTTCACCTCTGCTCCCGGAGCCTGAATGACGACCCGTTTTCGCATGCCTTGCCAGACACCGGAAATGGTCAGCTGGTCCCCATCCACGTACCGGGTTGCGTCCCACGCACGCTGGATCCGGGCTTCCTTCACTTCAAAAAGGTCCGCGAAGTCAGCTTCAACCTCGAGGGAAATCGCGCATTCGACGGGTTTGGTTGAATAATTGCGGACGGTAAGTCGCTCCTGAATACCCGCGCCGACTTCCCGCAGGCGCTCCACGATCAGCGGGCTGTCGGCATATCCGTCGGAACGGGGAACGCGACCTGCAAACAGGGCCCGGAACGGCTCGCGCGTCTCGGCAGCGAGGGACTCAAGCGGATGACTGTTGACTGTCAGGTTCCAGCGGGACAGGAATCGGGTGTCCTGCACGAACAGGCCATGCGGGTGCTCGGGATGAATGTCGCCATTGGGCAAAGAAATGCAGAACGAGGTTTCCTCGACCAGGGTGACGGTCCCTGCCCCTACTGGGCCGGCAGCCGTGTCAGCATTCCATCCAGCCATCCTGGTTCCTCCAAGAAAGCAGCGCCGGCACAACGTGGTCTCTTAGACACGCTTGGGCGACGGCACCTCTGTTTACTTGACCCTACTCTCCCCCGGCTAAGGGGTGTAGACCCTGTTTCATATCCCTGCATGGCATCCAGAAACAGGACCCAGTGCAACGTACCTGTATAGCAGGAAGCCGGGAAACGGCGGGCCTGTCAACCGCGGGGCACCGTATGGTGGGCGCTGACCGTTAGGAAGCTGCCCGAGGGGCGAACCAGCCGGAGAAGTCCGCAGCCCACTCTTGCGGGCCAACAAACCCGATGGAGCCCAGCTGCCGCGCCTCCTCACAGCGGCGCAGACCCCACCAGAGGTCGTAGAGCACCCGCGGGGCGACATGAACCTGAAGATCCGGGACACGTTCTGCGCGGCCGATGCTCGCGGTTGTCTTGCTGTTCTCTGTGCAGATCCAGCCATGAAGGGGAGCTCCCCTGACGTTGTCGAACTCGAACCCCAGGACAATCGACTTCCTGGGCAGGGAATCTGTCACAAGGCTGCGGCCCATGTGTTCGAGCAGCGTGCCAAGCCCTGTCCGCAGGTCATTCTCAAAGGGCGCATGCCAATGACTCGCCCAGAGGCCCAGCGACTCCAAGGTCTGCCGCAGCGCGTAGCCGACCGGCGTCAGTCTGTAGCGTCGTGAGCCGCGGGGGCCGGTTTCATCGTTGCGAACGACAAGCTCCAGCTGGACCAGGCGCTTGAGCCGCTGGGAAAGCAGTGTCCGCGAAAGGTCAGGCAGGGCCCGGGACATATCGTTGAACCCCATTTCACCGCAGAGGAGTTCGCGCACGATCAATAGGGACCAGCGGTCACCCAGCAGCCGCAGCCCTTGTGATATCGACCAATAATCGGCACTCGGGCGCCCTGCTGTTTTCGCCAGGTCGTCTTGTTCCCGGGTGAACTGCTCCGCAATGGTCGTCATCGTCCCTGAGCTCCAAGCGATCCGTGAGTTGTGCTGCCACCATTCTTCCCGACCCTTCGAGGTGCTGTGTGTGCGCCACGCACATAAGTTGATGCCCGCCTGTCCGTCGCAGGCCTTCACCGGTTCTGCCTTTAAGCAAGAATCGAAGGTTGGCCGATAACCGTCCAACCTTCGATTCTGCGGTCCGTTTGCTAGAGCCGGATGTCTGCAGACTCCCCCGGTTTCAAGGCGATGAGGAGTTCGCTGAGCCCGGCATCGGCGAAAAGCTTGCTGATCTGGTCCGCATTCTGGCTGAAATGTTCCCACGAATCCTCGTGCACTGGAACGACCTTCTTGACACCCATGATCTTGGCCGCCTCCAGGGCCCGGTCATTGCTGAGGGTGATGTACGCGCCATCTGCGATCACATCGAATTTTGCGCCGCCGACGAAGAGCACAGCGATATCAATGGCTGGAAAACGATCCGCAATTTCGCGCACGATATCCAGCTCGGAGTTATCACCGCTGATGTAAATCGTCGGCATGCCCTCTGCTTCGAGGACAAAGCCAATAACGGGCCCGAGTGCGTCCCACACGCCCTCCGGGCCATGATGCGCCGGCACTGCCGTGATTTTCATCTGCCTGCCATCGGGAAGCGTAACGGTATGAGTCTCGTAGTCGCTGGTCCCGCGGACGTTGGGGCCGAAGTTCTTCGCAGCCTCCGTCGTGGTGAGGGCAAGCGGCACCATCGTCAGAAAACCCCGGCCGGCCACGTCCAGGTTGTCGATGTGCTCGTGGGAGGCGAGTGCCAGGTCAACGTGGCCAAGCTCCTCGGGGGTGGCGCTGGGGGCGAGCTTCTTGATGACGGGTCCGGCGATTGGGTGGTGGTAGACCTGGGGGGAATCGAAGGTGGGGTCAGTGATCATCCGGTAGCCGGCGATCTCGAGGAGCAGGGTCGGTCCTCCAATGAGGGTTGCTTTGACGTCGTCCATAATTTCAGTCCTTTATCGGGTCGGTGGCGGCCGGGGTTCAGCTCTTGCTCGTCATTTGAGCCGTGATGTCTTCCGCCCCGTGCAGGACATAGACGAGCTTGCCGTCATCGTCGAAAGCCGGAGCGTTCAGGGGCTGGAACCACCGGGGCTCGAAAATCCCGTCTGAGTTCTCGATGTCATAGCGAACAGGCGGAAGAATATCGATCTTGCCGGTTTCGACAACACGCTCGATGGAGCTGCGCAGAATCTCTGTTCCCTTGGCGTCAGGGTTGTCCGGGTTGTCCGGAAAAGCCTCGAGGATGTCCATGCCGACGATTCCCTCGCGGCTCTTTCCCGTAGATGCAAGGAACGAGTCAGTGGCAGCGACGATCGTTCTGTCGGGGGTGACGATGATGTATTGGTTCGGCAGACTTTCGAAGATTTTCTGAAAGTCGGGGTTATGTGCATCTGAGGATGACACTTCGACTCCTTTCCCTGATGAGCGACTCTTTCGCGTCTCGTATTGCCATTGCAGCAGGTGGGGCCGCCCCCCACTAGTGCAATACATGGACTGGAAGGAGTCAGCGTCCCTGCTGTTTCGCCGACCAGGGCCTGCCGCAGATGTCGGGAAAAACGGGGATGCCCTTTGGCTTGGGCCATCGGCGGCATTTGTCCCAGATCCCTAGAGTCCGAAGGCGGTTCCGTGGCCATGCTCGAACACGAGGTTGGTCTGGGTGCCTGCGACGGCAGGATTCGATGACAGATGGTCCAGTACGAATTGACGGATGTGCTCGGTATTCCTGGCCGTGATGTGGATCAGGAAATCATCTGCACCGCCAAGAACGAAGAATTGCTTGATCTCGGGCAGGTCCCGCAACTCATTTCCGAAGGCATTCATCAGGTGCCGGGCCCCAGGCCTAAGCCGCACGCTGACCAGGGCCTGGAGGGGCAGGCCCATTGCTTCGGGTGCGACTTCGACGGTGAAGCGCTTGATTACCCCCGACTCTTTGAGCGCCTTGAGGCGGGCAAGACAGGTTGACGGCGCAAGTCCGAGGGCCTCCGACAACGACTGATTGGTACGCCTTGAATTATTGGACAGCAGGCCAAGAAGCTTGTGGTCCACTTCGTCCAATGGCACCTGTTGCAGTTTCTGCGAGTCCGACACTCTGTAACGCTCCTCACAATGCAGGAATTAATGAGCTGCTTCCATTCTGCCGCAGATCCTGCGAGCAGGGCTCACGTTTCCGCATTTTCTGTCATTCTTTTGCCCACAAGCATCAATCCCCTCAGAAAGCATGAGTCATGATCATCTCCGTCCCCAAGGAAATCAAGAACAACGAGTTCCGCGTCGCGATCACTGCCGCCGGCGTCCACGAATTCAAAGCAAACGGCCACGACGTGCTCGTGGAAACCGGCGCCGGCGCCGGTTCCGGCATCAGCGATCAGGAGTACGCCCTTGCCGGAGCCGAGATCGTCGAGACCGCAGAGGAGGCCTGGGCGCGGGCCGACATGGTGATGAAGGTCAAGGAACCCGTGGCATCCGAATACCGGCACTTCCGTGAGGGCCTGCTACTTTTCACCTACCTGCACCTTGCAGCGGAACCCGCACTGACCCAGGCGCTTGTCGAATCCGGTGTCACCGCCATCGCGTACGAGACCGTTCAGGAAGGCCGGGCACTGCCGCTGCTCGCCCCGATGTCCGAAGTGGCCGGCCGGCTCTCCGTCCAGGTCGGTGCGACCTCGCTCATGGCGCCGGCAGGGGGCAAGGGTGTGCTGCTCGGCGGCGTTCCGGGCGTCCGTCCCGCCAAGGTTGTCGTCCTCGGTGCAGGCGTCGCCGGCACCAACGCCGCGGCCATGGCGCTCGGCCTCGGCGCCGACGTCACCATCCTGGACATCAACATCAACCGGCTGCGCGAGCTGGACGCCCAGTACCAGGGCCGCCTGAAGACCGTAGCGTCCAACTCATACGAGATCGAAAAGTCCGTTATCGATGCTGATCTCGTCATCGGCTCCGTCCTGATCCCGGGCGCCAAGGCACCCAAGCTCGTCACCAACGACCTCGTGGCCCGGATGAAGCCCGGCTCGGTGCTCGTTGACATCGCCGTGGACCAGGGCGGCTGCTTTGAAGATACCCACCCCACCACGCACCAGGAACCCACGTACAAGGTCCACGAGACGATCTTCTACTGCGTGGCCAACATGCCCGGCGCTGTCCCGAACACCTCCACCTACGCCCTGACCAACGTCACGCTCCGCTACGCGGTGGCTTTGGCCAACTACGGCGTCAAGGGTGCTTTCGACCGGCTCCCCGCTCTCGCCGGCGGTCTGAACGTGGCGGCAGGCAAGGTCACCCACAAGTCTGTCAGCGATGCCCACGGGCATGACCTCGCCGACTGGCAGGACCTGGTAACGGTTTAAGGCATCGGCCGTGTCTGCCCGATAGAAGGCAGACACGGCCCGCTTCACAGGAAGGGAAAGCATCGAATGGCATTTCACCTGCAACCCAAGTGGCAGCCGCTGATTGGCCAGCCGGTCATTGTTAAACTTCAGGATGAGGAGATCCGGCGCGGAGTTGTCGATGCAGTCACCGACGATGATCAAATCCTGTGGCTCGACAGTGACGGCGCTGAGCCCCGCCGGCTATTTCACCGGGCAGACGGTTTCAACGTGTGGGTCGACTACAAGTGGGAAACCGAGAGGTTCAGCCGTTGCCCTGACTTCCAGCGGGAGGCTGCATCATGAGGGGCGGGCAGTCCAAGGCGGCTGGATACGTACAGCATCGGGAACGGTTTCACAGTGATAATGAATTGTCAGCAGCAATCACCAGGCTGCGTTCCCAACGGGACAACAGTGAAGCGTCAGGTGTTCTTGTCACCTGGCACGGCCCCTGGTCCTACACCCTGGAGCTCTGCCACCGGATTCCTCCCGGGCTCGTCTACGAGTGCATCGCGTCTGAACGACTGAATATGGCACTCTAATTCAGACCCGGCCTGACGGGCCGCGCCCATCAGCGCTCCCCCAGCAGGCTCGTAACCTCAACGACCGTCCTTTCCGATGGGCGCCAGGCACACGGTCCGCGCGAATGATGTGCCCGCAGTACATGTCGATCACCTGAACCGCCACGAAAATGGTCGAAGATGAACAGCCGCAAGCCCCTCCCCTACCTGGTGTGTCAGAGAGCGGGGAGCGCCACCGGCCCTGTGCAACCTGGCAACGACAAAGGAACCCTGATGTCCGAACTCACTGTTGAAAGAGCAGATCTCGGCATGGCATGGGCGGTCAAAGACAGCTTTGTCCGCTACGTGCAGTCCATGCATGACGGACGCATACTCTTGCGTGACGGTGCTGCCGTGACCAATACCCGGCAGTTCTATTTCCCGTTCAAGAGCCTGGACCAGTCTGCCGGTGACCACTTTGTGCTCCAGTTCGGTGGGGAGGCGCGCTTCCTCGCCCACCATGGGCTTATGTCGGTCGCAATTTGCAACCCAAAAATAGAAGTCGGGCCGGACGGGGCATGCCTGTCCATCGAGCAAGGAAACGAGACGGTGCAGCTCGCCGATCTCCGTTTGCCGGCGGTGTCGGTGGAAGACGGCGTAACCATGTGGGCGAATGTCCAGGTAGCGTTGACCAGCGCAGGAGCGGCTGTCTTCGCAGACAGCTACTCAGCCGGAGAGACCCTGGCTCCGCTGACCATGAGAGCACCATCCTTCGTGAAAGTACCGTGACGTCGTCTTTGAGGGAACCTGTTCGACACCGCTTGGGGCCGGTGCTGGGAAACACCTGAAGACACGGGTGCGTTTGTTTGTTGCAAGGAGCTCAAGATACGTAGGCGCTTCAACATACCTGGCCCTTCGCGTTTAGGCATGGTTCGTTTGTTTGATCCGGTAGGGGCGGTGGCCGCCGGCGGCGAGTAGGCATCTAAGTCTGTAGTTAGTGAAGTTGCGGAAGCCACGGGCGATTCTGCGGGTGGTTTCGATGACGCCATTTATCGCTTCGGTGGGTCCACTGGAGGCGCCGTTGGTGTCGAAGTAGGCCAGGATCGCTGCCTTCCATTGTTTGAGCGTCCGGCCCAGTCGTGAGATTTCCGGGATCGGGCAGGACGGGAACGAAGCGATCACTTCGTTGATTAGTTCCCTGCCTCGCTCGGGTCTGGCGTGGTAGATGTTGCGGAGCTTCTGGTAGCACTGCCAGGCCAGGGTGACCTCGTGGTGCGGGTCCCCGAGGGTGAGCTTCGCGTCGAGCCGGGCGGTTTGTTTGTCGGTGAGGTGTTCGGCGCCGACTTGCAGCGCCCGGCGGATGCCGTAGAGCGGATCGCCCTTGCGGCCGCGGTGTCCGAGGGTGTCCTGCTGGACGCGGCGGCGGACCTCATCGACCATGGCCGATCCGAGTTTTACGACGTGGAACGCGTCCAGGACGGTGATGGCTTCTGGCAATTCATCGCGGATTGCGTTCGCGTAGCCACGGAACGGATCCAGGGCCGCTGTCTTGATGCCGGTGGTGAAGGCGGCACCGCGCTCTTTGAGCCAGTCGGCGTAGGCCTTCCCGGACCGTCCTGGAACGAGGTTCAGCAACCGGGCGTGAACTATGCCGCGGGCGTCCCGTGTGTGGTCCACGATCCCGGTGACCATGCCGGATCCCGGCGGGCCCGTGTGTGACCAGACATGCTCGTCGACGCCGAGCGCGTTCACGCCGGCCAGCCGTTCCGTGATGCCGATGCGCCTGGTGGCCTCTGCCTTGATGGCGTCCCAGACGGTGTGCCAGGAAAAGCCGAGCTGATGGGCCAGGGCTGAAACGGAAGTGTCGAAACGCTGCAGCGCGTCGGTCGCCCATGCCACTGCCCGGGCGGTGAGTTTCGCCCGCGGCCCGGCCAACGGGTGTTCCTCGGTGAAGGTGTTCCCCCGGACAGTCCGGGTCGGGGCAGCGCCAGACGCGATTGGCCCACAGCAGCCGCACCGGACGACCGAAACACGGGGTGTCATGGAGACGAACCGGCCGGCGGCCGTGCCCGACCGCGACGACGCCGCAGCCCGGACAGCCACTGAGGGTTTCACCGGTTTCGACGTGCAGAACCAGGCCGTTGGCGGTTGCTGTGACGGAGTTGATGTGGAGGCCCTCGACACCGAGCAGCGCATCCGGCGCGCGTGCACCAGCGGCCACCGGAACAAGACATAGAGTTATTCATGTCAGGGTCTCTTTTGGGTGTTGGTTTGCTTGGCCGCAACCAATTCAAAGAGGCCCTGACCTTATTCCCACCGCACCACGCCGCACCGACAACATCCAATGCCCGGCGGGGACAGTCTCAGCCAGCACTAACCACGCTCATCTGCGAAGGGCCACATACCTGGCGCATCCGATCACGACGGATATGGCATGTTCCCGCCCCCTTGGAATGACTGGTGCCGGGGGCAGGAGGCGCGGCGCCGGATGTCCAGGACACGTCCAAGCCGCAACGGCAGCGCCGCCACACCACTTGGTCTACTGGGAAGCCACTGTTGCGGTCGTTCGGACCAGGTGGGCGAAGCGTCGTGCCATTGCCTCAGTATGCTCCCTCACAATCTGGTCTTGATTCTCGAACGCCTGCATACCATGCCCTGCCCGCTCCATGGCAACCGCGTCATTCTCGTCGACCAGGGATAGCCACTGGCGGTAGACCGCCGGCGACAGCTCAGGGTGAAACTGAACTCCCCACGACATTTCGCCTACCCGGAAAGCCTGATGCGGATACTGGGCGGTCATCCCGAGCCAGACCGCCGAAGGTGGCAGGTGGTCGATCATGTCCCCATGCATGGCCCCGGCGCAGAAAGGGCCCGGTAACCCGGCCATCAGGGGATCCCCGGCCGCCTCGGACCGTAATGCTACCTCTACGACTCCCGCCTCGAGGCCCTGGTCGCCCCTGGTCACCGTACCGCCGAAAGTCTGTGCCATCAGCTGAGCTCCGAGGCATATCCCAAGTGTGGGCTTCCTGTGGCTGGCAGCAGCTGCCATAAGGCTGCGGATGTGGGCAAGCCAGTGATAGACATGGTCGTCCAGCGAGCTCATGTCACCGCCCAGGACCACCAGGGCGTCCTCCCGAAGTATTTCCGGGATCACGTCGTCATTGAAAGGCTGGACAATTCTGGTGGTTATACCCTCGTCGTGCAGCCACAGGCCGAGACGGTCGATCGGGCAATAGGGATCCGGCTGTATGACGAGGGCCTGCAAAGTGCCGGCGCCCCGGGAAAGATCTGGCTGGTAGGTCATGCTCGAATTCCTTATCGGTTGATCGGAGTTTCCAATACTTCAAGGTAGCGAACGGCATCGCCGCGACCGCAGTGCCATTTGCACATGGAGATCCGAATGTGTGTGCTTGCAGAGCTGAGGCATTGGCGCTTCGGATGGCTGGGGTCGACTCTATTCACACCATGGGACGGTCCTTGAACAGGAATTTAGTTTGGGCGGCCGTTGCCGTCACTGAAGAACCGCGCGCTGGCCTTCCCGCACCGCCAACCGTGCGGCAATGCCTGTGGGTAGCCAGTCTCCGGATTCTTCGAAGGAATGACCGATGAGCTGCTCTACGCGCTGGAGGCGTTGCCGGAGCGTGTTGCGGTGGATGTGCAACTTGGAGACCGTGTCCGCAATGGATCCCTTGTTGGATAGCAGCATGGCAACTGTTTCGGCCAACTGGGTTCCATTTTCTGCGTCGTAGCGCATGAGGGACCTGAGTTCAGCGAGCACGTCCTTGATCTCCGCAGACATCCCTTCCCCTACGAGCGGCATGTCCTGCAGATGTTCTATTTCGCTGAAAGAGGTGACCCGTCTCCCGGACGTCCTGGCAACTAGTTCTGTCCATGCCAGTGCGGTCTCGGCGTCGGAAAGCGCAGGCTGCAGGGAAGCGACATCGCGGGCCACCGGACCGAGGCCGGCGAAGGCTGAGACGCCGCGGTGTTCGTCGAGCTCAGAAAGAGTTGTCTCCAGCTTCGCCTTGATCTCCTCTCCCGTACCGGAGGGGGTATCGATAAAGAGCAGGCTGAGGGGTCCCTCCGTGAAGACGAGGGACCGTGGGCCGGCCAGTTCCTGCAGGTAGGGGGCAATGCGCCTAGACACGGCATCCGAGTCGAATTTCAGCCGTTTCACCCGTACCAGGACAGGCAGTGTGCGGCCCTTTGACCAGCCTGACTCCTCCAGAATGCGGGCGAATGTGCTCGTGCCGACGCTACGGAGCAGGCGTGAAGCATGGGAGGAACCTACCGATTCCAGTTCTACTGCTTCAAACAGGGCGGCCAGTTGGGAGCAAATGGCGCTGAGTCGGTCAAGTTCCCTGGCGGAATAGCGGCGTGGACGGTAGCAGGTGACGATGCCCCGGGTGCTCGTCAGGCCGAAGGAAACAGATATCCGCTCATGTCCGGCGAAGTTGGATTCGATAAATTCGGAGGTTGCTGTTCGTGAGTGAGTGGTTCGAACCACTGTTCCGCTTCGCTCGCCCTTGTCCATTGCGATGGCAGTGGGCGGGGATGTGGCTGGACCACGACCGAAATATTCGATGACGCAACCGTCGGAGCTCATGTGCTTGAGGATCGACTGGGCGGCCACTTGAGCGCATTGCAGAACCGAAGTGGCGGAGTTGATCGGGAAATCTACAAGGAAATGTGCTGCTGCAGACTGACGCCGCAAGTCGTCAACAGTCTCAGCCTGCAGCAGGCCGCTGGCAAGCAGCATGCCCACCTCGTCGGCAATCAGCTTTGACTCCCAGGTGAAGGTTTCCTCGGCATACGACCAGAGGCTGAATACACCCAGGAGCGTCCCGGTCGGAGCCACGATCGGGACTACCAGCATCGAGTTGAAATCTTCTTCCTGCAGTTCGCTGATGCTGACGAACCGCGGATCCTGCTGAATGTTTTTGTTAAGGACAACTGACTGCCGGGTAAGCCCCACCCAGCCGGTTACCCCCTCGCCGAGGCGAAGGGTGACCCTTCCAACTTGCTGGCTCTGCACTCCAGCGGTACCTGCACGCATAACAAGAACTTGTTCCTGTTCATCCCACAGGTAGACGAAAACCCCTGCTGAGTTTGTTGCCCTGGCAACCAGGTCCACTGCCCTTTGAGCAAGCGCGAGCGGATCGGGTCCTTCCATCATGAGCTGCGTGAGCTCGGACAGGGTATCTGCCCGGAGCTCTGCTATTTGGAGTTTTTGGCGATAGTCAGCCGGCAGGACCTCGTTCGGTTGCGGGGCCGCGGGCTCAGCAGGGGTATTCATCTTTTCAGCTTAGGAGGCTCATGCCCATGGAGGCCCGACTGAACTGCCTTGGCGCGTTGACGCCAATCCAGGCCGTCTCCTCCTCCGCGGATCCGATCCGGTACAAGGCGGCGTTGCGTTCCTCGGCAGCGTAGACCTGCACAAGTTCGCCTTCCGGCGGAAGCATGCCGTGTACCTGGACCTTTCGACCGAACTGTTCCGTCCATCCGTACGGAGCCTGTTCCAGTTCCGTGGATTCGAAGCCGGCGAAGTATTCAGCGAGGGCTGCACCGTGCCGTTGGGCCTGGGTCCAACTCTCGAACCGCCGAAACGTTCCGTCCTCGGCCTGCCGTGCCGAAACGTCTCCGATAGCGAAGATCCCGTCAGCGATTTCACCGCTGGTCAGCAGCGCCTTCCCGTCGGCAGTGCAACGGACTCCGTTGGAAATGTCGAGGTCGCTGTAGGTCAGCCATTCGGTATTGGGCCGGGCGCCGACAGCGCTGATAACAAGGTCGGCGTGCAGGTCCAGGCCGCTGACCTGGACTGTCCATGCGGCATCGGTTTTCTGAATGGACTCCACAGCAACTCCAAAGTGGGTTACAACACCTGCCTGGTGCATCCATGCCTTTGCTTCTTCCCCCAGATGTCCTGAAAAGAAGCGCTGCATTGGCTGCGGAGCCAGATCCACCACGGTGACGGCAAGCCCACGCTGGGCCAGTGTAGATGCGAGTTCCGCACCAATGGTTCCGGCGCCGATGATGATCGCACTGGCAGCTCCTGCATCCACGGCATTGCGCAGGGCCAGGGCGTCCTCGGCGGTTCTCAGGCTGAGAACGCCTGCGGGCTCATTCGGCAGTCTGATGGAACCGGCTCCGGTTGCGATGACGACCGCGTCAGCCGCCACTTCTCCGAGCTTGTCCAGCAGAACAGTCCGCTTGTCAGGGAGCAGCCCGATTGCCTTTGCGTTGAGGATCGGCGTAGCCTCCGGCCACCACTCGGCCGGTTCGACGGAACCAGTGCCCAGAAGAAACTGCTTGGACAGCGGGGGCCGGTCGTAAGGCGCGTTCGGGTCGGAATCTATGACGATAAATTCGCCTGCAAAGCCGAGCTCACGGCTGCGTTCAATCAGCATCGCCGATGCAACCGAAGCGCCAATAATCGCGACCCGGTCTGGCAGATGTGTCACGACGCCGAAACCTCTGCGGCTTTTTCGCCGGCCTCGGTCGATTCCCGTTCAAGGATTGCCCGTTCAGGGCAGTTCCGGATGGCCTTGCGGACGTTCGGCTCGTCGCCGCTGTTTTCGCGGCCAGGAATGACGTGCGCATAGCCTTCCTCGTCGATCTCGAAGGTTTCGGGTGCCAGCGCCCAGCACCGGGCGTGGCCCTGGCAACGCCCTCCATCGACCCAAAGTTCTCCCATAGTGATCAAGCTCCAATCTTGAGGGTAAGCGGGCCGACGCCGTGCCACGGCTCGTCGTCATTCGCCCGTTCAAAGTGAGGGACAGCCTTCAGGAATTCCTCCATGGCAATAACCATCTCGGCGCGGCCAAGGTTCGATCCAAGGCACCGGTGGATACCGCCGCCGAAGGCCAGATGGCGGTTGTCTTCACGGTCAATCTTGATTTCATTGGGTTCTTCGTAGACCTCCGGGTCCCGGTTGCCCGCGCCGAAGACGAGCACGACGCGTTCCCCGGCCTTGATCTCCTGGCCACGGACAACTGTGTCTGCTTTTGCTGTGCGGGCCATGGCCTGGACCGGAGAAAGCGTCCGCAGGAACTCCTCGGCAGCTGTGGGGATCAGGTCCGGGTCTTCACGCAACTGCTGCTGGGCGTGCGGGTTGCCGGCAAGGTACCAAAGGGCGGACCGGATTGCCCAGGCGGTCGTGTCCAGCCCGGCCAGGAAGAGCAGGTAGCAGTACGACAGCAGTTCTTCACGCGTGAGCTTCCGTCCCTTCACCTCCGCTTTCAGAAGCTGGGTGATCAGATCGTTGCTGGCCTCTGCTTCCGGTCCGGCCTTTTCCCGTTCGTCGAGAAGGCGGTCGAAGTAGTCGTTGAGCTCACGTCCTGCCGCGTACGCCGTTTCCGGATGGGCGGTGCGCTCATAGATGATCTCGTCGATCCACCGGTCGAAAATCGGCCAGTCCTGCTCCGGATATCCGGCCAGGCGGCTAAAGATGATTGTCGGCATCGGACGGGCGAGCTTGGCCGAAACGTCCACGACCTCGCCTGCCTCAAGGACCTCCTGGCAGAGCTGCCGGGCGGTCTCCCGCATTCCCGGGCCCAGCTTGGAAACATTCATGGGAGTGAACATCGGCAGCAGGATCTTGCGGAAGTCAGCGTGGGTCGGCGGATCGATGTCGATCGGGATAAGGGGGACATCGGTGCCGAAGGCAGGGAGGAGCATGGAGGGACCGACAGCGAAAGTGTCAGGATCCTGCTCTGCATTGAAGATGTCTTCGCTCTTGGTGATGTACCAAAAGCCCCCGTACTTGTCGCTGTGACCGACAGGACCGTTGGCGAGCATGTCCTGGTAGTCGTCGAAAATGTTGTCGAGTGCCCGTCCGTGGAAGTCAAAGTCTGACTTGTTGTGGCTGAGCCCGCGCTCGGTTTCTGTGCTCATGAGAATTGCTCCTGAAGTAGTTGCTCTGACTGTGTGTGCGCCGCGGCCTTCTCCACGAGATCCACGAAGAGAGCCTTCTGGGCTTCGTCATAATCGACCATGTGTTCGGGATGCCACTGCACCCCGATCAGGCTGGCATCATCGGCTTCGATTGCCTCGATGACGTCGCCTTCCCGTCCCACAATGCGAAGGCCCTTTCCGAGCCTTCCCAGGCCCTGGTGGTGGTAGCTGTTCACGGGAATGGTCAGGCCTTTGGCGATCCGGGCAAGTTCGGAATCAGGTTCCAGTTGCACCCTGTGCCATGGTTCGTGTGAAGGGTTGTCCTGCCAGTGCCCTCGGTCCGGGCTTACTTCCTGGACTAGGGTTCCGCCGCGAATGACGTTGACAAGCTGCATTCCCCGGCAGGTCGCCAGGACGGGTATGCCACGGAGCATGGCTTCGTTGTAAAGCTCGATCTCGAAATCGTCCCGGATATCGCAGACGTCATAGACCGTGTCGATCGGGTCCTCGCCATACAGTCGGGGGCTGATGTCGCCGCCGCCGGTGAGGATGAGCCCGTCGAACCCTTCAAGGGCCGCATCGGGGATTGTTGCCGTTGACGGAAGAATGGCAGGACGGCCGCCTGCGGCAAGGACGCCGTTGGCGTAGGCCATGTTCTGGACTGTTGAAGGCATCGGGCCGAAGGCGGTATCGACGGTTTGCCGAGCCGCTGAAATGGCAATAAGGGGCGCCCTCATGTCAGTAAACCAGCCAGCCACCGTCGACGTGGATGGTGGTACCGGTCACCCAGCTGGCCTCGTCGCTGGCCAGGAACGCGACGGCGTTGGCAACGTCGGACGGGCGGCCGATACGTCCGAGCGGCGTACGGTCGAGGAGGAACTTTACGGCCTCTTGGTTCTCCAGCACGGACTTGGTGAACGGGGTCTCGATGAAGCCCGGGGCAACAGCATTGACGCGGATCTTGGAAGCCGCGGTTTCGATGGCCAAAGCCTTCGTGAACATCAGGAGTGCACCCTTGGAAGCGTTGTAGTGCACCTGGGGGTGCCCGCTGCTGGCGATGACGATGTGGGCCTCGACTGATGTGATGTTGACGATGGCGCTGGTTGAATCGTCGCCTCGGGCGGCGGCGCCCTTCTCCAGCAGCGGACGTGCAGCCTGGCTGACCAGGAACGGGCCTGTGGAGTTCACGGCGAAGACCTGGTCCCATTCGGCAACGCCGAGGTCATCGAAGTTGCTGCCCTTGACGATGCCTGCGTTGTTGACGAGGGTGTCGAGCCGGCCGAACTTGGCGTCTATCTCGGCCATGCCGCTGCCGACCGAGGCTTCGTCGGCGACGTCCATAACAACGGGAACCATTTCCGGGTGCTGGCCAACCAGGCGCTCGAGCGCGGCTTCGTCACGGTCGAGGGCTACGACGGTGGCGCCCTCCTTGAGCAGCTTTTCTGCGATGGCAAGGCCGTTTCCGGACGCGGCTCCGGTGACTGCGGCGATCTTTCCGGGGTGAGTAGTCATTGGGTGTTTCTTCTTTCTTGTAAGGAAAACGGTGTATTAAACGCTTGTTAGCGCTGCACTGGGCGCTAGATTCGTTCCAGGTAACGTGCGATTTCGAAGTCGGTGACACTGGTCTGAAGCTTGCGGAGCTCCCAGCGCCTCGTCTGGACGTAGTGCGTGACGAAGGTTTCACCGAAGTACTCCTTGGCGACCTCGCTCTTCTCGAACTGTTCGATGGCCTGGTCGAGTGTTGCGGGGAGCTCCTTTACCTGGTGTCCCTCCTCCAGGGCGTATGCGTTGCCTACCACCCGCTTGGGAGCGGTCATCTTTGTGTCCACGCCGTGCAGGCCGGCGGCGATGCTGGCGGCGATGACCAGGTAAGGATTGGCGTCAGCGCCAGGTACCCGGTTTTCGATGCGCGCAGCACTGCCCGTTGACGGGATGGACCTGATGGCGACGGTACGGTTGTCCAGGCCCCAGGTGGCGCTGGATCCGGCCCATTGCCCGCCTTCGGTCCGCTTGTAGGAGTTGATGGTGGGCAGGTAGAGGGCGGTAAGCTCCGGCGCCGTCTCGACGACGCCCGCCAGGTAGTTGTACCCGACGGCGCTCAGCTCGCCGGGCTCCTCGGCATTGGCGAAAGCTGACTTGCCGGATTCCGGATCCCAGAGACTCTGGTGCATGTGCCCGGAGGAGCCGGCCCACTCCGGGTTGATCTTGGCCATGAACGATGCCGTGTAGCCGGCTTCAGCTGCGACCTCCTTGACGGTGGCCTTAAGCCGGAGGGCGTTGTCCGCGGCTGCGAGAGCATCCGAGTAGTGGATGTTCATCTCGAACTGGCCCGGGCCGTTTTCGCTGTTGCTGGCCTCGATGAAAATACCCTGCTCTGACAGGCGGCGGCGGATCTCGCCGATGAGGAACTCGGTGCCTGTGTCCCTGACGAGGCTGTAGGTGTGGCTGCCAGCCGTGATGGGAGTCAGGTCACGCCAGCCGTTGGCGGCAAGCTCGGTTGGAGTCCCCTTGAACAGGTAAAACTCGAACTCGTAGGCGCAGACCGGCGAGTAACCGAGGTCTTCGGCTTTCTTCACAACCCGCTTAAGAATGCTCCGGGGACAGATTGCCGCCGGCTCGCCGGACATTTCGTAGGCATCGCAAATGACGGATGCGACCCCAGGTTCCCCCGGAACAACCTTCAGGGTGTTGAGATCCGGCAGCAGGGTCACGTCAGGGTAGCCCGAGTCCCACCCGGTGTAGCTGAGATCAGAAATGATCTCATCCTGAATGTCCCAGCCGAAGATGATGTTGCAGATGTTTGTGCCGCGCTCGGCGACACTTTCCAGGAAGTACCGGGCGGGGATGCGCTTGCCGCGCCACACACCGTCCAGGTCCACGACGCCCACTTTGAAGGTTTTGATGTCGTTTTCGGAGACGAACTTTTGCAGTTCGTCGTGGGCTGACGCTGCGGCGGTTTTATCCTGCATGTCGATTGCCTCGAGTTCTTGGAGGTCCTCCGGGACCTGTGTGATGGGATTCACTGTGTACCTCTTTATCCTCATTGATATCGGTTACTAAAGACACTAAATGCGGGGTCTCGCGGGCGTATGTGCAAGGTGCACATCATGATTCCCACCTACATGCATCCGGTAAGACACGTCACATTCAAGACCGCGTCCCTGCACTCAGGCCAAGGCTTTGCTGTGTTCCTGCCCGATTCCAAGGGCACGAAAATCCATGGAACCGGGTAGGGGTGGGGAGCTTAGTAGACGTCCTTGACGTAACGTCCTTCGCCTTTCATGGACTGCAGGTAGTCGTAAGCCCTTTCGGGCGTCATTGCACCGTGGCTGATCAGCACCGCCAGCAGGGCTTCGTCGATGTCAGGTGCTATCTGTTTGCCGCCGCACACGTAGACCGAAGCTCCGCCCGACAGCCAGGCAAAAACGTCCTTGCCTTCTTCGCGGATCCTGTCCTGGACGTAGACCTTGCCCTGTTGATCCCGGGAAAACGCCAGGCTGAGCCGGTCAAGCACTCCATTGGTCTGCAGTTCTTCCATTTCATCCTGATAGAGCCAGGACGGCTTCTCGTGACGGTCCCCGAAGAGCAGCCAGTTCCGTCCCCGGGCCTGTGAGACTTCGCGCTCACGAAGGAAGCCGCGGAACGGGGCAATTCCGACGCCTGGGCCGATCATGATCACATCAGTTGAGCTGTCGTCGGGCAGGTGGAACTCGTGGGCCGGCAGCGGGAACACTTTCATGGCCGTCTTGGTTTCCGCGGCGGACTGGAGGAAACCGCTGCAAGCGCCCGAATGCCGGCGCCCGGCAGCCTCGTACCGCACGGAAGAGACCGTCAGGTGGACACGGTCACCGTCAGCAAGTGGACTGGATGCGATGGAGTAAGACCGGTGCTGCAAAGGCCGCAGCATTGGGATGAACTCGTGCGGATCAACATCTGTTGATCTCGTTTCCTGCAGGACGTCCAGCATGTCCCGTCCCCACAGCCAATTCTCCAACGCCAGGCGATCACCGGACTCGACGAGGTTCCGCACGGGATGATCGGGCGCGAGATCTTCAACCAGCCAGGCCACGATGCCCAGATGAGGCAGCCGAAGCTCATAGTCGTTTTGGAGGGACTCGCGTACTGTCTTGCCGTCGTTACCGAACACCTCGCTTCCCTCGAGGCCCAGAAAGGCGAGGAGGTCATCGACGAGCTCGCCGGAGTTGGCCGGGATTACGGCGAGTGAGTCACCCGGCCGGTAGTTGCGGCCGTCGCCGCTGACCTCCAGCTCATAGTGCCAGACCTCTTTTTCAGACTCCGGAGCGCTCAGGAGGCGGGCCTCGACGACAGTGGCCGTATCAGGTTCCCGGCGGGTGGTTTTGGGCTGCTCAGCGGGCGTTGTTCCCGGGGCGGAGGAGGCTTGCGGGGTTTTGCCTGGCTTCTTGGGAACAACTGTCTTGAAGGTCTCAAGCATGCCCTTGATCCACTTGCCCGACGTCAGGTCATAGTCGACATCGCAGTCAAGGCGGTCAAGGATCCGCTTGCCGCCGAGTTCGCCAAGACGTGTGTCAAGGTCGATGCCGGCCTTGCAGAAGTCTTCGTACATCGAGTCGCCAATGGCAAGGACCGCGAAGGGCACATCCTCAAAGAGGTCTGCGCCAGCGCTCTGAAGTTGATCCCAAAACGGTTGCGCGTTATCGGGCATGTGGCCGTTGTCGTGTGTGGCGGTAACGATCAGCAGCCGGTCCTTGCGCGCCGCATCTTCGGGGGTGAGCATGTCCAGGCTCATCAGCTCGGCTGCATAGCCCTGGGCGTTTGCCTTGTCCACGATCTTGGATGCCAGGAATTCTGCGTTCCCGGTCTGGCTGCCGTAAAGCACGCTCAGGGTCTGCACAGCACTGTCTGTTGCACCGGAAACTTCGGAAGAGATGCCTTGGTCGGTGCGGACCAGTTCCCCTGTCTCAGTTGTCACGATCAGTCCTTACAAAGACGGTTTTGAGTTCGGTGTAGGCCTCGATGGCTGCCTGGCCCAGTCCGCGGCCGATGCCGGACTGCTTGAAGCCGCCGAAGGGCGTTTGCATCCGGATCGAAGAGTTGGAGTTGACGGACAGAGCCCCGGACTCCACTCCCCGTGCTGTCCTGAGTGCCTGGCCTACATCGTTGGTCCAGATGGAGCCGCTGAGCCCGTAGATGGAGCTGTTTGCCAGGGCGATGGCTTCTTCCTCGGTGTCAAAGGGGATGACCGAGGCGATGGGGCCGAAGATCTCATCAGTTGCCACCCGGCTCTTGGGGTCCGGCGCAATAACGATCCGCGGTGCCATCCAGAAGCCGGGACCCTCCGGTGCCTCGCCTGCGGTGACAACGTTCAGTCCGTCACCGAGGAAGCTGGACACGGATTCGCGGTGGCTCGCCGACACCAGGGGGCCGAGATTCGTTGCGGCATCGAGCGGGTTACCGATCTTCAGGGCCCGGGTCGATTCGATGAACCCTTCAACGAACTCGTCGAAGACTCCACGCTGAACGAGAAAACGGCTGCGGGCGCAGCAGTCCTGACCGGTGTTGTCGAAGACGGACATGGGGGCTGCCTGCACACATTTGGCAAGGTCAACGTCGTTGTAGACGATGCTGGCGGACTTGCCGCCGAGTTCCAGAGTGACCCGCTTCATCGTCTTCGACGCGGCCTGGATAATCGACCGGCCGGTTTCGGTGGAACCGGTGAAACTGACCTTGTTAACGCCGGGGTGTTCGGCAAGGGCGTTACCGACGCGTGCCCCGGAGCCTGTCAGAATCTGAAGTGCATCGCCGACGACGCCCAGTTCATTCACGATTTGGCCGAGACGGACAGTGGACAGCGGGGTGAGGGCAGCCGGCTTGACGATCACCGCGTTGCCGCAAGCCAGGGCGGGGGCGATTCCCCATGACGCGATCGGCAGAGGGAAATTCCACGGGGAGATCACGGCTACGACCCCCATCGGCTCGCGGAAGGTCATGCTGATGCCACCGTCGACGGGAATGGTGTCGCCGAGGATCTTGTCAATAATGCCCGCGTAGTACTTGAAGCATTCGGCTACTCCGAGCACTTCCTGCCGGGCGGCGGCCAGCGGTTTGCCGACGTCGGTTGACTCGAGCAAAGCCAGTTCGTCGCTGTGGGCGATGACAGCGTCTGCGATGGCCCAGAGGGCATCACGGCGTTCGGCGATAGGCTTCCGCGCCCAGATGCTCTGCGCCTTCCGGGCACGTTCGACAGCGGCGTCGACTTCGGCCAGGTCGTGCGAGGGGACCTCACCGATCAGTTCTTCTGTGGCGGGATTGTAGACGGAAATGATGCTGCTCATACTCGGGTGCTCCTTCAGGAGAGTGGTCTTCGTCGGAAGATTCCTAGTTCCTTTTTGAAGTCTGGGAAGCTCCGTTGCTACCGAGCATGCCGGGCATCCGGTCAGTGAGCGAGTGCGGCGGGCACCACATCAAAGAGAGGCATGTGCAAAATGCACACCGCGATGATTCTGCTTGATAGTTGTGCATTCCGACCATCCGCTGGGGGGATAGTGTGCAGAGCTGACACAGGGGCGACCACTGCCCGACTCTAGGCTGTAACGCAGTTCACAAGAAGGCGCGGCAAGGGGGCCACGACCTTCAAGTGGATTCCGCGATGGCGTTCATTTCCGCCCTGTCGAAGGCGTCGCGATGACACTCAGCTTCTACGTCCAGGAGGGACGAATGGCAATCGAAGATACTAAATTTGAACCGGTGGATGCGGGACCCAACGGAATATTGAGCCCGGACCGCTTGCTCAGCAGGGGCCTGGGTGTCCGGTCGATCGTGTTTATGGTTGTGGCGGGAGCTGCACCCATGACCGCTGTTGTAGCTGGTTGGCCTGTTGTCGTTTCTGCATCGGGAAGCACGGGCGGTCCCCTGTTCTTCCTTATCGCGACAGCTATTCTGTTCCTATTTGCCGTTGGCTTTACGCGAATGACGCCCTTTGTGAAAAATGCCGGGGCGTTCTATTCCTACATCCAGACGGGGCTGGGCCGGGGCGTGGGCTTGGGGGCTTCCACTTTTGCGCTCGGGACATACTTGCTGCTGTTTCTTGCCCTGACGTCATACCTTGGGTCGGCAGCCCAGACAACCATTCAGGACCTGGGTGGCCCGGAGCTCCCCTGGTGGGTCTGCAGCATCACATTCATGGTCGTTTGCGGGCTCCTCGCTTATCGGGACGTCGAACTATCCGCCAAGGTGCTTGGAGTTGTTCTGATCATCGAAACGGTGGTACTCCTGGCCGTCAATATTGGTGTGATCGCCCATGGCGGCGCCGAAGGACTCAGCGCCGATTCACTTTCGCCGCAGCGGCTAAGCGAAGGCGTCGTTCCCCTCGGAGTGATGTTTGCCTTCTTCTCGTTCATCGGTTTTGAGGCCACCGCCGTCTTCCGTAACGAAGCCCGCGACCCCGACCGCACTATCCCGCGGGCAACCTATATCGCCGTTATTGGCGTTGGCATCTTCTACACTTTCACCGCCTGGGCACTGCAGGCCGGAGTCGGAAGCAGCCGGATAGTCGAAATCGCGACGAATGATCCCACCAGCATCGTGGTAGGGCTCGCCGGACAGTACGTCTCCCCGCTTCTTGCCACTCTTCTGCAGGTTTTCCTCATCACGAGCCTTTTCGCCTGTATCCTCACCTTCCAGAACGTACTGACCCGTTACCTCTTTACCCTTGGTACGCAGGGTGTCCTTCCGTCTGGACTTGGTGCAATCCACCCACGTCACCACGCTCCTTCCAGGGCCGCCTTGATCGTCTCGGTAGTCGCGATAGCACTGCTTGGTGTCGAGGCGATCATCGGGCTCGACCCGGTAACGCAGGCCTACACCTGGTTCTCAGGCTCGGCGACATTGGGCATCGTTGTTCTGATGGCTCTCACGTCACTCGCGGTGATCGTGTTCTTCCGGAGGAATGCACACAACAAGACAATATGGGGTACGTTGCTGGCCCCTGCGCTTGCCCTTCTCGGACTCGGGGGAATTGTCTTTCTGGTCCTTCAGAACTTCGGGCTTCTCGTGGGTGGCGACCTGGCGGCGGGAATACTGTTGGCTCTCATGGCTGCACTCTTCCTTGCGGGTGTAATTACCGCGCTGATCATGCGGGTCAAGCGGCCAACGACGTATGCCGCACTGATCCCGGTAGGTTCCAGCAGCGAACAAAGTTCCGTGGAGAGCTGAGAAAAAGCTTCGTCTCCGTGGCTGAAGTCGTCCAAAGCCCTTGTGGGTAAATAACGGTTTGGCCGGCCGCGCTTTGCGCGGCCGGCCACCTGCGTCCTATGCGACAAAGACCTCTACCGTTCACGGCATTTAGAACAGCTGCTAAGAGCAGCTACCAATTGTCTAAGGAGTTTCCCATTTCCGACAGCGCTCTGTTGAAGCAGATCATTGACAAGAAGTACCCGGTAGTGGATTACGGTGAAGGTGTCTTCCTGTACGACACTGAGGGGCGTCAATACCTGGACGGTTCGAGCGGTGCCATGGCCGCCAACATCGGACATGGAGTGGACGAGATTGCAGCGGCGGTGAGTGGACAGTGCCGCCGCGTGGCCTTCACATATAGAACCCAGTTCACCAGCCAGCCTGCAGAAGAATTGGCCCGTCGGCTCACTGACATTGCTCCCGGAGACCTCGATAAGGCGTTTTTCGTCAATAGCGGGTCGGAAGCATCCGAATTCGCCATCCGTACCGCAGTGAGTTACTGGCGGGACAGCGGGCTCCCGGGCAAAGTCAAAATCCTGGGCAGGACCATCAGCTATCACGGCATGACGATGGGCGCCTTGTCGATGTCCGGGCATGCAGCACGCCGCCCGGACTACGGGTCCTTGCTGCATTCTTTCTCTTTCGCACCGCCAGCCTATGCTTATCGACTGGCCCTGCCGGGTGAGAGTGAGGAAGCGTATGCAGAGCGGGCTGCGAAAGCTTTCGAAGAGGCTATAAAGGCGGAGGACGCTGGTACAGTCGCCGCAGTCATTGTTGAACCAATCGTCGGAGCCGCGGGTGGAGTCCTCACGCCTCCAGCAGGCTACTTCTCCCGACTTCGCGAGATTTGTGACCGGCTGGACGTGCTGCTGATCATCGATGAGGTCATCACGGGCATCGGGCGGACGGGAGACTGGTTCGCGAGTTCCTACGAGAACGTCATACCCGACCTTCTTCTGATCGGCAAAGGAATGAGTGCCGGCTATTCCCCCGTTGCTGGCGTCCTGATGCGAAGGCACGTCGTCGAGGCGCTAGGAGAGGGCAGCGGCGTCGCTCCGTTCGGCCACACCTTCTCGGGGAACCCCCTGGGCGCAGCAACCTGCCTGGCAGTCCTGGACTTCATGGAACGCGGGGACGTCCTCGCAAACGTCCGGCAGCGGGGGAAGCAGCTCGAAGAGGGCCTGCGCTCCCTGGCAACAAGGTACCAATGCATGGCAGACGTCCGGGGGCGGGGCCTGCTGTGGGGCTTCGAGTTCGTGATGGACCAGGAAAGCAAGGAGGCGCCCGATCCTGTCCTGGCAGCGGCCACCACCTTTGTGCAGGAATGCCTGGCCCAAGGACTCATTGTCTATCCGGCCGGGATAGCGCCGCTGAACAACGCAGCGATCCTGGCCCCGCCCTTGGTGATCACCGAAGAAGAGACCCGGATACTGCTGGCGAAGCTGGAGGAAGCCCTCCGCGCCATGGAACGTCACGTTCAACGGTGGGCCCCTGTTGCTGAGAACCGAAGCGGATCCCGAGTCGGAACCGGATGCTGACTTTTCATCCCGGCCACTCCCCTGGTCCTCATGGACCGCGGCTGGTCACCTTGCACATAGGGGTCGCAAAGGCTGTTCCCCTCACACACCTTTTGAAAGTTCATCCGAGCTGAAGATGGTCGAAGCGGATCCATCTGCTACTGCCTCAACCCTCAAGGAAGCCAAGTGCCTACACCCATTCTTGCCGCCGTGCTGGAAAAGCCCGGAACACCTCTCCAGATCCGGGAGCTGCTGCTGGATGATCCGGAGGACTATGAGGTTCTCATCCGGACGGAGCGAGTGGGCCTTTGCCACAGCGATCTGCACTACCTGAAGGGCTCGCTGGATATCTCCCTGCCGGCTGTCCTCGGACATGAAGTCGCAGGCATTGTCGAGCGCGTTGGCTCGGCGGTCACAAGAATCAAGACCGGTGACCGCGTGGTCGCAACCGTCACCCCGTCCTGTGGCGCATGCCGTAACTGCATCAGCGGACGCCCGACCCAGTGCGAACGGATCGAAACCATGCGTGAGCGGCGCCGGCCCAGGCTCCTCTCACCTGATGGATCAAGCGTTGAGTCGCTGGGCGGCATCGGCGCATTTGCGGAGGCCTTCCTGGTGAAAGAGGCATCGGTCGCAGTGGTCGGCTCGAATCTGCCTGCCCACGTTGCGTGTCTTCTCGGTTGCTGCATCAGTACAGGAGTCGGCGCGGTCATTCACGGGGCAAAGGTAGGCCCAGAGGATACTGTTGCCGTAATCGGTTGCGGCGGTGTCGGAATAGCGGCCATTCAAGGTGCCAGACTGGCAGGCGCACGACGAATCATTGCCATCGACGCCGTGCCGGCGAAGCTGGAACTCGCCCGCAGCTTCGGCGCCACGGACACTGTTGTCTCGTCACCTGATCCGTCGGACACACTCAGCCAGGTCCGGTCACTTCTTCCCCAGGGGGTTAGCCATGCAATCGAGGCGGTGGGCCGCAGCCAGACAGCGGAACTCGCCTTTTCACTACTGAGCCCGGGCGGAACCGCAACCATTCTCGGTCTCATGCCCACAGGCTCGGAACTGAGGATCCCCGCGGATGCTCTCGTCTACGCTGACCGGCACCTGCAAGGCGCCTACATGGGGGCGAACCGATTCCTCAGTGATGTCGACATGTTCACGGACCACTACCTGAACAATCGACTGGACCTCGACTCAATGGTTACAAGACAACTGCCCTTCGATCGGATCAATGAGGGATTCGAAGCGATGGCGGAAGCGTCAACCGTCCGCGTTGTGCTGAACATGACTAACTAGAAAACCTTGACCGGACAATTCGTGGATCGTCTCGGTGGCAGCGCGGTCCGGCAATCATGACAGGACCTCGCCACCACGCGAGGACCGGAACGCAAGCTGCCCAATGTGGCGCTGTGGATCCTTCGGGACATCAACCGCTGAAGGTCACAACAAACGAAAACCAGAGGAGCCAGCCAAAATGACTGCTGAAGGACTAGCACAACTGACCGATATTGCCCCCGACCTTGTCGAGCAACGCTCCTATGTCGATGGCACATGGCTGCAGCTCGAGGAAAACGGCCGCTACCTCACCAACCCAAATACCGGCGAACCCCGGCAGCCAATGCGCAAAACCGGAAAAGATGATGTCGAGCGCGCCCTCGCCGCAGCGGCGACACTGCACGGGTCCGGGAAACTTGAAGACATCAAACTCCGGGACCGCCTTGAGCTCCTGACGAAGGTAGCCGCGTCCCTCGATGCGAAGAGCGAAGAAATCGCGCTCCAGGACAGCATCAACACGGGGGTTCCTATCCGGACCACCCGCCTGATTGCCGGCGCACTTGGTGACAGAATCCGCGGAACTATCCGTGAAGCGGAGCAGCTTGGTGAATCGGAGACCCTTGACCACGACAGGTCTGTGGTCATCCTGCGCAAGCCCCTCGGCCCGGCCCTCATCGTCGGCCCCTGGAATGCCCCAACGTTCACAGTGGTCGGCAAGGTGGCGGCAGCCATGGCGGCCGGTTGCCCCGTCATCCTCAAACCATCCGAGAACGCCCCCAGCGGGTGCCAGCTCTTCGCCGAGTCGATCGTGGCTGCCATGACCGAACTCGGTTACCCGAGCGCCGCATTTCAGCTGGTTCATGGAAATTCGGAGACAGGAGCACTGCTGACATCGGACCCCAGGATCCAGGCTCTTTCATTCACCGGTGGCGATTCCGCAGGCCGCACAGTCGCGCAAGCTGCCGCATCCAATCTGGCAGTCATGCAGATGGAGCTCGGATCCAACAATCCCGTGGTCGTTCTCGATGACGCTGACGTCAGCTCGGCGGCACAGTCCATTGTGCAGGGCATGACCCGTCTTAATGGCCAGTGGTGTGAGGCGCCCGGCAAGGTGCTTGTTGACGGATCGATTCACGACCGTTTCGTTGAAGCCATGAAGCATGAGCTTAGTAAGCTTCGGGTCGGAAATGCCTTGGATGAGGCAACGCAGGTGGGTCCACTGGCGTTTGAGCGGCAGCGTGATGGCTTGAAAGCCTCAGTGAATCGACTCCTCGAGCTTGGAGGGGAGCTCGTCACCTGCGGCGACCTGCCGGATCTTGACGGCTGGTTCATGGCACCGGGCATGATCGTCGGGTGCGCGGCCGAGGCCGCAACGGAGGAGCTATTCGGGCCCCTGGTCACGGTACACCCCGTGCATTCGGTCGAGGAGGCCCTTGCCCATGCAAACGGCCTCGCAACCGGCCTGGATGCCTACGTATTCGGTGGCTACGAAGCAAGGGCCATAAAAGTGGCCTCCCGTATTCGTGCCGGGGAGGTTCGCATCAACGGTACGTTCATGAGCGACCTGGCCGGCAATTCGCGCCAGAGCTTCTGGGGTACCAGCGGTATTGGAGGCCACGGTCCCCATTACGGTGTGCGCTTCTTCACCGGCGACCGGGTGATTGGCGTGGACAGGTCGGATCTCCCGCTCTAAAGGCTTCCGACTCCAGCAAGCAAAAGCCAGCCCCGGCGGGGCTTGTACCAGAAAAATCCGGAACCGCGACCCGCAGCCAAGAAGCGGGTTTCCTCCCCCAGACTCTCAGGAAATGTTAGTGGGTCGGGGACGGTGAACACGAGAAAGTCCTTCAATGACAGATACTTCAACGACAGATATGGGACGTTTTTCATCGCTGAGTTTACTTGAGGGCGCTTCAGCGGCGATCCCGTCCTTCGGAAGTAACCTGGTTGATTTCCGCAGGGAAATGCATGCAGACCCTGAAGTTGGCCTGCATCTGCCCCGCACCCAGGCCCGTGTCCTTGAAGCACTCAGGGCCCTCGACCTCGAAGTAACCCTCGGAGAAGCAGCCTCGTCCGTGGTTGCGGTACTGCGCGGCGGTGCCACCGAGGCCCCCTTTGGGACCCGCCCAACTGTACTGCTCAGAGGTGACATGGACGCACTTCCCGTCGCAGAAAAGACGGGATTATCCTTTGCATCGACCAATGGAGCGATGCATGCCTGTGGTCATGACCTGCATACAGCAGGCCTGGTTGGTGCTGCCCGCCTGCTCTCGTCCGTACGTGACAGCCTGACGGGTGACGTCATCTTCATGTTCCAACCAGGGGAAGAAGGGCATGATGGGGCGCGCATCATGCTGGAGGAAGGCGTTCTTAGCGCAGCAGGCAGGCGACCGGATGCTGCCTACGCCCTGCATGTCGTTTCGGACGTCCCGTCAGGCCTGTTCACAACCCGTTCCGGCTCCTACATGGCTGCCTTCGGAGATCTGTCCGTCAAGGTTATCGGGCGTGGTGGGCACGGCTCGCGCCCCTTCCAGGCTCTGGATCCAATACAGGTAGCTGCCGAAATGCTGGGCGCGCTACAGACGTACATCACGCGGCGATTCAACGTTTTTGATCCCGTCGTACTGTCCGTGGGGCAATTCCATGGCGGTTCCGCCTCTAATGTCATACCTGATTCGGCGGAATTCAGAGCCAGTGTCAGGTCTTTCAGCCCCGATGTGGAAGCGCGGCTCGCACAGGAGTTGCCGGATCTTATCCGGCAACTTGCGACCGCTCATCAATTGACGGCCGAGGCAACGTTCACTCCAATAATGCCGGCGACCGTCAATCACGACAGTGACGCCGAACTCTGGGGCAAGATTGCACGCACGTTCTTCGGAGAGCATCGGTTTGTACAGAGCCCGTCCCCGCGGACCGGCTCTGACGATTTCTCCCGCGTCCTCGTGGAGGTCCCCGGCGCATATGGGCACCTTGGAGCAGGGTCTCCGGATATCGACCCCGTGGAGTGGGCACCCATGCACTCACCGCGGGCAGTGTTTGACGACAGTGTCCTGGTTGATCAGGCACAATTCCTTGCTGGGGTGGCGCTTGGAAAGCTCAAGGAGCTCGAGGTCATCGGGTAGCGCCGGGCGCAGCTTGGACCCTTGCACGGGAGCCCGGTCTGCCCTTGAATGCAGTGCCAGCTTGTGCCGTGAGCGGTCGTAACGCCGCGTGGTCCGCGGATACGCTTGCCCCGAGACTGTCCTGCAAATCCTGGAGGGCCACGGCGTTGTCCAAGGCGGTCGTGGAAAAGTGTGCCGCAGCTGTTCGGGCTGATGCGGCCATCCACGCCGGCTTGCCGGGCCAGACGGTGGACTGTACGAAGCGCCTCGGACCGGTTCCAGGCCCGCAACCACATCAGCATTGCTGGTGCCCAGGGTAGAAGTTCAGCGCCCCGACTATGGTTGGCGAAAGTTCCGCCTGAACGGCCTCTTTGTCTAGGCATATCGCACGGCAGGGTCCCACAACTTTCGCCGGAGAGACCACGACGAAATGGCTTAGCCCACTGGTCTTCATCGCCGGGTCGAGGTCCGTGCTCACGGCTCGCCGTCTTCCACGCTCGCGCGAATGGTTGACGGTAAATCTGTCCCCGCTCGTCGGCCTCACGCATGCATGGTTAAGGACATAGACCCGGAGGTCCGGTCAGCAGCATGTGGTGACCACCGGCCGCTGCGACCTCCAATGCCTGCCGCGCTTCGGATTGGCCGGATACGTCGCTCAGGTCGGGCGGCAGGGCTTCCGTGCAGCCGTCCCCCTCAGGCGCGTCCTCCGCTGGTGGGTCAAAGTCCAAAGCCAGCTCTTTGGGATCTGCGCCAAAATCGTAGGCCAGCCGCGCGAGCGTGGTGTACCCGCGGACGTGCGCGCCCGGCACCAACCTGGCCTCTGCTGCGTTTGCTTCGGCCACCACAATGTCCGGGTAGCCCGCATTCACCGCAGCCATGACGGCGGGCAGGATACCCCTCACGGGCCTCAGCCTGCCGTCCAGGCCCAGTTCGGCGATGAACACCGTGCCGCTGGTTGACCTGACGTCCTCGGCAGCCTGGAATGCCGCCATGGCAATAGCAAGGTCAAACCCCGAACCCCGTTTCGGCAGCGATGCGGGGATCAGGTTGGCGGTGATCTTCCGCCTGCTCAAGGGAATCCCGGAGTTCCTGGCAGCAGACCGGATCCGTTCCTTGGCCTCATTCAACGCAGCGTCCGGAAGACCCAGGATCACAAAGGCGGGGAGCGTTTGGCCGATATCGGCCTCGACTTCCACGATGTAGCCGTTCAGCCCCACGAGGGCTACTCCGTAGCTGCGCCCGACGGCCATCAGCACACATCCCGGAGGTGTTCGACGTGCGGTGACCCCACGCCGTCGTGGATAACGCCCACGACGTCCACGCGGCGGCGCGACGGGTTCACCCCGCGTTCCCTGCACCATGAGGATGTCAGCCGATGAAGCCGGGCCAGCTTCTCCGGTCCCACTGCTTCAAAGGGATGGCCGAAGGCCACGTTTCGCCTGGTCTTCACCTCGGCGATGACCAGGGTGTCGCCGTCAAGGGCGACGATGTCTATTTCGCCTTCCCCGCACCGCCAATTGCGATCGACAACCTGCATTCCCTGGCCTTCAAGAAATGCAGCGGCCACGCTTTCGCCTTCGCGGCCAAGAACGTCCTTTGCTCGCATGAGCACCACCTCCGCCACCAAGCCTTCCGGCTGGCGACCTTTGAGGGCAGCTCATGATGCGTCTATGTGGACAATCCATCCACACGGGACGAATGTGGAGGAAAAGTGGAGCGGGAGCTAGTTGCCGAGATCCCCCAGGTCGCCATCCTTGGGCAGCGCCAGGTCCTCGTTGCGGGGAAGTTCCTCCACATTCACGTCCTTGAACGTGATCACGCGGACGTTCTTGACGAAGCGCGCAGAACGGTAGACGTCCCAAACCCAGGCATCCTGGAGGGTCAGGTCGAAGTAGACTTCACCATCGGCGCTCCGGGCCTGCAGGTCCACGTGATTGGCCAGATAGAAACGCCGTTCCGTTTCAACCACGTAGCTGAACAGCCCGACCACATCCCGGTACTCGCGGTAGAGCTGCAGCTCCATGTCGGTTTCGTAGTTCTCAAGGTCTTCGGCGCTCATAGTTCCATCTTGCACCATTGGCCGGATCCACAAAGCCAGGAGCGTCGGGCCGGCACTCCGCGGCTCGTCAAGAGACCTCCGGGCCCGTCAGATGCCAGCTTGTCCGGTGGTACGCGCTTGGGCCCCGGGTCCGGATAACCTCACGGTGCGCGGGAGTGGCGTAGCCCTTGTTTTCATTCCATCCGTACGCCGGAACCTCGGCGTGCAAATCAACCATGATGCGGTCCCTGGCGACTTTGGCCAAGACACTGGCTGCGGCCACGCTCAAGCAGCTCATGTCCGCCTTGATACGGGTGTGGACCGGAGCCTCACAGCCGGGCCCCTCCGGCGCCGCGTCGAACAGCGAAACCTGGACTTCAGGAGAAAGCCAATTGTGGCTGCCATCCAACAACACCACATCCGGCGTGATGCCTCCGGAGAGGATCTCGCACCATGCCCGGGTGCCGGCAAGGCGAAGGGCGGCGATGATCCCGATCGAGTCGATTTCCTGCGACGAGGCATGCCCCACCGCGCTGGCAACAGCCCACTCCCTGACCAAGGGCTCCAACCTGTCCCTGTCCTCGGGCTTGAGGAGCTTGCTGTCCCGGACGTCGGCCAGCAGCGGATGATCCTCAAGGTTCACCACGGCAATTCCAACACTTACCGGACCTGCCAGCGCACCCCGGCCCACCTCGTCAACGCCGGCGAGGAGCCGGGCACCGGAGGCCAGGAAGGTGCGTTCGACGTCCAGAGTGGGAAATTCCACAACCTGCTTCGCCCTGGCCTTCAGGCCGCCTTTGAGTTTCGCCTTTGCCTTGGCCGGGGCCGTGCCTTTGGTTCGGTTTGCTGCCGTTGCCATCTACTTACCTGTTGTGCCGGCGGGTACATTCTTGAAAACGTCGGAGTGGCTGTCCAGGACGCTCCACCTGCTGATGGGCCACGCGATGACTTCCGCTTTGCCCTCCACATCCTCAATATTGATGAAGCCACCGTTGGCCTCCTGATGCAAGCGTGAGTCCGCCGAGTGGTTCCTGTTATCCCCCATCACCCAGACCTTGCCCTCGGGAACAACCACATCGAAGGTGTCCGGGGTGGGCACCTCTGCGGGATTGATGTAGGTCTCGTCCAAGGGAACGCCGTTGATGCTCACCCGTCCCCCGGCGTCGCAGCACGTCACATGGTCTCCGGGCAGTCCAATAACACGCTTGACCAGGTGCTGTTCGCTGTCATCGGCCATGAGGCCAACGAACTCAAGGGTGTCACCGACCCAGTCCATGGGGCCCGCCGGCTTCTTCTCGATCGGCGTCAACCACCCCTGGGAGTCCTTGAAGACCACCACGTCCCCGCGGGCCACGTCGAAGGGCCCCGGTACCAGCAGGTTGATGAAGATCCGGTCGTTGACGTCCAAGGTAGCTTCCATCGACTCGGACGGAATCCAGAACGCACGGAACAGGAATGTCTTCAGGAGGAAAGACAGCACCAACGCGATGGCCACCACCGTGACGATTTCCTTGAGCCACACAATCGCCACGTTCTGCGTGCGTTTGCCTCCCCGTGCGTTACGCGAAGCCCGGGTGTCGTCGGCACCCGCGGTACCCGTTTCCCGTTCAGTGGCACCTTCGGTACCCGTTTCCCGTTCAGTGGCACCTTCGGTACCCGTTTCCCGTTCAGTGGCACCTTCGGTGCCCGTTTCCCGTTCAGTGGCACCTTCGGTACCCGTTTCCCGTTCAGTGGCACCTTCGGTGCCGGGGGTTCCATCCAAGAGCCGCGCGTCGTCGTCGTGCCTCTCGGGATTTTCTGGAACTCTGTCCGGCATTTAGTGTCCGTTCTTTGTCGGGGTGGCCTGCGGGTAGCGAGGCATCTCTGCAAATCTATCAAGTGGCCAGATAATCCGGACCGGCTTACCGATAACCCGGTCGATCGGAACCATACCGCCACCTGGCGCCCCCAGCAGCGCCCTGGAATCGGCGGAACGGGAACGGTGGTCGCCCATCAGCCACAAGCGCCCCTCGGGCACAACGACGTCGAACTTTTGCTTACTCGGCTCGTCGCCCGGAAAGAGGTAGGGCTCCTCAACGGCCTGGCCGTTGACCGTCACGCGTCCGGCGTCATCGCAGCACTGCACGTGGTCACCGGGAATACCCAGGACCCGCTTCACATAGGTGGTATCGCTGCCTATCAGGCCGAACCACTGCCCGGCGGCGTTGACGGCGTCCACCAAGGGACCCTTTCCACTGCTGAGCGGGGCAAAGGAACCGCGGCCGTCGAAAACCACGACGTCGCCCCGGGCAATGGGTTCATCGCTGAAGGCCGTCCTGGATACAAGGATCCTGTCGCCTGTTTCCAGGAGCGGTTCCATGGATTCGGACGGGATGTAATAGACGTCGATCCACAGCGACCGGACCAGGCCGCTGATGGCCACCGCGAGCACCAGCGCCAGCAACGCAAAACGCCAGCCCTGTTTCCGGGGCTGGCGTTCTGCTGTGTCCATGACTCGTATCCTGTGTTGCGTTGCGGATTGCTCCGGAACCCTCCGGGCACGAATCCTGGACCCGTTGCGTAAGTTGGTGGACTTACTTGGCGAAGTCGCGCTTTTCCTTGATCTTCGCAGCCTTACCGCGCAGTGCGCGCATGTAGTAAAGCTTGGCGCGGCGGACGTCACCCTTGGTGACGACCTCGATCTTGTCGATGATCGGGGAGTGTACCGGGAAGGTACGCTCTACGCCGACACCGAAGGAAACCTTGCGTACGGTGAAGGTTTCGCGAACGCCGTCACCCTGGCGACCCAGGACGAAGCCCTGGAATACCTGGACGCGGGAGTTCTTGCCTTCGATGATGTTGACGTGAACCTTGAGGGTGTCGCCCGCGCGGAACTCCGGAACATCGTTACGCAGCGAGGCTGCATCTACGCTATCGAGGATATGCATTAATCCACTCCTGGTGAACGCCACAGGTCATTCACTTTGGGTCACGGCGGACAAGCCCGGGGCAGTGAGGCCCACGGAAATTTCCGCCGAAGATTCTTTGTGAACGGTGCCGCCGCTGATTGGCGCCACCGTTTGTCCGACTGTTGGCTGAACTCCCCCTGTGGCAGGTGGCAGCCCAGTAGACACAAGGGTTAATTCTGCCATAAGCGGCACCAACGAGCCAATCAGGCCAGTCAGCGCCCGACGGCGGTCAGGACCTTTCGTCCGGGACGGCACCAGGGCGGGGGCTCAGGCGCCCGTCAACGACGTCGTAGCCCAGGTCAGCCAGTGCGGTTCGGTCTGCGCGGCTCAATCCGGAGGCGTCAAAACCGGCAAGGAGGTCCGGCCGGCGTTCCGCTGTGCGGCGGAACTGCTGGTGCTTGCGCCACTGCGCGATCTTTCCGTGGTTGCCGCTGAGGAGGACGTCCGGCACGTCATGCTCCCGCCAGGATGAAGGCTTGGTGTAGACCGGGTACTCCAGCAGCCCATCGGAGTGGGACTCCTCAACCAGGGACTCCGGGTTGCCCACGACACCGGGCAACAAGCGGCCGATTGCTTCCACCATCGCAAGCACCGCCACTTCGCCACCGTTCAGGACGTAGTCCCCCAGGCTGACCGGGCGTACCGTGAAATGCTCATGCGCCCAGTCGATAACCCGTTCATCAATGCCTTCGTAGCGGCCGCACGCGAAAACGAGGTGCTCCTCCTCGGCGAGCTCGTAGGCGAGTGCCTGGTTGAAACGCTCTCCGGCCGGGGATGGCACAATCAGGACCGGCTTCTTCTGCGCGTCCGGGGCCACGGACTCCAGCGCCCGGGCCCACGGCTCGGGCTTCATGACCATGCCTGCACCGCCGCCGTAAGGGGTGTCGTCCACTGTCCGGTGCTTGTCGGAGGTGAAAGTCCGGAGGTCGTGGACATTCAGTTCCAGGATCCCGTCCTGGCGGGCCTTGCCGATGAGCGAGAGTTCCAGGGGCGCGAGGTACTCCGGGAAGATACTGACGACGTCGATCCTCATTCAGCGGACCCCTCGGCGGGTTCGGCGTCGTCGTTGATCTCGAAGAGCCCTGCGGGCGGAGTGATGAGGATGTAGCCCGCCTCAATGTTGACTTCGGGGACGATCTCATCCACGAACGGAATGAGGATTTCCTTGCCGTCTCCGGTTTCGACCACGAGCAGGTCCTGCGCCGGCATCGTATTGAGCGCCGCGACCTTCCCCACTACCTGGGAGCCGACCCTGGCCTGGAGGCCCAGCAGTTCGTGCTCATACCAGCCTTCGTCGTCATCCTCATCAAGGTCTTCGGTTTCGATGAAGAGCTTGGCTCCGCGGATCAGTTCCGCTGCGTTGCGGTCTGCCACTTCCTCGAAACCGAGCAAGAGGATGTCCTTGTTCCAGCGGGCGCTGCGGACGGTCAACGGTCCGGAGGAGGCCGGCTCCACTACGAACTCTGTTCCCGCGACGAACCGCTCAGCGGGAGCGTCGGTCAGTACCTGGACCGTGACCTCGCCGCGGATGCCGTGGGGTTTGCCGATCCGGGCCACCTGGAGCTGCATGGGTTCCTCTGAATTCTGGTTTCATCCGCGGGCCGTGGCCGCGGGGGTGTTTGGTTGATAAAGCAATCCGGCCCCTCCACCATATTCGGTGGAGGGGCCGGACCAAAGGCAAATAATGCTGAGCGCGTTACCGGCGGCGGTCGGTGTCGACGACGTCAACCCTGACCTGATCGCCACCGGCCAAAGCCGCAACCACCGTGCGCAGTGCGCGTGCGGTGCGTCCTTGGCGACCGATTACCCGGCCGAGATCGTCCTGGTGAACACGCACCTCGAGGGATTCCCCGCGGCGGTTGTTCTTGCCACTGACCTTGACATCGTCCGGACTGTCAACAATCCCACGGACCAGGTGTTCGAGCGCTTCTGCCAGCAACTTACTCAGCCTCGGTGGTCTCTGCTTCAGCCTCGACGGCTTCTTCCTTCTTGGCCTTCTTGGTGATGGCTTCCGGAATGATGACGGAACCCTTCTCCGGAGCCACGAAAGCTTCCTTCGGAGCCTTGGTCTTCAGGGTGCCTTCCTGGCCAGGCAGGCCCTTGAACTTCTGCCAGTCACCGGTGATCTTGAGGATCGCGGCAACCTGCTCGGTCGGCTGGGCGCCAACGGACAGCCAGTACTGGGCACGCTCGGAAGCGACCTCGATGTACGACGGCTCTTCGGTGGGGTGGTACTTGCCGATTTCTTCGATGGCACGGCCGTCGCGCTTGGCGCGGGCATCCATGACGACAATGCGGTAGTACGGTGCGCGCATCTTACCGAAGCGCTTAAGGCGAATCTTTACGGCCACTTTTGTGGTCACTCCTGTTTCTGAAACGAGGGTGAACCCGACGTTCTGCACCCGTGGGGCGGGCCATACTAGGGGGTTCGAAGGACAAGATACGAGCACGGAGAGAGGGGCCGCACCGATCGAGTACCTGTCTATTGTGCCAGATGACAGGAGTATTTACGACTTCGCCCCGCGCACTTGCCTGCGAGGTTCAGGAAATTGACCACACATACAGGCCGGCGCGGTCGATTTTTTCGACATCGCTGGCAAGTGCAGCCAACTGCTGGACGTACCCGCGGGATTCCGCAGCGCCGAACGGCATGTCCTCCTGGGCAGCCCAGGCCTCTGCGACGTCGTCCAGCACGTTGCCGTCGCCTTCGCTCTGGTAGGTCAGCAGCTCGGCGAGGGCCCGCACCATTGCTTCCGGAACACCCAGCAGCGAATCGCTGGTGACGTCCACCAGGGCGAGTTCATAATCAGCGCCGGAGGCGTGCACTGCCTGCCCTGCAAGATCACCGAGCTGCTCCACCTCAAAATCGGTGATGCCTTCGATGCGCACAGCAGAACCGGCCACATCGGCGCCGCGTTCGAGTGCAGCTGCCCGCTTGAGGGCTTCATCGTGGGTGGCTACAAAGATTTCGGCAAAGCCCATGGAACGTACTCATTTCCTTCGTGCTGACATGCCCCGCCCAACCGCGGGAGGCTGCGCAGGACATGGAACCGGCACCGCCATCGCCTAGCCTAATGCAGCCACGCGCCGGCGGATGCCGCCTCAGCGGACGGCAACCCGCAGCTGGTTGCGCCACGGATCCTCGAAGCGGAGCTCAAGGCCGGTGTGGTGGCTTTGCAGGCCGGCCACGCGGAGACGGTCGGCGAGCGCTGCGACGTCATCATTCGACGGGACTTCGATGAGCACTTCACCCAGGCCCAGAGTGTCCTTGCGCGGGCCCGCTCCCCTGCTGTTCCAGACGTTCATGGCCATGTGATGGTGGTAGCCGCCCGCCGAGACGAACAGCGCCTGGCCATGCCACCCCGCGGTCTTTTCAAAGCCAAGGGTGTCAACGTAGAACTTCTGCGCTGTGGAAACATCGCCCACCTGGAGGTGGACGTGCCCGATCCCGGCTGCGGCCCCCTGCTGCCCCACGATGGCGGCCTCGCTCAGGTGTTGCTGGAGGTACGCCTGCGGAGGCAGCGCCACGTTGTCCATGACCACGTTCTTGCCGTCCCATTGCCAGACGTTCCTCGGCTTGTCGTAGTACAACTCGATGCCGTTACCTTCGGGGTCGGTGAAGTAGAAGGCTTCGCTCACCAAGTGGTCAGCGCTGCCAACGAACGCGCGGGGTTCGTACTGCCCGGCCGTGGCAATGGTGGCGGCGAGGGACGCTTGGTCCTCGAACAGGACTGCGGTGTGGAACAGCCCCGCTTCCCCGCGCCCGGGCAGCTGCAAGCCCGCTGCGGGAGCCAGATGGACCACCGGCTTCCCCAGGCGGCCCAGGTACAGGCCGCCGTCCTGCTCCGCTATGACCTGCAGGCCGAGGGCGCGCTGGTAATAGTCGCTCATCACCTTCATGTCGCCGACCCTGAGCATGACAGTGCCCATGGTGAGTTCGGCTGGCAGGAGGTCCTGGCTGGATGGCGTGGTCATGTGATGCTCCCGGTAGTTCGGCGGCCGCCTTTCGGCACGTTCTACCTTACTAAATTACTTGAAGCTTCAATTTATTCCTAACGAACGATGGTGCCCCGCAGAACCACGTGGCTAAGTTCACGCACGGTAGCCAGGGCGCGGCGGGGATCCTCCCTGCAAAGCACGACGTCGGCACTCGCCCCTTCGCTGACGCCCTCGGCTCCCAGCCACCTCCGGGCGCCCCACGCAGCAGCCTCGAGGACCGCTGAAGGCGGCAGGCCGGCGTCGTGCAGTTCCTGCATCTCGTCGGCTATGCGGCCATGCTTGATAACGCTCCCGGCATCAGTGCCGGCATAGATGGAAACACCGGCTTCATAGGCCTCGAGGACCCGTTCGCGCCGGCGCCCCCACAATGCGGTCATGTGCTGCGCGTAGTCGGGGAACTTGGGCCCGGCCTGGGCCGCGATATCGGGGAACGTGGCAATGTTGACCAGGGTGGGAACGATCGGGACACCCTGTTCCACAAGCCGCGGGATGTGCCGCGGCAGGAGCCCGGTGGCATGTTCGATGCAGTCGATGCCGGCATCGAGCATGTCATCCAAGGTTTCTTCCGCGAAGCAATGCGCGGTTACCCGTGCGCCCTCGTCGTGGGCTGCAGCGATGGCGTCCTTTACCACCGCCGCCGGAAAAGAAGGCGCCAGGTCTCCCACGCCGCGGTCGATCCAGTCGCCAACCAGCTTGACCCAACCGTCGCCGTCGCGCGCTTCCTTTCGAACGGTCTCCACCAGCTGCTCCGGCTCCACCTCGTGTCCGAGGCCGCGCAGGTAGCGCCGGCTCCTCGCAATGTGCCGTCCCGCCCGGATCAGCCTTGGCAGGTCCGTACGCTGCTGGACCCACCTCGTATTGGCCGGGGAGCCGGCATCACGGACCAGCAGCGTCCCGGCGGACAAATCGGTACGGGCCTGCTCCAGGGTGGTGGCCTCATCCACTGCCCCGCCGGCTCCCAGGCCAATGTGGCAGTGGGCATCAACGAATCCGGGCAGGACCCAGCCCTCCAGCACGGTATCCGGGGCAGCTTCCGGACGGCTGAAGGTCAGGCGGCCGTCCACGGACCACAGGCCCCGGCGTTCCTCATGCGCGGAAACCAGCACCGGACCGCTGAATTCAATGATGTTCGGCATGGCAGAAGCTTAGTGCCGGCGGCCACAGTCCGGATCCGGACCGCATATGACTGGGAGCACCCGCCGCAGCTGTGGTAGCTTCGTCCCTGACCACACGGGAGCCCCTGCAGGGGCTGAGAAAAGGACTGAAGCAGTCTGCGACCGTTGAACCTGTCCGGGTAATGCCGGCGAAGGAAGTGAGTAATCCTTGAGCACCACAGAAACACAGCACAGCCCTGCCCAAAACCTGACAGCTCCCGGCGGGGACGCCGTCACGCAGTCGCTGAAATCCCACTCGCTTGCCTGGGTGGAGGACCCTGGCCACGGCATCCGCGTCCCGGTGACCGAGATTGCCTTGGAGCCCTCCCCCAACGGGAAGGCCAACGATCCGCTGAGGGTGTACCGCACGGCAGGGCCGGGCAGCGATCCCGTCGTCGGGCTTGAACCCTTCAGGGCCGCATGGATCCAGGCGCGCGGCGATACGGAAAGCTACACGGGCCGGGAACGCAACCTGCTCGACGACGGCAAGTCAGCCGTGCGCCGCGGTGCGGCTTCAGCGGAATGGAAGGGAGCGCAGCCCGTGCCCCGCCGCGCCGTCGACGGCAAAAGGGTCACCCAGATGCACTATGCCCGGCAGGGCATGGTCACCCCGGAAATGCGCTTCGTGGCCTTGCGGGAGAACTGCGACGTTGAACTGGTCCGCAGCGAGGTGGCCGCCGGCCGCGCCATCATCCCCAGCAACATCAACCACCCCGAGTCCGAGCCCATGATCATCGGCAAGGCATTCCTGGTGAAGATCAACGCCAACATCGGCAACTCAGCCGTGACGAGCTCGATCGCCGAGGAAGTGGACAAGCTGCAGTGGGCCACCCAGTGGGGAGCGGACACCGTCATGGACCTCTCCACGGGAGATGACATCCACACCACCCGTGAATGGATCATCCGGAACTCCCCCGTTCCCATCGGCACCGTCCCCATCTACCAGGCCCTGGAGAAGGTCAACGGCGAGGCGAACAAGCTCACGTGGGAAATATTCCGGGACACCGTGATCGAACAATGCGAACAGGGTGTGGACTATATGACCATCCACGCCGGCGTCCTGCTCCGGTACGTGCCGCTGACAGCCAACCGGGTGACCGGAATTGTTTCCCGCGGCGGCTCCATCATGGCCGGCTGGTGCCTTGCCCACCACCAGGAAAACTTCCTCTACACGCATTTCGACGAACTGTGCGAAATCTTCGCCAAGTACGACGTTGCCTTCTCGCTCGGAGATGGACTGCGGCCCGGCGCCACCGCAGACGCCAATGATGCCGCACAGTTCGCGGAACTGGATACCCTGGCGGAGCTGACGGAGCGGGCCTGGAAGTACGACGTCCAGGTCATGGTCGAAGGCCCGGGCCACATTCCGTTCCACTTGGTGCGTGAAAACGTGGAACGGCAACAGCGGTTGTGCAAGGGCGCGCCGTTCTACACCCTGGGCCCGTTGGTCACTGACGTCGCGCCAGGCTACGACCACATCACCTCGGCCATCGGTGCCACGGAAATCGCCCGGTACGGCACAGCGATGCTTTGCTACGTGACCCCTAAGGAACATCTGGGGCTGCCGAACAAGGACGACGTCAAAACCGGAGTCATCACATACAAGATTGCAGCCCACGCCGCAGACCTGGCCAAGGGCCACCCCGGCGCGCACGAACGCGACGACGCGCTGTCCAAAGCGCGGTTCGAGTTCAGGTGGAGGGACCAGTTCGCACTCTCACTGGACCCGGTGACCGCGGAGTCCTTCCACGATGAGACGCTTCCCGCTGAACCCGCCAAGACCGCGCACTTCTGTTCCATGTGCGGGCCGAAATTCTGCTCCATGCGCATCAGCCAGGACATCCGGGATGAATACGGTTCCGCCGAGGCCCAGGCGGCCATAGCGGAGATGTACAGCGGCATGCGCGAAAAGAGCGAGGAGTTCCTCGCGACCGGAGGCAAGGTCTACCTGCCCGAACTCCAGCTGCCGGCCCGCGGTGACCAGCGGCTCACGACGCCCTGACCGACAAACCCCGTCCGACGTCGGCAATGAAGGACCGGATGAACCGGTCGCCGTCGGCGGAGTCCTGGGGACGGTGCCCTCCAGCAGCTACGCGGTGGAGGGCGCCGGTATCCCTCAAATACCCGGCAATTTCCTCGTACAACGGCTCCCAGCCGCCGGTCAGCACCAGCGTGGGAACACCGGGCACAATGTGCAGGGGCGCTTCCCACGGCGGGGCCTGCAACCTCAAACGCCGGGCTGAGCGCCGCGCTTCCGGTGTCTGCAGGCCGCCCGCCTCAGCAGCGTAGGCCCGCCGGAAATACTCACGCTCATAGTCGGCGTCGCCGAGTTGGCTACGGACATCGAACAAGGGCTGCATCAGGGCGCGGTGCGACGCCGTAGCGGGAAGTTCGGCCGTCAAGGACAAGCACGCCGGTTCCACCAAGGACAACGAAAACACCAGGTCCGGGCGCTCCACCGCGGCGAGCATGGCGGAAATGGCACCCTGTTCGTGGGCAACCACGTGTCCCCCGCCCGAGTCGGCCAGCGCGTCAACAAGGATGGCCACATCCGCGGAAATGTCCGACTCAAGGGGCTCGGCCACGGGATCGAAACCGTGCCGCCTCAGGAAAAGGCAGTCATACCGCAGGGCAAGGCCATGCTGTTTTGGCCAGGCCGCAGCGCCGAAACTGCCCAGGCCGTGGACAAAAACTACGCGCTGTTTGTGCATTGGACCAGCCTATGCGAGGGCTGCGACATCACGGGAGGACGACGGGGCATACCGGGCTGACCGGAGGCCGGTCAGCCTTGCCTGCGCTTTATTTACCCAGGAACTTGTCGAAGCCCTTGGGCAGGTTCAACGAGGACGGATCGAAGTCAGCGGCGCCCTGGCCGAACGCTGCACCCTTGGGAGCAGCCGCGGCAGCTGCGCGCTTGGCCTCTGCCTCGCGCAACTCCTGCGCAGCCTTGGCGGGGTTGCCCGAACGCGCCTTCTTCTTGGGGGCGTTCTTGCCTCCCTTGCGGCCGCCGCCGGGTCCACCCAGGCCGGGCATTCCCGGCATACCGGGCATGCCGCCGCCCTGCGCCATCTTCTTCATCATCTTCTGAGCCTGGGCGAACCGCTCCAGCAGGCCGTTGACCTCGGAGACGTGGACGCCGGAGCCCTTGGCGATACGGGCACGGCGGGAACCGTTGATGATCTTGGGAGCCACGCGCTCGTGCGGGGTCATGGACCGGACAATCGCCTCAACGCGGTCAATTTCCCGTTCGTCGAAGTTCTCCAGCTGCTGCCGGATGTTTTGCGCACCCGGCATCATCATGAGCATCTTCTTCATGGAGCCCATGTTGCGGATCTGCTGCATCTGGGCAAGGAAGTCGTCCAGCGTGAAGTCTTCCTGGTCGGCGAACTTCTTCGCCATCCGGGCAGCTTCTTCCTTGTCCCAGGCCTTCTCAGCCTGTTCGATCAAGGTCAGGACATCGCCCATGTCCAGGATGCGCGAGGCCATGCGGTCCGGGTGGAACAACTCGAAATCGTCGAGCCCTTCACCCGTGGAAGCGAACATGACCGGTTTGCCCGTCACGGACGCTACTGACAGCGCGGCACCACCGCGGGCATCGCCGTCGAGCTTGGACAGGACGATGCCGGTGAAGTTGACGCCTTCGTCGAAGGCCATTGCCGTATTCACGGCGTCCTGGCCGATCATGGCGTCAATGACGAAAAGGACTTCGTTCGGGATGATCGCCTGGCGGATGCGCCGCGCCTGGTCCATCATTTCGGCGTCGACGCCGAGGCGGCCGGCGGTGTCAACGATCACGACGTCGTGAAGCTTCTGGCGGGCTTCCTCGACGCCGGCCTTGGCCACGGCCACCGGATCGCCTGCCGGGTGTTCAAGTTCAGAGGTGGCGCCCGGGTGCGGAGCAAACACCGGAACGCCTGCGCGCTGGCCCACCACCTGGAGCTGGGTGACGGCGTTGGGCCGCTGCAGGTCGCAGGCAACGAGCATGGGGCTGTGGCCTTGGGACTTAAGCCACTTGGACAGCTTGCCCGCGAGGGTCGTCTTACCCGCACCCTGGAGGCCGGCCAGCATGATGATGGTAGGGCCGGTCTTGGCCAACCTGATGCGCCGCGTTTCACCGCCGAGGATCTCCACGAGTTCCTCGTTGACGATCTTCACGATCTGCTGGCTCGGGTTCAGCGCCCCGGACACTTCAGCGCCGAGCGCACGCTCGCGGATCCGCGACGTGAACTCACGGACCACGGGAACCGCGACGTCGGCATCCAGCAGGGCGCGGCGTATCTCCCGGACTGTGGCGTCGACATCGGCCTCCGACAGGCGGCCCTTGCCACGGAGGTTCTTGAAGGTTGCTGTCAACCGGTCAGAGAGTGAATTGAACACGCGCCGTGCACTTCTTTCGATGGTCTGCGAATGGCGGCCTTGCGGCTCACCGGAGTCTTTGACGTTCCTGCCCCAACAATGTGTCTCAACCCTAATAAATCAGCGTCAACTAGGGGACTCGACTATCTAGGGTACCAAGTCGCGTCCACAAGATGGCATGCTGGCACAGTGACCAGCAAAACAACTGTGAAAACGTTGCTCATTCTCGGCGCTTCAGGCGACCTCACCGGCCGCCTGCTCCTTCCGGGACTTGCCGGCCTCCTTGCCACAGGCAGGGTTGGCGGGCTTCGACTGGTCGGGGCCGGGTCCGATCCCTGGACCGCTCGGCAGTGGAAGGAACGCGTGGACACATCCTTCGCTGCAGCCGCCGGCGCCGCGGAAAGCGCAGGCCGGTCAGTACTGGACTCGGTGGCCGCATCCACGGAATACCATCAGGTCGACGTCACGGCGGACGGCAGGCTCGCCGACTTGCTGGCGCGTCTGGAAGGGCCGGTTGCCATCTACTTCGCCCTTCCCCCGGAAGTCAGCCAGAAAGCCTGTGCCCTCCTGCGCCGTGACCAGCTTCCGCCTGGAACCCGGCTGGTATTGGAGAAGCCTTTCGGCGCGGGGCTGGAATCGGCCCGGGAACTGAACAAGGTACTTGCCGCGCTGGTCCCGGAAGACCACATCCACCGGGTGGACCACTTCCTCGGCAAGGCCACGGTGCTGAACATCCTCGGACTGCGTTTCGCCAACCGCTTCCTGGAACCGGTGTGGGACCGCGACCACATCGAAAAAGTCGAGATCATCTTCGACGAAGACCTGGCTTTGGAAGGCCGTGCCCGCTATTACGACCATGCCGGCGCCCTCAAGGACATGATCCAAAGCCACCTGCTCCACATCATGGCTTTCCTGGCCATCGACGCCCCCGCCTCCATCGACGAACGCGATCTCCGTGACGCCGTGGCCGCGGTCCTGCGTGCCAGCAGCATCAAGGCCCCGTTCCAGGATTCGACCCGCCGGGCCCGCTATACAGCCGGGAAGCTCGGCGAGCGCACCATTACCGACTACGCGGCCGAGCCGGGCGTGGACCCCGCCAGGAACACCGAAACCCTCGCCCAGGTCACGGTGGAGATCGACAATTGGCGCTGGAAGGGCGTCCCGTTCATCCTGCGCTCCGGCAAGGCGATGGGCCACAAACGGAAGGAAGCCGTGGTGACTTTCCGTCCCGTGCCGCATTTGCCGGTCGGGTTCTCCGGCGTCGACTCCCCCAACCACCTTCGGATCGGTTTCGGTCCCGACGTCCTGCAGCTCGACGTCGACGTCAACGGCCCTGGCGACGTGTTCACCCTGGACCGGGCGAGCTTGATCACCGAGCTCAACGCTGCCGGCATGCTGCCTTACGGCGAAGTCCTGGAAGGCATCCTTACCGGCGATCCGCTCCTCTCCGTCCGCGGTGACACCGCGGAGAACTGCTGGCGGATCATGGAACCCGTGCTCCGTGCCTGGGCGCAGGATGCGGTCCCGCTGGAGGAGTACGACGCCGGCAGCCAGGGGCCGGCAGCGTGGGGCACCAGCGGCGGGCGCAGCGACAGCGGGCACACCGGCAGTAACAGTCCTGCGGCGGCAAGTCACAGGGGCTGACTGTCCCACGGTGGCTGACTGTTTCGGGACGGCTGACTGTTAACGGCCAAGCGGGCCGGGTACCTTTTCGGTACCCGGCCCGCTGTTCGTTTCCCGGATCAACAGCCGGGGTCCGGCCGTCCGCCTAAATGGCCGCCGCGCCGCGCTCCCCGGTCCTGACACGGACCGCTTCGTAGACGTCCACGGTCCAGACTTTCCCGTCACCGGCCCGGCCGGTGTTGGAGCTTGCAATGAGGACATCCAGGATGTCGTCCGCTTGTTCGTCGGTGGCAAGAACCTCGATGCGGATCTTGGGCAGCAGGTCCACGTTGTATTCAGCACCGCGGTACACCTCCGTGTAGCCCCGCTGCCGGCCGTAGCCGCTGGCCGCGCTGACCGTCAACCCCTGGACGCCGTACGCTTCCAGGCCTTCCCGGACTGCTTCAAGCTTCTCCGGACGGACGATCGCTGTAATGAGTTTCATGCCTGGACACTCTCCTTGCCTTCGGCTGCGGTGGCCTTGGATTCCACTGCGGCGTCGTTCTTGCCGGTCATCACGTCGTGCAGCGGCTGGAAGCTTCCACCGTGGCCGCCTACACCGAACTCGTAGGCCGTCTCGGCGTGGAGGCTGAGGTCAACGCCGACGTTCTCCTGCTCAGTGGAGACCCGGAAGCCCATGGTCTTGTGGATGGCCAGGGCGATGATCGCCGTCATGATGGCGGAGAAGGCGATGGCGATGCCGGCCGCTGCGAGCTGCGCCCACATCTGGGCCATGCCGCCACCGTAGAAGAGGCCGCCGCCCACGCCGTCCACCGGCTTTGCGATGAAGCCCAGTGCTACGGTTCCGATGATGCCGGAGACCAGGTGTACTCCCACCACGTCCAGGGAGTCGTCGAAGCCCCAGCGGAACTTCAGGCCTACGGCGAGGGCGGACGCGATACCGGCGACCAAGCCCAGGCCCAGGGCGCCGATGGGATCGACGTTGGCGCAAGCCGGGGTGATGGCAACGAGGCCTGCCACGACGCCGGACGCAGCGCCGAGGGACGTCGGGTGGCCGTCGCGGATGCGTTCGGTGATGAGCCAGCCGATCATTGCTGCGGCCGGAGCTGCGAGGGTGTTGACCCAGATGAGGCCGCCCTGCTCAGCGGTGGTTGCCGCGCCGCCGTTGAACCCGAACCAGCCGAACCACAGGATGGCTGCACCGAGCATCACGAAGGGAATGTTGTGCGGGCGGTGGTTGGGGTCCTTGCCGAAGCCGCGGCGGTTGCCGATGATCAGCACCAGGACGAGTGCGGCCACGCCGGCGTTGATGTGCACTACCGTTCCGCCGGCGAAGTCGATGGCCGGGCCGAGCGCCTTGCCGATGGCACCCTCGGGACCGAACAGGCCGCCGCCCCACACCATGTAGGCCAAGGGGCAGTAGACCAGCGTGACCCATACGGGAACGAAGAGGCTCCAGGCGCCGAACTTGGCACGGTCGGCGATCGCGCCGCTGATCAGGGCCACTGTGATGATGGCGAACGTGGCTGCGAAGCCTACCTTGATGTAACCGTCAGGAGTGGCGTCCACTCCCGCCAGTCCAAATGATGCAAACGGGTTCCCCACGATCTCCATGAAGCCCTCGCCGGAGCTCATGGATGCCCCCCACAGCACCCATACAACGCCCACGATGCCGATGGAGATGAAACTCATCATCATCATGTTCAGGGCGGCCTTGGCCCGTGTCATACCACCGTAGAAGAATGCCAATCCCGGTGTCATGAACAGCACAAGCGCTGCCGCCACCATGACCCATACGTGACCTGCGGTAAGTTCCATGGTGCACGTCCTCTCTTGCTAGTACTGCGGTTCGTCCGCTGTCCTGACGCCTTTTGCGTCCTGCAATAAAGTTTTGTGCCGCAGTGTTTCACCTGCGCGGGATTTAGATTGCGGGCCTGTTACATCAACCTCCCCAACGTAAATGATGCATAACCTCGTTGTTACGGATATGTTTCATGCGTCACACAGGCCCGGGACGAGTACCGCGCCCACGCAAAAACCTTCGACCCTGACAGGACCACCCCGGATGCCACAGTCGCCCCGATCCACCCAGCCACCAAGGATCAGGCAGCAGAGGGAGCCGCTTCCCCGCGACGTGAAGGTCATGCTGGCCGCCGCCTTCCTCATCGCCCTGGGTTTCGGGCTGGTGGCCCCGGTACTGCCGCAATTTGCCACGACCTTCGACGTCGGCGCGACGGCCGCCGCGGTGATCGTCAGTATCTTCGCCTTCATGCGCCTCGTCTTCGCGCCGGCGGGCGGGCAGCTGATCGTCCGCTTCGGGGAGCGGAGCGTCTATGTGAGCGGGCTGCTGATTGTTGCCGCATCGACTGCGGCCTGCGCTTTCGCGCAAAACTACTGGCAGTTGTTGATCTTCCGCGGCCTGGGCGGAGCGGGTTCGGTGATGTTCACCGTCGCCGCCATGGGCCTGCTGATCCGGCTGGCGCCGCCGGAGCGAAGGGGCCAGGTTTCGGGAGCCTACGCTTCGGCCTTCCTGATCGGCAGCGTCCTGGGGCCCGTGGTGGGCGGACTCCTGGCCGGTTTCGGCCTGCGCGTGCCGTTCCTGGTGTACGCCGCTGCCCTGCTGCTCGCCGCCGTCGTTGTGCGGACGATGTTGACCGGCACGAACCAGCTGGGTGAGGAGGCACGGCACGCGCCTGCCATGACGCTGAAAGAGGCACTCGCCGATTCGGCCTACCGGGCGGCCGTCTTCTCAAGTTTCGGCAACGGCTGGGTCACCTTCGGTGTGCGCATGGCCACCATCCCCTTGTTTGCCACGGCCGTCCTGCAGTCACGTCCGGAAACGGCGGCGTGGGCGCTTGCTGTGTTCGCCATGGGTAACGCACTCGCTTTGACGTTCTCCGGCCGGCTTTCGGACTCCTGGGGACGGAAGCCGCTGCTTATCCCGGGATTGGTCATCACGGGAGCCGCTACGGGGCTCATCGGCGTGACCGGTGACCTGGTGTGGTTCCTCGTTGCCTCCGCAGTGGCGGGTTTCGGCTCCGGCTTGCTGGGCCCGGCGCAGCAGGCCGCCGTCGCCGATGTGATTGGCCGGGGCCGCTCCGGTGGCCGCGTCCTGGCAGTGTTCCAGATGGCGGCCGATACCGGAGCCATCATCGGCCCGGTGGTTGCCGGGCTCCTGGCGGACCAGTTGGGCTACGGCTGGGCTTTTGGAATCACCGGCGGGGTGCTCCTGGTGACCGCGGCAGCGTGGCTTCCCGCCCGCGAACCCGCGGTTAAACAAAACTGACTGGCAACAGGGGTTGCTCTGAACGCTCAGAACAACCCCTATTGCCAGTCAGTTGAGAACTAGTTGAGCAGTGCGTCCACGAAGCCCTCGGCGTCGAAAGGCGCGAGGTCGTCGGGCCCTTCGCCCAGGCCGATGAGCTTGACCGGCACGCCCAGCGTCTTCTGGATCGCGACCACGATGCCGCCCTTGGCGGTGCCATCGAGCTTGGTCAGGACGATGCCGGAGATGTTGACCACCTCGGCAAAGACCCGCGCCTGGTTCAGCCCGTTCTGGCCGGTGGTGGCATCCAGCACCAACAGGACCTCGTCCACTTCGGCCAGCTTTTCGATGACGCGCTTGACCTTGCCAAGCTCGTCCATCAGGCCGGTCTTGTTCTGCAGGCGGCCCGCGGTATCCACCATGACAACATCGACTTCCTGGTCGATGCCGGCCTTGACTGCCTCGTAGGCCACCGAAGCGGGGTCCGCGCCGTCGATGTCCGACTTCACCGTGGGCACGCCCACGCGCTGGCCCCACGTGGCGAGCTGTTCGGCCGCTGCCGCACGGAAGGTGTCCGCTGCTCCCAGCAGGACGTCCTTGTCTTCAGCCACCAGGACACGCGCCAGCTTGCCCACCGTGGTGGTCTTGCCGACGCCGTTGACACCTACCACCAGCACGACGGCGGGACGGTCACCTTGGCGGGCGACGTTCAAGGAACGGTCCATGGACGGGTCAACGAGCTTGATGAGTTCTTCCCGGAGCATGGCCTTGACATGCTCCGGATCGCGGGTTCCCAGGACCTTGACGCGCTCGCGCAGGGACTCCACGAGTTCCATGGTCGGTTCTGTTCCAAGGTCTGCCAGGAGAAGGGTCTCCTCCACCTCGTCCCACACGTTCTCGTCGATCTTGTCACCCGAAAGCAGGGCCAGCAGGCCCTTGCCCAGGATGTTGTTGGACTTGACCAGGCGTGCGCGAAGACGGGTAAGGCGGCCCTCCACGGGTGCCGGGGTCTCCACGGCAATGGTTTCCAGCCCGGCGGCATCGTCCGGGACCAAGGTCTCTTCGAGGGAGCCGTGACGGCCGGGCGCGGGGGCGGGCTCCGGCCGGTCCTCCACCAAGGTTCCGCCGCTTGCTGCCGGCGACTGGAGGGGGTCGTTGGCGTCGCGGGTCCCGGGGTATTTGGAGCCGGACTTACGGGCCTTGAGCAGGACCGGGACCAGTCCGCCAATCACCACGAGCGCAGCGACTATGGACAGGATTATGGGTAGGAAATCGTTCACTCCCCTACCTTCTCACACAGCTAGGCCCCGTCCCCGAGGCGTTGGCTGATAACCGTGGACACACCGTCCCCGCGCATTGTTACCCCGTACAAGGCATCGGCCACTTCCATGGTCCGTTTCTGGTGCGTAATGACGATCAGCTGGCTGGACTCACGCAATTCCTCGAAGATCGTGATGAGGCGGCCAAGGTTGGTGTCGTCCAACGCGGCTTCCACCTCGTCCATGACGTAGAAGGGCGAAGGCCGCGCCTTGAAAATCGCGACGAGCAACGCCACTGCGGTGAGCGACCGCTCGCCGCCTGACAAGAGGGAGAGCCTCTTGATCTTCTTGCCGGCAGGCCTCGCCTCGACCTCGATCCCTGTGGTCAGCATGTCGTCCGGATCGGTCAGCACCAAGCGGCCCTCGCCGCCCGGAAAGAGGCGAGCGAAGACGTGGTCGAACTGAGCGGAGGTGTCGGCGAAGGCCTCAGTGAACACCTGCTGGACGCGGTTGTCGACTTCCTTGATGATGTCCAGCAAGTCCTTCCGGCTGGCTTTGAGGTCTTCCAGCTGGGAGCTGAGGAACTGGTGCCGTTCCTCCAAGGCCGCGAATTCTTCCAAGGCCAAAGGGTTGACTTTGCCCAGCGAAGCGAGGTCCCGTTCAGCCTTCTTCAGCCTCTTCTCCTGCTCGGCACGGACAAACGGAACACCGTGGAGAAGGGGTTGCCCGTCCTCGTCAACGGGCGCCCTGAGCTCCGCCCACTTGTCCGTTTTTCCAGTACTTGCAGTTGCGGGCACCGGAACCGGCTGGTCCGGACCGTACTCCGCCACCAACTGCCCTGCGGACATCCCAAGTTCGTCGATTGACCTGGCTTCAAGCGCCTCAATACGCAGTCGCTGCTGCGCACGGGCCAGCTCGTCCTTGTGCACCGAATCGGTCAGCTCCGCCAATTCCTTGGCACGTTCCTCGTTGACGGAACGGACGTGGGCAAGTTCCTTGTCGAGTTTTTCGCGGATTTCCTCGGCCAGGTCCCGTTCGCCCGCCGCGAGCTCCACGGAGATGTCCAGGAACCGGAGCGTGTGCGTGGCTCCCGCCTGGACGGCTGCTGCCCGGGCTGCCTGGGCACGGCGCCTTTGCGCGCGGCGTGCGGCCTCCTCCCGGGCCCGGCGTTCGGTTGCTGCAGCCCTTTCCAGCGAGGCGGCCCGGTTGCCCACGGCGCCGAGCTGTTCCTCTGCGGTCCTGAGCGCCAGCCGTGCTTCCATTTCCTTGGCCCGTGCGGTGCGGGCCTGTTCGGCAAGTTCGTCCCGGAGATCGGTGGAGGGTTCATCGTCGGGGGCTTCCTGGGCTGCTTCCAGGCGCTCGGAGGCCACGTCCAGATCCATGGTGGCTTCGGCGATGTTCGCCTCGGCTTTGGCCAGCGTGGCCGCAAGCCTTTCACTTTCCCCTACGGCGCCACGCAGGACGGAGTTCAGGTGTCCCAACCGTTCGGCCACGGCCGCCAGCCGGGCATCGGATTCGTGCAGCTTCTCCAGCGCAGCGTCTGCCCGGTCCCGGGCTTCAGCCTGCCGCGCCTTCGCTGCCGCCAGGCGGAAACGGTTGCGCTCCAAACCGGCGGTAACGTCCTGGAGCCTGGCAACGGCGTCGTCGACGGCGGCCTGGACCTCGATCAACGACGGCACGGTCGCTGATCCGCCGTGCGCGGCCAATGATGTCAACACATCGCCTGACCTGGTGACCGCCCTCAGCCCGGGGCGCTCAGCGATCAGTTCCGCCGCTGCTGCCAGGTCCTCGACGACGACGGCCCCGGCCAGGAGGGCAAGCGCACTCTGGGCCGGCGCTTCAGTGGCTTTGACGACGTCATGTACCCACCGGCAGCCCTGCGGCAACGCGCCGTCGTTGGCGGTCTCCGGCCCGTCGCTGCTAGCCAGAAGCAGGACGGCACGTCCGGCGTCGTCCGCCCTGAGGGTGCTGAACGCAGCCAGGGCTGCTGCGGTATCGGCGGCGACCAAGGCATCGGATGCCTCACCCAAGGCTGCAGATACCGCTGTTTCGTAGCCGGGTTCGATGGCGAGCATCCCGGCCAAGGGCCCGAGGATGCCTGTAACGTCCCCACCGAGCAGCCTCTGCGAACCGTCCCTGCGGTTCAGGCCCAGCTGCAGTGCGTCGCGCCGGGCAACCAGCGCGTCGCGTTCCCGCAGGGCGCCGCGCTCGGCGGCCTTGAGTTCTTCGATCTCGGCGGTGACTGCATCGAGGACCTGGTTGGCTTCCTCGTAATCGGCGTCGAGGCTTTCCTCGCCGTCCTCGACTCCGGCAACCTGGGATTCGAGGGCGGTGAACTCGCTGTGTGCGGAACGGCGCCGCTCATCGGCAGCTGCGAGCGATTCCCGGATACGTCCGCGTTCGGCTTCGGCAGCATCCACCCGCGAACGGGCCGCGGCCGCTTTCCCGGCGAGCCGGGCCAAGCCTTCCCGGCGGTCTGCCGCTGCCCGCAGCATGGCGGTCAAGCGCTTGTCCTCGGCGGCTGCGAGCGCCTCCGCGCTGTCCTTGGCCACGGTAGCTTCCAGGAGGGCCGCCTGCTTGGCGAGGACATCGTGTTCCAAAGCTGCTTGCTCCTGACGCACCTTGGCCGCTTGGCGTTCAAGTTGTTCAGGGTCGCGGCCGGAATCCGGCAAGGCTTCCGAGGCCCCCAGGAGACGCCGACGCTCACCCGCCAGCGAGGCCAGGGAACGGAGCCGTTCCCGGTTTGCCGAAAGTTGGTACCAGCGATCGCGTGCGGCGTTGAGGCGCGGCGTTGCTTCAGCGGCGCGCTGTTCCAGCTCTGCCTGCCGCTGCCGCCCGTGACCGAGTTCCGCTTCAACCACCTGACGGCGTTCCTTGAGGGCAGCTTCATCGGCCACGTCCTGCTCCAGGCTGCTGGTGAGCTGCACCAGGTCGTCGGCCAAAAGCCTTGCTTTGGCATCGCGGACGTCGAACTGGACCGTTTGGGCGCGGCGGGCGATTTCTGCCTGTTTGCCCAGGGGCGTCAGTTGGCGGCGGATCTCTGCGGTCAAGTCTCCCAGCCGCGAAAGGTTGGCCTGCATCGCCTCCAGCTTGCGGACTGTCTTTTCCTTGCGCCGCCGGTGTTTGAGGATACCGGCGGCTTCTTCGATGAAGCCCCGGCGGTCCTCCGGAGTCGCGTGCAGCACCCGGTCCAGTTGGCCCTGGCCGACGATGACGTGCATCTCCCGGCCAAGTCCCGAATCGGAAAGCAACTCCTGGATATCCAGCAAGCGGCACGGCACACCGTTGATGGCGTACTCGGAGCCACCGGTGCGGAACAGGGTGCGCGAAATGGTGACTTCGCTGTATTCGATGGGAAGCGCGTTGTCGGTGTTGTCGATGGTGAGCGACACGTGTGCCCTGCCCAGGGGCGGCCTGCCGGACGTGCCGGCGAAGATGACGTCTTCCATTTTGCCGCCACGCAGGGTCTTGGCCCCTTGTTCGCCCATGACCCACGCCAGGGCGTCAACGACGTTGGACTTGCCGGAGCCGTTGGGCCCCACCACCGCAGTGACTCCCGGCTCGAAGTCGAACGTCGTGGCCGACGCAAACGACTTGAACCCGCGGACGGTCAAACTCTTCAAATGCAAGGTGGTTGGTTCTCCTGGATGGCCCCGGTGGCGGTATCCCACTAAATCTACTGCGGATTTGTTGAAAACCCGGGATCCATGGCGGGAAAGCCTTGCGGGCACCCGCCCGCATCCCTACACTCCTGCCTAGGGTTACCTGGCGCATGCGTTCCGGTGATCCGGCCGGATCCCCGGTTTGCCGGGTCCGCCGGGTCGCGGTCCGAAATTCGGAATACATGGGCATGGTGGCTGTGGCTGTGATGGTTTTCAACTGAAGATCTGGTTTTACCCTGGCTGGGGAGCGGTGAGCAGGGACCGGGCATGTGCGCGGACCTTTGTTTAGCAATCGGCGTACCACCCAGGAGTTCTGATGCCCGGTCCTTCCGCTACCCGGCCACCACGGTTCTTCAAAGGTTTCTTTGTACCCCTGGTCGTTGCGATGGTTGCGTCCTTGCTGCCCTTGACGGTACCTGCCGCCTTCGCAGCGGGCCCGTGCGACCCCGTGGTGAATCCCGTGGTGTGCGAGAACTCAAAACCGGGCAGCCCGCCGTCGGAATGGGACATCGACGGCGCCGGCGATGACAGCATCCAAGGCTTCTCCACAGCCATGAGTGTCAACGCCGGCCAATCAATCCAATTCAAAGTCGATACCTCGGCATCCAACTACACGATCGCCATTTACCGCAGCGGCTGGTACGGCGGAAACGGGGCACGCAAGATAGCCACCGTGACACCCTCGGCCTTCCGGCAGAACCAACCGGCATGCCGCACCGACCTGGCCACTGAACTCTATGACTGCGGCACCTGGGCGGTATCGGCAACGTGGCAGGTCCCGGCAACGGCAGTGTCCGGCGTCTACTTTGCTTTGCTGACCCGGCCGGATACCGGCGGGCAAAGCCACATCACGTTCGTGGTGCGCAATGACGGCAACCGGTCAAGCGTGCTCTTCCAGACGTCGGATACGACGTGGCAGGCCTACAACACCTACGGGGGCGCGGACTTCTATCAAGGTGCCGTCAACGGGCGTGCCTACAAGATCAGCTATAACCGCCCCATGGCCAGCCGAAGCGGACCGGACGGCCGCGATTTCTACTTCGCCAACGAATACCCCATGGTCCGGTTCCTCGAACAGAACGGCTATGACGTCAGTTACATCAGCGGACTGGATACGGACACCCGCGGCGCCGAACTGCTCAACCATAAGGTGTTCCTGTCCGTAGGGCACGACGAGTACTGGTCCGGAAACCAGCGCGCCAATGTCACGGCAGCACGGGATGCGGGGGTAAACCTCCAGTTCCTTTCCGGCAATGAGATGTACTGGCGAACCCGGTTCGAGCCTTCGAGCGTGGACGGTACGCCGGGCCGGACGCTGACCAGTTACAAGGAAACGTGGTCCAACGCCAAGATCGATCCCACCACCCAGTGGACGGGCACCTGGCGGGATCCGCGGTTCGCTTCCCAGGCAAACGGCGGAGGCCTGCCCGAAAACGGCCTCACGGGAACCCTCTACATGTCCAACTACACGGACCTCCCCGTGACAGTTTCCGCCGAAGAGGGCAAGACCCGGCTCTGGCGCAATACTTCCCTGGCATCGATGTCGGCAGGCACCTCCGCTGCGTTGGCGCCCCACACGATCGGCTACGAATCGAACGAAGACCTGGACAACGGCTTCCGGCCGGCCGGGCTCATCCGCTTGTCCACAACCACCGGCAGTGTCAGCCAATACCTGCAGGACTTCGGGAACACGGTGGCGCCGGGCACCACCAAGCACAGCGTCACCCTGTACAAGGCGGCGAGCGGTGCATTGGTTTTCTCCGCCGGCAGCGTGCAGTGGACATGGGGCCTTGACCAGGAACACGACGGAAACGGCGCCCCTGCCGATATCCGGATGCGGCAGGCGCAGGTGAACCTGCTTGCCGACATGGGTGCCCAACCGGCAACCCTGGCATCCGGCTTGGTGGCGACCACCGCCAGCGGCGACAAAACAGGCCCCACCACCACCATCAACGCCCCTGCCAACAATGCCGCTGTGGCCCACGGAAGCAACGTCACCGTCAGCGGAACGGCAACGGACGCGGGCGGCGTGGTTGCCGGCGTCGAGGTTTCAACCGACGGCGGCACATCCTGGCACCCTGCCACCGGCAAGGCGAACTGGACGTACAGCTATGTGCAGAAGGGCCTGGCGACTGCCACCATCCAAGTGCGGGCAGTGGACGACAGCGCGAACATCGGCGCGGTGGCCACGCGCAACCTGACGGTAAACGGCCCGTACACGGTCTTCGGCCAGGCGGTTCCACCGGTGGTTGACTCCGGCGACGGCGGCGCATACGAGATGGGCCTGCGTTTCACGCCGTCCGTGGACGGCTTCATCACCGGTGCGCGCTTCTACAAGAGCACCGCGAACACGGGAACCCACATTGGTTCCCTCTGGAACTCCGCAGGCACCCGCCTTGCCACCGCAACGTTCGCCAATGAAACCGCTTCGGGCTGGCAGAGCGTCCTCTTCAGCCAACCCGTGCCCGTGGCGGCCGGGCAAAAGTACACGGTCTCCTACTGGGCACCGCGAGGCCACTACGCCACCAAGGACTTCCAATGGGCGTATTCGGGCTTCAACGACGCGCCCATGAAGGTTGCCGGCGGTTTCGGCGCGGAACCGGCCGGTGTCTACAGCACGTCCCAGGGTTTCCCAACAGCCAGCTTCAACGGTGGAAACTACTTCGTGGATGCCATCTTCAGCACCACGGACAATTCGCCCCTGACTGTCAGCGGACAGACCCCCATCCCGTCATCGTCCAGTGTTTCGGTCGCAACCACCGTGAGTGGAGTCTTCTCCAAGCCCGTCACGGCGGCCAGCGTGCAACTGACACTTCGTTCGGCGGCAGGTCCGGTGGCCGGTACCACCACCTATGACGCCACCACCCGGAAGGCTACCTTCACCCCGTCATCCCAACTGGCCTTCAGCACCCAGTACACGGCAACCCTGGCCGGCACCGATGCCGTGGGCGGCCAAGTCGCCTCCGGTGGCACCTGGACATTCACCACGGCCGCAACTGCCCCCGCTCCGGGCGCCTGCCCGTGCAGTTTCTACGACGACAGCGTCACTCCCGGGATCGCGGAAATCCAGGACGGCGTACCGCTGACTCTTGGCGTGCGCTTCACGAGCGTTTCAGCAGGCACTGTCAACGGCGTCCGGTTCTACAAGTCGGCCGGCAACACGGGAACGCACACCGGCTCCCTGTACACGGCATCCGGTCAGTTGCTGGCAACAGTCACGTTCGCCAATGAGAGCAGCGCAGGGTGGCAAACTGCGATGTTCAGCCAACCGGTGCAAATGGCTGCCAATACCGAATACATCGCTGCCTACAAATCCACCACCGGAGCGTACTCGGCAACCAGCAACGGATTTGGACAGGGCCTCAGCGTCGGGCCGCTGCGGACAGGCCCGGACGCAGGGGCTTACTCCTACAACTCCGACTTCCCCGGTTCGCGGTCGACGGCCAGCTACCTGGTGGACGTCGTGGTCATGGTCGCCGCTCCGGCATTCACCGTCGGCAGCCAGTCACCGGCAAGCGGCGCCTCCAGCGTTCCGTTGACGACGACTGTTAGTGGAGTGCTGTCCGAGGCAGCAGTGGCTTCCAGCGTCAAACTGGCGCTCAAGACCGCCAGTGGCACCGCCGTTGCGGGAACCAGCGCCTACGTTGACGCAACACGCAAGGTCACGTTCACTCCGTCCGCTCCACTGGCCGAAGGCACAAGCTACACGGCCACAGTGACCGCAACGGCGGTATCCGGCACTCCCATCACCGGCAACACCTGGACTTTCACCACAGTCCCGCCGGCCAGGACGCCCGGAGTGTGCCCCTGCACCCTTTACCAGGACACCGTGACCCCCGGCACGATGGAAGTGGATGACGCCGTTCCGTTGACCCTGGGTGTGCGCTTCAGCAGTGACACGGCCGGGCAGGTAACCGGCGTCCGGTTCTACAAATCCAGTGGTAACACCGGAACGCACACGGGCTCGCTGTACACGGCTGCGGGCCAACTGCTGGCCACGGTTACCTTCGCCAACGAGTCCACCAGCGGCTGGCAAACGGCAACGTTCAGCCAACCCGTCAGCATCCAGGCGGACACCGAGTACATTGCCGCCTACAAGGTGCCCGGCGGCAAGTACTCCTACACGAGCGGAGGCTTCGGTCCCGAAGGCTTCACCAGCGGCCCCCTGCGCGTTGACGCCGACTCCGGCATGTACACCTACAGCGGTGACTTCCCCGGCACCCGCTCCACGGCAAGTTACCTCGTGGACCTGCTGTTCCAGCAGCCTGCACAACCCCTGAGCATCACTGCGCAGGTGCCCGCGCCGGGAGCCACGTCGATACCCACCGACGTGAGGCCATCGATGACCTTCTCCACTGCCATTAACCCGGGCGCTACCTTCACGTTGTCGGCCAACGGAAGCCCGGTGGCGGGGTCGGCGGCGTTGTCCGCCGACGCCCGGGTCATCACCTTCACACCGACCTCCGCACTGCCCGCGAGCACCGTCATCACGGCAAGCGTTTCCGGGGTGGCCAACCAACAGGGGCAGACCTTGCCGACCACCACGTGGCAATTCACGACCGCGAGCGCCTCCGTCCAGCAGAGCACCATCTTCGGCTCGCTCGTTCCGCAGGTGCTTGCGGCACCGGAAACCAAGTCGGTGGAACTGGGAACTGCCTTCACGGTTTCCCAGGCCGGAAGCGTCACGGGTATCCGGTTCTACAAGGGCACCGGCAACACCGGCACCCACGTAGGTTCGCTGTGGAACTCCGCAGGCACCAGGCTGGCCCAGGTGACGTTCACCAACGAGACCGCAACGGGCTGGCAGACCGCCACGTTGTCCACCCCGGTGGCATTGTCTACGGGCCAGACATATGTGGTGTCCTACCGCGCTCCCAATGGCCGCTACTCGTACACCCAGGGCTTCTTCAACACCACCTGGACAAGCGGTGTCTTCACGGCCTCGGGCCCCAACAACGGCCTCTACCGTTACGGCAGCGGGGGCGTGATGCCAGCCAATTCATGGAATGCCACCAACTACTTCGTGGACGTGGTCTACTCGACAGCCACCCAGACACAAGCGCAGACGGCTACGGCATCGCCGACGCCAACGGCGACTTCAACAGCCACTGCAACGCCAACGACGACGGCGACACCCACACCGACGCCGACACCGACAGCCACGCAGTAGGTGGACTCCTGTGCGGTCTTCTGACGCTCTGCTGAGCCTCGCAGTCAGCGGACGACGCTCGGTGACCAGGCGTGGGCGATGAACAACTCCGGTTGTGCCGCGGGTTCGATGTCCAGCTGCCAAATGTTGCTGTCGCCCTCAACAGCCTGGTCAGGCAGGCCATACAGCAACGTATCCTCGTCAAGCCATTCGATCTGATCGTCAACGCTCCGCTTTTCCGACAGGACCGTTTCCGCCCCGGTAGCGAGGTCCAAAACGGCCACCTTCCAATGCGTCCCCAGCGCACCGCCGTCGTTCTTCTTGAACGCAATCCGGGTACCGTCCGGCGAGATGGACGGGCACTCAACGTTGTCATGCACCGCAGTGAGCGTCCTGCCGGAGAGGCTGCCCTTGACCAGCCACAGACGACCCGACGACGCGGCCGTGGCGTAGAACGCGTCCGGGTGGCCGGGGACGAACGTGACGCCCCAAATGTTCCTGTCCGCAGCCACCACGCGCTCGCCGTTGACCATGAGGGCAAAGTCCTCAAGGTTTCCCGGCTTCTCTGTTCCACGGCTGATTTCCGTTGCTGTGGAGAACCCGGTCGTTGCGTAGGAATGGCCAGTGACGAACACGGTGGTGGCAATCGTGGAGCCGTCGGCGCTGATGCGTGTCCTGCTGGGAATGCCCGGCAGTGCCCATGATCTTTGCTGCTGCCAGTTCCGGTCCAGGACCGCGGCCTCAAAGGCAGTAACTAATCCCCGGTTCGCTTTCAGGCACACCACTTCGGCTGACGTTCCGTAGACCCTGTCGCACGCTTGTCCGCTGACGGCACGTTCGCCCTTCGGATCGGCGAGGGGTACCGTTGCCGCGTTGCCATAACCCTGACCGGCCGCGGTGTTGCGGAAAAGGACGAAGGGAGCCTGCGGCAAGGGTTGTCCCGCAGTCACCCCCACGGAAGGGGCAGCCGTGCGGCTTTGCTCAAATCTTTGGTAGGCGTCGACGGCGTAAACCCCCGCCGCCGTCAGCATGAGGGCGGTAACAGCCAGCAGGATGCCCCAACGAAGCTTTGCGCCAGCCATCCTTCCGCTCATGCGCCGGCCCGCCCGGGCCGGGCTCCAGGAAGGATGAAGATCACTGCCACCACAACGCAGGCCAGCAGGATGCCGGCGATCGTGACGGCAGCTGATGCCCCCACGGCGTACCACAGCACACCGAACCCTGCCGAAGCCGCCATCCGGCTCAAAGCCACGACCGTCTGGGCCGCGGCAATGCCGGTGGCAAGCTTTCCCTCCGGCGTCAGTTGGCTCGCCAACGCGGCCAGCACCCCGTCGGTTGCCGCATAGAACGCACCGAGCAGGAGCAGGCACGTCAACGTTGCCCAGAGACCACCAAGCGGAGCCGCAGCCAGGAAGTAGCAGGCCAGGAGTGCCACGTGCCCTGCGATGAAGACCGGTACCCTGCCTAAACGGTCGGCGAGGCGGCCCAAGGGGACGGCCATCACCAGGAAGGCGACATTGGTGCCCACGAACAGCAACGGAAACCACTGGACGGCGAACGAGTCCCGGTCCTGGAGCACCAGGTAGATAAAGCCGTCGCCGATGGTCACCAGCCCGAGGAGTCCCGCAGAGACAAGGAGCTTCCCCAACCCCGGTTCCTTGAAGTGGCGCCAGGAAAAAGCAAGAAGCCGCTGGCCCTTCGGTGCATCCTTCGCGCTCCGTGCGCGGAGGTCGGGAACCACCAATCCCAGGACGGCCACGCCGATCACGGCAAACGCCAAAGACACCACAAAGACTGTGCTGAAGCCATTGGGGATGACCAGCAGAATCAGGAAAGCAATCAGAGGCCCTGCCGCTGCACCGATGTTGTCCAGCATCCGGTGCATACCGAAGGACCGCGCCAGATGCTCCGGTTGCGCCGACACCGTGATCAGCGCATCCCGGGGCGCCGTCCGGATTCCCTTGCCGATCCGATCCCCCGTGACGATCGCCGCTACGGCCCAGAAGCCCCCGGCGAAAAGGAATCCGATCCTTGCCAGCATGGACAGTCCGTAACCGGCCAGGGCGATCCGTTTGGGATGGCCGCTGCGGTCTGACGCCCAGCCTGCGGCGATCCGGACGATGGCGCTCGCGCCCTGGTTGATTCCGTCGATGAAGCCGAAGGCTATGGTCGACAAACCGAGGAAGCCCGTGACGTACAAGGGCAGGATGGCCGTGACCGACTCGGAGGAGATATCCGTGACCATGCTGACGATTCCAAGCCACACGATGACCGGGGACAAACGAAACGGCACCTTCGACAGTGCCGTCTGCTCGCTGGGAGACTTTCCGCGCTTACCGCCGCTGCGGTCCGAAAGCGAAATGTACATGCCTACCCCTACTCCGTGTCCGAGTGCAGACTGCCCAGCAGTTGGAAGCGCGAGTTACCGGTTCCGGTGGTGGCCACGGAGACCGTAATCGTGTCGGTGCCGCGGACGAACCGGGCAGCCGTCGCGCCGTCCGGGGCAGGTGCTTCTTCGGACCAGAAACCATGGGGAACCAACGAAGCCCTGAAATCCTCGATCACGGCTTGTTGCGGCTTGCCCACCACCCCGTCGGCAGTCACCTGCAGGACGTCGCCTGAACCCGAAACACTCGTGGACCCGATCGTGGTGCCTTCCGGCAGCGTCAGGACGCTGCTCGGCCACCCGTCCACGACGGCGCCTGTAGCGTTTCCAGGGTCCGGCAGTTTCCCCTTGAGCAGGGGCGCTGCAGCTGATGGTTCCGGCAGGCCCGTAGGGGTCACCGTCACAGGCGGCAGGACTTCAAGGGGTTTGGCACCCGGGGACGCACCGCCGTTGCCGTCCCCGCCGGCGGAAGGGCCCGACGTCGGACTTCCGGAGGATTGCGGGCCGGAGCCTGCTTCCCCGCTTCCGGTGGGCGAGGAACCCGCCGCAGAGGGGCTGGCAGGGCTGGAGTTTTGGGCTGTCGTTTGGGCCGGACGCACGGCCAGTTGGTCAAAGACGACCGCGATGACCGCGATCAGCACCGCAAGGGCCAGGCCCGCGATGACCAGCCGCCGGGCATTCATGGCTTCCCCGGGTTGGCTGAGCCGCCAAGGAGCTGGTGCGCCCTCGCTTCAAGACCGTCGTCAACGAAGTCGTAGATGAAGGACGCGAGCCAGATGACGATCGTGGCGGCAATCCAGCCGAACAGGCTTGTGATGGCGAACCCTTGCGAGAAGAGGCTGGTCAAGATCAGGACGGCCAGCGTGGCCAGCAAGCTTGCGCCCAGGGTGGACACCTTGGTCATCAGCCAGGTCCTGCGCTCCTGCCCGCCGGCCTGCTGTCGCTGGTCCCACCGCCTGCGCAGCAGCCCGGTAACCAACGGTTTCACCAGAAGGGTGGCGGCCGTGAACACCACGACGGCCCAGAGGAACCCGGACCCCAACCGGACCCCGGGTAGCACCGACGCCACCCACAAGGTGATGGCGTTGAAAACAAGTGCGATGGCGATTTTGACCGCCAAGCTTTTCATGGGGACAGTAAACCATCGAGCCCGCCAATCCGGAACAGTTTTCCCCTGTGAAAAACCGGCTACCAGCGACCGTTGCGAGGCCGGGGCTGGCAGATGGGACACGTATAGGAAGAACGGTTCATGAACTGTTCGCGTTTGATGATCCCGCGAAGGCCCGCTGCCTCGCAGCGGCTGCATGGTTCCCCGGCCCGGCCGTACGCATTCAGCGAGCGGGCGAAGTAACCGGAGTCCCCGTTGACGTTGACGTACAGGGAGTCGAAACTCGTGCCGCCGGCGGCCAAGGCTGCGTTCATGACGTCCCGGGCGGCTTCGATGACCCGTTCCGCGTCGCCGCGTCGCAGTTTGTCGGTGGGCCGGGCGTAGTGGAGTCGTGCCTTCCACAGGGCTTCGTCAGCGTAGATGTTGCCTATTCCGGATATGACGGACTGGTCCAGGAGGGCCCGTTTGAGTCCCGTCCTGCGCGCCTTGACCTTTCGGTAAAACTCATCGAAGGAAAAGTTGGGGTCCAGGGGGTCGCGGGCTATGTGCGCCGCTTCCTCTGCAATTTCGGGCAGGGGCGTCTCGCCCAAACCGCCGGGGCCGCCGTCGGGCGTCGGGATGAGGGACGTGACGAACAAGCCGCCAAAGATCCGCTGGTCCACGAACCTGAGCTGCCCGGGCATGCCATCGGACGCGCTCAGCCGGATCCGGACCTTGAGGTGCTTTTCATCCGGCACCTGGGGATCCTGCATCAGCAACTGCCCGCTCATCCCCAAATGCGCCATCAGGGCCGTACCGGGCAAAGCGGTGTCCGAGCCTGCCATGGACAAGGGCATCCACAAGAACTTCCCGCGGCGCACGACGTCCAGCACCGTAGCGCCTTCAAGGTTGCCGATGAAGTCCTCGGTACCCAGTGCATGGCGTCGGATGGACCTGGGGTCCAGGACCTCGACGCCGGTGACCGTGCGGCCGCGAACCCAGCGCGCGAGGCCGCGGCGCACCACTTCTACCTCGGGAAGTTCGGGCATGGATCAGGAAGAAGCCGGTTCGGTGGAGGCTGTGTCCAGCGAATTCAAGGCACGCCAAGCGTCCGCTGCGGCTTCCTGTTCCGCTTCCTTCTTCGAGTGGCCCGAACCCCGCCCATAGGGGGTGCCGCCAATGTTGAGCACGGCTTCGAAGGTGCGGGCGTGGTCCGGCCCGGAACCTTCCACGGCGTAGTGGATGGTGCCGAGTTGCCGGCTGGCTGCCAGCTCCTGGATGCTGGTTTTCCAGTCGGTTCCGGCGCCGAGCGCACCGGCGTCCTTGAGCAGCGGACCCACGAGGCGCATCACCAGTTGGCGCGCGGTTTCCATGTCATTGGAAAGGTAGGTAGCGCCGATCAGCGCTTCCATGGTGTCCGCGAGGATAGAGGCTTTGTTCTTGCCGTCGGTGATCTTTTCGCCCTGGCCAAGGTAAATGAACTCGCCAACGCCGAGCTTGCGGCCGATACCTGCCAAGGCGCGCGTACTCACGACGGCGGAACGCCGCTTTGCGAGCTCACCTTCAGGGAGCTCGGGATGGTCGCGGTACAGGGAATCGGTGACGGAGAATCCCAGGATGGAGTCGCCGAGGAACTCAAGGCGCTCGTTGGTAGGGATACCGCCGTTCTCATACGCGTATGAGCGGTGTGTCAGAGCAAGACGAAGCGTCTCGGTGTCAATGGAGACACCGAGACGCTTCAGAAGCTCTTCAGTTGAAGACATCCTTGTCAGCCTGGGCGGCAGATTAGGCGTCTGCGACCTTGCGGCCCTTGTATTCAAGGAACAGCGCGGTGCCGGCGGAGTCGGTGACGACCTTTGCCTGGTGCGGCAGGCTGTAGGTGACCTGACCGTTTTCGATGGTCTTGACCAGGTTGGGGGCAGTTGCCTTCCACTGGGCACGGCGTGCGCGCGTGTTTGCGCGAGACATTTTCCGCTTGGGAACAGCCACGGCTATCTCATTTCTCTCTTAGTCCAACAGTTACTAATCAGTTTGCCGGTCAGTCTTAGCCAGATCAGCTAGGGCAGCCCAGCGAGGGTCCAGGACCTCGTGGTGGTGCCCCGGCTCGTCTTCCAGGCGCGCCCCGCATTCGGAGCACAAGCCTTGGCAGTCTTCCCGGCACACCGGCTGGAACGGCAGCATGGTGACTACTGCGTCCCGCAACACCGGCTCAAGATCGATCAGATCGTGCTCGACTCGACGTTGCTCTTCATCGTCTTCCCCGTCCGAAAGCTCTTCGCCTTCGTAGAAGAAAAGTTCTTGCACATTGACCTCAAGGTCATACGCAAGGGGATCCAGGCATCGACCGCATTCGCCAGTTACTCCGACGATTGCGGTTCCGGATACCAGAATTCCTTCGTGTACGGCCTCAAGCCGGAGATCGAGCTCGACATCCGAGCCTTCCTCCACGCCAATGAGTGCCACACCAAGGTCACTTGGTGCAGGCACATGCTCCTTGAGTGTCCGCATGGTTCCTGGACTGCGTCCAAGGTCCTTGACTACCAGCGCCAAGGGCGAACTTGCATCTCGCTTAATGAGAACTCCTGTAGAACATATGACCGACGTACCATCTTAGCCTGATCACGTGCGAGGACTCAAACCGGCGACGGGCGCGTAAATGCGCCAACGTGTTCAGTTTGGGAATTGCGCGCGAACGGCTGCGGGCACGGCTTAAAGCCTACCCCTTACGTTGCTGTTCTGCCGAAGGCTCGCCCGCGAGCAGTCGTCGAAGGACGGATTTGGGCACGAAATCCGAGATGTCGCCCCCCAGGACGTTGACCTCTTTGATGAGCGTCGAGGAGAGATGGACGTAGTGCGCCTCGGCGGGCAGGAAGACCGTTTCGACGCCGGTAAGCTGCCGGTTCATGGTGGCCATGGGCAACTCGTAATCGAAATCCGAGGAGGACCGCAGTCCCTTCACGATGGCCGAGACGCCCCTGTGGCGGCAGTACTCCGCCAGCAGGCCTTCACCCATGGGTTCGACGATGATGCCACGCAAGGACGCCAAGGTTTCCCTGGCCATCTCCATGCGGTCCTCGAGGCTGAAGCGGTACTTCTTGGCGTAGTTGGTGGATACCGCCACGATGACCTCGTCAAACAGCCCGGCCGCGCGGGCAATGACTTCAAGATGTCCGTTGTGGATGGGGTCAAAGGATCCGGGGCAAACCGCACGTCTCATGACACGAACCTACCCCAAAGCTTCGCCGGGATACCATGGCTGACATGTCACCGGCAGGAAGCAGCGCCCCACCCGTCCACACGTCCCTGCCCTGGCAACGGGCGGCTGGCGGAGCCAACCTCCTGTCCCCCGATGGCGGCCTGGGCGTCACCATTTTCGAGGAGATGACAACCCTTGCTGTCGCCAAGGGAGCCATCAACCTCGGCCAGGGGTTCCCGGACGAGGACGGCCCCGCCGAAATGAAGGAGGCCGCACGGGCGGCCATCCAGGCAGGGGCCAGCCAGTATGCGCCCGGCAAAGGGTTTCCCCGGCTCCGCGAGGCAGTAGCTGCACACCAGGAACGTTTTTACGGCCTCACCCCGGATCCGGACACTGAGGTCATCGTCACCACCGGTGCCACCGAAGCGATCGCCGCTTCCTTGCTGGCATTCGTCCAGCCCGGCGACGAGGTCCTGACGTTCGAGCCTTTTTACGATTCCTACGGGGCCATCATTGCGATGGCGGGCGCCAAACACGTTACCGCTCCCCTGGCCGCCCCGGACTTCCTGCCGGACCTGGACGCCCTGGAAGACGCGTTCAGCAACCGGACCAAGGTGGTGCTGCTGAACAATCCACACAACCCCATGGGTACTGTCTTCCCGCGCAACGTCCTGGCCAAGGTGGTTGAACTGGCGGAAAAGTACGACGCCATCATCGTTAGCGACGAAGTCTACGAACACCTGACCTTCGGCGAAGCACACATCCCCGTCACGACGCTCCCCGGAGCCGCTGAACGGACCATCACGATCTCTTCTGCCGGGAAGACGTTCTCCTTCACCGGGTGGAAGATCGGTTGGCTCAGCGGACCGGCCCACCTCGTCGCCGCCGCCCGTACGGTCAAGCAGTTCCTGAGCTACAGCTCAGGAACCCCGTTCCAAGAAGCCGTGGCGATCGGGCTCGGCCTTCCGGACGCCTTTTACGCGGATATTGCGGCCACGCTGAAAGAGAAGAGGGACATCCTCGCGGCGGGGCTGCGTGAGGCGGGATTCGGCGTCTACGTACCGGGCGGAACGTACTTCATCAACGTCGACGCCGCAACGCTTGGCATCACCGATTCGGTGGCCCTGGCCCGGCGCCTCCCGGACCTGGTGGGAGTAGCTGCGATCCCTGTCCCCGTCTTTTGCCACGCGGAAGGAGCAGAACGGACGCGAAGCCTGCTGCGCTTCGCCTTCTGCAAGAAGACCGCTCTCCTGCATGAAGCCGCTTCGCGCCTCGCTACCCTGCAGGACAAGCTCTGAGCGCCAAGGGCGTCCGGCACGACGCGTCACGGTTCCTTCGCACCACCGGCCAGCACGCCACGATCGATGCCGATCCACTGGTACCGGGAAGCTACATCCTGAGCATTGGCGGCGCCGAACAGTCGCACGTGAACCTTGCCCATCCCAATGAGATCTTCTATGAGTACCTCCGCCGGATAGGCCACGTGGTTGACCTGGTTGCCGAGCCGGCGGCCCCGGTCTCGGCCCTGCACCTTGGGGCAGGCGCGCTGACGCTCGCCCGCTATATCCAGGCGACGAGGCCCGGTTCCGTGCAGCACGCAGTCGAGTTGGAGCGGGAGCTCTTGGACTTTGTGCTCCAGAAGCTGCCGATGCCCGAAGGCACCCACCTGACCACCCACATCGCAGATGCCCGCGAAGCACTCGCTGCCCTTCCCGCCGGACTTGGATTCGACGTCGTCATCCTCGATATCTTCTCCGGCCCCGATGCTCCCCCGCACATCGCCTGCCGGGAGTTCTATGAAGAGGCTGCCCGGCGGCTGGCCCCCGGCGGTGTCCTCATTATCAACGTGGGAGACGAGCCCGCCCTGACCTTGGTGCGGAGCCAGGTAGCAGCCCTGCGCCAGGCCATGCCTGATGTCGCGGCGGTTGCCGAGGCCGGAATGTTTGAAGGCCGATATCCCGGCAACATCATCCTGGTAGGCGCGCAGGCGCCGTGGCCTGCGGACTGGTCACGCGAACTCCTGGCCCGTGGACCGCATCCGGCCGCCGTTCTCAGCGGAGTGGAACTGGACAAGATCTCCGATTAGGCCGGTTCGGCATGTCCGATCAAGCCGGTTCGGCGAACCACAGTTTGGTTTCGCCGTACTTCTTGTCCGAAAAGCACTCCATGGCCTCAGGCCACCCTGGTTCGGCGCTGCGTGAAGACCGCTCCACAACAACTACTGCTCCTTCATCCAAGTGCGGGGCCAGTTTCCCCAACACTGCGCTCAGGGCTGCCTCGTCCAAGGGATACGGCGGGTCCAGGAACACGAGGTCCCACAGGACGTCCCCACCGGCGCGCTCGAGGAATGATTCCACTTTGGACCGGTGGACGGAGACGGTCTTCCTGCCCAGGACCTGGTTGACCATGTCCGCATTCCGTTGACAAACATCGCTGGCACGGGCATCAAACTCCACCAGCTCAACGCTGCGGGCGCCACGGCTTGCCCCCTCGATTCCCAGCGAACCGGAGCCTGCGTAGAGATCCAGCACGCGGGCGTCATCGATCACGGCCAAGGACTCCAACCGGGAGAAGAGCGCTTCCTTGACACGGTCCGTTGTTGGCCGCGTCGCAGTGCCCGGAACGGATGTGAGCGGGTTACCGCCGGCTGCTCCCGCAATGATGCGGCTCATGGGCAGCCACCGGACAACAACCATGCCAGAGGCTCCCGGCCTCCACTAACCGCGTTCAAGGAACGCCTCCTTCTCCGGGTTCAAGTAGTCGTCGATAGCAGCTGCCAGCGACGGTTGGTGCGTCAGGGTGGGGTCCCCGGCAACCAAGGCCTGGGCGTCTGTTCGGGCCCGGGCGATAAGGTCCTCGTGCTCCAAGACGCGCAGGAGCTTCAGGGTGGAGCGCCCGCCTGACTGCGAAGCGCCCAGAATGTCGCCTTCCCGCCGCAGCTTAAGGTCCTCTTGCGACAGCTCGAATCCATCCGTGGTGGAAGCCACGGCATCGAGCCGTCGGCGGCTGGGATGGCCCGGCTCCAAGGTAGTGACCAGCAGGCAGGTACCCGGCAGCCCGCCGCGGCCTACGCGTCCACGCAGCTGATGGAGCTGGGAGATTCCGAAGCGGTCTGCATCCAATATCACCATCAGCGTGGCGTTGTGGACGTCAACGCCCACCTCGATGACAGTGGTGGAGACCAGGATCTTGGTCTGGTTCGCAGCGAAGGAAGCCATGGTGCCGGACTTGACGTCGGGATCCTGGCGGCCGTGGAGCGGCGCCACCGGGACGCCACTTAGCGATGGCTCCTGGAGGAGGGATTCGACGACGGCGTTGACGGAGGCGAGCTCACGGGCCGACCCTTCGTCCGACAGCTCCGCGTCGCTGGGTTCCGCCTCCCCGGGACTGAAATCGCCGTCGTCGTCCGAACCGATCTTGGGGCATACGACGTAGACCTGGTGGCCCGCATCCACTTCCTCGCGGGACCGCTTCCAAATCCGGCCCGCCCAACCGGGGTTTTCCGCAAGACCGACGACATGGGTTGAGATTGGCGCGCGGCCGGCGGGCAGTTCATCCAATACGGAGGTTTCGAGGTCACCAAACACGGTCATCGCCACGGTCCTGGGAATCGGCGTAGCCGTCATGACCAGGAGGTGTGGCGGCCGCTGTGCCTTTGCCCTGAGGGCATCGCGCTGTTCAACACCGAACCGGTGCTGTTCGTCCACCACGATGAGGCCCAGGTCCTGGAAGGAGGTCTTGTCGCTGAGCAACGCGTGGGTCCCGATAACGATTCCGGCGTTGCCTGACGCGGCATCCAGCATGGCCTGTTTACGGGCGGACGTTGGCATCGACCCCGTCAAGAGAGTCACCTGCACGCCGGGCTCTGCGGATCCGCCGCCAAGCATCCCTGCACCGCCGAAGAGGCCGTCGCGGGACAGCCTGCCCAGCGTCCTGCGGATGGAGTCGTAATGTTGCGCTGCGAGCACTTCAGTAGGCGCCAGCAGCGCCGCTTGGCCGCCGGAATCCACCACCTGCAGCATGGCACGCAAGGCGACGATGGTCTTACCGGAGCCCACTTCGCCCTGGAGCAGGCGGTTCATGGGCGTGTCCCGCCCCAGTTCCTCCGACAACGTCTTACCGACGGCGGACTGGCCTGCCGTCAGGGTGAAAGGGAGATTGCGGTCAAATTCTTCCAGCAGGCCCCCGCTCACCCGGCGGCGGGCGGTTGCTTCCTCCGCAGCCAACTGCGCACGCCTGCGTGCCAAGGCCGTCTGGAGCACCAGCGCTTCCTGGTAGCGGAAACGTTCCTGTGCGCGCTGCCAATCCTTCGCAGTCTCCGGAGAATGGATCAGCCGGTAGGCCTCCGCCACACTGAGCAACCCGTCCCTGCGGACCACCTCTTCGGGCAAAGGATCAGCCAGTGCGTCCAGATCCAGCGTTTCAAGCAAGGCCTTGATCACTTTGTGGATGGACCAGCTGGTCAACTTCGCCGTTGCGGGATATACCGGGATGGGCATGGCCGCAAGCTTCCCGGGATCCACGGACCCCTCTGCCTCCGGATCCTCATCCAGCAGGAGAAAGTCCGGATTCGTCAGCCCCAGGGCGCCCCCGTACCGCGAGACCTTCCCCGAGAACATGGCCCGGCGTCCCGGGAGCAGCTCGGCCTTTGCACGGAAACCGTTGAAGAAGCTGACTTTCAGGGTCCCTGCAGCACTGCTTCCGCCTACCTCATCGGTAACAACGACGTCGGTGATGGTGCCGCGGCGGGCACGCATTTGCCGTGTGCTGTTGGAAACCACCCTGGCAATCAGGGTCACCTCTTCGTCCAGCGGCAGTTTACTGATGGGGGTCAGTTCGCCGCGGCTGAGGTACCGGCGGGGAAAGTAGTTGAGCAAGGAACCGGTGCTCCGTAGTCCCAGGTGCTTTTCGATGACCCCGGCTGACCGCTTGCCGATCCGGCGCTCAAGGGGAAGTTCAAGTTCAGTCGTCATGCCCGCCTGCGGCATCCCTCGGAACGGCCAACTGGCTGACGGCGATATCCGCCGGTTCTCCCAGGGAGCGAATCAACTCAACTGCCGGTCCGGGATCCGGAACGTGGACGTGGATCCGCCAACGGTAGCTCACGTCCATGGGCGAATCGTCATCGTCTTCCGCCCTGGCTGCTCCGCCCACCTGGCTCATAATGACGGAGTCACCCATTTCGTCCAGCCGCTGCCGAAGCACGGCGGCATCAAGGGGCGAAAGATCGATGGTGCACATGACTTCAACTCCGTCATCTGCCGGCATGTGCTGATGGATGTGGGGATCCTGCAGCTTGTAGCCATGCAGGCCATCCAGAAGTTCATCCTGGAGTTCTTCGCCCAGTACGGCGGACCTCAGGCAGTCCAGGACCAGCAGCATGCCAACCCCGCCGGCATCCACTACATGGGCCTCGTGCAGGGGAGCCAGTTCGTCCTCCGTCCGAACCACTGCCTGGAAAGCAGCTTCCACCGCGGCATCCAGGGCAAGGCCCAAGGCGTGGTTGCTCTGGTCTCCCTCCTGGTTTGCGTCCACAGCCTGCGCCGCGTGCGCGGCTGCTTCAAGCACGGACAACATGGTTCCGGACACGGGTTCACTGAGTGCCGACCATGCGCGGATCTGCGCACGGTGCAAGGCCGCTGCAAGCAACGGAGCGTTCAACCGGGGTTTTCCGGCCAAGGGTTCGGCCGCGGCAGACAGGAAAACGGCGATCAACGTGCCGGAATTTCCCCTGGCCCGCTCCATGGCTGCCTGTCCCGCGCGGGCCAGCACCGCACCGACGTCGTTCCCGGTTTCGACTGAGTCAGCAGGGCCGCCCAAGGCTGCGGCAGCCGCCCGCATGGTCAAATAGAGGTTTGTTCCCGTGTCACCGTCAGCCACAGGAAAAATGTTGATCGCATTGAGGCGGTCGCTGTGGTTTCCCAGAACCACTTCGGCTTTGTTGAGCCAACGCTTCATTGCGTGCGCGTTCGCTGCGATCTTAGTCTGCAAAATGATCCCATCCCACGGTGTCGGCAGGCTGCCCTGCAATCCGGACGCTGCCGCCCGGTGACTCGTCAACGGCCTGAACCGAGCCTATCGCAGTAAAGCCCGCCGGCAGCTGAATTCCAGCCGGGAACGTGGCCAGCAATCCGTGGTCTTCTCCCCCGCCCAGGACCCACGCCATGGGGTCAATGCCCAGCAGTCCGGCAGCGGCCTCCAACGGAGCGGCGTGTGCCTTCAACGCTACGGGATCGAAATCCAGGACCACGGTGCTGGCTGCCGCCATCCTGCCGGCGTCCCGGATCAGGCCATCGGAAATATCCATCATTGCCTTTACACCGCTGTTCGCCGCCAAAGGTCCTGCGGCCAGGGGCGGTATGGGCCTGCATTGGTTTTCGACCAGTGCTTTCTGCTCCGGCGTCAGGCTGGCCATGGCCACACTGCTTTCAAGCAGCGCCAGGCCTGCTGCGGCCCGGCCCAACGTTCCGGCGACGGCCACGACGTCCCCCGCTTCCGCACCCGAGCGCACCACCGGAGGGAGCCCGCCAAGCGTCCCGACGACGGCGACAGTCACCCCAAGCTCCCGTCCGCGGCCAAGATCGCCGCCCGCCACCGAACAGTCCGCTGCCCCGAGGTCCCTGATGGCGGCCGTGAGTCCGTCGGCGAAATCCTCCACCCAGGAAACCTGCGTGGCAGGAGGCATGGTCAGGCTGACCACCAGGGAGGTGGCGCGTCCGCCCATGGCATTGATGTCGCTAAGGTTCTGGGCGGCCGCCTTCCAGCCGACGTCAAAGCCCGTGGTCCGGTAACCGTTGTTCCACTGCAGCCGGAAGTCCTGGTCCTGCGTTTGGGTATCGATGGAGATGAGGGTCCTGCCATCCGGAGCAGCAACCAACGCGGCGTCATCGCCGGGGCCCAGAAGGACCGCGGAAGTCCGGTTCAGGCGGGGAAAAATCCGGGCCAGCAACTCTGATTCAGAGAGGTGGGCAACGGTCAACTGTTCTTCAAGCACGGTCCTACGCTATCGCGAGCGACCGACAGAATAATGCGGGATAGGCTGGAGTGATGCACCGAAAGACCCTCCGCCGGACGGTTGCGGCCTTCGCCGTCTCCGGAACGGCCGTCCTTGCACTGTCTGCCTGCTCTCCCGCCGTTGACGTCACGGCCGCGAACGATGCCGCCAATCCGGCCTGCGCTCCCATGATGGTGGCACTGCCTGACAAGATCGGCGACGCGGGCCTCCGCAAGACCAACAGTCAGGCAACCGCGGCTTGGGGCGACCCATCGCAGGTCATCCTCCGGTGCGGGGTCAACGTACCGGGCCCCACCACGGACCGTTGCGTCACTGTGAACGACATCGACTGGGTGATCAAGGAAGGCGATCCCTACTACACATTGACCACGTACGGCCGGGAGCCGGCTACTGAGATCCTCATGGATCCGGACAAGATCAGCTCCGCGACAGTACTGGCGGACCTTGCCGCCGCAGCCGGCAAAATCAAGGCAACGCGGCAGTGCATCGGCCAGGAAGACCTGCAGAACCTGCCGTCCGACAAGTAGCGGGACGGCAGGTCTGCTAGCGCAGCCCGGTCTTTCGAGTCAGCGCAAGGTGGATGAGTTCGTCGATCAGCTCACCGTAAGCAAGCCCCGAGGCGGCCCACATCTGCGGATACATGCTCTTGGGCGTGAAGCCGGGCATGGTGTTGATTTCGTTGATGATCAAGTCACCTGACGGAGTGTAGAAGAAGTCCACCCGGCTCAAGCCTTCCGCGCCCACCGCATCAAAGGCGACTGCGGCAAGTTCTCGGACGCGGGCTATGTCCTGGTCAGGCATGTCGGCCGGGCAGCTGAGGGCCGCGGCACCGTCCTCCACATACTTCGCCGCGAAGTCATAGAACTGGTGCTCACCGGCCGCAACGGCGATTTCGCCGGGCATGGACGTCCGCGGGGCATCCGTTCCGCGCCCCTGCAGGACGGCGCACTCAATTTCGCGGCCGTCTATTCCTGCTTCGATGACCAGCTTGAGGTCGTGCCGGCGGGCTTCTTCAATGGCGGCGTCAAGGCCATCAAGGGAGTCGACCTTGGAAATGCCCATCGAGGAGCCCGCGCGTGCAGGCTTAACGAAGACCGGGAATCCCAGCTTGTCCACGCGCTTGCGGACAGCTTCGGGATCGGTCAGCCATTCCCTGTCCGTCACAGCGATGTACGGGCCCACGGTCAACCCCGCGGCCTCGAAAACCACCTTCATGAAGTGCTTGTCCATGCCCACGGCGGAGGCCAGGACTCCTGCGCCCACGTAGCGGGTGTCGGACAACTCCAGAAGTCCTTGGATGGTCCCGTCTTCGCCCCACGGGCCGTGGAGCAGCGGAAACACGACGTCCACGGAGCCCAGCTCCTGAGGTACGGCGTTGGGTTCGGTGACAACGAGCTGATGCTCTCCCCCGATTTCTGCCAGGGTGACTGTCTTCTCAGATGCGGCAACCTCAGGCAGGGCCGAGGAACTCAGCGACCACTGGCTGGTATCGCCTGAAGCGAGCACCCACTGGCCTGACTTGGCGATGCCGATGGGCACGACGTCGTACTTTTCCCGGTCTATGGCACCCATCACGCCGGCGGCGGTGACGCAACTGACGGCGTGCTCACTGGAGCGCCCGCCAAACAGGATCGCCACCCGGGGCCGCCGTCCGGCAGCGGGAGTTGAATTTTCTGTCACCATCAGTAGTCGCCTTCGGACTTCAGTGCCCGGGCCAGCAGGCGTGGCCCCAGGTCATCAACGGACATCTTGCCTTCCAGCACCGCCACCACGGCAGCGGTAATGGGCATCTCAACATCGAGCTTGCCGGCAAGCTCATGCACGGCCGGTCCCGACTTGATGCCTTCGGCTGTTTGGGTCATGCTGGCGGCTACCTGATCCAGGCTGAGGCCTTCACCCAAGAGGCGCCCGGCGGTGTGGTTGCGCGATAACGCGGAAGAGCACGTCGCCACGAGGTCTCCCAATCCCGCCAGGCCGGCCATCGTATGGGCTTCTCCCCCGAGCGCCAAAGCGAGCCGGGACGTCTCGGCCAGGCCACGGGTAATCACCGAGGCCTTGGTGTTGTCCCCCATCTGCTTGCCTTCGCAGATGCCGACGGCCAAGGCAATGACGTTCTTGACGATCCCGCCGATCTCGACGCCAACCACGTCAGTGCTGGTGTACGGCCGGAAGTACGGCGCAGTACAGCAGAGGGCGATGGCCGCAGCAGTTTCAGCGTCGCTGCACGCCACCACGGATGCGGTGGGCTGCTCCCGTGCGATCTCCATGGCAAGGTTCGGTCCTGACACCACGGCAACCCGCGAGGCCGGGATACCCAGCTCCTGGGCGATCACTTCGCTCATGCGAGCGTCGGTGCCTAGCTCAAGGCCCTTCATCAGGGAGACCACTATGGCATTGGGCTCCAGGAGCGGCTTCCACTCGCTGAGCTGGGGCCGCAGGGACTGCGCGGGCACGGCCAGCACAACCAGGCCTGCTCCCTTGAGGACCTCGGAAACGTCGGTGGAAGCGGTGATCGTGGCCGGGAGGCTGATGCCGTCCAAGTACTGTTCATTCCGATGGACGGAGTTGATCTGGTCCACTACCTCGGCACGGCGACCCCACAGGTGGATCTTCCGATCCGCCCCTGTGGCGTCGGCAGCATCGGCAAGGACTTTGGCAAAGGTGGTTCCCCACGACCCGGCACCCAGCACGGCCACCTTGTCCGCAGCCGGCACGCCAGTTTCGATCAGCGTCATTTGCCGCCCTCAAGATCCGGAGCCTCGGACGCTCCCGTTGGGTTTGCTTCGGTCGACGCCGCGGAGCCCGGTTTCAGGCCGCGCTCCACAAAACGTCCGTGCTTGGCTTGCTGGTGGTTGGCCGGATCCCAGCGCTCAGCCGGTGCCTGCTCGCCCCGCAGTGTTTCCAGGAGCCCGGTGATGGCGTCCATGATCAACTCCGTGGCCTCAGCCAACGTCGTACGGTCCATGGGCTTGTCCCTGAAAGCACTCAGGTCCACGGGTTCTCCTACCAGGACCCGGACCGTCTTCCGCGGAAAGATGTGGAACCGCTTTGCATAGCGGGGGAACACTTCCTGGGCGCCCCAATGGGCCATCGGCACTACGGGCGCGCCGGTCTGCAACGCCAAACGGGCTGCCCCGGTGTGGCCCTTCATCGGCCACAGATCGGGATCCCTCGTGAGGGTCCCCTCCGGGTAGATGATGATGGACCCGCCGGCATCAACCACCTCTTTGGCGACCTGCAGCGAGCGGTTCGCACCCGCCGTCGAACGTTCCACCGGTATCTGCCGGGTGGCACGCAACAGAGAGCCTAGTACGGGCACCTTGAAGAGGCCCGATTTGGCAAGGAAGTGCGGCGGGCGCTTCTGGTTGTACAGCATGTGGCCGATCACGATGGGGTCGATCTCAGTGCAATGGTTGGGCACGGCGATGAAGCCACCCTCGGGGAGCTTCTCCGTTCCCTCCCATTTCTTCGCCATGAGGACGTTCATCAGCGGACGCGCGATGCCTGCCAGAAACACGAATGTGGCACGGCTCTTGGCCGATTCCTTCAAAGGGGTCCCCTGCTACTTGGTAGTGGTGATGTCGAAATCGGCACCAAGGCCCGCGAGCTTCTCAGTGAAGCGCTCGTAGCCACGGTTGATGATATCGATGCCGGTGACCCGCGAGGTACCGGTTGCTGCCAGGGCGGCGATCAGGTGGCTGAAACCGCCGCGGAGATCGGGGATGTCAATTTCGGTGCCGCGGAGCGGAGTGGGGCCGGAAATCACGGCGGAGTGCAGGAAGTTCCGCTGGCCGAACCGGCACGGAACACTGCCAAGGCATTCGCGGTGGACTTGGATATTCGCCCCCATGCGCGCCAAGGCATCGGTAAAGCCAAAGCGGTTCTCGTACACGGTTTCGTGCACGATCGACACACCTTCGGCCTGCGTCAGGGCAACCACCAGGGGCTGCTGCCAGTCCGTCATGAACCCGGGGTGTACGTCGGTTTCCAGCACCAACGGCGTCAGTTTTCCGCCGGGGTGGTAGAAACGGATGCCGTCGTCGCCGATGTCCATCCCGCCGCCCACCTTCCGGTACGTGTTCAGGAACGTCATCATGTCGCGTTGGGATGCACCTTCAACGAAGATGTCACCCCGCGTGACCAGCGCCGCCGATGCCCAGGAAGCGGATTCGTTGCGGTCTGCCAGGGCCCGGTGGTTATAGCCGCCGAGGTCCTTGACGCCTTCAATCCTGATGGTGCGGTCCGTCTGGACACTGATGATCGCGCCCATCTTTTGGAGCACGGCAATGAGGTCAACCACCTCGGGCTCCGTTGCTGCGCCGGAGAGCTCGGTGATTCCTTCCGCGCGGGTAGCGCTGAGGAGAACCTGCTCGGTAGCACCCACGGAAGGATACGGCAGGGAAATCTTGGCGCCGTGGAGTCCGTTCGGTGCCGAAATGTGGATGCCGCCGGGACGCTTCTCCACCACGGCACCGAACTGGCGAAGCACGTTCAAGTGGTAGTCGATGGGGCGGTCCCCGATCTTGCAGCCGCCCAGGTCCGGGATGAAGGCCTCGCCGATCGCGTGGATCAACGGCCCGCAAAGCAGGATCGGGATCCTGGAATCGCCTGCGTGGGCGTCAATGGCGGTGCTGGACGCGGTCTTGGCGTCCTTGGGGTCCAACGTCAGGTCTCCCGTCGCCGGGTCTTTCACCACCGTCACGCCATGGAGCTGCAGGAGGCTGGTGACAACCTCGACGTCCTTGATTTCCGGCACGTTCCGCAGCACGGAAGGTTCACTGCCCAGCAGTGCCGCAACCATGGCTTTGGGTACAAGGTTCTTGGCCCCCCGAACGGTTACTCGTCCGGTCAAAGGGACGCCACCGCGGATTGTCAGAACACTACTCATCTATACCGGTTTCCTCACGACTACTCGCCCCCCAATACTTTCAAAGGCTCCTGCTAAGCATAGAAGCTCGCGTTACCTAACCGAAATGCAGCCCCCGCGCGCCGGGTTCATCGCATGGCCCCGGGCTCCCTGCGAAAAAAGACCGGAGGCCCTGGTGAAAGGGACTTCCGGTCTTTTTCGATGGGCGTATGTTGCCCCTTTATGCGTCTGCTAATTCAGCTCCTGGCAGGAAGCGTCGTCGGCTTGAAAGATGGCCGGGTGGCCTCGTAGGCAGTGATGTCCGCCTCGTGCTGCAGGGTGAGCCCGATGTCGTCGAGGCCTTCCAGGAGCCGCCAACGCGTGTAATCGTCAATCTCGAACGGGGCAACCACATTGCCGCATTCGACGGTCTTGGACACGAGGTCCACCTTGACCTCGGCACCGGGATTGTTCTCCAGCACCTTCCAGATGAGCTCGATGTCATCCTGGGCAACCTCGGCCGCCAGGAGCCCCTGCTTGCCCGAGTTGCCCCGGAAGATGTCGGCAAAACGGGAGGACAGGACAGCCTTGAAGCCATAGTCCTTCAGGGCCCACACGGCATGTTCACGCGAGGAACCCGTGCCGAATTCCGGTCCCGCCACCAGGACGGAACCTGCGTTGAACGGGGCCTGGTTGAGGATGAACGATTCATCCTTGCGCCACGCGGCAAACAGGGCGTCCTCAAAGCCGGTACGGGTGATGCGCTTGAGGTAGACAGCCGGGATGATCTGGTCCGTATCCACGTTGCTCTGGCGCAGCGGAACGCCGATTCCGGTGTGGGTGGTGAATTTTTCCATGGGATCCTCCTAGACTGCGGTTCCGGTCAGCGTGGCGGCGGGGGCGGATTCAAGATCCGACGGCGAGCTCAGAGTGCCGCGCACGGCGGTAGCTGCGGCAACCACGGGTGAAACCAAGTGCGTGCGGCCACCCTTGCCCTGGCGGCCTTCGAAGTTGCGGTTTGACGTGGACGCGCAGCGCTCTCCCGGCTCCAACTGGTCCGGGTTCATGCCCAGGCACATGGAGCATCCGGCAAAACGCCACTCGGCACCGAAGTCCTTGAAGACCTTGTCCAGCCCCTCTGCCTCGGCTTCGAGGCGGACGCGGGCGGAACCCGGGACCACGAGCATGCGGACGTTCGGGTCCTTTTCGCGGCCACGGATGATATCTGCCGCGGCGCGCAGGTCCTCGATGCGGGAGTTGGTGCAGGAACCCAGGAAGACAGTGTCCACCCTGATGTCCTTCATGGGAGTTCCGGCTTCCAGGCCCATGTAGGTCAGTGCACGTTCGGCGGCCAGCTTGGCGTTCTCATCACCGAAATCCTCCGGGGACGGCACCTTGGCCGAGAGGGAAACGCCCTGGCCCGGGTTGGTACCCCAGGTCACGAACGGCTCAAGGGTGTTGGCGTCCAGGTCCACCTCGACGTCGAACGTCGCGTCGTCGTCGGTATGCAGCGTGTTCCAGTATTCGACGGCGGCGTCCCAGTCGGCGCCCTGGGGCGCGTGGGGGCGTCCCTGCATGTAGTCGTAGGTGGTCTGGTCCGGGGCCACCATACCGGCACGGGCTCCGGCCTCGATGGACATGTTGCAGATCGTCATGCGGGCATCCATGGACAAGGCACGGATGGCCGATCCGCGGTACTCCAGGACGTAGCCCTGGCCGCCGCCGGTGCCGATCTTGGCGATGACGGCCAGGATGATGTCCTTGGCCGTGACCCCCGGGCGGAGCGTGCCCTCGACGTTGATGGCCATGGTCTTGAAGGGCTTCAAGGACAACGTCTGGGTTGCCATGACGTGTTCGACTTCCGAAGTGCCGATGCCCATTGCCAGTGCGCCGAATGCGCCATGGGTTGAGGTGTGCGAGTCACCACAGACCACTGTCATGCCGGGCTGGGTCAAACCGAGCTGCGGTCCAACGACGTGAACAATGCCCTGTTCCTTGTCACCGAGGGAGTGCAGGCGGACACCGAACTCCTTACAGTTGGCGCGGAGGGTTTCAATCTGCGTGCGGCTGGTCAGGTCCGCGATCGGCTTGTCGATGTCCAAGGTCGGCGTGTTGTGGTCCTCGGTGGCAATGGTGAGGTCAACGCGGCGCAGCTTGCGGCCGGCCAGCCGCAGGCCTTCGAATGCCTGTGGCGAGGTGACCTCGTGAACCAGGTGCAGGTCAATGAAAAGAAGGTCTGGCTGCGCATTGGCTCCTTCGCCTTCACCCTTGCGCACCACGTGCGCGTCCCAGACTTTCTCGGCCAGTGTCTTTCCCACGGCCTGCTCCCTTCGAAACTGTTGATTGATCTACACCCACTCAAGCAGCACGGCTGCAAAGTAGGCCAGCGAAACAACTTGCATCTCAGATATTGAGACGGCAATATCATTACATGGACAATTCTAGTGGAGTCGGTGTCATTGATAAAGCGGCCCAGGTACTGGACGCCCTCGAGGCCGGGCCCACCACGCTGGCCCAGCTGGTAGCGGCCACCGGACTGGCCAGGCCGACCGTTCACCGGCTCGCGCTTGCCTTGGTCCACCACCGGTTGGTCAGCCGGGACATCCAAGGGCGGTTCGTCCTGGGCAGCCGCCTCGTGGAGCTGGCCTCCGCAGCGGGCGAGGATCGTCTCATCGCGTCTGCCGGACCCGTGCTGATCCAATTGCGCGATGCCACGGGCGAGAGCGCCCAGATCTTCCGCCGCCAAGGAGACTGGCGTGTCTGCGTCGCCTCCGCCGAGCGGCCCATAGGTTTGCGCGACACCATTCCTGTAGGCACCCAATTGTCCATGAAGGCCGGATCCGCCGCGCAGGTGCTCCTCGCATGGGAAGACCACGACCGTCTCCTGGAAGGCCTGCAGAACGCACGGTTCACGCCCACCGTCCTGGCAGGAGTACGACGCCGGGGCTGGGGCCAGAGCCTCGGCGAGCGTGAGCCGGGGGTTGCCTCGGTTTCCGCGCCGGTACGGGGTCCTTCCGGCCGCGTCATTGCCGCAGTGTCCATCTCGGGCCCGATTGAGCGCCTCACCCGCCAACCCGGCCGCCTGCACGCCGAGGTAGTCTGCAATGCAGCCAGGGTGCTGACCGAGGCGCTCCGGAAGAACAACGACTAACCAAGGACGGCCATGGAGAACTATGCAGTGTTTCTTCGCGGAATCAATGTCGGTGGCATCACCATCAAGATGGCTGACCTCAAGGCTGCATTGAAGGACTATCCCTTCACCAAGGTCAAGACCCTGCTGGCCAGCGGCAACGTGGTACTGCAAAGCGAACTTGGCCCTGACGAGGTGAAGTCCCGGTTCGAGGAATGCCTGCGCGAGTCCTTTGGCTACGATGCGTGGGTGGTGGTCCTGACCGCTGCCCGCGTGGCCGAGTTGGTGGAGGCTTGCCCCTACCCCGCGGATGACAAGTCCACCCACAGCTACGTCACCCTCGCCTCGGACGATGCCATGCTGGACGAACTCTTCGACGCGGGTGAGGCCCTTGGCGGCGTCGAGCAGACCCGGCTGGGACCAGAGGCGTCCTCGTGGCTGGCTCCGGCAGGGGGCACCTTGGACAGCCCCTTCAGCAAGTTGTCCGCCAAGGCCCGCTATAAAGCGACGACCACCACCCGTAACCTCCGGACGCTGATCAAAGTCCGGGACGCCGCCGCCGCCCTCTAGGTTCAATCAGCTCTTCAGGGCTGCCTTCAGCGCCGCGTTGAACGATTTCAGCTTCCCGATCCCGGCCTTGACGGGTTCCACAATGCGTTGGCCTGCTACCTCGGCCACAGCGGAATTGAGTCGTCGGGCAACGCCGCGGGCACGGATGCGGGCAGCCCAGCCCCCAAGTACACGGCCGGCCACAGCCAGGACGAGTCCCAGCACCACTCCCCCGGCGACCATCAGGGTCGGCCAAGGCCATCCTTCCGTACGCGGCACCTCAGGGACAGGCATCTGGAAATAGCCGAGCACCGCCAGGACGCCCAACCAACCAAGCCCACCAAGGGCCAGCAGGAACGCGAGCCACTGCAGCGCGTTGAATATCCCCCACCACAGGGGACGTTTGGAGGCTTTGAGGTCCGTTGTGGCGATGGCCTGGTCCAGCGCATCGGGCAACTGCTCACGGCCCTCGCGCGCCGCACTGCGGATGGCAGCCCGCCATGGGCCGGGCGCTCCTTCCGAGACGTCATCGGCAAAGTTCCGCACCGCAGCATCCGTCCTGGCACGTTCAGGAGCTCCGGCCGGCGGCAACGATGTGCGGTTCAGTTCGGCTTTGGTGTCTGTTCTGCCCAGGTTCAGCCGACGCAATGGATCCGGACGGAAACGCAACAACCAACGCGTCACCGGCCAGCCTGTGCGCCGGGCCGACTCGCGCTTGAACGAACGGGCCACTGCATCCACCACCACGGGAACATTGGCCGCGATGGCCAGCTCCTTGGCCAGAGTCTTGGTCGCGCCATCAGAGATCCCGCGGGCCTCGCCTGTTCCCGACACCTGGCGAAGCCCGGCCGCAGCGGCCGAAACGTCGGCGGAGAGACGCCGCGTTGCAGCTTCCCTTCGCACCACGACGTCCTTGATGGCCCCGCGGACCGTGACAACGCCGTCGCCGGTCAGCGCGGAGGCACCCATCACGGGAACTCCCGGCAACCCGTCCCTCGCAAGGATTCCGCGCAGCGACTCGATGACCAGCGCGGCGTCGTCCGGGTTGAGTTTGTCCAGTTGGTTCAGGACCACCAGCGTGACCGAACCATGGGACGCCATGGGACGCAGGAAATCATTATGGACCGCGGCGTCGGCGTATTTCTGCGGGTCCAGCACCCACACCAGGACGTCGACCATCCCGGCCAGGCGCTGCACCAGTTGACGGTTTTCCACCTTGGTGGAGTCGAAGTCGGGCAGGTCCAGCAGGATCAGTCCCGTACTGTCATCCGCCAGTCCCGGCACGGAGGGGAGGCTGTGCCGCTCCTGAACACCCAGCCAATCAAGGAGCGGGCCGCTGCCGTCCACGCCCCAGATGCCGGCAAGGGGGGCCGAGGTGGTGGGCCTTCGTGCTGCCGCCGTGGCGAGGCTGCTGGCGGAAACTGCGTTGAACAGCGAGGACTTACCGCTGCCGGTCGCACCGAAGAAACCCACAACAGTGTGCCCGGCGGACAGTGAACGCCGTGACGTTGCCCTCTCCAAGACCTCGAGGACGGCTTGCAAGGCGGACCCCGGCAAAACCCCTTCGGCCAATTCCCTGGCTGTGTTCAGCGCTTCCAGGCGCGTCTGCAGGGCTGAGGATTCCCGCACAAGGCTGTGCCGGCTCATGCTGATCCCGCCAAACGGCGCAGTGTGCGCGCGTGCTGGCGCAAACTTCTTCCGCTGATCGGCCGGGCGTCGTCCAGCCGGTCGAGGAAACGCGCCCGCTCACTATCCAGGAGCCGCTGGCAATGCACGTGCAAATCCTCCCTTGCCTGATGTGCCAGGCGACGGACGGCGTCCTCGCCGAACACCGCTTCAAGCAGCCTCTGACCCACCACTGCGGTACCGCCGGCGATGCCGATCTCAAGCCCGCTCAATCCGGCCGTCATGGAAAAGACCACCACCATCAGCGCCGCCCCGAGTCCGTTGATGCCAAAGGAAAGCCACCGGGCCTGGGTCCGCTTTCCCTGACCCTGCTCACGGATCAGTTCCATGAGCCCTTCCTGCCATTTCCGGATTGCCGCTGCGGCGCGGACATCGAAATCCGGCGAAGTCCCGGCAAGATCGTCGGTTCCCAGCAGCTGGCGGCCGGCAGGCTGCGATCTCCACCGCCGGTCCACGTTTTCCGCGGCGTTCGCCGCCTCATCAAGGATGACTGCTTGAAGGCCCGTCTCAATGGCTGTCTCCACTTTCACCGCCGGGGCCGGCTCCCCGCGGAAATAGGCTCCGATGCGATCCCTGATCCTGCCCACGTTTTGCTCCACGGCACGGAAGAATTCACCCGTGCCAACAAAGTCCTGCCACCTGGCCAGGACCTCACCCCGGAGCAGCGCGCCATCCTTGGTGGCGTCGAGAATCCGCTTTAGAGCTTCCGAATACTCCGCCACGGCGCCCTCGCGGAGTTCGCGGGCAGCGGCTTCCTGGGCATCGGCAAAGTCAGCGATGGCCTCCATCCTGGTTCCCACGGCTTTGACGGCGCCGTTGAGGGTCCGGCGGGCAACCGCACTCCGCTCACCGGCATCCGCAGCCAATCCCTGGAGCCAGCTGCGCAGCGAATCCACCGAGCCGGCGGGAAGCATCCCCATGGCATCCAGCGGGGATTCGTGGATCACGAACAACATGGCCCCGCCCAGTCCTTGGGCGGTCAGCATGGCCTGCAGGTCTTCGCGGACCACCGCTTCCGCCTCGGGCGGTACGCGGTCCAACACCACCGCCACGGTGATGTCCCGGGAGGCCGCGTCCAGCAGCAAACGCCAAGGTACGGCGTCGGCATATCTGTTTGCGGTGGTGACAAACACCCAAAGGTCCGCCGCCGCGAGCAACTGGCCTGCGAGCCGGCGGTTCTCATCGGAAATCGAATCGACATCGGGGGCATCGAGCAGGGCCACGCCTTGGGGCACCTGCTCTTGCTCCAGCAGTACCAGGGACGTCATGGCGGAGGCATCCGGAGCCGCCCCTGCCTGGCTGGCGGGGACCGGGTGTGCGGCCACAGCGCCGCGAATGCGCTCGAGGCCGGGAAGGATCCGGCCGCCTTCGAACCACGCAGCATCCGCCGGATGGTGCAGGAGGATGGGTTGCCGGGTTGTGGGCCGGATTGCCCCTGACCGTGTCACGGGATACCCCACCAAGGCGTTAACAAGCGTCGATTTGCCGGCACCGGTGGAACCGCCGACGACGGCGAGAAGCGGCGCGTCCAGGCTGCGGTAGCGGGGAAGGACGTAATCGTCCAGTTGCGCGAGGGCTGCCGTGATCCAGCGGCGCCCCTCGTCGGCGTCGGAAAGCGCGAGTGGCAGCGTCATGACTGCGAGTTCGTTCCGGGCTGCCTCGAGGGTGTCCACGGGCCCCTCCGTCGAAGACCCTGCCGGGAGGGCGCTTGGTGAGGTGGGTTCTTGATCTGCGGTCACTGCTTCATCATGCCAGCCCCGAAGGCTGCCATCCTTGCAAGCAGGGTGCGTTGTGGAAAAAAGAATTCCCCCGGAACCATGTTCCGGGGGAATTCGGTGGTGACCCCAGCGGGATTCGAACCCGCGTTACCGCCGTGAGAGGGCGGCGTACTAGGCCGCTATACGATGGGGCCTTGCACTATTTATCACCGTTTCCGGCGATCAAGCTGAATGAGTATTTCATACATTAAGCTTGTTTCCAAATCGTCTAAATCGATTTGAATTCTCTGCGTTGTTCAATACTTTCGTAATGAATTCCAGAGCTGGGATACCAGGACTCGAACCTAGAATGACGGTACCAGAAACCGTAGTGTTGCCAATTACACCATATCCCAAAGTGACTTTCGGGCCGGACTTCCAATCTTCGGTTTCCCTTGGATTTTCCCTCCGTGCCCCTCAGCACGAGTAATTACTCTACCCGAGTCTTTTCACCTGCACAAATCGCGGAGGCGTTAGCTGCGTCACAACGAGTTGGGCTCCAAGGCAGGCGCCTGGAGCAGCAGCGCAGACAGAGAGTCCACCTGCCGTCCGGCGAAGTCTTCCACCACTTCCCCGGTGCGGTTGAGCCATACGCCCACCAGGCCGGCGGCCGTGGCACCTTCGGCGTCGAGCAGCCTGTTGTCCCCGACGTACAGGGTCTCCCCCGGCGTGCTGCCCAGCAGGCGCACGCCCTCAAGATAAATCGCCGGCTCGGGCTTGGCGGCGCCTACCGTGTCCGTCCCCACCAGGATCTTGATGCGATCAAGCCCGGCACCGTCGAGCTTGGCGCGCTGGTAATCGTGGACGTTATTGCTCACCGCACCGTAAGGGACACCCGCAGCATCCAGGGCGTCAAGAACACCCGCGACGTCGGAAAAAGCGCGGACATAAGCAACCTGGCGCTGATGATAGTCAGCTACCCAGGCCTGCGATGCCTCGCCCTCGTCCAGTTCCACCCCGAAATGACCCAGGGCGGCCCGGCCCCGGAGCAGCCGCTGTTCATTGAAGGTTAGTTCGCCGGCCAGGTACCGGTCGTAGAAGTGCGTGGTTTCGTGAGTGAATATCCGGCCGAACTTCGCCCACCCGGTCTGGTCCAGGCCGGGCAGGAGATGTTCGCTGACCTCGCGCAGGGCCGTGGTCATGGCGTACTCAAGGTCCACCAGGGTGTCATCGATGTCAAAAAGCACACCGCGAATGGTGCCGAAGGAACGTGAGATTGCCATGTCAGCCCCCTGCTAGCCCCGGAAAGCCCGGACGCGTGCCAGTGAGGAATCCTTGCCGAGGATCACCATGGACTCGAACAACGGCGGCGAGATCCGACGCCCGGAAATGGCTGTGCGCACAGGACCGAAGGCTGCACGCGGCTTGATGCCAAGGTCCTCGACCAACGCCTGCTTCAACGCGGTCTGGATGTTTTCCGCGGTCCACTCCTGGATGGGCTCAAGGGCCGCGAGCGCTGCGTCGAGGACTTCCTCGAGGTTGGCCGGAAGGCCCTTCCGGGCGTCGTCGGCGATGTCGATTGCGTCGTCCGCCTTGAAAAGGAAGGCGAGCATCTCGGGAGCTTCGCCCAGCAGGGCGATACGTTCCTGGACCAAGGGGGCTGCTTCCCTCAGAATCTCTTCCTGCCTGGGCGTCAGGATCTCGCCTACGAAACCGGCAGCCCGCAGATACGGAACCAGCCGCTCTTCGAACACCTCGGGAGCCAGCATGCGCACGTGCGTTCCGTTGATGGCCTCGGCCTTCTTGAGGTCGAACCGGGCAGGGTTGCCCAGGACGTCGTGGATGTCGAAGTTCGCCACGAGCTGTTCCACCGTGAAGATGTCCTCGTCCGCGCTCAACGACCAGCCCAGCAAGGACAGGTAGTTCAGGAGTCCTTCAGGAATGAAGCCACGTTCGCGGTGCAGGAACAGGCTGGATTCGGGATCGCGCTTGGAAAGCTTCTTGTTGCCCTGGCCCATGACGTACGGAAGGTGGCCGAACTCCGGCATGTACTCTGCCACCCCAATGGCGTAGAGGGCGCGGTACAGGGCGATCTGGCGCGGTGTCGAGCTAAGGAGGTCCTCGCCGCGAAGGACGTGGGTGATGCCCATCAGTGCGTCGTCCACGGGGTTGACCAGGGTGTACAGCGGCGCCCCGTTGGCCCGCACCACAGCAAAGTCGGGAACTGATCCAGCCTTGAAAGTGATCTCGCCACGGACGAGGTCGGTAAAGGTGATGTCCTCGTCCGGCATCCTCAAGCGCAGGACAGCGTCACGGCCCTCCGCCTTGAACTGGGCCAGCTGTTCCTCGGTGTGGTGGCGGTCGAAGCCGTCATACCCGAGCTTTGGATCGCGCCCTGCAGCCCGGTGGCGTGCTTCGATTTCCTCCGGAGTGGAGTAGGACTCATAGACGTGTCCCCCGGCCTTGAGCTTGGCGATGACCTCCTGGTAGATCCCGCCACGCTGCGACTGCCGGTACGGCTCGTGTGGGCCGCCAACCTCAACGCCCTCGTCCCAGTTGATGCCCAGCCACTTCAGCGCATCCAACAGCTGGTGGTAGCTTTCTTCGCTGTCACGGGCTGAGTCCGTGTCCTCGATGCGGAAGATCAGCTTGCCGCCGGTGTGGCGCGCATAGGCCCAGTTGAAGAGGGCCGTCCTGATCAGCCCCACGTGGGGCGTTCCGGTGGGCGACGGGCAAAAACGGACCCGGACGGGGGTCTCGGCATTGACGGCGGGGATGGCGCTGGAGGCAGGGGTCGACGCAGAAGCAGTAGTCATAGTGCTTCCAACTTTACCGCTTGCCGACGCCCTGGTTTCCCGCCAGGAAGCGCCCGACGACGACAGCCGCGTGCCGCCGTCGGGCCTTCCATCAGGAGGTGGCCACCTACGGTGGTGGTCGCCTAGCTGTACTCAGCCAACAGGTTGGTTACACCGTGAGAAGAGTGAAGACCTCTTAGGTTGGTGGTTACCACAACTGCCAACTGAATCTAAGAGGTCTTCATGTCCCACCGTAACGCCCGCCTGACACCGACCGGTAGGCGGATCATCATCGAGCGCGTCCTGTCGGGCCGTCCCATTGCTCACGTGGCTAAGGAACTGGGTATCTCCCGGACGTGCGCCCACCGCTGGGTCAGCCGCTACAGGACCCATGGCTGGGACGGGCTAGAGGATCGCAGCTCCAGACCTAAGTCATGCCCGCGCGCCACCCCGCAGAGGGTGGTTGCCGATGTTGTTGCCCAGCGGATAAAGCACCGGGAAGGTCCAGTGGATTTGGCCCAGCGCTGCGGCGTCAGCGCCCGAACCGTCTCCCGGATTTTGGCCCGGGCCCGCATGCCCAGGCTGTGGGACCTGGATCCGGTCACCGGGACGCGGATTCGTGCTTCCCGGGCCACAGACCGCCGCTACGAACGGGACGCCCCGGGAGACATGATCCACGTTGACGTCAAGAAACTCGGGCGGATCCCCGAGGGCGGCGGATGGCGGACAGACCCCGCGCAGAACCCGGCCAACCACCGTTCCTCGGGCCAGAAGCTGGGCTTTGACTACGTTCACGTCGCAGTCGATGATCACTCCCGCTTCGCCTACGCCGAGGTACTGCCCGACGAGAAAGGGCCTACCTGTGCCGGCTTCCTAATCCGGGCTGCGGCGGCCATGGCAGCCAACGGAGCACCCGTGCGCCGGGTCATGACCGATAACGCCTTCGCTTACAGGCTCTCCCGCGACTTCCAGGCCGCACTGGCACAGTTGGACGCCAAACACATCCTGATCAAACCCCGCCACCCATGGCAGAACGGCAAAGCAGAACGCTTCAACCGCACACTCCAGGAAGGCTGGGCATACCGGCAGCCCTTCACCTCCAACCAGGCCCGCACCGACGCCCTGCAACCATGGCTAGACTTCTACAACAACCACCGGCCCCACGGCAGCCTCGGAGGCAAACCACCCATCAGCAGGTGTAACCAACCTGTTGGCTGAGTACACCTAGCGGCGGACCACCGGGTTGGACAAGCGGCCAATGCCTTCGACCTCGACCTCGATGCGGTCGCCCTCGGAGATGAGGCCGACCCCCGCGGGCGTGCCGGTCATGATGACGTCGCCGGGGAGGAGTGTGAACGCCTGCGAAACGATGGAAACCAGCTCACGGACCCCGCGGATCATTTGTGTGGTGTTGCCGTCCTGCCGGAGTTCACCGTTGAGGCGGGCCTGGACTGCGAGGTCGTCCGGATCCAGTTCGGTCTCGATCCATGGACCCAGCGGAGCGGAAGTGTCAAAGCCCTTGGCCCTCGCCCACTGGAGGTCGGTCTTCTGGACGTCGCGGGCCGTAAGGTCATTGCCGCAGGTATAGCCGAAGATAACGTCCTCTGCGCGTTCCTCCGGTACATCCTTGCAAATACGGCCGATCACGACGCACAGCTCGGCTTCGAAGGAAACTTCCTCGGAAAACTCCGGAAGCACGATCGGATCGTTGGGGCCGATCACGGCGGTGTTGGGCTTGAGGAACAGCAGCGGGTGCTGGGGAACTTCGTTGCCAAGTTCGGCTGCGTGCTCGGCGAAGTTGCGGCCCACGCCGATGACTTTGCTGCGCGGGATGATCGGCGCCAGGAGCCTTACGTCTTCAAGCTTGTGTTTGACGTGGGTACGTTCGACGCCGTTGAAGAACGGGTCGCCGTTGATGACAGTAATTTCCTCACTGCCGGGCTCGCCGTCGACGACGCCGTAAAGGGGATCAGAATCTACTACAAACCGGGCGATACGCATGGGCACAAGCCTACCGTCCGGGGCAGCCGGATCCGGCAGGTCAGGGCAGGCTCAGCTGCGCAGATAGTCCAGCTGCGCAGCAACGGAGGTCTCGGCCGCCCACCTGACGGACGGATCGACGTCGGCGTAAACAACGTCGGTGACCTCGGCGGCCGTAGCGGACCCGCCTACTTGGATCAGGGCAGCCCTGATCTGCGCCAGGCGTTGTTCCCGATGGTCCCGGTATTCACGGCATTTCTCGTCCAGCGCCGACAGGACCGGGCCATGCGCCGGGAGCAGCGTGGCCGGGCCCAGTGCTTCAAGCCGATCCAGGCTGGCAAGGTAGTCCCCCAGCCGGCCGTCCGGGTAGTCCAGGACGGTGGTGCCGCGACCGAGGATGGTGTCGCCGGTAAGTACCGAGCCCGTGGGACCATCCGTCGGCAAGTGGAAACAAAGTGAATCCGAGGTGTGTCCGGGAGTAGCGATGACCCTGATTTCCACGCCGCCGCCGTAAATGACCTCGCCATCACTGAGGGGCTCGCCCCCGTGGCAATGCTCGGGAAGGGCCGCGCGGACCGGCGCGCCTGTCAGCTCATGGAAGCGTGCCGATGCCTCGGTGTGGTCGGCGTGCCGGTGAGTGATCAGGACAACGTCCACAACGCCCGCAGCCGCAAGTGCTGCCAGGTGCTCCTCGTCCTCGGGACCGGGGTCAACGATCGCCACGTGCCCGGAACCCTCAGCGGCAATCACGTACGAGTTGGTTCCGTCCAGGCTCATCGGACCCGGGTTGGGCGCCAGCCTGAAGCGCGTCAGTTCGCTGCTCCGGGTCAACGGGGATGGCGCCGGGTGCGTGGAGGGCTGGTCAGTCGAAGCCGGGTCAGTGGAAGTCACCCGTCCATCTTCGCATCCGGGACGTGCCAGAGGAACGCGGGAAAATCCGTCGGGAGGTGACAGAGGAACGCGGGAAAACCGTCGGGAGGTGACAGAGGAACGCGGGGACGACGGCGGCCCCCGCCGTGGCGAGGCGTTGTCACCTCAAGCGGGGGCCGTCGTCGTAATTCCGGCCGTACCGGTAGTACCGGCAGTACCTGCTAGACCAGGCGGGTCAGCCAGCCGTGGCGGTCTTCGACCTTGCCGGTCTGGATTCCCAGGAGCTGTTCGCGGATGGCCATGGTGGTCTCGCCGGCTTTGGCGTCCTCGGAACCGATGAACTCGGTGGCGTCCTTGAGGACACCGATCGGGGTGATCACGGCTGCGGTGCCGCAGGCAAAGACTTCGGTGATCTCGCCGGAAGCAACACCGTCGCGCCACTCGTCAAGGGTGATCTTCCGCTCTGAGACCTCGCGGCCCATGTCCTTCGCCACCTGGATCACCGAGGAACGGGTGACGCCTTCGAGGATGGTGCCGCTCAGGGCCGGAGTGGCCAGCGAACCGTCCTTGAACACGAAGAAGACGTTCATGCCGCCGAGTTCTTCCACGGCGTCGTCGTTGAAGTGGTCCAGGAACAATACCTGCTTGCACCCGTTCGCTTCGGCTTCCTGCTGCGCGATCAATGAGGCAGCGTAGTTGCCGCCGCACTTGGCCGAACCGGTTCCGCCACGGCCGGCGCGGGCGTACTCACGGGAAATCCAGATCGACACCGGCTTCAGCTCCCCGCCGAAGTAGTTGCCGGCCGGGGAGGCGATCACGCGGAAGGAGACCTCACGGGCTGCCCGGACACCCAGGAAAGCCTCCGTGGCGATCATGAACGGACGCAGGTACAGCGCTTCCCCGTCTCCGGAGGGCACCCAGTCCTTGTCCGCCTGGACCAGCTCGCGGATGGCCCCGAGGAAGTACTCCTCAGGCAGCTCGGGCAGGGCCAGGCGGCGGGCGGACTTGTTCAGGCGCGCGGCGTTGGCCTCGGGGCGGAACGTCCAGACCGAACCGTCGGCGTGGCGGTACGCCTTGAGCCCTTCGAAGATTTCCTGTCCGTAGTGGAGCACGGCAGCTGAGGGATCCAGCATGATGGGGCCGTACGGTTCAATGCGGGCGTTGTGCCAACCGCCATTGCCTTCGGCGTCGACCTTGTAGTCGACGACGGCGGTGTGGTCGGTGAAGTAGTCGCCAAATCCCGGGTTTGCCAGGATGGCTGCACGCTCCTCAGCAGATTTCGGGTTGGCCGAAAGCTGCTGGCTGAATTCGACGCCATGGGCAGTCTGAGTCATGTTTCCTCCACAGTCAGCTACCTGGCAGTGCGAACCGCGGCCCCCAAAAGGGGTGGTTCAGCGATGGACCAAGGAAGCAGGTAAATAATTCAAGACAAGCTTACGCCTGAGTATTGGGCCTAAAGTGCTGCCGCAATGGCGTCGCCGATCGCAGCGGTGCTGCGCGGCTCGCCGGTGCGGGCTTCGACGTCGGCAATCACTGCCGCTTCGATCTTGCGGGCTGCCCCGGTGTAGCCGAGGTGCTCCAACAACAGCACTGCGGACAGGATCGCAGCAGTGGGATCAGCCTTCTGCTGGCCTGCGATGTCCGGGGCCGAGCCGTGGACGGGTTCGAACATGGACGGTGCGGTGCGGTCCATGTTGATGTTGCCTGATGCCGCCAGGCCGATACCGCCGGTGACGGCAGCTGCGAGGTCGGTCAGGATGTCGCCGAACAGGTTGTCCGTGACGATGACGTCGAAGCGGGACGGGTCCGTGACCATGAAGATCGTGGCGGCATCGATGTGCAGGTAGTCATGCGTGACCTCGGGGAACTCCTTGGCCACGGCTTCCACAGTGCGCTTCCAGAGGTGGCCCGCGTAGACCAGGACGTTGTGCTTGTGGACCAATGTCACGTGCTTTCGGGGACGCGCGCTCGCACGACGGAAGGCATCACGGACCACCCGCTCCACCCCATGGGCGGTGTTCAGCGACACTTCGGTAGCTACCTCATGCGCGGTTCCGCCGCGCAAGGTTCCGCCGTTGCCGACGTACGGTCCCTCTGTTCCTTCACGAACCACAATGAAGTCGATCTCGCCGGGGTTGGCCAGCGGACTGCCCACGGAGCTGTAGAGACGCGAGGGCCGCAGGTTGACATAGTGGTCCAGGCTGAAGCGCAGCTTGAGCAGCATTTCGCGTTCGATGATGCCTGAGGGAATGCGGGTGTCCCCCGGGGCTGCACCGACGGCGCCGAAAAGGATTGCGTCGCGTGTCCGAAGATCGTCGAGTACTTCGTCCGGGAGGGTCTCTCCTGTTTCAAGCCAGTGCTGGGCGCCCAGTTTGTAATGGGTCTGCTCAAGGGTGACGCCTTCGGCGGCAAGAGCCTTTTCCAGAACCTTGACGGCTTCGGCGATGACCTCGGGGCCGATACCGTCGCCGGGGATGACAGCGAGATTGATGGACGATGCATTCATAGGTCTATCTAGCCAAGTAATCCACATGCTGGTCAAAATCGTCTCACTTCTTGAACAGCATTGATGTCAGACCACGGCATGATGTGTGCGGCCCGGCGCAGCACTTAGAGTCATGGAGTGGATAGAAGGCACGCGATATACGAATGGTTCCGCACCAACCGCTTCACAGTGGACCTCACTGCCGCCATCATCCTCGTCCTCCTCTTCGGCCCTGTGTACCTGCTCGCCGGACGACCCTTCCTCTTCCTGTTGTCGTGCTGCCTCCTGTTGCCCCTCGCGTGGCGACGGACCCGCCCGGAGGTGGCGGCCGGCGTCGTGGTTCTGGTGTGCCTTGTCCAATGGGCGGCGGGGGCCGAGCCGGTGGCGGGGCAGATAGCGGTGCCGCTGGTGATCTATGCCACAGCGGCCTACGGACCGGCGTGGGCCAGCCGCGCCGTGCTGCTGCTGGGGCTGCTGGGCGGCGTGATGCTGACCACCCGCGAGTATTCGGGGTCGGCAGCTTCAGGCATCCTGGGCCTTACCATCGGAGCCTTGTACACCGTACTGATCTGGATGCTGGTGCTGGTGAGTTGGACCTTGGGCGACCTGACGCGCGTGCGACGGCTGCAACTGCAGGCGTTGGAGGACAGGACCCGCCGCCTGGAGATCGAGCACAACCAGGAACGCCAACTTGCAGCTGCCGACGAGCGCTCCCACATCGCGCGGGAAATGCACGACATTGTTGCCCACTCCCTGTCCGTGATCATCACGCAGGCGGACGGGGCCAGGTACGCGGCAGCCGCTAGACCCGAACTCGCCACCGAAGCGCTGGCCACCATCGCCGCAACAGGCCGCGACTCGCTCGCCGAGATGCGGCGGCTCCTTGGCGTGCTGCGTTCCGACGACGGCTCCCCCACTCGTCCGCAACCGCGCCTTTCGGACCTGGACGAACTACTCCTCGGCTTCAGGGCGGCCGGCCTGCAGGTGTCCTTCGAACAGAACGGAACACCGCGCCGGCAGTTGCCCGCCGGTGCCGAACTGACCGCCTACAGGACCATCCAGGAAGCCCTGACCAATGTCATTAAGCACGCAGGCCCCAGCGCCACCGCAACCTTGGTGTTGACGTGGCAAAACCGCGGACTGGAGATTGATATCAGTGACGACGGCCGGGGCGCCGCAGCCGATCCGCCCGTGCCGGGAGGCGGCAACGGCCTTCCGGGGATGGGCGAACGCATAGCCCTCTACGATGGTTCTTTGTCCGTCGGCCCGCAGCAGGGCGGCGGATTCCGTGTGTCCGCTTTCATTCCGTATTCGGAGGCTTGATCCTTTGCCCCACCTTTCTCCCCCTATCCGCGTAGCACTCGTCGATGACCAGCAGTTGGTTCGTAGCGGCTTCGGCATGCTCATCAACTCCCAACCCGACTTGGAAGTCGTGGCCGAAGCGGGCAATGGCATCGAAGCAGTCCAGGCCTTGAACGCCACGGCGGCCGACGTCGTCCTCATGGACGTCCGGATGCCGGGCATGGACGGGATCGAGGCAACCAGGAGGATCCTGGAACAGGCGGCAACCCAGCCGGAAGGCTCGCAACGGGCCGAGGTCAAGATCGTTGTCCTCACGACCTTCGACCTTGATGAATATGCCTTGGCCGCCATCCGCGCAGGTGCCAGCGGCTTCCTGCTGAAGGACGCCCCGCCGGAGGAACTGCTCGAAGCTATCCGCACCGTCTACCGCGGAGATGCCGTCATCGCGCCTTCCACGACGCGGCGCCTGCTGGACCACGTGGCACCCCTGCTGCGCATGCAAACCCCGGAGCAAAGCGAGCACGCGGCGGCTGTTGAGCGGCTAACGGCCCGCGAACGCGAAGTGTTCACCCTGATCGCGCAGGGGAAATCAAATCCGGAGATCGCGGCGGAATTGTTCCTGTCGGAGGCGACCGTCAAGACCCACGTAGGCCACATCCTTGCCAAACTGGGTGCCCGTGACCGCGTCCAGATCGTGGTGATCGCGTACGAAACCGGAGTGGTGTCCCCCGGGCTGTAACTCCCCTCAGACCACGGTATGAGACGAGGTGCCGGACTTTGGGCCCGTGGCCGGATCTGCTGGAGGGGTCCTGCCGCCTAGCGTGAAAACATGACAACTTTCACGTCCATGCCGCACCCTTCAACACCGGACCACCCAACACCGGCCGACGCCGCCGGGGCACGACCCGCCGTCGAGGCGTTCTCGCTGAGCAAAAGCTACGGCCGCGCCGACACCAAGGTGGTCGCGTTGAAAGACGTCAGTGTCAGCTTCGACGCCGGGAAGTTCACCGCGATCATGGGCCCTTCAGGCTCCGGAAAATCAACCCTCATGCACTGCCTCGCCGGGTTGGACTCTGCGGACAGCGGACGGATCCTCCTGGGCGGCACTGAGTTGACCGGGCTCAACGACAAACAACTGACTGCCCTCCGTCGCGAGCGGATCGGCTTTGTTTTCCAGGCATTCAACCTGGTGCCAACGCTCACTGCTGAACAGAACATCACCCTCCCGCTCGCCCTGGCCGGTAAAGACGTCGACGCTGGCTGGCTGGCAAGCGTCGTCACCACGCTTGGGTTGAAGGACAGGTTGCGGCACCGGCCCCACGAGCTGTCCGGAGGCCAACAGCAGCGTGTGGCCGTTGCCCGCGCGCTCTTGACGCGCCCCGACGTCGTTTTCGGCGATGAACCCACCGGAAACCTGGACTCCAAGGCCGGCGGCGAAGTCCTTGCGCTGTTGCGGCGCAGTACCCGGGAGATGGGGCAAAGCATCATCATGGTGACCCACGACCCCGTCGCCGCAAGCTATGCGGACAGGGTGGTGTTGATGAGTGACGGTGGCCTGGTGGGCGAGATCCACCAGCCCACCGCGGACTCCGTCCTGGCCGCTCTCGGCAAGCTGGGGGCCTGAGCGTGCTGCGAGTAGCCCTGTCCCAACTCAAGACCCATTACCGGCGCTTCATCGCCATCGGCTTGGCCGTGATGTTGTCCGTGATGTTCCTGTCGGCCACCCTGATGGTGGGTGCCAGCACCAATGCCTCGCTCGGGGCGAGCATTGGCGAGGCTTACCGGAACGCCGATCTGGTGGCGACGCCCAGGAACGGGAACCCGTTCAACAAAGCGGCGGTGGACGCCGCCGCGTCGTCGCCGGCCGTTGACCAGAGCTATGCCGAACGGTCCACCTACGTGACCTTCGAAGCAAACGGCGAGCAGTTCGGCCGGCTGCGGAACGCGGCGCCCGCCGGACTTGAAGGGGCCGAGCTGGTATCCGGCACAATGCCCCTGAAACCCTTCGACGTACTCTTGGACGCCAAGACGGCCCGGCACCTGAACCTGGACCCCGGCAGCACGATGGAGTTGCGGGGTTCCGGACCGGAAGAGAAAGCCATAGTCACGGTTTCCGGCCTGGTCCAACCCACGAATGATCCCTTCGCCTCTTCCGCCGCACAACTGATTGCCGGTGGGACCGTCCTCGATGCTGTCCTGGGCGCGGGGACAGGACATAGCGGGGCCCAATTCAGCGGGGTTCAATTCATTCTGAAGCCCGGCGAGGACGTTGCTGCCGCGAAGGAGTACATCACACACCGCATGGAAGCGGCCGGAGCCGAGGGGCCGGTCCTGCAAACGGCACAGGAAAAGGTCACCGCCACCGTTGCGATGTTAAGCGGAGGCCAGGACCAGCTCACCATCGTCCTGCTCGCCTTTGCCGGTGTGGCCATCCTGGTGTCCATGCTGGTGGTGTCCAATACGTTCTCCGTGCTGGTTGCCCAGCGCACCAGGGAATTGGCTCTGCTGCGCTGCCTGGGGGCGGGGCGCCCGCAGATCCGCGGCTCGGTGATCGTGGAAGCACTGGCGGTTGGTTTCTTTGCCTCGGTGCTCGGTGTCGCCGCCGCGGTAGGGGTCATGTCCGGCCTCGTCGCGTGGGCTGCAACCCAGCCCGGGCAAACGTTCGCCACGCTGGCCGTGCCGCCGTCGGCCGTTATTGCGGGGCTGCTTGCCGGTACCCTGCTGACCGTCATCGCCGCGCTGGTCCCCGCGAAGGCGGCCACCGCCGTCGCACCTCTTGCTGCCTTGCGTCCGGCCGATGACGCGTCTGTCCGGAACCGTCGCGGCAAGGTGCGGTTGGTACTGGGCGCGGTGGTCCTGGCCGGCGGAAGTGCCTTGCTGGCGTTTGGGAGCGCCTCGGTCTCCTTGGAGGTCGCCCTGCTTGGCGGCGCCGCTTCCTTCATTGGAGTTTTGCTCTGCTCCAGCCTCTTCATTCCGGCTGTGGTGTCCTGGGCAGGGCGGTTGGCTTCGCCGGCCGGGGTGCCCGGCAAGCTTGCCGCCGTCAACGCCACGCGCAACCCGGCCCGGACCTCGGCCACGGCTGCTGCTTTGTTGATCGGAGTGACGCTCGTGTCGCTCATGATGACCGGCGCGTCGACAGCCAGGCAGGCATTCAACAGCACCTTGGCCGAGACGTATCCCGTCGACTTGGCCGCGCCCACCGCCGTGGGTCCGGATGCGGGCGACGCGCAGCAGGCCCTGGACAAGATCCGTGCCTTGGACGGTGTCAGCGCAGCTGCCCTCCTTCAGCCGGTGGGCCGCCTCGCCGACGGGTCGGCGCCCGACGGCGGCGGCGCCATCTACGCCCTCGGCAGCGCCGACGCTTCTGCCGTGCTCCGGGACGAAAAACTTCGACCCGCACCCGCGAAGGTCTACCTGCCCGAGGACTCGCCCACCGGCCCGGCGTCCATCACGACGGCGGCCGGCACGGTAACCCTCGACGCTACGGTCCTCACGACGCGGCATATCCCGCCCTTCGTGGCCGATTCCACGATCACCGCCGGTCCGCTCACGGAAGCACCGGGGATGGTCTGGGTCAAGGTGGCGGACTCCGTGTCCGGCGAGCAGGTGCAGGCAATCCAAAAGAACATCGCAGCTGCCTTGGGCGTACCTGAGCGGACGGTCAGCGGCGCGGCCATAGAGCGGGCGACGTTCAACAGCATCATCGACGTGTTGCTCCTGGTGGTCACCGGGCTGTTGGGGATCGCGGTGGTGATCGCGCTGATCGGCGTCGCCAACACGCTGTCTCTGTCCGTCCTGGAACGCACCCGGGAAAACTCGCTGCTTAGGGCGCTCGGCCTGACCAAGGGCCAGCTCCGTGGGATGCTCGCCATCGAAGCCGTGTTGGTGGCCGGCGTGGCAGCCGTCCTGGGTGGTGGCCTCGGCATTGTCTACGGCTGGCTCGGTGCCCAGGCGACGCTGGGCGGCATGGCCGACGTCATTCCTTCCGTTCCGTGGGGACAGCTGGCGGCCGTGTTCGGCGTCGCCGTGGTCGCAGGCCTCCTGGCCTCGGTGGTCCCGGCCCGCCGGGCAGCGCGGTTGTCCCCGGTGGAGGGACTCGCCACCGCCTGACGCTCTGTCACATCACCACGCTTAAACGAAAACGCTCTTCCATCTTCCCCGGATCAACGGAGGGAGGTGGAAGAGCGTTTGCCGTGTGGTGGCGGTAGGTGAAAGAGCGTTCACCTAGGCTTCGGCGGGTTCCTCGTAGCGCGGGAACACCGGAACGGGTGCGGGAAGCTCCGTGCCAGGCTGGATGGGCGCCGCGATCGCGGTAAACAGGCGGGCAGGGCCTTCCGGCTGTCCCAGCACCTCAAGCAACTTGGCCGACGACGACGGCATGACCGGCTGGGCGAGGATCGCCACGATCCGGACCACCTCCAAGGTGACGTACAGGACCGTGTTCATGCGCTCGATGTCAGTCTTCCGCAGCACCCAGGGCGCCTGCTCGGCGAAGTAGGCGTTGGTATCCCCCAGCACCGTCCAAATGGCTTCGAGGGCGCGGCTGAACTCCTGCTTCTCAAACGCGCCGCGTGCCGTCTCCAGCAACTTTCCGGCTTGTTCGAGCAAGGCTTGGTCCTCGGCCGTGAATGCCCCCGGCACGGGAACCTTGCCCTCGCAGTTCTTGGCCACCATGGACAGGGATCGCTGAGCGAGGTTGCCGAAGTTGTTTGCCAGGTCCGAGTTCATGCGGCCCACGATTGCCTCGTGGTTGTAGCTGCCGTCGGCACCGAACGGTACTTCGCGGAGGAAGAAGAAGCGGCACTGGTCCAAGCCGTAACGCTCCACGAAGTCCCGTGGGGCAACGACGTTGCCGAGGGACTTGGACATCTTGACGCCGTTGTTGGTCAGGAAGCCGTGGATCATGACCCGCTTGGGCAACTCCAGCCCCGCGCTCATGAGGAATGCCGGCCAGTAAATGGCGTGGAACCGGGAGATGTCCTTGCCAATGATGTGCACGTCTGCCGGCCAGAACTTCTTGAACGATTCCGACTCCGTGTCCGGGTAGCCCGCGCCGGTGAGGTAGTTGGTGAGGGCATCCACCCACACGTACATGACGTGTTTCTCATCCCCGGGAACCGGGACACCCCAGTCGAAGGTGGTCCGGCTGATGGAGAGGTCTTCCAGGCCACGCTTGACGAAGCTGATGACCTCGTTGAACCGGGACTGCGGCGCGCCGAAGTCGGGGTGGGCTTCATAGAGGGCGAGCAGCTTCTCCTGGTAGGCCGACAACCTGAAGAAGTAGCTTTCCTCCGCCGTCCACGTCACCAACGTGTCCGTTTCCTTGGAGTAGCGGAGGCCGTCTTCCTTGACCACGGTATCGTCCTCGACGTAGTACGCCTCGTCGCGGACGGAGTACCAGCCCTCGTACTTGGACAGGTAGATATCGCCGTTGGCTTCCATCTTCTTCCAGATGGCCTGCGAAGCGGCGTAGTGGTCCGGATCGGTGGTGCGGATGAACCGGTCGTAGGAAATGCCGAGGTCCTGGCTCATCTGCTTGAAGGCAGCAGAGTTCCGGTCGGCCAGTTCCTTGGCCGTCAGGCCTTCCTTCTCCGCGGACTGCTGCATCTTGAGTCCGTGCTCGTCCGTTCCGGTCATGAAGAACACCTCATGGCCGTCCAGACGCTTGAACCGCGCCATGGCATCGGTGGCAATGACCTCGTAGGCATGGCCGATGTGCGGCACGCCGTTGGGGTAGCTGATGGCCGTGGTGATGTAGAACGGGGATTTCTCTGCAGACGTCACTCTAAGAAGTTACCTTTATTTTCAGCGGGAAGAAGCTTAGTTAAGCTCGGTCAGCGTATCGCTGAGCCGGACCAGCTCGTGGTCGTGTGACGCCACGAGGACGGCGATGCCGTCACTGGTGGTGTCCTTCAGGATCCCGATGATGCGGTTGGCCGCTGCGCGGTCAAGGCTCGCCGTCGGTTCGTCAACCACCAGGACGCGGGTGCCCAGGATGAGCGCGCGGGCGATCGCGACGCGCTGGCGCTCACCGCCGGACAGCTGGGCGGGACGGTGGCGCATCCGGCGGCCCAGGCCCACCAGGTCCAGGAGGTCCTTGGCCATTTCGGTGCGTTGTTCCACTTCGCCGTCCGGCACGGCGGGAAGCAGCACGTTCTCCAGGGCACTCATGCCCTCGATCAAGGCACCGCCCTGGTCGACATAGCCGATGAGCGCCCTGCGGCGGTCGGCGATCTCGTCGTCGCCCATCGACTCCAGCGACGTGCCTTCCCAAAAGACCTGGCCCGACGTCGGGAGGGTGAGTCCCGCGCTGACGGTCAGGATACTGGTCTTGCCGGAGCCGCTTCGACCGGCGATGCAGTGCATCTCGCCTGCGTGCAGCGTCAGGTTGAAGTCATCGACGACGTCGACTTCCTCGGCCCCGCCCTTGTCTCCGCCATAGTGGATGGTCACCTTGCGCAGTTCCAGCGGAGTGGCATGGTCCGTGGCCTTGACGATGGTGTTGGCCCGGGTCTGCAGCGACTCTTCCGTGGACTCCGGGGTGGCCGTCAGCTCGGTGTTGAGGTTGTCAGTCATTTGACTACTTTCGTTGCAATCGGAATCCAGCAAATTACGGCCAGCAGGCCGGCCAGCCCGGCCCAGAGGGCCGCATACGGGGCCAGGAGCAGCCCCAGTCCCAGCGCCCCGAGGACACCGAGGGGAAGGGCCACGGTACCTACCAAAGCGTTTTCGAAGAAGCGGACCTGGCCCAGCATGTCCGGGTTCCAGCCCATGGCCCGGAGGGTGCCCAGGTATTCGCGTTTGGCATGGAGTTCGAACCGCCCGGTGACAAGTGTCAGCAGCAGGCCGACCAAGACGCCGAACACAGCCAGGATCACGCTGGGCAGAGCGACACTTGCAGCCGCCAGGCCACTGAGGGCACTGGCACCGGCTGCCCGGGGAATGTCGATCAGCAGGGCGATCAGCGCGCCGACGGCTGCGCCGAACACTCCCACTGCCACTGCCAGCGAGACTGAGTTGAACTTGTTGGTGGTCAACTGCCGGTTGGCGAACGTCAGGGGTGAGTCCACGGTCACGAGGCGGTCGTCGTGCTGCGGCTCCTGGTCAATCACCACGCGGTGACGCAGCTGCTGTGCGGCCAGCAGGGCAGCTGCCGCGTAGATGACCAGCATGGTGGCGGACACAATGACCGTCGCCAGGTTCCAGCTCAGCAAGCTCAGGATGATTCCGGCAGCGGCGAGGGCAGCCGCACCGACGGCGAACTCCTCAAGCACCCAGGACCTGATGCGTTTCTGCGTCCACCCCATGGCGCGCAGGATTCCTGCTTCGCTTCTGCGCTGGCGGATGTAGCTCACGGTCGAGGCGCCGGTCAGGAGCGTGGCTCCAAGCAACGTCAGGAAGAGCAGGGTGATGTTGGTACCGGTCAGGGAACCGGATACAGCGTCGGCGGCATCCTGCCGTACCCACGACTGCTGGACCGTCCCGAGGGCCGATTCCTTGCCCGAGTCGTCCTTGCTGTAGCCGGGGACGAAGATGTTGACGTCCTCGCGGGCGGACCCGGCCACCACGGTTGCCTCCAGGCCGAGGGCGCGGATCTCCGAAGCCAGTTTCTCGACATCCGGCTGAGCCTGCTTCCAGTTTCCCGGGGCATTGGCACGAACACGGATGGCGTCGATGACGTTGGCATTGGAGTCGTAGCCGCGTGCGGCGGCAAGGCCGTAGTAGTCGGTGATCGCGCCGGCCGACTGGCTCACCAGGCCGGTGGCACTCAGTGAAGGCTTGAGCACGGTACCCTCGACGTCTTTTCCGTTCGCGTCCTTGGTGAGGGTCATCGGTGCCGGATCGTAGCCGCCCAGCGGAAGCTTGTTCACGTCGCCGGCTGCTGCCTGGACGTCACCGGGATTGAAGGTGCCGTAGACCATGGGCATCGGAGTAGCCGGCTTCTTGCCGGTCGCCAGGTCTTCGCGGTACGCGCGCTCTTCGACGGGCTTGCGCTGCGTCTGGTCGACCGCTGCCCCGAACGAAGACTTCTCCGGCAGGCGGTTGACCGTCACCCAGTCCCCCGGCGTGGCGGTCTTGTCGGAAGCACCGTTGGCGGCGTCGTCGCCGTCCTTGTACTTCGGTGCAGCAGCGAAAGCGGTGCTCCAGGTGGCCGGGTTGTAGAGGCCCTGGCTGAAGGAAGCGGTGCTGCCAAGCAGTTTGCTGTGATCGGTGGAACCCGGCCATTCCAGGGCGAACGGGGACTTCGATACGAACGGGAGGTAGTCCTTGTCCAGGGAACGGCTCACGGTGCCCACGTCCTTGAGGACCTTGCCGTTGGAGTCGATTTCCTCGATCTTCACCGAGTACTGCAGGTCCAGGGACGTGCCCGAGCGGACAATCAGCGGGATCGCCTGTGACTCGTCCGTCAGCAGGCCGTCACGCTTGGCCTGCTGGTACTGGGTCATCAAGGGGGCCCAGTACTTGAGCTTGACGCCCAGGAAGTCCGGGCCTTCCTCCAATTGCTCCATGCTCAAGCCGGTGGTGAAGAGGCTTTCGAAGTGGCGTCCGATTGCGCCCGCGTTGCGGGCATCGGCCGGCGGGGCCTTTTCAAGCGGTGCCAGGAAGTCTCCTGCCGTCCCAAGCAGCGCCCGTTCGGCCGCGGGATCGACGGCGACGACGGACTCCGTCACCTCGGGGGCCAGGGGAAGGGCCACCGAGAGGTTGAACAAGTTGTGCTCCGAGCCGAGCGCGGGGGCCGGGAACTTGATGCCCGTCTCCCCTTCCGGCCCGGCGATGCGGACGTTGGAGCCACCGGTGGTCTTTTCCTCAACCAGGCGGCCCTTGCCCAAGGTGCCTTCCGCGCTGGTCTTGAAGAGTGTCTGCTGGTTGACGCCATCAGAGCTGGTGGCCGTGGCCGTCAAGCGGTACTTCTTCGGGGTGTCCGACAATACCGATTCGGCTTCCGGCCATTTGGCGGAGTCCATCGCCGAGGGATCGCCTGCCGTGATGGCCCCGGCAAGGCCCGAGTTGTAGCCGAGGTAGTCCATGGCATTCAGGCGCGGCGCCTCGAGGTTCTGCGATACGCGGGAAACAAGGCTGATGGGTGCGGCAACTGCCGTGTTGCCCATGTTCCTGATTTTTTCCAGCTGCTCAAAGCTGATGCCACCCTGGCCGTTGGCAATTTCGGGTTGGATCAGGGCGCCGCCCTCGCCGTCCCCCTCCTGGTCCGGCTTTGCCTGGACCAGGATGTCGTAAAGACCCCGCGAGTTCTCATCCACAGTCCTGTTCAGGGCCGCCTGCGACTGGCTCTGGACGACGACGGACAAGCACATGGCGACGATCAAAATGGCCGCGGTCAGCAGCAGCACACGGCTTCTGATGAACCTTTGGACGGCGTTCATTGGGCTCCCTGAGACCTTGATTGCGGGCGCGCACACATGGACCGCGACCCTTCGAAAACACAAAGGAGCCGCGGGTTTGGTGTGCAAAAAGTAGTGGCCGGCCTGCTGCCGGGTCCGAATTCCGGACCCAGCCATTGTAAGCAGACCGGCCACGCATGCGCGTCAGGGGTGTGTTCCCGGGCACGCCGAATTCATCTGGCTAAGCCCGTGCTTAGTCCTCCAGGTCGACTTCGCGGACCATGTCCGCGCCGATGCCGGCCTTGATGGCTTCCAGTACCTGCTGCGGCACGGAGCTGTCGATGGTCAGCAACGCCAGCACCTGGCCGCCTTCGGTTTGGCGGGCCACCTGCATGCCACCGATGTTGATGTTGTTCATGCCCAGGATGTGGCCGATGGTGCCGATGACGCCGGGACGGTCCGCGTAGGCAACCACCACGAGGTGCTCGCTGATGGGGATTTCGACGTCGTAGCCGTTGACGCCCACCAGTTTCTCGACCTGCTTGGGTCCTGTCAGGGTACCGGCCACGGAAATCTGCGAGCCGTCGCTGAGCGCACCGCGGATGGTCAGGACGTTGCGGTAGTCCTCGGCGTCGGGGGTGGTGATGAGGCGCGTGTTGATACCGCGCTGCTCAGCAATCACCGGCGCGTTGACGTAGGACACCTGCTCCGTGACGACGTCGGCAAAGACGCCCTTCAACGCGGCAAGCTCCAGGACCTTGACGTCCAGGGCGGCGATTTCGCCGGCAACCTCGACGTCGATCTGCGTCAGGGACGCGTGGGTGAGGGCGGTGAAGATGCGGCCGAGCTTCTCGATCAGCGGGATGCCCGGGCGGATGTCGCTGGCAATGACACCGCCGGCGACGTTCACGGCATCCGGAACGAGTTCCCCTGCCAGGGCGAGCCGTACCGACTTCGCTACGGACACGCCGGCCTTCTCCTGGGCCTCGTCCGTGGAAGCACCCAGATGCGGAGTGACCACCACGTTGTCGAATTCGAAGAACGGCAGGTCCGTGCTGGGCTCCTTGACGAACACGTCGACGCCGGCGCCGGCGATCTGGCCTTCCTTCAGCGCGGTGAACAGTGCTTCTTCGTCAACCAGGCCGCCACGGGCAACGTTGATGACGTAGGCCGATTCCTTCATCTTCCGGAACGCGTCGGCGCCCAGCATGCCCACGGTCTCCGGGGTCTTGGGCATGTGGATGGTGATGAAGTCGGCGTTGGCCAGGAGTTCGTCGAGCGTTACCAGCTTGACCCCGAGCTGCGCTGCGCGGGCCGAAGTGATGTAGGGATCGTACGCGAGGATCTCGGTGTCGAATCCCTGGAGGCGGGCAGCAACCAAAGCGCCGATGCGACCGAGGCCGATGATGCCGATCTTCTTCTCGAACAGTTCGATGCCGGTGTACTTGGAGCGCTTCCACTCACCGTTCTTCAGGGCGCTGCTGGCCTGCGGAATGTGGCGGGCGAGGCTCAGGATGTGGCCCACCGTAAGTTCCGCCGCAGAGACGATGTTGGAGGTGGGGGCGTTGACCACCATGACGCCTGCCTGGGTAGCAGACTTGATGTCTACGTTGTCCAGTCCTACGCCGGCGCGCGCGATCACTTTGAGGTTCTTCGCTGCGGCGATCGCTTCGGCGTCCACCTGGGTGGCCGAACGCACCAGGATGGCATCGACGTCGGCAATGGCGGACAGCAGCTGGGAGCGGTCGGCACCGTCTGTCTGGCGGATCTCGAAATCCGGGCCCAGTGCCTCGATCGTGGCGGGCGAAAGTTCCTCGGCGAGGAGGACGACGGGTTTGGTGGCTGACACGGGTGGCACCTTACTTTGGACAACTTGGGAACAGTACTGGACAAGGAGCGGATGCGGGGCCCGGGCACTACTCCGGACAGGCCCAGAATATCGAATCGGAACGGCTAATCCGGCGCCCGCTCAGGGATGTTACGGGCCGGACACGCCGGTTGTGAAGAAGTTCACAGTCCTCGGAACGGGATCGAAGGACGCGTAAAACGGGCAATGCCCGCCCGGCTGTGGTGCCGGACGGGCATTGCTGCAAAGGATCAGCGTGCTGCGGAACCTTCGACGTAGTCCTCGTCCTGCTGCTGCCAGGAGAAGAGCGAACGGAGCTCGCGGCCGACTTCCTCGATCGGGTGCTGCTCTGCCTTGGCGCGCAGTTCCTTGAATTCGACGGCACCGTTGTCCTGGTCGTCGATGAAGCGCTTGGCGAAGGCACCGGACTGGATGTCAGCCAGCACAGCCTTCATGTTTTCCTTCACCTCGGGGGTGATGACGCGCGGGCCGGAGACGTAGTCGCCGTACTCAGCGGTGTCGGAAACGCTCCAGCGCTGCTTGGCGATGCCGCCTTCCCACATGAGGTCCACAATGAGCTTGAGCTCGTGCAGGACCTCGAAGTAGGCGATCTGCGGCTGGTAGCCGGCTTCGGTCAGGGTCTCGAAGCCGTACTGGACGAGCTGGGAAACGCCGCCGCAGAGTACGGACTGCTCACCGAACAGGTCGGTTTCGGTCTCTTCGGTGAAGGTCGTCTTGATGACACCGGCGCGGGTACCGCCAATGGCCTTGGCGTAGGACTTGGCCAGTTCCCAAGCGGAACCGGAAGCGTCCTGCTCCACGGCGATGATGTCCGGGATGCCACGGCCGGCTTCGAATTCGCGGCGGACCGTGTGGCCCGGTGCCTTCGGAGCGATGAGGATGACGTCAACGCCTGCGGGGGGCTCGATGTAGCCGAAGCGGATGTTGAAGCCGTGGGCGAAGGCGAGGGCCTTGCCTTCGGTCAGCTTGTCCTTGATGGAGTCGTTGTAGATCGAGCGCTGGTGCTGGTCCGGCGCGAGGATCATGATGACGTCTGCCCATTCGGCGGCGTCGGCAACGTTCTTGACGGTGAAGCCCGCGTCCTGCGCCTTGGCGGTCGACTTGGAGCCTTCCTTAAGCGCGATGACAACCTCGACGCCGGAATCGCGCAGGTTAAGCGCGTGGGCGTGTCCCTGCGAGCCATAACCGACGATTGCGACCTTGCGACCCTGGATGATCGACAGGTCTGCGTCGTCGTCGTAGAACATTTCAGTCACTTGCGTAACTCCTCTTGAGTGGTTTCTAGATATTGAAGGTGGTGCTGCGGTACTGGGCGCAACGCAGGGCAGGGCATGCAAGAGCAGTCCCTGCCTGTGCTTTAGGCGGAGCGAAGCGCCCTGTCACTCATGGAGCGGGATCCCCGTCCAACGGCCAAGGTGCCGGACTGCACAATTTCACGGATGCCGAACGGCTCGAGCACTGAGAGCAGCGCAGCGAGCTTCTCCGGGGTACCGGTTGCCTCGATCACCAACGAGTCTGTAGACACGTCGACGACGGCGGCACGGAACAGGTCTGCAGCCTGGGTAACCTGCAGACGTGTCGCGGCATCCGCACGTACCTTGACCAGGATGTGGTCGCGCTGTACGGAAGATTCGGAAGTCAGTTCAACAATCTTGATCACGTTGACCAACTTGTTGAGCTGCTTGGTGACCTGCTCGATCAGGTCGCCGTCGGCGTCGACGACGACCGTCATGCGGGACATGCCCTGGACCTCAGTCGGCCCCACGGCGAGGGAGTTGATGTTGAAGGCACGCCGGGCGAAGAGGCTGGCCACGCGGGTCAGCACGCCGGGCTTGTCTTCTACCAGAACGGACAGTGTGTGACGGGTCATGGCCTAGTCTTCCTCTTCCCATTCCGGGGTCATGTTGCGGGCAACCTGGATCTGGTCATTGCTGACGCCGGCGGGCACCATGGGCCACACCATTGAGTTGGGGCTGACGACGAAGTCGATCACCACCGGGCGGTCATTGATTTCCAAGGCCTTCTGGATGGTGGCGTCGATGTCTTCGTCGCGTTCACACCGCAGGGCGGCACAACCGTAGGCGTCAGCGAGTTTGACGAAGTCCGGGATCCGGATGGTGTCGTGGCCGGTGTTCAGGTCCGTGTTGGAGTAGCGGCCTTCGTAGAACAGCGTCTGCCACTGGCGCACCATGCCCAGCGACGAGTTGTTGATGATGGCCACCTTGATGGGGATGTTGTTGATGGCGCAGGTAGCCAGTTCCTGGTTGGTCATCTGGAAGCAGCCGTCGCCGTCGATCGCCCAGACAACCCGGTCCGGTTCACCGACTTTGGCGCCCATGGCGGCGGGAACGGAGTAGCCCATGGTTCCTGCGCCGCCCGAGTTCAACCAGGCGTGGGGACGTTCGTACTTGATGAACTGGGCAGCCCACATCTGGTGCTGGCCAACGCCCGCAACGTAGATTCCCTCAGGACCGGTGAGTTCTCCGATGCGCTTGATGACCCGCTGCGGAGCCGTGAGTCCATCTTCCGGCTCGGTCCACCCCAGGGGGTAGGTGTCGCGCAGGTTGTTCAGGAAGGCCCACCAGGAGCCCAGGTCCGGAGTACCGACTTGTTCAAACCGGGCCTTCACGGCTTCGGTCAGTTCGGGGATGATCTCCTTCACCGAGCCGACAATCGGCACGTCCGCCGTGCGGTTCTTGGAGATCTCCGCGGGATCGATGTCCGCGTGGATCACCTTGGCGGTTGGCGCGAAGGTCTTCAGTACACCGGTCACGCGGTCATCGAACCGCGCACCGAGCGTGATGAGCAGGTCAGCCTGCTGCAGTGCGGTGACTGCCGAGACGGCACCGTGCATGCCGGGCATGCCAACGTGCTGCGGGTGCGAATCGGGGAAGGCTCCGCGGGCCATGAGCGTCGTGACCACAGGCGCGCCGGTGGCCAGTGCCAGTTCCATGAGTTCGGCGGATGCGTGGCCCTTGACCACGCCGCCGCCGACGTACAGAACGGGCTTGCTGGAGGCAGCGATCAGCTTGGCGGCTTCGCGGACCTGTTTGTTGTGGCCGCGGACAACCGGACGGTAGCCGGGAAGATCGATCTTGGGCGGCCATGAGAACGTCATCTGGCCAACCTGGGCATCCTTGGCGATGTCCACCAGGACCGGGCCGGGGCGGCCGGTCGAGGCAAGGTGGAAGGCTTCAGCCATGACGTGCGGGATGTCATTGGGATCCGTCACCAGGAAGGAGTGCTTGGTGATGGGCATGGTGATGCCTACGATGTCGGCTTCCTGGAAGGCGTCGGTGCCGATGACTCCACTGGAGACCTGGCCGGTGATGGCCACCATCGGCACGGAGTCCATGTGGGCATCCATGATGGCGGTAACGAGGTTGGTGGCACCGGGGCCCGAGGTGGCGATGCACACGCCAACCCGTCCGGTGACCATGGCGTAGCCTTGCGCGGCGTGGCCGGCTCCCTGTTCGTGACGGACCAGGACGTGATTCATGCTGGAGGCCATCAAGGGGTCGTAGGTGGGCAGGATCGCGCCACCGGGCAAACCGAAAATATCGTCCACGCCGAGTTCTTCGAGCGAGCGGACAATTGCTTGCGAGCCGGTCATCACCGTTGGGGGTACAACGTTGTTCGGCCCAAGTACAGGAGAGAGAGGTGCAGCAGCGTCGACGACGGTGTCAGCCGTTCGGTCGATCTTTTCCGGAGCCTTGGTGGCTCCAGCGGACTTTGCAGCCATCAGCGAGGGGCTGATCGGCGATCCTTTGCTCATCGGACTCTTCCTTAGTGGATCTTCATTGGTGGGTCTTGCAAATAAAAAAACCCCTCAGCCTTACGGCTCTTCGAGGGGTTTGCGCGTGACAGTTCGTTACCAGTCGGGCTATGCCACGCGCTTGGTAAGGACGACGACGCCAACGGTAACGAATGAAATCATGCGTTCAGTGTTCCCTCTAAACGAGATACGTGTCAATCAAGCAACATCGTATCTCAATATCTGGACAACAATGTCCATCTGCCGGACTCCACCCTCGTAGGGGACGCGGAGCCCGGCAGGAAACTCAGCCGCAATAAGCCCCGGTGGAGGCGCTGTGGACGAGCTTGGCGTACTTGGCAAGAACGCCTTTGGTGAACTTGGCAGGCAGCGGCTCCCAGCCCACTTTGCGGGCTTCGAGTTCAGCGTCATCAACCAGGAGGTCGAAAGAACGCGCAGCGATGTCCACACGGATCCGGTCCCCGTCCTTGACGAAGGCGATAGGACCGCCGTCGACGGCTTCCGGCGCGACGTGGCCGATGCACAAGCCGGTGGTCCCGCCGGAGAAGCGGCCGTCAGTGAGGAGCAGGACGTCCTTGCCGAGCCCGGCACCCTTGATCGCGCCGGTAATGGCCAACATTTCCCGCATGCCGGGGCCGCCCTTGGGACCTTCGTAGCGGATCACCACGACGTCGCCCTTCTGGATGCGGCCATTGTCCAAGGCATCCAAGGCGCCCTGCTCGCGCTCGAACACCCGGGCGGTGCCCTCGAAAACGTCGGCGTCGAAGCCTGCGCTCTTGACCACTGCACCCTCGGGAGCCAGCGAGCCGTGCAGGATGGTGATGCCGCCCGTCTTGTGGATCGGATTGTCCAGCGCCCGCAGGATCTTGCCGTCCAGGTCCGGCGGGTTGATCGCAGCCAGGTTTTCGGCAAGCGTTTTGCCGGTCACGGTGAGGCAATCGCCGTGCAGCAGTCCGGCGTCGAGCAGAGCGCGCATGATGACCGGAACCCCGCCGATCTTGTCGACGTCGGTCATCACATACCGGCCGAACGGCTTCAGGTCGCCAAGGTGCGGTATGCGGTCACCGATCCGGTTGAAGTCATCAAGCGTCAAGTCCACGTTGGCCTCGCGGGCAATGGCCAGCAAGTGAAGCACAGCGTTGGTGGAACCGCCGAAGGCCATGGTCACCGCAATGGCATTTTCGAAGGCCTTCTTGGTCATGATGTCCCGCGCCGTGATGCCCAGCCGCAGGAGGTTGACCACCGCCTCGCCGGACTTCCGGGCAAAATCATCCCGACGGCGGTCTGCCGAAGGCGGAGCTGCGGAACCCGGAAGCGACATTCCCAGGGCTTCGCCAATGCACGCCATGGTGTTTGCCGTGTACATGCCGCCGCAGGCACCTTCGCCCGGACAGATGGCTTTTTCGATGCGGTCCAGGTCCTCACGGCTCATCTTGCCGGCGGCGCAGGCTCCGACTGCCTCGAAGGCGTCGATGAGGGTTACTTCCTTCTCCGAACCGTCCTCGAGCTTTACCCACCCCGGCATGATGGAACCGGCGTAAAGGAACACGCTGGCCAGGTCCAGGCGGGCGGCTGCCATGAGCATGCCGGGCAGGGACTTGTCGCAACCGGCAAGGAGCACGGAACCGTCGATCCGCTCGGCCTGCATCACCGTCTCGACGGAATCGGCAATGACTTCCCGCGATACCAGGGAAAAGTGCATGCCCTCATGCCCCATGGAAATACCGTCGGAGACGGAAATCGTGCCGAATTGCATGGGAAATCCCCCGCCGGCGTGGACGCCTTCCTTGGCGCCCTGGGCCAGGCGGTTAAGGGAAAGATTGCAGGGTGTGATTTCGTTCCAGGAACTCGCGACGCCGATTTGCGGCTTTGCGAAATCGTCATCGCCCATGCCCACGGCGCGGAACATTCCGCGTGCGGGAGCGGCGTGAATGCCGTCCGTGACAACCCGGCTACGGGGTTTGATGTCAGGCGTATTCTCTGTGGAAGTCCGGGTGTCCTCGCTCATGCCCCACAGTCTATGTGGCAGCCTTGCCCGCAGTCCCTTGCCCGTCCCGGAAAAATCAAAAAAACCATAAAAGACACAAAGTCCGGATAACACCGGAAATACCCATGGTTTCCTTTCGTCGCCCGCAGCCCGGTCCGGATGCTGGACAGCCCCTGAGCAGGCACGTAACGTCGGAAACACGGCTCATTGGAAAGACTTCAAACCCCCAAAGCGGAAGGGCGTCACCATGGATTGGTTGATTTGGGTCATTGTTATTGTGCTGGTGATTGCGGTTGCCTGGTGGCTTATCAGCCGCAACAACACACGCAAACCGGCGGCCGCTCCGCCGGCCGCCACGGAGCCGGGCAATACTTCCGCCGTTCCGGAGACCGCTGCCGCGGCAGCGGGAGTAGCCGGTCTCGCAGGAGTTACCACCGCGGGCAGGGAGCCCGCCGCAGACGGCCGTCCCGGAGCGCCGGAGCCCGCCGCCGTCCAAGAACAAGATCCGGACCTCGCCTCCAACGCCGCCACGGCCGGGACTGCCCCTTCCGCAGCACCGCACGGGCATGGCAGGCACTCATCAACGGACGGCGCACCTGCTCCTGCTGCTGGTACGGGCGGAGCGGGTGGCGACGCTGAACCTGCCGGCGCCGCCACAGAGCGCACTGGCACCGCCGAACCGACCGTCGGGAACGAACCCGTCATCGAGGCTCCCGTCCTGGATGAGCCGGTGGTGGACGAGCCCGTAGTGGACACGAACGCACAGGTGGGAGGCACCGGGGAAGTGACAGCAGACGACGTCACCCGCGCCGACTCAACCGGCCAGGACGCGGCGGACAAGAACGAGTGGGAATCCTCATGGACCGATTCCTCGGGAAAACCGGTCCACCACCACGAGTACACCGACCCCCACTCCCCCACGCTTCCCGGCGCTGAGACTGCTGCCGCCGAAACAGTGGAGGCCGAGGCGCCGTCCGGACACTTGGCGGCCGATCATCCCTACGGCGCTGGTTCCGCCGGCGCGGCAGCTGATGGCAGTGCCCCGGACGGATACCCGGTCAAGGGGGAAGCCGCCACCATGACCTACTACGACGACGACTCTGCGGATTACGCCGACGCCCCTGCGGACGTCTGGTTCGAGTCAGCCGCCCACGCTGAGGCGGCAGGCTTCCGTCCGCCACGACGCAGCCGCCGCTGAGCCGGATCTGCTGCCGAACCGCCGTCGTTTGCTGTTCTCCCGATCGCCATGACGAACACCAGGAAGCCGGCCACCCGCGCACTGCCTGTGCTCTGCGCGTTGGCCGTGGTGCTTTCTTCCTGCACGGGAAGCCCGTCAGGTCCGGCCGGGACGTCCACGTCCGGCAGCAGCCCGGTTCCCCAAAGCAGCACGACTTTTGCGACCGCCGGCCCGCCGCCAACGACCCAAACCACCGTTCCCCGCGGCGTCCAGGTTGAGGAGAAGCTCGACGTCGGCCTGCAACTGCCGTGGTCAGTCGTGTTCCTTACGGACGGTACTGCGGTGGTCTCTGAACGCGATTCGGCAACCGTCAAGGCAATCCGGGACGGGCAAGCCACCCCTGTCGGTGAGGTTGCCGGCGTCGTGCCCGGTGGTGAAGGCGGCCTCCTTGGCCTGGCGCTTTCGCCCGGCTTCGCCACGGACCGTTGGCTCTATGCGTACTTCACCTCAAGCTCGGACAACCGGATAGCCCGGATGCAGCTGACCCGGGACGGGTCCGGGGACTTGAGGCTGGGCCCGGCCGAAGTGGTCTTTTCCGGGATCCCCAAAGCGTCTACCCACAACGGCGGAAGGATCCGCTTCGGCCCTGATGGACTCCTTTACGTTGGAACGGGCGATTCGCAGCGACGGGAGCAGCCCCAGGACCTGGAGGCACTGGGCGGCAAGATCCTCCGGCTGACACCGGAGGGACGGCCCGCACCGGGTAACCCTTTTGGCGACAGCCCCGTGTACAGCTACGGGCACCGCAACGTCCAAGGCCTTGCCTGGGACTCCGGGGGACGCCTGTGGGCGAGCGAGTTCGGGCCGGACGTCGATGATGAACTCAACCTCATCACGCCCGGCGGGAATTATGGGTGGCCCACGGTGACCGGAGCCCCTGGACGGCAGGGCTTCCTCGACGCAAAAGTCGTGTGGCCTTCAACGGGCGAGGCGTCACCCAGTGGCTTGGAGATTGTGGACGGCGTGGCGTACACAGGCGCCCTCCGGGGGCAGCGCCTATGGGCCGTTCCCCTGGACGGAGAGTCTGCCGGCACTCCTGTGGCCTTTCTCACAGGAGAGTTCGGGCGGCTGCGGGACGTGGCGGCAGCCCCCGACGGTGCTTTGTGGGTACTCAGCAACAACAGAAACCCCGATTTTGCGCTGGTTTTGAGGCTGGAACGGTAGGCGCCGGGGCCAGCCGTTTGCGAATTTGCAGTTCGGCTGAAGTCGTGTAGAGTTACTTGTCGTTGCGGAGATCGCCGGGGAAATAAACCTCGTCGGAATGATCGAAAACAACAGCTGCACCTCTAGCTCAACTGGCAGAGCAATTGACTCTTAATCAATGGGTTCCGGGTTCGAGTCCCGGGGGGTGCACCAACAAAGACCCTGAAGCGTCCAACGCTTCGGGGTCTTTTTGCGTGTCCTGTTTTGCGTGTCCCTGTTTTGCATGTCCCAGCCGGGAGCCGGTACCGCTTCGATCGCCGGACTGTGGAGTGCATCACTGTTCGGCACAAGTGGACATTGCGCCCTTGGAAGTGGTGTAGAGTTATCTGTCGTTGCGGAGGCCGCTGAGGAAGAAATTCCCGCCAGGCTGAAAGCAATAGTTGCACCTCTAGCTCAACTGGCAGAGCAATTGACTCTTAATCAATGGGTTCCGGGTTCGAGTCCCGGGGGGTGCACCAAAAAAGGCTCCGGATCGCTTGATGCGATCCGGAGCCTTTCCTTTTGCCCGCCCCTTGCAGGAACGGGGCCAGTCTTATGCGGTGGTCTCCCCCGAGGGCTTTTCCGCCCCTGGCGCAGCAGTTTCATGAGGAGGCCGGATACCCACCTCTTCAGCCAACGGGACCCCGATGAGTCCGCTGACCACGATGCGGAGTTCGTCGCGGAGCCGCGCAGTGTCAACCGCAACCGGTGCAAGGACGTCCTGCTCCAACTTCACGGCCTCGGTCAGCGCCTCGCTACCGGCGGGCGTAAGGGTCACCACATGGCTCCGGCGGTCTGAATCACTGCGGTGGCGCGTCACGTGCCCATGCAGTTCGAGCCGCGCAAGGGTGGTACCCATGGTCTGGGCCTTGACCCTGGCAACCTCCGCCAAAGCGGCCTGGGTGATGGGACCCTTGGCAGCCAGGACCTGCATGGCGATAACGCCGGCGTGCGTCAGGCCAATCGACTTCAATTTCTCGTTCCATGAGATTTCCACGAGCCGCGCAGCGGTCGAAAGTAGTCGCGTCGTGGGCCATCTCTCCATATCAGGCATGTCGATAGTATATGCGCGCTAAGCATGCTTACATTGCCTCTCCGCACTAAAGTGGGTGATTGCGCACATATTTCAAGGAGCAAATTTTGGCGGAGCGACTCACCCCGGGCGACCAGGCCCCGGACTTCATTCTTCAGGACAAGGACGGCAAGGAAGTACGCCTGCAGGACTTCCGCGGCCGGAATACCATCGTGTATTTCTACCCGGCGGCCTCCACCCCGGGTTGCACCAAACAGGCCTGTGATTTCCGCGATTCCCTCGCGTCCCTGCAGGGAGCCGGCTACGAAGTCCTCGGCATCTCCCCCGATTCTGCCAAGGCACTGGCGAAGTTCGCCGACACGGAGGGCCTCACCTTTCCCCTGCTCTCCGACGAGGACCACTCGGTTGCGGAGGACTACGCAGCCTGGGGCGAGAAGAAGAACTACGGGAAAACCTACATGGGCCTTATCCGTTCCACGATCGTGGTGGATCCCGAAGGAAAAGTGGCTCTGGCCCAGTACAACGTCCGGGCAACAGGTCACGTGGCCAAGCTGCGCAAGGACCTCAAACTCGATCAGTAGCAGGTACACTGGACCCCGACGCCGCCGGTACTGCCCCTGAGGGCTGGAACCGCAGGCAAGCGCGAGTGGTGAAATTGGCAGACACGCAGGATTTAGGTTCCTGTGCCTTCGGGCGTGGGGGTTCAAGTCCCCCCTTGCGCACAGTGTTGGAGCTTTGGCTCCCTGAGGACACCCCCGGCTTTCAAAGCTTGGGGTGTCCTTCCTCAAGAAGACGGGGAACGTGTTCCACGGGCGTGTGCCGCCTGGCAACGGATTCTGCCTGCAGGACGTTCAACTAGACTGAAATGCTGTCCGGCAAAGTCGGCACCAATTCACACCAGCTTGAGGGGACAAGAGTGGCAAGCAGCAAGACGCGGCGTCTGGCGAAGCAGTGCGGCGCCCTGCTCCTGGTGATGGGACTCGCAGCGTGCACGGGAACACCCGGGCCCGCACCGTCCTCTTCCACCAGCAGTTCCACTCCCGCTGCCCCTACCCAAACGTTCAACTTCGGGACCGCTTCCATGCCTTTGGGCCTGGATCCAGCGATGACCGCGGATTCCGAGGCCTACCGGGTGACCCGCCAAGTCCTTGAAGGACTGGTGGGCGTGGACGGCTCCACCGGGCAGACCACTGCCCTGCTCGCCACCGAATGGCAGGACAGCAACAATGGCCTGAGCTACGACTTCACCCTGCGCGAAGGCGTCCGGTTCCACGACGGCACCCCGTTTGATGCAGCAGCGGTCTGTGCCAACTTCAACCGGTGGTTCACGTTCCCGGCCGCGTTGCGAAAGCAAGCACCGGGAATCTCCTTCCAGGGCGTCTTCAAGGCCTACTCCGACGAACCGGTCTTTTCCATCTACAAGGACTGCGCGGTCCAAGCGCCAAACAAAGTCCAGATCAACCTCACCCGTCCCTTCACCGGTTTCCTCCAGGCCCTGACGTTGCCGGCCTTCGCGATCTCATCGCCAACAGCCCTGGAAGCACAGAAAGCCAACATCCTTGACACCGTTCGAAACGGTCAGGCGGTGTCCGCCTACGCAGCCCACCCGGTTGGCACGGGCCCCTTTAAGTTCGGTTCATGGGATGACCAGAAGGTCACCCTGACCACGAATGAGGCCTATTGGGGAAACCGCGGGCAAATTGCCACCATCAACTTCATCCCGTATGACCGTGCCGAAACGCGGCAGCAGGCGCTGCTGGACGGGAAGATCGACGCCTACGACCTCGTGACCCCCGGGACGTTCGACCAGCTCGTGAAGAAGGGAGTCCAGATCATCCAGCGGGACCCCTTCTCCGTGATGTATTTGGGAATCAACCAAGCCGTAGCTCCCTTGGAGAAACTCGAGGTCCGGCAGGCAATCGAGATGGCCATCGACAAAGAGACGCTGATCCGGCGCTTCTTCATCGACAACACCGCCCAGGCCTCCCAGTTCGTCCCGCCGAAACTCAGCGGCTTCAACAACAACGCTCCTTCCCTGGGCTACAACCCTGAGAAGGCAAAGGAACTCCTCAAGAAAGCCGGCTACGACGGCGAGCCTTTGAAGTTCTACTATCCGCTCAATGCCACTCGGGCCTACCTCCCTACGCCCGAGAAGATCTATGCAGAGATCAGCCGGCAGCTGGTGGCCGTGGGCATCAACGTCAAACCGGTCCCGATCGATTGGGAAGACGGCTACCTCCAGAAGGTCCAGTCCCCGGGCGACCATGCCCTGCATCTTCTCGGCTGGAACGGTTCCTATGCCGACGCAGACAACTTCCTGGGTCCGCTCTTCGGTGAGCAGCGTGCCGAGTTCAACTACTTCGACGCAGACGTGTTCCACAAGATCGAACGTGCCCGCGCCTTGCCCTCCGGTGACGGCCGCAACACGGAGTACCAGTCGATCAATGCCGCGATCGCCGCTTCCGTCCCGGCAGTTCCGATCGCCTTCCCCATCTCCGCCCTGGCGCTCTCCAACAAGGTGGAAAGCTATCCCGCTTCCCCGGTTCTCAATGAAGTTTTTACGAACGTCCGCTTAAAGCCTTGACGATTCCCTGCAATTTCAGTATTGGACTCGCACGGGGATATTCTGTGACAGCCAGTGCCGCCGCTAACGGAGATTGATCGTGACCTTCATTTCCAAGACTCAACATGCCGACGTCGTCCTTATTGGCGGCGGAATCATGAGTGCCACCCTCGGTGCGTTCATCAAGCAACTTGAACCCACCTGGACCATCTCCATGTTCGAACGCCTCGACGAAGCCGGCCTGGAAAGCTCCGGCCCATGGAACAACGCAGGCACCGGCCACGCCGCCCTGTGTGAGTTGAACTACTCCCCCGCAGCCAAGGACGGCTCCGTGGATCCCACCAAGGCGATCCACATCAACGAACAGTTCCAGTTGTCCCGCCAGTTCTGGTCCCACCTGGTGGACAGCAAGGTGATCGGCTCGCCCAAGGGCTTCATCAACACGGTCCCGCACATGAGCTTCGTGATCGGCGATGACCACGCCAACTTCCTGAAGACACGCTACGAAGCACTCAAGCCCAACACCCTCTTCCGCAGCATGGAATACAGCGAGGACCAGGCCCAGATCGCCAAGTGGGCTCCGCTGATCGTCAAGGGCCGCGACCCGAAGCAGCGCGTGGCGGCTACCCGCGCAGCGGAAGGAACCGACGTCGACTTCGGTGCATTGACCCGTGAGCTCACCGGCTACCTGCGCAGCAGCGGTGCCGAAGTGAACTTCGGGCACGATGTCACCAACATCAGCCGCGCGTCCGGCGGTGGCTGGGATCTGTCCATTAAGCACGCCAAATCCGGCGAGCACGGCAAGATCCACGCCAAGTTCGTCTTCGTCGGCGCCGGCGGCGGCGCACTGCACCTGCTCCAGGCCTCGGGCATCCCGGAGAGCAAGGGCTACGGCGGATTCCCCGTTTCCGGCCAGTTCTTCCGCTGCAACGATTCCTCCATCACCTCCCGGCACAATGCCAAGGTCTATGGCCAGGCCTCCGTGGGCGCGCCGCCCATGTCCGTTCCCCACCTGGACACCCGCTACGTCAACGGCCAGCGTTCCCTGCTGTTCGGACCGTACGCAGGCTTCTCCACGAACTTCCTGAAGTCCGGCAGCTACCTGGACCTACCTTTGTCCATCCGCCCGGGCAACATCATTCCCATGCTTGCGGTTGCCAAGGACAACATGGACCTCACGGCATACCTCATCAAGGAAGTAGCCAAGCGCCACGACGCCAAGGTCGAGGCCCTGCGCGAGTACTACCCCGAGGCAACGGGCGGGGACTGGGAACTTATCACGGCCGGCCAGCGTGTTCAGATCATCAAGAAACACCCGCAAAAGGGCGGCATCCTGCAGTTCGGCACGGAAGTCATTGCCTCACGGGACGGCTCGATCGGCGCCCTGCTGGGTGCTTCCCCGGGAGCATCAACGGCAGTACCGATCATGACCGAGCTGCTCCAGAAGTCCTTCCCCAAGAACTTCAAGGGCTGGCAGTCCAAGCTGAAAGACATGATGCCCGGTTACGGCGTAAAGCTGAACGACAACCCGGAGCTTGCCGCAGAACTTGAGGCGGGCACCGCGCGGTCCCTGCAGTTGGACAGCGCACCGGCACTTCGGAGCTGATCTCCGCACCGCCCCACGGGAACCCGTTCCCGCCAATCGAATACTCCGTAGATCTCAGGAGACTTTGCAATGTTCCGCTTGGCCACGTTGTCCCTGGGAAACCGGGCCCTGATCGCGCTGATCACCGTCTTTGCAGCGGTGTTCGGCGTGATCACCATGGGCTCGCTCAAGCAGGAACTCATTCCGTCGATTGAGTTCCCGCAGATAACGGTGGTTACCTCCATGCCGGGAGCCTCTCCCGAAGTGGTGGACAAGCAGCTCAGCCGTCCGCTGGAGACAGCCCTCAACAGCGTCGAGGGGCTCGAGTCGACGACGTCGACGTCCCGCAACGGTGTCTCCCAGATCACCATGGTGTTCACCTACGGTTCCAACCTGGACAGGGCACGCAACCAGATCGACCGTGCCATCTCCAATGCGAAGCGAGTTCTGCCGGCCGATGTGGAACCGCAGTCAATCGCCGGCAACATCAGCGACTTTCCGATCGTGTACCTGGCGGTGTCTTCGGATAAGCCGCTGAGCGAGCTGAACGCTGACCTGCAGCGCCTCAGCGTTCCACGGTTGCAGAAAATCGACGGCGTCCGGGGCGCCGACGTAACGGGCGGAGCGACCCAGCACATCCTGGTCCAGCCCCGCCCTGCAGACCTTGCCGGCTCCGGCGCGTCGGTGCAGTCCATCAGCGCGGCCTTGAAGAACAACGGGACCCTGGTTCCGGTAGGCACCATCGAGGACCAGGGCAAGACGCTGTCCCTCCAGCTGGGCAGCCCTGTCGATTCCCTGGAGATCATCAAGGCACTGCCACTGGAGAGCGCAAAGGGAGCGGCCACCATCGGAAGCGTCGCCGATGTCAGCATCGAGGACGACCCCGCCACCTCGATCACCCGCACCAACGGCAAACCGACACTGGCGCTGTCGGTCACGAAGAAGCCTGAGGGCGACACCGTGGCGATCTCCCATGCCGTGCGTGAGGCCCTGGCGCCCATGGAAGCAGAGCTGGGCAGCAACGCCGCCTTCACCCCCGTCTTTGACCAGGCACCCTTCATCGAGAAGTCCATCAAGGACCTCACTACCGAGGGACTTCTCGGGCTCGGTTTTGCGGTGGCCGTGATCCTGGTGTTCCTGATGTCCGTGAGGTCCACCTTGGTGACCGCGGTTTCCATTCCGTTGTCGCTGCTGGTCACCTTCATCGGCATCTCCGCAACCGGCTATTCACTGAACATCCTGACCCTGGGTGCGCTCACCATCGCGATCGGCCGGGTGGTGGACGACTCGATCGTCGTGATTGAGAACATCAAACGGCACCTGAGCTACGGCGAGCACAAGCTGACGGCCATCGTCACCTCCATCCGCGAAGTGGCCGGAGCCATCACTGCCTCGACGCTCACCACAGTTGCCGTGTTCCTTCCGATCGCCTTCGTCGGAGACCTGGCGGGCGAGCTGTTCCGGCCCTTCGCCTTGACGGTCACCATCGCGCTGCTTTCTTCCTTGCTGGTCTCGCTGACCATCGTCCCCGTACTTGCTTATTGGTTCCTGGCGTCCCCGTCAGCGAAGAGCACGCCGCCTGCCGCAGGCGCTGCAATCCCCGATGCAAAGACCATTGCCGCACGGGCGAGGGAAGCCGAGCAAAAGAGCAGGCTCCAGCGCGGTTACTTGCCGATCCTGGCCACAACGCAGAAACACCCTGTGATCACACTGAGCGCCGCGGCACTGATCCTGGTCGCCACCGTGGCTGTTTCTCCCCTGCTGGCTACGGACCTGCTGGGACGTTCCGGGGAAAACAGCATGACCGTCCGGCAGGTCCTGCCTGCCGGTACCAGCCTGGACGCCACCAGCGCGGAAGCTGCCAAGGTGGAGGACCTCCTCAGGGGCACGGAGGGCATCAAGGACGTCCAGGTGACCTCCGGCAACGCCCAAACGGGTTTTGCCGCGCTGACCTCCACGGGCGCTTCCAACTCAACGTTTACCGTGGTGACGGACGAGAAGGTGGACCAGAAAAAACTCCAGGACGAGGTCCGCAGCAAGCTTGAAGGCCTGCCGGGAAAGATCACCGTAGGATCCCAGCAGGGCGGGTTCGGCACATCCTCCACCGTTGACATCACCATCAGGGCTGCGAACTCGGCGGACCTGCAAACGGCCAGCGATGCCATGGTGAAGGCCATGGAAGGCGTTCCGGGCAGCACCGAAGTGGCTACGAACCTTGCAGCCAGCCAAGCCGTGGTCCAGGTACGCGTGGATCGGGCAAAGGCCGTGGCCGCCGGCCTCACCGAGGAACAGGTGGGTGGCTTCCTGGCGTCCACAGTCAGCCCGATCCCGGCCGGAACAGTGCGGATCGACACCAATGACTATCCGGTCCGGATCGGCAAGGGAACACGCTTCACCAGCATCGCTGCGGTGCGGGCCCTCCAGCTGCCGACTGCGCGCGGTCCAATCGCGCTGGAGTCCATAGCCGCCGTCGAGCAGGTTGACACGCCGGTTTCCATCACCAGCAGCAACGGCCAGCGCACGGCTAAGGTGACTGTGACGCCGTCGGGCTCAAACCTCGGCAGCGTCAGCACCGCGGTCCAGGAACGTCTCGCCTCCGTAGAGCTGCCCGCGGGAGTCACAGCCACTATCGGTGGTGCCACCACCCAGCAGGCGGAGTCCTTCCGGCAACTTGGCCTGGCGCTCCTGGCTGCCATCGCGATCGTCTATGTGATCATGGTGGCAACCTTCAAGTCCCTCATCCAGCCACTGATCCTGCTCGTTTCGGTGCCGTTCGCGGCCACCGGCGCGGTGGGACTGCTGTTGCTCACCGGAGTTCCCCTGGGACTGCCGTCCCTGATCGGCATGCTGATGCTCGTGGGCATCGTGGTGACCAACGCAATCGTCCTGATCGACCTCATCAACCAGTACCGCAAACCGCATGACGGCAGGGCCGGCATGAGCGTTGCCGAGGCGATCACCCATGGTGCCCGCCAGCGCCTGCGCCCCATCCTCATGACGGCCTTGGCCACCGTTTTCGCCCTGACTCCCATGGCGCTGGGTTTGACCGGTGGCGGCGGGTTCATCTCCCAGCCTTTGGCGATCGTGGTGATCGGCGGGCTGATCTCCTCCACGGCGTTGACGCTGGTCCTGGTTCCCGTCCTGTACAAGCTCGTGGAGGGCCGCAGGGAGAAGAAGGACCTGCAGAAAGCCCTGCAGGTCCGGCCCGATGTTCCTGCCGGGAACGGCGGCAGCGATGCCTTCGCCGACTGGACCACGGGGGCCGTGCCCCGGATCTCGGGGCGCCGGGCGGCCCACAACCCCGCCGAATAGCCCCTCACTGCCCATCTCTCAGGGCCGGGAACATTTCCCGGCCCTGCCCTGTTACACACAGCGATACATGCAAATGCATCTATTTTCAGCTACACTGTGACATATGGCCCCCTCAATCCGGAGGCCTGAACCACGGGCAGGGAGAAAGGCAACACCATGCAGATCGGCGTCTTCAGCGTCAGTGACATCACCACTGACCCCACCACAGGCCGCACCCCCACCGAACACGAGCGCATCAAGGCCTCCGTAGCCATTGCCAAGAAGGTCGAAGAAATCGGCATGGACGTCTACGCGTTGGGCGAGCACCACAACCGGCCGTTCTTCTCCTCCTCCCCCACCACCACCCTGGCCTACATCGCGGCCCAGACCGAACGCATCACGCTCTCCACGGCCACCACCCTGATCACCACGAATGACCCGGTGAAAATCGCCGAGGACTTCGCGATGCTGCAGCACCTGGCAGACGGCAGGGTGGACCTGGTCCTGGGCCGGGGCAACACCGCCCCCGTCTACCCCTGGTTCGGCAAGAACATCCAGGACGGGATCGAACTGGCGATCGAGAACTACAGCCTGCTGCGCAAGCTGTGGGACGAGGACACGGTGAACTGGTCCGGCAAGTTCCGCACCCCGCTGCAGAACTTCACGTCCACACCGCGCCCGCTCGACGGCGTCGCCCCCTTCGTCTGGCACGGCTCCATCCGCACGCCGCAGATCGCGGAAGTGGCTGCCTACTTCGGAGACGGCTTCTTCGCCAACAACATCTTCTGGCCCAAAGAGCACTACCAGCAGCTGATCGGCCTCTACCGTGAGCGCTACGAGCACTACGGGCACGGCAAGGCAGACCAGGCGATCGTCGGCCTGGGCGGGCAGTTCTTCATGCGGAAGAACTCGCAAGACGCGGTGAAGGAATTCCGCCCTTACTTCGACAACGCACCCGTGTACGGACACGGCCCGTCGCTGGAGGACTTCACCTCGCAAACGCCGTTGACCGTCGGCAGCCCGCAGGAAGTCATTGAGAAGACCCTGACGTTCCGTGAGTTCTTCGGTGACTACCAGCGCCAACTGTTCCTGATCGACCACGCCGGCCTGCCGTTGAAGACGGTCCTGGAGCAACTGGACCTCTTCGGAGAGGAAGTCCTTCCGGTCCTGCGCAAGGAGTACGCTGCCTTGAAGCCGGCCCACGTCCCGGACGCCCCGACGCACGCCTCCCGCGTGGCCGCAGCCCTGGAGGCCAACGTCAGCGAGTCCGCTGCCGCCGGAACCGCTGGTCGGGAGTCCTGATGTCCGGCCCTTCGGCTTCCTCCACAGTCCGACTTGCCGCCGAAACCTGGGAGTCGCTCTTCCGCTCCCAGGTGGCGGTGATGCGGAAGCTCCAAGCCGGTTCGGCGTTCAAGTCGTTGCCGGTCAACGAGTACGACGTCCTTTTCACGCTATCGCGCTGCCCTTCGGGCCAACTGCGGCTGAACGAGATCAACGACAAAGTGCTGCTGAGCCAGTCGAGCCTGAGCCGCTTGGTGGACCGCCTTGAAAAGCGGGGACTCGTGGAGCGGACAACAGCCCCCGACGACGGCCGCGGAGTCCTGCTGTCCCTCACGGAGGCCGGGCGCGAGTTGCAGAAGTCGATCGGCCGCGACCACGTGCGGGAAATCGCCCAGTTGGTAGCACCGGCGCTCACAGCCGAAGAGCAACGCGAGCTGCTTCGCCTGACGGACAAGCTGCGGGCATCCGTCGCCGGGCACCAGCAATCCGGCACGGGCGCCCGGCCGCTGGCCTAGCCGAGGGTTATCAGCTGCCCGGGGTCTTCCACGGGCAGCTCACCTTCCACGGTTGCGGCGACCTTCAGGGTCTTGAGCGTGAGGCTGCCGCCGACCGTTGAAAGGAACGCGGTGTCCGAGGAGTCCCTTCCGGCGGTGATGCGCAGCATGGCTTCGCGCGGAGCCAACCCTGTGGGGTCGATCACGTGCCACGCGCCATCGATGTACGCTTCCGCGACTGCGTGGAAGTCCATGGGGCTGAGGCCGGGGGCGTAGACGGCGGCCAGGCGTGCAGGCACGTCCTTGGACCGCAGGAGCGCGATGGCGAGGTGTGCAAAGTCCCGGCACACGCCGCGCCTGTGGAGCAGGGTCTCTACAGCCCCGTCCGTGCCCCGCGAGGACCCGCTGACGTAGCGCAATTCACCGTTCACCCAGTTGCGCACGGCCTCGAGCAATCCGGCACCTTGCATCGTTCCGAACTCTGCATAGGAAGTGGGCAGCAAACGGTCCGACTCCGCGTAGCGGCTGGGACGGACATAGCGGATAAGTTCCATCGGGTCCGCACTGTCCGCTATTCCCCGGCCAACCACGTCCGCACTGTAGTTCACCGTGACTTCACTGGGCTCGCTGAATTCCATGTATTGGAACCGCCCGCCGTGATGGTCCTGCAATTCCTTGTAGGGCACTTCTGTCCCCCCGCATTCGATGGCGAGGGTCTCGCTCAGCGACTCATAGCCAGGGTTGGCGGCTACGGCGATGGCCATGGCAACTTTGGTGTTCGCTGCTGTCTTGAAGACGAGTTGGGCAGATACGTGGCGTTCCATTGGTCTCCGGAAGGTCGCGGCGGGCTGGGTGTAGTGCCGCTGTTGGGGTCAGGGGCCAACGCAGGGCTGCGGGTTGGCCTCCAGCGACAGTAGCACCTACCGGGCACCGGGCTTTCACCGCCGTCGGCGGGGGCTAGGCTGTGGTCATGGCTCCCGAAGAAAACGAAGAATTCGACGACGGCGTCTCCACCATCTCCGCTGTGGACATCGTGGACTGGCGGCTGCGGACCTTCGCCCTGTATGACGAGGTCCGGAAGCTTGCAGCGACGGACCCTTTCGATGCCCATAACCACTGGCGGCACGAACGTGACCGCATGTTCGCCACGCATCCCGCCTCAGCGCTGACGGACGCGATGAAAGCTTCCTTCGCCGGGCTACGGACCGCCGATTATGATCCCTCCTTCCGGATGTACGCCCCGTTGCTGCCGGAAGGCGTCGGCGAGGAAATGAACGTCTCCACGGGAACGGACGGCGTGGTCCCGTTTGTACGGATCGGCACGTTCGAGTTGCCGGGCCTGGGTTCATTGGCGGCTTGGCGGCTGCGCAGCTACGGTGGCGGCATCTTCGTGCCGTTCCGTGATGCCACTGCCGGCAAGGAAGGGGGCAGCTACGGCGCTGGACGCTATCTCCTGGACACGATCAAGGGGTCCTTTCACGGACTCCGCCACGCTGGTGTGGAGCAGGAATTCATTCTCGACTTCAACTTCGCCTACAACCCGTCGTGTGCGTATGACGAAGCGTGGGCCTGCCCGTTGGCGGGACCGGCGAACAGGTTGGCGGCGGAAGTGCCGGTGGGCGAGCTATATCTTCCGGCCTAGTCCCTCAACGTCATGCCACTCGAGCCATGAGGGCCAGCAAGGCCACTGCGGCCACCAGGGTCACGGGTGCGACGATCATCCCGTACAGCGCAAAGCCCCGCCAGCTGATCAGCACGTTCATCTTGCGCAGGCGGTCATGCCACAGCAGGGTGGCCAACGAGGCCCACGGAGTAATAAGAGGCCCGGCATTGACCCCAATGAGCAGGGCCGCCGTCCGCAGTGGTGTGTCCGCGAGCGGTTCCACCAGCAAGTAGGCCGGGAGGTTGTTCACGACGTTGGACGCCAGGGCGCCCGTGGCAGCAAGCCGCAGCAGTTCGGGAAAACCCTCACCCCTGCCGGCCACTTGGCCTGCCAGCTCGGGCAATCCAAGGTAGCGGGCGGCCTCCATCACCAGGAACAGCCCTGAGGTAAAGAGCAGCAAGGACCACGGGACCAGATTTATGGTGAGTGAGCGGGGCCGACGGAACCCGAACAGGGCCAGCAGAGCGACGGCGGCGATGGAAGCCGGTAGCCACACTGGAAGCCCCGACACCAAAGCCGGTAGCAGCAGCAACAGCACCGCGGCCGTCCCCGGCAGCAGGATGCGGTCCGCCCGGTGCTTTCCAGGGATGGAGGTCCGGGAACCGGGGTCGATCATCTTCTTTGGACCAGGGGCATACCTTCGTTGCAGGTCACGACGGAAGACTAATGCGATGAAGGCTAGCGGAATGATGATGGCCGCCAGCGATGAGGCCCACATCAGCGTTGCGAACCCGGCAGGACTGATCCCGTCAAGGTTGTGCTGGGCCAAGAGGTTGGTCAGGTTCGATACCGGCAGGAGCAAGCTCGCCGTGTTTGCCAGCCACACGGTCGCCAGTGCGAAGGGAAGGACGGGCAATCCTGTCTGCCGCGTCACCGTGACCACCACGGGAGTCAGCAGCACTGCCGTTGTATCGATGGAAAGGAAGATGGTGCTCAGGACGGCCATGGCCGCCAACAGCAGCCACAAGACGTAACTGCGGCCGCCGGCCCGTCGACGGATCCGGTCAGCACCCCATTGGAAAACACCGGCATCGCTGGCCAGGTCGGTGACCACAGTCATCGCCGCGACGAAGCCCATGATGGGCCCCACGCGGGCAATCAGGACCTGCACTTCGGACCACGGAAGAATCCCTGTCACTACGGCCACTGCTCCGGCTGCCAGCAGGGCCGCCCCTATGATCGCGAGGCGCATGAACTGGATTCTATCCATGTGCTGCCGGCTTCTTTACGCGCCACGTGCGGGTCCCGTTGGTGAGTGTTCGGGCCGGCCCCGCAGAGGACGTAGGATGTCTTCATGACTTCCCCGCTTCCCCGGCGCATCGCCCGCATCCAACCTTTGGAACCGAACAGCCCCAACGAGCAATTCTTCGCCGCCAACGATGCTCCCGACTTCGACTCCGACGAAGGAAAGCGCTGGACGCTGGTGCAGTCCCCGTTCCCGGGATCCAGGGCCAACGCAGCGAGTCCCGGAAGGCCCGGCTGGGAAGTGGGCGCAGTGGTGGAGGAAGCATCGTTCCGCTTCCTGGCACCGTCCGTCCCTGTCAACGTTTTCGGCATGGCCCACAACACGGGCCAGCCCGGCCGGGACTTGCCTCCGCAGGCATTCCACAAGGCGGCTTCCAGCGTGATCGGGCCAGGCGATGCCATCCAGCTGAGCTCCACAGTGGGCTACGTCGACCCCGAAGCCGAGCTGACCGTCGTCGTGGGTTCCACCGCCCGGGGCCTGACCCTGGAAACGGCGAGGTCGGCAATCCTGGGCTACACCATCGGAAACGACGTTTCCGCCCGCGACCTCCAAAAGACCGATGAACTATGGATCAGCGCCAAGAGCCAGGACACCTTCACTCCCGCCGGCCCCTGGATCGTCACCGAACTCGACGACTCGGACCTGGAAATCAGCATCGTCCACAACGGCAACCAACTGACGCCGGCAAGTTCCGCCGACCTCGGTTGGAAGGTAGAGGAGATCATGGTCTACCTGACGTCCTTCATGACATTGCAGCCGGGCGACCTGGTGCTCACCGGCTTCCCTGCAGAGTGCGCCCGCATCCAACCCGGGGATACGGTGGCGTGCCGCGTGGAGGGCATCGGGGAGCTCCGGAACCCTGTCATCGCCGCACGATGGGAAGGTCCGCACGCATAGTGTGCAAGGCTTAAGCCATGGAGACTGCCGCGGAAACCACTGAGCCGCGGCACGCCACCTCCGGAACCCCCGCGGTACGGCACCGCCTGAGCAGGCGAAAAGGGCTCCTGCGATACCCGGTGATCCGGCAGCTCATCCGCTTCACCGGCGTCGGGATCATTTGCACCGCGAGTTCGCTGGCCATCTACGCGATGCTGCGTCCCTGGGTTGATCCGCAGATCGCCAACGCAATCGCGCTGGTCCTCACCTCGCTCCTGAATACGGCGCTGAACCGCAGGCTGACCTTCAAGATCACGGGAAGCAAGCGGCGGGCGAATGACCATTTGAGCGGCGTCATTGTGATCCTCGTAGCCTTGCTCATCACCGGCGGGAGCCTCGGCATCCTGCATCTCCTCCGGCCCGAGGCGACCGTCAGCGAGGAACTTTGGACAACGACGCTCTCCGGCTTTGTTGCCACCGCCGTCCGGTTCACCCTCCTGCGGCACTGGATTTTCCGCCGCGCCCGCCACGTCTAGCAGCGCACCCAACTGCGTCGCAATTGTGCACGTTTTGACGGGTCAAAACGTGCACAATTGCGACCTACTTGGGGTGGTTTACCAGGTTGCGGACACGCCCGACGGCGGCAGCCACCGCTGCGGCTGCATGCTCCAGTTCGGCAGCGGTGACGGCAGAGGTAAAACTGAAGCGTACGGCAGTCTGTGCCGTTTCAGGGCTGATGCCCAGTGCCAGCAACACCGGTGACGGAGCATCGGAACCAGCTGCGCAGGCCGAGCCGCTGGAGCACACCACCCCGAGCCGTTCAAGCTCCAGGAGCACGGATTCCCCGCTGGTTCCCGGGAAGCAGAACGACGCAACCGAGGGCAGGCGCCGGGACGGATGGCCGGTGAGGACGGCTCCCGGCACTGCTTCCCGTACCGCGGCGATGAAGTTGTCGCGCAGGGCAGCCACGTCCGCAGATGCGGCAGCGGCTTCGGCGTGGCTCAGGTTCAATGCTGTCGCGACCGCAACGGCACCGGCAACGTTCTCGGTTCCCGAACGCCGGCCCCGTTCCTGCCCTCCTCCGTGGATCAGCGGTTCCAGACGCAAGCGCCCCTTGGTGAAAAGCACGCCCGAACCCTTGGGCGCACCGAGCTTATGCCCGGACAGGCTGAGGGCATCCACACCGAGGGCTTTCACATCGAGGGGCAACCAGCCCGCGGCCTGGACGGCGTCCGTGTGGAACGGGATATGTAACGCGTGAGCCGCCCGGGCAAGGTCCGCCACGGGTTGGACAGTGCCCACCTCGTTGTTGGCGTACATGATGCTGACCAAAGCCGTCTCCCGGCGGAGGACCGCGCCGAGGGCTTCCACGGTCACCAGCCCGTCGCCGTCCACCGGGACCACGTCAACGGTGAAACCGTGGACGCGTTCCAAGTAGCGCGCCGATTCCTCCACTGCCGGATGTTCGACGGCGCTGATGACCACGCGGTTCAGGGACGGGTCTGCTGCCTGCCGTGCCAGGGCGATGCCTTTGACGGCAAGGTTGTCCGCTTCAGTGCCGCCGGACGTGAAGGTGATTTCTCCGGCGCGGCAGTCAAGGACCTTCGCAACGGCGGACCTGGCGTCTGCGAGCGCGGAGGCAGCGGCTTCACCCAGGCTGTGGTGGCTGGATGGGTTGCCGAATTCGCCGCTGAGATAGGGCCACATGGCTTCCAACACTTCACGGCGGACCGGAGTGGTGGAGGCTGCGTCCAGGAAGATCATGGCCGGACGGGGTCGGTTCCCGGCGCGATGTCCAGCTCGACATCCAGCCCCAGGTCCAGCGCGGCCACGCTGTGCGTGAGTCCACCGATCGAGATGACGTCAACTCCCGTCGCGGCGATTTCCGCCACCGTGTGCAGGTTGACGTTGCCGCTTGCTTCGACGATCGCCCGTCCGTCCACTTGCTTCACCCCGGCACGAAGTTCCTCGGGAGTGAAGTTGTCCAGCATGATGGTGTCCACACCCGCTGCCAGGACGGGCTCAATCTGGTCTGCCCGGTCTACCTCCACTTCGAAGTGGGTGGTGTGGCCCAGCTGTGCTTTCGCTGCCGCCAGAAGTGCGGTGAGCTTCTTCGGATCCCCGCCCGTCATGACGGCGAGGTGGTTGTCCTTGGCCAGCACGGCGTCGGAGAGGCTGTAACGGTGGTTCGCTCCCCCGCCGCAGCGGACGGCGTACCGTTCCAGGACACGAAGCCCTGGGGTGGTCTTGCGGGTGTCGGTGATCCGGGCCCGGGTTCCCTCCACCAGACGGACGAATTCGGCGGTTTTCGTAGCAATTGCGCTCATGCGCTGGACCAGGTTGAGTCCCACCCGTTCGGCCATCAGGACTGAACGCGCGCTGCCGCTGACCCGCGCCAGGTGGGTGCCGGCGTCGAACGTGTCACCGTCCCCGAGCAGGAGCTGAACGTCAGTGTCCGGGTCGATGAGTTTCATCGCGTCGCGGAAGACGGTTCCACCGCTCAAGACTCCGGGGACACGGGCGTTGAGGACTGCGGTTGCGCGGGCGTCCGCGGGGATCAACAGCTGTGAGGTGATGTCTCCGTTGGGCGCGTCCTCGGCGAAGGCACGCTCCAGGATGTCCCGGACGGCCGCCGCGGGGAGGGTGAGGTTAGTCATGGACGAGGCTCGCTTTCGGGCTCATGGAGTGTGGCTTGTCAGAATGGTCGACGACGGCGGGTGCGGCCGCTGTGTCGCTTCGGTAGTGCGCTCCCAGGGATTGCCGCCGTGCCCGTGCCGCCCGCACCAGCAGTTGGGCGGCCAACAGGAGGTTGGCATCCTCGTGCGCGCGGACATCGGTCGAAGCGGCGCCGGCTGCGGGAAGCAGGCCGTCGGCCCAGGCATCCAGGGCGGCCTCCGCCTCGGCCAGCAGCACTCCGCTGCGAAGAACCCCGGCCTTGGCCGTCATGAGCCGCTGCAAGGCGCCCCGGGAAAACGGCTCAGTCCCCGCATATTCCGACGGCGGCCGAGCCCCGTCCGCGGGTGAGGGGGTCCCGGCAGCGTGCGTCAAGGGGAGGCCGCCCGCGGCCGAGCCAGCACGCAGAGGGACCGCATCAACCGCTGCCCTAACTGCCCGCCGCGCAAACACCAGCCCCTCAAGCAACGAATTACTTGCCAGGCGATTAGCCCCCTGCACACCGGTACAGGCAACTTCACCGGCGGCATACAAACCGGGAACAGAGGTCTGCCCGTGCAGGTCCGTCACCACGCCGCCCATCCAGTAGTGGGCCGCGGGCGCCACGGGAACGGGTTCCCTGGTCCAATCGAAGCCCGCTTCACGGGTGCGTTGGGAGATGGTGGGGAAGCGCTTCTCGAGGAAGCCGCTGCCGCGTTTGGCTTCGATGACTGTGGCATCAAGGAACACGTGTCCGTTGGGGTCCCCCAGGGCAGCAAGGTGCAGGGCGATGCTGCGGGAGACAACGTCACGGGGAGCAAGTTCGGCGTCGGGATGGTAGTCGGGCATGAACCGCTGACCGAAGGCGTCCAGCAGGAGCGCACCCTCGCCCCGCACGGCTTCCGAGATCAGCAACGGCTCCGTCCCACCCGGTGCTCCGGCTGGACGGGCCAGGCAGGTGGGGTGGAACTGGAAGAATTCCAGGTCGGACACGGCTGCTCCGGCCCGCCAAGCCAACGCAAGTCCGTCGGCAGTAGCCACGGACGGATTCGTGGTCTGGGCGAACAGTTGCCCGGCTCCCCCGGTAGCAAGCAGGACGGCATCGGCTTGGACGGTGACCGGCTGACCATCCTGCACGTAGGCCACACCGGAGATCCGGCCATCCGTTTGGACCAGGGAGGTGGCGTGGGCCCGGCTCACTACCCGGATCCGCCCGGCAGACCGGAATTCGAGCACGCTGCCAATCAGCGCAGCCGCCACCCGGGCGCCTGTCGCGTCGCCACCGGCATGCAGGATGCGCGGCGCGGAGTGGGCGGCTTCGAGGCCCAAGGCGGGGTCGCCGTCGTCGTCGCTGTCGAAGCGCACGCCGAACCGGACCAATCCGGCAATATCTTCCCGCGCCTCGGTGCACAACACCCGGACCGCTTCAGGGTCGCAGTGCCCGGCACCGGCCTTGAGGGTGTCCTCGATGTGGGCTGCCACGGTATCTCCGGGGGCAGGCTCCTCCAGGACGGCTGAGATGCCGCCCTGGGCAAACCAGGTATTGCTTTCCTCCAGCCCGCCTTTGGTCAGCAGCGTCACCTGGGCTCCGGCCTCGGCTCCGAGGAGGGCTGCGTAGAGTCCGGCGATGCCGCTGCCGAGGACGATCAACGTCCGGGCGTCCGCGGGATGCGCGGCGGCGATGGGGTTCGAGGTCATGCGGGTCTCGATTCGGCTAGTCCGGGAATCCTGTGGTCTGCACCTGGTCAGGCCGGCTTGGCTGCCAGCATGCGCTCGAGCGCGATCTTGGCGTTGTCCTGCACAGCGTCGTCCACGGTGATGCGGTTGACGATCCGCCCGGCCACGAGTTCCTCAAGCACCCAGGCGAGGTAGCCGGGGTGGATCCGGTACATGGTGGAGCACGGGCAGATGACGGGGTCGAGGCAGAAAATGGTGTGTTGGGGGTTTTCCGCTGCGAGCCGGTTCACCATGTTGATCTCGGTACCGATCGCGAACGTGGTGGGTTCGGTCGCGGCAGCGATGGCCTTCTTGATGAAGTCGGTGGAACCTGCCGAATCGGCGGCGTCCACCACTTCCATGGGGCACTCCGGGTGGACGATCACGTTGACGCCCGGGAAGTCCTGGCGCGCCTTCTCGATCTGGGCCACATTGAAGCGCTTGTGCACGGAGCAGAAACCGTGCCAGAGGATCACCCGGGAGTCCACGAGCGTCTGTGCGTCGTTACCGCCCAGCTCCTTGCGGGGGTTCCACATGGGCATCTGTTCCAGCGGCACGCCCAGGGCCTTCGCTGTGTTCCTGCCCAGGTGCTGGTCCGGGAAGAACAGGACACGCTGACCCCGCTCGAAGGCCCACTCCAGCACGATTTTGGCGTTGGAGGACGTGCAGACGATGCCCCCGTTGCGGCCGCAGAAGGCTTTAAGCGCAGCCGAGGAATTCATGTAGGTCACAGGGATGACCGGGACCCGGCCGTGTTCGTCGGTGTCGGTGCCGAAGATTTCCTCCAGCTGTTCCCAGCATTCCTCCACGGAATCTTCGTCCGCCATGTCCGCCATGGAGCAACCGGCAGCAAGATTGGGCAGGATGACGGCCTGTTCAGGCGTGGAGAGGATGTCCGCGGTCTCGGCCATGAAGTGGACGCCACAGAAGATGATGGCTTCTGCATCCGGCTTGGTGAGTGCCGCGTTGGCCAGCTGGAAGGAGTCGCCCACGAAGTCGGCGTACTGAACCACTTCGTCACGCTGGTAGAAGTGGCCCAGGATCACTGCCCTGTCCCACAGCGCTTCCTTGGCGGCACGGATCCGCCGGTCCAGCTCGGCCTCGGAGGCCAGCTTGTACTCTTCGGGCAGCTGGCCCTGGCGCGGGGTTGCCAAGGGGGCGACGTCGGCGCTGGAGGCACCCGGGCCGTATGCGGGGACACCGGCCAGGGATTCGGCGAGGTCGTACTCCCAGGGACCCTTCGCCAACGCCGGGCTGCAAGTGGCTCCTGCGCCCGATGAGCCCTTTTCGGCTTCCTCGCGCGTGATCAGCTGGACGGCAGTGTTGACGCTGCTCATGGTGTACTCCTGTTATCTGGCCCAAGGCCGGGCGTTCCGGTGAAGCGGTAGAGGCGGGGTGGGCGGTGTTTCCCGCCCTGCAGGTATTCACCGGTCTCTTCAATGTCCGGTGTGCTTTTGATTTGCCGGCGGAAGTTGGCCGGATCAAGTTGGCGGTCCAGGACGGCCTCGTAGACCTCGCGGACTTGTGCCAGCGTGAAGAACTCGCCCAGCAGGTGGTAGGCGATGGAGCCGTAGGCCATCTTGTTGCGAAGGCGCCACAGGGCGTAGTCCACAATCGCGTTGTGGTCGAAGGCCAGTTCCCCGAGCCTGTCCGCCCGGAACCACCGCACGTTTTCCGATTCGTCGGCGAGCGCAGCTTCGGTCGGGCGGACCAGCGCCCAGTAGACAATCGAGACGACGCGTTGGCTCGGAGACCGGTGCAGCCCCCCGAACGCGTACAACTGCTCCAGGTACTGCGGAGCCAGGCCTGTGGTCTCCCGCAGGTTCCGCGAGGCCGCATCCTGGAGGGATTCGTCGTGGGCGAGGGGTCCGCCGGGGAGCGCCCACTGACCTTTGTAGGGTTCGCGGATCCGGCGCACCAGGGGCAGCCAGAGGGTGGGGCGTCCGGACTTTTCGCTGGGCCGCAGCGCAAAAATCACCGTTGAAATAGCCAACGACGGCGGTGCAAGGCGCCGTTCGGCGACGTTCGCGGAGTTGACGTTCACGGCGTTCACCTCGCTTCATCGCCGTACGGAGCCGGGCTCCGTTTAGTTAAAGTCAGATTGACTAGAACTAATGGTACGACTCGCCGGCCCAGGCTCAAAATGCCTTGCGTCACATAGCTTTCGCGGCAGCCTCCATCAGCGGCAGGGTGCGGCCTTGGATGTGGCTGTTCAGCACGATAACCGAGGAGCAGCGGACCACTGACTTGGTGGCGATCATGGCATCGAGCACCCGCTGCATGTCCGGGTTGGAACGGGCCGCTATGCGCACCATGAGGTCCGAGTTTCCAGTCACGGTGTGAACCTCGATGATCTCCGGAATGGCACTGAGGCTCTCGATGATCGCGTCATGGCCGATTTCCTGGGTGATGGTCACCGAACAAAAGGCCACCACGGGGAAGCCGAAGTTGGCCGGATCGGGCTGCGGCACCCAGGAACCAATGACGCCGTTCTCGATCATCCGGTCGATCCGGGACTGCACGGTGGCCCTCGCTACCTTCAGAACCCTTGACGCTTCCAGCACGGAAGATCGCGGCGAGTCAGTGAAGAAACGTACAATTTTTGCATCAAGATCATCGACCAGCATCAAAGTTCCTGTCCCCGGGGAATCATTACGCATCACTTCGCTACGGCAAAAAGTGATGTATCTTACAAACTGCGAGAATTATTCCACGGCTCTTGCCGCGTCGTCGACGCCTGCGTGCCATCCCAAGAGGAAAGCACGCCAAACCTGATGAAACCCATAGAAGGTAGACACGTATGACAATGAAGTCCATGACGGCTCCTGCTCCAACTTCCGGCCTCGGCCATTCACTCAAGCCCCGCCAGCTCACCATGATGGGCCTGGGCAGCGCTATCGGCGCAGGCCTCTTCCTTGGCTCGGGAGCGGGCGTCCAAGCGGCAGGCCCGGCCGTCCTGATCTCCTACCTTGTTGCCGGAACACTGATCATCCTGGTCATGTGGGCCCTGGGCGAGATGGCAGCCGCGAATCCCAACAGCGGCGCATTCTCGGTGTATGCGGAGAAAGCCCTCGGCAAGACCGCCGGCGGCACCATCGGCTGGCTCTGGTGGCTGCAGCTTGTAGTGGTGATCGCAGCCGAAGCGCTTGGCGCCGCGGGGCTGCTGTTCTCCGTGTGGCCGGTGGTGCCGGTCTGGGCATTGGCCCTGATCTTCATGGTGGTCTTTACCGGCATCAACCTTGTGGGCGTGCGCAACTTTGGCGAGTTCGAATTCTGGTTCGCCATCCTCAAGGTGGCCGCGATCGTGATCTTCCTGCTCATTGGCGCAGCACTGCTGCTCGGCTTGCTCCCGAGCGCCCCCTCCCCCGGACTGTCAGCATTCGGCGACTTCGCTCCGAACGGCATCGGCGGCATTGCGGCGGCATTGTTCGTGGTGATCTTCGCCTTTGGCGGCACGGAAATCGTCAGTGTGGCTGCAGCAGAAACCGAAGATCCTGCCCACAGCGTAGGCAAGGCCATCCGCACGGTGGTCTGGCGGATCCTGGTGTTCTACATCGGCTCCGTGTTCGTCATCGCCGCCATCCTGCCCGTGGGGTCCGAGGGCCTGAAGTCCCCGTTCGCCGGAGTACTGGACCTGGCCGGCATTCCCGGGGCAGGTGCAGCCATCACCCTGGTGGCAGTCGTCGCGCTGCTCTCAGCATTGAACGCCAACCTCTACGGCGCGTCCCGCATGGTGTTCTCGCTGTCCAGGCGCGGTGAGGCTCCGCGCTTCCTGTCCCGGCTTAGCCCGGCCAAGGTGCCGGTGGCCGCCGTCGGAGTTTCCGTCGCTTTCGGCTTCATTGCCACCGTCCTGGAGTTGCTCTTCCCCGACCTGGTCCTGCCTGCGTTGCTGAACCTGGTTGGTTCCACCTGCCTGGTGGTCTGGGGTATTGCCCTCGTCTCGCAACTGATCCTGCGCCGCAGGGCGGACCGTGAGGGAACTGAGCTGCCTTTGCGCATGAAGGGCTTCCCGGTCCTGACCATCGTGGGCCTGGTGCTCCTGGGCATTATCTTCGCCGTCGGCTTTGCCAACCCGGAGAGCGCGGGCCAGCTCTTCGGCACTGCCGCGCTGATCCTGGTCATTGCGCTGGGTTGTTACCTCAACGCCCGGTCCAAGGCGGGAAAAGCCCGGGCCGAAGAAACTGACGGCGCCGTGTAACCGACAGGCGGTGTAGCCGCTTGCTCAGCACATCAAAGAGGCTCCTTGCATTTTGTATTGCAAGGAGCCTCTTTTTCTTGCCAATTTGTACAAAGTGTTTGGCTTGGACGTTGCTGATTGCGCATGGGCGCTGCTGGTGATTAGTGTCACAGCCATGACATCCACTTCGGTTCTCCCCGCCGACGCTGACGCAGGCCCAACCACGCCTGAGCAGCTGCGCGAGCTGTACACACTCATGGCCGCCGTCCGCCACATTGATACCGCCGCCATAGCCTGGCAGAGGCAAGGCATCATACCTGGCTACGCCCCCCAACTCGGCCAGGAAGCAGCACAGGTGGGCAGCGCCTATGCCGTTGACCGCAGCCGGGACTTCGTCTTCCCCACGTACCGCGAAATGGGAGTGGCCCGGACCATGGGCCTGGACATGGTGAACTACATGGCCACCCACAAGGCCACGTGGCACGGCGGAATGTACAACCCCTTGGAATCCCGGTTCGCCCCCATCCAGGCCGTGGTGGCCGGCTCCGTGCTGCACGCGGTCGGCTGGGCGCACGGGCAAACCCTGTCCGGCGAAAGCGGCGTTGCGCTTACCTACTTCGGAGATGGCGCATCGTCGCAAGGTGATGTCCATGAAGCCATGAACTTCGCCGCCGTCATGAAAGCGCCGGTGGTGTTCTTCGTGCAGAACAACGGCTGGGCCATCTCCGTTCCCACGGAGCGGCAGGTAGCCGGAGGTTCGGTAGCTGCGCGGGCCGCCGGCTACGGCATGGCGTCCCGCCAGGTAGACGGCAACGACGTCGAGTCCGTATTGCATGCCACGCAGTGGGCACTTGCCCACTGCCGCGCAGGAAGCGGCCCGGTCCTCATCGAAGCCATGACCTACCGCCGCGGACCACATTCCACGGCCGACGATCCCGGCCGCTACCGCACCCTGGACGAGGAACGCACCGACGCCGGGGAGGATCCCCTGGTCCGGTTCCGCACGCGCCTGCTGGCTGACGGCACGGCCGATGAACCCTTCTTTACCGAGGCGCAGCGTAGCGCTGAACGGGAAGAGGAAACCATCCGGGCCGGTATCGAAGCGTTGGGGCCGCGTCCCGGTGCGGAGATGTTCAGCTACGTGTTCCAGGAGCCCACCCCCGACCTTCAATCCCAAGCTGCCGCTTGGCGCAAGGAGTCCGACCATGTCTGAGACGCTGATGGAAACAAGCCCCGAAGCGGCAAGCACCGTGGAGCACCTGTCCATGCAGCACGCCCTCAACCGGGCACTGGACCGCATCCTGGCGGAAAACCCCAAAGCCGTTGTCTTCGGCGAAGACTGCGGCCGGCTGGGCGGAGTCTTCCGGGTCACCGACGGGCTGCAAGCCCGTCATGGCGAAGACCGCGTCTTCGATACTCCGCTGGCCGAGTCCGGCATCCTCGGCATGTCCGTGGGGTTGGCAATGGCCGGTTTCCACCCGATTCCCGAGGTCCAGTTCGACGGTTTCGCCTACCCTGCCATCAACCAGATCGTCTGCCAGATCGGCCGGATGAACTACCGCAGCCGCGGAACGCTGCCCATGCCGATCACCCTGCGGGTTCCCAGCTTCGGCGGGATCCGGGCTCCCGAGCATCATGGGGAAAGCCTTGAGGCGCTGTTCGCCCACGTGCCCGGGCTCAAGGTGGTGTCCCCCTCCACGCCCCATGAGGCCTACCACCTCCTCACATACGCGGCCTCCCGTCCGGACCCGGTCATCTTCATGGAGCCGAAGTCGCGCTACTGGCAAAAAGGCCCGGTGGACGTCACCACCGCGGTCCCGGCACAGGGAACTGGCGACGACGGCGGCAGCCTCACCGGGGCGCGGGTGGCCCGCGAAGGCAGGCACCTGACCCTCGTCGCGTGGGGCGCCATGGTTGCCCGGTGCCTGCAGGTAGCCGAGCTCGCCGCCGAAGACGGGATCGACGTCGAAGTCCTGGACCTGCGGTGGCTCAAGCCCATCGACGCCGGGGCGTTGGCGGCCTCGGTTGCCAAGACGCGTCGCGCCGTCGTCGTCCATGAAGCGCCGCTGACCTCAGGCCTGGGCGCCGAAGTCGCGCAACTCATCACGCAGCAGTGCTTCGACACATTGAAGGCGCCCGTGGAACGCGTCACCGGTTTTGACGTGCCCTACCCCTCCGGAGACCTGGAGGACGAATACATTCCCAACATCGATCGCATCCTCTATGGGATCCAACGAGTACTGGAGTACCGCCGTGGCTGAAATTTCCTTCCCCCTCCCCGATCTGGGCGAAGGTCTCATCGAGGCAACCGTGCTGGAGTGGCTGGTGGAACCGGGGCAACAAGTGGAACGGAACCAGCCCTTGGTGGAGCTCGAAACGACGAAGTCTTCCCTCGAATTGCCCAGCCCGCAGGCGGGTAGAGTGGTGCGTATTCACGGCGAGCCGGGCGGGACCATCAACGTCGGCGAACCGCTGATCGTGTTCGAGGTACCGGATGAAACGGCCGGGATCGTGGGCACTGTTCCAAAAGACGAAGCACCCAAGCGCCGGGTCCGCCTGAGCGCCGTACTCGATGAGGACTGACATGATGACCGGCAGGCACACCGTGGAACAGCAGAGACACACCGTGGAAGGCACCGATCCCGGATTGTTCGTGGAAGTCCATGAGCCTGCCAATGACGCCGGACTGCGTCCGGTCCTCCTGATCCACGGCTTTTCCTCCTCCAGCAAGCTGAACTGGGTGGACAGCGGCTGGATTGCCACGCTTCAGGGCGCCGGCCGCCGGGTTATCACCGTTGACCTCCCCGGGCATGGCCGGAGCCACGCCCCCGAGGACCTTGATTCCTACACGCCCAGCAGGATCCGTGCCGACCTCCTGCAGATGGTCTACGACGCCGGTGCGCGGCCCCTGCAGGACGGCAACCCGGCCTCCGGCCTGGACATCATCGGGTATTCACTGGGTTCGCGGCTGGCCTGGGAGTTCGCCGCCACGCAGCCGGACCTGGTGCACCGGGTGGTGCTGGGCGGACCCAGTGCTGCCGACCCGCTGGCAGCCTTCGATCTTGCAGCCGCGCAGCGATACCTTGCCGACGGCACTCCGATCCAGGACGAGTCGACGGCCGGGCTGCTGAAAATGGCGCAACTCATTCCGAGCAACAACCTCTTCGCCATGCTTTCCCTCATCGAGGCCGTCAAGGGCGAGCCCTTCGACCCCGCCGAGGCCGCGCCCCACATGCCGCTGCTCCTGGTGGCAGGAGAGAAGGACGAACGCGCGGGCACCATGCCGGTGCTGGCGGAGATCGCGGGCAAACGCGGTGCAATGGTGGAGACCCTGGTTGTTCCCGGGCGCACGCACACGAACGTGGTCACCAGCCGGGCGTTCAAGGAAGCCGCCGTCGAGTTCCTCGCGGTGTAACCGGCTACCCGTATAGGCACGGCTATCTGGACAGTCGCTCCGCGTTGCGGCTCATGCGCTCCAGGACGCTGACGGCCATGGCGTATTCATCCAGGCCGATGCCCATGGAAAGGTCAATGCGCGTCTCTTCCACCAAACGGAGCGCTTGGTGGTAGGTCTCCCGGCCCTTGCCGCTGAGCGTGAGCCGGTCATCGACCATGGTGATCATCCCGTGCCCCACCAAGGCCGCCAGTTCGCGCTCCCGCAGCCGTACATCCCCGCCCCACAAGGGCCGCAGGGCTTCTTCGAGTTCAGCCGGCAGCAGGGGATCTTCCGCTAGCGTGTTAAGCGCCTGCCACTGCCGGCGGCTCAAGCGGACCCTGGCCAAGGTGTGGTCCAACTGCGCTTCCAGTGCTGCATCCAGGCGTTTGACCCAGTACCCGATCGGTTTACTCACAAGGCAATGCTTGCAGCGGAGGCACCACCGGGCAAGCTTTGAACTGTAGGGTTGGAACCAGCGCCGGATTGAGGAGGAACGGGGTCGGATGGGCATGCGTTTCAAGGACAGGGAGGAAGCCGGGCGACGCCTGGCCGAGGGCCTTCCCCAGTTCAGGGAACGGCCTGACACCATCATCCTTGGACTGGCGCGTGGCGGAGTCCCCTTGGCCGCCGCAGCTGCAGCTGTTCTCTACGTGCCGGTCGGTGCCGTGCTTGTCCGCAAACTGGGCATCCCGGGCCGGGCCGAAACCGCTTTCGGCGCACTCGCGTGGTGCCGGGGCGAGGTAGTCCGGATCCTCAACAAGCCCTTGAGGGAGCTTCTTCTGTCCCGCGGCATCAGTGCAGCTGCCATGGATGACGTGGAGGCTGCGGAAAGGGCCGAACTGCGCAGGCGGGCCAAGGAGTACCCGGGGATCGACCACGATCTGCAGGGCAAGGCCGTCATCCTGGTGGACGACGGCCTGGCCACCGGCGCAACCATGCGTGCCGCCGTCGAGAGTGTACGGGCCGCAGGCGCCACCACCGTCATCGCCGCCGCTCCAGTGGCCTCGCTTGAGGCCTCAACATCGCTGGGCCGTGTTTGTGATTGGGTCTTCTGCTTGCATATACCGGGCAAGTTCCACGCCGTCGGGGCCTTCTACGAGCACTTCGATCAATTGACGGACGCCGACGTCATGGACCTGCTTAAAGACCCACGGGCTTAAAACCCACGGGCCCGGGGTTGGACCCCGGACCCGTAAGCCTTCTGCAGTGCGCCGCTGGGCGTGCGCGTGAGTTCTTTAGTGGTGGGTGCTGAAACCGAGCGGACGTCCCTTGGTTTCCTTGGCGAGGATCACGCCCACGGCGGAGATGACGCACAGCACCATGATGTAGATGCCCACCGAACCGGACCATTTGGTCTGGTCCAGCAAGGCCTGCGCAATGGTGGGAGCGAAGGCTCCGCCGAGGATGGCGCCCAGTGCATAACCGATGGAGATACCGGAGTAGCGCACCTGCGGAGGGAACATCTCGGCGTACATGGCTGACATCGGGCCGTAGGACAGGCCAAGGCCGATGGTCAGGACGAACAGGGCCACGCCGTAGAGAATGATGTCCTTGGAATCGATGAGCGCGAACAGCGGGATCATCCATACGAAGACCAGGGCATAGCCGAACAGGAATGTCTTCACGCGGCCGATCTTGTCCGAAAGCCATCCGCCGACCATGGTGAAAATCAGCCAGCCAAAGGACGCGACGGTGGTTGCGAGCAGGATCTGCGGCGCAGGCATCTTCAGTGCCTTGGTTGCGTAAGAGATGAAGAAGGCGATCAGCAGGTAGCCCGCGGCGTTGTTGGCAATGAAGATCAGTGCGGCGAAGACAACTTCCTTGGTGTTGTGGCGGAACAGCTCACCAAGGGGAGCCTTGCTTTCGGCCTTGCGCTGGGCGATTTCCTTGAAGACGGGGCTTTCGCCGACAGCCCGACGGATCAGGTAGCCCACAACGATCAGGACGACGGAGAGCAGGAAGGGTACACGCCAGCCCCACGCCGCGAAGTCTTGCTTGGACATTCCCGACTGCAGGAAGAACAGCAGGCCCGTTGCCAGGATCATGCCGATCGGCACACCGATCTGCGGGTAGGCGCCAAAGAGGCCGCGCTTGTTGATGGGAGCGTGCTCAACAGCCATCAACGCCGCACCGCCCCATTCGCCACCGGCCGAGAAGCCCTGCACCACGCGGAGGGTGATCAGAAGGATCGGAGCCCACAATCCGATGGTTTCGTAGGTCGGCAGGAGACCGATCAGGGCCGTAGCGGCTCCCATCATCACCAAGGTCATCACCAGGACTGCCTTGCGGCCAACGCGGTCGCCCAGGTGGCCGGCAATGGTGGCTCCCAGGGGGCGGAACAGGAAGCTGATGCCAATGGTGGCGAAGGAGAGGATCTGCGCCACGCCGGGGTTTGACTGTTCGAGCGGCGTCAGGAACAACGGCGACAACAGCGTCGCCGTCAGCTGGGCGAAGATGAAGAAGTCGTACCACTCGATGGTGGTGCCCACCAGGGTTCCCGCCAGTACCCGGCGCTCTTCGCGCTTGCTGCTGGGCCCGGACAGGGAATCGACAGAGGAAGTTGCGGTCATTGAAACTCCAAAGGTGCGGGTGTCTGTTCGGCGCGACATTCTTTACCGACAGAACGGTCAGTTAGGAAACTGTACTACACGCTGTGATCAAAAGCACAGCCCCCCGTGGACATAGGATTGGAGCCATGAATTCCAGCAGCGGTGTCAAAGGCCCTTTGGAGGCACCCACCCAGGCCCCGCCGTCGCAAACTCTGTCCCGGGGCATCCGCGCACTGGAGATTCTGGCGGCTGCCGATCGCCCCCTGAGCATTGCCGAACTGGCCGAGGCGCTGGGCGTGCACCGCTCCATCGCCTACCGGATCCTGCGCACCTTGGAAGACCACTCGCTGGTGGTCCGTGACGAATCGGGCAGGGTCCAACCGGGCGCGGGACTGGCCGTCCTGGCGCGGGGAGTCTCCCGGAACCTGCAGGGTGCCGCCTTGCCCGAACTCACGCAACTGGCCAACACGCTGCACATGACGGCCTTCATCGCCGTATGGGACCACCAGGAATGCGTCACCCTCCTGACGGTGGAACCACGACATTCAGGACCCGCGGTAGCCCAGCATCCCGGCACCCGGCATCCCATCACGTCGGGAGCACCCGGGATAGCCATCCAGTCCGCCATGACGGAGGAACGCTGGCAGCAACTGGGCCCGGGGGTCCCCTACCGTCCTGAAGCGCTGGAAGCCAGGCGACTGGGTTACGCCGCAAGCCATGACGAAGTCATCGCGGGAGTGTCGTCCCTTGCTGCACCCATCCACATCCCCGGGGGCAGGCCCGCAGCCATCGCCGTGGTTTACATCCGGATGGACCAGGACGCAGACCGGGTAGGCCAGGCGCTGGCAGCAAGCGCCGCACGGATCGAAAGCCAACTGGCCTGAGACCTTCCCCGATGTGGCCTGCTACCCCTGCTGCCGTCCGCGCATGACGAGCCACGTCACCAGTCCGAGGACGAGCAGGCCGGCGGCCGCACCCATCGCCACGGTGAAGGCGGCTGCCGCCCCTTGGGTCTGAGCCAGTTGGCCGGCGAGGTACGCGCCCAGGGCCGTACCGGCGACGATCCCGCTGGCCAAAGCTGTCATGACAGTAGCCATGCGTCCGGCGGGAGCCACCACGCCGCCGATGCTGAACACTGTCACCATCACCGGTCCCACCGGAATGCCCAGGATCAGCAGGACAGCCACCATGGGCCAAATGCCGGCCGGAACCACCAGCAGCAGCGACAACGCCGACATGGCAAAGGCTGCCACCACCCAGCGGGCCGCCAGACCAAACCTCTGCGGCCAGAAAGCAACGGACAACGCCGCCACCGCGGAACTGAGGCCCATCACCGCATACAGCAGGCCGGCCAGCTCGGCGGTGGCGTAGTCCGCCGAGAAGGCACTGAGGGCATTTTGGGTGGCGCCGAAGAAGGTCCCCATGCAAACCATGGCCACCACGGGGACGGCCACCACGGCCGCGGCCCAGCGATTCCGGTCTCCGGAGTCCTCGGGACGTACGACGCCGGTGGCAGCGTTCCGCGGCGCAGGAACCACGGCAAGGTGGCTGGGATGGACAGCGAACGCAGGGACCAGGATGCAGGTCAACAGCGCCGCCAGCGCCAGCGGAAGCCAAGGAGTGATGAGGCTGGCCAACAGACCCACCAGGGCCGGGCCCAGTACGAACGTGATCTCGTCCGCGGTCCCTTCGTAGGACAATGCCGTATCCAGATCGGCCCGGTTGGCCGCTACGCTCCGGCCGCCGCCCTGCCCCGCCCGCAGGTTGTGCGTGGTGAGGGCCATCCAGCGAACGCGGGCCATGGGCCCCACTTGCGGTGAGCTGGCTCCTGCGATGAAGGCGGCAACCAGCACACCCAGGGCGTCAAGGCCCGAAGTGTAGGAGGGGGTCCAATACGCAGCCGCGATCACCGCTGCCACCGCGAGTGCATTCACCACGGCAGCCGTCAGCAGGACGATGCGCTGGCCTGCGCGGTCCGCGAGGGACCCCACTACGGGAGCGCCGAGGGCCGATCCGATGCCGACCGCCCCGGCTGCCATGCCGCCGATGGCGTAGGAGTGGCTGACAGCTGTGACCAGGGTCAGGGTGCCCACCGTGAGCATTGCCAACGGGAGGCGGGCAAAGAGGCCGATCGGCAGGAATCCGGCGCCTGCCAGTTCGGGCAAACGGGCGAAACGCCCGGGGAGCCGGGACCGACGTGGGTTGGGCCGTGGGCTGGCTTGGGGCGACGCGACAGGCGTGGGGGAGGCCAAAGAAGTTTCTTTCATTATTCCGGGTTCGCTAAGTGTGCGCATCGTCCCTCCTCCCGATGCGCGCGACCCGGTATAACTTTTCAATTCTATAGGATAGGACCTCAGACAGGCATCGCTTCGACCACCCGCACGGTGGAGCCACTTCGGCCCTTCACCACCTGCAATTGGCTGCTGATGCGCTGCTTCATCTCGGCAACGTGACTGACCAACCCCACTACCCTGCCGCCGTCACGCAGGCCCTCCAGAGCATCCATCACTTGTTCCAGGGCCTGCTCGTCCAAGCTTCCAAAGCCTTCGTCCACGAACAACGTTTCGATGTCCACACCGCCGGCCTCGTGTTGGACCACATCTGCCAGACCGAGAGCCAATGACAACGAGGCCATGAACGATTCGCCACCAGACAACGTGGAGGTGTCGCGTCGCTGGCCCGTCCACTGGTCAACGACTTCAAGCCCCAGGCCGGACCTGGCCCCGCGGGCGGCTTTCGCGTCAGTGTGCCGGAGGGTGTAGCGACCATCGCTCATGGCAACGAGCCGTTCCGAAGCCGCAGCTGCAACCTGCTCCAGGCGTGCGGCCAGGACATAACTGTTGAGGCTCATCCGGTAAGTATTGTCACCGGCGCCGCGGAGGGTATCGGCCAATCCACTGAGTAACCTGGAACGCTCCCGCGGTTCCCTGCCGTCCGCGGCGAGATTGAGGTAACGTCCGCGCAGACTGGTCACCGTTTGCGCAGCTTTATCCGCCAGACCGACCGCAAGGGCAAGATCCTTGGCGGACTTTGCAGCGGCCAGCGCTTCAGCCGTCGAGTTCTTGAGTTGGTCCTGGTCCTTCGGCAGTTCTCCGATAGTGGCTTCCTTGGCAGCGAGGACAAGGTCTTCGGCGGCAAACAACTCATCCAGCCGGGCAGCCTCGGTGTCGTAATCCGAAAGACTCTTCTCCAGTCCCACCACATCCGACGCTGACAGCACGTCCCGGCGGGCTTCATCCGCGGTGCTGAACCCTGCTTCCGGCAAGGCCCTCTCCAAAACAGCCAAGGCCTCCTTCGCGGCCCGCTCTGTCCCGTCCACCTCACGTGCGGCGGCTGCTGCCGTCTGCAGCAGCCCATGCTGTCCGGTCATCTCTTCGAGGCGCGCTTTCAGGCTGGTGAAACCGGCCCGAAGTCCGGACAAGTCCGCTTCGAGTTCGGCGTGCTGTTCCCCAAGAACACCCGACAGAGTGGCGGCCTCGCCGGCCGTTGCCTCAGCGGCATTGTGGTCTTCCTGCAGCTTCTCCATCCTCGCCGTGAGCCCGGCGTGCCGGGAACGCAGGGAATCAAGGCGGGCGGCCGCATCCCGTGCTTTTGCAAGCTCCATCGCTGCGTTCGCCGCTGCTTCCTCCGCGAGCGCAGGGTCCACCGCTCCGCCTTGGGCAGCCAAACCGGCCAGCAATTGCCCGGCAGATGTCAGCTTCGCCGCAATGCCTGTGAGTTCTTTTTCGCTCGTTTCAAAGTGCAGGGCCGCAGTCTCTTCATCCTGGGCAAGGGAGAGTGCGCTCCGCGCGGCTTCAGCGGGATGCGGGTGGTCCTGGCTGCCGCAGACAGGACATGGATCACCGTCAGCCAGCGCTGCGGCGAGTTCTCCCGCGGCATTGGCGAGCCGTTCTTCCCGAAGGTCCAGCCATGCTTGGCGGAGATCCTGGGTCTTTGTTCGCGCGTCCGCGTGAAGGGCTTCCAAGCCATCCCGGTCTCGGGCTGCGGCCTGGTACCGGGCGACGAGGTCCACTACCTCCGCCGCGGCTGCCGCTTCACGCTCAGCAACCTCCCTCCGGCCCGCGAGGGGCTCCAACGGCTCCATGTCCGCCAGGAGGGCGGCATCTTCGGCGCGGAGGGTTTCCAATGAGCGTGCCAAGGATTCCACGGCCAGCCCGGCGGCATCCTGTTCCCGGAGTTTCTCCTGAATCCGGACTCCAAGATCTTCCAAGCGGCGCTCGTCCGGAAGCCGCGCTTCCAGCACGGCCACGTTCTTCTTCACCTTTTCCAGGTCCTCGGCAAGCGTGGCTTCGGAAAATCCTGCAGAGGCGAGTTTTTCGCGGAGGGACTCCATGGCCGCGACGGCGGCCCGGTGTTTCCGCGCGGTATTCTCAACGGCGTCGAGGTGTCCGCCAAGGACTGATGCGCGACGATGCCGGCCGAGCCTGTCCCGGTCCTCCAGTGCGCGCGGGGCTGCCAGTTCGAGGAGTACCCTGCGCTGCGTGGCAGCAGCCAACCGCGCGTGCCGCTGCGCTTTGTCCCGGTCTTCCTGCAACGCGGCTGCCAGCCTGGCCGAGCGGGCTTCGGCTGCGTCAGCTTGTTCCCTGCGTCGACGACACTCCGTGGCAATAGCATCACCTATTGCCCCGAGCCAGTCCTCGGGCGCCAGTCCGGTCTCTTCCGAAGGCACCGCAACGCTTGAGCCCGGGGTTCCGGTGGATCCTGGCGTGCCGGTGGATCCCGGCGTGCCGGTGGATCCCGGCGTGCCGGTGGATCCCGTGGCTGCAGGCCCGGTGCTTTCCAGCCCCAGGTGCGCGGCCTCGGCGGACACGCGGTCCAGCAACATCTTCAGCTCAGCGGCATTGTCCTCGACTGCCCGGGCAGCTTCCGCCGCTTGAAGCTGGATCTGCCGCTCGACCGACTCAAAGCGGTGGGTACCAAAGAGCTTCTGAAGGAGGTCCAAGCGGTCTGACGCTTTGGAACGCAGGAAGGCGGCAAAGTCGCCCTGCGGCAGCATGACAACCCGGGTGAACTGCTCGCGGTCCATTCCCAGGACCTCTGAAAGCTCGGCGCCGGCTTCGTCGTTCCGCGACGACTTCTCCACCCACTCACCGGCCACCCGTTCCCGGAGGAGCGTCTTGGCCTGCTGGGTGGTGAAGCCCTTGCGTCCACGCGCGCTCGGCCGGTCCCACGCGGGAGACCGGGTGACTTCGAACCTGCGGCCGCGGGCGGAGAACTCACAGACCACCCGGGGCTCGGCTGTGGGCGCTGCGTGGTCGCTGCGCAGCCGTTTGCCGTCCTGCCGGGCACCGGGAACAGACCCGTAGAGGGCAAAACAGATGGCGTCCAACACGCTGGTTTTGCCTGCCCCCGTGGCACCGTTGAGCAGGAAAAGCCCCTGGGCGCCGAGTTGGTCGAAATCAATGTGCTGCGGCTGGGCGAACGGACCGAAGGCCTCGATTTCCAAGCGGTGGATTCTCACAGTTCCGCCTCCTCCAACCGGACAGCTTCGAGGGCCTCCCGGAGGGCAGCTTCCTCGGTGCCTTCCGGTCCACGGCCGCGAACGTGTTCGAGGAACCCGCAGCACACGTCAAGATCATCCGCGGCCGCGGCAAGACGGCTGCTGTAGGTGGATTCCTCCTGTGCAGCAGCGCCCTGCGGGTCAAAGGTCAGTACCAGGGTGTCCGGGAACCGGGTACGTAGTTGCTCCATGGCCTGGGCCGGCCGCTGGGCATCGGTCAGTGTGATCTGGCAGAACGACGATTCAGCCCAGGCATGATCCCGGGATTCCAGGAGCTCGCTCAGGGTGCCCCGCAGGACCGCCAAGGACCTCGGCGCTTCCCACAGCACCTCGCGAACCTCACACATGCCGGCGTTGTCCAGCTCAACCAACCAGGCTCCCTTGCGGTGCTTGGCTTCAGAGAAGGAATATGCCAAAGGGGAACCCGAGTACCGGACGTTCGGGGCAAGTTCCTGGCGGCCATGCAGGTGGCCCAAAGCCGTGTAGGAGAAGTCCTCGAAGAGGTCCAGCGGAACGGCGCCCAATCCACCGATGCTCAGGTCCCGTTCACTGTCCGAGGTGATGCCGCCGCTGGCAAAGGTGTGGGCGAGGACCACCGGGTGGACGGGTCCGGATTCTCGGCGACGTTCGACGTCCCGCCGGATCCGGTCCGTGGCTTCCTTGGTCACGGCAAAATGGCTTGCCGTTTCAACGCCCAACCGTTCGGCCACCAGCCGTGGTTCCAGATAGGGAATGCCATAGATGGCGACGTGCCCGCTCCCCTCGCTGGTCCCGGCGGGAAGCAGCACGGGAACATCGAGGTCTTCGATGCGCGTCCGGAGATGGACGCCGCCTTGTTCCATGAGCCGCGAGGCAAATCCCAAGCGGATGGCGGAGTCATGGTTGCCGCTGGTGAGGACCACCGACGCACCGGCCTGCGTAATGCGGACCAGAGCCTCGTCAAGCAACTTCACGACGTCCAGTCCGGGCAAGGCGCGATCATAGACGTCACCGGCGATCAGGACGATATCCACGGCCTCCGAGCCAACGCAGGAGACGAGTTGGTCAATGAAGCTGCGCTGGGCATCGAGCATCCCAACGCCGTGGAAGGACCGGCCGAGATGCCAATCCGAGGTGTGGAGTAACCGCATATCTTCAAGCTAACGGCGGGCACCGACAAAAAAGGGCAGGTGGGCCCCCCGTCGTCGTTCCCGTTGCGTTACTGGCCCTTCTTCCCATCAAAAAAGTCGCGGGCTTCATCTGCCGTGTCTGCCGTGCGGCTCCTGTCAACGGGCGCCTCGGCAGTAGCCGGGACGGCGGGGGCCTGAACGGCACCGGCTGCGGCAGCTCCGCCGTCGTTGCCGGCCTCCGGCACATCACCGGCTACCGGAGCGGCCGCCGGAAAGTTACTGAAACCACGGAAGACAAAACCGGCCAGGGCTGCGCCCAGCAACGGCCCCACCCAGAACAACCACAGCCCCTCCAGGGCCCAGGACGGACTGAAGAAGGCCTGGCCTGTGGCACGGGCCGGGTTGAACGGCAGATTGCCCACGATCTCGCCGAACTGCAGCAACACCGCGGTGGCCAGCCCGACAGCGATGGGTGCGAGGGCTGCAATCGCGCGGCGTCCCGCAGTTGCACCCAGGAAGACGCCCACCAGGATGGCAGTGCCGATTACTTCCGCCAGCAGCACGCCGGCCAGCTGGGTCTGGGCAGCGGAGTGCTCCCCGTAGCCGGCCGCGGCCGTGCCCAGAGCAGCCCGGGCGTCGGCCAGCACCGGCGAGGCAAGGACCACGAAGTAGACCAGGGCTGCACCAACCACGGCGCCGATAACCTGGGCCACAACGTAAGCCAGGGCGGCAACCGCCCGGATACGGCCGGCTATGAGGTTACCCAGCGTAATCGCGGGATTGAAGTGGCCGCCCGAGACGTAACCGAAAGCGATCATGCCTGCGGTCACCGACAGGCCGATGGCCAACGCGGTCGCGGGTCCGCCTTGCTGGGTGGAGAAAATCTTGACGCCCACTGCCACGAGGACCAGGAACATTGTCCCCAATGCCTCAGCCCCGAGCCGCGCAATCAGTCCCGGCGGGTGCTCGGCGGTAGCTTGCACGGAAGAGGTCATGGCTGAAGGGTCCTTACGCTGTGGGGATGGAGACGCTCAGTATCTTGCCAACGTAGTCTGGGGAGTTGCTGGGCATGACGGGCGTCCCGGGGCCTATCTCCGAGCTTAGCCGCCTACGGCAATGGCCGCGATCGCAGTACCACCGAGGCCCACCACCGCCACCGTGCACACCGCAAGCAAAGACGCCGGCACCGCGGCATTTCCCGTGTGGAGTTGGCGTGAGCGGATCCACACGACGCACGCCAGGATGATCGTGGCCGCGGCGGCCATCAAGGCGCACACACCTTGGTAGTCGAGCCCGGGCAGGCCGGGCACAAGCTGGGCGGACGTCGGTTCGCTGGTCAGCCAGCTCCGCCAGATGAAGAGATCCACCACCACCAGCGACAACAAGGTCCGCCGCCAGGCAAGGGTCGTGCGTTCCGGCTGCAGGCCGGGGTCCCGAACATCTGCGGCCTCCGCATCCATGCTCAGCGCACTACCAGGATCAAGACGGCGAAGCCGAACGCTGCCACGGCCACCACGATGGTCATGAACAAGAGGACGCGTGAGAACGGGAGCGCTTGGTCGTTGCGCATCGCAGCTTCCATCTGGCTCCAGCGGCGGTAGGAAAGGACCGCCAGGCCGGCTCCTATGAGCGCGAGCAGCACGCAAAGGACCAGGCGAACGGGTTGCGGTGCGATGTTCGGCGCCAGTTGGTCGATGGCCACCGCACCCGCCAAGAGCGCCAGGGAGGTCCGGATCCATGCCAGGAAAGTGCGCTCGTTGGCGAGCGAAAACCTGTAGTCAGGCGTCTTGCCTGTTCGTCGCCAATCCGGTTCACGCACGTTGTACTCCAGGTTTCCTCAGGCTGCGCAGCTTCCCCACCATACCAACGCGCCACCACGGGGCACGGTAAGTTACTGGCATGAGTGTTGCAGCCGGCCCTTCGTTCGAGTCCCGTGTCCACGCCACCCTGCTGGGGGGAGCCTTAGGCGATTCCCTTGGCTATGCAGTGGAATTCGACTCCATAGGAGCAATCCGCGCGCGCTTTGGCGACGGCGGCCTGAAGACTTTCGGACAGCTCGACGGCGGCACGCACTTCTCGGACGACACCCAAATGACGCTCTACACGGTCGACGGCCTCGTGGAAGCCTTGGAATGGGCCAATGACGGAGTCGCCGCCGATGAGGTCGCCTGCTTGTGGCTCGCCTATTTGCGCTGGCTGGCAACCCAGGAGGTAGCTGCCTCCCCTTCGGCGCCGGTCCCCCAGCCGCGCTGGATCGACCTGCAGGACGTCCTGCACCAACGCCGCGCTCCGGGCAATGCCTGCCTGAGCGGCCTCGCCACCGGTGAAATGGGAACTGCGGCCCGGCCCATCAACCCGGAATCGAAAGGGTGCGGGACAGTCATGCGGTCGGCGCCGTTTGGCCTGGTACCCCACATTGCTCCGGAAGCCGTGGCCAAGCTCAGCATGGACGCGGCATCCCTGACCCACGGCCATCCATCGGCCCGCTTGAGCGCCGCCGCCTTCAGCCTCATGATTCACAACCTCGTGGCCGGACAGGAACTCCGTGATGCCGCGGCCAACGCCCTGGGTCATGTGGAAGGCCTGCCGCTCAAGGCCCCCGAGCTCGTGGACAGGCTCCAGGACGCCCTCCGTCTTTCCACGGAAGCCCCCGGCCTCGGCCCGGAAGAACTGACCACCGCCCTTGGCGAGGGCTGGATCGCAGAAGAAGCCCTCGCCGTCGGGCTCTATGCGGTCCTGTCCACTGCGGGCGGCGATCCGGAAGAGCACTTCCGCGAGGCAGTGGCCGTGGCCATCAACCACAGCGGCGACAGCGACTCCACCGGCTCCATTGCCGGCAACCTCCTGGGTGCCTTCTACGGCGAACGCTGCCTGCCGGCCGATTGGATGCACGCCCTCGAAGCCCCCGACGTTATCCGGGGCATGGCGGAGCGCCTGTTGGCGGTTACTACCGGCTGACTGCGTCCGCCGCGGGCCGAAGGGCGATGTTATTGCACGCTTCGCACACGTCTTCGGGGATGAGGCCCCGGCGCTGGAGGAAGCCGAATATGGCGCAGCCGAGGCAGAATCCCGCAAAGGCTTCCAGCGATGCCGCAACAATCAGCAACGCCAGCAGGACCCAGGCAGCCGGTTGCGCGCCGAGGAAGAAAAGCACGACAGCGGCAGTCGTCAACGCCGCTCCGATGCCTTGGGCGAAGCGCTTGGGCGGACCCGGCACCAGCTTGGTGCGGCCCAGGCGCGGCGCGAGGACCTTCACGGAGAGCAGTGCCAGCGGAGAGACACGGGGACCAAACAGGACCCGGAGCCAGAAACCGACGGCCAAGGCAACCAGGCCCCACCCCCATCCGGACACCAGGGTCACGACGGCCAGCACCACCACCAGCCCGGCAGTGATACGGGCCGCGTATTCGTTCACCGGATTCGGAAAGTCGAAGAGCCGCCTTTGAACAGTGCCCTGCCCGGACTTCGTGGAAGCACGGGGCGCATCCGGTGCGGCAACGGGTAGCTTGGAGGTCATGCCCCAAGGCTACGAGCGCCGGTTGCCGGGCCGGAAGCAATGTTGCGCAGTATGAATGCCCGCCCGGGCCTGCCGCCTAGTTGCCGCCCACCATTTGGAGGAATTCTCCCTCGGACACCACTTCGATCTGCTGCCCTTTGGCGTGGAGTTCCAGGACGCGCTTTGCCTTGCCCGTGAGCCTGCCGGCACGAAGGTCCCCGGCGACGAAACCGTCCCCCACCACCAACACCGTAGTGCGGGCAGTCACCCTGCTCTCGGGACTGGCACCCAGGTCCGCGGCACGTGCCTTCGCCTCGGGGCGGGGCATTGCCAAATCGCCGGTGAAGACCACTGTCTGGCCGAACAACGGGTGGCCTGGTTCAGCACCGGGGTTGGGCAGCGGGTTGGGACCTTCCTCGGGCCAGGGCGACCACGCACGCTTGGCCGGCGGGTTTGGCGAGCCCGGCCCTGACACCCCGGTTCCCACCAAACGTGCCGCGAGCGCGGACGCAGTGGCTTTGGACAGTCCGAAGGCCGGGTCAAAGGCCGGTTGCCGCGGGAGTGCCAGGCCCAACGAAAGGTAGAGTTCGGCGATGCTGTTGGCACTGTTGCGCCGTGCAATGTCGATGAGGATTCCGGCGCACGCGCGGGCATCCTCAGTGGCGTCGTGGTGGTTGACCAATGGAACGCCGGCCTCTTCGGCAGCGTAGGGCAGGGAGTTGGAAACCAACGAGTAGCACCGGCGGGACAACATCACCGTGCAGACGTACTCGTACGCTGGTCCGGGCAACCCGGAGACTTCCAGGCCGGAGCGGATGACACCCAGATCAAATGCTGCGTTATGCGCTGCGAGGATGTCATCGCCGATGAAGGCGCCGATCTCCGGGAACAACTCACCGAACCTGGGCATGCCGGCTACGTCTTCGGCGCGGATGCCGTGGATCCGCGTGTTGTGGTACTCGAAGTGGTCATGGTTCTCCGGCGGCCGCATCAACCAGGAGGCTTCTTCCACCACCACTCCGTTGCGGACTTTGCTGAGCCCGACCGAACAGGGAGAGCCCCTGAAGCCGTTGGCCGTTTCAAAGTCGATCGCCGTAAAGTCCAATGCCACTGGACAAGGGTACAGGCGGGAAGGGCGGCCCTTTCGCCGATTTCCCGGCGGGGCGGCCCTTCCAGCCTGCGAGTGTGGCGAACGCTACATCAAGCGCGCGATGGAGGCTTAGGGCGTTGCACGCCGAAGCGTGGAGTAGGAACCGGCTGCCAGGACTACACACAGCAGGGCCGTCCACCCGCTGATGCTCAACGGACTTTGCTGGGCGAACCACGCACCAACCGAGCCCCACCATTGTTGGACGGTAGCCAGGGCCACGAAGCCCACGAGCACCATGGCCGTCCCCAAGGTGGAGATCAGCACTCCGGCGGCCCCCCAGCGCTTGAAGATCGTGGCGAACCAGAAACCGACGATGAACATCAGCATCATCACGACGAAGAAGAACGCGGCGGTGGAGTACCAAGGCCCGTCAGTGATCCACGGGATGTTGAAGAAGTATCCGGAGACCCCCCATCCATTGGTTGCCTTCTCGATAGCCCCGCCAAGGAGGTACAGCACCGACATGCCCAGGGCGATCACTGCAAACAGGCCCAAGGAACCGGCGTAGAAGGCCTTGCGGCTGATGCTGAGGCCCTGGGAGAAGGGGAACACCAGCGTCATGCTCTGGATTCCAAGGACCATGAAGTACCACAGCGGCGCCTGGCTCCCGCCGCCGTACTTTGCCTCGTCGACAGGAATCAGGGCAAAGATGGCCAATGACATCAGGAACGAGGAGGCGAGGATCACCAAGGGCCAGCCGATAAACGTCCATCTGTTGATCAGTTGCATTCGTGCAACTGCCATTGTCCGGCTCATCGGGTTGCCTCCATCGTGCCATCTGAGAATTCGGATTGGGGCTGTGAAGCCGTTGATCCCGTGCGGGCCATGGTCTTGCGTACCACCAGTTGCTGCAGCGAAACCGGGGACAATTCGAGCCCCAATTCCTCCGCTTCTGCCCTTGCCTGCCTGTCCAGCGCCTGGTCCACGGTGACCGAGGCGAGGGATCCCAAGGTTTCCCTGTGCAGGACGGGGCGGCCGGCGAGGAAAGCGTCCACTTTGTCCGCGGACCCGGACACGGTGACGGCCGAACCACGGATGTCGTCGGCGTCGGCATCCATGATGATCCGTCCGCGGTCAATGACCACCACGTGCTCCAAGAGGTTTGCCACCTCGTCGATCAGATGCGAGGAGAGGATGATCGTGCGGGGAAATTCCGCGTAATCCTGTACCAGCCGGTCGTAGAACAGCTGGCGCGCAACAGCATCGAGGCCGAGGTAGGGCTCATCAAAGAACGTGAGCTCCGCCCGTGATGCCAGGCCTATGATGACCCCCACGGCAGAGAGCTGGCCGCGGGACAGCTTCTTGATCCGGCGCTTCATCGGGAGCTGGAACTCTTCGGCCAGCAGCTCCGCAAAGCCTTGGTCCCAGTTCTTGTAGAACAGCGCAGCGGAACGGAACGCATGGCGGGGTTGGAAATCATCAGGGTACTTCTGCGACTCGCGGATGAAGCAGATCCGTGAAAGTACGGCGTCGTTCTCATAAGCCGCTTTTCCAAAAACCAGCGCATCCCCGGAAGTGGCGAAGGCCTGGGCCGTCAGGATGGACATCAGCGTGGTCTTCCCAGCGCCGTTGCGGCCCAGGAGACCGTAGATCCGGTTGGCGGCCAGGCTTAGGTTGACGTCCTCCAACGCGTTGACGTCTTTATAGCGCTTGCTCAGGTTACGGGCCTCGACGATCATCTCGTTCACAGGGCCGCGCTCCTTTCCTTGTCGTTTCCGGCATCAGGAGCCAGCCTGGCGCCGCGTTCAATCATGTGGTTCAGCTGCTCGGCCGAAATGCCCAATTTGCGGGCCTCAACGGTCAGCGGCCTGACGTACTGCTCAAAGAACTCTTCGGTCCGCCGCGCAATGAGTTGCGCGCGGGCCCCTGTGGCAACGAACATCCCGATCCCCCTGCGTTTGTAAAGAATCCCGGAGTCCACCAGCACATTCACTCCTTTGGCGGCTGTGGCCGGGTTGATGCGATGGAAGGCCGCGAACTCGTTGGTGGAGGGCACTTGCGACTCCTCCGGCATGGTTCCGTCCACGATCCCGTTCTCGATGAGTTCCGCGATCTGCAGGAAGATCGGCTTGCTGTCGTCGATCACCGGCGGCACACCATCTTTGGTTCATTACTCATGTAACTAACCATACAAGCGAGAGACCACACGTCAAGGGCTTCCTGAAAAACAGCCCACCGCAGTTCCAGTAGGCTTAATGGGTGATCTTTACTGCGATGAGCGACTTTGCCGTATCCACTTTTGGAGGCGCGGGACCGGTACGGCCACCCATGGCGTCATTCCTGCCGGACTGGCTGAACCCCCAGATCTTCCTTGCCGACCCCGCACTTGCCCCGTGGGTTGTGCTGCTGGTGTGCGGCATTGTCTTTGCCGAGACCGGGTTGCTGGTCGGGTTTTTCCTGCCCGGAGACTCCATGCTCTTCACGGCGGGTCTCCTCGTGGCAACGGACACCATCAAGTTCAATATCTGGGCACTGGCCGGTCTGATCATCGTGGCCGCGATCGTCGGCAACCAGACCGGTTACCTCATAGGCTCCAAAGCGGGCCCGGCAATCTTCAACCGGCCGGACTCCCGCCTCTTCAAGAAGGAAAACGTCGAAAGCGCCCATGCCTTCTTCGAAAAGCATGGCGGCAAAGCGCTGATCCTGGCCCGTTTCGTCCCCATCATCCGGACCTTCGTCCCCGTGATCGTCGGCGTGGCCCAGATGGACAAGCGGAAGTTCTTCCTTTTCAACGTCATTGGCGCCGTCCTCTGGGGCGGTGGCGTGACGCTCCTGGGCTACCTCCTCGGCGACCGCGTGCCGTGGGTCAGTGACAACCTTGACATCATCTTCATCGTCATCGTCCTGATTTCGGTGATTCCGGTCTTCATCGAAGTAGGCCGTGGCTTCATCGCAAAGCGCAAGGCCGAAGCCGAGGGCACGGACCCTGTAGAAGAATTCATCGAAGAACACGAACCCGAAAAGCACGGCGAGCACTAAGCGGCAGCCAGGCCTCGCCGGCACAGAAGCGAGCAGCACAGACAAGAGCAGTACAGACGAGAAAGGCGCCCCGAGGGGCGCCTTTCTTGTCTATGCCCTGAAACTAACCGCGGGGTTCGGAGAGGGCCTCAACGATCGCAGGAAGAAGGGCGCGGAACGCCTGTCCCCTGTGGCTGATCGCGTTCTTCTCCTCGAAGCCCAGCTCTGCGCAACTGCGGTCCATGCCCTTGGGCTGCAGGATGGGATCGTAACCAAAACCACCGTCGCCGCGGGGTTCGCGAAGCAGGGTCCCTTCAAGCTGGCCGTACTCAACCGTTTCACGGGAGATCCCGGCCGGGCCGGGCACTGCCAACGCTGCTGCACAGACAAACGCAGCGCCCCTGGAGGCATCGGGAACGTCGGAGAGTTGGGCAAGCAGCAATTGCAGGTTCGCAGCGTCATCACCGTGCTTGCCCGACCAGCGCGCAGAGAAGATCCCCGGCGCCCCGCCCAGGACGTCCACGGCAAGGCCGGAATCGTCGGCAATGGCAACCAGTCCGGTGGCTTCGGCAACGGCCCGGGCCTTCAGGAGTGAGTTCTCCGCGAAGGTAACGCCCGTCTCGGCAACGTCAGGGGCACCTACGGCTGCTGCATCCACCACTTGGGTGTCCACGTCCACGCCGGGCACCTGGCCGCGGAGCAGTTCCCTGAGCTCCCTCAGTTTGCCCTTGTTGTGCGTGGCCAGAACCAGCACCGGGCCACCGTCCTGCGAGTTGGTGCCGCTCACGGCGCCTCCGCCAGGGTTTCGCGCTGGATGGCTGCCAGCTGGCCCGTCCCGATCAAGGCAAGGTCCAGAAGGGCATTGAGTTCATCACGGTCAAAAGGAGCGCCTTCGGCAGTGCCTTGGACTTCCACAAACTTACCGGAGCCGGTGACCACTACGTTCATGTCCGTCTCTGCGCGGACATCCTCCACGTAGGGAAGGTCCAACATTGGAACGCCGTCGATGATCCCCACGGAAACAGCTGCAATGGTGTCCACCAGGGGTTCTGCGTGCCGGGAGATGAGCTTGTTCTCCCGGGCGAAGCGGATGGCTTCGGCAAGCGCAACGTAGGCGCCGGTGATCGCCGCGGTGCGGGTTCCGCCGTCGGCTTGGAGGACATCGCAGTCAAGGACAATGGTGTTCTCGCCCAAGGCCTTGGTGTCGATGATGGAGCGCAACGACCGCCCGATCAAGCGGGAGATCTCATGGGTGCGGCCGCCGATCTTGCCCTTGACGGATTCACGGTCGGACCGGGTGTTCGTAGCCCGGGGCAGCATCGCGTACTCGGCGGTGACCCAACCGCGGCCTTCGCCTCTGAGCCACCGCGGGACGCCTTCCGTGAGGGAAGCAATGCACAGCACACGCGTGTTGCCGAACTCGATAAGCGCGGACCCTTCGGCCTGCTTGGACCATCCCCTGGTGATGCTGATGGGGCGGAGTTGATCGGGGGTCCTGCCATCGGCACGGATAACGGGGGCGGCTGTTGCTTCTGAAGTCATGCCCCCAGCCTATCGAGGATGCAGGGCTGCGGCCCAGTTGGGCTAGACCGTGTAGTGGACCCCTGCAACAGCCACAGCGACGTCACCGCTGAACACCGGCTTGGCCTCAGCCATCACTTTCGTCTGGGACGTCCAGACGGGGATGTGGGTCAGCAGCAGCCGCCTGGCTCCAGCGTTCACCGCAGCCTCCGCGGCACGCTTCCCGGTGAGGTGGACGTCCTTGATGGCGTCATCGCGGCCTTCCTCGAAGGCCGCTTCGCACAGGAAAAGGTCCGCCCCCTGCGCCGCGTCTTCCAGGCCTTGGCAGGAATCGGTGTCCCCGGAATACGTCAACACCCGGGTCACCGGCGTGCCGTCCTTGCCCGGCTCTGTTGCGGTGACACGCAATGCGTAGCACTCTTCCACCGGATGGTTCACGCCGTACGGGGTCACGGTGAAGGGTCCGACCGTCACGGGCTTTTGCTCCGCCCAGTTGGTGAAGTCGAATTCCTCGTGCATACCGGGATCAAGGTCGAGCCCGTACGCGGTTGCCATCCGGTCCGCCGTCGCAGCGGGACCCCACACGGGAAGACGGTCACGGCCCCAACCGCCCGGCTTCCATCGGACAGCAACATGCAGGCCACAGAGGTCCATGCAGTGGTCCGGGTGCAGGTGGGTCAGGAAAATGGCGTCGATGTCCTCCAGGTCGGTGTACCGCTGGATGGCCCCCAGGGCGCCACTGCCGAGATCCATGACAATTTTCCACTCGCGCTCACCGTCGTGGGCGGTCACCAAATAGCACGACGCCGGCGAGCCGGGTCCCGGGAATGAGCCCGTGCAGCCCACGATCGTCAGCTTCATAGTCCACTCTCCGTCGCAGCCCGCGTACCGTTGTCCGGCTGGACGAAATAGGACCGGCGGGCCAAGCCCGCCCCGGCCCTGGCCGCTGCAAGCATCTCCGGCGTAATACGGGCAAGGCTACCTGTTGGATACTGGGCGGAGACATGGTCGACATGCTTGACCGAGAGAACTTCCGGCCCAAGGAACCTGCGGGCAAGGGTCTCGAATTGGGCTGCGTCACCGGTGGCAATGAACTCATGGCTGGGCGCACTTGCCTCAGTCCGCTGGATGCCGCCGTTCGCCAGGGCCCGGTAGACGTCCTTGGCGGTCTCCTCCGCACTGGAGACGAGGGTGACGTCCTCACCCATCACGAACGAGATCACGCCGGTGAGCAAGGGATAGTGCGTGCAGCCCAGGACTACGGTGTCCACGTTGGACTGCTTGAGTGGTTCCAGATATTCGTTTGCTGCCGCCAGGAGCTCCGGGCCCGTGGTGATTCCCGCCTCGACGAAGTTTACGAACGAGGGGCAGGCCACGGACGTAATCGAAAGGTCCGGAGCCGCGGCAAAGGTGTCCTCGTAGGCCCTGGAACCCACGGTGGCAGATGTCCCGATGACTCCGATGCGCCCGGTCCGGGTGGCGGACACTGCGCGCCGGACCGCCGGTTGGATCACCTCGATGACCGGAATTCCGTAACGGGCCGTGTAGCGCTCCCGGGCGTCCCGAAGCACCGCGGCCGAGGCGGAATTGCAGGCGATGGTGAGCAGCTTGACGCCCGAATCCACCAGTTCGTCCATGACGCCGAGGGCATTGGCCCGGACCTCGGCAATAGGCAACGGCCCGTAGGGTCCATGGGCGGTGTCCCCCACGTACAGGATTGACTCGTTGGGGAGCTGGTCGATGATGGAGCGGGCCACCGTCAGGCCACCAACACCGGAATCGAAAACACCGATCGGACGCGCGCCCATAAGCTCAGTGGAAACGCCTGTTGAGTTGCCCGATGCTGAAGTCATGATTATTCGAGAATAAGGCTTCCCTTGGTGCGCGGCCATTAGCTGCGTCTCCCCGCCCGTGTCTGATTTGTCACACGGGAGCGGCGGCAGCGTCCGTCCGCGCGGCTCAGGGCTTCGCCTGCCGCGCGGCCAACATCGACTGAACCAACGACTCCTGGAGCCACGTGGTGAAGTTGTAGACCAAGGCCAGGTAGCTCTCAACATCCTCGGCCTGGCTCCAGTCCTGCATGCTGTGGACATGGTCGGCGTCAGCCTCGTCCCGGATGTCGAGGCGCTCGGCCAAGACAAGGCGGACATCGTTCAGCGCCATGGACCAACGCTGGGCATCGGCCGGCGTCAGGACGAGGTCGTCCTTGTCCAACCCCATTGCCGTTGCCCGCAGGGCACCGATTTTGCTTTCCCGCACCGAGCGCTCGGTGAGTTGCCGGAATTCGAGCGAGCCGGCGTCGTCGTCCTTCATCACGTTGGGCAGCAGCCGCAGGAGGGCGCGGTCGGCAGGCTTCTTCACGTCCATGTCCAGGCCGATCATGGCCGCCAACGGATCTTCATTCTCCTTGGCCTCAGACTCGAGCATGGAAATGACGTCGTCCAGAAGCCCGCGAAGAAGATCCCGTTCGGCCGGTTCGAGGTAGCCGGTGATGCCCTTGAGTCCGTATTTGAATGCCTTAGCCACTCTGGCGGCCGCCCTTTCCGGGTGTTTCGTTGCCGCTGGCGGCCTTTTCCACGGTGGCCCACAAGCCGAAGCCATGCATGGCTACAGCGTGCTGCTCAACCTGCTCCTTGCTCCCGTGGGCCACAATGGACCGGCCTTTCCGGTGAACTTCCATCATGAGTTTGTGTGCCTTGGACTCGGAATAGCCAAAGTAGCTCTGGAAAACATAGCTGACGTAGCTCATGAGGTTGACGGGGTCGTTCCAGATCACAAGGTTCCAGGGGATGTCCGGGGCGGTCAGGACATCAGTGGCAGCCAGCTCTGAAGCTTCCGTCCGTTCATCAATATCCGTACCAAACGCAACGCTAGGGCTCATCTGTCCATTCTATGGCGGCTCGCACTAGAGTGAATTTCGTGAGTAGAGCCACGTCGTGGGACCACCCCGCAACTTCCTTGTACACAGACCATTACGAACTGACGATGCTGCAGGCGGCACTCCACTCGGGGGCCGCGCACCGCCGTTCGGTATTCGAGGCATTCGCCCGCCGCCTCCCCGACGGACGCCGGTACGGCGTGGTCGGCGGGACCGGACGCCTGCTCGAGGGGATCGCCGATTTCCGGTTCGGGGACGCCGAGCTTGAATTCCTGGCGAAGAACAAGGTGGTCAACCCGGAAACACTGGATTACCTCGCCAACTACAAATTCAGCGGAGACATCTGGGGTTACGCGGAGGGAGACGCCTATTTCCCCAACTCCCCCATCCTCATTGTTGAATCAACGTTCGCCGAAGCCTGCATCCTGGAGACCTACATCCTCTCGGTCCTCAACCACGACAGCGCCATCGCCTCGGCCGCCTCGAGGATGACCTCGGCGGCCGGGAACCGCCCGTGCATCGAGATGGGCTCCCGGCGCACCCAGGAGGAATCGGCGACGGCGGCAGCACGTGCCGCTGTCATCGCCGGCTTTGCCAGCACCTCCAACCTGGAAGCCGGCAGGCGCTACGGGATCAAGACCGTGGGCACGGCGGCCCACTCCTTCACGCTTCTTCACGACACCGAGCGGGAGGCCTTCGAGGCCCAGATCGCGGCTTTCGGCCCGGGAACATCCCTGCTGGTGGATACCTACGACGTCGAGACGGCGGTCCGCACCGCCGTCGAGCTCGCGGGCGACAAACTGGGCGCCGTGCGCCTGGACTCCGGAGACCTCGTGGCGCAGGCCCAGTGGGTCCGGCAATTGCTGGATGACCTGGGGAACGTCAACACCCGGATCGTGGTGACCTCCGATCTGGACGAGTACGCCATTGCCGCCCTCCAGTCCGCACCCGTGGACTCCTACGGTGTGGGCACCTCGCTGGTCACCGGTTCCGGAGCACCCACGGCAAGCATGGTCTACAAATTGGTCAGCCGCACCAACGACGCCGGCGAGTTCATTTCGGTTGCGAAGGCCGCCAAGAACAAGACCAGCGTGGGCGGACGCAAATATGCCCTTCGAAAACTCAACGAACGCGGCAAGGCAACGCAGGAGGTCGTGGGCATCGGACACCGGCCCGAGGATGACGGAAACGACCGTTCACTGCTGCAGCAGTTCGTGAAAAACGGCGAGGTCCTCCCCGGCTGGACTGGTCCTGAAGGCGTCATCCGGGCCAAGGAGCGCCACGCTGCCAGCATGGCTGAACTGCCCGCCGTCGTGAACCGGCTGCAGCGTGGCGAAGCAGCGATCCCCACCGTGTACGAGGAGAACTGATGTCCAAGGCACTGATCATCGTCGACGTCCAGAACGACTTCTGCGAGGGCGGCTCACTGGCTGTTAATGGCGGAGCCGCAGTGGCGGCCGCCATCAGCGAATACCTTGACGCGAACCAGCAGCAGTACGACCACATTGTGGCAACGCAGGACTGGCACATCGAGCCCGGCGACCATTTCTCCGATACTCCGGACATGGTGGACTCCTGGCCACCGCACTGCCGCGCGCGGACCAAGGGCGCCGAAATCCACGAGGACCTCGACCCCGAATTCATCCAAGCGTATTTCCGGAAGGGGCAGTACACCGCCGCCTATTCCGGATTCGAGGGAGTGCTCGCCCCGGAAGACGACGTTCCTTCCGGCGACTTGAAAGCGGGACAGGCGGTCACTGAAGTGCTGGATGAGGACGCGATCGGCCTGGATGACTGGTTGCAAAGCCACGATGTGGAAGACGTGGTGGTGGTAGGACTGGCCACCGATTACTGCGTCCGGGCCACGGCATTGGATGCCGTGCAGGCGGGGTACAACACCACGGTCATTGCGGAGCTGACAGCGGGGATAGCCGAGGACCCGGAGGAGGTCTTCGAGGAACTGGAAGCCGCAGGGGTCGAAGTCGAACGCCCCTGACGCTCTATCACATCCCACCCCACCTCCCCCAACGCTCCATCACATCCCACCTCCCCCAACGCCCTATCACCGGCCTATCAGCTGTCAGACGACGAAACGCTCCCCTTTTGGGGTGCGTTTCGTTCATTTTCTTGAAGGCACCAGTGATAGAGGAAACCCCCCAACACGTCGGGACGTGATAGAGGAAGGGCCCCAACCCGTCGGGACGTGATAGAGGAAGCGCCGGGCGGGCTACTTGCGTCCGATGAACCAGTCCTGGAGCTTGCGCAGGCGAGCCTGAAGCTGTTCTTCGTTCGCTTGCGCCACGGCCGGGCCGCCACACAATTCCCGCAGCTTTGTGTGCACCACGCCATGGGGGGTTCCGGTCCGCGCGGACCAGGCGGAGACATTCTTGGCCAATTCGTTCCGCAGATCCATCAGCATGCGGTGATCCGGTATGGCGGGGGCTGCTTCCGCTGCCGGAGCCTTCCGATTCCTGCGCGACTGCTGTTCGTGCTGGCGCTGGCGGAGGAGCATGCCCACTTGGTCGGCGTCGAGGAGCCCCGGGATGCCCAGAAAGTCGAGCTCCTCGTCCGAACCGATGTCTCCCCCGGTGCCGAACTCGCCGCCGTCGAACAGCACACGGTCAAACGAGGCCTGGGAGTCCAGGGCCTCGAACTTCCCCTTGGTGAGTTCGTCAGAGGCCTTATCCTCACGGTTGGCCTCCGCCATGAGGTTTTCCTCAGGGTTGAAAAGGCCGTCGTCGTCCTTCTCCGGCCGGTCAAGCGCGTGGTCCCGTTCGGCCTCCATCGAGTTCGCGAGGACCATCAGCGGCGGTACGGACGGCAGGAAGACCGACGCCGTCTCGCCCCGCTTGCGGGCACGCACGAAGCGACCTACTGCCTGGGCGAAAAAGAGCGGCGTGGACGTTGACGTCGCATAGACACCCACCGCCAGGCGGGGAACGTCGACGCCTTCCGACACCATGCGGACCGCAACCATCCATCGCTGGTTTCCTGCGGAGAATTCCTCGATCTTGCTCGATGCCTTGGAATCATCGGAAAGGATCACCGTGGGCGATTCGCCGGTGATCTTCTTCAACTGCCCGGCGTAAGCGCGCGCATCCTCGTGGTCCGTGGCAATGACCAGCGCCCCGGCGTCGGGAACGGTCCGGCGGACCTCGCTCAAGCGTTTGTCAGCCGCAGCGAGGACAGCAGGAATCCATTCACCTGCCGGGTTCAGTGCTGTTCGCCATGCCTGGGACGTGATGTCCTTGGTGACCGCCGCTTCGCCGAGCGAGGCCGCCATCTCATCACCGGCACTGGTGCGCCAGCGCATCTGGCCCGAGTAGGCCATGAAGAGTACCGGACGCACCACGTGGTCGCGGAGTGCGTCACCGTACCCGTAGGTGTAGTCGGCCTTGGAACGCCTGATTCCGTCCCGGTCCTCCGCGTACTCAACGAACGGAATCGGGGAAGTATCCGAGCGGAAGGGCGTACCCGTCAGGGACAAGCGGCGCGCGGCCGGATCAAAGGCTTCGCGAAGCCCGTCACCCCAGGACAGCGCTTCGCCGCCGTGGTGGATCTCGTCCAGGATCACGAGCGTGCGTGCGGCTTCGGTCTTGGCCCGATGCAACATGGGCTTGCTGGCCACCTGGGCGTAGGTCACGGCAACACCAACGAATCCGCGGCCGTGCTGGCCATCGGAATTCTTGAAGTTGGGATCAATGGCAATTCCGACACGGGCGGCGGCATCTGCCCACTGCCTCTTCAAGTGGTCGGTCGGCGCCACGATGGTCACGCGGTTGACCACGCCGGTGTCGAGCAAAGTGGTGGCAATCCGCAGCGCGAAGGTCGTCTTACCGGCACCCGGCGTAGCAACGGCAAGGAAGTCCTTGGGGCTGCGGGTCATGTAGAGGTCCAGGGCCTCCTGCTGCCAGGCGCGCAGCTTCGGGGCGGTGCCCCACGCTGCGCGTTCCGGATAGGCGGGAGGCAGGGATGGGCCACCAAAAAGTGTTTCTGTCATGCGAGGTCCCCCAGGCAAATGGCAGCGCCCGGCGCTTCCGGCCTCACGGCCGGAACGGGGCGGCAAGCCGCTAAGCGGCAGTGATCAAAGAGGGCTTGGTGTGACTTTCCGGCCACTACTTGGAATCGCCCGGGCCGCCGTCGTTGCCCGGACGGAGGCCGTCATAGATCTCCTTGCACTCCGGGCAGACAGGGAACTTCTTGGGATCACGGCCCGGCGTCCAGACCTTGCCGCAGAGGGCAATGACGGGCTCGCCGGTCATTGCCGACTCCATGATCTTTTCTTTCCGCACATAGTGCGCAAACCGCTCACGATCGCCGGGTTCCACTTCCTGGCGCGTTTCCTCGCGCTCAATGGTGGCAGTGGACGTTCCGGCTCCGGAAAGCTCTCGCATGGGGTCGTTCTCGAATGGATCCGGAGGAAGCGTAGTCATGCCATCCATCCTACCGGCTAAAGCCCCTGCCACTCCGGCTTGTTGTCGTAGGTGTGGCGATAGTAATCGGCCAACTTCAGCGAGGACGCCGCGGCTTCGTCAACCAGGATGGTGGCATGGGGGTGCATCTGAAGCACGGACGCGGCACAGATCGCCGCCACCGGCCCCTCGACGAAATCCCGCACGGCTTGGGCTTTTTGGGCACCCGTTGCCACCAGGATCACATGCTTGGCGTCCATGATGGTCCCAAGGCCCTGGGTGACAACATGGTGCGGAACTTCATCGATGTTCCTGAAGAACCTGGCGTTGTCCTTACGGGTTTGCTCAATGAGGGTCTTGATGCGGGTGCGCGAGGCAAGCGAGGAGCCGGGCTCGTTGAACCCGATGTGGCCGTCAGTCCCCACGCCCAATATCTGCAGATCCACCCCACCGGCCGCTTTGATGGCATCCTCGTACGCCTGGCAGGCGGCCACCAGATCCGCCGCGGTACCGTCCGGACTGTGGACATTCTCAGGCTTGATGTTCACCCGGTTGGTGAACTCGCGCCGAATAACCTCGCGGTAAGACTCCGGGTGACCAGCCTCAAGCCCGACGTATTCGTCCAACGCAAACCCATGGGCCTGGCTGAAGTCCAGGTTGCCGGCTTCGTAGCGTCGGGCAAGTTCGTCGTAGATGGGCAGCGGCGAAGATCCCGTGGCCAAGCCCAGCACCGCGTTGGGCTTCCTCCTGACCAGCGCCTCGATGGCGTCGGCAGCCAAAGCGCCTATCTGTTTGGTGCCGGGGAGAATGACAACTTCCATCGTCGGGCCTTTCAACGGTTGCGGATGCTTACAAATTACTCTCGAGGATATCCCATGTCCTATAACTAATCATGGTGCTGGCAGGGTTGTGACATGCGCTCACCGGTTCACGCTCAATTGCGCGAACAGTTCAGGACCACGGACGTCCAGCCATCTCCCGCCCAACCGCACACCTGTTATGAAGAGGGCGATCCCCAGCAACGGTCCTATGGCAAGGTTGACCCATCCCGCCTCCGGCCCGCCTGCGATGACTTGAACCAGTACCAATGCCAACTCGGGCAGCAGCAGGACGGTAAGGACCAGCATGCCCACGCCCTGCACCGCGAGTGTCTGGGCCACATTGCCAGGCGGCTTCTTGAACGGGCTGTCGCCGGGCAGAGGAACAGCGACGTTGTAGCGGGCAGAAATGACCGACGACAATCCGAGGCCGGAGAACAACGTTCCCACAGCGAGGCCCAGAAGATTCGGGAGCCAGATCCAGTCTCCGGTGACGGCGATAGGGCCAATGGTGAAGACCAGGACCACGGGCAAGGAAGTAACAAGGCAAGCCAGCGCGCGGCCCAGTCGGTCATCCACGCCACGGACCCCGGAAGCCAGGTGCAAGGCAAAAGCCGTGTTGTCGTAGGAGACATCGGCGGAAATGGACCAAGCCATCATGAACGCCGTCAGCGGGCCGAGGATCATCAGCATGCCATAGCTGCCCGTCTGGCTTCCGCTGAAGAAGAAGATCACCGGAAGCAGCGGTATCACCACCAAGGAGCCGGCGTATCGCGGGTCCTTCAACCAGTACACCAGTGCCCTCGCGGCCACCGCTCCGGCGGGCGTGCCGGGAAGCACCCCGAACAGGCCGAGTTTGCCGCCCTTCTTTGCGGAGCCGCCGGAATACGGAGGCGTGACCAGCGCCCGCTGCAACAGGACGTGCCAGCACCACAGCAACAACGCAAGGGTGGACAGGGCAACGACGGCCTTAAGTCCTGCAGCCGCGAAGTTCCCGGCTTCCAGGTCGCCGCCAAGGGACCATGCCGCACCCAACGGCGTCCAGGAGACGGAGCGGGCAAGTGCCTGCAGGTAATCCCCACTGCCACGGATGCCCTCCACGATCCCCATCATGATGGGCCCCAAAAGCACCAGGGGAATGAAGACGATGATGCTGCTAACGTCCTTGAACCGGCGCGAAGACGCCAGCCCGGCCGTCGCCGTCGTGACGACCTTGGACAGCACTATGCACGTCAGGGCACCCAGGAGAGCACCGATCAAGGCTCCCACGGCAGCCGGAAAACTCCGGGACCATGTCCCTACCGTGCCCAGGGCTGCCAACAGTGTTGCCAGTCCCGGTATCCCGATGAACCCGGCCAATGCCAGGCCCGCGAGCAATTGCCTTGGCGGTATGGCGTAACTGCTGAACCGCGCCGGATCCAGCGTCATGTCCGCAGCGGAAGCCACCAGCGGGATGATTCCCCAGCTGAGGATGGCCGCCGCACCTCCCAACACCACCACGGTGTGGGCAATCCCGGCATCAGCCCAGCGAAGTGCAATCAGGCCTCCGATAAGGAGCGACAGCATGCCGAGGGCATAAAGCAGGCCAAGGCCCATACCAATCAATTGAAGCGGGCTGCGTCTAAAGCCGTTCAGCAGCAGCCGCCACTTGAGCCTCAGAAGGTGCGCAACCATTCGAGCCCCTCCGTCCGGTGACCGCCACCCACAAGCTGGACAAAGCGTTCTTCCAGGGTGGAGCCTGCGCGGACCTCGTCCACGGAACCGGCAGCCAGGACCCGGCCACCGGCAACCACGGCTACGTGGCTGCACATGCGCTGCACGAGGTCCATGACGTGGCTGGAGACGATGACGGTTCCCCCGGAGGCTACATAGCCGTCCAGGATTCCCCTGATGTTGGCCGCGGAAACAGGGTCCACGGACTCGAAGGGCTCGTCCAAGACGAGGAGCCGGGGCGCATGGATCAAGGCAGAGGCCAGCGCAATCTTCTTGGTCATGCCCGCTGAATAGTCCACCACCAGCGAACCCGCATCAGCTTGCAGGTCGAAGGCTGCCAGCAGCTCACCCACCCGGGACTTAACCACGTCCCGGTCCATACCGCGCAGCAGACCTGCGTAGGTCAGCAATTGTTCGCCGGTGAGCCTGTCAAACAAGCGGACACCGTCCGGCAGCACTCCCATGAGTTTCTTGGCTTCCAAGGGACGCGCCCACACGTCCACCCCGTGTACCAGTGCGGTGCCGAAATCCGGACGGAGCAGTCCGGTGGCCATGGACAAGGTGGTGGTTTTGCCGGCCCCGTTGGGGCCAACCATTCCATAAAACGACCCGGCCGGAACTTCGAGGCTCACACCGTCGACGGCAATTTTGTCACCAAAGCGCTTGGCGAGTCCGCGGATGGACAACGCAGAAGGCTGCTGGACCCCGGGAGTTTGTGTCGCCCCGAATACCTCCTGCGGGTGGGCCGTTACCGACGGCTCCTGAGCGGGCAGGGACTGGCTGCTGTTTTCATGGTCTGGTTCCCTCATGCCTCCAGCCTAGCCGGGCACTGTCCGCCTCCGTCAGAGCTAAAAGCCGTGGCGCGGAATGGCCCGTTCGTATTGTGGAACCCACGAAATTTCGTGCCCGATCTCGTATGCAGCGCGCAACCACCAGTGCGGGTCGCGTAGTGCAGCGCGGGCCATGAACACGGCGTCGGCCCGCCCGTTGGCGACGATGTCTTCTGCCTGGGTGGGGCTGGTCAGCAGCCCCACAGCTCCGGTGGGAACACCGGCGTCGTGCTTTACCCGCTCGGCGAAGCCGGCCTGGTAGCCGGGCACGGCCTTGATGGACTGGTGGGCAACCGCGCCGCCGCTGGAAACGTCAACAAGGTCCACGCCGCGCTCTGCGGCCGCACGGGCGAGGCGGACCGAGGCCTCCACATCGACTCCCCCGTCGGCCCAATCCGACGCGGAGATCCGCAGGAGCAACGGCATCGAATCGGGGATCACAGCCCGGACGGCGTCCACCACGGAGAGCATGAGGCGGTTGCGGCCGGCTTCGTCCCCGCCCCACGCGTCCGAGCGGGTATTGATCAGGGGGCTCTGGAACTGGTGCAGGAGGTAGCCGTGGGCGCCATGGATCTCAACGGTGTCGAAGCCGATCGACACCGCTCGTTGCGCTGCGGCTGCAAAGTCGGCCACAACGCCAAGAATTTCTTCTTCCGTCATCGCCGCCGGCGCTGCGTAGCCGTCAAAAGCATCCGTTGTGGGCCCCACCGTTGGCCAACCACCGTCTGCAGGAGGAACGGTCCCGGATTTCCCGGAGAAGGGCCAGTAAGTAGAGGCCTTCCGCCCGGCGTGGGCCAGCTGTGCGCCGATCTTGCAGTCCACGGCCCCGTGGGCATGGACAAATCCGACGATACGCTCCCACGCAGCCGCCTGTTCGTCAGAGTACAGGCCGGCATCGCGCGGGCTGATCCGTCCGGCGGGGTTGACCGCTGCCGCCTCGCTCATGATCAGGGCCGCACCTCCGGACGCAAAGGAACCAAGATGCATCAGGTGCCAGTCGTTGGGCACCCCCTCCCCCGTCTCCGGCAGGCAGCTGTACTGGCACATGGGAGAAACCCAGCCGCGATGCGCGATGGTGAGCGAACGCAGCTGGAGCGGGCTGAACAGCGCGGAGGGCACTAGAACAACACCCTCGCCAACCCTTGCCGCGCCTTGGCAACACGTTCGTCGGATACACCCACTACCTCGAACAGCTCAAGGAGCCGAACACGGGCTGCTTCCCTTTCCTGCCCAAAGTTCCGCCCGATGAAGGCAATGATGCGGTTGAAGCCGTCCTCGACGTGCCCGCCGGACACATCAAGATCGGCGACGCCCAGCTGCGCGTGGACGTTATCAGGCTCCTGTGCGGCAAGTTCCCTGAGGCTTTCGGCATCTGCCGCGCTCAGTTTTTCCAGTCGGGCCATCAGCTCGACCTGGGCCAGGCCCGCCTTCGCATCAGCATCAGCCGGTTGTTCGAGGAGCGCCTGCTTGTAGGCGGCGGCTGCACCGGCGTAGTCGCCGGCTTCAATCGCGTGGATTGCGGCTTGGTGCAGCGGCGGAAGGGGTTCCGGCTCTGCTTCAGCACCCTGGGTGCCGTCGCCGATGCTTCCGGTCACGCCGTTGGCGGCTGCCACTTGGAGGAGTTCCTCCACAAGGCTCTTGATTTGGGCGTCGTCGGCAGGCCCTTGGAAGAGGGGAACCGGCTGGCCTTTGACCACGGCAACGGCCGTGGGAACGGCCTGTACCTGAAATGCCTGGGCAAGCTGCGGGAAGGTGTCTACGTCCGCAGCAGCGAGGACCAGCCTGCCCCCGAAGCTTTCCACGACGCGCTGCGCTGCGGCAAGCACGCCGGGCGAATCGGCCGCGTAGCGCGACCACAAAAGGAAGAGCACAGGCACCTGGGCGGACAGCTGCACCAGGTCCTGGAAATTTGTTTCCGTGGCGTCGACGCGCAGCGACGGGCCTCCGGCTGCAGCTTCTCCGTTCTCCGTGGGCTCCGGAGAGGCGGCCGCGACAGGCGGCTGCGGCGGTGCGGGAGGCCGGCGCAACGACGAGAGGTCGACGGCGCCACGAAGGTTAAGCTGACTGGCAGCGGCTGGAGTGGGACGGTATCCGGGCGAACTCATACCGACCACTCTAGCCGCTGCCATGCCGTGGGAAGGCTACTTGAAGCTGGCTCCCACGAGGCCGCGGGTCGCAGCCACGAGCTTCATCGGATCCGAGGAACCGGCCGGCGGAATGTAGACCGCCACCGACTCTGCGAAGTTCAGCGACATACCCGTCGTGGTTTCCTTGCCACCGGCAAAGACGGCTGAATCGTCTTCAAGGATCAGCTTGTCACCGGCGGCCTTGGGAGTTCCCTCGAAGGAGAAGTCCAGGCGGCCGACCACCAGGGCACCGCCGTCGGCCGTGCGAAGCACTACCGTCTGGTTGGTGACCGGGGTATGGGTGAATTTGAAGTTGGCGCTGGTACCGTTCTTGACCGTCTCCGCCTGGTACGTCAGGGCACCGGCGATGTAAGGCGAGGACTGCCCGTCAGCAAGCTTGCTGCGGTTGGGCGAGTCCGGCGTGGTCAGCATCTCACCAAGGATGCCCAAAGCTTCGTTGCCGCTGTAGGCAAGGCCCGTCTTGTCATCGGCAGCGGCAGGGGCGGTTCCTTCACGGGGCACCGGGAACGAGGGGAAGTTGGTGCCGGGCTGAAGGGGAGCCGTTCCCCACAGCTTGTAGTTCTCGCGCGGCGAGAGCTGGACCAAGGTCAGCACCTGCGGGACCACGTTGCCGTCGCCCTGGGTCAGTGCGAAGACCGTACGCGGCCAGTCGCGCTTGGTGCTGATAACACTGCTTTGCAGCTTGGTGGCGCGGACAGGCATGCGTGCCTCGTAGGCCGAAACCGCGGAACGGATCTTGTAGTTGGCCGTGCGGACCTGGAGTTCCATCATGTCCACGCGCGGTGCCAGCTTGGCGGCGTCCTTGGCGGCATCGGCTGCATCCACAGTGCTGGCCACCTGTTCGAGGATGCGCTGGAGCTGGGACTCGAGCATGACGGGTTGCGCGTCGCCGCCTTCGGCGGCCGGGGCGCTCGGGGAACCCGGGTTCGATGCCGGCACGGCCTGGGCCGCGACGGCCGTTCCGCCCACCAGCGTGGCCACGAGGGCGCCGGCAACGGCAGTGACGCGGAGGGCGGACCCTTCTGTACCTGGCGTACGACGGCGGTCGGCGCCGTCTGCGGGCGACTGCACCGGAAGAGCGGTGGTCTCTCCGCCATCACGGGGGGCATCGTCGTCGTTGTCCTTGCGGCGTGCGGCCAGTGCCCTGGCGACAAACGGCAGTGCCGCGCCGACAAGGATGATGATGATGCCCAGGACGATGAGCGGAACAGCCCACGGTGTGGTGGCGTTGTTCGGGAACGTCATGGAGATCGACGACGGCGCGGGCTTGGTTCCGTCGCTGGCTACCAGCAGCGACCACTCGCCGCCGGCCGGCGGGTTCCACGTGTAGTCGAGCTCGCCGCTGCCTTCTTCGGTGTTGACCCAAAGATCCGAACCTACCGGCGTGGGGGCCGTAGCCTCGCCGTCCTCCGCGGTGACTTCCAGCGACTTCTGGTCCTGCGATACCCCGGTGAGGGTGTTGTGGGCGGTTTCGCCCACCCAGGCTTCGACGTCGTCGGGCCGTCCCGTGGCGACGATGAAGTTTCCTTCACCTTGGATCTTGATCTTCACCGGACCCTCGTGGAGGGCAATCAACTTCTGGTCGATTACCGTCAACGGGGCAGCTTTAGTGTCACTGGGTACCGAGGCCGTCACGGTCTCGGAGGGGGCCCAGAAAGTCAGCTGGCCAATGCCGGCCAGCATCGTCAGCAGGCCCAGCAGCACCAGCGTGGCTGCAGTCTTCAAACGCACAGGATCACCTATCATCAGCGGTCGTTGAACTTCAAGGGTAACCGTTTTGTTATCAAAGAGTCAGATCGGGCCTCGGGCCCGGACACACCCGAATCCCCGTAACGGCGCTGTCAAAGCGCAAATACAGGCTCCTGATAGTGTGGCGATCATCATGGTACCCGGGCTGCTTTTAGGCCCGGAAATGCCGCCGAGATGACATAACCGTCGTTACCGAGCAAAGGAACCCGACCCGCGTGAAAGACCACTTGGACCCCCGGCCCGTCGACGGATCCGGTACGCCCGGCGTGGACGCCCCCGCCGAGGGGACCTCCGTGACGGTCCCGGTGCGGACGGGACGCTGGGCGGCTTTGGGCCGTAGGCTGCGCCAGCCCATACCCGGCGCCCGGACGCGCGTCCGGTTCGAAATGCCGCCCGAGGACGAATCCGATGACTACGCGGAGCGCTTAAAGGGAGAGGACGAAGGCAACTTCGGGGCCCCCGGCCCCAGGATGTCCTCGCAGCATCCCCTGTACGTCGGGTTCATGGGTACTGCCGGCGTCGGGGTCGCATTGCTGGTGTACTACATCGCCAGCAATACGACGCAGTTGTTGTTGTGGATCGTCACCGCACTGTTCATAGCCCTGGGGCTCGACCCCGTGGTGCGCTGGCTCGAATCCCGCAAGATTCCCCGCCCTGCCGGAATCCTCATCTCGGTATCCGTGCTGGTCCTCGCCGTCGCCGGTTTCTTCGCCACCCTGATCCCCACCATAGTGGGCCAGGTATCGGAGATTGTGCGCCAGGCTCCCGACTGGATCCGCGATTTCCTCAACTCCGACTTCTTCCGGACGGTGGACAACCAGTTTGGCCTCCGGGAGAGGATCACCACGGAACTGGACAAGTTCGGCCAAAACTCCGAGGCAGTCGGCGGAATCTTCGGCGGCGTAGTGGGCTTCGGCTCGTCCGTGGCCAACGGCCTGTTCGGCACGCTGATCGTCCTGGTGCTCAGCCTCTACTTCCTGGCCGCGCTTCCCTCCATGAAGCGGTGGGCCTACCGCCTGGCTCCGCGTTCACGCCGGCCCCGGGTCGAAGCCCTGTCGGAGGCCATCACCGATTCCGTGGGCAACTACGTCATAGGCCAGGCCTGCGTCGCACTCCTGAATGCACTGTTCGCGTTCATCGTGATGACTATCCTGGGCATCCCCTTCAGCGTCCTGCTGGCCTTTGTGGTGGCGTTGCTGGCGTTCATTCCGCTGGTCGGCGGCATGATCGCCGCCGTCGTGGTCATCTTGGTGGCACTCACCGCCGGATGGCAGACGGCCGTGATTTACGCGATCGCCTACTTTGCCTACCTGCAGTTCGAGGCATACTTCATCTCCCCGCGCATCATGCAGCGGGCCGTAGCCGTGCCGGGGGCCGTTGCCGTGATCTCCGTCATCGCCGGCGGCAGCCTCCTGGGCGTCCTGGGCGCCCTGATCGCCATCCCGACAGCGGCGGCCATCATGCTGCTGATCAAGGAAGTGTTCATCGTCCGGCAAGACCGGCACTGACGGGCACTGTCGCGCTGAGCGCTGCCGGGCCCTAACCCTGCGCTACCGGCCCCACCCAGGTCCGCGGCAATCCGTCCGCGCCCGCACCCGCTTCCGTGACGTCGTCGACGATTTCATCCAGGACGCGCGCCGCGTACTTCTCTCCGACCCAGAGGTGCTTGGCGCCGTCGACTCCCACCAGCCGCGCTTGCGGCACCAGGCTGAAGCGCCGGGCGGCCTCGGCAGGCTGGAGGTAATCGTCATGCTCCGGGACAAGCACCGTCAGCGGTTTGCCGGCTGCAGCCCACTCCTTCAGATGCACATCGGTGGCACGGTGCAGGGGCGGCGACAACAGGATTGCCCCTTCCACCTGTGAGGCAACCGGCTCCACGGCCCCGTACATCAGCGCCAGCTCGGTTCCGAAGGACCACCCCACCAACCAGCGGTTCGGCAGCCCGCGCTCCACGGCGAAGCGGACCGCGGCTTCGACGTCGTAGCGCTCCCCGATCCCCTCTTCGAACCCGCCGTCGCTGGTACCCCGCGGGGAACTGGTGCCGCGCGTGTTGAACCGCAGGACCGCCACCCCGGAGAGCGCCGGCAAGCGGTAGGAGGCTTTGCGGTACACGTGGGAGTCCATGAATCCGCCATGGGTGGGCAGCGGGTGGAGGGTTATGAGCGTGGCCGCAATCTCCCCGGACTCCGGCAGCGCCAACTCCCCAACCAAGACTTTTCCGTCCTCTGTGGTGAACTCCACATTCTCCCGACGGGCGGGAAGCACAGTGGAAGCACGGATTTCCGATGGAGCATCCTGGGGCGTGAAGACGAAGCTGGCGGGATCGAAAGTCATGGCATCCAGCCTAAGGGAATCAGCGGTAGCGGTAGGTCCGGGTAGTCCAGCAATTGGTGTGCCAATGCCTCCGCTCGGCCAGGCCCGCAGCTTCACCGAACAGGTGGCTGTCCGACCACACCACCAGGTGCGCGATGCCGGGCATGATGGCGGTGGAGCAACCCGGGCAGATGTATTGTTTCTCCGCTTTCCGGGCGGTCATCGTCCGGACCATCCAGTCGCCGTCGGGTGCGCTTTCCCGCCTCGCGATACCTGCCCGGGCCCTTTCAAGGTCCAGATCAGGAGGCTCGCCGGCCCATTTGCTGGAACGCATGCCGGACGCGTTGCGACGGGGCCTGTTGGAGCGGGGCATGCATCCATTCTGCCCTGCCGCTGGCACCCAAGCGGTAATGTGGGGCGGGTGCGACTTGTCATAGCCCGTTGTTCTGTTGATTATGTTGGCCGCCTTAAGGCCCATCTGCCGCTGGCCACAAGGCTCCTGCTGGTGAAGGCTGACGGCTCCGTCCTGGTGCATTCCGATGGCGGCTCCTACAAGCCCTTGAACTGGATGAGCCCGCCGGCCACCCTCCGGGTTATCTCCCCGGAAGAGACCGAGGTGGAGGAAGGCGTGGTGGAGCAGTGGACGGTCCAGTCCGCTAAAACCGATGACCGCCTCATCATCAACATCCATGAACACCTCCATGACACCTCCCACGAACTGGGAGTGGACCCGGGCCTCATCAAGGACGGCGTCGAAGCCGACCTCCAGCGCCTGCTCGCCGAGCAGATCGAGACGTTGGGACCGGGCTATTCATTGATACGGCGGGAGTACTTCACGGCAATCGGGCCTGTAGACATCCTTGCCAGGGACGCCAACGGAGGCACGGTAGCCATCGAGTTGAAGCGCCGCGGCGATATTGACGGCGTGGAACAGTTGACCCGTTACCTGGAACTGCTCAACCGCGATCCGCTTCTTGCTCCCGTACGGGGCATCTTTGCCGCCCAGCAGATCAAGCCCCAAGCCAAGGTCCTGGCCAACGACCGCGGCATTGATTGCGTCACCCTGGATTATGACGCCATGCGCGGCGTGGATGACAGTGAGTCCCGGCTCTTCTGACGCCCCTTCCCGGGTGCTGTGCCGCAGGCCACTAGAATCGAAAGCATGACTGCCGCAGAGCACACTGCCCCTCCCGCGCCCAGCCTCCAGATTCTCGCGGGAACTTTGGTCACGGACGGCTCCGTCATCGAGGACGGCCTCCTGGCCATCGACGGCGACCGCATCGCTTACGCCGGACCCGCCGCCGACTTCGACGCCGAGGATTTCCCCGGCTTCGCCACCGCGATCCGGCACGGAGTGCCAACCGGCCACCTGATCCTTCCAGGCCTGGTGGATGTCCATTGCCATGGCGGAGACGGCGGGGACTTTCCCAAGGGCGAGGAAGAGTCCGCCCGGAAGGCAGCCGCTTTCCTCCACCGTTCGGGAACCACCACGTTCCTGGCCAGCATGGTCACCGCTCCGCGGGAGGATCTGCTGCGCGGCATAGAGCTTTACGTGAAGCTTGCGGACGAAGGTCTTGTTGGCGGCATCCACCTCGAAGGACCCTTCCTGTCGCATGCCAGGTGCGGCGCACAGAACCCGGACTACCTGCTGGATCCGGACCTGGACCTGATGGAGGAACTGGTGTTCGCTGCCGCCGGCAAGCTCGCCACCATGACCTACGCGCCGGAACTCCCCGACGCTGCTGCCTTGGTTGACCTGATGACTTCCCACGGGGTGACCCCATCCCTGGGTCACACCGACTGCGACTACGCCGTTGCGGCCGCTTCCCTCGCCGCGGCCAAGGAAGGCCTGGAGTCGGCAGGGTTCGACGGCGTCAGCTCGCTGCCCACCGTCACCCACCTTTTCAACGGCATGCCTCCGATGCACCACCGCGCGCCGGGTCCTGTGGCCGCCTGCCTGCGGATGGCGCAGGAAGGCAAAGCGGTGGTGGAACTCATTGCCGACGACACCCACCTTGATCCCGCCATGGTGGCCACGGTCTTCCAGTTGATCGGCGCTCCGAACATCCTCCTGGTCACCGACTCCATGGCCGCTGCGGGGCTGGCGGACGGCAACTACATGCTGGGACCGTCCCCGGTGACCGTCACCAACGGCGTTGCCACGCTGGATGCCACCGGGTCCATCGCCGGCGGAACCTCTACCCTGCTGGGTGTAGTGCGAAGGACTGTCGCCGCCGGGGTCGGCTTGCCCGAGGCCGTGTGTTCAGCCACCTCGGTACCTGCCGCCGTCCTGGGCCTTTCCGACGAGATCGGGGGTCTCCGGCGGGGGCTCCGTGCCGACGTTGTGACGACAGACCAGGAACTGGGCCTGACCGGCGTGATGCGTAATGGTGAATGGTTGTCGTGACGCCAAACGGTGCCCCGCGAATTAGGGTGTCGCGTTACCTCCTTTTTACCGAAAATTTTCGCCAAATTGCCTAAAAGACCGTTGACCTCCGGCAGCGCTCATGAAAGTGTTGTAGCAGTCTTTGTGTAGGTGGTTTTCATGCTCGCAAGACGGGTTGCGAGCGTGAAGCTCCTGCAAATCCAACTGTGCCCCAGTCGGTTTGCGGATCTTCTCGCGGAGTAACAAAGCCGGTACGAGGTGTATCGGACTGAAGTTCCATAATGAGGAGAAATACATGGCACTGGGAACCGTTAAGTGGTTCAACGCTGAAAAGGGCTTCGGCTTCATTACCCCGGATGACGCGGATGGCGACGTTTTCGTTCACTACTCCGAGATCCAGACCGGTGGTTTCAAGACCCTCGATGAGAACCAGCGCGTTCAGTTCGAGATCGGCCAGGGCGCCAAGGGCCCGCAGGCAACCGGCGTTACCGTTGTCTAATTAGCCACCGAAATCTGCCGGGGCCCGTTTTAGGACAGGCCGAACGCAGTTTCACACCAGATTGGCCCCGGTTTCGTACCGGGGCCAAGCTGTTTTAAGACAGCACCTTTAATGCCGGATATGTCCGATCTCAACAAACCTGGTCACAAACTGCGTGGAATAGCTTGCGCACCGGGAATGGGTGTTGACAATTTAACCAACCAAAGTACGCAACAGCCTTGCAGTGTGCCGCACTGATAAACCCGGAAGGTAAGCGCGGCTTAGTGCCCTTCCCATGGCCGGGAGGTGCAACGGGTCCTGGTAATACATGTAGAGCGTGCGATAGTCGGGCTGGAAGCGTGATTTGAAGGAAGCCAGGGAACGGAAGCCATAAACCGGTTCCAAAGCCTGTCCGACCAAGTCCAGGATTCCGGCCAGCCCTTCCGGCCGCTGGTCCATCTCTTCCTTCTCTCTTGCCAGTGGAGAACCTGACAGCGAAATAACCTCCACGGAATCCCTGAGATGCAGCACGGCCGAGGCGATAAGGAATTCCATGACTCCCGGGAAGGCATCGCCACGGCGCCTCATGAAGTCCAGGGTCCAGCTCACCACCTTTCCGTCGTCGTACACGGGCAGCCAGCTGGTGACTCCGTACACCAGGCCGTTTTCATCCACGGCCACGCAACACAGGACCTCGGGGTCGTCCAGCTCGTCAAGGCTGCCCAGCGTGAAGCCCATTTCAGGCACCCGCTTCTGTGCAGCCCACTCTTCGGAGACTTCGCCGACCTGCGCCCGCAGCCCGTGCGGCAGGGTCGGGTAGCTGCCCCATACCGCAGTAATTCCCATCTTGGCCGCCCTGTTGAGGGCCGTGCGCACGTTCTGCCATTCCTTGCCGCGGAACTCCAGGCCCCGGATCCTCAGCCTTGTCTCCTGGGCTACCGCCACACGCCGGAAACCCCTGGTCCGCAGCACAGGCCACAACTCCTCCGTGCACGAGTAGAGGCAAGGGACCAACGCGTGCTGCGCGCAATAATCCAGGAAACCGAGGGCTGTATCCCTGTGGTGCTCCGACCGTCCGATGGGCCCAGCCAGGGTCAAAGCCACATTGCCGTGTTGCTGGAAGGTCACAGCCCCATGGCCGTCGTCAGTAAACCAGTACTTCCTGGGCTCCCACAGGGTCATCCATGACAGGGAGTCGCCGCCTGCTTTCACCAGTTTCCTGGCGCGTTCCCGGGACTCCCGGTCCAGGCCACCGGCGTGGTGTCCCCGGACCAGCAAAACCCACACGCCCAGCAAAGCCACCAGCCAAAAGACTGTTCCGGAGTACGAGAACAGGAAAGCTTCCAGGGCATCGCGCTCGGCAAAAACCCTCCGGTAGACCCCGGGCAGCGGAACCGGCAGGTACTGACGTGCGAGCTCGGCACCCAGACCCAGCAGGCCGCCGTCGCGCGTCATCCCGCCGGATGCGAACCATACCGCGACGTAGAGAAGCACAAGTACCCCTCCGGTGACGCCCACCACCCAGAAGATCCTGCGGCGGAGCCGCACGGAAGAGTCCACGCGGAAGTGGCCACGGTAGGCAAAGAGGAGGACAGCGAGGATCAACGGCACCAACACCAGCGGGACGATGTGCGCCACCGCTGACCCCAGCAGCCCGGTCCGGGGACGGGCGATGTTAAAGGGCATGCTCGCAAACAGTGCGAGGTAGACCGTGGACAGCGCCACCACCACCACTTGGACGCCTATGGCTATGCCCAGGGCCAGCCGACGTCCCCTGCGCATGCCGTCGGCACAGATGAGCAGCAAGGCCATGGGAACCACCGCCAAAGCCAATCCAAAAGGCCCCGTGTACCCCTGCCGGGCCAGTTCAAGGCAGGCAACATCGATGCTCCCTCCACAATTGGTCTCCAATTGGCTCAGCGTGGGCAAAGGGTTGAGGATAACGTCCCGCAGCAACGCCAGCGGACCGGACGGACCCTTCGCTACCGTCGTCAGAAGGGGTCCGACAGCGAAGATGGCAGTGGTCAACGAGAGCAGGGTCCTGACCTCGCGTGCGGTGGAACGGTGCAAATGGAGGCTGCCCTCATTGCTTTGGGCCCACCAGGCACCCACCAGGCCCACCAACGCGCCCAGGAACCCCACCACAGTTTCCGGATGCCCCACGTACAGGACCAACAGCAACGTCAAGGACAAAGCAACGGTGCGAAAACGGCGCTGCCAGAGCGCCGTGAGCTTGGCACTCGCGGCGAGGCCGGTGGCCAGGACCGCCCCGTACGGACCAATGAGCCGATGATCCACCATTGCCGAGAGCCAACCGTCGTTGACGTACTGTGCCACCTGGGTCACCAGCAGGAAGGCCGTGACACACGCGAACTGGCATCCCAAAAACAGGCCCGCGGTCCGCAGGGAGCCTAGATGGCGTTCCGAGAAGCCGAGAAAAATCAACACCATGAGCACCGCCACGATGAACGCGGGAACGTTCGTCGTGAACAGCAGGGAGGTCCAGATGGACCACCACTCCCCCGCTTTCAAACCCTCCAGGGTGACTCCGGCTATCGGCAGCAAAGACTCCGGCGGCCCGGAAAGTATACTCCCCGACAACGCGGCGACCGTGAGGAAGACAGCCACGACGAACAAGGTAAACGGTGTGGACTGCACATGCCTCACCGCTTGACGGATCACCGGTTGAAGGACACCCTGGACTGCCAGGCTCACGGGGTGAGACCCCAGCGGCCGGCAAGGAAATCGAGCGCACCTGGCATCCCGCGGACAACACTGTCCCAGGAATGCCCGGCGTGTTCAATGGAGTGGTCCTCCACGTCGAAGCCCGCGGAACGGGCAGCCTCCGCAAGCACCTGCATGTAGCCGAGGAATTCGTTGTCAGTGGCACCGGCGGTGAGGTACATACCGCTGCCTTCGTACTGTCGCTCCTGCATGAGTACCAAAGGCGTCCGGGATTCGAAAGCTGCGGCGTCGCCGTCGAACGAGTCAGCGATCGTCTTGTTTCGGTCCTTGGCAAGGGCCGGTTCCTGCTCGGCTGAAAAACCGAGCACGGAGGTGAAGAGTTCCGGATGGGCTGTACCCATTTGGACGGCGCAGGTTCCGCCGAAGGAGAAGCCTCCCACAGCCCACTGCCCGGGAGCCGTGGAGACATCCAAGGTTTTACTGATCCATGCAGGGACATCCTTGGAAAGGTAGGTATCGGCTTGGGCAATACGGCTGTCCATGCACATGGTGTTGGCATTGCCGGAGCCGTTGGGATCAACAACTATGGTCACCGGCGCGATACCGCCGTGATGCTCCGCAAACCTGTCCAGTTGCGCACGTAGCTGACCGCCCGTCAGCCAATCCGAGGGACCACCCGGCTGGCCGGAAAACAGGACCAGTACAGGAAGGCTTGGACGGGGTGGCGCCAGGTAGGCAGGCGGTAGATAGATATAGGCCTCGCGCGCGTTGAAGCCTGACTCGGTGCCCGGAATGCTCGCGCGACGAAGTATGCCGCCCTCCGGCATGCCGTCGGGGGCCTTCCACGAGGTGACGGACGGACCCGGTGCGCTGGCGGGCGCTCGTTGCAGTCTGGCTTCCAGCGGCTGGATCCGGGCGACAGCCGTGCCCAAAAGGTCGGCCACCGTGTTGTTGAGTCCGAAGTATTGATTCACTTGGACCGCGCTCAGGAGAATCACGCCCAAGGCAGCCAGGACACTTCCCGCGCGTCCTTTCCACGAAGAATGCCGAAGCCGTACTGCACACAGCAAGACGGCCGCCACTCCGGGCGCGGACCACGCCAGCACCTCAAAGGGAAGATTTTCGGAGAAGGTGGCCAGGAGGTCGACAAGAACCCAGTGCACCAGGGCCAGGATAACGACAGCCAGGACAGCTGCTCCGAGCACGACGACGGGCCACGTACGTTGCCGGCGCCACAGGAGGACTATTCCACCGGCAAGGCCGCACAACCATGCAAACCAGAAGAACGGACCATCCACGAGGCGGAGGTCGGACAGGAAGTCCATGCTTCTATCGCCAGGTGCCGACGCCGATGACCGGACCGGCCTCCAGCCAGGAAGAAAGCCCCGCGTAGGCTTCGAACTTCATGGCCAGCAGGAACTTCTTGCCCTCGTACTGAAGCTCGACCACCACCACATCGGGTTGTACTTGGACAAGCTCTTCTTCAGTGGGCTTGCGCCTGCCAAGAAGCTCAAGCGAGCTGCGCTTGAAACGGTACTTAGGTACCACGCTGAGGGACATTAAACGGAACCACTCGAGTTCCATGTCCTGATAACGACAAACCCCCATCTGCCAGCTGTTTCCAGCAATGCAAATGGAGGCGTCGACCGTGCCCAGGGCGCGCCGCAGATTGAAGCGGCGCACCCCGAAAAGGCACAGTGAAAAAACAAGCAACGCAAACGCCGCTGCCAAGGCGATGAACGGAATAAGGGAATCGTCCATCAAGGTCTAGCTATCGGATCCCCGCTGTAGCCGCTTCGCCCAAGTTGGCGTTGTCAGCAACAATGACCACACGATCGTTGTCGACGGAGAAGAACCCGCCATCGACCACTACCGCAATCCGGTCACCGGAAACCGGCTGGATTGCCAACTCGCCCTCAGCCAAAATGGCCAGAAGGGGCGAGTGGCCCGGCAGGATTCCGATTTCACCATCGCTGGTGCGGGCCTTCACCATCTTGGCCGCGCCGGACCACACGAAGTGGTCCTCCGCGACAATCTCAACCTCAAGCTCAGCCATATTACTTGGTCTGTTCCTGGATCTTGGCCCAGTTGCGCTCGACGTCATCCAGGCCGCCGACGTTGAAGAACGCCTGCTCTGCGATGTGGTCCAGCTCGCCGTCGCAGATGGCGGTGAAGCCTTCGACCGTGTCCTTGATGGAAACGGTGGAGCCCTCGACGCCGGTGAACTGCTTGGCGGTGTAGGTGTTCTGGGAGAGGAACTGCTGGATACGGCGTGCACGCGACACGACGATCTTGTCCTCTTCGGACAGTTCGTCAACACCGAGGATGGCGATGATGTCCTGGAGTTCCTTGTTTTTCTGCAGGATCTGCTTAACACGAACAGCCGTGTTGTAGTGGTCCTTGCCGATGTACTGCGGGTCCAGAATACGGGACGTGGACGTCAGCGGATCAACAGCCGGGTACAGGCCACGGGATGCGATTTCACGGGAAAGTTCCGTGGTGGCATCCAAGTGGGCGAACGTGGTTGCCGGAGCCGGGTCCGTGTAGTCGTCAGCGGGCACGTAAATTGCCTGCATGGACGTGATCGAGTGGCCCTTGGTGGACGTAATGCGCTCCTGGAGCAGACCCATCTCGTCAGCAAGGTTGGGCTGGTAGCCCACGGCGGACGGCATACGGCCGAGCAGCGTGGAAACTTCCGAACCTGCCTGCGTGAAGCGGAAGATGTTGTCGATGAAGAGCAGCACGTCCTGGTTCTGGACATCGCGGAAGTACTCCGCCATCGTGAGCGCAGACAGTGCGACCCTCAAGCGCGTTCCCGGCGGCTCATCCATCTGGCCGAAGACAAGGGCGGTGTCCTTGAGGACGCCTGCCTCTTCCATTTCAACCCAGAGGTCGTTTCCTTCACGCGTACGCTCGCCAACACCGGCGAATACCGAGGTACCACCGAAGTTACGGGCAACACGGGTGATCATTTCCTGGATCAGAACGGTCTTGCCCACACCGGCGCCACCGAACAGACCAATCTTTCCACCCTTGATGTAGGGGGTCAGGAGGTCGATGACCTTGATGCCGGTTTCGAGCATCTCCGTGGAGCCCTCGAGCGAAGCGAAGCTCGGAGCCTTGCGGTGGATCGGCCAGTAGGCGTCCGCCTTGATTTCCGACTCGTCGACGTCAAGCGGCTTGCCGAGGACGTTGAAGATGTGGCCCTTGACTCCGTCGCCAACGGGCACGGAGATCGGAGCGCCGGTGTCCTGGACAGTGGTGCCGCGGACGAGGCCGTCGGTTGCCTGCAGGGAGATGGCGCGGACGAGGTTGTCACCCAGGTGCTGGGAGGTCTCGAACGTGATGGTCTTGGTCTGGCCGTTGAGGGTAACCTCGGTGGTCAGCGCGTTGTAGATCTCGGGGATTGCGTCAGCCGGGAATTCGACGTCGACAACCGGACCAATAACACGGGCAATACGACCGGTTGCACCGGCCGTTGCTACGTGTTCGGTAGCAGTGGCAGTCATCTCTCTCACTTCACTCAGTAGATGGCGTGGGTTAAGTTTATCTGTTTGGTGCAGGTGCGGCTTCGGGCCGGATCCCTACCGGCTAGGACGCGAGGGCGTCTGCGCCGGCCACGATCTCGGAAAGCTCCTGCGTGATTTCGGCCTGACGGGCCGTGTTGCGAAGGCGCGTGTACTTCTTGATCAGTTCCGTTGCGTTGTCACCGGCCGACTTCATGGCGCGCTGGCGGGCTGCTAGCTCGGAAGCTGCGGCCTGCAGCATGGCTGCGAAGATGCGGGATTCGATGTAACGCGGAAGCAGGGCATCAAGGACCTGCTCGGTTTCCGGTTCAAATTCGTACAGCGGCAGCAGCTCGGACTCCGAGGCTGCTTCCTCTTCCACGACCTCGAGCGGGAGCAGACGGATGACCGTCGGTTCCTGCGTCACCATGGACTTGAAGCGGGTGTAGACGACGTGGATCTCGTCCACGCCTCCCTCTTCATACGCGGTGGCGAAGTCTTCGAGGAGGGCAGCACCGATTTCACGGGCGGTCCCGAATTCCGGCGCATCCGTGCCGCCGGTCCAGACGCGGGCGTATTCACGGTTGCGGAATTCGAAGTAAGCCTGCGCCTTGCGGCCGACCAGGTAAGACTTGATTTCCTTGCCTTCTTCGCGAAGCAGCTCGGTGAGGCCTTCGGCCTGCTTGAGCACGCTGGCGGAGTAGGATCCTGCAAGGCCACGGTCCGAGGTGATAACCAGGACTGCGGCCCGACGGATCTGCTCCGGCTCGGTGGTCAGCGGGTGGTCGATTTCGCTCTGAGTCGCGACAGCAGAAACGGCGCGGGTGATGGCGTTCGCGTACGGCAGTGAAGCTGCTACGCGGGCACGGGCCTTGCCAATGCGCGAGGTAGCGATCAGTTCCATCGCCTTGAAGATCTTGCGCATCGACGTCGTCGAGCTGATCTTCTGACGGTAGACCCGGATCTGGGCTCCCATACTTATCCTTTCCTAAGTTCCCGACGTACTGCCCTGCCGGGGCCCTTGCGGACCCCGGCAGAGCAGGTCATCGAAACTAGCGCTTCTGCTTGACGATCTTTTCCTGGTCGACGTCGCCGCCCGAGATCGCTTCGTACTCTTCGTGGCCGGCACCAACCAGACGGTTGTCGCCTTCACCGAAGAAGCCCTTCTTGAAGGAAACGATGGCTTCCTTCAGCGCTGCGGTGGTGTCGTCATCCAGGACGTTGGTCTGGGCCAGCGTGGTCAGGATGGAGGACTGGTGCCTCAGGTGCTCCAGGAACTCGGCTTCGAAGCGGCTGATGTCCTCAACCGGAACGTCGTCCAGGTAACCGTTGGTACCGGCCCAGATGGAGACAACCTGGTCCTCGACCGGGAACGGCGAGTACTGGCCCTGCTTGAGGAGCTCCATCAGACGTGCGCCACGGGTCAGCTGCTGACGGGAAGCAGCGTCAAGGTCCGAGGCGAACATGGCGAATGCCTGCATGTCGCGGTACTGCGCCAGGTCCAGCTTCAAGGTACCGGAGACCTTCTTCATGGACTTGACCTGTGCCGAACCACCCACGCGGGAGACGGACACACCAACGTCAACAGCGGGACGCTGGTTGGCGTTGAAGAGGTCCGACTGGAGGAAGATCTGGCCATCGGTGATGGAGATCACGTTGGTCGGGATGTAGGCGGAAACGTCATTCGCCTTGGTCTCGACGATCGGAAGACCGGTCATGGAGCCTGCGCCCAACTCGTCGGAGAGCTTTGCACAACGCTCCAGCAGACGGGAGTGCAAGTAGAAGACGTCACCCGGGTATGCTTCACGTCCCGGCGGACGGCGCAGCAAGAGGGACACGGCGCGGTAAGCTTCGGCCTGCTTGGACAGGTCATCGAAGATCACCAGGACGTGCTTGCCGCCGTACATCCAGTGCTGGCCAATGGCCGAACCTGCGTACGGTGCCAGGTACTTGAAGCCGGCCGGGTCAGATGCCGGGGAAGCCACGATGGTGGTGTACTCCAGTGCACCGTGGTCTTCGAGCGTCTGACGGACGGCAGCGATGGTGGAAGCCTTCTGGCCGACACCGACGTAAACGCAGCGAACCTGCTTGTTGACATCGCCGGAAGCCCAGTTGGCCTTCTGGTTGATGATGGTGTCAACGGCGATTGCGGTCTTGCCGGTCTGGCGGTCACCAATGATCAGCTGACGCTGGCCACGGCCGATCGGGATCATGGCGTCGATAGCCTTGAGGCCGGTCTGCATCGGTTCGTGAACCGACTTGCGCTCGGTTACGCCCGGAGCCTGGAGCTCCAGGGCGCGGGTGGCTTCGGCCTTGATCTCGCCGAGGTCGTCAATGGGCTGGCCCAGGGGGTCAACCACACGGCCCAGGAAGGCGTCGCCAACGGGCACGGACAGGATCTCACCGGTGCGGTGAACTTCCTGGCCTTCTTCAATTCCGGTGAAGTCACCGAGTACGATCACACCGATTTCGCGGACGTCGAGGTTCTGGGCGAGGCCCAGGGTGCCGTCTTCGAAGCGAAGCAGCTCGTTCGCCATGACCGAGGGAAGACCCTCAACACGGGCGATGCCGTCACTGGCGGTGGTCACGCGACCAACCTCTACGCGCTCTGCGTTACCGGGTTCGTAGGACGCCGCGAACTCGTTCAACGCATTACGGACGTCGTCGGCGTTGATGGTCAATTCGGCCATCTGCAGTCCCTGCTCTCCTGTTTTCGTGATCATCGTTGCTCACGATGACCGGGTTTTATATCAGTTAGTTGTGCTTTGCCTGGTTAGCCGGCGAGCTGGCGGCGGAGTTCGGTCAGGCGGGCGATAACGGAAGCGTCCAGCACTTCGTCTCCCACCTGTACCCGGATTCCGCCGATCAGCGATGGTTCAACGTTGACGTTGACCTTCAGTTCGCGGCCGTACAGCGCGTTCAGCCCGGCCTGCAGTCGGCTGGCCTGCGTTTCCGTCAACGGACGGGTAACGCTGACGGTTGCAATCCAGCGCTGCTGACGCTTGGCTGCAAGCTTCGCGAAGGATTCGACGAGCTTGCTCGGCTTAACACCGCGCGGCGCCGTAACGGCCTGGCCGATGAGGACCTTGGCCTCCTCGCTGATGCCTGGAAGCAGCTTCCCGACAAGTGCGAGCTTGGCTGCGTCCGTTGCCTGCGGCTCAGACAAGGCACGTTGTACTTCGTGGCTGGAAGCGACAACCTGGTTGAAGGCAAACAGATCGTTTTCCAGCTCTTCCAGCCCCGTGATTCCGGAGGCAGAAACGGCCGACTTCTTTTCAGCTACGGCAATGACGACCGTGGCGGCAAGCGTCTCGAGTGCATCGCCGATATCACGAGCAGATGCCCAGCGTGAGCTGGCCAGTCCGCCTGCGATCTCAGCAGCATCAGCGGAGACTTTTCCGCCAACCAGCTGCTTGACCAGCGCCGACTTCTCGTCTCCGCTGCGGGACGGATCAGTCAGGGCGCGGCGCAAGCCAGCCGAGCTGTCCACCGTTCCCAGGATTCCGAAGAGGTCCTTAGCCAACTGCAGCGAGGCCAGAGGAAGCTTGGCTTCCAAGTCCGCCAGCGCCGTGGTCAGCGATTCGCTCGATATACCTGCCATTAGCTAGCTGCACCTGCGTTCTGGGTCTCCAGATCAGCCAGGAAGCGGTCAACAACGCGCGCGGCACGCTCGTCATCCGTCAGTGCTTCACCAACAATGCGACCTGCCAGCGTGGTAGCCAATGTGCCGACCTCGGAGCGGAGGGACACAACAGCAGCTGCGCGCTCCGACTCGATGGCTGCGTGTGCCTGCTCGGTAATGCGTGCAGACTCGGCAGCTGCCTTTGCCTTCAGGTCCGCCAGGATCTGGGCACCTTCGGCGCGTGCTTCCTCGCGGATGCGGTTGGCCTCGGCACGGGCATCGGTGAGCTGCTGCTTGTACTCCTCAAGAGCTGCGGAAGCCTCGGCCTGGGCCTGCTCCGCCTTTGCGATGCCACCTTCGATCGCTTCGGCGCGCTCAGCGAACGTCTTCTCGAACATCGGGACAATGAACTTGACCACGATGAACAGAAGGACTGCGAAGCCGACGAGGACAACGCCCATTTCCCAGACGTTGGGAACGAGCGGGTTTGCCTCTTCGCCTTCAGTGGCGGCTGAGATGATCAGCTGATTCATATTTCACCCGTCCTATCTACTCGGTTGCGGAATTCGCTGTTCTGAAGTTGAAACTAGAGAACGAAAGCGAAGACGAGGCCGAGGATGGCAAGAGCTTCGGTCAGTGCCAGACCAAGGAATGCGATCGGCTGCAGCACGCGCTGAGCTTCCGGCTGACGAGCAACACCGTTGATGTAAGCCGCGAACACGAGACCCACACCGATACCACCGCCGATTGCGGACAGACCGTAACCTACGAGGTTGAGATTGCCTTCCATTTTTTTCCTTTCAAGATGCCACCCGTGTGGCAGGTTGTTTGGTTTACTTCAATCCCCATCAGGGGAAGACTGTGTGCCTTAGTGGCTGTCGGCGTGCAGGGCGCCTTCGATGTAGATCGCGGTCAGCAGGGTGAACACGTAAGCCTGCAGCGCCATGATCAGTGCTTCGAGCATGTACATGGCGATCGCGCCGACGAGCACCAGGACCGAGGTTCCCTTGAGCAGGATGTTCTCCTGCATGACGAGGAACTCGATGCCGGAGCCGGCGAGCATGACGATGAGGTGGCCGGCCAGCATGGTGGCAAACAGACGGAGGCTGTGCGTTACCGGGCGGACCAGGAAGTTGGAGATGATTTCGATCGGTACGACGATCGGGAGGATGTACCACGGCACGCCCGAAGGAACGGTCGCAAGCTTGAAGTACTTCAGGCCGTTCTTCTTGATGCCGATGATGATCCAGGTGAAGTACACGATGCCCGCGAGGACGTAGGCGCCGCCGACGTGGGAGAAGCTCGGGAGCTGGATGACGGGAATGGCGCCGTAGATGTTGTTCACCAGGATGAAGAAGAACAAGCTGAACAGCAGGGGCACGTACTTGATGAAGTCTTTGCCGCCGATGATGTCCTTGGCGATGCTGTTACGGACGAAGCCGTAGGCCATCTCGCCTGCGAACTGCAGCTTGCCGGGGACCAGCTGCTGCTTCCGCGCGGCGGCCACAAAGAAGGCGGCGATAATGACGACCGACAGGATCACCAGCAGCATTTGCTTGGAGAAGCCGTCCGCAGCACCCCAAGGCAGGATTGCCGGCAGGTGCATTTCTTCGATTCCGGGTGGGGTGAAGGACCCCGAATCCTGGGCTGGGAGCGCAAGCGCGATCAACGCGTTTCCTCTCTGCTGTGTCCATCATTGGGCATTGGGCGGAAAGCGGACACACTCAATGCATCCCCATTCCATGTGAAATTATTTGGCATTACTGTTCCCGTCCTTGGACGGACCGCGGTCTGCGCTACTCTCGCCAGCAGAAGTGCGTTGCTTGGTGAGGCCGTGCATATGGGAAAGATAGAACCCTCCTGCGGCTCCAAGCAGAGCGCCAAGGAGCACAATCCAGCGGGTCCCCCACAGATTATCCAGTCCCCAGCCTATCAAACTCCAGACAATGATCCCGCCAATGATGTAGCTGAAGACCGCGATGCCGGCGTTGTATCCGCCGTCGTTCGAGGCTTCCGCCGGGTCACCGGCGTCATGGGAAACGGATGAGGTGTTGTCCGGAGAGGGCTTGCGCTTACGCAGTGGCATCCGGGCCGCCCTTCGGTTCTGTGGGGTCGTTGAAAATCTGCAGGCGTGCCTTGCTGAATCCGTAGAGTTCTGCAGCCTGCCATGCCACTACGCCCACGACGGCCCCGATGAGGAACCAGCGGCCGATGATCCAGTCAGGCCTGCCGAGGGCAAAAAGCACCACGGCGAAGCCCACGACCTTGACGAAATACGTCGCAACAAAACGGCCAATGGCGCCGGAAGGATTTGCGCGGCCGACGAAGTGCCCTATCAGGAGGCTGATGGCGAAGAAGAGCATCACCAGCAAGGCACCGGCCGCCGTCGAAAGCGCGCCTTGCCCGCCGTCGATCATTGCTGCCACAACCAACGTCACGGCGGCAGCGATGCCGGAAGCCAGGGAGCTCAGCACCAGCAACCGAAGCCAAAGAGAGGAGATCCCACCAAAAATTCCATCGCCGCGGCGGCCGGACGCATGTCCGGATCGGGCGTTGGATGTCATGGGGAAACCAATCCTTGTGGCAGGGAGCCAGATTCTCAAAGCGGGGATACGGGCGAGTGACTGTCCGCACCAAGAATTCTACATGAGATAGAACTTCGGCCCTAACCGGACGTCATGGACTACTCCCCCGGCCGGGCCGTATGACGGGTAAAGTAGGGCCACGCGGTAATGGCCGCCATGACCAGGGCCGCAACGATGTCCACGATCAGGACGATCTGCCAAGGAAAGACGGCGAATGCCACGCCGCCGAAAGCAAGAATGCAGGTCCAGACGTAAAGCATCACGACGGCGGTGCGGTGCGAGTAGCCAAGGTCCACCAGCTTGTGGTGGAGGTGCCCGCGGTCGGCGGACCAGGGCGACTGGCCGCGGGCCGTCCTGCGCACCACGGCCATGCCGAAATCAAGCAGCGGCAATGACAGCACGGCGAACGGCAACAGGATCGGGATGATGGTCGGAATACCGTTGGCGCGGTCATAGAGGCCGGATTCGATCTGTCCGGTGGCCACGACGCCGGCAGAGGCCATCAGGAGCCCTATCAGCATCGCCCCGGAGTCGCCCATGAAGATCTTCGCCGGGAACCAGTTATGCGGCAGGAAGCCGATGCAGCTGCCCACCAGGATGGCCATCAGGAGCGTTGCCAGATCCGAGTTGTCGGTGGAGGGGTTGTTCCGGTGGACCCAGTACGCGGTGAGGAAGAAGGCGCCCCCGCCGATCGTCGCTACGCCGGCGGCAAGGCCGTCCAGTCCGTCGATGAAATTCACCGCGTTCATGGTGGTGACGATCAAGCCGGCCGTCAGGGCGATCTGGACGAGTTCGGACTGGATGAAGACCGGTTCCGGAATGAAGGGAACCACGGACATGCGGACGCCCCAGATGGCCACGATCAAAGCGGCCGCGGCCTGGCCCAGCAGCTTGATCCACCAGCGGATGTCCAGGATGTCATCGGCAACTCCGACCGCCACGATGACTACCGCGCCGGCCAGGATCCCCCACGGGGCATCGTTCTGCCGGAAAATGTCCTTGACGAAGAAGGAGTTACCGGCCACCACCAGGGCAGCGAAGAACCCCGCAAAAATCCCCAGGCCCCCCAGCTTGGAGATCAGCGCCGAGTGCATGTCCCTGCTGCGGATGGGCTGGTACAGGCGAAGCTTATTGCCCAGGACCCGCGCACCCCAGGTGCCCGCGTAGGCCACCACGGCAGCCGTGAGGGCCATCAGCAGGTACATAATCATGATGCGGCTCCGGAACGCAGCGTCATCGACGCCGGAAAATGGTGGGGTTCGGGGCAGCTCGGTGTGGGGATTGCTGTCTTTGGATAAATGGAACTACTCCGTCGCCATGCCTGCACCGGCTGTGCCGAATGTTGCTGGTTTTACGTGGACTCTAGTAGACGATACTAATGCCAACGGCTCCGGGCGTCGGCGTGACGCAGCCGGAACCTGGTGACTTTTCGGGGATCGCCCGCGGCGCTGTTCCCTTAGCGGGGGCCGCGCTGGAGGTCCTGTTGGACGTCCCGCAGCGGGTAGATTCCCGCAAGCACCGACGCGTTGGAGCGCGGCGGCCTGTAGCTGTCGCGAACGCCCTTGGCGAACCCGCCCAACAGCATCTTGCGGTTGGGCGATGACGCGATGGTGCGTGCCCAGTTGCGCAGCGAAGCTCCGGTGAACAAGACCTTCTCCCACGGAGTCAAGGCATTCGACCGGGTATAGACCCACAGCTTGTTCCGGACCTCGTAGTAGAAGCGGGGACCTGGATCTGCTCCGGCGTCCCCGAACACCTTGGTGTGATGGTTGGCCACGGACGCGCCGCTGGCGAGGGCCACGCCGTGCCGTGAGATGCGCGCCGTGAACTCAAGATCGTCATTCCAGATGAAGTAGTCCGCAATGGGCAGCCCGTGCCGCCTGATCTCTTCGGCCCGGATCAAGACGGAGACAAACGACGCACTGCGGATCTGCGTCGCCCCGACGCGGGATGCTGCGGCGCGCGCGGCTTCACTGGCACCGATGCGGGGCCGCATCCGGTTCATGGGATGGTCGCGACCGTCGGTCCAGACCACGCGGCTCGCGATGAAGGCAGGGAGTACTCCCGTCGCGGCGCCGTAGCCTTCGGAGACATCCAGGGCTTCCCGGAGTGCGTTGGCCTGCGGCTCAGTGTCGTCATCCATGATCCAGACGTGGTCCGCAGCGTGGTCGAGGACGGCGCGCTCCATGCCAACAACGAACCCTCCGGCGCCGCCGACGTTGCTGCTCAACGTCACAAGGTCCGTCTTCAAGGGCCCGCCGTAGGCGCGCAGGTATTCTGCGGTTCCGTCCGTCGAAGCATTGTCCACAATGACGACGACGTCGGGCACTTGGGTGCCGGCAGCGATACCCGCCAACGTTGTCTCAAGGAGCTCTCGCCGGTTATAGGTGACCACGACGGCCACCACAACGGGATTAGACATTACTTCCCTTTGCTCGGGGACGGTTGGAAGCGGCGGCGCAGCAAGATGCCTGCCAACTTCCACGGTTCGACAAATACGCGGTAGGCCACCCGTCCGGGATGCAGGACGAGCCGCCACGCCCACTCGAGCCCCACGCGGCCCAGCCAGCGCGGCGCGAGCTTTTGAACACCCGCCACCTGTTCAATCGCCCCGCCCACCGCGCAGTACACGGCGGGGGGCAACTGGTGGAGCCTGCGATTGAGGACGCTTTCCTGCAGGGGCATCCCCAGCCCGAGGAGCACCAGCTGGGGACGGAAATCGCCAAGCCAGTCCACCACGGCAGTTTCGAGGGCATGGTCCCAGTCCTCCCCGGGCATGCCGTCGACAGTCGCCGTCGGAATGATCGAACGGATCCGCGCCACGGCTTTTGTATTGGCATCCCGTCCTGCTCCAACCACGGCGACGCGTTCAAGGTTGTTGACCCTGCCGAGCTCCGGAATCCAATCCATGGAACCCAGCCGATAGTCCATGCTCCGCTGTCCACGTGACTTCAAGTGCGGCCGGCGCGCCGCTCCCCAGAGCATCGCCACGGGCGCTCCGTCGAGCAGGACAACCGCGCTCCCGTCATAGAGCGTCCGGAAATCCTGGCGCGTGTGGAAAAGGGTGACGCTGTGCAGGTTGTGGCCGAGCACCGTGCTCGTAGTGCCGTCACTGATCAGGCCTTCCAGTGCTTGGACGACGTCATCCGCGCGCAGCGGTGTTGCGTCGACGTCGAGGACGGGGACGCGCTGACGGGCCGGGATCATTCGGACTTGGCTTCGCCGGCTGCATTGGACGGTGGCGCTACGTTCGCGGTGTCCGCTTCAGCGGATCCAGCGTCCGGCCGCGCTGCGTCCACGGGCGCTGCGTCTACGGGCTTTGCGTCCACAGGCGCTGCTTCTACGGGCTCTGCATCTGCAGGCGCCGCGTTTACAGGCTCCGCCTCCGGCGCCGTACTCCCGGCTTCTGCTTCGGCAGGCGACTCAGGTGCTGTTTCGCCGAAGCCCAGCACGGAAGGCACAATCTCCCGGAGGCTTTCCAGCGGGACGGCGCCTTGGCGCACCACCCGGAACGGCGTCCGGGTTGCGTCCACGATGGTGGACGGAACTGCGGCTGTGCCTTGGAGGGGCCGGAAGCCGCCTTCAAGGTAGACCTCAACGGACTCGGCCAGCTGCATTCGTGCCTCGGAAGCCGTCTGCGCTGCTTCCTGGCCAGTGCGGTTGGCCGATGAAACCGCCAAGGGACCCGTCAGCCCAAGCAACTCCAGGGCGAGCTCATCATCGGGCATCCTGAGGGCTACCGTGCCCTTGGTATCCCCGAGGTCCCAATCGAGGGAAGGCTGTGCGTGCAGGATAAGCGTCAGTCCGCCAGGCCAAAAAGCCTGCGCCAGCGCACGTGCGTCTGCCGGGACGTCGGTGGCCAGTCCGTCCAAGGCGTTGATCCTGGGTATCAGTACGGGCGGCGGCATCTGGCGGCTGCGGCCCTTGGAAGCAAGCAACATGGTCACAGCCAGGGGCGAGAAAGCGTCCGCTGCGATCCCGTAAACGGTGTCGGTCGGCAGGACGATGCACTTCTTCTCGCTGATGGCACGCTGTGCATGCTGAAGTCCCTCAGCCCGCTGGTCATCGGAAGTGCAATTGTAGGTTGTGGTCACAGCGCTATTCTTTCACTCTTCGGTGGCCGTCTTCGCCAGCACCGCGCTCGTGGCCCGTTCCTTGCCGTTGAGGTCGAAGTGCGTGGTGATGTCCTGCCACTTGCCGGCACGCCCCAACATGCCGGCTATCCACCCGGCTTGGACTTCGGCGTGTTCCATGACGAAGTACCCCCCTGGTTTCAGCAGGCGGGCCGCCGCGGCCGCTGCCGCCGTCGGAAGTTCCATGCCGTCCGCTCCCCCGCCGTACAGGGCCTCAGGGGGATCGTGCAACGCCACTTCCGGTTCATTCGGGATAGCTTCGGCGGGTATGTAGGGCGGATTGGAGACGACGACGTCAAAGGTTCCGTCATGTTCGACCAAGGCATCCCGCAGGTCTCCTTCAACGAGGATGACTCCCAAAGGCTCGAGGTTCCTTGCGGCCCAGGCAAAAGCCAAGTGGCTGAACTCCACCGCATGGACTTCCGAACCCGGCACTTCGTGTGCAATGGAGCCCGCGATGGCACCTGAGCCGGTGCCGAGGTCCGCTACTTTGGGACGGTCAAGAGAGGCGATCCGGTCGATGACCAGCTGCACCACGGATTCAGTCTCTGGCCGGGGAACAAAAACACCGGGGCCGACGTGCAGTTCCAGGTGCCGGAAATAGGCGACGCCGGTAATGTGCTGCAGCGGGACGCGCGAGGCACGTTCGGCCACCAGGGAGGCGTAGCCCTCGGGCGCCGGGGTGGTGCCCAACAGCATGGCCCGGAGCCGCCCCAAACCGACACCGAGCAGATGGTCGGCAAGCAATTCCGCGTCGACGCGCGGACTGGGGACTCCGGCATCGGCCAGAACGGCTGTGGCCTCGCGAACCGCGTCCGCGAGGCTCTGGCCAGGGTGAAACGACATGGTTACCTGCGTCCGGCTGCTATTCGCCGATGGCATCCAGGCGCGACTGTTCATCCATCTCAATGGCGGATTGGATGACCGGTTCCAAGTCACCGTTCATGACGGCGTCAAGGTTGTATGCCTTGTAGCCGGTGCGGTGGTCGGCAATGCGGTTTTCCGGGAAGTTGTACGTACGGATGCGCTCGGAACGGTCCATGGTGCGGATCTGGGACTTGCGCTGTTCGGAGTTGGCGGCGTCGATTTGCTCCTGCTGGTGGGCCAGGAGGCGGGCACGGAGCACGCGCATGGCGGCTTCACGGTTCTGCAACTGCGATTTCTCGTTCTGCATGGCCACAACGATGCCCGTCGGCAAGTGGGTGATGCGGACAGCGGAGTCGGTGGTGTTGACCGACTGTCCACCCGGTCCGGACGAACGGTAAACGTCGATCTTGAGATCGTTTTGGTTGATCTCGATTTCCTCGGGCTCGTCCACTTCGGGAAGCACCAGGACACCGGCGGCGGACGTGTGGATGCGGCCCTGGGACTCCGTGACCGGAACACGCTGCACGCGGTGGACGCCGCCCTCGAACTTGAGGCGGGCAAAGACACCCTCAGCGGGATCGTTGGAGTTGCCCTTGATGGCCACGGAAACGTCCTTGTAGCCGCCCAGGTCCGATTCCGTGGCGGAAATCATTTCAGTCTTCCAGCCTCGGGATTCGGCGTAACGCATGTACATGCGCAGGAGGTCCCCGGCGAACAACGCTGCCTCGTCGCCGCCTTCACCGCCCTTTACTTCGAGGATGACGTTGCGGGCGTCGTCAGGATCGCGGGGAATCAGCAACCGGCGCAGCCGCTCCTGGGCCGCGGGGATCTGCTCCTCGATCTGGTCCACCTCGGCAGCAAAGTCGGGGTCCTCGGCAGCCATTTCCTTGGCCGCTTCGAGGTCATCATTGAGTCCGCGCCACTTGTTGTACGCCTCCACGATGCCCTGAAGCTGGGCAGACCGCCGCCCCAACTTACGGGCCAGCGACTGATCGGCGTAGACAGCAGGATCGCTCAACCGGGCCTGGATGGCAGCATGCTCATCCAGAAGTCCCTGTACGGACTCAAACATTCTCAAACCTCTTTCGACTTGTACAAGTCTAATAACTGCATCGTGTGGTCACTGACAGCCCATGGAGGGTGGGCCGAACGCAGACGAGCCGCTGATTCTGCTGCCCCGGGAGTGGCTTCGGGCCTGCCGGAGCCGGGCGGCTTGGGATCGAAGATCGCAAGCCACCCGGCGAAGGGGCGGGGGCAGCAGTATCAGCGGCTCATTGGAGCAGCTATTTGTCGTTGTCCGACTTCGCTCCAAGCGTCGTCTTCTGGACCTGCATGAGGAACTCGACGTTGCTTTGCGTTTCCCGGATCTTGTTGGTCAGCAGTTCAAGGCTCTGCTGCTGTTCCAGGCCGGAGAGGACCCTGCGCAGCTTCCACATGATCTTGACCTCTTCCGGGGAGAGCAGGTTCTCTTCGCGGCGGGTACCGGAGGCGTTGACGTCCACGGCCGGGAAGATGCGCTTGTCAGCCAACTGGCGGGACAGGCGCAATTCCATGTTGCCCGTGCCCTTGAACTCTTCGAAGATGACCTCGTCCATCTTGGAACCGGTTTCCACGAGGGCCGTTGCCAGGATGGTCAGCGAACCGCCGTTTTCGATGTTGCGGGCGGCGCCGAAGAAGCGCTTGGGCGGGTACAGGGCTGCGGAATCCACACCACCGGACAGGATGCGTCCGGAGGCCGGTGCTGCGAGGTTGTACGCACGTCCGAGTCGGGTCATGGAATCGAGGAGGACAACAACATCCATGCCCATTTCAACGAGGCGCTTGGCACGTTCGATCGAAAGTTCGGCGACCGTGGTGTGGTCGTCTGCAGGCCGGTCGAAGGTGGAGGCAATGACCTCACCCTTGACGGTGCGCTGCATGTCGGTGACTTCTTCAGGGCGTTCGTCAACCAGCACCATCATGAGGTGGACCTCAGGATTGTTGGTGGTGATGGCATTCGCGATGGACTGCAGGATCAGCGTCTTGCCGGCCTTGGGCGGGGAGACGATGAGGCCACGCTGGCCCTTGCCGATGGGAGCCACGAGGTCGATGACACGGGGGCCGATCTTCTTCGGGTCCGTTTCGAGGCGGAGTCGCTCCGAGGGGTAGAGCGGCACAAGCTTGGCGAATTCAACGCGGTCCTTGAGCTCCTCGGGAGTCTTGCCGTTTACCGACGTGACCCGGACCAGGGCGTTGAACTTCTGGCGGGACGACTGCTGGTTGCGGTCTTCGCCTTCGCGCGGCGCACGGATGGCACCGACCACGGCGTCGCCCTTACGCAGGTTGTACTTCTTGACCTGGGCGAGCGATACGTAAACATCGTTGGCTCCCGGAAGGTAGCCGGAGGTGCGGATGAACGCGTAGTTCTCCAGGACGTCCAGGATGCCTGCGACGGGCAGCAGCACGTCGTCTTCAGTGACCTCGACGTCGTCTACGTCCGGTCCCTGGGAACGTCCGCGGCGGCGCTCATTGCGGTCACGGAAGCGTTCGCTGCGGCTGTTGCCGTCGCGGCTGTCCTGGCCTCGGCGGTCGTTCTGCTCGTTGCGGTCGCGACGGTTGCGGCGGTTACGGCGGTTGCCGCCGTCTTCGCCGTCGTTGTCGTCACGGCGGTTGCGGGAGTTGTCGCGGCGTTCACGCTGCGGCTGTTCACCGGCTTCAGCCTGTTCGCGCTGCTCGGCACGGCCTTCACGCTGGTCGGCGCGGCTTTCGCGGCCTTCACGCTGCTCTGCACGGCTGTCGCGGCCTTCACGCTCAGTGCGCTGTTCAGCGGACCGCTGCTCGGCCTGCTGCTCCGTACGCGGTTCGGCAGCGGGTGCCTCTGCCGCCTCGGCTGCAGCGGCGGCTTCACCACGACGGCGATTGCGGGTGCGGGGCTGACGGCGCTCGGCAGGAGCTTCCGCGGTTTCGGCCGCAGGAGCGGCCGTTTCTTCGGTACGTGCGGCTTCAGCGGCGGGAGCCGATCCAGCCTCTGCCGTTGCCGCAGCGGCGGCTTCGGCCGCAGCCACGACGCCATCGCTGCTTGCCCGGCGGCTGCGTCCACGTCCGCGTCGCGGTGCTTCCTGGGGAGCTGCTTCGCCGGCGGTTTCGACTGCGGGAGCCGACTTTTCCGGCTGCTGCTCAACGGCAGGAGCTTCCTTGGGGGCAGCTGCAGCGCTTCCCTTCGACGGTGCCTTGGCAGGCGCCTTGGTGGCTGGCGTGCCGGCACGGTGGGCGGAAATTGCGTTGACAAGGTCACCCTTGCGCATCCGTGATCCCCCGGAAATGCCCAACTGGCTGGCAAGAGCCTGGAGTTGGGCGAGCTTCAAGCCGGCAAGGCCGCTGCTCTTGGTGGTTGCGGCCGTTGACGACTCGGCAGCAGAAGATGTGGTGTCCACAGCTGAAGCCAGCTCAGTGGTTTCTGTCACGAAGGATCCTTCCCCCTCGACGGCGTCCGGAGCGAGAGCCGGACGCGATGATTTGTTCCGGGCTGCAGTTCAGATCTGCAGCCTATGGTTTCGGCCGTGCCTGATGGATTGTGGCCAACAGGGCCGGATACTGATCGTCTTCACTGGATCCAGTTGCCCGGACAACCGGCTGACTTAATCAGGGAACAGAGAGAGTTCTGCGGCACCTGAGACAGGCCGGAAAGAGACGGCACCGCCAGACGTTGGTGCAGTTGACGAAAGGGTACGGCGATACTGCCGAGATCCAAAATCAGGGAACTGCCCGCGGCTTTACCGCCGGTGCACTTCCACTCTAGCACCTTCAACGTCCACAGCCAGCGTCATCACGCGCCAAGCAACGTCGGGTGTGTTGGCCGAAGTAAAGGCGTCGATGTGGGCGGTGACTGCTGCGGCCTCGGCCTCGCCGTTGGCGAGCACCATGACAGTGGGTCCTGCACCGGACACGACGGCGGCGAACCCGGCTGAGCGCAAGGAGGAAATCAGGTTGGCGCTCGGACGCATTGCCTCCGCCCGGTAGCTCTGGTGGAGGTAATCCTCAGTACCCGGGAGCAGCAGCTCCGGCTTGCTGGTCAGGGCATGGACCAGCAACGCTGCCCGTCCCGAGTTCATGGCTGCGGCATGGTGGCCCACCGAGGCGGGAAGAAGGCCACGCGCAGTTTCGGTGGAGAGCTCAAAATCCGGAACGGCCACGACGGGAACCACTGATGCCGCGACGTCCGCGCGCGTGCTGCTGTACTGCTCGCTGTCCTGCCATGACAGCGCCAATCCGCCGAAAATTGCGGGTGCGACGTTGTCAGGGTGGCCTTCAATCTCGCTGGTCAACTGCAGGATCCAGTCACGGTCCTGGCGGGCCTCGTCCGGAACCATGGCGTTGGCAGCGGTCACGGCAGCAACCACGGCGGAGGCGGAAGAACCCAGGCCACGGCCATGCGGGTTGACGTTCTCGGCAATGATCTTCAACCCGTTGCGCTGGAACCCGAGCCGGTCCAGGGCCAGGTCGATGGCGCGGACCACCAAGTGGGAGGAGTCCCGGGGAAGTGTTTCCGCTCCCTCTCCGGAGAGCTCGAACTCGAGCTCTCCGGAGGAAAGGGTTTCCACGGTCAGGGTGTCGTAGATGGACAAGGCCAGGCCGAGGCTGTCGTAGCCGGGGCCAAGGTTGGCACTCGTACCGGGCACCCTGACCGTCAGGCGCTGGCCGGCCGCGACCTCTGTTCGATCAGTCGCGGTGGGCTGCGTTGTTTCCACTCTTACTTTTCTTCCAGTCCCAGTTCTGCTGCAACAGTGACGACGTCGTTGGGCACCTTGACCGGCTGGACATCGCTGCCGTCCTCGGTACGCAGGGCCCACTGCGGGTCCTTCAGGCCGTGGCCGGTGACGGTGATGACGATCTTGTTGCCGGACGGCACCTCACCTGCGGCGTGCTTCTTGATCAGGCCGGCGACGCCTGCGGCCGAGCCGGGTTCAACGAAGACGCCTTCCTTGGACGAGAGCCAACGGTGGGCGGCGAGGATTTCCTCGTCCGTCACGGCCTCGATCAAGCCGCCCGATTCGTCGCGGGCCGCAACAGCGGTTTCCCACGAGGCCGGATTGCCGATGCGGATGGCCGTGGCAATGGTGTCCGGCTCGGTGATGGGATGGCCGGCGACGAAGGGGGCGGCACCGGCAGCCTGGAAGCCCCACATGGCAGGGGTCTTGGTAGAGACTGCGGCCAGCGTGCCGTTGGGGGTCTCGAAGGGGGCGGAGTACTCCTTGTAGCCCTTCCAGTAAGCACTAATGTTGCCGGCGTTGCCTACGGGCAGGACGTGGATGTCCGGTGCGTCGCCCAAGGAGTCCACCACTTCGAAAGCACCGGTCTTCTGGCCCTGGATACGGGCAGGGTTCACCGAATTCACCAGGAACACCGGGTAGGACTCGCCCAGTTTCCGTGCGATGTCCAGGCAGTTGTCAAAGTTGCCGTCAACCTGCAGCAGCGTGGCACCGTGGGCGATGGCCTGGCTCAGCTTGCCCATGGAAATCTTGCCCTCGGGAACCAGGACAGCGCACTTGAGGCCGGCGGCCGTAGCGTAGGCAGCTGCCGAAGCGGAGGTGTTGCCGGTGGAAGCACACACAACGGCCTTGGCCCCGGCCTCTACCGCAGCCGTCATGGCCATGGTCATGCCACGGTCCTTGAAGGAGCCGGTGGGGTTCATGCCTTCGACCTTGAGGTAGACCTCGGAGCCGGTGAGCTCGGAAAGCTTCTGCGCGTGGACAAGCGGCGTACCGCCCTCGCCGAGGGTAATGACCTTCGTGGCTTCCGTTACAGGCAAACGATCAGCGTATTCGCGGATTACTCCGCGCCATTGGTGAGCCACTTAGACCCCTTCTACCCGCAGTACGGATGTCACAGAATTGATAACGTCAAGGCCCTTCACGGCCTCGACGGTTGCTGCAAGTGCAGCTTCGGATGCACGGTGCGTCACGATCTTCAGCTCAGCCGACTCCACAGCGGACGAAGAGTCCCGGTGGATCGTCTGGCGCATGATCTCGATGGAGACGCCGTTCTCCGCGAAAATGTGGGCGATGCGGGCCAGGACCCCGGGTTGGTCGGCGACGTCGAGGCCAATGTAATAGCTGGTAGTCGAGGCTTCCACGGGAAGGGGCTGGACGTAACCGGTTGTCGTCTCCGTGCGGCCCGGGCCGCCCAGGACGAGGCGGCGCGCGGCCGACACGAGGTCGCCCAGTACGGCGGAGGCGGTTGGCGTTCCGCCCGCCCCCTGGCCGTAGAACATCAGCTCTCCAGCGTTTTCAGCCTCGATGAATACCGCATTGAAGGCACCGCGGACGGCTGCCAGCGGATGCTCGCGCGGCAGCAGCGTGGGGTGCACGCGCACTGAGATGCCGCTGCCGTTGTCCGGGGACTCGATTTTTTCGGCGATGGCCAGGAGCTTGATGACAAAGCCGGCTTCCTTGGCGGAGGCGATGTCCGAGGCCGTGACCTTGGTGATGCCTTCGCAATAGACGTCGTCCAGCGAGAAGCGGGTGTGGAAGGACAACGATGCAAGGATCGCGGCCTTCGCGGCAGCGTCATGCCCTTCGACGTCGGCCGTGGGATCGGCCTCGGCGTAGCCAAGGCGCTGGGCCTCGGCCAAGGCGTCGGCGAACTGGGCACCCGTGGTGTCCATCTGGTCCAGGATGAAGTTGGTGGTGCCGTTGACGATGCCCAGGACGCGCGTGATGCGATCGCCGGAAAGGCTGTCCCGGATGGGCCGCAGGATGGGGATGGCTCCGGCCACGGCGGCCTCATAGGAAAGCTGGACGCCTGCCTTGTCCGCTTCTTCGTACAGCGTAGGTCCGTCCTGCGCCAGGAGTGCCTTGTTGCCGGTCACGACGCAGGCACCGTTGCGGACGGCAGTCAGGATCAGCGAGCGGGCAGGCTCAATCCCGCCCATGAGTTCAATGACAAGGTCCGCGTCCTTGACGAGGGTCTCTGCGTCGGTTGTGAAGAGCTCCCTCGGCAACTCGACGTCGCGCGGGGTATCGATGTTCCGCACGGCAATACCGGACAGTTCCAGTCGGGCGCCGCTGCGGGCGGCGAGGGCGTCGGCGTCGTCAATAAGAATCCGCGCGACCTGGGCCCCCACGTTGCCACAGCCCAGCAGGGCCACCTTCAGGTTTCGCACTTCAGACATTCGCCACTCCCATGTCGCGGTTCAAGAGATCTTCTTCGGTTTCCCCGCGGACAATCAGCCTGGCGGCTCCATCGCGCACTGCGACGACGCCCGGCCGGGCAAGGTAGTTGTAGTTGCTGGAGAGGGCCCAGCAGTAGGCGCCGGTACCCGGTACTGCGAGCAAATCACCGGCTGCCACGTCCGCGGGCAGATATACATCTCTAACAACTATGTCGCCGCTCTCGCAATGTTTGCCCACTACGCGGGACAGCCGCGGCTCCTCCACAGAGCCGCGGGACGCCAAAACTGCCGAATAATCCGCGTCGTACAGCACCGGGCGGGGGTTGTCGCTCATGCCCCCGTCCACCGACACATAGCGGCGCGGATACGTAACGTTTCCGTCCCCATCCTGGCCGTTGCCGGAATCAACGCGGACGGTTTTGAGCGTACCCACCTCGTACAGGGTGAAGGTTGTGCTGCCAACGATGGCCCGGCCGGGCTCTATGGAAATCCGCGGGGCTTCCATGCCGAGTTCGGCACACGTAGCGCGGACGACGGCGGCCATTGCCTCTGCGATCTCCGCCGCGGGCCGCGGGGTGTCCACGGGCGTGTAGGCGATTCCGTAACCGCCGCCAAGATCAAGTTCAGGCATGACAATGCCGTACTTGCCCTGCATGGCGGCCTGGAAGGCGAGCAGCTTCTGCGCCGCCAGGGCGAATCCGTCCGGTTCGAAGATCTGCGAACCGATGTGGCAGTGCAGGCCCAGCAGCTCAATGCCGGGAGCGGAGACCGCAGCGGCGACTGCTTCTTCCGCCGCAGACAGCCCTGCTTCACCGGTGGTGTCCCCGGCCATCGACAAGCCGAATTTCTGGTCTTCGTGGGCCGTGGCAATGAACTCGTGCGTGTGTGCGTGCACCCCGGGAGTGAGTCGCAGCATGATTTTGGCTGCTTCTCCGCGTCCGGAGGCAATCCGCGCGATCCGCTGGAGTTCATCGAGGCTGTCCACCACGATGCGGCCAACCTTCATGTCCAGCGCGCGGTTGATCTCGGTGTCGGATTTGTTGTTGCCGTGCAGGCTCAACTTGCTGCCGGGAATCCCGGCCCTGGCAGCAACCGCCAGTTCACCGCCGGAGCAGGTATCCAGGCGGAGGCCCTCCTCCGCAACCCACTGGGCAACGGCCGTGCACAGGAAGGACTTGCCGGCATAGTAAACGTCCACTCCCCCGCAAATGTCTGCGAAAGCCGCATCGAAGGCGTCCTTGAACCCGCGTGCGCGAACGCGGAAGTCCGTTTCGCTCATGACGAAGAGCGGTGTGCCGAACTGTTCCTTCAGTTCGCTGACGGTAATACCGTCAATGGCAACCTCGCCTTCCGCAGTACGGTCGACGCCCGCCGCCCACAGGGGTGCCTGCAGGGCGTTCAGGTCCTCCGGCACGGCGAGCCACTCCGGAGCAAGCGGGGACGCGTGTGAAGCCTTGGTGGTCATCGCTTACATCCGTTCCGGCGCCGAAACGCCCAGCAGTTCGAGTCCGTTGGCCAGCACCTGGCTCGTGGCGTCATTGAGCCACAAACGGGTGCGGTTGACGTCCTGTACGGGTTCCTCGCCCTGCGGCGAGACGCGGCAGGCGTCGTACCAGCGGTGATAGGCGCCGGCAATAACTTCGAGGTGGCGTGCTACGCGGTGGGGTTCGCGCAACTCGGCTGCCTTGGCAACGATCGAAGGGTAGCTGCCAAGGTAGGAGAGCAACTCGTTCTCGGTCGCGTGGTCCAGCAGCGAGGCATCGAAAACGGACCGGTCAACGCCCGCCTCGGCTGCGTTCCTGGCTGTTCCACGGGAACGGGCGTGCGCGTACTGGACGTAGAACACGGGGTTCTCATTGCTGTTCTTCTTGAGCAACTCCGGATCAAGCGTCAGCGGCGAATCGGCAGGGAACCGGGCCAGCGAGTAGCGGACTGCGTCCTTTCCAAGCCAGGAAATAAGGTCCTTAAGTTCGATGATGTTGCCTGCACGCTTGGACAGCTTGGCGCCGTTGACCGATACCAACTGGCCGATCAGGACCTCGATGTTGGTGTCGGGATTGTCCCCTGCGCAGGCGGCAATGGCCTTCAGGCGGTTGATGTAGCCGTGGTGGTCCGCACCCAGGAGGTAGATCTTCTCAATGAAGCCGCGGTCCTTCTTGGAGAGGTAGTAGGCGGCGTCGGCAGCGAAGTACGTGGGTTCCCCGTTGGCGCGGATCATGACACGGTCCTTGTCATCGCCGAAGTCAGTGGTCCGCAGCCACACCGCACCGCCGTCGTCGAACACATGGCCCTGCTCGCGGAGGCGCGCGACGGCAGCTTCGATCGCACCGACGTCGTGGAGGTCCTTCTCGGAGAAGTAGACATCGAACTCCACGCCGAAATCGGCAAGGGTGCTCTTGATGTCAGCCATCTGGGCCTCGTAGGCGGCCGCCCGGATAACGGGCAGTGCGGCCTCGTCCGTGAGCTCCCTGATTCCCGGGTGCGCCTTCAGAACTTCGTCGCCAAGTTCCCGGATGTACTCGCCCGGGTAACCGCCGTCCGGCACGTCCCTGCCGTGGAGGCGGGACAGCACGGAATGGGCGAAGACGTTCATCTGCGAGCCGGCGTCGTTGATGTAGTACTCAGCCGTCACATCCGCTCCGGACGCGCGCAGGACACGGGCAATCGAATCACCGAGGGCGGCCCAGCGGGTGTGCCCGATGTGCAGGGGGCCTGTGGGGTTGGCGGAAACGAATTCCATGTTGATGACATGGCCTGCGAGCGCCTTGTTGGTGCCGTATTCGGCACCGGCCTCAACGATGGCCTTCGCCAAAGCTCCCGCCGCAGCGGCGTCCACTGTGATGTTCAGGAACCCCGGGCCCGCGATTTCCACCGCTGTTACGCCCGGAATCTCAGTCAGCCTGCGGCTCAGGAGCCCGGCAAATTCGCGGGGATTCGTGCCGGCCTTCTTGGCAAGTTGCAGGGCGATGTTGGTGGCCCAGTCTCCGTGATCCCGGTTCTTGGGTCGCTCCACCCTGACGTCATCGGGGACGGCGGATTCGGCCAGTGCGATTTCACCGGCGGCAACAGCGTCCTTCAGGCAAGTGGATATGGCAGCAGAGAGTTCTTCGGGAGTCACGCATCTAGCCTACCGGGGGCCCGCAAAGTCGCGGAATTCGAGGGCGCTTATGTGGGCAACCCGACGCACAGCCGCTACACAGTTCCTTCAGGGCGGCGGCACAACGTGAACCATTACGCTGATTTCGACGTTGTTGAAACCGTAGGCACGTGGCCTTTTGGGTCACCCAGCAGCACGAGCGGTCCCGCGAATCCAGAACTTGTCCACACGAAATGAGCAGACCATGACCACGCCCCTCCGCAAGACCATCTACGTCGGCCTGGCCGGTATCTCAATCGCAGGCACGGCAGCGGCCTGCGCCCCGGCCACCGAAGCGCCCGCCCAGACTCCGGCCACCCAGAACGGCGGACAGGCCGGCACGGCAGCTCCTTCGGGTTCCGGTGGCAGCTCCGCGGGCCCTGCCGGTTCACCCTACAAGGACGGCACGTACAAGGCCGACGGGACGTACACCTCCCCCAACGGACAGGAAACGGTGGGTGTGGAGCTGACCCTTGCAGGAGGCAAAGTCTCTGCTGTCAACATCACGGAGCATCCGTCCAACCCCAACACCAGGAAGTTCCAGGGTGAATTCGCCGGCGGGATTGCCGCTCAGATTGTCGGTAAGGACATTGACAAGCTCAACGTTTCAAAAGTGGCCGGTTCGTCCCTGACCTCCGGAGGATTCAACGACGCCGTCCAGCAAATCAAGTCCCAGGCCAAGTAGGGGCCATGCCACACCCTGGCTGGAGCGTTTTCCGCTTCGAGGGGATCGGCACCTCGTGGGAGATTGCTACGCCGGATCATCTGCCGGAGCAGCTCAGGGACGAATTACTGGAAACCGTCGCCGTTTATGACCGGACATATTCGAGGTTCCGTGCGGACTCGCTTGTGTCGCAACTCGCACAGGCCCCCGGCACCATCGCCCTCCCCCGGCATGCCGCCGGGCTTCGTGACCTGTACGCGGAGCTCTATCGTCTCAGCCGCGGTGCCATGACTCCCCTCATCGGTCCCAGCCTGGAACGCCTGGGCTATGGCGCCGGCTACAGCCTGGTTCCTTCCGGGAGTCCCGTTGCCGCCCGTGGTTGGGAGGAACTCCTGGAATGGAATGCAACCTCTCTGACCGCCAAGGAACCGGTCATCCTGGATATCGGTGCGGCGGGAAAGGGACAGCTGGTTGATCTCCTGGCCGGGGTCCTGCGTTCTCATGGCCGCACCGATTTCCTGGTCGATGGAAGCGGCGACATGCTGCACGGCGGAAGCCGGCCCGTGACAGTGGCGTTTGAGCATCCATACAACTCCAGGCAGGCGATCGGCACCGTGGAACTGGACAATGCCGCCCTTTGCGCCTCGGCTGCCAACCGCAGGGCTTGGGGGGACGGACTGCACCACGTCCTCGACGGAAGAACGGGGCAACCCATCAGGACCATCGTTGCTTCCTGGACCATCGCAGCAACGGCCATGGAGGCTGATGCGCTGGCCACGGCGCTCTTCATGGTGGAACCGGGCACACTCGAGGATTCCTTCGACTTCGAATGGCTCCGTGTGTTCTCCACCGGGAGTGCCACGTTTTCACCCGGTCTCGAGGGGAGACTGTTCACATGAACACCATGAAGGCCCGTTTGGACACCTGGCTGGGCCGCTTCACCATGTACCGCCTGATCCTGTGGGTCCTGGGAATCCTGGTGGCGTACAGCCTCCTGTTGAACGTGCTGGGATGGTTGACCTTCGGCCTTCCGCAGATGCTGGTGCACCTGGTGCTGTGCCTGGCCCTGAGCTACGGCTCCAGCCGCCTGCTCGCGCTCCTTTTCCGGACGAAGGCCCATCCGGATTCCTCCCTCATTACCGGGCTGCTGATCTACTTCCTTTTCTGGCCAACGTTCGTCCCCACGGACATGGCCGGTGTTGCGCTCGCCTGCGTGCTGGCCAGCGCGTCCAAGTTCGCCCTGGCGTTCCGGGGGCGGCACATCTTCAACCCGGCAGCCGCAGGTGCGTTCCTCACCGGGCTGACCGGACTGAATATCGCCACGTGGTGGGCGGCAACCCCGGCGATGCTCTGGCTCTTGGTTCCGGGAGTCCTGGCTGTTCTGTACCGCATCCGGAAATTGTTAATGGCCGGCGTTTTCATGGTGGTGGCAACAGGCGTCGTGTTTGCGGAATTGGTGAGCCGCAGCATGACCGTCGGTCAGGCGTTGTGGCAACCCCTGGCGCAACGGCCCCTGCTGTTCTTTGCCGGTTTCATGCTCTCCGAGCCGCTCACGCTGCCACCGCGCCGGTGGCAGCAACTCGGCCTCGCCGCCGTCGTCGGGATTGTTTTCGCTGTGCCTTACAACCTTGGTTTCGTGGCCAACTCTCCGGAACTGGCGCTGCTGTTGGGTAACCTCGCAGCTTTCTTCCTCGGCCAGCGGGGCCGCGTGGAACTGGTGTTCAAGGGTTCCAAACCGCTGACTCCGGGCACCACCGAGTTCCGTTTCGAGCCGCAACGTCCCGTCCGGTACGCCGCAGGCCAGTTCATGGAGCTGAACCTCCCGCATCCGGACCGCAATGGGAAGGGCATGCGTCGGGTCTTCAGCATCACGAGCCCTCCCGGGGCGCCTGAAGTAACGTTCGGCGTTGGCACCGGAGAACCGCTGTCCCCGGCCAAGAAGACGCTGCTGGGCCTGCAGCCCGGCGACACGGTGGGCGCCACCGCCGTCGGCGGCGATTTCCTGCTGCCGCGCGACCCGGGAGCCCCGGTCCTCCTGATCGCGGCGGGCATCGGGATCACCCCTTTCCTGTCCCAGCTGGCGTCCGGCGGGGAGCGGGATACCGTGGTGCTGTATTTGGCCCGGAGCCGCGCCGAGCTGGCCGCCTGTGAACAGTTGGAAAAGTCCGGGGCCCGGGTGGTTGCGCGGCTTGCGGACGGTTCGGCTCCGCCGGAGTTCATGGACGACGCCGGTACGCCCCGCATCGACGCAAGGCGCCTTCAGGAGCTGGTTCCGGATATCCGGGACCGCGCCGTCTATATTTCCGGCTCCCCGAAGAACGTCCAGGACCTGCGGGCGGTGGCCCGGGCAGCAGGGGCCAGGAAGATCCACGTGGATTCCTTTGCCGGATACTGAGGCCGGGCGGCGGTTTTCCTTTGCGACGCGCGTACTGCTAAGCTCTAGGACGTCCCACCGGCAACGGAGGGAACCCCGGTTGCCCTCGTAGCTCAGGGGATAGAGCGTCTGCCTCCGGAGCAGAAGGCCGTAGGTTCGAATCCTATCGAGGGCACAATCAATACCCCGCCAGTGCAGCTGGCGGGGTATTTTTTCTTTTCCCGCGGTGATCCCCGGCGGAAGACAACCCGGGTGGCCGCTATCACTTCAAGGCTTGCCGGAGCGCACCCGAAGAAAATGTCAGCGCCCGAACCTAGGCTGATCACAGTAGCCAACCGCCTCGCGCGGGCCGCTGACAACAAAGGGGTATACCGTGATCTGTTCCATCGTCCCTCCTTACCTGCTTCGGCGCCTTGCGGCCCAGGATGAACCGCGGCTGCGTGCCGTAGCTGTGGCAGCCAAGGAATCCCTGCTGCACATCAAGGAGCTGCAGGCAGTCAGGTCGGCGCCCGCGCCCGCAGCCCGCCCGGCGGCCCGGCAAGCCCGCCCGGGTGGTCCCCACCGGACGATCTACGATGCCCAAGGGGTGGAGCAGCTGCCGGGAAAGCTGGTCCGAAAGGAAGGCGCTGCCGCCACCGGCGATGTAGCGGCGGACGAAGCCTATGAGGGCCTGGGCAGCACGTACAGCCTTTATGCAGACGTCTTTGGCCGGGACTCAATCGACGGCGCAGGGCTCCCACTGGACGCCACTGTCCATTACGGGAGGCTGTATGACAACGCCTTCTGGGACGGGCAGCAGATGGTTTTCGGCGACGGTGACGGGGAGGTTTTCCAGCGTTTCACCAAGTCCCTCAGCGTCATCGGACACGAACTGGCCCACGGCGTCACCCAGTTCACCGCGGGTTTGGCCTACCGCAACCAGGCCGGTGCCCTGAACGAGTCCATGTCGGATGTCTTCGGGGTCCTGGTGGAACAGTACTTCAAGAAGCAAAGCGCTTCGGAAGCCAACTGGTTGATCGGCGAGGGCCTGTTCACCAACCACGTACAGGGCGTCGCGCTGCGGTCCATGAAGGCTCCCGGCACCGCATACGATGACGACGTTCTGGGCAAGGATCCGCAACCCGATTCCATGGACACCTACGTCCGCACCAGCGCGGACAACGGCGGGGTTCACATCAATTCGGGCATTCCCAACAAGGCGTTCTACGTGGTCGCTTCGGAGCTCGGCGGCAACGCCTGGGAGGCTCCGGGCCAGATCTGGTACGGGACCCTGACCAGCGGCACCCTGCCACCTGCCTGCACCTTCGGCAAGTTCGCACGGACCACGCTGGCAACGGCGGAGGAACTGTTCGGTGCGGGGTCGGCGGAGCATGACGCCGTCCGCAAGGCGTGGGACACTGTGAAGGTCAGGGTTTAGCCCAGTCTGCGGGACTTCCATCCTTGCGGCAGTCTTGCCTGGGCAACCACCGGACCGTGGAGCAGGATCAGCCGGACATGAAGATAACCGTCCAACGCAGTGGGGGCATTGCAGCCATGACCCGCGTCTGGAGCGTGGACGCGGCCTCCCCCGACCAGAAGGAACGCTGGCTCCCGATCGTGGAAGCCTGCCCGTGGGAAGAAGCCAAGAGCCGGGCACTGACAAGCAACGAACCCGACCGCTTCATGTACTCAATCCGCGCGGGCCAACACCGCGCCACCCTGCCGGAGGGCGCTGTCACCGGCCCCTGGCAGGAACTGGTGGAATGCGCCAAGGCGGAGGGCTCCGAGTCCACGGGGCACCGGGGTACCCGCCGCTGAATCAGTTGAATGGCCGGGCGCTTTGATCGGCCCCGGGTTAGACAACCCCTGCCAACTGGCCGCGGAAGGCCCTGCGATAGCTTTGCGGACTCGTGTCCAACACCTTGGCGAAGTGGTGCCGCAGCAGGACGGAATGGCCGAACCCTGCTTCGCGGGCAACTTCGTCGATATTCAACTCCGTGGTCTCCAACAGTTCCTGGGCCCGGAGAACCCTTTGGGAGTTGAGCCAGGCAGCGGGAGTGGCACCTGTCTCAGCCCTGAACTTACGGGCAAAAGTCCGCGGTGACATGTGGAGCCGTGCCGCGAGGTCATTGACACTGTGCTCCTGGTCAAGGTGTTGCACCATCCAGCGCAGGAGCGCCTCCATGGGCGCCGAACCGCACGTGGGCATGGGCCGGTCAATGAACTGCGCCTGGCCGCCGTCACGGTGCGGAGGAACCACCATGTCCCGGGCGATGGCCGCCGCAACGTTGGCGCCCAGCTCCACCCGGACCAGGTGCAGGCACGCGTCGATGCCGGCGGCCGTTCCCGCGCTGGTGATGATGTTCCCGTCCTGGACGTAAAGGACGTTCTCGTCCATCTTGGCCCCTGGGTACTTCGCAGCGAGCTCCTGCGAGTAGCGCCAGTGCGTGGTGCAACGGCGTCCTTCCAGGAGACCCGCTTTGGCCAGGGCGAACGCCCCCGAGCAGATCGACATCACCCAAGCACCGCGTGCCTGTGCCGCACGGAGCGCCTCATGGACGGACTCAGGAACATCGCGGTCCGCACCAAAGGGCGACATGATCACGAGGTCCGCATCAGCTGCCGCTTCCAAGCCCAGATTGACGTGCAGCGACAATCCGGATTTCATCCGCACATCGCCAGGCTCCGGCGCGCAGACCCTGAAATCAAACGCCGGGACCCCCGCTCCGCGGTCCGACCTGTCGATGCCGAAGACCTCGAATGCAGTCCCGAACTCAAAGAGTGAAAAGTTGGGAACCACGATCACTGCTACTGATTTCAACATATTTCCAGTGTGGCAGAAATTTGTTCTTTTGGGGCATTTCTGCCACTGTTTCTTGGTCCTCTCCAAGCGCAGGATTGAGTCATGGAAATCTTCGGAATCATCCTCTTCGTAGTCCTCGTTACCGCAGTCGCAGCGACCGTCAGCGCGCTGCTCCGGGACGGCCGCGGACACTATCCTCCGGTCAACTCCAAGGAGCCCTGGAGCGCCTTCGACGCTCCCAGCAGCCCCTACTGGAACCCGCGGATTTACTGACCTGCCGGCCGTCCCTGGCAACAGGTCACAGCCCGATCCACCCAACGCCCGCCATGGCCGGAGTACTGCAGACTTCCGGAAGGCGGGCGTTCCTATGTCCAGCGGCACCCCTAAGCGTGGGACGCCCTTGTGCGGGCCGGCGCGGCTTCGGCTAGATTCACGAGCATGATCCAAACCTCCGCCCGGCTCCTCCAACTGTTGTCCCTGTTGCAGGTGCGCCGCGAATGGACCGGGCCGGCGCTGGCTGAGCGCATGGGCGTCACGGAACGTACCGTGCGCCGGGATATCGAGAAGCTGCGGAACCTCGGCTATCCCATCCACGCCTCGCCCGGCATCGCGGGCGGCTACCAACTCGGCGCCGGTGCGCAACTGCCTCCACTGCTCCTTGACGACAATGAGGCATTGGCGGTTGCCCTTGGCCTGAACTCCGTTGCTGCCGGGCCGGTGGCCGGCATCGGCGAAGCCTCGGTGCGCGCCCTGACCAAGCTCGAGCAGGTGTTGCCCTCCCGGCTCCGTTCGAGGTTCGCCATGCTCAAGGGCGCCGTCACCGCGCTTCCCAGCAACGCCGCTTCCGTGGACCCCCAGCAGTTGACGGTCCTGTCCTCGGCGATTGCCGACCGCCGCCAGGTGTCCTTTGACTACGTCACGTCCGAGGGCGAATCGTCCAGCCGCTTGGTGGAACCGTACAGGCTGGTTGACACGGGACGCCGTTGGTACCTCGTAGCCTGGGACGTCGGGCGCGAGGACTGGCGAACCTTCCGTGCAGACCGCATTGCCTCCCTGCCCAGCGAACGCAAGCGCTATGAACCTCGGCCGCTACCGGCTGAGGACTTGGCCGCCTATGTCCAGCAGTCGATCACCCGTTCGCCGTACAGGTTCGACGTCGTCGTGCGGCTGCATGCGCCGCTCGCCGAGGTTGCCGCCGTCGTCGGTCCGCACCTTGCTTCCCTTACGGCAGAAAGTCCCACCAGCACCATCCTTCGCGCCGGTTGGGACAACCTGGCCGCACCGGTAGCCCAGCTGGCAGCCCTGGACATGGATTTCGAGATCATCGAACCCGTCGAGTTCACATCGTTCGCCCTGCGCCTGTCCCGCCGGCTCAAAGCAGCGGCCGGGAACGTGACTGACGCCGCAGAGGACACTCTCCCCCGGCAGTAGACTGGCCTGAGCCATGACAATTCATATCTCCTACCCCGCTGAGCTGCCGGTATCCGAGCGCCGCGAGGATCTGATGGCGGCCATCGCCGCAAACCAGGTGACCATCATTGCCGGCGAGACCGGTTCGGGCAAAACCACCCAGATCCCCAAAATGTGCCTTGAACTGGGCTTGGGCGAGCAGGGCCTGATCGGTCACACACAGCCCAGGCGCCTCGCGGCCAGGACGGTTGCCGAACGCATCGCTTCCGAACTCGGCGTGGAGATCGGCCAGGAAGTGGGCTTCCAGGTCCGGTTCACCGGCGAGGTCAGTGCCGCCACCAAGGTCAAGCTGATGACCGACGGCATCCTGCTCGCGGAGATCCAGCGGGACAAGCTGTTGCGCAAATACAGCACGATCATCATTGACGAGGCCCATGAACGGAGCCTCAACATCGACTTCATTCTCGGCTACCTCAAGCGGATACTCCCCCAGCGGCCGGACCTGAAAGTCATCATCACCTCGGCAACCATCGATCCCGAACGCTTCGCGAGCCACTTTGGCACCGACACCGCCCCCGCCCCGATCATCGAGGTTTCCGGGCGGACGTATCCGGTCGAAATCCGCTACCGTCCCCTGTCCCAGCCGGCGAACCCCGATGCCGAAGAGTCGGACGACGAACTCGAAGAGGACCGGGATCCGCTGGATGCGGTCTGCGACGCCGTGGATGAACTCGCCCAAGAGGCTCCGGGAGACATCCTGGTCTTCTTCTCCGGCGAGCGCGAGATCCGCGATGCCGCCGAGGCCATCAACGGCCGTATCCAAAGCAACCGCCGCCTTGCCGGGACGGAAGTACTGCCGTTGTATGCGCGGTTGAGCCTGCAGGAACAGCACAGGGTTTTCAACCCCGGTGGCAAACGGCGCATCATCCTGGCCACGAACGTCGCCGAGACATCGCTGACAGTCCCCGGCATCAAGTACGTCATCGACACCGGAACAGCGCGAGTTTCCCGCTATTCGCACCGGACCAAGGTTCAACGCCTGCCGATCGAACGTGTTTCGCAGGCCTCGGCCAACCAGCGGTCCGGCCGCTGCGGGCGAGTGTCCGAAGGTATTGCCATCCGGCTCTACTCGGAAGGGGACTTCGAGTCCCGTCCGCAGTTCACGGACCCGGAGATCCTGCGGACCAACCTCGCCGCCGTCATCCTTCAGATGACCGCCATGGGCGTTGCCCGCAGCCCCAAGGATGTGGAGAACTTCCCGTTCGTGGAGCCTCCGGAGTCGCGGGCAATCAACGACGGCGTCACCCTCCTCCGCGAGCTGGGCGCCCTCAGCGTTGCCAAGCCCGAGGGACCTGCGGCCCCGTCAGCCGGAAAGCAAGGCAAGAACCGGGGCGGACGCGGCCCGGGCCGTGATGGCGGCGGCCTGACGGCCATCGGGCAAAAGCTTGCGCAGCTCCCGGTCGACCCCCGCCTTGGGCGCATGATCGTGGAGGCCGGCAAACGTGGATGCGTGCGCGAAGTCATGATCCTCGCAGCTGCCCTGACCATCCAGGATCCCCGCGAGCGCCCCACCGATAAGCAGCAGCTCGCGGCGGAAAAGCACGCCCGCTTCCGTGACGAGAACTCCGACTTCACCGGCTACCTGAATCTGTGGAACTACGTGCAGGAAAAGCAGCGGGAGTTGTCCTCCACGCAGTTCCGCAGGTTGTGCCGCACCGAGTTCATCAACTACCTGCGGGTCCGGGAGTGGCAAGACCTCTTCACCCAGCTTCGCCAGTTGGCGAAACCGTTGGGAATCACCCTCGACACCAAACGCGAGGCCGATCCCGTAGGCCACCACGACGATATCCACATCAGCTTGCTGTCGGGTCTGTTGAGCCACATCGGCGTCCTCGACGAGCGCAAGCGCGAATACGCCGGGGCCCGCGGCACCCGCTTCGCCATCTTCCCGGGATCGGCCTTGTTCAAGAAGTCGCCGGCTTTCGTCATGGCGGCCGAACTGGTGGAGACCAGCAGGCTATGGGCACGCGTCGCGGCGAAGTTCGATCCGTTGTGGGCAGAGCTCGTTGCCCCGCACCTGGTCAAACGCTCCTACAGCGAACCGCACTGGTCATCCCGCCAAGGCGCCGTTCTGGCCCATGAAAAAGTGACCCTTTACGGCGTGCCGATCATCCCGGACCGCAGGGTCAACTACGGCCGCATTGACCGCGAACTCTCGCGCGAGCTGTTCATCCGTCACGCCTTGGTTGAAGGTGAGTGGCGGACCCACCACAAGTTCTTCCACCGGAACCGCGCGCTGCTCCAGGAAGTCGAAGAGCTGGAGACCCGCATGAGGCGGCGTGACATCCTGGTGGATGACCAGACGCTCTTTGAGTTCTACGATGCCCGGGTGGGTCCGGACGTTGTGTCCGAGCGCCATTTCGACAAGTGGTGGAAAGAGGCCCGCCAGGCCGATCCCGCGCTGTTGGACTTCGACGAATCGCTCCTCATGAACGAGGACGCCGAGGGCCTCGACGAATCCGCGTATCCCAAGGTATGGCGCCACAAAGGCTTCGAACTGCCGCTGAGCTACGAGTTCCACCCTGTGGCACCGGGATCGGCGCCCAACCCCTCCGACGGCGTCACCGCCGAGGTTCCGGTCCTGTTCCTGAACCAAATGGATGATGCCCCCTTCCGTTGGCAGATCCCCGGCCAACGCGTGGACCTGGTCACTGCCTTGATCAAGTCCCTTCCCAAGCAGATCCGCAAGAACTTCGTCCCGGCTCCGGATGTCGCCCGGCAGGCCACTGCCGCGTTGGAGAAGGACTTTGATCCCGCCACGGACGAACTTGAGCCATCCCTTGAGCTGGTTCTGCGCCGGCTGCGTGGCCACATCATTCCGCCCGGTTCCTGGAACTGGGATGCCGTCCCCCAGCACCTCCGCGTGAGCTTCAAGGTAGTGGACAGCAGGGGCAAAGTGCTGGGCGAGGGCAAAAACCTTGCCCAACTGCAGGAGACCCTGGCGCCGGCAACCCGGCGTGCCATCGCAGAATCACTTGGAGCCACGCCCGCCAGCACCCGCAAAGCGAAGGTGCCGGAGACGCCGCTGGAGAACACCCCGCACGGCAATCATGCAGGGGCAGGTGCGGCCGCCGGTGACGGAGTAGTTGCCGAGCGTTCGGGTATCACCGAGTGGGACTTCGGAACCGTTGAACGGCAGGTCACCCGCACCGTCAAAGGCCACGCAGTGACCGGCTTCCCGGCAGTGGTGGACGAGGGAAAGTCGGTGGCCTTGCGGGTGTTCCAAACCCGGCAGGAACAGGAAGCTGCCATGCGTGGCGGCGTCATCCGGCTCCTGGCACTGCGCATCCCGTCCCCGGACCGGTACGTGCTGGAGCACCTCAGCAACACCGAGAAGTTGACGTTCAGCCAAAACCCGCATGGTTCCGTGAGTGCGCTGATCGCCGACTGCGCCCTGGCCGCCATTGACAAGCTGACTCCCGCGGAACTTCCGTGGGACCGAACTGCTTTCGATGCCTTGTACGAACTGGTCCGCGCGGAACTGATCGATACCGTCTTCACGGTGACGGCCGTCGTCGAACGCATCCTCTCCAGTACCCGCAGGATCCAGAAGCAGCTTAAGGCCAGTACCAGCCTGCCGTTGATCAGCGCGCTCAACGACATGAAGAGCCAACTGGAGCAGTTGGTCTACCCCGGCTTTGTGGCACAGACGGGCTACGCCCAGCTGAGCCAGCTGCCCCGCTACCTGCAGGCCATGGAGAAGCGGTTGGACAAGCTGCCCGGCAATGTGCAGCGCGATGCCCTCAACATGGCAGTCATCCAAGGCCTCGAGGACGATTACGACGACGCCGTGGCGGCATTGACGCCCGGCCGTCGGGTGGGGCCGGAGTTAACCCGGGTGCGCTGGATGATCGAGGAGCTGAGGGTGAGCCTGTTCGCCGTGGAATTGGGGACCGCCTACTCGGTCTCCGAGAAACGGATCCGGACGGTCCTGAACCAGGCCCTGGCACCGGCCTAGCCGCCGGACTCAGTCCTCCGGCACGAACCCGGCATGGCCGGCAGAACGGAGTGCCGCCCGAAGCTTCACGGCTGTTGCGTCCATGACCGCCGGATCCGGGTTGTGGTCCACATTGTGCACCTCGAAGTCGGCCATCGAATATGCCGGCCAGACGTGGACGTGCAGGTGGTCCACTTCAAAGCCCTCCATGAGCACGCCTACACGCTTGGCGTCGTAGAGGTCTTCCTGGACCTTGCCGATCTTCTGGGCCACGTCCATGACCTTGCCCAGCAGTTCGGGGCTTGCATGGGTCCACGAATCCACTTCTTCCCGCGGTACCACCAGGGTGTGGCCGGGGGTGATGGGCGCGATGGTCAGGAAGGCAACTACGTCACTGTCCTTCCACACGAAACGCCCGGGGATTTCTCCGTTGATGATCCTGGTGAACAGCGTGCTCATGCGTCAGCCCTTTCCGATGGTTCCTGAAGAGTGGAGGTGTCCAGGACAAAACGGTATTTCACGTCGCCGGCCACCATGCGGTCGTATGCCTGGTTGAGTCCGGTGGCTTCAACGATCTCGATGTCACTGGCCACGCCATGCTCGGCGCAGAAATCGAGCATCTCCTGGGTTTCCGCGATGCCCCCGATGAGGGATCCCGCGTAGGCGAGGCGCCGGCGGATGAGCTGGCCGGGGCTGACGGGAGGCATGTCCTCAGCCGGCAGGCCCAGCTGGAACAGTGCTCCCTCCAAGCGCAGGGTGCGGAAGTAGGGATTGAGGTCGTGCGGGGCCGCGACGGTGTCGATGATGACGTCGATGCTCCTGTCGGCGGCCTCCATTGCCTCCGGGTCCTTCGAAAGCACCACACGGTCCGCCCCGAGTTCACGGGCGGCCTCGAATTTGGATTCCGAGGTGGTGAACACGGTGACCTCGGCGCCCATGGCCTTGCCGATCTTGACGGCCATGTGCCCCAATCCGCCAAGCCCTACGACGCCGACGGAATCGCCCTCTTCCACCTCGAAGTATCGCAAGGGCGAGTAGGTGGTGATGCCGGCGCACAGCAAGGGGGCGGCTGCGGCGGGGTCGAGCGCCTCGGGAATGCGGAGCACGAAGCGGCGGTCAACCACTACCAGTGTTGAGTATCCGCCTTGCGTCACGGCATCGCCGTTGCGGGGATCCTTCGCACCGTAAGTGCCCACGTTGCCGCGTTCGCAATACTGTTCAAGGCCCTCAAGGCAGCTTTCGCATTCCCGGCAGGAGTCCACGAGGCAGCCAACGCCCACACGGTCGCCGGGAGCGAAATCAGCCACGGCGGAACCCACCCGGGTCACCCGGCCAACAATTTCGTGGCCTGGTACCAACGGGTAGTGCGGCACCCGCCATTCGGCGCGGGTGGCGTGGACGTCGGAATGGCAGAGGCCGCAGAACTCAATGGCGATCTCGACATCGTCGTCCTTGGGCGCCCGCCTGGCAACGGTCAGGGGTACCAATCCGCTCTCCGGCGAGGTAGCCCCGTACGCGGCTGCCAGGGCCCCGCCTACCGGCGCGGCCCCGCTTTCCTCGACGGTGATCGGCTTGGCAAGGGGCGGGGGTACAGGTCGTCCAGGGGTCATGGTTCGACGCTACTCCCGGAAACGCGGCTCGTGCCACTTGGGCCCGCTCCGTCGAAGGGCCCGGCGCCCACTGCCACGGGATTCGCTCCGTTATTGGACCACTGGGAGAACGAGCCGGGGAACAGGGCTGCCTCGAAGCCGGCGATGCCCAGTGCCGCTATTTCGTGCGCTGCCGTCACCCCGGAACCGCAGTAGACGGCAACCTTCGCGCCCTCGGTGACACCCAGGCTGCCGAAGCGTCGCCGCAGTTCCCCGGCCGGCAGGAAGTGTCCGGCGTCGTCCACGTTGGCGGTGGTTGGTGCGCTGACAGCGCCGGGAATGTGCCCTGCCCGCGGATCGATCGGCTCAACCTCGCCCCGGTAGCGTTCACTGGCGCGGGCATCGAGGAGAATCCGGTCACCGTGCCACGCCGCGGCCTCACGCTCGGAGATGGTGGGCAAGAGGCCCTCGCCCAAAGAGACGTTTCCGACGGCGGCGGACACCTCGCCTGTCTCCTCCGGGTAACCTGCCGCGCGCCAGGCGGCCAGTCCGCCGTCGAGCAGGTACACCTCCTCAAGGCCCGCATTCCGCAGCATCCACCAAGCGCGCGCCGCCGCCATGCTGCCGCTGTTGTCGTACGCGACCACTGTGTCGCCGTCGTTGATTCCCCAGCTGCGGGCAGCTTCCTGGAAGCGGGCCGTGGACGGAAGGGGGTGCCGGCCCCGGTCCGGCTGCGCGTGGTCGGCCAACTGGGACGGGAGGTCCACGAAGACAGCTCCGGGCAGGTGCCCGGACAGATATTCCTCATGCCCGTCGGTCCGGCCCAGCACCCAGCGCACGTCCAGCAGCACAAGCCGCTCCCCCGCCGCGAGTCGTCTGTTCACTTCGGCTGCGTCCATGAGGATGGCCATCAGTTCTCCCTTGCTTGCGTCCTTGCCGTTGCTCCGCACCCAGCCTAGTGCGGCAGCCCGGCTGCCTCCTTCCAGAGCCTGCCGGGCCGCGCCGGTAGTCTTGTCCGGTGAGCAATTCAGGCATTCAGGACAGGGCATGGGCCCACGAGGCCATCCGGAAGATCGAGGCGGAGAACAACCGCTCCGCGGACACCCACCTCTACGCGGTGCCGCTCCCCGAACACTGGGGCGTGGACCTCTATCTCAAAGATGAATCCACGCACCGCTCCGGCAGCCTGAAGCACCGCCTGGCACGCTCGCTGTTCCTCTATGGCTTGGTCAATGGCTGGATCACAGAGGGAACCACCATCGTCGAAGCATCCAGCGGAAGCACCGCCGTGTCCGAGGCATACTTCGCGCGCCTGATCGGCCTGCCCTTCATCGCCGTCATGACTAAAACCACCAGTCCGGAGAAGATCGCGTTGATCGAAGATTTCGGGGGTGCCTGCCTGTTGGTGGATCACGCCTCGGAAGTCTACGCAGTGGCCGAGGAGACCGCCCGCACCTCCGGCGGCTACTACATGGACCAGTTCACCTTCGCCGAGCGGGCCACGGACTGGCGCGGCAACAACAACATCGCCGAATCGATCTTCCAGCAGCTGGCGCTGGAACGGCACCCCGTGCCTGAATGGATCGTGGTGGGCGCCGGCACGGGAGGAACCAGTGCGACGATCGGCCGCTACCTCCGCTATAACCGGCACAGCACACGGCTTGCCGTGGTGGATCCGGAGAATTCGGCGTTCTACCCTGCCTGGCTCGACGGGGACTGCGGATCCGCCAGCGGGCTGCCCTCACGGATCGAAGGAATCGGACGTCCGCGCGCGGAACCCAGCTTTGTTCCGGCGGTGATCGACCACATGATCCAAGTACCGGATGCCGCTTCGATTGCCGCCATGCGGCATCTGGCGAAGCTCGCAGGCCTTCATGCCGGGCCATCCACGGGAACCAACCTGTGGGGGGTCTGGCAGCTGATCGCCGGGATGGTCGCCGAGGGACGGCGCGGCAGCATCGTGTCATTGATGTGCGACTCAGGTGAGCGGTACGCGGGCAGCTATTACGACGCCGGCTGGCTGGCACGGCAGGGCCTGGAACCTGCCGGTTATGAGCAGGTGCTGGACAACTTTCTCGACACCGGGACGTGGAACGGCTAAATCTCCACGGTCTGCCGGGGCGCGAGGCTGGAATACGTCGTGCCGTAGCGGGCGCCAAACCGTGTCACATGCCCCTCCACCAAGCCACGGCCCACCTCATTGAGCAACCCGTCATGGACCGGGTAGGCCTGCGGGGCCCGGACGGAGATGACAAAGTCCACCACCTCGCCCACCTTCGACCACGGAGCGTGGATCGGAACGAGGAGGGTTTTGACCTGGATGCCGTCCGGCACCACGAAGGAATCACCGGGGTGGAACACATTGCCGTCAATGAGGTAGCCGATGTTGGCCACCACGGGGATCTGCCCGTGGATCAGGGCATGCTGCCCCCCGAATGTCTTGACATCAAACCCGGCAATGTCCAAAGCCGAGCCCGGGTCCACGGCCCGAATCCGCTCCTCTACGGAGTCAACCGATGCCTCAGCGGCTGCCTTGGTGGGGGTCCGCGCCACCCCCTCCGGTGCATGGACCACCAGGCGTTCGTTCATCGTCAGCGCCTCCAACAGCACGGCCTGGTCGATGTGGTCCGGGTGTTCGTGGGTGACCAGTACGGCCTGCGCGCCTTCCAAGGCCTCCTTCGATTCCGAATAAATACCGGGATCGATGACCAGGACGTTCCCGTCTTTCTCCAGGCGGACACAGGCGTGGGTGTACTTGGTGAGCTTCATGGTCACAGCCTAGGGGCGGCCGTAGAACGATTCCAAGCACCCCCTGCGGTAAAATCAGGGTTGGCCAGCACCCCAGGGAAGTGAGTTTTTCAATGCCACAGGGCACCCAATCCGCCACCGGTGGCAGGTCAACACCCACTACCGGGGGCGTCAAGGAACAACGTGTCACCAAGCAGCGACTCGCCGTCAGCGCCGCCTTGGATGAACTGGATGACTTCGTCAGCACGCAGGAGCTGTACCGGCTGCTCCAAAACAAGGGCATCTCGGTATCGCTGGCCACGGCCTACCGGATCCTGCAATCGCTGGCAGACGACGGCCTGATCGACGTGCTCCGTAATGGCGACGGCGAGGCCGTATACCGGCGCTGCGCCGTTACCGGCCACCATCACCATCTGCTGTGCCGCAACTGCGGCAAGGCCGTGGAGGTGGAGGCTCCCGCCGTGGAGACCTGGGCCGCCAGGACCGCGGCGGAACACGGGTTCACCGAAGTGGCGCACACCGTGGAGATTTTCGGGCTCTGCCCGGAATGCACGGCCCGGAAGGCCGCCGGGACACTCTAGCCCGGCGGGACACTCCAGTCCGGCGGGACACTACACCTGGACGGCGCGTGCAGGCTGGTCCCGCGACACCCTGCCGTTGAGGCCGCGGTTGGCCCGGACCCGGCCGATCACCCGGCACACCACGTAGATCAGGAATGACAAGGTTGTGACGTAAGGGCTGATGGGGATGCGGCTGCCCAGCGCCAGGAGAATTCCGCCCACCGTGGCCGAGAGTGCGAAGAGGACACTCAGGAGGACAATCAGCTTGGGCGACGTCGTTACCCTCAGCGCTGCGGCCGCCGGCGTAATCAGCAGGGCCAGCACCAGCAAGGCTCCCACGATCTGGATGGACAGTGCCACGGTGATGCCCAACAAAACCATGAAGCCGATGGCAAGTCCGCGCACTGGGATTCCGCGGGCCTCCGCCATTTCAGGATCCACGCTCGCAAAGCCCAAGGGACGCCAGATCAGAACCAAGGCAGCCATGACCACAACCGCCGTTCCCGCCAGGGTCTGGAGCTGGACGGTATCCACGGACACTATCTGGCCCGTGAGCAGTCCGAACTTGTTGGCGGCACGTCCCTCATAGAGGGCCAGGAAAAGAATTCCCAGGCCCAGGCCGAACGGCATGATGACGCCGATGGTCGAGTTTTTGTCCCTGGCCCTGACGCCCATGAAGCCCAGCAGAACCGCCGCTGCCACCGAGCCCACCAGGGAGCCAAGGATGATGTCGGCTCCGATGAGCAACGCAAAAGCAGCACCGGCAAAGGACAACTCCGAAATGCCGTGGACCGCGAAGGCGAGATCGCGCTTCATCACGAACGTGCCCACCAGGCCGCCGAGCAGGCCCAGGACCGCTCCGGCCCAGATGGAGTTCTGGACCAGTGCCAGCAGTTCGCCGTAGTTCTCGAAATTGAAGATGGTCTGCAGGATGCCATCGAGGTCCATCAGAACTCCTCCCCGGCAGCTGTGTGCGCATCGTCGTGGAAGTGCGTGGTGGCGTCCGGAAGCCCGACGACGACGAACCTGCCGTTGGTCTGGATGACCTCCACGTGGCTGTTGTACAGATCGGAGAGCACGTCGGTTGTCATGACTTCCTGCGGGGTGCCTACGCGGAAACGTCCACCGGCCAGGTAGAGGACACGATCCACGTAGTCGATCACGGGGTTGATTTCGTGCGTCACGAACACCACGGCGCTGTTCCTCTTGTGGCACTGCTCATTAATAAGGGCACTCACGCCCTGCTGGTGGTTCAGGTCCAGCGAGAGCAGCGGCTCATCACACAGCAGCACAGCGGGATCGGTGGCCAGCGCCTGGGCAACGCGCAGGCGCTGCTGCTCCCCGCCGGACAATTGCCCCACGGGGACCTTGGCGTAGTCGGAGGCCCCGACGAGTTCCAGCAGTTCATCAACGCGCCGATTGACTTTTCCGGAGCCCAGCCGGACTCCCCAGCGGTGGCCGTCGATGCCAAGGGCCACCAGGTCCCTGGCACGTAGCGGGGTATCGGCAGCAAAAGATTTTTGCTGCGGAATGTACCCGATGGTGCGGCTCCCGCGCTCCACGGGGCGTCCGCCAAGGGTCACCGTTCCGGACTGCAGTTCCTGGAGTCCGAGGAGGACCTTGAGGAAGCTGGTCTTACCGCTTCCGTTCGGCCCCAGGACCGCGAAGAACTCGCCGGGGCTGATGTCGAGGTCAAGGCCCTTCCAGAGTGTCCGCTTGCCGAACTGAAGGCTCGCTTCGCGGAGGCTCACTACCGGTGTCAAAAGTTGTCCTCGATCCATGCGCATCCTGGGTGGGCGCAACTCAGTCAGTGGTGGGCAGTTTGCCTGGCGGCATCTGTCCTGGACGGACAGCCACCTGATTATCTTAGGCGATGCTATTTCGCCAGTGCGGCCGACATTGCCTCAACGTTGGCGGTCATCCACTGGAGGTAGTCCTTGCCCTCGGGAACGGTCTCGGTGAAGTCAACCACCGGCACGCCCGCAGCTTCGGCAGCCTTCTTCACGGACTCGGTCTGTGGACCTTCCGTTTGGCCGTTGTAGGCCAGCAGGCGGACTCCGGCCACGATGTCTGTGGTTTCCTTCAGGACGGAAGCGGGCACATCCGTCCCCTCTTCCACCGCCGAGCTGTAGGCCTCGGGCGTCTTGTTGACCAGCCCTGCGGCTTCAAGGAGGTACAGGGGAACGGGCTCCGTGATGGCTACCGGGGCGCCCTGTTGACTGGCTTTCAATGACTCCAGCTTTCCAGCCAACTCCGAAAGGCCGGTTTTGAAGCCGGCGGCGTTGTCTTTGAAGGTGGGAGCAGAAGCGGCATCCAAGGCACTGAGCTTCTCCGCCACCTTGTCCGCGAGCTTGCCCATGGCGTCCAGGCTGTACCAAACGTGCTCGTTGAACTCGCCGTGGTCGTGGCCATGGCCGTCTTCAGCGTGTGCGTCCTCGCTGTGGTTCTCCCCTTCGGGAGCCAGCCCGGATACTTCCACTGCGCTGACGATGTTTTCGTGGCCGATGTTGGTGTCGTCGGCGATTTTGTGGAGGAATCCGTCATAGCCTCCTCCGTTTTCCACGACGAGCTGCGCCTTGGAGACCACCAGCTTGTCTTGGGCGCTGGCTTCGTAGGAGTGGGGGTCCTGGCTCGTCTTGGTGATGATCGCCTTCACGTCCACCCTGTCACCGCCTACGGCTTTGACGATCTCCCCGTAGACATTGGTGGAAGTCACCACGTGCAGGACACCGGACGACGCCGACGGCGACTCCCCGCCGCCGCCCGCACCGGTACTTCCGGAGCAGGACGCAAGGGCCAGGGCAGCGATGGCGGAAACAGCGGCAACGGACAGACGGGCGGCGTAGCGACGCACGGAAACCTCGGATCTACTCATTCGAGAATGGGGCACAACAACAAATGGATGTGTCCAGTGTAGCTGCTAATAGGAATGATTCCTATTAGAAAACAGGGATGCTGAATCCCTTACTGCTGCGGGTGCGGTCCGCCCAGCCTCCGGATGCCCGTGGCCTGCGTAGCGTCCCGGATCTCGCCCACGAGCTGCTCAATGACATCTTCAAGGAAGAGGACACCTTGGATATTCCCCTTGGGGCCAACCACGCGGGCCAAATGGGAGCCCGTCCGTTGCATCACGGACATGGCCCTTTCGATTTCGTCATCGGGCGAGAGGTTGGCAAAGGAACGGATGCGCCCCTCGGCAATGGGGTGCCTGCGCCCTTCCTCCGGGATAGACAGGATGTCCTTGACGTGCAGGTACCCGGCGAGTTCGCCGTCGTCGTCCACCATCGGGAAGCGCGAGAAGCCGGTACGGCTGACCGCTTTTTCCAACTCCACGGGAGTGGACGAGGTCTTGAGCATCACCAGCTTGTCCAGGGGCACCATGATGCTGGAAGCGGTGTGTTCGGAGAACTCAAGCGCGCCGGTCAGCAAACCGGCTTGGTCATCCACCAGGCCGTGCCTGGTGGACTCCTGCACGATCGACTGCACTTCCTCCAAGGTAAAGGAAGAGGAAACCTCGTCCTTGGGCTCGATCCGCATCAGGCGCAGGATGTGGTTGGCGAGCCAGTTCAAGGTCCAGATCACGGGCTTGACCATCCTGGCGATGAACACCAGCGGCGGCGCCAGCAGCAGTGCTGCCTTGTCCGCCACGGACACCGAAATGTTCTTCGGCACCATTTCGCCGAAGGTCACGTGCAGGAAAGTCACGAACAACAAGGCGATCCCAAAAGCGATCACATCGGCCAGTTCGACCGGAACACCCACCACTTCCAAGGGCCCGGCCAGCAGGTGGTGGATGGCCGGCTCTGCCACCTGCAGGATCAACAGCGAGCACACCGTGATGCCTAGCTGTGCGCAAGCAAGCATGAGAGACACGTTTTCCATGGCGAGCAGGGTAGTTTGAGCGCGCTTGGAGCCGCTTTCGGCCAGCGGCTCGATCTGGCTGCGGCGCGCGGACATGACGGCGAACTCGGCGCCGACAAAGAAGGCGTTGCCGATCAGAAGGACAACGAGCCACATGATGCCAACCCAATCGTTCACAGGGCACCTGCCTCATGGTTGCGCTCGTCGGTCCCCGCCGGGTTGTCCTGCGGTTCAGCTATGTGATGGAAACAGATCCTGTCGATCCTTCGACCATCCATCCTCGTGACCGTCAGCGTTCCGCCGTCGACCTCCACAGTGTCTCCCACCGTGGCGATGCGTCCCAGCTTGCTCATGACGTAGCCGCCAACGGTCTCGTAGGCCGATTCGTCAGGAACTTTCAGCCCAGGAATCTGCTCCGAGACTTCGTCCGGCCGCAGGAGACCGGGAAAATACCAATCCCCCGAAGCGCTCTGCAGCAATCCCGGACGAACCTTGTCATGTTCATCGGCAACCTCGCCCACAATTTCCTCCACCAGGTCCTCCAAGGTGGCGATTCCGGCCGTGCCGCCGTATTCGTCAAGGACCACCGCCAGTTGGAGGTTGCCCTCCCGCAGTTCGGCCAGCAGGGAGTCGAGGTGGATGGTCTCAGGGACACGCAGGACGTCGGTCATGATCGCACCGGCCTCCAGTTTGCCGCGGCGGTCGGCCGGGACAGCTACCGCCTTCTTGATGTGGACAACCCCACGGATGTCATCCGCTGAATCGCCGATCACGGGGAAGCGCGAATAGCCGGTCCGCCGGGCGGCATCCAGAATGTCCGACACGGGCTGGTCGGCGTCGATCGTCTCCATCCGGATACGCGGGGTCATGACATCCGCCGCGGTCCTGCCGGAGAAGTTCAGCGTTCGGGCCACGAAGTTCGCCGTACCTGCGTCAAGTGTTCCCAGTTCGGCTGACCGGCGGACCAGGGAAGCGAGCTCCGCGGGCGTCCGCGCTCCGGAGATCTCCTCCTTCGCTTCCAGGCCGAAGACGTTGAGGACCTTGTTCGAGAAGCCGTTCAACACCACAATGGCCGGCTTGAAGACCGCGGTGAAGACCAGTTGCGCAGGGGCAAGGCGCTTGCCCAAAGGAAACGCGAGGGCTATGGCCATGTTCTTGGGCACTAGCTCACCCAGGAGCATGGACAGAAGCGTGGCCAGCGCCATGGCCACAACCAACGCTACGGAGGCAGCGACTTCCGGGCTCAGGCCCAGCAGTGCCAGCGGTCCGCTCAGGAGATGACCCACGGAAGGCTCCATGACGAAACCCGTCAGCAAAGTGGTGAGCGTGATGCCCAGTTGGCAGCTGGACAACTGCGTGGACAGAGACTTGAGGCATTTAAGAAGGGCTGCGGCGGCGTGGTCGCCGTCGTCCACGGCCCGCTGCACGCTGGCTTGGTCAAGCGCTACCAGGGAAAACTCGACAGCCACGAAGAAGCCGGTCCCCAGGATCAAGGCAAAACCGGCCAGGAGGAGAATCCATTCCATCTACCGCATCCCTCCACGGAGCGCGGACCTGAATTCGGTCAGCGCATTGGCGGGGTGAGGGTCCGGCGGAGGTTGGTCGGGCGCAGCAGGAGACGACTCTGCGGGTCCACCGGCAGGGGCCGCCGGTTCATGATGGGCATGTGAACGGGTGCTGCCGGCGTGCTGGGTACGGTGTGCGGAGGTGCCGTCCAGGCTCCCCCGGCAGTACCCAGGCCGGCACCTGGATTTACTGTCCATAAGGGTTTTAGTCTACAGCCCGGGAAGCCGCGGGACCCGCGCTCCTTCCCGCAATCACAGGTGCCTGAGCATCGCTCACGAAAGCCGACATGATTTAGGTCACCACTATTGGCAGTTAACCAATGATCCTAACTAGACTGGCAAAGGTCTGAGTTCGCGGGACGCGGACCCTGGCACATCGTTGCGGAACAGCAACTGTGGCCAGCGGGAAAATAACACTCATGGAAGAGGCGTATTTCAAGTGCCAGAGCAGCCCAGCCACCGTCTACCAGAGGAATTTGGCGGAAACGAGTGGCTCGTTGACGAACTGTACGAGCGGTACCAGCAGGACAAGAATTCGGTCGACGCCAAATGGTGGCCGCTTTTCGAGTCCTTCAATACCAGCGAGGGCACTTCTTCCAACGGAAATTCTGCAGCCGCCACGGCTGCCAATCCCCCTACCCAAGTACTTCCCGTAGTAGCCCCGGCTGCAGCGGCTCCGGCACCGGCGCCGGCCGCGCCCAAGGCTGCTCCTGCCCCTGCTGCTGCCGCTCCGGCACCGGCACCGGCGAAGAAAGAACCGGCCACGGTTGCCAGGGACGGGGCAAAGAAGCCCACCGGCGGCAACGCGGCACAGCCGATCCCGGCCCAGCTGCCCAAGAACACCAAGGCGCCCACGGCGCCGGAAGAGGACGTCGTTTCAGTCCTCCGCGGCCCCGCAAAGGCCATCGCCTCCAACATGGTCACCAGCCTCGAAGTGCCCACCGCCACCAGCGTGCGGGCAGTACCGGCCAAGTTGCTCATTGACAACCGCGTAGTCATCAACTCCAACCTTGCCCGCGCCCGCGGCGGCAAGGTGTCCTTCACGCACCTCATTGGCTACGCCGTGGTCCGCGCGCTTTCCCAGTTCCCGTCGATGAACGTCTACTACGACGAAATCGATGGCAAGCCCAGCGCAGTCCAGCCCGCCCACGTCAACTTCGGCATCGCCATTGACATGCCCAAGCCCGACGGCACCCGCCTCCTGATGGTTCCCAACATCAAGAAGGCGGAGACAATGGACTTCGCGGAGTTCTGGCACACCTATGAGGACCTCATCAAGCGTGCCCGGAACGGCAAGCTCACCGCCGACGACCACGCCGGCACCACCGTGTCCCTCACCAATCCCGGGGGCATCGGCACTGTCCACTCGGTTCCCCGCCTCTCCAAGGGCCAGGCTGCGATCATCGGCGTCGGCGCGCTCGACTACCCGGCCGAGTTCCAGGGCGCGAGCGAGAAGATCATCGCCCAGAACGCCATCAGCAAGATCCTCACGCTGACCTCCACCTACGACCACCGCGTCATCCAGGGTGCAGGCAGCGGCGAGTTCCTCAAGCTGGTCCACCAGCTCCTCCTGGGCGCCCAGAACTTCTACGACGAGATCTTCGAAGCGCTGCGCATTCCGTACGAACCCGTCCGCTGGAGCCCGGACCTCCAGGTTGATCCGGCAGACGAAATCAACAAGGTTGCCCGGATCCAGCAGCTCATCCACTCCTACCGGGTCCGCGGCCACCTGATGGCCGACACCGATCCCCTGGAGTACGTCCAGCGCAAGCACCCGGACCTTGACGTCCTCACCTACGGCCTGACCCTGTGGGACCTGGACCGCGAATGGCCCACGGGCGGTTTCGGCGGCAAGCCGCAGCTGAAGTTCCGTGACATCCTCGGCGTCCTTCGCGACGCTTACTGCCGCACCACCGGCATCGAGTACATGCACATCCAGGAACCTGCCGAGCGCAAGTGGTTCCAGGACGAACTGGAGCACCCCTACTCCAAGCCCAGCCGCGAAGAACAGCTGCGCATCGTCTCCAAGCTCAATGCCGCAGAGGCTTTCGAAACCTTCCTGCAGACCAAGTTCGTCGGCCAGAAGCGGTTCTCGCTTGAAGGCGGCGAGTCCCTGATTCCGCTGCTGGACGCCATCATCTCCGATGCTGCCGACGACGGACTGGACGAGGTGGCCATCGGTATGGCGCACCGCGGCCGCCTGAACGTGCTGACCAACATCGCCGGCAAGACCTACGCCCAGGTGTTCCGTGAGTTCGAAGGCACCCAGGATCCGCGCTCCGTGCAGGGTTCCGGCGACGTCAAGTACCACTTGGGTACCGAAGGCACCTTCACCTCGGACAACGGCAAGCAGACCAAGGTGTACCTGGCGGCCAACCCGTCCCACCTTGAAGCCGTCGACCCGGTCCTGGAAGGCATTGTCCGCGCGAAGCAGGACCGCCTGGACCAGGGCGAGTCCTTCCCCGTCCTGCCCATCATGGTCCACGGCGACGCCGCCTTTGCAGGCCAGGGTGTTGTTGCTGAGACCCTCAACCTCTCCCAGCTCCGCGGCTACCGCACCGGCGGCACGATCCACGTGATCGTGAACAACCAGGTGGGCTTCACTACGGCTCCGTCCTCCTCGCGCTCGTCCACGTACTCCACGGACGTCGCGAAGATGATCCAGGCACCGGTCTTCCACGTGAACGGTGACGATCCCGAGGCTGTTGTCCGCGTGGCGCAGCTGGCGTACCAGTTCCGCCAGCGCTTCCACAAGGACGTCGTCATCGACATGGTCTGCTACCGCCGTCGTGGGCACAACGAGGGCGACGACCCCTCGATGACGCAGCCGCTGATGTACAACCTCATCGAGGCCAAGCGCTCCGTCCGCAAGCTGTACACCGAATCCCTGATCGGCCGTGGCGACATCACCGAGGAAGAAGCCGAGCAGTTGCTCCGCGACTACCAGGAGCGCCTGGAGCGGGTCTTCGCGGAGACGCATGCAGCGCAGACCTCGCCTATCCCGATCATCACTGCGGACTCTGCAGCTGTATCGGACATCGAGCGTCCCATTGCCCAGCAGGCGGACTTTGGCACCAACTCCCCCGCGTCCACGGCCATCTCGGCCGAAACCCTTGCACGGATCGGCAAGGCCCACGTGGAGATCCCCGATGGCTTCACCGTGCACTCCAAGCTCAAGCAGCTGCTGGAGAAGCGCGAGCAGATGTCCCGTGAGGGCGGCATCGATTGGGGCTTTGGCGAGATCGCAGCCTTTGGATCGCTCATCATGGAAGGCGTTCCCGTCCGCCTGGCCGGCCAGGACTCGCGCCGTGGCACGTTCGTCCAGCGCCACGCAGTCTTCCACGACCGCGCCAACGGCAACGAGTGGCTGCCCCTGGCGAACCTCTCTGACGACCAAGCCAAGCTGTGGATCTACGACTCCCTCCTGTCCGAATACGCAGCCATGGGCTTCGAATACGGATACTCCGTGGAGCGTCCGGATGCCCTGGTGCTGTGGGAGGCGCAGTTCGGCGACTTCGTCAACGGTGCGCAGACCATCATTGACGAGTTCATCTCCTCGGCAGAGCAGAAGTGGGGCCAGCGTTCTTCACTGGTCCTGATGCTGCCGCACGGCTATGAAGGCCAGGGCCCGGACCACTCCTCGGCCCGCATTGAGCGCTTCCTGCAGCTGTGCGCTGAGGACAACATGATCGTCGCGAATCCGACGACGTCCGCATCGCACTTCCACCTGCTTCGCCGCCAGGCCTACAGCCGGCCCCGCAAGCCGCTGATCATCTTCACGCCGAAGCAGTTGCTGCGCCTCAAGGGCGCCGCGTCCGCCGTCGAGGACTTCACTACCGGTGCATTCCGGCCGGTCATCGGCGAGCACGAGCTCCAGCCGGCCAATGTGGACCGCGTAGTCCTGGTGTCCGGCCGCTTGTACTACGACCTCCTGTCGAACCGCCAGAAGTCCGGCGACACGTCCACTGCGATCATCCGCGTGGAGCAGCTCTACCCGCTGCCCATGGCTGAGATCGAAGCTGAGCTCGCCAAGTACCCGAACGCCGACATCGTGTGGGCACAGGATGAGCCTGCCAACCAGGGTCCGTGGCCGTTCATGGGCCTGAACCTGGCACCGCAGCTGGATCGCAAGGTCCGCCTGGTGTCGCGTCCGGCATCGGCTTCCACCGCGGCCGGTTCCATGAAGCGTCACGCTGCTGAACAGGATGCCCTGATCAAGCAAGTGTTCGAACGTCAGTAGAAGGAAATCTGCCCGGCCCGAGGCGCCTTGTGCGTCTCAGGCCGGGCAGTTCTGTTTAATGGGACAGATACCCGGTTCGCAAACCGGCGCCGTCGTAAGCCGGGCATGGACCGTAACGAGTGTGAAGAGGTAACCGTGGAAGACAGGAAGCTGCGCATAGCAGCCGTGGGAGACGAACTGCTGGCGGGGCTCGGTGACCCGCGTGCTTTGGGCTGGTTGGGCCGGGTCCTGGCGCGTACGCCGCAGGAGGCGGTTGCGGTTGAGTCCTTCGCGCTCCCCTGCCCCATGGAGGGCACTGAGGGCCTGGCGGCGCGGTGGCAGGATGAGGCCGGACGGCGGTTCAGCGATACCCACGAGAACCGGCTGGTCATCGGCCTCTCGGGACGGGACCTTGAGTTCGGTCTTTCCACAGCCCGCAGCCGCCTGAACCTGGCGAACATCCTTGACGGTGCGTCGCACAGCGGGGTGGAAGTCTTCGTGGTTGGTCCCCCGCCCACGCTTGATCCGGCACGTAACAAGCGCCTGGCCGAGTTGAACACCGCCTTCGCTGACGTGACCACCCGGCGGAACCATCACTACGTGGACACGTTCTCCCCGCTGCTAAATCATGAGCAATGGCGTACCGACCTCGCAGCAAACGGAGGCACGCCCGGACAGGCCGGCTATGGATTGATCGCCTGGCTCGTGTTGCACCGCGGGTGGTTCCAGTGGCTTAACATCGCGCAGCCCGAGTAGGCGGTCTCCCGGCTCCGGCCCCGGCAACCATTGCCATCCGCCAAATCGCGATATATCGTGTTTTCATCAAACGCGATATATCGCAATTGGAGGGATCATGTCAGACGAGTTATGGACCGTGACCGGCCCGCAAACCATCGAGGTGGACGACGTCCGGTCGCTCAAGCTTGGAATCGTAAAAGGCCGCTTCGACGTGGTGACCCACGATCAGCCGTTCGTCCGGATCGAGGTGAGCGAAATCAGCGGGGATCCCCTCACCATAACCCTGGTCAACGGCCGCTTGGAGATCAGGCACCAGCTCCAAGGACCGCAGGGTTGGTTCCGTAACCTGATGGGGACCGTCAACAACACCAGCACCAATTCGGTGATAGTCGGCGTAGCGCTGCCTCCCGGAGTGGACGTAGAGGCCGGAACGGTCAGCGGTGACGGACTGGTGGCAGGTATCAGCGGCCGCATCCGGCTCAATACGGTCTCCGGATCGGTCATGGCCGACGGCACCAATGGAGAACTGCACGTCAACACCGTCAGCGGCGAAGTCATCGCCAGAAACCACGACGGCGTCCTGACCGCCAAGAGCGTTTCCGGTGAAGTAACCGCCTCGGGCACGTTCTCGAACGTCCGTGCATCCACCGTCAGCGGGGACCTCACCTTTGAGCTCCAGGATTTCACCAACGATTTCGGGGCCAATTCCGTCTCCGGTGACCTCACCATCCGGCTGCCGCACGACGTCGGGCTTGACGTCGTGGCCAAGTCGGCCAGCGGCTCTGTGGTCATTGATGACCGCCTGTACGCGCAGCCGGGAAGCAACGTCCATACCATTGTGGGCCCTGACGAGAAGCTTATGCTGTTGCGCACCAACACCGTCTCCGGCAAGACGTACATCATGCACGCCCCCGCGCCTGCTCCGGAAACCGACAGCCCGGTGTCCGGCGGAACGGGGCTCTGATGCCTCCGGTCTTCGCCCACGGGGCGCTCAGGCTTTACCTGCTGGCGCTGCTCGAGCCCGCGCCGAAACACGGCTACGAACTCATCAAGGCACTCGGCGAACGGTTCGGTGGAACCTATTCACCCAGCGCCGGAACCATCTATCCGCGGTTGGCCAAGCTGGAGGAGGAAGGCCTGGTGGCCACCGAATCAGAGGGCAGGCGGACCACATACTCCATCACTGACGCGGGCCGTGCCGAACTTGACCGCAGACGCCAGGAACTGGCCGACGTCGAGGAGACCATCTCCGCCTCCGTCCGGAGGCTGGCTGACGGACTGAGGGCTGATATCCGGAGCAACATGCGCGGACTCAGGGCTGATCTTGCCGCTACTGCCGAGGCGGCACGAACCACTGCGCGAACCTCTGCACGCACCCCGACCGCCGGCGAAAGCACGTACGCCTACTCCCCCGAGGGACAGCGGATCCTCAAGGAAGCCGAACTCATGGTCCAGTCCTTCCGCGATGACATCCGGATGGAGCTGCGGAAACAAGGCGCGGCGCATCCCTTGTCACCGATGGCTCTGGAGACAGTCCGGACTGTCCTGGACCAAGCCCGCATCTCCATCCGGAACTCGCTTCGAAGCTGAGTCCGGACTTCCCGGTTCGCGAGGCCCTGCCCGGATGTGCGAAACTGGAGGGCAGCTTTATTGTGAATCAATCATTGAAGGAGGCCAGCTATGAGCAAGCGTGCACGTAAGCGTCGTGACCGTAAGCGCGGCGGCGCAAACCACGGCAAGCGCCCCAACACCTAAGCCAGAGGCTTGGAGTCAAGGCTTAAAGCAAAGGCCCCGGAAACCATGCGGTTTCCAGGGCCTTTCGCGTTTAAGCGGCTTTGGTCAGCGGACCTGCGGCCGGTTCAGGCCTCCACGGGCTTGATCGAGTGGATCCTGTCAAGAATGGAGTTCTTGAGGTTCTCCGGCGCAGATTCGGTGCAGGAGCGCTTGACCATGGTGCGGATGAGGCACTCGAGATCGTACTGCTCGGAGCACTCCTCGCAACCGTCCAAGTGCTGCTTGATCTCGCCGAGGTCCTCACGGGTCAGTGCGCCGTCGAGGTACTCGTAGATACGCTGCATGCGCGTATCGTCGCAATCGCCCAATCCCTGGCAGTCGCTCATTTCTCTTTCTCCTGATTGTTGCTACCGGCCGTGGCCTGGTCTTCTGTCTGGGCCCGGAAGCCCCGTTCGGCGGCGTAGTCCGCCAGCATGTCCCGGAGCATCTTCCTGCCGCGGTGCAGGCGCGACATGACGGTGCCGATCGGGGTATTCATGATCTCTGATATCTGCTTGTACGCATACCCCTCGACATCCGCGAAGTAGACGGCCAGGCGGAACTCTTCCGGGATGGACTGCAAGGCATTCTTGACGTCCGAATCCGGGAGATGGTCGAGGGCCTCGGCTTCTGCGGAGCGCAGTCCCGCGGACGTGTGCGACTCCGCCTTGGCCAGCTGCCAGTCCTCGATCGTGTCCGAGTTGGACTGCAGGGGTTCCCGCTGCCGCTTCCGGTAGAGGTTGATGTAGGTATTGGTCAGGATCCGGTACAGCCAGGCTTTGAGGTTCGTGCCCGGCTTGTATTGGTGGAACGCAGAGAAGGCCTTGGTGTAAGCCTCCTGGACCAGGTCCTCGGCATCGGACGGGTTGCGCGCCATGCGCATCGCCGCCGAGTAAAGCTGGTCCACATACTGCATGGCGTCGCGCTCAAAGCGTGCCCGGCGCTGCTCGGCGGTTTCGGTGGAAGGATCGACGGCGGCCGGGGCCTGAGCGTCGTCGTCGGCTGACTGGTCCGTGGCCGCTGCGGCCGGTTCAATGGTGCTCATCGATGCCAAGTCTACTGTCAGCTGCAGTGAATCCAGCTGCGCGGGCGACGTGGGCCCTGGTAAATCCGTGCGGTCCCTCACCAAGGTCAAAAAACCAACTCCGTTCGTGAAGCGGCAACACCATGCCGCGGCCCGGTCTTCACCGCGCCTTCTGTTCACAACGGCCACCGGTGGGTAAATATTCCGCAAAGGTGCAAGACTAGAGCAGACTGCACCCCTTGAACACGACGTCAAACGACGCCTGTGGCCAATCATCCAGGAGGCAAGACATGTCTGTAATCCGTTTCCTCGCGCGACCCATGCTCGCATCAAGTTTCGTCATTACCGGGCTGGACAAACTGAGGAACGCGGATGACACTGCCAGGCAGTTATCGCCGGTACTTCGCCGGGCTTCCGAGTCCCTGCCTTTCCAGACAGACGAGAAAGTCCTGGCCCGCGTCATCGGTGGCGCGCAGTTGGGAGCAGGTGCCCTCCTCGGCCTGGGAAAAATGTCCCGCTTCGCTGCCACCGTGCTCGCTTTGACCTCGGCGCTAAACACCTACGTGGAGTGGCGCTCAGCGGATATCAGCACCAAGGAAGGCCGTAACGCACGCCGTGCCCAGCTGCTGAAGAACATTTCCCTGACCGGAGGCGTGCTGCTCGCTTCCGTGGACACTGCCGGACGCCCCAGCCTGGCATGGCGCGCCGAACACCTTGCCGCCGACGCAAAGAAAGTCACCGGGAAGCAGATCAAGCGCGCAGACAAAGCAGTACGCAAGGCCGTCGACCACGCAGTTGGAGCATAAGGAAGCATGACTGGTACCACCGCAGCAAACACCGGCACGGAAAGCGCCGCAGCACAATCTCTCTGGCCGGCGCCCTTTGCCAAGCAGCCGGTCGATGCCACGGTAACGGTACCGGGCTCCAAGTCCTTAACCAACAGGTTCCTGATCTTGGCGGCCCTGGCTGATGGGCCGTCAAGGTTGCGGGCTCCCCTGCACTCGCGGGACTCCGCCTTGATGGTCCAGGCCTTGCGCCACTTGGGAGCGACCGTCACCGAGGTGCCGGGCGACGGGGACTACGGTCCCGACCTCGAGATCAGCCCCATCAGTTCGACGGACACTCCCTCCGACACCTCCATCGACTGCGGCCTTGCCGGAACGGTCATGAGGTTTGTTCCCCCTGTGGCGGCCCTCCGCCGGGGAACTGCTGTCTTCGACGGCGACCCCCATGCCCGCAAGCGCCCCATGGGAACCATCATCGAGGCGCTCGTAGCCCTTGGGGTTCCGGTTCGCGCCGAAGGCGGCAGGACGCCGTCGGCCCTGCCTTTCGCGGTGGAAGGCACCGGCAAAGTCCGCGGCGGGCATCTCGTGATCGATGCCAGTGCCTCGTCGCAGTTCGTATCGGCGTTGTTGCTGGTGGGCGCGCGCTTCACCGAAGGCCTGCATCTTGAACATGTCGGCAAGCCGGTGCCAAGCCTCGACCACATCAGCATGACAGTATCCGTGCTCCGCAGCGTCGGGGTCAGCGTGGACGATTCGGTGCCCAACCATTGGCGCGTGGCTCCCGGCCCCATCCGTGCCTTCGACCAGCGCATCGAACAGGACCTGTCCAACGCCGGTCCCTTCCTGGCCGCCGCGCTGGCCACCCGCGGCACCGTCAGAATCCCCAACTGGCCCCTCCGGACAACCCAGGTGGGTGACCTCTGGCGCAGCATCCTCACCACCATGGGGGCAACCGTCACGCTGGAAGACGGCACGCTCACCGTCACGGGCGGTCCCGACATCAAGGGGGCGGACTTTGACGAGACCAGCGAACTGGCTCCCACCGTTGCCGCCCTGTGCGCTTTGGCCAGCGGACCCTCCCGCCTGACCGGGATCGCCCACCTCAGGGGCCACGAAACGGACCGGCTCGCCGCGTTGGTGAACGAGATCAACCGCCTCGGCGGGGACGCGGAAGAAACCGCGGACGGTCTCATCATCCGTCCGGCTGCCCTGCACGGCGGCGTCGTGCACAGCTATGCGGACCACCGCATGGCTACGGCGGGTGCCATCCTCGGGCTCGCCGTGGAAGGGGTGGAAGTGGAAGACATCGCCACGACTTCCAAAACGATGCCCGAATTCCCGCACATGTGGGCAGCCATGCTCGGGCAGGCTACCCGCGATTCCGGCGAATTCCCACAGGCGGGCACAACCGGGGGCAACCGCTGAGCATGGGCCGCGACGCACGCTCCTGGGACGAATCGGATGTCCGCATCCGTCCGAACAAGAAGGGTTCCAGGCCCCGCACCAAGGACCGTCCCAGCCACGACGACGCCGTGGTGGGACGAATCATCACGGTCGACCGCGGGCGCTACACGGCGATCGTGGGCGAGGACTCTGACAACGAACGCGTAGTCATTGCAGCCAGGGCCCGCGAACTCCGCCGCACGCCGGTGGTTCCGGGCGATTTCGTTGCCTTGGTGGGCGATGTCTCCGGCAGCCCCGATACCCTGGCGCGGCTGGTCCGCGTCGAAGAACGCCGGACCCTGTTGCGTCGCAGCGCCGATGACACGGACCCGATCGAGCGGGTAGTGGTGGCGAACGCCGACCAGCTGGTAGTGGTGGTGGCCGCGGCCAACCCGGAGCCGCGTACAGGTTTCATCGACCGCGCCTTGGTGGCAGCCTACGACGCCGGCATAGAGCCGCTGCTGCTCATCACCAAGGCGGACGTCAAGGATCCGGCGGAACTTCTTTCGAACTACCTCAGCCTGGACTTTCCGGTCATCATCAGCCGCACGGCGGATTCACAGGCATCCGGCATCGATGCCCGCTCGGACGACGGCTTGTCCGCCCGGCTCGACAGCGAAGCGGTGTCCCGCCTGCGGGACCACCTCGATGGAAAAGTGACCGTCATGCTGGGGCACTCCGGCGTCGGCAAGTCCACCATGGTCAATGCGCTGACGGGCGCGGAACGGGCAACCGGCGGAGTCAACGCCGTGACGGGCCGCGGCCGGCATACTTCATCGTCGGCCCTGGCCCTCAAGCTGGCCGACGCTCCTTCGGGCAGCTGGATCATCGATACTCCCGGCATCCGTTCCTTCGGATTGGCCCACGTCGACCCGGACCGGATCCTGCACTCCTTCCCGGACCTCGAGCCCGGTACCGAAGACTGCGAACGGGGCTGCAAACACGACGCCAACGCCGTCAACTGCGGACTGGACGCCTGGGTCAACGAAGGGCATGCCGGACCTTCCGGCACCGCAAGGCTGGCGTCCCTGCGCCGGCTCCTCGGAGCGGACCCACGCCTGGAGGCGAAGGAAACCAAGGAACTCGGCACCGTCAACTGAGACGGGAAAAGCACCACTTCCCGGGTGCAGGGATTGTTTCGCGATAGTTTGGTGGCATGACCCAACCCGTTTCCAGTTACAACGATGACCTGCGGCTGGCCCACGTCCTGGCCGATTCGGTGGACGCCCAGACCATGGACCGGTTCAAGGCCCTGGACCTGCAGATCGAAACCAAACCCGACCTGACGCCGGTCACCGATGCGGACAAGGCCGCCGAGGAAGCCATCCGCGGCCAGCTCTCGCGTTCGCGTCCCCGCGACGCCGTGCTGGGCGAAGAGTTCGGCAGCAGCGGCCATGGATCGCGGCGCTGGATCATCGACCCCATCGACGGGACGAAGAACTTTGTTCGAGGGGTGCCGGTGTGGGCGACCTTGATCGCCCTCGTTGACGAGGACGAGCCCGTGGTGGGTGTGGTCAGCGCGCCGGCACTCGGCAAACGCTGGTGGGCCGCCAAGGGCATGGGAGCCTACACAGGGCGGTCCCTCGCGTCGGCCACCCGTTTGAAAGTCTCCAATGTCTCTTCGTTGGCGGACGCGTCACTGTCCTTCTCGAGCCTTTCGGGATGGAAGGAGCGCGGAAACCTGGACGAATTCCTTTCCCTCACTGACGACGTCTGGCGGACCCGCGCCTTCGGGGATTTCTGGTCCTACTGCCTGGTGGCCGAAGGTGCCGTAGACATCGCCTGCGAACCGGAACTAAACCTGTACGACATGGCTGCCTTGGTGCCGATCGTCACGGAGGCCGGCGGCAGGTTCACCTCGCTTGAGGGCGAAGACGGCCCCTTCGGCGGCAACGCGCTGGCCACCAATTCCATCCTCCACTCAGAGGTCCTGAAGCGCCTCAACCCGGAGATCGACGATCTCCTTTAGCGCGCTCCGGCAACAGCCGAACCGTAATGCTGCGAATAATCGACGGCGACAAACCCACTTCAGGGTGCCATCGCCGTCGATTATTCGACCAAAACGGGATTCGGCTCTCTCCGTAACAAACCGCTTAACAAACTCCTCCCGCTTTGAATCGTCCACGGAAGGTGTCCTAGTCTCTTCTACAGGTCACGAGTGCCAGCGCTAAACCCCGGTTTGCTGGCCGGCAACCCTCCATTCGCGGTGGGGTGCCCCGGGTGACGACCAGGCCGGTCCGGAACGGATACGGCAAGCGCGGATCCCTTGGAGGGGTCCTTCTTGAGTGAGGTCCCATGAGCACTGTTACGTTCGATTCCACCGTCCTGCCCGCTTTCGGAGATGACCACGCGGCCCACGAAGCCCTCGCAGCGCGACCGCTGGCCGCCGTCACAGGAGCAGAGCTGCAGGCTCCCCTGATCCAAGGGGGCCACGTCAGGTACGCAAACCTTGACTACGGAGCGTCGGCCCCGGCACTGACCATCGTCTCTGCCTACTTGAATGAAATCCTGCCCTATTACGCCAGTGTGCACCGTGGCGCCGGTTACGCATCCCAAATCAGCACGTCCGTCTATGAAAACTCGCGGAACATCGTGCGGGACTTCGTTGGCGGCCGGCCGGATGATTCAGTCATCTTCACCCGCAACACCACCGATTCGCTGAACCTCCTCGCCGGATGCCTCCCCCAGCTTGACGGCGCACCGGCCGGTGAAGTGCTGTACCTCGACATTGAGCACCACGCCAACCTGCTTCCCTGGCAGGGCGTACCGCACCGCAGCGTCATCGCCTCCCCCACGTTGTCTGCCACCATCGCCAACCTGCGCGATGAATTGAGCCAGGGCGGAATATCCCTGCTCGCTGTGACCGGCGCTTCCAACGTCACCGGCGAAATCCTGCCGATTGCAGAGCTCGCAGCGTTGGCGCATGAGTTCGACGCGCGGATCGTCGTCGATGCAGCCCAGCTCGCCCCGCACCGGCGCATCAACATTTCCGAGAGCGACGTGGACTACGTCGTCTTCTCGGGGCACAAGCTCTACGCGCCCTTCGGCGCAGGCGTCGTGGTCGGCCGTCCCGATTGGCTCGACGCCGGAACCCCCCACCTTGCCGGCGGCGGCGCCGTTCGTGAAGCGCGCCTGGATTCGGTGAGCTGGGCAACTGGTCCGGCCCGGCACGAGGGCGGCTCCCCCAACGTCCTGGGGGCAGCCACCTTGGCGCGGGCTACCCAGGTGCTGGCCGGCTTGGACCAACAGGACTGGCACAACCATGAGGTGGCAATCCGATCCTTCCTGGTTGAGGGCTTGGAATCCATTGAAGGGGTCACCGTCCACCGGATCTTCAGTGATTCCACCGACACCATCGGCGTCGTCAACTTCTCCGTTGAAGGCTTCGACGCGGGACTGGTGGCGGCTTACCTGGCCGCCGAGCACGGCGTGGGCCTGCGCGATGGCCGTTTCTGCGCCCACCCGCTCCTGAAGCGCCTCGGCTTGCCGTCCGGTTCACTGCGCGCCAGCTTCGGCGTCGGCTCCCGGCTTGAGGACGCTGCCAGGCTGCTGGCCGGCATCCGGCAACTGAAGACCACCGGACTTGGCTGGGATTACGTCGTGGACGAGGGCCGTTGGGTCCCCGCAAACGATCACCGCAGCTACCCGGAGTGGGCGCCCAATACGCCCGGAACCGCCGGGGCCGCTCCCTGCACCGTGGACTAGGAGCCTTCCCGGCCTTGGCGCCACGTTGCTGCGGTAGATTCTTTGGGTATCCCTGACTACTGCCGCTGAAGGAGTCCCCCGCGTGTCCACGCGTTCAAGCAACGAATCCGGAGGATCACTGCCCTCCGGCCTCCCGGTTTCTTCCGGAGGTGCCGGACGCGCCGGACGCGCCGGCGGCCCAAAGCTGCACGCGCACCGACGTCGGGAGCTGGGGCAGAGCTTCCAGGACGGCGGCGAACATTATGATCGGGTCCGCCCCGGGTACCCGGCGGATTCCGTCGATTGGCTGCTGCCCCCGAACGCACGGACCGCAGCCGATATTGGCGCAGGGACAGGCAAATTCACAACACTGCTGCTCGACCGGGGCCTGCAGGTCAGCGCCGTCGACCCTTCCGCGGACATGCTGGACCAGCTGCGGAAGAACTGCCCGCAGGCGCACGCCGTTGAAGGTACTGCCGAAGTGACGGGACTGGCGGACTCAGTTTTCGACGTCGTCAGTGTCGCCCAGGCCTGGCACTGGTGCGATCCGCTCAAGGCAAGTACCGAGATTGCCCGGATCCTCCGTCCGCACGGAACGCTCGGCCTCATCTGGAACCAACTGGACACCTCCGTGGCCTGGGTTCATCGCCTTTCACGCATCATGCATGCCGGTGATGTCCATAAGCCGGGGTTCCGGCCAGTGGTGGGCCCGGAGTTCGAGAACCTCGAAAGCCACGTCACCAGCTGGCAGGACGCAGTGTCCCCCGAGGACATCATGGAACTGACCAAGTCCCGCAGCTACTACCTGCGCGCCAATCAGGCCACCCGGGAGAAAGTGATGGGCAACCTGGAGTGGTACCTCTACGAGCACTTGCACCATGCCCGCGGCGAGCTCCTCGCCTTGCCGTACGTGACGCACACCTGGCGGGCCCGCAAGGCCTGAGCCGGCGGCCACGGTAGGCTTGGAACGTGAAGACCAGCACGCCCTCCTCCTCGATCGAGGACTACGTCAAGGTCATCTACTCCTACACGGAGTGGCAGGACAAGCCGATCACTTCCTCGCAACTTGCCCAGCGGTTGGGGGTTGCCAACTCGTCGGTGTCCGAGATGGTCCGCAAGCTCAAGGACCAGGGCCTGGTAGACCACCAGCCTTACAGCGCCATTCGGTTGACCCCTGAAGGCATGCGGCTGGCACTGTCCATGGTGCGCCGGCACCGGCTGATTGAGACGTACCTCGTTGAAGAACTGGGCTATAGCTGGGACGAGGTCCACGATGAAGCCGAGATGCTGGAGCATGCCGTCTCCGACACCTTCATCGAAAGGATGTCCGCGAAGCTCGGCCATCCCGTGCGGGATCCGCATGGTGACCCGATCCCCGCGTCGGACGGATCGGTGGAGTTGCCGCATGCCTACCGCCTGATCGAACTCGACGAGGGCCATTCCGGCCGTATCACCCGCATCAGCGATGAGAATCCCGATTTGCTGCGCTACTTGGCCGCCGAGGACATTTCCCTGGATGCCCGCGTGGAAGTGGTGGGGCGCAAGCCCTTCGGAGGGGCCTTGGTGGTCCGCGTGGGCAGCGGGTCCGCCCGGCGCGAATTCGACCTTGCCGACGAAGTAACCTCAGCACTCTGGGTCCAGAGCACAGAAACCCACGAAGGCTGTGTCCTCACGCGCTGACTCAAGCGGGCACCTGGCGGTCAGCCTGGCTGGTGGGCCGTGCCGCCGTCGTCGGCCGCTTTTCCGCCTTCGCTGCCCGAAGCATCCGCCGGCTGTCCCCCCGCAGGAGGTACTTCGTTCCGGATTCCGACGGCGGAGGCCAGGCCACCCAGGAAGAACAGTCCCGCTGTGACCCAGAGAGCGGCATAGAGGCCCTCCCTGGTGAAAGCGGGACCGACGATGAGACCTGCGAAGGCAATACAAATGAGGCCGGCTATGCGGGCCACTGCGTTGTTGACGGCAGATCCTATGCCTGCCTCCTCCGTTGGCACAGCACCGAGAATGGCTGCGGTGAGCGGTGCAACCAAGGTGGCGAGCCCCACGCCGAACACCACTTGGCCGGGGAAGACCTGCGTCCAATAATCCAACGGTTCCTGGATGGACAGCGACATGAGGAACCCGGCACCGCACAGCAAAGGGCCCGCCGTCATGAACCACCGGGGCCCGTGCTTACCGGCCAGTCCGCCGAAGTACGAGGCAGCCAGCATAAGGATCACGGTTCCGGGCAGCAGGGCGATCCCCGCCGTCGTGGCACCCATGCCGCCCACCTGCTGAAGGTAAATGCCCAGGACGAAGAATCCCAGGGAAATGGCACCGTAGATGGCCAGCGTGGCCAGGTTGCCCCAGCCGAAATTCCGGATGCCGAACAGCCGCAGCGGCAGCATGGGTTCTGCGGTCCTGTTCTCATGGAGCAGGAAAAGCACCAAGGCGAGGGCGCCCACCACCAACGGCAGCCAAACCTGCGGGGCGGACCACCCCAGGCGACCCTGCTCAATGAAGGCAAAGACCGGGCCGCCAAGCCCCACCATCGCCAGGGCAGCTCCGGTGTAGTCGATCTTCTTGCTCTTGTCCCTTGCGGCATCGGAACTTCGCAGCCGCACCAGCATCGGCCAGATCACCGCGGCGGGAATGACGTTGATGAAGAAGATGACACGCCAGGACAGCAGGTCAACGGAGACGCCCCCGATCAAAGGCGCAACGATCGCCGCCGCACTCGTCCAACCGGACCATTGGCCAATGGCCTTGGATTGGGCCGGACCGGAGAACACCGTCACGATCATCGCCAGGGAACTTGGTACCAGGAGCGCGCCGGCAATCCCCTGCAGGGCGCGGGAGATCACCAGCATTTCCCCGTTCCATGCCAAGCCGCACAGAACCGAGGTGACTGCGAAGCCGGTCAGTCCCCATTCGAGGATCCTCGCCCGGCCAAAATGGTCCGACAGCGAACCGGCAACAAGGATGAGGGAACCCAAGGTCAGCAGATAGGCATCCACCACCCATTGTTGGATCACCAGGCCGCCGCCCAATTCGCGCCCGATCGCCGGCAGCGCGAGATTGACCACAAAGCCATCCAGGATGGCGATGAAAGATGCCACGATCGCCACCACCAAGACCCGCCGCTGCAAGGGTGTGCTGGGTGGCAGGGCCGCTTCAGCCGTCATGTGCACAGCCTACGCTTGCCGTATCGTTGAGTGGTGATCAGCAGACGTGATGCCGCTTTGGCCCTTGATATCTCCATGGAAATGGCCCAGCGCCACGGCATCCCGCCCCGGCTGTCGGAATCGGACCTTCGAGATCTCCAGGACAACCCGCCGCCATGGTTGGTGCAGTCCCGCGCAAACCGTACCGGCAAACGTCCGGTGTGGGTGCACCTGGACTGCGCGGTCTGCAACTATTCCGAGGCAGTCAGGCCCAAGAAATGGTGGCCGGAGTTCTCATTCGTCTACTGCGGGCATCACCGCAGCAGGGAGCTGCCCGAGTTGTTCGCCGGGGACGTACGAACCGAGTATGAGGGTATCGGCAGCCGCTTCGTGGGCGTCGTGGACGTCCGCGCCGAAGACCAATAACCTCTTCCGGTCGTCCTGGCATCTGACCGGGAAGCCAAGGCCGCCTCAGCCCATTTCCGACGGAACCGCAACCAGCCCCACCAGTTTTCCCTCCCGCAGAACCGTCAAGGGGAACGGCTGACCGATCGCCTCCTCGAAGAGAAGCTTCTGCAGGCTCTCGGCACTGGAAACGGCCCGTCCTTGGGCTTGGAGAACCACATCCCCCGGCTGCAACCCGGACAACTCGGCCGGGGAACCGGCGATCACTTCCACGACGCGCAGCCCTTCCTTCTGGCCCGTGCGCACCACCGCGCTCGCGTCGAGCGGTATGGGTGTGCTCACCAGCCCCAGATAGGCCCGGTGGACGCGACCATCCTTGAGAAGTGATGAGATGATCCGCTGGGTTGTCCTATTAATGGGAACCGCCAGGCCAAGTCCCAGCCCGGCAACGGCGGTATTGATGCCCACAATGCGTCCCTTGGTGTCAGCCAGCGCTCCCCCGGAGTTCCCGGGGTTCAGTGCTGCGTCGGTTTGGATCACATCTTCGATCACCCGCCTGTGCTCCCCTGCACGCACTGGAATGGACCTTCCGAGCCCGCTGACAACACCCGCCGTCACGGAGCCGGACAGCCCCAAGGGATTACCGACGGCGATGACCAACTGGCCCACCCGCAGGAATTCCGCGTTCCCCAACACAGCGGGAGGCGGGGTTCTGCCCAGTCCCCGAACCACGGCGAGGTCGGACAACGGATCGGCACCCACCAGTTGGACGTCGCTTTGCTTGCCGTCGGCGAAGACGGCCCGGCCGGACTCGGTCCCGGCAACGACGTGGGCGTTGGTGAGCAGGTAGCCGTCGACGGTAAAGACCACAGCCGAGCCGCTGCCCACCCGAACCCGGCCGTTGCGCCGGGTGCTGACCATCTCGATGGCGGCCACATGCGGCGTCACCGAGCCGGCCACGCGGATGACCGTTTGCGAGTACGCGTCCAGGACGTCGTCGTCGTCGGTTTCGGTCCCGTTGCCCGCTCCCGGATTGTTGTCTTCGAATGCAAACTCGCGCCCGACGTCCATCATGTTGCCTCCTGCCACCCGGCCGATGCCCCTGCGGGCCTATCCACTACAACCGATGCGCCGGGTCCCCTAGTCCTGTCCCGGCTACGCCGTGGGTGAACCTGCTGCGATGTACCGGCCGCGGTGTGGCCCCTGCCCCAGCGCAGGGCTTCCCCAGCACGGCACCGCCGGGCTGCACCAGCACGGCACCGCCGGGCTGCAGGAGGGCAAAAGAAAGCCCCCGGACGAGTGTCCGAGGGCTTTCAAGGGTGGAGATGGGGGGAATTGAACCCCCGTCCGATGTCGTGTTGTCAGGGCTTCTCCGGGCGCAGTTTGCGTCGGATTTTCTCGGCCCCAGCCATCCTGCAAACAGGTGGCTGATCCAGGCCCAGTCATCTAAAAGTCCCGTTTACCCCAATGACGAAGGCAAACAGCAGTGGCTATCTAAATGACGCCAGGAACCGGGGCGATAGCAACCCCGGGCTGACGGACTGTCTTACTGCTTAGGCAGCAAGAGCGAAGTCAGTGCGCTTAGATTCGGCACTTATTGGTTTGCAGACAGCGTTAACGAGATAATTCTGCATCCTCGGCCCGCTTCACCTGTCGCGACTAACATCGTCGAAACCGATCATCCCCGTATTTTGTTACCAAACCGGCGTTTGCTCATCACTCCCGCCGGACTACCAATCATAACGCATGTTCCCCGAAGATCATTCCCGGGAACCCGCGCGGGTTCCGCGACCCGCTACGAGCGTCGGTTACGTTCCCGCAATTCGCGCAACGACTCGCGCTTGTCCTGCTGCTCCCGCAGCGTTTGGCGCTTGTCGTAGTCCTTCTTACCGCGGGCGATCGCGATTTCCACTTTTGCCCGCCCATCCAGGAAGTACAACTGAAGGGGCACCACCGTGAACCCGGACTCGCGGATTTTGTGCGAGATCTTGTCCAGTTCTTCCCGGTGCAGCAAGAGCTTACGACGCCGGCGCGCGGCGTGGTTGGTCCAGCTCCCCTGGTTGTACTCCGGGATGTGGATGCCCTCCATCCACAACTCATCGTTATAGAAGGTGCAAAAGCCGTCCACCATGGAGGCATGGCCTTCACGGAGGGACTTCACCTCGGTACCCATCAGGGCAATGCCTGCCTCGTAGGTATCGAGGATCAGGTAGTTGTGCCGGGCCTTCCGATTGGTGGCCACTACCTTACGGCCACTTTCTTTGGGCACGGTAGAACTCCTTGCTGGTTGCGGATTCCAACCCAGTGTACGCCAGGGATGAGCCGGCTCTGTGCCGTGGCGGAATCAGTTCGCTCAGGGGAAAAGACGCTACAGGAGGGTCATGGGATCCACGGCTGCACCGTTCAGCCACGTCTCAAAGTGCGCGTGGCAGCCGGTTGAGTTGCCGGTGCTTCCCGAGTAGGCGATCAGCTGGCCTTGCGAGACCCGCTGCCCGTTTGCCACCACGATGCTGCTGTTGTGGTAGTAAATGGTGGTCAACGAGTTTCCCTGAACAACCCCATGGGAGAGCTTGACGCGCCAACCGCCACCATCAGCGGAATTCCACCCGGAGTTGAACACCTCGCCGGCCGCCGCGGCATAGACCGGCGTGCCACACGATGCACCGAAGTCGATGCCTGTGTGCATGTAGCCTCCCGTGCCGTAGAAGTCGATGGTACCCGGCGGGGTCGCTCGCCAGCCGAAGCCGGAAGTGATGGGCACGTAGTTGGCAAACGGGTGTCGCAGGCCAAAGGCCGACGGCGACCCTACCGGCGGAACGTACACCGGCTCCGGCGGGGCCGGCTTGCCCTGCGCCGCAGCGGCGGCTGCAGCTGCCGCAGCCGCTTCGGCGGCGAGCCGGCGCTGCTCGGCTTCCCACGCCTCGCGCAACTTTCGATCGCGCTCCTCGATTTCGGCTGCCACGGTGTTCTGCTCGGCCTTGACCCGTGCTAGGTCCGCCTCGATGCCGGGCTTGGCTGCTTGGAGCTGGCTGTTGAGCCGGGTGGTGTCCTCAATAAGCTTGTCGACCTCGGCCTTCTTGCTGGCCGCTTCGTCCCGAGCGGCCTTTTCGCGCTCGAGGGCTGCGTCAGCCTTCGCCTTGAGGTCCTGAATCTCAGCTTCCACTGCTGCCAACCGCGCCTGCGAGTTGACGTTGGCGGCGTTTTGCTGGGTCAGCTTGGTCATCGCAGCGTTCTGGCTGCGCATTGCCTGATCGGCAAGGTCCATGGACTCTGTCAGGCTGCCCGATTCATCCGAGCCGAAGAGCAAGGCAATGTTGGTCGGCACCCCGCCTGACTTGTAGGCCTGGGAAGCAATCTGCCCGATCAACTTCTTGGTATCGGTGATCTTCTGCTTGTCGCTCTCAAGCTGCTCGGTGATCTTGGCCTTGTTCTGCTGCGCCAGCTCAACCCTGGCCGCCAATGCCTCGACTTCCTTGACGGCACTGGCCACTCTGCCCTGGGCTTCCAGGAGCGCTTGCTGGGCACCGGGAAGGCGGCCCTGGTAGATCACCAGATCCCCGGCCGCCTTCGCGATCTTTGCGTCGACGAATTCGAGGGATGCCTGTACCCGGGCAGATTCAGCCTCAAGGGCTGCCTGCTGGTCGTCCAGATTGTCTGCTTGCGCGGCCGGAACGCCCGAAAGGAGGCTTGCAGCCAGGCCGGCCGCTACGACGGCACCAAGAATCCTTGCTTGTCCGGACGCGAGGCGCCGGCGAAGAGATGTCCGGTCCATCGTGCTCATGGGGGTTCCTTTGCGTTTGCCGGCGTCGGGGGTTTGTTCTCGATCCACGGCTAAACCTTCAAGTAGCGCCGGAGGGTCAACAACGAGGATATCCCGGCAAGGCCGCCGCCAAGTGCAATGAGCACCGGTGCCAGTACCAGAACCTGCGTCGACGAAATGAACGGTGTATTCAAGAACTGCCTGGAGAGATCGCCGTTGAGCCAGAAGTGCGCCATCAGCCACAGCGTGAGGGAGGCCAGGACAGCACCCACGACGGCGGCTATCACCCCTTCCAGGATGAACGGCAGCTGGATGACTGTCTTCGACGCGCCCACAAGCCGCATGATGCCCGTTTCCCGCCGCCTGCTGAACGCCGAAAGCCTGATGGTGGTGGTGATCAGCAGCACTGCGCAGAAGATCATCACGGCTGCGACACCAACCGCCACCACGGAAGCACCGTTCATCCAGGAGAAGATCCTCTCCAGGACCTGCCTCTGGTCGCTGACTGTCTCGACGCCCGGCTGGGATGAGAAGGTCTCGCTGATGATCTGGTACTTTTCCGGGTTCTTCATGTTGATCCGGAACGAAGCCGGCAACTGGTCCTCGGTGACCGAATCCACGATTGGCGAGTTGGAGAACTGGTCTTTGAAGTGCTTGTAGGCCTCGGCCTGCGACTCGAATTGGAAGTCGTTGACGTACTGCTTTACGGCCGGCGACTCGAGCATTGCCCGGATATTGTCCTGCTGCTCTTTCGTGGCGGGTCCGGAGGCGCAACCAACGGTGGTGGAGCCATCGTTGCACAGGAAGACGGCAACCTGGACTTTGTCGTACCAGTAGCCCTTCATCTGGTTGATCTGCATTTGGAGCATCCCGGCTGCTCCCACGAACGTCAGCGACACGAAGGTCACCAGCACCACGGAGATCACCATGGACAGGTTCCGGCGCAACCCGCTGCCGATTTCCCCGAGGATAAACAGAAGCCTCACAGCTGGGCCCCCTGGGCGCGGTTGATTTCTTCGTCGCTTGCATCACGGAGCCTCCGCGACTCCCCCACCACGGGAATCATGGACGTGTAAAGGGCCTTGGCTTCATCGCGGATGATCTTGCCGTTCTGCAGTTCCACCACGCGGCGGCGCATCTCGTTGACGATGTCGTCGTCGTGGGTGGCCATGACCACGGTGGTGCCGTTCTGGTTGATCTTGTCCAGGACGCCCATGATGCCCATGGACGTGATGGGGTCAAGGTTGCCGGTGGGCTCATCGGCCAGCAGGATTCCAGGCCGGTTGACGACCGCCCGGGCAATGGCAACACGCTGTTGCTCACCGCCGGACAGTTCATGCGGCATGCGGCGCTCCTTGCCTTCGAGGCCCACGGTTTTGAGGACTTCCGGGACGGTCTCGCGGATGATGGAGCGGCTCTTGCCAATCACCTGCATGGCGAAAGCCACGTTGGCAAAGACGTTTTTCTGCGGCAGGAGGCGGAAGTCCTGGAAGACCACCCCGATGCCGCGGCGAAGTTTGGGCACGCGCCAGCTTGAAATGTTGGCGACGTTCTGGCCGGCCACGTAGACAGAGCCGGACGTCGCTTTGTCTTCCTTCAGGATCAGCCTCAGGAAAGTGGACTTACCCGAGCCCGAGGCGCCCACGAGGAAGGTGAACTCACCGCGGTTGATCTCAAGGCTGACAGCATCGAGCGCCGGTCGCGCGTTCTGCTCGTAGACCTTGGTGACATTCTCAAATCTGATCATGACCCTTTTGACCCCGCCGGACATGACTTTTTGGCCCAGTCCAACAGCCGGAGCGCGGGCTTTCGAATGGGGGAAGTGAGAGCACCGGCCTCTCGACTATACGCAGGGGCAGGTGGCGATTCGGCCGGTTTGAGGGGCGTGTCGCCAAAACCGCACCCACTGGGGCGCTCCCCCATCACGGACAATTCCCGTTTGCCGCACTGCTACGGGCGAGGGGGGACCGGACCTACTCGGCAGCGTTGCGGTTGCCGGTACGCCAGCGGATGCCTGCATCGATGAAGTCATCGATGTCGCCGTCGAGCACCGCGGACGTATTTCCTACCTCGTGCTCGGTCCGGAGGTCCTTCACCATCTGGTACGGGTTCAGTACGTACGAGCGCATCTGGTCACCCCAGGATGCTTTGACGTCGCCGGCCAGGGCCTTCTTCTCGGCGTCCTGCTGCTCTTTCTTGAGCAACAGCAAACGCGACTGGAGTACCCTCAGCGCGGCAGCACGGTTTTGCAGCTGTGACTTCTCGTTCTGCATGGACACCACAATTCCGGTGGGAATGTGGGTGAGCCTGACGGCCGAGTCGGTAGTGTTGACGGACTGTCCGCCCGGGCCGGAAGAGCGGAAGACATCCACGCGGATCTCATTGTCCGGGATCTCGATCGAGTCGGTCTGCTCAATCAGCGGGATGACTTCCACTGCAGCAAATGACGTTTGCCGCCGGCCTTGGTTGTCAAAGGGGCTGATGCGGACCAGGCGGTGCGTGCCTGCCTCGACGCTCAGGGTCCCGAAAGCATATGGAGCCTTCACTTCGAACGTGGCCGACTTCAGTCCCGCTTCTTCGGCATAGGAGGTGTCCATGACAGTGGTCGGGTAGCCATGGCGCTCTGCCCACCGCAGGTACATGCGCAACAGCATCTCGGCAAAGTCGGCGGCATCCACACCGCCCGCTCCTGCACGGATGGTCACGACGGCTTCACGTTCGTCATACTCGCCGGACAGCAGTGTCACGACCTCGAGTTCCGCGAGCGCCTTGCGGATGGATTCGAGCTCCTTTTCCGCTTCGGCCATCGAGGCCTCGTCGCCCTCGTCCTGGCCCAGTTCCACGAGGACTTCCAGATCGTCAATCCTCGCGGCAAGCTTGCTGAGGCGTTCCACCTCGGACTGGCGATGGGACAGGCGTGACGTCACTACCTGGGCCGACGCGGGATCGTCCCATAGGTCCGGGGCTCCGGCTTGCTCGCTCAACTCCGCGATTTCGGCCTTGAGGCCCTCGACATCGCTGACGTCTTCGATGGAGCTGTAAGTGGCGCGGAGCGCGCGGATTTCTGCGGGAAAGTCAATCTCAGCCATGGTCATTCAAGCCTACGCTATTGGCGGCTCACGCCTTGTGCGGTTGAAGAAGGGCCCGGTTCGGGCGTCATTGTGTCAACCGTGACCTCGCGGCTGACGTGGCTTCCACGTAGATGCCTTCAGGAAGCAGGAAGCTGACCACCGGCGGATGGGCTACAGCGGACAGTGTCACCAGCGCAGTTCCTCCAGGACTGCTTCGTGTCCCCGGTTCGATGTGCAGCTGGTCATGATGGGCATAGGCGTCACTGGCTGCCAAGTACGTCTGGACAGCAGCGGACACCCGTTCATCGCCCAATGACACGGAAGGCGCGGCGCCACCTTCCATGTCTCCGGCCATGAAAGTGTCCGACGCTGCGAGCGCGGCACCGTCGGCCAGGGACAGAAGCTTCTTGTGCTCTATATAGACCGCGGAAACGGCCATGACTACCGAGGCCGTCAACAGCGCCAGGAGGACACATCCAATGGACAGCACTGCTATCTGCCCCTCCTCTTTGGGATGGGTTTCCTGCCGGCTCATCTGAAGCGGCCGGCCTTCTGTGTTGCAGAGGCATCCAAGTGGGCAGCATCGAGTTTCAAGACATCCCCAAACGGCACCATGGGCAGATGTACTGACAGGTGGACTGAAACGGACACCGTTGCCCCGGGCGAGGGGCATTGGGGCCTGTCGCACGAGACATCCACAGTTACTGCCTCTGCCGTGTAGCCATAGTCGCCCAACGCGACGGCCACCGCTTCCTCGGCAGCTGCCAGCGCCTGCCCGGGCTCCGGTTCGGACACAAAGACCTTGGCCGCTTGGTCGGCAGCGGCCACGACTGCGAACATGCCCGCCTGTATCTGGCCGATGGTGACAATGAAGTAGACAACAGGAACCATGAGCATGACAGACAAGAGCAGGAACTCAACCGCCGCACTGCCGGTCTCATCCTCAACCAGCCGCAGCATTCCCCGCCTTGGAACGTGGAGCCGTGATGACCGCATGGCCCGTGACCTGTAATGCGTGGCCAGGACCGATCAGGCCGAAGATCGGCAATGGAGCCTTGACGGTCACCTCGAGTGTGGACCGACCCTCAATGTCGACTTCCCTGGTACTGATATCGGATCCGAACCCGCTGTTGACGCTCGTGCCGATCAGTTCGTTCGTCCTGGCTACGGCGTCAGCCGGGGTCCGATCCGCCAGTGCGCCATATCTGGCCCCCGAGGCAGCAGCGTCAATCAGCAGGTTTCGGACATGCAGGACCAGCATCAGTTGGATGACCGACATGAACAGAAGCGTCAGCACTCCCCCCACAAGGACAAAGTCGACGACGGCGGATCCGCGTTCCCGTGCTCCGCTGTCCGTGGGAGGAGACCCGCCCGTCGCCCAAACCATCACTTGCCTACTTTGGCGATGGCCTGGTTGAAGAGGCCCTCAAGTGCCGGAGACGCCAAGGCCAGGAGGCCTGCAACCAAGATCGCTGACATCAAGGTGATCATGACCCAACCCGGAACGTCGCCCCGTTCGGGATGGTCTTCCTCGTACCCGACCAACTTTTGTCCAAGGGTCGTAGCCGCAACCATAAGGCGGGCCGCCGGGGTCCACGGTGCACGAGGGTCCGATGCGTGGTTCTCTTCGATTCTTTTCATGTCACTCCTATGAGTTGGTTGTGATGGTGATCAGTTCTGTTTGCTGCGGCTGGAGTCGTGGGGCCTCGTCAAAGACTGATGTCCAAGGCGACCACGGCCGGGAAGGCCGCAAAGATGACGGTCAGGGGCAGGACGCCAAAGACCAGGGGGACCATCATGCCGATTTCCTTGCGCCCGGCCGACTCCATGAGCTCCCGCTTGGCTGCATCGCGGACGTCGGCCGCTTGGGCCCGCAAAACCTCGGCCAGAGGCGTGCCCCGGTCCACAGCCACCACCAGACCGTCCACAAAGCGGACTACCGCCGGCACCTCGGTCCTTGCGGAGAAAGCCTGCAACGCTTCAGTGAAGGGTTTGCCGGATCGTGCGTCGGCCAACACCTCAGCGAACTCCTTGGCGAGTTCCCCGTTGGACGTCCTGCAGATCCTTTCCATCGCATTGAGTGCGCTTTCACCCGCCGCCACTGCAAGTGCCAACAGCTCGGCAACACCCGGGAACTCCGCCAAAAACGCCGCCTCGCGCCTCTTTATCCTCAGGTCCAGGACAAAGCTCCGCAGCAAATACCCGCCCGCAGCACTGCCCGCAACGGCAATCAGCGCTGCGAGGGGGAGGAACCTTCCGGAAACCGCGCTCGCCAGGACCCCGAGCACCGCAAGCAGGACTCCGCCGGTCGCCCACAGCAATTGCTCGGCCCTGAAGTCGACCACTGACTTCGCGGCACCTGCCCGGGCCAGCTTGCGCGCAAGGGCGGTCCCGCCGGGATCGAAACGAGCCAGCAAGCCGAGCCCCTCGCGAACCACCGGCCGCAGGATGCGCTCCAAAGGCCCAAAGGGTGCAACATCCCGGCCGATCGGGCGAAGGAGACGGGAGTGGAGATTATGGGCCCTTAGTTGCGGCTCCACCCTGTCCTGGAAAGTTGGCTTCCGCATGAAAGGCAACCTCACCATGACAAGCCAGGATCCTGCCCCCAACAGGAAGCCAAGAGCGACCGCTGGACCCAAAGCGGCCGTCATCGAAGCACCCTGACATCTTCTGGCAAGGCACCGATCCGTAGCATGAGTGAGTAACAGGCCACCGACACTGCCAGTCCGCCCAGAAGCACTCCGGCTCCGGTGCCGGAGTTGTACGCCGCCATTGCTTCCGGCCTCCCGGCCATCACCACCAGCACGATCCAAGGAGCCGCCACGGCGAGCCTTGCTCCGTTCACGGTCCACGACTGCCTGGCTTCAAGCTCACCCCGGGTCCGGCTGCTTTCGCGCAAGAAAGCAGCAAGGGTGCCCAGCATATGGCCCAGGTCCGAGCCACCGACTTCCCGTGTCATCCGCAGTGCTTCGACAATCCTGTCCGCAACCGGATCCGCAAGCCGCTCCTTGAGCTTGTCCAATGCAGGTTCAAAGTGTCCGCCCGACCTGTAATCTGCGGCGAAATCAACAAACAGGTGCCGTATTTCTTCGGGCCCCTTGTAGCCGAGTTGAACCAAGGCGTCGGGCAAGGACAGACCTGCCCGGATGCCGGAACGCAGGTGGTCTACGACGTCGGGCCAAACCTGCCGCAGGCTGGATCGCCGCCTCTTGGCCCGTCTCCGAACCACCGCAACGGGTAGCCATGCGCCAAAACATCCGAAGCATGCAGCAACAGCGGGCGAGCCCGTCCCTGCGAAGAACAGGAGCATGACCACCAAGCCCAACCCTGCGCAGCTGATGATGAGGCCTGCTCCCGAAACCTTCTCAATCCCCGCAGAGAGCAGCAGGAGTTCGAATCGACCCGGCCCCTTGGGGGCGGCTACTCCGGTTCCGGGGACGGACCACGCCGACCACCACATCAGGAAGACTCCCACCCCGCATGACAGCCCCAGCAACGCCGCCATCAGTTCAGTTCCAGCAGTTCGGCAACATCGAAGCCTGCTCTCGCGAACTTTTCCGGCGCGGGCATGGAGGTCCCCCTGGGGCGCAACCGTCCCTCGCTCATCTGGAAAACCGGCGAAGATTCAATCACGCCGTTCTCAACCCGCCGGCCCAGAGACAAAATCTCGGTCACTTGCCTGCGTCCCGTAGTGTGGCGGCTGCAATGAACCACAAGGTCAATGCAGGAAGCGACCGTAGGAACAACGAACGCGCTGGAGATGTTCGATCCCGCAAGGAGTGGCAAGGTACAGATTTTCGTCACGGCATCGTGCGCCGAATTGGCATGGACGGTGCACATTACGGGAAGGCCGGAATTCAGGGCTATCAACATGTCCAGGCTTTCGGCCTCCCTGACTTCGCCCACCACCAGGCGTTCGGGACGCATCCGCAGGGCTTCCTTGACCAACTTCCGCATGGGAATTTCGCCCTCGCCTTCCAGGTTCGCCTGCCGGCACTGGAGGGCGACGACATCCCGAAGGGGAAGTTGAAGCTCAAAGATCTCCTCCACCGTGATCACCCGCTCACGGGGACCGATGCCGGAGGCCAGGCAATTGAGCATCGTCGTCTTTCCCGCCTGGGTGGCCCCTGAGACGAGGATGTTGAGTCCGCTCGCTACAGCTGCTCCGAGGAACTTGGCCGCTTGGGAATTAAGGCTGCCCAGTTCCACGAGGTGTTCGAGCCTACGCGCCTTGGCAATGAATTTCCGGATATTCACTGCCCAGTGCTTCCTGGTGACGTCGGGGATGACCACGTGCAGCCGCGAGCCGTCGGGAAGGGCGGCATCAACAAAAGGCGAGGACACGTCCAACCTGCGCCCGGAGGTTTTGAGCATCCGCTCCACAAGGTCCCGGACCTGCTGCCCGGTCAGGCTTATATCAGTGAGTTCGGATTCACCGTTGCGTGCAACGAAGACTTCGTGTGGAGCGTTGATCCAGATCTCCTCGACGCTGGGGTCGTCCAGCAGTGGTTGGAGCGGCCCGAATCCTGCCACGGCATCGAAAATGTGGCGGCGTGCCACGTCCACAGGACCCATATGGGGCAACGGGGCCAGAAGCGATCTTTGGCCATAGTCATTGATGGCCGCGTCAACTAGCAGCCGCACTTCTCCGGCTTCCTCGAAAGGATCCAGCCCCTGCCTCCGGACGAGCTCGCGGACCTCACCTTCAATAATGCGCAGCGCATCCATGGAACCCCCATCAACCAGGAACGTATAAACGAGAGGCGTATCTCGAGATATTTACGCTAGGGCAGCGGCGGACCGGCTCAAAAGGGGCGTGGTGGAGCTTGTGGATAAGTGGCTGCGGCCGTCCCATGTGCAGCATCAGTCCCACTAGTCACTCCAGTTTCCCGAGTGTTAGGGTAATGCCCGATAGGAGCTGGCCTTTGGTCCCTTATGCAGGCGCCCGCCCCGGAGCCTGTTGGCAAAGCCACTACTTACCGCGGAACCGCGGTACAGGCCGGAAAAATGGATATGACGAGTAACTCAGTACGCTCTTTTCCACGCAGGTCTCTGGCCAGGACCGGGATAGGCCTCGCTTTGGCCATCGTGGCCGGGACCTTCCTCGTGGGCCCCGTTAAGGCAGTTGAGCCGGGCCCCCGGCCTGCTCCCCCCTCGCAGACCACGGAGTCGGCCGCAGTCAACCAGGAGTATCCGCCCATCGGGCCAGGCAGCCCTGAGCAAGCCGCGCCTCGGCCGGGGGCAAGCGTCGGCGGAGAACCGGCGGCTTCCACCGCCGTCGAACCTTCTGCCGCTGAAGCCCCGGACTCTGCCGCCAGACACAAGCGGGACGCGAGGACGCAGGCAGTAAACCCGGGCCAGCCCGGCGGCCCTGGGGACCCTGAAGCCATGAAAGCGGCCATGCGGGCAGCCATTCCCGCCGGAGGCGCGGAGATGGGCCAGCGATCGCCCCGCGTGGCAGCGGCGAAGGAACAGGGCAGCACGTCAACCCCATCGGGGTCACGGGGAGTCGGCAGCATCGTCCCCATGGCTCCGGATCCCGGACATTGGCGTCCAACGATCGGAGTGCAAGGCCAGGACGTCAGCGCCCACCAAGGCAACGTCAACTGGCAGAGCCAATGGAACATGGGTTCCCGCTGGGCTTACGTCAAAGCTTCAGAAGGCAACTACTACCTCAACGAGAATTACGCACAGCAATACAACGGTTCCCGCAACGTTGGCATGGTCCGGGGCGCCTACCACTTCGCGATCCCCAACTGGTCCTCCGGCGCCGACCAGGCCAGGTACTTCGTGGCGAACGGTGGCGGGTGGACGGCCGACGGTTACACGCTTCCGCCGGTGCTGGACATCGAGTACAACCCCTACGCAGGCCGGACCATCAACGGCTTTTACTTCGGCAACACCTGCTATGACATGTCCAAGGCCCAACTCGGACAGTGGGCAGCGGACTTCGGCAATACGGTGAAGGCACTGACGGGACGTTTTCCGGTCATCTACAGCACCACGGACTGGTGGAATACGTGCGTTGGCAATTCCACCTTCGGCAGCTACCCGCTGTGGATTGCCTCCTACTGGTCCAACCCCACCAACACTCCCGGTTCCATGCCGCTGAGCTGGGGCAATTACACGATGTGGCAATACAGCAGCACCGGGCCTTTCGAGGGCGACTCCAACATCTTCAACGGCAGCTACGATCAACTGCGGACTTTCGCCCGAGGTGTCTCCTACCCGTCCAATCCCGCCATCAAGTCCGGCGCGGACATCCTGACCACAAACGCCTCAGGAAGGCTTGACGCATTCAGGGCAAGCGGTACGGGCAAGATCACCGGCCCGTACACCATTGGGTCGGGATGGTCGGATGCAACAGCCGTATACGTCGTGGACTGGGACCAGGACGGCGTCCAGGACATCTTGTCCCAGTGGTCCGACGGGACGTTGAAGGTCTTCCGCGGAGCCCCGGGCGGCGGCTTCTATGGAGCCGTCCAGGTGGGCTCAGGCTGGGAGGAAATGTCACTCACGGTGGGCTGGTGGAACCTGAAGGACCCCTATCCCGGAGTCATCGGCCAAGACTATCTGGGAAACCTCTACCGCTACTCGAACACCCGGGGCGGCGCGCTTGGCAACGGAACGCTGATCGGCACAGGCTTCAGGGGGCACCAACTCAACCAGCTTGATTTCGACGGCGACGGCAGCCAGGACATGGTCACCCGTACTGCCGATGGCGCCCTCCGGCTATACCGATCCAACGGAGTCGGCGGCTTCCTCAATGAAACGGCAAGGGTCGTCGGAAGCGGCTGGTCCGGGATGAGTGCCGTCAGCTCCGCCACCAACTTCAGCGGTTCGGGTTCCCAGGGCCTGCATGCACGTGCCGTCAATGGAGACCTCTATTACTACCCCGTGTCGTCCGGAACGTGGGGCACCCGCAGTCTCATCGGCCTGGGCTGGAACGATGCGAGCCTCATCAGCGGGGCTGCATTGGACGTTGAGACAACCCAGGGCCTCGACGAAGAAGACGTGCTGGCCGTAAGGCCGGACGCCAACCTCTACCGGTACCAAGGAACCGGTTCCACGGCGCTGTCGCCCCAAGACCTTATAGGGACGGGATGGAGCGGCCTCAAAGCCGGCTTCGTCACCGACTGGAACAAGGACGGGGCATTGGACATCGTGGCGCAGTGGTCCGACGGTCGTTTGACCGTCTATCCGGGACGAAACGGCAGCGGTTTCGGTGACCCGATCTCCCTCGGCAGCAACTGGAAGAACTGGACGTTGACCGTCGGTAGTTGGAAGAAGGCCGATCCCTACCCGGGCATCGTCGGCTACGACGCGACCGGTCGCCTCCACTACTTCAGGAACCCGGGCGGGAAGACTGTGTCCACGGGCGTTTCCATCGGCATCGGCTGGTCAGGCCTGGATATCGCACAGCTGGATTTCGACAAGGACTTCAACGCGGATCTCCTGGCCAAGACCCCCAGCGGGGACCTTAAGCTGTACCGGAGCAACGGCGCCGGTGCCTTCGTTACCGAAGCTCCGCGAGTCGTGGGGACCGGCTGGGACATCATCTCCAGCTACAGCGGGGTCCGCAGCTTTGCCGGCGCCGGTTCAACCGGAATCATCGCCCGCACCACCGACGGCGAACTGCGGTACTACCCCGTCGGAGCCAAAGGTTCCTGGGGAACACCCAGCAGAATCGGCACCGGCTGGAATGGCCTGACGATCTTCTCCGCTGCGGCCAGGTAACACCGGCGCTCCGTGCAGGCCCGTCCCGGGATTAGCTCCAGGGACGGGCCTTTCGCCTTTTAAAGCGGGTCCATCCAAGGGCCCGGCATTAATCTCCTTTCAACCGCCAAATTTCCGGTATTGCGTGGTCTAATAAAGGTGGTCTCACGTTTTGGCTGTTCAGTGCATTCGGGAAACGGGCTTTGTTTGGGGGCAAACGAAGATCATCCCGCAGCGCGCAATCAAGGAGTGATTTTTATGGCGTTTAGGATAGGAACTGCCAGCGCTGACATAACGCCGTCCCTGAGCACCAATCCGTACATGGCGGGATACGGGACAACGGACGGCGGACGGGAAGCCACCAGCAGCTCCCCTTTCGAACCTCTGTACGCACGGGCCATCCTCATCTGGGAAGACACGCACCCGCACATCATCATCAGCCTGGATGTCCTGGCGCTGCCGCGGGCCATGCACCAGCGGATCAGGACCAGGATCCTTGCATTGGCCGACTGGTCCAGCAGCGACATCCTGATCCAGGCCACGCATACCCACAACGGTCCCGCACTGATTGATACCCTGCACCCCTACATGGCTTACGGGTTGTCGGACCTTGGCTTGGTGCGTTCTTACAGCGACGACCTTGAGGACACCATCGTGGACCTCGCGCAGGAAGCCCTGGACGCCGATGAAACGCCCGTGACCTTCGACTACAAGGTCTCCACACAGAATTTCTCCGCCAACCGGGTGGGCCTCCCCTACACTGAAACGGCAGTACCGGTCCTCGTCGCCCGGCGTGGGAACGGCACCCCGGCCGCAGTCATATTCAGCTATGGCTGCCACCCGATCAGCGCCGGCCTGCGTACCCTTTTCGACGGAGATTTTGCAGCGGGAGCCTGCAACTACATCGAGAACCGCAACCCCAACTGCTTCGCCATGTTTATCCAGGGGCCGGCCGGGGACCAGGATCCCGGCGGTGTCCGCAGCTGGGAACTGCGGGACCAGCACGGCGACGCTTTGGGCGCTACCGTCAACTCCGCGATGCAATCGGCAGGCCGGGCCCTCAGCGGTCCCATGGTGACCAGATATCAGGAGGTCCAGCTGCCGCTGGACATCACCGCGACGGCGGGAAACCTGGCAGCGGTCCGGGCCGCCTATGTGGCACGCCTGGGAAATCCGAACGGGCAGCCCCAGTGGTATCAGCGCCACGCGCAGGTGATGATCGGCCGCATCGACAGCAACAGCTACAAGACGGCGGTCCCGTCTCCGTTCCAAGTGTGGAAGTTCAACGGTAGCCCGCAGCTGAAGATCGCCATGATCGGCGGCGAACTGGTCAGCGGCTACGCGGCCTATTTCCGAAGCCGGAACGGCGGTACCAACGGAATCATCGTGGGCGGCTATGCCAACGAGTCCTGCTGCTACATCCCCAGCAATGAATTCTTTCCGCCCTTTATGCCCTTGGGCAGCTACGAGGGAGGGTGGGAACCGGACTTTCCTGGAATTGCCGGTGGCTCTATGACCGTTTACGGTCATCTGGCCCATTTCAAGGCAGGAGCCAACGGGGTGGAAACCACGCTCATCAATGCAATGAATTCATTATTGGCCTGAATTCCAGGCAGCCTAAAAGGGCGCGCACCTCGAAAGGGGTTCGCGCCCTTTTGCGCTGACAGGAATTACCTCTATTTCGCTCCGGCAGCTTTTAGCCACTTGGTAAAGACGGCAGCCTGCGGCGCCAAAGGAGCCAAGGCCAGGGCACCTTTCACTATCGGGACGCCGTAGGCGGCCAGTGCCGCATTGAGGGTGCGCGGGTCAGTTCGGGTGCACGCCCGGATGATCCGGAGGCACAATTCGGTCTGTTGTCCGGCGGGAGCCCCCGCCGCCACAGCGACGTTAACTGCCGCAGTTTCCTCCGCCGTCAGGACATGGGCCCCAGCACCGACGTAAGCCACCAAGCAGTCAGTGATGCGCAGGTAACGGGTAGACGCCCACACCTCTTCCAAGCTGGAGAACTTGCCGATCAGGCTCCCGTCAGCGGCCGTGCATGTGAACTGGTATCTCACCAGCGGTTCCGGTCTCTCCTTGGCAACTTTGTCATCACCTGCCACGACCGGTGCCATGTCAAGGGCGGAGGTTTGGGACGAATCAATTTTGGTTCCTGAGCAACCGGCCAAAGCAATCGTTGCAACGCCGAGCTGAAGAACACTGCGCCTGCGCATGTCCACCGAGGGATCCCCACTTCATTCGGATGCTCCCCAGCTCCGCATGCATTGGTTATTCGCCCCACGCCGTTTCCGGCTGCGTCTCCCTACATCTTCCCCCAAATTCCGCATTTGTCACTAGTAAAGTTTTGGCCGTCCTCCACCCGCACCCCTTGCGCCGCGTCTGTGGAGCCTCCACTGGCTGTCAATGCGCCGGCGTCTGTCCTCACCGACCACTCGCATTCCCCCGAAGAAGGACCGGGCTTGACCACTTGGTAGGTGCCGGATTGCAGGCCCTCCCCAACGCGGTGGCTGCCGTCCCCCACACGAGTGCCCTCTGCCCACGCGGCGATGATTTTGCCCTGCGGTGCGTCGGGGCAAAAGTCGGCCGCAGCCTTCAGCGATTCCCTGGAAGCTCCGGCAAAACCGTCGGGTCCGGCTTCGTCGCTGACCCTGGTGCAGAGACCCAGGACCCGCAGCATCACGTTCACTTCGTCCTCTGCGGCGACGTCCCGGGAAGCCACCTGGATTGCTTCGGCTTCACGCTCCGTAGGTTGAAACGGCTGCGGCCCTTGATAAGTGACTTCGCAGGAATCCATACGGGTGTAGTTCGTTGCTGCCCAGACTTCGGCAAGGCTCGACAGCTGAACCTCCGGCGAGGAATCGAGGCTGGTGCACCGGTACGCGTACCGGCCCGGAGTATCCTCCCCCGGCCCGTCGTCGCTTCCGTCGCCGTCGGGGGGCGGTACGGACGACGGCGACGGTGCGGGCGGCGTCGTCGTCTCCCCTTGGGTGAATCCCGACGGCGTTGGGCTCTCCGATGGCTGCGGCGACGGGACCACACAGCCTGTCAGCAGCAAAAGGGATAGAGCAGTTAGTGGCATGAGCCGGCGCATTGTGACCTCCACCTCCATCGTGCGTGGCGGTACATCGAGGGGTCAAGACGCGGCCGTGACGGGGCTTACCGAAGTCCACAGAAAATGCGGTAGTGACAAATGTGAAAATTGAGTCGAAGATGTACTAAGACGCAGCCGGAAACGGCGTGGGGCGAATAACCAATGCATGCGGAGCTGGGGAGCATCCGAATGAAGTGGGGATCCCTCGGTGGACACGCGCAATCGCAGTGTTCTTCAGCTTGGTTTGGCATGTCTTGCACTCGCCGGTCGCTCAAGAACCTCTCATAAAACCCTCCCGCGCCCTGATCGGGCCAACCGCGGCTACGGGCACCGCCGTCGCAGGCTCACCGCTCTGGTGGCCGCGGCCAGCCTCGCCACCGCGAGCCTTGCCGGCTTGGCGGGGGCGGGACCCGCGGCAGCCGACCAGGCGCGCCAGACCCTGGCAGTAGGCCTCACCAAGGCAGCCGGATCCATCGTCGATCCGGATGGCCGGATCTGGGTCTCCGATGCCAGGGCCGGTTTTTGCCGTGTCACGGAGACTTCCGGCGCTGTTACGGGCGGATTGGAAACCAACACCTGCCTTGGAGGCACCCTGGCCGGAAGCGATGACGGACCGAAGCTTCCGGGAGCCCCTGCCATGGTGGACCCGACGCCGGGGAATCCGGGCAGCGGTGACGAGATCGCTTTCATTCCTGATGCCGCCGTCGGAAGTTCCGAAGTGGTGCGTGCTTCGTGGAACTCCGGAAGCAGTGTCTTCGAGTACGACAGCCGCCTGACCATTTTCGACGGCGACCTTCGCCCGAATGCGGCCAGCGACGGCCCTGACGGGAATATCTACGTGTCGTTCGCCAACGCCCGGATGATCCTCAAGATCGTGGACCCCACGGCGCTGCATCCGAGTATCGAAAACATAGCCTCCGTTAACTCAAGTGCCTTGGGACTGGCCGCCACGCACCGCAACAGCGCCGGTAACGTCGTGGTCTATGTCGCTGAAACCTCGGGGCTGACAGTCTTCACCGCACCCGATGACGGGGATCTCACCAACTATATCCCCTCGCCGCTGTACAACGTCGGCAAGCCGACAGCCATCTACTACGACTGGGAGTCACCCCTCGTCCTGTACACCGGTACGGGCGGCGGCACCACAACAGCTGATGCGGGCAAAGACACGATCTCCCGGATCGACCTGAGCACAGACACGGTGGACAACCAGTGGGCTTTGGGCTTCAGCAAGATCGGCGGGCTTCACATTCGTGACGGGAAGCTGCTGGTGATGGAAGACCCCGGTCAGCTGGAGACGGCCAAGCCGACCCAAAAAGGCAGGCTCTTGAGCCTTGGCGGCGTTGTTCCGTCCATCGTTGGCGGTCCGACCGCCGCAAACGGCGGCCAGGCACCGAACCCGGCCTTCACCAACGACTCCACGCCTACCTTCACTGTGGCCTCGACGCCGCCGGGAGGAGCACTGGAATGCAGCCTCCAGTTGAGCACTGCCACCCCGGTCTGGCAGGTTTGCACCAACGGAACGTTTACGCCCCCTACCGCCTTGGCGGCAGGCGCCTACACGTTCTCCGTCCGGGCCGCTCCGTCGGGGACGCCGGTCTCCAGGTCATTCACCATCGACCTGACGGCACCTGCAGCCCCCGTCATCACATCCCCCGCTGCAGGAGCAACGGTCAATGGATCGCCGGTCCTCGGGGTCACCTCGGAAGCTGACTCCGTCCTGACTTGTTCCATCGATTCCACAACTACGTTTACGCCCTGCGCCAACGCGCAGACGTTGACCCTCTCCACTGCCGGCCAGCACATCATCAGGGTCCGGGCGACGGACAGGGCCGGCAACGTCAGCGCAGATGCCGCTGTGACGGTCACGGCGGACCTGACGGCGCCCCAGGTGAGCATCACCTCGCCGGCAGAGGGAGCAACGGTGGGCCTTTCGCCGTCGTTCGTCTTTGCCTCCACATCAAGCGACGTGGCAGGCTTCAGGTGCAAGCTGGGATCGAACGCCTTCACGGAGTGCACCTCGCCCAAGACGTACACGGATGTTCCGAGTGGCCCGGCGACGTTCACGGTCGAAGCCCGTGACCAGGCAGGGAACACCTCCACGGCCACCCGAACGGTGACCGTCTTCGCGCCGGATACTGCGGCGCCGGTTGTCACGGTGGACCCCCCGGCAGGAACGTACGGTCCCAACAGGACCATCACCCTGTCGGTCAACGAAGCCGCGAGCATCTACGTCACCACGGACGGAAGCACGCCAACAGCTTCCAGTCCCGTGTACTCAGGACCAATCCCCCTGACCACCATGACCCTGAAGTACTTTGCGCGGGACACGGCAGGCAACTCGTCAGCAGTGGCTACGCAGGCCTACGTCCTGGACAACACTGCTCCGTCGTTGACCATCACCCCGGCTAACGGAGCTTACGCCTCGGGCCAGCTGGTCACCATGACGGCCGGTGAGTCCGGCAGCACCATCTACTACACAACGGATGGGTCCAACCCAGGAACGGCGGCAGGTGGCAGCACCAAGGCCTACACTGCACCGTTCGCGATCACCGGGAACACAACGGTCAAAGCCTTGGCAGTGGACGCCTTCGGCAACTCGTCAGCGGTGGCCACGCGGACCTACACGGTCCTCGATACCACGCCTCCCGTGGTGACCGTCAACCCACCTGCTGGAAGCTACCCGGCAAACCAGCAGATCACGTTGACGGCCAACGAAGCAGGATCGAGCATCTACTTCACCACGAACGGCACGAATCCCACGGCCACGGCCGCCAACAAGTACTCCAGCCCCATCACGCTAACGTCGTCGATGACTCTGAAGTACTTTGCGGTTGATCCAGCGAACAACAGTTCCGCGATCGTCACCCAGGCCTACACAGTGACCGTGCCTCCCGCCAATACATGGAAGGACTACAACGGCGACGCCAAGAACGACGTCGTGGCACGCGACAATGGCGGCACGCTGTGGCTCTACCCCGGAAACGGCTCCGGCGGTTGGCTCACACAGCGTTCGATCGGGACCGGTTGGAACTCGCTCACGTCGATTGTGCCCACCAAAGACTTCAACGGCGACGGCCGAAGCGACATCCTGGCGCGGGATTCCAACGGCGTCCTGTGGCTCTACCCCGGCAACGGCAGCGGCGGTCTGCAGCCACGCGTCCAAGCCGGGACGGCGTGGAACGGAATGACCATGATCATCGCTCCCGGTGATTTCAGCGGCGATGGGAAGGCCGACCTGCTGGCCAGGGACTCGTCGGGCATTCTGAGGCTCTATAGGGGGAACGGCACCGGTGGTTTCGGTACTGTCTCGCAGGTGGGCACGGGATGGAACGTCATGTCAGCCATCCTGAGCACGGGTGACTTCAACGGGGACGGCAAAACCGACGTCCTCGCAAGGGATACGTCCGGACTGCTGTGGCTCTACCCGGGCAACGGCACCGGAGGCTGGCTTAGCCGTGTACAAGTGGGAAGCGGTTGGAATTCCATGACGGCGATCCTCGGACCGGGCGACTTCAACGGGGACGGCAAGAACGACGTCCTGGCCCGTGATTCCGGCGGCAGCCTCTTCCTCTACCCCGGAAATGGAACCTCCGGCTGGCTCTCAAGGAGCCAGGTCGGTTGGGGCTGGGGAGGATTTACTTCCCTTCCATGACGCCCTGGCAGGCAGTTCCCGCCGATCCGTAACCCGGCGGGGACTACCCGGCGGATAGGAAAAGGCCCGGACACACACAGTGTGTCCGGGCCTTTCGCTGTCGTGGAGCCTGTTAGGGCGTCAGGCACGTTCCTTCATGGGATGCATCGTTGGCCTGTCGGGACTTGCCTGAATGTCCAGTTGCAAGGAAACGAGCAACATCTGGACACCCAGCACAAAGGGCACCACAGCAAGCATCACCGACCCCGCCGTCGGAGAACCGACGCTGGCCGCGAGCACCCAGGCACCGACACCAAGACCCATGACGATCAGCGCCAGGCCTGCGATGAGAAGCAAGGCAACGGCTGAGAAGGACCACACCATATACTTCCACCAGACACGGCGCCAGAAGCCGCCGAACAACATGGCCAGAAGTTCGGGAATGACCTTCCGCAGCTTGATGCTGGAAACTTCATTTCCATACACAGCCGGGATGGGAACGTCGACGATCGGGACATCAAGGATGTTGAGGTGGATCAGGAGGTCGTTCTCAAAGCTGTAGCGGGCCGCCACTTTATTCATCGGAAGCCGGCGGAGGACCTCGGTCCGGATAGCCGTGTAACCGTTCTGGGGGTCGAAGATGTGCCAGTACCCCGAAGCCAACTTGGTCATAAAGGACAACACGATGTTGCCGAAGATCCGGTAACCGGGCATTCCGGCAAAGGACTCGCCGGAGAAGAAGCGGTTGGCCTTGGCGAACCCGTAGCCGTCAACCACCGGGTCCAGCAGCTGGGGCAGGTACTCCGGATCCATCTGCGCGTCGCCGGCCATGACCACGTTGATGTCCGAGCCCAATTCCATTGCGGCTTTGTGGGCCGTCAGGACAGCCCCGCCAACACCCTGGTTCACTTCATGGCGGATGAGCGTCACGCGTCCGTCATCGGCGCGCCGGGCAGCTCCCGAAGTGTCGTCGGGGCTGCAGTCATCGACAATGACGATGTGATCGACGAAATCCGGCATGGTCTTGATGACCTGCCCGATGTGGTTCTCTTCTTTGTAGGCCGGTACGACCGCGGCTATTCGAACGCCTCGATACATCGCTTATCCTTCGCTGCTCTTTGGTGTGAGGTTCTGTGGTGGTGCGTCGGTTTCGGACACTCCACCGGACTTGTGGCCGGCATCCGGCACAGGCTTCTTGTGCGGAAAGATCCAGTGCTTGTAGATGAAGTAGTTCCAGCCCATGGTGACAGCGGTCGCCACTACTTTACCGATGACGTAGCCGGCTCCCAGGAACTGGAAAAGCTCAACGATTCCCATGACGGCCAGGGTGTTGAAAACCAAGAGGACCGAGTACCGGAGCACCCCGCCCAAGGCCGTCCCGCCTCCGCCGAAGGCGAAGTGGCGCTGCAAGAAGTAATTGAAGAAGAAACTTCCCCAGAAACCTGCGCCCGTGGCGAGCCACAGCGGCCACCCGAAGACCTGGAAGCACAGAGCCAGCAGCCCCAGGTCAACCAGGAAGCTGAGCCCGCCGATCAGCAGGAACCGGAACAGGCTGGAGGTGAAGAACTTGGTGATGAAAGCCTTCATTGTCAGCAGATCCTTCCAAGCGGGGCGATGCCGTCAGGGTTCCGGTTCTCAAGGATTCCCGGAACGCCATCGACTTGGACGCGATCCTTGGCGGCCGCATCGAAGGCTTCTTTGCCACCGGGCAGCTGGGCCCAGTCGATCTTGTACAGTGCTGCATTGCCCTCGCGGGCAACGAGCTGCAGGTACGGAATAGAGTCCGGCTGGGTCAAACCCTCTTTGGGCTCATCCCACGCGCGGATCCGGCCATCGGCAATGTAGACCCATTCGATGCCGAGTTCAGCCGCAGCCTCACGCGCTGCTGCATCCGTGGCCAGCTCCGGGAGCTTCTGCAGCACCAGCAACTGCCGGTTGGTTGGCAAGATCTCAAAGTGCCGGATCATGGGCATCCGGTTTCCGAGGGCGTACATCCACACGGAGCCGTCGCAGGAGTCGTTGAGGACAGTGGCCTCTTCCGGCACGTACTGGTCCATCCTGCTCAACAGATCCACTTCGTCGACGCTCAACGTGGGACCGTCCACCTTGGTGTTGAGATTGATACGTTCGGCATTCTGCTTGAAGTATGGAATGGCAGCAATACCTGCTGCCAGCAGGACCACCGACGCCGCTGCCACAGCCACGAGGCGACTGGGCCGCCGTCGAGCATCACGTCCGGCCTCAGGGGACTGCCGGCGAGCGCGGACCCTGCGGACCACCCACTCAGTTGCCTCCGCGGCCTGGGCAACACCCAACCCCGCCAAAGGAACCAGCAGCATGACCAGAATCCCGAAGATCCGCCATTGGTCGTCATAGAACGGCGCCGTCAGGTTCAGGAAGCGGGGGCTCTCGCTACCCATCGTGTAAACCGAAAGGAAAGCGAAAGCAAGAACGGGTCCGAAATACCACCACATGCGGATCCTGAAAACGACCGCAAGACACCCCAACGCCACCAGTGCAGTCAGGACGGGCATGGCGATGGAGCCGTGGTGAAGGAAGATGATGTTTTGGATGGCGCCATTACGGTCGGTATCCGGGGCCCACATCATCTTGGAGACGCGTTCGGACTCCTTGAGCATCTGCTGGATGATGGGCACGCCCAACACAACAGCCAGCACCCCGGCGACGGCCAGGTAGACCGTGATCCCCAGAACCCGGCCCTTTCTCCTGACCAAGGCTGACAAGAACCAGAAAATCAGGAGCGGCAGGACTACGAACGCCAAGGAGGGGTGGACCGCAATGAGGCCCACGGCCCCGAAGGAGATGCCCGGGATCCAGAAGTAGCGGCGCTCAAGGGCGCCCTTGATGGCCAGGAACGCGAAGGGACCCACCAGGACCATTCCGGCAAAGAAAGGAATCAACGGCCCACGCCACAGGAGGTCATACGGGTAGACGGTGAACCAGCCTGACACCGCGCCTGCTGCAGCAACCGCGATCGGCCGCCGGGTCAGCACCATGGTCAGCGCCATCGTGCTCAAAGGCAACTGCACGGCCATCATGACCAGGACGAACACATTGAGGAAGACGGGGAGGCTGACCCCGGTAAACGGCCATACCAAAGAAAGCAGTGCATGGAAAGCTATGGGATAGCTTCGAATCGGAGCCTCCGGTATGGAGGTGTCGTAGTAGGCGAAGTTGCCGGCAATCCCCGGGTCCCATTCATGGTTTACCGAAATCAAACGAATCATGTTCGCGTGCCACGGGATGTCCCAGTCCTGGTTGATGCCCAGGAGGCCTTCCGTACCCACGGTCCATGAGACCGCGGAAACGGTACCGCCGGCTACCAGACCGGCCAGCAGGATCCACCAGGCCCCGGCGATGTGGTGCTTCCCGAAGAGCCCGGCGCGACCCGGATCGTGCGTGCCGAACCTTTCCGGGAATCTTCGCTCCAGGAAGATCCGAAGGGCGAAAAGCACGACGGCCAACAGCAGCAGGACTCCGGCAACGGGCAGGAGCTGCCAGCTCATTCCCAGGGAATGGCCGGTGACGCCAATGACTGTCAGGGCCCCCATTCCAAGCAACGGCGCCACGACGGGCAGGACGGTGCGACGAATTCCCAGTGCTTCACCAAGCAGCCAGCCCGGCCCCCACCACAACACGACAATCAGGAGTACACACAACAGCAGCGGGCCGATACCCATTCCTACGGTCGCCTTTCTTAGATGCTTCCACTAGCCATCCGTTGACAGACGACTTTTGGCGTTTGGAGGCCGGTTAGTTACGATCCCTCAGCCAGGCCACGGCCTGGTCCGCTGGACCTTCGAACTGGACGGTACCGGAAGAAAGGACCACTCCCCTGTCACAAATGCGGGAGATCATATCCAGGTCGTGGCTCACCACCACCAGTGTGCGTCCCTCATCAGATAACTGCTTGATCTTGGCCAGGCACTTGCGTTGGAAGGGCTCATCACCGACGGCCAGAATTTCGTCCACGAGGAAGATATCCGGCTGGGTGTGCACCGCCACCGCAAACGCGAGGCGGAGGAACATACCCGAGGAGTAGAACTTCACCTCAGTGTCGATGAATTGTTCAATTTCCGAGAACGCCACGATTTCATCAAACTTGGCGTTGATTTCGTCTTCGGTCATCCCAAGGATGGCTGCATTCAGGAACACGTTCTCGCGACCGGACAAATCAGGGTGGAATCCAGCGCCGACCTCAATGAGGCCCGCGACCCTTCCCTTCGTTCGGACTGTGCCCTTGTCCGGAAGGATGACGCCGGAGATCAGCTTCAGCAGCGTGGACTTGCCTGAACCATTGAACCCCAACAGTGCCACTGTCTCGCCGGACTGGATCTCGAAGCTGACGTCGTGAAGGGCGTCAAACTTCTTGGAAAGGTCCCCCTTGCGCCCCTTGGCGAGCCACACCAGCGTCTCTTTCATGGAATGCGAGTGCCGCAGATTGAAGGTTTTCTTCAGGTTCTTGACGATAATTGCGGCGCCCACTCAGACCTCCTGCGCGAAGTGGCCCTCAAGCCGGCGGAACACCAGCTGGCCGATGATAAGGAACAGGGCCGCCATGCCAAGACCGGCGAAGCCGGTCAGCAACAGGTGCGGAGGCAGCTCTACAGGCTTGGTCACCGTCGGGTACCAGAATGCCCAGTGGAACAGCTCCACGGCCACCGTCACCGGGTTCAGCTGGTAGATCGTCAGCGCCCAGTCAGGAGCCAGGCGACGGATCATGGTCCAGTCGTAAAGGACCGGAGAAGTCCACGTAACCACCATCATGAGCATGTCGACGATGTTTTCGGCATCACGGAAGAAAACGTTGATGGCACCTGCCAGCAAGCCAAGGCCCGTAGCCGTGACGGCAACAATCACAAAGCCCAGAGCGGCCCCGAACAGCTGGACCGCGTCGGGTCGCCACCCGTTGAGCAGGGCCGCGGCAAGCAGGACGACCAACTGAGGCAGGAAGTGCACCGCTGCAACCCACACTGATGCCACCGGGAAAAGCTCCCGGGGAAGGTAGATCTTCTTCACCAACGGCGCGTTCCACACGATTGAACGCGTTGCGTTGGAGAAGGCCTCCGTGAAGAAGTTGACCACAATCACGCCGGAGAACATATACAGCGCATAGTTCGGGATCTGGTCGCCCACCCGGAGAACGATGCCCAATGCCAGGAAGAGCACCACATACTGCACGAGTGGCTTGACGTAGGACCAGGCCAACCCCAGTACCGAACCCCGGTATCGGACCCGGAGTTCCTTGCGGACAATCAGTTTGAGGAGGTACCGGCGCCGGAAAACGTCCAGCAGCCCGGCACCAACCCCGGGAACAGCATATGTATCAGTCGAGTCGGCCATTGCTACTGTTTGGGCTCCGAAGCTTCAAATGTTTCACGCCAGGAATCCATGGAGGTGATCTCCGGCAAGGCATCGCGGTACTGGGCACGAAGCGTTTCCCAATTGGAGAAGAGCTGCGCGTGCAACTGTGCCGTTTCGGCGAGCATTTTGCGAACGAGTTTCGGATCGCGCCGGTACCAGGATGCGCCCGTTCCATCGGCGTTTGAGACCACTGCGCTATCCAAGTGCGCCAGGCTCCACCACTTGCCGTCCTGGTGGGCAACATGTGCCTCAGGATTGCTGTGTGCCGATTCACGCACCGGTGCGATGGTCTGCTTCAGGACAGTCTTTACTGCCCATGGAAGAAGTCCAAGGGCACCCGGCTGCTTGTACGTCTGGGGTTTCTTGGGCGGGCGCTTCCTGAAGACCTCCGGGAATGCACCGGGATCGGTCTTGACCTGCGAGTCGACGAAGTCTTCACGCATCGTCCTGAGCTTGGGCATGGTGGTGGGCAACTGCTCATGCAGTTTGGACGGGCCCTCAAGAACATCGCGCAGGGCCATGATGCGTGCCTGCTCGGGGTAGTACTGCATGGACACAAGATGCTTAATGTCCGTGTTCAGGCTTTCCCGGAAGATCCGTCCACCCTTGGGGAAAGGAGAGTGCAGCAGTGCGGCGATCAGGCGGTTCCGCTCGTGGTAATAAGCCTGCCAGTCAACCGAGTCGTCCTTGTCTGCCCAGGAGACGTGCCACACGGCAGCACCGGGAAGCGTGACGGTGGGGTACCCAGCGGCACGGGCACGCAGCGAATATTCGGCGTCGTCCCACTTGATGAATACCGGCAGCGAAAGGCCGATCTCCTCCACGACCGCCTTGGGGATGAGGCACATCCACCAGCCGTTGTAGTCCGCATCCCACCTGCGGTGCAGGAGCGGCGTCGAGCGGAGCCCTTCAGCCGAGAAATCATGGTTGCCCAGGCCCTCCACCGGTCCCCAGAGGAACCTGTAGAAGTTCACTACCTCGGCGTACGCGTGCAGGACGGACTTGTTGTACATGTCGAACATGTGGCCGCCCACAATCGTGGGCTTGCGGCAAAGGTCCGCGAAGGCGACCGCGCGCATGACGCCTTCGGTTTCCAGCTCAATGTCATCGTCGAGGAGCATGACGTAGTCGCTCTTGTCCGAGACGAGCATCTCGTACATGTTGCGTGCAAAGCCGCCGGAACCGCCCAGGTTGCCTTGGTTGATGATGCGCAGCTGGTCACCCATTGAGGCTGCCACCGAGTCGAAGCCATCCTCGTCGGCAACCTTCTTGTTGCCCTGGTCCACGATGATCAGCTCAGCGAGGATCCCGCGCAAGCCCGAATCGGCGTCAATCGCCTTGATGGTTTCCAAGCAGTAGTCGGCACGGTTGAAGGTAGTCACGCCGAGCGTGACCTTACCCTGCGGCCGGCCTTCGGAAGCAACGGCCCAGTGGGCTTTCTTGAGAGTCATCCCGTCGCCGCCGGCAATCAGGTCGAACCAGTACCAGCCACCGTCACCGAACGGTGCGAGGGTCAGCTCAAAGTCGTTCGAAGCGTTGCCCTCCACCAGGATCGAATCAACGCGCTGGGCAGCGCCCCTGGCGTTGGAGCGGTAGACGATGACTGTGCCTTCGCCCTCGGTCTCGATGTGGAGCACGGTTTTGGTGGCTATGGTCCACTTGCGCCAGTAGCTTGCCGGGAAGGCATTGAAGTAGGAGCCGAAGGAGAGTCGCTCGCCCCTGCGGACCTGGACCGAGCCGCGGTCCAGGATGTCTTCCGGGTGGAGTTTGCGGGCCATGCCCACGGCCTGCACGACGGCTGGACCGTTTTCTTCCTGCTTCCGGATCTTATTGGTATCCGGGTCCACGTACAGCGGCAAGGTATCGAGGTCGCGGTTAGCAGGAAAAACCACCCGCTGGACGATGCGAAGATCGCTCTCCCGGGGTGCTGCTTCAGCCTCGGCTTGCGTCGCCGTCATGTTCGTCTCCTGGCTTTCGTTCGTCGTGGCGGTCATGCGTCCACTCCACCGCTTTCCAACTTTGCGCCGCCGCTGAAGTGCGGCTTGATCTTGTTGTCGAACATGGACAGGGCCGAACCGATGGCCATGTGCATGTCCAGATACTTGTACGTGCCCAGGCGGCCGCCGAACAGCACTGATTTCTCGCCGCGCGCCAAGTCACGGTAGGCCAGCAGTTTGCTGCGGTCATCGGAAGTGTTTACCGGGTAGTACGGCTCGTCGCCCTTCTCCGCAAACCGGGAGAACTCGCGCATGATGACGGTGGCGTCCTTGGTGTAGTCACGCTCCGGGTGGAAGTGACGGAACTCGTGAATGCGGGTGTAGGGGACATCGGCGTCGGGGTAGTTCATGACGGCACAACCCTGGAAGTCCTCGATCGGAAGGACTTCTTCTTCGAGGTCGATAGTGCGCCAGGAAAGATCACCTTCGGCATAGTCGAAGTAACGGTCCACGGGGCCGGTGTAGATGACCGGTACCTGTCCCAGCACGGACGAGCGGCCGAACTCTCCGTCATCGAAGAAGTCCGTTTTCAGGATGACCTCGATATTCGGGTGGTCCGCCATTCGTTCGATCCACGCCGTGTAGCCATCCACGGGAAGGCCCTCGTAGGTGTCGTTGAAGTACCGGTTGTCGTAGTTGTAGCGCACGGGCAGCCGGGAAATGATTTCAGCCGGCAGGTCCTTCGGATCCGTCTGCCACTGCTTGCCCGTGTAGTGCTTGATGAACGCCTCATAGAGCGGGCGTCCAATCAACTGGATTCCCTTGTCGTTCAAGTTCTGCGGATCGGTGCCTGCGAGTTCGCCGGCCTGTTCCGTGATCAGGTCCCTGGCCTCGGCCGGGCTCATTGCCGAGCGGAAGAACTGGTTGATCGTGCCGAGGTTGATCGGCATGGGGTACACCTCGCCCTTGTGGCTGGTGTAGACCTTGTGCTGGTATTTCGTGAACTTGGTGAACTGGTTCACGTAGTTCCAAACGCGCTCATTCGACGTGTGGAAGAGGTGCGCCCCGTAGCGGTGGACCTCAATTCCTGTCTTGGCTTCGTTCTCGCTGTAGGCGTTTCCTCCAATATGGTGGCGGCGATCAAGAACCGCGACCTTCAGCCCCAACTCGGTAGCGGCGCGTTCTGCAATGGTCAGGCCAAAGAAACCCGAGCCGACGACGACGAGATCAGCGTTCACAAACTCTCCTGTGTATTGGCGTGCGGGCACAGAAGTGCCCACGTCTACTGGTCAAGGCTACCCGACGAGCCGCGGGTTCCCCGTATCCGCGGCCCTGCCGGCCGCTCACGGGCGCAGTGCCGGAACGGGAAAGGGAGGCCGGCAACAGCCGGCCTCCCCCACAACCCGAACCCGGGATAATCGCTAAAGCGCGACGACGGTACCCGACTTTGCGGAGTCCAAAACGGCCTCCGCGACGCGAAGGGTTTCAAGACCCTCGGCCATGGTCACGATGTTCAGGGACTTGCCCAGAACAGCGTCCCGGAACGCTTCATGCTCCATCTTCAGCGGCTCGCGCTTGGCAAGCGCAAAGCGCGTGGACGAACCTTCCGATACGCCGCGGAAGGCGGCGATGGAATCCCAGTCGGTCTGGAACGTGCCGTTCTCCACGAACGTCAGGTCTGCCGAGATCGTATCGGCAATGAAAGCACCCCGCTCACCGAGGACAACGGTGGTGCGCTCCTTCATGGGCGAGAGCCAGTTCACGATGTGGTTGGTGACCACTCCGCTCTTGAGGTGGCCGATCGCGGTCACCATGTCTTCATGGTCACGGCCGCTTCGGGAAGTTGTGTGCGCCACGACGTTGACGAAGTTGCTCTGTGCCAGCCAAGCCGTGAGGTCGATGTCGTGGGTGGCAAGGTCCTTCACGACGCCAACATCCGCAATACGAGCCGGGAACGGTCCCTGCCGGCGCGTGCTGATCTGGTAAACCTCGCCCAGGTCACCGTTCTCAAGCCGCTCGCGGAGGCTCTGCAACGAGGGGTTGAAGCGTTCGATGTGACCAACGGCACCGATGAGGCCCTTGGACTCGAACGCTTCAGCAATTCTGCGTCCGGACGCCGAGTCATTGGCAATCGGCTTCTCGACGAGGCAGTGGACTCCGGCCTCAGCCAGCTGCAGGGCAACTTCCTCATGCAAAATCGTGGGGACGGCGGCAACTGCCATGTCGATCCCCTGCGCAATGAGTTCCTCGACCGAGCCATGGACTGTCAAGCCGTCGGCTACGTTGTGCGGATCGCCATATGAATCTGCCACCGCGACGAGGTCGACGCCTTCGAGCTCGCGGATAACCCGGGCATGATGGCGGCCCATCATGCCCAAGCCAATGAGGCCTGCGCGAAGATTAGCCACTAGCTGCCTGCCTTCGCCACAGCGTTGACGGCAGCAACGATGCGTTCCAGGTCATCCTGGCTCAGGGAGGGATGCACGGGGATCGAGAGCACGTGGGACGCAGCCTCTTCCGTGACCGGGAGGTCGTCCGACGTCTGGAACGGCGCAAGGCGGTGGTTGGGAATGGGGTAGTACACACCGCAACCAACCTGGTACTCCTCGCGAAGGGCCTTGGCGAAACCGTCGCGGTCATCGGCAATCCGGATGGTGTACTGGTGGTAGACGTGCGCGTATCCTTCGGCGACCTTCGGCGTGGTGACGCCTTCAATATTGGCGTCGAAGAAGGCTGCGTTGTCCTGCCGGGTCTTGGTCCAGCCGTCAACCTTGGTCAGCTGGACACGGCCGATCGCTGCGTGGATGTTTGTCATACGGCAGTTGAAGCCCACCAGCTCGTTTTCATACTGGCGTTCCATGCCCTGGTTCCGCAGAAGGCGAAGGCGACGTTCGACGTCGGCCAGGCCTGTGCTGACCATGCCGCCTTCCCCGGAGGTCATGTTCTTGGTGGGGTAAAGGCTGAACATGGCGAAGTCACCGAAGGTGCCTACCTTACGGCCGTTCACCGATGCCCCGTGAGCTTGGGCGGCGTCCTCGAATACCTTTACTCCATGCTTTTCGGCGACTGCCCCAATGGCATCAACGTTGAACGGGTGGCCGTAGAGGTGCACGGGCATGATTGCCGCCGTGCGATCGGTGATCTTGGACTCAACGGAGGCTGCGTCCAGGGTGTAGTAGTCAGGGTCAACGTCCGCGAAAACCGGAGTAGCTCCGGTCAGGGCGACGGAGTTGGCGGTGGCCGCAAACGTGAACGAGGGAACAATTACCTCGTCACCGGGACCAATTCCCGCAGCCAGGAGTCCCAAGTGCAGGCCGGAAGTTCCGGAGTTGACCGCTACGGCCGCCCGCCCGTCCAAGAGAACCTGGGAAAACTCCTGCTCGAAGGATGCAACTTCGGAGCCCTGGGCCAGCTGCCCGGAGGCCAGCACCGCCTGCACGGCTTTGGCCTCATCGTCACCGATGATCGGTTTGGCCGGGGGAATGAATTCGGGGCTCATGCCTCTACCTCTCGAAGGGTTTCGTTCTGTTCAACATACGTGGCGCCGGTCTCGGGGCAGACCCAGTTTTCACCGCGGCGTTCCAACGGGAAGCCGGCCTTGCCAACCCATCCGCGCCGCCTGGCAGGAACACCTACCACCAGGGCGAAGTCGGGGACATCCTTGGCCACCACTGCCCCGGCCGCGACGGTAGCCCAGCGCCCAATGGTTACCGGAGCCACGCATACGGCGCGCGCACCGATGGAGGCACCCTCACGGATGGTGACTCCAACGGGTTCCCAGTCATGGGCACTCTTCAGGCTTCCGTCCGGGCTGACTGCGCGCGGAAAGGTGTCATTGGTGAGCACCACTGCAGGGCCTATGAAGACACCCGCTTCCAGCTCAGCCGGCTCGTAAACCAGCGCATAGTTCTGGACCTTGCAGTTATCCCCCATCTTTACTCCGGTACCAATGTAGGCGCCGCGCCCAACGATGCAGTTGGCACCGAGTTCGGCCTTCTCGCGGACTTGGGCCAGATGCCAGATCTTGGATCCATCACCAATTACCGCCTCGTCTGAAACATCGGCGGTCTCTGCAACCACTATCACCGGTGAAGGTCCTTCCTCATTGAGCACACGGGACAACGAGTTTCATCTTAGCGGAGACGTACACAGCGTTCGTATCAAGGTAGCTCCGCCGGTGCCGCCGTTCGTTTTCCACATAGCAGATGTCGTCCGTAGTGGCCTGCCGGCTGTCCGCGTAGCGTCGGGACGAGCAGGCGAACCTGCTCCGGACTACGAAAGGATCGGCCAATGCCCTTGCAGTGCACTTTGGCCCGGGGTCCCCTGGCTGCCACGCACGGGCCGCCCAAGGAACTCACGATCCACCTTCCGGAGGGGACGCCGGGAAGGAAGCTGGCGGCGCTGCTCGCCGATACCCACGGAACCGGCAGGATCCATGTTGCCGGGGAAGACTTGAGGACCTTGGTAGTTGGTGTCCCTCCATTGGTGAACGGTTCGGTCCTTGTGGACGGAGGTCAGGGCGGTCATGCACAGGCCAGCCCGCCGGCCATGCTTCTCGTGGCGCATTCCGGCCCGGCGGCAGGGGCAATGTATCCCGTTCTCCGCGGACGGAACCTCATAGGCCGCGGCACGGCCCACATTTCAGTCCCCGACCCTGACATTTCCCGCGAACATGCAGCACTGGACGTCTCTTTTGCGGACTTGACGCTGACCCGCCTGCCGGCGAATCGTTCCCCGGAGCCGAATTGCCGCCCGGCCACCCCGGAACCATCGCTCATGATCGACGGGAAACCCACGAACCTCGGCCCCGTCAACACGTCATCAACCATCCAATGCGGAAATTCGATATTCTCCCTGCTCGCCTCAAAAGCACCGGTGCCACTGCCCGGTACGGAGGCCGGCTGTTCAGTGCACCAGCCATTGGAGGTTCACCGGCCCACGGGCGGCGGCAACCGATGGGCGGGCCTTGTCACTGGCCTTCTGCCTTTGCTCCTCGGCGTCGGACTTGCCTTGGCTACAGGATCATGGATGTTCCTGGGTTTCACCGCGATCTCGGCCGTCAGCCTGTCAGTGGCGGCATTCTCCGGAAGACAAGCCCGCCGCGAGTTTCGCCGCGCCCTCGGCCAAGCCGTGAGTGAGGACATAAAACGTCGGAATCGTTCGTCGCCATCCGCTGCCGGGATTGCGACGGCGATACTCCTGGAGACGCCCCGGCCCCCGGCCTCTGCTGCTGGTCCCGGCGATTCCGCTTGTGGCGCCGCGGCCCCTGCTGACAGTGAAGGCCGTGCCCTGGCCCGCGTTGCGAAACCAGGTTCCGGCGGTCCAAGAACATCCGGTATCTGGCTGCGCCTTGGTTTGGCCTCGGTTCCGGCCAACATCCGGCTGCTTCCAGAGGACCCTCAGTTCCGCCCTCCCACTTTGGCAGGCGTTCCCCTGACTCTGCCTCCTTCCGCGGGGCAGATTCCGGTTACCGGCGACCCCCTCCACTTCGCTGGTCTGGTCCGCTTGATGCTTATGCAGCTTGCCGCGTATCCCGCAGCCGTTGGTGTCCCCGTGATCATCCTGGGCAGCGGCGCGAACGTGCCTCTTGCTGCCCGGTTCCTGAAGGACTGCCTTGTGGCGGCCACTTCTGAAGCTGCACTGGCGGGCTTGCATGCCTGCAGTGGCAGGCTGCCGGGAAGGCTCTTCGTGTTCAACGCCCCTCCCGCCGGTTCCTCCGGGGTGGAAGCATTGGTGGAGGCGGCCGTTCGAGCGGACTGGCAGGTGGTCAGACACGAAAGAGCCCACCCCGCCGGTTCCAGTGCGTGGACAATCGACATGGATCCGTCCGGAATATCGGCCACACTGGGTTCTCCCGGCGCGCGGCAAAGATTCATTCCCGACCTGGTAACCGAGCCGGTCTTTGACCGCTTCTGCCGGGCGTTATCCGCGCGACAAGCCACATCAGCCGAGGGCGGCCCGCACCTGCTGCCGGATGAGTGTTCCTTGGAGGAGATCGTCCCAAGGGGTCCACGCAGCCTTGCCTCGAGATGGCACAAAAACAGCGGGTCCGGCACATTGAAAGCCGTTCTGGGTAAGGACGGCCACGGTCCGGTGGCCTTCGACTTCCTTATGGACGGTCCCCATTTGCTGGTAGCCGGGACCACTGGCGCCGGCAAGTCCGAACTCTTGCGGACCCTGTCGCTTTCACTGGCAATGAATTACCCACCCCAGGAATTGGTGTTCCTCTTCATTGACTTCAAAGGAGGATCCGGCTTGGGGCCGCTGGAACGCCTGCCGCATTGCGCCGGGTTGATCACCGACCTTGGCGGTCAGGGCATGAAGCGCGTCCTGGAATCGCTGCGCAGTGAAATCCGGTACCGCGAAGAAGCATTCCACGCCGGGGGCGTTGCCGATATCAAGGACTACCGCCCTCCCGCTTCGGGATCCGTTGGACCGATCCCCCGTTTGGTATTGGTCATAGACGAGTTCCGGATGCTGGTGGATGAAGAGCCCGCAGCCCTCCGGGAGCTGATGCGGATAGCAGCCGTCGGCCGTTCCTTGGGCCTCCACCTGGTCATGGCCACGCAGCGCCCCCAAGGGGCACTGACGGCCGACATCCGCGCCAACGTAACCACAAGCATTGCCCTTCGGGTGCAATCAGAGGCGGAGTCAACAGACATCATCAAGACAGGGGTCGCTGCCGGGATCCCTGTGCGCCTCCCGGGTCGGGCGTTCCTGGCCAGGGCCTTTGGTGCGCCGGAAGAATTCCAATCCGCGTCCGTTCTGGTTGCACATCGCGGTCATTTGGATGAGACATGCGTGCAGCCCGCTCTCGATGGCCCTGACACCCGGGACGGCGATGATTCGGATGCCTGGGAGGAAGCTGCCTCGGGGTCGGACAATCCGGGAGTCGGCCGAAACACCCCGCAACTTGCACCCCGCGGCAGATTGGCGGAGCAGGGTCTGCCGGCGTTTGTGGCAATGATTCAAGCGGCGGCAACCACCATGGGCGCTGGCAGCGCTCCCCGCCGAATCATTGCCCCGCCCCTCCCGGCGGAGATTCCCTGGGACCCGGGGCCCGCTACCTGTGACAGCGTGACCGCTGCCCCCAAGGATGTTCACAGTGGGCACGGCACCGGCCATGGCATCGGTCTTGGCCTGGTCGACCGTCCCGGGTCCCAGACTGTTGAGCTGTTGTCGTGGACGCCGTCAGTGCATGGGCACTTCGCGATGATCGGCAGTACGGGCAGCGGCATGCCTGAAGCATTCAGGGCCGTCTCGGCACGGATCGTCACTACGGACCCCACAGTCCACAGCTACATCTTCGACGCCACTGGCACGTTCCAGGGACTGCCTGAATCCGACCGGTACGGCGCGGTGGCACACCTGCACCAATTGGCGTTCGCTGTACGGGTCCTTGAGCGGATAAAGAGCTTCATGGCGGACCGGCGCAGTTCAAGCGACGGGCCCGTTGCGAGCCAGGGAATCCTGCTCATCATCGCTGGATGGTGCACGTGGGTCTCTGCCATCAGAAACAGCCCTTACGCCTGGGCAGAAGACGTCTTACGCGACATCGTCCGGGACGGAACGCCTCTGGGCGTGACGGTATTGATTTGCGGTGAACGCGAACTCGTCAGTTCGCGGTTCTTTGCGACCATCCCGAACCGTGCTTTCTTTCCGGCCGGCGCCACCGAAGAATCCACTTTCCACTGGCCGAAGCTTCCCCCCGTCGATCCCCTCCCGGGACGCGCGGTGGCTCTGGGCAGCTTCGTTCAGGGGAAGAGTGCCGTCGCCCAGTTCCAAAACACACCTGGCGGGAAGGACTGGCCGTACGGCCCCCTGGCTGCAAAATCCCCTGCCCCTCTGCGCCTTCAGCCTCTTCCTGCCTTCCTTGGGACTAAGGAATTACCGGAGCAACCGCCTACCTGCGGTGACGCGGTGTCGGCAGCATGGTTTGGCGTAGGCGGTGACGACGCCGCGCCACTGGCTATTCCCCTCCGCCGCGGGGGCATTACCTTGGTCCTTGGCGGGCCGGGCTCCGGCAAGACCTCACTATTGCGAACACTCATGTCGGTCAACTCCGCTGTGCCGTGGCTCTCCCCGGTAGAGAACGTCGGAGATGGCGCATTCTGGACCGACCTGGCGGAAGCGGCGTCGCTTGGAGCCTTGGATAAGGACACCGTATTGCTGGTGGACAACGCCGACACCTTGAACCCCCAAGCGCGCCAGTCCTTGGCCGGCTTGGCGGGTTCAGTAGGCGCGATTGTCATGACAGCTACCACTTCCCCAACGCTCCTGCACCGTCTTCCGTTCGCCGAGGTTGTGCAAGCCACCAGGTCGGGCCTTGTCCTCAGTCCCCGCACACCCTTGGATGGCGATGTTTTTGGAGTACGGCTGAACGTTGAGTCATCTGTTCCCCCTGCCGGCCGCGGCATCCTCATCCAGGGGGCCAGCCAAATACCCTTTCAAGCGGCCTACGCCGGCGGGCGTTTCGAGGGGCGGGCTTGACCCGAGGGGCCGGAACACTGGCTAGAGGGCGCCTTCGGTGCCACCTGTCCGGGACGCGAACGAAATAACGTTTGGCTGAAACAGGAAGAGGATGGCAGCAAGGGCAGGCAGAATCATGGCAAGTCCCGGCAGGATCAAGCCGCTCGTCGCCGTGGGAAACCCAATGGTCAGGACGAACAACTGCGCCACCAAGGCAGCGGCCCTCGTCCAACGGTAGCCGCGGAACAAGAAATGACCCACCGCAAAGAGCCATGCTGAGAAGGCCAGCAGCAGACCCAAAGTGAACACTGCTCCCCAGAAGGTGAGCACAGGCGCTCCCGTCAGCAACTCGAACGCGTACCACGCAGCTGCAGTCAGCAACGCAAGAGCTTCCAGCAGTACAACAACGGAAATCACCTTGATTCCCGGAGGACGCTTGGTTTTCGGGAGGGAACCATCAGCGGGACGGCCTACGGGAGCCGCAGCTGACCGGTCCTCGTTTCCGTTGCTGTCAGGGGACGGCTGGGCGGGGTTAGCGGGAGGTCTTGACACACTGGCACACTACCCGAGATAGTCGTTTAGCAGTGAGGGCACTGGCGGCTGGTGTGATGCATCGCTCACGGATTCCGGGCATTTCAACGACGAATACCCCTTGTTTACAAGGCGTTAACATGAAACGCTTGACTCAGACGACCAAGGGGGCCCATGCGGGCCCCTTTCCTTTGAAGCCTCTCGTGAATGTTTTCACAAGGGGCCCCCTAGTTCTCACGAATGGAGTGACTGATCAGCATGGATTGGCGTAATCGCGCAGCCTGCCTCGACAAGGACCCGGAGCTCTTCTTCCCAGTCGGCAACACGGGACCTGCACTTCTCCAAATTGAGGAAGCAAAGAGCGTTTGCCGCAGGTGCCCCGTGGTGGACACGTGTCTGCAGTGGGCCTTGGAGTCCGGCCAGGACGCCGGCGTCTGGGGAGGCATGAGCGAAGACGAGCGCCGCGCGCTCAAGCGACGCGCCGCCCGCGCCCGCCGCGCCTCATAAGCACAGGAAATACGTAAGGCTCAGGCCGCGGACCGAATGGTCCGCGGCCTGAGCCTTTTTGATCCGCTCTTGCCCACCACGGTGGGGAATCAGTGCTTTTCGGGAAACGGTGTCAGTTATCCCCTGGCCAGATTCAACACGATCTCGACGGCGGTACCGCCGCCGTCCCGCGGGCTCCACTGGATAGAGCCGCCAAGCTCGCTCGTGACGAGTGTCCGAACAATCTGCAAACCCAGCCCTTCCGTGTATTGCCCTTCGGGAAGTCCAACACCGTCGTCGGCGACGGTCACCGTCAAGAACTCATCGTTGCCTTCGCCGGGAGTGCGGTCGGCCAAGAGCCACACGGTACCGGTTCGGCCCTCCAGCCCGTGCTCCACGGCGTTGGTGACCAATTCGTTGATCACCAACGCCAGCGGCGTCGCAAAATCGCTCGGAAGCTCCCCGAACATGCCTGAACGCTCCGTGCGGACATGTTGCGATGGCGAAGCGACCTCGGCTGAAAGCCGGAACTGCCTGCCAATCAGTTCGTCGAAGTCGACACTCTGGGTCAGTCCCTGCGACAAGGTCTCGTGGACAAGCGCAATCGTGGCTACGCGCCTCATGGCTTGCTCAAGTCCCTGCTTCGCCTCATCACTGACCATCCGCCGGGACTGCATCCGCAGGAGGGCAGCAACAGTCTGGAGGTTGTTCTTGACGCGGTGATGGATCTCCCGAATGGTGGCATCCTTGGTGACGAGTTCCATCTCTCGCCGCCTCAATTCCGAGACGTCCCGGCACAGGACCAGGGCACCAAAGCGATGCTGCTCATCCCGCAAAGGGATAGCCCGGAGGGACAGGCTGACGCCCCGGGATTCGATCTCACTCCGCCAAGGCATCCGGCCGGTTACTACCAGCGGGAGCGTCTCGTCCACCATCCGGCGGTCCTTGAGCAGCCCTGCCGTGACCTCGGCCAGCGACCTTCCCTCCAGGGACTCCACTTCTCCGAGACGACGGAAGGCGGAGACTCCGTTCGGGCTTGCGTACTGGACCACTCCGTCCGCGTCGAGTCGGATGAGTCCGTCGCCCACGCGCGGCGCGCCACGCCGTGACCCGGTGGGCGATGCGAAATCCGGCCAAAGACCCAGGGTTCCCATCCTCAGGAGGTCGTAGGCGCACTGACGATACGTCAGCTCAAGCCTGGAAGGCATCCTGGAACTGGACAGGTCCATGTGCGACGTAACCACAGCAAGTGTCCTGCCGTTCCGGACCATGGGAACCGCTTCTACCCGCAATGCCATCTCGCTGCTCCAGCTGGTCTCGCTGGAGCGTTCGATCGAGCGGCTGTTCCAGGCCTTCTCAACGAGGGGCCTCAGATCCGAGCGGATGCCCTCACCCACGAAGTCCGCATGGAACACCGTATGCGATGTCGAAGGACGGACGTGGGCGAGGGCAATGTAGCCCAGCTCCGGATGCGGAAACCACAGTGCGAGGTCCGCGAATGCCAAGTCGGCGACCATTTGCCAGTCACCGACCAGGAGGTGCAGCCATTCGGCATCTCCAGGCCCGAAATCAGCGTGTTCCCTGATGGGGTCCGTAAAGATTGCCACTGCACCTCCATTTTCGACGCCGGCTGACAGCTAGCGTCGGACGATTGACCTCAAGAGCCTTAATGCTACCGACAGTGAGGCCATGTCATCGGCCTCGAGTGCGTTCACTTCGTCGAACATGGTCTTCGCCCGCCCGAGTTGTTCAGCATTCTGCCCTTCCCAGGCCTTCAGCCGGTCCTCCGCAGAGGCGCCCTTTTCCGTCGACTCAAGCACCGACGTCGTCATGTCCGCAACTGTGGAATAGAGATCATCCCGCAACGCAGCCCGCGCCAGGGCCTGCCAGCGGTCATCCCGGGGCAAGGCGCTGATGCGCTCCAGCAGGGCGTCCACATGGAACCGGTTGAACACCGTGTAGTAGACATTGGCCACGTCCTCGACGTCGGCGCTACGCGAGGTGGCTATACGGGAGATATCCAGGAGGGCGTAGCTCTCGAACAGTTCCGCCCAACGGTGTGCCAGGTGGTCCGGGAGGTCCCAGGACAGGGCCTTCTCCAACCACTCGGCCACGCGGGCCTTGTCGTCTCCACGAAGGTAGTCCAGGAGCCGGGCACGCAGCGGCACCATCATCGGCTTGAAGGAATCCACGACGTCGGCGATCGGTTGGGATGCGATACCTTGCCCCAGCACCCAGCGAACGGCCCGGTCAAGGAGCCTGCGGATGTCCAAGTGGATCTCGCTCCAATGCTCCGTGGGGAAGGATGCCGGCAACGCGTTCAGCTCGTCCACCATCGAATCGAGCTCATAGATTTCCCGAAGGGCAACGAACGCTTTGGCGACGGCGGCCTCGTTGGCGGACGTCTCCTCAATGGCACGGAAGGCAAACGTGATGCCCCCGAGGTTGATGATGTCGTTTGCCACCACAGTCGCGATGATTTCCCGACGCAAAGGATGGGTATCCAGTTCCGCATCGAAACGCTCGCGCAGTTGCTTGGGGAAGTACTGGCGGATGGTGTCCTTGAACCAAGGATCTTCTGAAAGGTCGCTCTCACGCAGCGCGGATGCCAGCTCGATCTTTGCGTAAGCAGCAAGGACCGAAAGCTCGGGAGAAGTCAGTCCCTGTCCCTGGTCGAGACGCTGCCTCAGCGTGTCCGTTGAGGGAAGCGCCTCAAGATCCCGCTTGAGGTCGGCCGACTTCTCCAGCCAGTCCATAAGCCGTTCGTAACTGGGGCTCCACTCCGCCACCCGCGTGCGGTCGTTCAGCAACAGGATGTTTTGGTCGATGTTGTCCTGCAGGACGAGCCGCCCTACTTCTTCGGTCATGTCCGCAAGGAACCGGGAGCGTTCGGACTCCTCCAACTTCCCGGCGGACACCATCCGGTCGACGAAGATCTTGATGTTTACTTCGTGGTCGGAGCAGTCAACGCCGGCGGAATTGTCGATTGCGTCCGTATTGAGAATGACGCCTTGCAAGGCGGCCTCGATGCGGCCACGCTGCGTCAGGCCAAGGTTTCCGCCTTCACCGACGACCTTGACCCTCAGGTCCCGTCCGTCGACGCGGATGGCATCGTTTGCCTTGTCCCCTACGGACGCGTTGGTCTCCGTGCTCGCCTTGATGTAGGTGCCGATGCCGCCGTTGTACAGCAGATCCGCCGGTGCCAACAGGATGGCGCGGAGCAGCTCGGGCGGGCTCAGCTGGGTTGTTCCGTCGGGCAGTCCGAGTGACTGGCGGACCTGCTCGGAGACAGGAATCGTTTTCGCCTGCCTTGGGAAGACACCGCCGCCTTCGCTGATGAGCGCGCGGTCGTAATCGTCCCACGATGACCTGGGCAATTCGAACAGGCGCTGCCGCTCGGCGAATGAAGCCGCCGCATCCGGCGTCGGGTCAAGGAAGATGTGCCGGTGGTCGAAGGCAGCCACCAAGCGGATGTGCCGGGAAAGGAGCATGCCGTTGCCGAAAACATCGCCCGACATATCCCCGACACCCACCACCGTGAACTCTTCGGTCTGCGTGTCCAGGTCCAGTTCGCTGAAGTGCCGCTTGACGGACTCCCAGGCGCCGCGGGCGGTGATGCCCATGGCTTTGTGGTCATATCCAACCGAGCCTCCGGAAGCGAAGGCGTCACCCAGCCAGAAACCATACTCTGCCGCCAGCCCGTTGGCGGTATCGGAAAACGTCGCGGTTCCCTTGTCCGCAGCGACCACCAGGTAGGAGTCGTCGCCGTCGTGCCGGACAACGTCCGACGGCGGAACGAGCTTTTCGCCTTCAGGCGAGGTGACGAGGTTATCGGTGATGTCCAACAGCCCACGGATGAAGGTCTTGTAGCTTTCGATACCTTCTGCCATCCACGCGGCGCGGTCCACGGTGGGATTCGGAAGCTTCTTGGCGAAGAATCCTCCCTTTGCACCCGTGGGCACGATGACGGCGTTCTTTACGGTCTGGGCTTTGACGAGACCGAGGATCTCCGTTCGGAAATCTTCCCGGCGGTCGGACCAACGGAGGCCGCCACGCGCCACCTTGCCAAAGCGGAGGTGGACACCCTCGACCCGTGGCGAGTAAACCCAGATTTCGTACATCGGCCGCGGGAAGGGCAATCCCTCGATGCTCGTCGGATCAAGTTTGAAGCTGAGGTAGCCCTTGTTCTGGAAGTAATTGGTGCGAAGCGTCGACTCGATCAGGTTGACGAAGGTCCGCAGGACACGGTCAGCATCCAGCGTCGCAACGTCTTCGATTGCTTCGGCGAGGGCGGTGCGGGCGGCAGCCTGGCGTTCCTCGCGTTCGTCGTCTGAAACCTCGGGATCGAACCGTGCAGCAAAGAGTACAGTCAGTCCGCGGGCGACTTCAGGGTTGGACAACAAGGTGTCGGCAATGAACCCGAACGAGTTCGTGTTGCCCATTTGGCGCATGTATTTGGCATACGCGCGAAGCACCGTGACCTGGCGCCAGTGCATCCCTTCCCGGAGCACCAAGCGGTCAAAGTCGTCGGACTCGACTGCACCCGTCACCGCGGCGCCGAAGGAATCAGCCAAGAGGTTGCCCGTGGCGAGAGGATCAATACCTGTGGGGTACTTCAGGCCAAGGTCATAGAGGAAGAAGTCGCGGTGGTCGGCGGTTTCGATTTCGAAGGGCCGTTCATCGAGCACTTCCAAGCCCAGGTTGTGGAAGTAAGGAAGGATCTGACTGAGGCTCTTAGGCTCCATGAGGTACAGCTTGACGCGGGCGTCTTCTTCAAGGGACTCTCCCGCCCCCTCCGGAAGGTAGACATGGACACCCGGACGCAGGTTCGCGTTGGTTTTCCCGTTGCGTTCCGCCTGGGCGCCATACTTCTCGAAGCGTTCGATGTCCTCGAGGGCGTCCTCCACCTCGTAGTCCACGCGGTAGCCGGCAGGGAAAGCTTCGGCCCACAACCCTGACAGTACGTCCGCTTCTTCTGCGGGCCGGTTCTCGCGGAGGACTTCGGCTATGCCTTCGCTCCATGAACGGGAGGCGCGCATCAACCGGTGTTCCAGCTCCGCAACGTTCACTTCTGCCAATTCGGCTGTTCGGGGTAGCCGGATCCGGAAGAACACACGGGCTAGGGCCGACTCGGTGATCCTTGCCTCGTAGTCAATGCTTTCGGCCTGGAAGGTTTCCCGCAGCTCCTGCTCGATCCTGAGGCGGACGCTGGTGGTGTAGCGGTCGCGCGGCAGGTACACCACGGCAGACATGAATCTGCCGTAGATGTCGGGGCGCAGGAAGAGCTTGGTCCTGCGGCGCTCCTGCAGCCGCTGGATTCCCGTCGCTGTGGCAGCGAGGTCGGGAACCTCGATCTGGAAGAGTTCGTCGCGCGGGTAGGTCTCCAGGATGCCCAGGAGGTCCTTGCCCGAATGGGAGTCAATGGGGAACCCCGCGTTGCGAAGCACGGCATCCACCTTGTCCCGGACGATGGGGATGTTCCGAACGGATCCTGTATACGCACTCGTGGCAAAAAGGCCAATGAAGCGGCGCTCGCCGTTGACGTTGCCGGCGGCATCGAAGCTCTTCACGCCAATGTAGTCAAGGTATGCCGGACGGTGAACGGTCGATCGGGAGTTGGCTTTGGTGATGACCAGCGCCCGCTTCTCCCGCGCACGCTTACGGCCGGCGTCGGTAAGGTGTTGGATTTGCCGGGTATTGTCGCCTGCACGCAGCAAGCCCAGGCCGCTGTCCTCGCGAAGCTCCAGGACATCCTCGCCGTCCTCATTGATGAGGTCGTACTCCCTGTATCCGAGGAACGTGAAGTTGCCCTTGTCCAACCATCGCAGGAGGTCCTGGGCCTGGCGGAGTTCGGCAATTTGCTCCGGGTGCGAAACGGTGCCCAAAGCCTCGGCAAGTTCCAGGGCTTTGCTCCGCATCTTCGGCCAGTCCTCGACGGCGGCGCGGACGTCCCCCAAGACGCGCTGCAGGCCCTCGACCAGTTCTTTCCGCGCGTCGTCATTCACGCGGTCAATTTCGACGGCGATCCAGGATTCCATGTGCGAGGCGTTGTCGCCGTTCCCCAGCAAGTGCGCCACGCTGGGCAATGCTGCGGTGTCGCCGCTGGAGATTCCGACGTTGGAGGGGACGCGCGAAACGCTGGCCAGATCCCCGGTTTCACGGTTGCGGGTAGCCACGAACAGTGGGTGCATGACCAGGCGGATGGCGCAGTTCTGCCGCACCAGTTCAGCGTTGACCGAGTCGACGAGGAAAGGCATATCGTCCGTGACAATGTAGACGACGCTTCGATCCGCCTCCCCAACGACTTCTACTACTGCATTTCCTGGCAGGCGGGAGGACGCCAGCTCCTTGTGCTTGTTGGCCCGGGCAATCAGGACCTCAGGAGAGTAGCCTCGGGAATCCTCCTCTGCGAGGTGCTCGTAGTAGTCACCGAAGAAACCTTCGCGGACAACTGCTGCATCGGACCGATCCTCCACACTGGACCCTGACGACATCTACAAACGCCTCCATCACCTGTTGATTGCTGCGACTCTGCAGCCCACAAAATGAGCCTAGCGCTTAAGGAACCCAAGGGCTCTGGTATTTCGTCCAGCGGATTCTCGATTTTGCTGGATATCTGCACAGGACAGCTCCGCAATGGCTTTACGGAGTGCGGAGTCGGGGGCGGACTCCAGGAGCACCGTTCCCGACAGGAGCGCCGCATCGCAGGCAGCAGGGTCTGAGGGCAGGTAAGCGGAAATGGCCATGCCCGGCCCGAACCGTTCCCAGGCTTGCAGCAGTTGTTGCCTTGGTCCCCGCCCTACCGAAGATTGCCTGACCTTATTGAGGACCACCCGAATGTTGGCCTGTTCAGCGGTGTCCTTCAGCTCCCCAAGTCCTCGGACGAGCCTCGGGATGCCCACGGCATCCGCCGCTCCGACTGCAATGACCTCGTCTGCGAGCTCCATGATTTTCAATGCGGCTCCGTTCCTGCGCGGGGTCATGGAGTCGAAGCTCAATTCCTCGTCAGCCTCCAGGCAAAACCCGACATCCACCACCACAACGTCCGCAAGCTGCTTGGCCCGCTCCACTACGGCTGACAGGGCAGAAGGCCGGAGTTCGGTCCATCGATCAGCGCGGGTAACGCCCCCAAGGAGACGGAAGCTGTTACCCCGCACATGCACCTCCTCCGCTATGCGGGTGAGTCCAGCGACGTCAAGGACACCCTGATCTGCCAAGCGGCACGCCTGGGCAAGCCCAGCAGATTCATCAAGCAGACCCAGCATGGCTGATGCACTGGCACCATAGCTGTCCGCATCCGCAAGAATGACTGAGCTTCCCCGGGCAGCCAGTTCGGCAGCGACATTGACCGCAACAGTGGTCCTCCCTGGCGCTCCCACCGGTCCCCACACTGCGATGACCCGCCCTGCGCCCTCCCGGACCACCTCAGCTGCAGGCAGCTGCACCTCCGCATCCGGGAAGAGCCCGGCGAAAGCCGTTCCCGCAGCAGCACGGGGGCTCTCCCTCTGCCGGTCAACCGCACGGGAAATGCGGTCGGCAAGGTCGGCGGCGGCTATGTCCGCCCGCTCCGGCAGCACGCCGATCGCTTCCAGTCGGAGCATTTCCTCAGCGTCATCTGTCAGCACGACAACGGAGACACCCACGGCGTCCAATCTCTCCACGAGGCTGGACGAGAGGTCCGAGGTGTCGGCCGAAATGACGGCGGCCATGGCCAAGCCACTTTCGCATGCTGCGAGCAGCTCCGTCAGTTCCGTGCAGCGCCGAACGACGGTGACCGGACCGTGCAATCGCTCAAGCCCACCCACCACGAACTGTTGGTCGGGGCCGAAGGTGACTACCGGAATGCTCATTGCCGAGCGCCTGAAGGGTTCCAGACCGCGGATACCTTTGCGCCGTTAGCCTGCGCGCCCAGCAGCTCGGGCATCTGTTGATCTGTCACAAGGACCAGGAGAACTGTTGACTTGGACGCCCCCAAAGCACTGGAACCGGGCGCAACCGCGGTCACTTCCGCCCCGGGGAGCAACAGGACCGGCCTGTCGAAGCCGCGTGCAGAGTCCGGTTTCGAAACCCAGACGTCCACCCTGGCCCCGGGAACTACTTGGTCCGGCAGCGCTGTCTCCACAGGGATGGCCACGGGTTTGCGGTCCAAAGCATCGGCCCGCCCGAGGCTTTGACGAGGCACCAACTGGTGCTTTTCGATCCGCTGAAGCGCCACGTCGCCTTCTGCAAGGCCGGCTGAAACCGTTAGGTAGAACGCCTCCACATCTCCCAAACGCACATCAACCGCTTCGAAGTCATCGGCACTTATGGACTGGCCCACAGCGATTGGCTCCTTAGCCGCGTACAGCTTGTTGGTCTTGTCAGCGGAGCCGATAACGGCCACGACTCCTGACACGGACAGCAAGACCAACAGAATCCCGATGAGGAGCCTGGGGTCCTTCCATGAAGGGGCTTTCAATCGCGCCGTTCCGGTAGGTGACCCCTGCTCCATCATTCATGCTCCCCCGTCAGTTGTGACATGCGGCTGTTCCGCCACCTCATTGTCCGGGGATTCCAGCACCAAGCCCAACCGAAGAGCCATGAAAAGCATGAAACTGTGGATAACTGCACCAAAGCCTGCATTTCGATGGCAAAATGGTCCCATGCCCCGTTTCTTGACCTTGGCCGACGTTGCCGAACAACTCCAGATCAACTCGCCCCAGGCCTACGCGCTCGTTAGGAGCGGAGAACTCAAGGCCATACAAGTAGGCGGCCGCGGCCAGTGGCGGATCGAAGAAAAGATGTTGGAGCAGTACATCGAAGAGCGCTATGCCGAGGCGAGCCGGATGATCGAGAAATCCAGGTCCAAATCTGCCTGAAAGCGGCAATGGTCCACCTTCCTCTAATACTCGCGTCGCGAAGCAGAGCGCACCCCGAGCAGAGACCTAAAGGCCACGGTAGCTACAGCAGTCACGGCGGTGGCACGGCGCGCCTCTCCTCCTGTGACAGCGATCTCCAGGAAGTCCTTGCCCACCCTGTCGATGACTCCGCTGAGCACACGCCCCGCAGCGCCTGCCGCCACATGGACCTCAACACTCTGCCTTTCGCGGGCGAGGCCCCGAAGGGCACTGGCCAAGGGAAATACCAAAGCGGGCCCATTCACAGGCTTCCGGGCCAGCCTGCCAAGATTCTCGAAATAGCTCACGGAATGCAACGGAATGAGCCACTGACGGGTGGCAGTGTTGAGCACCAACCAGTCCGCCCCGACCCGCCCCAATGAACCGGCTTCCTTGCTGCCATTGTTTAGCGTGATCGAGACTTCGCGCCCGAGGGCGCCGCGGAGCCTGTCGGCGAGTTCGAACTGCGCGACCTCCACGCGGGCACGTTCGGCAACCTCCGCTTCCCGCGCCAACGTGCGGTCAGCAAAAAATTGCGCCTCCATGTCACCGAAAAGAGAGTCCCATCTCATCTGCTCAGGCTAGGCTCTGAAGAAACAAGCAGCAACACCACGGCGCGTAACAATTGGACACATTGCATCAAAGAAGTTCAAACTGAACTAATTGCATTAAATGACATCAAACTGCTGTGGGGAGCACGAGTCCGATGAGCCAGGAACTAAGACCACTTCGGAACGACGCCGCGTTGGCCATTGCCATCTTGTTCATCGGTTGCCTTTTGGTGGTTGTCGGCGGCCCTTGGCCACGTATAAAAGCGGTGCCGATTGACGCACTGACGTTTGACCAGCTCTTCGGCCTCGGCGCGAACCTCGCGGGTCTGGCTGTCGTGTCCTGGTGGTTACTTTCCTTTGTTCTCGGCCTCATGGCGAATGTCTTGAAACGAACCGGACAAAGTACTGCCGCGCGAGTCGCCTCCAAAGCCACCCCTGCTTTCATGATTCGCATCGGAGCAGCCGTTCTGAGCGTGAATCTTCTAGGAGGCACCGCGGCCTTCGCCGCTTCTGTTCCCGATCCGGGGTGGAGAAGCACGTCCACAGCACAGTCACCCGATGCCGCTTGGACGAAGACAGGCCTGAACGTGACACCCGGGTGGAAGCCCAAGGCTCCAATCATCGACCCGGGTTTACTCAGTCGGTCTTCTGCACGCGTGGCAACGCCACGAGCTTCGGACGATGAAGGCGTTGTTGTCATGCCGGGCGACACCCTATGGTCCATCGCGGCCAGCAGGTCAGGACCATTCGCCAGTGATCTCGATATCGCCCTCGAGTGGCCCAAGTGGTACGCGGCCAACAAAACAACGATCGGCGAGGACCCTGCGGTCCTCCATCCCGGACAGGTCCTGAAACCTCCGCCGCGTACCTGACCATTCGTCCCACTCCAGCAAATCTGCCCGCTCAGGGGCATTTAGATCCAATTTCACCCCTTCAGGGTCATCCCAGATAGCACTGGAGCCAGGCAAACCCCATGCCCGGCTCCCTCAAGCAACTTTCTGAGGATGGACCATGAGCGTAAGCACTACCCAACGACTGGGCGCCAGGCCAAAACCGAAACGCAGGCTGCCGGTCCGCGGCTCCGGCGGCAACAGTATCGATGTCCGGTTGGTTGCCCGCAGCATAGCCCAGGCAGTCGTGGAGGTGCTTGCCGGAACGCGTCCTATACAACAGTTGGCAGTTTCCTTGTCTGATGACTGCTATTTTTCGCTTCAACACAGAGCTGCCTTGACCCGTGAACACGCCGCGAAATCGCGCGCATCACAACGCATCCACCTCAGCCCCATGGTGCGCTCGGTACGTGTGTGCAGCATTTCCGACACCATCTGTGAGGCCTCAGTCGTGGTGGCGGAAGAGCAACGCTGCCGGGCTTTGGCAATCCGGCTGGAACTGATGGACGATGTGTGGCAGGTGACCGCGCTCGAGATTGGATGAATCGCTCGCCATCAGGCAAGAAGAAGTCCGGGATCGCTCGCATTGAACGATCCCGGACTCTCACGATTCGAACGAACCGAACTAACGCCGCTTCTTCTTAGCGGGCTTCCGCGGTTCCTGGGTGGCTGCCTTCGCCGGGTTTCCCGAACGGCCTGAAGACCTTCCCTCAATGCGCGTCTGGGTTCCTCCGTCTTCGCCGGGCGCCGTGTACTGCAGCTGAGACGGCTTCTCAGGCGCTTCGAGGCCTGCCGCCCGGATTTGAGGCTCGTGGTGCTCGGTATGCGTGCCACCAACAGAGTCGTCGGCCACCACAACGTCTTCCGCCGGGGTTACCTCTACCTCGAGGTTATAGAGGAACCCTATGCTCTCTTCGCGGATGGCCTCCATCATGCTCTGGAACATGACATAGCCCTCGCGCTGATACTCCACCAACGGGTCCCTCTGCGCCATCGCCCTCAGGCCGATGCCTTCCTTGAGGTAATCCATCTCGTAAAGGTGCTCTTGCCACTTCCGTCCCAAGACCGAAAGGACGACGCGACGTTCAAGCTCACGCATGCTTTCAGAGCCGATAGCTTCTTCGCGTGCCTGGTAGACCAACTTCGCGTCGGAGAGGATCTCATTCCTCAGGAACTCGACCGTAACCTTGGACTTGCCTCCAGCCTCATCAATGATGTCCTGGGCGGTGACCGTTGCCGGGTAAAGGGTCTTAAGGTTCGACCAGAGCTGGTTGAAGTCCCAATCGTCGCCGGTACCTTCGGCAGTCGCGGCGTCAATCAGGGCGTTAATGGTGTCTTCCAGGAAGAACTGAACCTTTTCGTGGAGATCGTCCCCCTCAAGGATCCGACGGCGGTCACCGTAGATAGCCTCGCGCTGGCGGTTCAGGACATCATCGTATTTGAGGACGTTCTTGCGCTGTTCCGCGTTGCGGGCTTCCACTTGGCTTTGGGCCGAGGCGATGGCTCGGGACACGAGCTTCGATTCCAGGGCAACGTCGTCCGGGACCGAACTGTTCATGAGCCTTTCGGCTGCACCGGAGTTGAACAGCCTCATGAGGTCATCGGTCAGGGAGAGGTAGAAGCGGGACTCACCGGGATCACCTTGACGGCCGGACCGTCCGCGAAGCTGGTTGTCGATGCGGCGGGATTCGTGGCGCTCAGTGCCCAGGACGTAGAGACCGCCCAGATCCAACACTTCCTCATGCTCATCCTTGACGGCTTGCTTGGCCGCGGCGAGCGCCTCCGGCCAAGCGGCCTCGTACTCGTCCGAGTTTTCCTCGGGGTCGAGTCCGCGCTTGGCCAACTCGGCAATCGCAGTGAACTCGGCGTTTCCGCCCAACATGATGTCCGTGCCGCGGCCTGCCATGTTGGTAGCAACAGTCACTGCGCCTTTACGACCCGCTTGTGCCACGATCGAGGCTTCCCGGGCGTGGTTCTTTGCATTGAGTACCTCGTGGCGGATGCCCTCTTTACCCAGCAACTTGGAGAGATATTCGCTCTTCTCCACGCTGGTTGTGCCCACAAGGACGGGCTGGCCCTTCTCATGCCGCTCGGCGATGTCCTTGACCACCGCGTCGAACTTCACGATTTCGTTCTTGTAGACGAGGTCAGGCTGGTCGATGCGCTGCATGTCCCGGTTGGTCGGGATGGCTACTACGCCCAGCTTGTAGGTGCTCATGAACTCTGCGGCTTCCGTCTCAGCCGTGCCGGTCATGCCGGACAGCTTGGAATACATGCGGAAGTAGTTCTGCAGGGTGACGGTGGCGAGAGTCTGGTTCTCTGCCTTGATCTCGACGTTTTCCTTGGCCTCGATCGCTTGGTGCATGCCCTCGTTGTAGCGGCGCCCGGCGAGGATACGTCCGGTATGTTCGTCAACGATCAGCACTTCGCCGTCCAGGATGACGTAGTCCTTATCCCGCTTGAAAAGCTCCTTGGCCTTGATGGCGTTGTTGAGGAAACCGATCAAAGGAGTGTTGGCTGATTCGTACAGGTTCTGGATGCCGAGGTAGTCCTCGACTTTTTCGATGCCGGATTCCAGCACGCCTACCGTGCGCTTCTTTTCGTCGACCTCGTAGTCAACGTCCGGCTGGAGGCGAAGAACAACCTTGGCGAACTCGCTGTACCAGCGGTTGGTGTCCCCCTGGGCGGGGCCGGAGATGATCAGCGGTGTACGTGCCTCGTCGATCAGGATGGAGTCGACTTCATCAACAATCGCGAAATGGTGTCCTCGTTGCACGAGCTCGCTGGCATCCCAGGCCATGTTGTCGCGCAGGTAATCGAATCCGAACTCGTTATTGGTGCCGTACGTGATGTCCGCAGCGTACTGTTCCCTGCGCAAGGCCGGATCCTGGTTGGACAGGATGCATCCGCTGGTGAGGCCCAGGAAGCGGTAGACGCGGCCCATCAGTTCGGATTGGTACTCGGCAAGGTAATCGTTGACCGTCACAACATGGACGCCCTTGCCGGTCAAAGCATTCAGGTAGGCAGGCGCCGTTGCGACGAGTGTTTTACCTTCACCGGTCTTCATTTCGGCAATGTTGCCCAGGTGGAGTGCGGCGCCACCCATGAGCTGTACGTCGAAGTGGCGCATTCCCAGGGTCCTGGACGAAGCCTCCCGAACTGCAGCGAAGGCCTCGGGGAGAAGATCGTTGAGGGTTTCTCCGTCTTGGTGACGGGCGCGGAGCCGGTCGGTCTCTTCACGGAGTTCGGCATCTGAGAACGTCTTGAATGAGTCTTCAAGGGCATTGATGGAATCGGCATAGTTCCGCAGTTGCTTCAGGGTTTTTTTGTCACCCGTGCGGAGAAGTTTTTCGATTAGTGATGCCACGTGAAATTGCTCCCAGTCTCATGCTGCCGAATTCTGGCTGTTTCAGTCTACGGGAGAGACCAAGGCCACGTAGCCTGTTTCCCCTGTCAGCGGATTGACGCGCCCGCCGAGCGGATCTTGGGAGTGGCGACGGGCCGCTATGGCCTCGTTGAGCGTCCGGGCCAAGTCTCCGACAGGTGACACCACCACTTCCTGAAGCCCAAGCCAATCCCCCATGAGGCACAGCTCTGCTGCCAGTTCCTCAGCAGTATCCGAGGGCGCCGAGGGTTCGGCATGGGCAGAGCGAACCAACAGCCTGCCCCCTGGCCGGTCAGCCTTCAGGTCTACTCGCGCAACGATCCCTTCGCGAAGTAGGAATGGCAACACGTAGTAGCCGAAACGCCGCTTGGCCGCAGGCGTGTAGATCTCGATCCGGTAGTGGAAGCCGAAGAGTTCTTCAAGGCGGCGCCGTTCGAAAACCAGCGAATCGAAGGGACTGAGGAGCGCGCGCCCTTCTGCCCGGCGCGGTATTTTTGCGTCAACATGCCGGAAAACGTCGCGGTCCCATCCCTTCACGGTGACGCGCTCGAGTCGGCCGGCCCTCTGGAGCCGTTCCACGGAGGCCTGTCCGGCTTTGGCCGGCGTACGAAAGTAGTCTGCGAAGCACCGGACCGTACCAATGCCATGAGCCTTCGCCGCTGCTTCGATCAAGCGGTCCATGGATGCGTCGGGATCCATCCACTCCGGTGTTCCTCCGGGGTACACACGGGACGTCAGGGCGTACCGGCGTTCAAACTGGGCGGTTCGGGCAGCGGCTGAAACGCGCCCTTCCTCGAAGAGATGTTCAAGAACGCGTTTGACGACGTTCCAGTTCCAACCCCAGTTCGCCCGGTCCTGGACTTCATCATGTCCCAACTTGGCTGTCAGTTCCGAGGCGGTCATCGGCCTGCTCGTCGCCAGTACTGCGAGGATGCGGTTTTCCATGTCAATTCGCACCTCCTCGTCCAACGAGTGGGCGCCCACCCAGTACCGCTTCTGCCAGGCAAGCAGATCGGGGAAATGTTCCGGCCTGATGAAACTGGCTTCATGGGCCCAGTACTCCATCATTCTTCGAGGCGCCCTCCCTGCCATCGTCTGCAGGATCGCGGTGTCATAGTTACCCAACCGGGAAAAGAAGGGCAGGTAGTGACTGCGGGCAAGGACATTGACCGAATCGATCTGCACCAACTGCAATTGGGCAAAAGTCCGGCCCACCGCCCTCGCTGTTACGGGGGTGGTGGGCCGGACCCTAGCTAATCCTTGGGCCTCCAAAGCCATCCGCCGCGCCTGTGACAGGCTCAGCGAAACGGTCATGGGAGTCCTTTCACTACAAGCAGCGCGCCGATTACCGTGCGCTTGCTGCTTGGTCGTCCGAGCGGTACGCGTGGATCTTCTCTTCGACGGCCTCCTGGCCGGGCTCACAGGTGGAATCGAGGGAGATCACACCATAGGTCCAGCCGCTTCGACGGTACACAACGGAGGGTGCGTTGGTTTCCTTATCAAGGAACAGGTAGAAGTTGTGACCCACGAGTTCCATGTTGTCGACGGCGTCGTCGAGCGTGAGCGAGGCTGCCGGGAAAACCTTCCGGCGGATAAGCACGGGGGAATCACCGGCGGGAATATCGTTTTCGATATCGTACGGCGACCGCTCGTCGGGTTCGGCTGCAGCGGTTTCGCTGTTACCGGCCACCTCGTAAATGGGAGCCGTTGTACTGGCAGGCTCCAGGGATGCCGTTGCTTCGCGAACGGCCTTGGGCGTGTGGCGCCCGTGGTGCACCTTCTTCCTGTCCTTCGCCCGCCGCAGACGCTCAAGAAGCTTGTTGTAGGCGAGATCGAAGGCAGCAAATTTGTCAGCGGCTGTGGCTTCGGCACGAATAACAGGGCCTCGGCCCAAGACTGTCACTTCAACGGTAAGCTGGCCGGGCGTCTGCCGGGGATTGGTCTCCTTGGAAACCTTGGCGTCAACCCGCTGGACCTTGTCCCCCAGGGATTCAATCTTTGAGATCTTCTCGCCGGCATATTCGCGGAAGCGGTCGGAAACTGTCAGATTTCGTCCGCTGATCATGAACTCCATGGTGCCCTCCAATAACTCAGGTGACACGACAACGACGCTTCTTGGGGCCGGTCTGACAGACAGTCGAGCCCCTTTCCGAGCCGCTATCGACAGGTACATCTGTTCTTGGTACCCACAACCGACGTTAGTTCATCGGCACGAGTTATTCATCCTTTGGCAACTTATTTTTTGATTTGGTCACAAGGACTCCGGGGACTCGTCGCCGACCGGCCCGGAGGCGTAGGCTGGTGGCCTCGTGGCCGCCAACACGATGGCTCCGCACACGATGCCGCCGGCTGCGGACAGCGCTCTGGCTGATTCGGCGAGCGTCGCCCCGGTGGTCAGAACATCGTCAATGATCAAGAGCTTTTGCCCGTTGATCTTCTTCGTGGACCGGGACGGCACCTGCATGGAGCCGGCGACCCTCCTGGCCCGTTCTCCGCGCCCCAAGCCCTTCTGTCCTCCGGCTTTCCTGATACCGCCGCTTCTTCCGAGAACGCCGGCGAGGTACTGGTAGATACTCCGCGGCGAAGCTCCCCTACGGATAAGCAGCACAGGTTCGGGGCGTTTCCGCAGGACGTCCACTACCGGAAAGTCCGGGAGCAATCGGCGGCGCCGCGTACTGGCCAGGAGGAGTTGCACGGGGCTGAAACCACGCTTCCTGAAAGCTGCTCCGCTGCTGGGCACCGGAACAAGGCAGTAGCTTGCTTTTCCACCGGCGGCAGCTCCCACCGCCCGTGCCAGGCACGCGCCCAGGACATTCGCCAAGCGCCATTGGCCAAGCCGTTTGAACGACAACAACGCCTGGCTGAGTTCCTCACGGTACGGGCCCGCTGCCACGACTTCCAACGTCGCGGTCCCATCGATGTCCACTAATGCCGGCGCCTGTTGCTCCGCACGGAAGGGCGTGGCACACAACAGCCTGATTTTCTTTGCACACACGCCGCAAATGACGGCGTCCTCCACTCCACAGCAAACACACTCAACAGGAACGAGCAGCACGAGCAACTCGCCACAAGCGCGCTGAAAGGCCGCGGCGCACCTGGCCGGCACGGCACGGTATTCGCCGCGCCTGCGGGCAACTCCGGGATCCCGGGAGTCCAGGTCAGGGTCGCGGCGGGCAAGCAAAGACGTGGCCGGACTCCGGGGATTGCGGGGACTGCGGACCGCGGACGTCACAGCAGCCACCGCCCACGGATGGCGTATGTGTTTAGCATGTCCCAAGCCTGACGCGCGGGTGGCTTAGTCGGCAGCCACCCGCGCGGCTATGTGAATAACCTTGAGCGTGAATAACCTTGAAGCGGCGGACCTCATCCCGGGAAGGAAGGCTCCGTAGGTCCTTTGAGTTGTAGCTCCCAACCGTTTCCTACGCGTTGGAAGACCCCGGCCTCGGATTGGCCGAATATTTGCTCCGGGCCATTGCCGGCGCTCAGGCTCGTGAGACCGTCCCAGGGCGCAAGCTGCTGGGGATCCCCTGATGCCAAGGACAGCAGTTCCGGAACCACGGTTGCCGTGGCGGACCCCGCCATCACTGCCACCGAAGAACCGTTGACCCACACGCCCTGGTCCGGTTCGGAAGAGGTGACCAGGTTTACGGGCACCGTAAGGTCCTTCGGAGTCCCGTCGGGATTGCGCACTATGCCGGTCACCTGTACCGCTGTCTTTCCGTTGGCTTCGGAAATAACCAGCGCCCGGGTTCCTTCCCTGGAAACACGGAAGTCCTTGACCGTCCTGCCCGACAACCAGGCCGGGGTCATGGTCACTGACGGCACAGCCATGCCTGCTGCAATGCCCGTGGGTTTGAAGGCGACCACTTCCGTGGCACCGCTGGCACCGGGACCGGCAGTCCAAACCCAATCACCGGGACTGAAAGAAGGCCCGGTGAGGGTGCTCCTGGTGGTCAGTTGCCTGGCCGTTTCCTGTCCGGGCTCTATGACGTACAGGGTGGTCTTGTCTCCGTTGAGGAACGCGATGGTTTGGGACACGGGCGACTCGGCCGGTGCATGCGGCCCCAGGCCCGCCACCGACCGAATGTCAGGCAAGGGTGAGATCCTGTTGTTCTCGTAGCGGACCAATTCCCCGTTGTTGATGGCTATTTGGCGGGCGGGAACGCTTCGGTCAACCACAGGCGGGAGGACGGAACCGTCATCGTCCACCCGGACCAGGTCCTGGTCTGCACGCAGTTGGACGTTTATCACGTCCGGTTGGCTCCTGAATGTCAAAGCCAACTGGTTCTGCATGCGTTGGCGGTCCTCGGCCGAGGCGTCAAAAAGCTCCTTCGCCGAGAGGTCCACTTGCGCGGACCCGGACACGACGGGGACCGACTCACGGGCCAGCTTCATCCCGGACGGAAAAGCGCTGACGACGGCGCCACGCAAGTAGGGTGCGGGACCGGCGAGCAAGGCGCTGGTCATCGACTTGACGGTCTTCTTCTTGATGAACCAGCGGTAGTCCGGCACCGCATAAGTGAAGGTGGGGTCGTAGAAGTAGATGGGATAGGCACCGTAGATGACCTTGAAGGTTTCCTCGGGTATGGCCGTCCCGTCCGGCACCTTGGAAATCCGCCACTCCCCTTCCACTTGGTCCAGGGTGACGGGAATGGATTCCTTGGTTCCAGCCGGGTACTGGGTTGCTATGCCGTCGGCATCCACGGAATAGGCAACATCCAGCTGGTAGACGTATTCGTTTTCAATGGCCGTCTTAACAACCTGCGCCTCACGGAACACCAAGGCACGTTTGTCAGGCTTCCAGGTGACGGACTGCGCCTGGGTGAGGTACTGGCGTGCTACAGGGTAGTCGTCCTCGTAGCCGCTGCCCGCCATGTAGAAGTCCTCGATCACGGCTTCCGGACTTGCTCCGGCGCGAGGTGCCGCCGGAAAGAAGACGGGGGCGTTGGCGTTTCCGGCGCCCTCATCCTTGCTCTTGCCAACCGGTCCGGACCGGGGAATCTGCGCACAGGAAGCCAGCAGGACCATCAGGATCGCCAGCATGGCCACGAAGGCGCGTTTGCGGGCTTGTTGGCGATTCACGACGTCGGTCCTTTCCCTTGCTCCGGCCGGTCTTCAGCGCCGGGAACGTCATGGTTCCCTGCCTCGACGTCGTCGGCGCGGGTGCCCTGTCCGGCGTCGTCAACCGCACCCGGGTTTTGATGTTCGGCAGGTACCACGCCGGCGTCCCCAAGGGGCGCACACAACTCATCCGAAGCCGGCCCGGCCGTGGGGTCGTCCGCTGCTGCGCTGAGCAACAGCACTTGCCGTTCGAGCACTGCCCCCGGCTCTATGCCGCTCACGGCGAATTCCGCGGGTTCAAGTTGGAGGGGTGATTTGAGGATTGTCCCTCCCTGCCGCAGCGGCAAGGTCAACCTGAAGTTCGAACCAACGCCCTTGCGGCCCCACGCCTGCAACCAACCATTGTGCAGCTTGGTGTCCTCGGCGGCGATGGACAGGCCCAGGCCGCTTCCCCCGGTTGTCCTGGCGCGGGCGGGGTCGGCCCGCCAGAAGCGGTCGAACACACGGGCCGCCTCTGTGGGGGTCATCCCGATTCCGTGGTCACGGACTGCGATGGCCACAGCATCCTGGTTGGCTGCAACGGAAATGTGGACCGGCCGGCCTTCCCCGTGCTCGAGGGCGTTCAGTACCAGGTTCCGAAGGATACGGTCGATGCGCCTCGAGTCCATTTCCACGATGATGCTCTTCTCACGGGCGTGCAGGAGGACCTCGGAACCATACTCCTCAGCCACCGGAGCTGCGCCTTCAATAACTTGGCCCAGGACTTGGAATATATCCTGCGGCTCGGCGTCCAGGACGGCCGCTCCCGCGTCGAAGCGCGAGATCTCCAGCAGGTCCGAAAGCAGTGACTGGAATCGTTCCACCTGGTTGTAGAGGAGCTCGGCCGATCTCTTGTTCATGGGATCGAAGTCTTCGCGGGCGTCGTACAGGACTTCCGCGGCCATCCGCACCGTGGTCAGCGGGGTCCTCAATTCGTGCGAAACGTCTGAGACGAAGCGCTGCTGCATCTGGGAGAGAGTGGCAAGCTGGGTGATCTGCTCCTGCAGGCTCGCAGCCATGTGGTTGAAGGATGCTCCGAGGCGGGCCACCTCGTCTTCCCCCTTGACCACCATCCGCTCCTGCAGTTGGCCTGCCGCGAGCTTTTCGGAAACGACGGCGGCATGGCTGACTGGGCTGACGACGTTCCGGGTGACGTACCAGGCGACGGCACCGATCATGAGCACCAGTGCTGCGCCACCGGCCAGCAGGACGTTCTGGATCTCGTCCAACGTCTTCTGCGCCGTGTTGAGGTCATAGATGAGATAGAGCTCGTACATGGTCCCGTTGAACGTGACCTTGTTGCCCACGGCGATGCCGGGACGGTCCTCGTTGCCCACCGGGAACTCCATCGAAGCCCAGAATTGTTGCTTCCCTCCTTCCTGCACCGCTTTGCGGAGTTCAGGAGGGATGACGCGGACAGTCAATTGGTCCGAAGCGCGTGACTCGACCCATCGGTTGCGGGGCTTGGTCTGTTCCGGGACGGCTTCGAAGACGTAGCGGCGCTGGATGACCGAACCCCGGCCTTCCACCGCAGTGAGGGTGTCGTACACCAGCGTGATGACGCTGGACTGATCCGTGACCTGAGCGCCGTCGAAAGTGTCCTGGACCTGCTTGACGTTGTAACGGGACTCCGATTCCGCTTGGGCGAGGCGTTCCTGGAAGAGGTTGTTGGCGATCTGGTTCGAGAGGTATGCCCCGACGATGGCAAAGGACGTCACCGCCAGCAGCAACGTGGTGAGGACAGTCCTGAACTCAAGGGACCGCCGCCACCTCTTAAGCAGTGAGCGCCAGAGGAAGCGCAGTCCCGGCCGGATCTGCCGAATGCCGATGGAAACCAGCCGCGACACCCTGAGCACCAGTATGAGGCCACGGCGCGTCCAGATACGCGCGCGCGACATCAGCCACCGCACGTTCCGCTCTTGGCGGTGGCTGGAGGAAGAGGCCCCTTCCGACGTCTGACGTTCCGCAGGCGGGACGTCCGGCTGTGTACCGGTGCCGGCGGGAGGCTGTTCGGTTTCCTCTTGGCCGGCCTTACCGGGGGACGACTCAGGAACCTGCTTTATATCCGACACCACGAACCGTCAATACAACCTCAGGCGCTTCGGGATCGCGCTCGATCTTGGAGCGCAAACGCTGGACATGAACATTCACCAACCGGGTGTCCGCGGCGTGCCTGTAACCCCAGACCTGTTCCAGGAGCAGCTCACGCGTGAACACCTGCCAAGGCTTGCGGGCCAAAGCCACCAGGAGATCGAATTCGAGGGGCGTGAGCGAAATCCTCTCACCACCGCGGGTGACCATGTGTCCGGCCACGTCAATGGTGACATCGGCGATCCGCAGCGTTTCAGGTGCCTTTTGCTCACCGGGACGGAGGCGGGCCCGCACCCGCGCCACGAGCTCGGCAGGTTTGAATGGCTTCGGCACGTAGTCATCCGCGCCGGATTCCAGGCCGCGAACCACATCCGAGGTGTCCGACTTGGCGGTGAGCATGACGATCGGAACATCCGATTCCCCACGGATCTGCCGGCACACCTCAATGCCGTCGGATCCCGGAAGCATCAGGTCCAGGAGCACGAGGTCCGGCTTTGACGAACGGAAGACATCGAGGGCCTGGCCGCCGTCTGCGCAGAACACCGGTTCGAAGCCGTCGTTGCGCAGCACAATGCCAATCATTTCCGCGAGTGCCTCGTCGTCGTCAACTACCAGAATGCGTGCCTTCATAGTTATATGTTCCCTTATCCACATGCCTTTGTCCTGCTGGGCGGGCGCACGGCATGGCGCCCCACAGGCCTCTTCCACCGTACTGCAAAGCCTTCAACAGGGCCGCCACGAAAGGCCGGAAGGTCATGCTAGGAGGTATGGCGCCGTGACTATAGGCTGGGGTCCGAAGGTCCGTTTGGGGGACGTCGATAAGCGGCGGGCCGGGTCTGATGGGGAGGAATTCGTGTCACAACCAGAGCACGGCCAGCAGCCACCTGCCGGTGCCCAGCCGGGTTGGGGTGCCCAGCCGCAGTGGGGCGGCACCCCGGTGTGGCCCACTCCCCCGGTATCCCCGCCGGCACACCAGCCGGCGGCCGGACAACAGCCTTGGCCGGCCCAGCCGCCAACGGGTTGGCCGCAGCCGGGCATGCCCCCCGGACAGCCACCCTATGGTCAACCCCTATATGTAGCACCTCCCAAACCAGGCATCATCCCGTTGCGTCCGCTGCAGTTCGGGGAAATACTCGACGGCGCGTTCCAGACCATCCGCCGCAATGCCGCGGCCATGGTCGGTTCAGCGTTGATCGTCCAAGCCATCAGCCAGACCCTTCTGGGGGCCGTTTCCTTGGGCTTGCTCCAAGCGGTCGATTCGCTGGATACCGTGGAATCACGTGCCGAACTGGACGGCCTCCTTGGCCCTTTCATCGGGATGATGGCCGGGGCGCTTGGCATCACCATGCTCATGGCATTCCTGGGGTCAGTACTCCAAGGCGTGCTGGTGGTCCCGGTATCCCGGTCGGTGCTGAACCGGAGGACAGGCTTCAAGGCCATGTGGAAGCTGGCCGCCCCACGGATTTGGCCGTTGCTGGGCGTGGCTGCCCTGCTGACCTTCGCAGCACTCCTGGCTATGGCAGCCGTCGCCGGCATTGCCGTGGTGCTGCTGATGAATTTGGGCCCTGCCGCTTTTGCTTTGGTCATTCCTTTGTGGCTTGGGGCGTTTGTCCTGTACCTCTGGATCGCCATCAAGCTCATGTTCGCACCGGCGGCGATCGTGGTTGAGCGGGTGGGAATCTACCAGGGCCTGCTGCGCTCCTGGCAGTTGACCAAGAACAGCTGGTGGCGGATTTTCGGCATCACGATCGTCGTGAACCTCTTGGTTGGGGTTATCGGCTACGTCGTCCAGATCCCGGTGCAGTTGGCTTCGGGCGCGGTCGGCTCGGTGGTCTCGCCGCATCCGGATTTCGCTTCCATGAGTTCGGCCCTGCTGGTAACCACGATTATCTCCACGGTCGTTTCAACGCTGGTAGGTTCCATAACCTTCGCCTTCCAGACTTCCGTCTCCGCCCTGATCTATATGGACCTGCGGATGCGCCGGGAAGGACTGGACGTCGAGTTGATGAGGCTCATGGAGTCCGGCGCCGACCCTGACGGGATTCCCGGTGCCCCGCGAGGGAGAAGTGCCGGGTGGCCGTCGGCATGACGGGAGCTTTCCTGCGGATTCCCAGTGCAATCGCTGTCTTGGAACCACCGGTGAGTCCGGACCGGAACGAAGCACGGCGATGGGCGGAGGAAGAACTGTCCAAGCCCAAATACCCGGACGCGCAGCCAAGCTGGCTGGAGCAGGTATGGCAGGATTTCCTGGACTGGCTGGCTTCCCTTGGCAGCGACTCCGGGTCGCCGGGCAACGGAATCGCCGTTCCCGTCATCATCGCCCTGGCCATTGCGCTCATTGTGGTGGCCGTCATCGTGGTCCGTCCCAGGCTGAACGCGCGTCGCAGGAAACCTGTTCCCGACGTCTTCGGCGATGAGCCGGTGGTGGACGCTGCGGTATACCGGCAACGGGCGGCGGCTGCCGCGGACGACGGCGACTGGCGGGCCGCCGTCGTCGAACAGTTCCGCGCTGTGGTCCGGTCCTCGGAGGAACGCGACATCATTGAGGCGAGGCCCGGCCGCACGGCCGATGAAGCAGCCGCGCAACTGGGCGGGGTCTTCCCTATCGCAAGGCTGCGCCTGACGGATGCGGCAAGAAGCTTCGACGCCGTCCTCTACGGCGGAATGCCTGCGCACAGAGCCGATTTTGAGGCCGTATGCGCCGTTGATTCCGAGCTTCTTGGCATGGCACCGGAGTTTGGCGCACCTGCGGCCACAGGATTCGCGGTGCCTCGATGAGCCGCACGGAAACCCTGGCCGAAGCCCGGACGGGAGAACCCGCGACCGAGCCCAATAAGCCGCAACACCGCGACCGGCACCCCCGGGCCGGACAGTGGTTCCGGAGAAACACACTGTGGATCATCCTGGCTTTGCTCTTCGCCGGGCTCGTCACCTACCTGGTGGTGGATCGGCAAGCAGCCGCCCAGGACTCCAGGCGGTTGTCCGCCAACAACCCCGGTCCGGGAGGTGCCATGGCCGTGGCTGAAATCCTCAGCCAGCACGGGGTGGACGTCACCAGCACCGACACCCTGGAGGAGACCACAGCCGCGCTGGAACGCGATCCGGACGCAAGCTTGCTGCTCTATGATCCCCGGGGTTTCCTCGACGGCGAACAGCTGTCCGGGCTGCGGGACTCCGCCAACCGGATGACGGTGGTTTCTCCCCGCCTGACCGTTCTGCGCGCCCTCGATGCCGATATCCGTCCGGGCGGCGCGGTCCCTGAGGACATAACGACGTTGAATCCCGCCTGCGGAGTGGAAGATGCGCAGGCTGCCGGTCCAGTCGCAGCGCGGGGCGCAGTGTATTCCGGTCCCGCCGTCTGCTATCCGATCCGTGACGGCGGACCGGGACTGTATGCGGCGGTCGAAGGGGGCAGGCTCGTGGTCTTGGGCAGCACCGACCTGCTGGACAACCAACACCTCGCCGATCAAGGGAACGCCGCCCTGGCGATTCGTACGCTGGGTACCACGGAGAAGCTGGTCTGGTACTTGCCCTCCGTGGCCGATATCCAAGCAGATCGTTCGGCCCCAACCCTCAGCGAGCTTGCCCCCCCGTGGGTGGCCGTTGCCGGACCGTGGCTTGGGTTTGTGGCGTTGCTTGCCATTGCGTGGCGGGCACGCCGGTTGGGGCCCTTGGTTTTTGAGCCCCTGCCGGTCGTCGTGAAAGCGGCTGAGACAGCCGAAGGCAGGGCGCGCCTTTACCAGGACTCACGGGCTTTGCGGCTCGCTGCGGACACCCTGCGTGCCGGCACCCTCACCAGGCTGGCCAGGCATTTCAAGCTGGGAGCTGACGCCACCCCCGATGCGGTTGTTGATGCCTTGGCGTATCGCCTCGGCAGGCCGGTACCGGAGATGCAAGCATTGCTGCTCAGCACCCATCCGGAGACTGAAGGACACCTGGTCCAATGGGCCCAGCGCATGGAACAAATCGAACAGGAGGCCATGGGCCGATGAACAACCAGCCGAGCAGCTACGCGGAAACTACCGGCGCGTACCCGGACAACGCGGTTACAGCGGGTGGTTCCCCGGCCGTCGCCCCGGAGCACCCGCACCAAGGCCATCGGGAAGATCCTGCACGGGAAGCCTTGTTGAATGTCCGTCGTGAAGTGGGCAAGGCCGTCGTAGGCCAGGACCCGACTGTCACAGGCATGCTCATCGCCCTGCTGTGTGACGGCCACGTCTTGCTGGAGGGCGTCCCCGGGGTGGCCAAGACCCTGCTGGTGAGGGCGCTCTCCACCGCTTTGAGCCTGGAGACCAAGCGTGTCCAGTTCACGCCGGACCTGATGCCGGGCGATGTCACCGGATCCCTGGTCTACGATTCCCACTCTTCGGAGTTCTCCTTCAGGGAGGGTCCGGTGTTCACCAACATCCTCCTCGCCGACGAGATCAACAGGACTCCGCCCAAGACCCAGGCCTCCCTCCTGGAAGCCATGGAAGAACGGCAGGTTTCCGTGGACGGGGTCTCCAGGCGGTTGCCCGAACCCTTCATCGTGGCTGCCACCCAGAACCCGGTGGAGTACGAAGGAACGTATCCCCTCCCCGAGGCCCAGTTGGACCGTTTCCTTTTGAAACTCACCATGCCGTTACCGGACCGGATGGAGGAAATTGAGGTGATTCGCCGGCACGCGGCGGGCTTTGATCCTCGCGACCTCGGCGCGGCCGGAGTGCGTCCGGTGGCGGGAGCCGCCGAGCTTGCCCGTGCGCGCGAGGCGGTGGCGGCGGTTTCCGTTGCTCCCGAGATCCTCGCCTACATCGTGGACGTTGTCCGCGCCACCCGATCGGCTCCATCCTTCCAGCTGGGCGTCTCGCCCCGTGGCGCCACCGCTTTGCTCAACTCCGCAAAGGCGTGGGCTTGGCTGTCGAACCGGACGTTCGTCACGCCGGATGACGTCAAGGCGTTGTCCCTGCCGTGCCTCCGGCACCGTGTGGGGTTGCGGCCTGAGGCCCAGATGGACGGTATCAAGGTCGATGATGTGTTGGGCAGCATCCTGGCCTCCGTGCCGGTGCCCCGATGACCAGGACGTCCTGAATGGCAATCACGGGCCGTTTTGTCCTGTTGGCGTTCGCCGCGCTGGCTCCCTTGGTGCTCTTTCCTGCATGGACAACAGTGCTGCTCGTTACCGGAGCGCTCCTGCTCTTCCTGGTCATCGATCTGGTCCTGGCTGCGTCACCGGCCAAAGTGACGTTGGAGCGGCGCCAGCCACCCAATGTGACTCTTGAAAGCAGCGTCACTGCCACGCTGACGGTGACTAACGGAAGCCGGCGCAGGCTCCGCGCCGTGGTCAGGGATGCCTGGCAACCCTCGGCAGGTGCGGCCAATGCCGTCCAGTCGCTGGCAGTTCCGCCGGCTGAACGCCGTCGAATGTCCGTGACGTTGTGCCCGAGCCGGCGGGGAGACTTGGAATCGCCGCACGTGACCATCCGTTCCCTTGGCCCCTTGGGGCTCGCCGCCCGGCAACGGACCCGTCCCCTGCCCGGCAAGCTGAGGGTCCTTCCGCCGTTCCATTCCAAACGCCATCTGCCCTCCAAACTCCGCAAACTTCGGGAGCTGGACGGCCGGGCAGCCGTCCAGATCCGTGGCGCTGGAACCGAATTCGACTCCCTGCGGGACTATGTGCGCGGCGACGACGTCCGATCCATCGATTGGCGGGCCACAGCCCGGCGTACCTCCGTGGTGGTTCGCACGTGGCGTCCGGAGCGGGACCGGCGGGTGGTGATCGTGCTGGACACCTCACGCACAGCTGCAGCGCGGATCGCTGATGAGCCCAGGCTTGATACGGGCATCGAAGCGGCGCTGCTGCTGGCCGTCCTGGCTGAACGGGGCGGCGACCGGGTGGACTTCCTCGCGTATGACCGGCGGCTGCGCGCCCGGGTCGAATCGGCGTCAAAGGGGAACCTGTTGGGGCAGCTCGTCCAGGCCATGGCACCGCTGGACGCCGAACTCATCGAGCTCGATTGGCAACAGATACCCGGCCAGGTGCGGGCCGTCTCGGCGCATCGCTCCCTGGTGGTGCTCTTGACCGCGCTCGACGGCGGTGCCCCCGAGGAGGGCCTCCTGCCCTTGGTGGCCCGGCTGGCCACGCAGCATGTGGTGGTGGTGGCATCCGTGCGTGATCCGCTTTTGGACGCGATGAAGGAAGAACGCACGACGGCGAGCCAGGTTTTCCGCGCCGCCGCAGCTGAACGGGCCCTCTTGGAACGGGCTGCCGTTTCAAACCAGCTGCGCCAACTTGGGGCTGAAGTAGTTGATGCGCACCCGCTCGAGCTGCCGCCCATGCTCGCCGATGCCTACATCCGGCTCAAAGCCGCCGGCCGACTCTAGGAAGGACTGACTGCACAATGAATCAACCCATCTACAAACTGGCCCTGGGCGATGCCTTCGAACAGCTGGCTCCGGAGCTTCAGGACTATTTCTCCCTTTCCGCGGGATCGGGCCAGTACGGAGTAGGACAGGGTGTTTTCGATGTTGTGGGCTGCCGCCAAAAATGGTTGCGCCCCTTCCTGTCGCTGACTACCGGCGAGGAAGCGTTCTTCCCGGAGTACGGCGAGGGCATTCCCTTCCGGATCGAAAACCACGCCCATGTGGACCCCTTCAACCGTGCCGCGCTGACAGCACGGCGAGAGATCTTCTTTCCCTCGGGAACGCGGTTGTTTCATGACACCACCAGCGCGATCCCTGAAGCCGGGGCCCACCGGCTGGTGGACCACGTGGGCAGGTACCGGCGGCTTGTCACCGACCTCGAGGTCTCTGTCACCCCGGACGGAAAGCTCCGCGGAGTTTCACAAAACAGCCGGCTGTTCCTGGGACCACTTCGGATCCCCCTGCCCAGCGCGTTGGATGCCCGCGCGTATGCCGAACAGTGGTGGGACGCCGAAGAGGGCAAACACCGCATCCAGGTGAAGGTGATCCAACCCCAGGTAGGCCTCGTCCTGGTTTACGCCGGCCGGTTCGACTACCGGCTGGTTCCCTACTTGCCCGGCAGCGCCGCCGGACAGTCGCTGCCCCGGTACGCTGAACCGGATCGCTGGGAACAGCGCATCTGAGCGAATCTGATCCCTGGCCGGTGACAACCTGGCCGCGGGCCAGTCGGTCCAGCCGAAACCGTGGGCCGGTTGTTCCCGTCCTAGCCGAGGGCCAGTTGGTCCAGTCCGTCGGCAACGTGTGTCAGTTTGGTGAGGACCGCCTGCGCTTCGGCAGGTTTCAGGTGCGCCAGGCCCGTGGCGGGCGTGACGCGCAGCCCGGACAATCCGGCGGCCGGGAGACCCAGCTGATGCCAAGGCCGCCAAATGCTGTCCACCACTTCGGCCGTCCTCGGCAACGGCTTCTCCGTGCCAAGAGCCCCGGCCCACAGGCGTTTCCCGGCTTCGACGGCAGCGGCCAGCTGTTCCCATTGGCGTGTGGTCAAAGCCTTGAGCGGCACGGCGATCCCGTCAGCCCCGGCAGTGATGATCCGTTCAAACGGCGCTTCGATCTCCGGCACCGAAATGACGGTCTCTACTGCCCCGGCTGCCTTGATCGCCTCGATGACCAGCCGCCATGCAGCGGTGACTTCTTCGCCGTCAATGGACCTGAGGGTTCGGTACCCGCTGGCGGTGGGAATGGTCCCGCCCATGACGGCTGCGATGTCCGGCTCATCCAGTTGGACCACGATTTCTGCGCCAGGAACGGCCGCACGAATACGTCCAAGGTGATCGGCCACCCCTGCTGCGAGCGACTCCGCGATATCCCTCCGCGCACCGAAATCCAACAGGGCCCGCTCGCCATTGTGGAGGTAAAGTCCGGCTGCCAGGCTCAGCGGCCCCACGAACTGGATCTTGATTGCGGACGCAGGATTCTCTTCGGCCCCCGCCACGTCGGCCAGCACATTGACGTCGGAGGCCAGCGCCGACCGCGCCCGCTGGAGGTCCTTTCCCGGGCGGTCCACCAGCCGCCAGCCGTGTGGCTGGATGTCGATCGCGAGCTCAACCAGCAAGCTCCCCGTCCGGCCGATAGGGTCCGAGCCGACGCCCCGGTCCGGCAATTCGGGGAGGAACGGCACGTGCGGGTCCCCGAGTTCTCCGCGGATGGTGCGGAGCGCTTCAGCGGGGTCGTTCGCCGGCCACGGTCCCAGTGCGGTTGCGCTGGTCCGGTGTTGCTGTACTTCTGCCACGCCTAGGCCTGCTGATTGGTGGTCTGGTGGTTCTCGGCGATGGCCTCGTGATGCCTGATGACCTCGCTGATGATGAAGTTGAGGAACTTCTCGGCGAACGCCGGATCAAGGTGCGCGTCCTCGGCCAAGCGCCGCAAGCGGGCGATCTGGGCGGCTTCCCGTCCCGGATCACCCGCCGGCAGCTTATGCGTGGCTTTGAGGATGCCTACCTTCTGGGTGGCCTTGAACCGCTCGGCGAGCAGGAACACGAGCGTGGCATCGATGTTGTCGATGCTGGAGCGGATGGACAACAGTTCGTCCATGATGGCCCGGTCCACTTGTCCGGACAGGGAACTCGCTGCCGGGTCGAAGGATTCGGAGTCATCAGGAAGGACATTGTTCTGCTCGGTCATGCCTCCCAGTCTAGGGTGTGGCACTTGGCCCCGCGTTGTTGTTACCCCGGGGTCGCTCCGCCCAGCAGCGCGCGGTGGGCCTCCCGCCGTCGGGCCTGTTCCTCCGGGTCCGGCACCGGCAGCGAGGCGATCAGCCGCTTGGTGTAGTCGTGCTGCGGCGAGCCCATGACGTGGTTGCCAATCCCCTGTTCAACCAGCTTGCCTTTGTAAAGCACCCCCACCCAATGCGACAACATATCAACCACTGCCAGGTCGTGGCTGATGAACAGCGCGGCGAACCCGTATTCCTCCTGGATGTCCTTGAAGAGATCCAGGACTTTCGCCTGGACCGAGACGTCCAAGGCCGAGGTAGGTTCGTCGGCAATGAGCAGGCGCGGATTCAGCGCGAGGGACCGGGCCAGGGAGGCACGCTGCCGCTGGCCGCCGGACAACTCGTGCGGGTACCGCTGCGCGTACGACGCCGGCAACTGGACTGATTCGAGCAACTCACCTACCCGCTTGCGCGCCTCGGCAGCGCTTGGCTTGGTATGGATCATCAGTGGTTCCGCGACGCATTCCCCAATGGTCAAGTGGGGGTTGAACGAGGCTGCGGGGTCCTGGAAGACGAAGCCGATGTCCTTCCTGAGGGGGCGGAAAGTGCGCTCCTTGAAGTCGAGCATCTCGTAGCCGAGGACCTTCAGGCTGCCCCCGGTTACCCTGGTCAGGCCCGCAATGGCCCGACCGATGGTGGATTTGCCGGACCCCGACTCGCCTACCAAGCCAAAGACTTCGTTCTCGGACACCGTGAAGCTGACGTCATCGACGGCCTTGAAGCCGTGCTTGCCAAACCGTCCGGGATACTCGATCACCAGGTTCTTCGCCTCAACCAGGACCTTGCCGTCCTGGTGCAAGCGTCCCCGGGCTCCCTCGGATGCTGAGTTCCGCCCGAGGTGGGGTACGGCGGCCAGGAGCTTCCGGGTGTACTCCTCTTTGGGTTCCGCGAACAGCACCTTGGAAGGCGCCTCCTCCACCACATCCCCTTGGTACATCACCACCACACGGTCGGCGAGATCGGCCACCACTCCCATGTTGTGGGTGATGAGGACGATCGAGGTGCCGTAGTTGTCCCGCAGATCGCGCAGGAGCTGCAGGATTTCGGCTTGGACGGTCACGTCCAACGCGGTGGTCGGCTCATCCGCCACGATCAGCCCGGGGTTCAACGCCAGGGCAGCTGCGATGACCACACGCTGCTTCTGTCCGCCCGAAAACTGATGCGGGTAGTAGTCAACCCTCGTCTCCGGGTCGGGGATTCCGACCTTCCGCAGCGCCTCCGTGGCACGCGCCTTTGCTTCCTTGGCGGAAACCCGGTGCCCGTCGGTACTGTGGGCCCGGATGCCCTCGGCAATCTGCCACCCCACCGTAAAGACCGGATTCAGTGCCGTGGAAGGCTCCTGGAAGACCATGGCAACGTCGCGTCCGCGGATACGGCGCAGGGCTGATGTGCCGAGGCTGATCACGTTGTTGCCCTTGATGAGGACAGCGCCGGAACTGATGGCTGTTTCGGGAAGCAACCCAAGAATGGTCTTGGCCGTGACGGTCTTGCCCGATCCTGACTCGCCCACAATGGCAAGTACTTCGCCGGCTCTCACGTCCAGGCTCACATCTTTGACCGCCCGGACGTCGCCGCCGTCCGTAGCAAAGGTGACCTGCAGTTTCTCAATGGACAGGACCGGTTCCCTTTGCGGTGCGTGGTCCTGGACTTCTCCGAGGTTGATGCTCATGGCGTGGGTCCTTCCGCCGGTGCGGTCCCGGTTGTGCCGGACTGTGCACCGTTGGGTTTGGTGGCGCCGGCCCGTTTGCGGCTCCGGATCCGGGGGTCGTTGAGGTCATTGATGCTTTCGCCCACCAGGGTCAGTCCAAGCACTGTCAGGACGATGGCCAAGCCTGGGAAGACACCCGTCCACCAGATGCCGGAGGAGGTGTCCGCCAAGGCCTTGTTGAGGTCGAAGCCCCATTCAGCAGCCGAAGTGGGTTCGATGCCAAAGCCCAGGAAGCCAAGGCCGGCCAGGGTAAGAATCGCCTCCGAGGCATTGAGGGTGAACATGAGCGGCAGCGTCCGGGTGGCGTTCTTGAAGATGTGACGGCTGATGATCCGCAGGCTGGAGGCCCCCAGCACCTTGGCCGACTCCACAAACGGCTCGGCTTTCAGGCGAATGGTTTCGGCCCGGATCACCCGGAAGTACTGCGGTACGAACACCACCGTGATGGCGAAGGCGCAGGAGAAGATGCCGCCCCAGAAGCTGGACTGGCCACGGCTGATCACAATGGAGACCACAATGGCCAGCAAGAGCGTGGGGAAAGCGTAGATGGCGTCAGCCACCACCACCAGGATCCTGTCCAGCCAGCCTCCGAAGTAGCCGCTCAGCAGTCCAAGGGCCACCCCAAGGAACAGAGACATCGCTACGGAGACCACGATCACGGTCACAGCGGTCTGCGATCCCCACACCACTCGTGAAAGGACGTCATAGCCTCCCACGGTGGTGCCCCACAGGTGCTTGGCACTCGGTGCCTGCTGGGTGGGGAACGAACCGGAATCATCACTGAGTTGCGAATAGCCATAGGGGGCCAGCAAGGGGGCAAAGATGCTGGTCAGCACAAAGAGGCCGCTCAGGATGACACCGGCAATCAGCATCCCCCGTTGGAGGCCGACGCTCTTACGCAGGTGGGATACCACGGGCAGCCGCATCAGGAGCGGTTGTTTGGGCGCAGTAAGTTCAGGAGTACTCAAGGTCAGTACCTCACTCGCGGGTCGATGAGGGCCGCAATAATGTCGACAATGAAGTTGGTGACGGCAACGATCACGGCCAAGAGCACCACGATGCCCTGGACGGCTACGAAGTCGCGGGCGTTCAGGTACTGCACCAGCTGGTACCCGAGGCCCTTCCACTCGAAGGTGGTTTCGGTGAGGATGGCGCCGCCGAGCATGAGCGCGATCTGCAGGCCCATGACCGTGATGATGGGGATCAACGCGGGCTTGTAGGCGTGCTTGGTGACCAGTCGGTACTCGCTGACACCCCGTGAACGCCCGGCTTCGACGTAGTCCTTGCCCAGCGTTCCGATGACGTTCGTCCGCACCAGGCGGAGGAACACACCGGCGGTCAACAAACCCAAGGCGATGGCCGGGAGTACGGCGTGGGAAACGATGTCGCCCAGTGCCGTGAAGTTTCCGCTCCTGATCGCATCAAGCCAATAGATGCCCGATGGCGCTGCAAGGTTGCTCATGGCCAACTCGGTCCGGGTGGAGGCCCTGCCCGCCACCGGGAACCAGCCGAGCCATACCGAAAACGTCAGTTTGAGGAGAAGGCCCGAGAAGAAGACGGGCGTGGCGTAGCAGAGGATCGCGAAGAGCCGCAGGACCGCGTCCGAAGCCTTGTCCCGATGCTGGGCCGCGATGAGTCCGAACGGAATGCCGACAGCGAGGGCCACGACCAGGGCGTTGATGCTCAATTCCAAGGTGGCCGCGCCGAAGGTGAAAAGTACCTCGACCACGGGACGGCGATCGGTAATGGTAGTGCCGAAGTTTCCGGTGATCAGCTGGCCAAGATACTCGAAGTATTGGACCAACACCGGCCTGTCGTAGCCGGCCTCATGGATACGCTGTGCGAGGACGTCCGGTGGGAGCCGCCCACCTTGGGCAGCGGTGATGGGGTCGCCGATGACCCGCATGAGGAAGAAGACCAGGGTCACCAGGATGAAGACCGTGGGGATGATCAGGAAGAACCTGACCACGATGTATCTGCCAAGTCCTCCCCCGGACCTGGATTTGCTTTTGGGTGTGACGACGCCGGGTTCGGCGTCAGGCACGTCAACGAGTGTTGTCATTTGCTACCTGCGATTCCTGCTTTGGTTCAGCGGAGTTTGGCTGGAGCGCCTGCCGGGCTTCGAGGAGAAGGTGGCTCAGCAAAGGGGGCGGGACACCGGATAAGTGTCCCGCCCCCTTCCCAGCGCAGAGGCGTGGTTACTTGGACACGGTTCCGAGGCGGAACTTGAAGGAAGCGTCCAACGTCTTGTCGACGCCGTTGACGCCGCTTCCGGCGATGGCCACCTGGGCGCCCTGAAGCAGTGGCAGCGTGGAAATATCCTTCGCCAAAGCGTTTTGGACCTCTTGGATGTCCTTCTCGCGCTTTGTCTTGTCGGCCTCCGTGAGCTGCTTGCTGATCAGTTCGTTCACCGTGGGGTTGTTGTAGTGGTTCTTGAGGAACCCGCCCTCGGGGAAGAACGGCGTCAGGTAGTTGTCAGCATCGCTGAAGTCGGGGAACCAGCCGAACTGGAACAGGGGGTACTCGTCGGCGCGGCTTGCCTTGCTGTACGTGACCCACTCGGTGGACTGCAGGTTGACGGTAAAGAGCCCGGACTTCTCGAGTTGTTCCTTGACCATCGCGTATTCGTCACCCGAGGATCCGCCGTAGTGGTCCGGGTTGTACTGCAGGTTGAGTGCCACCTTCTCGGTGATCCCGGCATCGGCAAGCACCTTCTTGGCCTTGTCCAGGCTGGGCTTGCCGTCCTCGCCGTAAGCATCCTTGAAGGACTGGTTTGCCCCGAGGAAACCGTTGGGGACGTTCGAGTAGAGCGGGAGGTAGGTGCCCTTGTAGACCTGGTCGGCAATGGCCTCCCGGTCAACGAGGTGTGCGATTGCCTGGCGGACCGCTGTGGCCTTGGCGGGGTCGGCGTCGGCGGCTTTGGTGCCGAAAGGCATGGTGTCGAAGTTGAAGGTGATGTAGCGGATTTCGCCACCCGGGCCGGTGACTACCTTGACCTTGGAGTCCTTCTTGAGGTCGTCGACGTCTGTGGCGCTCAGGCTCCGGAAGGCGACATCGATGTTGCCCTGCTGGATATCCAGCTTCAGGTTGGTGGGGCTGGCGTAGTACTTGATGGTCGCCTCGTCATTGGCCGGTTTCCCGAGGACTCCTTGGTAGTCCGGGAAAGCCTTGAAACTCACCAATTCGTTCTTTTTGTAGCTGTCAATCGTGTACTGCCCATGGAAAGCCTTGGCTTTGATGATGTCCTCATCAGGAAGCACAGCGTCTGCCGGGAAGACTTCGTCGTCCACAATCGGCGCGGCGGGGCTGCTCAGGATCTGCGCAAAGGTCTGGTCGTTGGCGAGCTTCAGTTTGAAGACCACGGTGTTCGCATCGGGGGCCGTGACGCTCTCGATGTTGGTCAGCAAAGATGACGGACCCGCGGGATCGGCAATCGCCACCTGCCGGTCGAAGGAGAACTTGACGTCCTTCGAGTCGAGGGTGTGCCCGTTGGCCCATTTCAGGTTGGGCTTGAGCTTGACGGTGTACTCGGTGGGCGCCGTAAAGGATGAGGACTCCGCCAGGTCCGGCTCGGGCTCCGCCCCGCCGGGTTTGGAGTTGAGCAGGAACGAATAGATCTGGTTCATCACCATGAATGAACCGTTGTCGTAGGAGCCTGCGGGATCCAAGGAGGTGACTTTGTCCGTAGTGCCATAAGCGATGGGTCCGGCTGCCGCCGGCGCGGAAGAAGATCCTCCGCCCGAGGGCCCTGTGCATGCAGTGAGTGCGAGCGCGGAAACGCCCGCGAGCGCGATAACGCCATGCAGGGCCTTCTTGTTCATTGCCATCTGTGAACCTTCTGTTCGATGGATTGAGCGCCCCATCAAGGGATGAATGTGACGGAGCGCACTCTTGATTCCACGATTCAATCAGACTTCCCACCCGAAAAAGCGGCAATTTTGTGATTCGAGATACAAAATTTACCTGCGAGTAGCTCAGGTGGAAGGGCGGGGACCATTGCCTGGCTCCCGCCCCGGGAATATCTTTGGCCCATGAGCAAGGCAGCCCTCTGCGTAGGCATCAACCAGTTCAAATTCCTGCCCCAATCAAGCTGGCTCCAAGGCTGCGTCAACGACGCCGAGGATCTGTCCGGCCTTTTGGGCTCCGCGTACGGTTTTCCCCCGAAGGAAGTCGTGGTCCTCCGGGATGCGAAAGCCACCAAGAAGAATGTCATGGCCGAACTCTCGCAACTGGTCGACAAGGCTGTGGACGGGACCGCAGACCACATCGTCTTGACGTTCTCCAGCCATGGAACCCAGATACCCGACACCAGCGGCGACGAGCCCGACCGCCTTGATGAGGCCTTCGCCTGCTACGACATCAACAATGCCGGCGATGCCTGGGATCCTGACACAGTGATCTCCGACGATGAACTGTCGGCAATTTTTGAACGCCTGCCCGATGGGGTCCTCATGGACGTCATCCTTGATACCTGTCACAGCGGAACCGGGCTTAAGTCCCTGGACCTGCTGCCCGGCAGGCGCCCGCGCTTCCTGCCGGCACCCACGCCCAGGGCCGTCATCGCCTCGGAAAACAGCGACGTCCGGACGCTCAGGGACATGGTCAAGGCGGCCAAGCACTCAAAACCCGTGCTGATGGCAGCTTGCAGGTCCGACCAAACAGCCGCCGATGCCTACTTCGACGGCCGGTATAACGGTGCCTTCACCTACCATCTGGCAAGGTCGCTCCGGAGTGACGGCTCGCTGGGACGTGCAGACCTCCTCAAACTCGTCAGCAAAGCGCTGAAAGCTGGGGGCTTTGACCAGGTGGCGCAACTGGAAGGCACGACGGCGGCCCGCAAGGCAGCGTGGGGAAGCTGACGTTGGGGGCAGGCCGCAGGAGGGCAGACATCGGTTCACGAAGGTCCGTCCAGCGCTTGTTTTCCCGGTGACGCCTACTCTCCAGTGGAGTGGAACTTGGCCTTGACTCCGGAGGAAGCGGCTTCCTCGATGTCGTGTTCCTCGTCCGAGCCGAACAGCAGCCCCTGCCGTTCCCTGTCCATGACCGGCTTCAGGGCCGCATAGACGAGGCGCCCGCCGGCGTCGAACCTCAGCAGCCCTCCCCCGCGGATGTCCACATACTCCCTGCGCGTTTTGAGGCCAAGCCGGACGAATGCTTCGCGCCTGCTCATCCGCACAGTCTGGATGAACGAGGCGCCGATTTCGGAGACAATGAACCCGTCCGGAGAGACCCTTTCCGATGTCCGGACGCGGGTGGAACTCAACGGAGTTCGGCGCTCCAAGCGGGCCGCGTCCAGGAGCCTCGGATTTTCCCAGACGAAACGCTGCACTTCCTGGGGGTCGGAGCCCAGCGCGGAAAGCCTGACGGGATACCGGAGCCCTTGGTAATTCTCCACGCCGCTGATGTTGTTCAACGACACCCGCCGAATGCCGATGGCCGAAAACTCGGCCTGCAGCGCTTCGCGGTAACCATGCGGGTCCTCGGGCACCATGTCCAGGTCCGCCGCGATGATCCCGCGCAGTAGGTCACGCCACCCGACGTCAACGGGAGGCATATAGGAGAGCCCCCTGATCACCATCCGCAATACCCTCGTGGCAACAATAGAACCGGACTCCGCTTTTTGGTGCAGGCTCTGCGCTTCCCCGAAACGGTTGTTCCGCTCGGACCACAATTTCTGCACGGCACGGAGCACGGCCCCCACTACGACGGCTCCCCTCGCATGGGGCTCCGGGAACTGCTGCCAATTCTCCGGAACTGCGCCGACAAACGGCTCCCGCAACGGCCCGCGCGCGAACAGGTCACGGGCAAAGTCGAACAGCGAGCGCAGCAATAAGGCATCATCCACCGCTTGGCCCGCTTCGAAGCCTCCGGCAGCTGCCTCCAGCTGGCGGTACACGATGTCCCGGGAAGAGAAAACGGACAATATTGCCACCAGGTCGGCCAAGGCCTCGTGCATGGCCAGCTGCTCCAACGTAGCCAGTTGGTCCGCCCAGGCCGGCCTGAACCCGTCGAGGATCGCGTGGGTCACCTCGTGGGCCACGATGTCCCGGTAGAGGGCCGTGGGCACCTTGTAACCCATACGGTCAACGGAACCGAAGCGGATGGTGTTGCTCCCGCGCTCGTAGCCGGTGTCTGTTGCCGTGACCAGGTCCCGGGCCTTGAGGATCAGCCTGCCCTCCGGGTTCCACGGCATGCGACGGCCCAAGGTGGTCTCGAAAATATCCAGGGTGTGCATGGCCACCCCGTAAACGTGCTGGGCCAGGAAGCGGGTGTCATCCAGGAGTTCGCGAAGGTCCGACGGCGGAGGCTGGGACAACAGCTGCCATGGATCGCCTTTGCTGGTCAGGGTCACCGGGGAAACGGTCGTGCCCCGCCATTTACGGATGTGGACGGCGTAGCGATTGCCTGTCGGACCGCGGCGAAGACGTTCTACGGGTATCCTGACCTGGGCGGTCAGCGGCGGCGATCCCGCTGCGCCTATGGGCCCTTCCGCGAGGACGGTCACTGAGACCGTCTGCCCCGCCTTGATGTCACCAGGGCTCTTCTTCGGAAATGCCACCGCCATCGCCGTCCCCATTGCGGACCCCACCGCAGCGGATACGCTGCTGAGGCAAGTATGGGCGTCCGCCCGCCTGTCAGGCAACCAGCTAGAGGGCGGCCCTCTGCAGTGAGCGGGCGGCGTCGATGGTTGCCTGTCCGAGAACGCGGCTGCCCTGGTACAGGACCACCGTCTGCCCGGGCGCGACTCCGCGCAAGGAATCGGTCAAGGTGACCACAAGTTCAGTCCGTTCAACACCGGCATCGTCCTGGACCGACTCGACCCGGGCCGTTGCCGGAACCGGATCACCGTGGGCCCTGACCTGGGCGTGGCACGGGAACTGCTCGCCTGTCGCGACCTCCGCGATCGGCAGGCCTGCCCACGACACCTTGATCCCCCGGATCTCATCGATGGCCAGCAACGCCTCCGGGCCAACCACAACCTTGTTTTCCTTGGGACGGATTTCAAGGACGAACCGTGGCTTGCCGTCGGCTGCCGGGGTACCCAGCTTCAAACCACGGCGCTGCCCTACTGTGAAGGCGTTGGCCCCCGGGTGCTCGCCGACCTTCTTGCCGGTTTCATCAACGATGTCTCCGGTGGTCATCTCGATTTTTTCGGCAAGCCAGCCCCGGGTGTCGCCGTCGGAGATGAAGCAGATATCGTGGCTGTCCGGCTTGTTGGCCACGGAAAGGCCGCGCCGTTCCGCTTCGGCCCGCACCTCGGCCTTGGAGGGGGTGTCAGCCAGGGGGAACATGGAATGCTTCAACTGCTCATGGGTAAGGACGCCCAGGACGTAGCTCTGGTCCTTTGCCCAGTCCGCGGCACGATGCAACTCCCGGTTGCCGTCCGCATCCTCAATGACCTTGGCATAATGGCCGGTGCACACGGCATCAAAGCCCAGGGCGATGGCCTTTTCAAGGAGCGCAGCGAACTTGATGCGTTCGTTGCAGCGCATGCAGGGGTTCGGCGTCCGACCTGCCGCATACTCATCAATGAAGTCCTGGACGACGTCTTCCTTGAAGCGTTCCGAAAAGTCCCAGACGTAGTACGGGATCCCCAGGACATCGCAGGCGCGCCAGGCATCGCGGGAGTCCTCGATGGTGCAGCAGCCACGGCTTCCCGTCCGGAGGGTTCCAGGCATGCGCGACAACGCCAGATGGACTCCGACGACGTCATGCCCGGCCTCAACTGCCCGGGCGGCTGCTACAGCGGAGTCAACTCCGCCGCTCATTGCTGCAAGTACTCGCATGCTGGCTTTCTGTGATGGGGATTGGTGGCACGGATCCGGCTCAGATCAGTCGGCGCGCCCATCTATTCTAGCCGATTCATTTGAGCGGACAGTTTTCCTTGACTGCCGTCCCCGACGCTTCTAAAGTCAAAGAGACCAGTTTTAGAATCGGAGTTGACATGGCAACTGAACCAATGGTCATAGCCGGCGGAGGCCTGGCTGGCGCTACCGCCGCCAAGACACTGCGCACTGAAGGGTTCGAAGGACCCATAACCCTCCTTGCGGCCGAGCCCCGGATTCCCTACCTCCGCCCGCCGCTCTCCAAAGAGTTCCTCCTGGGAAAGGCCGATGAGGAATCGATGCCGGTCATGCCCTCGCAGTGGTACGTGGAAAACGGCGTGGAACTCCTCACGGGCACTTCCGCGACAGCCATTGATACCAGGGAGCACTCGGTCGCCTTGGACGACGGGAGCCTCCGGCAGTACGCCAAGTTGCTGCTGGCAACAGGAGCCCAACCCCGGCGCATCCCCCTCCCCGGCTCGGAACTTGAAGGCGTGATGACGTTCCGGACCTTCGAAGACAGCGTCCGCTTGCGTTCGCTCCTGGAGCAAGGCGGACGGCGGGTGGTCATGATCGGTTCAGGATGGATCGGCATGGAACTCGCGGCGGCGGCACGGAGCTACGGCAACGAGGTCACCCTGCTTGGCCTGGAGGACATCCCGCTGAGCACAGCCATCGGCCCCGAACTGGGCACCTACTTCCGGGGGCTGCACGAAGACAACGGAGTCAGATTCCATCTGTCGGCCAGTGCGGTTTCCATCGAAGGACGCGGCGGGCACGCCTCGTCCGTCACCACCAACACCGGGGCTGAGATTCCAGCGGACCTGGCGATCATCGCCGTCGGTGTCGTTCCCGACACGGCACTGGCCGAAGCGGCGGGCCTTGAGGTGCGCAACGGCGTCGTAGTGGATGCCTCACTGCGCACCAGCGCACCGGACGTCCTCGCAGCCGGAGACGTAGCCAATGCGCTGCACCCCTTTACCGGCGAGCACCACCGCAGCGAGCACTGGGCCAACGCCCTCAACGGGGGAAAGGTGGCGGCCAAATCCATGCTGGGCCAGGACGCCGTCCTCGACGCGGTCCCGTACTTCTATACGGACCAGTTCACCCTCAGCATGGAATACTCCGGTTTTCCGTCGCTCACTACCGGCATCGAGCCCGCCATCAGGGGCTCAATGGAGGACGGGAGCTTTACCGCATTCTGGATCCGGAACGCCCAGGGCGGCACGGGTCAGGTGGTGGCAGGGATGAGCGTTAACCAGAGGCGGGTCCAGAAACCGATCAAGGCGTTGATTTCAGGGCGCGTCCCCGTGGACGTATCGCGACTCCTGGATCCGGCCAACCCCTTGGAGGAGTTTGCGGCTGCTGCATAGCAGGAGGTCCCCCAACCCATCCGCAGGCCGCGCGAGCTAGGCCCGGATACCGTTCCGGGCTTCGGTGGCGGCCGTCTGGATGCTCGATTCATGGCCGGCCATACCCGCCTGGCGTGCCCGCGCGTACGCATCCGGCAGTGCTTTCAATAGGGCTTCCACGTCAGCGTCTGTGGACGAATGGCCCAGAGTGAACCGCTGAGCGCCCCGCGCGGTGTCTTCGTCCAAGCCCATGGCGAGCAGGACATGGGAGGGCCGGGGAACTCCCGCGGTGCAGGCAGAACCGGTGGAGGACTCGACTCCGGCCAGGTCAAGCAGGAACAGCAACGAATCACCTTCGCAGCCGGGGAACGTGAAGTGGGCATTGCCGGGCAAGCGACCTTGAGCCGGAGCGCCGCGCAGCACTGCCTCAGGAATTGCCTTCTGCACGCCGGCAATGAGGCGGTCACGCAACGAGCCGAGCCGCCCGGCTTCGCCGTCCAGATTGGCGACGGCGGCCTCAGCGGCAGCAGCGAAGGCCGCAATGGCCGGGGTGTCCAGCGTCCCTGAGCGCACGTCGCGCTCCTGGCCGCCGCCATGCTGCACGGGCGTCAGGGAGACGGCCCGGCCCAGGAAAAGGGCGCCCACACCTACGGGTCCGCCGATCTTGTGGCCGGAGACCGACATGGCCGCCAGGCCGGAGGAGCGGAAGTCCAAAGGCACGGCGCCGAAAGCCTGGACGGCATCCGCATGAACCGGAATTCCGTGGCGGGCCGCGAGCCGGACGACGTCCGGGATGGGCTGGATGGACCCTACCTCGTTGTTGGCCCACATGACGGTCACCAAGGCCACAGAGCCGGGATCACGCTCAATTTCGCTCTCAACGGCGTCCAACCGGACCACGCCTTGAGCGTCAACAGGAAGCCAGGCAACCTCGGCACCTTCGTGCCGCTCGAGCCATTCCACCGCGTCCATGACGGCGTGATGCTCGATGGCGGAGCAGAGTATCCGTGTCCGCTTCGGGTCCGCGTCCCGCCGGGACCAATACAAGCCCTTGACGGCCAGGTTGTCGGCCTCCGTACCGCCGGAGGTGAAGATGACTTCGGAAGGATGCGCACCCGCGGCAGCGGCAAGCGTTTCACGGGCCTCTTCCACCGTCCGTCGCGCCCGGCGTCCCGCACTGTGCAGGGAGGAAGGATTTCCCGTCCGGGCAAGTTCGCGGGTCATGACGGCGAGCGCTTCGGCCGACATGCTGGTGGTGGCGGCGTGGTCAAGGTATACGGGCACCCTGCAATTCTATCGAGCTGCGGTGATGCGGGCGCAGCAGTGGCCGGGCCCCGGATCGGGCACCACGGAGTCAGCCGGCAGCCCGGACGACTCCGCTGCCCCCTTGAGCAACGCTCCGTTCATGGCACACACCACCTCCGCATGGTCGCGGGACAGCCGGTGAAACGGACAATTGAGCAGCCTGTATCCACCGCTGCCGTCCTCCACGGGTTCGTACCCAAGATCGGCCAGGACGGCTGAAAATTCTCCGGGCCGTCCGGATTCGCGCCCCCTGCCGTGGGCAGCCGCTTCAAGGGCCTCCGCAACGGACCCGCCGTTGCCAAGAGATGTGGAGATGGCACGCGCCATGACGTCCCCGGCAAGGTCATAGTGCCGGTCCGGAACCGAAGCGCCCACTTCATCCACGGCCGTCCGGTAGAACTTCGAAGGCCGCCCGGAACCCGGACCACTTTTGGCCGAGGTTTTCCGGAACTCAACCTGCAGCACTCCGTCACGGACCAATCGATCCAGGTGGAAGGACGCGGTACTGCGCGGGATACCCAGTGCTTCGGCCGCCTGGTCCCGCCCCACTGCATCGCCCGCGTCGCCAACATACCTGAAGAGGGCACGGCGGTTCACGTCGTCCATGGAAGCCAGCGCCGCAATCCTGGCGAGCCACGGTGCCTTTTGCTTGCTCATGGTTCAAGACTATCTCTAAAAACAACATTCGTTGATTAATCATCCCGGCGATTCTAAAATCAAGATACCTATTTATAGAAAGAGAGCATCGCCATGAAACCTTCAACTGCACACGCCGTCTCCACCACCACGGTGTTGGAGGACCGCACATCCCGTCAGGCGTTCGTCCTGCTGCGCACCATCTTTACGGTGGCGCCCATCCTGTTCGGCTTGGACAAGTTCACCAACCTGCTCACGGACTGGACCGCCTATCTGGCGCCCGCGGCGACCACCGTCATCCCGGTTCCGGCCCAGACCTTCATGTATGGCGTGGGCATCATCGAGATCATTGCCGGCATCATCGTCGCCCTGCGGCCACGGATAGGCTCGGTCATTGTGGCCTTGTGGCTTCTGGGGATCATCGTCAACCTGCTGGTGTTGGGCAGCTTCTTCGACGTCGCCCTGCGGGACTTCGGCCTCCTGGTTGGCGCCCTGGCCTTGAACCGGCTTGCTTCAAGGCACGGGAAGTAGTCCGGCAGGTGCTCAGGCGGGTGGTACCAGTACCACGCCGGATTCGACGTCGGCCCTCGCCTTGGCCAGGGCGGCGTCATCGGGGCACGTGATGGACACGTAAACGGACGCGGCCGGGCCGCTGAACAGCCGACCCAAAACCACTGCGGAAGCACCACCATTTGCCGCTGAGGATTCCAGCGCCAGCAGTTCCACTTTCCTCAGCGGCTTGTCCGTATCCTGCCCCCAACGAAGTGTCACCGGCGTCAGCCGGCCGGGGTCGATCGCGGGATTCATGTACTGGAACACGGCCTTTGTGGAGGCCTCGTCGTTTCCGGCTTCGACAAGGGGCCCTTGATTGATCGAGACGCGGGTGACCGCCACGCAGCCATCGGACTTCTTATATTCGTCCTCGCCCTGCTTTGCTGCATGGACCAACGACCATCCCGGGACTTCCTGCAACTTGGACTCCATGGTCACCGGATCCCCCGGTACCAGGCTGGCCCCGGCGCTCAACGGCAGATCCTTCGCCGCGACAGCAGCTGCATCGTGGCCGGGCGTAATAGTCGGTGTCGATAACGTGGATTCCACCGGCGACGGCTTCGGAGCGGCCGGGTCAGGTACGTTGACGCTACAGGCGCCGAGGACTGCGGCTGATGCCACGGCACCCAAGCCAAGCAGCCGTCGTCGAACATTGCGTACCACTGTTGCTCCTCACTCGCTGTCCTGCCCGACTGAGTCTAGCCGCCCTGCCGGGAACCAGAGCCACCGCTGCGAACGTTCAACTGTTGGCTGGATAAACTGGCCGAACCGCGCCCCTCCTCTGTGGATGCAAGGAGGGACGCACCAGACTAGAGAAGGGCCTGTGCTTGGCCGAGGGCAACAGTTCGCATTACCAGGTCCTTCGCGTGTCCGTCACCGCGACGGACAAGGAGATCAAACAGGCCTACCGCAAGGCCGCCAGGAAGGCACACCCGGACCATGGCGGAGACGCTGAGATCTTCCGCCGGGTTACCTTGGCCTACGAAACCCTGATCGACCCGCGCCGCCGGGCGGAGTACGACCGCAGGTACGCCGCCAATACCCCGGCCCCGGGCCGTTCCGGAGCAGCAGCTTACGAGGGACCTGCCAGCGGGTCCGCCACTTCCGCAGGAGTCAGGCGCCCGCAGTCCCCCCGCAACACCGCCGGGGACGCCCCGGTGTACGTTCCCGCGTTCGATGACCCCAACGAAGTTCCCCTCATTTCCCGGGCAGAGGCCGTGCAGCAAGTGCATGGCATGCCCCGCAGGCGGGGCATCTTCGGGGCAGAAGCCCGTATCCAGCGGGAAACGCGGACAGTCCAGCTCATCAGCAAACAGGTCCTGTCAGCTATTCCTGCGGCCAGGCTCATCAACGGGCTGCGGTCCCCGTCGGACAACAACCACATTGACCACGCCGTGCTGTCCGGATACCGGCTCGCCCTGGTCGGCTCGATGCTGCTCCCCAAGGGTGCCTATGCCTGGGACGGCCAATCGTTGCGCCACGGCGGCCGCTCCATCGCTCCCCCGCAACTGGCCCACATCGTCAGGCACATGCAGGACCTTTTTCCCGAGCTCAACGTCACCGGGTGGGTTGTCCTGCACAGCCCCGACGGCAATCTGCACGAGCCCGTGATCGACCACTACGGCAAATCCCGTTCCGGAGGCGGAGTAGAAATAGTCAACGGTGCAGGCCTGGCCCGGGGGCTCAAGCAGTTCCTCAGTTCCGGGCCGGCGCCGAACACCGTGGTTGTGCCGGTCCTGGCACGCTTGCTGCGGGGCATGCACTGACCTGCAGCCGCTCCCGGCATCGCTAGGATGGGACGGTGTTCCGCATCCTCTTCCACACTCCCGAAATTCCCGGCAATACCGGAAATGCCATCCGCCTTGCCGCCATCACCGGCGCTGAGCTCCACCTGGTTGAGCCGCTGGGCTTCGACTTCTCGGACGCAAAACTTCGCCGTGCCGGCCTCGATTACCATGACCTCGCCGTCGTGACCGTTCATCAGGACATTGACGCCGCTTGGGCTGCACTCCAGCCGCAACGCGTCTTCGCATTCACGTCCGACGGCGACACAACCTACACGGATATCGCGTACCAAGAGGGCGACGTACTGCTCTTCGGGCCCGAATCCGTCGGCTTGCCTGAGTGGTTGAAGCAGGACCCGCACGTCACCGCACGCGTCCGGCTGCCCATGCTTCCTTCCCTGCGCTCGCTCAACCTGGCCAACGCAGCGTCCATCGCCGTGTTCGAGGCATGGCGCCAGAACGGCTTCGCCGGAGCCAAACTGTAGCCATCCGGACCGGCTGCGGCTCCGAATACCTGATGCGGGAAAAAGCCGCCGAAGGCCGGGAAGGAGACGCATGTGAGTACGCTGGAGAGGGGCATGCCGCCACACAATGTTCCAGCGACAGTATCTGGGCCCGGTTGGCCTGCACGTCAGCCCTTGGACAACATATGCTTGAACGTGATGGACACCCCCAACAACCCCGCTCCCCCGGTTTTTGAAACCGCCCCGGCAACTGACGTGGGTTCGCAGTTGGCCGGTTTGCTTGAGTTGGTTGCCAACGGCGACCAGCAGGCCTTTGCGGATTTCTACCGGCTCACCTCCCGACGCGTTTACGGGATGGCCAAACGCGTCCTGATCGACCCGGACCTCAGCGAGGATGCCACCCAGGAAGTTTTCATGCAGGTGTGGCAGGGCGCTGCCAAGTTCGATTCCTCGGCGGGAAGCCCCATGGCCTGGTTGATGACCATCGCCCACCGCCGGGCCATTGACCGCGTCCGGGCAGTCCAGGCCGCCTCGGACCGCGAAGCCAGGTACAGTGCGGCAAGCCAGGATCCCGACCATGACGTCGTGGCCGAGGAAGTTGGAACCAACCTCGAAGCCGAAGCTGTGAGCCGCTGCCTGGGAACACTGACCGAAACCCAGCAGGAGTCTGTCCGGTTGGCCTATTACGGCGGCCTCACGTATCGGGAAGTCGCAGAAAAACTCGGCGCAGCCGTGCCGACCATCAAGTCCCGGATCCGGGACGGCCTCCTGCGCCTCAAGACGTGCTTGGGGGTGGGCTGACTTGAGCGAAAGCAGTGGAGGATTCATCCGCAAAATGTTCGCGAACGACATCGCAACCGACCTGGCCGAAGGCCGTGTCCTGGAGTTGGCAGAACTCTATGCCTTGGACGCTGTTACGGATTCCGAACGTGCTTTGATCGATGACTACATCAAGGACGCTCCCGAAGGACCTGAGTTCCTTGAGCGCGTCCGGCAGGCCCGGGAAACATTGGCCATCAGTTTTACCGCCGAAGAAGAGCCCCCGGCCCGCCTGTTCCACGACTTGATGGAAAAGATCGCCCACGAGCCCCGCGCCCAGGGAGTTGACGCCGAACAAGGGCCGGGCGCAGCTGTGGTGGTTGACAAACCTGCAGCACCGGCCGCCGTCGCGGATCTTGACGAAGCACGGACCAAACGCGCCGAAAGACGTCGCCTTGGGGGTGCCCGTGGCTGGTTGATCGGAGCTGCAGCCGCAGCTGTCATCGCCGTGGCCGGCGTCGGCATCGGCGGCTACATGGCAGGCCAGAACGATCCCGTCGCCCAGGTCCTCCAAGCCCAGGACGTGCAGAAGAAGACGGCCGACGTTCCCGGCGGCGGCACCGCCACCATCTCGGCGTCGTCTGCGAAAGACTCCTTCGTGGTCCTTATGGACGGCGTAGCCCCTGCCCCATCAGGCAAGGTGTATCAGCTGTGGACCCTCCCCAAGGACGGTTCGGCTCCTGTCCCGCAAGGCACCATGGATGCCGAAACCCTCTCAAAGCCTGCTGTGGTGAAGGGACTTTCCGCGGCGTCTTCCGTGGCAATTACGGTGGAGCCCACCGGCGGATCGCAGGCCCCCACCAGCGACCCGGTCCTGGTGGTACCGCTCGGCTCCGCTTGATTGCAGGCACCCGCCCGCGTCAGCCCGCGCCGGCGCCAACCGGGTGGAGACCAAGGCGTTCGATGACCTCGTCCGCCTCTTCGGCGGGCGAGGCCGAAACACACAGCGAAACGTAGTTCTCGTCCTCGGTCGGTTCTTCGAGCGCTTCGAACTGCGATTCAAGGAGGGACGTCGGCATGAAATGACCGTGCCGGGAAGCAAGCCGGTCCGAGATCCTGTCCTTGCTGCCTTGCAGGAACACGAAGACCACGCCCTCGCCCCGGAGGACGTCCCGGTACTTCTTCTTCAGGGCGGAGCACGTAATGATGGCCGGAGTGCCTGCGGCAGTGTGCGCTTTGATCCAGTCCGCGATGGTGCCGAGCCACGGCCAGCGGTCCTCGTCAGTGAGCGCCTGTCCCGCGTGCATCTTTGCCACACTTGCTTCCGGATGCAGGTCGTCGCCCTCGGCCAGGTCCCAGCCAAGCTTGCCTGCGAGCACGCCCGCTACCGTCGACTTGCCGGAACCGGAGACCCCCATGATCACCAGAACGGGCTGTTGTGCAGTCTTCGCCATCAAAGTCCGCCTTCCTCAAATAAATATGATTTAACCGAGGTCAAGCATATGGCAGGGGTTACATCAGGGCAATATCAGAACCCTGCTATGGTGCTGTTTCCGTTGACAGCCACCACGTGGAACGCCTCAGCACTCCGGCCTTCAGGGAAGCCCGCGCGTCCTCCGTTCGCGATCAGGTTGTTCCGCACCACGCGTTCCATGTGCGCCACGTCGGGATGCTGGCTCGCATGGATCCGGATGGCCGCCAGCTTCGAGTCCACGTGGTCCGTGACGTCAACAAAGTGGTTTTCCAGCGATCCGGGGCTGGAAATGAACCATAGCCAGGGCAGCTTGTAAGCCTCTAGGCCGGCCTCGGCGAGTTCCGGGTAGGCGAACGGGTTCTCTACCGCAGGATAGATTGCCCGTGTCACGGCCTCGCCCGCTGCCAGATGGTCGGGGTGGCTCTTCTGGATCCGGTCCCAGTTCCGTTCAGGGTGCATCGTCAGGACAATCTGGGGACGGATCCGGCGGATCAGTTCCACCACCCGCCTGATGACCTCGTGTGTCGGCTCCAAGTACCCGTCCCGCTCATGCAGGTAGTGGATATCCTGCACTCCTACCAGGGAAGCCGCGTGCCGTTGTTCCTCGGCCCGGAGCTCAATGATGCGCTCACGGTCCACGGGATCAAACCCGCCCGCGTCACCGTCGGTCATGATGCAGTAACTTACCTGGACGCCCGCAGCGGTCCAGGCAGCAATGGTGCCGGCAGCTCCGAAGTCGATGTCATCCGGGTGGGCAGTAAAACAAAGCACCCGCTCAACGCGCTCCGTGGAGGCATTGAACGGGCTCTTCGATGACGAAACGTCAAAAGCCAAGGAACTAGCCCTTCCGCTTCTTGATCTCGGCTGTAGCCTGGGGCAGGACCTTGAAGAGGTCTCCAACGATCCCGAAGTCGGCGATCTCGAACACCGGAGATTCGGCATCCTTGTTGATGGCCACGATTACCTTGGAGGTCTGCATGCCGGCCTTCTGCTGGATCGCTCCGGAGATACCCGCAGAGATGTAGAGCTGTGGCGAGACGGTGACGCCGGTCTGGCCCACTTGGGCGTCGTGGCCGATCCAACCGGCATCCGTTGCGGCTCGTGAAGCGCCAACGGCAGCCCCCAGGACGTCCGCCAGTTCCTCCAGCGGTCCGAAGTCGCCATCAACACCGCGGCCACCTGCCACCACGATCCGGGCCTCGCTCAGGTCCGGACGGCCGGAGGCAGGCTTGGCCTCGCGGGATGAGATGCGCGCTGCCGCCGCGGTAGCGTCGGCCGGAACTTCCACCTTGGCAACCTCCGGCGTGGTAGCGGTATCTGCAGGCTGCGGTTCAATCAAGTTCGCCTTGACAGTCAGCACGGCAACTGGCGTCGTGGCCTTGGCGGAGGTGTTGTAGGAGCCGGCCAGGACAGACTTATGGGCTGTCCCATCGGCTTCCACGCCAACAACATCCGTGATGACTCCGGCGCTGAGCTTGATGCCCAGCCGCCCGGCGATCTCCTTGCCCTCGGGCGAGTTTTCGAGGAGCACGCGGGTTGCTCCCGAAGCCGCCACAGCGGCGGCAAGGTAAGCGGCCTTGGGCCCCACAAGGTAATCGCCCAGATCGTTCGACGACGGCTGGTACACGGCAGTGACGCCATAGGCGCCCAGGGTCGCCGCGGCGTCGTCGTTCAGTTCACCGTTGACCGCCACGGCGGTCTCCCCCAGCTGGCGGGCGAGAGTCAGGAGTTCCAGGCTGCTCTTCTTGAGCGATGCTCCCGGGTTGTCAATGAAAACAAGTGCGTTTGCCATGTGTGCAGTCCTCTTAGAGCAGCTTCTGTGCGGCCAGGAAGTCGACCAGCTTGATGCCGGCGTCGCCTTCGTCATTGATGATGGTGCCTGCTGTCCGCGGCGGCCGGGCCTCTGCCGTTTCCACCACGGTCCAGGATCCGGCGAGACCCACCTGGGAGGCATCAACTCCAACGTCGGCCAGCGTCAGGGACGCGATCTTCTTCTTCTTGGCGGCCAGGATGCCCTTGAAGTTGGGGTACCGGGGCTCGTTGATCTGATCGGTGACAGAGACGAGCGCGGGCAGCTGCGCTTCCACTGTTTCCGAGTGCGTCCCCGCATCCCGGCGTGCCACGGCAGTGCGGCCGTTGACCTCCAATGTGGAGGCGAAGGTGAGCTGCGGGAGGCCGAGGCGCTCGGCCAGCTGCGCGGGAACCAAGGACGTCTCCCCGTCCGTGGAAGCCATGCCCGTCAGGACCAGGTCCACGGGACGTCCGTCGGAGGAGATGTGGCGGATGGCGGCGGCAAGGGCCAAGGACGTGGCAGCGGCGTCGGATCCTGCCAAGGCGTCATCGCTCAGGTGCACTCCGGAGTAGGCACCGATCTGCAGCGACTTCTTGACGGAGTTCACGGCCCCGGAGGGCCCCATGCTCAGTGCGATGACCTCGTTGCCGGCCTTGGCGCCGCCGCGTTCCTCAGCAAGTTGCAGCGCGGCCTCGAGGGCGTATTCATCCAGTTCGGACAAGATACTTTCGTCACGGTCCGTGGTGTTGCCCGGTCCTGTGATGTGCCGGTCGAACTGGGCGTCCGGGACGTGCTTGACCAGAACGACAATCTTCAATGTCTCTTCCACTGTCTTCGAAGCAGCCTTCCATGCTTGTGGACGGCCAACCGCAGTAAACGTGGCCGTGAAACGCCCAAACGCGTGGGCTCCCCCTAGCTAAGCATATTGCCCGCAAAAAACCATTGCGGGGTTAACTCCTGTTTCAGGATCGGTCCTCGCCCGCGGCCGACGCCCGGAGCGGGAGGGCACCATGGGTTGGTTGCCAACCCATGGTGCCCCCCGCCGTCGTACTTTACGTTGGGTCCAGCTTTACGCTGGGTCCGGCCTACTTGGCGGCGTCGAGCGTAACGTCGACTTCCTGTGACTGGCCGTTGCGTTCGATGGTGACCTTGACCTTGGCACCGGCCGGCTGTTCGCGGACGGCGGCAGTCAGCTGGTTGGGGTCGCTGATGGCGTAGTCGCCGAACTTGGTGACGACGTCCCCTACCTTGATGCCGGCCTTGGCGGCCGCCGAGTCCGCGGTCACTGAAGCGACTTCTGCGCCCACCGAGAAACCGGAATTGCCGCCCGTGGACGACTTTGACCTGACCGACACGCCAAACTGTCCGTGGCTGGCCTTCCCGTTGTCGATGATTTCCTGGGCAATCCGCTTCGCGTGGTTGATCGGCACACTGAACCCAACACCGATGTTGCCGGTCGAAGAATCGGAATTGCCGCTGCCAGCCGAGGCGATGGCGACGTTGACGCCGATGATCTCGCCCTTGCTGTTGACCAAGGCGCCGCCGGAGTTGCCCGGATTGATGGCGGCGTCCGTCTGGATCACGTTGATGGCAATCGATCCCTCGTTCGCCGAGCGCTGGCTCTGGCCGCCGTTCGGCGGAGCGAACTGGAAGCCCTCGTCGTTGCCCTGGCTGTTGTCCGGCCCGTCCTCGGGAACGGCGGAAGAGGCAACGCTGATGGTCCGGTTGAGCGTTGAGACAATACCGTCGGTCACCGTGCCGGTGAGTCCAAGCGGCGAACCGATCGCGACGGCGGTGTCCCCCACGTTGATCTTGGAGGAATCACCCAGCGTGGCCGGCACCAGCCCGGAGGCGTCGGATACCTTGATGACCGCGAGATCGGACAGCGGGTCAGTGCCCACGATCGTGGCCTTCATGACCTTGCCGTCACTGGTACGAACTTCGATCGCGGCGTTGGACGTAGCGCCGTCCAGCGTCACCACATGGGTGTTGGTCAGGATGTGGCCCTGGTCATCAATGATGATGCCTGAGCCCGTGCCACCTTCATTACCGCTGGTGGCCTTGATGGTGACAACGCTGGGTGACGCCTTTGCGGCAGCAGCCGTAATGACGTTGACGTCGTCCTTGTTGTTCACGATCAGGGTGCTGGACTGGCCGCTGCTGGAGGACGCCGTGGCAGGCTCATCCATCAGCGCACTGGTACCAGCCACCACTCCGCCGCCCACGAGGCCCGCTGCCAGGATGCTGGCAACCAGCGTCCCGACGCCGAAGACCGGCTTGGCCTTCGTTTTCCCGGAGGGCTGCTGGCCAGGGGCGTGGTAACTGCCTTGGCCCTGCTGTGCGTGGCTGCTGTTTGGGTCGTGGCCGCCGGTGGACTGTGCGCCGTAGAACGGGTGGCGCTGGGGGTACTCGGGCCGTTGCCCGGTAGCTGGGTAGCCTCCGCCGTACGGGGCCCGGTCCGAATGCTGGTAGCCTCCGGGCTGCGCTTGGCCGTGTTGGGGTTGACTGTGCTGTGACTGGCTTGTTTGGGGCTGGCCGTGCTGAGCCTGTCCGTATTGGGGCTGGGCGAACTGCGGGCCGGCGGCGGGGCGGCCTCCCTCGGCGCCCGGCTGGAACGCCGGCAAAGGGGCAGTGGGCTGGGCAGGAGCTCCGTAGCCGGAGCCGGCTGCGGGTTGCTGCCGGGTGGGGTTGGCATCGGAAGTGCCCGTACCGTCCCGTGGCGCCGAAGGCTCGCGGTTCTCCGGTGCATTTCCCTGAGCTGGGTTCTCCGTCATGGGGGTGTCCTTTCGTTCTGACCTACCTCAACTATGGACCCGTTGACTGGAACAATTTCGGACGTTTGCTGGGAGCTTACTGAAAGGCCACTTTCCTTCCCGGGAACACGCTGTCCCCACCGGCGCTGAAGGCTTCAACGCGCGGAACTTCGGGGTTTCTCCTGTATTTCGCTGGTGGCATATTCAGCCCTGTGGACGGGGTATGGGGTGCACCATAGAATCAAGAGGAATTGCCACAGCGACCTGCGGCTTTACACCATGCGTGGGGGCGCTGAGCATTCTGTGACGATTGGTTCGCCCTGTTCCAGTCGCAGACGTGCTGAAGGGTTGCACATGCGGTCAATAGTGAAACGTGTACTCGCCGTGATTGGCGTGGCTGGAGTGCTGGCCCTCCCGGCCGGCTCGGCCTGGGCTGCGGACCCGGTCACCATTCCATCCGGCACAAACATCGTCGATGACGCCAACGTCCTTGGCAGCCGGAAGGGCGAGGTCCAGGACGCCATTCAGAAGACGCTCAAGGACCACAAGTACAACCTCTACGTGGTGACGGTTAACTCCTTCGAGAACCCCTCCGATCCCAAGGCCTGGGGCGAGGCCGTGGCCGAGAAGAAGCAGATGGGCAAGGCGGACGTCATCCTGGCGATATCGACTGCCGGCCAGTACTACTTCGCCCCGAATTCCCAGAGCTCTATCTACTCCAAGCGCACCAACATCACACAGAATGCCATTGTCGCGAACCTTGCCGGCGGCAAGAAGGACTACGCCCAGGCAGCCATTGACACCGCAGCCGCCATCGGCGACGCCGCCGGCGGCGGAAGCGGCACCGTTCCCAGTGGCAACAGCGGAGCCGGCGTCCTGGTGGGAGTCGGCGCTGTGGCCGTCGCCGGTGCTGGAACCTACCTGTACCTGCGGAATCGGCGCAAAAAGGCCGGCCAGTCTTCCGACGCCGGCTATGGTCCCCAGAGCGGGCAGCTGGACCCCTTGGCAGGCCTCAGCATCCCCGAGCTTCGCCAAAAGAGCGGATCGCTGCTGATCGAGGCGGATGACGCCATCAAGTCCAGCGAGCAGGAACTCGGTTTTGCGCAGGCACAGTACGGCGATGCAGCCATCGGCAACTTCACCAAGGCCTTGCAGGAAGCCAAGAACCACATGACGGAGTCGTTCAAGCTGCAGCAGCAGCTCGACGACCATATCCCCGACACCGAGGAACAGCAGCGGAGCTGGCTCGGCGAGATCATCCGTCGTTCCGAGGCCGCGCTGGCCTCCCTCCGTGACCAGAAAGCCGATTTCGATTCACTTCGCGAACTGGAGAAGAACGCTCCCCAGGCACTCGCGGCAGTAACGAACGGGGCACGGGAAGCGGACGCACGAATTGCCAGCGCCGAACAGTCTCTCGAGGCTCTTCGGACAAAGTACGCGGACTCCGCGTCGGCGCAGGTTTCCGACAACATCCTGCAGGCCAAGGAGCGGCTCGCGTTCGTCCAGAACGCGGCGGCAACAGCCCAGGAGAAACTCGCTTCCGGCGAAAACAGCCTTGCTGCTGTTGCGGTGCGCGCCGCCGAAGAGAGCCTTCATCAGACCAACGTGCTGATCGACGCGATCTCCAAGACCGCCGGCAGCCTGGACGAAGCCCGGAACTCGCTCGAAAGCGCCGTGGCCGAAACCAGCCAGGACCTGGCGCAGGCAAGGGCAATGATCCAGTCCGGACAGCACCCCGAGCTCGCCGGACCGGTAGCTGGCGTTGAAGCAGCCCTGGCGCAGGTCAAGAATGAAATCAGCAGCGGAAAGATCGATCCCATCGCAACCCTGACGCGGGTGGAAACGGCGCATCAGGCCCTGGACCAGGCCCTCTCCGGCATCCGGGACCAACAGGAACAGGCGCGCCGCGCACAGTCCTCGTTGCAGCAGACCATCATGGCTGCCCAAGCCCAGATCAGTGCAACCAGCGACTACATCACCGCACGCCGCGGTGGGGTCGGCACCGAGGCACGCACCCGGCTGGCAGAGGCCCAACGGAACCTGGATTACGCATTGTCCATCTCCCGCAATGATCCCGTCACTGCACTGACCTACGCACAGCAGGCACACTCGCTCGCGGCGCAGGCGGCACAGTTGGCACAGGCCGACGTCGACCACTTCGGCTACGCCGACCAGGGCTACGGCCGTGGCGGCATGTTCGGAGGCGGCGGAGGCGGCGGCGGACTTGGCGGCGCCATCCTGGGTGGCATCCTGATCAACTCCATCCTCAACGGCGGAGGCGGCGGATGGGGCGGTGGCCACAGCGACGGCGGCGGAGGAGGCTTCTTCGGTGGCGACTCCGGCGGCGGATGGGGCGGCGGAGGCGACTTCGGCGGAGGCGACTCCGGCAGCTTCTAGGCAACACAAACTGGTTCCCGCCACCACGAACCAGGTGGGCCCCTGGCCCCATTCACCTAAGCGGTACAACAACTGATCACTGATTTCAGTGGCTTCCACTGAGCAGGACGAAAGGCAACACCATGGTTAAGCAGTCCATTTTCGGTCGGATCGCACAGCTCGCCAAGGCAAACATCAACTCTTTGCTGGACCAGGCTGAGGATCCGCAGAAAATGCTGGACCAGATGGTCCGCGACTACACGAACAATATTGCCGAGGCCGAGTCCGCAGTGGCACAAACCATCGGCAATCTCCGGATGCTGCAGGCCGACTACAACGAGGACGTCAAGAACGCCCAGGACTGGGGCAACAAGGCGCTGGCCGCCTCCCGCAAGGCCGACGAATACCGCGCTTCCGGTGACACCGTGGATGCCGAGAAGTTTGACAACCTCGCCAAGGTTGCCATCCAGCGCCAGATGGCAGCCGAGTCCGAGGCCAAGGCAGCGGAGCCGAGCATCGCTTCGCAGACCGAGGTGGTGGACAAGCTCAAGAGCGGCCTTGACCAGATGAAGAACAAGCTGAACCAGCTCACCGCCAAGCGCAACGAGTTGGTAGCCCGTTCCAAAACCGCAGCCGCACAGTCCCAGGTCCACGACGCCCTCAAGAGCATCGACATCATGGACCCCACCAGCGAAGTGGGCCGTTTCGAAGAGAAGATCCGCCGCGAGGAGGCCAAGGTCCTCGGTCAGCAGGAACTGGCTGCCTCCAGCCTCGACGCACAGTTCAACCAGCTCGAAGATCTGGGAGAGCAGACTGAGATTGAAGCACGCCTGGCAGCCCTCAAGTCCGGTGGCAGCAAGCCTGCCATTGGAAGCGGCGCCCCCGCCTCCAGCGGTGTAACCATCGACGAAGCAGATTTCGACAAGCTCTGATCACTGCCTCGGGTCACTGATCACTGAGTCGAGTAACTGGCCGGTCCTCTAAGGGCCGGCCAGTTTTGCTTAACGCCGGGATGATTGGGCTCCCTACCCGCCGCGCGTGCTCAGGGAACCGGAAACGCTGCCGGGTCCGTCGTGGGCCGGGCCGGGGCCGCTTCGGTGGCCACCTCGGCCCGGATCTCAAAACCGTTGGGATGGAAGTACGTCACAGTGCACTCCAGGACTTCGTCATCGGCACCCAGGGTGGTCCTCTCAAGCCGCGGCACTACCGGGAACTCCCGCACATTCAGGGCGTCAGCAAGGTGCTCGGGCGGTGCGTGCATGGTCACGGTGATCTCGGCCCGTTGCAGGGGTTTCAAGGTCCTGTCCTGGATCACCTGGTAGATGGAGTTCCGTTCTGCGTCAGCAAGGCTGATGTGCCGGCCGATATGGGACGGGATGAAGATTTCCGCTATGGCGTAGGGCCATCCTCCACTGGAGTAGGAACGGCGGATGACCAGGACAAGGTTGTCCGCGGAAACGAGCTTGGCAGGGACGGTGTTGTCTTTTTCCATCCACTTGTACTCGATCAACCCCTTCACCGTTTTCATCCCGGCAGCCGTGAAGGTCTCCATGAAGGGGGCCAGCCGGTTGAGCATGCGGGCAGGGCGCTGCGCCATGACGAATGTTCCCTTGCCCTGGCGGCGCACAAGGAGCCCCTTGGCTACGAGGGTTTCCATGGCCTTCCTGACGGTGGTGCGGCTGATTCCGTACTCTTCCATCAGCGACTCCTCCGTGGGAATCCTCGCACCCGGCTCCAGGCGGCTGACGTGGTCCGCCAGGACATCGGCCACCTGTTGGTACACGGCCACGGGACTGTTCCGCTCCAGGACCTGGCCCTCAAGCTTTTGTGTGAAGTCTTCTTCGACCATTGGCCCTTTCCGGTGATCGGCGTGCCCAGCTGTTCGGGAATCGATGCTAGCACCGCATCGGGACGGTGCTGGACACGCATAAACAAAAGATCCGGACCAGTGATTACTGATCCGGATCTTTTCTCCAGTTGCGGGGACAGGATTTGAACCTGTGACCTCTGGGTTATGAGCCCAGCGAGCTACCGAACTGCTCCACCCCGCGTCGCTGAAACAACAATACCCTAAGCGGCAGGGTGCTGATGACCATATAGCCCCGGAGTGCCCGAGATCACGTCGCGGATCTGCGTCCGCGAAAAATATGCGGTCACAAAATAATTCGGGGTTCATGAAAATATGCGGGCCGCTAACCCCAAACATGGGGTCCAAAAAAACCCCAGGGAAAACAGAAAGTCCGGATCAGTAAAACTGATCCGGACTTTCTTCTCCAGTTGCGGGGACAGGATTTGAACCTGTGACCTCTGGGTTATGAGCCCAGCGAGCTACCGAACTGCTCCACCCCGCGTCGCACCAACAACATTACCGTCCGCGGACCGGCAGTCCAAATCCTGGAGCCGTGATGTGCGTCTCCCCTGACCGGGAGCCCAGCGCCAGTCTCCTGTAAACGCTTCGGCACAGGCTTCCTTAAGAATCGGCACAGGCTTCCTTAAAAAGCGGTGCCCGCTCCTGGTGGGAGCGGGCACCGGCCTTGCTATACGGACTAGCTACTTGGGGAGGGCGACGGCGTAGCGCTGGGCGTCGCCGAAGGTGCGGGAGTTGCTCCCAGCCTGGCCTCGGCGTCGAGTGCCTTCTTCAAGGCCTCCGACAACTTGGTCTGCTGGGTTCCGTAAGCGGCGAAGTCGCCCTTGGCGAGAGCGGCCTGGCCGTCCGTGATGGCCTTGTTGGCTTCATCCAGTGCCGCCTTGAGTTCGGCCTTGGCGTCCGCCGGAGCCTCAGGCGTGGTGGTACCCGGCGGAGTCGCAGGAGTCTGGCCATTGTTATCGGAGTCCCCGGCCTTCGCACCGGAATTGCCGCCGAACAATTGGTCCAGCGCCTCATCCAGCGTTGGCGCGAAGCCGATCTTGTCGCCGAAGGCCACCAGGACGCGCTGCAGCGTCGGGTACGACGTCTCACCCGTCGACTTCAGGTAGACCGGCTGCACATACAGCAGGCCACCGCCCACGGGGAGCGTCAGCAGGTTGCCGTTCAATACATCCGAGGCTCCTTGTCGCAGGAGGTTCAATGCCTGGGACACGGTGGGATCGGAGTTGAACTTGTTCTGCGCCTGGCCGGGGCCCGGCACCTGCGTGTCAGTGGGAAGTTGCAACAGCCTCAACTTGCCGTAGCTGTCCGCCTTCACACCCTTGACGTTGCCGGCGTCGGAATCAGCAGCCAGGAAGCCATACAGGATGTTCCTCGCATTTCCGTTGACGGTCTGCGGAATGAAGGACGAGGTGAGCTGGAACGCTGGCTTGTCCTGATCGGGCATTTGCAGCGACATGTAGAACGGCGGCTGCTTGACCGGCTCCGAGACCGTGGGATCGTTCGGAACGCTCCAGGCATCGTTGTTCTGGTAGAAGCTGTCAGCGTCGGTCACGTGGTAACGGCCCAGGAGTTCACGCTGGACCTTGAACAGGTCCTCCGGGTAGCGGACGTGGCTCATAAGGTCACCGGACATCTCCGTGTACGGCTTCAGCGTCGTCGGGAAGACCTTCTGCCATGCCTTCAGGAGCGGATCCTGTTCATCCCATGCGTAGAGAGTCACCGAGCCGTCGTAGGCATCAACAGTCGCCTTGACCGAGTTACGGATGTAGTTGACCGAGCTGTTTGGCAAGGCAACCGTTCGTCCGGCAGTCGTTTGGGAGTCAGCGGTGGCGTTCTGCAGCTGCTGCGGCTGGGAGTACGGGAAGTACTGGCTCGTGGTGTAACCGTCCACGATCCACTTCACGCGACCATCCACCACAGCCGGGTAGGCATTGCCGTCCACCGTGAGGTAAGGCGCCAGCTTCTCTACACGTTCGCGCGGGTTGCGGTCGTACAGGATCTGGGATTTCTCGTTGACGCCGTCGGACAGAAGCAGGTCCGAGGACTGGAACTTGATGGAGTAGAGAATCCGGTTAAGCCAGTTGCCAACATTCGGTCCGCCGTTTCCAGTGAAGGTGTACTGGGTTTCCCCGGTGCCTTCACGCCCGGCCGGCCGGTCCTGCTCACGGTGGGGTGATCCCTCCGGAGCGCCCACAATGGAGTATTCAGGCGAATTCTCGCCGAAATAGATGCGCGGCTGGTAGGAAGTGTCGTTGCCGAGGACACCACTGGACGGGATACCGGACTGCAGGAACTCCGGCTTGCCGTCGACCGTGAACTTGTTGCCCTTGGCCGCTACTACGCCGTAACCGTGGGTGTAGACGATGTGCCGGTTCACCCAGGTTTGCTGGTTGGCGCTCAGACCATCAGGGTTGAGTTCGCGCACGGCAATCACCGTGTCCTGAACCTTTCCGTCCACCGTGTAACGGTCGACGTTCAACGTCTGCGGGAACTGGTAATACGGACGGTACTGTTCCAGCTGGGAGAACGCCGAGGACACAAGGTTGGGGTCCAGGAGGCGGATGTTCGCGGCCGTTTGGGCGTCCTTGGCAAGCGCACCGCTCTGCGCCGTCGTCGTGGCGTTGTAGGCCGATACCTCGATCTTGTCCAGACCGTAGGCGGAACGGGTCATATTGATGTTGCGGGAAATGAATTCCCGTTCCAGCGTGTTCTCCGACGGGCGTACCTGGAACTGCTGGATCACCCAGGGGTAGACGCCGCCGGCCAGGATCGCGGTGATGATCAGCATGGCGGTGCCGATGACCGGCAGGCGCCAACGGCCGATGACTGCGGCGACGATGAACAGGATAGCTACCAGGCCTGCCGCCACGGCCAGGATGGCCTTGGTTGGCACCACGGCGTTGACGTCCGTGTAGAGCGCACCGGCCCAGCGGCCGGAGGCACTCTGAACCGTCGTGTAACGGTCCAGCCAGAAGTTGACACCAAGCAGCAGCAGGAACAGTGCGCCGGTGACGGCGATGTGGATCTGGGCTGCACGGCTGGTGAAGACCCCGCGCTCCATGAGCCGGATGCTGCCGTAAAGGTAATGGGTCAGGATGCCGGCAATACCGGCAACCACCGCGATGCTGATCAGGAATCCCGTGACGAAGCCAAGGAGGGGCAATGACATCAGGTAGAAGCTGATGTCAAGGTTGAATAGGGGATCCGCCTGTCCGAAGGGTTCCTGGTTGAAGAACAGAAGAATCTTCTGCCACTGGCTGGCGGCAGCGCTGCCGGCGAAGAGCCCAAAAAGGATAGGCAGGCCGACCATGACGACCCGGCGCACAGGTTCCAGCTGCGCCTGGTAGCGGTTGAGGTTGTCGCGGGCTTCGGCATCCGGGGCATACACCGGCCTGGACCGGTAGGCGATCCGGATTGCGAAGAAGACGGCGGCGAACATCATGGCAAAGCCGACGATGAACGTGATGATCCTGGCGAGGTTCTCGCGGATGTAGACCTCGAAGAAGCCCAACTGCTGGTACCACAGGACATCTGTCCACACATTGGCGAAGAAAATGAACCCGACGACCGCCACGGCCACGACAATGAGCGTCGGGGTCAGGGCACCTCGTCTCAGCGGCGATCTTCCGGGTGGGCTGGAGCTGGCGGGACGGGACAAACTCTGTACCTCATTGGTCGTCAGTTGAAAGTCGGTATGCGGGTGTTCGACGGCCGTCCCAGCTGGGTGCAGGTGAAGCCGTCATATATGCCACGAGTGGCGGCGGAGCTAAGTTCCACGGCCAGTCTAGTTGTTTGCGCAGGTGGGGAGGCCCGATGTGTCCTGGCCCGAGCCGAGCCGCTCCACGGCGGCCTTGGCATCCGCCAAGGTCTCCACCTTCACCACTTGAAGACCATCCGGGACGTTTCCCACGACGTCTGCACAGTTCGCTGCGGGGGCGAGGAACATCGTCGCTCCATGCTGCCTGGCCCCGATCATCTTCTGCGCTACTCCCCCGATGGGCCCAACAGCCCCGTCCGCAGTGATGGTGCCGGTTCCGGCCACATGCCGGCCGCCGGTGAGGTCACCGGGAGTAAGGGTGTCGACGATGCCCAGTGCGAACATCATGCCCGCGCTGGGGCCACCCACGTTGTCCAGGGAAATCTTCACGTCGAAAGGGAAGGTGAAATCGCTGGACAGCAGAACTCCCAGGACGTAACGGTCGCTGGCATTCTTGGTTGGCGTCACCGTGACCGACGTCGTGGATCCGTTCCTGTCTATCCCGACGACCACCGGCGCCCCGGCCCCGGCGGAGAGTTCGGCCTGGACCACGCTCATGGACGTGATGGCTTTGCCATTGATGGCAAGGAGGCGATCACCCTCCTGCAGTTTGCCTGATGAAGGAGACCCGTCAGAGAGCCCCGCGACCGTCAACCGTTGCTCAAAGGGAATGTCCAGCTCACGCAGTGCCGCAGCAACAGCATTCTCCTGCGAAGTCTCCATGGCGATCTCGCCCTGCTGAACGGTTTGTTCCGCGGTGGTGCCCTTGGGATAAATCAGTTCTTCCGGATAGACAGCCTTCGATTTATCCAGCCACGCACGGAAAAGATCGTAGATGCTTGCCGGGCTCTTCGGACCACCGGCCATCAGGACAGTGGTCAGATCGAGGTTACCTTTGGCCGGGTAGGTTTCATGGCCGGACACCGTGATGACAGGTTTATCGCCGTCCTGGCCAAGGGTATTGAACGTCGGGCCTGCGGACTCCACCACGTAAGGAACCGGAAGGGCAGCGGCTCCCAAACCGAGGCCCAGCGCAACTAGGCCCGAAACAACCATCATCATGTATCGGCTGGAGCCGCCCGGAGGCGCGGGCGCCGCGGACGTGGGATCGGCATCGGGCGTTTGACGCGGGTCAACCGAACCTTCGGGGCTGGGCGAAGTAAGCATTGGTGCCTCTCTATGCCGCCACTGCCTGACGGCCAATTTTCTCTCCTGCCGCTACGGCGGCAGAGGGAACATACCAAGCATCCACACTACGCGTTCGTAAACCCGGAAGGCCTCTTTGCCTACAGCGAACGGCGCACCACGCAGGCAGACAGCCCCTCCGGCGCGCGGTACGGTGAAAGTGATCACCAGCCAGTTCGACGATCGGCGGCACCATGTCTTCAAACCCCAGCAATCCGTCAAACGACGACGAAACCCCCAAGGATCCGCTAGCGGAAATGCTGCAGAACCTGATGGGCGGCCAGGGAATGGGAAACATCGATCCGGCCGAACTGGCAAAGGCCGCCGGGCTGCCCAACGACCCCAACCTGCTGCAGCAGATGTTCGCACAGGTCCAGGCCATGATGAGTTCCACCTCTGACGGTCCTGTCAACTGGCAACTCGCCCACGATAATGCCCGGCGGGTGGCGGCTGCCGGCGGCGATCCGTCGGTGAACTCCCAGCAGGCGCGCGAGATCGATGAAGCCCTTCGACTGGCGGAACTGTGGCTGGATCCTGTGACCGACCTTCCCTCAACCGGACTGATCGGCCGCGCGTGGTCCCGTGCCGAATGGGTCGAGGCGACGTTGGGGACGTGGAAGCGCCTTACGGAACCTGTTGCCAACAGCGTCGCAAACGCCCTGTCGAACGCCCTCAGCCAGCAAATGCCCGAGGAAATGAAGTCGATGATGGGCGGCGCTTCCTCGATGCTGCAGAACATGGGTGGAGCGATCTTCGGCATGCAGCTTGGACAGGCAATCGGCGCGCTCTCCGCCGAAGTCGTCAGCTCAACGGACATCGGCGTTCCTTTGGCGGACCTGGAAATGGCGCTCCTGCCTGCCAACGTAGCGAAGTTCGGCGAAGGACTGAGCCTGCCGGAGAACGACATCCGGCTATTCCTCGCCGTCCGCGAAGCTGCCCACGCCAGGCTCTTCGTCCAGGTACCGTGGCTTCGCGGACACCTCTTGGGGGCCATCGAGGCCTACGCCCGCGGCATCCACATTGACATGTCCCGGGTCGAAGACCTCGCCAGGGACTTGGATCCGAGCAACCCGGAGGGTATCCAGGAAGCCCTGTCGCAAGGCGTCTTCACTCCCGAACGGACCCCGGCGCAGACGGCAGCCCTGGAGAAACTGGAAACCGCACTGGCGTTGGTCGAGGGCTGGGTGGACGAGCTCACCGCCGAGGCCACAGAGAAGGTCCTGCCTTCAGCGACGGCGCTGCGCGAGATGGTTCGGCGACGCCGCGCAACCGGCGGCCCTGCCGAACACGCCTTCTCTTCCCTTGTGGGGCTGGAGCTGCGGCCCCGGCGTCTTCGGGATGCCGCAACACTGTGGGCAACCCTCAAGCAAGAGCGCGGCATAGAGGGCCGGGACGCCATCTGGCACCACCCGGACCTCCTGCCCACGGGCGAGGACCTGGACGATCCCAACGGGTTCTCCGAACGGCGCCGGCTTGCTGAGGCAAGCGACAGCGAAGTGGACGATGCCCTGCAGAAACTGCTCAGCGGCGGCTACGACACCCGGGATGATGCCGCGGCCCCGGACGAGCCCAAGGCCCCTGAGGATGGAGACCCGGACTCCGAATCCGGACCAACGAAGTAACGGCTCCGCGAAGAAACCCCGGAGCCAACAGCTACGGCAGTGGCCGCCCTGCGTAAGCGGCCACTGCTTTTTGTTTGTCCGGCGTCGGGGCTCTTTAGATCACTCCGGGTTCAAGCCACGCGAGGTGGCAAAGGCGACTCCTTCGAGAAAACCCTTGGCTTGCTGGGTTTGCGGATAGGCCTCCAGGAGACGCCAGAAATCCGCCGTGTGCCCGGCCACCAGGAGGTGCGCCAGCTCGTGAAGAAGGACGTAATCGATGACCCACTGGGGCATGGGCTGCAACTTGTGGGAAAGGCGGATGGTTCCATCGGCCGGCGTCGCCGATCCCCATCGGGAGTTCTGGTTGGTAACCCAGCGGACCGACGTCGGGACTGCCCTGCCGTCCAGGTAGGTCCGGGATAGATAGTCCGCCTGCTGGGCAAGCGCCTCATCGGTGGCCGGACGGCGTTTACCCGAGCCGCCCGCACGGCGCTCCCCCTGCGTCTTCAACTTGGCCAGCATGCGGCGCACCCACTCACGTTCCTGGGCTTTGCTGAAGGAGGCGGGAATGGCCACCACTGCATTGCCGTCTTCCCAGAACGCCGCTACGGTCCTTCGCCGACGTGCGGAGCGCCTCACGAGCACCGGGGCGCCTTCCTCTGTGCGCAGCGGGATGTCGTCAGCCATCAGTGTCCGGAACTCTGTTCAATAACCTGCAGTACTGCTTCCCCATACCGCTCCAGCTTTGATGGCCCCACGCCTGCCAGCCCGGCCAACTGCTCCAAGGACCCGGGCCGGGCCTCGGCGATAGCTGTCAAGGTGGCGTCGGTGAAGACGACGTATGCAGGCACATCGGCTGATTGTGCCTCCTCGCGGCGCCACTGGCGCAATGCTTCGAAGGTCTGTTCCTCGTACGACGGCGGGCACTGGTTGCAGCGTCCGACCTTCCGTTCCGCCCCGGTTGCAAGCATGCTGCCGCAAACCCTGCACGACGCCGGGGCAGCCGCTTTTCGCCGCGGCTTACCGGCGCTGCTCCGGGCGTTGGCGGTTGCCACCGAGTCAGGACGAAGGCCGTCAAGGAACCGCGACGGCTTGCGGTTTGCCCTGCCGCCGGGCGTCCGGGCAGTGGACCAGGACAGGTTGAGGTGTTCGCGGGCCCGGGTGATCCCGACATACAGCAGCCGGCGTTCCTCGTCCACGTCCTCGGGTGAATCGGCAAAAGAAATGGGCATGAGGCCTTCACTAAGCCCTACCAGGAAAACGGCATCCCATTCCAGGCCTTTCGCGGCATGCAGGGAGGCAAGGGTAACGCCCTGCACCGTGGGAGCGTGTTGGGCCACGGAACGTTCCTGGAGCTCATTGACAAACTCAGCGAGGGTGAAGCTCTCTCCCCTGGTGGCGGAAAGCTCATCCGCCAATGCCACCAGCGCCGCCAAGGACTCCCACCGTTCGCGCAACGCCCCGCCGCTGTGCGGGGCATTCTCCGTATAACCCAGGGAAGCGATGATGTCCCGCACAACTTGGCCGAGGGTCTCCTGCGGGCCCTCCGCCACTGCCCGGGTAGCCGCCCTCAACTGGAGGATGGCGTCACGGACTTCCTTGCGTGCAAAGAACCGCTCTCCGCCGCGGAGTTGATAGCCGATTCCTGCCGAGGCCAACGCTTGTTCATAGGCTTCGGATTGGCCGTTGGTCCGGAACAGGATAGCGATCTCGCTGGCCTTGACTCCGGCGTTGAGCAGCTCCTGGATCTTCCCTGCCACGACTGCTGCTTCTGCCTCGTCGTCAGGGCACTCCACGAACCGGGGATCGGGTCCTACAGGCCGCTGGGCAACAAGTTTGAGCGGCGGCGCCCAGGCTGCATCGGCCGCAGGGCCGCCGCTCCGGCGCGAGCCAAGGAGGTCATTGGCCAGCTTGACCACTTGGGGCGTTGACCGGTAGTCGCGGATGAGCTTGACCACCGTGGCTTTGGGGTACCGCGCCTTGAAACCCAGGAGGTGTTGGGGGGAAGCACCGGTGAAGGAGTAGATGGTCTGGCTGGCATCGCCCACCACGCACAGTTCGTCGCGTTCGCCGAGCCAGAGATCCAGAAGCCGTTGTTGCAGCGGTGAGACGTCCTGGTACTCATCCACCACGAAGTGGCGGTATTGCTCCCGCACCGTAGCGGCCACCTTGGGATCTTCCTGCAGGATCCCAACGGTAATCAGCAGGACGTCCTCGAAGTCAATGACGTTCCGGTCCGTTTTGATGTCCTCATAGGCCTGGAACACGCGCGAGACGGCCGTGAGGTCCAAGCCGCCAGGAGTACCGCGGCCCTGCGCGTTTTCCAGGTAATTGGCTGGCGTCAGCATGGAGACCTTCGCCCATTCGATTTCCGCGGCGAGGTCCCTGATGGATGCGCGGTCGGTGCTCAGGCGAAGGCGGCGGGAGGCCTCCGCAATCATGTTCGCCTTGTGGTCGAGGAGGCTGGGCAGCGTGCCCCCGATGGCTTGTGGCCAGAAGAACTGAAGCTGCCGCAGCGCCGCAGCGTGGAACGTGCGTGCCTGCACGTTGGGTACGCCAAGGTCCCTGAGCCTGCTGCGCATTTCAGCAGCAGCGCGGGCGGTGAAGGTGACAGCCAGCAGCCGCTGTGGTGAGTACACGCCCGAATGCACCCCATACGCGATGCGGTGCGTAATGGCACGGGTCTTGCCGGTGCCGGCACCGGCCAGGACACAGATCGGCCCCGTCAGGGTGCTGGCTACCTCGCGTTGTTCCTCGTCCAGGCCGCCAAGGATTCTGTCCTCAAGTGTCCCGTCGGCCGGCGTCATTCCTTCGATCACGGTTGGAGGTCTTCGATCACTCCGCCGTACCAGTGCTCTATCAGGGAACGGGCAATGGACAGCCGCGTGGAAATGGTGATCTCGCCACGCAGCACGGCATCCTGCAGTTCTTCGCGACTGAACCACCGGGCGCGGGTAACCTCAACGCCGTCGGGCCGGGCAACGGCGTCGTCCGTGGTGGCAGTGAACCCCAGCATCAAGGACGCCGGAAACGGCCATGACTGCGAACCCAGGTACTGGCAGGCGGTGACCCGGACGCCAACCTCTTCGCCGATCTCCCGGACGACTGCCTGTTCCAACGACTCACCCGGTTCAACGAAACCGGCCAAGGTTGAATAGTTCTTTGCATCCGCCGGACCGCCACCGCCCAGGAGCAAGCGGCCATCAGGCCCGACCACCGTGACAATGATCGCCGGATCCGTGCGCGGGTAGTGTTCCGAGTTATCGGCGGGGCAACGCCTGACCCAACCGCCGGCCTCAACGTCGGTAGGTGTGCCGCACTGCGGACAATGCGTATGCGTGGCATGCCAGTTGCTGATGGCACTGGCCTCAACAAAAAGCGCGGTGTCGCTTGCATCCAGCCGCCCCGCGACATCCCGGAAACCTGCCCACTGCGTATCTGCCGGAGCCAGTGAACCGAGGGTCAACTGTTCACGCACGGAGAAGAGGACAACGGGGGTGCCTTCCGGAACCGACGACGGGCCCAAGGTGGTGCCCAGGTAGATCGGGAGGACGTTCCCCGGCCCGGACTGGTTCAACCCCTGCCACAGAGTGAGGGCATCGCCGAACCACAAGCCTTGGCCGTTTACCAAGGCTTGGCGTTGTGAAATCACTATGGCCTTGGCCGTCCCCGAGGCAATAAGCTCCTCCACCATTCCCGGCTTGAGCCGTGCTGCGGAGCCGCGATCCACCAGGGCAGGGCGGACCGGAAGAACAGTGTCCATAAGGTGGTTGGCCAGGGCTGGAGACTCCGTATAGCTCATGTATCTACCGTACTGACTCGCACCGACAAATAACATTTCAAGCATCCCGATGTGGACGCCCGACGGACGGAGGCCCCGTACGGCCCCGATTCGTCCTTGATTTCCGGAAGATCTGGAGACTCGCCGCAGTGCATCATGGCCATGGGCGCGACTCAATCTACCGTTGAAGACGTGAGAAGAACACCGCTTGAATTGGCCGCCATTGCAACCGCGGCGGTGCCCGGGCTGGCGCCGACGGCCACAGCCCCCTCCCCTGACGACGCCGACTTCGACTCCGCGTTGCTGATGGATGGCGAGGGCAAGCGCTGGCGCGTCAGGTGTCCGCGCCACCCGGAGGCCAGCACACGGCTCGAGACGGAGTTCATGATCCTGCGCGCTTTCGCGCCTGCCATCCGGGCCGAGCTGCCGTTCCATGTGCCTACCGTGGCAGGGACGGTCCGCCAAGGCGACCTCACGACCTTCGTTTATGCCCATTTGCAGGGTTCCACTCTCTCCATCGAGGAACTCTCCGAAGGCAGTCCGGACCTGGCACGCGAGATCGGTTCGGCACTTGCGGCGATCCACGATCTTCCCTTGGCGCTGGTCACCAATGCCGACCTCCCCAGCTATTCGGCCAATGAGTTCCGGCAACGCAAACTCAACGAACTGGACCAGGCGGCGACGACGGGAAAGATTCCGGCCGTCCTCCTGCGGCGTTGGGAACATGCGCTCGAAGACGTGGCACTGTGGCGGTTCAATACCTCGGTGGTGCACGGCGATCTCCACGAAGACAACCTCATGGTGCAGCACGACGCCGTCACTGCTGTCACCGGGTGGACCGACCTCCGCATCGGCGACCCCGCCGACGACTTCGCCTGGTTGGTTGCTTCCAATGAGGCATCGTTCATTGATGCGGTTCTGGCCCGGTACACGCAGGTCCGCCGCGAGAATCCTGATCCCCACCTGCTTCGGCGGGCAGCTCTCCTGGCCGAATTCGCGCTAGCGCAGTACTTGGTCAAGGCGATGGCCGTCGGGCACCAGGACATGACGGCGGAAGCCGAATCCATGCTGCGGTCGCTCGCCGATGACATCGAAGAGCAAGCACGGAAGGATGAAGCAGCCCGCGCCGAGGAAGGCACCACGGACGAGCGCGTGGACGCCGCTGCTCCGGCGGACGCCGGGACAGGTGCAGGGGCCGCTCAGCTGCAGGGACCGGCGCTTCCCGCCGTGAGTGTGGCGGCCATCCCTGACGCCGAAGCAGAGGCCGCTTCATCCGGTGCCGGGGACGTCGAGTCCGAACAGGACCCCGATGCCACGGGGACAATCCCCGTTGTCGCAGCAGGGCCTGCCACCGGGACCTCGGAGAAGGAAGACACCTCCACTACGGCCATCAACGTCGTCAAGCTGGCGCCGGTGCACGCAGCGGACAGGGCCTGAGCCCCACCGCCACGATTATTGCCCTCTCCCGCCACCGTTGTGGAGCAGGGCCTTGGCGATGATGCCTTCAAGCTCTTCAGCCGTTCCGAGGTCATGCGGACGCACAACGGCGTCCTCAGCGACGTAATAAAAGGCAGCGCTGACATCCTCCAGCGGAACCTGCTGGAGCCTCGCCCAGGCCAGGCGGTAAACAGCCAACTGGACCGCCCGTGCCTCCAATTGCTTTCCTGAGGGGCGCCGACCCGTTTTCCAGTCAATCAAATGCCAGCGGCCGTCTGCGTCGCGGAAGACGGCATCGATCCTGCCGCGGACCACGACGTCCCCGATCTTCGTCTCCACGGGTACTTCCACGAAGGCAGGTGCCCTGTGTGCCCACTCAGACTGTTTGAACGCCTCAGCCATTTCCTTGAGCCCGTAGGCGTCGTCGATGTGGGCGTCCGCTCCCGGGGCCTCGTCGAGGTCCAACATTCCGGTGGTTCCGAAGTACTCTTCCACCCAAGCGTGGAAGGCAGTTCCCTTCCGCGCGGACATTCCCGGTTCCCGTGGCACCGGTCTGCGCAACTGTGCCAGAACTGCCGCGGGATCGGTTCCCAAGTCGACAAACAGCGAGGCCGAGATATGGCTGGGCAGATGGACGGCTTGCTCCGAAGAGTGCCGGCCATGGCGCGCGAGCAGAAGTGCAGCTTCTTCCGACCAGCGCAGGAACCGCCCGTGCGCCGCCGTGTTTTCCTGTGGCAAGGGTGGCTCTGACCCGTGATCCCCGATGAACCCGCGAACCAGTTCCGCTGCCCTGTCCATTGCCGCACGACGACCGGGGGCCAGCCGCAGGCGGTTGCCACTACGGGGATCCGACGGCCCTTCCAAGGGATCGTAAGGAAAGAGCGCTACCTCAACTGTGGTTGTCAGCGGACTCGACTGCGGCAGTGCTTCCTCGGACACTGATTCCGGGTGGATCCCCGCTGCGCCGTGGTCTGCGAGTTGGGCCAATTCCGATAAGAAGGGCGACATCTCTGCAATACCCGCCCTGGAACCGTTCCAGGCGGCGCTTGAGACCCACAGCACAAACTTTGCCCGCGTGTAGGCAACATAGGCGAGGCGCCGCTCCTCGGCCTCGCCATGGTGTTGAACGTCGGCTTTGAAGGCCTTCTCTGCGTCGAGCCATCCCTTCTGGTCAGGCTGGTCAAGATCCCACTGTGGAAGGTCCGCGTGGTCCCCCCGCAGCGGCCACGGCAGGGCGGACGAGCCACTGCTCCAGCGCGAGTCACGGTTGCTGGGGAAAGACCCGGAATTCAGGCCCGGCACGAAGACCACGTCCCACTCCAGGCCCTTGGAAGCATGGACTGTCAGCAGCTGTATCGCTTCCCGGTTCGCCTCTACGGGAGCTGCATCCAAGCCGCCTTCCTCCGAGGCCGCGGCTTCCAACCACGACAGGAAAGCCAGCAGATCGATCCGCTGCGACGTCTGCAGGAATCCTGCGGCGGCGTCCTGGAACGCGTCCAGGTTGCGCCGGGCCTGATGAATGCTGACACCCGGCTTGGCCGCTACTTCGATGTCCAGGAGCATGGCCCGTTCCACCTCACCCAAAAGCGTCGTGAGGTCGTCACCGATGTAGCTGCGCAGCACACGCAACTCCGCGGACAGCTTTGCGAGGCGGCCCAGGGCCTCCCCGCTGATGGTCCTTCCCTGCGCCGAGGTCCACCCGGCCTGAGGCAGGTAGTCCAGGGCCTCGACGAGACTGGCCGAGTCCGTGAGATCGCTTTCCACCACGACGGCCTGCGGATCCTCATGGTCATCAGGGAAGGCCGTCTGCACCCCGGGGCTTGACCGGCGACGCGCCAGGTAGCGTGACCAGTCACTGAATGCCATGAGGTCTGCCGGACCGATCCGCCAGCGTGCCCCCGCCAACAACCGCATCAATGCATCGGAGCGTCCGGGATCGGCCAGTACGCGGAGCGTAGCCACCAGGTCCACGATCTCCGGCGTATCAAGCAGGCCTCCGAGGCCCACGATCTGGTAATCGATGCCCTGGACCTCGAACTCCCGGCGCAGGCACTCCATCTGGGCTCGACGCCGGCAAAGTACGGCCATGGTGGGCCTGACCGGCGTTCCGTCTTTCTCCTCCTCAAAGATGGTTCGCTGGTACCGGCGGACATCCCTGGCCAGGGCTGCGGCCTCCTGTTCGTCCGTCTGGAAACGGCCCATGACGACAGCGCCCTCCACCGCCGCCGGGCTGGGGACCAACGGCGGCACCTGCACTCCGCCGGATCTGGTACGGTCACCGGCCGGGCCGTCTTTGGAGGCTTCCTGATTCAACGGTGCGGCAATGGTGTTGGCAGCCGTGAGGATGTTCCGGCCGTTCCGCCACGCAGTAGTGAGGTAGGAGGTGGGCGCCGGAGCCAAGCCAGGCTCTCCGCGTGCCGGGGCTGTGAGGCGGACCGGGAACTCGTGCACGAAATGGAACAACTGCCCGGCCGAAGCTCCCCGGAACCCGTAAATGGACTGGTTGGGATCGCCCACGGCAGTCACGGCATGGCCGTCCCCGAAAAGCCGGGAGAAGAGCACCAATTGGGCGTGTGAGGTGTCCTGGAACTCGTCAAGGAGGACCACCTTGTACCGTGCCCGTTCAGTGGCCGCTGCCAACGGAATATCGCGGGCAATCCGCGCGGCCAGCGCTACGAGGTCCCCGAAGTCCAGGACGCCCCTTTGCCGCTTGGCTTCCTGGTAGCGGACCACCATATCAGCCACGCTGGCCCGCGTGCGCAGCATCGCTGCCATGTCCAAGGCGCCTTGGGTTGGATTCTTTTTGGAACCGGCAACGTAAGGCAACCGGGTCAGGACCCCGACCTTTTCCAGGATCCATTCCCGCACCGCGTCCGGCTCCCGGAGATGCTCGGCACATTCACCCGCGAGCTGGATGACGGCATTGACAAGAGTGGACTTAGCGGCCGTGAAATGCTCGAAGGTACCGTCGTAAGCCTCAACGGTCTGGCTGGCCAATTGCCACGACTGGGCGCTCCCCAGCAGGACGACGTCCCGTTCGATGCCCAGGCGCAATCCGTAATCGGACACGATGCTGCTCGCATAAGAGTGGTAGGTGGATACCTTGGGCTCGAGGTCGTCGGCGTTGGCCAGGCTCTCCGGAAAGCCAAGCCGGCCATCATCTTCGGCAGCAATGCGTTGAAGCGTAGCGAGCTTGGCCCGGATCCGGCTGGCCAACTCACCGGCAGCCTTGCGGGTAAACGTAACCCCCAGAACCTCTTCAGGACGCACCCAGCCGTTGGCGACCAGCCACACCACCCGGTCCGCCATGGTGGCGGTCTTGCCGGAACCCGCGCCGGCGATGACCAGCCGGGGAGTCAGCGGGGATTCAATGATGCTTGCTTGTTCCGGAGTTGGCCTGTTCTTCTCGCCAAGGATGCCCGCAAGCTCAGAAGGCGTAAACCGGACCGGGAGCCGTTCATGGGAGCGGGGATCGGTTGCAGCAGTTGTGCCCATCCCGTCCAGAAGATCGATCGTCATTCCGTGACCTGCTTTCCTCTGGCACACAACGGGCAAACATCGGGCAGGCGGCAGCCGTGTCCGCCGAACCCGCTCTTGCCGGGATCGTGCCGGGCTTCGAATGTTGCTCCTGCCATCAAACGTGCGGCTTCGTTGACAAGGGGCCCAGCCCAATTGTCCTCTTCCTCCAGCGCATCCTGTTGTTGAATGACGGGCGTTTTGGTCTTGGTTCCCAACTGGGCGAGGGCGGCGCCCCCCGGGGCGCGGGCGGATGCAGCATCCGTGGAGGAGCCGGCGTCGACATTCGGTCCAACCACGCCGGCATCCTCAAATGCCCCTTCGAGGACGGCGACCTGGTAAGCCCCGAGCTGCGGGTGGCGGGCAACGTCCGCCTTGCCGGGCTGGCGCTTGCCGGTTTTGAGGTCCACGATCACCAATCTCCCTTCGGCATCAATTTCCAAGCGGTCCACCTGTCCGCGCAGGACTGCGTGGCGGGCGCCGTCGTCGGTTCCGGACTCGCCGTGTTCGAGGTCCGGGAGGCGGACTTCGAAATCGTGTTCCACTGCCAACAGGCTTCGGCCTTCGCTGCGCATCTCCACTACGTACTGGGCCAGCTTGCGGACCATCAGTTCAGCACGCTGGAAATCGAGCTTGCCTTCCCAGTTGTCCTTCATGCCCAAGGTGGGCCAGCGCTTGACGAGTTCGGCAACATACTCGGCTCCCGAGGCCTCCGGCAACTCCTGGGCAATGCCGTGGACCAGGGTCCCCAGGCTTCGGGCAAAGTCCGTTGCTGCTTCTCCGCCGGCGGCCTGGACAAACCAATCAAGAGGCGACTTGTGAACGGTCTCCACCTTGGACGGCGACACGCTGACCGTTCCGCCGGGCGGTACGATGGCGGCCTCCGAACTCAGGGGCGCCAACCCCCACCAGGAGTCCGGGTGGGCTCCGGGAACGGGCGGTTCGGCCATGGCGAGGCGGGCAAGCACACGCGCTGCAACGGCCGCGACATCGGGTTCTCCCGGAGCTGCCGGCTCTCCGGACTGTGCATGCTGACGGAGCTCGGCAACCAACGCACGCAGCGTCATGGGCCGGTCCACGGGGGTGTACTCCCGCTGGTACTCCCCCTGCGGCAAAGGTGCCGCATAGTCCAGGAATGAGGAGGGCTGTTCGTCCTCGGACGATACTGCCGTGCAGATCAGCACCTCGCGGGCCCGCGAAACCGCCGTGGAAAAACTACGCAGCTCGTCATAACGGATGTCCCTCAGGCGGCTCAGTGGTCCGCGCCCCAGCGCGTATTCCACGCCATGCTCTACGGCATCGGCGAACAGGGTGCTTCCCAGCAACTCACCGCGAAGCCGGGTGTTGGGCCAGACCCCTTCCTGGAGCCCGGCAACTATGACGACGGGCCACTCCCGGCCTGCCGCGCTGGCGGGCGTCATCAGTTCGACGCACTCTTCCAGTTGTGCCCGCGCCGCCAGGGTGTCCATGGGAAGTTCCTGGTTCAGCAGGTACTCCAGGAATTGCTCGGGCCCGGAGCCCGGCAGCTGGTCCACGTAGCGTTCGGCCGTATGGAACAGGGCCATCATCGCATCCAGGTCGCGGTCGGCCCGCGCACCCGCATTGCCGCCTTCGAGGGCTGCTTCCGCCCACCGTGACGCCAGTCCGGTGGCGTTCCACAGCGCCCAGAGGACCGACTCGGCATTGGCCCCGGGCTCATTCGCAGCTGCGGAGCCGGCCGCAAGCATTCGGGAAAGCCTCCGTGCAGCGCTTCCCTCGATACCCAGGGTTGCAAGGGCACCAGGCTGCAGGAGCGCTTCTACCAGGAGGGCATCGCTGGACCTGCCTCCGCCTCCCTGGAGCTCCTCGCGCCGCAGAGATTGCCGCAGCCTGCGCAGTTCAATGGCCGATGCGCCACCAATCCGCGAGGTCAGGAGGGAGACTGCGGTTTCCGGTGTGAGTTTCTCCGGATCGAGGACGACCGCGAAAGCCTCCAGCAGGGGCCGAACTGCTACCTCGTCCCGGACTGCGGAGTCGGCAACGGGAACGCGGACGGGAATTCCCTGGCCGCTCAGGTACCGCTCCAATTGGGAAATCTGGCCACCGTTGCGGACGATGACGGCGATCTCGCTGAGTTCCCGGCCCTCCCGTAGCTGCGCCAGGAGGATGCGCTGCGCTATGTAGCGCATCTCGTGGACGGAAGAGGGCAGTATGTGGCCCTCAGCCGTACCCTGCACGCCGGGGACGGAATGGCCGTTGCACGGCTTGCCTGTTTCCGGCTGCGCTGGAACATCCGGCTGCGCCAGTACTTCCGGCTGCGCTAGAACACGGGCCAGCTGTCCGCCCGCACGTTGCGAAATCCGTGACGCCACCCTGGTCCACGCCTCGGCGACCTGCGGGGCGTGGCGATGCGTGACTGACAACGGGCGGACGAGGACATCTTCCTCCCGCCCGCCCCGCAGCAGGGATGGAAGGTCCGCCACCAAGTCCGGGCGCGCGCCTCGGAAACCCTGGACTACGGTGTCCGGCGAGTATGTGACCAGGACGTCCTTGCCCTCGGCAATGTCTGCCAACAGTTCAAAGATAGCCGGGTTTGATTCCTGCGCATCATCAACCAGGATCAATTGAAGCCGTTCCCGTTCGGCTGCCAGGAAGGCCGGCGAATCCTGGAAGATCTGGCGGGCCGTGGTAAGAATTCCGGCGGGATCGAAGGCCTCCGGCATACGCAGGTCCAGGACGTCCCTGTACTCACGGTAGAGTTCGGCCGCAGCCATCCAGTCCGGCCGCCCGCATTCCCACGCCAGCGCCACCAGGTCCTCGGCCGTGCGTCCGGATTCGATAATACGGTCGAACAATTGACGGATCTCGTGCCGGAAACCCCGGGTGGACAGAGCCGCCGACAGGTCTTCAGGCCACGGCAACTCGAAGCCCGGCGCGGCGTGGCCCTCCAACAGTTCCTTGATGATGAGGTCCTGCTCAGGTCCGGAAAGCAGTTTGGGTGGCCGCGGCAGCGGCAGGACGCCTTCTGCCTTGGCACGCCGGATGACATCGAAAGCGTACGACGCCCAGGTGCGTGCCGGCGTCGTACTCAAGCTCCTGTCCAACCGCCCTGTGAAGGTGTCCCGCAAAGCAGCTGCGGCGTGGCGGCCCGGGGCAAGGATAAGGATATTCTCCGGATCCACTCCGCCCCCGGTGACGCGGCGTACGGCCGATTCAACCAGGACAGTGGACTTGCCCGTGCCCGGCCCGCCAGGGATCAGAACCGGGCCGCTGCCCTGCCCAAGGGTCACGACTGCTTCCTGGTCCGGCGACAACACGGGTGCCGCGTAATGCGTTTCCTTCGGAGGGAGCAGGCGCAGCGCGGCCGGGGCTTGGCGTTTCTTGGCGGCAGTTACGGTCACACAGTCATTTCATCATCGGGCACTGACAAAATATGGAGCTGACGCTCCAACTGGTCGGAGATCACATCCAGTTGGTCAAATTCCTCGTCCGAAGGTGCCCAACGGGCAGACACCAGGTCCACCCTCCAGCGCCCCTCCCCCGTTCGCAGGAAAGCGTCATACGCACCGTGGAGCGGCGTCTCTTCCTGGAGGTAGTGCCGCAATGCTTCGGCTTCATGCCCGGGCGGCGCTTCGCCGCTGGCACGGAGGACGCGCCACCAAGGAACAGCGCTGCCATAGTGGCTCATCACGGAGCCGACCTGCCTCGGTCCGCCGGAGCCAAGGAGCTCCGCAACGTCGCCATAGGACACCGCGGCGCCCGACGGGATGAGGTCAACAACGGCCAGCACCGCAGTTACATACTCCATCCGCATGTGATCAGCGTAGCTGCAGAGTGTCGCTCCCAATAGTGTCGGTGCCGGCCGGTAGCTTGAAACCATGAGTTCCTGGAATACCCTTCCCCGTGCTGCCTTCGACCTCGAGACCACCGGAAAGAATTCCCGCTCCGCCCGGATAGTCACGGCGTCAATCACGGTTGTGGACTCCCGCGGCGAGTTGGTCCAGGAACATGAATGGCTCGCTGACCCCGGTGTTGAGATTCCCCTGGAAGCAAGCGAGGTCCACGGCGTCACCACAGCCAAGGCCCGGGCCGAAGTCCGTCCGGCGGCTGACGTGACGCGCGAGGTCGCAGGCGTCCTCCAGGGTCTTTTCGATGACGGCACGCCCGTCATCGCTTTCAACGCCAGTTACGACTTTACGGTGCTTGCGGCAGAGTCGGCCAGGCACGGCGTGCCGCAGCTCACCCGTTTCCCTGTCCTGGACCCCTACATTATGAACAAGCAGGTGGACCGGTACCGCAAGGGAAAGCGGACGCTGACAGCCCTCTGCGAAGAGTACGGTGTCCTTCTGGACAACGCCCACACTTCTGCTGCGGATGCGCTGGCCACCCTTCGCGTCCTGGACGCCATGGCGGGAAAGTTTCCCAAGTTGCACATGCCTGCATCCCAGTTGCATCATTTGCAGGTGGACTGGGCAGCTTCCCAGGCTGCCGACTTCCAGGAATACCTCCGCCGGAGCAAGCCTGCTGCAGTCATCGAAGGCCAGTGGCCGGTGCTCCCTCCGGAGGATGCCAGCCGCGGAGGTTTCTGACCTCCACCCTGCCGGCCTGCGACGGAGTGCGATGCAACTCACATACATTCAGGGAACTCCTTTGTGGGCCATGATGCGCCCACTGATTTCCCAAGCCCTGCTACCGACGGAACGCTAGAGGGCTGGGTATGCCCCACGCCCTCCGATAATTCGGCATTTGAAGGCCACATCGGTCACCTGTTCGATTCAAAAGGCCTCCGGGCGTTGGTGACATAATTAAGTTTGGCGGGTCGAAGTCTGCTAGGACAGCCGGAAACCTGGTGCTGTTACGTTCCCCGCCCACCACAAACGTCTGACGTGACCTTCGATGAAAGTGATTTCTTGATGAAATTCAAAGCGCCCAAGTGGCTCGCTGCTGCTCCCGTTGCAGCAGCCCTGGTGATCTCCCTCGCGGCCTGCGGCGGAGGAACCTCAGAGTCGAGCAGCTCAGCGACGGATGCACTCGCGGGCAGCGACCAGCAGACGCTGGACAAATACACCACCGCGGATGTCACTCCGATCGACCAGATCGATAAGTCGAAGCTTGGCCTCATCACCGAAGGTACCCTCCGCGTCGGCACGCTCAGCGACGCTCCGCCGAACATCTTCATCGATGGCTCCGGCAAATTCACCGGCTATGACAATGAGCTCCTGCGCGCGGTCGGCGACAAGCTGGGCCTGAAGGTCGAGTTCGCTTCCACCGACTTCTCCGCACTCCTGTCGCAGGTAGCGAACAAGCAGTTCGACGTCGGATCCTCCTCGATCTCCACCACGGACGCCCGCCGCAAGACGGTCGGCTTCACCAATGGCTACGACTTCGGCTACATGGCGGTCGTGACCAAGAATGACGCCAAGGTCACCGGGTTCGCCGACCTCAAGGAAGGCGTCCGGATCGGCGTCGTCCAGGGCACCGTGCAGGATGACTACGTCACCAACACCCTCAAGCTTGAGCCCGTCCGTTTCCCTGACTACAACACTGTCTACGGCAACGTGAAGAACGGCCAGATCGATGCTTGGGTTGCCCCCTCGCAGCAGGCCACCGGCCAGGTAAAGGAAGGCGACAACACCAAGATCGCCGAAAAGGTTGTCAACACCCAGAACTTCACCGCGTACGCCGTAAACAAGGACAACCAGCCCCTGATCGACGCGCTGAACGCCGGCCTGGACGCTGTCATCGCTGACGGCACGTGGACCAAGCTCACTGCCGAATGGTACGAGGACCGTCCGACGGCGGCCGAGCAGACCCCGCAGGGCTGGAAGCCGGGCAGCAAGGCCGTCCAGATTCCCGCCAAGTAACCCGGGGGTTCCATGGATATCCTCAAGCAACTCGCAGACACCTTCCTTGACTGGGAGGCGATGGGCGAAGTCATTCCCAAGATGTTCGCCGTAGGCCTGCCGAATACCCTCGTTTTGGCAATCATCTCGGGGATCATCGGGACGGTGCTGGGCATGGCCCTTGCACTGATGGGGATTTCCCGGAACCCTGTGGCCCGGTGGATTGCCCGTGTGTACACGGACATCCTCCGCGGCCTGCCCCCGGTGCTGACCATCCTGGTGATCGGGTTCGGCTTCGGACCCATCATCCGGGAACTGACCGGCTCCACCAGCCCGTACCCCATGGCAATCGCTGCGCTGTCCTTGATGTCCGGCGCCTACATCGGTGAAATTTTCCGATCGGGCATCCAGAGCGTTGACAAGGGCCAGCTGGAAGCCTCCCGCGCCCTTGGCTTTGGCTACGGCGCTTCCATGCGGCTCGTGGTGGTACCCCAAGGTATCCGCCGCGTGCTTCCGGCGCTGGTGAACCAGTTCATTGCACTGATCAAGGAATCCTCGCTGGTGTTCCTCTTGGGTCTTCTGGCCTCGGAACGCGAAATCTTCCAGATCGGCAAGGACGCAGCGGCGAACACAGGAAACCTGTCGCCATACGTCGCTGCGGCCGTGTTCTACCTCGCGTTGACCATTCCGCTGACGCACTTCGTGAACTGGATCGACGCCAGGATGCGCTCAGGACGCCCTGAGAAGAAAGAACCGGACGATGCCGCGGCAGTCGTCGGAAAGGGAGCCCAGGCATGAGCGAGTTCACTTCGGGGTCATTGACGGCCAAGAACATTCACCTTTCCTTCGGCAGCAACCATGTCCTGAGGGGCATCGACCTGCACGTTCCGCAGGGCACCACGGCATCCGTGATCGGTCCTTCCGGTTCCGGCAAGTCCACCCTCCTCAGAGTCATGAACCGGCTCATCGAACCCGACCAGGGGGACATCCTCCTGGACGGCAAGTCGGTACTGAAGGACAACCCGGATGAGCTCCGGCGCCGCATCGGCATGGTGTTCCAGCAGTTCAACCTGTTCCCGCACAAGACAGTTGCGGAGAACGTGACGCTGGCCCTGCGCAAGCTGCGCGGCATGTCCAAGGACCAGGCCCGCGAGGAGGCCCTTGCCCAACTCGATCTGGTGGGACTGAAGCACAAAGCGGACGTCCGGCCGGCCAATCTCTCCGGTGGACAGCAGCAGCGCGTGGCTATTGCCCGCGCACTGGCCATGAAGCCGGAAGTCATGTTCTTCGACGAAGCAACATCGGCTTTGGACCCGGAGCTCGTGAAGGGCGTCCTGGCCCTGATGACGGACTTGGCCAAAGGCGGCATGACCATGGTTGTGGTCACGCACGAGATGGGTTTCTCAAGGAACGTCTCGGACACGGTGACCTTCATGGACGCCGGTGTGGTGGTGGAGTCCGGTCCTCCGGAGGAACTGTTCACCAGCCCCCGCACCGAACGGCTGCAAGGATTCCTTTCGGACGTCCTCTAAGGCACGTTCCCTCACGGCCGCCATCCCGGGCCGCCGCTGAGTGAAAATCCCCGTTTTGTTCCGCTAACCAGCGGAGCAAAACGGGGCTTTCCTCTTGGGTCCTGGTCTCCGTGGATCCCCTGGCTTCCACGAAGACCGGGATGGGCCTTTAAGACGCGCCCGCTCTAAAGGGCTGACGCGGCTTTGACCCGCAAAATCGTCAGGACTGCATCGTCGATCTTCCGCATGAAGGCAGGATCCGACTGCGCCTTGTCGACGACGGCCTGGTGCATGGCAGGGATCCGGGAAGGGTCCGCGCAGACCATCATGGTTCCCCCGGCCCCGAAGAAGTTCAGCGCCCGGTCAGCACTCCCCCAGGGTTCCAGTTGGGCGGCACTGCACAGGTCATCTGAGACAATGATCCCGTCGAATGCCAGGTCCTCGCGGAGCATTGACGTGATCACGGGCGAGAACGGAGCAATGGTGGCGGGGTCAATCTTGTCGTAGTACGCGTTGGAGAGCATGACCCAGCGGGTTCCATTCCTGATAGCCGCACGGAAAGGCGCCAAGGCGGGATCGGTCCGGGTTGTTTCCTTATCCCGCACGTCCTTGCTGACGTCCGTGTTGGGCACTACCCTCCCCAAGCCCGGGAAATGCTTCACCACCGGTGCCACGCCTGCGTCGGCCATGCCCAAGGCGAAGGCGTTACCCAGTTCGGACACCGTTCCGGGTGAATAGCCGTACTGACGCTGGAACCGTCCGATAGGGCCGTTGGACGGTGCGAACTCCGGGCTGGCAACGGTGTCCAGAACCGGCGCGAGGTTCACGTTGACACCTGCGCTCCGCAGTTCCTTGCCCCACACGGCTGCCTCGGAACGTAACCGGGTTCCGCCCAGCCCGGCCTGTGCTGTTGCCGCAGGAATGGTTGTGAATCCGGGACCGGAAAGGACCTGCACGTTGCCGCCCTCTTGGTCCGTCCCGACGAACAGCGGAAGGTTCCCGGTGGTGCCCGGGCTGACGGTTCCGGTCAGGGAAGCCACGACCTTGGCCGTTGCCTCGGAGCCTGCTTTGCTGCGGCCGCTCAGATAGACATTTCCTGTGTGGTAGGTAGTCAGGGCCGTCATGGTGCCCGGATCCGCGCCCGTTGCCTTGGCCGCGACCATGAACAACTGGCCAACCCGCTGATCCAGGCTGAGCCGGGACAATTGTTGGGACGCAGTATCAGCAGGTGCGGCCGAAGTAGGCGGCGCAGCGCTCAAGCTGGGCCCCGCGTCCCTTGAGGCTGAGGCGGGGCCAGGACTTTGCGTCGCGGCCGGCGGGGAGGACGCCGACGGCGGAGCGGGGCTTGAGTGCGGGGCTGTCGGGGTGGCGGACCCGGGAGCTCCGCTGTTGGAGCACCCGGTTGCCAGAACTGCGGTGAGACCAAGAGCCATGACGGTCTTGCTGACAGCCGTGACGGACTTGCTGGGGAAGGCAAAGGACGTGGTGGTGCGCATGGTAAACCGTGGATTCGTTGGGGTTGGGTTCCCTACGACACTACCCCCGTTAAGCAAACAGCGCCCCATCAGCATCATGGAAGCCGATGGGGCGCCGGTGGTTGGCGCCGGCCCTCAGGCGGTTGCTCCGGCGGCGGCCTTGGCTGCTGCCGGCAGTGCGTCGTAGATCCGGTTCATGGCAGCGTCGTCGTGGGCTGCGGAGAGGAACCATGCTTCGTAGACGGACGGCGGAAGGTAGACGCCGGAGTCCAGCATGGAGTGGAAGAACGGGGCGTACCGGAATGCTTCCTGGGCCTGGGCGTCCTGATAGTTGTGCACACCGTTGGCTGACGTGCCAAAGGCCACCGAGAACAGGTTTCCGGCGCGCTGGATGGAGTGGTCCACGCCCTCGGCGTCCAAGGCGGACGACAGGGCAGCGGAGAGTTCCAAGGACCGGGCATCGACGTGCGCGTAGACCTCCTGCGTGGCGTGCGTCAGGGTGGCGACACCTGCGGCCATGGCAACGGGATTCCCGGACAGCGTTCCCGCCTGGTACACCGGTCCCACCGGGGCCAGGTAGTCCATGACGTCGGCACGGCCGCCGAGGGCCGCCGTCGGCATTCCACCGCCAATCACCTTTCCGAAAGTCAGCAGGTCCGGAGCCCAGCCTTCCTGCTGGCCGGTCAAACCCCAGTAGCCGGCGTAGCCCGTACGGAATCCGGTCAGCACCTCGTCAAGGATGAGCAGTGCGCCGTGTTCCTTGGTGATCCGGGAGAGGCCTGCGTTGAAGCCCTCTCCCGGGGTGACAACGCCCATGTTGGCCGGCGCTGCTTCCGTGATGACCGCAGCGATGTCCTTGCCGTGGGCGGCGAAAGCCTCTTCCACGGCGGCCAGATCGTTGTAGGGCAAGACCATGGTTTCGGCGGCCGCCGCTGCCGTCACTCCCGCGGAGCCCGGAAGCGCAAGGGTGGCAACGCCCGAACCTGCGGACGCAAGCAAACCGTCGAGGTGGCCGTGGTAGCAGCCGGCGAACTTGATGATGAGGTTCCGGCCGGTGAAGCCGCGGGCGAGCCGGACTGCTGTCATCGTGGCTTCCGTGCCCGTGGAAACCATCCGGATCCGTTCCACGGCGGAAACGCGCTCTTTAACCAGTGCGGCAAGGTTGGCTTCGTCCGGAGTGGACGCGCCGAAAGAGAGGCCCCGGTCAACTGCCGCGTGGACAGCCTCGAGGACGGCGGGGTGGGCGTGGCCCAGGAGGGCCGGGCCCCAGGAGCAGACGAGGTCCACGTAATCGCGGCCGTCAGCATCGGTGAGGTAGGCACCCTTGGCGGAGACCATGAACTTCGGTGTACCGCCCACTGAACCGAACGCACGAACAGGCGAATTGACACCACCGGGCATCAGGGATTGGGCCCGATCGAACAGTTGGTCGGACACAGGGGTGTTTGAGGTCATGGTTCCTATTCTTCCAGTGATTCCAGCGCCGCTATGACGCTTGCTTAGGCCTGTTCGGCGAGGAGCTCCGCCACGCGCGGGGCCACCTCGGTGCCGTAGAGCTCGATGCAACGCATCATGGACCCGTGCGGCAGCGTTCCGTTGCTGTATTTGAGATCGAAGCGGTCAACCCCGAGGTTCCGTTTGAGGAGGGCTATCTTCCGGGCTACTGTCTCGGGTGAGCCCACGTAGAGGGCACCTTGCAGACCGCACATGGCCTCGAACTCGCCGCGGTTACCCGGACCCCAGCCGCGCTCGGATCCTATCCGGTTGCGCTGCTCCAACCAATGCGGAAAGAGTTCTTCGCGCGCGGCTTCATCAGTTTCGGCGATGTAGCCCGGTGAGTGCGTGGCGATCTGGCGCATGGGGTGCCCGTACTTCCCCATCGCCTCCCGGTAGAGATTGACCAGGGGCGCGAATCGTCGGGGCTCTCCCCCGATGATGGCGAAAATAATGGGGTATCCGTACTCCGCACACCGCAGCACGGATTCCGGTGTCCCGCCTACGCCGATCCAGGCGGGCAACAGGTGGTGCTGGAGCCGAGGGTAAACCTGCAGCCCGTTGACGTTGGGCCTTGTCCGGCCTTCCCAGTGAACGGGCTTCTGGGCCCGGACCTTGTGGAACAGGTCCAGTTTCTCCTCGAACAACACCTCGTAGTCAGCCAGGTCCAGGCCAAAAAGGGGGAAGGATTCCACAAAGGATCCCCTGCCCAGCATCACCTCGGCACGCCCGTTGGACAACGCATCAACGGTAGCGAAGCGCTGGAAAACCCTGATGGGGTCATCGGAGCTCAGGACCGTCACCGCAGTTCCCAGCCGGATCCGTGAGGTCACGGCGGCAGCGGCGCCGAGGAACACTTCGGGCGCGGATACCGCAAAATCGCGGCGGTGGTGCTCCCCGACACCAAAGGCGTGGATTCCGACGGCGTCCGCCAGTTTTGCTTCTTCCAGCAAGTCGCGCAGGACTTGCGCGTGTTCCTTGGGGTTCCCGTCGGCATCCAGCCCCGCGTCTCCGAAAGTATTGAGGCCGAGCAGGATCTCCCCGGGACCCACAGGGGCCGTGGGATCGGACGATACAGGGGTCATCAGGACTCCTTAAGCCAGCCTGCGAGTTCGGAGGCCCAGTAGGTGAGGATGGTATCGGCACCTGCCCGTTTGATACCCAGGACGGACTCCGTGATGGCACCCCGACGATCGATCCAACCGTTCGCGGCAGCCGCTTCGATCATGGCGTATTCGCCCGAGATTTGGTAGGCGGAGACCGGGACCGGACTCATCGCCGCGACGTCGGCCAGGATGTCGAGGTAGCTCATGGCGGGCTTGACCATGACCATGTCAGCCCCCTCTTCGAGGTCCAGTTCCACTTCCAGGATCGCTTCGCGGCGGTTGGCAGCGTCCATCTGGTAGGTCCGGCGGTCGCCCTGCAACTGGGAATCCACGGCTTCACGGAACGGGCCGTAAAAAGCCGAAGCGTATTTTGCGGCGTAGGCCAGCACGGCCGTGTTCTTGTGCCCGGATTCCTCCAAGGCCTGGCGGATGACGGCAATCTGGCCATCCATCATGCCCGAGGGCCCCAGCACGTGCGCACCCGCCTCGGCTTGGGCCACGGCCATCTGGCCGTAGATTTCCAGGGTGGCGTCGTTGTCGACGTAACCATTGGAGTCCAGGACTCCGCAGTGCCCGTGGTCGGTGAATTCGTCGAGGCAGACGTCTCCCATGATCACGAGGTGATCACCCACTTCTGCTTTGACATCGCGGATGGCCTTGTTCAGGACGCCCTCGGGATCCAAAGACGCGGTCCCCCGGGCATCGCGAACCTCGGGAACTCCGAACAGCATGATGCCGCCAACGCCCAGTTCCACAGCCTCCGCAGCCGCACGCTTGAGCGTGTCCGTGGTGTGCTGGACGACGCCGGGCATGGAAGTGATGGGGCTTGGCTCCGTCAGGCCCTCGCGAATGAAAGCGGGCAGGATCAGGTCTGCGGGCGCCAGGCGGTTCTCTGCGGTGAGGCGTCGCATGGCCGGTGTCGTGCGCAGGCGGCGTGGACGGTGGTTCGGAAAGCTCATCTTGTGTTCCCTTCATTGGCGAATACGGATTCCAAGGCGGTCGCGATGCCGTCCGGGGTAGGTTCCTGGGCTGTGGCCGCAACTGTCAGGCCGAGCCGCGCTGCTTCCGCGGCGGTGGGGCGTCCAATGGCCACAAGGCGGCACTTTCCCAGCGGCAGGAGGTTGCCGGCGATGCGCTTTGCGCCGCTGGGTGAGGCGGCCACAACGGCGTCGAGCGTGCCGTGGTCGAGCGCGGCGCGTACATCCTGGACGGTCACTTCACGGCCGGCTTCCTGGCCGGAGGCCACGACGGCGGGCGGCAGTTCACCGGCAAGGCGCCGTTCCGGCCGGGCCGGGTAGTCGACCGTGTGATAGGCAATGACAACGGATACGGTCGCACCTTTTGCCCGCAGCCCCTCGGCCAAGGTGCGAGCGGCGATGTCCGCCTGGGGCAGGAACGCACGGTCCCCGCCAGCGGCCCACAGAGACACCAGGCCTTCGGCGGACTGCTGGCCTACCGGGGCCAGGTCCACGGCGATTCCCAATGCCTCAAGGACGCTCCGGGATGAAGTACCGACAGCGGCAACCCGGGTAGTCCCGGGTACCAATTGGCGGGGCTGGATTCCCCGTTCGGCGGCCTTTTCAATCAGTACGCGGATGGTTGTGACGCTGCTGATGACCAGCCAATCGAAGGAGCCGCCCTGGAGTTCATCCAAAGCGGCGTCCATCGGCCCCTGGTCCTCGACCCGCTCAAAGTCGATGAGCGGGAGCACCAAGGCTTCCGCTCCCTTGCCGTGCAGAATGGCAGCAAGGGGCCGGGCCCTGTCCGCGCTCCTGGTGATCAGGATGCGGCGGCCCTGCAGGGCGTGGAAGTCCGGCTGGTCAGGAAGCGGCAAGGTCCGCGATCTCCGCGGCGCCGGCGGCGAGCAACTGCTCTGCCACTTCGATGCCGAGCAGGGTGGCTCCAACTTCCGTCAGCCCGTCCGTGGCCTTCTTTTCCCTGACTGTCCGGGTCCCATCCACGGCGCACACCACTGCTTCAAGGTGCAGCATGCTGCCTTTCCGGAACGCGTAGGCACCCACGGGGGCTGCGCAGCCTGCCTCGAGCCTGGCCAGCACAGCACGCTCTGCAGTCACCGCAAGCCGGGTGTCGTCGTCGTTGAGTGCGCTTAGGGCCTGGGCAAGCACTCCTTCTCCCCCACCGGTCTGGTCCCGTTGCGGCGCATCGGATGTCCGGCATTCGATGGCAAGCGCTCCTTGCCCGGGAGCGGGGAGCATCACTGACGTTTCGAAGTATTCGGTGACGGTGTCCAGCCGGCCCATGCGCTCAAGGCCGGCGGCGGCCAGGACTACGGCGTCGAGGTCGTTGGACTTGCCTTCCACGACGTCGTCCGTAGCGTTGCCGGGCAGCCCCGGGACGCGGCCAAGGCGGGTATCGACGTTTCCGCGGATATCCAGGACCTCGATGTCGGGACGGGCGGCACGCAATTGAGCCGCGCGGCGCGGGGAGCCCGTGCCGATCTTCGCCCCGCCCGGCAGTTCGGCAAGGGTCAGGCCGTTGCGGGCACACAACACATCCCGGACGTCCACGCGCTTGGGCGTTGCCGCGATGGTCAGACCGGGTTCGGCGCCTGTCGGCAGGTCCTTCAAGGAGTGCACGGCGACGTCGCAGGTTTCTGCCAGCAAGGAATCACGGAGCGCTGCTACGAACACGCCCGTGCCGCCCATCTGGGACAGCGAACCCGTCCGGACATCACCTTCGGTCCTGATGTGGACCAGCTCCACGGGAAAGCCCCCGACGGCGGCCAACCGGTCCGCCGTCTGCTGGGTCTGGGTGAGGGCCAGTTTGCTGGCCCTGGTCCCGATGCGGACGCTCACTTGCTGCCCTCCGGCACCGGGTAGGGGTCATGGCCGCTACCGACAGTGGCGCCTTTCTCGGCTATCACGGGCTTGGCACCCCTGAAGTTCTCGCAGCAGTTCGGGCGGCATACGTCGTACCACGGGCCGAGGTCCGTCACGTGCGGCCGCTCGGAGATGTTGTTCTCCACGGTGCGTTCGCAGATCAGGTCCACCAGGCCGGAGACAAATGCCGCGTGGGTGCCGGGGGTCGGGACCCGGGTAGCCTCGATTCCGAGGTTTCCGCACGTCTCCAGCGCCTCGGTGTCGAGGTCCCAGGCGACCTCCATATGGTCGCTCACGAATCCAAGCGGCACGATCACCACACCGCGGACGCCCTCGGGCGCGATCGCTTCAAGGTGGTCATTGATGTCCGGTTCCAACCACGGAATGTGCGGCGCTCCGGAACGCGACTGGTACACGAGGTCCCAGGCAACGTCCGGTGCCACCTGGTCCATGATGGCCTTGGCGTTGGCGAGGTGCTGGGCTGCGTAGGCGGAACCTTCGGCAAATTCGCGGGGTTCGTCCACGGACCGGCCTGCAGCCTCGGCGTCCCGGGTAGGGATGGAGTGGGTTGCGAACAGGACACGGATCTTGGAGTCCGGGTCCGTTTCGCCTGCGGCAACGAGCTTCCCGCGGATCTCTTCCAGTCCGGCCGCGGTTCCTTCCAGGAACGGCTGCACTACGCCGGGGTGGTCGAAGTATTGGCGGATCTTGTCCACTTCCAGCTTGCCGTCCAAACCCGTTTCCGTCAGCGCGATGCCGATGTCCTCGCGGTATTGGCGGCAGCTGGAGTAACAGGAGTAGATGCTGGTGGTGAGCATCAGGATGCGGCGGTGGCCGGCGTCGTAGGCGTCCTGCAAAACCGGCGCGATGTACGGGTCCCAGTTACGGTTGCCCCACAGCACAGGCAACTCGATGCCGCGGCGGGCGAGCTCACCCTCAATGGCGGCTTTGAGCTCACGGTTCTGCTGGTTGATGGGGCTGACACCGCCAAAGGCGCGGTAGTGGTGCGATACCTCTTCAAGGCGTTCGTCAGGGATGCCCCGGCCCCTGGTCACATTCCGCAGGAACGGGATGACGTCTTCCTGGCCTTCCGGACCACCGAAGGAGGCCAGCAGCACGGCGTCGTAGTTCTTCGGCTCCAGCCTGCCGCGCTCGGTCACCCGGTTCGGTTCAGTGGAGATGGGGAAAGTGCTCATGCAAGGACCTCTGCAATCTCAGCGACGGTGACCCGGCGCCCGGTGTAGAACGGAATTTCTTCACGAACATGGTTGCGGGCCTCGGTGGCGCGCAGGTGGCGCATCAAGTCCACGAGGTCCACGAGCTCAGGTGCCTCGAGGCCGAGGATCCACTCCCAGTCACCCAAGGCAAAGGATGACACGGTGTTGGAAATGACCTGGGGGAAGTCCCGGCCCAGGAGGCCGTGGTCCCGCAGCATCTTGCCGCGTTCTTCTGCCGGCAGGATGTACCACTCGTAGGAGCGGACGAACGGGTAGACGCAGAGCCAGGTGCTGGGCTCGACGCCACGGGCGTAGGCAGGCACGTGATTCTTGGCGAATTCGGCTTCGCGGTGGACGCCCATGGCCGACCAAACGATCTCCGTTCCTGCGAAGAGCTTGCTCCGGCGGATGGCGCGGACAGCGGACTGCAGGTCTTCGGGCTTGGAGCCATGCAACCACACCATGATGTCAGCGTCGGCACGCATGGCGGACACGTCATAGCACCCCCGCACCGTCACGCCGTCGGCAGCCAGTTTCCCGGTCAGGGCTTCGAATTCCTGGGCAGCTTCGCCGCTGCGCAAGACGTCGGCAGAGCGCTTGAAAACGGTCCACAGCGTAAAAAACTGTTCTTCGTTTTCGGCAGTTTTAGTGACAGATTCGGCGGAAGTGTGGCTCATGGTTCAAGTTTGCCCCGTGCTGGCCCCTAAGTCGAAACGGATCAGTTCTACAAGACGTAGAAGTGACGCAAATCACATATTGGCGGCGTCGTGGGCCAGCTTCTTCGCTTGGGTCCGGGTGTCGGCAACCACGGCAGCAAGGCCGTTCCCGGCCAGCCATCCCCCCACGACAGCCAGGCCCTCCACGGCCCCGCAGACCCGGCGAACCTCGGCCACGCGCCGTTTGTGACCCACGGCGGCAAACGGCAGGGCACCTTCCCATCGCACGACGTCCCAATCCACGACGTCCGCACGGGTGATGGGAACCGTGAGGAGGTTCGAGGCGTCTTCCACTGCAGCCGAAAGCAGGGACTGGTCGTCCATGACCGATGCAGCCTGCCCGTCAGAGCCATCCACGCCGACCAGCCGTCCGTAGGAAAGGCGGACCACGTGGGTGCCGGGACCGGCTTCCCCGGCAAGCCAATCCCACTTGGAAGTGGCGTGCGTCAGGGCCTTGGCCCTGATTCCCGGAGTTTGGGGGGCAACGAGGATTCCGGTACCGCGCGGCCGGCTGTCCAATTCGGGAAGATCCACCACCAGCGTCACCAGGCTGACCAGAGGGCCTGCTTCCGGGCGGAGTCCAGCCAGCGCCGGCACCGAGTCCGCAAGCAGTCCGACGGCGGCCGGGCCGTCGAGCGCAACCACCAGCCGCCCGGCGTCGTACGTGGAATCACCAGCCGAAACCTGCCAACCGGTTCCGGCCTTGCGTATGCCGTCCACCCGCTGGTGGGTCAGCAGCACTGCCCCGCGGTCCTGCAGGTCCTTGACCAGGGCTCCGATCAAGGCGTGCATGCCGCCCTTCAGCCCCGCGACGGCGGAGCCGGCTTTGGCAGGCGCGGACCCCGCACCGCGCGCAGCCTTTCGTTGTGCTGCGACGGCAGCGGCAAGCGAGCCGTTGGCGCGGACGCCATCGCGAAGCCCGGGCGCCACCATGTCAACGTCCAACAGGGCCGGGTCGGCCGAATGGACGCCGCCCACCACGGGCTCCACCAGGCGCTCAAGGACCCGCTTGCCCATTCTCGTCCGGACCAATTGGGAAACGCTCGTCAGCTCGGCAGAGGTGCCGAGCCCGGCCGGCAGGATCCGGTCCATGGATGCGCGCAGGGCACCAAGGAAGCCCAGCGAGCGCCGGACCTCGGGGTCCCACGGGTTGGCCGGGATGCCCAGGATTCCGGTTTTCGGAAGTTCCCTGGCGCCCTCGGGCAATTGCACCCATGCTCCCCCGGGCCGCGGTGCGACGATCTGCCCGCCGATTCCCAGCTCCCGGACCAGGTCGGCAACAGCGGAAGAGCGGGTAGCGAATGACTCAGCCCCACTGTCAAGGGACAGACCTGCCACGACGTGGCTTCCCACACAGCCACCCCAGGACTCCGAAGCCTCGAGAACCGTCACGGCGATGCCCGCCATCGCCAGTTCGCGGGCGGCCACCAGGCCTGAGACGCCGCCGCCTACAACCACCGCCGTGGGGCTTTGGGGCGCGGCACCTCGCGAGCGCACGACGACTACTCCGAGGGGATGGAGTGGATGAGTTCAACAACCCGGGTCAACACGGTGGGATCCGTCTCGGGCGGAACACCATGGCCGAGGTTCACTACATGTCCGGGTGCCGCGGAACCGGCTGCGATGACTTCCCGGACATGGGCCTCCAACACCTCCCAGGGAGCAGAAAGGAGCGCGGGGTCGATGTTGCCCTGCAACGGCACGCTTCCGCCCAATCGGCGGTTGGCCTCGTCCAGCGGCAGGCGGTAGTCGACGCCGACGACATCCACGCCGACATCCCGCATGGCCACCAGGAGCTCGGAGGTGCCGGTACCGAAATGCACCAACGGCGCACCCAGTCCGCGAACGTGGCTGAGGGCCCGCGAGGATGCCGGCGCCACGAACCTGGTGTAATCAGCCAGGCCGAGGGAACCCGCCCAGGAATCGAAGAGCTGGCCGGCCGACGCGCCGGCTTCCAACTGAGCCTGCAGGAAAAGGCCCGAGGCGTCGGCAGCCCAGTTGGCCAACGCCGTCCAGGTTTCAGGGTCTGCGTGCATCATGGTCCGGGGGCCCAGATGGTCCCGGGAAGGACGGCCTTCCACCATGTAGGCAGCCAGGGTGAAGGGCGCGCCGGCAAAGCCGATGAGCGGGGTCTTGCCAAGCTCTGCCACCGTGAGGCGGACGGCTTCGCGGATGGGCTCCAGCGCTTCCCAGGTCAACTCGGGCAGCGCGGCTACGTCGTCGGCAGTCCGTACCGGCTTGTCCAACACCGGCCCGACACCGGGAACGATGTCCACCCCGACGCCGGCGAGCTTGAGGGGAATGACGATGTCGGAGAAGAAGATACCGGCGTCTACATCATGGCGACGCACAGGCTGCAGCGTGATCTCTGCGGCGAGTTCAGGACGCAGGCATGAATCGAGCATGGCAACGCCCTCACGCACCTTGAGGTACTCGGGCAGGGAACGGCCGGCCTGACGCATGAACCAGACGGGCCTGCGCGAAGGCGTACCGCCGCGGTAGGCGGTGATCAGCGGCGAGTCCGCAGTGCGGCCATCATTGAGGGGGTGGCCCGGCCCAAGCTTGCCTGCCGGGGCATTGATGGCCGTATTGTTGGAGGGTGCCGCGCTAGAAGTCATGCCTTCGATTGTGCCGAAAATCCGGTGCAAAAGATAACGACAGGCTGTCACGTTCCACCCGCCGCCATACCCATGTGGCAGGGATCACTCCAGCTGGTGGTCATTGCCACGGCGGCACGTTGTTCTACCGCGCTACGAAAAAGCTATGATTGGTTTGCTGTGGTTCTTTTCTCATTGGTGGCTACACACGCCGACATCGACCTCGAAACCGTCGCTCAGTTGAGCAACGGTTCCTCCGAGCTGGCCTCCACCGCCCTGACGGGCTCACCGGTCGTCTCCGGAGCCGTGGTCCTGGCAACGTGCAACCGCTACGAGATCTATGGCGAAACAGCAAACGGCGCCGACGTCGAAGCCGCCCGCTCCGCCCTGGTTTCCCAGATCAGCGAACTCAGTGGACTCAATGAGCAACTCGTGTCGCGTTCCTTCAACACCCACGCGGGTCCGGACGTAACACGCCACCTCTTCGCAGTGAGCGCCGGGTTGGATTCCGCCGTCGTGGGCGAACGTGAGATCGCGGGGCAGGTCCGCCGCGCCCTGATCACCGCACAGCAGGAAGGCACCGCAAGTCCGGGGCTGGTCCGGCTCTTCCAAGCGGCTTCCAAGACCGCCAAGGACGTTGGCGCGCAGACGGCACTGGGTTCCCGTGGCCTTTCCATTGTCTCCGTGGCACTGGACCTGGCCACCGATCTTTCGGACAATCCGGACTGGTCCACCAAGAAGGTAGTGATCTTCGGTACCGGCGCCTATGCGGGAGCCACCATGTCCCTGCTGCGCGAACGGGGCTGCTCGGACATCTCCGTCTATTCCTCCTCCGGCCGCGCGGAAACATTCGTTGCCACCCGCGGCGGAACAGCCCTCGACGCCGATTCGCTTCCCGGGGCCGTGGCAGCCGCCGACGTGATGATCGGCTGCAGCGGCTCCGACAACCGGGTTGAGGCAGAGGATCTCGCCCGCGTCAGGACCAATTCGGGAAAGCCGTTGATTGCGATCGACCTTGCACTGACCCACGACTTCGATCCCGCCGTCGGCGAACTCGACGGCGTGGAACTCCTTACCCTCGAATCAGTCCGCCTGGCTGCGCCGCAGGAGCAGGCCGAGTCGCTGTCCCAGGCCAGTGCGATCGTCAGCGGCGCCGCCACGGCTTTCGAATCAGAGCGCGAATCGCGCTCGGTGGATTCGGCCATCGTTGCCCTGCGACGCCACACCATGAACGTCCTCGACTCCGAAATGGAAAAAGTCCGCGCCCGGCACGGGTGCACTGCAGCCGCCGAGGAAGTCGAATTCGCACTTCGCCGGATGGTGAAGCAGCTGCTGCACATCCCCACCGTACGTGCCCGCGAACTGGCCTCCGACGGCCGTCAGGAAGATTACGTGGCAGCGTTGGAAGCGCTCTACGGTATCCAGGTGGAGCAGCCCCAGGCAGCTCCCGCAGCGGAGTGCCCGGTAGACCACCAGCAACTTCGCTCCGAAAGCGCCTAGCGCAAGTTCGCCAGTTGAACCCTGCTGCCGCCCACCGCAACCGGTAGGCGGCTGTTTCTGCCTACATGTCAGTAGACGGGCTTCTCCGGTTCCACATCCCGCACCCAGGCGAGGATACCGCCGTCGAGATGGCTGACCCGCGTGTACCCCGCCTTCCGTGCGGCCTCCAGCACTGCGGCCGAACGCGTCCCTGCCTTGCAGTGGAACACGATGTCCCGGTTCTGCGGCAGGTCAACCCAAGCCTCACCGGCCAGGATCCTTCCCTGAGGAATCAACACGGAGCCATCGATATTCACGATGCTGTACTCGCCTGATTCCCTCACGTCCACCAGGTCAAAATCGCGCTGCCCCGCTGCACGTTCGGCCAGCATCGCGGCGAGTTCCTTGGCTGTGACGGTATGTTCGCCGTCGGTAGGGGCCGGCGGCGTAACCCCGCAGAATGCCTCGTAGTCCGTCAGTTCCGTGATGGGTTGGGCTTCGGGATCCCTGGACACCTTGATTTCGCGCCAGCTGCCGCCCAACGCGTCGAAAAGGGCAACCCGCCCCAGCAGGGAACGCCCGACGCCGGTAATCAGCTTCACTGCCTCGGTCACCATCAGCGAGCCCACTGCGGCGCACAGCATGCCGAAGACACCGCCCTCGCCGCAGGAGGGCACCGAGCCGGCGGGTGGGGCTTCGGGGTACAGGTCGCGGTAGGTGGGGCCGTGTTCTGCCCAGAACACGCTGACCTGGCCGTCAAAACGGAAGATGGAGCCCCAGACGTACGGCTTGCCGAGGATCGCTGCGGCATCGTTCACCAGGTAGCGCGTGGCGAAGTTGTCCGCACCGTCGAGGATGAGGTCATAGCCCGCAAAAAGCTCCAGCGCGTTGGACGCATCCAGCCGCTGGTTGTGCAGCACTACGGTGACCAGCGGATTGAGCTCGGCGATGGCCTTGCGCGCGGACTCGATCTTGGGTGTGCCCACATCGTGAACACCGTGGATCACCTGGCGCTGGAGGTTGCTCAAGTCAACGGTGTCATCGTCCACAATGCCCAGAGTCCCGACGCCGGCCGCGGCCAGGTACAAAAGCGCCGGAGATCCCAGGCCACCGGCACCTATGACAAGGACTTTCGCATTCTTAAGCCTGCGTTGGCCCACCGCGCCGATTTCGGGAATGATGAGATGCCGGGAGTACCGTTCCACCTCGGCCGGCGTCAGTCCGTCGGCCGGTTCAACGAGTGGCGGCAGGACCGCGGGCGCAGTGGGGGCAGCAAGAATTGAGGCCATACCCCAATGTATGCCTGCCGATGCCGCCCGGTCATATTACCCACCGGTACAGTGGTCATAACTGCAAAGGAAAGGCGGCAGACTGTGGCTGACGGCGCACGGGCAAACGATGGGGCAGCAGCAAAGCAGGAACGGTCCGGTTCCACCCGCTCAGCAAGGTTGCCGCGGGACGAGCGCCGGGCACAATTACTGAACGCGGCATTGGAGGTTTTCGTTTCCAATGGCTTCCATGGAGCAGCCATGGATGAGATCGCCGAAACCGCCCACGTCAGCAAACCGGTCCTCTACCAGCACTTTCCCTCCAAACGGGACCTCTACATGGCGTTGCTGGACAGCCATCTGGCCGCACTGACGGAACTGATGCTCAGCGCGCTGAACTCCACCACGGACAACAAGGAACGCGTCAAGGCGGTAATGCGCGCCTATTACAAGTTCATTGCCGATGACGACCAGGCCCACCGCCTCGTCTTCGAATCGGACCTCATCAACGATCCCGACGTCAGCTCACGCCTGGAGACGTTCAACAAGACGTTCGCGGACGCAGTAGCCCATGTGATCGCCGAAGACACCAAGCTGCCGCCCCTTGAAGCTCAGTTGCTGGGCCGCGGCCTGGCGGGAATGGCGCAGGTCAGCGCCCGGTACTGGCTGGAAACGGATGGAAACCTTGACCTCGATGTGGCCAGTGATCTGATCTATCGTTTAGCTTGGCGCGGAATCAGTCGATTCCCCAAAGAGTCCTAGGCTACAAATAAGGGACTGACCTAAAACGTTGATTGGCTTGGAGGCCTTGTTGTGGAAGTAAAGATCGGCATTCAGAACGTTGGCCGCGAAATTGTGCTCGAATCCTCGCTCGATGCCGAGGCCGTAGGCAAGCTTGTTTCAGACGCCCTGTCCAAGGGCTCGGAATTGCGCCTCACCGATGATAAGGGCCGTCAGGTCATTGTTCCGGGCGGTGCCCTGGGCTACGTGGAGATCGGCGCGGAGGAAGTTCGTCGCGTGGGCTTCGGCGCACTCTGATCCAGAACGCCCGCAACGCTAAGGAGACCCCATGCTTTCCCTCGTCGTGATGGTGTTCGTTACCGTCGCTACCGGCTTCCTGGTGTGGGCAAACGACAAACGGCATGGCAAGTACGGCATTGCCGTCCCCGCGGGAGTATCCCTCGGAGTCGGCGCCCTCAGCTGGATCGCCTTCATTGCCGCCGGCTTCGGCTACCAGCCGGGGCTGACCTGGATTCCGTGGGTCTTGCCGATCGTCCTTGGCACGGCAGCTGCGGCAGGCGTCGCGGTGTTCCTTGGCAGGACCCGGACCGTGCGGGACACTGAAGCGCTCACCAAAGCACTCCGCCTGTAGCACCTTCCCGGCTCAACCGGGCGACTAAGAACTGTGGCCACCACCCGCATGGGGTGGTGGCCACAGTTGTCAGCAGTACCTGCCGTCGCAGGTTGGTACGGGCTCAGAGGAACTCTGCCCGGCCCTCCATCGCCGATGATGCCAGCGCGTGTTCCCTCCGTGGAATGCGGCCTGCCAGCCTGGCCAGCCTGCCTGCCTTGACGGCGTGCATGAATGCCTCACCCATCTGGACAGGGTTCTGGGCACGCGTCACCGCTGTGGCCAGGAGGACAGCGTCGCAACCGAGCTCCATGGCCAGTGCCGCATCGGAAGCAGTTCCGATGCCTGCGTCCAGGACAACAGGCACGGAGGCACGGGACACAATGACTTCAATGTTGTGCGGGTTGAGGATGCCCAGACCGGTCCCGATCGGTGCTCCGAGGGGCATGACCGCAGTGGCGCCGAGGTTTTCCAGTCGCAGTGCCAACACGGGGTCGTCGTTGGTGTATGCGAAGACTTTGAAACCCCGATTGACCAGTTGTTCAGTGGCGTCGACGAGTTCAACCGCGTCCGGCAACAGCGTGTGTTCGTCCGCGATGACTTCCAGCTTCACCCAATCGGTCTCCAGCGCCTCGCGGGCCAGCTCCGCGGTAAGGACAGCGTCCTTGGCAGTGAAACAACCTGCCGTGTTGGGCAGCACCCGGATGTTGTTGTCCACCAGCAACTGGAACAGCGAGCCCGTCTCGGCCGGCGAGTACCGTCGCATGGCCACCGTGGTGAGCTCCGTACCGGAAGCAACCAGGGCCGCCCCCAAACCGTCCAGGCTCGGGGCGCCACCGGTGCCCATGATGAGCCGCGAACTGAAGGCGACACCGTCGATTTCCAGCGTGTCAGTAGTCGTTTCGGTGTTGAGGATGGTCATGCTCAGCCTCCCTGGACTGCGGTAACGAGTTCGAGTTCATCGCCGTCGGCGAGGTTCGTTGCTGCCCACTGGCTACGCGGGACCACCTCCGCATTGCGCGCGACGGCAACACCCAGCTTGCCGCCGTCGGCCGCCTGTCCGCTCGGGTCGAGGGCGCGTCCGGTAACGGACGTGACCAGGGTGCTGACGGATGCGCCATCGGCCACGGTGTGCCGGGCCCCATTGAGTGTGATGTTCATGCTGTTTCCTTGGTGGAAGCGATGGATGGTGTTGGAATGCCGCGCCCGGCGAGGGCGCCTTGCGGAGAAAAACGATCCGGACGGAACCGGACCCACCGGTCATCCGCGGAACCGTCGAGCAAGCCGGCCACGATCTGTGCGGCTATGGGGGTCAGGAGTACGCCGTGGCGGAAGAAACCCGTGGCTATGATCAGGCCCCGGACGGCGCCGTCCGCCGCGCCCACCCGCCCCAGGAGCGGAGCGTTGTCAGGGGTGCCCGGCCGTGCACGGGCTGTCACTTCGATGAGCTCCAGCTCACCGACTGCGGGGACCAGGACCTGGGCGTCCCGAAGCAGCTGGTACACGCCGCCGGCAGACACCGCATTCGATCCCGTCGAGAGCCCGTCCTCGCGTTGGGTTGCCCCGATCACCACGGTCCCGTCCTCGCGGGGCACGATGTACACCGGCACTCCCCGCACCATTCCGCGGACCGTGGAGGTCAGCAACGGGCGCAGGTCCTCCGGTACCCGGAGCCTGAGGATGTCTCCGTAAACCGGCCTGAGCGGCAGGTGCAGGTCCTCAGGAAGTCCGCCGGTCGCCGCAGCCGCCAAGCCATTGGCCAGCACCGTTTCCCTTGCCGCTACCACTTGGCCGGTGGAGAGTTCAGCGCCCACAACGCGGTCACCCTCCCACAGCAGCCGCCGGGCTTCCGCTGCCAGCTGGAACCCGCTGCTCGCGCCCGGGACCCATGTGGCATCCGACGGGGTGTGCGCGGCCAATCCGGCGAGTATGCACTCCGCCAGCCGGCGGGGGTCCACTTGGTGGTCGGCCGGGATATCGAAAGCGCATGAAATTCCGGGGCTGAGCAGCGGCTCGCGCTGCCGCGCGTCCCGCAGCATCAACGGCTCCACTGTGAGCCCCGCCGCCTGTTGCACGGAGCGCAGATCGGCGAGCGCCCGTCGATCGGCGGCATCGGCACCCACCGCGAGCGTCGACGTCGTGCTGTAGCCGGTGGTGACGCCGGTACCGGACAATCCGGACACGAACGTTGGCCACAACCTGGACGATTCGAGCATCAGTTCCAGGAGATCTTCTTCCTGGTAGTGGAGTTCGCTCACGGGGGCCAGCATCCCGGCCGCTGCAAAGGATGCTCCACTGACGGGGTTCGGATCGATGAGGGCCACGGAACGGCCTGTGGCCCGGATCCGGTGGGCTATGCCCAGGCCGACTACGCCTGCGCCGATGACGGCAACGTCTGCTTGGATGGCTTCTGCCATTGGTTTCCTTCCCTACGCCGGTATTAGCCGGATCAGGTCAAGCGGTCGGCTCTGAAGCCCTCTCAGCCGGACGGTCATATGACGCTGTCACGGCTCCCGCAGTACGTGCCCAGTTTAGAGGAACTACTCTGGTTTCCATGACCCAGCCTGATCTCCTCACCGACGCCCGCCTCTACCTGTGCACCGATGCCCGCCGGCGGCAAGGCGATTTCGAAGACTTTGTGGACGCCGCGTTCGAAGGCGGCGTGGACATCATCCAGCTCCGAGACAAGACCCTTGAGGCCGCCGAGGAACTGGAGTTGCTCGAGGTCCTGAACAAAGCTGCCGCCCGGCATTCCAAGCTGTGGGCGGTCAACGACCGGGCTGATATCGCCCGTGTTTCCGGGACTCCCGTGTTCCACGTGGGCCAAAAGGACCTCCCGCTGCCCGTGGCCCGGCAGCTGCTCGGGGACACCGCTGCCATAGGTCTTTCCACGCATGGGCCTGATCAGGTGGACGCGGCCATTGCGGCTTCGTCGGGCAGCGAAGGACTGGACTACTTCTGCGTCGGTCCCCTCTGGGCCACACCCACCAAACCGGGCCGGACGCCAGTGGGCCTGGGCTTGGTCACATATGCCACCGAAGCTGTGGAACGCGCAGGATCCGCCCTTCCCTGGTTTGCCATTGGCGGGATCGATCTTTCGAATGTGGAGCAGGTGGTTGCGGCAGGAGCCAGCCGCATCGTCGTAGTCCGCGCCATCACCGAAGCAGAAGACCCTACGGCGGCGGCCAAGGCGCTGCTCGAAGCCCTGGACGCCTAGGCAGCCAGTCCGAGGCCCGTCATCCGGCGGCCGTGGTGATCGGCGAGTTCCGCCGTCAACCGGCGTACCTCCGCCTTGGCCTGTCCGTCATGAAGTACGGCACGCAGGTCCGGGTGCTCCAACGCCACCCGTTGCACCTGGGTGAGGGCCTCACCCACCAGCCTTCGGCCCCAGAGGGCAAGGCGCGAAGCCAACCTGGGATCGTCCCTCAGGGCCCGCATGAGGAGGATGCGCAACGCCTCGGTGGCTTGGTCCGCAGAAGCGACTTTCCGGACGAATTGCTGTGTCCCGGCGTCCAGGAAGCCGGACACCGTCCTGTAGAAGTCCGAGGACACCGTGTCGATGATGTACGCCTTCAGAACAGACTCGTACCAGTCCCCTGGCGGGGTGCGCTCATGGAAGTGATCGAACGACGGCTGGAAGCGAAGCATGGCGTCTTCGGGGTCCCGCCCCATCTCGGTAAGCCTGCCGCTGATCAACGCATAGTTGCCGAACGCACCGACCGCGATCTTGGCAAAGGTGGCCCGGTCCCGGAGGGTAGGGGCAAAGCGGGAGTCCGCGGACAACCGCCCGAACGCTGACAATTCGCCATAGGCCATGGCTCCCAGCAGCTCTGCCGGGAGAACGTCCGCGGGAATCCCGCCAGGAGTGGACGTGCCCATGGTCCAAGACTATCCGCCGTTTTCGGGCTAGTCTGACTTTCGTGTCACATCACCGGATAGCGCCCAACGTCGACGATTCTTCCGACCGGCTCGCTGCCTCCCTGGCTGCCTTGAGGAGCGAGCTGGAACTACCCGGCGACTACCCTGCCGACGCCGAGCATGAAGCGCGCCAGGCGGTTCAAAACCTGCAGTTGCCGCCCCGCAGCCTGCTGGACGTGCCGTTCGTGACCATAGACCCCGCGACTTCCACCGACCTGGACCAAGCGCTGTTCATTCAGCGGAACGATGCCGGTTACAAGGTCCTGTACGCAATTGCCGACGTGCCGTCCTTCGTGGCCCCCGGCGGAGCCTTGGACGCCGAAACGCGGCGGCGCGGGCAAACGTTCTACGCACCGGACGGAAGGGTCCCGCTGCATCCGGAGGTCATCAGCGAGCAAGCCGGGAGCCTCCTGGCAGAGCAGGAATGCAGCGCCTTCGTGTGGGACTTCGACCTCGACCACAACGCGGAAGTGGTCTCCATGTCCGTGGAGCGGGCCACCGTTCGCAGCCGTGCAAAGCTCAGCTACAAGGGTGCACAGAAGCAGATCGATGCGGGAACCGCCCCCGAGGTCCTCATGCTCCTGAAGGAAGTGGGCCTGAAGCGGGTCGAACTCGAGCGCAAACGCGGCGGGGCGAGCCTGAACATGCCAGAACAGGAGATCGTCCAGGTCACCGACGGCGACTACCGGATCGTGGCTGCTCCCTCGCTGCCGATCGAGGACTGGAACGCCCAGATGTCCCTGATGACCGGAATGGCTGCGGCCCAATTGATGCTCGACGGCAAGGTGGGCATCCTGCGGACCATGCCGGCCCCTGATGAGCGCTCCTTACTGCACTTCAAGCGCCAAACCCAGGCCCTCGGAAAACCGTGGGACGGCGACATCAGCTACGGCGAGTACCTCCGGACCCTCGATGGTTCGGATCCGAAGCAATTGGCCATCCTCCACTCCGCCGGCATGCTGTTCCGGGGCGCCGGCTACACCCCGTTCGACGGTGAGGTACCGGAGAACGTTGTCCAGTCCGCCATCGGGGCCCCGTACGCGCACACCACTGCTCCACTCCGCAGGCTCATTGACCGCTTTGTCCTGGTGATCTGCGAAGCCCTCAGCAACGGCCGGGAGATCCCCGTGTGGGCACGGGAAGCGCTGCCTGACCTGCCCGGGATCATGGCTGCTTCCGACTCATTGGCAGGCCGCTTGGAGCGAATGGCCCTGGACACCGTGGAAGCCGCGCTCGCGGCAAACCACGTAGGTCAGGTATTCGACGCCGTGGTGATTTCCGGGTCCAAGCCGTCCAACGGGAACGGCAACGGCAATGGCCCCTACGGCACCGTGCAGATCGCCGGACCTGCCGTCACTGCCCGATGCGATGGTGAGCTGGTGTCCGGAACCCAGGTGCGCGTGCGCCTGGTGAAGGCCGACATCACCGGCCGGGTGATCAGGTTCGAACTGGCCGAATGACACCTAGTGGGCCAGGGAATCCGCGGTGTCGGGCCGCTATGGGCCTCAGGGATTTCGGCCGCAACGGGGTTTTTGTCCGGCACAGGATAGACTGGGACAGTAGTAATGGATGCCCGGTCGTTGATTCAGTTAATTTTTGAACTCAACAAGCCCGCCCCTACGCGATCTTGAGATGTGCCCGCTGGTCCCCAGTGCCAGTACTTAGATAGCCCGCGATCGGCTTCCACTGGAAATGCTTGCGCCAGTTCGTGCTCCGGTACAGCTTTGCCGCCGTTGAGCATGCAGCGCCTGCCCAAATGAATAAGGAAACTCCCTGTGAGTGAATTGCACACCCATGAAGTCCTGACGGACTCCACCGGAACCGAGACCATCGAACCCGAGGAAACGATCACCTCGGACGAGACCCCCCACGAGATCGAAGAGAAGTCCTTCGCCGACTTCGACGTCCGCGCGGACATCGTCGAGTCCCTCGCCGACGCCGGAATTACGCACCCGTTCCCGATCCAGGCCATGACGCTTCCCGTGGCCCTGGGCGGCCATGACATCATCGGCCAAGCGAAGACCGGAACGGGCAAGACCCTGGGCTTCGGCATTCCGGTACTCCAGCGGATCGAAGGCCGCGACGACGCCGGATACGCCAAACTTGCCGTCCAGGGTGCACCCCAGGCGCTGATCATCGTCCCGACCCGCGAGCTTGCAGTCCAGGTGGCCAACGACCTCCAGACGGCTTCGCGCAAGCGCAACGCCCGCATTGCCACCATCTACGGCGGACGTGCCTACGAACCGCAGATCGATGCCCTCCAGAAGGGCGTGGAGATCGTGGTGGGCACCCCCGGACGCCTGATCGACCTGTACAAGCAGCGCCACCTAAGCCTCAAGAACGTCAAGATGGTAGTCCTCGATGAGGCCGACGAGATGCTCGACCTCGGCTTCCTGCCGGACGTCGAGACCCTCATCGCCGGCACTCCCCCGGTCCGCCAGACGCTGCTCTTCTCGGCCACCATGCCCGGCCCGGTCATCGCCATGGCCCGCCGGTACATGACCCAGCCCACGCACATCCGCGCTGCGGACCCCAATGACGAGGGCCTGACCAAGCGCGATATCCGCCAGCTCATCTACCGTGCCCACAGCATGGACAAGACTGAAGTCGTTGCCCGGATCCTGCAGGCCAAGGACCGTGGCCGCACCATCATCTTCACCAAAACCAAGCGCACCGCCGCGAAGGTGTCCGAGGAACTCGTGGACCGCGGCTTCGCAGCAGCGGCCATCCACGGTGACCTGGGCCAGGGAGCCCGCGAACAGGCGCTGCGTGCCTTCCGCAACAACAAGGTGGACGTGCTCGTCGCAACCGACGTTGCCGCCCGCGGCATCGACGTCGAGGACGTCACCCACGTCATCAACTACCAGTGCGTCGAAGACGAGAAAATCTACCTGCACCGCGTAGGCCGCACCGGCCGTGCCGGAAACAAGGGTACGGCCGTGACGTTCGTGGACTGGGACGACGTACCCCGCTGGGCGCTGATCAACAAGGCACTGGGACTCAACGTCCCCGAACCGGTTGAAACCTATTCCTCCTCCCCGCACCTCTACACCGACCTCGACATCCCCGAGGGCACCAAGGGGCGGTTGCCCCGCAACAAGCGGATGTTGGCAGGCGTGGACGCCGAGGTCCTGGAGGACCTGGGCGAGACGGGCAAGAAGAACTCCCGCTCGCGCAGCGGAGGCCGCCAGGGCGGATCCGGTCGCGATGGTGGCCGCACCCGTGACGGAAAGTCCGCAGACTCCGCCGGCTCCAAGGGCGAGGGCGGACGCAACCGCACGCGCCGCCGTCGTACCTCCGATGCAGAGGGCACCGCGACCGCTGCTCCCCGCGAGTCCGCCGAGGGTGCATCGGAGAAGCCGGCGCGTACCCGCCGCACCCGCACCCGTCGTCGCAACGGCGAGGTAGTTTCCGGCGAGGCCGCAGGCACCACGCCTGCCACCACCGAGGCCTAACCGGACGGCGATGGCTGAAACTGTTTGGGCGCCGGACGGCAGCAACTTGGTGGTACATGCGGACAACGCATCGTTCCTTCCCACGCTGCCGGACGGCGCCTTCACACTCATCTACGTGGATCCCCCGTTCAACACCGGGCGGGTCCAGCGGCGCCAGGAAACGCGCATGGTCCGCAACGCGGACGGTGACGGTGACCGGGTGGGCTTCAAAGGCCGTTCCTATGACACCATCAAGGGCGCCCTGCACAGCTACGACGACGCCTTCAGCGACTACTGGTCCTTCTTGGAACCAAAGCTGGTGGAAGCGTGGCGGCTCCTGGCCGATGACGGCACACTGTACCTGCACCTGGACTACCGCGAGGTGCACTACGCCAAGGTCATGCTCGACGCCATTTTTGGCCGCGAGTGCTTCCTCAACGAGATCATATGGGCCTACGACTACGGCGCGAGGGCCAAAAACCGCTGGCCCACCAAACACGACAACATACTTGTGTACGTGAAGAACCCGGCCAAGTACCACTTCGACAACGAGGAAGTGGACCGGGAGCCGTACATGGCGCCGGGGCTGGTGACGCCCGCAAAACGCGAGCGCGGCAAGTTGCCGACCGACGTCTGGTGGCACACCATCGTCTCCCCCACGGGCCGCGAGAAAACCGGCTACCCCACGCAGAAACCCGAGGGGCTCATCCGCAGGGTAGTGACAGCTTCAAGCCGCAAGGGTGACTGGTGCCTGGACTTCTTCGCCGGCTCCGGAACGCTCGGCGCTGTTGCCGGCAAACTCGGTAGGAAGTTCGTGTGCGTGGATCAGAACGAACAGGCGATCGAGGTCATGCGCAAGCGGCTGGGGACCAAAGCGGTCTTCCACGGCCCTCCTGCTTCCCCTGACGGATCAGGCGGCTCCCTTGACGGGTCAGGCGGCGCCCTTAACGAAAGCCTGCACAGCGCCGGCGATCATCTGCACGGCAATAGCTGACAGCAGCAGACCGGCAATCCTCGTCACGAGTTCCACGCCGTTCTCGCCCAGCACGCGTTGAACGACTCCGGCGAAGCGCATGGCGAGGTAGAGCGAAACGAGCACGGCAGCAATCCCCGCGCCCACAGCCAGGTATTCGGACAGCTCAGTGGACTGCTGCACGAACACCATGACTGCCACGATGGCGCCGGGGCCGGCCATCAACGGCGTCCCCAACGGCACAAACGCCACGTTCTTGTACTTGGCGGCGTTCTCTTCCCCGCTGGTGCTGCCGGTCAGCAACTGCAGGGCGATCAGCACCAGCAGGAGTCCTCCCGCTCCCTGCAGCGCAGCCAGGGAAATGTGCATGTAGTTGAGGATGGACTGGCCGAAGATCGCAAACACGACGATGACGCCGGTGGCCACCAGCAGCGCCTGGAGGGCTGAACGGTTCCTGTCCTTGGCGCTCATCTGTGCCGTCAGGGACATGAAGATCGGCACGGTTCCGGGCGGGTCCATGATGACGAACAAGGTGACGATCACGGACGCCAGCAACTGCAGGTCCATCAGCGGACCACAGTGCTTCCCGTGCCCAGCTCCTCGATTCTTTCCAGGACAGCAGGATCAGTGAGGTTCTCGCCCAGCAGGTTGGGTTTGCCGGTGCCGTGGTAGTCGGATGACCCGGTGATCAGGAGGCCATGTTCGGCTGCAAGGTCGCGGAGGAACTTCCGTCCTTCTTCCGGATTGTCGCGGTGATCGATTTCCAGGCCCAACAGCCCGGCGTCGATCATCTCCCGGTACGTCTTGTCCCCCACGATGCGGCCACGCGACGACGCAACGGGATGGGCGAACACGGGCACGCCGCCCGCGGCCCTGACAAGCCCGACGGCGAGTGCCGGGTCAGGTGCGTAGTGCTGGATGAAATAGCGCGAATGCGAGGTGAGGATGCTGTTGAAGGCCTCTGACCGGTCGGCTACCACCCCGGCGGCCACGAGGGCATCGGCGATATGCGGCCGACCCACCGTTGCGCCCGGAGCTACATGGTGGATGACGTCGTCCCAGGTCAAGGGGTAGTCCTCGGAGAGCAGGGTGACCATGCGCTCGGCGCGGGTGAGCCTGGCATCCCTGGACTTATTGATCTCCTCCAACAGGCCGGGGTGGGTGGGGTCGTGGAGATAGCTGAGCAGGTGAACGCTGATGCCTTTGTCCGTGCGGCACGAGATTTCCATGCCGGGGACGAACGCGAGGCCCTGCTGCACTGCCGCTTCCGCCGCCTGGTCCCAACCGTCGGTGGAGTCGTGATCCGTCAGCGCCACGGCGTCCAATCCGGCCTTGGCAGCGGAACGGATCACCTCGGCCGGCGTTTCGGTTCCGTCGGAAACATTCGAGTGCGTATGCAGGTCAATCCTCACTTTCCCAGCCTATGGGATGGCGGCTTGTTCAGCGTGTTGCGCCGTGGGCCTCCCCACGGAACAGGCGGTGGCCGCATCACGGAACAGGCGGTGGCCGCATCACGGAACAGGCGTTGGCCGCGCCATGGCGCAGCCGTTGGCCTCCTCTTGGAACTGGTGGGACGATGTAACGGTGAATGATGCCAAAAACTCCCAGCACATGGACTCCGCTGAGTCCCAGCCACTGCAAGAGCGCGTCAACAACCGCTCGCAGCGGCCCACGTCCGATGCCTTCAAGGCGTTCATGGCCAGCAATTGGGCGCCGGCCCCGCAGGTGACCCCTGCGCGTGACGCCGTCGCGGACCACGCCGCCCGCCGCCGTCGTGCCATTTCCGAGAAGTTCAAAGGCGAACGGCTTGTTATCCCGGCCGGTCCGTTGAAGGTCCGCTCCAACGACTGCGACTACCGCTTCCGCCCGCATTCGGGCTTCGCCCACCTCACCGGCCTCGGCCTGGACCACGAGCCGGATGCCGTCCTCATCCTTGAGCCGGTGGCAGAAGGCAGGGGCGACGACGGCGGCCACCACACCGCGACGCTCTACTTCCGTCCGCTGGCGGGCAGGGACACCGAACAGTTCTACGCTGATTCCCGTGCCGGTGAGTTCTGGATCGGCCCCCGGCCGACGCTCGCCGAGTTCGAGGCCCGCTTGGGGCTGCCCACAGCCCACATTTCCGAACTTGAAGTGGCCATCACCAAGAACGTCGGCGCACCGGAGATCGGCGGCATTTCCATCCGCCTGGTGCGCAAGGTGGACGAGAACATCGACGCCCTGGTGGACACGGCCCGCTACAACACGGCCAAGGACCCCGAGAACCTTGACCTGGGCGAGCTCGATGCCTTGGACGAGAAGCTCAGCGAAGCCCTTTCAGAACTCCGCCTCATCAAGGACGAATGGGAGGTGGAGCAGATGCGGATCGCCGTCGCGGCCACCGTGGAAGGTTTCGCCGACGTCGTCCGTGCACTTCCCCGCGCCCTGACCCACAAACGCGGCGAACGCGTCGTGGAAGGCGCGTTCTTTGCCAAGGCGCGCGAAGAAGGCAACGAACTGGGCTACGACACCATCGCAGCTTCAGGGAACAACGCCACAGTGCTGCACTGGAACCGCAACACGGGAACGGTCGACGCCGGCGATCTGCTCCTGCTCGACGCGGGCGTGGAAGCTGACTCCCTCTACACCGCCGATGTCACCCGCACCCTGCCGGCGAACGGCAAGTTCACCGACATCCAGCGGAAGATCTACGAAGCAGTGCTCGACGCCGCCGACGCCGGTTTCGCCGCTGCCCGTCCGGGAGTGAAGTTCCGCGAGATCCATACGGCAGCCACCACGGTGCTCGCCGAGCGCCTGGCCGAGTGGGGCCTGCTGCCGGTTTCCGTGGAGGAAGCCATCAGTCCCGAAGGCCAGCAGCACCGCCGCTGGATGCCGCACGGTACCAGCCACCACCTGGGCTTGGACGTCCATGACTGCGCCCAGGCCAAGCGGGAACTTTACCTGGATGGTGAGCTCGCCGAGGGCATGGTCTTCACGATCGAACCCGGCCTGTACTTCAAGGCCGAGGACCTCGCCATCCCGGCTGAATACCGCGGCATCGGTGTACGGATCGAGGACGACATCCTCATGACGGCGGATGGCCCGGTGAACCTGAGCGCCGCCCTCCCCCGAAAGGCCGACGACGTCGAGGCCTGGATGGCGGGAATCTACCAGGAGGGCTAGTTCCCCGGCGTGGAAGAAAGCCGAAGGGGCCACCGGGATAATCCCGGTGGCCCCTTCGCTTTAATATTGCCCGCCTGCTACTGCCTGCCTGCCTGCTTACTGCCTGCCGGCGTCGTGCTCGGAGGCTTCAGGTGACTCTTGGCCGGCTTGGTTCTGGTCTGGCTGCGGCCTGCCATTGTCGGCGCTGCCCTGGTGGCTGTGCCGGGACTGCTGGCTCTGCTGGGGCTGTTGGCCCTGCTGCGGTTGCCCTTCGGGAACCCTGATGCCGTACTGGGGACGTCCGTCCGGCAGGTCCGGGTACCGTGCTGATGACGGTGCAGGCGCCGGGGCGGGCTGCGCAGGACGCGGTTCAGGTTCCCCGGGCTGCGGGGCGCGCTGGCCATAGGGGTCGTTCCAGGTGGATGGGCGTTCCGGGGCCTGGCCCGGCTGCTGGAACGGCTGGGACGGTTCCTGGCGCGAAGCGTAGCCCTGTCCCTGTCCTGCGGCCTGCGCCGGATTCATGGGCAACTGCTGGAGCAGGCGCCGGGCCTCGTTGGCAGCCTCGAAAGCCACAATGACGTCATAGTTGGTGGCCACCACCTGGCTGGTGGACGTGAAGTCACGCTTACCCCGCTGGGTGGCATAGGTGACAATGCCGAACAACATGAAGAAGGCCGCGCCCATGAGCACCGAGGTGATGATGGAGAACGGACCGCCGCCCGGCGTGAAGAAGGACAGCATGACGCCAACGAAGAGGCCGAACCACATGCCGCTCAGGGCACCTGACAGGGCAACCCGCGGGTAGCTGAGCCTGCCCGTGACGCGCTCCACCATTTTGAGGTCGTTGCCAACGATGGATACCAGCTGCACGGGGAACTGCTGGTCTGCGAGGTAGTCCACCGCCTTCTGGGCATCCAAATAGGAAGTGTAGGAGCCTACGGTGTCACCTTGCGGGACGCTCCGGGCTTCTTCGACGGCTTTTGGACCACCAAAAATGTTAGACATAGCCCCATTGTGTCGCATGGAGATGTGCAGGAGCTGGAATTCAGCTAAAAGAGAGCAGACTCGGTAGCCTGTAAATATGAGCACACATCCCTCACGCGTCTTTGTTGCGCGCCTGCTCGGCTTGGACGTCTTCGACCCCATGGGCGATCGTCTTGGCCGCTTGCGGGACGTCGTTGTGCTCTCCCGGGGCACCCGCGGAGCTCCGCATGTTGTGGGCATTGTTGTTGAAGTTCCCGGCAAAAAGCGCGTGTTCGTTCCGATGACCCGGATCACGTCCATCGACCAGACGCAGATCATTTGCACCGGCCTGGTGAACCTGCGTCGCTTCGAACAACGCGGGGCGGAAACCCTGGTGGTGGCCGAAATGTTCGATCGAAGGGTCACCTTGGCCGACGGCAGCGGGGACGCCACCATCGAGGACATCGCCATGGACCAGCACCGGTCCAAGGACTGGTTCGTGAGCAAGCTGTTTGTACGCCGCGGCCACTCGTTGTCTCCCCTGAGCCGGCTGCGGCGAAACGAAACGCTGATCATCGACTGGGCAGACGCCGTCACCGGTGCCCGCACCGAACCGCAGGCGGCAACGCAGTTCGTGGCAACGCACGAAGACCTCAAACCGGCCGACTTCGCAGAAGCGCTCCAGGAGATGAGCGACAAACGCCGCTTCGAGGTGGCCAGCGAGCTGCAGGACGAACGGCTCGCCGATGTCCTCCAGGAGCTCCCGGAAGACGACCAGGTGGAGATCCTTTCCGCACTGGACCTGGAACGCGCTGCCGACGTCCTCGAGGAAATGGATCCGGACGACGCCGCCGACCTTTTGGCGGAACTCCCCACGGCCCAGGCAGAGGAACTCCTGCAGCTGATGGAACCCCAGGAAGCAGAAGACGTCCGCCGCCTGCTGGAATATGACGAAGACACTGCCGGCGGTCTGATGACCCCCGTTCCCGTCATCCTGCCGCCCGAAGCCACGGTCGCCGAGGCCCTCGCGCACGTCAGGCGCGAAGAACTTTCGCCTGCGCTGGCCTCGTCCATCTTCATCACGCGTCCGCCGCTGGAGACTCCCACCGGCCGGTTCCTTGGTGTGGTCCACATCCAGCAGCTGCTGCGCTTCCCGCCTCCGGAGCCACTGGGGAACCTCGTGGACAAGAACCTGGAACCCCTTTCGGACCAGGCCCACATCAGTGAAGTAGCCCGGACGTTGGCCACGTACAACCTGAACTCCCTTCCCGTCGTCGACGACGATGGCCGCCTTGTGGGGGCGGTGACTGTTGATGACGTGCTGGATCACCTGTTGCCGGATGATTGGCGCGCCCACGAGGACGACGCCCCTATAAGGAAACTTGGAGGCCGCATTGGCTGATAACACCGCCACACGTTCAACCAAGTCCTCGGACCGGATGGCAAGCAGCCTCGACACTCCGCTCAGCGGCAGGAAACGCATCCTCCCCAAGTTCTCCCCCAACCCGGACGCTTTCGGGATCGCGACGGAGGGCTTTGCCCGCTTCATGGGCACACCGCAGTTCCTTCTTTACATGACCATCTTCTGTGTCTTCTGGCTGGCGTGGAACACCTTCGCGCCCACTGAATGGCAGTTCGACCGGGTGGAACTGGGCTTCACGCTCCTGACGCTCATGCTGTCCCTCCAGGCTTCCTACGCCGCTCCGCTCCTGCTCCTTGCCCAGAACCGGCAGGATGACCGGGACCGCGTATCCCTCCAGCAGGACCGCCAGCGGGCCGAACGGAACCTCTCCGACACCGAGTACCTCACCCGGGAACTGGCCTCTCTGCGCATCGCCCTGCGTGAAGTGGCTACCCGCGATTACGTCCGCGCGGAGCTGCGCAGCCTCTTGGAGGACATCATCGATGCCCAGGAGGAACTCCGGGACGGCGAAGCAGCGTCGGAGGAGGGCGAGTCGGCAAGTGAACGGGTGAAGGAAAAGCTGAAGGAAAAGCGGGACAAGTCCCGTGGTCCGCGCACGCAGCAGCTGCCGAAGGTCCGGCCCCGGCGGAATGCTCCATCGCAGTCCAGCCCCAAACCATCGACGTCCGATCCCGAAAGCCGAGCCTGACCCCATGAGCACCCCCGCCACTGAGGCGCTGCAAGCTGCCCTGGCGACCGTCATCGACCCTGAACTGCGGCGCCCCATCACGGAACTGGGCATGGTGGAGTCGGTAGCAGCCGGTGATGACGGAACCGTTCAGCTTGTTGTCCTCTTGACCATTGCGGGATGCCCGCTCCGCGAGACAATCACGGCAGATGCCACGGCGGCGTTGTCACAGGTTCCCGGGGTTAAGGCCGTGGACGTGGAGCTGAAGGTCATGACGCCGGAACAGCGCGACGCCCTCAAGGAACAGCTCCGGGGTCCCGGCGGCCAGCGCGGTATCCCCTTCACCAAGCCCGAATCGCTGACGAAGGTCTACGCCGTGGCCAGCGGAAAGGGCGGCGTCGGCAAGTCCTCTGTCACCGTGAACCTTGCCAGTGCCTTGGCGGCCCAAGGCTTGCGCGTGGGCATCGTGGACGCGGACGTCCATGGGTTCTCCGTCCCGGCGCTCATGGGCATCACGCAGAAACCCACCCAAGTGGACGACATGATTCTTCCCCCGGTGGCCTACGGCGTGAAAGTCATCTCCATTGGGATGTTCGTCGCCGGCAACCAGCCCGTTGCCTGGCGGGGTCCCATGCTGCACCGCGCTTTGGAGCAGTTCCTCACGGACGTCTATTTTGGGGACTTGGATGCGCTCTTCCTGGATCTGCCGCCGGGCACCGGAGACATTGCCATTTCCGTGGCGCAACTCTTGCCCAACGCCGAGATCCTGGTGGTCACCACGCCCCAGGCTGCCGCCGCGGATGTGGCCGAACGTGCCGGGACCATCGCCACCCAGACCGGACAAAAAGTGGCCGGCGTCATCGAGAACATGTCCTTCCTGGAAATGCCCGACGGCGGCCGGATGGAATTGTTCGGAAGCGGCGGCGGGGAGGTCCTCGCCGAGCGGCTCAGCAGCGCTGTGGGGGCGGAAGTTCCCCTGCTGGGACAGATACCTTTGGACATCGAACTGCGTGAGGGCGGGGATGCCGGCAAGCCCGTGGTCTTGTCCACGCGGGAGACCGCTGCGGGCCAGGCCATGAAGGCGATCGCCGCAAAGCTTGCCACCCGGCCACGGGGATTGGCGGGGATGCCGCTGGGGATCCAGCCCCGGTAGCAGCGGGAGCTTCCTGTTCCTAGGTAGCCTCGGTGTCGAACGGAGCAGGTTCGCCGGGAGCGAGGCGTTCGATCACGCGTGACGGAGCCTGGGCCCTCGCGGGTGCTGCCGAAGCAACGGTCGCAGCAGCTGCGGCAGCTCCGGCCGCGGGGGCTCCGGCGCTGACCGGTTTAGTGTCGTCTTCAAAGAGGGCATCCTTGATGATGCGCCGGGGATCGTACTGGCGGGGATCGTATTTCTTCCAGTCGACGTCATCGATGTCGATGCCGACTTCTTCCTTGATCTGTTCCCGGGCACCGGACGCCATCCGGCGTACTTCCTTGACCAGGTTGGCGAGCTTCTGCGTGTATTCGGGCAAACGGCTCGGTCCGATGATGAGTACGCCGATGATCAAGAGGACTATGAACTCCGGGCCGTTGATTCCAAACACGTTACGAAGATTACCCTGTCTGTGAACCCGCTCATAAACCAGCGGGATGAATGAGGGTGCGCAACCCCCGGAGCAGCCGTTCCAACCAGGTTTCGGAGGTTCCACTGGCTGCTTGGTGAGCCATCGAGTCGGCGGCGCGGACCAGTTCAGGAACGGCGTCGTCTGCTTTCTCCGCAGGCAAGTCGGACGAGTAGCTCAGCACGGCGGCCGACGTGCGGTACACGGCTTTCCACGGGTTGCCCTGGCTGAGTGACAATTGCGCGGAAGTGGCGCCTGCAGCAGCCGACGCGTTCGGGACCGGCAAGTGCTCTTCCATGACCGTCGCGTGATGGGTCCCGTTTTCCAGACGGATCTCCACGGCAGGATGGCCGTTGTGCCGGGTCACCTCGGCTGAAACCACCTGAAACCCCATCCCTGACAGTTCGGGGCATGCCCAGCCTTGGGAACGCAACGAGTCCAGCTCGGACGGACCGAGGACGCGGCCCGACTCCGGGACGGGACCGGACGCGGCACGTTCCGTAGGGCCTCCGAGCATCGCTGCCATCGACGACGCGCCGGCGTTACGGACCGCTCCGGCATCGTAAACCGCGTCTCCAGCCACGGTGTAGGCGGCCAAGGCCAAGGCGCCGGCGCTCACGGCAAGAGTCCCGGCAGCTATTCCGGCGGTCCTGATGCTGCGCCATGAAGTGCGCCTTACGAGCGGGTCGGCGGTGGCGGTTTGGTCCGCAAGCAACTGGGTCTGCTGGAGCAGCCGCCGGGTCAGGTCAGGGCTGGCTTCGGGGACCGCCGCACCGCGAAGGCGCTCCAGATACTGCCGCTCACGGTGCACTGCGGACCGGCACTCAGGACACAGCTCAACGTGCTCCGGATGACGCGTGTGGCGCAGGCCGCCCGCTTTGGACCGGGGCGGCGGACCCGGCAGGAATTTCCGACGAGGCATTGACTTCCTAGAGAATGCCGGCGATCCGGGGCATTTTCAGACGTGGCTTGCGCGCGGCTGCCGAGCGGGGGTCGCGGTGTGCGAGCTTCTCGCGAAGCATGGTGCGGCCCCGGTGGATGCGGGAGCGGACAGTGCCCAGTTTCACGCCAAGAGCTTCTGCGACCTCGTCATACGAAAGGCCCTCAAGATCACAAAGAACGACGGCGGCCCGGAAGTCCGGCGGCAGTTCCTCCAGGGCGCGCTGGACGTCGAGGTCAAGATTGTTGTGCTCGTAGCTCTGCTCGGGGCCAGGTTCACGGCCGGGAAGGCGGGACTCGGCGTCCTCGGCCAGGGCGTCGAAGCGGATACGGCTCTTACGCCGGGCCTGGTCCAGGAAGAGGTTGGTGGTGATGCGGTGCAACCAGCCATCGAGGGTTCCGGGCTTGAAGTTCTCCAGCGAACGGAAGACGCGGACGAAGACCTCTTGGGTGAGGTCCTCGGCGTCGAACTTGTTGCCTGTCAGGCGGTACGCAAGGCGATAAACCTTGGCGGAGTGGTTGGCAACCACTTCCTCCCAGCTGGGCATGACCCAGTCAGTCGCAGCCTCGTGGCTCTCCGATATTTGGACTGGCGCAGCATTCGATGCCGGCATCGTCCACTCCCCTCAAACTGTGGTTCACCTTTCCGGTGCCGGCCGCCGCGTGGATGACCGGACCAATATCATCCCAAGAATTTCTGGGAATTTCCTGACTGCAGCAGCTTTTTCCCGGACGGCATAACACCGGTTCAGCCGGTGCCGTAGAGAACACACCCAGGCACGGGGCCGAACGCCGGAGTAGCGTGCGCGAACACAGTAGTCTGGAGGGTAAATCCCCTACACGCGGAAAGCGAACCCTTCATGAGCGCCGACAAGTCAACCAGCTGGTCCTACGCAGAGAACCTGCCTGCTGAGGACGAGGTTTTGTTGCGCGCCCGCGAGCGGTCCTTCGAACTCGGTGTGACCCCCGTCAGCCAAGGCGTGGGCGCGGTCCTGACCGTTCTGGCGGCCGCTTCCAAAGCCCAGACCGTGGTGGAAGTCGGTGCAGGAGCCGGCGTTTCCGGTGTCTGCCTGTTGCGCGGCTTGGGACGCCAAGCCGTACTAACCACCATCGACCTGGATGTCGAACACCTCAAGGCGGCGCGGCAGGCGTATCTGGAGTCAGGCTCCCCGGCAAACCGGATCCGCACCATCTCCGGGCGGGCGGCAGACGTTTTGCCCCGCCTGACGGACAATGCCTATGATCTGGTTTTTATTGACGCAGACAAAGCAAACTTCCCTAAATACGTCGAGCAAGGAATACGGTTGCTCAAATCCAAGGGAACGCTTGTAGTCAATGATGCCTTGGATAAGGACCGGGTCTCCAATCCCGCAGCCCGCGATGCCACCACCGCGGTTCTCCGGCAGGTAGGTAAAAGCATTCGCGAGGACGACCGCCTGGTTTCGGCAATGCTGCCCACCGGAGACGGCCTGCTGGTAGCGGTCAAAAAATAGTAATTGCTTTCGGCAATGAATAAAGGTCCTCAGAGTCCAAGCCTTAAACCCAAAAGCAGCGCCCGGTGTCGGCCGGACGCTGCTCCTAAACGTTTCTATTCGGTGACGCCTACCAGGCACTCCTTGAGGTTTTGGGCCTCTGCGGCATTCAGCTCCACCACCAACCGCCCGCCACCTTCAAGCGGCACGCGCATAATCAAGCTGCGGCCCTCTTTGGTCACTTCCATAGGGCCGTCGCCAGTACGTGGTTTCATAGCCGCCATTAGGAAAATCCCCTCCATTTGTCCCAAGTCACGCCCAACCCGGCCGGGCTGGATCCGCGTCGCAATTGCAGCCGGCGGCAACGCTTGGGAGGCCGCCTTGGCCGGGCACAATATGTGCTTTTGTCCTTGCTTGTATTCCATTATCCCGTACTTACCCGCCCGTAGCGAATCAATGGAATGCCTTACGGAGGATAGTCGCCGCCACCGGGCAATTGCGCCCATGCCCACAGCCACACCACCCAGACGATTTGGAGGAGGAGGAACATGAGCACCACCGTGCCCCGGTATGCCTTCGATCTGGAGAGCAACGCAGCGCCAAGCGCCAGCGGAAAGAGCGGCAGGAGCATCCTGAATGTACTGGTCTGCGGGTGGAGGAAGACCAGCAAGTAGCCCATGTAAGCCGCGCACCACAACCTCAGTTCGGTCCCCAGGGCACGGACCGGCTTTGAAATCATCACAAGGACGAACAGTCCGGCGAAGACGAAGGGGGCCAAGACGCCGAGAACCGGCCCGAACAACATTCGCCCGGCATCGAACCAAGGCTTAAAAGGAACCAGGTCGTCCCCTCGCCATGCCGTCTCCGTGCGCGTGTAGGCGGTCGGGTCCCCGGTGACAGCCCACGCGATAATGGGCCAGGCCAATGCGCCGGTGCCAGTAGTCACCACCAACGCTGCCAAGGACAACAGCTTCGGTGTGGCGACGGCGCCGCCCACCTCACGGGCGGGGCCGAAGCGCCGCCAGAGGTGCCATACCAGGAGGAGGCCCACCATCGCAGCGAACGGAACGCCGGTTGGTCGGGAAAAGCACATCAACAGCACCACCGGAACAGCGGCAAGGTAGTGACGCCGTACCACCAGGAGCAACGATGACGCCAGCAGCAGGAGATTGAGGGACTCAGCGTACGGAACCTGGAGGATGGGCGAGACCGGGAAGGTCGAAACAAAGACGACGCCCCACATCGCAGTGCGTCGACCGGTCACTTCCCGGAAGAGCTTGAAGATCACCAGGGCAGCACCCAACCCGGCCACCATGGCGATCGCAGTCAAGGACTGGAGCGTCCCGAGCCCGGTTATTGCGCTCAGGCCCCTGCCCAGGAAGGGGAAGAGCGCGTAAAAGGCCCAGGCGTTTTCTTTGACGACGCCGTTTTGGTCGACGGGCAAGGTGGCCGGGTAGCCATCCTCCGCCGCCCGTTGGTACCAGCGTCCGTCCCAAATGGTGATGAAGTTCCAGTAGTCGGGGGCCGGGGGAAACCATGGGTTGGTTCCCTGATGGATGGCTGCTGCCATGAAGATGGCGGCACTGACGAGCCGCGCGGCGACGAAAACCAAGGAAACCCGGAGCCACCAAGGCCACGCCGCCATCGCGGCTCCTGCCCGGACAACTGCGCCTGCGAGGTGCTTCGTTGCTCCCTCCGTGGCCGCCGGGGTTCCGGCTGCCCGGGAGGGAACCTGGTTGTTCACTGCGTGGCCCTCAGGTTTTCGCCACCCTCGGCCTGCGACTTCAGCTGATCCCGCAGTCGCTCAATTTCGCGGTCCTTTTCCAGCAACTGGTCCCTTAGTTGGTCCAGGACCTGGTCTACCTGGTCCATCCGGTATCCGCGAAGGCCGAGCCCAAAACGAACGTTGTCCACGTCGGCTGCGCCCGCTTGCTCCGGCAGGAGGACGGGCGGCAGGTTGGGGGTTGGTTCGTCCAAGCCGGCTCCCATCGAGCGGCCCCGGACGATTCCGGCTCCGAAATACAGAGCTGCCCCGACGAGGACGATCGCGAAAAATACCAGAAAAGAGCTCACAGCACCATCGTGCCAGAAGCAGTTGCCTACTCCGGGCGTTGCTCCCCCGTCGGCGTGGGCAGGGGTTCGCCGTGAAGCACACGGTGTACCGCGTCTGCGGGGTCATCCACCAACTGGATCAGGTCAAGGTCCTTTTCCGACACCATGCCCTCGGCCACCAGCGTGTCACGGATCCACTCGATCATCGGGCCCCAGAACCGGACGCCCAAAAGGACGATCGGGAATGAGGTCACTTTGCGCGTCTGGACCAGCACCATGGCCTCGAACAGCTCATCGAGGGTTCCCAGGCCGCCCGGAAGCACTACGAAGCCTTGGGCGTACTTGACGAACATCGTCTTCCGGGCGAAGAAATACCTGAAGTTGATGCCGAGGTCCACCCAAGGATTCAGCCCCTGTTCGAACGGCAGCTCGATCCCCAAACCGACGGAAACGCCGTTGCCCTCCACGGCTCCTTTGTTGGCAGCTTCCATGGAACCCGGGCCACCGCCCGTGATGACGGCTACGCCGGCTTCGGCCAGCTTGCGTCCCACGTCCACTGCCATCTCGTAGAACTCTGTGCCCGGCTTGGTGCGGGCGGAACCAAAGACACTGACAGCGGGCCCGATGTCGGCCAAAGCCCCAAAGCCCTCTACGAACTCGCTTTGGATGCGCAGTACCCGCCAGGGGTCGGTATGGATGAACTGTCCGGCGCCGCTTGTATCCAGCAGGTGCTGGTCCGACATTCCGGTATCTGCCTGTTTACGCCGCAGTTCCAGGGGGCCTTTATGCTTGGCCGGCGCTGCCGCGGAAGGAAGCGCCGCGTTGCTCCCCCCTCGGCCGTTGGCGTCGGGGTTGGGAACTGGATGCTGGCTGATACTCATTGCCCAAGGCTAACGCCTAAGAATGCGAGTATCCGCACTTGGCGCACAAGCTCGCATTGCAGTCTCATATCCGGCTGAAAAACAGGTTTCTGTTCAGTCACGATCTCAAAGAAGTTGCCGTGATCGTGGTCATAATTGCTGCGTAGTTCGCTAGATTCAAGCTATGACTACTCAAGTGCCCGGCGATGCGCTCGTCTCCCTGAACAGCGTCAACAAGCATTACGGTCAATTGCACGTCCTCAAAGACATCAACCTTCAGGTCAAGAAGGGTGAAGTTGTAGTGGTCATCGGACCCTCCGGCTCCGGTAAGTCCACGTTGTGCCGTGCCATCAACCGTTTGGAAACGATCGACGACGGCGAGATCTCGATCGACGGAAAGAAGCTCCCCGAAGAGGGCAAGGAACTGGCCCACCTCCGTGCCGACGTCGGCATGGTCTTCCAGTCCTTCAACCTCTTCGCCCACAAGACGATCCTCGAGAACGTCACGCTGGGTCCCATCAAAGTCAAGGGCGTCGCGAAGGGTACGGCCGAACGCGAAGCCATGGCCCTCCTGGAGCGCGTCGGCGTCGGGCATCAGGCACCGAAGCTTCCTGCGCAGCTCTCCGGCGGCCAGCAGCAGCGTGTGGCCATCGCCCGGGCCCTGGCGATGAAGCCCAAGGTGATGCTCTTCGATGAGCCCACCTCCGCGCTCGATCCGGAAATGATCAACGAGGTCCTCGATGTCATGATCCAGTTGGCCAAGGAAGGCATGACGATGATCGTGGTCACCCACGAGATGGGCTTCGCGCGCAAGGCAGCCGACCGCGTTGTGTTCATGGCGGACGGACAGATCGTCGAAGACGCCAAGCCTGAGGAATTCTTCACGAACCCGCAGAGCAACCGGGCCAAGGACTTCCTGTCCAAACTCCTGACCCACTAGCTCCTGACGGCCTTCACCCTGGCCACCAGGAATCGCACCCCCGGCCGTACACCGGCCATCCACTGAAAGGAACGTCATGAAGTCTCTGATTACCCGGAGGAAGTCACTCCTGGTTGCCGCATCGGCTGCGCTTGCCCTCTCGCTGAGCGCCTGCGGTGGCGGCGGGAGCTCGACGACTCCCCCCGTAGCGTCTGCGAGCTTCGAAGCAGGCACCACCATGGAGAAGCTCAACAAGGCACAGAAGATCACCATCGGTACCAAGTTCGACCAGCCGCTCTTCGGCCAGAAGGGCCTTGACGGCAAGCCGGTCGGTTTCGACGTTGAAATCGGCAAGGCAATCGCCGCCAAGCTGGGCATCCCGGCAGACAAGATCGAATGGGTCGAGACCGTTTCGCAGAACCGCGAATCGTTCATCGAGCAGGGCCGCGTTGACCTGGTCATCGCCACGTACACCATCAACGACGCCCGCAAGGAAAAGGTCTCCTTCGCTGGCCCGTACTACGAAGCCGGCCAGGCACTGCTGGTCAACAAGGACGACAACTCCATCACCAAGCCGGAGGACGTCAAGGGCAAGAAGGTCTGCTCCGTCACTGGTTCCACCCCTGCCAAGACCATCGCCGAAAAGTACGGTGCTGAAGTTGTTCCGGCCGCTACCTACACCGCTTGCCTCGAGCCGCTGCGCAACAAGCAGGTTGTCGCCGTGACCACCGACAACGTCATCCTGGCCGGTTACGTGGACAAGGAACCGGATGCCTTCAAGCTCGCCTCGGATGAAACCTTCACCAAGGAGCCTTACGGCATCGGCCTGAAGAAGGACGACACGGTTTTCCGCAACTGGATCAACGACCAGCTTGAAGCCATCCAGAAGGACGGCGACTACAAGAAGGCTTGGGAAGCTACGGCAGGCAAGGTCATCAAGACCGCACCTGAGCTTCCGGCCCTCGACCGCTACTAGCAGTCAGTCCAGCAGCTGCCGCCGTCCCTCCCACGGGACGGCGGCAGTTCCTGAACCAGGACCCTGTTCCGTGATCAGCTGCAGCAAAAGGAAGCCATGGACGCCGTCATAGCAAGCCTCCCCCAATACTGGGACGGATTTCTCCGCACCCTCTACCTCTCCGTCATCTCAGGAATCATCGCCCTCGTCGTAGGAACCATCCTCGCGGCCATGAGGGTCTCGCCCGTTGCTGCGCTCCGCGGCTTCAGCATGTTCTACGTGGAAGTCGCCCGGAACACGCCACTGACGATCATCTTCTTCTTCTCCGCAATCGTCCTCCCCAGGCTGGGAGTGAAGTTCGACCAATTCGAAGTCGCCGCCATCATCGCACTGAGCAGCTACACGGCCGCCTTCATCGCCGAAGCCGTCCGTTCCGGCGTTAACAGTGTTCCGGTGGGACAGGCAGAAGCAGCCCGAAGCGTCGGCATGACCTTCACCCAGGTTTTGGGCTTCATCGTCCTGCCCCAGGCTGTCCGCACCGTGGTTCCGCCCTTGATCAACATCCTGATCGCCTTGGTCAAGAACTCTTCGGTTGCCGGCGCCTTCTTCGTCCTCGAGTTGTTCGGCTACGGCCGCCAGCTCTCCAATGACTACGGCAACCAGGTCCTTTGGATCCTGCTCGGGGTGGCGTTCTTCTACCTCCTCATCACGGTTCCTTTGGGCCTCCTGGCGCACTTTGTTGAACGAAAGGTGGCGATTGCCCGATGACCTCGGTCCTTTACGACGTCCCGGGGCCCAAGGCCCGCCTCTACTCGCTCATCGGTTCGGCGGCCGGGATCGTCCTGATCCTTGGCGTGCTGGCCATCGCCGTCATCACGCTTGCGCAGCAGGGCATTTTCGACGCCGACCGCTGGGAAATCTTCTACGGTCCCATGGCGCCGGATGTCTGGAACCTGATCGGCCAGGGCATCATCTCCACGCTGACCGCGGCGGCCGTGGCAGCGATCATTGCCTTTCCGCTGGGAATTGCGCTCTGCCTCCTGAGAATCTCATTGATCCCGTGGGTTCGGATTCCGACGCAGGTGGTCCTCGAGTTCCTCCGCGGCATGCCGGTCGTCCTCATGATGTTGTTCGTCCTGCTGGTGTTCGCCACCGGACAGTTCCAAGCGGTGGTTGTGGGCCTGGTGCTCTACAACGCCGCCATCTTCGCCGAGATCCTGCGTGCAGGCATCCAGTCGCTGCCCAAGGGCCAACGTGAAGCCGGCCTGGCCATCGGCCTGCGCAGCTTCCAGTCGCGCATGATTATCGAATTCCCGCAGGCTGTACGCCGCATGTTGCCGTCCTTGGTGGCGCAGCTCGTCGTGCTCCTGAAGGACACGTCGCTCGGCTACATCGTGGGCTACGAGGAACTGCTCCGGAAGATCCAGATCATGGCTGACTTCCTGGGTCCGGACTTCCTGTTCCCCGCGTTCTTCGTGGGCGCTGCGATTTACATCCTGATCAACCTCACGGTCTCCCGGATCGCGATCTGGATCGAACGCCGCGGCTCCAAGAAGGCCGCGGGCGGTGTGGCAGCACCCAGCCTCCGGACAGGCCTCATCGTGGGCGGCAACGATCCCGTCGCCGACGATTCCGTCGAGGGGCCGGGCAAGAAGTAAAGGGCACCAGAGAACAAGAAGAGGTCCGCAGCCATGGGGCTGCGGACCTCTTCTTTTGCGTCGGGGCTACTGACCCAGCCACGTCCTCAGGGCACGCAGGCACTCACGGATGGCATCGGCGTCGACGTGTTCATTGTCCTTGTGCGCCAGCAGCGGGTCTCCGGGTCCGAAGTTCACCGCCGGGATGCCCAACTCACTGAAGCGCGCGACGTCGGTCCAGCCGTATTTGGGCTTCGGCTCGGCTCCCACTGCGGCCACGAAGGACGCTGCGGCGGGGTGGTTCAGGCCGGGACGCGCACCAGCTGCGGCGTCGGTACGGACGACCTCGAAGCCTTCCAGCAGTTCCCGCACGTGGGCTTCGGCTTCATCCGGAGTCTTGTCCGGCGCAAAACGGTAGTTGATCTCCACCACGCAGCGGTCCGGGATGACGTTTCCGGCCGTTCCGCCGTTGATCTTCACGGCGTTGAGGCTTTCCCTATAGTCGAGACCGTCCACGTTGATGGTGCGCGGTTCATAGGCAGCCAGCCGGGCAAGGATGGGAGCTGCAGCATGGATGGCGTTGCTGCCCATCCACGCGCGGGCCGAATGCGCCGTTTCTCCCAGCGTGGTTGCTTCGAAGCGGCTGGTGCCGTTGCAGCCACCTTCCACCGTGCCGTGGGTGGGTTCCAGGAGGATGGCGAAGTCGCCGTCCAGTAGATCGCCGTGGTTCCGTACCAACCGGCCAAGGCCGCTCTTGACGGCCTCCACTTCCTCGTGGTCGTAGAAAACAAACGTGACGTCCCGGTCAGGTTCCCGGCCGCCGTCGAACAGTGTTGCCGCCAAGGCGAGCTGCACGGCAACCCCGCCCTTCATATCCGTGGTGCCGCGGCCGAAGAGTATGCCCTCGCCGGGGACCCCCGACTCCCAGGTTGCAGGCACGGTTCCCAGCGAACCGGGGACCGTGGGAAGCGGGACGGTGTCCAAGTGGCCTGCGAGGATGACGCGCTCCGGGCGGCCCAGCTCCGTTCGGGCAATGATGGCGTCGCCGTCGCGCACCACTGTGTACCGGGGCAGGGCGCGCAGGGCGGCTTCCACCGCATCTGCCAGTTCGGTCTCGTTGCCGGAGACGCTGTTGATATCAATAATGGCCGAAGTCAGTAAAGCGACGTCCTGACGCAGGTCGAGGAGGGCAGGTGCGGAGTTCAGGGTCACCCCTCCACCTTAACTGCTCGGCGCGGCGCAGCAGGGCAAGCGAATACGACTCCAGTCCTTGGAACGGGTTTCAGCCGCACCGCGCCCGGTAGCTAAACTTGGGGCCATGACTGAAACTGCTTCTTCCGCTGTGCCCGTAACCGCGTCCGTTAACGACCGATCAGCTTACGGATTCGGCCTCGCCACGATCGCTACCTCGGCCTCCGGGGAAGCAACCGTACTGGATGTCTGGTACCCCTCCCCCGCGTTGGGCGTAGCAGCCGACACCCTGAGGGACGTCGACAACGCCGACCCTGCACTGACTGCCCTCGCCGAGGACGGCAAGGACGCCGATCGCGGCACCGAGCAGAAGGTGGTGTTCGCCCAGATCGACTTGGACGCTGCCCCGGCCGACACGGCTGACGCCTACCTCCGTCTGCACCTGCTTTCACACCGCTTGGTCAAGCCGAACAGCATCAACCTGGACGGAATCTTCGGCAAGCTCCCCAACGTTGTCTGGACCAACTTCGGTCCGGCCGCCGTGGAAGGCTTCGAGCTGACGCGCGCACGCCTGCGCAAGCGCGGCAACGTGGTGGTCTACGGCGTGGACAAGTTCCCCCGCATGGTGGACTACGTCGTCCCCACCGGCGTTCGCATCGCCGACGCCGACCGTGTCCGCCTGGGTGCCCACCTTGCCGAAGGCACCACTGTGATGCACGAAGGCTTCGTCAACTTCAACGCCGGCACCCTGGGCACGTCCATGGTCGAAGGCCGTATCTCCGCAGGCGTAGTGGCCGGCGACGGCACCGACGTCGGTGGCGGCGCGTCCATCATGGGCACGCTGTCCGGTGGCGGCAAGGAGAAGATCGCCCTGGGCGAGAGGGTCCTGTTGGGCGCCAACTCGGGTGTAGGCATCAGCATCGGTGACGACTCCGTGGTGGAGGCGGGCCTCTACGTGACCGCCGGCACGCGGGTCCGCGTGCCGGGCCCCAAGGACGAGAACGGCGAGGACACCAGCCAGATCATTAAGGCCGTGGAGCTTTCCGGTGTCCCCAACCTCCTGTTCCGCCGCAACTCCACCACCGGTGGCGTCGAGGTCCTGCCCCGCAAGGGCCAGACCGTGGAATTGAACGAGGCTTTGCACGCCAACTAGCAGGAGACCAACTGTGCGCCGTTTGCGCCGCATCATCGTCATGGTGCTGGCCTTGGCCTTGGTGGCCGGCGCCGTTTACGCCATAGTCGCCGTGCTGCAGCGCTCCGAGACACTGGTCTCGGAGCGCTGCGTCGCTGTGGTGGGCTCAGCCAGCTTCGAACTCGCCACAGACCAAACCGCGAACACGGCGCTCATTACGGCTGTGGCCGTCCGCCGTGGTCTGCCTCCGCGCGCGGCCAGCATTGCCCTGGCAACGGCGATGCAGGAGTCACGCCTGCGGAATATCAACTATGGGGATGAGGCCGGCCCGGATTCCCGCGGACTGTTCCAACAGAGGCCATCCCAAGGCTGGGGAACCGAAGCCCAGGTCATGGATCCCACCTACGCCGCGAATGCTTTCTATGACGGGCTGGTGAAGATTCCCGGCTACGAAAGCATGGAAATCACGCAGGCGGCGCAGGCAGTCCAGAGGTCGGCCTTCCCGCGCGCGTATGCCCAGCATGAACCCATGGGACGTGCCTTCGCTTCTGCCCTGACGGGTCATTCCGAAGCAGCGTTGGACTGCGAGTTGAGGATGCCGGAAGCGGCCGGTGACCCTGCCGCCGTCGTGGATGAACTCACGACGGCGTTCGGCACCCAAGTGGCCGGCGTCGAGGGACGGTCGGTGCGCCTTGAGGTGACGGGCCCGCAGGCGTGGGCTGTGGCCCATTGGGCCGTGGCCAATGCCAAGGCACTGTCGATTACCCAGGTTGATGCGACCGGCCGGACCTGGAACAGGGAACAGCGCAAAGGCTGGACCGACTCTGCGGCGGCATCGGACGGTGTGACCATCACGGTGTCAGCCCCCACCACCTAGGCGACATGTTCAGGCAGCAGGCCTAGGCAAGAAGCTCCACCACCGGCTGGACGTAGCTGCGGAACACATCCGGCTGGGACAGGAGCCTATGGCTCATGAAGATCGTGCTCGGCTCCAGGTACCAGGCCCGTGGCTCAGTCAGCGGAAGCTCGATGATGGTGAGGTCGAAGTCGCGCGAGCTCCGCCCCACTTCCAGGAGCCGGTCCTCCACCAGCTCGTTGAGGACGTTGGTGACTCCGTTGGCTTCGCGGGCCGCTTCGAGATCCGCGTATTCGTCGATCCTGTCCGTGGCCCAGGCCAGTGCAGCTCCAAAGTGCGCCTGCAACACCCTTTGTAGGGCCGGTGAGTTGCCGAAGGCCTTGAAACTGGGTGGAGTAAGCTCCTGGGCCGGTTCGGGATAGGACTTGACGAGCTTCTCCCACCACGCTTCCCATTCGGTTTTCAGCGCGCTGATACCTCCCACGTCCGAGGTGAGGTGGCTATGGTCGGCTTGGCGGATCTTGGGAGCGGCGTGGGCCAGCATCGGCTTTCCGACGCCGTCGAGTCCGGCTACGTCCCGCAAGTACAAGGCGATGAGCATCGGCCCTGACGTGTCCATGGTGATGCGCCATCCCGGGCCGCCTGACTCATGCATCCGAATTCCTCCCTTGGACAGGGTTCCCGACATGTCCCAGTCTATTCCTGAAGGGCCCCGGGGGTAACGGCCCGGGGGCACGGCTTCCGGGGTTAGGCCCGGGCCGAAGCCGCCTGAAGGGTTTGGAGGTGTGCTTCCAGGACGTCGCTGCACATGGCCGCGGTCATCCATTCAGGCTGCAACAGCGCATGCATGCATAATCCGTCCACAGTGGCCAGGAGGCGTTCCGCTTCCGTCACCAGCGCCTGCGGGTTGTCGACGTCCTGTGGACGCAACAGCACCATCAACCGGCCGATGACGGCGGCGACCGAACGGTGGCTGCGTTCGGCTTCGGGGGCCAACACCGGGGTGATCCGCGCTGCCTGCCGGAAAGCCATCCATACGCAGGCGTCCACGGCCGATTCCTCATCCAAGGGCAGGAGCTGACCCAGGAGGTTCAGAACGGCATTGTGGTGTTCAGCGCCCTCACTATCTTCTACCAGCGCCAGAGCCGCTTCCAGGCGGGCAACAATCCGGTCCACAACGGAGGCGAAGGAGTACACCAGGAGTTCATCGCTGCTGGCGAAATAGTGGCGGACCGATCCGACGGCGAGCCCCGCTTCATCGGCCACCTCGCGGAGTGATGCCCTATGCAAGCCGTCGCTGGCAATGATGCGAAATACGGCTTGGACAACTTCCTGGCGCCGGACTTCGGCATCAACAATTTTGGGCACCAGTATTTTCTAGCACGAATGTGCTTCCACCACGCTCAACACTGAGCGGCGTGGCTCCGATTTCCGATAGCGTAGACACCATGAAAATTCTTGTCACGGGCGGCACCGGCTATATCGGTTCGCACACCGTTTTGTCCCTCCAGGAAGCCGGCCACGACGTCGTCGTTCTCGACAACCTCGTGAACTCCAGCGAAGAGTCGCTGCGGCGGGTGTCTGAACTGACAGGCAAAACCGCCGCCTTCCACGAGGTGGACCTGGTGGACGAGCCGGCCGTCGAGGCGGTCTTCGGCCAGCACGACATCGACGCGGTCATCCACTTCGCGGGCCTGAAGGCAGTGGGCGAATCAGTCCAGGAGCCCTTGGCCTACTACTACAACAACATCGTGGGCACGCTGAACCTTCTCCGCGTCATGGACAAGCACAACGTCCGATCGATCGTTTTCAGCTCCTCGGCAACTGTCTATGGCGAACACAACCCGATCCCCTACATCGAGAAGATGGAGATCGGCGCCAACAATCCGTACGGCCGCACCAAGGAACAGATCGAGGACATCCTCTCCGATCTTGGCAACGCCGATGACCGCTGGCATATAGCACTGCTGCGCTATTTCAACCCGGTGGGCGCCCACCCCTCGGGCCGGATCGGCGAAGACCCGCAGGGCATCCCGAATAACCTCGTTCCGTTCATTGCCCAGGTTGCCGTAGGCCGCCGCGAGAAGCTCATGGTCTTCGGCGGCGACTACGACACCCCTGACGGCACCGCCCAGCGTGACTACATCCACGTGGTTGACCTCGCGGAGGGGCACGTGGCCGCATTGAACTACATCGCGTCCCGCCAGGGCGTCCGCCGCTGGAACCTCGGTTCGGGCAAAGGATCCTCGGTGCTGGAAGTCCTCCGCTCGTTCGAGAAAGCCGTGGGCCGGCCCATCCCCTACGAGATCACGGGACGCCGCGCAGGAGACCTTCCTGCCTTCTGGGCCGACGCTTCCTCCGCTTTGGCAGACCTTGGCTGGTCCACTACCAAGACCGTGGACCAGATGTGCGAAGACCACTGGCGCTGGCAGAAGAACAACCCGTACGGATACAACGCCACCGAGCCTGCCGCGGCCCAAGCCTAGGCGGGCACCTCTTCGGTGACCAACGACGGCGGCCGCCCACCTCGCGCGAGGTGGGCGGCCGCCGTCGTTATTGGCTCTGATGCAGTATCAGTTGGCCGGGTAGTTGCGCTCCGGCTCCCCCGTGTAGAGCTGCCGCGGACGGCCGATCTTGGTCTGGGGATCGTTGATCATCTCACGCCACTGGGCAATCCAGCCCGGGAGGCGTCCGATGGCGAAGAGAACGGTGAACATCTTCTCCGGGAAGCCCATGGCCTTGTAGATGAGGCCGGTGTAGAAGTCGACGTTCGGGTACAGCTTGCGCTGGATGAAGTAGTCGTCCGCGAGGGCCTTTTCTTCCAGGCGCATGGCGATGTCCAGCAGTTCGTCGTTACCGCCGAGCTTGCTGAGGACCTCGTGGGCCGTGGCCTTGATGATCTTCGCACGGGGGTCGTAGTTCTTGTAGACACGGTGCCCGAAGCCCATGAGGCGGACGCCGTCTTCCTTGTTCTTGACCTTCTCCATGTAGTCCTCAGGCTTGATGCCCTCGGCCTGGATCTGGCGGAGCATCTTCAGCACGGCCTCGTTGGCACCGCCGTGGGCAGGGCCGAAGAGTGCGTTGATGCCTGCCGAAACGGAGGCGAAGAGGTTTGCGTTGGACGAACCCACCAGGCGCACCGTGGACGTGGAGCAGTTCTGCTCGTGGTCGGCGTGCAGGATGAGCAGGAGATCCAAAGCCTTGACCACAACGGGGTCGAGCTCGTACTGCTCAGCCGGGAGGCCGAAGCTCAGGCGCAGGAAGTTCTCCACGAGGTTCATGGAGTTGTCCGGGTACAGCATGGGCTGGCCGATGGACTTCTTGTGGGCGTAGGCAGCGATCACCGGAAGCTTGGCCATGAGCCGGATGGTGGAAACTTCCACGTGTTCGGCGTTGAACGGATCCAGCGAGTCCTGGTAGAAGGTGGACAGCGCGGAAACAGCCGAGGACAGCACCGGCATCGGGTGGGCGTCGCGCGGGAAGCCGCCGAAGAAGCCCTTCAGCTCCTCGTGCAGCAGGGTGTGGCGACGGATGCGCTGATCGAACTCTTCCAGTTCGGTGGGGGTCGGCAGGTTGCCGTAGATCAGCAGGTAGGAAACTTCCAGAAAGTTCGAGTGCTGTGCGAGCTGCTCAATGGGGTACCCGCGGTAGCGCAGGATGCCAGCGTCACCGTCAATGTACGTGATGGCCGATGTGGTAGCTGCGGTGTTCATGAAGCCGGGGTCATAGGCAACGGCGCCCGTCTGCTTCAGCAGCTTGGAAACGTCATAGCCTTCGTTTCCTTCTACAACCTTGATGCGCGGCAGTTCAAGTTCGCCGCCGGCATGGCGCAGTGTCGCGCTGGTGGTCTCAGTCATGGAGTCCCCTTCACGAGGCCTCTGGGCCTCTATAGAACGCTTGTCCAATCAACTTCTGGTGACGCCGTGTTCTGCCCTGCTGTTGCAGGACTCCAACGGCCGGAGTGCTTTCTTATTGAAGGCCACCATTGATAGTCAATTAAAAGCTACCGCCAGTAACCGTCGGGAACTAATCCAAGCCCAACGATTACTGGCGGAAACACGCTAATTGTGCCGCAAGTCACAGCTTCGTTATGCGACCGAGTTCAACCTCTCCACAGCCGCGTCGATTCGTTCGTCCGTGCCCGTCAATGCCACGCGAACGAAGCCGTTGCCTGCCTCGCCATAGAACACGCCTGGTCCCACCACGATGCCCAGCCCGGCGAACCGTGCCACGGTATCCCACGTGGCTTCTCCGGCCGTCGACCACAAGTAGAGTCCCGCGTCGGAGTCGTGAATGGTCAGTCCAAACTTCTCCAGCGCCGGAACCAGCCTCTCGCGGCGGCTCCTGTAGAGGTCCTTCTGCGCCAGGACATGGTCGGCGTCGCCCAATGCCACACGCATGGCTTCCTGCACCGGGTAGGGCACAATCATTCCGGCATGCTTGCGGCTGTTAACCAGGTTCGCCATGATGGCGGCGTCGCCGGCCACGAACGCGGCCCGGTAGCCGGCCAGGTTGGATTGCTTGCTCAGGGAGTACACACTCAGCAGCCCGTCAGTGGAACCACCCGTAACGCGCGGGTCCAGCACACTGGGTACCGGTTCTCCCCCGCGTTGGGCGTCCCAAGCACCCCAGCCCAGTTCCGCATAGCATTCGTCCGATGCCACCACAGCGCCGATTTCCCGGGCCTGGGCGACGATTCGCCGCATGGATTCGACGTCCCTGACGCTGCCCGTCGGGTTTCCCGGCGAGTTGATCCAGACCAACCGCACCTTGGCGCGGGTGGCGGCATCAAGTTCGTCCAGGTCATCCGCGGCAACGGCCGTCGCTCCGGCAAGCGTGGCACCGATGTCGTAGGTCGGGTAAGCCACCGTGGGGCGCACCACCACATCGCCGCTTCCCAGACCCAGGAGGAAGGGAAGCCAGGCGACCAGTTCCTTGGAACCCACAGTAGGCATCACGTCGCGGGGGTGCAGGCCGGGGACGCCACGACGGCTGGCGAACCAATCCACCACAGCCTGGCGCAGCGGTGCAGTGCCGTGGACAGTGGGATAACCGTGGGCATCCGATGCCGACGCCAAGGCCTCACGGATGAGGCCCGGCGTGGGATCCACGGGAGTTCCGATGGAGAGGTTGACTACTCCGTCAGGGTGCTTCGAAGCGGTCGCAACATACGGCGCCATGGCCTCCCACGGGTAATCGGGAAGGTTAAGGCCGAACGCGGGCGCCGCGGAAATCAAGGGCGCAGCCACCTCTAGTGGTCTTGGTTCTGCGGCGGCAGGGCGGCAATGAACGGGTGGTCCTTGCCGGTGTTCCCGATCTTCGCAGCACCGCCCGGAGAGCCAAGGTCGTCAAAGAATTCGACGTTGGCCTTGTAGTAGTCGGCCCACTCTTCCGGGGTGTCATCCTCGTAGTAGATGGCTTCCACCGGGCACACGGGCTCGCAGGCACCACAGTCGACGCATTCGTCGGGGTGAATGTAGAGGGAACGCTCACCTTCGTAAATGCAGTCAACAGGGCACTCTTCGATGCATGCCTTGTCCTTGACATCCACACACGGCTGCGCGATTACGTACGTCACGTCCCAGACCTCTCAACGGTTTGTCCCGGCAACAGGCCGGGTAATACTCCCGACAATATGCCGGGCACTGAACTTCCAACCTATTATCCATCAGTGCCGCGACGCCAACCTAGCCCGCGTCATAGTATGAATCGGTGACCCAAACGCTGCCGCCCGTTCAATTCCTCCAGACAGCCGAGCCCGGTACACGGGTAGTGGTGCGCTACAGGATTGCCGACGGCCTCACGGATGCACTGGGCTACTTGCTGGAGGCCGGCGAAACCAGCTGCACCGTGCGGACCCGGACGTCCGACGTCGAAATTCCTTTGGAATTGGTGATCGCAGCCAAGCAGGTACCGCCCCCTCCGCCGCGGCGTCAGCCGACCGTGCGCTGAGAGGTTCAGTCTTCTCTTGCCGTTGACGCAACGTCGACGGCGGCATTCCACCGGGCCCGAAGACGGCTGGCGACCAAGAGCATGATGAACGTCACGCCGGCGATGCCGTAGACCCAGACGTTTCCCGCGACGTCCGCCAGGACCAATTGCTTGGCGGGACCGCCCGAGGACAGCACCCCCACCGCAGCGTAGGTCACAATGCCGGCCACCGCCGTCGGGACAACCGAACGGCGCCATGCCGCCAGCCACAGCTGTACGGAAGCCAGCAACAGCAGCGCGGCACAAATGCCCCAGGGAAGTTCGACGCCGGCCACGGATACCGTCTGCCGGTGCAGGGCCGTGCCCGCAAGGGACACGAAAAGAGCCGCCAGTACGGCTGCAGCAATGCTGCGGGCTGTACTGGCGGCTCCCCTCTTCATGCAGAGATTCGGTTCCCTGCGGCGACTATGCGCGGGCGCGGGCGCGGTTGGCCTTCGCGCGCTCGTTCGAGTCCAGGATCACCTTGCGGATGCGGATGTCCTCCGGGGTGACCTCAACGCACTCGTCCTCGCGGGCGAACTCAAGCGACTCTTCCAGGGTGAGCTCACGCGGCGGGGTCAGGTTCTCGAAGGAATCCGAAGAAGCCGCACGCATGTTGGTGAGCTTCTTTTCCTTGGTGATGTTCACATCCATGTCGTCGGCGCGGGAGTTCTCGCCGACGATCATGCCTTCGTACACCTCGGAGGTGGGCTTCACGAAGAAGGAACCGCGCTCTTGGAGGTTGATCATGGCGAACGGAGTCACAACACCGGCGCGGTCCGCGATCATCGAACCGTTGGTGCGGTATTCGATCGGGCCGGCCCACGGCTCGTAGCCCTCGGAAATGGAAGCCGCGATACCGGCACCACGGGTGTCCGTGAGGAACCGGGTACGGAAGCCGATAAGGCCACGGGCGGGAACGATGAATTCCATGCGGCACCAGCCGGTGCCGTGGTTGGCCATGTTGGTCATGCGACCCTTGCGGGCAGCCATGAGCTGCGTTACGGCACCCAGGTACTCTTCAGGCACGTCGATGGTCATGTGTTCCATCGGCTCGTGCAGCTTGCCGTCGATTGTCTTGGTGACTACCTGCGGCTTGCCGACGGTGAGTTCGAAGCCTTCACGACGCATCTGCTCAACGAGGATGGCCAGCGCGAGCTCGCCACGGCCCTGGACTTCCCAGGCGTCGGGACGCTCGGTGGGGAGCACCTTGATGGAGACGTTACCGATCAGTTCCTTGTCCAGGCGGTCCTTCACCTGGCGCGCGGTGACCTTGGCACCCTTGACCTTGCCGGCCAACGGCGAGGTGTTGATACCGATCGTCATGGAGATCGCGGGATCGTCCACCTTGATAAGGGGCAGCGGCTGCGGGTTTTCCAGGTCGGTGAGCGTCTCACCGATGGTGATGTCTTCAATGCCCGCGACGGCAACGATCTCGCCGGGTCCTGCGGATTCAGCCGGTACGCGCTCCAGTGCCTTGGTGGCCAGGAGCTCGGTGATCTTGACGGTCTTCAGCTCGCCGTTCTGGCGGGCCCACGCAACCTGCTGGCCCTTGCGGAGGGTGCCGTTGTAGATGCGGAGCAGGGCGAGGCGACCAAGGAACGGGGAGGCGTCCAGGTTGGTCACGTGTGCCTGCAGCACGCCTTCCGGGTTGTACGTCGGGGCCGGAATGTGCTCGATGATCGTCTTGAACAGGGGCTCAAGGTCCTCGTTCTCCGGAGCCGAGCCATTGGCCGGCTGTTCGAGGGATGCGCGGCCGACCTTGGCTGCTGCGTAAACGACCGGAACTTCCAGGACCTTGTCCAGGTCCAGGTCCGGAACTTCGTCGGCGAGATCGGAGGCCAGGCCCAGGAGGAGGTCCATGGACTCGTGCACAACCTCGTCGATACGGGCGTCGGGGCGGTCGGTCTTGTTGACCAGGAGGATCACCGGCAGGTGGGCAGCCAGTGCCTTGCGGAGGACGAAGCGGGTCTGCGGAAGGGGGCCTTCGGAAGAGTCGACCAGCAGCACGACGCCGTCAACCATCGAGAGCCCGCGCTCAACTTCGCCACCGAAGTCGGCGTGGCCGGGGGTGTCGATGACGTTGATGGTGATGGTCTCGCCATTGGAGGACGGGCCGTTGTAGGCAACCGTGGTGTTCTTGGCGAGGATGGTGATGCCCTTTTCGCGCTCCAGGTCACCGGAATCCATGACGCGGTCCTCAACCTCGCCGTGGGAGGCGAAGGAGTTGGTCTGCTTGAGCATGGCATCGACCAGGGTGGTCTTGCCGTGGTCAACGTGTGCAACGATCGCGACGTTGCGCAGATCGCTCCGCGACGCAGTATTAACGGTAGTTTCAGACATGCGTTTATGACTCGTTTCAGTGGTGAAGTCAGCTGTTGTAATCCGCGCGCAAACCTGATCTTCCTGACCGGAATACACAACGAAAAGACCCCGGGACACAGGGCACCTATGGCTATTCTAAACGCACACGCATTAGAGGGCCTAAAAAGCAATACTTCAGGGGCCCGGAATGTGCCCCTGCTCACGCCGCCGCAGCGTTTGCTAAATGTTCAATCAAGATGCTGGATTTTCTTCGCGCCGTGCCCCATGATGTCTGCAGGAACCAGTGCCCTTCGGAGAAAATCGATGCGAAAAGCTTCGGCCGTGTTCCGCATGCTCGCACCGTTGATCGCCGTAGGCGTTCTGGCGGCCGGCTGCGGAACGAGCCAGCCATCCCCTGCCGCCACCTCACGCTCAGCCGCGCCCGCAGCGGCAGCGACGGCCGCCGCGGAAAAACCCCGGAACGTAACTCCGGAATCCCCCGCTCCGAACCTGCCCGCAGGCTCCCTCTACAGGAACCCAGCGAACAACCGGAACGAAATCGTCCTGGCCGACGTCAGCCACACGGCTGTCCTCATTGGCGACTCCCAGTCCCAGCCCAAGGACTCGTGGCCACAACGCGGCATCGCTGCCCTCGGCTACAAGCTGTACGTGGCAGGGATGGGCGGCACCGGCTTCGTGGCCGCCAACGACAAGACCGGTAACTACATTGACGCCCTCCAGCGTGGTGACTGGGTGCTCCCCTACGGGAGCCCGCCGCTGATCGTCATCCAAGGCGGCGGCAATGACGCCGCCCAGAAAGCTACGGACGCGCAGATCGCTTCCAACGCCGAACGGCTCCTGGCGGTGCTGAAGAAGCGGTACCCCGGCTCGAGGATGGCCATGATCGGCACCCTGGCCAAAGGGGCTGCCAACGGCGGCGGACGGCGGACGGAAGTGGATGCCCTCCTCGGCAGGGTTGCTGCTAAGAACAACATTCCGTTCGTCAGCACCGGCGACTGGCTCACGCGCTACGACGCGGCGAAGGACCTGCAGGACAGCGTCCACATCAAACCGTCCGGCCACGAGAAGCTGGGCAAGGTCTTGGCGGGCCAGCTTGCTGCCCTCGGGCTGGCTCCGCGGCCGGACAGCGATGCCGCGCCGCAACCGACGTCGTAATTTGTCCCTTAAACGGCAAAGCCGGTGGTTCCCTTTCGGGGACCACCGGCTTTTGCGTTGCTCTACTGACCGGAAGTACGACGCCGGTTATGCCACCGCCGGGGGCAGGAGCAGCGAGCCGCCCGGGATCGCATCCAGCAGTGCCTGCGTGTAGGCCTGCTGCGGGTTGTCGAAGACATCGTCGGTGCTTCCCGTCTCTACCAGCTTGCCCTTTTCCATGACGCAGACGTGATCGGCGATCTGGCGGACCACTGCAAGGTCGTGCGTGATGAACAGGTACGTCAGGCCGAGGTTGTCCTGAAGTTCAGCGAGGAGATTGAGCACCTGCGCCTGGACCAGGACGTCCAATGCGGAAACAGCCTCGTCACAGATGATGACCTCGGGATCCAAGGCCAGGGCACGCGCGATGGCGATACGCTGGCGCTGGCCGCCGGAGAGCTCGTTCGGGTAACGCTGCATGGTGGTCTGCGGCAAGGCGACCTGGTCCAGCAGCTCCCGGACCTTCTTCTCACGGCTTGCCGCATTGCCGATCTTGTGGACGCGCAGCGGCTCCTCAATGGTCCGATAGATGTTGTACATCGGATCCAGCGAGCCGTAGGGGTCCTGGAAGATCGGCTGCACGCGGCGCCGGAACTTGAACAGCTCCTTGCCCTTCAACCCCGCTGTATCAACACCATCGAAGAGAATCTGCCCGTCCGTGGGGCTCTCCAACTGCAGCACCATCTTGGCCACAGTGGACTTGCCGGAACCGGACTCGCCTACAATCGCCGTGGTGGTACCGCGCTTGACGTTGAAGCTCACCCCGTCCACGGCAGCGAAGTCCGTCGTTTTACCCAGACCCTGGCGCAGCTTGTAGACCTTGCGGAGGTCCTTGATCTGCAGGACGTCGTCCGCAGACTTTTCCTTGGCAGCATCCGTCGGCGCCAGCAGATCCTCGGCCTCGACCCCCTGCTCCTTGGCTACCTGAATGCGGCGGGAGGCCAGGGACGGAGCCGACTCCACAAGGCGGCGCGTGTAGGGGTGCTGCGGGTTCCGGAGCAGTTCCAGCGAAGGACCCGCTTCCACCACGTTGCCCTGGTACATGACCACTACTTTGTCCGCGCGCTCGGCAGCCAGGCCGAGGTCGTGGGTAATGAGCAGCACAGACGTGCCAAGCTCCATCGTCATGGTTTCCAGGTGGTCCAGAATCTTGCGCTGGACCGTTACGTCCAGCGCGGATGTGGGCTCGTCGGCGATCAGGAGCTTGGGCTGGCAGCTCAAGCCGATGGCGATCAGCGCGCGCTGGCGCATACCGCCGGAGAACTCGTGCGGGTACTGCTTTGCACGGCGGGCAGCGTCCGGCAGGCCGGCTTCGGCCAACGCCCGTGCAACGTCATCCGGACCATCCGGACGTCCGTTCGCTTTGAGCGTCTCGCGGACCTGGTACCCGATCTTCCAGACGGGGTTCAGGTTGGACATCGGATCCTGCGGAACCATGCCGATGTGGCTGCCACGCAACTCGATCATCCGCTTTTCCGACGCGTGGGCAATGTCCTCCCCCTCCAGGAGGATCTGCCCACCGGAGACGCGGCCGTTGTTCGGCAACAGGCCAATGGCGGCAAGCGCCGTCGTCGATTTGCCTGAACCGGACTCCCCCACAATGGCGACTGTCTCGCCCGGCATGATGGTCAGGTGGGCGTTCTTGACCGCCTTCACCTCACCGGACCCGGTCTTGAACGTGATGGCAAGATCCTTGATCTCAAGGAGCGGCTGTGCCGGGGCCGTTGCTTCATCAATGCTGATGTTGGCAGAAGTCATGATGGCCTCCTTAGCGCTGTCGGCTCTTGGGATCAAGAGCATCGCGGACGGCGTCGCCAAGCATAATGAAGCTCAGGACGGTGATGGACAAGGCCGCAGCCGGGTACAACAGGATGCCCGGGTTGGTGCGGATGGAGGCGTTGGCTGCCGAGATGTCGTTACCCCACGACATGACACTCGTGGGAAGACCGACACCCAGGAAGGACAACGTGGCTTCAAGGACGATGAAGACACCGAGCTCAAGGGTGGCCAGGACGATCACCGGCGCCAGGGCGTTGGGAAGTGCGTGCTTGACCAGCGCGCCGAACTTGGAAACACCCAAAGACCGGGCAGCAGTCACGAAGTCCGCATTGCGTACCTCGATGACGGCACCGCGGGTGATGCGGGCCATCTGCGGCCAGGCCAGCAGGGATATCGTGAGGACCACCGTCCACACACTCCGGTTCTCGCGGAACAGCGGCAGCTGGGTGATGACCAGCGCACCAAGGATGATCGGCAGTGCGAAGAAAATATCGCCGAGGCGGGCCAGCACGGCATCCAACCAGCCACCGTAGTAGCCGGCAAGGGCGCCCAGCGTAACGCCGATGATGATGACGCAAAGCACGGACAGGATGCCCACGGACAAGGAAGCCTGCGTTCCGTGGATCACGCGTGAGTAGACGTCGCAACCTTGCAGCGTGAAGCCCAAGGGATGTCCCGCCGTCGGGCCGCCCTCGGAGTTGGCCAGCTGGCAGTCGTTGTTCGGTTCAACGTTGGTGAACAGGCCCGGGAAGAGCGCCACGACCACCAACAGCAGGATGAGCAACGCCGAGATGATGAACATCGGACGCCTGCGCAGCTTGCGCCACGCATCGGCCCACAGGCTGAGGGGTGCCTGTTCCGTCTTGACGGTGTCGGTGGCCAGCAGCGGAGTTTCCTCCACCGGGGCTACGAAGTGTTCGGTATTACTACTCATAACGGATCCTCGGATCGAGCCAGGCGTACAGGAGGTCAACCAGGAGGTTGGTCACCACAAACACAAGGACCAGGACGCTGACGATGGCCACAATGGTGGGACCTTCGCTGCGCTGGATTGCTTGGAACAGCTTGTTGCCCACGCCGGGGACGTTGAAAATGCCTTCGGTGACGATCGCGCCGCCCATGAGGCCGCCGAGGTTCGCACCCAGGTAGGTCACCACGGGGATCAGGGAGTTCCGCAGGATGTGCGCCATGACCACGCGCGGACGCGAGAGGCCCTTGGCAGTGGCAGTGCGGACGTAGTCGGCGTTCATGTTCTCACTGACGGATGCCCGGGTGAGGCGCAGCACGTAGGCAAAGGAGACGAGCCCCAGTACGACTGCAGGCAGGATCAGGTTGCCCCAGTCCGCGTTGGCGCCGACCGTTGGTTTCGCCCATCCCAGCTGGACACCAAAAACCAACTGGAAGACGAAGCCGAGCACGAACGTCGGGACAGCGATCACGATGAGGGATGCCACCAGGACGGTGGAGTCGAACAGCTTGCCTTTGCGGAGACCGGCGAAGACACCGAAGGCGATGCCGAAGACGGCCTGGATGATCAGGGCTTCAATGGCCAGCATGGCAGTGACCGGGAAAGCCCGGCCCAATGCTGCCGCGATGGGCTGCTGCGTGAAGTCAACGCCGAGGTTGAAGGTGAAGAGGTTCTTCAGGAAGATTCCGTACTGAACCCAGAACGGCTGGTCCAGGTTGTACTGCGCGCGGAGTGCGTCGATGACGCTCTGCGGCGGCTGGCGTTCGCCGAAGAGGGCCGCGATGGGATCACCGGGCAGCGCGAACACCATGTAGTAGACAAGGAGCGTGGTTCCCAGGAAGACGGGAATCACCTGGAGGAGCCTACGCAGAATGTAGCGGACCACGGTTCACCCCCCTTTCTCTGGACGGGTGTTGGTGTGTCATGTTTGCCTTCCTGCCGAGGCAAGCAATTGGGGCCCGGCGCCATGGCCGGGCCCCAATGCCTCACGGCAAGTTCAGATCCTGAGGATTACTTGGCCTCGATGTTGTAGTAGAGGATGCCGCCGTTCCAGCCAGTCTCAGCTGATACGACGTTGTTGCTCCACACGATCGGACGGTTCAGGTACCACAGCGGCAGGCCGGGGAGGTCCTGGAACAGGATCTCCTGTGCCTGGTTGAACTTGGCGTTTGCTTCTTCAGGAGTCTTGGCACCCAGGCCCTCCTTGAGGAGCTTGTCGAACTCGGGGTTCGAGTACTTCTCGTAGTTGGAGGAAGCGTTGGTTGCCCAGACCGGGCCGAGGAAGTTGTAGAGCGACGGGTAGTCGCCCTGCCAGCCGGCGCGGGTCAGACCCGGCAGGGACTGGGACTTGCGCAGGTCCAGGACTTCAGCGAACTTCGCGAAGGGCTGGATTTCAGCTTCGATGCCGAGGTTGTTCTTGAAACCGTTGGCTACGGCGTCGATCCATTCCTTGTTGCCACCATCGGTGTTGGAAGCGATCTGGAGCGGCTTGGAGGAATCGTACGGCTGGATCTTCTCAGCCTCTGCCCACAGATCCTTGGCCTTCTGGACATCGAACTTCAGGACATCGTTGCCCTTGATGGAATCGGAATATCCGTCAAGCACCGGAGCGGTGTACTCGGTTGCCGGGGTGCGGGTGCCGTTGAAGATCACCTTGGTGATCTCGTCGCGGTTGATCGCGTGGGACAGCGCCTGGCGGCGCAGCTTGCCGGCTTCGCCCTGGAAGTTCTTGTTGTAACCCGGGATGTTCAGCGTGGAGTTGTTGGCCACCGGCTTGGTGGAGTTACGGTCCTGGAAGTCCGTGGTGTAGGTCTTCAGGGCGTTGGACGGCAGGACGTCGGTGACGTCGAGGTTGTCAGCCTGCAGGTCCGTGTATGCCGGGCCCGGATCCGTGTAGAACTTGAAGGTCACGCCACCGTTCTTGGCAGCACGCGGACCGGTGTAGTCAGGGTTCTTGACCAGGGAGATGGACTGGTCGTGTACCCAGGCACCTTCCTTCTCGAACTTGTACGGGCCGTTGCCGACCGGGTTCTCGCCGAACTTCTTCGGGTCCTTCAGGGCTTCGGAGGGAAGCGGGTAGAAGGCGGAGTAACCCAAGCGGAGGGACCAGTCAGCTTCCGGCTGGGAGAGCTTGACCGTGATGGTCTGGTCATCCTTGGCAGCGAGGCCAGACATGGTCTGTGCGGTCGGAGCCGGGGTGGAAGTCTTCTTGCCGTCAGCGCCGGTGGTCTCGTTGACCGCGCTGACATCGGCGTAGCCTTCGATGGATTCGAAGAAGAAGCCGTTGTTCTGGAGGTTGGTGCTCAGCGCAGCAAAGTTCCAGGAGTCAACGAAGGTCTTGGCCGTGATGGCTTCCCCGTTGGTGAATTTGGCGCCGGACTTGACCTTGATCGTCCAGTTCTGGGAATCCGTGGTTTCGATGGATTCAGCCAGTGCGTTGACCGGCTTGCCGCTGGGGTCGTACGCGCGCAGGCCCTCGAAGAGGAGCTCGACGACGCGGCCACCGTACACCTCGTTGGTGTTCGCGGGGAGCAGCGGGTTCTGCGGTTCGTTGCTGTATGCGGTGATGACCTTGTTGGGGTCACTCGCGGCAGAGCTGTCCGTGTTGCTGCCGGAGCCGCCGCCGCAACCGGTTACGGCGAGAGCGACGATCGCCGCAATGCCTAGAGCTTTGGAAGTGCGCGAGAAACGCATTCCGCCTCCTATGAGTCGTGGAGTTGGGCAGGGAGAAACCAGGTTCTCCCCAGGCGCGGGCACAGATTCCTACTGTGACGTTGCCTACATGTGAGTGTAAGCCTACCCACATTGCGTCCAGATGTTGGAACAAACCAACCAAACTGTAACCGTTCCGCAACCTCTACTTGCCTAATTTGCCAAGGATTTCAAGTCAAAGACTACCCGGTGGTAACATTCGCTGTCTGACAGCAGGACAGGGGTGATTTTGGACATAAAGAAGCCCCGGTCCAGCTAACGAATCAACCGGACCGGGGCTTGCTCTGCCCACTCCCCCCGCAGCGTCGCTAGGACGTCAGGGATTCAGGAACGTCAGTATTCGATTGATTCGATGTATCTGACTATCACAGGAAGATCTGAAGCCAAGGTGTCCCATACCGCCTCGTAGTCGGTGCCTTCATAATGGTGTGCCAGCCGGTCTCTCATCCTTTTGATCAAGGACCAGGGCACATCTGGATGTTCGCTTGTGGTAGCGGAGCTTAGCCGGGCGACGTTCTCCCCTATTTTGATAACCAGCGACTCTGCTGCCAGCCCCGGAACATTGTCGGGATCTCCGACATACCAATCGTGGCCACGGTTTACCAGATCGGCACCAATCCCGCAGAGCCTAACGATCTCCTTCAAGGCAGCGACGTCCCGTTCAGTCATACCGCGATTGCCGTGGTCAGAATCTCATGGTCCGGGCGCAGTCCCCCGTCGGTGACAACGTCCACCTCAACGCCCAATAACTCACTTGCAGCTGCAGCGAAGGCAGCTATGGTCAAGAGCCCTACCCCAGGCGACCGTGTGACGAGGACATCGAGATCACTGCCGGGGCGGTCAGTGCCACGGGCTGCTGAGCCAAAGACACGGACGTTGCTTAGCCCGTATCGAGATGCCAAATCGGCCAATTCATGGCGATGATTCGCAAGTGCATCATGCGGCAGGGGCTGAGCAGCCGCCCGCAACCTTTGCAGCATGGAAGCCGAAGCCCTGCGTCGGCCCGTTTCATATGCAGCTATGTTGGGTTGAGCTACACCGGAGCGTAGAGCGAGCTCAGCTTGGCTAAGCCCTGCTGCTTCCCGAAGCTCACGCACCACGTTGCCCATGTCCTTCATAATATCGCTTGATATGCCCAGTGTCTCCGGTGACCCGGCGCCACGGTAATCCCCGCAACCAACATTGCCCGGGCGGTGTTCTTACCCGATCAGGTACACCATGCCTCGTCCTTCGTCAGCGAGGGCCCGCACGAAAGTCCGGGCCCGTCGAAGATAGGGAATGGCATACTCAGCGTCGGAGTCCGAAAGGGCGCAGGAAGTGGTGGTGCCCTGCACCCTCATCGTGTCCTCCGAGATGGTTTCCAGGTCTTCTGCAATGGCTACCATTTCGGCTGGGGTCAGGGCTCGGATCCATGACTCCCACCCGTCGTGGTGCATAGTCACTTCACCTTCGAACATCCGGAAAGCGGGTCGGGCGTCCCTACCCTCTGCTGAGGGCCCCGTCAGCCACTGCAACTGCCGCCAGGCCTTGTCCAGGTAAAGCATGTCCCGTTCAGGCGTTGATTGCTTGAAGGTCGGATAGCCTATGGTGGCACCCGGTTCCATACCCCAAGCGTCGGCCAACGGATCTCTCGAAACGAAGCCCAAGGGGTCCATTAGCACCTGTTCCGTGTTCTCGCTGTCGAATGCGTACGCGTAGTATCTGATTCCCATTCAGCAAGTATCACGACAGTTTTGGGCTCTCAGGGCGGCCAAGCTGCCGTATGTGGATAACGCGGATACCATGCCTCACTTGTATGTCTTTTCAGGGTTGGCCCCGCAGTGCCGCTGCCAAATACGGCGCCGTCCGGCTCTCAGCGGAGCGCGCCACCTCAACCGGCGTTCCGGTGGCGATGATCCGGCCGCCGGCGTCGCCTCCCGCGGGGCCCAGGTCGATCACCCAGTCAGCGCCGGCCACCACATCCATGTCGTGTTCGACCACGATCACTGTGTTGCCGGCATCGACCAGCCGGTGCAGCTGCGCCATCAGAAGCTGGACATCTGAGGGGTGCAATCCTGTGGTGGGCTCATCCAGCACATAGAGGGTGTGGCCACGCTGGGCCCGCTGCAGTTCGGTAGCGAGCTTGATGCGCTGGGCCTCTCCACCGGAGAGTTCGGTGGCGGGCTGGCCCAATCTCAGGTAGCCCAAACCTACCTCGCGCAGGGTCTGGAGGCTGCGCGCGGCGGCAGGCACGTCTGCAAGGAACTTTGCGGCGGCGTCCACCGTCATGGCGAGGACCTCGGCGATGTTTTTGCCGCGGTAACTGACTTCCAGCGTTTCCGGCTTGTACCGCGTGCCGTGGCACTCCGGGCAGGGCCCGTAGCTTCCGGGCAGGAACAGCAGTTCAACGGCCACGAACCCTTCGCCCTGACAGGTCTCACAGCGGCCTCCGGCCACGTTGAAGGAAAACCGTCCGGCGTCGAAGCCGCGGGCGCGGGCTTCGTCCGTGGCGGCGAATTCCTTCCGAACGGCGTCGAAGAGTCCCGTATACGTCGCGAGGTTGGAGCGCGGAGTACGGCCGATCGGTTTCTGGTCCACCTTTACAAGCCGGGCCAACTGCCCCAGCCCCGAGACGCATTTTCCTGTCAGCGCTTCGACGGGGTTCCCGGCCTCAGTGCCGTGCTCCTCCGACGCCGGTTCCCCAAGAGCATCGGCGTCCGGACGTAATTGAGCACCCACCATCCCGGCCAGAACCTGGCTGACCAGGGTCGACTTGCCTGAGCCGGACACGCCGGTCACCGCGGTCAGCACCCCCAGCGGAAAGTCGGCGTCGAGTTTGCGCAGGTTACGCCGGCTGATGTCCCGGAGTTCCAGCCAACCAACCGGTTCCCGGCGGGTACCTCTGCTGCGGGCAAAATCTGCGACCGAACCGCCGTCGACCGTTCCATCGGAACCATTCGGGAACAAGAAGGGCCTCGTCACGGATTCGGGGACCTCGTCGAGGCCGGCTACCGGGCCGCTGTAGAGCACCTCGCCTCCTCCTTCACCGGCGCGCGGACCCACATCCACCAACCAGTCCGCGCGGCTTACCAGATCCATGTTGTGCTCCACCACGAACACGGAATTGCCTGATGACTTGAGTCGGTCCAGGACCGCGAGCAAGGGTTCGGCGTCGGCGGGGTGGAGACCGGCGGAGGGCTCGTCAAGCACGTAGATCACACCGAATAACCCGGAGCGGAGCTGGGTGGCAATCCTGAGGCGCTGCATCTCTCCCGGGGAGAGCGTGGGCGTGGAACGGCCCAAGGCAAGGTAACCCAGCCCCAAATCCAACAGCACAGTGATCCGCATCAACAGGTCCCGGGTGATGGCGACAGCCACCTCACTGCCTTCGCCTGAAGACTGCTTGCGGGAAGCGGTACCGGCTGCCGTCAGTTCCGTGGTGGGCCGGATTATCTCCGCCAGCTCGGTCATGGACAAGGCGTTCAGCTCGGCGATGGTCTTTCCGGCAAAAGTAACAGCCAGGGCTTCCGCCCTGAGCCCGCTGCCGGCACAGCGCGGGCACGGTCCCGTCTGCATGAAGCGCAGCACGCGGTCGCGCATGGCGGAGCTTTTGGAGTCTGCCAAAGTGTGCAGCACGTAGCTCCGGGCGCTCCAGAACCGGCCCTTGTACGGCTTGGCGACACGGTCGCGTTGCGGCGTCACCTCCACCACCGGCTGCTCTTCCGTGAAAAGGATCCAGTCACGGTCCTTCTTGGGTAGCTTCCGCCACGGGGTTTCGATGTCGTAGCCGAGGTGGGCCAGGATATCGCGCAGGTTCTTGCCCTGCCATGCGCCGGGCCAGGCGGCAATGGCGCCCTCGCGAATGCTGAGGGAAGGGTCAGGGACAAGGGAGTTTTCACTGACGGTGTGCGCGACGCCCAAGCCATGGCATTCCGGGCAGGCACCTGCCGCGGTGTTCGGGGAGAAGGCATCCGAGTCCAGCTGACCGGAACCTTCCGGGTAGCTGCCGGCGCGCGAGAAAAGCATGCGCAGCGAGTTGGACAGCGTAGTGACAGTGCCAACCGTGGACCGGGCCGTAGCTGTACCGCGCCGCTGCTGAAGCGCGACGGCGGGCGGCAGGCCCGTGATCTGCTCCACCTTTGGGTTGTGCCCCTGCTGGATGAGCCGGCGTGCGTACGGCGCGACAGATTCGAAGTACCGGCGCTGGGCTTCGGCATAGATGGTACCGAAGGCCAACGACGACTTCCCTGAGCCTGACACGCCGGTAAACGCCACGATGGCGTCGCGAGGCACGTCAACGTCCACGTTGCGCAGGTTGTTTTCCCGGGCGCCACGAACCTGGACAAAGCCATATCCGGAGTGGTCGGGATCCAGCGCGGACAAGGTCAGCGCAGGCAGATCGGAAGCATACTGTTCACTAGTCATCGGTCCGACTCTATCGGTAGCCGTGGGGCGGCGACGCCGCAGCGTCAGACGTTAAAGCGGAACTCCACCGCATCCAGGAACCTAGAGACATATGGGTCACGAGACACCTGCGCCCGACGGAACGAGGTCGCCGTCACCGCCCTTCGCCATCGAGTCTCAGCCAGACTCTGTTGACTGGGTCCGAGCGCGGCTAATCATCTCGATGACCGGCCACGTCACCAGCCGCAGACAGAACCACCACATGTAGAGCGCCGAGTAGCTCCACGCCGAGTTGTCATCGAGGAGGCCGTGCGCGACGTCGTTGCGCAGGTTCGGACCACCTTGGACGACCAGCATTGCCTTCATTTCCATGACCATCCCTGCACCAAAGACGTCCTCGGTCTCAGTCATGTCGAGAAGCGCGTTCAAGCTCTTCTCACTCTCCACGCCGTGCTCATCGACGAACAACGTGTGCACGTCGTGCCGCCTCAACATGACCCGCACGACCTGCTCCAACTGCGGGACCAGAACAGAGACCGCAGCGCCGTAGTTTCCGCCCAAGCCGAGCGCCAGCCCGTCGCCCCACAACGTCTCGTGCCCCTCGGGCACTGTCGGCGACTCCACGCACAGCGACACCATGTACTGCCGACTGAACCGGTGCTCAGTAGTCAGGACCTCTTGCGCAGGTTGGATCATGCCCTTTCCGAGCAATTGGGAATGAAAGAACACCGTGCGGACCATCTCGGCCCACACCGCGTCCTCATCGGCCTGACCAGAAGACCCGGGCCTCCATGCGATCTTCCGGAAGTCAGAGGAAAACGTAGAGGATCCAAAGATGTGGCTGATGGTGCCCTCCAGCATCTTCGCCGCGTTCTCGCGCGTACTGGCTTCGTCTAGCGGCGGTGCGAGCGTCGCGAATGCAGCGAGCGCGTCGAACTTGTCCGCGTGGCCCGAGACTTGCGACCGCGCGTAGGACACGGCGCCAGTCAGATCGACCGGGTCCGACTGGATACGCATCATCTGCTCCATCGACGACTCCCGGCTCTCACGCAGCCGAGTGCGGAGGTCGTCGATGAGCTCGTCGAGTCCGTTCTCGAGCCGGTAGGAGCGCGGGATGGTTCGGAGGACTGCGATGGCCTTCTCCAGGAAATGGCCCTCGACCAGCGCGCCCGCCTTCGGGTCCGTCAGAATGCGGGAATCGGCTTCTGCGATGTAGGTCCGCGCAACGCGCTCGGTCGCAGAGTTCGCCGCCGCAGCGTCCGAACCACCAAGCCATGCGAGCGCCTCACGCTCGAGATGGCGTGACAGGCGCGGGGTTACCGACGACGCCTGTGCCGCGAGCGCGAACAGCGCTTCGCGCACCTCAGCGCGCCCGGCAGCGTCGACACGGCCGTGCTGGCGCAATGTTTCCGCGAACCCCACTGTTTTGAAGTTGTCCGTCACCTGGCCGGCCAGGACCTGAGCCTTCAGCGCGTCCGACATTTCCTGCACCCGGGCCTGGCCGTCCGCGCCACGCCGCGCTGCAAGCGCGAGGGCCCGAACCCACGCGTCCTTCCCCACGCTGAACCACACATCGTCCGTCAGCGGCGCGGCCCGGTAGGCGTCGATGGCTCGGTCCAACATCGCGATGTCCGACCGGTCCCCGTAGACCCAGGCGACATCAGCGACCCGAGCCCGTAGACCATCACGTTCGACCAGCGGAGCGATACGCGCCAGCAACGCCACCTGGTCAGCATCTAAGTCCGCCGGTACCACCGTCCGCTTGCCACCGAACTGCATCGCGGGTGTGAACGGCTCCAACCAGTTCTCAGCGTTCAGCATCGCTGACGACACCATCGCCAACACCTGCAGCACTAGTTCGTGAAGCCCCGTGACAGCCGGATCGGCAGCCGCCCGCTCAAGATGCGTTGACAACAACTCTGGCGGCTCATGTGGGCCGTCAAGCGACGCCGCCGCCAGCACGTCCTCCCACCACGTCGGGTCGATCGCGTCGCTCACCAAATCTCCCATGCTCATCCGCCACACTCCTCTACCGGAACATCATCGCCTACGAAGCTAGTCCAAGCCGTCTGAGGTCGTCATGTCTTGGCGCTCCGTACTTCCCCTCGTATCCCGTCGGCCCTCGCGTCCATTGGGCGCGAACAGCGGCTCACCGTCGAAGTCCATGTCGACGAGTCCTCCCACCGGTTTGATGTTGACCAGGTCCGGTTCGGGCAGATTGACAGGAACGTACCGCTCGTCCTCGGGGTGGTGAAAGACGTACTCCCTGGCCGACTCCGCGGTGTGCAGATTGAACAGTATCTCCATTGCTGTGGTCCCGGACTGAATTCGGTCGATCCGTCCGGCAAGCACCATCTCGCGGAGCTGTTGGACACGCGGATCGTCCGCTCCGACACCCTCCAACATCGCCATGGGATCGCTCATGAGCAGCCCCAACTTGCGCGTGAGCGGGAACGTGACGCCCCATGCCGTCGCGAAGCCGACTCCCTCCCACGGCTCGTCGTCCGGTCGGCGCACCAGACTGACCGGAGCATCCGATGTGATGAGGGAGCGTCGGTCGAAGCGAACGAGTGCCCAGGGGCGGGTCGCAAGGTAGGGCGTCAGTTCGATCGCGGTCTCGACTGCGTTCTGGATGTGAGCCAGGTTGGAGAATCCGATCGGCGGCCCACCGGGCTGGGTGGCCTCATTCCAGATTCGGTCCTCTTGCTCCGGCGTCGGGTCGAATCCGAGATTGTCACGGATCCACGCACCGACATTCTTGCGACCACCGGCACCCACCTCCAGCCGGACCATGGTCGCGCGGAGATGCTCGGTCGTCCTCCGGGTATCCGGCCCGCGCACGCTCTGCAACGCCGTGTAGTAGGCGAAGGCCCACCTGTTCTCCTCGGAGGGAGGAAACTCGCCGTTGGCGAAGCCCTTGATGATGCCGAGGGCCTGGCCCTCGACCTCGCTCAGCGCCTTCTCGAACGCATCCGGCTCATCGAACTCACCGACCGTGTGGAAGTGATTCTGTGCAGCCACGTTCTTCACGCTCGGCGTGTATGGCTGCCGGGAGCGGTTGAGGGGCACGACCCTGATGCGCTCTTGGCCCGTCGCGAAGCCTCGAAGGTACCCCTGCGGCACATAGTGATGCAGCTTCGCCGTGCTCTTCTTGCCGGTCATGCGCGCACCATCTCTGCGGTCGCACCTGAATCGCCCGCACCCATGCAGCTCCCCCTACGTCGCGCATCTGCGCACCTCTTCGATTTCAACTGCAGACCCCTTCGTCACGACGACAGTCTTCCCGACGGGACCGACAGTCTGAGCGACAAGCGGAAGGAACAGCTCTTCGCAGTCGTGTACAGCGGCGACAGATCCACCACCTACATCTGGCACATCAAGATGTCCTGCGGCCATACGACCACGATCTCTACAGGCGACGGACGCCCCTATCAGCCGAGCACGCATCGCTGCCCGGAGCGCGGCATCCGACGCGACGTCGTCATGGTGCCCGCGGCATACCCCAAGTCGAGGACGACAGCACCGGCGGCGAGAACCACCCATGCGACCGCTCGCGCAGCCCCACGACGCGCCTCGCCGCGGACGGCTCCGCGCGGACGCGCGCTAAGTCGTCGACGCGATCCGCTACCGCGTGGGCAAAGGGACCATCTGGCGCGAGTTGCCCTCCACGTTCGGCTCGTGGCAGACCGCATCGCCGTCGCACCGCTCGCCAATTGACCGATGAGTCAGCATCGCGCCGAATGACCGAGGGGGCCGGACGCGCTCCTAACCGCGTCCAACCGGGCTGCGCGCCTGCCGCGACGCCGAACGCGGATGCTCAGACGCGAGACCGGGACCGAAAGCAGATGTCAGGCGGGCATGTGACTCACATTTCGCCACCTACAGGCCTCATACTGTTTTCGCAGGTCAGCAGATATTTTGGCGGTTTCTAGACATTGAATCTAAATTCCACCACGTCGCCGTCGGACATGACGTAGTCCTTGCCTTCGATCCGGACCTTGCCGCGGGACTTGGCCTCGGCCATGGATCCGGCATCGACGAGGTCGTCGAAGGAGACAACTTCGGCCTTGATGAAGCCACGCTGGAAGTCGGTGTGGATGACGCCGGCAGCCTGCGGAGCGGTGTCACCTTGGCGGATGGTCCAGGCACGCGTTTCCTTGGGCCCGGCGGTGAGGTACGTCTGCAGGCCAAGAGTGTGGAAGCCAACGCGGGCCAGCTGGTCAAGGCCGGACTCGGTCTGGCCGTTCATTTCCAGCATCTCGCGGGCTTCTTCCTCGTCGAGTTCAACGAGGTCCGCCTCCAGCTTGGCATCCAGGAAGATGCAGTCGGCGGGAGCAACCATGGCGCGCAGTTCTTCCTGCTTCTCCGCGCTGCCCAGGATGCCTTCATCTGCGTTGAAGACGTAGATGAACGGTTTGGCTGTGAGGAGGCTGAGCTCCTTCAGGTACTCCAGCTCCAGCTTGTCGCTCTTGATCGAGGAGAAGATCGTGTCGCCACGCTCCAGCACCGCTTGGGCTGCCTTGATGGCGTTGAGCTCGGCAGCCTCGCGCTTCTTGATCTTGATTTCTTTTTCGATGCGCGGAATGGCTTTTTCGATCGTCTGCAGATCGGCCAGGATCAGTTCGGTGTTGATGGTTTCCATATCCGAACGCGGATCGACCTTGCCGTCAACGTGGACAACGTCGGGATCGTCGAACACGCGGATGACCTGGGCGATGGCCTCGGCTTCGCGGATGTTCGCCAGGAACTGGTTGCCCAGGCCTTCGCCCTCGGAGGCGCCCTTGACGATGCCCGCGATGTCCACGAAGGACACGGTTGCCGGCAACTGCCGCTGGGAACCGAAGATTTCAGCCAGCTTTTGCAGACGCGGGTCCGGCAGGTTCACGACGCCGACGTTTGGTTCGATGGTTGCGAACGGGTAGTTCGCTGCAAGAACCTGGTTCCGGGTCAGTGCGTTGAAGAGGGTTGATTTGCCGACGTTGGGCAGTCCGACGATGCCAATAGTAAGAGCCACGAGCATTGATTCTACCCGGTAGCGCACGCCGTTCCGATTCAGCTCCCTCCGGGTTGGGACACCCCGGCAGGGCCCTGCACTAAAACTGTCGTACCCCTGTGACAGGGTTACTGCATGGATGGATTTGGATTGGTTCTGGCCTTGTTGATGCTGCTGATCGGAGCAGCACTGGGACTTGGCATCGCGTACGTTGTCTTCCGTCGCCGGGGTGCGGGATTGGAAGCGGATTTCGACGCCGTTTCGGCGCGCCTCTCGGAGGTGACCGCCCAGTACGCAGCCGCCGACGCCGAACGTCGCCTTCTGTTCGCACAGAACCGCGAGCTCAGCGAATCCAGGAACTCGGACGGCAGCGTGCTGCGCGCCCTGGCCCCGGTTGCGGAGAAGCTGACAGCCGTCCAGCAGCAGGTCTCACTGCTGGAGCGCGACCGCGTGGAGCAGTACGGCCAACTCGCCCAGCAGTTGCAGGATGCCCGCCTTTCCGACGAGCAACTCCTGAGGTCGACGCATGCGCTGGCCTCGGCTCTCCGTTCCAACAGTGCCCGTGGCCAGTGGGGCGAAGTCCAGCTCCGCCGGGTGGTTGAGGCCTCCGGAATGATGCGCCACGTCGACTTCTACGAGCAAGTCCATTCCGGGCGGAGTGAGAACACGCTGCGGCCCGACCTCGTGGTCCAGTTGCCGGGCAGCAAGCAACTGGTGGTGGACGCCAAGGTACCTCTTGGGTCGTACCTGGCGGCGCAGGAACAGATCCACGGAGAGGGTGCCCTGGGAGAATCAGTCACGGACCAGGCCCGTCAGGATTCCAAGAGTCTTCTGGCCCAGCATGCGAAGGCCCTCAAGGCCCACATTGACGCCTTGGCGGCAAAGAAGTACTGGGACATCCCGGGCAACTCCCCCGAGTTAGTGATCTGTTTCCTGCCGGCGGAGTCGATCCTCGCCTCGGCTCTGGAAGCGGACGCCGGGCTCCTGGAGCATGCGCTCTCCAAGAACGTCGTCCTGGCATCGCCCGGAACGCTCTTGGCAGTCCTCAAGTCGGTGGCGTTCACCTGGCGCCAGGACGTCCTCACGGACAGCGCGCACGAGCTCTTCGAGCTGGCCAAGCAGCTTTACGAGCGCATGGGCACCTTGGGGGAAAATGTCGGCAAGCTGGGCGGCTCATTGAAGACGTCCGTGGACCGGTACAACGCGATGGTTGGCACGCTTGAAGCCCGGGTTCTTCCGACCGCGCGCAAGCTCAACACCATGGATGACGCCGGCCTCACCTCACCTGCTTCGGTGGAAGTGGTCCCGCGCTCCCTCGCAGCACCCGAACTCCTCGCTGTAGAGCCGAGCGACAGGGGCATCGACGCAGATGCAAGCAGGGAGTCTGCCGCCTGAGGACCTGACAGGGCACAAGGAAACGGCCCGGTTGCTTGCATCCTGTCGATGCAAGCAACCGGGCCGTTGACGATCACGAAACGTTAGGACGTGGGGCGGTTGCCCCGTCCGCCCAAGGCACGGCTGACGTCGCCGGCTTGCTTGAGCGTTGCGCGGAGTTCCTTGGGCAGCGAGAAAAGGAGGTCTTCCTCTGCCGTGACAACTTCCTGAACCTCGCCGTAGCCATAGTCGGCCAAAAGCCGGAGCACGTCCTGGACCAGGACCTCGGGAACGGATGCCCCTGAAGTCACGCCCACCGTGGCCACGCCTTCGAACCAGCTTTCGTCCACCTCATTGGCGAAGTCCACCCGGTAGGACGCTTTGGCCCCGTATTCAAGGGCTACCTCGACGAGGCGGACGGAGTTGGAGGAGTTGGCCGAACCAACCACGATCACCAAGTCAGCCTGGGGAGCGATCTTCTTGATGGCTACCTGGCGGTTGGTGGTGGCGTAGCAAATATCGTCACTGGGCGGATCCTGGAGAGTGGGGAACCGCTCTCTGAGCATCCGCACGGTCTCCATGGTCTCGTCAACACTCAAGGTTGTCTGGGAGAGCCAGATGGTCTTTTCGGGGTCGCGGACAGTCACCTTGCCGACCTCGTGCGGGCCGTTGATGATCTGGATGTGTTCCGGGGCTTCGCCGGCGGTTCCTTCGACTTCCTCGTGGCCGTCGTGGCCGATCAGCAGGATGTCGTAGTCCTCCTTCGCGAAGCGAACTGCTTCACGGTGGACCTTGGTAACCAGCGGGCACGTGGCATCGATGGTCCGCAGGCCGCGGTCCTCTGCGGATTGAACTACGGCCGGAGACACGCCATGCGCCGAGAAAATGACCAGGGCACCCTCGGGTACCTCGTCCGTCTCGTCAACGAAGATGGCGCCCTTTTCTTCGAGGGAGGTAACAACATGCACGTTGTGCACGATCTGCTTCCGTACATAGACGGGCGGACCGTAGTGCTCCAGCGCTTTCTCCACCGCGATGACGGCCCGGTCCACGCCGGCACAGTAACCGCGGGGAGCTGCCAGCAGGACTTTCTTGGTTCCCGTAACCGGGGCGGCAGCCAGCACCTCTTCAGGAGATCGACGTCTGCGGGGCACCGTGGGCATCGGAATAGAAACTGCTGTGCTGGTCATCCTTCAATGTTACCGGCCAGTGCCGGACCGGTCCGCAGAACGTGACCGTCCTCTCCCTGTGAGAAGCCAGGCAATGACACTCAACGCCAGCATTCCGCCAGAGGCCCATATGCTCGCCGCAACCCATTCCCCGAAGCCGGATCTGGCCGAGGCGAGAAACTCCTCCTTGAAGAGTTCCGCCACACTGTTGCCGCTGGAGAGGTTTTCCGCAGCACGGACGGCGATGTCCGTCGTCGTCGTCCACACTGCAGCCAATGCCAGCCCGCCCAGCCCCAGGAAGATCAGGACCACCGCGCGCCGCCGCGCTGCGGCGAGGGCAAGCAAGGCGGAAAGTACGGCACCGACGGCGGCCATCCACCACAGCGGGACAAACGCAGAAACACGCTCAATGACCTGCCGCTGCGCGGGTTGGCCGAGAGTTACGACGCTCTGTTCGGGCACGTCCAACCGGATGCCCGTGGAGGAGGCAAAGTGATCCCGGATCAGCCGCACCAGCGGAGCAATATCCAACTGCAGCGCCGTTGGTGACTGCGCCTCCTCCGCCTTGATGGTGCCGAAGTTCAGGCGGTGGCTGTTCCTCGCGGTCTCCTCCCAGGCCTGCGGGTAGTCGCTCCAGGATTGCATGCCGGACGCGGCATCCTTGATGGCTCCGGCAGCAAGGTTTCGGACGGGTTCCGGAAGCGAGACAGACGATTCAAAGGTGCCGGCTGCGGCAGCGGCGAGCCGTTCCTGGAAGCCGGGATCGTTCCCCAGCGCCGCAGCCATCCGTACGAAGCCATCTTCCTTGACCACGTTGGTGTCCACCCACGCTGCCGGTACAGCCACTGCTGTCAGCAACAACGCAAGGATCACTCCGACTGCAGAAACAAAGGTACGCACAGTCATCCTTGAGGTTCGGGGGCAGTGCCACCATCCTAGGCTGTCCACATACGGGGAAAAATGTCGGACCCGGGGTTGAGGCTATGGATAGAGTTGGAAGGCGCCGGCAACGGCAACAGCAGCGCTAGCGAGGACAAACACATGCAGGACAACGCACGGATCACTGATGTCAGCTGAAGCCAGACCCGAATCGACCCTGCCCGGTACTGCTGCGGAGACCAGCCCGGACAATCCGTGGCCGCTCCAACTGTTGTCCCGCAAGCTCAAAGCCCACATTGAGCGCGCACCTGCAGCCTGGATCGAGGGCCAGGTTATTGAAATGAACCGCCGCGGAGGCAACGCCTTCCTCACCTTGCGGGACATCGACGACGAAATCTCCCTGCCCGCCTCCGTGTGGTCCACAGTCCTGGACCGCCAGCGGACTCCCTTGGAACGGGGCTCCCGCGTGGTGGCCTTGGTGAAGGCAGACTTCTGGGTCAAGACCGGACGGCTCAACATGTCCGTCAAGGACATCCGGCCGGTGGGCCTGGGCGATCTTCTCGCCAGGATCGAACGGCTACGCCAGGCGCTGGCTGCCGAGGGCCTCTTCGCTGAATCCCGGAAACGCAAGCTACCGCTCCTCCCCCACCGGATCGGCCTCATCACAGGCCGGGATTCGGACGCCAAGAAAGACGTCCTGCGGAACGCTGCGCTTCGCTGGCCCGCCGTGGAGTTCGATGTCCGCGAAGTCGCGGTCCAAGGCAACACCGCCGTATCGCAGATCATCGGGGCGCTCCGGAAACTGGATGCGGACCCGCACGTCGATGTCATCGTCATGGCCAGGGGCGGCGGAGCACTGGAAGACCTCCTGCCATTCAGCAACGAGGACCTCATCCGGGCCGTGGCCGCAGCAACCACGCCGGTGGTAAGCGCCATTGGCCACGAGGCCGACCGTCCGATCCTTGATGACGTTGCCGACCTCCGGGCGTCGACGCCAACCGACGCGGCAAAGCGGATTGTGCCGGACGTTTCAGAGGAACTCGCGGCCGTGCGGCAGGCACGCGACCACCTGAGGCGCAGCATCGGAAGGATGGTGGATCGGGAAACCGACAGGCTGCACGCGCTAAGGTCGCGTCCGGTCCTGGCAGCCCCGGATACGCTGGTGGATGTCCGCGCCGACGAGGTTGCGCGACTTAGGCAGAGGTCCCACACTGCCGTGAACTCGGCGGTAGTGCGTGCCCTTGACCAGGTGCACCACCTGCGCGCCCAGGTGCGTGCACTGTCTCCGCAAAAGACCCTTGACCGGGGTTATGCCGTAGTGCAGATCATCGGTGAGGATCAGGCAGGGCACACCGTGGTCACCAGCCCGGAACAGGTACCCGAGGACACGCCCCTCTCGATCCGGGTAGCAGACGGCAGGTTCCGTGCCACGTCCGCCGGCCAGGCCGAAATCGCCGAACGATAGCCGAACGCCGGGCGCATCAGGCACACGAAAAAGCCGCCGGGCACGCCCACTCACCCGCTGGCAGCAGCACTAAACAAGAGGATTTCAATGACCGAGAACAGCAGCCAAACACCTGATGCCTTGGACGGGCTGAGCTACGAAGAGGCACGGGAACAACTGGTGGCCGTCGTTGGGCGGCTCGAGGCAGGCGGAGCAAGCCTCGAGGAGTCCCTGGCGTTGTGGGAGCGCGGAGAGGCCCTGGCCAAGCGCTGCGAGGAGTGGCTCGAAGGAGCACGGAAGCGCTTGGCGGCTGCCCGTGAACCGGGCAACGCCCCGGAGTAACCCGCAAAGCTTAGGATTCCGCCACGAGCGCTCGCTCTGCGGCAACGTCGAATTCTGCCTTGGGCCAATCCAACGACATCCCCCGCAGTGCCTCCAACAGCAACTCCTGGACAGCGATCCGTGCGTACCACTTCTTGTTGGCAGGAACTACGTGCCACGGAGCTGTGTCCGTAGAGGTTTCCGCAAAGGCAGCCTCGTACGCCTTCATGTAGTCATCCCAATGGGCCCGCTCGGTGAGGTCGCCACGGCTGTACTTCCAGTGCTTGCTGGGATCGTCGAGCCGGGCGATCAAACGCTCCTTCTGTTCGTCCTTACTGATGTTGAGCATGACCTTGACGATCGTGGTGCCTTGTTCGGTAAGCCTGGCTTCGAAATCGTTGATGGCTGCGTACCGCCGCTCCAGCTCCTTGGCGTCGGCCCAAGCATGGACGCGGTGGATGAGGACGTCCTCATACTGGGAGCGGTCGAAGACGCCCACCATGCCCGCGGCCGGAACCTGCTTCTCGATCCGCCACAGGAAATCGTGGGCTTTTTCCTCATCCGTGGGCGCTTTGAACGCCGTGAGGTGGACGCCTTGGGGATCCATGGCGCCGACGACGTGGCTGACGATCCCGCCCTTACCTGCGGTATCCATGGCTTGAAGGATCAACAGCAGGCGTTTGTCGCTGCCGAACTTACCTTCGGCAAACAGCTGTTCCTGAAGCTCAGCCAGCCTGTCGTCCTGCGCACCCAGCAAAGCCTTCCCGTCAACCTTGTTGCCTGTGTAGCCGGGCGTCGATTCGGGATCCACGCTAGCGAGCGTAAACCCCGAATCGACCTTCAGCGTTTCTGCGGGACTCTTGGCGAACTCAACTGCAACCATGGCTAGCCTTTCTGCCGGACGACGCCCCCGTGGCGCCCTGGGATTCAGGCTAGTTGCCCGGATACCTCGACAGGAAGTCCGCCATGCGGCCGATTGCTTCCTCGATGTCCTTGACGTTGGGCAGCGTCACCATGCGGAAGTGGTCAGGGCGCACCCAGTTGAACGCCCTGCCGTGCGAGACAAGGATCTTCTGTTCCCTCAAGAGATCCAGGACAAACTTCTCGTCGTCCCGGATGTGGTAAACCTCCGGGTCCAGCTTGGGGAACAGGTAGAGGGCTCCCCTGGCTTGCTGCGTGCTCACACCCGGAATGGCGTTCAAGAGGTCGTGGGCTTTGTTGCGCTGCTCAAGGAGCCTGCCGCCGGGGAGGATGAGGTCGTTGATGCTCTGGTAACCACCCAGCGCCGTTTGGATGGCGTGCTGGGCCGGAACGTTCGCGCATAGGCGCATGTTCGCCAGGAGGTTGATGCCTTCAAGGTAGTCCGCGGCGTCCTTCTTGGGGCCGGAGATGGCCATCCAGCCGGCCCGGTAGCCACAAACGCGGTACGCCTTGGACAGTCCGCTGAACGTCAGGCACAGCACGTCATCGCCGGTCAGGCCCGCCAGGTTCACGTGGACGGCGTCTTCGTACAGGATCTTCTCGTAGATCTCGTCGGCGAAAATCACCAGCCCGTGCTTTTCGGCCAGGGCGACAATCTTCTTCAAGGTCTCTTCGGGGTAGACCGCTCCCGTGGGGTTGTTGGGATTGATGACGACGATGCCCTTGGTGCGTGGCGTGATCTTCGATTCCATGTCATCAAGATCCGGCTGCCATCCCGATTCTTCGTCGGTCAGGTAGTGGACGGGACGGCCGCCTGCCAAAGAGACGGACGCCGTCCACAGGGGGTAATCCGGGGTGGGGATGAGGACTTCGTCCCCGTCCTCGAGCAACGCCATGAGGGACATGGTGATGAGTTCGCTGACCCCGTTGCCCAGGTAGATATCATCCACATGGATGTTCTGGATGCCGCGCGTCTGGTAGTACTGCGACACGGCCGTACGGGCGGAGAAGATACCGCGGGAGTCACTGTAGCCCTGGGCATTGGGAAGGTGGCGGATCATGTCCACCAAGATGGCGTCAGGCGCTTCAAACCCAAAGGGTGCCGGGTTTCCGATGTTCAGTTTGAGGATCCTGTGACCCTCCGCCTCCATTTGCTGGGCGGCCTGAAGAATCGGTCCACGGATGTCGTAGAGGACATTATGAAGCTTGGTGGACTGCTTGAAATTCGCCATCCCTCAAATATGCCACAGGGGTCATGCGCTTCCGTTGAGACATCACTCACAGATAGACCGACGGCGGTGACAGACCCCCGCGGGTCCGTCACCGCCGTCGTACGCGGTTTCACCCAAGTGCTACTTGACGATGCCCTTGTCCTTCAGCCATGCGGCGGCAGCATCCTTGGCGCTCTGCTTCTGGTCACCGCTGACGGAGCGGTTCAGGTTGATCAGGTCCTCGGTGGTGAGGATCTTGGAAACGTTGTTGAGCGCTTCCTTCGCCATGTCCGTCATCTTGGACTTGTTGTAGAGCGGGAGGACCTGCTGGGCCTTGAAGTTGTTCTTCGGATCTTCGAGGACCACGAGGTCGTTGTCGGCGATGGACGGGGTGGTGGTGTAGATGTCGGCCACCTGCACCTTGTCTTCCAGGAGTGCCTGGAGCGTCAGGTTGCCGCCGCCGTCGTTGAAGGGCTGCAGGCCCTTCAGTTCGCAGTTGTAGTTCTTCTTCAAACCGGGGAAGCCGTAAGCGCGTGTCTCGAAAGTGGCCGGCGCTGCCATGGTGAAGTCCTTGCACACCTTGGCGAGGTCCTCGATGGACTTCAACTGGTACTTTTCTGCCGTAGCCTTGGTGACCACCATTGCGTCCTTGGACTCGGCCTTCGCCGGTTCAAGGACGGCCAGCCCCTCGGGCAGCTTCCCCGGAAGGGCCTTGTAGACGTCTTCGGCCGAAACTTCGGTGGCCTCGGTGTCCACGTAGGACAGGAGGTTGCCGGAATAGTCCGGAACAATGTCCACCGAGCCGTCCTGGACGGCCTTGAAGTAGATCTCCCGCGAGCCGATGTTGGGCTTGGTGCTGGCTGTGACGCCGGCTGCGTTGAGCGCGCCGGCGTAGATCTCACCGATGACCTGGCTTTCAGGGAAGTCGGCCGAGCCTACCACCAGCGGAGCCCCGGAGTCCGCAGACCCGGTACCTGCCGAAGTGGAGGGCGAATCCAAGGGGGTGCCGCCACCGCATGCGCTCAGCGCAAGTGCCACACCGAGGCCGGCTGCCAGGCCGCCGAGGCCCCGGCGTGTAAGGGACGTGGGGTTGGTGTGTTTCATGGTGTACCTCCTTGAACGGCAGCCCCTGCGGGAGCTGTGGCTGTGGAATCGGCGGTTGCCTTGTGGCTTCCGCGTGAATCGAGGGTGAGCCCCGGTGACAGGGCCAGGCGTTGAACGGCGGCGAGGATGAGGTCCACGGCGATCGCGAGGGCCGCGATGAGGAAGGAACCGGCAAGCATGCGCGGGAAGTCCTGCAGGACCAGCCCGTCGAACAAGTAGCGGCCAAGGCCGCCCAGGGGCAGGTAGGCGACCACCGACACTGTGGCGATCACCTGCAACACAGCTGTTCGGATACCGCCGAACATCACCTGCAGCCCGTTGGGCACCTCCACCTTGAACAGGATCTGGAGTTCGGTCATGCCCATGGCACGCGCCCCGTCCACTACTGAACGGTCAACGCTGGAAATGCCTGCGTACGTACCGGCGAGCAACGGCGGAACGGTGAGGATCACCAGGGCCCACACGGGAGGCATCAGTCCGCTGCCGGCCAGCAGTGCGAACAGCACCAGCAGACCCAGGGTGGGCAAGGCCCGCAAGGCGCCTGCCACGGCTACGGCTACGACGCGCCCGCGTCCGGTGTGGCCGATGAAGAGTCCCACCGGAATGGAGATGGCAGCTGCAGTCAGCAAGACCAGCCCGCTGTACTGCAGATGCTCGGCCAGGCGGACGGGGATACCGCCGCTGCCGCTCCAATGGAGTGGATCGGCCAACCAGGCCACGGTGTCGGTGAAGACGTTGCTCATGCCGACGCCCCCGGTTCCGGACGGCTGACGACGGCGGTCCCTGCCTTTGGTTCGGTGACTGACGCCTGGGTGGCCGGGCGGCCGCCCGTTCCCGATGCCCGGGTCCACGGCGTCAGGACGCGTTCCAGGACCACCAGGATTCCGTCCATCACCAAGGCCAGCACCAGGATGGCGATGATGCCAACAACAACCTCAGTCACGAAGGTGCGCTGGAGGCCGTCCGTGAACAGGATTCCCAGGTTCCCCACTCCCAGCAGGGCGGCTACGCTCACCAGCGAAATGTTGCTGACCGAAACGACGCGAAGGCCGGCGAACAGGACCGGCAGGGACAACGGAAGGTCCACCTGGAAGAAACGGGCCAAAGGCTTGAAACCCATGGCGACGGCCGCGTTCCGGAGGTCGTCGTCCACGGAATCGAAGGCATCCATGGCTGCCCTGACCAGGAGTGCCACGGCATAGATAGTCAACGCCACAACGACGTTGAGGGGATCGAGGATCCGGGTGCCGAGGATGGTTGGCAGGATGATGAACAGCGCCAAGGACGGAATGGTGTAAAGCAGGGACGTGGCTGTGGCCACCACGGACCGCAGCGTACGGTTGCGGCGGGCCAATTGGGCCAGTGGGATGGAGATCAACAGTCCAAGGACCATGGGAACGACCGCCAGGACCAGGTGCTGTCCCGCGAGGCCGAACACCATTGCGCTGTTCGCGATGAACCACTCCATCAGGTGGCGTCCTCGCGGTGGCGGCGGACTTCCTCGATGAGGGCAAGGACTTCCGGCGCCTTGAGGACTCCGGCAACCCTGCCGTCGTCGTCCACTGCGACGCCCAACCCCGACGGCGAGGACAGTGCCGCATCCAAAGCCCGGCGCAGCGTGTCCCCCTTGCGGAACAGCGAACCCCCGGGAATGATGCCGGCGCCGTCGCGGGGCGATGACCAACCCAGAGGCCGGGAATCCTGATCCACCACCAGCGCCCACTCCCCCGATTCGCGGCCGGCGTGGTGCCCGTCGGAGACACTCACCATAGTGACGGGGTGCAGTTGCACGGAGTCGGCAGCGTTGAAGGCGAGGTGCCGGAAGCCCCGGTCCCTGCCCACGAAGGAGGCAACGAAGTCGTTGGCAGGTGCCCGGAGGATCTCTTCAGGTGCCGAGTACTGGGCCAGCTTTCCGCCCACGGCAAAGACCGCCACCTTGTCCCCCAGGACGGTCGCCTCATCGATGTCGTGGGTGACGAACACGATGGTCTTGGCCAACTCCCGCTGCAGTCTCAGCAGTTCCTGCTGGAGCTCGTCGCGGACCACCGGATCCACGGCGCTGAAAGGTTCGTCCATGAGGAGGACCGGTGGATCGGCGGCGAGCGCACGGGCTACGCCAACGCGCTGCTGCTGCCCGCCGGACAACTGTGACGGGTACCGTTTGCCGAGGCTGGAAGCCAGCCCGACGACGTCGAGCAGTTCAGCGGCGCGTTTCCGCGCCGCTGCCTTGGGCACGCCGTTGAGCCGGGGAACCGTGGCGATGTTGTCCAGGACGGATCGGTGGGGAAGCAGGCCTGCTGACTGCATGACGTAGCCCATGGAGCGGCGGAGTTGCGCCGCCGGAACCTGGGAAACGTCTTTGCCGTCCACCGTGATGGAGCCTGAAGTGGGCTCCACCATGCGGTTGATCATCCGGAGCGAGGTGGTCTTGCCGCAGCCCGAGGGACCGACGAAGACTGTGATGGCGCCTTTGTCGATGGACATGGTCAGATCGTCAACCGCCGGCTGTCCCCCCTGGTACCGCTTGGTCACGCTCTGGAACTCAATCATGGCTTCAGCCATACCTGGGCTTACCTATCTGTAAGTCGACATCCTCGGACGGTAGAGCCAAATGATCATAAGCACACTGACTTTGGCTGTAAAGCCGATCTTCCCCCAGAGTAGCCAGCGGGCCTTGCGATGTCAGCGGCGCCACGTATTCCGTAATGAATCGGCAATAATCGTCACCGCTTCCGGCGCTTTCCCTTCCTGGCCGACCTCTCCTCAGCCCGATCATGGCGGTACCTTTCGGCGGCGCGTTGCCCTCGTTCGGCCGACACCACTTTCTGGTGCCATTCCCGCTGGTAGGCACGACGCGCGGCAGCGTCGTGCTTCCGGTTGAGTGCGGCCAATTCTCGTTGCAGTTTCAGGTAGCTGTCCCACCTCCGCTGGTCCAGGGAACCGACGGCCAGGGCCTCCAGCACAGCACAGCCAGGCTCTGCCTGGTGGGAGCAATCAGAGAACCTGCATTGTTCAAAGAGCTCTTCCAGATCGCCGAACATCTCTTCCATGCCGTCGTCAGCATCAAAGAGGCCGAAGCCGCGGACTCCGGGCGTGTCCATCAGCACGGCTCCGCCGGGGAGGGGAACCAGTTCACGGGACGTCGTGGTGTGCCTGCCCTTGCCGTCGCCGGCGCGTACTGCACCCGTGGCCTGCTGCCGGCTCCCCGTGAGCGCGTTGATGAGCGTGGATTTACCGGCACCGGAGGGTCCCAACATCACGAGGGTCGCCCCCGCCGGGATGTGCCTCAGGAGCTCGTCGATGCCGTCGCCCTGTTCCGCCGAGGTGGTGACAACGTCCACGCCGGCTGCCTGCAGCAGCACTTCCCCCACGACGTCGTCTGCGATGTTGGCAAGGTCCGCCTTGGTGATGACCACCAGCGGCGTTGCCCCTGAATCCCAAGCGGCTACGAGGGTTCGTTCGAGCCGGTTGTGGGTCAGTGGACGGTCCATGGGGACCACTACCGCCACGATGTCGATGTTTGCCCCGAGGACCTGCTCCTCGGAGGAGGACTCGAAGGCGCGTTTGCGGCTGAGTGCCGACAGGCGCGGGAGGATCGCGACGACGGCGGGCTCACCTGCCGTGTTACGGCCCAGCCAGACCCAGTCGCCCGTGGCAGGGGCAGGCCCGTGGGAGGGGTACGGCAGGCGCAGCAGGCCCTCGCTGGATGCGACAAGGACTCGGTTCCTGTCCAGCCTCACGATCCGGCCGGGCGTGCAACCTCCCTTCTCCGGAACGGGGTTGTCCCGGAAATGCCCGGACGTGGCGGGAGTGAAACCGTATTCGATGGGGCCATGATCCGGCGGAGCTGCGCTGTTTACAGCCGCGTTGTTTTCAGCCCCGCTGTTTTCAGTAATGGAGCGGTCGCTTGATGAAGCGTAAGTATGCAATTCAGTGCCTCTTGTGAGGCCCGGCAGACCTAGCTCTGGCAGGTGGATGCCGGGACGTGGGTGGTGGTGTGATGATGCGCCGCGACTGTGAGCGGGGCGCGCAGGACTATGGCAGTCATCAAATCCACCTCCCCGGCATCAGGACCGGCCGCTTAGCAGCCGTCAGTGTCCAAACAATTGGCAACAGGGTTCAGGATAGCCAGCTTCGGAGGTCCTGACCAGACCTCAGGACCCGATTGGCGCGGGCTTTCCACCTTTGGGTCGAGTCGGGATGTTCGGCATCAGCCCAGCTCGGCCGCGGCTATGGGACCTGCCTCGGCCGGCCCAAGGTCCGGCTTTTCCCGGAGTTCGACGACGTTCCCCGCCTTCTCCAATTCGAGGACCCTGATGCTGTTGAGGCCAGCCCTCAGCAAAGGGGCCGGTGCATACAGCGCTGCTTGCGGGCCTTTGTTCCAGAAACGGCCAAGGAGGAAACCGTTGAGCCAGATGAATCCCTTGGTGGACTGCGGAAGGGCAATATGGGTATCCGCCGGCTCGGATACTTCAAAGGAGGCTTCGGCAAGACCCTGAAGGTTCTCCTGCGTCCAATCGGCCAACGCAACAGGGGTCTGCGTCCAATGGAATGTATAGCGCTGGTTGATCAGGACGCCGCCCAGGATGCCCTTGCCGTGCCCCGTCAAAGGACCGTAGTTGATGCGGCCCAGGTTCTCGACGAGGATTTCCAGTTTGGCCGGGGCACCCTCTCCGGTGACGGCAATTCCTTCAGTGCCCGTGACGTCATCCAGGACCCCCACGTAACGGCCATCGACCCGGAGGTACGCGCGATCGTTCAGCCCGGAAATCCTGATGCGGCTTTCCGCAGGAGCGCCCGGTCGGCCCGGGAGGATCGCCGTTGCCTCGTAAAGCACCATGCCGCCGTCGAGCCCCAGCTCCTCGAAGCTGAGCGGCCTGACGCTGGTGACCGGTTTGCCGGAACCGCGGGCCGAATCCCACAGGTCCTGGCCTTCCGAGAGCGTCAGCGTGCGGGCGGGGAGAACCGGAGGCGGGGTCAGAAGATCGGCGGGCGGCTCGGGGAGGTCCTGGATTCCCTGCGCCCGGTGGAACTCCCGCCGGAAGGCATGGAACTTCGGTGTGAGGCTGCCGTCCTCGGCGATCGGAGCGTCGGAGTCGTAGCTTGTGACCGTGGGTTGGAGCAGGCGGCCGTCATGGTTGCTGCCGGAGCCCAGGCCGAAGTTTGTTCCTCCGTGGGCCATGTAAACGCAGAGGGAACCACCGGGCTCGAGGATGCGGCGAGCCTCGGCGGCCGCTTCTTCGGGGTCCCGCCGGTGATGGTGCTCGCCCCAATGGTCAAACCATCCACCCCAAAATTCCACCGTGAAGAAAGGTTCTCCCGTCCGCCGCCGCTTCCATGTTTCGATGGCTTCATCACCGCGGCTCCCCAGCGTAGCCGCGGCCCACGTACCCTCGATCGAGCCGCCGTCGAGGAAGTAGTCCGTGCCTCCGTCTGCCGTAAAGAGCAGCTCAGTGATGCCGCGCTCCTGGAGCGCTTGGCGGTTCCACCGCAGGTAGTCGTGGTCGTCCCCGTAACTGCCGTATTCGTTCTCGATCTGCACCGCAACCACAGGCCCTCCCTGCGATGCCTGCCGGGAGGCAACAATGGGTAGCAGATGGTCAAACCACTCCTCCACAGCCTCCGTGAAGTCCGGGTCCATGCACCGCAGCCCGATCCCGGGCATGCCGGTCAGCCACGCCGGGAAGCCGCCGTTGTCCCATTCGGCGCAAATGTAGGGGCCGGGCCGGACAATGACGTCCAGGCCTTCCCCGGCAGCGGTATCGATGAAGCGTCCCAAATCCCGCCAGCCCGTGAAATCCGGGGCCTGGTCCTTCTTTGGCTGATGGAAGTTCCACGCGACGTAGGTGTCAACCGTGTTGGCTCCCATGGCTTTGAGGCGGCGGAGCCGGTCCTGCCACAGCTCGGGGTGGACACGGAAGTAGTGGATGGCTCCAGCGAGGATGCGATACGGTTCACCCGAACGGTAGAGCACGGCGTCGTGGTAGCTCAGGAGGGCTTTGCTCACGCTGAACAGATTAGCTCAAATTCCAACATTTATGCACAGGTGATGAGATGACCAACTTGGAACCGGCCCCCACAGAGCAGGTATGTCCCGCCGCAGTCGAAGGACAGGGCCCGTGTGTGCAGTTGTGGCCGGAACGTGAAGTGCCGCTTGGCGGCGTGCGGGCGATGAACGTCTACCGCACGCTGCCGCAACGGGGACTGCCCACGGTGGGTGCCTGGTGCTTCCTTGACAGCTTCGGGCCGGACCGCGTCGCCATGAGCGTCCTCCCCCACCCCCACTGTGGGCTCCAGACGGTCACGTGGCCCTTGGAGGGAGCGGTGCGGCACCGCGACAGTGTTGGCAGCGACGTCGTGGTCAAGCCGGGCGAATTGAACATCATGACCGCGGGAAACGGCATCTCGCATTCGGAGTTCTCGGTCCTTCCTGCAACGCAGGAAGAAATTCCGATGTCCCGAGGACTGCAGCTGTGGGTAGCCCTCCCCGACGCACACCGGCACCGCGAACCGTCCTTTGAGCAGCACCGGGATTTGCCCGTGGTCAACGGCGAGGGTTTCACCGCCACCGTAATGGTGGGCGAATTCGGCGGAGTGCTCTCCCCTGCCACCATGTTCAGCCCCATTGTTGGTGCTGACATCACGGGCTCGGGCGCGCTGGCATTGCCGCTGCGGCCTGAATTTGAGCACGCGGTCCTGGTCCTTGACGGGCAGCTGGTGATCGACGGCGTGAACGTCACCGCCGGGCCACTGGCCTACCTGGGCGCCGGACGGAACGGACTGCGGGTGGAGGCCGAACCGGACACCCGCTTCATGCTGCTGGGCGGCGAGCCCTTCGGCGAGGATCTGCTGATGTGGTGGAACTTTGTGGGCAGAACCCACGACGAAGTGGAAAAAGCCCGCGAAGAATGGGAGGCGCAGGGATTGCTCGACGACAACGCTGCCGCCACCGCGCGCTTCGGGCTGGTCCGCGGCCACGGACCGGATGCCGGGCCCGAAGCGGGCCGCATTCCCGCTCCGCCCTTGCCGGGAGTCAGGCTGAAGCCGCGCACCAGGGGCCCGCAGGAATGACCGACGCCCGCTGGCGCTGACCGTCAGCCGCGCTGTTCGGCCACGAGCCGTGGCACGCCGAACACGGGGTCTTGATCCAGGATCCGGACGTCCGTGATGCCGCGTTCAGCCAAACGGGCCTTGAACGCCTCCTGGATTGGCACCACGTTCATCCCCAAGCCGCTGCCGAGGATCACCGGTCCGTCCAGGCCCAGTTGACGCACGGCTTGGGCGGCAAGGTCCGCGAGGTCGTTGCCCGCTTGGACGAGCAACCGTTGGCTGGTTTCATCGCCTGCGGCGGCCGCCTCCACAACAAGCCGGGCCTGCTGCGCCCAATACCGGCGACCAGTGTCCGGGGAGTGGAAAAGGGCGATCAGCTTTCCCGGATCATCAACGCCGCAGGAGTCCAACAACGCCTGGCTCAACGCGTCAGGCTCCAGGCCCTGGTTCATGCGCCTCAGGCTGTGGCGTACGGCTTCCCTGCCCAACCAGTAACCGCTGCCCTCGTCCCCCAACAAATAGCCCCACCCACCGGCACGGGCTTCCTCGCCGGCCTGGTTCCGGCCCCAGGCAGCCGAACCGGTGCCCGCAATGACAGCCACGCCCGTACTCGCTCCACCGGCTGCCAGCAGGAGCCGCGAATCGTGCACCACCGTGATCCGGGCACCCGGCACATGGGGCGCTATGAGATCCGCGAGCGCCTTGGCGTCTTCATCAGTGTCGATCCCGCCGGATCCTGCGTAGACCTCCTCCACGGCGCCCCCGCCGATCTTCGCGAACAATTCGGCCAGGTTGGCCTTCGCCTGTTCCCGGGTGACGTTCTGGACGTTGGAGCTCCCTGCACTCTCATCCCGGACGGGAACGCCGTCCTGGAACCTGACGCCGCGTGTCTTGGTGCCGCCAATGTCCAGCCCGATCACCGTGCGGGCCGGGGCGGCCAGGCCAGAGGAGGAGTTGGAAGGGGAATGGCTTGCGGAGTCAAGATTGTTCACCGTGAAAGACTAGCTTGGAGCGCCCCTAGGAGAAACCGCCATGCCCTTGTTCGACACTCCCTTCATCGCGGCACCCATGGCCGGCGGAACATCCACCACGGCACTGGTCCGCGCTGTCCAGGAAGGAGGCGGCCTGGGCTTCCTGGCGGCCGGTTACAAGAGTCCCCAGGCCATGGTGGCGGAGATTGCCGCCGCCCGGTCCGAAGGCCTCCGCTTCGGCATGAACGTCTTTGTGCCCGACCCCGGCCAACTCCACCCCGGCCCCGCAGTCCTGGCACAGCTGGAGGCCTACCGGGCGGAACTGCAACCTGACGCCGAGCGCTACTCAGTGACCTTGCCCCCGCTGCGCCTGGATGACGACGACGCATGGCAGGAAAAGATCGACGCTCTTCTGGCAGATCCGGTTGAATACGTCAGCTTCGCCTTCGGGCTCCCCGGCACCTCCGTGGTCAAAGCCTTGCAGAAGGCAGGGAGCGTCGTGATCACCAGCGTGACCACCGTCGAAGAGGCCCGGGCGGCCGCTGAAGAAGGCCCGGACGCGCTGGCCGTCCAGCACAGTTCGGCAGGAGGCCACACCACCGCCTTCCTCCCGCGCGGTGCCGCGAGCGCCACCGCACCAGGAACGACGGCGGCGCTCGTCACCCAGGTGCGATCCGCCGTCGAGCTTCCCTTGATAGCCGCAGGCGCCATCACTGATGGCGAGGCCCTCAGGGAAGCTCTCGCCGCAGGCGCTTCGGCAGTTCAGGTTGGCACCGCCCTGGTCCGGACCGAGGAAAGCGGTGCCCGGCAAACACACAAAGACGCCTTGGGCGATGCGCAATTCAGGGAGACTGCAATGACGCGTGCGTTCACCGGCCGCCTGGCGCGTTCCTTGGTGAACGACTTCGTCCGCGATCACGCCAACGCACCTGTTGGGTATCCGGCCATCCACCACCTGACAGCACCCGTGCGTGCCTCCGCGTCAGCCGCCGGCGACCCGCACCGCCTCAATCTGTGGGCCGGAACCGGTTGGCGGACCGCCCGGACCGGCTCAGCAACCGACGTCGTCAAGGACTTCCTCGGCGGGGCATAACCTGAAACGGTGACAAAAGCACCTGACACCACTGCCGCAACCGATACCTGGGACGGCCACCCCAAAGGCTCCAGTGGCTACCGCCGGATCCTGGCGGCCCTGGCAATGGCAGGTGTAGCCACGTTCGCCCAGCTGTATTCCACCCAAGCAGTCCTGCCCCTTATGGCCGCTGACCTCCGCATCTCCGCTGCCGACGCGGCACTCAGCATCTCCCTGGCCACCGTGGGCCTGGCCGTCACCGTCCTCCCTTGGTCTTTCCTCGCCGACCGCATCGGCCGGGTCCGCGCCATGGCAATCGGAATCGGCGCCGCCACCATCCTTGGACTGCTGGTTCCACTCGCACCCACCGTTCCGGTCCTCCTGGGCCTGCGGGCGCTGGAGGGCATGGCATTGGGAGGAATTCCCGCAATTGCCATCGCCTACTTGAACGAGGAAGTCACCAAAATCCACACGGCCCTCGCCGCCGGCAGCTACGTGGCCGGAACAACCCTGGGCGGATTGGCCGGACGGCTGGTGGCCGGGCCCGTGGGCGAGCTGTGGGGGTGGCGGGCGGCTGCGCTCGCGGTGGCCGTGCTGGCCACGTTGTCAGCAGTCCTCTTCCTGCTCTTGGTCCCCAAACAGCGGCGCTTCACACCGGCTCCTGTCCAAGGCCTTCGGGGCGCGTGGCGCACCTTGAGCGGACACGCAACCAACCCCAAGCTCTTCGCCCTCTACCTTCAGGCCTTCCTGCTCATGGGCGGTTTTGTGGCGGTCTACAACTACCTGGGCTTCCGCCTGCATGCCGAACCGTTCAATCTTCCAGCGACGCTGGTCAGCCTCATTTTCCTGGCCTATCTCTCAGGCACGGTGACGTCACGGTGGGGAGCGGGACTGACGACGCGGTTTGGTCGCCGCAACGTGCTCCTGGCCGGCATCGGCGTGATGTGCGCCGGGCTTGCCCTGACTCTTTTCGATAACCTCGTGGCCACCTTGGCCGGACTCGTGGTCTTTACCGGTGGCTTCTTTGCCGCGCACAGCGTTGGGTCAGGATGGACAGGGGCGATCGCCACGAAAGGCCGGGCACAGGCTGCTTCGCTGTATAACCTCTCCTACTACATGGGCTCGAGCATCATCGGATGGGCGGGCGGGCTCGCCTTCCAGGCCTATGGCTGGACGGCTTTGGCGTTGGCCGTGACCGCCCTGGCCGTCACGACGGCGGTTGTCACCGCGGTGGTTCACCGAACGGTTCCCCAGGGCTAATGACAGGCTGGTTTCGGCGCGGAACCCCCTACAATCAGTCTCATGGCACAGGTCACCAGGCCCCGGGAACTGTCCTCGCCGGAGCGGCTTCAGGCATTTACCGACGCTGTTGTGGCGATTGCCCTGACGTTGCTGATCCTCCCGCTCATGGAGAGCGTGGGCGACCTCGCCGATGAGGAAGGAACTACCGCCGAATGGTTCGACCGTGAGCGGTTTGCGTTGCTGGGCTTCGCTCTGAGCTTCCTTCTGATCGCAGTTTTCTGGGTTCACCACCACCGTCTCTTCCGGGTAGTGCGCCGCGTGGATTCCGGTTTGCTCTGGCTGACCGTGGGGTGGATGTTTACCATCGTCTGGATGCCGGTGGCCACTGCCCTGTCAACACAGATGCATCCGGACTGGGCCCAACCACTGGTCTACATCGGCACCTTGCTGGCCACCAGTGTCATGCTCCTGGCCGCCCGCCTGCACTTGCGCCGCCACCCGGACCTCCACACCATGGACCGCGTGGAGTCCGCGGCCGGAATCCGTTCCGGGGCCATTGTGGCAGGCCTCTTCTTCCTGGCGCTGATCGTTGCCCTCATCGCTCCCGGCCTCGGCAATCTGCCGTTGATCCTCATGGTGGCCAGCGAACCGCTGCAGCGGCTCTCCACCAGGCGCCTCGAGAGAGCGGCAACCGCTTAGTTGCAGGGAATTCACCGTTATGATGAACAAACGGCAATTTCAGGAGGACAAGTGAGCAGCGCCGCGAAGAATGTTCGATCCAGCCCGGGTAACGCGGAGCCGCTGGACGCTATCGACGAGCGAATCCTTGCCGCCCTGGTGGAGGACGCCCGCATCTCCAACAAACAACTGGCCGAACTGGTGGGCATAGCCCCTTCCACGGCGCTGATGCGGACCCGGGCTTTGTCAGAGCGCGGCATCATCGAAGGGTTCGAGGCCGTGCTGAGCCTGCCCGCAATCGGCCGTTCGGTCCAAGCACTCATCGCCGTGCGCCTCCGCGCCCACGACCGCGATCAGATCGACCGCTTTACCGCCCGTGTGCCCAAGCTGCCGGCAGTGATTTCCACGTTCCACACCACGGGTTCCGTCGACTACCTGCTGCACATCGCCGTCGCCAATACGGACGATCTCCGCAACTGGCTTCTGGACAATCTGGCCACCGACCCCGTAGTGGGCCATACGGAAACAACCATGGTTTTCCAGCACATCCCGGGCAACCGGGGTCCGCTCCCCGAGTAAGCACGGCTGGACCGGGCCGCCCACGTGCGCGACCGGCGTCGTTAGCCCTTCCGGGCAACCCGCAGCGAAACGGCGGCGAGCAGCAGCGCCGCCACCCCGCACAGGACCGTGAAACCAACGACGGCGGCCTGGAGGCCTACGGCCGTGACGGCGAGTCCCAGCCCAATCACCGGGACGGCGCTGCCCATATAGGTGATGACGTAGACGGTACTGATGACCTGCGCGTGGCGGGCGCTTTCCACCTTCCCTGCGACGTCGTTGAACACCTGCCGGAACGCAACGCCCTGGCTGGCTCCCGCCGTGATGCTGACCAGCACCAACAGAACCGGGCTGGACCAGGCCGCAGCGGCCCCCAGCAGCCCAACCGACACACCTAACAGGGCCAGAGCCACGGGAACCAGGTACCTTCCCCGGACGCCCACCAACTGGCTCATCGCCGAGGCGCCCAGAGTGAGGCCGGCGAGCAAGCCGATGAGCGGCCGCGAGTCCGCTTGCACAATGCCCGCAAAGTAGCCGGGCGCCAGGGAAAGGCAAAATCCGAAGACCGCGAAGCTCAGGAAGCCCACCGAGGAAGCCATCCAGAAGGCACCCCGGGCAGCCCGGGAAACGGCAGGACGCCTGGGAGCAAGGACCTTGAAAGCCGGCTTGCCCGGGGCGGGTGCAATGGCGGGCCGTGCCTTGAGCAGCCACAGCGGCAAAAGCGCAGCAAGCAGGACTGCGGTGTGGATGTAATAGGGCGTGCGGGTGGGGTCGGGCAGGAGGGAGAGCAGACCGCCGATGAACGGGCCTGCCGCCACTCCTCCGGCCGAGGAGAGCAGGGTGAACCGGGACGCCCAATCAGGCCGGTGCGGCAACAACTCCCGCAGCGCCGCCGAACTGGCGCCGGTTGCCAGCCCAACCGCCACGCCTTGGAGCGCGCGGCCCACCGAGAGTGCGGGAAGGCCGTCCGCGTTGGCGAAGATGATGCCGCCAAGAAGCCCCACCAGGACAGCCAGCACCAGGGCAGCGCGGCGTCCGATGTGATCCGACCAGTGGCCGGCAACCATGAGGACGAGGATCAGCGCCAGCACGTAGCTTGAAAAAGCGACCGTCACGTCGAGGGAAGACAATCCCATCTGTGCCTGCAACAACGGATACAGCGGAGTGGCCAGGTTGGCGCCCACCAGCAAGGTGAAGATCACCACTCCGGACAGGACCAGCCGTGCCGTGGTTCCGGCATTCCAGCTCCAGCGGACGGCTGTGGCCGGACGCATGCGGAGCTCGCTCAAGACAGTCATTACATGCCTTCATCGCTTCGTGGCCCCACCGCCTCCTGGTGGGAGGGCCTGCGGCCAAGTGTGTTCATGGGTGGCAACAGGATGTCGCATCACTGAGCGTAAAGAAGTGCTTGGGTGAGAAGATTGAGCGAAAACATCAAAGTATTAGGACCCAAGTGAGCAGGAGTGATCATTTGAACAGCCTGGACCCCATGGATCTGCGGATCCTGCTGGAGCTCATCAAGGACCCCCGCATCCAGATAGCAGAGCTCAGCGACACCCTCGGCATCGCCAGGAACACGGCGCAGAGCAGGGTCAAGAGGCTGTTGCGTTCCGGCGTGCTGCAGGCCGCAGGCCGTGAAGTGGACCTCGAGAAGGTCGGCTATGACGTGGTTGCCTTCGTGACCATCGAAGTGACACACCGAGAACTCGACGGCGTGATCGGAGCCTTGCGCCTCATCCCCCAGGTCTTGGAGGTTCACGAGATCTCCGGACGAGGCGATCTTTGGTGCCGGGTAGTGGCAACAGACACCCACAACCTCCAGTCGGCGCTTCGATCCGTGCTCCGCACCAAGGGCGTCATCCGCACGGAGACTGTCCTTGCCCTGCACACCCATATCCCCTACCGCACTGAACCCTTGATCAGCCGGATGGCAGCCCCAACACGCGGCCGGCAGGACCACGTACAGAACGGTTCCGGGACCTAAGATTTTGGGTATGGACTGGCTTTCACACATTTCCGACATCAACTGGCTCGCCGTGCTTCTGGCCTTCATTTCCAGCATGGTGGTTGGGTTCGTCTGGTACATGCCGGCGGTTTTGGGACGCAAGTGGATGGAAGCCATCGGCAAGACCGAAGACGACCTGAAGAACATCGAAGGCGGAGCGGGCATCTGGCTCCCCATGATGTTGGCCTCGGCCATCACGAGCATTCTCCTGGCAGTGTTCATCAGCGCCTTGGACGCGAACACCTTCTGGGGTGGAGCCTTCCTCGGCATCATCATCGGCCTGATCTTCCGGGCAGGCGGCCACGTGATCCACAACGGTTTTGCCGGTCGGCCGTCCGCTGTGACCTTGATCGACTCCGGTCATGACGTGCTGGCCCTGGCCATCGCGGGTGCCATCATCGGAGCCATCCAGTAGCGTTCCACCAGTGACCATCATCGATAACGCCGTCTATGTGGACGGTGTCCGCACCGCCACCCCCGCGAGCCTGGAGCAGACCTTCGAAACACTTGCCCGGCACGGCGGCATGGCCTGGATTGGGCTCTACCGTCCAACGCAAGAGGAGATGGCGGGCGTCGCCGCGGAATTCGGGCTCCATGAGTTGGCCGTGGAGGACGCTGTGTCCGCGCACCAGCGCCCCAAACTGGAGAGGTACGACCACAACCTCTTCACCGTGCTTCGTCCTGCGAGGTATGTGGACCACACCGAAACCGTGGAGTTCGGGGAGTTGCACGTCTTCACCGGACCGAACTTCGTGGTGACCATCCGGCACGCCGAAACGGCGGGCGTCGCGCAGGTCCGCAAACGCTTGGAGGGCAGGCCCGACCTCCTCAGGCACGGGCCGGAAGCAGTGCTGTACGCCCTCGTGGACCAGGTGGTGGATGACTATGGCCCGGTAGTCGCCGGCCTCGAGAACGACATCGACGAAATCGAGGACCAACTCTTCAGCGGCGACACCAAGGTCTCGCGCCGCATCTATGAACTTGCCCGTGAAGTCATCCAGTTCCAGCGTGCCATCCACCCACTGCCCGAAATGATGACGCTCCTGGAAAAGGGGTTCGAAAAGTACGGCGTGGACATTGAACTTCAGCGCTCCCTGCGCGACGTCGAAGACCATGCCCAGCACCTTATTTCCCGGGCCAACTCTTTCCGGGACATCCTGCAGAACGCCCTCACGCTGGATGGCACTCTCACGGCGAACCGTCAGAACGAAGCCAGCGCCGCCCAAAACGAGCAGGTCAAGAAGATCTCATCCCGGGCTGCGATCTTCTTCGCCCCGTCGTTTGTGGCCGGCGTCTACGGCATGAACTTCGACGTCATGCCGGAACTGCATTGGGATTTCGGTTACCCCATGGCGTTGGCGTTCATGGTTGGCTCGGCGCTGCTGATGTACGTGATCTTCAAGCGCAAGGGGTGGCTCTGACGTACCCTCGGCTAGAGGGCACCGCCTGCCGCTGATGGCGCTCCGGAGTCGTGCCCGCCGTCGCCCACGGCCTCGCGAGCCACGTAGTTCTCAATGTCGAACAGGTTCTCGGCACGCTCGGTGATGTTCAGCAGCGTCGTCATCGATGCCACTTCTTCGACCTGCTCTTTCAGGAACCACAGCATGAACTGCTCACCGAGGGCGTCACCCTCTGCACGGGCCGCCCGGAACATTTCCTCGATGTTCCGGGTCACTTCCTTTTCTTGCTGCAGGGCCAACTCGATCGGTTCCCTAGCATTGGCGAAATTGTTGCGCACCGGTGCTACGCCCGGGATCTCCACGCGCAGGTTCCTGTCCAGCATGTACTGGACCATCATCATGGCGTGATTGCGTTCTTCCAAAGCCTGGCGGTAGAAATGGCGCGCCAATTGCGGCAGGTCCTCTCCATCGAAGTACACGGCCACGGCGATGTACTGCTGCGAGGCCGCGAACTCATTGGCGACCTGGGCGGACAACAACTCAGTGAATCTATTCTTAGCCATGGCCTGATCCTACAACCGCGTCGCCACAGTTTTCAGGGCAAGGCGAACGCAATCCATAAGCCCACAGCGGCCGCCCCGACACTCGCCACCAAAGATCCCACGGCATTGGTCAAGGCCAACCCCGTGCGCCCGCTCTGCACCAGCCTGATCGTCTCAACGCTGGCCGTGCTGAACGTGGTGTAACCACCCAGGAAACCGGTACCAAGAACCAGCTGCAGCGAATCCGGAGCGTGGCCGCGCACCACCAGCCCGCCCAGGAACCCCAGGACCAAGGACCCGGAAACGTTGATCAGGATGGTGGCCCACGGCAGCGCCGTGCGCAGCCTGCTCCGGATCAGGCCGTCCACAATGAACCTCACCGCCGCGCCCACGCCGCCGGCGAGCGCAAGGAAAACCACCGTCATGGCTCCACCGTGCCATCCCCTGGGCGTCCACGGGCCAGGGACCTGCGATGCTGCCTGGCGGCGAACCAGATGCCCGCGATAGTCGCCGCGGCGCCGCCAACAACGGTGGCCCCCGCGTACCACACAGCTCCGGCCAGGTCAGCGGAGGTCATCAGATGCACTGTATCCAGCGCCAAGGTGCTGTACGTGGTGTAAGCACCAAGGAAACCCGTGCCCAAGGCGAGGCGCAGGACACGGCGACGACCGGCGTCGGGCCCTCTCCTGGACAGTCCCTCCAACAGGGCGCCCAGTGCCAAAGCCCCCGTAATGTTGATGATCAGCGTAGGCAGCGGCCACCTGTCGGGTGAGGGGATGACCAGCCCCAGCCCGTAACGGCTCAGGGCTCCCAGCACTCCTCCGGCAGCCACGAGACCCACAAACCTCCAATTGAGGTGGACCGGCCGGGTCACTCCCCCGGTCCCGTCAGTCGGTCCATGTTGTCCGGGGGCACGGGCACCACCACGACCGGCCGATCCTGCAGGTGCACCAGGTGCCGCGCGACGGACCCACCTGCGAACTCCTTGATGGCCGAACCTGGTTTCCGCTCCCTCGCGCCGACGACGATCAGGGAGGCACCGATCGCCTTGGCGTGTTGTGCCAGCGCGTGGGCCGGTTCGCCGGACAACCATTCCATGGACCACGTGACACCCTTGCCCCTGAGCACAGCAGCAAGAATCTTCTCCAAGGACTCCGGCAGCAGGCCTGCGGTGTCATCAACGCCGTCGGGGTCTATGGGAGCCAGCCGCCGCCCCGCCGGACCGTCCACGCGGTAGGCCGTGACATCGACAAAAACGCAACTTAGGTCAAGGCCCGCCGCGGCAGCAAGGTCCGCGGCGGCATCGAGAACCTGCGCGCTCTGCCCGGGAACGACGCCCACCACAACCGGGCCTGACATCCCAAGCCTTGGCTCGTTACGCGCTGCAGGGGTCTCGGTCACAGGGAAAGTCTACGGCGCTTTGCAGGACCCGCTGTCAGGGACGCGGCGGCTTCAGGACGAAGAGCAAAGGCAGGACAGAAAGGATCATCAGGACGTTGCCAAGCCCGCTGTCCGCTGCCCGCACCAGGGCTCCGGCGAGCAGCAGGGCACTGAAAACCAGAGCAGCAACACCGCGTTGGCCAAGACGGACAAGCCTCGCCAACTGCCGCTCCACCCGCGGATCGGCCACCTCCACGGCACCTTCATTCAGACGGGTGAGGACGGCATCCAGACGCTTGGGGAGGCCAACGGCCACCGTTGCGATCTCAAGCGCCTGCGAGGCCGCGTCCCGGGCGAAGTTGCCGCGCTCCTCACGCAGCAAGCCGGCGGCGTAGGGTTCCACGGAATCCCAGAGGTTGAACCTCGGATCAAGGGAGCTGCAAACCCCGGAGGTCAGGGACATGGCGCGGATGACAAGGAGGAAATTCTCCGGCAGCTGGAAGGGCAAGGAACGAACAACGTCTCCAAACTCCATGGCAAACTCGCGGAATTCCCGTGGATCCACCTCACGCAGCTCGGCAAACCCCATACCGCCAAAGCGTGCGAACAGCTGCGTCATGGCCCGTTCCAGAGTACGGGTATCTGCGGATGGAACCAGTACACCAATATCGCTAATGGCGGCCACCAGTCCTTTCCCGTCCCTCGCGGCCGCCGCAATCAGCAGCTTCCGCAGGCCGCCGCGTGTCTTCGGAGGCACCTGCCCCATCATTCCGAAGTCGATGAAGGTCAGTTTCCAAGGGTGTTCTGCCGCCGTATCGCCGGCAGGGGTAACGAAGATGTTGCCCGGATGCGGATCTGCGTGGAAGAAGCCGTTGGTGAACAGCTGGTCGAACATGACCGATGCAAAGACGGGTGCGACTTCCGCAGGGTCGATTCCGGCGGAACGGAGCCCGTTCGCGTCGGTGATCTTGATGGCTGTGACATCCTCCAGCGTGAGTACCCGGCGCGACGTCCGCTCCCACACCACGCCCGGGACAGCCACCCGGCCATCGCCTGCGAAATCCGCGGCAAAATGCTCGAGGTTGGCTGCCTCATTCAGGTAGTCGATTTCCTCAAGGCTGGTTTGGGCGAATTCCTTGATGATCGCGGGAACGTCGGCACGGCTGGCTACCAGGCGGATCCGGCTTAGCCAGCCACCCACCTTCCGCAATGCGGCGAGGTCCACGTCCACGATCTTGTCGATACCGGGCCGCTGGACCTTGAAGACGACGCTGCCCAGCCCGGTGTCCTCCCGATCGGCGGCACGAAGTTCAGCACGGTGGGCCTGCCCCAGCGAAGCCGCAGCAAGGGGGACCTCGTCAATGGAGGCAAAGACCGCCTCCAGTGGCGTCCCCAGCTCGGCCTCCGCCAGTGCCCTGATCTCATCGAAAGGAACAGCCGGCACCTCGTCCTGCAGCCCTTCGAGTTCCTTTGTGATCTCGGGCGGAAGGACATCCAGCCTGGAGGACATAAACTGCCCCACCTTGATCATCAGGCCACCAAGTTCCACAGCCAGCACATGGAACCGCCGGGCGAACTGCTGCATTCTCCTCGCCCGGTTGCGTTCCGGAATCCTCCGCAAGCCAAGCCGGGGCAACGCAAGCTCGAACCACCACGTAACAGCGAGGTGCCACGCCGCGAAACGCAGGATACGGCGATACCGGGCACGCGTGTTCCCGAAACCGGGCGACTGGACAGACCGGCTTCCCCTAACCGATGCCACCCCCTCAGTCCCGGGCGAGGATGGTGTAGATCCGGCGTCTGGCGTCCTCCAGGACGGCAATAGCTTCCTGAACCTGCTTGGGAGTGCCGGAACGACCAACCTGGGCCGCTGCCTGGGCCAATTCCATGCCGGCCTTGGGCAACGCCCCGAACCCGGGCCCGGCCTCCGCCCCGCTGCCCCACAGCGACGACGTTTCGGTGCTGTCGACGTCCTCCCGGCCAGCCTCGGTCAGTGAATAAATCTTGCGGCCGTTGGATTCCTCGGCACTGACGAAACCCTCATCAGCCAGCAACTGCAGTGTCGGATACACGGAGCCCGCGCTGGGCTTCCAGTTACCGCCGCTGCGCTCCTCGATTTCCCGGATGATTTGATAGCCATGCATGGGCCGCTCGGCCAGAAGCGCGAGGATGGCCGTCCGCAGTTCGCCGCGGCCCGCCCGGCTTCCTGCCCGCTTTTCAAAGCGGGACTTGAAGTCCTCCACCGCTTGCCATACGCCGTCGAAATTGTTTCCCATGAACCCGCTTGCGGGGAATGAATCACGCATGATGCCCACCTCGGAAGATCGCGAACGATACTGAACGATAGCTAACGCTATACCCGGGGCATTAGAGGGACAATGGCTCATCAGCCCTGATCGATTCTTTCCGCCAGCGCCACGATGACTCCTTCAGGACCCCGTATGTAGGCCATGCGCCACATGTCCTCATACCGGCCAACGCCGCCGATGAGTCCATAGCCAGCCGAACCCACGCGTTCAATGGCGGCATCAAGGTGGTTCACCTCGAATGCGACGTTTCGCAACCCCAGATGGTTGGACATGGCCGCGGGCGAACCGGGTTCGTGCCCGGGGTGCGTAAACGAGGACAGTTCCACACCCGTTCCGCCGTCAGGAGCCCGCAGAGTGGCAATCTCGCTGCGGGATCCGGGGATGCCGATCACGGTGTCAACGAATTCACCCTCCATGTGCATGCGGCCCTCAAGTCCAAGGCCCAGGCTTTCAAAGAAGGCTATGGCTCCATCGAGGTCAGCAACGGTGATGCCGACGTGGTCGAAGTGTTTTACGAAGGACATGCGGCCAAGGCTAGCCCAGGCCGGGAGCGTTCGTTAAGGCAGCCTGAGAACCGCTGGAGCCATAAGACGAAGAATCCGGGCTTGATCGCCACGGGATGGAGAAAACGTGTGGAGCTAAGGAGATTCGAACTCCTGACCTCTTCGATGCGAAAGAGCCTCTAGCGGAAAAGTCACGTGAAACGCGGTATAGCGTCAACTGACAGAATCCGCGCCAGCATTGGGAAGCAGGCCTATTGGGGTGGTACTACGCGAAGTGCCGTGTAGCCCGATAGAGCAGCGCTTTGCGGTACGTTTGCGGTACGTACGCCAAGGTCCAGCGCGTCGGTGACCTGCTCGGCGGGGATCTCCGCCAGGTGCGCGTAACGCTCGGTCGTTACCGGCGATGCGTGCCCCAAGAGCCGCCCGACTTCCTTGATCGAGACCCCGCTTTGAATCAACCAGGATGCGTAGGTGTGCCTCATGTCGTGTGGGCGGGCGTGGTCGATCTCGGCAGCCTCAAGCGCCGGCGCCCAGACGCGCTTGCGCCAGTTGTCCGCGTCGATCATCGCACCTTTCGCATTCAACACAAGCCCCGAGCGGCACCGGCCAACGCGGTGGTCATGCCCGCAGCTGGTCGCCGCGGGTATGTCCAGCTCGTCAAGGAGCTGCGCAACCCAGTCCGGCAGGGGAACGCTCCTGGCACGTTTGCCCTTCGGGTAAGGCTTGATCATCGCCGCCTCATAGTCGTAGGTCTCCACAACATGAATCATGCGGCGCTCGCGGTCCACGCGATGGGCGTGGAGCCCCATGGCTTCACCCCAGCGCAAACCGGTTCCGACCAGGAGCCCAACAATGGCGGCATCGACCTTAGTTTCCAGGACGGCATCGAGCGCCCGGTACTCGTCCTTAGTGAGGTAGCGCTCCTGAGCCGGTGGCCGCTGCGGGAGCTTCAGCCGGTAGACCGGATTGGCCGGCAGGACCTCCGCATCGACGGCCGCCATCAAGGAGGCTGAGAACAGCCCAAAGACCCGCTGCACACTGGACGCGGCCAAGGTCCTGACGACTGGCTTGTAGTCGCTGTTCTCTCGGCGCTTCAGCTCGGCCTTGCTGGGCTTGATCTCCACCTTGGACAGCTCGGCAATCCACTTCCGGCCGTCCTGCCGGGTGATGTCGCAGAGCGGCACATCAGCCCATTTCGGGACCAGGTGCGCGTCTCGCATACTCAGCTCGTTCGCAGCAGTGGACGCCTCGATCTTCCGCGTGGGCCACCACTCCTCGCACCACTCACCCCAGGTCCGGCGCGCAGCATCCGGATCCCGCCACCCAGCAGAACGCGACGACTCTTCCTTGGCGCTCGCCGCATTCTGAGCTGCTCGTTTGTGCGGAAAGGTGCCAGCCGACCGTTCCTTGCCAGCCCCATCACGATAGAGGCCCTGGTACTTTCCGGAGGGGAGTTTCTTTGTCCAGGCCATGAGTGCCCTTTCGGCCGAAGAAACGCTCGGAGCGTTTCCGTATTGGATCGAGTTTGATGGCTGGCTACAGCGGCTGTAGCTCAAGTGTGAGGAGCGTTTCCCATTCGGCGTCCGCGAGGCCCGTCAAGCGGTCCCGCAGAACGTCGGGAGTGACCCAGAGTTCATCAGCCAGTTCGTCGAAGGAACGAGCCCAGCGGAGGCCTTTGCTGAGAAGATCCATGGGGATAAGCCGCCTGGCCGTCTCTTCGCAGACGTCGGCCTCGATGCTGAGCGGCTGGCAGCCCCGGTGCTCACGTTCAAGGTGCACGAGTTCGTGAGCAAGGGCGCAGCGCCGCTCTACTTGCTGTTGACCCTTGTTGAGCCAAATGACGTCAACGCCGTTTGTCCTGCCCCGAGCGCCGTCAGGCATGTCCACCCAGGACAGGCGGACATGCTTTAGGCCACGAAGGTGCAGCCATGGATCAATCCCCCAGTTCGAACACATATTCGAAATAGTAGAGGTTTGAGCAAGAGCCTAAGAACTTGAAGTAACAACGTGACGGGTGCGGTTCATTACTCCACGGGCTGAATCAGGCCACGGCAGCGAGAGCGTCATCGACCAGCCGAGATCGCTGACTCTCTGGGTATGCGACCAGCCCAGGCACTTCGCCCCAGACTTCTCTGGCGATATCCAGGGCAGGCTTTGCTGCGTCGGTTCTCGGCTCTTCATAGACGACTCGAAGCTGGACGTCTTCAGGGATGATCAGGGGCGGCCGGCCCTTCGATTCGAGGAGCCCACCTTTCATCCTTAGACGGCTCATATGGGCCGCCCATGCCTGAATTTCCGTTGAAACCTTCTCGACGTCCGCGAGGTTGAATGACCACGTGTTGGTAATTTGCTCAACCCGAGAGTCAGTTACGGCGAAGTTGGCTGTTCGAGGAACAGCCCCCACCCGCACGTGAGGGCGGTTTCGGATAACAGCTTGGCTATCCCTTGGCAGAGCGTGCTGGAACTGCTGTGACACATAGTTTGTTACGCGGGCGCCAAAGAGTTCGCGAGTCTTGACCTGAGGGTCTGCCACGAGGTGATCAAACAGCATGTCAACGCCAGCCTGCGCCGAATCGGCAACGATCGGGTACGGCGCTGATACTTGCACTGCGTTGTTCAGGCGGGCCGCTAACCGGGCGACAGTGGCAGCGCTGATGTTTTCGCCAGAGTCGGCGATCGCAGTCAGCAAGGCGTCCGGACCCGATGGGCGGCCACGATCAAGATTGATTACCATGCGCTGCAGTTCTCGCAGCCAATAATTGGCGATCATTGGGTCACCACCGAGGCGCGTGGCTCGGTTGAGGTGCCTGACCTGACGAAATGCCCAGTCATGACCGTCCGCCCCAACGAGCAGGGCGATGTTGACGAATTCTCCACGGATTGGGTCCGGCACGTAGCGGACTATCCAGTATTGGTAGAACATCTTCACCTCACTTCGTCTTGGGTTTCGGGTTGGCCAGGGAGGTCTCCTTGGCCAGCTGGCGCATTCTTGCCATTGCGTGAGTTCTTCTCATATAGAACCACCATGCGAGCGATTCCAAGAGTTCATCCGGGACACCCCATGCTAGAGGCACACTCGCAACCACGTCTATAAGGTCCGTCACGGTTAGCGCCTCAATGCGTTCAAGCATGTCGACGAACGCCGCGGGGTCCATACCCTTCAGCGGGCCTTTCCACGGCTCCCAGGATTTGACCGTCACCTCAAGGTCTTTCACGGTCAGCGGCTCGGGCTCGCCGCCGGTAATCCAGTACCCGTGGTCGTAAGACCAGACCTGCTCGTCGCTCTGGCGGTCATACAACCATTGCTCATCCTCGCCGTAACAAAGCTCCCAAAGTGCGATGAATCGCGGCTGCCGGGTCTTGTTTCCGTCCCGCGTCACGGAGTCGAGGACGTTCTTCTCCAAGCAGTTGTCCAGAAACAGGGAACCATGCGCGACGCCGGCCTGAATGCCGCTGCCCACCATGCGGGGGTCATGAGTCAGGATTTCAGGAACATCAACCAAAACGGATGGACGCATCGGGGCATCCAACTTGCGAGCCAGCGCCTCAACCACACGCTCGGCAATCAGCGAGTCTGTGCCATGGGCATTCCCCATGTACTTCACCCAGTAACGTCCGCCATCAGTGGCAATACCCAGAAACGGGACCGATCCCGTGTTGGCCACATCCGCGATGGCAAAGATCGTAGTCTCAGCCTCTGGACGCGGACGCCCCGCAAGAAGCCCAAGCCAATTCAGCCGGATCGAGTGATCGACCGGTTCCCCCATACTCATTTGCAGCTACCTATTCCCCTTGGTCCTGCGACTCTTCGCCACGCTCAGCCCACTCACGATCTCGCTTGATCTGAGACTCGTGCGGGGCACCAGCGGCCAAGTCCTGCCAGTTGTCCGGCAAAGGAATGTTGCCATCACCCTGCTCTTCGGCTGCCGTCAGCCGGCGCTTGGTCTTCTGTCCAGGGCGAGCGTCACGGCGCTCGCGGGCGCTGCTGATGTCAGTGGGCCGTTCCTGGTCTTCGTCGTTGCTTGCATCAGCGTTCTTCTCCAAGTCCACGAGGACCCGAGCCAGATCGATCATGATCTTCCGCGACTTCGGCGAAAGGTTGTCGACTCCTGGCGGGAGTTCCTCGGCAAACGGTGGACCGGGGACGGGCTGCCCCGCGGCCATGAACGCAACCGAAGCGTCAACGCCGGCCAGCCATGCAAGCGCTCGAAGAGTGCCCTCGCGGGGAACATATTTGTAGGTTCCTTGGCGGATGGCGTTGATCGTTGTCGTAGTTATCTGCTGACCATTCTTGGCTGCCAGCTGTGACAAGCCCAGGCCCGAGGCGCCGCGGTACTCGACCGCTAGCTCCACTAGTTCCTTTAGACTCTTTGGTTCGTTCACGACGCCGACTCTTCCGTTAGGCCCGCTTCTTGTGAAAGCGCGGGTCAGAAAACTGACTACAAGTAACTGGCACCACTTTACAGACGCGGCAAGGGCAATTCCGCTTGTAGGATTGACAACCTATTACCGAGTAACTAGAGTCAACTTGTAATCACCACAACGGAGGAGTAGAAATGTCGGTATCAACATTCAGGCGCCGCAGGGCGCAGGCACGGAAGGATACGTGGATGAGGGTCAAGAACCCTGACAGCCTTCGCCGCTGGCGCAAGCAGCGAAGGTTTTCCCAGGAGCAGCTGGCGAGTCTCGCGCGCTGCTCCCAGAACACGATCAGCCTGCTGGAGTTGGGCCGCATGAAAACTTGCACCGCTTCACTTGCCGTGGACATCGCGACCTGGCTCGAAGTTCCCTGGGCGGAACTCTTCGAGGCTGAAGAGTTTGAAGTCGTGCCTGGAGTTGCCAGTTCACTCGATACACTTGGCAGCCATCCCATTCGACGCGGCGGCTCAGGCTTCCACCACCGCAGGATGTCGGCATGAGCGGGTACCGCACTGTCCACCGCGTCGAAGCTGTGTCTGAGCATCCGACGGATCTTTTCCCCAGCGGCCTTTCTGTTCAGCAGCACAGGGTCGAGGTCATCGCTTGGAACGCAGAGGCCCCGTCGCTGGTGTCGCTCAGCTCTGGCTACGACAAAGAAATCACGATGTTCCAGGTCGAAGACTTGGTCCTGTTCATCGCGCTCCTGCAGCAGACGAAGGCGCTTCTTGAAGCGGCCCCCAAAGATTCCGGCGCGGCGGACTCCCCCATTTCCGCCGCGCCGGTCACGACCACAAAGGAGACAGCATGAGCCCGTGGACCCCGGCAAGCGACCACTCCGATGAATTGAGCGGCCCCGCTTCGGGACGGTCTTACTGGGTCCGCGTGCCCGGTCATGCTGCGCAGGTCTTGGACGCGCATGGGTGGATTATCGAAAGCCTTGGCGCGAACGGCCAAGTTCGGCCATGTTCGAACTTCGATCAGCAGCCGGTAAAGCAGTTCATGGCGCTCAAGGATCTGTCGGAGCTGCTACCACGTCTGACTAGCTCCGAAGCGCTCGAACGTATCGCTCGCGAGATCGTAAGTGATGTGTGGGGACCGGGTTTCGCCGTCGCTGGTCAGGAGGTCCAAGACGCCCTGGTCAAGCTTGCTCCCGGACACCTCGACGCTGAGTTGGGTGCCAGGGAGAATCACGAATTCAGGCAGACGGCCGGCCCATGCGGGCACGCCGCGACCACGAGCGACGAGCTGGAAGAACACGCCGTCTCGCTCGGCGTGGATGGCAAGCCGACTTTGGATCGCTTTGAGAGTCGAGTTGATAACGGCGTCGTCGGCGACCAAGGCGCAGTGCCCGTCGATCCGCAGAAGTCCCATAAATCTTCCCCATCTGTAGGTGCACCGAATGGTGCGGGTGTTGGAGCCTCTCAGCCTACAGACGGGGAGCCCCTACCCGGTGCAGCGGCATCTTCCCCCACTGCCGCTGCACCGGTTCCCAATCCTTCACTCGAACAGGAGTAGCCGAATGGCCCCCGCAGTAGCACAGCGTTTGACGGTTGCCGAGGCAGCCGAGGCGGCTCACCGCCACCCGGTAACCGTCCGCCGCGCCCTCGAAGGCGGGGAGCTTCACGGCACACAACGCACTTTCCGTGGCCGCTGGCTAATCCGGGCAGAATGCCTCGACGCGTGGCTGGACGGAAACGATTGCGTCCACCGCAGCAACGTAGTTTCGCTGCGCAAAACCGGCTAGAGCCGACACATGTTTCCCTGCGTAACCCGCAGGGCAGTAAGAAGGCGGCCCAGTGCCATTCCGCCAAGAACTCACTGGACCGCCATACGAAACAAGAGCCAGGCACCTGATCTGAACAAGGCCTGACTCCCGAACGAAACGAGTCTAACAAATGTCCCTCAGAAGACTCCGGAATCTACCGCCGGAAGCCATCCCCCACATCGCAGCCGCTGGTCGGGTCTTGGCCCGGGCCACCGCCCGAATGAACCAGATGAGCCCCCGAGAGATCGCCCTGGCTGCTTACACGCCTGGCGGACCATCCCTTGAGCAACTTGAAAAGCTTGCCGAGGCACGACTCCTGGGCCAATCCGTGCGCGGCATCATCACACCGCCGAAAGTCGCGCGCGAGGCGGCCAAATGACGGCCCGCGCCCAAGCAGCGGACCTCCCCCGCCACTCGTACTTCCACGCCGTCGACCGGCAAGGGGAAACAGAGGCGTTCGTGGAGAAGATGATCCCGCACGAGCAGGGACGCCGGCAGAAACTCCTGATGTCTGCCATCCAGGACGCCGAGAACCTGATCAGCGCGTTGAAGACGACGCGGCAATTCGACCGCCACGGCAACATCGAACTAGTTCTCCCCCAGATCGCCGATGCGCTCGCCGACGTGGTGACGAAGACTCGGAACTTCATCGCTGATGTTAAGACCTGCACTGACCGGTATCGCAAGACCACTGCCGATTCTTCTGAGGCTGCCGGGTGGCAGCCCGTTGAACCGGCACCTGCCTCAATCCCGACGAAGGTTCACGTGGTGCTCGATCCTCGCGCCGTGGAAAACCTGAAGGACTTGGCCGAGCGCAGCCCGAAGCCGGGGCCGCATCTGGCGTCGGTCACGGTCTTTGATCCGAACCGTTCCCAGTCGGAGCAGCTCGCCGCCCTTGATCGTGCTGCTACCCGTCGGGCGGAGCAGTTGAGGGGCGGCAGAAGATGAAGACCAGAAAGAAGCTCTTCGCCGTTGTGCAGCCGATAGGGCATCGCCCGTACCGGGAGCACGCGGATCTTCACTTCCGTGACAACACGGAGCTGGCGGCCCAGTTGACGACGTATGCGCGTTCGAAGTGGCCGTCTCCGCAGAAGGTCGCCGTCGATATTCACGCGAAGCAGATCATCGTGGACGGGACTCCCCGCGCGAACTTCTCTCTGCATGAGTATCGCGAAAACGGCGGTCAGGCTGTGGCGTTGCCGGGGGTGGGCCAGTGATGCGCCCGTCGGCGCGGGTCGGCCTGCATCGCCGCCGCGCATTCCTGTACGGGCCTCTGGTCATCCTCGGCGCTGCCTTGGTCTTGATGACCACGGGCACCGCGAACGGCGCTTACCTCGCTGGCCTGCTGATTCTTTTGGCAGGGGCCGGCGGATTCGTTCTAGAGTCGGGGCCGCAGCCCAGGCGCAGAAGATGACTGCCGGCGATTGGGGGCGCCGATGACAGATAGACCACCCGGCGCCCGCCCCGGCGCCGGCCTTTTTCCCCAGACAGCGGACGCTGTCCCGGTCCTTGCTCAGAAGGACCAGGAGAACGTCCACCGCCAGCGGCAAGCAGCCACCGAACAGGAGTGGCTGGGCAACCCAGTAGTCCGTGATGACGCTGCGTTGCGCCTTCTCCGCATCGAACGAACCACCACCCGCGCCCTTTCTGCGCTGCAGGACGGCGAACTCGATGCTGCCATCAGCCACCTTCGGGCCGCGCTGACCCTTGCCCTGGCGGAGCAAGCATTCACCCACACTTGCGAAGGACAGTCATGACACCCGAATTCAGAATGATCCCGGTCGCGGATCTTCTCGACCATCCACAGAACCCAAGGGACGATCTTGGGGATCCGCAGAAGCTGGCCGAGCTGGCGAACGACATCGCGGAGAACGGCAACACCGAGGCCTTGCACGTCTACCCCATCACCGACGGCGACGACGCCGGCAAGTTCCTGCTGGTCGCCGGTCACAGAAGAACGGCCGCCGCCCGGCTCGGGAACGTGGACGAGCTGTATGCCCGCCTGCGCCCGGATCTGAACACGTTGGATAAGCAGCTCGAAACGATGCTGCGGGAGAACACCCACCGCGAGGGCATCACCCCGATCAATGAAGCGAAGGCCATTCAGGCGATGCTCGATTGCGAAGGCATGTCGGTCAAGAAGGTCGCCAAGCGCATCCACCGTTCCGAGACGTTCATCCGTTCCCGCTCTGCCCTGGTCAAACTCCCCGACACCGCGAAGGCAGCCATCGACGCGGGCCGAATGACATTGGAACAGTCCCTGATCTTTGACGAGTTCGCCGACAACCCGGAGGCCACGGCAGAGCTGACGGAGAACGCCGGCACTCCTGACTGGACATACACGGTCAACCGCCTCCGGCGCGAAAAGGAAGTCGCTTTCAAAACGGCAGCCTCGAATCAGCTGATCGGCGATCTCGGCATCAAGACGATCAAGCAGAGCGATACGTACACCTCGAACAAGTACAACCGGGACTACGACCGGGAGAAGACCCCGGCCCAGCGCGTCGCCGAGGGGCAGGTAGCCGTCATCGGCTACAGCGGCGATCTGGAGTGGTACCAGGTCAAGAAGTCCACGAAAGCAAAGCTGTCCGAGGAAGAGATCGCGGACAAGAAGCGACTCAAGGACATCGCAGCTGGCTTGGAGCAGGCCGATGCTTTGTGGCTGGAACACGTCGAGCGGAAGATTAGCGCCGCTGCCGGCCACTTCGACCGGCCAGAGGATGCACCAGCCGTCATCGCGCTCCGGAAGTCGATGTTCTCTGGCTACAACGCCTCCCATGTCCGGGCCGCCCGGGTGCTGGGCATCGGCATCATGGCCGACAGCGGAGTAACAGCTGACGTGCAGGAGGCTGTCGCGGCCAGGATCGACAAGCTCAAGCTGCTGCAGCTGGCATACCTCCACGCCCACCTGCACCTGATGAAGGACGACCTCCACAGGCCAACAACGTGGCAGTGCCGTTACGCGTGGGACCGGACTTCGCTGCAGTACTTCCTTGACCTCCGCAAGGAGATCTTCGACTACGAGGTCACGGCTTACGAGCAGGAAGCCATCGACTACTGGGACGACAAGGAAAAGGAAACCACGGCCACGGCCGCTGAGAACGACGAAGGATGGGAGCTTGACGATGAAGGAGCTTAGGCACTTCCTCAAACGCAACCCGGACAACGAAGCCGTCTGCGCCTGCGGTTTCCGGCCAGACATCCTTGATGACCCTGCACCCGTCGGCGTCCGCTGGAAAGCCAAGCGCGACGTCCTCGATCACGTGGAGAAAGTCCTTGGACTCCGGCCCGCGGCCCCGTTCGAATCGAACCAGGAGCAACGCTTCCCTCGCGCCGGTGTTCGTCCCGGCGCTAACGGCCGATGGCGGCTCACCCTGTGGGACGAGGAAGGCGTCATGCACCCGCAACCCGATCCATGGTTCGACACAGCTCAGGAAGCCTTCGACCAGGGCCACCTGATCATCGGCACCCACTGGAAAGCCGGAAGCCGCCTGAACGGGATGGCCCGCTGATGGTCTGGGTATCCCACGACCAGCGCTGGCAAGACCAGAAGATCCGCGTCTACCGAAGCCGCCACGACGAAGCCACCAGGATCACCGCGGCACTCAACGTCCGCCGGCAGAACCTCCTCACAGAGATCCTCGCCGACGACCTTGACGGCCTCGACACCACCACCAAATCCCGCCGCCTCCAGCAAACCGACGACGAGCTGGACCGCGCACGAATCGACCTCATATCCGCCAGGGCAGCCCTCCACGCCGAGGAAGCCCAGCACTACACCCACGAACCACGAGAGGCCAGAAGATGACCACCACCATCACCGAACCAACCACAACGACACAACCGGCGCTCGCCGATCTGAAAGTCACGGCCACCGGCACGGAATGGCTGCGGAAACTCGCCGCCGTCGGTGTTGCCATCTCGTCGCGGCCCGCGGTCCCGATCCTGAGCTTCATGGTGGTGGAGTGCAACCGTGGGAAAGCGACGTTGACTGGCTATGACTACTCCACGACGGCGGTAGCCAGGCTGAACCATGAACCGGTCGACGCCCTGCGCAACACCAAGGCTCTGGTCCCGTTTCACTGGCTTGTGAGAACGATCCGCGTTCTGACAACCCGCAAGCGGGACGTTCCCGTGACCGTGGAATCGAAAGAGCTGATGGGGCAGCGGCTGACCACAGTCACAGCCGCGGGCTACACCATTCCTTTCCTGCACTCGATCAGGCTGTCGGAGTACCCGGCGATCCCTTCGCATGGCGTCCTGGATGTCTTCACCCTTGACAGGGCTGATCTGACCGGCGCCTTGGACCGGGCAACCGTGGCTGCGAGCCCGGATGACACCCTGCCGATCCTGACCTCGATCAGGCTCGCCTGCAATGGCAAGAAACTCTCCATATGGGCAACTGACCGCTACCGCCTCTCAGCCGAGACACTGCAGCTGCCCCGCACAATCCAGGAGTTCACGTTTCTGCTGCAAGCGGCATCGTGGAGGGCCATGGCGAAGCACCTGGTCGGCGAGAAGATCACCGTGGGCGTTCTGGCCGCCGCCGACATCGCCGACCGCCGGGGCGGTTGCGAGACCCTGAACATCGGTTCCGGCGACGTCGCTTTCACTCTCTCGCCCATCGGCGGCGACTACCCCAAGATCGAGACACTTTTCGAACAGGTCTACAGCCAGTCGGTGAAGGTGAACCGCCGTGATCTGCTCGACCAGGTCATGGTTGCCCGGGAGCTGAACGAACCGAACGTCCCGGCACTCGTGAAGATCGGTCCTGGCTCCGTCTCCGTGTCTCCCAGCTTCCACGAAGGAGCCGATCAGGCAGCGACTCCGGTCCTGCTGGCGGAAATGGTCAACATCGACGCTCCCGCCACGGTGGCTTACAACCCGCACTACCTTCTGGACGCGATCAAGGCAGTCAAGGCCGACGTCGTGAGGCTGGCCTTCTTCAACCTGGCTAAGCCCGTCTGCATTTCGCCCGCCGCGGAGAAGGGAAAGAAGACGAGCACCTATCGGCACCTGCTCATGCCGGTCCGCCTCCCCAACGACATCCTGGACGGCGAGTAGACATGACCGAGACTGACGAAGACGCCATGATCGCCCAGCTGCTCAGCCGCCCGCAGAAGATCGCCACGTGCGACGCATGCAAGAAGCCGATGAACGGCCAGGACGAGTGTGATTGCTCATGACGGTCCACATCGAGCCACCGCGGCTGAGAGCCCTCACGGTGAAGAACCCGTGGGCGTGGGCGATCATCAACGCCGGCAAGAACGTCGAGAACCGCTCGCAGCCGACCTCGCACCGGGGAACGCTGTACATCCACGTAGCCAAGCGGGACGACGAAGCCGGACATGAGCACGAGGCGATCCAGCGGGCACGGGCCGCGGCCCCGCAGGCTGTCAGGAACCATCTGCAGCTGCAGGGCTACGTCCTCGGCACCGTGGAAGTCGTGGGCTGCCACTACTCCACGGACTGCAAGACCAAGGACGGCTACTGCTCCGAATGGGCACGGCCCGGCATGTACCACTGGGAGTTGTCCCAGCCGCAGCCGCTGGCCTGCCCGTTCCCGGAGATCGGCAAGCTCAACATCTGGAACATGGCGGCCACGTCATGACCCGGCCGATGGAAGTGCAGATTCACCCGCCAATCGCACCAGACCCTTGGCCCGACGGCGCGGCTGCCGTGCTCATGGCTCACCCTCGCTACCGAGAGGCCCAAAGGTGGCGTGCAGATCGGGCCAAGGAGCTGCAGCTCAGCTGGAGGAAACGTCTCACCGGCCCAGAATTGGCGGCAGAGTTTTGGCACGCATCCCAGGTCGCGACCTACGCCCGCGCTCGCATCGATTGGGGGCTGGACAACTGGTCCGGGATCTCAGCTGACCGCGCTGAAGACATCGAGCATGTGCTGCAGCGCTTCGCCGAGCTGCCCCACTTTGACGAGGACAGCCAATGATCCGCAATGACGAGCCCCCGCCAGACCAGACGCCCATCCTCACGGCGAAACTCTCTCAACTGCTCCACGATCATCCGGACTTCTACGCCCAGATCTTTCCATGTATACCGGGAAAGCTGCCTCAGGATGGCGACGTCGAGTGAGTCGGTGCCCGGACTGCGGCCATTACCACGGAGCCCCAGACGACAAGTGGCCATCATGCAACGGCATCGTCTACTCCGAAGAAACTCAAGGAATCCGCCGGTGTGCTTGCACCGGCCCAAGAACTGAACGAAAGGAGAGGTGATGAGCGACCGCCCCTTACGCGACTGCGAGCACCCCAAGGCCCGCCACCAACACGGCACGCCTCAGGCGTACGTTCTGGATAGGTGCCGCTGCACCCCCTGCACCGAGGCCAACACACGCCGTGAAAACGAGCGGGCCTCGGCTAAGGCTGCTGGCACCTATGACACAGGCCGCGTTGACGCTGAGCCGGTCCGTCAGCACCTGGTCAGACTGAAAAAGGCCGGCTACGGACTGAAGACCATCGCGAAGCTCGCAAAGGTATCAAACGCGACCCTCGGGAAGATCATCTACGGCGATCCGTCCCGAGGCATGCCTCCGCGGGCAAGAGTGGAAAAACGCGTCGCAGCTCGCATACTCGCCATCCGGCCTTCGCTCACCACCCTCGGGGAAACGGTAGCCATCAAGGCCGGACCAACCCAAGACAGAATCAAGCCCCTGGTATGCCTCGGCTACTCAATTGGCTGGCAGAGCAAGCGCTTCGGACGAAACCATGGGAACTTCGCACTGGTCATGGACCGAACCCACTGCAGCGCCAAAACGGCACGCGAGATCCGAACCCTATACCTGCTGCTCTGGGACAAACCAAGAGTAGCTCGAAATCGCCACGAGCAGGCCGCAATCACCAGGGCGCTCGCCTACGCCGCAAAGCAGGGCTGGGAGCAGCTCCCGCCGCCAACGGAAATCCCGCACGCTGAGGCTCCTGTGAACCCCGACCGGGCACTCACGCAGTTCCTCAGTGACCGCATCCACCGGCAAGCACGGAGGCGCTCGGCATGACTACGAATAAGTCCGGAACCCGCCTGATCGACTATGCCGAAAAGGTCCCAGGGGAACAACTGACGCCGTGGCAACGCTCAGCGCTGCTGCGCCTGGCTGCAGCGAACCGGCCCCTGTCCGTGGCCTACCGTCGGGCGTTCATCTACACAACCTTGCCGGTTACGGCGATAACCACGAAAGAAGGTCCATCCAGTGCCATGGCTGAAGCAGGGCGACGCGGCGGCGAATCACCCCATCGTCCTCGCCGCCGTGGAAATGGACGACGCCGATGACCGGATCCTCAACGAGTGCTTCGGCTTCGTGGCCCGCTGCGCCACGCAAGCAGCTGCTTACGAGCAGGATTACATCATCAGTGTCGGCACCGCCCGGCAGATGGCCGGATCGCTCGGCCGGTACAACGAGCTGATCAAGGCCGCGAAGTTCTGCGGCTACCTCAGCGAAACCAAGATCATCGTGGACGGCGAAGAGCGCAAGGCGTTCAAGCTCGTCGAAGATAACGACCTCTTCCACATGATCCTCAAAGCCGAAAGAGAGTGGACGAACCAGAGAAAGAGGGACACCCGCAACCCCGAACTTACGTGGAGAGTCAGAGCCCGCGACGGCGACGCCTGCCGCTACTGCGGCAAGACCGTCGCCTGGGGAGACACCAAATCAGGACGTGGCGCCACCTACGACCACACCAACCCCGGCCACGCCGGCACCGTAGACACCCTCGTGGTCTGCTGCCGGGAGTGCAACGGACGCAGACAAGATGACCCCGAAAGCAACTGGAAGACCCTTCCAGTCCCGGCAGAGCCTCTCACTGGCGAAGCAACGGCCGCTTTCATCGCCAAACACGGCACCCCGATAGAACCCACCTACACCCGACCAGGCACACCGGCCGTCACCACGACGGCAACGGACGAGACGCAAGCCGTAGAGCAGCCCAAGCAGGCCGCTCCGGCACAAAGCGAGGCAACGGCACCCTCCGGCCCGGACAGCGACTCCACAACCCACACAGCAACGGTTAGGCATTCACCGGCAGCAACGGCACACCCGGCTGCAACGGCACCAAAGACCAACACCAGACCAAATCCCGACCCAGGACACAGGTATCCCGGATCTGGATATGTCGGGACGGGTAGGGACGGGACGGGTCAGGCAGGTAAGGGAAGTGCAGGGCAGGAAGCCCCGCACACCTCCCAAGGCAAACCCAAGAACCAAACCAGAAGAAGACGCCCCCGCAACCGAGGACGGAACTGAACATGCCTACCAAACGACTTTCATCGCATAACTCACCAGCAGAAGACCAGTTCCAGAAGTCCGTCATGGAACTCGCCCAATACCTTCAATATGAGCTGCGGTACCACAACCCGGATAGCCGGCGTTCGCAGGCAGGCTTTCCGGATCTCGTCCTCGGCAGTCTGTCCAGGCGACGTGTCCTGTTCCGGGAGCTGAAGACTGCAACGGGTCGGGTGCGTCCTGCCCAAGCGCTCTGCATGAGGATCCTCAAATTGGCCGGCCTCGATGTTGGCGTGTGGCGGCCTGAGGATTTGGCGAGCGGTCGAATCCTGCGAGAACTGAGAGGGGACAAATGACCACCTGCACGACAGAAGACTGCGGTCGGGAGACGTCGCTCTACCTCTGCACAGATTGCATCGTGGAGTTGGATTCGCTGCTCGCTGACGTGGGGCCGCTGCTGCAGTTCATCGGTGGGGCCATCGATCAGACAGCTGTGACCAGGAGCCCGGGTGCAAGTGGCGGTGGTGGCGGTGTAGCGAAGTCCCGGCCTGCCATGAACGTGGATGCCTACCTGCTGCGGGCTTGGCTTCACCAGCTCCCGGCCCGTGCGTATGAGACAGCAGCCGACAACCAGAAAGCTGGGGAGATTCTGTTCATGGCGCGGGACTGGGTGACCAAGGCCCGCGACTTGGTGTGGGGGCCGGAAGACTCCCGGGTCTATGGCCGCTGCGAGGAACCGCTCGATGGTGAAGACGAGGATGATGATCCGACCCCCTGTGATGGCCGGCTGGTTGCCCACCCTGACGAAGTCACGGTCAAGTGCCCTGAGTGCAACACCGTCCACAACGTAGGCGACGTCATGGACAAGCTGAGACGCAAAGCCAGAGGGGAACCCATGCCACCGCGGGCAGTGCGAGAGTTCCTGCAGCGAAAGACCAAGGTAGTGATCCTCAAGAAGGACTTTGAGAACTGGGTGCAGTTGGGCAAGCTGCAGTACGTCCTGGACCGGGTCACCACCTCGGAGAGGGCGCAGCGGATCTACTATCCGGGCGATGTTCTCAACGTGTTTGAGTACATGCAGGGGCGAAGGCGGATGCGGGTCTGAAAGTGTAGTACCCTAAATCCGAGGGGATAGCTGTCCCCAAAGCTTTGGATGAAGGCCTCGACGAATTACCGTCGGGGCCTTTGTCATGCCCGAGGTGGTGAGTTGCTTGAACGGCATGAGCATCCCCGCCTGGTCCGGACGCCGGGCAGGTGACGCGCTTCTCAAGGTCAAGGCCGAAGGGCGCCGGAAGGACAAGCCTTGCTGTATCTGCAAGCAGGGCATCGACTACACGCTGACCTATCCGCACGAGCAGTCCTGCAGTGTGCAGCACGTGAAGTCACGGAAGCTCTACCCGCATCTGACCTGGGAACCCAGCAACTGGGAGCCTGCCCATCTGTCGTGCAACAAGGCAGCTGGTCCGAGTGAAGACCTTGGCATGGGCGTGACGTCAGAGGACTGGTGAGCCGGTGGCCCGAACAGTCGTTGTGTTGTGTGGACCGCCCGGTGCCGGCAAGACCACCGCGGCCAGACAGTCAGGCCTGAAGGTCTTCGACCGTGACGACCCGGAGTGGATGAGCGAACGCCACTTCACTGATGCGCTCGCGGCCATCGCCACTGACCCGAATGCCCAAGCTGTTGTCATCAGGACCGGCGCGACATCGGCGGCCCGGGCCAAGGCAGCGCAGTTGGTAGCTGCTACTCACGTGTTCCTGCTGACGGCTGATCAGAACGAGCTGGCACAACGGATCAGACAACGAGACAGGGCCGACAAGGTAAACACACTCGTTGGTGTGAGGACTTGGTTTCAACGGTTCGACGGGACCGATGGTGTCACGGACTTCCCTGGCTGGTCCGGGATCCACCAACCGGACCTCGGCACGGTGTCCGAGGACTGGTGAACCGCCAAAAATCCAGCCTCCCACCGTCCCGGACACTCCCCGCCTGCACCTCCCTCTCCCCCCGGGCCTCGCGCCGCATGGATTTGGGCCGGAAACGTTGAATTGGCGGGGAAAACGGACCCATCATCTTACCCGAAAGGCCGGTTCGAACATGGCAAATGATGGCAATCGTGACGATGCAAACACGCCCGATATCTTGGCGTACGCATCCGACCGCATGATTGGCTCGGCTCTCGATATTGACCCCTCCCCCGAATTCCACAACAACCTCAGGGCTACCAAAGCGAGGTCCGCGAAACTGGATGACCCGAATTACCGCGAAGGACCGGAGCATGCCATCCTCGGCGCTCGTCAGGAGGGCAAGACTCGGCTGGCCATGAAGTGGCTCATGCAAGCGCCGGCCGGGGTTGAGCGTGTTCTCGTTGTCATAGACGGCCATCAAGCGGACCATCTCAAATGGGTTCACGAGATGCCCAAGAATGACCCCAGGATCATCGGCTACAGGACATTGCTCAACCAAGGCCCGCGGCCAGGTGTTGAATACGGAGTGGATGATACGGTCCACATCCTGACTGCCCTTCTCAAGTTGAAAGACACGCCCCACCTCCTGACGGTCGGCCATGCCGAGGCGTGGCAGGGCCGGAAGAACCCCTGAAGTGCACGATCGCCAAGCCTTCAGGGAAGCCCGCGAGGACGGCGAATCGATCCGAAGTATCAGCCGGGGCCACGGTGCCTCACGGAACGCTGTACGCCGCGCGCTGCGCCCGGGAGCCAGATACAACTACTACCGCCCCTCGGCCTCCGAGGACGCTGAGCCAGCCGTCAGGGATGTCCTGGCCGACTACCCGCAAATGAGCGTCGCTGACATCGCCCTCCTTATCGACTGGCGAAAGTCACGCCGGCAGCTGTCCGACCTCGTGGCCCGGCTGCGGCCCCAGGCAGCGTCAGAATGGCCGTCAATTCAGGCACGCCCGCTGCACTCGATCACCATCGGCCACCTATCCACGAAGCCGCTCGACATCGGCAAGATGGAAATCGGGGAGTTGAATCTATGACCAAGCGCAAACCGTCCGACGCCCCTGAGCCTGTAGAAGCGCCCGATCACCTGCCCGGCCCGGTCGCGGACGTGTGGCGCGAAATCGTAGCCAGCAATGACCTGGTCGGAAAGGTTGACCGGGTCGCGCTGGAAACCTACTGCACCCTCACCGCCCGGCTCCGGGAAGCTCGGGGCCGGATCGAAGACGAAGGCATGGTTGTCACCGACACCCGGGGCAAGGTCATCCCCCACCCGGCGCTCGCGGTAGAGCGTTCGACGGCCGAGCAGATCCGCGTCTGGGGAGACCGCTTTGCCCCTCTCGTGAAGCCGACCAGGAAGAGCGGTTACATCGCCGACGCGACCGCCCGGACCATCGCCGAGGCCAAGCACCTGCACGGGCCGCGCTTCGCCGGTCCGGTCGCCGCACTGAAGACCCTGGCCTGGATGATCGACGAAGCCCAGCGGGACAGCATGGAGGCCCTGCAGAAGGCCATGACCACAACTGTTCCCCAGTACCTGAAGGCCTGCGCCGAGCTGCAAGTAACACCAGCGTCAATCCCGGGCGTCGGAGTCCCCGCCCCTGCAGCTGCACCTGCAGCGGGCGATGCGCCGGCCGAAGAACCCAAGCCGGGAGGTGCGAGTGTCACAGACTTCCAAGCTCGCGCCAGGGCACGCCGATCCGGTTAGTGGCCCGAACGCAGTAGACCCCGGCGACTACTACCGCCAGGTCTGCCACGTCCCCATACCGGACCAGACAGGGGCGAAGCGGCCGAAGATCTACGGATACGCCGAGCCACGTATCTGCACTCCGCCGCTGCGGCCCCTGACGCCGGAGACGACACTGGGCTATGACGTCATCGATTTCTCCCGCGATGCCCTCGGCGTGGAGCTGTACCCGTGGCAGAAGGTGCTGCTCTGCCGCATGTTGGAGCTGCTACCGGACGGCTCGCTGAGGTTCCGTACCGCGGTTGTGCTGATCGCCCGCCAGAACGGCAAGAGCACGCTGTCACAGGTGCTCGCGCTCTGGTTCATGATCGTGTGGGGCTGGCCCCTGGTCATGGGAACCGCGCAGGATCTCGAAACCGCCGAGGAAGTATGGCAGGGCGCTGTAGACCTGGTGGAAGAGGACGAGGAGCTATCCAAGCTCCTCAAACGCGTCGTCAAGGTCAACGGCAAAAAGGCTCTGGAGCTGAATCCCCAAGAGGCCCAGAGCAAGGCAGGTAAGAAGACCGGCCCCCGGTACAAAGTCAAGGCAGCCAACCGTCGGGCTGGCCGTGGGTTCACCGGCAACCTGATCATGCTCGATGAGCTGCGAGAGCATCAGAACTGGGAAGCTTGGGGCGCGATCACCAAGACGACGATGGCGCAGGCCGAGGCGTTGATCCTTGCCCTGTCCAATGCTGGCGACATGACCTCCATCGTCCTGAAGTACCTCCGGAAGATGGCCCACGAAGCCGTTGGGGATCCGGACGGCATCAATGAGGAAATCGGAGCTGCAGGGCCAACCGCGCTCGACGTCGCCGACCTGGTTGAGGGCGACCCTGACGACCTCGACGATGACGAGCTGGCCGACTTCGAACAGGACGAAGACACCCTGTTCCTCGGCGAATGGTCAGCAGCCCCGGGCTGCGACAAGCGCGACCGTCAGGGCTGGGCACAAGCGAATCCATCGCTGAATTGGAACCCGGGCTTCACCGAGCGAACCATCGCAGCGGCCTGCAGGACGGACCCTGAATGGGTTTTCCGAACCGAAGTGCTGTGCCAGTGGTCAGAGAGCACACTGCTGGGGCCGTTCCCACCCGGAGCGTGGGACAAAGGCAAGAACGCCTTGCTCCACCTTGAGGACGGAACCGTGACGGTCGCCGACGAGGACCGGATCATCCCAGGTTCACCCGTTTGGGCGGGCGTCGATCAATCCCATGACCGATCCATGACCTACATCGCGTTCGGAGGCTTCCGCGCCGACGGAAAGTACCAGGTCGAAGTCGTGACCGCCCGGCCCGGTTCAGACTGGGTCAAGGAATGGCTCATGGATGACAAACGCCGCGGCAGGATCAAGGCCGTCGCTGGTCAGTCCAGAGGCGCACCCATCTCACCGCTGATGGAGGATCTGGACGCCGACGATGAGTTCACCATCCCGGTTGTTGAGTGGTCAGGAAGCGACCTCACAAGCGGTTGGGCTGACGTCTTCGATGCGGTGCGCGATGGGACCGTCAGGCACAACCCGCAGCCGCCTCTAGATACGGCGGCCACGGTCGCCGTCTTGAAGATCTTCAGCGGCGGAGCTGCTCTCCCGGATCGCAATGCGTCACCGGCAGAGATCGCGCCGCTAATGGCCTTCATCGCCGCGAAGTGGCTCATGAGTCGCCGGGTGATCGAACCGCCCCCACCGCCGCCTCCACCGGCCGCTATCGCAACCGAGGAAACGACCTACGTCGAAGACAACGTGGCCCATATGGGCTTCTGATGAAAGGAGGGCGCCTTGGTGAAGTGGTGGAAGTCGGCAAGCTCACGCAAGAACAAAGCCGAACCCGTCACAGCCGCTCCGCTCACGGAAGTTGGCTACGCGACGACTGCAAGCGAGTGGTGGTCCGATCTTGACGTTGAGGAAACACCGGAACTTCGGTGGCCTCACAACATCGAGGTTTACGACCGCATGCGCCGACAAGATGCCCAGATCACTTCGGTGCTTCGGGCCATGACGTTGCCGATCCGTCGCACCAAGTGGCGTATCGACGGGAGCGGTTGCCGGCCTGAGGTTGCCCAGCGAGTGGCTGATGACCTTGGCCTGCCCCTGGTCGGGGCCGAGAACACTCCGGTGATCCGGACCCGTGACCGGTTCTCCTGGCCCGAGCATCTGCGACTGGCCTTGTTGATGCTTCCTTTCGGGCATTCGGTGTTCGAACAGCAGTACCGCATCGACGAGGCGGGCGTCGCCCGGCTCCGGAAGCTGGCGTGGCGTCCGCCCAAGACGATCTCCCGCGTCGATGTCGCCCCTGACGGTGGTTTGGTGGCAATCCATCAACACAACGCCAAAGAGCCGATGGGTGTTGAGCGACTGGTGGTGTACGTCAACGACCGCGAGGGCGGCAACTGGCTCGGCCAATCCATCTTGCGGCCCGCGTACAAGAACTGGCTGCTGAAAGACCGGGCGTTGCGGGTGCAGGCCCAGACCCTTGACCGCAACGGCATGGGCGTCCCGGTCTACACGGCCTCGAAGATCCCCGACTCTGTGACAGGCGAAGATCGCATTGCCAGGGAAAACAAGGAGATCGATGCGGGCCTGAAGCTCGCCAAGGGCATCCGTTCCGGCGACAACTCCGGCGGGTCCATCCCCCACGAAGCCGAGCTGGAACTCAAGGGCGTCACAGGCACCCTCCCGGATGCCGATACTCCGATCCGCTACTACGACGAGCAGATTGCCAGGGCAGTCCTGGCCCACTTCCTGAACCTTGGAACCGAGACCGGTTCCTGGGCGCTGGGATCAACCTTCGCGGACTTCTTCACACTGTCGCTGCAGACGCTTGCGATGCAGATCGCTGACACCACCACCCAGCACGTCATCGAAGACATCGTGGACGTCAACTGGGGAGTCAACGAACCAGCCCCGCGGCTGGTCTTCGAAGAGATTGGCTCACGGCACGCGCCAACGGCTGAGGCGATCAAGATGCTTATCGACTGCGGAGCCATCAAAGCAGACCAGAAGCTGGACGATTTCCTGCGCAACACCTATGGCATGCCGGAGGCCGACCCGGCCACCGCCCGGGATCCACAGCCACGAATCACCGCAACGGAGAACTCATGACAATTCGAATGCTCAAGCCCTCCCCGGCACCCGGGCCTTGGTACCGGATGGAAGCCTCAACCGAGAACGACTCAGCGGACCTCTACATCTACGAGATGATCGACAGTTGGTGGGGCGTGAGCGCATCCCGGTTCGTCCGTGAACTGACCGCTCTGGATGTCTCCACGATCAACCTGTTTGTCAATTCCCCCGGCGGTTCGGTCTATGACGGTGTGGCCATCATGAACGCCCTCCGCCGACACCAAGCCACCGTCATCGCGACCGTTGACGGGCTGGCGGCTTCGGCCGCTTCGTTCATCATCCAAGCCGCCGATGAGGTGGTCATGGGTCAGGGATCGGAGCTGATGATCCACGAAGCGTCGGCGCTCACGTGGGGCAACGCCGAGGATCTGCAGAAGGTAGCCGGCGACCTGGACAGGATCTCTGGGACCATCGCCGGGATCTACGCCGAGCGCGCCGGCGGAACCGTCGATGAATGGCGCGCGGCCATGAAGGAAGAGACCTGGTACACGGCAGATGAAGCTGTCGCGGCAGGGCTCGCTGACCGGGTCGCGAAAGTCGCCAAGAGACCCGAAACCGAGGACGCAAGCAACCGCTTCGACCTCTCCATCTTTGCCCACGCCGGCCGCCAAAACGCACCGGCTCCGGCACTCAACAGCCGCCACGAACGCCGCCCCCAGCTCAGCCTGGTCAACGGCTCGGCGCTCGCAGCGGCAGCCCACATGGTCGAAAAGACCATCCAGAAACCTCCGGCCGAGCCGAAGGACACCATCACCCCCATAGAGAAAGGAACCGGCACTATGTCGGCAAAACTGACCCAGGGGCTTCGTGAACGGCTCGGCATCCGGGCTGACACGGAACTCGACGAAGACCAGCTGCTCGAAGCCCTCGATGAGGTGCTCGAAGAGCAGGAGACCGAAGAGACGCCTGCAGCGGCCGCAGCCGCTCCGGCTCCCGGAACGGTCGTGCTGGACGCAGCCCAGTACCAAGAGTTGCGTAACGACGCCGCTGACGGCCGCCTGGCTCGCCAGCAGCAGCTGGCCGACGAACGCTCCGCGCTCGTGAACGCAGCCGTACAGGACGGCCGCATTCCCCCGGCCCGCCGTGATCACTGGCTCAACTCCCTTGAGGCAGATCCGGGCATGGCTGACACTCTCGCCGCACTGGAACCGGGCCTGGTCCCGGTAAACACGGTCGGCTACACCGGCGGCGTGGAAGAAGCCACCGACGAGGCCCGCGCCTACGATCACATCTTCCCGAAGGAGTCCTGATTATGGGTCAGTACCTGCCCCTGTTCCGCCCCGGCCAGACGGTGACCTTCGGCGTCACCACGGCTGTCACCGGAGGCCACCCCGTCGAGGTCGGCGCTTCGGACCGCTCCGTTGCACCTGCGGCCGCGGCCTCCACCAAGGTCGTCGGCGTGGCCGGTCATGATGCCGCCGTCGGCGACAAGGTGACCGTCGAAGTCAATAAGCCCGTCCACCTGCTGACCGCTTCCGGCGCGGTCACCCGAGGCCAGCGGCTGGAAACCGCCGGCGCGGGCAAGGTCCGCACCTTGGCCGCCGGCACCGCGTACTACATCGCGCTCACCTCGGCCGCTGACGGCGCTGCCGTCGAGGCACTCGAACTCTAGAAGGGACGGTAACTAGATGAGGACTTACCCCCTCACCCCAAGCCAGACGTCGCAGGCCTCTGCGGCTGAGCTGATCGCATTCATCCAGAGCCCCACACAGCTGGCCCGCCGCCTCGGCGAGATCCTGACGGCCCAGCAGTTCATCGGCCTGTTCCTCCTGCAGGGACGTTACGAGGTCAAGGGCGGCGCCATCGCCGTTCCGGTGAACAAGAAGATCCGCACCGACCGCGGCTCCGAGAAGGTGGCTCCTGGCGCCGAGTACAAGCTGACGCCGCTGAGCGCTGAGCAGTACGAGATCTACACGGCTCAGAAGGAAGGCCTTGCCACGGAGGTCACCGATGAAGAGGTCGGCCGCAGCCTGCGCCGGCCCATTGATGAGGCCCTGTTGTTCCTACAGACGGAACTGGTGTTCAGCGCCAACGAGCTGGCCCTCGGCGTCATCATGTCAGCGGTCACTCAGACGCTGACCGCCGGGGCTGCGTGGACGAACGGGAAGCAGATCCTCAAGGACGCGCTCCGCGTTCAGGCAGCTGCCCGACGCCTGAAGCTCGGCTTCGCGATCGACACCGTGGTGTTGAACGGCGAACAGCATGCCGAGGTCATCCCCGAGCTGCTCGATGTCCTTCCGGACAACGACACCACGGCGCTCACGGGCAACTTCCCGACCATCGGCGGAATCACCTGGATCGCCAGTGACGACGACGAGTTCTCAGACCCGTTGTTCGTTGACCGTCGTCGCCTCGGGGGTATCGGCCGGGAAAACATCCCCTCGCCCGAGTACCGCCCCGTGGGCGGTGACACGGGTGTTGAAGTCGCGACCTTCCGTGAAAAGTCCGACAAGACGCGTATCCAGGCACGCAATCCACACGTGCCTGTCGTGGCCAACCCGCTCGCCGGGTTCCACCTGACCGGAACGGGGGCCTAACCATGGCTGAGAGCAAGGCAACCTACAAGGCAACGGCCACGGTAGTGAAGGTATCCATCGGCCCCGCCGACGGCAACCGCGTCGCCCGCTTCGTGGATCGCGGGGACACCATCCCCGACGGCGTTGACCAGGGCATCCTGGACCAGCTCGTGAAGCTGGGCCGGATCGAGAAGGTCACGGTTGAACCGGCGCCGGATCCGGAAGCGGAGAAGGCCGCTGCAGCGAAGGCCGAAGCCGATGCCAAGGCTGCTGCTGACGCCAAGGCGGCTGCAGATGCCAAGGCTGCGGCCGACGCCAAGGCAGCTGCAGATGCGAAAGCCGCTGCGGACGCCAAGTCCACTGCCGGCAAGACCGCGGCAGCCAAGTAGAGGGGGTGGGCGTCATGGCCGAAGATCTGGCTGAGCTTGAGACGCTGGAAAAGGCGTGGCGCCCGCTCCGTGCTGCTGAGCGGCCGAAGGCGGAGTATTACCTGGGCATGGCCTCGCGGGCCATCAGGCGGCGCTGGCGGGACGTTGATCAGCGGATCGCTAGCCCGGATGACCTCCTGACCGCCGAGGACGTGGCCGACGTCGTGGTGCAGATGGTGCTCAGCGCTGTGGAAGGCTCACCCGTCCGCGGCGCGAAGTCCTTCAGCAAGACCACTGGCCCGATGTCCGTTTCGGCCACGTTCGAAGCGGCCAGCACGAACCCTTCGAACATCGAGCCGTGGATGGTTGAGGTTTTCGAGGGCCGGGCAACGGCGGAGCCGAGATTCTGGGCTCCACCTTCGGGCCGGTACGAGAGCATCTTTGAGTGGCCCGAGGGGGCAAGCCAGTGAGCTTCATCAGTTCGTTTCCCGACGATTACCTGACAGATGTCGTGGTCCTCCGCGGCGGTGGCCGCGACAGTAAGGGAAATCCGGTCACGCCGGAAGAGATCCCGGTGACTGATTGCATCGTGGCCCCTGGCTCATCGTTCGGTGGTGACAACCGCTCCGCAGCAGCATCCAGCAGGGCATCCCTGTATCGGGATCTCGATCCGGGGTTTTCGTTCCAGCATAAGGACCGGGTCCGCGTCCCTGTGGGTGCGCTCATGGCCGGTGAGTGGTCCGTGGACGGCCGACCAGCTGTATGGCCTATGGGCGTCGAGGTCACGTTGGTGATGCCCTGATGGCTCTGCGGAAGATGCGGGGCTCACGGAGCTACTACGCCGATGACGAAGGCCTTCGCCAGCTCGGACAGAACAGCAAGACGGCGGCGGTCACCATCGCGGCTGCTCGCAAGCTGGCCGGAAGCGCCCAAGCCGCGGGCAAGGGCAATTACGAGGCCGCGCCGGCCACGGTGACGGCGGGCTGGAAGAACGAGCGCCGTTCCGGCGCGGTGGTCCGCGAGATGACACCCGATGTGCGGGACGCCCGACAAGCGATCCTGCTGCGGGTGATGAAAGCAATGAGAGGCGGACGCTGATGATGGATGGCTTGGTTTTCCCGGACCCTTTGGAATGCCTCACGGATCTCATCGACGGGACTGAGCATCTGGACCAGCAGGTCCGCGCAGTGCTGCACCTGCCCGCGGATGATTTCGGCGTCCTGCAGGGACCATTCCCGATCGTCCTCATCTATGCCCTACCAGGCGGGACGGAGGGCTACGTGGACCGCGTGGATAAGGTGGCGCTCGAATGCTATGCCCCGGGCCGGGCTGCGGTGAACACCTTGGAATCGATCAAGGCGTTCATCTGCGGAACGGACATCGAAACCGCGCACGGCTACCTGGACAGCATCACCGTTGACCAGGTGCCTACTGATGTCCCGTACACCTCGGCCACGCTCAACAAGGCTGACGCGACGGTCTCTGTGACGTCCCGGCCCCTCTGACCCCTTCCAGGGGACCAACACACACCATTTGCCCTTGAAAGGGGTTCTTTGTCATGCCAACTTTCGAAACACTCCGCCAGGACTTCGACGAGCGGGCGCTGATCCGCAAGATCCAGAGGGCGATTGCGGTCATTGCCGATCCGACTGTTGACCTGCCCGAAACGCTGTTCACGGGCGCTGGCACTTTGATCGACTTCAAAACTGCAGGATGGAAGCCCGTCGGTATCGTCACGCCGGATGGCTTCGACTTTGGCCGGGAAATCAGCAAGGAAGACGTCAGCGCCTTCGGCTACGCGGGACCGGTCCGTTCCGACACCACAGCAGTAGCCCGCTCCGTCACTTTCACGCCGCTGGAACACGGCCGCCGGCACATGCTCGAACTCACGGACGGCCTCGATCTGAGTGCCACCACACAGGATCCAACCACCGGGGAGATCGTCTACGACGAACTCGACCTGCCCATCGGCAAGGAATACCGGCTCCTCATCATCGGCAACGACGGCCCCGCTGACAACAACTGGATCCTCGGCCGCGGCTACCCCCTGGTCAAGCTCGCTTCCACGGACAACGAAAAGTGGGGGTCGAGCGATCCCGTTACCAAGCCGATCACGCTCGACATCTTCAACGATGACGAGCTGGGAACGCCCGTCCGCAAGTACATCGGCGGCACGGGGGCCCTGAAGCACAAGGAGCTTCTTGGCTTCACCGCAGGAACCCCGTAACCCATAGACCGCGGGCCGCGCCACTCTTCCGGGTGGTGGTGGCGCGGCCCGCTCCAAACCCCAAACCACCCAACCGCACCAAGGGAGCAGCAATGCCGAAATTCACCAAAGACGGCCTGACCCTCGAAACCTCCCTCGCCAACGAAATCCGCGAGCTCCGCGCTCGCGGATTCGTCGAGGAAAAGGGCGAGACGCCGGCCCTCAATGAAGGCGGAGAACTTCCGTCCGGCCCGGTCATTGTCACCAACGACACCGGCCGCGCCGAGGGCGTCAAGCCCGCATCCAAGTCCACCAAGTAGACCCCTCACCACCCGGAGGTAACACCATGGCAGCAAAGAACAACGACAAGCCCATCGGCAACATCAAGCGCGTCAAAGTCGAGGCCGAGAACACCGACCCGGCCCAGTACCCGCTGGCCAACGGGAAGCTGATCACTTTCCCGGACGTCTACGACCTTCCGTTGGAGGAAGCAGAGGCATTCTTTGATGACCTCGACGACGGGCGGCGGACAGGCAAGATGTCACCGGCCCTGAAGCGTTGGCTCTCGGAAGAGGACTACAAAGCCCTCACCGCCGAGTACCCATCGCCGCGCAAGCTCGGCCCGGTAGTCAGCGCCGTCATGGCCCACTACGAAGGCGTCTGGGGCGACCAGGGGGAAGATACCGCCTCCGAGGGCTCCTAGAGCGCTACCGCCCGCAGATCCGCGCCGATCTCGCACACGAGTATCCCGGCGTCGATCTGACGGAGTGGTACCACGCTGGCCGGTGGGTGGCACTGCTCGAACTCATCGACATGCTACCCGCCGCCAGCAGGCTCAACGAGGCGATAGCCAACGACCCTGAAGCCGCGAAGGCCATCGCCAAGGCGCGCCAGGGTAAAGAGCAACAGCCGTGGTCACCGCGCACGGCCGAGTGGGATCTTCACGCGACAATCCTCAGCTCAGTTGCCAACGACCTGAAAACTCTCATCGCCATCACCAGCAAGGCGAACGGCGGAAAGCCCGGCGACGTCAAACCGTTCCCCACTCCGCAGACCGCGATCCAGGAAGCCATGAAGGTCGCCGAACGCGAATGGGCGGTGGACTTCGCCGGCCAACTCGGTTTCTCCCCGGAGGACCTGTGACAACTCAATAGGAGGCCTTGATGCCCGTCATTGGCGTAGCCGAAGTTCTCGTGAAGCCCACCTTCAAGGGAACACAGGCCGAGGTCTCCCAGATCATGGACGGCATCAGCACCAACGCTGGCCGGTCCGCCGGTCAACGAATGGCGCGGGGTGTTTCGACGGGCTTCTCCGAAGGCGTTTCCAAGCTCAAGTCTGAGGTCGCGGCGGCCGAGAAGACCATCACCAAGTCGCAGGCGCAGATCTCGGCAGCCCAGTCGAAGATCGCTTCCTCCACCGAGGCCGAAGCGAAGGCACTCGGCGCAGTCCGCGTCGCGGAACTGAAGCTGCAGGAGGTCAGGGACAACAGCAAGGCCAAGGCCTCACAGGTCGCTGCAGCTGAGGAAGCCCTGCAGAACGCGCGCCGGAAGGCCGCGACGGCCACGGACTCGCGCAAGGCGGCTGAGAAGTCCCTCACGGACGCCACCACCGATCTGAAATCGGCGCAGGATCAGTCCGCAAAGTCATCCGCCGAGCTGGAAAAGAAGCTCAAAGGCGTCGGCGACCAGGCAGGCGAGTCTGAGAAGAAGGTCTCCCGCCTCGGCAGTGCAGTCTCTAGCGGCCTGAAGTGGGGCGCTGTGGCCGTGGGCACGGCCGCCGTCGCCACGCTCGGTGTAGCCCTCACCAAGGGCTTTAGCCGCCTTCAGGCAATCGAGAACGCCCGGGCCAAACTGACAGGCCTCGGACACGACGCCGAAGCCGTCAAGGGCATCATGAATGACGCCATGGCCGCTGTGAAGGGTACCGCGTTCGGACTCGACGAAGCGGCCTCGGTCGCAGCCGGCGCCGTGGCAGCCGGGGTGAAGCCCGGCAAGGAACTTGAGCGGACGCTGAAGCTCACCGGCGACGCAGCCACCATCGCCGGCGTCGGCATGGGCGAAATGGGCGCGATCTTCAACAAGGTCGCCTCGTCGAACAAGATCCAGGGCGATGTCATCGCCCAACTGAACGACGCCGGCATCCCCATCGTGCAGCTGCTCGGTAAGGAACTGGGCAAGACCGCTGAGGAAACCCTGAATCTGGCTTCCGAGGGCAAGATCAACTTCGAGACTTTCCAGAAGGCCATGGAGTCCGGCCTCGGTGGAGCTGCTCTGAAGTCCGGCGAAACTCTGCAGGGTGCCTTCAAGAACACCATGGCATCCCTTGGCCGAATCGGCGCGAGCTTGCTCTCCGGGGTGTACCCGAAGATCCGGGATTTCTTCGCCGGAGCCATCGAGTGGCTGAAGCCCTTGGAGGAAGGCGCGAAGGTCGCAGGGGCAGCCGTAGGGGCCTTCCTAGACCGGGCACTGACCGGGGCTCAGGGGCTGTGGGATCTGCTCGTGAAGGGCGACTTCACCGGCAAGCTCACGGCCGCCTTTGGCCGGGAGGAAGACGCGCCCTTGGTCGGCTTCCTGCTGAAGGCCCGTGACGGCGCAATCGGGCTCTACGACCTCCTGGTCAAGGGCGACTACACCGGGATGCTCCGCAAGGCCTTCGGCTGGGAAGAGGACTCGAGGTTTGTCGACTTCCTGCTGACCGTCCGCGACACCGTGCTGAAGATCCCCGATGCCCTGACCAAGGTCATCGACGGTGGCAGCGACGTCGCGACGTTCCTGTGGGACATGCGCGCACCGATCGGCATCATCTCCGGGCTGATCATCACCGCTCTCATTCCGCACTGGGTTTCCCTCGGCGTCACGGCACTGACCAGCGCCGTGTCCCAGAAGCTGGCATGGGGCATGGCCCAGACCAGCGCCGCGAAGGCCGCGTTCGTCCACTCGTGGGCGGTCACGGTCATGGTGGGCGGCTGGATCGCCATGGGAGCCGCTGCGCTGAAGTCCGCAGCTGAAACCGTGGCTATCTGGCTCATGTACCAGGTCGAGCCGATCAAGGCGGTTGCGTCGATGCTCGCGGCCCGGGCTGTGATCGTGGGCAGCTGGATCATGATGGGCGTCCAGGCGACCATCAACGCGGCCAAGATCGCCGCTGGGTGGCTGATCGCCATGGGTCCGGTGGGCTGGATCATCGGCATCATCGCAGCCGTTGTGGCCGCCTTCGTGTGGGCCTACAACAACGTCGGCTGGTTCAAGGACGGCGTCGATGCGGCGATGCGCTGGATCGGCGACGCCTTCACCTGGCTCTACGAGAACGCGGTGAAGCCAGCCTTCGACGGGATCTCGTTCGCCCTGGGCTGGCTCTACAACACGATCCTGAAGCCGACCTTCAACGGCATCGTTGCGGCCGTGAATTTCGTGGCCGCCGGCTTCACCTGGTTCTACACGACGGTCCTGAAACCGATCTTCGATTCGGCTGCTGTGATCATCGGCGGTTTCTACCTGTTTTTCCGTGGAATCGGCCAGCTGGTCGCTTCGGTCTTCACGTACATCCTGGTCCCAATCTTCATGTTTTTCTGGAATTTGGTGGTCGATGGGTTCCGTCAGATCGGTGACGGAATCGCCCTTTGGTGGAATGTCAGCGTCGCGATTTTCAACCAGGCCGTCGCCTTCGTCCGCGACGTCCTGAGCGGCGCTTTCACTTGGCTGTACGACTCGATCATCCGACCGGTGTTCGACGGGATCGCCGCCTCAGCTTCGTGGCTGTGGAACAACATTCTGAAGCCAACCTTCGATTCGTGGGTGTGGTTCTTCACGGTCGTCATTCCCAACGCCGTGACCTGGCTGTACCAGAACGCCATCAAGCCGATCTTCGATGCCATCGGAGCCGCCGGAACCTGGCTCTGGAACAACATGCTGAAGCCAGTTTTCGACACGTGGATCTGGTTCTTCACTACGGTTATCCCGAACGCGGCGAATTGGCTGTGGCAGAACGCGATCAAGCCGGCCTTTGACGGGATCGGCTCGGCCGTGTCCTGGGTGTGGGAAAACGTCCTGAAGCCGGTCTTCGATTTCCTGGCCAAAGCGATCAACGAGGACATCCCGAAAGCCTTCGAGCTGGGCGTCTCAGCCGTCAAAAAGGCCTGGGACACGATCTCGGATATCGCGAAGGCCCCGGTGCGGTTTGTGATCAACACGGTCATCAACGACGGCCTGATCAACGCCTTCAACGGCATCGCCGATGTCCTGCCGGGCATCGACAAGCTACCCCGGGTGGCCCTTCCTGAAGGGTTCCGCCGAGGCGGCATCCTTCCGGGGATGTCGTCCTGGCGGGACGGTGATGACCAACTCGTGCCTATGCGCAAGGGTGAGGGCGTCTACGTCTCCGAGGTCATGCGCGATCCGATGGAACGCGCTCGCCTGTTCGCGATGAACCGGGCCGCGATCATGGGCCAGTCTTTGGACAAGGTCCGGGCCATGTTCGGGGTGGGCCTCGCGAAGGGTGGACTTGTTCACCCGCTGCGCGCCAGCACCGTGTCCCAGCCCTTCAGCGCCAGTCACAACGGCATCGACTTCGCGGCACCGACCGGCACGCCCATCGTGGCTGCTGGCCCGGGCCGGGTGTCGTCGGCTGGGTGGTCTTCCTACGGTGGCGGTAACGAGATCCACATAGACCACCCGAACGGGCTGCAGACCTGGTACGCGCACCTTTCATCGTTCGCGGTGAAGCTCGGCCAGATGGTCAGCGCAGGGATGAAGATCGGCGAAGTCGGCTCCACCGGCAACTCCACCGGTTCGCACCTGCACTACATGGTGCTCAACGGCGGCTGGCCCAGCTACGTCAACCCCGCAGCCTACTTGGACGGCGGAGGCGAAGCCGGGACGGGCTGGAACCCCATCGCCGGGATCATCGACGGGCTCCTCGGGGCTTTCAAGGATGCCTTCCCGGCTGCAGGGATGATGGCGGACATTGCAATCGGCGTCGGCAAGAAGCTGCTGCTGAACGTCTCCGACTTCATCACCGGCCAAGGTGGCAAGGATGACGGCATCGGATCGACCGGACTCCCCTACCTGCACGACCAGGGCGGCATCCTGTCCCCGGGCCTGTCACAGGTGGTGAACCGGACCCAGAAGCCGGAGTACATCCTGAACCCGCGTCAGTGGGAGGCAATGTACAGCCTTGCTGATCGTCACAGCGGGGCGCCCGGCGCGGGTGTCCAGTTCAACGGTCCCGTTCATGTCCGCGATGAGCACGAACTCGTCAGGCTCATGGAGACCTCCCAGCGCGACGCGTTGGCTCTCACTCGATAGGCAGGAGGCCCGATGGGCATCAGTTACGCGACCCCGTACACGCCGCCGCAGCCAGCGGTGAGCCCGTGGACGAGGATGAAGATGACCTGGACGGCTAAGGGTGTCACGTGGCCGCTGACGGACCCGGCATCAGGGTTGTTCCTGATGCCGGGCGTCCGCGGCCTCGGCTCGATCAGCACTGAACGGCATTCCACCACGTCCCCGGCGGTCGCCGGGTCACGGCATGAAGGCAACTCGGTCCTGGATCGCAGCGTCTTCTGGCCGACACACATTTTCCACGACGGCGGATCCGAAGCATGGGTCGAACGCGACCGGGCGTTCTGGAAAGGCATGGACCCGGGAGACACGGGAGTGTGGACGATCTTCCACCCAGGCGGCGGGGTGACCAGGTCGCTCCTGCTGCGGTTCCGGGACGACGGCGACCACACTATCAACTACGATCCGTTCCGTTACGGATGGCAAACGTATGGCATCAACTTCGTCGCCGAACGGCCGCACTGGGAGGGCCTCCCTGTTGTCCAGTCGTGGAAGAACCCGGACTACCTCCCGTTCTTCGAACCGACGGGGCCGCACCTGTTCAACATCGGCTCCGGAGCTGACGTCCAACTTGCCACCATCGACAACCCGGGCGACGCCGAGTCATACGCCAGCTGGTTCATCGACGGAGAAGCTTCCGAAGCGGCCGTGGGAATCAACGGCGACGTCGCCCACGTGCCCTTCCCCGTGCTGGCCGGGAAGTGCCTGGTCATCGAATCCGACCCTGACAGGATCGGCGCGACCATGTATGACGTCTCCCCCGCCCAACTGGCCCTCGACCCGGATGAGAGAAAGAAACCCTCCGAACGGATCATCGGCGTTGACCTCATCAACCCAGTCAATCGGACCCCGGACCTCGGGGAAGCGGACTTCCCGCCCATCCCGCCCGGATCCAAAGTCAAGCTCTCCCTCTCCCTCGAAGGAACCGGAACCGTCGAAGCCCGGCTCCCCACCCTGTACAGGAGGCCATGGTGAGCATCTTCCGCATCGCCGTCTACGACAAGAACCGACAATTCCGATGCCAAATCGGAAACCCCACAGCGCTCGCCGGCATCATGCGACACAACATGGTCTCCACATTGGACCTGACCGTCCCCCTGGCTCACGAGCACATCGGGGAGCTGATGGCGGACGGGGCTCGGATCAAGGTGCTGTTCCGTAAGAAGCACCTGTTCTCTGGGCCGATCATGGAGGAGAACGGCGAGTCGAACGGGGTCAAAGGCTCCGTGACGTTCAGCGCGGAGGGCGATCTCGCCGCCCTGAAGGACATCCTTGGTTGGCCAGTCCCGGGATCCGCGATCGACAACCAAGGCGCGGCCGAATACCGAACGTACACCGGAACCGCTGAGGCCATCGTCAAAGCAGCTGTCCAGGAGAACGGCGTAGTCCGAATGGGGGTCCCCGGCCTGACGGTGGCCCCAAACCTCAACCGCGGCGCAGTGATCCCGGGCGGGGTGCCGCTGCGGATGCACCCTCTGTTCGACCAGCTGTTCCCCGCCGTCGAGACCGCCGGCCTCGGCGTCACCGTGCAGCAGCTCGGAACGGATCTCGTCCTGGATGTCTACGAAGCCGGAACCTACCCCCGAACGCTGCGGGTGAAGGGGCGGACGCTCAAGGGCGTCAAGTGGAACCGCAAACGGCCCACAGCTTCCCGGGTGGTCATCGGCGGCCAAGGCGAAGGCACGGCCCGGAACTTCCGGGTAGTGATCGACCCCGACAGGGAAGCCCAGTACGGCATGAAGGGCGAGACGTTCCGGGACGCCCGCGACGACAACACACCCACGGTCATGGACGCTCGCGGCCGCGAAACACTCGACGAAGCGGGCCCTAAGAATGGCCTGACGCTTGAGCTGGTCGGTACGGGCATCTTCCAGTACGGCGAGGGCGGCTTTCGCGAGGGCATGACCGTCCCCGTCGAAGTCGCCGACGGTTTGGTCATCACCCAGCCCATCCGCGAGGTGAGCCTCAAATGGGTCTCCCCGGAGTACGCCGAGATCAATCCCATGATCGGCGAAATCATCAACCAGCCAGCGCGGATCTTCGCGCAACGAATTGCCGCCCTCTATAAGGGGCTGCGGAACCAGGAGCGCCGCTGATGCCTGTAGTTTTCACTTCCCGGGGCTACGACACCACCCCCGCGAAGCCCTACACAGAGGACGCTTGGGCCAACGCCTTCGGCGACTCGTTCATTGGAGCTTCGAAGTACGGCGTCAACGGTGCCGGCGATTGGAAGGTCAGCATCGTCGCCAACGCGACCCGGACGGTCTCCATCGCCGCCGGCAAGGGCTGGGGCTGCGGCGTCACCGACGAAACCACTCAGAACGAGACGCTGCAGTTCGCACCTTCTGCCTCCGGCGCCCGATGGGACACCGTGGCAGTCCGTAGGGACTGGAACCCGACGGCTGGTGTCTCTCAGTTCGTGATCATCCAGGGCGGGTCATCCCGGGCTATCTCCGGATCTCGCCTGTTTGGCCCGGGCGACATTGATGACCAGCCCATCGCCTTGGTTCAGATCAAGGAGAACCAGACACAGCCCGAAGCTGTGGTGGATCTGCGCTGCTGGGCCGCCAACGGCGGCGTCATCATCCGCGACGATGCCGCGCGCTCGTACCTTGCCCGTCTTGGGGCTGAAGTTCGGCTGGGTTCTGTGACGTGGTTCTACGGGATGGATGGCAATGGCACTCCGGCGTGGTCGAGCGATGCGCCCGACCAGAAGCCGGTTGCTCTCTCTGGCGGTTACGCTCCGCTTGCCGCCGGCTACGCCGCACCCAACACCCGGAAGCACTCGGACGGGCGGATCTACTTCGGCGGGGCCATCGGAGCCTCCGGAGCGACCGTAAACGTGGACAAGAAGATCCCGGACGGCCGATTCAAGATCGGCGAAGTAGATCCAAGCCATCGGCCAGCAACTTTGGAGGCCTTCGAACCGATCGCCACGACTTCCCTGGGCAGAGTTTTTGTTTACGTGTACCCGGCTGGCCACCCCAGCAAGGCGGGGCACATCGAATTCGAAGCATCAAATACCGGTGTCATCCCAAAAGACAAATTCTGGATCATACTCACCGGCGGGTTGAGTTGGGCCGCGGCATAGGAGGGGCAGGCGTGTGGAGCCAGCGCTCATCACTGCGCTCGTTGGGGGGCTCACGGCACTCGGTACAGGTGCATGGAAACTCATCGACCGGGCCGACAAGAAACGTGAACGACGGGAGGCGGCCGTGGAAGAACTTCTGAGGCAGCGAATCGCGACTCTGGAAGCGGAGGCGGCCCAGAAGGACGCCGACCACAAAGCCGAACTAGAGAAGCAGGCCACGGCGTTCCAGAAAGAGCGCCGACGCACGAATCGCAAGCTCGCCCGAATCAAGGCGGCAGCCGGCAAATGGCGGGAGCAGCTGCTGACGAACGACATCCAACCCGATCCCGCCGAATGGCCGACGGAGGATGACAATGACGACAGCGAGTGACAAGGCGCTCGAAGAGGCTTCCGAGAAAGCAGCAAAGTCGAGAAGGGCCAGTAAGCGGACGCAGCTCCTGCTTGCTGGCCTTTCGCTTCTCCTGCTTGTCGCGGTGGCCGCTGCAGGGTGGCTGGCCTTCGACAACCACCGCCTGGCAGTTGCAAACGCCGCCTACGGAGCGGAACAGGCCCAGGAGAAGCAGAACTTGGCACAAGCGGCCACCGACACGTTGTGCCGCTCTACCGACCAGAGCGCAGCGGCATCAGAGACGTGCCGAAACCTTGAGAAGGCAGCCACCGAACCAAGCCAAGGCCCCCAGGGAGTCCAAGGCATCCAGGGCATTCCCGGACCGCAGGGCATCCAAGGCCCAGAGGGCGTACAAGGTCCGAAGGGAGAGAAGGGCGACACCGGAGCTACGGGCGCTGCAGGGGCGGCTGGCGCAAATGGGACCGACGGCGTAAACGGCGTTGACTCCACCACCCCCGGACCTGCAGGGCCGAAGGGTGACACCGGCGCACTAGGTCCTGTGGGACCAGTTGGCCCCGTAGGTCCAGCTGGGCCAGCGGGAGCCGACGGCGCCGCCCCGACCTCGTTTTCCTTCACCGACCCGAAGTCCGGAACCGCATACACCTGCACACCGAATCCACCAGGCTCCACCACCTACACCTGCGCTGCAGCGCAGGCGGCGCCATCCGCAACAACCCAATCAAAGGGAGGTCAAACGTGAGACCCGTCGATAGCAAATGGCCGCAGTCCCAGGGCTTCGGCTCCTACGCGACAGCCGGAGTCGTGGGCAACCCCCGAGGCAGCGTCGTGCAACAGCTGGTTGCCCAATACGGCGACTACCAGCCGTTCGGCCACGCCGGAGATGACATAGCTTGTCCCATTGGCACGCCAGTTCATGCTCTTGCGGACGGAGTAGTGGTCTGGGCAGGCTGGGCGGAAGATATGGCCGGAGACGACAGCGACTGGGGCTACCGGCAGCGTTTCTACGTCTACAAGAGGTTCCCCGGCATCCTCACTGTCATCCGGCACGACAACCGGACAGACGGGCTGCTGTACAGCCTTTACGGTCACCTCTCAAGCAACGACGTCGCTCCGCAGGGCACGGTCGTCAAGGAAGGCGACCAAATAGCGCTCAGCGGCAATACAGCGAGCCGCACCAGCTTCGTCGCCGCCCACCTCCACGTCGAAGCACTCATCGACATGTCGTTCCGGTCAAACGGCGGACTCATATACGGACGCACCGACCCCACCCACTGGTACGGAACCACCTCCCCCAAGTCCTACTCCGTAGATGAGCAGTGGTTGCTCGACCTCGGTCTATCAATCCCCTAAGGAGAAAAGAAATGCCAGCTCGTGTCAGCACCTCCAAAATGTCCAATCAGGAGAAACTCGACTTCGTTGTTGACGCCATCGCCAACGGCGGGCAGTCGATGCTCTACGGCGCATCCCTCATCGATCTGATCGACGACATACCCCGCCGAGTGGTCAAGTCCAAAGTCGTCAGGGACGGCCGAAAGATCGACCTCGATCAAGAGATTGCCGACTCCAAAACACTCGGCCTTCGCACCGAAGCCCAACTCGCCGGCCTAACCGCCGCAGTCCAAGCGCTCGCCGCCGGATCCGGAGCCGATCCAGAGTTCATCAAGCAGACCATCGACGCGGCCATAGACCGCAACCTGGCCAAAATCACCGCGACGGTCACAATCGAGGCAGCCCCCAACCTGAAGCAGGAAGGTTAGCCATGGCTGATCACGCACTGTCCACGCAGGAACGCAACCCCTGGTCCGCAGTCGTTCGCACCGCGGCGGCGGTCCTTGCACTCATTCCGATCATCAACGGAATAACAGCTCTCATCGTGGAACTGCTGAAGCCTTACGAGGTCTACCTGCCCGCCTGGGTGTTCCCGGCGCTCAACGGCATCATGGTCGCCACGGCGCTACTTGCCTCGCTCGTCACCCGCGTAATGGCCCGCCCCGACGTCAACGCCTGGTTGCGGAAGTACGCTCCATTCCTCGCCCCCGAAGACGGCAAAAAGTAAGAGAAAGCAGGCACCCGGAAAATGGCCGATTACACATTCGAGTCGGAACTGGTCGCTGACCCTTACAGCTTCGACCGGGCGGCAAACGCATCAATCACGGTCTACGACGTAGCCGACGAAAACGAGACCACCCCGCTCGCGCTGAAGGACATGCAGGGTCTGCCGCTGGCAAACCCGCTCACTTCTTCAGCCGAAGCCTTCGTGCCGGCCTTCATTGCCCCAAGCCCAGAAGTAAAGATGGTCGGCGGAGGACTCCGCGTGCCCAGGGCAAGCTTCAAAGGCGTCAGGGAAGAAGCGGCCGCCCTGAAAGTGGCAGCACAGGAAGCCGCAGCAGACGCGGCCGAATCCGCCCTCAACGCGCAAGCACCAACCGACGCCCAGGTAGACGCAGGCATCGCCCGTGCCAACATCCCCGCGCACGTGGCCGCCGTCGTTCCCGACGCCGTACTGGCATCAGCCCAGACACAGGTCCCACCTCTCGTCGCCGCCGCGCTCGCTGACGAACCTGCTGTGACTGGTGCCGCGGCGGCGTTGGCTCAGTCTGATGCCGGCCTGGTAAGAACTCAGGACTCCCGACTGCTGGACTCTGGCGATGTGCCAGGCGTCTTGTTTGGTGTGGTGGGGAGTGACGATAAGCAGACGGCACTCATGCTCGGTCTTGATGGTGAGCTGACACCGACTGCAGCTGCTCGCGTCGGAAAGTCCCTCGGTGTACAGGACATCGCTCTCGATTCCGGCGAGCAGTACGTTGTGGTGAACGAGAAGGACCAGGTCATCTTCTCCGACGTAACTGCCCAGGCGGGGGCTACGTCGGCGTTTCCGGTTGCCGATTGGGCACACTGGGGCGATTCCATGACGGACAATGCCGTGACCGGCGCCAATGCTTGGGTGACTAAGCTGGCGGCACTCACCGGGAGGAACCACTTCAACGGGGGCTGGTATCAGCAGACCGCGGCGCAAATCTCCGCACGGCAAGGTGGGCAGCCCTCCATCGTTACCGTCGCCGGGAATGTCACTTCCGGGACGGGGCCGACGACGGTCACCTCGATCGTCAATAAGCCTGTCTTGCCGGACGGCGTCCGTTCTGTCCCGGGCACTCTCGCCGGTGTTCGAGGCATCCTCAAGGAACCCACGGATGGAAATGTCCAGTTCACCCCGGACATTCTTGGCGTCTATCCAATACAGGCAAAGTCGGTGTTCACGCCAACGAACGGGAAGAACTACCGTGATCGCACGGTAACGATCTGGTCTGGGCGGAACGACGTCACCTACACCACCCCCATCACCCTCGTGCTCGCATCAATCCGGGCGGCGATTGATTATCTTTCACCGAATGTGAAGCGAGTCATCGTCATGGAGGTAGTGCCCGCACAGTGGGACAACGCCGGACAGAAGGCTTATCTGGCTGCCCTGAATGCTGCGATAAAAGCCGCCTTCCCGGAATTCTGGCTGGACATTGCAACTTGGCTCCGCACTCCGGCCGCTGCTGCAGCTGCGGGTATCGCCTTCACCGCCGAGGACAACACGGACATCGAGAACGGGCTAACTCCTACGTCGTTCCGCATTGACTCCACGCATATCAATGCCGCGGGGTGCACCGCCGTCGCGGCCCGCGTTTACCAAGAAGCACAGAATCGAGGCTGGCTGTAATGTCCAAACTTGTCACCGCTGTCGGAGCCATCGCGTCCACGACAGCGCCCCGGATTGTCCGGACGCCCGGCGTGAGTGGATACTCGTCGCGGTTCATCGCCAACCACCTCGACGCGCCGGACGGCTCCATCCTCGCGTCTTGGAATTCGGTGGCCGGAGCCATTCCCGCGTCCCTGACCAATGTGGGCGGCACGCCAGCTGTCACGTTGGGCACTGAAAACGGCATCCGACACCTGTATTCCCCAGGAGGGACAGCCGCTGGCGGGCGACTGTTGAACCCCGTCCACACAACGCAGCGGCCTATGACCATCGCAGCCGTGTTCAAAGCCGCCGGGAGTGTCACTGACGTTGTGGGAATGACGGGCACAACCATGGGCCGCAGCGCAACGGGCTATTACCAAGGCTCGTCCGGCGGGGCGACACTGACGAGCATCAACCATGACGGATGGGTATTCATGCTCGTTGCCCAGGCTGCTGACGCAGGGTTTTCCTACATCATCCGGGCAGACTCCACGGAGGTAACCGACCCCACAGGTGTGACCGCGGCCGGATCCTTCGGCGGCATCTATTTCGGGTCGGCTACTGCAGGTCAGGCAGCGTACGTACGCGAGTTGATTTACTGGCCGACTCAACTTGGCCTCTCCGACCGAAATAAGGTCCACGAGTACATGAAGTCTCGCTACCCAGAACTGCCGTAGAAACGAAACTGCCCCCGCACTCCTGTATGGAGAGCGGGGGCAGTTTTCTTCGTTGGCTAGTGGCCGATCGTTTCGATCTTTGGGTTCAGAATGAGAACTTCCTTGGCGGCCGGAAGCTTGTCGACGAGGTCGTTCTGGATCCCAGTGATCAGAATAAAGCCCGCCTTGACCGGGTCGGAGGATGCTTCGAAGGGGGCGGTGAAGTCGGCCCCCATTCCGATCTCTGCAGGCACCGTGAGAGCTGCTTCCTGGAATACGGTGTCTTCAGCTTCGATTTCGATTTGGAGGCTGATGCGAAGGCGGGTCATAGCGAACCTTTCGTAGTGTGTTAACGGGTGGAGCGATGCTTGGAGCGTCTAGGCCGCAACGGCCGGGTGATAGGGAGCCAAGAAGCGGCGTATCTGTCGGAACTCCCGCCAGTCTTGCTCCGTGTAGAACTGGATTCCGGCGTCTGCCAAGCGTTCAGCCAGGATACCGAAGAGCATCGGCGGGAAGTGCTGGAAAAGATTGGTGTTGGCTCGCTCGAAGAACGTCAAGTCGAGGCGCTTAGCATGGTCGAAAGCATCTGACGGGATGTCCCGTAAAAGGTCGCTGGCAACGTCTTCACCAGCATGCTTGGCTACGTAGAGCGCCAGCAGGTCAAGTGCGAAGTTCTGCCCGAACGCGAAGTGCGGTTGGGTAGGCTTTTTCGTTAAGTCGAGTTCCAGCTGCACGCCCTGGCGCTCAGCCACTACCTGCGTCAGGACCTGCTTGCGGTATAGCTTCTCTTCGCCGGGCGAGGCCACGGACGCCAGCGATTCCCGGATCATTTCAGGCCGGTAGTGCATGAGGGCTTGGAGTGTACCGATTTCTGTCAAGCCCACAACGAAGGGTGCATTGGTAAATCCGGCTGCGGCGAACGGGGGGAAGGTTACGTTCCGGGCCGCCGCCGGTGCCATGCTCATATTGTCCGGTCCGGCCTCAAAAATGCTGCCAAAGGTGTGAAACTCTGCCCGGGTATGTTGGCTCGTGAGGATCGCGCCAATGCCCATAAACGCCCAAGAGTTTCGGTGCAGCCCGGTTTCGAGAAGGTTCGTTTGGACGGTGATGGTCTTAAAGTGCTTTTCGAAGAACGCGCGCTCGCGGGCGAAGCGCCCCATGAAATCCATGGAGACAAGCTCAGTGCCCAAGGGCATAAGGCAGTAGGCGGCCAGTGAGTCAAACCCACCGCTGAAGCTCAAGAGGGTGCCCTCGCGCGACAGCTCTCTGAGTGAACCAGTTCCTCTGGTGGTGACGCTGGCCAAGGTATAGGCCTCGATCCTGCGGATAGCCTCCGCTGACGGAGACAGGTCGAAGTGGATCTCTTTGAAGACCCGGGCGCAGAGTGTGGACAGCGCAATGAGAATTGTGTCGTCGGTCAGGGCTACTGGCTGGCTGAAGGCGAACCAAAGTGGCTGTACGGCACCATCTCGTTCCACTTCAAGGTCAATCCGCTGAGAATCCGTGACCGTGATGTTGTTGAAGCGGATCATGCCTGCCCGAAGTTCTTGTAGGCGACTTCTCCCGCGAGGCGGAACGCTTCGCGGTATGCCGCCTCGTCGGTGGGCTGTTTAGCAGCTTCGAGTGCGATTTTCCAGGCGTCGTCCACGTTTGCTCCCACAGCAAGTGCGACGGCGGCCAGGGCAGCGGTGGGCTGCCCGTTTTCTTTGTGTTCAGTTGACCCCATTGGGCCAAACTAATGGAACCTACAACGTTTCGAGTAATTTGACTTGTCAAATGACAGATTCAGTTATATGTAAGCCTACTGATGACATCCGGCTTTAGTCCGCTGGACTACGGGGCGTGCATGATAGGCGCATGAGAGACAAAGCTGGGAACGTATATTCGGCAGTTGGTGGAATCCTTGCCGGGGCCGGCGCGGGCGCATTCCTGGCCGGCGCAACCACGAGCTATTCGGGCTGGGCTCTACCCTGGACCCTAGGCGTGGCCGTCCCGGTTACTGCCCTCGGCCTCTACATGATTTTGGCCGTTTCTATAGGTTGGTGGCTGCCGTGGCGTCAATCCCGCTTGGAGAGAATCATCGACGACGCCCGACGCCTGAGCGCCGAGATCGAGGATTGGCACGTCCACTGGCGCAACGCCGAATATTGGTCTTGGCACGACAAGTTTCTGACGGCAGAGCAGCCCCTACGTGACGAACTGTGGCGGCACGAAACCGAGCGAACGAAGAACAGCATGGACCGGATGGCCGACGATTGGGAGGCCAGGTTCACGGTACGTGTTCTGACTAGCTTTGACCTCATGGTTGAACATGGCGCCAAACCGCTCGAGCACATGCCTCGTAAGTGTTTTGAGTACCACGCCGGCATGCAAGGGATGCAGGAAATTGGCACCACTTTGGGCGTCATGGCATCGAAACTTGAAGTCATGAAGTCGGCCTGAAAGGGCTGGCGGGAAAGACTCAACGCCTGCCGCAGCTCGCGATTACCTCGGGGGACGGGCGGATGGCATGTCTGGGATCTGCGTGGCAGATCCGTACTCAATGCCCTCGCCTGAGGTCGTTCACTGCCTGCACCAGCTCGCTAAGCTTCTTCAGCGTCGGACTTGGCCGGACCATTTCCACGCCTGAACTTGCCTCAGGAGTGGCGCCCAGAGCTTTCTGGTTCAAGTGGAAACGTTCGACATAGCGCTTCGGGTTTGGCCCCGGACCCAAGTAGCTCACAGTGATATCAACCGGGATGTCGAAGCCGGTGGCACCAGAAGATCCAGGGTCGTGGCGCTCGCCGAGGTACCAGAAGGTCCGGATGGTGGTGTCCGGGGGAAGGATTTGCGGTTGCTCCAACATGCTTCGAAGGGTGCGCGTCACAGCGTCGTCTTCCGGCCATTCAGAAACCGCGAACGTAAGATCAGTGGCCGAAGACCTGCCTGAGTTTCGGATGAGCAGGTCCCAAGCTCCATGTCCGCCGAGGCTCGGCACAAGCACCGCATACACATAGGGGCGGGTCTGCTCCACGCTGTCCTGTTCCATCTGTTTGGATGTGAGCCGGCTTTGGTCCAGGGTGTCCCGGGCAACACGCCAAGCGAAGATTGCGCCGATCAGGAGGCCAATGGTGAGGACGGCCGTGATCGCAGCTGCGATTGCGGCCACCCAGGATGCAGCGGCCGCCGACTCTGCTATTTCTACAGTCCGCCGTGCGAGTTCCTCATTGTCCATGGTTACCTGCCGTCTTGTGTAGGTGAAGGAACGTATCTGACAACATGTGCGGTACGTTTGCGGTACGTTAGCGGTGATCCGGATTCAGAAAAGCCCGCTTGGCCTACGTTTTCGCAGGTCAGGCGGGCTTTCTTGTGTGGAGCTAAGGAGATTCGAACTCCTGACCTCTTCGATGCGAACGAAGCGCTCTACCAACTGAGCTATAGCCCCCGAACCTGCGCCCTTGCGGCGCGGCCAGTGTCCCTAGGCTATAAAGTTTTCCGACCGTTTTCCAACCACGACACGAACGTCTCCCGGCCGTACTTCTGCTCCGGCACCAGGTTCAAGCCCGCCCGCAAGTAACGGCCCATCGCTCCGGGCAGCGGTACGTGGATGAGCTTGCCCCGCGAGCCAGTGGCTGCCTTCCAAGATACCGCCAACTCCTGCATGCTGAGCACTTCCGGCCCGCCGACAGTCCGCACGTGATGACCCGCCCCCTGCCCCGGCCCCTCCGCTGCTTCCAGCGCTGCCTTGGCCGCATCCGCCGGGGAGATGGTCTGGAACCTCGCGCCCTTGAAGACAGGGATCAGCCCCAAACGGGAACCGGCTCCAAAGACCATTGCCACCAGGCTGTGGAACTGGGTGGCCCGCACCACTACGCTCTCCAGCCCGGAGTCGGCGTAGGCCCGCTCCTTTGAAGCTTTGGATACGTAGTAGGGATACGTGCTGCGATCGCAATTGATGATCGACAACACCACGGCCCTGCCCGCCCCGGCATCGCGCGCTGCCTGAGCAAGCCGGGCACCGCCGTCGGCGAACTGCTTCCGTGCCTTGCCGAATTGCCCCTCCAGGCAGTCGATCACGACGTCGGCACCCGCCACTGCGGCATCCAAGCCAACACCGGTGGTGACGTCGCCCGCGAAGTAGGTGGCGCCGTCGTGATGCGTGGACGATCCAGGGGACGGCACGTGGCGGCTCAACACCCTGACGGTGTGGCCTGCTGCCAAGGCGAGCCGAACGACTTCGCGACCAACCTGACCGGTTCCGCCCGCAACGCAAAGAACCGCCATTGGCCTAGGCGCGCCGGCGTTGGAGGACGTCGTCGAGGTTGCTCAGGGCGCTCTGTCCCTTGACGGCGGTACGGGCCGGCCCTGCAGCCTCCTGCTGGACGGCACCCTGCTTGAGCACAGGCTTGCCCACCGGCTTGGGGGCCTCAGGCAGGTCCAAGGGCTCAGGGGCGGGACGGTTCGCCTTGGCCGCGCCCACGTACGTGGGCTTGGGGATCTCAACCGGTTCCCAGGGAGTTCCCTCGTTCCCGGCGGACGTTTCTGCCGACTTATCACCTGCTGCCACGGCAACTGCAAGTGCCGCTTGCCGGAGTTCCAAGGCAGAAAGCCGTGGCGTTTCCGGTTTGTCCGCTTCCGCATCAAAAACGGGAGTTTCCTTGGCCTCGTTAATGGGCTCCTTGGGCAGGTACCTGGCCGGCGTGGGAATCCGCGTGGCCTGTGCCGCGCGGCGGGCGCGCCGTTCACGGAGATCACGCAGGGCCAGCTTCCGCAAGACGACCACGGCCAGGACGGCACCGATGAACGACACCAAAGGCAACCAGAAGGAGCCTTGGCCGAAGAGGGTGAACACCCCCGAGACGGCGGCAGTGACCAGCAATATCAAACCGGCCAGGGCAAGGGTCAACCTTGCGTAGCGGATGGTAAACGGCGTGTTGGGCGTAGCCCGGGGAGACGACTCAGCCACACGGGATTCCTGGGGCGACGCCTGTGCTTTGCTGTGCATGGTCTCCATCGGTTTCTCCTGCTGAGGTGCCACGGTAAAGACCACCCCTGCCTGCGTTTCGTCTGGCTTGTCCTCGAATACCTCACCCGGCACGGTGGCCGTTTGGACCTGCGTCCGTTTGCTCCGAAGAACATAGGGCGCCACCCACACCATCCACAGCGCAACAGTGACAACGAGTATCACTGAGCTGCTGAGAGGGAAGTCCACATTCAAAACCGTAGAAGCAAATCGTCAGGTGCTGCGGCATTGCCTGCGGTGTGTCGCTTGCGAGTCCCCAAATGATGGCCGCGAACGGGAAAAACGGCCTATGACCTGCCCGTTCTTCGTTCCAGCCAACCTCGCAGAAGTCCCTGCGGCACTTCCTCGGACGTCAGCGCGAAGGACCGGTGGTCCGCCCATTCACCATTGATGTGCAAGTACCTCTGCCGGTAGCCCTCGTCCCGGAATCCGAGCTTTTCCACCACGCGCAGGCTGGGCCCGTTCTCTGGACGGATGTTGATCTCCATCCGGTGCAATCCGAGCGCGCGGAAACAATGATCCGTAGCCATAGCCACCGCCGTTGGGGCAATCCCGCGCCCGGCGCGGTCCTTGTCCACCCAGTACCCCAGCGTGGCCATCATCGCCGATCCCCAAACGATCGAGGAGACGGTCAGCTGTCCCACGATGCGCGGCTCGCGGAAACCGGGAGTCCTTTCGGTGATCAGGAAAGGCAGTGCGGTAGCCTGCCTCGCCTGGTCATTAAGTGACGCCACCATCTGGCGGTAGCTTGGGAGCCGTCCGCCCGGAGCCGGATTGGATGCCTCCCACGGCGCGAGCCATTCACTGTTCCGCGTACGGACCTCGGACCACTCCCGCTTGTCGCGGTACCGGATTGGCCGAAGTACGAGGTCTCCGCTTTCCAGCGTTACCGGCCAGATGGCAGAGCCGTACACCGCAGTTACTTGGGCAGGGAAGCCGTGAAGTCCGGCAGCCACTCGCGAAGCTCGGGACCGAGGTCTTCACGCTCGCAAGCAAGCTCGATGCAGGCTTTGAGGTAGCTCAGCTTGTCCCCGGTGTCATAACGGCGGCCGCGGAAGACCACGCCATAGACGCCGGATCCTTCGCCTTCTCCACGGGCCAGTACCTCAAGGGCGTCGGTCAACTGGATCTCGCCGCCGCGACCGGGAGCGGTGTTTTCCAGGACATCGAACACTGCCGGGTGCAGGACGTACCGGCCAATGACGGCCAGGTTGGAGGGTGCTTCTTCCGGGGACGGCTTCTCAACAAGCTGCTTGATGCGTACGTAGCCGTCTTCGTCGTTTTCCTCGACGTCGGCACAACCGTAGGCGCTGATCTTGGAGGGCTCCACCTCGATCAGGGCAACTACAGAGCCGCCGGTCTTCTGCTGCACGGCGATCATTTCGCTCAGGAGGTCGTCCTTGGGATCGATGAGGTCGTCACCGAGGAGCACGGCAAAGGGCTCGTGCCCCACATGCTGCTTTGCACGGAGCACAGCATGGCCCAAACCGTTGGGATCGCCTTGGCGGACGTAGTGGATGTCCCCGAGGTTGGTGGCGGACTGGATCGCCTCCAGCTTGGTGGTGTCCCCCTTCTCCGCAAGCGTGGCTTCAAGCGCCGGCACACGGTCGAAGTGATCCTCCAGGGCACGCTTGCTGCGGCCGGTGATCATGAGGACGTCGTGCAAGCCGACCTTGACTGCTTCTTCGACCACATACTGGATGGCGGGCTTGTCAACTACGGGCAGCATTTCCTTCGGCATTGCCTTCGTGGCAGGAAGGAACCTGGTACCGAGACCCGCTGCGGGGATGACGGCCTTACGGACAGCATTGTTATGGTGAGTCACCGGACTAATCTAACGGAAGGATCACGTCAAAAGGTAAACCCCCGCCGTGCGGGTGTGCACAATCTGTTGACGTTCACGTCCGGCAAGGGCAGCGCTGCCCCCCCGGACCACTTCGACGAAACGGACGGACATGGAATCCAAGGAAGAAATCCGCAGCGCCCGACGGCTGCAGCGGCGAAACCGCACGCCGGAACAAATTGCCGCGGCCGGAGAGGCGCTGGCACGGCACGGGGTGAGTTGGGCGAAGGACGTCTCAGGCGGGTCCCCGGCCACCTTTACCGTCTACTTGGGCGTGGCCTTCGAGCCGCCCACCCTGCCATTGATTGAGGCGCTGCATCAAGAGGGGCACAGGATCCTGTTGCCCGTCTGCGAGCCCGGGCGCACGATGAGCTGGGTGGAATGGACGCCGGAAACCACCTTCGTGAGGTCCACATACGCCCCCATCGATGAGCCCGAGGGCGAGAGGCTTACCAGTGCGGTGGCAGGAGCGGATGCGGCAGGCATCTTCATGCCCGCGACTGCCGTTGACGGCGATGGCAACAGGATCGGCCAGGGCGGCGGATACTATGACCGTTTCCTCCAGGGCCTCAAGGATTCGGCGCAGCGGCCGCGCACCATAGCGGTGACGTACGACGACGACGTGTTGCCGTCCGGTGCTATTCCCGCCGAGGCTTTTGACCAGCCGGTTACGGAAGTTCTGACGCCCTCGGGAATTGTCCGGCTCGGCCGGTAGTTATATGCCGTGGTATCCCGCACAGATAACGACCGGTCGACCGGCGGAATCCACGGGATGATAGAATTGGCTCTCAGGCCCTGCGACTGCTAAGGGAGGTTGTCCTCCCCGCGCCGCCGCCGGACCTGAACTTTGTTCTGAAGGAGGAATTCAGTGCCCACTTACGCATACGCCTGCAAAGACTGCAACCATGCCTTTGACCTCGTGCAATCCTTTTCGGACAGTTCCCTGACGGAGTGCCCGGAGTGCAAGGGTGCGCTTCGCAAGAAGTTCAACAGCGTCGGCGTCGTTTTCAAGGGCTCAGGGTTCTACCGCACGGATTCCCGCGATTCCAAGGGAAGCACGGTTTCGGCCGCTCCTTCGGCTCCCGCGACCCCGGCACCCGCTGCGACTCCTGCGCCTGCTGCCGCCGCCAGCTGATCGCTTTATCCACATAGGGCTTCCGGCCGCTCCCCTGCGGCCGGACCCCTTGGCTAGCGTGGCCATATGCCACTCAAGCCACCCTCCGCACCGCGCTTCCGCACCAGGCAAACGCCCTTCGGGACCCGGCGCCATCAGGGCACCACCCGTACAACAGACCCAAGCGGTCACGGGCAGCACTGGACAGCCACCGCCGCTTCCTTCGGAGCCAGGCATCGGCGCCTGACAGTGGCCCTGCTGCTCTGCCTGGCCACCGGAATCGCCGTCCAGCAACTTACTCCAGTTCCCGAGCAACAGGTCAGCATAGTGGTTTCGGCCAGGGACCTCCCGGTCGGCGCCAGCGTCTCTGAAGCAGACTTCATCACCGCTGGCATACCCCGAAGCGCTTCCTTCCCCGGAGCCATCGAGGACCCTGCACGTCTTCAAGGCCGCCAACTCGCTGCACCACTGGCCAAAGGCCAAATCCCCACCGAGACCAGCTTCCTGGGTCCGGGATTGCTCACCGGTGCACCGCCGGGGTCGGCCGCCGTCCCGCTCCGAATGGCCGACCCGGCATCAATTCGCTTACTCTCGCCCGGGCAGCTCATCTCGGTCATCCTCTCGGCCAGCGAGGCATCCGCATCTTCCCCACGCCATGACGTGCTGGCAGGGGCCGTTCCTGTGCTGTGGACCTCAGCCCAAGGCGATGCCCCCGGCCAATGGCCGGGCACATCCGAAGCGGACGGGTTGGTAGTGGTAGCCGCAGACCCCCAGCAAGCAGAAAAGCTTGCCGGCGCTTCAACGCACGGCAAGCTTTTCTTTATGTTGGTGCATGGACCCCAATCCGGCCCACCGGACACTGCAGAATGAGCGTCAGCCCCAGTGCGGGGGCTTCTGCTCCTTCAGCCACTGGTCATGGTCATAGCCGGGTTCGTCACCCCATCGGCGCGGATCATCTTCGGCCGCCTTATTCGGCAGGACGCCTTCAGCAGCGGGCTTAGCCGCAGCACGCTTTCCCTTGGCGTCCTCGGGTGCCTCACTATCCACTTCCGGTTCTTCCTTTTCCGTGCTTTCCGTCATGCCGGCAGCGTCTGCGTTGCCTTCATCATCGTCCGTTGCCTGGGCCATCCCGTCGGTACTCCCCTTGCTTCCGGACTCGCCGCTTCCGGATTCGTCGCTGCCCTTGGCTTTGGCCACATCCTGGCTCTTAGCGCCGGGTTCAGCCGGGTTCACGGTCGCTTCTTTCCCGTCACCGGTTCCTGCCCCTGACGCAACGCCCACCGGAGCTGCCGGTGATGAGCGAACGTAGGAGGGCTGGAAATCACGCAAGTCCAATTGTTCTACATCCATGTCCAGGAAACCATGGTGGGGCGCAGTCGCCGGCTGAGGAACGTGGTTTTCGAGCCCCAAGTAGGAGCCGATCCGATCGGCACAGGAGGAGGGATCGGTGAAAACCTCGATGGTCCACAAGGACATGTAGCGCCATCCCATCCGCTCAAGCAACTGCGGGCGGAGCCTGCTGCGCTCACGGACGCTCATCCGGCGGTACCGTTCCGTACCATCCGACTCAATGGCCACGGGGGTAGGAATCTCCGCGCCTTCCCTGCCGATGGTGTGCACGGGATCGGCGGCTGCGGCAATATCCAGGACGCCATCGTAGAGATGCCAAACCCGGGCTCCCCTCGCCCGCAATCTCTCACCGAGGTCGGCAACCAGCGGATCTTCACCCAGGGCCTGTTCGCTGGCCACCGCGCGGGAAGCGGGTGTACCCAGATTGCTGTTACCCGAAAGCTCGCGGTCCAGCAGTTCGTAGAAATCAACCGCACCATGCGAAAGCCGGTCCAGGTCCAGGTCCTCCGGGCGGAAGCAGCTCAGGACGTGCATCGAGCGCCTGGCCCGGGTCATGGCCAACGCGAAGCGGTTCCGCCCACCCTCAGTGGACAACGGACCGAAGGAGTGCAGTGCCCGGCCGTGCGGCGTGCGGCCATAGCCGAGCGAGAAGATCACGTGATCCCGCACAAGGCCCTGCGCCCGCTCCAGGTCAACCACCCGGAAGGACTCCGGACCGGCCCCGAAGAAGGTCTGAAGCAGCGGGTGGTTGGGCAACTGCAACCTGATGGCCTCACCGATCCGGGCCGCGTGGCGAAGGCTGGCCGTCACAACAGCCAACGAGGTGCGGGGCCGCAGGCGGGCGTGTTCGAAGACCAGGTCAACTACCCGGTTCACCTCGGCTGCGACGGATTCAACACCCTCATGGTCGGCTCCCGGCAGGCCGGTGCCGTCAGGAATGTACTCCACCACAATGGAGCGGTCCAGGCCCGTTACGGAGCTGCCGTCCGGGAGCCGCCGAAGTCCGCCGTCGTAATAGTTCTTGCTCAGCTGCAGGACCAGGTCCTCGTCCACCGCACGGTAGACCCAGTTCAATTGCCACGTTGGCAGAATCCGTGCCAGTGCCTTGAAGGCGCTGTCCACGGCTTCGTGGCTGGCTACCCCCGCAACCGGAGGTTCCACGGCCACACTGAACGTCCGCGCATTGGCGATCTTCGCGTCACCGAAAGCCACCACCTGACGGGCCCGGGCAATAGCCGGGAGCACCGCTTGGAGGGACGTCGATTCGGCGTCGATGATCACAACGGCATCGAACTTCTGCTCGGCCGGAAGAACCCCGGTGAGAAGGTAGGGGCTGACCGACCAGACCGGGACCAAGCGCGGAACCAGGTCCGGCGCCTGCGCGCTCAGGGCAGGCAAGGTAACCCTGCCGTCCTTGAGCAAATCACGAAGAAGTTCGGCTTGGCGACGATGTTCCACGATCCCCTGGCGCCACTTGGACGCGAGCTGCCACCGCAATCGGGCGGCCCCGCTGGCAATGTGCGCCTGGTCGGCGAGGCGGAACTCGGCTTCCAGCTTGCGCAAGGAGTCGCCGTCGGACATAGCCAGGTAATCGTCCCCGCTGATCATGGCTTCCAGAGCGGACTGCCACCAGGCCAGATCCAGCTCAGCGGCCACGGATTCGGCGGGCACCTCGCGCGCAGCGAGGTCTGCCAGGAGCTCACCCAGGCCGTGCTCGCGCATCTGTTCGATGAGGAGGGTACGTTCGGGCAGCGTCTCCAAGGTGGCGGTATCTGCCACCAAACGCTCCAACCGCTCCATCAGCTCTTCATAGGGCGTCTTGTGCAGGGAGCCGCCATCGGAGGTGTACTTCAACGCCTCCCCCAAACGCTGCAGTTCGCCTTCCAATTCACGGTAAAGCGCGCCCAGATCCGCAAGACCCGACGGTACAGCGGGATGCCTCTGCGTTGTGGCGTAGCCAGCCCACAGCGCACGCTGCTCCTGAACGAGGACCAGCGAGCTGTGCAGATCAGCTATGTGGACGCCGGGACGAACGTATTCCTTGGCCACACGGCGCAGCCTGGAACGTTGCATGGAGGGCATCTCGATGTTGCGTTCCCGCCGCCAGGCCGAGGTGGCCGTGGCCGAGATCAGGTCATGGACCGGACGGTCGAAAATATCCGGGGTGAACTTGTCCAAGCTCTCGCGCACCGCGATCAGCAGTTCCAGCTGCGTGCCCCACTCAGCGAAGGTATCGCCCAGGCGGATCTCTGCGTGGTCCGCCAGTTGCTTCATGCGCTCCCGGAGAACAGGAAGCTTCTCTTCCGCCACTTGGGCCAGCTGCCGGGCCTCTTCGGTTTCCTTGCGGGTGAGGAGCCGGGCCCCGTACCAGGGGCTCGACGTCGATGCCCGGCTGAAGCTGCCAAGTTCCGCGGCGCGGCGCAAACGGCCAGCCAGCTCCTCGCGGTCCTTAATGTTGTCCAGCACGCTGCGCTTGAGTCGAACGGTGGTGGACGGTGCCGGGTGGATGGACGTCAGCTCGGCCAGCGACTGCATGGCCTGGTATGGGGAGCACCCCCACCGTTCACGGACGTTGTGCAGCGAGGCAACATGGTCCACCAGGGCATGCCGGTGGCCGGTCAACGTGGCATGCAGGTTGCCGAGCTGCGGCTCCAGGGCTTTCTCGTTCCGCATGATTGCACGGACCAACTGGCCCTTCAATTGCTGCGGCGTGGTGCCGTTGCCGGGCCGGAAAAGCATGGAATCCAGACCGAGGGACTCCAAATGTGCAGACAGGCCCGCAACACTGGATTGACGTTCGCCAACCACCAGCACGGACTTGCCTTCGCTGACCAGGGCGCCGATCGCGTTGATGGCGGTCTGGGTTTGGCCGCTGCCGGGAGGCGTGCTGACCACCAGGGAGTCACCGGCCCGGACCGCATCCACGACGTACTGCTGGTCGGTATCGGCATCCAACAGCAGAAGCTCATCGGCGGGATCGCGATCATCCAAGCTGGGGAAACGCCCGGCCTTGATGGGCTCCGGTTCAATATCGGCACCATTGGCGACCGCTGCCAGCGCGGCGACGATGGGGTTGTTCATGTTGATCCACGGATCATCGAGATTGCCCGAAAGGTCGGCCAATGTGGTGACCAAGAGGTTGAACTCCACCTCGGCGCCGTGGATGGGCTGTACGAGCGTGGCAAGGCGGTCGAGGACCGGTTGGGGATCCAGCCGCGCGGTGTTGTAGGCCATGCGTGCCACAGCGTTGACGTCGAAGACGATGCCGTGAACATTCTTCAGATGGCGCACCAGGGCCGGATTGATGCGGGCCTGTTCGGTCAACTGCAGTTCGAAGTCGTCCTCGCCCGGACGAACAGTGAGTGCAATGGACGTCAGCATCACGGGAGCCGAAACGCGCTGCGGCTTCCCACCGACGGCCGATGTCCACACCACAGTGCCGGCCGACAGATAGCCTGCCTCAATGCCGCGGTCGTTGCCCAGCTCGAAGATCTTTGAGCGGATGTTCCGGGCGGCACGGGCTGCAACAATGTATTGCTGCCTGTCCCGGATCAGCGTGGACAGGCGCGTTCTGCGCCCCGCCAACAACTGCGCCAGTCCGGATGGATGGGCGTTGCTGAGATCAATGGCGCCTTCGGGCGTCTTGACGAAACGCAGCATCGTGTCCGCACCAGTAACGGGCTTAAGTCCGGACAGCCATTTCCGGAGCTCTTCGGAGCCGTCCTCGTGGCCTTGACTTACTGACACAACTTCTGCCTTCTTTTCTGTACTAGCTTTAGACGCCTTGGACCATACCGGCATACTTTCGAGGGTAGCGGGAATACCCTGCAAGCCCGCTTCACGACACTGGCCGGGGAAAAAATCGACCACAATTCGTGGGTGCCGCCACATTCGGGCCGGCCCCTGGATAACGCAATGGCCGGCCTCCGAAAAGGAGACCGGCCATTTACGATGCTATTCCCACTCGATGGTTCCCGGCGGCTTGCTGGTCACGTCCAGCACTACGCGGTTGACGCCATCCACCTCGTTGGTGATGCGGTTGGAGATACGTGCCAGAAGGTCATACGGCAAGCGCGACCAGTCTGCCGTCATGGCGTCCTCGGAGGACACCGGGCGCAGGACAATGGGGTGGCCGTAGGTCCGGCCGTCGCCCTGCACGCCAACGCTGCGGACGTCTGCGAGCAGCACCACCGGCATCTGCCAAACGTCGTTGTCCAGGCCGGCAGCGGTCAGCTCGGCGCGGGCAATGGCGTCGGCCTTGCGGAGGAGGTCAAGCCGTTCCTTGTTGACTTCGCCGACGATCCGGATCCCCAGGCCGGGGCCGGGGAACGGCTGGCGGCCAACGATTTCCTGGGGCAGGCCGAGCTGTGCGCCAACGGCGCGTACCTCGTCCTTGAAGAGGGCGCGCAGCGGCTCAACGAGCTCGAACTGCAGGTCCTCCGGGAGCCCGCCAACGTTGTGGTGGCTCTTGATGTTGGCTGCGCCCTCACCACCGCCGGATTCGACGACGTCCGGGTACAGGGTGCCCTGCACGAGGAACTTGATCTTCTCACCCTCGGCCGCGGCCTGGGCAATGATGGCCCGTTCCGCTTCTTCGAAGGCCCGGATGAACTCACGGCCGATGATCTTGCGCTTGGTCTCCGGATCACTGACCCCGGCCAGTGCGTTGAGGAAACGCTCTTGTTCGTTGGCAACGTAGAGGTTGACGCCCGTGGCTGCAACGAAGTCGCGCTCCACCTGCTCGGCTTCACCTTCACGCAGCAGACCGTGGTCAACGAAGACACAGGTCAGCTGGTCCCCCACGGCACGCTGGACCAAGGCTGCGGCCACAGCGGAATCGACGCCGCCGGAAAGGCCGCAAATGACCTTCGAGTCCCCGATCTGCTGGCGGATGCGTTCCACCTGCTCTTCGAGGATGTTGCCGGTGGTCCAGTTGGGCGTCAGGCCCGCGCCCTTGAAGAGGAAGTTCTCCAGGACGTGCTGCCCCAGGACGGAGTGCTTGACCTCGGGGTGCCACTGCACGCCGTAAAGGCGCTTCTGGTCATTGGCAAACGCTGCAACGGGGGCGCCCTCAGTGGTTGCGAGGACCTCGAAGCCTTCCGGGGCCTCGTGGACGGAGTCACCGTGGCTCATCCAGGTGTTCTGGGTGGCGGGAACGCCGTCAAGGATGGAGCGGGCATCGCCCACCAGCAGCGCTTCGGTTGCGCCGTACTCCCGCAGGCCCGTGCGGGCTACCTTTCCGCCCAGTGCGTTCGCCATGGCCTGGAAGCCGTAGCAGATGCCAAAAACCGGAACGCCGGCGTCGAAGAGGTCAGCGTCAACCTTGGGGGCACCATCCGCGTACACGCTGGACGGTCCGCCGGAGAGGATGATGGCTGCCGGGTTCTTGGCCAGAAGCTGCTCGGTGGTGAAGGTGTGCGGAACAATTTCCGAATACACATTTGCTTCGCGGACGCGGCGGGCAATCAGCTGCGCGTACTGGGCACCGTAGTCAACAACCAGCACCGGCTTCTGGGAAGTCTGGGGTGCGGTGGGAGTAGTCACCAAACAAGACTACTTTGCCCGGCCGCCCCGGCGCACGCCGGGGAACGCCCCCGACGGTCAAATAGAGCCTAAAACGGGCCCACCGTAAGCGATCTCACACCACCCGGCGGACGGACGACGTTTTCAGTACCGCTTTGACGCTTTCGGGTTGGCCGCAAGTTCCGCCTCGACCTGCGCGTGGAACTTCTTCTCCACAATGAAGGACAGGAGCGGGACCACGCCGCCCAGCGCCAACAGGATCAGCTTGGAGAACGGCCATCGCATGAGCGACCACAGCCGGAAGTTGGAAACCAGGTACACCACGTACATCCAGCCGTGGACGATCAGCACCGTGGTGGAAATGTTGAATCCGCCAATGACGCCCTTCGGTTCAGACTGGGCGAATCCGAAACCGAACGGCTGGCCGGTCACGGCGTTTGTCCCGCCGGCGAACAGCGAGACACCGAAGGCGTAGCGGGCCACCAGCTCTGCGCACAGCAGGAGAAGCATGGCACCGGTGAGGTAAGCCATCACTTTGTAGAACTTCAGGGCCGAACGGATCTGCGCTTCGGTTCCGCCGAACCGCCGCTTCTTGGGCTTGGGTCCGGACTGTTCGGGCTGGATGGCCGGTTTGGGTTCAATCATGGCTGTACCTTATGTTCTGGTTCAGAGTGCTGGGATTCCTTGACGGCCGGTTCGTCGCTGTGGTGCGCTTCGCCGCTGTGGTGAGGGCCGCCGTCGTCGAAGTCGTCGTCAAAGTCGCCACCGTCGAACTCGTCGCCCTCGAGGTCCCGACGGTAGTCATCGGCGACCATGCGCCACCAGATGTACAGGGCGAAGCCTGCGAACACCACCCACTCAACCGAGTAGAACAAGTTCAACCAGTTGATCTGCGTGGCAGGCGGCTGGGCCGGGATGTTCAGGGCCTTCACGGCCTCGTTCGCCGGAACCGGGCCCGTAGGCGTCGATTCAGCGGTGGCTGCGACGAATCCGGGGTAGCTGGAAACGTCCCATTTGTTGATGAGCTCCGCGACGGAAACCGCCGATGCCCGGCCTGGACCGGCGTCGACATTGGGCAGTGGTGCTTCAGAGGCCAGCAGGCGGCCGGTCAACGTCAGGGGGCCCGACGGCGGCGGTCCGGCTTGGTCGGGTTCGGCCACCCAACCGCGTGCGACAGGTATCCAGGTTTGGGGTGAGGCCGCTGCTCCGCTGAGCTTGGGAGCGTTATCCACGGCGAAGGCCGTAACGATCCAGTAGCCCTTGCGGTTGTCGTACAGCCTGCCTTCGACGAGCACCTGCTTGCCCGGATCATAGCTGCCGCTGGCTGTGACCATCTGGTCTTCCACCGAACCGGGGAAGAACTGCCCCGGCTTCAGGACGTCCACCAGGGGTTTGACTTCCTCGATGGAGGACGGTGTGGCCGGTTCGTGCTGTGCTGAACGGCTGAGCTGCCACTGGCTGAGCAGCACAAAAACCCCGGAGAGCAGGAGCGCAAAGACCAATCCTGCGATCCAGCGGGGTTTCAACGCAGTTTTCAACACCCCTTAACCGTACTTCGTCCGGCTGTAGAACAACGAAACGGGGTCAGTGGTCGAAGAACACCAGGGAGGAGTTGATGAGCTCTGCGATGACTTCGGTGTCGTGGGCCCGGCGCAAGGATTCCCGGAATGACTCCTTGGACAGTGACCTCGCCAACGTGGCAAGGACTTCCAAATGGTCGGAGAAGGAACTTGCAGGGGTGGCGATCAGGAGGATGACGGTGGCGGGACCGTCGGTGGCACCGAAGTCCAGGGCGTGCCCGAACTTGGTGACGCCAACGGCGATGGAGATCCGGTCCACGAACTCGCTGCGCGCATGCGGAAGTCCGATCCCGCCGGGAAGGCCGGTGGCCAGCTGGTGTTCACGCGACTGAACCTGCTTCAGGAACCCGTCAAGGTCCGTAATCCTGCCTGCTTCGTAAAGCTTTCCGGCCAACTGTGCCGCAGCGTCATTCTTGTCCTCGGCAACGAGTTCAAGAATGACGGTCTGCGGCGTTGTGAGTTCCGCGTCATACCGGTCAAGTGGTTCTGCCAAGTCCTGTTCCCTCCAGATGCGGCCTCCCGGCCGGAGTCCCCCGGCGGAGCCAAGCGAATGTCAGCGAAGGGGCATGATGTCATCGACTCCCATGCGGGCCGCATCCGCTGACTCGTCGTCCGGCTGCTCCTGGCTGAGCCTTTCGGCTTCAACCCTTGCCAAGTAATGCTTGATTTCGCTTTCGCGCTGGGTGTCGCTCCAGCCGAGGATTTCTCCCATCAGCTTAGCGACTACCGGAACGGCGGACACACCCCGGTCCCAGGCTTCGATGGATATCCGGGTCCGGCGCGTCAGGACATCGTGTACATGCCGGGCGCCTTCGTGGGTGGTTGCGTAGACCACTTCGGCTGCCAGGTAATCGTCCGCACCGGGCAGCGGCTCCGCCAATTCCGGTTGCCGCGCAATGAGATCCAGTACCTCGGCTGTCATGGAGCCGTAACGGTTCAGCAGGTGCTCCACCCGTGCCACGTGGACTCCGGCTTCCTCCGCTGAACGTGCGCGCCGGTTCCACGCTGCCTTGAAGCCTTCGGCTCCGAGCAGCGGAATGGTATCCGTGCAACTCGGCGGGACGCGCTCGTCCATGGCCCGGGTGGCCTCGTCCACGGCGTCCTTGGCCATGACCCGGTATGTGGTGTACTTACCGCCGGCAACCACCACGAGCCCTGGAACCGGATGCGCCACGACGTGCTCCCGCGACAACTTTGCCGTCGAGTCGTTGTCCCCTGCGAGGAGCGGCCGGAGCCCGGCATAGACGCCCTCCACATCCTCACGGGTCAACGGGCGTTTCAGGACACGGTTGACGTGCTCCAGGACGTAATCGATGTCCTTGCTGGAAGCTGCGGGGTGCGCTTTATCCAGCGTCCAGTCGGTATCAGTGGTGCCGATGATCCAGTGGCGACCCCAGGGGATAACGAAAAGGACCGACTTTTCCGTGCGCAGGATGAGACCCACGGTTGATTGGAAACGGTCGCGGGGAACCACCAGGTGGATCCCCTTGGATGCCCGGACCTTGAGCTGGCCGCGATCGGTGACCATGGCCTGGGTCTCGTCCGTCCAGACGCCCGTGGCATTGACCACTTGCTTGGCCCGGACTTCGAAAACCTCGCCGTCCTCCTGGTTCTCAAGCTTGGCGCCGACCACGCGCTCACCCTCGCGGAGGAAGTCCACCACGCGTAGCCGGTTGGCAGCATGGGCTCCGTAGTGCGCGGCGGTCCGGACGACGTTGACCACCAATCGCGCGTCATCCACCTGCGCGTCGTAGTAGCGGATGGATCCCACGAACGCGTCGTCCTTGAGGCTGGGAGCTGCACGAAGAGTGCCGCGCTTGGTGAGGTGCCGGTGCATCGGCACGCCACGGCTGTGGCCGGAGGTGAGGCCCAGGGTGTCATAGAGCATGATGCCGGCGCCGACGTAGGGCCGCTCGACGAAGCGCCGCGTCAGCGGGTACAGGAACGGCACGGGGCGGACCAAGTGCGGTGCAATGGTCTGGATCAGGAGCCCGCGTTCCTGGAGCGCTTCCTGCACCAAGGCGAAATCCAGCATCTCAAGGTACCGCAAGCCGCCGTGGATGAGTTTGGAGGATCGCGACGACGTGCCCGATGACCAGTCGCGCGCCTCGACGATGCCCACCGTCAAGCCACGGGTCACTGCATCAAGCGCGGCGCCGGCGCCCACGACGCCTCCGCCGACAATCAGGATGTCCAGTTCCTTGCCTGCCTCAGCAGTGGCCTTCAACGCTTCAATGGATGCGGCACGGGACTCGGGGCTTAGGGCTCCCGCAGAATTCACCTGCGAACCGCCTGCGATATTGCTCATCGGACTCCTCCTCAAACGCAACAGCTGGTAGTCCACTACCCTACTGGTTGGCCGCCGCCCGCGGCAGTGCCGGTTTCCCGGAGATCCTTGGGCGCGCCGGTCCCTACAGCGGGCCGAATGCCCTGCCGCCCTGGGTGTCCTGCCACGTGAGGGCCATTTCTTCCAGGTATCGGCGCAGTTGCAGATCGGCGTCGATGCGCCTGCGGAAGTGCTCGCGTGCGTGTTCGGAGAAGAAGGCAGGGACCGCGAACAGGCTCACAACGACCACCAGCATCAACGCGTAGGCCGCCACGAACGCGAGGACTTGGAGTGGTCCTCCTTGAAGCAACGGGGCCACAACCGGGAACAGCCCGATGCCAAACACCACGGCCAGGAAGGCGGCCAGCCCGAGCCCGGAGGAAAATTTTCCGGGCGCCCTGGACTGCATCACGGCTTTGATACGGGGCACGCCGCGCAGCTTTTGCAACGCAAGCACGGCACCGCCGAGGAGGCCGAGCCCGGCCACAGCGAACAGGACTATCCCGACGGCCGGGCCACCGAGGATCAGGATGAGCAGTGCTGCCGCCAGCAGCGCGGCCCCGCTTCCGCCACAAGCGACGGCGAGGCCACGCCACTGGCCTTGGTTCCAGGCCATGTTTCGCAATACCGACTGCGTGCCTTCCGGGGTGGCCCGGGCGACATCACGGGACAGCCAGTAATCCAGGGGGTATTGCCTGGAATGGTGCCCTGGAGAGTGGAACTGTTGACTCATGCGAAGGTCAGCGCGGCCTCGAAGGAAGCGAGGGCCTCCGTTGCGGGCACCGGACGGGTAGGCGGATTGTCGCCGTCGCCCTCAGCAAGTGTCCAACTGCCGTCTTCACCGGCCTTGAGGTTGGCGACCAAAGGCTCACCCCCGGCCCGGTGGTGCTTGATCATCGCGGCTGCGGGTAGTCCGTCAGGGCCGTCCACCAAGTATTGCTTGGCGATCGCAACACCCAGTGACAGCATCCCTGAGCGCGAATCAACCGGCTGGATCTCATGAACCCCGTAACGGCTGAGGTTCAGCAGGACGGCGCCTTGCTCAGAACCCGCAATGAACAGCACATGGTCGCTGGTGGGCGTCACCAAAGCCATCTCCAGCCACTCGTCTGCGGTAGAGACCACGGCAGCCACAATGGCTCCCTTGTCCACGGGAACGATGTCCTCGCCGGCAACCTCCGCCAGGCCACGCACAAGGAGGGTGGTGATTCCCGCCTGCTCCAGCACGTCCTGGTGGTTCACGCCTGCAAGGCGGAACAGCTCCCGGGATCTTTCCGCGGCGGGCGTGGGATTCATGGCAAGCAACGCCAGGAGTTCGTGATCGGTCAGTCGCAGTGTGTCCACGTTTGCTGTCTGTGTCATGCCATCCTCATGTTGTTCGTCTGTACAACGCTATCCCAGGACTGCCGGTCAACCACCGAGCCAGCCCCACACCTTCTTGGCTCCGTCCGCAATGGCTTGGGCTCCGTCCTCTACTGCGCCGGCCACGGCTTTAGCCCCGTCCACCACCATTTCCGAGGTGGATCCATAGCCGAGCCCCTTGGCGAGGAACCCCATTCCCGCCCAGGCCAGGCTTGCCCCGGCAAAGAAGGGACCCACCACGGGCACGAAGCTGCCGGCGGCCAGGACCGTGGTGATGCCACCATCGGCCATGGCATATCCATCGCCGCGCATGTACCCGTCGGCGAACTGGGCAACGCCGCCTACAACGCTCAGGACACCGGCGGCGCGGCCCACCATGGACAGGCCATTGAGCAGCTGGGTGCCCCTCACATAGCCCACGCCCGGCATCTGCCCGTACTGTGCACCGAGGACGCTCCACGGCATCCGGGACAGGAGGCCGCCTTGGGCCATCCTGTTCAGGAGGACATCAGCAATGAAGCCGCTGCCGGAAGCCGCAAAGTTCAAGGACTGGTAGACAGTGTTGCCGTTGGCATCCACCACGGGGGTGAAGGGCGTGGAAGGCTGAGCCGGCGTCGGGCCCTGGCCGGGCGACGTTCCGGAGCCTGTCTGGCTGGCCTGCTCCTGTTCATCCGCCTGGACCAGGAGGGCCTTTGCCTGGATTCGCAGGGACTCGCTGGCCTTGTGCAGCATGGGCCGCATCTTGCTTGACCAGTCAGCCCGGAACCGATCGCCGTCCGCGCCCTTCCAGGCGGCCGAAGCCACAATCCCGTTGATGTTGAGCTCGAGGTTGGCCAGCGTGTTCCCCGATGTTCCCATCACCTTTGACAGAGACCTCAGTTGTGTAATGTCTGCCCCGTAGATTCCCGGCGCCATACTTCCCCCGATTCATGACAGCAATAGTTCTTCGGCTGCCAGACTACGTGCGGGGGCAACACAACGCGATGGGGAGAACTTCCCCGGGCAACGAAAAAAGCCCCTGCAGGTCCCCGTAAAGACCGGGACCAGCAGGGGCGTTTCACGTCAGGAAATCAGTTGCTTTCGTAGGGCGAAACCACAACATCCACGCGCTGGAACTCCTTCAAGTCCGAGTAGCCCGTGGTGGCCATGGACCGGCGGAGTGCTCCGATGAGGTTGGACGTGCCGTTGGTGTGGTGACCCGGTCCGAACAGGACTTCCTCCAGCGGACCGACGGTTCCCACGTTGACGCGATCCCCACGCGGTGATTCAAGGTGGTGTGCTTCCGGACCCCAGTGCCAGCCGCGGCCGGGGGCCTCTTCGGCACGTGCCAGCGCGCTGCCGAGCATCACGGCGTCGGCGCCCATGGCGATCGCCTTGACGATGTCCCCGGAGCTGCCCATGCCGCCGTCGACGATGACGTGGACGTACCGTCCGCCGGATTCGTCCATGTAGTCCCGCCGGGCGGCAGCAACATCGGAGATGGCTGAGGCCATGGGCGAGTGGATACCAAGCGCACGCCGGGTGGTGGTCGTCGCACCGCCGCCAAAACCGACCAGGACGCCGGCAGCGCCCGTGCGCATAAGGTGCAGCGCCGGGGTGTAGCCGGCCGCGCCGCCCACGATCACGGGAACGTCGAGCTCGTAAATGAACTGCTTGAGGTTCAGGGGCTCGTGGTTCTTGGAGACATGCTCAGCCGAGACTGTGGTGCCGCGGATGACGAAGATGTCGACGCCGGCAGCCACCACGGTCTTGTAGTGCTCCTGGGTGCGCTGCGGCGTGAGTGAACCAGCAACCGTTACTCCCGCTGCGCGGATCTCGGCGAGCCTGGAGCTGATGAGTTCGGGCTGCACGGGAGCCTGGTAGAGGTCCTGCATGCGCCGCGTGACAGCGGGGCTGCTGGTTTCGTCGGCCAAGCCGGCAATTTCGTCGAGGACCTTTTGCGGGTCCTCGTAACGGGTCCACAAGCCTTCAAGGTCAAGGACGCCAAGGCCACCCAGCCGGCCAAGGGCAATGGCCGTTTCAGGGGACATGACGGAGTCCATGGGAGCGGCAATCACCGGCATGTCGAACTTGTAGGCGTCAATCTGCCAGGAGACCGAGACGTCCTTCGGGTCACGCGTCCGTCGGTTCGGAACGATCGCGATGTCATCCAGGGAGTAGGCTCGACGCCCACGCTTGCCACGGCCAATCTCAATCTCATAAGTCACGGCTACAACTCTACTGGACCCCTCCGGCAACCAGGCACCGCCCGGCACGCCGCGCGGTTTTCCACCGCTCTAAGCCTCTGGAGCCGCCCGACTGGTCTCATCCACTGACAGCTGGGACTCGAACATCCGGAAGTACCGGCCACGCAGCGCAACAAGTTCCTTATGCGTTCCCTGCTCCGCGATCCGGCCGTCCTCGAGCATGTAGACGACGTCAGCCTGCTCGATGGTGGCCAGGCGGTGGCTGATGGCGATGATGGTACTGCTGCGGTCGGCGAAAAGCCGCGAGAAGATGCGGTGCTCGGCCAGGGCATCGATGGCCGAGGTGGGCTCGTCCATCACCATGAAGGATGCGTCGCGGTAGAAGTTGCGTGCCATGGCGAGGCGCTGCCATTGGCCACCCGACAGCCCGCTCCCCTTGCGTCCGCGCGGATCCTCCATCCAGTTGCTGACGTGGTTGTCCAAGCCGTTGGGAAGCTTGTTGATGAAGTCCATGGCCTCAGCATCAGATGCCGCGCGCCTGATCCGCTGATCGTCCCGGGGTTGCTGGACGTCCCCCAGGTAGATGTTGTCAGCGGCCGTGGCGAACTCGTATTTGAGGAACTCCTGGCTCAACACGGCCAGATGGCGGTGCCAACTGGTCACGTCAACGGTGGCGAGGTCGACGCCGTCGAGCAGTACCTGGCCTGAGTCCGGCCGGTACAGCCCGGCCAGGATCCGGATCAGCGTGGACTTTCCAGCACCGTTCTCCCCCACGATCGCGATGTGTTGCCCGGCTTTGATGGTGAGCGAGATGCCCTTGATGACTTCAATATCGCTGCCGGTGTAGCTGAAGCGGATGTCCTTCATTTCCACGGTTTGCGGGGATTTCAGGAGCGGCGGTTCGTGGCCGGTGGGCACCGGCAGCGTCATGAAGAGCTCGTAGTCCTTGAGGTTGGCGAGGTCTTCGTCGATGGAGCTGAGCGAGGACACCAGGTTGTTGGCCGTGGACAGGGCCCGGCTCACGATCTGCTGAACGTAGAGGAACTGGCCCACGGGCTGCGCCCTGGCAATGATCTGCCCGACCACCCAGATGAGCGAGACCACCTCGGCGCCGTACTGGAGTGCGTCGGCCGCCAATTGCTTGGGGATGTAGCGCTTCTGGAAATCGAGGCGCCGGCGCTCGTCCGCGTCACGCAACCTCGACCGGAGGCCCATAAGGTACCCCACGATCCCGTAGAGGCGCATCTCGGCAATGTGTTGCGGCCTCAGGAGGTTCTGTTCGATCATGCGGCGCTGCCGCCGGGAGTCGACCTGCGTGTTCCAGTGGGCGATCTGTTCACGCGAAAGTTTGAACTGCAGATAGACACTGGGCACGATCGCCACCAGGACGATCACCGCAATCCACCAGCTCACCAGGAACAAGGCTCCGACGGCGAGGATAACGGAAACCAATTGCGTGAAGATCGCGGCAATGCGGTCAAGGACGCGGGCATAGGAGTCGGAGAACCGCTTGGCACGATCGTAGAGGTCTACCGTTTCCTTGTCGTCGTAACGCCAGAATTCCAAGGCAAGGAAGCGCTCATACATCATGTCGCCGACGATTGCGCCTACCCGGAAACTCATGAGCTGCTGGATGTAGCGGTCAACGCTGCTGAAGCCGCCCCAGAACAGTCCCAACGCCGCCGTGATGACGACGTACAGGATGGCGCGCGGACCGGCGTCGGGGTCTCCTGCGTAGCCGGCCGCCAGCGCCGTTGTGGTCAACGCAGCGAAGTATGTTGTCACCAGCGGCAGCGTGGCTGAAATCAGCGAGCCGGCCACCTTCATGATGACGGCGGCGGGCGAGGCCTTGAAGCTGACCTTCAGGACCTGCCCGACGGCGCGTGCATACGGCCGGAGTGCCAGCTTCCGGGGCGGCGCCTTGGTCACCCGGACGGACTCCGGATGCATAGGCCGGTCGCGGCCCGGGCCACCTGGGTTTTCTGACATACGCCCAGCCTATTCCTCCCCTCTGACACCAAGGCACCAGCCGCGAAGGGACCGCGGTTGCCCGCGGAACATGCCCGGACGCAAAGACTCCCCGTGGAACACCACGGGGAGTCTTCGATCGCGTCAATCCTGCAGGGAATCAGCGGGAGTAGTTCGGCGCTTCCACCGTCATCTGGATGTCGTGCGGGTGCGATTCCTTCAGGCCTGCAGCGGTGATGCGGACAAACTTGCCGCGCGCCTTCAGCTCCGGGATGGTGGGGGCGCCCGTGTAGAACATGGTCTGGCGTAGGCCGCCGACCAACTGGTACGCCACCGAAGCCAGGGGCCCACGGTAGGCAACGCGGCCTTCGATGCCTTCCGGGATGAGCTTGTCGTCACCGGAAACGTCGGCCTGGAAGTAACGGTCCTTGGAGTAGGACGTGTTCTTGCCGCGGGACTGCATGGCCCCCAGGGAGCCCATGCCGCGGTAGCTTTTGAACTGCTTGCCGTTGACGAAAATGAGATCGCCAGGAGACTCTTCACAACCGGCCAGCAGGGAACCGAGCATCACGGTGTCGGCGCCGGCAACCAGCGCCTTGCCGATGTCGCCGGAGTACTGGAGGCCGCCGTCGGCGATCAGCGGAACGCCAGCCGGAATCGCGGCCTTCGCGGATTCGTAGATGGCAGAGATCTGCGGAACGCCAACACCGGCCACCACGCGGGTGGTGCAGATGGAACCGGGACCGACACCCACCTTGATGCCGTCGGCACCGGCGTCGATCAGAGCCTGGGCTCCCTCACGGGTGGCTGCCTGGCCGCCAATGATGTCAACGTGCGCGGCAACGGGATCGGACTTGAGCCGGGCAATCATGTCCAGCACGCCCTGGGAGTGGCCGTTCGCGGTGTCCACGAACAACGCATCCACGCCGGCGTCGATGAGCTTCATGGCGCGCTCCCAGCCGTCACCGAAGAAGCCGATGGCCGCACCGACACGCAGGCGGCCCTCATCGTCCTTGGTGGCCAGCGGGTACTGCTCGGCCTTGGTGAAGTCCTTGGTGGTGATGAGGCCCTTCAACCGGCCCTGGTCATCCACGAGCGGCAGCTTTTCAATCTTGTTGGTGGCCAGCTTGTGCGAAGCTTCCTCGCGGCTGATCCCGACGTGGCCGGTGACCAGCGGCATCTTGGTCATGACGTCGCTGACGCTGCGCAGCGGGAAATCCGATTCGGGAACGAAGCGGGTGTCGCGGTTGGTCACGATGCCCAGGAGACGGCCGTCGGTGTCCACCACGGGAAGGCCGGAGACGCGGTAACGGGCGCACAGCTCATCAAGTTCCAGCAGCGTTGCCTCGGGGCCGATGGTCACGGGGTTGGTGATCATGCCGGATTCGCTGCGCTTCACGCGGTCCACATGCTCTGCCTGGTCATCGATGGACAGGTTGCGGTGGACAACACCGAGGCCGCCCTGGCGCGCCATGGCGATGGCCATGCGGGACTCGGTCACGGTGTCCATGGCTGCCGAGAGCAAGGGCGTCTGGACCGTGATGCGCTTGGAGATGCGCGAGGACGTGTCGGCCTCGGACGGGATGACGTTCGTGTGGCCGGGCAGCAGCAGGACGTCGTCGTAGGTGAGGCCTACGAAGCCAAAGGGATCGTGTTCGGGCTGGGTCATGAGTGCGCCTCTTACCTGGGTTTGGGGACTGGAACTGGTAGGGGTTGCAACTGATGACCAGCCCGTCATTACGGGACTGGCCTGTGCAGAAGTGTTGGATAAATACTAGAACCTCCGCGGCGATCGCCATATTCCGCGGCAGCTGAGTGTGAGCAACGGCACTGGCGGCAGGCCGCCGTAGTGCATTTCAACCGCGGAGGGCACCCATGGCTACCGGGAAGTAGCCCAACCCGTCGCGGCCAGCAGCCTTTCTTCGAACATGGGAATCATGCTCTGCACGTATGTTTTGGTGAGGTGGTTGTCGTCCTTGTAGACGTACACATTGCCCACCACGGCCGGACACGTACCCTGCGCGCAAATGAAATCGCTCATGTCCATCAGGTACAGCCCGTCCACTTTGCCCACGTAGTCGTCCAATGGCGAGGACGCCGCCAACGAGTGCTCCAATGGCGCGTTGCAGTCGGGGGAATCCGGCCCCTTCTTCTGGACACACTCCGGCATGTTGATGCTGAAGCGCGGATTGTCCCGAACACCCACGACGTCGATTCCGGCATCGGTAAAGGGCTTGATGCCTTCCAGGTAGCCCGGGACCTCTGTTTCAAACGGTTCAGTGACGTGGGTCAGGGATGCCACCGTGAACACGGCATCCGGCTTGTGTTCCAGGACGTAGTCCGCGCTGGCTTTGTTGAACGCGTTGCAGTCGTCCGGCCGTTCTGTGGACTCCGCGCCGAACCGGCAATTGCCTTTCAGGAGCGTCACGACTTCCCAGCCATGCGCTTTGGCAATCGGGCCCAGTGCCGCCATGTACTGCTGCGCGTGCGAGTCACCCAGGACCACGATCTTTTTGGTGGTGACTTCCGGCGGATCGTTCTGGAGGCAGCCCTCCAGCAGAGGATCCGACGGGACGTTATCGCCGGTGCAGAGGCCGTCGATGTCCGCCCACTCATCCTTCATGGCGGCCGGCGCCGGGATGATCTTCGCTTCGGGAGTCGGCTGCCCGGCTTTGTCCGGTGCCAGCGCAGCGGCACCCGGGGTCAGCTCCATGGGCTGGTCGGCGATCGCCGCCCCCTCAGCCGAGATGGCACCCTGCCAGGCGGTGACAGGCAGCGCGAGCAGGGCACCGCAGGAGGCAATCACGACGGCGGCACGCCAGGAACGCACGTTGGGCCACTCCCAGCGGCGCATGGGACGTTCCACGAACCGGGTGGTGGCCACCGCCAGGATCATGGAAACGGCCATGATGGCCAGTCCTTGCAGCAGGTTGGGCGTGGTGGTTTCCGTTACCAGGAGGAAGAACACCAGGACCGGCCAGTGCCACAGGTACAAGGCGTAGGAGTTGTCCCCCACCATGACCAGCGGGCGGGAGGCAAGGAAGCGGTCGGCTCCGATCCTGCTTCCGCTTTGCCCTGCCACGATCACTGCGGTCGCGGCCAGGGTGGGCCACAGGGCAACAAAGCCGGGGAAAGAACGGTCAACCGTGAGCACCAGTCCGCAGGAAAGCATGGCAGCCAGGCCGCCCCAGCCGAGGACCACACGAAGCTTGGGGCCCGGTTTCAGGTACGGCAACGCCAGGGCGAGCAAGGATCCCAGCGCGAATTCCCACAGCCGGGTGCGGGTGTCGAAGTAGGCGTAGCTTTGGTTGTTGGCCGTCTGGTCGATGGAGTACACCAGCGACGCCACGAAGACGGCCCCGAACGCCATCAGGAGCAGAGACCGGTGGCCCACTGCCTTCCTGCCGGGCAAAACCTTGGCAAGGAAGGGCTGCAGCAGGGCCACGGCGGCGAAGATCAACGGCCACAGGATGAAGACCTGCCCTTGGATGGACAAAGACCAGAAATGCTGGAGGGGGCTGGCGCCTGAATGGTTCTGCGCATAGTAGTCCACCGCGGAATCAGCCAGTTGCCAGTTCTGCCGGTACAGCAAAGAGGCCCAGGCCTCCGCCAGAACGTCCGGCCAGCGGCTCTGCGGAACAAACGCCCACGTGGCAGTGAGGACTCCCAGCAGCACAACGACGACGGCGGGCAGCAACCGCTTGAACACGTGCAGCCAGTGCTGCAGCAGGCGCAGGGGCCTGCCGCCTTCAAGTTTCCTGGTGAAGGACAGCGTCAGCAGGAATGTCGAGATGAGCAGGAATACGTCCACCCCGCCCGACACCCGGCCGAGCCAGATGTGGTACGTGGCGACCATCAACACGGCCAGGGCCCGCAGGCCCTGGACCTCCGGGCGGAAGGTGCGCTCCGCCGTCGTGCTTATTGTCTGTTCCGTCATTGCGCCCATCCAGTCGCGGCAAACCACCTCTCGGAGAACATATCGCCCATGCTCTTGACGTAAGTCCGGGACAAGTGGTTGTCGTCAAGGTAGACGAACACGTTGCCGATGACGCTGGGGCATGTGGTGCCGTCACACAGGAAATCGGTCATGTCCAGGAACGCGGCGTTACCGAAGGTCCTCTGTACTTGGGCGAACGGACTGGTTGGTGCAAGGACATCGGGCTGGTCCGACTTGCACTCGGCGCTGTCCACGCCCTTGGCGAGGGCGCACTCGGTCACGTTGTAGTCGTACCGGGGGTTGTCGCGGACGGCCACCACCTGGATGCCGAGGTCGTTGAGGTTGGTGACGGTCTGGTCGAAACCATAAACAAGCTTTTCATCCGGGGACGACGGGGACGCCATGGTGCCCACCATGAACACTGCGTCCGGAGTCTGGGACGCCACGTAGCGGAAGGCCGCAGAGTTGAACTCGTTGCACTGGTCCTCCGCGTCCGGGTTTTCCGGCATGAAATGGCAGCCGCCCAGGAGGAGCGCCGTCACCTTCCAGCGATGCGCTTCAGCCATGGGGCCAAGCGCCGCAAGCCATTGCTGCGAATGGGAATCCCCCAGCACCACAATGTGCTTCACGGCGTCATCGCCAACATCGTTTTGCTGGCAGTTCTCCGCGAGGAGCTTATCCTCGGGTTTGTCGGCGCCCTCGCACGTGCCGTTCAGGCGGGCCCAATCCTCCGGCAACTGCTCGGCCGTGGGCAGGGTCCTGGCTCCCTCGCTCACCAGATCGACGTAACCCGGAAGCAACGCGTGAGCGCCGGGATTGTCATTGAAGGCCTGGGTTTCAGCGGCCTTTTGGTCAAGGTACTGCTTGTACTGGAAGCCCACCATCGGAGCGCTGGCAACTGCCAGGCACACGGCGATGGAGATGGCAGCGCGGCGCCGCTTCACCTCCGGCCACTTCCATTCGCGGAAGGGCTTCTCCACGTACTTGGTGGTAAGGAATGCCAGGCCCAAAGCAAGGGCAATGATCGCCGAGCCGGACAACCAACCGGCGTGGTCCTTGCCGCTCCACGCCAGGTAGATCACCAGGATGGGCCAATGCCACAGATACAGCCCGTAGGAATTGTCCCCCAGGCGGACGAGGAACTTTGAACTCAGGATGCGGTCCACGCCGAGGCGGCTGCCCGTTTGGCCTGCCGCGATGACGGCAACGGCAGCAAGGGTTGGCCACAGGGCGACGAAGCCCGGGAACGCCGTCTGCACCTGCAGGAGGATGCCGCAACTGAGCATCGCGGCGACCCCCGCCCAACCCATAACCACACGGACGGGTTTGGAGAAGTCCAGGGCAGGCAGGATCAAGGCAACCAAGGTTCCCAAGGCAAATTCCCATAGCCGGGCGAACGTATCGAAGTAGGCCACTGCCTGGTTGTTGGCGGTGAAGATGATGGAGTACGTCAGCGAAGCGATGAAGATCAGCGCGAACACGTAGGCCAACGACGCCCGGTAACGGAGCTGGAACTTCCGGCACACCACTGCCACAGCGGCGAAAATGGCCGGCCACAGGATGAACACCTGCCCTTGGATGGACAGCGACCAGAAGTGCTGGAGCGGACTGGCGAGGCTGTGGTCTGTTGCGTAGTAATTGACCGCCAGCGTCTGGAGCAGCCAGTTCTCAAAATAGAACAACGACGCCCAGCCTTGGTTCACCACTTCCACCCACCGCGTGGGCGGCAGGAACACAAAGGTGGCGGCCAGGGTGCCAAGCAGAACGACGACGACGGCCGGCAGCAGGCGCCGGAACAGGTGCAGCCAGTGCCTGACCAAGTCCATGGGACGGCGCTGCTTGTAGCGCCCGGTGAACTGGAGCGTCATGAGGAACGCCGAGATCAGCAGGAAAACATCCACACCGCCGGAGACGCGGCCGATCCAGATGTGGTAGCTGACCACCATGAGGACCGCGAGCGAACGGAGACCCTGTATTTCCGGGCGGAACTTTGACTTGGCAACGGGTCCATGAGCCCGCCTGTCGGGACGGGCGGGCTGTTGGATCGTTGATGCAGACACGTTAGGCGATTCCTCAGGGGCTATTTTGCAAAGGTTCCATCATATGCGGTTTGGAGCATGCGACCCAGTCAAGTGGCTTGCCCGGAGGCGCCGGGGAACGCCAATCAGCGCACCTTGCACTAAGGATCGGGACCGTGCCGGGGCTGCGCCCGGAGGACCAACACTGCTGTGACGAGGCAAAACGATAATAAGGATACTTAGTCAAGATTACCGACCGCCATGTGACGCATTCCACGCAAAGTATCAGCCGGTTGCCGGGCTTCCGCACCAATGACGTCGGCCGGGACCGGGAGGTGATAGGGGGACGGCCGAAAGCGGGCGGGAGGTGATAGAGGGACGGCCGAAAGCGGGCGGGAGGTGATAGAGGGACGCCCGAAAGCCGGCGGGAGGTGATAGAGGGACGGTTTGCAGCCGCGGCGAGGCAGCAAAAAGCCCCGGCCACTGGGCGTGACCGGGGCTCTTTGGGGCAGGCAGCCTAGTGCTGGTGGCCTGCGTGTGCGTCTTCTTCCTCGGCCGGCTTCTCGGCAACCAGGGTCTCGGTGGTGAGAACCAGGGCAGCGATCGAAGCGGCGTTGCGGAGGGCAGAGCGGGTGACCTTGACGGGGTCGATGATGCCGGCAGCCGTCAGGTCCTCGTACTCGCCGGACTTGGCGTTGAAGCCGTGGTTCGCCTCGAGCTCGGAAACCTTGGCAACCACAACGTAGCCGTCAAAGCCTGCATTCTGGGCAATCCAGCGCAGCGGCTGGGTCAGTGCACGGCGGACGATGCCAACCGCAGCGGCGGCGTCGCCTTCGAGTGCCTTGACGGCCGGGTCCTCGTCCAGGGCCTTGAGGGCGTGGATGAGGGCCGAGCCACCGCCGGAAACGATGCCTTCTTCAAGGGCGGCACGCGTAGAGGAAACAGCGTCCTCGATGCGGTGCTTCTTTTCCTTGAGCTCGACTTCGGTAGCAGCGCCAACCTTGATGACGCCGATGCCGCCGGCCAGCTTGGCCAGGCGTTCCTGCAGCTTCTCGCGGTCCCAGTCGGAGTCGGTGCGGGCGAGCTCAGCACGGAGCTGGGCAACGCGGTCCGCAACGTCCTGCTCGGTTCCGGCGCCGTCAACGATGGTGGTGTGGTCCTTGGTGACGGTGATACGGCGGGCCGTACCCAGCACCTCCAGGCCAACGGTGTCCAGGCTCAGGCCCAGGTCCGGGGAAACAACCTGCGCACCGGTGAGGGTGGCGATGTCCTGCAGCATGGCCTTGCGGCGGTCGCCGAAGCCGGGAGCCTTGACGGCAACAACGTTGAGCGTGCCGCGGATGCGGTTGACGATCAGCGTGGACAGGGCTTCGCCCTCGATGTCCTCGGCGATGATGAAGAGCGGCTTGGAGGCCTGCAGCGCCTTCTCCAGCAGCGGCAGGAATTCCTGCAGGGAGGAGATTTTGCCCTGGTTGATCAGGATCAGGGCGTCTTCGAGGACGGCTTCCTGGCGTTCTGCGTCGGTGACGAAGTACGGGGAAAGGTAGCCCTTGTCGAACTGCATGCCTTCGGTGAGGACGAGTTCGGTCTGGGTGGTGGAAGACTCTTCGATGGTGATGACACCATCCTTGCCCACCTTGCCGAAGGCCTCCGCCAGCAGTTCGCCGACCTCTTCGCTCTGCGCGGAGATGGCAGCGACGTTGGCAACCTGGGTGCCTTCGACTTCGCGGGCGTTCTCCAGCAGGCGGGCGGCAACGGCCTCGACGGAAACCTCGATGCCGCGCTTGATTTCGCCAGGTGCGGCGCCGGCTGCAACGTTGCGCAGGCCTTCCTTGACCAGGGCCTGTGCAAGCACGGTGGCGGTGGTGGTGCCGTCACCGGCAACATCGTTGGTCTTGGTGGCGACTTCCTTGGCAAGCTGTGCGCCAAGGTTCTCGTAGGGGTCGTCCAGCTCAACTTCGCGGGCGATCGTCACGCCGTCGTTGGTGATCGTGGGGGCGCCCCACTTCTTGTCCAGGACGACGTTGCGGCCGCGGGGACCAAGCGTCACCTTGACGGTGTTGGCGAGCTTGTCGATACCGGCCTCGAGGGACCGGCGGGCAGCGTCGTTAAACGCAAGCTGCTTTGCCATGGTTGTGTCCTTTCAGAACGGAAAACCCGCACCGCAGGCGGCTGGAAGATATTCCAAGCGGGCCTGCAGCGCGGGATTCCAGGAAGTTACTTTACGACGATCGCGAGGACGTCGCGGGCGGACAGAACGAGGTACTCGTTGCCACCGGTCTTGACTTCGGTTCCACCGTACTTGGAGTAGATAACGACGTCGCCAACAGCTACGTCAACCGGCACGCGGTTGCCGTTGTCATCGAAGCGGCCGGGGCCGATTGCAACAACTTCGCCTTCCTGCGGCTTCTCCTGTGCGGAGTCCGGAATGACCAGGCCGGAAGCCGTGGTCTGCTCTGCTTCGAGCGGGCGAACAACAATACGATCCTCAAGAGGCTTAATCGAGACCGACACTCGGATCTCTCCTTTTCATGAGCTGATTCATGGACTAAGAACAAGGGTGCCGAGGCGTGCAACCGTCGTCGCGGTGCCGGCAGCGTACCTGGCGGTAGTGGTTAGCACCCTCACGGGGAGAGTGCTAACAAGACTCTATGTAAGGCGTTAGCACTCGGTCAAGGTGAGTGCCAGCATTTCGTCATGGGTGAACCCGGATTACTGCTCCCGGAGGTCCTCGAGATCGTAGTCATCGTCGTCGTTGCCGCCCGCTGTTCCGCGGTTCAGGTAGAGCACGACGCCGGCGCCGACAGCTACGACGCCGGAGATCACCAAACCGATGATTCCCCCTGCACGGGCGCCGCTGTGGAGTTCGCGGATATCGCGGGCCTCGTCCGTCGCGTCGCCAATGTTTTTTCCGGAGACGGAATAGGCAGCTGCGTTGAAGGCATCCAAGGCGAAAATAACGATCAACAGCGCCACGCAGACGACGGCGATGACGACGCCGGCGATCAACGCCGGGCGGGCGTAAGTAGAAAGCGACCGGCCGGGGCTATGCTCTTCGGCTCCGGAACGGGCGGAACTGTGGTCGTCCGGATTGTTGGTGTCGGAGGGCTGCGGGGTTGCGGTGTCTTCCATGAAACAACCCTATCCGGATGATCTGGCCGGTCCCGGCCCGCAGGTCATAAACGTTAGGCTGGATGGCATGCCCCACGCTCCCCAGGACCACCTCGCGCCGTTGCTGACTACCGAAGGATGGGAGCTTCTCGCCTCGTTAGGGCCCTACAAAGAGGCCGACGCCATGGCAGTGAACCAGGAACTGCGCAAGGCCGGGCACCCGGCAGAGCTGGTCGCCGCGGTCCTTACCCAATCCCGCCTCAGGACCCGCGCGGAGGCAAAGTTCGGAGAGTTCGCCCGGCAGATGCTCTTCACCCAGGCCGGCCTGGAACAAGCCACCAGGCTCAACGTTGCGGCACGTCACGCCGAACGTTTCGCCAAGGCCGGGATTTTGCACGTAGCTGACCTGGGTTGTGGATTGGGCGCCGATTCCATGGCAATGGCCTCCATGGACATCAACGTCACCGCCGTTGAAATGGACGAGACCACAGCCGCGTGCGCCACTATCAACCTCATGCCGTTCCCCCACGCCAAGGTCCTTCATTCCGATGCCACCTCCGTTGACCTGGACGGCGTGGACGGGGTGTGGCTTGATCCGGCACGGCGCACCACGTCCACCTCCGGAACCAAGCGGATCTGGGACCCGGAAGCCTTCTCTCCGCCGTTGTCGTTCGTGGAAGGCCTTGCCGCCACGGGACGCGCCGTCGGCGTCAAGATGGGTCCGGGCATGCCCCACGAATCAGTTCCCGCAGGCTGCGAAGCGCAGTGGGTGTCCGTAGGTGGCGACGTCACCGAGGTAACGCTGTGGTTCAACGCAGTGGCGCGGCCCGGTGTCCGTCGGGCGGCCCTGGTGATCGGCCCCCAGGGCGCTGCGGAGATCACCAGCGGTGAGGATTTCGACGGCGGCCCGGCAGCCGCCGTCGGGCCCGTGGAGGGATTCCTGTACGAGCCGGACGGCGCAGTGATCCGGGCGGGCCTCGTCGCGGATGTGGCAGGAATGCTGAACGGCCACTTGGTGGACGAGCACATTGCCTACATCTGCGCGCCGGAGCTGCGCGACACGCCCTTCGCCCGCGCCTACCGGGTGCTGGACGTCATGCCATACAACGTCAAAGCCCTCAAGGCCTGGGTAAAAGCGAACGGAATCGGCGTACTGGACATCAAGAAGCGCGGAACAGCGGTCACGCCGGAAGAGCTCCGCAAGCAACTCCTGCCGGGCAAACCTGCCGGGAAAGCCGGAAAACCCAAGACAGCCACCCTGGTCCTCACCCGGATCGGGGAGGAGAGGGTGGCCGTCGTCGTGGAGCCGGTCAGCGCCTGACACAGGCCCGGGGCGCTGGCGGGAGGGCCCCGGGGCCCGACCTTAGGCTTGGCGCCGCGAAAACTCCGACGCTTCGCGGACCTGTTCGGGAGTGGGACGGACGCCCGTGTACAGAACGAACTGTTCTTCCGCCTGGATGGCAATCACTTCCGCTCCCGTGATGACGGGCTTGCCGGCCTGGCGCGCCGCAGCGATCAGCGGAGTCTCAGACGGTAAGGCGACGACGTCGAACACCATCTTCGCCGCTGCAATGGTGGAGTCGTCGAAGGACTGGGCAGTCTCGTCCGCACCGGCCATGCCCAGCGGCGTGACGTTGATAATGAGGTCCGCTGTGGATTCGTTCACGTCGTCCTGCCACGTAAAGCCATACAGCCCTGCGAGCGCCCTGCCCGTGGTTTCGTTGCGCGCCACGATGGTCACGTCGGTGAACCCGGCGTCACGGAGGGCGGCGGCCACAGCTTTGGCCATCCCGCCCGCGCCCCGGAGCAATACTGAGTGGCTGGTCGGCACCTCGTGGTCCTTCAGGAGCCGCGCGATGGCAATGTAGTCGGTGTTGTAGGCGGTGAGGACGCCGTCATTGTTCACGATCGTGTTGACGGAGTCGATGGCCTTCGCTGAGGGGTCCATGACGTCCACCAGGTCAATGACCTGCTCCTTGTAGGGCATGGAGACTGCGGCTCCACGGATGGGAAGTCCGCGGATGCCCGCGACCGCCATGGTGATGTCGGCGGGGGCAAAGGCTTTGTAAACGAAGTTCAGGCCCAACTGGTCATAGAGATAGTTATGGAACCTGGTCCCGATGTTGCTGGGTCGCGCAGCCAACGAGATGCACAGGGACATGTCTTTGTTGAGGATGGGCATGCATCCATTAAACAGCCCGGACAGGGCGGGCGGACCACTAAGTCATATTTATGAACGCCGGCCCGCCCCGTGGCCCCGGCTAGCCTTGCCGGGCCTTCATACGCGGGTTCTGCTTGTTGATCACGAAGGTGCGTCCGCGCCGCCGCACGATCTGGGCTCCGGGAATCTTCTTCAAGGCACGGAGCGAGTTGCGGACTTTCATTGATGTTCTCCTTTGTGTTGTAGGGCTAGAGGGCTTTGCTGAGCTCAAACGGGTCATCCCACGCCGCGGGTTGGGCCTCCATCTCCGCCTCGGTCAGCTGGCAGCCATCCAACAGCTGCCTGATTTCCTGTGCGTTCACGTCTTCCGACCGTCCGGTTAGGGCCAGCACGGTTCCGCGGTCGCCGTGGTGGGCGTGACCGTCAAGGACCATGTCGACGCCGGTGTGCGGCTTTGCCTGTGCGGCCGCCTCGACTGACCAGGGCCCTGTGCTTTCCAGCCAAACGCGAGGGCCTATCCCCTGAACTGTGATCCGGATGTTGGCGGCCGAGGCAATCCAAAGGCGGCCCCGCATCCAGTGGGTGCCGGCGGCCAGCTGCGGCAGGGCTTCACGAAAACGGCCCGGATGGAGTGGCTTGGACAGAGCGTGGAGGACGGTGCTGAACGTCCCCGTGGCATCGTCCGGTGGACGGCGAACCACGCCGGGCCTGGTCCGGGCGATTGCCTCGACATGGTCGTAGCATCCCGGCGTGAACTTATCAGCGGAGCCAATGACGGCAGCATGCGGCGCCAGCTGCCCAACGAGTTCGGTGCCGGCCCGCCAATGCGCGCTGTCAATCCGCGTTTCACCGCTCAGCCCGGCACTGAGGCCCGGAAACAGCATGACGGAGTCCACGTGGCCCAATTCTCCGATGAGGAACTCACCGCTGGTCCGGTCGTCTTCGGGCATTGCGGTGAAGCCGGATTCATACAGGGTGTGCCGGTCCCACATGTGGTCCTCGAGCTCCGCGGGGTCGACTGCCAGCACCGCGTTGTCGATGACCATGCGACCATCCAGGGCCTGCTTCAGTTCGGCTGCCGCCATGGCTGCAGCGACTCCCGGCGGGAGTCCCAGGACTACTTGGTCGAACCCGCAGGAAGCGAGCCGCTCCGCGGTCGGAACCACATCCAGTCGGACGGTGCAGCTGAGGCAGCCGTGCTCAAGAACCGTGGTTTCCCGCTCAAAGAGTTGGCCGCCCCGGTAAACCCTCCGCAGCACGAGCGACCCGTCCAGGAGGTCGTGGAGGACTACCGCCGAGTTGCCGTGGGTGCGGCCGAGCCGGGCAGCAGCAGAGTCGCGGCAATGGGTGTCTAGTGAGCTAAGGACTGTGATGTGCATGAAAGCCAGCGTAATTGAGAATTGTTCTCAATAGCAAGAAGCGGAAAGACATTACCCTTCGCCCGTCCGGCGCCTTGGGCTGCACTAGACTTGATCCGACCGCTGGCGGCCCCGCAGCGGGGCGGCGTCCGGCCGAAATGACAAAACAACGAGGGGACTACGTGCATATAGAGTTTGCGCCATCCAGGCAATCGACGCTGGGTGTGGAATGGGAGCTGGGGCTCGTCAGCGCACGCACAGGAGAACTCGTCTCGGTCGCGAACGACGTCCTCAGGGGCGTTGCCGCCAATCATCCGGACCTCAACGAGGACGACGAGCACCCCCATATCAAGCGGGAACTGCTCCTCAACACAGTCGAACTGGTCACCGGCGTCTGCAACACGGTCAAAGAAGCCAAAGAAGACCTCAGCCGTTCGCTGGCAGCGGTCCGCGAGGTCACGGATTCCATGGGCGTTGAGGTTTTCTGCGCCGGAAGCCACCCCTTCAGCCCTCCCCTCCTCCAACCGGTGACGGACAAGGAGCGCTACGCCAAGTTGATCGAGCGTACCCAGTGGTGGGGGCGCCAGATGGTGATCTACGGCGTCCATGTCCACGTCGGCATCGACCGCCGGGACAAGGTCCTTCCGATTCTAGATGGACTGGTCAACTACTTCCCGCACTTCCAGGCTCTTTCGGCCTCCAGCCCCTACTGGTCCGGCGAAGAAACAGGGTACGCGTCCCAGCGGGCCCTGATGTTCCAGCAGTTGCCCACCGCCGGGCTGCCCTTCCAGTTCCAGTCCTGGGAGGCCTACGAGTCCTATGTGCAGGACATGTTCACCACTGGTGTCATCGACGCCATTTCGGAGATCCGCTGGGACATCAGGCCTGTGGCGGCGCTCGGAACTATCGAGATGCGCATTTGCGATGGCCTGGCAACGCTGGAGGAAGTCGGCGCCATCGCCGCCCTGACGCAGTGCCTGGTCCACGAGTTTTCCGGAATCCTGGACGCAGGGGGCACTATTCCCACCATGCCGCCGTGGCACGTGCAGGAGAACAAGTGGCGTGCAGCCCGGTACGGCATGGAAGCCATCATCATCCTGGACGCCGAAGGCAACGAGAAACCCGTCACCGAGCACCTCACCGAAACCCTGGCACGGCTTGAGCCGATTGCCGCCGAGCTGGGCTGCTCGGAGGAACTCGCCGACGTTGCCAAAATCATTGAGCGGGGTGCCAGCTACCAGCGCCAGCGCCGTGTGGCCGCCGAACACAATGGCGATCTGCAGGCCGTGGTGATGGACCTCGTCCAACAGATGCGCAAGGGCCCCGACGCCTGATCCCGCACCGGGCAGGTCGGGGCACCGGTTAGCTCGGGCTCAGGCCGGGACCGACACCGTGGTGACGGGCATGGAGGAATCGGGCGCAAACGCCACCCCGCTGGGGGCTATCCCTCCCATGATGAGCTGAGCCCCGAGGGCAGCAACCATGGCACCGTTGTCCGTGCACAGGTTCAGCGGCGGGACGTGCAGCTTGATCCCGGCCGAAGCACACCGCTGTCCGGTCAGTTCGCGGAGCCGGGAGTTGGCGGCGACGCCGCCTCCCAGCAAGAGGTCGGTGATGCCATGCTCCTTGCAGGCCAGGACGGCTTTGGACGTAATAACGTCCACAACAGCCTCTTGGAAAGCCGCCGCGATGTCCGCCACTGGAACCTCTTCACCGCGGGCTTCGAACTGCTCCACGCAGCGCGCCACAGCCGTTTTGAGGCCGCTGAACGACCAGTCATAGCGGTGCGGACCTTTTTCCTCGGCGGTGCCCATGTACTTGGGCTGGGTCAGGCCGCGCGGGAAGCGGATGGCTTTCGGGTTCCCTTGGCGTGCCAGCTTGTCGATGGCCGGACCACCCGGATAGCCCAGGCCAAGAATGCGGGCAACCTTGTCGTAAGCCTCCCCTGCGGCGTCATCGATCGTGGAACCCAGGAGTTCAACGTCATCGGTGATGCTCCGGATCCGGAGGATCTCCGTGTGTCCTCCGGAGACCAGGAGGGCACCGAGGTTCTCCGGCAGTTGCCCGGCACCCAGGCCTGCGGCAGCACCGGCGTCGTGCTTTGCATCCAGAAGGCCGACGCCCACATGCGCCACCAAGTGGTTGATCGCGTAAAGCGGCTTGCCGGTGGCTACTGCGAGCGCCTTGGCCGCGCAGACGCCCACCATGAGGGCTCCGGCCAGGCCGGGCCCGGACGTGACGGCAATCGCGTCGATGTCCTCCAGGGTCACTCCCGCTTCCTGCAGCGATTCCTGCAGCGTCGGGACGAAGGCGTCCAGGTGCGCCCGCGAGGCGATTTCCGGAATGACTCCGCCGAAGCGGACATGTTCGTCCATGGAAGAGGAGACCGTATTGGTCAGCAGCGTCGTCCCCCGCACAATGCCGACGCCGGTCTCGTCGCAGGAGGACTCGATGCCCAGGACCAGTGGTTCCTTGGGGGATGCGGCGTTGGGAAGTACGGCGCTCACGCCTCTGCTCCTTCTGTGGACCCGGCAACATTCAGTGGCAGCCGCATGATCAAGGCATCGGTGCCATCCCGGTAGTAGCGCGGGCGGATATGGATCTGTTCGAAACCGAAGCGGCGGTACAGCTGTTGCGCCCGCGGGTTGTCTGCACGGACCTCCAGCAATACATCAGCGGCTTTGCGGCGCCGCGCTTCGTCGATGAGTTCGGTGAGGATCGCTGAGCCGATGCCCTTGCCTTCGCATTCAGGCACGACGGCGATCGTCTGGATGTCCGCGATGGGCTCAATGCACATCAAACCCGCGTAGGCGATGATTTCACCCGCGGACTCTGCCACCACATAACGGCGTGTTTCGGGCTGGGACAGCTCATCGAAGAACATCTGCAGCGGCCAGGCATCGATCGGAAACAGCCTGCGTTCCAGGGCCTCCACTGCGGGCACGTCGGCGTCTGTCATGTCCCGGAGGGAGATGCCGGCACGTTCGAGGTTGGGAGACAGCTTCATCACAAGGCCCGCTTCCGGGGTCCAGGCACCTGGGCATCGGACTCGCGCAGGTAAAGGGGTGTCGAATCCAGCAGGGTCTCCCCCGCGGCGAGCTTCGCCAAGGCGAACTGTCCCAAGGAAGCGGCGTCCGGCTGCGTCGCAGCGAAGTCTTCGTTGGCGTCCAGGACCTCAGAGTACAAGCCGGCTCCGGCGCCGAACACGGGAAGGTCCGGCAGTTGGGCCGCGAAGCCCACATGGGGACCATCCACCAGGTGGGGAAGTTGGCCGTCAGCCAGGGTGTAGTGCGCCCAGTAAATCTCTTTGCGCCGGGCATCCGTGGCCACCAGGAATTCCGGCACGGCGGACGTGGATCCGGCCACCTCCAAGGCGATGGCGTCCAGGCTCATCTGCCCGTACAGCGGCTTGTTCCAGACGAAAGACAGTGTGCGGGCCGTCGCGATGCCGGAGCGCAGGCCCGTGAAGGGACCGGGGCCGACGCCGGTGACGATGGCATCGATGTCCGCACCCGTGATGCCGGCGCGTGCCAGGAGCTGCCCGATCCCGGGCGCCAGGACTTCCGCATGGCTGCGGGTGTCCTCGGTGACGAAGGAATCCACCACGGTTTCCAAGGCTTCATCGGAAATGAGTGCGGCGCTGGCGACGGCGGAAGTGTCTATGGCCAGGATCAGCATCAGTTGTTTCCCCCTGTCAGCGCGGTTTCCAGGACGTCCGGTACTTCCGCCCAGCGGGGACCGTAGCCGCGGAAAACGATGGTGCGTGGCTCGTCGTCCTCCTCGGTATCGAAGTCAAGGACGTCGTCCTGCCGGGGAGTGTCGGTTTCCGTCGTGGATTCGCCGCCTACGGCCCGGTGCAGTTCCACGTCCAGCCGGCTTTCGGCAAGATGCTCCACCCGGTCGCGGCCCCACTCCACCACCGTCACGGACGTATCCATGGTGTTTTCGAGGTCAATGTCATCGATTTCGGCCGCAGACTCAAGGCGGTAGGCGTCCACGTGGACCAGGTCCGGACCGCCGGGCCGGGGGCCGTCCGGAAGATTGGGATGGATGCGCACCAGGACGAAAGTGGGCGAGATGATGCCCGCCCGGACACCCAGCCCCTCGCCGAGGCCCTGGGTGAACGTTGTCTTGCCCGCACCCAGTTCACCGGTGAGGACCAGGAGATCTCCTGCTTCCAGTACCCCGCCCAGAGCTGCGGCGAGCGCGTGTGTCTGCTCCGCCGTCGTGACGTTGAAGCGGTGTTCCCATTGCGGTTGGTTCACAGCGAGGCTGCCTTTGCCGCCGCCTCACTGGGCCGGACCGAGCCGGCAGCTGATTCAGCCCCGGCCGCTGGCCCGCCAGCGGACTCATTGACGTAGGTGCGCGGAACGCGGGGGCTGATGCGGGTCACGATCTCGTAGTTGATGGTGCCTGCGGCGCGGCCCCAATCGTCCGCGGTGGGACCGTCGTCGGTGCCTTCACCGAACATGACCGCCTCAGCGCCCTTGAGGTCGGCTGCTTGCTCAGGCGTCAGCGGCCCGAAGTCGATCACCATCTGGTCCATGGCGATCCTGCCCACCACCGGGTACGTGATGCCGTTGACGCGGATCGGCCCGCCGGTGGCCACCCGCGGAACACCGTCCGCGTACCCCAGGGGGATGAGGCCCAGCGTGGTACGGCCGGCGGTGTGGTAGTTCAGTCCGTAGGACACGCCTTGGCCCTCAGGGACCGTCTTGCAGTTGGAAACAAGGGTGCGGACCGTCATGGCCGGGCGGAGGCCAAGCTCGGCGGAAGTGGCACCTTGGAACGGTGAGAGTCCGTAAATACCCAGCCCGACGCGGACCAGGTCGAAGTGTGAATCGGGACGTGACAGGGTGGCCGGAGTATTGGCGATGTGGCGGACTTCCGTATCCACGCCGGCGTCCTCGGCAATGGCGATTGCTTCCCGGAAGACGGCCAGTTGCTGGTCCGTCTCCGGCCGCTGCGGTTCATCGGCTACGGCCAGATGCGAGAAGATGCCCACGACGCGCAGGAGCCCTTCGTCCTGGTACTCCATGGCCTGGCCCACCAACTGGTCCCAGTCGGCTATGGGGCAGCCGTTGCGGCCAAGGCCGGTATCGATCTTCAGGTGGACCCTGGCGGGACGTTCCTGCTCACGGGCCGCCGCGACCACCGCGTCCAGCTCCCAACCGGAGACCCCGACGTCGATGCCGGCGGCCACTGCGGCTTGGAAGTTGCTTTCCCGCGTGTGCAGCCAAGCCAGCATGGGGGCATCGAGGCCGGCTGCCCGCAGGGCCAACGCCTCGGAAATATGGGCAACCCCAAGCCAGGTGGCGCCTGCTTCCAGTGCTGCGCGGGCAACCTGCACCGCGCCGTGCCCGTAAGCATCGGCCTTCACGACGGCCATGACGTTGGCCGGGGAAGCGATTCCGGCGAACTGACGAACGTTGTGCCGCACGGCTTCGAGGTCGATCACGGCGGAGCGCTCAAGCACCGCTGTTTTGGCGATTGATGGTTTCGACCCGATTCCGATGTCTGCAGCTGCTTCGTAAGTCACCCTAGAGATTCTAGTGGCGCCAGTGAACTGCCGTTAACTGCGGGAGGGTTGGCGGGCCCGCCGCTACTGCGCGTCGGACAGGTGCGCAATGGTCGCCCGGGCCCGGCGCTGCGCTTCGGCGGGGATGTCCTTGACAATCGGCTCCAGGAAGGCGAACCGCCTGAGCCATTGGCTCGTTTGGCGTTCCTTCCGTGCGTTGGCGCGCTGCCACCAGTCGGCGATGTCACCCCATCCGGGCGCCGCGAGGGACCCGCCCACCTGCTGCACTGCCAGCGAGGCGCACAGGTTGGCGAACCGCAAGCGGTCCCCGAGCTTCCACCCGGCAAGGCTTCCTACGATGAAGGCCGCATCGAAGCAATCTCCTGCTCCGGTGGGGTCGGACGCCGGCACCGGCAGGGAAGGCACCCATTCTTCCTCGCCCGTTTCGGAGTCCACCGCCATGGCCCCTTGCGCTCCAAGAGTCACCACGGCCACGGGAACGCGGTCCGCCAGGGAATACAGGGCAGCCCAGGGATCGGCTTTGCCGGTGAAGGCCATGGCCTCGGGCGCGTTGGGGAGGAACGCGTGGAAGTGTTCCAGTTGCTCCAGCCTGCGGTGGGACCATTCACCGCTGGGGTCCCAGCCGACAACCCCGAAAAGTTTGGTGCCGCTTTCCTTCGCTGTGAGCATCCACGGTTCCAGCTCCTCGCCGAGATCCGCGACGGCCGCGAGCGCCTTGGGCGGTTTGCCGATCATCTCCGAGGCATTGACGGGGGCGGGATGGCCGTGGGTGACCATGGACCTGTCCTGGTTGACGCACATGGACACCGTCACCGGAGAGTGCCAGCCCGGGATCCTGCGTGAGAGCGAAAGGTCCACGTGTTCCTGGGATTCGAGGATCTGCCAGTTGTAATCCCCGTAGCCGTCGTCACCGAAAGTGGCCGCGAGGCTGGTCCGCAAACCCAGCCTTGCCGCGGCAATCGCCTGGTTGGCCACTCCCCCGGGACAACTGCCCATCCCTTCGCTCCACACTTCAGTGCCCGGTTCCGGGGAATGCGGAAGGCCGGTGAAAATTATGTCCTGGAAAACAGTCCCGGTAAGAAGTAGATCGCACTGGTGGTCGCCGTCGGGCCTTACAGCGGCAAGGGGATCGAAGCGACGCTGTGGCATTGCATCCATGCACGGCACACTACGCTGCACCCTCCGGGCTGCATAGACTCGAATCATGCGGCTCATGATCGCCGGCGGCGGCGGATTCCGGGTTCCCCTCATCTACCGCGCCTTGTGCTTGGGTCCTTTCGCGGATGTGGTGGACGAGTTGGTGCTCTACGACGTCGATCCGTCCCGCCTGGCGGCTGTTGAAGCCGTCCTCCGGGACATGCCGGTTGCGGACGGCGCGCCGCCCGCCGTCGTGGTTTCCACAGACCTTGGCGCTGCATTGACGGGGACCGACGTGGTTTTCGCCGCCATCCGCCCAGGCGGTACGGCCGGCCGGATCATCGATGAACGTGTCCCGCTGGACCTCGGCCTCCTGGGGCAGGAGACCACGGGCGCAGGCGGGATTTCCTACGCCCTCAGGACCATCCCGAGGATGCTCGAACTTGCCCGCGCCATGCGCCTGAACAGCCCGGACGCGTGGCTGATCAACTTCACCAATCCTGCCGGGATGGTGACCGAGGCGTTGGTGCCGGTGCTCGGACGGAAAGTGATCGGAATCTGCGATTCCGCCGGTGGATTGGTCAAGCGCGCGGCGGCGGCCGCAGGCCATGCGTTGCCGGACGGAAGGCTCGACGGCGTGGGCTACTACGGGCTCAACCACCTGGGTTGGCTTTACCGCCTGGCACCGGAAGGACGGGACCTGCTCCCCGGCCTCCTTGCCGACCCCGCAGCGTTGGCGTCAATTGAGGAAGGCCGGCTCTTCGGGCAGCACACCCTGGAATTGCTCGGCTGCCTTCCGAACGAATACCTCTACTACTATTACGACACCCAGCAGGCCATCGACGGGATCCGCCGCCAAGCGAGCACCCGCGGAGCATCGATCCATGACCAGCAGCAGGCCCTCTACACAGCGCTGGCAGGCCCGGCCAACGCCTACGCGTCGTGGGAAGAAGCCCGCCGGTCCAGGGAGGAAGGCTACCTCGCGGAATCACGGACCAAGGGCGAGCAAAGGGACGAGCAGGACCTGGCCGGGGGCGGCTACGAACGCGTTGCGTTGTCTCTCATGCGCGCCCTCTTCCCCGGTTCTGCAGCTTCCATGACCACCCAGTTGATCCTCAACGTTCCCAACTCGCCCGTGGCAGCTGTCCCGTGGGCTCCCCCGGCCGAGGTGGCGGTGCCCGGTTTGCCTGCGGACGCCGTCGTCGAGGTTCCCTGCGAGGTGACGTCCGACGGCGCCCTGCCGCTCCCGCAGGACCGTCCCGGAGGGCCTTTCCTCACCTTGATGCGCCACATCAAGGAAGTGGAAAGGCTCACGATCACCGCCGTGGTGGAGGGTGACCGGGAAGCCGCCGTGCAGGCGTTCGCCGCGCATCCCTTGGTGGGTTCCGAGGAGCTGGGCCGCCGCCTCCTTGACGGGTATGAGGCGGGCTTCCCTGAACTCGCGGGGCTCTGGCGGGGGCGCTAAAGCTCCTGGTACATCACGTGCAGGCCGACGTAGCCGATCTCCGGGTGCTCGAAGGCATCGGGGACGGTGGCCAGGATGCGGAAACCCATGGACTGCCAGAGCCACACAGCCCTGACGTTGCTTTCCACCACCGCGTTGAACTGCATGGAGCGGAAACCGGCGGCCTTCGCTTCCTTCAGGGAGTAGGAGCACAGGGCGCGTGCCACCCCTTGGCCGGAATGCTTGGCGCCCACCATGTACCCCGCGTTGGCCACATGGCTGCCGCCGCCGGCCTGGTTGGGATGGAATTCACCGGTCCCCAGGACCGTACCGTCTTCCCGGACCGCCACGAACGTCTGGCCCGGGGCTGCCTTCATCCACTTGGCTTTGGCTGCTTCTTCATCGGTGTCCCGGTCCCACGTGAACGTTTCGCCCTCACGGATGACCGGTTCCATGACCGACCAAATGCCGGGCCAGTCATCAGGGGTTGCGGGGCGGATTTCAAAAGAATCGTCGTGGCTCACAGCGGACAGGCTAGCAGTTTGGCGTGCCTCCGGCAGGATCGCCGCAGGAGTAGTGTTTTCTGCAGGGAACTCCCTCAATTCATCAGGGCAGGAGGTGAGCGGTGCCAATGATCCGCCGCGTCGCGTTCCTGTCGCTGCACACCTCCCCCATGGAACAGCCGGGCGCAGGTGATGCCGGTGGCATGAACGTCTATGTGCGGGCCCTGGCCATGGCGCTGGCCGAGGTAGGCGTTGAGGTGGAGATCTTCACCCGTGCCACCACTGCCGGGCAGCCCGCCGTCGAACATCCCGGGCCGGGAGTCTGCGTCCACAACGTGATGGCCGGCCCGCGCCGCAAACTGCCCAAGGAAGAGCTTCCCGCGCTGTTGCACCAGATGGTGGATGAGATCGACCGCATCCGTCACCAGCAACCCCACGGCCGTTACGACGTCATCCATTCGCACTATTGGGTTTCCGGGGTTGCGGGCCTTGAGTTGTCCGAACGCTGGCGGCTGCCCCTGGTCCACACCATGCACACCATGGCCAAGGTCAAAAACCTCGTCCTTGAGTCCGGCGAGCGCCGCGAACCCCGCCGCCGGGAGGAAGGTGAGCAGAGGATCGTCGACGGCGCCACCCGGCTGATTGCCAACACCCCGGCTGAGGCGCAGGAGCTGGTGGCACACTACGGCGCTGACATCGACCGCATCGACGTGGCACCACCCGGAGTGGATCTGCGGGTTTTCACGCCCTCCTTCCGGCGCAAGGCCCGCAGGGAACACGACGTTGGCCCGGACACCTTCCACCTTGTCTTCGCCGGGCGGATCCAGCGGCTGAAGGGACCCCAGGTGTTCGTGAAGGCGGCCGGCCTCCTTCGCCAGCGCCGCCCGGACATCAACCTTGAACTGACCATCCTCGGATCGTTGAGCGGGGCCAAGGACTTCGACCTGACCAAGATCATCGAAGAAGCCGGGCTCAGCGATGTGGTCACCCACAGGCCGCCCGTAGTGGCGCCCGAACTCGCAGGCTGGTTCCGGTCCGCCGACGTCGTGGTGATGCCTTCCTTCAGCGAGTCCTTCGGCCTGGTGGCCTTGGAAGCACAGGCGTGCGGTACTCCGGTCATCGCCACCAACGTCGGCGGGTTGACACGGGCTGTGTCGGATGGCCGCACGGGGATCCTGGTGGACGGCCATGACCCTTCCGACTGGGCAGATGCCTTGGAGGACCTCTACGACGACGTCCGGACCCGTGAAGATATGGGCCGGGCCGCGGCGACATATGCCGAGTCCTTTGGCTGGCAGCGGACGGCGGCCATCACATTGGAAAGCTACCGGGAGTCCGTGGCCGGGCTGCTGGTTCCGGCTACCGGGAGCCTGGCCTGAGTGGCTCCTTCCGAGGGTCCGCGTGGGTGTGCTGATAGATTGACGGGCACAGCGTAAGCACCCAGTCGAAGGACAACGATGTCTGAAAACAAAGTCTTGTCGGATCTTGAGATTGCCCGCCGGGCCGGCATCAAGCCCATTACGGAAATTGCCGAACGTGCCGGGATCAACGCTGACGCCCTGGAGCTTTACGGCCCGTACAAAGCCAAAATAAATCCCGCCCACTTGCGCCTGCCGGGCGGCAAGCCCGCGGGCAAAGTCGTCCTGGTTTCCGCCATGTCCCCCACGCCTGCCGGGGAGGGGAAATCCACCACTACCGTGGGACTGGCCGATTCCCTGGCACGTGCCGGGCACAAGGTGATGATTGCGCTCCGGGAACCCTCCCTTGGACCCATCCTGGGGATGAAGGGCGGCGCCACCGGCGGCGGTTACTCCCAGGTCCTCCCCATGGACGACATCAACCTCCATTTCACCGGGGACTTCCACGCCATCACCTCGGCCAACAACGCCCTCATGGCGCTCGTGGACAACCACATCTACCAGGGCAACCAATTGGGCATCGACCCTCGCCGGATGACGTTCAAACGCGTTCTGGACATGAACGACCGCTCACTGCGGGAAATCGTCATCGGCCTCGGCGGCCCGGCCCAAGGCGTACCCCGGCAGGATGGTTTCGACATCACCGTGGCGTCCGAGATCATGGCCGTCTTCTGCCTCTCCTCCAGCCTCGACGACCTCCGTACCAGGCTGGGCAGGATCACGTTCGGCTACACCTATGAGCGCAAGCCCGTCACCGTGGCCGACCTCGGCGTTGAAGGTGCCCTGACCCTGCTCCTCAAGGACGCCATCAAGCCGAACCTCGTCCAAACAATCGCGGGCACGCCGGCCCTGGTCCACGGCGGTCCCTTCGCCAACATCGCGCACGGCTGCAACTCACTCATCGCCACGCGTACCGCCCAGCAACTGGCAGACGTCGTGGTGACGGAAGCTGGATTCGGTGCGGACCTCGGTGCGGAGAAGTACATGGATATCAAGTCCCGGATCGCGGACGTGGCCCCATCCGCCGTCGTGATTGTGGCCACCATCCGCGCCCTGAAGATGCAGGGCGGTGTCCCCAAGGAGGAATTAGGCGTGCCGAACGTGGAGGCGGTGGCCGCCGGCGTCGGGAACCTGAAACGACACGTTGGAAACGTGGCCAAGTTTGGTATTTCGCCCGTGGTGGCCATCAACAAGTTCGGCACCGACACCCCGGAAGAACTCGACTGGCTCCTGTCGTGGTGCGCAGCCGAAGGTGTCCAAGCCGCCGTCGCCGATGTGTGGGGCCGGGGCGGCGGAGGCGACGGCGGGGACGAACTGGCGGCGAAGGTGGCAGCCGCGGTGGACGCGCCGTCGAACTTCCACCACCTGTACCCGCTCGAAATGCCGGTCGAGGACAAGATCCGGACCATTGTGCAGGAAATTTACGGTGCGGACGGCGTCGAATTCTCGGTCCCGGCGCTGCGGCGGCTGGCGGAGATCGAGAAGAACGGCTGGGGCGGCCTCCCGGTCTGCATGGCCAAGACCCAGTACTCGTTTACGGACGACGCGTCCCAGCTCGGAGCGCCGAAGGGATTCCGGGTGCATGTGCGGGAGCTCATTCCCAAGACCGGTGCGGGCTTCATCGTGGCGCTGACCGGTGCAGTCATGACTATGCCAGGCCTGCCCAAGGAACCGGCGGCGATGCGGATGAACGTGGACGAGAACGGCAACCCCACAGGCCTTTTCTGATCCCCTTCCACATCCCACCCCCTTTCCGGCGTTCCTCTTCCACATCCCACCCCCTTTCCGGCGTTCCTCTTCCACATCCCGGGCCCTTTCCCGCGGTCCTCTTCCACATCCCAGGCGAACACGCGGAAACAAATGACGCCCCCGCACACAGTGCGGGGGCGTCAGAAGAACCGGGGTTTTGCTGTTTAGCGTTCGATGTCGCCGCGGATGAAGGCTTCCACCTTCTCGCGTGCGACGTCGTCGTTGAACTGCTCCGGCGGGGACTTCATGAAGTAGCTCGACGCGGAGAGCAGCGGGCCGCCGATGCCGCGGTCCAAACCGATCTTGGCGGCACGAATGGCGTCGATGATGACGCCTGCGGAGTTCGGGGAATCCCACACCTCGAGCTTGTATTCAAGGGAAACGGGCGCGTCACCGAAGTTGCGGCCCTCAAGGCGGACAAAAGCCCATTTGCGGTCATCAAGCCACGCGACGTAGTCCGACGGGCCGATGTGGACGTCGTCCGCATGCAGCTCAGCTTCAACGTTCGAGGTGACGGCCTGCGTCTTGGAGATCTTCTTGGATTCAAGGCGGTCACGCTCGAGCATGTTCTTGAAGTCCATGTTGCCGCCGACGTTCAGCTGGTACGTGCGGTCCAGGGTAACGCCACGGTCTTCGAACAGCTTGGCCATGACGCGGTGCGTGATAGTGGCACCGATCTGGCTCTTGATGTCGTCGCCAACAATCGGAATACCGGCCTCGGTGAACTTGTCAGCCCACTCCTTGGTACCGGCAATGAAGACGGGCAGGGCGTTCACGAAGGCAACACCGGCGTCGATGGCGCACTGGGCGTAGAACTTGGCAGCCTGGTCCGAACCGACGGGCAGGTAGCAGACCATGACATCCGCTTTGGCTTCGCGAAGGGCAGCGACGACGTCGACAGCTTCTTCGGGTGCCTCCACGATGGTTTCGCGGTAGTAGCGGCCAAGGCCGTCGAGCGTGTGGCCGCGCTGGACCTTGACGCCCGTAGCCGGGACATCGGCGATCTTGATGGTGTTGTTTTCGCTCGCACCGATGGCATCGGCGAGGTCCAGCCCGACCTTCTTGCTGTCGACGTCGAAAGCGGCGACGAACTGGACATCGTTGACGTGGTACGGACCGAACTCAACGTGCATCAGACCCGGAATCGTTGCTTTGGGGTCGGCGTCGCGGTAGTACTGGACACCCTGGACCAGCGATGCGGCGCAGTTACCTACGCCGACAATGGCAACACGAATCGGATGTGAAGACACGGAACTCCTTTGGGGAAACCTCAGGTGCCAAGCACCATCCGACTGAGCCCGGAGGGCGGCTTACAGGCACGGCGCCGCTCGGCGCCCACTTTGCATTGTAACCAACACCCGAGGAGCCCTTTTTGTTCCCGGCAGCCCCCCTCGCAATATGTCAGCGACGAACGTCGTCCCCCAAACACGACGGGATCTGGCAGAGCAACACCGCAATCGCGACGGGAAGTGAAAGAGCAACACCCCAAACGCGACGGGATGTGAGAGAGCAACGCGGGAGTCAGGTTACTTTTGGGCCCAGCGGTTGATGTCCGATTCGACGGCGAACTCATCGATTGCGGTGAGCTCGTCGTCAGTGAACCCAAGGTTGTTGATGGCGCTCAGGGTGTCCTCGAGTTGCGCAACGCTGGACGCACCGACAAGTGCGGAGGTCACCGGTGAACCCTTCGGCTGATCGCGGAGGATCCAGGCAATGGCCATCTGGGCAAGCGTCTGATCGCGGCCTTCGGCGATGGCGTTCAGGCCCCGCACCCTGTCCAGCCGTTCCTCGGTCAGCGACGACTCGGAAAGGAAGCGCTCCTTCGCCGCCCGGGAATCTGCAGGCACTCCGTTGAGGTAGCGGTTGGTCAGCATGCCTTGCGCCAAGGGTGAGAAGGCGATGGAACCGGCGCCCACCTGGTCCAGTGCTTCGTAGAGGTTCGGCGAGCCGTCCTCGGTCCAGCGGTTCAGCATGGAATAGCTGGGCTGGTGAATCAGCAAGGGTGTGCCAAGTTCCTTCAGGATGCGGGCCGCCTCAAGGGTCTGCTCCGGCGTGTAGGAGGAGATGCCTGCGTACAGCGCCTTGCCGGAGCGAACGGCGTAATCGAGGGCGCCCATGGTTTCTTCAAGGGGCGTCTCCGGGTCCGGGCGGTGGCTGTAGAAGATGTCCACGTATTCCAAGCCCATGCGCTGCAGGGATTGGTCCAGGCTGGAGATCAGGTACTTCCGGGATCCCCATTCACCATAGGGCCCGGGCCACATGTAGTAACCGGCCTTGGTGGAGATGACCAGTTCGTCCCGGTACGGTTTGAAGTCCTCTTTGAGGTGCCGACCGAAGTTGGTCTCCGCGGAACCGTCCGGCGGTCCGTAGTTGTTGGCGAGGTCGAAGTGGTTAACGCCCAGATCGAAGGCGCGGCGCAGGATGGCGCGCTGCTCGTCAAAACGTTTGTCGTCACCGAAGTTGTGCCACAAGCCCAGCGAGATGGCCGGAAGCTTCAATCCACTCCGTCCAACGCGGCGGTAGGGCATGGTTTCGTAACGGTTCTCCGCAGCCGAATAAGTCATACGTACCATCCTGCCACCGGAGGCCGGACAGTGACGGCGCCGTCCGGAATGTGGGCGCCGTCACCTGCCTGGGCCACTCGGCTTAGTTGACGCGTACGACGGCGGCGCTCTCACCCGGGAGGGTCAACGAACCGTCGGCGATCACCGCTTCGGGTTCGGTTGCCAAGAGCAGGGTACCTTCGAGCGCAGTCTCCAGAGCTTCGCTGCCGAAGTTGTAGACGACGCGTACCTTGCCGCGGGAGAACTGCAGCCAGTGCTCGTCGTCGTCGTATTCCACGGTGGTCTCGGCAAAACCTCCGTCGGTCAGTTCCGGAGTTTCACGGCGCAGCCGTGCCAAATCCCGGTAGAGCTGCAGGAGCCGCGCATGGTTGCCCTGGCCGGCTTCCTCCCATTTCAGTTTGGAACGTTGGAAGGTTTCCGGGTCCTGGGGATCGGGTACCACGTCCGGGTCCCAACCCATCCGTTCGAATTCCTTGATCCTTCCTTCGGCCGTCGCCTTGCCGAGATCCGGTTCGGGGTGGGAGGTGAAGAACTGCCATGGCGTGGATGCGGCAAACTCTTCGCCCATGAAAAGCATCGGGGTGAAGGGTGAGGTCATGGTGACCACCGCTCCGATCGCCAGCTTCCCGTCGGAGAGGGACGATGTGAGGCGGTCCCCCGTGGCGCGGTTCCCGATTTGGTCGTGGTTCTGCAAGCAGACCACCAGGGCTGAAGGGTGGGCCAGGTCCTGCCGGATGGGCCGCCCATGGTGGCGTTCCCGGAAGCTGGAGTAGCTGCCGTCGTGCAGGAATCCGTGTTCCAGTACCTTCGCAAGGACGGCGAGGGAATCGAAGTCCGAATAGTAGCCGGTGGTTTCCCCGCTGAGGTTGACGTGGAGGGCGTGGTGGAAGTCGTCGCTCCACTGGCCTTCCAAGCCGTACCCGTTGACGCTGCGCGGATAGATGAGGCGCGGATTGTTGAGGTCCGATTCAGCGATCATGGTCCGGGGAATCCCTGTTTCGGATTCGACCTTGTCACCCAGCGCCCCGAACTCTTCAAGGATGTGCACGGCCCGTTCATCCTTCAGGGCGTGAACGGCGTCCAGCCTCAGTCCATCCACGTGATAGTCACGCAGCCACATGGCGGCGTTCTCCAGGATGTACCGGCGGACATCGTCCGAGCCGGGACCGTCGAGGTTGACTGAGTCACCCCAGGTGTTCCCCTCACCGGACTTCAGGTACGGCCCGAACTTGGGCAGGTAGTTGCCGCTGGGGCCGAGGTGGTTGTAGACCACGTCCTGGATGACTCCGAGCCCGGCCTGATGGGCTGCGTCTACGAACTGCTGGTAAGCGGCAGGTCCACCGTATGCCTCGTGGACGGCGTACCAGAGGACGCCGTCGTAGCCCCAGTTATGGACACCGTTGAACGCGTTGACGGGCAACAGCTCGATGAAGTCGACACCCAGGTCCACCAGGTAGTCCAACTTTCCGGCAGCAGCTTCCAGCGTCCCTTCGGGCGTGAATGTCCCAAGGTGCAGTTCGTAGATCACAGCCCCCTGGAGTTTCCGCCCTTTCCAGTCCTGGTCCTTCCACTGGTGGCCGGAGGCATCAAAGGTCGCCGACAGCCCATGGACGCCGTCCGGCTGCCTCCTGGAGCGCGGGTCCGGAAAAGGGCCCTCGCCGTCCACCAGGTAACCGTAGGCGGTGTTGTCAGCCGTGGGGACACCCTCGGGGGCACGCCACCAACCGCGCGCACCGCCGTCGTGGTTTTGCTCCATGGCGTACTCGCGTCCGTCCGCGAGCAGCTTCACCGAATCCGCGTTCGGCGCCCAAACATCAAAAAGGTCTTTCCCGGCTGCGTGTTCCAGCATCATGCCCCCTGTTATTCGTTCAACACTTGGTTCAGTTCAAACACGCTGTCCACGCGTGAGCAGCGCCCAGGCGTGGACAGCGGAGCGTTGCAGACTCAGTCGACCGGTACCAGCAGCGCCACGGGGTACTGGTCCAGCAGTGTGCCCAACTCAACGGAGCCGGCCTGGTAGGTAGAGCCGGTGAGCTCGTCCTTGTAGCTGCCAGGCAGGTCGATGGACGTGCCCCGCCAACCACCGTCGCGGGCCAGGCGCTTGGGCAAGCGCGTGGCAACCGTGAGGGCGCCGGGCTTCGCGTCTCCACGGTCGAACGCCACTGCGTGGGCAGCAGCCGAACCTTGGACAGGCACCGGACGGTAACCGCCGAACAGTTCCGGACGGTCCCGGCGCAGCCTCAGCGCCCGGGAGACCACCAACAGCTTTGCGGCTTCCTCCGTGTACTCAGGTTGGGCGCCTGCGTCGAGCTCGGCGAGCGCACTGATCCGGGCGTCGAAGTCCACCGGGCGCCGGTTGTCCGGGTCGGTGAGTGATCCGTCCCGGAATTCCGTGCCCTGGTAAACGTCCGGCACACCCGGCATCGTCAGCTGGACAATCTTGGCCGACAACGAGTTCGAAGTACCGTACGGTTCCAGCTCGGCGACGAAGTTCTCCAGCGCAGCTTCCACCTCAGGGACGTCAAAGACGGCGTCGACGGCGGCAGCCAAGTGCCGCTCAAACTCCTGGTCCGGATCGGTCCAGTTAGTGGAATTGCCGGCCTCCCGGGCGGCTTTCAGCGCGTAGGACTGCAGCCTTCCGCGGTCCGCAGGCCATGCTCCGGCGATGGCCTGCCAGATGAGCGCGGCGAGGGGGCCGTCCGGAATGGGAGCCAGTTCCTGCACGGTGCCCAGGAACAGCTCCCACTCCGGGACCGATTCCGCGATAACCGTGATTCGGGCCCTTGCATCCTCGCTGCGCTTGGTGTCGTGGGTGCTGAGGGTGGTCATGGACAAAGGAAGCTCGGCTTGGCGGCGCACCATGCGTTCGTGGAACTCCTCCGGAGCAATGGCGAACTCCGTCGGGTCCGCTCCGACCTCCGTCAGGGTGCCCAGACGGGTGTAGCGGAAGAACGCAGTGTCCTCCACTCCCTTGGCCATCACCATGCCGGATGTCTGCTGGAAGCGGCGCGCCAGTTCTCCCGAGGTATCCAGCAGAAGGGGCTGGAGTCCCTCAAGGACCGACCTCAACTCGGGGCGGTGGGAGGCCGCGTTGGCGATGGCTTCCTCAAGGACCTCCCGCCCGTACGGAAGGTAGGAGCGGTAGATGGGGAACCAGCAAATGATCTCAGCCAGGGCGTCAGCGACGTCCAAGCGGGGCAAGGCGCTGGATTCGGGAACCAACCGGGACAAGCGAAGGATCTCCGAACGCAGGATGCCGTCCGCGATCCGCCTCTTGGTGCCGTGGATCATCACGTGGTAATCCGCGGGTTCGGCTTCATCGCGCAGGCGGGCATCCAGGGAGTTCAAGTACTCCTCCGCAGCCGGATCCACGAACAGGCGGTCCACGTCCGCCAAGGCGTCGTAGCCCGTAGTTCCCTCGCATTGGAACGTCTCCGGGAGCTTCTCCCCTGGTTCCAGGATCTTCTCGATCAGCAAGTAGGCCCCACCGGTAGCTTCGCGAAGCCGGACCAGGTAGCCCTCGGGATCCGCCAAGCCGTCGGGGTGGTCGATCCGCAGACCGTCCACCAGGCCCTCGCGGAACCACCGCACAATTTCCTCATGGGACTCGTCAAAGACCCAGGGGACCTCCACTCGAACGCCGGCCAGGGAGTTGACGGCGAAGAAGCGACGGTAGTTCAGTTCGGCATCCGCACGACGCCAGCCCACCAGTTCATAGTGCTGGCGGGAATGGACTTCCTGCGGGGTATCGCCGTCGTTGAAGCTGCCCTCGGCGAGCGGGAAGCGGTGATCGTAATAATGGAGTTCACCGTCGGCCAGTTTGAGCTGGTCAACATCGTCATCGCTGCCCAGCACCGGGATACGGATCTTGCCGCCGCCGAAGTCCCAGTCGACGTCGAAAGCCTCGGCGTACTTGGACTTACGGCCTTCCTTGAGCAGGTCCCACCACCAGGGGTTCTGTCCCGGTGTTGCGACACCCATGTGGTTGGGCACGATGTCCGCCAGGACACCGAGCCCCTGCTCACGGGCGGCCTTGGACAAGGCAGCCAAACCCTCCGGTCCCCCACGTGAGGGATCCACGGTGGAGGGATCGGTCACGTCATAACCGTGGTCCGAGCCCTCCTCCGCCGTGAGGATCGGCGAGACGTACACCCAGTCGATACCAAGGTTGTGCAGGTAGCCGGTCAGCTTGGCCGCGTCCTGAAGCGTGAAGCTTGGGCGGATCTGGAGCCTGTACGTGGAGACCGGCGTCCTCATGCCTTGTCCCCTTCTGCGTCCTCTTCCGCCTCCGGAGCTTCGGTAGCTTCGGTAGCTTCGGCGTCGGTAGCCTCGCTGCCGGCGTCGTCATCCTTGTAATCCAGAGCCAAGGACGACACCGCCGGCGCCGTGATCGAAGCGGTCTCAGGCGTGCTGGTCTGGGTCAGTGCCGCCAGCGAAGCAGCCACGGAGTGGTCCGGCTCGACCTCGGGCGCGGTGTGGGCGCGGAGGACCACGAGCGACTTTCCGGCGACCATGAGGATCTGCTCCGGCTTGACGACGTCGGCCACGGCGCCTTCAGCGCCGGTGTCGATCATGACGTCCCAGGCGGGGGCGTATTCTTCGGACGGGATCCTGAAGCCCACCTCATCCACGTCCGCGTTGAAGTACAGCAGGAAGTTGACGTCGGTGATCCGTCGGCCCTGGTTGTCCTGGCCGCGGATGCCGTCGCCGTTCAGGAAGACTCCCACGGACCGGCCCAAGGCGGCGTCCCAGTCTTCGGGAGCCATGGTGCTGCCGTCCTTATCCAGCCACACGATGTCCGGAAGGCGTTCGCCCTCGCCACGGATCGCCGGGCGTCCGTCAAAGAAGCGGCTCCGCCGGAGGCTCGGGTGCTTGGCGCGGAGGGCGCTGACTGCAGCGGTGAACTCGATCAGCGGTTGGTCGACGTTTTCCCAGTTGATCCACGTGACCTCGGAGTCCTGGCAGTAACCGTTGTTGTTGCCCTGCTGGGTGCGGCCAAGTTCGTCGCCGTGCAGGAGCATGGGGACACCCTGGGACAGGAACAGGGAAGCAATGAAGTTCCGTTGCTGGCGGGCACGCAAGCCGAGCACCGTGGGATCATCCGTGGGTCCTTCGACGCCACAGTTCCAGGAGCGGTTGTGGGATTCGCCGTCGTTGTTGTCCTCACCATTGGCGTCATTGTGCTTCTCGTTGTAGGAAACGAGGTCCATCAAGGTGAAGCCGTCATGGGCGGTGACAAAGTTGATGGAGGCATAGGGCCGGCGGCCGGAGTGCTCGTACAGGTCGGCCGAGCCTGTGAGGCGCGAGGCAAATTCACCCAGGGTGGACGGCTCGCCCCGCCAGAAGTCGCGGACGGTGTCCCGGTACTTGCCGTTCCATTCCGTCCACTGTGGCGGGAAGTTGCCCACCTGGTAGCCACCCGGGCCAACGTCCCACGGCTCCGCGATGAGCTTGACCTGGGACACTACCGGGTCCTGCTGAATGAGTTCGAAGAACGTGGAGAGCTTGTCCACGTCATAGAACTCGCGGGCAAGCGTGGAGGCGAGGTCAAAACGGAAACCGTCGACGTGCATCTCCGTGACCCAGTAGCGCAGGGAGTCCATGAGCAGCTGGAGCGAGTGCGGGTGCCGGACATTCAGGGAGTTCCCTGTACCGGTGTAGTCCATGTAGTACTTCTGGTCGTCCTCCACCAGGCGGTAGTAGGCCGAGTTGTCGATGCCCTTGAAGGACAGCGTGGGCCCCAGGTGGTTGCCTTCGGCCGTGTGGTTGTACACGACGTCGAGGATGACCTCAATGCCTGCGGTGTGCAGGGCACGGACCATCGCTTTGAAGTCCTGGACCTGCTGGCCGGTATCGCCCTTGGAGCTGTAGCTGTTGTGCGGGGCGAAGAAGCCAATGGTGTTGTAGCCCCAGTAGTTGTTCAGGCCCTTGTCCTGCAGGATGCCGTCATTCACGAACTGGTGCACCGGCATCAGCTCGATGGCTGTGATCCCGAGCTTCTGCAGGTGGGAAATGACTGCCGGATGGGCGACGCCGGCATAGGTACCGCGCTGCTCTTCGGGTACCTCGGGATGCAGCTGGGTGAGGCCCTTGACGTGGGCTTCGTAGATGACCGACTTGTGGTACGGGATGCGCGGAAGCTTGTCTCCGTCCCAGTCGAAGAACGGGTTAATGACCACGCCCAGCATCATGTGGGGAGCGGAATCGTCGTCATTGCGGGAATCAGGGTCTCCAAGGTTGTAGGAGAACAACGCCGGGTCCCAGTCAATCTGCCGGTGGACTGCCTTGGCATACGGGTCCAGCAGGAGCTTGTTCGGGTTGAACCGCAATCCTGCATCGGGATCATAAGGACCGTGCACCCGGTAGCCGTACTTCTGCCCTGGCTGTGCCTGCGGAAGGTAGCAGTGCCACACATAGCCGTCCACTTCCGTGACTTCGACGCGCTCTTCCACGCCGTCGTCATCGAAGAGGCATAGTTCCACCCGCTCAGCCCTTTCGCTGAACAAAGCAAAGTTGGTGCCCGTGCCGTCAAACGTGGCGCCGAGCGGATAAGCCGATCCAGGCCAGACTTCCATGCGTTCTCCTCTTGGATGATGCGAACAACTGCTGCAAGCCTACTCATGACCTACGACAAGACAGTAACCTTACCGTTTTCTCGAGTCGCATTCCGCGCTGAGCGAACCCAGAACGTGGGGTACAGCCCCCATGATCGCCGAGGCAGTAAGGGGCCCCCCGTCAAAAACCCGCGACGCTGCGGTGCCGGCACGGCCATGAACGGTAGCCGCAACTGCCGCCACAGCAGCCCAGCGGTCCTCCACTGCCAGCCCCAAGGCTGCGTAAGCGCCATCGTCGTCCGTCAGTGCCTCAGCGGACTGGGCCATCAACGATCCCAGCACCCCCGCCAGGACGTCCCCGCTTCCCGCGGTGGCCATCCAAGGCGTCCCCTCGGACTGGCTGAAAACAACGCCCGACGGCGACGCCACCAGTGTGGAGGCACCCTTCAGGAGCACTGTGGCCCCGGTTTGTTGGGCAGCCAGGCGGACAAAATGGAGCGGCCTGGACTCGACGTCCTCACGGGTCACAGCCACCTCCCCGGCCGCATGCAAGGAGCCAAGCAGGGTAGCGAGCTCACCGGCATGCGGGGTAAGAATCCAGTTCGCAGGACAACGCTCCGGGAGGAGGCTCAGGGCGCCGGCGTCGACCACCACCGGCAGCCCGGCGTCCAAGGCGGACCGAAACGCCTTGCGGGCGCGGTCCTGTTGCTCATTCCCGTCCACGCCGGGTCCGATCAGCCACGCTTGCACGCGGCCGGGTTCATCGCTTTCCCACAGCGATTCCGGGGTACGGGCCAGGACTTGGCGGGCAGCAGCCTCCGGCCCTTGGTAACGGACCATGCCCACACCGGAGACGGCGGCCGCATGCACGCACAATTCGGCCGCCCCCACGTATCGCTCCGAACCGGCCACCACACCCAGCACTCCCCTGGAGTACTTCTGGGAGCGGCGGGTAGGCCGGGGCAGCAAGAGCGCTGCGTCCTTGGCGGTCAGCCGGCGCAGTTCCGGTGCGGCCAACAGGTGCTCGATGCCGATGTCCACCAGCACCACGCGGCCCGCACAGCCTTCGCCGGGATCGGCCAGCAGTCCGGCCTTGATACCACCGAATGTGACCGTGACATCGGCCTCCAGGACCGGCCAGTGCACTTCGCCCGAGTTGGCGTCAACGCCGCTGGGAACATCACAGGCCACCACGCACGCGGGACCGAGCTCCTGCAGGCAGGCAACCAACTCCGCAGCGGCACCGCGCAGCCCACCCCGGGCACCTGTCCCGAGCAGGGCATCGATGACGACGTCGCTTCCGGCAGCCACGACGGCCAGCTCTTCGGGGTCGCCGGATTCCAGGTGGAGCACCCGGCCACCCGCAGCTTCAAACGCAGCCAGCCCTTCCGGATGGGCCGCGTCCGCGGCGAGTACCGCCGTCGTTCGCATTCCCCGGCGCGCCAGCATGGAGGCAGCGAACAGGCCGTCGCCACCGTTGTTTCCCTTGCCGGCCAGCACGGTAACGCTGGCACCGGTGAGCTTGCGCCTTTTCCGGACTTCGCGGACAACTTCCTGCGCCAGGCCATAGGCTGCCCGCTGCATGAGAACAGCGCCCTCACCGGAGTCCAGGAGCGGTTGTTCCGCGTTCCTGATCTGTTGTCCGGTGAAGGCGCTGATCATTGTTCTGTTGTGCCTGCCCTAGCCCTCGGCCAGGACCGTGGCCGTGGCGATGCCGCCGTCGTGGCTCATGGACAGGTGCCAGCGCTTGACGCCCTTGGCTTCGGCAACGGCCAGAACCGTTCCCTTCACCTGCACGGTGGGGCCGTTCTCATCAAGGCCGATCCAGCAGTCCTGCCAGTTCATACCTGCAGGAGCGCCCAGGACCTTTGCCACCGCTTCCTTCGCGGCAAACCGGGCAGCCAGGGAACGCGTGTTGAGTTCCCTCTCCGCGGGCACGAACAAACGGTCCCTTAGTCCCGGTGTCCGCTCCAGCTGCCGTCCGAACCGCTCGATGTCTACGACGTCTACGCCAATGCCAACAATCATGCGGTTATTCTACGGTCACGCTCTTGGCGAGGTTACGCGGCTGGTCGACGTCGTAGCCCTTCGCTCCTGCAAGCTCTGCTGCGAAGATCTGCAGCGGAACCGTGGTGAGCAGCGGCATGAGCAGCGTGGGGGTCTCCGGTACGTAGAACACGTGCTCTGCGTAGTCCTTGACCGACTCGTCGCCTTCCTCGGCAATAACCAGGGTGCGGGCACCACGTGCACGGACTTCCTGGATGTTGCTGACCACCTTGGAGTGCAGGGAATCGCGGCCACGCGGGGACGGCACCACGACGAAGACGGGCTGGCCGTCGTCGATCAGGGCGATCGGACCGTGCTTGAGTTCACCGGCGGCAAAGCCTTCGGCGTGGATGTAGGCGATTTCCTTGAGCTTCAAGGCGCCTTCCAATGCCACCGGGTAGCCGACGTGACGGCCGAGGAACAGCACGGACTTCTCGTCCTTCATGCTGCGGGCAAGTTCGCGCAACGGGCCGGAGCCGTCCAGGATCTGCTGGATCTTGGCAGGAATCTTGCCGAGGTCCGCCAGGACATCCTTGATCTGGCCGCTGAAGATGTTGCCACGCAACTGCGCCAGGTAGAGGCCAAGGAGGTAGGCGGCGGTGATCTGAGCCAGGAACGCCTTGGTGGAAGCCACGGCGATTTCCGGGCCGGCGTGCGTGTACAGCACGGCGTCGGATTCACGCGGGATGGTTGATCCGTTGGTGTTGCAGATGGAGATCGTCTTGGCGCCCTGTTCGCGGGCGTAGCGGACGGCCATGAGGGTGTCCATGGTCTCACCGGACTGGCTGATGGAGACCACCAGGGTGTTGGCGTCCACGATCGGATCGCGGTAACGGAACTCGTGGGCGAGCTCAACCTCGGTGGGGATCCGGCACCAGTTCTCGATTGCGTACTTGGCCACGAGGCCGGCGTATGCAGCAGTACCGCAGGCGAGGACGATGATCTTGTTGACCTGCTTGAGCAGCTCGGGATCGATACGGAGTTCATCCAGGGTCAGCTTGCCGTTCAGGTCCGAACGGCCCAGCAGGGTCTGGCCTACGGCGTCGGGCTGATCGTGGATTTCCTTCTCCATGAAGGAGTTGAAGCCGCCCTTTTCCGCGGAAGCAGGATCCCAGTCAACGTGGTATTCCTTGCCCTCGGCCGGAGCGCCGAAGAAGTCGGTGATCTCCACGGAGTCGGCGGTGATGGTGACGATCTGGTCCTGGCCGAGTTCGACTGCACGGCGGGTGTAGTCGATGAAGCCGGAGACATCCGAACCGAGGAAGTTCTCACCGTCGCCGAGGCCCACCACGAGCGGGGAGTTACGGCGGGCAGCAACGACGACGTCGGGCTGGTCGGCGTGAACGGCCAGAAGCGTGAAGGCTCCTTCGAGGCGCTGGCATGCCAGGCGCATCGCGGCGGTGAGGTCACCGCCGTCGCCATTCGCGGAACGGAAGATATCGCCCAGCAGGGCGGCAGCAACTTCGGTGTCCGTTTCGGATTCGAAGGTGACGCCCTTGGCGAGGAGTTCCTGCTTGAGTTCGGCGAAGTTTTCGATGATGCCGTTGTGGATCAACGCCAGGCGGCCACCGTCGGAGAGATGGGGGTGGGCGTTACGGTCGGTGGGTCCGCCGTGGGTGGCCCAACGGGTGTGGCCAATGCCGGTCAGGGATTCCGGGACCGGGTTTGCTTCAAGTTCGCTGACCAGGTTGCTCAGCTTTCCGGACTTTTTCCGGGACGAGATGGTCCCGTCAGCCACTACTGCGACGCCAGCGGAGTCGTAGCCGCGGTACTCAAGACGACGCAGCCCCTCCACAACGACGTCAAGGGCGCTGTGCTCAGCTGCCTTACGAGACGAATTGCCAACATAGCCTACGATTCCACACATGAGGTCAAGCCTACCGGCTCAGTCAAACAACTGACGTGGGACATCCCCTCTCCTCGCCTGACTGGTGAGACACGGATCACGACTCCGGCCATCGCTGCCCGTCGCGCATTTCCTGATCAGCCCTGCGGAGGGCAGAATCGAGAGCGTGACTTTGCAACGCACCGAAGCAAATGGCGACGGCGCTTCTCCCTTTGTTGAGCTGGACCGGCAGACCTGGTCCCGGCTTGCGGCCCAGATGGAGCAGCCCCTCAACGAAGAGGACATCTTCCGCCTCCGCGGCCTCGGCGACCCCCTTGATATGAAGGAAGTACGGGAGGTGTATCTCCCGCTTTCCCGCCTCCTGCACCTCTACGTGGAGGCCTCGCACCAGCTGCACGCAGCCACCACTACCTTCCTTGGCGAACAAACACTGCGCACGCCCTTCGTGATCGGCGTGGCCGGATCCGTCGCGGTGGGCAAGTCCACCATCGCCCGTGTGCTCCGCGAGATGCTCCGCCGCTGGCCCGGGACCCCGAATGTGGAACTCATCACCACCGATGGATTCCTCTATCCCTTGGCCGAGCTGAAGCGGCGCCATCTGCTCGAGCGGAAAGGGTTCCCCGAGTCCTATGACCGGCGTGCGCTGTTACGCTTCGTGTCCGCCGTCAAGGGCGGCGCCGAGGAAGTGCGGGCGCCTTGGTACTCGCACGTCACCTACGACATCGTGCCGGGCAAGGAAGTGGTGGTCCGCCGGCCCGACGTCCTGATTGTGGAAGGCCTCAACGTGTTGGCGCCCGCACGCCCCCGCATCGACGGGAAGCAGGGCCTGGCCCTGAGCGACTTCTTCGATTTCTCCATCTACGTCGACGCCAAGACCTCCTACATCGAGGAATGGTACGTAGACCGGTTCCGCAAGCTCCGCACCACGGCCTTCGCCCAGCCGGAGTCCTACTTCCACCGCTACGCCACCCTGTCTGACGAGGACGCCGAGTCAACCGCCCGTGGCATCTGGAAGCGGATCAACGAACCCAACCTCGAAGAGAACGTCCTCCCCACCCGGGGGCGCGCCCAGCTGGTGCTCACCAAGGATGCGGACCACTCCATCCGGCGCATGCTTCTGCGGAAGGTATGACGCCCGTGGGAAGCACAGGGCAGCCCAGCAGGCGGGCATTCACGGGGCTGTTGACCGCCGGCGCCGGTCTCATCGCCCTCTCCGCCTGCACCCCTGAGACGTCCACGCCCTCCCCCGCTGCGGCTGACGCGCCAACCGGCACTCCCTCAGCAGCCGCCACTACCCCCGCTCCGGAAGTGACTCCTGCGGCAGCGGCCACCAGCACTCCAACGTCAGCTGCATCCAGTCCGTCGCCGTCGGGCGCTGCCGCTACGCAGTACTCACTCACCGACCCCGCCAGCCCCTGGGTGGTGGTCAACAAGCACCGGCCCCTGAACCCGCAAAACTACGTGCCCGCCGATCTGGTTCAGCCCGCCGTGCGGCTCGCCGTCAGCGGCGAAGCGAGCCTGCTGAACAGTACGACGGCGGCTGCCGCAGAAAAGATGTTCGGCGCGGCGGCAGCGGAGGGCGTCATCATGGCCTTGGCCTCCGGCTACCGGTCCTATTCCACCCAAGTGGCCACCTACAACGGCTACGTCGCCGGCAGCGGCCAGGCAGCTGCGGACCGTGCGTCGGCCAGGCCGGGCTTCTCCGAACACCAAACCGGCTGGTCCTTCGACATCTCCGACGGCGGTGGAGCATGCAGCTTCCAGCCATGTTTCGCGGAACAGCCTGCCGCAGTATGGGCCAAAGCGAACGCATACAAGTTCGGCTTCGTGGTCCGCTATCCGTGGATGTTCCACGAGATCACCGGCTACTTCTACGAGTCATGGCACCTGAGGTACATCGGCGTGGAGGCAGCCACGGCCATGGCCACGGGCGGCATTGCCACCTTGGAGGAGTACTTTGGCCTGGAGGCCGCGCCGGACTACCTGTGAGATCCAGCGGCGGGCTGCTCCCGCTTTAACGAACGCGGCCCGCTCCCCTTTCCGAGGGCGGGCCGCTTTCGTAAAGTCAGAGCCTCAGACAGCCAGCTCGGTAGACACTGCCAAACGTTCCTTGACCACGGCAGCCAGGCCGGTGCAGATGCGCTCAGCGGTTTCCATGTCCGCAGCTTCAACCATGACGCGCACCAGCGCTTCCGTGCCGGAAGGACGGAGCAATACACGGCCAGTCTCGCCGAGTTCCTCAGTAGCGGCGGCAACGGCAGCTGCCACGCCCTCATCGGTTCCGGCGCGGGCCTTGTCCACGCCCTTGACGTTGATCATGAGCTGCGGAAGCTTGGTCATCGCGGTAGCGAGTTCCTGCAGGCTGCGTCCGGTGAGCGCCACTTGGGCAGCCAGCTGGAGACCGGTCAGGACACCGTCGCCCGTGGTGGCGTAGTCGGAGAAGATCACGTGGCCGGACTGTTCGCCGCCCAGGTTGTAGCCGCCGTCGCGCATCTCCTCGAGGACGTAGCGGTCTCCAACGGCGGTTTCACGGATGGTGATGCCGGCGTCGCGAAGGGCGATCTTCAGTCCAAGGTTGCTCATCACGGTGGCAACCAGGATGTTGTCCTTGAGCTTGCCGGCCTTGTTCAGGGCCAACGCCAGGATGGCCATGATCTGGTCGCCATCCACCTCGTTACCGGCGTGGTCCACGGCAAGGCAACGGTCGGCGTCGCCGTCGTGGGCGATTCCGAGGTCCGCACCGTGCTGAACCACCGCTTCCTTGAGCGGGCCAAGGTGCGTGGAGCCGACGCCGTCGTTGATGTTGAGGCCGTCAGGCTCGGCGCCGATGACAACCACATCGGCACCTGCGTCCTTGAATACCTGCGGCGAGCAACCGCTGGCCGCACCGTGCGCGCAGTCCAGGACTACTTTGAGGCCGTCCAAACGCTTGGGCAGAGTGCGGAGGAGATGGACGATGTAGCGGTCTTCGGCGTCGGAGAAACGCTGGATGCGGCCAACGTCGCCACCCACGGGGCGCTGCGGCTCCTTGCCGAGCTGCGCCTCGATGGCATCTTCCACCTCGTCGGGGAGCTTCTGTCCGCCCCGGGCAAAGAACTTAATGCCGTTGTCCGGCGCCGGGTTGTGGGAGGCCGACAGCATCACGCCGAAGTCGGCGTCGAGGTCTGCCACCAAGTAAGCGGCGGCGGGAGTGGGCAGCACACCGGCGTCGTAGACGTCCACGCCGGAGCTCGAAAGCCCGGCTTCGACGGCCGCGGCGAGGAATTCACCGCTGGCCCGGGGGTCCCTGGCGACGACGGCGCGCGGCCGCTTACCGTCGGTTGTGCGGTCATGGCCGAGTACGACGGCGGCGGCCTGGGCGAGCTGCATAGCCAGCTCCGCGGTAAGCAATCCGTTCGCGAGACCGCGCACGCCATCTGTTCCAAATAATCTAGACATCGGGTCAAGTTTAGACGACGGCGGCCCGGCACCCGTTCACGGCGCGTACGGGAGCGTCACGCCCGCCGCGGTTTCCGCACGTTAAACGACGGAAGCCCGCCCCACCAAATAGTGGAAACGGGCTTCCGTGCCCCGCGAGGGGGCGAAACGCAATTTAGCGCTTGGAGTACTGCTGAGCCTTACGTGCCTTCTTGAGACCGGCCTTCTTACGCTCGATGACGCGGGCGTCACGAGTGAGGAAGCCAGCCTTCTTGAGGGTGGGGCGGTTGTTCTCGACGTCGATCTCGTTCAAGGAACGAGCAATGCCGAGACGCAGTGCGCCAGCCTGGCCGGAGGGGCCACCGCCGTGGATACGGGCGATGACGTCGTAAGCACCTTCGAGGTCAAGAACGCGGAACGGTTCGTTGACATCCTGCTGGTGCAGCTTGTTCGGGAAGTAGTTGGCCAGCTCGCGGCCGTTGATGGTCCACTTGCCGGAACCCGGAACAACGCGAACGCGTGCAACGGCTTCCTTGCGACGGCCAACAGCTGCACCGGCAACGGTCAGTGCGGGGCGCTCCTTCTTGGGCGCGTCCTCGGCGGGTGCGCTTTCAGAGGTGTAGCTGGTGAGGTTTTCCTCAGCCTCGACGGCTTCGGCGGTCAGTTCTTCGTTCTGAGCCACGGTTCTCCTTGAATAAAAAGTTGTTTGGTGGCCAGGACTACTGGGCGACCTGGGTGATTTCGAAAGTCTTCGGCTGCTGTGCAGCGTGCGGGTGCTCCGGGCCTGCGTAGACCTTGAGCTTGCCCAGCTGCTGGGCTGCAAGGGAGTTCTTGGGGAGCATGCCCTTGATGGCCTTCTCAACAGCGCGAACCGGGTTCTTCTCCAGCAGTTCTGCGTAGTTGACGGAGGTCAGGCCGCCCGGGTAACCGGAGTGGCGGTATGCGCGCTTCTGCTCCAGCTTGGCGCCGGTGAGGGCGACCTTTTCAGCGTTGATGATGATGACGAAGTCGCCCATGTCCATGTGGGACGCAAAGGTCGGCTTGTGCTTTCCGCGCAGCAGTGTTGCGGTCTGGCTGGCAAGACGACCAAGGACAACATCGGTGGCGTCAATGACGTGCCACTGGCGGTTGATATCGCCGGGCTTCGGGGTGTACGTACGCACGGTTTTGCCTCGTTCTTGTTCTGGCGTTCATGTTTTGGGACACGCAATAAGACGTGCACCTACTCTGTATGCGTTACCGGAGCAGAGGTGAGGGCTCTATAGACCAGTCATCCCAAAGTCTCGAAATGCCACCCGGGTTACTGACCCTGCAACTGGATCCCCAAGTGGGCATGTGTCATCGAGATAGGACACGCACAACGACTATAAACAATACCTTCAACGGTATGTCCGGGTCAAAATGGGGTGACCGCGCCTTGGGGCCGGCTGCCTTTAAGGAGGGCTCATGACCGACGGACTTACCCTGCCGCTCCTGCTCGCCCTGGGCGGCCTGCTGTTGAGTCCCTTGAGTGAGCTGCTCATCGCCCGGTCGCTCCCCCGGCTCGGCGGGCTTCCCTCTCTAAGGGTACGGATCACGACGGCGGCAGTCACCGCGCTGCTGTTCGGCTTGCTGGGGTGGCGTTTTGGTATTTCCCCGGAGCTGCCGGCCTTTCTTTTATTGGCCCTTCTTGGAGTGCAGCTTTCCCGAATTGATTTTGCCCTCCATTTACTGCCGAACGGCCTTGTTCTGAGTCTTCTGGGGGGCGGCTTGGTACTCCTGGGGGTCTCTTCCGCGCTCTCACCGGGGTGGCCGGAGCTGCTCAGAGCCCTCCTCGGAGGGCTGGTTTTGTTCGCCGGCTACCTGATTTTGGGAATTATTTCGCCGCGCAGCCTCGGAATGGGCGATGTGAAGCTCGCAGCTCCGCTTGGACTGTACTTGGGGTACTTGGGTTGGAAGCAAGTACTCTTCGGCGGACTACTGGGGTTCGTGGTGGGCGGGGTGCTCACGGTGCTGATGTTACGGCTGAGATCCGCGGAAAAACCGGCCGAAACGGCCCACGGCCCCGCTATGGTTGCAGCTGCCCTGGGCGTCGTGCTGGTGCTCCAGTAGTACGTCCTTAGCTCTTCTCTTCGGGGTCCGCAGCGGCCGCCTTTTTGCCCGGATAAACCTAAGCCTCCTGAGCTTTCCAAGTAGTCCCATGGCTGTTTCCGTGCCAAAACTGAGTACTCCCCCGGGACCCTACGTGTGAGCGCATATTGGCGCGCCAATAAATCGAGTACGACTACGCATTGTTCCTTGCCATGCCCCTGGGGAATTCTTGAGACATCGAATTCCGGACCGCTAAAGGAAATACGGGGGTAGTTCGGAGGACGTAGCAAATTCACATAATTTGCGGACCTATAACTGAAACCCATCATTTCACAAATCATTATCTGGGAAGGATTTTCCAATGTCTGCTCTTATGCTCTCCGTCACCTCGTTCATCGCCGGCGTCAAGACCCGCCTCACCAAGGAAGAGAAGGGCGCCACGATGGTTGAGTACGGCCTCATGGTCTCCCTGATTGCCATTGTGGTGGTCGCCGGCCTCCTGATCCTTGGTCCCGCCATCAACCAGCTCTTCCTCGACGTCGCGGCCGCGCTTTAGGTCGAAGGAGCGGTTGGCTGCGATGGCGACACCCGTCGCCGCCGCAGCCAACCGTTTTCTTTAAAGCACAAACCTTCTCGTCATTCTGGGTCTGGGAGACGGTCATGAAACCGAAAAAGAACGAGCGCGGCGCAGTAGCCGTGGAAATGGCACTCCTCTTGCCTGTACTACTGCTGATCTTGATAGGCGTTATTGAATTTGGGCGTGCACTGAACGTCCAGGTGTCGCTGACGGAGGCAGCTCGAGAGGGTGCCCGCTACGCGGCCGTCCATTACCAAGAAGGTGGCCTGAACGTCTCCGGCAAAGCTCTGGCGGCAGCTCCCTCGCTCAGCGGGCTGGGGGTCACCGTCACTGATAATGCCGCCGGTTGTGCTCCCGGCTCCAATGTGACCGTGACAACCAACGTCTCTCTGCCTTCAATGTCCGGGTTCCTCGACGCTGGCTTTTTTGGGGCTCCGGGCATCTTCCCACTCAACATGCAAGGCGTAGGAGTCATGCGATGCGGCGGCTAAAGAGGCTACTAACGCGGCGCCTTCGCCGCCCTGCAGATGAACCCAACGAACGTGGCGCCGCCGCCATCCTGGTGGCCGGAATGATGGTGGTGCTTCTTGGCTTCGCAGCCCTGGCTGTTGACGTTGGCGCGCTGTATGCCGAGAAGGCCCAACTGCAGAACGGGGCAGACGCGGCAGCTCTTGCGATCGCCACAGACTGCGCCAACGGCAGTTGCGGCGATAGTTCAGCCACGGGCAACCAGTTTGCCAACAGCAATGCCAACGACAACGCGTCGGGGGCAAGCGTTACTTTCCCGGCAAGCTCCACAGTCCGCGTAGCTACGAACGCTAGGGATACAGCCGGCCAGGACAGCTTCTCCCTTTACTTTGCCCGAATCCTCGGCTTTGACACGACTCCCGTGAACGCCGTCGCGGAGGCACGGTGGGGGGCTCCTTCCAAAGCGAGCACTCTTCCGTGGACTGTCAGCGAGTGCGTCTTCAAGAAGTACCTGTCGCCGACGCAATTGGCATCGCTGAACTCCACCGGTAATTTCACGGGTGATCCGATACCCACACACCTTCTTCTGCGCTATGACGAAAACACGCCTACAGTGCCCGGATGCGCAGCCCAAAACGGTTATCAGCCAGGAGGGTTCGGATGGCTGGTCACCGACGCAGGCTGTTCCACGGAAATCTCCCTAAACGCGACTGTCAACGGACAGCCAGGAAACCACTTTCCTAATGCAGCAGGTTGCAACGCAGCACTGGCAAACATCATGAGCGAGCCTGCTCTGATACCACTATTCAACTCAGCTACCGGAAACGGAAGCAATGCGAAATACACCCTGATCGGCTTCGCTGCATTCCAGGTGACCGGTTATAAGTTCAGCGGCTCTGGGGCCGTTGTGGACCCTCTTGCTCCCAGTTGCAATGGAAACTGCCGTGGGCTTCAGGGGTACTTCACCCGATTCGTAAGTCTCGACGAGGGTATGCAGCCGACAGGCGGTACTACAAATTACGGTGCCTCTGTCGTCTATCTCACGGAGTAGCAACGCTACTCAATTTCGCAACACAAATTCAAAGGAGTAAAAAGTGAAAGCACGCCTACTGGGAGGCATTGCGGCACTGCTATTAGCAGTCATAGGCACCGTCTTGTTGGTCACCTACGTTCAGGGAGCCGACAAGCGGGCGCAGCAAGGGCTCGATCCCGTCACCGTTCTCGTAGCCAAGGAACGCATCCCGGCCGGTACCAAGGCCGAGGACCTAGGTTCCAAAGTCAAGACCGAAACACTTCCTCAGACTGCCGTCGCTCCGGGCACCATCAATGCCTTGGGCGACCAGAACGGGAAAGTCACCTCCGTTGACCTCCAACCTGGCGAACAATTGCTGGGTGTCAAGCTGGTCAGCCCCAAGGATTTGGCTCCCGGCACGGTTCCGGTACCTGACGGTTTGCAGGAGCAAACCTTCATTCTGGCACCGGAACGTATCCTGGGCGGACGCCTGGAAGCGGGCGACAAGATCACAGTCTTCGCATCTTTCAAACTCGACGGGGAGGTGCCGGCTGGCGTTGACCTTCCAGCGGATGTTAAGAGCTGGAAGCAGTACACCAAGTTGCTCTACCACGATGTACTGGTGACTGCCGTCCAACAGGCCGCACCAGATACCGAAAAGAAGTCCGCCAATAGCGACGGCAGCGTTGCGTTGCCCAATGGTTCGGCCTACGTCACCGTGGCCCTCAGTGACGCCAACGCGGCCAAGATGGTCTTCGGAGCAGAGTTCGGAACACTCTACCTGTCCAAGCAAACTGATAAGACGGCAACGAGCGAACCCCCCGTCACCACCTTGGGAGGCGTGTTGAAATGACCCGGTTCGTAGCCGTCACGGCTGTCCGTGACTTCGAAGGGCGGGTTCGCCAGGCCATCTCAGGAGCTTTGCACGGTGACCTGCAAACCCTCTCCCCCGAGGTTTTGCAGGGGAGCACCGACGATGTCTTCAAGCAGCTGACAGGTGCGCCGCCGGAAGTGATGATCCTGGGTCCAGGAGTCAATCCGGACGATGCCCTCAAACTGGCCACCGTCTTTGACCTCCAGTACCCGGAGATCAGCCTGTTGCTTGTCTCTGTAACTGACCCGGATATCGTTCTCCGGGCCATGCATGCCGGCATCCGCGACATCGTGTCTCCTGAAATCGAGGTCAACGAGCTGCGAGTGCTGTTGGAGCGTGCCTGCCTGGCAGCGGCCAGCAGACGCCGCGGAATGCAACCCGCGGCGGAATCCGGTCAAGACCGGGGTAGGGTCATCGCTGTCATGTCGCCCAAAGGCGGGGTGGGGAAAACGACAGTAGCTACCAATCTGGCTGTCGGGCTCGGCGCAGTGGCGCCGATGGGAGTCGTCATCGTTGACCTTGACCTGCAATTCGGTGACGTGGCTTCCGGATTGTTGCTGGAGCCCGAACATTCCATCACGGAAGCCGTGCATGGTCCCGCTGCGCAGGACTCCATGGTCCTCAAAGCGTTCCTCACCGTCCATCCGGCCGGAATCTACGCCCTATGCGCACCACGGAAGCCCTCAGAGTCGGACTACATCACCGCAGAACATGTCACTAGGCTGATCAACCAGTTGGCAACGGAGTTTAAGTACGTGGTGGTCGACACTGCTCCGGGGCTCGGTGAACATTGCCTTGCCACGTTGGAGTTGGCTACCGATGGGGTGTGGGTGTGCGGCATGGATGTGCCCAGCATTCGCGGATTGCGCAAGTCCTTCAGTGTCCTCAAGGAACTGCAACTTCTGCCGCAGGGCAGGCATACGGTTCTCAATTTCGCCGACAGGAAGAGCGGGCTGTCTGTTCAGGACGTCGAGGCTACCATCGGCGTTCCGATCGACACAGTTATCCCACGCTCCCGGAACCTTCCCTTCTCAACCAACCGGGGAGTTCCCGTCCTGCAAGGAAATACGCGGGACGCAGCATTCAAGGGTCTCAAAAAACTGGTGGAGCGGTTCGATCCACGTTTGGCCGCCGCGCCCCAGAACAAACTGCATAGAAGGGTGGTGGTCTCGTGAAGTTGTCAGAGAGGTTGTCAAACAATAATCCGCTGGCAGCGGTGCAGGCTTCTGTCGAACGCGACAACGTTTCGGCAGGCGAACAGCCAACTGCTCCGGCCCTGGTCATGCCGGCTCCTGCGGCGCCTATGCTGGGCGGGGCACCCGCGGCCCCTGTCGTGGACGCCTTGGCCGGGTTGAAGCAAAGGGCAGCGTCGGCACTGTTCGAACGGATGGGCACCCGGATCAGCGACGCTTCGGCCTCGGAAGAAGACCTCCGGTCCTTCGCCGTAGATGAACTCTCCACGTTCATCGATGACGAGCAGGTACCGCTTTCACCGGAAGAACGCCGGCGATTGATCCGCGAAATTTCGGACGAGGTCATGGGATACGGGCCACTCCAGCGGCTTCTGGAAGATCCGTCAGTAACTGAAGTCATGGTTAACCGGTTTGACCAGATCTACGTTGAACGCCATGGTCACTTGGCTCTCACTGACCTGCAGTTCAGTTCCGACGACCACCTACGCAAGGTCATCGAGCGAATCGTTTCCAAAGTGGGACGACGAATCGACGAGTCCTCGCCACTCGTGGACGCCCGCTTGGAAGATGGTTCGCGTGTTAACGCGATTATCCCACCCCTTGCAGTCAATGGCCCTTCGTTGACCATCAGGAAGTTCAGCCAGGTGCCGCTTACAGTGAGAAACCTGATCGAATGGGGCTCCATGAGCCACGAGATGGCGGAACTGCTCAGTGCCTGCGTGCTGGCAAGGTTGAACGTTATCGTGTCCGGCGGTACCGGTACCGGCAAGACGACGCTTCTCAACGTCCTGTCCTCCTTCATTCCGGAGTCGGACCGGATCGTCACCATCGAGGATGCGGTGGAGCTCCAGCTCCAGCAACAGCACGTGGTGCGCTTGGAAAGCCGTCCGCCCAACATCGAAGGCAAGGGTGCAGTAACTATCCGGGACCTGGTGCGGAATTCGCTGCGTATGCGACCTGACCGCATCATCGTCGGCGAGGTCCGCGGCGGCGAATCCCTGGACATGCTCCAGGCTATGAACACCGGCCATGATGGCTCGCTATCCACAGTCCACGCCAATTCTCCCCGGGACGCGATCGCAAGGCTCGAGACGCTGGTCCTCATGGCAGGTATGGACCTCCCCCTCCGTGCCATCCGGGAACAAGTGTCATCCGCCGTAGACCTGATTGTGCAGGTGACGCGCTTGCGGGACGGCACACGCCGGGTCACCCATGTCACCGAGGTTCAGGGGATGGAAGGCGACGTGGTCACACTCCAGGATGCCTTCCTCTTCGACTACTCGGCGGGGCTTGACGCCCAAGGACGGTTCCTGGGCAGGGCTCTGCCAACTGGTATCAGGCCACGATTCCTGGACCGCTTTACTGAACTTGGCATCCACGTCTCGCCGTCCGTGTTCGGAATCGCCGCCGCTCCCGTGGGGAGGCGATAGCCGTGGACTCCCCCATCGTGTTTTACGCCGCGCTGGGAATGTGCGTCGCCGCCCTGTTTGTGGTGGTCGTGGTGGTCCTCAAGCCGCGCAATGGAAGAATTCCTCTTTCGCGTCGGCGCAATGGGGCACTGCAGGACGAGTCGGCGGTAGGCAGGGTGTCCCAGTCCGCCGTGCAGCTCGTCGACACTGCCATCGGCCGCTCTGGTGGACCCTTCAACCGGGATGTCCTCTACAAGGCCGGAGTGAAGCAGGCTCCCGCCGACTTCACCGTGCTGGTGGTCATTGCCACTGTTCTGTCGGGGGCTCTCGGCACCTTCTTGGGCAACCTGGTCCTAGGCTTGCTGCTGGCCCTTTGCACCCCCTTCGCGGCAAAGCTGGTCCTCGTCTTAAAGACTGACAGGCGCAGGACAAGATTTGATGCCCAGCTAACAGACACCATCCAGATGTTGATCGGCGGCCTTCGGGTCGGCCATAGCATCATGCGGTCCTTGGAGGCGGCGGCACAGGAAGCCCAAGCTCCCACTTCGGAGGAACTCAGTCGGATTGTCAATGAGGTCCGTGTTGGCAAGGATCCGCGCCAAGCCATCGAGGACTGCGCTGCGCGTATGAAGAGCGAGGATTTCCGGTGGATCGGCCAGGCCATCCAGATCAACCGCGAGGTCGGTGGCGACCTCGCGGAGGTCCTTGAGCAAGTCGCCGGGACTATCCGCGAACGCGGCGAGATCAAAGCGCACGTCAAGGCTCTCAGCGCCGAAGGCAAGATGTCAGCCTACATCCTCATGGCTCTACCGGTGGGTGTAGGCCTCCTTCTGACCGTCATGAATGCGAAGTACATGGCCATTTTTGTGACCAATGTTTGGGGCATTGCGATGCTGGTCGCCAGCGCCATCCTGTTCGTTCTTGGCGGCTTCTGGATGAGCCGCACCGTGAAGATCAAGTTCTAGGAGAATGACATGTCATTCATTGCGTGGCTGATCATCGCCGTCATTGTGTTACCGCTCAGCTATTTTATGTGGAGCCTTGCCACCATTGACCGCAAAGGCATCGTCGCCATACACACCAACCTGGGTTCAGGTTTTGCCCAAGGTGCCGGCGTTACTATCCAGCGGCCACCGCTGCTGCTCGGTGTGGCGCGGAAACTGACCCCAGGCAGTTACGAGGCCAAGCTGGACCGATGGCTGGCCCTCGCCGGCCGCCCGAAGTCCATGCCGCTGACAAAACTGATTGCCCTCAAACCAGTTTTGGCCGTGTGTGGCGCTGTTTTTGGCCTGCTCCTCATTTTCGCTGGACCTGGGCCACTCAGCATCTGCTTCACAATCTTCCTCACTGCGTTCTTGTATTTCATCCCGGATCTGCTGATTTACAACACCGGGATCAAGAGGCAAGAGGCCATCCAACTGGAGTTCCCTAACACCTTGGACCAGATGCTGATTTCTGTAGAAGCAGGTCTAGGTTTTGAAGGAGCTATTGAAAGGGCCTCGACCGAAGGTGCCGGGCCTCTGGCACATGAACTCATGAGGACACTCCAAGACATTCAAGTTGGCCGTCCGCGCCCCGAAGCCTACGCCGCGCTGGCTGAGCGCTGTACGGTCCCGGACGTCCGCAGTTTCGTCCTCGCTGTCGTACAAGCTGATAAGTACGGTATCGGCATCGCGAATGTCCTGCGTGCCCAAGCAAAGCAGGCACGCGTGAAGCGCCGACAGAACGCAGAAGAGCGTGCCATGAAGCTGCCAGTGAAAGTGCTTTTTCCCCTGCTGTTCTGCATCTTCCCGGTACTTTTCATCATTCTTCTGGGGCCCGCCGTCCTCAAGATCGTCCAAGTCTTCATGTGAGGTTGTGAGGCACCTCCCATAGACCGGCCGTCCGCGGATCCCAGACCAGGGGCGGTCACCATGGCCCCCTTCCGGTACCCAGAGCCGGGAGGGGGTCCTCCAACGCACAGGTCCAGAAAGCAGCAACAAAGGAACTACTCCCGTCGGGCCCGCGTCAGCTCAGCCCGCGCAAGCAGCTCGTCATCCGAGGGGTAGGCGACTTCTTCGAGAACCAACGGGTGCGGCGCAGCGAGCAGGGACTTCGGATCACGCGCCCGCTCCAAAAGGCGTTCGTGCAGCCATGCCGGAGGCTCAAGTCCCTCCCCCACGCGCAACGTGGATCCCACAAGGGACCGCACCATGTTGTGGCAGAAAGCATCGGCCTGCACCGTGGCAACGATGACGCCGTCCGCACCCCGTGAGAAGGAGAACTGTTGCAGCTCGCGGATGGTAGTAGCTCCCTCGCGCGGCTTGCAGTAGGAGCGAAAGTCCTGCAACCCCAGCAACAGCGACGCACCGGAATTCATGAGGTCAACATCCAGCGGAGCCTTGTGCCACAACGTGATCCCTCTCAGCACCGGATCCCAACGTTGGGTTCCGTCAGCAACCCGGTAACTATAACGGCGCCACAAGGCAGAAAAACGGGCATCGAAGCCGGAAGGCGCCAACCCGGCGTCGTGCACTTCGATGGCACCGGTCAGGTCACCGAGCACGCGGCTCAACGCACCGCGAAGGCGACGCCGCAGCGAAACCGCGGGGTCGACGTCGTGACCGCGGGTCAACCCCAGCCACTCGGCGGACGTGAAGTCGATGTGAACTACCTGTCCGCGGGCGTGGACACCTGCGTCCGTGCGCCCGGCCACCGTGACCCGCACGGGCCTGCGCACCAGGAGGGCCAGTGCCTCCTCCAGCGCGCCCTGGACTGTCAGCAGCCCGGGCTGGACCGCCCATCCGCTAAACGGTCCACCGTCGTAGGACAGGTCCATCCGGATACGCAAAAACCCGCCGCCCTCCGAAACGGGGGCAGCGGGTTTTTGTTCGTTCATAGACTCAAGTCTACTGAAATTTACTTCTTGTCCTCATCGGCCGGAGCCTCTTCGGTCTGAGCTTCTTCAGTCTCGGCAGCTTCAGCGGCCGGAGCCTCTTCAGCCTCGGGGGCCTCAGCAGCTTCGGTCTCAACAACCTCTTCCTCAGCAGGAGCTTCGGCAGCCGGAGCGGCCTTGGCAGCGGCAGCGGTTGCTTCAGCAACTACAGCCTGCTTGGGGGAAACGGGCTCGAGAACCAGTTCGATGACAGCCATGGGAGCGTTGTCGCCCTTGCGGTTGCCGATCTTGGTGATACGGGTGTAGCCACCGTCACGGTTGGCAACAGCGCCGGCGATGTCAGTGAACAGCTCGTGGACGATGCCCTTGTCGCTGATCAGGCCGAGGACACGGCGGCGGGAAGCGAGGTCGCCACGCTTGGCGAAGGTGACCAGACGCTCTGCGTACGGCTTGAGGCGCTTGGCCTTGGTAACCGTGGTGGTGATGCGCTTGTGCTCGAAGAGCGCTGCTGCCAGGTTCGCGAGCATCAGGCGCTCGTGAGCCGGGCCGCCTCCGAGGCGCGGACCCTTAGTGGGGGTAGGCATAGTTATTTCTCCTGTTGTGTAAGCCGGCCGGGTCCATCACTGGACCCGTCGACCAAGATCTGCTTTTTAGAGCTCGTCGTCGCTGAACGCGGCGTCGTCCTCTTCGATGGCTGCGGCGCGGGCTGCGAGATCGAAACCGGGAGGGGAATCCTTGAGGGACAGACCCAGTTCGACGAGCTTTGCCTTGACCTCGTCAATGGACTTCGCACCGAAGTTACGGATGTCCATCAGGTCAGCCTCGGAGCGGGCAACGAGTTCACCCACGGTGTGGATGCCCTCACGCTTGAGGCAGTTGTAGGAACGGACCGTGAGGTCCAGATCCTCGATCGGCAGAGCCATGTCAGCTGCCAGGGCAGCGTCAGTCGGCGACGGGCCAATCTCGATACCTTCAGCTGCGGTGTTCAGCTCACGGGCCAGACCGAACAGTTCCACCAGGGTGGTGCCTGCAGAAGCAACAGCGTCACGCGGAGCGATAGCCTGCTTGGTCTCGACGTCGACAATGAGCTTGTCGAAGTCGGTGCGCTGCTCAACACGGGTAGCTTCCACGCGGAAAGTTACCTTCAAGACAGGCGAGTAGATCGAATCGACCGGGATACGGCCGATCTCGGAATCGCCGGACTTGTTCTGAGCTGCCGAAACGTAGCCACGGCCGCGCTCGATGGTCAGTTCGAGTTCGAACTTGCCCTTCGAGTTCAGAGTGGCAATGTGCAGATCCGGGTTGTGGAATTCGACGCCGGCCGGCGGAGCGATGTCCGCGGCGGTGACGACTCCGGGGCCCTGCTTGCGCAGGTACGCAACAACCGGCTCATCGTGCTCGGAGGAAACCGAAAGGTTCTTGATGTTCAGGATGATCTCGGTGACATCTTCCTTGACACCCGGAACCGTGGTGAACTCGTGCAGCACGCCATCGATCCGGATGCTGGTTACAGCAGCACCGGGGATGGAGGAGAGCAGGGTACGGCGGAGGGAGTTTCCGAGGGTGTAACCGAAGCCCGGCTCCAGCGGTTCAATAATGAAACGGGAGCGGTTCTCGGCTACAACTTCTTCGGACAGGGTGGGGCGCTGTGCAATGAGCACTTAGGTTTCCTTTCGGCGAGCATCCGCTATATGACGCAACACAGGTGGTGGAAATCGGCTTCGGTTTCCAGCCTGACCAGCCGGACCATGCTTGTGGATTCACAAGCAGGCCCGGCCGTCAGGCAGGTGCAACCTAATTAGACGCGGCGGCGCTTCGGCGGGCGGCAACCGTTGTGGGCGCTGGGGGTGACGTCCTGGATGGAGCCAACCTCGAGGCCAGCAGCCTGAAGCGAACGGATTGCGGTTTCGCGTCCCGAACCCGGGCCCTTGACGAAAACGTCAACCTTGCGCAGACCGTGCTCCTGAGCGCGCTTTGCAGCAGCTTCAGCAGCCATCTGGGCGGCGAACGGGGTGGACTTACGGGAGCCCTTGAATCCAACCTCACCGGCGGAAGCCCAGGAGATCACAGCACCGGTCGGGTCCGTGATGGACACGATGGTGTTGTTGAAGGTGCTCTTGATGTGCGCCTGTCCAAGCGCAATATTCTTCTTATCCTTGCGACGCGGCTTACGAACCGCTCCACGAGTCTTCGGGGGCATTATTTCTCCTACAGAAAGTTATCGGGGGAAAACCAGGTCAATCCCGAGGGATTAACGTCCGGCCTTCTTCTTGCCGGCGACGGTGCGCTTCGGTCCCTTGCGGGTACGAGCGTTGGTCTTCGTACGCTGACCGCGTACGGGCAGGCCCTTGCGGTGGCGCAGGCCTTCGTAGCTGCCGATCTCAACCTTGCGGCGGATGTCAGCGGCTACCTCGCGGCGAAGGTCACCCTCAACCTTGTAGTTGCCTTCAATGTAGTCACGCAGCTGGACCAGCTCGGCGTCGGTCAGGTCCTTGACGCGGACGTCAGGGCTGATGCCGGTGGCAGCCAGGGTTTCGTGTGCACGGGTCTTGCCCACGCCGTAGATGTAAGTAAGCGCAATTTCCAACCGCTTTTCGCGGGGAATGTCTACGCCAGCGAGACGAGCCATAGTGGCGGTACTCCTTGAATAAACCGGAGGTCGTAGGCAGTACACCCGCACTGTCAGTGCGGCCCCAGCCTCCGACCGGGGGTACGCTGTCCGGGCTCTGTAAAGCGTCCCGGCTCAGCTTGTGCTGCCTTTATTTACTTGCGTGGGTAGCAACCCAGGTTTGCCCTCGCGGGCGCTGATTCCCTTGGGGGAATTAGCCCTGGCGCTGCTTGTGGCGCGGGTTCTCGCAGATCACCATGACCCGGCCGTTACGGCGGATCACTTTGCACTTGTCGCAGATCTGCTTGACGCTCGGCTTGACCTTCATGGCGTTCCTTTGCGTGTTTTGCAGTTGATCTGCTGGAGCGGCCCAGGCATAGCCTCAGTCGCCCAGCAATTTACTTGTAGCGGTAGACGATACGACCACGTGTGAGGTCGTATGGGCTCAGCTCCACCACTACGCGGTCCTCGGGGAGGATTCGAATGTAGTGCTGACGCATCTTCCCAGAGATGTGTGCGAGAACGACGTGCTTGTTGGTGAGCTCAACACGAAACATCGCGTTGGGCAGCGCCTCAGTCACAACGCCCTCGATCTCAATGACCCCGTCCTTCTTGGCCATATCCTCCGCTAACTGTTGTTTGCCGCAGTCCTCCGGTTAGGCACCGGCGATCCAGCGGACGTTTTTTGTTTGCTTTGGTCTTCTTCGAACCACCACACCAAAAAGGGCGTGGCTGTACAGACAACCAACAGACAACTTTACGCCACAAAGGCGGGAAAGTTAAATCCGCCATGGTAGCGCAACAACTCCGGCGCGTCACTCCCCGGCGGCGCGGTACGCGGGGAAGGTGCCGGCCGCCGTCGTGATGCCTTCGGCCGCAAGGATGCCATCAAGGACTGCCAGCCGGACAGCTTCCGCCGCTGCGCTTTGCAGCGTGATCAGCGAAACCTGCCGCGCCTGTTCGGTACTGCGGTCAAGCCCGACGGCGCCGGTCGCCAGCGCGAACACAGTGTCGCCGTCGGCGAGGGTGTGGGAGGGGTCCACGGCGCGCGCGAGCCCGGCATGTCCGCTGTTGGCTGTCCGCTTGCACTCGGCGACGTCCAGGACCGCATTCGTCGCAATGACGACGAGCGTGGTGTTCAGCCCGCCCTGGTGGCCCTGCACAACCGGGCCTGCCCCCACCGGCGCGCCCAAAGCATTGACCACCGCCAAGGCACCAACCACGACTCCCCCATCCAGCGTGATCGACGCCGTCCCCACGCCGCCTTTGTACTGTCCGCGGGCAACTACGGCTCCGGTGCCGGCGCCAACATTTCCACGCCCGACGCCAGCATGGTCGCCCGAGGCGAAAGCTGCGGCAGCTGCCTGGTAGCCCATGTCCGCGTCGGGCCGGGCATGGACGTCACCGCCGCGCCCGAGGTCGAAGATCGCCGCGGCGGGAACGATTGGCACCACGGTGCCCGGGACGGAGAATCCCCTCCCTTGTTCCTCGCACCAACGCTGCGCCCCATGCGCCGACACGAGCCCGAACGCGCTCCCACCGGTGAGGACTACGGCATCCACTGTGGGCACGAGTGTGGTGGGATCCAAGGCGTCAGTCTCGTGCGTGCCGGGTCCACCACCACGCACGTCCACCGAACCCACGGTTCCCGGAGGCGGAAGAACCACAGTCACGCCGGTCAGCCACCCGTCGCCGATCTTTTGTACCTGCCCTACGCGGATGCCGGGAACGTCGGTTATCTGATCCATGGCTCCATTCTCCACCCGCACCGCCGCGCTCCAACTGGTAGCCCGACCTCACGTAAGAACACTGAGGGAACTATCCGTAAACAGGCCCGTAAAAGTTAGCCAACTATCGCTTGAATGTCCCCGTTTGGCTCACTGCGGGCTATTCGCTGTGGTGAGCTAGGGCTGTCTCCGCCGCCCCGGTCCGGGCCCGGCACTAAAAATTCGCCTCACAACGTAAGTGATCCATGACTACCCGACTCGTAACCAACTGGTCCGGCCGCAGCCGCAAGGATTTCGTCGTATTCCTTGCCATGGCATTGCCGAACCTGGCCCTGATCGCCACCTTCACCTACTGGCCGCTCATCAACAACATCTACTACTCCACGCTGGACTGGACGCTCGGTTCGGCCTCGGCCACAGTGGTGGGCCTGCAGAACTACGTCACGTTTTTCACCGGCGAGGACGCGCCGAAGGTCCTGGGCGCCACGGCGGTCTTCACGGTCGTCACAGTGGGTGGCTCCATGGTCCTGGGGCTGCTTGTCGCTCTGGCGCTGAATTCCAAAGTCAGGGGCACCACGTTTGCCCGGTCGGTGGTCTTCGCACCGTACGTGCTCTCCGGCGTCGGCGTCGGATTGGTATGGCTTTTCATCTTCGACCCCGGCTATGGCGTCCTGGCGTGGATCCTCCGCGGCCTGGGGCAACAGAGCCCGCAGTGGATGAACGATCCGCAGTTGTCATTGGTGATGGTCATGATCGTCTACGTGTGGAAGAACCTGGGCTACTGCGCCGTGGTCTACCTCGCCGGGCTGCAGTCCCTGCCACGGGACGTCATGGAAGCCGCTGCACTGGACGGCGCCAACAACGTGCGCCGGTTCTTCAACATCTCAGTTCCCCTGCTGTCCCCCACCACGTTCTTCCTGCTGATCACCACCATGCTCAGTTCCCTGCAGGCCTTCGACCTGATCCGCATCATGACGCCACTCGGAAACGGGACCAGCACTTTGATTTACGAGGCCTACCTCCAGGCGTTCGGTGCCTACAACCGGGCCGGCTACTCGGCAGCAATCTCCGTGGTGCTCTTCGCCGTCCTCCTGGTCATTACGGTCCTCCAACTGCGCTTCGTTGAGCGAAAGGTCCACTACTCATGAGCGCCCAGTCTCCCGCCGTCGTCGTGCCTTCCAACGAACCGCAGTGCCACGATCCGCAGCCCGACCAGCCGCGACCCCACGAGCCGCAGCCCGTGCCCCGGCCGTTGTCCAGGACGAACCTAATCCAAACGCTCGCCGCCGGCTACGTCCCGCTGGTCCTCACCACGTTGGTGGTGTTCCTGCCCCTGTTGTGGATGGTGCTCAGCTCCTTCAAGCAACCCGGCGAGATCGTCACAACCGACCTGAAGATCCTTCCGGACTCGTTGAACCTGGAGAACTACGCCACGGCAATGACCACGGTCCCCTTTGCGCAGTTCTTCGCCAACAGCCTGGTCGTTACCACCGTCGGCTCCACCATCAAGGTGGTCCTTGCCATCCTGACTGCCTACGCCCTGGTGTTCGTCCGGTTCCCGTTCAAGAACGTGATCTTCGTGCTGATCCTGGTGGCCCTAATGGTCCCGGCCCAAGTGTCCATCCTGCCCAACTACATCCTGGTCGCAGGCATGGGCGGAAAGAACACCCTGTGGGGCATCATCCTTCCGGGCCTGGGAACGGCGTTCGGAACGTTCCTTCTCCGCCAGCACTTCCTGACCCTTCCGCCGTCCATCCTTGAAGCCGCAGAAATCGACGGCGCCGGGCATTGGCGGCGGCTGTGGCAAATCATCGTTCCGGTATCCCTGCCCTCTGTGGCCACCGTTGCCCTGGTGACCGTGGTCAGTGAATGGAATGACTACATCTGGCCACTCATCATCACCGATCGACCGGAAACCATGACGCTGCCGGTAGGCCTCACCCTGCTCCAAAACTCCGAAGGAAACGGCGCCGGCTGGGGAATCCTCATGGCGGGCGCCGTTCTGGTGATCGTCCCCATCCTGCTGGTTTTCGCCGCACTGCAGCGCTACATCGTCGCTGGCCTCACCCAAGGCAGCGTCACAGGCTGACATTCTCCAGCCACACCAATTCGCATCGTAGAAAGTAAGTGAGAGGAAGCACCATGCGCACCAACCTTGACCGTCGGCATTTCCTTGGCCTCGCAGGCCTGGGTGCCGGGGCCGCGGCATTAACTGCCTGCGGCGGGCCATCCACCGCGGGTCCGGGGACCGCCGTCGAATCTGCTGCCGTCGACTTCACCAACGTCAAGCCGGCCGCCTCGTTCGATTTCTGGACCAACCACCCGGGCAAGTCCCAGGACGTAGAAAAGGCCATCATCAGCAAGTTCCAGGCAAAGTTCCCCGACATCAAGGTGAACCTGGTGACCGCAGGCGCCAACTATGAGGAAATTGCGCAGAAGTTCCAGACGTCCCAAGCCGCCAAGACCGGACTTCCCGGCTTGGTTGTCCTCTCCGATGTGTGGTGGTTCCGCTACTTCTCCAACGGCAGCATCATCCCGATCGACAATCTGGTGAAGCACCTGGACATCCAGCTCGACGACTTCCAGAAGTCCCTGGTTGACGACTACAAGTACGACAACCAGCAGTGGGCCCTGCCATACGGCCGCTCCACCCCGCTTTTCTACTACAACAAAGACCACTTCAAGGCCGCAGGCCTTCCCGACCGGGCTCCGGCAACGTGGCAGGAATTCGCCGAGTGGGCTCCCAAACTGAAAGCCTCCTCCGGCGCGCAGTACGCCTACATTTATCCCGCGCTGGCCGGCTACGCGGGCTGGACCTTGCAGAACAACCTCTGGGGCTGGGGCGGCAACTGGTCCAAGGACTGGGAGATCACGTGCGATTCGGACAAGTCGGTTGCCGCTCTGCAGTGGGCCCAGGACTCGATCTACAAGGACGGTTGGGCAGGCGTTTCCTCCAAGGAGGCCGCGGACGACTTCGCCGCCGGCATCACCTCGGCAACCATTTCCTCCACGGGCTCCCTGCTCGGCGTCCTGAAAGCAGCGAAGTTCAACGTGGGAGTCGGCTTCCTGCCGGGCGGTCCCGAGGCAACCGCCGGAGTCTGCCCTACCGGTGGCGCCGGGCTGGGCATCCCGAGCGGTATCAGCAAAGAGGAGCAGCTCGCCGCCGCGACGTTCCTCAAGTTCATGACGGAGCCGGAAAACACGGCCGCCTTCTCGGCGGCAACGGGTTACATGCCCACGCGCCTGTCCGCCGACATGTCAGCTGTCCTGGCCGCCACGCCGCAGATCAAAACGGCCATGGACCAGCTCGCCGTTACCCGTGTCCAGGACAACGCCCGGGTGTTCCTTCCCGGCGCCGACCAGGAAATGGCCAAGGCGGCAGCCAAGATCCTCACCCAGCAGGGTGACGTCAAAGCAACGATGACCGAGTTGAAGAAGACGCTCGAGGGCATCTACACAAAGGACGTCAAGCCCAAGCTGAAGGGCTGAAACCCTTGGGAAAAGGAAGTGCGGGGCTGCATGGGCAGCCCCGCACTTCCTTTTGACTCTTTGTTATGGCAACGCCAGGCCGGTTGACACCAGCAGGGAAGGTCAGGGGATGGGTACCGGCACGACGCCGAGCGGCGCAAGGTTGGCTGCCCCGCCGTCCGGTGAGGACAGGACCCAAATGCCCTTTTCATGGACGGCAACGGAGTGCTCCCACTGGCACGAGCGCTTGCCGTCGGTGGTGACTACGGTCCAGTCGTCATCCAGGGTCGCCGTTTCAATGCCTCCGCGCACCAGCATCGGTTCGATGGCCAGGCACAGGCCGGGCCGGATCTTAGGGCCACGGTGGCTGGTGCGGTAGTTCAGGACATCCGGGGCCATGTGCATCTCGGAACCAATCCCGTGGCCGACGTAATCCTCAAGGATCCCGAGGGGCTTGCCCGGCACTGAGGACACGTAGTCATCGATCGCATTGCCGATGTCTCCCACGAACTTGCCCTTGGCCAGACCGGCGATGCCGTGCCACATGGCGGCCTCGGTGACATCGGAAAGCCGCTGGTCCTCGGGGTCAGCGGTTCCAACGATTACGGTGCGGGCCGAGTCCGAGTGCCATCCGTCCACGATGCAGCCGCCGTCGATCGAGATGATGTCCCCGTCTTCCAGGACCCTGTTGCCGGGGATTCCATGGACGACTTCCTCGTTGACCGAGGTGCAGATGGTTGCCGGGAAGCCGTGGTATCCGAGGAAGTTGGACTTGGCGCCGGCATCGTTCAGGACGGCAGCAAAGACGTCGTCGAGGTCCTTGGTGGTGACACCTGCCTTGGCTGCTGCAACCGCTGCGTCAAGGGCGCGGCTGAGGACCAGTCCTGCCTCGTGCATCTTGCGCATCTGCTGGTTGGACTTGTATTCAATGCGGGGCTGACCGAACGCCATGTTCTCCTCTGGATGTTCCCACGAGCGCCGATCAGGCCCCGTGCTCCAACCATTTTCGCGCATCCGAGAGCGTGGTCGAAATTGGTTCGACCCCAAGCCCCTCGCGAAGCCTGTCCAAGCAATAGGTCCGCTCCCGCCCGAGTTGGCTCACGGCATAGCGGGTCAGCCGCGGCGGAGTCCCCGTTGCCATGGCAGCAGCTTCGGAAAAGCCGGCCACGGCCATCGCCACGGCCCCCGGAATATACCGGATGCCCGTGTGCGGGTGGCCCGTCACGTCAAGGACCTCACGCAGTATTGAACCGAGCTCCACAGGCTCCGCATCGGCCACATTTACGGCACCGCGGAGTTCGGACCCGCAGGCTGCAAGCGCGGCGGTAGTCAGGTTGTCGATATGCGTCAGTTGATGCCTCACGGTGGGACCCCCGACGCTGAGGAGCCGTCCGCGCCGGATGTTGCCGATGAGCCGTGGCAACAGCGTCCGGTCGCCTTGGCCGTAGACTCCGTGTGGCCGGAGGGACAAGGCGTTGCCGTGCTTGCGTGCTTCGATGTCGGCCAGCGCCTTGCTGCGCCCGTAGGCGTTCAGGTGCTTGGACGCGACCTCTTCCTCAACGCGGTTCACGCAGGACTCCCACCACGGGTAGACGCTGGAACTTGAGATATGGACCAGGCGCGTCCGCGCATAGGCCTCGCTGAGGGCCCGCGTCCCCAGGACATTGACCCGGTGAAAGATCCGGGGGTCGCCCCAGTCCGCGACGTGGGCACCAGCATGCACGACGGCGTCAACCTCCGGCAGGCGCGCTGGCGGACGGTCCGCGAGGTCCCAGTATGCGTAGCCCGGGTCCCGGCGACGCGCGAACCTTACAACGTCCCATCCCTTGTCTTCAGCGGCCCGGGCGATCGCTCTTCCGACGAAACCCGTGGCACCCGTGACGGCGATCTTCATGCCGGGCCCACCAGGGCCGCTGCGTCTGTAACCGCTCCGAACTGCTGCCTGAGCGCTTCACGATCCGGCTTCCGGTGCCGCCCGCTGACCGGCATATTGTCCAGGACTTCGATGCGGTCCGGGAGTGCCGATTCGTCGATGAGTCGCGGTAGCTCCTGCCCGAGCCGGGCCTTCAGGGCCGCCGCCGACTGACCGGCCCGCGGCACAACCGCCAGCCACACCGACTCGTCACCGATGCCGTCCGGAACTCCTACCATCGCCGCTTCAGCGACACCCGCCACGCCGGCGATGACGGGTTCATACAGAGCGGGGTAGATGTTGGTCTTGCCCCGGATGATCATGTCCTTCTTGCGTCCGATCATCACCAGCCGTGGCCGCGCCCCGGAGCTGGTGGACGCACCCCGTGCCCCCGAGCTGATGGGCGCGCCCCGTGCCCCCGCCCCGTAGTCGAGCCTCACCAAGTCTCCCGTCGCGTGTTCGATCATTGGGTTCTGGCCCAAATAGCCGTGGCACATGTTGGGCCCGCGGGCGAACAGTTCGTGGTCCTCACCGAGGCGGATTTCGACGGCGGGCAGCGGTTCCCCGAGGAAGTCGCCCTCACCACGACCATCCTGGGTGAGGTGCCCGGCGTCAGCTCCCGAGGCGAAGGCAAGCTTCTCCCTGCCGTCCGCTATGGCTATGGGCAGAAGCTCGGTCATTCCGTAAATGAGCTTGAAGTCCACATCGGGCAAGACCCGCATGGCCCGCTCCAGGAAAGGTGCCAGAACGGGGGCCGCTCCCAACATCACAGTTCCCAAGGTCTTCGGAAGCGTAACCTCCCCACGCTCAATCCCGTCGAGGATGGGCGCCAGCTGCGACGGCACCAGGAAAAGGTGAGTGGCGCCGTCGTACGTTGACCTTTTCCCGGCGACCGGCCCAAGTTCGCCGGCCAACCGAAGGGGGTCGATGTGCGCCGAAAAGCCGTACGAGGGCATGGTCCAGTGAGCCCCGGCGATCAGGGCCGGCAGGCCCATCATGAGCTGCTCCGAATGGATACGGTCCCCGTCGCTGAAGGTGCACTTGGTGCTCAACTGCTGAAAACCGGCAGCCAAGGAACCGCGCGTATGGACAACACCCTTCGGTGCTCCCGTGGTTCCGGAGGTGAAGATGATCACCGCTTCCTGGGCGGGATGGTGCCCGGGCTGTCCCTGGGTGGTGCCAGTAGTCAGGGGTCGTCTCAGCGTCTTCACCGGGGTAGCTCCCCGGGGCACCCCCGGCATCCAAGGTCCCGAATAGTAGTGGCGGACGTCCATCGCGCCGTAATCCGGCAGGAGCAGGCCACGCCGACGCGCCAGGGGGCGGAGGGGACTCCTGGTACTCACTGCGTAGAGAAGCGATTCGGCAGCCGCCCAACCCGGCGCGGCCAGCTCCGCCCTGTCCCGGAACAACGAAGGACCGATGCCGGGGTCAATGAACACCACCGACCCACCGGCCCGGACGGCACCCAACGCGAGGATGAACGCGGCCGGACTCGGCCTGACCGAGAAGAGCATCCTTTCACCCTTGCCAAAGCCGTCGGCCTGCAGGCGCACCGACGTTGCTTCGATGCCTTCCATCAGCTGCCTGTAGGTGATGGTTGGACCGGGCCTCACTGACACCTTGCCGCCGGGCCGACGCCTGGTCCTGCCCGGAGCTGTGATGGCGGGATTGTCCGGGACACGTTCAGCCGCCGCGTAGACGGCGGCAATGAGGTCAGGGCTGTCCTGCCCGCCGGTGATTTCAGAGGGCATTGGCGAGCTCCAGCTTCCGGTAGCCCGGAATCAGCACACGCGTGCTGACGGCCCGGGAAGCGATGACCCACGGCCTCTGCGCAAATCTGTCCAGGAGAACCTCCAAGGTTGCAGTGATCTCCGCCATGGCCAGCGGCATGCCGATGCAGAAGTGTGGTCCTGCCCCGAACCACAACTGGCGCGCTTGCGCCGGGATGGGTTCCCCCGGGTTGAAACCACCCAGGCTCTTGGCAGCATGGATGGTGGACAACAGGATCCGGTCCCCGGTGCGCACAACCGTTCCTCCGATGTTCCCGGGGGCAACGGCGTTTCGCAGCATCATGGGCGACGGCACCGTGAACCTCAACGACTCGTTCACTGCTGCCCCCATCCCCGACCTGTCCGCAACCAGTTCCTCAATGCGTCCGGTATCGGCAAGCAACGCCACCAGCCGGGGCACGAATGACACGAGCGTTTCCGTTCCCACCATCACGAAGGCACTGATGATACCCATCGCTTCGTCTTCGCTCATGCCCAGCCCGCGGAGCCGGCCCGGGAAGGTTGCAGGGTCTCCGTCGCGGTAGGCGCTTCGGGCAGGTCCTGCGAGAACCTCGACGGCGGCCCTCCCCTTGGCAGCCTGCTCCGGCGTCAGGGTTGGGCGACCTAAACGAACCAAGGATGAGATGGAGGACCCTAAATTGAAGAGTTCCTTATTCGGCAGTCTGCCCGGAGCATGTTCCGGAACGCCCAGCAACCGTGAGATGACGCCGCCCGCCAGTTCCTTGACGCAGTCCACCAGGTCCACCCGTCCCGGCCCGTCCAGGTCATGCTCAACGCGGGCCTTCAACGCAACGGATGCCGGTTGGACGATTTCCGCCACCGAGGCCGGAGTGAACAAGTCAGCGAGCTTCCGCCTTAGCTCGCGATGCTCTGCACCGTCCATGTTGACCAGTGCCTTCGGGCCGACGACCGGTGTCCAAAGCCCTCCGGAGGCAGAGGGCCCGTTCTTGACGAAGCGTTCACCGTCCAACAGCACATCACGCACCAACCGTGCTTCGCTGACCAGGACACCCAGCCCCGGGATCCTCATCACCGGTTTCACGGCGCCCAGCGATCGGATGGTCGGGTACAGCAAGGGATGCGCTCCGAGGTGGACGCGCCGTTCCCAGCGTTCAGCGGTTGCAACTGACATGGCTACCGAATGTCCACGTGCTCGGGACGGTAACGGTGGTCCGCGTACCAAGCCAGCGTGTTCTTCAAGCCCCACGATTTGACCCGCCGGGAGGACCCGTAGACCACGACGTCCCTCCGCAGCCCGTAATTGCGTGTCAACTTCCGGACGCGGTTGGACAGTGCCCTGTCCTCGTGGAGGTCCTCGATCCTGGTCCGCGGGAATCCCCCGGAGCGGTGATACATATCCGCGGTGATCGCCATGTTGCAGCCCGGAAGCATTTGGTAGGGGCCCAAATAGCCCTCTCCCTTGTTGCCGGGCCTGATCTTTCCGAAGAACGAGGCCACCTCCACGGCCACCAGCATCAAACGACGATCCCGCGCAGTGATGCCTTCGTCCTGCCGGGGAATCAGCTGCCCGGCAATCAGTTCCAAGCCATCGTGGAAGGCCGCCATGATCCGGGCCGTCCAATCCTTGGCAGCAAGGCAATCCGCGTCCGTGCGGGCCAACCATGTGGCACCGTGTTCGACTCCGAACCGCATACCCGTATCGGCAGCTGCGCCTGTGCCCTTCTCCGTTTCATGGATCAGCCTGATGTCCATGACAGGGTGCTCACTGGCGAAGGCTTCCACGATGGCGCAGCTGGCGTCGGTGGATCCGTTATCCACCACAACCACTGTGAAGTCCTGATAGTCCTGCGCAGCGAGCGAATCCAAGGCCTGGCGGACAAGCTTCTCTTCGTTGAGCATCGGCACTGCGATGCACAGCGGCCTGGTAGCGGAATCGCTGTGCAACCCTGTTCCGGCTCCTGCTGACGAGCGGTTCATAGCCGCACCACCGCGATGCCCAGGCTGACGCCGCCGGCCAGGCCTACCAGGGCAACCAGGTCTCCCGGACCACATCGTCCACCATCCAGGGCGAGCTTCAACTGCAACGGAAGACTAACGGAGGCCAAGTTGCCGAACTCTTCCACTGCCGGGACCAACAGGTCGCGCGGCACTCCCGCACGCTCTGCAAAGATCTCCCGGTAGGGCGCGCTGACTTGGTGGACACAGACCACCGCGAAGTCTTGCCAGTTCAGCTTGAGGGCCTCCAAGGTCTCTCCCAGGACATCGGAGCCCAAGTCCAGGAAGGCGTCCTTCAGCTTCTCCCCGTCCATGGTGAAATAGCTGGCTTCGGGATCACGGGGAAACGCAGATCCACCTGCGGCCAAGGTCCCGACCGGCCAGTGGATGCTCTTTGCAGTGAAGGCCATGCCAAGAATGCCCTCGGCTGCCGGGCTTGAAGCCTCACTGTCAGCAATAGCGCCTTCGGAAGCTTCGAGCAGGACGGCCGCGCCGCCGTCGCTCATGGTGTAACCGGGGAAGCTGGACGCGAAAGTCGCGAAATCAGGAACCGACCACCGGACCGCCCGCGAGGGCGACTCCCCCGTCACCACCAGAACCCGACCGTAACGGCGGGAGGCAATCAGGGAATCAGCCACTTCCAGTCCGTTCAGGAAACTGTTGCAGGCGTTCTTGACGTCCATCACCGGGCAGCTGAGCCCAAGCTTTGCGGCGGCAATATGGGCTGTTGCGGGCTCCACCATGTCCTGGCTCGCGGAGGCAAACACCAGAAGGTCAACATCCGGGGCCTGGAGCCCGCAACTGGCCAGGACCTTGGCTGCTGCGTTGACGGCAAGATCTGATGCCTGCTCCGACTCGGCCATCACACTACGGGACCGTATGCCTGTGACGCGGGAAATCAAACCCTTGGGAATCCGGAAGCCCGGGCTCGACTCGACAATGCGCTGCTCGACGGCATTCGTGTCAAGACGTGCAGGAGGCACATAGACTTCCAGACCCGCAATCCGGCTCCTGCCGGACATGACTGTGTGCATGCGCTTCCCCCAAAGACGGCCATGAAAAGGAAAAAGGGTGTGTCCCGCACTCATCGTACGGGACACACCCTTTGGCACATGAGCCGGAACACCGGCTATGTGGAGAAAGTGCTAGACAGCCTTGGCAGCTTCAATGGCGGTCAGGACGCGGTCAGTGACCTCGTCGATTCCACCAATGCCGTCAACCTGGGTCAGGATGCCGCGCTCGGCGTACTTGGCCACGACGGCCTCAGTCTGCTCGTGGTAGAGGTCGAGGCGGTGGCGGATGACGGCTTCATTGTCGTCAGACCGGCCGGTCTCCTTGGCACGGCCGAGGAGGCGGCTGACCAGTTCCTCGTCGTCGGCAGTCAGCTGGAGCACGACGTCGAGCTCCTGCTGGGTCTCGGCGAGGATGTTGTCCAGGTAGTCCACCTGTGCCGTGGTGCGGGGGTAGCCGTCCAGGAGGAAGCCGTTCTCGACGTCGCTCTCGCTCAGACGGTCCCGAACCATCTTGTTGGTGACGCTGTCCGGTACGAAGTCACCGGCGTCCATGTACTTCTTGGCCTCCAGGCCAAGGGGGGTCTCTCCCTTGACGTTGGCACGGAAAATGTCGCCAGTGGAGATGGCGACTACGCCGAGGCGCGCGGAAATCCGTTCAGCCTGCGTACCCTTGCCCGAACCCGGAGGTCCAATGATCAGCATTCTCGTCATCGCAAAAGCCCTTCATAGTGACGTTGTTGTAGCTGCGCATCAATCTGCTTCACGGTTTCCAAGCCGACACCCACCATAATCAGGATTGACGTGCCACCGAACGGGAAGTTCTGGTTGGCGTTGATCAGGACGAGTGCAACCAGCGGAATGAGTGCCACGAAGCCCAGGTAAAGAGCTCCCGGCAAAGTAATCCTGGAAAGCACGTACTGCAGGTAATCCGCGGTCGGTTTACCCGCCCGGATGCCCGGAATGAATCCCCCGTACTTCTTCATGTTGTCCGACACTTCTTCAGGGTTGAAGGTGATGGCCACGTAGAAGTAGGTGAAAAACACGATCATGGCGAAGTAGAGAGCCATGTAGATGGGGTGGTCGCCCTTGGTGAGGTTGTTGTTGATCCACTCAACCCAGGGGGCCATCTGCTCTCCCGCCTGCGGCTGGTTGAACTGTGCAATCAGGCCAGGCAGGTACAGCATGGAGGACGCGAAGATGACGGGCACGACGCCGGCCATGTTCACCTTGATGGGAATGTAGGTGCTGGTCCCGCCGACAGTGCGGCGGCCAATCATGCGCTTGGCGTATTGCACCGGGACGCGCCTCTGGGACTGTTCGACGAACACCACCAGCGCCACCGTGACCAGGCCGATGGCAAGGACGATGAAGAAGGTTCCGGGGCCCTGCGCGGTCCAGATGGCACCCAGCGACTGCGGGAAGCCTGCAGCGATCGAGGTGAAGATGAGCAGCGACATGCCGTTGCCCACGCCCTTCTCCGTCACGAGCTCGCCCATCCACATGATGAGTCCGGTGCCTGCGGTCAACGTGATGATGATGAGGATCGTGGTGATGATGCTCTCATCAGGGATGATCGGCAGGTTGCAGCCGGGCAGCAACTGGCCGGAACGGGCCAGGGATACCAGGGTGGTGGCATTGAGCAGACCCAGCGCGATGGTGAGATACCGGGTGTACTGCGTCAGTTTCGATTGGCCGGAGGAACCTTCCTCGTACAACTGCTGGAACCGGGGAATGACCACCCGAAGCAGCTGAACGATGATGCTCGCCGTAATGTACGGCATAATACCGAGCGCAAAGATGGAAACCTGCAGCAAGGCACCGCCGCTGAACAGGTTCACCAGCTGGTAGATGCCCTGCGAGGTGTCACCGGTGTCTAAGCATTGCTGGACATTCTGGTAGTTCACACCAGGCGAGGGGATGAAAGCTCCCAAGCGGAAGATTGTGATGATTCCCAGCGTGAACAACAACTTGCGTCGCAAATCGGGCGTCCGAAACGCCCGGCCGAATGCGCTTAGCAAGCGTCCTCCTGAGGTAAAGGTACAAGGATGTAGATGGGGTTAAGGAAACCCAACAATCGAGTCTAGCTGCTACGGACGCCGTCAGAATAATCGAGAGTCCACAACCAACAAAAAAATCCCGGTACACAGGGCCTCAGGCCCCGCGTACCGGGATTTTTTCTTACTGCGGGCAAGAGCCCCACGGGGTCTTAGAGAACCGTGGTGCTTCCGCCTGCTGCAGCGATCTTGTCAGCAGCGCTGGAAGAGAAAGCGTGGGCGGTGACGTCAACCTTGACGGTGATGTCGCCGGCGCCCAGCACCTTCACGGGCTGGTTCTTACGAACGGCACCCTTCTCAACCAGGGACTCAACGGTGACAGCGCCACCTTCCGGGAACAGCTCGTTGAGCTTCTCCAGGTTGACAACCTGGAACTCAACCCGGAACGGGTTCTTGAAGCCGCGCAGCTTCGGCAGGCGCATGTGCAGCGGCAACTGGCCGCCGGCAAAGCCAGCCTTGACCTGGTAGCGGGCCTTCGTACCCTTGGTACCGCGACCGGCAGTCTTACCCTTGGAGCCTTCACCACGACCAACACGGGTCTTGGAAGTCTTGGCACCGGGGGCAGGACGCAGGTGGTGGACCTTCAGAGCGTTCTGCTTTTCAGCGGTCTCGTTCTCGGCCATTACTTCGCCTCCTCTACATTCACGAGGTGCGGAACCGTGTTGAGCATGCCAACGGTCACGGCGTCAGCGGTACGGACAACGGTGTGTCCGATGCGCTTGAGGCCGAGGGACCGAAGGGTGTCGCGCTGGTTCTGCTTGGCGCCAATGACGCCCTTGATCTGGGTGATTTCCAACTTGGCGTCGGAAGGAGTCAGGTTCTTAGCCATGACTAGACACCTGCCTTCTGGTTCTGGAGCGCACGCACCAGGGCAACCGGAGCAACCTCGTCCAGCGGCAGGCCACGGCGGGCAGCCACGGAAGCGGGCTCTTCGAGCTGCTTCAGGGCGTCAACGGTCGCGTGAACGATGTTGATCGCGTTGGAGGAACCGAGCGACTTGGAGAGGATGTCGTGGATACCCACGCACTCCAGTACCGCACGGACCGGACCACCGGCGATAACACCGGTACCGGCGGAAGCCGGACGCAGCAGGACAACGCCTGCAGCAGCCTCACCCTGCACGCGGTGCGGGATGGTGTTGCCAACGCGGGGAACGCGGAAGAAGGACTTCTTGGCCTCTTCAACGCCCTTGGCGATAGCAGCGGGAACTTCCTTGGCCTTGCCGTAGCCGACGCCAACCATGCCGTTACCGTCACCGACGACGACGAGAGCGGTGAAGCTGAAGCGACGACCACCCTTGACGACCTTGGCAACGCGGTTGATGGTTACAACACGCTCTACGAACTGGCTCTTCTCAGCGTCGCGACCGCCGTCGCGGCCACCACGGCCACCACGGTCGCCGCGGCCCTGGCCACGCTCGCCGCGCTCACCACGACGTCCGCCGCGGCGGTCGTCGGTAGCGGGTGCGGTCTCAGTTGCTTCAGCAGCTACAGCTTCAGTCACCTGAATGTCCTTTTCGTTGTTTTCAGCGGTCACAGTGCCAGCCCACCTTCGCGAGCACCGTCAGCGACGGCGGCGATGCGGCCGTGGTACTTGTTACCGCCACGGTCGAAGACAACAGCTTCGATGCCTGCAGCCTTTGCGCGCTCTGCAACGAGCTCGCCAACGCGCTTGGCCTTGGCAGTCTTGTCGCCTTCGAGTGCACGCAGGTCAGCTTCCAGGGTGGAAGCCGAAGCCACGGTTACGCCCTTGCTGTCATCGACAACCTGAACGAATACGTGACGTGCCGAACGGTTGACGACCAGACGAGGACGTACGGCCGTACCGGCGATGCGCTTGCGGATACGAAGCTGGCGACGGCTGCGTGCAGCAGACTTGCTCTTGTTCGAACGCTTCTTGTTAATTGCGATGGCCATGGTTTACTTACCAGCCTTTCCGACCTTGCGGCGGATGACTTCGCCGGCGTAACGGACACCCTTGCCCTTGTAGGGGTCAGGCTTGCGCAGCTTGCGAATGTTGGCAGCAACCTCGCCCACCTGCTGCTTGTTGATACCCGAAACAGAGAGCTTGGTGGGGCCCTCCACAGCGAAGGTGATGCCCTCAGGTGCCGAGACGTTGACAGGGTGGCTGTAGCCGAGAGCGAACTCCAGGTCAGAACCCTTGGCCTGAACGCGGTAACCGGTACCAACGATTTCAAGCTTCTTCTCGTAGCCCTCGGTAACGCCCTGGATCATGTTGGCGATCAGGGTGCGGGTCAGGCCGTGCAGCGAACGCGAGTTGCGCTCGTCGTTCGGGCGGGTGACCGTGAGAGTGTTCTCTTCGAGGGAAACCTCGATCGGGCTGGCAACAGTGTGGCTCAGCTCGCCCTTGGCACCCTTGACGCTGATGACGGAGCCATCGAGCTTGACCTCAACGCCGGCAGGAACGGTGATGGGGAGACGTCCAATACGTGACATTATTCTCTTCCTTTCCCGTTACCAGACGTACGCGAGGACTTCGCCGCCCACGCCCTTCTTGCCGGCCTGCTTGTCAGTCAGGAGGCCGGAAGAGGTGGACAGGATTGCGATACCCAGGCCACCCAGCACGTGAGGCAGGTTGGTGGACTTCGCGTAAACGCGGAGACCCGGCTTGGAGATGCGGCGGACACCGGCGATCGAACGCTCGCGGTTCGGTCCGAACTTCAGGCTGATGGTCAGCTTCTTGCCGACCTCGGCGTCTTCTTCCTTCCAGCCGGCGATGTAGCCTTCTGCCTTCAGGATGTCGGCAACGCGTGCCTTCAGCTTGCTGTACGGCATGGACACGGTGTCGTGGTATGCCGAGTTTGCATTGCGCAGACGCGTAAGCATGTCTGCGACAGGATCTGTCATAGTCATTGTGGGCTATAGCCCTTCCTCGTAACGGTTTCCGCTGCGCTGCCCTTGCGGGACGGCGCGGCCGGACCTGATACGTAGTTAGTTTTCAGTCTTGAACGGGAAACCAAGCGCCTTGAGCAGCGCGCGGCCTTCGTCATCGGTCTTGGCGGTGGTGACGACCGTGATGTCCATACCGCGAACGCGGTCAATGGAGTCCTGGTCGATTTCGTGGAACATAACCTGCTCGGTCAGACCGAAGGTGTAGTTGCCGTTGCCATCGAACTGCTTGCCGTTGAGGCCGCGGAAGTCACGGATACGCGGCAGAGCCAGCGATACCAGACGGTCCACGAATTCCCACATGCGGTCGCCACGCAGGGTTGCGTGTGCACCGATCGGCATGCCTTCGCGCAGCTTGAACTGTGCGATCGACTTGCGGGCCTTGGTTACCTGCGGCTTCTGGCCGGTGATGAGGGTGAGGTCGCGGACAGCGCCGTCGATCAGCTTGGAGTCCTTGGCGGCATCTCCAACACCCATGTTCACAACGACCTTCACCAGACGGGGAACCTGGTTGACGTTCGCGTAGTTGAACTCGTCCTGCAGGGACTTCTTGATGGTCTCTGCGTACTTCGTCTTCAGACGAGGAACGATCTTGGTTGCGACAGTGGTCTCGCTCATTAGATGTCCTTCCCGGTGGCCTTGGACACGCGGATACGAACGGTCTTGGTACGCCCGTCCTTCTCAACGGTGTCGAGACGGAAACCAACGCGGGTCGGCTTCTTGGTGGTCGGGTCTACCAGAGCGACGTTTGAAATGTGGATCGGGGCTTCAACAACCTCAATGCCACCGGTCTTGGTGCCGCGCTGCGACTGTCCGACCTTGGTGTGCTTGGTGACGCGGTTGATTCCTTCTACCAGCACGCGGTTGGTGTCAGGGAATACGCGCAGGACCTTGCCCTGCTTGCCGCGGTCGCCGCCGCGTTCCTGCTTGGCGCCGGTGATGACCTGAACGAGGTCACCCTTCTTGATCTTAGCCATGGACTAGAGCACCTCCGGGGCCAGCGAAACGATCTTCATGAACTTCTTGTCGCGAAGTTCACGACCAACCGGGCCGAAGATACGGGTGCCGCGGGGGTCACCGTCGTTCTTCAGGATCACAGCTGCGTTCTCATCAAACTTGATGTAGGAACCATCCGCACGGCGGCGTTCCTTCTTGGTACGAACGATGACAGCCTTGACGACGTCACCCTTCTTTACGTTGCCGCCAGGGATAGCGTCCTTGACGGTTGCGACGATGACGTCGCCGATGCCTGCGTAGCGACGGCCGGATCCACCGAGAACGCGAATGGTAAGGATTTCCTTAGCACCCGTGTTGTCGGCGACCTTCAGTCGCGACTCCTGCTGAATCAATTTTTACTCCTTGCGTCGCGCCGGTTCTCAGACCGAAAACATGCATACGGAATGAGCCTTGCGGAACGGTTGATCGGGGTGTCTCTGGACCTGCCTGGATTTTGCCAGAACAGGCCTAAACGCCCGTGCCACGAGCATCAGCTTCCCTTGCAGAAAACTCTGCGCGGGGCAGTATGCAGCGGCACGATTGTTTACGAGGTGGTTGATGACGCGCAAATGGCGCCATACAAACTCAAAATCTTAGCACGTTCAGCAGCCGTACCATAACTGGCCGGAACAGCGGAAGGGCCCGCGCTCCGAACGGAACGCGGGCCCTTCCAGTAAGCCCAACCGGACGTTGTCCGGCGTCGGATTTACTTGGCCTTCTCGAGGATCTCCACCAGGCGGAACCGCTTGGTAGCGGACAGCGGGCGGGTCTCGGCGATCAGAACGAGGTCGCCGATGCCGGCGGTGTTCTGCTCGTCGTGAGCCTTGATCTTCGAGGTGCGGCGAATAACCTTGCCGTAAAGAGCGTGCTTCACGCGGTCTTCAACCTCAACAACGATGGTCTTTTCCATCTTGTCGGAGACTACGTAGCCGCGACGCGTCTTACGGTAACCGCGCTGCTGCTCAGCGCTGGCTGCTGCTTCCGTCACGTTTTCCTTCTCGCTCACTTGGCATCCTCTCCAGCTTCAACCTCGGCCGTTTCAGCCTTGGCAGCCTTCTTGGACTTCTTTTCTTCCTTGGCTTCCACAACCGGTGCGGCAACCTCGGCACGAATGCCCAGCTCGCGCTCACGAAGAACGGTGTAGATGCGTGCGATGTCCTTCTTTACCGCGCGCAGACGACCGTGGTTCTCCAGCTGGCCGGTGGCGGACTGGAAACGCAGGTTGAACAGCTCTTCCTTGGACTTGCGGAGTTCTTCAACGAGACGCTCGTTGTCGAAACCGTCCAGCTGTGCGGGTGCGAGATCCTTCGACCCTACTGCCATTTCTATTCACCACCTTCGCGACGCACAATGCGTGCCTTCAACGGCAGCTTGTGGATTGCCAGGCGCAGGGCCTCGCGAGCTACCTCTTCATTGACACCGGAGAGTTCGAACAGAACCCGGCCCGGCTTGACGTTTGCGACCCACCATTCCGGAGAACCCTTACCGGAACCCATACGGGTTTCAGCAGGCTTCTTCGTCAGCGGACGGTCCGGGTAGATGTTGATCCAGACCTTGCCGCCACGCTTGATGTGGCGGGTCATCGCGATACGAGCGGACTCGATCTGACGGTTGGTGACGTATGCCGGGCTCAGGGCCTGGATGCCGTACTCACCGAAAGTGACCTTGGTGCCGCCCGTAGCAGCGCCGGAACGACCCGGGTGGTGCTGCTTACGGTGCTTGACTCGACGTGGGATAAGCATTTAAGCCTGTCCTCCTTCTGCTGCAGGAGCAGCAGCTTCAGCGGCCGGTGCTTCAACGGCAGCAGGTGCTGCCTCGGCTGCCGGACGGTCGTTACGACGACGGCGGTCGCCACCCGGGCGGCCCGGACGGTCTCCTCCACGGCCGCGGGACGGAGCAGCAGCTGCCTGCTGAGCCAGTTCCTTGGCGGTGACGTCACCCTTGTAGATCCAAACCTTCACGCCAATGCGGCCGAAGGTGGTCTTGGCTTCGTAGAAGCCGTAGTCGATGTTCGCGCGGAGGGTGTGCAGGGGCACACGGCCTTCGCGGTAGAACTCCGAGCGGGACATTTCTGCGCCGCCCAGACGGCCCGAGCAAGCAACACGGATGCCCTTGGCACCTGCGCGCTGTGCGGACTGCATGGCCTTCTTCATTGCACGGCGGAATGCCACGCGGGAAGTCAGCTGCTCAGCGATGCCCTGGGCAACAAGCTGTGCTTCGATCTCGGGGTTCTTGACCTCGAGGATGTTCAGCTGGACCTGCTTGCCGGTGAGCTTCTCGAGCTCGCCGCGGATGCGGTCTGCTTCAGCGCCGCGGCGGCCGATGACGATGCCCGGACGTGCCGTGTGGATGTCCACGCGGACGCGGTCACGGGTGCGCTCGATCTCGACCTTGGCGATGCCGGCGCGCTCCATGCCGGTGGACATGAGCTGACGGATCTTGATGTCCTCGCGGACGAAGTCCTTGTAGCGCTGTCCCGGCTTGTTGCTGTCAGCAAACCAGTGCGAAACGTGGTCGGTGGTGATGCCGAGTCGGAACCCGTGCGGGTTTACTTTCTGTCCCACTTAGCGAGCCTCCTCTTTCTCCGGGGTTGCGACGACCACGGTGATGTGGCTGGTCCGCTTCTTGATGCGGTAGGCGCGGCCCTGGGCACGCGGCTGGAACCGCTTCATGGTCGGGCCCTCATCAACGAATGCTTCGCTGATGAAGAGGTCGCTGTCGTCGAATGCAACGCCATCGCGGTCCGCGAGAACGCGGGCGTTGGCCATTGCCGACTGAAGTACCTTGAATACCGGCTCCGAAGCTGCCTGGGGGGCAAACTTCAGAATTGCCAGAGCCTCATTCGCTTGCTTGCCACGAACAAGGTTGACGACGCGCCGGGCCTTCATAGGCGTTACGCGGATGTGACGCGCAATTGCCTTGGCTTCCATTGCTTTCCTTCTCTCGTCTAAGACGTAAGGTCAGGCGCCTAGCGGCGCTTGCCCTTACGGTCGTCCTTAACATGGCCGCGGAAAGTCCGCGTAGGAGCGAATTCGCCGAGCTTGTGCCCGACCATCGACTCAGTGACAAACACCGGGATGTGCTTGCGGCCGTCGTGTACGGCGATCGTGTGCCCGAGCATGTCGGGGATGATCATCGAACGACGGGACCAGGTCTTGATGACGTTCTTGGTGCCCTTTTCGTTTTCCCGTGCGACCTTCACAAAGAGGTGCTGGTCAACGAAAGGACCTTTTTTCAGGCTGCGTGGCATGTGTCCAGGCTCCTATCGCTTGTTCTTGCCAGTACGGCGGCGACGAACAATAAGCTTGTCGCTCTCTTTGTTCGGGCGGCGGGTACGGCCCTCGGGCTTGCCGTTCGGGTTGACCGGGTGGCGACCACCGGAAGTCTTACCTTCACCACCACCGTGCGGGTGGTCAACCGGGTTCATGGCTACACCACGGACGGTCGGGCGAACGCCCTTCCAGCGCATACGGCCGGCCTTGCCCCAGTTGATGTTCGACTGCTCGGCGTTGCCGACCTCGCCGACGGTTGCGCGGCAGCGCACGTCAACGTTGCGGATTTCACCGGAGGGCAGACGCAGCTGGGCGAAACGGCCTTCCTTGGCGACGAGCTGGACCGAAGCACCTGCGGAGCGGGCCATCTTGGCGCCGCCACCCGGACGCAGTTCAACTGCGTGGATCACGGTACCGACGGGGATGTTGCGCAGCGGCAGGTTGTTGCCCGGCTTGATGTCAGCGTCGGGGCCAGCCTCGACGAAGTCACCCTGGGACAGCTTGTTCGGAGCGATGATGTAACGCTTGGTGCCATCAACATAGTGCAGGAGGGCGATGCGAGCCGTGCGGTTCGGATCGTACTCGATTTCGGCAACGCGGGCGTTGATGCCGTCCTTGTCGTGACGACGGAAGTCGATCAGACGGTACTGGCGCTTGTGTCCGCCACCCTTGTGACGGGTGGTGATCTTACCGGTGTTGTTACGGCCGCCGGTCTTGTGCAGCGGACGCAGCAACGACTTTTCCGGAGTCGACCGCGTGATTTCAGCAAAGTCGGCTACGCTCGAGCCACGACGGCCCGGGGTAGTCGGCTTGTATTTACGGATTCCCATAATTTAATTCCTCGTTAAAGTGGTCTCCGCTACGCGAGCGGACCGCCGAAGATGTCGATTGTGCCTTCTTTGAGGGTGACAATGGCACGCTTGGTGCTCTTGCGCTGTCCCCAGCCGAATTTGGTGCGCTTGCGCTTACCGGCACGGTTGATGGTGTTGATCGATTCGACCTTGACGGAGAAGATCTTCTCCACGGCCAGCTTGATCTCGGTCTTGTTCGAGCGGGGGTCCACCAGGAAGGTGTACTTGCCTTCGTCGATCAGACCGTAGCTCTTTTCCGAAACGACGGGTGCAAGCACGACGTCGCGCGGGTCCTTGATGGTGGTTACGCTCACTTGGAGGCCTCCTCGTTCTTTGCCTTGTCAGCGACGAACGCGTCGAAAGCAGCCTTGGTGAAGACCACGTCGTCGGAGATGAGCACGTCGTAGGTGTTCAGCTGGTCTGCGTACAGAACGTGAACATCTGCGAGGTTGCGCACGGACAGTGCAGCAACGTCTTCGGCGCGCTCGATTACGACGAGCAGGTTCTTGCGCTCGGAGACTGCACGCAGCGACGCCAGTGCTTCCTTGGCGGACGGCTTGGTGCCGGCAACCAGGGCTTCAATAACGTGGATGCGGCCGTTGCGGGCGCGGTCAGAGAGGGCGCCACGGAGAGCAGCAGCCTTCATCTTCTTGGGGGTGCGCTGGCTGTAGTCGCGCGGGGTCGGACCGTGGACGATGCCACCGCCGGTCATGTGGGGAGCACGGATGGAACCCTGACGGGCGCGACCGGTGCCCTTCTGCTTGAACGGCTTGCGACCTGCACCGGAAACCTCGGCGCGGGTCTTGGTCTTGTGGGTACCCTGGCGCGCAGCAGCGAGCTGTGCGACGACGACCTGGTGCAGCAGGGGCACGTTGGTCTGGACGTCGAAGATCTCTGCAGGCAGGTCTACCTTGACAGTGCTAGTCATTTAACTAGGCTCCCTTCACGGCGGAACGTACGAGTACGACCTGGCCGCGGGCACCGGGGACGGCACCCTTGATAAGGAGCAGCGACTTCTCGACGTCAACAGCGTGAACGGTGAGGTTCAGGGTGGTGTGACGTACGGCGCCCATGCGGCCGGCCATTTTCAGACCCTTGAAGACGCGGCTCGGGGTGGATGCGCCACCGATGGAGCCAGGCTTACGGTGGTTCTTGTGGGCACCGTGGGAAGCGCCGACACCGGAGAAGCCGTGACGCTTCATAACACCGGCAAAGCCCTTACCCTTGGAGGTGCCGACGACGTCGATCTTCTGGCCGGCTTCGAAGATCTCAACAGAGAGCTCCTGGCCCAGCTCGTAGGATGCGGCGTCTGCGGTACGCAGTTCGACGACGTGGCGGCGAGGAGTTACGCCGGCCTTCTCAAAGTGACCAGCCAGCGGCTTGGTGACCTTGCGGGGGTCGGTCTGGCCGTAGCCGATCTGTACGGCGACGTAGCCATCGGCCTCTGCGTTGCGCAGCTGGGTGATGACGTTGGAGTCAGCCTGGACAACAGTTACCGGGATGAGCTTGTTGTTCTCGTCCCAGACCTGGGTCATGCCGAGCTTCGTGCCCAGCAGGCCCTTCACGTTACGGGTTGCGGTCATAGTCTCTCAGCACCTCCCTAGAGCTTGATTTCGATGTTCACGTCTGCAGGCAGGTCGAGACGCATAAGCGAGTCAACGGCCTTCGGCGTGGGGTCGATGATGTCGATCAGACGCTTGTGAGTACGCATTTCGAAGTGCTCACGGCTGTCCTTGTACTTGTGCGGAGAGCGAATAACGCAGTAAACGTTCTTCTCCGTCGGCAGCGGCACCGGGCCGACTACCGTTGCGCCTGCGCGCGTGACCGTCTCAACGATCTTCCGCGCTGAAACATCAATGACCTCGTGGTCATATGACTTCAGCCGGATGCGGATTTTTTGTCCCGCCATGTCGCCTGACTCTCTTTCAGCTAGTGCTGCTCTAGTTAGGGCTGCTCTGTTTACTTACCTGTTGATGTGGCCGCCGAAGCGTTTGAGGTTGTACCACCACACGCCGCACAAGCTGAATCCGGAAACTCCGGGTTCCTCAACCTGCCGGCGCACCGACCCCCGCGGTCGGGCGTGTCGCGATTTTCACGCAAACTCGACCGCATTCCATGGGGTTCAGGGTTATGTTTGGGCTTCAGCTTGGACCCTGACATCCGGCATTATCCGAATCGGGACACGAAGAAGCGCTTGAACAACTCATCCAGTATGCCGGAAATATGGACCAAAGGCTAATCGAGGGCTCGCGGCCCATTGCCAGTGGCGGCAGCAGCTATGGATGATAAATGCATGACTGTCCAGGATACGGGTTCCGTAGAGGATTTGGCGGCACGCCTCCGCCCCGGTTTCACCTTGGGCGTCGCGACCGCAGCCTTCCAGATCGAAGGCAGCTTGACTGCGGATGGCCGGGGCCCTGCAGGATGGGACGCCTTCGCGGAGAAGCCGGGAACAATCGTCGACGGCGGCTCTCCCGCGATCGCTTGCGACCATTACAACCGTGCGGACGAAGACATCGCCCTGATGCAGGAGCTCGGCGTCGATTCCTACCGGTTCTCCTTGTCGTGGCCGAGGATCCAGCCGGAGGGGAAGGGCGCCGTCAATCCCCGTGGCCTTGAGTTCTACGACCGGCTGATCGACAAGCTGCTGGCCGCCGGGATCTCTCCCATGGTGACCGTGTACCACTGGGACACGCCGCTTCCCTTGGAACATGCCGGCGGCTGGCTGAACCGTGAGACCGCCCATCGCTTTGCCGAGTACAGCGCGATCGTTGCCGAGCGGTACGGCGACCGGGTGGATTCTTGGGTAACCGTGAATGAGCCTGTCTCGGTGACCTTGCAGGGGTACGCACTGGGCGCCCACTCCCCCGGCAACCAGCTTCTGTTCGATTGCCTCCCGGCAGCCCATCACCAGTTGCTTGGCCACGGGCTCGCGGTTCAGGCACTGCGGGCTGCCGGCGTTTCCGGACAGATCGGCATTTCCAACATGCATTCGCCCGTTCGGCCGGCCAGCAACAAACTTTCCGATCGGCTCATGTCCGATGCCCTCGACATGATCCTCAACCGCATCTATGCCGACGCCATCCTCCTGGGCGAATACCCGAAGCCGCCGCTGGCCCTTTCGCCACTGTTCCGTTCCTTGGGCCCGGTGCAGGATGACGACTTGAAGACCATTAGCCAGCCGTTGGACTTCTACGGCCTCAACTACTACTACCCGCTCAAGGTTGCGTCCGGCTCCGGTCCTGCCGAAATCCCGACTGGAGCTGCACAAGAGATGGTGAACGTGCCGTTCCATCTTGCGGTATACGACGAATATGAGACCACCGGATTCGGATGGCCCGAGGCGCCGGATCAGTTGACCACCCTTTTGCAGGAAATGCAGCAGAGGTACGGGGAGGCACTTCCACCCATTTACATCACGGAAGGCGGTGCAAGCTTCCCCGAGCCCGACCACGTGACCAGCCCGCTCCAGGACACCAACAGGATTACGTACCTGGCTGAGCACCTGGGCCATGCGCTAACGGCAACAGGCCCGGGCGGGGACGCGGAGGGAATCGACCTCCGCGGCTACTACGTGTGGACGTTGATGGACAACTTTGAGTGGGCCGCGGGTTATTCGCAGCGTTTCGGCTTGGTTCACGTGGACTTCGACACCTTGGAACGAACGCCCAAAGAGTCGTTCTACTGGCTGCGGTCCTTGGAACGGGCGCGCCGCCGCGAACAACAGCTGTAGTCCAAGCGGGTTAAAACATGTGCCCAGGAGCGTAAAACGCTTGCCCCCCGGAGTGCTATTTGTTCTTGTTGGCCCGGTTGATCCGCTTCGCCCGGTCGATTTCGTGCCGGAAGTACTTCCGGCCCCACACAACAGAGCCGGTGATGGCTGCGATAACGACCAGAAAAATCAGGAATTCCATGGTGTTCCTCTCTTTGGGAGCAACACTATCCGACTCGGTCGTGCGTGTGCTCCCCGCCCTTCGGGCCAACCACGCCCGGCTCTTGGGGCCGACGGTTCAGACGCCAGACAGCCAGGACGATCAGCCCTATGGCAACAAGTGCCAGCATCGCAAAAGCATACGAACGCAGGGCCCACATCACGCTCGCTGCCACGCCCACGGCACCCCAGCCGACGAATAGCCGCTCGGACAGCAACAGCCCGGCCCCGAGGAGGACCGCGTGCGCCGCCAAAACGTAGATCTGTTGCGACGGTGTCCCAGCGAAGATGGTTGCCAAAGAACTGAGGGACAGGACACCGGAAGCCATCCCCAACCTCGACCGCCCGGCCGCGCGCTGCTTCTGGTTGTAGCGCAGGCCTGCTAAAACTGCGCCGGCCACAACGAACCACTGGGCAGCCCAGAACCAATCCGGCCTGGTGCTGTCCACAAAGATCACCGCCCGCTGGAAGGCCACAACAACCACCACGGTTCCCACCTCGGCGGCCAGGTGCTTCCCAACGGGAATTTCCACCACCAGTAGGACAGCGGCTGCCGCCGTCAGGAATGCACCGGTGAAGGCGGTTTCGTCATGCACCAGCCCAAGTATGGCCGTGGCCAGAAGCCCGGCCCCGGTTGTCGCTGAGAGCGAGTAGCGCCTCCACGGCTCGGCCGTGATGGCCGGCCCTCCCAGCAGCCGCCATACGTAGAGGATCAAGCCCGTCCCAACTCCCCCGAGGAGCCAGGGCAAGAGGTCAGGCCACGCGCCGGTAAATGCCGTAGTAGCTCCGGATTCGTTCAGCCAACCCTCGACGCCCGTTACCGCCCCCACCAGTGTTGTGGACGCGGCCGCGGCGTAGAAACGGGGACGGTCCTCCAGATGCGAACCTGCATAGAAGACGAGGGCCCCGGTCAGGACGGCCAGACCCGTAAGGATGCGGCTGGCATCGACCGAGAAGATGCCGGCCACCGATGCGAAGAACAACGCGCTGGCGAACCAGGACCACTTCAGCTGCGGGCGGGCGGGGCTTGTACTCAAGCGGCCGAGGAAGACCCTTAGCGCAGTGAGGCCAGCAGCCAGGCCCAAGAGTACGGCCGGCACGTGGAGTTCACTGAGGACGGCCTGGTGCAGCCAAGTACCCGAGGGAAAGGTCAACGCGGGACCGGCGCCTACAACCACCCCGGCCACGGCAACCACTCCGGCATACAACGCCGCTGCATGGCGCTGGTCCCGCCACACGAGTGCTGCTGCAACGATGGCCAGGGTCAGTTCGCACAGAACCACCCAGCGTCCACCGCCGTCGAAATCCCGGGCCCAAAGGTACCAGCACGGAAGCAGCAGCTGGACAACGAGCCCCGCCCACAAGGCTTCCTTCAGCAGCGGCGAGCCATCGAAACGCCGCCGGACGATGGGATGCAGTGCGATCTGGATGAAGACGAGACCGGCCAGTGCCAATGAAGCAGCTGCTGCGGATTCGGCGGCGTCAGCGACCACAATCGTCGCAAAGGCCGTGAAAAGCACCCGGCCTGCCAGGAGATGGGCTCCGCGCAATCGTGCTTCGCGCGTCAGCCCAACCATGAAGCCTGCGTAGGCGGTAAAGAGCCCCAGCAGGATTTCAACATCGCGGACATTGTGCCCGCGAACAACCAAAAGGTGCATGGCGGCAGGAGCCAATAGCCATGCCACACGGTGCTTGCGCAGCATGACGGCGGCGACGAGAGCCCCCGCTGCGGTGATGATGGCTGCGGCTCCGGGCTGCCACCCGTCGTGCGGTGAAGAATGCAGCACCACGGGGAAACTCAGGGCGGCGGTGGCGATCGACATCAAGGCCAACAACACGCCAGCATCAACCATCAGCAGGCTCAAGGACATCGCCTTGCGGCCTACCGCCAATACCGCCACCAATTGCGCGCCGAGCACCCAGACGATGACCGTTGCGGGCGTTGCCTCCTCGCCGCCCACGGAAAGTGCGTAGCCCGCACTGGAGAGATCCACGTAGGCCGAAGCAGCCAGCACTGTGGCGGTAGCCCGCGCGAGCCACCAGTAGCACTGGCGATGCATGGATCCGGGAAGGCGCAAGGCAGTGACAACGAAGTACATAGCAAGGGCCAGCAGCGCAAAGTTCCCGATCCCCCGGGAAACCACCGCAGCACCGACTACCGCGGAGACCATGCCAGCGGCAGGTGCCAGGAACTCCATCCCGTTCGGGCGCCATGACTCCGGCGCCCCGCTGCCCGCCCGGCTCGCCCTGCCCGCCGGAGATACAGGGGGAAACGCGAGCATGCCGGCCACAAGACCGCCCGCCAGGACCGCGAACACTCCTGCCGCCACGACCGGATGACCGGGCGCTTTGTCCAGGACGGTAAGGACCGCCAGAGCGGTGATGCCCACACCGCCAAACGCCAAGGCGCTGATTTGCGGGGCCAGTAGACCAACCCCCCAGCGCTCGAACGCAGCGCCAAGTACTTGCTGGGCCGCGCACACTACAACCAATGCAAGAGCTGTTAGGGCGGCAGCGTCCGGACGTTCCGGGTAAAGCGCGGTGATGAGGAAGGGAACTGCGAGGCTAAGGGCAATCCGCCCGGAAAGCACAAGCGTCTTGGGGTACACACCCTGGGCTCGCAGCGCCAGGCCGAACCAAAACAGGCCCGAGGAAGCGAACATCGCGAAGAGTGGCCACGCGCCCAGCATGGGGGCCAGGGCCGAGGCGGCGGCAACGACGGCTGCCGGGGCAAAAGCCACTCCCCCGCGTAGCTTCCACCCCAGGGGCATTGAGGTTGCCAAGACGACGTAGAAGGCCGTGTACGCGGGTAGTTCCGAGGTACTGAATGCGAGCACGATCGCGAGGACAAGGGCCACCACGAGCTGCAGGCCCAGGCATGAGACAGCGTCCGTCCACCACGTCTTTGGAGATATCCGCTGCCCGGCGAAAGCCAGAATAAGAGCCTGAATCCCGAGGCATAGGACCGCTGCCAGCAAAGCCTGGCTGACCTCTCCCGTGACATCCCACACCACGGCGATGATGGCGAGGGAGAACGCTGCCCTGGCGGCGTAGAAGTACAACGTTCGGAACTTCAGGTCAGGAACCCACAGCATGACAGCGAAATAGGCGCCGCACATCGCCATCACAAGGGAGTACTCCCCCTTGGCCATGAGGTTGGGAGTCAACGTGGCGGCTACACCCACCGCAGGAACCACAAACGGATGCAGCGCCATCAGTGGACGTATGTAGAGCGGCGGAATCCACCGCGGGCGCAAGATGGCTGCCAGGGTCAACAAAACGGCGACGCCAATCAGGGCCGTGAAGTACCACACGAGGGCCCCACCCAGCACCGAAACACCTGACCACGCCGTGGAAACCACAAAGCTGAGCGAGAGGGCTGCCAGGACCTTGTTATCCAAGCGGATCGCCGCATAGACGTAGGCAATCGTACCGAGGACAGACGTCACCAGCCACGCGAGGGGCCCGTTGTGCAAAGCGAAGCTGTACATGGCCAGGCCGGTAACAGGGACCAGTGCCAAGCCTGTTCCGGTGAAGGCCATTGCCGCGGGGCGGAGACGCGGAACGCGTGGGTGAAGCACGAGTCCTGCGGCATAGAAGAGCACCGTGATAAGCCAAATGGCAACAAAACGAAGGGACTCAGGCAGGCTCGTACCCACAAAAAGTGCCCCGGCCGCCACCAAGAGGAGGCTCGCCACATAGAGGGTGATGTTGATGTTTTGCCGGTCGCGCTTCTCTTTGCGCTGAGCAGCCTCTTGGGGAGTCTCACCCTGCCAGGGCGGCGCAGCTTGCGGTGGCGGCTGCATCTGCCCGGGACCTCCGGGAGCTTTGGGTATGGGGGCTGGAAGAACTACGCGTTGCGGCGCGGCACCCTGGGGCGGAGCGAACCCTGCAGCCGGACGCAGCGGCTCGTAGACCGAGTAGCCCTGCACCGGGGATCCGTGAACCGGGCGCGGTGCCGCAGGACGCTCAGGGGCAGGACGCTCGGGGGCCGGACGCACAGGGGCAGCTTGCGTCACGACCGATGGCGCAGCAGCCGTTGTCTGCTGGACAGTCTGCGGAAGGGCTGCCTCGCCCTGCTTCGCTTGCGCCGTCTTGGCTACGGCGTCTTGCCAGCCAGCCAGATGCCCCGCGAGGTATGCCGCACGGTAAGCATCATCGTCGTCCCTCGCCGCACCGCTCCGTGAGCCTGCAACACGGCGGCCCCGGGCCACACCGAGGGCGTAGGCCCCGGCGCTAAGGCCGGCAAGGAACAGCAAGACGACGACGGTCAGGAACCCCAGCACGGCAACTCCACAGGTGAGTCCGGGCAGACCGCCCGGTTTATCCATTCGATAGAGAAATCATAACAAAGAAGAACCCCACCGCCGAAGCGATGGGGTTCTTCTGTGGGTAACCTCCGTCAGCCGGAGACTCGCCCGATCGACAAGCAGAAACTACTTGATGATCTTGGTAACACGTCCCGAACCAACGGTGCGGCCGCCTTCACGGATAGCGAAGCCGAGGCCCTCTTCCATAGCGATCGGCTGGATGAGCTCAACGGTCATCTCAGTGTTGTCGCCGGGCATAACCATTTCCGTGCCCTCAGGCAGGGTGATAACGCCGGTAACGTCCGTCGTACGGAAGTAGAACTGCGGGCGGTAGTTCGAGTAGAACGGGTTGTGACGTCCGCCTTCGTCCTTGGAAAGGATGTAGACGTTTGCCTCGAAGTCGGTGTGCGGGGTGATGGAACCCGGCTTGACGACAACCTGGCCACGCTCGACATCGTCGCGCTTGAGGCCACGGAGCAGCAGGCCACAGTTCTCGCCGGCCCATGCTTCGTCGAGCTGCTTGTGGAACATCTCGATACCGGTAACCGTGGTCTTCTGGATCGGGCGGATGCCAACGATCTCGACCTCGGAGTTGATGGCGAGGGTGCCACGCTCGGCGCGGCCCGTAACAACGGTGCCACGGCCGGTGATGGTGAAGACGTCCTCAATCGGCATCAGGAACGGCTTGTCGCGGTCACGTACGGGGTCCGGAACGGACTCGTCGACAGCTGCCATCAGGTCCTGGACGGACTTGACCCAAACCGGGTCGCCTTCCAGAGCCTTCAGACCGGAAACGCGAACGACAGGAGCGTCGTCACCGTCGAAGCCCTGCGAGCTCAGGAGCTCACGAACTTCCATTTCAACGAGGTCGAGGAGTTCCTCGTCCTCGACCATGTCGGACTTGTTCAGTGCGACCAGCAGGTAGGGAACACCAACCTGGCGGGCGAGCAGAACGTGCTCACGGGTCTGAGCCATCGGACCATCGGTTGCAGCAACCACGAGGATTGCGCCGTCCATCTGGGCAGCACCGGTGATCATGTTCTTGATGTAGTCAGCGTGACCCGGGGCGTCAACGTGTGCGTAGTGACGCTTCTCGGTCTGGTACTCCACGTGGGAGATGTTGATGGTAATACCGCGCTGGCGCTCTTCCGGAGCAGAGTCGATGGACGCGAAGTCGCGCTGCTCGTTGAGATCCGGGTACTGGTCGTACAGCACCTTGGAAATGGCGGCAGTCAGCGTCGTCTTACCGTGGTCAACGTGACCAATGGTGCCGATGTTGACGTGCGGCTTAGTCCGCTCGAACTTTGCCTTTGCCACAGGTTCCTCCTAGAACGATTTCAAGTGACGTGCTCCTCGGCCGCGCTTTTCGCGGCAGAAACTCTAGCAAGTCTACTTGGGGGCTTGGTTTTGGTGAAATTTCAGATTCAGGAACCAATACTAGTTCCTGGAGTCTGTTCGCGCAGGGGGCCGGGCCACGACCTTCGCCGTGGCCCCGCCACTCGCGCTGAGATGCCTTCCCGGTTACCGGAATTGCATCCGCTACCGGGTGATTACTCGCCGCGGGTCTTCTGGATGATCTCGTCGGCTACTGCCTTCGGGACCTCCGCGTAGCTGTCGAACGTCATCGAGTACACAGCACGGCCCTGGGTCTTGGACCGCAGGTCGCCGATGTAGCCGAACATTTCGGACAGCGGAACGTTCGCACGAACAACCTTCACGCCTGCAGCATCTTCCATGGACTGGATCATGCCACGGCGGGAGTTGAGGTCGCCGATCACGTCACCCATGTATTCCTCAGGGGTACGGACCTCGACGGCCATCAGGGGTTCGAGCAAGACAGGGTTGGCCTTGCGGGCACCCTCCTTGAACACCTGGGATCCGGCGATCTTGAACGCCATTTCAGAGGAATCGACATCGTGGTAAGCACCGTCGAGCAGGATCGCCTTGACGCCCACCATCGGGTAGCCGGCCAGGATACCGAACTGCATGGCGTCCTGGATACCAGCGTCAACGGAGGGGATGTATTCACGCGGAATACGGCCACCGGTGACCTTGTTTTCGAACTCGTAGAAGGTACCGTCCGTGGTTTCCAGGGGCTCGAAGGAGACCTGGACCTTTGCGAACTGACCCGAACCACCAGTCTGCTTCTTGTGGGTGAAGTCAACCTTCTCCACAGCGCGCTTGATGGTTTCGCGGTAAGCAACCTGCGGCTTGCCGACGTTGGCCTCAACCTTGAATTCGCGGCGCATACGGTCAACGAGGATGTCGAGGTGGAGTTCACCCATACCCGCGATAACAGTCTGGCCGGTTTCTTCGTTGAGGGAGACCTGGAAGGTCGGGTCCTCAGCGGAGAGCTTCTGGATAGCCGTGGAGAGCTTCTCCTGGTCACCCTTGGTGTTCGGCTCGATCGCAACAGAGATCACGGGCTCCGGGAAGCTCATGGACTCGAGGACGATCTGGTTTGCCGGATCGCAGAGGGTGTCACCGGTGGTGGTGTCCTTCAGGCCGATCGCAGCGTAGATGTGGCCGGCGGTAGCGCCCTCAACAGGCATTTCCTTGTTGGCGTGCATCTGGAAGAGCTTGCCGATACGTTCCTTCTTGCCCTTGGTGGAGTTGACCACCTGCGCACCGGAATCAACGTGACCGGAGTACACGCGGATGAAAGTGAGCTGGCCGAAGAACGGGTGGGCAGCAATCTTGAACGCAAGAGCGGAGAACGGCTCGTCAGCGGAAGGCTTACGGGTCAGTTCCTTCTCTTCGTCACGGGGATCGTGACCGATCATCGCAGGAACGTCGAGCGGGTTCGGCAGGAAGTCCACGACGGCGTCGAGCATCGGCTGGACACCGCGGTTCTTGAAGGCAGAACCACAGAAGACCGGGTAGAGCTCGGAGTTGATGGTCATCTTGCGGATGCCGGCCTTGAGCTCTTCGAGGGTGAGTTCTTCACCTTCGAGGTACTTCTCCATGAGTTCCTCGGAAGCCTCGGCAACAGTCTCAACGAGCTGTGCGCGGTATTCCTCGGCCTTTTCCTTGAGGTCCGCAGGAATTTCCTGGACCTCGTAGGAAGCACCCATGGTCACGTCGCCCTTGGCGTCGCCCGGCCAAACCAGTGCGCGCATTTCAAGGAGGTCGACGACGCCAACGAAGTCGTTCTCGGAGCCGATCGGCAGCTGCATGACCAGCGGCTTGGCACCGAGGCGGGAGATGATGGTGTCTACGGTGAAGTAGAAGTCAGCGCCCAGCTTGTCCATCTTGTTGACGAAGCAGATACGCGGAACGTTGTACTTGTCAGCCTGGCGCCAAACAGTCTCGGACTGCGGCTCCACGCCTTCCTTGCCGTCGAACACTGCAACTGCACCGTCGAGGACGCGCAGGGAGCGCTCAACCTCAACCGTGAAGTCCACGTGGCCCGGGGTGTCGATGATGTTGATCTGGTTCTTGTTCCAGAAACAGGTCACGGCCGCGGACGTGATGGTGATGCCGCGTTCCTTTTCCTGTTCCATCCAGTCGGTCGTCGAAGCGCCGTCGTGCGTTTCGCCGATCTTGTGGTTCACACCCGTGTAGAACAGGATGCGCTCGGTAGTGGTGGTCTTGCCGGCATCGATGTGGGCCATGATGCCGATATTGCGGACCTTGTTAAGGTCGGTAAGCACGTCCTGTGCCACGGGGTCTCCCTTTCGGATGGACTGCACGTCCGCCGCCGGCTCGGTGGAGCCGGCGGCGTCCGGGAAGTTTTACCAGCGGTAGTGTGCGAAGGCCTTGTTGGACTCGGCCATCTTGTGGGTGTCTTCGCGACGCTTGACAGCGGCACCGAGACCGTTCGAGGCATCCAGGATTTCGTTCTGGAGGCGCTCGGTCATCGTCTTTTCGCGGCGGGCCTTGGAGTAGCCCACGAGCCAACGCAGTGCGAGGGCGGTGGAGCGACCCGGCTTGACCTCAACCGGAACCTGGTAGGTGGCGCCACCAACACGGCGGGAACGCACTTCCAGGGAAGGCTTGACGTTGTCCATGGCCTTCTTCAGGGCTGCGACGGGGTCGCCGCCCGTCTTGGCGCGGGCACCTTCGAGTGCACCGTAAACGATGCGCTCGGCGGTGGACTTCTTGCCGTCAATCAGGACCTTGTTGATCAGCTGGGTGACCAACGGGGAGCCGTAGACGGGATCTGAAACGAGCGGCCGCTTCGGGGCCGGACCCTTGCGAGGCATATTACTTCTTCTCCATCTTTGCGCCGTAGCGGCTGCGGGCCTGCTTGCGGTTCTTGACACCCTGGGTGTCGAGGGCGCCGCGGACGATCTTGTAGCGGACACCCGGGAGGTCCTTCACACGACCACCACGGACGAGCACGATGGAGTGCTCCTGCAGGTTGTGGCCAACACCGGGGATGTAGGCGGTAACTTCCACGCCACCGTTGAGGCGCACACGTGCGACCTTACGAAGGGCCGAGTTCGGCTTCTTCGGAGTGGTGGTGTAGACGCGGGTGCAAACGCCGCGGCGCATCGGGCTGCCCTTCAGCGCGGGAGCCTTGGTCTTGGAGACCTTCGGCGTGCGGCCCTTGCGGACCAGCTGGTTAATCGTAGGCACTTTCGTGTTCTCCGTTGTTTGATCTCTGCCCCCACGCACAGGCGCCAGCCGGTGCACATGTGGGAACTTTGGCGTTGCTCATGCGGCCGGCCGGAACTTCCGGTAGGCGTGCAAAAGTGCGGCATTCGTTGCGCAAGTTGCCCGCAACCCGGAAACAGACTCCACACCCAACACCATGAGAACAAAACCAAAATGATGCTGCGGCGGCCTTCATCCACTGCCACACAGAACAATTACATAAAGTCTAGCACGGCTTGATCTCCCGCCTTAATCGGGTGTATGGAGGACGACGGCGGCAGCCGGGTGCCGCCGTCGTCCTCCGCTCCCCCGGGCTGCGGCGGAGTGGCCGTTAACGCGCCGGGCCCCGCACTCCGAAGAATGCGGGGCCCGGCGTTCAGTCAATGACTAACGCTGCAATCAGCGGAAGTCGTTGCCGAGGTCGTAGTCATCCAGCGGGATGGCGTGGAACTCGGGGGCACCGTCCCCACCCAGGGCGTCATAGGAGAAGTCGGTGAAAGCGCTGGGGCCCGTGAACAGGCTTGCCTTTGCTTCTTCCGTCGGCTCCACAGTGACCTGCGTGTAGCGCGGCAGACCCGTACCAGCCGGGATGAGCTTACCGATGATGACGTTTTCCTTGAGGCCGAGCAGCGGATCGCTCTTGCCTTCCATGGCCGCCTGCGTCAGGACGCGGGTGGTCTCCTGGAAGGAAGCTGCGGACAGCCAGGACTCGGTGGCCAAGGAAGCCTTGGTGATACCCATGAGCTCCGGACGGCCGGAAGCCGGTGCCTTGCCCTCGGACACGACGCGGCGGTTCTCTTCCTCGAAGCGCGTGCGCTCTGCCAGTTCACCCGGCAGGAGGTCGGAGTCGCCGGACTCGATGACCGTAACGCGGCGCAGCATCTGGCGGACGATAACCTCGACGTGCTTGTCGTGGATACCAATACCCTGGCTGCGGTAAACGCCCTGCACTTCGTCCACAAGGAACTTCTGTGCTGCACGCGGACCCATGATGCGCAGAACCTGCTTCGGGTCCACCGGACCGTTGATCAGCTTCTGGCCGACACTGACGTGGTCGCCGTCTTCGATGAGGAGGCGGGACCGGCGCAGTACCGGGTAGGCGATCTCTTCGGAACCGTCGTCCGGAGTGATCACCAGGCGCATCTGGCGCTCGGACTCTTCGATGGTGATGCGTCCGGCTGCTTCCGCAATCGGTGCCACACCCTTCGGAGTACGGGCTTCGAACAGTTCCTGGATACGGGGCAGACCCTGGGTGATGTCGTCGCCACCACCTGCGGATACAGCACCACCGGTGTGGAACGTACGCATGGTCAGCTGGGTACCGGGCTCACCAATCGACTGTGCGGCGATGATGCCGACGGCCTCTCCGATGTCCACGGTCTTGCCGGTTGCCAGCGAACGGCCGTAGCACAGGGCACAAGTGCCGACCTTGGACTCACAGGTGAGAACGGAACGGACCTTGACCTCGGTGATGCCGGCTGCGAGCAGCTGGCCGATCACGACGTCGCCGCAGTCGGTGCCGGCCGGTGCCAGGACGTTGCCCTGGGCATCGACGACGTCGACAGCCAGCGTCCGTGCGTAGGCGCTGTTCTCGACGTTCTCGTCCAGGACCAACTCGCCGTTGGAGTCCGGAACTGCGATCGGCGTGACCAGGCCGCGCTCGGTTCCACAGTCCTCTTCGCGGACGATGACGTCCTGCGAGACGTCCACCAGACGACGGGTCAGGTAACCCGAGTTGGCGGTACGGAGAGCGGTATCGGCCAGACCCTTACGGGCACCGTGCGTGGCGATGAAGTATTCCAGCACCGACAGGCCCTCACGGTAGGAGGACTTGATCGGACGCGGGATGATTTCACCCTTCGGGTTGGCCACAAGACCACGGATACCCGCGATCTGGCGGACCTGCATCCAGTTACCACGTGCACCGGAGGACACCATGCGGTTGATGGTGTTCATCGGGGACAGGCTGTCACGCATCGCCTGGGCGATCTCGTTGGTTGCCTTGTTCCAGATCTCGATCAGTTCCTGGCGACGCTCGTCGTCGTCGATCAGGCCCTTGTCGTACTGGCCCTGGATCTTGGCAGCCATGTTCTCGTAACCGGCAAGGATGCCCGGCTTGGTGTCCGGAACTTCGATGTCGGAGATGGCCACGGTGACGCCCGAGCGGGTAGCCCAGTAGAAACCGGCGTCCTTCAGGTTGTCCAGCGTTGCCGCAGTAACAACCTTCGGGTAGCGCTCTGCGAGGTCGTTGACGATCCGGGACAGTTCGCCCTTGTCCGCAACAGCCTCAACCCAGGGGTAGTCCTCAGGCAGGGTCTGGTTGAAGATGACCTGGCCGAGGGAGGTTTCAACGAGAGCCGGCTGACCGGGCTCCCAACCTTCCGGAGCTTCCCAACCTGCGTAGGGAACGAAGTTCTCCAGACGGATCTTCACCTGGGAGTTCAGGTGCAGTTCACGGGAATCGTAGGCCATGATGGCTTCCGACACCGAGGAGAACACGCGGCCCTCGCCGGCAGAGCCGACGCGCTTGGTGGTCAGGTGGTACAGGCCGATAATCATATCCTGCGAAGGCAGGGTGACCGGGCGGCCATCGGACGGCTTCAGGATGTTATTCGAGGACAGCATCAGGATGCGGGCTTCGGCCTGGGCTTCCGGGCTCAGCGGCAGGTGGACTGCCATCTGGTCGCCGTCGAAGTCAGCGTTGAAGGCGCCACAAACCAGCGGGTGAAGCTGGATTGCCTTACCTTCAACAAGCTGCGGTTCGAAGGCCTGGATACCAAGGCGGTGCAGGGTAGGTGCACGGTTGAGCAGCACCGGGTGTTCGGTGATGATCTCTTCCAGCACGTCCCAGACCTGCGGACGGTAACGCTCAACCATGCGCTTTGCCGACTTGATGTTCTGTGCGTGGTTGAGGTCAACCAGGCGCTTCATCACGAACGGCTTGAAGAGCTCCAGGGCCATCTGCTTCGGCAGGCCGCACTGGTGCAGCTTCAGCTGCGGGCCGACGACGATGACCGAACGGCCGGAGTAGTCAACACGCTTACCGAGCAGGTTCTGGCGGAAACGGCCCTGCTTGCCCTTGAGCATGTCGCTCAGGGACTTCAGCGGACGGTTGCCCGGGCCAGTGACGGGACGGCCACGACGGCCGTTGTCGAAGAGGCTGTCAACAGCTTCCTGAAGCATGCGCTTCTCGTTGTTCACGATGATCTCCGGAGCACCGAGGTCAAGCAGGCGCTTGAGGCGGTTGTTTCGGTTGATCACACGGCGGTAGAGGTCGTTGAGGTCGGAGGTCGCGAAGCGGCCACCGTCCAGCTGGACCATCGGGCGCAGTTCCGGCGGGATCACCGGGACGGCGTCGAGAACCATGCCGAGCGGGCTGTTGTTCGTGGTGAGGAACGCGTTGACAACCTTGAGGCGCTTCAGGGCGCGGGTCTTGCGCTGGCCCTTGCCGTTCTGGATGATATCGCGCAAGGACTCAGCCTCAGCCTGCATGTCGAAGGTCTCAAGACGCTTCTTGATGGCTTCGGCACCCATGGAGCCCTCGAAGTACATGCCGTAACGGTCACGCAGTTCGCGGTACAGGCCCTCGTCACCTTCGAGGTCGGCGACCTTGAGGTTCTTGAAGCGGTCCCAGACCTGCTCAAGGCGCTCGATGTCGGCGTCGGCGCGCTTGCGGACGTTCGCCATCTGGCGGTCCGCGGAGTCGCGGGCCTTCTTCTTGTCCGCACCCTTGGCACCCTCGCCCTCAAGACGGGCAAGCTCGTCTTCAAGGTCGCGGGCGATCTGGGCGATGTCGCTGTCGCGGTTGTCGATCAGCTGCTTCTTCTCGAGGTCGTGCTCGACCTGGAGGTTCGGCAGTTCAGCGTGGCGGTTTTCCTCGTCAACGCTGGTGATCATGTAGGCAGCGAAGTAGATGACCTTCTCGAGGTCCTTCGGAGCCAGGTCCAGAAGGTAGCCAAGGCGCGACGGAACGCCCTTGAAGTACCAGATGTGGGTGACGGGAGCGGCGAGCTCGATGTGGCCCATGCGCTCACGGCGCACCTTGGCGCGGGTGACTTCAACGCCACAACGCTCACAGATGATGCCCTTGAAGCGGACGCGCTTGTACTTGCCGCAGTAGCATTCCCAGTCACGGGAAGGTCCGAAGATCTTCTCGCAGAAAAGACCGTCCTTCTCAGGCTTGAGAGTGCGGTAGTTGATGGTTTCCGGCTTCTTGACCTCACCGTAAGACCAGCCACGGATGTCTTCCGCGGTGGCGAGGCCGATCTGCATGAGGCCGAAGGAGGATTCGCTGGACATATGGTCCCTGTTCTCTCTTGTTCTCTAAATTCTGAAGTCTTGGTTACGGAAAGAGGGAGCTGCCCGGCGGGCGGTGCTGGCACCACCCGCCGGAGCGGCTGCTAGACCTCTTCTACGGAACTGGGCTCTGCGCGAGACAGATCGATGCCCAGTTCTTCCGCAGCCGTGAAGACTGCGTCATCAGAGTCACGCATTTCGATCGTGGTTCCGTCGGTGGAAAGAACTTCCACGTTCAGGCACAACGACTGCATTTCCTTGATCAAGACCTTGAAGGACTCGGGAACGCCAGGCTCGGGGATGTTCTCGCCCTTGACGATGGCTTCGTAGACCTTCACGCGGCCGTGGATGTCATCCGACTTGATCGTGAGGAGTTCCTGAAGGGTGTAAGCGGCGCCGTAAGCTTCGAGCGCCCACACTTCCATTTCACCGAAGCGCTGGCCACCGAACTGTGCCTTACCACCCAGCGGCTGCTGCGTGATCATGGAGTACGGGCCGGTGGAACGCGCGTGGATCTTGTCGTCCACCAGGTGGTGGAGCTTCAGGATGTACATGTAACCGACGGAGATCGGGTCCGGGAACGGCTCGCCGGAGCGGCCGTCGAACAGACGCGTCTTGCCGGAGGAGTCGATCAGGCGGTCGCCGTCGCGGGTCACGTTGGTGGAGTCAAGCAGGCCCGTAATTTCCTCTTCGCGGGCGCCGTCGAACACCGGGGTGGCAACGGTGGTCTGGCCGGTCTCACGAGGCAGGTTCGGGAGGTTCTTGACCCACTCCGGCTCGCCTTCGATCTTCCAACCGGTCTTGGCAACCCAACCGAGGTGGGTTTCCAGGACCTGGCCAACGTTCATACGGCCCGGAACACCAAGCGGGTTCAGGACGATGTCCACCGGGGTACCGTCTGCGAGGAAGGGCATGTCCTCGACCGGGAGGATCTTGGAGATAACACCCTTGTTGCCGTGGCGGCCGGCGAGCTTGTCACCGTCGGTGATCTTACGCTTGGCTGCAACGTAGACGCGGACCAGCTGGTTCACGCCCGGGGGCAGTTCGTCGTCGTTGTCGCGGTCGAAGACGCGCACGCCGATGACCGTACCGGACTCGCCGTGGGGCACCTTCAGCGAGGTGTCGCGGACTTCGCGGGACTTCTCACCGAAGATCGCGCGAAGGAGGCGCTCTTCCGGAGTCAGTTCGGTTTCACCCTTCGGGGTGACCTTTCCGACCAGGATGTCGCCTGCTTCAACCTCGGCACCGATGTGGATGATGCCGCGCTCGTCCAGGCCTGCCAGGACTTCCTCGGACACGTTGGGGATGTCACGGGTGATTTCCTCGGCACCAAGCTTGGTGTCGCGGGCGTCGATCTCGTGCTCCTCGATGTGGATGGAGGACAGAACGTCTTCAGCGACGATGCGCTGGGACAGGATGATGGCGTCCTCGAAGTTGTGGCCTTCCCATGACATGAATGCCACGAGCAGGTTCTTGCCGAGGGCAAGTTCACCCTGGTCCGTTGCCGGGCCGTCAGCGATGATGCCGCCAACTTCCAGGCGCTGGCCTTCGTTGACCAGGACGCGGTGGTTGTAGCAGTTGCCCTGGTTGGAGCGGGCGAACTTGTTGATGCGGTAGTTGGTTTCCGTGCCGTCGTCATTGAGCATGACAACCAGCTCGGCGGAAACCTCGGTTACCACACCGGCCTTCTTGGCGATGACAACGTCTCCGGCGTCAACAGCTGCGGCGCGCTCCATGCCGGTGCCCACGAACGGAGCCTCGGAACGGACCAGCGGCACAGCCTGGCGCTGCATGTTGGCACCCATGAGTGCGCGGTTGGCGTCGTCGTGCTCGAGGAACGGGATCAGGGCCGTTGCCACGGACACCATCTGGCGCGGGGAAACGTCCATGTACTGGACATCCTCGGCCGGAACCAGCACGGGCTCGCCTCCACCACCACGGGCACGGACAAGAACGGTCTCTTCGGAGAAGCGCTTGTCGGCATCCAGCGGAGCGTTGGCCTGTGCGATCAGGACCTCGGCCTCGTCATCTGCGGTGAGGTATTCGACGTCGTCGGAAACAACACCGTTGGTGACCTTGCGGTACGGGGTTTCGATGAAGCCGAACGGGTTGATGCGGCCGTAGGAAGCCAACGAACCGATCAGGCCGATGTTCGGGCCTTCAGGAGTTTCGATGGGGCACATACGTCCGTAGTGGGACGGGTGAACGTCTCGGACTTCCATGCCTGCGCGGTCACGGGACAGACCACCCGGGCCAAGGGCCGACAGGCGGCGCTTGTGGGTCAAACCCGACAGCGGGTTGTTCTGGTCCATGAACTGCGACAGCTGGGAGGTTCCGAAGAACTCCTTGATGGCTGCAACAACCGGGCGGATGTTGATCAGGGTCTGCGGCGTGATGGCTTCGACATCCTGCGTGGTCATGCGTTCGCGGACGACGCGCTCCATGCGGGACAGGCCGGTGCGGACCTGGTTTTCGATCAGTTCGCCAACGGCGCGGATGCGGCGGTTGCCGAAGTGGTCGATGTCGTCGATCTCGACGCGGAGCTCGTGGTCTTCGCCGTCGCGCTTGCCCATGATGGTCTTCTCGCCGGCGTGCAGCGCAACGAGGAACTTGATCATGGCGACGATGTCTTCAACGTGCAGGACCGAAGCTTCCTTGTCACCAAGGGAGCGGTCGATGCCCAGCTTGCGGTTGATCTTGTAACGGCCAACCTTGGCCAGATCGTAGCGCTTGGGGTTGAAGTACAGGTTGTCCAGCAGGGACTGGGCAGCCTCGACTGTGGGCGGCTCGCCCGGACGCAGCTTGCGGTAGATGTCCAGCAGGGCGTCTTCGCGGGTCTCGGTGGCGTCCTTCTCCAGCGTTGCACGCATGGAGTCGTACTGGCCGAACTCTTCGAGGATCTGGCCTTCGGTCCAGCCAAGGGCCTTCAGGAGGACGGTAACTGACTGCTTGCGCTTACGGTCGAGGCGAACACCGACCTGGTCGCGCTTGTCGATTTCGAGCTCGAACCAAGCACCACGGGACGGGATGATCTTCGCGGTGAAGATGTCCTTGTCACTGGTCTTGTCTGCAGCGCGCTCGAAGTACGCGCCGGGCGAACGGACCAACTGGGAAACAACAACACGCTCGGTGCCGTTGACGACGAATGTTCCCTTTTCGGTCATGAGCGGGAAGTCGCCCATGAACACGGTCTGCTGCTTGATTTCGCCCGTGTTGTTGTTCATGAACTCGGCCTTGACGTACAAGGGAGCCGAGTAGGTGGCGTCACGGTCTTTGCATTCGGCCATGGTGTACTTCGGATCAGCGAACTCCGGCTCGGAGAAGCTCAGGGACATGGTGCCCTGGAAGTCCTCGATCGGGGAGATCTCTTCGAAGATGTCGGCAAGTCCGGAGGTGGTGGCGACGCTGAGGTCGCCCTCCTCGACAGCCTTCGCTACCCGCGCCTGCCAGCGTTCGTTTCCGACCAGCCAGTCAAAGCTGTCTGTCTGCAGGGCGAGAAGATTCGGAACATCCAGCGGTTCGTGAATCTTTGCGAATGAGAGGCGGCGGGTGGCACCATCGGTGCTTGCCGTGTTAGCGGTTTCGTTATTAGAGGTGCTCGAGGCGACCAAGAGGGATCCTTCCACAGACCTTCAGGCGTTTTCAGATCTCCCCCGTTTGCATCCCGCGGAGTTCTCCGCGGCATACTTAATCCGGTTCCGCTATATGACCCGGACCCAGCCCCGCAAAAGGTAAATGCACGCCTTGGACGGCATGCCGATTGACGCAGCTGAGATGTAAAGCCCACCGCTATATGAAGGCTGAAGGTTAACAGGGAAGACGCAAATATCTACGATACGGCAAAGTAGCCTTTCTGTCTACCCCAGATCGTCCGGGATTGCAAGCACCGTTGCTGCAGGCACCAAAGCGAAGGCGCTCCACGGCCCCGGGCAGGTCTTCCGGAAGAGTGCCTTTCCAAGCCGGGTACCGGAGAGCCCGCCGCGCGATAGCCTAGGACGTAATACAACCGGACCGGAAGAGAGACCATGACGAACTCCGACGACAATGACGTTGTCATCCTTGCAGGTTCCCGGACCCCGCAGGGCCGCCTCAACGGGCAGCTGGCGGGCTTCACCGCCGTCGAACTTGGTGCCCATGCGATCACGGGCGCCCTGGCGGCGAGCGGTGTCAAGGCCGAGCAGGTGGACACCGTCATCATGGGACAGGTATTGCAGGCAGGCGCCGGCCAGAACCCCGCCAGGCAGAGCGCCATAGCCGCAGGCGTTGGCTGGAATATCCCGGCCGTAACCATCAACAAGGTCTGCCTGTCCGGGCTCACGGCGGTCATCGACGCTGCCCGGATGATCCGCGCCGGAGATGCCACGGTAGTTGTGGCCGGCGGACAGGAGTCCATGACGCGTGCCCCGCACCTCCTCCCCGGTTCACGCCAGGGCTGGACCTACGGAGCCGTCCAGGCCTTGGACGTCGCCGCGCACGACGGCCTGACGGATGCTTTTGACGGGCAGTCGATGGGACTATCCACGGAATCCAAGAACGTAACGCTCGGCATTGACCGGCGTGCCCAGGACGAGGTGGCCGCGGCTTCCCACCAACGCGCCGCCGCCGCAGCGGAGGCAGGAATCTTCGACGTCGAAATTGCGCCCCTCAGCGTCAAGCAGCGCAAGGGAGATCCCGTGGTGCTGACCTCGGATGAGGGGATCCGGCCCAACACCACGCTGGAAACGCTCGCCCCGCTCAAGGCAGCCTTCGCCACGGACGGAACCATTACTGCCGGCAACTCCTCTCCCCTGTCCGACGGCGCCTCCGCGCTGGTGTTGACCAGTCGCCGCTTCGCCAAGGACAACGGCCTCGAATACCTTGCCGTCGTGGGCAAGCCGGGGCAGGTGGCCGGACCGGACAATTCCCTGCACTCGCAGCCTTCCAACGCCATTGCACAGGCTCTGAAGAAGGCCGGCTGGGCTGCCGAAGACCTGGATTTCATAGAGATCAATGAGGCCTTCGGGTCCGTTGCCGTCCAGTCCCTCAAGGACCTCCAATACCCCTTGGAAAAGTGCAACATCCACGGTGGAGCGATTGCCCTGGGCCACCCCATCGGCGCCTCCGGAGCCCGCCTGGCCCTGCACGCGGCGCATGAGCTCCGACGGAGGGGAACCGGCAAGGCCGCCGTATCCTTGTGCGGCGGCGGAGGCCAAGGCGAAGCCCTCCTCCTGTACCGCGACTAAGGGGGGTCCGGACCATGGCCCACGCCAACGGCGCCCAACGGTTTCTGGATGATGCCGCCGCCCGCGGACTGGACGTGGACGTCGTCGAACGTCCGGCAGCCCGCAGCCTGGAAGAAGCGGCGAGCATCCTCGGAATCACTCCCGCTGACATCGTGAAGTCCCTCGTGGTCAAACACAGGGACGGCACGTTCCTTTTCGCGCTCATTCCCGGAGACCGGCAGATCTCCTGGCCGAAGCTGCGTGCCTTGGTGGGGGTCAACAAACTCTCGCTGCCAGCTGCGGACGTAGCGCTGGAAGCCACCGGCTACGAACGCGGGACCATCACTCCGCTGGGCAGCACGAACGCCTGGCCCGTCTATGCTGACGCCTCGATCGCGGGCCGCCGGATCTCGATGGGGGCCGGTGCGCACGGGCGCAGCGCCTTCGTGGATGCCGACGCGCTGACGGCGGCGCTGAACGCAATCGTGGCAGACATCAGCGAACCCAACTAGGTCGCATCTGTGCGCGTTCTGAGCCCTCAAAACGCGCACTAATACGACCTGGTTGGGTGCTTTAACAGCAGAAAGCCCCGCCCGGCGAACCAGACGGGGCTTCCCAAAGCAGAACGAGTTACTTGAGGGTAACCGTTGCGCCAGCTTCTTCGAGCTGAGCCTTTGCCTTCTCTGCGGCTTCCTTGGTGGCGCCTTCGAGAACAGCCTTCGGTGCACCGTCAACCAGGTCCTTGGCTTCCTTGAGGCCGAGGGAGGTGATGGCGCGAACTTCCTTGATCACTGCGATCTTCTTGTCGCCGGCTGCTTCGAGGATGACGTCGAATTCGGTCTTCTCTTCAGCAGCTTCAGCACCGGCGCCGCCGCCGGCGGGGCCTGCAACTGCAACAGCAGCAGCAGTAACTTCGAAGGTCTCTTCGAAGAGCTTGACGAACTCGGAGAGCTCGATGATGGTCAGTTCCTTGAAAGCTTCAATGAGCTCTTCGTTGCTGAGCTTCGCCATGGTGGCGTCCTTCCATTAGGTGGTGCTGGTCCGGACCTTGCCGTTCCGTGCACCGGAGTTTGATTGGGGGGAGAACTTAGTTCTCTTCGGTTGCAGCTTCGGCAGCAGCCGGTGCTTCTTCAGCAGCCGGAGCTTCCTCGGTTGCAGCCTCTTCAGCCGGTGCTTCTTCAGCGGCCGGTGCAGGAGCGCCGCCCTCTTCTTCAAGCTTGAGGCGCAGGGCATCGATGATGCGTGCAGCAGCAGATGCAGGAGCCTTGAGGACACCGGCAACACGTGCAAGCTGGAACTCGCGGGACTCGAGGGCAGCCAGTGCGGCGACACCCTCAGCGTCCAGTGCCTTGCCTTCGAACAGGCCGGTCTTGATGACCAGCTGCTTGTTGGCCTTGGCAAAGTCCGTCAGGCTCTTTGCAGCAGCAACGGCGTCGCCCTTGATGAAGGCGATCGCAGTGGGGCCGGCGAGCTGGCCGTCGAATGCATCGACACCAGCTTCCTTGGCTGCAATGGCGCTCAGGGTGTTCTTGACGACCGAGAACTTGGTGTCCTGGCCGAGAGCAACACGGAGTTCCTTGAGCTGCGCAACAGAGAGCCCACGGTATTCGGTCAGGACAGCCGCAGTCGATTCCTTGAAATCGTTGGTGATCTCTGCAACTGCGGAGACCTTGCTAGGCGTTGTCATAACCCTCCTTCCGGGGAATAAAGCCGGTCTTCCGGGTCCCTGCTCACGAGAGCTAAAACTAAAAACGCCCCGCGCAGATGCACGGGGCTTGGCTCAACACAGCTTTACTGTGGAGACTCAACTCGTTCACCTGCGTTGGCCGCCCTATGTCAGGGTCCTTCGTCAAGAAATTCACCTTGTTCTCACGGGCGTAGCTACAGAGCTGAGCTTTGCTCGAAAGGGTGGATTCCCATCAACCGACGGTCTTTGGTAATTCAAGGTTACGGGAGACGGCATGCGAACTCCAAATCGGCCCCCTAGTCCGATGTGGTCGCCCCGGCCGAGCGGCGCGGCAGTTCCTTTTGCCACAGTCCGGTGACTCCCGCCGTCGTGAATCCCAACTGCTTGTTGACCGTCAGGAGGTAGCGGTTCTCCGGCGCGTTCCACGTGTAGATCACCCTGGCGTCCGGGAACTGCTCACTCAGGCGTTCCATGTTGGCCACCTTGATCAGGAGCCCCAGCTTGTTCCCCCGGTGCTCCTGCAGGACCAAGGTGTCATCCTGGAAGACGACGTCCTGGCGGTGCGCCAGAACGCTGATGGTGGTCAGGCCTACCAGCTTCCCGGTAGCAACATGCTCGACGGCGGTAACAACCGTCCGCCTTCCCTGCGCCATGGCTGCGTCTTCCGTTTCCCGCAATACCGCAGCGTCGAAGACCATGCCGGTGTCCGCCCCGGCCGGCTCGTCGTCCTCGTCCTCGCCGTGGACCACTTCGCCGGCAGCGTTCTCCAGCTCCGCCACGCCCTCGAGCAACCGCTCAGGGCAGCGGTCAGTCCAGTGGTGCAACGCGTAGCGGCCGGCGTTGGCTTCCTCGGCTTCGGCCTGGAGATCCGCCACCAGCTTGGAATCCAGCGGAAGGACACGTGAGCTGAACTGCTCGATGTGCTGCAGCGTATAGCCCGCCCGCTGTGCGAAGTCCACCTCACGGCTGCTGACAGGAACGAAGCCAGGCCCGATGCCGGGAATGAGCTGGTCTTCCGGAATCTCGGTCAGGGACGTTGCCGGGTGGTTGGTGTCCACCAGGACCATGGTGCGGCCCTCTGCCCGGGCGAGCTGTTCCGCGGCTTCGAGGAGGTGGCGGCCCACGCCCCTGCGCTGGTATTCGGGCAGGACATCCAAGGTGAATTCGGCCAGATCGATGTTGTCAGCCAACGGCAAGGCGATGTCTATGGTTCCTACAATTTTGCCATCCACTTTGGCGACCAGGATGATCTGGCGTTCGTAGGGATCGGAGAACTCCAGCATTTTCTCCAGCGGCGTGTAGGCGAGGTCGTCACTCCCCCAGGTCTGCATCCGCACCCGCCGGGCAACCTCGACCGCGTCGAGGAAGTCCTTGGCGTCCGGGCTGTCCAGGTTGTCGGGAACCCATGCCTGCTCAACCTCGACGGTCTTCGCCTCTTCTAAAGTCATACCAACCGTTTCTGCCATTCGCCTTCAAAGCCGGAAGGTTTGAATCCCAAGGCGATATTAATGGCCAGCATATGCCGGTTTTCACTGGCATTCCATGTCATGACGGACGTACCTGCAGGCCAGGCCAGCACTGCTTTGCGCAGGTTGGCAATTTTCACCAGCATTCCCAAACGGTGTCCCCGATGGGCCGGGTCCACTAGTGTGTCCTCCTGGAAAATCACCGCCGGCATGGCCTCCCGATGAACCAGCGCGGTATAGGCAGCCAGTTCCCCTGAGTCGTTGTGCCGGGCGACGGAAACCACTGCGTCCAAACCGCCCGCACGCCAGGTGGCTTCTTCCTGCCGCACCCTTGCCACATCCCATGCTTCGCCTTCCCACCCGAGTCCGGCGATGGGAACTTCCGTGCTCATAAGGCTCTTGAGCCGCGCATAGGATTCAACAAACTCATCCGGGCAACGATCCGACCACGTGATGACACTGTAAGCCGTGGAACGGGACCGGGCGTCCGCCTCCAGGGCGTCGATGTGCGTCGCGTCAAAGGGCAACGCCAGGCTGCTGTTGGTCTCCACCTGTTCCAGCGAGTAGCCGCAGTGAACGGCGAAGCGGGTTGAGGCGCTGTCCCGGGGCACACCGCCGCTGCCCGATGCGGCTTCCAACAGAGGCACACCCGCCAGCACGGGCGCGATTGGCTCACCGCAGTAACCGTCGAAGGAGCTCCGGCCACGGTCTTGGGCCACGCCCTCCAATACCCCCAGGATCACCGACCCGAAGCCGCGGCGACGAAAAGGTGCGTCCACCAGGACGTGTACGCCCGCCGTCGTCGTATTTTCGCTCAAGGGAAGCGTCAACGTGCCGCAGCCGACAATCCGCTCCTCGAGACGTGCCACGTAGACGTGACGTTCTTCGTATTCGTTTCCCCGCCAGAAGGCTATGTCCTCCTCAAGGGTGGCGGCCCGGTCCGCAGTGCCCCACAGGGCCAGTTCGTGGCGTACGCCAAGTTCATGGAAGGCCCTGAAGTCCGGAGTGATGCGCGCCCCGGGACCGTCCGGGGCGTTGATCCGCTCCACGGTTGGTCCCGCGTTGCTTAATTCGCCGCTGTTCATAAGGTTCGACGACGTCACGCCCCACAGCCTAGGGCCCGCGGTCAGGCGGTACAAGACCCCGCCCGGGACACCGAAGTCGGGCCCTCCGTCGCACCGGGCAGGAATGCGGAAAGGACCGCCCGGCAATGCCGGACGGTCCTTTCAGAGCCGATGCTCGTCGAATGCTTACGCCTCGATGAGAACCTTGGTGACGTTCGGGTCAACGGAGATACCCGGGCCGAACGTGGTGGCAACGGTGGCCTTCTGGATGTAGCGGCCCTTGGAAGCGGACGGCTTCAGGCGAAGAACCTCTTCCAGTGCGGCGGCGTAGTTCTCGGCCAGCTTGGTGGCGTCGAAGGAAACCTTGCCGATGATGAAGTGCAGGTTCGAGTGCTTGTCGACGCGGAAGTCGATCTTGCCACCCTTGATGTCGTTGACAGCCTTGGTGACATCCGGGGTAACCGTGCCGGTCTTCGGGTTCGGCATGAGGTTACGCGGGCCGAGGACCTTACCGAGGCGGCCAACCTTGCCCATGAGGTCAGGGGTGGCAACGGCTGCGTCGAAGTCGGTCCAGCCGCCGGCGATCTTTTCGATCAGGTCATCGGAGCCAACGAAGTCGGCGCCGGCTGCGATTGCTGCCTCAGCCTTGTCACCGGTTGCGAAAACCAGGACACGGGCGGTCTTGCCGGTGCCGTGGGGGAGGTTGACCGTGCCGCGGACCATCTGGTCTGCCTTGCGGGGGTCAACGCCGAGGCGGAAAGCAACCTCAACCGTTGCGTCGAACTTCGACGGGTTGGTTTCCTTTGCCAGGGTGATTGCCTCGAACGGGGCGTAGGCCTTGCCTGCCTCGATCTTGGCTACGGCTGCCTCATATGCTTTGCTGCGCTTTGCCATGCTGCTTGTTTCTCCTTGTGCAGTTGTGGTCTTCGGACCGCGCTGGGCCCTGCCACAGTCGTGGATCCGGCAAAGGATCCTGCGACATTTCTATGTTCGGTTGCCGGTTTCCCGGCGGGTGAAGGCTGTAATTAGCCCTCGACGGTACCTAATGGTCGAAAGTCTCCGGGACTCACTTCCGGCGAGTGCCTCGTTCCTCAGCCCTCACCGTACGTTCATTCCTCGACTATTCGACGGTGATGCCCATGGAGCGGGCAGTGCCGGCGATGATCTTGGCAGCAGCCGCGATGTCGTTGGCGTTGAGGTCTTCCATCTTGGTGGAAGCAATTTCCTCGACCTGTGCCTGGGTCAGCTTGGCAACCTTGACGGTGTGCGGGGTAGCCGAACCCTTGGCGACGCCTGCAGCCTTCTTGATGAGCTCTGCAGCCGGCGGGGTCTTGGTGATGAAGGTGAAGGAGCGGTCTTCGTAGACCGTGATTTCCACCGGAATGACGTTTCCGCGCTGGGATTCCGTAGCAGCGTTGTACGCCTTGCAGAATTCCATGATGTTGACACCGTGCTGGCCAAGCGCAGGACCGATCGGCGGAGCCGGGTTAGCGGCACCTGCCTGGATCTGCAACTTGATGAGGCCGGTGACCTTCTTCTTGGGAGCCAATGTAGGGTCCTTCTCTCAATAGCTTCCTGGGGCACAGGAGCGCGTCCCAGGTTGGTGGCCGCCATGGCAAGGCGACCGGCCGCTACCAAGCCGCTAAGCAGGCGGCCGGGAGCGAAATCTGTGTATCAGCTAGATCTTGGTGACCTGGTTGAATGCAAGCGTAACCGGGGTTTCGCGCTCGAAGATGGAGACCAGCACCACGAGGGTCTGGGACTCGGGCTTGATCTCGGAGATCGTTGCCGGAAGGGTTTCGAACGGGCCCTCCTTGACGATGACGGACTCGCCGACTTCGAAGTCCACGGCCACCGGAGCCTGCTGCTGCTTGTTGACCGGCTTGCCCTTCTCAGCCTGTTCTTCTTCGAAGACCGGGGCAAGCATGGAGAAGACCTCGTCAAGGCGGAGCGGAACCGGGTTGTGGGCGTTACCCACGAAGCCCGTGACACCGGGGGTGTGGCGGACGGCGCCCCAGGAAGCGTCGGTCAGGTCCATGCGGACCAGCACGTATCCGGGAATGCGTACGCGGTTGATGACCTTGCGCTGCGCGTTCTTGATCTCGACGACTTCTTCCATCGGAACCTGGATCTCGAAGATGTAATCTTCCATGTCCAGGGTCTGGATGCGGGTCTCGAGGTTGGCCTTCACGCGGTTCTCGTAGCCTGCGTAGGAGTGGATGACGTACCAGTCACCTTCCTGACGGCGCAGCTTGGCCTTGAATTCCTCGGCCGGATCAGCCGGGGCGGCGGCAGCGGCAGATTCCAAGGAGACGCCCTCTTCCGAATCGTCTTCTTCGTCTACCTCGGAAGTGGACTCGTCGTCCACGTCAGCGTCTTCGGATTCGTCGACGTCGGCAGTTTCGGGCGCAGCGGAATCAACCTCGGACTCGTCTGCGGTTACGGCCGCATTCTCTGCGGTCCCGTCCAGCTCAGTCTCGTTTACCTCGAGCTCCTGCTCAGACACTTGGTCTCCTGCTTCCTCATTGCCTAACATGCCTATTTAAATGGCTCAATTCCGCAAACCCCGCAAAAATCCCTGAAACCAGGGTTTACGCAGTTTGCGGACAGATCCGCTTAGCGGTCCGTGGCGCCTGATCCTCCGAAGACCCAGCTGACTCCGGTACCAAAAGCAAGGTCCAGGAGGGTCACGATGAGCATCATGATGGCGACGAACACCAGCACCACGAGCGTGTAGTTGATCAGTTCTTTGCGGGTTGGAGCAACGACCTTCTTCAGTTCGCCGATAACCTGGCGGACGAAGAGTGCAATTCGGGCAAAAAAGCCGGAATCGGCTTTCTTGGCGGGGCGGCCCTTTGAGCTGCTTGCAGCTGTTTCGGTCACCTGATCCTCACTCACCTTGCAAAGTCGTTAGACCCGGCCCTGATCAGAGCCATGGTTGCTGCGCGTGCTCCGGCGTTTCCGCCGGAACAGCCTGCGCAGGGCAGACAGGACTCGAACCTGCAACCTGCGGTTTTGGAGACCGCTGCGCTACCAATTGCGCCACTACCCTATGGATTGAATCCATGTTTCAGGCCGCACTTCAGCCTGTGGTGCTTTTCAACACCGGTGAACCAGTCTACGCAAGAAATCCGCGATAGTCGAACCGGCTCGATTCGGGGCTCTAGGGCCGTCCGGGCTTGTGACCAGCAACATCAGTCACAAACTCCAGCAGTCCCCCGGGAGCTCCGCAGAACAGCATAAGGTAGTTTACGTCGAATCCCATCATCCAGCCCACGTGCTGCCTGCGAAGAATGGTACTTAGATGTCTGCCGGAACACCTGCCGCCCGCATTTCACAACGAATCTCCGCCATTGCCGAGTCCGCCACCCTTGCCGTTGATGCCAAGGCCAAGGCGTTGAAGGCCGCGGGCCGCCCCGTCATCGGTTTCGGAGCCGGAGAACCCGATTTTCCCACCCCGGACTACATCGTGAAGGCCGCCATTGAAGCTGCCGGCCAGCCGAAGTACCACCGGTACTCCCCCGCTTCCGGACTGCCCGAGCTCAAGAAAGCCATCGCGGACAAGACGCTGCGCGATTCCGGCTACAAAGTCGACCCGTCCCAGGTCCTTGTGACCAACGGCGGCAAGCAGGCTGTCTACAACACGTTTGCCACGCTGGTTGATCCGGGCGACGAGGTCATCATCCCCTCCCCGTTCTGGACCACCTACCCGGAGGCCATCAGGCTCGCCGGCGGCGTCCCGGTAGAGGTCTTCGCAGGACCGGAGCAGGGCTACCTGGTGACTATTGAGCAGCTTGAGGCCGCCGTCACGGACAAGACCAAGATCCTCCTGTTCGTTTCCCCGTCCAACCCCACGGGCGCCGTCTACAGCCCGGAGCAGGTAGCAGAGATCGGCAAGTGGGCCGCCTCCAAGGGCCTCTGGGTTGTCACGGACGAGATCTACGAACACCTCACCTACGACGGCGTGGAATTCACCTCCATCGCCACTGCGGCTCCTGAACTGGGCGACCGCGTGGTCATCCTGAACGGTGTTGCCAAGACCTACGCCATGACCGGATGGCGCGTGGGCTGGATGATCGGCCCCGCCGACGTCATCAAGGCCGCGACCAACCTGCAGTCCCATGCCACGTCCAACGTCAGCAACATCATGCAGGTGGCCGCAGCCGCGGCACTTACCGGCCCCTTGACCGCCGTCGACGAGATGAAGGTTGCCTTCGACCGCCGCCGCAAGGCGATTGTGGCCGGCCTGAACGCGATTGAGGGCGTTGAATGCCCGACGCCGACCGGCGCGTTCTACGTCTACGCAGACGTCCGCGGGCTGCTGGGTAAGGAATTTGACACGGCCAACGGCCCCGTGCGTCCCTCGACGTCCGCGGAACTGGCCGCGCTGATCCTCGACGAGGTTGAGGTCGCAGTGGTTCCCGGTGAGGCCTTCGGCCCCTCGGGTTACGTCCGGTTGTCCTACGCGCTCGGTGACGACGACCTCGCCGAAGGCGTCCGCCGGCTCCAGGAGTTCCTCGGCAAGGCCAAGTAACCCCGCCCCTGAACTGAAACGCTCTTCCACCGCTGATGGTGGAAGAGCGTTTCAGTTTAAGGCGTGGGATGTGGAAGATGGTTGGGGAAACACGGGTGGGATGTGGGAGAGCGTTGGGGAGGGGTTAGAGGAGGCGGCGTTCGGCAGCCCACTTGGTGAGCTCGTGGCGGTTTGACAGCTGGAGCTTGCGGAGGACCGCGGAGACATGGGTTTCCACCGTCTTGATGGAGATGAAGAGCTCCTTGGCCACCTCTTTGTAGCTGTATCCCCGGGCGATGAGCCGCATGACTTCGAGCTCGCGGGCGGAGAGCTTGTCCAGTTCGTCGTCGGCAATGTCGGCCGGCGCAGTTCCAAAGGCATCAAGGACAAACCCGGCCAGCCGCGGCGAGAAGACGGCGTCGCCATCGGCAACCCTGATGACGGCGTCGGAGATCTCGGCACCGGAGATGGTTTTGGTAACGTACCCGCGGGCGCCCGCGCGGATCACGGCCACCACGTCCTCGGCGGCGTCGGAAACGCTCAGGGCCAGGAAGCTCGTCGTCTTGAGGAGCGCAGCCGAACCCGCAATGACCTCCCTGCCTCCACCGCCCAAGCCCCCTGGCAGGTGGACGTCCAGCAGCACCACTTCGGGGCGGGTTTCGGCAATCACGGCGATGGCTTGTTCAACCGTGCCGGCCTCCCCCACAACGTCCATGCGCTCGTCCAGGTCAGCTTTGAGACCTGAGCGGAAAATGGTGTGGTCGTCCACGATCACCACGCGCACGCTCCGCGCGCCGGGCTGGGCAGGGCTGTTCATTGCCGGACTTCTCCGTTCCTTGGTTCGTTGTTCTCCGCCTCCATGGCGGGCAGCGCCAACCGGACTTCCGTTCCGTTGCCGCTGCTGATGATGGCCGCTGTGCCGCCGTGCCTCTTCATGCGCCCGATGATGGACTCCTTGACGCCCATGCGGTCCTCGGGCACGGCGTCGGGATCGAATCCCGGCCCCCGGTCCTTAATGAAGACCTCGGTGTTTCCCGCAGTGCATTCAAGGTAGACAGACACTGTGCTTCCGCCGTGGCGGGACGCGTTCAACATGGCCTCACGGGCAGCTTGGACCAGTGCCTCGTGCCGCTCGGTCATCTCCGTATCGCCTACGGTCACCACTTCCACGGGATTGCCCAGAGCGTCTTCCACCTCCGCCGCAACGGCCTTGACCCGCTCTGCGAGCAGCCCGGCTTCCTTGGTGGAATCGCTGAACAGCCAACTACGCAGTTCACGTTCCTGTGCCCGGGCCAGCCGGACAACGTCCTGCTCCGAACCCGCCCGGCGTTGGATGAGCGCCAAGGTTTGCAGGACGGAATCGTGGAGGTGCGCGGCGATTTCGGCACGTTCAGTTTCGCGGACACGCCCGGCGCGTTCGGCTTCGAGGTCCTTCCAGAACTTCAAACCCCACGGCAGCAGGACCAACACGACTCCCCCAAGGACCGCCACGGAGGCAAGCAGGGCAAGCCACGTCTGCTCCCACGACCCCGAGCCAGAGACCATCACCAGGACCCCTGCCACCACCAGCGCGAGCCCGGCCGCGAGGCGAACCCATCCGCCTGCCTGATCGGCTTTCGTCTTGTCCACCAGTCCGGCCCGGCGGGTCTCATCCAGCTGCATCCACGCGATGGAAGCACCGCCAAGGATTGCTGCGGCCGGGATCAGGGTTCCCAGCGGCACGTCCACGCCCAGTTGTTGGGCAATCAGGATGGCGGCCACCAGCAGCAGCCCTACTCCAAGAAGGATCTCCTTGCCGTACTGGATCTTCCGGAACGTGAACCACGGCGCCACGGGACTTGCACCGACGCTTCCCCAGTCCCCGGACGGCGCGGTTGTCCCATCGGCACCGGAGGGGGCATCACCGGAGGCTCCGGCGACGTTGCCGGGGGCGCCTGTCCCACGCCCGGTGAGGGACCCGGCGTCGTAGTTTGTGGCGGGACCGGCGGACGGGCGGCTCACCGCGGGAGCGATGGGCGACGCCGGCCGCTTGGCGTTGCGCCGGGCGTTCTCATCCGCCGTGGGAACCATGATCCACAACCACGCGTAGAAGGCCATGCCCGCACCGCCGGCGAAGCTGGCGAGGACCATGGCCAGCCGGACATACTTCACCGGCCAGCCCAAGTGTCCGGCGAGTCCGCTGCAGACTCCCGCGATCATGCGGTCGCTGCTGCGGACCAGCGCGGGGCGTTCCAAAGCGGTATCCATGTATCAATCCAAACACGGATCGGGGCTCTCAGGCCCGTAACGGCGGCGCTTCGGGGGTCCCTCAGGGATCATTCAGGGTATCCCCCAATAGAGGACGGAACGGGCCAGGCGGCAGGATCGAAGTATGAACGCGAACAGCATGAATCCCGAGGATTCCGGAACCCCTGCCGATGCCGGGCGTCCGGGCAACAACGCCCCCGGCGGTGCCGCCGGATCCGGCCCGGCCGAGGAGCCTTCCGCACGCCCGTACCCCACGGGCAACGCCGGTCCCGGTAGCTGGACTTCCCAGCAGAACTTCTTTGACTGGATCCGCAACCAAGGCATCCGCCGCGGCCCGGACCGCTGGATCGGCGGCGTCGCAAGCGGAGTGGCGCACCGGTTCGGCATCGATCCCTTGATTGTCCGGGGCATCTTCATTGTCCTGGCGCTCTTCGCCGGAGTGGGCGTCCTGCTCTACGGCCTTGCGTGGGCGCTGCTGCCGGAACCTGATGGCCGTATCCACGTGCAGGAAGCGGCTGCCGGCCGATGGTCCGGCGGCATGACCGGCGCACTGGCAACCTCGATCATCGGCCTGCCGAGCCTGGGACGCGGCTTTTGGGGCTGGGGTTGGGACGGACTTCCGGGTCTTTTCTGGACGCTGTTCTGGGTGGGCGGCATCGCGTACCTCATCTATTACCTGGTCCAGCGCAACAACAGCCAGAAAGGCGAATCTCCCATGAACCGGCAAAACTTCGGCGCACCCGCGGCCCCGGCGGCCGGCACCGCAACCCCGGCGTCGACGGGTGGGCCCGCAGGCAGCACCTACGGTGCTTCTTCTTCCCAGGCGCCCGCCGGAGCCAACACGGGTGTACCGGTGTACGGACCGGGCAGCTCATCGACGCCGGTGGGCCCCTACAGTCCGTCGGGCCCCCGTCCTCCCCGCGGCTCCGGCGCCTACGGGCAGCCACCCTATGGTCAGCCGCCCTATGGCTCGGGGCAGGTACAGCCGCCCAAGCCCCCTCGGCAGAAGGCCAAGGGACCAGGTGCCGCAATCGTGGCAGTCAGTGCCGGAACGGCCCTCCTGGCCGGCGGAACCTTGAAGGCCCTGGACGTCGCCAACGTCATCAACCTGGGTAACGCAGCGGACTCCGTGGTGTGGGCCGTGGGTGCGGCCATCCTCGGCCTGGGCATTTTGGTGGCTGGCTTGCGCGGACGGACATCAGGTTTTCTGGGATTCCTGGCCGTCGTGGCCTTGGTGGTCGGCGGTATTTTCAACGTCATCCCGCGCAATGGAGACCGCATTGGCTTCCAAGAGGTCAATTGGGCTCCGGTCAGCATTGACCAGGCCCGGCAGGGGCTGAACATCACTGCCGCGAACGGCACCGTGGACCTGAGTGACATGAACCTGACGCCGCCGCTCACCACGGAAGTCACTGTCCCGGTGGATGCAACCGCCAGCAACATCACCGTCATCATTCCGGACAACGTTCCGGTGGAAGTCCGGGCGGATATGACGTTCGGGAACCTCAACGAGCGCGGCGCCGACCGCGGCGGGCGGTTCGAGGACGACCGCTCGACGTACAACACGGACAAACCCGGAGCGAACCTCGTGGTGGAGATCGATGGCACGTTCAGCAACGTGACCATCAAGGAAGGAAACTGACATGAGCACCAACCAACCAGGTGACGCCCGCCCCGCCGGGCCGCTCCCCAAAGAGGCTCTCCCCCAGGAAACACGTCCCACCGAGCCGATCGCGCGGCCCCGGTTGGAGGAGATTCCGCTGACGCCGCATTTGGAGCCCACCTACCGGATTGAACAGAACGACGACGAACCCAAGCAAGCGCGCATCGGCACCGTGGTGTGGGGGTTGATTGTGATCGCCCTGGCCGCCCTGCTCCTGGTTTCCACCATGGGCTGGATCGTCCTGGACGGAACCTACGTGTTGATCGGCCTGATGATCGGGGCCGGCGCCGCGCTGGTAGTCGGCGGCCTCGTGGCTGCCGGACGGGGGTCGAAGCAAGTGACAAAGCAGCACCAACAAGGAAGGCTGTAACCATGGACAAGTTCTTCAGCATCGTCAGGGGCTTCGGCCTGAAGCGCGGCCCGCAGCGTTGGTTGGCCGGCGTCTGTGGAGGCATCGCAGCGAAGCTCAATGTGGACGTAGCGTACGTCCGGGTGGGATTCCTGTTGTTCTGTCTCTTGCCCGGACCGGCCATCATTTTCTACATCCTCGCGTGGCTGATCCTTCCGGACCAACAGAACCGGATCGCGCTGGAATCGTTCATCAGCCAGCGTTCCCGGTAGTACCCCGGCCAGCCGGCCGGGACAAAGACGGAAAGCGCACTTAGCGGGCTCCGCAACACCTCATTGAATACGAAGAATCGTCCTGCCGGATGCGGGGCGATTCATCGTGTTTTCGGGAGTGTTTCCAATACCGCACGCCGTGAGTGGAATGTAACCGTTTGTGTCCCACCCCACATCCACGACTACAATCGTGGGGAGCTCAGCGTGGCGCTCGGCAAGTATTCCTCCAAGCCATGAGTGAGCAAACATGAAAATTGGCATTCTTACCAGCGGCGGCGACTGCCCCGGCCTCAACGCAGTGATCCGTGGAGCGGTCCTCAAAGGCATCGCAATCCACGGCCAGGAGTTCGTGGGCTTCCGGGACGGCTGGCGTGGTGTGGTGGAAGGTGACGTCATTGACATCCCCCGCACCATGGTCCGCGGTATCGCCAAGCAGGGCGGCACCATCCTGGGCACTTCCCGCACCAACCCCTTCGAGAACGGCGGCGGTCCGGAGGTCATCAAGGCCCACATGGAACGGCTGGGCATCGATGCCATCATCGCGATCGGCGGCGAGGGCACCCTGGCAGCAGCCAAACGCCTCACTGACGCCGGTTTGAAGATCGTCGGCGTCCCGAAGACCGTGGATAACGATCTCGACGCGACGGACTACACCTTTGGTTTCGACACTGCCGTGGAAATCGCCACGGAGGCGATCGACCGCCTGCGCACCACGGGTGAATCCCACCACCGCTGCATGATTGCGGAAGTGATGGGCCGCCACGTTGGCTGGATTGCCCTCCACTCCGGCATGGCGTCCGGCGCCCACGCCATCCTTATCCCCGAACAGAAGGTGAGCATCGAACAGATCGCCGAGTGGGTCCAACTGGCCCATGACCGCGGTCGCGCACCTTTGGTGGTGGTGGCGGAAGGGTTCGTGCCCGATCACATGGAATCCCCGCACTCCGAACGCGGCCTGGATACCTTTGGCCGTCCCCGGCTGGGAGGCATCGCGGACCAGCTGGCACCCGAGCTCGAGGCGCGCACGGGCATCGAGACCCGTGCGACCATCCTCGGCCACATCCAGCGCGGCGGCGTTCCCACCGCTTATGACCGCGTCCTCGCCACGCGCCTGGGCATGGCAGCGATCGACTCCGTGGTGGACGGCCGCTGGGGAACCATGGTTGCGCTCAAGGGCACGGACATCTCCCATGTTGGTTTTGAGGAAGCCCTCGGCAAGCTCAAGACCGTGCCGCAGCACCGCTACGACGAAGCGTCAGTGTTGTTTGGTTAGTCGGCTAGGCTGAACCCATGACCCTTGAGCCCACGTCCGCTGCCATTATCCAGCTGGCGTGGGCTCGCCATTTGGGGCTTGGTGACCACTCCTTTGCGGACGCCTCAGCCCGCGTCGCAGCAGCCTCCGCGGATCCCGGCGATCCCGCGTACAGGATTTCCAAGGCGGACGAATCGGCACGATCCGTGGTTTTCCTGCGCTTGTTCGGCGTATCGGCCCTGGTAGGGCCGCAATGGGCGCTCGACGCGGCGGCGGACATTCCCGACGTCGACCTCGCCCAGCACGTCACCCTGCTGACCCTGACGCGCTCCCACGGAGGACACGGTTTGGGTTCCTCCGCCCTCTTTTTCGCCGACGACCTTCCCTTGAAACAACCGGGCGAGGACGTGACCGTTTCCCGGGGCAATCCGGAAGCGATCGGACTGGAACAGCTGTGTCCTCCCGATGACGTCAACGAGGTAGGGCTGCAGACCTTGGAACACCGATTCACCATCATGCACCCGGATGCGGAAAGCCCGGTGCCTTTGGCGTGCGGAGCCTATTCCGAATGGGAAGGGCTCCTTGCCAATATGGGTGTTTTGGTTGCCCCTGAATGGCGGCGCCGGGGCCTCGGTACGCTTGCTGCCTCGATTGCCGCGCACGAGGCCCTGGCCGCCGGCCTGACGCTCCAGTGGAAGGCGGATGTCAGCAACAGCGGCGCGCTTGCCATGGCACGCAGCATCGGCTTTACCACCGGCGGGCTCCACGCGGGCGTCCTGCTCGCGTAGGGCCCTGCCCGTTTACTTGCTGGACCGCTCCGCAGCCTGCCCCTCAGGGACCGGTGCTCCCCCGCCCCAGCCGTCCACCGATTTCGGCTTGGCATAGAAGGCAGCCAACACTGCTCCCACCAGGACGGCGATTGCCGGCAACAGCGTCGACTGGCTCATCGCCGTCGAGAATCCTGCATGCAGGGCCTCCGGAAGTGCCCCGGACATGGATGCCTCATTGACCGGTGCCCCCGCCCCGCTGGACGGCAGCTCTGCAGCAAGGCGCGCCTGGATCAGCGCCGCGACGGCGGCCGACCCCAGGACCGCACCGATCTGGCGGGTGGTATTGAAGACGCCGGAACCCGCTCCCGCCTGGCGCGGCGGAAGGTTACGGGTGGTGGCATTGGAGATCGGCCCCCACATGAAGGCGTTCGCTACACCCTGCAAGGCGCTGGGAAGCAGGAAGACCCAGATCGGAGTGTCCGGTGTCAGCAAGGCAGCGGTCCAGAAAAGTGCGGCGGACAGGCAGACCAAGCCGAACACGGCGAACCAGCGGGGATTGGCACGGTCGATCAGCTTTCCCACGAACGGCGCGAGCCCACCCGAAATAACAGCCATCGGGATCATCAGGAGGGCCGACTGCGTTGGCGTCAGCCCACGGACCACCTGGTAGTAGAAGATGGTGGGCAGGGGAAACGCGGTAACCGTGAAGCCGACGGCCATGATGGTGCTGTTTCCAAGGGAGAAGTTCCGGTCGCGGAACAGGCCCAGGGGCAGCAACGGTTCACCGCCGCGACGTTCAAGTATCTGTTGCCAGACGACGAACAGCGCCAGCACCACCACACCGGCAATGATCAGGCCCCAGACACTGACGACGCCGTTGATGGTGCCCCAATCGTAGGTTTGGCCTTCCTGGATGCCAAAGACGAGCAGGAACATGCCGGCCGCGGACAACACCACGCCCGGGATATCGAACTTGTGGGTGTGGGTGGTCAGCGTCGGGACGAAGCGGGTGACCAGGATGAAGGCAACGACGCCGATGGGCACGTTGACAAAGAAGATCCACTCCCAGCCGAGGCCGTCCACCAGGACGCCGCCGAGGATCGGTCCCACCAACACGGCCATGCCCGCGGTGGCTCCCCACAGTCCCATGGCCGCGCCGCGGCGGTCAGGCGGGAAGATCCGGGTGATGACGGCCATGGTCTGCGGCGTCATCATGGCAGCGCCCAGTCCCTGGACGGCGCGGGCGGCGATGAGCATGCCGATGTCCTGCGAGAATCCGCACCACAGCGATGCCAGGGTGAAGACAACCAGACCTATCAGGTACAGGTTCTTTGGACCGAAGCGGTCACCCATCCTGCCGGTGATCAGCAACGGCACTGCATAGGCCAGGAGGTAGGCGCTGGTTACCCAGATGACCGCATTGATGTCAGTATTGAGGCCCTCCATGATCCGGGGGTTGGCGACCGACACGATGGTGGTGTCGATCAGGATCATGAAGAATCCCACCACGAGTGACCACAGGGCCGGCCACGGCTTAGCTACGTTTTCCAAGGGATTCCTTTGGTTTGTTGGAAAGTTCGGACGGGGTTGCTTGGGGGTCGTCCCAAGGCAGCTCACCACTGCGCAACTCCCGTAGGAGCCCGTGGATCCACGAGATCTCCGTTCGAAGCATTTGTTGTTGATACATGACATCGATCCAGTACTTGCGATCGAGGCCTTTGGCTGTGACAACCCGCTCAGCATGCAGGAGGAAATCCAGGCCGGCCTGGAGCGCGTCCACCCGCTGGCCAAGAAGTTCGATGACGGCCTCGGCGGGGAGGTGGTGCGCCTCGGCAATGGCGTGCGGAAAGACCGGGTATTCGTTGACGGGTTTCGCCAGCATCTCCCGGAGGCGCACATCGAGCGCCTCGTGCCCGGCCGCCGAGATCCTGTAAGTAGTCCGCTCAGGGCGGTTCCCCTCGCGGTCGGTCCCGACGGCCTCCACCAAACCGGCCTCCTCCAAGCGCCGGACAGCGTGATAGAGCGTGCCGGGGCGCACCTTCACCAGCCGGTCCTCATGGCGGGCCATCAACACCTGGTACATCTCATAGGGGTGCATGGGCCCCTCGGCGAGCAACGCCAGGGACGCGACGCCCAGCGCTGTCAGTTTCCCGGACTGGACCATCGTGACGCCCTCCTTTGAATACGCCTGTGCCAATACTCCATGGCAATTATTCCACGTGGAGTATTGCGCTACCAAAAAACCCTGTTGCTTGGGGCAACAGGGTTATCGGTCGATCAGGCCCTAGCCCAGAAGCTCCAGAATCTCCGTCCGGGCAAACATCTTGGCCGCGTCCCGGGCACTCGGCGTTCCGGAGTCCGGGTCCGCTCCAGCGTCAAGCAGGGCCCGGGCAACGCCGGTATAGCCCTTGAAGACAGCTCCGGCGAGCGGGGTCTGGCCACGGTCGTTGGCCGAATTGACGTCTGCGCCGTGGTGAACCAGGAGTTGAACCGTCTCCTCGTGCCCGTGATAGGCCGCAAGCATCAGCAAGGAGTCTCCGGCGGCATTGGTCAGGGTTGCAGGAGCACCAGCATCGAGATAGCCGCGCAGCAACGCGGAATTTCCTTCCCGGGCTGCGTCGAAAAGCGTGTGTGCCAGTGCCACTGCTTCATCGTCGGCCTCGCTGGAGGGCTGGGCTGCGGCGTCGTGGCCGGTGGGCTGGGTCATCTGTGGGGTCCCTTCAGGAATCCGGTCTGGCGCCCGACTACCTGTCCGGCGTCGGGGGCGACGATCACTTCCTGGGCCGCGACGTACGGCTCGTCGCCATCCATCACCGTCAACGGTTCGCTTGCCGAAACCGAGCGCTTGATCACTGCCAGCGCTACGGGGCCCATTTCGAAGTGCTGCGCCACCGATGTCAGCGTACCCACCTTGCGGTCACCGGCAAATACAACACTGCCGACGGCAGGAAGGGTGTGCTGCGAACCGTCCAACTGAAGGAAGACGAGGCGCCGCGGCGGGTGGCCAAGGTTGTGGACCCGCGCAATGGTTTCCTGGCCCTTGTAGCAGCCCTTGTTCAAGTGGACCGAAGTACGGATCAGGTCCAGTTCGTGGGGAATCGTCTTGTCATCCGTCTCCGCCCCGAGGCGTGGACGCCACGCCGCGATGCGCAGCGCATTTGCAGCCATGGCGCCAGCCAAAGGCAGGCCCTCCACGGCGGACTCGAGTTCGGCGGCCGGGACAAGATATTCGAACCACGGACGTTCCAGGCCGGGATGCGACTCCTCCGGGACCAGGCTGTACGAGTAGCCGCCCGGGCCCACGTGCGGCCAGGGGTCCTCCCATACCAACCGCCCGGACAGCCGCTCCACCGGCTTGGTGGAGCCGATCACCGCCCATTGCTCCGAAACATCGGCGATTTCCACGCGAAGCATGAACTTCATCTTGTTCAGCCACTCCGCCAACGGGGCGGCCTCGGCCGTTTCGACGATCAGCCAGGTGGTGCCGCCGTCGTCGATAACCCGCGCATCGAATTCGATGCGCCCTTGGACGCTCAGCAGGAGGAGTTCACTGGCAACCTGCGGTTGCAAATTGGTCAACTGTTGCGAAGACAAAGTGTTGAGCCAGCTCAGCCGATCGGGTCCGGTCACGGTCACCACACCGCGGTGGGAAAGATCGACGACGGCGGTACCGTTTGCCAGGGCGCGCTGCTCGCGCAACGGCTCGCCATAATGGGCCGCGACGCCGGCATCCAGTCCGGTATCCCCGACGGCTCCAGGGCGCGACAGCAGAGGGCTCTTGTATGTCATATGAAGTAGAAGTCCTTCAGGTTCGGGGGTATTCCCCACGGACGTTGGCACAGGGTATGCCGGTCATCGATATTCGGGGTTCTCGAAGTCAAAGCGGGTGCCGGCCTTCCACTCTTCCGGAAGATTGCCATAGGCAGGAATACCTCCGGCGTCCCTCAACAGTTTGGCCATGTGGAGTAGGTTCCACGTCATGAAGGTGGTGTTCCTGTTGGTGAAATCACTCTCCGGCCCGCCGGACCCTTCATCCAGATAGCTGGGCCCCGGCCCCACCGGTCCGATCCAGCCCGCGTCAGCTTGCGGCGGGATGGTAAAGCCGATGTGTTGGAGGCTGTACAGGACGTTCATGGAGCAATGCTTGATGCCGTCCTCGTTGCCGGTAATGAGGCAGCCGCCCACCTTGGGGTAGAACGCCCACTGTCCCTTGCCGTTGAGCTGGCCCGAGTGTGCGTAGAGCCGCTCGATCAGCTTCTTGGTCTGGGACGAGTTGTCGCCAAGCCAGATGGGGCCCGCCACCACGACGATGTCTGCCTCGGCGACCGCCGGATAGATCTCCGGCCATTCGTCGTGCTCCCACCCGTGTTCGCGCATGTCCGGGTAGACACCGCTGGCGATGTCGTGGTCCACGATGCGGATGAGCTGCGTGGCAACGCCCTGCTTCTCCATGATGTCCCGGCTGATCCGGATCAGGCCGTCGGTATTGCTGACCTGCGGTGAGGGCTTCAAGGTTCCGTTGAAGAACACGGCTTTGAGGCCCTCATAGCCACCGGGCTTGAGGCTGCTGTTCACTAACTGCTCCTTTTGCTTGTGCTGATGGAACGTTCAGTGAAGGCTCGCGCCGGGGTCAGGACACCTTATGGAGGAATGCCGAGGCGTGGGCTTCAAGGGCTTTTCCGTTGGCAGCTACATCCCAGCGCCAGAGGAGGTTGCCGTCAACGAGGCCGAAGATGCGGGTTGCCGCCGTGTATTCCTTGGAGTGGCCGCCGCGCATCACCATGTCCGTGGTGAGCTGGATCTGCGGCCCTTTGATTTGGCCGTAGTACAACTCGGTAATTCCACCTGGGTGCGAAATGGAGACGGCGAGATCGAACCCGCCGTCCTTGTTGCGGCGTTCTTCAACATCGTCAGCGGTCTTGAGCACGGGCACGATGTCCGCGGGAATCAGCCCGGGACCGCCGTCGCCTTCCTGGAGTTTGCGCTCCAAAGCCCAGAAGCCGGTCTCCACGGTCAGCGGGCGCAACTTTGCGCCGGCGTCATCGCTGATCCAGCTCTCAGCCCGGTACTGCAGGTAGGGCAGCCCGTTGTGGGTGAAGGATACGTGCTGGACGAAATGCTCCGAGTCCTCGTCCCCGGTGCCAAGGCGGCCGCGTCCTTCCCACTCGCCAATGAGCCAGGAAAGGGGAACAAGTTCAGGGGTCAGGTCGGTCGGGATCTCAATAGGCACAACGACTACCTCAGTTGGACTGCAGGGAGGGACAGGCTACTTCTGGCCCTTGAAAAGACGGTAAACGACGAAACCAGCGAACCAGGCCATGGCGATGCTGGCAATGCCGAGGAGGACAAGGAAGAAGATTTCAAATGCGAGAACAGACATGATGCCATCCTAACCGTTAGTAGATGAGTAGTTTGTCTATGAAGTACGCCAGGGTTCCGATCGCCCACACGGGCGCAACGCCCATGCCCAGCGCCGCCGGCAGAGTCAGGCGTCCGCGCCGCAACGTGACCATTCGCCGGAAGCAGACCAGCACCGAGCCCGTCGCCACGCCCACCAAAGCAGCAGGAAGAACCGCGATATCCGAGAAAACCAGGCCGGCCAGGGGCGCCATGAGTCCGGCCATGACGATGCCCAGGGGTGCGACGATGCGGTCCGGCCACCTGATGATCCCCACCAGCAACGCCACGGCGGCGGAGAGCCCGGCCACGAGGACCATCTCTTTGACGCCGTTGAACCTTGCTCCGGCGATCCACCCCGCACCAAGGCAGTTGAGCAACACACCCGCGCTGCAGCCCAGGGTGGACTCAAGGCGTTGGGCCTGCCCTGTCCCCCTGACGAGCTGGATGATGAAAACCGCCATGACGCCCAACGCGATGAAAGCCGGTGTGCCGTCAAGGAAACCCGGGGCGGGAAGGTAGGCCGCGGTGACGGCCGAGCCTGCACCGGCCAGGCCGATGACCGCCGCCAGCGTTTTCTTGGCGGGCACGGCCAGGAAATGCGGCCAGCCGAACCCCACAACGGCCGATGCGGCGACGCCGACGCCCACCATGGCTTCCCGGGATACGAAGGTGCTGGCCACGATGGCTGCGAGCGCCACGAGTCCGAATACCCCGATGCTCCAAGACTTCACTGTGTGCCCGACCTCAATTCGATGCGTCTTACGACCTCTCGACAATCCTGCCTTATGGCGGCCCTATATGTCGTAATTCCCGCTTCCGGCCGTCACGAATCCCTGACTGGAAAGGCGCCGGTGGGTATACTCAGACTTCAACGGCGCACTGATTTGCCCTGACCCCGTTACAACGGCCAGGGGCGGTCTTGCCGCCGTGACCGGCCGGTGAAACTCCGGTTTCGACGCCCGATGATGCGCGCACAGCCCATTGGAGGAACTATGTCGCACATCCTGCTCCTGACGAACAGCACCGGATCTTCGGTGGACATCCTACCTGCCTTGGAGTTGCTGAACCACCGCGTGCACATCCTCCCGGCAGAACCTACAGCCTTGTTGGAGACGGACCCCACGGACATCGTGTTCCTCGACGCCCGCAAGGACCTTGTGGGCGCACGTTCCCTGACCCAGTTGCTGAAGGCAACCGGACTGAGCGCTCCCCTGATGCTGATCCTCACGGAGGGCGGCATGGCTGCCGTGTCCTCGGCATGGTCGGTGGATGACATCGTCCTGGATTCTGCCGGCCCGGCCGAGGTGGAGGCCCGTATCCGCTTGGCCATGGCGCGCGCTGTACCGGGCGAAGAGGAAACCCAAACGGAGATCCGCGCAGCCGGCGTCGTCATTGATGAAGCGAGTTACACGGCCCGCGTAGGCGGCCAGCCACTGAACCTGACCTTCAAGGAATTCGAACTCCTCAAGTACCTGGCGCAGCACCCGGGACGCGTTTTTACCCGCCAGCAGCTGCTGACCGAGGTCTGGGGTTACGACTACTACGGCGGAACGCGGACCGTGGACGTCCACATCCGTCGTCTCCGGGCGAAATTGGGAGTGGACCACGAGAACCTCATCAGCACGGTCCGCAACGTGGGCTACCGGTTGACCCTGGTGCGGCTTCCGGATGACGAGCTGTCGGAAGCGTAGGGCTCCAGGAAACATAAATGCATAGCAGAGAGGGCCGGGAATCAGCTGATTCCCGGCCCTCTCTGTGTGCTGTTGTGGAGGACATACGGGTCGAACGTATCGAAGCCACCCCACTGGTGGATCCCCCTCGTATCCGGCTTTCAAAGCCGAACGAGTTACCTAAGCTACCCCCGATTGGCGGACACTTCAAATCGCACGGTCCCGCCTTGGCGTATAGCCTTGCATCATGAGTCACGCGCACCCTGAGAACTGGCCTGTACTGTTCGTTGACGGCGCTTTGGATGCCGAGCTGTTTAAGGATTTCAGCACCTTGGGTGCTGCTGCTGCCGAGTCGGATGGAAATCCGCCGCTCTCCGAACAGACGCTGGTGACACTGCGCGGCTCCGACGGCGGTGTACACCGGGTGCTGTCCCTGGCGCTCTACGCCCCCGACGAGGACTCGGACCCTGCCACCGCCGAAGACCTGGCCGGGATCGCCGTCGTCATTGAATCGCCGGACGGTACCGGAGTGCTGGAACTGGCCGTCCACCCTAGCTACCGCAACCGCGGCGTCGCGGGACGGTTGTTGGCTGCCTTGCAGGAGAAGCGTGGATTCGACGGGTTGACGGCTTGGTCGCATGGCAACCATGAGGCCGCTGCCGAACTTGCCTCCCGGTTTGGCTACGGTCCGGTCCGCGAACTGCGGAAGATGCGCTTGATGTCATCTTCGTCTTCGCTGCCCGACGCCGCCCTGCCGCCCGGCGTCACCCTGCGCGCCTTTGTGCCGGGCCAGGACGAGCAAGCCTGGCTGGCCGCCAACCGGGCCGCCTTCGCCCACCACCCGGAGCAGGGCTCCATGACCCTGGCGGATCTGAAGGCCAGGGAGGAAGAGGCCTGGTTCGATCCCGAAGGCTTCCTCCTGGCGGTCGACGCCGACGGCACGTTGCTGGGTTACCACTGGACCAAGGTGCACCCGAAGCAAGGTCCCCATCCGGCCATCGGCGAAGTGTACGTGGTGGGGGTGACGCCGGACGCGCAGGGTTCGGGCTTGGGCAAGGCCCTGACCGTAGCCGGCATCCGGCACCTGCAGGAGAAGGGCCTCCACGCTGTCATGCTGTACGTCGACGCTGACAATGAGGCCGCTGTGGCCCTCTACCGGAAACTTGGCTTCGTCCGGTGGGACACCGACGTCATGTACGGGCCTTTGCCCGGTAATTAGCCTGTGCGGTCCGGACACGGGACCGGGCATGGACATCTTGGAATCGGGTCGCCCAATTGCTTGTAATGTGGGAGGAAACCCAGTCCTGAGCTTAGGAGAAACCCATGCAGCCGGACCCCGTCGGTACCGCCGGACCTACCTCCAAGGGCGCAACGCTGCCCGCGCGCTTCGGCTCATCCGAGGTGCCCGCGTCCCGGGCCACGCAGGACCGGATAGACATCCCCGAGTTTGCGCCCAACCTGGAACCGGAGGGTGATATTTCGCCGGACCGGTTCCTGGACCGCGAGCTCAGCTGGCTGGCTTTCAACTCCCGCGTTCTGGAGTTGGCTGAGGATCCCGATCTTTACCTCCTGGAGCGCGTCAACTTCCTCTCCATTTTTGCTTCCAACCTTGACGAGTTCTTCATGGTCCGGGTGGCCGGCCTCAAGCGCCGTATCGCCACCGGCCTGGCCGTCCCCTCCCCTGCCGGGTTGAGCCCGATTGAGGTACTGGAACAGATCGGCGAGGAAGCCCACAAACTGCAGGAACGGCATGCCCGGGTATTTGCCGAGCAGATCCGTCCGGCTTTGGCCTTCGAGCACATCCACGTCATGCACTGGAACGAACTCGACGAGGAGGCGCGCCACCGCCTCAGCGCCCTGTTCCAGGAGAAGGTCTTCCCCATCCTCACGCCGCTCGCAGTGGACCCGGCGCACCCGTTCCCCTACATCTCCGGCCTGTCCCTGAACCTGGCGGTGATCGTCAGCAACCCGATCAGCGACAAAGAGCTGTTCGCCCGCGTGAAGGTTCCGGACCAGCTGCCGCGGCTGATCTCCGTGGATGGTCCCCGCGCCGGCGCCATCCCTGGCAGGGTGGCCCGGTTCATCGCCCTCGAAGAACTGATCGCCGTCCACTTGGACACGCTCTTCCCGGGCATGGAAGTTTTGGAGCACCACACCTTCCGCGTCACCCGCAACGAGGACGTCGAGGTGGAAGAGGACGACGCCGAGAACCTCCTGCAGGCGCTGGAGAAGGAACTCCTGCGCCGCCGGTTCGGTCCGCCCGTCCGGTTGGAAGTCACCACCGATATCAACCCGAACGTCAGGGCCTTGCTGGTCCGCGAGCTTGGCGTGGACGAGTCCGAGGTCTACTCGGTACCCGCTCCGCTGGACCTTCGCGGGCTTTCCGTCATCGCTGGCATTGACCGCCCGGATCTGCACTACCCCAAGCACGTGCCGCACACCTCGCGGTACCTCAACGAATCGGAGACGTCCAAGGCGGCCAACGTCTTTGCTGCCATGAGGCGGCGGGACATCCTGCTCCACCACCCGTACGACTCCTTCTCCACCTCGGTCCAGGCCTTCCTCGAGCAAGCCGCCGCGGACCCGAAGGTCCAGGCGATCAAGCAGACGCTGTACCGCACCTCCGGCGATTCCCCGATCGTGGATGCCTTGATCGACGCCGCCGAAGCGGGCAAGCAGGTCCTGGCCCTGGTGGAGATCAAGGCCCGCTTCGACGAACAGGCCAACATTTCCTGGGCCCGCAAGCTGGAGCAGGCCGGCGTCCACGTGGTGTACGGCATCGTGGGCCTGAAGACCCACTGCAAGCTGTCGCTGGTGGTGCGGCAGGAAGTGGACGGCCTCCGCAGGTACTGCCACATCGGTACCGGCAACTACCATCCCAGGACGGCGCGCTACTACGAGGACCTCGGCCTGCTGACCTCAAACGAACAAGTGGGCGAGGACCTCTCCAAGCTGTTCAACCAGCTCTCCGGATACGCCCCCAAGTCCACGTTCAAGCGGCTGCTCGTTGCGCCGCGCTCAGTGCGTTCAGGACTGATTGACCGGATCGAAACAGAAATCCGCAATGCGCGCAACGGTGTGGCCGCACGTGTCCAGATCAAGGTCAACTCGATGGTGGACGAAGCCATCATCGATGCCCTGTACCGCGCATCCCAGGCCGGAGTGAAGGTGGACGTCGTGGTGCGCGGCATCTGCTCCCTGCGGCCGGGTGTGCCCGGCCTCAGCGAAAACATCACGGTGCGCTCCATCCTGGGACGGTTCCTTGAGCACTCCCGGGTGTTCGCCTTCGCCAACGGTGGAGAACCCGTGGTGTACATCGGCTCTGCCGACATGATGCACCGCAACCTGGACCGCCGGGTTGAGGCACTGGTCCAGTTGGCCAGCCGGGAGGACGTGAACACGGTCCTTGACTTGATGCGCCGCTACATGGACGACTCCACCGCCAGTTGGCACTTGGATAATGAAGGTCATTGGACCCGGCATCACCTTGATGAGAAGGGCGAGCCCCTCCTGGATATGCAGTCCTGGCTCTTGGCCTCCCGCTCCCGCCAGCGGGCAGCAGCACGGCGGTAAGGAACAACTTGAACAGCGACACACCTGTGGCCGACCAGACCGACCACCCGGGAGAACCCGTGGCCGTCGTCGCGGCTGGCGCGATCCCGTGGCGCATCAAGAAAGGCGCCTTGGAGGTGCTTCTCATCCACCGGCCGCGGTACGACGATTGGTCCTGGCCCAAGGGCAAGATCGACGACGGCGAGACGGTTCCCGAGTGTGCGGTCCGGGAGGTCCGGGAAGAGATCGGGCTCGAGGCAACACTTGGAATCCCCTTGCCGCCCATTCATTACCACGTCAACGCTGGCCTCAAAGTGGTGCACTACTGGGCCATGCGGGTCAACGGTGAGCAGCTCCGGCCCGACGGCAAAGAGGTGGACAGCGTCATGTGGTGCGCGCCGGACAGGGCCGCCAAATACCTGAGCAACCCCTCTGACGTGGCGCCCTTGGAGTATCTGGAGAAGGCCCATACCAGGGGCGAACTGGACACATGGCCATTGGTCCTGGTCCGGCACGCCAAAGCCAAACCGAGGTCTTCCTGGACCAAGGCCGAAGGCGACCGCCCCTTGGCAGCCACCGGGAAACGGCAAGCAGTGGCTGTGCAACGGCTCCTGCAGGGGTGGAAGCCGCAGCGCGTCGTGACCAGCCCATGGGTGCGATGCGTGGCAACGATTGCCCCGTATGCCAAAGCGAGCAAAGCCAAGGTGAAGCTCGTGGAGGCGCTGACGGAGCACAACCACGAACGCTCGCCCAAGAAGACGGCTGCCGCCGTGGAGGCCCTGTTCGACAAGCAAGTGCCCGTGGCCCTGTGCACGCACCGTCCCGCCTTGCCGACCGTACTCAAGCAATTGGGCCGACACATGGGCGATGATCTGCGCAGCAGGCTCCCCGGCGCGGACCCGTACCTCTCGCCCGGGGAGGTCATCGTCTGCCATGTGGCCCGTGGCAGCGAGCGCAAGGTGGTCTCCGTGGAGCAATTCAAGCCGTTCGACGACTAGTAAGCTTGATCCGTGAGCATTCCCACCCCTTATGAAGACCTTCTGCGCGATGTCATGGCCAATGGCACGCACAAATCGGACCGCACCGGGACGGGGACGCGGAGCGTGTTCGGGCGCCAGTTGCGCTTCGACCTGGCCACAAGCTTCCCGCTGATCACCACCAAGAGGGTGCACTTCAAGTCCGTGGCAGTGGAGCTCCTGTGGTTCCTTCGCGGAGACTCCAACGTGAAGTGGATGCAGGACCAGGGCGTCACCATCTGGGATGAGTGGGCAGACGCCGACGGTGAGCTCGGACCGGTGTACGGCGTCCAGTGGCGCAGTTGGCCTACACCCGACGGCGGGCACATTGACCAGTTTTCCGAGGTCATGAAGAGCCTGCACAACAACCCGGATTCCCGCAGGCACATCGTGTCGGCATGGAACGTTTCCGAGCTCAAGGACATGGCTCTGCCTCCGTGCCACGCGTTCTTCCAGTTCTACGTTGCTGACGGCAAGTTGTCCTGCCAGCTGTACCAGCGTTCGGCGGACACCTTCCTGGGAGTGCCCTTCAACATTGCTTCGTACGCGCTGCTCACCCGAATGGTGGCCCAGCAGCTAGATCTGGAACCCGGCGAGTTCATCTGGACCGGCGGCGACGTCCACGTTTATGACAACCACGTGGACCAGGTGGCCGAGCAGCTCAGCCGGGAGCCGTACGCCTACCCGCAGCTGAAGATCCTGCGCAAGCCCGACTCCATCTTCGACTACACCCTTGAGGACTTCGAGGTTGTCGACTACCGCCACCACCCCACTATCAAGGCACCGATCGCCGTATGAGCACTCCCTCCGAAGAGACCAACGCGCAACTTCCCGGCCTCATTTTCACCCGGGAAACTGCAGCATCCATGACCGGGATCGGCATGATCTGGGCACAGACCAAAGCCGGCGTCATCGGCAAGGACGGCAGTATGCCGTGGCACTTGCCCGAGGACCTCAAGCACTTCAGCCAACTGACAACGGGGCACCCCGTGATCATGGGCCGGAAGACCTGGGAGTCCTTCCCGGACAAGTACCGGCCGCTGCCCGGGCGCACCAACATCGTGGTGACCCGCAACCAGGACTGGGCCTCGACGCCCGGGGCGGAAGGCGCCGTCGTGGTTTCCTCCCTGGACGCAGCCCTGCTTGAGTCCCAGTTCGCGCCGGGTGGCCAGAAGGTCTGGATCATCGGCGGCGGGGAAATTTTCGAACAATCGATGGGCATCGCCAACCTTGCGGTCATCACCATCATTGACGCCGAACTCGAAGGCGACACCTTCGCCCCCGAACTTGGCGAGGACTGGACGTTCGACTCCGTAGCCCCTCACGAGGATTGGTACACGGCGAAAAACGGCACCAAATACCGGTTCACGTCGTGGCGCCGGACCGAAAGCTAGGAACCGGATCATGCAGGCAATACTCAAGAAACCTGAAACCCTCTTCGTCCTGGGGTACATGCTGTTGCCCCTCCTTGCGCTGCTGTCAGCGATCGTTGGGCTGACCATGATCCTGGGCGGCAACAAGATCGCCGGAATCATCGTCCTGGTGGTGGTGACCCAGGTCTTCGCCTTCGGTGCGTTCTTCGCCCTTCGCGCCCGCAAAGCTGCCCTCGCGGAGGGTAACGGCCTGCAGGATTACGACGCCGGACGCTAGCACCGCCGCCGGCCCGCCCGGCGCCGGCCCTGGGTCCGCCGTCGTACGTTGTGCGGGTGACGTAACCAACAGCGTCAGGCGGCGTCGAAAGTTTAGACTGGTTCAATGACTACAGCAGCTAATCCGTCCGTAGGACTGGTCGGTTGGCGTGGCATGGTCGGCTCCGTCCTGATGCACCGCATGCAGGAAGAGAACGACTTCGCCAACATCAACCCGGTATTTTTCTCCACCTCGAACGCAGGAGGTGCCGCCCCGTCGTTCCTGAGCTCTACCGCGGGTGATCCCGGCAAGCTCGAGGATGCGTTCGATATTGAGACGCTTGCCAAGCTGCCGATTATTGTCACCGCACAGGGCGGCGACTACACCAAGCAGGTCCACGGCGAACTCCGCAGACGTGGCTGGGACGGCCTCTGGATCGACGCCGCCTCCACCCTCCGCATGAACGACGATTCGATCATTGTGCTGGATCCGATCAACCGCGACGTCATCGATGCCGGGCTCTCCGGCGGCGTGAAGGACTTCATCGGCGGCAACTGCACGGTTTCCTGCATGCTGATGGGCCTCGGCGGGCTGTTCAAGAACAACCTCGTGGAGTGGGGTACGTCCATGACGTACCAGGCCGCTTCCGGTGGCGGCGCCCGCCACATGCGCGAGCTCCTGAACCAGTTCGGCACGCTCAACAACGAGGTCAGCAGCGAACTCGAGGACCCCGCTTCCGCCATCCTTGAGATCGACCGCAAGGTCCTGGCTACCCAGCGCACCGGCGTTGACGCCACCCAGTTCGGTGTCCCGCTGGCCGGCTCCCTGATTCCATGGATTGATGCCGACCTCGGCAACGGCCAGTCCAAGGAAGAATGGAAGGCCGGCGTCGAGACCAACAAGATCCTCGGTACCGGCAAGGGCACCGCAGGCAAGGAGCACATCGCCATGGACGGGCTGTGTGTCCGCATTGGTGCGATGCGTTCGCACTCGCAGGCCCTGACCCTCAAGCTCCGCGAGGACCTGTCCGTCACGGAGATCGAGAACCTCCTGGCCAAGGACAACGAGTGGGCCAAGGTTGTGCCCAACACCAAGGAAGCCTCCATGGCCGAGCTGACCCCCGTGGCAGCGTCCGGCACGCTGGACATCCCGGTTGGCCGTATCCGCAAGCTCGAAATGGGCCCGGAATACATCAGCGCCTTCACCGTGGGCGACCAGCTCCTGTGGGGTGCGGCCGAACCGCTGCGCCGCATGCTGAACATCGTGACGGGCAAGCTCTAGGCTTTCCCGTTCCGGAACCCGCTTTTCCCTTGCTTCACGGCGAGGGAAGGGCGGGTTTTCCGTTTAAGGGAACCGGCGCGTACCCGGGGTCAGCTCTCCATGAACTTCAGGTAGGCACGGGCCTGCGCCAGGAAGGACCGTTCCGCAGACGGTCCAAGTGTTCCCGTGAACGGTTCCGGGACCACTCCGGCTGACTTCCCTGTTCCCGTCCTGGCCCACGTCCCCACCACGCCACCCCCGGCAACGATGATCCGTTTGAAGACCCCGTTCTTGCCGGGCACCACAAGTTCGGCAAATTCAGGAGCGAGCACCAGGCTCCGGTCCTGGTACCCGAGCAGGAATTCATCAAACCCGGGGAGAGCCAGCACCGAGCGGGCGCCGGGAACGCCGTCGTCGAGCATTGCAGCCGTCTGCGGCGACATCCAGTAGCTTGTGTCCCCGAACGACAGCTCCACCAACTGATCCTGGACGGCGCTCAGCGCCGCCCGGGCCTCGCTGAGCGGCACCTGGGTCCACCACGCGAAGTCGCGGACAGTGGCAGGACCATGGCTGTGGATGTAGCGGAGGAACCATTCGGCGAGGCCGGGCTCGCGATCCACGGCACGTGAGTCCCTGATCCACTGATCGAAAGGGACAAACAACTGCTGCACCCCCGCATTGCCTTTGCTTCCGGCCATAGGCCCTTGGACCAGGGACGCCTCCTGGCACAGGCAAGCGATCAGGTGGATGCCCCGTTGGGCTTTGGTGACCTGGCCCGCCTCCTCGAACGCCGCGAATAACTGCTCCCGGCTGGCGCCCGCTGCCTCCGTGTCCCGCGACAGGTTGGCAATGGTTTCCAAAGCCACGTCCCGGGCATGACTGGTGTCATCCGGTGTGATGTTCAGTTCACGGTGCCTGGTCCGCAGTGATTGCATGAGCCGCCCGCTGGTGATTCCCAGCATCCACCGAAGGTCCTCCGGCGCCACCAAGTGCAACGTTCCGCGCATCGGCCAGGACCGGACCACCGTCCCGGCGTCCAGCGCCGCCCGGACCTCGGAGGCTCCGGATCCCGCCACCCTCTGGCCAACCGCCCACAGCGCATGACCCAGGTCCTGGGCCTGCATGGCAGTCATCCACCGGACGGCTTCGGGAACGGAAGCACGCTTCCCGCCCAACAGACCTTGGCTGGCGAGCCGCAGACGGCCGATCACAGCGGATGTAGGGCTTCGCTTCCCGATAGGCATGCTCCATCCTAAAGCCGCCGACCACAGCGAACATTGCCCTGCCTCCCAGCCGCCTTCCAGACGCGTTGCCTAGGATTGCTACATGCTCTTTGGTGATCTGGCTCCGCTGGTGCGGCCACTCAGCCGCCGGTTGGCTGCCGCCGGCTGGTGCTGCAGCGGCGTCGGTTTGGTGGCCGGGCTGATCGTTGCCGTAGGCACGGGAGTAAGGCTTTCACCCTCGATGCAAAGCATCCAGCTCGCCGGAATCGTGGCAACAGCCCTGGCCGCACTGCTGCTCGGCGTCGCAGCCCTCCTCCAGCCCGTCTCACCACGGGACGGCGACGCGACCGAGCCGTGGTTCTATCCGGCCGCAGCGGCACAGGTGCGCAGTTTCCTGCTGGGATCCATAGTGATGATGCTCGGATTGGTGGGCTTTGCCACCGCGGGCCTTTTCCTGCCCAGCGGACCGTCGCCGCAGAGCATCGCGTTCAGCCAGATCTTCCTGCTGGGTTCTGTCAGCTGCGGGCTGACGTTCCTGCTGCTGAACAAAGTGCTGCCCATCGCGGAGCGCCGGACGCGCTGACGCGCTGACCAGGGCCGGAAGCTACAGCGAAACGTCGATCAGCAGCGGTTCGGGATGCAGTTCAATCCCAAAGCGATCCACGACGCCGGAACGCACCTCGCGCGCAATGGCCGCCATGTCCGCAGCCGAGGCGGAGCCACGGTTGGTGATGGCCAAGGTGTGCTTGGTGGACAGCGATGCCCTGCCCCCGGAAACACTGGACTCCTCCAGCCCGTAACCCTTGCCGAATCCTGCACGGTCAATCAACCAGGCGGCGGACAGTTTCACCAACCCGTCGGATCCTGCCGGGTACCTGGGGGCGTCCGCAGGCAACGCCTCGGCCTGTTCCTTGGACACGATCGGATTAGTGAAGAACGAACCCGTTGAGTAGGTGTCGCGATCGTCGGCGTCCAGCACCATGCCCTTGGACGCACGCAGCCTGAGCACCTCCCGCCGGACATCGTTGGAATACGCCCGTTTGCCCACCTCGACCCCGAGCACGCGGGCAAGTTCGGCGTAGCGGATGGGGGCGCTCATCCTGCCCAGCGGCAGTTGGAATTCAACCGTGAGGACCACGAACCGCGGCGAACCCTCCACAGTGGTCTGCTTCAGGATGGAGTCACGGTAGCCGAACGTGAGCTCGGAGTTGGTGAAGGTGCGGACTGCGTTGCTTTCCCGGTCCCACGTTCGTACGGCAGCAATGGTCTGCGAAACATCAGCACCGTAGGCTCCTACGTTTTGGACCGGGGTGGCTCCCGTTGCGCCGGGAATCCCGGAGAGCGCTTCCAGGCCGGACCAGGCGTGCTTCACGGCGTGTTCAACCAAGGCATCCCAGTTGTGTCCTGCCTGGACCACCACGGAGACTCCCCCGCAGCTGTCCTCGGCGTTGACTGTGAAGCCCTCGGAAGAGATTTTGAGGACTGTACCGGGGTAGCCGTCGTCGGAGATCAATAGATTGGATCCGCCGCCGATGATGAGGAGCTTCTCCCCCGCGGCGTCAGCCGAGCGGACGGCGTCGATGATTTCCGCCTCGGTACGTGCCTCCACAAAGGTGCCGGCGGGGCCGCCCACGGCAGCTGTGGTCAATTCGGAAAGCAGCGTCTGGGTCACCCATCAAGCCTATCGGGGTTTGGGCCGGGGCTCCGCCGCAAGCACGCGGCAGAGACCCGGTCCCTGCAATACCTAGGAGAGCTTGACCACTGCCTGCGACTTCATGAGGACCTTCTGGCCGGCGGCCACCACGGTGAGGTCAATGCGGGCGGTACCCGCCTCGGCGTCGAGCGCACCCACCGCGCCGGTCACCTCGATGACCGCTCCGGGCTCATCCGTTCCCGTGGTGTCGGTCACCAGCACCGGCTTGGTGAAGCGGGTCTGGTAGTCAGCGACGGCGGCGGGATCGCCTGCCCAGTCGCTGACCAGCTGTACCGCTGCACCCATGGTGAACATGCCGTGGGCGATGACGCCGGGAAGTTCCACTGACGTGGCGAATGCCTCGTTCCAATGGATGGGGTTGAAGTCTCCGGAAGCACCTGCGTATTTGACCAGGTCCTGGCGGGTGACTTCGATGGTGCGGTTGCCAATTTCCTGGCCGACTGCCAGGTCTGCGAAAACGGGGCTCATGGTTACTGTCCCTCTCCCCGGACCAGGATGGACGAGGTGGTGGTTGCGACCTTTTCACGGCTGTCACCGTCGGCCAGGGCAAAGATTTCCGAACGCGTGGTGATCATGGCGCCGCCTCCCATGGCGCGTACGCCGTCGACGTGCAGCTCGGCTACCAGACGGTCCCCGGCGACGATCGGGCGATGGTGCGTGAAGCGCTGGTCTGCGTGGACAACGCGGGAGAAATCGATCCCGGCTTCGGGATCCTCCACCAGCTGCGCGTCAGCACGCTGGGCAATGATGATGGCAAACGTGGGAGGCGCCACGAGGTCGCGATGGCCCAGGGCCCGCGCCGTTTCGACGTCGAAGTGCGCCTGGTGGGTGGCCTTTACTGCCTTGGCGAACTCGCGGATTTTCTCACGGCCGACGTCGTAAACCTCTGCGGCAGGGTAGCTGCGGCCCTGCAGGTCCGGATTGATACTCATGGTCCAACCCTATCGGGCGGACGCACGGAGACAGGTGTGGGCACCACCCTGTGAAGAAGGCTATTTCTTGTAGCTCTTGCGGATCTGCTGGCCGCGGATCACGAGTCCGGTGACATGGAGTACCAGGCCCAGGCCGATGACGCCCAGGGATGCCATGGCGAGTCCTTGGTTGCCCGAGGTGTTTGCGGCGATGGACAGGATGACGCCTGCCGCAATGAGTCCCATGGCGCTGAAAACCAGCACTTTGTACCCGGTGGAGGCGTTGGCCCAGAATTCGTTCAGCACCATCCAAGTCTACCGGGCGCGTTGCAGGGCTTCGCCGAGGGGTTAGTTCTCACGGGTAAAGCCCGCGGTGAGTGCCGGGATCCAACCCCTCGGCGAAGGAATACGCCTAGAGGGAAGGCTGGACCCCGAAGGCCACCGCGAGCTTCATGATCTTTTCTGCACGGCCCAGGCGCGGCAGGTCTGAGCCGTCGCGGATGACACGGCCGTTGGCCTCGAAGTCGTTCATGAAGTCGGTCGCCCAGGCGACGTCCGACGGCGTGGGGCTGATGACCTCGTTGATGACCGTGGTCTGGTCAATGGCCAGGCAGAGCTTGCCGGTCATGCCCATGGTCACGGTGATGCCGGTCTGCTCACGGAGGATGGGGTGGTTGGTGCCGACGGTGGGTCCGTCGATGGGACCCGGAAGGTTGCCCACGCGGCTGGCGACCACGAGCTTGGCCCGCGGGTAGGCCATGGCTTCCGGAGTTGCTGCCATGCCAGTGTCGCGGCGGAAATCACCGGAACCGAAGGCCAGGCGGAAGGCGCCCTGGGCGCGGGCGATGTGGTTGGCTTCCTCGATGCCGAGGGCGGATTCAACCAGCGGAATGACCGGGGTCTTGCCGTCCATCCGGTGGAAAGACTCGGTCACCTGGTCGGCGGATTCGGTCTTGGCCAGCATGACACCGAGCAAGCCAGGGGTGCCGCGCAGCCCGGCGAGGTCATCGGCCCAGAAAGGGCTGGTGGCGTCATTGATGCGGACCCATGCCTGGCCGCCGGCGGTCAGCCAGTTGACCACGTTCTCCCGGGCGGTGTCCTTCTGCGACGGGTCAACGGCGTCCTCGATGTCGAGGATGATGGCATCTGCCCGTGAGCCTGCGGATTCGTCGAAAAGTTCCGTCTTCATGGCATTCACGAGGAGCCAGGAACGGGCGATATCGGCAGGGATGTTACGGGTGGGCCGAACTGATTCGGCGGCGATGCTAGAGGTCATGTATCTACCGTATCCGTCCTGCGGCCCGGGCGACGAAGAAATCAGTCCGCTTGTGAGGATCAATACGAACTAAACCCGTTATGACTGTGGGGTCCCACAGTATGGGCGTTCGACGGCGGTCCGCGCCAGTCGTGCCCGGCCCGCCGGTAGTTCTTTGTCACCGGACGGAACACTCCCGTCAAAGGGATCAACACAGCGAAGTATGTGTCCATTCGTTGCCACCCAAGGCCCGGTATTTCGCCTCGTTGCCTGTTGTTTCCCCGGGTTTACCGCGGTTACCGCCGCGCTTTCCTACCACCCGCCACATGGGCTTACATCGTTCCCAAGCCGGTGAAGCCTCCGGCCCCCCGAACACCGAACACCAACTCCCGAAAGTAGCTCCCATGAAACTGCAACTGCCCCTGCTGAGCGTCGCGGCCGCCGTCGTACTAGCCCTGACGGTCTCCGGCTGCGGCGGTTCAGCCGAAGCCGGTCCGGCCGACCCGTCCGCCCAAGTCAAGGAACTTCGCTACCAAGGTTCGGCGAACAACGTGACCTTCCCGGAACTGGCAGCGGACTTGGGCTATCTGGGTGACATCAAGCTCAACTGGGTGGGCAACACCACCAGCGGCCCGCAGGACATCCAGTCCGCCGCCACCAACCAGACGGACTTCGGCGGCGCGTTCTCCGGCGCGGTGGTCAAACTCATCGAAGCGGGCTCCCCCGTCAAGGCCGTCACCAACTACTACGGCTCCGACCAGAAAACCTTCAGCGGGTACTACGTCAAAGCCGACAGCGACATCAAGGGTCCCAAGGACCTGATCGGAAAGAAGGTGGCCGTCAATACCCTCGGAGCCCACCACGAGGCCGTGATCAATACCTGGCTGACGAAGAACGGACTCAGCCAGGACGAGATCAAGCAAGTCCAACTGGTGCCTTTGGCCCCGAATGACACGGAAGAAGCGATCCGCCGCGGGCAGGTGGACGTTGGAACGCTCGGCGGCGTCCTGCAGGACCGCGCCGTCGAAGCAGGCGGCCTCCGCTCCCTGTTCAGCGATGTGGAACTGTTCGGCACGTTCGCCGGCGGCCAGATCGTCTTCCGCACCGACTTCATCCAGAAGAATCCGGACACCACACGCACCTTCACCACAGGAGTTGCCAAGGCCATCAAATGGGCAGCTGAAACGCCACGTGAGGAGGTCATAGCCCGGTTCGCCAAGATCATCGAGGGCCGGGGCCGCAACGAGAGTACGGCCAACCTGAAGTTCTGGAAGAGCCCCGGTGTTCCCGACGCCGGCGTGATCACGGATTCGGACTTCACCAAGTGGGAAGCCTGGCTGAATTCCTCGGGAATCGTGAAGGGCGATCTCACGCCGTCCAAGTACTACACCAACGACTACAACGGGCTCGCCGGTGGCTCCGCGGACACTGCGACTACAAGCACTGCGAAGAAGGGATAGCCATGACAGCCAAAATCAGCTTGCGCAACGTCAGCAAGGAATTCACCGTCAGGGCAAGCAAGGGTGGCCCGGCCACACGGCTCACGGCCATCGACTCGCTCAACCTCGACGTCCGCGACGGCGAGTTCCTCACGTTGGTGGGACCCAGCGGTTCGGGCAAGACCACTTTGCTGGACCTGCTTGCGGGCCTCTCCACCCCGACCTCCGGCGAAGTCCTGGTGGACGGCCAACCCGTGACGGGACCCGGCAAGGACCGCGCAGTGGTGTTCCAGCAATACGCCCTCTTTCCATGGCGGACAGCATCGGCAAACGTTTCCATCGGATTGGAAGGCCCCGGGCCGGACGGCAGGAAGCTGAACCGGCGCGAACGGGCGGCCAAGGCCAAGGAATACCTGGCCCTGGTGGGCTTGGCCGGCTTCGAAGACCGTTTTCCGCACGAGCTCTCCGGCGGGATGAAGCAACGCGTGGCGATCGCGCGGAGCCTTGCCTACGAACCGGACGTGCTGCTGATGGACGAACCGTTCGCCGCGTTGGACGCCCAGACCCGTGAACAGCTGCAGGACGAACTCCTGCGGATCTGGAAGGCAACAGGCAAGACCATCGTGTTCATTACCCATGGAATCGACGAGGCCGTGTACCTGGGCCAACGCGTCGCCGTGCTCAGTGCCCGTCCGGGCCGGCTCAAGGAAATCGTGGAGATCACTATCCCGGACCGCGACGGGGACCAGGACGTCAGGTCCAACCCTGCGTTCGTTGAGCACCGGCACCAGGTCTGGACACTGCTCCACGACGAGGTCCGGCGAGCGCAGGATGCCGGGCACCGCAAGATCCTGCCCGACGGCAGCGCACCGGACGAACCCGCCACTGCTACTGAAAGGAGTGCGGCCTGATGACCACCACCCTCACTCAAGAACAACAAACGGCAACGTCCGCACCCGGGCCGGCTGCCGCCGTCGAGCCTTCCGCTGCGGCCCATCCTGCAGCAGCCCGTACGACGCCGGAACCATCGGCCGGGCGGCGTCTCGCCAACGCTGCCGGTTCGGTCGTGTGGAAGTCCACTGCCGTCCTTGCCTTCCTGGCGCTCTGGGAGCTGGGCCCGACGTACCTGGCCAGCCCGTCCACCAAGGTCTTCCTTCCCCCGCTGCACGAAGTCCTGGCTGCCTGGGCCAGGTTGTTCGAGGCCGGAATTATCCAAGGGCACATCACTGCGAGCCTCACGAGGTCTGTTGCAGGTTTCGGTGCTGCGTTGGTGGCCGGTGTTGCGCTGGGGCTGTTGATCGCCTGGTACGGGCGGCTGAATTCGGTGCTCAACCCCTTGCTGGAGCTGTTCCGCAACACCGCTGCCTTGGCGTTGCTCCCGGTGTTCACTCTCCTGCTGGGCATCGGCGAAGAGTCGAAGATCAGCATCGTGGCCTACGCCGCGTTCTTCCCCGTGCTGCTCAACACGATCGCCGGCGTGAAAACCGTGGATCCACTCCTTATCCGGGCCGCGCGTTCCTTGGGGTTGGGCAGCTTCCGCTTGTTCCAGAAAGTCATCCTGCCCTCCGCGGTTCCCACCATCTTCACGGGCATCCGCATGGCAGGCACGGCCTCCATCCTGGTCCTGATCGCCGCCGAGATGGTGGGCGCCAAGGCAGGCCTCGGGTACCTGATCGTCAACGCCCAAAGCAGCTTCCTCATCCCTGACATGTATGCCGGGATCCTCACGGTGTCCCTGCTGGGGCTTGCCGTGAACTTCCTGCTGGTCGCCTTGGAGCGGCACTTCTCCCGCTGGCGCACCGCCGTGGGTTCAGCCGCTTCCTGATTTTTCCATCGTGGCACCCGCCACACACCACATCGAAAGTAAGGAAAACAAATGACCGTCATTACCGAAACCAAACTTGAGTTCCGGAAGCTTGGAGCCCGAATCGGGGCCGAAATCCGGGGCCTGGACATCTCCGGAGATCTGAGCGCGGACACCGTGGCGCAGATCCGTGCTGCCCTCAACGAACACAAGGCGCTCGTCTTCCGTGAGGCGAACATCCTGACGGACGAAGCCCAGGTGAAGTTCGCTTCCCACTTCGGTCCGCTCACCAAGGCACACCCCACCGTGGCGTCCGTGGAGGGTGAAGAGAACGTCCTTCCGGTGGACAGCGAGAACGGCTCCGCGAACAACTGGCACACCGACGTCACGTTCGTGGTGAACCCGCCCCAGGCCTCCACCCTTCGCAGCATCGACCTGCCGGCCTACGGCGGCGAGACCCTGATCGCGTCCTCCGCCGGCGCCTACCGCGACCTCCCGGACGAACTTCGGAACTTCGCGGACACCCTCTGGGCCATCCACACCAACGACTACGACTACTCCGTTCCAAAGAACCTGGAGCACACCAACGCCGAGGAACGCCGCAAGGAATTCACGCGGCTGAAGTTCGAGACTGCCCACCCGGTGGTTCGGGTCCACCCCTTGACCGGCGAGCGCGGATTGTTCATTGGGGGCTTCGCGCAGCGTCTGCGGATCGTGGGTCTGTCCAACACCGAATCGAAGGACATCATCCGGCTCCTGCAGGCCTACGTCACCCGTCCGGAGAACGTGTTCCGGGTGAATTGGGAGCCCAACCAAGTGGTGTTGTTCGACAACCGGATCACCCAGCACTACGCACCGGACAACTACGACGGGCAGCCCCGCAAACTGAACCGCGTGACCATTGCCGGGGACATCCCGGTGGGCACGGACGGCAGGCAGAGCCAGCCGATCCAAGGCGACTCGAGCACGTACTCCGTGGTGGCCGGGCTGTCCTAGGGGCTGCTGTTTTAGGGGAGGTTCGAGCCGCGGGCCGTGATCCACAGCCCGTACCATTCGGCGCGGGTCATGCTGCCGGCTACGGCAACGGCATCCGCACATGCACCGATCCGCGAAAGGTTGGTGGTCCCCACCACCGGCGAAATCCTTGCCGGATGCTTCATGAGCCACGCAAGCAGCACTGATTCAGGAGTAGTGTTCTTCTCCGCCGCCAGGCGGACCAGCATCTCCGACGCCGCAGCTTCTGCCGGTGAGTCGGCACCCGCTCCCGTATACCGGCCCTGCGCCAACGAACCATAGGCCTGGAGTTCGATGCCCCTGTCCATGCACAGCTCAAGCGTCCCGTGCGGAAAACTGTTCTCCCGCCCTTCGGGATGGTTCACCAGCACCGTGCTTTCCAGCCAGTCCCGGCGCAGCAGGCTCATCTCCAGCTGGTTCGCCACGATGGGCGTCTGCAGCCGGTCCTGCAGGTACGCGATCTGGGCGCCGGACATGTTGGATACACCCACGTGCCGCACCTTGCCTTCGGCCATTAACTGCCCGACGGCGTCCGCCACCTCGCGCGCGTCCATGAGGGGATCCGGACGGTGCAGGAGCAGCACGTCCACGTAGTCCGTTTGGAGCCGTTGCAGGCTCCCGTTGACCCGTTCCAGGATGGCTTCGCGACTGAGGTCGTAGTGGCCGTCCCGGCCTCCTTCTGCCAGCCTGATACCGCATTTGGTCTGCAACCGGATCTTCTCCCGCAGACCGGGGGAACGGACGAGGACTTCCCCAAAAACAGCTTCGGACTTACCCCGGCGGTAGATATCAGCGTGGTCGAACAAGCCGATGCCGATTCCCCGCGCCGATTCAATCACCGCGGCGGCCTGGTCGATTTCCGCAGCACCGTAGTGGTTGTTATCCCAGGACCCGCCGAGTCCCATGCAGCCATAGATGAGGCGTCCCCGCCCGTTCACGTTATCCATGTAGTTGTGTCAGCGCCGCAGACTAGGCGTCGCGGACTACCCACGCGGTGGTGTCGGCCGGCAGCTTGCCGTCCTCCAACGGGCCGCTGCTGACGACGACGGTCCCGGCCGGAAGCTCGAAGGCTTCAGTGCCGAAGTTGGTCACCGTCTCCCAACCGCCGGGGCGGCTGAAGTGCAGCACCTCCGGGTTACCGGTCTCCACCCACTCGAGCTCTTCATCGGTCTGCAGCTGGCGGCGGAGGCCCAAGGCCTTGCGGTAAAGCTCAAGCGTGGAGCCTTCGACGCCTTCCTGGATGGATACCGCGTAATCCTTGAACCACTCCGGCTGGGGCAGGTGTGCCTTGCCCGCCCCGAAACCGAAGGACGGGCCTTCAGGGGTCCACGGCAACGGCACACGGCAACCATCCCGGCCGATTTCAACGCCCTTGTTGCGGAAGAATGACGGGTCCTGACGTTCGGAGTCCGGAATTTCCGTCACTTCACGCAAGCCCAATTCCTCGCCCTGGTACAGGTAGGCAGAGCCCGGCAGAGCCAGGAGCAGGAGCGATGCGGCACGGGCACGGCGCAGGCCGAGTTCAACGTCCAGTTCTTCCTGCGGCGCACCGGCCAGCAGCCAGCCCTTGCCGTCCTGGCCCTTGGGCTTGCTGCCGGTCACGTCCTGGGCCGCGTTGGTTCCCTGGGCCACGGAACCGCCCTTGGGGAGGCCATAGCGGGTGGCGTGGCGGACGACGTCGTGGTTGGAGAACACCCAGGTGGAGGACGCGCCGGACTCCTTGGCGTGGACCAGGTTGTCCGTGATGATCTGCTTGAAAGATTCGGCGTCAAAGTCCGACTGCAGCAGGTCAAAGTTGAAGGCCTGGCCCAGGCCCTCGGGGCTGGCATAGCGGGCACGGCGTGACTCGTGGACCCATGCCTCGGCAACGGCGGTACGGGGCGGGTTGTATTCGTTGAAGAGTTTGCGCCACTCGGCGTAGACCTCGTGGACTTCGTCGCGGTCCCAGAAGGGGTGGGAGCCGTCAATGAAGCCGTCTGTGCCGTGGGCCCGTGCGAGGAGGTCATCCTTCATGGGCATGGGCTCGGACAGGTCCTTGGCCATGCCGTGGGCGACGTCGATGCGGAAGCCGTCCACGCCGCGGTCGGACCAGAAGCGCAGGGTCTTCAGGAAGTCCTCGCGGATTTCCGGGTTCTCCCAGTTAAAGTCAGGCTGTTCCTTGGCGAAGATATGCATGTACCACTGGCCGGGAGTGCCGTCGGGTTCGGTGATGCGTTCCCAGATGGGGCCGCCAAACACGGAATCCCAGTCCGACGGCGGCAGTTCGCCGTTCTCGCCTTTGCCGTCGCGGAAGATGTAGCGGTCGCGGGCAGCAGAACCCTTCGGCGAAGCAAGGGCTTCCTTGAACCATTCGTGGCGGTCCGAGGAGTGGTTGGGAACGATGTCCACCACAATCTTGATGCCGGCTTCATGCAGCGCAGCCGCCATCTCGTCAAAGTCCGCCAGCGTGCCCAGCTTGGGGTCGACGTCGCGGTAGTCGTCGACGTCGTAGCCGCCGTCGGCGAGTGCCGACGGGTAGAACGGGCTCAGCCACACGGCATCAATGCCGAGTTCCTTCAGGTACGGAACCTTGGCCGTGATGCCCTTGAGGTCACCCAGCCCGTCACCGTTCGCGTCGTAGAAACTCCGCGGGTAGATCTGATAGACCGCCGCCTGGCGCCACCATTTGGGATCGGCCATGCGTTCGGAGAGGGACAAATTTGCCTTGGTGGCGGAGGTGCTCACGAAACTCCTTTGATTTAGATTCTAAATTTAGTTCCTTGACCAGTATCTGACGGCTGGCTCAGGAGGTCAACAGCCCGGCGGGTCAGCCCTTCACGGCACCCTGGGTGACGCCTGCCATGACCCAACGCTGGGTGAACAAGTACGCGACGATTGCCGGCGCCATGGCCATCAGGTACGAGGCGAAGGAGACGTGGTAGTTGTTGCTGAACTGCGTCTGGAACAGGTTCTGCCTTACCGGCAGGGTCTGCAGGGCGGGGTCGGAAATGATCAGCGACGGCATCATGAAGTCGTTCCAGGCGTACAGGAAGGCGAAGATTCCCACCGTGGCGCTCATGGGGGCAAGCAGCGGGAAGATCAGCTTCCAGAACGTCTGCCACGTGGTGGCTCCGTCAATCCTGGCGCTTTCTTCCAGTTCCATGGGAATGGAACGCAGGAACGCCGTAAAGAGCAGCACGCTGAAGCTCAGCTGGAACATGGTTGCCAGCAGGATAACGCCGAACGGATTGTCCAGGCCCAGGCGGCCGGTCAACTGGATCTGCGGTAATGCCACCACGGGGAAGGGAATGAACATTGCTGCCAGCAGGTAGTAGAACGAGTACCGGAACAACCGGCGATCCCAGTTACGGACAATCGCATAGGAAGCGAAGGCAGCCAGGACGATGGTGGCCACAACCGTCCCGGCGGTGACAAGGAGGGACATTGCCGCCCCGACAGGGAAGTTGGTCAGGTTCCATGCCTGGACGAAACCCTCCATGCTGAAGGGCGCGGGCAGGGAGAAAGCATTACCGTCCACCGCCTGCCCTTGCGTCTTGAGGGCCATGGAAATGGTCACGTAGAGCGGAAGCAGGACCGTGACCGAGCAGAGGACAAGAACAGTGGTCGCCGACCAATTAACGCGTTCCGGCCTGGTAGCTTGCTTGTTCATCAGAGGGCACTCCGTCCGCGGGTCAGCGAAAGCTGTACAAGAGAAATAACGACAGCCACCAGGAAGAAGATCGTGGCGTTGGCCATCTGGTAGGCGTAGTCGCCGCCGTTGAAGCCGGTGATGACTGTCATGGCGATGCTCCGGGTTGACGTGCCCGGCCCGCCGTTGGTCAGGCCCACGATGATGTCGTAGGCATTGAGGAAGCCCTTGAATCCAAGGATCACGTTGATCACCACGTATCCGGCAACGAGGGGCAGGGTGATCCTCCAGAGCTGTTGCACTTTCCCGGCACCGTCCAGTTCCGCAGCTTCGTAGACGTCCCCCGGCACTGCCACGAGTCCGGCGATGTAAATAAGCAGTGATCCCGGGACGGCCTGCCACGCCGTGACCACTACCACCGCAATCCAGGCGAGGTCCGGATTGGCCAGGAGGCTGTTCTCAAGCCACGGAATTCCGGCCGCAGTACCCAGCGACGGAAGGGAGTTGGAGAAGAGGAAATTGAACACGTACGCGATGATGATGCCCGAAACCACCATCGGGATGACAAAGATGGTCCGCAGCGCCGATTTCATGCGGATCCGCGAAGTAAGCCCGACAGCCAACAGGAACGCAATCACATTCACGGCGATCACCGTGACGATTGAGAACCCGAAGGTAAACAGGTAGCTCTGCAGGATGGCGGGGTCGCTGAAGATCGCGATGTAGTTGGTCAGGCCCACGAACTCCCAGCCCCCGATCCCGATCGAATTCGTGAAACTAAAGAAGATTCCAACGATTCCGGGAACGGTGATGGCGAGCGTGAAGAGAACAAGGCTCGGCAGGAGGAACAGATAGAAAATCGGCTCCACCCGGCGGCCGCGGCGCGGGGCTGGACGGCTCCCGGTTGACCGGTTCCGGTCCGGGCGGCCCTGCTCCGGCGTTTTTGATGGCACGGTTGTGCTGGTGACGGACATAGTGTGTGGCTCCCTGTGTCTGCGCTACTGGCGGAAGGCCAGGCGTGCCCAATCGGCGTCGAGTGTGCTGAGGGTGGATGCAGGGTCTGCGCCAAACACGAGCGCCTGCGTGTAGTTCATGATCGGAATCGTCTTGGGCACCAGCACCGACGGGCCCTGGTAGACCTGCGCGTTCTGGTAGTAGGGCACCATGCCCTCAATGCGGGGGTCAGGGGTACCGGAAGCGTCCTCCGTGGGCGTGAAACCCAACTGGGATGCGTTGTAGGCCTCGATCACCTCCGGCCGGTACAAGTACTCAAGGAATTCACGCGCAGCTTCCTTATGCTTGGAGGCCTCGGGGATCCATGCCGCAAGGTCCACGTTGACGCGGACGCGCAGGTCCTTGGGGTCTTCCGTCATGGGCAGCGGGAACGTACCCAGCTGCAGGTCCGGAGCGGTCTTGGCCACCTCGCTGAACGCCCAGGGGCCCTGGAGGTACATGGCGGCTTTGCCCTGCGAGAAGGCCAGGTTGCCATCGCCGTATGCCCTGCTGGCCGCATCCTTATTGACGTACTTGCCGGCCAAAGTGAGCATCTTCTCCACCGGGGGTTCGAAGTCCTTCCGGAATGAAGCTTCCGAACCGGGCCCTACCTCAGTACCGGCCTCGGCCAGCTTCTCAAAGAAATCGAGGGTGTCCAGCTGGCCACCCACCGAATAGTCGAACCAGCCCTGGGCAATCGTCCAGTCGTCCTTCCACGTGGCGTAGAACGGAGTCACGCCGGCGGCTTTGAGCTTGTCGCAGACGGCGATCAGCTCCGTCCAGGTCTTGGGGACCTCGAGGTTGTGGGCGGCGAAGATCTCCTTGTTGTAGATCACGGACGAAGCCATGACCGAATACGGCAAGGCACTGGTCCTGCCCGGGTACACCCCGTACTGGTCCATCAACGGCTGGAGGTCTCCCCGGATGCGGGAGGCCGCGCCGGTACCGGACAAATCGCTGAGGGCTCCGCGCTGGACGAAGCGCGCGGATTCCATGTTGTAGTTTGCCAGGGCGATGTCCGGCGGGTTTCCGCGGACGAAGCTGGCGGAGACGACGTCGACGCCGGAAGTATCCAGCACCACCTCGGTGTCGTCCTGAGAAGCGTTGTAGTCTTCCACGAGTTTGGTCATGAAACCTATGGCTTCACGCTTGCTGAACGTGAACCGGACGGTTTCCTTTTCCTGGGAACCGGCGCAGCCCGAGAGCAGCCCGGCCAACAAAGCCAGCCCCAAGCCCATGGCCGCGAAGCGTTTTGAGCGTGTCACTTTCACAGACACGTAGTCCTTTCGTCGAACGGCCCCCACTGCTGAAGTCCGTCAGGGCAATGGCGCGCAGCACTGCCCGGGAAATTTAGATAGGAGATAAATTTATGACCCTGCGTAAGTATTCTGTGAGCACCGCCACATCGTCAAGCCCGGGATCGTAACAGGGCGAAGTCTAAATATATGTACTAAATTTAGAGCGGTCGATCCTTCTGCCTCAGGGACGGCCGGGATAGCGGGGAGCAACATGCTTGGTGAAACGGCACCATCAACACAACTGGTACGCAGGGTCAACGCCGGTGCCATGCTCAAAGCCATGCGCGGGGCCGGCATCGTCACCGGCACGGAACTCATGGCCAGGACTGGCCTTTCACGGGCAACAGTTATCTCGATATGTGACGAGCTTGTCCGCCTTGGCTGGCTGCAGGAGTTGGAGAACCAACGCGGGGCCGGGGACTACGTCAAGGGACGGCCCGCCAGGCGGTTTGTCTTCGATGACGGCGCCGCGAGCGTGTTGGGAATCGACATCGGCGCCAACAAGATCACCACGATCGTCGCCGACATGGCCGGAACCCCGCTGTCCCAGGTGACCATGCCGTTCCGCACCTACAACGTCTCCGCGGCAGAGCGGGCAGACGTCCTGGACAAGATCGCTGCCGACGCGTTGGAAAAGGCCGGTGTCCCGGCAGAATCGGTCCTGGCAGTCTCCGTCGGCGTAGCGGCCCCCGTGAACAGGGACGGCGAAGTGCTCACCGTCCAGGAGTTCTGGCAGTCCTTCGATGTCCGCAGGATCGTCTCGGAACGGCACGGCTGGCACGTTCTGCTGGAAAACGATGCCAACCTCGCAGCCCTCGCCGAGAGGTGGCAGGGCACAGCGCAGGGCGTGGACCACCTTATAGTCATGCTCGCCGGAGATCGCCTGGGTTCCGGCATCCTGGAATCGGGCCGCCTCCTGCACGGCCAATCGGGCGGCTTTGGCGAATTGGGATTCCTCAACAACGTCGATGGCGTCGGCAGCACCTACGGCATAGCGCATTCAGCGGTATCGGCAGGCCGGCAAGCGATCGAGCGCCAACAGGACACCATCATGCTGGAGCTCTGCGCCGGAGAACCTGAAGACTTGACGGCCGAGATGGTCTTCGAGGCCGCAGCACAAGGCGACCAGGCCGCCGTCGACGCCCTGGACAGCGTTGCGCTCCGCATGGCCAAGGTCATCGGAGCCATCAGCACGCTGGCCAACCCGGAATTGGTGGTGTTGGCTGGAGGAGTAGCAGCCTCCGCAGAAGTACTGCTGCCTACCATCACGAAGGAACTTCCGGAGTTCACCTTCACTCCCCCGCGGCTGGCCACCTCCACGCTCGGGGAAGGCATCGTGTCACTGGGAGCCATCCGCCACGCCTTGGACTACGTCGAAGAGCACGCCCTGGATCTCTCCCCCGCATCATTGCCGAAGAGAGCGTCCTGACTCCTTCGGCAACTGGCGCCTACTCCGGCATGGACATGGTGCGGAGGTCAAGCTGCCGCAACACGCGGTCTGCGATCTCGGGATCCGTCCCGGGCTCGTTGCGGGCGTCCACCACTTCCTGCCTCGCGGCATCCAGCGCAATGGTCTGCACCGCAATCGCAAGTTCACGGCCCCGCTCGCGCTTCTCCGCCGTCGACTCGTTCTTCAGCGTGCCGTCCAGCAGTTCCGCGTGCAGCCTGCGCATCTTGTCCTTCACGAGTGCCACCTTCTCCGGCGGAAGCTCCTTCATGAGGTCATGATCCTTCAGGGCCGCTACCGCTGCCGACTGGGCACGTTTGGCCAACAGGCGTGCAGCGTCTTTCTCATGCGAGCCGTCCTCCGTGGCATTGAGCACCCGCATCAGCCACGGGAGGGTGAGTCCGGGCAAGACCAGGGTGGCCAACAGGACCGCGCAGACAATCACCAGGATCTCGTGGCGGGCCGGGAAGTCGCTGCCGTCGGGCAGGGTCAGCGGAAGTGCCAGGGCAAGGGCCAGGGTGGCCAGGCCGCGCATGCCGCACCACGTCAGGATCAGGACTTCCTTGGCAGTGGTGGGCTGCAGGACGTTGCGCCGACGGTTGGCGGTCATGGCGAGCAGTCCGAGCCAGAAGTACCGCACCACAAACACGAGCACGCAAATCACCACCGCCATTCCGATCATGCCGAAGATGGCTGTTCCCTCATCGCGGATCACGTGCCGGATTTCCAAGCCCACCAGGCCGAAGGCGAGGCCGGTGGCCAGCAGCTCCACCACGTCCCAGAAAGCACGGCGGGTAATGCGTTCGGCAGCGTCCTGCGGCCTGGAGTGGCGCTGCAGTTCCAGGGCAGTCACGACGACGGCCACCACACCGGAGGCGTGCAGCTCCTCGGCGAGGATGTAGGCAGCGAATGGGACCACCAGCGTGACCGCGCTGCGGGCGACCATCGACGTGACGAGCTTGGTGATGAACTTGGTCAGCCAGCCCATGGCGATGCCGATCACCACTGCCAGGGCCGCGCCGACCACGAACTGGATGATGACGTTGGGCCCCACCTCGCTGCCGGCCAAGGTGGCGGCAACCGCTGCCTGGAAAATGACGATGGCTGCGGCGTCGTTGAAGAGGCCCTCGCTCTGGAGCACAGTGATCAGGCGTCGCGGCATGTGCACGCGCCCCGCCACCGATTCCACGGCTACCGGGTCAGGCGGTGCAACCATGGCGCCGAGGGCGATCGCGGCCGGAATCCCGATGCCGGGGATCATGAGCCAGGCCGCCCCCGCCACCACGGCGGTGGAGACCACCACCAATGCCACGGCCATCAGCAGCAGGGTCCGCCACCGGACGCGGAATACAGCCCAGGAACTCTTCTGGGCCGTGGCGAACAGCAACGGCGGCAGGAAGATGGGAAGGATCAGTTCCGGCGAAATCTCGAACTCGGGAAAGCCCGGGATGAAAGTCAGGGCAACGGCCAGCAGCAACATCAACACCGGATACGGAAGCCGCAACCGATCGCCAAGGCCTACCGCGATCACCGTTGCAAGCAACAACCCGACAATGAGTGCCAACTGATCCATAGTCCCGCTTTCCCCAGGTGTTCGTAGAGGCTTCTGCTCCTGCTTCTGTACGGCACGTACAGCGAGAAGGCCCTTACAAACATATCCCGGGGAACCGCATCACTCCGCAGTGAGGGCGTCCACTACGTCCACGGTCCCGTCCCTGAAGGGAATGGTCCTGCCAATGGTTTCCGGCAACTCCAGGACAGCAGCAGCTACCAGTGCAACGTTCGCCCGGGAGGTCTGCGTGCCGTCGCCCGGATTCGCCGGATTCACCTCGATCAGCCCCGTTGGAGCATCTTCGGTCAGCGCTCCGGGCCCCAGCACCGTCCAGTCCAGCCCGGTGTTCCTGAGGTACTCGTCAGCTGCGGACTTCGCCTCCGCGTAGGCGAAGAACGAATTGTCCTCGGGAACGCCATGGTCCTTGCCCGCACCGAAGTAGGACACCATCACGTAGCGCTTGACGCCGGCTTCAGCGGCAGCATCCATGGAGCGGATGGCAGCATCCCGATCCACGGCGTACGTGCGCGAAGGGTTTCCCCCACCGGCCCCGGCGGACCAGACAACGGCGTCATGGCCCCCGAGCGCCTTGGCGAGTTCCGCCGTCGTCGAGTTTTCGACGTCCAACACCTCCGCGGAAGCTCCCGTGGCAGTGACATCAGCCACATGCTCGGGATTCCGGATGAAGGACGTGACATCGTGACCTTCCCCACTAAGAATTCGGGACAGGTGCAGGGCCACTTTTCCGTGGCCGCCAATGATCGCAATTCGGCTCATGGACCCATTCTGTCCCACAACAGGGCAGGGGCGTGCGGGGGGAAACAAAAAGGCCCCGCAGACGAATCTGCGGGGCCTTGCTTTTTGTAGCGGTGGGGAGGCTCGATCTCCCGACCTCACGATTATGAGTCGTGCGCTCTAACCAACTGAGCTACACCGCCACGGATGAGAAAAGCCTGCGTCAAGCCGGTCAAACCGCCTTGACGCAGGCCCTCATCCAGAGCCCCCCACCGGAATCGATCCGGTGACCTCGTTCTTACCAAGAACGCGCTCTACCACTGAGCTAGGGGGGCAACGAGTAAATACTCTACCGGAGGTTTTCCGAAGCTCCAAATCGGCGCAAAGACAGGGAAAAACGGCGTCGACACAATTTGCGGACGCGCGATTTTCCTGCTCTCAATTCACCTTTTTCAGGGCAAGCGAAGGACCTGCCCGGGGTAGATTGCGTCCGGGTTGGGGACGGTATCACTGTTGGTCGCGATCAGTGCTCCGAGGTCCACGCCGAACTGCGCTGCGATCCCCCGCATGGTGTCCCCGGGCTCCACCACAACCTCTGTGACCTGCGGTGCCACCGGCCCTTGTTGTCCCGCCTCCGCTGCGGCCGTAGCAGCCGTTTCCCGGGCCTCCGGGCGGACTTCCGGATCCTGCGGTTCCACGCCCGCCTGATGCGCTTGCTCCGCCGCAGCCCGGTTCGCTGCCTCCTGCTGCTCTGTGGCCTGGGCTGCCGCGGCTTCGGCTGCCTCGCGGTCCGAGGCGGAAACCTCGACGGCGGCACTATCCTCTGCCGCTTGGCGCCCGGCCGATGCCTCCCCGCCGTGATCCTTCCCGCCGTGATCTTTCCCGCCGAGGCCGAGGTTCTTTTTCACGTTATCCAGGAATCCCATGGCTCGATCGTAAGCGCGGGGCCTGCCGGCTGTGAACCCGTGTGCGGGCGTTGGAGGACCACCTTAAACGACCAAGGGCCGGCTCGAAAGCCGACCCTTGGATCATTCAGTAGTGCTTACCACTTGCCCTTGCGGTTGAAATCGCGGTGGCCGCCTTCGCCGCCGCCGCGGGGCTTGCGGGCGCCGTCACCATGGCCGCCGAAACGGGAGCCGCCGGACTGGCCGCGGTCACGGTCACCGTAGCTACCGGACGTACGCTCGCTGTAGGAGCGGCCGCCGCGGTCAGCGGAGGAACGCTCGCCGTCGTGCCGGCGGAACTCCTTCTTGAAGCCGCCGTTGCCCTTGAAGTTGCCGCCACGACCGCCACGGTCTCCGTCACGGTTCGGCTTACGTCCCGTGTCCAGCTCGAGGTGGATCAGTTCGCCGCCGATGCGGGTGCGGGACAGGGCGCGCAGCTGCTCCGGGCTGAGGTCTGCAGGCAGTTCAACCAGGGAGTGGTCAGAGCGGATGTCGATGCCACCGATCTGCGAGGATGAGATACCGCCCTCGTTGGCAATGGCGCCCACGATGGAACCGGGCATCACGCGCTGACGGCGTCCAACCGCGATCCGGTAGGTCGCGTTACCCTCGGTGAGGGTGCGGGACGGGCCGCGGGAGTTGAAGCCGTCCTTGGAACGCTCGCGCTTCTGGAATTCGGGAGCAGCGGGAAGGTCCTTGACCAGGAGCGGCTGGCCGCCCTGTGCCATGACTGCCAGCGCTGCAGCGATCTCTGCGGCCGGGACCTTGTGCTCTTCTTCGTAGGAGGCAATCAGGTCGCGGAACAGCGAGACGTCCTCGGACTCGAGGGTCTCCGTGATGCGCTCGGCGAACTTGCCCAGGCGCAGCGAGTTGACGGTCTCGGCCGTGGGCAGGTGCATCTGCTCGACAGGCTGGCGGGTCGCCTTCTCGATGGCACGCAGCAGGTACTTCTCGCGCGGCGTCATGAAGAGGATGGCGTCACCGCTGCGTCCTGCGCGACCGGTACGGCCGATGCGGTGGACGTAGGACTCGGTGTCGTGCGGGATGTCGTAGTTCACCACGTGGCTGATGCGCTCCACATCGAGGCCACGGGCGGCGACGTCGGTAGCCACCAGGATGTCGATGCGGCCCTCACGCAGGGCGTCAACGGTACGTTCACGCTGCTGCTGGGGAATGTCGCCGTTGATGGCGGCGGCCTGGAAACCGCGGGCCTTCAGTTTGTCGGCGAGGTCCTCGGTAGCCATCTTGGTCCGCACGAAGGCGATAACGCCGTCGAACTCTTCAACCTCGAGGATGCGGGTCATCGCGTCCAGCTTGTGCGGGCCCATTACCTGCAGGTAGCGCTGGCGGATGTTGGAACCCGTGGAGGTCTTGGACTTGACCGAGATTTCCGCCGGGTTGTTCAGGTACTGCTTGGACATGCGTCGGATCTGGCCGGGCATGGTCGCGGAGAACAGGGCCACCTGGCGGGTTTCCGGGGTCTCCTGGAAGATCTGCTCCACGTCATCGGCAAAGCCCATGCGCAGCATCTCGTCGGCTTCATCCAGCACCAGGTACTGAAGTTCGGAAAGGTCCAGGGAACCCTTGGAGATGTGGTCGATCACGCGGCCCGGCGTGCCCACAACAACCTGGGCGCCGCGGCGAAGGCCTGCGAGCTGGGGACCGTAGGCCGAACCACCGTAGACGGGCAGCACGGTGAAGTCGTCCATGTGCTTGGCGTAGGAGGTGAAGGCTTCAGCAACCTGGAGGGCGAGTTCACGCGTCGGGGCCAGGACCAGGGCCTGGGTCTTGCGTGAGGGGCCGTTGAGGTCGTGCAGCTCAGCCAGGCGGGAAAGGGCGGGAACAGCGAATGCTGCAGTCTTGCCGGTACCGGTCTGGGCCAGTCCGACGACGTCGCGGCCTTCGAGCAGCAGCGGAATGGTGGCAGCCTGGATCGGCGACGGCTTCTCGTAGCCGACGTCCTGAAGGGCTGCGAGCACGCGACCGTCAAGGCCGAGGTCGGTGAAACGAACGCCCTCTTCCTCGTCTTCTGCTGCGGGAGCGGACTCTGCGGCGGGAGCGGAAGCGGGGGTCTCGACGGCGGCCGGCTGCGTTTCGGCGGTTTCGGCAGCGTCAGCGGTGGTCACTGCTGCTTCGGCAGATTCAGTGGCGGCGTCGAGGTTCTCGTTGAGAGTGTCTGGCATTAGGGGGAAATTCCTCATCCATAGGGGCAGTCGGCGCGGCCCGGTTGGGCTTGGCCGCAGTACACGCGAAAGCCAAGCAAGGGTGCCCTGCTCTCGCAGAAGTCCGGCGCTGTCGCAATCCCATGGCAGGACTTCGCGCTGCATCTCTTGGCTGCTATCCCAGCAGTCTGTACAGCGTTTTCTTTAGCCGGCGCTCCCTATGAAAATGCCCGCACACAGTTTGCGGGCCCCAACACTTACCAGTCCTGCCTCAAGAATTGGGCAGGAAAAAGGGAATTCCGGAGTGGGGGATATATCCAGTGTAGGGTACGCGGCAGCCACTCCGCGACCCGTGAAGGGCCTGCGGGCGTGAGAGCTTGCGCACACTCCCCCTCCGCCTTGCCCGGAGCAGGCTGTCCAAGGGTCCTAGAGTCCGTTGCGTCGCAGGACTTTCGCGAACTCCTTGTGGTAATCGTCCTGCAACCGGATCTCCCCGTCAGCCTCGGCGTCGAGCAGGGCCTGGACCATCTCCGGGGTGGGCTCGCTGAACCATTGGCCCACGGTGATTCCGTGCCGGGGTACAAACGTGCGGTGGATGTAGTCGCCTGCGGACACGGTGCCGGTCTTGATGACCCTCAGGTAGGTGCCCACACGGCCGGCCTCGGTGAACCGCTTTACCCACCCGGGTTCCTTCAGCACGCGTTGGAAGGTGGCGCAAGGGACCCTGGGCGAGGTCACTTCCACTTCCAGGTCCAGGCCGATCTTCCATCGTTCCCCGATGACGGCTCCCGTGGTTTCGATGCCTGCCACGCGCAGGTTTTCGCCGAAAGTCCCCGGGGCAATGTCCCGTCCAAGCTCTCCCGACCAGTAGTCGGCGTCGTCCTGGGAGTACGCGTAGAGGGCCTGGTCTTCTCCCCCATGGTGCTTCCGGCTGGCCTGTACGTCCCCGTGGACACCCAGTTTGTGAACTTTGACCGGTCCGTCCACAGGACGTTTGTCGATCGCCGTCACCCCAACGCCGCCTTCGAGGTCCGGCAACAACTGGTGCACGCGGCAAACAGCAAGAACGGAAGCAGTTTTCATGGGGAACAGTCTACGGAAGTCACGCTTTTGGACACCCTGTGCAGCGCCGTCGGGACCGGGGACGCTTTTTCAATGCGTTGTGTTGCGCCCTGCCGACGTACCGCCACGACCCACTTTGCGCGGCGAAACCCGGAGACACGCCGTTCCAAGGGCCCCAGCAGCCCTTTTCCCCCCAAAGTGGGTCGTGGCGGCACCGCATGGTGGACCAGGTCAAGGCGGTGCGCAGTAAATGGGGCGCGTAGTACATGGCGGTGCGCAGTAAATAACGACGGCGGCCGGCTTGGTTTTGGGGCGTTCAGCCACCACCGCGGGTGAAGGGACGGGTAGTTCTACCCACACCCGGATGTCAGGAATGCCAGTGACGGACGCAGGGACTAGGCTTGCTTTCAGCATTCCGCTCCGGTCCTCGCCGGACACTCCAACGGTCTATCCAGGGGGATACACATGGACCCGCAAGACAGCCCTGACGGCACCGGCCCCAACGCCGGCGACGGGCGCGGTAACGGCGATCCCGGTACCGGCAGGAATCAGCCAAAGCCGCCGCCGTGGCAAGTACCCAAGCCGGAGCTGCATCCCGGTCTGGCGCAGCCCCCGCAGGGCACCAACGGCCAAGGACAGCCCCGGCAAGGCAAGTCCCCGCAGGGCAACCCCGGTCAGGGTAAGCCCAATCAGGGCAAACCCGGTCAGGGACAGGGCCAGAACCAGGACGCCCCGGGTGGTTTCCTGCCCGTCGTCAACCCATTCGAGAAGGAACGCGAACGCGAAGCACACCGGGAAGCGGCGAGGAAGAAGCGCTCCCAGCGCCGCACCGTCGTCGTAGGTTTGGGCGTTACCGCGCTCCTGGCCGGCACCATTACGGCAATCGTCGCCAGCAACGAGGCTGAAGCCGATTACGCACAGGTTTGCTTCAACGAGGAAACCGGCGAGCGCGTCAACGACGATCAGTGCAACAACAGCAGCTCGGCAGGACGCAGCTCGGGCGTCTATGCCTGGTACTTCTACTCCCGGGGCGCTTCCGTCCCTGCCGTGGGGCAGAACCGGAGTTCGTACCCGAGCTACACCAAGACAGCCCCGCAGGGAGCCAAAACCTCCAAGGGATACAGCACCAAGGGCGGCACGGTCAGCCGCGGCGGCTTTGGCAGCAGCTCCAAAAGCGGAAGCTCGGGGGGCTAGGCGTGCGGCGGTTGCCCTCAACACCCCGGCCCGGCTGGAAGAACAAGATCGAAGAGCAGGGCCTGGTCTTTTCCACCACCACCATGCCCGATGGCCGGAAGATCGAATACTGGAACGAATCGGCCTACTACGAATTCACCATGGACGAGGTGGAAACCCTCGAGAAGACGGCCGAGGACATGCACGCCATGTGCCTGGAGGCTGCGAAGTACCTGGCCACGGGCGCGATGGGAGACATCGGAATCGGGATGCAGGCGTTGGAGCTTGCGGCCGAATCACTCCAAGCCGGAGACATGGACATCTACGGCCGCTTCGATTTCATCTATGACGGCCAGGGCGGCCCGGCCAAGATGCTGGAGTACAACGCAGACACTCCTACCGGCCTGATCGAAGCATCAGTGGCGCAGTGGTTCTGGCTGCAGGACGCCTTCCCGGACAAGGACCAGTGGAACGGAATCCATGAGGCACTCATCCGGCAGTGGCAGAAGCTGCAGTTCCGCACGGGAATGAGCACCCTGCACGTGGCCCATTCAGAGGCAGAAGAGTCCGGCGAGGACTGGATGACTGCGGCCTACATGCGGGACGTGGCGAGCCAGGGCGGGTGGACCACCATCGGCATCAATATGTCGGACATTGGCTGGGACCCGAACCTCAACCGCTTCGTGGACCTGGACAACTTCATGATCAGCACCATCTTCAAGTTGTATCCGTGGGAACTGATGATGAAGGAACCCTTCGGGCATCGCCTGCTGACCCGCGCCCACAACCCGCGGTGGATCGAGCCGGCCTGGAAGATGCTGCTCTCCAACAAGGCCCTTCTGGCGGCCCTGTGGCATCTCTACCCCGGTCACGAGAACCTCCTTCCGGCCTACCTGGGCGATCCCGGTCCACTCAAGGAGTGGGTGGCAAAGCCCCTGCACGGCCGCGAAGGCGACAACATCAAGATCCACGCGCCCGGCATCGACATTGCGCAGGACGGCGGTTACGGACGCGAGGGCTGGTGCTACCAGCAGTACCACCAACTCCCTGACTTCGACGGAAACCATCCAGTGCTGGGTCTTTGGGTAGTGGATGGCGAGTCCGTGGGCTGCGGTATCCGTGAATCGGACGGACCCATCACGGACTACTTCTGCCGTTTTGTCCCCAACACCATCGACGCACCCGCACCCCAGGGCGCCCCTCCGACTTCCCCTTATGGAGCCGTACTATGAGCACAGAAACCTCGACGCCGGGTGGCAGCACGGGCGGCAACGGCACCGCCGTCGTCCCGTCCAAAGGCCTGCGGGCAGGAATCCTGGACCTGGGCGACTCCGTCATGCTGGGCCTGGCCTCCACAGCGCCCGTCTATTCGCTGGCCGCGACCCTGGGCCTGATCGTCGCCGTCAACGGTAACTACACCCCGCTGATCCTGGTCCTGGGATTCATCCCTGTCCTGTTCATCGCCTATGCCTTCCGCGAGCTGAACAGTGCGTTGCCCGACTGCGGCACCACCTTCATTTGGGCGCGAAAGGCATTTGGTCCGTGGGCCGGATGGCTGGGCGGCTGGGGCGTTGCCTTGGCCGGCGTCGTTGTCCTGGCCAACCTTGCCCAAGTAGCGGGGTCCTACCTTTGGATGTTGGTGGGCGACGGTTCCCTGGCCGGCAACAAATGGCTGGTAACCGCCACGGGGGTTCTTTTCATCGCCTTCATGACGTTCGTGAACCACCGCGGCATCCGCCTCGGCGAGCACGTGCAAAGGACCCTGACCTACATCCAGTACATTTCGCTGGGCATTTTCGCGGTGGCGATCATCGTCCGGGTGGCCGGCGGAGCGCCGGAAGGCCAGGCATTCACCTTCGAGTGGTTCAACCCGGTTGGCGCGTTCAATGATCCCGGTGCCGTGGTCCACGGCGTCCTGCTGGCCCTGTTCATCTACTGGGGCTGGGATACGTGCCTGGCTTTGAATGAGGAAACGGAGAATCCGACCAAGACTCCCGGGCGCGGTGCAGTGATCTCGGCCCTGGTCCTGATGGCCATCTACGTCTCCGTGGCGCTGCTGGTGATGATGTACGCGACCATCGGCACGGACGGCATCGGACTGGGCAACGAGGCCAACCAGGATGACGTTTTCCTGGCCATGAAGGACGTTGTGCTGGGGCCGTGGGGTTGGCTGATCGTGCTGGCCGTCCTTGCGTCGGTTCTTTCTTCAACGCAGACCACCATCCTTCCCACGGCCCGCGGAACGCTGTCCATGGGTGTCCACGGCGCCCTCCCCGCCCGGTTCGGCAAAGTGCATGAACGCTTCCAGACCCCCGGCTTCTCCACCTTGGTCATGGGAATCGCGGCCGCGGCCTACTACGTGGCCATGAGTTTCCTGAGCGAAGACCTGCTGGCCGACTCCATCAGTGCCATCAGCCTTTTCATCGCTTTCTACTACGCCCTGACCGGGTTCGCCTGCGTGTGGTTCTTCCGCGCCACCTTGCGGGACTCGGCCCGCAACCTCTGGTTCCGCGGGATCTTCCCGTTCCTTGGCGGCGTAACGCTGACGGTTGCGTTCTTCGTCTCCGCCGTCCAGATGTGGGATCCGGCCTACGGGGACACGCAGATCTTCGGCATTGGCGGCGCGTTTGTGAGCGGGGTGTTGCTGTTGGCCCTCGGAGTGGTCCTGGCTGTGGTGTGCCGCTTCGCTCCCTCCACACGCGCCTATTTCACCAAGGAGCACGCAGATATGGGGATTGTCCGCGGGGAGTAACCCCGGGCACCCCTGTTTCCTGACTTCGGCGGGCGCTTCAGGCGCTCCCTATGACAGCGTCACCAGGTCGAAGAAGCCGCGGAGGCTCCCGGCCACGTCAACCTCGTCCGGAGCCAGCAACCACTGCGTTTGCAGGCCATCCCAGAGGCCTACCAGTGACGTGGCTGCCTGCTGCGGATCGACGCCGGGCCGCAGCTTCCCTTCGGACTGGAGTTCCGTAAACCGCCTCGCATAGCTTTGCCGAAGCCGGTCAAAACGGTCAGCGAAGTACTCCCGGCCCGGGTGGCCTTCTGTCAGGGACTCTGCGCACAGCACCGTATAGAGCTCGATGACCCCCGGAATGTCCTCGTTGTACTTGGCGGTCCTGAAGACCACTTCGGCGAGGCCTTCGGCCATGTCCGCCGGGTTGGCTTTCTCCGTAATCTCGTCGCGGCGGGCCAACACCGCCATGAGCAGGTCGCTCTTCGACGGGAAATAGTGCAGCAAACTGGTCTGGCTCATCCCCGCTTGGTCTGCGACGTCCTGCAGCGACCCTCCCCGGTAACCGCGGGAGGCAAAAACCGCGTGGGCAGCATCCAGAATTGCGCGCCGCCGCGCTTCCGATTTGGCATAGGGGCCGCGTCGTCCCGCACGGTTGCCGTCCTTGGTGGTCATGGCTAGCCAGTGTACAGCGGCAAAGTCATGCCTTTTGAATTTCGAGTACATACTCGAAATTTGTGTTAGCGTGGTCACACTCGGCCGTCGGATGAGCTTCCTTGAACGCTCAACGGCCTCAGGAACCGACACAAAGAGGTGAAGGCACATGACCCTTCTCACGCGAAGACAACTGCTGGGCACCGGCCTCGGGGCTGCCGCCATGGGGCTGATGGCAGGCTGCGCTACCCCCGGCACACAGTCCGTCAACTCAGCGGCCACCATCCCGCCCGCGAACGGACCGGTGAAGCTCACCTACTGGGCCTGGCTCAAGGACTTTCAGAAGGTCGCGGACATTTGGAATGCGCAGAACCGCGGGATACAGGTGGAGGTGGTCTGGATTCCCGGCGGAAACTCGGGTGGATACCAAAAGCTGTACTCAGCGCTTGCCGCAGGCGGCGGCCCCGACTTGGCGCAGGTGGAACTGCGGTCCATTCCTGAGTTCCTCCTGGTGAACGGACTCGTGGATCTGTCCCGCTATGGCGCGCAGGACCACGCGCATCTTTACGACAAGACCCTCTGGAACCAGGTCAGCTATGCCGGCGGCGTCTACGGCATTCCCCAGGACTCCGGCCCCATGGCCTTGTTCTACCAGCCTGCTGTGCTGGAAGCCGCCGGCGGGGCCCTGCCAAGAAGCTGGGACGACTGGGCAGGGATCGGCAAGGAGCTCCGGGCCAAGGATGTCTACATTGACTGCTTCCCGATCAGCGACGCCTCACCGTTCGCTTCCTATGCAGCACAGGCCGGGGCCGTCTGGCTGCGGCCGGAAACAGACGGCTGGGTCATCAACATGACCGATGAGGCCACCCTCAACACTGCCCGCTTTTTCGACAGGGCCATCGACGACGACATCGTCAACACGGCCTACGGCGCCTTTTCGCCGGCATGGTTTGCCGCGGCAGCCAAAGGAAACATCGCCTCCACAGTCACCGGAAGCTGGGGAGACGCCCTCATTGAGGGGGTCAGCGGAGCGTCCGGAAAATGGCGGGTGGCCCCCATGCCCACATGGGGCGGCGACGGATACGGGTCGAGCTACCTCGGGGGTTCCACGGCGGCAGTCCTGGCCAACAGCAAGCACCCCAACGAAGCCCTTGAATTCGCGGTATGGCTCACCACGTCCAAAGAAGGAATCGACGCAGAGATCAAGAACAGCGGCATCGGGTGGTCACCGAACCCGGAGTTCATCGGAACTGATCGACAAAAGCCTTCGGCCTTCTTCGGCGGCCAGCGGTACAACGAGGAAGTCTTCGTACCGGCCACCCGGCAGCAGAACACCGAATGGTCCTGGTGGCCGGTCACCCAGCAGTCCTTCAACATCCTCAGCGACGGATTCCGCGAGAAGGCGTTCGGAACCAGCCTGGTGGATTCAGTAGTTGCCGCCGAACAGCAGATCATCACGGTCTTCAAGAACAAAGGCCTCACCATCCGGAAGGAAGCGGCATGACGACCACCCGTACTGCCCCCACAGCCGAACGCAGAGGGACAGACAGGTCCCGGAACGGTCGGAACGGCGCGGCGGCCAGGGCACCTTGGCTCCTCCTGGCTCCCTTCCTGGCTCTCTTTGCCCTGACTTTCGTACTGCCCATCCTGGCCGCCATCGGCTCAAGCTTTACCAAGGTCACCCGCAGCGGCCTCTTCGGCGAAGCCGGTGTCACCAGCGGGTTCGCAGGGTTCTCGAACTATGCCCTGGCATTGGGCGATGGCGCTTTCATAGCCTCAATTGGCCGCATGCTGCTCTTCGGCGTCGTCCAGGTGCCGGTGATGATCGTCCTCTGCACCTTCCTGGCTTTGCTGCTCGAATCCGCGTCAGCCCGCTGGCCCGGTTTCTTCCGCGCGGCCTACTTCCTGCCCTATGGCGTTCCCGGCGTCATTGCCACCATCCTCTGGTCCTTCCTCTACGTCCCGGGACTCAGCCCCCTGCTCGATGCCGCAAAGCTCGTTGGCATAACCCCGGATTTCCTCGGTGCCAACAGCGTCCTGTGGTCCATCGCAAACATCGTCACCTGGAGCTACACCGGGTACAACATGCTGATCATCGTGGCCCAATTGAAGGCGATCCCCGGTGAGCTCTACGAGGCGGCAAAAGTGGACGGTGCTTCCAGTTGGCGGGTCGCGCGGAGCATCCAGCTTCCCCTGATCCGCCCCGCACTGGTCCTGACCACCGTTTTCTCCATCATCGGTACCCTCCAGCTGTTCGCCGAGGCCCAGGTCCTGAAAACAGTCGCGCCGGCAATTGACAGCCAATACACACCCAACTTGAGCGCCTACACCACCGCGTTCGCCTACAACGACTACAACGTCGCCGCAGCGCAGTCCGTCATCATCGCAGTCGCGGCCTTTACCTTGTCCTTCGCCTTCCTCGCATTCACGAACAGGAAGTCCTCATGACCACAGCAACCACCAGCAAAACACCGTCGGCACCGCCACGGCAGGCGGCCAAGCAGCCGGCGACCGGCACAGACCGCACGGCAGGCCGCCGTCGTTCCTCCACCATCATCGTCACGGCGATCCTGGTAGTGGCCGCCCTGTACTTCCTGATCCCCGTGTACTGGGTGTTCGTAGCGTCCACCAAGTCCACCGCAGACCTCTTCTCCACCAACGGATTCTGGTTCGCCCCCACCTTCGCGCTGACCGAAAACCTCTTCAAAGTCCTCAGCTATGACGGCGGAATCTTTGGCCGGTGGTTCCTGAACTCGGCCATCTACGCCGGAGTGGGCGCGCTCCTGGCCACCTACTTCGCCGCGGCGGGCGGCTACGCCCTGGCCAAGTACCAATTCCGCGGGCGGAACCTGGTGTTCGGCACCATCCTTGGCGGAGTCCTGGTACCCGGAACGGCGACTGCCCTGCCGCTGTTCCTGCTCTTCAGCCAAATGGGCCTGGCCAACACGTACTGGAGTGTCCTGCTGCCCTCCCTGGTCTCACCGTTTGGCCTTTTCCTGTGCCGGATCTACGCCGAAGCCACCGTGGACACGGCACTGATCGAGGCGGCCAGGATCGATGGGGCAGGTGAGCTGCGGATCTTCCATACGATCGGCCTCAAAGTACTGACTCCGGCTTTGGTCACTGTCTTCCTGTTCCAGCTGGTAGGCATCTGGAACAACTACTTCCTGCCACTGGTCATGTTGTCCGATTCCGAGCTGTATCCCATCACGCTCGGCCTGAACAACTGGCTCAGCCAGGTGGACCGCCTGCCCGAATTCTACGAACTGACCACCGGCGGGGTGCTGCTGTCCATCATCCCGCTCAGCATCGCAATGGTTGTCCTGCAGCGCTTCTGGCGCGGCGGGCTGACAGAAGGAGCCGTCAAGTAATGACCCATTCCCCAGTAGCCGGCTACGTCACGGATACCGGCCCCGGATCCGGTCGTCGAGTGCCGGCCCGCTCGTGGCTGCATACCGACGCACCAACATTGCCACTAAACGGGCAGTGGCGTTTCCGCCTTCTGCCCGGGGCTCCGGGTACCCCGGGCGGCAGGGGCGTCCTTCCGCAGGGCGAGGACCAGGAAGGCGTAGCAGCCGAAGAGCTGGACGATTCAACGTGGGACAAGATCGCGGTTCCCGCGCACTGGGTCCTGGAAGGCGATGGCCGGTACGGACGGCCCATCTACACGAACGTGCAGTTCCCCTTCCCCATCGATCCGCCGTTCGTTCCTGATGCGAATCCCACAGGCGACTACCGGAGGTCCTTTGAGATCCCCGAGGACTGGAACGATGCCCAAAGCATTATCCTTCGCTTCGATGGCGTCGAGTCCCGCTACAAAGTGTGGATGAACGGGACGGAGATCGGTGTAGGCACCGGAAGCCGGCTTGCGCAGGAATTCGACGTCACCGAGGCGGTGCGCGCGGGGACCAACCTGATCGCCGTCCGGGTCCACCAGTGGTCGGCAGCAAGCTACGTGGAGGACCAGGACCAATGGTGGATGCCGGGCATTTTCCGGGATGTCACACTGCAGGCGAGGCCCCACGGCGGCATCGACGACGTCTGGCTCCGCACCGGTTACCGGGCGGACAGCGGGGGAACAATCGACCCGGAAATCGTCGCTGCCAGTGAGGCTTTCCCGATCCGACTGAGCGTGCCTGAGCTGGACGTCGATGTCCTGTGGGACTCCCCGGCCGACGTCGCCCCGCTGGTGATCGCCGCCGTCGAACCCTGGTCGGCAGAGGTGCCGCGGCTCTATTCGGCCACCGTCAGCAGCGGGGCGGAGACGGTTTCCCTTCGTTTGGGTTTCCGTACGGTGGAGATCCGCGGCGACCGCTTCCTGGTCAACGGCCGCCGGGTGGTGTTCCACGGGGTGAACCGCCACGAGACCCATCCGGACAGGGGCCGGGTGTTCGATGAGGCGTTCGCCCGCGAGGACCTGGCCATGATGAAGCGGTTCAACGTCAACGCCATCCGTACCAGCCACTACCCGCCCCATCCGCGCCTCCTGGATCTTGCGGATGAGTTGGGTTTTTGGGTGGTCCTGGAGTGTGATCTTGAAACGCACGGCTTTGAAGCGCAGGGCTGGGCAGGTAATCCCAGTGACGATCCCGCGTGGCGCGAAGCCCTTGTGGACAGGATGGAGCGCACGGTTGAGCGGGACAAGAACCACGCCTCGATCATCATGTGGTCCTTGGGGAACGAGTCCGGCACCGGCTCCAACCTCGCAGCCATGTCCGCGTGGACCCATGCCCGGGACACCAGCCGGCCGGTCCACTATGAGGGTGACTACACCGGCGCTTACACGGACGTCTACTCGCGGATGTACTCATCCGTTCCGGAGACCGAATCCATTGGCCGGGACGACGCCGGGTCCCTGTTGCTGGGATGTTCCGCCGCCGAGTCCGCCGGCCAGCGCACCAAGCCTTTCATCCTGTGCGAATACGTCCACGCCATGGGCAACGGCCCCGGCGCGATCGACCAGTACGAGGACCTGGTGGACCGGTATCCGCGTTTGCACGGCGGCTTCGTCTGGGAGTGGCGGGATCATGGAATCCGCACCCGGGCAGCCGACGGAACGGAGTTTTTCGCCTACGGCGGCGATTTCGGCGAGGTGGTCCACGACGGCAACTTCGTGATGGACGGAATGGTCCTGTCCGATTCCACGCCCAGCCCGGGGCTCTTCGAGTACAAGCAGATTGTGGCTCCCCTCCGTTTGGGCTTCTCCCCGGAAAAGCACGACGGCGGCCCTGGCCGGGTTCTGACGCTCGCCAATGTGCGGCACTCGGCTGACGCGTCCGACGTCGTCATCCGATGGCGGTGTGAGACGGACGGCAAGCTGACCTCCTCGGGCGAGTTCGACGTTGTTTCCGCCACGGGCACCCCGCTGGCACCGGGCGAATCAGCACGCTTTGATCTTCCGGAACCTATCTCCGCGGACGAGGGAGAACAGTGGTTCACGGCCGAGGTGGTACTGCGCAAGGACACCGAATGGGCCGAGGCCGGGCACGTCATCTCGGCTGCACAGGTGGAACTCGGCGGCACGTTCAAACGTCCGTCCACGCCGCGGCCCCTTCCGGCTGCTTCCCTCTCCGCGGCCGCCATGGCCGGCAGCTTCTCCGTGGGGCCTGCCCGCTTTGACCATGGCAGCCTGGTTGAACTGGCCGGGCTGGCGGTCTCGGGACCCCGCCTTGAGCTGTGGCGCGCACCGACGGACAACGACGCCGGAGCGGGCCGCGGAAGCTACGACCTCGCAGACCCATGGTCCAACAACGGCAACGGCGTCCCGGCCCCTTCGATGGAGGCCATGTGGCGTGCGGAGGGCCTGGACCGACTGGTAGGCAGGGTTGAGTCTGCAGCAGCGGGCAAGGCCCGCGTCCAGGTCCGGACCAAGTATGCCGCGGCCAATAGTGCCCACTGGGTGTCCGTTGCCGAAGAGTGGCAACTGGCGGACGACGGTCTCTGGCTGCGCCTGGACATCGAGCCAAGTTCGGGGTGGGATCTGGTGTGGCCCAGGGTGGGAGTCCGGTTCGATCTGCCCGGAACCGTTGACGGTGCCGCCTGGTTCGGGGCAGGACCACGGGAGTCCTACCCTGACAGCCTCCATTCGGCCTTGGTGGGAAGTTACCGTGCGGGCATCGGGGAGTTGTCCGTCGCCTACGCCAAGCCGCAGGAAACAGGCCATCGCTCTGCGGTCCGGCGCCTGGAGCTGCAGCAGTCCGGCTCCCCGTGGCTGGAGCTTGAAGCAGTAGCCGATTCACGCGGCCGCCTGCCGGGCTTCACCTTGTCCCGGCACACGGCCCAGCAGGTCTCGGCAGCCGCCCACCCCCACGAGCTGGCGCCCGGCGAGGAAAGCTACCTCTATCTGGACGCCGCCCAGCACGGGCTCGGCTCGCGGGCCTGCGGACCTGATGTGTGGCCCGATTTCATGCTGCGGCCGGAGGCGAGGACGCTGGTCTTCCGCATCTCGGAGGCGTCCCGCTAGGCATTGCGGGGGCCGCCCTGCGTTCTTTGAAGAACGCAGGGCGGCCCCGCAGCCCGGTCAAACAGCCGCGGGTTCCTTCCGCGCAGCATCCTTCCGGATCGTCGCGCTGATCACCGCTGCCACCGTGCACATCGCGGCCGCCCCCAGCCAGGCGTAGTTGTAGTGCCCGGTGGCGTCCCGGATGTAGCCGGCCAGCAAGGCCGCCACTGCTGCGCCCAGTTGGTGCGCGGCGAACACCCAACCGAACACCACGGAACCGTCTGCCCCGAACACCTGCCGGCAGATGGCCGCCGTCGGGGGCACGGTGGCCACCCAGTCAAGGCCGTAGACCACCACGAAGATGATCATGCTCGGCTCCACCGTTGAGCCCAGCAGGAGCGGCAGCACCAGCAGCCCGATTCCACGGAACTGGTAGTAGACGGCCAACAGGACCCGCGGGTTGAAACGGTCGGTCAGCCACCCCGACGCGATGGTTCCCACGATGTCGAAGATTCCGACGACGGCCAACAGGCCTGCCGCTGTGGTCTCGGGCATCCCGTGGTCGTGCGCTGACGGAATGAAGTGCGTTCCAATCAAACCGTTGGTGGTTGCTCCGCAGATGGCGAAGCCGGCAGCCAACGCCCAGAACGTGCGGACTTTGCTGGCCCGCTTGAGGACCTGGAGCGCACGGACGGCAGCATTCGGCGAGTCCACCGGGACCGCAGCGCTCGCCGCGGGGGCGGGGACCGGCGTCGTACTTTCTGCGGACTCTTGCTCAGCCCCGTAAGGCAACACCCCGACGTCGGCGGGTGAGTTCCGCAGCCACCGCAGTACCAGCGGCACCACCGCCAGCGCACCTGCGGCAATCAGCAGCGAGGCCCCGCGCCACCCGGGGTCCTGCGCCAGCAAGGCAATGAAGGGCAGGAAGACCAACTGCCCGGCGGCACTGCCCGCAGTCAGGATGCCGATCACCAGGCCCCGGCTCCTGGCAAACCACGTATTGGCGATGGTGGCGGCAAAGACGAGCGCCATGGATCCCGTGCCCAGGCCGATCAGCAGGCCCCAGGTGAGGAGGATCTGCCAGGACTGGTTCACGCAGACCGTCAGCGCCGAGCCCAATCCAATGAGGCACAGCGCGATCGCCGTGACTTTGCGGATTCCGAAGCGTTCCATGAGCGCGGCTGCGAAGGGCGCGGTCAGGCCAAAGAGCACCAGGTTGATGCTCACGGCCAAGGACAGGACCGTGGTGGACCAGCCGAACTCCTGCTGCAGCGGCACCATCAGCACCCCGGGCGCAGCCCGGAAGCCCGCCGCCCCCACCAAGGCTAGGAACGCAACCGCAGCGACGATCCACGCGGGGTGCAGGCGGCGGCGTCTGCCGGTGGGAACGGTCTTGGTCGTGTCGGGAGCGGTCATGCTCGGATCTCTTTCACGTCTTCAGGGGCCACATGCGCGTTGTCGGGGGCGACGGCGAGGGATACCGGGCCGTCGCTGCGCTTGAGGCTGTGCCAGCTGGTACTGGCGGCTGTGAGGCGGGCGCCGCACTGGGTGCACGTGTCGGCTGAGGAGGTCGGTTTGCCGCAGCCGGTGTGGATGACGCGCATGTGCGAGACCTCGTCCGGGGCATGCATATGCTTCTCGGCCCAGATGATGATCGCGTTCAGGACCGGAAGGGTGTCCTCGCCTTTGGGCGTGAGGACGTATTCCTGCCTGGTCCGGTTGCCGTCCTTGTAGGGGCGCTGGGCAAGGATGCCGGCCTCCACGAACGAGGCCAGCCGCTTGCTGAGGACGTTGTCCGCTACTTCGAGGCGTTTCTTGATGGCGTCGTACCGGCCGTTTCCGAAGAAGACCTCGCGCAGGACGAGGCTTCCCCAAGGATCGCCGAGCACATCGAGGCCGCGGGCAAGGCTACAGGACCGGGCAGACCAGTCAGAACGCAATGGCATGAGCAGAAATGTAGCTGACTTTTCTAAAGAAAGCTAGGCTATTGCTTTCCGACGGCGGGAGCAGCCGCGTTCCTCAGTCCAGCCCGGGCAGGATGGTAGGCGAAAGCCCAGTAGACCAGCATCGCGATCCCGCAGGCCACGCCGAGGCTGGAGACCATCAGCTGCCATTGCGTTTGCGGATCCTTGCCCCATTCGGCAGCGCCGGCCCAGACCGCCAGGTTCTTGGGCGTCATGTAGAAGGCGATAGTCGAGAAGACCACAATGACCCAGCCGGCGATCCTCATGCGACCACTCCTTGACGGGACCCTGTGCATGGCGAAGGCCATGCTCGGCAGCGCCACGGCAACCCAAACCCAGTGGTGCGACCAGGAAACAGGGCTGATCAGGAGCATGAGGATGGCGGTGGTGGAGACGGCAATGAAGTTCTCCTCCACGGCCACTGCCCACTTGATGATCAAGGCGGCGAGGACGGTCAGTGCCAGGGAGAGCGCCAGCCACACAAGGCTGGTCATGGACGAGTCCGGCATGCCGAAGTGAAGGAGGAGCCCTTTCAAGGAGAGGTTGTCCACATAACCCGGTCCCCCGATCCGCCCGGTGTCAGGCAGGATCTTGGTCCAGAAGGCCACTGACGCCTGCGGCAGGATGGCCCACGCGAAGGCAATCGAGCCGAAGAACCCGGCCGCCATCCAGGCCAGCGCCTTGAAATCCCTCCGCACCAGGAAGTAGAGCCCGAACGCCAGGGGCGTGAGCTTCACGCCCGCAGCCATGCCGATCAACAAGCCGGCTGGCCACCGGATCAAACCTGCCCGGGCTTTTCCGTGCAAGGCGAAGTCGGTAAGGATGACTCCCATCAGGACGATGTTGATCTGTCCGAAGACGAAAGTGTCTCGCCATGGACCCAGCAGCAGGATGGCTCCAGTTCCCAGCAACGCAGTGGTCCGGAACCGGTAGTCCGCGAACGCCACCCGCCATGAAGTGAGGCCGAAGAAGTAGTGCCGGGCCAGCCATGCTGCCACAATAGCCGCCCCCAGCAACGCCGCGAGGATGAAGACGAGGCTGCCACCGAAGAAGCCCAAAGCGGCCAAACCCGTGAATAACAGCGCGGCGAACGGCGGATAGGTGAACGGCAGGCCGTCGCGGACTGCGTAGAGATCTCCGCCCTCAAGGACCTTGCCACCGCCGTAGTAATAGACCTCGAAGTCATTCAGGAACGGCTCGTAATCGGTGTAGAGGAACCATATGGCGACGGCAAGCGTGCAAGCGGCTGCGCTGGTGAGGATCCATCCGCGCCGCGTTGAGGAGACCACGGGTTTTGTTGTTGCCGACACGACCCTAGCCGTTGCTGATCTTGGCGAAGGCTTGTTCAAGGTCGGCAATCAGGTCCTCGGCATCCTCGATGCCGCAGGACAGACGCAGGAGGTTCACCGGTACTGCCAGTTCCGTGCCCTTCACTGAGGCGTGCGTCATTTCCGACGGGTAGTTCATGAGGGACTCGATGCCGCCCAGGGATTCGGCCAGCGTGAAGACGGACGTTGATTCAGCCACCTTGCGCGCAGCTGCCTCACCGCCCTTGAACTGCACGGACACCATGCCGCCGAACTTCTTCATCTGCTTGGCTGCGAGGTCATGGCCCGGGTGGTCCGGGAGCCCCGGGTACAGCACAGCCTCAACCTCGGGACGCTGCAGCAACCACTCGGCCACAGCCTGCCCGTTCTCGCTGTGGCGGTCCATGCGGACACCAAGGGTCTTGAGCCCGCGTGTCGTCAGGAAAGCATCCATCGGCCCGGAGACCGCACCGACGGCGAACTGGATGAAACCGATCTTCTCCGCCAGGTCAGCATCCTTCACCACGATTGCACCGCCGACGACGTCGGAGTGGCCACCGATGTACTTGGTGGTGGAGTGGACCACGACGTCGGCCCCCAGGGCCAGCGGCGTCTGCAAGTAGGGAGACGCGAAGGTGTTGTCCACTACCAGGAGGGCCCCGGCGTCGTGGGCTACCTCGGCGAGCGCCGCGATGTCGGTGATCTTCATCATCGGGTTGGACGGCGTTTCCACCCACACGATGCGCGTCTTGTTCGTGGCCACGGCGCGGGCTACGGCGTCAAGGTCCGACATGTCCACGGGGGTGTTGCCGATCCCCCAGTCGCCGAGCACCCGGTTGATGAGCCGGTACGTCCCGCCGTAGGCATCATTGCCCAGCACGATGTGGTCGCCCGGACGGGCGATGGCGCGGATCAGCGAATCTTCGGCGGCGAGTCCCGAGCCGAAGGAGAAAGCGGCAGTTCCGCCTTCGAGGGCGGCCAGCTGCTCCTGCAGCGCGTCGCGGGTGGGGTTGCCGCCGCGGCCGTACTCGTAACCGGAGCGCAGTCCGCCGATGCCGTCCTGGGCGTAGGTGGTGCTGAAGTGCAGCGGCGGCACCACGGCACCGGTGCGAGGCTCGAATTCCTGCCCGGCGTGGACGGCACGGGTATTGAAACCTGCAGTGTTGTTGGCAGACATGGAAGCTCCTTTGTCAGTGCTGGGATCGGCGACAGTGCTGGGGATCGGCGCTAGTTGCTCAGGTAGGCCAGGAGGTCGTGGCGGGTGAGGATTCCCACCGGAGCCCCGACGAACGTCACCATCACGGTGTCGACATCGGACAGCAGCTCGCGCGCGGCGGAAATGGTTTCGAGGGATCCGATGACGGGCAGCCGATCGCCCATGTGTTCGGAGATCTTGTCCGTGAGTTTGGCCTCGCCGCGGAACAGTTTGCTGGTGAGGCTGCGTTCGTCCACGGCACCCAGCACTTCGCCCATCACTACGGGTGGTTCCTGTGACAGGACCGGGATATGGGAGACACCAAACTCGTTCATGATGTTGATGACGTCGCGGACGGTCTCGTTCGGGTGGATGTGGACCAGGTCCGGCATTTCCCCCGTCTTTGACTTGAGGACTTCGCCCACCGAGGCTTCTTCGCCGCCGGACAGGAAGCCGTAGGAGCGCATCCACTGGTCATTGAAGATCTTGGCCAGGTAGCCGCGCCCGGAGTCGGGAAGGATGACCACTACGACGGCGGATTCGTCCAGGTCCTTGGCTGCCTGCAGCGCCGCCACCACCGCCATGCCGGAGGAACCGCCCACAAGGAGGCCCTCCTCACGGGCCAGGCGCCGGGTCATGGCGAACGAGTCGGCGTCGGAGACGGCAATGACCTCGTCCGGGACGGAACGGTCGTAGTTGTCCGGCCACATGTCCTCGCCAACGCCTTCGACGAAGTAGGGACGGCCCGTTCCGCCTGAGTAGACCGAGCCTTCCGGGTCTGCGCCGATGATCCTGACCGGGCCGCCCTCGGACTGCGGACGGTCCGCCGAAACCTTCTTGAGGTACCGCCCGGTACCCGTGATGGTGCCGCCGGTTCCTGCACCGATCACCACGTGGGTCACGCGGCCGTCGGTGTCCCGCCAGATCTCCGGGCCGGTGGATTCGAAGTGGCTGCCGGGCGCGGCCGGGTTGGAGAACTGGTCGGGCTTGAAAGCGCCCGGGATCTCCCGCACCAGGCGGTCGGACACGCCGTAGTAGCTCTGCGGGCTGTCAGGGGCGACGGCGGTTGGCGTCACCACGACCTCGGCGCCATAGGCCTGGAGGACGGCACGCTTGTCCTCGCCCACCTTGTCCGGGACGACGAAGATGCATTTGTAGCCCTTCTGCTGGGCTACCAGCGCAAGGCCCACACCGGTGTTCCCGGACGTCGGTTCCACGATGGTGCCGCCCGGCTTCAACCGGCCGTCCTTCTCGGCATCCTCAATCATCTTCACGGCGATGCGGTCCTTGATGGAGCCGCCCGGGTTGATGTATTCAAGCTTCACCAGGACGGTGGCTTTGATGCCTTCCACCACGTGGTTGAGCTTGATGAGGGGCGTATTGCCGATGAGGTCCAACACGGACTGGGCGTACTTCATAGGTACAAAGTTACCGTCTGCCCGCTGCACCGCCGGACCGGGCAACGCCCACGAAGCCTCCGCGCTCAGCTTCCGGCCGACGCGTCTGTCTGCCAGACCCCCAGGATGTTGCCCTCGGTGTCTTTGAAGTACGCGTAGTACCCCATTCCGGGCACGGCGTCCTTGCCCTGGACCACGGAACCGCCGGACTGTTCCACGTGGGCCAGCGCGGCGTCGATGTCATCAACGTCGATGGTAAGAATGGGGCTCTTCAGGGTGTCGGTGCGGGAAAACAGCGCTCCGTTGATGACGCCGGACTCCTTGGGTGCCCCGGTCTGTTCGTCTGATTCAGCAGTGAGGGCGATGGTGTAGTCCATCCCCTGCATGGGGCTCAGGTTCCAGCCGAAAGCACTTGCATAGAACGAGTTCGCCCGTTCCCTGTCCTCCGTGGGAATCTCAAAATGCACAACTCCGCCCATGGTCCGTGCTCCTTGTCTTTTGAGGATTTGGGGCGCGGCCCACCCGCGCCACATCACGGAGTCTAGCCTCGGCGGACAACGACTGTAAGGCCCCGTGGAGCGAAATGTCAGCGGGTCGTGGGACCATGAAAACATGACCATTGCAGAAGCCCCGCCGCTCGTCGCGGCCGCGGCGGACGCATCGCTGAGGTGGCATCCGGGTGCCGCATACCGCCTCGACCAGACGCTGTTTCCGCTCCAGCGCGGCAACGGAGACCCTTCTTTCGCCGTCCACCCCAGCGGCTTCTGGCTTGCCTTCACCACGGCGTCCGGGCCGGTGACTTTGCGGCTCTCGGCCGGGGGTTTGGGCGCGGATTCATTCGTCGATGCGCAGGCCTGGGGCCCGGGCGCTGAAGCAGCGATCGCCGGCGTCCCCCGGTTGTTGGGTGCCGGGGACGACTGGTCCGCCTTCGACGAACCCGCTTTCCATTCCACCCTTCCGCGGCTGGTGACTGAATCACGACGCCGGAACCTGGCTGTGCGCCTGCCGTCCACCGGGCGGATGGTTGACTCGCTGGTGCCCACCATCCTCGAACAAAAGGTCACCACCTTGGAGGCCAGACGCGGCTACAGGTATTTGATGTACCGTTACGGAACCAAAGCCCCCGGTCGCGTGGCCCCGCAAGGCCTGCTTGTTCCACCCACTGCGCGGCAATGGTTGGCCGTGCCTTCGTGGGAATGGCACAAAGCGGGAGTAGGCCCGCAGCGTTCGGCAACCGTGATGCGGGCGCTGCAGTCCGCCGTCGCACTTGAACGCCTGGCCGGGCTGGACGCGACGGAAGCCGGAGCCAAACTGCAGACGATTCCCGGCATCGGGGTCTGGACGGCGGCCGAAGTGGTGCAACGTACCCATGGCTGCCCGGATTCCATCTCCGTAGGGGACTACCACTTGGCGGCTTACGTCGGATACGCCCTGACCGGCCGCAAGACCGATGACGCCGGAATGCTCCAACTCCTGGAGCCGTGGCAGGGTCACAGGCAACGGCTGGTACGCATGCTGTACCTGAGCGGTTTCCGCAAGCCCACGTTCGGCCCGCGGATGACTGTCCAGGACCACCGCGCCCATTGAGCCGTCGCTTCCACTGGTACAAAGCCTGCTCCAAGCCCCCGCCGCAACAGAGCCGTAAACAGCGCAAGGTGAGCGCATCCTCCCGGTAGGGTGGGACGCATGAGTGAACCCATCGACCTGAAAGCCACGTTCATCCCCAACGAAGGCGAATTTTTCCGCGTGAAGCTCGCCCTTGAGATCGCGATTGACGAGGTAGTCAACGAGCCCGGCTGCATCCGTTACGAACTGACCGAAGCAACTGAAGAAAAGCTCGTGCTGACTGAGCGATGGGAGTCCGAGGAACTGCTGGACAAGCACTCCAAGGGAACTGCCGTCCAGGATTTGAACGAGTCACTGAGCGCGCTGTTGGCCGAGCCGATCCAGCTCGAACGCCTCTGACCCCCACTTTCGCTGAAATTCATCGAGGTCGCCGGAAATTTCCGGCGACCTCGATGCATTTCCCGCTGTTCGTGAACGTGGGGCCTAGTTTTCCTCGGCCTGGGCGGCGCGCTGCTTGGCAACGTGGGCGTGGACTTCTTCCATATCCAGGCCCTTCACGGCCTCGATGACCTGCTCCAGCTGCGGACCGTTGAGGGCGCCCGGCTGCGAGAACACCAGGACCTTCTCACGGAAAGCCATCAGGGTGGGAATGGACGTGATTCCGGCTTCGGCGGCGAGCTGCTGCTCAGCTTCGGTATCCACCTTTGCGAAGAAGACGTCGGAGTGCTTGTCCGACGACGCCTTGTAGACGGGCGCGAACTGGCGGCACGGGCCACACCATTCGGCCCAGAAATCCACCAGGACAATGTCATTGCCCTCAATGGTCGATGCGAACTGTTCTCCAGTGATGTCAACTGTAGCCATGCTTCCACGGTACGCGACCCCGCACGCGATGTCCCGTGGAGCCGGCCCCTGTTCGCTTCCCGCGTCACGGGGAATAAACGGGCCTACTTGCCCAGTACGAGCTTCAAGGCCGAGGCGTATAGCGGTGCCACCTTGTTGTGGCCCGTCTGGTTCAGGTGCACGCCATCCAGGTAATTGGCGTCAGCGCCTGCAATGGTCGCCGTCCCTGCCATCGAGACGCGCGGCCAACCCCGCAGTGCGGCTTCGCGGGTCAGGAGGCCGTCCACCCATCGGCGCTGGAAGTGGCTGCCGTCGTAACGCGACAGCACCCCGTTGACCAGGATGGTGCTGCGCGGGTACTTGCGGCGGAGTTCGTCCCACAGACGGTTTGCCTGGGAGAGGATGGCGGCATCGGAGGCGAAAATCCTGGCGTCGTTACCGCCCAGCGTCACCACCACCAGGCCGGGATTGCCTTGCGGCAACAGGATCCGGTCCCCGATCAAAGCATCCGTCCCCGAGCCGCCCACCAGTGGGCTGCTGGAAACGTAACCCATTCCCCCGATGCTGCGGACCACCTGCCGGGTATACCCCCTGGCGCGCGCACCCTGTTCACCCCAGGAATCCAGGTCCAGTTGGGAGTCCCCCAGGAACACCACCGTGGACGCGTCCACGGCTTCAGCCGAATACAGCTCCCCGGTGGCGTCATTCCAGATGGTTTCGAGGTTCTGGAACGCAACGTGGGCACCACGCGCGTCCGTCCATGTGTCCTTCAATGGCCAGCCGAAATCACCCGGGTTTAGCGACCACACTTTGTATGTTGGGTGGCCGACGATCCGGGCTCCGGTGGCCGGACCCCACACGAGCCAGCCGTTGACGAACTGCTGGACCAGGCCACCGGCGCGTGGAAGCTTGTCAGTCAAGGGCAGTCCGAGGGTCCCGGCCGCTCCGCCCAGGGAAACGTAGCGGTTATGGATGTCCCCATGGGTGGTGGAATGGGCGCCCGTAGCCGCAGACCAGTACACGGTTCCGCCTTGGAACTGTTGGTACACGAACGTGGACTGCCGGTATTCCTCACTGACGGGGTATCCCAGTGCCCCGTTCTGGCCTCCGGTGGCAGACCAGTAGTTCCTGATGGCACCGGTGAGGACCTTGGCGCCTGTGCCGGGCGACCACACGATGGTCCCGCGCTGGTACTGCTGCGCGGCGCCCCCGTTGCGGAGTCCGAGGGATTCATCGGAGGTGGGGTAGCCAAGTTCTCCGCGCTCCAGCCCGGACTGCCGCCAGCGCTCACGGATGGCACCCATGGAAGGATGTGCTCCAGTGCCCGGCGACCACACGATGAAGCCGCGCTCGAACGCTTGGTACACGCCGCCGTCGGGCAGTCCCGTACGTTCTCCCGTGACGGGGTAGCCCAAGTATCCGTTTTCCGAGCCCGTCCTGAGCCAGGCCATGTGGATGGCGCCCGTCGTGCGCTGGGCACCGAGGCTCGGTGAGGATGTGATGGCGCCGCGTTCGAACAGTTGCTTGGAACCACCGTTGCGCAACCCGATGGCGGTGTCCGTGGTGGGGTATCCGTGGTAACCGTCCGGGCCTGCGCTATCCCACCACGCAGTCCTGACGGGTCCGTTGACCACCACGCGCGCACCCGTCCGTGCCGACCAGGCGATGTCTCCCCCGGCGAACCGCTGGATACATCCGGACGCCGTGCACTCCTCCGCGGATGTGGGGCGAAGGAGCACACTGCGTGCCCAGGAACTGGTGTTGTAAAGGTGGCCGATCGCTCCGCCGACCGTAGGTGTGGCAAGGGGAACCCGGGCGGGGGCCGCCTGCGCCGCGGATGAGGCACCGAACAGGCAGGCCAGCACGAAACACACCATTGCCGCGACGGAGGATTTAGCTCCAAATCCGCCTGGCTGAGACCCTGAAAAACGCATACCGCTACCCCATGAAAAACCCTTGCGGGATGTTTTGTCCCTGCTTCCCTGAACGGAAACAGTCAGGCAAGTATCTTCGACGGCGGATTCGACGCGCCACACGACGCGGCCGATGCTGCCACATCGTTATTTTCCGCATCTTGTTTGCCACTAAACAGCTGTTTAACATGTGGAACATGCGTTCAGTCGCAGATGACTTGACCACCCGGGCGCGCATCCGGGACGCAGCGATCGTCCTCTTCGGACGGGACGGATTTTCCCGCGCCACCATCCGCTCGGTGGCCGCCCAGGCAGGAGTCAGCCCGGGCTTGGTCATCCACCACTTCGGCAGCAAAGCCGCCCTCCGGGAAGCCTGCGACCAGCACGTGCTGCACCAAACGGCGGGGCAGGGCAAGGAGAAAACGGACCCCGACGCGACCCGGCTCCTCATCCAGGACTACCTGGACCATCCGGACCACTACGCCAGCGAAATCACCTATATACGCCGGACGCTGAGCGACGAGTCCGAGGCCGGCGATGCCTTTTTCGATGCCGTCGTCAGCCAAACCGAGGACATCCTCCGTTCCGGAATCCAAGCCGGCACCATCCGCGAGGTTGACGACCTCCGGGCTGTCGCCGTCGTCATCGCTTCCAACAGCCTGTCCCTCCTGATGCTGGGCCGCCATGCGTCCCGGGCCCTGGGCGCCCCCGTTACCGGGCCGCACGGAATCGGGCCGGAAATGCTCAGGAAACTCACGCTTCCCGCGCTGGACATCTACACCCACGGCCTGTACGCCGATACCCGTTTCCTCGATGCCGCCCGCGAAGTCCTGCAAACCCGCAAACCTGAAGGGAGCATGCCCCGTGAACCACGCGATAGTCGTCCAGGGGTTGCGTAAGAAGTTCGGCCACCACGAAGTCCTCCACGGCCTGGACTTCACGATCGACGCCGGCACGGTGTTCGGAGTCATCGGCCCCAACGGCGCCGGGAAGACCACCACTATGCGCTGCCTGCTGGACATCATCCGCCCCAGTGCAGGCACCATCTCCGTGCTCGGCGAAGACCCGCGCTACGGCGGCCCTGCATTGCGCCGAAGGATCGGCTACCTGCCCGGAGAGCTGCACCTGGAAAACCGGACAACCGGACGCCGGGTGGTGGAACACTTCTCAGCGATCAGTGGCCCGGTGGATCCCCGGCACGTGGACGCACTCGCCGACCGGCTCAACCTGGACCTCGACCGGCAGACCCGCAAACTGTCCAAAGGCAACAAGCAGAAGCTGGGCTTGCTCCAGGCTTTCATGCACCGTCCGGAGCTGCTCATCCTGGACGAGCCCACCAGCGGCCTGGACCCTCTGGTCCAGCAAGAGGTCCACGCGATGGTCCGGGAAGCCGTAGCCGAGGGAGCCACCGTCTTCCTCAGCTCCCATGTGCTGAGCGAAGTCCAGCAGGCAGCGGACTCGGTGGCGATACTCCGGGACGGCGGCATCGTCACCACCTCCACGGTGGAAGCGTTGCGGGATGCCGCCCTCCGGAAGCTAAAGTTCCGGGTGGCCGGAGCTGAAACGCACGACGTCGGCGCGCTGCTGGCCAGGGTGCCGGGCGTTGCCAATGTGGCAGTCCGCGACGTGCCCGGGGATTCGGCCGGAACCTTGGAAGCAACCGCCACCCTGTCCGGCACCGTCCAGCCGCTGGTGCGGGAACTGGCCCGGCTCAACCTGACGGACCTGGTCCTTGATGAGCCGGACCTGGAGGAAGCCGTGTTGACCCTCTACACCGAAGGTTCGCCCGCGCCGGCCCGGAAGGAAGTGCGCCATGTCTAAGCCGCTGCCGCTTTTCACCAAGGCCTTGACTGACTCCTGGCGCTCCACCCTCGCGTGGGCCCTGGGACTCGCGGGCGCGATCATGCTGTATCTGCCGCTCTACCCATCGATCGGGGGCAGCGAGCAGATGCAGCAGATGATCGATGCGCTCCCCGAAGGCATGACCAAGGCGCTCAATTACGACCAGATCGCCTCCGGTCCCGGGTACACCCAGGCCACCTTGTTCGGATTGATCGGGTTCCTGCTTATGTCCATGGCGTCCGTAAGTTGGGGTGCGGGGGCCGTGGGCGGCGACGAAGAATCCGGCCTGCTGGAACTGACGCTTGCGCACAGCGTGACCCGCGCCCAAGTGGTGCTCGAACGTGCTGCCGCCCTGGTGGTCCGCGTTGCCGCTCTGTCCTTGCTGGTTTTCGCCCTGGTGCTGGTTCTGAACGAACCCGCCAAACTGGATATCGACGTCGGGCATCTCACCGGGGCCGTGGTGCTGTTCGCCGGACTTGCCCTGCTGACCGGCACCACCGCCCTCTGCGTGGGGGCGATGACCGGGCGGAAGGTCTACGGGATTGCGGGGGGTGCGGCCGTTGCCGTCCTCGGGTATGTCTTCAACGCCGTGGGCCGGCAAAGTTCAAACGTTGAATGGCTGCTGAACTTCTCGCCCTACCACTGGGCCTACAGCAACTCGCCGGTGGCCAACGGGGCCGACTGGGGAGTTGCCGCATGGCTGCTGGCCATCTCCGCAGGATTGGTCGCCGTGGGCGCGGCGGCCCTGCAGCGCCGGGATGTGGGGGTCTAGCACCTGCACGAGAGAACGTCGGCACCTGGACGCGGGTTCTAGTGCCAGACGTGTGGAGCGGGCCGACGGGCACCCGGAAGGGCGTTGTTTTCCCGCCATTCGTGGATCCAGTCGGGCAGTTCAACACCTGCCGGTGGCTCTCCGAACTCGGCGATGATTTCTTCCTGGCTGACCGGCTTGCCTTTGGCTACGAAACGGGTGGCAATGTGGGCGCGGGCGTAGATTTCGCCGTCTGCCACCATGCGCTGCTCTAGGTAAATGGCCCGTGAGTCCAAACCGATGATGCGGGTTTCGATGGTGTAGCGCTGCCAGAGCTGCAGGGATTTCCGGAAGGAGATGGTCTCCCCTGACACCACCGGGCTCCATCCCTTCCTGCGCATCTTGCGCCACGTTCCGCTGCGGACCATGAGGTCGAACCTGCCGAGGTCCATCAACGAGAAGTACATGCCGTTGTTGACGTGCAAGGCGATATCGATGTCGGTGGGCAGGACACGCATGGGCAGCGAGGACGTACCCCAAGCAGAGAGCGGGGACCTTTTGGCGGACGTGAAGAGCAGCATGATGGTGCGGAGAAGCAGGTGCATGGGTCCATGTTACCCATGAGTAACTTGCCGTGTGGGGGCCGACCGCATGATGGACGCCCTCCGACTGTCGGCTTTATGTCCATCGATTGCACATACGTTTACCGCCGGTTTGCCGAAAGCATGCAGAATAACGACAAACCCTGTGACCATTCAGCAATTCGAGGAGACCCTATTGAACGACCAAACCAGAACCGCCGGCGAACTTTGGCCGCATCTGGACGCGCACCAGGAGGTCGCCCTCCGCGATGCCAGGGGAAACCGCATTGAAGGAACCATTGACGGCATGACCGATGATCGCAGCACTTTGTGGATCCAGCTTAAGGGCGGGCTGGGGCGGCAACTGATTCACCACTTGGACGGCTACTGGCTGGAGACCACCGCAGCCTGATGGAGTTCATTCCGGGCGGAACTGCCCATGCTGACTAGTATTCCCGTATGACACAAGCGCGATACCGGGACCTCGTCGAGTGGCCCCTCATGGCCACGGCACTGATCTTCCTCACCGCCTACGCCTGGCAGGTCATCGGTCGCGTCAATGGTGCTGCGACCCTCCCCTTCGAGGTAATCCTGTGGATCACCTGGGGCATCTTCGCGCTTGACTACGTCGTGAACCTCTGGCTGGCCGAAGACCGAGTGCGATGGTTCCTGTGGAACCTCCACGAACTCCTGATCGTGGTGCTCCCCTTCTTCAGGCCCCTCCGGCTGCTGCGGCTGGTAACCCTCCTGTCCGTCCTGCAGCGCACCGTTGGTGAAACCCTCCGCGGCCGGGTGGCCACCTATGTTGCCGGCGCGGCGGCCATGCTCATCCTCGTCGGCGCGCTCGCCGTGCTGGACGTAGAGCAGAACGCCCCTGACGCCAAGATCCTGACCTTCGGCGACGCCGCGTGGTGGGCTGTCACCACCATCACCACCGTTGGCTACGGAGACCTCTACCCGGTGACTCCCATCGGCAGGATCGTCGCCGCAGCCCTCATGATGAGTGGCATCGCCGTCCTCGGTATCGTGACGGCGTCCATCGCTTCGTGGCTCGTTCAGCGTATCGAGGAGAACGCCGAGGACGTCGCAGCCGCCGCCGGAGAGCGAGCAGCCGCTGCCGAGGAACCTGTCCGCGCTGAGGTGGCTGACCTGGTGACCGAAATCGCTGCCCTGCGGCTTGAGATCGCGGAACTCCGGAAGATCTCGGAGAGCCGCTGAGCTTGGTGGCCCGCGTAGTCGCCACTTAGGCCCCGACGTAACCCCCTGGGGCAACAAAAAATCCCCGGAACCAGTGGTTCCGGGGATTTCCCGTTGGGTGGCAGATGAGGGATTCGAACCCCCGTAGGCAGTGCCAGCTGATTTACAGTGATTTCCCCTATGTGATCGGCTGGCACCTTTCGTTCCTCGTGGCATCCTCTGGCCTGCAATACCAAGGGTGTTGTGGGGTAACCATCACCCCGTGTACCCGCTGGTTCCTTGGGGTGTGTGCTCACGCGGTGATCACGTCAAGCAGTACAGACTGGTGCCATTGTCCGCGGCCTAGAGTCTACGAAAGCTCGGGGCGCCCTACGAACACTGCAAGCTTGGTGCGGAAATCCTTACGAGCAGCCTCGGTCAACTCAAATTTCTTGGAGCCCAGGAGGCGGTCGATTGCAGCAACCGCCGGCCCCATAGAGGTCATCGCGCTTAAGTCGGCCGTCAAGTTGAGGGTGTCCCCATCGGAGCCAGGTAGCGGTAGGGGAAAGAGGTTTAGGAAGGAGAAGCCTGACCCTCCGTCAGGGGTCTTCAATGCTGAGCCGGACGCCATAATGTCGGCGAGGCGAGGATCCTTGGCGGAGAGAGGAAGCACAGGGGCTATGAGAATTCCCGAACGTCCTCTTGGATTCTCAATATCACAATCGTAGGAGCAGACCACCACGAGCCTAGCAACCGAATCGGAGGGTCGAGCTACTCGGTCCCATGTAGGCACCTGCATATACGGGGCCGAGCCGTCAGGCAAGGTGGAGTTGAGCGTATGAGCGAGGTCCCAGCGCGGAAAGTGATCAACCGTGCAGACATCTCCTTGCCTCAGTTCCCCGCTCGCGACTTCTGCGAAGGTCACGCTGGAGGCTGCGAGTCGTACCAGTCCATGACCTCGTCCTCGGACTGAATGATGCTTATGCCCGAGACTTCCGCGATCCAACTTGCCGGGACTGTCACGGGGAACGCCGTTCCGACGATGTCATCCATGTCCGCTTCGGCCGGAACTCGATACATGGCCATCGCCTCATCCAAGAGTTCCACTACGTCACCTAAGCGCGCAGCTGTAGTTCCGTGAAGGATCGGTGAGAAGGTCTCAGTGCTGTTCGGGCGCCCGATGGTCGACCACTTGGTAAGAACGCCTACAAAAGCCTCACGCTGAGCATCAGTTTCAATAGTCAGGTGCTCGCGGACGGACCAAGAGGCGGACTGCGCCAAAGCGCTTATCCCAAGATCTGGCACGACAGTGCTCCCCGCTGAACGGTTCAGGGTCCCACTGGAAACATGCATCTGTGGCATCAGACCGACACCTCCTGTTGAATCGCGTTAGTTAGAGTATCCACTATGTTCTGGGCTTGCAGGTAGGAAGATTTGAAATGATCGAGGGCTTCCTCGGGCGGCACCTTAGCCGCATCGAAATTGAAGTTGAAGTCCACGGTTGGCAGTTCGGTACCCTCAGTCACAATAGCTAGTCGAACGCGAGAGCCATTCTGACCATCAAAACCAAACTGCAAGTCAGTCGTAAAATTCTCTGTCCCAAGCGCTTCCCGAACGGCAGTTCCCTGAACGAAGTGCGCAGATATTTTTTCTCTTGGGGAGTCAATCCCGTCCAGAGCGAACTGCAAATTATGCCCTGTCGCGGAGATAGTTCGTTTTCCAACGTACTCCAAAAAAGTGCGGGCGAGGTCCTGGATACCTGAGATCTGAACGTCGACTTTGTCAGGAGCACTAATTGAAGCAACGAAGCGTTCGTTGAGCACATCAATGCTCGCAGCGCCAGCCGCAGCTTGTAGAAGCACGGGAAGGCGGACTGTCTCAATCAGGGGGCGATGCCGAAAGACGAAATCGGACGTCTTGATGGAGCTGATGGGAAAGTTTTCCCCAGCGAAGACAACGCTGAAATTGTTTAGAGACATTCAGACCCTCTGGTACTTGGCGTAAGCAATCGGCGCTTGTCCCACTAGCCGAGTTCTTAGATGCTACCTCAGCGTCCAGTGCAACCTATAGATATCTCCACGAACGTGACAGGTTTGGAACACACCGTGGGGTGCCGCCATCCTTGAGCGCCCTGACCTGAGGCGTTGCACGGAGCCGGGAATATTCCCTGCTCACACTATCGGACTGCGTTGATCATCGATGCTTGGGTTGCCGCTGCCGCCAGCGGTCAACGTCGGACCATGGGATCCGCACGGGTGAGTTACGGGAACCCGTCCCGGCCTTGTATGCGTTAGGGAAGTCCCCGGAGCGGGCCATCGTGCGGATCGTGTCCGGGTGGGCCATCTGCTCGGAATCCCCCCGGGGTGGGGGTAGTGGCGGCACCCCTCCTGCTCAGCTATTGGCTCGGGGCTGCTTGTCACGCCAGCGGTCAACGTCAGACCATGGGATGCGGATAGGCGAGTTTCTTTTGCCAGTGCCTGCTTTGTATGCTCTGGGGAAGTCTCCTGATCGGGCCATTATGCGGATCGTGCCAGGGTGCAATTGGAGGTAGTCAGCTACTTGGGTAACCGTAGCGTCACCACGTGGACTGCCATCAGAGGTCGTGACCCGGGATGCACTACTACCCGCAAGCGAGCTCCGACCGGCGCCACTCTTAGGCTGCTGACGAATGTAGCGTTCCACGTCAGACCAAGGAATCCGGACCCGCGAGCGAGAGCCTACCCCCTCCTTATAGGCATTGGGGAAAAAGCCGGCGCGTGTCATCTCACGGACAGTATCCAGGTGGAGTTGGAGGTATTCGGCCACTTGCGGGGCTGTGGCGTTATCGCCGCGGGGGGCTGCCTTGTCTGTCATGATTCAAAAGCTATCCACAGAAGAGCAATAGGGAGGCATTTTCCCTACGCTAGGCGAGCCTTGGACAGATTCCCTAACCAGGATCCCCATCCTTCCCCAATGTTGGGGAAGAAACACTGAACGCGCTCCGGCATCAGCAAAGGAAACTCGCACCCCACATAAACACAAGAGCGCCCTCAGCGAGGATGGGGGCTTCGTTACGCAAGGAAACATAACCGCTTGTTACTTCCACGTCCAACCGGCTGTGACTTTGTGGACTCCGCCGCTGCTATCGATGTAGGCCTCGCACTTATAGGTGCTGTCGTGCTCGCGCCCGTCGACGTCCACGGCGCGCATTTCGCCGGTCACCCAATATAGGTATCCGCCGTTCTTCTGGATGGTTGTTTTGTCCGCCGTCGTGGTCATGAAATTAGGGGTCGATCCGGAGGGCAGCTTGTCCTTTACGGCTTGGTGGCAGCTGCTCTGGGCCGCTTCGGGGGCCTTGGCATAAGAGCGGACGACGAGCATGCTGATACCAGCGATAACCAGGGCGAGGATGCCCAGGACGATCCCTGCCTTCTTAAATTTCGCGGACCTCGGGATCTTCTCAACGGATGCTGAACCGTCCAGCCATTCGCTTGTCCTGCGGTAGCCCGCGTAGCGCACATGATTATCCGCAGCCTTCGAGTTGTCAGCGGACCGCTTCTCATAGATGACGTTCCCCTGAGCATCCGTGATGGTGATTGGTCGCGTATGAACGGTTGAGCCGCCACCGAAACCTTGAGCGTCCCGCTGCCCTGGTTCGCCGAGGACTGCCGTGAGTGGACGTTGCGTTGGCTGCATAGTGACTCCCCAAAGTTTTGAAATGGTGCGCGTGTGGTCATCCTATGATGAGGCCGTGGAAGTAACCCTGACTGTCGAGAACACGGACGGCGAGCAAGGCTCCGTAGCCACTGTGGGCCCAGACTATGAGACGGCACTAGCCAGCGCCCAGGCGCTGATCCCGGAGGACGCGCCAAAGGTGAGCTGATTCTGTATCAACTCGCAGCCTCAGAACCCTTGCCATTACTGGGCAGTTTCGGCAGGTGGGCACACCGTGAGCACATTTATCTGACACCCCGCACCCCAGCTCTCCACTCGCGGCACGGGTCGCTTTACTCTCAGGGCATGGAAAACTACAAGATTACCGACCATGCCGGCACTACCCTGCACGAGTTTGAGGCCCGCCATCAGGCTGAGGCCATCCTGTTCGCCAACACCTTTGACGAAACACACGGCCTGACCAACTCCAAGCTTTGGATCAAACAAGACGACGGCTGGTGGCTAGCTGTCTGATCGAGTTACAAAGGCTGCCAGGCTGTCATCAGTGAGGTTGGGCTCATGCCCGTCCAGCGGATCGCTTACCAAGGCGTACGGTATTCCCGGCCCGAACATCAGCCGGACACGTTTGGGCTCCGTTCCCGGCAGGTCATAGACGAAGTAGCCATATGTCCCGGAGTTTTGCATGTTCTGGAGGACGTTCGCGAGCTCGTCCACCTTGATTCCATCGGGTAGGGCGATCGATGTTCCTGAATAGTAGATGCTTGCCATTTTGTAGGCCTAACGTTCGATTTGGATGTAACGTGCAGGGCTGACCTGATAGGCGCAGCCGCTTTTAATTCGGTAGCTGTGACACTAAGATTCACGGCATGAGGAAACTTGGGGGAATCATCTTGCTGGCGGCTGCAGTCGGATTGTCTGCGTGTTCAATGCCCCCAGCGGCGACCGTGGAACCCAGTGCCAGCGATACGCCTTCGCAGAGCTCATCGGCTGACGCTGCAGCCAAGCGAATTGCCCCGCTTTTGGCGGCGCCCTCACCGGCGGCGAGTGTAGCCCCGGAATTTGATGACCAGTCGGCCCAAGCTAAGTACCTTGCCGGCATCAAGAAGGTCTGGCGGGGTGACGTCCCATCTGACGAGATCCTCCTCAAGGCCGGTGGTGCTGCGTGTTCCCTTCTCGCTGAAGGCAAGCACTGGTCTGACATCGGGGGCATGGCTGGTCCGGATGGTGCCGACGTGGACAATGCGGCCGCCACGGCTACCTATGCAAGCCGCAACCTATGCACCCAGTACAACACCGACCGCTAGTGGCCGAGGTCGTAGCCGAACGCGTAGCAACCTGTTTCGTTACGCCCTTACGATTAGGGCTCAATGCACATCAAAAGTGGGGAGCGAAAATGAGCGACACGACAATTGCATGTCCGGTGGAGGGCTGCGGCTACGCCGGGACTTACCGGTTGGGTCGAGGCGAAACTGATACCTATGTGGGTTGGATGCACGATGAACACCCCGAGCACCCTGCCACATCAGGCGTCCCCCGCAACGTGAAGCCGAAGGAGCTTCATCTAGAGATCGAACTGGACCGTGACGGCGAGTTGAACTTCTAAACCGCTTCTCGTGCGACCTATGGACAGCGTCGCTCGCGATCCTCTAATGTCATCTCCGTAAGGGCCCAAAGCCGAGGTGCGCAACTCAGCTAGGGGCCCTTCAGGGTTTAACTCATCTTGTTGCGACCGCTAGGTGATCTTCTTCAACTGCCCGTTTCCGTCCATGTAGACATTCGGAGTCACTCCGCTTATCGTGCCGATGCCGCTGAGCTTCACGAGCGGAGCGCCGATCTCGACTTGAATGGAACTGGCGGCCAGCATGCCGAACGCGCCAGACGATACCGAACCGTTTGGGAAGTTGACCGTGCCACCTCCGGTCCCGGTGTTCTCCAGGGTGAGCCCACCGAGCGCTATCTTCTTGCCAGCAGCCACCGTCAAATTGTTGTTCAGGGTAGAGGGGCCTTTGATGTCCATCGCGCCCTCGACATCAAGCGTGCCCGTGGTCTTCATCGGCCCGTCAACATCGAACGCTCCAGTAACGGTGGTGTCTCCGACGATCGTTGTTACGCCTTCTAGGGACGTCGGCCCGGACACTGTGAAGTCGCCCGTCACAGTGGTGTCCCCGGCAATGGCAGTTGGCCCGTTGAGGTTCACGTCACCGCTGGCCGTGAATGTACCGGACATGTTGATCGTGCCCGATGCTTCGAGCAGGCCTGAGATCGTGGCCGAGCCGGTGATGTTCAGGCCGCCGTTCTCGATGGTGATCACGCCACCGTCATAGACCAGTAGACCGCTGCGGCCGATGGCGCTGTTGTTTTGGTTCGAGGAGAACTGCAGCTCCCGGATCGCAGCCCAGATAGCGCCGACGTCGCCCCGGGACAGGTCTTTGATGTTCGTCATGTTTTACTCCTTGCGTTTAGGTTTCGGTGCGCCGGCTGCAGCTAGGCGGCCGGCGCGCTCAAAGGAAGACAGGCCAGGGCGTTGGCCTTTTGGGTGCGGCTAATCGATGGCTTTCCCGATTTCGCTGGCCAGGATCTCGAAGACTCTTGGTGTTTCTGTCAGGACGGCGGTTGATAGGTAGAGCCGTTCGCCCACCTCGTGGTGGAGGATTTCATAGTGTTGATAGCGGGCGTACACAGAGTTGTAGACGACGTCCGCGCCTTCCGGTGTGGGTTCCACGGAAGCCGAGTTACGCAGGTCACTGTCCTCCAAAGGTGTACGGTTCACAGCTACCTGACGGACGTGCTCCATGGCCTTGAACGCGGCCGCAGGGATGGCAGCCTCAACAGCCTCATCGATCGCGTCAAAGTACGCGTCGAAGCCCTGACTACCCATTGGACTGGGTTCCCTCGGCTGAGCGACCCAGCAGGCCGTCAAGGCGCCCCTCCCGTTGAGCCCTGACGATTTCCTCAGGGCCCATGGCCTTCAGCTGCTCGGCGGTCACCTGGCCGTTCTCAGAGGCGCTCATTCTGCGTGGGCCTCTGCCTCGGTTATGACTGTCAGGCCGCTCCGCTTGATCTCGTCAGCGCTGAACGGCTCATCCTTGCCGAAGACGGTGCCTTGCGGGCCGCGATAGAAGTACTTGGCTGAGCTTTCGGGAGCCTCCGCATCAATCGCTGCCAAGTCGCCGAATAGGTCTTCCCCGGAGTCGACGTAGTCCAGATAGGTGAACTTGCCTTCGCGCTTCAGTAGGTGCAGCGCACGGTTCACGAAGTTGTTGATTTCCACACCCTCCACGCGGTGACGGCCGACAATCAAGCCAGCGGACATGCCTATCCCGCCGCCAGGAGTCAGGCGCACACCTCCGTGGGTTGCAGCCGCCGGTCCGTTGTGCAATTGTTCGGGGATCCCTAGAGTTGCGGCGCGGCGGCGGTATTCGCGCACACTTTCGTTGCGCTCTTCAGCAAGCGAATACAGTGCTCGCAGGGAATCGACAGCGGCCTGCAACTGGCTGCGGAGCTTCTCGCCATCTCCCTTTACATGCGCTTCAACTTCTTCCCTCAGGGCCGCACATGCCGCCAGACGGGCGGATTCCCGGGCTTCATCAGCTTTACGTTTTGCAGCCTCCTTGCGAAGGCGCACAAATGACAACAAGCCGCGGGCTTCTTCTACTTCTTCGAAGGTCACTGAGTCATCGCCAGACCGGACTTTCTCTTCGAGTGTGCCGACGAGCTGTTCAGCTTCCTTCGCCTCTTGTTCGGCGTCTGCGATGATGCGGTCTGGGTCAAGATTCTGTGTGGTCATGCTGCTTGTCTCCTTAGGACGTTTTCCAATGATTCGATGTCGATAAGCCAGCTGCGGTTTCCCAGACGTTTCGCGATGACCCGGCCCGACGCTGCAAGTCGGCGTATCTGCCGTTCGCTGCGCTGGGTCCGGGTCGCCGCTTCCATGACACCCACCCAACTGGATGAATTCAGCCTCCCAATACCGCGTCCGGTAACGGACACAAGCGCGGTGCGTTCGATCTCTACCCCCGAGGCTTCCTGCAAAGCCTTGAATACGGGAAGCGTCCACGTCTGAACACCGGCGCCGTTCTCGCGCATCTGGCGCATCTGATCGCGCATAAGGGACCTAAGAACAGCAGCTGCGATAGGTCCCCTCACCAGCGCGTCCAAGGAAGTTACCTCTTGCGATGCGACGTCAGGCAGTGCCGATAGCGTGCTCACACTGTGATCACTGTCCGGAACTGGCCAGCAATGGCGCGGATTCTGGGATGGTGAACTGTTCCCCAATCAGCTCACCTACCCTTGTCGAGTCGTTCGATTCCGAGGCCCAACGCGCACGCGCACGCTTTTTGATTTGACCGGTCAAAAGTCACTCGTCGTCCTCGTCATCGGCGTCCTCCGGGACCGCATTCGCACGCAACCATGCCTCAATGTCCTTGTGGCTTCGCCCTATCGATCGTGCGATTCTGGGTTTCGGGGCGTCACGGGCAATCACGCCCTTGATGCCGGGCTCATCTGGGAGAGGGGCCAGGCGTTCCGCGATGTCAGACGATGCCAAAGCCTTTAGGGACTCTGGCACTGGAAGGCCAAGCCGTTCCTTATGGGCCAGGAGCCGGCGGGCGTGCTCGGTCTGCTTCTTATGCAAGGAGACGGCTTCGCGCCTGTGTTTGTTCTCCCGCCGCCGCTTCCGCCGCGCTGCACCCTCGCGCAAGGACTTCCCGGCCAAGACCGCCAGCTTCTGCTCTACGGGCTCGGGGTCAGTCCTGCCACACACCACAACAGCGAGTGCCTTGATGGCATCCACGGAAGGCCTACGCCGCCCCTGCTCCAGGCGTGAGATGTGTGTCGTCCCGATCCCCGCCAGCTTTCCAAGCCGTTCCTGTGTCAGCCCGGACTTCTTCCGTAAGGCCCGGAGCTCCCTGCCGAACGGTTGGAGATACTCGCGCTCTTCGGCAGAAACCAGCCCGCGAGTGTCTGTGTTGCCGTTAAGAATGGGCCTAACGTGCGCGCCCGCGGTTTTTGGGTTTTGACCGGTCAAACCGTAAGGGGTTGTTTCTGGCCCAACAGGCGCGGGCACACGTCCGGCAATGAAACTGTTTCGTGTGCTCATGAAGCCATCCGAACGGTTCGGATGCGGATATGGCCCAACGTGCGCGCTACGTGCGCGTAAGCCATTCGCACCGTGTGAATACTCAAGGTGGTTGCATCCGGACGGTCCGGATGGATTTCGGGCCTAACGTGCGCGTTACGTGAGAACGCATTCGTACCGTCCGAATGCGTTCTCTGTGTTGGCCCAACGGGCGCGTGTACGCGGGCCGATTGCGCACCGTACGCATTCGTTTCGGTGTTCACTGGCGCACTTCCCGTCGCGGGTTGTTGGGGCAGGTGGGTTCGTGGGAGGTTTCGATGGTCCAGGAGATTCCGGAGTCATTTGTCAGGCTTTCGACGGGGATGCATTGTTGGCATTCGCTCGGTCGGATGTATTCACTCATGCTGTTTTGTCCTCTCTCTGGGGATGTTCGGTAAGGTGTGGGTTTGCCCAGGCGTACTGAGCTGGCACGGGCGGCCGTGAGTGGTACCCGGGGTTCCATGGGTTGGAGCGTGCCGCCTGCTTGGCTTTTGCTTCCTCGAGGCGTTCAGCGTTCCGGGTCGCCCGCTGTTGCTTCTTCCACTGGATCTCTTCGGCCACGCTGAGCCCTTCCGGAGGCGCTCCCGGGCTCCAGTAGTCCTTGCCAAGGATGGCGTCCACGTCGATTTCTCCCGTGTGGTTCGGGTCGTCCGCCCAGCACTCTTGGTTCAGCCAGGTGGCCGGCATCTTGGTGTACTGCGGGTCCTGACCTTTCCGTTCTGAGGAGTAGCGACGGGCTCCTCTAAGGAGTTCCTCAGCAGTGGCACCGTTCTTTCGAGCCTTCGTGTACGCGTTGACCGCGGCCCCCCTGCCTACGTGCTTTGGGTAGACCGTGTACCAGTCGTTGAAGTCCTGCCCTAGCTGCTTTTCAAGGGCAGCCTTGGACAACGGCTTCTCACGAAGAAGATCCATCTCTATCTCTCCCTGCGGAGCCCCTTCCTTGTCAGGTGAGCCTGCCGCCCCATAGGGATTGGCTCCTAGCTCTATTCCTATGAGTTGTTCCTCTAGTGGTTCCTCTACTCCTAGGGGGCAACGTTCTGTTGGGTCAGTAGCAACAATCTGTTGGGCCATAGGGGCAACGTTCTGTTGGTGCATAGGGGCAACGGTTTGTTGGGGCTGTTGGGGCAACGAATCGTTGGGAGCTGGGGCAACAATCTGTTGGGGCTGCCTCGTGGGCGTCAGGTGCAGAGAGTACTCTGCACGGTTCCTGAACCGGGCGTCACCACTGGAGACAATCACGCCTTCCTTCACCAATCGAGCAACGGCCTTTCGGACGATCTCGTACACGCTGGCCCGCTGCTTCCGGGCCGCCTCTGCACCGTCGCTGGTGTCAGCGTCATCGGGCTTAGCAGGGATGCTTTTGCCCAGGGCGGCCGCGAGATCGTCTCGGCCGGCGAAGTACTTCGGCGGGTTCCCGTTGTCCATGGACACAAGGGCCATGCGGCACAGCACCCGGAACGATCGATCATCGAGAGCCGCCCAGTAAGTGAAGGCCTGAGCCACGTTTCCAGCGCCCAAGAGTGGCACCTCCAATGTCGGTATCAGTTGGCTTTTTGGGATGGCGCGGAGTCGGCCTGGGCGTTGGCGTCGTCTGCGGTTTGGGATTTGAGGGCAACCTTGCAGGTTTTTGCCGGGGTGACTCCGCTTGCCCGGTAAGGGTTTTTGGCCGCGACAACAGCGTCATTCAGAGGTCCGTCATGGCTCGTGCCGTTCCAGTAACCGGATTCCCAGGCGGCTGCAAGGTCCGCTTCAGTGATCATTCGCCGCGTCCTCCAGCCCGAACTAGGGTGCTGGTAGTGGCAACACCCTTTTCGACAGCAACGCTCGTAAGCTTCCGGCGGAGGAAGTCCAATCCGGCCGGCCGCACCATGGTCGTCGCCGTGGGCACGAGTTCGCCGCTCCGGTTCCGGTAGGTGCCTGCTTTGACCTCGAAATGGTGCATGTAGCGCTGATACGGCAGGTTGTTGCCCTGCAAGATGCCTATGCGCCGAAGGTCCCGGAACAGGATGTTGGGTCCATAGCCGAGTGCCTTGGCGGCGGCCTGCATGGAGTACAGGCCATCGGCGTCCATAAGCGCGTCATAGGCCTCAGCCTTAGGTGCCACTGCCTCGAGCTGTTCGCAGGTGTCTGCGAGCTGACGGAGGGCGTCTGCGAAGCTCCGGGGCAGCGCTGGTGGCTCGCCGGCTGCGTGGAACGATCCTGTCTTGCGGATCGTCGGGAGCACGGTCCCGGTCACCCACCGTCGGAATGGTTTCGCGCCCTCGGAGTTGCTTCGGAAGATCGAGTCATAAAGACCTGCCTCGGAGATAATTACGACGTCCTGCTCTCCGCCGGGGGTACGCACTTTTGCGTAGCCTTTGTCATCGGCGTCCAGGCGTCGGGTCATGTCAGAGGCCATCCGGTAGTCAAGGATGCCGGCGACGTCAGCCGCGATGAACCACGGCTCCCCTTCAACCTCGATAGTTCTCACCTGCTGGCCTGAGTACGAAAACTGCTGCATGGCTGTCATGGGCGATCAGCCTTCCTTGATGGATGGCTGGACGGCTTCAAGTGCGGCGCCAAGCGCCGCGTGAAGCTGCCGCATCTGTTCGATGGTGTAGCGGTCACCCGGCAGGAGATCCAGTTCGGCAGTGGCGCCCGTGGACGGATCCCACTCAAAGATGACGCTCAGCCGCTCGTCATCCGTTGAGGCGACAGGGCCCGACCAGGAAATCTCGTTGCATTCGATGTATGCCCGAGAGTTGAACGCGAATCCTGCTGGAGCGGGCACGTCTACCGCGGCGTAGTACTCGGAAAGATCGGTGGTTTCTGGTGCTATCGTGATGGTCATAATCTTTGCTTCCTTCGTGGGTGTTGGTTGTTGGGATTCTTGGGAGTCAGTTGCCGCTGGCTCCCTTTTTGTGCTCTGAGACAGGCCTTCGCCCTACGCCGCATCCGATGGTGTACTTTCGATCGCTTCTCCGTTGAGCCATTCGATGAAACGCTTTCGCGGAATCCTGATGCTTTTGCCGATCTTCAAAGACGGCACGGTTCCCTGACGGACGGCCGCATAGAACTGGTTGATCCCCATGGGGACCATCGGCGCGGCCTCTTTAGGACTGAGCGTGAGCGGCTCTTTTGCGTCTGTCATTCTCTTCACTCCTTGGTGGTTCTCAAGCTGACAGTCATAACGTATGCCACCTTTTGACCGCTTGTCAACACTGATACCAACTGTCATACTGTAGACAACCAACAAGGAGGAATACGTGGAGTGGACTGTCACGAAAGTCATCGGTCATAACGTCAGGAAGCGCCGGGATGAGCTTGGAATCACCGCTGCAGCGCTGGGGGAACGCGTGGGCCAAGCGCTCGGCAAGTCATGGCCACGGCAGACGGTGTACCTGATGGAGTCGGGCGAGAGGGCGATGATAGCTACTGAGATCGCCGTCCTTGCCGAGCTCCTCAATGTTCCGGTGGTTGCCCTATTTGCCCCTCCCCCTGAACCAGACAGCGTCATCGCCGGAACGCTCACGATTTCCACCGAGACACTAGCGATTTCGAGCGCCGACGAAGACGAGCGCCTAACGGAGATCGCCAAGTCGTTGCGAGCAATAGACAACTCGCGAAAGGCCCTCAACACCACGCTTACGGAGCAGTACGTGCTGATCGAGAATGCCAAGAACGCGCTGCTAGGAAAGCCTCGTGTGCAAGCACCAGAGGGTGAGTCAGTCACGGACACGTTCTTCGGGCTGAGCATCATGGGGGCGGAGAAGCACTACGACAGTGGGCGAAAGCTCCGGGACCTGGCCGAAATAGAGGAGGAAGACAGTGGCGAAGGTAACTAGGCGCTGCGGCTGCCGCGACGACAACGGCAAGCAGTACGGGGCGAAGTGCCCGAAGCTGAAGAGCTACCGACACGGGACCTGGGGCTTCCGGCTCTCGGCCGGTTTCGACCCTGTCAGCGGAAAGCGCCGCTATTTGACGGACTACAGCTACAGTTCATCCGGAGACGCCGAAGAGGCCATGAGGGACGCTGAGAAGCAACTCCGCGGCCAGGTGTACGACTTCAAGAAGACAACGGCCGCCGCTTACATCACTGAGTGGTTGGACGCTCAGGAACAGCATGCGCAACTCAAGCCGTCCACGCTGCGCATGTACAAGAGCTATGTGGCCAAGGACATCGGTCCAGCCTTCGGGCCCAAGCTTCTCCTGAGGGATCTCCGCAGGGCCCACGTGGCAGGTCTGATCAAGGGGCTACAGGACGACGGGCGCGGGCCCGTGACTATCAAGAGGATCCACGCCACGCTCTCCAGCGCCCTGACAGACGCTGTCCAAGACGGACTTCTTGCCGAGAACGTGGCCGCCGGCGCACGGCTGCCTAAGGTCGAGAAGAAGAAGATCAAGGTATGGGAGCCCGTAGACGCTGGGATCTTTCTGGACTTCATCGCTGGCTACGAGAACGTGGACAGCCACGGCCGCCCCAACGGCAAGATCGGACATCGCCTCGCCGCACTGTTCGAGGTGGCCATCCTTTCCGGCATGCGCCGCGGCGAGCTCTGCGGGCTCCGCTGGCAGGATGTGGATCTGCCAGGCCGGAAGCTGGTCGTCCGCATGCAGCTGGTACAGGTCGGCAAGACAATTATTGAGGGAACCATCAAGACTGATGCCGGACAGGATCGCGTCGTGGCCCTTTCTGATCGTGCCGTGGCCGCGCTGATCGCATGGCAGTTCCAGCAGCACCAGGAGCGCCAGAGCTGGGACGACGCATACGCCGACTCAGGGAGGGTGTTCACCTACGAGGACGGGCGCCAGCTGCGGCCCGGGTATGTGTCCAAGCTGTTCGAAACGATGGTGACGAAGGCCGGGCTGCCGATGATGAGGCTGCACGATCTACGTCACCTGCACGCCTCACTGATGCTTGCGAGCGGTCAGGATCTCGCGATCGTCTCCAAGTCGATGGGCCATTCCAACAGCCAGATCACGCGAGATCTGTACGCGCATATGGTCGGAGATGCTGCACGGAATGCGGTGGAAGGTGCGGCCAGTTTACTGCCCGCACGCAGGACTGTGCTCACAAGTGTGCTCACAGGGCAAGAAAAAAGCCCTTCCTGAACCTCGCGTGAGATTCAGGAAGGGCTAAATTCCTTGCCATTACTGGCTTGTGGCAGATGAGGGATTCGAACCCCCGTAGGCAGTGCCAGCTGATTTACAGTCAGCCCCCTTTGGCCGCTCGGGTAATCTGCCGAACTTCGAAAGAAGATCACTTCCGGAAGACCGTTTCTTTTCGATCCGGTAACCGAAGGCAGAGACAACCTTACAGAACTTCCGGCCAAGAATCTAATCGGGAACCAACAGACCGGATTCCCTTGGTTTATCAGGCTTCCCCGAGGATCCGTCCAGCGAGTTTGGCCTCGAACCGGGCCGCCTGTTCGGCCGTGATCTGGTTCAGTTCGACCGCCTTCTGCAAGTCCGCGCGGACACCGTCCATACGGGCCGTAGCATCCGGTACGGGGCTCAGGACGATCGAGGCTGCAACGGCCGCCGCTGCAACGGCACTGGCTGCTGCAACCGCCGCAGTTCCGATGGAACCGGCCGCAGCCGAAGCGGACTTGCTGACGTAGTGGACGGCCTTGCTGTTCATGCTTACCTCCGGGTGGCTTAACCAACAGGTACAACTCTCGGGCAGCTTGCTCGGTTCCCACCGGGCGTGTGCTGTGAGCGAACTGTGAAAGGGTTTCCCGGCTCCAACATCCCGCATACGTACTAGGCTTATTGGCAGGCAAACCGCCCTTACCGGGCCCCCAACCTAAGGAGAGTCATGGCAGGCGAATCAACATTCGACGTCGTCAGCAAGGTGGACAAGCAGGAGGTCGCCAACGCGCTCAACCAGTCCCAGAAGGAAATCGCGCAGCGGTACGACTTCAAGGGCGTCGGCGCGGAGATCGATTTCAGCGGCGAGAAGATCCTCATGAAGGCCAACTCCGAAGACCGCGTCATGGCCGTCCTGGACGTCTTCCAGTCCAAGCTCATCAAGCGCGGCATCTCGCTCAAGTCCCTTGAGCAGGGCGAGCCTTACCCGTCGGGCAAGGAATTCCGCCTTGAGTGCACCATCAAGGAAGGCATCGCGCAGGACATCGCCAAGAAGATCAACAAGATCATCCGCGACGAAGCGCCCAAGTCCGTCAAGTCCCAGATCCAGGGCGACGAACTCCGCGTGACCTCCAAGTCCCGTGATGACCTGCAGGCGACGATGGCGATCCTCAAGAACTTCGAGGAAGCCGACCTGCAGTTCGTGAACTTCCGCAGCTAGTACTTCTGCAGCTCACGCAGTAAACAGGGAAAGCCGGGGCAAGGGGCCCCGGCTTTCCCTGTTTAAGGCTGCCCAGTGACTTTAAGGCTTCCCAGCGTCTACGGCCAACCCGAAAGGGAACTTAGCCCAGCGGCCGCCCCGCCATTCGCTCCAGTCGCGCAATCCGCTCAGCCATGGGCGGATGCGTGGAGAACATACGCCGCATTCCTCCGCCCCGGAAGGGGTTGGCGATCATGAGGTGCGAGGCGTTCACCAGGCGCTGGTCCTGGGGCAGCGGCAATTGCGTCACCCCGGATTCGATCTTGCGCAGCGCCGACGCGAGCGCCAGGGGGTCTCCGGTCAGCTCGGCACCGTCCTCGTCGGCGTCGTATTCCCGGGTCCGCGAAATGGCCATCTGGATCAGGGATGCTGCGAAGGGCGCCAGCAACGCCATGGCGATCGTCGCGATCGGGTTCGCGTTACGGCGGTCTCCACCGCCAAAGAACAGCAGCATCTGGCCCACGGACGTGATCACGCCCGCCACGGCGGCGGCCACCGAGGATGTGAGGATGTCCCGGTTGTAGACGTGCATGAGCTCATGGCCCAGGACGCCCCTCAGCTCCCGGGCATCCAGCATGCGGAGGATGCCCTCGGTGCAGCACACAGCGGCATTCTTTGGATTGCGCCCCGTCGCGAAGGCGTTGGGTGTCATGGTCGGCGAAACATAGATCCGTGGCATGGGCTGGTTGGCCCGCACGGAGAGTTCCCGCACTATCTGGTACAGCTGCGGCGCCTGGGCTTCGGTGACGGGGTAGGCGGCCATGGACCTGATGGCGATCTTGTCGCTGTTCCAGTAGCCGTAGGCCGTGGTGGCCACGCCGACCAGTGCCATGATCCAGATAGGCGCCGAACTGCGGGTGCCAGCGCCGATGAGGGCGCCCAAAGCCAACAGCACAGCCCACAGGACACCAAAGAGTGCTGCGGTTTTGAGTCCATTGTTGTGTTTGTGCACGGTTGTTCTTTCGCTTTCGTCGCCCGTTTGTTGATGTTCTGTAGTGATAAACGCCGACGCCGGTTGGCATGTTCCGTACGGCCCGCACCAACCGCCGGGCTGCTCGGGCTACGGTAGCGGGTGCTTGGCGTCGTACGCCACAAAGCCTGGTTGCAGCCGGGCAGCACCCCACGCAAGGACCATGCATAGGACGCCGCCAATGAGCAGCACTCCCCCTTCACTGAGGAACCGGGTGACTCCGCCGGCCAGCATGTCGCCTACGCGTGGACCGCCGGCAACCACCACAATGAAGACGCCCTGCAGCCTTCCGCGAAGGTGGTCCGGTGTGGCTGCTTGGAGGATGGTGGTCCGGAAGACGGCGCTGACGGAGTCCGAGATCCCCGCGAGCGCACAGCATGCCGCAGCGGGGATCAGCCACAGCGTCACTCCATCGCGCCCGGAATCCCCTGCCAACAGGACCACACCGCCGAACGCTGCAATGGAAGCACCCCACCCCGCCAAGGACGCCACCACCGCAACCCCCTGCCGCCGGACCCTTCCCAGCGGCCCTGAGAACAGCCCTGCCAGGAACGCACCGACTGCCGTAGCTGCAAGCAGGACGCCTACGGTGGTTTCGCCGCCGCCGATCATGACCGCTCCGATGGCGGGCATCAAAGCCCGCGGTTGGGCACAGATCATGGCGATGAGGTCGATGATGAATGTCATCCGGACGTTGGGCCGGGTACCCAGGAACCGGAAGCCTTCCAACACCGAGCGGAGCCCGGGGCGCAGGGCTTCCTTGGACGGCGGCAGGGGCGGAAGTTTGAAGAGTCCCCACAAAGCGAAGGTGAAACTGACAACGTCAATGGTGTACGTCCAGCCGAAGCCGATGGTTGCCACCAGGACACCTGCCAACAGCGGGCCCGCGGTCATGGACAACCCGAAGGTCAGCATGTTCAAGGCGTTTGCGGCCGGGAGCAGGTCCTTCCGGACCAGGAGGGGAATGATGGCGCTGCGGGCCGGGCCGTTGATCCCCTGCGCACCGCTTTGCACGGCCACCAGGGCGTAGAGCAGCCAGATGTTGCCGACTTCCAGCCACGCCTGCAACGCCAGGCCGGCAGTGGTTGCCCACAAGACCAGGGATGCCGCGAGGGCCACTTTGCGGCGATCGTAGGCGTCGGACACCGATCCTCCGTACAGCCCGGCAATGACCAGCGGCACCAGGGCGAAGATCCCCAGCAACCCTACGTAGAAGCTTTCCTGGGTGAGGCGGTAGACCTCCAGGCTGACGGCCACCAGCGTGAGTTGGGTGCCGATGGCAGCCACCGATGCTCCCAGCCACAGCCGCCGGAAAGCCGGGCTCTCTTTCAGGGGAGTGATGTCTGCCAGGAGTTTTGCCACGGTGTAACCCTAACCAGTCACGCAGACAGTGCCGGAACACGGCATCTCGCATGGCGTCTCCCCTGGGGACGAGGCGCTTGGTAGGCTCACCCGGGGGAAGGAGTCCACCATGGTGCTATCACGGCAGTTGCTGTTCCGCTCCGGTATTTGGGAACTGGCCCGGCCACGGCACCCGTTGACTGCCGGACATATCCTGATCCGCTTGTCCGACCCCTCCACGGAATTCAACGAGGCCTCGGCGGCCGACTGGCTCCACTGCCATCACCTCGCCCGTGCTGCACTGCAGGACGTCCTGGGCGCCGGGAGGTGTGCCGTGATGTTTGCCCACCGTTGGCATCCGCTCGGTTCCGCGGTGGGAGAACCGGTTGCGGAGTCCTCGACGCCGACGTTCCATCTGTTTGCGCGCTGGGAGGGTGAAACCACGACGCCGGGACGCCAGCTGTCGCTGCCCTCCCACCGACGCGTGGCAGAACCGGAGCACGCGCTGGAAGCCGTGGATATGGAATTGCGGCAATCCATCAGGTTCTTTGCGTCGGGCCCCTTGTCTGATGCCCATGAAACGCCTGGCGCCCACCCTGCCCCGCGCCCAAGCGGCCCGCATTCGCGGGAGCCGGGTTCCGGCGTCGTACGCGATCCCGAGGAGGGCCCGCGGCTGGTGTCCTTGGACGCAGCCCAACCCCACTGCGTGATCGAACCGCCCGGCAGCGCCCGGGAGATCGCCGAACTGCAACCCGCCGACATGGTGGCCATCGCCGCAACTTTGGGCGCCTTGCCGCTGCCCGGCGGAGTGAGCGGCTTCAGTTGCGTTGCGGTGGAAGCCGCCAGCGATGATGGCTCGCTCCGGATTCATGCGGTGGGGCGTTCGGGCGCCGAAACGGAGAGTCCCCTCCCGGCTTTGTTCACGTTCCCGGAAGTTAACCTCGCCTTATTGTGAACTTCTCAAAATAAATGCTTCAATGGATGCATGACCGATCACACAGCCGACCAGGACGCATGGGCAGCCGCCCTGCGTTCCCATGGACGGCGCGTGACCAAACAGCGGCTGGCAGTATTGGCCGCGGTCCAGCATCATCCGCACTCCCCGGCAGAGGGTATTCTCGCTGCCGCCCGTGAGGAGCTACCGGAACTGACGGCGCAGTCGGTTTACGTGGTGCTCAGCGATCTCACGGACTTGCAGATGCTGCGGCGTTTCGAACCCCCGCACTCCCCGGCGCTGTACGAAACCAGGGTGGGCGACAATCACCATCACGCCGTCTGTATCAGCTGCGGCAAGGTGGAGGACGTGGATTGCGCCGTGGGACACGCACCGTGCCTCACTCCGCATTGGGACGAACACACCAAGCCGATGACCATCCAGATCGCAGATGTCCTGTACCAGGGGATCTGCCAGGACTGCCAAGCCAAACAACAGCTTCCCGTACTACCAGTAACCAAGAAATAGGAGAACGATGACTGCCATTTCCACAACACAGTCTGGTGCCCCCGTTACCTCTGACGCGCACTCCAAGTCCGTCGGCGCAGACGGTGCCATCATCCTGACCGACCACTACCTGGTGGAAAAGCTCGCACAGTTCAACCGCGAGCGCGTCCCGGAGCGTGTTGTCCACGCCAAGGGCGGCGGCGCATTCGGTACGTTCAAGACCACGTCGGACGTTTCCAAGTACACCAAGGCAGCCTTCCTCCAGCCGGGCGCCGAGACGGACATGCTGATCCGCTTCTCCTCCGTTGCCGGCGAAAACGGTTCTCCTGACACCTGGCGCGATCCCCGCGGTTTCGCCGTGAAGTTCTACACCTCCGAGGGCAACTACGACCTCGTCGGCAACAACACCCCGGTGTTCTTCATCCGCGACGGCATCAAGTTCCCGGACTTCATCCACTCCCAGAAGCGCCTCCCGGGCAGCCACCTGCGTGACGCTGACATGCAGTGGGACTTCTGGACCCTCTCCCCCGAGTCCGCCCACCAGGTCACCTGGCTCATGGGTGACCGCGGTCTTCCGGCTTCATGGCGTGAAATGCAGGGCTACGGCTCGCACACCTACCAGTGGATCAACGCCGCAGGCGAGCGCTTCTGGGTGAAGTACCACTTCAAGTCCAACCAGGGCGTCAACTCCATCACGGGCGAGCAGGCCGAGGCACTGGCCGGTTCGGATGCAGACTTCTACATCCGCGACCTCTACGAGAACATCGAAGCCGGCAACTTCCCGTCCTGGGAACTGCACGTCCAGGTCATGCCTTACGAGGACGCCAAGACCTACCGCTTCAACCCGTTCGACCTCACCAAGGTGTGGCCGCACGCTGACTACCCGCTGATCCACGTGGGCACCATGGAGCTGAACAAGAACCCGGAGAACTACTTCGCGCAGATCGAGCAGGCCACCTTCGCGCCGTCGAACTTCGTTCCGGGCATTGCTGCTTCCCCGGACAAGATGCTGCAGGCCCGCATCTTCTCCTACGCTGACGCACACCGCTACCGCGTTGGCACCAACCACGCACAGATCCCGGTGAACCAGCCCAAGAGCCCGGTTCACAACTACAGCCAGGACGGCCAGGGACGTTACCTCTTCAACGCCCCGACCACCCCGGTTTACGCACCGAACACCGTTGGCGGCCCGGCTGCCGTTGAGCCGGCTTCCCCCGCAGGTGGCTGGGAGAACGACGGCGAGCTCACCCTCTCCGCCCACTCCCTGCACGCTGAGGACGACGACTTCGGCCAGGCAGGCACCCTCTACCGCGAGGTGTACGACGAGGCTGCCAAGGCACGCTTCCTGGACACCATCACCGGTGCAGTCGGCGGCGTGAAGAGCGCCGACATCAAGGAACGCGCCATCCAGTACTGGACCAACGTTGACGCCGACCTCGGCGCCAAGCTGCGCGCCAACCTCGGCGCAGGCCAGGGCGCCTCCGACGCAGAAGCAGCCAACAAGCTCTAAGCGTTTCGGTTTTACCCGGATCACCCCGTCGCGGTTCGTCCGCGGCGGGGTGATTTTCTTTTCCACATAGCATCGTCCGGTCGTGGCTGCCCGTGCAGCGCCGTCCATAGGATCCTTATATGAGCACATTCCAAGGGATCCCCACGGCCGCTTTCCGCTTCTACGAAGAACTTGAAGAGAACAACAACCGTGAGTGGTGGCTGGAGCACAAAAGCGCGTACGACGCCGGGGTGCGGGAGCCGCTGACAGCCCTCCTTGCGGAGTTGGAACCGGAGTTCGGGCCGGCGAAGGTCTTCCGGCCCAACCGCGACGTCCGTTTTTCGCAGGACAAGTCGCCTTACAAGACGGCTCAGGGCGGGTTTGCAGCCCGCCATGAACGCGTTGGCTATTACGTCCAGGTCAGCGCGGACGGGTCTCGCGTCAGCGGCGGGTTCTTTGCGCACAGTCCGGCGCAATTGGCCCGTTACCGCGCTGCGGTGGACGCGCCGGCCAGCGGCAGTGAACTGGAGCGGATCGTCGATGCCCTTGCCGCCGCGGGGTTCTCCATTGAGGGCGAAACACTCAAGACGGTTCCCCGGGGTTTCGATAAGGACCACCCGCGGGCAGAACTGCTGAAACATAAATCGTTGTCTGCAGCCCTCGATCTTGGCCAGCCGGCGTGGCTGTCCACACCGGGAGCCGTGCAGGAGATCACTGCCCGGTGGCGGGACTTGCAGCCGCTGGTGGAATGGGTGGGCGAGCACGCGGCGCCGTAACGGTGCGGCAGTTTGCCATCGTGTCCGGAAACAGGGATGCGCCCGGAACCATTCAGATTCCGGGCGCATGTGTCAGCGCCATCGAGGACGCGCTGGGCCGCGTCGGCAGCATGTGCCGCCCCACCGAGGGCTAAACCTTGGTGAACGTGTCCTCATCGCCGGGCTTGTTATCGATCGAGGCTTTGGCTGCGGCGAACTTCTCATTGAGGCGGGAGTGGCGCTGCCCGTAAGAGAAGTAGATGATGATGCCCACCACGAGCCAAATCGCGAAGAAGAGCCAGGTTTCCACGGCCAGGTTGGTCATCAGGTAGAGGCAGAGGATTGCCGAGACCCACGGCAGGACCTTGCCGAACGGCACCCGGAACGAGGGCTTCAGGTCCGGACGCTTCTTGCGGAGCACCAGGATGCCAAGGCTCACCATGACGAACGCGGAGAGCGTTCCGATGTTGATCATCTCTTCGAGGAGGTCAACCTTGGTCACGCCGGCCACCACGGCCACTGCAGCACCGCAGATAATCTGCAGGCGGGCAGGGGTAGCGTGCTTGTCGCTGGTCTTCGACAGTGCCCGCGGAAGCAGGCCGTCGCGGCTCATGGCCAGCACAACGCGGGCCAGGCCCATGAGCAGGACCATGATCACCGTGGTGAGGCCGATCAGCGAGCCGAAGGCGATCACCTTGGCGGCGTCCGTGTTGCCCACAGCTTCGAAGGCGGTGGTCAAGGTCGGGTTCTTCACTTCCGCCAGCTGGGTGTAGGACACCATGCCGGTTAGTGCCAGGGACACCAGGATGTAAAGGAGCGTCACCAGCGCCAAGCCACCGAAGATACCGCGGGGCAGGGTCTTCTGCGGGTTCTTGACCTCTTCGGCGGAGGTGGCCACCACATCGAAGCCAATGAAGGCGAAGAACACCAGGGCTGCGCCGGCGAACACGCCCAGCGTGCCGTACTGGGCTGGTGCAGCGCCGGTCAGGAAGCCGAAGAAGGACTGCTTCATGACGTCGGCCACGCCGGAACCGCCGGTCGGTTCGGAGGCCGGGACGAACGGGGTGTAATTGGAGAACTTCACGTAGGTGAAGCCCACGACGATCACGAACAGGACCACGCCGATCTTGATGAGCGTGAAGATGTTGCCGACGCGTGCGGACAGCTTTGTCCCCAGCACCAGCAGCACGGTGAAGATCGCGACGATCAGGAAGGCGCCCCAGTAGAGTTCCACCCCACCCAGCGGGATGGAGGGCGGGAGTTCCACGCCCATGAGCCCGAACACGGTGCTGAGGTAGATGCCCCAGTACTTGGCGATGACTGCCGCCGCCGTGAACAGTTCAAGGATGAGGTTCCAGCCGATAATCCAGGCAAGGACCTCGCCCATGGTGGCGTAGGTGAAGACGTAGGCGGAGCCGGCCACCGGGATTGCCGTGGCGAATTCCGCGTAGCACATGATGGCGAGGGCGCAGGTGATGGCTGCGACCACAAAGGAGATGGTGACGGCGGGGCCGGCGAAGTTCGCTGCGGCCTTCGCACCGACGGAGAAGATGCCGGCGCCAACAGCGACAGCAACACCCATGATCATCAGGTCCCAGGTGCTGAGGCTGCGCTTAAGCTTGCGACCGGGTTCGTCAGCGTCGGCAATCGACTGCTCGACCGGCTTGGTCCTGAAAATGTTCATAAAGATGCCACATTCTGGATGGGGATGGTATAGGACCTATCAAGGATAGGGTCCGGCCAATGGACGGCCATATTTGTCCCAAATAATGAGACGCCACCTATACCACTGGGGCAGATGTTGCTGCAGTTACCCGCAACGTGGCCTCCACCACACCGTGCCTCGTTAGCTGTCAGACACCCGCACATCCCAGTCCATGATCGTGGACCGGATCAGGAACCTCTTCCCCTCCGGCGCTTCCACCGAAAAGCCGCTCCCCCGGCCGGTCACGACGTCCACCGTGAGGTGCGTGTGTGACCAATAGTTGAACTGCTCCTTGGACATCCAGAACTCAAGGGGCTGCTCATCGTCTCCCGGCCAGATGCGGAACCTGCCCAGGAGAATGTCCGAGTCACCGGTCAGGAACTCACCGGCCGGGTAGCACATGGGTGCCGACCCGTCGCAGCAACCACCGGACTGGTGGAACATGAGGGGTCCGTGCTGCTCCCACAGTTTCCGCAAAAGCGCTACGGACTCTTCCGTGAGCGACACCCGCGGGAAGTCCTCTCCCGGAATCGTGCTCGATGCTTCCACGCTGGCCATTGAACCTCCTGGTGATGCCACGTAGGCGCGGCAGGTGCCCCGAAGGAAACGTCCTTGAGGGCACCTTCCGCGCTTGGTTGTCTAGAAGAAGCCGAGCTTGTTCTCGTTGTAGCTGACCAGCAGGTTCTTGGTTTGCTGGTAGTGGTCGAGCATCATGGCATGGTTCTCACGGCCGATGCCGGATGACTTGTACCCGCCGAAGGCCGCGCCGGCGGGGTAGGCGTGGTAATTGTTCACCCACACACGTCCTGCCTGGATTTCCCGCCCGGCGCGGTAGGCGACGTTGCCGTTGCGCGACCACACCCCGGCACCGAGGCCGTAGAGGGTGTCGTTGGCAATGCCGATCGCATCGTTGTAGTCGCTGAACTTGGTCACGGACACCACGGGACCGAAGATCTCCTCCTGGAAGATCCGCATCCGGTTGTGGCCTTCGAAGATGGTGGGCTGGACGTAGTAGCCGCCGGCCAGGTCCCCGGACAGTTCGGCCCGGGCGCCACCGGTGAGGACCTTGGCTCCTTCCTGCTTTCCAATGTCGATGTAGGAGAGAATCTTCTCCAACTGGTCGTTGGAAGCCTGCGCGCCGACCTGCGTGTCGGTGTCCAGCGGGTTGCCCTGGATGATCTTGTTGGTGCGGGCGATGACGTCGGCCAGGAAGGTGTCATATATGCCCTCCTGCACCAGGGCGCGGGAGGGGCAGGTGCACACTTCGCCCTGGTTGAAAGCGAAGAGCGTGAAGCCTTCCTGGGCTTTGTCATAGAAGGCGTCGTTCTGTGCGGCGACATCGTCGAAGAAAATGTTCGGGCTCTTGCCGCCAAGTTCCAGCGTGACGGGGATGAGGTTGTTGGAGGCGTACTGGCTGATCAACCGGCCCGTAGTGGTTTCGCCGGTGAAGGCGATCTTCCGGATCCTGGAACTGGAAGCGAGCGGCTTGCCCGCCTCTACGCCGAAGCCGTTGACCACATTCACCACGCCCGCGGGCAGCAGGTCACCGATGAGTTCGATCAGGACCAGGATGGACGACGGCGTCTGCTCCGCAGGCTTGAGGACCACGGCGTTGCCGGCAGCGAGAGCAGGGGCGAGCTTCCACACCGCCATGAGGATGGGGAAGTTCCAGGGGATGATCTGCCCTACAACGCCCAGCGGCTCGTGGAAGTGGTAGGCCGTGGTGTCGTCATCGAGCTGTGAGAGGTGGCCTTCCTGGGCGCGGATGGCCGAGGCAAAGTAGCGGAAGTGGTCAGCGGCCAACGGAATGTCCGCGTTGAGGGTTTCGCGGATCGGCTTGCCGTTATCCCAGGTTTCCGCCACCGCCAGCAGCTCGACGTTCTCATCGATGCGGTCCGCGATCTTGTTCAGAATGGCAGCACGTTCGGCCGCTGAGGTCTTGCCCCAGGACGGCGCGGCCTTGTGTGCCGCGTCCAACGCCAGCTCGATGTCCTCGGCCGTTCCCCTTGCAACCTCACAGAAAGCCTTGCCCGTCACGGGGGTGATGTTCTCGAAGTAGCCGCCCTTGACCGGCGCAACCCATTCCCCGCCGATCCAGTTCTCGTAACGGTCCTTGAAAGTGACCTTCGAACCCTCTGCACCTGGCTGTGCATAAACAGTCATTGCTAGCTCCTTTGCTGCGAATCAGTGGCTGTTGCCATTGGTCCGAGCCTAGGAGCGGGAAGGTTGCAGCAACGTTGCAACTATGTGGTCCAGGTCACGCGCCGAGTTCATCCTCAAGCCGTTCAAGGTCTGCCACGATCGCAGCCCGCTTTGGCGAGCGCGGCGGCAGGAGCCTCAGGATCGCAAGGCGGAGGTCGGCGTCGTACTTTGCCTCCGGCAACGCGGCGTACTTCAGGAGCGAATCCACGCTGCCGTCGGTAAGCAGCGCCTCGCGCAGCAAGTGCGAAACGCGCTCGCGCAACTGAACGACGCCGGGAGCCTCCGAACGCGGAAGAAGGGCACCTTTGTAAATTTCCAGGGCGATGCGGTGTGCGCCGCGTTGCAGGCAGCTCAGGACCTGGTCCGAATCAGGCAGAAGCTCAACGGGAAGCCGGTACGGACGGGATTCGGGAACAGCTTCAGGGCTCAGTTCCTGCACCACCTTGCGCAACCGGACCATCTCCGCGCGCAGCGTCACGGCCGATCCCTCGCCCGGGTAGAGGCGCGCGCACAATTCGTCGGCGCTCAGCCCTTCCGGGTGGTTTCCGAGGATCGCCAGGATTTCGCTGTGCCGCGCCGACAGCGTGACGCTCCTGCCACCGAGACTCAACAACGCCTGGTCCCTGCCCAGCAGTTGCAGGCTGTTGCGGTACAGCGTGTTCCTGTCCTTGACCCCTCCGCCAGTGACCGCAGAACCCGGGGGTGAGCTCCGGCGTCGTGGTTTTTCGAAAGCCGCAGCGGCGAGTTGGAGACGTTCGATCCGCAACTGCGCCTGGGCCGCGGCCACGGTGGCCTCCACCAGCGAGAGCGTGTGGGGAGCAACAGCCGCCTCGGTGCCGGTGATGTCGACGACCCCCAGCAGGGCACCGGAATCGGGATCGTGGAACGGGACAGCCGTGCAGCTCCACGGATGCACGGAACGCTTGAAGTGCTCAGCCCCGGAAATCTGGATGCTGCGGTCAAGGGCCAGGGCGGTCCCCGGGGCACTGGTCCCCACCGAGGCCTCGGACCAGTCCGAACCGGCCACGAACATCATGCCCTCCGCGCGCCGCTGCATCACGGGGTCGCCATCCACCCACAGGAGGCGCCCGACCTCGTCTCCCACCGCGACCAGCAAACCGCTCTCATGGCTTGGCTGGATGAGGAGCTTGCGGATCACCGGCATGATGGTGGCGAGCGGGTGCTGGCGCCGGTAATCCTCCAACTCGTCACTGTCCATGGCAAGCGGAGCTTCGGCCGCATCCGGGTTCGCTTTCAACTGGGCAGAACGCTGCCACGACTCACGGACCAGCCTGCGAAGCCCCGGGACATGGTCGGCGCCGAACGCCACCCCGTCCAAGTGCTCGTGATCGCTCAAGGCACGGCGCTGCAGCAGTTGGGCGGCATCCGAGCCCGGAAGCGGCGGATGGATCGGGTTCCTCATTGAACTCCTGGCGGCAGGACAAACAGCACAAACAGCGGACGGTACGCGCCAGTCTAGTGTGGCGTCCCTGCTTTGGGTACCGCCGGGAAGCCCGGGCGGGGCATGAGCTCCGGCATGGGAGACCCGGCCTTGCCGCGGCAGGAACAGCTCAGCCGCGGGAGACCCGGCTTTGCCGCGGCAGGTACAGCTCAGCCGCGGGAGATCCGGATCATTTCTTCGCGCGGAACAACCTTGATGCGCTCACGGACAATTCCGTCGCCTGCACCTTCCCCGTCCTTGGCACCGTCCGCGGTCCAGGCAGCGCCGAGGGAGGCCTCATGGGCGTCGAGCCGGTTCCAGCCCTCCCATGTGGTGTACTCGATGCCGCGTTCTTCGAGGAGATCGATGATCGCCTGCGGATCGGGGTTCTCCGCCGGCGGGAGGTTGAGCCGGTCCTCCAGGAGGCAGCCGATGGTCTCCAGGGCGTCGCCCTTGGTGTGCCCGATCAGGCCTACCGGCCCGCGCTTGATCCAGCCCGTGGCGTAGATTCCCGGGACGGGCTTGCCGTCGGCGTCAAGGACGCGGCCGCCGTCGTTCGGAATGACGCCGCGGCGGGCGTCGTACGGCAGCTCATCCAGCGGCGAACCGTGATACCCGATGGCCCGGTACACCGCCTGGACCGGGTACTCGAGGAACTCCCCGGTGCCCTTGGCATTGCCGGTACCGTCCAGCTCCATGCGTTCGAACTTGATGGCGGCTACCTTGCCGGGGGTCTCCGGGGAATCGAGGATCTCCACCGGGCTGTGCAGGAAGTGCAAGTGGAGGCGGCGGGAGGAGGGCTCCTCCGATTCCGCGTGCTCCTCCACCAACCAGTTGGTCATCGTGTTGACCATGGTCTTGATCTGGTTGTTGGTCCGGATGGCCTGGTCGGAAGCTTCATCGAACTCGAAGTCCTCGGGATACAGGACGATGTCCACGTCCTTGCAATGGGAGAGCTCACGCAACTCCAACGGGGTGAACTTCACTTGCGCAGGACCACGGCGGCCGAACACGTGGACGTCCGTCACCGGCGACGCCTTCAGGCCCTGGTACACGTTGTCCGGAATCTCCGTCACCAGCAGTTCCTCGGGATGCTTGGCCAGCATCCGCGCTACGTCCAAGGCCACGTTGCCGTTGCCGATCACGGCAATTTCCTTGGCTTCGAGGGGCCATTCGCGGGGGACGTCCGGGTGGCCGTCGTACCAGGAGACAAAGTCCGCTCCCCCGAAGGAACCCTCAAGCTCGATGCCCGGGATGTTCAGGTCCGCGTCCTTGATGGCTCCCGTGGAGAAGATCACCGCGTCGTAGAAAGCCCGGAAGTCGTGGAGGGTCAGGTCCTTGCCGTACGTCACGTTGCCCAGGAAGCGGATGTCGCCGCGGTCCAACACCTTGTGCAGGGCGTTCACGATCCCCTTGATGCGGGGGTGGTCCGGTGCAACGCCGTACCGGATCAATCCATAGGGAGCGGGGTAGGCCTCAAAAAGATCAATGCTGACCTCGATATGGCCGTCCTTGACCTCGTTGGACTTGGTCAGGATGTCCGCGGCGTACACACCTGCCGGACCTGCGCCGACGATCGCAACGCGAAGCGGACGATTGGGGATGGTTGCGGCTGAGTCAGACACCGTTTGCCCTTCCGAAGCAGTAAGCCACGCCATTGTTGGGACGCAGGTTTCCAATTCTAGATACCGACCTTACCCGCGCCCGCCCATATGGCAGGAGTCACAGGATTTCCTCAATTCGCTGTCTATATTGCGGAATATTGCAGGCGGCAGGGATGTTGGGCACATTGTGTCCACACCCGAGCAGATCTCCGCAGCCTCCACCGCTTCAACCCAGCCCACGACGACGGCACCCGGGAGCGACGGTGCCGGCACCGGCGGTAGCGGCGGCGGAACCGTGGCTAAGCCGGTTCGGAGCGAAACCACCACGGGTGTGCTGTTCGGCATCGGCGCGTACGGCTTGTGGGGCCTGCTCCCCCTCTACTTCTTTGTCCTGCAGCCTGCGGGAGCCATTGAGATCGTGGCCAACCGGGTGGTATGGTCCCTGGTTTTCTGCGCCCTTCTGATCACCATCACCCGGGCCTGGCGGGTCTTCGGCTCGGCGATGAAGGACCGCACCATCATGGGGCCCCTGGCCTTGGCCGCCGCCCTCATTGCCATCAACTGGCTCACCTACACCTTCGGCGTCACTACCGGCCACGCCGTGGAGACGTCCCTCGGATACTTCATCAACCCGCTGGTTTCCGTGCTGCTGGGCGTCTTCGTGTTGAAGGAAAAGCTGCGTCCGCTCCAGTGGGCCGCTGTGGGCATCGGCTTCGTTGCGGTGGGTGTGCTGACTTTCTCCTATGGCCAACTGCCGTGGATTGCGCTCCTGCTGGCTTTCAGCTTCGGCCTGTACGGCTTCGTGAAAAAGAGGGTAGGACCACGGGTGGACGCCCTGACCAGCCTTTCGGTCGAAACAGTGGTACTGGCACCGTTCGCGGCCATTACCATGGTGGTCCTCGGGGCCACGGGGATGGCAACGCTCACCACCGAAGGACCCGCACACTTCTGGCTCATTCTCGCTTCGGGCATCATCACTGCTGTACCGCTGCTGTTCTTCGGTGCCTCAGCACGCCGCCTGCCCATGACCACCATCGGCCTGCTGCAGTACTTTGCCCCGGTTCTGCAGTTCATCGTGGCACTGACAGTGTTCAACGAAGCCATGACCACGGCCCGGTGGATCGGCTTCTGCGTGGTCTGGCTGGCCCTGATCCTGCTGACCATCGACATGCTCCGGACCGCCCGGAAAAACTCGGCGCTGCGGAAAAAGGCCCGGCTCGCGGAGGTGTAGCGGAGTTCGCTGCGCCGGGTTTGCGCCGTGTTCGCTGCAAACCTGCTGCGTCGCCGGAGCCTTCCCTACGAACAAGCAGGCTTCCCACGACGTCGGCGGACAGGTGCCCGGGTTCGCTGCAAACCTGCTGCGTCGCCGGAGCCTTCCCTACGAACAAGCAGCGTTGCGGCGAACACGACGAACACGGCGAACGCGGCAGACACGAAAAAGCAGGGCCGGGGTGTATTCCAGCTCCCCGGCCCTGCTTTTTTGTAGAAAACAGACCTTATGCGTTGGCCTTGACGGCGTTCGCGAGTACTTCCAGTCCGTCCAGCAGCAGGTCATCGCTGATCACCAGCGGCGGGAGCAGGCGGATGACGTTGCCGTAGGTACCGCAGGTCAGGATGATGACGCCTTCCTTGAGGCAAGCGGCTGCAACAGCCTTGGTGAGCTCAGCGTTCGGTTCCTTGGAGCCGGGCTGAACAAGCTCGATGGCCAGCATTGCGCCGCGGCCACGGATGTCGCCCACCACGGACGTTTCGGAGGCCAGTTCGCGGAGCTTGCCCAGGGCGAGTTCCTCGATGTGGCGGGCACGGCCGTTGAGATCGTGCTCCTCCATGGTGGTGATTGCTGCCAGTGCTGCTGCACACGCAACCGGGTTTCCACCGTAGGTACCGCCGAGGCCGCCCGGGTGGACGGCGTCGAGCAGGTCAGCGCGGCCGGTGATCGCGGACAGCGGCATGCCACCGGCGATGCCCTTGGCCATGGTGATGATGTCCGGAACAACCCCCTCGTGGTTGACGGCGAACCATTCACCGGTGCGGCAGAAACCGGACTGGACCTCATCGGCGATGAAAACAATGCCCTTTTCCTTGGCCCATGCGGACAGCGCCGGCAGGAAGCCTTCGGCCGGGACGATGAAGCCGCCCTCACCCTGGATGGGTTCGATGATGATTGCGGCAACCTGGTCGCCGCCAATCTGCTTCTCGATCGCGGTGATGGCGCGCTTGGCAGCCTCAGCACCCGTGATCTCCGGGTTCTCTTCACGGAACGGGTAGCTCATGGGCATGCGGTAGACCTCGGGCGCGAACGGTCCGAAGTTGGTCTTGTACGGCATGGCCTTGGCGGTCAGTGCCATGGTCAGGTTGGTGCGGCCGTGGTAGGCGTGGTCGAAAGCAACGACGGCGTCGCGGCCGGTGGCCAGGCGGGCAACCTTGATGGCGTTCTCCACGGCTTCCGCGCCGGAGTTGAAGAGCACGGTGCGCTTGGCGTGGTTGCCCGGGGTGAGGCGGTTCAGCTGCTCGGCGACGGCGACGTAGCCTTCGTACGGCGTCACCATGAAACAGGTGTGCGTGAAGTGCGCGGCGGCTTCCTGGACAGCGGCGACGACGGCGGGATCGGAAGCGCCGACGCTGGTGACGGCGATGCCCGAGCCGAGGTCGACGAAAGAGTTGCCGTCGACGTCGCGGATGATGCCGCCGTCGGCGTCTTCTACGTAGACAGGAACGCCGGAAGCCACACCGGCAGCAACGACGGCGGAGCGGCGCTCAGCCAGTGCCTGCGACTTGGGTCCGGGGAACGTGCCGTTGATGTTGCGCTTCTGCTCGATGCGGTACGAGAGTTCGTTCGCAGTTGCGGTCATGGGAATGTCCTTCTTTGTTGATTGCGGCGCGCGCCGGCAGGGTTGCAGGCCGGTGCGGAGCGAGGTTGGAGAGTGGGGGCCGGGCGGCTGACTTATGCGTCCAGTGCACTCATGACGTGCTTGATGCGGGTGTAGTCCTCCACGCCGTACATGGAGAGGTCCTTGCCGTAACCGGACTGCTTGAAGCCACCGTGCGGCATCTCTGCGGTCAGGAGGATGTGGGTGTTGATCCACACGGCGCCGAAGTCGAGGTCGCGGCTCATGCGCATGGCCGTGCCGTGGTCGGTGGTCCAGACGCTGGAAGCCAGGGCGTATTCGACGTCGTTGGCCAGTTCGAGGGCTTCGGCTTCGGAGCTGAACTTCTGGACTGTGATGACGGGCCCGAACGTTTCCTTCTGGACGATGTCATCGCTCTGCTTGGCCCCGGAGATGATGGTGGGCTCGAAGAAGAAGCCCTTCTCCCCTGCGCGGTGTCCACCGGTTTCGATCCGGCAGTGCGCCGGGAGGTTCTCCACCACGGAGGTCACGGCGTTGAAGTGGTTGACGTTGTTGAGCGGGCCGAAGTAGTTGTCTTCGTCGTTCTGCGAGCCGGTCTGAAGGGTCTTGGTGTGTTCCACCAGGGCCGCAACCATGTCGTCGTGGATCTCGTCTTCGATGAGCACGCGGGTGATGGCCGTGCAGTCCTGCCCGGCGTTGAAGAAGGCGAATTCCGCGATGGCCGCGGCGCTCTTCTTGATGTCGGCGTCCTTGAAGACGATGGCCGGGGCCTTGCCGCCCAGTTCCAGGTGCGCGCGCTTGAGGCCCTTCGCGGCGCCGCTGGCCACGGCAATGCCTGCGCGGACGGAACCGGTGATGGACACCAGTCCGGGAACCTTGTGCTCCACCATCATCGCGCCGGTCTCACCGGTGCCGAGGACCACGTTGAGGACGCCGGCCGGGAAGATCTCCCCTGCCAGGCGTGCCAGGACCAGGGTGGATTCAGGGGTGGTATCGGAGGGCTTCAGGACTACCGTGTTGCCTGCGGCCAGGGCGGGGCCGATCTTCCAGATGGCCATGAGGAACGGGTAGTTCCACGGAGCAACCTGGGCTACGACGCCAATGGGCTCGCGGCGCACATAGGAGGTGTGGCCCTCGAAGTACTCACCGGCGGACTTGCCTTCAAGGAGTCGTGCTGCACCGGCGAAAAAGCGCAGCTGGTCGGCGCCGGCAGCAACTTCCTCGGACGCGATGAGGGAACGGACCTGTCCGGTGTTGCGGTGCTGGGCTTCGACGAGTTCGTCGCTGTTGGCCTCGATGGCGTCGGCCAGCTTCAGCAGCATGAGCTGGCGCTGTCCCGGTGTGACGTGCTTCCAGGTCTTGAAAGCCTCGCTGGCTGCGAACATGGCAGCGTCAACATCTGCCTGCACCGAAACGGGAGACTTGGCCACGACGTCCCCGGTGGCGGGGTTGACGATGTCCAGGAGACCCGTACCTGACGGCGTGACGAACTCGCCGTTGATGAAGTTCTGCAAGGTTTGAACCACGGTGTGCAACCCTCTTTCGGTGTGTTGGCATGGCTTTTTAGCTGATCAGAGCCTATTCCAGAGGGGTGCACCAAGGAATAGCCAACTGCACACAGACGACGCAGGCGCTTAGTGCGCTTGACCAGCGCCGGGTTATCCTTTCAGCATGGCCATCACCCTCGCTTCACTCGTTGCTGTACCCTCCCTGAAACTCCGCAAAACAGGGCTGGCGGAAACCACGTGGAACCAGGACATCAGCTGGGTGGCCGTGACGGAGCTTGAAGACCCGCAGCGTTTCCTCAGCGGCGGGGAACTGGTGCTCACCACGGGCCTGCGGCTCAAGAGTGCGGCCGACCAGCGCCGCTTTGTGCGCCAGGTCCAGCGGGCGGGCGCCGTAGGCATCGGTTTCGGCACGGGTCTCACCCACGAGTCCGTTCCCGAGCCCCTCATCGCGGAAGCCAACCGTTGGGGACTGCCCTTGGTGGAGGTCCCCTACGAGATCCCGTTCATCGCCATCGGCAAGCTGGTTGCCGAGTCCCATTCGGCGGACCACTACTCCAACCTCGAACGGCTGCTTGCCGGGCACCAGATCCTTGCCCGCGCGCTGCTCACCGGTGGCGGCCTCGCCGAGCTGTTGAAGCAACTGGGCAGCATGTTGCGCACGGATGTGGTCCTCACCCAGTTCAGCGCCCAGCTCTACAACAGCGTCCCCGGGAAGCCGGCGCCGACCGCCGAAGGGTGGGCGTCGTACCCGATCCCCACCGGCCGCCGGGATGCCTGCACGCTGTGGTTGCGCCAGCCCTTCATCGATTCCGGGATCGTCAGCTACGCCCAGAACCTCATCAGCGTTGAACTGAACAACATGGTCAAGCAACGCCAGGCCCAGCGTGCCATGGCCGGGCAGGTGCTGGATGACGTCATCCACGGAACCCTCGACACCATTGAGGCAGCACGGCGCCTGGCGGGGGTGGGCATCAACAGCACGCGGAAGAACGTGGTGCTGGTTGCTGAATCCACGGCCCATCACAAACAACTGGTCTCCATTTCCCTGCCCCAGTCCCTGGAAGGTGGCGTCAGCGCCGTCGTCGGCAAGGACCTGGTGACCGTGATCAGCGACGACGGCAGCTCGGCCACCGCACTCGCGAAGAGCCTCAGCGACCACTTGCAGGAGGCGGGGATCCACGCCGTGATCGGCATCGGCGGGGCATACACGAAGCCGAACGGCCTGCGCTGGAGCTACTTCGAAGCGCGCGATGCCGTGGCGCACGGCTTGCCGGTCAATGAGCCGGAGCGCCTGAGTCTCACCTCGCTCCTGCTGGCCAGCGAAGATGTCCCCTTGGCTGACATGGCAAGTGAGTCGCTCACTCCCCTGCGGAAGTTCGACGCCGCCCACGGCTCTGAACTCGTGGCCACGCTCGAGAGCTACCTGAACCACAACGGCTCGGTTGCGGCTGTTGCCGAGGCGCTGACCCTGCACCGCAATACCGTGCGCTACCGCCTTGCCCAGATCACCGAGCTGACGGGGTACGACCCCTCGCAGACGCAGGACCGCGTTCAGTTGTGGCTGGCCCTCGCGGTGCAGCGGCTGGGTGCCCGCAACCCGCGGTAGGAAGAACGACGGCGGTTCCGCAGCTCGCTTTTCCTCGCAGGAGAGTTTCACCACAGAACTCTTTACGTTAGACGTCAAACGTCTAACCTTTAAATATGGCGACGACACCGATTACGACAACGACAGGAAACATCCCTACGATCTCCCCCGCCGCTGCCGCTTCCAAGCAGGGCAGCGCGCCGAAGTCCAGGGTCGTCGTCGTACTCGGGATCATCGCCGTCGTGCTCATCGGGCTCAACCTTCGGGCCGGCATCACCAGCGCCGCCGCACTCTTCCATGACCTGCAGCAGGTCCTCGGATACGGCGCCCTTGTGGCCTCCATCCTTCCCTCCATTCCGCTGCTCTGCTTTGCCGTGGCGGGTCTCGGAACGTCGTGGCTCACCCGGCGCGTTGGCGTGGAAAAGGCCATCTTCATTGCGCTGGCACTCCTTGCCGCCGGTCTCCTGGTCCGTGCCGTGCCGTTCACGGGCGCGCTCCTTGGGGGCACAGTGCTCGCGATGTCCGGCCTGGCCGTCTGCAACGTGGCCATGCCGTCCCTGATCCGCGAACACTACTCGGACCGGACTTCCATGATGACGGGCCTCTATACGTTCACCATGTCCGGCGGTGCCACTTTTGCCGCCGTCATCAGCGTTCCCCTGGCCCAGCAGCTCGGGTCGCCGTCCATGGGCCTTGCCGCGTGGGGCCTCCTCGGCGTGGCTGCCCTGCTCGGATTCCTGCCCGTGGTCCTGCACAACCACCGCAACTCCACCAAGACCGATCAGCCGCGCGTGCCCATGCTTCCCCTGCTCCGCACCCGGCTGGGCATCCTCATCACCGCCATCTTCACGTTCCAGGCCTTCCTGGCCTACGCCGTCATGAGCTGGTTTGCGTACATGTTGACGTCCCAGGGCCTCAGCGCTTCGGAGAGCGGCGTGCAGTTCGGCGTCATGCAGCTGGTTTCCGTGGCGTCGGGCATGATCCTCCTTGCCTTCGGCTCCCGGCCCGGAATGCTGCGGCCTGCCTTGTATACGGCCAGCAGCTCCACCCTGTTGGCCATCGCCGCCATGGTGTGGCTGCCTACGTCGTTGGCTGTGATTCCCGCGGTCCTGTTCGGATTCGGGTTGGGCATCTTCCCGCTGGTTTTGGTGATTATCAGCCGGAGCGGCCGTTCGACGGCGGAAACCACCGCGCTCTCCACCATCGCCCAGTCTTTGGGATACTTGATAGCGGCAATCGGACCGTTCGGGATGGGGCTCCTCCACAGCGTGACCGGCGGTTGGGTATTGCCGATGAGCCTGCTGTCCCTGGTGGCGCTGGGTCTCATGGTCACCAGCCACATGTTGACGAGCAAGCGAACCACCAAGACCCAAGCGAGGACGGCATGACCCTCACCCCGTCGCACCGACCGGTCCTCGCCGACGAGGTTACTGCCAAGCTGCGGGACATGATCAAGTCCGGCGAATGGCCCTTGCAGGAGCGGATCCCCGCCGAACCTGAGCTCATGGCCACCCTGGGGGTCTCCCGCGGAACACTGCGCGAAGCCATCAAGGCGCTGGCCCACACCGGCATGCTGGAAGTCCGCCGCGGCGACGGCACCTACGTGAGGGCCAACAGCGAGATCCTCGGTGCTGCCCAGCGGATCTACCGCGAGCACACGCAGGAACACATCGTGGAAGTCCGGCTCGGCCTGGACACCCAAGCGGCCCGGCTGGCAACCAAGCACGCCACTGCCGGGGACATCGCCGAGATGCGCCGGCTCCTGTCCGTCCGGCATGATTCCTGGAACTCCTGGGATTACGCCGCGTGGGCCCGCGCCGACTGGGAATTCCACGAGTGCGTGGCCAAGGCTTCCGGCAATCCGCTGCTTCATCAGTTGTACGCGTCGTTCGGGGGCGTGTTCCACAACGATCTCCTCCGCCAGCAGCGCAACGACGGTTTCAACGGTCTGCCCACCGAAGGCCACGACCAACTGGTAAAGGCCATCGAAGCCCGGGATCCGGAGGCCGCTGTAGCTACCGTCTACCGGAACCTGGACTTCTGCGCCGACAAGAGCCCGTCAGACTGAATCCTGCCGGCTGAGCGGGACTCCTGCCGCCGCAGCATCACGATACTTGGCATCAACCAGCACCACGTCGCGGCCCGCCCGGTCCAACAAGCTCGCGGCAACGCTTGCCCGGTACCCCGTGGCACAATGCACCCAGATCCTGGCCCGCGGCAATCCGTCCATGCGCCGCAGCAGCTCATACACCGGGACGTTGATGGCACCATCCACGTGCGACGCCTTGTATTCGTCCGGCCTGCGCACATCCAGGACCACGTCCCCCGGCTGCCTCTCCCTCAACAACACGGACCAGTCGCCATGCGGATAGGAAGAGTGCGGGACGCCCGGGGCAAGTCTGCTGAGCCCGTTGCCGGCGTCCCCGTCAGGCCCGACGGCGGCATCCGGGCTGTCGATGCCGATCCTCGCCAGATCGCGGATCGCCTTTTCGACCTCGGTGCGTGATCCCAGAAGCGTCAAGGGCTGTTCCCACGGGATTACCCAGCCGAGGTAGCTGGTGAAGTTGGAGCCGTTCCCGTATTCGAAGCCCACGCTGCCGTTCAAGTGGTCGTCTGCGAAGGCTATCCGGTGCCGGAGATCCACCACCCACTCCCCCGAGCCGAGCCGTCGGCCGAGTTCTTCCGGGTCCACCGAGTCCGGAACACTCAAATCCGCAGGACCCGGACCCGCAGCATTGAGCGGGCTCATGTGGGCGTAGTAGGCAGGGTAGGCGGTGATGTTCTCCAGGAGCTCGGCCACAAAATGTTCCTCGCTCGGGTCCGTCAGGGCATGGTTGGAGGCGGACTGCTCCGCGAGGGTGGAGGCATTCGCACGGCTCGCCGGTCCAATGGAGCAGAACGATCCAAAACCATGGGTTGGATACAGCGCAGCCTCCGGAGCAGCTGATGACACCAGTTTCCGCACCGACGAGTACTGAGCGTGGGCCAAGGTCGCGGTGTCCTCGGGAGAGACGAGGTCCGTCCGCCCCACCGAGCCATAAAGTAAGCTGCCGCCGGAAAACACGGCCTCCATGCCGCCGTCGTGCGTGTCCTCCCGCACCACGTACGCCAGGTGCGTGTGCGTGTGCCCCGGCGTCGCAACCACGCGCACGGTGAGCCTGCCCACCTGCAGCACGTGCCCGTCGGAGACCGGAGAACGGTTGAAGGAAACGTTGTCTGCGGCGTTGACCAGGTACTCGGCCCCGAGCTTCCCGGCGAGGACCAGGCCTCCGGTGACGTAATCGTTGTGGAGGTGGGTTTCGGCCACATGCGTGATACGGACACCCGCTGTGCGCGCGGCTTCCTCCACGCGGTCGGTGTCGCGCTGGGGGTCGATCACCAACGCGACTGAGCCGTCGTGGACGAGGTAGGTGCGGTCACCCAACTGGGGCGTTTCGATGACGACGACGTCCATGATTCAGGGTACCGCCGCGGTGCGTTGGGAGGGCTTTAAGCGGGACTTAAAGCCAACAGCGGGGCCACTCAACCAGAGCGGCCCCGCTGAATCAGCGAGCTTCAGAACTGCGCTGAACCTGTGCTTCAGACCTGCGCGGAAACACCGTCGCGGGAAATGTCCACCATGTCCTCGCGCGGCACAACCTTGATGCGCTCACGAGTAACCTCCACACCGTGCGAACCGCCGGCTTCGGTGGCTGCTGTGCCGAGGGCGAGCTCGTGGGCATCCAGTGCCAGCCAGCCTTCCCAGCTGGTGAACTTCACGTCGCGGGCCTCCAGGAGTTCCACCACTGCGTCGGCTTCGGGAACCTCGGCGAGCGGCAGGTTTTCCCGGTCCTCGAGCAGGTAGGTGACCGTTTCCAGGGCGTCACCCTTGGTGTGGCCGATGAGGCCCACAGGACCACGCTTGATCCAACCCGTGGCGTAGAGGCCCGGAACGTGCTGGCCGTCAGCGTCCAACACGCGGCCGCCGTCGTTGGTGATGACGCCCTTCTTGTGGTCGAACTCGACGTCCGGCAGGGCGGAACCGAAGTAGCCGATGGCGCGGTACACGGCCTGGACCGGGTAGTCGATGAACTCGCCGGTGCCGCGGGCGTTGCCCGTGCCGTCCAGCTCGGTGCGCTCGAACTTGATGCCGGCAACCTTGCCCGGAGTTTCCGGGGAATCGACAATCTCCACCGGGCTGTGCAGGAAGTGCAGGTGGAGGCGGCGGGAAGCCGTGAGCTCGGAGAGGTCCTCGGGCTGCTCGGCGATCCAGTTGGTGAGCGTTCCAACCATGGTCTTGGTCTGGTTGTTCGTCTGGATCTGGCGGTCGGACTCTTCGTCGAACTCGAAGTCTTCGGCGTAGAGGATGATGTCCACGTCCTTGGAGTGCGACAGTTCACGCAGCTCCAGCGGGGTGAACTTCACCTGCGCCGGGCCGCGGCGGCCGAAGACGTGGACATCCGTGACCGGGGAGTTCTTCAGGCCGGCGTAGACGTTGTCCGGGATTTCGGTGACCAGGAGGTCATCGGCGTGCTTGGAAAGGACACGGGCCACGTCCAGGGCCACGTTGCCGTTCCCGAGGACGGCGATTTCCTTGGCGTCCAGCGGCCATTCGCGGGGAACGTCCGGGTGGCCGTCGTACCAGGAAACGAAGTCGGCGCCGCCGAACGAGCCCTCCAGCTCGATGCCCGGGATATTCAGGTCCGCGTCCTTGATGGCGCCCGTGGCGAAGATGACGGCGTCGTAGTGCTTGCGCAGGTCCTCGATGGAGAGGTCAGTGCCGTAGTCAACGTTGCCGAAGAAGCGGATGTCGCCGCGGTCCAGCACCTTGTGGAGGGCATTGACGATGCCCTTGATGCGGGGGTGGTCCGGTGCAACGCCGTAGCGGATGAGGCCGTACGGGGCGGGGTAACGGTCAAAGAGGTCAATGCTGACGTTGAGTTCGCCGCTCTTGACGGCCTCGCTCTTGGTCAGGATGTCAGCTGCGTACACGCCGGCCGGGCCGGAGCCGATGACGGCGACGCGAAGCGGACGGTCCGCAGAACCTACGGGGGTGCTAATTGACACGGCTGTGTTCCTTCTTCTCTGTCCACCCAACTGAGTCGCAATTGTGCGCGTTTTGAGGGCTCAAAACGTGCTTAAGTGCTACCTGGTTGGGCCGGGGGCTAGTTGGTGCGGACGCGGGGACGGTTGGGGGTAATGGTGCTGTAGTCAGCGGTCTTGAAATGTTCCGGGGCGAAGGGGCTGACGCGGACAACATCGCCGATGACAATGACCGCTGGATTAGCCACGCCCACGGCTTCCGCTTGGTCGGCGATGGTACCCAGCGTGCCGATCGTGACGCGCTGTTCCGGCAAATAGCCCTTTTCTACGATACCTACTGGAGTGTCCAAAGGCAGACCCGAGGCAGCCAGCGCCGCCGCAGAATCACGCAATTGCGCCACTCCCATGAGCAACACCACAGTATGGTCCGGGCGTGCGGGGACTTCGGACAGCTCTTCATGACCGGTCACGACGCTGAAGCCCTTGGCCAGTCCGCGGTGCGTGACCGGAATACCGGCGGCAGCGGGAACGGAGATCGCGGAGGTTACGCCGGACACCACTTCAACCCCGACGCCGTTCTGCCGGCAGAATTCTGCTTCCTCACCGCCGCGCCCCAGGACATAGGGGTCACCGCCTTTGAGGCGGACCACCCGGTTGCCCTTCAAGGCCTCCTCGACGAGGATGCGGTTGATCTCCAACTGTGGAACCGGATGGTGGCCCGGTGTTTTGCCGACCTCAATAATGCGGACGTCGGGGGCAAGCTCCTTCAGCAGCTCGCGCGGTCCAAGACGATCAGCAACCACGACGTCGGCCTGGCCCAGGAGGCGCCGACCGCGGACTGTGATGAGTCCCGAGTCGCCAGGTCCGCCTCCAATCAGGGCTACGGAACCCTTGTCTTCGGGCTTGCGGTGGCGGCGCAGGGGAAGATCGCCCGTTTCCAAGGCGGTGGCAACGGCGTCGCGCAGGGCCATTGCACGGCGCGGGTCTCCCCCGGCGTTGATGGCGATCTTGACGTCGTCCACCTCGGCCACGGCCGGGGTCCATGCAGCGGAAGCTTCGTGGTCGGAAGCGTTGACGCACCAAATGCGCTGCGCCTCGGCGTCGGCGGCTACCCGGGTGTCCACAGCGGCAGTCCCCGTTGCAGTCTGAACGAACCAGACGCCGTCGAGGTCTTCAGTGCGGTACTCGCGGGGCTCCCAAGCGAGCAGCCCGGAATCCACCAGGGCGCGGAGTTTTTCGGAGGCAACGGGAGCGACCACCGTAACTTTCGCGCCGGCGTCGAGCAGTCCCTTGGCGCGGCGTGCCGCGACGGGCCCGCCGCCCACAACCAGCACCGGGCGGCCGAGAAGGCGCAGCGCGGTGGGGTAGATGTCCTGTATTGCCATGAAAAAACTGTAGGGCGGCGCCGTAACACGCTTCAAAGGCCCGGACACACCCGGTAACGCTGGGTAATGCGGCGTCACAAACAGCGTCCTAGAACACCGACCAGCCGGTACGGGTAGTGAATTCATCCAGTGCAGCCACACCTGCCACTGAGTTCCCGGACCTCCCCAGGCCTGGGCTCCACACACTGATTGCACACTTGTTGGGAACCACGGCCACGATGCCGCCGCCGACGCCGCTCTTGCCCGGCAGGCCGACGCGGTAAGCGAACTCACCCGCCGCGTCATAGGTACCGCACGTCAGCATGACCGCATTGACCCGTTTGGTCTGGGCCGGCGAGAGCACCAGCGTTCCGTCGGCGCCAAGTCCATTGGATGCCAGGAAGTGGGCCAAGGAAGCGTTCCTGTGTCCCCTGCCGAGCTCGGATGCCGCCACGCGGTGGTCCGTATCTACCGAGGCGTTCCCGGATTCCCGCCGCATCAGCTCCCGCACTGCTCCTGCAGCGTTCCCGGTCAGGCTCAGCAACCTGTCCGTGACGACAATGGCTCCCGCGTTGATGAACGGGTTGCGGGGTATGCCGTTCCCGCTCTCGAGCTGAACAAGTGAATTGAAGGGGTTGCCGGACGGCTCACGGAAAACGCGCTTCCAAATGCCATCGCCGTCGTTGGATAGCACCAAGGCCAGGGCAAAGACCTTGGAGATGCTTTGGATGGAGAACTCCACATGGGCATCCCCGGCTGAGAAGACCTCACCTTCCCTGGTGACCAGTGAGATCCCGAACTGGTTCGGTTCCACTGCGCCGAGCTGAGGGCTGCCTTGGTCAGCCCCCTCCTCATTGAAGGGGCATACAGATGCGCCTGAGGTATTCCCTCGGGAGCGCACAGCCAGCAACTCTACCGGCGTTCAGGGCTAAGCCCCCATGACCGCAGGCGTCCAGCCGATAGCAGGCGCAATGTGCTTGGCGACATTGCTCAGGAGCTTGGCGTTGTATTCCACACCCAGCTGGTTTGGAACCGTGAGCAGCAGGGTGTCGGCGGACTGCACCGCAGCGTCCTGGGCGAGCTCTTCCGCCAGTTGCTCCGGTTCGCCGATGTAGCTCTTGCCAAAGCGGGACAACGCACCGTCCAGAATGCCCACCTGATCTTCGCGGTCCGCCTGTGCACGGAGCCCGAAGTAGTGGTTGTCCTCGGCGTCAACGATGGGGATCACGCTGCGGCTCACAGAGACCCGCGGTTCGAAGTCGTGGCCGGCGGAAGCCCAGGCCTCGCGGAACATCCGGATCTGTTCGGCCTGGAGTTGGTCGAAGGGAACACCCGTATCTTCGGTCAGCAGTGTTGAGCTCATCAGGTTCATGCCCTGTTCCGCCGCCCAGACCGCCGTCTTGCGCGTGCCGGCGCCCCACCATATCCGCTGCGGAAGCCCGGGCGACTGTGGCTGGATGGGCAACAGCCCGGTGGCTCCCCCGGCGTAGTGCGGATCCGCTTGGGCTACCCCGTGTCCTGCGATGGCCTTGTGGAACAATGCCGTATGCCGCCGCGCCATGTCACCGCTGTCTTCGCCGTCGGCCGGGACATAGCCAAAATTGGCGGCACCGTTGAGGGCGGGCTCGGGTGAACCGCGGCTCACTCCGAGCTGCAGGCGGCCGTCGCTGATGAGGTCCGCGGCGGCAGCCTCCTCGGCCATGTAAAGAGGGTTCTCGTAGCGCATATCAATCACCCCGGTGCCGATCTCGATCCGGCTGGTGCGTGCCGCAATGGCGCTCAGGAGCGGGAAGGGCGAGGCCTGCTGCCGGGCGAAGTGGTGCACTCGGAAGAAAGCGCCGTCGATGCCTGCCTCCTCGGCGGCGACCGCGAGTTCAATTCCCTGCTTCAGCGCCTCGCCTGCGGTGGGAACACGGGAACCCGGTACGCGGGCCCAGTGGCCGAAGGAGAGGAACCCGATCCGTTTCTTGTGCATGTCGAGCACAACGCCGGGCTGCGCCTGGTCATTCCACCCAGCCCGCGCCCCGTCCCTTTATCACATAACGCCCCCTTTTTCCCATCCCTCTCTCACATAACGCCCCCTTTATCGCATCCCTCTCTCACCAGGTGATTGAGGAAAGCCGGGAAGGGGTTGGTATGTGATAGAGCGTGTGGCCCTTTTCGAGAGCGGCATTACTCAGCGACCGGCGGAGGATCCTCCCCGTTGGCGATGGCTTCGATCCAGTCCACCGCGCCGTCGGTCAGGTGGGGTCCGTCTGTTGAGTCGCCGGCCCACCACCCGGGTTCCGTGGCGCCTCCTGTTGCGGACATGATCTCGCTGGTCACCAGCGGGGTCAGGGGTTCCCCGTCGTGCGCGATCAGCCAGTTTCGGGTTGCGGGGCTGACCCGGGGCCACCAATCATGGATTTTCACTCAATCAGTGTCCTGCCCGGGACGTACTGGGTAAAGAGCCGCGTAGTCACCGTTCGGCTTTGGGCTCCTCGCTGCCCCAGCGTCCCAGTGCCACGATTGCCTCGCGCAAGGCAAGTCCGCGATCGGTCAGCGCGTAGGCCCGGGTGTTGTGCCGAAGCGGCAGGCGCAGTAATACTCCGGCCGCTTCGAGCTCGCGCAGGCGGGTAGCGAGAATGTTCGTCGGTATTCCAAGATCGCGCTGCAGGTCCCCGTAACGTTGCGGCCCGTCGAGCAGCCGCTCCACGATGAGCAGGGCCCACCGTGCTCCAACAAGTTCCAGCGCCCCGGCCAGATCGCTCACTCAGTCGTATCGGCGTCGGGCTTCATCCAAAACGGCGAGTAGTGGTAGCCGTCAGGGTCATCAAACTGGCGCTGGTACATGAACGGGTAGTCGTCAGTGTCACCGATCCGCCCGCCGGCGGCGCGGGCGCGCTCGACCAACTCGTCGACTGCTTCACGGCTGCCAAGGTCGAACGAGACCGTGACCTTGGAAGGCGTCCCGGGTCCGCCGATCAGTTCCTCGGAGCCGCCGACGCTGGCGTACATTTCGCGGCTGCCGAGCATGACGTATTGCTCCGGCGCAATCGCGAAGCATGACACGTTGTGGTCCGACATCTCGGGGTTAAAGGTCCAGCCAAGGGCGGTGTAAAAGGCAGTTGCGCGCTCGACGTCTTCGACGGGGCAGGTGATGAAGAGGCTCATGCGGCCCATACTTGCAAAATGCAAGTAAGGCGTCAAGAGTGGAAAGGCCAGTGCCTGGGGGCCGGGGGGCTAGAATCAGCCAATGGGGCTCCTAACCTTCAGCATGAATGTCACTCTGGACGGTTGCATCGACCACCGGGAGGGCATCGCGGATGACGAAACTCATGCCTACTTCACCCGGCTTCTCGAAGAGAACGGCGCCATGCTCTGGGGCCGAACCACCTACGAATTGATGGAGGCCTACTGGCCTGCGGTCGCCCGGGGCGAAGTGGAGGCTCCCCCGGCCATCCGGGATTGGGCCGTCACGCTGGAAGGCAAGCCGAAGTACGTCGTCTCGGCAACACGCACCGACTTCCCATGGACCAACAGCCACCAACTGACCGGCGAACTACAAGGGGCCGTGCAGGAACTTAAGGACCGGACTCCCGACGGCGTGCTGGTCGGCAGCTGCAAACTCGCCACTGAGCTGGACCGGCTGGACCTGATAGATGAGTACAGATTCCTGCTTCAACCTATGATCACCGGCCACGGTCCAACCCTCTTCCAGGACGGATTGCCCGGAACCCGCCGCCTCGAATTGGTCTCGGCGGAGCCGCTCAGCAACGGAGTTGTCGCCCTGCACTACCGTCGGTCTGCTTAGGTTGACGCACGACGGCGGCGGAAGGCTCGGCGGGAAGGGTCGGCGCCGCAACCGTTTCCTCCGGTCGCACCCGTAACCTCGGGGGCGACCGGCGCGAACTGGTGCGCTCCCCGCGAAGAAGGGGTGCGTCGAGCTGGAACGGGAGCATCCGGCGCAAATGGACGCGGCAGAGCTCAACGGGCGGGAAGTGACAGAGGAACACCCCACAACCCGCGGGAAGTGACAGAGGGATGCCCCGAAACCCGCGGGACGTGACAGAGGGACGCCCCACACGCCGCGGAGGCGCGGTATAGCTACCGGGAGCTGCCGGCCAGGAGCCCCCGGCGCTGCAGGAGGCGCTTCTCGATGGGCCCGAAGACCAGGAGCTCGATCAGGATTCCCACGAACAGGATCAGCAGGATCGCGGACATCACCACGGTCATGTCGGACAACACCCGGCCCTGGTCCAGCAAAGAGCCAAGCCCGAAGCCGATGGTGCCCCCAACAGCGATGATCTCAGCGGCCATGAGGGAACGCCACGAGAACGCCCACCCCTGCTTCAAACCACCGATGTAGCCCGGGAGAGCCGCCGGAAGGACGATCTGCAATGCCATCTGCAGGCGGTTGGCACCCAGCACGGTTCCGACGCTGCGGTACTGCGGCGGGATCTGGTCCACACCGGAGATCAGCCCGTTGATGATGGACGGGATCGCGCCCATGAACACCACGAAGTACACCGTTGCGTCAGTGAGGCCGAACCAGATGATGGCTGCCGGAACCCACGCCACGGACGGCAGTACCTGCAGGCCGGAAATGAGGGGGCCGAAAGCGCGGCGCAAAGGAGCTACCTGCGCGAGGATCAGCCCCACCGGAGTAGCAATGACAACCGAGATGAGGAACCCGACAACACCGCGCTGCAATGACGTCCATACCGATTCCTGGAGCTTGCCGTCCCCCCACAGCGTGAGGAACTGGTTGAAGACGTCCACGGGTCCGGGAACCAGGTCCCGCCGCTTGAACTCCAGCGAAACGTAGAACTGCCAGGCGAGGATGAGGAACACGAGGGCAGCGACGGGAAGGAGGACGCGCTTCCAGTCGATTCCTGCCTTGCGGGAGGTGTCCGACTGGAGGTTGTCCAGGCCGGCTTCGAGGTCCCGGAGTTCCGAGGGGTTCCCTTTGAGGGACGGGGACGTGATGTGGTTGGAATCAGTCACGGGGAGGGTCCGCTCTTCAGTGGTCTGGTTACTTGGCATGGCGGCGGATCTCCTCGCGAAGTCGTCGGGTAATGACGCCGGTCAGCTCCCCGGCCCGGCCGGCGTCGGTGCGGTGTTCTTCAGTGACGGCCCATTCAGCAACAACCCGGCCCGGCCGCGAGGACAGGAGAAGGACGCGCTGCCCCAGGCGTACGGCTTCGCGGACGTTGTGCGTGACGAAGATGATGGTCCGGCCGGTTTCCTTCCAGATACGCTCCAGCTCGTCGTGGAGGAGGTCGCGGGTAATCGCATCGAGGGCGGCGAACGGCTCATCCATCAGCAATACCTGCCGGTCCTGTGCCAGTGAGCGTGCCAGAGCAACCCGTTGCCGCATGCCACCGGACAGCTCGTGCGGCCGCTTGTCCCCGGCACCACCCAGGTGCACCAACTCAAGGAGCTCGGTGGCGCGGGCTCGCCGGCTGGCTTTGCTGGAAGACTTGTCCGCCAACTGCAGCGCGAGTTCTATGTTGCCGCGGGCGGTCAGCCACGGAAACAGCGCCGAGTCCTGGAACATGAAGGCCGCGCCGTCGCTGGGGACCTCCAAAGCGCCCGACGTCGGATGCTCCAGGCCCGCGATGATGTTCAGCAGGGTGGACTTTCCGCAGCCGGACGCACCGAGGAGGGCGACGAACTCGCCTTGGGCGATGGTGGCGTTGACGTCATCCAGGACGGGAGCCCCGTCGCCGAAGCGTTTGCCCAGGTTCTCCAGTACTACTGGCATGGTCCCGTCCTTCGTTTGTTGCTGTGGTGGATGTAGCTGAAGCCGGCCCGCTCCCTGTGTGCGGGAGCGAACCGGCCTGGTGGCGCTTAGTCTTGTCCGAGTCCGGCGGCGGAGGTTTTCTTACCCTCCACCTCGTTCAGGGCGCGGAGATCGAAGATGCCGTTGATGTCGGCTTCCTTGGTGGTGCCGGCCTTGACCCCGTCATCGAGGAGCTTCTTGTAGGTACCGGCCAGGGGGTCGGTGGTGAACTTGATGTTCTGCAGGGCCCGGGTGATCACGTTCGCCGGAAGCGGCTTGCCCGCGGTGTCCTTGAGGACTGCGTTGATGGTGGACGCCTTCTCTTCGGCTGAGGCGGTGTTCAACCAGTTCACGGATTCGACGTGGCCCTTCAACAAAGCCTTGACCGTCTCCGGGTGCTCAGCCGCGAACTTCTTGTTCACGATCAGGATGGTGGTGGTGAAGTCGCCCTTCTCCCACAGGTCCTTCTCGTCAACCAGGACCTTCGCCCCGGCTTCGAGCACCAGACGGGAGGCCCACGGCTCAGGCAACCACGCGCCGTCGAGCTTTCCATCCTGGAAGAGCTTCAGGGACTGGGCGTTCTCGGTGGGGTTGATGTTGACGTCGCCGCTGCCGTCAGTGTTGGTCTTGAAGCCCTGGTCCAGCAACCAGGCGCGCAGTGCGACGTCCTGCGTTCCGCCAAGCTGCGGGGACGCAAGGATCTTGCCCTTGAGGTCCGCGGCGGAGTTGATCTCCGGTTTGACCACCAGCTGCGCGCCGCCGGCTGCGGCTCCCGCGATGATGCTGACGGATTCGCCGTTGCTCTTGACGAACGAGTTGATGGCGGGGTTCGGACCGATGTAGGTGGCGTCGATCGCGCCGGCGTTGAGTGCCTCGATCGCTGCGGGTCCGGCGTTGAAGACCTGGGTGCTGAGCTTGGTCTCGCCGAGTTCCTTGGCGATGATGCCCTTGCTGGTACCTACCAGTGCCGGGGCGTGGGTGACGTTGCTGAAGTAGCCGAGCTTAAGTTCTGCGGCGGGCGTCGCGGAGGGAACGGGTGCGGCCTGGTTGTTGTTCGAAACAACGGATGCCACGGCAGCACCTGCGCCGATCAGCAGGACGAGGCCGGCAGCCAATCCGATTTCCAGCACACGGCGGCGCTTCGCTTTGGGCTGCTTTTGTCCCGCAACAATACGTTTGGTGCCGGACGTCGGTTTCTGTGACTCAGGGGTGTTAGCCATTGGGTGGGGTCCTTGGAAGTTTTGGGGATGCGGTTCGGGGCGAAGATCGGGCCCCTAACATCGCCCGTCGAAGGCAAGGAAGGACCGTTCCGAAGTGGTCATGAGTTCACAGTAGGGACAGTGATATTTCCGCTTCAATCCCGTAGAAATCAAGGTTCATGAAGGTTCACGTGACGTCATATTGGCGGCAAGGCGTGCGATGTCGCGCGGGGTTGTGCGGCAGCACCCACCTATGAGACGCGCCCCTTGTTCCCGCCAATCAGATGCGTTCCCGGCCAAGGTCAGCGCCTGGGCACCGCCCTCAGCCGGTCCCCAGGTTTTGGTCACGGCGTCGTAGACCTCGCCCGAATTCGGGTACGCCACCAGCGGAGAACCGGTTGCTTTGCGAAGGCTTCCGAGTGCGGCCGTCACCAAATCCAGCGGTACGCAGTTAAGTCCGACGGCGGCAACGCGCGGTTCCGCGCGGAGCAGCGCAGCCACATCCGCAAGAGGCGTTCCGTCACTGATGCGGGCGCTGTCCCGCAGCGTGAACGTAAACCAGGCTTCGACGTCGAACTCCACCACCAAGTCCAGCAGCGCCTCAGCCTCGGCCAACGACGGCAACGTCTCGCACGCCAGGAAATCCACCCCGGCTTCAACCAGGGCAGCGATCCGTGCCCGGTGAAAATCCCGGAATTCCGCGGCGGAGAGCGTGTAATCGCCGCGGTACTCCGAACCATCGGCCAGGTATGCACCGTAGGGTCCCACCGAGCCGGCGACCAGCAAAGGTCGGGAACCGGGGTTGGCTGCGAGGTACTCCTGCCGGGCCTCATCGGCCAGACGGACGCTCCGCGCTACGAGTTCGATTGACTCCTCCACCGACAAGCCCCGCTGGGCAAACCCCTGTGGTGTCGCCTGGTAGCTGGCCGTGATCGCCACGGAGGCACCGGCGTCGAAGTAATCGCGGTGGACCTGCTTGATCAGGTGGGGCTGTTCGAACAGGACCTTGGCGGACCAGAGAGCGTCCTCCAGGTCGCAGCCGTGGGCCTCCAATTCGGTGGCCAGGGCGCCGTCCAGTATCAGGTTCCCACCGGCGGCCAACAGCGTGCTGAGGGTGGTGTTTTCCGGCATGCGTACTCCCGCAATAGAAAACCGCAGCTTGTCCGGGGACTCCCGCCGTACGGCGTGGGGTTCCGCGAACAAGCTGCGGTTTTGTGACTGTGTGTGTCCCTAGATGACGTAACGTTCGTCTTCGTGGTCGCCCGGGTGGTCCTTGACCAGGCCGGCGGCAAGGGTGTTGCCGTCGATGGGGTCGATCACCAGGAACGCGCCCGTGCGCCTGTGGTGGAGGTAGTTCTCCAAGGGCAGCGCAGCGGCGAGACGCAACTGGGCGTGGCCGATGTCGTTGAGTTCCAGGCTCGACGCCGGTTCCACCTTGAACGTGGCGAGGTCCAGCTTCCCGGACACCGTACGGACCAAGGCCTGCACCGTGCGGGTGCCGTGCTTGACGAGGACCTTCTGGCCTTCGCGCAGCGGCTTGGGCGAGAGCCAGCACAGGGACGAATAGAGATCTGCGGAGGCTTCGCGAACCGTGCCTGCCGCGGCAATGGTGTCGCCGCGGGCGACGTCCAGTTCGTCGGCCAGGCGAAGGGCAACGGACTGCGGGGCAGCTGCTTCCTCCAAGGACCGGCCGGCAAAGTCGATCCCCACAACCGTGGTGGTCCGCGGTTCGTGGCCGGGAGTCAGGACGGTGACTTCGTCGCCCACCTTGACCGAACCTTCGGTGATCTGGCCGGCGTAGGCGCGGTAGTCCCGGTATGCCTCGACGTCCAGCCCGGCAGCCACGGCGTCCGGTGCCAGCGCACCCTGCGGACGGATGACCAGCTGCACGGGAAAGCGGAAGCTCTCCAGTTCGGCTTCGAGTTCATCGGCGGCAGGAAGAGTCTCGAGGACCTCCAGCAACGCAGGTCCGTTGTACCAGGGCGTGCGCTCCGAGCGGTCCACGACGTTGTCGCCGTCGAGCGCCGACACGGGCACCACAAGCAGGTCGGAGACGCCGTCGGAACCAAGGCCGAGTTCCTGGGCTACCTTGCGGACGTCGGCCTCTATGTCACGGAACACCTGCTCGCTGAAGTCCACCAGGTCGATCTTGTTGACGGCCACGATTACGTGCGCCACGCGCAGCAACTGCAGCACGGACAGGTGCCGGCGGGTCTGCTCCAGGACACCCTTGCGGGCGTCGATGAGTACGACGACGGCATCCGCAGTGGACGCGCCCGTCACCGTGTTCTTGGTGTACTGAACGTGGCCGGGGCAGTCCGCGAGGATGAAGCTGCGGCGGTCGGTGGCGAAGTAGCGGTAGGCAACGTCGATGGTGATGCCCTGCTCACGCTCGGCACGCAGGCCGTCCGTCAGGAGGGCCAGGTCGATGCCGCCCTTGTCCCCGCCGAAGCCGCGGTCCGCGGAGGTGCGGGCAACGGCGTCGAGCTGGTCGGCAAGGATCGCCTTGGAATCGTGGAGGAGGCGGCCCACCAAAGTGGACTTGCCGTCGTCGACCGATCCGGCAGTGGCGAAACGGAAGAGCGTTGACGGCAGTGGAGCGGACTCCAGGCCGTCTGTGGCGGCGATGAGGGATGCTGTTTCGGTGCTCATTTAGAAGTAGCCGTCCTTCTTGCGGTCTTCCATGGCTGCCTCGGAGATGCGGTCATCTGCGCGGGTGGCGCCACGTTCGGTCAGGGTGGAGGCAGCGACTTCAACAACGACGTCGGCCACGGTGAACGCGTCGGACTCGACGGCACCTGTGCAGGACATGTCGCCCACCGTGCGGTAACGGACCGTCTTGGTGATGACTTCCTCGTGCGGGAGCGGCTGGGAAACTTCACCGACTGCGCGCCACATGCCGTCGCGGGCGAAGACCTCGCGCTCGTGGGCGTAGTACAGGCCGGGGAGCTCGATGTTCTCGCGTTCGATGTAGCGCCAGATGTCCAGTTCGGTCCAGTTGCTGATGGGGAACGCGCGCACGTGCTGGCCCACGGTGTGGCGGCCGTTGTACAGGTTCCACAGCTCGGGACGCTGGTTGCGCGGATCCCACTGGCCGAACTCGTCACGCAGGCTCAGGATGCGTTCCTTGGCCCGGGCCTTGTCCTCGTCGCGGCGTCCGCCACCGAACACGGCGTCGAACTTGTTCTTCTGGATGGCGTCCAGCAGCGGAACGGTCTGCAGCGGGTTGCGGGTTCCATCAGCACGCTCGGCCAATTCGCCGCGGTCAATGAACTCCTGCACGGAACCGACCACGAGCTTCAGGCCCAGGCGCTCCACGGTACGGTCCCGGAAGTCGAGGACCTCCGGGAAGTTGTGGCCCGTATCCACGTGCAGCACGGGGAAAGGAACCTTGCCCGGCCAGAACGCCTTGGTGGCCAGGTGCAGCATGACCACGGAGTCCTTGCCGCCGGAGAACAGCAGGGCAGGCTTCTCGAACTCGGCCACGACCTCGCGAATGATATGAATCGCTTCCGATTCAAGGGTGTCCAGGCTGCTCAACCGCTCCGACTGCAGAGCCGTAGCAGCAGATGCCGCCCCGGGAGTGGCATCGGGCCTGTCGTAGCCGCGCGCATCGTCCGCAGGACGGATGCCGCGCGGCGAAGGGGCGGGGGCGGCATCTGCTGCGTAGGCGTCCGTTGTTGCGTAAGTGCTCATGTGTGTAGTCCGCATTCTGTCTTGTCGGATCCTGCCCAGCGGCCTGCGCGGGGGTCTTCGCCCGGGGCCACTTTGCGGGTGCAGGGCTGGCAGCCGATGGACGGGTAGCCTTGGCTCAGGAGGGGGTTAACGGGAAGGATGTTGTCCTCGGAGTACTCCACCAACTGATCGAAGCTCCAGTCGACCATCGGGTTCACCTTGACAAGGCCGAAGCCTTCGTCCCAGGTGACCACCGGGGTGTTGGTGCGGGTGGGTCCTTCGTCGCGGCGGACACCGGTGAACCACACTTCGTAGCCTGCCAACGAACGGCGGAGGGGCTGGACCTTGCGGAGCGAGCAGCACTGGCCGGGATCGCGGGCGAAGAGGTCCTTGCCAAGCAAAGTGTCCTGCTCTTCCACGGTGTGTTCCGGGAGCACGTCCACCACGTTGACGCGCAGGTTGGCGGCAACCTCGGCCCGGGTCTGGTAGGTCTCCTTGAAGTGGTAGCCGGTCTCCAGGAACAAGACGTCGACGCCGGGCAGTTGGTCTGCGACCAAAGCCGGAAGAACGGCGTCGGCCATGGAGCAGGCAACCCTGATGGCCGGCAGCTCGAAGTTCCGCGCAACCCAGGCGATGACGTCGGCAGATGAAGGGTTCCAACCAAGCTCTGCGGCGCCGGCTTCGGCCAGTGCCTTGAGCTCTTCGTTGGAGCGCTTGAGGGCCAAGGTCATTGCAGGTCTCCTTCGTCGGCGGAGTGGGCCCACTCGGCGAAGGTCTGGCCCTCGGCGCCGACGGCGACGAACTTACGGACCACACGCTCCACGTAGTCGGGCAGGTCATCGACCGTGACCTTGAGGCCGCGGACGGTACGGCCCAAGCCGGCTTCCTCACGCTCGTTGTTGGCCAGCCCGCCACCGAGGTGGACCTGGAAACCCGGGGTGGGGTCGCCGTCGGGCGTTGGCAGCATCATGCCCTTGAGGCCGATGTCAGCGGTCTGGATGCGGGCGCACGAGTTCGGGCAGCCGTTGATGTGGAGGGACAGTGCCTGCGGCAGCTGCTTGGTCTCCACGAGGTCGGCCAGGCGGCGTTCCAGCTCGGCGATGGCGGTAGCGGCGGTGACCTTGGTTTCCACGATGGCCAGCTTGCAGAACTCGATGCCCGTGCAGGCGATGGTGCCGCGGCGGAACACGGAGGGACGCGCGGAGAGGCCCAGTGTGTCCAGTTCAGCGATCAGCGGCTCCACCTGCTCCTTGGTGACGTCCAGGATCACCAGCTTCTGGTGCGGAGTGGTGCGCAGTCGGTACGTGCCGTGCTGCTCCAGGTTGTCAGCCAGCTTGACCAACGATTCACCGGACATGCGGCCAACCGTGGGCGTGACGCCGATGAAGAACTTTCCGTCCTTCTGCTCGTGTACGCCGATGTGGTCGCCGGGTGCGCTCGGCTTGGGCGCAGCCGGGCCGTCCGGGAGCTTGAAGCCGAGGTATTCGTCTTCGAGGATCTGGCGGAACTTGGCAGGGCCCCAGTCATTCAAGAGGAACTTAAGGCGGGCCTTGGTGCGCATGCGGCGGTAGCCGTAGTCCCGGAAGATGCTGGTGACGCCCAGCCACACTTCGGCTGCAACATCAGCAGAAACGAACACTCCCAAGCGCTCAGCCAGGCGCGGGTTGGTGGAAAGGCCGCCGCCAACCCAAAGGTCGTAACCGGCGCCCAGCTCAGGGTGGACGACGCCAACCAGGGCGAAGTCGTTGATCTCGTGGACCACGTCCTGGGACGGGTGGCCCGTGATGGCCGTCTTGTATTTGCGCGGCAGGTTGGCCAGTTCCGGGTCGCCGATGAAGCGCTCGGAGAGTTCGTGGATCAGCGGTGTGGGGTCGATGATCTCGTCTTTGGCGATTCCGGCCACCGGGGAACCCAGGATGACGCGCGGAACGTCGCCGCAAGCCTCAGTCGTGGAAAGGCCAACGGACTCCAGGCGACGCCAGATTTCCGGGACGTCCTCCACGCGGATCCAGTGGAGCTGGATGTTCTGGCGGTCAGTGAGATCGGCCGAGCCGCGGGCAAAGTCCACAGAGATCTGGCCGATGATGCGCAGTTGCTCGGTTGTCAGGGCACCGCCGTCGATGCGCACGCGCAACATGAAGTACTTGTCTTCGAGCTCGTGCGGTTCCAGCGTTGCCGTCTTGCCGCCGTCGATCCCGGGCTTGCGCTGCGTGTAGAGGCCCCACCAACGGAAGCGGCCGTGGAGGTCCGTGCCGTCGATCGAGTCGAAGCCTTCTTTGGCGTAGACAGACTCAATGCGCTCACGGACGTTCAGCCCGTTGTCTTCCTGCTTCCAGGTTTCGTTGGCGTTGAGGGGCGTGGTGCCGTCAACCTTCCACTGACCGTGGGGCTTGGCGGCAGGGCGGGTGCGTGCTGGGCGCGAGGGGACTGCGGCGTCCGCGGGCGCACCGGCTACAGCTGTATCTGTCATATTTCGAGGTTAGGGGTGGCCCGATTTCGCCAGCAAAGGTCGGGAAATGTTGAGTCACCTAAGGAAACACTTCGTCATGAACACCGCTGCGGCCTTGTCCAAGAGGGGTTCCTGTGCAGGTTCGCTCTGCCCGCCGCGGGAGGGCTTCAGCGGTCTGCCAGCACCGCGTCGTACCGTTCCAGCGCAATCTCGGCCAGGACCGGCGACGGCAGCAAAGGAGCAGTCACAACATCGGCGCCGGCCTTGAACAACTGGTCGTGGAAATACCCGGTTGCCAGCAAGTAGGACGCGATGAACACTCGGCCACCGTCCTGCGCGAGTTCGGCACGCAAAGAGGCGACGCCGTCGGGCACGTTCGGTTCTGCGCTGGCGCCATAGGCCACCCGGACTTTGTTCGGCAGCAGTTCAGCCAGCAGGCGCGCCTGCTCTTCCGAGTCCACCGACCCATCCGGAAGTGACGATCCAGCGGCAGCCAGCAGGACGCCGTCGCGGTCCTGCAGACCCGCCGCGCGCAGGTGCTTGGCCAACAGTTCGGCCAGCCGGGGGTCCGGACCCAGCGGCCTGGCGGCCACTACTTCGGGACGGCTCTTGATCGCTTTGGGGACGTCCACCTTGATATGGAAACCGGTGGAGAGCAAAAGAGGCACGACGACGGCGGCCGTCCCCTCGGGCAGGCCCTCCACCACCCCGGATAGCTCCGGATCCTGGACGTCGACGTACGCCTCAAGGACCTGCAGCCCCGGACGCAGATCTTCGATTTCAGCCATGACTTTGCGGATGGCTGCCTGCCCTTCTGCGTTGCGGGTTCCATGGGCACAGGCGATCAAGACGGGGCTGTTCATGGGAGCTAGCGTAACGTTGAGCCAGCACCTGTTGAGAAGCCCGCTCAAGAAAGAACCCGTTCAGTTGATTTCCATTGACATTGTTCTTCTCTGGCTCGACCTCGTGGGCGTGTTCTTCTTCGCCGTCTCCGGGTCGCTGCTGGCGGCGCGGAAACAGTTCGACGTGCTCGGTTCGGTGTTGCTCGCCTCCATTGCGGCCCTGGGCGGCGGCGTCATCCGCGACGTCATTCTCAACACCGCTCCCCCTGTCGCTTTCACCAACCCCGCCTATCTGGCCCCGCCCCTGCTGGCTGCCGGTCTGGTCTATTTCCTTTTCTCCTCGGTCCAACGCTTCACGTCGCTGCTGATACTGTTCGACGCCGCCGGGCTGGGTTTGTTTTGCATCACCGGAACGTTGAAGGCCATCACTGCGGGCATGAACCCGGTGACCTGCATCCTTTTGGGGGTGACCACGGCGGTGGGAGGCGGGCTCCTGCGCGACATCACCGCCAACGAGATCCCCACCCTGTTCGACAACCGCGATATCTACGCCTTACCCGCGTTTGTCGGGGCTGGTTTGACCACCTTGGCCTGGCACCTCGGCGTCTTCAGCGGGCTGATCGCCGGCGTGATTGCCGCCGTCGTTTTTGCCTTCCGGGTGACGGCCTGGCGACGCGGCTGGTACGTGCCGCTGGCGGTCCGCGGATGGCACCGCGCGGGGGCCGGATCCGGCGGAAATTCCGGGGTCCGGGATTAGCTAGGATGGGAGCATGACTGACATGTTCCTCGAGAAGTTCCGCGCGCTGGTCCCAAAGTATCTCGAGGATGAATGGCAGGAAGAAGACGGCCTGACGCCTGAGGAATTGGACGACGCCCTGTCCGAGCACTCCTTCACCATCCCCTTGGTCCTCCGCGAGTTCTACCTTGCCTTGGGTGGCTGCGAAGACCTCATGGAGGCCTACCACTACTTCTGGGACCCCGAGGAACTGGAAGTTGATGACGAGGGCTTCCTCATGTTCCTTGAGGACGAGGACGAACAATTCACCTGGGGCTTCCGCGTGGCCGACCTCGGCATCCCGGACCCCATCGTCTACCGCCGCAACAACGCCCGCGGCCAGTGGAAGAGCGAGGAAGGCACCTTCTCCGAGTTCGTCTTCGACATGTTCGATTGGGCCTTCAACGACGAAGACTAGGGCTTCCCTCTTCCCGGCCCCCGGCCCCCGGCCCCCGCGCAGCCTTTGTGGTTGGCGGGGGCTGTCTTTTGTTTGGCTTTGCTTGGCGGGTTGCCGGTTTGCCGGGGGCGGCGGGCCGCCACGACCCACTTTGAGCCGCGATGCCCAGCGACACGCCGTCCCAAGCGGGTTTCGGGGAGCCCGCCGTTCCAAAGTTGGTGGTGGCGGCACGCAGTCGGGGCCTTATTGCGGGGCCCTCGCGTCTGGTTTTGATCACGACGGCGGCGGCCCAGCAATGTAGCGGAAGGGGCCGAAGCGACCTGCTTCCCTGTTCGCCAGCACCTCAAGGACTTCGTCCACCATCCGCTGCGGGTGATAGACCACGTCCGCGTAGTAATAGTGCAAGCTGAGTCGTCCGCCCCGGATGGAGGCGTTGTCCCGGTAATGGTCTTTTTTGACCTGCTTCGCCTCGAAATGTGTCTCGCCGTCCAATTCGACGATCAGGCAATCCTCGATCAAGCAGTCAACTTCACCCACGCCGGGGACATCCACATGCATCTGAACCTCAAGGCCGGCCCGTGTGAAGTGTGTGTGGGCCAGCACTTCCAGAAGCGAGTCCGCCCTTGGCAGAACCAGATCCACTATGGCCCTCAGCCGTCCGTTCCTATTGCCAGGCAGTTTGCTCCGAAGAAAGTCCGGTCCCAGCAGTGCTTGGCTGACGGCACCTTGCACCATGACCAAGGCTTCGAGCTCCGGCCGGCACCTCAGTGCATGGAGCAGTACATCGGCGACTCCAGCCACCGGCAGATAGGGATGATCCGGATGGATGCACTCTCCGTGGTGAACTATGCGGCGACGGGCCAACCCCGTACCGCAGCTGAGATGCAGGTCCGCGACATCATGAAGGGTCCAGAGCCCGTAGAAGCGGGCCGCCGAAACGCACGTCAGCTTACCGTTGGCACGGAACGCAGCCACAACGTCCGGATCGGCGCCCTTGGACACGTACACACCGCGGTGCAGTCCGGCGACCCGGCCGGATCCGACTGCCTTGGCCAAGGCTCGACGGCTGAAGCCAGCGATGTACAGGGTAGTCGCAACCCCATGTCGGCTGCGGAGAAAATCGACGATGTCCATATGGCCATGGTCAGGTCCGCCGAAGGAGCCTAGCGGGCACAAAGTGGGCTATGTGGATAACCCTCCCGGTCCGCAGTCGGGGCACTGAGTTTGGGGTCTGTAAACCGCTGCACACCTGGGAAAAAATCATTGACCATCTAAGTTGCAAATATGACAGGGTTGTCATAAGCTATTCACGGATCCACTAAATGCCTCCGGTGGGTCTGATGCGAACGGAGATTGTGGTCCCGGTTCGGTGCAGCGTATGACTCGTAACGTTGCAGCGAGCCGGGGCCATTCCGTTTAAGAGCTCAGTAACCCGACTCGGAATTCAGCAATCCGATGGGGAGCTCAGTGTTCCATGAGGAACTCGATGTTCCGAAGGATGCGTGCCGCCGCCACCCACTTTGAACCCGCAAATGCAGGACACGCCGCATAAACGGGGCCTAGCATTCCTATCTGCAGCCAAAGTTGGTCGTGGCGGCCCGCCCCAACCCAGCCAGCCGGCCCAGCCCGTCCACACCACACCCCACCCCAGCCCAGCAGCCCCAGCATCCCTGCCAACAAAAAGGCAGGCACCCTCCCCCATAAGGGTCAGGTGCCTGCCGGGAACACAAAAAAACCTAGCTGCTACGGTCCACCACGGCGTGCGCAAAGTTGGTCAGGGACGCTTTCACAACACCCTCCGGCAGCGGCGCCAGGGCGGCGATGGCTTGGTCGGACCAGTCGCGGGCGATCTTCCAGGACTCCGCAGTGACAGGGTGTTCGCGCAGGCCGGCAACCGCGTCGGCCAAGGCGGCGTCGGAAGACAGGTCACCGTCCACCAGTTCCAGCAGGGCGCTGGCCGAGGCATCGCCGGCTGCAGCATCACGACGCAGCAGCAGGACAGGCAACGTGGGCACGCCTTCCCGGAGGTCGGTGCCCGGGGACTTTCCGGACTTGACCTTCACGCCGGTGACATCGATGACGTCGTCGGCCAACTGGAAGGCAACGCCAACCTTCTCGCCGTATTCCACCAGCACATCTTCAAACGCAGCGTCAGCGCCGGCGAAGATCGCCCCGAGCTGCCCCGACGCGGCAACAAGCGAGCCGGTCTTGTCTGCGATGACGGAGAGGTAATGCTCAACGGCGTCCTCGTCCTCGCGGGGACCAACGGTTTCGTGGAGCTGGCCGAGGCACAGGCGTTCGAAGGTGCGGGCCTGGATACCAAGTGCACGCGAACCCAGCTCGGAAACCAGGATTGATGCACGGGCGAAGATGAGGTCGCCGGTGAGGATGGCCACGGAGTTGCCCCATACTTCGTGGGCCGTGGGGGCACCCCGCCGGAAGGGTGCGGAGTCCATGACGTCGTCGTGGTACAGGGTGGCCAGGTGGGTCAATTCAACTACGACGGCGGCCTGGACCACTTCGGGGCGCGAAGCATCGCCGAGATGCGCGCACAGCAGGGTCAACAAGGGGCGGATGCGCTTGCCGCCCGCTTCCACCAGGTGGCGCGACGTCGCGTCAGCCAAGGGATCGGAATTGGAGATGGCCTCGCGAAGCTTCTTCTCAACCCGGGCAAGGTTGGTGGTGATGGCGGGCCCCAGCTCGGGATCACCTGCGATGGCGGCAAAACCTGCGGGCAGCTGGAGTCCGGTGGCGATCGCGGTGGTGTTGGGAGCGGGCTCAACAGTCTGCGGCAAGCCGTGCCCGGCATGCGTCCAGCTGTGTTCGGCAGAGTTCGTCACGGATTAACCCTAACTAGTTGGTGCGGAAACCGCGGTGTCAGACCCTGCCGCCTTGCGAGCAAGGGCAGGTGAAGTGTTGGATGTCGGCGGAACAAGCATTTCGAGCACCCGGATCACACGGTCCTCGAAACCCTTCGCCGACGAGTCAGTCAGGTTTGCCAGCAGGCGAACCACAAAGCGCATCAGCACAGGAATGGGCATGCCCGTGCGCAGGGCCAGCTTCATCACGGCAGGCTTGCCGATCAGGAAGGCAAACGCCCTTCCGAGCGTGAAGTGCGAACCCCACTGGTCCCGGACGTAGTCCGCGTACCGCGACAGGTGCGCGTCGGCGTCGTGCGTTGACCAAGCAGCAGAAGCGGAACGGGACGAACAATCCACCAGGAACCCGGCGGCGAACCGCGCCGACTCCATGGCGTAGGAAATGCCCTCACCGTTGAAGGGGGAAACCATTCCGCCGGCGTCCCCCAGCAGGAGCAGGCCGGGCGAGTAGTGCGGGGTGCGGTTGAAGCCCATGGGCAGCGCGGCACCGCGGATCTCCCCCACTTGGTTCTCCGGGGTGAAGCCCCACTCGGCAGGCATCCCGGCGGTCCATTCGCGCAGGACCTGCTTGTAGTCGAGCTTGCCGAATTCCTTGGACGAATTCAGGATCCCGAGGCCCACGTTGGACGTGCCGTCGCCGACGCCAAAGACCCAGCCGTACCCGGGCAGCGGCTTTCCGGACTTGCCGGGCAGCTCCAGCCACCCTTCCATCCAGTCGTCGTCATGGCGCGGCGAGGTGAAATAGGTGCGCACGGCCACGCCCAAGGGCCGGTCGTCGCGCTTGTGCATTCCAAGGGACACTGCGGTCCGCGTCGAGTTGCCGTCCGCGGCCAGTACGACGTCGGCAAGGAAGTCGCGCGTCTCACCCGTCTTCCGTCCGGACTCGTCCAGGACGGCGGCGCGCGCGCCGATAACCCGGCCGTCGTCGTCCTGCAGTGCGCTGGTGACGCTGTGGCGTTCAAGCACGACGGCGCCCGCGGACTCCGCGTGCCGGGCGAGGGATTCGTCGAAGCCCAGCCGGGTACGGATCAGGCCGTAGGTGGGGAAATCGGAGACCTCGGGCCAGGGCAGCTCGATGGTGCGGCCGCCGGCAATGAGTCGAAGGCCCTTGTTCCGCCGCCAACCGGCGTCCTCGGAATGCGGGAGTCCCAGCTTCTGGATCTCACGGACAGCGCGCGGCGTGAGCCCGTCGCCGCACACCTTTTCCCGGGGGAAAGCCGTTTTTTCGAGCACCGTGACGTCGATGCCTGCCTGGGCGAGGTAATACGCGGCGGTGGACCCGGCGGGACCCGCGCCAACTATGAGTACTTTCACGTTGTCCTAAATCAGCAACTTAGCCGGACTGTGCGCCTGTACGGCGGGGTTTGATCTGGCGGCGCAGCTTCGCGACCGGCACGCTTTCCCGGTGCTCCGCCGGCTTCTGGGCACGGTGCACGGCAACGATGCCGCCACTGAGGTTCCGGTAGGTGATGTCCGTCCAGCCGGCGTCGGCGAGCCACTGGGCCAGGTGGTCCTGGTCCGGCCAGGCGCGAATGGACTCGGCCAGGTAGACGTAGGCGTCCGGGTTGGAGGAGACCTTGGTGGCGATCGCCGGCAGGGCGCGCATGAGGTATTCGGTGTACATGGTGCGCCACAGCGGAATGACCGGCTGGGAGAACTCGGCGATGACCAGGCGGCCGCCGGGCTTGGTGACCCTGAGCATCTCTTCCAAGGCTTTGCGCGGCTCCACGACGTTGCGGAGGCCAAAGGAAATGGTGGAGGCGTCAAAGCTGTTGTCCGCGAACGGGAGGTTGGTGGCATCCCCGGCGATGAAGTCGATGTCCGGGCGGCGGCGCTTGCCTACTTTTAGCATCCCAAGGGAGAAGTCGCAGGCGACGACGTCCACGCCGGCGTCGGCGTAGGGCTCACTTGAGGTACCCGTTCCAGCCGCGAGATCCAGGACCCGCTGGCCTGCCTTGACGTCCATGGCATCCACCACGATCCGGCGCCACCGACGGGTCTGCCCCATGGAGAGGACATCATTGACGACGTCGTATTTTGGGGCGACATCATCAAACATCGTCGCAACTTCGTCCGGACGCTTTTCCAAGGATGCTCGGTTCACCCTGCAATTGTCTCAGACATTCCGCGGAGTTTGCTGCGCTGTAGAAGACGGCGCGGGTTCAGCTTGCGGCCGGGAGTACTGTAGTTCCATCATGACCAGCACTCTGCGTACTTTGACAGTCCCCCTCGATGTTGATTCATCCTCAGGGGGGCTGCCGTCGTTTTTGGTGCGCGATGACGTGCTTTGCTGGTCACGCCGCGAAGCCGGGCTGGTGGGCTATGGCGAGCTGACCCGGTTCAACGCCACCGGCCCTGACCGTTTCCTCGAAGCCGATATGTGGTGGCGGCATTTGATCCTTGAGGCCGATATCACAGACCAGGTGGAGCTTCCTGGTACGGGTCCGGTCGCCTTCGGCTCGTTCGCTTTCTCCAAGACGTCTCCGCACGTTTCGCGCCTCATCCTCCCCGAACTTGTGGTCGGCATGCGTGACGGCCGGGCCTGGGCCACGCAGCTGACGTTCGACGACGCGCCGCTCACCGAGGCGGGCGTGCTGGCGGCCCTGGAAAGCTGGCTGTCCGACGCCAGCGGTGACGAGCCCGCTGCGGGAGGGTCCGACGTCGGGCCCTCGCCCGAGGTTGCTGCGCTCAACGGCTCGCGGGGCTCGCTTGGCCGCGGCTCCCTGAGCGAGGCCGCGTGGATGGAGGCCGTCACCAACGGCGTGGAGGAAATCCGCGCCGGCAAGCTGGAGAAGCTGGTGTTGGCGCGCGACGTCGTTGCGAACTTGCCGGAAGGGGTCAGCGCGGCTGAGGTGCTTCGCCAGCTCGCGGCCAGGTACCGGGAATGCTGGACGTACGGCGTTGACGGTTTGGTGGGGGCGACGCCGGAGATGTTGATCCAGGTGGAGGGCCGAACCGCCCAGGCCCGCGTACTTGCCGGAACCTTGGACCGTCGGGATGCCGAGGGCGTTGAGGGCTCCCCCATGGAGTACGCCGAGCGCGTCCTGGCCGGCTCTGAGAAGCAGCGGCACGAGCACGAGATTGCCATCGATTCCCTGACCCGGCAGCTGGCACCCTTTTCCGAGGCCATGAACTCCCACAGCGAGCCGTTCATCCTGGAGCTGCCCAACGTGTGGCACCTGGCCTCGGACGTGAAGGCGGAGCTGGCCGATATCGAGGGGCACGTGCCCACCTGCCTGGCCCTCATCAATGCGCTGCACCCCACCGCCGCAGTGTGCGGAACGCCCACCCAGGTTGCCGGAGCTTTGATCCGCAAACTCGAGCACCTGGACCGCGGCCCGTACGCCGGACCGGTCGGCTGGCTCGACGCCGCCGGGAACGGCGAATGGGGCATCGCCCTGCGCGGGGCAGTGATTGAAGACGCTAATACTGTTCGCCTGTTCGCAGGGTGCGGGATTGTGGAGGGTTCCCAGCCCGAGGCCGAGCTTGCAGAGACGTGGGCGAAGTTCAGGCCCATGCTGGAAGCTCTGGGTATCCGACGGTAAATCCGGTATCCCGGACACAGGGTCTGTAAGGATACTTTTATCTTGGCTAAACTGGTTATCTAATAGTGAAACTTCGTTTCCTGTGATGCACATCTCATGTTCGGCGCTACACTAAAACCGACTCAGTTCAGCATCCACTGCAACAAAAGGTAAAAAACATGCAGATCTCCCGTTCGGTTCTGTCCGGCACCAAGGTGGCAGCCGTTCTCGCAGCAGGCGCCCTTGCCCTGACCGCTTGTGGTGGCTCGTCCACTCCGGCCGCTTCCTCGGGTTCGGGCCCCCAGCTCATCAACGCCGGCAAGCTCACGGTGTGTTCGGACATTCCTTACGAGCCGTTTGAATTCCAGAAGGACGGCAAGAACGTCGGCTTCGACATGGACATCGCCGCAGAGCTCGCCAAGGACCTCAACGCAGAACTCAACGTGGTGGACAGCTCCTTCGAAGCAATCGAAACCGGAACCGCACTGGCCGGCTGCGACGTCTCCATCTCCTCGGTTTCCATCACCGATGTCCGCAAGAACGTCATGGACTTCTCCGAGCCGTACATGGATGACGACCTGACCCTCGTGGCTTCCTCCTCCTCCGGAATCACCAACCTGGACGGCGCAAAGGGCAAGAAGGTGGGCGTCCAGCAGGCAACCACCGGCGCCCAGTACGCCAAGGACAAGGGCCTCGACGCCCAGCAGTTCGAAGACTCCGGCCTCCTGGTCCAGGCCCTCAAGGCAGGCACCATCGACGCAGCCGTCGGCAACCAGTCCGTGCTTGGCTACGCCATCAAGGACGAGTCCAACCTCAAGCGCGTTGAAGACTACGCCACCGGCGAGAAGCTCGGCATTGCCTACAAGAAGGGCAACACCGCCATGGGCGACGCCGTGAACAAGACCCTGAAGCGCATCACGGACGACGGCACGCTCGAAAAGTTCAAGACCACCTGGTTCGGCGAGGCCGCCAAGTAGTTCCGAGCCCCGGCTCCCAAAGATCCACGTAAGCGGGGCCCCGTACCGATGATGTTCAACAAAGGACAACTCGTACGGGGCCCCAACTGCGCAACATGAATGTGAGAACACCATGGCAATGACTGCACGTCAACGCGCCAAAGTCAGTCTGTACGTCCAGGCCGGAATCTTCGTAGTGGTCCTGGCCGCCGTGATCCTTGCCGTGGACTGGAAGACGGTGGGAAACAGCGTCTTCAACTTCGCCAAGATCGGCCCGATGTTCCCGGGCATCTTCCTGATCGGCCTCAAGAACACCCTCATCTACACGGCCCTCGGTTTCATAGTCGGCCTCTCCGGCGGCCTTCTGCTGGCCCTGATGAAGCTCTCCTCCTTCCCGCTGTACCGCTGGATCGCCACGGGCTACATCGAGTTCTTCCGCGGCGTCCCCGCGCTGCTGGTCTTCATCGCCTTCGGTTACGGTGTTCCGCTGGCCTTCGGAATCCAGTGGGACGTCAACGTGATCGTCATGGTCTCCCTGGGCATGGTGGCCGCGGCCTACATCGCTGAAACACTCCGCGCAGGCCTGCAGGCCGTGCCCAAGGGCCAGATGGAGGCCGCCCGATCGCTGGGTATGCCGCACTGGCGCGCGATGGTCACGATCGTCATCCCCCAGGCGTTCAAGATCGTCCTCCCGCCGTTGACCAACGAGATCATCCTGCTCACCAAGGACTCGTCGCTGATCTACGTACTGGGCCTGACTGCATCGCAGTACGAACTGACCAAGTTCGGCCGCGACGGTATCTCCAGCCTCGGCGCCGGCCTGACGCCGCTGCTTGTGGCAGGTGCCTTCTACCTGATCATCACCATCCCCTTGAGCCTCCTGGCACGGAAGTTCGAAAGCCGCTCCGCGCGGACCAAGCGATAGGCAGGACCGTCATGACTAACTCCGCTACAGTCCACGCTGCGGGCGTGACCATCAAGGACCTCCGCAAGTCCTACGGCAGCAACGAGGTCCTCAAGGGCATCTCGCTGTCCGTCGAACCGGGCCAGGTGGTGTGCCTGATCGGGCCCTCCGGTTCCGGCAAGTCCACCCTGCTGCGCTGCGTCAACCTCCTTGAGCAGCCCAACGCAGGCGTCATCAACGTGGGCAAGTTCGAGGCGACCGATCCCGACGTCGACCTCAACCGCATGCGCCAAAGCGTGGGAATGGTGTTCCAGCACTTCAACCTCTTCCCGCACTTGAGCGTCCTGGACAACTGCACCGTCTCCCAGATCAAGGTCCTCAAGCGTTCCAAGGCAGAAGCCGGCGAGGTAGCCCGGCGGAACCTGGAACGCGTGGGCCTGGGACACCTCGCCGAGCGCTACCCGGACCAGCTCTCCGGCGGGCAGCAGCAGCGCGTGGCCATCGCCCGCGCACTGTCCATGGACCCGCAGCTGATGCTCTTCGACGAGCCCACCTCCGCGCTGGACCCGGAAACCGTTGGCGACGTCCTGGCCGTCATGCGCAAGCTGGCGCAGGAAGGCATGACCATGCTGGTGGTCACGCACGAGATGGGCTTTGCCCGCGAAGTCGCCGATCGCGTCGTGTTCATGGACGGTGGCGTCGTGGTGGAGGAAGGCCCGGCCGAGAAGGTCATCAGCGCCCCCACCCAGCCGCGAACCAAGGAATTCCTGCGCCGCGTCCTGGATCCCACCCACATCGGCGTCGAAGAGGACTAACCCTTCCGTTCCTCTCTCACATCCCGACGGGTTTCGGGCGTTCCTCTGTCACATCCCGACGGGTTTCGGGCGTTCCTCAGGCAGCGAGCACCTTACCAACCGCAGCCGAGACAGCGTCCTTGATCCGGGCATGAAGTCCGCGCAGTCCCACCCGGTCTGCGCGGACTTCCACAATGCTGCGTCCCTTGAGCGGCGCCTTCAGCGCTTCGGCAAGTTCCGCCGTCGTACTCACCGCTTGATGCCCGACGCCGTAAGCCGCCGCGAGCGCCGAAAGGTCCACTGCGTGCGGGGTGCCGAAAAGGCGTTCGACGGCGGTGCCGTAGGCGCCTGAGTCCTCGACTGCCCCGTGTTCGAGCAGCCCGAAGATGGCCCCGCCGGCGTCGTTCAGGACCACGATGCGAAGGTCCGGAGTCGGTTCGCCCTTGCCCAAAAGCAGGCCGCCGACGTCGTGGAGGAAGGTGACATCGCCCAGGAGGACGGTGGTTTCGCGTCCGCTGCCGAGGGCAATTCCGGTGGCTGTTGCCAGGGTTCCATCGATGCCGGCGAGTCCGCGGTTGGCGTAGACCGTTGCGATGGGGTCGGGGTGCGGTTGACCGGCAAGGTCCACGTCGCGGATGCCGTTGGAGGAGCCGAGCACCAGTTTTCCGCGGGCGTGCTTCCACACAGTTGCGCCGATCGACGGCCCTGTGGCGGCCGCTTCTTCGGCCAGCACACCGTCAAGGGCGTGCTGGGCTGCGGCACCGGCCAGCAGCCAGGAATCAAGCCAGTCAGCTGAACCCCGGCCTGCGAACTCGGCCAAACCGGGCAGCGTTTCCACCGGTGCTTCCCTTCGGCGTCCTTCCTGGTACCAGGCGACGGGAACAGGCTGGTAGATCACCGATTCCACGCTTTCACGCGACAAGAGTGCGCCCACCGGCCGGGACAGCGTGGGCCGGCCGAACAGCACGACGCGCTCAATGGGCGCCGGCGATTCCGGACCGAAGTGCTCAAGCAGCAGCCGGTACGGGCCCACGGAGTTCGGCCCGAACCGCGCATTCGAGGATGGCTCCGCCAGTAACGGCAACCCGTGGGCCCGCGCGAAAGCTTCGGCGACGGGACCGGCGTCGTGCCCTGCAAGCACCACCGTGCGCCGCTCCGGAAGCCCGGCGGATGCTTCGGGAAGATCAAGCGCCTGCGGACCGGCGTCGTAATGGAAGAGTCCGCGACCCGCCGCGGTCGGGAGGGCGTCGCCCGCCTCCGGCACCAGGGGGTCGCGGAAGGCGAGGTTCACCTGGACCGGACCGGGCGGGGTGTCTTCCAACGCGCCCGTGGCCGCGTACAGGGCCGTGGCCACCGCGCGCTGCGGGTTGTCACCCGCAGCGACGTCGACGGCGAACCGTACGTGATCGCCGAAGAGGTCCAGTTGGGTGGTGGTCTGGTTGGCCCCGGTTCCGTGCAATTCCGCCGGCCGGTCTGCCGATATGACAATCAGCGGCACGGCCGCATGGTTCGCTTCCATCACCGCAGGAAGGAGGTTTCCGACGGCGGTCCCCGATGTCGTCAGTACGGCGGCGGGGGCTTCGGTCGATAAGGCGAGGCCCAATCCCGTGAACCCGGCATCGCGCTCGTCGATCCTGACGTGCAGGTGGACCCTCCCTGCGGCTTCGGCTTCGGCGAGGGCGTAGGCCATCGGTGCCGAGCGCGAACCTGGCGCCACCACCACGTGCCGCACACCGCCGTCGAGCAGTGCCGTTACAGCGATCCGGGCGGCGCCAAGGGAGGTCAGGGAGATCTGCGAAGTCACCGTTCCAGTCTATGGGCGCGGGTCTCCTGGCGCGGTGCGAGAGGAAACCGTTAAACCCGGCGGGATGTGGAAGAGCAACCGGCAAAACCCGGCGGGAAGTGATAGAGCAACGGAATTGATGGACGCTCTGTCACATAACAACGCCGAATGCGGAACCCTCTATCACCCGGGGCTACTTGCGGGACACTTGGACGATCGAGGGTCGCGGGGCGCGGGCCGCACCGGGCGCCGGGGTGGATCCCGCACCGACGTAGTCCGGGAACAGCGAGTTGGGGGCCGCGAATGTGCCGTCTTCGCCGGGGTGCTGGACGGCTACGAACACTGTCCGCTCGTCGTCGTGGATGATCGGGCCACAGGTCTCGGCGTCGCGCGGGACAGAGAGGAACTGCTCCACCTTTCCACGCTCCGGTCCGTCGATGGTGACCTTGAACAGGCCGTCGTTGTAGCCGATCGACGATGGGGCACCGTCAGTGGAAATCCACAGGTTGCCCACGGAGTCGAAGGCCACGTTGTCCGGGCAGGAGATCGGCGAGACCTTGTCTGCCGGGAAGCCCGAGAAGTACGTGGACCCGTTCGCTGCGGGATCGCCGGCAACCAACAGGAGGGTCCAATTGAATGCCGTGCCGGTCTGGCCCGGAGCCTCGGTGATCTCGACGATGTGACCGTCGCGGTTCAGTGTGCGCGGATTGACCTCCGTGGCGCCTTCCTTGCCGGTCTTTCCGCGGTCCGAGTTGTTGGTGCAGGCAACGTAGACCTTGCCGGTCAGCGGGTTCGGTTCCACGTCTTCGCAACGGTCCATCTTGGTGGGGCCTACCTTGTCCGCCGCGAGACGGGTGTACACGAGTACCTCGGCCACGGACATGCCCGGCACAGCTGACTGCCCGTTCACGACCAACGGAAGCCATTCACCGGTACCGTCAAAGGCACCATCTGCGGGAAGTTTGCCGGTGCCGTCGATCTCCGAGGCCGGGGAATCACCGGTGAACCGGGCAACGTACAGGTCACCTTCGGACAACAGGTTCATGTTGTTCTTGCGCGCATCGGCTGAGTCGCCGGGCTTATAGAAACCCTTGGACACGAACTTGTAGAGGTAGTCGAAGCGCTCGTCGTCGCCCATGTAAGCCACCACGCGGCCGTCGGGGGCGACGATCACGTTGGCGCCTTCGTGTTTGAAACGGCCCATGGCGGAGTGCTTCTTGGGGGTGGACGAGGGGTCGAAAGGATCAACTTCCACTATCCAGCCGAAGCGGTTGGACTCGTTGGCGTAGCCGGGGTTCCGGGTATCGAAACGGGGTTCGTCGAGTTCCCACTGACGCGTGGTGGGCTTCGCGGCCAGGCCGTAGCGCTTGTCCTCTGCCGAGGATCCCGGCGCTGCGAAGTACCCGTTGAAGTTTTCTTCACCGGACAAGATAGTGCCCCACGGGGTGGTGCCTCCGGAGCAGTTGCCCAGGGTTCCCTTGATCCACCGGCCTGCGGGGTCATCGATGGTGGAGACCAGGTTGGTGCCAGCCGCGGGACCAGTAAGTTCATAGATAGTGTCCGTCAGGAAACGACGGTTGAGGGGTGCGCCCTTGACGTAGTTCCACGGCTTGTTCTTGTTCTTCCGCTCAAGCTCCACAACAGCCAGGCCGTGGGCGGCACGGCCGATAGCCCGCGCTTCTGCCGCGTCAAAGCCGACGGGCAGCATGAGGTTCTCATTGGTGTACTCGTGGTTGGTGAACAGGACTGCCCGGCGGTCCTTGGAGCCCGGGATCGGGAGGATATCCGTGTAGTCGTTGTTGTAACCGAACTGGCGGGCCTGGGCGGCGGCGGTCTGGTTGTTGAGATCGAAGGCCGGTGAATCAGCGAACAGCGGATCGCCCCAGCGGATGATCGGCCTCCACTCGAAACCTTCCGGCACGGTAAATGCATCAACCGCGGCGTCCACGGGTTTGATGGGTGCAAACGTGAGTTTGGACTTGCCGAATCCCTTGTTTACGGCGTCGGAAAGTCCGCTGCCGGAGTCAGCCACGGCGGCGTCGGTACCCGTTCCGCCAAGTACGACGGCGAGCGCCCCGGCGGCGCCCAGGCCAAGGGCGGCGCGGCGGGACATGGCGGTTGAGGCGATGTCGCGGAAGTAACCGTTGGAGCTGGTGTTGCAGACATCGCCTGCACAAGCGTTGTCGCACTTGAGGGCACAGGTGACCGCGCTCCGCTTTCCCTTCGTGTGGCCGAGCATGGGCAACAGCGGGAACGTGCGACGGGTTGTTTCAGACATGGGGACCTTCCAGGCTTGTACGAGGTTCCCGCTGAGCCTTTCAGCGGAACCCAACGCGGGAAGGACATTCCGGTTAAGGCTTGGTGAACAGATTGCCGGGGGCCGCCACCAGGACTGCATGGACCCGGCCCAGGCGGTCCAACCACCAGTCCCGGCGTTCCCCGGTAGCTGCGTACTGCTCCAGCAGCCCGGGATCGGCGACGGCCTCGCGGAGGCGGATGGCGCCGTCGTCGGCTACCAAGGGGTCCAACGTAATATCCGAGGCGAACAAGGAAACCGTGCCGAGGCCACAGGCGTAGGGCAGCGTTGGCAGTGCGGCTGCGAGCGCGAGACCGGCGCGGATTCCCACCGAGGTATCAAGGGCGGAGCTGACGACGGCGGGCAGGCCGGCCTGGGCGACGATGTCCAGGGCCCGTGCGACTCCCCCAAGCGGCGCTACTTTGACCACTATGAGGTCGGCAGCGCCGGCCTTTGCTACCCGAAGGGGGTCCTCTTCCTTGCGGACGCTTTCGTCGGCAGCGATGGGCACGGGGATTCCCGCTGCTACAAGGCGGCGCCGCACCTCTGCCAGGCCTTCAATGGTGGGGACAGGCTGTTCGGCGTATTCGAGCCCAACAGCCGAGAGCCTGCCCAACGCGTCAACGGCCTGATCAACATCCCAACCGCCGTTCGCGTCCACCCTGATGGAAGCATCGGGCAGTGCATCACGAACTGCGGTGACCCTGGCGATGTCCTCCGCCACGTCCTGCCCGCGTTCTGCCACTTTGACCTTCACCGCGTCCACGCGTCCGAACCGGGCCAGCACATCCGGTACCCGGTCGGCGGAAACGGCCGGGACGGTGGCGTTCACAGGAATGGTGTCCCGCAGGGCCGGCGGGAAGCCCTGCCAGCCGGCTTCCAGGGCGGCAGCGAGCCACCGGGAGGATTCGTCGTCCCCGTATTCGGGAAAGGGACAGAATTCACCCCACCCAAGAGGTCCCTTCAGAAGGAGCGTCTCCCGCTGCATAATGCCGCGGAACTTGACCCGCATGGGCAGCGAAACAACGCGGGCAGATTCCTGTAATTCTTCAAGCGAAGGGAGCATAGTGCCACTGTACCGGCGGGTTTTTGGCGTTGAGGCGGCCAATTCAGGCTATGTGGAGAACTACTCCACCCAGAATTTCCGGACGTCGCCTACCGCCGCAATCAAGCGCTCGTGCGGAAGGTTGAATGAGCTTTCGGGCATCCGGAGCCCATCCCACTTCACCACCACTTTTGTGCCGGCCTCGAGGGGAAGCGGCCAGAGCCAGTATCTGGCGGTGCCGTGGACCTGCTCGTCGTTGCCGCCGGCTCCCCCGCCGCCCAGCACCGACAAGACCGGACCTTCCACCTCGTCCCCCTCGGACAGTGCGGGACCCGGCCTTGAAGCGAGGGCCTTGCGTCCGTCCCCGTATCCGACTCCCACCATCAGCCCGGATGCAGCGGCTACCGGCGATCCCGGCGGGATGAACGCCTGGTCCATGGTGTCCCGCCACTCGCTTCCTGTCTTGCCGCCGCGGCGGGCCGTCCAGACGAATTCCAGAACGCAACCTGTGGAGTAGACGTCCGCGGATTTCAGGGCCACCACCATTCGGTCGTCGCCGTAGATGAACCCGCCGATGTGCACCACGCCGGGCAGTTCGTCAGACGGCGGTCCCGCCCAGCCCGGGCGTGGCGGAGCGGACTGATGAAACCGTTCCGGTGGCTCGGAAGCGGGCTCGAAGAAGGTCATGATCCATGCATACACCGACTTGCCGTCAATGTGGAGAACTGCTTGTGAAGCGAGAGGACGCAACCGCGATATCCTCGATTCGACACTTAAAAAGGGGGACTCATGACTCAGGGTTTCAACAGCTCAGCAACTCCTCCGGGTTGGTACCCGGATCCTTCACAGCCCCAGCAGATGCGCTGGTGGGACGGGGTGCAGTGGACCCAGAATGTGGCTCCGGGATCAGCGCAGCATATGCCTGTCCAGCGGCCGCTGATCAGCAACGAGACCCCGGTTTACAACCCCTTCATATGGGCCATTGTTCTGTTGCCGCTTGTGGCAATCTTCCTGTTGCTGACGTGGCAGCCCGAGTTCCGGTATTTGAACACCCGGCAAGGGACCACTTTTGACCCCACGTCCATGTACACCCCGGGCTTCTTCCTGATGCAGATCTCAAGCTTCCTGGTGTGGGGCGTGAGTGTCTTCCTGGCCTATCTGGATTACCAGCGCCTTTCCCGCTCCGGGGTGGTCCGGCCTTTCCACTGGGCCTGGTGCTTCCTGAGCGGAACCGTCTATGTCATTGGCCGGTCCGTCATTGTCCGGAAGGTGGCTCCGGGCCGCGGTTTGGCGCCAATCTGGGTCCTCATCGGAACGATAGTGGTCTCCTTCATCGTCGCCGCCATCTGGTTCTCCAACTTCATGACGCAGCTCTACTCGCACATCGGCTACTCGATCAACGCATAAACACTGAACGGGCGGCGTCCACAGCCTCACACGCGTTAGGTAGACTGCTAATCGAGGCAAGAACGGAAGGACCCCGATGAACCGCAAGGCAACCGCACTGGACGTCGCCAAAAGGGCGGGGGTGTCCAGGAGCGCGGTTTCCCTTGTGCTCAACGGCAGGGGCGACGGAAACGTTGCCAAGGAAAGCCAGGAACGCATCCGTTTGGCGGCGCAGGAGCTTAACTACTCCCCCAACGCGATCGCCCTGAGCCTGCGGAACCAGCGTTCGCGGGTGATCGGGATCCTGTCCGATGAAGTGGTGGTCAGCCCCTTCGACGGCAACATCATCGGCGGCGCGGACGACGTCGCCCGCAGCCGCGGTTTTGTCACGGTGGTCATGGATACCGAGCGCGATACAGCCCGGGATGCGGGAGCGATCGAGACGCTCCTCGACCGGCAGGTTGACGGCTTGATGTACGTGACCGTGGGCTTGAAACCGTTGGAAGTTCCGCCGGGCATGGAGCGCGTGCCGTCTGTCCTTGCCAATTGCTACGACGCCCATCCCCGGCCGCGCCTCCATCACGTCATCCCGGATGAAGTCACCGGCGGACGCGAGGCCACGGAGCATCTGATTCAGTTCGGCCACCGCGACATCGCTTTCCTTGCCGGTTCCGAGGATTCTCCCGCCTCGCCCCTCCGCATCGAGGGCTACCGGGAGGCCTTCGCCTCCACGCAGCTCCCGGTCACCGAGGCGCGGATAGCGCACGCCGGCTGGGATATTGACGACGGTTACAAGGGAGCGATGCGATTGCTCGACGGCGTGGTCCCGGCTGAGCGGCCCACGGCCATCATGTGCGCGAACGACAGGCTGGCCGTCGGGGTGGTCCTCGCCGCCGCGCGCCTTGGCCTCAGCATCCCGGGCGACCTCTCCGTGATGGGTTACGACGACGAACACCGCATCGCCAACACCATGGTCCCCGCCCTCACCACCATGGCCCTCCCCCTGCGCGAGATTGGCCGCGAAGCGATGACCAGGTTGCTGGACGCCATCGAGGACGGTAAAACCACGACGGCGGAGCCCACCGTTGAGACGATGGTCCCCTGCCGCTTGGTCTTGCGCGAGTCCACCGGACCGGCAACGCGCTAGGCGGACCCACAGCGAGGCCCGCAACGGAAACCGCTGCGGGTCCCACAACCGACATCGCCTAACGAGGCAGGGTCAGTTCCCACACATTGGCGGTGGCACCGGCGGGAAGCTCCAGTGTCCATGATTCCCCGGCCAACGGGTACGCCCGGAGTGTGGTAGCCACGGATCCGGAGCGGTACACCTCCACAAGTGAAGCGTCGATGAAGATCCGCAACTCCTCCCCCGCAGCAACCGTTCCGGAGTACACAAGCTGCTCATCCGCACCGGACCCCAGCCGCAGAGAGACGGGACCGGAACCCGTGACACCCACCTCTGCAAACGCCGGAACATCCACCGAGCCCGAAGCGTCAGAAGCCACGGCAGCACCCCGGTACGCGGAAACCTCCGGCGCGGGAGCAACAACAAGCGCTCCATCAGCCACGGACAGAAGGCGCGGGTGCGTCAGCACGCCCGACCATCCGGCGTCGTCGATTTCTTCCTGGGTGCGGCCCCGGCGGCCGTCGCGTCCGGGACCTTCGTTGGCCCAGCCCCACATCAGGGCAGAGGCAGCGGCCGAGGACGCAGCAGAGGTAGCAGCCGCGGAGCTGTAAGCGAGCTGCACGATCTGCGGCGCGTAGAAGTCGCGGCCCAGATCGGACTTGCCACCCGTAGCGGCAGTAAACACGGGCAGTCCGGTTTCCGAATCCGGGGAAAGTGAGCCGATCAGGTGCCCCACGCCGTTGGCGTGCTCGTGGTCGTCGCCGGAGAGCCAGAGGGAGAACATCATGACCCACGTTGAACCGCCGCCGGCAACGGGCACCTCCACCAGTTGCGGGCACTCCCAGATCTCTGCCGGTGCGTGCATCGCGGCCACGGGGTCGGAGGAGGTCAACCAGATCCCTTTGTACTCCCAGTTCTCCATGTCTTCCACGGAGTAGAGCAGCAATGCTGCCCGCCCGTCGGCCAGGCCTGCGCCTTGGACGGCGTAGCGGGCGCCGTTGAAGCGGAAGATGAAAGGATCCCGCACGGCCGTCACCGTGGGGTCCGTGGGCATGGAGGCAGCAACGTGGCCGTCCTGGTTCCAGGAAACAAGGTCGGAAGAGCCGCGGGCGATCACTACCTGCGAGTGGCCACCGTGATCCTGGACGCCCGAGTACGCAGCCGTGGGAACTCCGTCATCCAGCGTGACTACGCCGGTCCAGCATCCTGCGGAGTCCGGCCCGCCGGCTTGGGGAACCAGCGCAACGGGGTGTTCTTCCCACTGCACCAGGTCCTCGGAGCTGACGTGTCCCCACTGGATCAGCCGGTGGCGGGCGGAGTCCGGGTTGTACTGGAAGAAGACGTGATACTTGCCATCGATGTAGCTGACGCCGTTGGGATCATTGATCCAGCCTTGTGCCGGACGTGGGTGGAAGCGCGGGAAGGCCGGGTCGGGGTGCGTAGCCGCACGGGCGAGGGAGGAAACAAGAGCAAGGTCCGTCATTGGAATGCCTTTCACAAGGTGGAGGTTATTTGCCCGTACCTGCGGTGAGTCCGTCCTGCAGCGCACGCTGCCCGAACATGAACACCACCAGCGCGGGAATCATGGAGAGGACAACACCGGCCAGCACCACGGAGATGCTTCCCGTGCCGAGGTTGCCTTGGAGCGAGACCAGGCCGAGCGGGAGCGTGAAGTTTTGCTCGGAGATGGTCATGATGAGCGGCCGGAAGAACTCGTTCCAGTGGAAGTTGAAGGCCAGAATGCCCACGATCGCCAGGCCCGGCATCGCCAGCGGCGCGTACACGGAACGGAACGTCCGCCAGGGTGAGGCGCCGTCGATCGCTGCCGCTTCAGCGAGGTCAGCCGGGAGTCCCATGAAGTACTGCCGCATCAGGAACGTGCCGAACGCCGTCGGGATGGCCGGAAGGATCAGCGCGAGCAGCGTGTCCGACAGGCCTACGCCGCGGATCAGCATGAACACGGGAACGATCGTCACCTGCGCCGGCACCATCATGGTGGCCAGCACGATCGAGAACAGCGCTCCACGTCCCCGGAAGCGAAGGTGCGCGAAGGCGTACCCTGCCAAGGCTGCCGTGACCATCTGGCCGATGGCGATCAGTCCGGTCACCAGCGCACTGTTCAGCACCAGCCCCAGAATGTTCAGCTGCTTGAAAACCTGGCTGTAGGAGGTGAAGTCCGGGTTGAGCGGCAGGAAGGCGGGCGGCAGTTTGAAGGATTCCGACGGCGGCCGCAGCGAGGTGGACAGCGTCCAGAGCACGGGACCCAGGACAAAAACGGACGCGATCAGGAGGGCGACGATCCGCCAGGCTACGGACCAGTCGCGCTTCTTCCGCAGGACAGGCCGAGCCGTGCTTTCAACACGTTCAGAAATGGTGGTCATGGCTGGCCTTACTGGTAGAAGACGAATCGTTTGCTGAGCCGGAACTGCAGGGCCGTGATGGCCATGATGATCAGGGTGAGGATCACGCCGATCGCCGAGGCCTGGCCGAACTCGAGCCGCTGGAACGCGGACTCGAAGATCACCATCACGGCTGTCCGGGTGGAGTCGCCGGGACCGCCCCGGGTGAGCACGTAGGGCTGATCGAAGACTTGGAGGGCGTTGATGATCGCCATCACGGAAGCCACCAGCGTGGTGGGGCTCAGGAGCGGCAAGGTGACGTACCAGTGCTTGCGCCAACCGGTGGCACCGTCCAGGGACGCGGCCTCGTAGGTTTCCACCGGAATCGAGGCGAGGCCGCCGATGAACAGCAGGAAAGAGAACCCGAAGTTCTGCCACACGTAGACAAGAATCACGACGGCGGCAGACCCGCCTGGCGTCGTCAGCCACGGAACCGCGGGGATGCCGATCAGCGAAAGCAACCAGTTCACTACGCCGAACTGCTCGTTGAACAGGTAGCGCATGAAGATGGAGACCGACGCCGCGGACAGGATCAGCGGGAAGAAGAACGCCGACCGGAAGAAGACCCGGAGCCAGGCCGGGAGCTTTTCCTGGACCATGACCGCCAGGCCCAACGCCAACCCCAGTTGGAGGGCCACTGCCACCACGACGAACACGATGGTGTTGAGGAAGGACACCCGGACCGTGGGGTCCTGGACAACCTCGGCGAAGTTATCGAAACCCACGAACGTCGGGGCCGAGATGATGTCCCAGCGGAAGAACGCGAGCGCTATGGAGGCCACGATCGGCAGGAGGGTGAACAGGCCCATGCCAACGATGGTTGGGGCAAGGAAGGCCCACGGAAGCCACCGTTGCTGGACCCGGCTCCGTTTGGAGGCTGGACCGCTTCCGGGGGCCGACGCCCGGGCATTGCCCGTAGGGGTACGGGTGACAGTGCTCATGGCTGCCTCCTCAAGGCCAGTTCAAGATCGCGTTGCATGGATTCGAGTGCTTGTTTGAGTTGCCGCTCGTCCCCGCTGACAGCCAGGGATACGTTCTTCATGAGGGCGGTCTCGACGGCGGCCTGCTGGGGAGGTGCCGGGATGGGGCCAGTGGTGGGGAACTTGTCCAGGGTGTCGTAGAAGACGTTCCAGTGGCGGGGTCCTGTGCCGGCGTAGAGCTGCTGGTTGGCCATGGACCGGCGGGCCGGGGTGGTGTTGGGCGTCGGGAAAATGATCTGCATGGCTTCGAGGCTGGCGCTGAACTTCACCCATTCCCAAGCGGCGTCCTTGTCCTTGGCGGTCTTCATGATCGCGTAGCCGGCCGTGCCGAACTGGTGCCGCTGGGTCCGCCATTTGGGGAAGAACTGGACGTCGAATCCGTCCTCGGTCATCCCCGCCTCGTGGAGGCCTTGCACCCAATAGCCGCCCGCCGGCGTCGTACCTATGCGGTTGGAGGCGAAGAGACCGATCAGCGAGCTTCCGCCGCCTTCTTCGGGCCGGACGCCGAGGCCGTCCTTGACCAGTCCGCGGAGGTAGTCGAAGGATTCGAAGACGCGGGGGTCATCGGCGTTGGGCTCGAGCCATTGGTAGCCGCCGGAACGGAGGCTGCGGGAGGGATCGTTGCCGTAGAAGCCGTCCCACAGCCATTCCCCGCCGCCGGACTTTGTTTCCTTGAGGAAGCTGGTGTCATTGGCGTAGAGCCACGGGACCACTCCGCCGAAGAGCCGGTTGGTCCAGTAGTACGGCGTGAAGTCGGACGGCTTGGCCTTCTTCATCGCCGCGAGGGTGGCGCGGAAGTCCGTGTGGGTCCAGTCCTCGGCGGGGCGTTCCAGCCCGGCCGCGCGCAGGGACGCAGTGTTGTAGTACATGTTGGCTGCGTTCCAGTCGATGGGAAGCTGGAACAGGCTGCCCTTGTACATGAACGCTTCCACCAAGCTGGGGTGGACGTCCTCGAAGTATTCCTTCATGTCCGCGGCGTCGCGACGAAGGTAGTCGTCCAAGGGGTGGGCGAGCTTCTCGGCGAAAAGCTGGGCGCCTTCGGTTGCCACGTACACAACGTCCGGCGGGGTGCCTGCGGCCACCATGGTGAGGATCTTGGTGAAGAAGTCCTTCCAGTCCACGGCTTGGATGGCCTGGACTTTGACTTTGATCTCGGGGTGGACCTTGGCGAAGGCGTCAATGACTTTCTGGCGGGCTGCGGCGTCCGCGGCGGTGCCCATGATGGCGATGCTGAGGCTGTTGTCTCCCCGGCCGGGGATGTCTGTTCCCGTGAGTCGCGGCCACGACGCCGCCGTCACTCCAACAATCCCGGCACCGAGGGCTGTGAGGGCTGTCCTGCGTGTGAATTGACGCAAAGCCCCATTGGTTCCCGGCATTCTGAATTTCCCTTCCTAACACGTGTTAGGAACTGTAGACCCGCCACCTAACACGTGTCAAGCGTCACAGGAAAGTTGCTTGAATCTCACCATCGCCCCCGCGGCGCGTGTGCGGCTCACATGAGGCATCCAGCGAATTATGGCAATGTAGGAACAATGAGTTCCCAGCAGTTCCGGGTAGGCGGAAGGTCGAGCAAACGGCCACTCAAGGAGCGTGCAGCAGGCGCGGGCACGGGCTTCTTGTTCTGCCTGCTGACCGTCGCGTGCATGGTCGGCCTGTTTGCCACGTATTACTTCTTTGTCCGCACCACCATGGGGCAGTTCATCGACGAGTCAGCCCTGGTCGAGGCCAAGGAGCTCAGCGGCTCGGCGGGCAAGGCCTCCACGGGATTCCTGGACGCGCTGCCAGTCACTTCCCTGGTCATTGCCGCCGTCGTGGTTCTGTTCGTGACTGTCGCCCGACGGCGCTGGACGGCCGCGGGCATCGCCGTCGTGGCCTGCATTGCGGCCAACGTCGCAACGCAGGTCCTCAAGTTCATCATTCCCGACCGCCCGGACCGTGGCGTCCAGACGCTGGAGCTGAACTCACTCCCCTCGGGGCACACTACTTTGGCCGCGTCAGCCGCCGCCGCGGTATTCCTCATGGTTTCGCCGCGCTGGCGGCCCCTGGCCGGTTTCCTCGGAAGCACGTTCGCCGTGGCCACCGGCGTTTCGACGCTCATCAACCAATGGCACCGCCCCGCCGACGTGGTAGCGGCATTCCTCGTGGTGGGCGCCGTCATGCTCCCCGCCGGGTGGCTCATCCTCCGCAGCGGGAACCAATGGAACCTGTGGCGTGGTTACGGAGAGCACTGGGCGTCCTCCCGGCTGTGGGTGATGCTCACCGTTTTCGCCGTGCTGGCCGCAGGCGCCGTTGCCGCGTACTCACTGCTGCAAGTGATGCCCGGGCTCAGTACGGACAGCACCGTGGACTACTTCTGGGCCGGCACTGCGTTTATTGTGCTCGCCGGCTACCTCTCCGCGCTGGGCAGCATCTGGCTGTTCGGCATGGCGGCGAGGAAGCGATAAGTACGCAGACATGAGACGCCCCTGGTGGCTACTGCTCGCCTTCGGCGTTGTTGCCAGCGTGACGGCTGCCAGTCAATTGCTGATCGGCCACAGCAGCTTACGGTTATGGGCGTTAGGCATCATGGGGATCGTTGCCATCGTCTTTGGTGTTCTACAGTTCCGGCGCCGAACCCTGGGCCAGCGCTCCCGGGCTACGGCGTCCGGTAGAGGACGGCCGCCATGGCATCACGGTTGATGGGTGTGAGCGACACAAGTTCTATCTGTTGATATCGGTGCCTAGGGTTTCTCTGACTTCGGCGGAGCTGTATCTATCACACGTCGTTTTACGTCCGGCGGCGTTGTTTCCGACTGGAACCCGGCAGCGGCCAACCCGGAAGCCCAATCGCCGTGGCAAGTGGCCAGCTCTTCGAACCATGCACGCACCAGTTCCTTGGGCGGAGGCGTGTGCCCATCCCCCGTGTCCGGGCCCCAACGGTCCATCAGCATGTGCAGATTGGGTGAGCCGCCCACCGCGTCCACGAAGGGTAGTTGATGGTTTTGGATGTGGAACCAGTCCTTAGCGTTCTGTACCAAGGCAACCGTGTGATCGAAGCCCGCCGAATAAGCAGGGATCAGGTTGTGAGCCACGGAAGCCGGGAGCGCAGTCATCTCCGTGTCAGGCATTTCCCACGCTTCTGTCATGTAACGCCCCACCGCACCAGGATAGAAGCGCGAGATCGAGGTCTGGGGATTGATTGCGAGCGCCAGGCACGTGGGGAAGAACCTGGACAGTGCCAGACTGGCGTATCCGCCGGCCGAGCTGCCGAAGAACACTACGTTGTACCCACCGGTTTCCCTCACGATCCGCCGAATAACATCCGCGAGAATTTCCTGGAGGTCCGGCTGCTGCTTTGAACCCGCATACCAACCGATGTTGAAGTCCTTCGATTTTCGAAGGCTTGGATCCGAGATAAAGATCTTGTTCACTGGGAGTCCTGCCGTGACTCCCTTGCCCAGGAACCACGGCAAACGCACGTCCTTCTCTGCCGCTCCATGGAGGCAAACGAGCGTGGTGTCTGATTCGGCAGGAATGTTCAGGATTTCCAGTGGAAGCCCCTGGTACTGGATTTCAATTTGGCCGGCAGGGATTTCATCCGCGGACAGGAACCCTCGAAGATCCGCGTAGGTAAAGGACTCGGCGGTTTCAGGGGCTTGGTTTTCTGGCACCCCGGTAGTCTAGCTGCGGCTGTCTGGCCTGCTCGAACTCTGTGACACCTCCAACAAAGCTCAGTAATTCCTGCGGTGCCTCAGCCGGGTATCGCTGGGCAGCATCTGGCTGTTCGGCATGGCGGCGCGGAAGCGATAAAGCACGACGGCGGGTGGTTGGGCGTCGCTACAAATTCCGCCCCTTGCCTATCCGGCTGAATATAACAAGGCTTCACCGTATTACTTCCGAGTAGTAGATTCTGCGCTACCGCGCCCGGCCACCAGATACCGGGTCCGATCAGGGAGATGCATGAAATGCACACAACGCACCATCTGCTAACCAGGAAAAAGTTCAGGGTCCTCGCTGCCGGAGCGGCAACGTCGGCCCTTCTTTCTGTCGCGCTGACGCCGCCGGCACTGGCTGCCACAGCCACGGACACACAAGCGTTACGGGATGCTGTCTCGGCAGGCGCAATCGTCGATCACCTTGAGCAGCTACAGGCCATCGCGGAGGCCAACGACGGCAACCGCACTGCAGGTTCCTCCGGCCACGAGGCTTCTGCCGAGTACATCGAGTCCCAACTGAGGGCGGCCGGTTACACCCCGCAACGGCAATACTTTGATTACGTGAAATTCAACCTCACCGGCGAGGCCTTCGAACGGCTGACACCAACACCCCGCACGTACACGGCAGACGAGTTCGCGGCCATGTCCTACTCGGGTTTCGGAGATGTCAGCGGCACCGTAACGGCAGTAGATATCAACTTGTCCGGTGACCGTGCTTCCACCAGCGGTTGTGAAGCTGCTGACTTCGCAGGCTTTACAGCGGGGAATATCGCCCTCATCCAGCGCGGCACCTGTCCCTTCAACACCAAGGCCGTGAACGCCCAAGCTGCCGGAGCCTCGGCGGTCATCATCTTCAATCAGGGCGACGCCGATGACCGGCTGGACAGGGTTGACGGGACCTTGGGTGCTCCGACTGCGGATAACCCGGAGGTAACCATCCCGACGGTAGGCACGAGCTTTGCCGTTGGTGAGGAACTGGCCGGACTACCGGGAGCCACCGCACGGGTGATGGTTTCCGGCGACACTCAGCCGATAGAAACCTTCAACGTCCTGGCCGACACCACGGGCCGGACTGACCGCACCGTGCTGGTGGGCGCACACCTGGACTCTGTTGCCGAAGGCCCCGGCATCAATGACAACGGCTCCGGCTCGGCAACCATCCTGGAGACTGCCCTGCAGTTCTCGAAGCTGGGCATCACCCCCGAAAACAGGGTCAGGTTTGCTTGGTGGAGCGGTGAGGAGGACGGCCTGATCGGTTCCGACTACTACGTGGCGCAGCTCAGCAAGGCAGACCTGAAGAACCATGCCCTGAACCTGAACTTCGACATGGTTGCCTCGCCGAACCCCGTCCGCTTTGTTTACGACGGTGACGGCAAGCAGCTCGGTACGGCCGGTCCCAACGGTTCCGCGCAGATCGAAAAGACCTTCCTCGACTACTTCGCTTCGCAAGGGTTGGCTACCGAACCTACGGAGTTTGACGGACGTTCGGACTACTTCGGGTTCATCGAGAACGGCATTCCTGCCGGTGGTCTGTTTACCGGTGCCGAGGAGATAAAGACTGCCGAGCAAGCTGCCGTCTATGGTGGCACGGCCGGTGTTGCCTACGACCCCTGTTATCACCAGGCCTGCGATGACATCGACAACATCAACACAGCTGTTTTGGAGCAAATGGCGGACGCCGTTGCCCATGCTACGTTGACGTTCGCCATGACGCAGTCCGCGGTCAACGGTACGGCCAACGGCAAGGGCGGAAAGCTGAGCATGGAGTTCAAGGGCAGCAAGGCAGTCCGCTAGCCTTCCTACCTACCCAGTCCCGGGCGGCTGCAGGTCTACCGAGAGGTGGATCTGCAGCCGCTCTCTAATAGTTCCTGCGGTGTTTCAACCGGGGTATGGCAATGGCGAAAACGATCGCCGCGGCAAAGCCCAACAAACCGGTCGCCCACACCCCGGCTGCGAGGGATACGGCGGCCGTCAGCCCTGAGAGCAGCACGGGGCCACCGGTTGCCCCCGCGTCAGCGATGAAGCGCCAGATCCCCAGGAAATGGCTCCGCCCGTTGTCCGGTGAGAAGTCGGCTCCCAAAGTCATGATCAGCCCGGAGCTGATGCCGTTGCCGAAGCCGATCAAGAGTGCCACCAGGAGCAGCGGAACAAATGCGCCCGTGAACGGGATCAGGACCAGTGCAGCGCCCATGATCACGGTGGACGGGACGGCCACCCATTGCCGGCCCTTGCGGTCCATCAGCTTTCCCGCCGGGTAGAACACCAGCATGTCGATCGCGCCGGACAACCCGAAGATCAGCGAGGCGTGCGTCGCATCCATCCCCAAGTGGTCAGCCCATAGCGGGATAACCACCTGCCGTGATGCCCGCAGTGCGCTGAGCAGCAGTATGCCGAATCCCACGGACAGGAACACCGCGGCATGGGACGCGGCAACCTGCCGGAGCGTCGACGCCGGTGGTACCGGGCCGCCGTCGGACGTTCCGGGAGCCACGAGCTCCGGGATGGTCAGCGATAACGCTGCGGCCGCCACCATCCCGGCAAAGCCCACCCAGTAGGCTCCGCTGATTCCGGCGAACTGCATGACGGCAGCACCGATGAACGGGCCGATGAAGATGCCGATCCTGGTGACCCCGCCCAGCGTCGAAAGTGCCCGGGCACGGTACATGACGGGCACGGCCTCGGTGAGGTACTTCTGCCGGGCAAGGTTGAAGACGCTGGAACACATGCCCACCAACGTCATCGCCGCCGCGAGCAACCAGATACCGTGCTCAAACTGGGGTGCAAAAGCAGCTGCCCCCAGCGCCAAGGCCCCTGCCGCACCTGCTCCGACAATGGCCCAGCGTTCACCAAACTTGATGGTGATGATCGAGGCCGGGATGTTGAAGAGCCACGATCCAAGACCGATCAACGTGACGATCAATGCCGAGACAGCAACGGAAGCACCCAGGTCCCGCGCTGACAGGGCAATGACCGGCAGCACGGCCCCTTCACCGCTACAGAACAGCAGGGCCGGCCCGAAGGCCGGGAGGGCCACGCTGCGAAGGCTGAAGTTTTGGTCTGCTCGGGTGCTTGTCATCCCCTTCATCCTAGGACCGCACCTCAACGGTTTGGCTTCCGCCATGGACAAAGTGGTTGGAGCATACTTAAAGACATTGACCGGCAATGCACCTTGGTGAGGAGGATAAACGCGACATGTCAGTAACACGCGGGCGCTCTGGTAGCGCGAAGAGCAAGACCCATGCGGCCAACCAAGCCTTCACCTTGGGCAGCTCGGTCAAAGTCCCGTTCGGAAAGCGCACCTTCGATGCGAAAGTCATTGAGTGCCATAAGGACCGGGTAACGGTAGAGATCAATATCGAAGGGGCAAGTGACCCTCTAATAACCTCCTACAGGTCGGATGAAGTCACGTCGACCTAGCAGCGCGGTTGTTGCGGTCCCGGAGACCGGGACCGCAACAACTATCCCCCTAGCCGCGCGTTAGCGACGGAGCGCTACGGTCTTCATGCGGCCCGCCACAGTGAGCACCAGGCCGAGCAAAGCCAGTCCAACGGCCCAGAGGATGAAGCTCTGGTTCAGCCCCGTGGCTGCCAGTCCGGCGGAACTTACGACGGCGGCAGTTGACCCTGCGCCCATCGCACCCTTGGTGCTGGCGGAGGCTACAGTCGCCGTGCCCACCATAGTGTCGTTGAAACCGGCTGTAGCGCCTGAGATACCGGTGTCGAGACCGGGGGTTGTGATTACAGTGTCGACTCCACCGGTGCTGCCACCTCCGGTTGAGGGGCCGTCAGTGCCGGGAACGCCGGTGCTGGGACCGCCGGTGGTCGGTGGAGTATCAACAGGCGGGTTCACAACAGGCGGTTCGACGACCGGAGGGTTCACAACAGGCGGTTCAACCACAGGAGGCTCAACTACCGGAGGGTTCACAACCGGCGGCGTTACCGTTCCAACGGATTCCCCACCAATGCCTACCGAAGTCGATCCAAGGGTCACCGGGGCGGTGATCGGAACGATGACCTGCGTTCCCGACAGCAGCCCGTTGTCTCCGGACGTTGTTCCGTTCGTGCCCGGCGCCGCAGGAGCCGAACCCTCCGGAGCCGCCGACGTACCGCCGGCAGTAACGGCCGAGTCGCCCAGCACACCGGCCGAAACCGAACCAACAGTCACCGGCGCAGTGATCGGCGTAACCACCTGGGTTCCGGAAGCAACACCATCAGAACCACTCGTCGTCGCACCCGGCGCCGCAGGAGCCGAACCCTCCGGAGCCGCCGACGTACCGCCGGTAGTAGCGGAAGAGTCGCCGCCAACACCCACGGCAGTGGCCCCGACATTAACAGGGACCGATATCGGAGCCACTACCTGAGCGCCGGACGCGATGCTGCCATCTCCCGACGTCGTTGCCTGCGCTGGCGCTTGGGCCGGCGCAGCCGTTGTTGCAGCGGGTGTTGTAGACGCCGATGAGTCCCCCAACAGACCCGCCGATGTTGAACCGACAGTCACGGGGACCGTCACCGGAGCAACTATCTGCGTGCCGGAGGCAATGCCATCCGACCCGCTGGTGCTCGCTGCCTGCCCTGTGGGGGCCGGAGCGGCAGTTGTAGCTGGGCCCGTCGCAGTGGAGCCCCCCAGCAGACCCACTGATGACGGGCCCAGGTTTATGGGCGCCGTAACCGGAGCGACAATCTGTGTCCCCGAGGCCACTGACGACGAACCGTCGGTGGTGGGGCTCGTCGATGCGCCTTGTGCCGGGGCGGCAGCCGGAGCAGTCGACGTTGCGGACGAGTCTCCCAAAAGGCCCAAAGCGGTTGATCCCACGTTGATGGGGGCCGTTACCGGAGCCACCACTTGTGTTCCGGAAAGGACTCCGTCCTGGCCGCTCGTATCGGCGGCATTTGCAGCTGTAGCACCGACGGCGATCAGGCCCCCGGCAAAGCATGTGCCAATGAGGCACCTGCGGAATGTTGCATTCATTGTGATCTTCTCCTGAAGGTCTTTGTTCCCAGAGACCGCCCGATTGCCGGATGGTCCGATGTCCCGTCTGCCGTGCTCGCAGCAACGGCGCGGTGGGGGAACTAGTCAGGAGATGAGCCGGGATCAAAAGACACCGGCTTGGGATGCTGCTGGTCGCCTGCGGATGCGAAGCCGGAGATAAGGCTCGCAGGGATGATGAGGCTGCCGGCGAGGACCGCCGCTGCCTGGTTCGGAGGGCCGTTGGAGGAAGTTCCCGAGCCGGCTGTGGCACCGGAAACAGGGGTACTCTCAGGGCCGGTCGGAAGGTCACCCGGGACACCACCGCCGACGGCGGCAGGTACGGATGCGCTCGTCCCGCCGGACACGGCTGCCTGGTTCCATGAGGAGGTCAGCGGGAACCGCAGAAGACTTGGAACAGCTGAGCCTCCGGCAAGGAACGAGGTGTCGCTTTGCCCGGCATTGCCCGCTTCCGGGGCTACAGGGCTTGCCGTTTCAGCGGCGGAAGGAAGTACGACGGCGGGTGGTACCGGGGCGGTTCCCTCAGGACCCGCCGGGGTCAAAGGCGCGTCGGAACCGCCTGTCCCGGGGAGAGCAGGAAGCGCCGGACCTTGTCCCGTCACTGGAGGAATGACTCCGTCAACGGGCGGAATCACGCCGTCGACCGGCGGAACCACGGTGTCCACGACGTCCACGATCGGCTGCACAACGGGCGAAGCTACGTCCGTAACCGGTGCCAAGCCTATGGGCGTCACAACCTCGTTGACCGTCGGTACCAGTTCTCCGACGGCGTCATCCACCGTTCCCGTCACGGGCGTAACGGTTGAATCTACTACTGTGCCGAGGGTGCCCGGCGAAACAACTTCGTTGACCACCGGCAGGGTGCTCACGACGTTGTCTGCAGAGGCAACCACCTGTTCAATCACGGGTGTCACAGCGGGAACAGGCACAGCGACCCGGGTGGGTACCGCGGGCTTGATGGCCGCCGGCAAAGGAAGGTCGGGCACCGGAACGCTGACTGTTGGAGGCGTCGACTTCGGCGACACAACGCCGCTGACGGCTGCTCCGCTGCTCTTTACCGCACCTGTTGTCGCGGACAGCGTTTTGTCCAGCTGCGCGGAGACACTGCCTCCGGCAGACGACACGGTGGAGGTCACTGAGGATTTCAGTTCGCCCAGGAGTGAGCCGGAGTTGCCTGTATCGGCACTGGCTGCGCTAGTGGAGAGTGCCACCCAAGCGGCAGCGCCGGCTCCTGCGATCATGACGGAGCGGAGAATCCGAGCAGCACGCGGGAACGCGTGTATGGCCTTCATCTCGACACCCCCCAGGTAGTCGCAAACCGATGGTCGACTTCATCCTAGGACCGGCTCAGCCTGCTAGTCCATGGTTTTTGGGGGTTTAAGGCGAAGTTTTTGTAAGTAACCTTTGCTTACGACGGGTAGAAGCCCGTTTTCTCCGGCCCGAAATCTGCAGACGCAAGTGAGCCACCGGCTGCGCGCCCCTCCGCTTGGGTCTCCTGGAGCCGCTTGATGAACCAGCGGGATTGTTCCGGCCCATAGGGCAGCACGGGGATTGCCTTGGTGGCGTCGGCGGGCATGTCCCGGATGGATTGCGTCGCCTGCCGGACAGCGGTGCTCATGGTGTTGGCCATGGTCTTCACGAACTCGTCGCTCGCGGGCATTCCGTGGCCCGGGACCAAGTGCTCATAACGGTGGCGCAGAGCTGAAATGTGCCGCAGCACATCTGCCCATTCCTCGGGGTAGGAATCCTCGAAGGACGGGTGCGCCCCCTGCTCCACCAAGTCACCGACGAACAGGGTCGAGTTGGTGCCCACCAGGAGGTCGCCATCGGTGTGCGCCCGGCCGAGGTAGAACAGGGTGGCGGTGATTCCGCCCAGGTCCACCAGTACAGGCTGGTCGCGGACAATCGCATTGGGGACAACGATCTCGACGGCGTCGCCCTCCCCCGCAGCCATCTCCGGCTCATTGGTGGCGACGAAACGCCGTTGAAGATCGCCGTCTTTCTCGATGGTTGCCGCACAGTTGGCGTGCGCCCAGAACTCTGTGACGCCGTCGTCCGCGAAAACTGCGTTACCGAAGAAGTGGTCATAGTGTGCGTGGGTGTTCACCACAACCAGCGGAAGCTGGGTCTTTTCACGAACTGCTGCGAGGATCTCGCGCCCTTGGCGTGGCCCGCAACCCGTGTCGATCACCATGGCGAGCTCGGAGCCCACCACTAGTCCGGTATTGAGTAAGGACCCCTCGGTTTCCAAGACGTAGTGGTCCGGTCCGAGTTCTAGCCAAGCTGACAATGAGTTCTCCGTATCCATGCAAATCCGGCGATGTTCAGGCCTCTACTCTACCCGCGCGAAGCTGGGAGATCGCGGAAGAGACACCCCCGGACCTTGCGGTCTACAGGATGACGTTCATGATGTTCCAGCCCGAACCGACCTGGTATGAGCGGAAGAATCCGTTCGACCCGTAGCCCTCGTAAAGGAACAAGTTGCCGGAAGCATTCCGTGCAAGCACGTCCATCTGGCCGTCACCGTTGAAGTCGCCCGGCCCTTCAATGGCCGTCATGACATCCCAGCCCCAGCCAATTTGCTTGGCGGCAAGCCAGCCACCGGCCCCGTTTCCCGGGTACAGCAGAAGCCCTCCGGACGAGTTTCGTGCCAGGACGTCGGCGTTGCCGTCACCGTTGAAGTCGCCCGGGCCGTCGATGGCAGTCATGACATTCCACCCCCAGCCGATCTGCTTGGCGGCAAGCCAGCCACCGCTACCGTTGCCCGGGTACAGCCAGAGGACGCCGTTACCGTCGCGGGCGATGACATCGGCTTTACCATCTCCGTTGAAATCACCGGGAGCTTCAATGGCGGACATGACGTTCCAGCCCGAACCGATCTGCCTGGCAGCAAGCCAACCACCGGAACCGTTCCCCGGGTACAGCCACAACGCGCCCTTGGAATCACGGGCGATGACATCAGCTTTGCCGTCTCCGTTGAAGTCGCCCGGAGCCTCGATGGCTGTCATGACGTTCCAGCCCGATCCAATCTGCCTGGCAGCAAGCCAGCCACCGGAACCATTGCCCGGGTACAGCCACAACGCACCCGCAGTGTCGCGGGCCAGCACGTCGGGCTTACCGTCGCCGTTGAAGTCGGTGATCTTGGTGGCCGGCGAAGGAGCCACCGGAGGGTTGCCATCGTAGGCAATCAGGGCTGCCGCGGCATCCACCAGCCCGGCTCCACATCCTCCGGTGCAACCGCCGGGAAGGGGCCGGGCACTGTCTTTGAGTTGCTGCTCCAAAGTAGCCGGAGCCAGGGAGCCTCCTTGCGCGGAGATCAGGAGAGCGGCCACACCGGACACGTGAGGGGCTGCCATGGAGGTTCCCTGCACGAACGCGTAGGCGGGCTCCGCCTTCCCGGTGGTGCCCGTGTTGTAGGTGGACAGAATCCCGCTCAAGGGGTCCGTTCTCATGTCGCCGCCGGGCGCCGTAACGTCTACGTTGCTTCCGTAGTTGGAGTAGTACGTCCGGGCTCCGGCCCTGTCGCTGGCTGCGACTGCGATGACGTTTTGGCAGTTTGCAGGACTGAAATCGGCGGCAGACTTGTTGGAGTTTCCAACCGCCGCCACCACGGCCGCTCCTGAGTTGTGGGCGAAGTTAATTGCGTTTTGGTAGGTGGCGGAACAGGCGCTGGCGCCTGCAACGCTGAGGTTGATGACCTTAGCCGGATTGGGGTTGACCGGTACGCCCGTCACCACGCCACCGGCAGCCCAGACGATGGAATCGGCAATATCGGATGTGTAGCCGCCGCAGAAGGACATCGCCCTGACGGGAAGGATCTTCGCTCCGGGAGCCACGCCAGTGACGCCGCGGCTGTTACTTCCCGCCGCTGCAATGGTTCCCGCCACGTGAGTGCCGTGCCAGGAAGATTTCTCAGCCGGGCTGTCTACCGCGCATTCATCTGCCGGAGCCCAGTCACCCATGTCAGTGGGATCGGGATCCCGGCCGTTCCCGTCGCGCGCGTCGGCTGCGTTGGCGATCATGTCGTACCCCGGGAGTACGTTGGTATCCAGATCGGGGTGCGGCGTGATGCCGGTATCCACTACGGCGACTACTACGCCCTCGCCGCGGGTGTAGTCCCAAGCACTTGTAGCGCGGATCCCGCCCGGGCTCTCCCACAGGTTCCACTGTTCGTTGAAATACGTGTCATTCGGTGCAGCAGCGATCTGCATGACCGCGTCCGGCTCGGCATAGGCGACGTCCGGATCAAGCCGCAGGGATTGCACGAACTTCTCGGCTTCGACTGCCGAGAGCGGCTCATCGAGCTTGACGACGTGCCCGCCGGTGGCCGTGTCCCGGAGGCCCTTTGCGGCGACACCTAGTTTTGATGCCGCATTGCCCGCGGCTTCTTCCACTGCGGCTTTGACCGCTTGAACGGTGTTGTCTTTGATACCAACGATGAATTGGTCGGTCTTCACCTCGTCGGCAGGCTGCAGCGCCTGCGGTGCGGCCGGAAGAATGTCTCCGTCATCGGCCATCGCCGGCTGAACAGCAAACCCGCTGGCCAACCCGCCCGCCAAAAGGAGCGTGGCCGTGGCCATCCCCGTAAATCTCAATGATTGCTTGGCGGGGCTCGTAACCATGATTCGGCATCCTCGGGACAGCGCGACCAACCATGGCGGCGGATCGCGGGCAGACTGGAGACCACCAGCTGACCCCCACCGAATTGTAAGCAGAAAATCCGCCATCTCCAGTCGATGGAGATTTATGACAAGGCTCCGGGACTCACCCGAAGTCACAATCAGAAGGACCCCGACAATGTGCCGGGGTCCTTCTGAGAAACGAGGTCCTGAACTACATATCCGCGAGCGCGCCGCCCGGGTTCTCGATGCAGTCCGCAACGTACCGGAGGAAACCTGCGGCCGTCTCCCCGTCGCAGACCCGATGGTCGAACGCGAGAGTCAGCTCAGTGACCTTCCGGACAGCGAGCTCACCGCTTACCACCCAGGGCTTGTCGATGATCCGGCCCACGCCGAGCATCGCCACCTCGGGGTAGTTGATGATGGCCGCGGATCCGTCAACGCCGAACACGCCGTAGTTGTTCAGGGTGAAGGTGCCCGAGCCGAGTTCGGTGGGCGTCGCCTTCCCTTCACGCGCGACGGCGGTGAGTCGCCGGATCTCCGCGTCCAGTTCGCGGGCGCTGAGCTGATGCGCGTTGCGGACGGACGGTACAACCAATCCCCGATCAGTCTGTGCAGCGAAGCCGAGGTTGATGCCGTCGAACCCGACGATCTCCTGGGACCCGTCAGTCCCGGTCTCAAAGCGCGTGTTGAGCGCCGGATACTTTTTTAACCCAGCCGTGACAAAACGAGCGATGAATGCCAGCAGCCCGGGGGTATCGTGCGGCGAGCGCTTCTTCAGCTCGGCCCGCATGTCCAGCAGCGCGGTGGCATCAACGTCCACCCACACTGTGGCCTCGGGGATCTCCGTGCGGCTCTTGGTCATGTTGGCAGCCACGGCCTTCCGCACGCCGCGTACCGGAGTGCGGGCGGAGACGGCAAGTCCCGTACGACTATCAAGGTCACCTGAAGCTGCAACCGGAGCAGCAGCCTCGGCGGGAGCCTGGGCAGGAGCCGAAGGTGCGGCCGGTGCCTCAGGAGCTGAAATCGCTGCCTCAACATCACGGCGCATGATCAGCCCGCTGGCGCCTGAACCGTTGATGGCCTCCAGCGATACCCCGTGATCACGTGCCATTTTCCGGACCAACGGCGAGATCACGGCACTGAGCTTTCCGGGGATGCGCGTCCCGGCAACGGCCGGTTCCATGGGAGCTTCCGGAGCGGCAACAGAGGCCCCCGGGGCAGCAACAGGAGGAGCAGCATCAACGACGGCGACGCTCCCCTTCCGCGGACGGGTGCGGCCTCCGGTCACGCCACCGGGCGTCCCGTACCCGATGAGGACGTTGCCGGAACCGGCCTTCTCCTCAGTCCGGTACGTCTCGGCAGCGGCGGATGCCTCAGCGTCGGTGACAACACCGGTGGAGACGGCGTCGTCCGTCGCAGCGGGCGCTTTGGGCTCAGCCGGAGTGGCACCCACGGGGGCGATCGAGATCAGCGGCTTGCCGACGTCGAGCGTTTCGCCTGCTTGGCCGTGCAGCTCGGCAACCGTGCCCGCGTACGGCGAGGGCACCTCAACCATGGATTTGGCGGTTTCGACTTCGGCGATCGGCTGGTCCACCTTGATCTGGTCGCCGACGGCAACCAGCCAGTTCACGAGCTCCGCCTCGGTAAGGCCTTCGCCGAGGTCGGGCAGGCGGAACACTTGCAGTTCTGAGCTCATGGTCAGTCCTCCCACTGAAGGTCGTCTACGGCGTCGAGGATACGGTCGACGCTGGGCAGGTAGTAGTGCTCCAACTTGGGAGACGGGAACGGAACGTCGAAGCCGGTGACGCGGCGGATGGGCGCGGCCAAGTAATGGAATGCACGCTCCTGCACGCGGGCCACGATCTCGGAGGACACGGAGGCGAAGCCGTGCGCTTCGGCGATCACGACGGCGCGTCCCGTCTTTCGCACGGACGCGCAGACGGTCTCGTCATCGAAAGGAACGATGGTGCGGACGTCGATGACTTCCAGGGACCGGCCCTCTTCGGCGGCGGCCGCAGCGGCGGCGAGCGCGGTGGGGACCGACGGGCCGTAGGCGATCAGCGTCGCGTCAGTGCCGGGACGCGCGACGGCGGCGCGGCCCTCGGTGGAGGTTCCGGCGTCGTGCTCTGCCCTGAGCGCATCCAGGTCCACAAGGTCCTTGGACCAGTAGAGCTTCTTGGGCTCCATGAACATCACGGGATCATCGGAGTCGATGGCTTCGCGCAGCATCCGGTAACCGTCGGCGACGGTGGCGGGGGTGTAGACCTTCAGCCCGGCCGTGTGGGCGTAGTAGGACTCGGAGGAATCACAGTGGTGCTCCACTCCCCCGATGCCGCCGGCGTAGGGCACCCGGATGACCATGGGCATCTTGAGCTTGCCCTTGGTGCGGTTGTGCATTTTAGCCACGTGGCTGACGATCTGTTCGAAGGCCGGGTAGGCGAAGGCGTCGAACTGCATTTCGATGACGGGCCGCATGCCGTTGATGGCCATGCCCACTGCCATGCCGACGATGCCGGATTCGGCCAGCGGAGTATCGAAGCAGCGTTCTTCGCCGAATTCGGCCATGAGGCCGTCCGTGATGCGGAAGACGCCGCCGAGCCTTCCGACGTCCTCACCGAAGACGAGGACGGAGGAGTCGGCACGCATGGCATCGGCCATGGCAGTGTTGAGCGCCTTTGCCATGGTGATGGACTGCGGACCGGCGGCTTCGGCAGTTGCAGCGGCGGAAGCTGCCGCGCTGGCCGTGGCGGCGCTGACGTTTCCGTTGGCAGAGGTAGTCACAGTCATTTTGCACCCTCCTCGCGGGCGAGTTCGTCAGCGAGCAGCTCGGACTGCTCCTTGAGCTGCGGCGTTGGCTTGGAGAAGACGTACTTGAAGAGGTCCATCGGCTGGACGGGGACGTCCTCGCCCAGTCCCTCCCGGAGCTGGGTTGCCACAGCTTCGGCGTGATCGGCGATGCGGCTGTTGGCGTCGTCATCCAAGAGGCCCTTGTCCGTCAGGTAGGCCTTCATACGGGTCAGCGGGTCCTTGGCCTGCCACTCGGCAACTTCGCTTTCCGGGCGGTAGCGGGTGGCGTCGTCGGCGTTGGTGTGTGCCTGCATGCGGTAGGTGTGCGCTTCGATGAGCAGCGGTCCCGAACCTTCGCGGGCCAGCTTCACGGCGCGGTCCATGACGGCCAGCAGCGCGACGAGGTCGTTGCCGTCCACGCGCTCACCGGCCATGCCGTAACCGACTGCTTTGTGCGCCAGCGACGGCGCCACGGACTGGTGGCTCAACGGCACGGAGATGGCGTACTTGTTGTTCTGCACGAAGAAGATGACGGGCAGGTGGAAGACTGCCGCGAAGTTGAGGGCTTCGTGGAAGTCGCCTTCGCTGGTGGCACCGTCGCCGCACATCGCCATGACTACCGTGTCCTCGCCGCGCAGCTTCGCGGCGTGCGCAACGCCGACGGCGTGCAGCAGCTGGGTTGTGAGCGGCGTGCACTGGATGCCGACGTTGTGTTCCTTGGGGTCGTAGCCGCCGTGCCAGTCACCGCGGAAGATGGTCATGACTTCCACGGGGTCAACGCCGCGGGTCATGACGGCGACGGCGTCACGGTAGGTCGGGAACAGCCAGTCACCTTCGCTGAGGCACATGGCAGCTGCCACCTGGCAGGCTTCCTGGCCGTGGCTCGAGGGGTATACGGCCATGCGGCCCTGCCGGACCAGCGCTGAGTTCTGGTCGTTGACCCGACGCCCGACGACGAGGCGCTCGTAAGCTGCCAGCAGTTCGGAATCGTCGGGGGTGGGGTACTCGTGGCCGGGTTCGGTGCCCTGCTCCTCTTTGGAGCGGAGGGTTCCGTCGGGGTTCACCATCTGGATCTGGTGACGGGCGGGAAGCATGTAATCCTCGACGCTGATGCCGAATTTCCTCCGCACGTCAGCAGCCTGGTCTTCCACCGCCGTTTCCGGCACAGGGCGGTCTGCATGGATCGTCATTGGTCCGTCCTTCTCTGGGCACTATGTGCTTCCAGTATGTTCCTCCGGGATGTTTCGTATCCAGCTTTGGACGGAATCATGGAACAGCTTGTCAAGAAGGGCTATTCTGAAAGACGAATTGTAAATGTGAGCTGGGTAACGAGCCGCTGTTGTAGACGAATTGGAGTGCCATGAGTGAGGCCGAGGCGGAGCAGACCGCCGTTCCCCTGGACAGCGTGGACCGGGACATCATCCGGGAGCTGACCACGGACGGGCGCATGTCCATCACCCAAGTAGCGGAAAACGTCCACATCAGCCGGGCCCACGCCTATTCCCGCCTTGCCCGGCTCACCGGCGAAGGGGTGATCACCAAGTTCACGGCCTTGGTTGATCCGATCAAGGCCGGCTTGAGATCCTCCGCCTACGTCACGCTGAAGGTGCAGCAGCACTCCTGGCGTGAGCTCAAGGAGCAGTTGCGCGCTATCCCGGAGGTGTACCACATCGCTTTGGTGGGCGGTGACTTTGATGTGATCCTCCTGGTCCGGGCGACGGACAACATTCACCTGCGCCGTGTGATCTTCGACCAACTTCAGTCAATGGATGGCGTGCTGGATACGCAGACTTTCCTTGTTTTTGAGGACGTGGATACCAGGTAGGTTTCGTTCATGGCGGGCGCCTTGCCCGCGGAACCATAAACTGTCCCCGTGCCCACAAAAACAGCCGCGCTGCCCCGTGTCCTAACGCGGGTTCTTATGGCGGCTGCTGCGGCTTTTGTTCTCTGGCTGCTTTTGGCGATCCAGTTCTTCGCCAACCCTCCCCAAGTGTCCCCGCATCGCACTGATGCAATTGTGGTGCTGGGCGGCCTGAGCCGTGAGCGCTTGCCTGTTGCCCAGGACCTTCAGGAGGCCTTGGACATCCCCGTGCTGGTGGTGTCTACCACCGGGCTGTCCGGCAACCTTGAGGGCGATGCTTTGTGCCGCGAGGGTCAGGAAGATCCCGGCCTTCTATGCTTCCGCCCGGAGCCGTTGAACACCCGGGGTGAGGCGGACGCCGTCGCCAGTCTCGCTGCAGAGTACGGCTGGAAGTCCATCACGGTGGTCACCTCCGATTACCACGTGATGCGTGCCGGCACCCTGATGCACCAATGCGTGGCCGCGGATGTGCAGATGGTGGGTTCCGAACCGGACATGACGGCCGGGGCCTGGTTGGACCGTTTCGTGGTGGAAACGGGCGGGCTGTTGGACGTCTGGATGCAGCCGGAGTGTGACTCGGGACGCTGAATGCGGTGACCGGTCTTGTCATGTCGTCCTGACCGGGTTGGAAGGCGAAGTCAAATATTCACAGGCTTTCGAATAGTTTTTCCGGACCTTGAAGGATCCGGTAAAACCATTGAGTATTGCCGCCCCTGCAGTCATTCTTTTGCCATAGGTCCAAGGTCTCAGCCCTACGAGTCCAAGGATCCGCCGTGGCCGTTTATAGAGCCGAGTCGTTCAGCCCTCCGTCTCCAAGAGCCCGTCACTTCATCGCTGCCGCCTTGGCGGCGGCTGCCCTTCTCCTGGGTTTCCTTCACGGCCAGCCGGCGCGCGCAGCCGTTACCCCTGTGTATCCGATCAGCGGTTACTTCATCTATGGAAGCACCAGCGACGCGGTCAACACCAAAAAACTCACTGACATCAAGTCCGTTGGCGGAGACACCGTCATCACCTTCGGTTCCCGTTTGAAACCAGCTACTCTTTCGAGCATTCCAACCGACTGCAAGATCTCCGGAGTCAATTGCGCTACGGCCGCAGCCTCGGGAGTGAAGGTGAAGAGATATTTCACCTATTCAGATGGCAGCTCGTGGGGTGCAAAGTCTTTCATTTGTGCCAGGGACAAGACAGTCACGGCTGGCTCTGTTGTCTACACGATCATGGTTTTGCCGGTCGAAGGCAGTGGATGCAATTCACCGAGCGGAACTTACGACGTTGTGGTCATCAACGGCGGAACCAACTCTCTTTCGGTGTCTGTCGGGAAAGCGGCCACTGATTTGGGAATGAAGTACTACGCTGGCCTTCCTGCGCCCATCAATCGCACTGACGTCACCTACCTCCCGGATCTGTCCTACCAGGCCACGTTGTCGCTCTTCACTGCGCGCTTCCTGATCTACCAATCAAACGTGAACAACGTGCCAGGGCTGGCGGGCTTCTACCACCACACGGAGATGCCGCTGAGTGACGGGGCGGTCTGGGAACCCGTGCTCAGCCTGTACCGAATGCAGAACTCCAGGATTGCCCAATACCAACCAGGGCGGACAGCCGTGGTCAGTCCCTACATTGACTCACGGTCGGCGTTCTCGGGTCGGGTGACGGTCAGCCAGGCCCGCAATGCCGTCAACAAGATCGCCAAGACCTCAAACGGCGTCAGGATGTCAATCGCTGTACAGGACGGAATGGGCACCGGCAAGGGCGGATCGTTCTTCTCGAGCGAGAGCAACAACAATGTTGATTCGTTTGCGGCGTCAATCGTTGGCAGCGGCACCTGGAGCAGCAAGTACCTGGCACCAACCAGGGACTACTTCTGGGCGTTGTCCGAAGGCGTACGCGGAACGAACGCCCAGCTGTGGGCAAACCTGGAGGGCATGGCTCCGTTAACCTCCCAGAACCCTTGTGACAACAGCACCCGTGGACAGACCACTAAGGCAAGAATCGACAAGCAGGTGCAACAACTGGGAAACACCCCGGTGAAGGTCATCTCATTCATGTGGGATCCGTACTTCACCTGCACAGGAACGTGGACCCCCATGCTTGATCGGCTCAAGGCGGGCGGTACGACGCCTCTCATCACTGATTCCATCTTCTACGGGAACGGCGATGTTCTGGTCACCGGCCACAACCTCAGCGGCGGCACGATCAGGGTTCAGTGGACGGACACCAACGGCAGGGTGCAAGACAAGACCGTCACCGCATCGAACTACAACCCCTCCTACGGCACGCAGCTCGGGATCAACCCACTCTTGGAGTCCGTCACCGCTAAGTTGGGCAACACCTCGCTGGGAATCGGTAAGCATTATTTCATCGACGTCGTGAATGGATCGGGCGTCAAGAACGACGCCCTGTACTCCGACCGCGGGTAATGCTCGTCCTGCTGGTGGCGCCGCACGCGGGGCCACCAGCAGCACCCGAGATTGTCGCGACCAATAGCTCTGGTGCAAGAATTGGTGATGGTACTGATTGATTCGCCATAGCTGAGGAGTGCGACGTGACGGACGAAATCCGGCAAACGGCAGCCGTACTGCCAGCTCCGCGGCACCTCCGCAAGCGTCGTCTCCGGGCTGAAATTCCCGCCTCCTTGATGACCGGAGCTGTAGCCCAGCGCAGCGTACCGGCGGCCGGCCATGCAGAGATTCAGATGGTTGAACGCCCCGAGCCATCAGCGGCTCAACTCGAAATTGAACACACTCCTTCTGCCCGGCATGATGAGCACAATGGCCTGACGGATGAGGCGGCGCTACAACGGAAGCGCCGCATTGCGCTGGCCATCGTGATTCTTGTCTCAGTCAGTATTCCTATTTTGGCACTGACCTTGATATTTGGTCAGTGAGGCTGCGCCCCAGGTTCACACGATTCAGAAGCAACAGTGGCCGTGAGATAGCATCGGGAAGTCACTCAACGTCACTTCCGGGGGAAATCCATGCCCAGCGTCATGCCAATCTTCGGCACCCGTCCCGAAGCCATCAAGATGGCTCCGATTGTCAGTGCCTTCCAAGAGTCTGCTGATTTCGACTGCATTGTGACGGTTACGGGTCAGCACCGCGAGATGCTTGACCAAGTTAATGAACTCTTCGGCATCGAACCGGATCATGACCTGAACATCCTCCAGCCGCGGCAGTCCCTGTCCGCCATCATGACACGGACCATCGACGGTCTGGACAAGCTCTTCGCGGAAAAGAAGCCGGACGCCGTCATTGTCCAAGGTGACACCACCACTTCCACAGCCGGCGCCATTGCCGCCTTCTACCACGGCATCCCGGTGGTCCACGTTGAAGCTGGTCTCCGAAGCGGTGACCTTTTCTCGCCGTTCCCCGAAGAGGCCAACCGCAAAATCACAAGCCAGATCGCCAGCCTCCACTTGGCACCGACAAGCACCAGCAAAGCCAACCTGCTTGCGGAAGGTATCGCAGAAGAGGACATCGTAGTCACCGGTAATTCGGTTATTGATGCCCTGCTCACCACTGTGGACAAGGAGATCCCGTTCAGCGATCCACAGCTTGAAGATCTCGCTGCCAGCGGCCGGCGGATCCTTCTGGTGACGACCCACCGTCGTGAGAACCAAGGCGACGCAATGCGCGGAGTGGGCCGTGCGCTGGCACGAATTGCCGAAGCTGAGCCTGACCTGGTTATCGTGCTGCCGGCACACAAAAACCCGGTGGTACGGGAAGCAGTTCTGCCTGCGCTGGAAGGCAAGGAGAACGTCGTGGTGACGGAACCCTTGGCCTATGGAGAGTTCACACGCATGCTTTCAATGGCCCACATCGTCCTCACCGACTCCGGCGGAGTGCAGGAAGAAGCCCCGAGCCTAGGCAAACCCGTTCTAGTGATGCGTGATAACACTGAACGTCCCGAAGCGGTAACCGCGGGGACTGTCTCCCTCATCGGCACCGACGAAGAAACCATCGTCAAAGAGGTCGACCGCCTTCTCAACCAGCAGGACGCCTTTGATGCAATGGCCAACGCCGTCAACCCCTACGGCGACGGTAAGGCCGCCGAGCGAACAGTTGCGGCTGTGGCCCAACTGCTTGGAGTGGGTACACGGACCGACGAGTTCGACGTTGCTGGCATAGCTTGAGTCCAACAAGCGCATTGATCCAGTAGGAAGTTGAGTTCGTAGCAGCGTTGCCCCAGCTCATGTGGCGGCGCTGCTGCTCTTCATCGACTGCTAGCATGAACGAGATCAGTTAGAGATCCATATGCAAGGGGCGTGTAAGACTTGATCGATTTTCACAGCACATTGATTGAGCCCGAAAGCCTCAAGAAAATCGTCGGACCTTTGGTGGGCTACTTTCATTCACTTCGAGATCCAAACAATGAACCGAATTCCTACACGATTATCGACCCGGATACAGCCCTGCCGGCCACGTGTTGCACTCAAGTTCAGGTCGCTGCCCTATTCGCACTCGATCACCTTCTGAATGACAACGACAGTGACCGTGTGGCCCAGCTTCTCACGGAGGATGCCAGCCTGCGTCAGAACCCCAACGGATCTTTCTCAAGCAGCTACAATCAACCACTTGATGCACCCGATCTCCAGGACATCGCAGAAATCGGAGCTTCAGCCAACGCTCTCTACTACGTCCACCAAATTACAAACAACCTTGCGGCCAAAAAGGCACTCGTCGCCTCCGCCGAATATATACTTACCCAAGTTTCTCTAGAGAACCCAGGGGCCATATACAAGAGCTCGCAAGCTAGACATGTCGACGTTCTGAATGGCGACGTCTACGCCGCACTAACCCTATCCCGGGCGTACGAACTAACCGGTGACGACCGGTTTCTTGACCAGACACGACTTGTGATCAACCATGTTCAGTCCCGGTTCGGTGCGTGGAAAGAGGGCTGGTGGCCCTATGCGGAATCTTGGGACGGACAGGTAGCGGTCGGAGCGAGTTTAGCCTATCAAGCGACAATCATCGCATTTGGGATGCCCATTTGCCGAACGCTCGAACCCGGCCTCCGGACCGAATGGTCGAAGGTCCTGTCTACAGCTCTCAAAACAGTTGCAGGACGACTGGCGCACGGGCCGTCTGATGATTCGGAAGCACCCTCATGGTCACGCGACTGGGCTAACGTATGGGAGATCCCGTTAGCGTTCGCGCAATTTCCCTACTCACCCTATTCGCAAAATTACGTACGTCAACGTTTACTGGCCGTTGAACACGGAATTGAGGTGACTGGTATCGAGACCCTGCGCCCCAAAGCCTTGCAGAACGATGGACGGACACCCGTTACATCCCTTTATCGCAAAGCAGCTACTTTTGCCGGTTTCCTCTCCGACATCCTCTTGAATACCAGCCTAAAAACCTCAACGCCTACAGCGGCTGCTACTCGTTGAGCTTCCTAATAATTCTTGCGGGCACCCCGCCTGCCAAGCTGTTGTCGGGAATATCGGAGATAACCACAGCGCCTGCCGCAATAATACAACCTTTTCCAATGGAGACACCCCCAAGAATTGTCACGCTAGCACCAATCCATGTTCCATCCCCTACAACGATGGGCGGCCACTTATTGGCACCGCCGCGTTTGGAGGAAGGACCTATCTCATGGGAGTCGGTAACGAACCGGGTAAACGGCCCTACCATGACATTATCACCAAGCGTTGTGTTGCTCCGCAGGTAGCCGTCCCGGTTTACCAAACATCCACTGCCGATAGTGACTGGGCCCGTAATTTCGGTCCCTCGATAGATGTTTGTACGCGCACCTATACGAATCTCACGATCCTCACCAGACATAAACTGGACAGTCGGCGCGATAGTACAGTTATCTCCGACAAAAGTGTCAGGCGGCAACCAAACATCTGTTCTTGGCGAGATGGCTCTCAACTGCTTCTGAAGTTCAGTAATCTGCCGCTTGAGATGAGAAATCTCAAGTTTTAATTCCTGCACGCAGGACTCCATTCGTAGGGCGCATACAACGCGGTTTAAGAATTGGGCAACATGGAAGCTGCAATTAAGCGTAAGTGCAGTGGAGCTATTCGGCGTTCGTACGCGTTAGGCAAGCATCGAGCTCCTGATTCACGCGTTCCTTCGAAGGAGCGGAATGCGAATCCGATTCGTGTTCAACAATGAAGTGGGCGCCAGGTCGCTCGCCTGCGACTTCGTGAAACGGTGAGAAGTGATGATTCATATGGTGAATATCGCCACTATTCTGCACGTATACAAAGTTGGCCGTAACCTCGGGGTCTGAGTACAGCTGCATCAAACACACCCGACGTGGAAACGCAGCTTCAACTCTGTCAAAAGATCTAAACTCCGGGTAGAGCGCAGTTGCATATGCATCCGCAAAGACTCCGTAATAGCTTCCTATTGATGCTTGCGGTGAGAAAGCAAGCGCAATCGACCCGGCGATGAGTGGTGCCATCGCTAAAGCCGCAAATCCGCCGCCTGAAAAGCCAAGGAGCACGACTCGCGAAGCACCGCATTGTACAGCGACACTGCGAATGAGGGCCCCGTATCTCTCCGTAAGGTTGTCCGACGAGTCTCCGGTGTACCAGGCAAGCTTCAAATCACCGTGGGACCCGAGGGGGGTATCTGAAAGGAACAAAAGGCTTTCTGGACGGTTTTGTAGGGTAGCCATCCACTCGAAGCGCGGGAGCGAGTAGACCTCCCGGTTCAGGGCACCATGCAAGGCGACGATGAGCACGTCCGAGTCGCGAGGATCCACAAGACAATCCAAGGGATAGGACTCCCCCGGGGCGGAAGGATGAACGATGTGTCTCTGTCGACCTTGAACACGAAGATCAGCCAGAGACGTCCAATTAACAATTGGAGCCTTGTGACGGGCATCCCAGTTATCCATTATTGCATCACTTTCTTCCCGCCGTAGAACCCGTACGGACGGATTTTACCCTGAATGAGCAAACTAAATAGGCGAAGTAATACGAGCAGCAGAACGAGAGTCGACTCGCCTCGGTTCCGTGTCAGCAACCGAGGTGAGTCGACCGTGCTATTGGCCAATCAGCTAACTCAACGCTACGGCCCTGCCTTCTTGCCAATCGTCCAGAATTTCTTCCAGCACGCGCACAGCCTGGACTGCGTTACCAACGGTCGAAGAATAGGCCAAAGGTTTGGTGCTCAACGGGCTCCCCTCATCCAGTAGGCCCCATACAGGCTGCCCACTTCCGACGTAGTCGGAATACTTCGAGGGAAGGAAGGGGTTGATGGCCATTTCCCCAGTGCGCTCAACGTCGTTGACCAGCAGGACGTCGAACTTCGTCGTCAAATTGAGAAACTCAAGATAAGGACGATAGCCCTGCGCCTTGACAATCCCCATTAGACCAAAATGTTGGACCTGTTGCACAACATCATCCGGCTTATTAGTAAAGACGTGTAACCGAAGTTTCCTGCGAACCGAAGCTGAGGAGTTTGTCAGTGCGGTGAGCACCTCCATAAGACCACGATTTTCATAGAAAGCGCCGAAGTAGCCAACATTCACAACAGACTCCGACAGTTCATATTTCGCGGGAAGCATCTCGTAGCTTCTGCTAGGCGGGGTCGGATGTACCCGCACGATCGATTTAGCCCGGATTCGCTCTTTTAGGTCAGGGTCGGAAACATAGCTCAACATGTATTCAAGCTGATTTTCATTAGTAAAGATCAACTCATCCGCGAGAATATAGGTTATATACTCACACCACGTAAAAAGACTGTTAGTCTCGAGTGATTCAAAGCCTCTTAAAACCACTGCGCGCTCAAACTCGTCGAACAGCTCATCACGGACCAGTTCACCAGCCCGCAGCTTTCCTTGGGCATCAGTGCTCATTGGATCCGAGAATTCTGCTGTCCAGGCGACATTCGGGTTTTGAAGTTTGAATTTTGCAGCAAGGAAGTGTGATCCAGGCCAAAGAACACGGCTGTACAGGGTTTCATAACCACCGATTCGTGCATTACGACCGTCCGCCACGCCCAGGCCCTTCTGCACAAACTCAGAAATTTGCTTCCATCCAGCAAATGAGGGTGGAGCATCAATCTCAAAAGAGCTGTCTATAAAACGACCAGCAATGGTCTCAAGATTGCTGTCTTTTCTGCGAACTGATCCCATGTTGTTGTATATGACGTCGACAATATGGCCGCGTTCGACGATTGCTTTTGATGCAACCACAGCGCTTGTGTCAGAATAAGGAGCAAAGCAATAACTCACAACCAAACCACGTGCGTTCCCGGCGTTGATGAGAGACCAAGGGAAGTCTTTAAGGTTCATGGCATCTATAGCCTCAACAACCTGATGTCTCTCCTTAGGATTCTCATCAAGATAGCGCTTGATGAAGTTAGCTTGAGATTTAATTAATCCTGTCAGTAACACATCATTGACCGACGAGTTCCAAGTCTTTTGCGATTCAAGCTGCTGAATGACTTCAAGACGCTGAATGACAGCAAAGTCAAAATTCAGCGGCTGGCGGGAAATCGATTCGTCTCTGAGAATTCGGAAATATGATCCCGAAGCTTCGGTGGTTGCTACAAGGGCGTCAAAACTATTCTCCACAGCCAACTGCGCCATGAAGCAGACATCCTCCCCGCTCCGAAGAGTCTCAGAATACCTCAGTCGTTTGATCGCTTTGGTCGGGATCAATTTGCAAGCATTGAGGCCAAGGAAAGTGCTAACGGATTTGAAGTTGAACTTCTTGGTTCCGCGTGCGGAGATCTGTACATTCACCGCGTTAGAAGCGTTGAGGTTGCCGTCGGTGTCGACGTTGACAATTGGTGAAATGGATACGCAGTTTGGTGAGGCGGCAGCGAGCAGTCGCTCCAAGAACTTCGGGCCAACGTAGTCATCGTCATCAACAAAAGTTACATATTCAAAACGCGCTGCTTCAATTCCACGATTCCGAGCTGAACCAGCACTAGCATGCGGCTGATACAGAATTCGGATTTGATTCTCCGGATTAGCTTCGCGTAACATGCTAGCTATTTTGTAGGTACCATCATCTACGCCATTAATGATCAGTATGATCTCGAAGGATGCCCCGTCAAGTGTTTGTTCAACTAAAGACTGTAAACAAACCGCAATTCGATCGCTGCCCAGGTAACTCGGAATAATAACGCTGACGCCGGGTATGAATTCTGAACTCGAACGGTGCTGTGGGGCCTCCGACGCGCCGAGCAAGCGACGTAGAGCTAGAATCTCCGCATCACGGGCTTTAGAATCGACCACCATCGTGGAGCCATAGTCGACGTCAACATTCCCCTCTCTTTGCACAGCCATGTCTCAGGCCTCCTCCTTCGATTGCATCTTGTTTGAGCTTGATGTCTTCCGCTGCCAAAGTCGCAGTGTGAGCCTACCGAGCCGTGAATTCGCCAACGCTTGGTATTTTTTTGTCAACGCCTTGTACTCGCTGGCCAAAGCCTGATGATCGCTCTCCAAGGCCTGGTACTTGGCATCCAACGCACGGTAGTCGGTGTCCATAGCCTGATGATCGTTGTCCAGAACGTCAAAGCGCTCCTTCAGAACGAGCAGTTCCTTCTCAAGCTTCAGCACCTCGTCCGACGGCCCGGTGGGAACAGCAACCTCGTCTGAAGCCTGATCAGCAGCTGGCAGTAGTACCTCCAGCAGACTGAGATGCTTTCGACGCAAATCAATCAGTTCCTGGAGACTTCCGTCGTGGTCCAACGGACGGTTGGCATACTCGTAGCCTAAAAGTGTGGCATTGACTGCAAAGCCCGCCTGAAAGCTCTGGAGATCGAGCCGCTCCGCATGCGGCACAGCTGCTGTGCTGACAACAACCGCTTCGATAGCTCCGCTTATTCGGTGTACAGCGATCTCCGCTGGCAGCTCAAGCAAACTAAGCTGCTCAAGAGTTTCCTTCAATGGAGCTTGCAGGCTCCAAGTTATCGGTGATTTTGGGTCCAATTGCCCAAGCTCAATCAGCTCAGCTGCCAAAGGGAACCCGGATTCGGTCACTAAAAAGGGCTGTTCGTCAAAAGATCCGACTGCACGGAAGTCCTCCAGACTTCGGACAAAGACTGCATCCAACGGCAGCAGTGAATATTCTGATTCCGTTGTAAGTACGCCGGTAATGACGGTGGTCCGGCCTGCACATACGCGCTCTCCCGTAAGTGCCGTCTCGGCGCTAAGCCCGATTCGCGTACCAGGGCCTGCTTTCGAGTTCGCGATGGATATCGTCATGCTAGCAGTGCCCCGCGAGTGTCGATCAGTATTTTGCCAACGAGTTCTTCGGCTGCCACCTCTTTGACGGCGTCGTGGTCGACAAGAACCAGAACCACATCAGAGCGTTGGATTGACTCTTCTACCGATAAGAACTCTACATTTCGGCGGTTGGCGAGCTTTCCGGGCAGCGCCTCGATGTGAGGCTCCGCAACGTTAAGCCGGCGGTCAGGCAGGGAATCAGCAAGTTGCGCTGCGATTTCGATCGCCGGTGACTCCCGCAGATCGTCGATGTTTGCTTTGAATGCCAGTCCGAGCACAGACAGCTCAGCGGATTCAGGCAGCGCAGCGAGAGCGCTCTTTGCTTGCTCGATCACCCATTCAGGCTTTGAGTCGTTGACCTCGCGCGCTGTGCGGATCAAACGAGACTCTTCCGGCGCTGCCGCCACGATGAACCAGGGATCAACCGCAATGCAGTGACCACCGACACCGGGGCCCGGCTGCAGAATGTTCACTCGCGGGTGGTGGTTGGCCAATCGGATGAGTTCCCAGACGTCAATACCGAGCTTGTCGCTGATAACAGAAAGCTCATTGGCGAACGCAATATTGACGTCTCGATACGAGTTCTCCACCAGTTTGGCCATCTCGGCTGTTACCGCGTCTGTGGTCAGAATCTCGCCCTGGCAAAAGACAGCGTAGAGATTCTTTGCCGCCTCGGCCGCCTCGACCGTCATGCCCCCCACGATCCTGTCGTTCGTGACAAGCTCAATCATGACCCTGCCGGGAAGCACGCGCTCAGGACAGTGGGCCACCAGAATCGCGGGGCGCGACCCGGAACCGTCAAGGCTCAGGTCAGGGCGAAGGTTCAGGATGTAGTTGGCCATGTACTCCGTGGCCCCCGGAGGCGACGTGGACTCAAGGATCAGCAACTCACCGCCTTGGAGTTGCGGAGCGATGCCACGAGCCGCTGCTTCGATGTAGCTCAGGTCTGCGGAACGGTCAGACTTGAAGGGAGTTGGAACAGCAACGATGTACGCTTCAGCCGACGGTGTCTCAGTTGTTGCACGAAGGTGGCCTTGGCTAACAGCCCCGGATACATGTACGCCGAGATCAGGTTCCACGAAAGGCACCTCGCCCGCGTTTACCGCGTCGACGGTGCGCTGGCTGACGTCAACACCTGTGACGTCTATACCGTTTGTGGCCAGGATGGCCGCCGTAGGCAGACCGATGTAGCCCAATCCAATTACAGCAACTCGGTTAATCGAATTCAATTTCGTCCCCTTTTTTGTATTTTATGTCTAGACAGTGACGTGCTGCGTGGGATTTCCCCAGAACTGAATATCACCGGATGCCAAGAGTTGATCGTCAGAGGCGGTCCAAGTGTGTCCCGAAGCAGACCGCTGAACGTAGTAGTTATATCGGTCGGCAGCGTAGATTTTGCCGCCGTCAGCGCTGACCGCGCGCATGAACGCGGTGTCTTCTCCTCGCCCGATCTCCTCGAAGGGATAGCGTTCGAAAACGGCTTTTCTTGCCATGATCGTAGCCCCGATGACCATATGGCTGAATCGATGCTCCATGTGATTGAACCTCAGCAGTGTTGCATTCCGGCTCTCGATAAACATGAAATGCGCGAGTTTGCCGACAACATCGGCCCTCGAGAACATCAAAGCGTTGACTTGGTCGCGGAGATAATTCGGACCGTAGTAGTCGTCATCATCCATTTTGGTGAGAATGGCGCCACTCGCTGCCGCTGTACACAGATTCAAGCAAGCGCCGAGGCTGACTGTGCGTGGCTCGTGAAGCAGCGTGACTTTACGCACGCCATATTTCCTACGCAAGCGCCAAATCTTCCACCAACTGACCTTGAACCCATGCGTCAATAGGACCAATTCGACGTCGATACCCTGTTGGGAGCCAACGGTCTTGAAAATATGGTCAAGTTGATGGGGTCGGATCGTAGATACCAACGCACTTACGGACTCTGGTTCCACGGGTCGAACCCGTTGAGGAAGCGCCAGCCCAACTACTTGTTCCGCTCGGTGCGCGTAGGTATGCTCTGCCCAAATCCGACGCTGGGCGACGTGAACTGAGCGATCGTTGAGCTCGGGGCTCCTCATCAACGCCCTCATGATGAATGCTGCGTCTTCTTTGTTGTCCACGCTGTGGATCTCCCCATTCGGAAAGAACCTGGGCAAAGCCGGACTAGGTGTGGTGACAACCGGTGTTCCAGAAGCTGTGATTTCGAAGATTCGGCGAGCACACATGCTTGGCGAATCGACCACGGAATTTACGTTCAAGAAGACTTTGTAAGCTTTGTACGCCGTCAGCATCTGATCGTATGTCAGGGACCCCACAACGCGGGAGGCATACGGCTCGGGAAACTGGTAATCGGGATTTCCGCCGAGCTGCCGTGAGAAAATCTCCAAGCCGTGCTTTACTCTGTCGGACCCCGCCATGGCCCCATCAAGCAGAAGGCGCAGTTGCTCGCGGCGTTCTGGATACTTGTGAGCGAAATACATGCCCGCAAATGCCACGTCACGGGAGTGACGGCCTTCTCTTGGTCGAACCGGGTTGTGAATCGCCGGTTGCGCTGCGAACGGCAGGACATCAACGCGGTTGTGCCCTAGTGCCTGCCGGTAGTCCGGTAGCTTGTTTGCGTCCGAAGTGAAAACAACGTCAAACTCTCGGGCTGCCGGCAAGAAATCGTGGAAGTGCGGAGGATCTTCTTTGTTCCAGAAGACAGTCGGAACACCGTTCTCCCTGCACCATTGCATCAGATTGAGGAAGTCCTGTTTCGGTCCGCTGGTCCCGGTCAGCTGGTACCTCCAGGATCCCCCATTACCCTCCCATGCGGATTCCACAAATAGAAAGTCAACGCGCTGCCGCTGCAACTCTTCAAGCCAGCTGTCCTTCGTCAAGAAGACGAGGTTCCATTCGAAAGCAAAGGCCTTGGCCGAGAAATCGTCAAGGATGACGGCAACGGTCAGATCATCTCGACGTGAAGGGACCTTCGGGTAGTCAAAGGAGGGGAAAGTGAGCTGCCGTTTGTCGCTACCGGACTTGGGAGCTGAGGGCCGGGGCTGGATGTCCTTGTTGGACGTCTTATTCACCGCCAGTGCGCGTTGTCGTCTATGAAAGGCTTGGAGCTGGCGAACGCCCCCGGCCCGGAAGTGCCATGCGGCTTTCCGCAAGTTGTCTACGGTGTAAATCATGCCCGGCTCCTACGCATTTTACTTCTGGTCAACACTTCCGTCATTTGGAGATTGGCGCGGGCTTCATCCCGAATTCTGGCGGCTGTGATGCCATTTCCTTTTGCCAAGTTCCCCGTAAAATCCTGATAGGACTTGACTGTTTCGGCGGGATCGCCGTCCATGATCATGTGCCCCATGTCCAGCCACACGACCCGACTGCACATGCTGGTAATGGTGTCCAGGGAGTGGCTAACGATGAACACACAACCTGCTTGTTCCCGAAGCTGGTCCATCCGTCGCTTGCTTCGGTCACCGAACTGCGCGTCACCTGTATTCAGCGCCTCGTCCACGAGCAGAATCTCAGGGTCGATACTCGCAGCGATGGCGAATCGGAGTCTTGACGCCATCCCCGAGGAATACGACTTCATCGGCAGGTAGATGGAGTCCCTGAGACCGGAGAGCTCGACGATGCTCGTGAACTTTTCCTTGACCTCGCGCCGGCTCATACCCATGGCAAGACAGCCCAGGATCACATTCTGATGGCCTGAAAGATCACCGACGAGCGCCGCGTTAACTCCGAGCATGATTGGAGTGCTGGATGCGAAGACGGCTCCAGAAGATGGCCGCACCTGTCCGCAGATGAGCTTCATGAGCGTGCTCTTGCCCGAGCCGTTTCGGCCGATAATGCCCACGGACTCGCCACGCTCCACAACGAGTGACAGTTCGTGCAAGGCGCGGACCGTCACTGTATTTGGCCGCCGGGTCAGTCGCTGTAGGAAACTGGTCTCGCGGCGCTCCTGAGCCACAGCGTCAGAGTCTGTAGTCACCACCCGATATTCCATTGTCGCGCGGTCAACCACTACGCATGGGTGCCCCTCTACGTCCAATACCTGCTCAGCCGCGACCATAGGATTCCTCCCCCTGCCAGAAAAAGACCATGCCAACCATGAGCGCTCCGAGGGCCCAGACGGCGAGGATGGCCCATGACTGCCATGTGGGTGGTTGAGCATACAGAACACAGTTCCGGATGATGTCGATGACGTTGAAGAGTGGGTTGATCTTCATCAGTGCCAGAACTTCCGGATGCGTGACGAAGCGATCGTATGAGTAGAAGATGGCTGACCCATACATCCAAGCCCTCATGAAGAAGGGCAAGAGGTGGGTAGCGTCGTGGACCCTTGAGATGATCCTCGCCAAGATGAGCCCGATGCCCAGGTTGAAGATGGATTGAAGAGCAAGTGCCGGCAGGATCATCAGCCAGAGCCAGCTAATCTTCTCCACCGGTGGCACGAGCGTAATGATCAAGAGCATCGCAAGAATCAAAGGAACATTGGCCATCATCTCGCGGATGTTTGCTCCGATGGGCAAGGTCGCCCTCGGGAAGTTGAAGGCTTGGACCACGGCCTTGTTGCTATGGATCGACCTTGCGCCGGTGGTGATGGCGCCGGCAGAGGCCTGGAAGATGAAGACGCCAATGACCAGATATCCGATGTAGTTTTCGATGCCGTGGCCTGTCTGCAACAGCAACCCGAACATGATGTAGTACGTGAGTCCACTAAAGATCGGGTTCAACAGCAACCAGGCGCTGCCCAGACGGTCCCGGCGGGTACCGCTCTGTACCCTGGCCCGTGAATCATAGAAAATGAAATCGCGGAAATCCCAAAGCTGGACCAGGTAGTCCAGGAACTTCGGTCGCGCTCCTACACGCGTTAGCCGCCGCATGTCGACAGCCAACGGCTGCACCACTGCTGGCTCTGGCATGACTGCCTTTTTAGCCGACATCAGCTGGCCCTCCTCGTATAGTTAGACGCCAAAGTTTCGTAGGCCTGCACGCACGCCTTCGCGTTCGCTTCCCAAGTGCGGGTCGCCAGAACCTGCTGCCTGCCTGCGTCCCCAAGACGCCGGCGCATGCCGTTGTCCTCAAGCAAACCCAACAACACCTCAGCCAGCCCCTCGGGATCCGAGGGCTCGGCAAGCCGCCCGTTGACGCCGTCGTGCACTATCTCCTGCAACGCGTCCAAGCGGCTGGCCACCACGGGCCGCGCCGAAGCAAGAGCTTCAACAGGCTTCAGCGGCGTAACGGAACGGGTCACGGACAGGTCCTTCCGGGGCACAACGAAAACGTCGAGTGCCTGATGAAAAAGTTGTGCTTTGTCAGCGGGGACCCGTCCTGGGAAAAGGACTCTATCTAAAAGGCCCAGCCGTCTGACTTGATCGCGGAGGGCCGGCGCAGCCGTCCCGTCACCCACTACAATCAGCTTCAACTTTGGCAGTCGCGGCGCCAGCAAAGCAAATGATGTGACCAGATCCTCAAGGCCTTCGTAATCCACCAGGCTGCTTACGGTTCCGATGTACAGGGCATCCGAATCAAGCCCCAAGGCGCTGCGGGCTTCCGCATGAGTCAGTGGTTCACCAAGGTAGGCGCCGCCCACTGCATTGGGAGAAAGCAGAATCTGCTCTTCAGGGACTCCTGCTGTCAGAATGTTGCGCTTCATCGACTCTCCGAGCGTGACCACCAGGTCGGCACTACGCATGACGTCGGCTTCCCGATCAGTGAAAAGCCGGTACCGTTCGCTGCTCTTTGCCTCTGGATCCCGCGTGGACGCCCAAGTATCAGCCAACTGGCCGCGGACCTCATAAACCCACGGAATTCCCAGTGCGTTGGCGACTTCACGTGCTACCAAACCGTTGACGAAGTGCGTGGTGGTGTGAAGGACGCTGGGGCGGAACTCGCGGGCCACTTTGAGAAGTTCCTCGGCCTGCTGCTGCAGCCGTCCGTCCATCGATTTGGCTATGGCTGCAGGCAGAAGCCGCTGGTACCGGACACCATCCACAACGTCCACATCTCGGGCGTTCAGCACACCGATCTGGACCGGGTACCCCAGACGTGTGACCGCCAAAGGTTCCCACCCCTCCCGCGCCTGGGCGCTGAGGATCGAGTGGCTGCGTCGGGCGTAACCGCTTCCCGTATGAGGCACGGAATTCGTCAGGAGGTGAAGAACCCGACGTGGTTCCGGCTGCATGCTGGAGCTGGCCAAGGATGGCCGCCAGCCTTGGAAGACCCGGAGCTCCGATTCGAGCCGCTGACGCTGCTTGGAGGCGTTTCCGGGCTGCCCTCGCAAGACGTCGACGGCGGAGGTCATGTCGCCGTCGTACCACCTACGCCGTGCGGTGGTCGCCGCGAGCTGCGTACTCTCAGCTGCGCGGGAAAGGAACCTGTCCGCCCACTCTGTCCGGCCGGCGGCAAGAGCCACTTCGGCTGCCTTGCGCGCGTGCTCTGGGGTGGTACCGCACCTCAAGGCATTGTCAAAGCGGCGCTCCAGTCCGGCGTCGTCACCGGCAGCGTGGCTGGCGAGTAAGAAGGCAGCACTGCTGGACTGCGGAGCGAGAGACGCCAGTCCGGACGCGGCTGGCCGCACGATAGTCGAAGGCAAACGCCTAAGTATCTGAAGTGCCAGAACGAAAGGAGCCTCAGTCAGGTGATCCGCGATTGTGGTGGCGGCAAGCCTGACATTCTTCAAGATGCTCATGAAATCTTCTCCCGGCTTGGGACGCAGGAGTCACGGCCAAGCAGACTGGCAATGTTACCCATGTACTGGCGGGCCAACTCCGCGTAATCGGCGTTGTTTCTAACCCACTCACGGCCGCTTCGCCCCGCGGCCAACCGGGCACGGTCTTGGGACAGGTCGCGCCAGAGCTCGGCAACGGCCTCGGGGCTTGCGCCCACGACGTCTCCGCCCCGGGCGTCTTCAATAATCCGTTTGGCCTCACCCTTCACGATCGCCGTCACGTGACGTCCCACGGCCAATACCTCGTAAGTCTTGGACGGAACGGTGGTCTCAAAGGATTTCCAGTCGTCGCGCAATGACACGATGCAGGTATCGGCCTCACTGTACTTCTCAAGCACCGCGGGTCCATGAAGTGAGGGGAAGAAAGAGACAGGAGCGTCGAGTTCCCGGGCAAGCTTCACAAGCTGTTGCCGGTTGGTTCCGCTTCCCACCAGTGTGAGGTGGAAGCCCTCGCCTAGCAGGGCACTGGCGCGGATAAGGATATCCAGACGCTGACTCTTGCCGTGGTTGCCCAAATACAGGGCGTGGAAGACGTCCCGCTCCAAAGCAGGAGGATCCAAAAACGGAACCGTATGCAGGTCCAAGCCGTTGCTTACCGTAACAACGTTCCGAAGACCCCTGTCACGCAGCGTTTGGGCAAACCCCTCAGTGACGGTGACAACCATGTCCGCCCGATGCTGCACAAACTCGACGGCCCGCTCTACGAGGCTCTTCACGCTGCCTTGCACCAGGCGAGCATCCCGGGCGAGGTCCGGCCAGGCATCCCGCATTTCGACGATGAGGGGCACCCTGCGGAACCGGGAAAGAACATATCCCGTTGCCAGGGTTGGAAGGCTGGGTGCCGTCGCAAGAATGGCGTCCGGTTTCTTTCCGCCCAAGCCGACCGGGACAGACAGGATCGCTGAAAATAGCTGGTCAACAAGACGAGCCACAGGAGACCTGCCCAAGTGCCTCAGATATGGGACGCGCCTTATCCGTTCGCCGTGCGGGCCTGATTGCCGGCCGAAGGCATAGCCTGCATGGCGGCGGGGAAGATCGCGGCGGCCGTTCGGGTAGTGAGCCACCGGCGTCACTACTTCGACGTCCCAGCCAGCCCCGATGAACTCACGGGTCAGTGATGACCACCTACGTTGCGGAGGGCTGTGCTCCGGCCAGTAAGAGTGTGTGAGCACCATAAGGCGCGGAGGATTCGGCACATCGTTGCTCAGACTGCCGTCCCCTGTTCGGGAACTACTCATGGCCTACTTGCCGTTGAGACGGGGTCGGGGCATCCCTTTGGAACGAAGTGCACGGAAGTAGGCTGCGCCCAAGAGCAGAAGCACAGCGACAGTCAAAGCCTGAACGAAAGGATTGTTCTCTGCGACAGGAGCCAAGGCAGCTTTCAGGGGGCCCGCCACCTCCGCGCTTGCCACCAGGGGCGCCGTTGCTGCCTTCGTGGGCGACTGCGTCGGAGCCGGCGTGGTGACAGCGGGAGCCGAACTGGTTTCCTCGGTGGGGACAAGGGGCTCGACGATGTAGCTCTCCGGCTCAGAGGATCCAGGCTCTGATACAGCTGGAGCCGGGGGGACCTCGGGGACGACTGGTGCTACGGGCGGTGGCTGAGCGGGCTCACCGGCAGGAGGCACCACGGGAGCCGGAACGGGCTCTGCTGGAGCCGGAACATTTGGGACTGGGGGTACGGGGTCTGTGCTGGGCTCCGGCTGAGGCTCTACGGGAACGGGATCAGTGAGAGGCGGAAGGACTACCTCGGGGAAGGTCGGTTCGGGAAGCGGACTCTGGGAGTCCGAAGGGCCAGGAACTGGGTTGGTCTCCGTAGCCAATGCCGGGTGGGTACCCAAGAAGCCCAAGGACGCGAGCAGCAAAGCCAACCCTGCGGCTCGAACACGCCTGATTCCGGTGCTCAACGTTCCCCCTGTAGTTCTGACCTAGCTAAATTGCGGCGCCAAACTGGACCGACCACTGAGACAGGCGGCCGGGAATCACCCGATTCATGAAGGCACTCCGGGTTAGTTTATCGTATGGATTAGATCCCGACTCAGCGGGGATCCCTCTAGCCCGCTAAAAGCCCGCGATATTGCTGCCTGGGCGAAGCATAGTTTTTAACTTGTTTCCGCTGATTTCGCGACCAACTTTCCGAAGATCTGGAGACCGAAGGACGCATGCTCCCTACCAGCGATTACAGCAGGAACAGGCGTCCTTTCAGGTGGTGGTTGGCCGCTGGTTCCTTGGCTTCCATTCTCGCGGTGTTCCTGGTTGTCAACGGATTGAGTGGGCATACCCCTCCTGAAGGCTCACCCGCGGAGCAGGCCGAGGCCCCACAAGCAGTTCAACTACCGCACTACCCCATCAGCGGATACTTCATCTACTCAGCCCCTTCTGATGCCAGGAACCAGAAAAAACTGGAAGAGATCAAGTCGGTCGGCGGCGACACCGTCATCACGTTCGGCTCGGTGCTATCCCCCGCCACACTGGCGACGCTCCCCACGGACTGCAAGATCAATGGCGAGAACTGCGGGGAAGTTATTGGCTCCAAGCTCAAAATCGGCCGGTACTTCACCTTCTCGGATGGAGGCCAATGGGGCAAACCTGCGCTCCAGTGCCCGAATGACCGACTCGTTGAGGTACCTGGCAGGACCTACACTGTGATGGTTTTCCCTTCCAACAATGGCGGTTGCACAGCCAAAGACGGCGTCTATGACCTGGTTGTGGCAGGCGGCAGTCCCTCAACGGCGGCAGATCCCACCATTTCAGTGGCTTCAGCCGCAACCAAGTTGAACATGCGGTTCTACGCCGGATTGCCGGCGCCCGCCAAACGGACAGATTTTGAGTACCTGCCCGACCTCAGCTACCAGAACACACTCCAGCTGTTTACCGAACGATTCCTTCGCTACCAGGCCGATCTTAATGACGTGGCAGGCCTCGCGGGCTTTTATCACCACTTTGAGATGCCTGTCACGGACAACACCTTCTTCGATCCCGTGGTGTCGCTCTACGCAATGCAGAACAAAGCCATTCATCGCGTGCTTCCTGACCGGTCCGCGATTGTGAGCCCCTACATTGAATCGCGGAGGAGTTCCGCGGCCATCACGCCAGCGGACGCCCGCAGGGGTGCTCGAAAACTCGCCGGGACTGCAAGCGGGCTGCAACTATCCATAGCCATCCAAGACGGAATGGGAACCGGCAAGGGCGCGGCCTACAGAGCTACTGAAGCCGGGGGCAAGGTGGACAGTTTTGCGGCCAGCATTGTTGGCCGGGGAACGTGGGTAAGCAAGTACGCCGCACCGAACAGCGAATACTTCGATGCGGCTGCAGAAGGAGTCAAGGGCACCCAGGCAGAACTGTGGGCCAACTTGGAAGGCATGGCGCCCGCCACGGAAGCAAATCCCTGCGAGCAAAGCTTGCGCGGGCAAACAACGATAGACAGGGTTGATCGCCAACTCCAGCAAATGGGATCTACCAGAAAGATCATCTCCTTCATGTGGGACCCCTACTTCACCTGCTCGGGTACGAATCAGCCACTGAGGGAAGATCTCCAGAAGGGGTTGGCCACTCCCCTCATTACGGATATCTCAAGTGATGTGGTCAATGGCGGCGCGGTCAAGGTAACCGGCTTCAATCTGGAAGGGATTTCCTATGCCCTGGAATTCATCGACAAAAAGGGCGACAAGCATCGCACCACCGGCCAACCGGCAGTGGTCAAGGCATCCTTTGGTAGAGAACAAGGTCTCAATCCGCAACTCCAATCGGTGACGATCGACCTTGGAAAAGCGGCCCCACCCACGGACACCGCCTACCAGATTTCGGTCTCCAACGAGCGGGGATCTTCAACGGAAACAGTGCATCCAACGCCTGCGAAAGCAGCCGTCGGATAACCCGATATCACAAAATTGCTAGAATCATCTCTGCTGTTGCCAACATCAAGGAACAAATGACGCTCCCTACTGATACCGAAAACCCCTCGGCGGACTCGCGCCCCCGACGTCAAAAGGGTGGTAACAAGACCGCCCGTAACGTCCTGCTGGGCTTCGCAGCCGCCGTGGTGGTCATTGGACTTGTGTGTGGCCTGTACCTTTTCAACCTTGCACAGACTTTCAACAACGGGACCACCAAGATTGACGCGGCATTCCCCGAGGAGTCAACGCGACCCCAAAAGGCTGAGCCGGTCAACGGTACGGCGGCCATGAACATCCTGGTCATGGGCAGCGACAGCCGCGGAACCGATCAGGTTGACTTGGAAACCGACGCATCCACTGACCAGCGCTCGGACACGCTGATGTTGGTACATATCCCTGCCGACCGCAAAAACGTGTACGCCGTCTCACTGATGCGTGACCTCTGGGTGGACATCCCCGGCAGGGGGCAGTCCAAGATCAACTCCGCCCTTACCTACGGAGGCGTTCCTCTTGTTGTCCAGACCGTCGAATCGCTGTTCAAGCAACGCATTGACCACGTTGCCATGGTCGACTTTGAAGGCTTCAAGGGCCTCACCGACGCCCTCGGCGGCGTGGAAGTAAACAACAAGATCCCATTCGCTCCAGCTTCAGGACCCATGAAGGGACATTTCTACGATGCCGGAAAGTTGACACTTAACGGCGACGAAGCCTTGGCCTTCGTTCGTGAACGCAAGTCCTTCAGCGACGGCGACTACCAGCGAGTCCGTAACCAGCAGGCTTACCTCAAGTCCATGATCAGCAAGATCATCGCGAGGGACACCCTCACGAACCCCGTGACCGTCAACAACATGGTCTCGGCCATGTCCCCGTTCGTCAGCGTGGACAAGGGCTTTGACGCTGGGGCTATTGGAAGTCTTGCCGTTGGGATGAAGGACCTCCGGGCCAACGACACCGTCATGTTCACCCTCCCGACCCTCGGGACTGGCAGCTCCCCGGATGGCCAATCAATCGTGGTGGCCGACAACCAAGCCATCTCTGAAATTGCGGAGGCACTTTCCAAGGACCAACTGGGCGCATACGTCACCGCTCACGCTCTGGAAAAAGGCAACTAGCGCCTATCAATCTCAGCAACAATTACCCGCAAACCCCGGCCCGCTCTCAGCGGACGCCGGGGTTTGGCGTTTGTACTGAACCCTGCGAGCATCTCTAATGTTCAGAACCCCGGTAGACCTGCCTGGCGACAGCGGCGCCTATGAGCCCACCCGCAGTGTTTGCGATGACGTCAGATAGCGCCGTCACACGCCCCGGAATCAGGAGCTGCATGAGCTCGATAAACGTAGACGTGACTGCGCCGAGAAGCAGCATCCGCCACCAGTTCCAACGGCTTGGCCAAGAAAAGTGGCCAGCAAACCGAACGGGACGAACATGACGATGTTGGAAACGAACTCCACCCCAACGGCTGCTTCTTCGAAGGGAAGGCCCAATGCAGCAAGCCATTCAGCGATGACGCCGACGAAGCCGGTAACGGTGCTGGCTTCCTTCGACGGGAGAAATACCACCAAGGCTAGAGCCACGAGGTAGACGCCGAAGGCTGCCATGAGCACACGCCGTCCAAGTCTGGGAGTCCGGTCCCTGGCCGTAATCATTGGTCCAGCCTAATGGCCGGAACGGCTATAGACTGCTGCTGACGACGCTCCGGCGTCACTACTTTTGGGGGAAACATGATCGCCTTGACTGATGGTTCGCGCGCGCTCGGCGGGTTGAACCACCGACGACGGACAGCAAGAGCTACCGCCACATGTGGCGTGTTGACAGTGATGCTTCTAGCAGGCAGCAACGCCGCTCCTGCAACGGCCGACTCGGTGGTAAAAGTTGACCCGGTTGGTGACAACCTTGGGGGAATCGCAGTAAACACCTCCACGGATACGGCGTACGTGTCCACCATCGAGGGCATTTTCAGCGTGCGTGGGGGCGTGCCAGGCGGAGGACGGATCTACCAGCCCCGCGACTACTCGTCGCGACTCGCAGTGAATTCCGCGACTAACAAGCTCTACGCTAGCGACGCCCAGTCCCTGGCGGTGATTGACGGAGCAACAAACGCGGCGGCAGTGGTGTCAATCGGGGCAACCGCGGACGCCCTGGCCGTGAATGAAAAGACCAACAAGGTGTATGTAGGCACGGGGAACGGACTCACCGTTATCGACGGTGCCACCAACACGGCTACTGCCGTTCCCCTCACTGGGGGCGTCCAGGAAATAGCCTTCAACACCACTACGGACAAGACCTACCTGCGCTCAGCAGGAACGGTAAAGGTGCTTGACGGCAGCGGGAAGATCAGCCCGATCGTGGGAGCCGGCGGGGTGATCGATATCGCCGTCAATCCCAAGCTCAACAAGATCTACGTCGCTAACAAGGACAACTTGATGTCCATCTCCGGCAACACCGACACTGTCACGAGGTCGCTGGGGTTCAGCAGTTCGATTTACCAATTGGCCGTCAACTCCGTCACGGACAGAATCTACGTAGGCACTGCCACTAATTCCGTAGAAGGATCCGTTCGAGTGGTGGACGGTGCCACCATGCGCGAGACCGCGAACGTGTCCACTGCCACCCGTGTTCGGACGATTGTGGTCAACCCGTCGAACAACAAGATCTACGCAACCATGAACGGCAGGGGAACCGCCGTCATCGACGGCGGGGACAACACAAGCACAGCGGTCTACACCGGGATGGAACCCAACGCAGCAGCTGTCAATCCGTCCAGCAACAGGGTTTTCATTGCCAACAACGGATCTGCTTCAGTGGCGGTTATCGATGGAAACCTCGATCAGCCCCTCAAGAACGATTTCAACGGTGACGGCAAAGCCGACATCCTGGCCAGGGACGCTTCCGGCCTGCTCTGGCTGTACCCGGGCAACGGCTCGGGCGGCTGGCTGCCCCGCGCGCAGGTTGGTCAGGGCTGGAATATCATGACAGCACTTGTGGCTCCGGGCGATTTCAACGGTGACGGCAAAGCCGATGTTTTGGCCCGCGATGGTGGCGGGGTCTTGTGGCTCTATCCCGGAAACGGCTCGGGCGGCTGGCTGCCCCGCGTGCAGGTTGGCAGTGGCTGGGAAGGCATGAGCGCAATCGAAGCCATTGACTTCCGTAGCGACGGATTCGCTGACGTCATTGCCCGGGCCCGGGACGGCGCCTTGTGGGTTTACCACGGTGATGGCAAGGGCGGCTGGCTGCCCCGAACATGGGCGGGTTCCGGCTGGAACGGAATGTCCGAGATCACCGGTGCGGGTGATTTCAACAACGACGGCACCTCGGACCTGGTGGCCCGGGACAGCGCCGGGACCCTTTGGCTCTACCCGTCCAGCGGATACGGCAGCTGGCTCTCCCGCCAGGCCATCGGCCAAGGGTGGAACGTCATGGACTCCCTTGTTGGACCCGGTGATTTCAACGGCGATGGGAGGGCAGATATCCTCGCCCGGAATTCCGCCGGCGAACTGTGGCTCTACGCGGGTAAAGGCGCCTGGGCCTGGCCAACAGCCACGAAGGTTGGCTCGGGCTGGAACGGGATGACGGCGATTCTCTAAAGGCACATAAGGCGGGAAACCTCAAAGTTCTTAACCGGACGGTCCCTCGAACGTAGCCCCCGTACTCCCCTGCGGAACCACCACATGGACTGCGTTGCGCTGGACCGCGAAGTCCGTCGGCGATTCCGTGGCGATCTCGCCGTCGAGGTTTACCGGCATGGACGGATGGGTGACCAGCCGGACGTTCCGGGTCTCCAGGTGGTACACGCGGTCATGCTCCACGAAGCTGCCATCCTTCAGGAGCCGCGCAATCTTCACGTGTTCCCTCAGCGGTGCAGCGAGGATCGCGTAGATATCCAGGGTGTGGTCATCGATCCCGGCCATCGGTGAAACAGTGTTGCCGCCACCGTAATGCCTGCCGTTTCCCACTGCGACTTGGAGCAGGTCCTCTAGTTCCAACGTTGGATGGTCGCCGTCCGGGAACTCCAGCCGGGCACGGAACGGCCGGTGCCGGGCATAGGCCTGAACGGTGGCGACGCCGTACGCCAAGGGACCGATCCGTCGTTTGAGCCCAGGGCTGAGCGCTTGGGTGACACCTACGGAGAGACCAACGGAAGCCACGTTGAGGAACGGCTGCCCGTTCGCCCGGCCGAGGTCGATGTCCACTACCTTGCCGTCGGAAATGACGGCACAGGCTTCTGCGAGGCCGTTGGGAATCTCGAGTGTCCGGGCAAGATCATTGGCCGTCCCCAGCGGGAGCACTCCCAGCACCGTGTCAGTTCCGGCAAGCAGCCCTGCAGCGTAGCTCACCGTGCCGTCGCCGCCGCCCACAACCACCAGGTCATGCTGCTCCGCTGCCACGCGATCGAGCACACCCGTCAGCTCCGCACCCGAGGTCACCGCATGGACCGCGGAAACCGGCACGCCGGCCTGCTTCAGGAGATCGACGGCAGACGTCGCGGCTGCGGCCCCACGACGTGAAGCCGCATTGATCACCACGGCAACAGAGCGGGCCTCACGGACGGTTTTCATGCTGACCATCGTAGGCGGACGGACCTTGGAGAACCCTGCGAGGGGGTTCCCGCGTTCCACAGGTGTTACTTAGTCCCCTAGGTCGATCAGCCCGACAATTTTCAGCAAGGCATCCGGGCTCATGGTCCGATCTGCTTCCCGGAGCGCTTCGAAGTAGGCATCAGAGTCAACGACTGGTTCCCAATCGAATAGGTAGCGCGACGTCAAGCTGTAGAGCAGAAGATCGGCACACAGGCGGGTGAGCCGACCGTTGCCGTCCACAAAAGGATGGACCATGACGAGTCGGTGGTGTGCTGCCATGGCTGTCCAGAACGGGTCAACATCATGCTCGACCCAATAGGCAATGTTTCCCAATTCCTCGGGCAGCCTCTGCCTGATCACCTCAGGGGCGACTCCAATAGAGACTTCCCTCGTCCTGATCTTCCCTGCCCACTTCCAGATGCCCGAGTAACATGCCTCGTGCATTTGAAGGAACGTTTCGTAATCGCAGAGGTCGATTGCCGAAACGGCGCCGTCCGCGATAGCCGTCAGTATTTCTGATTCGACGGCTGAAATGCCCTCTGCCTCCGCTCGGTAAACATCCTCTTTAGTATCGAAAGCGACACCCTCCACGAAGGCCATCGCTTCCTCAGGGTCGACAGGAGTACTCCCATAGTTGGGGCTCATGCTTCCGGGACGTCTCGGCTCCTGCCACGACGGGCTGCCGCGCGGGCAACAACGTCATTGACCAATTTTTTGGAAGCCACAGTTTGTCCGACGGTCAGTTTGGAAACCAGTCCCCTGCCCTCTATCGCCATGGAGGCGCTCACCTGATCGGCAATGACACTTATTGGAACGCGAATCGGTTTTCCAGGGATATGCCGCTTTTGGCCGCTCATTGAGTTCGCGGATGAACGCACTTTTTCCCGCAGGGCATCCGTAAGCCCTGGGGTGTACCTGACTTTCTTCATCTCACGTCCTGACATGGCGAATGGATGCTGGTTCCGAGCGGCCCGATGCTGACCTTTCACGTACATTCTGCCACTACGGACCAGGAACTACCCCTTGAAAACAGGCGCCCGCTTCTCCTGGAACGCCCGGAATCCCTCGGCATAGTCATCGGTCTTGCACAGGCGTGCCTGCTCCGTGTTCTCCTCGGCCATGGACTCCCACAGGCCAAGGCGCTGATCGCGGATGTGGGCCACCAACTCCTTGGAAGCGACGAACGCCTGAGTCGCACCGGAAGCCACGCGCTCCACGATGGACCGGGTAGTGGGCAGCAAAGCCTCATCCGGCATGGCCCTGCTGAACATGCCCTGTGCCACGGCTTCGGTCCCGGAAATGAGGTCCGCAGTGTAGATCAGGTCCAAGGTGCGGTGCATGCCCAAACGCTCGGCGAAGTACCAGTGCCCGCCGGAATCCAACGTCGCGCCGAGCTTGGCGAAGGGCGAGCCGAACTTGGCATTCTCCGCCACATACACAACGTCCGTGGCCAGCAGCAGGCCGAGCCCGACGCCCAGGCACGCACCATGCGCAGCCGCGAAGGTGGGTGCAGGGAACGCGGCCATCTTCTTCAGCAACGGCTCAACCAACCCGCCCAGGTACGCCTGGGCATCGTCGGTCTCAGGAGTCACGCCCGCGATGTCGCGTCCCGCGCAGAAGGCCCGGCCTTCGCCGCGAAGCAGCAGCGCCCGGACCTCACCGCGTTCGGCAGCGGCAGCAGCGTCGTCGTACGCTTTTCCCAACTGGGCCAGCGCGGCCTCGTCCAGCGAGTTCAGCTTCTGCGGGGCATTCAGGACGATTTCGGCGATGCCGCTGGCAATGGAGAGCTCGATCATGGGGACTCCTTAGACGTCGAAGTCGACGGTAACTTCTTCGCTGGTGGGGTGGGCCTGGCAGGTGAGGACGTAGCCCTTGTCCAGCTCGTCCTGCTCCAGGGCGTAGTTCTCATCCATGGTCACGGTACCCGTAACCACCTTGGCGCGGCAGGTGCCGCACACGCCACCGGCGCAAGCGAACGGAACGTCCGGGCGGACGCGCAAAGCTGCGTTGAGGATGGATTCCCGGGCGTGGGTGGGGCTGGCGACGTCGCCGGTGAGGCCGTCCAGCTTGAAGGTGATCTTGTAAGTCTCCTGCGACTCGTCCTCCACAACCGGGCGGCCGGCGTTGCCTTCAGGACGGTCCGGGCGGCCCGTGGTGAACAGCTCGAAGCGCACATGCTCCGGCTCCACGCCGCGTGCGGCAAGGGTGTCACGGCACAACTGGACCAGTTCGAACGGCCCGCACAGGAACCATTCGTCCACATCCTCGGCATGGATGGCGGAGGACAGCAACGCCTGCAACTTCTCCGAATCGATGCGGCCCGTCATCAGCGGCGCAATGCGCTGCTCGCGGGACAGGACGTGGTGAAGCGCCAGGCGGGTGGGGTACTTGTCCTTCAGGTCCGCCAGCTCTTCCAGGAACATGACGTCCATGGCGGCCTTGTTGGCGTAAATAAGATCGAACGTGGTCTCTGGGTTGGCGGCCAGCAGCGTGCGCGCAATCGCGATGACCGGTGTGATGCCCGACCCCGCCGCGATGGCCACGAAGTTGCCCGGCTCCCCCGCCAATTCCTCCGGGTGGTTCATGGAGTTCATCACGTTGTGCTGCACGGACGCGCCGTCCTTGCCGTGCCGCGAAATGAACGCACCCTGCGGGCTCATGACGTCCAGGGTGTCCCCGGCCTTCAGCTCGGCATTGGCCCACGTGGAGAAGATGCCGCCAAGGTCCTTCTTGATGGCCACGCGGATCTCGCTGCTGCCGTCGCCAAACGTGCGCGGTTCGGCGCAGATCGAGTAGCTGCGGCGTACCTCGTGCAGCTCACCGTCCTCACCCGGCAGCGACGTGCGGAGGGCAACGTACTGGCCGGGCAGGTAGTCGTACTGGCCTGCCAGCTCGACGGGAACACCAAACGTGACTTCGATTGCGTCGTCCGTAAGGCGCCGGACTTCCGAGACGGTCAGGTTGTGGAAAGACGCACGACGGCGGCTGGCCGTCTGGGTTTCGGTGGTCATGCTCTTCCTTACAAGACTTTGAAGTAGTCGAACGGTTCCTTGCAGTCCTGGCAGACAAACAGCGCCTTGCAGGACGTGGAACCGAAGCGGGTGAGTTCCTTGGTGTTCAACGATGAACACTGCGGGCATTTCACGGCCAGGTTCAAACGGACAGGACCGGAATGGCCACCGGCAGCGGACCGGCCCGACGGCGGCGCAATGCCGTACTCCTCGAGCTTCGCCTTGCCGGACTCGGTCATCCAGTCAGTGGTCCAAGCCGGGGACAGGACCAGGTTGATCTCGACGCTTGCGTAGCCTTCCTTCTCGAAAGCCTTCCGCAGGTCGTCGCCAATGGCGTCCATGGCCGGGCAGCCCGAGTACGTGGGCGTGATGGTGACCTCGACGGCGGAAGCCGCCGGGCCGCCGTCGTGCCCGTCTTCCGAAGCGGCTGCATCCGACGACTCGACAACGCGCACGCCGCGCAGGATCCCCAAGTCCTCAATGGTGAGGACCGGGATCTCCGGATCGCAGACGGTGGACGCGATGTCCCACGCCTGCTGTTCCGCGGCGGTCAAGGTGCTTACCGTGGCCATGATGGTCACCAGCTCGCGCCGGGGTGTTCGCGGGCCAGGACCTGCATCTCGGCCAGGATGTAGCCCATGTGCTCGGAGTGCTTGCCGCGACGGCCGCCCCCCGGAGCCTGCGGAACAGCCGGGATCTCCAGCTCGGCCTCGGCCAGGATCTCCCCGGCCAGGCGGTCGAACTCTGCCCGCAGGCTGGACGGCTGGACCGCCACGCCGGCTTCGGCGAGGCGGGTGGTGAGCTCATCGTCTTCGAAGAGTTCGTCAACGTACGGCCACACGAGGGTCAGGCCCTTGATCATGCGCTCGCGCGACTCATCCGTGCCACCGGCCAGGCGCAGCACCCACTGGGCGCTGTGGTCGCGGTGGTAGTCAACTTCTTTCACGGCCTTCGCGGAAATGGCTGCGATGGTGGCATCCGTGGACGCGGTGAGCGCCGTGTAGAGCTGGTACTGGTAGAAGCTCACAATGAACTGGCGTGCGATGGTCACAGCGAAGTCGCCGTTGGGCTGCTCGAAGAGGTGCGCCGAACGGAACTCGTGCTCGCGGCGGAAGTACGCGAGGTCGTCTTCCGACTTGTCCCAAGCGGCACCGGCATAAGTCAGGAAGGACCGTGCGTGGCCCAACTGGTCCAGTGCGATGTTGCCAAGCGCGATGTCTTCCTCGAGCTCGGGAGCGCGGGAAATCCAGTGGCCCAGGCGCTGGGCGAGGATCAGCCCGTCATCACCCAGGCGCAGCGCGTACTCGGCCATATCTTCGCTGGGCTTTACTTCCCCGCGGCGGACCTCAAGGGCGATGTCCTCGGGACGCAGTGCATTGCCCGGGGTGATACGGGTGGCACTGGCCGAACCGTCACCGGACGCACCCGCACCCGAGACGCCCACGGAGATATCGCCGTGGCCTTCGATGGCGAAGTCAGTTGCTTTGTCAGTCACAGGTGCTTCACGCCTTCACTCTTGGTGTAGTACGTCGCATGGCGGTAATCCTTGCCCTGCGGGGATTCGAAGAACGAGCCCTTGGAATCGGGATCGCTGGCGGCAATTGCCTCAGCCGGAACAACCCAGATGGACACGCCCTCGTTGCGGCGGGTGTACAGATCGCGGGCGTTGCGGAGGGCCATGGCGGCATCCGGTGCGTGCAAGGAACCTGCATGCACGTGGGACAGGCCGCGGCTGGACCGGACAAAGACCTCCCAGAGGGACCAGGGGGTTTCTTCAGGCTGCTGGTTGCTCATGCTGCGTGTTCCTTCTGTGCTTGCTTGCGGGCGTAGGCTGCGGCAGCTTCCCGAACCCAGGCACCGTTTTCGTGTGCCTCACGGCGGCGCTCAATGCGCTGCGAGTTGCAGGGACCGCGGCCGGCCAGGACTTCCTTGAACTCATTCCAGTCCAGGGGTCCGTGTTCCCACTTCTTGGTTTCTTCGTTGAAACGGATGTCCTTGTCCGGGAGGGTCAGGCCGAGGACCTTGACCTGCTCCACCATCATGCCGACGAACCGGCTGCGCAGCTCGTCATTGCTGAACCGCTTGATGTTCCACGCCATGGACTGCTTGGAGTTGGGTGAATCGTCATCCGGCGGGCCGAACATCATCAGCGACGGCGCGTACCAGCGGTTCACGGCGTCCTGTGCCATCTGCTTCTGCGCCGGCGTTCCGTTGGAGAGTTCCAGCAGGATCTCGAAACCCTGGCGTTGGTGGAAGGACTCTTCCTTACAGATGCGCACCATTGCGCGGCCGTAAGGACCGTAGGATGCACGGCAGAGGGGAACCTGGTTGCAGATGGCTGCGCCGTCAACCAGCCAGCCGATAGCACCCATGTCCGCCCAGGAAAGCGTGGGGTAATTGAAGATGGACGAGTACCGGGCCTTGCCCGCAATGAGGTCCTCCGTCATCTTGTCCCGGGACTGGCCCAGGGTCTCGGCAGCCGAGTACAGGTAGAGGCCGTGGCCGGCTTCGTCCTGGACCTTGGCCATGAGGATGGACTTGCGCTTCAGGCTCGGTGCCCTGGTGATCCAGTTGGCTTCCGGCTGCATGCCGATGATTTCCGAGTGCGCGTGCTGCGAGATCTGGCGCAGCAAAGTCTTGCGGTAAGCCGCCGGCATCCAGTCCCGCGGTTCAATGCGCGAGTCCTCCGAGATAATGCGGTCAAAGTACGCCTGACCAGCCGCCTCCCGTTCCTGCTCCTCCGGGGACAGCTCAACGGGCACAGACTGCAGATTCTGCGTTGCCATGGTTGCTCCTAATAAATTACCGACCGTTCGTTCAGAATATGCGGAGGGGAGGTTTTCAGTCAAGCTTTTGGCCGCCTTCGTGGGGCTCGCCCTGAATTTGCTGGATCATCCGCGGCTTGGCTGAGGCGAAGCCCGGGAATCCAAGGAACCAGCCCGTGCCGGACCGAATGATCCAGCAAATTTTCGTCAGCGGGCACGAAAAAGCCCGGGACCGGCATGTGCCGGGCCCGGGCTGCTGGAAGGCTATCGCAGTGAGATGCGGCGACGACGATCAGTTCCGCCGCGGAGGTCTCGGTTGAGCCTGCGGTCACCGTGATACAGGATCGACTCCCAATCCACTTCCTCCGCCGACTTGGGGACCACCACCGGCTCCTTGCCTGCTTTCGACTTCGGACTGACGTAAAGCCAGTTGAGTGCACCCAAGGAGATATCCACCACCGAGTTCCAGAGCCCTATGTAGGCCTGGATACACGTCATGGCCAGCACCGCATTCAGCGTAGCGAACGCAACATTGCCCCAGTTTCCCTGCTGCCAGTCCCGCCAGATGGTCAACAGGGAAAAGGCAACAATGAGGTATGGGATCAGGACGTAGATGGCCGGGGCTGCGGTGCGGTTCTTGACCTTGGGCGTGCGGACGAACGGAATCTTGTCCCCCGTCAGGCCCTGCTGCAACGACTTGAGCACGCCGGCCAGGTTCACCGGCAAGAGGATGAGGTTGAAACCGTAAATCCTGAAGATGTCACTGAACCGGTGCCCGCAGTCGCGAAGATCGGATCCCATGCAGAGGAAGTACGGAAGTGCGGCAACAAACACAGCAGGGCTGAGCAAGCGACTGTCATAGGGATAGGCCAGCAGGAACAGGAGCCCAAAACTGGCCCAGCAGATAGAGGCCATGTAGTTCACCCTCAAGAGGACTTCCCGAATGAGGATCCTCTCGCGTTGGAGTCGCCGCTGCGACAGTTGGTTCCACAGCTTGGGCAGGATCAGCAAGCCTCCATTGGCCCAGCGCCGCCGCTGCACTACCAGGGAACCAAAATCCGGCGGTGTAGCGCTGTAGCTCAAGCGCTCCGGATAATTGACCAAGGTCCACCCGTGGGCGCCCAAGTCGATGCTCGACTCCGTATCTTCAATGACAGTGCGGTCCTGGATGTAGGTACGCACCTCGAAGCCGCCAACCGTCTCCACTTCCACGATGTCTTCCAACGCGCGTTTGCGGATAATGGCGTTGGCTCCCACCCAAAAAGTTGCCCCGTAATAGGACATTCCTTGGTGGAGGATGTGTTGGATATCTGTTGTGGCGCCCGCAATTCGCTCAATTCGCGTTGGAGCTCCACGGAACGACGAATAAGGAGTTTGGGTTACAGCTACACGTTCATTTCCTGCCGATTCGAGAAAATACACCAATCGGAGGCAATAATCCCGGAGCAGCAGGGAATCGGCGTCAAGGGTCAGCAAATAGGTGCTGTCCGGTACCACAAGGTCATCTTCATGCGGCGTAGTAGCAGGACGCAGCAATGTGGCTCCGCCCGCTTCTTCCTTCCGCCAACGCTGACCCATGAGGGAAATGTAGGCATTCAGGTTCATGGCCTTGTTGGCTTCATGGGAAAGGCTCGCATAACGCTTGCGCTCGAACGACTCCAAGCGGCCATTGAATATCCATGTGAGCCTGAGGTACAGCTGCTCCATTCGCTCAGGTGCGGGCAGGGCTCCCTGGGCCTTTGCCGATGTCAGGGCCAGGAGCACCAAGCGCAATTCGCGCGCCAGGCCCATGATCACAAGGTCCACAAAGAACTCGTCCACATGGTCGTGGACTGACTCTGCCTCCGCCATGGCTTCCAACCATTCGGCTGCAGCCTCGTATTCGGCAATGAGCAAGTCCAGCTCATCGAGGTCCCGGAGCTTTTGTTGTGCGCCCTTTTGCTTCCCTGTCTTCTTGGTTGCAGGAGACGCACTGCCGGCAGCCGGATCGACCGGCCCGTTCCTGCGGGCGCGGTAAGCCGCCAAGGCACTGTTGGCCCGGGCAGCTGGTGCAGATAGCGCCCTCTCAATCTGGCCGGCCAACGCCCTTGTCTCATCAAGACGCCGGGCCTTTTCCGGGTCAGTGGGGTTGGGCGGATCGTCCAGCAGCAGAACCACACGCAAGTCAGGGAATTCCTGCAGGGCTGCCGACCACAACGTGGCCCTCACTACCCCCGGCTCTTCGGCGTAAGAAGGTACGAGCACCGTGATGCCGTGCTGGTAATCGGCAAAGTGATTGTCCAGTTCACCCCGCGGGACCCTGCGGTGTTCCCTGAAGCGGTAGAGGGCGCCCTGCCTGGCCATCAGGTACATCAGGGCCGAGAACGTCAGGAAAGTTACTACCACCACATAGGAAACGGACTCGATGGTGAAACGGAAACCAGGATTCGGGTTATTAATGAACTCGCGGATGATGGTGGAAACGACGTAATACATCCACGCGCCCACAGTGGCCAAAATGGCAAGCCGGCCCAGCACGATCTTCCGGGCGGAAGGCTTTGGGTGAACAATCGGGAGCGGCTCGGAACGGCGCTCCGATCCCCATTGGCGTTTGCGCCCCTTAGCCTCCGATGGCTCATCGATAGCCGTGCCCGAATTAGGCACAAGGTCAGGTGAATCCACCAGTTGGTCCGTCATAGTTCCCCATCAGATTGCATGCAAGGCCAAGGCCAGCTATCCGGAAAGACGTGATCGTCCGTTTGTCAAGTCACATCGATTTACCCCTTATACTAATGGAGGTTTGCGCCGTGTCGATTCCTGTCTTTAAGGCTTGACAATCGAGGTCTTATTAGGAACCTCACGGTATTCATTTGCCCCTGCTTCGCATCAAACTTCAGTGTCAACGTTGGGTGATCCATGTCGAAATACTTCCCTGGACGGAAACTGTCCATCCTTCGGCTCTCCGTTTTATCGCTCGTCATTGGAGGGCTGGTAGCTGCCGGCATCACCACGTGGCACAACTATTCCGATGCCCGGGCCGCCGCTGCTTCACCATCCACTTTCGCGGGGTATGTCGACGTCACGGCGACCCCGAGGTATGCCTTCGAGCAGGCATCGACGGCGAGCACCAAATCAGTGGTCCTCTCGTTCATCGTCGCCGACCCGAAGGATGGCTGCACGCCGTCGTGGGGTACGTTCTACAGCCTTGATGCGGCAGGGGAAGACCTGGACCTGGATCGCCGTATTGCAAGGTTGCGCCAGGCCGGAGGCAGCGTAGCCGTCTCGTTCGGCGGTTTGTCGAACAAGGAACTGGCGACGGCATGCAGGGACGCCGCCCGGCTAAAGGCCGCTTATGCACAAGTAGTGGACCGATACGAGTTGACGTCCATCGACCTGGATATCGAAGGAGCCGCACTATCCGACGTCGATGCACTCACGCGGCAGGCCAAAGTGATCAGCGAACTCCAGAAGGAACGCCGGGAAAACGCCCAGGACCTCTCCGTATGGTTGACGCTCCCTGTGGCTCCTACGGGACTGACGGCCGAGGGGACATCCGCCGTCAAGCAGATGCTGTCAGCCGGCGTCGACCTTGCGGGCGTCAACGTCATGACCATGGACTACGGTGCCAGCCGCGTCGCAGGGCAAACCATGCTGCAGGCGTCAATTGCCGCAGCAGAGGCAACCCACTCCCAACTGGGAGAAATCTATTCGTCGGTCAACCAAGACCTTGGTGCGCAAACCCTGTGGCGCAAGATCGGCCTTACCCCCATGATCGGCCAAAATGACATTGTGGCCGACGTCTTCACCGTCGCCGACGCGGAGGGCCTGCACGACTTCGCGGAAAGCAAAGGCGTAGGGCGTATGTCCATGTGGTCCCTGAACAGGGATGTCGAATGCGGACCGAACTACCCCACGCTGACGGTGGTCTCAGATGCCTGCAGCGGCGTGGCGCAGTCAGGTGGCTTGTTCTCGAGCATCCTTGGCGCGGAACGGGATTCCGTCAGCACCGCAACGTCACCCGCTCCGGAGCCGACAACCACTACAACCGCAGCGCCCGTCGTCGACGATCCCGCCACCAGCCCGTACCCCATCTGGTCACCTACCAACGCCTACGTAAAGTCGGACCGCACAGTGTGGCACGGCAATGTGTATGAAGCGAAGTGGTGGACCAAGAACGATGTCCCCAACAACCCCGTAGCTGCCGGCACGGCAGCTCCCTGGCAGCTGATCGGCCCCGTCCTCCCGGGGGATCGCCCGCAACCAGAGGTCACAGCTCCTGCCGGCACCTACCCTGTATGGTCGGCCGAAACCGTGTACAAGAAGGGCGATCGCGTGATGTTTGGCCCATACGTGTTCGAGGCCAAATGGTGGGTGCAAACTCAAAGCCCGGAGGCGGCATTGCAGGGGTCCTCCGAGACAGCGTGGGCCAAGCTGTCCAACGCTGAGCTAGCCAAGTTGCTGCAGGGAACGCCAACACCCAAGTAGGCGGGAACATCTTGACGCATATTCCCACAAGAAGCTGGCCCACCCACGTATGATCACCACAGCGCAACGGACTGTACGCGCATTGTTCGCTTTTGGGTGGGGCCACGGTTGAAGGCAGGGGTTCGGTGGCAGGAGTGAAGCAAGGAGTTCTGCCACCGCGCAGAGTAACCGCACGAACAATCCGGCTCTTCTCGACGGCCGCAGCTTTATGCTTTGTGCTCCTGTCGGCCGGTCTCGCCAGCGGCATCGGTTCTCCCACGGCGCAATTGCTGGGCGACCTGGCAATACTGACTGCCGCACTTACTGCCCTGACTGCCCACACCCTGGCGGCCGTGCGACGCCGGGGCCACGCCACGGGCCGGTGGTTCGTTGTTGCCGGGCTGGCTTTGTGGACTGCCGGCCAGCTCATCTGGACCGTCAACGGCGTCACGCTTAACCACGATTACCCTTTCCCCTCCATCGCCGACATCGGCTTCATCGGGTACGCGCTGCCCGCAGCCATTGGGCTGACCCTGCTGTTGAGGGGGAAGGGCCGGCGGCTCTCCCTCAAACGGACCATCCTGGATGCCGGCGTGGTGGCAAGCTCCACGTTCTTCATAGCGTGGAGTGCCGTCCTGGGACCTTTGGCAGGAATTCCGAACCAGGACCCCTTCGCCCAGGCCACCCAGATGGCTTACCCCATAGCGGACGTGTTCATGGTGACCGTGGTCATCGTCCTGACCATGCGGGCGGTGCGCGGAAGGCGGCTGCCGTGGCTTTGCCTCGGGGTGGGCTTCTGGATCCTCGCCGGCACGGACCTGATCTATGTGCGCTTCACCCTTGAAGGCGTCACCGGCGTCACGGGCTCGCCCTTGGTTTTCGGCTGGGTGACCGCCCTGCTGTTGATTGCCCTCAGCCCCCTTGTTCCGGCGTCGGACAAGGTGCGCAAGGACGGCCGCGCCTACGCGGCGATGCTGGAACTGCTCCCCTACCTGCCGGTTTTCAGTGCCGTGTTCTTCTCCAGGAGCAGGGCCATCGGTTTTGAGCCGATCCTGGTCATCACTGGTTTGGTGACTATTAGTTTCGTCATCGTGCGCCAGGTGCTGATCGTCGTCGAGAACGTCACGCTCACCAGTGAGCTCGAAAGCAAAGTTGCCGAACGCACCGCCGAACTGGAAGGGCTGGGGGCGATCGTCAACTCCTCCGGCGACGCGATTATCGGCAAGGACCCTGACGGCACCATCACCAGCTGGAACCCGGGCGCCGAGCGCATCTACGGCTATCCGGCGTCGGAAACCATCGGCAGGAAGAACGATTTCTTCATCCCCGCCGAACTCCGCCAGGAGGAAGCCGAGGCCCTCGCCATCACGGCGGCGCAAGGCACAGTGCAGAACTACGAATCCACCCGGCGGCGTTCGGACGGGACGCTTGTTCCCGTCTCCATCACGATGTCCCCTGTCCGCAGTGCCACGGGGATCAGGGGCGCCGCCACCATCTCCCGGGACATCACCGAACGCAGGGCCGCCGAAGCCGAGCTCTTGTGTGCACGTGAGACGGCGTTGGAAGCCAGCCGCTTGAAGTCCGAGTTCCTCGCCACCATGAGCCACGAGATCCGCACGCCGCTCAACGCCGTCATCGGGCTGACGTCCCTCCTGATGGACACCGAGTTGAACGAAGCCCAACGCCAATACGCACAGGGCGTGAAAGGTGCCGGAGAGGTCCTCCTCACCCTCATCAACGACATCCTTGATTTCTCCAAGCTGGAAGCCGGCAAAGTGGACCTGGACGTCACCGCGTTCGATCCGCGGGCACTGGTGGAAGAGGTGGCCGGACTCGTTGCCGAAGCGGCGCAGAGCAAGGACCTGGAACTCATCTCCTACTGCCATCCGGACGTCCCGCCACGGCTCATGGGCGACTCCGGACGCATCCGCCAGATCCTGCTGAACCTTGCCTCCAACGCCGTGAAGTTCACCCCCTCCGGTGAGGTGGAGATCCAGGTGTCCCTCCTAAAGGAGCACGACGGCAAAGCGTCCCTGCGCTTCCAAGTCCGGGACACCGGAATCGGCATCAGCGAAGCGGACCACCAACGGCTTTTCGAATCCTTCGCCCAGGCGGATGCGTCCACCACGCGCCGCTACGGCGGAACCGGCCTGGGGCTGGCCATTTCCCGGCGGCTCACGGAAGTCATGGGCGGTGAAATCGGCCTGGCCAGCGAGGAGGGCGCCGGCAGCCGGTTCTGGTTCGAGCTGGAGCTGCCGATCGGCCCGGTCCCCGCGGACACGGCGGCGGTTCCGGCATCGTTGGCAGGCCGCCGGGTCCTGGTGGTGGACGACAACTCCACCAACCGCCTGGTCCTGGAGAACCAGCTGGCCAGTTGGGGCATGGTCCCTGTAGCTGTGCCGGACGCCAGGACCGCTTTGGAACAATACCGCGCGGCGGCCAATGCCCATTCACCCTACGACCTCGCAGTGGTGGACATGTGCATGCCGGACACCAACGGCCTGCAGCTCGCCCGCCAACTCACGTCGGAAGGCAACGGCACACACGCTCCGGGCATCATCCTGCTGACCTCCACCATGGGCGTGGAGAAAGCCGAACTCACCTCCGCAGGCATCCGCGAATACCTCACCAAGCCGGTCCGGAGCTCCGAGTTCTACAACCGGCTGCTCCGGCTCATTGCCGGGAAGACTCCAGGCCCGGCACCCGCGAAGGCCGCTTCTCCCAGGCCGGCGGCCGGGAGCCTTGGCAGGCTCCTGGTGGCCGAAGACAACGAGGTCAACCAGCTGGTGGCCCGCGGCATGGCGAACCGTTTGGGTTACGAGGTAGACATCGTCGACGACGGCGAACAAGCCGTTGCTGCCACCCTCACCCAGGACTACGCAGCCATCCTCATGGACTGCCACATGCCGGTCATGGATGGATTCGAAGCAACCCGCACCATCAGGGCCCGCGACGCCGCCGGCCGACGCGTTCCCATCATCGCCATGACTGCCGGGGCCTTGGATGAGGACCGCGAGCGCTGTTTCGCCGCGGGCATGGACGACTACATCAGCAAGCCCGTGGACGTGGACACGCTCGGGCAGACCCTGGCCAAGTGGGTGCCGCAGGCCTTGGCCGGCGACCCGCAGCAGCCGGCGGCAGCAACGCCGTCGGGCGCTACATCCCAAGCGAGCGCTACATCCCCGGCGAGCGCCGCTCCGGCCATTGACCCGGACCGTGTGCAATTGCTTCGCGAGCTCGGCCCCGGGCTGCTGCCCGACGCCGTCGCGGCCTTCCGGGATGAGGCGAGCCGGGCGCTCGGCGTCCTGGACCAGGCCCTGGCCACCAATGACGCCGGCGCTCTCCGATCAGCCGCGCACAAGCTGGCCGGTGCCGCGGGCAGCATTGGTGCTGTGGGGGCGTCGGCGTTGTCCAAGCGGTTGGAACAGCTGGGCGGGTCCGGCTCGGCCCCGTTGGAGCCGATGGGCCGTCCCGTGTTTGAGGAATTGAAAGCAGAATTGGCCCGGGCGGAAGACGAACTCGGGCGCACGTTGTTGGGAGCCCCATGAAAGTCCTGATCGCGGACGATGACCTGATTTCCCGGATGATCACCAAAGCCGCCGTGGAGCAGGCCGGGCACGATTGCGTGGTGGCGGTGGACGGCGACGAAGCCTGGGAGCTGTATCAGGTGCACCAGCCCGGGGCTGTAGTGACGGACCTGATGATGCCGGGCTTGAACGGCCTGGACCTGTGCCGGGCCATCCGTTCCTCTGAAGAGGACTCGTACACTTACCTGATCCTGGTGACCTCGCACGGCTCCCGGGATGATGTGCTGGCCGGCATGGAGGCCGGTGCGGACGACTACGTCACCAAGCCGTTGGACCCGTTCAACCTGCGGATCAGGCTGCTGGCCGCGCAACGGATCACCTCGCTGCACGCGGACCTCGCGCGTTACCGTTCGGCGCTCACCGAGCAGGCACGCACGGATCCCCTCACCAAGCTGCACAACAGGCTCAAGCTCACCGAGGACCTCGCGGAGCTGCAGGACCGGACCGAGCCCCACGATTTCTGCTTGGCGATGGTGGATGTGGACAACTTCAAGAGCTACAACGATCTGTACGGGCACCCTGCCGGTGATGCGGCGCTGGTGGCCATCGCCTCGACGCTTGCCGGGGCGGTGCGGGAGACCGACGGCGTTTACAGGTTCGGCGGCGAGGAGTTCCTGCTGCTCCTGCACGGGCAGGACTCGGACGGCGCTGAGGGTGTCATGGAGCGCATCCGTTCGGCGGTGCACGCGCTGCAGATCGAGCACACGGGTGATCCTGACGGCGTCCTCACCATCAGCGCCGGAGTGGCTTCCTATGCCGAGGGGCACCGTTCGGGCACAGAGCAGCTCCTCAAGGATGCCGACCTCGCCCTGTACGCAGCCAAGGCATCCGGCCGGAACCGGGTGACGGTAGCGAGCCGTAGTTCCTTCCCCAACTGACTGGCAGCAGGGGTTGTTCTGAGCGCTGAGAACAACCCCTACTGCCAGTTACTTGGGCGATAGAGTGGCCACATGAGCCACACTTCTTCCGCGCCTGCTCCTGCCCCGGCTTCCTCACCCCAACCCCCTGTTGCCAAGCGTGTCCCCACCCGTCGCGAACACCACGGCGACGTCTTCGTGGACAACTACGAGTGGCTCCGGGACAAGGAATCCCCGGAGGTGGTTGAACACCTCAAGGCTGAGAACGCCTACCAGGAAGCTGTGACCGCACACCAGGAGCCGTTGCGCGAAGCGATCTTCCAGGAGATCAAGGGCCGCACCCAGGAAACTGACCTGTCCGTGCCCAGCCGCAAGGACGGGTGGTGGTACTACAGCCGTTCCGTGGAGGGCAAGGAGTACACCATCCAGTGCCGCGTCCGCGCCCAGGACACGGGAGACCGCGTGGCGGACTGGACTCCGCCGTCGGTTGAACCCGGTGTTTCCCTTGCCGGCGAGGAGATCCTCCTGGACGGCAACGTCGAGGCCGAGGGCAAGCCCTTCTTCAGCGTTGGCGGTGCCGCCGTCACCATCGACGGCAACCTCTACGCCTACGCCGTGGACAACGCCGGCGACGAACGCTTCACGCTGCGCATCAAGGACCTCCGCACCGGCGAACTCCTCCCGGACGTGATCGAGAACGTCTTCTACGGCGTGGCCTTCTCCCCCGACGGAACCCGCCTCTTCTACACGGTGGTGGACGAATCCTGGCGCCCCTACCAGGTGAAGGCCCACGTCCTGGGGACGCCCGTCACCGAGGATGAGGTGGTGTACCAGGAGGACGACGTCGCCATGTGGTTGGGCTTCGACCTCGCCTCTGACCGACGCCACCTTGTGCTCAACATCGGCTGCTCGGAGTACAGCGAGACCCGCCTGCTCCGCTTCGACGACTACGACGCCGGGTTGACCACCGTCATCTCCCGTGACGAGCGCCTCCTCTATGAGGCCGAGCCCTTCCTCCTGGACGGTCGCGAGACCATCCTGCTCACCCACAACAAGGACGCCATCAACTCGATGGTGAGCCTGGTTGATCCTGAAGAACTGGCCAAGCCGCTGTCCGGGCAGGACTGGCGTACCGTCGTCGAACATTCAGACGACGTTCGCGTCAACGGCGCCGGCGTGACCGCCACGCATCTGGTGCTGTCCATCCGGAAGGACACCATTGAACGCGTGCAGGTCCTGCCGCTCGCCGGGCTGGGGACGCCGCAGCAGGCTGCCCCGGTGGAGCCGGAATTCGACGAGGAGCTCTACACTGCGGGCGTCTCCGGCTCCGACTACAACGCTCCGGTCATCCGGATCGGCTACACGTCCTACTTCACGCCGTCGCGGGTTTACGACTTTGTGCTGCCCACGGCTGATGCTCCCGCCGGTGAACTGCTGCTGCGCAAGGAAAGCCCCGTGCTGGGCGGTTACTCGGCCGCCGACTACGTCGCCACCCGTGAGTGGGCCACCGCCGACGACGGCACCCGGGTCCCGCTGTCCGTGCTGCGGCACGTTTCGGTCAAGCAGGACGGGACGGGCGCCGGCTTGGTGTACGGGTACGGCTCGTACGAAGTGAGCATGGATCCCGGATTCGGCGTGGCGCGGTTGTCCCTGCTGGACCGCGGGATCGTCATGGTGATTGCGCACATCCGCGGTGGTGGAGAGCTGGGCCGGCACTGGTACGACGACGGCAAGAAACTCACCAAGAAGAACACGTTCACAGACTTCATCGCGGCCACGGATTGGCTGGCTGCCTCCGGTTGGGTTGCCCCTGACCGCATTGCCGCAATGGGTGGCTCGGCGGGCGGCCTTCTCATGGGCGCCGTCGCGAACATGGCGCCGGAGAAGTACGCGGCCGTGGTGGCCCAGGTGCCGTTCGTGGATGCGTTGACCACCATCCTGGATCCGGACCTCCCGCTGTCCGCGCTGGAATGGGAAGAATGGGGCAACCCGATCACCGACCCCGAGGCCTACGCGTACATGAAGTCCTACACACCGTACGAGAACGTGCGGTCCGTGGCTTACCCGAAGATCGCTGCCGTGACCTCTTTCAACGACACCCGCGTCCTGTACGTGGAGCCGGCCAAGTGGGTGCAGGCGCTGCGGTCGACGTCCACGGGTTCAGAGCCGATCGTGATGAAGATCGAGATGGATGGCGGGCACGGCGGAGCCTCCGGCAGGTACGTCCAGTGGCGTGAGCGTGCGTGGGACTACGCGTTCGTGGCGGACTCCCTCGGCGCGACGGAACTCCTCCCCGGGGCCGGCCTCAAGTAACGCTCCCCGCACCCAACTGGGTCGCATTTGTGCGCGTTTAGAGCCGTTGTCATGTCTCATGACCTTGTAGACACTTCATGTCTCATGACTTCGTGGACGGTTGTTGTCTCACGACTGTGTGGACACTTCGTCTTGGGACTTTGTTTGTCGGCCTCTGCGGGGCGGGTACTTTGTTCGTTTCTTGCGGGTGCCTTGTGGGTCTGCGACGACTCCTGAGGGTTTTCCGTTGCCGACGTAGGTGGTTCCGTGCGGAGGTCTGGGGTGAGTGATGATCTCGGTGCCTTGTGCTCCGAAGAACATGATGGTGGTGTCGTCGTAGATGATGTGCACGGTGGTGCCGGTGTGTTCTTTGCCCATTTTGAAGTGGGTTCCTAGGATCGTCACGGACCCGTTCCGGTTCACTGTTCGGTGCGCGCTTTGCCTGTCCGTTGCGGGCGTGACTTGCTCAGGAACGGTTGGCGGGGGCGTTTTCGGGGTGGCGTTCCAGGCCTCATAGGGCGTCGTTCCCGCGGGTAGGCCTTGATGTTCGCGTTCGTTGTTGTAGTAGAGATCGAAAGCGTCGACCTGCAGTTGCAGGGCAGCCATTGAAGGGGCCGGGAGTTGCCTGTGCAGGTATCGGTGCAGGGTTTGGTGGAAGCGTTCGTTCTTGCCTTGGGTGGTGGGTTTGTAGGGTTTGCCCGTTATCGGTTCGATGCCTTTGGCTTTGAGGAACTCCACGAGGGCCCCGGTGCGGCCGCGGCGGGTGGGATTCAGTGCCGAGCCGTTGTCGGAAAGGAACTTCTGCGGTGCTCCGTGGCGTTCGATGGCCTGGGTAACGACGGCGATTGCGGCGGCGCTGGTTTCGCCGGGTGCGACCAGGGACGCCAGCGCCAAACGCGAATGATCATCGATGAGTTGGAAGATGGCTACCTTCTTGCCGCTGGCGAGCTGCCATTCGGTCGAGTCGATTTGCCAGCACGCGTTGGGTTGCGGATAGACGAACCTTTTGTAGGCGCTTCGAGGCTTCTTCCGCGGTTCGGGCATCACGACACCGGCCCGGGAAAAGATCCTGGCCACGGTGGCACGCGAGGGCGGTGTGAAGCCTTGTCGTGAGAGCTTCGCGATGACAGAAAGCGGACCGTGGTCCTGCCCGCTCTCCTGCAGTTCCGCCCGGGTACCGAGCAGCAACTCGATCATCGCCTGTGGGGTCAGGGCCGGCATGGTTCTTGGAATCGTGGGCTTTTTCTCCAATGCCTTCACCGGCCCCACCTCGGCAGCCGCCGCCCGGACCCGGTAGAACCAGGCCCGGGAGACATTGTGCTTCCTGCAGAACGCAGTAACCGCGCCTCTGGGCGAATCCTCGGACCACGTTGCCACAGCATGCCGGATCTTGATGTCCGGTTGGGGTTTGCTCATGCATAGCAGCAAACCCGCAAGCTAAGTGTCCACGATGTCCTGAGACAGAGTGTCTACGAAGTCATGAGACAGAACTGTCTATTAAGTCATGAGACTCCACACGCGTTTAGAGCCGTCAAAACGCGCACAAATGCGACCTAGTTGGGTTGGTGGGGGCGGAGGATGGCGAAATAACCGGGGATGACGTCCGGCCGCCCGGGGTTGCTGAGTGGCCGGGTTTCGATGTTCGTCGCACCCTCCTCCACCAGGTCCCAGTCCGACGGCGGAAACGCCTTGCGCCGTTGAGCGGCACCGAAGCGCCCGGGCATGGGAAGGCCACGGATGGCCCACTCCAGCGGCGCGGGAATGGAATGCCGCGTCGCGCCAAGGTGGCTGACGTAGTCCACGGGGGTGCCGCGGAAATTGGTTTCCGCGAGGAACACCGTTCCTCGCCGGCCCACGACCGGCAGCAAGTTCGCTGCCAAAGCAGCCCGGCCCTTCCGGTCCAGGACATGGAGCACGCCGCGGATGAACACGTTGGCGTCTCCGCTGAAGCCCGCCTCTTCCAGCGCCGTCCCTACGGTTCGCCACGCGCCGGGCGCCGTGAGGTCCGCAACGGCGAACGACGTCGTCGGCCACTCATGCGATTCGCGCCGCGCCCGCTCAACGGCGTTTGCCGAGTAGTCCACGCCCACAGCGTGCGGGAAATGCGGGGCGAAGTGGCGGGTGAAGCTGCCGTTGCCGCAGCCGACGTCCACCAACGGAAGGTCCGCATCCAGCAAGGCAAGTTTGGGCAGGTAGCTCTCGGCCTCATGGCTGTTGCCTGAATCCCAGAGGACATCGCCGTCGGCTCCCGTGGAACGTACCTTGCCCCAGTATTGGTCCCATGCGGTCTGCGGGTCCTTGGGCGCCCCGGAGGACAGCCGGATGAGGCGCGGAACCAACAGGTACTTGCGGAAAGCAGTCAGCATCCTTCCAATATATGGGCGCCTACGCGTTGATCAGCCAGTTGAGGGCTTCTGTTTCGTCCGTGAAAAATTTGGTGGGGCACGGGGGCTTCATGATGCCGATGAAAAAATTGGCGATTACCCTGTCCACCGGCGACGACCCCCACAATGCGATGCGCGAGGCCTGGCACGGTTTCGCGAAGACGGACCTGGCACCGCGGGTGACATCGTTGGTGGTGGCCATGTCCACGATCATCGGATGCCGGTCCTTGCCGCAAATTTCATTCACGCGGTCCATGGCGCGCTGGGCGTCCCGTTCCTTGATGCTCGCTCCCCGGGGCCACGTCAGCCGGAGAATGCCCGGTTCCTCCAACTCAAGTTCAAAATCAACCGGCTGGTAATCCTGGGATGCTGCTGCCTGCTCCACCGTGCTCCTCGACGTTTCGTAACCGGGGCACCGCTGGTTCCTCCCCCGACACACCAACACTTGCCGAGCGCGTGCCCAATGTAAAGAGGCGTGACGCGACCCATTTGGCCATGCCGGGCCGTGACCTGCGGATGCGCTGATAAGGTGTGCAACATCTGGTAAAACCGTGGAACAAAAGTTGTAACGGAAGGGGCTCAGTGGTTCACAACGGAGCCGAAGTACAGCACGTTCCGCTCACGGCCGTGGTGCTGGATTCGGACGTGGAACGGTTGACGACGACGTCGGCCGCCCTCACCGCTGCCGGCTTCCAGGTTTTCCCTGCTTCAAACCCTGATTCACTGGCCATCAGCCTCGAACACAACCACCCCTCGATCGTGGTGGTGGAGAACGCCCTCGCCCACGGACTGCGCAGTCCCGGGATCCCCGTCCTGCTGCTGCTGAACGCCGGGGATTCCGTGGACCTCGAGGAAGCAGAAGCGTGGCGGGTGGTGGATTACGTCATCAACCCCGTCCGTCCGGACGAGCTGGTTCACAGGGTCAACACCCTCATCGGCAGGTCCAGGGAACGCTCCCGCTCGCGCAACCACATGGAGGCCCTGCGGGAAAGCCTGCGCAACGTGTCCGCCGCGATCCGTGAAACCAACGACCCCCAGCTCATTGCCGACCACGTAGTCCGGGGTTTCGGCGAAGCGTTGGGCGTGGACCACGTCTGGTTCGCCACATTCCGTGACGAGCGCGTCCCCTCCATCCGGGCACAGTGGAACGCCCCCGGCACCAAACAGCTTCCCGCCAAGCTCGGCAACAGCGAGAACGCCATCGCAGAGCTATCCAACCGCCTGTGGACCGAAGCGGACGCCATGACAGTCCTGGACCACCGCGAGGAGCCCGCTTCCAGGATCACCCAGGCCCTGCGCGAATGGTCTCCGGAACTGCAGCCCGTCTCCACGGTCATCCTCCCTGTTGGCGAAGGCGCCTCGGCGCTGGGCGTGGTCCTCCTGTGCACCGAGAACCGGATCCATGACTGGACCCGCCCCGAACTCTCACTGATGCAGCACGTGGCCGGGAACGTTGCCCACGGACTCATCCAGGGCCACCTCATCAGCGCCCAGCAACGGGTCCTGCAGCAGCTGAGGCAGCTGGACAAGGCCAAGACGGACTTCCTGGCCACCGTCAACCACGAACTCCGGACTCCCCTGACGTCCATCACCGCCTACCTGGACATGATCCGCGACGGCTCAGGCGGCCCGGTCCCCGACGGCATCAAGAAGATGCTGGACGTCATTGCCCGGAACTCGGACCGGCTGCGGCGGCTGATTGAAGACATGCTGACGGTCTCCATGCAGGACGGCAGCAACCTGGACCTCAAACCCGTGGATGTGGACAAACTGCTGCAGGTTGTTGTCGCCACGCTCCGGCCCCTGGCTGAGTCCCGGCACGTGGACATCTCCTACGTTGAAGCCTCCGAAGACATCGAGGTCACCGCCGACGAAGCCAAACTCGAGCAGGTCTTCACCAACATCGTGGCCAACGCCATCAAGTTCACCCCGGAGGGTGGCCGGGTCGGGATTACCAGCGTCCTGGAGGAAACGGACGACGGCGGACACGCGGCACTGGTGCGCGTAGCGGACACGGGCCTTGGCATCCCTGAACACGACCTGCCCCACATCTTCACCCGCTTCTACCGGGCATCAAACGCAACATCGGCGGCCGTACCCGGCAGCGGGCTGGGCCTGGCGATCGCGCACGACATCATCAGCAGGCACATGGGGCGGCTGAACCTTGATTCCACCCTGGGGGCAGGGACCACGGTGTCCATTGAGCTCCCTGTCGGCGGGCCGTAAGCAACAGGCGGGTGTCGCCGTCGTCGGTTTTTACCCCCGCTTCGGCGTGTGACAGCGCAGTCAAGCACTCCGGCCGGTCCTGACGGCGAGGGTCACTAATCCGCGACACATATCGAAACAAAACAGATGCCCCGGGTAACAACCCGGGGCATCAAATTGCGTCATGGGGCCTTTTCAGGCGTCCCCCCAATTTAGTTCGGCCACCATCCGATGCTGGTGGTGTTTGTCTTGGTGGTGACGCTGTTCGGCCACCAGCCGATTGCCGTGGAGTCCTGCGACGGCTCGGCGTTAGCCGGAGCAGCGAATCCTGTAACTGCCAGGACTGCCGCCATGAGCAGGGTTGCCGCAAATTTCTTCATCCGCTGTGCCCTTTCGTTCTGATGCGAATTTGAGAGTGTGACTTGAACAATGTCACGGGGCAAACTATACGAGCTTTTCAATGCTAATGACATGGATAATGGGTTTATGCAGAGTCCCCACCTGGCATCACACGTTGTAGCAGGGCTCAATGCACGTGCCAAATGGAAAGAGCGAAAATTCGACGAGGCTTTCGAGCTCGCCGGTGACGCCGCTGACCTGGCCGCTGCCGCCGGGGATGACGACACGTGGTGGGAAATGCTCTACCTCCAAGCAGAATGCCGCCGGGACCAAGGCAGCATCGAAGAATACCTGCGGCTCGCAACCGAGCTGAACAACCACCAACTCACATCCACCTCCTCCGAGCGCGGCGCGAAGGCCGGGACCATGGTGGCCGTCGCCTTCCAGGGACTGGGCCGCCTGGCCGAGGCTGCTGCCATGGCCTCGGACTCCGCAAAGCTGGCCGCCGGCGACCCCGATCTGCTGCACGTCCAGATCCTCGCCCAGCGCGCACTCATCGCGGCGTTGGCCGAAAGCAGGCTGCTTGAGGACGCCTGGCGCGAATGCCTGCAGCTGGAAACCCTGCTGGCCGATGTTGACGAAGACACTGCAGGCAAGGGCTATTGGGTCATCGGCAACGTCGCGTTCCTGGCGGACAGGGTTGCCGACGGCGGGATGTACCACGACCTCGCGGCCGAACGCCTGTCCCCCTCCAAGGACGTGGACCTGTGGGCGCGGTTCAACCGGGCCTCGGCGGAGATGCGGCTTCAGGCCAAGCTCCTGGACTCTGCCACCCTGCGCTGCATCGAGCGGGCGGAGATGGCCACAGACATTGTGGGCGGCTCCGAGCGGGACCACTTGGAGATGTCCCTGGTCCGCGCCCGCTGGAACTACCTCAACCAGGACATGCAGGAAGCCCTGGCCATCCTCGAGCCGCTCTGCGCACAATCCTCCATCCTTGCCACCCAGACAGCCGCCGAAGCACACTTCCTCCTCGGCAGGACCCTGCTGGCACTGGGCCGGCTGGACGATGCCGAGGCGGTGTTCGATAAGTCCGCGAGTCTCTTCGACCAATCAGCCCTGCCCGAGCGCAGTTCTGCCGTGCATGACTACCTCCGCGATAATGTTGGCAGTGCTGCGAAAGATCGGGGCGGCCAACACAGGGGGTGACCAGGTGCCGCAGGAGGACTCAATAGCCGGGAAGGACCCACGGCTGGGCAAGCTCCTGGACGGAATCGTCAGGCTTGCTGCCGGCGACCTTGACGCCCGGATGGAAGTCTCGGACGCCCGGGACGAGATCGACGCCGTCATCATGGGCACCAACCTCCTGGCCGAAGACCTGCAGATCGCCTACGCGGAACTGGAGCAGCGGGTCGCCGCTCGAACGCGGCAATTGCACGAGGCGCACCGCGAGATGCAGCACATGGCCATGACGGATTCCCTCACCGGCCTCAGCAACCGTTCAGCGTTCACCGCGGCCCTCACCGACGCCCAGGAGAAAGCCGCCGCACAGGGGCAGCGCCCGGCCATCCTCCTGCTGGACATGGACGGCTTCAAAGGCATCAACGACTCCCTGGGCCACACCATCGGCGACAAGGTCCTCGAAACAGTGGCCGGGCGCATCACCGGCGCAGTGCGGGACGAAGACATCGTCGCCCGCATGGGAGGGGACGAATTCGCCATCCTCCTGCACGACGTGACCCCGGCGATTGCCGCATCGATCGGCAACCGGGTGCTTGCCGCCGTCGACGGCATCCTGGAAATCGAGGGACACCACGTGCGCTGCGGAGCGAGCATGGGCCTTCGCATGGCCGCACCCGGGCAGAGCGCCCAGGAAATCATGATGGAAGCGGACATTGCCATGTACGAGTCCAAAGCCGAGGTCCGCGGCCGCCTCAAGTCGTTCCAACCGGCCATGCTGCATGCCCGGCAGCTGAGGAACCAGCTGGTCAACGAGCTCAAGGAAGCCATCGCCGGCAACCAGCTGGTGCTGTTCTACCAACCCATCGTCCGGTTGGACACCCGCGAAATCGAGGGCGTGGAAGCCCTGGTCCGCTGGAACCATCCCACGCGCGGCATGGTGATGCCGGACGAGTTCATTCCCATCGCCGAGGAAACGGGTCTCATCTCCGACCTGGGCGGCTGGGTGCTGCGCACCGCCGTCGAGCAGTTGCAGCGCTGGCGCAACGATCCCCTGACAGCGCACCACAACTTCAACATGCGCATCAACGTCTCCGCCGCGGACCTGCAGCGGCTCGAATTCGTGGAGGACGTCCGGGACGCGCTGTCCACAGCCAAGCTCGACCCCACGCTGCTGGTCCTGGAGCTGACTGAGAGCGCCGTCATCCAAGGCAACGACCTCGACCGGTACACCCTCAGCAGCCTGGAACGGCTCGGCGTCGGCATGGAGATCGACGACTTCGGCACCGGCTACTCGTCCATCGACTACCTCCGCCGCCTGCCCGTCCACGCCGTCAAGGTGGACCGTTCGCTGCTCTCCGCGCTCGGCAGCGATCCCGCCCAACCCGCGCTGCTGGCGGCCGTTCTGCAACTCATCCGTGCCTGCGGACTTGGCGCCGTGTGGGAGGGCATCGAGACCGAAGACCAGGCCCGGTACCTGCTCGGCATCGGCTGCACCAGCGGGCAGGGGTACTACTTCAGCAGGCCGCTCTCGGAGGAAGTACTCACTGAGCAGCTCAGGCACCACAAGACCTGGCCGGTGGCGGACTAGGAGCACGACGGCGGCCTGCCGGCTTGGTTGCCGGCTGCCGGTTTGGTTGCCGGCTGCCGGTTTGGTTGCCGGCTGCCGGTTTGGGGCTACTCACCGTTGCGCCGGGCACGCCACTCGGAGTCGAGGATGGCGTAGATGTTCTCGGTGGCCCACTGCCCCTTGTAGTGCCAGATGTCCACGAGGGACGCCTCCAGCCGCATGCCGATGCGCTCGCAGATCGCCGCGGAACCGTGGTTGAGGGCGTCCAGCTTGGCGTCGACGCGATGGAAGGCAAGGAGTCCGAAGGCCAGGTCCAGCACGGCTTCCGCGGCTTCCGTGGCGATTCCCTGGCCCCTCGCATCAGGATGCAGGATCCAGCCAACCTCTGCCTGCCCCGGCCCTTCCAACCACTTGAGCACCACCTCGCCCAGCAGCCCAGGCTCATCCTGCCGCTCGATCGCCAGGCAGACCCAGTCGCCCTCCTGCTTGAATTCGAAGTTCGCGTAGCGCCCCAGCACCTCCATGGCTTTGGTCTTGCTCAGGGGCGGACGCAAAAGGAACCGCGCCGTGTCGGGGAGGGACTGGTAGGCGTGGAAGCGTTCCAGGTCCTCGGCCTCGAAGCGCCGCAAGATGAGGCGTTTGGTGATGATCGGGAGCGCGATATCGGGCATGTCTTCGAGGCTACAGTGCCGGTCCGAAAGGATGTCCAGTTCAGGCCCTGGAGCTTTGTCCAGTCTTGACACGTGGCGCGATCTGGGATTACCTAATGAACATTCGGTAAATAAAGCTGGAGGCAATGACGCATGGTTGAAACAACCCTCTCCGGTGCTTCGCACCACATCCTGACGAACGACTATGCGTCCGAATGGATGGGCATCGAGGTCCTCAAGGTCGACGACGGACACGCCACCATCAGGATGAAGCTCCGCCAGGAAATGCTCAACGGCTTCGGCATGGCACACGGCGGAATGATCTTCGCCTTCGGTGACACCGCCTTCGCGCTGGCCTGCAACCCGGCCAGCCCGACGCCCGAGGAGGCCGCCACCATCACGGTTGCATCCGGCGTCGACATCAACTTCATCAAGCCGGCCTTCGAAGGCCAGGTGATCACCGCCGTCGCCAACCGCCGTGCCACAACGGGCCGCAGCGGCCTGTACGACATCCAGCTCTACGCGGCTGACGAGTCCTCCTCCCCCACCATCACCGAACCCGGCGAACTCATTGCAGAGTTCCGTGGCCGCAGCCGCACCATCTCCAAGAAGTAGGAAGCCATGACACAGAACACCGTCGCCGCAACAGCCACCCCGGAGGCAACCGCTGTTCCCGGACTGGACCGCGAGGAAACCATCTCCCGCGACGAGCTCGAGGCCCTGCAGCTCAGCCGCCTCCAGCACACTGTCGCCTACGCCTACGACCGCGTGCCGCTCTACAAGCGCAAGTTCGACGAAGCCGGCGTCCACCCCAGCGATCTGCGCGAACTGGGCGATCTTGGCAAGTTCCCCTTCACCACCAAGGAAGACCTCCGCCTGGAGTACCCGTTCGGCATGTTCGCCGTCCCGCAGGACCAGGTTGCCCGCATCCACGCGAGCTCCGGCACCACCGGCCGCCCCACCGTGGTGGGCTACACCAAGAACGACCTCGCCAACTGGGCCACGCTGGTTGCCCGCTCGCTGCGCGCCTCGGGCGTGCGCCCCGGCATGAAGGTCCACAACGCTTACGGCTACGGCCTGTTCACGGGCGGTCTCGGCGCACACGCCGGCGCCGAAGCCCTCGGCTGCACCGTCATTCCCATGTCCGGCGGCCAGACCGAGCGCCAGATCCAGCTCATCCAGGACTTCGAGCCGGATGCCATCCTGGCCACGCCCACGTACTTGCTGACCATCGCCGACGCCATGGCCCAACAGGGCATCGACCCCAAGTCGACGTCGCTCAAGTACGCCGTCCTCGGCGCCGAGCCGTGGACCGAGGAGATGCGCCGCGAACTCGAAGTCACCATGGACATCAAAGCCTGCGACATCTACGGGCTCTCCGAAGTCATGGGCCCCGGCGTCGCCGGCGAAGCCGTGGAAACCCAGGACGGCTGCCACATCTGGGAAGACCACTTCCGCCCCGAAATCATCGACCCGTTCGACCACACGCGCGTCCTGGGTGACGGCGAACCGGGCGAGCTCGTCTTCACGTCCCTGACCAAGGAAGCACTGCCGATCATCCGGTACCGCACCAAGGACCTCACGCGCCTGCTCCCCGGCACGGCCCGTCCGGCCCACCGCCGCATGGGACGCATCACCGGCCGCAGCGACGACATGATCATCCTCCGCGGCGTGAACCTGTTCCCGTCCCAGATCGAGGAAATCGCTTTGAGGATCCCGGAGCTCAGCCCGCACTTCCAGCTCGAGCTCACGCGGCCCGAAGGCAAGCGCATGGACTCCCTGACGGTACGGATCGAGCGCCGCGAGAACGTTCCGGTTGAAGCAGGCACGACGGCGGCACACGCCTTGCGCGAGCAGATCAAGATTCACGTCGGGTCATCGTGCGTAGTGGACGTCGTTGAGCCCGGTTCGCTTGAACGCTCCAACGGCAAGCTCCGCCGCATCTACGACCTTCGCCCCAAGGCCTAGTCTTCCCGGTGACGCCCCGTGTACTTCACGGGGCGTCTTCGGTTTGACAGGTCCGCCCACTGATCGTGAGAAAATGCCACCATGCCAACTGAGACAACCTCCAAGCGCGGACGGCCCGGTTACGACCAGCAGTCGGTGCTCCGCATCGCCGTCGACGTCTTCAACCGCCACGGGTACGACGCAACGTCCATGGGCATCCTGGCCGAAAACCTTGGAATCTCGAAGTCGGCCATCTACCACCACGTCCCCTCCAAGGGCGACCTCCTGAAGCTTGCCTTGGACCACGCCCTCGGCGGCCTGGAGGCCATCCTGGAGCAACCCGAGGCCATGACCGGCCCCGCCGACGCCCGCTTGGAATTCGTGCTGCGGCAAACCATTGCAGTGCTCGTGGAACGGCTCCCCTTCGTCACGTTGCTCCTGCGCCTGCGCGGGAACACCGACATTGAGCGCGACGCCTTGGAACGCCGTCGTGCCTTTGACCATAAGGTGGCTGCGCTCATCTCGGCTGCGCGCGAGGACGGTTCGCTGCGGCAGGACATCGATCCCCGCACGGTCACAAGGCTCCTGTTCGGCACCATTAACTCGATCGTGGAGTGGTACAAGCCCGGCGGCTCGCTGTCCCCGGAGAAGCTCGCGGATGACGTGATCACCATGGCGTTCGACGGCCTCCACGCCGCCGCCTGACCCTCTATCACCTCCCGCCCCCTTCCCGGCGTCCCTCTATCACCTCCCGCCCCTTTCCCGGCGTCCCTCTATCACCTCCCGACCCGCCCCGGACGCGACAGAAATTCGTAAGGTCTCCGGAGCCGCTGCGAGCGTAGGATTTTCAGCGTAGGAGGTGGCCATCATGCAACTAGCCCTCAACACAGCCACAACTGTCCTGCCCGTCGATGACATGAGCCGCGCGCACGCTTTTTACGCGGAAAAGCTCGGCCTGCCACACCGTGGGAAAACCTGGGACGGAAATGATTTGTTCGGCAACGACGGCGGCGCGATGCTGCAGTTGCTGCCCATCACGGATGGCATGCACTCAAGCCATACCGCACTGAGTTTTGAGGTCCGCGACATCGAGCGATTGGTCGCTGAAATGGAAGCCAGGGGCGTTTCATTCCAGGACTATGACGAGCCCGGCCTCAAGACGGAAAACCATATTTGCACTACTGAAGCCGAGAAATGCGCTTGGTTTATGGACACGGAGAACAACATCCTCTGCATCCACGAAACGCTCGGGCAGCAGGCCGAATACCAGCTATAAAGATTAACGACGAAACGCTCTCCTTGTTGGGAGAGCGTTTCGTCGTTCGCGGTGGGAAGTGATAGCCTCAAACCCGGCGGGAAGTGATAGAGCAACCCCTCAAGCCCGGTGGGAAGCGATAGAGGAACCCCCCGAACCCCGCGGGAAGTGATAGAGCAACCCCTCAAACCCGGCGGGAAGTGCTAGAGGGTTACTTCTCCACGAGGGTGAGGACGTCGTAGGTGGCTACGATGTCGTCGTTCTGGTTGGTTAGGACTGCATCCCAGGCAACCTCGCCGTACTCGTCCGTTTCACGCGGCGTGATCTTCTTGGCGGTCAGGGTCACCCGGATGGAGTCGCCCGCGGCAACCGGCGTGATGAAGCGCAGGTTCTCCAGGCCGTAGTTGGCCAGGACGGGACCCGGAGCCGGCTCCACGAACAGACCCGCAGCCCAGCTCAGGAGCAGGTAGCCGTGGGCCACGATGCCCGGGAAGAAGGGGTTGGCCTCGGCGGCTTCCTGGTTGGTGTGCGCGTAGAAGGTATCGCCGGTGGAGTTTGCGAAGGCCGTGATGTCCTCCAGCGTGACCTCGCGGAGCTCGGAACGAACAGCATCGCCGATCCGGAGGGTGGACAAGTGCTTGCGGAAGGGGTGCTCACCCTCGGTTTCAATGGTGAAGTTCCGGTCGGCACCGGCGTGCCACTGGCCGGTGACGGCGGTGAGCATGTTCGGCGAACCCTGGATGGCCGTGCGCTGCATGTGGTGCAGCACGGAGCGGATGCCGCCCAGTTCTTCGCCGCCGCCTGCGCGGCCTGGACCGCCGTGGACAAGGTGCGGAACGGGGGAACCGTGGCCGGTGGACGAGCGTGCGTCTTCGCGGTTGAGCATGTGGACACGGCCGTGGTGGGCTGCGATGCCGGTAACCAGTTCGCGGGCCACTGCGGGATCGTTGGTGCACACGGAGGCCACCAGCGAGCCGGAACCGCGGGCGGCGAGGCGCACGGCGTCGGCGAGGTCGGTGTAGCCAAGCACTGAGGAGACGGGTCCGAAGGCTTCGAGGGAGTGGACTTCTTCGGCTTCCGCGTCAGCCCAGCTGAGGAGCACCGGAGCCATGAAGGCGCCGTCCTCCACTACGCCGACGGTGCCGCCGACGGAGGTGACCGACGGCGAGTCGAGGCTTCCGTACGCAAGCTCACCGCCGGCGTCGAGCATTGACTGGACGGCCGCGCGAACATCGGCGAGCTGCTCCAGCGAGGCGAGGGCGCCCATGGTGACGCCTTCGGCGCGCGGGTCACCGACCACAACGCGTTCGTTGATGCGGGCGCCGATGGCTGCGGCGACCTCGGAGGTCAACTCCTTGGGGACGAGCACGCGGCGGATGGCGGTGCACTTCTGGCCTGCCTTGACGGTCATCTCGGTGACGACGGCCTTGACGAAAGCGTCGAACTCGGGGGTGCCGGGAACGGCATCAGGGCCGAGGATGGCCGCGTTCAGCGAGTCCGTCTCCGAGGTGAAGCGGACACCGCCCTGCACCACGTTCGGGTGCGATTTCAGCGACTTGGCCGTTGCGGCGGAACCGGTGAAGGACACGAGGTCGCGGTAGTCGAGTTCATCCAGGAGCGTGCGGGCCGAACCGGAGATCAGCTGGAGCGAACCTGCGGGCAGGATGCCGGACTCCACGATGGCCTTCACGGCAGCCGCGGCGACGTAGCCTGTGGGCGTTGCCGGCTTGACGATGGTTGGCACGCCGGCAAGGAAGGCCGGCGCGAACTTCTCCAGCATCCCCCAGACCGGGAAGTTGAAGGCGTTGATCTGGACGGCTACGCCGGGAATGCGGGTGTAGATGTGCTCGCCGGCGAACGAACCATCCTTGGACAGGACCTCCATGGGACCGTCCACGATCACCTGCGAGTTGGGCAGTTCACGCCGGCCCTTGGAACCGAACGTGAAGAGCACGCCGATGCCGCCGTCGATGTCGATCATGTTGTCGATCTTGGTGGCGCCGGACTGCGAGGACTGCGCGTAGAGCTCTTCGCGGCGGCCGTTCAGGTACTGGGCCAGCTCCTTGAGCTTGAGGGCGCGCTGGTGGAACGTCAGCTTGCCGAGTTCCGCTTGGCCCGTGGTGCGTCCGTAGTTCACGACGGCGGCAAGGTCCAGGCCGTCGGTGCTCACGTTGGCCAGGACTTCGCCGGTGCTGGCATCACGCACGGGCACGGTCTTGGCTTCGGGCGCCGGGGTCCACCACGCGTCCTGAACGTAGCTGGGGACGGTGGCAACGTCTGTGGTTTCCGGGGCGACTGCTGTAGTGGTCATCGTCGACGGGTCCTTCCGAGGCACATGAAAGCGGCACGGTCGAATGTCGGATGGACCAACATTACTGACCGGCCGTTCGGTAATATATACAGACTACATGAATGCCCCGGAGAGTACAGCGGGAATTTGCGCGCATTGTGATAGAGGGTTGCCCGAAACACGGCGGGATGTGATAGAAGGATTCCCAAAACCCGGCGGGATGTGAGAGAGGGACGCCCAAAACCCGGCGGGATGTGAGAGAAGGATCAGGGCCGGCTGCCCAGCTTCCGTGCCAACAGCAGCGGTTTCTTCAGGAACTCGCCCACGCTGGTCCGGGTAATGATCGTCTGGTTCAGGGCATCAAGCCGCCCCAGGACCTGGTCCAGCTTGGCAACGGTCTCATCGAGCCGCCGCTCCTGTGCCCGGATGAGTTCCTCCTGTTCGGCCAGCACGCGGGACAAATAGAGCACCGTCCCCATGCCGCCCTGGGCAACCTCGTTCCGCAGATGATCGTCACGGACCAGGGCATCGTAACGGGCATGCTCCGCCGCCTTGGCAAAAATGCTGTTGCCGTCATGCCCATCCGATTCCGGCCGCTGCGACCAAAACGCCAGCGGTTCCCCGTCGATGAATCCGACGCGTGAATGGCTCAGCACGCGCAGGTGGAATTCCCAGTCCCCCACCACCGGAAGATCCTCGTTGTAATAGCCGACGGCGTCGTGGAGACTCCTGCGGTACAGGAAGGAAATGGGTACGGCTCGGTTGATCCGGAGCATGTCCGCAAGGGTGATCTGACGCAGGTCCGCCCAGAAAATCTCACGCCGGACAGGCTCGATCCTGCCGTCTGCAATCTCCTCGATGACAATTTCCGTCCGCACCATGACTCCCGCGTCCGAGGCATGCGCCGGGTCATCCAAATACTCCACGGTGCGCTCCAGGAAAGTGGGCGCCCAAAAATCATCGTCATCATGGATCACCACAAACTCGCCGGTGCCGGCCTTGATTCCCGCATTCGACGCCGCTTCCATCCCCACAGACTCAGCATGGTGAAGCGTGGTGATACGCGCCTGCTCAGCTTGCGACCGCTGCGAGGTGAGATGTTCGACGGCGGCCGGGTCGCCGCCGTCGTTGACGATGAGCAACTCGAAATCCTGGAAAGTCTGGGCAAAGATGTCGTCCAACGCGCGGGCCAGGAAGACTGGCCTGTTCTTGGTACGGGTCACGATGGTGATGCGGGCGGTCATGGCTCGTCCATTCAGTTGGGGATGTTGATCAATCCTGCATGCTAGCAGCGCGCTGGGGCCAGGAATGGAGCTTCGCAACAAGGGCCGAAATTTCCTGCTCCGTTACGCCATGCCCAGCAAGGTAGGCGCGCGCGTCCAGCTCGTCCAGGAGCCGGCGCAGGGCATCCCGCCGCCGCTCCAACAGCTCTTCCAAATCCTGGTCCGGAAGGTAGGGATCATGGGCATGCGGCGCACCGTGGGTCCGGTGGCGTTCATTGATACCGCGGGCCGCAAGCTCGTAGCCGCGCAGGATCTCTCCGTCCTCAATGCCGGCTAGCCGCTGCAATATCAGTGCGATCATGCCGCTCCGGTCCCGCCCCGCCGAGCAATGCACCACCACCTTGCCCGGAGACGCAGCGATCGCTTTGAACACGCGGGCAATCTTGTCCCCGAACATCGCCAGGTACTCCGCGTACTGTCCGGGCTCCTTGAGGTAGGGGCCAAAGGTGGTGCCGAAGTCGCTGTGGTCCGGGTCTTCCGTGGGGCAATGTACGACGGCGATCCGCGCCTTCGCGTCGTCCGGCACCTGGGGATCGGTGTCGCGTTGCCGCCGCTCGCGGGAGGCGCGGAGGTCGATCACGGTGCGGACGCCGTCGTCGTACATTTGGCGCCAGCCGGCCTCCGTTACCCACTCGTGGCGCCCCATCCGGTACACGTCACCGGCAATGCGCCAAGCATTGACCGCACCGTCCCAATCAACGGCCTGCAAGCGGCCTGCCGCGGCATCCCCATCCATGGAAGCCATGCTAGCCGTGCCGAGGGGTGAGATCTCGCGGCTTTGGCGCGTGTTTAGGCCTGAGAGCTAACCCCTCGGGGCCAGGTGCTTGGAGAGCCGGTACTCCAGGCCGTTCCTGACCGCCGGCCATTCGTGTTCGAGGATGGAGAACACCACTGTGTCGCGAAGGGCGCCGTCCTTGCTGCGGGAGTGGTTCCGCAAAACGCCGTCCTGCTTGGCCCCAAGGCGCGCGATCGCCTCACGGGACTGGTGGTTCAGCCAGTGCGTGCGGAACTCGACCGCGGGGCAGCCCAACGTTTCAAAAGCGTGCCGGAGCAGCAGGAGCTTGGAATCCGGGTTGGTGCCCGTTCCGTGGGCTGAGGCCGCGTTCCAGGTGGATCCGATCTCGACGCGCGGAGTGTCGGCGTCAATGTTCATGTACGTCGTCATGCCGATGAGCTTGCCGGTACTGTTCCGCCGCGTCGCGAACGGCAGCATGGAACCCACTGCCTGGAGGGCAAGACGCCGATCGATGTCGGCGGCCATGCCCTCCGGGGTTGGCACGGAGGTGTACCAGAGCTTCCAGAGTTCGCCGTCGCTGGCGGCCTCCACCAGACCGTCGTGATGGGAGGCGTCGAGGGGCTCGAGGGTTACAAAACGGCCTTTAAGGGTGGTCGGTTCAATCGCAGTCACCCGGTCAGCCTAACGGACCCAAACCAGGTCGCAGTTGGGTGGGCCCGGGCTAGTCCGTCCAGTCGAAGAAGCCCTTGCCGCTCTTGCGCCCCAACTCCCCGCGCGCCACCTTGTCCCGAAGGATCTGCGGCGGTGCAAAACGGTCACCGAGGGTGGAGTGCAGGTACTCGGCGATCCCCAACCTGACGTCCAGGCCAACAATGTCCGTGGTCTTCAGCGGGCCGGTGGGGTGCTTGTAGCCAAGCACCATGGCGGCGTCAATGTCCTCCGCGGACGCCACGCCTTCTTCGACCATCCGCATCGCTTCGAGTGCGATTGCCACGCCCAGCCGCGAGGACGCGAACCCGGGGGCGTCATTGACGACGACGGCGGTCTTGCCAAGTGCCTCGGTCCAGCTTTTCGCCGCGGCAGCAAGCTCGGGCGAGGTTTCCTTGCCGAGGACCACTTCGATGAGGGTGGACGCCGGCACGGGGTTGAAGAAGTGCAGGCCCACGAAGTTGGCGGGACGGCGGAGTTCCTGGCCCAGTCCGGTCACGGAGAGGGAGGACGTGTTGGAGGCCAGGAAGGCATCCGCGGACAAGTGCTCCTCAACGGACCGCAGCGCCGTGACTTTGAGGTCGTAGTCCTCGGGAACGGCCTCCACCACCAAACCACAGTGAATGAAGGACTCGTAGTCCGTGGAAGTGCTGAACCGGGCGAGGACCTCTTCCGGCGAGTCCGTGAGGGTGCCCCGGGCAGCGGACTTCGCTACGGCCTCGGCCACGCGGTTGTGCGCACCGGCAGCGGCCTCGTGGTCACGTTCCACCACGACGACGGTGGCACCCTTGATGAGGAAGGCATGGGCAATACCTGCGCCCATGCGGCCACCGCCCAGGACTCCGACGACGTTCGGGATGGCGGGTGTTGTTGTCATTTCTGGGTCCTGTCCTGAGAGGTGGCGTCGTTGGCCTTGGCGGACTTCTTATCCAGGAAGGCCTGCATCCGATCGAACTTGGCCTGGGATTCGAACAGGATCCCTTGGGCCAGGGTGTCGATCAGGGGGTGCGCTTCGGCCGGTGCGTGGAAGACCGACTTGGTGATCCGTACGGCCAAGGGGTCTTGCCGGCCGATGCGGTCCGCCAGTTTGTGGGCTGCGTCCATGAGCTCCGGGGCCTCGTGGATCTCGGTGATGAGGTTGATCCGCAGTGACTCTTCGGCTCGGAGCACCGTACCGGCCAGGAGGATCTCCTTCGCCTTCGGTTCGCCCACCAATTCCTTCAACCGCCAGGTGGCACCTGCCGCGGCGAGGATGCCAAGACCCGTTTCCGGGTTGCCGATGCGCACGCTCGGAGTGCCGATGCGGAAGTCGGCGGCATAAGCCAGCTCGGCTCCCCCACCCAGGCAATAGCCGTCAAGCGCGGCGATGACGGGCATGGGCAGCTTGGCGATCCGGGCGAAAATGGTGGAGTTGATCCCTTGAAGGGCATCGTCCCGGCGCCGCTCGCGCAGTTGGCCAATGTCCGCGCCGGAGGCAAAGACTCCGTTGGTTCCGGCGATGATCAGGATCTTGGGATTCTTTTCCAGCTCGGCGCAGACCGCGTGAAGCTCATCCACCATCTTCTGGTCGATCGCGTTGCGGACTTCCGGGCGGTTCAGCAGGACGGTGAGCCGGTCCTCGCGTTCCTCGAGCAGGAGGGTGCTGAAGTCTTCCTGGTTCAGGGCCATTACACACCCTCCAACAACATTGCCGTGCCCTGGCCGACGCCGATGCACATCGTGGCCAGGCCCAGCTTCGGCCCGGTCTGGGAGGCGAGCTCGCGCTCCATGCGGCCCAGCAAAGTAATGGCAATACGTGAGCCGCTGGAACCGAGCGGGTGGCCCAAACTGATGGCACCGCCGTCGTTATTGACGATGTCCGGATCCAGGCCGAGGCGGCGCATGCTCGCCAGCGACTGCGTGGCGAAGGCCTCGTTGAGCTCCACTGCGCCGAGCTGCTCCACGGAAAGGCCGGTGCGGGCGAGGACTTTCTGCGTGGCGGGTACGGGACCGATGCCCATGATCTCCGGTTCGCAGCCGGCGGAGGCACCGTCAATAATGCGGGCACGCGGCGTTAGGCCGAACTTCTTGATGGCGGCCTCGGAGGCAACGATGATGGCCGAGGCGCCGTCGTTGAGGGTGGAGGAGTTGCCTGCGGTCACGATCGAACCGCCCGGGACCACGGGGCGCAGCCCGGCCAGGACGTCCATGGTGGTGCCTTCGCGGGGGCCTTCGTCGGTGTCGACGACGGTCTCGGACTTGCGCGTCTTGACCGTCACCGGGACGATCTCCTCCTTGAAACGGCCGCCGGCAATAGCAGCCAGCGCACGCTCGTGGGAGCGGACGGCGAAAGCGTCGGCGTCCTCACGCGAGATGTTGTCCACGCGCCCGACTTCTTCCGCGGTCTCCGGCATGGAGTACGTCATCTTGCCGTCGCGGGAGAGATCACCCTTGGTGAAGCGCCGGTTGGCGAAGCGCCAGCCGATGGAGGTATCGAAAATCTGGCCCGGCTTGGCGAAGGCCGTCGCGGGCTTTTCCTGGACCCAGGGGGCGCGGCTCATGGATTCAACGCCACCGGCAACCACGATGTCCGCAGCCCCCGACTTGATCATCTGGCTGGCCATGATGATCGCGCTGAGGCCTGAAGCGCAGAGCCGGTTGACCGTAATGCCCGGGATGTGGAGGGGAAGTCCGGCAAGGATGGTGGCCATGCGGGCCACGTTGCGGTTTTCCTCTCCCGCGCCGTTGGCGTTGCCGAGGATTACCTCGTCAATGGAGTCGGGGTCGACGCCGGCGCGTTCCACTGCTTCCCGGACCACCAGGGCGGCGAGGTCGTCGGGCCGGACAGAGGAAAGTGCCCCACCATAGCGTCCGACCGGCGTCCGTGCGCCACCAACAAGAAAAGCCTCGACCATGAGAACATCCTTCGCGAAGTGAAAGGGGCCGGCACGGAATAATATACCGACCGTTCGTTCTATAAAGATTACACGGCCGGCGCGGCCGGTCAACAGATGACGGTCCTCACACCTCCTTAAATCACACGGATTCCAAGGTGACTGGCGAGCAAAGGAGCCATCAAGTTCAGCTGGTAGTCATCGATGACCGCCCCGGTCAGGCCGGCCAACCCGTTGATCCCGCGGAACTCCGAAGTGCGAAGGTCAACATCCTTGAACCTGGCCCCGGTGACGTCCAATGTTCCGATGGTGCAGTTCTTCAAGGCCACCCGGGTTCCCGTGACCCCGCCCAGGTCCAGCTCATTGATGATGCAGTCGGAGATCTGGACGTCCACCAGCTTGGAGCCGCGCAGGTTCACGAAGTCCAGCTTGCCGCCGTCGATTCGGACGGAGCGCCAACTTCCCTCATAAAGTTCGGCCGAGCCCCACCTGGGATTGGTGATCTCCACGTCCTGCCATGATGTCCTCGCAGCCGGGAAAACCGGGGCGAACGGCTCGGCTAAGATGCAGTCGCGGAAGGTTGCTCCCCGTAGCTGGGCTTCATTGAAGGAGACGCCGTTGAATTCACATTCGATGAAGTCCGCCCCGCTCAGCTCTTCCCCGTCCGCGGAGGCCCGGGTGAAGCGGATACCGTCATACCGTTCCCCGCGCTGGAAGTCCGGGGCGTCGTCGTCGCGCAGTTCATCCAGCCGCACCGGCGGGACCTTGGGTGCGGCAACTTTGCCGGCCGGCATCAGAGCGACTCCGCCTTGGCAGCGATCTCGGCAAGGTCCTTGCCCAACGCCTTGCGCGTGAAGCTCATGCCGAGCTTGCCGAAGAGGGCCATGCCCACCTTGCTCAAGAAAGTCGGCTTCAGGACCTCTGCCCCGAAGGTCACCGTAAGGTCCGTTCCGGCGTCGCGCCCGGCAAGGTTGAAGCGCGTGGTGTAGGCGGCACCGCCCTGGTGTGCCTTGACCGTTGTGCTCCGCGGAGGATCGGCTTCCGCGACCCACATTTCCACGGTTTCCTGCTTGCCCAACATGGTGCGGGTCTCTTTCCAGCGGGTTCCTTCGCCGTACGGGCCCTCGCTGAGCATCTGGACGGAATCGATGCCGGACAGCGTGGCGGCAGAACCGGGAATGTCAGAGACGACCGCCCAAACCTTCTCCGGGCTCGCATTGATGTGCTGGGTCAGCGTGGTGGTGTGTTCCATACATCGAGCCTAGACCCGGGCACTGACACTCCCAACTGACTGGCAATAGGGGTTGTTCTGAGGCTCCAGAGCAACCCCTATTGCCAGTCAGTTGGGCTTCCGTGCGCGAAGGCTGTGGATAACGTCCCGCGCTGACGGAAGGTTTGCCAGCATGAGGAGATGCGACTCCCCCAACCACTGCCGGAAGCCCTGTCGTCAGTTCCGTTCACATGGCAGGAAGCGCTCGACGCCGGCGTCTCGCGTCAGCGCTGGAGGCACCGCGCGCTTGGGGCACCAAGCAGGGGCATCCGGGCCCCTCCGAACGGTGAAGTCGGGCTGCCGAAGATCGTTCGGCCTTTCACGGTGATCACTCCCTTTTCGGCGGCCTCGCACGCCACGGCATTTGTCTTGTGGGCGTTTCCGGGCTTCCTGCCCGGCAGCCATGAAACCACCATCCACATCTCACGCCCGGACACCATGGCCATCCCGCGGCGCAAGGGAGTCAAAGGGCATGTGGGCCAGTTCTTCGACGATGAAATCACCAACCTCAATGGACTGCTCATCACCACCCGTCCCCGCACATGGCTCGACTGCGCCCGACGGATGACCATCGATGAAATCACAGTCGTGGCCGATCATCTGCTCAGGAGGCCGAGGCCAGCCTTCGAGGACCGAAGCGAACCGTACTGCACACGTGAGGAGCTGGAAGAGATGCTTGACCGGCACAAGGGAACACCCGGAATCCGCAAGGCGCGCCTGGCTTTGGAACAGGCCAGGGTTGGCGCCGATTCAGCGCCCGAGACGCGACTCCGGCTGGCACTTGAGCTGGCCGGGCTGCCCGAACCGGAACTCAACCATCCCACGGAACTGGGTTTCGGCGTCGTACGTGAACCCGACCTTGGCTACCGCGAACAGCGCGTCGCCGTTGAGTACGAAGGCGAGGGGCATTCAGAGCCCGCGCAGATTGTCCGGGACATAGAGCGCGAGGAAGACTACAGCCGTGCGGGCTGGCACTTGGTGCGGATATCCAAACGGCACATGGGCAACGACGCAAGGTCTGCTGTGTCCAAGGTGCTGGCCGCGATGCAGGAGCGCGGGTGGACGCCCAAGTAGCTGGCAATAGGGGTCGTTCTGAGGCTCCGGAGCAACCCCTATTGCCAGTCAGTTGCTTAGGAGAACAGCTCGCTCTTGGGCTGGTTGTTCTTGACCTTCTGCCAACCGAGCCACAGCACCACTGCGAAGAACGGAATGGTGGCCAAGGTCCAGAGGCCCAGCAGGAAGACGTCGCCGGTGGTCTTGTCCGTGACGGTGTCGAAGCCGATCAGGACCGTAATGGCCAGCAGCGCCACGAGGCCGATCCAGCTGGTCCAGGGCGAGCCCGGCATGGGCAGGGAGGACACGTTACCGCGCTTCTTGCGCAGCGCGATCTGGCTCGCGAAGATCGAACCCCATGTGAAAATCACGCCAATGGAAGCGGTGTTCAGCGCGAGGTCGAACGCGTGCGAACCACCCAGCCAGATGTTCAGGAGGATGCCCACCAAGTACACGCCGCCGATTGCCAGGATGGCCGCAAACGGCACGTGACGGGAGGACATCCGGGTCAGCCACTGCGGAGCGTGCCCGTTGTTGGCCATGGTGCGGAAGATGCGGCCGATCGAGTACAGGCCGGAGTTGCAGGAAGAAAGCGCTGCGGTGATGACGATCATGTTCATCACATCGCCCATCCAGCCCAGGCCCATCTGACCGAACACGGTGACGAACGGCGACGTGCCGGCTACGTACTGGTCGGACGGGAGGAGCATGGCCAACAGGGTCACGGAACCGACGTAGAAGACCACAATGCGGAAGACGACGGCGCGGATCGCCTTGGGAACTTCACGTTCCGGATTCTCCATCTCACCTGCGGTGATGCCCACGAGCTCGATTGCGTTGTAGGCGAAGATCACGGCGTTCAGGACGAGGATCATCACCAGGCCGCCTTTGGGGAACATCCCGCCGTCGGAGTGGAAGAGGTTGGCTACGGAAGCGTTGCCGTCGCCCACTTGTGCGTTGGTGACCACCATGAAGGTGCCCACAGCCAGGAAGATCACGATCGCGGCGACCTTGAGGCAGGAAGCCCAGAATTCGAATTCACCGAAGGCCTTGACACTGAACAGATTCACGGCCACCAGCAGCACCAGCGCCGCGATGGCGGAGAGTTCAACCGGAACATTCGGGAAGAAGAACTGGAAGTAGAGGCCGATCGCGATCAGTTCCGCGATGCCGGTCATGGCCCAGTTGATGAAGTACATCCAACCGGACAGGTACGCGCCTTTCTTGCCGAACATTTCACCGGCGTAGCTCACGAACGAGCCCGAGGTCTGGCGGTACATGATGAGTTCGCCCAAGGCGCGCATCAGGAGGTAGGCGATGACGCCGGCAATGGCGTAGGAGAAGATCAGGGCCGGGCCGGTGGAAGCCAAACGGCCACCTGCGCCCATGAACAGGCCAACGCCGATCGCGCCGCCCATGGCAATCATGGTCACGTGACGGCGGCTGAGCGTCTTCTGGTAACCCTCTGCGCTGAGGGTGGAGCCTGCGGCCGTGGATGGGGCCGTGGGCTTGAGGTCTGTGGGGGTACTTTGCGGCACAGCTGTTTCCTTGTGGGTTGGGGTCTTGCTGTAGGGGGCTGCGCCCGGTGCCGGAGCACGGGCGGTTTAGGCACAGGAAATTCGGAGATTTCCCCTTTGGGAATCCCGTTCTGTGACGTGGACCGCAGAACGTCGAACGTTCGCGCAACCCGTCTATCTTACGGCATGTGACGCGGCACCCGTGACGAAGGCAACAAATGGGCTCCTGAGCAGAGCAGGAACCGCTACAACAACCCGCCGTCCCGCATGCCGTACCGGACCCACGTTCCGGCCGCACCGGCGCCACCCGCACCTGCCGCGCACCGGTCGAACCACTCACCCAACGCACGGTCGTGGCTCACGATCACCACGGTCCCCGAAAAGGTTGCGAGCGCCGCCTCCAACTGCTCCACCAACACGGGAGCCAGATGGTTGGTGGGTTCGTCCACGATCATGGTGTCGTAGCCGCCCAGCAGGATCCGGGCGAGGGCAAGCCGGCGTTGCTGCCCGGCCGAGAGCCCTCCAACCGGCACATGGAACTCCGCGGGACGGAACAGCCCCAGCCGCAACAGGTCCTCGGCATGGTCATCGATGGTGCCGCCCAGCCCGGCGGCAAAGGCCGGGAGCAGGCGCAGCTCCGGGCGGGAAGGCACGTCGGGTTCCTGCTGCAGGTAGCCGACCCTGCCTGGTGCAGCCACGGAACCGGAAGCTGGTTCCAGGACACCGGCTAGAACTGATAGCAGGGTGGATTTGCCGGCACCGTTGGGGCCGGTGATGAGGACCTTCTGCCCGGCTTCCACCCGCAGGTCGGTGGGCTGGAGGCGGCCCGGAACGCTGACGCCGCGGGCTTCCAGTGCCGGCTCGGAGACGTCCACGGCCACCGAGCCCAAGGGAGCGGCAAGCTTCAGAGGTACGGGCGGCCGGTCTACCGGGTTTTCCTCGAGCCTCCGGAGCCGCTCCTGGGCGTTGCGGACTTTGCTCGCAGCCGCCCGTTGCCAGGTGCCGCTCTTGAAGCTGAAGGCCATCTTGTCCTTGTCCCGCCTGCGCCCGTAGCCCATGCGGTCCGCCACGGTGGCCGCTTGGAGCCGTTCGGCGGCGATGGCGTCCACCCAGCCTTCGTACTGTTGGACCCAGCGGGCGCGTTCGGCAGCTTTCTCGCGAAGGTAGCCGTCGTAGCCGTTTCCGTAGCGGTTCACGGAGCGACGATCAGCATCCACCTCAATGATGGTGCTGGCAACTTTCTTCAGCAGGACACGGTCGTGGGAGACAACCACCACGGTCCCCCGGTGCGCAACCACCCGGGACTCCAACCAGGCGGTGCCGGTGGCGTCGAGGTGGTTGGTGGGCTCGTCCAGGAGCAGGGCTTCTGCGGGGTCGGCGAGCAGGCAGGCGAGCGCTACCCGCTCTTGCTCGCCGCCGGACAGGGAGCCAAGCGTTCGACGGCGGTCCACGCCTCCCAGCCCCAGCTTGTCCAGCGCTGCTTCCACCCGGGATTCGGCGGCGTACCCTTCGCGGAGCTGGTATTCGGTTTGCAGGCTGCCGTAGAGCTCAAGCGTCTCCGTGTCGGCCTCGGACAGTCCGCGTTCCAGTTCGGCAATGTGCGCTTCGAGGGAACGGAGCGCACCAAGGGAGGCGTCGATGGCGTCCCCCACGGTCAGCGACTCCGCCATCCCGTGTGTCTGCGCGAGGTAACCCACGCGGTAGGCGGGGTTGCCGGAGAAGCCCGCTTCGCCGTCGTCGGGCGTTTCGACCCCGGCCAGAAGGCGGAGCAGCGTGGATTTACCGGCACCGTTCTCGCCCACGACGGCAACATGCTCGCCGTGGGGGATCACCAGGTGGACGGCATCAAAAAGTTGGCGGTCCCCGTAGCCGTGGGAGACGCCGGAAAGGTGCAGGTGGTCAGTCATGAGGTGTCCTCGCGAGTCCGTAGCAGGCAGGTGGCCATGGGTGTACGGGGGATGCAGCCGGATAGTGGCTGCTCTCAAGACTTCATCGGTCCAGACTGCCCGCTGGGAAGCGGGCGCGTCAAGGCCTTAGACCGCCAGTGCCCGCTTCCGCCGGGCTTTCGCGAGCCGGGTTCCGATGAGCCCCTGCCGCGGACTGAACAAGTACACGACGGCGAACACCGCACCTTGGGTGACCACCACCATGGCACCCGAGGCGGTGTCCAGGTAGTAGCTCAGGTAGATGCCCGCCACGGAGCACACCACGGAGATCACGGGGGCAATGACCAGCATCCGGTTGAAACGGTCCGTCAGCAGGTAGGCCGTGGAGCCGGGAATGATGAGCATCGCCACCACCAGGACGACGCCGACGGTCTGCAACGCAACCACAGAGGTCAGGGCGAGCAATCCCAGCAGGAGGGCGCCCAGCAGCCGTGGCGAGAGGCCGATTGCGTGGGCGTGCGTGGGGTCGAAGGCGTAGAGCGTCAGGTCCCGCCTCTTGAGGATCAAAATAGCGAAGGCGACGGCCCCGAGAATGACCACTTGGATCAGGTCCGGGACGCTTACGCCCAGCAGGTTGCCGAAGATGATGTGGTTCAGGTCGGTTTGGCTGGGCGTCACGGAAATCAGCACCAGGCCAAAGGCAAAGAGTGAGGTGAAGACGATCCCGATCGCCGCATCCTCCTTGACCCGGCTGGTGTTCCGCACAACGCCGATGAGGGTCACCGCCAAGAGCGCGAACACCAAAGCGCCCAGCGCGAACGGCGCACCCACGATGTAGGCCAGCACGACGCCGGGAAGCACCGCATGGGACACGGCGTCACCCATGAGGGACCAGCCGATGAGGACCAGCCAGCAGCTGAGCACGGCGCACACCACTGCGGCGATGGCCGTGGTGGCGAGGGCACGGACCATGAAGTCGTAGCTGAGGGGTTCGAGCAGGAATTCCATCTCAGCCCCTGTTCATGACGTCGAGGCCGAAAGCCATGGCCAGGTTTTCCGGTTGCAGCACCACGTCCGGACTTCCGTGCATCAGTACTTTGCGCATGAGGAGGACTGCTTCGTCGCAGAGTTGCGGGAGCGCATGGAGATCGTGGGTGGAGACCAGGATGGTGGCGCCATCGGCGGCCAATTCCTTGAGCAGCCGGGTGATGGTGGCCTCGGAGCGTTTGTCCACCCCGGCGAACGGTTCATCGAGCAGCATCATGGTGGCGTCCTGGGCAATGCCCCGGGCCACGAAGGCGCGTTTCTTCTGCCCGCCGGACAGTTGCCCGATTTGGCGGTCGGCAAAGTCAGCCAGTTCCACGCGTTCCAAGGCGTGCTCGACGGCGTCGCGGTCGGCTTTGCGGGGCCGGCGCGTGAAACCCAGATGCCCGTAGCGGCCCATCATCACTACGTCGCGGACGGACAACGGGAAGGCCCAGTCCACTTCTTCGCTTTGTGGAACGTAACCGATGCCCGCCTCTTTGCGGATCTTTGCCGGCGGGTGGCCGTTGACCAGGACCCGCCCGGTGTCCGGCTTGACCATGCCCATGATGGTCTTGAACAGCGTGGACTTTCCCGAGCCGTTCATGCCCACGAGGCCGCAAATGCGGGAGCGTTCCAGGGTCAGCGATGCCGAGTCCAGCGCGAGCACCTCGCCGTAGTGGACGGTGACGTTTTCAACAGCAATAGCCGGGCTGCTCATGCCGTTCCTCCCGTGAGGGCCTCGGTGATGATCTTGGCGTCGTGCCGGATCAGGTCCAGGTACGTGGGCACGGGGCCGTCCGCTTCAGACAGTGAATCTACGTACAGCACTCCGCCGAACTTCGCTCCGGTGGCTCCCACCACTTGCTGCATGGGTGCATCGGACACGGTTGATTCGCAGAAGACTGCGGGCACCTGGTTGTCCTTGACGAACCCGATTGCCCGGGCGATTTGCTGCGGCGTGGCTTGCTGTTCAGCGTTTACGGCCCAGATGTAGACCTCTTTGAGGCCGGCGTCCCGGGCCAGGTAGGAGAACGCCCCTTCGCAGGTGACCAGTGCCCGGTGGTTTTCCGGCAGGACGGACAGCTTGGACACCATCTCGTCTTTCACTTCCTGCAGCCGGGAGTTGTAGGCCTTGGCGTTGGCTTCGAATTCGGAGGCATGCTCCGGAGCCAGGCCGGCAAAGGCCTTGGCCATGTTGTTTGCGTAGATCTGGACGTTGTCCGGCGACATCCAGGCATGCGGGTTGGGCTTGCCGCGGTAGCTGTCTTCGCCAATGTCCATGACTTTCACGCCCTCGCTGACTACGGCGTGGGGAACGTCCAGGCCTTCGACGAACTGCGCGAACCAGGCTTCCAGGTTCAACCCGTTATCCAGAATGAGGTCCGCTTGCGCCGCCTTGCGGATGTCCCCGGGCGTGGGCTCGTAGCCGTGGATTTCCGCGCCTGCCTTGGTGATGGATTCCACCTGCAGTTTGTCTCCGGCGACGTTCTTTGCAATATCTGCAAGGACCGTGAAGGTGGTGAGCACAACGGGCTTGTCTGAGTTGCTCGCAGTGGAGTTGCCACCGCAGGCCGAGAGCCCCAGCACCACGGCAATGGAGGCCAGGAAAGCAACGAAACGGCGGACAACTTTGGCGAGCCGAAACGGAAAGTTAGGCATACCGAAAATTGTAGCGTCCCCCGGTTGCGGGCGGCAAAGCTAGGCTGTTCATATGGGCACAATTTCCACGCAGACAAGGCTCTACAGGTTCAATGCCTTGGACGCTGCCGCCGTTGCCGCATACGTGGGCTTTACCCTGTACTTCACGTTCTTCGGCGCGTCCGTCGAGCGGCTGATGCTTCAGCTGTTTCCCGAGCCGGCCACAGCGTCCTACGCGGTCAACGCGGTCTTCTATGCCGCCGTCGGGCTTTTCGCCGTAGCCTCTGCCTGGCGGGTGGCCGGTCGCGACCTCAAAATCCTGGGCACGCGGCCGTGGTTCACGCTGGGCATGGTGCCGTTGGCGGTGGTGGCGATGCTGATCCTCACCGCGCTCCTGGTGGCCGCGCTGGGGACCGCGCAGAGTTCCGAGAACCAACTGGGGATCCAAGGCCTGCTGCAGCAGGTGCCCGCTTGGCTGATGGTTCCGTTGCTGGTGCTGGTGGGACCGTTCGTCGAGGAATACCTCTTCAGGCATTTGTTGATCGGGAAATTGTCCAAGTACGTCAACATCTGGGTGTGCTGCGCCATCTCCACCGTGGTGTTCGCATCGATCCACACAATCGGACGCGAGGGCCTGGAGTTGTCTGCGCTGGCGCCGTACCTTGGCATGGCCGTGGTCCTGGTGGGCGTCTACGTCTGGACGGGCAAGAACCTCATGTTCGCCTACTTCGTCCATGCGACCAAGAACCTCCTCGCCGTGGTGCTGATCTACGCAATCCCCGCGGAACTCCTCACCAACTGACCGCACCCCCAAACCACCCAACCAGGTCGCATTTGTGCACGTTTTGAGCCCTGAAAACGCGCACAAATGCGACCAAGTTGGGGAACCCGGACGGAAGGTGACCGCAAAGCCCTACCCGGCCACCCGCAGCGGGATTAGCTTGGAGCACATGACACTCAACATCCAGGTGGTAGTGGACTGCAAGAACCCGCACGAGCTCGCCGATTGGTGGGCCGAGACCCTCGAATGGACGGTCGAGCCGCAGGACGAGGACTTCATCCGGTCCATGATCCGGAAGGGCTATGCAACCGAGGACCAAACCATCACGCACAACGGCAAGCTGGTGTGGGCCGAAGGCTGCGCGATCGTTCCGGCCGAGGACAAGGATCCCAAGACCGGCCGGCGGATCCTCTTCCAGACGGACCCGAACCCGAAGAGCGTCAAGAACCGGGTGCACTGGGACGTGCGCCTGGACGGCCGGGACAAGGACGTGGTCCGCAAGGAACTGGAAGCGCGCGGTGCCACCCATCTGTGGACCGCCAGCCAGAGGCCGCACGAGTGGCACACCATGGCCGACCCCGAAGGCAACGAGTTCTGCATCAGCTGAGGAGCGTTACTAGACTCGGACTGTGAACAACGATCTCCCTGCCAAGGTTTCCGACGTCTTTGACCCCTCACGCTGGCGCACCGTTTCCGGCTTCGACGACTTCAAGGACATGACGTACCACCGGCAGGTTGAGCGCACGGCTGACGGAATCAGGGACCTCCCCACCGTCCGGATCGCCTTCAACAGGCCCGAAGTCCGCAACGCGTTCCGCCCGGGCACCGTCGATGAGCTGTACCGGGCCATGGACCACGCCCGCATGACCCCCGACGTGGCAACGGTGCTGCTCACCGGCAACGGCCCCTCCCCCAAGGACGGCGGACACTCGTTCTGTTCCGGCGGCGACCAGCGGATCCGCGGCCGGGACGGTTACCGCTATGCAGAAGGTGAAACGCAAGAAAGCATTGACCCCGCCCGCGCCGGCCGGCTCCACATCCTTGAAGTCCAGCGCCTCATGCGCACCATGCCCAAGGTGGTGATCGCCGTCGTCAACGGTTGGGCGGCCGGCGGCGGCCACTCGCTCCACGTGGTCAGCGACCTCACCATCGCCTCCCGCCAGCACGGCAAGTTCAAGCAGACGGACGCCACGGTAGGAAGTTTCGACGCCGGATACGGCTCAGCGCTGCTGGCCCGCCAGATCGGCCAGAAAGCCGCGCGCGAGATCTTCTTCCTGGCCCGCGAATACTCCGCCGAGGACATGGTGCGCATGGGCGCGGTCAATGAGGCGGTGGACCACGAACGGCTGGAAGAAGTAGCCCTGGAGTACGCTGCGGACATCGCCCGCCAGTCCCCGCAGGCCATCCGCATGCTCAAGTTCGCGTTCAACCTGGCCGACGACGGTCTGGCGGGCCAGCAGGTCTTCGCCGGTGAAGCCACCCGCCTGGCCTACATGACGGACGAGGCCGTGGAAGGCAAGGAAGCCTTCCTGCAGAAACGCGACCCCGACTGGTCCAACTTCCCCTACTACTTCTAGGACCGGCATGGACATCGATCCCATCCTGAAGGCCCTGTCCGCTGCCCTCCATGGCGAGGGCCCCGCCGTCGAAATCGTCACCGACGCGGACGGCCGGCCGAGCGCGGTACCCGTGGAAACCGGCGTCGAGGACGCTGCCGTGGTGGTCCGCACCTCGGGCTCCACCGGGACACCCAAGGCGACCGTCCTTACGATCGATGCACTCGCGGCGTCGTCCGTGGGCACGGCCATCACGCTGCGCGCCGAGGGCCAGTGGCTGCTGGCACTTCCGCTCCAGTACGTTGCCGGAGTGCAGGTGCTGGTGCGTTCGCTGTATGCGGGCACCAGGCCGTGGGCGATGGACCTGTCCAACGGCTTCACCCCGGAGGCGTTCACGGCCGCCGCGCAGGAGCTGACGGACAAGGTCCGCTTCACGTCGTTGGTGCCCACCCAGCTGCAGCGCCTGCTCGACTCCCCCGCCCCTGAAACCCTGGCCGCGCTGCGCCGTTTCAACGCCATCCTTTTGGGTGGCGCCCCCGCTTCCGCCGAACTGCTCGCGACCGCCCACAGTGAGGGCTTGAAGGTGGTCACCACCTACGGCTCCGCCGAGACGTGCGGCGGGTGCGTGTACGACGGCGAGCCCCTGGACGGCGTCGAGGTCCGGATCGGCACCGGCGAACTTGAAGGGCGCATCCTGCTGGGCGGCGAAACGGTGGCGGCCGGTTACCTGGACGCCCCCCAGCCCAGTAATGCGGCGTTCTTCGAGGAGGACGGCGTCCGCTGGTACGTCACCGGCGACCTCGGCGAACTCTCCGACGACGGCAAGCTCACCGTGCTGGGCCGCGCCGACGACGTCATCATCACCGGAGGCGTCAAGGCCTCCGCCGCGTACATCCAAAGCAAGCTTGAAGAGCTCGACGGCGTCACGGCAGCTTTCGTGGCCGGCGTCCCCTCGCGCGAGTGGGGCCAGGCGGTGGCAGCGTATGTAGCCATGGAGGATCCGACGCCCGCCGGCATCAAGGGCTTCACTGGCCGCCGCGAGTCAGCCCTGGGAGTCCTCAGCCCCAAAACAGTGCTGGTGGAGAAGAAACTGCTCATGCTGCCGAACGGGAAACCGGACCGGCTGGCCATGACCGAACAGCTCAACCGGCTGCATCAGGGACAATAGGACAGATTCGTCCCTACCGAAGATCAAAGCGAAACACACGAGGTACTGCACGTGGCGACAGCTGCACAATGGATTCAAGGAGCCAGGCTCCGAACACTGCCCGCGGCGATCGCGCCGGTCCTGATCGGCTCCGCGGCGGCGTATGAACTCCAGGCTTTCCGGCTGCCGAACGCCATCCTCGCCGCACTTGTGGCTCTGCTGCTCCAAGTCGGCGTGAACTACGCCAACGACTACTCCGACGGCATCCGCGGCACCGACGAGGAACGCGTGGGGCCGCTGCGCCTGGTAGGTTCCGGCGTTGCCAAGCCTGAGCAGGTGAAGTGGGCCGCGTTCGGGCTGTTCGGGCTGGCCATGCTGTGCGGTTTGATCCTGGTGATCATCACCCAGGCGTGGTGGCTCATCCTGGTGGGCATCGGCTGCGTCCTGGCCGCCTGGGGCTACACCGGGGGCAAGAACCCCTACGGCTACATGGGCCTGGGCGATGTGTTCGTCTTCGTGTTCTTCGGGCTCGTGGCTACGCTCGGAACCACCTACACCCAGGCAGGACAGGTGAGCCTCGCCGCCGTCGTAGGTGCGATCGGAACCGGCCTTATTGCGTGCGCCCTGCTGATGGCCAACAACGTGCGGGACATTCCCACGGATACCGCCGCCGGCAAGCGCACCCTGGCTGTCCGGCTGGGTGACCGCCACGCCCGCGAAAGCTACGTGCTGATGCTCGGTGTGGCGATCCTGCTGGTCATCGTGCTGGCACCCACCAAGCCGTGGATGCTGATTGTGCTGCTGCTGATCCCCGCTTGCCTCATGCCGGCCTGGCTCATGATCAACGGCAAGAAGCGCAAGAGCCTCATTCCGGTGCTCAAGCAGACCGGCCTGATCAACCTCGGCTACAGCCTGCTGTTCTCGCTCGGACTGATCCTCACCCGGATTTAGGCGTTGGGCCGCTTGTCCGTGTTGATGGATACGTCCGGGTTCTGCTCCACCAGGCCATCCTCGGCAGCGGCATCGTCCACTTCGCCCGCAGTGCGCATGGGTTTGGCACGCCCGGAGAAACGTTCACGCATGGCCGCCGTGGCCTCGTCACGCTGCTTCTGGAAGAACAGGTAGCTGATGGCAAAGGCGATCAGCCCGGCAAAGATCACTGCCAGGAACACTCCGGTCCCCAAAAACAGGAAAAGGACGAACAGAGGCACGAAAAGCGCCAAACGGATCAGGGAATACTTCAGGAAAGCCACCCTTCAAGTTTAGCCGCCCGATTCATTGCACTCTGATCACAGCCTTTGCAGGGGATCCAGCGAACCGCTCCGGGCGACTAGACTTGGTGCATGCTCCGGGTTGTTGGCGTCGTCGTCGTCCTTGTTGTCTTCGTGTACGCCCTTGTGGATGTCATCCGTACGGACCGCCACGCCACCCGCGGGATTTCCAAACCGGCCTGGATCGTGGTCATGATCGTCTTGCCTGTGCTTGGCGCCATTCTCTGGTTTATCTTCGGCCGCCCCTACGGCAAGCCTTCGGCACAACCCGTCCGCCGCTACCCCACGGCCCCCGACGACGATCCCGAGTTCCTCCGCAACCTCGAACTCCGCCGGCGGAACCAGGCAGAAGAAGAACGGCTGAAGAAGCTCAAGGCCGAGCTCGACGCCAAGGAGCGCAAGCTCAAGGATTCCAAGGGCCCGGAGGGAACGGGCGGGCCCAAGGGCAAAGGTTTTGCTACCGGTGAGGCCAAGCATGGCGAGCCGGACCCCCATGATACCGACGAGCTGAAGTAGGTAATATGGCCACACCAGCGCCTCCGCCACGTCCCGGTGTAACGCTCTCCGCACCACCGCCCATAGCCGTTGCTACGGAGGCACCTGGTCCGGCCAAGGTGTCGCGCTCCTTGTGGGTGGCAAGCTTCGTTGCCGGAGCAGCGTTGATCGTGACGGATTTCCTCGGCAGGAACTCCCATTTCGAACGGCTCAAGGGCGTCATCGAAGGCATGGTCCCGGCTGGTGACGCTGAGTCACTGGAGGGCGCCACCGCCGTCGTTTTCCTGGGAAGCCTGGGCATGCTGGCGCTGGTGATCGCCATGGAGGCCGTCCTCCTGGCGATTATCTTCAAGCGCAGGAGCTGGGCGCGATGGGCGCTGGCACCCTTGGTCCTGCTGCACGCCGTGGTCACCGTGATCATCTCGGACTTCGTCGTTGCGCCGGGTTCCGACGGTGTCCTGGCCACCGTGCTGCTGGCCGCCCAATACATTTTGGCCGCGGCCGGACTGATCCTGCTCTTCCTCCCCGCCACAACGGCGTGGCTCAGGAGCGGGCGGGAGCAGCAGCCGGAATAGCCGCCAGCATCCCTTCGCAGCTGCGGATCACCACGCGGCAAGCATCCAGGGCTGACGGCTCGGTGAGCGGGTTCTCGGCGATCAGCCGCCAACGGTTCAGGCTCGCCCGCGCAGCCTCGCTGATGGCGTCGTCGTCCGCGTCCTGTGCGACTCCCAGCCGGTGAGCCGGCAGGGTCCCGCGGCCACCCACCAGCCGTTCGGCTTCGGTGGCGAGCTCCGGAGTGAGGCCCGCGCCTTCGGTCCTCAGCTTTGCCAGCAGCTTCAGTTCCCGGAATTCGTGCGCGCCCGCCTGCAACCGTTCCATGGCCGTGAGCAGCCGGGCGGCATCCCCGCTCGCTGCTGCGCCGGCCGTCCCGGCAGTGCGGAGCAAAGCTTCCAAACCCACAACGGCGGCCCTGGCCTTGAGTGCCTCGGCCCGCGTCTGGAAGAGCGCGGCGACCGTTTGAAGCAGTTGGCCCAAGCCGCTGCGCCGGGCAAGCTCGTGGGCCAGGTTGGTGGGGTCGCTGATGCCGCCATTGATCAGCGCCACCCCGAGCCGGATCCCGAACAACCCAAACCGCGCAACCAGGGAAGCCTTGGCGCCTTGTTCCACACCGGCGGGTTCCGGTGAACGGACAAAACGGTCCACGGACAGCAGGGTTTTGTCGCGTTGGGCCTTGTCCATTCCGGCCAAGGCAACCATGACCTCAAAGTCGGTTTGACGCATGGTTCTGGAGCTTTGGGCCAGGAGGCCTGCCACCGGGACGACGCCCAGGGCCAAGGGCTTGAGGTTCTGGTCCCGACTGTAGCGGTCGGCGATCACAGCGGCCGATATCAGGGAGTCGATCCGGCCCGCTCCGATCTCGTCCGCTCGCGAGAGCACGGCCAAGGCGTTGACGGTCCCGGACTTCCCGGCAGCGTTGTCCTTGAATGACTCGAGGAAACGCACGTCCGAGGCGTGCAGGTGCCTCATCAAATAAATGACGGCATCGGCAGACGACGGCGCGTTCTCCGGAAGAAGGAATGCCGTTGACCGTCCGGAGACGTCCTGGGAGAGGGAGGCAATGCCGGGAGTATCTATCAGGGTGAGGTCCCTGAGGCTGGCGGCCGGCCAGTCAACCACCAGGCGGTCAACATCTTCCGCCTGGATGTCCCCCAATTGAAAGACCAGCCGGCCGTCTTCCCTGGTGACCGGCAAGGTGCGGGGCTCGCCCGCAAGGGGGTGGAGCGTCACACGGGGTGTTGCTCCGTACCGGTACCAAGTAACTATGCGTGTGCATTCACCGGCGTCGGTGGGTGCGATCTCCTCGCCGATGACTGCGTTGAGCAACGTGGACTTACCGGCCTTCACCATGCCGGCCACCGCAATGCGCAGCGGCCCGTCCAGGCGGTCCGCCAGGTCGGCGATGACCGCGAGCGCCCGGGCGTCGCCGTCGTAAATCTGCCTGGCCTGCTGCAGCAACACTGCGGCGTCGGCTACCACCTGACCATTCATCCGGCCCGCACCGCGGTGGCATGGGAAGCCTGCTGCTGTTCAGGTGCGGCCGGCCGCTTCTCCGGTGCGGGGTGCCTCGCGTCGACGGCACTTCCTTGCAGCTGCGTAGCTGCCTGGTGCAGGGCGTCCACCGTCTTGAGCTGGGTCCGGATCTCCTTCATGCGCAGGTCGCGTTCCACCGCGTAGGTGGCGGCGGCCTTTTGCGCGGCGGCCACGGAATCGGTAAGGGAACGGTGGTGTTCGTCAGCGATCTCGGTGAAGTGGTCCCGGGTTTCCCGCTGCACCATCCTTAAACGGTCTTTCAGCTGCTTTCCCACTTGGAAGACGATGTCGTCGATTTGCTTCCGGACCAGAGTCTTCGCTTCGGCCTGGCGTCGTTTGAGCCGTGCTTCCTTCTCTTCGCGGTAGGCCTTCCTGCCGAGCATAAGCCCTGCCCCGACGGACAGCGGGTTGATCAGGGCCATGCCGAAGATGCCCGTCAGCAGGCCGAACATCAGCACCCCGCCGTACGAGCCGCGCATGCCGATGAGGAGTTTCTGGAGCGGTCCCAGGCGCCCGTCTTCCATGGTGGGCATTTCGCCGACCGGATCCAGTACCCCGCCCGTATCTGCGACGTTGGTCAGGGGCAGCGCGACCACTTCCTCGGAGAAGTGTTCGGCGACTTGGAAGGCAAGCCACTGGGAGCGCTCGCTGGTCCAAATGAAAGTGTCGGAGATGGCGGCAGCCGTGCTTTGCTCCAGCCAGACGGTGAACTGATCCCATGCCGGACCCGGGTCGCCTTGGTCGATGGCGGTCTCGGCTTCGCGTTGGATGCGCCGGAGCCTGTCCCTGAGGTCGTACTCCATGTCCGCTATGAGATCGCCGATTCCGTCGTTGAGGGTGGTCTGCCAGCGGGAGGAGCGTTTCCTGAGCGCGTCGGCTTCCTGTTTGGCGGCCTGTAGGTCGGCGATCATCTGCGGGGTGCCTTCAGGGTTTTCCAGCGCTGACAGTTCGGATTGGAGGGAGAGCCTGAGGTGTTCGGTGACGGTCAACAGGTCCTGCGCCACAGAACGACGCCGGAGCGTGGCGGCTTTGCCCACGACGTCGTTGCGGAGCGACGTGATGAGCGCCGGGAAGCCCGACTCGTCGTTGAGCTCCTTGTCCTTCAAGCGCGCAGCCTGCAGCCTGAGCTCCGAGGACACGGGGAACAGGGGAATTCCGGGCCCTACGTCGGACAAGTGCTGCCGGTCGAGCGCCTCGATCTGCCGCCAACTGGGGTACAGGTCGGTCTTGGTGAGCGCTGCAAGGACGTTGGGGCTGACGCGCATGGCCTGGCGGAGGAACCGGATTTCGGGTTCGGTGTATTCCTGGGAGGCGTCGGAGACGAACAACACTGCGTGTGCCGACGGCAAGGCGGTGAGGGTGGTGAGCGTGTGGCTGGAACCGAGGCCGCCCACGCCGGGGGAATCCACCAGGGTCAGTCCGCCTGCGAGGAGTTGGCGGGGCAGCGCGACTTCGGCTGCCGCGAGGTTCTTGGCGTTTCCAGGGTTGCCGGCTTCCGAAACGTAGGCGGCAAGTTCGTTGATGTTGACCGGCCGGCGTTCCAGCTGGTCACTTCCGGCGGGTGCAGCGTGGGTGGCAGGGTCCTGTTCCGGTACTTGCGGGCCCTTGGCCACCAACACCGAGGCCGATGGCGCGTCCCCGTGCTTCACCACGGTGGGCACGGAGGTGGCGACGTCGTCGTCCACCGGACAAACCGGAGCGTTGACCAAGGCATTGATGAGCTGGCTCTTGCCCTGCTTGAACTCGCCCACCACGATCACGCGGACGCTGGGGTCAAGCAAACGACGCCGGGTCTGCTCCAGCCGGCGTCGAAGGTCGTTCCTCTCCCCTGCCCCCACCAATTCCATGCCCTGTTCCACCAACGTGGCCATGCGTTCGGTTTCCGTCACAGCTGATCCTTTGTTTACGACCTCAAGTATGTGAATGTCCGGCGAAAGTGCCCGGCAGGTGGTTTCCCGCCTGCCGGGCACTGCCGGGGCCTTTCCTTGCTGGCCTCTAAACCGGTTGGCTCCCGGTACTAGTCGATTTCCACATCGTTCTTGGCTACCACCAGCGAGTCGTCGATGTCGTTGTATTCGACGTCGAGTTCGTTGTCGGCAATGACCGTGTTGTCCTCAACGTTGGTGTACTCGAGTTCGACCTCGTTGTCCTGGATCACCGTGGAATCGTAGTTGAGCTGGACGTCTTCCACGTCGTACTCTGTGGAGTTGTCCACTTCCAGTTCGTTGTCCTGGACCACGATGGAGTCGTTGATGACCTCCACGTCCACGTCTCCCACTTCGAGTTCGGTGGAGTTGTCCGTCTCGTTGAACGAGTCCGTGACGTTCACCGAATTGTTCGAATTGTCCGTGTGCGTGGAGTTGTCCGTGTTGAAGGAGTCCTCGATCTCCACATCCACGTCCAGGTCCGTGTTGTAGGAATCGTCCGTGTTGTACGAATCGTCCGTGTGCGTGGAGTTGTCCGTGTTGTAGGAGTCCTTCGTCACCGAATGATCCGAGTTGTCGTTGAACGAATCCTCGATCTCCACATCCAGTTCGGTGTTGCCGACGTTCACTTCGCCGGAACCGTTGGTGATGTTCAGCGAGTGGTCGTCGGTGTTGTTGGTGGTGGTGGTCGTGGTGGTTGTGGTGTTGCCCGAGTCCTCGACGTCGTCGCCGGCGGCAATCGCTCCGTCACCCGATGCGATGACTGCGTCCTGGTTGAACAGCTGGGTAACGTCACCGTCGGCCCAGATGTTCTGGTTCACGGACTGGTCCGTGATGGTGTCGCGGTCGTCGATGTTGGTGGTGTAGGAGTAGTTGTTCACCACGTGGACCAACTGCTGGACGGCATGGGCGTGATCGTCCCAGTCGCCGCCGTTGTGTCCGCCGCCACCGCCGTGGCCGTGTCCGCCGTCGTGGTCGTCGTCATCATGGCCACCCCAGCCGCCGCCACCGCCGTGTCCGCCGTCGTGGTCGTCATCGTCACGGCCACCCCAGCCGCCGCCACCGCCGTGGCCGTGTCCGCCGTCGTGATCATCGTCGCGGCCGCCCCAGCCGCCGGTGTTGCCACCGCCGCCGGGAGCGTGGTGCTCGCCGCCACCACCGGTTGAGGCGTGGTTGCCGCCGGTGTTGTACTCACGGTCGAAGGAGGCACGGGCGTTGATGGGTGCGTAGTCCAGGACTACGGGCCGGGCGGCATCCACATCAGCGCAGGAAACGTCCCGCAGCCCTGCGGCTGACAACGCAGCTTCGGGGTTGCGGACGAACTCATCGGCTGCATCGGGGTTGTTGAACAGGCTCATCAGGAACTGTACGAGCTGTTGTGCGAGTGTTGGCATTGGAACGCTCCCTCAAATTCTGTGGTGATGGAAAACGCCCGGCGCCTTTGCCGGGCTTGCATTCAACGTATGGCCGGGGGGATGCCCGGGGCATCGGGTCCGGTCCCCCTATCCGGCACCCCACCATTAGGGGATTTCGGCCGGGCTCCGTTAGGGGCACAGGGGTTCACTCCCCGGGCGGGTGCCCCTCCCCCAGCGCGATCCGCAAGCGAACCAGCAGCTCAGAGCGGTTTTCGGCCCCTAACCGGCGCCGCATCCTGGCCACGTGGTGTTCGGCGGTGCGGGGCGAAATGTAGATGGCCTCACCGATTTCGCGGTAGGTCTTTCCCTCCAACATGAGTCTTGCCACCTCGATTTCGCGGGCACTCAAGCCGTTCGGCTCGGGCGCCGGCGCGGTGGAGGCGGGAGATTCCTCATGAGCCTCCGCGGGTGCGTGGCCACCCTGCGGGTGGATGTCCCGGGCACAGGCCAGAAGCTTGACCATGTCCCGGCGTTCATCGGCACGCGCGGCCGCATGCCCGGCCAGGCGCGCCCCTTCCCACGGCATTCCGACGGCGGCCAACCCACGGGCGGCCGTTTCGACGTCGGCCGCGGCGAACCTGCCGGCCAGGACCGATACCCAGGCTTTGCCTCCGGCGGCAAGCACACCCGCGTAGTGGCTATGCTCCGAAGCCCTGACCAAGGCCGCTGCATGTGGTGCAAGGTCTGTGGGACTCTCGCTTAGCAACGCAGCCTGGACGGCTGCCCAGTGCAGAGGGACCGACCACAGCGGCGGATTCCCGAGCCGCTCCAGCAAGTCCCAGGCCCCGTGCAGGTAGTGCGAAACCCGATGTGATTCCCGTAAACGTGCAGCGGCAACAAGCACCTCGCCCCACGGCAGGAGGCTGAACAGGTCAACGGAAACATGCATCATGGCTTCCCGCGCCCTGTCCCATGCCAAAACCAGCTCGTGGACTTCTCCGCCGCGGCGCGCCAAACCCAGTTCAAGGGCCGCCAGGAGGAATTCCTCCCGGGGCGCCAAGGCCCAGTGATTGGCTTTGTTCGCTTCATTGATGGCCAGGCGGGCATCGTCCGTGTTGTCCTGCTGCATGGCACACCAGGCCTGCAACAGGTACAGGCGGGGCCGCATCGAGTCTCCGCCCTGACCGGCGGCAACTGCTGCCTTGAGCACGGAAGCGGCCACCGCGGTCTCTCCGCTGTGCAGGGCGCACAAGGCCGCCAGCACTGCCGGTGCCTCCGGGAGGGGAATGGCTGTGCCCGCGGCGTTCATCATGTCCGAGGCCCTGATCAAGGACGGTAACCCCAAGTGCGGCGTTTGGCCCAGGGTCTGGCGCAGGCCGTCACTTGCCAGGGACAACGCCACCGCCAAGTGGGTCGGGGACCGGCGAGAGCCGCAGTCGGCCACCATGGCCTCCGCCCCGGAAGCGTCTCCGGAGCCGATCATGGCAATTGCTGCCAGGGGCGCCGAGGCAGCCGTCTTCCCAGGCCCCAGCCACGAGTAGGTATCGGCGCTTCGGGACATCATGCCCCGCTGGGCCCACACCGAGGCGGCAACGTCCACTCCCCGCCAGACGTCCGGCGGTTCCGGGAGCGCGAGCAACCGGTCGATCAAACGGCCGGCGGAGTCCAGGTCACCGATGCCCGCTGCGGCCTGGGCCCGGCAGGCCGCTTTCGGCATTTCCTTCGCGCCGGCCAGCACCGATTCCGCGTAAAGAGCTGCGGCCAAGGCGGGCTCGGTCTCCAGCGCGTTGTCCGCGGCTTCCTCCAGCTCGGCTGCCACGCGCGGGTCCTGCAACCCGCCCCTGGCCAGGTCACGGGCCAGCTCCCCCAGCGGCCGGCCCTCTGCAGCCAACTTGTCCACCAATTCCCGTTGCAGGGCATGGATGGTTGGGACTGGAGTGCTGGTGAGGAGGGCATGCTGCACCGTGCCCACTACAGAACCGTCAGGCATCAGCAACTGTGCATCGGTCGCCGAATCAATGATCCCGGGAAGATCGCTGCGTCCCGCAAGGTAGTCCGGAAGCGGCGAAGGCAGGCTGAATCCCGCCGACAACGCCAGCAGCAACTCCCGTACCGCTGCGGCCCCGCCCGGCAAGGCGGTGGCCGCCGATGAGGTCGCCGCAGCCGGCAGCGAGGTCCCTGCCGACGGCAGCGTCGCATCCGCCGGGCGGGACTCGTCTTCCGAGGGTGCTTCCGCGTTTCCCTGACCCCTCATGCCTACACCTCCGGGGCCGGTGCGGGTTCTTGGCTCGGGCTCGTTTCAGGTGGAACGGGCGCCACGGACGGCTCCGTCGCCGGTTCCGTTGGCACTGGGTCCTGCGTTACCGGAGGAGGTTCCGGCGCTTGGATTGTAGGTTCGGGCGAAGGCACCACGGGGTCCGGTTCGGGCGTTGTGGTGGGTGGCGGCTGCGTCGGGTCCGTAACGGGAGGTTGCGTCGGGTCCGTAACGGGAGGCTGCGTCGGGTCCGTGACAGGAGGTTGGGTCGGTGGGGTGGTCGGGGTTGGACCACTGGCTGCACCACCCGGTTCCGAGGCAGGGGGCGACGACGGCGTTGACGTCCCCGGAGTGGCAGTTCCCGTGCCGCTGCCCGGGGTGGTGGTCCCCGGCGTCGTGGTTCCGCCCGCGTTGCCGCTGGTCGCGCCGGCCGCAGTGCCGCTGCCCGTTCCGGCGCTGCCGGTACCTGGGCCGGTGGTGGACTTCTTCGCGCCCTGACCGGTGCCAGCGGACGTTCTGGCAGCGGCGCCCTTGGCGCTTGCGTCCAGTCCTGTTCCGGCCTTGGCGGCAGGAGGAACGGCCCCGCCGCCGCTGGCCTGACCCTTCGCTTGGGCTCCGCCTTGCGCACCGGCTGGTTGAGCGCCGCTTGCCTGGGCACCGCCGTCGCGCATCACGTCCGCGGCCTGCGAACCGAAAAGTGCCTGCACGTCCGGGCTTTGCGCCGCCGTCGCGGTCACCACGGTCAGGACGGTGGCGGCCGCCGCAGTAGCCGCGGCCATGCGGACGCGCGAACGCGGAGCATGCCGGCCTGCCTTGGTCCCGTCCGCTGCCGCGGCTTTCAGCGCAGCCAGCGCCGGGCGTCCACGCACGACGTCGGGGCGCGGCACGGTTTCCAGCGGCACCTCGCGTTGTTCCTGGGCGGCGGACGCGGCGGTAAGCGCAGCGGCTTCGGCGTCGGGGGTGCCCTTCAGCGAAAGCGCGGCACCCAGGCAAATGGAGGCTTTGGGATCGGCGTCCACGGCGATGGGCCGCTCCAGTTCAACCGAGATCAGTTCAGCAACCAGCGGCACCCGGGACGAACCGCCAATGAGCAGCACCACGCTCAAGTCCTCCGGCTGCAACCGGACCTCAGCCAAGCTGCGTTCCAAGGCATCCAGGGTGTCACGGATGTGGGGTTCGATCATCGCCTCAAACTCGGCGCGGACCAGGCGGACGGACTGTTGGGTTCCCGGGAGGGAGACGGAGATGCTTGCTTCGCTGTCCAGGGACAGTGCTTCCTTGGCTTCCCGGCACTCACGGCGTAAGCGCGAGAGTGCCGCGAGCGTTGCAGGGTCCTCGGGCGCCAGGCCCGTGACGGCTTCGCCTAGGTGAGTCACAACGTGACGCAAAACAGCGGCGTCGAAATCGGCGCCGCCAAGGGTTTCAATGCCATCGGGATGGCCCAGTAGTTCAAAGCGTCCTGCTCCTGCCTTGCGGAGCACAGCGGTGTCGAAGGTGCCACCGCCGAGGTCGTAGACGGCAATGGTGCTGCCATCCTCCACACGGGTTTGGGACGCGTAATGGAGTGCTGCGGCCTCCGGTTCGCTGATCAGCGTGACTTCCGGAAGTCCGGCCATATTCAGGGCTGCAAGGACCGTGGATGTCCGATGCTGGCCCCAAGCAGCCGGGTGGGTCATGACTACTGAATCCGCCGGACCGCCTTCGCGCTCCCGGGCCTTGTCCACCACCCAGCGGGCCATCGTGGCATAAACGTCTTCGGGCGCCATCCAGGCTTCCCCGACGGCGATCGGGACGGAGTCCCCAATGCGTCTCTTGAATTCCCGGACCATCCGCCGGGGGTCGTCCAGGCCCCGGCGCTCGGCGGCTTCGCCCACCAGTACCCTGCCGTCGTCGGCATAGTAGAGCACCGAGGACACAGCACTGCCGTGCAAACCCAACGGGAGTATCTCGGGGGCAAGGTTGGTACCTTGCCCCTCCTTGTAAATGGCTGCCGCGGTAAAACTCGTCCCGACGTCAATGGCGAGAACATAGCTCATAGTTACCTCGAAAAGAACATGGGCATGGCGCATGCGGTCTTCTTCACAGGCGGGGTTCACACAAGGTAGCACTTGCCCGGCGGCGGGCAAAAGCACTTTTCACAGCTTCCTTGGAGCTTTCTTCAACTGATAGTCGACTCGATGGAGAAAGCCCAGATCAGGCCATGGTCGCGGCTTTGCCGGCCAACATTCGGCCGGCAGGGCGGTACGGCTTTAGAGGCCTGAGTACGAGTGCAGGCCGTTGAAGACCGTGTTCACCAGCGTGAAGTTGATGATCACACAGGCGTAGCCCACGATCGACAACCATGCAGCACGCGTTCCGGTCCAGCCGCGGGTTGCCCTGGCGTGGAGGTAGCCGGCGTAGACCACCCAGATGACGAACGTCCACACTTCCTTGGGGTCCCAGCCCCAGAAACGGCCCCACGCCTTTTCGGCCCAGATGGCACCGAACATCAGGGTGAAGGTCCAGCCGACAAAGGCCACGGTGTTGATCCGGTAGGAAAGGTTCTCCAGGCTCAAGGCGTTGGGGACGACGCGCAGGAACGCCAGGTTGTCCGCGCGGCCTGCGGCCAGGTTCTTCTGGCGGTAGGACTGGAGCAGCTGCAGCGCGGACATCGCGAACGTCAGGGTGAACAGCGCAGAGGACAGCACCGCAATGGACACATGGATGATCAGCCAGTAGCTCTGCAACGCGGGAACGAGGTGGCCCACGGGAGTCCAGAAAGCCACGGACGCGGCAACGAGCATGATGATGCCCAGGCCAACCACGAACGTGCCCAGGAAGCGGAGGTCCCTGCGGATCAGCGCGATAAGGAAGACCGCCACCGCCACGAAAGCACCCGTGGTGAGGAACTCGTACATGTTGCCCCACGGCACGCGGCCGGCACCCAGCGCACGCGTGAGGACGCCGGCACCGTGGATGAGGACACCCAGGACGGTCAGTGCTACGCCCACCCGGGCGGCAGCCCGGCGTTCGCCTGCGTACTTCATGTCGCCCGCTGCCGTCGACTCAGCAACGGTAGGGCCCGACGTCGGACGCTCGCCACGGTCCGCCGGCCCTGCGGCGTCGGAGGCACCCAAGCCGATTCGGCCGGCCGCAACGGCAACCTTTTGCGTCGTCGAACCCGCTGCCGCCTTCAGGTCAACGGCACGCAGGGTCTTGCTGCTCTTGGCCAGGTCCCAGAGGAAAGCAAGGAACGCAATAGTGTATGTGCCGGCGGCCAACAGCATGAAGAGCTCACTGTACTGGCCCAGGGTTTCGTTGATAGCGGGCATTACTGGTCCTTCTGGGTTGTGGAAGAGACGGTGTCGGGAGTGTCACTGGGGTGCGGGGATATCTGCCATTCGTTGGCCAGGAGTTCCCTGATGGCCGCTGCTTCGCCGGCCAGGCGGTGGTCTTCGCCGCGGGCCAGGAGGCCGTACTCGATCATGGTGCGGCCGTCCTGGTGGGTTCCGGTCCGGACCCACACGCGGCGGCGGCTGATGTAAAGCGAGGTCACCAGGCCGGCAACGGCCAGAAGGCCGAAGATCAACGCGTACAGCTGGCCCGGGTTGTGGTGGATGTCCACACCGACGTACTTCTTGACGCTGTCGAAAGTGATGCTTCCCTTGCCCTCCGGGAGCGTTGCGGTCTGGCCCAGGACAAGCGTGATGCCGCCGGCCTCGAGCTTGCGTCCGTTCAACTGGGTGAGGTCGCTGACGTCAAGCTCGAAGACGTTCTGGGGAACACCATTGTCCAGTCCCAGATCGCCGTAGTACGAGTCGAGGGTGAGCTGGGGGTTGGCCAGGGCGGGATCGGCACTGAAGGAGATCCCTTCTTCCGTTTCGAACGCGGTGGGCAGGAAGAAGCCGTTGAAACCCAACTGGTCCGGCTTGCCGTCCGGAACCTTGATGACCACCGAAGAGTAGTAGTTGTCGCCCTGGACCTTGGCAGTAACCGGGCCTTGGAACGCTACATTGCCCTCGCCGTCGCGGACAGTGACCACCGGGGCGTAACCGTTACCCGTGAGGTACATGCTGGTTCCGCCCAGGGAGATGGGGTCGTTGACCTTGAGGATCTCCTTCTTCTCGGGAGCGTCCGTGTTTTCCTTGGTGGTCACCTCGGCCGTGTAGTCGATCGGCTGGCCGGTCTTCCGGGGCGATTCCCTGTCAAAAGTCGCTTGGAATTTGTCCAGACGGACCGAGTACGGCTGCAGCCAGCCGCTCTGGAAGTTGGTGCCCGGGGAGAACTGGTCGTAGCCCACCAGGGTGTTGACGAACGTGTCGCCCTCCACAAGGATGCGCTGACCGCTGTAGCCGAACAGCCCGCCGATGGCCACTGACACCAGCACGCCGATCAGCGACGTGTGGAAAATCAGGTTTCCCACTTCCTTCATGAAGCCGCGCTCGGCGCCCAGGCTCGGCAGATCGCCGTCGGCGTCCCTGACCTCAACGCGGTAGCCGCGCTTCTTCAGAACCCCGGCGGCATCGGTGATGGCCTTCGACGCCGGGATCCCGGCGTCGGCGGCCAACACCAGCGTGCCGTACTCCGGAAGCCGCGACAGGCGCTTGGGCGTACGCGGGGGCTGGGACTTCATGGCCTTGTAGTGCGCAATGGCCCGGGGCGTGACGCAACCGATCAGCGAAATGAACAACAGCAGGTAGATGGCCGAGAACCACGCCGAGGAGTAGACGTCGAACATCTGCACAGCATCCAGGAACGGGCCCGACGTCGGGTTGTTCTTGATCCAGTCGGTCACCACTGCGGGGTTCGCGGGCCGTTGCGGGAACAGCGATCCGGGCACTGCGGCAACCGCAAGCAGGAGCAGCAGGAACAGGGCCGTGCGCATGCTGGTGAGCTGCGTCCAGGCCCAACGGAGCATGCCGCCAACACCCAACGTGGGCAGCGCGGCGTCCGACTTTGCTTGCTGGAGCTTGCCTGCGTCAGGTCCTTCGGCGGGAGACTTCTTGGTGGATTTCACGGACTCGCTCATCAGATCGGCAACTTCACGTCGGTTTGGAACCAGTACTGCAACTCAGTCACCCAATGACCCCACACTCCTGTGGCCATGAGAATGCCAAGCAAAATCAGGATGCCGCCGCCGATCCGCTGGATGGCCAGGCGGTGCTTGCGGAAGAAGGACATCACGCCCATGCCACGCCGGACGGCCAGCGCGATCAACAGGAACGGCACCCCCAGTCCCAGGCTGTAAACGAAGGCGAGCAGCGCACCCTTCGCCGCGGACGATCCTCCGGAAAGGCTCAGCAGCTGCACGGCCGAATACGTCGGTCCGATGCACGGGGCCCACCCCAGGCCGAACGTCAGCCCAAGCAACGGAGCACCCCACAGGCCAGCGGGAGGTTTGGCGTGGATCTTCGCGTCGCGCTGCAACCAGGAGAAGCCGCCCATGAACACGACGCCCATGATGATCACCAGGACCCCCAAGAGCTGGGTGATCCAAGCGTTTTGGCTGCCGGTGAGCACTGTGCCCAGCTGGCCGAACGCCCCGCCCAGGAGCACGAAGATGACCGAAAAGCCCAGCACGAACAGGCCGATCCCGGCCAGCATGCGGCCCCGCCGCTGCCGTTGAAGGTCGACGCCGGTCAGCCCGGTGACGTAGCCAAGGTAACCCGGGACGAGCGGCAGCACGCACGGGGAAAGAAAGGAGACAAGGCCCGCCAAAAGAGCCACCGGCACGGCCAGCAGCAACGATCCGTTCAGGATGGTTTCGGCGAAGGGACTGTTCATGGGACTACTCGGCCACGGCTGAAGCGATCAGGGCCTTGAGCGTGCTCTTTTCGATCTCGCCCAGCACACGGGAGGCAACTTTGCCGTCCTTGTCCAGCACCAGGGTGGTGGGTACGGCGCCGGGCGGAACAATGCCGGAGACGGAGAGCAGGACCGCCCCGTCCTTGTCATTGAAGCTCGGGTAGGTGACGTTGAAGGTCTTGTCGAACGCTTCGGCGGTGGCTTTTTCGTCACGCAGGTTGACCCCGAAGAACTGGACGCCCTGGTCCTTGTACTCCTGGTGCAGCGCTTCGAGCTGCGGCGCTTCCACCCGGCAGGGCGCGCAGGCGGCGAACCAGAAGTTCAGCACCGTGACTTTTCCCTTGAGGACGTCCGGGGTTACGGCCGTTCCGTCAAAGAGGGTTCCCTTGAGCGCCACAGGTGCACTGCGGTCAGCCTTGGCAAACTCGGTCACGGAGCCGTCGCCTGCAACGTAGTTCTTGTTGTCGCCTTTGCGCGCCTGTTCGGCAAGGGAATCCTCCTGGGCACAGGCAGAGAGGCCCATGGTGAGCCCTGCCAGGAGGACGCCGCCGGCAGCGAGCGCACTGCGGCGCGTGAGGTTCTTCTTATCCATGATTCGCTTTCATGCCCCCGGGGTGCTGGCAGCACCGGGCAGCAGGACTGCCGCGGGCTCGCTGTACTCGACGCGGAGGATCTTGCCGTCTTCGTCAAACACCAACGACGTCAATGACGTCAGGGTGCATTCACGCTTCCGGGGGTCGTGGGCCAACGGCCGGCCCTCCGCGGACAGGCGGGTAGCCCAGATGGGCAGCTGGTGGCTGACGAGGATTGCTTCTGCTCCCTCACCGCCCAGTTCAAGGGCCTTCAGGCGGGCATCCTGGACCGCGGCGAACACGCGGGCCGCCTGTTCCTTGTACGGTTCGCCCCAGGAAGGCCGCAACGGATTGCGGAAGTAGTACCAGTGCTTGGGCTTCAGGAACTCGCTCTTGGTCGGGTGGAGCCCCTCGAAGTGGTTCTCCGCCTCGATGATGCGCGGGTCGGTAGTGATCTCCAGGCCAAGTGCTTCCGCCGTGGGCATGGCAGTTTCCTGGGCGCGCGTCAGTGGCGAGGCCACCAGATGGACGATCTTCGCGCCGTTTCCTGCACGCGCCGTGAAGTGCTCGGCAAGCATGCGGGCCATGTCCCTGCCCCGTTCGGAGAGGTGGAATTCGGGCAGCCGACCATACAGGACGCCATCGGGATTATGGACTTCGCCATGGCGGAGCAGATGGACAGTTGCGTGGGGCATGTTTACCAGTTTCTCAAAGATACGGAGCGATCTGAAATCTTCTACCGCTAGTAGAACTCAAAGTTTTCCAAAAATGTTCCGGCGAGGCGGAATAAAAGATGCATATGCATGTTTATACTGGATACGAAGCTCGGTTGATGCTTCAAGTAATCAGGTTCAGCCGGGTAAGCACTATCCCTTCCACCACACAGGAGCAACACCATGATGACCCTCCCCGCCAACGTCACCACCGGCACTTGGACCCTCGACAACTCCCACAGCGAGATCGCTTTCACCGTACGTCACGCCGGTATCAGCAAGGTTCGCGGCCAGTTCAAGGACGCATCCGCCACCCTGGAGGTCGGCGAAACCCTCACGGACTCCAAGGTGACCGCCACCATCCAGACCGCCAGCTTCGACTCCGGTGACGCCAACCGCGACGCCCACGTCAAGGGCGAGGACTTCTTCGACGTGGAGAAGTTCCCGGAGATCACCTTCGTCTCCCGCCACGTCAAGGCCAACGGAGACGGCTTCGACCTTGTGGGCGATCTCACCATCAAGGGTGTCACCAAGGAAGTTGCCATCGAGACCGAGTTCAACGGCGTGGCCGTAGATCCGTTCGGCAACACCCGCGCCGGCGTCTCCGGCGAAACCACCATCAGCCGCAAGGACTTCGGCCTCACGTGGAACGCCGTGCTCGAGGCCGGCGGCGTCCTGGTCAGCGACAAGGTTGCCATCAACCTCGAACTCGCCTTCATCGCACCGGCCGCTGCCTGATTTCCCCGCTTTTCCACGGAACGGCGTCTCCCCCTCACCGCATCAGGTGAGCCCCCACGGGGCTGGGCGGAGGCGCCGTTTCCGCATGCTCGGAACTCGCCGGGCCAATAGCTGGCTGACCTGCGCGTATCTACCCAAATCGTTGGTCCGGAATTTCCTATGTTTCGTACACCCTGCGGTCTAGAGTGATGCCATGAGTAACCCAGACGAAGCACCACAGCCACAGCAGCCCGGCGCCCAGCCTCCGCAGCCCGGCAATGTTCCTCCTGCGGGTTACCAGCCTCCGCAGGGCTACCAACCTCCCCAGGGCTACCAGCCGCCCCCGGGTTATCAGTCTCCGGGTCAGCAGTCCCAGCCCGGCCAGTATTCACAGCCGGGCCAGTATTCGCAGCCTGCTGCGGGCCAGCCCGGCGGGTTCCACTTCGAAATGCCCACCGACGGTCCCCGGAGCTTCAACGATGTCCTCCCCCAGGGTGGCTTCTCCGGCATGTTCAAGACCCAAGGCCTGCCCACCGAGCTGAAAGTGTCCTATTTCATCTGGGTGATCTCGGGCCTGGTTGGGTTGCTGTTCGGGCTGATCGGACTTTTCGCCATCATCGCGGCCTTCGCCTTCATTCCGGCCCTGGCAGCCGTAGCACTGGTACTGCTCCTCGTGAGCCTCGCCGTGGCCGCAGCCCAAGTGGTGCTGGCCATGAAGATGAAGGAAGGCAAGGAATGGGCGCGCCTGGCGCTCACCGCCATTGCCGCCGTGTCACTGGTGCTCGCCATCTTCGGATCCATCAACATGGGCGGTCCAAGCACCGGGCTGGGCAGCAACTGGTTCGGCTTCCTTGTCAGCGCCGTAGCCGTTGTCCTCATGTGGCTTCCCAACTCGCAACTTTGGTTCAAGGCAGTCAAGGGCACTGCCTGACCAAACCGATGCTCCGCCGTCGGGCGTTATGACCGGCGCCGGACTCCAGTTCCGCCGTCGGGCGTTGCTCAAGCGCGGAAGGCCGCGGCCCTTATTGGGGGCCGCGGCCTTCATCACGAAGGCGTATTTCCCGCGGTCTTTGTACGCCCACATGATGATTTATCCACACGCGGGAAATTCCAGCGTGTGCTCGTCCCCACCGCCAAACGGTCGGGGTACGGTGGATTCAGAACCATGCTGGGGGCAGGGTATTTTGTGGACCCCGGTAGCCGTACCAGCAGTCGAACAAGCAAAGGAATGCCATGAGCAACCCTCCCTACCCGCCCTCGAACCCGGGCGACTCCGGCCCCGAGCAGCAGGGGTCCCAGCCCTCAACACCGCAGTACGGCCAGCAGTCCCAGCCGCAGGCGCCGCAGTACGGGCAGCCGGCGGCTCCCCAGTACGGTCAGCAGACGCCGCAGTATGGCCAGCAAGCCCCACAGTATGGTCAACAGGCACCGCAGTACGGGCAGCAGGCTCCCCAGTATGGGCAGCAGGGTTCGCCTTACGGCCAAGCTGCTCCGCAGTACGGGCAGGACACCAACTGGCCCAGCCAGCAGCCCGGTCCCAGCGGCGTCCCCCAACTGGTCAACGTTTCCTTCTGGATGATCCTTGCTGCCGGCATCCTGACCCTGATCTCCATCCCCATAACCATCGCCCTGCTGAACTCCAGCGAAGGCCAGTCCATGATTCAGGACGCCCTTGATGCGCAGGGCACCAGCGGAAGCGAAATCTCGGTGAGCAGCATCGTTGGCGTTGCCATCACGTTCGTGGTCATCATTTCGCTCATCATGGCCGGGCTGTATGCCTTGGTCGCCTTCAAGATCCGCAAGGGCAAGAACTGGGCCCGCATCCTGGGCACGGTCTTCGCTGCGATTTCGCTTCTCGGCCTGACCCAGATCGGCGTGGGCACCATCACCATCCTGCTCGGCGTTGCCGCGATGGTGTTGCTTTACCTGCCGGCTACTGCTCCCTACTTCCGTAAGCAGCAGGCCTTCGGCAACCCGTACCAGAACCCTTACGGCCGCTAGGCCATCACTTCACGGTCAGAGGCCGTGAACTTTCAACGACGGGCACGGACCCGGCGGGCTAAACGGCCTCGCCCGGAGTCTGTGCCCGTTGTGCGTGGTACGCCAGGATCTGCAGCTCGGTGGCCATGTCGACTTTCCGCAGGTTGACGTGCGGCGGGACCTGAAGGAGCACGGGTGCGAAGCTCAGGATGCTACGGATCCCCGCGGCGATAACCCGGTCGCAGACTTGCTGGGCAACTGTTGCAGGGAGCGCCAACACCACCATGTTGGCGTGGGTCCGCTCCAAGACGCGTTCCAGCTCGGCGGCATCGCTGACCCGCAGCCAGCCCACCTCGTTGCCGATCACCATGGGATCGGCGTCGAAAATGGCAACAACATCGAAGCCACGGGACTCGAACCCTCCGTACCGGGCCAGCGCCTTGCCGAGGTTACCGGCACCAACAATCGCGACCTTCCAGTCGTGCGTCAGCCCCATGGCAGCGGCGATGTGGCGGCTGAGATTCTGCACCTCGTAGCCCACCCCCCGGGTGCCGTAAGACCCCACGTAGGACAGGTCCTTGCGGAGGGTGGAGGAGCTGACACCGGAAGCCTCAGCCAAGGCCTCCGAAGAGACCCGCTCCACGCCTTCAGCCAGGAGCGAGTTCAGCGCGCGCAAGTAGAGGGTCATCCGGGCCACAGCCGCGGGCGGGATCTGCTTCGTGGCAGATTCATGGTCCCCCGTTGTTGCTTCAGGGGACGGTTCCAGCGCAGTCACGGTTTTCTCCATTGCGTCACTTTGTTGTTCAACTCTATGGCCCCCGGCCACGCTCAACAAAAGCCGTTACCTCCCGGTTGCTGCCGCTCAGGCCGCCAGGGCCTTCTTGAGAATCCGCATCAACCGCTGTTCGTCGATGGTCCAAAAATCCCGCTGCACGCCGTCCACCAGGACCACCGGGATCTCCTCTGCGTACTTCTGCTGCAGCTCAGGATCATCCTCGATCCGCTGCTCCGTCCACGCCACTCCGAGCCCGGAGGTCACGCGCTCGACGGCGGCGCGGGCCGCCGTGCAGAGGTGGCAGTCAGCTTTGGTGAGGAGGACGACGTCGGGAGTAGCCATGCCTCCACGTTAACCCCCGTCCAGCCCATCCCTCTGCCACATCCCACCCCCACCCGACCATCCCTCTCCCACATCCCACCCCCACCCGACCATCCCTCTCCCACATCCCACCCGCGGGGCGGCGTGAACGCGCCTCCCAGCGAGGGGCGGCGGCAATTGACTAGACTCAATGCATGCCCGAGGAGAATAACGCCGCCATAGCCGCGGCTGCCCTAGCGCAGTCGAATACCGGTGAGGCTGCTTTCTTCGACGTGGACAACACCTTGATGAAGGGCGCGAGCCTCTTCCATGTGGCCCGGAAAATGTACGAACGAAGGGCCTTCACGCTGTCCCAGGCGGCGGGGTTTGCCTGGAAACAGTTCAAATTCGTATTGCGTGGCGAAAACCTGGATGATGTCCATGCCGTCCGGGACTCGGCCTTAACGCTCGCCGCAGGAATCACTGTCGATGACATCAAAGCACTTGGCGAAGAGGTCTACGACGAAATGATCGAGTCCAGGATTTGGCCCGGCACCAAGGCCTTGGCGGAGCAGCATCTTCGAATTGGTCGACCCGTCTGGCTGGTTACTGCAACTCCTATCGAAGTTGCCACAGTGATATCCACCAGGCTTGGGCTGACCGGCGCTTTGGGTACCGTCGGTGAGATCGAGGACGGTATGTATACCGGGCGCTTGGTGGGCGACATTCTGCATGGTCCGGCCAAAGCAGTCGCCGTCAGCCTGGTCGCTGAAAGGGAAGGCCTGGATTTGGAGCACTGCTGGGCCTACAGCGACTCCGCCAATGACATCCCCCTCCTCACCATGGTGGGCCATCCCGTGGTGATCAATCCTGATTCCCGGCTTCGCAAGCACGCCCGCGAGAACAACTGGCCGGTCTACGACTTCCGCTCCGGTCGCCGCGCGGCGACCCTCGGCCTCAAAGCCGCTACGGTGGGTGGGGCTGTTTATGGATTGTGGCGGGGATTCAGTCGCTTCCGCACCCCCCGCTGATCCTCTATCACCTCCCGCCGCCTTTCCCAGCTTCCTCTATCACTTCCCGCCCGGTTTTCCGGGTTCCTCTATCAGATCCCGCCCCGTTTTCCGGCTTCCTCTATCACTCGGTCAGATCGGCTGCCGACCTGTGGATAACTTCTGCGGGCATCGAGGCTTTCCGGCAACAATGCCTTTATGGAAAAGCCTTCTCTCATCAGCCCTAGACTGCCTTACGCGCCCTTTACATTGAATGAAGCCAAAGCTGCGGGGTTACAACAGACCGAGCTATGGCGGCGAGCTGACATCGATCCTGTCAGCAGGGGCCTCTATCGACCGGTGGAGTGGGATTTCGACCTTGCAGCGGCAGCGCGGTCGTTGTCCGCCGCCAGCCCGGGCGCATGGATTTCACACGTTACTGCCGCAAGATTACAGGGACTTTTCCTTCCGCCGTGGTTGTCAGATTCCAACGAACTGCACCTCAGCAAACCCAGGAAGCTTCCGCCTGTGCGCCGCAAAGGAGTGGTCGGACATACCGTGTTGGCCTTTGACGGTGAAGTCGAAGAGACGCAGGGAATTCGGATGACCACGCGTTCGAGGACGTGGCTCGACTTGGCCACACAACTACCGTTATACGACCTCATCTGCGTTGGAGATCAGCTCATACGCGTGCCGAGGCCGGAGTTGGAAGGACGAACTGCTCCATACACAACCCTCGCTGAACTGCGCACACTGCTGGACCGTCACCGCAGAAGGCAGGGCGTCGTCCGCGCGCGTGAGGCCCTCGAGCTTTTGCGCGTCGGCGCTGATTCGGCACCGGAAACGCGGCTTCGGCTCGCCATGCTCGATGCTGGCCTCCCGGAGCCTGAACTCCAAGTGAAACTTCGGGTAGGGGATCCCTTCTCGCCGACTACCGACCTGGGCTTCAGGGCCCGCCGGCTCGCCATACAGTACGACGGCGGCCATCACCTTGAGGAGGAACAGATCCTCAGCGATATGCGCAGGGATAAAGCCTTTCGGGCGGCCGGATGGACCGTTTTGGTATTCGACAAAGACGACGCGGGAGAAGACTTCGTCTCTGCAACGAAGCAGATCAAAAAGGCACTGCGGACGGCGTGGATGGACCCTTCGGTCGAGTCCGGCTTTGCCCGGGGGTGATAGATGGACGCCCCGAAACCGGCGGGAGGTGATAGAGGGACACCCCGAAACGGGCGGGAGGTGATAGAGGGACGCCCCGAAACCGGCGGAACGTGATAGAGGAACACCCCCCACAACCGGCGGGAGGTGATAGAGGGGCACCCTAAAGGGCGCGGGAGGTGATAGAGGGATGCAGGAGGGGCGGGGATGCAGAAATGCCCGTTACCTTGGAGGCAACGGGCATTCACGCTTGATGAAGTATTTCTACTTCTTATTGCGGCGCTGGTGGCGAGTCTTGCGAAGCAGCTTGCGGTGCTTCTTCTTGGCCATACGCTTGCGGCGCTTCTTAATAACTGAACCCACGAAAGTTCCTTACAAACTAGATGAAGGTCCTGTCTGTTGGAACGGATCCGCGGACAAAGCAGCAGACAGTACAACTGACAGATTCTTACAATGACGTAAAACGTTCCTTAACAGGGTACCGCTTCGCAGAGGTACCCGATGACCACGGCCCGCTGTGCGGACAATCGGCACTCAGGCGGTCTCGGTTTGCCCGTCCACAACAGCACCTTTCAGGTACTGTGCGACGGCCTCCTCGGGGACACGGAAAGAACGGCCGAACCTGACGGCCGGCATTTCTCCGGAGTGAACCAAGCGGTACACGGTCATTTTGGAAACGCGCAGGACGTCGGCCACTTCGGCCACCGTCATGAAACGCGCGTTCGAGAAGTTAGTCTCCGCGGACATTTCCCATATTCCTTTGCTCTCAGACAATAGGACACCCCCAGCAGAACGGTGTGCCGATGCTGAGCCATCAAACAACCATGTCTAGATACTCTAGAGGCTGATGGTGCCAATGTGAAAGCACTTTGGGAAAAGTGGGACTGTACTTCCCGCCTACTCCCCCGACGCCAGCCGACGCTTCCGGGCCGAGGCCGCCAGCTGCTCCAGAACGGAAGCAGTAACGTCCCACTCCATGCAAGCATCCGTGACGCTCTGGCCGTAGACGAGGTCCTGTTCCCCCGCGAGCTGCTTGGCGACGTCCAGGTTCTGCGCTCCGCCAACCAGGAAGCTTTCCAGCATGACGCCGGCGATGGGGGTGGCCGGATCGGATTCCAGCTGGGCGCCGATCTCCAGCGCCACTTCGGCCTGGCGGTGGTGGCTCTTCCCGCTGTTGGCGTGGCTTGCGTCGACGATCAGCCGGGGGTTCAGGCCCTTCGAAGAGAGCTTTTCCGAGGCATGGGCCACGTCATCCTGCGAGTAGTTGGGGCCCTTGCGTCCGCCGCGGAGAATCACGTGCGTGTCCGGGTTTCCAGCGGTTGCCACCAAAGCCGCCCGGCCGTCGTCGTCGATTCCCAGGAAGGCCTGTTCGGCGGCAGCGGCGCCGCAAGCGTCGATGGCTACCTGGAGGTCGCCGTCGGTACCGTTCTTGAAGCCGATGGGCATGGACAGTCCGGAGGCGAGCTGGCGGTGGATCTGGCTTTCGGTGGTCCGCGCGCCGATGGCACCCCAGGAAACCAGGTCAGCCATGTACTGCGGGCTGATGGGTTCCAGGAACTCCGTGGCGGTGGGCAACCCCAAGGAAGTGACCTGCTTCAGGAAGCCGCGGGCGGCGCGGAGGCCGGAGGCGATGTCATGGCTGCCGTCCAGGTGGGGATCGTTGATGAGGCCCTTCCACCCCACGGTGGTGCGCGGCTTTTCGAAGTAGGTCCGCATGACGATCAGCAGGTCTTCCTTATGCTTTTCTGCCTGGCTGACCAGCCGCCGGGCGTATTCGAGGCCTGCCTTGGGGTCATGGATGGAGCAGGGGCCCACGATCACCAGCAGCCGGTCGTCGACGCCGTCCATGACGGCGCGTACTTCGTCGCGGCCACGGTCGACGACGGCAGCCGAGCGGGCGTCCAGCGGCAACTCGGCGATGATGTCCTGGGGTGCCGGAAGGGGCTCGAAGCGGGCCACCCGAAGGTTGGAGGTGGCGGGCTGCGCGGCGCCAAGGGCATCAACGGGGTGGGCGGCTGCAGCGGTTTCGTGGGCGATGCTGGTCATTTTCTGGGTCCTGTTCCGGTGGCGGAGCGGGCCCCTTTTCAGAACCCGCCGGATATGGCGAAGGGCAGAGAATCATCTCTGCCCTGTTGGCTCTGAAGGAAAGTTGGATGCGTGTCAGTTAGACGCGGGCCCCTCCAGAGCCAACGAAAAATACGCATACCAACGCTTAGTCATAGCCACACCATAACCGCGGCGAATCAACCCCGGCAAATCGCGTCCGTCATGATGACAAAAGTTTGCGCAGGAACTGCAACTGCTTGATCCAGTGGTGTTCCTGCCCGCCCTCGTGGTTGTTGAAACGGTAGACCTCAATGTCCTTTTCCGGGGTACCGCCGGTAAGGCCGTAGTTGTTGTAGCCGGCAAAAACAGTGGACGGCGGGCAAATGTCGTCCATTTGGGCGGCGGAGAAGAGGGCCGGAACGGTGGCGGCCCTCCCCAAGTGCACGCCGTCGAAGTAGTTCAGCACGGCGAGCATGGCCTCGTAGCGGTCCCGGTGCCGGCCGAGGAAGGAGGCGATCTCCGGGTACGGTCCGCGGGGAGTAATGTCGATGGCCCGCGGGAAGTCCTGCAGGAACGGGACGTCGGGCATGGCGGCGATAACGCCGTCGAGCCTTCCCGCTGCCAGCCCCGCGGTGGCCACGGTGATGCCGCCGCCCTGGCTGATGCCCGTCAGCACCACTTTGGAAGGGTCGACGGCGGGATGGCTCTGTGCCGCTTCGACGGCACGGAAGGCGTCAACATAGACACGGCGGAAGTAGTAGTCATCCTGGTGCCGGATGCCGCGGGTCATCAGGCCGGCATAGGCCACGTCCCCAGCAGAGGAATGGGGATCCGGGGTATCGCCGGAAACGCCGCCGTAGCCCTGGCCGCGCGAGTCCATGATGAAGTGCGCGTATCCGGCCTGCGCCCAGCGTGTGTTCTGGTTGGCCAGCCCCCGGCCACCCGAGTAGCCGATGAACTCAACCACAACGGGCAGGCGCTGCCCGGGCTGGAGGTGTGCGGGGAGGTGCAGCCAGCCCTTGATCCGGTGGCCGCCGAAGCCGGAGAAGGTGACGTCAAAGGTGTCGATGACGGCGAGGTAGTTGTCGACGGGCTCGAAGGTGGCATCGAGGGAAAATTGGCGCGCTTCCTCAATGGTCCGGTCCCAGAACGGTTGGAGGTCGGCCGGCTGGACGGCGCTGGAGGTGTAGTCGCGGAGCTGTTCGAGGGGAAGGTCGAAAAGAGGCATGGTCCGTTCCAAGGAGAGAGGGGTTGGTGGTAGCGCAGTTGAGGACATCCTACGTCATGGCAGCGTGGTCTCCGTCACTTAGGGGCCCGACCATCAGGTTCCGGTAGGCGGCCCGGAGCGGAGCCATCTGGCGGATCCCGAAGTAGCCTCCGCCCAAGGGCACGGCCGCCGGGTCCGACCATGCGAACAAGGACAAACCGTTGATGGAGAAAAGGACCTCCGGCCCGTCCTTGACCACTTCCATGCGGTAGAAGCCATCCGCATCCTCGGCCGGCGGGAGCGGATCGGCTCCCTGCGCCACGAGTTCGAATCCGGCGCTCTTCCGGAGGTTGCAGGTGCGGAACGCGCGCTCGGAAGCGTACTTGTGCCGGAAGTAGGAGATATGAAGGGCGTCGATGTCGCCGGAGTGGTACTGCGGATAGAACCCGGTGCGCGGAGTGAGGGCCGAGGAAAACAGGTCTTCGCCACCGTGGCCGCGGGCCGCAAAGAACACCATCGCCAAGCCCGGTTCTTCGATCGGCTTGAACTCCCACGTGATGCGGACGTGGTCCGGCAATTCGCGGGGACACCACAGCGTCCAGTGGGCATGGTCGCCGCGGACTTCAGGATCAAGCGCGCCCGAAAGCAGCAGCGCCGGCCCGCCGTCGTCGCCTGCACCGCCGTCGTCGCCTGGACCGTCGTCGTATGTTTCCAACCGGACCGGCCCCTCGGCGATCCAGTCGGCAACGTCGTCGGGTCCCCTGAGCTTGTTCCCGTAAACAGTAGCGACGCTCAAGCCTGCACCCCTGCGCTCAACGACACCGGCAGACCAAACCCGAGCGTTTCCAGTTCGCCCGCCACGTGAGCCGCGATCAACCGCGCACCCTTCTCATGAAAGTGCGTGTTGTCCTCGAGGCCGCCAACCCAATGCGCATGCTCCCCGGGTGCGAAGTGGAAGAACAGCTCCGTGGAACCCTCCTCCCCCAATTCCAGGTACAGTGCGCGGGTCCAGCGGTTCAGGTCGATGACGTCCAGTCCCAGCTCGCCTCCGAGTTCACGCACGACGGCGGGATACTCACCGAGCGTCTCCTGAAGGGCGCCGCCGTCGAAATGCCGTCGTTCCACCGGGGTACACAAAATCGGAATCCCGCCCTTGGAACGCACCTCGGCAACCATGCGCCGGAGGTTCCCCGCGTAGCCTGTCCGGGCGGCGAGGTGGGCGCGCTTCTGGTCGTTGTGTCCGAACTGGATCAGGACCACGTCGCCTTGGACCGTCTGATGGAGAAGCTGGTGCCAGAGGCCTTCCTCGCGGAACGACTCCGTAGTGGCGCCGCCCTTGGCGTAGTTGTGCACGGCCGCCCACCAGTAGGTTTCGGGCGCAAGGTGGGCGCCCCAACCGCTCATGGGGTATTCGTAACTTGGGCAGGCCGCCACTGTGGAGTCGCCCGCGAGGAGGATTTTCATGTTTGTCCTTTGGTGTGAGCCTTGTGAGCCTCAGCCCTTCACTGAGCCGATCAGCATTCCCTTGGCGAAGTGCTTCTGGAGGAAGGGATAGAAGATAAGGATGGGCAGGGTGGCCACGACGATCACCGCGAATTTCACGCCTTGCTCGGGCGGGATGTAGGTGGGGTCCACATTGCCGGTACCCAGGAGGTCCGACGCTGCCGTCACTTGCCGGAGGTACATCTGCAGGGTCCACATACTGTTGTCGCTGAGGTACAGCAACGGAGACATGAAGTCGTTCCAGATCCCGACGGCGTAGAACAGGGCAAACGTGGCCAGCACGGGCTTGGACAACGGCAGCAGGATGCGCCAGAGAATTCCAATCTCCGTAGCGCCGTCCATCTTGGCGGACTCCTCCAGTTCTCCGGGTAGCTCCTGGAAGAAGTTCTTGATGATGATCAGGCTGAACGGGTTGATGGCTGCCGGCAGGATCAACGCCCAGTATGTGTTCAGGAGGCCGAGGTCCTTGACCAGAAGGAAGGTGGGGATCATTCCGCCGGAGAAGACCATGGCAAAGACCACCAGGGAAAGGATCAGCTTCCGGCCCCGGAGTCCGCGCTTGGCCAGCGGGTAGGCCATGGTCACCGTCAGCAGGAGCTGGATCAGGGTGCCCACCAGGGTCACGAGCACCGTGGTGAGCAGGGCCTTGGTGAACGCAGGCGTGGAGAAGATGTACTCGTAGGAACCGAGCGTGAACTGTTCAGGCCAGATGAAGAACGGCCGCCTGGTGATTTCCGCTTCGGAGGCGAACGATCCGGCAAGGACGTACACGAACGGCAGCAGGGTGACGATCCCCACCAGGGACAGGAAAACGTAGTTGGCGGCGTCGAAGATCCGCCCGCCTCGGGTGTTGTGAATCTTCATTAGAACAGTCCGCTCTGGTTGAAGCGTTTTGAGAGCCAGTTGGTGCCGAAGATCAGCACGATGCCCACCAGCGACTTGAAAAGCCCGACGGCGGTGCTATAGCTGTAGGCGCCTTGGGTGATGCCAACAAAGTAGACGTAGGTATCGAAGACATCGGCCACACTGCGGTTGAGTGCGTTGGTCATGAGGTAGATCTGCTCGAAGCCGGTGTTGAGCATCTGTCCGATGGCCAGGATGAGCATCACGATCACCGTGGACCGGATGCCGGGAAGGGTGATGTGCCAAACACGCCGGAAGCGGCCGGCGCCGTCGATGATTGCGGCCTCGTACTGGTCCTGGTCAACGGTTGCCAGCGCGGCGAGGAAAATAATGGTTCCCCAGCCGGTGTTCTTCCAGATTTCCTGGAGCACGATCAGCGGCCGGAACCAGTTGGGATCGGAGAGGATGTCCACGTTGGTGCCGAAGAGTCCGTTGACGAACTGGAAGAGCGGGCCGATGTCCAGCGCGAACAACAGGAAACTCAGGGACGCGACGATGGTCCAGGACAGGAAGTGCGGAATGTAGACGAGCGTCTGGACGGTGCGCTTGAGGATGCTGAGCCGGACTTCGTTGAGCAGCAGCGCCAGCACGATGGTCAGCGGGAACGCGATGCCCAGGTTGAGGAAGGCAAGGATCAGCGTGTTGCCGAGCAGCCGGGGAAAGTCAGGGTTCGCGAAGAAGTCCTGGAAATGCTGCGTTCCCACCCAGGGGCTGCCGTTGACGCCGAGGAAAGGAACGTAGTCCTTGAAGGCGATGGACACCCCGTACATGGGTCCGTACCGGAAGATCGCAAAGTACAGGAGCCCCGGGAGCAGGAGCAGGTAGAGCCACTTGTAGTGGGCGAAGTGGACGGCAAAACCGCGCCGCCGCGCCGGGGCGGGCGGCTGCGTGGCCGCCCGCTCCGGAGCTTTGGTCTCAACGACGGGCGCTGTCACTTCTTGTTTTCCTGCCAGAGCTTGTTGATTTCTTCCTTGACCTTGTCACCGCCGCTGGTGTTCCACAGCTTGATGGCGTCCTTCAGGCCCTGCTCATCGATCTGGCCGGCGAGGTACTTGATGCGGGCGTCGGCAACGATGTTGTCCAGCTGGGCGCCCTTGGCAACGTAGGTTGGCGAGACGAAGGCCGCGGCCGGGTTGTAGACGGCGCTCTTGAGGTCCTCGGCCATCACGTTCTGGCGGTCTTCGAACACTTTTTGTTCGTACTCGGAGGCCTGCTTGACGTCGTAGAAGTTGTTGCCGGTGACGTTGGTGCCAAGCTGTGAGTAGCTCTTGACGTCGGTGTTGATTTCTTTGCCTTCCGGAGTCTCCGGCGTGATCTTGGCAGCGAGGTTGTCCTGGACCGTGAAGTTGACGCCTTCGATGCCGTTGTTCAACAGCACGGCCGCTTCCTTGCTGTTCATGGTGTCCAGGAACTTCAGGACGTTATCCAGCTCAGCTTCCGTGCGGACGCTGGACTTGGGGATGGCCAGGAATCCCGAGTAGCCGTCCGTGGGGTGGGCGTGCAGTTCTCCGTCCGGGCCCTTCAGGCTTCCCACGAAGCCCACTTTGTTCTGGAAGTCAGCAGGGTTGGCCTGCTTGAAAAGGTTGATCAGCACGCTGACCCGGGAGTCGACGTCGACGATGATTCCGCCCTTGCCGTTGAAGAACGGCTCGTTCCACTTGGTGGGATCGAAGGTGGCGAAATCCGGGTTGATGAGTTTCTCGTCCACCATCTTCTTGATGAACCGGTCGGCTTCGAGGAATTCGTCCGTTTCGAAGCTCGGGACCAGCTTGCCGTCCCGTTCCGTCCAGCGGTTGCCTGCGCCAAACCAGGTTTCCATCAGGTCGTAGGGGCTGTTGGTGCCCAGCGATCCCCATTTGGGGATGGTGATTCCGTAGGTGTCATTCTGGCCGTTGCCATCCGGATCCTGTTCGGTGAAGGCCTTGGCAACTTTGTAAAGGTCTTCCACCGTTTCAGGAGCCTTCATGCCGACTTTGTCCAGCCAGTCCTGCCGGAACATCACGGCCGCGCGGATCGGGTTGCGGGCCCGGAACACCCCGTACACCTTTCCGTTGACGCTTGCGTTCTGTTGGACTTCAGGGAAGGTGGTCTTGAGGTTGGGGTAATCCTTGAGCTTGTCCGTCAGGTCCCAGAACGCCCCGGCCTCGGCGTTCTTCACGAAGCCCGGGGACTTGCTCTGGACCACCAGCACCTGTGGAATGTCCGAGGAAGCCAGGGTGATGTTCATCTTGTCTTCGTACGAGGCATTCGGTGCCCACGAGATAGTGATGTCCTTGCCGGTCATCTCTTCGAGCTTCTTCTGTACAGCCCCGTCGGAGGAAGGCGGCTGCGCCTCAAGGAATGGCGCCATGATGCTGATGCTCTTCATGTCGGCGGCTTGGGGCTCACCCCCGCCGCATGCGGTCAGCGCCAGTGCGGCGGAAACAACGACGGCGGCTGCGAGCGTTGATCTTCTACGGTTCATGATGTTCCTTTTCCACTTCTTCGGGGTTGGTGTCCGTCGGGAGTTCCAGGCTTCGGCCGCCGTGGAACCGTTTGATGGTCCACAGCTGCGTACTCACCAAAATTTGATACGTTTCATTAATGCCGCCGCCAGAGCCGGACAGAGTGTTCAGATCCCCTCCTGGCGACCGGCCGGGGATGGCTTGCCCAGGCGGGACAGGCGAGGGAGCTGCACCCACGGCATCCCAAGGCGCGACATCGAGGGCCCGGTGCAAAACAGGCCGCATTACCGGCACTTCGGGACCAAGGTCACGCAAGGCTGGCCTCCTTGTTTGCCGGCACGGCGGTGGCGGTGGCAACAAGAGCCGGCCGGGCAGCGGTCACACGTGACGCTGCTCCGGAAGCGGCCGGCGGCGCCAGCACCTCAGCGGCACCATCAGCGGCCGCGCTTCCCTGGGCAACGGCGTCGTCATTGGCTGTGAAGAAGCGGTCGCACAACCAGCCCGTGACGTACAGCCAGGCGCCGACCCCGAAGAACGGAATGAGCCCCGGAACCTGGCGGCACGCGAACGCGGCGGCCGCCGTCATAAAGAGCAGGATGGCCGTCCCGGCCAGGTGGCGCATGGCGAAGCGCGAAGACATGAGGAAGTACTGGGGAATGGTCAGTTCGTAGCGGGCAAACATCGGGAAGAGGTGGCAGAGGGCGCCCGCAGCGAACAGGACCAGCAGGAGAACGGCCATGGATGCCACCTGCGAGCCAAGGTCCCAGCCGGCCGAGAAGTAGCTCCAGTTCAGGAACAAGGCAACGGCAACCAACAGCACCGGAACGCCCAGCAGATTCCCTTTGAGGAAGTTCTTGAAGTACTCACGCGCAAATCGCTTCAGCAGCGGCGCCGCGTTTCCTCGAACCCGGTCGCGCACCAGGATGTGCGCGGCCGTCGTGCTTGGGCCTATACCCAGGACCACCCCGCCCAGAAGGGTGAAAGTGAGCCAGAAAATGTTGAGGCAGGCGATCCAGAGAAGTGTGTCGAAGAAGGTGTAAGCCCGGAATCCGAGTCCGCCAGACGGCATGGAACTCCCCCCCTTTCTCCATCGTTGCAGAATTGGCAGCCGCGTGTGCGGCATCACAAAGTAAACGGTTTCAGGCAATCTAGCCGCGTCCCGCTATGCCGGTCAAGGGTTTGTTTGAATCGTTACATCTTCTCGGTAGCTTCAGCGCAGCTCCAAGGGCTGCCTGCGGGAAAGCGCTTGCCGCGACCGGCACCGAGGCGATAACCTGAAGGCCCGAACCAACTCCGGACGTGGCGATGGCGTCATCCGCCCCTCGTCCAGCCCGCTGTTGTGAACCGCCAGAGGAGACCCATGGGCACGCCGTCAACCGATTCGCCAACCTCGTCTGTGAAGGTGCCCGCCGCCTCCTCCGGAACTGCCCGGGTTGCACTGGTTGGCGTCCACGGATTCGGCGAACACCACCTGCACAACCTGGAGCGGCTCAGCGGCGAAAAGCTGGTGGACCTCGTTGCCGTGGCCGACCCCAACCCGCCCGCCGCAGGCACCCTGCCCGGCACAACGGCTGTCTATCCGGACCTGGACACACTTCTGGCCGCGGACCACAGGCCGGACATCGTCATTGTTGCCACCCCCATCCAGACCCATGCACCACTTGCTTTGTCCGTGCTGGCTTCCTCGGCCCACCTCTACCTTGAGAAACCTCCCGTTGCTTCCATGAAGGACTTCCTCCACCTGCAGGAGGCTGCCGGGAAAGCCGGCAAGAGTGTCCAGATCGGCTTCCAGAGCCTTGGCTCCCACGCCCTCAAGGCGCTGGAGCAGCTCGCCAAGGGTGAAGCAACCGCAGACTTCCCCTCAATCGGCAGACTCAAAGGGATATCGGCTACAGGCCGCTGGGTGCGCGACCGGGCCTACTACGCCCGGTCACGATGGGCCGGAAAACGTAGCCTGGATGGCGTGGACGTGGTGGATGGCGTGGCAACCAACCCGTTGGCCCACGCCATTGCCACGGCACTGCGGATCGCAGGGGCCCGCACCGCAGCCGACCTCCAATCGGTGGATACCGATCTTTACCGGGCCAACGACATAGAAGCCGACGACACCTCCGTGATCCGCATGCGCACCGTCCAGGGGCTGCCGATCACCTGTGCCCTGACGCTCTGCGCTTCAGAATCGGTGGAACCGTACGTCACCCTGCACGGCACTGAAGGAACGGCGGTGTTCCACTACACCGAGGACCGCGTGACCGTCCGCACCGAGGCCGGCGAAGCAACACGGGAGTTCGGACGGGACGACCTGACGGAGAACCTCCTGAGCCATCTTTCCGAAGGCACCCCGCTCCTGAGCCCGCTGGATCACAGCGGCGCCTTCATGAAGGTCCTGGAAGCCGTCCGAACAGCTGAACCACCAACCGCCATCCCGTCCGATGAAGTGAACTGGGTGGGAACGGGCCAACAGGCCCACGCGGTACTTCCCGGGATCGAAGAGATTCTGGAACGGGCCACAAAAGCCCACGCCACGTTCTCCGAGCTCGGGGTCTCCTGGGCCTGCCGGGATTCGACCGGCACAGAGCCGCTGTTCACGGATTCCACGGAGGCCTCCCTGCAACGCGGTTCAACGCTCTGGAACGAGCTCTCACCGCGGCCCTACCTGCACCCGGTCTCCACGCTTGCGGGAACAGTTGTTACCGACCACATGCCCGTGGACCACGCGTGGCATCTCGGCGCCGGGTTCGCCCTCCAGGACGTCAATGGCACCAATTTTTGGGGCGGCCGCAGCTACCGTCGCAGCGCCGGCAGGTACGTGGACCTCGAGGACCACGGCCGGATCGCCATCCAAAGCATCGATCGAGGACCGGGCAAGACCACGCTGGACCTGCAATGGATCGGCGCCGACGGTTCCGCTCTCCTCCGGGAAGTGCGAAGCTTCGAACGTACTTCCATTGACCACCGCACGTGGCGACTGGACATCCGGACCGAGCTGACCGGCGTCGTTGATTGCTCCTTGGGCAGCCCGGGCTCGCATGGCGCAACCGGCAGTGGCTACGGCGGCTTCTTCTGGCGGTTGCCCGCCAACGGTTCGGCCCGCGTCTTCTCCTCCACAGCCGAGGGCGAACCTGACGTGCACGGTACGGTGGCGCCGTGGCTGGCGTGGACCGGGGATTTCGACGGCGGCCCGGCGACTCTGGTGTTCGGCGCGCCCGCCGAGTCCACGGATCCGTGGTTCGTGCGCCTCAACCAATACCCGGCGGTGGGTTCAGCCTTGGCCTGGGATTCACCGGTGGACCTCGCTGCAGGCCAGAGCCTGAGCCGCACCATCACAGTCTGGATCAGCGATGGAACGCTCACGCCAGAGGAGATCGAAGGCTTGGTCGCCTAGGCTCGCGAGCGCCTGCGCAGCAACACGGCAACCACCACGGCGGAGGCCATCCCCAATCCGCCCGTGACCACCAGTCCGGTGCGAACGCCGAACTCCTCCGTCAGCCATCCGGCCAGCAAGCCGCCCACGGCATGCCCACCCAGCAGGAGGGGAAAGTACAGTGCCAGCACCCTGCCCCGGACGTGTGATCCTGCCTCAAGTTGCACCGCAGTAGCGGCACTTGTCAGGAACAGCAGGGTCATAAAGCCCACCACCACCAGCATCACAACGAATGATTCCTGGGTGGGCATCAAGGCTGCCAGCAACTGGGACAGGCCGAACAGTCCGGCGCTGGCCACGATTCCCTTGCGGCCGAAGCGTTTGATCCGTGTAGCCAGCAACGCCCCCGTCAACGCTCCCAAGGCGCTGACCGTGTTGAAGAGGCCGAAGCCCGCGGGCCCGCTGTGCCACACCCGGTCAGCGAACGCGGCCAGCACCACGGGCCCGTTCATTCCGAACGCACCCATCAGACCGGCCAGGATCATGGTGAGGAGGAGCGGCGGACGGGCACACACAAAATGGAAGCCGGCCAGGATCTGCCCCCTGCCGTTGGTGCGCGGGAGCGGGTTGTGGTTGTCGGCACCATGGTGCAACTCTGCGGGACGAATCGCCACAATCATGACCAGGACCGCGACCCCAACACCCGCATTGGCCGCAAACGCCGCCGCCGGTCCGGCCTGGGCGATCACGACGCCGGCAAGGGCGGGCCCCAGCATTGCGCCGAGTTGTCCTATGGCGCTGTTGAGCCCGATCGCTGCGGGCAGGCCCCGGTCCCCGACTACCTCGTTGACGAAGACCTGCCGCGCAGGCCCGTCGATGGCGGTGGTGACGCCAAGGATGATGCAGCTGGCGTAGACAACCCCGACGTCGGTTCCGCCGGTTGCGCTCCAAGCGGCCAGTCCCGCTGCCAGCACCGTTGCCACCGATTGGCAGGCCAACAGGATCCGGCGTTTGGGAAAGAGATCCACCAGCACGCCGCTGAGCGGACCCACCACCAGCATGGGCAGGAATTGGAGTGCCACGGCCAGCCCCACCGCTGCGGGGCTTCCGGTCAGTTGCAGGACCAGCCAATCCTGCGCGAGCCGCTGCATCCAGACGCCGCCGCTGCCGGCCAGCGTCAGTGCAACGAAGATGCGGTAGTTGTGCTGCCGGAGCGGGTAGTGCCACGTCTCCGGATCAGGATCGGTTGGAGCAGGACGTCGGGAAGTGAAGCGCTGGGAAAACGGGCGCGGCGGCAAGGCTGGGGTCAGCTCCTATGAGCGGGATCGGATCTTGATGGCGGCTGCGGCGAGGACGAGCGTTCCGGGGACAATCACAAAGAGCGCCTGAAGCATCCACACGAACACCACGGCCATGCCCATCGCTGCAAGCAGCAACAGCGTGCCCGACCAGTCGCGCAGCATTTCTTCCTTGGCGTTCGAGTACGCGGCTACCCAGCGGTCCCGGCCTGCAATCTCTTCCCGGCCGCTCCAACCCGCGGCGATCCTCAGCAGCAGGACGGCGCCCACGGCGGCCAGCGCGACTGTCGCCGGCAGGATCAGCGAGCGTCCCGGCAGTTGCCCCACCAGTGCGAGCAGCAGGTTCAGGACAATCACGACGCCGGCTGCCGCCGTCGTGATCCCGAACTTCCAACTGCCGGGCAGTGCCAGGCGGAAGTTCCGCCACAGGGTTTTGAGGGAATCGTCCCTGCCGCTGAGGTGCCTCTCGAGGTGCGCGACGCCGGCAGCATAGGCCGCGGGCAACGTCACCAACGGCAGGGACAACAGGAGCACTATGACGCCGGCGAGGATGGCTTCGGAAAAGAGGGCAAAGCGGTTGACCGGGATGCCCGGCTTGTCCGAAGACTGTCCAGTGGTGTCCATGATGCTCATGTGCCTTCTCCTAGCCCTTGAGGCCTTGGGTTGAAACGCCTTCGACGATGTAGCGCTGGAAGATCAGGAAGAACACCAGCACCGGCAGCAGGGCGAGGACCGACATGGCAATCATTGCGCCGTAGTCGGAGGACTGTGTCTGGTCCACGAACAACCGCAAGGCGAGCGGGAGCGGATACTTTTCCGGGGTGTTGAGGTACAGCAGCGGACCCAGGAAGTCGTTCCAGCTCCAGATGAAGGAGAAGATGGACGTGGAAATCAGTGCCGGCTTCATCAGCGGGAGCATGATCGAGCCGAAGATCCGCACATGCCCGGCACCGTCGATGCGCGCTGCTTCGTCCAGTTCAGCAGGCAGGTTCCGCATGAACTGCACCATCAGGAAGACGAAGAAGGCATCGGCTGCGAGGAACTTGCCGATCAGCAACGGCACGTACGTATCCACCAGTCCCAGCTGCTGGAACACGATGTACTGCGGAATGATCACCACGTGGAAGGGCAGCAGAAGGGTGGCAATCATCATGCCGAAGAACAAGCCGCGCCCCGGGAAGTTGATCCGGGCGAACGCGTAGGCGGAAACACTGGCGGAGAGGATGGTCCCCACCACCGCCCCGACGGCCAGGACCAACGAGTTGGTGAAGAACGTCAGCGTGCTGACCCCGCCGATCCCGTCCATGGCGGTGATGAAGTTGTCGAAGCTGAAGTTGGCGGACCACAGGGCTGTGTTGCCGCCGCCGATCTCCGAATTGGGCTTGAAGGATGAGGCAATCATCCACAAAGCCGGATACAGCACGATCGCTACCAGCGCCAGGGCGACAACGTGGAAGATGATGCTCTTGACGCGCTTTGCCGTTCCGGATTCCGACTTTGGGTTGTAGGCGGGAGCCGGTGCGGGCGCAGGTGCCGACTGCATGGGAGTTGCCGTTGTTGTCATTTTGAATCACCGCTGTAGTGGACCCACTGCTTGGACGTCTTGAAGAAGATCAGCGTGATCACGCCGACCACGATCACCAGGAGCCAGGCCATCGCCGAAGCGTAGCCCATCCGGAAATCGCTGAAGCCGCGCAGGTAAAGGTAGAGCGTGTAGAAGAGGGTGGAGCCGGCAGGCCCGCCTTCACCGTTGGAGATGATGTAGGCCGAGGCGAAGATCTGGAACGCGTGGATGGTTTCCATCAGCAGGTTGAAGAAGATCACCGGCGACAGCATGGGCCAAGTGATGTTGAAGAACTTCCGCACCGGCCCGGCACCGTCCATGGACGCTGCCTCATAGAGATCCGCCGGGATCTGCTTGAGGCCGGCCAGGAAGATAACCATCGGAGCACCGAACTGCCAGACGGTGAGCAGGATCATCATGGGCATCGTCATGGAAGGGTTGCCCACCCAGCCGCCCAGGTTGATCCCGAAGAAGGACAACCCCTGATCCACGGGTCCCGAGTCACCGAACATGGCTTTCCAGACGATGGCGATCGAGACCGACGCGCCGATCAGGGAGGGAGCGTAGAACGCTGAACGGTAGAAGCCCTGGCCCTTGCGCTTGCTGTTGAGCAGCATGGCGATCGCCAAAGCGGCTGCGAGCTTCAACGGGGTACCGAAGACCACGTAGCTCAGGGTCACTCCCACCGATTGCAGGAAGCGCTCGTCCTGGAAAAGGGTGGCGTAATTGTCAAAACCTATCCACTTGGGAGCTTCGAAGAGGTTGTAGTTGGTAAAGGAGAGGTAGAGCGAGGAAATCATGGGCCCTACGGTGAGGGCGATGAATCCGAGCAACCAGGGCAAAAGGAACGTGTAGCCGGCGCGGGCATCCGCGCCGCGCCGCCGCGACTTGCGCGGTTGCGGGGCGGCGGACGTCCGGGGGCGCCTGCTCAGGGTTGGGCTTTGAGTCACGAGTTACGTCCGTTGGTTGGGGAAAGCCTGTATCAGGCGTTCTGCTTGATGAGGTCTTCGGCTTCCTTGAACCACGCGTCTGCGGCACTGTCCACGGTCAGCTTGCCGTAGTTCAGTTCAGAACTGATGCGCTTGAAGGAAGTCTCCAAGGTGCCGAAACCGACGATCGGCGGCTCGGGAGCATCTTTGAGGTACTTCTCGATGGACTTCTCGTAATCCACCACCAGCTTGTCCGTGCCTTCGAACGTGGTGCCGTCGCGCTGGGTCTTCGACGCCGGAACACCGCGGGAGGTCTTGAAGATCTGCCCCACCTCGGGGTCGTTGACCATGAAGTCGATGAAGCGGGCGGCTGCGTCCTTGTACTTGGTCTTCGCGCTGGCAACCATGAGCATGGAGGGCTTGAGGAAGAGCCCCAGGTTGTCCGGATCGTCCGACGGGACAGGAACCAGTTTCAGTTCCTTGGCGCCGCTGTCAGCGAGGTATCCGGCCATGAAGTTGTCCCACGTGACCTCGGTTGCCGTGACATTGGAGCCAAAGGGAGACTTCGGCAGCAACTGGGTCACCTTGTCCTCGCCCACAATGGCCCCGGTGCCGCGGAGGTCGGCGGCCAGGTTCCACCACTTCTTCAGGTCGTCCTTGGAGAAGCCCAGTTTGCCTTCATCGGTGAAGGCCTGGATGTTGTTCTGACGCAGCCAGATGTTGAAGTTCCACCACACCCCTGTGTAGTCGGTACCACCGAACAGCGTGCCGTTGCCCTTGGAGCCGACCTCCGTGAGGAAGGCGTTGAATTCCTTGTAGTTCCAGCTGCCGTCCGGTTCCGCGATGCCCAGGGACTTGAGCTTTGCGGGGTCGTAGTAGACGGCGAAGGCGTTGGTGCTGGTGGGGATGCCGAAGGTCTTGCCGCGGATCTGCCCGGAGGGAAGAAGGGACTTGTCAAAGGCGTCGGTGTTGATCTTGACCGTGCTGAGGTCCAGGAGCTGGTTGCGCTGGCCGTAGTCGCGCAGGTAGGACAAATCCCACTGCATGACGTCCGGCAAACCGCCGCCTGCGGCTTCCGTGGCACGCTTTTGCCAGTACCCGTTGAAGTCGGTGAAGTTGCCGTTGACCTTGATGTCCGGGTTCTTGGACTCGAACAGCGCTATGGCCTTGCGGGTGCGCTCCGCACGGTCGTCGTTGCCCCACCACGTGTAGGTGATGGTCACCGGATTCTCGGCAGAACCGGTCTGTCCCGCCGACGAAGACTGCCCGCAGGCGGCGAGGAACGCAGCCGATGCCGCGCCCATGGCCACCGTGGTGAGGAAATTCCTTCTGTTGATCATGAGAGCCTCCTTGCTCAGTCGGTGCAAGCCCCATGTGATCCGTCCAACGTGGCAGTGATCTCGCTTACACTCTTTCTGAAACGATACAATAGCCCCAATCGGAGATCTGGGCAAGCGTTTTCCAAGAAGGGTGGTTTTCAGGTTTCCGGCCGCACCATGCCCCGCATATCCCTGCCAGCACCGCAGAATCGACGAAGGAGTCCCCTTGCTTTCACCTGAAACACCACGCGGTCCGTCCGTTTGGAGCAGCGTCCCCGGGCTTGGGTACGGCGGTGACTACAACCCCGAACAGTGGCCCGAACACGTCCGGCTCGAAGACATCGATCTGATGAAAGAGGCCGGCGTCAACCTGCTGAGCGTTGCCATCTTTTCCTGGGGCCTCCTTGAGCCAAGCGAAGGCAATTACGACTTCGCGTGGCTTGATGATGTCCTGGACAATCTCCACGGCGCGGGCATCAAGGTGGCCCTGGCCACCGCCACCGCTTCTCCCCCGGCATGGCTTGCCCGCAAGCATCCCGAAATCCTTCCCGTCACTGCGGAAGGAACCCGGCTGGAACGGGGCTCGCGACGGCACTACTCGCCGTCGTCGTCGGTGTACCGCCGGTACGCCACAACCATGACGCGGGTCATCGCCGAACGCTACAAGGACCACCCGGTGCTGGCACTGTGGCACGTCGACAACGAACTCGGCTGCCATGTCGGCGAGTTCTACGGCGAGGAGGATGCAGCCGCTTTCCGCCTGTGGCTTGAGCGCCGCTACGGCAGCATTGATGCGTTGAACGAAGCGTGGGGCACAGCCTTCTGGTCCCAGCACTATGCATCCTTCGACGAGATCATCCCGCCGGGCCTGGCCCCCACCACGCTCAACCCGGGCCAGCAGCTGGACTTCGCACGCTTCAACTCCCGGGCCTTCATGGACTACTACCGCGAGCTGCTGGCAGTACTGCGCGAGGTCACCCCCGATGTCCCGGCAACCACCAACTTCATGGTCGCCAGCGCAACCAAAACCCTGGACTACTTCGACTGGGCCAAGGACATGGATGTCATCGCCAACGACCACTACCTGGTGGCCGCCGATCCCGAACGGGAAATCGAACTCGCCTTCAGCGCCGACCTGACCCGCGGCGTCGCCGGCGGCAACCCATGGATCCTCATGGAACATTCGACGTCGGCCGTGAACTGGCAGCCTTACAACCAACCCAAGATGCCCGGCGAAATGCTGCGCAACTCACTGGCCCACGTCGCGCGCGGAGCGGACGCCGTCATGTTCTTCCAATGGCGCCAAAGCAAGGCCGGTTCGGAGAAATTCCACTCGGCCATGGTGCCGCACGGCGGCCGCAACACCCAGGTCTGGCGCAACGTGGTGGACCTCGGGGACGCCCTGCGCAGACTGGAGCCGGTCAAGGGTTCGCGCGTTGATTCGCACGTTGCCATCGTCTTCGATTACGAGGCCTGGTGGGCTTCCGAGCTCGACTCGCACCCCAGCCAAGGCGTCAAATACCTGGACACAATGCGGGCATTCCACCGCGCCCTGTACCTCCGCGGCGTGACCGTCGACTTTGTCCACCCCTCCGCGGACCTGGGCGGTTACGACCTCATCCTCGTTTGCACGCTGTACTCGGTTACGGACGAAGCCGCCGGGTCCGTCGCCGCCGCAGCAAGCGACGGAGCAACCGTCCTCATCAGCTACTTCAGCGGGATCGTGGACGAACGCGATCACATCCGGTTGGGCGGCTACCCGGGCGCGTTCCGGGAACTGCTGGGAATCCGGACCGAGGAGTTCCACCCGCTCTTCCCCGGCACGCCGGTGACCTTGAGCGATGGAACTGCCGGCTCGGTGTGGAGCGAACAGGTACAGGCGCTCGAAGCCACCGAGGTCCTTTCCACGTTCACGCACTACCCGCTCGAGGGCGTACCTGCCGTGACACGCCGGGCCACGGGCGCCGGCTCGGCGTGGTACCTCGCGACCCTCCCGGATGCGGACGGCGTCGATGCACTCACCGCGCGCTTGCTGGAGGAGGCAAAGGTGACCTCGGCAGCGGAAGCTTCTGCCGCCGTCGAGCTTGTCCGCCGCCGCTCCGCGGACGGCCGCAACTTCCTGTTCGCCATCAACCACAGCCGGGAGGACGTGGCGGTGAAGTCCGACGGCGTGGAGTTGCTGGGCGGCCAGCGCTTCACGGGCGTTGTGCCTGCCGGAGCCGTGGCTGTCATTGCCGAAGACTGACCCAAGCAGGTCGCAGCAGGGCGCGTTCTGAACGTTCTCAACGCGCTCTAATGCGACCTGGTTGGGGCTGGGGACGCGAAAGCGCCCCGGGCGAATCTTTACGATTCACCCGGGGCGCTGAGGGAAGTGCGCTGAGGGATGCGGTGGAGCTAGGCCCCGATCGCGGACTTCATTTCATCCGAAGCCTTCTTGCCCGCTTCCTCGGTGGAGAGCCTGTTGAACAGGACCTCTGAGGTGTAGCGCTTGATGATCTCCTGGATGGCACCGGCGCCCTTCGGCGGAGCGGCGGGAGCTTCACCAAGCTCCGGCTGGATCTCGCTGATGAAGTCCACCACCTTGGCGTCCGCGGGAGCCAGCTTGGTCTTGATCGCCTCGCGGACATCCGAGTTCGGGTACACACCGCGGTCAGCCAGGAGGATCTCGCCGGCCTTGACGTTGTTGGTCAGGAAGTCGATGAACTTGGCGGCCTCTTCGGGGTGCTTGGTCCGCGATGAGGCAGACCAGAACTGTGAAGCCTTGTACCAGAGCCCAACATCCTCAGCCCTGCCGGTCTTGGACGGGAAGCGGAGGATCTCCAGCTCGCCGCCGGAAGCCTTCTCCAAGGCAGGCAGCTGGTTGGACCACCAGAAGGCCATGCCGTTCTTGCCGGTTGCCAGTCCGCTCTGGTCAAGCGGCGCGGCTTCAGCTTCGATGATTTCCGACGCCGACGGTACAGCCTTCTTCTCGCTCAACTTCTTCAGGTTGTCCCAGTAGCCGGCGATGTCGGACGGCTCGAAGCCGAGCTTGCCGTCTTCGGTGTAGAGGGACTTGCCGTTTTGGCGCAGCCACACGCCGAGCGACGCTTCGTCAGTGCCGTAGGCTGCTGCACCGTAGGTGCCCTTGGGGGACTTCTCGGTAACCTCGGCGGCGATGCGCTCGAAGTCATCCCAGGTCCAGGTCTTGTCATCCGGGAGCTCCACGCCGGCGGCCTTGAAAACGGCCGGGTTCGCGAGGATGGTTGCTGCGTTGATGCCGGCGGCAATGCCGGTGAGGCCCTTGGGACCCTTGCCCGCATTCAGGGCCGCTTCATCGAGCTTGGAAGTATCGATCTGGTACTTGGAGAGGTCAAGCAACGCGCCACGGCTGGAGTATTCGGTGATGTACTTTTCGTCCATCTGGATGATGTCCGGGGCGTCGTTGGCCGCCACCTGCGTGGCGAGCTTGTCCCAGTAGCCGGACCAGTCGCCGTATTCAGCCTTGATGGTGATATTCGGGTTCTCCGCTTCGAAGGCCTTGATGGCTTCCTGGGTCAGCTGTGCGCGCTTGTCCCCTCCCCACCAGGAGAAGCGAAGCTCCACCTTGCCGTCGGCACTCTTGGCCTCCGACCCTCCACCACAGGCGCTGAGGGCCAGGACGGCTGCCGCCGTGGCTGCGATAATGGCGGAGGCGCGAAGTTTGCGCCCGGACTTCCTGGCCTTGGGCTCCTGCGCGCGCGTCTCCGGCGATGCTGCGCGGGCGACTGCTCCACCCTTTGGAAATAACGGCACTGTAGTCTCCGATCCTCTTTGATCCACTGTGGTGAGAAAGCGTTTTCTCATTAAATTTATGATACAAGTCACAAGCTTGTGTGACAAGTATTTCTCGCTGGCTGGATTGCGTGGGAGGAGCCGGCGCATACCGACCCCTCCCCGCAGGCGGGGCGCCTGATTGGTCTATTTGATGCCCGTGGTGGCGATGCCCTTGATCAGGAACCGCTGGCCGAACAGGAACACCAGGAAAACGGGAAGCAGGGACACGATGGACATCGCGAACAGCGATCCCCAGCTGGTGGCGGACTGCGAGTCCACGAACGCGCGGAGGGCAACAGGAACCGTGAACATGTCCGGATCCGTCAGGTAGATCAGCGCGCTGAAGAAGTCGTTCCACGTCCAGATGAACGTGAAGATGGTGGTGGTGGCCAGGGCCGGGACCATCAAGGGAAGAATGACGCGGAGGAAGATCCTCGGATGACCGGCACCGTCGATCCTGGCGGCCTCGTCAAGCTCCTTCGGAATACCGCGAATGAACTGGACCATCAGGAAGACGAAGAACGCGTCCGTTGCCAGCAGCTTGGGAACGATGAGCGGCCAGAACGTGTTCACCCACCCGATCTGGGAGAACAGGATGTACTGCGGAACGATCACCACGTGGAACGGCAGCATGATGGTCAACAACATGATGCCGAAGAAGAGCTTCTTGCCCGTGAACTGAAGCCTTGCGAACGCGTACGCGGCCATGGAGCACGAAATCAGGTTGCCGATGATCGAGCCCAGCACCACGATCGCCGAGTTGACCATGTAGTGGCCGAACGGGTGAGTCAGCGCAGACCAACCGTCCGTATAGTTGCTCATCTCCAGGTTCTGCAGCCAGAGGCCGGGCTCGCGGAAGATGAGGTCGTTGGGCCGCAGGGAGGAGACCACCATCCACAGCAGCGGGTAGATCATGATGCCACCCACCAGGATCAGGATGGCGTGCTTGATGAGTCCTTTGACGCGTGCGTTCCGGCTGAAGGCAAGGCCTCCGGGTGATTCACGGCGGCGCGGGGTCTTGCCGGGCTTGTCGGCGGAAGAACCGGATGCGGGAGGCAGGGTCTGAGTTTTAGTCATCGTAGAACACCCAATACTTTGAAGCGATGAAGTTGATGGCCGTGAAGGCACCGATGATGACCAGCAGGAACCAGGCCATCGCTGAGGCGTAGCCCATGTCGAACTGGCCAAAGCCCTTCTGGTACAGGTACAGCGTGAAGAACATGGTGGAGTCCGACGGACCGCCGTTGCCACCGGAGACGATGAACGCCTGCGTGAACGACTGGAAGGATCCGATGATCTGGAGCACGAGGTTGAAGAAGATGATCGGGCTCAGCATGGGAATGGTGATCCGCCAGAACTTCTGCATGGTGGTGGCACCGTCAACTTCGGCAGCCTCGTAGTACATGTTCGGAATCTGCCGAAGGCCGGCCAGGAAGATGATCATGGGGCTGCCGAAGGTCCACACGTGCAGCAGGATGATCGAACCTAGTGCGGTGTTGGGGTCAGAGATCCAGCCCGGGCCTTCGATGCCGATCATGGCAAGGACCTGGTTGACCAGGCCGGTGGTGCCGAAGATCTGCTTCCACAGGATGGCAACGGCCACCGAGCCACCCAGGAGCGAGGGCAAGTAGAAGATGGAGCGGTAGAACGGGAGACCACGCAGCCCCTTGTCCAGGACCAGCGCAATCAGCAGCGCCACGGCCAGCTGCAGGGGAACACCCACCAGGACGTAAGTGAAGGTGACCCGCAGGGAGTTATGGAGCCGCGCATCGCCGAACATGCGGGCGAAGTTGTCCAAGCCAACCCAGGCCGGCGGCTGCAAGAGGTTGTAGTCCGTGAAGGACAGGTAGAGCGACATCAACATGGGGCCAACAGTGATGACCGCCAGGCCAAGCAACCAGGGCAGAAGGAAGATGTAGGCGGCCTTGTTGTCGCGGCCGTTCGCCTTCTTCTCTTCCTTTGTCATGGGACCCTTGCGTCGGGTCATCGATGAGAGTTCACCAATCGCGCTCATTGCGTCCTCCCTGCGAGACCCTGAACGCCCGACGGCGCCTCAGGGTGATGCTTTTCGGCCATGTGGTCTCCTTTGGTCATCGTGGCCTGCCACGGAATTCGTGCTGGGACTTGCTGCCTTCCGGGACCGCCGGAGAAAACCGGCGCTGCCCTCTGATTTTCCGGGATTTCGATCCCGACGTTCAGCGGCTCCGTACCAAAGTAAACGTTTTCTTGACCCATGTACAGCCTTTTGCTAATTTTTGAGAAAGCGTTTTCTTAGTAGCGCCAATGCAAAGTTTTCCCCACGCTGAAGAAGCTCGGCGTGCGGTTTCGCACACCCTCCGCCCAGCGAAGCAGGACTCCCATTGTTTCCTATCAACCCAGTTCCCCAGGGCCCGTCACCATGCCGGTGACTGAAACGGCGGAACGCCCCGGCGCAATCGCCGGGTACGAAGATTGGCCGGACTACGCCGCGCGCAACACCGGTCCGGGTACAGGCTTCGAGGGAAGTTCGCCGGCAGCCCGGCAGCTTGCCCTGACGTTGGGCGTCCCCGCCGTCAGCGGGAACCTCGATTACACGGTGCACCGGGAAGTGGAACACGACGGCGTGGTCACCTCACTCCTTGGCTGGCAGACCGGTTTTGGACCCCGGACCGCCGCGTGGTTCGTGCGCCCCGCCGGACCTTCGGGCCCCCTGCCCGGGGTCCTTGCCCTGCACTGCCACGGCGGCATCAAATCCCACGGTGCCGAACGGCTGGTGGCAATGCCCGACGGCGGAACCTCCTCCGCGCATCAGCCCGGCCCCGTGCCAGCGGGCTTGCGGACGACATTGTACGGGGGACGTCCGCTGGCAACCTGGCTCGCCCAGCAGGGCTTCGCGGTCCTGGCCCACGATGCCTTCATGTGGGGCAGCCGCGGTTTCACCCTTGACCCGCTCCCCTACCGAACGGCGCACGCCGTTGCCGGACAGGAGGCACTGTGGCGGGAGGCCGGCGTCGTACCTTCACCGGCAGAACGGTATAACGAGGCGGCCGCGGCGCACGAGGAAACGGTAGCCAAAGCCGCTGCCCTCATGGGTACCACTGTGGCCGGGACCGTGGCCCACGACGACCTTTCCGCGCTCCATGTGCTGGCCGGCCTTCCCGGAGTGGATCCGGAGCGGCTGGGGTGCATCGGGTTCTCCGGCGGAGGCGGCCGGGCCTTGATCCTCGCCGGCCTCAGCCCGCTGGTGCGCAGCTACGTCGTCACATGCATGATGACCACCTTTGCCTCGCTCCTGCCCGCCTACCTGGACGCCCACTCCTGGCTGCTGCACTCCCCCGGGTTGGCGGAGCTGGGCGAGTGGCCGGACATCGCGCTCCGGTCCCGGGCCGAGTCCGTATTGGCGCAGTATGCGCTTCGGGACGGCCTCTTTCCCGAGCAGGGGATGCGAGACGCGCACTCGTACCTCTCCCACCATCTGCCCGGCAGGTACACCGGCACCTTCTGGGACGAGCCCCATGTGTTTACCCCGGCCATGCAGGACGAGGCTGCCGCTTTCCTCGCGTCCGGGCTGCGCGAAAAACGACCCCATGCCACCCCACCTTCAACTGATCCCGCTAGGACGGCCCCATGACCCTGCCCGCTACCGTGCCCGAACCATCGCTGTCTCCCGGCCGCCTCCCCCGCATCGCGTTGGTGGGCGTGCACGGCTTCGGCGAACGGCACCTCGACAACATCGCCCGCCTGAGCTCGGCAGGCAAACTGGAACTCGTGGCGGTGGCCGATCCCGTGCCGCCGGCCGATGGCCGGCTCCCCGCAGGAGTGGACGTCTTTGACTCGCTCGAGGCCCTCCTGGCCGCTTACGGCACTGACATGACACCCGACGTCGTCATCATTTCCACCCCCATCCAAACCCACGCCCCCTTGGCCCTCAAAGCCCTGGCGGCCGGCGCGAATGTCTACCTCGAGAAGCCTCCCGTGGCGTCCATGGCGCATTACGAAGAAGTCCTGGCCGCAGCGCGTGCGGCGGGAAAGCTTGTGCAAGTGGGTTTCCAGAGCCTGGGTTCGCACGCCGTGCCTGCAATCCGGAACCTCGTGGAAACTGGCGCGATCGGCGAGGTACGGGGCATCAGCGCCACGGGGGAATGGCTGCGCACCAAGGCCTATTTCAAGCGCTCCCGCTGGGCAGGAAAGCGCCGCCTGGACGGAGTGGACGTGGTGGATGGCGTTGCGACCAACGCACTCGCCCATGCGGTTGCGACGGGGCTGCGCCTCGCCGGAGCGGAGACGGTGACCGATGTCCGGTCCGTGGACACCGACCTCTACAGGGCAAACGACACCGAGAGCGACGACACCACGGTGGTCCGGGTGGCCACCGCCGGGACCGTGCTCACGTGCGCCCTGACCCTCTGCGCGCCCGTGCAGACTGCCCCCGCCGTCACGGTGTACGGAACGCTGGGACAACTCACGTTCTCCTACACCGAGGACCGCGTGGAGATCACGTCTCCGGAGGGAACAAGGATCCAGGACTTCGCCCGGACGGACTTGCTGGAGAACCTCATCACAGCCCGCTCCGAGAAGGACCTGCTCAGTCCCCTCGCCAAAACCGGGGCCTACGTGGCGGTGCTGGAGGCCATCCGGACCGCCGAGGCGCCGCGGCTCATCGACCCGGCCCACATCACCTGGGTGGGTGAAGGCGATGATGCCCACGCTGTTGTCCACGACATCGGGTCGTGGATCCGGCGCGCCGCACTCGGGCAGGCAACCTTTGCCGAGCTCGGTGCCCCGTGGGCGTCCCCCGCAACCCGTCCTGCCGCAAGCATTGATGGAACCACGGTGGCCGTCTTCCAGGACGGCAGCAGCATCCGGCCCACGTCATCGCCGCGGCCCTACCTGCATCCCGTCAGCACCCTGGCGGGCACGGTGGTGACCGATCACGTCCCGGCGGACCACGTCTGGCATCTCGGCGCGGGAGTAGCCGTGCAGGACGTGAACGGCATCAATTTCTGGGGCGGCCGCACTTACACCCGTGACGCCGGCGCCTACGTCTGGCGCAAGGATCATGGCCGGATCGTCACCGAATCGGTTGACCACGGCGACGGCAGGCGGTTGGAACAGTTGAGCTGGGTTGGCCCGGACGGCACGCGTCTGATCGGCGAGCAGCGCGAGTGGCGCTGGTCCGCCGTCGGGCAGTCCATCTGGCAACTGACGCTGGACTTCACGCTTCAGACGGCCACGGACGGGACGGTGCTGCTGGGCAGCCCGGGTTCGAACGGCAGGCCGCAAGGCGGCTACGGTGGATTCTTCTGGCGCCTGCCCAAGGTTGCGGACGCCACCATCTGGACTGCTGACGCGCGGGGTGAGGATGCCGTCCATGGCAGCGTTGCGCCGTGGCTGGCCTGGTCGGGAACGTTCGACGCCGGAAGTCCGGCAGGCGTGCATGGCGCTGAATCTCTGGGCCACCCGGCAACGCTCGTGTTCCGGGCGTCCCCGCAGGCTCCCGACCCCTGGTTCGTCCGGCACTCGGGCTACCCGGGCGTGGGGCTCTCCCTTGCCTGGGAATCCCCCGTGGCCGTGGAACCCGGCAAGCCCATCCACCGCACCGTCTCGGTCCTGATCGCCGACGGCTTCCTGGCTTCACAAGACATTGACCAACTCATCGCAACGTTGGGGGAAACGGCATGACCGCTCAAACGCAGACGACCCGCACCATTACCGCGTCCCGCACGGCACCCGGCAACGCCGCCGACCGTGCCATCAAACGCCGCCGCGTCCTGGACATCCTCGACGCCTCCGGCCGGGACGCCCTGCTGCTGACAAGCAACACCGCCCTGACCTGGTACCTGGATGGCAGCCGGGTGCACATCAGCCTGGCCGGTGACCCCATCGCCGCCCTGCTGGTTGACCGGACGGGCGACCACTTGGTCACGTTCAATAATGAAGCAGGACGGATCGCTGCCGAGGAACTGCCCGCGGACGTGAGCCTGCATACCGTTCCTTGGCACGGACCGCTGCACGCCACAGCCGCCGGCCTGGCCCCGGACGGGAACCCGCTGCTGGAAGGGGACGTCACCGCGGAATTGCGGGCTGCCCGGCAGCAACTCCTCCCTGCGGAGGCAGCCCGCTACGCTGCCTTGTCTGCCGATGCCGCCGCAGCGATGACTGATGTCCTGGGCGAAGCGACCCCTGACACCACGGAGTTTGAACTCGTTTCCCGCCTCGCTGCCCGCGTGGTGGCCGCGGGTGCCGAGCCGTTGGTCCTGCTCTGCAACGGTGCCGGGCGAAGCGATTTCCGGCACCCTCTGGCCACCCATTCCCCCATCGGGCGGCGGGCGATGGCCGTGGTCTGCGCTCGACGTGATGGCCTGGTGGCCAATGTGACCCGGTGGGTGGCCTTCGACGCCGGCAGCCCTGCGGAGTTGGACGCAGAGGCCCGAATCGCCGCAGTTGAGGCAGATATCTTCCGCGCGACTGTCCCCGGGGTACGGCTGAATGAGGTTTTCACGGAGATCCAGCGGGCCTACGAACGTCACGGCTTCGGACCCGAGCAGTGGACGCTGCACCACCAGGGCGGCCCCGCGGGCTACGCCGGCCGGGATCCACGGGTCACCTCCGCGGTGACGGACACCATCGTGCTGAACCAGCCCTTTACGTGGAACCCCTCGGGCCCCGGGGTGAAGATCGAGGACACGGTGCTGCTCACTGACAGCGGGTTGCAGATCCTCACCGTGGACGAGCGGTGGCCCACAACGGAAGTGGACGGCCGCCGTCGTCCGTTGACGTTGCGTCCGTAGGCACCCAACGCGACAACGCAAAAGCGGCGGGTCACCGGAAAGGTGACCCGCCACCTTTTGTGTTCCCCCGCCCAAGTAAGTAGCAGTTAAGCGCGTTCTGACGGCTGAAAACGCGCTTAACTGCGATTCAGTTGGGTGCTTTAGCCAAGCTGGAGCACGCCGTCCACCCGGCGCGGGACGCCGAGCGGGTTGGACTCGTGCAGGGCGGGGTGCAGGATGCTTTCGGGAGCGTCCTGGTAGGCAACAGGCCGCTGGAACCGGCGCACAGCCGTGGCTCCCACCGAGGTGAAGAGGGAGGTGGTGGCCGGGTAGGGGCCCCCGTGCTGCTGGGCCCAGTTCACCGCGACGCCGGTAGGCCACCCCGCGAACAGCACACGCCCGGCCAGTTCGCTCAGTTGCTCCACCAAAGCGGAGATGTCCTCGCCCGGCTGGGAGTGGACAGTGGCGGTCAGGCTGCCGGGTACCTTGGCGAGGGCCTGCGACAACTCGTCCTGGTTGGCGTACTCGATGAGCAGCGTGGTGGGGCCGAAGCACTCCTCCAGCAGCTCCTCCGGCCGCTCCACCACGTTCGCCGCGGTGGTCGCGAAAACCACGGGGGCGGCGCCGTCGGCAAGCGCATCCTGCTCAGCGGTTCCGCTGACCAGCGTGACGCCGGGCAACTCGGCGACGCCCCGCAGCCCGTGCGGGAACGCTTCCGCGATGCGTTCGGTCAGCATCGCTGCTGCGGGCTTGTCCTTGCTGGCTTCGGCCAGGTGCGCGGCGAAGTCGGTGCCGGCTGGGATGAAGACGAGTCCCGGTTTGGTGCAGAACTGGCCGGCACCCATGGTGAAGGAACTTCCAAGGCCCGCGGCGAGTTCCTCGCCCCGTTCGGCCACTGCCGCTTCCGTGATAACCACGGGGTTCAGGCTGCCCAGTTCCCCGTAGAACGGAATGGGGTCCGGGCGCGAAACAGCGAGGTCGAACAGTGCGCGCCCGCCGGGAATGGAACCCGTGAAGCCGACGGCCTTGATGGCGGGATCCTGGACCAGGGCAGTGCCGGCTTCCCGTCCGCTGACCAGCGCGAAGATACCCTCCGGCGCGCCTGCTCCCACGAGCGCCTCGCTGACGATTTCCGCGGTCCGCTCGGAGAGGCGAAGGTGCCCGGAGTGGGCCTTCACGATCACGGGGCAGCCGACGGCGAGCGCTGAGGCGGTGTCTCCGCCTGCCACGGAGAACGCGAACGGAAAGTTCGACGCCGAGAACACGGCTACGGGGCCAACCGGCCTGAGGATGCGGCGCAGGTCTGGCTTGGGCGGGGTGGCGCCCGGATCGGCATGGTCAATGACCGCTTCGAGGTACGAGCCCTCGGTGATCACCTTGGCGAACAACCGCAGCTGCCCGCTGGTCCGCGCCACTTCCCCCGCCAGGCGGACTGTGCCGAGGCTGGTTTCGGAATCGGCAATGGCCACGAGTTCGTTCACGTTCGCGTCCAGCGCGTCGGCGACGGCGGTCAACCACGTGGCGCGTTCGGCGTCGGAAGCTGCTGCGGTCACTTTGAAGGCGGCTGCCGCTGCTTGCGTGACCGCCGTCAGGTCAAGAGTTGCTGTACTCAATGTGCATTCCTTTGTTTTCGGAGCTCTCGCTTGCGGGCGTCATGGAACCGAAATCGAAGCCGAGCCCGGGACGCCCCCCGGAACTGAGCCTGCTGTTGCGGATATGGATGGGCGATGATCCGGCCAGGATGCCCAATTGCGCGAACGAAGCATCCTCGACGTCTTCGACCTTGACCGCTTCTGCCATGGTCAGTGCCAGTTGGCCGGACAGCTCGGGCAGAAGGTGCGGGGCAACCCTGATGCTGTTGGCCCGGGCAAGTTCGACGATCCTCCGGAACGGGGTAATGCCGCCCACGCGGACAATGTTCGGCTGGATGATGTCCACGGCTTCTGCCTCGATGAAATCCCTGAAGCGATAGATCGTGTGGACGTTCTCCCCCAAGGCTATGGGCACCGGCGAGTGCTTGCGCAGCCTCCGGTAGGCCCAAAGATCGTCTGCACGGATTGGTTCCTCCAGCCATTCCAGGCCATAGCAGGCCAGGGCATCCAAGGCCCTGAAGGTATGGGCCAGGTCCCACCGTTGGTTGGCGTCGATCATGAGCAGGCGGTCCGGGCCGATCACTTCCCGGACAGCAGCCACCCGTTCGGCGTCCTCCCGCAGCTCGGGCTTGCCAACCTTGATCTTGACTGCGTTGTGTCCGGCCGCCACCCACCGTTGGGCCTGCTCCACCAACTGCTCCAGCGTGTAGTGCAGGTTCACCCCGGAGCCGTAAACCTCTACGGATTCCTGCCTCTGGCCAAGGAACCCGGTGATGGAGGTGCCGGATTGCCGTGCCAGGAGGTCCCACAGGGCGAGGTCCACGCCGGCCATCGCGATGGTGGTCAGCCCTCCCCCGCCGGCTTCGTGGAGCCGTTTCCACAACTGGTCCCACACGATTTCCGGGTTGGCTTCCACACCGGAAATAAAGGGAGCAATGTCGTGGTCCAGCAGGGCCTTTACAGCGTGGGGACCAATGGTAGGTGTCCAGGAGAAACCGTGGCCCCTGCCGCCGTCGTCCGTGGACAGTTCGGTGACAATCACGTGGTTCTCCGGCGCCTCGGTTCCCCAGCTGCGCAGCAGCGGAACGGTGATAAGCCGCGTGGAGAGTCCGGTGATCCTCGCAGTCATCAGCTGCCGGCCAGCTCGTGACCCTTGGCCAGGATCGCCTTGAGCTCCAGCAGCTGCTCTTCGGTGGGATCAACCAGCGGCGGGCGGACGGAACCAACGGGAAGCCCGGCGAGGCGGAGTCCGGCCTTGATGAGGGAGACACCAAAGCCTGGGGTCTGGTCGCGGAGCCGGACCAGGGGTGCGTAGAACCCCTCAAGCAACGCATTGCGGCGGTCTTCGTCGCCGGCGACGTAGGCGTCATAGTAGGCCTTGGCAATCTCCGGAGCCATGGCAAAGGCAGCCGAGGAGTACAGCGGGATGCCCAGTCCCCGGTAAGCGCCCTGGGTGAGTTCCGCGGTGAGGAGTCCGTTGAACAATGCGAAGTCCTTGCGGCCGCTGGCGTTGATGGCAGACACAATTTCCTGGGCAAGGCCAACGTCGCCGATCCCGTCCTTGAAGCCCACAACCTTGGGGTTGGCGGTCAGGCGGGTCATGGCTGCCGCGGTGAACTTCGCCGTGCCGCGGTGGTAGACAATGACGGGAAGGCTGCTGGCAGCGGCGACGGCCTCAACGTAAGCCACTACGCCGTCCGTCGGCCCGGAGACCAGGTACGGAGGCAACACCAGGAGTGCGTCGGCGCCGGCTTCCCCGGCCACCTTCGCAGCGGCGATCGCGTGGCCCAGCGGGCCTCCCGCACCGGCGACGACCGGAACCGCGCCGGCAACGACCTCGACGGCGGCAGTCACCACGGTGCGGATCTCATCGAGGGAAAGGGCATGGAATTCGCCCGTGCCGCATGCTGGGAACACACCGCCCGGACCGAACGGCAGCCGTGAACCGATGTGTTCCTTCAAAAGCTCCACATCAACTGAGCCGTCTTCGGCGAAGGGTGTGACGGGGAAGAAAAGTACGCCGTCGAAATTCATGCTGTCTCCTTGCTGGTTGCGCCCGCAGGCACAAGCCCGCGGTTGTTCTCGTCCTTGAGTACTGCTGTGTCTGCGCCGTCAAAAGGCGGGGTGAGTTCGGTGCGCCAGCTCCGCTTCGGTTCCCAGCCCAGAAGGGTGCGTGCCTTCTCGATGGAGAACGCTGGACTGGTCCCCGTGAGGTGTTCCGTGAGCGGGCCGCTGCCGGGCAGGAACTGCGGCAGCAGCTCCGACAGTGGCGCGGCAGCCAAGGCATCCTTGGCCCCCACGAAGAACGTCTGCCCGTTCGGAATGGAATCCATCTTCGCCAGGAGCACATCCAGGAAATCAGCAACATCCCTCGCGTCAACGTAGTTGAACAGTGCGGGAGCGGACAGCGACGGATCCGCCAACCGCTCGCGTACCGTGTGGCCTTGCTGCGTCAACGCGCCCTCCCACTCCTCGGGCGAAATGACGTAGCAGGGGCGGAACGCCGCGTAGCGGATCTTGTCCCCCTGGGCGGCGGCAAACATCCGGATTGTTTGCTCGGCGATCAGCTTGGACAGCGCGTACGCGTTCCAGGGTGTTGCCGGCGTGTTTTCGTCCAGCGGGAACGACGGCGGCAGCCAGCCTTCCGGGCAGCCGTAGCCCAAGGCGGTGGGGCTGCTGGCCGTGACGATCCGGCGAACGCCAACTTCTGTTGCTGCGCTGATGACGGCGAACGCGAGCCGCGTGTTGGTGCTGAAGATGACGTCCTCAGGAGCGCTAAAGGGGACAGCGATGGCCGCGAGGTGGATGACAGCGTCCGGCGCCGTCTCGCGAATCAGCCGTTCGGCTTCCCCCGGCGCCAGAAGGTCGGCGGTGTACTGCACTGCGCCGGCGGGCAACTGCTCTGCGGGGATGGCGTCCCGGTCGACCGAAAACACCTCATGTCCGGCGGCCGCGAGTCCGGCGACGACGCTGCGGCCAAGCCGGCCGGAACCGCCGGTGACGAAAATCCTGCTCATTGGTTAGTCCTTGTTGTCAAAGAAGCTTTAGCCCTGGCCGCGGCTGAGGTCGGCCCCGAGGCCAAGCTCGCTGATGCGGACAGGAAGGTCGGTTTCGAGGGACTGGTTGCCGGCAATGCCAACCGAGACGGAGCGGAGCCCATCGATGTAGCCGGACGGTCGGCCCAAAGGGTCCACGCCGGGTCCGTTGAAAAGGTCGGAGAGGAGCAGGTTGTCGCCGCCGCCGTGGCCGCCCTCTCCATTGATGATCGGGACTTCATAGGCGGGCTCCCAGTGGCGCTGGACCACCAGGCGCTCCCCGTTACGCCGGACCGCGTCTTCCTCCTCAACCGGGGTAGCGCTCGGGTCCACCACGGTCTTCTTGTCGGTGCTGAATTCGACGGCGGCGCGCTCTACCACTTCGAGCTCGGCGCGGCCCTCGGTTCCGTTGACGCTCACCCGGTAGCCCTCCCAGGGGCTGTGCGCATTCAGGGAATAGCTCAGGGTCGGACCGCCCTGGTAGTCCACCACCAGCGCAAGATTGTCCTCGATGGTGATGCCGTCGGTGAACACGTCCTGGTCACGGCGGTACCCATCGAACTTTTCGTTGTCGTAGTACAGCGCCTTCAGCCGTTCGTCGTCGCGGAGGTCCAAACGGAAGGGATCGCGTTCCAGGCCGTCCACGGTTCCGCGCTCCGGACGGGCACCGAGGCCGCGCTCGCTGGCGTTCTTGTCCCCGTAGAAGCGAAGGCCGCCGGAGGCAAAGACGCGCTCGGGGACATCGTCGATCCACCAGTTCACGAGGTCGAAGTGGTGGGAGGCCTTGTGGATGAGGAGGCCGCCGGAGTTCTTCTTATCGCGGTGCCAGCGGCGGAAGTAGTCGGCGCCATGCACGGTGTCCAGCACCCAGCTGAAGTCGATGGACGTCACTTTGCCGATCACGCCGCTCTGGATGATTTCCTTGAGCGCTGAGTTGCGGGGCGAGTAACGGTAGTTGAACGTCACCACCACGTTGCGGCCGGTTTCGGCCACTGCGGTGGTGATGCGGCGGCAGCCTTCAACATCAATGGTGAGCGGCTTTTCAACCACGACGTCGGCACCGGCCTCGAGCGCTTCGACGATGTAGTCCGCATGCGTGTAGTCAGGCGTGGTGACGATGACGCGCTCGATGCCGTTGGCCTGGATGAACTCCGTGAGCCGGGCGGGCTCGAAGGATGCTACCGGAGCCGGCGCGCCGAGCTCCTGGATAAGGTCCTGGTAGAAGTCCACACGGCCCGGGTTGACGTCGGACAACGCCACGAGTTCTGCCACGTCGGAGTGCTGGCCGTAGATGGCCCTGATGTACATCTCGGAGCGGCCACCGGTGCCGATGAGGGCGATCCTGGTCCGGTGGGCGGAGGTGTTCGGGGATGCCGCAGCAGCGACTGGTTGGGTCTCGGCGGTGTCGACGTTGACCATGGGGAAATGCCCCTTTCCAAAGGCAGGAATGAACCGCTTGACGGCCCGGCTTGATCTGGGAAGAATCATGAGAAAGCGTTTTCTCAGAGCGTTATAAGCTTTGTATCAAGACACTGGCGGTCGCGTCAACCATCGCTCCAAGGACGGAGCAGCACGCGGTCGGCCAACCGGAAGGGGCACCATGGCACGCAGGAATACCAACAGGCGCGTTGGCATTGCCGACGTCGCGGAAAAGGCAGGCGTCTCCCACGCCACCGTGTCGCGCGTCATGAACGGCAACGCAGCAGTGGACCCCGGAATCGCAGAGCGGGTCCGTGCTGCGGCAGCGGAATTGAAGTACCAGCCGAACCCCGTTGGCCGAAGCCTGGCACTGGGAAAGACCGATACCATCGGCATCGTGGTGCCCGACCTTGCCAACCCGACCTTCCAAGCCATCCTGCGCGGACTCAGCATCGCAGCAGCCCAGGACGGTTACAGGGTCCTGATCGCCGATTCATCCGAAGTAACCAGCGAAGAAGCCATCCTGGCCGGAGAAGCACGCCGGCGCTGCGACGGAGTTGTTCTTTGCGCGCCACGCATGGCGGATGCCGAACTCGAAGAGTTGGCTCCCACGCTCCATCCCCTGGTCCTCATCAACCGGACCACCATCACCACCAATACCCCCAGCCTGAGCGTCGACTACGGGGAAGGCATCCAGGAGCTGGCCAAACACCTGGTTTCACTGGGGCACAAGCGCCTGGCCTTCCTTTCCGGTCCCGAACACAGCGCATCGAACCGGCAGCGCCTGGTGGGCCTGGACAAGTTCCGGAGGGAACACCCGGAAATCGAGCTGCAGATGCTCCACGGCGGTTCCAACTTCGATTCCGGACACGAGTCCACGGACGCCATCATCGCCAGCGGCGCTACCGGCATTCTGGCATTCAACGACCTCGTCGCCATGGGCTTGCTCAGCGGCCTGCACGAACGCGGCATCCGGGTCCCGGAAGACATCTCGGTCACCGGCTTCGACGACATCCCGTTCGCCAAGTACACCACTCCCCCGCTCACAACGGCCGCTGTGCCCATCAACGAACTCGGCAGCCTTGCCTGGCGGCGCATGCGCGAACAGATCCAGCAATCGGCCGAAGCCCTCAGCCAACCGCAGGATGAGTTCGAGCCCCGGATTGAAATCCGCAAAAGCACCGCGGCCCCTGCACTCACGCCTACTCCTGCCCCGCGGGTTGGCAGTTAAGAGCAATCCCACCGGGTAAAACTGTCACTTCGGTGAGGGCGCCGAGCCCACACCTGCCTCCGCGTAGAAGCCCCTGATGTGCGCGGCCACCAGCTCCGCTGCCCGGCCGCCGTCGTTCGCGTTGACCGCCTCAAGGATGGCGCGGTGCTCCGCCCGAAGCCGCGCCGAAGTGGCGTTCCAATCGGGCAGGTTTCCTGTCAGTTCGCCGGCGTAGTTTTCTATGGCGCCGCGCAGGGACGCCATCATGGCACTGACGACGGCGTTGCCCGCCGCCTCAGCCAGGGCGACGTGGAACCGGGAGTCCAGGGCCAGGAAAGTGTCGACGTCCGGGGCGTTCTCCATTTGCTCGAGAAGCTCCGCGGCGTCGTCGAGTGCCGCTACCCCCGGCCGGGCCCGCTCCGCTGCCCAGGATTCCAGGAGCACCCTCGTTTCCACGATGTCCGGGACCGGCAGGTGCCTGGTGGCCACGTGCAGGCGAAGGGTGGACCCCAACGCCGACCCCGGTTCAGCGATCACGATGGTGCCTGCGTCCTTTCCGGACCCCACGCCGGCGCGGACCACCCCCATGGCTTCCAGGATCCGCACGGCTTCACGGACGGACGTGCGGGAGACCTGCAATTGCTCGGCCATGGCCCGCTCGCCGGGGAGCCGGCCGCCGAGTGCCAGTTCTCCGCTGGCGAGTTGGTTCTCGATCCATTCCAGGACAAGTTGGTGCGTTCGCATAGTCGAATAGTAGTTGATGTGGTCTGTCCACATGGCCTACAGTGTGGTTAGACCACACCACCACCAGGGAGAACCGAAGTGACAAACACCCTCGATCCCAAGCTCACGGCCGCCCCCGCCAATGCCGGCAGCGACCAGAACGTCAGCCGCGCACCCCAGCCGGCCCCCGCCGTCGTACAGCCTCCCGCGCTGAAGCGCCGCGTCCCCAAAGTGGCCGACCTCGCGCCGCTGATGCAGTTCAAGAAGCCCGAATTCAGCAAGGCCGCCCGCCTCAAGCGGGCCAACACCATCTGGGAACTCCGCGACATCGCCAAGCGGCGGACACCCCAGGCGCCCTTCGATTACACGGACGGTGCGGCCGAAGAGGAAATCACGCTTCGCAGGGCACGCCAGGCGTTCCAGGACATCGAGTTCCGTCCCGGGATCCTGCGCAATGTGTCGAAGATCGACCTGCGCACAGACATCCTTGGGCAGGAGTCGAAGCTTCCGTTCGGCATCGCCCCCACCGGGTTTACCCGTATGATGCAGTCCGAAGGCGAGTACGCCGGCTCCCAGGCAGCTGAAGCCGCCGGGATCCCGTACACGCTGTCCACCATGGGCACGGCATCGATCGAAGACGTTGCAGCGGCTGCACCGAACGGCCGGAACTGGTTCCAGCTGTACTTGTGGACGGACCGGGACCGCTCGCTCGAGCTGATCGAGCGCGCTGCCAAGGCAGGCAATGACACCTTGATGGTCACAGTGGACACGGCAGTGGCCGGCGCCCGGCTCCGCGATGTCCGCAACGGCATGACCATCCCGCCGGCCCTGACCTTGAAGACGGTGCTGGACGCGTCCTACCGGCCGGCCTGGTGGTTCAACTTCCTCACGCACGAACCGCTGACCTTCGCCTCACTGTCCCGCTACACGGGCACGGTGGCCGACCTGATCAACTCGATGTTCGATCCCACACTGACCTACGAGGACCTCGACTGGCTCCGCGAAACGTGGAAGGGCAAGCTCGTGGTCAAGGGCATCCAGACAGTGGAGGACGCCCGGCGCGTCGTGGACCATGGCGCAGACGGGATCGTCCTGTCCAACCACGGCGGACGCCAACTGGACCGGGCACCGATTCCGTTCCACTTGCTGCCGGAGGTGACCTCTGCCCTGGAAGCGGACAACAGCGACGCCGCGGTCGTCCTGGACACAGGCATCATGAGCGGAGCCGACATCGTGGCAGCACTTGCCCTTGGCGCGGACTTCGCTTTGATCGGCCGCGCCTACCTGTACGGACTCATGGCCGGGGGCCGCGAGGGCGTGGACCGCACCATCCAGATCCTGGAGAAGGACATGACCCGCACCATGGCCCTGCTGGGCGTCAGCAAGGTTTCGGAGCTGAACCCGGAGCACGTGCGGCTGCTCCAGCGCTGACCCGTCCAGGTACGCTAACCCATCCAAGTAGCAGTAGAGCGCGTTCTGAGGGTTCAGAACGCGCTCTACTGCTACTCAGTTGGAATTAGATCAGGCCCTGGGCGAGCATCGCGTCGGCTACCTTGACGAAACCACCGATGTTCGCGCCCACTACGTAGTTACCGGGCGCGCCGTATTCCTCGGCCGTCTCGGCGCAGCGGTCGTGGATGCCCACCATGATCTCGGTGAGGCGTTGCTCGGTGTGCTCGAACGACCACGAATCGCGGCTGGCGTTCTGCTGCATTTCCAGGGCCGAGGTTGCCACGCCGCCGGCGTTGGCAGCCTTGCCCGGCCCGAACAGGATGCCGGCCTCCTGGAAGACGGACACGGCCTTCTGGGTGGAAGGCATGTTGGCACCTTCGGCCACGGCGAGCAGGCCATTGCTGACCAGCTTTGCAGCGGCGTTGCCGTCCAGCTCGTTCTGGGTGGCGCAGGGCAGGGCAACAGTGCCGTTGACGTCCCACACGCTACCGCCGGCAACGTAGCTCGAGCCGGGGCGCCGGGCCGCGTACTCCGTGAGGCGTGCGCGCTCCACTTCCTTGATCTGGCGCAGGAGTTCGACGTCGATGCCGGAATCGTCCACGATGTAGCCGGCCGAATCGGAGCACGCCACCACAGTTGCGCCAAGCGCCTGGGCCTTGGCGATCGCGTGGATGGCAACATTGCCCGAACCCGAGACCACAACGCGCTGGCCGTCGAAGGAGGTTCCGCGGGTCTTCAGCATTTCCTGCGCGAAGATCACGGTGCCGTAGCCGGTGGCCTCCGGGCGGACCAGCGATCCGCCCCAGGAGATGCCCTTTCCGGTGAGCACACCGGACTCATACCGGTTGGTGATCCGCTTGTACTGGCCAAAGAGGTAGCCGATTTCGCGGCCGCCCACGCCGATGTCGCCCGCGGGGACGTCAGTGTATTCTCCGATGTGCCGGTACAGCTCGGTCATGAAGGACTGGCAGAAACGCATGATTTCCGCATCGCTGCGGCCACGGGGGTCAAAGTCGGATCCGCCCTTGCCGCCACCGATCGGCATGCCGGTCAGGGCGTTCTTGAAGATCTGCTCGAAGCCCAGGAACTTCACGATTCCCAGGTACACGGACGGGTGGAAACGGAGACCGCCCTTGTACGGGCCGAGGGCCGAGTTGAACTCCACCCGGAAGCCACGGTTGACGTGTACACGGCCGGAGTCGTCAGTCCACGGGACGCGGAAGATGATCTGGCGTTCAGGCTCGCAGAGGCGCTCCAGGACCGCACCCTCAAGGAACTCGGGGTGCCTGTCGTGGACCGGGCCGAGGCTTTCGAAAACCTCGGTCACGGCTTGGTGGAACTCCTTCTCACCCGGATTGCGAGCAAGTACGGTGTCCCGGACGGCTTCGAGCCTTGAATCCATTGCGTCTTCCAATCCCTTCAGTGCCACGGGCGGCGGCAAGACAGTAAGTCGCACTCATGGTTTCACCATCAAAGGTAGGATCTCCACCCGGGTCGGATGTGACCGAGGAACGCGAGTTAACACAACCGTGGAAAATCCTTGAAATGTAAAGGATCAGAAGGTGAACAAAACCTCACAATGTGAGAAGGATCACGTTAGATTGCGGGCTAGCGCTTCCGCCCGAACTTAGGCAGGGTGGGCAGGTTCGCAAGCAGGTCGGCTGCCTTGGTGGCGGCCCGGCCCACCGTGCGGCCAATTTGCTGCGGAACAGTGTCATCGGTCTGAAGCTCCACCGAGACCGGAGCCTCGCCGGCCTGAACCGTGACGGCCGGACTCAACGCTTGGGGCACCGCTGTCAGTTCGGCTGCGGCGGGAGCTTCGGCCACCTCGGCAGCCACTGCCGCTTTCTCCCCCGCAGAAGGTACGACGGCGACGGGAGCCGCGGGTCCGACGTCGAACGTTTCCAGCCAGCTGGCCACGCCGGCCAGGGGCTTGGGGTTCAGGGTGTAGTAACGCTTCTGGCCCTGCGCGCGCATGCTGACAAGGTCCGCTTCACGCAAGACTTTCAGGTGCTTGGAGATAGTGGGCTGGCTCGCAGCCAGTTCTTCCACCAGTTCGCCTACAGCCTTATCCCCAGAGCGGAGGGAAACCAGGATCTCGCGCCTGGTTGCCTCAGCTATGACGGCAAATACGTCGTCAGTCACCATGCCTCCCACCCTAGCGACATATACGTCAATTGGCATCCCTGTTTCCTGCGGCGTCACCGCCCTCCCCGTTGACCGCGCAATGACCCGGTGCTACAACGTTTTCACGGTCCGTCCGGGCTCCCAGGCCCCGACCGCCAACTGCACGGGGTGCATTGCTATGGCTGACTTCTTCCGCCGGCATATCTTCAACATCATCGCTGCGGCGTTCCTGGCGCTGTTTGTCCTGGTGTGGACCACGGTGCTCATCCGGGTGGGCACGTGGGTTCCGACCGGCCAGGCCGAGGCACCCGAACTCAACGGAGCGTTGGTGACGGCCGCCGGAGTCCTGGCCACGTCGCTGAGTTCCCTCACCGCTTCGGCGTTGGGGTTCACCATCTCGGAGGTCAAAAGGGACAACGCCGGGGCGGACGGGAACGGGCCGCTGGTGAACCCTGCACAGGTGGCCACCCGGCTCTCCGGACGGGTGATCTTCGCGATCATGACCTACATGACCATGGGCATGCTGGTCCTGGTGCTGTGGCTCTTCAAAGGCCAGGCTTCAACGGACCTCATCGGAGCTTTCGCCTTGTCATTGCTCGGCTGGCTGGTGGGGGCTGCAGGGGTGGTGTTCCAGACCGAAAAGTCGGACGCCTAGCCGCAAACGCTCAGTCGAACCAGGGGTCCAGGCCGTACAACGGAAAGATCTCCTTGCGCGTGGCGATGACAGTCCGGTCCACGGGATCGGCAGGGTCATAGCCCACTTCCCAGGAGCGCCACCAGATATCGACGTCGTCGCCCATGCTTTCCGGCGCGGACACCCCGTACTTCTCGCTGACATAGGTGCGCCACGATGCGGGCACGGGCTTGGCCAGGGGAACGGGACGCTGCGTCACCATTCCGATCAAGTGGGTCCACGCGCGCGGAACAACGTTCACAACCTCGTACCCGCCGCCCCCGGTGGCTATCCACCGGTTATCGCAGTACCTGGCCGCGAGGCTTCCGATCGCGCTTGCGGCCTCCCGCTGGGCGTCCACGCTGAGGTTGAGGTGCGTCAATGGATCCAGCCGGTGGGAGTCGCAACCGTGCTGGCTCACAATGACCTCGGGCTGGAAAGCGCCCACGATCTGCGGAACCACTGCGTAGAACGCCCGAAGCCACGCGGCGTCGCCCGTGAACGCCGGAACGGCCACGTTCACTGCCGTGCCCGGGGCATTCGGGCCACCGGTCTCATTGGCGAAACCTGTTCCGGGGAACATGGTGAGGCCCGACTCGTGCAAGGAAATGGTCATGACGCGCGGATCGTCCCAAAACAGGCTCTGGGTCCCGTCGCCGTGGTGGGCGTCGACGTCGATGCTCACCACCCGCTGCACGCCGTTGTCGAGCAGCCTCTGGATGGCCATCGCGACGTCGTTATAGATGCAGAAGCCGCTGGCCCGTTCGCGGGCGGCATGGTGCATCCCGCCGCTGAAGTTGACGGCCCGCACGGCGGCCCCGGACAGAATCGCGTCCGCCGCCACCAGCGAACCTCCGGCCAGTCGCGCGCTGGCCTCGTGCATTCCGGCGAACGCCGGGTCGTCTTCGGTCCCGAGCCCGCGTTCTTCATCCGGAGTGAAAGGGTCATCACTGACCTTCCGCACCGCTTCCACATAGGCGGCGCTATGGACCGAGCAAAGTTCGACGTCGGTGGCTATCCTGGGCGGTTCCATCGCCACATGCTTGTGGTCGAACAGGCCCAGCGTTTCAGCAAGTCTTGCTGTCAGCTCAAGCCGCTGCGGTGCCATCGGGTGGGTAGGCCCGAAGTTGTACGCGGTCATGGCAGAGTCCCACACCACCGTCGTTGGCAGTGCGGAGCGGGTGATGCTGGAAGCAGGCGTTCCAAGCGTGTCATTCATCCAGAACAGGCTACCTGAGGGCGTCCCGCCGCTTCGCCCGGTTACGGCGGGCGAATAGTGGTTTACTACTCAGGGAAAGTATGTTCACTTGAGGAAGAGCGCCATGTCTCAAAGCCAGTCGCGGTCAACTACCCCGGCCAACTGGCAACCCGGCCAGCCGGAACGCGAAGGCTTGTGGATTTTCACGCGTGCGCGCGACTTTATCGACAACATCGCCAACACCTCCCCGGCCCGCCTGGCGCTGGTGGCCTTCTCCTTGGTCATCCTGCTTTTCACCGGGCTACTGTCACTTCCGGCGTCTTCTGCCTCCGGGGAGCCCACTCCCCTCCACCAAGCCATGTTTACCGCGGTTTCCAGCGTCTGCGTTACCGGGTTGACGGTTGTTTCCACTGCCACCCACTGGTCTTTCTTCGGGCAGCTCGTCATCCTGATCGGCATCTTCGTGGGCGGCCTCGGTACGCTCACGCTGGCGTCGCTGCTGGCCCTCATGGTGAGCAAACGGCTTGGTGTCCGTGGAAAGCTCATCGCGCAGGAAGCCATGAACAACGCCGGCAGGCTCGGCGAAGTGGGTACCCTGCTCCGGATCGTGATCGTGACCTCGGTGGTCATCGAGGGTGCCTTGGCCCTGGTCCTGGTGCCACGGTTCATGCTGCTGGGTGAGCCGTTCTGGCAATCGGTGTGGCACGGTGTCTTCTACTCCATCTCAGCCTTCAACAACGCCGGCTTCACTCCGCACTCGGACGGAATCGTTCCCTACGAGACCGATCTGTGGATCCTCGTACCCCTGATGCTGGGGGTATTCCTGGGCAGCCTCGGCTTTCCCGTGGTCATGGTGCTGCAGCAAAACGGCTTGAACTGGAAGAAATGGAACCTGCACACCAAGCTCACCATCCAGGTGTCCTTCATCCTGCTGGCGGCGGGAACAGTCCTCTGGGCATTGATGGAGTGGGACAACCTGCGGACCATCGGGCACATGAGCCTTGGGGACAAGATCATCCACTCACTCTTCGCCTCGGTGATGACCCGGTCCGGTGGATTCAACCTGGTGGACCAGAACCACATGGAATCCACCACCATGCTGCTCACGGATGCCCTGATGTTCGCCGGCGGCGGTTCGGCGTCCACCGCGGGCGGAATCAAGGTGACCACCATCGCCGTCATGTTCCTGGCAATCGTTGCCGAAGCGCGCGGTGACGCAGACGTCAAGGTCTACGGCCGAACCATCCCCCAAGGCACCATGCGGGTAGCCATCTCCGTCATCGTGGCCGGAGCAACGCTCGTCTCCGTGGCTGCTTTCCTGCTGTTGTCCATCAGCGGAGCTTCCCTGGACCGGGTGCTGTTTGAAACCATTTCCGCCTTTGCCACCGTTGGACTGAGCACCAACCTCAGTGCCGAACTGCCGCCGTCGGGCGTTTACGTCCTGACAGCGTTGATGTTCGCGGGCCGCGTCGGCACCGTTACCCTTGCTGCGGGCCTGGCCCTGCGCCAGCGCAGCCAGCTGTACCACTACCCGGAAGAGAGGCCAATCATTGGCTAGCATCCAAGGGGCGGCCAATCGCCCCGCCCACAACGCGCCTGTCCTGGTGATCGGACTCGGGCGTTTCGGTTCGGCAACCGCCGAGCAACTGGTGAAACAAGGCCGGGAGGTCCTTGCGATCGAACGTGACCGTGGGCTTGTCCAGAAGTGGGCACCGGTGCTGACCCACGTCGTGGAAGCCGATGCCACCAACATCGACGCCCTCCGTCAGCTCGGTGCGCAGGAATTCAGCTCCGCCGTGGTGGGCGTCGGTACATCGATCGAATCCTCCGTGTTGATCACGGTGAACCTGGTGGACCTCGGAATCCAGCACTTGTGGGTCAAGGCCATCACGCCCTCGCACGGGAAGATTCTCAGCCGCATCGGCGCCAACCACGTCATCTACCCCGAAGCCGATGCCGGCGTCCGTGCAGCGCACCTCGTGTCCGGGCGCATGCTGGACTTCATAGAGTTCGACGACGACTACGCAATCGTCAAGATGTACCCGCCCAAGGAAACCGTGGGCTTCACGCTGGAGGAATCCAAGGTCCGCTCAAAGTACGGCGTGACGATCGTTGGCGTGAAGACTCCGGGCGAGGACTTCACGTATGCCCGGCCGGAAACCAAAGTGTCCGGACACGACATGCTGATCGTATCCGGACACGTGGACTTGTTGGAGCGCTTCGCGGCGCGGCCTTAGCGGCGCGGCCTTGGCGGTTCGGCGCGGGCTTAGCGGTGCGGCGCCGCCTTGGCGGTCAGCCAAGCTCCTTGGTGATCTCAGCTGCCCTCGCTGCGGCAGCCCGGGCGCCTTCGGCAATGATCTTGGGCAGCCCGCCGTCGTCGAACGCGGCAATGGCGCGTTCGGTGGTGCCGTTCGGGCTGGTGACTGCCTTGCGGAGTGCGCTCGGATCCGCACCCGGTTCAGCGAGCATGAAGCCGGCCCCGGCTACGGTCTCGCGCGCAAGCATGACGGACAATTCCTCGTCCAGACCGAGCTCAACACCGGCGGCGGCCATGGCCTCGGCCAGATAGAACGCATAAGCGGGACCCGAACCGCTGATCGCGGACAGGGCGTCCACCTGCTCCTCAGGAATCTCCACAACCTTGCCGGCTCCTGCGAACGCAGCCTTGGCTGACTCGAGCTGCACAGCCGTGCAGTGCGTTCCGGGCGACACTGAAATGACGCCCCGGCCCAACTTGGAGGGAGTGTTCGGCATAGTGCGGATCACCGGCTGGCCGTCCGGGAGGGCCGCCTCAAGCTGGGCAATGGAAACCGCGGCAGCAACGCTGACCACCACAGTATCCTTCGCCAGCGCCGGGCTGATTTCCCGGGCGAGGTCCGTGATGCCCACAGGCTTGACGCCCAGGATAACCATGCTGGAACCCTTGGTGGCCAGCTTGTTGTTGTCCGGTTCCTCTTCGCCTGCAATAGCGGTAACCCGGTGCCGCTCGGCCAGCTCCTCCGCCCGCTCGGCCCGCCGCACCGTGGCGACGATGTCCGAAGGGGCGGTCCCGGCAGCAAGGATGCCGGTGAGAATTGCCTCGTTCATTGATCCACAGCCAAGGAATGCGATTCGGTTGCTCATTGGTCCATCATGGCAGTTCCCCTGCGGAGGGGTCGAACGGAGTCCGCACTGAGGGATTCACAGCAAGTTCCCAAGATTATTGCAGGCCCCACCCAAGGTTGGTCCGTAAGTTGGTTCTTACCTCATTGAGGGTGCGAGTGATGAGGCGGGCATGGGGATGTCCGCCAGCAGCACCGGTGGCCGGGACGGGTTTTCCCCCATTTCCCGATTCGGCCGCCGGTGCTTTCGCTTTTAAGCGGGGTTATGGGACAAAACGCGAGGCAAAGGCTTCCGCTGTAAGCACGCCAAAGCCCGGGCCCAGGTTTTATGTCCGGGTCCCGGGCCTTGCCGAAGCCGGCGCTACCCCTCCAGGCTGCGGACCGGGGCAGCGAGGTGCTGGCGTGCGAAGCGCAACGTCTCAGCGAGCATCTCCTCACGCTCCCCGGTGACCTTGGCCTTACGGGTGGAAATCTCGGCCACCACCGCGCCTGTGAACCCGTTGGAGGCAAGATGTTGAAGGACACCGGCGCACTGCTGGGTTCCTGTTCCCGGGACCAGGTGTTCGTCTTTGCCCGAGCCTGAACCATCCGTGAGATGGACGTGCCGCAGTTTGCTGCCCAAGGCCTTCACGGCCTCCAAACTGTTGGCCCCGGCAGTGGCCGCATGCGAGAAGTCCCACGTGACGGCGTCGTAATCCCCCTCCATAGGGTCCCAGTGCGGCAGGTAAGCCACCGCTTCACGTCCCCGGACGCGCCACGGGTACATGTTTTCAACGGCGATGTGCACTTGGTACATTGCCGAGATCTCACGGACGCCTTCAACGAAGTTTTCGGCGTAGTTGGACTGCCACCGGAAAGGCGGGTGCACCACCACGGTGTCGCAACCCACCTCCTTGGCCATCTGGCAGGAACGCTCAATCTTGTTCCAGGCGGTGCCCCAAACCTGTTGCGTCAACAACAGCGTGGGTGCGTGGATGGACACGATTTCCTGGTTGTAGCGGTGGCTTAGCTGGATGAGCGCACCGGGGTTTTGGCTCACGGCATTGTTGGTGACCATGACCTCCACGCCGTCATAACCGAGGTCCTGGGCCACGGCGAAGGCGTCGTGGACGCTGAGCGGGTAAACGGATGCGCTGGACAGCGCCACCGGAATCCGGCGATGGTTCTCTGAAGGTTCGACGTCGGTAGTCATCCTAGGAAGCCAACCCCCTTGCCGTCGTGGCCGGTGCAGTGTCGGAGACCGGCGCGCCGAGCTGTACCGGCAGGCCCTCTACCGGGTGCGCGGGACCGTCGGCATCTGCTTGCCCGGCCGTTTCCAAGTGCTTGTCTGTATCCGTGTGCTCTTCGCTTTCCTTGGCCTTCTTCTTCTTTTTGGACTTGTCTTTCTTGCGCTTGCCCACATGCGGGGCCGGCTCGAGGGCTTCCTCGAAGACCAATTGGTCCAGCCGGCGGAGGATCAGGCCCTCCCGCAGGGCCCACGGGCAGATCTCCATTTTGGGAAACTCGAAAAGCTCCAGTGCAGCCTCGGCGACCAGTGCTCCGGCGAGCAGCTGGCGGGCCCGGGCGTCGGAAACACCCGGGAGGTACAGGCGATCCGCCACGGTCATGGCGGAGATCCGCTGTGCCCAGAGGCCGAGGTCCGCCGCATGGAGCTCGCGTTTGACGTACGGGCCTGCGGCGCTCGGCGCGGCACCCGCAATACGTGCCAGGGACCGGAAAGTCTTAGACGTCCCCGCCACGAGGTTGGCCCGGCCGAGTTCCTGGAATTCGCGCACCACCGGTTTGAGGGTCGAGCGGATGTACCGTCGCAGTTCCTTGACGCTCTTGGCCGTGGGCGGGTCCTCGTGCAGCCAGTCCCGGGTGAGCCGGCTCGCGCCCAAGGGCACGGACGTGGCGAACTCGGGAAGCTCGTCAGTGCCGTAGGCCATTTCGAACGAGCCACCGCCTATGTCCAGGTCCAGGATGGGCCCTGCCCCCCAGCCGTACCAGCGGCGCACGGCGAAGAACGTCATGGACGCTTCTTCGCTGCCAGTGAGTTCCTGCAGCGTCACGGTGGTTTCGTGCTTGACCCTGGCCAGGACCTCGGCACCGTTGGTGGCCTCGCGAATGGCCGAGGTACAAAAGGCCAACAGATCCTCGGCCTTGTGGCGGGCAGCGAACTCCCACGCTTCAAGGACAAATTCGATCAGCTCGTGCTGGCCCTCATCACTGATGTTTCCGTCGCCGTCCAGGTATTGCACCAGCGACAACGGACGCTTATGGGAGGCGAAAGCCACCGGACGCGCGCCGGGATGGGCATCGACCAGCAGCAAGTGGACGGTGTTTGACCCGATGTCGAGAACGCCAAGACGCATTCTGCCATTATTCACCGAATCGGAGCCCGGGAAGCAACTCGCGGGCACGTTTCGTCCGACTCTGAGGCCCTTTTACTCTGCAGCCTCGCCGACTTCGTCCGCCCGCTTGAAATCACGGCGGATATTGGCGATGCCTTCAGGATCGATCTCGAAGCCGTGCTCGCTTCCAGGGTTGATGACCAGGCCCAGTTCGTCGCCGATGTTCGCGAGGATGGCCGAGCCCATGGTACCCAGCACGTTCGGGGCCGCTTCGAGGAAGCGGGCATCCACACGGCTCGGGTGGCTGAAGACAGCAAGGACCGGCTGGTTGTCCGCGTTGGACAGCACCAAGGGTTCCACGGAGGAATCCGGACCGTCTACGGCTTCGGAGCTGACCAGGTAGACCTCGTTGTTCAGGAAGGCGAGGATGACATCCACCGGATTCACATCCGGCTGCTCGGCCAAAGCAAGCTTCGCCTCAAGATCATTCAATGGTTGGTTGTCCGGGGCGGCAGTCTGTTCAGTCATGGTTCTACTCGACCATGATGGCGGCCGGGACGCAAAGTGCGATCATCGCCATGCGTCCCGACGCAGTGCTATTTCTTCGCCGCTGCCTTGCGGGCCGGTGCCTTGCGGGTGGTCCGTTTCACCGGGCCCTTGGCGCGCTTCTCGGCGAGCAGCTCGATGGCCCGTTCCCTGGTGAGCTCTTCCAAGGACGTGGAACGCGGAACCGTAATGTTGGTGACGCCGTCAGTGATGTAGGGGCCGAAGCGGCCTTCCTTCACCACGATGTTCTTTTCCGACACGGGATCGGGACCGAACTCAGCCAGCGGCGGGACCGCTGCACGGGCGCCACGCTGCTTGGGCTGCGAATAGATCTCCAGCGCCTGCTCCAGGGTGATCGTGAAGATTTCCTCCTCCGAACCAATGGAGCGCGAGTCCGTCCCCTTCTTCAGGTAAGGCCCAAAGCGGCCGTTCTGCACGGTGATGGGGTTGCCTTCCGCGTCCTCGCCGAGGACCCGTGGCAGGCTCATCAGCTGCAAAGCTTCGTCCAGCGTGACGGTGTCCACGGACATGGACTTGAACAGCGAGCCGGTGCGGGGCTTGACCTTCACAGGCTTCTTGGGCGGCTTCGGCTTGCCGTTCTTGTAATACTCAACCGGCTGATTGGCGATCTGTTCTTCCGTCATTTCCGGGATGATCTCGGTGACGTAAGCGCCGTAGCGGCCGTTCTTGGCTACAACTGTGTGCCCGGTGTGCGGATCTGTTCCCAGGACCCGTTCCTCGGGTGCCGCCGTTTCCATGAGCTCGATGGCTTTGGCTGCCGTCAGCTCATCCGGGGCCAGTTCCTCGGGAACATTGGCCCGCGCGGACTCCACGACCTCCCCGGTTTTCTCATCGACCGTGGGGATGGTGCTCTCAAGGTACGGGCCGAACTTACCCACCCGCAGCGTGATGCCGTCTGCGATCGGCACGGAGTTGATCTCGCGGGCGTCGATCTCGCCGAGGTTGTTGACGATGCTCAACAGGCCGGGATCGGCATCTTCTCCGTAGTAGAAGTGCTTCAGCCATGCTGCGCCCACCGCTTGCCCGTTGGCGATCTTGTCCAGGTCGCCTTCCATGTCAGCGGTGAATTCGTAGTCCACATAGTCGGTGAAGTGCTGTTCCAGCAGGCGGATCACAGAGAAGGCGATCCAGCTGGGTACCAGCGCGGAACCTTGCTTGCGGACGTAGCCGCGGTCCTGGATGGTGGAAATGGTCGAAGCGTAGGTAGACGGGCGTCCAATGCCTCGCTTTTCCAGTTCAGCGGTCAATGACGCTTCGGTGTACCTCGGCGGCGGAGATGTCTCGTGGCCAACCGCAACAATATCCGAGGCGGTAAGGGAATCGTCCTTGGCCACGTTCGGCAGGCGGCGGGCGTCGTCCGAGTCGTCATCGCCGCGGCCCTCGTCCTTGCCTTCCTCATAGGCGGCAAGGAAGCCGGGGAAGGTGATCACGGTACCGGAAGCAGAGAACTCGGCGTCCCGGCCGTCCGCTGCAACTGCGCCAAGGCGGATGGTTGCCGTGGAGCCCTTGGCATCTGCCATCTGGGAGGCCACGGTGCGCTTCCAAATGAGTTCGTACAGCCGGAACTCGTCTCCGCTGAGCTGCTTGGCCACCTGGGCCGGGGTGCGGAAGGAGTCACCGGCCGGGCGGATAGCCTCGTGCGCTTCCTGGGCGTTCGCGGCCTTGTTCGCGTAGATCCGCGGACTCTGCGGCACGAATTCGGGACCGTAGAGCTCAGCAGCCTGGCGACGCGCGGCCGTGACGGCCTCGTCGCTCAACGCCGAGGAGTCCGTACGCATATAGGTGATGTAGCCGTTTTCATAGAGGCGCTGCGCAACCTGCATGGTGCTCTTGGAGGAGAACCTGAGCTTACGGCCGGCTTCCTGCTGCAGCGTGGAAGTGGTGAACGGGGCGGCGGGACGGCGGGTGTACGGCTTGGTGTCCACGGAGCGGACCTTGAAGTCCGCGTTCTCCAGGCCGGCAGCAAGGGAGGTGGCTAGTTCCTCGTTGAGGTGGACCACGTTCGAGGAGACCAGCTGGCCGTCGTCATTGAAATCGCGGCCGGTGGCAACCTTGGAGCCGTCGACGGCAGCAAGCTTGGCCTTGAAGGAGCCCGACTCGGCGCCGAATTGGCCCGTCAGGTCCCAGTAGGAAGCGGCCTTGAACGCCATGCGCTCACGTTCACGGTCAACCACCATCCGGGTCACCACGGACTGCACGCGTCCTGCGGAAAGGCCGCGGGCAACCTTGCGCCACAGCACAGGCGATATTTCGTAGCCGTACAGCCTGTCCAGGATCCGTCGGGTTTCCTGCGCATCAACGAGGGCCGTGTCCACGTCGCGCAGGTTGTCCATCGCGCGGTGGATTGCTTCCTTGGTGATTTCACCGAAGGTCATGCGGTAGACCGGAACTTTGGGCTTCAGGACCTCAAGGAGGTGCCACGCGATGGCTTCGCCTTCGCGGTCCCCATCGGTTGCGAGGTAAAGCGCGTCGGCGTCTTTCAGCTGGGCCTTGAGTTCGGCGACCTTCTTCTTTTTGTCCGGGGAGACGACGTAGTACGGCTTGAAGTCGTGCTCAACGTCAACAGCGAACTTGCCCAGCGAGGTCTTCTTGAGTTCTGCAGGGAGGTCGGACGGCTGCGGAAGGTCACGGATGTGACCAATGGAAGCCTCGACGATGAAGCCTTCGCCAAGGTACTTGGCGATGGTCTTGCTCTTGGCCGGAGACTCCACGATCACGAGTTTCTTGCCGGTTTTTGCCTTGCTGGGCACGGTGCTCCTACAGAAAAAATGTGTATTTGGGCTGGTGCCCATATTGGCCTAGTTCACCATAGTTTGCAGAATCCTGCGTTTGGGCCGGTCAATCCGCCCTTCCAGGATGCCGGTTGGTGGCTGGCTCCTGAATCCTAGTTCCCGGGCGCTGACCGATCGTCCGGAATCATCGACCATAACGTAGCAACACGTTCAGCATCTTGCGGAATCCGGGTGGGATCCTCGAGCTCGTACTCCCTGAGAATTTCACGGATTCTGTCCGAAAGTTCCTTACGCTGCTGGTTGGTCAAATACAGCAGGTTGCTGGACAGGAGCACCGATGCCGGTTCCTCCGCAGTCTCACCGCGTTGCCGCCGTTCGCCCCTGGCCTTGGCAAAAGCGGACGCCCTCCGCCTGAACGCATCGAGTTCCAGATCGACAACCGCGATCTCCGGGCTGGCGACGCTGCCGCCGGAAATGGTGAAGTCCTTCCCTGCCGCCTTCCACCGACGTTCGCGGGCGTCGCCTGCGTTCTCGGCCGGAACAACGATCCCCCACTTCTGGAGTGCGCGGAGGTGGTAGCTCATGGCGCTGGGAGTCAGGCCCGTCCTGGCAGCAAGTTCCGTGGCCGTGTGGCTTACCTGCGTGGCATAAAGTTCCGAGATGACTTCCAACCTCGCCGCGTGCGCCAAGGCGCGGATGGCTTTGGGATCGGTGATCTCAACTTTTTGCTCGTTACGTCCACTGCCCGCCGGTTCGCCCGCTACCCCGGTCTCCTGATTCTTCGCAATCACTTCATCAGTGTAATCAGCGTCACGTCCAGGGAGATCAGCGCCACGTGGGGGTACTGAGGGAGTGCGGGTGCCGGCACCGGGGAATGACCTCCGTGGATCTGCGTGCGTCATGGAGATTTGCCCGGCTCGGCCGGCACGAGGAATCCGTCCAGGACCAGATTGCCCACCTCATGGAAGAGCGTAGAGGTGAAGGCTTCGGCGTCGAATCCCTCTTCCCCTCCCAGGAGGGCTTCCAGTGCCTTGATGATCTGGTTGACGCTGAGGTCACCGTCGCAGGCAGAGACGAAGCCGGCTAGTTCGCTGCTCAGCAAGTTGGTCCTGCGGAGGCCTGCCCCCTGCCGCAACAGAATCACTCCGGGGTGCTCAGCGCCCGGCCGTTGATGCCTCTCCTCGGTGACGTCCTCGGCCACCAGCAAATGGGCCTCGTTCAACTGGTTGGCCGACAGCCAGTCCGCCCTCTCGATGGCCGCGCCCAAGTGGGGGCCAATGGGTTGCTCGATGGGGTAGGTGATTTCCTCGAACCGGCTGATGGTGCCCTGACTTCCGGCCGGCCGACGCAACCAGATCATGCCGAAACCAATGCCCTCCACATTCCGGGAGGCAAAGTCCTCAAGGTAGGCAGCGTAGGCCTCCTTGTAATGGTTCGGGTCCCGGGACTCGGATGCGTCCTGGAGCCAGGTCTCGGCGTACTGTTCGGGCCCCACCTGCTCGCGTTGGATGAACCAGACATCCAGTCCGGAACCCTCGAGCCAGGACGCAGGCCGGTCCTTCCACTGCGCACCAGCGGTGATCTCCCAGTTGCCCAGCATTTGGGCGGTTCCGCCTGGCTCAAGGACGCTGCCGAGGGACTTCACCAAGGAAGAGACGATCTGGTCGCCCGGCAAACCGCCATCCCTGTAGGTGAACCGGTCTGCTGCGGATTCTCCCTTGGTGCGGGGAGTGATGACGAAGGGCGGGTTGGAGACTACGAGGTCGAATCGTTCGCCTTCCACCGGTTCCAGGAGGGAACCGAGCCTCAGGCTGATGCGGGCTTCGAGGTTGTTTGGATCCACTTCCAAGGCTGCGGCGTTGAGGACGAGATTGAACCTCGTGAAGGCCAGGGCCCTTTCCGAAATGTCTGTTGCCGTGACGTGCTCACAATGGTGGAGCAGGTGGAAGGTCTGGATTCCGCAACCGGTACCCAGGTCCAGGGCACGCTTGGCATGCGGCCTAATGGTGGTCTGCACCAGCGTTGTGGAAGCCTGGCCGATTCCCAGGACGTGGTCGTGCCGCAGCACGCCCGGCTGCTGGTGGGCCGCCAGGTCACTCGCCACCCACAGTTCCGCTCCGCCGCTGCCGTCCGGATTAGCGTCCCATCCATAAGGACGGACATCGACGGCGGCGGTAGCAACCCCGTCCGCGATGGAGACGAGCCCGAGCTCGGCGAGCCCGTTGGCACCTGGACCTGGCAGGGCGGCATCAACGTCCGCAACAGCCTGCGGAACCGCAAGAAGCCAGAGCCGCACCAGGACGGTTAACCCCCGCAGCCCGGCCTGGCCCGAACCCGACGTCCGTTCCGTGGCCAAAAGGGCCGGGATGATCTGGTCCCTGCCCAGCGCCGCATAGGCTGATGGCCCCAGAAGGTCCGCAACGCCGTCGAGCGTGTAATTCACTGACTTGAACGCGTCTGCAAGGGCAGCCAGGAGCGCCGGTTGGTCACTGCGGGGAGCATCGGGGGTATTGCCTGAGGAAAACACTGATGTGGATGGGTTCACGTTGCCAGTCTATGGTCGGGGTTGCCCTGCCGGTTCACCGTGGATGCGCTATGTGGAAAGACTCCCGCGGGGAAACCGGTAGCGTGGAACCATGCTCAATGTCTCCTCCACAGTCCGCCGTGCCGGCATGGTTCTCACTGCCGCCGGCTTCCTGCTGGCAGCCACCGCATGCCAGCAGCCGGTGGACATCTCCCGCGCCGATGTGTCCGCCTGGAAGAAGGACGCACTGCCCGCCGCTTCCGGCATTGTGTTGGAGGACTCGGGAAAGATCCTGGACCGGGACCCGATCGTGAAGGATGCTCAGAACGTTGCTGCCGGCCAGTACACCCTCACCATGGCCTGTGACGGCGGAGGAAAAGCCTTCTTCGCGGTATCCACGGGCGGACAGCAGATCGCCGACGCCGGCGCTGCCTGCAACGGCAGCCGTGAAACCGTGAAGATCAAGATCCCGGCCACGGGGGCGGTCATCATCTCCACGAGCAGCGTTGACGCGCCATTGATCTACGCCTACCAACTGGCGCCCGCGACGAGCTGAACTCCGCCTCCATCGAACCAACAACCGGCTCTATGGAGAGCCGGCGCGCAAGCGTAAAGTCAGAACATGGGCGGCAAGGCGGCTGGCTCCGTGGGACCGCGACGGTTGGCGGGTTCCGCCGTCGTGCTTCTGCTTGGAGTGGTCACGGCGCTGACGGGGTGCGAGTACACCTATGAGGAACCTGGCCGGGCCGAAGCTGATTCCACGACCTCTGCGGGCAGGAACGTAGTGCTTCCTCCGGATCCGGCCTTGGAATCAACAGTGACCGGTGAAGCCCTGAAAGAGTGGGCGCAAGCGGCACTGCCCGAATCCCAGGGACGGTCTTTCTACTCAAGCAGCGGCTACCTTGAGCCAGGAGAATCACGGACGGAACAAACGGTTCAACTGCCCGGCGGCACGTACGCGGTGACGTTGGCCTGCCGCGGCACCCGCAGGGTCTCCTTCAAAGTGGCGCTTGATGAATCGGATTTGGTGGATCTGACCCTTGGGTGCGCAAATGCCCGCGTGAGCGTCGTGCAACTCGAGGCTGATGCGGTCCTGGACATCACTGTTGGAACGAGGTCCGATGCCAACTTCGCGTACCGGGTCAGCCGGCTTTAGCGGGTCAGCCGCCTTGGGCGGGTAGCCGCCTTTGGTTCGGCGCCCGACGGCGGTCAGGCGGCTTCGCAGCCGTCCGGACACCTCAAGGTTGCCGGATCCGAAGCGCAATCCGCGCAGTAAAGCGTCAACGTACGGCAGCTTGGGTTGGAGCAGTTCTCGAACTTGTTGGTGGGCGCCGAGCACCGGACACACGAGCCGATGGTCTTGGCGTCGTCGCTGAACTCCACATGCATGCGCTTGTCGAAGACGTACAGCGAGCCCTCCCAAAGACCGTTGTCCTTGAAGGTCTCTCCATACCGGACGATTCCGCCGTCCAATTGGTAGACCTCCTTGAATCCCCGGTTGACCATCAGGCTGGAGAGAACTTCGCAACGAATCCCGCCGGTGCAGTACGTAACTACAGGCTTATCTTTGAGGTCGTCGTACTTCCCCGAGTCCAGTTCCTTGATGAAGTCGTGCGTTGTGGCGACGTCCGGGACCACCGCATCCTTGAACTTGCCGATCTGAGCCTCGAACGCGTTGCGGCCGTCAAAGAAAACAACGTCCTCGCCGTCGGCCTTCTTGCTGTCCAGCAGGGCGTGCAGCTCCTCGGGCTGCAGGTGCTTGCCGCCACCCACAACGCCGTTCTCGTCCACTTTCAACTCGCCCGGTGCGCCGAAGGAGACAATCTCATCGCGGACCTTGACGCTGAGCCGCGGAAAGTCGTCAGCGCCGCCGTCGGACCATTTGAAGTCGATATCGTGGAAACCCTTGTACTCACGCGTGGTTTTGACGTACTGCTTCATGTTGTTGAGCTCACCGCCGACAGTTGCGTTGATGCCGTCCTTGGAGATCAGGATGCGGCCGGTAAGGCCCAGTTTCTCGCAGAGGGCGCGCTGCCATAGGCGCACTGCATCCGGGTCGGCGATCGGAGTAAAGCCGTAAAAAAGTACAATTCGGTTCAAAGCCACCGTTAAAGGTTACTTGGTGTATTAGAATCCCGCGGCGAAGTCACAATTTCATAAGCACCCGCTAGCGGGCAGAACCGGCTCTGTTGCTTCCCGGAGCGCTGGCATACTCTCTCTACATGAGTCCAGACGCCTTGGTTGAAGACATCGCACACCTCTTGGAAGTCTGGGTAGCCGGGTGGACCGGCTGCCGGGGCTACGAATCACGGCAAGAAGGCCGTTTTCCTGCCGCGCTGCGCGCCGACAAGACAGGTGACTGGGAGTACTTTGCCCATGACCCTTCCGACGAGGAATTCGCTGCACTGGCTGCGAAAACCGCAGAAGCAGAGACCCGGATCCTGACGATCCTGACCAACGACGTTCAACGGTACAAGTACCTTGCCGAACAACACGGACTCAACGTCAACTCCGCTTCCCAGACCATGATGATCGTGGACATGGAGACCCAGGATGCCGAAGATCCCTGGCTTCCCGACGATGATCTTGAACTGGCCACCAGCGAGTCCAATGGCGTGCACTACGCCGTGGTCCATTCCGGTGAGCAGGTGGCCGCGAGCGGCCGGGTTTACGTGGTGAACGGCACAGCGGTGTTCGACAAGATCGTCACGGAGCCCGCCTTCCAGCGGCGCGGTTTGGGAACTTTCATCATGAAGGCACTGGCCGCCCAGGCTTTCTCGCACGACGTCGAGAACGGGCTGCTGCTGGCTTCGTTGGACGGGCAGAAGCTCTACTCCCACCTCGGTTGGGACGTGGTGTGCCACGTCCTCATGATGTCCGTGGGAAGCTCTGGAGGACCGGACCTTTCCGCGGAATGACAGAATGGGTTGGTGGCCACACCATCCCTGATCCCCTTGCTGAGCCGGACAACCGATCCGGAGCAACTTCGCCACGTCCACACCATCCCGGCGCGCAAAGCCGTCAACGAGCCGTGGCCCGAATGGGTGCATCCGGACATCGTTGCCGCCTACCAAGGCCTGGGAATCCAGGAACCGTACCGGCACCAGGTGCAGGCAGCGGGTCTGGCCCACTCCGGCCAACACGTGGTCATCGCCACGGGCACCGCCTCCGGGAAGTCCCTCGCCTACCAACTGCCCGCTTTGGATGCGATCCACAGGTCTGAGCTCCGGGTCCTGTCCGAACCCGGCAAACTCCACGACGACGGCGCCGTGGCTTTGTATCTGTCCCCCACCAAGGCTTTGGCCGCCGATCAGCTCGCTGCCGTGCGCTCGTTGCGCTTGCCGACGGTCCGCGCAGAAACCTACGACGGCGACACAGACCAGTCGTCCCGGCGCTGGATCCGTGATCATGCCAACCTGATCCTCGCCAACCCCGACATGCTGCACTTCGGCATCCTGCCCAACCACGAGTGGTGGGCCAAGTTCTTCCGTAGGCTGCGCTACGTCATTGTGGACGAGGCCCACAGCTACCGCGGGGTGTTCGGTTCCCACGTCGCCAACTTGATGAGGCGGTTGCGGAGGGTCTGCGCTTATTACGGCGCAGGTACGTCCTTTCCCGAGCCCGTCTTCATCGCCGCATCCGCAACGGCGTCGGACCCCGGCGTGTCCTTCGGCAGGCTCATCGGAGCCCCCGCCCGGGAAATTTCGGAGGACTGCTCTCCGCACGGTTCCACAACGGTAGCCTTCTGGGAGCCGGCCCTGACCGAACTCAAGGGCGAGAACGGCGCCAAACAGCGGCGGACGGCAGTGGCCGAAACCGCAGATATCCTGGCCAACCTTGTTTCGTCCCGCGTCCGTACCATCGCCTTCATCAAGTCCCGCCGCGGCGCTGAGTCCATCGCCTCGATCACCAAGCGGCTGTTGGACGAGGTGGACCCGAGCCTGCCTGCACGGGTGGCGGCCTACCGTTCGGGCTATTTGCCGGAGGAACGCCGGGCCCTGGAGCAAGCGCTGCGGTCGGGTCAATTGCTGGGCGTCTCCAGTACCTCGGCACTGGAACTGGGAATCGACATCTCCGGCCTCGACGCCGTGCTCGTTGCAGGATGGCCGGGCACCAGGGCATCGCTTTTCCAACAGATCGGGCGCGCGGGACGCGCCGGGCAGGACGCCTTGGCTGCGTTCGTGGCCAGCGACGATCCCTTGGATACCTACCTCGTGAACCACCCCCAGGCCATCTTCGACGTATCGGTGGAGGCCACGGTCTTTGATCCCGGAAATCCATACGTCCTCGGCCCCCATCTGTGTGCCGCTGCCGCGGAATTGCCCATTGGACCGGCCGAACTTGATCTGTTCGGGCCCAGCGCTGAGGGACTCCTCGACCGGCTGGTCATGCAGGGTTACCTCAGGAAGCGCCCTGCCGGTTGGTTCTGGACGCATTCGGAAAGCGCCGCCGGAATGGTCAATCTCCGGGCCGACGGTGGCGGCCCCGTGAGCATCGTGGATGCCGAAACCGGCTCCCTCCTGGGCACCATGGATTCGCCACAGACGCACTACCAGGCCCACACCGGCGCGATCTATGTCCATCAAGGCGAAAGCTACCTCGTGGAGGAGCTCAACGAGGGCGATCATTGCGTCATGGTCCGGCGGGTGAACCCCGATTTCTACACGACGGCAAGGGACGTCACCCAGATCGAGGTGCTGGATACGAACCGGTCCGTCCAATGGGGCGATGTCACCGCACACTTCGGGGAAGTCAAAGTGACCACGCAAGTGGTGTCCTTCCAACGCAAGGCCTTGATCTCCAACGAAATCCTCGGTGAAGAACCGTTGGACCTTGGAGCCAGGGAACTCTTCACCAAGGCCGTGTGGTTTGTTGTCGAAAACCGGTCCCTGAACAATGCCGGCCTGGTTGAAGCCCAGTTCCCGGGAGCCTTGCACGCCGCGGAACATGCTGCGATCGGGCTCCTGCCATTGGTCGCGTCCAGTGATCGATGGGACATTGGAGGCGTCTCCACGGCGCTGCATGCTGACACCGGGCTGCCCACCATCTTCGTCTACGACGGGCACCCCGGAGGAGCAGGCTTTGCGGAGCGCGGCTTCGAGAAGGCCAAAACCTGGCTCAGCGCCACACGGGATGCCATTGCCGCCTGCGAGTGCGACGCCGGCTGCCCGTCCTGTGTGCAGTCCCCCAAATGCGGGAACAAGAACAACCCGCTGGACAAGGCAGCCGCCATCACACTTCTGGATGTCCTGCTGAAGCAAGCCGTCTGATCCGGTGCTCCCGTGCCCGTCCTACCCTCCGCGGTCCTACCCGTGCCAGAGCCGCAGCCCCGCAGACGCTAGGGCGGCGGTCCGGCCCGTGCCCGTCCAGTGGCTTGGCCAAACAGGAACGGTTGCAGCAGCTCCGTACTGACCTCGACGATCCCTTCCCCCAATGTCCCGCAACGAGTAGTACGGGCACCGTGCTCCGCCGCGACAGCCGATGCGACGGAACACGGTTCTCCGCTGGTCAGCCCGCGAGCGGCATCGGCGGCCGCAAGAGCCGATAGGTCCGCAGCTGTTGCCGCCCGTGAAGCCATGACGCCGGCCTGGGCCAACAGCAGCAGTCCCGCCAGCAGCGCGCCCAGGACTGCGACGAGGCCAAGGGACAAGATTGTTCCGGATCCGCGCTCAGCGAGGAACGCTTCACAACATTTCTCTGAACCCGTACCTGCCCTTCGGGTCATTCCGGAGGTACGTCTCACTTTCCCGGTACCTCTTGGCGAGCTATGGCCGTAGCACTCAGATCCCACGGAATCAGTGGGCCGACCGCTCCCCCTGCCCGGGCGGTGGCAGTAACGGAAAACCAGTCTCCGTCGCTTCCCACGTGCACGCTTGCTTCCTCTCCACCGATGCGCTGGACGATCCCTTGCACCTCCCCCTCGGTTTCTCCGCGGGCCAGGGCCCGAGCGCCGGCGCGCGCAGCTTCCTCCAGACGCAGCTGGGTGATACCTGCTGCACCCGCGGCCAACAGAAAGGCCAACAGCAGGATCACCGCGGGCAAGGTCACCGCCAATTCGGCCGTCACGGCTCCGGATTCCCTGCCGTCCACGTCATCCCTGCCGGCCAACCGGGCCCGGAGGTGTTGCCTCATGGCAAAGAGAGCGCGGTTCGAATCAGGTTGAGCAGGAACCCACGAACTTCATCGCTGCGCAGGAGCACCACCAGCAGCCCGGCGAGTCCAACGGCAGCGAGGGTAGCGATGGCGTATTCGGCCGTAGCCATCCCCGCTTCACCGGCCATGACCCGCCTGCGCATCCTGCTGACCAGGGAACGTCCGGCCGGTGACGTTCCAGCCGATGACGTTCCGGCCGGTGAAGTTCCGATCCGTGAAGTTCCGGCCGATGACGCCACCTGTAGGGAAGGCACGCCTTCCGGGATGTGCTGCGCTTGCGGGATGTGCTGCGCTTGCGGGATGTGCGGCGCTTGCGAGGCGAGGGACGGGCTGGCGCCGGTCGTCTGTGCCAACGGCCGACGAGCTTCCCCGGCTGCCTGCGGCAGGGGCTTCCGACGTGCCTCCCCCTCTGCCTGCGAATTCCTGGCACCTCGTCTGGCCGCAAAGGCCCCAAAGACAAAACGGCCCTGACGCCGATGCGTTCGACGAGCTGGCGAAGAGCTGGTGATGATGGTCAAGACATTCCTCTCGTAGATCCGGAAGATTCCGGTAAGACGACTCTTCCGGTCCGCGGATTACCTTTGAAGATCCCCGTTCGTTCAAGTGGAAAACCCACTGCCTGCACCTTCTGTGGAGGAGCAGTGTGAGCCTCAACCCGGGGGAAGCATGGCGATGAGGACGGGCACCACCCCGAGGCAAATGAAGGCCGGAAGCGAGCACAGGCCAAGGGGAATAACGAGTTTGACCCCCAGGGCGGCCGCGCGTTTCTCTGCAGCACGGAACTGCTCACGGCGTTCCCGGGCGGCCTGGGCATACAGGATCGATGCCGAGGGCGCACCGGTAAGTGCTGCGAAAGCCAACGCGTCACGTATACGGGCCACTTCGGGAGGTTGGCGGCCAGGTGTACTCCACGCTGTTTCCCAGTCCGTTCCCAAGAACAACGCGGCCACCACAGGCCTCAGGGAGTCGCGAACAGGAGTGGTGGCACTCCGTGCAATGAGTTCCAAGGCCCGCCCGATTCCTGCCCCGGAGTCCAGCATCGAGGCCATCAGCTCGAGCATCATAGCGGGATCGCGCAAACCGTCCGCTGCGCTCTCGTGAAGCGGCGCGGCATGACCCACGGAAATTTCAGAGTTCCTGGTGTGCGGCGTTGCCGGATGCCCGGCGCCGGTGAGACTCAGTCGTCTGCGGAACTCCGCACGCGGCCGTCGACGTTTCCCGAAGCCCACCACGACTGCCAGAAGCAGGCCCGCAAGCACCAACAGGGACATACCGGACATCAATCAGCCCCCGCCGCCGCAACCAAGCGCGCCGACCACAGGCGGCCTGCCATGGTCAGCACCAGCCCCGAGACGAACGTCGCCGTGCCCATGACGTTACCCAGCAGGATCCCCACGGGATCCACTCCCAGGGCCATCCCGAGCAACAGCCCAAAGACGGGGAGCCACGACAGGAGCCGGACGGTTGCCTTGGGTCCCGCCAAGGCAGTCTGCCGGGCAGCCTCGGCGTCCTCTTCCGCTTCCAGCTGGGCAGCAAAGCGCGCCAATAGCCCGGCGAGCGGACACCCGCTGATCTCCGCGATGTCGAGGCACGCGGCCAACTCAATCCAAACCCGCCGTTCCTTGCTACCGCGCACGGGATACACCCGGGCACACGCGCTCCTAATTGCTTGGGCCGGGGAACTGCCCACTGCTGCTACTGCACGGGCCGCGGCCAGTATCTCCAAAGATTCGCCGGAGACTACGGTTACAGCGCTTTGCCTTCCATCGCGGGAGGATCGGCGCCCAGGTACTCCCGTGCCACGGGGCATCGATGTGTGCACGCGCCACAGCTCGTCCCACATCTGCAGTTGCGCCCGTCCGCCACGGAGAAGGGCAGCGAGCTGCTGCACCAGGACCACCATGGACACTGACGGGGTTCGTTCGGCAACGGCGCCCCTAAAACGGCCGGAAAGTCCTGCACGTTGCGCCCGCCCGGTTGCTGGCACGCCCGGCCCGGGTGGCGTTCCATCGCCAGGGTCAAGACGGCGTCGTATCCGCCGTGTGGCTGCATAAGCTCCCCGGAAGTGGAGAAGCACAGCAACAGTGGCGAACACGACGACGAACGCGGTAGTCATGCATCAGCGCCGAGGGCCAAGCGTGCTGCCAGCAGCGGCCAGCCCGGACCGCGGGCCAGGCCGCTGTCCGTCAACGTCAGTGCAGGCACCACGGTCTGGCTGACACCAGCGTCGCTCACGATGCCAAGTGAGGAGACTCTTCGGCCCGTCTGCGAACGCTCCACGTGGATCACCAGATCCAAGGCACTGGCGACCTGCAACCGCACGGCCTCCGCGCTCAACCCTGCTAGCGCGCCCAATGCTATCAACCGTGCAGGGACCGCCTGGGCCGTATTGGCATGGATGGTCCCGCCCCCGCCCGTGTGACCGGTGTTCAGCGCGGTCAGAAGTTCACGGACCTCCGCTCCCCTGCATTCGCCCACGATCAGCCGGTCCGGCCGCATCCGGAGAGCCTGCCGCACCAATTCACCAAGATCCAGCGCGCCGCCCCCTTCAAGGTTTCCATGCCTGGACTCAAGGGTCACCACGTGGGGGTGGACGGGGTTGAGTTCGGCTGCGTCTTCGATCAGGACAAGTCGTTCGGAGGGATCGCTGAGGCCCAGCAAGCTGGACAGAAGGGTGGTCTTCCCCGAGCCTGTGGAGCCGCTGACGAGGAAGCTGAGGCGGTGCCTGATGATCGCCCTGAGAACGTCCTCTATCTCTTCGCAGAACATTCCTCCTGCCCGCAATTCGGTGATGGTGAATGTTTCTTCCCGCCGAATACGGATGGAGAGCAGGGTGCCAACGGTGGAGATGGGCGGGAGCACTGCATGCACCCGGTAGCCACCGCTGAGGCGAACGTCCACGCAGGGTGAGCCGTCGTCCAAGCGACGCCCGCCAGCGGCTACCAAACGTGAGGCAAGTGACCGTACTTGGGCTTCTGTGTCGAACCTGACGGCCGAGCACTCCAAACCGCTGCCCCTGTCCAACCAGACGGAGTCGGGCGCGTTGACGAAGATGTCGGTGACCGCTGGATCGCGGACCAGGGGCTGCAGCGGACCCAGGCCGTTGAGTTCGGCGTTGATCGTCTCGGCCGCTTCCAAAGCCCCTGCTGTGCCAAGGAGCTTGCCGCTGGCTTGGACAGCTGCTGCCACGGTGGAAGGGGTGACGGGGCCGCGTCCTGCCAGCACCGACTCCCGAACTGTCTCGAGAAGGACCGCGTCAAGACGTCGGTGTTCCCGTCCGCGGTTGTCCCTTCGGTTCACCGGTCGCCACCGTTCAATCCAAGTGCCGCCTCGGCAAACCGCCTGACGGGCCGGCGCCGTCCAAGTTCCAGGAGGCGTCCCTGCTCCGTCCCGGCCCCTACTCCACGGAGGTCCGGTACCACTCCTGCCAGCGGAATTCCCAGGGCATCGGCCACAAGGTGAGGGTCTGTTGGGTCCGATCCAGCGGCGCGGACAAGCAGCCCTGTGTCGGTAGGTGGCACCTCGTTGAGGACCCTTGCGGTTGCGACGGCGGATTTCAGGTGCGTTGTGGTGAGAAGCAGTACCCGGTCACAGTCCCAGGCGAACGCCTGCAATCCTTCCTGGTTCCGGGCAATGTCAATGACAGTCAGTTCGAATGCCCGGCGGGCCGCATCGAGAACGGCAGATGCGGATGCCGGATCCGTGCTTTCGAACGGCTCGCGCCTACCGGGCCAGGACAAAAACGCGAAGCCTCCAGCCGTGGGCAGGGAGTCCCTGAACTGGCCGGGATCGATGCTGCCCCTTGTCGCGGCGAAGTCCGGCCACCTCAGTCCCGGCAGGGACTGGTCGCTGACAGCCAGTTCCACCCCGCCTCCCCACGGGTCACCGTCCACCAATAGGGTAGCGACGCCATGGTTGGCCGCGGCATGGGCCAACCAGATGGCTGCAGTCGTGGCGCCGGATCCTCCCCTCCCACCGACCACCCCCACCATGGTTCCGCCGGGCTCCGGGGCGCTGGCCAGGCTCAGGTGCTCGGCAAGCCATGCCGCGGCCTCCGGCAGCGCCGCAACACGCTCTGCTCCCAGGACCGCTGCCAGCCTCCACAATTCTTCGGCTTCGGCGGACCGGCCCAACAGGACTGCCGGGGCTCGCCTGCGTGGCGGCGTCTCCCTGACGTCACTGCCTACGATCAGAACATCGGCCGTGTCCCATCCCGAAAGCGCCTCTTCCACCCGTTCGACCGTGCGCAGCCTCCCGCCGGAAGCCGCCACGATGCGCACGGCTTCATCCTGCAGGTATGGGTCGGCTGAAACGAGCAGGATGTCAGCGGCGGCAGGCGGTATCCAAGGGTCCCCTGAGGCTTCACTGTGTGGTGGTCGTGGCCGTTGTTGTCTTCTGCCCATGGAAGCCAGCCTCGCTTGTGTCCGGGCCGGGAAGTAAGGCTTGACCGGGCGTATGTGGACAAGCCCGGGACCCCGAGGCTGTGGAGGAACAGTCACCCGGGCTTTACAGGCCCTGCGCGTACAACGCGTCCCGCGCCGCAAGGCAGAATGGACTCCATGTATTTGTTGCTCGCCGCCCACCAGGACGGCGCAGCTATTCAGAGGATTTCCCCTTCCGGAAAGCCCACATCCGATGCGCGCCCCGTCACCAAAGGTGAGCTGCCCGGCGTCGTACGTGAACTGGAACGGCAGCGGCCCCGCTGGGTGTGGAGCCGCGCCCAGGATTGGTACCCCGAACTGCTGGCCCGGGGTGTTGAACTGGAGCGCTGCCATGACTTGGCGCTGTGCGGATCGATCCTCGCCAATTCCGCCCTGACCGCCCACACGGAGTACGCGAAGAACGCTGAAAAGCTCGTCCAGGATGACGACACAACCCCTGCCAGGGCCCTGCAACCGCCGCCCCCGCCAAGTACGCAAGGGGCCCTCTTCGAGGACATCAAACCCGTTGTGGCGGGCGTGGTTGAGTTGCGGAACGAGTTCGCCGCCCAGCAGGCCGCCCTAGCGGACGTCGATGATGCTGATCTATCCAAGCGGCTGCAGCTGCTCCTCGCCGCAGAATCGGCAGGCGCGATCATCGCCGTCGAAATGCAGCACGCCGGCGTTCCATGGCGCGAGGAACTGCATGAGCAGATCCTCACCGAAGCCCTTGGCCCGCGGCCTCCGCTGGGCCACCGGCCACCCGCGCTTGAGGCGCTGTGCAACGAGTTACGGCACATGCTCAATTCGCCCGCGTTGAACCCGGATTCGCCCCAGGACCTCATGCGGGCCCTGCACCGCAACGGCATCGAGGTCAAAAGCACCCGCAAGTGGGAACTCCAGCAGTCCGGCCACCCCGCCATCCAACCGCTGCTGGCGTACAAGCAACTGTCCCGCCTCCACACCGCCAATGGCTGGACCTGGCTGGATACCTGGGTTCGCGACGGACGCTTCCATCCCGAGTACGTAGTTGGCGGCGTCGTCTCCGGCCGTTGGGCGTCGCGGGGCGGCGGAGCCCTGCAAATTCCCAGGAACATCCGTGCGGCCGTCCATGCAGAACCCGGACACAAGCTCATTGTCGCCGACGCATCCCAGCTGGAACCGAGGGTTCTGGTGGCCTTGGCGCAGGACACGAAGATGGCGGAGGCCGCGCGGGACAAGGACCTGTATGCGGGCATCGCCGCGCAGGGGTTCGGCGGCGACCGCCAAAAAGCCAAGGTGGCGCTTCTGGGCGCAATATACGGAGCCACCACGGGTGAATCCGGCCGTTTGATGCCCCAGCTTGCCCGCACGTATCCGCGTGCTGTCGGCTTCGTTGAGCAGGCGGCGCGCGAAGGCGAGGCGGGGCGTACGGTGACCACCCGGCTGGGTCGCAGCAGTCCCGCGCCTTCCCTCGGTTGGTTGCGCAGCCAGCAGTCCACCACCGCCGAGGAACAGCGGCGGGCAGACACCATCGCACGCTCGCGCGGACGCTTCACCCGAAACTTCGTGGTGCAAGGTTCCGCGGCTGAGTGGGCTGCGTGCTGGCTGGCGGAATTACGACGCCGGTTGCGAACCTTCAGGGCAGAAGGACGTCCCTCGGGTGAACTCGTCTTTTTCCTGCACGACGAAGTGATGGTCCATGCCGCGGACGATGCGGTGGAGGCGTGCGTGGAGGCTATCCGGGAAGCAGCCGATGCCGCCAAGGAACTCATGTTCGGCCGGATTCCCGTGGAGTTCCCGGTGAGCATCGCCGTCGTCGACTCCTACGACAAAGCGAAGTAGCCCCGGCCTTGAAGCCCGCCGCATCACGGATGGAAACTGGCTGCATGGCTTCGGAAGTCCGCGAATCCCTGGACGCCTACCTCGCCTTTCAGATCGCCGAGGTGCAGCGTTCCATGCCCCTCATTTCGGCGGCCGACCAGGAAGCTGTCCACAGCGCCCGCCTCGCCTTGCGGCGGCTGCGGTCCGGGATTTCCTGCTTTGGCATCTTCCTGCCCCCTGCCCCGCCGGAGGCGCGCCACGGAATCAGGTGGCTTGCGACGTCCCTGGGTGAGGCGCGGGACCTGTTTGTCCTGGCCCAGCGCGTGAAGCTGTGGTTGGACGCCCCGGTGCCGTGGCGGTCGGCAGAGGTCCTCCGCACCGCCGTCGAGGGTCTGGTGGAGCGAAGCAACAGCATCGCCCGTCACGTTGCCGGCGATCTACGTGCCAGCAGGGCGATAACGGATTTTGCCGGCCTCCCGTCTCACGGAACGGGGCCGAATGGGCCCACCGACGGGCAAGCCATCGCCTGCCTGCACCGTCAGTGGGAGGTGATGCAGCAGCGAATCGCCGAAGCAGAGAAATCCCGCTCCGGCTCCGCACGAAATGAACTCCTCCACGACGCCCGGAAGGACGTCAAAAGACTCCGTTATGCCCTGGAGGCCGTTGCCGGGGCGCTCGGTCCCGGTTCCCTACTCATCCTTCAGCCGGCCGTTGCCCTCCAGCGGGTTCTCGGAGAACACCACGACGCCGTTGCGAGCCTGGCGTGGATGGACACCCTCGCCGTGGACCGGGGAATTGACGCATCGGACCTGGACCAGCTTCGCCACATGGAAGCACGGCGCTTGGAAGAAGCAGAGAGGGAGTACAGCCGGACCCTGCTGGAAACACCTGTTCCCGCACCGGGAGCCGTGCTTTCATCTGACGGCGCAGTACCCGCCGTTCGGCTCCAGGACCAGTCATAAGACGCTTTGTGATGGACCATGACCACCCCCATGACGGGTACTCGGAAGTAACTTTAATTCCTCGCCGCTTCTGGATACGGTCTCTTGTGTGGCCTGCAACACAAGGTCACTCAACGTATGCAAAGACGCATTTTGACAAGGGGGATCAGCGATGGCTGGCAGATTCGTAATTGTGCGGGACAACGACGGCACGTACCGCTTCCGCCTTACGGCAGCGGACGGAACCGTGGTGGCGGAATCGCCCGCATACAAGCACCTCAAGGGCGTCGTGGAAGGCATCCACGCGGTACGCGAAAACGCAGCAACGGGACTGATCGTGGACCGTTCAAGCACTGCCCGGGAGGCAGCCTGACATAGCCGTGGGACTGCCAGGGGCAGGGTTGGCAAGCGTCAGAGATCGACGTCGTAAAGCTTGCCTTCGTCCCAAGGCACGGTCCAGCCGAGCTCATCGAACAGCCCGCTGAGGACCATGCCCGTGAACCCCCAGACCAGGACGCCGTTCACCGTGAAACCAGGACTGGTGAAGGTGCGTCCCATGCGGCTGATGGTGGCCGTCACCCGGTTGGCGGGATCCAGCAGGTCCCGGACAGGAACGCGGAACACCTGCGCCGATTCGGCGTAATCCACTACACCCACCGGTGACGGGGAGTCCCACCAGGCCACAACGGGAGTGACCCGGAAGTTGCTGCGCGTGATGCCCAACTCCGGGATCACTCCCAGAACGCGCACTCCTGCGACGTCCAGTCCGGTCTCCTCAACGGCTTCCCGGAGGGCGGCAGCAACCACTGATTCATCCTCGGGGTCTACACTGCCACCCGGGAAAGCCACTTGGCCTGGATGGTCGTCCAAGGTATGTGCCCGTTCCAAAAGGAGGACATCGAGGTCTGCCGGTGCAATGGGACGATCCGATTCGGCCGGGACATCGTCCAGCTTTCCAAAGAGCATCAACACCGCCGCAGGCCTGTTCGTCTCCGCGCTGACCGGCAGCTTGGCCCACTGCCCGGCGTGGCTTTGCCCGCCACCCTCGAAACGGGCAACCAGCGCTGATAAATCCTCAAACGCCGTCAACGGGCCTCCTCTGGGACTCCATCCGGATCTCGGCGGCCCGGTGTGTTTCTGCCAGCAACTGCTCCAGCAATGCTTCGTTGCCGGGCGCCAACTCGTATTTAAGCAGCTTCGCGGCTTTGACCGGATCTGTTTCGCCGTCACCGTAGCTAGGGCACAAGCTCGCCACCGGGCACGCCCCGCAAGCCGGTTTCTTCGCGTGGCAGATCCTCCGGCCGTGGAACACCACACGGTGGGACAACATGGTCCAATCGCGCGGCTCGAACAACTCTGCAACGTCGAACTCAACCTTGACCGGATCCTCCGATGCGGTCCACCCGAACCGCCTTGCCAGGCGGCCGAAGTGGGTATCCACCGTGATACCGGGGACTCCGAAGGCATTGCCCAGGACCACGTTGGCAGTCTTCCGGCCAACGCCGGGCAGGGTTACCAGATCCTCCAGGCGGCCGGGGACCTGCCCGTCGAACTCGTCCACCAGCCGGTTGCATAGGGCGAGGACGTTCCGGGCCTTGGCACGGAAGAACCCCGTGGGTTGCAGGATGGTCTCAAGTTCGACGGGGTCTGCTTCCGCCATGGAACGGGCGTCCGGATAGCGGGCAAACAGGATCTTGGTGACCTGATTTACCAGGACATCCGTGGTTTGGGCAGAAAGGACCGTGGCCACCACAAGCTCAAAGGGGTTGCGGAAGTCCAGCTCGGCATGTGCGTACGGATACTTCTCCGCGAGCACCCTGTTGATCTTGCGTGCGCGGCGCTTGAGCGCGAGCGGGGAACCAGCGTCAGTGATGGCCACGGCGTCCTGCTAACCGCGTTCGATGTTGCTGAGCTCCCTGAGGACCCCAAGCTTGCCGTCGGTGTCCTGCACCAGGAACTCATGGCCGCGGTCCTCGAGAGCCAACACCCAACCACCGGGTTGAATGACGAACGCAGGAGCGCCGGTCCTCTGGTCATAGGCCGTTCGCGGCTGGGCTACGGCGAACCAGAAAGCCTCGTAGTGCGGCGCGTCCTGGGACTCGTCGGGTCGGCTCGCGGGATCCACTGTTGCGCCGATGGAGTCGCTGACGGTCCGGGTGTCGGACGAAACGATCGGCGTCGCCATGGTCGCTGCCCATGGACGTTCATTGGATTGCTGCTGGGCGGCCGGCTGGCCGACCTGTTCGGCCGCAGCCTGTCGGGATGCTGCCTGCTGCGCAGCTGCTTCCTGGGCGGCTCCCGGCTGGGCGGCCGCCGGCTGGGTGGCTGACGGTTGGCCGGCTGGGTGGCTGACGGTTCCCGGCTGGGCGGTTCCCGGCTGGGCAGCTGCAGGCTGGTCCCCGCCTTGGGCTGCAGCGGCGGGAGTACCGGCCGCGGTTCCGAGGGCTGCGGAGGAAAAGCCGGGCTTCCGGGAGGCAGGTTCCTGCGCACCCGGCTGCGGGCCCCGCGCGGACTGGTCTGCGGTCCTCGGCGCTGCTTGCGTCGCCGGCGCAGAGTGGGTCACAGGCGTGTGGGCGGAAGGCTGCTGGCTCCCGGTCTGCTGCGCAACAGGCGTCTGCTGCGGAACAGGGGCCTGCGCACCCGAAGCCGAGGCCGAACCGGTGAATCCGGGGACTGCCGGGCCAACACCGGACTTGCCGTCCTTGGGCACCTTCGGTGCCTTGGGCGCAGCCGGTTTGCGGGTGGGAACAGCGGCTTGCCGGGCCACGACGTGCGCTGGTGTTTCGGCACGGCCCTTGAAGTCGACCGAGAGGAAGGGAAGGTGCGGCCCAAGGACCGTGGCGGCAAGCAGGCCCACGGAGCCCACGAGGCCCAGCAAAACGCTGCCGTTAAAGGAGTCCGCGATCGTCAGGAAAAACAGCGGCAAGGCAAAGGCAGCGGTGACTGAGGCGAACTGGTCAATGGACAGGGAGCCGATGCGGATGTTGGTGCCGGGCTGGAGGCGACGTGCCACAAAAAGTGCGGCAACCACCAGCGGAAGGATGACCCCCAACAAGAGGAAGAACAGGTTGCCCAGGTTCCACAGGTTGTAGCGACCGCCAAACATGGGAAGCAGCGACGCAATGAACATCAACAGGACGGAACCAAAGACCGTCAAGTCCCTGACCGTGAACGGACCGGCGACGGCTTCAAACTTGCCGGCTGCCCCGGAGGTGGTCGCCGTGCTGTCAGGTGTGGCCGTTCCAGCGTTGGTGCCCGTTCCCGAGGATTGCGAGTCGTGCGGGCCTGGTCTCAGCTGGTTCATCTAATCTCCTTCGTGCGGCGTCGTCCTGGGCAGTCCGGACCGGCTGTTCCGCGGCATTCCGCAGCCCAACCTGACACGCCTCTGGCGTCCCCAAGACTTATTCAGCCTATGCCACCCCACAGACACTGACCTAGCCAAAAACGGTCCTCCGGCTTCGCCCTCAGCAAACTCAAAGGCTACTTACGGATGGGCGCAGGAATGCGTGGCCCGCGACCAGCGAAACGAGTAACGCCGTCGTCGTCATGAAAGCGGTTCCCAGCCACCCAACGCGCCATTCGGCGCCAAATTCTTACCGCTCACTGACGCATTTGTGATGACGCACACGTAGGACCTCTCGAAAGGGATAGTGTTGATGGCGGACAGCGCTGCAGCCCCCGCCCAGGGCCAGTACGACGCCGGAAAACGGCTTGTGCGGGACCCCGCGGACGGCGGTTGCGGCTTAGATCGCGATGAATGATGAGGTTCACATGTCCCAGGACACCACCGGATCAACGGCAACCGCAGCACCTTCGGCCGCCGGGGGCCAGACCCGCCAGGATGCCCTTGAAAACCTGCTTCAGGAGAACCGTAAGTTTGCGCCGTCTGCGGAGTTCGCGGCGAATGCGGTGGTTTCGGCTGACGAGTACGCTAAAGCTGATGCGGACCGGCCTGCGTTCTGGGCGAATAAGGCGCGTGAGCTTCTGACGTGGAGCAAGGACTTCGATCAGGCGCTGGATTGGTCCAACCCGCCGTTTGCAAAGTGGTTCGTTGGCGGGGAGGTCAATGCCGCTTACAACGCCCTGGACCGGCACGTGGAGAATGGCCTGGGCGACCGGGTAGCGATCTACTTCGAGGGCGAACCGGGCGATACCCGCACGTACACGTACGCGGAGCTCACCGAAGAGGTGAAGAAAGCCGCGAACGCTTTCGAGTCCCTGGGCGTTGCCAAGGGCGACCGGGTGGCCGTGTACCTGCCGATGATTCCCGAGGCCGTCATCACCATGCTTGCCTGCGCCCGGATCGGCGCGGTCCACTCCGTGGTCTTCGGAGGGTTCTCCGCTGATGCTTTGCGGTCCAGGATCGAGGACGCCGAGGCCAAGCTCGTGGTCACCGCCGACGGCACGTACCGCCGCGGCAAGCCCTCCCCGCTCAAGCCCGCCGTGGACGAAGCACTCTCTGCTATGGAAAACGGCGACGGCCACTCAGTGAACAACGTGGTTGTGGTTAAGCGCAACGGCGAAGACGTCAACTGGGTGGACGGCCGCGACCTCTGGTGGTCCGAAACGGTTGATAAGGCACCCAGCGAGCACACCGCCGTCGGGCACGATTCCGAGCACCCGCTATTCATCCTTTACACCTCCGGCACCACGGGCAAGCCCAAGGGCATCCTGCACACCACCGGCGGCTACCTGACCCAGACCGCCTACACGCACAGGGCCGTATTCGATCTGCACCCGGAAACGGACGTGTACTGGTGCACCGCCGACGTCGGCTGGGTCACCGGGCATTCGTACGTAACCTACGCCCCGCTTATCAACGGCGCCACCCAGGTCATGTACGAAGGCACCCCGGACTCCCCGCACCAGGGCCGCTGGTGGGAAATCGCCGAAAAGTACAAGGTCTCCATCCTCTACACCGCCCCCACGGCCATCCGTACGTTCATGAAGTGGGGACGCGAGATCCCTGCCAAGTACGATCTCTCCGCCATCCGGGTCCTGGGCTCCGTGGGCGAACCCATCAACCCCGAAGCCTGGATGTGGTACCGCAAGGTCATCGGCGGCAACGGCGGCAAGAAAGCCAATCCAGCCCCGATCGTGGACACCTGGTGGCAAACCGAAACCGGTGCCCAGATGATCGCCCCGCTTCCCGGGGTCACCTCCACCAAACCCGGCTCCGCCCAGGTTCCCCTGCCCGGCATCGCCGTGGACGTCGTGGACGAAAACGGCGCCTCGGTGGCCAACGGCGAGGGCGGCTACCTCGTGGTCCGCGAACCGTGGCCCTCCATGCTCCGCGGCATCTGGGGCGACCCGGAACGGTTCAAGGACACCTACTGGTCCCGGTTCGAAGCCATGTACTTCGCGGGGGACGGCGCCAAGAAGGACGAAGACGGCGACGTCTGGCTGCTGGGCCGCGTGGATGACGTCATGAACGTCTCCGGCCACCGTCTCTCCACCACCGAAATCGAATCGGCCTTGGTCTCCCACCCCGCTGTTGCTGAAGCAGCCGTGGTCGGTGCCGCGGACGACACCACCGGACAGGCCGTCGTCGCGTTCGTCATCCTTCGCGGTGACGCCACCAACAAGGGCGACGAAACCGTGCTGGAACTGCGCAACCACGTGGGCAAGGAAATCGGTCCCATCGCCAAGCCCAAGCAACTGCTCATCGTGCCGGAACTGCCCAAGACCCGCTCCGGCAAGATCGTCCGCCGCCTCCTCAAGGACATCGCAGAAGGCCGCGACACGGGAGACGCCACCACCCTGGCCGACCCCTCGATCATGAAGCAGATCGCCGAGTCGCTGCGCAAGTAACGTCCCTTCCCTGCCGGGAACCACGGCGCCGCCCACCACACCAGGTGAGCGGCGCCGTCGTCGTTCTGTGCACTCAGCCAACGGAACCCGCCCTAGACTGTAGCCAGACGACTCCCTCCCTCGAGGCCCCCCCAAGAAAGGCCCTGATGCTTCAGGCAGCACGCCACTCCGCCATCCTCGAAGCCGTGCAACGCGAACGCGTGGTGCGTGTCTCGGATCTGGCCCAGTTGTTGGGCGTTTCCCCCATGACGGTCCGTCGGGACATTGAAGCCCTGGAAGAAACCGGGCGTGTTGAGCGCATCCATGGCGGCGCCAAGCTTCCCGGAGATGCGGGCACCCACGAACCCGGCTTTGAACTGAAGTCCACCCGGCTGATGTCCGAGAAGCATGCCATTGCCGTTGAGGCGGCCACACTGGTGCACGAGGGCATGGCCGTCGGGCTCAGCGCCGGGACAACCACGTGGGCGCTGGCCCAGGAGCTCGTCCACGGCCCTCGCATCACGGTGGTGACCAACTCTGTCCGGATTGCGGACCTGTTCCACCACGGCGCGTCGTCCGGTCCGGGACGGTTCGGCTCCACAGTGATTCTGATCGGCGGCGAGCGCACGCCGTCGGATGCCCTGGTAGGCCCGATCGCAACGTCATCGCTGAAGCAGCTGCATTTGGACGCGCTGTTCCTCGGCGTGCACGGCATGGATGCGCAGGCCGGCTTCACCACGCCCAACCTGCTTGAAGCCGAAACCAACCGGGCCTTCATGGCATCGGCCCGCAGCACCGTGGTCCTGGCCGACCACAGCAAATGGGGTGTTGTAGGCATCGCTTCCATAGCTGCCCTTGAGGAGGCGGACGAACTTATCACCGACTCCCTGCTCGGTGACGATGCCCGCAAGGTGCTGGCCGAGAATGTGGCCAAGCTCCGGATCGCCGGCGCACCCAACTAGGTCGCATTTGTGCGCGTTCTGAGCCTTCACAACGCGCTCAGCTGCGACCTGGATGGGTCTCATACCGCGGGTGGAGGCCCGACGACGGAGTTCAGCCGGCGGACTGATGCCCCGGAACCCCGGGCTTGGGGATGCTGGAATCATGAACGCCATCCTCCACGCCCAGCAACTCACCAAGCACTACCCCGGCGGCGTCGCCCTTGACCACGTTGACTTCACCGCGCAGGCGGGCGAGTCGATCGCGATCATCGGGCCGTCCGGTTCGGGGAAGACCACCCTTCTGCACTGCCTCGCCGGAATTTTGAGGCCCGACGCCGGTTCGGTCACCTTGGGGCGGCAGGCGGGCGCGCTCGATTTGCGCACCTTGTCCGACGCTGAGTTGTCCAAGCTCCGCCGCGAGGAGTTCGGATTCGTCTTCCAGCAGGGCATGCTGCTACCGGAATTGACCGCCGTGGAAAACGTCGCTCTCCCGCTCATGCTTGCTGGCACGGACCGGCGCACATCTGAGTCGCGTGCCGCCGAGTGGTTGGCCGCCTTGGGATTGGCGGGCAAGGAGAGGCGTCGCCTCGGCGAATTGTCCGGCGGCCAAGTGCAGCGGGTGGCGATCGCGCGGGCACAGGTGACAGGAGCCCGGGTGGTTTTCGCGGATGAACCCACTGGAGCTTTGGACTCTGCGACATCCAGCGAGGTACTCGACGTGCTGCTTCGCTCCGTGGCCGCCAACGGGCGCACGTTGTTGGTGGTGACGCACGATCCCAATGTCGCCGAACGCTGCGGGCGTGTAGTGGAGCTGTGGGACGGTCGGATCATTGCGGACAGCGCGGGATTGGGCAGCACTGCAGCTTCCGGCAACTACAACTTCAAGGGTGCCTTCAATGTCTAGCCTCAGCATGGCTCTCCGGCTGACGCCGTACATTGCGCGCAGCAAGGGCAATATCCGTGATTCGGGCCTTCACGAGACCGGACTGCCGGTCCTTGCGTTTGGAACCGTCACTGCGCTGCTGCTTACCGTTGCGGCGGGCTCGCAGGTTTTCTGGACTTGGACGGACGGTCTCGCAGGCACTTACCAAGCGTTGGCCGTCGTCGCAATGGTCCTCCTTGTTATCCCGCTGCTGACCTTGGGCGGGTCGGCTGCCCGCCTTGCCGCCCGCCGTCGGGATGACCGGCTGGCGTCCCTGCGGCTGCTTGGGGCGAACAGCGCCACCGTGGTCTGGATGACAGTCATCGAGTCCACCGTCCTGGCCGCTGTAGGGGCCTTGGCCGGGGCGTCGCTGTACGCCGTTGTGGCACCGTTCCTCGGGTTGATCCAGTTCAGGGGACAGGCAATCGGCACTCATGCATGGTTGTCGATCCCGTCGATTCTGGCTTGCGTCCTTGCCGTCTGCCTCATTGCCGCGGTCAGCGCGGCGCTCGGGCTGCGGAAAGTGGTGGTGACTCCGTTGGGCGTACGAACACGGCAAACGACCTACGGGGCCCACTGGGTTCGCGGACTCGTGGCGGTTCTGGTGGTGGTTGCCGGAGTGGTGGCCATGGGCATGCTCAGCAGTTTTGGCACGTTCATCGTGATCCTCGGCGTGATGGCCGGATGTTTCGGCATGGCGTTGCTGGCCCTCAATCTGATGGGGCCCTGGGTTCTGAAGTTGCAGGCGATGTCGCAGTTGAAGCGCGCCAGACAGCCCGAACAGCTTCTCGCGGCACGGACCGTGCTGGATAACCCGAAGGAATCGTGGCGCCAAGTAGGCGGCGTCGCCATGACGAGCTTCGTAGGCGTGTTTGTGGGGGTCGGGATGGCCGTGGCGGACTCCATGGGCAGTGGGGCCGCGGACGAAACCACACTCTTGGTCCGGGATATCAACACCGGCGTCATGATCACCTTGCTGGGTAGCTTTCTGATGGTTGCCTGCTCGGCCGGGGTCAACCAGGCGTCCTCGGTGTTGGACAGGGCGGCCATTTTGGTTGCCCTGGACCGAGTGGGCATGCCCCGCAAGCTCATGGTGAGTGCGCGGGTCAGGGCCGTGATGTCACCGCTGCTTCTGGTGGCGGGTATCTCGGCGACGGCAGCTGGTGCCTTGGTGCTGCCGTTGGCGGGCCCGACATTGCTGACCCGGCCGGTGGTCTTCCTGACCATAGGCTCGGTGTTCGCCGTCGGCTTCCTCTTGGTGCGGCTGGCCGTTGCTGCCGGTACGGCACAGATCAACCGGGTGCTGTCCCGCCCGGCGCGCTACGCCAGCGTGGATTCGTAGCCGGCCTCCCCTACCGACGCTCTATCACTTTCCGCAGCGTTCAGGCCGACCCTCTATCACTTCCTTGAGAGGAGTGATAGAGGGAAGCCCTCAACGGGTGATGATGTGACAGAGGACCGCCCGGGAAGGGGGTGGGACGTGAGAGAGGAAGCTAGGGGCAACCGCAGGACTGCCGGATGATCAGTTCGGTGGGCAGGATGTGGTGCTGGAGCTCCTCCCCACGGTTCGCGCCCACGAGTGACCGGACCGCGGCCTCGGCCATTGCCTCGATGGGTTGCGAAACGGTGGTCAGCGCCGGCCAGCTGTACTCGGCGTCGAGGGAACCGTCGAAGGAGACCAGCGCGATGTCCGCGGGAACCCGCACGCCGGCTTCGTGGAATGCGCGCAGTATGCCGATAGCCTGCATGTCACTGCTGGCAAAGATCGCCGTTGGCCGGTTGGCCATGGCCAGGAACCGCTTGCCCACCTCGTAGCCGCCGGGCCTGCTGAATTCCCCGTGTATCAGCGGTCCGTCGGGCAGCCCTGCCGCACGCAACGCGGCCAGCCAGCCGGCCTCACGCCCGTCCAATTGATTGCCGGTATTGGTGCCGATCGCCAGGCCGATGCTGGTGTGGCCGTGGCCGATTAAATGCTCCACGGCAGCACGGGCACCTGCTTCCAAATCCACTCCGACGCTACTGAAACCGGGAGGCGAACCCAGGTTGTTCAGCAGCACCGACGGAATGTCGGTGGCCTCCAGGTCCGTCAGGTCCGGGTCGAAAACACAGCTTGCCAGGAAAACCCCATCCACCTGCCGCGCCGCCAAGGTGTGGATGTTTTTGCGTTCACGGGTCAGGCTGCCGTTCGAGTTGGCGAGCACCATGCCGTAGCCCAGCGCGGCGGCAGCTTCTTCCACGGCATGCGCCAGATGGGTAAAAAACGGGTTCGTGTTGTCCGGAACCACCACGCCGATAGTCTCGCTCGACCCCAGCTTCAACGCCCGCGCAGCCGCGTTGGGCCGGTATCCGAGGATTCGGATGGCGTCCCGCACCTTGGCTTCGGTGGCCGGCGCCACGTTCTTGGGACCGCCGTTCACAACGTAACTCACGACGGCGGTACTCACCCCGGCGTACCGGGCCACGTCCTTGCGGGTCACAGGGCCGCGCGGGGTTTGTACAGCAGAAGTGGTCATGGGGTAAATGCTAGCTACATCGCAGGAGCGTCGCCGAAATCCCTGATGCTAAGGCGCTCTCCTCCGCGCAACGCGGACTGGTGCGCCACGATGCCGGGGAGGGTGTAGCGCGCAGCAACCCAGGCATTGACGGGTGGCAGCTGGTTCTTGTTGACGGCGGTGACGAAGTCGTCCACGAGGAACTGGTGGCTGCCCTCGTGGCCGTTGGGGGCACCGAGGAACTCCTGCGGAAGCCGGGCGGGCTCGTGGACGGGCGCAAGGCCGGAGATGAAAGCGCCCCGAAGTTCAGGGGCCACGCCAGCCAGGGTGGGATCGTCAGGTGACATGGTGGGTTTCGTTTCAACCTGGTCCGACACATCGGTGACGCCCTGTTTGTCCTGCCACAGTGTGGTGGTCGCGAGCTGTTCGAAGCTTGCCTCGGTGCCGAAATAGCGGAACCGTGACTCCCGGATGTGGGAGGGATACCCCACCCGGCGCATCTCATTGGTGCGCATCGCACCGCCGTCGTTCATTTCGAACAGGGCCGTTGCGTTGGAAAAGTCGTTGGTGAACATGCTCACGTCCTTGTCGAAGACCCCGTCGTTCCGGTGGTCCTTGATACCGATGCAACTGACGCTGACCGCATGGCCGGGGACAGCACCCAGAACCCCGCCTATTGCGTGGGTGGGATACAGCATGGGCGGGTAGCTGGCAGTCTCTTTCCAACGCTCGCCGCCGCTGTACTGGTAGGCCTCGTAGAAACCAAGGTCCATGTCATGGACGTAGTCCCCCTCGGTGTAGAAAATGCGGCCGAACTTTCCGGCTTCCTGCTGTTTTCTGGCGAAGACCGTGGCGGGGTTGTAGTAACTCGTCTCACCCATCATGTAGACGAGCTTGGTTTCCCGGACAGCGGTGATGATGCGCTCGATTTCTTCCTCGGAAACGGCCATCGGCACGGCGGAGTAGACGTGCTTTCCGGCGCGCAGCGCCCGTTCAACCAAGGGGCCATGCGTCCATCGCTGGGTAAAGATCGCGACCGCCTCGACGTCGGAGGCCAGCAGTTCGTCGAAGGAGGCCATGGTGCCGTCCAACTTCCACTGCTCCCGGGCGGCAAGCGCCCGTTCGGGGAGTTCATCCACCGCGTAGACCGCGCTGACACCGGGGTGGAGCTTGAACAAGTGCGCGAACTGGCCGCCGAACTGGCCGACGCCCAAGACACCAATCGAAAACGACATTTTGACCTCCTGAGCTGCATTGCCTGGGATTGAGGCGCCCGTAGAAGGGCGTGATGCGAGTCTTCCACCACTATCTACACGAGTCAACTAAGGAGGCTTATCACATCAGGAACCTATGCAAGACCTTGCTTAACAACTTTCTACTCGTGTAGATTCAGCATCGTTGTTACCCGCATCACAGTCAGGAAGTGTCGACGATGACCACACTCACCAAGCCTCCGGCCAGCGCAGCCAAGCGCTCCGGACGCAAGCAGGGGCCCGGGAACGCACCCGTCAAACGCAGCATTACCAGCCGCCTCGGCGACCTTAGGATCGCAATCTTCTTCATCCTTCCGGCGATGGTTGGCTTCGTGGCCTTCTTCCTGGTCCCCACCATCCGCGGCATCTACCTCAGCTTCACGGAATACAGCATCCTGGGTGAGCCGACGTGGATCGGGACTAAGAACTACTCGGCCCTCTTCCAGGACGAACTGTTCTGGAACGCCATGGGAGTCACCCTCCAGTACGTGGCGCTCAACATCGGATTCCAGACCGTCATCGCGCTGGGTCTCGCGCTGCTGATGCACCGGGTAGCGAAATCCACTTTCATCCGTGGCGCCCTGCTGCTGCCGTTCCTGGTAGCCAACGTCATCGTGGCACTTGTGTGGTTCTGGATGCTGGACTACCAACTGGGCATCGTCAATGAAGTCATGAGCTGGATCGGACTCCCCCGGGTGGCTTTCTTCGGCAGCGAACAGTGGGCCATTCCCACCATCGCCTTCGTGAATGTGTGGCGGCACATGGGCTACACGGCGCTGTTGATCTTTGCCGGCCTACAGTCCATTCCCAACCACCTGTACGAGGTAGCAAACCTCGACGGCGCCTCACCCACCCGGACGTTCTGGAGCATCACCATGCCCCTGCTCCGGCCCGTGCTGGTTCTGGTGCTGGTGGTCACTGTCATCGGATCGTTCCAGGTCTTCGACACCGTGGCCGTCACCACCAACGGCGGGCCCGTCAACGCCTCCCGCGTGATCCAGATGTACATCTACCAAAAAGCCTTCGGCGAGTCGGACTTCGGCTACGCCTCCGCACTGTCCGTCATCCTGTTCATCATTCTCGCCCTGGTGGCCTTCATCCAGATGAAGTTCCTCAAAGGCAACGAATCGGACCTGGACTAAGGAACCGCAATGACTAGCTCAACCCTGCCTGAAACCCGCACACCGTCCCGGAAGAAGCCCCTGAATTGGCGCCGCATCGGCGCGTGGGTGCTGGTCGCCGTCGCCGTCGCCGTGACCATTGCCCCTTTCTACTGGATGCTGCGCACGGCACTTTCCAGCAACGGCGCCCTAGCCTCCAACTCGGGCAACCTCCTCCCCGCCGAGTTCAGCTGGGGCGCCTTCAAACGGGTCCTTGGCCTTCAAACCACCGAGGAAGCGATCGCCGAAGGCGGCTCCGGCGCCGCCATCAACTTCTGGCTTTACCTGAGGAACTCGATCGTCTTTGCCACGGTCACCACTGTGGCGCAGGTGTTCTTCAGCGCGATGGCTGCCTACGCCTTCGCCCGGCTTCGCTGGCCCGGAAGGAACAAGGTCTTCGGCCTGTTCCTCACCACCATGATGGTCCCGCCCATCTTCACCGCCTTGCCCAACTTCCTCATGATCAAGAACCTCGGGCTGCTCAACACCATGGCCGGCATGACCCTCCCGTTCCTGTTCATGACGCCGTTTGCGATCTTCTTCCTACGCCAGTTCTTCCTGGGCATGTCCCGCGAGGTTGAGGAAGCGGCCATGCTCGACGGCGCCAAGCACCTGAGGATCTTCTTCCAGATTGTGCTTCCCAACGCCGCAGCCCCCATCGCCACCCTGGCGCTGCTCACCTTCATCGGTCAGTGGAACGAATACTTCTGGCCGCTCCTGGTTGGCCAGGACGAAAGCGTCCGGGTACTCACTGTCGGCCTGAGCGTCTTCAAATCACAATCCCCGCAGGGCGCCTTGGATTGGTCCGGACTCATGGCCGGAACCCTCGTGGCCGCGCTGCCGATCTTCATCCTGTTCATCGCCTTCGGCAAGAAGGTTGTGAACTCCATCGGATTCTCCGGAATCAAATAAACCGCAAGAACACTCCTGAAAGGCCTGTCATGAAGAAACCCCTTGGCGTCGCAGCTGCAGCCGCCGTCCTTGCCCTGACGATGTCCGCCTGCGGTAGCTCCGATTCCGGTTCCGCGGCAAACGGCGAAATCAACTACTGGCTTTGGGACGCCAACCAGCTTCCCGCCTACCAACAGTGCGCCGATGACTTCACCAAAGCCAACCCGGATATCAAGGTCAAAATCACCCAACGCGGGTGGGACGACTACTGGACCACCTTGACCAACGGCTTTGTGGCCGGAACGGCACCGGACGTCTTTACCAACCACCTCTCCAAATACCCGGAATTCGCGGCCAAGAAGCAGCTGCTGCCCTTGGACGAAGCAGTTGAAAAGGACGGCGTCAAACTGGACGCCTACACCGCCGGGCTTCCCGAGCTGTGGGTCGGCCAGGACGGCAAGCGTTACGGCCTTCCCAAAGACTGGGACACCGTGGGCCTGTTCTACAACAAGGCAATGACCGACGCCGCAGGCATCCCGGCCGAACAGATGGCCAACCTTGACTGGAACCCCAAGGACGGCGGCAGCTACGAGAAAGTCATTGCCAAGCTGACGGTGGACAAGAACGGCAAGCGCGGCGACGAGCCCGGCTTCGATAAGAACAATGTAGCCACGTACGGCTTGGGACTCACCGGCAGCGGCGCAGGCCAAGGCCAGACTGAATGGAGCTTCCTCACCGCCACCACCGGATGGACTGCTACGGACAAGAACCCTTGGGGAAGCAAGTTCAACTACGACGACCCCCGCTTCCAGGAGACCATCACCTGGTGGGCCGGGCTGACGGAAAAGGGTTACATGCCCAAGCTGGAAACCACCGTGGGTGCGAGCATGCCGGACAGCTTCGGCGCCGGAAAGGCCGCCATCAACTCCAACGGCGACTGGCTGATCGGGCAGTACAAGACCTACAAGGGCATTGAGACCGCCATTGCTCCTACGCCCAAGGGCCCCAACGGCCAGCGCGCTTCCATGTTCAACGGCTTGGCGGACTCCGTCTGGGCCGGCACCAAGAACCCGGCAGCGAGCGTCAAGTGGGCTGAATACCTCGGCTCAGCAGCCTGCCAGGACGTCGTCGCGGGCAAGGCCGTGGTGTTCCCGGCAATCAGCAGCTCCGCCGAGATCGCCGCCAAGGCCTTCGCCGACAAGGGCATCGACGTGTCCGCTTTCACCACTCACGTCAAGGACGGCACCACCTTCCTCTTCCCGATTGCAGACAAAGCAGCAAAGGTGGACGGCATCATGAAGCCCGCCATGGACGCCGTGCTTTCGGGCAAGAAGCCCGCTTCATCGCTCACGGAAGCCAACAACCAGGTCAACGATCTCTTCAAGTAAAGCCCCTTTTGCGGGGCCCGTTCTGCGCGCTTTGATTCCCAGGACGGCGCGCACAACGGGCCCCGCACCCCTTATCTGAAAGCGACAAACACGCATGCACCCGCTCCACCTCCGTTCCGCCGGCACCAGCCTGGTCATCAGCACGCACCGCGGAGAGGCCGAGATTACTCACTGGGGAGCCGACCTCGGCGACTCACTCCCCGACCTTTCCATCCTCAACGAGCCCGTTCCGCCGTCCGCGGCTGACGCGAATGTACCGGCCGGGCTGCTCCCCCAGGCTTCCTCCTCGTGGCAGGGCCGCCCGGGCCTCAGGGGACACCGCGTCATAGACGGCGTTCCCGGCTTTGATTTTTCGGTGCGCCTCCGCGTGGTGAGTGCGACGACGGACGGCAGTACCGCCGTCGTTCTTCAGTCAGATCCCGACGCCGGGATCACCGTCACCAGCAACCTCACCCTCCATCCGGGCGGGCTGCTGGAACTGCGGCACGAACTACGGAATGACGGAACGTCGCCGTTCCAGGTGGACGAATTGGCAACCGTTCTCCCGGTGGCGCCGGACGCCGTCGAACTTTTGGACCTGACCGGACGCTGGTGCCGGGAGCGCCACCCGCAGCGCCGCCCCCTCCAGCAGGGAACGTGGGTCAGAACGGGACGGCACGGGCGCACCGGGCATGATTCGTCCCTGCTATTCGCCGCCGGGACGGCAGGTTTCGGCAACCGGCACGGCAAGGTTTGGGCCACGCATCTCGCGTGGAGCGGCAACCATGAACAATTTGCGGACAGCGCGGCCGACGGGCGCACCATGATCGGCGGCTCCGAGTTGCTGGGCGCCGCCGAAGTGGTGCTGCAACCCGGCGAAAGCTACGCATCTCCCGCCCTGTACGCCGCCTACTCGGACCGCGGCCTCGACGGCATCACGGAAGCCTTCTACAGCTGGTTCCGGGCCAGGCCGCACCACGTATCGGGCCCGCGTCCGGTGGTCTTGAACACGTGGGAAGCGGTCTACTTTGACCACAACCTGGACACCTTGCTGGAACTGGCGGAGTCAGCTGCTGATTTGGGAGTGGAACGCTTTGTGCTGGACGACGGCTGGTTCCGTGGCCGCCGTGATGACCATGCCGGGCTGGGCGATTGGTACGTGGATGAAACGGTGTGGCCCAATGGGCTTACACCGCTCATCCAGGCGGTGACGTCCCGCGGCATGGACTTCGGGCTGTGGGTGGAACCGGAGATGGTCAACCTTGATTCGGACGTCGCACGCGCCCATCCCGAGTGGATTGTTGGCCCCTCGGTTGCGTCCTACAAGGAGGGCGGCCGGCTCCCGCTCGAGTGGCGGCACCAGCACGTCATGGACCTCGTCAACCCGGAGGCCTGGCAGTACGTCTACGATCGGATCGACGCCCTGCTGCGGGAAAACGACATCAGCTACCTCAAATGGGACCAAAACCGTGACCTGCTGGAACACGGACATGCCGGCCGCGCTTCGGTCCATGAGCAGACCCTCGCCGCATACCGCCTCTTCGACGCCTTGCGTGCTGCGCACCCGGAGGTGGAGATTGAGAGCTGCTCCTCCGGTGGCGCCCGCGTGGACTTGGGGATCCTGGAGCGGACAGACCGGATCTGGGCATCAGATTGCAACGACGCCCTGGAGCGCCAAACCATCCAGCGCTGGACAGGCATGGTGGTCCCCCCGGAGCTGGTCGGCAGCCACATCGGTCCCACGACGTCGCACACCACCGCCCGGACACACGATCTTTCCTTCCGCGCGATCACCGCACTCTTCGGCCATTTCGGCATGGAGTGGGATGTCCGCGCGGTCAGGGGAGCCGAGCGCGAGGAACTCAAGCGGTTCATCGCGTTGTACAAGGCGCACCGGGACCTCATCCACAGTGGACGAATGGTGCGCGCCGACTCCCACGATGAGTCCCTCATGGTGCATGGCGTGGTCGCGTCGGAGTACGACGGCGGTATCCCGGCCGGTGCCACTGCGGCGCTGTTTGCGGTGGTCAAGACGCGGACGTCGTTCGCCGAACAGGTGGGCCGCGTTTCACTCCCAGAGCTCGATTCGGACCGTGGCTACCGTGTGGAGCTGCTGTTCCCCACGCCGGAAGACCCCGATTACAGCCACACGGTCATCGAAGCCCAGCCGGTGCAATGGCTGGCCTCCGGCGCGGAAGCTTCCGGGCGGTTTCTCGGGGAGGTCGGGCTGCCGATGCCCGTTTTGCACCCTGAACACGCGGTCCTCCTCCGCATCACCGCCCTGTGATCCTCTATCACATCCCAACGCGTTGGGCCCGACGCTCTATCACATCCCGACGCGTTGGACGCGACGCCCTATCACATCCCAACGCGCTGGGCCCGACGCCCTATCACATCCCAACGCGCTGGGCCCGACGCCCTATCACATCCCAACCGTCAGAGCGTGTCGGCCAGATAGTCGACGGCCAGCTTGTACCCGAGTACACCGGCACCAACAATGATCGCATTGCACACGCCGGACAGGTATGAGTGGTGGCGGAATTCCTCCCGCTGGTGGACGTTGGTGATGTGCACCTCGACGGCGGGGAGCTGGACAGCTGCCAAGGCGTCGCGAAGCGCCACGGACGTGTGAGTGAACGCCCCCGCATTAATCACGATGCCAACCGCCGTTCCGCGGGCGGCGTGGATTGCGTCCAAGAGATCGCCTTCATGGTTCGACTGGACGCAATCCACCGTGAACCCGTGCGATTCGGCGGCGGACAAGGCCAGTCGTTCAACGTCCGCCAATGTGGAGGTCCCGTACTTCTCGGGCTCACGCGTACCCAAAAGGTTCAAGTTGGGGCCGTTGACAACAAGAATGGTGCCGCGTCCGGGTTCAGAGGCGGGAGTGGCTTCAGTCATGACTCTCAATCTATAGGGGTGAAAGAGCGTCTGGGAATCAGGGCCATTAGGTGAACGAGCGTTGGCAAAAAACGCTCATTATGTGAGAGAGCATCGCGAATGTGGGGGCACATCACGCGGACGGGGGCAGGTCAGGCAGCGGTTATTACTTGCGCGTGCACTGGCCTGACTCCACCGGGGCGCTCAATCCGGGAGCCTGCGCCGCTACCGGCTGGACGTCCTGCATGGTCAGCGCGAAACCGAGGGCAGCATTGGTTGTTGTTTTGGCAAAGATGAGGCCAGCCACCTGCCCCTGCGTCGTGAGCAAAGGCCCGCCCGAGTTGCCCGGCTGGACGTCGCCCGCCAGCTTATAGACCAGCTCAGGTGACGGGTTGCTGCCGTAAATGTCCGGAACCAGGATCGTCGAGATCCCTTCCACAGTGGCGGGTTTGGACTGGAACGGCCCGCCGTGCGGGTAACCGGCGAACGCTGCGGGACTGCCGTCAGGCAGGTCCCCGCTCAACGGCAGCGGCGAAGCGGCGAGTCCGTCCACAGCCAACACGGCAATGTCCCGCCGGGGGTCGAAGTAGACCACCCGTCCCGGCAGCGCACCGCCGTCGGGCACTTCCACCACCGGTTGCGACACGCCGGCAACGACGTGCGCGTTGGTGACCACGCGCTCCGGTGACACCACGAAGCCGGAACCCGTCTGGTTCTGGCCGCATTGGAAGGCTGTGCCGGCGATCTTCAGCACGGATTGTGCAGCCTGGTTGAGGGCAGGGGTATCGGTGGACTCGTTGGGGATTTTGGCCGGTGTGGTGGAGCCGAAGCCCTCGATCAGTTTGGGAATGCCATCGCCGATCACCGTGGACCGCAGTTGCGCCATGGTGGCTTTGACGGGCGTTGGCGTCAGTGAATCGATGTACCGGATCACCCTGGATTGCGCCAGCTGCTGTGAGACGAAGGGCACACCGAGGGAACTGATGCTGAAGGCCAACATGGACATGACCAGCGCGGCGACCACGAGGCTTACCGCACCGCCCACCAGGCGGTCCACAGCGTGCAGCGGCTTAAGCCGCACCACGTGACGGACCCGTCGCCCGATCATGGTTCCGAGTCCATGGCCCAAAGCAATAAGTACGACGGCGGCAGCCACTGTGGCGGTAAGCCTCCACGCGCTGTCACTCACCCAGCCGCTGACCAGCGGGACCGCGATGAAGGCCGCGATTGCACCAACGATGAATCCCGCGATCCCGCCGAGGGTCACCAGGAAGCCATTGCGAAGGCCATAGATCAGGTAGGACAAGAGCATGAAAATCAATGCAAAGTCCAAAATGGTCAAGCCAAACACCAAGTGCTCCTCATAGCCGGGTAGCGCCAATTCTAGAGGGGGACCCTGACAGTAAACCGTTAGCCCGGTCACGGAGCGGGCTCGGTCCGGGTTCAGTTGTGGCCTGAAACAGGGCGATCGGGCAACGGAATCCGCGTGATTTCAGCGTTTCACGTGCCAAGTACGTCACAGAACGCTAAAAATTCTGAAACAATGGCTGAAGCGCCACGACCGAAACTTTATTCTCAGGAGACTTCATGGACATCGAGGTATTGCGCCGCGCACCCCTCTTCGCCACCCTTGACGACGATGCATTCCGCTTGCTGACAGACGAACTCACCGAGGTGGATCTTTCCCGCGGGGCGTCGGTGTTCCGCGAAGGAGACCAGGGTGACCAGCTCTACTTCATTGTGTCCGGCAAGGTAAAGCTCGGCCGCACTTCCCCCGACGGCCGTGAGTCGCTGCTGGCGATCCTCGGCCCCGGTGAACTCTTCGGCGAGATGGCCCTGTTCGATCCGAGCCCCCGCACCGCTACGGCAACCGCTGTCTCGGAGACCCGCCTCGCCGGCCTGAAGAACGAGAGCCTCAACGCACTGCTCCGCACCCGCCCTGAGGTGTCGGCCCAGCTGCTGCAGGCCTTGGCGCGCCGCCTGCGCCGCACCAACGATTCCCTGTCCGACCTCGTCTTCTCCGACGTCCCCGGCCGCGTAGCGAAGGCCCTCCTGGACCTCGCCGACCGCTTCGGCCGCCCTGCGACCGACGGCGTGCTGGTCGCCCACGAACTGACGCAGGAAGAACTGGCCCAGCTGGTCGGCGCATCCCGCGAAACTGTCAACAAGGCCCTGGCCGAATTCGTCCAGCGCGGTTGGCTGCGGTTGGAAGCGCGCGCCGTCGTTATTCTCGACATGCAGCGCCTGCGTCAGCGCTCCCGCTAAACCCCCTTCGCAAAGAGGCCGCTCCGGTGATCACCGGGGCGGCCTTTTTCGTGAGAGAGGAACGCCCGAAAATGGGCGGGACGTGACAGAGGGACGCCGGAAAACGGGCGGGAAGTGATAGAGGAACGCCTCAAAACCGGCGGGAAGTGACAGAGGGACGCCGGAAAACGGGCGGGAAGTGATAGAGGGTCAGCGTTCGCGCTGGGGTTCGCCCGGGACGGTCCTTGCGGCTTCAACCTCGAGCATGAGCTGCCCGCCCTCGTCCACGAGCCGGGGCTGGTAGACATGCGCCTTCCGCTTGTAGCTCAGGTAAGCGATGCAGCCGTTGGCGTGGGCCATTTTCTCGAGCATGATCTCAGACCCGGGAACCAGCAGCTCGCCGAGCTTGTGGCCGACGGTGTTTTCCTGTGCCACTTCATCACCCAAGGCGGAGGTGTCCCTGAGGGCAATAGCCTCGGCAGCATTGACCCATCGGCCCCATACGCCCTTGCTGCCCAGGATGCTCGGCTGCTGGTTGACGGGAACAGTGGCCGCGAAATAGCGCGTGTTGAAGCGTGAGTGCGCGAAGTCGGGGCTGAGCCAATTGACCAGGGGTTTGAGGAGGTCGGTGCGCACGGACAGTCCGCGCTTCGCCAGGACTTCTGTGAAGGATTTCTCCTGGGCGGCAACGGCCTCGCGGGCCTTCATCCATTCCACGGTGGAGTTCGACTCCACCGTGGAGGCAGCGTCAGGGCCTGCCAACAGAACGCCGGTCTCTTCGAAGAGCTCCCTGATGGCGCCCACCACGTGACGGCGGGCGAGTCCGACGTCGTCCGTCCCCATCTGCTCGGCCCAGTGCTGGGGCGACGGGCCCAACCAACCGACGGGTTCGTCGTCGGAGGGTTCAAGCGAACCGCCGGGGAACGCGAGAACGCCCAACGGCGAGGAGCCGGGCCTGTAACCAAGCCACGTCTCCAAGCCGGTGGGCGAATCACGCAGCAGGACAACGGATGATGCGTAGCGGGCGGTCCTGGGGGTCCGCTCGCCAAGGTGAAGCCAGTTCTCTGCCGCTCCTTCGAGTTCAGGAGGCAGGACAAACAGGCGACGGGCAAGCTGAGGCACTTGGGTGAACCGGTTCCTTAGCTGAATTCAGCGATGAGCTCGACCTCGACAGGCGAGTCAAGCGGCAATACGGCAACGCCGACGGCGGAACGGGCGTGGATGCCGGCGTCGCCGAATACCTGGCCCAGGAGTTCGGAAGCGCCGTTGATGACACCGGGCTGGCCGGTGAACGTGGGATCGGATGAGACGAAGCCAACAACTTTGACGATCCGGGTAACGCGGTCGAGGTCGCCGATGACGCTCTTCACTGCTGCGAGGGCGTTGATCGCGCATACGGCGGCGTAACGCTTGGCGTCCTCGGGATCGACGGTGGGCTCATCGGACGTGCCGAGTTCGCCTGTGGAGACCTTGCCCGTAGCTTCGAGTTTGCCGTTAATAAAGGGCAGCTGGCCGGAGGTGTAGACGTAGCTGCCGGACACGACGGCCGGAACGTAGGCAGCAACCGGAGCGGCGACCTCGGGAAGGGTCAGTCCGAGCTCCGCGAGGCGCTGTTCGACGGCGGACGTCGGAGCGCCCGATTCCGCGGCAGAGGTGGTTTCTGCGGGGGTAGTCATTGTTACTGCTTCTCCCTTTTAAGGTATGCGACAAGTCCTTTGCCATCGGGGCCACCGACGACCTGTACAAGCTCCCAGCCGTCCTCGCCCCACTGGTCCAGGATCTGCTTCGTGGCATGGATTATGAGCGGAATCGTGGCGTACTCCCATTTGGTCATGACAGAAAGCCTAGCCCTTGCCGGTAAAGTGGAAAACATGGTGACTCGCAAGAACCCCATATTCGACACTGCCACCACCCTCGGAAAGATTCTAGGTTTCCTTGGCGTGAGTGCAATTTGTGGCGTCTTGGTGGCGGGCCTCTTGGTCCCGGCCGCCGCCGTCTCCGGCAGTGCCGCCAGTGGTTCCATCCAGTTCTTTGACACGCTTCCGGCGGAGCTCCAAGTGGACCCGCCGAGCCAGAACACCACGATTCTGGCCAAGGACGGATCGCCCATTGCGTCGATCTACGCGGAGAACCGGACGAAGGTCCCCCTCGACCAGATGAGCCCCTTCATCAAGGACGCTGTCATCGCGATCGAGGACAGCCGTTTTTATGAGCACGGCGGCATCGACACCACGGGCATCATGCGCGCGCTGGTGAGCACGGCCCGCGGTAACAAGCAGGGTGCGTCCACCATCACCCAGCAGTACGTCAACAACGTCATCAACGAGTCACTGGTGGCTTCCGGCAAGGAAGAAGACGTCAAGCTCAACGGCCTTAACAAGGGCGTTGGGGACAAGCTGCGTGAAATGAAGCTCGCGATCGCCTTGGAGAAGAAGTTCTCCAAGGAGCAGATCCTTGAGGGATACCTCAACATTGTCTTCTTCAACCGTGACGCTTACGGCATCGAAGCCGCTTCCAAGTTCTTCTTCAGCACCAGCGCGAAGGACCTGACGCTGCCGCAGGCAGCCCTGCTTGCAGGCCTGGTCAACAGCCCCTCGGCCTTTGATCCGATCAGCAACCCGGACAACTCCAAGAAGCGCCGCGACCTGGTGCTGGCCGCCATGGTCAACCAGGGCAAGATCACCCAGGCAGAGTACGACGAGGCTGTGGCCACTCCTGTCACCACCAAGGTCACCCCGGCCCGCCAGGGTTGCGCCTACGCCACCATGGCTCCGTACTTCTGTGACTACGTGCTCCACCTTCTCTTGAACAACCCCGCCTACGGCGAAACTTCCGACGATCGCGAGAAGCGCATCATGCGCGGCGGCCTCACCATCCAGACCACCCTCGACCCCACGGCCCAGGCTGTGGCACAGCAGCAGGTGGATGGTACGGCCGGCGCCAACCCGGACAAGTGGGGCGCGTCGATCGTCTCCGTACAGCCGGGCACCGGCCAGATCGTGAGCATGGCCCAGAACACCGTGTGGCTCCCGCAAGAGGGCAAGTTCGATCAAACCCAGAACTTCAACGTGGACGTCATGGACGCCAAGGGCAACGACCTGAACGGCATCGGTGGCTTCCAGCCCGGCTCGACGATGAAGCCGTTTACGTTCGCCGAATGGTTGAACGAAGGCAAGTCCATGAACCAGACGGTCAATGCAGCGCAGCGCCGGTATCCACAAAACTTCCCGTGGAAGAACACCTGTGAAACGCCGACCGTTGGCTGGTATGACGCCACCAACGGCACGTTCGATCTCCAGAACTCCGATGAGGGCTACTACCGCAACATGACCGTCCTTTACGGCCTCATGAACTCCATCAACACCGCCACGTTCGCTTCAGCGGCACAGGTGGACCTCTGTGGGATTCAGAAGATTGTTGACGCTGTGGGAATCCATGGCGGTCTGCCCGCCCGGGACAAGGAAACCGGCAAGATCACGGATCCGAACCCCAAGGTCACCATGACCACGCTGTCCAACCTGATCGGTGCGACGCAGACGGCACCGCTGACGATGGCAAGTGCCTTTGCGACATTCGCCGCTGACGGCAAGTACTGCGAACCAATCGCCATCACCTCCGTGAAGGACCAGACCGGAGCAGATCTTCCGGCGCAGTCGTCCAACTGCAAGGACGCTGTGAAGCCGGAAGTTGCACGCGGCGTGGCTTACGCGATGCAGGAAGTACTGAATGCCGGCTCCGGTTCCTTGATCCGCCCGGCGCTCAGCACGAAGAACAATTTCCCCGTCGCCGCAAAGACCGGTACCAACGACTCCAACGGCTCCACGTGGGTTGTGGGTTACACCACGGGGCTGGCCACGGCCTCTTGGTTCGGCGATCCCTTGGGTGACCAGCTCCGCCCGGGCCGTAACATCACCGTCAACGGCAAGTTCTACCAGTCCATTGACGGTTACATGATCGCCGGCCCGCAGTTCACCAACTTTATGCTGGCGGTGGCACCGGCGTATGGAACCAACCCGTTCCCGGCACCGCCATCGAACCTCATGGGTGGCGGAGCACCGCAGCGCAACACCACACCGGCGCCCAACACCCAGAACAGCAAGGCCCCGTCGAACGGCGGCAACAGCGGCAATAGTGGCAACAACGGGAACAACGGTGGAAACGGCAATAACAACGGCCCCGGCAAGGACTAACTAGTGACTTTCCGTGATTCCCTGGCAAACCGCGTCCGCGTTATTGGGCGCGGTTTCGCCGTAACCACAGCAATCGGAGCAACAGCCGGCGCAGCAGCTGCCGCCTACGGCTGGTGGGAAAAGGACCAGTTCGAGCTCAGGCGGGAGACGCTGCCCATTCTGCCCGAGGACTTTGGACCACTCCGCGTCCTGCACCTGAGCGACATCCACTTCGTCCCGGGACAAGACAAAAAGGCGCAGTGGCTGCGGTCTTTGGCAGACCTCAAACCGGACCTCGTGGTCAATACCGGTGACAACCTGAGCCACCAGAAGGCAATAGATCCCTTGGTGGAGGCGCTCCGTCCCCTGATGGAATTCCCGGGCGTCTTTGTGCCGGGTTCCAACGACTATTACGCGCCCCGCATGAAGAATCCGGCCGGCTACTTCCGTGGACCGTCAAAGCCCAAGCAAGACCCCATCAAGCTCGACTGGCCCAAGCTCCGCACGGCCTTCGGCATGGGCGGGTGGATCGAACTGACCAACCGGGCCCAATCGGTGGTCATCGACGGCCTGCGCTTCGACTTCTCCGGCGTCGATGATCCGCATCTGAAGCGTGACCGCTTTGCCGGTTGGCCCCGAGGCACGGTCAATCAGGATGCCCGCCCGCACCTGAAGGTTGGGGTAATCCACGCTCCGTACCAACGCGTCCTGGACCGCTTCACCGAAGCGGAGGCAGACCTCATCCTCGCCGGGCACACCCACGGCGGTCAGATCTGCATCCCCGGATACGGTGCGCTCGTGTCCAATTGCGACATCCCCACGTGGCGCGCCCGCGGCCTCCACGATTGGGAAAGCGATGGATTCACGACGCCGGTGAACGTCTCCGGCGGCATCGGAACCTCCCGCTTCGCCCCGGTCCGCATCGCGTGCCGCCCGGAAGCGGTCCTGTTGACCCTTACGGCCCGCAACTGAACCAGCTGCGGCATTACAAAGCCCAATAACTGGGACCATCATTCCAACGGCGTCGCGCCATCCTGTGAAACGAATCACGGCATGGCATAGGGTTGTTGCTACGGGAAACTACCTCCGCACCACCTGAAGATCCAGCTGTTGAGAAGCGGGCATGTCCAAGCAAACGTCGTTCTTTACCTCCGTCGGCCGGCTATACCCCCATGTGCGGCCTATCCTCCCCCGGCTTTTCATGGGCCTGTTGTGTGCCTTGCTTGCCAGTGTCGTCGCACTGGCCATCCCCCAGGTGCTCCGGGTACTGGTCAATAACTCCCTTGAACCCGACGGCAACCCGGGCGCCGTCTGGACTGCCGCCGTCGTGATTCTTGCGCTTGGCGTGGGCGAAGCGGGACTGGTGGCGCTGCGCCGTCAGTTCGTGATCAACCCTGCGACCACGGTCGAGACGAAGATGAGGGTGTCCCTGTACGGGCACTTGCAGCAGCTCACGGTTGCCTTCCATGATCGCTGGGGTTCGGGGCAACTGCTCTCGCGGGCCATGACGGACCTCAGCTTCCTCCGCCGCTGGATGGCATTCGGCGCCATCATGCTGGTGGTCACGACGCTCACGGTGATCATTGGCGTGGGCGTCATGTTCTCCATGAGCTGGCAGTTGGCGTTGATCTTCCTGGCCGCTGCCGTCCCGATCATGGTCAACTCGTTCCGTTTCCGCCGCCGCTTCAGCCTGGTCACGCGGCTCAGCCAGGACCAGGCCGGCGACCTTGCCACCACAGTGGAAGAGTCGGTCCATGGCATCCGCGTCCTCAAGGCGTTCGGCCGCAGCCGGGAAGCGCTGGAGAACTTCAATGGACAGGCCGAGGAACTTCGCCAGACGGAGATCGCCAAAGCCAAGCAACAGGCCGGCTTCACGCTGGTAGTCACCCTCCTGCCCGAACTTGCCCTGGGTGTTGGACTGGTAGTCGGCATCATGCTGGCTGCTTCAGGCCAGCTGAGCATTGGAGCGCTCGTGGCCTTCTTCGCCACCGCGGCGGTCGTGGCGACTCCCGTGGAATTCTCGGGCATGCTTCTGGCGATGGCGCTGACCGCCAAAACCGCGCTTGACCGCCACTTCGAGGTCATGGACACGGTCAACACCATCACGTCCCCGGACCAGCCCGCCACCCCTTCCGTGGTCAGGGGCGCCTTGCGCTTTGAGCACGCAGGCTTCGGGTTCGACGACGGCGGGACGCTCCTGCGCGACGTCACCCTGGACATCCGCCCCGGCGAAACCATGGCCCTCGTGGGCATCACGGGAAGCGGAAAGAGCGCCATGCTGCAGCTGGTTCCGCGCCTCTACGACGTGACCGAAGGAGCTGTGACCATCGACGGCGTGGACGTGCGCGATTTCGACCTCCAAGAACTCCGGAGGATTGTGGCAGTGGCGTTCGAGGACACCACGCTCTTCTCCAGTTCCGTCCGGGACAACGTCCTGCTGGGCGCGCCCGACCCCTCGGATGCAGCCCTCGACGAAGCACTTGACGTCGCCCAGGCACAGTTCGCCTATTCATTGCCGGACGGCGTGGACACCTTGATCGGAGAGGAAGGGCTGAGCCTCTCCGGTGGCCAGCGGCAAAGGATCGCCCTGGCCCGTGCCATCGCAGCCAAGCCGAAGGTCCTGGTGTTGGATGACCCCCTGTCCGCCTTGGACGTCAACACCGAGGAACGCGTGGAAGCGCGGCTTCGCGATGTCCTCCACGACACCACGACGCTCATCGTTGCGCACAGGCCGTCCACGGTAGCGTTGGCGGACCGCGTGGCCTTGCTCGAAAACGGAACAATCACCGCCGTCGGAACCCATACCGAACTCCTGGCCAACAACGCCCACTACCGCTACGTCATCGCGAGCCTGGACACCGGGCCCAAGGACCTGGACAGCGAACTGCACGATCTCGAGGACGCAGAGGAGGCCCGCCGGTGAGTGCCACGACTTTTGGAACGGCCAACGAGGACAACACCCTTCTCTCCAAAGCTGACAGCAAAACCGTACGACGGCGGTCCCTCGCTTTGCTTGCCTCCCTGATACGTCCGGTCCGGCTGCGTTTTTGGTTGACGATCGTGATGGTGGTGGTTTCGCAGCTCACCCGCGTTGCGGGGCCGGCACTCATCGCTTTTGGCATCGACCACGCACTCCCCGCGTTGCAGTCCGGCGACAACGGTCCGCTGGTTCTGGTGGGCGTTCTGTATATCGCCGCGGCTGTGGCAACTGCCGGAATGACGGCGTTGTACGTCACCTCCACGGCACGCTTGAGCCAGGCGATGCTGTTGGATCTCCGGGTCCGGGTGTTCCGCCACACTCAGCGGCTGAGCCTCGAATTCCACGAGAAATACACTTCCGGGCGCATCATCGCCAGGCAGACCTCGGACCTGGAGGCTCTCCGCGAGCTCCTGGACTCGGGCGTCAGCTCACTGGCATCCGGCCTGCTGTTCATGATCTTCACCGCGGTCACCATCTTCGCTTTGGACTGGCGAAGCGGACTGATCGTCCTGGCTGCAGGGGTGCCCATGTTCTTCCTGGCCCGCTGGTACCAAATTCGTTCCCAGATCGCCTTCCGGGAATCCCGCGTCGTGTCGGCACGGCTGATCGTCCACTTCGTGGAGACCATGACCGGCATCCGTGCGGTCAAGGCTTTCCGCAAGGAGCGGGAGAACGCCGAACAGTACGGCGAGGTGGCCGAGGACTACCGCAAGGTCACGGTCCGGTCGATCTTCCTGAACGGTGTCCTGCAGCCCGGCCTGGTGCTGATCGGTAACGTCTGCGTGGCTGTAGTTCTGTTGTTCGGAGGCTTCCGGGTTCTCAGCGGGGATCTGGCGGTGGGTGTCCTGCTGGCCCTCATCCTGTCCACTAAGCGCTTCTTCCAACCCGTGGACCAGATGGCCATGTTCTACAACTCCTTCCAAAGTGCGCAGGCTGCCCTGGAAAAGGTGTCCGGGTTGCTCGAGGAAGTTCCCACCGTTCGTCCGCCCAAGAACCCGGTGGCGTTGAAGCAGCCGCGCGGCGAGATCGACTTCAACGGCGTGGAGTTCGGCTACAACGACGGCAGCATTGTGGTTCCACGGCTTGACCTGCACATTCCTGCCGGACAGACCGTGGCGCTGGTGGGGCAGACGGGCGCCGGCAAGTCAACGCTGGCCAAGCTCATAGCGCGTTTCTATGACGTCTCTTCCGGGTCCATCACGCTGGACGGCGTCGATCTGCGCGATCTGTCCACCACCGATCTTCGGCGGGCAGTGGTCATGGTCACCCAGGAAGCTTTCCTCTTCAGTGGCTCGGTGGCGGACAACATTGCCCTGGGACGCCCGGAAGCGTCCCGCGCCGAGATTGAAGCAGCGGCACGGGCAGTGGGAGCCCACGAGTTCATCATGGGCCTGCCTGACGGCTACGACACCGATGTGAACAAGCGGGGCGGACGCGTATCCTCCGGGCAGCGCCAGCTCATAGGCTTCGCCCGGGCCTTCCTCGCGGCGCCGGCAGTCCTGATCCTGGATGAGGCAACCTCCTCCCTGGATATCCCTTCCGAGCGGATGGTCCAGCAGGGATTGGCCAACCTGCTGGAAGGAGTATCCGGGGGCAGCGCGGGACGGACTGCGATCATCATTGCCCACCGTCTTTCCACCGTGGAGACTGCGGACCGTGTGCTGGTGGTCCACGACGGACGGATCGTTGAGGACGGGACACCCGCGGAATTGATCTCCGGCGGCGGCAGGTTCGCCCGCCTGCACGGGGCTTGGCGGGATTCCCTGGTCTAGCGTCAAGGGGTGGGGCTCACGGTGTTGTTGTGACGAGCAACACCGCTCCCCCGATTTCGCATCCCGCACCGAGTCAGCTATTCTTTAACAGTTGCTTTCGCAGCGGATCGGGATGTAGCGCAGCTTGGTAGCGCGCTTCGTTCGGGACGAAGAGGTCGCAGGTTCAAATCCTGTCATCCCGACCAAACACGAAAATGGCGTCGAGAAGTCGGCGCCTTTTTTGTTTTAAGTTGAGCCCGGGGCCTTGTCTCAAGGCACGAGACTCACGGTTGCGCCGCCGGGCTGTCCACGCATAAAACGCAAAAAGAAACCCCGGAGCTGCTCGTGATGCTCCGGGGTTCCAGTCGAATGATTGATTACATCGGATCCGGCCAGTTGCCGATGGACGAGGTGGTGTACGTCGTCTCCGTTGTCTTGGTGGGTGCCGCTACGCTTGCGCGCATCGGATCAGGCCAGTTGCCAATGGCACTGAGCGAAGTGTCGGATTCAACGGTCGAAGCCGCGGAGACGACTGCGGGAGCCGCAACCGTGAACGCAAGCGCGCCTGCCAGTGCCACCGAGGCGGCGAGTTTCTTGAACATATTGTTCCCCAATGCGAGTCGGATTCGTTACGGAAATTGCGCGGTCCCTGTTGACATACATTGTAAAATGTTTTCCACAGACACTGTCAAGGTTTGGGTCGAAAGACACCGGAGGGAGGAACCCGTGGGAAACGGATTCGGCGAGAAACTACGTGCCGAACGGCTGGAACGCGGTCTGACCCAGGCCGAGCTGGGTAAGAACCTGTACTCCCCGAGCTACATCTCCCTGCTTGAAACCGGACGGCGCGAGCCCACCCAAGAGGTCATCGAGGAACTCGCCCGGCGCTTGGAATTGGCACCTAAGGCCTTGGAGGCCTGGAGCCAGCCCGTTTCAGTCAGTGACGCCGAGTACGTCCTGGCCGGTCTTTACGCCCGGCAGGCCTGGGACCTACGCGACTACCAATTAGCCGCCAGTCATGCAGCAACGGCAGCGCAGATCGCCCTGGAAGCCAAGAACAACAGCGCTTGGTGGAACATGACCTACATGCAGGCCGAGTGCGTCATGAAGCAGGGCCTGCTGAAGGAATGCCAGCAGATTGTCGAACACCTGCTGGAACACCCTATGGCCACCGAGTCCGCAGGCTTGGGAGTGCGCGCCTGGCAGATGCTTGCTGCTGTGTGCCACGGTCAAGGCCAACTAGCCACCGCCGTCGAGCATGCCAAGAAGGCAGTTGAACTCTCCAGTCAGCTGCCCAAGGGATCCACGCTGATCATCGGCGCCCACCGGGCGTTGATCGGTGCAATGGCTGAGAGCGGAAAACTGGATGAGGCGTGGGAGTACTGCCTTGCGATGATCGAGCACATGGATGAGCACTCCATGTCCCAGCTCGCCGGCGAGGTGGCCTGGGTGGTGGGCAACGTCGCCTTCATGCGCCACGATTACGCAGAGGGCATCAAGCACCACGAACGGGCCGCCAAGCTCCTCTCCCCCGCCAACGACATCGAACTGTGGGCGCGCTTCAACAAGGCCTCCGCCGCAGTCCGGCTGTCCTCCGGAATCGTTGAGCCGGAGACGTTGTCCGCCATCGAGCGGGCCGAGTTGGCCCTGTCCATTGTGGGCGGCAACAAGACCGACCAGCTCGAAGTCGCTTTCATCCGTGCGCGCTGGCTGTACCTGACCGGTGATATTCCTGCCGCCGTCGACAAACTGCGGGAGATTTACGAGGACCGCAAGGTCCTGGCCCGGCACACTGCCGGCGAAGTCTCACTTCTGCTCGGCAAGTCGTTGAAGGCTGCGGGCGAAACCGCCGAGGCGCTTCACTTCCTGGAGGAAGCACAGCACGACTTCAGCGCGGCGGGTGCCTCAGACCGTGTCCAGCAGGCCATGGACGCGGTCCTGGAAATCCGCTTGGCCGAACGCCGCGCCGCCGCAACACACCCGGAAGCCGTTTAAGCGCCAACTGACTGGCAGTAGGGGTTGTTCTGAGCGCTCAGAGCAACCCCTACTGCCAGTCAGTTGGGCAGGCGTTACGCGAAGGTGCGGCCAGTCAGTTTCTCGTACGCTTCGACGTAGCGGGCGCGGGTGCGCTCCACAACCTCGGCAGGCAGTGCCGGCGGAGGGGTGTCCGAGGACTTGTCCCACCCGGATTCCGCGGAGGTCAGCCAGTCGCGGACGTACTGCTTGTCGTAGGACGGCTGCGACTTACCCGGTTCGTACGTGGACGCATCCCAGAAGCGGGACGAGTCCGGCGTCAGGACCTCGTCTCCCAGGGTGATCACGCCCGTGTTCGCATCGACACCGAACTCCACTTTGGTGTCGGCCAGGATGATGCCCCGTTCCCGGGCGATCTCCTCGGCGCGGGTGTAGATCTTCAGGGTGAGCTCGCTCAAGCGTGCAGCGATGTCGTCGCCAACCATGGCCACAACGTCGTCGTACGTGATGTTCTCGTCATGCTCGCCCACCTCGGCCTTGGCCGACGGCGTGAACAGCGCTTTCTTCAGGCGGGACCCGTCAACCAGGCCCTCGGGCAGCGGAATGTCGCACACCGTGCCCGATTCCTTGTACTCGGCCAGCCCGGAACCGGTCAGGTACCCGCGGGCGATGCACTCCACAGGGAACATGTCCAGCTTCTTGCAGATCATGGCCCGGCCCTCAACCTCCGCCGGAACACCGCCTTCAACGGTGGAAGCAAGCACATGGTGCTCAACACCCAGCTGATCGAACCACCACAGGCTCAACTGCGTCAGCACGCGGCCCTTGTCCGGGATCTCGCTGCTGAGCACATGGTCGTAGGCGCTAATCCGGTCGCTGGCCACCACCAGGACGCACTCCTGCCCGAACTTCTCGTTAATGGACTCATCGGCGGGAACGTAGAGGTCGCGGACCTTGCCGGAGTACACGTGCGTCCAGCCGGGAAGCTGCAAAGCCTCCGTCTCAAGGCCGCCGGTGGGAAGGGAATCAGTCATGGCTCAGGCCTGCACTTTCGGGATGCTTCCGGTGGCGCCGTACGGTACGTGGATTTCCCCGCGGGCGGCCTTGCCTGCAATATCCGTACGGAACTGTGCGCCTTCGAGCTGAATCAGCTCCACGCCGTCGTACGCTTTTTCGCGCGCGTCCACCAGGTCGGAACCGAGCGCAACAACGGCCAGGACGCGGCCGCCGGCCGAGACCACCTTGCCGTCGTCGTCCAGCTTGGTGCCGGCGTGGATGACGTGGACGCCGTCCAGCTCGTCAACCTTCTTGAGGCCGCGGATGCGGTCGCCCGTGCGGGGCGTGTCCGGGTAGTTCTCGGCGGCCACGACGACGGCGACCGCCGTGTCCTTGGACCAGCGCAGCTCTTCTGCCGTGTCCAGTTCGCCCTTGGCAGCTGCCAGCAGCAGCGCACCGAGCGGCGTCTTGAGGCGGGCAAGGACGGCCTGGGTCTCCGGATCGCCGAAGCGGACGTTGAACTCGATGACGCGGGTGCCGCGGGAGGTCAACGCGAGGCCGCAGTACAGGACCCCGATGAAAGGCGTGCCACGGCGGGCCATCTCGTCCACGGTGGGTTGGGCGACGCGGTCGATGACTTCCTGGACGAGGCCTTCCGGTGCCCACTCCAGCGGGGTGTAGGCACCCATGCCGCCGGTGTTGGGGCCTTCGTCGTTGTCGAAGATGCGCTTGAAGTCCTGCGCCGGGGACAACGGGACGGTGTTGCGGCCGTCGCAAAGAACAAACAGGGATACCTCGGGGCCGTCGAGGAACTCCTCGATCACCACGGTTCCGCCGGCGTCGAAGCAGGCCTGCGCGTGGGCCAGGGCTTCGTCGCGGTCACGGGTGACAACAACGCCCTTGCCGGCAGCCAGTCCGTCGTCCTTCACAACGTAGGGAGCACCGAAGGTGTCCAGCGCGTCGGCGGCTTCTTCGGCGTTCTCGGCAACCCGGGCCATGGCGGTCGGCACGCCGGCCTCGGCCATGATCTGCTTCGCAAAAGCCTTGGATGCCTCAAGCTGGGCGGCTTCCTTGCCAGGACCGAAAACGGGAATGCCTGCCTCACGGACGGCGTCGGAAACACCGGCAGCGAGGGGAGCTTCCGGACCAACCACTACCAGGTCCACGCCGAGCTTGGTGGCAAGGGCGGACACGGCTTCCGGGCTGTTCCCGTCGATCGCGTGGGTGGGAACCAGTTTGCTGATGCCTGCGTTTCCGGGCGCCGCGTGGACCTCGGAGACGTTGGGATCTTCAAGCAGGGAGCGGACAATGGCGTGTTCGCGGCCGCCTGGGCCAATGACGAGTACCTTCACAGTCTTCAAGGGTACTTTGTGAAGGCGTGCGAGTCCTAAGGTGTGTCAGCCCCCTGGGCAAGGATGACCGGCAAGGATGACCCTGCGTGCATGACCCGGCAGGTTGGACCCGGCAGGGATGACCCGCTCCCGGCGTCCCGCGCCGCCTAGACTGGGCACATGCCACTGAGTTCCCATGAAACGTTCACCGTTGAGTCCGCCGTCGAACTTGCAGTGATCGAACGCAGCGGCTTCATCGAGTCCCGGCACATCGGTTCCGCGGTGGTCCTGTCCGGAGACGGGAATGTGGTTACGAGCCTCGGCGACATCGACGCCCCCGTCATGGCCCGCTCAACCCTCAAGCCGTTCCAGGCCCTCGCCGCCATGCAGTCCGGCGTCCCGCTCCGCGGTGCACAGGTGGCCCTCGCCTGCGCCAGCCACAACGGCTCCCTCGATCACATGGACGTGGTTGAAGGCATGCTGAAAGCGGCCGGGCTGAAGGAAGACCAGCTCCAGTGCCCCGCAGCCTGGCCCCAGGACGAGACCGCAAGGAACTGGCTGGTCCGGACCGAGCGGGGCCAGTCGAAGCTCGCCTTCAACTGCTCGGGCAAGCACGCAGCTTTCCTCTGGGCGTGCGTGGAAAACGGCTGGGACCTCCGCAGCTACCTCGAGCCGAACCACCCCCTGCAGCAGCAAGTGCGCGCCGTGATCGAGGAGTACGCCGACCAGCGGATTGCGCATCTGGGCATCGACGGCTGCGGCGCACCCGTTGCGGCGATCTCCTTGACCGGCTTGGCCCGGGCCTACTCGCGCTTGGCCCAATCGCCCGGGAACCCCGCTTCCAATGCCCGGGCCGCCACCATCGCCACGTCCATGCTGGACTACCCGTGGGCCGTGCAAGGCCGGGGCGAAGCGAATACCACCGTCATGGAAGAGCTGGGAGTCCTGGCCAAGATCGGCGCGGAAGGGGTGCTGGTCCTCGCCACGGACACCGGCGCGACCGTGGCCGTCAAAGTGCTGGACGGGAACCTTCGGGCCACGTCGCTGGTAGGCCTGACGCTCCTTGCCGTGAGCGGCGCCGTGGACATCCCGGCGGTCTCCAACGTGCTGGAGCGCGTGGTGGAACCCGTCCTCGGCGGCGGACGGCAAGTAGGCAGGATCCGGCTGGGCAATGCCGTGTCCGCGTTGCTCGACTAAGACTGATACGCAGGTTTAGGAGAAGTTCATGGCAGTTGCACGACGCCGCGTCGACATCAACGAGGGCCGCGCCGCGCTGGAAGCCTGGCAGTCCGCCGTCGGGCCCCGGGAAGGTTCCGGCGGCGACGAAGCCGGGACCCCGCCGTCGCGCTCCGTCATAGCGACGGCGGTCCGGTACTCGCTGGAGGAAGTCACCGCACGCGCGCCGGGTAATTCGGTGGAGGTCCGTGTACCGCCGTTCGGCGTGACGCAGTGCGTGGAGGGTCCGCGGCACACGCGGGGCACTCCCCCGAACGTCATCGAGACCGACGGCGCCACCTGGCTTGAACTGGTGACCGGACGGATCACGTGGGGAGAGGCCGTTGCCGCCGGGCGTGTAGCAGCTTCCGGCCTGCGCGCGGACCTTTCAACGCTCCTGCCGCTCTAGGCGCACCAACCCGATAGCGGGCGGAAACAGCTGATGCCCCCAAAACCGGGTCTTGGGGGCATCAGCGCGACTGTTTGGAGTCAGTCGGGACAGACCGGGGTTTCGGACTGGCCCTTCTTGCTCATTTCGAACTGTGGAATGTTGTCGGGGGTGGGACCGCCACGGAATTTGGGCGACGGGTTCTGGCCGCCGGTGATCCGCTGCAGTTCCTGCTCCTCGTAGACGTCTTCCTTGCCGAGCATGATGGCCGAATCCTCGTTGGTGATCTCACCCTTGAAAGCACGGAGCATGACGCTGCGGTCGAATTGGCCTTCCCACTTGGCCACCACGAAGGTCGCCACGCAGTTGCCGAGCAGGTTCACTACAACGCGCATGGAGTCCATGAGGCGGTCCGCACCGAGGAGGAGTGCGACGCCGGCAACCGGGAAGATGCCCAGGGCTGCGGCGGTTGCCGAGAGGGCCAGGAACGATGATCCCGGAACTCCTGCCATGCCCTTGGAGGTCAGCAGCAGCACACCGAGCGCCGCGAGCTGCTGGCCGAGGTCCAGGTTGTGCCCGAACGCCTGCGCCAGGAACAGCAGTGAGATGGAGAGGTAGATCGCGGCGCCGTCCAGGTTGAAGGAGTAACCCGTGGGAACCACCAGACCGGTGGTGGCCCGGGAGCAGCCGGCGTTGGTCAGCTTGGTCATGATGCGCGGCATGACGGCCTCCGTGGAGGCGGTTCCGAGTGCCAGCAGGAATTCTTCGCGGGTGTACTTCAGGAAGCTCCACAGCGGAACCCGGGCGAAGCCCCATGCAACGAGGAACAGCAGCGCGATGAAGACGATGGCCGCTCCGTAGCACGCTGCGATCAAGAGGGCGTAGGTGCTGAGGGTGCCCAGGCCGTACTGGCCGATGATGAACGCCATGGCGCCGAAGGCACCAATGGGGGCGACCTTCATGATCCAGGACATGATCTTGAAGATCAGTTCGAGGACGGTCTCCATGAGGCTGATGACCGGCATGCAGCGTTCCCGGCCGATCACCACGATGGCTGCGCCGAAGAAGACGGAGAAGAACAGGACCTGGAGCAGGCTGTTGTTCGCGAAAGCGCCGATGACACTGGTGGGGATGACGTCCAGGATGAAGGCTGCGGCGTCCTTGGGCGGCGCGTTGCCTGTCTTGGCGTTGAGGGCTTCCTGGGACAGCGTCGCGGGATCGATGTTCAGGCCGGCACCCGGCTGGACGATGTTACCTACGATGAGTCCGAAGACGAGGGCGAAAAGCGTGGCGCCGGTGAAGTACAGGAGTGCTTTGACCCCGACCCTTCCGACCGCCTTGACGTCGCCGACCGCTGAGATACCCGTGACGATCACGAGGAAGATCAGCGGGGCAATGATCATCTTGATGAGTTGAATGAAACCATCGCCCAACGGCCGGAGGGTGGACCCGATGGTCGGCCAAAAGTGGCCGATGAGTACACCTGCGACGACGGCGATCAGGATTTGGAAGAAGAGCGACCTATACAGGGGCTTCTTCTTCCGCGGAGCCGAACTCGCCTTCAGCGCCGCAGAGTCTGGGATCTTCATTGATCTGAACCAATCAGTTTGGGAACAGGCCCCTCATTTGGGGGATGTTTTCAATGTAATCCTGCTCACATCATTCCGCAAGGGGAAATTGATTTTCCATAATACGGAAGTCACATCTAGTTTGGTATGCCATTGCGGCGTGCGGCCACGACCCACTTTGACGGCAGGAAGCCCCCGACACGCCGGAAATTCCGGCTTGTCGGGGGCTTCTTGGGCTCAATGTTGGTCGGGGCGGTACGCGCACCTTGGGCGCCAGGCGGGAAACTCCTAGCCGCGGCCGATGAACGGCATGCCGGCGGCGGTCACCACCACGGATCCCACACTGGCCGACGGCGGCATGTTGGCCATCATCAGCACGGCGCGGGCCGCATCATCCACAGGAAACATCGGCTCGACTTTGCGGGACCCATCGGCTTGGAGGGCACCGGAACCAACGCCAATGGTGTCCATGATCTCCGTGCGGGTGTTGCCGATGTCTATCTGTCCGCAGGTGATGCCAAAGCCGCGGCCGTCCAGCTCGATGCTCTTGGTCAGGCCGGTCATCGCGTGCTTGGTGACGGTATACGCAACAGACCTGGGCCTGGGTGAATGCGCGGAGATGGATCCGTTGTTGATGATCCGGCCGCCCTGTGGCTCCTGTGCCTTCATGGTCCGGACGGCCTCGGCGGCACACAGCATGGAGCCGGTCACGTTGACCCGCAGCGTGGCCTCCCACTCCGCGATGTCCAGGTCCCCCACGTCGCCTGCCGGCCCGAAGATGCCGGCATTGTTGAACAGCACATCAACCCGTCCCCAGCGTTGCCGCACCTGTTCGAAAAGGCGCGCAACGTCGTCGGGCACTGTTACGTCGCACGGGACCGCCAGCGCGTCCGGGTGGCCGTCCGCTGTTTCCAGCAGCTGAGCCTCGCGCCGCCCTGCCAGCGCAACCCGGTAACCCTCGGACAGCATGAGCCGGGCAACTGCGCGGCCAATACCGGAACCGGCCCCGGTGACGACGGCGACCCTCGGGTCTGCGGGCAGGCTTGGGTCAGTCATATGGATGCCTTTCGGGTGGTCGCCTAGCGTGCAGCAGTCCGGGCTGCCTGGGTTATGGGCCAGCCTATGACAGTCTTGGGACGCGGCGTGGCGAAGGTGCGCACCTTGGAAGTGGTCAGGCCCAAGCGGACCAGGGACTCGGCGATAGTGACGGCGGAGGCTACCCCGTCCACCACGGGAACGCCGGTGCGCTGGCGGATCTGCTCGTCAAGGCCTGCCATTCCGCCGCAGCCCAGGACGATCACCTCGGCGTGATCCTTGCCCACGGCTTCTTCAGCCTGCCCTACGATCGCCTCGACGGCGCGCTCCGGGTACGCCTCCAACTCCAGGACCGCCATACCGCTGGCACGGACGGAAGCACAGCGGGCGTCCAGGCCGGCCAGTTTGAGACGGTCCTCAATCAGCGGAACCGCCCTGTCCAGGGTAGTGACCACCGAGTACTTGTGACCGAGGAACATGGCCGTGCTGGCTGCTGCCTCGGTGATGTCCACTACGGGGACATCGAGGAGTTCCTGCAGGCCCTCGCGCCCGTGTTCACCGTAGCCTGCCTGGATCACGGCGTCGAAAGGCTCGGGGTAGTTGACCACTGCATCCATGACGGCGATCGCGGCAAGGTAGCTCTCGAAGTTGCCCTCGCAGGAATCGGCGCCGAACCGCGGGGTGATCCCGACGATCTCCGTACCCGGCGCGGCAGCAGCGCGGGCCTGGGCGGCGATGGAATCGGTCATGGACTGCGTGGTGTTCACGTTCGCAACAAGAATGCGCATGGTTTTTCCTCTCAACGGGCAGCGCCCGCCCTGCGACCGGTGGGACCGTGGTCCGGAACCGGGAGGACGGGCAGCGCCTTGGTTTTGCTTCTAGTGGGTGCTTGCGACGGCGATCGGCTCGCCGGAGACGTCAAGGTGTGCCTGCTTCTTGTCAGCCACGGCGAAGTACGTCAGCGCTCCGACGCCCGCTCCGATGAACCAGGCGAACGGCGCGGCCGCGGCCAGGCCCGGAATGAAAGCGATGGCGATGGCCAGCCCTGCGGCCGGGATCATGGCGATGATGGCCCGGGGGTTGACGCCGCGCTTATAGAAGTACGCACCCTTCGGGTCTTCGGTGTAGAGCTCGGGGACGTTGACCTTGCCGCGGCGGACCAGCCAGTAGTCGGCCATCACGACGCCGAACAACGGACCGAGCAGGGCGCCAAGGCCACCGAGGAAGTACACGATGACGATCGGGTTGTTGTACAGGTTCCACGGAAGGATGACCAGGCCGATGGTGCCGCTGACCCAGGCCGCCTTGCGGAAGTTCAGGTGCCGCGGGAACAGGTTGGTCAGTGCGTAGACCGGAGCCACGAAGTTTGCCATCAGGTTCACTGCGATGGTCAGGATCAGCAGTGCAAGGCAAGCCAGGACCAGGAGGAGCGTGTTCGGGATGCTCTGGACGATGTCCGAGGGGCTTTCGATCACCGTTCCGTTGATCTTGTACTGTCCGCCGGCCATGACCACGACGATTGCGCCGAAGACCAGCATGTTGATGGGAATGCCCCAGAAGTTGCCCTTGACGATCGACTTCTTGGACGTGGAAGACCTCGTGAAGTCGCAGAAGTTCAGGACGAACGTGCCGTAGATGGACACCCAGAGGGCACCGCCGGCGAAGATGGTCAGCCACATCTCCGTACCTTCAAGGCCCTTGATGCCGGACCACTGGATGGCACCGCCGGCCTCGACGAAGACCCACACGGCGATGGCGGCCATGGTGACCAGGATGATGGGCCCGGCGAAGGCCTCGTACTTGCGGATCATTTCCATGCCAAAGCTCACGATGACCAGCTGGACGATCCACAGTGCAACGAAGGAGAGCCAGCCCAAGGTGGAGAGGCCGAGGATGGAATTGCTGTCCAGGTCCTTGAGCCCGGGTGCCACAGCTACCAGCAGGACGCGCAGGACCACTGAAGCGAGGTACGTCTGGATGCCGAACCAGGCGACAGCAACGGCGCCACGGACCAGGCTGGCGAGCTGGGCTCCCCGAATGCCAAAGCTGATACGGCTCATGACCGGGAAAGGAACACCGGTTTTCTGCCCCATGAAGCCGGAGAAGTTGAGCAGGGCAAAGAGCAGCACTGCCCCGATTCCCAGCGCAACGAGGATTTGCCAGCCGCCAAGGCCCAAGGAGAAGAGGCCAATGGCGAAGGCGTAATTACCCAGGCTGTGGACGTCGTTGGCCCAGAGGGTAAAGATGCTGTAGCTGGTCCACTTACGGCCCTCCACCTTGGTGGGTGCGAGGTCGATGTTGTAGAGGCTGGGGCTGATGGTACGGCCTGATGCTTCGGAAGCTATGGCGCAGAGTTCCGTATTTCCAACGGAAGGAAGGTGTCCTCCACCTTTATGTGCGTCTTCTTCCGGAGCTCCAGTGACGCCGACTGATGAAGTCGTCTGCATCGTGGATCTCCACTTCGTACTGTTTCCGTCAGGTGGAAACTAGTTATTGAATAGTGAAAACACTTTATGACCTACATCACGCGCGGTCAAGGGGTCGACTGTCTGTCGGGTCACATTCTGTTGATTGGCCGGGGGCGGAGGAGTTGACTGTATCGGTCCAGCAATCCGTATTGACGCCGCCCACCACGCGTGCGTAATCTCGAATTGCAGAATTTTATTCTCACAATACGAAATTCCTTGAGCGCCCCCACAGAGCAAGCGCCCAGACATTCAATGAAGAGAGGTTGGACGTGGCTGCAGGAGAAGAGACCTCACACATCCTCAGCGGGTTGACTGCCCAGCTGCCTGATCGTGATCCGGAAGAGACTGCGGAGTGGATTGAGTCCCTTGATGCGTTGATCGCTGAGCAGGGTACTGAGCGTGCGCAGTTCATTATGCGTTCGTTGCTCCAGCGTGCCGGTGCCCGGAGCGTGGGTGTTCCGATGGTGACCACTACTGATTACGTGAACACGATTCCGGTGGATCAGGAGGCTGAGTTCCCGGGTAATGAGGAGTTCGAGCGCCGGTACCGGGCGTATATGCGGTGGAACGCGGCGGTGATGGTTCACCGGGCGCAGCGCTCCGATATCGGGGTGGGCGGGCATATTTCCACGTACGCGGGCGCGGCGACGTTGTATGAGGTGGGTTTCAATCACTTCTTCCGCGGCAAGGACCATCCTTCGGGCGGGGACCAGGTGTTTTTCCAGGGCCACGCGTCCCCGGGCATGTACGCGCGTGCGTTCATGGAAGGGCGGTTGAGCGAGGAGGATCTGGACGGGTTCCGGCAGGAGAAGTCCAAGGAAGGCCATGCCCTGTCTTCCTACCCGCACCCGCGCCTGATGCCGGGGTTCTGGGAATTCCCGACCGTGTCGATGGGTATCGGCCCGATGAACGCGATCTACCAGGCCCAGTCCAACCGGTACCTGCATAACCGCGGGATCAAGGACACCTCCGACCAGCAGGTCTGGGCGTTCCTTGGTGTGAGGTGTGTCAAGAATGTGAGACAGCCGGGTAGTTTCTTTTCGGTCAGGCAGCAGCGGACAGCGGCTGCCTTTTTGGTGCGAAGTTGGCCATTGCCGTCGCTGGCGGGAGACCCTTGTTGTTGGTGTGAGGCCTCCAGCGGTTGTAGAACACTTCGATGTAACGCATCGTGGCCCGTCTGGCGTCTTGGCGGGTCGCGAAGCTGTGATGGTGATAGAACTCGTTCTTCAGGGATGAAAACAGCGATTCGGCCACGGCGTTATCCCAACACACCCCGGTAGCGCCCATCGATTGACGGATCTTGTTTCCGGCGCACCAAGCGCCCATTTCGCGGGACGTGTACTGCGTCCCGCGATCGCTGTGAAAGATGGCGTTCGGGGTCAGGTGGCCGCGGTCTCTGGCCATCCTCAGGGCCCCGGTAACCAACGAGGCGCGCATGTGGTCCGCCATGGCCCAACCGACGACCATCCTGGTGCACAGGTCAATGACGGTGGCCAGATACAGCCAGCCCTCACCGGTCCGCAAGTAGGTAATATCGCCCACCAAACGGGTGCCCGGGGCATCTGCCGTGAAATCCCGGCCGATGAGGTCCGCGAAGACCTTGTCCGGATCCGAGGCTATGGTGGTGCGCTTGAAGGCGCGCATCCGCTTTGCCGCCCATCCGTTCTCAGCCATGATCCCCGCCACGGTGCCCACCGACACCTCGATGCCGGCGGCAACAAGTTTGGTATGCACCATGCGGTGACCGAAGATCCCGTCCGAGGAATCGAAGACGGTCCTCACCTGGTCCGTCAGTTCCCGGTGACGGGCCGCGGTCGGTGTCTCCTCAGCGTCACGCCACCGGTAGTACGAGGCCCGCGGAAGCCCCAACTGCCGGCACATCCAGGCCACCGGAAAGTCGGCGTTCTCCTCCTGAACAACGCGGTAGAGATCTTCTACCGCTGTTCTTTGGCGAAGAACGCCGAAACTTTTTTCAGGAAATCATTCTCCCGCTCGAGCTCCCGCAGCCGGGCCTCCATGGCTTTGAATTTCACCGGATCTACCGGGTCATCGGGCTTGCCACCGCTTTCCTGATCAGCCTCACGGGCCAACCGAATCCACCGCTTCAGAGCAGTCAACGAGATCCCGAGATCAGCAGCAACGGCAGGCAACGGACGGCCCGAAGACGCCGCCAAAGCGACGGCATCGGCCTTGAACTCATCGGAATAGGTAGGTCGAGCAGACATGAGCACAATCCTTTCAAACTGTGTCTCACATCAGTAGTACACCTCAGTGACGGGGAAATGGACGAGCCCGAATCGCGGGGTTTGCTGCAGCTGGCAGCGAACGAGAACCTGGACAACCTGAACTTCGTGATCAACTGCAACCTCCAGCGCCTGGACGGGCCGGTGCGCGGCAACGGCAAGATCATGCAGGAACTCGAAGCGTTCTTCCGCGGCGCGGGCTGGAACGTGATCAAGGTCGTCTGGGGCCGGGAATGGGACTCCCTCCTGGAAGCGGACCACGACGGTGCGCTGGTCAAACTCATGAACGAAACCGCCGACGGGGACTACCAGACCTACAAGGCCGAATCCGGCGGGTTCGTCCGCGAACACTTCTTCGGCCGCACCCCGCAGACCAAGGACATGGTCGCGGACCTGAGCGATGAACAGATCTGGAACCTCAAACGCGGCGGCCATGACTACCGCAAGGTCTACGCCGCGTACAAGGCAGCGACCGAGTTCAAGGGCAAACCCACCGTCATCCTGGCCAAAACCGTCAAGGGCTACGGCCTGGGCCCGCACTTCGAGGGCCGCAACGCGACCCACCAAATGAAGAAACTGACCATGGAAGACCTCAAAGCCTTCCGTGACCACCTGCGCATCCCGATCAGCGACGAACAACTCGACGCGGACCTCTACCGGCCCCCGTACTACCACCCCGGCATGGACGCCCCGGAAATCCAGTACCTCATGGAACGCCGCAAAGCACTGGGCGGATTCCTGCCCGAACGCCGCCCCGGCCACACCCCCGTGACCCTGCCCGAAGCCAAATCCTACGACATCGCCAAACGCGGATCCGGGAAACAACAAGCCGCGACCACCATGGCCTTCGTGCGCCTGCTCAAAGACCTCATGCGCGATAAAAACTTCGGCCACCGCCTCGTCCCGGTCGTCCCGGACGAATCACGCACCTTCGGCATGGACGCGTTCTTCCCGACCGCGAAAATCTACAACCCCAAAGGCCAGAACTACCTCTCCGTGGACCGCGACCTCGTCCTGGCCTACAAAGAATCCCCCGCCGGACAACTGATCCACCCCGGCATCAACGAAGCCGGAGCCGTCGCAGCATTCACCGCCGCCGGAACCTCCTACGCCACCCACGGCGAACCCCTGGTCCCGATCTACGTCTTCTACTCCATGTTCGGCTTCCAACGCACCGGAGACTCCTTCTGGGCCGCAGCAGACCAAATGACCCGCGGCTTCATCATCGGCGCCACCGCAGGACGAACCACCCTCACCGGCGAAGGACTCCAACACGCCGACGGACACTCCCCCCTGCTCGCCTCCACCAACCCCGCCGTGCGCACCTACGACCCCGCCTACGGCTACGAAATCGGCCACATCATCCACCACGGACTCGAACAAATGTACGGCGACGACGCTGACGCGGATAAGAACGTCATGTACTACCTCACCGTCTACAACGAGCCCATCACCCAACCGGCCGAACCCGCCGACCTGGACATCAACGGACTCCTCAAAGGCATCTACCAACTCGCCCCCGCACCCGAAGGGGACCCGAACCGGCCCACCGCACAAATCCTCGCCTCCGGCGTCTCCGTGCCCTGGGCCCTGGAAGCCGCCCGCATCCTCAACGAGGACTGGGGCGTCGCCGCGGCCGTCTGGTCAGTAACCTCCTGGAACGAACTCCGACGCGACGGACTCGCCGCCGAAGAACACGCCTTCCTCAACCCCGGCCAGGAAACACCCACCCCCTTCATCACCGAACAACTCCACGGCCACAACGGACCCGTCATCGCCGTGTCCGACTACATGAAAGCCATCCCCGACCAAATCCGCCAATACATCCCCAACGACTTCGCCTCCCTCGGAGCAGACGGCTTCGGCTTCTCCGACACCCGCCAAGCCGCCCGCCGCTACTTCAAAAACGACACCCACTCCATCGTCACCAAAACCCTGCAGATGCTGGCGGCGAGGGGCGAGGTTGAGGAGGGAGCGCCGTCGTACGCGATTGACCGCTACAAACTGCTCGACGTCAACGCCGGCACCACCGGAGGCGCAGGCGGCGACGCCTGAACCTTGCATCAACAAAAAGCGGCGGCAGTGTTCTTCATGAACACTGCCGCCGCTTTTTTGTTCCAACAGGACCTACGTTCGCAAGCTGCGCCGATCCACCACAAACCCGGTGGCCGCATTTTCGCGGACTGCATTGATCCCGGCTACAACCGCCTTCAGGTTGGGAAACTGTGGCGACACTGCCACAACCGTGCCGTCGTCGGCCGTGAGCCGGAACCGGAAGGTGCTGGGTCCGGCCTTGAGAATTTCGAAACTGCCCGCCATCTTTGTTTGTCCTCCACGCGTCATTGCATCAGAGCTGATTTGAACAATTCCCTTCAGACCCTAATAGGCCCGCGAAGGCGCCAAAAGCCCTACCCGCCAGTAGTTTTTCAACCAATTCCGGTAGATAACCCTCAAAAGCCTGCATGGACCTAGAGACCCCGTCGAATGCCGCGCGTATGGTGAGGATATGACTCACTCCGGCTCATCACAGATCACCGGCGTCCTGTTGGCGGCCGGGGCAGGAACCCGTCTGGGCCGCGGCCCCAAAGCACTGCTCCCCTTCCGGGGGCGCACCCTGGTGGAAGTGCTGGCCGAAACCCTGTATGACGGCGGGTGCCGCGAGGTGGTGGTGGTGCTCGGTGCCGAGGCGGCCAACATCCGGAAGAACACCGACCTGGATCGCTACACGGTGGTGGAAAACGCCGATTGGGCCAAGGGAATGGCGGGCTCGTTCCGCACCGGCATCGAGGCCGCCAACCCCAACAACAGCATCCTGGTGGCTCTGGTGGACCAGCCCGGACTGACCCCGACGGCGGTCAGCAGGTTACTGGGCGCCCACCGTCCCGGCCGGATCACTGCGGCGGCCTACCCCGATGATGCGGGCCACCTGAAGCGTCGGCACCCGCTGATCATCGACGTCGGGCTCCGCGAGCAAGCCGCGGAAGCGGCGAAAGGTGACACGGGGGCGCGGTCCTTCCTCAAGGCGCATCCGGGCCTGGTGGACCTGGTGGATTGCAGCGACCTCTGCTCCGGCGAGGACCTGGATACCAAGGACCAGCTGCACCTGCTCGAAGCCTGATCCGCCCCCGCTTTAACCCGCCCCGCTCCCCCGTTTTAACCCAAGTAGGTCGCAATAGTGCGCGTTTTGACGGGTCTAAACGCGCACTATTGCGACCTAGTTGGGTGCTGGGCGGGGCGGGGTGGGGTTGGTTAGTTGGGTACCAGGGTGCGGTCGCGGAGGGCGAGGTAGATCTTGTCCCGCGCGATGGGGAGTTCGCCGAAGCGCACCCCGGTCGCGTTCCGGATCGCGTTGGCCAACGCCGGTGCCACGGGGTTGAACGGACTCTCGCTCATGGACTTGGCGCCGAGCGGCCCCGTGGAGTCATTGGTCTTGGCGAAGTAGACCTCGCTCCGGGGCACGTCCGCGAAGGACGGGATGTGGTACTGCCGCAGGATGTCCGTGGTCACGTGCCCGGAGTCGTCAACTTTGACCTCCTCATACAGCGTGGCACCCAAGGCCTGCGCAATGCCGCCCTCGATCTGTCCCCGGCACTGGCGTGGGTTGACCACGACGCCGGCGTCGGCAGCCTGGACGCTCTGCAGGATCCGCAGCTCTCCCGTTCCGGTGTTCACGGCAACCCTGAATCCGTGGACGTTGAAGGCAACCGAACGCGGCGTGCCTCCCCAGTTGCCGTCGGTGGCGAGGCGGACGCCTTGGAGGCGGGCGGCGTCGTAAATTTCCTTCATCGGCACCGAACGGTCGCCGCACTCCACGGCTCCGTCCACCAGGCGGCAATCCGCCAACGGCACGCCCGTGAGCGATGCGGCGACGGTCTGGATCCGGGTGGCGAGCTCGAGCGCGGCCGCGAGGGTCGCCTTCCCGGCCACCACTGTCCCTGCCGAACCGAAGGCGCCGGTGTCGTGCTCCACCAGGTCCGTGTCCGACTGCCGCACCTGAATGGCGTAGGCGGAGGTCCCCAACGCGGTGGCAGCCAGCTGCGCATGCACGGTTGTGGTGCCGTTCCCGAATTCCGCAGTTCCGACGTCGACGGCGAACCTTCCGTCCGCTTCGAGGCTCACCCGGGTGTGGGCGAAGTGGCCGCGCGGCGGGACGGTGTCGATCATGGACAGTGCCGCGCCTTCGCCGGTGACCCATTCCGGGCCGAGGTCATCCAGGCCCGCGGCGCGGTAACGTTCCTTGCCGCGGTCAAGGGCGTCCCGGACAAGTGACACGCATTGGTCCAGGCCGTAGCTGCCGTAATGCACATCTTCTTCGGGTTCGGGGGTGGTGGAGAGCATGTGGTCGCCGGGCCGGACCATGTTCTTGAGCCGGAAATCCAGCGGGTCCATGCCGATTCCGACTGCAAGCTCATCAATGGCGGACTCGATCGCGAAGATCATCTGGCTGAGGCCATAGCCGCGGAAGGCACCTGCAGGAACCGTGTTGGTATACACCGCCTGCGCATCGACCTTCTTGTTGACGCACTTGTACACGGCCAGGGATTCGCCGCAGCCGTGGAACATGACCCCCGGAGCGTGGTTTCCGTAGGCGCCGGTGTTGGTGATGACATCCAGTTGCAAGGCCGTGAGGTAACCGTCGCGGTTGGCCCCTGCCTTGAGCTTGATGGTGAAGGGGTGCCGTGTAGTGGTGGCCATGAACTGCTCGGTCCGGGTGAATTCCAACTGCACCGGGCGTTTGAGGGCCAGCGCCGCAAGTGCCACGAGGTCCTCAGTGAGCACTTCCTGCTTGCCCCCGAAACCGCCGCCGACGCGTCCTGCCACCACGCGGACCGACTCCTCCGGAAGATCGAACAGCCGGACCAAGGTGCGCTTCACCAGGAACGGAACCTGGCTGGAGGAGCGGACCATCAGCCGGCCGTCCTCGTCAAGCCACGCGATGGCCGAGTGGGTTTCCATGGCAACGTGCTGAACACGCTGCGTCCGGTAGGTGTGTTCATGGACGAAGTCAGCGGCCGCAAAACCCTCCTCCACGCTGCCGAGCTCCGCGTGGACTTCAGCCACTACGTTGTCCAGGGGCCGGGCGATCCGCGTAGCCACCGCGTCTTTGTCACCATGGATGACGGGAGCACCGGGAAGGATGGCTTCCAGGGGCGTGAACACCGCGTCCAGGAGCTCGTATTCCACTTCCAGCGCACGGGCACCTGCCTCGGCTGCGCCCACCGATTCCGCTACGACGGCGGCAACCCGCTGCCCGATAAAGCGCACCACGTTATCCAGGACGCGGGTGTCGTCGGGATCGTCCGTGTAGTGCTCGTGCTGGGCGGTGGAGAAGAGTTGCTGCGGGGCGTCTTCATGAGTGAACACGGCCACGACCCCCGGCACGGCGAGCGCAGGCGCCTTGTTGATGGACACGATGCGTGCGTGCGGGTGCGGTGAACGGACCAGCTTGAGATGGAGCAGGCCGGGCAGCTGGTCCGCTGGAACATCAAGGGCATACCTCGCGGTTCCGGTGACCACGGCCGGGCCGGCGGGTGCGGGCACGTTGTCGCCCAGCTGACCGCTCTTAGGTTCGACGGCGGCGGGTGACTGTGCGCCGGAAACGTCAGCTCCGGCGTCGTGCGCGTCTGGACCGTGCCCGTCCGGACCGTGGCCGCAGACCGCGTCCGCAATGGAGCGGTACCCAGTGCACCGGCAGAGGTTGCCCTTGAGGTTCCGCGGCAGGTTGGCGCGCTGTTCGTCGTCGAACGTTGCAGCGGTCATCATCATCCCGGCGGTGCAGAAGCCGCACTGGAAGCCTTGCGCCTCAAGGAACTGTTCCTGCACGGGGTGAAGTCCGTCGGCCGTGGCGAGACCTTCGATGGTGGTGACGGCTTTTCCTTCGGCACGGACGGCCGGGTAGATGCAACTGTGGACGGGCGTGCCGTCGACGTGGACGGTGCAGGCCCCGCAGTCACCGCCGTCGCAACCCTTCTTGACGCCGAAGTTGCCTTGCTCGCGGAGGAAGGTGCGGAGGCACTGGCCGGGGCGGGGTGTGGCCTGCGAGGCAGCGCCGTTGATCTCAATTGCCATGGGAGGCCTCCTTCTGGGTGCCTGACGTTTCGGGTTGCGTGGACGGCTGCGGCGAGGTGGCGTGCGGGGGCCAGAAGTCGCCGGACACGGTCATGGATTCGTCCAGCAACTCGGCCCGGATTTCCTCGGCGAGCCGGAAGGTCATGTCACGCCGCCATGCGGGGAGCCCGTGGATGTCGTCGTGGTACAGGTCGAGGGGGATGGAATGCTCGACGGCGGCAGCCAGGGCCGCGGCGTCGGGAACCTGATCGGCGGGGAACCGCAGCTGCACGGGCCGCTTGGTGGACGCCGTGACGGTGATGACGAGGCCAAAGACGGGATCCAGCCGGCCGATCAGCAGCACCCCGGAACGGCCGAGGTTGCTCAGGGAAAGACGACGGAACGCCACCCGCGCCGAGAGCGCCTCGGCAGGAAGGTGGATGCTCCGCAGCAGCTCACCCGGGGCCAGAACGTTCTCCATCTCCCCCGTGACGAAATCGGCAACTGGAACGTTGCGGCTGGTGCCGTCGGGGCTGAGGATGGTGGCCATGCCGTCCAGGCCGGCGCACAGCGAGATCATGGGACCGGCGGGCAGGGAGGTGCAAAGGTTGCCGCCCACGGTGGACATGTTCCAGATCTTGAAGGACGCCACGAACGAGTCGCAGCTGGGACGCACCAGGGCCAGGCCGGGCCATTCGCGGTGGGCCGCTTGATCCGACTCCGGCAAGGCGTACAGTTCAGCCACCGTGCAGGTGGCGGCGAGTTCAATGCCTTCATCGGTGAGGGTGATGGCGGGCCAGCCGGCATTGCCGAGGTCGAGGAGCCGCTGCAGGACGGTGCTTCCGTAGGAGAAGAGGACCGTCCCGCCGGCCAGCCAGGCATCCCCTTCCCGCCACTGGGCCGGATCCGTGGTTGGTACCACGGCCTCTATGGTGTTCATGTCCATGAGTCCTCCTCGGTCAGAGAGTCTTGGGTGCCGGTCCCGGCATGAATTGGACCGGAAGTGTCTTTGAGAGAGCGGAAAGCTCCAACCCCGTGCAGGCTTCCCCGCGATGCGACGATTTCCGCAGTGATGGATACGGCCACCTCGGCAGGCGTGACGGCGCCCAACTCCAGCCCGATGGGCGAATGCAGCCGTTCCAGGGTCCCGGCGGGCGTGCCCCTCTCCAGCAGCGCATCAGTGCGCTGCCGGTGGCTTCGCCGCGAACCCATGGCCCCCACGTAGGCGAGGTTCAGGCTGAGCGCTGTTTCCAGCAGGGGAAGATCAAATTTGGGGTCGTGGGTCAGGATGCAGACCACGGTGCGGGCGTCGATGCGTCCGGCTTCTGCTTCGTTCTCCAGGTAGCGGTGGGGCCATTCCGTGATCACCTGGTCCGCCCCGGCGAAGCGGCTTTGCTGCGCGAAGGCGGGGCGTGCGTCGCACAAGGTGACCTCGTAGCCCAGGAGTTGCCCGGCCGGCAGCAGCGCGGCACCAAAGTCGTTGGCTCCGAACACCAGCATGCGGGCCGCCGGCAGTCGGCTTTCAACAAACAGCGTGATGGGTTGGGGTTCCGGTTCATCACGGGGAGCCTCCCAGCGGTCCAGCGTGACCCAACCGTCGATGCAACCCTCGGGCGGGGCCAGCCGCACCAAACCGGCGCGGCCGCCTTGAAGCAGTGGCTCCACCTGGGCAGCCGCTGCGAAGAGCGTTGCGGGGTGGTCCCCCACCAGCTTGGCGAGTTCAGTGGACTCCATCGCGCGGAAGCGCACAGGATCATGCACGACGACGACTCCCCCTGCGCCGTCCAGCCTGCGGATGAGTGCCAAGGGGCTTGGGGCCTGGCCGTTGCGGGCTGCGGTGGATTCGTCCGCCAGCGATGAGAGCCCGTCCGCGAGGGGTTGGATATGGACTTCCAGTTCCCCTCCACAGGTAAGCCCCACCTCGAAAGCGTCCTCCGCACTGTAGCCGAACGACTCAAGGCGCGGGCCGCCGTCGCGCATTGCTTCCAACGCCGCTTCAACCACGGCCCCTTCCACGCATCCGCCGGACAGGCTGCCCAGGATCTCGCCGGTTTCCGAGACCATCATGGACGTCCCCAAGGGCCGCGGAACCGAGCCGCCGGTTCCAACAATCGTTGCCACAGCGCACCGTTGGCCGGAGACCGCCGGCCGCCAGCTGCCCAGTGAAGGCATCAGATCCAGCATGGCTACACGTCCTTTTCCAGGTGTCCCGGCAGGGTGGCCCGGCCGGGGCAGTGCGCGATCTTGCCTCAATTCTCATTCGGGATGGTGGCTGAGGATAGTCGCGCTGACTAAGTTCAATGGTTTTGGTGGAGTGGGGCAGGGCTTCATCTCCCTGCCCCACTCGATGGAGCTGCGCGCTCCATGGCGGAGCATCGGCTCCCGGCCGCCGCCCGCCGTCGTCCCTTAATCAGGTGCCCTGCTGTGGAAGGGACCTTCCCTCATAAGGGAGGACGGCTGACGCCTATTCGTGCGGTGGGAGCGGATTCAACGCCGTTTCGGGTGCCGGTTTGCCCGCCGGCACGGGGTTTGCCGCCCCGGTCAGATGCCCATCAGCGCATTGATCGGGCCGCGGGCGAAGTAGATGACGAAGCCGGCCGTGACCACCCACATGAGTGGATGCACTTTCTTGGCTTTGCCGGACGCCGCGTTGACCACTGCGAAGGAGATGAATCCGACGCCGATGCCGTTGGCGATCGAGTAGGTCAGTGGCATGGTGACGATTGTCAGGAATGCCGGGAGTGCAATGGCGAACTTGGTGAACTTGATTTCACGGATCTGGGCCATCATCATCGCGCCCACAACCACCAGGGCAGCAGCTGCAACTTCCAGCGGAACCACCGAGGTGAGCGGGGTGAAGAACATCGATCCCAGGAACAACGCGCCGGTGACCACGGAAGCCAGGCCGGTGCGGGCGCCTTCGCCGATGCCCGCTGCGGAGTCGATGTAGACCGTGTTGGACGAACCGGACGTTGCGCCGCCCACCACTGCGCCCATGCCTTCAACAATGAAGGCGGACTTCAGCTTGGGGAACGTTCCGTCCTTGTGTGCCACGCCGGCGCTCTTGGCCAGGCCGGTCATGGTGCCCATGGCGTCGAAGAAGTTGGTGAACACCAGGGTGAAGACCAGCATGGTGGCAGCCAGGCCGCCGATCCGTGCGAACGAACCGAAGAGATCGAACTGGCCCACGAGGCTCAGGTCCGGGACTGACACCAGCTGGCCGGAGAGCACCGGGGTGTTGAGGTGCCAGCCGCCGGGGTTGTCAGCGCTGCCGGGACCGATCCGGAACACGGCCTCGGCAACAGCGGCGAGGACGGTTGTTGCGACGATGCCGATCAGCAGGCCGCCCTGGATCTTGCGTGCCACGAGGATACCCATGACCAGCAATCCGACGATGAAAACGAGGGTGGGGATGGACGTGATGGATCCATCATTGCCGAGCTGGACCGGCGGGCCGCCCTTGGTGGGACGGACAAAGCCGGAGTCGACGAAGCCGATGAAGGCGATGAACAGGCCGATGCCAACGGTGATGGCGGCCTTGAGTTCCTTGGGTACTGCCTTGAAGATCGCCGTCCGTGCGCCCGTGGCGCCGAAGAGGACAATCAGGACGCCGTTGATGACCACCAGGCCCATGGCTTCGGGCCACGTCACCTCCTGGATGACCGCGACGGCCAGGAAGGAGTTGATGCCAAGGCCCGCTGCGAGACCGAAGGGCAGGTTGGCCACGAGGCCGAAGATGATGGTCATGACACCGGCCGTGAGGCCAGTGACAGCACCTACTTGCGCTGCCGACAGCCAGCCGCCGGCAACATCCGTGGGAGCGTTGTCGGCGGTGAAGCCGCCCAGGATGAGGGGGTTGAGGATGACGATGTACGCCATGGTGAAGAAGGTGACCAGGCCGCCGCGGAACTCCCGGGCGAGCGTGGATCCGCGCTTGGAGATCTCGAAGAACTTGTCCAGGAAGTTCGGCGGCTTCTTGCCGTTGCCTGCTCCGGGTGCGGTGGTTGCGTGTGCCGCTGCGTGCCCTGCGCCCTTGTCCCCGTTGGGGAGGAGCGCAGCCTGCTTCTCAGCGGCGGTCTGCTTTTCAGCGGTATTTTGCATGTCTGCCGTATCCAGGATTTCCATGTCAGCCACCGGGCCCTAGTAGTCAATCCTGGAATCGAGGGTGTTCCATGTGGTGAACGGCTGGAGGACCGCCGGAGCCTGGGGGTCGCCCAGTTCCAACTTGGATACCGGCATCAGCTCGTCCCGGTTGTCATTCTCGAAGTACTCGTAGAAGACCGCGTCATCGAAGCCGACGGACGCGGCGTCATGGCGGTCGGCCGCGAAGAACACGCGGTCAATGCGGGCCCAGAGTGCGGATGCCAGGCACATGGGGCACGGCTCGCAGCTGGTGTAGAGGGTTGCTCCGCTCAGGTCGAAGGTTCCCAGTTCGCTGCAGGCGTTGCGGATGGCCGTTACTTCTGCGTGGGCGGTGGGATCGTTCGAGGCGGTCACGCGGTTGACGCCATGGAAGGCTTGTCCGTCCGCGGTAACAATGACGGCGCCGAAAGGGCCTCCACTGTTGAGGACATTGGCCGTTGCCAGCTCAATGGATGTGGCCAGGAATTGTTCGGCCGTGACGGTTGTACTCATGTTGCGACTTCCTTAGTGCTGGGAAGCCGGGTGACCTGTCGGGGGCGCGCCGGAAAAGAGAGCTCCAGTGCTTGGTTACCAGGCTTCAGCATGTGCGATGAAGGTTAAGTTGCGCCTGGTAGATAGCTTCCCGGGATCCGGGTGCCCGCCTTTGGCAGATAGAGCGTAACACCCACGCTGTGAGCCGCGCCATACGTTTTTTGAAAAAAGTTTTTCGTCTTGTGAAATTTTCCTTTGGAGTGCGGTTGACGCCGGATATGACCGGCGACGCTCCCACGGACGTTGACTGCCGCCGTCGGAAATCTTACTCTGGCGGGACCGGAGCTGACGTGACGCCCGGAACCTGGATCAGCAGACAGGGCCTAACTGAGCTGGAACGCAGAAACGCCGACCAGACAAGGAACCCTTCATGCTGTGGATCAAAAACCCACTCGGAATCTTCACCGCCAACGACCTCGACGCCGGCAACGGATTGGTGGTTTCCGATTCCGGCACCATCGTGGAACTAGTGCCCGCCGGAGGCCGCCCTTCGGTTCCCTGCACCGAGTTCGACGCCTCCGCGCACGTCGTCCTGCCGGGCCTGATCAACACGCACCACCACTTCTACCAAACGCTCACCCGCGCCTGGGGACCAGTGGCCAACGCTCCCCTTTTCCCGTGGCTGCAAAACCTCTACCCCGTCTGGGCACGGCTCACCCCGCGCAGCCTGGAACTCGCCGTGCAGGTAGCACTTGCCGAACTGCTGTTGTCCGGCTGCACCACCGCCGCCGACCACCACTACCTCTTCCCGGACGGCATGGAAGACGCGATTGACATTGAAGTCTCCGCAGTGCGGTCCATGGGCATGCGGGCCACCCTGACCCGCGGGTCCATGACCTTGGGAGAGGACGACGGCGGCCTGCCGCCCCAAACCACCGTCCAGTCACCGGAGGCGATCCTCGCGGACAGCGAACGACTCATCCGTGAGTATCACCAGACCGGCGCCGGGGCATCCGTGCAGATCGCCCTAGCCCCTTGCTCGCCCTTCTCCGTGACCAAGGAAATCATGGCCGAGTCCGCGGTCATGGCCGAACAGTACGATGTCCGGCTGCACACACACCTCGCCGAAACCATCGACGAGGAGGACTTCTGCCGCTCCATGTTCGGCCTCCGGACCGTTGATTACCTGGAATCCGTCGGTTGGCTCGGATCACGGACCTGGCTGGGACACGGCATCCATTTCAACGACGAGGAGATCGCCCGGCTGGGAGCCGCCGGAACCGCCGTCGCGCATTGCCCGACGTCGAACATGCGGCTGGCGTCCGGCACCGCGCGGGTGCTGGAACTTGAGGCGGCCGGGGTTCCAGTGGGCCTGGGGGTTGACGGTTCTGCCTCCAACGATGCGTCGAACATGATCCTCGAGGCGCGCCAGGCCCTGTACCTGCAGCGGCTCCGATACGGCGCCTCGGTCCCCGTGTCCCGCGCGCTCGGCTGGGCGACCCGAGGATCCGCCGCCGTTCTTGGCCGCTCGGACATCGGGCAGTTGGCTCCGGGAATGCAGGCCGACCTCGCCATGTTCAAGCTCGATTCCCTGCGCTTCTCCGGGAGCCACGATCCTGTGGCAGCACTGCTCCTTTGCGGCGCGGACCGGGCCGACCGGGTGATGGTGGGCGGGTCCTGGCGGGTTGTTGACGGCGCGATTCCCGATCTGGATGTGGCCGGGCTGATCGCGGAGCACTCGGCCGCAGCCCGGAAGCTGATCGCGGGGTAGGTCCGGCTGCGCGTGTCGTGCGGGCCCGAGGCCCGTTTCGACGACTCGCTGCGTGTTAGACGCTTCCTACCGTCTAACACGCAGCGAGTCGTCTAACTGGTGATACCAAGGGCCTTGAGTACCCGCATCTTCAGGGCCTGCTCGTTGAACAAGTCCCTCCACTGGATGCGGATGAACAGCCAGCCTTGCTCCATCAGGGCCTTCTCCCGTTGCCTCTCCCTATATATGACCTCGTCGGTTGGCGCATAGTCGAAGTACTTAACCTTGCCGTCGAATTCCAGGGCAACCATCTTCTTTCTCCACGCGAGGTCTATCCGATGCAGCCCTTCGGAGGTAGCCACTGCAACCTGCAGCTCAGGCGTTTCGATGCCGAGCCTTTGCAGGATGTCCCGGGTCAAGGTTTCGCCGGGCGACTCAGATTTCGCGTCAGCATTCTCAAGCACCCGCCGCAGAGTCAGCACACCCTTTCGTCCTGCCAATGAGCGGCACATCTCCCACAGTTTGCCCGTGCTTGCGCCTAAGCGAAGAGCATGGTCCATGATGATCAGGGCTTGCCCATAGCTCAACGTCAGGCAGCAATCCACTACCGTGCGCTCCAGAGATGTACAGGGAAGTCCATCAATGGTGACCAACTCATCCGCCTTAAGGCTCCCAGTGTGCGGCACAACGTCCCTGCCGTGTGAAACCCGGGACGGCGTCTTGGCCTGGGTGATGTGCACTCGATCGTCAACATTCCAGAGAAAGAGCCGATGCAGGCGTGCAGCGGAGGTGTGGCTGTAAACCATCCTGCCCTCCGACGTCGAAAGTGTCCCATGGGCATGGGCAGCAATCAGTTGACGGCTTCTGACAACCGGCTTTTGCGCCACCCAAGTGCTTCCCCGGATATAGCAACCGCGCCTGAGCCTGACCAGCTCACCGGACCGGACCAGGGCGGCAATAGTTCGGGCGCTGAACCCTGCACCTTCCAGCTCATTGGTCCGCCATAGGTTCATGCCCGCAGGGAGCTCCCGCTGCTTCTTTCCAGTCATTCCACAAGCGTCTTGGAGTCCGCTCCAGCAGCGAAGGCTCAACGTGCCCTATGTGGAAATCCCGGCTTCGACGACTACCCGCGTATTAGACGGCAGGAGTCGTCTAATACGCAGCGAGTCGTCGAAACGGGCGAGGGGCGGGGGCGAAGGAGGGCGGGGCGAGCGGGAGGGAGCCCGGGCCGGGGTGGGGCGGGCATGACAAAGCGGGCGGCACCTCCCCAGGTACCGCCCGCTCCGTTGGCTCTGTTGCGCAGAGTCCACCCCTGACAATCCCGCAGCGGCAGGGCTCCCTGTCCATGCTGGCGAGGAAAGGTAACCGTGTCGCTGAGGACGGAGAAAATCAGGGACGCTGCCGGCCGAAGACAGGGAGCGCCCTGAGCCAACGGGAGAACCCGCCGCTCTTGCGGTCACAGTCGGCCGGAATGTAGAAATCCGGATCCGTGGCGCCGAAGGGCAGGTACAGCTCCTGACCCGGTGCCGGAAATTCTACGACCTTGCCCGTATCCTTCGAGTCCATCTGATCCTCCTCTTTCAGCATCCAAGGTTTCCGTATTTTGGAAACTTTTTATTGATATGTGGAAAGTCTAGGGAATCCGGAGAACACCCGTCAAGACCCCTCCAGTGATCACGGAAAGTTGCTCCGGTCACATTCGGAAGATTCACAACGATCCCCCGGAACCCATGTACAGCGGGCAAACCATGGGCTACTCTCGAATGAGTTCGTGGCGTAGGTCACGTAACCTGAGAGCAGCAGGCAGGGTCGTAATGAGCTGGCATCCATGGATGCCGGCTCTTTTTTGTTGGGTCGGCTCCACCGGAAACGGAGTGGAAACACTCACTTAATTTCATTGATGGAACGTACGTTCCACCTCACAGAAGTTGGGATATGACCATGAGCAACAACATCGTCCTCGGCGAAAACCAGTACGGCAAAGCAGAAGTCCGCGTCGTCAAGGTCACCCGGGATACCGACCGCCACCAGATCGAAGACCTGAACGTCACCTCGCAGCTCCGCGGTGATTTCCAGGCAGCCCACCTCGAAGGCGACAACGGCCATGTGGTGGCAACCGACACCCAGAAGAACACCGTGTACGCCTTCGCCCGTGACGGCATCGGCTCTCCGGAGGCGTTCCTGCTGCGTCTTGCCGACCACTTCACCGGCGAGTTCTCCTGGGTTTCGGGTGGCCGCTGGGAAGCTGAGTCCTACGCATGGGAGCGCATCCAGGCCCACGGCCAGGGACACGACCACAGCTTCGTCCGCAACGGACAAGAGGTGCGTACCGCCGTCGTCGTCCGCGATGGCGCAACCACGCACATTATTTCCGGCCTCAAGGACCTGACCGTCCTGAAGACCACGCAGTCCGGCTTCGTCGGCTACCCGCGCGACAAGTACACCACCCTCCCCGAAACCACGGACCGCATCCTCGCAACGGATGTCTCGGCCCGCTGGCGCTACAACACCAACCTCGACGCCGGAGCAACCGACTTCAACAAGAGCTACGAGGACATCAAGGCCCTCCTCCTGGAAGGCTTCACCGAGAACTACTCGCACGCACTGCAGCAGACCCTCTTCGACATGGGCAAGAAGGTCCTCGAAGCACACAGCGAGGTTGACGAGATCAAGTTCTCCATGCCGAACAAGCACCACTTCCTGGTTGATCTGAGCCCGTTCGGACAGGACAACCCCAACGAGGTCTTCTTCGCCGCCGACCGCCCGTACGGCCTCATCGAAGCAACCGTCCAGCGCGACAACACCACCGCCGCACCGCTCGCTTGGATGGGCATCGCCGGCTTCTGCTAAACCCACCGGCCCAAACCGGGCACGGCACGAAGCCGACCACGGCAACCAAGCCGACCCCGGCAACAATGCCGAACCAATCCGGAGTTTGTGTACAGGTCCTGCCCTTGAGGCACCCCTCCATACCGGCAGCACCTGTACACAAACCCGACCCCAGGAAACCCCAGATTTTGTTAGCCAGACACAGTTAGCCAGACGAAGACGTCTGCCATGAACCCAGAGAGTCTGCCATGAACATCAAGAAGAAATCCCGCTCCGCGAATCCCACCGCGCATAAGTCGCAGCGTCCCGAGGACCAGCGGCTGCCCATCGGAAGCACGTTCGCGTACGGCTTCCAGCACGTACTCACCATGTACGGCGGCATCATCGCCCCGCCGTTGATCATTGGTGCCGCAGCCGGCATGTCCTCCCAGGACATCGGCCTCCTGATCGCTGCCTGCCTCTTTGTGGGCGGCCTTGCCACCATCCTTCAGACCGTCGGCATTCCGTGGTTCGGTTCGCAGCTTCCCTTGGTCCAGGGCGTCTCTTTCGCCGGCGTCTCCACCATGGTGGCGATTGTCCAAGGCGGCGGCGGGATCCAGGCAGTCTTCGGGTCGGTCATCGTGGCCTCGCTGATAGGCCTTGCCATCACTCCCCTGTTTTCAAAGATCATCAAGTTCTTCCCGCCGGTAGTTACCGGCACGGTGATCACCACCATCGGTTTGACTCTCATGCCGGTGGCCGCGAACTGGGCCATGGGCGGCAACGCCAAGGCAGACAACTACGGCAGCATGGCAAACATCGGCCTCGCGGCTGCAACCATGGGCGTCGTGTTGCTCCTCAGCAAGGTGGGCAACGCCGCTATCTCCCGCCTGTCCATCCTGCTGGCCATGGTCATCGGCACTATCATCGCCACCGTTTCCGGCATGGCGGACTTCTCCAAAGTTGGCCAGGGCGACATCGTCGCCTTCCCCACCCCGTTCGCTTTCGGTGCTCCCACGTTTGAAATCGCTGCGATCATCTCAATGCTGATCGTCATCCTGGTGACCCTGACCGAAACCTCCGCGGACATTATCGCTGTGGGCGAGATCGTTGACACCAAGGTCGATTCCCGCCGGATCGGCAACGGCCTGCGCGCCGACATGCTCTCCAGTGCCATCTCTCCGCTGTTCAACTCCTTCACCCAGAGCGCCTTCGCCCAGAACGTCGGCCTGGTGGCCATCACGGGCATCAAGAGCCGCTTCGTCGTCAGCGCCGGCGGCCTCATCCTGGTGATCCTGGGCCTCCTGCCGATCCTTGGCCGTGTTGTCGCAGCGGTTCCGACGCCCGTCCTGGGCGGCGCCGGCGTCGTACTCTTTGGAACGGTTGCCGCCAGCGGTATCCGCACCCTCGCCAAGGTCGAGTACAAGAACAACATGAACCTGATCATCGTTGCGGCTTCGATCGGCTTCGGCATGATCCCCATCGCTGCGCCGAAGTTCTACGACCAGTTCCCCACCTGGTTCTCGACGATCTTCCACTCGGGCATCAGCTCGGCGGCAGTCATGGCCATCATCCTGAACATCCTGTTCAACCACTTCAAGGCCGGCAACACGGACAACCAGTCGGTGTTCGTGGCCGGGACGGAGCGGATCATCACCAATGAGGACATCAAGTGCCTCAACGAAGGCGACCGTTTCGAGAACGGCAAGCTGATCGACGCCGACGGCAATGAAGTCCCCATCAAGACCAACAGCGCCTCGGAGCACTAGCTCCCGGCACCGGCAGAAGACGGCAGCGTCCCGTGTGGAGGCTGTCGTCTTTTGTCGCGTCGCGTGGAATGTACGACGGCGGCACACACCCGGGCGGGATGGCGGCACACGTCCGGGGCGTCGAGACAACAAAAGATGGCAATGTTTCCAGGAAACATTGCCATCACATGCCAACTCGGTGGTTAGTTTTGGTTGAGCTCCGCGGAGATCGCCAGGGCTGCTTCACGGAGCATGGGTACCGCGCGGTCGGCGAAGCTTTGGTCTACACGGGTGATGGGACCGGAAACGGAGATCGCCGTGGGTGTGGGAGCGTTCGGGACGGCCATGGCAAAGCAGCGGACGCCGAGTTCCTGCTCCTCCTCGTCAATGGAGTAGCCGCGTTCACGGATGAGCTTGAGGTCTGCCAGCAGGGAGTCGATGTCTCCGATGCTCTTGGCCGTAGGGGTAGGCATGCCGGTGCGGGCCACGATGCCGCGGACCTGCTCGTCGTCCAGTTGCGCCAGGATGGCCTTGCCCACGCCGGTGTCGTGCGTGTGGGCGCGGCGGCCGACCTCGGTGAACATGCGCATGGAGTGCATGGACGGAACCTGGGCCACGTAGATCACCATGTCCGAGTCGAGGACCGCCATGTTGGAGGTCTCGCCGAGACGTTCAACGAGGTTCTTGAGCTGGGGACGCGCCACGGCGCCGAGCTGCTTGCTGGCACCCTCGCCGAGCCGGATGAGCCGCGGCCCAAGGGCGTAGCGCCGGTTGGGCAGTTGGCGGATGTAGCCAAGGGCCACCAAGGTGCGCAGGAGGCGATGGATGGTGGGCAGGGGCAGGTCCGTGGACGACGACAGCTCGCTGAGCGTGACATCCCCGCCTGCATCGGTGATCAGTTCCAACAGTTCAAAGACGCGCTCGACGGACTGCACGCCTCCGGAGGCTTTTTCAGCCATTCCCTTGTCTCCAATGACTCAGATTCCGACAACTCTTATCCGCATCGTGAAAAGAATTGCTTAGAACACCCAAGATACAGCACAGCGGACACCTTGGCGACGAGACCAAAGATGACCCGCGAAGGGGTTGTATTTCCACTTTGCAGATAATAATATCCATAATACGAAAACATTCGATTTTGAACGGCGGCCCTCGAACGGGCCCAACAGGAGGAATTTCAATGGCGAACCCGAGCCCCGGTAACTCGATCACCCTGCGCGTCTCCGCGCCGTCGAGCTTCACCGCGACGAGCGAACTGGCTGCCGCAGTTGGCGCCGCCGGTGCCGCAATCACCGCGCTGGACGTCACGGAATCCCACCACGAGACGATCGTCGTCGACGTCACCTGCAACACCACGGACGATGCCCACGCAGCCCGCGTCAAGGATGCCCTGAACGCCCTCGACGGCGTTTCCGTCCAGCATGTTTCCGACCGCACCTTCCTGATGCACCTCGGCGGCAAGCTCGAAGTCGTCCCCAAAGTAGCCCTGCGCAACCGCGACGACCTCTCCCGCGCCTACACTCCCGGCGTCGCACGTGTCTGCCTCGCGATCGCCGAGGACCCTGCCGCTGCCCGCAACCTCACGGTCAAGCGCAACACCATTGCCGTCCTCACCGACGGCTCGGCCGTGCTGGGCCTGGGCAACATCGGCCCCGCCGCCGCCCTTCCGGTCATGGAAGGCAAGGCCGCCCTCTTCAAGCAGTTCGCCAACGTGGACGCCTGGCCGGTCTGCCTGGACACCCAGGACACGGAAGAGATCATCAAGATCGCCAAGGCCATGGCACCGGTTTACGGCGGCATCAACCTCGAAGACATCGCCGCACCGCGTTGCTTCGAGATCGAAAAGCGCCTCCGCGACGAACTGGACATCCCGGTCTTCCACGATGACCAGCACGGCACGGCAATCGTTACACTCGCCGCCCTGGTCAACGCCCTGCGCGTCGTGGACAAGAAGCTGTCCGAGGTCAAGATCGTGGTCTCCGGCGTCGGCGCAGCCGGCTCCGCCATCATCCAGCTCCTCAAGGCACAGGGCGCACAGCACATCGTCGCCGCCGGCCGCTCCGGCGCCATCCACTCTGGCGAAAAGTACGACGACGAGCACCGCAGCTGGATCGCCGCGAACACCAACGAAGAGGGCTTCTCCGGCACCCTCCACGAAGCCCTCAAGGGTGCCGACGTGTTCATCGGCGTCAGCGCACCGCACGTGATCGGCGAGGAGCAGGTGGCTTCCATGGCAGAGAACGCAATCGTGTTCGCCATGGCCAACCCCACCCCGGAAATAGATCCGGGCATCGCGTCCAAGCACGCAGCAGTCGTGGCAACGGGCCGCAGCGACTTCCCCAACCAGATCAACAACGTCCTGGCGTTCCCCGGCTTCTTCCGCGGCCTGCTCGACGCCGGAGCATCGGACATCACGCCGAACATGCTGGTAGCTGCAGCCGAAGCCATCGCCAACCGCGTGGCTGACGACGAGCTCAACGCGAGCTACATTATCCCCAGCGTCTTCGATCCCCATGTTGCCGCCGAGGTTGCTGCTGCGGTCGCCGCAGCCGCCCAGGAAAACGCCGCCAGCTAGCACCAGCGCACTAGACAAAGGAATCCGCTCACATGGCTATCACAGTCACCGATCCCCGGCCGATCGATCGCGCCGAGGAAATCCTCACTCCCGAGGCACTGGGCTTCATCGAGGAACTGCACAAGCGCTTCGCAGGTACCCGCAACGAACTCCTCCAGGCCCGTAAGGCCAAGCGTCAGCAGGTTGCCGAGACCAGCCGCCTGGACTTCCTCCCGGAGACCCGGGAGATTCGCGACGGCGACTGGAAGGTCACCGAGGCTCCTGCGGCTTTGCAGGACCGTCGTGTTGAAATGACCGGCCCGGCCACCCCGGCCAAGATGGCCATCAACGCCCTGAACTCCGGCGCCAAGGTCTGGCTCGCCGACCTCGAGGACGCCAGCACTCCCACGTGGCCCAACGTCATCGACGCCATCCTCAACCTCCGTGACGCAGCCCGGGGCACCCTGAGCTTCACCTCCCCCGAGGGCAAGGAATACCGCCTGCGCACGGACGCTCCCCTTGCAGTGGTCGTGGCACGTCCCCGCGGCTGGCACATGGAGGAGAGCCACCTGCTGATCGACGGCGAACCCACTGTGGGTGGCTTGGTGGACTTCGGCCTGCATTTCTTCCACATCGCCAAGCAGCTGCTCCAGAACGGCCACGGCCCGTACTACTACCTGCCCAAGATGGAGAGCCACCTGGAGGCACGTCTCTGGAACGACGTCTTCGTCTTTGCCCAGGACTACCTCGACATCCCGCAGGGCAGCATCCGTGCCACGGTGCTGATCGAAACCATCCCTGCCGCCTTCGAGATGGACGAGATCCTCTACGAACTGCGCCACCACGCCTCCGGTTTGAACGCCGGCCGCTGGGACTACCTCTTCAGCATCATCAAGTACTTCCGTGATGCCGGCGAAGAGTTCGTCCTCCCGGACCGCGCCACCGTCGCCATGACCGCCCCGTTCATGCGCGCCTACACCGAGCTCCTGGTCAAGACCTGCCACAAGCGCGGCGCCTTCGCCATGGGCGGCATGGCCGCAGTGATCCCCAACCGCAAGCAGCCCGACGTCACCGCCGCGGCCTTCGAGAAGGTCCGCGCCGACAAGACCCGCGAAGCAAACGACGGCTTCGACGGATCCTGGGTTGCCCACCCGGACCTGGTCTCCACGTGCCGCGAGGTGTTCGACTCCGTGCTCGGCGATCCGGAAAACGGCGGCAAGAAGAACCAGATCGACAAGCAGCGCCCCGAGGTGAACGTCACCGCCGAACAGCTGATCGACGTCGCTTCAGCCGGCGGTACCGTCACAGAGGCCGGGCTGCGCCTGAACCTGTACGTCGCCGTCGCCTACACCGGCGTCTGGATTTCCGGCAGTGGCGCCGTGGCCATCCACAACCTCATGGAAGACGCTGCGACGGCGGAAATCTCCCGTTCGCAGGTGTGGCAGCAGCTGCGCAACAAGTCCATCCTCGCGGACACCGGCAACACCGTGACCCGCGAACTGGTCACCCGCATCCTCGGCGAAGAGACCGAACGCCTTCGCATCGAGTTCGGTGACGAGAACTTCACCAAGTACTACGAGCCGGCCTCCAAGCTGATCGAGGAAATCTGCCTCTCCGACGAGTACACGGACTTCCTCACCACGCCCGCGTATGAGCTGGTGGGCTGAGATGGGTTCATTCTCCGCATCGGACCTGGAGCATATCGAGTCCCGGCTCGCCGCCACGGACCAGTTGCTTGACCGCAACTACCCCGGCGACGACGGCTCGCGCCAGCCCATCCACACGGTCTACGTCCCCGCCGACCGCTTCACGACCACCTTCGCTGCCGATTGGGGTGCCCAGGCACTCGCGACGGCGGAAGCACACGGCGGTCTCGAAAAGCTCGGCCGGTTGCTGGGCCAGGAACCGGAGCTCGCGGCTGCTGTTGCTGCCCGGGTTTCGGCCAAGCTCGCTTCTGAGCCCATTGAGGACCTGCGCCTGGACTTCGAGGACGGCTACGGCGACCGCGGCGACGAGGCAGAAGACGCCGACGTCGTTGCTGCCGCCAAGGCTGTTTCCGCGGCAGTCGCGGCCGGCACGGCACCGCCGTTCATCGGCATCCGTTTCAAGTGCTTCGAAGCTGCGACGCGTGCCCGTGGTTTGAAGACGTTGGACCTGTTCGTGTCCACGCTTGCCTCGGCCGGCGAGCTTCCCGAGGGCCTGATCCTCACCCTGCCGAAGGTCACCACGGTGGCCCAGGTCCAGGCCATGGATTACGCAGTGTCCCGCCTCGAGGAAGTCCACGGACTCCCCGCAGGCCGGCTCCGCTTCGAAGTGCAGGTGGAAACCCCGCAGCTCATCCTCGGTGCCGACGGAACCTCGCCCGTGGCACAGCTCCCGCACGTGGTGCCCGGCCGCATCAGCGCCCTCCACTACGGCACGTACGACTACAGCGCCTCCTTGGGAATCTCCGCCGAGTACCAGTCCATGGAGCACCCGGTGGCCGACTTCGCCAAGGAAGTCATGCAGCTCGCCGTGGCCGGTACGGGCATCCGCCTCTCCGACGGTTCCACCAACATCATCCCCGTGGGCGATGCCGTGGAAGACGCCTGGAAACTCCACGGCCGGCTGGTACGCCGTTCCCTGGAAAACGGCTACTACCAAGGGTGGGATCTCCATGCCGCCCAGCTGCCCAGCCGTTTCTCGGCGTCGTACGCTTTCTACCGCGAAGGCCTCCCCGCAGCGGCACTGCGGTTGCGCAACTATGTCGAGCGGACCGAAGGCGGCGTCATGGACGAGCCCGCCACCGCCCGTGCCCTGGCCGGGTTCGTCCTCCGCGGCGTCCAGTGCGGCGCAGTGGGGACCGACGAGGTCAAGGCGCTTGCCGGCGTCGAACTTTCACAGCTGACCGCACTGGCGCACCCGCGGCTCGCACAACCAACTTCGCACTGATTAGGAGCACCCTGATGGGCAACTACTACTACCCGACCGGTGGTTTGCCGCCGCAGACCCACCTGACCACGGAACGGGCAATCGTCACCGAGGCGTACACCGTGATCCCCAAGGGCGTCCTCACGGACATCGTCACCAGCAACCTGCCCGGCTTCACCAACACGCGGTCCTGGATCATCGCCCGGCCGATTTCCGGGTTCGCCACCACGTTCTCGCAGCTGATCGTGGAGATCGCACCCGGCGGCGGTGCTCCCAAGGCCGAGTTCGAAGCCGGTGTTGAGGGCGTCATTTTCGTGACCAAGGGCCAGCTCAACCTGACGCTCGACGGCGAACTGCACCACCTCGAAGAGGGCGGCTACGCGTACCTCGCTGCAGGTGCGGAGTGGGGCGTGGAGAACGTTTCCAACGACATCGTTTCCTACCACTGGATCCGCAAGGCGTACGAACGGCTCGAGGGCTACGAAGCCAAGTCGTTCGTGACCAATGAGAAGGACGTTGAGCCGACGTCCATGCCCGACACCAACGACGTCTGGAAGACCACTCGTTTCACGGACTCCAGCGACCTCGCGCACGACATGCAGGTCAACATCGTCACTTTCCAGCCCGGCGGCGTGATCCCCTTCCCGGAGACCCACGTCATGGAGCACGGCCTGTACGTCCTCGAGGGCAAGGCCATGTACCTGCTCAACAACGACTGGGTTGAGGTTGAGGCCGGCGACTTCATGTGGCTGCGCGCGTTCTGCCCGCAGGCTTGCTACGCCGGCGGACCGGGCGAGTTCCGGTACCTGCTGTACAAGGACATGAACCGCCAGGTGAAGCTCACGTAGGTTTCTTTGGTTTGCTCGAGATCGCCGGAACGCTGACCTTTCGCAGGGAACGTTCCGGCGATTTCGTCGTTTTCGGGCCGTTTCAGCGCCGACGGCCGATGGCCAGCCCCGCCCAGAAGGAAAGCGCCAGCAGGCCGACTACTGAGATGGCCACCCCGAGCTGTGTTTCGTTGCTCAGGAATGACCCGTTGTTTCCCACGAACACCTCATTGCTGAGGGGCGCGTAGGCGAACCAACCCACCTCCGCGTTCAGGCTGGTCCACGCCACCGCGACCCCCACAGCCACAGTGATCAGTCCCAGCAAAGGCACGACGGCGGCCCGGAATTTGCGTGCAGGGTGCGGTGAGTGGTGTTCCCCAGGTGTGTTGTTGTCCCCCATGCCCGCTAGCCTAACCCCCGCTCTGACCGGCTCACGTTGGGGGAAGGACTCGAAACCACGCCAAAGCTGCGAAACACGGGTGCCGTTCCAACGATTTCGTTGTCTTCCGGCGGATTCGCGGGCAACCGGGACGACACCCCTAGTTCTTGGTTGCGCCCGCGATCCGGTAGGACTCCTGAAGGAGCTCAGTCAGTTCATCGACGTCGATCTTGTCCAGGCGGATGAGGACCAAGTTCGGGGAACGGTGGTGATGTGGCGTCCAAAAGAACTTGTCCGGTTCCATGGCCGCGAGCGCTTCGCGTTCTTCTGTCTTGACCGTCAGGACCCTCTCCTCCCAGATCCGGGCCATGAGTGTCTTCGCGAACCACGCAGGCCGACCCCAGCTGGAGCGCTCAGTGACCCCGGGCATGCCCAAGCAAATTCCTCTTACGTCCTCCTCCGTGGCCATAGCCCACTGTGGCACGCCACGGTTAGGGCCGTCGAGGCCCCGGGTCGCGGGAAAGCTGCGAACCCACGCGAAAGCGGCGAAACAGGAGCACCGTTCCGGGCGAAAGCGCAGGCTTGCGGCGAACACGGCACACCGACACACGGCACACCCACGCTCGGGGTTCGGGGGCGGAGCCGCGGACCTTTGGAATCGGTAGAGTGCTCGCATGGATGACAAAGCAACGTTGCTTCATTACCTGCGCACCCGTCGGGCCGACCTGCTCGGAAAGGTAGAGGGCTTGAGCGAATACGATGCCCGCAGGCCGATGACTCCCACCGGCACCAATCTCCTGGGGCTGGTGAAACACGTGGCCAGCGTAGAACTGGGGTACTTCGGGGAGACCTTCGGACGCCCCAACGGGAGGGATCTCCCGTGGTATGCGGACTCCGCCGAACCCGATGCCGACATGTGGGTCCCGGCTGATGAAAGCATGCAGGACATCATCGACCTGCATCACTTCTCCGCCAAGCGCAGCGACGAAACCATCGAGTCCCTACCCCTCGACGCGCCCGGCGTAGTGCCTTGGTGGTCCGAGGACAAAAAGAACGTGACTCTGCACCAGGTCCTGGTCCACATGTGCGTGGAAACAGCCCGGCATGCGGGCCACGCTGACATCATCCGGGAACTCATCGATGGTTCTGCGGGTCAAGGGCCCAACGACCCCAACATTTCCGGGCGTAACTCCGAGGAATGGGCCGCACACAGATTCAGCATCGAGCAAGCTGCACTCGAAGCGGACGGCCACAGCTAGCGAGCGCATTTCTGCTGGATCATTCGGCATTCAGCACAGGGCTGACTGCGCCATCCCGCGCATCCGCCAAGGCAGACATGGAATGATCCAGCAGAATAATCCCGGCCCACTGAAACTTGATGGGAAATTGAGCCAAACGAACCCGATCCTTGATGATCCGGCGTGACTCTGGTTGCAGGCGAAGCATCCACGGAGGCTTCGGCTACGAATTTCCAGCAAGGACACAAGGACGTGGGGGAATGATGGATCAGGCAGAAGCTCAAGCAGAGGTGATGACCGTCAAAGGCATCATCCAGGACCAGCACCCGGTGGACTTCCACGCGCTGGGCGTTGCGGGGTGCATCGACCGGCTGGCCGAGCCTTTGCGCCGCTCCGGTGTACAGGTGAGTTGGGAGATCCCCCATCACGGCATTGAGATTTCCTCGGCATCTGCGGGACTGCTGTATCACGTGGCCCAAGAGACCTTCAGCAACACCCTCAATTACGCCGGTGCCAGCGAACTGACCGTCAAGCTCAACGCGGTCTACCACGGCATCCAACTCACCGTCCGTGACAACGGCAAGGGCTTTGAAATCCACGCTGCGCCGAGTGGACGCCGGCACGGCTTCGGGCTGTTGCTCATGTCTTTGGCGGTACACGATGCAGGCGGCATCCTGGACATCTCCTCCGAAGTTGGACGCGGAACCTCCGTCAGTGTGACGCTGCCCCTGGATTGAGTCCTGATTGGGACATAAATTGACTGCCCCGGCCATGGAACCATTGCAGGAGCCGACGTATTCTGTAGCTACTTTTCAGCCTGGACTCCGGACGGAACGGCAGGAAAATGGCGCGGAACAAGGGTCAGAGCATCGGTTTGGGCAGGTTCCTGTTCAGGCTTTTCGGCTTCTTCTTTGTTAGTTTCCTCTGCGGCGTGCTCATCTCAGGGCTCATAGTTCCCGTGGTGGCATTCACCAGCAGCACCGTGGGTGGATCCATTGGGTTCTATCAAAGCCTTCCCAGCCAACTGGACGTTGAATCGCCGTCGTTGTCCAGCAAGGTAGTAGCCTCCGACGGAACGCCGATCGCCACTTTCTACGCAGAGAACCGCGTCAAGGTCCCCTTGGACCAGATGTCGCCGTTCATCCGGCAGGCGATTGTGGCCATTGAAGACAGCCGCTATTACCAGCACGCCGGCGTCGATGCTCAGGGCATCATGCGGGCGTTGACTTCCAACCTGACCAAGGGCACACGGCAAGGGGCGTCGACGCTGACCCAGCAATACGTCACTAACGTCCTCAACGAGTCCCGTCTGTCTGACGGGCGGCCCGAGGACGTGGTCCTCAGCGGACAGAAATCAATGGGCGACAAGCTGCGGGAAGTGAAGCTTGCCTTGGAGTTGGAGAAGAGGTTTACCAAGGACCAGATCCTTGAGGGCTACCTGAACATCGTGTTCTTCAACCGGAACGCGTACGGCATTGAGGCAGCATCACGGTACTTCTTCAGCACCTCAGCCAAGGACTTGAACCTTCCCCAGGCTGCGATGTTGGCCGGGTTGGTGAACGGCCCCAGCATCTACGACCCCACTGTGGACCCGAACGCTGCCATTGCCCGGCGAAACCTGGTCCTGGACCGGATGCTGGAGCAGAGCATGATCAGCCAGGCGGAGCATGACGCCGCAGTGGCCACGCCTGTGGAATTGAAGATCACGCCATCCCTTCAAGGCTGCGCCGGAGCCGCGATCGCCACGTACTTCTGCGATTACGTCTCCCACCTCATCCTCAACAATGAAGCCTATGGGGCCACCTTCGCCGACCGCGAGCGCCTCCTGTACAGGGGCGGGCTCACCATCACCACCACCCTTGACACCCGCCTGCAGACAGCAGCGCAGGCACAGGTGGACGCTTCGGCCGGAGACAATCCGGACAAGTGGGGTGCCGCCTTGACCACGGTTGAACCGGGAACAGGCAGGATTTTGGCGATGGCCCAAAACACGGTGTTCGTTCCGGAGCCCGGCAAGTTCGACACCCAACTGAACTTCAACGTCGACGCCAAGGATGAGAACGGCTACGACCTCAACGGCGCGGGCGGCTTCCAACCCGGATCCACCATGAAGCCGTTCATCTACGCCGAGTGGTTGAACGAGGGGAAGAATCCCACGGCCGTCGTTGATGCCTCACGCAGGGTTTACCCGGTGGGCTTCCCCTGGCGTTCCAGCTGCGGCAAAGTCCTTGGCGGGTACAGCAGCGCCCAGAAAGCCCAGAACCTCGGCGCCGATGACGACCTCCAAAACAACGATGCCGGCTACTACCGTCCCATGCCCATCAACTACGGCCTCTACAACTCCATCAACACCGCAACGTTCGCCACGGCAGCCCAGCTCGATTTCTGCGGCATCCAGCGCATGGTGGATACTGTCGGACTGCACAGCGGCTTGGACAACGCACCCGTCAACATGCACCAGATCGGAAACCTGCTGGGCTCCATCGGTGTTGCTCCACTGGTCCTGGCGAATGCCTACGCCACCTTCGCCAATGACGGCCGTTACTGCAAGCCGATCGCCATCACCGAGATCACCGATGTCCAGGGCCGGAACTACGATGCCCAGAAGACCGAATGCCGGGATGCCGTGAAACCCTCGGTAGCGCGGGGCGTGACTGCAGTGTTGCAGGATGTCCTCAAGATCGGTTCCGGCGTCTACATCAATCCCAAGGTCCAGAACCAGGTCCCTGTTGCGGCCAAGACCGGCACCTCCAACAACAACGGGGCCACTTGGATCGCCGGGTACACCACGCGACTGGCCACGGCTTCCTTCTTCGGAGACACCACCGCGGGGCAGCAGCGGGCAGGGCAGAACGTCACCATCAACGGCAAGTTCTACAAGTCCTTGGACGGCTACATGATCGCCGGACCCCAATGGGCCAATTACATGATGGAAGCCACCGCGCTCTACCCAAGCGGCGCCTTCAACCCGCCGGCTCCCCCACCCCCGCCGGTCGCCACCGCGCCGGCCGTACCGCGACCCACCGGGCGCTAGGGTCAAGCAAGCCGGCGCACGACGGCGGCCTCCCGCCGTCGGGCATGTCAGCGGGCGTAGCGTTCCGCGAAGTTCCTAAGGATCTGCATGGGCTCGGTGACGGGGTGCTGGCGTGCTGTCCGGATGAGTTCGTCGGCCTGGTGCGGCGGGAAGTATCCGGCGTCCTTGTAGATCGTGATGCGTGTGGTGAGGCCGTCCACGTCAAGCTCCGGGTGGAATTGCGTGGCGTACAGGTTCTCTTTGATGCGGAACATGTGCACCGTGCAAGCCGGGGAGCTGGCCAGCAAGACGGCGTGACCGGGAAGTTGGCTGCAGGCTTCCTTGTGGCCAACGAACGCCTCGAAGGTTCGCGGGAGGCCCTTCAACAAGGGGTCCTGTTCACCGTCCTCCGTCAACGTGATCCGGGTTGGCCCAACAGGTTCCCCGAATTGGCGGTCGATGGTGGCGCCCTGGTGGACACCCAACGTTCCCACCCCGTAGCACGCGCCAAAAAACGGGAAGTCGTCGGCGACGATGCGGTCCAGCAAACGTGAGAGCTCACCCTCCACACGGATCTGAGCCGCGCTCTTTTCCTCCACAGGGTCGCTGGATGTGTACGGGCTGCCTCCAACAATCACCCCGGAGTAGTCATCGAGGTCGATGGGCGGCAGGGGCCCTGCTTCCAGCCTGACGCGGACCAGCTCCCGCTCATCGAGGCCGCAGTAGCGCAGGTAGGCCTGGTACTCGTCGTCGGCTGCGTGGTCTTCGGCGCGGGTTGCTAGCAAGAGGAATGGCTTCACAGGCCCAGTCTGCGGGAGGGCGCTGGTTGTTTCCAAGCGTGTTGCGCAGGAGTGCGGGCCGCTGAGGGGGTGTCTGACAGACACTCCCTCAGCGCGTCAGTATTGCGTAGCTTTGACATTGTTCGCGCTAACGCCCCGGGTGCGATCCATTGTTGAGGAGCCATATTGAAGCAAGACCCGTCCGCAGTTGAAAGCCAGACGACCGAGGACATCAAGGACACCCAAGAGCCACTTTCACAGGAAACGACGGCGGCTCGCGGCACGCCGCAGCTCGCTGTGTCCGGAGCGCGCCCTGCGTCCGGCACGCACCCCGCGTCCGCAACGCGCCCCGGCAAAATACCTTGGTCCGCCCTCCTGGTCCTCGCAGCCGCCGGGTTCACGGCCGTCACAACCGAGCTGCTGCCATCGGGTTTGCTGCCGCAGATCAGCCGGGACCTTGGTGTGGAAGAGTCGGCCGTTGGCTCGCTCACGGCAGCATACGCCGCGATCATCGTCTTCACGGCTCTTCCCTTGTCGCGTCTCCTGGCCGGCCGCGTTCCCCGGAAAACCCTGTTGCTCGGGACCATGTTCGCGTTCGCACTCAGCAACGTGCTGTTGGCACTGAGCCCGACCCTCGCCGTCGCGGTGGGTGCACGGCTTCTGGGCGGCATCGCCCACGGCATGCTGTGGTCCACCATGGCCCCGTACATTGCGCGGATTGTTCCTGCACACTCCATGGGGAAAGCCATGGCCGTGGTGTTCAGCGGCAACAGCATCGCCTTGGCCGTCGGAGCGCCGATTGGAACGCTGATGGGCACCGTCCTGACGTGGCGGGCTTCGTTCGTAGTCCTTGCCGGCGTTGGAGTCCTTTTGGCCTTCCTGGCGTTTTGGGTACTGCCTGCAGTGAAGGATCCGGGAAGCCACAAAGCACCCTCTTTGCGGGCTGCCCTCAAGTTGCCGGGCGTCATTGCCGTGGCCATCGCCTGGCCGTTGTTGTTGCTGGCCCATTTCGCGATCTTCACTTACATTGCCCCGTTCCTCCTTTCCTCGGGACTGCCCGAAGCGTTCACCGGCATATCCCTCTCCGTAGTGGGTGTCTCGGGGCTGGTGGGCATTTGGATTGCCGGCCTGACCGCAGACTCCTACCCACGGCGCTCGGTGATGACCGCCGTCGGGCTTCTCCTTCTGGTGTTCGCGCTCATGCCGTTCCTGGGCACCACGGCCGCGGGGGTTTTCGTTTTGATGGCGGTGTGGGGCGCAGCGTTCGGCGCGCAGGGCATCTACAACCAGGCGGCGATCCTGCGGGCCGGCGGGGAACACAAAGACGCAGCCAATGGGATCACGGTAGTGACCATCCAACTGGGCATCGCCGTGGGTGCGGGATACGGGGCCGTTGCCCTCACCACCGCGGGGGCGCAGTGGATTCCGCTGGCCGCGGCCCTGCCCACGGCCATCGCGCTGGCCATCATGATCGCCGGCAGGCGTGGCGGGTACCCGGCCGGAGGCAGGGAGATCCGCCGTTAACATCTCCGAAACATGCCGGTCACGCGATCTTCACGAAGGCGGGATTTCTGTAACTTAGCCGCAACTTAGCTCTTCTGAACCGGAAACATAGCTCACCGAATATTGATCGGGGGTTAGCAAGGGCCCGACTTCCGAGGCCCGGTTTTCGGACAGGTTTGATCAGAAGGGAACGCAGATGGAGATCTCTGCGCAACACGTCTGGCTGATGCTGGCGTCGGCAATGGTGCTTTTCATGACCCCGGGCCTCGGCCTGTTCTACGGCGGAATGACGCGCGCCAAGGCTGCCCTCAACATGATCATGATGAGCTTCATCTCCGCTGGCATCGTGGGCGTGGTGTGGGTCCTTTGGGGTTACTCCATGACCACCGGCGACGGTTTCCTGGGCCTGTTCGGAAACCCCTTCGCGCACTTCGGCCTCCAGGACCTCATCGGATCCCCGGACCTCATCAAGGCCGGCTTCGCTGCAACGTTCGCGATCATCACGGTCGCACTCATCAGCGGAGCCATCGCCGACCGGGCCAAGTTCGGCGCATGGGCCGTGTTCGTGCCGATCTGGGTGACAGTTGTCTACTGCCCCTTGGCGTACATGGTGTGGGGCGGTGGCCTCATGAGCGCAGACGGCGCCCTGACCAGCATCTTCGGACAAGTGATCGACTTCGCCGGTGGTGCGGTGGTCGAGGTCAGTTCCGGAACCGCAGCTTTTGTCCTCGCTTTGATCGTGGGAAAGCGTCACGGCTTCGCAAAGGACCCCAACCACCGGCCGCACAACGTTCCGTTCATCATGATCGGGGCCGCCATTCTGTGGTTCGGCTGGTTCGGTTTCAACGGCGGTGCCGCGACCACCGCCGAACAGGCGGGCCTCATCTGGGTCAACACTCTGGTGACGCCGGCTGCCGCGATGCTCAGCTGGCTGGTGGTCGAAAAAGTCCGGCACGGACACCCCACTTCCCTGGGCGCCGCCTCAGGCGTGGTTGCAGGCCTGGTGGCCATCACGCCGTCGTGCGCCAACATCAGCCCGCTCGCCGCCGTCGGTTTGGGCCTGGTGGCCGGCGCGGCCTGTGCGGTGTTCGTGGACCTCAAGTACAAACTCGGCTTTGACGATTCACTGGACGTGGTGGGCGTGCACTTCGGTGCCGGCGTTATTGGAACGCTGTCCCTCGGGTTCATCGCGCTTCCCCTCGATGGGTCTGCCGGAGGCCTCTTCTACGGTGGCGGCTTCCAACAACTCGTCGCCCAGGGTGTGGCGGTACTGGTGACCATCATCCTCTCGGGCCTAGGCACGCTGGTCATAGGGCGGGCGATCCACAAGACCATCGGCTTCCGCGTCACCCACGAACACGAGGTCACCGGCGTGGACCTCACCCAGCACGCTGAGACTGCCTACGAGTTTGGCCTCACCGCCCACGGCCACTTCCGGCAGCAGCAGGCTCACCTCGCCTCATTGCTCAAGCGCAAGCCCGAGCCGGCACCCGGTGTGGAGTCCCGGGAAGACAGCTTCGTTTAGTCCCCGCCGTTCCAGAGACGCTGCCACCAGGAACGTTTCGACGGCGGTTCGGGTTCAGGTTGCTGCGGGGCGGAAGCAGCACGCCGTTCCCGCCACCGTTCCACTTCCAACTCAACGTCCCGCAGCTTGGTAATCACGGGCGGCCCGCCCTGCAATTGGCGGCGGGCTTCGATGACGCGCTTGTTGAAGTCCTCCAGCGTCTCCCGGACTTGTTTCTCCATGAGGAACTGGTCCAGCTTGGCCTCCAGTTTCGCGTCTTCGGTGCGCAGGAGAATCGCGGGAGGGCCAAGGCCGCTGATCTGTTCGCGTTGGATGAGACCCTTCACCCACCAGTCGGGGTCGTAGCCCTTGCCGAGGCCGGGAATCGGTTTTCCGGCGTACTTAAGGTTGTCGAACTTCCCTTGGGACATCGCTTCGCGGACCAGATAGTCGGCGCGTGCAGCCTCGTTGACCTTGCGGCGTTTCTCCCTCAGCGCGTTATCCGCGTCCAGTTCAGCCCGTTCCTGGGCATCGCCCACGGAACCTCGGCCCGCCCGGAGTTCGGCAGCACGTTCCAGTCTCCGCCTGTTGTTGTGGTCGCCCATGGCACCACCGCCTCTCACGATCGTCCGTAACAGCAGGAATCGTGGTCTACTTCCCAGTATCCCCCAATGCGTCGGTGGTGAAACATGGAATCCGTGTTCCGCCACGACCCACTTTGGCCAGCGGGAGGCCCCGAAGCCGCCGGAAATGCGGAGTGTTGGAGGCACCCCTGGCTCAAAGTGGGTCGTGGCGGCACAGGTGTCGGTGGAGACGGACTAGTTGACAGCCATACTCGGATCCAGCTGCTCAATGCCTTCCGCCGTCACCAGAATGACGCGGGCGGTGCAGATGTCATAGAACAGCCCCGTGGCCTGCACTTGCCCGGAGGCCAACGCGGGTCCGGTCACGGGATGGTCGTGAAGTTTGCGCAACTGCACGGCCACGTTCACCATGCTGAGCTGATCCACGCGGTTGAACCCCTCAGCAGCTGCCGCCAAGGCAACAGGATGGCCATCAACCAGTGAACGGTAGGCCGGCCGGGCATGGTCCAGCCACGCATCAAAGCCCGAACCCAACGCAGGCGCGGGGCCCTCGGCATCCGCCAGGACAGCCTTCATCGCCCCGCAATTCGAGTGCCCGCACACCACGATCGAGTCCACGGCCAACCCTTTGACGGCGAAGGCCATGACTGAATCAATCGAAGCCTCGTCATCATCGCGGCAGACCACGTTGCCGATGTTCCGGAGGGTCAGGAGGTCGCCGGGTCCACTGCTGGTGATGAGGTTGGGATTGACGCGCGAATCGACGCAGGCAATGAACAGGGTGTCAGGGTTCTGTTCCTCGGTGAGGTCCTGGACCAGTGGCCGGACTTTGTCGGCGTAGCGGCGATGGTATTTGTCGATGCCCAGGAGGATTGACCGCAGCGGCGGGTGATCGTGTCCGTCGTCGTCCGCTGTTTGATCGGCCGGCGCAGCAGGCTGCCAGGACGATCGCGGCGGGAGCGGAAACTCACGCAGGTCCTGGCGCTGCGGTGCGCTGTGGGCGGCATCGGTGAAAGCCGTGGTTCCGTGTTCTTCGATGGTGACGGTGGCCCCGGTGCTGCGCTGCTGCGCCTGCCATGCGGTGAGCGCTTCGCGGAAGGCATGGTCCAGGTAGTCGGCGTTGAGTTCCACCAGTGCGTCCTGGCCGGCGGGCACGGAGTGGAGCACCCGGTTGAGCCGCGGAAGGGCAAAAAAGCTGCAAGACCCTGCAATGGTGAGCCGCCACGGCTGGCCGTCGAGCACGGGCTGGTGGACGTGGATCTGTGCACGGAGAACCCTCCACAGGACGCACACGGCGGCCAGCGCGAGGCCGATGATGACGCCCTCCAGGAGGTTCAACGCCACAACACATACCAACGTCACGGAGTACACCAGGAGGTCGCCCGTGCGGAGGCTGGTCTTGATGTCGGCGATCTTCACGAGCTTGGCACCGATCACCAGCAGCAAGCCCGCGAGCACGGACAGGGGAATGAGCTGGATGATGCCCGCAAACAGGGCCGAGAAGAGGAGCACCCACACCCCGTGCAGGATCGCGGAGGCACGGCTCTTGCCGCCGGCTTCCACGTTCGTGGCACTGCGGACGATCACGCCGGTGACCGGGAGGCCACCCAGCATGCCGGACACCATGTTGGCTGAGCCTTGCCCCACCAGTTCACGGTTGAGGTTGGCGCGGGGTCCGGTGTGCATCTTGTCAACGGCCACCGCGGACAGCAACGACTCGATGCTCGCGATCAACGCCACGGTCATGACCGCCATGCCGACGGACAACCAATTGCCGTCCGGCAGTACCGGCAACGCCACGGCGTCGAACAGGGAGCCGCTGAAACTGACCCGCTCCACGCCGGGCGCCACCGCCACGGACACCGCAGTCACAGCAACGACGGCCGCCAGGGGTCCAGGCACTTTCCGCACCGCTGCGGGGAGGTACTTCCACGCGATCAGGACCGCCACGACCGCCAGCCCGAGCAACGCGGAGTGCAGCTCGACCCGCGTGATGGCGGCCGGCAGGCCTGCCAGGTTGTCGACTGCGGAGTCCCCCGCCTGCCCGCCCAGGAGCACGTGGAGTTGCTGCAGGATGATGGTGATTCCAATCCCCGCGAGCATGGCTTTGACCACCACCGGGGAGACCGCCAGCGCAGCGCGCCCCACGCGGCTCAGCCCCAGGAGCAACTGCACGACGCCGGCAGCAGCGGTGATTGCGCACGTCACCTGCCACCCGAACTCGGCGATGAGCCCGGCGACCACCACCGTCAGGCCTGCTGCCGGCCCGCTTACCTGGAGGACGGAGCCGCCAAGGCTGCCGGCCACAATTCCGCCGACAGCCGCGGCGATGAGGCCGGCCATGATCGGCGCGCCAGACGCTGCGGCGATGCCGAGGGACAGCGGGAGTGCCACCAGGAAGACGACCAGCGAGGCCGGGAGATCAGCGCCCAGGCTGGCTGGAAATCGGAGCCTTTTCTGTCCTGGCGGGCTGTGGGCGTCGTTGAGGGACGTTTTGGACTTGAGGGTTGGATGCATGGGATGTTCCTTGGCTCGGGGAGTTGACGACCCCAGCGTAGGAAAACTGTCACGCCTTGTGACAAGGTTTTGTGACAGAGTTGACAAAATTAGTGAATCGGCGGCTTCATGCAGCGACAAGCGGGAACTTTTGCCTCCCCGGAAGTCGTTGAGCACCCGCCGTCGTACGATTGCGTTCGCAACCCGCCAGGTTCAGGACCCGACGGACCGGGGCTAAAGGCTCGGACCCAAAAGTAAGGCTCCTTAGGGTAGGTTGGTGGGAACCGGAAAACGGCCAATCGGCAGCTTGGAGGCATCTATGGGCGAAACCACCGAATTCCAACCAGTGCTGATCAGCTCGGAACCGGTGCAGCTCCAAGCCCTGCAACCCACGCTCGACGCCGTGCACACCCACATAGGCGATGTCCCTGCCCTGCTGGACATCGCGAAGGACATCGGACGGACTGCCCCACACCCGGGAGAGGGCAGCACCGGCAAACTGTGGGAGCTCCTGGCCTCGGTCACGGCAGTGGATGTCGCGGCGGGTCGGATCCTGGAACCCCACCTCGATGCCCTGCATATCCTCGCCCAGGCCGGGCACGACCAACCAGACGGCGCATGGGGTGTTTTCGCTGCCGAGGGTCCGGGGCAAAAACTGGAGGCCAAGAAGGATAGCGACGGCGGCTACGTCCTGGAAGGCGATAAACCCTGGTGCTCCCTCGCCGCGCAACTGGACGGGGCAGTCATCACAGCGCACTTGCCAGGAGAAGAGGGTCGTGCGGCCTTCGCCGTCGATCTCAAGGACCCCGGCGTCACTTGCGGGGAGCCGGCGTGGACCAGCCGTGGACTACGGGAAATCCCCAGCGGCCCAGTACATTTCAACAGGGTTCCGGCCACCATCATCGAGGGTCCGGGTTGGTACCATCAGCGGCCGGGATTCGCGTGGGGCGGCATGGGCGTGGCGGCGTGCTGGCTCGGCGGTGCCATTGCTTTGGCACGCGACTTTGCCGAATCCTTGGCCAGGTCCGCGGACAAGGGGCGGGCGGCTGACCAAGTCGCGCTGGCCCACCTCGGCGACATCGACCGCACCATCAACTCCGCCACCGCATCGCTCGCGCGTGCAGCCGAACGCATCGACGCCTTCGAACCCGACGCCTTTTCCAGCACGTGGAGCGGGGCGCTCCGGGTCCGCGGAACCGTTGCCGCCGCCGTCGAACGCATCCAAACCCTGGTGAACCAAAACCTGGGCCCGGGCCCGCTGGCCTTCAATGAGGCGTACGGAAAACGCATGGCGGACCTGTCCCTCTACGTCCGCCAGCACCACGCCATGCGGGACGACGCGCAGCTCGGCGCCCGCGCCCTGCAAGGGGACCGCGAATGGTGACCTTCACCCACAACGACGCGGGCACCTCCGAGGCTGACTGGGATGCCAGCGGCGTTCGTGAGCTCCCGGAACTGCCCTTGGGTGCCGAGGAGCTCGCCAGCATGACGTTCGTCGTCCTGGCAGCCCATCCCGACGACGAATCGCTGGGCGCCGGCGGCCTCCTGGCCAGGCTCCACGCGCTGGGTGCCACCGTCCGCCTGCTGCTGTGCACAGCAGGCGAGGCATCACATCCGGAATCCACAACCACGACGCCGGAACAGCTTGCCGCCGTCAGGCTCACTGAGTTCGGAGAGGCTGTGTCCGGGCTGGCTCCCAGCGCCAAGTGGCGGTTCGTGGAGGTTCCGGATGGTCGCGTGGCCGCACACGTTGATAGCGTTGCCGCCGCCATCCGCCGGGAAGTGGCCGGGTCCGGCGCCCCGGCCGACAGGGTGGTCCTGGTTGCCCCCTACCGCTCGGACGGACATACCGACCACGATGCCCTCGGAAGCACCGCGGCCCGGATCGCGGCAGCAGAAGGCTACGGGCTGCTCGAGTACCCCATTTGGTACTGGCTCTGGGCCGGGCCGGAAGACGGCACATGGGAATCGTGGGTGCGGTTGCCGCTGGGCCCTGACGAACGCCGGGCCAAAGCGCAGGCCATGCACTCCCACGCATCCCAAACGCAGCCACTCTCCCAGGAACCCGGCGACGAAACCCTGCTGTCCCCTACGTTCCTGGAACACTTCTCGCGGAGCTGGGAGACCTTCGCGTGGACCCCTCCAGCCGGAGGATCGAACACAGCCCGCGACGCCGAGTCAATCTTCGACGCCGTTCATGCCCGCGAAGAGGACCCGTGGGACTACGCCTCGGGTTGGTATGAACGCCGCAAGCGGGCCCTTACACTCGCGGCGCTGCCGGAAGAGACGTACGAATCCGGACTGGAAATCGGCTGCTCGATCGGGGTCCTCAGCGCCGAACTTGCCCCGCGATGCGAGCGGTTCCTGGCCGTGGATGCGAGCAGTACGGCCCTTGCCCAAGCCGCCCGACGCTTGTCCGGCATAGGCCATGCGGGCACCGGGCACCTGACCGTGCCGTCGGAATGGCCCTCCGGAACCTTTGACCTGGTAGTGGTGTCAGAGATGGGGTACTACCTCAGCCCGGATGAACTCGATGGGATGCTGCACCGCGTCAAGGACTCCATGCGACCCGGCGGCACGCTGCTCCTGTGCCACTGGCGCCACCCGATCTCCGGCTGGACATTGGACGGAGAAACCGTCCACAGCACCGTCCGCCGCGTGCTCGACTGGCCAAGCCGGGGACTGTACCGGGAGAAGGACTTCCTCCTGGAAGTGCTCGTCGCCCCGGGCGGTGCGGCGTGACAGGGCGGGCAATCCGGCACGTTGCGGTAGTCGTGCCCGCGCATAACGAAGAAGAGGAACTCGGCCCCGCCCTGAGTGCCATCCGCCATGCGGCCGACGCCCTGAGTGCCGGGAATCTACGTCGCGAGGTCCAAGCGGCCGATGCCCGGAGGGCCGAGGACTCGGCCGCCGAGGCAGGAACCGCGCAAGGACCACAGGTGTCCGTCAGCATCACGGTAGTTCTGGACAGTTGCACCGACGGTTCCCGCGATATCGTCAGGGCCCATGCCACCGCCGACGCCAGGGTCCGCATGATTGAGACCCGGGCCCGAAGCACGGGAGCCAGCCGCGCAGCCGGCGTGATGGCCGCGCTGGCCGACCTCGAGGCGGAGCGCGGCACCAATCCGGACACGGTCTGGCTGGCCAACACTGATGCGGACTCCAGGGTGCCAACAAACTGGCTGATCCGGCAGGTGGAGTTGGCCAACGCCGGGGTGGACGTCGTCCTGGGCTCAGTCGAACCGGATTCCCGCACCGCAGACCCGGGGATCCTTCGCCGCTGGCTTGAGCTGCATCCTTTCCGGGAGGACCACCCGCACATTTACGGAGCCAACTTCGGCGTCCGCGCGTCCGCGTACCTGGCCGTGGGCGGGTTTCCGAAGTTGCAGGCACACGAGGACCGGATTCTGGCCACGCGGTTGTCACGGCAGGGATTCGTGATCAGATCGACGGACGCCAACAGGGTGGTCACGTCGTCCCGGACAACAGCCCGGGCACCCCAGGGATTCGCCACCTACCTGCGGACCCTCGGCGAACTGGCGCCTGTCACCGCGGATATCGCCTAGTACGCCCCTAGTGCCGGATCACCGACTCCACTGCGGCGATGGCTGCTGCCGTGATCATCTCCCTCTGCCCTGAACCCTCCACGGTCAGGAGAATCCCGCGCTGTTCATAGGCACTGATGACGGGCCGGGTCTGCTCCCGGTACAGCTCCAGCCGCCGCTTGATGACGGGACCGGTATCGTCGCTGCGGCCCTGCTCCTTGGCCCGCAGGAGCATCCGTTCCAGCAATTCGTCGTCGGAAACCGTGAGGGCCAGGACGGCTTCCAGCACCTGGTGCCGCGTACCGAGCAGCGCGTCAAGCGATCCCACCTGGGCCACGGTCCTCGGGTACCCGTCCAGCAGGAAACCCGCACCGGCGTCGTCATCTTCCAGGCGCTGACTCAGCATCGCCGTGGTGACGTGGTCCGGCACGAACTCGCCACGGTCCATGTAGCGTCCGGCCTCCGCACCAAGGCTGGTCCCGTCGCGGACATGGGCCCTGAAGAGATCGCCCGTTGAAATCGCGGGCACGGAGAAGTGCTTGGCGATGTGTTCAGCCTGTGTTCCCTTGCCCGAACCGGGAGGTCCCATAATGATCAGTCGCGCCATGACGCTGGTCCATTCGAAAGAGGCGGCGGAGACTTCAACCATACGCCCCTGCGGTTAGTAGCGGCACCCCGCCCTTGCGACCCCCATCACATCGGAGTACGGTTTTTGAAACGTCACAAAGAAAGCGCTTTCCAAGACTCTTGAGGTGAAATTCCATGACACAGCACGCCCCGGTCACGTGGATCGACGGCGCACCCCCCGCCACGCTCAGCGGTGGCTCCACTTGGGGAATGCCCTTCCAGCGCGGAACAGTCCACGACGCCGATGCCCTGTCCGTCGTCGACGCGGACGGCACCGCCACCCCCTCCCAGGCCTGGCCCTTGGCTACCTGGCCCGACGGCTCCCTCAAGTGGGCCGGACTCGCCATCGGCGCCACGGACAACCCCTCCACCAGCTACTCAGTGCAGCTTCCTTCCGGCGAGGCGGACGGAACGCAAGCGCACGACGCCGGTCCGGCAGCCGCCGTCGTACGTGAACCGCAGGTGGTGGTCACCGAAACGGCGGAAACCATCACAGTCTCCACAGGAACAATGGACATGCTTCTGGCGCGCACCGGCGACCGGCTGTTCCGAAGCCTGACGCGGGACGGCTCGGTGGTGGCCCGGGACGCACAACTGGTAAGCATGCTGCAGGACGGGATTGCCGAGGGCGCCGGCAGCACGAGCAGGGAAGGATTCACGGGCCACCTCGAGTCGGCGACGGTGGAACAGAGCGGGCCCGTGCGGGCTGTGGTGCGGCTGGACGGCCGGCATCGTTCGGATAGTCCACAGTCGCCACGGCGGGAATGGCTCCCCTTCACTGTTCGTTTCTACTTCCTCGCCGGCGCCCGGAGCGTGCGCATGGTGCACTCGTTCGTGTGGGACGGAAATGTTGAAAAAGACTTCCTGGCCGGCCTGGGCGTGCGGTTCACGGTCCCCTTGGCCAGCGAACTGCACGATCGGCACGTACGGCTTGCCGGGGCGGACGGCGGGTTCCTGGTGGAGGCCGTCCGCGGACTGACGGGCCTTCGCCGCGATCCGGGCGCCGAAGTGCGGAAAGCCCAGCTCGGCGGGGAACCCACGCCGCCGCTGGAGCAGTGGAATCCGGAGGTCTCCGAGCGCCTGCACCTGATTCCCGCGTGGAACGACTTCACCCTCACGCAGTTGTCCGCCGACGGCTTCGAGCTCCGCAAACGGACCGCCGCCGGGCATGGCTGGGTGGGGATCTCGGGCGGCACCCGGTCCGCCGGTTTCTGCTCGCTGAGCGACGTCGGCGGCGGTTTCGGGATAGGGGTGCGGGACTTCTGGCAATCGCACCCCGGGCAGTTGGACATCCGCGGCGCCGCTACGGCCGAACCCAGCGTCACGGCGTGGCTCTACTCCCCCGAAGCCCAACCCATGGACCTGCGCTTCTACCACGACGGCCTGGGCCAGGACACCTTCGAAGAGCAACTCGAAGGCCTGGAAATCACGTACGAGGACTACGAGCCCGGCTTCGGCAATGCACAAGGGATAGCAAGGACGCACGAGCTCACGCTCTTCGCCTACGACTCCACTCCCCCGGTCGAATCACTGGCAGCCGATGCTGCGTACGCCTCCCGGCCACCGGTCCTGCAACCCTCGGCCCAGTACCTCCACAGCGCGGGCGTCTTCGGCGACTGGACGCCGGTGGATCGCAGCACGCCTCTCCGCGCGGAACTCGAAGACAAGCTGGACTTCCTCTTCGACTTCTACCGCGGCCAGCAGGAGCAGCGCCGGTGGTACGGTTTCTGGAATTACGGCGACGTCATGCACACCTACGATTCGGACCGGCACGTCTGGCGCTACGACGTCGGCGGCTATGCGTGGGACAACTCAGAGCTCTCCCCCGACTTGTGGCTTTGGTACATGTACCTCCGCTCCGGCCGCGCCGATGTGTTCCGTTTCGCCGAGGCCATGACCCGGCACACCGGCGAGGTGGACGTTTACCATCTTGGCCCCTGGCGCGGACTTGGTTCGCGGCACAACGTCCAGCATTGGGGCTGCAGCGCCAAGCAATTGCGGATCAGCAACCCTGCCTATCGCCGGTTCTACTACTACCTGACGGCCGACGAACGGACGGGGGATCTCCTCACCGAACTCGTGGACAGCGACCAGAACTTCCTTGGCCTGGACCCGGTCCGCAAGGTTCGCCCCGATGCCGATACCTACCGCCCGGACCGCGGTTCGCTGGGCGTTGGGCTGGGTACCGACTGGGGCTCGCTCGCGGCCACCTGGCTCACCGATTGGGAACGCACCGGCAACCCCCGCTCACGCGACCGCCTGTTGGGCACCATGGCTGACATCGGTGCCCTCAAGTACGGCTTCCTCACGGGTGAGGCACTGTATGACCTGGATGTAGGAAGGTTCGACGCCGGACGCGAGGTCATCAGGGTCTCCCACCTGAGTGCGGTGTTCGGTTTGGTGGAGATCTGCAGCGAGCTCATCAGCCTGGTGCCGGACGATGGGTTCGAGGAGGCCTGGCTGCAGTATTGCCGGCTGTTCCTGGCTTCACCCGAAGAGCAGGCCGCCGAGGTGGGCCATGCGTTGGACGGCATCTACCTGACGCAGGCCCACAGCCGCCTCACGGCCTACGCAGCAGCCCGGCTTGGTTCGCCTGAGCTGGCCGCATCGGCCTGGTCCAGCTTCAGCGTCGGCGGCGAAAACCTGAACCATGCCGAGGCGTTCACCCTGAAGACGATCAAGCCCCCGTATGTCCTCCAACCCGTTGATGAGGCGCCCACGGTGTCCACCAATGACACCGCCCAGTTTGGCCTGGCCGCCATCCAGAACCTGGCCCTCATCGGCGGGCACCTGCCGGCGGCAGCCTCGCAGCAGTAGCCCGACGCGGCGGTTCTCCGCCCGCCGCTGGAGGCTCCGGCGTCGTACGTCCGGTGCCACGAAACCAACGGTCGCCGCACACAGCAAAGCCGCCCGCCTCCTTTCGGGGGCGGGCGGCTTTGTTGTTGGCGCTTACTTCTTGCCGGTATAGACGACGGCGGGTGCTGCCGGAGGCTGCATGCCCTCACCCACAAAGAAGCTCGGGTGCGGCGGCTGGTTGTACGCCACGTTCTCGCGGGCGACCGCCGTTCGGTACACGGTGTCGTGCATCAGGGTCCGCAGGCGAACCTCGGTGGGAGCCGTGGTGGTGTAGATCCGCAGCTCCGTGCTGTCCGTGGACGGCCAGGCGATTTCCTCGCGCCAATCACCCAGGATGTCCGCCTGGATGGACGGGTTGCCCTTGGTGGTGTTGTTGCTGCGGGCGCCATCGGCGGTCAGCAGGCGATCGCTGGTCTCGGTTTCCCAGTTCCACTTGGAGATAGTGGGGACGCCGCGGGACACGGTGGCGTCGTAGTCGTGGTCCACGATTTCACGCAGCAGGTCGCCATCCCACCAGGCAAGGAAGTTCGCGGCGGGGATATTCTCCGCGATCAGCTCGCCCTTGGCGGACATCAACTGGCCCCGCGGAGAATCCCACGCCGCCGTCCCGCCTACGGCCCATCCTTCGGCCCCTTCATAGCGGGGATCGATGTCGCCCGCAGCTCCACGCCCGGTGTCCTTGGTGGCCGGGATGCTCCACAGCACCTCGCCGGTGGCAGCGTCCCGGAACGTGGCGCCACGGTTGCCGCTCTGGCTCATGCTCTCGTGGACGGCGAAGGTTTCCAGGCCGGGCCGCGAGGGATCCAGATCGCCCGTGTGGATGGCGTCGCCGTGGCCGAGCTTGGTGTTGTAGAGGGGCTGGCCATTGTCGTCGATGGTCATGGAACCGAAGACGAACTCGTCCTTGCCGTCCTGGTCAACGTCAGCCACGGATAGGTTGTGATTGCCTTGGCCCTTGTATTGGTCGCCCGCCACGTTGGAATCGAAGGTCCAGCGCTTCACGAGCTTGCCGTCAACCAGGTCATAAGTCACCAGCACCGTACGGGTGTAGTAGCCGCGGCTGAACATCATGGACGGGTGCTCGCCGTCCAGGTACGCGACGGCTGCCAGGAAACGATCCACGCGGTTGCCGTAGTTATCGCCCCAGCTGGCCACCAAGCCGCGCTCAGGCTCATAAGCGACAGTGTCCAGGATGGTCCCCGTCCCGCCCTTGAACACCGTGAGGAACTCCGGGCCGGCCAGCACGTAGCCGGCGCTGTTGCGGTAGTCGGCGTTGGCATCGCCGATCACTGTGCCTGAAGCATCCGTGGTGCCATCCGCCGTCTTGAGCGAAACCTCGGCCTTGCCGTCGCCGTCGAAGTCGTACGCCAGGACCTGCGTGTAGTGCGCCCCGGCGCGAATGTTGCGGCCGAGGTCGATCCGCCACAGCTTGGTGCCGTCCAGCTTGTAGGCGTCCACATAGACGTTGCCCGTGTAGCCGGACTGCGAATTGTCCTTCGCGTTGGAGGGCGACCATGTCTGGATGACCTCATACTTGCCGTCACCGTCGAGGTCCGCCACGGTGGCGTCGTTGGCCGAGTAGGTGTAAGCCTTGCCGTCGGGGGTGACGCCGTCCGCCGGCTTGTCCAGCTTGATGGCGAGGTAGTTTTGGGCCAGCGGCGTGACAGCCTCGGTCAGTTTGTCCTGGCCTTGGCCATTGCCCACCGTCTTAATGACGTAGCTTGAGGTGGCCGTTCCCGCAGGATCCACGAAGAAGGTTGAATTGCGGATGGGTTCGGGCGTGATGTTGACGCCGTCGCGCAGCACTTGGAACCCGATGCTGTCTTTGTCCAGGCCCAGCATGCGCCAACTGACACTCACGCCTTGGTCAGTCAGGACCGCCACCGGCGCACGGTCCAGGTTTTCCACCTGCCGCTTGGGCGTTTGGTCCTTCTTCGCGCTGACGACGGCGGGTGCGTTGCCTGGCGCTGTTTGGGTGGTTGCCGCTTGCGCGAGGGGCACACCCGTGAAGGCCAGGGCTGCCGCGGCGAGGGTGGCCATGGCCGTGAGGGGAACGAGTGGTTTGCGGGAGGAACATTTCGAGGGGTAAGCCAAAGAACATCTCCTTTGATGCTGGACAGCGGAGGGTCCGCCGCCCGTGTTTGGAACGTTTCACTTTTATGTCGGTTATCCCTTTCCATGAGTGGCGTGATCCGAGGATGCGCACGCAGCCGGGTCGCACATGATGCCGTTCTCAGCGCTCATAGCGACATCAACTGCTACGTAGATGTGAAGTGAAAACGCTTTCCGCCGTCTATGTTCACAGCGCTCCACATCCTGGTCAAGGCTTTGACTGGAAATTACTGGGAGTTTTCGATTCTTGATGTTCACTTTTGTTGGCATTCACCCTGAAGGCGATCCGGCATTGCCTCTGGTCCGCATCCGGGAATCCGGATATCGTAAGTATGCTGACAAATTCCGAGCGAGCCAGGAGGACACTGTGACCGAGAAGGATACGGAACGCACCACCGCAAGCGAAGACACTCTGAACCCAATCACCCATCCGTTCGACCAAACCAACGGACTGGCGGACGACCTCGACGGCGATTCCGACGGCACGGCTGAGAGCGATACGCGCAGCGAAGCCGAACGCACGGACGACGACGAATCAGGGGCAGGCGTACTGGACGGCGACACCAGCGAGGACGCCACAGGCCCCGAAGGCAGGAAAGGCCCGGGTGCCGTGCCGCCCCTCGGCGGAGCACTCGGACAGCACTAGCAGCACGTGGAATGCCGCCCCGGCCATCGCCCGGGGCGGCATCTCTTCGTCACGACTTCAAAGGAACCTCATGACTACCTGGCTTATTACCGGTTGCTCAACAGGCCTCGGCCGGGCCTTGGCGAAAGCCGTGCTCGAGAAGGGCCACAACGCGGTGGTCACCGCACGTGACACCGCAACCCTGCAGGACCTCACCACTGGATTCCCGACGACGGCCCTCGCCGTGGGGCTCGATGTCACCGACGCCACCCAGGTTGCCAATGCCGTGAAGAAGGCGGAGGACCGGTTCGGCGGCGTTGATGTGCTGGTCAATAACGCCGGATACGGTTACCGTGCGGCCGTCGAAGAGGGCGATGGGGGAGGATGTCAGGGCCCTTTTCGACACCAACGTGTTCGGCCCCGTATCCATGATCAAAGCGGCGCTTCCCGGCATGCGTGCACGGCGGTCCGGGGCCATTGTGAACATCTCCTCCATCGGCGCCCGGATTTGCCCTCCCGGTTCCGGTTACTACGCCGCTTCCAAGGCCGCGCTGGAAGGCATCTCGGGGTCAATGCAGAAGGAGCTGGCGCCGCTGGGAATCTCGGTCACAGCGGTGGAGCCGGGCGGATTCCGCACGGACTTTGCCGGGCGTTCCCTGACGCAGTCCGCGGAGGCCATCGATGACTATGCTGATACCGCCGGAAAGCGCCGCAAGGAAAACGACACCGTTCACGGTACCCAGCCCGGCGACCCGGACAAGGCTGCGCAGGTGATCATCGACGCCGTTGAAGCCGAAGAGACGCCCGCCTTCCTGTTGTTGGGAGCGGACGCCCTGTATGCCTACGACGCCGTTGAAGAAGCAATGCGGGCCGAGGTGGAGCGCTGGCGGGAACGGAGCGGGAGCACCGGTTACACAGAGTAAAGAGCAACGTGTAATCGGTCACACTTGGGCGGATTTGCTTGTCATTCAGGGCAGCCACCATGAACCATGAATGAGGGAACGCGTTCCCAACAAGCTGAATCAGCAATCCTCACCGACGAGGATGCGGCCCCGGGCGAAGAGGCTTGGGGCTGTTAAAAGCCTGAGTGAAAGTACTGACAATGACGACACATACTGACTCCATCTCGCTTAAAATCTGGGATAACTCGGCAATCGACCACACCATCGAAGCCGCCATCCGCGATCTCACCCCTCGCGCCGCTGCGGAGAACTGCGGTATCTCCGTGACCCTCAGCGGACCCAAGACCTTCACGGTCAGCCTTAACCGCTAAGCAGTCCAGACACACCTTTTTTGTTGCTCCGCGAGTTCGCTGGAAACGTGCCAAACACCCTGCAAGTTTCCCTACGACGTCGCCGGTTTTGCGCCCGGCCGGTGACCAAGCCGTGGAGTAGCCTTGGACCTCGAGGCACAGCTTGTCAAGGGAGGACGCATCAGTATCCGAAGCGCAGGGATCCTGCTTTACAGGCGGTCCGCGGAGAATGGCTTGGAACTTTGGATTGCCCACATGGGCGGCCCTTTCTGGGCCCGCAAGGACCAGCACGCCTGGTCCATCCCGAAGGGTGAATTCGCAGACGACGAAGACCCGTTGGTTGCTGCCCGGCGCGAGTTCACGGAGGAGATCGGGTCACCCCCGCCGGACGCGGAGTACCACCTGCTGGGTGTCTTCCGGCAACCCTCCGGCAAACTCATCACAGCCTTCGCTGCGGAGGCCCCGGCTTTCCAGCCGGAGGAAGTGGTGAGCAACACCTTCCCCATGGAATGGCCCAAAGGCTCCGGTTCCATCAAGGAGTTCCCCGAGATCGACGACGCCCAATGGATCGACGAGGCAACAGCACGCACCAAGCTGGTCAAGGGTCAGCTGCCCATTGTGGATGCCCTGGTTGCGCACCTCAATGCTTGATCAGCGTCTCAACGCCGCCGAAATCTGCGGTGGTTCGTAGTTGGTTACAAGGCAGTCCGGAACGGCATCACACATCAGTTTTCGCGTGCGGTCCAGCTTGGAACCGTCAAGGTCAGGTCTATTGGCTTTAAGGTTTCGAAAAGTCTCGTCCAGGATGACTTCCGTCCAGCGGGCCTGCACCAAGCCACTCTGCGCTACTCGCACCAAGAGGTCCCGTAATGCGCTTGGGTAAAGGACATTGGCATCGTAGACGACCGTGAAGACCACCTAAATGAGCCCCATTTCCTGTCCCAGCGCCGATAACTCGTCCGCAGCGTCCTTCTGGGCCACCAAAGCCCGGCGTTTGTAATCGTAGAGTGACTCCGCCATCACGCGGCGGTGTGTGCCTACCTTACGGAACTCGATCTGACCTGATTCCAGTAACCGGACCAAATAGGGACGCGATACGTTGAGCAGATCCGCAGCTTGCTGAGTCGTCAGTTCGGCATTCATCGGGATGACGGTGACTCCTTGCCCGGCCGCCATCTTTCCCAGAATTCGAATCATCAGTTCGGCTGCAGGTCCGGGCATCTCCAGGTGCCCACCGTCAGCCACTGTCATCTCAACCGGCTGGCGCGGGTCAGTGTGCGAGCCCACGGCCCTCCGCAGGACCTTCAATGCGTCACGGGCCAGCTCAGCATCGCTTCCGTGCGGATACGCCGGAGTTGCCGGCTCAACGGTCATCGCGCGTCCTCCTAGGTTGGGCAGGGTACCCAAGCAAGCTTAGTCGCTAAACGAAATAAACGAAACGCCTTCCTGCTATCGGCTCTTCCTTGTTGTGAACTCCTGGATCCAGTCAACGGTTTCGGGGTGGTCCAGGTGGAGTCCGTGCCCCGCACCCGGGACGCGGACCAGCACTGAAGCCCGGATGTGTCGCCGGAGCGCAACCGCATTAGGCAGCGGCGTCAACGGGTCCTCCGTCCCGTGGAGAATCAACGTCGGAGCCAGGATGGAACCCAGCTCCGACCACGCGTCATGCTCACGGCTGGCCCTGAAGTGACGCGACTTTGCCCAGGCCGAGGCCCTGGACGTGAAGAACGTTTGTACAGCTTCGGGGTGGTCCGCAGCCCACTCCGCGTCGAAGAACAAAGGGGCCAGCCGTGCCAGGTCGCCACTCACCAGGGCCGCCATGGCCGCCGGGTCCGCCCGCATCCCCGGATCCGTTGATCGTCCTCCACTGCTCGCAGCCAGGATCAACGTCCTCACCCGCTCAGGGAAGTCGATGGCGAGCCACTGCCCTATCCGGCCACCCATGGAGTGCCCATATACGTGCGCAGTCTCCACCCCGGCGGCGTCCAGTACAGCAACCGCATCGGCGGCGAGCAAACGGGTGGAATAGCGATCAGCTTGCCCTTGCCCGCTGCGGCCAACCCCACGGTGATCGAAGCGGATCACGCGGTAAGAGCGGGACAGCAGGTCCGCCGTCGGGCCCCAACCGTCCATGGCCGTCGCCTGACCGGCGATCAACAGCAATGGCTCCCCGCCGCCGGACTCCGTCCACGCCAGTTCGGTTCCGTCAGGGGCCGCAGCAAAGTTCACCGTGACACTTTATCGGTGCAGCGGCCGGAAGGGTCTGCGCGGCGGCTAGCGTTAAGGGATGACCGCTGAGTACAGGTACGACGTCGACGTGCTTCACCTTTTGGTGTCGCCCGCGCATGCCTACTTTGGCAGGGCACGGGAGGGCGCCGCAGATGTTCCGACCACCGATGCACCGACTGCGGAGCTTGTTGCAGGCAAGGGCGTTGTTGGAGACCGTTTCTTTGGCAAAGCGGCGCACATGGATGCGGCCGTGACTGTGTTCGCGGTCGAGGCGCTCGAGGCTATTGCTGCGGAACTCGATTCCGGCCCGTTTGATCCCCTGCTGACCCGGCGGAATGTGGTGATCCGCGGCGCCGAGCTGGCACCCCTGCTGGGCCACGAATTTGTCCTCGAGTCGGGCAAGGATTCCGTCCGTTTGAGAGCCGGCCGCCCCGCCCACCCCTGCGCGTGGATGGACCAGATGTTGGCTCCCGGCGCCCACAAAGCCATGCGCGGAAGGGGCGGAGTAAGGTGCCAAGTGATCTCCGGCGGGTTCCTCCACCGTGGGCCTGCGATCCTGGTCAGCCCAGTCCCGTTGGACCCGGCCCGCGCCGGGGAAGCGTCCGTGCTGCGGCCCACCCGGCTGTCCTAGCCCGGAACCAGCGCCTCACACCTCCGCAGCCGGCGCCGCGAACTGGGCTTCGTAGAGGCGGGAGTATGCGCCACCGGCGGAAAGAAGCTCCGAGTGGGTCCCCTGCTCCACGATCTGCCCGGACTCCATGACCAGGATGAGGTCGGCGTCCCGGATCGTGGAGAGCCTGTGCGCGATGACAAAGCTGGTGCGGTCCGAGCGCAGGGCATTCATGGCCTTCTGGACCAACACCTCGGTACGGGTGTCCACGGAACTTGTTGCCTCATCCAGGATCAGCACTGAAGGGCGTGACAGGAAGGCCCGGGCGATGGTGAGCAACTGCTTCTCCCCTGCCGAAACGTTGCTGCCCTCATCGTCCAACAGGGTGTTGTACCCCTCGGGCAGCGAGCGCACAAAGCGGTCAACATAGGTGGCCTGCGCAGCCTCCACGATCGATGCTTCCGAAGCATCGGGCCGGCCATAGGCAATGTTGTCCCGGATTGTCCCGCCGAACAGCCACGTATCCTGCAGCACCATGCCCATCCGCGAGCGCAGTTCCTGCCGGGACATGGTGGAGATGTCCACGCCGTCCAGGGTAATCCTGCCGCCGTCGAGCTCGTAGAAGCGCATCATGAGGTTCACCAATGTTGTCTTGCCCGCACCTGTAGGCCCAACAATGGCGATGCTTTGCCCCGGCTCGGCCACCAGGTTGAGCCCGGTGATGAGAGGCTTGTCCGGCGAGTAGCTGAAGGAGACGTTCTCGAACACGAGCCGGCCCCGTCCCGGACCGGAAGCAGAACCAACAGGCTCGGGCGATTCTTCCTCTTCGTCGAGCAATTCGAAGACCCGTTCGGCGGAGGCCACACCGGATTGCAGCATGTTCGCCATGGATCCGAGCTGCGCAAGCGGCATGGTGAATTGCCGCGAGTACTGGATGAATGCCTGCACGTCGCCGAGCTGCATTCCGCCGGAAGCCACTTGCAGGCCACCCACCACGGCAATGGCCACGTAGACGAGGTTTCCGATGAACGTCATGGCAGGCATGATCAGTCCGCTGACGAACTGGGCACCGAAACTTGCCTGGAAGAGCTCCGAATTCTTGTCCCGGAACTTCTGCTGTACCTCGTCCTGCCGGCCGAACACCTTCACCAAAGCGTGTCCGGTGTAGGTCTCCTCAATGTGGCCGTTGAGTTCGCCGGTGTTCTTCCACTGGGCCACGAAGAGCTTTTGGGAACGCTTGGCGATCAACACAGTAATCCCGAGGGTCAGGGGAATAGTGATGAGGGCAATCAGCGCCAGCAGCGGGGAAAGGATGAACATCATCACCAGCACCCCCAGCACGGTCAGCAGGGAGGAGACTACTTGGCTGATGGATTGTTGGAGGCTTTGGGAGATGTTGTCGACGTCGTTGGTCACCCGGCTGAGGAGCTCGCCGCGCTGGATTTTGTCGAAGTACTTCAGCGGCAGCCTGTGGATTTTCGCTTCGATCCGTTCGCGCAGCCGGTAGACAGTCCTTTGGACGACGCCGTTGAGGATGTACGCCTGGATCCAACCGAACGCCGCGGCCAGGACATACAGCACGAGCGTCCAGAGCAGTACCGAGGACAGCGCGCCGAAATCGATGCCGACGCCGGGTGTCAGGGGCATGGCGCTGAGCATGTCGGCCTTAGTGTTCTCGCCGGCGACGCGGAGCCCTGCGATCACGGCTTCTTTGGAAACGCCGGCGGGCAGTTCCTTGGAGACGACGCCGGCAAAGATCAGGTTGGTGCCTTCGCCAAGCAGCCGTGGGCCGATGACGTTCAGGGCCACGCTGACAACGGCGAACATCAGGACAAGGCCAAGCCAGACCCGTTCGGGATGCAGGGTGCCCAGCAGGCGCTTGGCGGAGGCGCCGAAGTTGGAGGCCTTCTCGGCCGGGACGTTCATGCCGGCGAACGGCCCGCCCCTGCCGGGCCCCATCGGGGGACGCTGCGGGCCACGGACAGCTGTAGTCATGCCGCCTCCTCCGCTGTGAGTTGGGAGGCCACGATTTCCCGGTACGTCTCGGAAGTCTCCAACAGCTCATCGTGCGTACCCTGCCCAACGATCCTGCCGTCGTCGAGCACTAATATCCGGTCAGCATCCGCGATGCTGGACACGCGCTGGGCGATGATCACCAGCGTGGCGCCCTGGGTGTGCTGTTTGAGGGCGCGGCGCAGCCTGGCGTCCGTTGCCGTATCCAAGGACGAAAACGAATCGTCAAAGATGTAGAGTTCTGGCTGTTTGACCAGTGCCCGGGCGATGGCGAGCCGTTGCCGCTGACCGCCGGATACGTTGGTCCCGCCCTGGGAGATCGGGGCGTCCAGCCCGCTGTCCATTTCCTCAACAAAGTCGCGGGCTTGGGCGACGGCGAGGGCCTGCCACAGTTCGTCGTCGGTGGCGTCCGGTTTGCCGTAAAGCAGGTTGCTGCGGACGGTTCCGGAGAACAGGTAGGGCTTTTGCGGCACCAACCCGATGTGCCCCCACAGGTGGTCGGGTTGCAGTTCCCGGACGTCCACGCCGTCCATCCGGACGGATCCCGAGGTGGCGTCGAAGAGTCGCGGCATGAGGTTCACCAGGGTGGTCTTGCCCGCCCCGGTGCTGCCGATGATCGCCGTGGTCTGGCCGGCCCGGGCGGTGAAGGAGACCCCGCTGAGGACGGGCTGTTCGGCACCCGGGTAGGCGAATCCGACGTCGCGCATTTCCAGCTCGCCCCTGCGGTGGCCGGTGAGGGACACAGGGTTCGACGGCGGCTGGACGCTTGAGTCGGTCCCCAGCACCTCGCCGATGCGGTCGGCTGAGACGGAAGCACGCGGGATCATCACGGCCATGAACGTGGCCATCATGACGGACATGAGGATTTGCATAAGGTAGCTCAGGAACGCAATCAGAGTGCCCACCTGCACGGAGCCGTCCTCGATCCGGAACGACCCGAACCAGATCACCGCCACACTGGAAATGTTCATGACCAGCATGACCACAGGGAACATGAGCGCCATCAGCCGGCCGGCCCGCAGCGCAACGTCCGTGACGTCGTCGTTCGCTTTGCCGAACCGCAGCGATTCCATGTCCTCCCGCACGAAGGCCCGCACCACGCGGATACCGGTCAGTTGCTCACGGAGCACCCTGTTCACGGCGTCGATCCGGACCTGCATTTTGCGGAACAGCGGAACCATCCGGGTCACGATCAGCCCGACGCAAACCAGCAGCACCGGCACCGCCACGGCGATCAACCACGACAGTTGCGCATCTTGCCGGACCGCCATGATCACCCCGCCGATACTCAGCATCGGCGCCGCGACCATCAGGGTGCAGGACATGAGGACCAACTGCTGGACCTGCTGGACGTCGTTGGTGGAGCGGGTGATGAGGGACGCCGCGCCAAAGCGGCTGACCTCTTGCTCCGAGAACTCCCCCACCCTGCCGAAGATCGCATCCCGGAGGTCGCGGCCCAGGCTCATTGCTGCCTTCGCGCCGAAGTACACCGCAATCACGGCGCAGGCGATCTGCAGCAGGGTAATCAGCAGCATGACCGCGCCCATGGTCAGGATGTATCCGGTGTCGCCTGTGGCGACGCCTTGGTCGATGATGTCGGCGTTGAGCGTGGGCAGGTACAGCGAGGCGATGGACTGCGCCAGCTGGAAAACGACGACGGCGACCAGCAGCCGCTGGTGCGGCCGGAGGAAACGAACAAGGACCTTCCACAGCATGGGATCTCCAGCGTCCGGGGGTAAACCGAAGGCCAGTTTACGTCTGGTTGCTGGGGGCAACTAGGGGGTATTCAGTAGGCTGGAAGCGTTCCACCCCAGAACCGCTATGAAGGGACCGAAGTTTTGGCTTACATCACCGTCGGAAACGAAAACAGCACTGAGATTGAGCTCTACTACGAGGACCACGGGGCGGGGCAGCCTGTGGTGCTGATCCACGGCTATCCCTTGGACGGATCCTCGTGGGAGAAGCAGACAGCGGCCCTCCTTGACGCCGGCTACAGGGTGATCACCTATGACCGCCGCGGCTTCGGGAAGTCCAGCAAGCCCACGGTCGGCTACGACTACGACACCTTCGCAGCTGACCTCAAAGCGGTCCTGGAAACCCTCGACCTCAACGACGCCGTGCTGGTGGGGTTCTCCATGGGAACCGGCGAGGTTGCCCGCTACATCAGCACCTACGGTTCAGGCCGCGTGGCCAAGGCTGTGTTCCTCGGCTCCCTGGAACCGTTCCTCTTGAAGACCGACGACAATCCGGATGGCGTCCCGCAGGATGTCTTCGATGGCCTCGCCCAGGCCGTCAAGGCTGATCGCTACGCCTTCTTCACGGATTTCTTCAAGAACTTCTACAACAGCGACACCTTCCTGGGCACCGACCGCCTCAGCCAGGAATTGGTCGATGCGAGCTGGAACCTGGCAGCAAATTCGGGTGCATTCGCATCAGTTGCCGCACAGCCCACGTGGCTCACTGATTTCCGCGCGGATATCCCCACAATCGATGTCCCCGCTTTGATCGTTCACGGCACTGCGGACAATATCCTGCCCATCGATGTCACCGGCCGCCGATTCAAGGATGCACTTCCCAGCGCCGAATACGTGGAAATCGAGGGGGCGCCGCACGGTTTCCTCTGGACGCACGGAGCAGAAATCAACGAAGCCCTTCTGGGGTTCCTCAAAAAGTAGGCAAATAGCCCTCAAGAACCTTTTCTTGAGGGCTATTTCCTAAGTGATCCTGAGTTTGCGGACTTTCTTTCCCAGCCGGAGATACTCCTGCTGAGCAGTGTCCGCCGCCGTCCGTTCCCTGGCGTGGAGAACTCCGTACGTAAATGCGGCGTTGCCCATGCCGGGAGCGGAGCCGAGCTTCAACAGTTCAGTCCGGGCTACGGCACTGTCCTGGTGTTCACCCAAGATGGTCTGAATCCGGTGGGCCATGTCAGCGATCTTCGATGCCTGCTTGCCGTGGATGCTTTCTGCCGCCGCAGCCGCAAAGCGCAACTTCTTGGCTGCCTTCCGGACTTCGTGGAAGGCCTTGTCACGGGAAGGCCCGACGGCGGCGGCAACCGCAGCGTCATGGCGTTCGGCGAGGCGTTTGGCAGCCTTGTTGACGCGCTTGGCCGTTGCTTTGCCCGCACCGGGCATGACCTCGGGCGCGACAGGAGGCTCCTCGACGAAGGCCTCCAATTGGTCCAGCAGCCGGAAGTATCCAGGGCTGTCCAACCGGGATCGGATGGCCGTCAGCGCAGTGTCCTTGCGAACCTTCATGCGTTCGTCCAGCTCTGCCGCCAAGGGGCCCAGCACAAGCCTTCCCGGCAGTTCATCCAGCGATTCCCGCAGCCGCCGATGGAGAACCTCGGCGTCCCTGTACCGGCCCAGGGTTTGGGCGAGCGACTTCAAGCCCGCTTCCAACTCGTCCACCGGACCGGCTTTGAAGAACTTGCGGTAGCTGTGGAGGACCGACCGGATCCGCCGGGTGACGGACCGCAGCTGGTGGACGGAATCATCGGCGTTCATCCTGATCTGGGCATCCCGCCGGAGCATCCTGGCCACTTGCTGGTCAAGGTAGTCGAGGACGGGCACAACGGCCGGTCCCTTACGCTCGGGGACCTCGCGGCCACTCCCCTTGGGACGGGGCAGGTATCCGGCCAGCGCGGTTGCGAGTTTGGACGTGCGTTGGCTGGGGCGCGCGCCAGACTTCGCGAGTATCCCGGCGGCGGCATCGAACAGTGCTGCCGCGGCGTCGTCGCACGGATTGTGGTTCAGCTCCAATTCCCACTCACGCCACGTGCGGGAGGTGGCATCGTTGAAAGACACCTCGGCCTCGACGTGGTCATCGACGAACTCGGCAATCGCCTTGCCGTCTTCCGCGTACAGGCCGATGCTGGTGCGGCTGGTGTTCACAGTGGCCACGGGTGCCACGGCATGGCCACGGGTGTAGGCAAGGACCCTGGCCAGGATGTCATCCGGGACGATCTCCGGCCGGCCCAACGCAGCATGTATTTCCGTGCGCTGCCCGGGTCCCTTGGGCAGCTTAAGGTGCCATCCGGCGTCGGGTCCTCCGGTACGACGGCGGAGCGTCATCCCGTAGGAGGCGAGGGCGAGGTCTTTGGTGTCGAAATAGACGGCCTCAAGCCGGTGCGTCACCGGTTCGCCTACCCTGGAGACGCCGTCGATGGCTGTCAGATCGGGCAGCGGCGTTGACGGTTCGACGTCGAACTTCCGCTCCACTTCCACAGTGGACTTGGCCATGGTCCAAATACCTCCTGCTGCCGTAGATGTTGCCCGCAACGGTGAAGGCCGGCCGGATCGCCGGCCGGCCTTCACCGCGCTGCATCAGACCAGCGGTCCTCCGGCTTCATCTACATCCCCGCCGGAGATGGTGCCACGCCAACCTCCGGTTTCGTGCCCTTGGGCTTCGATGAACTTCTTGAATTTGTCCAGGTCCGCGCCAACGCGCAGACTGTCGGCTCCAACGGCTGACCCTGCCTTTTCGGCGAGCGTGTCCGGTTCCCACACGATTTCCACGTTGACGCGGGTCCTGCCGGCGTCGAGCGGTTCGAAGGTCACCGAGCCGCCGTTGCGGGGGCCGTCCACGCTGGCCCAGCTCACCAGGGAGTCCGGAACCTGGTCAATGATCTGGGCGTTGTAGTCGCGCTTCACGCCTCCCACATTGGTGGAGAAGTGCAGTGCCGTGTCATCGATCTGCCGCACGGCTTCCACACCGTTCATGAACTCCGGGAAGCTCTCAAACTGGGTCCACTGGTTGTAGGCCACGGAAACAGGGACATCTACTTCAATTGATTTGTTGACGGTAGCCATGGATTTTGCTCCTTCTTTTCCGTCGAATGCGGGGTGCCTTGCGGTCGCGTGCCTCGTGGTCGCGTGCCTTGTGCGTCCGGGGCTTAGCCTGCGTTGAAGTCTTCTTGGTCGTCGTCGTTCGGCGCCTGCTCCTGGGGAAGGTCGGTGCCGCTGCCGTCCGGCAGGTCCTCTGCGTCGGGTTGCAGGTTCTGTTCCTGGAGGGACTGCTCATCTGTCCCGCCGAAACGGCCTGCGCCCGGTTCGCCGGAGCTGTCCGAATCTTCCGGATCCAAGTGGCTGAGGTTCGGGGCGCCGGTTGCGTAGGTCTCGCCGTCGGGGCTGTCCTGGCTCAAACCGGCGTCGCTCAGGTCTTCTTCTACACGGGGCTGGGCCTGTCCTCCGCCAGCTTCCTGCTCTGCCGTCGGGGTGCCGTAGCCGCCTACTTCTTCTTCAGGTGTGGCGTTCTGACTGTCCATGAGACCTGTCCTTTCCAACGGTTTAATGGAACACTTCGAATTTATAAGCATACTTAGCTGTTTGTCCATGCCGGAAGGCCTTAGTCAGTAAACTTAGTACTTCTTCGCTTCATCGGCTACCGTGTCAGGCCGGATTCGTAGGGGGTGAAGTCGGACCGCAGCCGCACGGACTTCGGCCCCATCAGCGCAATGTCCTCCCACAGCACCAGGAACGAACCGCGGTGCCGCCACCGGAGCAATTGGGCTATCGGCCAAGGCTGGGTAAGATTCTGCCGCTCGAATCCCAGGAACGACGACGCCGTGCGGGGACTGACAATAATGCCCACCAGCCGCGCCTTGCTCAGCAGCGGGCCGGGAGCAGCATCCAGCGCGAAACGGACGTCCGACACCTCGCCGAGCCGTTTTCCGCTGCTGTCCAGCACGTCGATTCCCAGCATGTCAGTCAGGATCATGGCGGCCTCCCGGGATGCGGCCAATGACGTGGTTCCGCAGCCAGCGCTCCACCCACGATGCGTCCAGGGAATCCGAGCGGTCCCCCACGGAGATGACGGTCCCCACGCCTGACACAACATCCCACGGGATACGGATCAGCCGGCTCGACGGCGGCCTGCCGCCAAAGATCCGCGTACCCAGCACCGGCCCGGTCAGCAGCGCAGTGATATGCGGCGGGTCGGTACCCGGCGGGATCGGCTGGTCCGGTTCGGGGCCGCTCAACTCAATGTCGTCCACAGTGGTGACGGGTACGTCGTCGACGTCCAGAACCTGGCGGTCCAGCAGGTGCAGCCGGGCGTCAAGGACCAGCCCGGCGGGAACGGGCGGCGGCTTCAAACGGCTCGTATCCAGCCCTCGGTTCTTTGCCATTACGCCCCCGCTCCCGTGGCAATCATGAGGGGAATCGCCGCAATCGACGCCACCAGGATGATGACCAGATAGACCATTCCGGCAATATTCACCGGCCGCTTATTGACGTGTTCGCCCATGTACTGGGGGTCATTTGCCACGATCAGGATGGGCAGGTACGTCAGCGGGAGGGCAATGGCCGAGAAGACCACCGAATATTCCGTCACCAGGATCGGATCGACCCCTGTCATCAGCACTGCCACTCCCGCCAGCAGCACCACGATCATGGACATGTGGAACCGTGCTGCTTGCGCCGGACGCCGGAACTTCCCCCACGACCAGCCGAAGTACTGCGCCAAGGTGTAGCCGCTGGAAAGCGTCGTCTCCAATGCCGCTCCGAACGTTGCCGCTACGATGCCCACAATCAGGACAGCCAAAGCGAGTTGCCCGCCCGCTTGCGCTACCGGCAAGGCCACCTGCGACAGCGTCGTTACGCTGATGCCGGCGGGGAGAAGAACGACGGCGGCGCACCCGGCGATTGCGAGCGAAAGGAAACCGCCAAGCGGGAAGCCCAGCAGGACATTAAGCCGCGATTGCGCCAGGTCTTTCACCTTCCACTTTTCTTCCACGGCACCCGAAGAGAAGAAGAAAACCTCATACGGGGTCATGGCCGCACCGAAGAGGGCAATGGCGTAGTACCAGTACGTTCCGGCCTTCTCTTCGTGGGAAACAGAGGGGGTAAAGATCTGCGATGCCAAGGCACCCCAGTCCGGCTTGAGGAGGAATAAAGCCACTGCGAAGACCACCAGTGAGAGGCCCACCAGGCCCGTCACGTTCTCCATGATCTTGAACTTCACCCGCCAGATCACCAGCCACACAGCCAGCAAAGCCACGGGAACCCACAAGAGATAGGCAACGCCGCTTGCCAATTGCAGGGCCAGGGCAATGCCGCCTATTTCGGCAGTGACCGTCATGAGGTTGATGAGGAAGGAAGCACCGAGGTTCGCCAGCCCGGCGCGGGCTCCCATCCGTTCCCGGATCACTTCGAATGTGGCCCTTCCCGACACCGCAGCGACCCGGCCGGACATGTTGGCAAAGAGGCAGATTCCTACTACTCCCACAAGCACCACCCACGCCAGCGAGAGCCCAAAGCGCGAGCCCACCACGGCATTGGTGACCAAATCCCCGATGTCGACGAAGCCCCCGATCGCTGTCAGGATGCCGAGTGCAACACCGAGGAGCCGTTTCACTGTATGCCGGCCTTGGTCATGAGGGCGTCGAGCTGGTCCGAGGCCCTGTGCAATTCATCGAGCACGGGCATCAAGTGGGATGGGTCGCTTCCGATCCTGCCCTCTTCCGGGCCGCCTTGCGGCGCCGCCAGGGCATCACGGGCGTGGATCAACGCACGGGAAATTGTTGCGAAAGCGGCAAGAACGTCATCCCGGAGGTCCTGGTCATCTCCGTTACTGGCAGACGTGCCTTGGACGTCCTTGGTAGCCGAGTCGACTTGCTTCAGCATGTCGTCAGCCGCAGTTGAGCCGGCCGCCGCCGTCGTGTGGCCCTTGAGTCGCAACTCCACGGCCATGGCCGTTGTCCTGGCAGCAGCGGAGGCGTCTTTCATTGGCCCCTCAAGGGCCTGCGTCGAGGGGCTTTCCGAGCAACTGGAAACGACTCCGACCAGCAACGCGAATGTCAGGAGCACCTTGAAAGCATGCTTCCACAAGCAGCTCACGACGGCAGCGGCACCTCGCATCCACCTTGCGGATCAAGCCCCGTGTAATTCAGCGGTCCGGCAACAATGTTGAGGGCGATCGTGGCGAACTGTGAGCACTGCGCCGGTGGCGCGTTGTAATATCCCCGCTGCCCCGCAGCTATTGCACCGATGACCAACCACACCACTACGATCAGCCCGAGAATTGATCCGATACGCATTTTCCACCTCAATCAAAAGAATGGATAAACCCGGAACCGGGCGGATTATGGGCGAAGCCGTGGGCGATTATCCACCCACGGCTTCGAAGCCCCGATCAATCCGTCGGATTAGGTTCAGTAGTTAAGCTGCGGTCGTCCGCAGTCTTTGCATCTTTTTCCTCAGCCGGTCCCGGCGGAGTCGCAGACTTGTTCGCTCCGGCGTCGGCAGCGTCGTCCGGATCTCCCCCGGCCCCACCGTCCGCCGGCACTTGCGCGCTGGCGAGGGGTGTTCCGAGATCCCGCGGGATCGGATGGCCAGGGGTTGTTACTCCGTCATGGATGTGGCTAAGGCCCCCAGATTCCACTGGGTCCGAGGTCATACGCGCGACCGCCCCCGTCCCAAAACCCATCCAATGAGGGCAAGAACAAGAAGGATAATTCCTACCCACAGCAGGAAACTAAGGGCCTGGTTGAATCCACCCACCAGCAGCAGGATGATCGCAATGACTCCGGCGATGATCAATAGTGTGTTCATGTAGCTACGCATCCCTTCAAACAAATTTCTGTCCAGTTAGGAAGGCATCCGCCGGGACCCCAAATGAAGTCCCACCCCATACCAACGGGCACCAACGGAGAATGTTCTCCTTATTCCGTACCTACCCATAATGGCTATGGTTCAAACAGAGCAACCACTACGGGAAGCACGTGCACAGCTTCATAATAAGCACGCTTTGTGTTTTGGCGAAGTGATTTGATGCCGAACATTTTTCGAGGCGGATCACCCTGTCAATGCGTTTCCCCGCCTACACCCTCGGGCGCATCAACGGCGGGTTCAGCACCGCCCGGGTGGGGTGCCCCGCCGTCGAACGCGCCTCCTCCGCGAGCCTGAAGAGTGCCGCCGGCCTGCCCGCATCGCCCGCGGTCATGCGCCCTGTGTCCTCAAGGAAGCCGGGCGTGCCGGTGGCCTTGCGATGGAAGTTTCGCGGGTCCAGGCGGGTCCCCCAAACGGCCTCGTAGACAGCGCGCAATTGGGCGATGGTGAACTCTTCGCCGCAGAACGCGGCGCCCAAAGGCGAGTACTCCAACTTGGCCCTGGCCCGCTCCACGGCATCTTCCAGGATCTGCGCGTGGTCGAAGGCCAAATCCACCTCGCCATTGGCCACGCGTTCCACCGGATACCACGCCGCTTGCTCGGCGTCGCTGCCGGCGGACAGGACGGGAAAGTCGGGCGCCAGCAGAAGGTGCGCCACGGTGAGGACGTCGCCACGGGGGTCACGACCCTTGGGGCCGTAGCTCGCCAACTGCTCCAAATAGCCTGGCAAACGTTCGACGCCGGTTTCCTCGCCCAGTTCGCGGATCGCTGCTTCCACGAGGTCCTCGCCGGGCAGGACGAAACCACCGGGGAGGGCGAGCCGCCCGCGGAAGGGCTCGATGAGGCGGGTGATGAGGAGGACGCAGAGCTCACCGCCGCGGACGGTAAGGGCAACGATGTCCACCGCGACGGGGAAGCTCGCGGGTGCTGGAACAGCTTGTGTCATGCGGCAATCCTACGGCATTTATCGTCATGTTGACATTAATAGTTCCAGCGCCCTAGAGTGTGGTTATCGTCAGATAGACGATAACTCTTCAAATCAAGGAGCATCATGGCAACCATCAAGCGATACCCCTGGATCAGCCACTTCCTCGGCAGCCCCACCGGCTACGTCGTGCACCTGCAAAAGGGCGCGGTGAAGCACCAAGGAGTGGGCCAGGCGTTCTGGTTCCGGCCCGTGAATTCCGTGCTCAGCGAAGTGCCGGTGGACGACCAGGAACTCCCCACCCTCTTCCACGCCATCACCCGGGACCACCAGGACGTCACAGTGCAGGCCAACGTCACCTACCGGTTCGTGGATCCTGTGGCGGTGTCGACTCGGCTCGACTTTGGCCTGCAAACACCGGGGTCCGCGCCGGCAACGGGACGCGAGCAGGTCTCCACCATCATCGGGCAGCTCTGCCAGAGCCACGCGATCGACCAGATTGCCGCCACCACCTTGGCCGAAGCCTTGGAACGCGGCGTCAGCCAGCTGCGGATAGTGCTCACCGAAGCCCTCCGCGCAGACGCCCGGCTGCAATCCACCGGCATCGAAATCCTCGGGGTGCAGGTCCTGGCAGTCCGGCCCGAGTCCGACGTCGAACGTGCCTTGCAGACGCCGGTCCGCGAGCAGCTGCAAGCCGAAGCGGACCGGGCTGTCTACGAAAGGCGCGCGGTCGCCGTCGAACGTGAACGCACCATCTCCGAAAACGAGATGGCCAGCCAAATCGAACTGGCCGTTCGGCGCGAGAACCTCGTGGCGCAGGAGGGCGTTAACGCCCGTCGGGCAGCGGAGGAAAAGGCCGCAGCCGGCCTCATCGAGGCCCAGGGTTCGGCCGAGCGCAAGGGCATCGGCGCTGCGGCCGAAGCCAACCAGATCCGGCTGGTGGGTGAAGCAGCTGCCGCACGTGAAGCTGCCACCATGGAGGTCTACCGGGGCATGGAACAGTCCACGCTGCTTGCCCTCGCCCTGCGGGACGCAGCCGGTTCGCTGCCGAACATCGGCAACTTGACCATCACCCCGGACCTCCTCAGCGGAGCCCTGGCCGGACTGTTCAAGGATCAGAACGGACAAGCGCCGGCACCGGCCGCCAAGTAAGGATCAGACCATGGCAACTCCACGCATCGTCATCGTCCACAGGCGTACCGAACTCCAGGAACTCCTGGACCGCCACTCGACCCGCGGACAGGCTGAGTTCTTCCTCCGGACCCGTGGCCGAAGCCTCGAAGAAGTTCAGCAACGCCACGACCACCTCACCGCCGCCCTCGCCACCGTGCGGGGAGCGGTCCCGGCCGAATGGCGGCAAGCCGAAGTGGAGCGGGCCGACCTCAGCCGCTTCCTCCTGACAGCAGAGGACATCATCGTGGCCGTGGGCCAGGACGGTCTGGTGGCCAATGCCGCCAAGTACCTTTCCGGGCAACCGGTCATCGGCGTGGATCCGGAGCCTGGAGCCAATCCCGGCGTCCTGGTGCGGCACACGCCCGCGGCGGCAGCGGCCATGATCCACGCCGGCGACCCGAACCGCCTGCGCTGCCTGGACCTCACCACCGTGACGGCAACCCTCGACGACGGGCAGCAGCTTTCGGCGCTCAACGAGATTTTCGTGGGGCACGCCTCCCACCAGTCCGCCAGGTACCAGTTGACGGCGCCAAGTTTTACAAGTTCCGGTGGCCAAACCGAGCGGCAGTCCTCATCGGGATTGATCGTCTCCACCGGCACCGGAGCCACCGGCTGGTGCGCCTCAATCGCACTGGAACGCGGCGGCAGGGCCCTGCCCGCACCGACTGACCCGACGCTTGCGTGGTTTGTCCGCGAAGCCTGGCCGTCGCCCGTTACGGGAGCTTCCCTCACTGAAGGCCTCCTGCAAGCCGGCGAAGTCCTCCGCATCACCGTCGCATCGGACCAACTGGTGGTGTTCGGCGACGGCATGGAGGATGACCGCCTGATCGCTTCATGGGGACAGGAAATCAGAGTGCAGGCAGGGCAGCGGCCGCTGCGGCTGGTGGTTTAGCGGGCGAGGTTGGCAGCGGTTAGTTTGGTACTGTCCGCAGGAAACCCTGTTGAGGTACATCTGCGTGAAGGCGGTCAGCCACGGATTGCGTAGTCTTCCAAGAGTTTCCGCAGGACTCTCCTACCGGCTGACTGCTCCCGTGTTGCCAATGACTCAGCCAAATCCAGGGCAATGGCAGCTACAGGAACTCCGTTGCGGAGTCCCTCTTCAAAGTCGATCTCCCGTAGCGTGACATTGCCGTCCTCTGATTCCTCCATGTGGAACGCCGCGGCCATTTCGTCTGCCGTACCCACCGGAACGTAACCGTCCAAAAAACCGTCGCCACCGGAGAGACCGAACACAGCCCCCATACCGGCTGCCCGCATTGCCGCTCCGCCTGTAGGCAGCACGTGTTCCTGCAACTTCCCAACAGCTTCCGTCGTCGCCCGAAACGTTCTGACCGTTGCCCGTTTCCGGGCCGCAACCATGACATCCTCGACGCTGCGGCCCTGCAACGATGTTCGCAAGCGGTAGCGCTCGTGGGGATTCAACCATGGCGCCGCCTCACCGCTCAGGAGCGCTATTGCCGCCCAGGCTGTCTTGGAGCTCCATGCTCGACCGGTCCCCCGCGGTCTATGAAGAGCCCGGTTCAACGAATCACTGCTGATGAGTAGTAATCCACCACCCCGCAGCGTCTTCAGATGACCTTGGCTCACCATATTGCGCACCTGCCGCTGGCTCACGTGAAGACGTTCAGCGACTTCTGCGGTTGTGAGATAGGTCGACACCATAGACAGAAGACTACCGCGAGGGGAAGTCTTTTGTGTATACAAAATACTTCCCCTCGCGGAATATATTTGTGCACTATCGGCCCGATGCGATGTTCGCCTCCCGGGCCCACTCCCCGCTCCCAGCCCGGCAGTGCTAGCATTCCCATGATCGTGCCAACCAAGCAGGAGGTGAGACCCATGTACGCAGTATCCGCAATGGGCGCTCCCCCGCAGCCCACGATTCCGCGACGCAAGTAGTCGCCACCGGGAGCGCCAATCCTCTTTCGTGAAGGGCTCTCCCATGAACACAACGCTTTCCCAAGACATCACGCGTGCCCGGGCCTTGGTGCTCGGTGGCGGAGGTTCCACCGGCAATGCCTGGTTGATCGGCGTCGTCGCCGGCCTGGCGGACGCGGGCCTCGATGTCACCAACGCCGACCTCACCATCGGCACATCGGCCGGCTCAACCGCTGCCGCCCAAATCAGTGGCGCGCCAATCGCTGAGTTGTATGCCGCAACCGTTCAAGCTCCCGCCAGCCGGACGTCGGCGCCTGCCGATCCCCGTCCCGCGCCCGCCAATCTCCGTCCCGCGCCCGCCAAGGGCAGGGACGTATCTGACCACATGGAACGGACTGCCCGGATCATCGCCTCTTCCGCGGATCCTGCAGACATGCGACGCCGGATGGGCGCTGCGGCGCTCGAACTGCAAGCCGCGTTGGACCCTTCTACACAGGACCGATGGCGCGCTACGGTAGCGGCCAGACTTCCCCGGCAGGAATGGCCGCAACAGCAAATCCTTATCACAGCCGTTGATGCAGGCACCGGCGAACCTGTCGAGTTCGGCAACAGCAGCGGGGTGGACCTGGTTGACGCCGTTGCAGCCAGTTGCGCCAGCGGCTTCGCGTACAGGATTGGCAGCGCCAACTATATTGACGGCGGCTACCGCTCCAACGCTGAAAATGCGGACCTTACGGCTGGTTTCAGGAGAGTGCTGGTCCTTTCGCCTTTCGGTGGTCGAACCCGGACTCCTGAAGCGTGGAAGCAGGACCTCGCCTCTCAAATTGAGGTTCTGCGAGCTGGCGGCAACCAAGTGGAGACGATTCTCCCCGCCGTTGAGTCGGAACATCTGTTCGGTGCCAACGCCATGGATTTCTCCCTCCGTCCGGCCGCAGCGGTGGCAGGCTTTGAGCAAGGAAAAAGCTTGGCCAGCGGGCTTTCCGGGTTCTGGAAAGGGCCCCTCACTTAGCCCCTGACCAGCCGGGAGTCAACCGTTGTCCCTCCCGAAGCCCCGGAGTAGGGTGGCCGGACCGCCAACCCTCAACAAACTCTGGGTAATTTCTGGGAGACACCATGAGACTTAAGAGACGTCAGTTTGCCGCGGCCACTGCCGCGTTGGCACTTAGTGTAAGCAGCGCAGCAGTGGCCAGTCCGGCTTTTGCGGACCCCCGGCAGACCGAAAAAAACCCCACGGCCACGGGCTACGGCGGCGCCGTCAGCACGGTGGATCCGGAGGCATCCGCAGCGGCCATCGAAGTATTGAAGCGGGGCGGCAACGCGGCCGACGCAGCGGTCGCTGCTGCTGCCACCCTCGGCGTAACTGAGCCCTACAGCGCCGGCATCGGCGGTGGCGGCTACTTCGTCTACTACGACGCCAAGACCGGTGAAGTCGGAACCATAGACGGCCGCGAAACGGCACCTGCGGCAATGCCCCATGATGCGTTCATCAATCCTGCTACCGGCGAGCCCTACAAATTCACGCCGGATCTGGTCACCAGCGGCGTCTCTGTTGGTGTTCCCGGTACTGCGGCTACATGGGAACGCGCTTTGGAACGGTGGGGAACCTTGGGCCTGGACGAGGCCCTGAAACCGGCCATCAAGGTCGCCAACCGCGGCTTCGTGGTGGATGAGACTTTCCGTCAGCAGACCGAGGACAACAAGGCACGGTTCAGCAACTTCACCTCCACACAGCAACTCTTCCTCCCCGGCGGTGAGTCTCCCGCCGTCGGAAGTATCTTCAAGAACCCCGAACTGGCGGCGACGTACCGCCTGCTTGCCAAGGAGGGTACAAGCGCGTTCTATAACGGCCCGCTGGCTGAGGAAATCGCTGCCACGGTCCAGGCGCCGCCCAAGGTAGGGGAACCCACCCTGCCTGTGCCTGTTGGTTTCATGACTACCCAGGACCTGGCCGACTACAAAGTCCTGAACCAGGACCCGACGCACATGAAGTACCGGGGTTACGACGTCTACGGCATGGCACCGTCAAGCAGCGGTGGCACCACAGTCGGCGAGGCGCTGAACATTCTTGAGCCGTTCAATCTCAGCGAGATGCAGCCCACGGATGCGCTGCACCATTACTTTGAGGCGAGCGCCTTGGCGTTCGCCGACCGTGGTGCCTACGTGGGTGATCCAGCGTTCGTTGATGTTCCAACGGACGCCCTGCTGGACCCGGCCTTCGGCAAGGAACGCTCTTGCCTGATCAACCCGACGGCGGCGGCAACAAAGCCTGTAAAACCCGGGGACGTAGAGAATTACGACGGCGCGTGCCCGGCTTCCGTTGCGCCGCTCGCTGATGAGACGGACACCGAGAACATCTCCACTACCAACCTGACGGTCGCTGACAAGTGGGGCAACGTGGTGGAGTACACGCTGACAATCGAGCAAACAGGAGGATCGGGCATTGTTGTTCCGGGTCGGGGATTCCTGCTGAACAACGAGTTGACGGACTTCAGCACGGTCTACGACCCCGAGGACCCTAACCGTATTGAACCAGGCAAGCGGCCACGGTCATCGATGTCGCCCACCATCATTCTGGATGAGGGCAAGCCGTTCCTGGCCCTCGGTTCGCCGGGCGGCTCTACCATCATCACCACGGTGCTTCAGACGATATTGAACCGGGTTGATTTGGGCATGGACATCTCGGAAGCCTTGGCAGCTCCCCGGGCAGCCCAACGAAACACGAAAACGGTCACGGCCGAACCGGCTTTCATACAGAGTTACGGATCCCAGCTCAGCGCTCTTGGCCACGAACTGGTCCCTGCCGGTGACGCCTTCACATCCGCAGCCGAGATTGGTGCTGCCACGGCCATCGAGTTCGGTGAAGACGGCAAGCTCGTTGCCGTGGCGGAGCCGGAGCGGCGGGGTGGTGGATCCGCCATGGTGGTTTCGTCCGGTGACCAGCCGGCGAATGGCCACGGGAAGGGCCCGAAGTCCAAGTAGTCCTGCAGATTGAAACCCGGGAAGCCAGGGCAGGCCTATTCACGGTCCGCCCTGGCTTCCTCCCGTAAACGCCATAGTGCTCCAAGAGCACCCAGAGCGCAGATGACCCCCGTCAGTAGCGGCCACACCGAGCCGCTTTGATTGGAGAAAAGGGCGTACACGGCATAAGCGCCCAAGAGTAGGGCAAGCATGAGCCAGACGAGTGATCTGTGATTCATGGTTCGTTCCTTTCGCGGCTTAGGTCCAGCGGCAGAGGGGGTTTAGCGAAGGTCGCGGTGGGAGAAAACGGCCCCGGCGGAGCCGAGCAACAGCACCAGCCAGCACAGCGACCCCAGGAGCGGCATGGAGTTGATGCGTCCTTCTGCAACGCTGGTGGACCACTCCGATGTCAGCACCGGGAAGAAGAATCCGGTGGTTATTCCCGCACCAGCAAGGAACTCGGGGAGGGCAAGAGTCAACGGGACCACGAAGAATGCCACCAGATGATCACGGACAAGGGATCCGACGGCAAAGCCCCACATGGAACCCACAGCAGCGACGCCCGCAAACGCCCCGGCCGCAAAGAAGTTAGTTGGGTGTCCGCCGAGCAGGAGCATGATGAGCACCAGCACTGTTCCTACTGTGCCGCCCGCGAGCATCGATGCAAGAAATGTGGAAGCTGCCCGGGATGCAAAAATCGGTGCTCGGCTGAACAGGAGGACCCTCCGGTGCAAGGAACCGTGACGGAAATCAGCCGTAAAGGCGAAGGATCCCAGCACCGCGCCGACCGTGAGCATGACCGACAGTGCCGGGCCCAGAAGGGCAGCGCCCAGCTGACCGACACGTACCTCATGTGCCAGGCTGGAAACGATGGGAATGGCAATCAGGCCAACCGCAATGAGTGCAGCGATACCCGCACCTCGCCACAGCCAGGGTCTGCTGAGTTCAGCGGACAGGACGGATCCCAGGGCAAACACTCAGAGCTCCTTCCGGCCGAGTACCAACACCGCGCCGATGCCCGAAAGGGCGATCCACGCCAAGAAGACCAAGGACGCTTGGATTGGCGGCAATAAGCCCTCGAACGGCACCGAGCTGATCCCGGCCAAGGCACCGGAAGGAAGCCAGCGGGCCACCTCAGAGGAATTTGCCAGCAGGGGTAATTCCACAGCCAAGGGGACCAACATCGCCGCTACGGTGGTGGCGTAGTAGTGACGGATGATCCAGCCAAGCGAACAACCCCACACCCCACCGAGTACCGAGGCAAGCAGGACGCTTGGAAGAAACCGCCAGGCATCGGGAACCAGCACTCCTGCCCGGGCTTCGGGTGTGGACCACAGCATCAGGCTCGCTGCCCATAGTCCAGTCCCCGCCAAAGCAACGATCAGTGCCACAGCAACGGCAGCCGCGTACTTGATCAGCACCAGCCGTGTCAGGCCGCACATCACCACACTGCGCTTGAGTGTTCCGTAATGGGCCTCCCGTGACACTACGTAGCTACCCGCGAAGACACTCACAATCGCCATGGTTGCCGCCAAAGCCCAGAAGATCCGGGCGTTCTCAACGACAGTCAGGCCACCAGCGGTGCTCGGCCAGCCGAGGAAGTTGCTGACGAACCACGGAATAAGGATGCTGAAACCTAGTACGCCCAGAAAAGAATAGCCACTGAAAAACCTCAACAACTCCGAACGCAGCATGCCCATCACGGCGCACCCTCCAGGATCCTGAAGTAGGCAGCCTCAAGGCTTCCGTTCCCCACACGTTTTGCCTCGTCGAGAGATCCCTGAAACAACATCCGCCGTTTCAGGACTACTACCTCGTCGGCAACCTGCTCCAGCTCCAGCAGCTGATGGCTTGAGACAAGGACGCTCCCACCAGTGGAAGCAAAGTCCCTGAGGAAGCCTCGCAGCCAGTGGATACCTTCGGGGTCCAATCCGTTAGCCGGTTCGTCCAAAACCAAGAGTTCCGGGTTGCCAATCAATGCCGAAGCGATCCCCAGCCGCTGCTTCATGCCCAGTGAGTAGTCCTTGACCTTCCTGTTGGCCTGCGCCGTCAGGTCCACTTGGGCAAGGACGCGTTCCACATCCTCCTTGCCCACCCCGGCGGCCATCTGGCAGATACGGAGGTGGCGCCGGCCGGTCAGTCCGTCCTCCACGTCCATCCCATCTAGATTGACGCCAACCCTGCGGGCTGGCCTGTTCAGTGAGCGATAGTCGGCGCCGAACACCCTCGCATGGCCGGACGTCGGATCCAGCAGCCCCGTAAGTCCTGCGAGCGCAGTGCTCTTCCCAGCACCATTGGGGCCGATCAGCCCCACAACACGGCCAGCACGAACATCAAAGGTAAGGTCCTCGACGGCAAGCTGCGTTCCACGCCATTTGGTGAATCCGTGAAAACTCGCATGAATGGTCATCTGTTTTCCTTTCCCGCGTTTCCCGGCCACAGGGGAGATGACGTCACTGCAGTCCAGAGGCACTCCCCCAGGGTGGTTCGGACGTTGCTGGTCACCTCGGCGCGACCATGGGCGGGCAGGTCAACATGCGCAGCCCGGATGTCGGCGTCGTAGGCAATGACTGGAACGGTTATGCCCGGCAGGGTCACCGGCGCAATGCTCTCCAGTGGGGCGTTGGCTTCCGACGGCGGCACGGAACCTATAGTGGCCAGCCCCAGTTCTGTGTGGACTACTGTTCCTTGCGTCTGCAGGCTGACCCTGTCCCCTGCGTCGATCGACGGCAACTTCGAGTCCTTGGGAAAAACGATGCTCAACTGCCCTGCTTCCAACGAATATCCTGCTGCTTGTACAGATGACACCGGGACGGTGGCGAGCACGGCCGACGTCAAACCAGCGCCAAGAAGCAAGGCCAAGGTCCGACGCCAAAGGGTGCTGCCATTCGCGGCGGCAGTGCGGAAGAACCGAACGATGCCTTTGACCGTCAGTACCGCCAGGAGCCCGATCAGCAAGGCCACCGCCGCATGACCCGCCATTCCGATCTGCAGGAAGACCGGAACAAGGCGTTGGCAACCGACCACCACAAAGCAGATTCCAGCGGCGAAACTGGCTAGTCCGAAGAGCGCGAGGAAGCCGGAGCGCGGCACCTGCACGGTGGTGCCAAGAGCGTAGCGACCAACAACTTCCTCGGCAGCAGCCAGAGACTTACGACGCAGGTGGGGTATGTCCAACGCAGACATTAGGGCCACGTATCCGTCCAGTTTGATGAACGGGAAGAGGTTCAGAAGGGCGACCGTGTAACAAAGCACTCCGTAGAGGAGCAGGCCATCCTTTAGCGGAGACGTCGTCATGAAAGCTTGGCCACACAGCGCCAAGCTACCCAAGCCAACGTGAACCAAAGGGCCCGCCAGGGCCACCATCACGCGTTGTTTCCTGGAGGCGAGCCGCCAGCCATCGGTGACATCGCAGAAGAACGCCGGAGACAGGTAGAAGAGCATGATGCCGATGCGTCGGGGTTTGCCCCCAAAGTAGGACAGCGCCAAGCCGTGGCCAAGCTCATGGAGCAGGGTTGAGGCAAACATTGCTGCCGCCACGCCAAGGTAGGTTGGCAAAGGGAGCGGAGACGAGAAGAGCCTCACGATTTCCGGCCCGGCTGAGCTCACGACGAGGAGTCCGCCCAGAAGGGCTATGGCCAGCAGCGCCAGCGACCCCCTGCGGAGCAGGAATGCAACAACGGGATACAGTGCCGGGAGCACGCTGCTTGGATCGAACAGCGTCAGTTGAACTGTCAGAGGGGCGCGGAACTGGACCCGTCGTTGAGCGCGTCTCCGGGAGCCGGCGTCGAAAATTCCGGTCGGAGCAACTCGCTCCACCACGCTTTCCACATCAGACGCAGTCCAAGGAGCACTCAGCGTCAGAGCTATCTGACGGGCGTCCTTTTCACCGTCCAGTTCCTTGAGCACGGACGCCACGTCCTGCGAGATCCGTGCCCTCGGCACTCCGTCGAGGGCCACAATCCATGGGCCGGCGTTGTCTACGGGTGGCTCAATGGAAGCATGGGACACCAGCCGGACCGGCCACTGTGGCGCGGCCGTGGTGCGATTCCTTGCGTCCCTCATATCAGCGGATGAGGCATGGTTTGCGAGCGGACGAAACCTGGCCGCTGTGGGGCCAAACTTTTGGTTTCGTCCATGGACAGTTGCACGGCACCGGGACACACCACTTTGCCCGTATGCCAACCGTGGTTCCTGATGGCGGCAGGCAGCCTATGGGACAAGTCCACCCATTGAGGGCTGATGTTCCGGCCGGCAAAGTACGTCGCCAGGTCGCTAACCTCGGGCACGTCGAACCCTTCAGGAATCGCAGCCAGCGGAAAGGAACCGACCCATTCCTTGAGCCCTGCCACGGCTGAAGCGGCATTCCAAAAGTCCGCACGCGAGGCGTCATCGGTGACCGAACCGCCGGCGTCAGATGAAGGGCGTCTCGACAGGAACAGCTCCCGTATCTGCAATCCCTCCTGCATGGCTCCCAGCAGCGCTGAACCTGGACCGGCGGCCGCTTTAAGTCCCACGGCGCCGAAGGGAGCTGATTCGTTTGCGCCGGTAATAAAGCAGGCAGCCACTACCAGGGGCGCTGCGGTCGGGACAAGGGCCAGGGTGAACACCACGCCCTGGGCCAACGCTGCTTCCGTCAGCTCCGCGAAGTTCCTGGCCATGGGTGATTCCGGCAGGCTGCGAATATCTATCTTCTGGAGGTGCGCCCCGGAGTACCAAGAAGTCAGGAACGCATCCCGCTCAATGACCTCCGCCAGGCCGGATGCCTGGGCGAAGGACTGGGAAGGCCCCGAAGCAGCACCGTTGGGCGAGGGGTCAAACAACCGGTCCCATTCGGAGACCGTGGAAGCGCCGGGGCAATAATCAACAACCGGACCCGGAACCCGGGACTCTCCCCCAGTGAGCAGATTCGTAGCGCGGTACCAAGGAAGATCACAGGCAAGCGCTGAAGCGCGACCCAGCCCTCCGGTAACAAAGTCGATCCGCCGCCCAACGTCGTCCTGCACGTGCAGATGATCGGCATCGGCTGACGCAGGCACCAACGCGTAACGCTCCACGGCCTCACCGGCGCCCCTTATCAGCGACCGCCGTCGGCTGATATCGAAAGCCCCGACGGCGGAGGCGAACCCTTGTTCGGTGATCTCGCCGTTGGCGAGCATCGCCACGGTCCGCCAGAGTCCGACGTCGTTGGGCGGGTACACCGTGGACTCGGAGACCAGCCCCAGCGCGGGGTCGAGGGTCAGTATGGGGTCCAGGTTCACAGTCCACACACCCAAAGCTCGATGTCTTTCAACGCGGGATTCGGGTTGGCGATGCGGACGGGCCTGCGTTCAAGGACCTTCAGGCCCTCACCCAGGATTTCTTCCTCGATCAACGCGTTGCTGACAAAGGCGACGTCGCTTGTGTACGCGGATGACCGATAGGTCCCGCCTTCGTTGAAGCGAACGTGAATCATGGTCACGCGGCGGGAGCCGTTGACGGCGTCCCTGCTTTCTGCGGTGATCAGGAAGGCGTCCTCCCCCAGAGCCGAAACTGTTGGTTCGCCGTCGTAGTGTGCCGCGCCTTGGTGACTGTCCGCGTTGAGGACTGTGAGCAGGAAGCGACCACCGGGACTCATCGCGGTGCGGACCGCCCGGAATAATTGTCTGCGTTCTTCCCTGTCCAGGAGAGTCACGGAACTGGCACCGAGCACGACGCAACCGTAACCGCCGTCGAACTCCAACCGGGACATGTCACCGTTCAGCAGTTCCACCTCCGCCTGCCGCGGGTTGAAGGTCATGGTACGGATTTTCGCGCGGAGCATCTCCAGCATCTCCGGAGAGGAGTCGACGGCGGTGACCGGACGTCCCAGCGGCAACAGGGCACGCGTGATGCGCCCTGATCCGGCCGCCAGTTCCAGAATGGAGCCCGTGGTCCTGCGTGCGGCGGCTTGGATTTCAGGCAGTTCCGTGAGGTCGTTCTCGGTGATCTGGTCATAGAGGCGCGAGCCGGAGACGCTGTAAAGGTCCTCAGGCGGGTCCATATGTCCAAGGATGCGAAGGATGGCGTCTGCGGTTTTGTCAGGAGCGGGGTTCATCAGAGTGTCCTTGGGCAGGTGGTGGGAGCGCACGCGGGCAGTCGAGGAAGGAAACCACCCGCGTGCGCGGCTTGGGGGTGGCTAGGTCGTCGCGATTGCGACGACGACGCCGGCGATGATGATCACGTCACCAACGCGCATGTACCAGGGGGTTTCATCCGGGGTGTCGAGGTTCTCGAGTTCTTCGACCTGGAGTTGAAGTGTCATGCCTGCCTCCTTTCTGTTGCTTGCGGCTAATGAAGTCGCCATTGGCTAGGTGATGCCGACGGCGATGAGTCCCAGGGCCACTCCCTGGGATACGCCGATAAACCAGTTGTTGAAGTCAGGGGTGTCCAAGGCCTCAAGCTCTTGGATGGAAAGATTGAGTTGCTTCTGCATGTTCACCTCCTTCTGTGCTTGTTGGACGGGATGTCAGCTGCGTTGACGGGATCTCAGGTGATGCCGACGGTGATGGTGATGATGGCCAGGCCAACGGTGATGCCGTGGATCCTTTCGCTCCAGTCATCCGGTACAGCGATGGTTTCCAGCTCCTGAATCCCAAGATCCAAGGGCCTGTGTGCAGTGCTGATCATGTAGTCACCTCCTTTCCCTTGCCGGTGGGTAGTGCCTTACCGCAGGTGCCGAGCGGTAAGCAGTGGGGCGCGGCTCAGGTGAGAGCTGCGCGCAGGACGTGTTGGATTTGGACCGCGCCAATGCCGCGAAGCATGGGGAGCACTCCGCCCCAGTTACGGACGGCGGCAGTGGAGGCATCCTTGATGGTTCCTTCGCTGCAGCCGCTCAACCTCGGGATGTCCCACTGGTGAATGAGTTCGGCAATACCTTTGGAGGGACGCAGGTCGAAGGCTTCTTCGCTGTTTGCCGCCGACCAAAGCCTGCGAAGCCGGTCGGCGTCACCCCACGGGAAATTGCCCCGCTCGATTTCCTCCCAGATGGGCGCAATCAGTGGCGCGGTTGCAGCCATCTTCCGGGCGCCGGTCAGGTAGGCCAGTTCGTTGGCCACGTACCAATGCTTGGCGCCGTATGGGTTGCGTCCCGTCAACGACCAGCCGGTGTGGGTTTCCATACTCAGCCGGGCAACAAGCAGGCGATTCTCGGGCGAGTCCTCTTTCCTCAAGTGCTCTCCCAAGCGAACGATCCGCGCCAGGAGGTGGTGGCCGTCGTCGTCGAACATGCTGGCCGCGCTCCCCGCCATGGTTCCGGCCACACGCAGGAAGGCTTCCAGCAGTCCTTCCAGTACCAGGCTCCGCGGCAGGGTGGCGAGGTGGCCGGCGTCGAGCACTGCTACGTCTCCGGCCAATTGGGGTGACGCCAGCAGGCGCCGCCCGACGGCGGTATCCAGACACGCAACCGCACTGACTTCCGCGCCGGTCCCCACTGTGGACGGGAGGAGAACGGTTTTGGGTCGTTTGCCTGTGTAGGGAACAGGCGGCAGTACCAAGAGTCCGGAGCGCTTCGCGTGGCGTTCCACGAAGATTGCCAGGCTTGGATCGGCGGAGAACATAGCGGCGAGCTTGACCGCGTCCAGGATCGATCCCCCGCCCAGCGCCACCACCGTGTCCAGCCGGTGTTCCTGGATGAACCCCACTACCTCACGCAGCGTCCCTACACTGACGGGAACTGCATCCAGTGCCAGGCCGGCCACTCCCCGGAGGTCACCGTCCAACAGGGTGCTTTGATGCGCGACGAGGGCTGCGTCGATCACAAGCCCCACGCGTCCGCGGGTCAGTGAACCCACGTATTTAGGGCTCATTCCGGACGCCAAAATGACGCAACGCGTCTTCCACGTTCTGTCCGCGATCATGCGAAGACCCCGTCCCTGCGAGCTGCACGGATTCCTTGCGCGATTGCAGTGTGGAGCTCCTGGAAGTCCCCCTCCATATAGGTCAGGGCAGGGAGGAGCTGGATGCGTCCGGGGCCAGGCTGCACAATGGCACCAGCGCCATGAATGCGATTCACGACGGCGAGCGTCGCCCGTGCGTGGAGCGGCACCCCGTTGTCCGAGTACAGCTTGAGGCCCCGCATGCATCCACGGCCGGTTGATTCGCCAACTCCGTCGATGCTTTGAAGGTCTCGAATCAGTTCATAGAGCCCCACACTGACGTTGCGTGTGAGCCTTTCATGGCCCACCCGTGCCATTTCCTCAATCGTGGCAAGAACCGCTGCGCAAGTGGCAGGTGTACCGGCTTGGGTTTCACCGTGGACGAAGACCGCTCCGGTGTTGTTAAACGTCTCCGTGACTTCGGTGCCCACCAGGAGTGCAGCACAGGCACTGGTCCCGTTGGTGAGGCCTTTGGATGTGACGATGACATCCGGCGCGTCCGGCCATTCGTCTGTAACGAACCAGGAGTGTATCCGGCCGAAACCCGTCGCTACCTCGTCGGCCACCAGCAGGAAGCCCTGTTCCTCCCTGTGTGCAAGGAGGGCCGTGATGAAGTCTGCGGGTACGGCCTCGGCTCCGGAGCCAAGCACAGGTTCTACTACAACGGCTGCCACACGGTGGCCCTCCCGACGCATCAGGTTCTCCAGCTCGGCTCCGCCGTCATCAAACCTGATGTGGCGGATGTTGCGAGTGTCCACGCCATAGAGGGGCTGCCCAAGATCGTCCCCGCTGAGGCCCTGGCTGCCATACGTCAGACCGTGGTAGCTGCCTCTCAAGCCGACAATCAGTTTCCGCTCGGGTTCACCGATCAATATGCAGTACTGCCTGGCCAGCTTCATGACGGCATCGTTGGCGGCACTTCCGGAGGTTGAGAAAATGACTTTCCCAAAGGGGTGTGCCGGAAGCTGCAGCAGTGCTTCGGCGGCCTCAATGGCGTGGGTGTGTGCGCTGCGGAACAGCGGCAGGTAGGACGCACTCTCCAGTGCTGCGGCCACTGCTTTGGCGATCGCCCGGTTTCCAAATCCCAGGTTGGCGTTCCAGAGCCCGCTTTTCGCGCAAAGCCGGCGTTGGCCGTCCCTAAAGGTGACGTGAACGCCGTCGGCGGCTACTGCCGTGTGGGTGTTCGGATTGAAGTCCCGCTGCTCCACCAACGGCACCCAGAGGGGAAGGCTTGTTCGTGTCATCAGTGGCCGCCCGGGAGATCAATGCCGAGGTGGCCCAGCTGCTCCACGACGGCTTTCGCCGATGATTCCGCGAGCTCCGGGGGTATGCCCATGGAGAAGGCGGCGACGTTTGCGGCAGCTTCCACACTCCTCAAGTTGGAGATGGCTTCAATGAGGACGGCAGCGTCCCGGCCGATAGTGAAGAGCTTCCCGGTGTTGGTATCGAGAAGCCTGTGTTCCCCCTGCCGTTCCACGATGAAAGGAGCATTGGGCAACGGAAGGCTGTGGCTGTCGGTGGCTCCGTACAGACTCAACCCGAAGCCGACCAGGCGGGTGCCAGGGCGTTGCTGGGGACCGATGAACTTCCACGCATCCAGTGCGGCCAAGTAGCGGGGAATCCAAGGTCGGTCGCTGAGGGCTGCCACGACCTCGTGGGCGTGGGTCAGGGAGGCTATCGAGGACTCGGGCTTGAGCGGCATCGCTCTGGCCCGGATGTCCTGCAACTCATCGCCGACCCAGCCGATCACGGTTCCACTGGGTCCATTGAGGATGGTCCCGTTGGCGGTGATGTGGATCCTGGCCAGCGTCGAGTCCGGGTTTCCGTGCCCGGCAAGCAGCGCACGCTCGGCCAGTACCGCGTTGACTTCGGTGAGTTGGCGGACAAAGTGGCCGGAGCTGCGGGCTTCGTCGGCGTCGTCGAAGAACGACTGCCAGTCATCCTGGCCTGCGAAGCGAATGACTGTTGGACCCACAAGGCTGATGAACGGGACGGCCAGGTAGTCCTGAATTTCGATGCTCAGGGATCCGTCCACCAAGAGCTCTTCGCCTGACTCGTCAAAACGGCCCTTGACGGTGACCAGATCCGGATTGTCGGCGTCGCCATCAATCACCAAGACCACCGAGCCGCCCCCTGCGATCTCCTTCGCATAGGAAGAATGCCCCGCGTTTTCCACGAATACCGTGTGGCCCGGGATCCGTCCCGGAATGCCCGTAACCCATTGATCTACAGCCGCCGCGATGGCTTGTTGCTGACTCAGCGCCAATTCCAACCCCCAATAGTTGTCCATGTTCCGCTGGAGCGACCCGGACGGGCTCGTTCCTGAAAAGGACACTATGGGCGTGGACGGGCTCCACGATCGGGCGGAACCAAATTAGGTGGTGATCCGGAGCAAATTAGGTGGTGGACGGGCCGATCTAGGTGGTGGAAGCGGGTGGTCTAGGTGGTGGGTTTTGGCCCGGTCTAGTGGCCGATCATCTCCAGGCAACCACCGTCCATGATGGGGCCACCGGTCGCCAACTCCGGTTCTCCGTCGTTCGGCATGAAACCGTAGATGCAGCCGCCGCTGCGGACCGCCGCACCAAACCTGACGCCCTTTCCGCCGTCGTCGGTTCGTATGTCCGTCAGGTCGATACTGGTCAGCGCCGCTTCGACGTCGTCGCCGGTGACCGGCCGGGGTACTGCCGCGAGCGCCTTTCTTGCGGGCTCGACGTGCTGGTTAAGCTGCGTCAGCATCTCAGGGGTGAGCTTCCGCCGCTGCCGGTACATCTCGTTCTGGGCCATGGCGGCGTCGCCGCCGTAGGCGATGCAATTGGCTTGCTGAGGCTCCGTGCCGGTGATCGGACAGGCTGCCGTTGGCGTAGGACTGCTGCTGGTTGGTGCGGCTATTGGCGGTGCGGGCGCGCAACCCACCAGAGCCGCAAGTACGACGGCGGCAATCGCCACAGCGGCGCGGTTCGGTTTTGTCTTCCCCATCCAAGGGACGATACGCGGCCACTAGGGGTTTATCCAATGAATTGTCTAATGCCTTGATGGCATCTAGGAAAACCGCGGCAGGGGCTCAGAGCGCCTGGCGGAGGTGGATGGGCCAGGTCGGATTTTGTGCAGAGTCGCTTTGCACAAACGCCTATGTGGTCGTCCAACGTGAACGGCCAACTGTCCAGCAGGTAAGCGGCCCTCCCGGGCAAGTAGTGGACCCGGGCAAAATCGAGTACCTCCGAGGCATGGTTCCTCCGGGAAGTCTCATCTACACTCCACATACGGGCTGGGGTGCACACAATTTCAGAGCATTCGAACATCAGGAAGCCCTCAATGAAGACACCCCGCACCTCCTGGAAAGCACAGAAAAAGCACACCGCTCCGCTGGCGCTCGCCGCCGCGCTGTCGATCCCGCTGCTGGCAGCCGCACCGGCCACGGCCGAGGTCAACTCCGACACGATCGACAAATCCATTGTGTGGGTCGATACAGCGTGGTCGGCAACAGTGCAGGTTCCCTTCAAAGACGGAACCACGGAAACTTACAAGACCACGCTGGTCACTCTCTGCACCGGCTGGTTTGTCAGCACGACCGGGCACGTGGCCACGGCCGGGCATTGCGTCGACGCCGATGACGCCCTCTACACCAGCATTTACGCCAAAGTCATTGACGAGCAGGGCCTCACCGGGGTGAAACCCGAAAACGTCGACTGGCCCTTGTCACTGGCGGACCCTCTCATCAAGGTCGACCAGCCCTCGGGCATTGACGGTGGTCTGCTCAGCGGCAAAACGGCCATCACGGCCCAGCTCATCGCCAAGCAAGGCTTCGAGAAAGGCGACAACGCGCTGTTGCGGATTGCCGACATGAAGGATACCCCCGCGCTGGCGCTGGGTGCGGAGGCACCGAAAGTGCGCGAAAAAGTCACGTCCGTCGGATTCCCCGACCTCGTCGGTTCAACCTCGGACGTTGAACGGCAAAAGCCGTCCTACCGTTCCGGGGCTGTCAGCTCACGCAGCTACTCAACCCAGGGTGTTCCGCGCACGGAAATCGACACCGACATTACACCCGGCATGTCAGGCGGCCCCTCGGTGAACGAAGACGGGGAAGTCATCGGCATCAACTCCGCCTATGTTGCCCGCGGATCAGGGCAAGCGAACTACATCACCGACACCCAAACCCTCCGCGACTTCCTGACCTCCAACGGTGTCAAACTAGCCGAGGCCACAACCGCGTCCGCGACGCCGGCAGCCGCCGCCGATGCGCCCACCAGCACCACACAAGATGCGCCAGGGATCCCCCTGTGGCTGATCGCCATCGTCGCGGTGCTCGTTCTGGCCGTGGTCGGCATGGCCGTCCTGCTGATCATGAACATGCGCAAGCAACGCCAACCCGCAGCCTACGCCCAGGCACCGGCCGGCCCACCAGCAGCCCTTCCACCCACGCCGTGGATGCAGAACCCAAACCACCCGGACAACGGACCCGGCCGGGCGCCCTGACCAGCACGGCATTCCAGAAGGGACACTGAATGACCCTTTCGGCTCGGTCAGGTCGAGAGTGATAGTGATGCGCAGCCAGACGGAACCCCCGTCACCACACTCTTATTCGCGGCCGACTCCTCAACCGCGGCCAGCACCCGCTGAACCTGCAGCCCGTCGTCGAACGACGGCGACGGCGCCTCACCATCCCGGATGGCACAGAGGAAGTCCCGGATCTGGTGGGTGAAGGTGTGCTCCCAGCCAATGATGTGCCCTTGTGGCCACCACCCTTCGAGGTACGGATGTTCAGGTTCGTTCACCAGGATCCGGCGGAAACCTTGCTCCCGCACCGGAAGCGTGGCGTCCAGGAAGCCGAGCTCGTTCAGGTTCTCCAGATCGAAGGTCAGCGACCCCAGGGACCCATAGATTTCGATCTTGAGCGAGTTCTTTTGGCCGGTAGCCACCCGTGACGCTTCCACCGATGCGCTGAGGGCGCCGGTAAGGCCCAAAGTGACCCACGCGGCGTCGTCCACCGTCACCTTCTCCATGCCGCCGGGGCCCGGGCGCTCGGGCACGAAAGTCCTCAACCGCCCGGTCACCTCGGTCACGGCCTGACCGGTCAGGTACTGGACCTGGTCGATCGCGTGGGAGGCGATATCCCCTAGGGCCCCGGAGCCGGCCGTCTCTTTCCGGAGCCGCCAGCTCATGGGAGTCTCGACGTCGGAAAGCCAGTCTTGGAGGTAAGCGGCACGGATGTGCCGCACGGTTCCGAGACGTCCTTCGGCAATCAACTCACGGGCCAAGGCCAGCGCCGGAACCCGGCGGTAGTTGAACCCGACCATCGACTGGACACCCCGGGCCTGAGCGGATGCTGCTGCCGTGGCCATCAGCTCGACCTCATCCACAGTGTTGGCCAGCGGCTTCTCCACGAGCACGTGCTTACCCGCTTCCAACGCGGCGACAGCGATCTCGGCATGCATCCAACCAGGCGCGCAGATGTCCACGATGTCGATGTCGTCCCGGTCGATGACCGAGCGCCAATCAGTCGCCGACTCCGACCACCCATACTTCCCTGCCGCGAACGCAACCTGGACCGCGTCCCGGCCAACGAGCACTTTCTGTTCGAAGGCCGGGACCTCAAAGAAGCTGGCCACGTTCCGCCACGCATTGGAGTGGGCCTTGCCCATGAAGGCATACCCGATGGCGGCCACGCCCAAGGGACGGCCAGTCACCAAGGGACGCCCGGCGGGAAGGGAAGTGGTCATGTTGCTGCTCCTTTGAAGTGAGAATGGAGAGGCCTAGGCCTCGAACCAGCCCCGGGCCGGGTTGGAAACGTCGGGTGCCTCGCGGAAGACACCAGGCTGAGCCACCCAGGAAACACCGTTGGCGATCACTTTCTGGATCTGCGGCTGGTGGTACACCGGGTATTCCTGATCGCCCGGGCTGAAGTAGAAGATGCGTCCCTTGCCCCGCGAGAATGTCACTCCGGAGCGAAACACTTCTCCCCCTTCAAAGGAACTGATGAAAATCAGGTCGTCGGGTTCCGGAATATCGAAGAGCTCCCCGTACATTTCCTGCTGCGGAATCAGGAGAGGGCTTTCAATTCCGACAGCGATCGGGTGCGAAGGCTTGACCGTCCACACCAGTTCCCGTTCGCCTTCGTTGCGCCACTTCAAAGAGCATGTGGTTCCCAACAAACGCGTGAAGATCTTCGAGAAGTGCCCGGAGTGCAGCACTACCAAGCCCATGCCGCCCAGCACATGCCGCTGGACGCGCTCCACAACTTCGTCGCTCACTTCCTCGTGGGCAATGTGTCCCCACCACAGCAATACGTCAGTCTGCTCCAGCACCTCTTCGGAGAGTCCGTGTTCGGGATCTGCGAGTGTCGCCGTCGTGATTTCGGAGTCCGGGTAGAAACCGCGCAGACCGGCGGCGATGGCGCCGTGGATGCCTTCCGGATACATTTCGCCGATGGTTGCGGGCTCGTTGCGCGCCTCGTGGACGCCTTCGTTCCAGACAACTACCTTCAGTTTCTTGTCGTACATATCAGAGGCTCACTTCGCGTTGTTCCAGGGCGGACTTGTAGCAGGCATCGAGCACCAGCGCGCGGCTGAGGGCGAGGGAGCCGTCGTGGCTTCCCCACACCATCTCGCCGCCACGCACGGCAGCAACAAAATCTTCGACGACGGCCTGGTGGGCTCGCCCGGGTTCGGCCACCACTTCGAAGTCGGCGTTCTCGCCGTCCTTCTCCGTGAAGATGTGCACATCTGCGACGGGGTTCTCGGAGGCGCCCACGGAGCGCAAGTCCGCTCCGCCGTCGGTCCCGTAAACGGTAAAGTCCATCAGGTCCCGCTCGTCGCGGTACGCGGCCCAACCCGCTTCAAGAATCAGCGTGCCGCCGCCCTCCAGACGGATGAACGCGGAGGCGAAGTCCTCCACCTCGAACTTGTGGCTGGAGTTCGACGCCGTATACCGCGCGTTGCCGCCGAGGCCACGCGGACCGAGCTCCGAATGCGTCGAGGCGGAAACCGCCAGGACCTTCGGCTCGCCCAACAGGTGCAGTGCGTAGTCAAGGACGTGGACGCCGATGTCAGCCAACGGACCGCCGCCGGCGAGCGCCGGGTTGGTGAACCAACTGCCGAGCATGGGAATTCCTTGGCGGCGCAGCCACGACGCTTTGGCGTAGTACGGGCGGCCCAGCGTCCCGTCGTCGATCACTTGCTTGAGCGCCTGGATGTCGCCGCGGCGGCGGTGGTTGAACGCAACGTCCAGGACGCGTCCCGCCTTGCGGGCGGCGTCCACCATTGCTTGACCTTCGACGGCGTTGCGCGCGATTGGCTTCTCGCTCAGCACGTGCAGTCCCCGCTCGAGCGAAGCGATGGCGATCGGCGCATGCAGGAAGGTAGGCACGGCGATGCTGACGGCGTCGAGGTCTTCGAGCTCGATCATGTCCTCCCACCGGGTGAGGGCGTGGGGGATGTTGTATTCGTCCTTCAGCTGGGCGAGGAGGTCGGCTTCCATCCCGGCGACGGCCACGATTTCGACGCCCTCAATGTTGTTGTATGCCTTGAGGTGCTGCTGGCCGGCCCAACCGATGCCCACAACTCCCACTTTGAGGGTTGCGGATGGGGCCTGCTGCTGAATGCTCACTGTTTTCCTGTTCTTTTCTGGGGTTTTGAGGAGTTTGTAGGTGGTTGCTGGATTCTGTGACACAGAAGTGGCCTAGCCTTTGACGGCCCCGGCGGTCATGCCGGAGACGATGCGCTTCTGGCACAGCAGCACGAGGATCACGAGCGGGACTGTGATGATCACTGACGCGGCGCTGATGGTGCCGAGTGGCTGGTCGAACTCGCTGGTGCCGCTGAAGAACGCGATCGCCACGGGGACCGGGCGGGATTCCGGCGAGGTGGTCAGCGTGACGGCGAGGAGGAATTCGTTCCAAACCGAGATGAACACGAGGATCGCTGTCGTCGCCAGGCCGGGGACCGCCAGGGGCAGGATGACCTTCCGGAACGCGACAAACGGCGTGGCACCGTCCATGTACGCGGATTCTTCGAGTTCGCGCGGGATCTCCTTGAAGAAGGACGTCAGCGTGTAGATCGCCAGCGGCAACGCGAACGTCAACTTCGGGATGATGAGGCCCAAGAGAGTGTCGTACAGGCCGATTTCGCGCCAGATGGAGAACATCGGAGCCGCGATCGCGATGGCCGGGAACGTGGTCACCGACAGGATGAGCGTCAGGATCATTCCCTTACGGCGCATCTTGAGCCGCGCCAGCGCATACGCAGCGAAGGACGCGAACACCAGCGCCACCGTTGTAGTGACGACGGCGATGATCACCGAGTTGCGCAGGGCCAGGAGGAACTCGGGGTTCTGGAAGACCACCAGGTAGTTCTCAAGGGTCGGCTGGCTCGGGAAGAGCTCGCCTTGGGACAGGCTCGCGCCCTTCTTAAGGGAGGTGTTCACCAGCCAATAGAACGGGATGAGCGAGAAGCCCATGACGGCCACCACGAACACCCACACCAAGGGGTGGAGTTTCGCTTCGCCCCTGAGCCGGCGCTTCGGCGACTTGGTCCCGGTGGCGGGTGCCGCCGTCGTGCGTTCTGCTGTCAGCGTGCTCATTGTTCCTCCTTCGCGACGTCGCGGATGTTGCCGCCGCCGAAGCGGATATAGATGACCGAGACCACCATGACGGTGAGGAAGGTCAGGATTGAGAGGGCCGAACCTTCGCCCACCAGCCGGTTTTCGCGGAGTTCGCCGTAGGCCAGCATGGACATTGATTCGGTGCCGTTGGCGCCGCGGGTCAGGACGAACGGCAGGTCGAAGACGCGGAGGGCGTCCATGGTGCGGAAGATCGCGGCGAGGACGATCGCCGGACGCAACAGCGGCAAGGTGATGTGGACGAAGGTCTGCCACTTGCTGGCGCCGTCGAGTTCCGCGGCCTCGTACGTTTCGGAGGAGATGACCTGCAGGCCGGCCAGGATGATGAGTGCCGCGAACGGTGTGGTTTTCCAAACGTCGGCGAGCACGATGACGGCCATCGCGTAGCCGCGCTCACCCAGCCACACGACGTCGCCGCCGGGCAACCCAAGTGCGGAGAGGACGTTGGTGACCAGACCGAGATCGGGCTGGAACATCGTCTGCCAGGTGATGGCGCTGACTACGGTGACGATCGCGTACGGCAGGAGAACCACCGTGCGCAGCAGGGCGCGGCCCCTGAACGCGAGGTTGAGCAATAGCGCCATGGCCGTCCCGAGGATCAGCTCCAAGGTGACCGAGAAGGCGGCGAAGGTGAAGGTCTGCCCAAACGCGGCCCACCACTCCTGGCTGGTCAGGGCGGCGATGTAGTTATCCAGGCCGACGAACCGTGAGAGGCCCGCCGTGCGGACGCTGTATTGGTTCAGGGAGAGCCAGATTGCGTAGCCGATCGGGACCGCCGCCACGAGGGCCATGAGGATCAGCGACGGGGCGGTCATCCGGAAGGCGAGGCGGCGTTCGGCACGGTCGCGGGCGTTTGTTCTTGGTGCGTTGGGGGGCGCGCTTGGGGGCGCTCCCGGCACGATGGTTTTGGTGGCCATGTTTAGAAGCTCGCCTTGGCCGTGGTGATTTCGTCGGCCATCTTCTTCACGGCGTCCTCAGTGGACGCGGTGCCGGACAGCACGGCGTAGACGTTCTTGTAGATGGCCTGCGAGATCTGCGGGTAGACCGGCGAGATCGGGCGCGGCTTGGCGCCCTTGACCGAGGCCAGGAGTTCGGTTGCGAACGGCATCTTCTGGAGCACCGCCGGGTCCGAGTAGGCGGCCTCGTTGACGGGTGTCTGGGAGTAGTCCATGGCCACGTGCTTCTGCCAGTCCGGAGTGGTGGCGAAGTCGATGAAGGCAACAGCGCCGGCCTGGTTGGTGGAGTGTGCCGAGATCGCGAGGTTCCAGCCGCCGAGCACGCCCGAGGCCTTGCCGCCTTCCCAAGCGGGCAGCGGCGCGACGCCGAAGCTGTCCGCCAGCGGGGTCGCGTTCAGCAGCCGGTACACGTGCGGCCAGTTGCGCTGGTATCCGAAGTTGCCGGATTCGTAGGCAAGGCGGGCCGGGTCCTCGTTGTACGTGAGGACGGCGCGGTCGGCCGAACCGTTCTTGAGGCCTTCGGTCATGAAGTTGAGGACGTCGCGGGTTTCCTGCGAATCAATGGCTACCTCGCCGTTTTTGTCCAGAACTTCGCCGCCAGCGCTGTAGAGCATTTCGAGGAAGTTCACCGTGAGGCCCTCGTACTGCTTGCCCTGGTAGACGAACCCGTTGCCCGGAGCCTTGGCGGCCTCGGTGTAGAGCTGCTGCCAGGTCTCCGGCTTGGCAACCTTGTCCTTCTGGTAGTAGATCAATCCGGCGTTGGTGAAGAACGGCGAGCCCCAGTACTTGTCCTGATACTTGGTGGTTTCCACAGTGGAGGGAATGAGTCGGTCCTTGTTGGCTTCCACCAGCTTGGTCTGGTCCAGCAGCCAGCCCTGGGAGGCGAACTCGGAGGTCCAGATGACGTCTGTGACGAAGAGATCGCACTCGGTGGACTTGCCCTCAAGCCGCTGCACGATCTGCGTGCGGGCTTCATCCGTGGTGGCGCCGATCTCGGTGTACTTGGCCGTGACCTTGCCGTTCGCCTTGGTGAACGCCTCTGCCGTGCCCTTGTAGATGCCGCTCGCGTCCTTGACGCCGCAGATGTTCACGGCGCCGCTGGCATTAGCGCCCGACGCCGGATCGGCAGCTGCCGCTTGTTCGGCACCTTGGGGTGCTGCTCCCCCGCCGCACGCGCTGAGGAGGAGGGCTGCTGCGATTGCTGTCGCGGCTAGGGCTTTTCGGTTTCGGGGGGCTTTGTTCTGGAGCGGGAGAGCAGGTCGGTTCAAGTCCACAAGTGGCTCCTTTGGTGGCTGTGGGGATGGTGGTTCAGGTTGCTTTGGCTGTGGTGCGTCCTGAGCTTGGCTTCATTGCCGGTGTTGCTTTGTTGGCTTCATTGGAATCGATTCCAAAAATGCTTTTGAAAAACGGCCTTGCGGCCGTGGAATCGATTCCAAAGTAGTGTGACAGTCGCCACTCGGGGCTGTCAACCCCCGCTATTTTGTGGAGTCTCGGATGACGAGTTGGTGCGGGAGGAAGGTCCGGCCCCTGCGGTGCGCGCCGTCGACAGTCATGCGTCCCAGGAGTTCGGCGAAAGCTACGCGGCCCATCTCGTAGGCCGGCTGCCTCACCGTGGTCAGCTCCGGGACGCACATTTCTGCTTGGGCGGAGTCATCGAAACCCGCCACGGCGACGTCTTGTGGGACTCTCAGACCGGCGTCGGTCAGCTCGCGGACGCACCCGGCCGCGACTACGTCGGTGCCACAGAAGACGGCGTCGGGAAGGTCTTTTTGTTCCAGAAGTTTCTTCGTCAGACTGCGGCCGGCGTGGAAGCCGAAATTGCCTTCGCCGAACAGGATCCGATCCGGTTCCAAGCCTTGCTCCGTGAGTGCCTGGCGGAAGCCTTCTTCCCTGAGCCGACCCGAGCGGGCACCCCTGTGGGCAAGCATTGCCAGCTTCTTAGCACCTGTGTCGATGAGGTGTTTGGTGATGTCGTAGGCTGCCTGGCGGTCATCAATGGACACCCCGAAAGCGGCCTCGGCGTCGACGATTTCACAGACCTGGACGACGCTCATTTGTTCGGCGACGGTATTGACGTCGTGGTCCGGCATCGTCGGCGAGAAGATCACCAGGCCGTCCACGGAGCCGTTCCGCAGCATATCCACGAGTTGCTGTTCGCGGTCCCGGTCGCCGTCGGTGGCTGCGATGAGGCTGACGTAGCCGTTGTCCGCTGCAGCATCGCCTACTCCGCGGAAGACTTCGCTGATGACGAGGGAATCGAGGTTCTTGGCGAGGGCGAGGACGCGCATGGTGCGGTCTCGTCTTAGGTCCCGCGCCGAGGCGAGGGGCCGGTAGCTGAGCTCCTTGATGGCGGCGTTGACCTTTTCCTTGGCCGCCGCACTGACCGCCGAACTCCCGTTCAAGACGCGCGAGACCGTTCCCACGGACACACCCGCCGTCCTGGCGACGTCCTGAACTGTCGGCCGAGCCATCGTTAGTCCTTCCGCGATCAGACGCTGGTCTTGGACGCCACGCCCCGGCAGTGCTCACCGGACCTCTTCAGCATAGCTGGAGTATGGAGACCGATGTGGGCTGACGGGTCAGTCGAAGTTACACCGCGGGCGCCATCACTGAAAGCGGCCATAAGGGTACCGACTCGTGGATGGGGCGTGCCTGCCACTACGCTACGAGGGCATCTGGATTGACCGTGACGTTAGGAGAGGGGTCGTGTCAAAGGATCCATTGATGAGATGATCACAAGGAGCCGACAGGTTGCAGAACTCCCCCGGTCAACGTGCATTTCATCGTGCGGCTCCTACGTACCTGTCATGCCCGCAACAGCAGGAATCCTGGATGAGGGTTCGCTGGCACGGGGACGGACCGGCTTGCGGGCGCCTGAAATACACTTGACGAGTCGAAGCAAGATCCATGGGTAAGGACGGTGCAACGGTTTTGGAAGTTGACGCTGACGCCGTCGAGATGGCCTTGGGTGTAGTTAGAAATGAGTTGGCGATCGAGGGAGCTATCTCCAAACTCGTCGCCCACCTGAATGAGCATGAGACGCCCGAAGGCGTCGCAATACTCCGCGGACTCTTCCAAAAGGTCAATATTACCGATGGGGTCGTGCCTACCAATCCGACTTGGACTCAGCGGTACGAGAACGCGATGACAGATTCGTCCAGTTTGGACTGGCCCCGCATCGTGGCCGCCGTGGAATCTCCGATGGCGTCTGACCTTGTTCGCGCACGTCTCGGACACCTTACTTGGGCGTTCCATGCCGGTCGCCAGGAGGTCTCCATAGCTGCGGAGGCGACGGCCGCCCTTCTTAGATTAGCGGCGCATCCTGACATCGACCTTATTAATCGGTATCCCTTTGCTGTCGAGGCGTTTCATCTCTCGAAGCAGCGGCGGGACCCGTCGGGTAGAGCCCGCGCTCTGCAGGCGCTTCTCACCATCATCGACGAGGTTCTAGCCACTGCCGCGACAGATCCCCAAGGGGGCACATTCCTTTTAGCGGCCCGTCAGTATCTATTTGCAGGGGGCTCCAAAAGCGACGTGCGCCAGCGTGCCGAACAGGCGCTCCTGGCGTTTTCTGACAACTCCTATGTCCGCGAAGACATCGCGTTGCTGATGGTCAGCTGCGAACCTTTACGCGAGATCCAAAGGCAGATCGTTGGCGAGGAGATTAGTCGCCTCTTGGACGAGGCCGCGACGCAGCCGGGATTCATGAAAGAGGGAACTGCCAGGAGGGCGCTGGACCTGGCCCGCACCTATGGCTTAAGGGAGGCAGCCGGCGAGGCGAGTACGCTTCTGGCAGGGATGTCCCCGGCGGACTACGACTTTAGGGTTCGGGAATTCAGCGTAGAGCTTGGAGCCGAGGAGGCGCGGGAAGTGAATGACCTGCTGAAGCACCTGGACGTCGCCGAACCCAAAGATGCTTGGACTAAGTGGGCGCTCTGCTTTCCACCGCTTCACCCTTTCTCCCAGCGCCCAGCCTATGAGATTTCCACAGTTGACCGTATTGCAACCCTAGCTGTCGTCAATAGCCAAGGCCATGTGAGCTTTCAAGCCTCTAATGATGACGACATCATCGCGTTCCGTTTTCGGCAACAGGACAACTATCACTATCAGTCGATTTTCAGTCTCATACTTCGACATGGACTCAAGACTCTTCTGGCCCGGACCGAGTGCGTTGCCGAAATCGAACGCAGGATCAACGGTTCAGAACTGTTCACAGACAAAGGCCGGGCTCGGATACGCAAAGCGTTCGGTGCCCACAGGGCTGGTGACTGGGACAGCGTGGCGGACACACTACCCACGATCGAATCAGCGATTCGCGTACTCGCAGTGGCCTCTGGCGTGTCGATCTACAATGCAAACGGAGCGGCAAACGTTTTCAAGACTCTCGGTGGTCTGATACTGGATCTCACGGCAAGGTTGGACACCGCTCGAGGACTGGGCCGATTTTGGCAGTACGCGCTCACGGACCCATTGGGTCTTAACATCCGCAACGACTACCTACATGGGTTCCAAGAGTCACTGACCGAATTTCACGCCACAGCACTGATCCAAATCTACGTGCAACTTCTTTACTTCAACGCAAACATTGGGGACCCTTCCGGCGACGTCTGCACCTGATATCCCAGTTGCTTGACCCATCTGTCCGGTGCGGATCCATGCTTACGGGCGTTCGGAGGGAGGCTTCGGTCGGCAAAATAGGGTCCGAAATCGTGCTTCTTGGAGTTCGCGTACCACCGGCCAACCTAAAGGGATCCGTCGACGAGGCGAAGAGGCAATTCCGCAAGGCTTTGGATGGTCCCCTCTCCCATTGAGCCTTCGCGGTCGAGGTGTATGGCTTGTAACCCCGCGTTCCGGGCTCCTTCGACATCGATCCGGTAGTTATCTCCGATATAAAGGGTCTCGGTCGGTGACACATTCATGCTTCTACACGGCTGTAAGAACGCCTCTATTGCCGGTTTGGCGTGGCTTGTAAGTTCGGAGCTGAATACCCGGTCCACGAGGGGTTCGAGCCCTATTCTTTTGACCTTGGACGTTTGCTGGTCGTGGTTCCCGTTAGTGATGACGCCCACCGGCACGCCCATCCCCCGGAGGCTCGTCAATGCCGGCCCTGCGTCTGGAAAGGCCCTCCATGCGTCCTCGTAATTCTCGAGGTACGTGGTGAACAGCTCATCAATTCGAGTGTTCGTTTGGGGAACTGAGAGCCCGGCTAACGGAAGGAACTGACGGAGTCGCTCACGGCGCTGTTCCTGGAAAGTGAGTTCCTTTGCAAGGAACCGCTGGTAATTGACTTCCTCGATTTGAAACCAGCAACGCGTCAGTTCGTTGGAACTCTCCGTTCCAAGATGGTGAAGAAAAGCGTCCACGCCGGCACGGGCGGATGACGAATGATCGAACAGAGTGTTGTCCAGATCGAATAGGACAGCTCGAATGTGCACCCGCCCAGCGTAGCCCGCTGTTCTTCAGTGCCTGTGACCGAAGGTTGGAAAGAGCACCCCCGCTGCGGTGAATCCTCCAGGGACTGACTCAACGTCCGGTGAAGGATCCCCATGCGGGCGCTGCGGCGCCCGACAGACCAGAGGCTTTCGAACGCACGACGCAGATACGTTTCTTGTAGCTACTGATGTAGTTCAAGGGATTGAGGTGTGTCAAGAATGTGAGACAGCCGGGTAGTTTCTTTTCGGTCAGGCAGCAGCGGACAGCGGCTGCCTTTTTGGTGCGAAGTTGGCCATTGCCGTCGCTGGCGGGAGACCCTTGTTGTTGGTGTGAGGCCTCCAGCGGTTGTAGAACACTTCGATGTAACGCATCGTGGCCCGTCTGGCGTCTTGGCGGGTCGCGAAGCTGTGATGGTGATAGAACTCGTTCTTCAGGGATGAAAACAGCGATTCGGCCACGGCGTTATCCCAACACACCCCGGTAGCGCCCATCGATTGACGGATCTTGTTTCCGGCGCACCAAGCGCCCATTTCGCGGGACGTGTACTGCGTCCCGCGATCGCTGTGAAAGATGGCGTTCGGGGTCAGGTGGCCGCGGTCTCTGGCCATCCTCAGGGCCCCGGTAACCAACGAGGCGCGCATGTGGTCCGCCATGGCCCAACCGACGACCATCCTGGTGCACAGGTCAATGACGGTGGCCAGATACAGCCAGCCCTCACCGGTCCGCAAGTAGGTAATATCGCCCACCAAACGGGTGCCCGGGGCATCTGCCGTGAAATCCCGGCCGATGAGGTCCGCGAAGACCTTGTCCGGATCCGAGGCTATGGTGGTGCGCTTGAAGGCGCGCATCCGCTTTGCCGCCCATCCGTTCTCAGCCATGATCCCCGCCACGGTGCCCACCGACACCTCGATGCCGGCGGCAACAAGTTTGGTATGCACCATGCGGTGACCGAAGATCCCGTCCGAGGAATCGAAGACGGTCCTCACCTGGTCCGTCAGTTCCCGGTGACGGGCCGCGGTCGGTGTCTCCTCAGCGTCACGCCACCGGTAGTACGAGGCCCGCGGAAGCCCCAACTGCCGGCACATCCAGGCCACCGGAAAGTCGGCGTTCTCCTCCTGAACAACGCGGTAGAGATCTTCTACCGCTGTTCTTTGGCGAAGAACGCCGAAACTTTTTTCAGGAAATCATTCTCCCGCTCGAGCTCCCGCAGCCGGGCCTCCATGGCTTTGAATTTCACCGGATCTACCGGGTCATCGGGCTTGCCACCGCTTTCCTGATCAGCCTCACGGGCCAACCGAATCCACCGCTTCAGAGCAGTCAACGAGATCCCGAGATCAGCAGCAACGGCAGGCAACGGACGGCCCGAAGACGCCGCCAAAGCGACGGCATCGGCCTTGAACTCATCGGAATAGGTAGGTCGAGCAGACATGAGCACAATCCTTTCAAACTGTGTCTCACATCAGTAGTACACCTCAGATGGACGCCATGCGCATGCCAGCACCACACGACCTTGCCCAGGCGCCTCTCTGGGAGATCTATATCATCGCGCAGTCCGTGGCGGCCATGCGCGGTCAGATACCGAAACATGCCCTCGCGGTCGGTGTGGAAATCCACGGCGTCAGGATCAAGCTGAAGTTCCAGCTTTCGACGGTCACCGAGGAAGACCAAACCGACATGGATGACATTCTGAGCGAGCTTGAAGCCTATGTCGGTCAAGGCGTGGAAGTTCAATCCGCCCACGAGATTCGAAAGGAACGCCGAGTCTTACCTGATGGCACGGACAATCTATACAACCTTTACCTCTCCCGGTACGACGAGACGCAATGTGAGTAACCGCATAGTCGTCTTCGGGAGCTGCGCTCATTCGCGTCGCCGCAGCTCATCGGCAGAACAGATCCGGCTGCCCGCTGGCCGATCCGACTCTGTTTATCCCGTCGTCTCAGTGATGGCCAAGCCGGCAGTCAAGCACATTGGGGACTGCACCGGTTAGGTTGACTCCTTCACCTAAATCGCTGGGTGGGCAGAGCCCGTTCAAGGATCCTTCACCGGACACCCATTCCGTCGGCTGCCTACCTCAACTGTTGTGTTCGGCCAGTCTCATAATGAAGGACGCCATCGCGTTCCAATGCGAACAATCTGTCGGCGACTTCCTGCGCCTGGGGCTCGCCGCAAGATATGGCGAAGAACCGCGGAGAGATGAAATCGAGGAGGCAACCTTGCTCGGCCAGTTCAGAGGCCATGGGCTGCCAGGCGTTGGGGTCGTCCGATTTCAGCAGGACTCTGAATGTGAAGTTGAGAGAGTCGCGCTCCACTCCGGTGAACGAGCGCATTCTCAGCTGATCGCATCACGTTAACCCGGTCGCCAAAGTTCACGTTATAAAGATACGCGGGGACTGCCAGGACGGTCGCTGTGCCATCCTTTTCCAAGCGACCCCGAAGACCCTCCCGCATCTGCTCCGTGTCAGGTTCAGGGGGCACCGCAAACCATATGGTTTCTTCCGCTTCCTGAGCTTCCGGAAGCGGCTGGGGTGAATCATCGCGCCAATGTGCCACGACGCTGGGATGTTGCCGGTAGTCAGTCACCAGCTGAGACTACCCAACGAACGCATCCATAAGAGCGTTTCGGCGGACATTCATGCCCTGTGTCTGGTGAAGGATGTCAATGGCCATTAGTTTCTGCCCACCGGCGGCCAGTGAATGTGCCCGCTGGTGGCCAGTAAAACTGCCCGGTGATGGCCAATAGATCTGCCCACTGAATGTTTCGGCGGGATTGGCCATCGTCGGATCTAGTTAATTCAGTTGGGTGACTCCTTTTCCGGCGAGGGCCTGGGTGAGTCGGATGGAGTCGCCGCTGGTCTGGCAGACGTGGGCGTGGTGCAGCAGCCGGTCAACGGTTGCCGTCGCCAGGGTTTTGGGCATGAGCTCGTCGAAGCCGGCCGGGTGCAGGTTGGAGCTGATCGCGACGGAGCGTTTTTCGTAGGCTGCATCCACGACCCGGTAGAGGCCCTCGGCGGCGTCGGTGGCCACTGGCAACAGGCCAATGTCATCGATCACCACGAGTTCGGCGCGGAGGATTCTGGCGACCGCGCGGGTGACGCTGTCATCGGTGCGGTGGGCCCGGATCAGGGCTCCGAGGTCTTCGAGCCGGAACCACGCCACGCGCATCCCGGCTTCGACGGCCTGCTGGCCGAGCGCTTCGAGGAAGAACGTTTTCCCGGTCCCGGAAGGTCCGCAGACGACGAGGTTTTCCCGCCGGGTGATCCATTCCAGCGTCCGTAGTGCCTGCTGGGTCGGGGCCGGGATCGAAGAGGCTGCGGGGTCCCAGGCGTCGAATGTCTTACCCGTTGGGAAGCCTGCTGCTTTGCGGCGGGTGGCGAGCATGGACCGGGCCCGGCCAGCTGTTTCTTCGGTGAATAGTGCCTTGATGACCTCGGCCGGTTCCCAGCGCTGGGCTCGTGCGGTGGCGATGAGTTCCGGGGCGAGGGCCCGGGCGTGGGGCATCTTCAGCTGGCGCATCAGCGCTTCGAGGTCTGCCGGCAGTGACGGTGCGGTGGTGTTCGTGGTGGTGACCGGGCTCATCGGTTCTGCTCCTTCGGCGTAGCGAACGGTCCGGCGCCCATAGCTGCCCAGGCGCCGGTGCCCTGGGTCAGGGACCGGGTCTCGTCCGCGGAGTGGGCGGTGGTGCGTTGGATATTGGCGTTCAGTATCGAGGCCAGGTCCGGGTGGGCGAATCGGCCGTGGACCGCTGCGTTGCCCAGGGCTTTATCAACTTCGGCGGTGCCGGCGATTTTGGCCAGGGTCACGGCCTCGGCCATCTTCACGTTCATCCTGGCAGTGCCGGCCGCGGCAGCCTCCAGAAGCCAGGTCTTGGCGCCCTCACCGATCGCCAGGAACTCGGCCTCGCCGGCGTTGCGGGCCTTCACGGCATAGTCGCCCGGGATTCTGGTCCTGGTCCCGGGGAAGTGCTCATCGATGATCGCGGGGCTGCCGGGCCTGGCCCGGCCGTGACGGGCCACCTCGACCGGACCGAACCGGCCGTGGTGGACGATGACGATCTGTTCGTCGGGCCCGGTGCCGTGGGAACGGACGAACACCCGTGCTCCGAGCAGCTGCGCGGGCACGGAGTACTGGGCGTTTTCGAAGGTGACCATCGGGGTGTTATCCGGAACGGTGCGGGCCAGTCCGAACGCGACCGTGTGCGCGGTCTCAGGGATCCGGTGCAGCCGGGGCTGCTCCTCGGTCAGGACCGCCGCCGGTTTGCGGCGGATCGCCCGGTGCTCCCGGTTGTTGACCTCGTCCATGAATGCCTGGCAGGCGGCCTCGAGCTCGGCGAAAGAACCGTACTCGGGCCGGAGGTTGGTGTCCTTGGGCACGAGGTCGGCCTTGGCAAGTTTCACGGACGCTTCGACGCCGCCCTTCGTGGCGGGGTCCGCGGGCTGGCACGTCAGCACGGTGATCCCGTAGTGCCGGGCGAAGTCCAGGGTCTGCTGGTTCCGCACCGGCACCCCGGCGACGTGGGCGGTGGTCACGGTCTTCTCGTTATCCGTCAGAACATAGGTCGGTGCCCCGCCCAGGAGCCGAAAGCAGCGGTCCAAGGCGGCGAACACACTCGGCGCGGTCCTGTCCCGCAACGGGATCACAATCCGGAACCGGGAGAACGCCAGCCAGGCCACGAACAGGATGGTCTTCACCCCGCCGATCCGTGGCCCGTCGCCGAAGTCGTACTGCAGCCACATCCCTGGCTCTGTGATCCATGGCCTGTGAACGCGAGCGTGGCCCAGTCGCCATGCGGCTTTGACCTGCGCGATGGCCCGGCGAGTGGACCGCTCCGACCCCGTATAGCCCAGGGCGAGGAGCTTCTCGTGGGCCTTGTCGGCGCGGATCCGTCCCTTGGACGCCTCGATCCACTCCTCAATTTTGGGCAGGAATACATCCGTGACCCGGGGCCGGAGCGCCGGTTCCGCGATCGGCCGGCCGGCGTCCCGGGCCGCGACATGTCTGGCAACCGTGTGGTGCGAGCATCCCGTGAGCTCCGCCGTGGCGCGTAACGATCCGGTCAGATCGTGGGCAGCAAGAATTTCCATGATTTCTCCGTCATGCTTCATACAGGGCCTCTTCCTGGGACGACATTTGGTGCGTCTAGACACCGTCATCAAATCCCGGGGAGAGGCCTCGCGCTGATCGCCGAAGCCTCGGCCCCGCCGCTTAAGACGCGGCAGGTTCAGTAAGGAAGTGGGCAGATCTCATGGCCACCGGCGGGCAGTTTTCCTGGCCGTCAGTGGGCATTTTCGTGGCCGCCTACGGGCAGTTTTTCATGGCCGCTAACAGAAGGATCCCCCTACGTTCCATCGCTCACAAACCCCCTCCCCCGCCGATACCGAGACGCTTCACGGTGAGACGACTAAACGAGACCCCGTGGTGCGCGGAAATCCTGAGTATTCGGCTTGCCGGCCGCTGCTGCAGCGCTGTCTCAGGAAGCATTACTTTTTCAAGACACCTCTTTCGGACTCAACGCGGTTCCTTAGTTCCAGCTCGACGCGGCCAACGTGGTGGGCTTTGGACAGCGCCCCCTGTAAGTAGTCAAAGGAGCGGAACGCCTGCAAATGCCGGCTTGCCGTCGCTCCTATATGGGTCGGCTCGTCAATGCATTAGCTGCCGCACTAGTCCGCTCCGTTTAGATCGAGGCGGCCCATGCCCGTTGGTTGCCAACGGGACCTAGACAAAAGGAGAGCTGATTACGACTCTGACCGCCAGCATGCGAAGATCGGGTGTTTGTGTCCTTCATAAGGAGGGCCTGTTCTCGAAGGATCAGTTATGAAGAGGGTAGTGGGGGCAATCTGCCTTGGTCTATCAGCGTTGGCGCTGGCTGGGTGTTCACCTTCAGGTAACCAGCAGGATGCAGCACCAGCGGTACAGAAAACCGCGATCAAGTATGTAAGCCCGAAGAAGGAAGCTATTCAAGATCTTGAATACCGTGGAATTCTCTCGATCCTCCACGACATGGACGGCTTCTACACGACTTGGTCGGACGGCGACATCAGGGCAGCAATCGATATGACCTGTGATGGTTTGGCCAACAACGAACGCCCCGAAGATATTCGAGACACGATTACCGCCAAATTCGGCGAAGAGTCGTACCGGGAAGCTTTTGAAGTCCGGCAGGTCATGAGTGCATCCACCGGCGTTCGATGCGAGGAGTACACCACACAGAAGAACACGATCGAAAACTGGGATGTTTCGCCGAAGCGCTAAAAGCACTTGGCATCACGGGCCACGACGAGGCCTTCCGTGATCGGGGAACTGTCGGCATTGAACTTTTCCAACCCCGCCCGGACGTCGGGCGCGGTGACGGATTGTGCTCGGTTCGGAGACATTTTCAGTTGTGGGCAGAGAGGTCAGCTGAGGCTGCCTCTCGTTCTCTCAAGCGTTTCACCCAGGGCGGTTCGCCATGACTTTCGAAGGGCTCTGCACCTTCGCTGAAAGTGCAGCCGCGGAGGATGACCTCCGTCGACTCTAGGCCCCCAAAACCCCATCCCTGGTTGCCTATTTCCTTGATCACGTCTGCGGTGAAGACGCAATCTACGAACTTAACCTTCGACGCCTTTTGCATGAGGCTCAAATCCAACTCGCCTCCTTCGAGCTTGCACCTGATGAACTCGACTCGCATGTTCGCCATGTCGGTCAGTTCGAGACGCCCTCCCCTGAATGAGCAGTCAAGAAACTGAACAGCGGAGGCCGTAGAGTTTTGGAAACCAAGGGTGGCCCGGCCTCCCTCAAATGAGACCTCCCTGAAGACCACTCCTTGACTACTTGTCAGAACATGGCCCAATTTCAGGTGACCACTGGAAATCTGTGAGTGCGCGATCACCAGCCCTTGAATAAAGTTGCTTCCCGATAGATCCACCACTTGCGCGTCGAAACGAATCCCGGTGATTTGACCTGGGGCATGCTGTAGCTCACGAAAGTCGATGCGAGTAAACGATTACCGGTTGTCATCGTTGTCTTGGCGAAGGCGCCCTAGGAACGACTTCCAGATCGCTTCTTTAACAGACCAATCGAGATCCCTGCGATCTTCATCTTTCGGTTCGGCTCGGTAGTAACTGCACAGGAGATCGATGCAGGCTTGTCGCTGGTCATCGTGATCTTGCCTGTGCCACTCGTCAGCCAACGTTGCCATGACGTAAACGCCCGCCATTCGAACGGTTGCTGACTCGCTCCCAAGTTGCGCCGCTGCAGCCGCATAACGCTCCCTCAGGTCTTTGATTTGATCATAGGCACGTCGGTCGACCTCCAGTTGATGCTGACTGTTACTCAGGTCGAGTGCTGCTGCTGCCGTTTGCTGTGCCTTGGAACTAACCAGCAACGCCTCCGCAGTGGTTGCTTGGTTCTCTTCCAGAGTCTTCTGCCGGCGATAGGAGAGCACCAGGGTCATCCCAACGCCCAGAGCCGCACCCGCAGTGATTGCGTTTCTAATGACGCCAAACAGGTCTTCCTGATTTGGCCTCATCTCTAGATCTGCAACGAAGATCGTTCCGACCTGCAACCAAGCAAAGAAGCAAGCAAGAATGCCCAAGATTGCAACCGACGCGAAGAGCCCCGCTAAGGCCAGTAGCCACAAGGGCCACCGACGTCGATCAATTGTCTTCGTTGTTGAGGCAAGTCTCGATTGCCCGTCTCTGTTTCGACGCATGGGAATATCTTGCCCTAGCTCTAAAGCCCTCCCTGTCAGTACCAACCTCCAGTAGCTTGAAAGCCGCGCCTGAATTAGGAAGTAGTCGGACTTAGCGTCAGAGTTCACTTTTACACCTCCTGGCCACATCTACGTATCGATGGCCGCCTACCAGGCGACCTCAGAAACGCTCCCGACACCTTTTGACCAACTCTGATACCGGATTTGAGTTCTGACCAAGCAAAGCAGTTCCACTCTCCTGCCCCATATTCGGGTTGTGACGAGGTTCAATAACGGTCGGTTTTGACCCGTTTCTGACCAATCGCAACGGCGGTCAGTTCGCAGAGCTCTGAGCTACGCGACGTTCATCTCCTAAGCTTTCTAAATGGCCGCTGAGAAACCGCCCCTAAAACTGCTTGTCGAACCAGACGAGTATCTGTGCACATGGCTATTGCCCGGCCCTAACGGGGGTGTGACTGAGCACGCCGGCGCACTCGACCTCGGTGCTAGCCGTCCTCCCACCGGGTCGGTATACGGCAACGTCCCAATCCAGTGGGACGAAACGGCACCAGGGCAACGTAGTGCCGGCTTCCCTCAAGAGGTCCAGCTGCCCCGTTTGCGAGCACGTCTCGCAAACGGACACGATGTGGATCTGATCGATGCCTCAATCACTTATTGGCTTCCGGAACAGGGCCACATCAGCGCGGGTACGGCCATTGTTGGCGCTCCCGAGGGGCTTCGTGGATTTGGCACGAAGATCGCCGGCGAGGTGGAGGATGAGGAACAGGCGGCAAACCAGTCAGTAGTTCCGACCTATTCGCGTGTGAGCGCGCAAGTTGGCGCGCTTGATGCCGTTGCAGGAGCTTCTCCGTTCTCAAGGTGGACGTTCCCGACAGGTGGGGAGGGCCGGCACTTGGAGGGCGACTGGACTGTGTCTGGCAATCCTGACTCGTCCCAGAAGTGGAGCGACGACGACGTCACCGTACGCTTGGAGTACGACGCCAGCGTCGCGGTCGGCAACACTTATGCGTTCAGGTTCGTCGTGAGCCCGGTCGTCCGGATCGAGTCACGAGAGGCATTAACGGTGCGCGCTTGGGTGGACCGGTGGATCGTCCCCCTTCGACGTATTGTCTCGATCGCCACGGGAGATGCGCAGCCGCTCACCTATATGGCCGTTGACGCGAGCGGCCTCGACAAACCCGATACCCGCCAACGCCGGCAGGTCTACGGGTTCGGCATCACACAAGAGCCGTATCAGTCCGACCAAGCAGCGGTGCGTAAGGCTTCGACAGCGATCCATATCGCCGTCGATGGTCTCTCCCTGCTCGACATGCTCAGGCGCTGGCAAAGGCTTGAGGACGATCATCACCCACTAATCGAGACCTACGGGGCGATGCTGTCGGCCACCGACGAGCACCCCCGCTCCCGTTTCCTTCTACTCGTGCAGGCGCTGGAGGGCCTACACGGTCACGAGACCGCTGCTGCTTACGAAGAGCGAAAGAACCGTCACACGGAGAAACGCGAAACCCTCATCGAAGCGCTCCAAGGTGCCAACATTCTCAATTCTCAACAACTGACGTTCGTTAAGAAGAACCTCACCAAGAATCCGCCTCGGGGGCTGAACGAAGCCTTGCATCACCTGCTGGGTGAACTGCCGGTGGATCTCACTCCCCGGCTGGTAGTCTGCAAATTGTTGACGAACTACCTGGCCGAGGCCCAAGGGCCTGAGGCACAGCGCGTCGCATACGCGCTAAGCCGAGTTCGCAACGATCTGGCCCACGGTAACAAGGGTTTCGACGCTTATGATCTCCATGAGACGGTGAGGGTACTCGAGCGCATAGTGCGCGCCCACGCTCTACGCTTGTTGGGGTGTCCCGAACCAGTGTTGGAGCGCGTCTGCAACCTAGACCAGTAATGGCTTGCCTAGCATCGGCAGATCAGCGGGAATTTTTCGGCCTTCTTTGACTGTATTTTCGCCTTGAGACCCTCAAAGCCGCATACTTATTTGAGTGATCACTCCGCTCTTGACCCGGCCCGCGATCGAGCAATGGCTGGGATTCATCGAAGAGCGTGAGCACCGGCTGCATGACGCAGATTCATTCGAGGTCGCTGCAGAACACCAAGTCGAGTTCCAAACTGTGTACGGTATCTGTGCGCAGGCGATACGCTACGCGGGCGCCTACGTGGTGCTGCACCGCGCCGGGCGCTCTCGAGAGGCTGTGGCGGTCGCCCGTCAGGCACTTGAGCATGCCTTGACAGCGCAATGGGCGCACTTTGACGAGAAGGGGCCTGATCATCTAATAGAGGGCTATCACCATTTGATTGGGCCCCCGTTAGCAGTCCAGCGTCTATGCGATAGCTAATTGGTTTTCTTGCGTCCAGGTTTCCCAGTAGCGTTTCGGCGTCATGCCGTCCAGGGATCCGTGGGGCCGTTCATGATTGTAGATAGTCTTCCATTCCTCGGCCAAATACTTCGCTTCGGCCATGGTGTCCATGATCTCTCCGGTGAGTTGTTCCCTTCTGAATTGGGCGTTGAAGGATTCGATGAAGCCGTTCTGCCAAGGTGAGCCCGGGTCGATGAAGGCGGTGTCGACTCCGGCGGTATCGCACCAGTCGATCAGTGCGGCGGCGGTGAATTCGGGGCCGTTGTCACACCTGAGGTATGTCGGTGCGGTGCCGGTTTCGGCGATGATGTTCTCCAGCACCGCGACCACGTCAGTGGCTTTGAACGACCTTCGCGGGATGACGGCCAGCGCCGTGCGGGTGTATTCATCGATGACGTTGAGGAACCGGATGTGCCGGCCGCAGGAGGTCACGTCGGATTGGAAGTCGAAGCTGACCACGTGCATCGGATACTGGGCTGTGAGGCGTTTCTGTTCCCCGGCGCCGGGCCCGGTGCGGCGCTTCTTCCGGGCTCTGGGTTTGCAGGTCAGGCCTTCGTCGCGCCAGAGCCTGCGGATGCGCTTCCTGTTCAGCGCTACCCCGTCCCACGCCGGCTGGGCCAGCAGGTGCCAGCGGGCCTTCCGCCAGCCCCACGCCGGGTGCTTCATTGCGATGGCACGCAGCTCCGAGCGGAGCTGCGCCTCTTCGAAGCCCATGTCGGGTTTCTTTTTGCGGAACGCGGACCGGTTCTGCCCCAAGACCTTGCAGGCGAAGCGTTCGGATGCCCCGAACTTCTCCACCGCCATGCGCACGGCACGGCGACGTGGTTCGGGGCTCAGAATTTTCCCTTCGCCACCTCGTTCAGGATGTCGATCGCCAGTTCCTTCTCCGCCAGCAACCGCTTGAGCCGGGCGTTCTCCTTCTCCAGCTCCTTGGTCCGCTTGGACGCTTCGGCGTTCTTCTCAGACCCGTACTGGTTCAGCCAGCGGTACCAAGTCGCCTCGGTGACCTGGAGCTCCTTTGATTGGGCCCCCGTTAGCAGTCCAGCGTCTATGCGATAGCTAATTGGTTTTCTTGCGTCCAGGTTTCCCAGTAGCGTTTCGGCGTCGTGCCGTCCAGGGATCCGTGGGGCCGTTCATGATTGTAGATAGTCTTCCATTCCTCGGCCAAATACTTCGCTTCGGCCATGGTGTCCATGATCTCTCCGGTGAGTTGTTCCCTTCTGAATTGGGCGTTGAAGGATTCGATGAAGCCGTTCTGCCAAGGTGAGCCCGGGTCGATGAAGGCGGTGTCGACTCCGGCGGTATCGCACCAGTCGATCAGTGCGGCGGCGGTGAATTCGGGGCCGTTGTCACACCTGAGGTATGTCGGTGCGGTGCCGGTTTCGGCGATGATGTTCTCCAGCACCGCGACCACGTCAGTGGCTTTGAACGACCTTCGCGGGATGACGGCCAGCGCCGTGCGGGTGTATTCATCGATGACGTTGAGGAACCGGATGTGCCGGCCGCAGGAGGTCACGTCGGATTGGAAGTCGAAGCTGACCACGTGCATCGGATACTGGGCTGTGAGGCGTTTCTGTTCCCCGGCGCCGGGCCCGGTGCGGCGCTTCTTCCGGGCTCTGGGTTTGCAGGTCAGGCCTTCGTCGCGCCAGAGCCTGCGGATGCGCTTCCTGTTCAGCGCTACCCCGTCCCACGCCGGCTGGGCCAGCAGGTGCCAGCGGGCCTTCCGCCAGCCCCACGCCGGGTGCTTCATTGCGATGGCACGCAGCTCCGAGCGGAGCTGCGCCTCTTCGAAGCCCATGTCGGGTTTCTTTTTGCGGAACGCGGACCGGTTCTGCCCCAAGACCTTGCAGGCGAAGCGTTCGGATGCCCCGAACTTCTCCACCGCCATGCGCACGGCACGGCGACGTGGTTCGGGGCTCAGAATTTTCCCTTCGCCACCTCGTTCAGGATGTCGATCGCCAGTTCCTTCTCCGCCAGCAACCGCTTGAGCCGGGCGTTCTCCTTCTCCAGCTCCTTGGTCCGCTTGGACGCTTCGGCGTTCTTCTCAGACCCGTACTGGTTCAGCCAGCGGTACCAAGTCGCCTCGGTGACCTGGAGCTCCTTGACGACCTCGACCATCGGACGGCCATCGTTGAGCATCTTTTGGCCCTGCCGGACCTTGGCGATGACCTGCTCCGGGGTGTGTCTGCGTGCCATGATTCGTGAATTACCTCCTGTGTCCATTCTCGGACACGAAACTCACACAAACACTGGACTACTCTCCGGGGACCCAACCACCTTGACGACCTCGACCATCGGACGGCCATCGTTGAGCATCTTTTGGCCCTGCCGGACCTTGGCGATGACCTGCTCCGGGGTGTGTCTGCGTGCCATGATTCGTGAATTACCTCCTGTGTCCATTCTCGGACACGAAACTCACACAAACACTGGACTACTCTCCGGGGACCCAACCACATTCTCGTCAACGCATGTTCCAAGCCGTCACGGAGTACCTCAACATGCCCCAGGATGAGATCGATGCGGCTCTGGAATCGACGCCATCCAAGGGAAAAAGGATGCTCCGCGTCTCGGAAATGATTGAGCAGGTCGATTACAACGCGACGTTCAAGACTGCGTACATGCAGCAATCGCAGATTGTCCATGTCACAGGAGAGACCGTAACCGCCTTCTTAGATTTGGACGACGAAAAGCAGTTCATAATCCTTAGCGAGGCCGCCGACCCTTACGAGCGCCAAACTGCACATTTCACAGCGATGGCGACGATGTTCGCATCGTGGGTACTAGAGTCGCTTCGAGTCGACACACCTGGTCTCGCCGAGCTGGATCAACTCTCCGATGAACTTGCGCTGCCACTCAACATCCGTAATTGACCTGGTGCCAGGGGTGTCTAGAAGCGGTTCGCAGAGTCTTCGATGGTTGCATTTTTCATGGTCCAGCCAGCAGGATCCATCTCGCGGCGGCCGCCCCACCATCCTCCGTAATTCCATGACTGCCCTTTAGCCATCTCTATGACTTCGAGAATTGAATCTGCGATCTTCTGATCTGGGATGTCTCCGAATACCTCAGCTCTGACCTCCGGCTTGTTCTCAAGCAAGTGGAGCGCTGGCGTGATCCTGTACTGGTGGTAGGCGGCACAACTCGGATAGTAGGCAGCTGAGGATGATGCGTCCTCATTCGAGGCCAGGGATAGGCAGCACCAAAGAAAGTCGAACTGACACAATGAATCAAGGAAGTCTTCACCTGATTCTCCGTCGTCAGCGAGCTGCATGTCGGGTCGTAGATCCGGAGTGTGGCGTAGAAGCGCAGCGGACATTGCGATGAGGTTGCCGCCCTTGTCAGTTTCGTCGGACCTAACCAGCAGGTTGGCTCTGGAGGCCTCCGTTAGTCCGTGCCGGATCCAGGATCTGTAGGAATAGACGCTATCGCCTATGGGTCTTAGAACAATGGTGGGCAGAGCCCCGTACAAACCGTTGCGGACAGCGGCGGCACCGACGGCCATGACCCGGAGAATGATCTCTAGCCATTCAGCCGCGGCGCCTTGCTTACCCGCCGTCCTTCCCGGCGTAAGCAGATAGCTTTCGTACACGTTGGAGAGCACGTCCATGACGAGCTTGACGGCGGCAATGTCGCCCACGATTACAGCTTCTGCCGCGACTGCAGCAATCCTGTTGAGCGCTATTGTCCTCTGCTCCTCACCTTCTCCTTGGTGGTAAGCGTTCTTTGCCGTAGCGAAGAATTTCCTGAGGGCACGAACGTTTCCGTCGGTCAGTGTCATGCTCACGGCGTCAGTGAATGTCGCTGAGTCCATGCCAAGGTCGGGAACCACCATTGGCGGGGCATCTGAGGTACCAACCATCTGCAACGTTCTCCTGATAAGCGCGTCCACGTCTTGACGAGATTCAGCACGTTCTTGGCTCCTGAAGTTAGCCAGAACGTTGCCCCACGTTTTGTGGGTGACGACGGCATTCGAGGTTCCCTCGCGGGTGAATACAACCCCACGGCTGAACCGCGTTACGTTCGTGCCGCTCGGGGCCTTTGTAATGCCGTCCTTTGCCATCACTGCCGGTATTCCGTCAGCCGGAGGCGCGATGTAGATGACCGCCATTCGGGCTAGTTCCCCTGCCAACTGAAGTGTGTGAACCTGGGCCCGTATGTCGATTGGGGCATCCACATACGGCCTAACTATTTCGGTGAGCGCGGCGGAGTCGAACATTTCTTTTGTTGGGGTCAAGTACCCTGGGGCCGGCGTTCCATCGTCATTCGCGCCGATTACCAAATAACCACCCTGTGGCTGGTTCATCATGGCGGCGCAGTCCTTGATGAAATCGAGTTTCTTCAGAGGCTCGTTGAGGTTCAGTTCCTTCTTAAAGTCCAAGGATGAGTGTTCGGCTCCAAGAGCGAGGAGCTCTGCAAGCTTTTCCTCGCTGACCTGGCCGTCGAAGGTAAGCGCGCGGGCGGGGTCGGCGGGTTCTGGCGCTGTTTCACTCATCAGTACATCCTAGGAAGAATTTACGATGAATAGCGGAGGCTGACCGCGGTGGGTCAGGCCCCTGCGTGCGCCGGCCATTCCCGCTACCCTCAACAAAATGAGGCCCAGCGCAACGGTCGTCTGGCTAGTCCGTTGATGCGCGGACCAGGGCGGGAGCAGAGAGAATTGACAAAAGTCTTGCCTTAATGCTAATATAGGTGCATAGGGCAGAGGAATGAGTTCTCCCCGGTTCGCGACCGGACTGCTCACTAACCGGAAGGTCGAGGGTTCGAACCCCTCCAGAGCCACGCCATGGCTCTGTAGCTCAGGTGGTAGAGCGTCCGCTTGATTTAGGGCAGGGGAAGAAAGCTCCCCGCCGGCTCACGACCGGACTGCCCACAAAACGGCGCGTCGGGGGTTCGATTCCCCTCATCTCCACAAACCTTGGGGATGTAGCTCAGCGGCAGAGCGGTCGTCTCCTGTGGCACGGATACTCGTGCAAGAAAGAGCACGGACTCGATGTCCGTGCTCTTTCTTTATGCCCTCTTGTTGGTTAGCGTCCGTAGTCGGAGTCTTGTTGACGGCTTAGTTCATGAGGCGTTGGGTGGGTTGGCCACGCGGTAGCCGCCGCGGTAACTGCACCGGGTTGGCTTGGAAATGATGCATTCAGAACGCGCCGCATCTTCTCCAGGCGTGGGTCAACTTCGGTGGCCGATTCGGACTGTTGTGGTTCGTCTGGCTTTGCGGCGTCAGCCATGAGTTGGTCGATGCGCGCGGAGTTGGCCTGGGCGGTTTTGAGTGCTTCGGCGTGTTTAAAGGGCTCCGCCAGTGCTTTGTCCGCTTGTTCGATGCAGTTGAGGGCTTCCTGGCGTCGTGTCTCGACGTCGGCGGCGAGCCTTGGCAACGAGGACACCCTGTTTTCGAGTTGCCTGATCGTGCCGAGGTCAGCTGAGAGCAGACCCTTGCGGGATATCTGGGTGGTCGCTCTGGGTACGCCCTCGACGCGGACTTCAACGGTGGCATGGTCCAGTTCCCGTCCGGGAACGAGCTTGGCGCGCAGCTCATGGCCGCCGAGGGTGGCGATGGTGCCAAGCTCGTCGTACCCGTAAACGTTCATAAGCCGGTGCCCTTGCCGCCCGGCCCATGCACGGAGGGCTTCGGCAGCATCATTCCTGCTGTCGACGCTTTGCCCTCCGATGGTTGAGTATGACAGTCTGATCGGAGCCCACTAGGACGGCCCGAACGGTACCCACCAGCCGGACATGCCGAACCTAATGACGGCTTGAATGGTACCCACCTGTGAACGTTGATCCATCCAGTGTTGGATCGACGACGGGAGGGCCGGGATGGGGTCAAGAGTGGAGTTGTTCGCGCAGATTCGGAGGGATGCCCGGGTGGAGGGCGCGTCAATCCGGGAGCTTGCCCGCAGGCACCAGGTGGCGCGGAAAACCGTGCGTAAGGCGTTAAGTTCCCCGGTCCCGCCAGAGCGTAAAACTCCTGTACGGTCCTCGCCGCGGCTTGATCCTTATAAACCGACGATCGACGCCATGCTCGTCGAGGACACGACGGCGCCGAGGAAGCAGCGTCACACTGCCCGGAGGATTCTTGCCCGGCTCATCGAGGAGCATGGAGCGGACGAGTTGTCGTATTCGACGGTGCGTGACTACGTTCGGGTCCGCCGGGCGCAGATCGATGTGGAGGCCGGCCGCCGGGTTGAGGTATTTGTTCCTCAGGAGCACGCCCCGGGCGCGGAAGCGGAAGTGGACTTCGGTGAAGTCTGGATCGTGCTGGACGGGGTAAAGACGAAATGCCACATGTTCATCTTCCGGCTTTCTCACTCCGGCAAAGCCATCCACCGGATTTACCCCACCCAGGCCCAGGAAGCGTTTCTGGAAGGCCACGTCGAGGCGTTCAACGAGATCGGCGGCGTGCCGGTCAAACATATCCGCTATGACAACCTCACCAGTGCCGTCAGGGCCGTGGTGTTCGGTCAGGGGCGGAACCGCCTGGAGAATGACCGGTGGGTGTTGTTTCGCTCGTTCTATGGATTTGATGCCTTTTATTGCCAGCCAGGTCTTGCCGGCGCTCACGAGAAAGGCGGGGTCGAGGGCGAGGTGGGCTGGTTCCGCCGCAACCGGCTGACCCCGATGCCCGTGGCGAGGTCCCTTGATGAGCTCAACGACTGGATCCGGAGCCGGGAGGTTCAAGACGATCAGCGGCGGATTGATGGCAGGATCCGCACTATCGGCCAGGACTTCGCCGCCGAGCGCCCGTTCCTGGCACCGTTGCCGGCCGACGAGTTCGATCCCGGTCTGGTGTTGAACCCGAGAGTGGACCGGTCCTCAATGATTACCGTGCGGATGGTGAAGTACTCGGTGCCAGCACGGTTCATCGGTCGGCGGGTCCGGGTTTCATTGCGGGCATCCGAAGTTGTGGTGTTCGACGGCCGCGCGGTGGCGGCCCGGCACCAGCGGATTATTGCCAAGGGCGGGCAGTCGGTCCAGTTGGACCATTATCTGGAGGTCCTCAAGACCAAGCCCGGCGCTTTGCCTGGTTCCACTGCTTTGGCCAGGGCGCGGGAGTCGGGTGCTTTCACCAGCGCCCATGACGCCTTCTGGTCTGCCTCGCGCAGGGTCAACGGTGATGCCGCGGGGACCCGTGAACTGATTGACGTCCTGCTGCTGCACCGATCGATGGAAGCCGAAGACATCGAGGCAGGGATCACCGCAGCCCTTGGAGTAGGTGCCGTCAGTGCCGACGTCGTGGCGGTTGAAGGCCGCCGACATGCCTCCAGCATCCCTGCTGGTGGGTCCCGTCCTGACCGTCATCGCGGTGCTCATGCTGAAGCGAAAGTGCAACGAGTTGTCAGCCTGACCCAGCGCCGGCTGATGGACCCGGCGGCGGTCATCGCCGGGCTCCCTCCAGACAAGCGGCCGCTCCCGGCGATCAGCGCCTATGACGAGCTGCTGGCCAAACGCACCGAACACTCCGCAGGAACCGCGTCGAAGGAAAACATCTCATGAGCCCCACCGCACCGGCCACCACCATCACCCCAACCCTGCGACGGCGCCGCGGTCTGACTGAGCAGGCCGCGGTCGCGGCCGTGGACCAAGCATGCCGCCGATTGCGCCTGCCCACCATCCGGGCGGTTCTGGACGAAGCTCTGACCGTCGCGGGGAAGGAACAACTCTCTTACCAAGGCTTCCTGGCCGAGCTGCTGCTGGCCGAATGCGATGACCGGGACCGTCGCTCCTCAATCCGACGCGTCAAAGCCGCGAACTTTCCCCGGGATAAATGGCTCGGTGATTTCGATTTCGACGCGAACACGAACATCAACCCCGCTACCATCCATACCCTCGCTACCGGCGAATGGATTCGAAAAGGTGCACCGCTATGCCTGATCGGGGACTCCGGAACCGGCAAATCCCACCTGCTTATCGGGCTGGGCACCGCCGCGGCGGAGAAGGGATACCGGGTCAAATACACTTTGGCCACCCGGCTCGTGAACGAACTCGTCGAAGCCGCCGACGACAAAGTCCTCGCCAAGACCATCGCCAGATACGGCCGAGTGGACCTGCTCTGCATTGACGAGCTCGGCTATATGGAACTGGACCGGCGCGGCGCCGAACTCCTCTTCCAGGTCCTCACCGAACGCGAAGAGAAGAACTCCATCGCCATCGCTTCCAACGAGTCGTTCTCCGGCTGGACCAAGACATTCACCGACCCGCGCCTCTGCGCCGCGATCGTTGACCGGCTGACGTTCAACGGCACCATCATCGAAACCGGCACCGATTCCTACCGCCTCGCCCACAGCCTGACAAGGAACGCGCACTAAAAGGTAGCCGCGGCCGCCCGCCCCACGAACACATAGGTTGTCGTTGACCACTTCATGCCGCGCAACAGGACAGTTTGGAGACGTCAGTAGTGAAGGACTGGGCTGCTATCTTGATGCCTTCGGCCATGGTCAGATAGGGGCTCCAGAGATTCGCGACCTGATCAACGGTCATCCCGGCCTCCAGAATGTAAATCCCTGCGGCGGCGATGTCCCCGGCGTCCTTACCCACGACAGTGATCCCTACAATCCGACCCGTGTCCGCGTCGGCAACGATCTTGATGAAGCCGCGGGTATCACGGTTCACCAGCGCGCGAGGGATAAATTTGAGCGGCAGAACCCGGCACATGCACCGGATCCCTGCCTGGTTCGCTTCCTTGTCCGTCATCCCGACAGCGGCCAGGGCAGGGCTGGTAAACGTGACCCGGGGCAGGTGCCGGTAATCGACCTCACGCCCGGCACCCTCAAAGGCGTTCTCCACCATCAGGGCCCCGTGCGCGGCGGCGACATAAACGAACTCCGGGTGACCCGTCACATCACCCGCGGCCCAGATCCTCGGATTAGTACTGCGAAGGCTCCCGTCGACCAGGACTTCCCCGCGGTCCCCGGTTTCAACGCCGACCATGCAAAGGTTCAAATCCTCCGTGACCGGGCGCCGGCCTGTTGCCATGAGCAGGCGCGCGGCCCTGAATTCCTCGTTTCCTCCTGAGACGGAAGCATCCACGACCACGTCCCCCGACACCTCATCGGTCCGGACCGAGGACGCTGTCGCTCGACGGACGACCCGGATACCCTCATCGGCGAAGACACCGGCGAGGGCATGCCCGGCTTCAGGCTCTTCGGCCGAGGCGAGCTTGGACCGGACCAGGATGGTCACCTCCGTGCCGAGCCGGGCGAAAAGCTGCGCCTGCTCCAGCGCCACATACCCGCCGCCCACCACCAGCATCGAAGCGGGAACGTCCTGCAGCTCCATCGCACTCGTGGACGTCAGATAATCCACCTCGTCCATTCCCGGCACTTCAGGGATCCAGGGGGTGGAGCCGGTCGCGACCAGGTAGTGTTCCGCGCTGACTGTCTCGGTGGTTCCGCCCGGGGCGGTGATGTTCAAAACCGGTGCGGCTGCGGTTCCGGCGAACACCGCCGTCCCCCGCTGCAGGTTCCATCCATAGCCCGCGGCGAGATCCACATACTTCTCTGACCGCATGGATTCGACCAGTGAGCGCTTCCCGGCGACCAGTTCGGGCATATCCACCGGCTCTGCGGAGGTGCTGATACCGGGGAACCGTCCGGAAGCATCGAGGGCGACATGGCGGGCTTCCGCGGCGGCCAGCAGGGCCTTGGACGGGATGCAGCCCGTGTTCACGCACGTGCCTCCCACAGTGCTGCGCTCCACCATCAACACCCGCTTGCCACGGCTGGTTGCCCGGATGGCCGCAGCGAAAGCAGCCCCGCCGGAACCGATAATGGCCAGGTCATAATCGAAAGATGCTGCCGACACGAGGGACTCCTGAAGATGGAAGGGAAGCAGCCGCCAGCACACCTGTTGCTCAACCGACCGCCATGTGCAGCCTTCAACCGAAGACCAGCTCTGCATCCCATTCTCAACCTTCCCCTACACTGGAATGTCAAGGAATCGCCGTCCTGGCCGCCTGCTAAGAAATGAGTTCATGATGCGTATCGGTGAGGCCGCGGCAGCGGCAGGGATGACAACCAAGACGCTGCGTTTCTACGAGGACAGCGGGCTTCTCCCGGCAGCGAAAAGATCCTCTAACGGCTACCGGGACTACCATGACGACTCCGTGGCCAGGCTCGAATTCATCCGCCGCGGACGGGCCGCAGGCCTCGCCCTGACCCAAATACGCGAAATTCTTAGCCTCCGTGACGCCGGAGAAGCCCCCTGCGCCCACGTCCAAGACCTTCTCTCCAACCAGCTGGCCGAACTGGACCACCAGATTTCTGAACTAATGGCGCTGCGATCCATCGTCGCCGGCCTTCACGCCACTGCCGCGTCCGGGACCGACGCAAGCTGCGATCCCGAACAAATCTGCAGCTACCTCTGACGCACTACTCCGCCAGACGCCAGCTTCCAACAACCGGGACCCCGGGTATCGTCCCAACCCGCGGCAGTGTTTTCACAGACCCAGAAACCACGCCAAGAACCCCTAGACACCCTCACAACATCATCCCCGGACGTCCGACGGGTGGGTACCGTTCGGGCCGTCCTAGTGGGCTCCGATCACGTTGACACAATCACTGGTCCGCGACGGCCTTTCAAGCACCAACGGGTTTCCGCTGGTGATGGCCTTGGCTTGGGCGAAGTTCAGGGTGTTATCCCCGATGTCTTCATTTTCCCGGACGTCCAGGCGACCACGCATGATCTGGTTGATGAACCGGGACTTCCGCTCCAGTCCCTTGCCACACGAAGGAATCGAGGATTCCTTGGTGACGACCTGGGAGATGCGGACCTCGGGGTTCTGGTTGCCTTGACGCAAGTGCGGCCGTGGCGTTGCTCGACGTCGGCAGGCCTCCACGGGGCGTCCATGTCCACCAAGTGCACGGCACGTTTTGAATGTTCGTCCATACACCCATTTTCGATGTTGACCCAACCAATACGGCGATCTGGCCGGAACGGGCGGCTGCGAACAGCAGGCCTTTCTCGTTGTCGTTTTTGGCTTCGTGGATGAACCGGACCATGTGTTCGGGCACTCCCCTGCGCCGGAGCTGATCCTTGAGCTCACCGTAGACGTTCCACTTCTCCGAGGGTGTACCGAAGTCGCAGAACACCAGCCGCAGGGCACCGGGCGCGGGGTCCAGTTCCCCGGTGGAGGGGTCGGTGTAGATGCGGTCTTTGTGTTCTTCGTACACGCTGGCCAGCAGATCGGCTGTGGCGCTGATCTTGGTAGGTCCCCGTTGGGACAGTGCGGGATCCACGAGCCTCATGTCCAGGACGGCTTTACGGCCGTCCGAGGAGACTTTGAGCATGTTGTCTTTCTCAGAAGGCACGAGGCGTTGCTTGATGGCGTCGACGCGGTTGCCGATGTCCTGGATGTACTCGCGCAGTTCGGGGCTGGGTTCGACGGCGAGCATGTTCGGTTGCCGGAGCCCGTCCCCGTCACGGGCGGCCAACTTCGGGACTGGCAGTTTGAGGTCTTCGGCTGTTTTGACGTCTGCGAAGGTGTGGAACATCTTCAGCAGCTCGGGGACATTTTGGAATTTCGCGAACCGGCTCTTGAGTTTGAACCTGTCACCGCCGGCGACGGAGAGTTCCATTTCCTCAACGACTTGGCCGAAGGTCGCTGCCCACGTGTTGAAGTCCTTGATTCCGGCTGCTTGGAGCAGGTCCGGGCGCAGGTAGCGCTGCATGACGTACATTTCGGTGATGCGGCAAGGATCCCCGCCGGGGGTAGATCTGCAGCCATTCACGGGCAAATTTTTCGAGCAGGTGGTTCGGGACGATGACGGCGGGCTTGTTGACCATGCCCAATCGGCGCAGTTTCATGACGCCCACGACCAATGTCCGCGACCAGCCCCAACCGGACCTTCTCCAATGATGCAACGGATCCGGCCCCGCGGACCTTTTCCATCAGTCCCCGCCCACCCCCCTTGACTCGCACCCCCTCCTTCCCTAAACTTTTCATAAAGCAGAATCTAAATTCCACAAAGCGGAAACTGAGCCAAGCACCAAGGCCCAGCCGAAGCAGCGGGAAGATAGATCCAAGCCCCTCCTCGGAAGGACCTACGATGACGTACACAGTGAACTGCTCCATCCTCCTGACGGAACTGCCCTTGCTCGAGCGCCCCGCCGCCGCGAAGGCAGCCGGTTTTGACGCCGTCGAGTTCTGGTGGCCCTTCGAGACCTCCGTCCCCACCGACGCACAAGTAACCGAGTTTGAAACCGCCATCAAGGACGCAGGCGTTCAGCTCACGGGCCTGAACTTCAACGCTGGCAACATGCCCGGCGGCGACCGCGGCCTGGTTTCCTGGAAGGGACGTTGCTCCGAGTTCAAGGACAACATCGACGTCGTAGCCGGCATCGGTGAGCGCCTGGGATGCAAGGCCTTCAACGCCCTCTACGGCAACCGCCAGGACGAGTTCACCCCTGAAGAGCAGGACGAACTCGCCGCCAAGAACCTCGCCGCAGCAGCAGAAGGCGTCGCCCGCATCGGCGGCACCGTCCTTCTGGAGCCGGTCAGCGGTGCACCCAAATACCCGCTCCTCACCGCCGAAGACGCACTCAAGGTCATCGCCCGCGTCAAGGCAGAATCCGGCGCACAGAACATCAAGCTCCTCGCCGACTTCTACCACCTGGCAGTCAACGGCGACGACGTCGAATCCGTCATCGAGAACCATGCCAAGGACTTCGGCCACATCCAGATCGCCGACAACCCCGGCCGCGGCGCTCCCGGAACCGGCACGCTCCCCCTCGGCGAATGGATCGCCCGCAGCCGCGAACTCGGCTACGACGGTTACATCGGCCTCGAGTACAAGGAACCGCAGGAAACGGCCTTCAGCTGGGCCATCCGCCAGCGCGCCAACGCCAACTAAGCACGGAGCGCCCAACTAGGTAACAGCAAACGCTCCATTGAGCACTCAATACGACACTTACTGTCACCTAGTTGGGTAAGCACACCCGGGTTAAAACACACGCAGACTTCCCCAGAAAGAGAACCACAATGAGCAACGTTGCAGTCATCGGACTCGGAATCATGGGCCTCCCCATGGCCATCAACCTCGTCAAGGCCGGCCACACGGTCACCGGTTTCAACCGCAGCCAGGACAAGATCGACAAGCTCGTCTCCGAGGGCGGCCAGGGTGCCACCAGCATCGCGGACGCAGTCAAGGACGCCGACGTCGTCATCACCATGGTCCCGGACTCCCCCGATGTTGAGGGTGTTGTCAGCGGCAAGGACGGCGTCTTCGCCAACGCGAAAAAGGGCACCATCTGGATCGACGCATCCAGCATCCGCCCGGACGTCGCCAAGCGCCTCTCCGACGACGCAGTCGCGGCAGGCATCCGCCCGCTCGACGCTCCCGTATCCGGCGGCGAGCAGGGCGCCATCGACGCCGTCCTGTCCATCATGGTCGGCGGCGCAGCTGAGGACTTCGAGGCAGCACAGGATGTCCTCAACGCAGTGGGCAAGACCATCGTCCACGTCGGCCCGTCCGGCTCCGGTCAGACCGTCAAGGCAGCCAACCAGCTGATTGTGGCCGTCAACATCCAGGTCCTCGGCGAGGCCATCGCCTTCCTTGAGGCCTACGGCGTAGACACCGACGCAGCACTGAAGGTCCTCGGCGGCGGCTTGGCCGGCTCCAAGGTCCTCGACCAGAAGGGTCAGAAGATGCTCGACCGCAACTTCGACCCCGGCTTCCGCCTGGCCCTCCACCACAAGGACCTCGGCATTGTCACCTCCGCAGCCCGCGAAGCCAACGTCGCTGTCCCGCTCGGCGCAGTCGTCGCCCAGCTCGTCGCCGCAACCGTCAACCAGGGCGACGGCGGCCTCGACCACTCGGGCCTCTTCAAGCAGGTCCTCCAGCTCAGCGGCCGCAAGTAAGCCAAGGCGCTAAAGAAACAAACAGTAGGGAACCCGCCGTCGTACTTAAACGACGGCGGCTCCCTCACCACACCCAAAAACACCACAGACTTCGCCCGAAAGGGCAAAAAACAAGGAGTACACCATGGCAAAGATGCGCACCGTTGATGCGGCCGTAGCCATCCTGGAAAAGGAAGGCGCAACCGAAGCTTTCGGTCTGCCCGGCGCAGCGATCAACCCCTTCTACTCAGCAATGCGTGCCCACGGCGGCATCCGCCACACGCTGGCCCGCCACGTTGAAGGCGCCAGCCACATGGCCGACGGCTACAGCCGCGCAGCTGATGGCAACATCGGCATCTGCATCGGCACGTCGGGCCCCGCAGGCACGGACATGATCACCGGCCTGTACGCAGCTCAGGCTGATTCCATCCCCATGCTCTGCATCACCGGCCAGGCTCCGGTTGCCAAGCTGCACAAGGAAGACTTCCAGGCTGTGGACATCGAGTCCATCGCCAAGCCGTTGACCAAGTTCGCCATGACCATCCTGGAGCCGGGCCAGGTTCCGGGCGCCTTCCAGAAGGCCTTCCAGCTGATGCGTTCGGGTCGTCCGGGCCCGGTTCTGTTGGACCTGCCCATCGACGTTCAGATGGCCGAGATCGAGTTCGACATCGACGCCTACGAGCCCCTGCCCATCGAGAAGCCCAAGGCTTCCCGCAAGCAGCTGGAAAAGGCACTGGACCTGCTGACCGCATCCCAGCACCCGCTGATCGTTGCCGGTGGCGGCATCATCAACGCCGGCGCTTCCGCTCAGCTGGTTGAGCTGGCCGAGATCCTGAACGTTCCCGTTATCCCCACCCTGATGGGCTGGGGCGCTATCCCGGACGACCACCAGCTGATGGCCGGCATGGTTGGCCTGCAGACCTCGCACCGCTACGGCAACGAAACGTTCCTGCAGAGCGACTTCGTGATCGGTATCGGCAACCGTTGGGCCAACCGCCACACCGGCGGCTTGGACACCTACACGGCTGGCCGTAAGTTCGTTCACATCGACATCGAGCCGACGCAGATCGGTCGCGTTTTCTCGCCGGACTTGGGCATTGCGTCCGACGCCGGTGCGGCGCTGGACGGTCTGTTGGAGCTGGCTCGCGAACGCCAGGCAGCCAAGACCCTGCCGGACTACTCGGGTTGGGTTGCCGAGTGCCAGGAGCGCAAGGGCTCCCTGCACCGTAAGACCAACTTCGACAACGTGCCCATCAAGCCGCAGCGCGTGTACCAGGAGATGAACAAGGCCTTCGGCCGCGACACCACCTACGTGTCCACCATTGGCCTGTCGCAGATCGCCGGCGCACAGATGCTGCACGTGTTCGGTGCCCGCAAGTGGATCAACGCAGGCCAGGCCGGCCCGCTGGGCTGGACCGCTCCCGCAGCTCTCGGTGTAGTGAGGGGAACCCCGGATGCCACCGTTGTTGCCCTGTCAGGTGACTACGACTTCCAGTTCATGATCGAAGAACTGGCCGTGGGCGCACAGTTCAACCTGCCGTACATCCACGTTGTGGTGAACAACAGCTACCTGGGCCTGATCCGTCAGAGCCAGCGCGGCTTCAACATGGAACAGAACGTTTCCCTGGCCTTCGAGAACATCAACTCGACTGGGCTCTCTGCGAACGCAGCGGGCTACGGCGTGGACCACATCAAGGTTGCCGAGGGCTTGGGCGTCAAGGCCATCCGCGTTGAGGACCCGAACGACCTGCCTGCCGCTTTCGATAAGGCCAAGGCACTGATGGGCGAGTTCAAGGTTCCCGTGGTTGTTGAAGTGATCCTGGAAAAGATCACCAACATCTCCATGGGCGTTGAGATCAACGGCGTGAACGAGTTCGAAGAGCTGGCAGAGACCGCGGCGGACGCACCCACCGCGATCCTGACCAAAGCGTAAGCGCCTTTCGGCACTATAACAGTAAGGAGGCACCGGAATGCGTGTTGTCATCGCCCCGGACAAATTCAAGGGCTCGCTGTCCGCGCCCGACGTTGCCAAGCACCTGGCAACAGGACTGCTGGCGGGGTTCGGCTCTAAAGGCTTTGAAGCAACACGCATTCCGGTGGCCGACGGCGGCGAAGGAACCATCGACGCCGCCATCGGCTCCGGCTTCACCCGCCGGACCACCACCGTCACCGGCCCGCTCGGCGAGCCAGTGAAGGCCGACTTCGCGGTGCGGGACCAGGAAGCTGTCATCGAAATGGCGGCAGCTTCCGGTCTCGCCCTCCTCCCGGACGGCCCCACGTCCGAGACGGCCAAGACAGCCACCAGCATCGGCACGGGCGAACTCATCCGCGCCGCGCTGGACCTCGGCTGCCGAAAGATCATCCTGGGTGTGGGCGGCAGTGCCAACACCGACGCCGGCGCAGGCGTCCTGCAGGGCCTCGGCGCCGTCTTCTTGGACAAGAACGGCAACGAGCTCCCCGGCGGCGGTGCCGCCCTCGCGGACATCGACTCAATCGACTTCTCCAACTTCGACGTCCGCGTTGAGGCAACCGAGTTCGTGTTGGCGTCCGACGTCGACAATCCCCTTTTGGGGGCCAGCGGAGCCCCAGCCATCTTCGGTCCGCAGAAGGGCGCGACGCCGGACGACGTCACCGAACTGGATGCGGCAGCAAGCCACTTCGTGGACGTCCTCGCAGCAGCAACCGGGCAACATGCCAAGTACGCAGCCAAGGCAGAAGGCGCTGGAGCGGCAGGCGGGGTTGGCTACATTGCCATCGCGGCGCTGAAGGCAGAGCGGCGGCCGGGCATCGACGTCGTGCTTGAATTCACTGAACTCGAGCACAGGCTCAAGGGCGCCGATCTGGTGATCACCGGAGAAGGCAGCCTGGACGAGCAAAGCCTGCTCGGCAAGACCCCCATGGGTGTCTCCCGGGCGGCGACCCGACAAGGGGTTCCCGTGATCGCAGTCTGCGGCCGGAGTACCCTGAGCCGGGAACAACTCACGGATGCCGGCTTCCATACGGTCCACGCACTGACCGACCTGGAAAAAGATGTCCAAAAATGTATCGCTGAAGCAGGTCCGTTGCTTGAACAATTAGGTAAGCACATAGGCGTGTACCTGGCGGAACGGACCGGCAACCTCGACAACAAGGAGTACCTCAATGTCTGAAGCAATCGGCGCCTATGACCTCGTTATCCGGGGCCAGCGCATCCTGACCACCGCCGGCCTCGCAGCCCGCGAAGTTGGCATCCGCGACGGCATCATCGTCGCCATCGAACCCCTGGGCAACGGCCTGACGGGCAACGAGGTCATCGAACTCACAGACGACGAAACCCTCATCCCCGGCCTCGTGGACACCCACGTCCACGTCAACGAGCCCGGCCGCACCGAGTGGGAAGGCTTCGCCTCCGCCACCCGCGCCGCAGCTGCCGGTGGCGTGACCACCATCATCGACATGCCACTGAACAGCATCCCGCCCACCACCACCGTGGACGGCCTGGAACAGAAGCGCGTGGTCGCCAAGGACCAGGCGTTCGTGGACGTCGGATTCTGGGGCGGTGCCATCCCGGGCAACAAGAGCGACCTCCGCCCGCTGCACGACGAAGGCGTGTTCGGTTTCAAGTGCTTCCTCCTACACTCCGGCGTGGACGAGTTCCCGCACCTGGATGCGGACGAGATGGAAGAGGACATGGCTGAGCTCAAGTCCTTCGACTCCCTCATGATCGTGCACGCCGAGGACTCCCACGCGATCGACCGCGCCCCGCACCCGGGCGGCGACCACTACGAAACCTTCCTGGCTTCCCGCCCCCGCGGCGCCGAGAACAAGGCCATCGCCGAGGTCATCGAGCGTGCTCGCTGGACCGGCGCCCGCGCCCACATCCTGCACCTCTCCTCCTCCGACGCGCTGCCCATGATCGCGTCGGCAAAGCGCGACGGCGTGAACCTCACCGTTGAGACCTGCCCGCACTACCTGACCCTCATGGCCGAGGAGATCCCGGACGGCGCAACCGCGTACAAGTGCTGCCCGCCCATCCGTGAAGCCTCTAACCGCGAGCTCCTCTGGAAGGGCCTGCAGGACGGCACCATCGACTGCATCGTCTCGGACCACTCCCCCTCCACCCTTGACCTGAAGGACCTGGAGAACGGCGACTTCGCCGTTGCCTGGGGCGGCGTCTCCTCCCTCCAGCTGGGACTGTCCCTGATATGGACCGAGGCACGGCACCGCGGAATCTCCCTGGAACAGGTTGTTGCCTGGATGTCGGAGAAGCCCGCTGCCTTGGCCCGCCTCCACAACAAGGGCCAGCTCGCCCTCGGCTACGACGCCGATTTCAGCATCTTCGCCCACGATGACGCGTTCGTGGTGGACGTGAAGAAGCTCAAGCACAAGAACCCGATCACTCCGTACGACGGCCGCCCGCTCTCCGGCGTGGTCCGCAAGACCTTCCTGCGCGGCTCGGAGATCGACTTCCAGAACCCGGGCGGAAAGCTGATCCGCCGCGGCAACGTTTAGGACATATCGCCATGGCAGTACAGGCCTACGGCCCGCCGCCGGCACGGTACCCCGGACGCCAGGGAGCCGGACACCAGCAGGCAGGACGGCAGGGAGGTGGACGCCCGATCACGGGCCGTCCGGCCTCCGCCCGTCCGGGTACCGCGCGGCAGCAGGGCCAGAACGCTACGGGTCTGAGTGCACGGGGCCTGGCCCTTTGGGTCAACCCGGCCGAGGGCGATCCCGTAGACCCTGAAATTTGGGACCGGGCAGCACGCCTTGTGCTGGCCCGGGCAATGAAACTTGCCCCGGAGGCGGAAGTCCGCATCTGGCCCGCCATCGGGGCAGAACACTCCGGCGTCGGCGACACTTCCTGGGGCGGCACTCCGCAGGAAGCCGCCGACGCCGGTAACCACCCTCCACAGTCGGGTTCGATGGCGCTGGCCGAGGCTCTCGCCGCCGCCCGCGCCACGGCAGAATCCGACGGCGGCGACCACCCCTCCGAGGGCGGCAGCACCGCCGTCGAGCCCGTAACGTTGGCAGCCCGGCGCAGCCAGCTTGCAATCGACCTCGCTGCTGAAGTAGTGCTCCTTGACGGCAAGCCCGTTGCCTTTACTGGCATGGAATACAAGCTGCTGCGCTACCTGGTGGTGAACTGCTCGCGGGCAATCGGACGTGAAGAATTGCAACGCTTCCTGGAGTCATTTGACCTCCCCGGCGCGGCTTTTCGCTCGATCGACGTTTATGTTGGAAGGGTGCGGCGGAAGCTCGGCTCCGCCCGTTATACGGTTGCCACCGTCCGTGGTGGCGGCTACCAGTTCGTGCCTGGCCCATATGCCACCGTGCGCGGACCTGCGGAATACAGCATCTAGCGACGCTGTTCTGTCCAGAGGCACACCTGTCCTGACAGTCCGCCCTGAATGACCATTGCTGGCTACGCGTCAGTGTGAAATTGCCGGCAACCGCCGGTTGAATGTAAAGGATCGCTATGGCCCAGAAACTCCTCGTCGGAACGCAGGCACCGGATTTTGCGCTTCTCGACGCCGACGGCAACAAGGTCTCGCTGTCCGACTACCGCGGACGCAACGTCATCGTTTACTTCTACCCGAAAGCCGCCACCCCCGGCTGCACCACCGAGGCCTGCGACTTCCGCGACAACCTGGCCAGCCTTCAGGGCAAGGGCTACGACGTCATCGGCATCTCCCCCGACGCCCAGGAAGCACTGTCGTCTTTCTCCGGCGACTTCGAGCTGACCTTCCCGCTGCTCTCAGACGAAGACCACTCCGTTGCCCTGGCCTACGGCGCCTGGGGCGAGAAGCTGGTCAACGGCGAGATCGTTGAAGGAATCGTCCGCTCCACCGTTGTCCTCGACGGCGACGCCAAGGTGAAGCTGGCCCAGTACCAGGTGAGCGCCCAGGGCCACGTCCAGGCTCTCCGCGAAGAGCTGGGCGTCTAACCCCCTCCCACATCCCGCCGGTTTCCGGCGGTTCCTCTTCCAGATCCCGCCGGTTTCCAGCGGTTCCTCTTTCACATCCCGCCGGTTTCCGGCGGACGCTCTTTCACCTAACTACACAATTCTTGTAACGCCCGCTCACCCGAAAGTGAGCGGGCGTTCATGTTGTTTGACCAAACGTGACAAAAAGTCAGCAGCATTACTTAATGGAGCCATGGTCTCACCTGCGCCCCAGCGTCATGCCGTCGTCATTGAAGATGATGAGGATATCCGCGGCCTCCTCGTTGTTGTCCTTGAGCAGCTGGATTTCATCGTCACGGAAGCCGCAGATGGGTCCACCAGCGTCGAAGCAGTCAAGAACACCAACGCCGAACTGGTCACCCTGGACATCAACCTCCCCGACTTCGACGGCATGGAAGTCTGCCGCCGCCTCCGGGAATTCTCCGACGCCTACATCCTGATGCTCACGGCACGCGCTGATGAATTGGACCGGCTCACGGGCCTGGACACCGGCGCGGACGACTACCTCATCAAGCCTTTTAGCCCCAAGGAACTCCAGGCCCGCATCCGTGCCCTCTTCCGCCGGCCCGCACCCCCGCCCAGCCCGCGGAAGACCCGCGCCAAACCGACGAACTGGCGCGCGCCGCCGTCGTGCAGCAGAGCCTGCTGCCGCAAGAGAAGGTCCGTCTGGAGGACTTCGACGTCGCCGGTGCCTTCCGGCCGTCGCGCAGCGTTGGCGGGGACTTCTACGACTGGTACCAAACCCCCGACGGCGTCCACCTCACGTTCGCGGACGCCATGGGCAAGGGAATGGGAGCCGCCCTCATCGCCGCGACGGTGCGTGCCGTGATGCGTTCCGTTGCGGAAACGCCAGCCATCGACGCCGCATTCTCCACCGCGAGCGCCACCATCGCGTCGGATCTGGACCAGTCGGGTTCGTTCGTGACCATGTTCCACGCACGCCTGGACAGCGCCTCGGGCAGGCTCAGTTATATCGACGCCGGACACGGGCTTGGCCTGTACGTTCCGGCTGAGGGATCCACGCACCGGCTCGTCTCGGCAGGGCCGCCCGTTGGAATCCTTGAGGGTCAACCTGGCCCGCGGCCGAGCTCAAGCTCGAGCCGGGTGACTCGCTGGTGATCGTCAGCGACGGCGTGCTGGACGCCCATGATTCTCTCGAAGACTTCGTCCGCAACGTGGAGAAGGCAGTACGGGCCGAGTCGACGTCGGAGGACGTGTGCGCTGCGCTGCTGAACCTGGCCCCGGCCGCCACAGCGGAAGATAACGTGACCGCCGTCGTTGTTCGACGTTCCGCTGGTGGTTGCGGAGACGTACAGCCTCATTGATGTGATGCTGTTCGGCCTGACGGTGTGGAATCTGAAGATCCGCAAGGCGCCGCCCGCCCCGCCCGCGGATGCCACGGTGGACGTTTTCATCACCACGTACAACGAGCCTCTGGACCTGGTGATGACCACCGCCCTGGCGGCCAAGGAGATCCGCTGGCCGCACAGCACCTGGATCCCCGACGACGGCAACCGGCCTGAGATGCGTGAACTCGCCGAAGCCAACGGCATCGGTTACGTAACGCGGACCGCGGACTGGACGCCCGACATGCCGCGGCACGCCAAGGCGGGGAACCTGAACAACGCGCTGATGCTCACCTCGGGCGAGTACCTGTTGATCCTCGACGCCGACCAGATCCCGGAGCCGGACATCCTGGACAAGACGCTGGGCTACTTCAACGACGATCGCGTTGCCCTGGTCCAGACTCCGCAGTACTTCGTCAATGTCCCCGCCGACGATCCCCTGGGCAGCCAGGCACCCCTCTTCTACGGACCCATCCAGCAGGGCAAGGACGGCTGGAACGCGGCGTTCTTCTGCGGATCCAACGCCATCCTCCGCCGGGAAGCCCTCATGCAACTGGGCCTGGTGGGCTACGTGAAAGCAACGGAGCAGAGCATCAAGCGTGCCTTGGCCGCTTCCAAGCAGGCCATCAAGAAGGCCCCGCCGCTCGCCCGAGGCCGCGAACCCGTTGGTGGAACAGATGCTCAACGAAGTGGAGGCTGCAACCAACGCCGCGCAGCAGGATCTCGAGGCCCGGGTGTCCCTCAGCGAGATCACGTACCGGGTCCGCCGCAAGGTTGACGACGCCGTGCGGACCCTCGTCGCAGCCGATTTCTCTGCGTTGCAGGCCGACCTTGAGGAAATCGCGGCCATGGAACTGGCCCACGTCGGCGAAGGCGGCGTGACCACCGTGGCGAGTGACGCCGTCGACCGTATGTCCGGCCGCGACTGGTCGCCGCTCGGTGCCCTGGAGTCCGTCCATGCGGTCCTGGACGCCATCTCCGTGGAGCGTACGGACGAGGCCCAGCCGGTCATGCCGCTGGCCACGATCTCCGTCACCGAGGACATGGCCACGGCGATGCGCCTGCACGGACTCGGGTGGAAGAGCGTCTACCACCATGAGATCCTCGCCAACGGACTGGCTCCCGAGGACATCAAGACCATGCTCACCCAACGCCTCCGCTGGGCCCAGGGAACCATCCAGGTCCTCCTCCGCGAGAATCCGTTGGTGCAGCGGAAACTCACGTGGGGCCAGCGCTTGATGTACTTCTCAACGATGTGGAGCTACCTCAGCGGATTCGCCGCCGTCGTGTACTTCGCAGCGCCCATCATTTACCTCACGCTCGGCGTCCTCCCGGTCACCAGCCTCAGCTTCGACTTCTTCATCCGCTTCATCCCGTTCATGGTGGTCAACCAGCTGCTCTTCGTCCTGGCGGGGCACGGGATCCCCACGTGGCGCGGCCAGCAGTACAGCCTCGCGTTGTTCCCCACATGGATCAAGGCATGTACGACGGCGGCACGGAACGTTTGGTTCGGCCGTCCCCTCGGGTTCGCGGTCACCCCCAAGGCACGCCAGAGCGGCGGGCCAAGTTGGAGTCTCATCCGTCCGCAGATCATTGTGGCGGTGCTGCTGGCCATTGCCTTGGTGGTGGGTGTGGCGCGGTTGTTGACCGGCCTGGCCGAGCCGGTGGGGACGTTGGTGAATGTCGCCTGGGTGGCGTTCGACCTGGTGGTCCTGAGCGTTCTGGTCAAAGCAGTTTTGTACAAGGGTTTTGTGCCTGAAAGTTCCGAAGAAAGGAAGGCAGATGCAGTTTAGCTACGAAGTCAAGGACACCTACGCGGAGGTCAAAAGCGTTGGCCGTCTGAACATGGTGGCCGCCCCGAAGCTCCGCGAGATGGTGAACGAGGTTGTCGCCGGCGGTTCCAGCCGCGTGGTGGTCAACCTGGCCGGCACTGATTTCATGGACTCGTCCGGGCTTGGCGCACTGATCGGCTGCCTCAAGGCCACCCGGCAGGCCGGTGGAGACCTCCGGATCGCAGGCGTCCAGCCGCAGGTGAAGATGGTCCTGGAACTGACCAACATGGACCGTGTCCTCACTGCCTATCCCACCGCCGAGGCAGCGTTCGGCAATGACTGAGGTCATGGCCCGCCGCGGCTTTCACGGCCCGTCCAACGAGGAAGCCATCGAAGCCATCCACGGCGAACTGGATTCCCTGTGGGAGGACGCCTCCTTTGTGCCTGATGTGGACCGGATGACGTTCACCACCGCCGTGATCGAGGCCGCCGCCAACGTGGTCCAGTATGCGGTTCCGGTGGCAGAGAAGCCGGTGGAGATCGACGTCGAGATCAGCGTATGGCCGGCACGGTTGGTTGCCCGGGTCAGCGCCCGGAACGCCCGCGAGCCGTTTGCCGGGGACATGCAGGCTTCCATGCCCGGTTCCGATGCCGAGTCCGGGCGTGGCCTTGCCTTGATCGAAGCCCTGGTGACAACGGTGACGTTCGAACGCCAGGACGGCACCAACACCTGGATCCTCACCCGCAACACCTGACCCTCTATCACATCCCACCCCCTTTCCCCCGCCCCTCTATCACTTCCCACCCAGGGGGCCTTCTCCCCATGGCCGGACGCACGGCAAGTGTGAAACCATGCGGTGACTGCCGCCGTCGTGCTTCCACGCGCGCGTAAGCAAACCGAAAACTGGGGGAAGAATGCCAAAGACCACCGCCAGGCTGAGCACGTGGACCGTGGCCTGTGTCCTCGCGCTGTCCGCGTGCACCCAAACCCCGAACGGCCCAGCAAGCGGCACGCCAACGGCAACACCAACAGCGACCCCCACCCAAAAGCCCGCCTCCGTGGCAGAGAGCTACGCCAAATACGATTCCCTTCGCACCGATCTGGCCGCTGCTTTGGAACAGAAGCTGCCCGGCATCACGTGGAGTACGGACAAAGCCGCCACCCTGGCTAAATCAAACGACGGCCGGTGCATCCTCCAACCGGCGAGCATGAAGAGCAGCGCGGACATTGTGGAGGCGTCGCGAAACTTCGAGGATGTCTTCGCAGCGGGCGACCCCGTCCTGGGGAAGTACGGGTTCCCGGCGTTCGGGGGCACGGACGACGTCCCTGGAGGCTGGCTGGTCGCGCGCAGCACGGACGCAGCAGGTGCCACCGTAAGCATCGAGGCCAAGGGGCCGGCCTACCTGCGCATCACGGTTCCTGTGAACTCAGCCAGCTGCAGCCCCACTGAAATCCTGATCGACTAAACCGGCGGGCCAAGGGAACTTCTACCCATCGACCCACCCCACACAGCGGGATACCGTGACCGTGGCCAACCGCTGCTCGACGTCGGCCACACATCTTTGAAGACATTCACGAGGGGGACGCGATGCCGGGATTCTACGGTGCCGATATCCAGCAGTTAAGGGCACTGGCCAAGACCATGGCCCGGCACTCAGACACAATGAACGCGTTGTCCAAGGAGCTCGGGCAACTCATCGCCTCAGCTCCGTGGGACGGCCGTGATGCGATCCAGTTCCGTCAGGCGTGGGATGCCGAACACCGGCCGATGCTCCACCGGACGGCCTCCACCCTCCAAGCACAGTCCAAGGAACTGGAACGGAACGCGGACCAGCAGGACAAGTCCAGCGCCGCTTCCACCGGATCCGGCGACTCCAGCAGGGGCGACTCCAACCCGCCCGGCGACCCCGGTCCCCTCGATCCGGACAGGCCCGACGTCGATGTCCCCGGCGACGTGCGCAAGGACCCGGACGCCGGGGATCCCGGCGACATCAACCAAGGACAAATCGGCGACTGCTGGCTGCTGGCCGGCATCGGTTCCGTGGCGCAAACCTTGGAACAGCAAGGCAAACTGGACGAGTTCCTCGAATCGCACATGCGGCCGGTCGGCGACCCGCCAACCCACTGGGTGGTCACACTGTACGAGGACGGCGAACCGGTGGAAGTCACGGTGGAGGCCAAGTCCACCGAGGGCGGCGTCCGCGGCGCTGACGGCCAACCCAACTGGTTGTCCATTTACGAACGCGCGGCCGCCGAGCACCTGGGCGGCTCCTACGATGACATCGACGGCGGTTTCAGTAACGACGCCATGGAGCTCATGACCGGCCGTTCCGCGGACAAGGACGGGGAACTCGACCTTGGCTCCATCGAGGAAAAGCTCGCTTCCGGTCAGGCGGTCTCGGTGGGAACCGAGGACGTCAAGGATGACGACTTCGACTGGTTCTGGGAGTCCGAGGAAGTCAACCGCACCGACGTCGTTCCCAACCACGCATACGTTGTGGTGGACGTAAAAACGAACGACGACGGCGAGAAAGTGATCGTCCTGGCCAACCCTTGGGGACCTTCCGGAGGGTACATGAGCGGGGACGACGACAAGAAAGCCGGGACACTGGAACTGACCGAGGACGAGTACAAGGAAAACTTTGATTCCGTGTACTCCGTGGACACCAAGTAGGGATGGCCGTGGAACAGCTCGTAACAGTCAAGCAAGGGACGCAACCCACATTCGATGGCGTGAAGGTGGGCGTCGTGAAGATCGGTGTCGCGGATGGGAAACCCGCCATCCAGTTTTGGATCCGGACCGTCGAACAGGAGCGCAAGCAGGCGTTCCGGGAGGGCCAGTCGACCGCACTGCCGGGTGCCGGAACCTTGAGGATCGTGTCGATTCAGCCGGCCGACGGCGGAACACCCGCCTCCGCGGTTTTGGCGTACGACGCCGGTCAGCTCACCCCGTGAGGTGATAGAGGAACCGGGAAAACCCGTCGGGATGTGATAGAGCAACGGTGGTTGGGGATGCTCTATCAGATCCCCGCAGGTTTCCGGCGTTGCTCTATCAGATCCCTACACTGACGCCTTCGCCATTGCCTCTTTCAGTGCGCCGAGCACCAACGTTACTGATGCACTGTTGGCGTTGGGGCCCATCATGCCGATCCGCCAGACGGTGTCCGTGTATTCACCAACACCCGCGCCGATTTCCATGCTGAAGTGCTCCAAAAGGTACGCGCGGACGGCAGCCGAGTTGACGCCGTCGGGCACTTTGACCGTGGTGAGGCTCGGCAGCCGGGCTCCTTCGGCGGCGAAGAGCTCGAGGCCCATCTCCTGCAAACCTTCCTGGAGCGCGGCCCCGGCAGCGCGGTGGCGGGCCTGTACGACGTCGAGCCCCTCGGCGAGGATGCGGTCCAGCGCCGCTTCGAGACCCGCGATCATGGTTACCGGCGCCGTGTGATGGTAGGTCCTCGATCCGGAAGCTGCTCCTACGTAACCGCCGAGCAGACCGATGTCCAGGTACCAGGAGCGCGGGTCCTTGACGCGACGTTCGAGGGCGCGGTCCGAGACCGTGAACGGGGAGAGGCCCGGCGGCACGCCGAGGCATTTCTGGGTTCCGGCATATCCGACGTCGATGCCCCAGTCGTCTGCCAAAAGCTCAAGGCCGCCGATGGACGTGACAGCGTCGGTAATCAGGAGCGCGTCTCCTTTGCCTGCCCCGAGGGCGGCGATGTCGGACTGTACCCCCACGGAAGTCTCCGCATGCACAGCCGCGATGACTTTCGGGTTGGGGTGGGCGGACAACACCCGGTCAGCGTCCACCGGCTGGCCCCACTCATGATCAACCCTGACCACGGTGGCACCGCAACGCCGGGCAACCTCGCACATTCGGGCACCGAAGAGTCCATTCACCGCAATGACTGCCACGTCGCCGTCGGACACGGTGTTCACGAAGGCCGCTTCCATGCCGCCCGAGCCCGTGGCGCTCAACGGAAGGGTCCGGGCGTTCGAGGTTCCCCAGACCGTACGGAGACCCTCGCAGACCCGGTCGAGGCGCTCGATGAAGACAGGGTCCAGATGCCCCAGCACGGGCCAGGAAAGAGCGGCCATCGCTTCCGGGTAGCAGTTGCTCGGACCGGGGCCGAACAGGAATCTGGAAGTCAGGATCTGGGGCATGGAGCAACTCCTTCAACGCAGTTGAAGGCCATTCTGCCGCAGCCGGTTGCGTGGAGCGAGCAGCAGGCGCCCTGAAGCGCGGCGCGCGGTCCAGCATCGGCCACAAATGATAAGGTTACTCACTATTATCAAGTCCACCCCCGCCGAGCCGAAGAGGACGAAGATGACCACTGAGGGACGAGAGTCGCAGGACCACGGCGTCCGCGGAGAAGTCCGGCAAGACCGTTATGTGGCCGGGCAGGACCTGACACGGTGGAAAAGCCCGGTCGGTCAACTCATGGCTGCCACGGCCCAGCGCATCACGACGTTCCTCGGCCCGTATGCCGCACTGGTCATCACCCTGGTCATCGGACTCCTCATCTCCGTTGCCCTGGTTGTCACTTTCGGCGAGGTCTACGAATCAGTGACCGAAGCGGACGGCGTGGCCGGCCTGGACCATCCTGTCCTCGACGCGGCGAAGTCCTTCCGGTCCCCCGCCTTGGATGCAGCCACCACGGCCTACACAAACGTCGGCGGAACGGTGGGAATGCCGTTGATCGCCGTTGGCATCATGATCTTCCTGGCCACCAAGCGGAAGTCGTGGACGCCGGTCATCCTGATGTTGGCCGCCGGACTTGGCTCCTTGCTCCTGACAGTCGCCGGGAAGCCCCTCTTCGGCAGGACCCGCCCGGACCTCAGCGACGCCATTCCTCCGTTTGAACACTCGCCGTCATTCCCCAGCGGGCACTCATTGAACTCGATCGTGATCGCCGGAATCGTGGCATACCTGGTCATCCTGCGCTTGAAGAGCAAGAGGGCACGCATACTGACGATCGTGATCGCATCCGTCTTCTCGCTGACCATGGGATTGAGCCGCGTCTATTTGGGCCATCATTGGCTTACGGACGTACTGGCCGCGTGGGCGCTGGGCATCGCGTGGCTGTCGCTGGTCATCATGGCTCACCGCCTCTATCTCACGGTGAGGACGCGGCACCACCAAGAGGCAGCGTCTTGACACCGGGCCAAGAACTCAGCTTCACTTATTACGTATGCTGAAATAACAGTTCCATGATGCGGAAGCTTGAAGCAGCACAGCTTCCTCCTGCCCAACAAGCCGGAGTTCCGCATAGCCCACACCATGGATGCCAGCATTAACACGAGGATGACACAAGCATGGAGCTTGCAGTATTCAACAGTGTTGGACGCGACGAGGCCATCAAGGCCCTGACCCCCTGCCTGGATATCAGCCGCTGGGTGGAAACAATCGTCGACGCCCGCCCCTTCGCGAGCGTCGACGAACTGCTCCGCACGGCGAACCAGGCCGCGGATCCGTTCAGCCCCCAAGAGGTCGAATCCGCCCTTGCCCACCACCCCAGGATCGGCGAGCGGCCCAAGGCGCAAACAACCGAAGCGGCCATGTCCCGGTCCGAGCAAGCCGGCGTGGACCCCAACGACGACGGCACAGCAGCCGCGCTGGCGGAAGGGAACCGCGCCTACGAGGAAAAGTTCGGCAGGGTCTTCCTGATCCGCGCGGCGGGACGCAGCGCCAAGGAAATCCTGTCCTCACTGCAGGAGCGCCTCACCCACACCCCTGAACAAGAAGACACAATTGTGGCTGAGCAACTCCGCGAGATCGCACTGCTGCGCCTCTCCGGACTCGTCAGCGAAGGAGCCAACGCATGAGCGTTTCACAGGTAACAACGCACATCCTCGACACCGGTTCCGGCCGCCCGGCGGCGGGTGTCGCCGTCGTACTCTACGTCCGCGAAGGTGAGAACTGGACGCTGGTCGGCAAGGGCCAAACCGATGCTGATGGCCGCATCAAGGACCTCGGACCGGAACGCATTCCGGGCGGGGCGTACCGCCTCAATTTCGCCACGGGCGCCTACTACGACGCCTTGGGCATTGAGACGTTCTTCCCGGAAGTGGACCTGAACTTCACGGTCTCCGACGCCGGCGAGCACTACCACGTGCCGCTGCTCCTGAGCCCGTTCGCATTCTCCACGTATCGCGGCAGCTGACCCGGCGCCGAGTTGACAGTTAATGCCCATGTTTCCCGCAAACATGGGCATTAACTGTCACTTCGGCGAGGAACGGTAGGCTGGAAGGCATGGCTTCCGAGGACACCAACCCCACCCCCAGTAACGAATCACCCGCCCGCCGCGACGTCACGGTCCGCCGGGCACCAAAGTTCGTCCCCTTCATGATCCTCGGAGCAATCGTCGGTGCAATCGTCGCCGCCATCATCGCTTTCAGCCGCCCCGCCGATCCCGAATTCGACGCCCCCACGGTCTTCGGATTCTTCCTCGTAGCCTGCGCCGGCGGCGGCGTGATCCTCTTCTCCATCCTCGCGCTCATCCTCGACCGCCTCAGCGTCAAGCGCGCAGAGCGGGCTGTGGTGGAAGCCGTTCCGGACTCGGTTCCGGACGAAGGACCAGAGCACGACGGCGGCCGCTAAGGGACGCAGCCAGGGCACCTTTTCATGGGGAGCCACTGTGACACGCGCCGCACTTGGCGGACAAATCGCCTGATCGCGCAAGGAAACAGGCCCGGCCGCGTGGTCACAAAACCGGAGCGGGAACTTACCACGGCCGCAACATGAGACAATCGACCAGTGGCACGTGGCGACGGAAAACTTTCTCATGATCTTCTTCCCGGCGAAAAGGGCCCCCAGGACGCTTGTGGCGTCTTCGGGGTGTGGGCTCCTGGCGAAGAGGTAGCAAAACTTACCTATTACGGGCTGTATGCGCTGCAGCACCGCGGACAAGAGTCGGCTGGTATTGCTACCAGTGACGGCAAGCGCATCAATGTCTACAAGGACATGGGCCTTGTGTCCCAGGTCTTCGACGAGACAACCCTCAATACCCTCACCGGGCACCTCGCAGTGGGACACTGCCGGTACTCCACCACGGGTGCCAGTCACTGGGCCAACGCGCAGCCCACCCTGGGCGCAACCGCAACGGGCACGGTGGCCTTGGCTCACAACGGCAACCTGACCAACACCGCTGAGCTCCGGGAAATGATCCTGCAGCGCAACGACGGCCAACTGACCGGTGAAATGAAGCAGGGCAACACCTCGGACACCGCCTTGGTGACGGCTTTGCTGGAAGGCGAAGAGGGCAAGACCCTGGAGCAGACCGCTTTGGAGCTGCTCCCCAAGATCAAGGGCGGCTTCTGCTTCGTCTTCATGGATGAAGGCACCCTCTACGCTGCGCGTGACACGTACGGAATCCGTCCCCTCTGCCTTGGCCGTTTGGACCGGGGCTGGGTTGTGGCCTCGGAACAGTCCGGCCTGGCCACTGTTGGTGCGAGCTTCATCCGTGAGATCGAGCCCGGTGAGTTCATCGCGATCGACGAGGACGGCGTTCGTTCCCAGCGCTTCGCGGAGGCCACCCCGGCCGGCTGTGTCTTCGAGTACGTCTATCTGGCCCGCCCCGACGCCGCCATCGCAGGCCGCTCGGTGTACGAGTCCCGTGTTGAAATGGGCCGCCAGCTGGCCCGCGAGAACACGCACGAGGCGGACATCGTCATTCCCGTCCCCGAGTCCGGCACCCCGGCAGCGGTTGGCTACGCCGAACAGTCCGGCATCCCGTTCGCGCACGGCTTCGTGAAGAACGCCTACGTGGGCCGCACGTTCATCCAGCCTTCGCAGACCCTGCGCCAACTGGGCATCCGCCTCAAGCTCAACGCCTTGGAATCGGTGATTCGCGGCAAGCGCGTCGTGGTGGTCGACGACTCGATCGTCCGTGGCAACACGCAGCGTGCCATCGTCCGGATGCTGCGCGAGGCCGGCGCCAAGGAAGTCCACGTCAAGATTTCCTCCCCGCCCGTCCAGTGGCCTTGCTTCTACGGCATCGACTTCGCCTCCCGCGCAGAATTGATCGCCAACGGAGCCACCATCGATGAGATCTCGCAGGCTATCGGCGCGGACTCATTGGCATACATTTCCGAGGACGGCATGATCGGGGCAACACAACAGCCCCGCGAACGCCTCTGCACGGCCTGCTTCACCGGCAGGTACCCCATCGAGCTGCCGCACGCGGACAAGCTGGGCAAGAACCTGCTGGAACGCACCGATCTTGGCGGGCTTGCGCCTGCTGAGCCCACTGCCGAAGCTGCCACCGATCCGGCCTCCACCGAGGATCCCGCCGAGAAATCGGGTGCCACCGGCTGCGACCCGGGACCGGATGCCGAATTCGAGAACCTCCTGACCGACGCTGATCGTTTGACCGACGCCGACAAGAAAGAGTCCGTATGACCTCCGCATCCCCTGCCGGAACCCCTGAGAACGCCTCCGGCATCACCTACGCTTCGGCGGGTGTCGACGTCGAAGCGGGAGACCGCGCAGTCGAGCTCATGAAGGACGCCGTCAAGGCGACCCACAACACCTCGGTGATTGGCGGCGTCGGCGGTTTTGCCGGCCTGTATGACGTCTCCAAGCTGCTGACCTACAAGAAGCCGCTGCTGGCCACGTCCACCGACGGCGTAGGCACCAAGGTCGCCATCGCGCAGGCCATGGACATCCACGACACCATCGGTTACGACCTCGTGGGCATGGTTGTGGACGACATCGTGGTGGTGGGTGCAGAACCCCTCTACATGACCGACTACATCGCATGCGGCAAGGTTGTTCCCGAGCGCATCGCTGACATCGTCCGCGGCATCGCTTCCGCCTGCTCCGTTGCCGGCACGGCACTGGTGGGCGGCGAAACCGCCGAGCACCCGGGCCTGCTGGGCGAGCACGAATACGACGTCGCAGGCGCCGCAACCGGCGTCGTCGAAGCCGACGCCCTGCTCGGCCCGGACCGCGTCCGCGCCGGCGACGTAGTGATCGGCATGGCCTCCTCCGGCCTCCACTCCAACGGCTACTCGCTGGTCCGCCGCGTCATCAACCACGCAGGCTGGGCACTGGACCGCCAGGTTTCCGAGCTCGGCCGCACCTTGGGCGAGGAACTCCTGGAACCGACCCGCGTCTACGCAGCCGACTGCCTGGACCTGGCCCGCACCTTCCCGGTGACGGCAGGGGCGGCTGTCCACGGCTTCAGCCACGTCACCGGTGGCGGCCTCGCCGCCAACCTGGCCCGCGTTCTTCCGCAGGGCCTTGTTGCCACGGTTGACCGCGCCACGTGGGAACTTCCCGCGATCTTCAAGCTCGTTTCCGAGCTGGGCAACGTCCCGCTGGCCGACCTCGAGCGCACGCTGAACCTCGGCGTCGGAATGGTTGCGATCGTTTCTCCGGAAGCTGCCGACGCCGCAGTCGCCCGTCTCAACGAGCGCGGACTCCCCTCCTGGGTCATGGGCACGGTTGCAGAGAACTCGGATTCGATCGACAAGACCGGCCCGGATTACGTACAGGGCGCAAAGGGCGTCGACGGCGGCGCTGTCCGTTTGGTGAACGCCTACGCCTAAGCGGCTTATCGCCTCACACACAGGGCGGCCCGGCAGTTTTCGAACTGCCGGGCCGCTCCGCGTTCCCCCAACTAAGTAGCATTAGTACGCGTTTTCAGCGATCAAAACGCGCACTAATGCGACCTAGTTGGGTGGGAGGACCTGGATCAAGCTCAGGACGCCGCCTTGGGGATCCATGATGGTGGCTAGGCAGCCCTCTTCGGGTTGGTCCTCGGGCTCCACCAGCACGGTCCCTCCGGCAGCGATCACGGTGTCCACGGCCTTTGTCACGTCCGAGACCCCGAAGTAGACCTGCCAGCCGGCCTCATCGCCATCTTCGGCAGGGACAATCCCAGCCACCTCGTTACCGTTGACGATCAGCGTCGAGTAGCTGCCGCCGTCTTCCTGCGGGTATTCCGTAACGTCATGACCGAAAAGCTCTTGGAAGAATGCGACGGCGGCTTGCGGTTGGGGAGTCAGGAGTTCCGCCCATGCGAAGGCGCCGTGTTCGTTGAAGCGGTGGCTCCCGCGGTGCGTGCCCGGCTGCCAGATGCCCGTCGTGCCGCCTCCGGGCGGAGCCACGAACGCAAGGACACCGGTGTCGGCAACCTGCTCCGGCCCGAATTCGAGCTTGCCGCCGGCATGGACGGCGTCCTCACCGATCTCCTCTGCGTCCCTGGCAGCGAAGTAAATATTCCACTGCCCGGGTGTTCCCGCAGCTTCCTGCCTCGGATTCTGCGGAGCTATGACAGCCACAAGGTCCTGGCCCAGGAACGCCTGAGCGTAGCGGCGGCCATCGGGCGTGGGCAGGTCCTGGAAGGTCCAGCCAAACAACGCACCGTAGAAGTCCTTGGCCGCCCCAACATCCCTCGTCTGAAGATCCGCCCAGCACGGCTCCCCGTGGGCGTAGTGGGTCCGGGACGTCATGCCGGGAATCCTGCCATGATGCTGAACGCCGCTCCGGCGGGATCCATGAGCACAGCCATTCGCCCGATTCCGGGAACATCGAACGCCGGAGCGATGACGTGCCCGCCAAGGTCGACGGCCTGTTGCAGTGCCTGGTCCACGTCCTCCACGTTGAAATAGGTCATCCAGAACGGGAGGAGTCCTTCGATGGGCACCTTGAGGGCACCGGCAACCGGCCGGCCCTCCACCACGAGGCTGGTGTATTCCCGTTGGTCTCCTGCCGGCCCTGTGCTGCTGGTGCAGCCTGTGACCGCTTCATAGAAGGCAACGGCTTTGGGGACGTCATTGGTTTGGAGTTCATTCCAGATCATGGTTCCGGGCTCGTTGATAAGGCCTGAGCCCAGGTGGGTTCCGGCCTCCCAGAAGCCAATTTGCGCGCCCGTTGGATCGGCGGCAAAGAACATCCTTCCGCTGCCGTTCGGCACAGAGTCCGGAGCGACGACGATGGTTCCTCCCGCGGCCACCGCACGCTCGGCTGCCGCATCTGCCGAGTCCACGGCAAGGTAGTTCGCCCAATAGGAAGGCATGCCCGGAGGCGCATCGGGAAGCTGCTGCATCATTCCGGCGACGTACCGGCCCTTCAGCCTGGCCATGTAGTAGGTCAGGCCCTGGCCCACGTCCATGGCTTCAAGTTCCCAACCAAAAAGTTCCCGGTAAAACTTCTTGGAGACTTCGATGTCGGTGGAAGACAGGTCCACCCAACACGGAGTCCCCTGCTTGTACCGATCAACTTCCGGCATGGCTGTCCTTTCCGAGAACGTGGCCCCCTCAACCTAGTATCTCCGGTTGTGCTGCCCACAACGCGGGAGCCGCGCCGCTTCCGTTGCCCGCATGTGAAGGTAACGTCTCCATCACGGATCTCTAATACTAAGGAACCTTATGATAGCGTCTGGAGTGCACGGAAAGAACTCAGGACTACGCACCCACACTCACTGAGGAGAAACCATGACAGCCACGAACCACCCCGCCCGGACCCGAACAACCATCCAGCGCGCAGCACAAATTGTTGGAGTAGTTTTCCTTCTGGTCGGCATTCTGGGCTTCATCCCCGGAATCACCTCCAATTACGACACCATGCAGTTCGCCGGACACACCTCCGAAGCGCTCCTTCTGGGCATCTTCCAGGTCTCAATCCTGCACAACATCGTCCACTTGCTCTTCGGCACAGCCGGCTTGCTGATGGCCAAAACACCCGGCCAAGCCCGCAACTACCTCGTCGGTGGCGGCATCATCTACCTGGTGCTCTGGATCTACGGCCTGCTCATCGGCCAGGATTCGACGGCCAACTTCGTGCCGCTCAACAGCGCCGACAACTGGCTGCACCTGATCCTGGGCATTGGCATGCTGGGCCTCGGCTTCGGACTCAGCCGCCGCACCACGGACAACCGCACCGGCAACGTCGTGGGCCGGTAGCCTCGCAACGTTCAGGGCCCGCCCTTGCGCGCCTCCCACGGGGGGACGCAGGGCGGGCCTTGATGCGTTCAAGGACGCTCGACGTTGTGGGTGATCGCAAGGTTGTGGGTGAACGCAAGGTTGTGGGTGAACGCAAGAAGGACCCGCAGGGTATGCCCATGTTCGGCATGCCCTGCGGGCCTTCTTGGGAGATCTTCGGCATCCGTGGATGCACGACAACCTTGATGTACGACGGCGGTACGCAACTCAGTGTCTGGAGGCACCTGTTGTGTTGCGACAGCTAGCCGAGACGGCGGGTGTCTACCTCGTCGTCATCATCTTCCGCGTACTTGTCCTCGTAAGCCGAGTAATCCGGCTCCGGAGGATCCTCCTGGAAGTGGCTCTTGGCACGACTAGATGGGCGCGTGAGCTCACGCTCAAGTGCCGAGTAGTCGGTGTTCGGGGAGTAGTACTTGATGTCCCGAGCCTGCTTGGTAGCTTTTGCCTTTTGACGGCCGCGCCCCATGGCGTGACCCCCTTTTGTACTTGGACCGGAGGTGGTCACCTTTGGCTATCGGTGAGGCCCCGGAATGTTTGGTCAATTTGTCGTATGTCTAGATTACATGGTTTCAGGGGTGCCTGTGTGCCACCTCAGAGCCGTGCCTGACCCCCAGGCCGGCTGCAGCACCTCACAAGGGATCGAAAATTGGGTAGAGTCTGCCTCAATGCGGCGTCAGATCAGGAAGGCACACCACCCGAATGACTCAGGACAACACTCCACCCCGTGACGAGTCGGCATCGGAACCAGGCAAGGACCAGGTGCCGCCTGCCCCGAATGTGCCCCCGAAGCCTGACCTTCCACCCCCGCCGCCACAGTCGGCGCCAATGGGACAGCCGGCGCCAATGGGTGGGCCAAACGATCCGCAGCAGCCCGGCTACGCGGAGCAGCCGCCGCCACCACAAGGTGATCCGGTCAAGCGCCAGCGCCTGGTCATCGGGGGAATCGTGGTGGGGGCCCTGGTCCTCATCGGCGTCGTCATCTGGGTCCTGCTGAACCTGCTGGGAACCCGCCCCGAACCTACGGTCGCTTCGCCCACGCCGTCGGCCACCCTGGGACCCCTCCCCCGCGACACGGACGCCAAGGATTTCCAGATCGGGGACTGCTTTGCGGACTTCGACCCCAACGCATCCAAGGCCCGCGCGGTGGCTTGCGACACTGAACACACAGCCCAACTGGGCGCGGCTTTCACTTACCCCACGGATGATTCCTTCCCGGGAACCAATGCATTGCGCGACAAGGGCCGGGAAGTCTGCAAGGGCATCAAGCTCAATGACGCTGCCAACGAGTACACCAATCTGTTGCAGCAGAATGTGTACCCGAGTCCCAGCAGTTGGGACCGCGGGGACCGGCGGGTGGACTGCTTCATTGTGGTGAGCCCGGGCAGCACCATCAAGGAGGACCTGTTGGAGAAGTAGCCTCACGGCTACCCCTCCAACAGCGTCACCCCTCCACCTCCAGACCTGTCAGCTTTCCAGCACTGTCAGCTCTTTAGCCCTGCCAGTCTCTGGCCGGCCTACTTTTCCAGCGACGGCTGCTTCCGACGGACCGAAAGCCCCGTCCCTGCCGACCAGCCGCCGTCGGAGTTTCCCATCTCCTCAAGGCCCTCGATGGTGAGGGCGTCGACGTCGGCGGCGGTGTCCACCAGGACGGTGTCGCCGTCGCTGATCTCCCCGGCAAGGATTTCCTTGGCGAGGCGGTCACCGATCTCGCGCTGCACCAGGCGGCGGAGCGGCCGGGCACCGTAGGCGGGATCGTAGCCGGACATTGCGAGCCAGGCGCGGGCGCCGTCCGTGACCTCGAGCGTGAGCCGCCGCTCGTAGAGGCGCTTGGTGAGTTCGGCGACGTGCAGTTCCACAATCCGGGCGAGCTCTTCGACCGACAGCGGGTCGAAGAGGACGATCTCGTCCAGGCGGTTCAGGAACTCCGGCTTGAAGGATGCCTGCACCACGGCCATGACGGCGTCCCGCTTCACTTTCGCATCCATGGACGAGTCCACCATGAACTGGCTGCCCGCGTTGGAGGTCAGCACCAGGATGGTGTTCCGGAAGTCAACGGTGCGGCCTTGGCCGTCGGTGAGGCGACCGTCGTCGAGCACCTGCAGGAGGATGTCGAAGACCTCAGGGTGGGCCTTCTCAACCTCGTCCAGCAGGACCACCGAGTACGGGCGCCGCCGCACGGCTTCAGTGAGCTGGCCGCCTTCCTCGTAGCCGACGTATCCCGGAGGGGCACCGACCAGGCGGGCCACGGAGTGCTTCTCGCTGTACTCGGACATGTCGATCCGGATCATGGCCCGTTCGTCATCGAAGAGGAAATCCGCCAAGGCCTTGGCCAGTTCGGTCTTGCCGACGCCGGTGGGGCCGAGGAACATGAACGAACCCGTGGGGCGGTTGGGATCGCTGATCCCGGCCCGGGCACGGCGCACGGCGTCCGAAACCGCCTGCACGGCCTTCGACTGACCGATCAGGCGCTTGCCGAGCTCCTCCTCCATGTGGAGCAGCTTTTGTGATTCGCCTTGGAGCATGCGTCCCGCGGGGATGCCCGTCCATGCGGAGATGACCTCGGCGATGTCGTCGGCACCGACTTCCTCCGCCACCATCAGCTCGGGCTTGGCGCCCCTCGCCGATTCTTCTTCGGCAGCAGCGTTGAGCTCGCGTTCCAAGGCAGGCAGCTCACCGTAGAGAATCCTCGACGCCGACTCGAGGTCGCCTTCGCGCTGGTGCTTCTCGGCAGCCGAACGCAGCTCGTCGATCTTGGCCTTCAGGTCACCAACCCGGTTCAGGCCGGCCTTCTCGGCTTCCCACCGCGCATTCAGCGCACTGAGTGCCTCCTTCTTGTCCGCCATGTCAGCCCGAAGGGCAGCCAAACGCTCAACCGATGCGGGATCCGTTTCACCCTGCAGGGCCAGCTCTTCCATGGTCAGGCGGTCCACGGCACGACGCAGCTGGTCGATTTCTTCCGGAGCGGAGTCGATCTCCATGCGAAGGCGCGAGGCGGCTTCATCCACGAGGTCGATTGCCTTGTCCGGCAACTGCCGGCCCGAGATATACCGGTTCGACAGCGTGGCAGCTGCCACCAGGGCGGAGTCCGCGATGGCTACCTTGTGGTGGGCCTCGTAGCGTTCCTTCAGTCCACGGAGGATGCCAATGGTGTCCTCCACGCTGGGCTCACCCACATACACCTGCTGGAAACGCCGTTCCAGTGCGGGGTCCTTTTCGATGTTCTCGCGGAACTCGTCCAGGGTGGTTGCACCAATCAGGCGCAGCTCACCGCGCGCCAGCATCGGCTTGAGCATGTTGCCTGCGTCCATGGCGCTCTCGCCTGTGGCACCGGCGCCAACAACGGTGTGGATCTCATCGATGAACGTGACGATCTGCCCGTTGGAGTTCTTGATCTCCTCCAACACGGCCTTCAACCGCTCTTCGAACTCACCGCGGTACTTGGCGCCGGCCACCATGGAGGCAAGGTCCAGTGCAATGAGGGTCTTCCCGCGGAGGCTTTCCGGCACGTCGCCTGCCACCATGCGCTGGGCAAGGCCTTCGACGACGGCGGTCTTGCCTACGCCGGGCTCACCGATCAGAACAGGGTTGTTCTTGGTACGGCGGCTCAGGACCTGAACCACGCGCCGGATCTCGCTGTCACGGCCGATCACGGGGTCAAGCTTGCCCGAGCGTGCCACGGCAGTGAGGTCGGTACCGAACTTCTCCAAGGCCTGGAAGGTGTTCTCAGGATCCGGCGAATCGACCTTGCGATCGCCCCGGACACCCGGCAGGGCGGCGAGCAGCGCTTCATGGGAGGCACCGGCGTCGCGCATTAACTTCCCGACGGCGTCACTGCCGGCCGAGAGCCCCAGGAGCAGGTGCTCTGTGGAGACGAAGGAATCTCCCAGCTTGTCCGCCTCAGCCTGGGCAGCCTGGATCGCCTGCATGGCCTGACGCGACAGCTGGGCCTGCTGGACCGAACTTCCCGACGTGGACGGCAATGCCTTGATGGCTGAACTTGCCTGAACACTCACGGCATCCGGGTCAGCGCCGGTGGCGCGCAGCAGTGCCACGGCAACGCCCTCCCGCTGATCCATGAGCGCCTTGAGGAGATGAGCCGGTTCCAACTGCGGATTGCCGGCAGTCGAGGCATTCATGGCGGCCGCAGAAAGGGCCTCCTGGCTCTTGGTGGTGAATTTGGCGTCCAAAGAGAGCTCCCTTTCTGGAGTAGTACCAGTGCTTTCAAAGTTGAGTGTACTACGCTCAACTTTGGATTTGGTCCACTGTGTTCCATGTTTGCCCACGGCGAAACTACTGTCCAGAGCCGTTCTACCCGGTTGGACGTGGACCAAGTCGGTCCACTCCCGCGCCCGTACCCGCCCGGCGCATCCGTTCCTGCGAAGCCCCGCACCCGTTCGCGCACGGCGCACACGTACCAACGGGCGCGAATGGAGGAAAAGGGTGCGTCCCCCAATCGACCGCAGCAGGGTGCGCCAGCCCCACGCGGGCACCGGGGAAACTAGGCTGAGTCCATGAAACCCATCGGCGGCGCAGACGAACTGGAACAACTGATCGGTCAACCCCTGGATCGGGTCCGACGGAAAGTCCGCAGCGAGCTCAGCGAATTCGACCGGCAATGGCTCGCGGCCAGCCCCTTCTGCGTCATCTCGACGGCGGACGCCCGGGGTCGCGTCGATGCCTCACCGAAGGGCGATCCCGCGGGCTTCATCGAGGTCCTGGACAAGCGCACCATCGCCATCCCTGAGCGGCCGGGCAACAAGCTCGCCTTCGGATTCCGCAACATCCTGGAGAACCCGAACGTGGGAGTCCTTTCCATCGTCCCGGGCCGGACGGACACCCTCCGCATCAACGGTCAGGCGCAGCTGGTCAGCGATGGCGACTTCTTCGACCGGATGGTGGTCAAGGGACACCGGCCCCGCGTCGCCATTGTGGTCTCCGTAGAGGAGGTTTTCACCCATTGCGGCAAGGCGTTCATGCGGAGCGGGCTGTGGGAGCCGGACTCTTGGGGTTCCGAGGGCCTGCCGAGTATGGCCATGCTCTCCAAGGCCTACGTCCAGCCCGATACGCCCCTCGAAGACTTGGAGTCCTACTACGGCCCCTCCTACGCGGAGCGCATGTACAAGGACTAGGTGTCAGGCCGGGTAGATGGACACCAGGGCCGACTTCACCACGAACCGGACCTCCATCCCCGGAGCCAACCCCAGATCGGCCGATGCCGCCGGGGTGACGTCTGCGGAGAGGGTGCCCGCTTCCCCGCCCCGTGCATGCACACGGACCTGGCCGCCGTGCCGCTCCAAGTCGGTGATGGTCACCGGGAAAGAGTTGCGGGGGCTTCCATGCACATCGCCCAGGAAGACGGAAACGGCCGACGGCGGAAAGGCCGCCACGCCTGCCTGGCCGGGCCCGGGTGACCACTCGGGATCGTGTTGTCCTGCGAAAAGCCGACCATCCGGCGTCGTGATTCCTTCCTCGGTGATGGACCCGGTGACGATATTGAGCCCGGCGAGTCCTGCGGCGAAATGGCTGCGGGGGCGTTCAAGGACCTGGCGCGTGGGGCCTTCCTCGGCAATGCGGCCGCCCTCGACGACGATCACCCTGTCGGCGAGCATGTAGGCGTCAAGGACATCGTGGGTGACGATGATGGCTTTGCGGCCCTCCAGGACGCGTTTCAGTACGCGCCGCAGCATGGGAGCTGCGTGGATATCCAGGGCGGCCATCGGTTCATCCAGGAGCAGCAGCTCGGGCTCGGCGGCAAGCGCCCTGGCAACCGCCGCCCTTTGGGCCTGGCCTCCTGAGAGCTGCGCCGGCTTCCGGCCCTGGAGCTCGAGCGCGTCCACTTCGGACAGCCAGTGCCGGGCCGTTTCGCGTGCCTTGCGTTGGGAACTCCCCGTGCTTCGCGGGCCGAAGGCTACGTTGTCCAGGACGCTCAGGTGGGGAAAGAGCAACGCCTCCTGTGCCAGAAGGGCTATGCCGCGATGGTGGGGGGCGCTCCACTGGTGGGTGCCGCCGTCGAGCGTGAAGAGCGGCCTGCCGCCTATCCGTGCCGTGCCGGAGTCCGGGCGAACCAGGCCTGCCGTGACGTTCAGCAAGGTGGATTTGCCTGCGCCGTTGGGGCCCAGGACGGCGACGGTCTGGCCCTCGGCAAGGGTGAGGGACATGTCGAAGTTGCGGGCTGCGAGGCGTGCGGACAGCTCAAAGGTCATTTCGTGGCCCCTGATTCGGTACGGTTTCCGGTGTGGATTCCGGCCCTGCGGCCTCCGTAGCTCAGCCCGACCACGGCGATGGCCACGGCAACCAGCACCAGGGACAGGGCGACGGCGGCGTCGGCGTCGGTTTCACGCTGGAGGTAGATCTCAAGGGGCAGGGTACGGGTGACTCCTTGCAGGCTTCCGGCGAACGTGAGGGTGGCGCCGAATTCACCGAGGCTGCGTGCGAAGGACAAGACCGCTCCCGAGGCCAGGCCCGGCAGCACCAGCGGCACGGTCACCCGCCGAAGGACGGTTCCCGGACCGGCTCCAAGGGTTGCCGCGACCGCCTCGTACTTACTCCCGGCCGTGCGAAGGGCGCCTTCCAGGCTCACCACCAGGAACGGAAGCGCAACAAACGTCTGGGCAAGCACGACGGCGGTGGTGGAGAAAGCGATCTGGACACCAGCCAGCTCCAACGACTTCCCGAGCAACCCCTGCCTGCCGAAGGTGTAAAGCAAGGCGATACCCCCGACGACGGGCGGCAGCACCAGCGGCAACAGGACGAACGCGCGCAGGAGACGCTGACCGGGAAACGGACTCCGCGCCAGGACCAGGGCCAACGGCACCCCGAGCAGCACGCAAAGAACAGTGCTTGCCGCCGACGTCCGCAGGCTCAGCCCCAGCGCCGTCAACGACGATTCCGACGTGATGAGCGGGAAGAACTGCGCCCAATTCACCTTGGCCACAATCGCCAGGAGCGGCAGCAAAATGAAGGCCGCTCCAACCACTGCGAGGGCATAGACCCAGGCAGGGACGCCGGTGTAGCCTTGTCCGCCGCGTCGTTTCATGGGTGTCTTCAGCGCCATGGTGCGTTCTTACGGGGTGCCGAAGCCGGCATCGTTCAGTACCTTCCGGCCTTCGCTACCGGTCACCAGGTCCATGAATGCCTCAGCGAGTTCCTTGTTCCTGGCCGAACCTACTGTGGCAATGGGATACGTGGTTAAGTCCTGTGCCGACTCCGGGAACGGGATCCCCTTGACCTTGCTCCCGGCTGTTTTGACGTCCGTGACATAGACCAGTCCGGCATCCGCTTCCTGGCTGATGACTTTGCCCAGGACATCGGTGACCGAGGACTCCTCGCTGACCGGGGTCAGAGCGGTGTCTGCAGCCTTCTCCACCACCTGCGTGGCGGCGCCGCAAGGGACCTGTGGTGCACAGACCACAACTTTGACGCCCGGTTTACCCAAGTCCGGGAACGAACTGATGTTTGCCGGATTGGACGGCGGAACCACGATCTCCAGGACGTTGGTTGCGAAGTTCCTGGGTGCTTTGTCCAGGAGGTTGGCATCGGCAAGCCTGGTCATGTTCCGGGTGTCCGCCGATGCGAAAACGTCCGCGGGTGCCCCCTGGGATATTTGCGTGGCGAGGTCCGAGGAACCGGCGAAGTTCAGGCTGACTTTGGTTCCAGGGTTCTTGGCCTCGAAGTCGCGGGCCAGCTGGGTGAAGGTTGATTTGAGGGACGCCGCAGCAAAGACGGTGACTGTTCCAGAGGGCCCCTCCCCCGATCCGGCTGGACTTGCCGGGGCACAGCCTGTCACTGCCACGGCAAGGACCCCCGCACCGAGCAACGCGCTGAGGAGACTGCGGGGGCTCATATGATGCTCTTTCCCTGAGGTGCTTCGATGATCACGGTGGTCGCTTTCACCACTGCGGTGGCGACGGAGCCGAGCTCGAGTCCCAGCTCCCGGACGGCTTCACTGCTCATGAGGGACACCACGCGGAACGGGCCGCACTGCAGCTCCACTTGGGCCATGACCTTGTCCGTGGTGATTCCGGTGACCAGGCCCACAAAGCGGTTGCGGGCCGAGCTCCCTGCACGTGAAGGATCGTCTTGAAGGTGTGATTGGTCCCTTGCCAGTTTGGCGAGCTCCAACCCGTCAACAGCGAGCCTGCCCGAGGGATCCTTCTGCGCCGTGAGGGTCCCGTTTTCCGTCCAACGCCGGACGGTGTCATCGCTGACTCCCAGGAAACGGGCTGCTTCGGAGATCCGTATTTGCGGCATATGGGAAGTATATCGTCGCATTTGCGGTTCTCTGCGGCTCGGAGTGCCGCACTACGTCATGTGACCCGGCGTTGGTGCCGGGCTGCCTGGGCGCACCCGTTTCCGCTGCACGCACCCTTTTGGGCTCACGCCGCGTCCTTTCCCGCACGACGCACCCACAACACCGGGTGCGCCCGGTGGCAGGAGGTGCGCACCGCCGTCGTACTTCCGTAAGCATTACCCATGGCCCGCCACGATGCGCCGCCGTACCCTGTTCTAGGGAGAGAGTCTTAGGCGCGAAGGAGCGTCCACATGGAATGGATTCGTCCGGAAGATCCGGACTATGACGAAACCCGAAAACTCTTCAACGCAATGATCGACCGACGGCCGGCTGTCATTGCCCGTTGCTCCTCTCCCGGCGAGGTGGCCGAAGCCCTCCACCACGCCAGGACACACAATCTGGATGTCGCCGTCAGGTCGGGCGGGCATTCAGTGGCCGGCATGTCCACGAACGACGACGGCCTGGTAGTTGACGTCCGGCCCATGAAATCCATCCACGTGGACCCGGAAGCGAAGACGGCCAAGGTCGGCGGCGGTGTCACATGGGGCGAATTCGATCGCGCCACCCAGCAACACGGGCTGGCGGTAACCGGTGGCAGGGCGTCCACCACGGGCGTCTCCGGCTTCACGTTGGGCGGAGGTTCGGGTTGGCTGGAACGGTCCTACGGGTTCTCCTGCGACAATCTGCTCTCCGTGGATTTGGTAACCGCCTCCGGGGACCTGGTGACCGCGAGCGCCACGGAAAACCCCGAGCTGTTCTGGGCGTTGCACGGCGGCGGCGGAAACTTCGGCGTGGCAACTTCCTTCACGTTCCAACTCCACGACCTTGGTCCCACGGTGACGGCCGGGCTGGCCCTCTTCCCCGGGGAAGCCGCACCGGAGATCTCCCGCGCCTACCGGGACCTGGCACTCAGCGCACCCGATGAGGTGGGCACAGCCCTGGTCTACCTGACAGCCCCGTCCGAGGATTTTGTACCCCCGGACATGGTGGGCAAGCTGGCCGTTGGCATTGCTTACCTGTACGCGGGGAACGCCGAGGAGGGCGAAGAGCACGCAAGGCCATTCAAGGAGCTGGGCCCGTCCGTGGACCTTATTGACGCCATGAACTACGCGGATTTCCAGTGCATGATCGATGATCCGCCGGACCACTACAACTACTGGAGCGCCGACTATCACGATCACCTCAGCGACGAAGCCCTGGACATCCTGGTGGACTCGGCACAACGGCTCCCCGGGCCCAATTCGCAGCAGCTGGTGGGGCGTTGGGGTGGCGCGGTGGGCGGACCTGCTGCGGCCAACACGCCCTTGCAGCATCGCAGCGCAGCGTGGGTGAGCCACCCCTTTGGCTTGGCCGAGACGCGGGAAGGATGGCAGGAAGCGAAGGATTGGGTGAAGCAGTTCCGGCAAGACATTGCCCCGCATACCACCGGCGGCGTGTGGCTCAACTTCATCGGCGACGAAGGGCAGGACCGGATCATGGCGGCCTACGGGGAGCAGAACTACAGGCGGCTCTCCAAGGTCAAAGCCCAATTCGATCCCGACAACGTCTTCAGGGGCAACCAGAACATCCTGCCGGCCGAGCGCTGACCCCAGGCTCCTTCCCGGTTGCCGTGAATACCACGGGCAGCGAAGCCCGCGATTCCGGGGCGGTGGTTCGGCGGTAGACACGCCCTGACGACCGGCAACTGGGAAGGATCGCGCCGCCTTTGCCAAGGCTGAACCGGGACTACACTGTGCCCATGGCCGTATACGTCGATCCGCCCCTGTGGCCCGCGCGCGGGACCGTCTTCTCCCACTTGATCTCCGATAAGTCCCTGGATGAGCTGCATGCGTTCGCTTCGGCAGCGGGGGTTCCCGAACGGGCTTTCGACGGCGACCACTACGACGTACCCGAGCGCCTCTACGACGACCTCGTCAAAGCGGGAGCCATTCCGGTGGAGGCACGTGTCCTGGTCCGGAAACTCCTTGCCAGCGGACTCAGGATTCCCGCCCGGGACCGGAACAAGGCCCTCACAGTTCCCTTGATGAAGCACTGGAACACCATCTACCCCGGCCACGAGGAGCTGGGCCTCGAGTTGCTGGAACGCTGGGGCGAGGACACCCGGAAATACCACGGCCGCACCCACCTGCTGGCTGTCCTTGAGGCCCTGGACGTCCTCACCGAGCCGGCGCTCCCTGCCAGGACAGTGTCCTTGGCGGCGTGGTTTCACGATGCTGTTTACGAAGGAGTCGCCGGACAGGACGAGGAGGCCTCCGCGCAACTGGCTGAGGACCGCTTGACCGAGGCCGGACTTTCCCCGGAGGACGTCGCGGAAGTAGCCCGTCTTGTGCGGCTCACGGACAAGCACAATCCGGAACCCGGCGATCATGCCGGAGCACTGTTGTGCGATGCGGACCTCTCCGTCCTCGGCGGCGACGAACAGTCCTATGCCAAGTACGTCGCGGCCGTCCGCGAAGACTACGCCCACATCAGTGACGACGACTTCGCGACGGGGCGGGCCGCCGTCGTGCGCCACCTGCTGGCCTTGGACCCGCTGTTCCACGGAGACCGCGCGAAGGCGTTATGGCTGGAGGCAGCCCGCCGCAACCTCGCGGCCGAGTTGTCGGCGCTGGTTTGGGCCTAAACTAGGAGGTGTGACCTCCTACCTCCCTCCGTCAATCCCGCAAGCACGGCCCACTGTGGAGCATGTGCTCGCCGTTCGAGGCGTAGGCGGGTACCGTCAATACCGGATTCCTGCCCTCGCCGTCAGCACGCGGGGCACCATCCTCGCCGCCTACGACGGCAGGCCAAACCTCGACGACCTCCCCAACACCATCGACCTCCTGCTCCGCCGCAGCTTCGACAACGGCGCTTCGTGGACCGGGCAACACGTGGTCCGCACCGGTTCGGGCTTGGACGGTTACGGTGACCCGAGCCTGTTGGTGGACGCAGAAACCGGCCGGATCTTCATGTTCCACGCGGCAGGAACGCACGCCGGCTTCTTCGAAGCGTCGTCCGGCTTGGAACCCGAGGACGACATCCAGCACGCGGATGTCAGCTTCTCCGACGACGACGGCGGCACCTGGCAGCACAGGCGGCTCACCGCGATGCTCAAGCCCGTTCACGCTGGAACCACCGGGCTCTTCGCCTCAGCCGGCCAAGGAATTCAAGTCCACACAGGCCCGTATGCGGGACGTCTGGTCCAGCAATACGTACTGCTGATAAACGGCGAAATCAGGGCCGCCTCCGCCTACAGCGACGATCACGGCGGGACGTGGACGCTGGGCGGGCTGATCGGGCCCGGCCCGGCCGGAGTTGGGCCCAATGAAAACAAGGTAGTGTGCCTGTCCGATGGCCGGCTGCTGCTGCACTCAAGGGCCACTCCGTCGCGGCTGGCTGCCATCTCCAACGACGGCGGCCAGACCTGGAGTTCACTGCTGCCCGTTCCCGAACTGCCGGACCCCAGTGACAACGGCTCCCTGGCACGTTTCGACGGGGCGCCGATTGTTGACGCACTCGCGGACCCGAAGACGGGCTCTGGCGACGGTTCGGCGTCCAGTTCGGCTTCGGGCCCGGCGTCCGGTTCGGCTTCGGGCAGCTGGCTGATTGCCACCAATAACCAGGATCCGCACCTGCGCCGCAACACAGTGTTGAGCCTCTCCCCGGACAACGGTGCCACGTGGCCTGCGAAGCTCATGCTGTGCGCGGGCAGTTCTGCCTACTCCACGGCGACGCGGTTGCCGGACGGGAATATCGGCGTGCTGTATGAACGGCAAGGGTATCGCGAGATCGTCTTTGCCTCGGTGCCGGCGGAACAACTCACCCGCCAGTTGGCCTCCCCCCGCCTTCCGGAGGCACCCGTGCACCGTGGGGAAGCCGGCCCATTGTCCTTCGACATGGAACTGCGCTCGATCACCCCGGGACGGCCCGAAGTATGGCAGAACGCCGGGGAATTCCACGTGATCCCCTCCAACAGCGACGGCGAGTGGGACGTCCAGACGTGGAAGGAAATCGGCCAAGGCTACGCGGACGGGGATCAAATCCTGGGCACCCGCGAAGCACAGGACCTGAACTACGGCCCCATCATTCCCGGCTACAAGGCAGGTGACATCCTGGCTTTCACCGGGCGCATCCGGAACGCCGGCACCCAACCGCTTTCCGGCGTCGTGCTTCATGGGCCGCACTGGCAGGAGTTTCCCGCCGTCGACCTGCTGCCCGGTGAGCATTCGCTGTACTTCACCCCGAGCTACACAGTGACGGAATCCGACCTGTGCTCGGGCACGGTGGAACTCACCTTCGTAGCGGAGGCCGACGGCGGGAAGTTCCGTGTGGAGCGGCAGTTCCGGTTCGATGTGCGGACCGGAGAGGTCTCCGGCTCCTAACCCATTGCGCTGGGTAACCCTCAGCGGTAGGTGCTGACGAACGGCCTGTCGGTCGGAACGATCTGCTTACCCAGTGGCATGAGCGATACCGGGATCAGCTTGAGGTTGGCGATGGCCAGCGGGATGCCGACGATGGTGATGGCCATGGCAACGGCAGTCACGACGTGACCGATCGCGATCCAGATGCCGGCCACCAGCAGCCAGATCACATTGCCAAGGAGGGCGAAGACGCCGCTTCCACCTGGCTTCTCCACCACCATCTGGCCGAAGGGCCACAGGCAGTAGAAGCCAATGCGGAACGACGCGATGCCCCAAGGGATAGTCACAATGAGCACGCAGCAGATGAGTCCTGCCGCGAAGTAGCCCAAAGCCAACCAAAAGCCACCGAAGACCAGCCAAATGATGTTGAGCAGCGTTTTCATAGGGTCCATTCTCCATTGAACGGCCGACAAAATAACCCGGGGTATGCCCTGAATCGTCCCTGACTTCCGCCCTGCAACCCTCTCTCACATCCCACCCCACTTCCGCCATCCCTCTGCCACATCCCACCCCCCTTCCGCCATCCCTCTGCCACATCCCACCCCCCTTCCGCCATCCCTCTGCCACATCCCACCCCACTTCCGCCATCCCTCTGCCACTCTTCCGGGGCAGTTCATCAGCACGCCGTCGGTTTTTGCCGGTCGTAAGCCTAGACTCGGTCAGACAACAGCGTCTTTGGCCATCAGTCGATCTACTCACCAAGGGAGTCCCATGAGCACGGCACAGCACACTTTGACCCTGACCCGAGACTTTCACGCCCCTCGCGAGCGAGTATTCGGGGCTTGGATGGAGCCGGACCAACTCACTAAGTGGTTCGGCCCAGTGGACGTAGATGCCCCTCGCGAAAAAATCGTCGTGGAGCCCAAGGTTGGTGGAATATGGCAGGTTGTCATGGTCTGGACGGATGAGAACGGCCGGCAGGAAGCGCCCATCGAGGCCGTCATCACCGATTTGGATGCTCCGGGCCTTCTGGTCGCGAAGGCTAAAGCCGCCCCGGACTCGGACCACGAGTACGAAGAAATGCATCTTGAGTTCGAAGACCTGGGCGGCAGCCGCACCCGGATGCACCTGACGCAGGGACCGTTCGCGTCGGAGGAGTGGGTGGAGATGACGAAGGACGGCTGGGGCACGTCATTCGACAAGCTGGATGCGGTGCTCGCCTAGCCAGCGGACGTGCGTTGGGAAAACATCCGCGGAAACCCGACGGGACGTGACAGAGGAACACCAAAAACCCGACGGGACGTGACAGAGGAACACCAAAAACCCCACGGGACGTGACAGAGGAACGCCGGGGAGGGGAACCTTAGGCTTTGGCGGCTTCCACGAACGCGCGGATCTTCGCCAGGTCCTTCACCCCACGGGACGCCTCTACGCCCGAGGAAACATCAACGCCCCAAGCACCGGCAGCCGTTGCGGCGAACGCCACGTTGCCCGGTTCGAGCCCTCCGGCGAGCAACCATTTCCGGTCGTCGAGGCCTTTCTCCTGTACGGACTCGTAATCCCAAGCCTCGCCCGAGCCCGGAGCGGCGGCATCGATCAAGAACAGGTCCTCGCCCAGATCACCGAACTCTTCCACAGAGGCACCCATGGTGGCTGCCCTGATGAGCCGCATGCCGGCGTCGTGCACTGTTTTGACGTCGTCGGCAGTCCGGTGACCGTGCAGCTGAACCCAGGTGAGACCGGCTTTACGGGCGATGGCCACGGCGTCGGCTGCGGTTTCGTGGCGGAAGACGCCGACCGCATGCACGCCCTCCGGAACCAGCGGAAGCAGCACGTGGACCTGCTCGGGCGTGACCTCGCGGGGACTGGCGGTCAGCACGAAGCCAACGGCGTCCGCACCGGAGTCGACGGCCTCTTGCACGGATTCGGGCGTGCTTAAACCACACACTTTGACGAACATGCCGTGCCTCCAGACGTTGCGTGCAAACCAACTCTTATGACGTTAGCAAGCGCTGCAGTGCAACGCCGAACTACTAGGCTGGACTGATGGAAATCATCCGCTTTGCCGACACCCATCCCGAGCCGTGGCGCAACGGCGGCGGGATCACCCGCGAACTCGCCAGCCACCCCAAAGCGGCCTCAGCCCAGGACGGTTCGTGGGACTGGCGGGTCAGCATCGCGGACGTTTCCAAAGCCGGGGACTTTTCCGCTTTCCCCGGCATGGAACGCGTCATCACCCTGATCGACGGCGAACTCCTCCTCCTGACAGTGGACGGCGCCGAACATCCGCTGGAGAAGTACCGCCCGTTCCGGTTCTCAGGGGACGCGGCGTCATCGGCAACCTTGCCTACCGGCGACATCCGCGACCTCAACGTCATAGCCCGGACGGGGGCGTTCAAGGGGTACACGTCAATCGTCGAGATTTCCAAGAAGCGCCCGCACCCGGTGTTCGAGGGCCAGCTCGCCATCCTTCTTGAAGGCAAGGCGACCGTGACGCAGGGCGTTGCGGAAACCCCCGACGCCGACGCCCCGCCGGCCAGCCCCGGCGAACCCGTTGAACTGGCCAGGTACGACGCCGTGGTGGGTTCCGACGTCGCGAGCCCCGAGATCTCGGGCCGCGGATTCGTGGCGGTCGTTTCCATCGACCGGGCCTGATCCCCGCGCGGGAGCAGCCGGCCCGGGGAGCAGCCCCGCCAGGCTGCCAGCGCCGAACTGGTGAGCTTGGCCACCGGAAGTGGCCACCCTCCGCGGGACTTGCTAGCCTTAAATCAAGGTTCCGCTCTGGAACCTCCGGACGACGGTTCAGTACCCGGTGCGCGACAAGACTGGCCAAAGGAAATGTCATGTCGTGGCTGATTCTTATTCTGTCCGGTGCGCTCGAGGCCGTTTGGGCCGCCGCACTCCACCGTTCCAAGGGCTTCCGAAAGCCTGTCCCCAGCATCGTTTTCCTGGTCTCCGTGATCGCGAGTACCGGCGGCCTGGCCATTGCCATGCAGTCAATTCCCACGGGCACGGCCTACGCTGTGTGGGTTGGCGTGGGCGTTGTGCTGACCTCGGCTTACGCCATGGTCACCAAAGTCGAACGCCCGACGCCGGCCCGTCTCCTGTTGCTCGCCGGCATCGGTTTGTGCGTGGTCGGCTTGAAGGTGGTGGCGTAGCCATGGGTACCCCCACCACCGCCAAACGCAAGGCAAGGATCGGAGTGTCATGGCTGGTCCTCCTCGCCTCCGCCGTCCTGGAAGCCGTGTGGGCAACAGCCCTGGGGCTCTCCAATGGCTTCACGGAACTCATTCCAACGCTGGTATTCGCGGTCACCGCAACCTTGAGCATGCTCGGCCTGGGTATCGCCGTGAAGCGCATTCCGCTGGGCACGGCCTACGCGGTGTGGGTGGGCATCGGTGCAGCACTGACCGTTGGCTGGGCCATGGTCACGGGTGTGGAGCCGGCGAGTCCGTTGAAGCTGCTCTTCATCGCGGGGATCGTGGGCTGTGCAGCGGGCCTGAAGGCCCTCCCCGCCGACCAGCCGGCTGACATGGCCGCCACCAGCGCCGAGTAGTCCGACCCGCAGCACTCTTCGCCGAATTCGACGACCCGCTGCACGTTAGACGTGTCCTACCGTCTAATACGCAGCGAGTCGTCGAATCGGGGAAGTTGAAGCCCACAGGTAGCGCCCCGCAAGCCGAAACCCCGCAAGCACCGCCATGACCTCCGCGTTCCGATTGTGGAAACCGTGGAGGTCATGGCGGAGCTGTCGGGAGGGCTAAACCAAGGGCAAACCCAAGGGCAAGACCAGGGGAACAGGCAGCCGCGTCACCAAGGCCGCAAACCCAACGACGTAGGCTGAGCAGATGGATTCGCTAATTCACTCAACCCGCGACGTCACTATTCGCAGCATCTCCGTGAGCGAGATGAACAACAACGTGTACCTGCTGACGTCCAAGGCAACAGGTGCGCAGTTGTTGATCGATGCTGCCGACGACTTCCCGGCCATCCAGCAACTCCTGGCCGACTCCGCCGCGGATACGCCTAAGCCCACCAAGCTGCTGAGGATCGCAACCACCCACCAACACTGGGACCACGTGCGTGCCTTGGCGGAGCTGGTGGCAGCCAACGGTGCTACCACTTCCGCAGGAACGGACGACGCCGACGCGTTGCCTGTTCCCGTGGATGTGCGGCTTAGCCACGGCGACGTTGAGCAGTTTGACGACTTCGAGGTCCGTGCAATCCACCTTCGGGGACACACCCCTGGCTCGATCGCTTTCGTGTACCAGGACCCGGACGGACCGGCCCACATTTTCAGTGGAGACTCGCTGTTTCCGGGCGGCGTGGGCAACACCCAGAACGATCCCGCACGCTTCACGTCACTGTTGAATGACGTCACGGAACGGCTCTTCGATGCGTACCCGGATGACACCGTAGTGCATCCCGGACATGGCTTGCCTACCACGCTCGGCGCCGAGCGCCCCCACTTAGAGGAGTGGCGCGCCCGGGGCTGGTAACCTCGCAGGGCTGGTAACCTCGCGGGCCAGACTTGCGGGGCCTGCTTTGCGCCCTAAACCCACGGAATAGAGCGCAGAGCGGGCCTCACAGCGTGAGGGATCTTAGCGGCCGCGGCGCTCGTTAGACGCCGGGGCAGACGCACGGCGGGGACCGCTGCGCGCCGGTCGACCTGAGCCGGAACCCCCACGGCCGGAATTACCCGCGCCGAAGGATCCACCCGAGGTGCCGCCGGTGTTCGAGGACCACACGGCCTTGTTTCCGCTGCTGCGCGTCGTGGTGGCAGAAGCGGTTCGCGGAGCCGAGGCCGACCGCTGTCCGCCGGATGCACGCTGGCCGGTTGCGGGGCGACCACTGCGGCCGCTTTGACCCTGCGAGCCGGGAACGTCGTTACGGTGCGAGGCACCTGCCTTGCCGCGACCGCGTGAGCCGCGGGCGACGTCGTCGTTCATTGCTGCCCGACGCTCCGCACGGCTGAGGTCCGTGCGAACCGGCTCGGCCGAAACCTTGCCGCGTCCGCCGCGCCCGCCGCGACCGCCTGCAGTGGGCGTAGCCTGGCCGGAACGCCGTGCGCGCTTGCGCTGGGCATTGGCGCCGTTGGACGTCCCGCCGCCCTGCTGCGGGAGCTTGGCTGCCAGGAGTGCAGCGCGGGTGCGGGGGTCAACCTTGTCCGCTACATCCCCCACGAGCTCAGCCACCAGCGGAGAGTTGGCGGTGACGCGCTCAAACGAGACGTCGACGCCGGCAGCCCGCATGAGCTTCTTGACGTCCTGCTGCTGCTCGGGGAGCGTCAGCGTAACGACGGTACCGTCCGAACCCGCGCGGGCCGTACGGCCGGAACGGTGCAGGTAGGCCTTGTGCTCTGTGGGCGGATCCACGTGGATGACCAGTTCGACGTCGTCCACGTGCACACCGCGGGCGGCGACGTCGGTGGCCACGAGGACGCGCACCTCACCGCTGGAGAACTCGGCGAGGTTCCGGTCACGGGCGTTCTGCGACAGGTTTCCGTGCAGGTCCACCGCGGGAATGCCGGCGTCCGTGAGGGTCTTGGCCAGCTTGCGGGCATGGTGCTTGGTCCGCATGAAGAGGACGCGGCGGCCTGCGCCGGACGCCAGTTCCACAATGAGCTGCTTCTTGACGGTCTGGTCGTTGACCACCAGGACGTGGTGTTCCATGGTGGTGACCGCGGCCTGGGGATCGTCTACGGAGTGCGTCAGCGGGTTGGACAGGTAACGGTTGACCAGCTTGTCAACACCGTTGTCCAGCGTCGCCGAGAAGAGGAGGCGCTGACCCTGCTTGGGGGTCATGTCCATGAGCTTCTTGACCACGGGGAGGAATCCGAGGTCGGCCATGTGGTCTGCCTCGTCCAGGACGGTGACCTCAACCGCTTCAAGCGTGAGGATCCGCTGGCGGATCAGGTCCTCGAGGCGGCCCGGGCAGGCGATGACAATATCGACGCCGGCACGCAGCGCCTTCTCCTGGCGCGCCTGGGAGATGCCGCCGTAGATCACGGTGGTGTTCAGGCCCATGGCCTTGGCCATCGGCTCGACGGTGGCGTTGATCTGGGTTGCGAGCTCGCGGGTCGGCGCAAGGACAAGGCCCATGGGACGGCCCGGCTTGCGGAAGTAGCCTGCCTCGCGCCCGGCCAGTCGGGCAACGAGCGGGATGGCGAATGCGATGGTCTTGCCGGAGCCGGTGCGGCCGCGGCCCAGGACGTCGCGACCGGCCAGCGTGTCCGGCAGGGTCTTGACCTGGATGGGGAATGCCTCTTCGATGCCGGTTGCAGCGAGGGATTCGACAATTGCCTTGGGCGTGCCAAGGGCAGCAAAAGTAGTCATGTACTTCATGTCTTTCGGGCGGCGTCCTGTGGCGGACATCGGCCCCCGACGCCGGTTGGGCCAGGGGTTCGCCGAGGAAAAGTCAGGTGGTCTACCGGTTCGCTGCAGGAGCGCTGGCCGGGACCAAATGGAACGCGTTCATCGACGCAGGATGTGCCTCTCACATGAAAAATGCCCCGCCGCGCAGCCTGTCAGGCCACCTGCTTCAGGGCGTCACCGCACATCAAGTGATCCCATTCTAGCAGCGGTGGACGTTTCTCCTTGCATCGGGCCCCCAACTGGGTCGCAGCACCGCGCGTTCTGAGCCCCGAAAACGCGCACAAATGCGACCTACTTGGGCTGGGTGAGCGAGAAGTCGGCTTGGCCGTCGCGGGCTCCGCGGGCGTTGGGTGCGGCGGAACCACCCGGCCGGGCCGCGACGCGCGGTGCCACCACAACACCGACGACGCCGATGACCGCCGTCAGTGCAAAGACCGCCGCAAAGGGCCCGACGTTCGTGAAGGCGGCAAAGACGAGGCCCGTTGCGGCGAGGGCCAGCGCACCGCCCAGGGAGTCGGAGATGGACATGGCGGCACTGTTGAAGCCTTGGTTATCCGGCGAGGACAGCGCCAGGGTCATGACGCTGAGCCGCGGGTACATCAGGCCCATGCCGAAGCCCGCGAAGAGCCAGCCAACAATTGCTATGGCCGCCGGCAGCGCCAGCGCGGACGTGACAAGCGCCAAAACGATGGCCCCCAACACCAGGATGGCGCCAATCTGTACAGCCAAGGCATCAGCCAGCCGGGACCCGAGCCGTCCTTGCACAGCGGACGCCCCGGCCCACGCCAGCGCTGATCCGGTCAGGGTCAGGCCCGCAAAGGTCGGGCTGAAGTCATAGCGCTCCGTCAGCATGTAGGGCAGGTACACCTCGGCACCGAAGAAGGCAGCCGACGCCAGCCCACGGGACAGGATGACGCTCGGCAACCCCCGGTGCGCTGTGAGGGTTCCCCGCGGGACCAGCGGACGGACAGCCACGAGCGCCGTGACAAGTGCGACGGCGGCAATCACCGCGCCGACGCCCGGCACCCCGCCGGACAGGTTCAGTCCAAGAACGGCCACGGCCGCGAGCGCAGCCCACGCCATGCGCCCGAAAGCCCATGGGACGGTCGGTGCATCCACGCCCGATGGGGCCCCGGACCCGCTTCCTGAAGCCAGGCCCCGCATCGCAGGAACAACCATGGCCAAGGCCGGAATGACCAGCCCAACAACTCCCAGGAAGACCCAGTGCCAACTGCTCAGCTCCGCCACCACCCCCGCCGCGAAAGGACCGATCAGGGACGGAATCACCCAGGAAGCGGCGAAGGCCGCGAAGATCTTGGGGTGCAGGACGGGTGGGTAGATCCGCGCGACCAAGACGTACAGCGCCACAGTCACTGCCCCGCCACCAAGGCCCTGGACCAGACGGCCGAGCACCAGCATTTCCATGGTGCCGGCAGTTCCTGCGATGAGGAGTCCCACCACGAACATCGCCACCGATGCGTAGAGAGGAGCCTTCGGGCCTCTCCGGTCGGACCAGTTCCCGGCACCCACCATGCCCATCACGCCTGTAGCCAGCGGACCGGCGAAGGCCAGTGCATACAGGCCGGCTCCGTTCAGGTCCCGGCTGACCACCGGCATCACGGTGGTGACGGCGAGGGACTCAAAGGCGCTCAGGAACACCAACGCGCAGGTGCCCACGGTGGCCAGGAGGTATGGACGGCGCAGGATACCGGCCGTTGAGGTGTCAGGGGTCATGCACGCTACCCTAGAACCTCAACTATTGTTGAGGTCAACGCCCCGCCGGGCACGTGGAGGTTCAGTCATGTCGAAGGTATCCGGACACAGGCCCCTGACCATCGGCGAGCTTTCCGAGCGGAGTGGAGTGTCGCCGTCGGCCCTTCATTTCTACGAACGCAACGGCCTCATCAGCGCCGAACGCACGCCAGGCAACCAGCGGCGTTACGCCCGCGAGACGCTGCGCCGCGTGGCGTTCATCAAGACGTCCCAGCGGGTGGGGCTGCCGTTGAGGGACATCCGCGAGGCATTGGAATCCCTGCCCAACAGCCGTACACCCACCAAGCGCGACTGGACCAGGCTCTCGTTGCGCTGGCGGCAGGAACTCGACGAGCGCATCGCCGCCCTGCAGCACCTCAGGAACGATCTGGACGGATGCATCGGTTGTGGTTGCCTGAGCCTGAAATCGTGCACGTTGCAGAACCCGTCGGACGAACTCGGGGCATCCGGGGCGGGCGCCCAGCGGTGGAATGCACCCATCTGACTGGCATTAGGGGTTGTTCTGAGCCCTCAAAACAACCGCTGCTGCCAGTTAGTTGGGCGGGGTTTGCTGGAACAGCAACAGGTGTTGCGTCGGGTCTGCGGCGGACGGCACGCTTGAATCATGACTGAACACACTCACGACGGCGGAACCCGCCAGCACGCGCATCATCACGACGGCGGGGCTCGCCAAGGCGGCGACCAACAGGGCCGCCTGGACCTCCACGAGGATGCGGACAACGCCGTGGACATGTGGGACGGGATGTACCGGGAACGCCCGAAGATTTGGAGCGGGAACCCGAATCCCCAACTGGTCGCAGAGATCACGGGCATGGAGCCGGGAACTGCGCTGGACCTCGGCTGCGGCGAGGGTGCGGATGCCATCTGGCTCGCGAAGCACGGATGGAAGGTCACCGCGATGGATGTATCGGCTGTCGCGCTTGAACGTGCAGCCGGGCATGCCAGGGAAGCCGGACTTCAAGAGAGCGTCAACTGGCAGCAACAGGACCTCGCGGAGTGGACACCCGAGCCTGTCTTCGACCTTGTCTCAGCCCAGTTCCTGCACTCTCCCCTACTGCCCTGGCGGGACTCGGCGTCGAAGGCTGCCGCCGCAGTAGCTCCGGGAGGAACGCTGCTGGTGGTCGGGCACCACCCGCACGGGCTGGCGCCATGGAGCCGGCACCACGAGACGGACATGTTCTACACACCCGAAGAACTCGCGGAGGAACTGGGCTTGGAACACGGGCCGTGGTCGATTGGGGTTCTCACCAGCCGCGAGCGGACCATCGAAGACCCGGATGGCAACCCTGCCACCATCATGGATACCGTCCTTCGGGCTACGAGGAAGCCCTAAGCGCTCGCCGGGAGCAGCTCGCCGAAGGGTGGCACCACGGTTCCGGTGCACGTGGAGTCCGGGTTGAGCATCCAGCCCACCCGCTTGGCGGTGTTCAGCATGACGACGCTCTCCTCCAATTCGATCCCCGGGATGCGCTGCTGGATGGCAAGTTCCATCTCCATCACCTCGGCCAGGGTGCGCAGCCACATGATCATGGTGAAGTTGGTCCGCCCCGTGGTTGAGGCCAGGAGCCGCACGTTCCGGATGGCCCGCAGCTCCGTGGCCGCGGCTTCGTGCTGGCCGGCCGGGACGTTGGCGAACCACTGCACGGTCACGGGGTAGCCGGAGAATTTCTGTGCGATCTCGCAGCGGAAGGAGAGCATGCGGCTGCCGAGCACGCGGGTGAGTTGGCGCTGGACAGTGGCCGGGTGGCGGCCCAGGGCCCGGGCAATTTCCGCGGCTGTGGCACGGCCGTCGCGGGCCAGGAAGGGGATGAGTGCCAGGTGGCTTTCGGGCAGCGGCACAACAATGGCGTCCGGTGCGGGCGGGTTAGCCGACTCGGGACCGGCCATTGCGCGCAATGCCTGCTGTTCAGCCTTGGTGAGGACGTTAAGCCGCCAGGCGTAGCCACTTGTATGGATCCTGGTGCACAGGGACGTGTGGTACTTGGTGAGGCCCCGGACTTCCTTGAGCCGGGGCAGCAAACCGGTACTGAAGTGATCCAGGTCCTGCGTGATGACGGTCAGGGTGAGGTCCCGGTTGCTGGCCGCCTCCTCCACGGTGATCACCTCGGGCAACCGGGCGAGGGCCGCGGTGACGTCGGGCCGAAGATCCATGTCGCAATCGACGTCCACCATCGCCAGGCACATGTTCTTGGGGTCACCCATCAAGTGGGCGGTCGTCCACGCAGCACCTTGGGCTTTGAGCCGGTCCCAACGGGCGGCCAAGGTGGTGGCATGGACGCCCAGGACGTCGCCGGCGTCGGACCAGCTGATCCTGGGTGAAATCTGCAGGGCGTTGATGAGGCGCAGGTCTTCCTCACTGAGTTCCATGTCCCCAATTCTCTCCCGCTTGCATGAATCCTGCACCTTTCACACATGCCATGCATATTTCCTGATCTTTCGGGCCTTGTGAGGTGCATCACCGCAGAATGATCTAAGAGAAGCGCAAGCCGAACAAACCACAGGAGACCCCGCATGACCATCGCCGCCGACGCCCAGGAACTCCGCGAAGACATCGTCCGGCTCCGGCACGAACTGCACCGCGAACCGGAGATCGGACTGCATCTCCCCCGCACCCAGGAAAAAGTACTCCAAGCGCTGGACGGACTTCCGTACGAGATCACGCTGGGCAAGGACACGACGTCGGTCACCGCAGTCCTGCGGGGCGGTGCGGCCCACGCTTCGGCCCGGAAGCCGGTGGTGCTCCTGCGCGCCGACATGGATGGATTGCCAGTCCAGGAAACAACCGGCGTGGACTATACCTCCCGGGTGGACGGAGCCATGCACGCCTGCGGCCACGACCTCCACACCTCCATGCTCGCCGGAGCCGCAACCCTCCTGGCCGAACGCCGCCACCAAATCGCTGGAGACGTGGTCCTCATGTTCCAGCCGGGCGAAGAAGGATTCGACGGTGCCAGCTACATGATCAACGAAGGCGTCCTCGACGCTGCCGGGCGCCGGGCGGACACCGCCTACGGAATGCACGTGTTCTCCTCGCTGGAGCCGCACGGGCAGTTCGTCACGAAGGACGGCGTGATGCTCAGTTCCTCCGACGGGCTGATGGTCACGGTCCTCGGCGCGGGCGGCCACGGGTCGGCCCCGCATTCCGCCAAGGACCCCGTCACTGCCGCGGCGGAAATGGTCACGGCCCTGCAGGTCATGGTCACCCGCCAGTTCAACATGTTCGATCCCGTGGTCCTCACCGTCGGGGTGTTGCACGCAGGGACCAAACGGAACGTCATCCCGGAAACCGCACGCATCGAAGCCACCATCCGGACCTTCTCCGAAGCGTCCAGGCAGAAGATGATGGAAGCAGTTCCCCGGTTGCTCAAAGGCATCGCCGCAGCACACGGATTGGAGGTGGACGTGGACTACCAGGAGGAGTACCCGCTCACCATCAACGACGAGGACGAAACGAACACCGCCGAGAAAGTCATTGCCGGCATGTTCGGAGACTCCCGCCTCACCCGGATGGCCACCCCGCTCAGCGGCTCCGAGGACTTCTCCCGCGTGCTGGCCGAGGTCCCCGGAACCTTCGTGGGACTCAGTGCCGTTGCCCCCGGCGCCGACCCCTCGACGTCGCCCTTCAACCACTCCCCTTACGCAACGTTCGACGACGGCGTCCTCACCGACGGTGCCGCGCTTTACGCCGAACTGGCCGTGTCCCGCATCGCCGCGCTCGCCGCCAACTGACTCCTGGAGAACCAGATGACAACCACTGTTGGAACCCCTGCCGACATCAAGGTCCACAAGTCGCACGTCCGCACCCTTGTGGGTACCGGCATCGGCAACGCCGTTGAATGGTACGACTGGGCTATTTACGCCACGTTCTCGCCCTTCATCGCGAGCGCGTTGTTCAGCGCGGCCGACCCCACCTCTGCCGTGCTGTCCACGCTGGCGATCTTCGCCGTCGGATTCGTAGCCCGGCCGTTCGGCGGGTTCGTGTTCGGCTGGATAGGCGACCGGATTGGACGCAAAACGTCAATGACTGTTGCCGTGGCCCTCGGCGCCATCGGCAGCATGTTGATCGGCGTGGCCCCCACGTTCGAGTCCGTCGGCGCCTTCGCATCCGTGATGCTCCTGGTGGCCCGCCTCATCCAGGGCCTGGCCCACGGTGGCGAGCTGCCGTCGTCGCAAACGTACCTTTCGGAGATGGCGCCCAAGGAAAAGCGCGGCTTCTGGGCCACCCTCATTTACACCTCCGGCACGGCCGGGATCCTTGCAGGCACGTTGCTCGGCGCCGTCCTGACCGCTGTGCTCAGCAAGGAAGACATGAGCGCGTGGGGTTGGCGTATCCCGTTCCTCATCGGTGGCGCCCTGGGCGTTTATGCCTTGTTCATGCGGGCCAAGATGAAGGAAACCGAGGCTTTCGAGGCCGAGTCCCCCAAGGAAAAGCGCGCCCCGATGTGGCCGCAGATCGTGAAGTACCGCAAGCAGGCCCTGCAGGTCATCGGGCTCACCGTGGGCCTCACGGTGGTGTACTACATCTGGGGTGTCGTGGCACCGAGCTACGCAGCGACGGCCCTCAAGATGGACCGCGGTGCTGCGTTGTGGGCAGGCGTGATCGCCAATGTGGTGTTCATTGCAGCCTTGCCGTTCTGGGGTCGCCTGTCTGACCGGATCGGCCGGAAGCCCGTCCTCATCATGTCGTCAGCCGGCGCCGCGCTGTTCCACTTCCCCATGACCTGGCTGCTGAAGGATTCTCCGTGGCAGCTGACCGTGTCCATGTCCGTGATGCTGTTCTTCATCGCCGGCAGCGCCGCGATCGTCCCCGCCGTCTACGCGGAGCTCTTCCCGACCCACATCCGGACCGTCGGCGTGGGCGTTCCCTACTCGATCTGCGTAGCCGTGTTCGGCGGCACCGCCCCTTACCTGCAGACGTGGCTGGGAACGATCGGCCAGGCGTACCTGTTCAACGTTTACGCCGTGATCCTGCTGCTGGTGGGTATCCTGTTCGCCTTCCTGATCCCCGAAACCAAGGGCAAGGACCTGACCGCCTGACCCCTCCCAACTGGGTCGCAGCAGAGCACGTTTTGAACGTTCAAAACGCGCACTGCTGCGACTCAGTTGGGTTAGACGAAGCGGTTCCGGCCCGCCCTGAATCCGAAGAACGCCGCCAGCAAGCCGACCACCAGGAACAGGACCCCCGCCGCGGCGAAGCCACCCGTTGCCTGGTGGAGTTGGCCAACCATCAGCGTCCCCGTGGAACCCACCCCGTAGCCCACCCCCTGCATCATTCCGGAAAGGTGCGCGGCCGTGTGGGCGTCCCGGGTACGGAGCATGATCATGGTCAGCGCCACGGCAGTCAGTGACCCTTGGCCGAGCCCGAGCAACCCTGTCCACACCCAGATCAACTCAGTGGGCCCAAAGATGCTCAGGGCGAAGCCGCCGCCCGTCATGAGCGCCACCACCATGTTGATGACCCGTTGGTCCTTGAGCCGGGCAGCGAGCGCCGGGGCGAACAACGACCCCAGCATCTGCAGCACAATCGACACCGAGACGATCAGGCCCGCCGTGCCACCGTCCACACCGCGGGAACGCAGGATCGGCGCCAGCCACGCGAACACACTGAACGACATCATCGCCTGCAGCACCATGAACGCCGTCACCTGCCACGCCACCGCGGATCGCCACACATTCACCCCGCCCTTGAGGTGCTGGTGCCGTACGGGGTGCTGCCTGATGGCCGGCGGCAGGAAGAGCAAAAGTACGACGGCGGCCGGCACCGCCCAGAACCACAGCGCCGATGTCCAGTGGCCGGTTGCCGTAAAGACCGGATACGTGAACCCCGCGCCGAGTGCTGCCGAGGCACAGATCGCCGTGGTGTACAGGCCGCCCATCAAGCCGAGACGGTGCGGGAAATCCCTCTTCACCACGCCCGGAAGCAGCACGTTGCACAGCGCGATGGCTGCACCGCACGCCGCTGTTCCCACCAGCAAGGCGGGCAGGTGGCCTGCGCCGGGGAGCTCGGCCGGCCTCAGCAGGAGCCCTGCGGTGAGGACGGCCATCGCACCCAGCAACACCCTCTCTGCTCCAAACCTTCTCGCCAGGACGGGTGCCGTAGGTGCGAAGACACCCAGCAACGTCACCGGCACAGTAGTCAGCACCACAACAGACCAACCCGGCAGACCGGCGTCGGACGTTACTTCCGGCAGCACCGCGGAGAAGCTGGAGAAGACGGTCCTCAAGTTGAGGCCGATGAGGATCAGGCAGACCGCAAGATAAGCCAGCGCCCGCTTGCCTTTGAGCTGGGTGGGAGCCGGGGCCGGGTCTTCGTCGATCTCAGCGTCGACGGCGATCTCGGGCAAGGGGCGTTTCTCTTCGGACTTCTCTGTGCGCTTCTTGGTTCGGCTCTCTGCGGAGGCAGGCTTCTGGGAGGAGGTCACACGTCCTATTCTGTCAGGGCTCTTTACTGCTGCCCCTGTGGGACCGACTGTGACCCGGTTTTGGACGGCCAAGTATTCTGGAAGGGACATGAGTGAGACCCCAGATACCCCACGCCCCATCACCCCCGGCAGCCAAGCTTCCTTTGGCACATACGGCGGCCGTCCGGTCAGCTTTGTGCGTCGAGGTACCCGCCTCCAGGGCCGCCGCCAGGCAGCCTGGGAAGAACATGCCGAACGCTGGGCTGTGCAGGTCCCCCGTCATGTGGCCAACACGTCCGTGCACCCGGACTACGTTTTTGACGCCGAGGCCGTGTTTGGACGCAAGGCTCCCCTGATCGTGGAGATCGGCTCCGGCTTGGGCGATGCAGTGGTTCATGCTGCCGAGCAGAACCCGGACAAGGACTTCCTTGCCGTTGAGGTCTACACCCCCGGCCTGGCCAACACCATCATCAAGATCAACAGCCGCGGGCTGACCAACGTGCGCGTGGTGGAAGCCAACGCACCCGAGGTCCTGGAGTCCATGCTGCCCGCGGGCTCAGTCAGCGAACTCTGGGTATTCTTCCCGGATCCCTGGCACAAGGCCCGGCACCACAAGCGCCGGCTCATCCAACCGGCTTTCGCATCCGTCGCGGCCAAGGCCCTCAAGAAGGGTGGCTACTGGCGGATTGCCACCGACTGGTCCAACTACGCCATCCACGTTCGGGAAGTCCTTGCAGGTTCCACGGAGTTCGAGAACATGCACGAAGGCGAGCGCAGCGGCGAGGAGAGCCCGTTGACGCAAGTCTGGCAATCCGGCGTCGAATCCGTTGTTGGCGGCGCCCCCGTCAAAGAGGGCCGCGCACCCGTCAGCACCGAGCACACCGGCCCCAACCAGGGCGTGGACGAGGTCGGCGGCTGGGCTCCCCGGTTCGACGGCCGGATCCGCACCAGCTTCGAGAACAAAGCCCACGAGGCCGGGCGCATGATCTTCGACCTCACCTACCGCAAGATCTAGTCCACGGACTCCGGGGGAACCATGAGCTACCAACCACCACTCGAATACGACCAGCAGCCACCCCGACCGGGGACGCGGGGGTTGGGGGCCGGCATTACCAGCATCGTGGCTGCCGTGCTCTCGCCGGTGGCGGCCGTGGTCAGTGTTCCGCTGGGCATCGCTGCGGCGGCTTCTGCCATGAGCCGCTTCAACGAGGGCAACGATGCGTGGTGGATCGGAGCTTTGGCCTTCGCCGCGTTGGCTGTTGCCTTGGCGATTGTGGCCGTGGTCTGCGGACTGATTGCCGTGTTCCGGGCAGGCCGCATGAACGCCGGGAGAATCACGGGCATTGTTGGGCTCTCCATCATGGCGGTCAACGTCTTCGGAGTGGCCTTCATGGTGATCCTGGTCCTGGGATCCGGACAAGCGGGCTGATATGCCGCAGGTACGCGCAGAACGGTTCATCCGCCTGGATCCGGAGACCACCTTCGCCCTCTCCCAGAGCACAGGCGCATTCAGGCTTACATGGGACCCGTTCATCTCGGCACAATCGTTCGTTGACGGCGCCACGAAGCCGGGCAAAGGGGTCCGCACCCGCACCGTCTCCCGGATGAAGCTGACCATGGTGACGGAGTACGTTTCCTACAATCCCCCACGAAACGTAGGAATGACCATGGTGGCCGGCCCCTGGTTCTTCGGCACCTTCGGAGGCGGGTGGCGGTTCACTCCGGAGCCCGGGGGCACCCGCGCGGTGTGGAAATACACGTTCTCCTGCAGGCCCGGCTGGCTGGCGCCTATCGCCGAAAAAATCGGGACATGGGTGTTGGGCCGCGAAATTGAGCGTCGGATCGAGGCCTTCGCGAGGGCATGCGAGGACCCCGCCCTCGTGGCCGAACTGCAAGCAGCATCACGGCACGGAGATTGACGCCACCGTCTTGTCCGAATCGTCCCTGAGCTCAACACCCGCGATGCCGGTCAGCTGAACAGGGGTGGCGCCGGTGATCTTGATGCGTCCGCTGGGCGTCGCCGTCCACCCGCACGTGCGTTCCTCAGCGCCGTCGCGCCCCTTGACCCACAGATAGAGCGTCCCTTCCAGCGGCATGCTCCGCCCCTCAACAGCCAACTCCGTGCCCCAGGTCTTCTTGACCATGCCAACCGTCAGCTGCAGGCCATCGCCCGACTGAACGGAATACGTGGCGTCGGGTTTCGGTGGCTGGTTCAGCAAAGGACCCGCCAGGAATCCCAAGGCCAGGCACGCGGCGGCGACAGCCCCAACAACGGCTGCCCACCGCCGTCGTGATTTCCGCCTGCGGGTGGAGAGATCAACCAGGAGCGACGGCGGGACAGTCTCCAACGGCGCCAACGGCTGGCTTCCGCCCGCAACGGTGAGGGCGACTGCATCAGCGGCGGGGACGGCGTCGAGCAACGCGGGAAGGCTTTCGAGCTCCTCCAGCTCGCCGCGGCAGTCCGCGCAAGCGGCGAGGTGGTCCTCGAACGCGCGTGCCTCATCCGGCTCAAGGCCACCCAGCAGGTAGGCGCCCAGCAACTGGTGGACGGAATCGGCGTTCATTTTTCCACCCCCATTTCGTCAAGAATCGTTCGGAGGGCTTTCACTGCATAAAAAGCCCGGGACTTAACAGTGCCCACGGGGATGTTCAGGTGCAGCGCCGCCTCGGTGACCGTGTACCGCTGGTAGTGCAGGGCCACCAAAACTTCACGGTGTTCGTGGCTGAGCCGCAAAAGCGCTTCCTCCATGAGCACACGGTTCAAGAGCTCGTCCACGCGCTCGGTGGCGACGTGGTCCGGAAGTTCGTGCTCCTCTGCCTCCGCGGGCCTGCGCTGGGCCTTCCGGTAGTTGTCGATGATCACGTTCCGCGCGGTCCTGAAAAGGTAGCTTCGCAGGCTTCCCGTGATGTGCGGGGCGTGCTGCCACACTTTCAGGATGGTTTCCTGCACAACGTCGTCAGCCAGGTGCGCATCCGGGGTGCAACTGAGCACAAAACGCTTCAGGGCCGTGCCGTGGTCGCGGTAGATCGCTGCCACCACGTCCTCGTCCAACGGCATAGCCACCTCCTTCGATCCCACCCCATACGACGCCTTTTCCCGGCACACGGTTCACCATGAACCATTCTTCCCCCGGCGGCGTCTTAGGGTTAGCGCCGGCCCACTCCGGCCGGCCCGTCAAGGGAGCCAGTGATGAAGAATAGATTCAGCTTTGGACTTGGTGCTGTGGTCCTCGCGGTGGCCTTGGGAGGATGCGCCGGCAGTCCGGGCACGTCCACGTCCTCTGCACCGCCGGCGTCGTCATCCGTGTCCGCTCCCAGCACAGCAGAGGCAGACGCGGAGATGAAAGTGGCGTCCTCCAGCGCCGGCCCGATCGTGGTGGATGGCAAAGGAATGAGCCTCTACTTCTTCACGAAGGACGTCAAGGACTCCGGCAAGAGCGCCTGCGTGGATGCATGCCTTGCCGCGTGGCCCGTATTTACGACGACGGCGGACGCGCCCAAGGTTGATGGCGTCACCGGCACTGTGGGAACCATCGCCACGCCCGACGGGAAGAAGCAGGTCACGCTGAACGGTATGCCCCTGTACTACTACGCCCAGGACAAGGCCCCCGGTGATGTTGCGGGCCAGGGTGTGAACAACGTCTGGTACCTGGTGAGCCCCGGCGGAGAGATGATCAAGGGCGCTGCTGGTTCGGGCTACTGAGTGGGCCCCCTCGTCCGTTGCCGATCGCCGAGTTCGCCGAGTTCGCCGGAAGCGTGCCGTACCGCTGCAAGCTTCCCTGCGCCAATGCACGTTTCCCACGAACCCGAGCGACCACCCCTGCTGTTATGCACGTTTCCCACGAACCCGAGCGACCACCCCTGCTGTTCGCGGGAAGCGTGCCGAACCGCTGCAAGCTTCCCTGCGCCCATGCACGTTTCCCACGAACCCGCGCGACCGCCCCCTTACCTGCGCGACCTGAGCGCTCGAAGGATTCGTTCTTTGAAGGTCCGCTCTTGGAACAGGTCCTTCCACTCGATCCGGATGAACCTCCAGCCGTCCTCCATGAGCGCCTTTTCGCGTCGCCTTTCTTCAAAGATGACCTCGTCGGTGGGTTTGTAGTCGAAGTACTTGGTTTTCCCGTCGAATTCCAAGGCCAGTTTTTCTTCCTCCCATGCGAAGTCCAAGCGGTGGTTTCCTACCCGGGTCTTCACGCGGAATTGGGGTTCCGGTGGTTTGACGCGTAACCGCTGCATCAACTCCCGGCTCAGCGTCTCGCCTGGGGATTCGGACCTAGGATCGGCATTCTTAAGGGCCTTGCGAAAAATACGAATCCCGCGCTTTCCCGCGGACGCTGCGCCCATTGAGGCGAGCACACTCCGATCTGCCCCAAGCCGCAGACCATGGTCCATGATGACCAACGCCTTCGGATAGCTGAGCATCCTGGCACAGTCGAACATTGTGCGCTCAAGCGACGTCACCCGCAGGCCTCTCACCGTCACGATCTCAGTCTCGGCCAGCGCTTCAGTATGACCCCGGACATCCTTGCCCCATCGACTCGAGGACGGTCGAACCGGGTGAAGGACGTGGACTTTTTGGTCCACACCCCACAAGAACAGTCCATGGAGTCGTGCCGCCGATAGATGGCTGTAGACCAAACCGCCCGTCGAAGTCGTCAGGGTTCCGTGAGCATGGGCCATGATCCGCGCAAGGGCCTGACTTCGTGGTCCCATGGAGTCCCACTTGCCGGCGCTCATGTAGCATCCGTACCGCATTCGACGCAGCTCGCCTGAATCCAAGAGGTACTTGATGCTTCGGCTGTTGTAGCCCAGGCGAAGCAGCTCGTCCGTGCGCCACATATAGCCTCGTTGAGGTGCGGCGCGGAGGGTCGACTGAGTGGTCACACTTGATGTTGGTTGCATCGCTTCAGCATCGCCGGGCCTCCAAGTCGGCAGTAGGCCTGGTCGTCGCTATGTGGAAAGTAGACGCCAACGGTGCGAATGCCCCGCAAACTTACAGCGTCTGGGCATCGTACCCGCGAACCCGGCGGGATGCACCAAAGCTGCGGGAACGACGCCGAGCTCCGCGGCACGCTTTACCTATCGCCCACCTGCGGCTCCCGAGATCGCCGGAAGCCTGCCGCCGCGCCCCAAGCTTCCATGCGAACCCACAGCGTTCCCGCGAACTCGGCGGCTACGAGGGGACGTTCCCGCGAACCCGGCGGCTCAAGTTTGGGAGCCGCAGCAGGCTGACTAAGATTGGGCAGATAACCTCCTTCCGAAAGTAGTCGCCTGCATGCCATCCCACCCCGATGACAATTGGGAACTGGCCATACAAACACCTGCCATCAACGACCGCTCCCTCGCGGCGGGGCTGGCCTATGCCATGGGAAGCCGGGTCAACGGGATTACCTTCGACTCAGCCACCGGTCTCCTCCTCGGCAAAGTCCGGGGCAACGGAGTGCAGCCCTACTCCACGTCGGCAAAGCTGGTGCGAAAACCGAGCGGCTGGAGCTGCACCGTGGGCATCTGCAGCTGCCCGGTCCGGAAGGATTGCAAGCACGTCGCAGCCCTGCTCTTCACGGCGGAGGACCACCCCACCATTCGAGCCCAGCTCCTTGCCCAATCCCCCGGAATGCAAACGGCGAACCCAAGCCAGGCCACCAGCCGCCCGGCATGGGAACTTGCCCTCAACAGGCTGATCACCAAGCCTGGAGCACCCGCCAACCCCGCGGGTATCCAGCTCGCTTTGCAGTTCGAAGTGGAAGAACCTGCCGCGCACTTCTCCTACACAGGCCGCCGCGACCCTGCAAGGAGCGTAAGGCAACTCAAGGCCCGCCCCATGATGATGGGCGCGAAGGGCAAATGGATCCGCGGCGACGTATCGTGGAACAACCTCAGCTACATCAGTTTCCGCCGTGAATTCAACGAAGCCCAGGTGGAGTGGCTGCAAACCTTCATGGCAGCCCACGGTTCCCCCAGCGGGCGGCACCAGCCCTCCGGCGCAATGTGGCTCAGCTTGAACGACTTCGCCGGCAAGAACCTCTGGTCACTCCTTGAGGAAGCCAGGAAAGCCGGAATTCCGCTCATCCACACCGCTGGTACTGAGCCCGTTCACGTGGCGTCCCAACCCGCCGTCGTGGGCTTGAGCCTGGCCAGGACGGGACGGGAAGGTTCCGTTGACGGAAAGCCCGACGGCGGCCTGCAGCTGTCGCCGTCAGTCACCGTGGACGGGGAAGCCGTTGATCCGGCCACTGTTGGCTTTGTGGGAAAGCCGGCCAACGGAATCTTCTATACGCAATCCGGCGCCGACACTTTGCCCGGGGCGCCGCAGCAGAAGAACCTGATCACCCTTGCACCGCTTGGGGGGAGCCTCAGCGATGAATTGCTGGAGTTCGTGACCGAGGGTTCCACGTTGGAGATTCCGGCCGAGGACGAGGGCCGCTTCCTCACGTCCTTCTACCCCAAGCTCCGTCAGTCCACGCCTGTCCAAGCAGCCGACGAATCAGTGGAGCTGCCGACGCTTGCCGTGCCGACGTTGTCCCTGCTGGCCAACTACGGCAACGACCACAAGGTCCGGCTCCACTGGGAGTGGCACTACACGTCGGGAACCTTGGTGACGGCCCAACCCCTCTGGCGGCACCCGGACGATCGCGGCTACCGGGACGACGCCGCGGAGGCACGCATCCTCGAATCGCTGGGGCACCCGTGGGAGAACGTCCCTGCCCTCGCGGAATCCTCAACAGGGGGTTGGGGTGCGCCCCGGCTCACTGCTACCGCTGAACTGAGTGGCCTGGACACCCTGGCGTTCACCGAAGAGGTGCTGCCGGCACTCAGGCAACTGCCCGACGTCGTGGTGGAAACCTCCGGTGACATTGCCGATTACCGGGAGGCCGAAGAAGCGCCTGTCGTGTCGATCTCCACCAAGGAGACCGCGAGCGGAGACTGGTTCGACCTCGGGATCGTCATCACGCTCGAGGGCGAACCGGTATCCTTCGCCGCCGTTTTCTCGGCGCTCGCTGCCGGGCAGACCCGCATGCTGCTGCCCAGCGGCGCACACTTTTCCCTCGATCTGCCCGAGCTCCACCAGCTCCGCGAGCTCATCGACGAGGCCCGTTCGTTGCAGGACAACCCGGACAACAAAGACGGAACCCTGCAGATCAGCCGGTTCCAGGTAGGGCTGTGGGACGAACTCGCACAGCTTGGGATCGTGGACGAACAAGCGGCGGCGTGGCGGGAGTCCGTTGGTGGACTGCTCGACGACGGCGTCACCGGACTGCCGCTGCCGGCCGGCCTTAACGCTGAGCTGCGTCCGTATCAGCTGGAAGGGTTCAACTGGCTGAGCTTCCTTTACAAGCACAGCCTGGGCGGCGTCCTCGCCGATGACATGGGCCTCGGCAAGACCGTCCAGGCGCTGGCGCTGATCTGCGCGGCGCGGGAACTGGCTGCTTCCGAAGGCAGGGACAGGGCCCCGTTCCTGGTGGTCGCGCCAACGAGCGTCGTCAGCAACTGGGCCTTGGAAGCGCAGAGGTTCGCACCCGGCCTGACGGTTCGGACGGTTTCGGAAACATTCGCCAAGAGTGGCCTGTTGCCGTCGGAAGCTTTGGCGGGTGCCGACGTCGTAATTACCTCTTATGCGCTGTTCCGCATCGATTACGAGGCCTACGCGTACTTCCAATGGGCCGGGCTCATGCTGGACGAGGCCCAATTCGTGAAGAACCACCAGTCCAAGGCCTACCAGTGCGCACGCAAGCTGCCTGCGCGCTTCAAGCTGGCCATCACGGGCACCCCGTTGGAGAACAACCTGATGGAGTTTTGGGCCCTGACGTCGATCGTTGCGCCGGGGTTGTTCCCCAGTCCCAAGAGGTTCGCCGAGAACTACCAGAAGCCGGTGGAGAAGAACGGCGACTCGGCGCAGCTGGGCAAGCTCCGGCGTCGGGTCCGTCCGCTCATGATGCGGCGCACCAAAGAGCAGGTTATCCAGGACCTTCCGCCAAAGCAGGAGCAGGTGCTGGAGGTCGTGCTCAACCCGCGCCACCAAAAGGTCTACCAAACCCATTTGCAGCGGGAGCGGCAGAAGATCCTCGGCTTGATCGACGATGTGAACAAGAACCGCTTCACGATCTTCCAGTCGCTAACGGTGCTTCGGCAGCTCAGCCTGGACGCTTCGCTGGTGGACTCCTCCATGTCCGCGGTGCGGTCGTCCAAGCTGGATGTCCTGTTCGAACAGCTCGAGGACATCATCTCCGAGGGCCACAGGACGCTGATCTTCAGCCAGTTCACCGGGTTCCTGGGCAAGGTTCGGGAACGCATGGACGCCGAAGGCATTGAATACTGCTACCTCGACGGCAGCACCCGCAACCGCGGGGACGTGGTGAGCGAGTTCAAGAACGGGACCGCTCCCGTCTTCCTGATTTCGCTGAAGGCCGGTGGATTCGGCCTCAACCTGACCGAGGCGGACTACGTCTTCCTTCTGGATCCGTGGTGGAATCCGGCATCCGAAGCCCAGGCCGTGGACCGCACGCACCGGATCGGCCAAGCCAGGAACGTGATGGTTTACCGGCTGGTGGCCAAGGACACCATCGAGGAAAAGGTCATGGCGTTGAAGGCCAAGAAGTCGCAACTTTTCGCTGACGTGATGGAAGGCGACGCCCTGGCCGGTGGCTCGTTGACGGCCGAGGACCTGGCAGCGCTGTTTGCGGAATAACTCCCAACTGACTGGCATTAGCGGTTGTTCCCAGCCCTTTTGGCAACCACTACTGCCAGTCAGATCTCGTGACGGTCAGTCGTCCAGGCGCACTCCGCGCAGCAGGATCATCGTCCCTCCCACCGCGACGGCCGATGCCAGGAACACTCCGGAGGCGCCCAAGCCCACAGCCACCACTCCGATGGCACTTGGCAGGACAACTTGCCCCACCCTGTTCCCCGCCAGTCGCAGGGCCAGTGCCCTCCCGCGTTGCCCTTCCGGAGCCTGCGCGGACAGCCAGGACATGGTGAGCGGCTGGCCGATTCCCAGCCCCAAACCTAGGAACGCCATGACCACGAAGAGCAACCACTCCGGCATGAGGATCGCCGCCACAGCCAAGGCGACCGTCGAAACAGCGAGACTAAGAACAAGGAGTTTCAGCCGCCCGAGCCTGCGGGACACCCGTCCCAGGCCGAGCCTGGAAACCATGGAAAAGACTGCCCGGACGGTGAGCATCAGACCCACTGTGGCCGCGGTGAGTCCGCGCTCGGCACCCAGTGCGGGGAGGTAGACCACGGTGAGGTCGACGACGGCCAGCACCGTTGCGCTGGTGGCCAGCGCCCGCGCCACGCCTGGCACGCGCAACAGGGAGAAGGCGCTTCCGCGGGGAGCTCCGCCGCTGCGGGTGGCCCGCTTTCCACCACTGACCCGTGATGAGACCAGGAACGTCGTCCCGAACAGCACGAGCCCCATGCCGGCGGCCAAGAGGAAGATCGAGTGGGTGTCGGGCCGCACTGATTGACCTCCGACCAACGAGATAGCCAGCGGCCCCAAGGCCTGGCCCAACGACGCTGCGAAGGTCAGGTAACCGAAAGCAGAGTCAAGACGGGACGAGGCAGCGTTATTCGCCACCACGGCTTGCTGCCCCACCACGCACGCAAGCTGGCCCGCACCCAGGAGCGCTGTTCCCGCGATCAGCGCGGCCACGGACGACCCCCACAGCAACAGGAACACCGAACAGGAAAGCACGACGGCGGAGCCCGCGGCCATCAGCCGACGCTCGCCAAGGCGGTCCACCAGGTTTCCGATGGGGAGGGCCAGCAACAACGGAAAGACTGCGTAACTGGCGGCCAGCACACCGAGCGCGAAGGCGGGAACGTCGAGTTCCAGGGCCCGGTATGTTGCAGCCGGCCTCACCAGGAAAGTGATGGCCTGAATCAGCGCCGAGTGAAGGAGGAGAGCAGTTGACGAGCGCCGCCCCAGTTCGCCGATCATTCGACGTCAAGTCCCTTGTCTGCGATGACGCGCAGAGTCTCGTCACGGGCTCCAATGACGTGATCGAAGGCTATCTTCGCCGCACGCTCCGGGTCCTTGGCCGCCAAGGCTTCCACCAAAGCCCGGTGGTCCGCTAAGGCTTCCTCCCGACGTTCCGGTGAGTTGTTGGTGAAGTACCGGTACCGCTCAACGTGGCTGGCAATCTGCTCGTGGAATCGAAGTGCCCAGGAGTTGCCGGCGATGTCTGCAATGGTGGCGTGGAGGGTCACTCCATGCCTCATGGCCTCATCCGCGAATCCGACCATGGCTGCGTTTCGGTCCAGGATTCCCCGTAGTTTTTCGATGTGTTCGGTGGTGGCCTTGGCGCAGGCTTCGCGGGCCATCAATGACTCAAGGGCAGCCCTGACGTCATACAGCTCGGAGACCGCCTTCTCATCAAGCAACGGAACCAGGACGCCGCCAGTTGGCTTTTGCTCAAGAAGGCTCTCCGAAATGAGTCTCCTGATCGCTTCTCTCAGTGGGGTCCGGCTGACCTGCAGTGCTGCAGCCATCGCGGGCTCGAAGATACGGGTCCCGGGCTTCAACTCCAGATCGAGGATTTGCCGCTTGAGCTCGGTGTAGACGAGGTTCGCCCCGGTGTTCCGAAGCCGTGATTCTGCCATGCTGCCGCCAAAGTAAGAGTGAAGTGTACTTGTATACATCTATACATCGCTTCTGCTGTGGACCAAAAAGAGCGCCTAAATGAGCGCTTATTCGCACTTAAACTGTAAAATGCGAATAGGGGGCAGCTAAATCACTGTTAGGAGGGGTGATGGGAGGTTGGCCAGCGCACGGGAGGCGCGTCATGCCATGGAAATCTTCCGGGCGTCCGCCCCGCGAAGACAGGATGTTTACCGAAGTTGAGGTATCGCTTCCTCCGCACATTGCGGATCTGGGGTTCGAGCCGAGCCGGGAGACCGTTGTAGCTCTCGAAGAGGCAGCCGCTGCCATTGCATCGCTGGATGTCACGGCAGGGTCCCGGATGGCGGCAATCAGCGACTTCCTCCTGCGGAGTGAGGCAGTGTCCTCGTCGAAGATCGAACACGTCGACGCGAATCGCAACGACTACGCGCGGGCACTGGTAGGTCTGAAAGCATCCGATCAGGCCAAGTCGATGGTAGCCGCCGCCGAGGCTGTGCAGAGCATGATCAACGACGCCGGGGTAGCAGGTGAAGTCCGGATGGAGTCGCTTCTCAAAGCACACAGGACATTGATGAAGGATGACCCGCTGGACGGACACAACGCCGGCTCTTTCCGCGAGGTGCAGAACTGGATCGGGGGCAGCGATTATTCCCCGCGAGGAGCAGTCCATGTTCCTCCCCCACCCGGGATGGTCCGGGAACTCATGGACGACCTCATGGCCTTCTGTCAGCGCAAAGACATCCCGATCATGGCACAGGCAGCCATTGCGCATGCACATTTTGAATCCATCCACCCGTTTACTGACGGCAACGGCCGCATCGGCAGGGCCCTGATTGGGGCCGTCTCGCGTCGACGGGGACTAACCAGGAACACTGTGACCCCAGTTGCCTCCGCAATGGTGGCTGACGTCGAAACCTACTTCGCGTTATTGAACAACTACCGCGACGGGGATGTCGATCCTTTCGTGCTCTATCTAGCCACGTCGTCAGTTCGAGCTGCGGATGCTGCGCGCGAATCCGTTACCGCACTGGACGCGCTGCCTGCAGCATGGACAGAGGTCGTTCGTCCCCGCAAGGGTTCGGCCGACGAAAGGATTCTGACTTGGCTCTTGGAACGCCCTGTCTTTGAGGCGCACAGTGCCGCGTATGCCGCGGGGATCGACGAGCGCTCTGTTTATAGGGTCCTTGACCGGCTGACAGACGCCGGAGTACTCTCCCTGATCACCCAGTCGCAGCGAAATCGCGCTTGGGCGGCAACGGAAGTCTTGGACGAGGTCGACCGGCTCAACCGTCGTCTGGCAAATCGCGATTATTGAGCACCTCAGCCCCGCACCCACCGGTACGGAGTGGTGAAAGCCTACGCACAAGAAACGCTCTCTCGCTTATGGCCCCGATTCGGCGTTTCCTCTGTCATCGAGTGAGAGAGGAAACGCGAAAAGGGGCCGTTATGTGAGAGAGCGTCCGGAAGGGGTGCCGGCTACTGGGCGCCGCGGCAGAGTTCGCCGTACTTGGTGCCGGCTTCCTGGTAGGCGGTGGTCAGCTCGCCGAGCTTGGCTTCATCGGGATCGGACTTGGCCTGCTCGTCGAGGAAATCCAGGATGGAGGTCACCACGGGCTTCATCTCCTCGGAAGCCACGGCCTGGATGGGACGGATGGCGTTGGCCACGCGGTTGGTTGCCGTCTTGTTCGATTCCTGGGTGAGCCCGGAAGCGGCGGCGGCCATCCTGTCGCAGGTCTGCGCGGTGGTCAGCTGCGGTGCTGAGCAGGCGGAGGCCGAGGCAAGCAGCCCGGCAGCGATCAGGACAGTGGTGAGTTTCTTCATGATTCCCTCAATGGTCGACGTCCCTTCGATTGTAATCAGAGCCCCGCAATGCCTGCGCATCGGGACAACTTAGAGACCTGACCGGTGCTGCCCTAGGCTGGGTGGCATGGCGATCATTCACAAGGCAACCCTGTCCCCCAGCAAGCTCGAGCTCATCGCTGACTACCTGCCGAAGCAGCCGTGGTTCATCCAGGAGGGCGAACCGGAGCTGGTGGGCGCCTACCGCTTTGACGATCCCGCCGGTGAAGTCGGAATCGAAACCCACGTCGTCTCAGCCGGCGACCGCATCTACCAGGTTCCCCTCAGCTACCGCGGCTACGAGCTGGCCGGTGCGAACGACTGGCTGATCGGCACCATGGACCACTCCGTCCTTGGGAAGCGCTGGGTCTACGACGCCTGCGCCGACCCCGTCTACATCAAAGCGCTGGCCACTGCCATCCTCACCGGGCAGAAAGAGGCCGAACAGTTCGTGGACGGCGAGTCCCAGCCCCGCCCGAGCACAGTTTCGGTGCAAGGAACGGGAATGCTCGACGGCGGCCTGCCCGCCTTGAGCGCTTCGGCGCCGGTATCGGGAAGCGGTGTGACCATCATTGACGCGGGAAGCCTCCGCCTGAAAGTAAACCGCGTAGTGGAAGTCGCCGTCGATGCCGCTGTCAACACTGCCGCGGCACCGGAACTTCACACCGAGCTGGCCCTCACGGGAACCTGGGAAGGGCTTGAAAACCCGGTCGAGTTGGCTTCGGTAATCCGCGACTAAGCTGCGCGCGCAGAGTCACCTGTTCCTGAAGGAGTTGGCGGCGTAGGCTGGCCGTCGAAGCACAAGCACATCCCTCTCCCAGGAGTCCTCATGCACAAGCCGCAGACCGTCATTTCCGCAGCCCAGGAGCTCGCAGGCGAGTGGGTCAGGCACGCTGCTGACGGGAAGGCCTCGCAGTCCGATGCAGTGGTGGGCTGGGCCCTCTCCCGCATCAACCACGCCGACGTGCCGTCCGTTGTGCAGGGAGTGATGATGACGCTCACCGGCAACCGCAGGACGGCGCGGAAAGCCCGCCGTGCAGCGGACAAGGCGGTCAAACGGGCCACTCAGGCTCTTGCCGAACGTCGCAGGAGACCATCAGGGAAGACTGCGTCACGCCGAGGTTTGTGGTTGACGTTCATTGCCGCAGCAGGTCTTTCCGCGGGTGCCGTTTTCCTCTGGCGGACGCTGCTCCCTCAAGGAGAACCCACGCCCGTTTCCGCTTCGGAGACGGCGGCCAACCACGCGGCTTCGTCACAAGAGGGCACGAACTAGTCCGGCCAGAGCCGCTTGGGACCGGTCTGGTCGTTCCGGTCCCCACCGTCGTCCCGGCGGAGGCGCCGACGAAATACCAGCCTGCTCAACAGCACATAAGCCCCCGCACCCGCTACGAGGAATCCCGCGACACCCACAATCAGGATCTGCGTGGCGATCCCGGTGATGATCAAGGCGAATCCGGCAAGGACACCCAGCACGCCCATGACCGTCCTGGCCGCCGTCCCCCGCAGGCGGCCTGACTTCAGCTGCAGGTCCAAGGCGGGGTCCGACGCGGCCAGGCCCCGTTCGAGTTCTTCCAAACTCCTGCGTTCTTCATCCGACAACGACATCGGAATCTACCTCACCTACGGCTCCCGTTTCTGACGCTGGAGCCCTCTTGCCGGGCGCGGGCACTGCTTGCCGTACCTTGCCTTCATTATCTGCCGAATCCGGGGTACTAGCCACTGGGCAGGTCCAGGCTGAAGCTCCCGCAGTGCATGACCGGAGCTGACTGTGGCACCCTGAAGGGGTAGTTCCCAGCACGCGTACGGACAACCAACTGGAAGGCACTTCTTCCCATGGCACGACGAACTGCAAGAATCCGGAACAACACTGCACAAGCAACACGACCCAAGCGTGGGCGGGCTGCATGGCTGATCCTCACGGCCCTCGTTGCCGGTGTGGCAGGGGGCATCTTTGCACGGCGGGCGGCTGTCCCTGCCGGCAACAGCCAACCGGGTAAACGGGCGGCAACGGAACCTGTGGGCACCAACACGCCGGACGTGCTGCTCCCACGGACTGAACCGGTAGAGATCTCGACCCGGATGCGTCCTGGCGAGTGGACCGAGGAATCCTTGCAGGCCCACATCGAGGATTACCGCCGGCAGATCCGGAACATGGGCGCCACTGACGCGGAAATCGTGACGAACGTCGAGCGGACGGAGGAAGGCGCGGCCCGGGTAGTTGTCAGCTGGAACCGAACGGGCCTCTGAGGCAACCGGCTGGGCTCACACAGTCGGTCCACCACAGCCCGTCACATCAGCGCCACCCAGGCGCATACTGTCGGTATGACCGATCGTGAAGATTTCCTGGCCTGGGTAACGTCCGATCTTCGGCACGCCGAACAGGCCCTGCATAACGGCGATCCAGAACCCCGCCGGGCCGTCTGGTCGCGCAAAGAACCAGTGAGCGTGATGGGTGCTTGGCGGAATGCCTTGGGACAGCTCGCCCTGCACGACCTTTTCACGCATTTGGGCGAGAGCTTCTCAGACTGCGTGTCCTACGAGTTCGAGCTCCAGAGCTACGACGTCGTGGGCGACATGGCCTACACCGTCGGCCTGGAACACACCTCAACGTCCGTTAACGGCGAGGCCCGCAGCTACGTGCTGCGGGCTACCCAGGTGTATCGGCGCGAAGACGGACAGTGGAAGGTGGTACACCGGCACGCGGATACCGTGGGCGGCTAAAGCTTTGCCGAGACTTCCTGCGCTGCTTCACGCAGCAGGTCCGCGTATTCGTTTCGGTGCGGCAGGACGTCGTCCCGGAGCCCGGCGACGGAGAGGGCCCCCCGCAGGACACCGTTGGAATCGAACAGCGGCACGCCCAGCGCCGCTACGCCGAGGGTAACGTCTTCGTCAGACAAGCTGAAGCCGCGTTCGCGGATCAGCGCGGCATCGGCCTCGAGTTGCTCGGCACTGGTAAGGGTCTGGGGAGTGAATTCCTGAAGGGGGGCAGCCTCCAAGACCCTGTTGCGAAGGGAATTGTCGTAAGCCAGGATCGCCCGGGAGGTCGCGCCGGCGTGGGGCGGGAGACTTCCTCCGGGTTTAAGCAGCATCAGCGTGACCTTTGTGCCCTCGACCCAGTCCAGGCACACCACCCGCCGGTCACGGAGGGAGCAGAGGTAGACGGTTTGGCCCGTCACGTCGTTGAGCCGCTGCATTGCAGAACGGGCTGCTCCGACTTCCGGAATTCCTTTGAGCGCTGCGGTGGCGAGGTGAAGGATCCCGGTGCCCAGCTGGGCGCGCCCGTCTTCCCGAACAGTCACCAGGCCTACGTGCGCCAGCGCATCCAACAGACGGTAGACACTGGGCCGCGGCATGGAGATGGCATCGGCAATGTCAGCGACGCTCATTGGCCCGGTATCAGCCAACGCGTTCAAAAGGTCGGCACTGTTGGCCATGACTTTAATGGGCTTTGCGGGCATCAGGAGTCACTTCCAACTTTGGCGGGGAAGTCGGCGCCTTGCTGCAACGAGGCGCCTAAGGCGCGGCTGACTGCCGCCGCGGCAGAAAGAACCACTTCCACGGGGTCGTAGCCGCTGTGAAACACCCGGTGAGTTTGGCCGCTGATGGAAAGAGCACCAACTACTGCTCCTGAATGGTTAAAGATCGGAGCGCCGACCCCGCCTATTCCTTGGCCCCAATCACTGTGCGCGACGGCCACTCCTGCCGCGGCCGTCTCCTGAAGACGACGTCGGAGCTCGTCAGCGTCGCCGGCTACAGGACCAAAGAACTCATCCTCCGGCAGCTCGCTCAAGTAGCGCTCAATCAGCTCGTCGGATTCGAACGCGAGGATTGCCCGGGGCGCGGCGCCCTGTCCCAGCGGCATGGACTCGCCCAACCTGAGGTTGTGGATCTGGACATCCAAGCCGTCGATCCTATCGATGCAGACTGCACGCAGGTCCCGTCGGATGCAGAGGAATGCCGTCTGGCCCGTGGACGCGTGCAGTCTTTCAAGCTCGGGACGCGCCAACTCCCGTAAATCAAGTTGCGACTCCAGTTTTGCCCCCAACCGAACGAGGTCCAGGCCAAGCCGCGTCTTCCCGCGCCGCGAGCCGTCCTCGACCCACCCTATGGCGTGAAGCGTGGCGAGCAACCTATAGAGCGAGCTCGCAGGCTCACCTGTGCGTTCTGCAAGCTCGCCGACGGTGAGCTCTCCGGCTTCCGCAATGGCGTGGAGTACGCCAGCCGACTTGGTGACGAGGTTCATTCCGCCTGCGGGGTCCGTTACTTCCGACATTGGAACCTCTCACCTAGCGGACATAGACCATGACTCACGATACGGAAGGGAAACCTTGCAGTGCAACCAAACTCCTTACCAGCACTTTATCGTTTTATGGATTTACTGTCCGTTAGATGATAATTTGAAACAATCTACCGAAGGAGAACCATGACATCGCACACCGGCACCCTCATGCCCCACCGCGCAGCAGTACTCACTGCGCCCGGGGAATTTGCCGTGGAAAACCGCAGCCAGCTTCGGGCCGAAGCGCACGAAGTCCTGGTCCGCATCACCTTCACGGGGATCTGTGGATCCGATTTCCCCATCGTCGACGGAACCCACCCCCGCGCCGTGCTGCCGCTGGTGATGGGCCACGAGATGACGGGAACCATCGAGGACCCGGGAAGCAGCGGTTTGAAGACAGGGACCACGGTGGCGGTCAATCCACTGCTGCCTTGCGGCGAGTGCGGAGCATGCACCCGGGGACTCCCCCATGTTTGCCGCAACCTTCGACTGCTAGGCATAGATACTCCCGGCTCCATGACGGAAGTCATGGCTGTACCAACCGCGAACATCACCGCCTTCCCCAAACCGGTGCCCGCAAGGGAGGCCGCCCTGGCGGAACCACTCGCGGTCGCGATCCACGCGGTGCGTCGCGCCCGCGTCGTCCCCGGAGAACGTGTGCTCATTTTCGGAGCAGGACCGATCGGCATCCTGGTTGCCCAGGTCGCCCGGCATGAAGGCGCCAAGGTTTTCGGCGTCGTGGAGCCGAGCGAACGACGGCGGCAGGTGGTTGAGTCACTGGGGCTCACCGCACTGGCCCCAGAGGATGTTCCGGTGGCGCGCTTGCATCGCGACGACGCCGCCGACGTCGTCTTCGACTGCGCGGGTCACCACAGCGTCACTCCGCTTTTGACCGAAGCCGCTCCGGTCCGCGGCCGGATTGTCATCGTGGCCGTCCATCACGGCCCGGCGGAGGTGGACCTCCGGGAAATGGCCTTCGCCGAACAGGAAATCATCGGGGTACGGGTATATGAACCCCAGGATTTCGCCCGATCAGTGGAACTGATCAGCAGCCAGGCCCTGCCCTTGGCAGACATCCCCGTGTCTGAGTACCCGCTTGAGGAAGTCGCGAGCGCCTTCGCCGAGGCCCGCTCAGGGTCCGGCGCAGTTAAGGTCCTCGTTCGGAGCTGCAACTAGATTTCTCACCTTCTGGACTTAACGTCCACTAAGCGATAATAATAGGCTTACAGACCTGCTGACACGATCGACGAGGACAAAGTCATGCCAAACAAGCAAGCAAGCAGAATCGGCACAGCCGAACTTCAGCATTTGGCGGCAGCCGGCCGCTGGCACGTTATTGAGACCGTCGCCAACGCCAAAGCGGGCCACATCGGCGGACCGCTCTCGGCCATGGACCTTCTGGTCTCGCTCTACTTCAACGAGCTCCGCATCGATCCTCAGCAGCCGCAGGACCCTGCCCGGGACCGCTTCATTCTTTCCAAGGGGCACTGCGCGATCGGGCTCTACGCAGTCCTGGCCCTCCGCGGCTACTTCCCCATCGAAGAGCTGGCGACATTCGACCAAGGAGGATCGCGCCTCCAAGGGCACCCGGACATGAAACTGACACCGGGGGTGGACTCGTCCAGCGGGTCGTTGGGCCAAGGGCTTTCAGCGGGGGCAGGGATGGCCATGGCGGCCAAGCAGCTCGGAGCCGGATTCCACACGTGGGTCATGCTGGGCGACGGAGAGCTTGAAGAAGGAATGGTGTGGGAGGCGGTCCACACCGCGCGGCGCTTCAAGCTGGACAACCTCACCGCTGTCATCGACTTGAACGGCCTCCAACAATACGGGTGGCCTGTGACCGAAGACGGCGACCGCTTCGACCGTTCAAACCCATGGGCGGGAGTGAACCTCGAAGGAGTCTTCAGCAGCTTTGGCTGGAACGTCGTCAGCATAGACGGCCACGACTTTGACGAGATCCAAACAGCCTTCGACCACGTGCGCGCGGGCCATGGCTCGGGAAAACCGACGGTGATCCTCGCGAACACTGTCAAAGGCAAGGGCATCTCTTTCACGGAGGGCACCTATAAGTGGCACAACGGCGTTGCCACACCGGAACAACTGGCGGTTGCTGCTGCAGAACTCGGCCAAACACTCGAAGGAGAAGCAAAGTGAAGGCACAGCGTGATGTATGGGGCCAGACGCTGGTGGACCTCGCCCGCAGCGACAGCCGGGTTGCCCTGGTGGACGGCGATCTCGCGACCTCCACCAAGGCTGATCTTTTCGCCGAGGCCTTCCCGGAGCGTTTTTTTGAAATCGGCATAGCCGAACAAAACATGGTGGGCGTCGCATTCGGCCTGTCAACGCTCGGATACCGGCCGTGGCTCTCCACATTCGGCGTCTTCCTGACACACCGGGCTTTGGACCCCATCCGCATGCTTGTGTCCCAGACGGGAGCACCGGTAAAGATCGCGGCTTCCTATGCAGGACTCCTCAACGGCAGCAGCGGAAAAACGCACCAGGACATCGAAGACCTCGCCATCATGCGCGCCATGCCGGGTATGACGGTCATCGCACCGGCCGATGCCGAGGAGGCCGAAGCTGCCATCCGCTGGTCCGCCGACTACGACGGCCCTGTGTACATCCGTCTTGCCAGGGATGCCGTGGCCGACGTCTTCGACTCCGACCATGTTTTTGTACCCGGCACTGTCCACGTACTGCGCGAAGGAGGCGACGCCATCCTGGTTTCCACCGGAGTCCAGACCTCCCGGGTTATGGATTCCGCAGAACTGTTGACCGAACAAGGACTCGAAGTCCGTGTGGTCCACGTTCCCTGCCTGAAACCCGTAGACGAAGCTGCTCTCCTGTCAGCGCTCTCCGGACCTGCACCGATCTTCACGATCGAAGAGCACAGCGTCATAGGTGGCCTCGGCGGACTGGTCAGCGAGCTGGTGACCAGTACCACCCTGGGCAAAACCGTGACGCGGCTTGGCCTCGCGGATTCCTGGTCGGAATCGGCTCCCAACGCATACCTGCTGGACAAATACGGCCTCTCTGCACAGCGCGTAGCGGAGCAGGTCCGGCACGCCTTGGCCGACGACTAGCCGCAGGCGCCGATCCCATGAGCAGCCTCACCCATAGAACCATCCGCGGCGCTTCGGTTTACCGCTCCCATGGCGCCTCCCATCCCCCGATGCCCGCCCCGACTCCCCGGTTGGGCCAACAGCGGGTGGTGACCCTCACACCATCTCCGGTGGTTGACCGGATCTATTTCTTCGAAGACTTCGTGCCCGGCGCTGTCAACCGGGCGTCCGCCGTCGAGGAGAGCCTCGGCGGGAACGGGATCAACGTTGCCCGCACGCTGAAGCTGGCGGGCAACCCAACCACCGCAGTCATTCCCGCCAGCGAAGCGGACCAGAGCAGGGCAGCGCTCCTGCAGTCAGTGTCGGCCCCGGTGGCCACCGTCCCCGTTTCCACGTCCTTCCGAGTGAACACGGTATTGGTGGACTCACAAGGCACCACTACCAACGCGAACCAGCGGCCCGGGATTTTGCCTAAGCGTGAGTGGCAGTCCGTCTGCAAAGCGACGCTGCGGGAGGTCCAGGCGTTGAATGCCGACTGGCTGGTGGTGGCTGGCGCCCTGCCTGTCACGGAAGACGGTCAACTAGCCGATCTTGAATGCCTTCTTCGCGAGGCCCGGGCCATCGGTACCAGAGTGTGCCTGGATGTCAACGGCCCTGACCTGAATCGTTGGGCCGCCACGGGCCTCGTGAATCTGGTCAAACCCAACGTTCCCGAGCTTGAGTCATTCGCTGGAAAGCAATTGGCAACAGTCGGCGACGTAGTCCGGGCAGCCGAAGAGCTTCGGAAGGCCGGCGTCGGGGCTGTCCTGGCCAGCATGGGGGCGGACGGGCTCATCGGCTCAGGACCCGACGGCATTCTGTGGGCCCGTGCGCCCAAGACCACGGTAGTCAACACCACCGGTGCCGGGGACGCTGCCCTGGCCGGATTCCTCAGCGAGGCCTGTGTGGAACCGGAAGGCCCAACCGGGCCGCGAAACCGTGCGTGGTCCTTCGCAGAATCCCTGGCCCGCTCGGCAGCCTGGGGCGCCTTGGCGGTCGGGCGCTCCACCACCGCTCTCGGCACCCTCACCGGGGCGCCTGCGGTATCAGTCCAGGCCCCCGAAGAAAACTTCCGCCTTGGCACAGCCTGAGGCGCATCCCCAATGTCACAAAGGAGCACATCATGAACCCACGTACCGCCCTGATCACCGGAGGCGCCCAGGGAATCGGTGCCCGCACAGCCCATTTGCTCGCCGAGAGGGGGTGGCGCGTGCTGGTTGCGGACCTGAACGAAGGGCCCGCCAAGGATCTCGCGGAGGAACTCAACCACGGTGCACCGACGCGCGAGCCCCACCTCGGATTCGGCGTGGATGTTGCGGACGAGATCAGCGTGGAGGGGCTCTTCACCTCTGTCTCGCAGGAAACCACAGGTTTGGACGGCTTGGTCAACTGCGCGGGCAACATCCTCCGCCAGCCCGCTGAAGAGCTGGACATCGCCCAGTGGCGGCGTCTCCTGGACATCCATTTGACCGGATCGGTGCTGATGGCAAAAACCGGCTTTCCGCTGCTGAAAGCCAGCCGCGGCTCCATCGTGAATATCGCCTCGGTAGGCTCCTCGTTTGGCCTCCCGGGCCGCTCTGCCTACTCCACGGCCAAAACGGGAATGCTGGGCCTGACCCGGACCCTCGCCGTCGAATGGGGTAGGCACGGCATCCGCGTCAACGCGGTGGCCCCGGGCTATGTGAACACCGAGATGGTCCGCAGCGGCCTCCGAAACGGCACGCTCAACGAGGAATCCTTATTGGGACGCACGCCGCTTGGCCGGCTGGCGGAAGCGTCGGAAATAGCGTCCGTCATCGCGTTCCTGCTGTCTCCGGACGCATCGTTCATTCACGGTGAGGTGGTGAAGGTGGACGGCGGCCTCACGGTCGACGGGACATTCGACTGACGGACCGGATACAGGGCCGCAGCACCGGACTTCCGGACGCTGCGGCCCTTGTATTTAAGGCACCTTTGCGCTCAGGGCACGACGGCGACCTTGGGTGCACCACCCCGACCCACTTTCTCGAACGCCCCGGCTATGTCGGCGAGCGGGACAGTCTCCACGAGGATGCTGCCCAGGTCCGGTTGTGTCTGGAGCACCTGGAGCGCAAGTTCATAGTCGGGCCGGTGGGAGCTGTAGCTCGTGATAATGTCCAGTTCTTTCCGCACGGCGTCGTTGGCTGCAAGCACAGGTGGTGCGCCGTAGAGTGCCACCATCACCAAGCGACCCCTGACCGGCAGGGCCCTCACGGCATCAGTTAGTGCTGCCGATGCGCCTGCGGCTTCGATCCAGACCGTAGGGCTATAACTTCCGGGCACAGACTCCGCCAGTTCCAGCTCGAGCCGGGCCGCGAGACCCGCACGTGAGGCAACATCACCGGCCGTGCCTTTCAGGAGCACCCGCGCACCCACGTATCTACACACCAATGCTGCGAGGATACCGATGGTTCCCGGCCCGCTGACCACCACAGTGTCTTCTGCGGTGATCCTCCCCCGGCCGGCGACGGCGCGGGCGGCTACAGAGAGCGGCTCCGTGAGAACGGCAGTAAGCGTAGGGACATTCTCCGGAACGGCCAGCAACTGCGCGGCCGGGATTCGTACGAAAGCCGCAGCGCCGCCGTCGCGCGTCAAGCCCAAGGTCATTTTCCCTTCGCAGCCGTTCGCGTACTCGGACTGGCACGCCGGGCATTCCCCGCACCCCGACTGGGCGATTGCGGTGACTCTGTCCCCCGCGGTGAATCCGTGACCGCTGCGGACCACGGTTCCCACGATTTCGTGACCCAGGGTTGTGCCGCAGGGCACCCAGTCGTAGCCATCGTCGCCGTTCCAGATGTGGAGATCGGACCCGCACAGTCCGCAATATTCAGTGCGGACAAGAACTTCCTGAAGAGCAGGGTCTGGAAGATCCTTCATGCTGACAATGATGCTGCGGGGCGCCGTGGATGACCGGACGGCGGCCGGTGCTGTTGCGGGGAGATTCATGGAGATCCTTCCGAAATGCGACAGTTCCCGGGGGCCAGGGGCACCGCCGGGAACTGTCTGTTGATCTGATGGCCGGACTTACCGGACTTGGTGCAGGGGAACGCCGGAGTTGTTCTTCCACTTCAAGACCACAAGCGTGGAAATGGCCGCGACCGCGATGACGTAGATATTGAAGATCCAGCCGTTACCGATCGAGTTGAGCCAGGTGCTGAGGTAGGACGCTGTGCCACCGCAAATGGCAACGCCCAAGGAGATGGACACTCCGAAGATGCGGGTGCGGTAGCGGGTGGGGATCTGTTCCGAAATGGCAGCCGGCTTGGAGCCCGTGATGAAGGCAACCAGCAGGAGGCCCACGGTCTGGGCGACAAGCAACGTCCATGGCTCGCTGCTCATCAATGCCCACAGGGGGAAGACGGTCGCGGCGATGCCCACCAAGGAAATCAGCGTCGTGGTCTTGCGGCCCCAGTGATCAGAGATCCAGCCCGACACTGGAAGGAACAGAATGTAGACCACTTGGGCGATGGCACTCATCACGAAGGCCTGGCCCGGGTCCATACCCTTGACGCCGATCGCATAGATTGCTGCCGAGGTCACCCACGTGTAGTAGGTCAGCGTGGCGCCGGCCTCATAGAGGAAGAGCTTCACGCCCGCAGTGACAACCTGCTTCCTGCTCCACGCCGGCGCTGCGCTTGATTCCGGAGCGGCCGCAACATGTTCGCTTTCCATCATGCCCCGGCGCAACCACAGCGCTGCGACGGCCAGCAAGGCACCCGCGGCGAACGGAATCCGCCAGCCCCACTCCATCATCTCGGTTTTGCTGAAGACTCCCGTCAGCAGTGCCATGAAGAAGGTGGCGAGCAAAGAACCCGATCCCACGGCAATAAAGACTGAACTCGACCACAGGCCCCGGCGCTTTGGCGGCGCGATCTCAGCGATGTAGGCATAGGACGTCGTCGACTCCCCGCCATGGGCGAAGCCTTGGACAAGCCGGGCGAGCAGCAGCAAGGACGCCCAGCTGCCGATCACGGCGTAGGAAGGAATCAAGGCGATGCCCAGGCTCGCCCCTGCCATGAGAAACATAGTGGTGAGGAGGACCTTGCGCCTGCCCAATTTGTCGGCCAAGGGACCAAAGACCAGGCCGCCGATGGGCCGCATCAGGAAGCCGACGGCGAAGACCGCCAAGGTGCTCAGCAGTGCCGACATGGGGTTGCCCGAGTTGAAAAGACTGCCCGCAATATAGACGGAAGCAACGGTGTAAATGGTCCAGTCGAACCACTCAAGCAAGTTGCCCACACCAGTGGCGAGCAAGGATTTGCGCTGAAGCCGCAGCCGCTCCGCGCCGGTGCCCGGTTGGGCCGTGTTCTGCTCAACAATCGTCATTGAATGCTCCCGCGTTGGGTAGCCACGCGCTGTGGCTTGACTCTGTAATGACCCGGCCGCGTTCCCTTGCAGGTTTAGCGTGTACCGGATGTGGGCCGGAAGGCTCACTGTCTAGGCTTAACACCACCATGCGGACAAAATGTCTGTCAAGTGATAATTTAACATTTGAGCGAGGCTGCGAAGCCGCTCGCCCGCATTCCCAACAGATCACGCCGGAGCCCGGCGTAAGGAGGACCCATGGACAGGAACCTCGAGGGCAGGGTTGCCCTCGTGACAGGAGCAAGCAGCGGCATCGGCGCCAGCGTGGTCCGCAGACTTCTCGCAGCAGGCGCGCGGGTGCACGGAGTCGCACGCCGCCAGGAAGCCCTGAACGAAGTCAGCCCGGAACACCTGGCCGATGGCCGGTTCGTTGCGCATGCGCTGGACGTCTCGGACAGCGCCGGAGCCCGGGCCCTGGCCGCCCAATTGGCCGAATCCGACCCTATCGACATCCTGGTCTGTGCCGCAGGGACCAACGTCCCGCGTAGGCGGGTAGCAGAGCTCACGGATGAGAGCTTCGACCAGATCATGAAGACCAACGTTTACGGCGTCTTCACCCTGCTCTCGGCAACCCTCGATCAACTGCGCGAACGCCAGGGTGATGTTGTAATCATTTCCAGCATCGCCGCCAGCTGGCCGGACCACAGCGGCGCGGCATACGGGGCTTCCAAGTCCGCGCTGCTGGGCCTGGCCCGGGGAGCTTCGAGGGATGAGCACGGCAATGGAGTCCGAGTATGCAGCATCCTTCCCGGCATTGTGGACACGCCCATCCTTGACCTTCGCCCCAGTCCGCCGCCGCGGGAAGTCCGTGATTGGGCCATCCACCCTGACGATATTGCCGAGGCCGTACACTGCGCCGTCAGCCTGCCTCCCCGGACCAACATTGCCGAAATCAGCGTTGTGGCCACACGGCTGCAGTCCCTGAGCAATACGCAGGCGGCCACGCCGGAACTCCCCGCCTCCATGCGGAGCTGAAGCATCCATGCGGAGCTGAAGCAACAGGGCTGCCCGCTTTATCAGCGGGCGGCCCTGGGCTATTCCACCGTGACGGACTTGGCGAGATTCCGGGGCTGGTCCACATCGAGTCCCTTTTCAGCGGCAAGACCGGCAGCAAACAGTTGTAGCGGGACCGTGGTCAGCAACGGAGCCAACAGCGGCGACGACTCCGGCACAGTAATTACCTCGTCCGCCCATTCCGCAACAACCCCGTCTCCTTCCTCCGCCACCGCAATGACCCTGCCGCCGCGGGCCTTGATCTCCTGGATGGTGGACATGACCTTGGAATGCAAAAGACTGCTGTGCCGGAGCGAGGGAACAATGACAATGACCGGCTGCCCGTGATCAATGAGCGCGATCGCACCATGCTTGAGCTCTCCGGCAGCAAATCCCTCTGCATGGATGTAGGCAAGCTCCTTGAGCTTCAGCGCTCCCTCCAAGGCCACAGGGAACCCAACATGCCGGCCCACGAACAATACCGACGTCGCTTCGCGCATGTCGGCTGCCAACGCTTTGACCCGCGGCGCGCCCGCCAAGGTGCGCTGGACGAGATCCGGCACCATCCGCAGCTCCCGCGCCACGGCGAACGTTTCTTCTTTCAGGGCACTCCCACGAAGCTGCGCCAGGTAGAGACCCAAGAGGATATTAGCCGTTACCTGCGCCAAGAAGGCCTTGGTGGAGGCGACCGCGATTTCGGGTCCGGCCAGCGTATGCAGGACGCCGTTCGACTCGCGGGCAATCGTGGACCCTTGGGTGTTGCAGATAGAGAGCACAACGGCGCCTTGTTCACGCGCGTAACGGACAGCCATCAGCGTGTCCATGGTCTCCCCGGATTGGGAAATGGCCACCACAAGCGTCCGGGAATCCAGCATGGGGGTTCGGTACCGGAATTCGTGGGCAAGGTCGACCTCCACCGGGATCCTGCACCAACGCTCGATCGCGTACTTCGCAATCTGTCCGCCATAGGACGCGGTGCCGCACGCCACCACCACTACCTTGTTGATCCCGGCGAACGTGGAGTCGTCGATGCCCAAGCCGTCCAAGCGGACAGAGCCGTCTACGCCGATGCGACCCTGGATGGTCCGCCGCACAGCTTCGGGTTGTTCCAGCATCTCCTTGGCCATGAAAGACGAATGGCCGCCCTTTGATGCGGCGGCAGGGTCCCAGTCGACTGCCACTTCCGCGACTTCCACCGGGGCGCCGTTGAAGTCGGTCACCGCAATACCGTCCACGGTGAGGGCGACAACCTGGTCCTGGCCCAACTCAACTGCGCGCCTCGTAAATTCGCCGAAAGCCGCGACGTCGGAACCCAGGAAATTTTCGCCGTCGCCCATTCCGACGACGAGAGGCGAGTTCCGCCGCGCAGCCACCACGAGTCCCGGGTGGTCAGCGTGGACCGCCAATAGCGTAAAGGAGCCTTCCAGTTCGAGGCAGGCGCGGCGCATGGCTTCTGCCAGGGCATCTTCCGCGGCGGCCGGAGCCGCGCAGTCGGCGACCACGGCGCGGTACGCCTGCGCGAGCAAGGCCGCGGCCACCTCGGTATCCGTCTCTGAAGCGAAGTCGTGCCCGCTTCCTGACAACGCATGTCTCAGCGTCGCAGCGTTTTCGATGATGCCGTTGTGGATCACGGCCAACCGGCCCTGATCGGCCAGATGCGGGTGGGCATTGGCATCCGTCGGAGCACCGTGCGTGGCCCATCTGGTATGCCCAATGGCCACCTTCCCGTCAGGAAGCGGCTCGGCAGCGACCGCAGCCGCGAGGTTGCTGATCTTTCCCGTTTTCTTACGGACGTGAATGCGTCCCTCCGACTGGATGGCGATGCCCGACGAGTCGTAGCCCCTGTATTCAAGGCGGCGCAAGCCGCCCATCACGACATCCAGGGCACGTTGCCGACGGGCCTTAACTGAGTCGGCACTGCCGACGTAACCAACGATTCCACACATGGTGGCCAGCCTAATCGAGTTTGGAAATTTCTTCCAGAAACTATTGTTCGGAAGGAAATTCCTGCTAGGCTTGTGATCAACACCACCCCTCCCCAATCAGAGAGTTCCTCTCGACAGAAAGGCCTCGAAATGACCGCTCGTACACAACGGCGTGGAATGACCGTCAAGGCAGCCGCATTCATCGCCGCGGCCGGCCTCACGGCAAGCCTGGCCGCTTGCTCCTCCTCCGCAGCCGACTCCAAGCCGCTCGTGGGGCTCATCACCAAGACCGATGACAACCCCTACTACGTGAAGATGCGTGAGGGTGCCGAGAAGAAGGCCGCGGAATTGGGCTTCGACCTCCAGTCCCTCTCCGGCCAGGGCCAGAGCGACAACGACTCGCAGGTCAAAGCGATCGAGAATCTTGTAGCCCGTGGCGCCAAGGGCATCATGATCGCCCCTTCAGACTCTGAAGCGATCCTTCCCGCCATCAAGAAGGCGCGGGACGCAGGAGTCTTCGTGGCAGTCCTCGACTCCCCCACCAACCCGACTGATGCGGCCGATGCGACCTTCGCGACCGACAACTTCCAGGCGGGCGTCCTCATCGGCCAGTGGGCCAAAGCCCAGTTCGCCGACAAGCCCGCACGGATCGCCATGTTGGACCTCAGCCCGGCCCAGGTTGCCGTGGACGTCCAGCGAAACCAGGGATTCCTGCAGGGATTCGGCGTGGATGTGGCGGACAAGAACAAGATCGGCGACGAAAAAGACCCCCGGATCGCGGGGCATGAAGTCACCAACGCCAACGAAGCCGGCGGCCGGACAGCCATGGAGAAGCTCCTCCAACGGGACCGCACCATCAACCTCGTCTACACCATCAACGAACCCGCCGCGGCAGGCGCCTACTCCTCCATCAAGGCGGCCGGCTTGGAAGGGCAGGTCACGGTGGTTTCCATCGACGGCGGCTGCCCGGGCGTCAATGACGTCAAGGCCGGCGCAATCGGCGCCACGTCCATGCAGTTCCCCATCAAGATGGCCAGCGACGCGCTCCAGGCCATCAGCGGTTACCTGAAGGACGGCACCAAGCCCGCCACCACGGATGGCCTCGATTTCACCAATACGGGCGTCACGCTCATCACGGACAAAGCCGCACCCGGCGTCACTTCCGAACCCACTTCCTGGGGCCTGGAGAACTGCTGGGGCTAAGGCCAGGCAGCCAACCACCCGTTCATTGAACAGCGAAGGTACAACAATGAATTCAGTATCCGCGACGCCCGGCCCCGCGCCGGCCAAGGCCCCGGACGCACCGATCCAACGCAAGGTGGGCGAGCGCCTTGACCAGCAACCGCCGGTCTCATTCCTGGGCCGGGTCCAGCGTCAAATGCACGCCCATCCCCTCCTGGGTCCAACCGCCGTCCTGATCCTTGCATGCGTTGTCTTCACGGTCATGGTGGGCCCCCGGTTCGTAGACCCCCTCAACGTGTCATTGATCCTCCAGCAGGTTCAGATCATCGGGATGGTGGGCATTGCGCAGACGCTCATCATCCTGACGGCAGGCATCGATCTCTCCGTGGCCGCCGTCATGGTCTTCACCACCGTCATTTCCGGCAAGCTGGCCGCCGAGGCCGGGCTTCCCGCCGTCGTCGCGCTTGTGATTGCCTTGGCGACGGGCGCGGCCTGCGGCTTCCTCAACGGCCTCCTGGTGACGCGGTTCCGCGTTCCGCCGTTCATCGCAACGCTGGGAACGCTGAGCATCTTCACGGCCCTGAACCTCTTGACCTCCGGGAGCCAAACCATAAAGGCCAATGTCCTCCCGGACCTGCTCCTCTGGCCCGGTGAAACTTTCCGGGTCCTTGGAGCACCGGTCACGTACGGGTCCATCCTGGTCCTGCTGAGCTTCGTTGCCGTGGCCTTTGTCCTGAAGCGCACCGCGTGGGGAGAACACATCTACGCAGTAGGTGACAACGCCGAGGGCGCCCGGCTCAGCGGTATCCGGACCACCCGGGTCCTGCTCAGCGTCTACATCGTGGCAGGCATCATCTGTGCCATTGCCGGTTGGCTGCTGATCGGCCGCGTCGGATCCGTGAGCCCGTTCTCCGGCGAAGGCGTCAACCTCGCCAGCATCACAGCGGTAGTCATCGGAGGCACCAGCCTCTTCGGCGGCCGTGGCAACGTCCTCGGCACCCTGCTGGGCGCCCTGATCATTGGAGTCTTCAGCAATGGCCTGACACTGGCCGGCGTCGATGTTCTCTGGCAGGTATTCACCACAGGCGTACTGGTCATCGTGGCAGTCGGCCTCGACCAGTGGACCCGAAAGGTCGCGGGATGACCACCAACCCAACCTCAACCACCCAGCCCATCCTCCAGGCACGCAACCTCGTAAAGCGTTACGGACACGTCACGGCCCTTGCCGGCGCGGACCTCACGCTCTACCCCGGCGAAGTCCTGGCAGTGATCGGGGACAACGGTGCCGGCAAGTCCTCCCTCATCAAGGCATTGTCCGGAGCGTTGATCCCGGACGAGGGCGAGATCAAAGTAGATGGCCAAACCCAGAAGTTCCGCTCCCCCTTGGACGCCAGGAGCGCGGGCATCGAGACGGTTTACCAACACCTCGCGTTGGCGCCGGCCCGGGACATTGCGGCCAATCTCTTCCTGGGCCGCGAAATCCGGAAGCCCGGCCCCCCTGGGGTGGGGCCTCCGGATGCTGGACCACAAGACCATGCGCAAAGAGACGGCCAGGATCATGGGCGACCTCGGCCTGTTGACCATCCAGAACATCGGTCAGGCCGTTGAAACCCTTTCCGGCGGCCAGCGCCAGGGCGTAGCAGTGGCCCGCGCAGCAGCCTTTGGCAGCCGCGTGATCATCATGGACGAACCCACGGCTGCCCTCGGCGTCAAGGAATCGGGTAAGGTCCTGGACCTGATCGCCGGTATCCGGGACCGCGGCATTCCCGTCATCCTGATCAGCCACGACATGCCGCACGTGTTCGAGGTAGCGGACAGGATCCACGTCCAGCGCCTCGGCCGCCGCATCGCTTGCGTCCAGAAAACCGACATCTCCATGAATGACGCAGTGTCCCTCATGACCGGTGCGCAAACGCCGCCGGCCGGGCATGACCCCGAGGCACTTCCCGCCCGATTGGCAGTCCGATGAGCGCTGCGGTGACGGTTCGCGCCGACGGCGGTCCCGACGTCGGGCATCTCACCCGGGCAGCCGACGACGCCGGCCGCCTCCGCTTCTGGTGGCTGGGGCAGGCGGGCTTCGCCTTTGAGCATGCCGGACGGCGTGTGCTGGTGGATCCCTACCTCTCGGACAGCCTTGCCCGGAAGTACGCAGGGAAGGTGTTTCCGCACACCCGGCTTCACCCTGTGCCGGTGGACCCTGCCGCGGTGCTTGGCGTTGAGGCTGTCCTGCACAGCCACGCACACACCGATCACCTGGACCCGGACACCGTTGAAGGATTGCTGCAGAACAACAGCCCTTTGTTCGTGACACCGAGGGCACGGCGGGATGTAGCCCTCGAGAGGAACATTCCGGCGGACCGGCTCAGTGCGGTGACCGCCGGAGACCGTGTTGAACTCGGCGAAGGCATGTCCGTCACGGCCGTACCAGCGGCGCACGAGGACCTCGAATTCGATGCCAACGGCGACTCCGTCTTCCTTGGCTACATTCTGGAAATCGCTGGAATCCGGATCTACCACTCCGGCGACTGCGTGCCCTATGTGGGCCAGGCCGAACTGTTGCGGAACCACCACGTGGACCTGGCGTTGCTGCCCATCAACGGGCGGGACAGCCGCAGGCTGCAGAACGGCGTCCCCGGCAACATGACGGTTCGCGAAGCAGCGGCGCTCTGCCAGGAAGCGGCGATTCCCGCCGTCGTTGGTCACCATTTTGGGTTGTTCGACTTCAACACGGTGCCCCGCGAAGACGCCGCCCGCGAACTTGGCGAGGTGGCCGGTGACCTGCAATGGACCCTTCCTGAAGTGGGCAGGTGCTACTCCGTCGAGCCGGCCCGCGAACCGGCAGAACAGCTGAAAGGACGCTGACATGCCCCCGGAAAATACCTTGCGGCAGCTGCGGATTGTTCCCGTGATCGAAATCGCCGACGCCGCCCACGCCGTCCCTCTGGGACAAACGTTGGTGGAGGCCGGACTACCCGTAGCTGAAGTGACGTTCCGGACACCGGCAGCCGCCGAGGCCATCGCACGAATGGTGCGTGAGGTCCCCGGACTGCTGGTGGGCGCAGGAACCGTCCTTTCAGTGACGGATGTGGACGCAGCCGTCGACGCCGGTGCGCACTTCCTGGTCTCGCCCGGTCTGAATCCTGCCGTGGTGGCGAGCGCCCGCAGCGCGGGTGTGCCGATCATCCCCGGCGTCACCTCTCCCACCGAAATTGAGGCAGCCCGGTCGCTTGGCCTCCGCCTGCTGAAGCTCTTCCCCGCCGAGGCGGTGGGCGGACTCCCGCTGGTGAAAGCCTTCGCGGCCCCCTACCCGGATGTTGAGTTCATGCCCACCGGCGGAATCACGGCGTCCTCTTTGGAATCCTGGCTGCAGGCGCCCAACGTGGTGGCCTGCGGGGGTTCCTGGATCGCCACCAAAACCGACATCGCCGAACGGCGCTGGGATGACATCCGCACCAAAGCCAGCCAGGCCGTTCGCCTGGCATCCCCTTCCGTGGCGTCCGTGTGACCGCCACAGACCCCATCAAAACCACCTAATACAAGGAGAACCACAATGAGTGAAACATACGTCCCCCAGAACGGCGTCGCCCTGGCCGGCAAGGTCGCCATCATCAGCGGCGCTGCCTCCGGCATCGGCGAGGCCGTGGCCCGCATCTTCGCCGCCAACGAAAGCAAAGTCCTGTTGGTGGACATCGACGAGGAGCGCCTGGACAAGGTCACTGCCAGCATCCGAGGGTATGGCCGCGGAGACGTCCACTCGATCCTTGCCGACGTCACCGACGAACAGTCCGTGATCGATCTCTTCGCCTGGGCCAAGACCAACTGGGGCAGTGTCGATCTGCTGGTGAACAGCGCCGGCCGCGACTCCCTGGCCCCGCCGGTCACGGACGTCACCTTGGACGAGTGGAACAAGACCCTGAACCCCAATCTAACCGCAGTATTCCTCATGTGCCGCGAAGCCTTCCGCATCATGGAGAAGCAGGAAAACGGTGGCCGCATCATCAACATGGGCTCCTCGTCCGCCCGTGTCGCCTCCGGCCCCGGCCACAGCCCATACCGCGCTTCCAAGCACGGCCTCATGGGCTTCAGCAAGAACATCCTGCTTGAAGGCAAGGACAAGAAGATCGGCGTCACTGTCATCAACCCGTCCCACGTCAAGACCCCGATGACCGAAATCATCGACAAGGGCCTTTACGATGGCGACGTCCCGGCCTACATCGACGGCTGGCTGGACAAGAAGGAAATCGAAGAAGGCATTCACGCCAGCTGCATCGAGGTGGACAACGTCGCAGAGATCACCCTCTATGTGGCCACCCGCACGCCGGATGTCACCATTCCGCAGATCGCCCTGTACCCCACCCACAAGGCACACCGTTACGGCATGGAGGTCTAACCTGCCATGAAGGCTGCCATTCTCAATGGACTCAATGACCTGGAGTACCAGGACATCCCTGAGCCCGAGCCTGTAGGCGAGGACCCTGTCCTGGTGCGGGTCGGCGCCGTCGGGGTCTGCGGTTCCGATGTGCTCCGCTACGGCCACGGCAAGGCGTACCACTACCCCCTTGTCCTCGGCCATGAATTCTCCGCAATCGTGGAAGAGGCGCCGGCGGGCACCGGACTCAAACCAGGCGACCGCGCCGCAGTGTTCCCCCTGTTGCACCAGCACGGGGACCCGATGTCCGAAATTGGCGAACACGCTTTGGGGACGGGGTACGACTACTTCGGCTCCCGCCGCCACGGCGCAATGTCCGAGCGTATGTGGGTGCCCGCCAAGAGCATCTTCAAAGTCCCGGACCACACTCCACTGGCACATGCAGCCATGGTGGAACCGGCAGGCGTAGCCCTGCACGCCATGCTGAAGCTGGACATTCCCACCCACGCCACAGCCTTGGTGATCGGCGCCGGACCCATCGGCGCCCTGGCCGCGCAATGGTTGCGGATCCTTGGGTGCTCGCGGGTGTTAGTGGCGGACATCGACGACCAAAAGCTGGAGATCATGTCCGGCCTGGGCTTCGAAACGCTGGATGCCAGGACCGGTAACACGGCCGACCTCGCCCGTACGGCAACCGACGGCTGGGGACCGCAAATCACCGTGGAAGCCACCGGCAACCCGAAAGCGCTGGTCCAGGCGATCGACGCAGCATCCGTCCAAGGCCAGGTTGTCCTGCTGGGCGATCTCAGCGGCGACCTTCACTTGGCCAAGACTGAAGTTTCCTCGCTCCTGCGCAGGGAACTGCGGCTCTACGGGACATGGAATGCCAAAGTGACACCCAAGGGCCACAGCGAATGGGACATGGTCATAGCCCACTTGGGCAAGGACCTGAAAGTGGAAGAGCTGATCAGCCACGTCCGCCCCTTGGAGGAGGCTCCTGGACTGTTCCGCCAGCTGACGGACCGCTCCATTTGGTACAACAAGGTCCTGTTCGCCGTCTCCGAAGAAGCTCAGGAGGAGGTGCGTTCCCTGTGAAGGCTGCAAGGCTCCACTCCGCCGGCACCATCACTGTTGACGAGGTTGCGCGACCTGTCGCGGGCCCGGGCGACCTTGTCATCAAGGTCCGTGCGGCCTCCATTTGCGGCACGGACCGCCGGATTGCCGCCAACGGCCACTTCAAGCTCCCGGAGGGAACACCCCGCGTCCTCGGTCATGAGTTTGCCGGAGACATCGTTGAGGCCGGGGACGAAGTGTCCGGCTACTCGGTGGGCGACAGGGTCAGCGTCACCCCGAACGTAGGTTGCGGACGCTGCGAAAGTTGCTTGCTGGGGCTCAACAACATGTGCCCCTCCTACGAGGCCTTCGGAATCACGCTGGACGGCGGCTTCCAGGAGTACGTCCTCATTCCCCGGTTCGCGCTTGAACGCGGGAACGTGTTCCACCTCCCGGACTCCGTGGACTACGCCGAGGCAGCCCTGGTTGAGCCGTTGTCCTGCTGCTACAACGCCATCAGCAAGCTGAACGTTGGGCCGGAGACCACGGTCCTGGTGATGGGTGCCGGCCCGATCGGCGCCTGCCATGTGATGCTGTCCAAGCTCTATGGGGCAGCCAAGGTCATTGTGTCCAACAACCGCCAGGCCCGGCTCGACTTCGCCGGTTCCGTGGGGGCTGATGTCCTGGTGAACCTCGGCGAACGCGAGCTGGCGTCCGTGGTCGAGCAGGAAACCAACGGCAGGGGCGTGGACGTCGCGCTGACGTGCGTGTCCAAGCCGGAAGTCCAGGCCGAAGCAGTGGATCTGCTGGCCATGCACGGCAGGGTGAACTTCTTTGCTGGCTTGGGCAAGGCACAGCGGGTTCCCGTCGATACCAACAGGGTCCACTATCAAGGCCTCACCTTGACGGGAACAACGGGGTCCAGCAATTCCGACTACGCCGCCTCGCTGCGGTTGGTAGGACAGAGACGCCTGGACCTCTCGCCCCTGGTCACCGAGACCTTCACACTGGATGACATCGAGAAGGCCATGGACTACGCAGGATCGGGCGCCGGCATGAAAGCCATGATCCTTTTCGACACGAAGTAGCGCGGTCAAAGGGTTCGCGCAAACAGAAATGGACATCTGATGACGAAGAAGTACATCATGGCACTCGATGCCGGGACCACCGGGATCAGGTCCATCCTTTACAGCCAGGATCTTGAAATTGTTGGCGAGGCAAGCCAGGAGTTTACGCAGATCTACCCCAAGCCGGGCTGGGTGGAACACGATCCCATTGAGATCTGGAATACACAGCTCGCCGTGGCCCGAAGGGCTACAGAGGCTGCGGGAATAGATCCCTCGGACATCGGCGCGATCGGTGTCACCAACCAGCGCGAAACCACCGTCGTTTGGGACCGGGATACGGGCAAGCCCGTCATGAACGCCATCGTCTGGCAGGACCGGCGCACGGCAGGGTTGTGTGACGAACTGAAGGACAAGGGCTTCGAAGAGCATGTCCGCACCACCACCGGATTGGTGGTGGATGCCTACTTCTCCGGAACAAAAATCGCCTGGATCCTGGACAACGTCCCGGGTGCGCGGGAACGTGCTGAAGCCGGGGAATTGTGCTTTGGGACCGTGGACAGCTGGTTGATCTGGAACTTGACCGGTGGCAAGGCCCATGTCACGGACTATTCCAACGCGGCAAGGACGATGCTGTTCAACATCAAAACTTTGGACTGGGACGACAAACTGCTCAATGAACTGGGCATCCCACGGGCGTTGCTGCCCGAGGTCCGCCCCAGCAGCGAGGTTTACGGACACACCTGCGATGCAATCTTTGCCGGTGCCCGCGTCCCTGTGGCCTCCGCCGTTGGCGACCAGCAGGCTGCCCTGTTCGGGCAGGCGTGCTTTGACCGCGGCATGGTCAAGGCGACCTATGGAACAGGGGCCAGCCTGGTCATGCACACAGGCGGGGCCCCGGTCAGCTCAACGAGCGGCATGCTCACCACCATTGCGTGGGGGTTGAACGGGAAAGTTGAGTACGCCCTTGAAGGCCTCATCTTTGTGGCTGCCGCTTCCATCCAGTGGCTGCGGGACGAACTTCGCGTGATCTACGACTCCGCAGACAGCGAGTATGCGGCCATCCATGTGGAGGACTCGGGCGGCGTGTACGTCGTACCCGCTTTCACCGGGCTGGCTGCACCCTACTGGGACCCGTACGCCCGTGGAGCGATCCTCGGACTGACCCGCGGTTCAAGCAGGAACCACATTATCCGGGCAACTCTGGAGTCCATCGCTTTCCAGATCAAGGACGTCATCAACTGCATGGAAACGGATGCAGGGATCCCGGTCTCCGAAATCCGGGTGGACGGCGGGGCCGTCCGCAACAACTTCCTCATGCAGTTCCAGGCCGACATGCTGAACGTTCGCGTTCTTCGTCCCCGGCAAGTGGAGTCCACGGCACGCGGAGCAGCCCTTCTGGCCGGACTTGCCTGCGGAATGTGGAGCAGCCAGGACCAACTCCGCGAAACCTTCGCGCTGGACCGGGAATTCGTTCCGGACATGGCCGACGAGAAGCGCAAGAAACTGTACGCCGGCTGGCAACGGGCCGTGGCCCGGGCTTCCGATTGGGAAGAGCACTAGACCATTCATTCACAGCACATCAAGGAGAGCACCACTATGTTGATGCCCGCCACTGAGCCCACTATGTACTTCGTTGGGGTCACCACCAAGCAATCGTCCATCATGCGCGTGTTCCCGGCCTGGGCCGAGGAACTGGGACTGTCCGCCGTCCTGAAAGGCATCGATCTTCCCCCCGGAGCTCCGGAGGCCGATTACCGGGACGTTGTCCGTTTCATCAAAGAAGACCCTCTGTCGCTTGGAGCGCTGGTGACTACCCACAAACTGGACATCGTCAGCGCCGCCCGGGAAGACTTCGACGGTTTCGGCGATGACGCGCAGGTGCTGCACGAGATCAGCAGCATCTCCAAGAAAGACGGTCAGCTCTGGGGAAACGCCATGGACGCCGTCACCAGCGGACTGTCATTGGAAGCAATCGTCCCTGACGGCTACTGGAACGAGTCCGAAGCCGAACTGATCCTGTTGGGCGCGGGCGGTTCGTCCCTGGCCCTGACGTACTACCTGCACAAACGCGCCACCGCAGGTTTTCCGGTCCCCCGCAAGGTCACCGTGACCAACCGGAGAATCAGCCGGTTGGAGGAGATGCGTGCCATGCATGCCAAGCTCGGCAGCAACCTGCCCATCAGCTACGTCCAGGTGGCCGACGCGGCGGAGAACGACGCTGTGGTTTCCGCCGCTGCACCTGGCTCGGTGATCATCAATGCCACAGGGCTGGGGAAGGACCGCCCGGGATCACCGCTCACGGACAATGTGGTCTTCCCCCGGGACGCCATCGCCTGGGACTTCAACTACCGGGGCGAACTCGTGTTCCTGGACCAGGCGCGGGCACAACAATCCAGCCTGAACGTCCGCGTTGAAGACGGCTGGATCTACTTCCTCCACGGATGGACCCGCGTGATCGCCGACGTCTTCGGCATCGACATTCCTACCCGCGGACCGGCATTCGAGCGCCTGTCCGACATCGCACTGAACGTTTCCAAGAAGGAGATTTCAAAATGAACACCACCACTGAAACCACACCTGCTGAAACCACCGTGCAGGCAGTACTGACCGACTTTGACGTCAAGACCGGGCTGTCCACCACCAAGGCTCCGCTGCAGCGCCGGCTCTCCGCGATGGCGGACATGTACGCCGACCAGGAGGCCGCTGCCGCTCAGGTGGCCAAGGACGACGTCCTTGTTTATGAGTTCTTCGACATGGGCGTCCCCTCCACTCCCGGCGACGTGGCTTACGGGACCAGCATCACCTACCCCGGCAAGGTGGGCGACGAGTACTACATGACCAAGGGTCACTTCCACGAGGTCCTGGATACCGCGGAGATCTACTACTGCTTGAGCGGCAACGGCTACATGCTGATGGAAAACCCGGAAGGTGATTGGCAGGCCGCGGAGTTCAAGCCGGGACAAGCAGTCTACGTTCCGCGCCGCTACGCGCACCGCAGCATCAATATCTCCGCCACCGAACCGCTGGTAACCTTCTTTGCCTTCCCGGGACACGCCGGCCACGACTACGGAACCATCGAAACCAAGGGCTTCCGGAAGCTGTGCGTCGAGCGTGACGGCAAGCCCGAATTCATCGACAACCCCCGTTGGCAGGCCTGATTGCCATGTCACCGAACGTTACGCACGACGGCGGTCCCCGCCGGATTGCGGTAACCCCCCGTTCCATTTCGGTCGGGGGGCATCCCGCGTTACGCCAGCTCGAGAAGGCGGGTTACGACGTCGTCTATCCCGCACCGGGTGCCGTTCCCGACGAAGAACAGCTGCGCGGAGCCTTGCAAGGCTGTGTGGGGTACATCGCCGGAACGGAACGGCTGACTGGTTCCTTCCTGTCCGGGTTTCCGGAGCTCAAAGCGATCTCCCGCAACGGCGTGGGCGTTGATTCAATCGATGTCGAGGCCGCAAAGCTTCAGGGCATCAGTGTCCTGACCGCTCCCGGGGCGAACTCCCAAGGCGTTGCGGAGTTGACCATCGCCTTGCTGCTTTCCGCCATGCGCGGCATCCCTTGGCACGACGCGCAGCTGAAGGCGGGCATTTGGGAGCGCCGGGCAGGGCGGGAAGTGTCCGGGCAAACCCTGGGACTGTTGGGTTGCGGCCAGATCGGTCGCCGCGTTGCCACCCTGGCCCTGGGTCTTGGCATGGAAGTCATCGCCTTCGATGCCTATCCGATGGACTCGTTCCGACCGTCCGATGACTTCACATGGGGTTCGCTCGAGGAGGTGCTGCGGTCCGCCGATGTGGTCTCCCTCCACATGCCGCCATCGGCGGAGCCAGTGATCGGGGCAGGGACTATTCGCCTGATGAAACCCGGAGCGGGCATTATCAACACCGCCCGGGCCTCCCTGGTGGACGATGGTTCAGTCCTGGCTGCGCTGGAGTCCGGACAGTTGGGCTTCCTGGCCACCGACGTTTTCGACCCCGAACCGCCCGGACGGACGCCCTTGGTGGAGCATCCGAACGTCATCGCGACCCCACACATCGGTGGATACACTGGGGAAAGCGTTGACCGGGCCACATGGGCTGCCGTGGACAACCTGCTTCAGGCCCTGGGCAACCAGCACTAGACCGGAGAGATTGCTACATGACGGAGACCTTTACCGACGGCGGACTGCTGCAACGAATTTCGGCGCGGCTGCCTTACCTTCCGCCGTCGCTCCGTCTTGTAGCCGAAGCTGTGCTGAAATCGCCTGAACGCGCGCAGAGCATGACTATCACCGAGTTGGCCTTGGCCGCAGGTGTTGGAGAATCGACGGTTTCACGTTTTGTGCGCGAGCTTGGCGTGGACGGATACAAGTCCCTGCTGCTTGGCTTGGCCGAAGCTACCTTCATTTCCAAAGCTGCCACTCAGGAGCAGTCCTCGGCAGCGGACGTGGTCTACGAGGGCGTCAACCGGGGGGATTCCCCCGAAGACATAGTAGGCAAGGTTGAACGCAGCAGCATCCAGTCGCTTCGACGCACCGGACAACGCCAGGACATTGACGCCATCCAGCGCGCGGTAGACATGATCGACGCCGCCAACACCTTGGTGTTCTGCTGCATGGGATCCTCAAGCATCGCCGCCGAAGAGGCGGTCATGCGCTTTACCCGGGCAGGCAAGAAATGCATGCTCTACCGCGACACCACAATCCAAGTCATGCTCGCTACCATCCTCGCCCCGGGCGATCTCCTGATCGGCATCAGCGATTCAGGGCAAAGCACACCCATCATCGAGGCCCTCCATCTCGCCCAGCAGCGCGGCGCTGCCACCCTGGCCATCACCGGCTCAGAGGGATCGCCCCTGCTGGAGCACGCCGACACTGCTTTGTTCACGGCCACGGTTCCCAGCGGTGGTGAACTCTACGGTGAATCAGTCACCAGCAAATGGGGCCAGCTCCTGGTCATCGACATCCTCTACGCCGCCTACGCAACCAGGCACTACGACGCCACCGTCAAGAACCTTAAGGAGACATACCAGAGCAGCATCCGGCAATCACGGCGAAGCTCCTAGGCTTCGCCGGCCCACGTCCAAGCCGCCACCCACGCGCGTAACTCCGCTGATTCCAACGAGTCACAGAAGGCGTGGGCGAGCGGCTTTTGGCTTGTTGCCTGCGGGACCGCGATGACTTTCATTCCGGCCGCCACCGCCGCCTTGGCACCAGCTTCTGAATCTTCGAAGGCCAGGCACTCCGCTGCAGGAACACCCACGGCTTCGGCAGCCAGAATATAGACGTCAGGGGCCGGCTTTGGCAGTGCAACTTCCTCGGCTGAAACCGTGGCAGCCAAGTGCTGGCTGAAAGTGGACTGAGCCATGGCAACGTCAAGGATGCGCCGTGCCGAATTACTGGCCACAGCCAACGGCACCTTGGCTGCCATGGCCTCCACGAGTTCCCGAGCGCCCCGCATGGGACGACCATGCTTCTGAACCAAGTCCTCATTGACGTCGAGCAGTTGCTTGATGACCGTGGCAGGTTCAGCCCCGGCGCGTTCCGCCATCAGCGGGCCGATGCGGCTGGCCGGGAGGCCCACCAACCGATGCCGGAGGTCCTGGTCCAAGGCAATGCAGAGTTGTGCACAGACTATTTCCTGCGTCCGCGTCCATAGGGACTCGGTGTCCATCAGAAGTCCGTCACAGTCGAACACCACAGCCTGGGGACGCCAGGAGCCAAAGGTGTCCTGAAGCGTGGCAGAAAGCTCACCGGGTAGGGCAAGTTGCGGCACAACAGCGCTCACCGCTGCTTATCCCCCGGACGCGGCCGCCACACCACAACAGCCTGCGAACGCGGGCGGGGTCGCTGCCCGCGGGCAAGGCTGACGACGTCGCCTCCGGCGCCCGCCGCGAAGATCCGGGCTTCCAAGGGGCTGCGCCGGCGTGACAGCTCTTCCGTCAGTTCGGCAACCTTGAACTGCAACGCAGCCACCTGGTTCTCGAGCTCCATGATGCGCTTGATGCCTTCCAAGGAGACACCCGACTGCGAGAGGCGCTGGACCTCCCGGAGCTTGTCAACGTCCTTTTGGGAGTAACGCCGGGACTTGCCCGGAGCACGGCTGGGGGAAACGATGCCCAGGCGGTCGTACTGGCGCAACGTCTGCGGATGCATGTCGGCAAGCTCCGCGGCGACGGAGATGACAAAGATCGGCTGGTTGACGTCCATTGCCATGACCGCCTCCTTACAACCGGGCCTTCGAGGCCAGGTCCCGCCGCGGGTTCGCATCAGTGGTGGCTGCAGCAAACGCCTTCACAGCCTCTTCCGCTTCCTTGCTCAGGTTCTGCGGAACCGCGACGTCGATAGTCACCAGCAGGTCGCCGGTCGCCTTGGACGTCTTCACACCTCGGCCCTTCACACGCAGCGTCCGGCCTGAGGGCGTGCCCGCCGGAACGCGCAACTTGACGGTGTCGCCGTCGAGCGTTGGAACCTCGATGGTGGCGCCCAGCGCCGCTTCCGCGAAGGTGACAGGCACATGGATGCGGATGTTGTCGCCGTCGCGCTGGAAAAAGTCGTGGGGCTTCACGTTGACGGTGATGATGAGGTCACCGTTGCCGGCCGGGCCTGCGTTGCCCTTGCCGCGCTGTCGGACCTTCTGGCCGTCCTTGATGCCGGCCGGAATCTTGACGTCAATGACGTTGCCGTTGCTCTCACGCAGGCTGACCGTGGTGCCCTTGATGGAACCGGCAAAGGAGATGGAGGTCGTTGCAGTGCGGTCCGATCCCTTTTGCGGTGCGCGCTGGAATCCGGCAGGACCCCCACCGAAACCGCCACCGAACAGGTCGGCGAACTCCGGCGGAATACCGCCTGCTCCGGGAGATTGCCGTGCGCCGCCGCCGAACAGGCCACCGAACAGGTCCTCGAACCCGCCGTTGGCACCGGCACCCCCGCGCCCGGCACCGGGAGCAAAGCGCGCCCCGCCACCCATGGCGCGAATGGCGTCATACTGCTGCCGGTCCTCAGGACTCGACAGCACCGAGTAAGCCTCGGAGATGTCCTTGAACCGCTTTTCCGCGGCAGCATCCCCGGCGTTGGTATCCGGGTGGTACTGCCGGGCAAGCTTGCGGTAAGCCTTCTTGATATCGGCGTCGGAGGCGTCCTTGGCGATACCAAGGATCGCGTAGAAATCCTTTTCAACCCAGTCCTGGCTGGCCAAGAGCGTTTCCTTTCGTTGGTAACGAGATGGCAGTTCATGCCAATGTTCATCTCAAACACTGTCACGAACTGCCATCTCGATGAGTTGTTACGCGGGTACGGCCACAATCACTTGGGCTGCACGCAAAACACGCTCGCCGGAGCGGTATCCGGTGCGCAGCACCTGGCTGACCGTGTCCACTTCGATGTCCTCGCCGGGCTGCTGGATGAGGGCTTCGTGGATGGTGGGGTCGAATTCGACGCCCGTTTCCGCGATGCGTTCCAGTCCGTACGTCTTCAGCGCATTCTCCAGCTTGGTGGCGATGGCGGCGAAGGGGCCGTCTTCGAGGTCACCGTGCTGGCGGGCGGCGTCGACGTCGTCCAGCACCGGAAGGAGCGAGTTGAGGACGCCGATGACGGCCATCTCTCCTGCTACGGCGCGGTCGCGTTCAACGCGCTTGCGGTAGTTGACGTACTCAGCCTGCAGGCGGAGGAGGTCGTTGCGGAGTTCCGCTGCCTGGGCCTCGGCTGCAGCACCGGGGGCTACCGACTCTTCGGCTGGAACCTCAACCCCGTTGAGGATTTCCTCGGCCTGGGAGAGGGCGTCGCCGTCAGTGGGCGCTGCCTTCGCTTCGCCTTCAGGGTGGCGGGCCGCCCCTGTCTCCGGGTCAACCTTGCGGTTGTCCCGGATGACAGGTTTACGCTGCTCGTTGCCTTCAGAGTGCTCTGCTTCGTTGCCGTGATGGGGCATGGCTACTTCTTCGCTTCGTCTTCGTCGATGATTTCGGCATCAACGATGTCTTCATCGGCCGAACCGGAACCTGCCGGGGCACCCTCTGCGCCTGCACCCGGAGCATCAGCTGCAGCTGCCTGCGAGTAGATGGCTTCGCCGAGCTTGGTCTGGGATGCCTGGAGCTTCTCGAACGCCGTCTTGACTGCGGCGTCGTCGGTGCCTTCCAGCGCGGACTTGAGGGAGTCGACGTCGGCCTTCACCTCGGTCTTGACCTCCTCAGGCAGCTTGTCCTCGTTTTCGGAGAGCAGCTTCTCCACCGAGTAGGCGAGCTGTTCAGCGGAGTTACGGGTATCCGTGGCTTCGCGGCGTGCCTTGTCCTCGGCTGCGTGCTCCTCGGCTTCACGGACCATGCGGTCGATGTCTTCCTTGGAAAGGGCCGTGCCACCGGTGATGGTCATGGACTGTTCCTTGCCGGTGCCCTTGTCCTTCGCGGAGACGTGGACGATGCCGTTGGCGTCGATGTCGAAGGTGACCTCAACCTGGGGAACGCCACGGGGCGCCGGAGCGATGCCCGTCAGCTCGAACGTGCCCAGCGGCTTGTTGTCGCGGGTGAATTCACGCTCGCCCTGGAAGACCTGGATGGCTACGGACGGCTGGTTGTCGTCCGCGGTGGTGAAGGTCTCCGAACGCTTGGTGGGGATTGCGGTGTTGCGCTCGATCAGGTGGGTCATCACGCCACCCTTGGTTTCGATGCCGAGGGACAGCGGGGTGACGTCGATGAGGAGGACGTCCTTACGCTCGCCCTTCAGGACACCGGCTTGGAGTGCGGCACCTACGGCCACGACCTCGTCCGGGTTGACGCCCTTGTTGGGTTCCTTGCCACCGGCGAGTTCCTTGACGAGCTCGGAGACGGCAGGCATACGGGTGGAACCACCGACGAGGACGATGTGGTCGATGTCGGAAACCTTGATGCCGGCTTCAGCGATGACGTCGTGGAACGGCTTCTTGGTGCGGTCCAGCAGGTCCTTGGTGAGGTCCTGGAACTTGGCACGGGTCAGCTGCTCGTCCAGGTGGACCGGACCGTCGGGGGTGACGGACAGGTACTGGAGCGAGATGTTGGTGCTGGTGGAGGAGGACAGTTCCTTCTTGGCCTGCTCTGCAGCTTCGCGGAGACGCTGGAGGGCAATCTTGTCCTTGGAGAGGTCGATGCCCTTGACCTTGAGCTGGCCCAGGAGCCACTCGACAACGCGGTTGTCCCAGTCGTCGCCGCCGAGGCGGTTGTCACCTGCGGTTGCGCGGACCTGGATGGTGGAGAAGTTGTCTTCGTCCTTGCCAACCTCGAGGAGGGAAACGTCGAACGTACCGCCACCGAGGTCGAAGACCAGGATGAGTTCGTCTTCCTTGCCCTTGTCCAGGCCGTAAGCCAAAGCAGCCGCGGTGGGCTCGTTGACGATGCGGAGGACGTTGAGGCCTGCGATTTCGCCGGCTTCCTTGGTGGACTGGCGCTCGGCGTCGTTGAAGTATGCCGGAACGGTGATCACAGCGTCGGTGACCTTTTCGCCCAAGTAGCTTTCGGCGTCGTTCTTGAGCTTCATGAGGATACGCGCGGAGATTTCCTGCGGCGTGTACTTCTTGTCATCGATCGCCTTGGTCCAGTCGGTGCCCATGTGGCGCTTGACCGAAGCGATGGTGCGGTCGATGTTGTTGACGGCCTGGCGCTTGGCGATCTCGCCGACCAGGACCTCGCCGGACTTGGAGAACGCGACGACGGACGGCGTGGTGCGGCCGCCTTCAGCGTTGGCGATGACCGTGGGCTCGCCACCTTCAAGGACAGAAACCACGGAGTTGGTGGTTCCGAGGTCGATACCTACTGCACGTGACATATCTTGTTTCCTTTCAATGGCCGATGTTGATGATCGCGCCCGGCAGCATCCTCCGCGGCAGCGGTTGTGTTGTTCGGGGAACCACTCAACAATCGGCTAGTTGAGCGTTCTGCACTCAACTGTACTCAGCCTCGGAACGATGTCAATCCAAAGTTGAGCCAACTACGCTCAACTTTGACCCACGACTTGCTAAAAACCCCGAAATTACGCGGGCTTCAGGCCTCATTTCGCCCAGCGTGAACTGCCGATGGGCTGCCGTGGGAACCTTCCGGAGGCTCCGGCTTGTACACCCACGCCACCAGCACCACGGAGATGATCATGAGCAGGAACCACGCGAGCAGCTTGTCAATGGACACCGCCTGCCACCCCTCCAGCTGATTCGGGTACAGCCAGGCCCGGGACCAGGTGCCGATGTTCTCGGCGAACCAAATAAACAGGGCCACCAGCAGGAACGCGAGCAGGATGGGCATCCGGAACCGCTTCCGGAAGACCCGGAAGTGCATCACGCACCGGCCGTAGACAAGTACGACGGCGGCCAGCAGCACCCAGCGGAAGTCCAGGATGAAGTGGTGCGAGAAGAAATTGACGTAGATGCCCGCGGCCACGAGCGCAGTGATCCAACGGCGCGGGTAGCGGTCGAAGCGCAGATCGAACAACCGGAACACCCGCACCATGTAGGACCCGACTGCTGCGTACATGAAGCCGCTGAACAACGGCACGGCGCCGATCCTGAGCACCCCGTCAGCTTCATAAGCCCAAGAGCCCACATCCGTCTTGAACAGTTCCATGACCGTGCCCACCACGTGGAACAGCACGATCACCCGAAGCTCGCGGAGCGTTTCCAGACGAAAAACGACCATCAGCACTTGGATTGCGACTGCCGAAAGGGTGAGGAAGTCGTTGCTCGCCAACGCGGCACCGGAGGGGTACCAGAGGCGGACCGCAATGATGACGGCGAGCAGCAGGGCACCAAAGACGCACGCCCACGCCTGCTTGAGCCCGAACACCACGAACTCCGTTAGCCGCGCTTTCCAAACGCCTCCCGCCCCGCCGCGTGAAACCACCCTGTCCAGGTAGCGGTGGGCGAGGCGGTCGATGGACGCTTCCACCGACGTCGAACTACGCATTCCGGGTCCCGCCCCGCAACCGGGCGGGCGCGGGTTGCAGCTTGCCCAGGCAGTAGTTCTTTGGCCAGTGCCGGATCCGGCGGGGCAGCCTGGGATAAACCTGTCCCAGCAATCGCATGGTCCGTTGGAACCGCCGGGCGTGGGCCGGACCCCATTCAAGGCCGAACCCTTCGCGGACGTGTTCCGGCAACATCCCCACAGTCAACAGCCGGGCCAACGGCATCAGGGGACGCATGAGCACGGGACCGCGCGAGGGGTACAGCAAGTCGCGGGCTATCTTCCGGGCCGCTTCATCGGGCTGCAAGGAGGCAACCTGCCGGTTCCAGTACTCGGCGAAAGCGGCACGATCCGCCGGCCACATCTCCCGCGGCAACTGCAGAGCAGTCCCGATCCGGGCATAGTCCCGGTACATGCGGTCAGCCGTGTGGTCATCGATCGACCCCAGTACATGTTGGTAGACAGTGACTGCGGTGTTGTAGAGCGTAGCCACCACCCACAATTGGGACGACGCGTCGAAGGCGTTGTAACCGGCGGAACTACCATCAGCAGGCTTGCGCACCGGCGCGTGCGCGCGGTTGACAGCGCGGCGCACTGCCGCAACCTGGCTGTCGGTGCCATAGACAATCGCGTAAACATAGGTCAGCGTTGCCACGAGCCGGTCCTGCGGCCGGTCAACAAAATTGCTGTGCGCCGCCACGCCGTGGCCAATGCGCGGGTCCGCAACCTGAAGCAGGATGGCACGGCCGGCCCCCGCGAGGAGTACACCCTCGGCTCCAATGTCAGCCAAACCACGAGCCATCCGAATACTCTACTTCCGCTCCCTACAGCCCGGCGACTGCCTGGAGTACTGCAAGCTGATGATCGAACAGTTCGTCCCGCGCGCTAAAGGTATCTGCCCCGTACTGACCGAACACCTCAAAGCTCACCGCCCCAAACAGCGAGGTCCACACCAGCACGCCCCTCGCCAGCGACGCATCGGGCGCAGCCAGCCCCATGTCCGTGCGGATACCGGCCAGGTCTGCGGCCAGCTTGGGAGGCATGACGACGGCGGGAGCCACCTCCGCGTCCAGCGCACCGGTGCGGTAGGCGGCGTCGAATATTCCCACCAGGGTGACGATGACGCGGGTGCCGGGGCCGGTGGTGCGCTCGCCCGGAGCCTGGTAGCCGGGCACGGGGCTACCGAACAGCAGCGCATAGCTGGCAGGTTCCCGGAGCGCCCATGCTCGGACGGCAGTGCCCAACGCCCGGAATTGCGCGGCGAAGTCATCACCCGGGACGGCACGGACTGCCGCATCCACCTCGTCACCGAGTTCGTTGTAGGCATCGATCAGCAGCAAGGTCAAAAGCTCATCCCGGCTTTCGACGTACCTGTACACAGCCGAAGAAACGACGCCCAAATCCCGGGCAACCGCCCTGAGGGACAGTGCGGCGGCCCCGTGGGTCGCGAGGTGCTGCCGGCCCAGTTGAACGATGTCCGCAATGGTCCGGGCACGGGCTCGCTCCCGCGGGGTGGGCTGCTTCGGTTTCTCGGGCATGGGGATAGCTTGCCATAAACAAGAGCGGAGATAGCAAAAGAGAGCACTGCTCTTGACAATTGCGGACCACTGCCCGAACCTTGATTGAGAGAGCAGTGCTCTCTCAATCACCATTACAAGGAAAGAGGCACCGTGTACGTCGTTACAGGAGCAGGACCCGTCGGCTCGGCCGTCGCAGAGCAACTGGCAGACCAAGGCCATGAAGTCCGCGTCCTGACGCGTTCCGGCAGCGGACCCGATCATGCGTTGATCCAGCGGATGAGAGTTGACGTTTCAGACCCCTCGCGGCTCACCGAGGCGGTCCGGGGCGCAGAGGCGATCTTCCACTGCATTCACGGGTCCAAGTACTCCGCATCCGCCTGGGAGGCCGAGCTCCCCCACGCCGAGCAGGTGGTGATGGATGCAGCGGCAGCCGCGGGCGTCGTCGTCGTCTTTCCCGAAAGCCTGTACTCCTACAGCGAGCCGGACCGCGACATGACAGAGGCCGGGGCCCGCGAGGCGAGCGGAGGCAAACGCGGCATCCGTACGCAACTGCTCAAGGCTCGGGAGGCTCACGCCGCAAAAACTGTGAGCGTGGTGGCGGGGGACTTTTTTGGGCCCCGGGTCAGGATGGCACACGCGGGTGAGCGCATGGTGCCCCTGGTTCTCAAAGGAAAGACTGTCCAAGTGCTGGGCAGTGCCGACCAGCTGCACTCCTTCACTTATGTGCCGGACCTGGCGGCGGCCATGATTGCGGCAGCCCGGCGTCCCGATCTGTGGAACAGCGTGCTGCACGCCCCCACCAATCCGGCACTGACCCAGCGCGGGCTCGCAACCGCCTACGCCACGGCAGCGGGACTGCCGGCGCCGAAAGTAACGGCCATTCCTGGTTGGGTTGTTCGGGGCGCTGGCCTGGTGTCCAAAGACATGCGGGAGGTGGCGGAGATGCTCTATCAGTTCGAGCGGCCGTTCGTGATGGACTCGGCGGAGAGCCAACGCCTTCTTGGCCTGGAACCGACGCCGCTCCCTGAGGCGGCGGCAGCGACCGTGCAATGGTGGAAGCACACCGTGGCCGGGGTCTGATGCGCACGCGGCATATGATGGGCCAAAAGCGCGGGGCATTGACACGGCGAAGGGATACGCATGGCAGGCAGGCCGAAACAGGACAACAGCCAAGTCCAGGGCGCTGCGGCGTCGCTGCTAAATGGTCTTGCTGTACTGGAAGCCTTTTCGGTTCAGAATCCGGTTCTGGGTGTGACAGAGGTGGCCCAACGCGTAGGCCTCCACAAGAGCACGGTTTCGCGCATTCTGAGCGGCCTTACAGATGCAGGCTACGTCCAGCGGGATGAGGAGACGGGCCGGTATCGGCTGGGGCTGGGGCTACTTGCGTTGTCCGGACCGCTTCTGGCGGACTTGGACGTGAGGCGTGCCGCAGTCCCCTATTTGGAACAACTCACCGCAAACACCAACGAGACAAGCGCCATCTCCGTGTGGAACGGCGCCGAGGCCATCGTGGTGGAGCAGGTGGCCAGTCCGCACCAGGTTAAACACACCGCCTGGATCGGGACTCGGTACAACAAATTCGAAAGTTCATCGGTAAGGGTTTTTCTGGCGGAACTGCCGCCGGCACTGGCCGCTGACCTCGTTGATTCCGGAAGGATACTGCGCGCCAAAGATGACGGCCTGCCGGAGGACATCGCCACCCATCTGAAGGAAGTTGCCCATCAAGCGTATGCCGTCAACGATGGCCTGTCCGCCGAAGAGGAGTTTGGGGTCTCCGCTCCGGTTCGGGACTACCGCGGCAAGGTGGTGGGCTGCATTACTGTCTCTGCCCCTCGTTCGAGGGTGCAGAAAGAAGGGGTCAAGGACTCTCTTGTTCAGGCCGCGCAACAGGCGGCATCGGAAATTTCCATCCGCTTGGGCTGGTCTGCTTCTCTTCCGGGCTGATGCAGCAAAAGTTCCTTGAGCGACCTCGCCCACAAGGGACGCCACGTTTCCTCAGCACTTAACTAACCTGGAAAGCCGGCACCCATCAGGGGTGCCGGCTTTCAGGTCAATACGGGGATTCCGCCCGCAGGTGTATCAGCAAAGGTGAAACGGCTTAGGCGGGGTCCGCGGGGGCAGCCACTTCGGGCTGGGGGTCCGAAAGGGTCTTCGGAACCGTGTCCTCGAACTGCGGGAGACCGTTCAGATAATCCACCACAGAGTCCGTCGATTCAACGTCACCGAACTTGTTGTCGATGTCGTAAAGGTTCCATTGCACGACGCCCGGAACGCGGTCGCCGATGGTTTCCCTGGCAATGATGGGGCGGAACCCCTTCGCGATCGCGTCTTCAACGGTGTGGCGTACGCACCCGGCCGCTGTCGCGCCGGTGACGATCAGGGTGTCGATGCGGTTGGACGTCAGGAACAGCTCGAGGTTGGTACCCGGGAATGCAGACGCGCGATTCTTCTCGATCACAACCTCGCCTTCCGCCGGCGCAATGCGGTCGTCGATCTGGGCCCAGTAGGAGTCCGCCGGAAGGGTCTCCACAGGGATCTTCGAGTACCACAGACCCATGTCGTTAGTCCCCGAGGTGGCATCCCGGTTGCGGTAGACGTTTGTGGTGTAGAAGACAGGAACACCCTTGGCCCGTGCAGCTTCGTTGATCCGCTGAACGTTCGGGATGATCTCCTCCATGCCCGGGCAGCTGAACGGGTGGCCCGGGCGGGTCCAGGCGTTCGCCAGATCGATGTGGATAACAGCCGGGCGGTTGCCGTAGCCGATCCGACGCTTGAATCCCCGCTCGTTGTAGATATCGGTGCCTGCCTCGAATGCCTCCTGGAGCACTGCTGCGAGGCGGGCTTCGATGTCGCTTGCCGTCTGTGTCTCTACTGTCATGGTTCTCTTTCCTCACTCGTATAGATGTTTCTTTCCTAGCAACTAAGTTGCTGTGTTGGCTACAGTAACGCACGAAACTGCAGAGCGCTAGAGGCCGGCCGAAATGCCTTGCGCAAGAATCACGCTCTGACCGCGGTCACCTGGAGCCCGGAAATTCCACAAAAGACTTGGATCTAAAAATGTCCACCTAGGGGGGTTGTTTGTTGCTCTATGCGGGTCTAAATTGCTATACGAGCAACATGTTGTGAAACGGATCACTCTCACCTGAAGTGGCGCACCGCCACTGAGGTCAACTAAAACGAGAAAACCCATGCCCTCTACCGCGGACAATAAATCCATGGCCGACCGTCCAAGCATTGATCGAGACCACGTACCCGAACTCCACAAAGTGAGTGCCGGGCACCTCCGAAAGGTTGTGGGGGCCTCCTTCGCCGGCACCGTTGTCGAATGGTTCGACTTCGCGATCTACGGCTACATGGCCACCCACATCGCTGCCACCTTCTTCGCATCCGGCGACCCGCTGACCGGACTGCTGGAGACTTTTGCCATCTTCGCCGTCGCCTTCGCTATGCGTCCGCTAGGCGGGATCATCTTCGGGAGGCTGGGCGACCGGCTCGGGCGGAAACAGACTTTGATCCTTACGGTGTTGCTGATGTCCGGATCGACGGCGGCCATCGGCCTCATCCCCAGCTATGAAACGATCGGGATCTGGGCCGCGGTCCTTCTGGCTATCGCGCGTTGCATCCAAGGCCTATCTGCCGGCGGTGAGTACGCCGGCGCCACCATTTACACCGTGGAACACAGCCCGGACCACCGGCGCAACCGCTACTCCAGCGCGATGTCCATGGCCACCTTCGCTTCCTTTGCGTTGGCCGCCGGCCTCGGGGCACTGTTCAGCTTCATGTTGCCGGCCGAGGCCATGGGCGACTGGGGATGGCGTGCATTGTTCCTGTTGTCCATCCCCATGGGCTTGGTCGCGTTCTACATCCGCTCCAAGCTTCACGAGTCACCCGAGTTCGAGGCCATGGTCAAAGACTCAGCCGACCGCCCGAAATTGAGCCTGGGTGCAGTTGTTGGCAGTCAGTGGCCCCAGATGCTCAGGCTTGGCGGGTTTGTCATGCTGACGGCTCTGTCCTTCTACATCTTCTCCACCTATATGTCCACGTTCCTCACCCGGGTGGTGGGACTGGATCAGAGCCTGGCCCTGCTCTCCAGCCTTGTCGCACTCCTGTTCGCCACGGCACTCGCTCCTGTCGTGGGGCGGTTATCGGACCGGATCGGCCGACGTCGCATGATGCAGATGGCCGCGGTCCTGCTGACAGTGATGACCATCCCCGCGTACATGCTGGCCGAGCTTGGGACCTTGGGCAGTGCCGTGGCCAGCCAGGCGCTGATCGCCCTGGGCGCGGTGTCCGCCAACGTGGTGACCTCGGTGCTGCTGTCCGAGATGTTTTCCACGGACGTGCGTTACACGGCCTCCGGACTGAGCTACAACGTCACGTACGCGATTTTCGGTGGAACCGCACCCTACCTGGCTACTTGGTTGGTGGCGACCACCGGAAATTCGCTGGCCCCGGCCATCTACGTCACGGTTGTTGCTGTCATCGCCCTGGGGGTCGCCTCAATCTTCATCCGCGAAACGGCCGGCAAGCCCCTGCGTCGCTTCCACGACGACGCGCTGGAGGTCTGACACGGTCTACCGGCTCTCGAGGAAGCTGCCGCACCGCCAGGGGACAGCCTGCATGCTGTTCCCTGGCGGACTGACAGGATGGCCGTTCGCGGCGCGACGGGCCAGTGTTGCACCTGAAGTTGTGGGCTGCGAATGAAGTGGCACTGTCAGCGCACCCGCAACCGTTCAATGGCATGAGAACCCATCGCGTCCCCAAACAAGGAACCTTGGAGGGGCCTATGAGCGGTCGCTCTTTGGTCCGGCCAAGCCGCCCCCAATTCCCGCATGTGGAAAGTTGAAGGCGGGAGCCGCAGCGAACAGGCGGCGGCAAAGCCCCACACCCTCCACGAAGAGGGCGACCACCGCCACTAGGTGTAATTCCCACTGAGGTTGTGAACGCGGCTGATGGGGGTTTTGCCTCCGATGCCGGTATGGGTTCGGTGATGATTGTAATGGTGGAGCCATGCCGGGTAGGTGGCGGCGCGCTCGGTTTCTGAGGTGTAGGGCCGGGCGTAGGCCCATTCGGTGGCGAGGGTGCGGTTGAAGCGTTCCACCTTGCCGTTGGTTTGGGGTCGGTAGGGGCGGGTGCGCCGGTGTTTGAGGTGCGGTCCCAGGGCTGCTGCGAAGGTCCGGGAGCGGTAGCAGGACCCGTTGTCCGTGAGCACCGCTTTGACGGTGATGCCGTGGGCGGCGAAGAATGCGGCGGCTCGCAGCCAGAAGGCGGCGGCCGTTTCCTTCTTTTCGTCGTTGAGGATTTCGGAGTACGCGAGCCGGGTGTGGTCATCGACGGCATGATGCAGGTAGGCATAACCGGTCCCGGCACGGCGGTTCCGCTGCCCCTTGGCGCGTCCGAGGGCGCGGTGTCCGCCGCCGTCGGGGATGCGCCCAAGCTTCTTGATGTCCACGTGGATCAGGTCTCCGGGGTTCTCGTGCTCGTAGCGCTGCGGTGCAGGTGTGCGAACGGGCAGACCGGTGCCCTGATCCAGGCAGGCCAGCCGGGGCTTCCGGTACCGGGTCAGGACCTTGCCGACGGTGGAGCGGGCCAAGCCCAGGTGGGCCGCTATCCGGTGCGGTCCCCACCGCCGATTGAACCTCAACCCCACAATGCGGCGTTCGGTGCGTACGGGGGTGCGTTTCGGGCTCCGCCGCGGGCGGGAGGACGCGTCAGCCATGCCGTCCTCACCACGGACCCTGTAGCGGTCCACCCACTTCTTGGCCGTCGCTGGTGAGCATTGAAAACGTTCCGCGGCCCGGCGCAACGTCCAGCCCTCCTCAACGACCAAACGGGCCAGCTTCGCCCTGGCCTTAGGTGTCAGATCGGCGTTGGCATGGGTAACGTAGGACAACGAGAGCCTCCTGGCGTCGAGATGAGTGTGGTAACCCAAATCGATACCGGAGGCTTTCGCCTTTTACATCACGCCACGCTGTTCACAACCTCCATGGGAACTACAACTAGGTAGAGACCGTAGGATCCAAGCACAATGGCAAGCGGCCAGCCCTCTGCCGGCGTCTCTCCCGAGGCCAGGCCCGTGGATATCGCCAGGATCATACTGACGACGAACAGGACCCCCACCGCCAACACCAGCCATCCGGTGAGGTTGCGTCGTTGCCGCGAAACCAGGCTGGAGGCAAACAGGACCACACCTCCGCCAAGGACCACCACGAAGAGTTCCCCGGGCATGAGGAAGTCAAGATGAAAGCCGCCGGACCTCACGAAGAAGATCGCCGCAAGAAAGATGGGCGCCGCCAAGGGAATTCCGACCAGGACTGTCGCGGCCACCGCCAGCACCCGCGCGGTGATGGTGCGGCGTCCTGATCTGACACTTTCAACGTGCATACACCCAGCTTCCCGACCATGCCCATCTGCCGCATAGGGGCTTACGTCCTGATTCGGTGCAGCAGTTCGTGCGACCAGCACCCCGCCTAGGACAGAGCAGCGAGTTAACGCTTTTTGTCACACAATTAACCGGCAGTTCACACCACTCTCGGCGCCTGTCAACTAAGGCTTCCTAGCGTCGAGGGCATGGAGAACATCACCCGCAGATCCCTCATATCCGCCGGCCTCGGGGCCGGTTTGATTGCCGCCTTGCCGCACACCGCCGTCGCCGTTTCAACAGCAGACGACGCCGGACTCCGCACCGATCCCTTCACGCTCGGCGTAGCTTCCGGGGAGCCGTGGCCGGACGGCTTCGTCATCTGGACCCGGCTGGCCGCCAACCCCGTGGCCGAAGACGGCCTGGGCGGCATGCCGTCCCGCAACGTTGCGGTGGCCTGGGAAGTGGCAGAGGACCCGCACATGCGCCGGGTAGTAGCCCGCGGCGTCGAACAGGCCCGGATCGAGTCCGCCCACTCGGTGCACGTGGAACTCAAAGGCCTCAAACCCGGCCGCGAATACTTCTACCGGTTCCGCACCGGCCGCCACCTGAGCGACACCGGCCGCACGATGACCAGCCCCGCGCCCGGGGAGATTCCCGCAGCCCTGGCCATGGCCTTCGCAAGCTGCGCCCAGTACGAGCACGGCTACTTCACGGCCTACAAGCGCCTGGCTGAGGACCACCCGGACCTGGTACTCCACTTGGGCGACTACCTGTACGAATACAAGAAGGACAGCTATGTGATCGGCGGCGGCAACCCGCGCGACCATGAAGGCCCGGAAACTGTCAGCCTGGCAGGCTACCGCCAGCGCCACGCGCAGTACAAAGCCGACGCCGACCTCCAGGCAGCCCACGCCATCGCACCGTGGCTGGTGGTCTGGGACGACCATGAAGTGGACAACAACTGGGCGGACGAGATCCCGGAAAACAGCGACCCTGCCCAGCTCAACGACACCACTGAACACTTCCGGCAACGCCGTGCAGCTGCCTTCCAGGCGTACTACGAGAACATGCCGCTGCGCCCTTCCTCGCTCCCGGCCGGCTTCGACATGAAGATCTACCGCACCATCCAATGGGGCCAACTGGCCAACTTCCACATGATGGACACACGGCAGTACCGCGACGACCAGCTCGCCGGCGACGGCTGGCGCAAGAATGTGGCCGAACGCCTAGACGAGAACCGGACCATCACGGGAGCCGAACAGGAAAAATGGCTGCTGGACGGTTTCAGGAACTCCACCCAGCGGTGGGACATCCTTGGCCAGCAGGTCTTCTTCGCCGAGCGCGACCGCAACAAGGCTCCCGACATCGACGACGTTTCCATGGACGGCTGGGACGGTTACGCCGCCTCCCGCCGGCGTATCACCCAAGGCTGGGTTGACGCGAAGGTCCGTAACGCCGTCGTACTTACCGGCGACGTGCACCGGCACTGGGCCACGGACCTGAAAGTGGACTATAAGGATCCGGAGTCGCCGGTTGTCGGTTCCGAACTCGTGTGCAGCTCCATCACCTCCACGGGAGACGGTTCGGGATCCACCACGGACGCAACCATGGCATGGAACCCGCACTTGAAGTTCTACAACGACAACCGCGGATACGTGAACACCCGAATTACCAAGGACTCCATGACGGCAGACTTCCGCGTCCTGGACTACGTCACCAAGCCCGGAGCCCCGGTGAGTACCAGAAAATCCTTCACCATCAACGACCGCGTGCCCGGCCTGGCCTGATTCCCGGCGCGGTGCCGGCACCTGTCCCGGTTGGCAGTTGCCGGCACCGGCCCGGGCCCCTCCCATGCGACTCTTCAAACGAATGGAGTTACCCCTGTTTCCCCAGTGACTACGGGCAACTGCGGGAGTACCCTATTCCCAGTTACGTTTGTGGATCACCTTCCAGCTGGGGTTCTGCCGTGGGCTATGTGCGTTCGTCGCTGTCCGACCTTCTCGGAGTCCTTTCCGACGCCGTCGCTCCCCAACGCGTAAGGTTCGCCGACGACTCCCCCCACGGCGCCGATTCCCCTCCCGAAGCTCCCGTGACTGTCCACGCCGTCGCCCTCGACAGGGTTGGCCGTTCGCGCCGCGACGGTCCCGTGTTGGATCTGGAGCTGCGGGTCGCGGTGGAATGCCACGGCCCGGAACAACTGGACAACATGGAGCAACTGCTTTTGTCCGTGGAACGCCACAGCCAGTACTCGATTGTTTCCAGCAACGAATACCGGCCCGGCGAGTACCAGGAAAGCATCCGCGACGGGCTCGGCTTCCTGGTGCGCATCCCGGTACCCCTTCGCTTCGAAGAACCGTCCGGCCCGCCGGTCCTGGAACCGCTCGTGGCCAAGACCGGAGTCGCCCGCAGAATCCAAGGACGCCTGGTGGACGTCCACAACAAAGGCATCCCCGACGCCTACATCCACGCCCATTCCTCCGCCACGGCGGTCGTCAGTGATGCGACCGGCCACTTTGAGGTCCTGGCCTCGGCGGACGAACTCCAGCACTTCGCCGTTGCGGTCCACGGCACCGAACGGGAAGTCTCGGCCAGCACCAGCAGCCTGCCGGTCATCATCCGGTGGACCTGAACCCGCCCATGTGCGGGTAGGGAAGGGAGCGCACCATGGCGAATTACCAGGCGCCAGGCGTTTACGTACAGGAAGTCCCCAGCGGGGCACGCGCAATAGGACAGGTGAACACCAGCATCGCCGGATTCGTCGGCCTGGCTCCGGACAACGACGCCTTGGTCGATGAGCTCCGCGTCCTGGATAACTGGACGCAATTCGTGGACCAATACGTCGGGACCGCGACGGCGGGTACCCCGCTCTCCAACGCTGTGTACGGCTTCTTCTCCAACGGAGGAAGCCGTTGCTACGTAGTGAACATCGGCCCGGGCGGCAGCCTGACCGGAACCGCCTCGGCGCCCACCGGGCTGACCCTCTTCGAAGCGGTGGACGACCTCTCCATAGTCGCCGCCCCGGGCTACGCCACCGCCGAGGCGTACGCAGCGCTGCAGGCCCACGTGGAACATCCGCTCCGCCAGGACCGGATGGCGATCCTGGACACCGTGGAGAAAGTGGACGACGTCGGTGCGCTCACCCGGGCGGCGACCTCCGGGGTTCCCGGGACCCCGGATGCCCGGGCCGAAGATTCGGCGGACACCGGGCCCGATGAACCGGAGGATGGCGACGAGCCGGATGGTGCTGAGAAGCCGGATGGTTCTAACAAGCCGGACGGCCGGGACGGACCGGGTGTGGCTAGCACGGAAGCCGGAGAACAACAGGACCTCGGCGCACCCCAGTCCCCCGGCGGCTACACGGCGTTGTACTACCCATGGATCGTGATGATCGATCCGGTCTCCGGCAAGAAGGTAACCCAACCGCCGTCGGGCCATATCGCGGGGGTCTGGGCGCGCGTGGACGCGACCCGCGGCGTCCATAAGGCGCCCGCCAACGAGCCGATCCAAGGCGCAATCGACCTGGTGCGGCGCGTCAGCCGCGGTGAGCAGGAGGTCCTGAACCCTGCCGGCGTGAACTGCATCCGATACTTCCCCGGCGAAGGAATCCGGGTCTGGGGCGCGCGGACCAAGGCTCCCGAGGCCAGCGAGTACCGGTACATCAACGTCCGGCGCCTGACCAACATGATCAAGGAATCCGTGGCGGACGGGACCCGCTGGGTGGTGTTCGAACCCAACGACCACACCCTGTGGAAGTCCATCCGACGCGACATCGGGGCGTTCCTCACGAACGTTTGGCGGGACGGAGCGCTGCTGGGCACTACCCCTCAACAGGCGTTCTTTGTGAAGTGCGACGAGGAAACCAACCCTCCCGAAGTCCGCGACGCCGGGCAAGTGGTCACGCTGATCGGCATCGCACCCGTGAAGCCGGCGGAATTCGTGATCTTCAAGCTCATGCAATCCGCGGACAACACCAGCGAAACAGAGAGCGGAGGAGCCTGACATGAGCACCCCAACACCTGCAGCGCAACCGGGCAACGTGGTGGACCCGTACCGGGCCTACAATTTCAAGCTGGTCATCCAAGGAGTGGTGCAGGGCCACTTCACCAAAGTGGAAGGCCTGGGCCTCAAGATCGGCCGCATCCTGTACCGTTCCGGCGGCGAAAACAGCACCGTGCGCGTCATCCCGGGCCAAGTGGAATACACCCCGGTGACGTTGAAATACGGGCTCACCGATTCCACCGAGATGCTCCAGTGGCTGTTCAAGGCCGTGAACGGGACGGTCGAGCGGCGCAACGTCTCCATCGCCATGCTGAACGACGCGGGTTCCACGGAAGTGCGGCGCTGGAACCTGCTGGGAGCCTGGCCCTGCGACTGGTTCGGCGCACCGCTGGACGCCCTCGGCAAGGACCTCGCCATCGAGACCCTGAGCATCGCCTACGACCGCCTGGAGCTCGACGATGCCCGCGCTCCCGTCGCCTGACGTCCCCTCGGGCGCCCGGGCTTCCTGGCGGCGGGCCTTAGCCGGGCGCCTGCGCCGGGCAGCGGCGTGGGTGGAACCAGGCGGCGGCTCCGGCGTCGCGGGTTTTGAAAGTACGACTCTTGAGACGACGACGGCGGAACGCGCCTTTGACCTGGCGGACGCACCCGAGCATTGGGTTGCGTTGCTGCGGAACGCCGGGTTGGCACCTTCCGCCGCGCCCAAGCGGATGGGTCTCAACTCCGCAGCTCCCAACCCCGCAGCTCCCAACCCCGTTGTGGGGCCCGTTCTGCGTGCTACCCCGCGACTTTGGCGCGCACTGCGGGCACCACACGTTGAGCCCACCGCCGAACAACCCGTTGCCGGTCCCGCTCAGCGTGCTATCCCGCGACTGTGGCGCGCACAGCAGGCCCCACAGCGAACCCCAACCCTAAAGCTTCGTACGCCCTCCCAACCTGAAAGACCCCAAGCACCAACAAGCACACCCGTTGCGGAGCCCAGTCTGCGTGCTTACGAGCACCCGGAAAGCGCACAACAGGAACCCACACCCGTTGCCGGGCCCGCTCCGCGTACTGACGAGCACCCGGAAAGCGCACAGCAGGCACCACAACGAACCCCCGTCCTGCGGCTTCGTACACCCTTCCAACCTGAAAGACCCCAAGCGACAAGAAGCACACCCGGTGCGGAGCCCACTCTGCGCCCCAACAGACCAACTAGGAGCGCACGGCAGGCCCCACAACAGGAACCCACACCCCCTGCGGGGCCCACTCTCCGCCCCAACGAACCAACAAAGAGCGCACAGCAGGCCCCACAACGAACCCCAACCCTTAGGCTTCGCGCGCCCTCCCACCCTGAAACACTCCAAGCACCCACAAGCACACCCGGTGCGGGGCCCGCTCTGCGTCCCAACGAACCAACAAAGCGCGCACAGCGGGTCCCACAACGCAGCCAACCCCGGCAGACCCGCGCCCATGCCAACGCGCACACCCCGGCTCCGGCACTTCCCGGGGTGTGGCCGGAACTCGTTCGCCGTCCTTCCCGGTCAGCACCTGTGGACGGGGCAACCCTGACCAGTGCCATGGCCCGGCAGACCCGGATTGACCAGGAACACGGAGCGCTCTGACATGGAACGGGTCGCTTTCCTGATCGAGGACACCGGGGAACACCTGGGCTGCCTCCTCAACCCGGAAACGGTGGTGATGCAACGCTCCGCCGGTGTTGAGCCCCGAAGAAGCGCGGGCGGCAAGCTGAGCGGCACCGGCCTGGCCGACGATCCCCTCCTCTTCACAGGCGGCGGCCACACCGAGTTGCGGCTGGATCTCCTCTTCGACGTCGACCTCGCGCCAGCGTCGCTCCACGTCCAGGACGTCCGCCAAATGACCCGCCCCATCTGGGCGCTCGCGGAAAACAGCGCCGAAGTGGAACGCCAGCGCCGGCCGCCGTCGGTCCGGTTCGTGTGGGGCCGCGCGTGGAACGTGCCGGGCATCGTGACGGAAGTGGCGGAGCGCTTTGACCGCTTCGCCCCGGACGGTTCGCCCCTCCGTTCCTGGATGCGGATGGTGTTCGTCCGCGTCGGCCAAGCCGCGGACGAGGAAGGCGGGGAGAACTACGAACTCGCCCGGAGGCTTCCTCCCGTGGACCTGACCGCACCGCCGGTGGATACCCTGCCGGTCACCGGCGACGGCAGCACAGACCGGGACGCACTGACTCCCGACGGCGGGCTCCTTCCCGAGGTGCCGCCGGCCGAGTTGGGACGCTTGTCCATTGAAGCATTCGGGACGCCCCTGCTCTGGAAACTGCTCCTTGAATACAACAACGTGGATGATCCCGCGCACTTCAACGGCCCCCTGGCCGTCCCACCCATGGGCGAGGCGCCATGAGGCAACTCCAAGGACTTCCCGAGCTGATCGTCACCCTGGGCCGGCGACGCCTCACCACGGCGGAAACGGCAGCGATCGTCTCCGTCAATGTCCTCAGTTCCCTGGCGAGGCCGGCCCAATGCCTCATTTCCTGGCGCCCCGGCCCGGGACGCACTGCTGCGGCGCGCGGCGGGGTGGACCCCGCACCCGGGGACGCGCTCCGGGTGGAGCTGGGCGGCCAACGGACGGCGCTGTTCGCCGGCGAAGTGACCGTGGTGGAGTACGGCTACGGGGCCGACCTTGGCCAGGAAATCCGCATCCGCGCCTACGATGCCTTGCACCGGCTGAGGAAACGCCAATACACGCGGCTCCACGAGGACACCGACCTCGCAACACTGGCCAAAACCCTCTGCGAAGGCACCGGCCTGAGCGTGGTGGGCGGCAATCAGCGGCTGGGCCACGTCTACCAGTGCGCCCGCACGGACCTGAGCCTGCTGGTTGAACAAAGCGCCAGGGTCGGCGCCTACCCCGTCGCCCATGACGGCAACCTGAAGCTCGTGGGGCTCGACGGCGAAGGCGAACCCTTGGAACTGACGCTTGGCTCCACGCTCCACTCGGCCGAGATCGAGGTCAGCCAGGAGCCCGCCTATGCCGGCGCAACAACTCACGGCTGGCGTGCGGAGGATGCTTCCCTCCACCAAGCAGAAACCAGCACCAGCGACTCCAAAGCCCACGTCACCGCAGACCCGGGCCTGGCCAGCGTAGGCGCAGGTGGCGACGTCATCCGGGACAACGAGCTCTTCGACTCGCCGGCGCTCGCGGCCGGACTTGCGCAGGCTGAGCTGGATGCCAGGATCGCAGGCCAGGTGTCGGGTGTTTTCATCGCGGAGGGCAACCCGAAGCTCAGGGCGGGTGGCCGGGTCCGGATCACCGGGGTATCGGCGTCCGTTGAGGGTACATATTTGATCGCGAGCGCAGCACACAGGCTGGACGGCACCGGCTACGAAACCACGCTGACCACCAGGCCGTCCTCTCCCGTCCCCGAACGCAGGCCGGATGTTTTCACCCTTGGAGCCATCGCGGACACCAACGATCCTGAGGCCCGCGCCAGGGTCCGGGTCCGGCTGCCTGCCTATCCGGACCTGGAAACCCCGTGGGCACCTGTCCTCATGGCGGCCGCGGGCCCCGGCAAGGGAATGGTGGCGCCCCCTGCCCCCGGCGACCACGTCCTGGTTTTGCTCCCGGCGAGCGACCCCGCCCAGGCAATCGTCCTGGGCGGGCTCTACGGCGCCGAACAGCCGCCGGACCATCACGTGAATACGCCCCGCGAGAGCCGCTATACGTTCCGCAGCGCGGACGGCCAACAGATCATGCTCGACGGCGGTGCGCGCACGGTCAGCTTCACGGACGGGCACGGCTCATCGGTGCATTTGGGACCGGACGAGCTCCGGATTTCCGCCGCGACGGACCTTGTTCTGGAAGCTCCGGGCAGGGCCATGAAGATCAGGGCCAAGTCTGTGGATTTCGAGGAAGCCTGAGCATGGAGGCGGCATGAAGGTCCTGGTCAAAGAAGCCATCCTCCGGTGCGGACACGACGGCAAGGTGGAGAACGTGCCGTCGCAGGAGTGGGTGCGGGTCACGGGTTCTCCCGTCCTGGTGGCAACGGATCCGCAGGGCCGGGACATCTCCATGTGCCCGCATATCAGCATCAACATCAAGCCCTGCCGGAAGACCTTGCCGGTGATCAGGGGCTATTCGGCTTTCATCAGGATCGGCGGCAAGGCCGTGTGCCTGGACACTGTGGAGGGTTTCACGGACGGGACCCCTCCGGGCGCGGTCAAGTACACGGTCCGCCGGCCGGGCCAGACGCTGGTGGGGGCCGGATCATGAGCCGGATCATGGGAAGCCGCGGACGATGAGCACCCCGCGCTACAAATCAGCGGCTTTCATCCACCCCGACTTTGACGCCGCGGCGGGGCCTCCAGGCTTGAGGATCACTCCGGCGGGACGGCTCGCCACGGTGACCGACGCCGCCTCCATCCGCCAGGCCCTCCTGCTCCTTTTGAGCACCCGGCCCGGCGAACGCGTGAACCGTCCCACCTACGGCTGCCATCTGTTCCGCTTGGCTTTCGCGCCGGCTGACGACACCACGGCCGGGCTGGCGATCCACTATGTGGCCAGGGCGGTTGAGCAGTGGGAGCGCAGGATCACGGTCCTTTCCCTGGATGCCTCGCGGTCTCCGGAGGCTCCCGAGGTCCTTGAGGTGCGGCTCAAGTACCGGGTCCGCACCTCGCACATGGAGGACCAGATTGTCATAGCCCTTCCCGTCGAATCCGGAGGTGTGGCGTGAGCATCCCCGTCCCCAACCTCGACGACCGCGATTTTTCCGACCTTGTGGCAGGGGCCCGCGAGCGCATCAGGCAGGTAGCGCCCGAGTGGACTGACCTTTCCGTGCACGACCCCGGGATCACCATCGTGGAGGCCTTCGCGTACCTCACCGATACCCTCATGTACCGGGTGAACCGGGTCCCGGACAAGCTCTACGCCGTCTACCTGAACCTCCTCGGCACGGCCCTTTATCCGCCGTCCTGCGCTGAGACGGTGTTGGAGTTCAGCCGCGCGTCCGCGGCGAATGCCGACGAGGAGATCCGGATCCCGCGGGGCACCCAGGTCAGCTGCCCGCCCGGCGTGCCGGGGACATCACAGCCGTTATTCACGACGACGGCGGCAGCCACTCTGGCGTCCGGCCAGGCGAGCGTCCTGGTCGCCGCAGCCGACGTCACCATGTACGACGCCATCCCGATCGGTACGGGAACAGGCAGGCCGGGCCAGAGCATGGTGATCCCCAATGCACCGATCGTTTCCGGCGCCGGCCTGGCAATCGCCGTCGAGGTTCCACCGGGGACGCGGCTTGCCAGCGGCGAGGCGGTGCTGGTGGACGGCAAACCCTTCCGTTATTGCCAGGAGGTGGAGGCGTTCGCCGACGCGGGCCCCGGGGAGGTGCCGGTGCGGATCGACCGCAGTGCCGGCGTCGTGATGTTCGCGTGGTGGGACGAGGAGTCGGCCGGGAGGTCGGACCCGGCGCTGGTCCCCGGTCCGGGAGCAGAGGTCCGGGCCTGGTACCGCAGCGGCGGCGGCGCGTCGGGCAACGTCGGGGCCGGGCAGTTGACGGTGCTTCGGACGCCGGTGCCGGGGGCCAAGGTGACCAATCCGGAGCCTGCCACGGGAGGCCGCGACGGGGAGTCGTTGGAGAACGCCCTTCGCCGCGCGCCGCAGGATTTCCAAGCGCGTGACCGTGCGGTGACCGTTCGCGACTATGAGGTTTTGGCACGCCGTCACGGCGGGGTGGCGCGGGCGCGGGCCTTCACGCGGAGGGACCTGTGGGCGTTCGCGCGTCCGGGGGAAGTGGAGATTGTGCTGGTGCCGTTTGTCCCCGCCGGTCGCGGCCCCGGGCACAGTCCGGTGCGCGCCGCGGATCTCGAAGCCCAGTCGCGGGAAGAGGTGCGCTCCGAAGTGGAAGCGTATCTTCGCAGGCGATCCACCGTTGGCGCCGAACCGGTGGTGCGGTGGGGGCTCTACAAGCAGGTGCTGGTTGATGCACGGATCGTGGTCCGTCCCGACGAGGACGCCCAGGCTGTGAAGAACCGGATCGTGGGCCGCTTGTCAGAAAGCATCAGTCCTTTGGGCTCCGATGCGTCATCCTACGGTTCGGGCTTCGGCAAGCCGTTGCGTGTCTCCAACCTCTACCGGGCCATGGAGGAAGCCGAGCCCGGGGTCCAGTACGTTGACCGCGTCCGGCTGGAAGTGGACAAGGTACCGGACACCGATGCGGTGGGACTGGTGCAGGCCGAGGGCCAGGACAATACGTGGTTCGTAGGCCAGGACGGGACGTTGTTCCGGACCACGAACGCCGCTGACGGCTGGGAGGCGTGCGCCGACTTCGCCGACGGGGACGACGAAACCGTCCGTTCCATTGCACCTTTCCGCTCCCCCGCACCCGGCCGGGCCGGACCCGAACGCCACCCCGGCATGGTGGCGGTCAGCACCGTCACGGGCACAGGCTCCCGGATCTACATCAGCGAGGACCTTGGCGAGTCATGGCGGAAGGCCGCGGAGCTCGGCTTTGTGGTGGCAGACCTGTGCTGGGTGGACCGCCAAGGCGAGCCCCTGCTGCTCCTGGCCGGCGAGCGCGGCCTGTACGAACTGCCCGTTACGGAAGGAGCCATCCCGGTCCAGAACGTGGTGGACACCAGCCAGCCGGACCGCGGCTTCTACGCCGTGGACGCCCTGGTGGATATCCGCGGCAGGACGGGCGTGGTGGTGGCGGCCGAGGCGTCGGCGGGCGTGTGGCTCTCCCCGGACGCCGGAACCGCCGGAAGCTTCAAACAGGTCAAGGCAGCCGGGGAGGACATCCGCTGCCTGACGGTCCAGTACGACGGCGGCGCAAGCTACGTGTGGGTGGGGCGCGCGGTTCCTGAGGGCACAGGGACGGGTTGCCTCCGGCTGAAGATTGATGAACTGGGCAGGACTGACTTCGACCAGCAGTTCATGGAGTCCTGGGAGCAGTTCAGTGCAGGTTGGACCGGCGGCAGCTGCTGGGGCGTGCATGTCATGGGCAACGCCGCCTACGCTGCCACCCAAAGCGGCGGGGTTCTCCGGTTGCAGCTGGGACAGGCCTCGGCGCAGTGGAGCGTCCCCGATGTGAACTGCAACCTGCCCCTGCGTGACCGGACCCGCTTTGAGCCCGTGCGGTCTGTTTCGGGCGCTGTTGGCCCCGGCGGAGCGGCCATGGTGCTTGCAGCCGGGCCCAAGGGCGTATACCGCAGCACGGACAACGCCGTGTCCTGGGCGAGCTGCACACGCCGTGTGGTGGCGGATGTGGTGACGTTGCCGGACACGTGGTTGTTCTGTTCCGGAGACCACCGGATTGAGGTGGTCCATGGCCATGGATGATCCCGTGAAACCGTCGGGGTCCAGGCTCCTCAAGGTCCTCCCGGAGGTGTTCCAGGTAGCCGCGGACACGAGCCCTGCCATGCGGGCACTCATGGCCGTGGCCGAGGATATGCAGGGGCCCGTCCGGGAAGTCCTGGACCGCATCCACACCGTTCCGGACCCAAGGCGCGCACCGGCGTCGTTGATTCCATTCCTCTCGCACTGGGTGGACCTGGACTGGTTGACGCTGCCCGATCCCGGCACGGCCACAGCGGACAGTACACGTCCCGGCACCATTCCCGTCGCGAGGCAGCGGGACCTCATCGCCGCCGCGGCGGACCTCTCGTCCCGGCGCGGCACAGTGGATGGGCTCACCCGGTTCCTGCACCTTGCGACGGGCGTCCCCGGGTTCGCCGTCGAATCCGTCCCAGGTGAGTTCCACATCAAGGTGCTGGTGCCTGCGGACGCCGCCGGACACCTTGATCTGGTGGGCCGGATCGTCAAAGGCATGAAGCCGGCGCACGTTACGGACCAGCTGGTACTGCTGCCGGAACCGGGTGACGTTGGATGAACGGTTGCCCGCGATGAACAAGGAGAACCGGACGCCGATCCTGGTGGTGATCGCCTGCGGGGTGATCGCCGTCTTGGTGCTGGTGTTCGGTGTCAGCTGCGGCGGCGGTAACAACAATGCCGCCCCGGACTGGCAGGCAGGCATCTCGGGAGCGGGCGGCGGCGCACGGCTTACCGCAGCGGACTTCACCGTCACGGCTGGTTCCTGCACGGTGTCGGACGCCCAGCTGGTGGTCAACGGAGGATGCGTGCTGGCGGTGAAAGATTTCGGCGGCGGGCTGTTCTACTTCGGGCCACCCACCAAGCGGGCCAGGCTGGCTCCCCAACAGCCCGTCACGGTGACCCTCTTCCTGCAAGGGACCCGCGCCCAGCAGGAGTCCGGGCCCGGGAAGACCGTGGACCTGACTTTTGGGACCTCGGGCGGAGAGCTGGGCATCACCTGCCGGCTGATCGGCGCCTGTGCGCTCCAGTTGCTGGAACCCGGAGGCTGAAATGACCCTGACTACCCTCGCAACCGTCCACAGAGGAGTTATGCCATGACCACTATCACCATGACGCTGAGCTCCCCCGATGTTGTTCTCAAGGACGGCAAAGGATCACTCACGGCGTCAGTCACCAACGGCTCGCCCGAAGCCGAGCGCGTGGTCTTGGGCGCCTTCCCCGGGCAGGTGACCAATCCGCCGTCGAAGACGTACACCGACATCCCCAACCCGCTGCGGACCATAGCCGCCGGCGCCACCGAACAGTACGTGGTCAACTTCGACACTACGGGCGCAACGGCGGGGAACTACCCCGTGAAGTTGATCGCCTATTCCGCGGATGACGCCCCCGAGGATTACGCCGACCAGGCGCATGTGGTCACCCTCAAGGTGCCGGCGGCCGAGGCACCCAAGCCGCCGCAACCGTTCCCGTGGTTGTGGGTGATCATCGGCGGGGTGGTGCTCCTGGCGATCGTCGGCGCAATCCTGTTCTTCATCTTCAAGGACGCCAACGTCCCGGACGTGAAGGCCAAACCGGAGGCCGAAGCGGTGAAGATCCTCACGGATGCCGGGTTCAAGGTCGGCAGCAGCCAGGTGGAAAGCGCCGAGACCGAAGGCACCGTGGTCAAGCAGACCCCGAATGGCGGCGAAACCGCAGGCCGCGGCAGCACCGTCAACATCGAGGTCGCCATTCCTGCGCGCCCCACAGTGCCGGACGTCCTGGGCAAGCGGATCGAGGACGCCAAGACTGCGTTCCAGGCTGCGAAAATCCAGCTGGACTTCACCCAGGGCTCGCAATGCTTCGGTTCCGCGTTTGAGCCGCTCTTCCGGCCCTGCGTGGTGGTGGGCGTGAATCCCGACGTCGGTACCAAGGTCAACGTCAACGCCCTGGTCCTGGTGCGGACCGAGCCACGGTCAATCATCGTCCTGGACCCCCTGCCCAACATCTGCAAGACCAATCCGCAGTTCTGCGTCCAGAGGCTGCAACCTTGAGGCGTTTTTACTCGCTTGGCCTTGCGACATGAAAAGATCAACCATGCGCCCGATGCAGCACTCCAGCAAACTCCAGAACGTCCGGTACGAACTCCGTGGTCCTATCCTCCAGGCCGCCAAGGTCATGGAAGCCGAAGGGCACCGCATCCTCAAGATGAACCTCGGAGACACCGCCCCGTTCGGACTCGAAGCGCCGGAGTCCGTGGTGGTGGACATGATCCACCACATCCGCGGAGCCCAGGGCTACAGCGAGTCCAAGGGCATTTTCTCCGCCCGCACAGCCATCTCGCAGTACTACCAAACGCGCGGATTGATGAACATCGGCGTGGAAGACATCTTCATCGGCAACGGGGTTAGCGAGCTCATTTCCATGACCCTCCAGGCCTTCATGGAGAACGGCGACGAGATCCTGGTACCGGCGCCTGACTACCCGCTCTGGACCGCCGCCGTCACGCTCACGGGCGGCAAAGCCGTCCACTACCTCTGCGACGAGGACGAACAGTGGTGGCCGAACATGGCCGACGTCGAAGCCAAAATCACCCCGCGCACCCGCGGAATCGTGATCATCAACCCGAACAACCCCACCGGCGCCGTCTACCCCCGGCACATCCTGGACCAGTTCGCGGCGCTCGCCCGGAAGCACGATCTTGTGCTGTTTTCCGACGAGATCTACGAGAAGATCCGGTACGTCGACGCCCCGCACATCCACACGGCTTCCATTGCGGACGACATTTGCGTGCTGACGTTCAGCGGACTGTCCAAGGCCTACCGGATGCCCGGCTACCGTGCCGGCTGGGTAGCGGTGACCGGGCCCCTCGCCGCGACCGCCGCCTACCGGGAGTCCTTGGAACTGCTGGCTTCCCTGCGCTTGTGTTCCAACGTTCCCGCGCAGCATGCCATCCAGACCTGCCTCGGCGGTTACCAGAGCATTGAGGCCCTGATCCGTCCCGGTGGCCGCTTGCGGGAACAACGCGATCTTGCATGGGAGCTGTTGACGGCCATTCCCGGGGTCTCCTGCGTTCCCGCCGCCGGCGCCATGTATCTCTTTCCCCGGCTGGACCCGGAGATCTACCCGATCGACTCCGACGAGAAGTTCGTCCTCCAGCTCCTGCAGGAACAGAAGATCCTGATCTCCCACGGCACGGCCTTCAACTGGCCCACCCCGGACCACTTCCGGTTCGTGATCCTTCCTGCAGTCGAGGACATCGAGGAAGCCGTCCGCCGGATCTCGCACTTCCTCGCCGCGTACCGCAACCGCCCCGCCGACTAGCCCAAGTAGGTCGCATTTGTGCGCGTTTTGACGGCTCAAAACGCGCGGTGCTGCGACCCAGTTGGGCCAGATGGGGGCAATTAGCGCGCCGGGTCGATCATGGTCATCCCGGCCACGGTCGCTGTGTCGAAGGTCGGCAAAAGGGCCGCCGCTTCCTCCAGGCCGATTGTCCGTTCAATGAGCATCTGCGGCTGCAACGCGCCCTGCTCGATGAGCGCCATCATGCCCGGGTAGTCCACCGCTGCCATGCCGTGGCTGCCCAACAGGTCAAGCTCCCAGCCGATCACCCGATCCATCGGGACGCGCGGGTGCCCGTTGATGGAAGACAACAAGCCGATCTGCACGTGCCGTCCCCGCCGGCGAAGGCTAAGGATCGCGTCGGCGCACGTCTGTTCACTTCCGACGGCGTCAATTGCCACGTGGCTGCCACCACCGGTCAGCCGGTTGACGGCTTCGGGAATGTCCGTCCCGTCAGCCAGCACGGTATGGTCGGCACCCACGCGGGCCGCCACGGCGAGCGCTTCCGGGTTACGGTCCACCGCCACCACCCGTGCCCCCAGCGCCTTGGCAATCATCACAGCGCTCAGGCCTACACCCCCGGCACCAACGACCGTTACCCATTCTCCGCTCTTCACCTTTGCCCGGGCAGCGAGGGCCCGGTATGCGGTGGCGAAGCGGCAGCCGAGGCTTGCCGCCGTCGTAAATTCAACACCGTCAGGAATGGCAACCAGGTTGCTGTCCGCAGCGTGCAGGGCCACATACTCGGCGAACGATCCCCAATGAGTGAACCCGGGTTGCTGCTGGTCCGGGCAAACCTTTGCGTCCCCGGCGAGGCACCATTCGCAGGTGCCGCAACCGCAGACGAACGGGACGGTGACGCGGTCGCCGGCCTTCCAGCGCGTCACGCCATGCCCGACGGCGGCGATCACCCCTGCGAGTTCGTGGCCCGGAACGTGCGGAAGGGCGATGTCGTCGTGTCCCGCCCAGGCGTGCCAGTCGCTGCGGCACATTCCCGTGGCCACAACCTTGACCACAACACCGCCGTCAGGCGCTTCGGGGACGGCAACTTCCCTTACGTGGGGTTGGCTTCGGACGTCGTCAAAAATCACTGCTCGCACGCTCTCGACTCTACAAGCTGTCACACTTCCGGGGTCCCTTCCGACATCCCTGATGTAAGCAACCAACCGGAAAGGAAACACCATGCCACGCATCAACATGGGGCGCAGCAACAAGCTTGGATACGCCGCCGTCATTGGACTGGAGGGCTACGCCCGAAAGTCCGTGGAGCCCGAACTGTATGAACTCATCAAGCTGCGCGCTTCCATCCTCAACGGTTGCGGGTTCTGCGTGGACATGCACGCAACCGAAGGCCGGAAGCGCGGCATTCCTTCGCGGAAACTGCACGCTGTGGCCGCGTGGCAGCACTCGAAGGTGTTCTTCGACGCCCGTGAACAAGCCGTGCTCGCATTGACGGACGCGGTCACCCGGCTCGGACCGGACACCGTCACTGACGAGATCTGGAACGCTGCCGCCACGCACTTTGACGACGGCCAAATGGGTGCGCTCATCCTCGCCATCTCCACCATCAACGTGTGGAACAGGATTGCCGTCAGCACGCAGATGGAACCGCCGGTTGATGAGAAGAACCCGATTGCTTGAGGGGTAGCGTGGAGGGCATGACTCTTGCGGTGTCGGCTACTGCGGCGTGGCAAAGCGAACGGAACCGCCTCCTGGGCATCGCCTACCGGATGTTGGGCGACTTCGGCCACGCGGAGGATGTTGTCTCCGAAGTGGCGATCGACGCCGTCCGGCAGGAACGTCGGTCCGGCGTGGACTCCTGGCCCGCATGGCTGACCACGGTGTGCGTGCGCCGCTCGATCGACCGTGTCCGTCAGTTGGCCACGTTGCGTGAGGAATACACGGGTCCCTGGCTGCCTGAACCGGTGGACGTTTCCCGGCTTCCCGAGGAAACGGTAGCCAACCGCGAGCTCCTGTCCCTGACCTTGCTGCACCTCGCCGAGCAGCTTGCACCGGAAGCGCGGGCGGCCCTGGTGCTGCACCGCGCTTTCAGCATGTCCGCGCCGGAGATTGGGGAGATCCTGGAGAAATCACCCGCAGCCGTGCGCCAGATGATCTCGCGTTCGGAACGGCGCCTCGAGATCGACCCCAACGCTCCTGCACCACGGGCCAAGGACCGCGCCGCGCTGGAGAAGCTGGTTCTCGCCATTGAGGACGGCGATATTGAGACAGTGGTGGCCATGCTGGACCGGGACGCCGTACTCTGGGCCGACGGCGGGGGCAAGGTCAAGAGCGCCATGAACCCGCTGTTCGGGGCGGCCAGGATCGCGCGGTTCTTCACCGGCATCCTGGGCAAGGCCGTGGCTTTCGATCCTTCGCAGCCGGTCAGGGCCGAAATCGTCGACGTAAACGGCGAACCCGGCATGGTCCTGAGGCATCAAGGCCGCGCCGACGTCCTGGTGATCGACGCCGGACCTGACGGCACCATCCGGGGAGTGCGCCAGGTCTCCAATCCGGACAAGCTGACCCGGGTTTCGTTGTAGCCGGGTTTCGTTGTAGCCCGTGTGGCGGCTTCGCGGGAAACCTGCGGGCACGGAGGAAGCCTCCTGTGAAATGGCACGCTTCCCGCGAACCCGGCGAGCTCGACTTCCGGGGCCTAGTCCCCCACCGAGCCACTCACCCGGAGAGCATTGATGATCGCCGGGATGGAGGCAATCAGCATCACCACGGCCCACACCAGGGCCACAACCACGGTGATGAGTGCCCAAAACTGGTCCCCTATGGACACCAGCGGCCCTGGCAGGAAGCCGTGGATCACCCCAAGGATCACCTGCAGCAGCACGGAGAGTGCCAGCAGCAACACCAGCCCCGTGATCTTGAAGAACTTCGGCTGGCTCAGGATCAGCAGGACCGCGAACACGATCTTCAGGAGCAACAGAAGGCCCAGGATGGCTGCGGCCTGCCCCTTGGGGAAGCTTCCCCAGAGCGCCAGGTAGGCCAGTGTTCCGAACGGTGTGGCCACAAACAGCCCGATCATCAGGAACAGCTTGGCCAGGGCCAGCATCGCGGTGAGGAAAGCTGCGATCACCCAGAGGAACGTCACCACCAGGGTCACGATGCCTTGGATCCGCCCGTAGGCGCGCAGGTCCGTGATCAGGCTCAGTCCGAGCATCACCACCGTGAACAGCAGCAAGCCGTCCAAAAACGCGAGGAAACCTATGCCGGTACCGGGCGGATCGGCGTCGGCCCTTTGCGTTTTCAGGAAGACATCCAGCGGGACGCCCAGCCTCCCTGCCTCATCGGCAGACACAGGTTCGACGGCGGTTTGGCCCAGTACCAGCGACATGCCCACTTCGGTGAGGATCACCAACGCAAATACGACGACGGCGGCGATGAAGAACGGACGGCGCAGCGCACCGGGATCCGGCCCACTACGGAATCCTCCACGAATCGACCACGCTGCGGTCATGGGTCAATTGTGGCACCGCGCGTTCCAGTTACAAGGGGATGCAGGGCTAGCTGCTAGCCCCCGATGCCACTACGCCCACGCCCAATCCCGCGATGATTCCACTGCTGGCCCGTTCAACCACAGTGTTCACCTTGGGGCGTTTGAGCCACCGCATGGCCTTGAACGCCACCACGGCCACCATGGAAAGGTAGGCGAAGGCAATGACGGCCACCGTGACGCCCAGGATGAGGGACGTTCCCATGGTGTCTCCGCCGTGGGGGATGAACTGCGGGACCACGGCCAGGTAGAACAGGCCCACTTTGGGGTTGAGCAACGTCGACAACGCCCCGGCACCCACAGCGGAGAGCCTGCTGTACGGAAGGGGTGCGTCCTGGCCGTCCCCCGATATGCCGGCTTTGGCGGCTTTACGGGACTTGATGAAGGAGGAAATGCCGAGGTACAGCAGGTAGAGGCCACCGGCGATCTTGATCCACCGGAACAGCTCGGCTGACTGCTCAAGGATCGCGGCGAGACCGACGCCTACCAGCGCTGCCCAGACGATCGCCGCGCCCGCCGAGCCGGCAGCGGCAGCGATCCCAGCGCTCGGCCTGTTCAAAGCGATGCGCAGCACCAGGAAGGTGTCAGGGCCCGGAGTTACGGACAGCACCAGGCAAAGCCCGGCGAAAGCAGCGAGGGATGCGAGAGTCACAAGACTGATTGTGGGGCATACCCGCAGGTAGCGGAAGCTGGCTCGTCCGGGCGCTTAAGGTGACTGATTTCGGCCTGGAAGAGCTGCAGAAGCACTTCGGCCTCGACTTGGCATACTGAGCACCAGCTCCCGCTACGGACCGGCCATAAGGTGGACGCTTTTGCGCAGCCCTATGCCTCGCGTGAAACCATGAGCACCATGGCCCAGAAGATTGCGTACCAAGGCGAACCGGGAGCCAATTCCGATCTCGCTTGCAAGGAAATGTACCCCGGATACGAGAGCGTGCCCTGCGCCAGCTTCGAGGATGTTTTTGAGTTGGTATCCAACGGCGACGTGGACCTGGCCATGATCCCGATCGAGAACTCCATTGCCGGGCGCGTGGCGGACATCCATATCCTCCTTCCACAATCCAGCCTGCAGATTGTGGGCGAGTACTTCCTGCCTATCCGTTTTGACCTGTTGGGAATCCCCGGCGCCACCATCGAAGGGGCAACGGAAGTCCACAGCCACATCCACGCCTTGGGCCAGTGCCGGAAGATCATCAGGGAAGCCGGACTGAAGCCTGTTATCGCCGGTGACACCGCCGGTTCGGCCCGCGAGGTGCGGGACTGGAACGATCCCCGCAAGTTATCCCTGGCCCCGCCGCTTGCTGCCGGGCTGTACGGACTGGAGGTGCTGGCCTCGGGAGTCGAAGATGATCCCACCAACACCACCCGCTTCGTAGTGCTGGCGCGGGAGACTGCCCTTCCCACAAAGGCGGAGCTTCCCGGCCCGGCTATCACCACATTCGTGTTCCGCGTCCGCAACGTTCCGTCCGCGCTGTACAAAGCACTGGGTGGATTTGCGACCAACGGCCTCAACATGACACGGCTCGAGAGCTACATGGTGGGTAACGAGTTCACGGCCACCATGTTCATCTCCGACGTCGAAGGCCATCCGGAAGACGCGAGGTTGCGGCGGGCCCTGGAGGAACTCGAGTTCTTCACCACCGAGGTCCGGGTCCTTGGCGTCTACCCGGCAGACGCGTACCGCGCAAAGAGCACAGAGACCGCGGGTGCAAGCCAAATATTAGGCTAGTTATTAGCCTGATAATTGGCTAGAATTGGGTCATGAAGACGGTTCCCCTCAGCGAGGCCAAGGACAAACTCTCGGCCTTGGTCGAAGAAGCAGACACCACACACGAAATCATTCAGATCACTCGCCACGGACACCCGTCGGCCGTCCTCATGTCTGCGGATGACCTGGAATCACTTCAGGAAACCATCCACTGGCTGTCCCAACCGGGCCTACGTGAGGATCTTGCACAGGCTCGCCGCGATATCGCAGAGGGCAACACAGTAAGCGGCGATGACCTGCGCCGTGAATTCGGACTGCCTCCCCGGTGAGCAATTCCAGCTTGGAGGGCGAGCCGTGGAACATTCAGGTCACAAGTCCGGCACTGAAAACATTTCACCGGCTTCCCGAAAAGGCCGCCTCCGCCATAGTGGAGTTCATAACCGGGGCCCTGGCAGGCAACCCACACCGCCTCAGCAAACCCCTGACCAATGAACTTCTTGGCATGCGCACCGCCCGCCGAGGTGATTACCGCGTGTTGTTCACCCTCGACATCGAGGACCACGTGCTCTACGTCCATCGAATTCAGCACCGCGCAGTTGTCTACAAACCTCGCTGATTCGTCAGCACCTAGAAGTGCGTCGGTTCCTCCACTAACGCCGTGGCAATACTGTCCGCATCTTCCAGCGCTGCGAGGTACCGTTCTGCATCCAACGCGGCCGCGCAGCCGGTGCCCGCAGCGGTGATTGCCTGGCGGTACCGGTGGTCCACGGCATCGCCGCATGCAAAGACCCCGGACAGGTTGGTGCACGTGGTGGGCGAATCCACCTTGATGTAGCCCTCGGCGTCGAGCTCAACCTGGCCGGCCACGAGCTCCGTGCGGGGCAGGTGCCCGATCGCAACGAAGATCCCGTTTGCCGCTTGCTCGCGGGTTTCACCGGTCCGCGTATCCGTGAGGGTTACGCCCGTGACCTTGGAATCGCCATGGATGGCCGTCACTGCCGAATTCCACGCGAAGCGGATCTTTGGATTGTCTTTCGCCCGCTGGGCCATGATGCGGGAGGCACGCAGCTCGCCTTTACGCACCACCACGGTCACGGACTTCCCGAACCGCGTCAGGAAGGTCGCTTCCTCCATGGCGGAGTCGCCGCCGCCCACCACAATGATGTCCTGCTCGCGGAAGAAGAAGCCGTCGCACGTGGCACACCAGGACACTCCATGGCCGCTGAGTTTCTTCTCTTCCGGGAGACCGAGTTCCTTATAGGCCGACCCGGTGGCAAGGATGACGGCCGGAGCTTCGTGGGTCTCCCCTGCCCCGGTGACCACCGACTTAAGGTGACCCTGCAGTGACACCGAGGTGACGTCGTCGAACACTATTTCAGCGCCGAACTTTTCCGCCTGTGCCTGGAGGCCATCCATCAACTCCGGGCCTTGGATGCCATCGGGGAACCCCGGGAAATTCTCCACTTCGGTGGTGTTCATGAGGGCCCCGCCCGCCGTTACGGAACCGGCCAGGACCAAGGGCTTGAGGCCCGCGCGGGCGGCGTAGATTGCTGCGGTGTAGCCGGCGGGGCCGGACCCTATGATGATCAGCTGTTGCGTGCTCACAAAATCTCCTTGGCTCGGCGGGTACCCATCAAGTGCAACAAGTACCCGCCAAGCAATCAAGGGTTATCCGCTCACAGGCGCTTTGTCCTGCTCGCTTGCCTGGACGCGCGACCGGGAGCTGCCGCGGCTTAGCTTGCTCGGCCACCAGACCTTGTCTCCGATGTCGTAGGCGAGGGCGGGGACCAACAGCGAGCGCACCAGGACGGTATCCAGAAGCACGCCGAAGGCAACAATGAACGCTAGCTGAACCAGGAACATGATGGGGATGACACCGAGGGCCGCGAACGTGGCTGCCAGGACCACGCCTGCCGAAGTGATGACACCACCGGTGACGCCGAGGCCGCGGAGGATGCCCGGACGGGTGCCGTGCTTGAGCGATTCCTCGCGGACGCGGCTCATCAGGAAGATGTTGTAATCCACGCCCAGCGCCACCAGGAACACGAAGCCGAACAGCGGCACCGTGGCGTCGGCACCCGGGAATCCGAAGATCCCGTTGAAGACCCATGCGGAGACGCCCATCGCCGCGCCGTAGGACAACACCACGGACAACACCAGCAGCACGGGGGCCACCACGGACCTGAGCAGCAGCATCAGGATGAAGAGGATGACCACCAGCACGATCGGAATGATCACCACCAGGTCCCGCTGGGCGGTGGTGTTGGTGTCCAGGGCGGTAGCCGTGATGCCGCCCACCAGCGCTTCGGAATCCACTTCCTTCAGTGACGTCCGCAGTTCCTTGACGGTCTCTTCCGCCTCGAGCGAGTCCGCCGCGGAGCTGAGGGTCGCGTTTATGAGTACCCGCCCGTCGCGGACGGCCGGGTCAGCCGGCGCTCCCGGAGCGCCGGTAACGGGAATGTTGCCTTCGGCCAGGAGGTAGGCGTCGCTGACGCCGTTGGTTGCCTTGACCTTGTCCAGCACCTGCCGGGCGCTGCCTTCGGAAACCACCACGACGGCGGGGCTGCCGCTGCCGGCGTCGAAGTGCCTCGCCAGTGCTGCCTGGCCGTCAACGGCGTCGGACTTGGCCAGGATGACGTCGGTCTGCGGAACACCGTTGGCTTTCAACTGCGTAATGCCGATCGAAGCGACCGCAAGGAGCAGGACGGAGGCGACCCATACGATGCGCGGCCGTTTGGAAACCAGCGAACCCACACGGCGCCACAGACCCTTTTGCCCCTCAAGTCCGGTGACCAGCTCAGGTTCGCGTTCGTCGTCGGGCAGTAGCTTGGGCCGGAAAGGCCAGAAGGCCGCGCGGCCCAGCAAAGCCATGAAAGCAGGAAGGAGGGTCAGTGCCGCCAGGAGGGCGCATACGATACCGGCCGCCGCCACAGGCCCAAGGCCCTTGTTCGAGTTCAGGTCGGAGAAGAGGAGGCAGAGCAGAGCGATGATGACGGTTGCGCCGGAGGCCAGGATCGGTTCGAACGATGCCTTCCACGCGGTGAGAACTGCTTGCGTTCGGTTGGTGGTGTGGGTCAGCGCCTCACGGAACCGGGCAACGTAGAGGAGCGCGTAGTCGGTTGCCGCGCCGATCACCAGGATGGAGAGGATGCCTTGGCTCTGGCCGTTGAGCTGGATCCAGCCGGCCTTTGCCATGCCGAAGACCAACAGGATGGCTGCTGACAGCGCAAAGACCGAGGTCAGCAGCACGGCGATCGGCAGGACCACTGAGCGGTACACCAGAAGCAGGATGATGAACACCGCACCGAGGGCCACCAGGAGAAGGATGCCGTCGATGCCGCCGAAGGCGTTCACGAGGTCCGCCGTGAGTCCGGCGGGTCCGGTCACGAAGGCCTGCATGCCATCGGGCGCGCCGGGCTGGACCACGTCGCGGAGCTCCTTGACCTTCTCGCGCAGCTCATCCGAGGACGCAATGGGGACGATGAACTGGACAGCCTTGCCGTCTTCCGACGGGATAGGGCCCACGACGGCGCTGCCCAGCTTGAGTGCCTCAATGTCGGCCTTCAGCTTGGCTGCTTCGCCGAGCTGTGCGGGTGTGAAGGCTGAGTCGTTCTCGATGATGACGACGCCTGGAATTTCCTCGGAGTCGCGGAACTTGGCTTGCCACTCCGCTGCGGCGGTCGCTTCAGCGCTTGCAGGCAGGAACGATGCTTGGTCGTTCGAGGAGACTTCGCTGATCCGGCCGAATGTCGGTCCACCAATGCCTGCGATGCCGAGCCACGTGATGACAAGCACCACGGGCACTAACCATCTGAGCCAGAAAGGCACCTTCGATGTCATGAGTCCTTCTTCCAGGGAGGGGTGGCGGGGTTTACTATTTATTAGACAATAGAGTATCTCCACCATGGAACTATTCCAATCCTCTGATTCGGAAATACCTCGTGGGTCCGGAGCGGGAGTAGTATCCGGAAGGCAGCAAACATGAAAGCAGGAGGGTCAGCATGGCTGAGGCTTGGGCCGAACACCCCAATAGTGCTGACGAGGCCACGGAGCGCCCGCAACCCGGGGCCATGCCCGGCGGGCCGCCCGGGCCCGGGACGCAACCGGACCCGCCCCCGTCCGGCGGGCCCCCTCAGGGCGGGCTGACGCAGGACCTCGTGCGCGTGCTGCAGGATTTCACCCTCGAGGCCAACCACTACGTGGATGCGGCCGGGGGGCGGAGAGAGATGCACCGTACTGACCTCAACGCCCTGGCCGTGATCATGCGGCACTCGGCGGCAGGCCGCGTAGTAACCCCCGGGGTCCTCCGCAGCGAGTTGCGGCTGAGCTCGCCCGCCACCACGGCGCTGGTGGACCGGCTCCATGCATCCGGCCACCTGACCCGCGAGCGCCTGGGCTCCGACCGCCGGCAGGTCCAGCTCCATATGACCCCCAAGGCCTACCAGGATGGCAGCGCCATGTTCCTTCCCCTCGCCCTGCGGATGGGCAAAGCGATGGGAGCCTACACTCCTGAAGAGTTGGAGCTGGTGCAGCGCTTCATGACGGACATGGTGGAAGCCACCATCGCGGCGCGCCACGAAGCAACCCACCCACCCCGAACCCAACTAGGTCGCAATTGTGCGCGTTTTGACCGCTGAAAACGCGCACAATTGCGACCTAGTTGAGTGGGCAAGCTGTAGCGTTTCCCTATGAACGAGCAGCAGCCAGAAGATGTCTACACCCACGGACACCACGAGTCGGTTGTCCGGGCCCACGCCTCACGGACCGCCGAGAATTCGGCCGCGTTCGTCATACCTCACCTGACGCCCGGAACGGCCGTGCTCGACGTCGGTTGCGGACCGGGCAGCATCACGTGCGACTTCGCGCGGCTGGTCGCCCCCGGGCACGTGATCGGGCTGGACCGCTCACCCGATGTCATCAACCAGGCCGCCGAGCTGGCGAAGGACCGCGGCGTGGACAACGTCGAGTTCCGCACCGGCAATATCTACGACCTCGAATTCGAGGATGAGTCGTTCGACCTCGTCCACGCCCACCAGGTCCTCCAGCACCTGACCGACCCCGTGGCAGCGCTGCGCGAAATGCGGCGGGTCGCAAAGGCGGGGGCCATCGTCGCGGTTCGCGACGCCGACTTCCACGGCATGAGCTGGTACCCGGAAGTCCCCGAATTGGACGAATGGATGGAGCTCTACCAGAAGATCGCCCGCCGCAACGGCGCCGAGCCCGACGCCGGACGCCGCTTGGTCTCGTGGGCGCAGCAGGCCGGGTTCGGACAGGTTTCGCCAAGCAGCAGCAACTGGCTCTACGCCACGGCCCAGCAACGCGCGTGGCAATCCAGGGTCTGGAGCGAACGCGTGTTGCATTCGGCCTTCGCCGAGCAGGCTCTTGAATACGGCTTCGCCAACGAGGCCGACCTTGCCCGCATTGCAGCGGGCTGGCATCGTTGGGGAGCCACCGAGGACGGCTACTTCCTCATCCCCAACGGCGAAGTCATAGCCCGGGCGTAAAAAAGTTTGCCGAACCACGTAGAAAATCCGGTATCAGTTCCGACCTATGAGTGAAGGCAACCACACAGGGAGCCCCTCACCAAGGAGTTCAGAGATGAAATACATGATCATGATGTTCGGATCCGCCGAGGGCATGATGGAGACCGCTGATCCGGAGTGGGTCAAGGAAATGATCGGTTTCATGATCCTGATCGACAAGGATCTCCGCGATTCCGGTGAACTTGTGTTCAACGCCGGACTGGCAGACGGAAGCACCGCCAAGCTGGTCAAGCAGACCCCGGATGGCGTCATCACCACGGACGGCCCCTACGCCGAGGCAAAGGAGTCCCTGATCGGGTACTGGGTGGTGGACGTCGCCAGCGAGGAGCGGGCCGTGGAGATCTGCTCCAGCATCGTCAAGTACGCGCAAGTGGTGGAACTCCGCGCCATCCCGGACGGCCCGCCGGAGGTCTAGCCTATGGCCGGGGCACCGGAGAAGAGCCACCTTGAGGACCTGCTGCGCACCCTCGCGCCGCAGGTCCTTGGCGCGCTTGTCCGCAGGCACGGCCAGTTCGACGCCTGCGAAGATGCCACCCAGGAGGCGCTCATCGAGGCTGCCCTGCGGTGGCCCTCCGGGCTTCCGGACAACCCGAAAGCCTGGTTGCTCTCCGTTGCCAACCGCCGGTTGATCGATGCTTGGCGCAGCGAGAGCGCCCGCCGGGGCAGGGAAGAGCAGGCAGCGGCCACGGAGCCGCCCAACACCTCCCTGCCGGACCCCGTTTCCGAAGCCGATGACACCCTCACGCTCATGTTTCTCTGCTGCCACCCGGCTCTCTCCGCACCGTCGCAACTCGCCTTGACGCTCCGGGCAGTAGGAGGACTCACGACGGCGGAAATCGCCTCCGCGTTCCTCGTCCCGGAAGCCACCATGGGACAGCGCATCAGCCGCGCGAAGCAGGCGATCCGGAAGGCGGGCGCCAGGTTCGAGCAACCGGCGACGGCGGAGCGGAACGCCAGGCTCGGCGTCGTACTTCACGTCCTCTACTTGATCTTCAACGAAGGCTACGCGGCAAGCTCGGGTGACTCGCTGCAACGCGAGGACCTCACGGCGGAAGCCATCCGCTTGACGCGGCTGCTGCTGGAATCCCTTCCGGACGAGCCGGAGGCAAGTGGGCTGCTCTCACTGATGCTGCTCACGGATTCCCGGCGCGCGGCGCGGACTTTGCCGGACGGAATGCCCGTGCCGTTGGCGGATCAGGACCGCAGCTTGTGGAACTGCGGGCAGATCGGGGAGGGCATCGCCTTGCTGTCCTCGGTCCTCGGTCGCGGTGGGCCGGGGCGCGGGGCACCGGGGCCGTACCAACTCCAGGCCGCAATCGCCGCCGTCCACGCCGAAGCAGCGTCCGACGCGGAAACCGATTGGCCGCAGATCCTTGCCCTCTACACGGTGCTTGAGGGGTTGGCCCCGAGTCCCGTGGTGACCCTCAACCGGGCCGTTGCCGTTGCACGCGTCAGCGGACCCGCCGCGGGGCTGGCCGTGCTGGACGGACTGGGCTCCTCACTGGGGAAGTCGCACCGGCTGGACTCGGTACGGGGGCATCTACTGGAACTTTCCGGTTCGTTCCGGGAAGCGCGTTCCGCGTACGTGGCCGCCGCCGCCAAGACGGGAAGCCTGCAGGAAAGGCGGTACCTGATGGGCAAAGTGGCGGATCTGGATTCGCGGGGCACTTGGTGATAGCGCTCACAAACACCATATAGTCGAAACCATGGAACAGCGCATACTTGGCAAGACCGGCCGGAACGTCTCAACCGTGGGGCTGGGCACCTGGCAACTTGGGGCCGACTGGGGATCCGTTACAGAAGAGGACGCCTTGGCGGTGCTTGAGGCATCCGTCGACGCCGGCGTCACCTTCTTCGACACCGCGGACGTGTACGGCGATGGCCGCAGCGAGCAACTCATCGGCCGGTTCCTGCGCAGCAACCCGGACCTTAGTATCACCGTGGCTACCAAGATGGGCCGACGCGTCGACCAGGTGCCGGAGAACTACACGTTGGCCAACTTCCGTGAATGGACCGACCGCTCCCGCCGCAACCTCCAGCAGGACACGTTGGACCTGGTCCAACTGCACTGCCCGCCGACGCCCGTGTACAGCAACTCCGAAGTGTACGACGCCCTGGATACCTTGGTCAGCGAAGGCGTCATCCGCAATTACGGCGTCAGCGTTGAACGTACCGATGAAGCCCTCGAAGCCATCAAGCGCGGCAACACCGCCACCGTGCAGATCGTCCTCAACGCCTTCCGGCTCAAGCCCCTGGACGAAGTCTTGCCCGCCGCCAAGGAGGCAGGGGTCGGCATCATTGCACGGGTTCCGCTGGCGTCCGGCCTCCTGTCCGGGAAATACACCGCGGAAACAACATTCCCGGAGAACGACCACCGGAACTACAACCGCACCGGCGCAGCATTCGACGTCGGTGAAACCTTCTCCGGCGTCGACTTCGCCACCGGCGTCAGGGCAGCGCAGGAGTTCAGCCAGTTGGTTCCCGACGGCGTCACCACCGCACAGGCGGCCCTCGCCTGGGTGATTGCCCAAGACGGCGTCAGTTCAGTCATTCCGGGTGCCCGGTCGGCGTCGCAGGCCCGCGCGAACGCTGAGGCGGGCTCCGTCTCGCTGGAAGGCAGCCTTTTTGATGGCGTCCGGGACATCTATGACCGCTACTTCCGCGAAGCGATCCACCCGCGCTGGTAGGCGGCAGCTGTGGCGGCGCCACCAGTCGGTCGCCGCCACAGATGTCCTATGGCGAGCCGCGGGCTCGTCCTCGTCGACTATGGATTGAGTCCGAGGCGACGGCCGCAATCAGTCCCAGCGTCATGGGCGAAACGCCTCCATCAACAAAAGCCATGGCGAATAAATTGGTCCTCGTTGTGTGGATTGTTTCATAGAGCAGAATCGAGAGAACCGAGGCCAACACCAAGGTGACGAACACGAGTGCCTTTAGGCGAACACTGACCGCAAGCCTTCGATAGCCGACGGTAGCCGAGAAGCACACTAAGATAGTAGCTACGTGAAGTTCCCAAGGAAACCGCTTGGCAATAGATACTGCAGGTGTGCCGGTGAAGTCAAAGAGATACCCGTTGAGCATGCCCTCTGATTGCAGGGCGAGATATCCGGCTGCCAGCACAACGGCGAATGACAAAATTGGAACCACAGCTAGTGAAGTCTTCGAATGCTGCATCCAATTGCTACTTAAAAGCCAACGGCAAAGCGGCTCTTCGCGGTTGATGGTGAAACAGGTTCCGTGTCTTGAAATCTGAAGGGCTCGTAGCCCTGCTGTGATGGATGTTCTCTACGCATTCATCAAGAGTCAGGAGCTACGAGCCTTGAACGAGCCTACTTCGCCGCGCCCCGATGCTGCCACCGCCATTTTCAACCTGCCCGACTACCGGGTCACCGGCACCGAGGTCCTCGCCTTCGGGCAGCGACGGATCCGCGTCGTGGCCACCGCCGAGGCCGGCTGCCCGTCCTGCGGCGTGATCAGCACCCGCGTGCATTCACGCCGGTCACAACGCCTGCGTGACATCCCTGTCGCCGGCCCGGTCGAAGTGGTCTGGGCCAAGCGGAGGTTCTTCTGCGATGAGTACCTGTGCCCCCGCCGGACATTCACCGAGGAGACAGCCGAGGTACCGCGCCGGGCACGGTCCACCCGCCGGCTCCGTGAGGCCCTGGTGGCCGCCGTGATCGGTTCCGGGAGGGCCGCCGCCGAGGCTGCCTCTTCATTCGGTGTCTCGTGGTGGCTTGTCCAGCGGGCACTGGATTCCGCGGCGCTGACGCTGCCCGATGTCGATGCCCTGGCACCGCGGATGCTCGGCATCGATGAACACCGCTACCGGTCCGTGCGGTTCTTCCGCGACCCTGCCACGAAGGCCTGGAAACGCTACGAACCCTGGATGACCACCATCGTCGATCTCGACACCGGACAAGTCCTCGGGATCGTTGACGGCCGCGACAGCGAGGGGGTAGGAGACTGGCTGTTCGCCCGCCCGCTTCAGTGGCGGCTGGGCGTGCAGGTCGTTGCCATCGACCCCTCGGCGGCGTTCCGCAAGGCCCTGCGGATGTGGCTTCCACGCACCGCTGTCTCAGTCGACGCGTTCCACCTGGTCAAGCTCGGCAACGACATGCTCACCGAAGTCCGGCAACGACTCACCCAGCAGACCCATGGTCGGCGGGGGCGCTCCATCGATCCGGTCTGGGCCAACCGGCGACTGCTCCTGCGCGCCGGGGACACGCTCTCGGATCGGGCCCGGGACAGGCTCAGCAACGTGTTCGCGACCGACGATGTCACCGGGAAGCTGCAGGCCGCGTGGCTGGTCAAGGAACAGCTCCGGGCCCTGCTGACTACCGGCTCTCTTGCCGACGCTGCCGCCGCGAAGGACCGGCTGCAGGTCCTGGTCGAGCGAGCCGCGCAGCCGGAGACGAACCGGCTGTGGCGCACAATCTGCCGGTGGTGGAAAGAGATCGAAGTCCTCATTGTCACCGGTGCGACAACCGCGAAAGTGGAAGCCAACAACACCGCGATAAAACACATAAAGAGGACGGGTCGGGGATTCACCAACGCACGCAACTACAAAACCCGTATCCTGTTGCGCAGTGCCGCCAGAACAGCGGCATGAACATCCCTCACGGCAGAACGTTCACCACGAACCGTGAAGAGCCGGCAAAGCGGAATAATTGAACTTGGCGCTGCTTTTTAGACGGTCAAGTTCAACTTGTCCTGACCCGGGGGAAGCATTCGGTTGAACCACGAGATTGCTTACAAACTTCCCGGTCAAATTCGAGTTGGCTTTAATGGGAGTTGCATCCACATCCGCGGGCAGGAGATGCGTGACGACAGCCCGCCCTCCGTTCTCCTGAACGCCCACTCTTACGCCTGAAAGGGCGAACTGCTCTTTCGTTGTGCACGAAGATCCCCCTACAGAGCCAACACCGCGCAGTTGAACGATGATGCATATCTGCGTTCCGCCCTCTGCTTGTGCAACGGAATATTTGCCATTTGTGTCCTCTCCGAGAAGACGAAGACTGGCGGGGTCGACGGCAGCCTGCCCCGGTATAGACCTTGCGATTTCCTTGTCCTGCAAACCCTGAGGGAAAGCCAGCGCGGGGACCAGCACCGGTGTATCCAGAGAGGTGATCTGTTGAGCCATAGCTGGTGACGCGCCTATGGCCAGGCCTGCCACCGGGACGCAAGCTAGTGAAAGCACCTTGGAAAATCTTTTCATGGTTTTCTCCTTAGAAGTCTTCTTTGCCATCAATCACGGAATTGCTCACATGTCATCGCAGGCTGTCCTGGATTAGAGTAGTTTGAATTCCACCAGCACTCTTGAAAGGCGCTGTAGTGCAATGTTGACCAATTATTTGTCCAACTACCCGTATCGCCAGATGCAGAAGAGATCCAATAACCCGTAGCGCCGTCGTAGCTTGCCGTGTACTGATAGTTACTAAAGCCGTACCCCGCCGCGCCCATGCCCGTGTAGACACGACCACCCGAGTCAGTGCCGGTTGCACTTCGCCAGAGACTGTTCGCAAAGCTTTCGCCATCGAAGTAACGATAATTCCATGAGGCGTCCGCTGCTGGCGCCAGAAACATTAGTAAAACACTCAGGCAGCACGCCACTATAGGCAGTGCGAAAGGTTTCAGCTTTGACGTTGAAGTTTTCATTTTCCCTCCATCGTTATGGTGGGAACCCCGTTCTGAGACTAGTACTGATGAAGGAAGTTATCAACGATCTCGCTGAATTTCCACGATTAATTCTTTCGACCACGCGCGGGCAAAGCGAGAACGACCTCGAAACACAAACCTTCGGTTCATGACGCGAAATATGTCGAGTTTAATCCCGAGCTGATGGCTAATGGCTCTGGAGGCAGACTTCAGGCTATTGGAGAATGACACCCGCGCTGGTAGGCGGCAGGCCGGCGTCGTGCTTTAGCGTCGCCGGCTTCACCAGCCGCTGCGGGTTGGCGTGTGGCCCTTCCGGGCGTCGTCCGGCATGGCCATTTCGGCGCGCAACCCCAGCAGGCGGATAGGCCGGTCGGGTTCCATCTTGGAGGTCAGGTCCAGGGCCTGGGCGAGGACCTCGGCGCGGTCGAAGGTTTCGGGGATTTTCCGTGCATAGGTCTTGGTGAAGAACGGTTTGTAGCGGACCTTGAGCGTCAGCCCGACCACAGGCCGGCCCTCAGCTGCGACGTCTTCCAAAACCCTGGCGGCAAGTTCCTTGATGGCGTCGCTGATTTGAGCGGGCTCGGTCAGGTCCTGCTGGAACGTGGTTTCCCGGCCGTGCGCCCGGGCAACCCAAGGGGTATCGTCAACTTCGCTGGAACCTTCACCCCTGCCGAGTTGTGCGTACCAAGGGCCCATTTTCGGACCGAATTCTTCCACGAGGCTGGACGGGTCCACAGCGGCCAGTTCATTAACGGTGTTAATGCCATGATCCGCGAGCCTCTTGGAAATCTTGGGTCCAATTCCCCATAAATCCCGCGTGGGCCGATCCCCCATGACCTCGAGCCAATTCTGCTCCGTCAAGCGAAAGATGCCAGCCGGTTTACCGAAGTCCGTGGCATTCTTCGCGCGGACCAAGGTATCGCCGATGCCCACACTGCAGTGCAACCGGGTGTTCTTGAGGACCTCCTGCTGGATCTGCCTGGCGTAGCCGTCAGGGTCCTCGGTGGTCACCCCGACGAAGGCCTCATCCCAGCCCAGCACCTGCACCGTGGCGCCGGGCTGATCCCGGAGGGTGGCCATCACAACCTCTGAGGCGGCGAGGTATGCCTCCTGGTCAACAGGGAGGATGATCGCGTCGGGCACTTTCCGGGCGGCGATGCGCAGCGGCATGCCCGAACCTACCCCGAACTTCCTGGCCTCGTAGGACGCCGTGGACACCACAGCCCGCTCGCCCGGATCCCCGCGACCTCCCACAATAAGGGGCTTCCCGGCGAGTTCGGGCCGTCGAAGTATCTCGACCGCTGCTATGAACTGGTCGAGATCGACGTGCAGGACCCACGGGATTCCGGTCACGGCATTAGTCTGCCTCACTCGCCCGGCCAAAGCACCATAAGCTGATCTGGTGCATTTTTCCCTTTGGCTGGCCTTGGTTGGTGCCGGCACCCTGATCAGTTTCACTCCCGGCGCCGGGGCAATCTTCACCATGAGCAACTCGCTCAACTCGGGCTTCCGACGCTCCATTTGGGGCATCCTCGGCCAGCAAGTGGCACTGGTCATCCACATTGTGATCGTGGCGCTGGGCGTTGGCGTCCTGGTGTCCAATTCGCCGCTGATCTTCAACATCATCCGCTACGCGGGGGCGGCCTACCTCGTCTATTTGGGAATCCGGCAGTTCCTTCACAAGCCGGACCTGGACAAGGAATCCGTCGAGGAGAAGAAGAACGAACCCGCGCTCTCCATGTTCCAGCGCGGCATCTGGGTGAACCTGCTCAACCCCAAGGCGATCGTGTTCTTCCTGGCTTTCATGCCGCAGTTCATCCGGCCGAGTGAGCCCCTGCTCCAGCAATACGTCGTGCTGACGGCCACGGTGATCGTCATCGACATCATGGTCATGTGGTTCTTCTTTGCCCTCGCCGCCAGGTCATTCCAGCGCTTTACCCATAACGCCCACGGGCAGAAGATCCTGAACCGCGTCTTCGGCTGCCTCTTCGTCCTGGTTGGCGTCCTGCTGGCAGTGATCCACTAACTCCGGCTACGCGGGAACAGTGGATCCCCTGACCACCAGCGAACTCTCCAACGTCACGTGCGCTTCCGTCAGGGCCAGCCCCTCCATCAGCGCCCGCAACTGCTCGCCCGCTTTCCGCCCCAGTTCCGTCGCGGGCAGGTGCACGCTGGTGAGCGACGGGTTGCTTGTGGCGGAATACGGGAGGTCATCGAAGCCGGCCACGGCCACTTCCTCCGGGATCCGGATACCTTCCACACGGGCCTCCTGCAGCACGCCATAGGCGTGGGTGTCGGTGCCGCATACGACGGCGGTAACTCCTTCGCGCCGCCAGGAAGGCCAGGCTTCGGCGAAAGCAGCGGCGGCCTCGCCGACGTCGATGGACGTGCTGATGACGTGGTCCGCGGAGACAGTGAGCCCGCAGCGGGAAGCTTCCTCGAGAAACGCTTCACGGCGCAGTTTGAACGTCTCCGTCCCCGTGATGCCGTCCACGTAGGCGGCCCGGGTGTGCCCGGATGACGCGAGGTGGCGCGCCAGTTCGCGGGCGCCTTGGGCAACATCCAGGTTGACTGACGGCGCCCAGGAATCCAGCCCGGGGGCGTCGAGCAGGACCAGCGGACCGCCGGCGGAAAGGTCTTCCAGGAACTCGGCGCTGGGAGCGCCGACCAGCAGTCCGGCGGGTCGGAGGGCCAGCAGCTTACGGACGTCGTCAGCCTGGGGTGACTCCCCGGCGTCGGTCACGGAGAGCAGCAGCTGGTATTGGGCACCCAACGATTCGCGGACGCCGGCAATCACGTTGGCGAAGAAGGGGTTGGACACGTCCGGCGTCACGAGGATGACGATCGAACTGACACCGCGTGCCAAGGAGCTGCCGATGCTGTCCACCACGTAACCGAGCTCAGCGATCGCAGTCCGGACCCTGGAAATGTTCTCCTCGGAGACCCGCCCTTGGGTCTTGCCGTTGGCAACCAGGGAGACGGTCGCCGTCGAAACCCCTGCCTTGGCCGCCACCATCGCAGCCGTAACGCGGGGCGCGCGCGTGCGGGTCTGTTGGTGGCTGTCCATGCATCGATCCTAGCCGTGATCCGGGCAATTCTTGTCCCGTATGGCATCAAGCGCTTGACGCTCCAAACGTTAAGCGTTTGACGTAAACCCTCAATGAGTGCCATGATTCCCGTGAATGCCGAGCACCCTGTCCGGCACTGCGCCGCCCCGTCACGGGGCATGGTCAACGGACAGGCCCCAATGACGTGGAGAGAGACGTGGAAATAACAGCCCGCAAAAAGATCATTCTTGACTGCGACCCCGGACATGACGATGCAGTGGCATTGCTGCTGGCTCACGGCAACCCGGACATCGAGCTGCTGGCCGTCACCACGGTGGTAGGCAACCAGACACTCGAGAAAGTCACGCGGAACGCACTTTCGGTTGCCACGATCGCAGGCATCACCGGCGTCCCGTTCGCCGCAGGATGCGACCGCCCCTTGGTCCGCACCATCGAAACCGCACCGAGCATCCACGGCGAAACCGGCATGGACGGCCCGGAACAGCCCGAGTCCGCGATCGAGCTGGACCCGCGCCACGCCGTCGACCTCATCATCGAAACCGTCATGGCGCACGAGCCCGGAACGGTAACGCTGGTCCCCACCGCTGGTTTGACCAACATCGCCATGGCCGCCCGCAAGGAACCGCGCATCGTGGAGCGCGTCAAGGAAGTGGTCCTGATGGGCGGCGGCTACCACGTGGGCAACTGGAGCGCAGTGGCGGAATTCAACATCATCATCGACCCCGAAGCGGCACACATCGTGTTCAACGAGAAATGGCCGGTGGTCATGGTGGGCCTCGACCTGACGCACCAGGCGTTGGCTACCGATGAGGTCGTCCAGCGGATCGCCAGGATCGGCACCAAGCCTGCCACGTTCGTCCTGGAGCTCATGGAATTCTTCAAGAAGACCTACAAGGATGCCCAAGGCTTCGACTTCCCGCCGGTGCACGATCCCTGCGCCGTTGCCTACGTCATCGACCCCACCGTCATGACCACCCGCAAGGTTCCCGTAGACATCGAACTGCAGGGCAAGCTCACGCTCGGGATGACGGTGGCCGACTTCCGCGCGCCCGCTCCGGAGGACTGCCACACATCCGTTGCCGTTGACCTGGACCACGGCAAGTTCTGGGATTTGGTCATCGATGCGATTGAACGGATTGGCGAACCAACGCACGACGGCGGCGCTTCCGCAGATGCGCTGGTCGCCGAAACTGCCGAGGCCGTGCTGGCTGGAGAGGCAAAGTGATGACCACCCCAACCGCCACCCGCAACAACGTCACAGCCCTCATGGTTGCCCTGCTCGCAGCCTGCGTGGCCTTCCAGCTCAACGCGTCCATGCTCAGCCCGGCGCTGGTGACCATGGGCAACGAACTTCAGACCGACCAGGCAACCATCGGCCTGTCGCAGACCTGGTTCTTCACGGCTGCAGCCCTCTTCTCCTTGTTCCTGCCCCGCCTCAGCGACATCGTGGGCCGCAAGAAGATCCTCCTCGGCATGATGCTCCTCATGGCCGTGGGCTCGGTCATTGCGGCCTTGGCCCCGGATGTCACCTGGCTGTTCGTTGGCCGCATCATCCAAGGCGTCAGCGGCCCGACCGTTCCGCTGTGCCTCATCATGCTTCGCTCGGCCGTGAGCAACAACCGCAAGTACGGCGCACTCATGGGCCTCATCACCGCGGTCAACGGTGGCGTTGCGGGCGTTGACTCGTTCGTAGGCGGCTACTTCGCGGAGAACTTCGGATTCCGCAGCATCTTCTGGCTCATGGTGGCCCTGGCCATCGTGGCGACTTTCCTGATTGCCGTCCTGGCCAATGAGAGCAAGCCCGCCGCCGGCACCACCATGGACTGGCTCGGCGTGTTCTTCATCGTCATCGCCGTCGGTGCCCTGCTGACCGCGCTGAACGAGGGCGCCAAACTCGCCACCGCCTTCGACGCCGGAACCCTTACCTTCGCCGTCGTGCTGACCGTGGTCGCCGCCGTCGCGTTCTTCGCCTTCTGGACCGTGGAGAAGCGCGCCAAGCAGCCGATGGTGGAAACCGTGCACCTGCGGCAGCGCTCCACGTGGGCTCCCCTGCTGACCACGACGCTCACCATGACCGGTATCTTCGCGGTGATCAACGGAATCGTCCCGGCGTACGTCCAGGCCGCCGACCCCGGTTTCGGCGTGGGACCCACCGAGATGTCGCTCATCATCCTTACCCCGTACGCCCTGCTCGGTTGGCTTTTCGGGCCAATCAGCGGCCGGCTGGCTCCGGTCCTGGGCTACACAAAGGTGCTTCGCATCGGCCTCGTCGGCAGCCTCGTGGCCTTGGCAATCATCGCCCTGTTCGGCCTCAACAACCTGCCCATGATGATCGTCGGCACGGCCTTGCTGGGCATCATGTACGCCGGTACGGTCAACATCATGCTGAACGGACTGGGCGTGGTGCTCTCCCCGCAAGGCAACCCGGGCTTCCTTCCGGGCATGAACGCCGGGGCCTTCAACCTCGGCGCCGGACTCAGCTTCCTGGTCCTTCCCGCAGTCCTGGTGGCTACCTCAGCGCTGGGTGACGCGAAGGGGTCCTACCTGACCGTCGTCGTCGTTGGTTTTGCCATCACCTTCGCCGCGTTCGCCGCATCGCTGCTGATCCCCAAGCCCGTCGACGCCGAAGTAGCCGAACACGAAGAGGTAGCAGCATGAGCAGGTCCGGGATCGTCGTCGTGGGTTCGCTCAATGCGGACCTCACCATCTACACCGAGCGCCTCCCCCAGCCGGGAGAGACCGTGCATGGCAACGGCTTCGCGGTGAATCCCGGCGGCAAGAGCGCCAACCAGGCCGTCGCGGCCAGCAAGCTCGGCGGGAATGTGACGCTGATCGGTGCCGTCGGCGACGACGCCAACGGGACGATGCTCCTCGAGTCCACCGCGGGTGCCGGCGTGGATGTCTCCCGCGTCCGGCGCTGCGACACGGCCACCGGCGTGGCGGTGATCTCCGTGGACGCGCGCGGCGAGAACAGCATCATCATCTCCGCTGGCGCCAACGGCACCCTCGCCCCCGCGGACGTGGACTTCGACGCGTTCCGCGACGCCGCCGTCGTCTGCCTCTGCCTGGAGGTGGGCATCGACACCGTGGTAGCCGCCGCACAAGCCGGGCACGACGCCGGAGCAGCGGTACTGCTGAACCTGTCGCCTTACGCTGAGGTGCCTGAGTTGTTGGCCGGATTGGCGGACGTCCTGCTGGTGAACGCCCACGAGGCCGCACTGTTCCTGGGCTCGGAGGCCGGCATCCCGGATCCGGACGCTGCAGTGGAAGCCTGGGAGCCCGTGCGGAGCCGCTTTGCGGACCGGGGCCTGCAGCGGGTGCTCGTGACCCTGGGCGCGCAGGGTTCTGTGGTGCTGGATTCGCTGGCCCTGGGCGGGCAGCTGACCCGCATTGCTCCAACGCAGGTCTCGGCCGTGGATACGACCGGCGCCGGGGACGCCTTCACGGGTGCCGTGGCTGCGCGTCTGGCCGCCGGCGATTCGTTGGTGGCGGCTGCGTCGTTTGCCTCGGTGGCAGCTGCGCTGGCTGCGACAAAGAAGGGCACGCAAGCTGCGTACCCCACCCTCGAGCAGGTACAAGCCGCCCAGCCATTTCCCAACTAGGTCGCATTTGTGCGCGTTTAGAGCCCTCAAAACGCGCACAAATGCGACCTACATGGGTTAGGCCGGGCCGAGCATTTTCGAGCTCCTGTCACCGGATATGACAAATTCGACACAGAAAGTGACACGTGATTCGAGTAATCCACTAGCCAAGTCGGGGCGACATGAATCATGCTTGCACCATGTACTCAACGTCGAGCCCATACCGCGTCATTACGGTCTGCACCGGGAACATCTGCCGCTCGCCCATGGCAGCCCTCATGCTCACCGAAGCCTTCAAAGCGGAAGGGCTCGGCCACCTCGTTGAGGTGGACTCCGCAGGGACGACGGGATACGAGGTGGGACACCCCATCGATCCCCGCGCGGCCCGTGTCCTGATGGCCCAGCACATCGCGTCGGAGGACCACATCGCACGGGAATGGCGGCGCGAATGGTTCATTGAGAGGGACCTTATCCTGGCACTGGACGTCGACCACTTCGGCTGGCTCCAGGAAGGCGCTCCGGACAAGGAAGCACTGGGCAGGGTCCGCATGCTCCGCAGCTTCGACCCCGCAATGGCCGGCCGCAGCTCCCTCGACCAAGGCATCGAGGACCCTTGGTACGGCGGCCATACGGACTTCGACAACACGTGGATCCTCATCAGGGCAGCGGTCCCGGGAATCGTGCAGCACGTCAAGGCGGCTATCGCCGAACGCGAAGGAGCAGGTCGGCTGGACGGGTCAGAGGACCACCAGCAGGTAACCTCTATGTCATGACCCCTGCCCCCGTGATTATTGCTGTCGACGGGAGGTCAGGCGCAGGCAAGACCACCCTCGCCGTTGAACTGGCCGCCCGCCTTCGGGAGCACCACAAAGTTTCCCTGTTCCATCTGGAAGACATCTACCCCGGCTGGAACGGGCTGGCAAGCGGCATTGAGCGCTATGTGGCAACGGTGCTTGCTCCGCTGCGCGACGGCAAACCCGCGGAATGGATCAGCTGGGACTGGGAAAAGCACTACGACGGTCGTACCCAGGTCACGCTCCCCGCGGAAATCGTTATTGTTGAAGGCGTCGGCGCGGCAGCCCAAGCCGCCCGCGGCATGCTCGACGCCGTCGTCTGGGTGGAAGCATCAGGTGAGGACCGCCGTCGTCGGGCCCTTGCGCGCGACGGCGGGAGCTACGAGCCGTACTGGGACGCCTGGGCGCAGCAGGAAGAAGAGTGGCTGGCCGTCGACCCTGTGACGGAAGCGGCGGACATCCGCGTGCAGAATCCCGCCGACGGCAGCGCCCCCGCGCACGTGCTGCAGGCCATGACGTACCTTGCACCGCTGGCCGCCGTGCTCTCGCCCGAGCTGAGCGCGCGACGCGGCCTGCAGCTTCGGGCGGAACGGATCGACGCGGCGCCCGACGCCGAAGCCCTCTTCCAGGACGTTTACGGATCGTCAACGAATGCCGTGTGGCTCGATTCTTCCAACGCCGACACCGCCATCACCGGCGGAACCCAGGCCGCCGCCCGCAGCCGGTTCAGCATCATGGCCGACGACGGCGGGACGTTCGGCCAGTCTGTCCGCCACTCTTCCGGGACTACGTGGGTGACGACCGGCTCGGCCACCGTGCGCAGCTCCGGCCCCTTCTTCCGCTGGCTGGACTCGGTGTGGGGCCGCCGGGCAGTGCGCTCTCCCGAGGGATACGACGGCCAGTTCACGCTGGGCTGGCTGGGGTACCTCGGTTACGAGCTCAAGCGGGAAACCGGCGGCAACGACGTCAGCTCCGCTACCCCGGACGCGGCGCTGGTCTTCGCCGGGCGGGCGCTGGTTCTGGACCACCGCGAGCACGCCGTCTGGCTGCTCGCTTTGGAAGCGCCCGACGCCGACGAATGGTTCAGCGTTGCCCGCGCCGCCGTGGGGGCAGCTGACGCACACCCTGCCGTGCACCCGGCAACGGTCCGCCCGGTTTCCGGCCTCCCGGTTTCCGGCCGCCGCGCCGTGGGTGTCCCCATCGATACCACCGGGCAAGCCGTTGCGGCCGCTTCCCCGGAGTTCGCCTGCAGGGATTCGGCCACCGACTACAAGCGCAAAATCACCGAGGCGCAGCACGAAATCAGCGAGGGAAACTCCTACGAGGTCTGCCTCACCACCACGCTCGAGGCCCCCGCGGGGGAACTCGACCCGTGGCAAAGCTACCAAGCCCTGCGTCGCCGGAACCCCGCCCCGTTCGCGAGCTACCTGCGGTTCGGCGGCTTGGCGATTGCCAGTACGTCTCCGGAACGCTTCCTGCGGATCACCTCCGACGGCGGGATGCGGGCCGAACCCATCAAGGGCACGCGCCGTCGTTCGGCAGATGACGCCGAGGACATCCGGCTGCGGCACGATCTTGAGACCTCGTTGAAAGACCGCGCCGAGAACATCATGATCGTGGACCTGCTCCGCAACGACCTCAGCCACTTCGCGGTGCCGGGCTCGGTAACGGTGAGCAGGCTGTGCGCGATCGAAAGTTACGCCACCGTCCACCAAATGGTCAGCACCGTGGACGCCCACCTGCGGCCCGGGGCACCGCGGGCAGAGGCCGTGGCTGCCGCCTTCCCGGCCGGTTCCATGACCGGGGCGCCGAAGATCAGCACCATGGACATCCTGGACCGCTTGGAAGCAGGCCCGCGCGGCGTCTACTCCGGCGCCATCGGCTACTTTTCGATGAACGCCGCTACGGACCTGGCGGTCGTCATCCGCACGTTGGTGATAAACCCCGACGGCGGCGGCGGACGAACGCTCAGCCTGGGGGTCGGCGGGGCGGTTACTGCGGACTCGACGCCGGATGACGAGTACGACGAGATCCGCACGAAGGCCTTCGGCGTTCTGTCGACCCTTGGAGCGACATTCCCGTCCTGAGCCTCCGTGGGCGTTCCGTTGGCTGCTTCGTTTGAGCCGTTTCGGGGCCCTTTTACTGGAGGGTGGCCGTCAGCCGGGCCACGTTGTCCACATACTTGGCAAGAGGGGGTCTGTGCACCCAATCCTCGAGGGTAAGCTCACGGGAAACCTCGCGATACGTGGACTCCACGGCCCGCATGAGGTTCACGGTGTCGGCGCCCAGGAGCATCACCGAGACCTCCATGTTCAAGGAGAAGGAGCGCATGTCCATGTTGCTGGAACCGAGCACCGCCACTTCGTCGTCGATCGTGAAGTGCTTGGCGTGGAGGACGTACGGAGCCCGGTACAGGTAGATGCGGACCCCCGCGCCCAGGAGTGCTTCGTAGTAGGACCGTTGGGCGTGGTGGACCAGGAACTGATCGCCCTTTTCCGAGACAAACAACTCCACGTCAACTCCCCGTTGGGCAGCAGTGGTGATGGCGTAGAGCAGTGAATCGTCAGGGACGAAGTACGGGCTGCAAATGGAGATCCGGTGCTGTGCCGAATAGATCAGCGTGTTGAACAGGCGAAGGTTGTTCTCCGTTGAGAACCCCGGACCGCTCGGCACCACCTGGGCCGTGACGCGTCCTGGATTCGACTGCTCCGGAAGGCGCAACTGGTCTTCAAGGGATTCGTCGGTCTCGCTGAGCCAGTCGGTGGCGAAGACGACGTTGAGGGTCGGAACGATCGGACCTTCGAGGCGGGCCATGAGCTCCACCCATTTCCGACCCACCTTGCGATGCTTGGGGTTGTTGTAGGACGGCTCAATCAGGTTCTGCGAACCGGTGAAAGCCAGCAAGCCGTCGATCACCAGGATCTTGCGGTGGTTACGGAGATCGGGGCGACGCCACTGCCCGTGGATGGGTAGCAGGGGAAGCATGGGCCGCCACTGGATCTTGCTCGCTTTGAGCCTGCGCTTCAACCGCCGGTAACCCTTGATGCGGAGCGTGCCAATGTGGTCAAAGAGCAACCGGACAGTGACGCCGCGTTCCGTGGCGTTCTCCAGTTCGGTCAGCAGTTCATCAGTCACGTAGTCGCTGCTCATGATGTAGAACTCGGCGTTGATGTAGCTCTTGGCCCCGCGGATGGCCTCTGTCATGGCCTTGATGGACTCTTCGTAGCCCGGGATGAGTTCCACTTTGTTTCCGTCAACCATGGGCAGGGAACCCAGCCGGTGGTTAAGCTCGCCGGCCGAACGGACCCATTCCGGGCCGGAGTACTCGCTCGTGGGGTCGGACAGATCGGACGTGACGGACCGGACCCTGTGGTTGACCGCTTCCTGCTGTTCCCTCCGGCGTTTGGAGAGCCTGAAGTTGCCGAACAGCAGGAACAGGACGAAGCCCACGGAAGGAATCAGGAAGACGGCCAGCAGCCAGGCCATGGCCGTGGTGGGGCGGCGATTACCGGGAATGATGCCCAGGAGGACAATGCGCATGATGACTTCCGCAATGACCCAAACGCCCAAAAGCCACGTCCATTCAGGGCCCAGCGGAAAAGGGAAAAGCATTCGACAAACCCCCACGGTTCATGAACTAACGGTGACCACAGCCTATCCGCCGTGCGCGTTGCCGGGCGCCACTAAGCTGGGATCATGACTTCTCCCGCGCCAACGGTCCTCGTTTTCCTTGATCCTGCCTACCCGAACGGCAGGGTGGCCGATTCCAGCCAGCCGCAGCTCATGGCCACGGATCTGGGTGCCACACGCGGTGACGGAGTCTTTGAATCTCTGCTCGCCGTCCAAGGCAGGCCTCGCAAGGTACAGGCGCACCTGAACCGCTTGGGCAGTTCCGCAGCGGCACTCGATCTGGCCATTCCGGGGCAGGATGCCTGGCGCAGCGCCATCGATACCGCCCTCGCTCAATTCCGCACGAACTACCCTGCTCCAACGCCCGAGGAAGACGAAGTCGTCGTCAAGCTCCTGGTGACCCGCGGCGTCGAAGGCGCCGCAACGCCCACGTGCTGGGTCCAGGCTTCGCCCTCACCCGCGGGCAGTCGCCGGCAGCGCGAGACGGGCATCGACGTCGTACTTCTTGACCGCGGTTTCGACACCGAGGCCAGCGAACGGGCGCCCTGGCTGCTGCTGGGCGCCAAGACGCTGTCCTACGCCGTGAACATGGCCGCGCTGCGTTACGCGCACAAGCAGGGGGCGGACGACGCCATCTTCACGTCCACCGACGGCCGCGTCCTTGAAGGGCCTACCTCCACGGTGCTGCTGGCCCACCTGGAGACGGTGGACGACGGCGAAGGTTCCGTCAAGACGGTCCGGCGCCTGATCACGCCCCAACTGGACAGCGGCATCCTGCCCGGCACGTCCCAAGGCGCCCTTTTTGCGGCGGCCAAGGCAGCGGGCTGGGAGCTCGGCTACGGTCCGCTGGTGCCTCAGGACCTCTTTGATGCTGATGCTGTCTGGTTGATTTCGAGCATTCGCTTGATCGCGCCCGTCAACCACATCAATGGCCAGGAAATCGGCTCGCCCGCAGTCCGCAAGCAGCTGACCGCTGAGTTGAACCAGCTTTTCGCGGGCATCGAATAGGAACACGTCCTGGACGTGCGCCTTGGGTGCAGCGGGGGTGCACCCTGGGTCCAGGCGCCTGCACGGAAGCTGCCCGCAAGGAACCTAACAGACAGCAAGTGAAGTAATCGCTCTGATGACGCTCTGATTAGAAACTCTTAAGCTCAGGCTTTGCGCTCCTTCGCGTCCAATCGGCTTCCTTAGCCTCCTTGAAATGGGGCTTCGTCCTGTGATGAACCTTGTTCTCGTGTTAGTTGGATCACCTCCTCCTTGCACCACCTTTTAGAGTTTGCCGGCTAACTTTCCGGAGGGAATATGGGACTCAGCTCCCCAACACATGCCGAGGGATCGGCCACCGACGCGTCGTCGGACAGAAGGCCTTCAGACGTTGATGCATCGGATCGAGGGTCTTCCGCCGAAGGCCTTCGCCGTTCCATGGGTGCCCGCCACCTGGTGATGATCGCCATGGGCGGCGTCATCGGTTCGGGCCTGTTTGTCAGCTCGGGTTACACCATCGCCACCGCAGGACCACTGGGAGCCGTCATCGCTTTCCTCGTCGGCGCCGTGGTGGTCTACCTGGTCATGGCCTGCCTCGGGGAGCTCGCCGTTGCGTTCCCCGTCTCAGGCGCGTTCCACATTTATGCAGCGCGGACCATTGGGCCCGCCACCGGTTTCGCCACTGCCTGGTTGTATTGGCTCTGCTGGGCGGTGGCCCTGGGATCGGAGTTCACAGCAGCCGGGTTGCTCATGCAGCGCTGGTTCCCGGACGTCGACGTCTGGATCTGGTGCTTCATCTTCGCCGCCGTCCTCTTCACCCTCAATGCGATTTCATCGCGTGTCTTTGGCGAATCGGAGTTCTGGTTCGCGCTGATCAAGGTTGCCGCCGTCGTCGGCCTGATCATCCTGGGCGGCGCCGCTTTGCTGGGCTTCCACCCGCTGGCGCAGGGCGATTACCCGTCATTGACGGAGAACTTCACCACCTCCCAAGGCTTGTTCCCCAACGGCTTCACCGGCGTTTTTGTAACGTGCCTGGCCGTGTTCTATGCCTTCTCCGGTTCGGAACTGATCGGTGTGGCTGCGGGTGAAACCGAGGATCCGGGCAAGAACATCCCCAAGGCCATGCGCACCACGGTCATCCGGCTCATGATCTTCTTTGTCGGGGCGATTCTGGTCATCGCAGCAACCATCCCTTACGAGAAGGTCAGCGTTGACGAAAGCCCGTTCGTGACGGTGTTCTCCATGCTCGGCATCCCGTTCGCTGCGGACGTCATGAACTTCGTGATCATCACAGCGTTGTTGTCCGCCGGCAACTGCGGCCTCTTCTCCTGTGCGCGGATGCTGTTCTCCCTCGCCGACGAGGGCCATGCGCCCAAGGCGTTCCGAAAACTCACCAAGCGCGGTATCCCCATGGTCGCACTCTGCGTCAGCATGCTGGGCGGGCTGGCATCGTTGATCAGCAGCGTCGTGGCACCCGCCACTGTTTACCTTGTGTTGGTCTCTGTTGCGGGCTTCGCAACCGTGGGCGTTTGGATGTCCATCGTGGCCTCGCACTTCGTTTACCGGCGGACCTTCGTACGGAACGGCGGCGACCTCTCCTCGCTCCCCTACCGCGCTCCGCTGTTCCCGCTGGTACCAATCCTCGCGTTTGCGCTGTGCGTTGTGTCCCTGGTGGGCATCGCCTTCGATCCCAACCAGGTTGCAGCGCTGCTGTTCGGCATCCCGTTCGTTGGTGCTTGCTACGCCGTCTTCTACTTCAAGTACGGACGACGCCGGCGGCTCCCCCGAGCGGTCGAGGGCAAGGCCTCTGTAGGCTCCTGACCTCATTTGGAACCAGGGCAGCCCCCGAGCAACCTTCATTGGTTGCACGGGGGCTGCTTTCGTCTGCAAATCTCTATCTAAAAGCCCTCGAAGCCTCGGCAGGGTGTGCCGCCACCACCCACTTTGAGACGGCGGAGGCCCAACACGCCGGGAAAACCCGGCCTAGCGGCGCCTAGTGAGCCCAAAGAGGGTCGTGGAGGTACGCCTGGACAGCTACTTCTTGGCCACCCGGACCGGATGCTCGCTCAGTATGGACAGCCTGTTGAAGGCATTGATGCCGATTGCTGCCATGCAAATCACGCTGATCTGCTCGTCCGAATAGTGCTCCCGGGCTTCAGCGAAGAGCTCGGCGCTGGGCCTGGAGGTGCTCATTCGGGTGATCTGCTCGGCAATCTTCATGGCCAGGACCTCTGCGGCCTCGAACAGCCCCACTTCCCTGTAGACGGCAACCAGGGACAACCGCTGCTCCGTCTCTCCGTACTTCAAGGCCCGCCGGTGATGAAGGTCCAGGCAAAACGCGCATCCGTTGATTTGCGAACACAGGTAGTTGATGAGTTCCAAGGTCTTCCGCGGAATCCCCACCCGGTCGGCTTCATCCACTAACTGCTGCGAGTAGTGCGTCAACGTGGCGTAGAGGTCCGGCTGTTGCTTGTCCAGATAGCCGGCGAGGCGCGGCGTTGTCTCCTGTTCGGGCATGCTTGGAGCCTAGCGCAACGGGATGTGATAGAGCGCCGCCCAAAACCCGACGGGACGTGATAGAGCGCCGCCAAAAACCGGCGGGACGTGATAGAGGGATCACTCGCCGGGGACGATGTCCACCGCGAGGCGGATGTGGTTCTCAGCCAGCCACTGCGGGTTGAAGGCTTTGCTGAGGTAGTTCGTGCCGGCGTCGGGGGCTATCGCCACCACCACCGAACCGTGGGGCGCCGCCCTGGCCACCCGCAAGGCCGCTGCCACAGTGAGTCCCGACGACGGCCCCAAGGACAGGCCCTCTTCGTCAAGAAGCCGGTGCACCACTGTGTAGACCTCGTCGTTGGGGATGCGGAGGAATCGGTCAACGATCGAGCGGTCGAAGATCTTGGGCCACTCCGCGGCCGGCCATGAGTTCCCCACGCCATCCACCAGGATTTCGCCGGGATGGCCACCGCTGTAGGCGGAGCCGTAGGGATCGGCGCCCACCACTTCTACGTGCCCGCCCGGCCGCTCCTTCGCCACCCGTTCCTTCAAGTACCGCCCGTTGCCGCTGATGGTCCCGCCAGTGCCGATGCCCGCCACGAAGTGGGTTACGGCGCCCCCGGTCTGTTCCCAGATTTCCGGTCCCGTGGTCCGGTAATGCGCCAGGGGGTTGGCCGGGTTGTCGAACTGCATGGGACGCCAAGCTCCGGGGGTCCCCTCCACAACGCGTGCAGCCACGGCCCGGGCGTTCTCCGGGGATTCGGACGGCGCACTCCAATCGGTCAGGATCACCCGCGCACCGTAGCTGTGCAAGGCGGCGAGTTTTTCCGAGGAAATGGTGTCGCCGGTGACCACCACCACCGGATGCCCGGTGAGCCGCCCGATCAGCGCGAGGCCGATCCCCGTATTGCCCGACGTACTCTCCACGATGGTGGCCCCGGGCTTCAACTCGCCGGACCGTTCGGCTGCCCGGACCATGCTCAAGGCCGTCCGGTCCTTGATGGATCCGCCGGGATTCTCCGACTCAAGCTTAATGTGGATGCTGCTGCCCAACCCGCGGCCCAGGGCTTCGAGCTTCACCAGCGGGGTGTTCCCTACCCGCTCCAGCACGGAGGCGTCCAGCGCATCGGCAGGGACAGTTGCAGCATGCGCGCCGTGCTTCCGATGTGCCGTCGTCACCATTCGTTTCCACCTTGCCGGAGTCCGTCAACAACAATCCGAAGCTCCCGCCGCGCGTGCTCCACCAGTTCCGGGGCGGACGGCCGGTCTGCAAGGACGTCGGCAAGGCGGCCAACGACGGCGGCGGTCCCCTTGCCCAGCGGCTGCGCAGCTCCCGCTTCGAGCAGCAGATAGGACGCCGTCAGGGCCTCAATGGCGAGCAGCTTCTCCACGGCGTCCACGGATTCCTCCAGTTGCTGCAGGGCGAGCGGCGCGAGGGTTGAATGGTCTTCGACGTCGGCGGACAAGGTGGGTGCGCCAAGGGTGGCCGGCGCTGCCAGGAATTTCAGTTCGGCGAGGAGCCCGGCCGCCGAGTACCACAGCAGCCCCGGCAACTCTTCCTGCACCAGGCCGGACCCGGCCGCGGCGGCAAGATGCTTCGCCCGGATGGCACGCTGCGGCGGGTAGAGCTTGGCGATCCTGCGTTCACTCGGAATGCCCACGTGGGCGAGCGCCAAGCGCAAGCCCTCGAAGGCCAACGCCAGCTGCATCGGCTGGAAGTTGCCCCCGGAGACCATCTGCCCCGATTCGAGGTCCACCAGCGGATTGTCACCCCTGCCGTTCAATTCCACGTCCAACGCTGCCGCCAACTGCCCCACCGAGGCCCTGAACGCCCCGTGCGTCTGAGGCGCAGCCCTGAAGGACAGGGGGTCCTGCACGGAAACTTCCGGCCGTACATCTTCCAGCCACCCGCCGCTCAACAGGCGGCGGACGGCGGCGGCCGATTCCCGTTGGCCGTCCACGGCCTTGGCCGATTGGATAGCCGGCGAGAAGGGGCTGAGGTTGCCGCCGCCGTCGTACCTTGCGATGGTTTCCAGGGAGAGGGCGAGCGCGACGTCCGCAAGCCGGGCCACATGCCGCAACCTCAGCAAGGCGAGGGTGCCGGCACCTACCGAATAGGCATTGGCGCTGACGAGGGCCAAGGCCTCACCGGCGTGGAGCGTGAGGGGCTGAAGTCCGGCGTCCGCGAGGGCCTTGGCGCCGGGCACCAGGACGCCGGACGCGTCAAGCGCTTCTCCCTCACCGATCGCGACGGCGGCGACGGCGGCCAGTTGGGTGAGGTCGGAAGAGCCCACCGAACCTTCGGCCGGGATGGCGGGGTGGACGCCACGGTTCAGGAGGTCGGCGTAGAAGCGGGCTGTTTCGGGCCGGACGCCGGAGCCGCCGCGACTGAATCCGACCAGGCGGGCGAGGATCACGGCACGTGCTTCGGCGCGGCTCAGGTAGGGTCCCACCCCGCTGTTGTGGTACCTGACCACCTGCACTTGGTAGGCAAGGATGGAGCCTTCCTCAACAGCGGTATCGCGGCCGGACCCCAGGAGGGTGTTGAGGCCGTAAACCCGCTCGCCGGAGGCCGCCACGTGCTCCACGACTTCCCGTGAACGGCCGATCAAAGTCAGGGCATCATGGTTGAGTTTCACGTGGCAGGAGTCGTCCGCCGCCGCCATGGCGATGCTTTCTGCATGCACTGGCGCCGTCCCGATCAGCAGCACCTTCGACTCCGGAAACATGGTCAGAAATCCAGGAGATTCTGCCGGAAACCGCCGTTGCCATAGCTTTTCCTCAGCAGGCCGCGGCGACGAAGTTCGGGAGTCAGTTTGTCCAGGACCCCATGCACCGTCACCGGATCGACGAACCCGGAAAACAGGAAGCCGTCACCGCCCACGGCCTCGCCCGTCTCCTCGAGGTAGTCGGCGATCTCTCCGGCGGTCCCGATGATCGAATCACCGGCGCCGCCGCTGCGGGCCTGCAGGATCTGCCGCAGCGTGGACCCGGGAGGAGCCGCTTTGGCGAAGTGTTCCAGCGTTCCTTGGTTACTGTTGGTGCTCAGCTCGGGGAGGGGCTGATCGAGGTCGAATTGCTTGAAGTCGATCACCGAAAGGTAGGAGATCGAGTTGAGCTGGCTGTCGATGTCCCGCTGCGTCAGCTCCTTGCGCCGTGCCCGCAGTTCCTCCCCCTCCGCAGCAGACCCCACCACGGTGGGCTTGAGGACAAAAAGTACCTTGACGTCGTCGGGATTCCGTCCTGCATTTGCGGCTTCGGCACGGATGGAATCGCGGTAGGCCTTCATCCCGTCGACGCCCCGGGCCAGGGCGATTGCGACGTCGGCGTGGCCACCCGCGAACGCCTTGCCCCGGGGCGATGCACCGGCCTGCACCAGTACGGGTTCCTCGGGAAGGGGTGCCGTATTCAGCGGACCCCGGACCTTGAAAAACTGCCCGTCGTGGTTGATGGGATGGACTTTGGTGTGGTCCGCAAACCGGCCTGCCTCCACGTCCTCCAGCACGGCGTCCGGTTCCCAGCTCCGCCAAAGCCGCCGGACGACGTCGACGAATTCCTCCGCCTTCTCGTAACGCAGGTCGTGCTCGATCTGCTGGTCCAGTCCGTAATTCTGCGCGGCGAGGTCGCTGCCGGAGGTCACCACGTTCCAGCCGAGTTGGCCCTCGGAGAAATGCTGCAGGGTGGCAAGGAGCCTGGCCGCGGTGAAAGGCGGGTAGAAGGACGCGCTGATGGTGGGCACAATGCCGAGGTGTTCCGTCGCGGACAGCAGGTACGGCACCAGGGCCAAGGGATCGTGCTTCGGAGCGAAGGACGCGTGCGCGAGCGACACTTCCGCGGTGCCGCCGTACGTGTCCGGGACGGTGAGTGAATCTTCGATGATGAACAGGTCCAGCCCCGACCGTTCAAAAGCCCTGACCGCCTCCTGGTAGAGCGCAGGCTTCTTCCAGTCATAGCCAAGGCTGTAGCCGGGAGTCCCCCAGCCCTGGACACCGAATCCATGGCCCACGAACCATCCGAAATGCAGCATGGGCTTGAGTGTAGAACTGCTCTGTCCGTTCACCGCGACCTGATTTCATGCGAAGTTACAGGGGGTCGTATTGCGTCAATTATGCTCCCGTGACGTCTTAAATGGTCCAGTCCCGGCGGCCGGTCCGGTTACGCAACATGACGACGGCGGGACACCCGCCACATGCGTCGCAACGGCCGCGGATGTTATTTTCTTCTTGAGTAATGAGTACCAGCGCCAAGCCCTGACTTGCTGGTCGGCAACCCTCTCCCGCGGCGGGGTGCCTCAGGTGACTACTCGGCGTATTCGACACTTCGAACTGCAAGCGTGACTGAGGAGCACATTAATGCCTGAACCCATCGAAGAGAGACTTTCCTACCGTTTGATCACGGGCCCGGACACCCGGGACTTCTGCGAACGGATCAGCAACGCCCTCGCTGAAGGCTACGTCCTGCATGGCAGCCCGTCGGCCACCTTCAACGGAACGGACGTCATCGTGGCACAGGCAGTGGTGTTGCCTGCCGCCGTCGCCAGCGCGGATGCCGCCGTGGCCAATGCCGTGGATGAGCTGGAGAACTACGAGGACGAGGCAGCATTCGAGGGCCACGCATGAGCTACGCCGGAGACCTGACCCCGCAGGATGCCTGGGCGAAGCTGCAGGACGGTGCCATCCTGGTGGACGTCCGCACCGAGGGCGAGTGGGCCCACATCGGCATCCCCGACACCAAGGCCACGGAAAACGATCCCCTGTTCATCCAGTGGAACCTTGCAGGCGGCGTCCCGAACTCCCGCTTCATCGAAGACCTGCAGCAACAGGCACCCGAGGGAGACGGCGTTGAGCTTGTGTTCCTTTGCCGGTCCGGCCAGCGCTCCATTGCTGCGGCCATCGCCGCAACCCAGGCAGGTTTCACCGCCTACAACGTCCTCGAAGGCTTCGAAGGTGAACCGGACCGTTACGGCGAACGAACCGTCAACGGCTGGAAAAACCGCGGCCTGCCAACCAACCTTGGAAACGAATAAGAAGTGACTTTCAACCCTGACGCCGCCGGCTGGAATCCAGACACCCAAGCCGTTCGCGGTGGCCTTGACCGTACCAATTTCCAGGAAACGGCGGAGCCCGTCTTCCTCAACTCCGGCTTCGTCTACGAGTCGGCTGCAGCTGCCGAGCGCGCCTTCACCGGAGAAGACGAACGATTCGTCTACTCCCGCTACGGCAACCCCTCCGTTGCCACCTTCCAGGAGCGGCTGCGTCTCCTTGAAGGCACCGAAGCCTGCTTCGCGACGGCGTCGGGCATGTCCGCAGTCTTCACCGCCCTTGGTGCCTTGCTGGGCGCCGGCGACCGGGTGGTTGCCGCCCGCTCGCTCTTTGGCTCCTGCTTCGTGATCCTCAACGAGATCCTGCCGCGGTGGGGCGTGGAGACGGTGTTCGTAGACGGCCCCGACCTGGACCAGTGGCGCGCTGCCCTCTCCGAGCCCACCACCGCGGTGTTCTTCGAGTCCCCCTCCAACCCGATGCAGGAGATCGTGGACATCGCAGCCGTCAGCGAGCTCGCGCACGCCGCCGGGGCAACAGTGGTGGTGGACAACGTCTTTGCCACTCCCCTGCTCCAGCGCTGCGGCGAGCTCGGCGCCGACGTCATTGTGTACTCCGGCACGAAGCACATCGACGGCCAAGGCCGCGTACTGGGCGGCGCGATCCTGGGCACCAAGGAGTTCATCGAAGGCCCGGTCAAGCAACTCATGCGGCACACCGGGCCGTCATTGTCCGCGTTCAACGCGTGGGTGCTGACCAAGGGCCTGGAGACCATGGGCCTGCGGGTGAACCACAGTTCCGCCTCTGCGCTGAAGATTGCCGAATGGCTGGAAGATCAGCCTGCGATCAACTGGGTCAAATACCCCTTGCTCACATCCCACCCGCAGTATGAGCTGGCCGCCAAGCAGATGAAGGCCGGCGGTACCGTGTTGACGTTCGAGCTTTCGCCGTCGTCCGGCCGCTCCGCCAAGGAAGCCGCGTTCGCTTTGCTCGACGGGTTGCGGGTCATCGACATCTCCAACAACCTGGGCGACTCGAAGTCGCTCATTACCCACCCGGCTACCACCACCCACAGGGCCATGGGACCCGAAGGCCGTGCAGCCATCGGGCTCTCCGACGGCGTGGTCCGGTTGTCCGTTGGGCTCGAGGACGTCAACGACCTCATCCTGGATCTGGAGAAGGCCCTCAAACAGGTCTAATCTCATGCCATGAGGCATCCATACCGCCGCGCGGGGGCTGTCATTGTTGCGGGTTCGGTCGTGTGGCTGGCGGGAATATCTCCGGTGCCCCGCGTCTATACCACCCACGATCCGGCCGAGCGTTTGAGGCTGCTTCTGCGGGGTGAGCGGGGATGGGTGACCGGCCACCACGTGGCCGCAGCCGGGACCGCGGCCGTGCCGATTGGATTCGCCGCCTTGGCACGGGCCATGCCTGACGCCAAGGCCAAGCACTGGGTAGAGGCCTCGGCTGCGGCGCTCCTGGCCGGAGCTCCGCTGTTTGTGTACAGCCTGTCCCGGAGGGCGTCGGACCTTGAACGGTTTGCGTATCGTCGCGGCTCGAATGTTCCGTTCCTGGGCTACTCATGGCTGCACATCGCCGGCCTGGCCGCCCTCGGCACCGGCTTGCTGCGATCGCCGGCAGAGCGCTGGGTGGGGCTGACGGCCAGCAGTGCTGCGGTACTTTTCGCCGGCATCCTGCTCAAGGCCAAGGACATTCCGCCGTTCGTCTTCTACGTTACGGAGGCGACTGTGGGAGGGTACCTGATGGTGTGGGATCCGGAGCCTCCCGCGGGCGACCCCGCGGTTGGTTGAGTTCCCGCAGTGCTGAGTTCCCGCGGTTGGCTGAGGTCCCGTAGTGCGGAGTTCCTAGGCCCGGCGGACGCGTGCCAGCACGGGATCGGGATCCTTGATGGCACCTCCCGGTGTGCCGGAGACGGTGACTTTGACGGCATGCCCCACCACGGCACCCAACGCCTCTACACTGGGCGGACTCCCTGCGGGGCTTTGGCCATCCCGTTGGCGGCTGTTGAAGCGTGCCGCAGCTTCCCGTTGCTGATGGGCGCCGTTTCCGCGCTTCAGGATGTCCGCTAAGCCTGCTTTCACCAGTTCCAGTTCGCCCTGCTCGGCCAACACGGGGGTCAAGTACTCCATCAACGCCCACACCACGCTTGTGGCCGGTTCGGGACGGAATTCGCCAAAGTCAAGAAGGTCACCGCGCAAACCCATGTTGCTGGCTTGGAAACTGGCCATGCGCAACAACGCCGTCGGCACCGAGGCGGGTTCAACGCCGTCGAGCATCTCCCGGGTGGCCGTCTCCACCAAAGCCCGCACCAGCACGGCAATCAAGGCCGCATCCTCCGAACGCAGGCAGACGTCGGCAACCCGGACCTCCACTGTGGGGTGGTCCCGGGAGAGGCGGGCGTCAAAGTAGATCATGCCCTCATCCAGCAGCACGCCCGTCTCCAACAGCCGCTTGACCATACGCCGATAGGAGGTCAGGGAACCGAACACAGCGGACGGCCCGGACGTTGGCCAGCGGTTCCAGGCCTGGGTCCGGTAGCTGTCAAAGCCGGTGGCCTGTCCGCGCCAGTAGGGAGAATTGGCGCTGATGGCGGTCAGGACAGCGAGCTTGTCCCGGATGTGGTCCAGGACTACGACGCCTTCCTCAGGCGATTCCAACGAGGTGTGCACGTGGAAGCCGCACGTCAGCTGTTCGTACGCCGTGAGTCCAAAACGCTCCAGCATCTCCGCGTACCTGGGGTTGGGCGTCGTGTGCGGGGTGGAAGCGAGGGGCGAAGTGGCAAGTGCGGCTACGCGGGCCCCGTGCTTGCGGGCGGCCTGGTCTGCCAAGGCCCGGCCCCGCCTGATCTGATGCAGCAATTCGTCGTAGCTATGGCAGGGCCGGGTCTGGGTCTCGATCTGTTCCAGCTTTAGTTCGTGGCTGAGCCCTGAACCGTCGCCCTCGGAAGTCCCGTCCTGTTGCCCTCTTCCGCTGATCAACGCATCCGCGAGGGCCAGAGGTTGACCCGTCACGGGATCGACGATGAGCAGCTCCTCCTCCACCCCGAAAGTACGCATGCTCCATTTTGCGCCCCACGATAGCCGCGGCCGCAAACCCCGCCGCCACCTGGTCCGTCAATTTTGCTGGATCATTCGTACCGGACCGTAGGCGAAGCCCCGAAAATGGCGGGGTCCCGAGGGCCAAGGCCGGAGTGATCCAGCAAATTTCTCGTCGGGCTATCCACATAAGGCCCCCGCCCACTCCTGGCGGGGCGTCGATCGTGGCTTGCTGGCCCTATGGATGCGCTTGAATTCCTCACATCGGTGGGCGGAGTCGCCAAGATCGGGCTGCTCCGGGCCAACGGGTACACCCCCGCCGATATCCGCAAGCTCGCAGGTGCCTATCAGCCCAGGCATGGTCTGTGGGCCATACCGTCGGCTGACCCTGCTGTCCTTAAGGCGGTTTCCAACAACGGCTACCTGACATGTGCCAGCGCAGCCCTCAGGTACGGTCTCTGGCTCAAGACCACACCGGCAAAGCTTCACTTAGCCACCAGGCACGGCAGAGGGCACGGCTTCGTGCGGCACGGCGGTCTCCGCTTCGGTCCGGAGGCCAGTCTTCCCCTTGCCTCCGTGGAAGTACGCCCCGGAGCAGATCTGGAACTCGCCGGAGCACGTCATGGCGGAAATCCGGGGCTTCCTGGCCAGGGGAAGACCCCGCCATTTGGGTGGACGAGCAGAAATTTGCTGGATCATTCGCACCTGACCGCAGGCGAAGCCCCGGAATGGCAGGGTCCCCGAGGGCCGAGGCCGGAATGATCCAGCAAATTTGAGGGACCGGCCTAGTCCTGGAAGTACTCCACCTTGGCGCCGATGGTGTTCAGCCGCTCGGCGAGGTCCTCATAGCCACGTTCAATGACATAGATGTTGCGGAGCTCCGACGTTCCGCGGGCGGCAAGCATCGCAAGGAGCACGCACGCCGCCGGACGGAGGGCCGGAGGGCAGCCAATCTCGGCGGCACGCCACTTGGTGGGGCCGTTGATGTAGATCCGGTGCGGATCCAGGAGCTGGACCTGGGCGCCGAGCTTGTTGAGCTCGGTCAGGTAGATGGCGCGGTTCTCGTAGACCCAGTCGTGGATCATGGTCTGGCCCTCTGCATTGCCGGCGATCACGGCGAAGAAGGGCAGGTTGTCGATGTTCAGCCCCGGGAACGGCATGGGGTGGATCTTGTCCTGCGGGGCGCGGAGCTCGGATGGCTTGGTGGTGACGTCCACCAAACGGGTACGTCCGTTGCGTGCCTTGTATTCGCCGGAAATCTCCAGCTCCTGGCCCATCTGCTGCAAGGTGGCCAACTCGATCTCCATGAACTCGATGGGCACCCTCCGGATGGTCACCTCGGAGTTGGTGACGATGCCGGCAGTGATAAGGGACATCGCCTCGATGGGGTCCTCGGAGGGGAAGTACTCGATGTCCACGTCGATGCTGGACCGGCCGGTGATGCGCAGCGTGGTGGTGCCAATGCCTTCGATCCCCACGCCCAGGCCCTGCAGGTAGAAGCACAGGTCCTGGACCATGTAGTTGGGGCTGGCATTGCGGATAACGGTGGTGCCCTCACGGTGCGCGGCAGCCATGATGGCGTTCTCGGTCACGGTATCGCCGCGTTCCGTCAGCACGAACGAGCGGTCTTCGCCGTCGGCCGGCGGGGCTGCTACGGAGTAGAACCCGGACTTCGCCTCGACCCTCAGCCCGAATTCGCGCAGCGCCTGCATGTGGGGCTCAACGGTGCGGGTCCCCAGATCGCAGCCACCGGCATACGGCAGCAGGTATTCGTCGGTCTCGTCCAGGAGCGGTCCCAACAGCATGATGACACTGCGGGTCCGGCGCGCTGCATCGACGTCCATGGTGCCGAGATCCAGCACTTCGGGACGGCGGATGCGCAGATCGCTGTTATTAAGCCACGTGCACTCGACGCCGATGGACGTCAGGACCTCGACGATCCGGTTGACCTCTTCAATCATTGCCAAACGGCGCAGGGTGGTGGTTCCCCGGTTGATCAGGCTGGCACACAGCAGGGCCACGCCGGCATTCTTGCTGCTGTTGACGTCAACGGCACCGGATAACGTCCGCCCGCCTTCAACCCTTAGGTGGGTCATCTGGGGACGGCCCACCTTGACGATGGAACGGCCAAAGATGGCCTCAAGCCGTTCAATCATTCGAAGGCTCAGGTTCTGTTTGCCCTGCTCCATGCGGGCCACGGCGCTCTGGCTGGTTCCCAGCTCGGCGGCCAGCTGTCCTTGGGTCCAGCCCTTCTCGCTGCGGGCGTCGCGAAGCAGAAGGCCAACGTGTTCGGCAGTAGGTTGGGTCATAACCCAAGAAATATCACAAGTGAGTTAGAAGGCCCGCACAAAACGCCGATTCAGCGGTTAAGGTCACACCATACCCGGGCGGTGCGATATAAAGCTCGACGGCGGACTGTCGGCCAAGGTGCGGGGGTCAGGCCTTCCAGTACCCAAGGACGTCGATCCGCCGTCTATCCACTCCCACCACCTTGCGCAGGTGTTTGGCAATGGCGCGCGCACTGGAGGCCTCGCAGGCAACCCAGAAAAAGTCCTCCTCTGGCGAAACGGCTTCTGCAGTCAGCGACGAGCAGACTTCTTCCGCCAGGGCCGCTCCGTCACGCTTGCGGGGAATCCAGGTAACAGCATCGCTTGGCGTCGTCCGGACCTCAAGGGAAGGATCGGCGTCGTGCTGGAATTCCAGCCAAAGGTGCGCCGGCGCCGTGGATCCCACGTCGGAACGTGCGTCCAAGAGCGAGTTGATGGCCGGGATCGAGGCGGGATCGCCAACGATCCAAAGGCGCCGCGCCGGCTGCGGGAAATTGAAGGCGCTGCCTTGGACGGTCGCTTCGATGGTGGCGCCGGGCTGCACCGTACGGGCCCAGTCGGCCGCGATACCTGCGTGCATGGCGAAGTCCATGCTGAAAGTTCCGGCCCGCACATCCGGATCCACCAGGGTGTAGGCGCGCTGATGACCCTTTCCGCCGTCGTCGAACCACAGCCTGATCCACATGGTGGGGTGCAGCTCGGAGTCCATCAGCAGCCCACCGTCTTTGACGTTGACGCGGAGGAAGTCAGGGCTGATTTCTTCCCGCCCGATGACCTCCAACATGAAGTCCTTGGCACCCATCGCTTTGAGGACGATGCCTTCCCAGCTCCGCTTCAAGCAACACTCCTTCATGAATGGCAGGGATTTTGAGAAGGCGGCCGCACCGCCTATCTTGAACTTAAGTAAGCCTAACCTAAGCTCGAAAGCAGTCCCCGAACTATGACGCCAGCGTCGACGTACAACCCGCCCGCAGAAGGTTCCGGGATCTACCGGGACGAGTGGGGCATCCCCCACCTGTGGGCTGACAGTGCCGATGACCTGGCCTTCCTCCAAGGCTTCAATGCGGCAGCGGACAGGTCCTGGCAGATCGAACTGGAACGCTGGCGCTCCGAAGGACGGACGGCCGAGCTCCTGGGATCCGCGGTCCTTGAGTGGGACCGTTTCGCCCGGCAGGCCCGACTGGACCATACTGCGCAGCGCTGTTTTGAAGGGTTGGACGAGGCCACCCGCCGCTGGTGTGGGAAATATGTGGACGGCGTGAACCAGGCTTTGGCGGACGGCCTGCGGAGCGGCGCGGAATTCGACCGGGCCGGCGCTGCGGCCGAACCGTGGAATCCCTGGACCCCGCTGGGAGTTTTCCTCGTTCACCACATCCTGTTCTCCACCTTTCCCAACAAGCTGTTCCGCGCCCACGTCGCCCGTACCCTTGGCGCCAAGGCAGTGGACCTGTTCAGCATCGAGGCACCGGTATGGTCGGGCAGCAACGCGTGGGCTGCACATGGATCCGTCACTGAAAGCGGGCTTCCGCTGGTGGCCGGCGACCCCCATCGCCTCATGGAACTGCCCGGCGTGTACCAGCAGGTGCGCCTGGCTTGCCCGGAGTTCGACGCCGTCGGGTTCGCTTTCCCTGGTATCCCCGGGCTGCCGCATTTTGCGCACACAGGTCACACCGCCTGGGCCATCACCAATGCCATGGCCGACTACCAGGATCTCTTTGAAGAACACCTCCGCCGGCTCCCCGGCCGTGGGGCCTCCGCCGAGCGGGTGCTCGCGCGGGGCCCCAAGGGTTGGGAGGTCGTTGAGGCCGGCGTCGAAACCATCACCGTGCGGGGCGGCGAGCCGGTCCGCGTGGAAGTCCTCCAGACGCCCCGCGGTCCCGTTATTTCACAAACGCCCGACGGCGGCGCGCTGAGTTTGCGCTTCCCCGCGTCGGTTGAAGGGCGGCTGGGTTTCGAATCCCTCCTTCCGCTGTTGCGGAGCCGGAGCGTGGCAGATGTGGAGGCTGCATTCGATTCATGGGTGGAACCCGTCAACAGTGTCATAACAGCAGACGTCCATGGCTCCGTACGACAATTCGTGGCCGGCCTGGTTCCGCAACGCAATCCTGCAAACCGTCGCTTGCCTGTTCCGGGCTTCTCTTCCCGTCACGGATGGGACAAGCAGTACGTGGCTCTTCCCCGCACCGAGGTCCGCCGTTTCGCCGTCAGCGCCAACGATCGCGCAGCTGGCGGTGGAGACTCCGTAGCCTTGGAGTTCGCTCCGGAACACCGGGCGCGGAAGATCCGCGAGCTCTTGGAGGCCGCCTCGGAACCCTTGACGGCGGAGCACATGCGGGCCATTCACTCGGACACGTACCTGGGGCCGTGGCCACACTTCCGGAAACTCTTGGCGGCCCTCGATGCAGATGATCTTTCCCCGGAGGCGTCGTCCCTCCATGCCAGGCTTCTCGAATGGGACGGTCGGATGGACGCCGGGAGCCATCTGGCGGCGTGCTTCGCAGCGTGGCGGGGTGCCCTCGTCCAAAGGATGGTCAGGCATCCTGCCTTATCTGCCCTTGCCGGGCCGACGGGATTTTCGCCCTTGTTCGGACCGTGGCTCTCCATAGGTTCCCGGGTGGGTTTCGCGCTCGAAACCCTGACGGTCCGCGCCGGCGAACTGGGGATATCGGTGCCTGTTGAGGCTGCTGCGGCCCTTGCGGATGCGGCGCAGGATAGGGCCTTGGAGGATTCAAGCAAGAACCGCGGCACGTGGGGTGACCGGCATCAGCTTCTGGCGGTCCATGTGCTACCCGGAGACCTCACCGGTTCGGCACCAACACGTGCGCTCAGCGGGGACACCGGATGCGTCCTCTGCACGGAGAGCCTTCCCGGTGTTGACGACCGCAGCTTCCGGGGACCTGTCGCCCGTTATGTCTGGGACCTTGCCGAGCGAAGCAACAGCCGCTGGGTGGTCCCTTTCGGCGCCTCCGGCAGACCGGACAGCCCCCATTTTGCCGACCAACTCCCCCTCTGGGCCGAGGGTGAACTCATTCCCGTGATCACGGATTGGGGCCGTCTTCGCAACGAAACGCGCTGACAGCTGCTTCCGGCACGCACGCCACACACAAACCAAATGGAGAATGAATGACCACCTCAACAGAGGACTTTGCCGTCCGCCAGACCATCTACGCAGAAGAACTCCCGGGCTGGGGTTCGTTGCGGATTGTCCCGCTCATTCCTTCGGAAGACATCGAATTGGTCCACCAGTGGGTCTCGCAGCCAAGGGCAAGGTTCTGGGGCATGACCGAAAAATCACGCGAGGAAGTCCAGGGAATCTACGAGTTCCTGGACTCCCTGGACACGCACCATGCCTTCCTGGTGATCCTGGACGGGGAGCCGCTGGCTTTGTTCCAGACGTACGAGCCGCTGCACGATCCCGTGGGTGAGGCCTACCCTGCGCGCGAGGAGGACATCGGCATGCACCTGCTGCTCGCTCCCGCGACGCGGCCGATTCCGCACTTCACCCCGCGGCTTGCGACGTCCCTCATCAAGTACATGTTCTCGGTGCCCGGAAAGGACCGGATCATAGTGGAGCCCGATGCCAGGAACGCCAAGGCGCTTCGACGGCTGGAGGCGACCTGCTTCGAGCTGGGTCCGATCATCCAGCTCGAAGAAAAGGAAGCCCAGCTCGGCTTCCTCACGCGGGCCGGCTTCGAACAAATCCAAGCGGAGCAATCCACTCGCTGAACCCCTAGCGCCAGACGAAGCTCCACGTGCCTGCGCCCAAGGCGGCCAACACAGCCGCGGCGGCAATCAGCACCCCTCCCAGCAAGACCCAAACGTCCAGCATTGAATAGGTGGACTCCCGGGCCCACGTGCGCTGCGCTCCTCCGAAGCCCCGGGCCTCCATGGTCACAGCCAGCCGCGACGCCCGCCGGACAGCTTGGACCAGCAGCCCGAAGCTCTGACCAAGGGTCGCTTTGAGCCGCTGCACCGGGTTTCCCTGCGATCCCACGCCGCGGGCGCGCCGGGCCATGCCAATGGTTTGCCATTCCTCCGCCATCAGCCCCACAAGCCGCATCGCAGCCAACGATCCCAACACGAACCGGTGCGGGAGGCGGGCCTTCTGAGCCAGCGCGTCGGCAAGGTCGGTGGGGTCCGTGCAGGTCATCAGGAGGATCGCGGGGAGGGCGATCGCCAAGCCGCGGAGCATGAAACCCAGCCCCAACTCAAGGGAACCTTCGCTGATGGACCACAGTCCGACGTCGAGCAGTACGGCCCCGCTGTCCGCAGCGACAATCGCCGTGCTCCACCCGCCAATTGCGGCTGCGATGATGAGCGGCCACGCCCGCACCCACAAGAGCCGCAAGGTCAGCCCGGCCAGCGGGAACAGTGCGAGTTCGGCGGCAAGGGCGATCGATGCCGATACCCAGTCGATGGACAAGGCCAGGACCATCGAAATCAGGAAGACGGCGACGAACTTCGCCAGGGGGTTGGCCTTGGTCAGCACCGCGTTGTTTCCGGTGAGGCTTAGCGCATCCCTCATGCGGCACCCGCTTCCTGCCTGGCAGCTTCTGTGGCCGGGTCCAGCCGCAACTCCATGCCGCCCAGCACTGCGCTGAATTCCTCGTCGTGGGTGACGGACACAACGGCCGTGCCCTGGTCCAGCAACTCGGACAGGAACGACGCGAGTTCCGCCCAGGTGTTGGCATCCTGCCCGAAGGTAGGCTCATCAAGCACCAGGACCTGTGGGTGGGCGGCCAGGACGGTCGCGACGGAAAGCCGCCGCTTCTCGCCGCCGGACAGCGTGTAGGGATTCGCGTCCACCAAGTGCGTCAAACGGAGCCTCTCCAGGAGTTCGTCCACCCGCTCCTCACCCCTGCCGAGGTGCCGGGGCCCAAACATCAACTCATCCATCACTTTGCCCGTGACGAACTGATGCTCAGGCTCCTGGAACACCGTCCCGATCCGGGAAATCAGTTGATCCGCCTTCCATTTGAAGGGATCGATTCCGGCGCCCTCGGAAAGCTCGACGGCGGCAGAGACCTTTCCTGCCACCGGCGCCAGAAGGCCGGCCATCGTGAGCGCAAAGGTGGACTTCCCTGCGCCGTTGGGGCCAGTGATGGTCAACGCCCGTCCTGCCCGAACCTGGGCAGACACACCGGCTTGGACCGGGATGGGCGGGATGCTCTTGAAACCCCTCCGCCGCGGCTTTTCACGGGAAACGGCCACGTGTTCTGCTGCGAGGAGCAACTCCGCCGGCCCCTCAGCGGTGGTCCTGGTGCGGGTACGGGGCACATATCCCGGGACCCAGACTCCGGCTGTGATGAGCATGCTCCGGGCTTCGGCGAGCACCTGATCGGGAGGGCCGTCCAACAGCACTCCGCCACCGGCCGCGCCCGGTTGGAGGACCACTATGCGGTCAACCAGGTCCTTCCATACGGACACCCGGTGTTCCACCACAACCAGCGTGGCACCGGTCTTTTCAAGGCAGCGGCGAACTGCGTCCCGGACTTCCAGCACGCCTGCCGGGTCCAGGTTCGCCGTTGGTTCATCGAGCAGGATCAGCCCCGGCCGCATCGCCAGAATCCCGGCCAGCGCCAGGCGCTGCTTCTGTCCGCCGGAAAGAGCCGCCGTCGGATGGTCCAACGCGAGGCCGTCGCCGGCAGCGGTACGCAACCCGACGTCGTCGAGCGCTTCATGGACCCGGGCCCAAATGTCGTCCCGGGGCACGGCAAGGTTCTCAGCTCCAAAAGCGACGTCGTCGCCCACGCGCGACAGGACTACTTGCGTTTCCGGGTCCTGCTGCATGAGCCCGGCCCGGCCCCGCTGTTCGCGAGGTGCCGCACCGTCGATGAGGAGGGAACCGGTCTCGTCCGCGTCGTCTTCCTCATCACCCAGCACCCCGGCCAGGGCGTGCAGGAACGTCGATTTTCCGGCGCCGGACGGCCCCAGCAGCAGAACCCGTTCCCCGGGTTCGATCTGCAGGTCCAGCCCCTGGATGGCTGCTACCGTCCGGCCGGAATGCCGCCAGCCCCAGCCGTTGGCGGAGATGGCGGCGGGCCGTACCTGTGCCGGTCCCATCAGTTGAAGACTGACTCTGACGCGGCTTTCCGGGAAGCGAAGGAACTCAAGACGCCCGTGGACGCGAGCCCGCGGGTGGCCACCCAGGACAGTGCCCCGGCGATGATTGCACCCGAAACGGTGGTGAAGGCGATGTAGGCCAGCTTGTCGACGGCTTCGTAGGCGATGTTCCAGCCCCACGGCATGAAGGAATCGTTAAGGCCGCAGAACAGTCCTGCCCCGGCACCCGCGAGGAGGGCCACCGGGAGGTTGAACTTCTTGTAGCGGAAAGCAGCGAAGATCAGTTCCGCTCCGAGGCCCTGCAGGATGCCGGAGATCAGGACCGTGGTGCCGTACTGGGACCCCATGATGAGCTCACCCGTTGCTGCGACCGCTTCGCAGAACAGCGCTGCTCCCGGTTTGCGGATGATGAGCATGCCCAGTACGGCCGGGATCATCCACCCACCGGCGATCAGGCCGGTGAGGGGCGGATAAGCAGCATTCATGGGAACGGATACGAGTGCGGCGCCCTGGGACCAGGCCCAGAAGATCACTCCGCCTGCGATGGCAATCAGCGCCGCCACCACAATGTCTACAACGCGCCAGCTGTTGCCGGCCTTCTTCACGCTTGACGTGGTCATTCTTAGCCTCCTGAGGTTACAGGAGGGGAAAGTGCTCCCCGGTATTCCCGGTGGCCTGCTGCCATCCGGTTCCGGACACTCTGAGAAGCTCGACTCCCTTGCGCCGGTACTAACCGGATCAGGTTCGAGGGTCTGCGGCTGTCCGCACTCTCAGCGCCCTCGCGTCTCCTGCATGCCTGCAGGTTCGACGGCGGCGCTCCCCTGTCGTTATCAATCTGCCCTTGTGGGCGTGCCCAGTTTACACCGGAAGGGGTGCGCCGGGTTATGGGCCCGGTCATAAACCTTTTGCTGTTTCACGGGCGCACAGCCGCGACCCGCTGTGCCGCACACCTGAGAGAATGGGGCCAGCAGATTCAGCACACCGGATTCACAGCAGCAAGAGGGGCGCCCATCCCATGACAGAACAGCCAGCCAAGGACACCCCCGTGGCCGAACCCCGCCTTGCCGCCAGCGTGATCCTGCTTCGGGATGCGTCGGCGGGACTGGAAGCCTTTGTCCAGCACAGGGTCTCTTCCATGGACTTTGCCGCCGGCATGGTGGTGTTCCCCGGCGGTCGCGTCGATGCCTCGGACGCGGAGGGCTGGGACTACTCCTCCGAACTGCTGGAAAGGCATGCGGCCGACTGGGCGATGAGCTCGATCGCGGCCTCCGACCCGCATGCGCAAGCAGGCACGGTGCTGGCGGCTGCCATCCGTGAAGTGTTCGAGGAAGCAGGGCTGACCCTCGACGCCTCCCAGCTCCGCCCCTGGGCCAACTGGGTGACGCCCACGGACATGCCCAAGCGCTTCGACACCTACTTCTACGTGGCCAGGCCCGCCCCCGGAGCCGAGCCGCAGCACCAAACCACGGAGGCCTGGCAGTCACTCTGGATGCCGGTGGAAGGCATCCTGGCGGCCGAGGCAGAGGGCAAGCTTCAGCTCATGCCCCCAACGTACTTCCTGCTCAAGGAGATCTCGGAGTTCCACAGTGTGGAGGCCGTGTGGCAGGCCGAGCATCAGGTGCGGCCCGTCCTGTCACCTCCGGGCTCCATGGCTGCGTTCCTGAAGGAACGCGGGAACAAGCAGTAAAACGCGGCCCCCACCGCCGTGACGCTAGGCTGAGGTCATGAACTTCTTCTTCAAGCTTCTGGGTGCCGGTGTGAGCCTCGGCGCGGGTTTCCTTGGCACCAAATTGGTGAACAAGGGTTGGGAAAAGGCCACAGGCCACAAGCCGCCCACAGGCCACGACGACGTCGAGACGAGCCTCCGCTCAGCCCTGACCTTCGCGTTGGTATCGGCTTTCGTCAGCACGCTCATCCAGGTGCTCACCAGCCGCGGAACCCAGCGTGCCATTGCCCGGTTCGCGAAGTCCCAGGACATCATCTAGGAGCTTCCGGTTTCCTGGCACGCGTTCCTGAAACGCAGGAACGCGTGTCAGTTCTCCTTCTGGCTTTCGGCTGCCCGCTGGACCACTGCTTCCAGTTCATCCTTGGTCAGCAGTTCCCGGTGTCCGTGCTTGGTGCGGTACGCGGAGCGGCCCACCATGTGCGCGGAGACTGGAGCGGTGAGCAGTTGGAAGATCCAGGCCACCAGCAGGACCGGCCACACCCACCACGTCCTCATCTGCAGGCCTATGGCAGCCAGCATCAGGAACAAACCCAGGACCTGGGGCTTGGTGGCGGCGTGCATGCGGCTCATCAGGTCGGGAAAACGCAGCAAGCCAATAGCAGCACCCAGGGACATCAGCGCGCCCACCACCAGAAAGACGGCGGTCACGCCATCAATGACTGCGTCCATGCCCGTTGCATCAGGACTCATTGCTTTGACCCCTTCTGTCGGCCACGAAGCGGGCAACCGTTACGGATCCGATGAATCCAATAACGGCCAGGGCAACCAGCAGCATGAGGTTGTTCAAGTGGCGGTTCACGGCCATGTCGATAGCCAGCGCCGCGCCCAGGATGGCCAGCAGTACGTCCGATGCCAGCACGCGGTCCAGGAGCGACGGGCCGATGGCGATCCGGATGATGGCCCCGGCAGCAGCCAGGCTCAGGATTGCCGCCGTTAGCACCAGTACAAGTTCTTTCACAGCGCTGCCCCTTTCACACCTGGGTGCTGCTCGGCCTGCAGCGCGTCCAGTTCTTCACGTGTTCCCATGATCCGGATCAGCCCGGCTTCGATGTCCTGGACCTCCCGGCGGATCTTCTGGATGTCCTCTTCGGTTTTCATGTTCAGGGCGTGCAGGTACAGGGTGGACGTGGAGCGGTCCACTTCCACCACCAGCGAGCCCGGAATCAGCGAAATGACGTGGCCGGTGGCCGTCACCATGAGGTCGGAATGGCTCCGCAACGGAACAGCGACGATGGCACTGCGCACGCTGGGCCCTTTGACCACGGCCAAGTAGAGGACCAGGAAGCTCGCTGCCGCCACTTTGCCGAGGAACATGAGGGCGAAGCGGAATGCCCGGAGCACGTTGAACCGCCCGCTGAGTTCCACGGGCGGAAGGTAGAACAGCTTGGCCACAATGATCGCGATCAACGCGCCGAACAGCAGATTGCCCGGGCTGAAGTCCCGCCAGAGGGCACCCCACACGATGACCAGCCAGACCAGCAGCGGCAATTCGGTCCGGAAGGATATGGGTTTACGGCTCATTTGGCATCACCCGGCTGCGCCTGCGCGGGCACGGGAGCGGTGTCACCCAGCACGGAGTGGATGTACGCACCCCGGTCCAGCATGATTTCCGCAGAGCCGCCGGCGAGGTTGAAGAGCGGTCCGGCGAAGACTGTCAGTGCCACTCCGAAGACCACCAGCGCTGCGGTGGAACCCACCATGCTTCGCGGGAGGACTCCGACGCTGCCGGGAGACTGAAGGACGGGGTCCGGGAAGTCAGCGTCCTCGGGCTTGCGCCAGAAGGCCCTGTTCCAGACGCGGGCAATCGCCAGCAGCGTCAAGAGGCTTGTGACAACCCCGCCCACTACAAGCGTTATGGCCAGCGGTGTTCCCAGATCCACACCGGCCTGCAGAAGGCCGAGTTTGCCCAGGAACCCTGAGAAGGGCGGAATGCCTGCAAGGTTCATGGCCGGTAAAAAGAACAGCACGGCCAGCAGCGGGGAGAGTTTGGCCAGTCCGCCCAACCTGTCGATCGACGACGATCCGCCGCGACGTTCAATGAGGCCCGTTACCAGGAACAGGCTTGTCTGCACCGTGATGTGGTGGGCCACGTAGAAGACTGCCGCTCCCAGCCCCGTCACGGACGACACCGCCAAGCCGAACACCATGTACCCGATGTGGCTGACCAAGGTGAAGGAGAGCAGACGTTTGATGTCGCTCTGTGCCAGGGCACCGAGGATGCCCACCACCATCGTCAGCAGGGCCACCACCATAAGCGGGGTGTTGAGCGTGTCCCCCGGGAAGAGGAGCGTCTCCGTCCGGACCATGGCGTACACGCCCACTTTGGTCAGCAAGCCTGCGAAGACTGCCGTGACCGGTGCCGGGGCCGTCGGGTAGGAGTCCGGCAGCCAGAAGGACAGCGGGAAGACGGCTGCTTTGATCCCGAAGGCTACCAGGAGCATCACGTGCAGGAGGTTCTGGGTCCCCTGATCCAGCTCGGCCAGTTTGATGGCCAGGTCCGCCATGGTGATGGTGCCGGTGGCGCCGTAAATCATGGCGATGGCGATCAGGAACAGGACCGAGGAGACAACCGAGACCACCACGTAGGTGACGCCGGCGCGGATGCGTGGTCCGGTACCTCCCAGGGTCATCAGTACGTAGCTCGCGGTCAGGAGGATCTCGAAGCCCACGTAGAGGTTGAAGAGATCACCGGTGAGGAAGGCATTGGACACGCCGGCCACGAGGATCAAGTAGGTGGGGTGGAAGATCGAGACGGGAGCTTCCTGGTCGCCGTCGGCCATGCCCTGGCCGGTTGCGTAAATCAAAACCGCGAGGCTCACCACCGTGGAGACCACCAGCATGAGTGAGGAGAACTGGTCCACCACCAGGACCACGCCCCACGGAGGCAGCCAACCGCCCAGCGTGACGGACGTCGTGCCGCCGTTCCACACGGAGAAGAGGAGGAAGGATTCCAGAATCAGTGTGAGGCTCAGGATCCCGATGCTGACGGCACGCTGCGCCGCAGTGTGCCGGATCAAGACGAACGCCAGCGCAGCGCCCAGGATGGGGAGAAGGACAGCAAGCGGTGACAGGTTAGCGAGATTCACGCGCTGCCTCCTTCCCGGCTCTTTGCCGTTTTGGGGGTTTCGGTTTCTTCCGGATCCAGGCGTTCCTCGGGGGTGGACGGCGTAATGGCGAACTCCGAGGTTTCCAAGGGAACGATTGCATCGTCTTCAGCGTCGTAGCTGGGTGTTTTGGCCACGCGGCGGTCTTCAACGTCATCCTGGATTTCGTCTTGCCGTGCCAGGGCCCAGGTGCGGTAGATGATGCCGAGCATGAAAGCCGTGACGGCGAAGGAGATGACGATCGACGTCAGGATCAAAGCCTGCGGCAGGGGGTCGTTGTAGGCCCCCGGATCTGTCTCTTTGCTGTACAAGGGAGCCAGGCCCGCGTAGCCGCCGGTCGCGAGGATGAGGATGTTGGTGGCATTTGCCAGCAGCATCAGGCCCAGCAGGACGCGCGTAAGGCTGCGTTCCAGGATGAGGTAGATCCCGCAGGCGTAGAGAACGCCCATGACGATCAGCAAGGTCAGGTTGATGCTCATGCGTTGCCCTTCCCTGCAGAGGCGGTCTCGGCGGCGTCTTCCTCGGCGATGGGGGCTCCCTTTCCTTCAAAGTGCTCGTCGATCTCGGCACCAAGGCTGCGGAGCACGTCCAGGGCCAGGCCCACCACCACGACGTACACGCCGATATCGAAGATGGTGGAGGTGACGAACTTGACGTCCCCGAACACCGGGAGCCAGAACTCGATGATGGCGCTCTGGAACACCTGGCCGCCAAGGAACAGCGGTACGACGCCGGACGCAGCCGCCGTGGCCAAGCCAGTTCCCAGGAGTGTTCCGGCGCTGACTGTCGCTGCCTCACTGAGTTCGAACCGGCCGCCGGCCAGATAACGAATGGTGAGGGCCAGGCCTGCTGTCAGGCCTCCCGCAAAACCGCCGCCCGGCAGGTTGTGCCCGGCCAAAAGCAGGTAGATCGAGAAGACAATCATGGAGTGGAAGATCAACCTGGTGACAACTTCGAAGATGATGGACCTGCGCTCGGGGGCCAGGGTACGGCCTGCCACAAGCCAGGCATCGCGTGTCACGTCGCTGAACTTCCGGGCGACGGCCAGCGTGGCACTGTCGCGGGAATCGCGCTCCACCCGCCGGCCCACACTGCCTTCGGGTACTGCCGCTGACGTGCGGATCCGGTCGCCCCGGCTGCGCACGAAGATCAAGCTGGCCACACCGGTGGCTGCAACGGCCAGCACCGAGATCTCACCGAACGTGTCCCATGCCCGGATGTCCACGAGGGTCACGTTGACGACGTTCAGTCCCCCGCCGCCTTCGTAGGCAAGCTTCGGGAACTCCAGGGAGACCGGCGTGGCTACCCGCGCACCCATCGCGAACATGGCAACGAAGATCATGGTGGCGCCGAAGGCTGCACCGATAATGACGCGGATAACCCGCAGCCTGCCGCCGGTGCGGTCCCTCAGCTCTGCAGGAAGGCTTCGCATGGCCAGCACGAAAGCAACCAGGACGATTGTTTCCACGAGCATCTGGGTCAAGGCGAGGTCAGGAGCGCCTTGGAGGGCGAAGACCAGGGCGATCCCGTAACCGGTGACGGACACCATGAGTACGGCGAGGAAACGTTTGTTGGCCCGGACGGCCGCAAGCGCACCCACCACAATGCCGATTCCCACAATCAGCTGGAGCGGCGAATTGGGATCGATGAAGTACACGTTGCCGGGCAACGGCTTGTTGGAAACGAGCAGTGCTGTCAGGGGAACCGCGAAAGCGACACTGAGGATGACCGTCAGGTAGAAGTACAGGGAACCACGCTGCGTGCGGCCGGTGATCCAGACCGCGACGTCGTCCAACGCGCCGATGGTGTGCTGGTAGGCGCGGTCGCCATCCACCCAGTCAGGGACAAATGCCTGTGCCCGGGACACGAAGTTGCGGCCGTAGAACATCGCCGCGCCCACCGCGAAGGTCAGTGCTGTCAGTCCCAAAGCGGGAGTGACGCCATGCCACAAAGCCAGGTGTCCGGCGTCGACGGCGTTTTCCTTGCCTGCGAAGAGCGCGGCGTAGGGCTGGATCCAAGCGTCCACGGGCACCGGCCAGACGCCGTAGGCGATTGACAGCGCGGCAAGGATGGCAGGGGCCGCGAGGAAAGCAGGCTTGATGGCTTTGAACGGGGTGCGTTCAATGCCGGGCTTCGTGGCGAATGCCCCCCACATGAACCGCGCGCTGTAAGCGAATGTGAGGATGGAGCCGATCACCAGCCCCACCAGGATCCAGATGCCCCAGGCGGGCGCATCGTGCTCGGTGGCGTAATGCACGAACGTCTCGAACACCGACTCCTTGGCCACGAAGCCAGCCAACGGCGGCACACCGGCCATCGATGCTGCGGCGATGGCAGCCACTACGCCCAAAGCCCGGGAGGAACGGAATACGCCGGACAGCTTGCGGATATCACGCGTACCCGATTGGTGGTCGATGATGCCCACCACCAGGAACAGCGTTGCCTTGAACAAACCGTGGGCCAGCAACAGTGCCAGTCCGGCCAGGGCCGCGTCCGGCCTGCCCAAGCCAACCACCATGGTGAGGAAGCCGAGCTGGCTGACAGTGCCGTAGGCGAGGATGAGCTTGATATCGGTCTGCCGCAGCGCCCGGTAGCCGCCGATGAGCATGGTCGCCAGGCCCAATCCGAGGACCAGCGGCAGCCACAACGCAGACTCGGCAAAACCGGGAGCAAGCCTGGCAACAATGTAGATGCCGGCCTTCACCATCGCCGCAGCGTGGAGGTATGCACTCACCGGCGTGGGCGCCGCCATGGCACCGGGCAGCCAGAAGTGGAACGGGACGAGGGCCGATTTGGTGATGGCACCAACCAGGACAAGCACGACGGCGGCGGTCACGGCATCCTGCATGGGGCCGCCCACGAGCTCCCCGGCTTGCTCGAGGATCGCCGAGATCCGGTAGGTTCCGGCTGCCTGGCCGAGGATGATGAGGCCCACGAGCATCGCCAGCCCGCCTGCGGTGGTGACCATCAATGCCTGCAGGGCCGAGCGGCGCGCTGCCAGCCTGGTCCGCGCGTAGCCGATCAGGAGGTAGGAGAGGATGGTGGTCAGTTCCCAGAAGATGAACAGCATCAGCAGGTCATCGGACGTCACCAAACCGAACATCGCGCCTGCAAAAGCCAGCAGTTGGGCACCGAATCCGCCAAGACTGTGGTCTGAATTCTTGAAGTACCGCGCGCAATAAACCAGCACCAGCGTGCCCACGCCAAGGATCAACAGCGACATCACCCAGGACAGGGCGTCCATCCTGAACGCGAATTCCAGTTTCAGGTCCGGAATCCAGGGGACAATCTCTTCTATGCCGCCGGCGGAATATACAGCGTCATGCTGAAGGACCAGCCAAATGAACGCGCCGGCAGGTATGGCGGCCAAGGCATAAAAAGCGTTCCTACCGAGTTTGCTGAAGATCAAGGGCGCCACAGTTGCCGCTACAAAGGTGATGGCGAGAACTGTGATCAAAGGTGTCTCCGCAAAGTCAGGAATGAATTATCAAAAGTTGGAGCAGGCGGTACATACGTTGGGTTCAGTCTGTCTAGTTTATCAAGGCGAACCGACAGTTTTTCCCCTGCTCCGGATAGCATTCAGGCTATGAACGCGGCTGCAGTTCCCGAAACTTCCCCACCGTCGTCCGAGCTTGCCTCGGGTCCTGCCTCTTCCAAGAAAGGCCAAATACTGGCGTGGGCTGCATGGGACTGGGGTTCGGCTGCGTTCAACGCCGTGATGACCACTTTCGTGTTCACCGTGTACCTCACATCGAATGCTTTCGGCGGGGAAGATACTGCATCTGCTGCCCTTGGCACCGCCCTGGCCGTCGCCGGCCTCGCCATTGCCCTCCTTGCCCCGGTCACCGGCCAACGCTCGGATGCCGGAGGGCGCCGGAAGCTCTGGCTGGGCGTCAACACTGCAGCGACGGCAGTTCTGACCGCGTTGTGTTTCTTCGTGTTCCCGGAACCGGGTTTCCTTCTGCTGGGCGTCAGCCTGATCGCGCTGGGGAATGTCTTCTTCGAATTCGCAGGGGTCAACTACAACGCGATGCTCGCCCAGATCTCCACGCCCAGGAACATCGGCAAGGTCAGTGGCTTCGGGTGGGGCATGGGGTACCTCGGCGGGATTGTCGCCCTCCTGCTGGTCCTGCAACTGTTTGTCCAGCCGTCTTTCGAGTGGTTCGGTTCGTCCACGGAAGACTCCCTTAATATCCGCCTGGTGGCCGTCTTCTCGGCGTTGTGGTTCTTTGTCTTTGCCCTGCCGGTCCTCTTGACGGTGCCCGAAGTGCGGATTCGCAAGGACACTGCCTCGCTGGGCTTCTTCGCTTCATATCGCTTGCTGCTGCGGCGTATCGCAGCCATTTACCGCACCAGCCCGCACACGATCTTCTTCCTTCTCTCCAGCGCGATCTTCCGGGACGGGCTGGCCGCCGTCTTCACCTTTGGCGGGGTGATTGCCGCAGGCACGTTCGGCTTTGAACTGAAGGACGTCATCTTCTTCGCAATCTTCGGCAACGTGGTCGCAGCCGCCGGCGCCATCGTGGGCGGCTTCCTGGATGACAGGATCGGGCCCAAGGCCGTCATCGTCCTGTCGTTGATCGGGTTGCTCATCGCCGGAACGGTCATCCTGGTCCTCGGCAACGGGGACTATGATTTCTTCGGATACCAATGGGCCGGCTCCACCACCTTCTGGGTTTTCGGACTCCTCCTCTGCCTGTTCGTAGGACCGGCGCAATCGTCATCCCGGGCTTACCTTGCCAGGCTGGCTCCGGAGGGCGAATCGGGCGAACTTTTTGGTCTTTACGCCACTACGGGTCGGGCTGTCAGCTTCCTCGCTCCCAGTCTTTTCACCTTGTGCATCACAATCGCCGCTCCGTTTGTTGAAGAAGGTGGGGCCCAACGTTGGGGCATCCTCGGGATCATGGTGGTCCTGCTGGCAGGCCTGCTGGTGATCCTGCCGGTGAAGCCGCCGAGCAAGACCGCGATTGCCGTGGTCCCCAGCAAATAAAGGCCCGGCGGGAACCGGGCACGAATGCCGCTCCCAAGCGGACTATCGAAGATTTTCTACAGAGTTAAGGTTGAGAGATGAACGTGGAAGAGACCGAACTCCCGGGCCTCGGTGTCCGCAAGGACTTCGTCACAGCGTCGGGTCGTCGCATCGGCGTGGTTGAGCACCGTGAGGGTGAGACCGAACTTTTCGTTTCCACATGGGACGATCCTGACACTTGCCAGGCTTCCATCCCGCTGACGGCCGATGAAGCTGCAACCTTGGGCAACCTCCTTGGCGGACAGCACATTGCCATGCGGCTTGCGGAAGATCACAAGGAACTCCCGGGCATCATCACCCGGCAGTTCTCCATCAAGTCCAGTTCCCCCTTCGCCAACCAGCCCATGGGGAAGGCACAGATCAGGACGCGGAGCGGGGTTTCCATCGTCGCCCTCATGCGCGAAGGCGAGGTGATCCCGTCACCGTCACCCGAAGACGTCCTTCATCCCGGTGATTTGCTCGTAGCGGTCGGCACGCAGGAAGGCCTTGACCTGGCCGCCGCCATCTTCCGTAACGGCTGACCCGCATGGATCCTTTAGCAGTGACCCTGGTGGAACTGGGCGCCGTAGTCTTCTGCCTGGGGCTGCTTGCCAGGTTGGCCGGCAGGATCGGTATGTCCCCGATTCCGCTGTACTTGGTTGGCGGACTGGCCTTTGGGGCAGGCGGACTGGTGGATTTGGATGGCCTGCATGAGTTCGCGCACCTGTCCGGCGAGATCGGGGTGATCCTGCTCCTGCTGATGCTCGGGCTGGAATACACCGCTTCCGAACTGGTCACCGGACTCAAGCGCTCATGGCAAGCCGGAATTATGGACCTTGTCCTCAACTTCATCCCCGGCGCGGGCATCGCCATGCTCCTTGGTTGGGGACTGGTGGGGGCAATCGTGATGGGCGGCGTCACCTACATTTCGTCCTCGGGCATCGCCGCGAAGGTCATTACGGACCTTGGCCGGATCGGTAACCGTGAAACACCCGTGGTGTTGTCGATCCTTGTTTTCGAGGACCTCGCCATGGCCGTCTACCTCCCGATCCTCACCGCCATCCTTGCCGGCGTCGGCTTCCTCGGCGGGCTGCAGACCGTGGGCATAGCACTGGCTGTTGTCACGGTGGTCCTGGTGGTGGCGCTGCGGCACGGACATCGGGTGTCGAAGGCGATCCACAGCGAGAACTCCGAGGTGTTCCTGCTCAACGTCCTCGGCCTGGCGCTCCTGGTTGCGGGTTTGGCCTCAGCGCTGCAGGTCTCGGCCGCAGTGGGTGCCTTCATGCTGGGCATCGCCATCTCCGGCGCAACCGCCCACAACGCCACCCGCATCCTGGAACCCCTGCGGGACCTTTTCGCGGCCATTTTCTTCGTAGCGTTCGGGCTCAACACCGATCCGGCATCTATTCCGCCGGTCCTCGGCTGGGCGCTTGTCCTGGCGATCCTCACGGCCGCAACCAAGGTGGTTACCGGCGTCTGGGCAGCCAAGCGCGCGGGTATCGCAGTTCCCGGTCGTTTCAGGGCAGGGGCGGCCTTGATTGCCCGCGGCGAATTCTCGATCGTCATTGCCGGGCTTGCCCTTGCGTCCGGCGCCGTTCCAGGCGAGCTCGCGGCTCTCGCAACGGCTTACGTGCTCATTATGGCCATCCTGGGCCCACTCGCGGCCCGGTTCGTGGAGCCCTTGGTCAAGATGATCCGCAAGAGCCCCAAGGCTCCTCCCCGGAGAACCGAGCCCACCCCGGTCTGAACACCCCGCTCACCCAGGGGTGAGTTCCCGGCACTAAGCCCTCACCTAAACCCCGGGAACAAACCCCTCGGGGTGCACTCCCAAACGACTCCCTCACCGAGGGGTGAGTTCTCGGCACTAAGCCCTCACCTAAACCCCGAGAACTAACCCCTCGGGGACCACCCTTTGCGGATCAGGGCATCCCGTACACGTCTTGCCGCGGCATCATAGCCACCGGACCGGATGTGCTGTGCCGTCACCGTTATGGATGTCCATCCGTTTTCGGCCAGGGCTTCGTCCCGGCGAATATCGGATTCTTTCTGCTCGGCAGTCAGGTGATGTCCGCCGTCGTAATGGGCAGCCACCCTGAACTCCCGAAAGGCGAGGTCGGGCCACGCTATTTCCCGCCCCTCCGGAGTGCACACCACATAACTGAGCACCGGTTCGGGGAGGAATGCACGGCCCAGGGCCAGGCGAAGCTTAGTCTCGGGCACGGAATCGGCACCTACCCTCGCGAGTTCCAAAGCAGCCCGGGCCTTGCGAATTCCCCGCTGACCGGCGTTTGCTTCGATCTGCGCAGCCAAGTCGGCGAGCGAACACAGGGCGGTGCGGTTGTGTCCAAAACTCCTGGTCTGGCTGCAGACAAAATGGTCGGCCGCCGCCACCAGGTCTTCCAACGGCAGGACGTTTGCCAGGTCCAACCACGTACGCGCCGGGGTGGTCAGCTGCACGCCGTCCAGCTCGCAAACATCCGCGTCGGGCAGGACCATCCGATGCCCGCGGACTCCACGCCGTTGCGGCCGGTGCGTTCCATCACGCCGGGACAGGTGCACCAGGAAGCTGCGCTGGGTGGCCAATGGCAACGGACACAGCCACAACTTGGCAGCAGTTTCACGAACACAAACGGTCCCCTCACAGACCGACGTCAGAACGCGTGCTGTGTGCCGGATGTCCTGGGTTTGGCCCCACGGAACCCGGATGCCCCGGCTGGGAACCAGCAAGTCACTGGCCCACGCTCGGTGCTCGGGAACGCCTGCATCCCTCTGCTGGGACAACGTGAACGAACGTCCTTGGATGTCGAAAGGCAGGGCCGCAGGTTTCCTCATGAACCATTTTTGGCACGACAAAGGCGCCTCAGCTGGGCCCCGAACGGGTTACCCACAGTGTGGAGGAGCAGTCCCGGCCAGATCCCTCCACCGAGGGGTGAGTTCCCGGCACTAAGCCCCCACCTAAGCGCCGGGAGCTAACCCCTCGGCGGGCGGGAACAGCTAAATGGACGTCCTGTGGAAGTTCAGGTGGCTGCGGCTGGCGGTCGGGCCACGCTGGCCTTGGTAGCGGTTGCCGTACTCGCCGGACCCATAGGGGTGCTCCGCTGCCGACGTGAGCCGGAAGAAGCACAACTGGCCGATCTTCATCCCGGGCCAGAGCTTGATGGGCAGGGTTGCCACGTTGGACAGCTCCAGCGTGACGTGGCCGGAGAATCCCGGGTCAATGAACCCGGCGGTGGAGTGGGTCAAAAGACCAAGCCGGCCGAGGGAGGACTTTCCCTCCAGCCGCGCCGCGATGTCATCCGGAAGGCTCACGGTTTCATACGTGGAACCGAGGACGAATTCACCCGGGTGCAGGATGAACGGCTCGTCGCCCTCGACCTCCACCAGGCGGGTCAGCTCGGGCTGCTCCTCGGCGGGGTCGATGTGGGCGTATTTGTGGTTGTCGAACAGCCGGAAAAAGCGATCAATCCGCACGTCCACGGAAGACGGCTGAACCATCGCGGGATCGTACGGTTCAAGGACAATCCGTTGGGAGTCAATTTCGGCACGAATATCGCGGTCAGAGATCAGCACAGCATCAAAAATACAGTATTGATTGTTCCGGCTCCCGTGGGACGATAGTTCCCGGACAAGTTAAGCCGCGCCCGTGGTTTGGGGGCAACGAGCATTCGCGGGGTAATTGTGGGGAAATGGGCAGCGCCCGCGGCTATGGTCGTGGCCGGAACAGTGGCATTGGTCATAGTCGGATCCAGCCAGCTGCTTCCGGCGACGGAATCCACGCCGGGGGGCGGGACCACCCCCTCCAGCAGCGCACCTTCCGCTTTCCAGGCTCCCGAACCAAGTACGACGCCGGCACCCTCACCTGCGGTGGACACGCCCGCGGTTGGCGGGGATTCCACGTCCACCCCGGCGACGGACCCGGGATCGATTCCGGCACCTGCCGGGCCAACCCGGCCAGTCGCCGTCGAGCCGACCATTGAGAGCCCGCCGCCGGTGCCGACGATCGGACCGTCATGGGGTCCGGACGCCCCGGGTACGGTTGGCACGCCATCAGAGAGCGCAGGGGCGGGTGCCTCTGGACCGGCACCGAGCGAACCGTCCGCGTCCGCAGTCCCGACGCCGACTGCACCCGCCGCTGGACCCGGACCTTCCGCGCCGCCGTCGGCAGCGCCCACCGCAACGGTGACCCCGTCACCCAAGCCCACCGCCACGGTGGCCCCAACAGCAGCGCCCACTGCAACGGCCAGCCCGTCGGCAACAGCCATTCCGTCACCCAAGCCCACCGCCACCCCGACCCCCACCAAGGCAACGGGACCCAGCGCAACTCCAACGCCGACGCCGACGCCGACCGGCACAGCCACAACTCAGACAAGCGCTCCAACACCGTTCCCCGGCAAGACCCCCAGCGGCGACGCCAACGCTGACAACGGCGCCCTCGCTCTGCTTCCCGACAGTAATTCGGCCGCGATCCTCACTGTTTTCAATTCCATCAACAGCTACCGGGCTTCCCTCGGCCTGGCCCCGGTGAAGTACCACGCAACCGTGGCAGGCCTCGCGCAGGATTGGTCCAACAACATTGCCAGCCGGGAAGTGATCCAGCACAGGGCCAACTTCTGGACGGATCCCCGCGCCTTGAACCCGAACAACGGTGCCGGCGAGGTGATCGCCGTCCGTTGGGACCGCGACGCCGCACAGTTGGTGGAGTGGTGGAAGGGTTCTCCCGGCCACGATGCCGTATTGAGGGATCCCCGGTTCAACGTGATCGGCATCGGCATCACGTACACCGACGGTAACTGGCAGACCACGCCCAACCGCTTCACCATGTGGGGCGTGGTCAACTTCTTCGGCTACACCACGTTGCCGTCGGGGACGGTGACCAAACCGGGCGGAACAGGCACGCCTCCGGGAACGGTCACCCCTCCGGCTGATCCGGTGGCCGCCTGCGAACCCGGCGATAAATACCAGCCGCCCACGGTGGACCTGAAGTCAGCCGCCATCCGCAGCGGAGCGGACCTCGTGTCTGTCGCAGCCGACGGTTCGGTGTACTCGTACCCCTCCCTGGGCAACGCCAAGTACGGTGCGGCCCGGAAGATCGCCCAGGGTTTCACCGGGCTCAAGGAACTCTTCGTTTCGGACTGGGACCGTGACGGGGTGTTCGACCTCATCGCCCAGCGGACGGATGGACAGCTCCTGGTGTACCCGGGCAGGGCTTCGGGCGGGTTCGGCTCGCCCGGCGTCCTGGGCCATGGGTGGCAATCGCTGACCCTCGCGGTGGGTCAGTGGTGCGCGACCAACCGCCTGCCGCAGATCGTGGCCATGGACGGTTCGGGCGGGTTGTGGCTCTACAAGAACTCCGGCATGACGTACATCCGAAGCCAGGCCGCCATCGCCACAGGCAATCCTGCGGTGCGGCTCAGCATGGTGGACTACAACGCCGATGGTTTCCAGGACCTGCTCACGGTGGAGGCCAGCGGTTACCTTCGCCTGTACCGCGGCAGCGGGCTGGCCACTCCGCGCCAGGAAGCACGGCCGATTGTCGGTGCGGCCTGGACCGACTACACCGGCTTGCGTTCCCTTCAGGGAGTGGACGGGCCCGGCAGCACGGGCGTCGCGGGCTTGGGCACGAACGGCGTTCTGGAGTACTGGGACCTCACCTCGGGACGACTCACAACGCCAGTGTCCGTGGGCGGCGGCTGGACCGGCTTCAAACTGGCGCAGTAGCAAGCCTGCGCAGTAGCAGACCGGCGCAGCCAGCCGGGGCCGGGCCGGCAACGAACGTCAGGCGGCAGGGCGCGATTCGATCACTGCCTTAAGCTGTTCCAGCTGTGCAACCTCGGCCTCCATGGTTTTTTGGACCATGCCAACCATCAGCTTTTGCAGGCCTTTGGGGTGGTATTCGAGGGCAAACCGTAGGCGCGTTGCAGGCCCCTCGGTGCTGAGGTAGTAGCCGCCCGTGGGGCGTGCGGGTCCGGCGATGACTTCGAAACGGACTTCCGCTCCGGGCCGCGCGTCAGTGATCCGGAAGTCTGCGGCGATCGACCGGCCGCCGGGGCCTGTCAGCGTCTGCTGGTACACGGCACCTTTTTGGCCGCGCTCCCCTGATTGCAGCGAAATGCTGCGCACGCCGGAACGCCAGAGGGAATTGTTAAGGCCATCCATGAGGAACCCGTAAACGGTCATGGCGTCCCTGTTGATCACCACTTCATAGGCTGCGAGTGCCACGGAAACTTCTTTCGGCGTACGGTCGAATGGTCGTAGCCCGGTTCCCCATACACTGCAGCTAACACCTTCAGAATAATCAGCCGGACCTGCCTCCAACACGCACTCGGGCGAGCCTTGATCGAATGGTTACCTGACATGGCACCCCGGGGCGCGGTAGAGTGCGTGCCGCTGGCAAAAACAGATGTTGGGGGAAACATGCAGCTTCACGATCACCGCGCTCGGGCGGCAATAGTACGACGACGGCTGGTCGGGCTGGCTGCCGGCCTCGCCGTGGTGGCGGGCAGCGCAGCAGTCGCCGCACCGGCAGACGCAACGGCCGCCGCATCGGCAAGTGCAGCCCACATGACCCCGGCGCGGGTGGGTGCAATGCCCAACGCCGCACCGCCGTCGTCGGTTGCCAAGGCCGCCCTGCCCGCCACCGTGAACCCGCTGCCAAGCGTGGACCCCATCAGCGACCCCGCGAGTTTCTCCGTGCTGGTGAACAAGTCCCGTCCGCTGAACCCCGCAAGCTACGCGCCGGGTGACCTCATCAATGCGCGCGGCTCAGGGCAGTACCTAAGGGCCGAAGCAGCGGCGTGGCTGAACGGCCTGTTCCAAGGGGCAGCGGACGCGGGCACGGGCGGGCTGTCGATCGTGAGCGGCTACCGGTCCTACGCCCAACAGCAGCAGGTCTATGCCTACTACGTCAGCATCTACGGCCAGGCATATGCGGACACCATTTCCGCGAGGCCGGGCTACAGCGAGCACCAGACCGGCCTGGCGGTGGACGTCGGCAACCAGAACGGTTCCTGCGGCCTGAGCACGTGTTTCGGGGACACCGTGGCCGGACGTTGGGTGGCTGCCAACGCGCACAAGTACGGTTTCATAGTGCGCTACCCCAACGGCTACACCGGAACCACGGGCTACAGCTACGAACCGTGGCATTTGCGGTACGTGGGAGTGGCACTGGCGACGGACATGAACCGCCGCGGCTACGCCACCATGGAGCAGTACTTTGCGGGCAACCCGGCCGCTGCCGCCAGCATCAAGTCCGGAGCGGACCTGGTGGCTGCCGATTCTTCCGGCCGCTTGCTGCGTTACCCGGCGACGGCGGTGGGCAGCTACGCGGCGCCGGTTCAGATCGGCTCGGGCTGGACGGGGCTGAAACAAGGCTTCGTGGTGGACTGGGACATTGACGGCGTGTACGACATCCTGGCCCAGTGGAACAACGGTGTCCTGGGCGTCTACCGGGGACTTCCCGGAGGTGGCTTCGCCGGGCAGGTTGTGGTGGGCAACGGCGGTTGGGACCGCATGACCATCACCGTGGGCAAGTGGTCGCACGCCCATCCCCGGCCTTCCGTGGTTGGATACTTCCCCGACGGCGTCCTGCGCTATTACCCCAACACGTTCGGTGGAGCACTCAGCGGCCCGCAGGTCATCGGCACGGGGTGGAACGGCCTCGAACTCACCATGGCCGACTGGGAGGGCGATGGCGCCAACGACATCATTGCCCGCAGGTCATCGGGAGCACTCATCAACTATCGCGGTGATGGCTGGGCCGGTTTTTACGGGCCGGCGATGACGGTCGGCACCGGGTGGCAATACATGCGGGTTCTGACGCCGAGCTTTGGTCTGACAGGCGCGGGAACGCGGGGCATCACGGCCCAGACCATGGAAGGCAACCTGTACAACTACGGACTGGGCCGCGGGCAGTGGACGACGTATGCACAGGTCGGCTCCGGGTGGAACAGCCTGAAGCTCTTCAAGTAGCTCGCGCGTCTGTCCGGAACAGCTCGTGAACTGCGCTAAGCTGGGATTCGCTCCGGTCACCAACCGGGACGAATGCGGGCGTAGCTCAATGGTAGAGCGCTAGCTTCCCAAGCTCGATACGCGGGTTCGATTCCCGTCGCCCGCTCAGACGAAGACCCCTTGCCTGTGGTTCCACGGGCAAGGGGTCTTTTCTTGTGCCGCCCCGAGCCTAAAATCGTAGGTACATCACCTACCCGGGAGGTCCCCCATGACTCTCACCGACGATGCTGGGGCGGGTCCGCTCGCCGTCATCCACCGCCTGTTGGAAGCCACGAACAAACACGATCTGGAAAGCCTGGCGGAGTGCTTCGCTCCGGGCTACGTCAACGAAACCCCGGCCCACCCCACCCGCGGATTCACGGGCCGCGACACTATCCGCAGCAACTGGGAGCAGCTCTTCACCGGAGTTCCGGACATCAAGGTCCGCATGGTCTCGCACAGTGTTTCCGCAGACCAGGTGTGGACGGAACTGCACATGCAGGGTGCCTGGCGCGACGGAACACCCCACGAGCTGACGGGTGTAGTGATCTTCGGTGTGGAAGAGCATGCCATCAACAGCGCCCGCTTCTATATGGAGCCTGTGGAGCATCTCCCCCGCGTCGTCGACACCGCGGACAGGGTCAGTCACCGGGTCACACATGGCCGGCCGGCAACCCGGGAAGCACCGGCTGAAGCGGCACGGTAATCCACCGACGCCGGCCAGGCCTCAGGCGGTCTGTGTCCTCTCCACGATCCGCACTACGCGGCGACGGTCGCGCAGGTCCACTTTCAGCTGCAGCGAGGACCGGCGGGCGAGGACGACGGCGACCACCGCGGCTGCCGTTGCCGGAACGCCGCCTGCTATCAGGATGCCCAGCTGCGGCCCGAGGTGTTCGGCGAGCCAGCCCATCACCGGACCGCCAATTGCCTGGCCGCCAATGAGCACCACCAGGTAGAGGCTCATGACGCGACCCCGGATGCCCATGTTCGAACTTGTCTGGACCATTTGGTTGGCGGCAGTCAGGAACATGAGGCACCAGAACCCTGCAAGGACCATGGCCACGCAGAACCACACCATGGAGGGCATAGCCGCCGACAGGACCAGCATCAGTCCGTAGAGGCCCGCGGATACCACCACCGAACGCAGCCGGAGCTGGCGACGGCGCGCTGACGCCACTGCCCCCGTCAGCGCACCGAGCGCAACCATGGCGTTCAGCAGGCCGTAGCCTCCGGCACCGGCGTCGTACACGTGGTCCGCGAACGCGGCCAGCAGCACGGGCAGGCTCATCGCGAAAACCGCCACGAACCCGGCCATCAACCACGGCCAGTAGATGGTCGGCTTGCTGAGCGCGTAGTTCAGTCCTTCGCGCAGCATGCCCTTCCGGCGGGGCGTGGGCTGGCTGATGTGGAGCTGATCCTTGCGCAGGATGAAGAGCATGGTCACCGTGGAACAGCACGCCACGGCGTTCCCGGCGAAGGCCCAACCGGCTCCGACGGCGGTCAGGAGCCAGCCTGCCAGGGCCGGACCAATCAGCCCGCCCAATTGGAACGTTGTGGAGTTCACGCTGATGGCGTTCCGCAAGTACTTGGGACCGACCAGCTCGTTGACGAACACTTGGCGTGCGGGCTGGTCCAGCACGGTCACGAAGCCCAACAGGAGCGCGATCACGTAGACGTGCCACACCTCCACCACGCGCGTCAGGGAGAGGGCCGCCAGCGCTGCCGCCAGGATCGCGGCCGCGGACTGGCAGATGATCAGGATCTTCCGTTTAGCGAAGCGGTCGGCAATCATCCCGCCCCACGGTCCCAGGAACAGCGACGGCAGGAACTGCAGGGCCACGGTTATTCCGACGGCGGTGACGGAGCCGGAGAGTTGAAGCACCATCCAGTCCTGCGCGATGCGCTGCATCCACACAGCGATGACGGCAATGAAGTGGCCGATGGCGAAGATCCGGAAGTTAGGAACCTTCAGTGAAATGAATGTGTGCCGCCAGGGCAGTTTCTCGCTCACGACGGCGAGCGGCTGGGTGCTGGTGTCCGGCTTGTTTGTGCCCGGCTGGTTCGTGACCGGCATGGGACCAGCGGAGAGGGAATCGACGACGGGCTGGCTGACGTTTGCCGCAGAAGGCGGAGGGGGTGCCAAAGGAAGTCCTCGGATCAGGGGTTTTAGTGGAATGCCATTAACGCTAGGGTTGCCAACAGTAATTGTGGAAGCGTATTGCGGTGATAACTAAGATTGCGGATCGCAATGGGGCGTCCGCCACTCCGCCTTCCGCCAGGCCTCGAGGAGTTCCGTGTTTGAACCTGTCCAGCTCCGTTCTTTCCTCGCCGTGGCGGAAACGCTGAGCTTCACCAAGGCCGCAGAACGCTTGGGCCTGGCGCAACCCACCGTGAGCCAGCACGTCCGCAAGCTTGAGACCGCCGCGAAGCGCGTGCTGGTGGCCAGGGATACCCGCGAAGTCCGACTGACCGACAACGGTGACGCCATGGCCGGGTTTGCACGCAACATCCTGGCAGCACACGACTCCGCTGCCCGATATTTTTCAGGCTCGGCGATGAGGGGCCGCCTGCGCTTCGGAACCGCTGACGACCTGGCCATCACCGGCCTGCCCCGTATCCTCCGCGAGTTCAGGCAGCTTTACCCGCAGATCAACCTGGAACTCACGGTGAGCCAGAGCGACCAGCTGTACAAGCGCCTCAACGCCGGGCAACTGGATCTGGTGTTCGTCAAATGGGTGGCAGGCGCCAAGGACGGGACGGTGGTCCGGCATGACAACTTCGCCTGGGTGGGCCTTGAGCAGACTGTCCTGGAACCGGGTGCTCCGGTACCGCTGATCGCCTACCCCGCTCCGAGCCTGAGCCGGAAGCTTGCGATTGACGCGTTGGAGGCGGCAGGCCGGACCTGGCGTATCACGTGCAGCACCAAGCAGATCAGCGGCGTCCTCGCAGCGGTGCGGGCCGGCATCGGAGTAGCCGTCATGCCCGCTTCCCTGGTTCCGGAAGACCTGAAAGTCATCACCCAACGCTTCGGGCTGCCACCGGTGGGGGACGTCGACTTCACGTTGATCCGGAATCCCTTGGCCAACGCAGAAGTCATTGATGCACTGACCCAGGCGATCATGGGCAGAACGCTGAACAAGTCCACATAGCAGTCAGGCCTATCCCGGTAAGCGCATTCCCGGTAACCTTGGCCGATGATCGACCTCACTACGCTGGCGGACCTCACGCCCGGCATCTGTTCCGTCACGCTCCGCTCCGCAAGTATCGAAGAGGTGGTCAGCGTTGCCTCCGAGGCGGGACTGGCGGGCATCGAGTGGGGAACGGATGCGCATGTCACCGATACCGCTTCCGCGGAGAAGGCCCGGGAGGCCTCGGAGGAAGCCGGCCTGACCGCGCTTTCCCTCGGCTCCTACTATCGCGCGGGCTCGTTCGGGGACTTCGAGCAGGAGCTCAAGCTTGCGGAGATCCTGGGCGCACCGAGGATCCGGATCTGGGCAGGCGGGTCGGGCTCAGCCGACGCGGACGCCGAACTCCGGGACGCCGTCATCCGTGATGCCCGGCGGGTTGCAGGGCTCGCTGCCGAACGCGGAATCTCCATCGCTTTTGAGTACCACGCCAACACCCTCACCGACTCCCCCGAGGCCACCCTTGACCTCTTGGATCGCGTCGGCCAAGGCAACGTGGGCACTTACTGGCAGCCCGCCGTCGGGCTTTCCGATCAACAAGCCCTGGAGTCGCTCCACAAGGTCCTGCCCCACGTGGTGGGCGTCCATTGCTTCTCCTGGGGTCCGGAAGCTGAACGCCAACCCCTGCGGTCACGGAAGCAGCTGTGGCAGGCAGTCTCCGATGTGCTGAGGGGCAATGGGAAGGACATGGACGTAATGATCGAATTCGTCGCGGACGACCTCCCGGAAAACGTGCTCAACGACGCCACGTTCCTGCACAGCATCGCCCTCGGCGAGGACTAAGCCCGGGCACAGCCGCCGAGCCGGCATACCAGGATGGACACTGGCCCTGAACCTCGGTCACTCGGTGGGACGCCTTAACCCAATTGCCGACATCGTGAGATCTGTATGCCGATATTCTCTGGATGGCGTCCATGACGCGGTCTATGTTCTGGGAGAAAATCGGCTCATGATGTGCCACCCGGTTCCTTATGCCACGGACCACGCCCACGTCCCGGGCTAACCCTCGTACAGCGGCCGATGTTCCTTCGCTTTCGGGCACGTTCGGGAACACCGTGGTCAGCAAAGGATTCCAGATCGCTGTGTCGTACCGGCTGGAAAGCATTTGTTCCCAGAATACGAACTTGAGCTCTGGGATAACTTTGCCTGTTGTGGGGTTCCGGGAAGCTGCCTGCTGAACATCCCTGCGAGGCTCGTAGCGCCCGTGCTTTTTGGGGGACGCTGTACAAAAAACGGTTGTCCCAGGGCCATCTCTCCCGGTACGTCCGCGTAAGTGCTTCGTGGATGGCGTTCCGAAGCACTACCTCAAACAAGTGCAACGGCAGCAGCAGTGCCGAAGCCAGCTCGGCGTTCCACTCGTACAAGTTGATGGCGTCATCGTGGCTGGCGCCTCTGCTTTGCGCCGCACGGTCAAAAGCTGTCAGTCGGGCAGGGGTGATGGCCCTGCGTATCTCGGCGTACTGCAATTGACCGGACCCGCCTATCTCGGTAGTGTCTTGCGTACACGCTTCGGGTTTTGAGGGCGAAAGCCTACGCTCGGAGATAAAAGAGATTGAGAAAATGCCACCCGATCGGGTGGCATTTTTCATGCTATCGACGCGCTCCATTCGGACCCAATCCGGCTCAGGCGCCTTGAAAACCGGGCACAGCCGCCGAGTTCGCCGCAACGCTGCGGTTCGCGGGAAAGCTTGGGGTGTCACTGCAGGTTTCCGGCGAACGCGGCGAAAAGCATCGCCCGGCCGACCTCAGGCGGGGTCGCCGGCAGGGACCTCAGTACTGCGTCGAAGCTTGACGGACCCCGTGACAGAGCCGCCTTCCGTTGCTCCGGCAGCCAGGCGGCCGATCTCCTCCAACGGCAGGAACACGGTGGACAGGGCCGGACGGAAGTCGCGGAGGGTTTCAATGTCGTCGAACCCGGCAATGGTGGCGTCCCTCGGGATCCATACCCCCTCGGAACGGAGGGCCGCGGTAACGCCAATGGCCATGACGTCGTTGACAGCGAAAATGCAGAGGCGGTCCTTGGCTGAGGTGATCCGTTCGGCCAACGCCAGCCCGGCGTCGTAACCACCTGCACGGTTGAAGCCGGTCCGGATAACCTCGGCGGCAGGCCTGCCGGCTTCCGCAAGTCCACGCTGGAATCCGCGGACACGGTCGTCCGAGGTAAAGAGCCCTTCCGGTCCCGCCACCACCACGAACCCAGCGTCGTGGGAGTCTGCAAGTTCCCGGGCCAGATCGGCAGCGAGTTCTTCGTTGGGTACCTCCACTACGCGGTAGCCCTCGGTTGTTGAAGCACCCACCACTGGATGGCCGACCACCCCTACATGGCCACCGTTGCGGCAATAGCGGTCCAATTCCGCGGCGAGCCCGGCATTGGCCAGAGCGTCTTCGTCCCGGGCAGAGCGTGAACCGGCGATCACGATCGAATCAGCCCGCCGCGCCGCAAACGCGGCCACGGCTTCACGTTCTTCTGCGGGCGATCCGGAGGTGCTGGCCAACAAGACCATGCGGTTTTGCTCGCGGGCCGCACCCTGTACTCCTCGGGCAATCGCCGAGAAATAGGGGTCGGCGATGTCGTGCACGATGAGGCCGATCAAACCCGAGCTGGACTTGGCCAGCGCCTGGGCCTGCGCGTTGGGGACATAACCGAGCTTGTCCGCAGCCTGGCGGACCCGGTCGGCGATGTCCTCTGCCGGCTTGCGGGAGGATCCATTCAGGACGCGCGATGCCGTTGCCAGGGAAACCCCTGCCAGGCGCGCTACTTCGCTCAGTGTGCTGGCGGCCACAACGGCCCTCCTTCTCTGCGTGCGCCCGGGACTGGCGCTAGGGAAATTATGGCAGCATTCCTCCAATTCCGGGAAAGCGCTTGCCAAGCAGCCACGCCATAAGGCATCATCGATTCATTGGGAATGCGCTTTCCCATCCTGCAGACATCCACTGCCCGCACCGTCGCGGCAGGCAACTTTAGGCACTTGGAGAAAACATGGGCTTCGAAACAAAGACGATCCGCATCGCCATGAACGGCATCACCGGCCGAATGGGATACCGCCAGCACTTGCTGCGTTCCATCCTCCCCATTCGTGACGCGGGCGGCTTCACCCTGGAGGACGGCACCAAGGTCCAGGTGGAGCCCATCCTTGTGGGCCGAAACGAAGCCAAGATCCGTGAACTCGCCGAGCTGCACAAGGTTTCCGAGTGGACAACGGACCTCGATGCCGTGATCAACGATCCCACCGTGGACATCATCTTCGATGCCTCCATGACCAGCCTCCGCGCAGCCACACTGAAGAAGGCCATGCAGGCCGGCAAGCACATCTTCACTGAAAAGCCCACGGCCGAGACGCTTGAAGAAGCCATCGAACTGGCCAGGATCGGCAAGGAAGCCGGCGTCACCGCAGGCGTCGTCCACGACAAGCTGTACCTCCCGGGACTGGTGAAGCTGCGCCGCCTGGTTGATGAAGGGTTCTTTGGCCGCATCCTCTCCATCCGCGGCGAGTTCGGCTACTGGGTCTTTGAAGGTGACGTTCAGGCAGCACAGCGCCCGTCCTGGAACTACCGCAAGGAGGACGGCGGTGGAATGACCACGGACATGTTCTGCCACTGGAACTACGTCCTTGAAGGCATCATCGGCAAGGTCAAGAGCGTCAACGCCAAGACCGCCACGCACATCCCCACCCGCTGGGACGAGGCCGGCAAGGAGTACAAGGCAACGGCTGATGACGCTTCCTACGGCATCTTCGAGCTGGAGACCCCGGGCGGCGACGACGTCATCGGCCAGATCAACTCTTCCTGGGCCGTGCGCGTGTACCGCGACGAACTGGTTGAGTTCCAGATCGACGGCACGCACGGTTCCGCCGTCGCAGGTTTGAACAAGTGCGTCGCGCAGCAGCGCGCCCACACCCCCAAGCCCGTCTGGAACCCGGACCTTCCCGTCACCGAATCCTTCCGCAGCCAGTGGCAGGAAGTCCCCGCCAACGCCGAACTGGACAACGGCTTCAAGTTGCAGTGGGAAGAGTTCCTGCGCGACGTCGTAGCGGGACGCGAGCACCGTTTCGGCCTGCTTTCCGCGGCCCGCGGAGTGCAGCTGGCCGAACTCGGCCTTCAGTCCTCGGCCGAGCGCCGCACCATCGACATCCCGGAGATCAGCCTCTAATGACGTCCCTTATCCTCCCCACCGACGACGGCGGTACCCGCGAATACCGCCTTCAGGCGGCCACCACATGGGCCAAACCCGCTGCTCCCCTGACCGCACGGCGCGCTTATGCCGCAGCCCACGTCATCCCCGAGGTCGCTGCTGACAACACCCCCGGCGCCCCGGCCCAGCTCGACTGGGAAGCCACGCTCGCCTACCGGCATGAACTATGGTCCTACGGCCTGGGCGTTGCCGATGCCATGGACACCGCTCAACGCGGCATGGGCCTGGACTGGGCCGCAACCCAGCAACTGATCAAGCGCACCGGAGCCGAGGCCGCCTCGGTGGTGGGCGGCAACAACGCCGCAATCGCCGGAAAGTCCGTGCGTGACCTCGTTTCCTGCGGTGCGGGCACCGATCAGCTGGACATAGCAGCCCTCCCGGACGGCGCAGCCGGCATCAAAGCCGTGATCGAGGCCTACCGCGAGCAGATCGCCGTCGTCAGCGAAGCCGGTCCCAAGGTGATCCTGATGGCATCCCGCGCGCTGGCCAAAGTGGCCACCAGCGCGGACGATTACCTGCACGTCTACTCCACGCTCCTCCAGGAAGTCGAACAGCCGGTCATCCTGCACTGGTTGGGCACCATGTTCGATCCCGCGCTGGCCGGCTATTGGGGCTCGGACGACGTTTCCGTGGCTACCGACACGTTCCTCAGCCTGATCCGTGAACACGCGGACAAGGTGGACGGCGTGAAGGTTTCCCTGCTGGATGCTTCCCATGAGGTTGGCCTCCGCGCAGCCCTTCCGGAAGGCGTGCGCCTCTACACGGGCGACGACTTCAACTACCCGGAACTGATCGACGGCGACGCCACCCACCACTCGGACGCGCTGCTGGGCATCTTCGCGGCCATCTATCCGGCCGCGTCGGTCGCCCTCCAGAAGTACGACGCCGGCAACGGTGCAGAGGGGCGCGCCATCCTTGATTCGACGCGTGAGCTGGGAAAGCACATCTTCAGCGCACCGACGTTCTACTACAAGACCGGAATCGCCTTCCTGTCCTGGCTCAACGGCAGACAGCCCGGCTTCCAGATGGTGGGCGGACTGCACTCCGGCCGTTCCGTGCTGCACCTCTCGAAGACCTTCGAGCTGGCAGACAAGGCCGGGCTCTTGAAGGACCCGTCGCTGGCAGCTTTCCGTATGTCCGATTACCTGCGGATCAACGGGGTGGCCGCATGAGCGACTTCTCGCGTCTTTCCCTCAACAGCGCCACCACCAAGAAGTGGACGCTCGCGGAAGCAGTCGACGGTTGCGCACGGGCGGGCATCCCGGCCATCGGCCCTTGGCGTGACCGCGTTGCGGAAGCGGGCCTGGACAAGGCAGCCAAGCTGATCAAGGACGCCGGCCTTCGGGTCTCATCACTGTGCCGCGGCGGTTTCCTCACGGCAGCCGATCCCGAGGGCCAGGCAGCAGCACTTGCCGACAACTTTGAGGCTGTCCGCGAGGCCGTGGCGCTGGATACCCGGGAGCTGTTCCTGGTGGTCGGCGGACTCGCACCCAAGGAGAAGGATGTTGTGGCTGCCCGCCAGCGCGTCGCGGACCGGCTCGAGGAACTGGTTCCCTTCGCCTCGGAAAACGGCGTGCGCCTGGTGCTGGAACCCCTGCACCCCATGTACGCAGCGGACCGGGCACTCATTTCCACCCTCGGCCAGGCCTTGGATCTTGCCGCGCCCTACGGCGCCAGGGCCGTGGGCGTCGCCGTCGACACTTTCCATGTCTGGTGGGATCCGGAACTGAAGGCGCAGATCGAACGCGCCGGCCGCGACAACCGCATTGCTTCCTACCAGGTGTGCGACTTCAACCTGCCGATTGCCGCCGATGCGCTGCTGTCGCGCGGAATGATGGGCGACGGCGTCATCGACTTCGCGACCATCGGCACCTGGGTCAGGGACGCCGGATACACGGGTGACATCGAGGTGGAGATCTTCAACCAGGAGATTTGGGATGCGGACGGGGACAAGGTCCTGGAAACCATGAAGGAGCGCTACGCGGAGCTCGTGCTTCCGTACGCCTGAGACTTGTGATCCGTCAGGTCGGGAATCCCTGGCGGATCACAGCCAAACGAGCGGATCCCTGCCAAGGTCACGGCAGGGATCCGCTTTTGTTTGTGCCCCCCGGCAGGTCCAGGGTCCTAGGAGCTCCGCCCGCTTTCTCCCTTGCCGTGGACTTCACGGATTTCCTCACCGCTGCGGACCAACTCGTCTTCCTTTTCCTGCATCTTGTCGCTCTTCTTGGTGTCGCGCGGAGGCAGTTGAATGGTCTCTTCGGCTTCGATGCCGCCCTGCAACTGACGGCCCCGCTCCATCTCGGCGTCGAACTCTGCACCAAACAGGAGGGACATGTTCAGGATCCAGAGCCACAGCAGCATGATGATCACACCCGCAAGGGCGCCATAGGTCTTGTTGTAGTTGCTGAAGTTGGCAACGTAGAACCCAAAGCCGAGCGAGGCCAGGGCAAAGATCACCAGGGCGATCAGGGAGCCCATGCTCATCCAGCGGAACTTGGGCTGCTTCACGTTGGGAGTGAAGTAGTAGAGCACCGCGATGATGGCGACGACGATCAGGATCAGGACCGGCCACTTGGCAATGTTCCAAATGGTCAGGAACGTCTCCGACATACCGATGGCCCCGCCCACTGCTTCAGCCACCGGGCCGCTGAGGACAAGCATGGCCGCCACCAGGGCAGCGCCAACCACGGCCACGACGGTCACGGCGAGCATGGTGCCGCGCAGCTTGACGAAGCCGCGGCCTTCGTCCACCTCGTAGACTCGGTTCATGGCCCGGCTAAAGGCCGTGGTGTAGCCGGAAGCTGACCACAAGGCCACCAAAATACCGAAGACCAGGGCCAAACCTGCGGTGTTGGACTTAGTCAGCTCTTCGATGGGCTGGCGCATGGCCTCGACACCCGGCCCCGGCGCGAATTGCTGGACGATGTCCAGGAGCGCCCCGGTCGTCTTCCCGGCATCGCCAAAGATACCGATCAGGGAAACCAGGGCGAGCAGCGCCGGGAACATGGAAAGGACCGCGTAGTAGGTCAAACCCGCGGCCGCGTCGGGGCACTGGTCCTTGGTGAACTCACGCAGCGTGCGCTTGGCAATGTACGTCCAGGTGGGCTTCACAAGGTCATTGGGACTGTCCGGCTTCCGGGAGTCCTCGGGAGAAGGGGCAGTAGCTGCCTTCGCGGTGCTGGTCTTTTCAGTTTCGTTAGTACTCATGAGGCACCTGTCCGTGGGGGATAGCTTGCGCGAACAACTGACCCAACAATACTAAGCATGCTGATTATCACAAGGGAAGTCCGTTGCCCCAATCAGGCCGGCGCCCACGGGCCGGCTTTCACAGTCCGCCCTAGGCGGTGCGGTCCGTCACCACCAGGCCCAGCGGCGACGCGATGACGGAGCGGATCACCTGCCCGGCAGCGCCAAGCAAGGTACCGGCGTGCTTGAGTCCGGACACCTTGAGGTCTTCGGGGCGCACCAGGCCCGGGGCGTGGCGCTCCACGCTGGCCAACACCGCGGGACGCAGCCACTCGGCGAGTTCGGCGAAGTGACCGCCCAGGACCACGGCTTCAATATCCATCAACCGGGCTGATGAGGCGAGCGCGACGCCCAAGTACTTTCCGGCGTCGTCCACTGCTTTGACGGCGCGCGGCTCCTTGTCCGCCAAGGCGGCCAGCAAAGCTGCCGTCCGTCCGGAGAGTGGACCGGGGGCAATCCCGGCAGCCTCGAACACAGCCTCCTGGCCCGCGAAAGTTTCCAGGCATCCCACGCCGCCGCAGGAACATCCGGACCCCTCCGGGTGCACCACAATATGGCCGAGCTCCCCGGCCGAACCGCCGGGGCCCGTGTAGAGCTCGGAGCCGATGATGACGCCGCCACCTACGCCTACTTCGCCGGAGACGTAGAGGAAATCGGGCTGGCCTGCCCCGTACCAAAGCTCGCCCAAGGCAGCGCTGTTGGCCTCATTGGACAAGCGGACACCCAGCGGCACATCACCCAGCAGCGCGTCCACGTTCAATTGCTCATGCTCCCAATGCAGGTTGGGAGCGGACAGGACAACACTGCGGGCCTCATCCACGAGGCCCGGAACGGCAAGCCCGCCTCCCAGGATGGCTATGTCCCCGGCAGCCGCGGCGCCCTTCGCCTCGCCGGCAAGTTCTGCGAGCTTGGCCATGACCTCGCCGGGTTTAAGACCACGGTTATGCGACTCCACAGTGGTGGTGAAGCGGAGGTTTCCCCCGAGGTCCACCAGCCCCACCGCGAGGTAATCCACGTTGATTTCCATGCCCACCACGCCCCGCCTGGGGCTGAGCTCCAGGCCCTGGCCTGGCCGGCCGCGTTCGCCGTCCCTGTAGAGGCCCACCTCGGAAACGAGCCCGGATTCCACCAACTCCGCAACCAGGCTGGACACGGCCGCCTTGGTGAGGCCGGTTGCCGCAGCCAGCTGCGCCCGGCTTGGCTTGGCGTCTCCCGTCCGGGCTATGGAGTCCAGGACCAGTGAAAGATTACGACGGCGGACGTCACCCACCCGCCCGGGCGCGGCGTTCTCATTCACTGGCATGGGACTTCCTCGCGGCTTGAAAGTTTCTTGTCGGATTCCATTGACCATGATCCATCATCACCCATATAGTTCAGATTGAAAACTAATTGGAGTGCTTTTCTCAGGTGCTTCCGTCCACGCATTGCAAAGGAGCAAGAATGTCCCCGCAACCCACACCCCAGGACCGTTTCACCTTTGGCCTCTGGACTGTTGGCTGGACCGGCAATGATCCCTTCGGTGTTCCCACCCGCGAGGCGCTGGACCCGGTGGAAGCCGTCCACAAGCTGAGTGAGCTTGGCGCCTATGGCATTACGTTCCATGACAACGATCTGGTCCCGTTCGACGCCACCGCGTCCGAACGCGACCTCATCCTCAAGAACTTCAAGGGCGCCCTCGCAGAAACGGGCCTCAAGGTGCCCATGGTCACCACCAACCTGTTCAGCCACCCGGTCTTCAAGGACGGCGGCTTCACGTCCAACGACCGCTCCATCCGCCGCTACGCCCTGAGCAAGGTCCTGCGGAACATCGATCTCGCCGCTGAGCTCGGCGCAGAAACGTTCGTCATGTGGGGCGGCCGCGAAGGCAGCGAGTACGACGGCTCCAAGGACCTTTCCGCAGCACTGGACCGCATGAAGGAAGGCGTCGACACCGCTGCGGGCTACATCAAGGAAAAGGGCTATGGCCTGCGCATCGCACTGGAGCCCAAGCCGAACGAGCCCCGGGGCGACATTTTCCTGCCCACCGTAGGCCATGCCCTGGCATTCATTGCCCAGCTGGAACACGGCGACATTGTCGGCCTCAACCCGGAGACCGGCCACGAACAAATGGCAGGCCTGAACTTCACCCACGGAATCGCCCAGGCACTGTGGGCCGGCAAGCTCTTCCACATTGATCTCAACGGCCAGCGCGGCATCAAGTACGACCAGGACCTGGTGTTCGGCCACGGCGACCTCACCAGCGCCTTCTTCACCGTCGACCTCCTGGAGAACGGCTTCCCGAACGGCGGACCCAAGTACGACGGTCCGCGCCACTTCGACTACAAGCCCTCACGCACCGACGGCTACGACGGCGTCTGGGAGTCGGCCAAGTCCAACATGGCCATGTACCTGCTCCTCAAGGAACGTGCCGTCGCCTTCCGCGCGGACCCCGAAGTCCAGGAAGCACTCGCAACCTCCGGCGTGTTCGAACTCGGCCAACCCACCCTGGCCGCCGGCGAGACCACCGCGGACCTCCTGGCTGACGCATCAGCCTTCGAGTCCTTCGACGCCAACAAGGCCGCGGAGCGCTCCTTCGCCTTCATCAGGCTGAACCAGCTGGCCATCGAGCACCTCCTCGGCGCCCGCTGATTCATTCCATCGTGAAGTTGCGGTGGCCGGTCCGGCTTTGACCCCGGGCCGGCCACCGCACCCGATCCGTTTACACGAAAGATAAGAGAGTTATGCCCCTCGTCGCCGGGATCGACAGTTCCACCCAGTCCTGCAAGGTAGTCATCAGGGACGCAGCAACCGGCGCCCTGGTGCGCCAGGGCCGCGCAGCCCACCCGGAAGGCACCGAAGTCCACCCCGACCATTGGTGGAACGCGCTGCAGGAAGCCATCGCCCAAGCGGGCGGATTGGACGACGTCGATGCCGTTTCCGTAGGCGGCCAGCAACACGGCATGGTGTGCCTCGACGAGTCCGGCGAGGTGGTGCGGCCGGCGCTTCTGTGGAATGACACGCGCTCCGCTCCCGACGCCGAAGCCATGGTTATGGAGGCAGGCGAAGGAGATCCGGCTGGCGGCGCAGCGCAGTGGGCCGCGCTCACCGGCACTGTCCCGGTAGCATCCCTGACAGCCACCAAGCTGCGCTGGCTTGCACGCAACGAGCCGGAAAACGCCCGACGCACCGCTGCGGTTTGCCTGCCGCATGACTGGTTGTCGTGGCGGCTTGCCGGCCACGGTCCGGGATCGGGTCCCGAGTCGCTGCGCCTGCTCCGCACAGACCGCTCCGATGCTTCCGGGACAGGCTACTTCTCGACCGAACGCAATGAATACCTGCCGCAGGTCCTTGAGAACACGCTGGGTCATGTGCCCCTGCTGCCCGTAGTCCTTGGACCACTGGAAGCGGGCGGCAAAACTCCCGCCGGCGCCCTGATCGGACCCGGCGCCGGGGACAACGCCGCAGCGGGACTCGGCGTCAGCGCCGCCGTCGGAGATGTTGTGGTGTCGATCGGCACCTCCGGGACGGTCTTTGCCGTATCCGATGTTCCGGCCAAGGACGCCAGCGGCTTGGTGGCGGGGTTCGCCGACGCCACAGGCAACTACCTCCCCCTCGCCTGTACCCTCAACGCCACCAGGATCTTCGATGCCACCGCATCGTTGCTCGGGGTTGACCTTGCCGAACTGGGCCGGCTGGCGTTGTCCGCTCCGGAGGGTGCCGGCGGCCTGACGCTCATTCCTTATTTCCAGGGTGAACGCACTCCGAACCTTCCCAATGCCACCGGCTCCCTTCATGGGCTCACGGTGTCCAATTACACGCCCGCGAACCTGGCGCGCGCCGCCGTCGAGGGTGTCCTGTGTTCGCTGGCCGACGGCCTTGCGGCGCTTCAGGCGCAAGGCGTGGCCGCCCGGCGGATCATCCTGGTGGGCGGAGGCGCGCAATCCGAGGCCGTGCAGCAGGTGGCCGCCGCGGCGTTCGGGCTGCCCGTGTCCGTGCCGGAACCGGGAGAGTACGTCGCCGACGGCGCAGCACGTCAGGCCGCCGGAGTCCTCACCGGATCGCTTCCGAACTGGGAGATGGAGGGAACCAACGTTGCCGCCGGTTCCCCGGACCCGGAGTTCCTGGCCAGGTACCGTCATTACGCCGCGAAGGCAGCCAACCACTGATCGGCGTTGCCGGTGCTCTATCGTGACAGGGTGAGCCCCGAACAATCCGCCCCCAGTCGGCCTCCGGTCATGGAAGACGTCGCCCGCGTGGCCGGCGTCTCCCACCAGACAGTTTCCCGGGTCCTGAACAACCATCCGAACGTCAGCGCAAAAACCAAAGAGCGCGTCGAGCAGGCGATCACCGAGCTCGGGTACCGGCGGAACACCGCTGCCCGCAGCTTGGTGACACGCCGGTCCCAGACCATTGGTGTGCTCGGGAGCGAAATGGGCCAATACGGTCCGTCGCGTACCCTGCTTGGAGTACAGCAGGCGGCGCGGGACGCCGGGTACTTCGTCAGCGTCGCCGGGCTGCGGGACGTGACACCGGAAACCATCAAGGACGCAGTGGCGCACTTCATGGACCAGGGCGTGGACGGCATCGTGGTGATCGTCCCGCACCCGGGGACGTTCGAGGTGTTGCACCAAGTCACAAGCCAAGTGCCCTTGGTAGCCGTAGGTGCCGTGGGGGACGAAGAGTTGAGCGGCGCCGCCGTCGATCAGCGTGAGGGGGCCCGGCTCGCGGTCCAGCACCTCATTGAACTCGGGCACCGCAGGATAGGGCACCTCTCCGGCCCCACTGACTGGATTGACGCAGCCGCCCGCATCGAAGGGTGGCAGGAGGCCCTGCAGGGGGCCGGGCTGGAGCCGGCGGAGTTGATCGAAGGCGACTGGAGTGCCGAATGCGGCTATCGCGAAGGCCTCAGGATCGCCGCCGACCGCACTGTGACGGCGCTGTTCGTGGCCAATGACCAAATGGCCCTGGGCGTCTTGCGCGCTTTCCACGAATCGGGAACACGGGTTCCGGAAGACATCAGCGTGGTGGGCTTCGACGACCAACCTGAATCTGCGTTCTTCATTCCGCCACTGACAACCGTCGCCCAGGATTTCGAAGAGCTGGGCCGGCGCTGCATCGATCTTATGCTCCACCTGGTGGAGAACGGCCCGGGCGTCACTGCCGCAACCGTGGCGCCCCGTCTGGTGGCGCGCAAGACCACCTCCGCCCCTCCCAACTGAGTCGCAGCACTGCGCGTTTTGAGCCGTGAAAACGCGTGTGGAGTCTCATGACTTAATAGACAGTTCTGTCTCATGACTTCGTAGACACTCTGTCTCAGGACATCGTGGACACTTAGCTTGCGGGTTTGCTGCTATGCATGAGCAAACCCCAACCGGACATCAAGATCCGGCATGCTGTGGCAACGTGGTCCGAGGATTCGCCCAGAGGCGCGGTTACTGCGTTCTGCAGGAAGCACAATGTCTCCCGGGCCTGGTTCTACCGGGTCCGGGCGGCGGCTGCCGAGGTGGGGCCGGTGAAGGCATTGGAGAAAAAGCCCACGATTCCAAGAACCATGCCGGCCCTGACCCCACAGGCGATGATCGAGTTGCTGCTCGGTACCCGGGCGGAACTGCAGGAGAGCGGGCAGGACCACGGTCCGCTTTCTGTCATCGCGAAGCTCTCACGACAAGGCTTCACACCGCCCTCGCGTGCCACCGTGGCCAGGATCTTTTCCCGGGCCGGTGTCGTGATGCCCGAACCGCGGAAGAAGCCTCGAAGCGCCTACAAAAGGTTCGTCTATCCGCAACCCAACGCGTGCTGGCAAATCGACTCGACCGAATGGCAGCTCGCCAGCGGCAAGAAGGTAGCCATCTTCCAACTCATCGATGATCATTCGCGTTTGGCGCTGGCGTCCCTGGTCGCACCCGGCGAAACCAGCGCCGCCGCAATCGCCGTCGTTACCCAGGCCATCGAACGCCACGGAGCACCGCAGAAGTTCCTTTCCGACAACGGCTCGGCACTGAATCCCACCCGCCGCGGCCGCACCGGGGCCCTCGTGGAGTTCCTCAAAGCCAAAGGCATCGAACCGATAACGGGCAAACCCTACAAACCCACCACCCAAGGCAAGAACGAACGCTTCCACCAAACCCTGCACCGATACCTGCACAGGCAACTCCCGGCCCCTTCAATGGCTGCCCTGCAACTGCAGGTCGACGCTTTCGATCTCTACTACAACAACGAACGCGAACATCAAGGCCTACCCGCGGGAACGACGCCCTATGAGGCCTGGAACGCCACCCCGAAAACGCCCCCGCCAACCGTTCCTGAGCAAGTCACGCCCGCAACGGACAGGCAAAGCGCGCACCGAACAGTGAACCGGAACGGGTCCGTGACGATCCTAGGAACCCACTTCAAAATGGGCAAAGAACACACCGGCACCACCGTGCACATCATCTACGACGACACCACCATCATGTTCTTCGGAGCACAAGGCACCGAGATCATCACTCACCCCAGACCTCCGCACGGAACCACCTACGTCGGCAACGGAAAACCCTCAGGAGTCGTCGCAGACCCACAAGGCACCCGCAAGAAACGAACAAAGTACCCGCCCCGCAGAGGCCGACAAACAAAGTCCCAAGACGAAGTGTCCACACAGTCGTGAGACAACAACCGTCCACGAAGTCATGAGACATGAAGTGTCTACAAGGTCATGAGACATGACAAGCCGTGAAAACGCGCACTGCTGCGACTCAGTTGGGGGCGGCGGTGAGTGGGGGGCTTGACTTGCTTGTTGTTAGCGCTAACAATTGCAGCAGACCCTTTGTCCGCCCCTTCACCCCTCCCCACTTCACCCGACCCCCGGCAACGAGGCCTTGGCCAGCCGGATGGAGAATCCCATGAACCCCGTAGAAAACTCACCCTTGGATCAGCAGTACGTCATCGGCGTCGATTTCGGGACGCTGTCCGGACGCGCGGTAGTAGTCCGCGTCTCGGACGGGCTGGAACTCGGCAGTGGCGTGTTCGAGTATCCGCATGCCGTGGTGTCCGAGGTACTCCCCGCTACCGGCGAGCGCCTCCCCGCCGATTGGGCCCTCCAGGTTCCCAACGACTACCGCGACGTCCTGCGCAACGCAGTCCCCGCCGCCGTCGCCGACGCGGGCATCGATCCAGAGAACGTCGTGGGCATCGCCACTGACTTCACGGCCTGCACCATGGTCCCGACGACGGCGGACGGCACTCCGCTGAACGAACTGGACCGCTTCGCTGACCGGCCGCATGCCTACGTCAAGCTCTGGCGTCACCATGCCGCGCAGCCCCAGGCGGACCGCATTAACCAGCTTGCGGAAGAGCGGACGGAAGCGTGGCTGCCCCGCTACGGCGGGTTGATCTCCTCCGAATGGGAATTCGCCAAGGGCCTTCAGCTGCTTGAGGAAGACCCCGAGATCTACGCTGCGATGGACCAGTGGGTGGAAGCGGCGGATTGGATCGTCTGGCAGCTGTGCGGCACGTACGTTCGGAACGCCTGCACAGCCGGGTACAAGGGCATTCTCCAGGACGGGCAATACCCGTCCAAAGACTTCCTCACGGCACTCAACCCGCAGTTCGGGGACTTCGTTGACGACAAGCTCGCCCACCGCATCGGGCGCCTCGGCGAAGCGGCGGGAACCTTGACGGAGGAAGCTGCAGCCTGGACCGGATTGCCGGCCGGGATCGCCGTGGCTGTTGGCAATGTGGATGCCCATGTCTGCGCCCCTGCGGCGAACGCGGTCGAACCTGGCCAGTTGGTGGCCATCATGGGCACATCGACGTGCCACGTTATGAACGGGGACACCTTGCGTGAGGTCCCCGGCATGTGCGGAGTGGTCGACGGCGGAATCGTGGACGGGCTGTGGGGTTACGAAGCCGGGCAGTCCGGTGTGGGGGACATCTTCGGCTGGTTCACCAAGAACGGCGTTCCACCGGAATACCACCAAGCTGCCTCGGCTCAAGGCGTCAGCGTCCACGAGTACTTGACCGAACTCGCAGAAAAGCAGGAAATCGGCCAGCACGGCCTGATTGCGTTGGACTGGCACTCCGGTAACCGCTCGGTGCTGGTGGATCACGAACTTTCCGGCGTTGTTGTGGGCCAAACGTTGGCCACCAAACCGGAGGACACCTACCGGGCGCTGCTCGAGGCCACGGCATTCGGCACCCGGACGATCGTGGACGCCTTCCGCGACTCCGGCGTTCCGGTAAAGGAGTTCATCGTGGCAGGCGGGCTCCTCAAGAACAAGCTCCTCATGCAGATCTACGCCGACGTCACGGGTCTGCAGCTCTCCACGATCGGTTCGGAACAAGGCCCGGCGCTGGGCTCGGCCATCCACGCTGCAGTGGCTGCGGGCAAGTACAAGGACATCCGCGAAGCCGCCGCGGCCATGGCTGCAGCCCCGGGTGCCGTGTACACGCCCATCCCTGAAAACGTCGCGGCCTACCAGGCACTGTTCAACGAGTACCGGACCCTCCACGACTACTTCGGTCGCGGCACCAACGACGTGATGCATCGGCTCAAGGCCATCCAGCGGAAAGCGGCGTCCAAGGGAAGCGCATCAGCGATGGCCGGCGACGCACCGCCGTCGAACGCCGCGTCCCAAGCAAGCCAAGCACTGGAAGGTGCCACCGCATGAGCTCCCTCCAAGACACCATCGCCGCAGTCCGGCAAGAAGTCTGCAGGCTGCACGCCGAACTGACCCGCTACCAACTGGTGGTGTGGACGGCCGGCAACGTCTCGGGCAGGATCCCCGGCCACGAGCTCATGGTCATTAAACCGTCCGGCGTTTCCTATGACGACCTAACCCCTGAACAAATGGTGGTCACCGACCTCCATGGCGTGCCGGTCGACAGCATCACCACCGGCACTGGCCAAACCATCTCTTGGCACAATCCGGCCCTGTCGCCGTCCTCCGATACCGCTGCACATGCTTACGTGTACCGGAACATGCCCGAGGTGGGCGGGGTGGTCCACACGCATTCCACCTACGCCACGGCGTGGGCTGCCCGCGGAGAGGACATCCCCTGCGTGCTGACCATGATGGGGGACGAATTCGGCGGCCCGATCCCCGTGGGGCCGTTTGCGCTGATCGGTGACGACTCCATTGGCAAAGGAATTGTGGAGACGCTCAAGAATTCGAACTCCCCCGCGGTGCTGATGCAGAACCACGGGCCCTTCACTATCGGCAAGGACGCCCGTGCGGCGGTGAAGGCAGCCGTGATGTGCGAAGAAGTGGCCAAGACCGTCCACGTTTCGCGCCAACTTGGCGAGCCGCTGCCGATTGATGAAGCCAAGATCGCCTCCCTGTTCGACCGCTACCAGAACGTCTACGGCCGCTGAACCAGGCCCACCCCAAACTTCAGGAGAACTCATGCCCCACAACACATCGGCCAACAGCACATCCCTCGACCAGTTCGAAGTCTGGTTCCTGACCGGCAGTCAGCACCTCTACGGCGAGGACGTCCTCAAGCAGGTTGCAGCCCAGTCCCAGGAGATTGCCGAGGCCCTCAACGCCAACAGCAACGTTCCGGTCAAGCTCGTGTGGAAGCCCGTCCTCACCGACTCGGACGCCATCCGCCGGACAGCCCTTGAAGCCAACTCGGACGACTCCGTGATCGGCGTGACCGCGTGGATGCACACGTTCAGCCCGGCCAAAATGTGGATCCAAGGCCTGGACGCCCTCCGCAAACCGCTCCTGCACCTGCACACCCAGGCCAATCGGGACCTGCCGTGGGCGGACATCGATTTCGACTTCATGAACCTCAACCAGGCAGCCCACGGGGACCGCGAATTCGGGTACATCCAGTCCCGCCTCGGCGTGCCGCGGAAGACCGTCGTCGGGCATGTCTCCAACCCGGAGGTCGCGCGCCAGGTGGCCGCGTGGCAGCGCGCCTCCGCCGGTTGGGCGGCGGTCCGGAACCTGAAGCTGACGAGGTTCGGCGACAACATGCGCAACGTCGCTGTCACTGAAGGCGACAAGACCGAGGCCGAACTCCGCTTCGGCGTCTCGGTCAACACCTGGTCTGTCAACGAACTCGCCGACGCTGTCCACACCGCGGAAGAGTCCGACGTCGACGCCCTGGTTGCCGAGTACGAGCACCTTTACGAGGTGGCTGACGAGCTGAAAGCCGGTGGCGCCCGCCACGAGTCCCTCCGCTACAGCGCCCGGATCGAGCTGGGCCTCCGGAGCTTCCTTGAGGCCAACGGCTCGGCCGCGTTCACCACCTCGTTCGAGGATCTGGGCGAACTCCGCCAACTCCCTGGCATGGCAGTGCAACGGCTCATGGCCGACGGCTACGGGTTCGGGGCCGAGGGCGACTGGAAGACCGCCATCCTGGTCCGCGCCGCAAAGGTCATGGGATCCGGGCTTCCCGGCGGTGCCTCGCTGATGGAGGACTACACCTACCACCTGGAACCGGGCAGCGAAAAGATCCTCGGCGCCCACATGCTTGAAGTCTGCCCGTCCCTGACCGCGAAAAAGCCGCGTGTGGAGATCCACCCGCTTGGTATTGGCGGCAAGGAGGACCCCGTCCGGATGGTGTTCGACACCGATGCCTCGTCCGGCGTCGTCGTTGCGCTGTCCGACATGCGCGACAGGTTCCGCCTGGTCGCGAACGCTGTGAACGTCGTCGACCTTGACCAGCCGCTGCCCCACCTGCCGGTGGCCCGCGCGCTCTGGGAACCCAAGCCGGACTTCGCCACCTCGGCCGCCGCGTGGCTCACCGCCGGAGCGGCGCACCACACGGTATTGTCCACGCAGGTAGGTATGGACGTGTTCGAGGACTTCGCCGAAATCGCCCAAACCGAACTCCTCACCATCGACGAAAGCACCACCATCAAACAGTTCAAGAAGGAACTCGCTTGGAACGCGGCCTACTACAAACTGGCAGGCGGCCTGTGAGCACGGAATTCACCCTTGAAGCCGGCGGTTACAAGGCCGTCGTGACGGAACACGCTGCGGCCTTGCGGGTGCTGCAGTTCCACGGCCGGGACTTGGTGGTTCAGTTCCCGGAAGGGGGGCCCATCCCCGATTACCGGGGCATCATCGCCGCGCCGTGGCCCAACAGGATCGAAGACGGCCAGTACACCTTCGACGGCGTCACCCACCAGTTCCCCGTCAATGAACCCGAGCGTGGCGCTTCTTTGCATGGCCTCGCCTTTCCGCTCGACTGGACTGCGAAGGAGCACGACGCCGGTTCGGTCACGCTGACGTGTGTGGTGGGACCAAGCGAGGGCTACCCCTTCGTGCTGGAACTCACGGCGCAGTACGCCCTGGATGAAAACGGGCTGCACAGCACGGTCCGCGCCGCGAACATCGGGGAGTCCGCAGCTCCCTTCGGCGTGTGTCCGCATCCGTACCTGGTGGCCGGGAGATCGCCACTGAACGAATGGATCCTCGAAGTCCCCGCAGCCACGTTCCTTGAGGTGACGCCGGACCGGCTCCTCCCCATTGAACTGGCGTCTGTGGAAGGTCATGAGTTCGACTTCCGCTCCCCACGTGCAATCGGCACCACCGAGATCGACCACGCGTTCACGGACATAGCGTTCGACGGCGGGTCGGCGCGCCTGTCGCTACGGGACCCGGCGGGCGCCGGCGTCGGAATGGCGTGGGACGAACGCTGCCCGTGGCTGCAGATTCACACGGCGGACAAGCCGGCTCCCCTGCCCAACCGGATCGGACTGGCAGTGGAGCCCATGACGTGCCCGCCGGATGCCTTCAACAGCGGCACGGACCTGATCCGTCTGGAACCGGGCGCAACCCACTCCGCGTCCTGGAGCATCTACTCCCTGTAAACCCAACTGGGTCGCATTTGTGCGCGTTTTGAACGTTCAAAACGCGCACAAATGCGACCTACTTGGGGGAGCCGGCGGTACTTTGGCGCACCACGAGTTCGGGCGTGAAGACGACGGCGCGGTGCTTGGTTCCGCCGCTCTCCTGCTCTTCGGCGAGAAGCTCGACGGCGGTCCGGCCCAGCGCCTCGGTGGGCTGCCGGATGGAGGACAAGGGCACGACGGCGGAGACTGCGAAGTCGATGTCGTCGTAACCGATCAAGGCGATGTCCTCGGGGATTCTCACCGTTCGCAGCATGGTCAGTGACTGCATGACGCCAAGGGCAAGGAGGTCGTTGGAGCAGAAGACGGCTTCGGGACGTTCCTCCGGCGAGCGCTCCACCAGGCTGTTGCCCACTTGGCGCCCGGCAAGGACGGTCTGGCCGGCAGAATCCAGTACCTCCATGGACGCATCGGATTCTTCGGCGACCGCACGCTGCGCGCCCTTGAGTCGGTGGGCCACCTGGCGGATGGACGGGGTACCAACAAAAGCCAGACGACGGCGGCCGATGTCCAGCAGGTGCCGGGCGGCCAGGTAACCGCCTTCCTCATCATCGACGGAGACTGAGCTGCAGCGATCGCTGTCGGCGAGTTGATCCACCAGCACCGTGGGCACGCCGCGTTCCCGCAAGGTATCGATCCGGGCCGTGACGTCTCCTACGGGCGAGATCAGGAGTCCTTGGACGCGCTGTTCCTGGAAGAGGTCCATGTAGTGGGCTTCGCGGGCAGCGTCCTGGCCACTGTCCCCCACCAGGACCACGCTTCCGAGTGCGGTGGCCGCATCTTCGGCGGCCCGGGCCACTGAAGAGAAGAAGGGGTTGCCGACATCGAGGACGACCAAGCCGATGGTTCGGCTCTGGCCGGCGCGCAACTGGCGTGCAGCGTCATTGCGCACGAATCCGAGCTCGGCAATGGATTTGAGAACGCGCTCCTTGGTCCGCTGCGAGACCCGGTCCGGGTAATTCAGCACGTTGGACACGGTGCCCACGGCAACCTTGGCGTGGATGGCAACATCTTTGATGCTGGCTGTTTGGGACATGCTTTCCGGTCTCCCCCGTCGTCTTGTCCGGCTATATGAACGCCCTTGACACCCCCTTCCTTGCGAGGGTAATTTGAATCGTAACAAATGAAACGATTCAAAACCGAGTAACCCCGGAGAACCGCAGATGAGGGTATGTTTCCGCTCCTCAGTTCAGCCCGAACTGATGGATGAGTACAGGCGCCGGCACGCAGCTGTCTGGCCGGAGATGCTTCGCGCATTGAAGGACGCCGGATGGAACAACTACTCACTGTTCCTTGCTCCGGACGGGCAGCTCATCGGCTACCTGGAATGCGAGGACTACGCGGACGCTCAGGCCCGCATGGCCCTCACCGAGGTCAACGCCCGTTGGCAAGCCGACATGGCAACCCTCTTCGCGAACAGCGACGTACCGCCGGATGAGGGATTCGAAATCCTCGACGAAGTTTTCAACCTTGAAGACCAACTGGCTGCGGCCAGTCACAGCACCCACCAGAAGGAAGAAGCATGAACACCACGGAATCGGCCCTGGGCCGCTTGGGAGAACTGGCCATCGAAGTGCCGTCCTGGGCCTACGGAAATTCGGGGACCCGGTTCAAGGTCTTCGGCACCCCGGGGACCCCGCGCACCGTGCAGGAAAAGATCGCCGACGCCGCCAAGGTTCACGAGCTTACGGGCCTGGCGCCCACTGTTGCGCTGCACATCCCGTGGGACAAGGTGGACGATTACTCCGCTTTGCGTTCGTATGCAGAGGACCTGGGGATTGGCCTGGGCACCATCAACTCCAACACGTTCCAGGATGACGAGTACAAGTTCGGCTCCCTGACCTCGTCCAACGAGGCCGTACGCCGCAGGGCCATCGAGCACCACTTGGAGTGCATCCAGATCATGCACGCCACCGGGTCAAAGGATCTGAAGATCTGGCTGGCCGATGGCACCAACTACCCTGGCCAGGACGACATGCGGGGCCGTCAGGACCGCTTGGCCGACTCGCTTCAGGAAATCTACGCCGCCCTGGGTGATGAGCAGCGCCTGGTGTTGGAGTACAAGTTCTTCGAACCGGCTTTCTACCACACCGATGTTCCGGACTGGGGTACCTCGTACGCGCAGACCCTGGCCCTGGGTGAGAAGGCGTTCGTGTGCTTGGACACCGGCCACCACGCCCCGGGGACCAACATCGAGTTCATCGTGATGCAGCTCCTGCGCCTGGGCAAGCTGGGCTCGTTCGACTTCAACTCCCGCTTCTACGCCGATGACGATCTCATTGTGGGCGCGGCTGATCCGTTCCAGCTCTTCCGCATCATGCACGAGGTCATCCGTGGCGGCGGCTTCGGGAAGGATTCCGGTGTCGCGTTGATGCTGGACCAGTGCCACAACCTGGAAGAGAAGATCCCGGGCCAGATCCGCTCGGTGCTCAACGTGCAGGAAATGACTGCCCGCGCCCTGCTGGTGGACACCGCAGCGCTGAACGAGGCGCAGCGTGCCGGGGATGTCCTGGCAGCCAACAGCATCTTCAACGATGCCTTCTACACCGATGTCCGTCCGGCCCTTGCCGAGTGGCGTGAATCCCGCGGCCTGCCCGCCGACCCGATCGCTGCCTACAAGGCCAGCGGCTACCAGAAGAAGATCAACGAGGACCGCGCAGGCGGCCAGCAAGCCGGATGGGGCGCATAAGTAGCCATGAACAAGACTGTTGAAGACCTGATCACCCGTTCCAACCGCCTCGGCGCGGACAAGCGGAACACCAACTTCGCCGGCGGCAACACCTCGGCCAAGGGTTTCGAGAAGGACCCCGTGACCGGCCAGGACGTTGAACTCCTCTGGGTTAAGGGCTCCGGCGGCGACCTGGGCACCCTGAAGGCCGAAAACCTCGCAGTACTCCGGCTCGACCGGCTCCAGGCGCTCAAGTCCGTTTACCCCGGCGTCGAGCGTGAAGACGAGATGGTGGCCGCGTTCGATTACTGCCTGCACGGCAAGGGCGGCGCAGCACCGTCGATCGATACCGCCATGCACGGCCTCGTGGACGCAGCCCACGTTGACCACCTGCATCCGGACTCGGGCATCGCCATTGCGACGGCGGTGGACGGTGAGGCGCTGACGTCGAAGATCTTCGGCGACAAGGTGGTGTGGGTTCCCTGGCGACGGCCTGGATTCCAGCTCGGTTTGGACATCGCCGCGATCAAGGAAGCCAACCCGCAGGCCGTCGGCACCATCCTGGGCGGCCACGGCATCACCGCCTGGGGCACCACCAGCGAAGAAGCCGAAGCGAACTCCCTCTGGATCATCGACCAGGCCGAGAAGTACATCGCAGAGAACGGCAAAGCCGAGCCATTCGGCCCCGCCCTCCCCGGCTACGGCGCCCTGCCGGAGAAGGAGCGCCGCGCCAGGGCGGCGGCCCTGGCCCCCGTGATCCGCGGCCTGGCCTCCACGGACAAACCGCAGCTGGGGCACTTCAGCGATGACGCCGTCGTGCTTGACTTCCTCGCCTCCACCGAGCATCCACGCCTCGGCGCACTCGGCACGTCCTGCCCGGACCACTTCCTCCGGACCAAGGTCAAGCCCCTCATCCTGGACCTGCCCGCGGACGCGTCCATCGAAGAGTCCGTGGCCCGCCTGAAGGAACTGCACGCTGAATACCGCGAGGATTACCAGGCGTACTACGACCGGCACGCCGACGCTGATTCACCTGCGTTGCGCGGCGCGGACCCGGCGATCGTGCTCATCCCCGGGGTGGGCATGTTCTCCTACGGCAAGGACAAGCAGACCGCCCGCGTGGCCGGCGAGTTCTACATCAACGCCATCAACGTGATGCGCGGCGCCGAAGCGATCTCCACTTACGCCCCGATCGAGGAATCCGAGAAGTTCCGCATCGAGTACTGGGCACTGGAAGAAGCCAAGCTCGCCCGGATGCCCAAGCCCAAGTCCCACGCCACCCGCATCGCGCTGGTCACCGGTGCGGCGTCCGGCATCGGGAAGGCGATCGCCACCCGATTGGCGTCCGACGGCGCGTGCGTAGTGATTGCCGACCTGAACCTTGAGAACGCCCAAGCCGTCGCCGAGGAACTGGGCGGTCCCGACGTCGCCATCGGCGTCCAGGCCGACGTGACCAACGAAGCCCAGATCAACGCCGCCATCGCCGAAGCCGTGCTCACCTTCGGTGGCCTGGACCTGGTGGTCAACAACGCCGGCCTGTCCATTTCCAAGCCGCTGCTCGAAACCACCGAGAAGGACTGGGACCTGCAGCACAACGTCATGGCCAAGGGATCGTTCCTCGTCTCCAAGGCCGCAGCGAAGGTCATGATTGACCAGGGCCTGGGCGGAGACATCATCTACATCTCCTCCAAGAACTCCGTGTTCGCCGGACCCAACAACATCGCCTACTCCGCCACCAAAGCCGACCAAGCCCACCAGGTCCGGCTCCTCGCTGCAGAGCTGGGCGACCACGGCATCCGCGTCAACGGCATCAACCCCGACGGCGTGGTCCGCGGCTCCGGCATCTTCGCCGGTGGTTGGGGCGCCAAGCGCGCAGCGGTCTACGGCGTGGACGAGGAAAAGCTGGGCGAGTACTACGCCCAGCGCACCCTCCTCAAGCGCGAAGTCCTCCCCGAACACGTGGCCAACGCCGCAGCCGCGCTCACCAGCAACGAACTCTCCCACACCACCGGCCTGCACATCCCCGTGGACGCCGGCGTCGCAGCAGCGTTCCTCCGATGAGCACTGCATTTGGCGATATCGACGGCGGGCGGCCCACCTCCGGTGTGTTCGCCGCCGTCGATATCGGCGCGTCCTCCGGCCGCGTCATGCTGGGCCGCGTCTGCCCCTCCACAGGCGCGACGCTGGAGACCGTGCACCGTTTCCCCAACGGAGTGGTGGAGCTCGACGGCGGACTCCGCTGGGATTTCGACGCCCTCTTCGCTGAGGTACTTGGAGGCCTCCGCACGGCCGCGACTGTGGCAGCCGGAAACGGTGAGCGGATTCAAAGCATCGGCATCGACACCTGGGCCGTGGACTACGGGCTGGTGGACGCTTCCGGGAAACTGATCGCCCCACCGTACAGCTACCGGGACGAACGAAGCCGTTCCGCCGTGGCGCGCGTGCACGCGCTCATCCCACCGGAGCAGCTGTACGCCACCACCGGCCTGCAGTTCCTGCAGTTCAACACCATCTACCAACTGGCTGCAGAGCCCTCCCTCGACGGTGTGCAGGCACTGCTCATCCCGGACCTGATCGCTTTCCTGCTGACCGGGCAGCGTCGGACCGAGGCAACGAATGCCTCCACCACCGGGATGTTTGATGCGGTGACGGAGGAATGGGCCACGGAATTCCTGGATGTACTGGGGCTTCCGCGGGACATCTTCCCGCCACTGATCCAGCCGGGCGAATCTTACGGAACCCTGCGGCCGGACATCGCCTCACAGCTGGGCATGCCTTCCGGTACCCCCGTGGTTGCCGTGGGCTCGCATGACACCGCCTCGGCTGTTGCCGCAGTCCCTGTCGAGCAGGAAGAGTTCGCCTATATCTCCTCCGGAACGTGGTCCCTGGTGGGCCTGGAGCTGAAGCACCCCGTGCTCTCCAAAGAAAGCCGGGCCGCGAACTTCACCAACGAACGTGGAGTCGACGGGACCATCAGGTACCTGCGCAACGTGGGCGGGCTCTGGCTACTGAGCGAGTGCCAGCGCACCTGGGCAGCCCAGGGATTCGCCCAATCACTCCCCGCACTGCTGGACGCGGCTGCCGCCCTGCCTCCTGGCGGACCGCAGATCAATGCCGAAGACCCCGCTTTCACCGCGCCGGACAACATGCCCGAACGCATCCGCTCAGCCGTGCGGCACAACGGTGACGTTCTCCCCGACCGTCCGGCCGCCGTCGTGCGCTGCATCATGGACAGCCTTGCCGCAGGTTACGCCCGGACCCTCAACGACGCCGAGCGCCTCACCGGCCGTACCGCCGGCGTGGTGCACGTGGTGGGTGGCGGATCGCAAAACAGGCTGCTCTGCCAACTGACAGCGAATGCCACGGGCAGGCCGGTGGTCGCCGGGCCGGTTGAGGCCACGGCCCTGGGCAACGTGCTGGTCCAAGCCCGCGCCGCCGGCGTGGTGATCGGCGGGTTGACGGAATTGCGGGCGCTTGTTGCGTCAGGGACGGAACTGGTGAGGTACGAGCCCGTGGAGGCCCGGATCGTTCAGAGTTCCTCACGTTCCAGCACAGGCCCGCACTGAAGAATGTAACCGAAAGGTGTCATAATGAAGTCATGGACATGAGTGTTGAGTCTATTGGCCATGCAATTCGCGAGCGACGAAAGGCTTACGGCTACACCCAACAGGATTTGGCTGACGCAATCGGCACTTCCCGTAAGTTTGTGGTCGATCTGGAGGGGGGCAAGGGTGGGGCATCTTTTGGCCTGGTCCTGAAGACCATGAAAATCCTTGGCCTGAGCATAACCTTGGACGACAACCGTGCCCACGAATTCGCCGAAGACTTTACAAAGACAATTAATGAGGGCGACTTTCACTATGCCATTCGCTTGCTGGGTGAATACGCTGCTTCCTCACTCTCAGCCGGACGAGCGCTCATGCCAAATGCACCCTCCTTCGCGGACGATGCCTACTGCACCGCACTTGGCGCAGTCACTCGGTGGGTAGCAGCTAAGACCGGCACCCCAGCGCCCAAATGGGCGAAGAACGCCAAGGCGGCAACGCAACCCGTGTTCCTGGCCGAGAAGCTCCATCCGGTCAGCGAACGAATGAAGGAGCTCATTCGTCGTGAAACTCCGTATGAGATCGCTGCAATGAACGTATGGATCCGCGAGCGGGACTTGGCGACGGTGTGAGTGCATTGAGTGAGTTTCGACGTTCAGACGTGGTTAGGTTGCTCCAGGAGCTAGAGGCCCGCCTCGCATCCCGTGGCGTCTCGTTGGACATCCAAATCATTGGCGGGGCCGCGCTCCTACTCCACGGTCTTCTTGATCGCGCAACCACCGACGTCGATGCCCAATACACCCCCAGCGGTGTGGTGGATGCAGTAGCTGCAGACATGTCCCAAGAGTACGGGTTGCCCCCAAAGTGGTTGAACAACCGCGCAGCAGCGTTCCTTCCTGACGACGCCCAATGGATTGTTGGTCCGAAAGGAACCTCTTCGGCGGTGAGACTCGCCGACTTGCCCACCCTGGCTGCAATGAAGATAGCGGCGGAGCGAGCCAAGGACATCGAGGACCTTGGGCATTTGGTGTTGGCCATGGGCATTGATGATGCTGCCGAATTGGTGCAACTGGCTTTTCAAAAGTATGGCGAGCATTCAGTGACACTGAGCGCCCCCACTGAAAATTACGAAATTGTCGCCGAAGAGGCAATTGCCGCCGCCCGGGCCCTGCGCCGACCACCCATTTCCCCGTAATTCATGCCGCCCAGCGGTTCATGCACCGCGAGCGCAGATCACTGACCTCGAACGTCTCCTACGTCACAGCGGCCGTGAAGCCCCCGCGCTAAACTGAACGCATTATGATCCGCACAATGTTCAAGTCCAAGATTCACCGTGCCACGGTGACCCACGCCGATCTCCACTACGTCGGGTCGGTCACCGTCGATCTGGATCTCCTGGACGCCGCCGACATTCTTCCCGGCGAACTCGTGTCCATCGTGGATATCACCAACGGTGCCCGCCTGGAGACGTACACCATCGCCGGCGAGCGCGGATCAGGGGTCATCGGCATCAACGGTGCCGCAGCCCATCAGGTCCATGTGGGCGACCTCGTCATCCTCATCACTTATGCGGAGATGACTACTGAAGAAGCCAGGTCCTACGAGCCCAAGGTGGTTCACGTGGGGAAGGAAAACCAGATCCTGCAGCTCGGCAACGATCCCGCCGAGGCCCACACACCCGGACTGATGCGGCCCCCGCATGCCTTGAACAACGCGGCTCACCTTAGCTGAACCAGCCACAAACCAAACCTCGACGGCGGCACTCACCCTGAGTGACGCCGTCGGCGTCTGCGCGCGTGAATGGGCCCTCGAGTGCGTGCGTCCGGATAACGGACCTCAGCACTGAAAACGCTTACCCGTGAATAAATCTGATTAGGCTGAAGGCGTGATCCACATTTACCCAGCCTGTCCCCTGCCATGATCGGAGTCTTGTCCGGGTTCTTCGTGGTGTGGGCCATCATCCTGGTGGGAATGTTCGTGGGGCGCCGAAACATCCTCGGTGACAACGCGAGATCCGTGCTCAGTTCGCTGACGTTCTTCGTCGCCAGCCCTGCCTTGCTGTTCGAAACGTTGAGCAAAGCCAAGCTTCACGAGGTCTTCGCCGCGCCGCTGCTGGTGACGGCAGTGGGAGCGACCATCACGGGGCTCCTGTTTTTTCCTGATTGCGAAGTTCTGGCTGAAGCGCAGCCTTCCTGAATCGCTCATGTCCTCGATGAGTTCGTCTTTGGCCAACTCGGCCAACCTTGGCATTCCCATCGCCGTGTTTGTCCTGGGCGACGCCAGCTACGTGGCGCCGTTGCTCATCTTCCAACTGGCATTTTTCACGCCCATGTATTTGATGGCGTTGGATGCGAGCACCAGCAACCATCGCACCACTCCCCTGCGGTTCGTCCTGATGATCGTCAGGAATCCGATGATCGTGGGATCCGCATTGGGCCTTGTGGTGGCTGGTACCGGCTTTCAAGTCCCCCAACTGATCCTCGAGCCGATCCACTTGATTGGCGGGGCGGCGATTCCGGCCATGTTGATGGCTTTCGGTATGAGCCTGAACGGTTCCAAGCCGCTGCAAAACTCCGGGGGCCGGCGCTTGGACACCCTGCTGGCCAGTGCGTTCAAGCTGCTGGTGCATCCCCTGATCGCGTATGTGTTTGCCCGCTTCGCCTTGAACATGGACGGGCACGCGCTGTTCGCGGTGGTGGTGACCTCTGCCCTGCCGACAGCACAGAACGTGTTCGTTGCCGCCAACCGATACCAAGCGGGCATCACGGTAGCGAAGGACACCGTCCTGCTCACAACCATCGTGGCTGTCCCCGCGATGATCGCAGTGGCGTTGTTGCTCGCCTAGTCCCCAACTGGATCGCAATTGTGCGCGTTTAGCGGCGTGTAAACGCGCACAACTGCGACCTGGATGGGCTACTCGACGTCCGCCTTCGCCAAATTGAGCTCCAGGAGTTGGGCGCAGCGGATAAATCCCAGATGCGAATAGGCCTGGGGGTGGTTGCCAAGGTGGGTCTCCGTGCCGGGATCGTATTCCTCCGGCAACAATCCCGTTGGACCGAACAAGGCGACCAGGCGGTTGAAGAGCTCCAAGGCATCGTCCAAACGGCCCACTGCGAGGTAGGCCTCGATCAGCCACGTGGTACAGATGTGGAAGCCACCCTCCAAGCCCGGCAGGCCGTCGTCGTACCTGTACCGGAAGACTGTGGGCCCCACGCGCAGTTCCCGTTCCACTGCGGTGACCGTATCCAGGAAGCGCTGGTCGCGGACATCCAGCAGGCCGGACAATCCAATGTGCAGCACTGCGGCGTCCAGGTCGGGGCTGTCATAGGCCACCGTGTAGGACGCAACGGAAGAATCCCACCCTTCCCGCAGGACTTCATCACGGATGGTCTCAGCGGTTCCCGCCCAATCGGCATGCGGCATCCGACCATGCAAACCCGCCGTGCGGACAGCACGATCCAGGGTGACCCAACACATGACCTTGCTGTAGACATGGTGCCGGGGCGGTTTGCGGGCCTCCCAGATTCCATGGTCCGGCTCGTGCCATCGGGCGATGACGGCGTGGGCCATCTGCTCCATGAGGAACCAGTGGTCATCCGGCAGGAAACCCCGCCGTTCCGCCAGGTCATGGATCAGTTCCGCAATGGGACCGAAGACGTCCAACTGAACCTGGTGGTCAGCCGCGTTGCCGATCCTGACCGGGCGCGAACCGGCATACCCCGGCAGGCTGTCCACAATTGCTTCGGTGGAAAGCGGCGCCCCCGTCACCGAGTACAACGGGTGCAGCCATTCGGGCCCCGGGGCGTTCTCCAGGATCCGCCCCAACCAGCCGAGGAAGCCCTCCGCTTCCTCCGTGGACCCGAGGCCCACCAACGCATTCACGGTCATCGAGGCATCACGGAGCCAGCAGTAGCGGTAGTCCCAGTTCCGCGTGCCGCCGATCCCCTCCGGAAGCGACGTGGTGGGCGCGGCAAGGACAGCCCCGGTGGGCTGGTGGACCAAGGACTTCAGAACGAGCGCCGAGCGTCTCACCAGTGAAGTCTTAATGGCCGGCAACCGGAGCGATTTGACCCACTCCCTGGAGGACTGCCCGACGGCGGCGCGCCTGGCCGGTTCTCCGTCCGGATCCGGAGGGGCGGATTCTGTATCACCGCAGCGCAAATTGAGCACAACCGGCCCGGACCCCAGATATACCTCCGCGGTGGCAGTTGCGTGCCGGCTGTCACTGGTGATGGTGAACTCAACGCCCGGCGCGGACAGGATGATGGGATCCGAGGTGCCCACAACGTGGATCTCATCGCCGCGGATCTCCATGTTGAAGGGAGCGCTGGCGTAGTCCGGGCGGGGGGCGAAGACCACCCTGGCCGTGCCGTTTCCGGACAGGACCCTGACCAGGCTGGTGATGCCGTCCGGTGCCGGTTCGAGGTAGTCGGTCACGGTGACATCGGCCCAGCGGGTCTCCACGATCATGGTGTTGTCCACGTAGCGCTGCGCGAGGACCGCAGAGGGTTTCACGGGCTCGATGCTGAAGTGACCTGCCGGCTCGCCACCGAGGATGTGTGCGAACAAGGACCCGGAATCGGGCAGCGGGTGACTCATCCAGCAGACCTTCGCGTCCGGGGTGAGCAGCGCCGTGGAGGTGCCGTTCCCAATCATCGAGTGCCGCTCCAAACCAACGGCGTCCTCACCAAAGAGCCACGACCGCCGCAGTTCGAACAACAAAGCCAGCACCCTCGCGAAGGCTTCGGGGTCCGGAATGGTGTGTGCCGCCGTCGTATCTCCCGGCCCGACGTGCAAGCCAAGGTCCGGTCCGCGCAGCGTGGCGAGCGCCCGTTCGTCGCTCTCGGCGTCCCCGGCGTAGAGAGCGGCTGTAACGCCCAAACGGGATCGGAGCTGTTCAAGTGCCTTGCCCTTGGCAGGTTCTTCCACCGTGAGGTCCAGGACGGTGCCGTCGACGATGAAGTAGAGGCCGTACTGGATGGCAATGTGCTGCGCCTTGTACGTTACGCGTTCCACCACATCCTGCGTGGCGGGGCGGGTGCGGACCGCCACGCCTACGGGTTTGCGGACTATGCTGACGCCCTTCTCGAAGCCAACGGCCTCACTCAACGCCGTAGCCACCTCATGCAGCAGGTTTTCGGTGGCAAGGGATTGCCCGTAGGCGAATCCCATGTCGAATTCGACTCCATGGGACCCCACCAAATGCACCTCCGCCGGCAACCGGGAAACGGCGGCCAGGTCCCGCAATGACCGCCCGGAGATGATGCCTGCATGCGTGTTGGGAAGCGCCGCCAGCGCACGCAGTGCCACGGCCGCGCTGTCCAAGGGCAACGTCTCATTGGAAACGCCTTCGGCCTCACACAGCGTGCCGCCGTAATTGCAGGCCACCAAAAGGCCCGGAACCCTGGACAGGACTTTGAGGTCAGCCATCAACTCCGGGGTGATCCCTTGGTCCTCCTGGGGACGGACAAACGAACGGAGTAAACCAAGCGGCAACGAGTTCATCAAGAGCGCCGAATCGGCAACTGACTGGTTCAACGGCGTCGGCATGGCGGTTCCTTCCGGAGTGGATAGGAATAGTTTCCGCCCGAAGGGTTTCCCTCGTATAGCTCTGTAATTGCGTATGTGTAAAAGGAGGTCCTAGGCCGGGACCAGACCCGCCACCTCGGCCACCAACTCGACCGACCGCAGCCGCTCCTGAGTCCCCACGCTCTGGTGCGCAACGATCAGTTCATCCGCATCCGCATGCTTGGCGAATTCGTCCAGGTATTCCCGCACAACGTCGGGGGTTCCCACGGCGGAGAACTTCATCATCTGGGCGATGTGCTGCCCCTGCGGGGAGTCAAGGACCATATCCGCCTCGTCGTCCGTGAACTCGCGTCCGCCGCCAAAAAACAGCGCCACCCTGGCACGCTTCACGGCGAGGTGGATTGCCTGGGCTTCTGCGTTGGTGTCAGCCGCTGTCACGTTGACGCCGGCAATGACGTAGGGCTCGGACAGTTGCTCGGAGGGCTTGAAGTCGCGGCGGTAGATAGCCACTGCGTCGCGCAGGGCGGCGGGCGCAAAGTGTGAAGCGAACGCGTACGGCAGTCCCAGCCGGGCAGCCAGCTGCGCACCGAAAAGCGAGGAGCCCAGAATGTACAGCGGCACGTTGGTTCCCTTGCCCGGAGTCGCCTCCACGCCTTGGATCCGGGTAGGACCCGTGAGGTAACCCTGAAGTTCCAGGACGTCCTGCGGGAACGAGTCGGCAGACATGTGATCGCGCCGCAAAGCACGCATGGTGTTTTGGTCGCTGCCCGGAGCACGGCCCAGGCCGAGGTCGATGCGGCCCGGGTGGAGTGTTTCCAGCGTCCCGAATTGTTCGGCGATGGTCAGCGGCGAATGGTTGGGCAGCATGATGCCGCCTGCCCCCAACCGAATGCTGTTGGTGTGCGCTGCCACGTGGGCGATCAGCACGCTGGTGGCGGATGAGGCGATGGCGGACATGTTGTGGTGTTCGGCGTACCAAACCCGGCGATATCCCAGCTCTTCCGCCTTCTGCGCCATGGCCACACTGCCCGCGAGGCTTTCCGCCACTGTCTGGCCCTTCCCGATGGTTGCCAGGTCGAGGATGGAAAGAGGAACAGTCACAGGGGTACCGGCCTTTCGGAGTGGTTCGCGTCGGCCCGTTGGCGGGCACTTAAGCGACAACGACGGCGTTGCCCGCCTTATTTCTGTGAGTTACGTCGCGGTTCTCCAAAGCGTCCAAAATCCCCCGCTTTGTGACCGGGCGGGACGCGTGATTACCGGCTGTGACCCCCTGTATCTCCGCGTTTCATAGCGCTTTGACCGCTCTTTGCGCCCTACCGGATAGTGGCAGCGACAAGTACGCATCGAACTTCACCCAAGGGGTACTCATGGCACGATTCACAACCAAGACCGGCGTCACCGTGGCGCTGGCAGTCACTGCTCTCTTGGGCCTCGCGGCCTGCTCGGATCCCGGCGCGACGGCGGCAACCGGTTCCGGCTCCGCTTCGGCGAGCGCCACTGCCAAGCAGTTCAACCTCTCGCCGGTACAGGACCGGATCAAAGTTGACGTGGATTCTGCAGCCGCTGCACAGGTTCCCGATGCCATTAAGGCTGACGGCAAGCTCACGGTGGTGACTACCGGCGGAACCCCTCCCCTGAGTCTTTTCGCGTCCGACAACAAGACCCTCATCGGCAGCGAGGTGGATATCGCGTACGCCGTGGGCGGGACCTTGGGCCTTGAGGTGGAAGTCCTGCCGGTGGCGTGGGCCGATTGGCCGCTGGGCGTGGAGTCGGGCAAGTACGAGGCCGTGCTTTCCAACGTGACAGTCACTGAGGCCCGCAAGGAGAAGTTTGACTTCGCCACCTACCGCAATGACCTCCTGGGGTTCTACGCCAAGAGCGATTCGGACATCTCCCAGGTCAAGGAAGCCAAGGACGTAGCCGGAAAACGCATCATCGTGGGTTCCGGTACCAACCAGGAAGCCATCTTGGTCCGCTGGGACGAGGAGAACAAGAAGAACGGACTGAAGCCCGTTGATTTCCAGTATTACGACGACGACTCCGCCTCCCAGCTTGCCCTCCAGTCAGGCCGTGCGGACCTCACGTTCGGCCCCAACGCCTCAGCGGCCTACAAGGCTGCGCAGGACGGCAAGACCAAGCAGGTAGGAACGGTTGAAGGCGGCTGGCCCCTGAAAGCGGAGATCGCCTTCACCACCAAGAAGGGCAACGGTTTGGCGGTAGCCGCCCAGAGCGCCCTGAACAAGCTGATCAAGGACGGCAACTACGGCAGGATTCTCGAGCGTTGGGGCCTTTCCTCCGAAGCCATCCCGGCTTCGGAACTGAACCCGGCAGGCCTGCCCAAGAAGTAGCAGGGCACGGTGGTTTCAGGACCTGTGAAGGGTATGCAAACCTACGTGGCCGGCAGTAGCCACCGGTGTTTTACTGTTCACTATGACTGAGTTGCTGAAGCAGCACCCCAACGAACCGCACAATGACAGCATCGCGGCACGCTTGAACTGGCTGCGCGCAGGCGTCCTCGGAGCCAACGACGGCATCGTGTCCGTGGCCGCCACGGTTGTGGGCGTCGCGGGTGTTACCAACGATGTCACCCCCATCCTGGTAGCCGGCACGGCCGCCGTCGTGGGCGGGGCCGTTTCCATGGCCCTTGGCGAGTACGTCTCCGTCAGCAGCCAAAGCGACAGCCAGCGGGCCTTGATTGAGAAGGAACGGAAGGAACTCCGTGACGATCCCGAAGGCGAACTGGCGGAGCTTGCCTCCATCTACCAGGCCAAGGGCCTCAGCGAAGCCACCGCGCGGACGGTAGCCCGCGAACTCACCGAGCATGATGCCTTGGGCGCCCACCTGGAGGCTGAACTGAAGATCGACGAGGCAGAGGTAGTCAATGCCTGGCATGCGGCCTTCGCCTCGGCAATTGCCTTCACCGTTGGCGCAGTGCTTCCGCTGCTGGCCATCCTCCTCCTGCCGGCCGAGGTCCGGATCCCGTTGACGTTTGTGGCCGTGGTGGTGGCTTTGGCCATCACCGGCACGGTCAGCGCCAGGATCGGTGGCAGCTCGAAGCGGAAGGCCACGTTGCGCTTGGTCATCGGCGGCGCCCTTGCCATGGCCTTCACCTACGCTGTTGGCCTGCTGCTGGGCACCACGGGGATAGCCTGACCTCGCCTCCAGGACCTGCCTCTAGGACGTCGATGCGTCCCGCAGATGGTCATTGTTGCGCATCCGCACGGCCACCACTGCGCCGGAAGCCGCGGTGATCGCTGCGACGACGGCGACTGCTGCGGGGATGCCGTAAAGGTCCGCGAGCACTCCTGACAGGAGGGCACCAACGGCGAACCCGCCGTCGCGCCATAACCGGTACACCCCTACGGAGCGCGCCCGCCAGATGGGGTGGGCAACGTCGCCGATGGCGGCCAACAGTGTTGGGTACACCAATGCGGTACCGAGGCCCAAAATAATGGCTGCGGCAAGCCAGGGTCCGAAGTCGTGGGCGAAGGCGAAGATTCCCAAGGCCACGGACTGAACCAGCATGCCGGCCGCAATGAACCATTTGCGGCCGCCGCGGTCTGAAGCCGCACCGGTGACCAGTTGTGCCAAACCCCAGGCGGCCGGGTAAGCGGCGGCCAGGATGCCAATTTGCCCAAGGTTCAGCCCGGCGCCAGCGAACAGGACGGGGAAGAGACCCCAGGCCAAGCCGTCGTTGAGGTTGTTCACCAGTCCGGCCTGGCTGGCTGCGGACAGGGAGCGGTCCTTGAAACTGGTCAGGGTAAACACCTGCCCGGTGGTCAGGCTGCCGTGGGCCCGTGATTGAGTAGCGACGTGACGGGCAGCTTCCGTTTTTACGTGGTGGTGGGTTTCCTTCACGGCGAGCACCGTCAGGCCCAGGCCCAGGGCGATGAAGGCGGCCCCGAGCAGGAAGGGGGCTGGACGCAGGCCGTAGGCGGTGGCCAGATAGCCTGTGGCGAGTGCAGTGCCGGCCACGCCGAGGTAGCCTGCGGCCTCGTTGAAGCCCATGGCCAGTCCACGCTGCTTGGAGCCCACCAGGTCCGTTTTCATGATGACGGCGGTGGACCAGGTGAGCCCTTGGCTGATGCCCAGCAGCACGTTGGCCGCTACGATCCAGGACCAGGACGGGCCGGCAATGAGAAGAATCGGAACGGGGACCGCCACCAGCCAGCCGGCGACGAGGACAGGTCTGCGGCCATACCTGTCAGAGAGCGTGCCGGCAAAGTAGTTCGTTACGGCCTTGGACAAGCCGAAGGCCAGGATGTAGGTCAGCCCGCCGGTGTACTGGTCCAGGTGGAATTCCTGTGCGGCGAGAAGGGGCAGCACGGTGCGTTCCTGGCCCAAGGTCCCGCCTACGAGGGCATTGACGGCCACCAGCAACATGAACTGCGGCAAGTTCTCCCCTAAGCCCAGTACGGTTCGTGGAGAGGGCGCATCGTACTTTGGGATGTCGCTGGCCATGCGCGGGGTGCTCCAAATCCGGTGTGCGGGCAAAAGGGTGCCTGGGCACGCTTGGGGGAAGCGTACCCGGACGGGGCCCGGACAGGAGGGGGGACCTGCCCGGGCGGTCTTGGGGGTGGTTAGACGGCGGGGACGCTGTTCTTCCAGGAGTTCCAGGCGGCGTAGCTGCCGTCGAGTTCGACGACGTCGTACCCGGCACGGCGCAGGGCGCTGGCGGCGACGGAGTTCCGGACGCCGGACTGGCAGTAGCTGACGATCGTGCCGTTGGCGGGCAGTTCGTCCAGGTGCCACATGACACGGCCGCCGCTGAGCTGGTACGAGCCCGGGACGTGCCCGGCGGCGTACTCAGTCTTGTTGCGGACGTCCAGGACCATGGCAGCGTCGAAACCTTCGAGTTCCTCAGGCTGGATCAGCTTCGGGGTGGTGGTGGGCAGCCCGTCAATGCTGGTGAGGTAGCCCGCCACGTTGTCGATGCCCACGCGTACCAAGTGGTCCCACAGGTCCATCGCCTGCTCCTGGTCTGCGGCGAGGAGCACCAGCGGGTTCTTGTCAGTTTCCGGGTTCACCACCCAGGCACCGTAGCTGGCCACGGACTTGCCGGCAGGGACATTCAGCGATCGGGCCACGGTTCCCTCGTGGACTTCGCCGTTGGAACGGGTGTCGATGAAGGTCAAGGTGTCCTCGGCCAGGCCTGCTGCGACGGTCCCGGTGGAGAGCTCCGGCAGTGGGGTGCGTTCACCCATGACCACAGGGCCTTCACGGTTTTCGCGCTTCATGCGGCCGAAGTAGGCGTGTGCGTCGGGTTGGCCGTCGAGGAGTTCGTCGATGAAGCCCTGCTCGTCGTCGGCTGCCAGGTAGGGACCCCACCAGGCGTAGAGCCGTTCGTAACCAACCGTGGAGGACGGGATGGCCCCGAGTGCTTTGCCGCAGGCGCTTCCGGCGCCGTGCGCGGGGTGGACCTGAACGTAGTCCGGCAGAGTCAGGAACTTATCGCGCAGGCTGGCGAAGAGCTGCTTGGCGCCCTCGAAGCGGGTGTCAACGCCGCCGGCTGCTTCATCCAGCAGGTCCGGCCGGCCCAGGTCTCCGGAGAAGACGAAGTCACCGGAGAGCAGGTAACCGGGCTGGTCGCTGAACGCGCCGTCGGTGACCAGGAAGGACAGGTGCTCCGGGGTGTGCCCGGGGGTGTGCACGGCCTTGATGCTGATGTTGCCCAGGGTGATGGTGTCCCCGTCGTAGAGCCGTTCACCGTCGAACTGGTACTGCCAGTCCGGGCCGCCTTCGCCGGAGACATAGATCTTTGCTCCGGTGGCGGCAGCCAGCTCGCGGGTGCCGGAGAGGTAATCGGCGTGGATGTGGGTCTCGGTGACTGCCACGATCTTCATGCCGTTCTTCGCGGCCAGGTCCTGGTAAACGGCGATGTCGCGGCGACCGTCCACGACGATCGCTTCGCCTTTGGCCTGGCAGCCGATCAGGTAGCTGGCCTGGGCAAGGTCTTCGTCATAAATGCGCTCGATAAGCATGGGGTGCTCTCCTTCAAGTGAAAGGGGATGTTGGGGCCTACATTCAGTACAGATACCCCCCTGGGGGTATCTAGCAACCGCGCTGCGGTCGGGGTTTTTCCTGCAGGAGGGCCCTGGCGCCAGGCGCAGGAGGCCTGGCGCTTCGTTGGGTTTGGCAGGTGCCGGCGGCCGGTTTTCCGGAACCTGGATCAGGCGTGCTGACGGCCGGCTTCGGCGCGGGCTTTGTCCATGTCCAGGTTCTTCACGGCCTGGATGACTTCCTCGAGTCCCGTCGCGTTGAGGGCGCCCGGCTGGGAGAAGACGAGGGTTTTGTCCTTGAAAGCCATGAGGGTGGGGATGGACGTGATGTTTGCCGCGGCGGCGAGGGCCTGTTCGGCTTCTGTGTCTACCTTGGCGAAGGTGATGTCCGGGTGGCGTTCGGCGGCGGCGCCGTAGGTGGGGGCAAACATGCGGCACGGGCCGCACCAGGCTGCCCAAAAGTCAACGAAGACGATCTCGCTGCTCTCCAGGGCTTGGGCAAATGTGTGTTGGGTGATGTCAATGGTGGCCATGGCCTGGTGTCCCTTCGGGAGGTTTGGTTGCGCCCGGTTGGCTGGTGCCGCTGCCGGGTCAGGGGTTTAGGTGGTGGGAAGTCCTGCGCGGGTCCAGGCGCTCATGCCGCCTGCCATGGTGTCTGCTTTGTAACCGGCGCCGTTGAGGGCATTGGCGACGGCGGCGCTGCGGTTGCCGCTGCGGCAAACGGCGATCACGGGGACGGCAGGGTCAAGCTCGCCCAGGCGGGCCTGCAACTGCCCCATGGGAATGTGCAGGGCGCCGGGGATCATGCCCTCGGCGACTTCGAAGTCCTCGCGGACGTCGAGGATCCGGGCACTGGCGCGGCGCTGCTCGGCTTCGGTGATGGTGATTTCAGCCATGATGGTTCTCCTTTGAAGTGGTTGGCGGCTGGCGGTTTGGGGGTGGTATTTGCCTAGCGGACGGGTTCGCCGGCTTGGCGCCAGGCGGCCATCCCGCCGCGTACCGAGTAGGCCTGGTAGCCCTGGGCTGCGAGGAGCCGGGCGGCGGAGGCGGAGCGCACTCCGGAGGCGCAGACTGCAATCACGGGCTTGTTCCTGTTGATGCCGGTGGTGCTGGTCTGCAGCCGGTCCAGGGGGACGTGCTTGGCCTGCGGCGCACGGCCGGTCCGCCACTCCTGGGCGGAACGGACGTCGATCAGCGTGGCTCCAGAGCCCAGGAGTTCCTCGGCCTGGGCCACGGAAATGGTTTGGTAGGGCTTGCTGAAGGCCTTCTTGAGGGAATCGAAAAGTCCCATGGCAATTCCTTTCTGTGGTGCCCGGGTCAGACGGGCGACGGGACATCGGTACTGCGGCGGCCGCGGTTCCGGAGCGGGCAGGAGCTCACGAAGAACCAACAGATGCCTGCGGTTACCGCGGTGAGCCCCGCGACACCGGCGGCGATGGGCCACTGCATTCCGGCGGGGGCCTGCTGGATCAGGACGAAGGTACCCATGGCCAGGACGAACCAGCCGAAAGCCTTGCGCAGGGCCGTCTCCGGGATGCGCCCGGCGAGTTTGGCGCCGATCAATGAGCCCACGATGGCCGCGACGGTCACCCCGAGGGTGATGCCCCAGTCCAGCTGGACGGTAGTGAGGTAGCCCGCGAGGCCTGCAAAGGACTTCATGGCAATGACCACCAGGGACGTTCCCACGGCCACCGCCATCGGCAGGCCACCCAGCAGCGCCAGCGCCGGCACCACGAGGAAACCGCCGCCCGCGCCGACCAGGCCGGTCACGAGACCGACGACGGCGCCGTCCAGCAGCACCCTGCCAAGGGGCAACTCGTGCTTGACAGGCGCCGCTCCGCCGTCGTTCTTTTTCTTCCGCCCACGCAGCATGGCCAGCGAGGTGGCCACCATCATGATGGCGAAGGCGATGAGCAGTATCTGGCCGGGGATGTGACCGCCGAGGAGGCCGCCAACAAACGCACCCGCCATGCCGGCGGCACCGAAGATCAGTCCGGTCCGCCACATCACCCTGCCCTTGCGGGCGTGGCTGATCACGCTGACCACCGAAGTAACGCCGACGACGAACAGGGACGCCGCGATGGCTTCCTTGGCCTCGAATCCCGCCACGTAGACCAGGATTGGCACGGTCAGGATCGACCCGCCACCGCCCAGGACTCCCAGCGAGAGCCCGATGACCACCGACAGGGCCAGGACCAGGAGCAGGGTGAGGCTCATCAGGCTGCGGCTTCCGTGCTCTTGCTGCCGGCGGCGGGCAGGGCCAGGATGGCGCTTTCGCGGGTGGGCTCCTTGGCGGCCTTGTTCCACGGCATCGCGGAGATGGCCTTGCCCATGGCGCAGGTGTTGGTCGCAGCAGAGAAGGTCAGCCCGGTGCCGATAACGCCCGCGAGGGTCCGGATCTTGGGAGAAATGAACTTACCGCCGGCCAGGCCCAGCACCACCAGGGAGCCGGCCACCAGGCGCACCTGGCGTTCAAGGTCCCAGCGGTCCTTGCCCTTGACCACGTCGCCGCCGGCGGCGGCGTACCCCGGAGCCCCGCCCGTGAGGACGTACGCGGTGTCAATCCCGGACTTGGCAAGGCGCTGGCGGGCCTGCTCGGCGCGGACGCCGGACTGGCAGACCAGGACCACCCGGGAGCCAAGCCGGGCGGCGAGCTCGTCGGTGTGCTCGGACAGCAGCGACAGAGGCACGTTGTAGGAGCCGCGGATGTGCATGGACTCAAATTCGGCAGCGGAGCGGACGTCGATGACCACGAGGTCCTGATGCTCCTTGATCCAGGACTGCAGCGCCTCAGGAGCAAGGGCGGTAACAGCGGATGCCGCGGAAGGGGAAGTCATGAATAGCCTCTCGATTCGAGTGAACAGGTGAATACCCCACCGAGTATTACAGATACCCCCCGGGGTAGTCAAAACACCCTAGGGGGTATAGGCTGGGTCCAAGAAACCGCATTACTTTGGAGTACCCATGGAACTGAATCCCACCGAACTGACCCCCGTCATCAACCGGCTAAAGCGCGCCCAAGGCCAGCTCGCGGCCGTCACCCGGATGCTCGAAGAAGGCCGGGACTGCAAGGACGTCGTCACCCAACTGGCGGCAGTATCCAAGGCATTGGACCGCGCGGGCTTCGCCATCATCGCCACCGGATTGGAGCAGTGCATCGTCCAAAAGGACGCAAGCATGGACACCAAGGACCTGGAGAAACTCTTCCTCTCCCTGGCCTGAACCCTTCCTTCCGACAATCCCCTGCCCGGCCCTACCCAAGGAGAACCATGACGTACACCCTCGCCGCGACCGTTGCCCTCCCCTGGACTGATGTTGTCGAGAAGACCCGGGACGCCCTGGCTGAGCAGGGCTTCGGAATCCTGACCGAAATCGACGTCCGCGCCACCTTCGAGAAGAAGCTCGGAGCCGAAGCCGCCGACGCCGTCGGGGACTATGTCATTCTCGGCGCCTGCAACCCCGCCCTGGCCAGCCGCGCCCTCGCCGCAGAGCCTCAGATGGGGGCATTGCTCCCGTGCAACGTCGTGGTGCGCCGCGCCAAGGACGCAGACACCACCACGGTCGAGGCCATCGACCCGCAAACCATGGTCCAACTCAGCGACGCCCCATCGGTCAAGGAAGTGGCTGACGACGCCGGCACCCGCCTCCGTCAAGCACTCGCGGACCTCAGCGAAGCGGCCAACTAAGAGAGACCGGGCTAGAAATGCGCCGGATCCGTGTTCGCTCCGCACAGCACGACGGCGACCTTCTCACCAGCGCCCGGGGCATAAGCCCCGGAGAGCAGGGCCGCGTACGCAGCCGCTGCCCCATGCTCAACGACGATTCGATGCCCTTCCCATAGCCTGCGGCGGGCCTCGATGATGTACTGGTCCGTGACCAGCACGCTCTGCACGCCCGTCCTGCGGGCAACCCCGAAGCCGATCTCCCCCAGCCTGCGGGCACCCAGGGAATCGGCTGCAATGCCTGAAACCGGTACGTCCACGGGCTCGCCGTGTGCCAATGCGCTATGGAGTGTAGGCACTGTTTCCGGCTCAACTCCTACAACCCGGGCCCGCCCCTCGGTAGAGGCCGCTATGCCACCCATCAACCCGCCGCCGCCGACAGCGACGAGGATGGTGTCGACGTCGGGCAGTTGCTCCATCACTTCAAGGCCCACACCACCGGCGCCCGCCACAATCTCCGGCTGGTCATAGGCATGGCAGTAAACGGCGCCGCTTTCTGCAGCGAAGGCGACCGCCGCAGCATAAGCCTCGGCATATTCGGATCCGCCTTGAACCACCCTTGCTCCGATTGCGTACAGCTTGTGGACCTTGTTGGCGGGAGCGGACTCCGGGACGAACACCGTGGCGGGAACACCCAACTTCGCAGCGGCGTAGGCATTTGCCAGGCCCGCATTGCCGCCGGAGGCAACAACCACCCCGACCTCGGGGTTGAGCTCCCCGTTCTCCCGGGCAGTGAGCAGCCTGTTGAAAGCACCACGGGCCTTGAACGAACCCGTGTGCTGCATGTACTCACACTTAAACCACAGCGGGTACGTCCCTTCATTGCCGCTCGCCGCCATCGGGGTGTGGCGGACCCAAGCGGCCGTCCGGGAATACGCTTCCTCAACCTGTTTGCGAGTGACCATCCGACTGCCCCTTTCGTTGGGTCTCATCCTACGATCGGGACCGCGGGCATCGCGGATGCGGCCCTCCAGTTATTCATCAGTCCACGCAATATTCGGCGGAGTCCCCGCCCAGAGGTAAGGAACCTGCCCAAGATCCCCGCGAGTGAGGTAGCCTCAGCAGAGACCCACGCACTATCGATGCTGGCTTCCGGGGGGAAACAATGGGGATCTTTGGCACGCGCAAGGCAGCATACGCAGCAACGGCACTGGCGGTAGGTGTGGCCCTGATGGGTGCGCCCCCAGCGACGGCAGCACCGAAAGTAACGTCCGCACCTGACGTTCAGACCCCTTCAGTTGGCCCCACGGCAGTCATCGACGGAGTCCCCTACGTCGGCGCGGAGCTGCGGAAGCAATACGACTACGACTATGCGGGCTGCAAGAACCCGGACGGCACCACCCCCAACGGGTACAGGGCGGAGTGGCTCCAGGACGGGGTACCCCTACCGCCCGAACGTCAGGGCGAAGTCCTTCAGCTCACCCCGGCGGACTTCGGTCACCGGATTTCGCTCAGGGTCCACCCTTCAACGCCCGAAGAACCCAATTGCCCTGATGCCACGCGGGTGAGCCCCGGCACGGCACCGGTCAAGGCATCCTCGAGGGCCATGGGTTGGACGGGACGCGGGAACTTCGAACCCCTCGGGCGCACGGCGGATGGCAGGTTGATCCTCTACCCCCGGACGTATACATACGTTCCCGGCAGTTGCGAGGGTGCCTGCCCGCGGTACTTCGGAGAGTGGGACGAACCCCGCCAGACAGGCCAGGGCTGGGACGCTATGGGAATCGTGTTCTCGCCGGGTGACTTTGACGGCGACGGCTACAACGACCTCCTCGCAACCGACGCCGCAGGCAACCTGTATCTCTACCCGGGCGATGGCAACGGGGGCTGGCTTGACCGCCGCCAGGTTGGTCAAGGCTGGAACATCTTCGACTCGATTGTTGGTCCTGGAGATTTTGACGGGGACGGTTACAACGACGTCCTGGCCCGCGATGCTGCCGGCGACCTTTATCTTTACCCCGGCGACGGAGCCGGCGGCTGGAAACCCCGCAGCAAGGTGGGCCAAGGCTGGCAGATCATGGACAAGATCATCACCGGCGGTGACATGAACGGGGACGGTCCCGTGGAGGTCTTCGCACGGGACCGCAATGGATACCTCTCCATCTACCGGGCCGACGGCACGGGTGGCTGGGAGTCCTCGGCAATGCTCAGCGGCGGTTGGGGTGCCTTTTCCGATATTGCAGGGCTGGGCAGTTTCGGACACCAGCAGTACAACAACTTGTTCGCTGTCAACGGCAACGGGGATCTCATGACCTACTCCACCGGCGCATCAACCGGGGTCCTCTGGGGGCCTTACGGCCCGGTCGGGGCAGGGTGGAACGTGTTCCGCGAACTCCTCTGAGCGAGCCGAACTCCTCTCAGCGAGCCGAACTCCTCTCAGCGAGCCGAACGAGCCAAGGGAAGCTACAGGGGCTGCTCCCACACGGCCAGTTCCAGCCGAACGGTGCCCTGTGAGGAGGCCGCACAATTTTGCTGGATCATTCGGGCATCCGCCGGGGCAACACCGCGCCAATAACCGGTTCCGCCCAGACGCCCGAAGAATGATCCAGCAAAATCAAGCAGGCTCTTCATCAGACGCTCACCTGCTGGCTCAAACGAACCGGCGTTTCCAACCCAAGGTTCTCCCGCAGGGTGCTGCCGCGGTACTCCGTGGGGTAGACGCCGCGTTCCTGGAGCTCCGGGACCAGGTGGTTCACGATGTCATCCAGGCCGGTGGGGATGAGCCAGGGGGAGATATTGAAACCGTCCACCGCTCCAACCCGCGCGTATTGGGCCAGGTGATCGGCCACCGCGTTGTACGAGCCGGTAAAGGTGGAGTCGATCCGAGCCGTCCTGGACGTGACGAACTGGCGGATGGATAGGCCCTTGTCCTTGGCTTCCGCACGCCACTGATCCGCCAACTGGCGGGCCTTGGCGCCATGGAAGCCGCTGCCGCGGGTTTCCGAGGTCTCTTCCACCACGGGATCAATGTCAGGCAGCGGGCCGTCCGGATCGTACGCGGAAAGCTCACGTCCCCAGAACTGTTCCAGATAGGCAATGGCCTGCTGCGGACCGATCTGGAGGCTCCGCACCCAGTCCTTCTTCTCCCGTGCCTCCTGGTCTGTAGCGGCGAGGATGAACTCGCTGGCCGGCATGATCCGGACCGCGTTGGCGCCGCGGCCGGCAGCCACTGAGCGGGAAACAATGTCCCGGCGGAATTCCACGGCATCGTCGAATTTAGGGTGCGCAGAGAAGATCACGTCTGCTTGGCGTGCAGCGAAATCGCGGCCCTCGGGTGAATCACCGGCTTGGAAGAGCACCGGACGGTACTGCGGACTACGCGGCAACCGCGGTGTGACGTCCACAGTGTAGTGCTGCCCCTGGTGAAGGACACGGTGCGCGGGACCGGACGGCGTCTCCCACGAATCCCAGATGCGTTTGGCGGTCTCCACGAACGCTTCAGCATGCCTGTACCGGTCCGCGTGGTCCAGGTATCCGCCCCGGCGGAAGTTGGCGCCCGTCCAGGCGTTGTCCGTCGTGACGACGTTCCACGCAGCGCGGCCCCCGGAGATCAGGTCCAGCGAGGACAGCCTGTGCGCCAGGTCTGCGGGATCGTTGTAGGTGGTGTTCTGCGTGGCAACCAGGCCGATGTTGGTGGTCACCGAAGCCAAAGCCGCGAGCATGGTCTGCGCATCCGGCCGGCCCACCACATCGAGGGCGTGCGGACGCCCCAAGTGCTCCCGCAGCCGCAGGCCTTCCCCAAGGAAGAACGCCGCGAACTTTCCCCGTTCGGCGGTCTGAACGATCCTGCGGAAGGATTCGAAATCGGTCTGCGAACCGGATTCGGCGGCCTTCCAGATCGTGCCGGAGTTGACGCCTTGGAAGAAGATGCCGAACTGGATCCGACCGCTGGGCTTGAAGATATCCCGTGTCATGCTGTTCCCTTACTTTCCAGCAGCAGCGCTGGCGGTGGTTGAGGTCGAGTAGCGGTTTGCGGGCCGTTCCAAGCCCAGCAACCCGCGGAAGGTGCCGTCCTGGACCGGAGCACGCAGCGAACCCCGGTGGCGGAGTTCCGGCAGGACCAGCCGGGAGAGTTCATCGAGTTCCCGCGCCAGGTCGCCCGGGTGCAGCCGAACGCCGTCGGCCTCCAACAGCAGTCCGTGAAGGTACCCGGTGAGTTCCGCGGCGGTGCCTGCAAATTGCGCGCGGCCGGTTTCCGGCACTGCCCGCGCAGCAGCCGGCTCACCGCGGGAATCAAGGACGACGCCGAGTTCGGCCACCACAGCCACCGCCCCAAGGCGTTCCCGCGCGTCGCGAACCCCGGCCACCAGCAGTTCGGACGTGGGAGCCGTGACCAGCACTGCGTCAACAGATTCCACCGGAACACCGCCGCCAACCAGCGACGCCGATGCCAGCACGGGAAGCTGGCCCTGCAGCGGCCTGGGGATGATGGAGGGGCCCTTGACGGAATACGGTGTGCCCGCGAAATCGGCCGGGGTTTCGAAGTCCACGTAGTGCAGCTTGTCGACGTCGATGTAGCGTCCGGTGGCAACGTCCCTGATCACCGCGTCGTCTTCCCAGGAGTCCCAGAGACGGCGCCCGACCTCAATGGACGCAGCGGCCTCGTGGACCAGCGCGTTGCCTCTGACTGCGGAACGCCCGACGGCGGCAGCGGCCGCGGGTGATTCGGCTGCGGTGACGATCCATCCGGCACGGCCGCCGGAGACGTAGTCCAAGCTCGCGAGCTGAGTGGCGATGTGGAACGGCTCGGTGTAAACGGTGTCCACTTCCGGGGCCAGTGCGATGGTCCGCGTGACAGGCCCTGCGTAGGCGGCACGCTGCAGGGCGTTCGTCCGGCCCGGCTCCGGAGCGTCCTTGAAGGTTGCCACATGGAATCCGGCCGCCTCGACGGCGAGGACCGCCCCGGCAAGGCTGCCGAACGTGCCTCCGTCCCAGCCGGCGCCGTCAAGCTCTATGGCCAGGAAACCGGCCTTGTTATCTTGGGTACTCACTTCTGGTCCTGACGTTCGTAGGGTCTATTTGCCGAAGCTTGTTTCCGAGACGGTTTTGGACTCCGGCACTGCTTCTTCGGAGAGGCCCCAGCGTTCCAGGACCTTCGCGTAGGAGCCGTCCTTGATGGTGGAGTTCAAGGCGTCGGTGATGGCGGGCGCCAAGCCGTTGCCCTTCAACGTCGTCGCGGCAACCAGGGTTTCGGACGGCCAGCCGGCGTTGACCTTGCCCACCAGTTTGAGGTCGTCCCGGGTGTTCTCGCGGTAGGTCACGGACGGGTAAGGGGCGAGGTTCAGGTCGGTGCGTCCTGAGGAGAGCGCAAGGATGGTGTCTGCGTCCGAGGAGTAGTACTGCAGGGTGGCAGGGGCTTTGCCCTTCTCCTCGAGTTCCTTGTTCCAGGCCAGGAGGATCTTTTCCTGGTTGGTGCCCGAGCCCACGGAAACCTTCAAGCCGGAAATGTCGTCGGTACCCTTGATGTCGTAGCTGGCGCTCTTCTTCGCTTCGAAGCCCATGTAAGCGGCCCTGTATGTGGAGAAGTCGAACAGCTTCACCCGGGCGGCGTTGATGCCCACGTTGGAGAAGACGGCTTCGAAATCGCCGGACTGGGTCTTGAGCGGCCAGTTCTCCCACGATGTCACCTGCAGGTCCAGCTCGAGTCCCAGTTTGTCTGCCACCAGCTGTGCGAGATCGATCTCCACGCCGATCGGGGTCTTGTCGTCCGTGGCGTGGAAGGACAACGGGACGGACCCCGCGGTTGTGGCAACCGTCAGCTTGCCGTCCTTGGAAATGGCTGCCGGGACGGTGGCCGCGGCGGTGGCATCTTTCTCAACGCGGATGCGGTTCTGCTCCACTGAGGTGTTGTAGACGACGCCGTTCTTGGCGGTTTCGGATTCGGGCTTGGCTGCCGACGCTCCAGGATCGGAGCACCCGGCGAGCGCCGGAAGTACGACGGCGGGGAGGACGGCGAGTGCCAGGAATTTGGCTGTGGTGGTGCGAAGCATTGGGGAGATTCCTAGATGTTGAAGGCGGGTTCGATGACTTTGGAGAAGAAACTGCGGGTGCGTTCTTCGCGTGGGTTGCTGAAGATGTCCTGCGGGGCGCCGGACTCGATGATCCGGCCTTGGTCAATGAACACCACGGTGTCCGCTACGTCCCGGGCGAATCCCATCTCGTGCGTGACCACGATCAACGTGGTGCCGGACGTGGCCAGTTCGCGGATGACGTCCAGGACCTCGTTGACGAGTTCGGGGTCCAATGCGGAGGTGGGCTCGTCGAAGAGCAGGATCTTCGGTTCGAGCGCGAGCGCCCGGGCGATCGCAACACGCTGCTGCTGGCCTCCGGAAAGCTGGCGGGGATACGCGTCGGCCCTGTCCTTCAAACCCACACGGTCCAGGAGTTCCAGCCCGCGCTTCCGGGCCTCGGCTTTGGAGCGCTTCTGTGCCACGATCGGCGCTTCGGCCACGTTTTCCAAGGCCGTGAGGTGGGGAAACAGGTTGAAGTTCTGGAACACCATGCCAACGTTGGTGCGTTGTTTGAGGATGTCCTTCCCGCGCAGCTCGTGCAGCTTGTTCCCCCGGGCCTGGTAGCCCACCAATTCACCGTCGATGGTGATGAAGCCGCCGTCAACCTTTTCCAAGTGGTTGATGGTTCGCAGCAGCGTGGACTTACCGGAGCCGGACGGGCCGACGATCACTGTCACTCCGCCAGGCGGCACGGACAGTGAAACACCCTGGAGCACTTCGGTGTTGCCGAAGGACTTCCGAATGTTGTGGATGTCCACCTGTCCTTTGGTGGCCACCGTGCTGGCCGGGCCGGCAGCGGCAGGTGTTGCCGCCGTCGTCGATTCTTTGCGTGCGGTGATGATGCTCATCGGGCGTCCTTGCTGGGAGAGGCGGGAGCGTGGCTGGCGAAGAACTTGCGGGCCTTTTGCAGCGGCGTGAGCGGCAGGTTCCGCAGTGCGCCCTTGGAGAAGTGCCGTTCCACGTAGTACTGGAAGATGCTGAGCACGGAAGTAATCACCACGTACCAGAGCGTTGCCACAAGGAGCAGGGGCAGCACCTGTTGGGTCCGGTTGTAGATCACCTGCACCGTGTAGAACAGCTCGGAGTAGGCCAGGACGTAGACGATCGACGTTCCCTTGACCAGGCCGATGATCTCGTTGAAGGCCGTGGGCAGGATGGCCCGCATTGCCTGCGGGAGGACGATCCTGGTGGAACGCTTCCAGGCCGGGATGCCCAAGGCGGCTGCGGCTTCCAGTTGGCCTTGGTCGACGGACAGGATGCCGCCGCGGATGATTTCGGCGGAGTAGGCCGCCTGGTTCAGGGTGAGGCCTAGGACGGCTGCCGCGAACTGGCTGATCAACGTGGTGGTCTGGGCTTCGAAGAAGCGGACATCCGTGAACGGGATGCCCAGGCTGATCTTCTCGTAGAGGTAGCCGAGGTTGTACCAAAGGAGTAGCTGGACCAGGAGCGGAGTGGATCGGAAGATCCAGGAGAACGTCCAGGATACGGAGACCAGCAGCGGTGAGGATGAGAGACGCATCAAGGCGAGGATGAACCCGAGAACGAAGCCAAGGATGCCGGAGATGGCGGTCAGCTTGAGGGTTTCCACCAACCCTGCCACCACGGACTGGGCAGTGAACCATTGGGCAACCACTCCCCATTCCCAGCGCGGGTTGGTCAGCAGGGACCACGCTATGGCGGTGACGCCCAGGGCGACCGCCACGGTGCCCACCCAGCGCCACGGATGCTTTGCCGGGACCAGCTTGTAGTCGGAGTAGTCGACGGCGGGCCGAAGGGCCTCGTCCGCCGTGGCGGGCGGTGCGGCTGCACTCATGCGCCACCTCATTTCAGTTGGGATTTGCCTATCGGATTGCTGCAAATCTAGGGGCGGAATTTATCCACCGGCAATTCGGATTTTTGTACTTCTTCACGGGACTTATTGCGGCTTCAAAAGGCTTCTTTCGGCGTCATCAATGAGTTCAACCGGAGCCATTTGAGTCGTTTTGTTTTCCTCGGTTAACGCTGAATGACGCGTGGTGAACGGCGGTTACCGGCGCCTCGACCCGGGCACCACAGGCTCCCTACATTGGCCTTACCAACCACCGCAGATCAGGAGACCGCATGCCGTCACGAGTTCCCGCCATCGTCTTTATTGGCGGCGGCCCGCGCACGGCCGGCGTGTTGGAAAGGCTGGCGGCCAGCCGTCCCGCCTTGTTCGAAGGCCCCCTGCAGATCCACGTCGTTGAGCCGCATGAACCTGGCTCAGGACGCATCTGGCGTTATCACCAGGATCCCGGCCTGCTGATGAACTCCACGGCCGCCGACGTCACAATGTTCACCGACTCTTCCGTGGCCTGTGACGGACCGCCGCTGGACGGCCCGGCCCTCGCCACCTGGGCAGCCGGCGTACTGGACGGCAGTATCCGTGATGTGCCGGTCTTCGAGCAGCACATCCTGGAACAGCTCCGTTCCCTGACCCCCGCGTCCTTCCCCACGAGGCAACTCCAAAGCAAGTACCTCGAGTGGTTCTTCCGCCGGGCGGTTTCCTCGCTCGGGCCGGACGTCACCGTCACCGTCCACCGCGATGTGGCCACCGCCGTCGAACGGGCCGCGGGGCCGCTGCCCGGGCATCCCGACGCCGGTACGCACCTCGTGCGGTTGGCCTCCGGCGCCGAGGTGCGTGCCGACGTCGTGGTGTACGCCCTGGGCCACACCGATTCGCAGGCGCATCCGGAAGCGACCCGGCTGGCCGGATTCGCGGCCGCGCACGGCGGCTACTACGCGCCGCCGTCGTACACAACGGATGTGGACTACTCCCCCATTGAAGCCGGCCAGGACGTCATCGTCTCCGGGATGGGGCTGGCCTTCGTGGACCTGTTGGTGCTGTTGTTCGAGGGCCGCGGCGGCCGCTTCGAGGAAAGGCCCGACGGCGTCCTCGAATATGTGCCTTCGGGCGCCGAGCCACGGGTCTGGGCCGGTTCACGCCGGGGTGTGCCCTACCATTCCAAAATCTCCTCGTCGTTGCGCAGTCCGGTGGAGCGGCCGCGGTACTTCACGGCTGCTGCTGTTGAAGCGTTGCTGGCCGAACACGACGAGCTCGACTTCCGTACCCACCTCTGGCCGCTCATCGCCAAGGATGCGGGCTACGCCTATTACCGTGAACTGTTCACCGGCTACCCTGAGCGGGTTCGTGGCGCTTGGGCGGACTTCGAGGCGCCCTTCGATGCCCTCGACTGGTATAGCTCCGGGCGGGAGCAGCTTGTGGCCTCTGCCGTCCCGGATCCCGCCGTGCGCCTGGACCTTGAGTCGCTGGACCAGCCCTTCAGCGGTTGCGCGTTCGATTCCCATGAGGCGGTGCAGCGGTCCGTGGCCGCCTACATCCAACGCGACCTGGCACTGCGGACCAGCCTCGACCATTCGGAGACGCTTGCCCTGTTCATGGCCCTGCTGTTCGTCTACATGGACTTGGGCCGCCTGGTGCCGCAGGAACGGCTCAACGCCCGATCGCAGCAGGCAATCCACGGCTGGTGGCACGGCTTCTTCAGCTTCGTCGATTCCGGCCCTCCGGCACACCGACTGCAGGAAATGCTTGCCTTGCACCGGGCCGGGTACCTGCAATTCCTGGGACCGGGCATGTGGGTCCGCGCCGACGAACCAACCGGCCGCTTTGTTGCCGGATCCTTCCAGTCACCGGTCCTGGTGGAGGCCTCCGCGTACATCGAGGCACGCCTGCCTTCGGCCTCCGTGGAGCGTTCCGCGAACCCTGCCCTCCTGAACCTGCACGACGCCGGACTGGGCACCGAACAGAGGCTGCTCACCTTGGACGGTGCGCATTCGACAGGGAAACTTCTGGTCTCCGGAAATCATGAGGTCCTTTCTCCTGTTGGAACACCACAGCATGGGTTGTTTGCAGTGGGTCCATGGACGTCAGGCTGGGGCGCAGGTGCGTTTGCCCGGCCGAACACCAACGCGGCGCCGTTCCGCGAGAACGACGCCCTGGCCCGCCGCATCCTTCACACGCTGGCCACCCCCCTTCCGTCCCTCCCGTCCCTCCCAACTAGGTCGCATTAATGCGCGTTCTGAGCCCGCAAAACGCGCACAACTGTCACCTACTTGGGTGCCCACCACGAAAGGTAAGCCATGACCGCACCGCCAACCCTGCCGACGTCGGGCCTTTCCGTCCTCAGCCTCGCCATGGACGATCCCCGCGTCCGGCCGCTCCTGGATGAGCTCGCCGTCGAATATGACACCCGCTACGGGGACCTGTTCAGCAGCAAGGGAGCCTCCGAGGAACTCAGCAGGTACCCGGCGGAGGAATTCGCCGCACCGCACGGGGCGCTGATCATCATCCAGGAAGACGGCGAATCCGTAGCCGGTGGAGCGTTCCGCCGCTACGACGCCGACACCGCCGAGCTGAAGCGCATCTGGACCCACTCGGCGCACCGACGGCGTGGCCTGGCCCGCCGCGTGCTGGCCGAGTTGGAAGCTGAAGCCCTGCGCCGTGGCTACACCAAGCTCTACCTGACTACCGGGCCGCGCCAGCCCGAAGCCAGGAACCTGTACCTCGCCACGGACTACACCGCTCTCTTCGATCTCGCAGCGGATCCCGAGGAAATCAAGCATTTGGCCTTCAGCAAGGATCTTGTGGCGCACCGCTAAGCTATCCGCATGGCCACGAAAACCACTGCCGAAAAACTCGCCACCATCCAGCAGGGGTACACCCTGCAAGGTGCCACCATCGAGCTGGGTGCCGCAATCGTGGACGGTGAAGTCCACAAGGAAGCGCAGGTCCGCCTTCCGTTAGCGATGATGAACCGTCACGGGCTGGTGGCCGGCGCCACCGGCACAGGCAAGACCGTCACGCTCCACATGATTGCGGAGCAACTGTCGACGGCGGGTGTTCCGGTTTTCCTCGCTGACATCAAGGGCGACCTCTCGGGACTGGCGACGCCGGCAACGGCCAGCGAGAAGCTGAGCGCCCGGACGTCGGCCCTTGGGCAGGACTGGTCGGCAAAGAACTTTCCCGTTGAGTTCCTGTCGCTGGGCGGTGACGGCAACGGCATTCCCGTGCGGGCCACCATTACCTCTTTCGGGCCTATCCTGCTCTCGCGCATCATGGACCTGAACGACACCCAGGAATCCAGCCTCCAGCTGATCTTCCACTTCGCCGACAAGAACAACCTCGAACTCATCGACCTCAAGGACCTGCGGGCCGTCATCCAGTTCCTCACCTCGGATGAAGGCAAGCCCCAGCTGGCCGAGTTGGGCGGGCTGTCCAAGGCCACGGCCGGCGTCATCCTGCGCGAGCTGGTGTCCCTGGAAGCGCAGGGCATGGAGAAGTTCTTCGGCGAACCCGAGTTCGACACAGCCGAACTCCTCCGCACAGCCCCCGACGGCCGCGGCGTCATCAGCTGCCTCGAACTGCCCACCCTGCAGACCAAGCCGCTTCTCTTCTCTACGTTCCTCATGTGGCTGCTCGCCGACCTCTTCGAAGACCTTCCCGAAGCCGGCGACCTGGACAAGCCCAAGCTCGTGTTCTTCCTGGACGAGGCGCACCTGCTGTTCAACGATGCTTCCAAGGCCTTCCTTGAGGCGATCACCACAACAGTCAGGCTCATCCGTTCCAAGGGCGTCGGCATTTTCTTCGTCACCCAGACCCCCAAGGACGTACCCGCAGACGTGTTGGGACAGTTGGCCAACCGTGTGCAGCATGCGTTGCGCGCCTTCACCCCGGAAGACGCCAAGGCCCTGAAGGCCACGGTGTCCACGTTCCCCGTCAGCGACTACGACCTCGAAGAAACCCTCACCTCCGCGGGAATCGGCGAGGCAGTCATCACCGTGATGAATGAGAAGGGCGCACCCACGCCCGTGGCCCTGACCAGGCTCCGCGCACCCGAGTCAGTCATGGGTCCCAGCGCCGAGGACCTCATCCGCAGTACGGTTGGGGCTTCATCGCTGTTGGCCAAGTATGGCACCGCCGTGGACAACGTCTCGGCGTACGAGAAACTGAGTGGGGCGGCGCCAGTGCCCACAGGCTCTCCGGCTTCGGGGGGCGCGCCAGGGCCGTCTTTGGATAGCGCCTCGGAAGCATCGGGTGGGTCCGTGCCCTCCCAAGCCGACATCGACGCCGAAGCCCGGCGCATCGAGGAGGAAATCCTCGGCCGCCCCAGTTCCCGCCCCGCCCCTTCGCCTTCACCGTCCTACCCCGAGCCTCCTGCACCCTCCGCGCCAGGAACGTCCCAGCAGGACACCGGCATGTTTGGTGACCTGGCCGGTGCGCTTGGCGGCGCGTTGGGTGGCGGACTAAAGAGCATGGTCCGTTCTATGGGGACACAGCTGGGACGCGACCTGATCCGGGGCGTCTTCGGTACGTCGTCCAAGCGTCGTCGCCGTTAGGGCTTGTTGTCCTGCGTCGTAACGACGGCGGGTGACCGGTTCGGGCGGGTCAGCGCCCGACGGCGGGTGGCCGGTCTGGTGGGGCAACGTACCGCCGTCGTGGATTTCTTTGAGGATCTTGCTAAGTCACCTTACGGTCTTGCTGCGCAGCTAATCGCGCGGCGGCGGGTAACGTAAAGGGCGTGCAGGTGAGTCAAGCGTTGGTCAAGACCGCAGCCGGATGGCTGCTCGGTCTGATGCTTGCTGCCGCCGGCGCCGTGGTGTGCATCAACCTGGTAAGCCAGTCCGTGGCGAGCCCGCAGCAGCCTGTACGGGAATACTTTGAGGCTCTGCAGAAGGGCGAGGGCGAACAGGCCCTTGGTCTGCTGCGCGCGAAGGTCCCGAAGGCCAACGCCGCCATGCTGGACGGCACAGCCCTGCAAACCGCGGCATCCGCATTGTCGGATATCAAGATCGGCAACGCGCAATCCCGTGGCGGAAACCGGGTCGCTGTACCGGTGGACTACTCGTTGGACGGCAGCCGCCTCCATAGCGAGTTCCTGCTGGAACGCACTGGTACCCAGTGGCTGTTTTTCGGCAAATGGGCCTTCGTCCCCACCACGTTACCCACCATCGAGGTGACCGTGGTGAACGCCAGCGAGGCAGCCCTTAATGGAGTGCCGGTCAATATGCCCAACGGGCACAACACGTTTGCCGTCTTCTATCCCGGCAAGTACGAGGCCAGCCTCAACGGCACTTTCTTTGAAGCTCCTCCGACGTCGGCCCTCGTCTCAAACCGCGACGGCGGAACGGCCCCGCTGAACCTGCAAACCCGGTCCACCAAGTCCATGGATGAAGCCGTGGCAGGCAAGGTCCGCGAATTCCTGGACACCTGTGCCGCAGAGGCGACTGAGCAGCAGCGACTCCAGCCGGACTGCCCCTTCTATCACGCCAGCAACGCCCGCGTGGTAGACGGGACCATCAAATGGGAAATCACGGAATACCCGAAGATCACTATCGAACCGTTCGGCGGCAAGTGGGTAGTGGCCCCCCTCAACGGCAAAGCCCGGCTGACAGCCCGGGAAATCAACCTCTTCACGGGCTACGTCAACGATCTCAACGTTGAACACGACTTCAGCTTTACCACCCAGCTGGATACGGACGGCAACACAGTGACCGTCACGCCCCTGCTGAGCTTCTAGAGGCCGGGTATCGCGTCCTGCGCCAGTGTGGGTGGCGTCGGTGCAGGTGGCGCCGCTGACCGCGCCAGCGGCTGTTCTTCCAGCCGCCGACGCGTGCCCTCGCGGTTAGTCCATTCCGCGGAGGTCCAGCACAAGCTCCGAGTCGCCGTCAGCTTCCAGGACCACGGGGATTCCCCAGTCCTGCTGATACAGATGGCAGGCTGCGTGATCCGGGATCTCGCCGTCCTCCGTTTCGGGTCCGTCACAAGCTGCCGCTCGAGCAGTGATGTGCAAGACGCCCTCAGGCACGTCCGAAGACAATTCGAGGGTACGCAGGAGCCCCACCGACGTACCGCCACCGGAGACAAGCAGTTCCGGCGGAGTAGAGGAGATCTTCAGCTGCGTCGGATCACCCCAACGATCGTCGAGCTTCTGCCCCGTTGGAGCCGTGAACCGCACTGTGAGCTCCAAGTGCCCTGGGGCAACAGGGCTCTTGGGCCGGTGCGTCTGCGACGCGCCCTCATCTACCTGCTGGGCTTCCTTGGGGATCGGTACCAGGACAAGCTGGTGCTTGTTCGACTCAACCACCACCAGCAAAGGTTCGCCGTCCTCGTGGTTGACCACTACTACATCGCTTGGCTCGGCCAGGCCACGTGCCAAGGTGGACACGTTGGTGCTCGTGGGGTCATACCGGCGAACGGCACCGTTGTAGGTGTCAGCGATCGCTATGGAGCCATCCGGCAGGACCGTCACACCCAGAGGATGCTGCAAGCGTGCCTCGGCTGCCTCGCCGTCCCTGAACCCGAAGTCAAAGAGGCCCTTGCCGATCGCGGTCTCCACGGTCACGCCGGAATCGCCCACTACCAAACGCCGGAGCGCGGAGGTTTCCGAGTCCGCTACCCAAATGTTCTGATCCTGGTCGATCACCAAACCGGACGGCTGCGCGAACCAAGCCTCTTCCGCGGGGCCATCCAGCAAACCTTCAAGCCCGGATCCTGCAAGGATCGACACTTCGCCCGACTTCGGTTCGAAAGCAAAAATCTGGTGTGTGCCGGCCATGGCAATCACAACCCGCTGCAGCTTCTCGCTCCAGGCAACGTCCCAGGGCGAAGACAAGGAAACGCCGGTCCCGAGCCCAAGTACCCCCACGTCCACTGCATCGGCGGCAAAGTCCGCCGGGCCGCCGTCGTGGTGTTCATTACGGGGTTCGGACCATTCACCGGCGCCGGACTCCGTAACCCGGGCCGGGCCGGCGTCGAGCAGTCGTTGAATGCCGTTTCCGGCCACAGTCCTGACTTCTCCGGTGCCAAGATCAACACCCCGGAGCCGGTGGTTGACCGTGTCCGCAACCACCACGTCATATCCGACTGCGGTTGCCAGCTCAGCAGGCAGCACTGCCACGCCCTGCGGCTCATTGAATTGCGCAACGTCCCCAGTGCCGTCGGCATGGCCTTTGGTTCCGGATCCAATAAGCCTGTCTACGGTCTCGAAATCGGGGCGCAACTCAACCAAACGATGGTGACCGGAATCGACAACAAGGTAGTTGCCGTTCCCAAGTTGGGTGGCCTTGCCAGGGAACCGCAGGGTGCCCGACGTCGGCTCGGGCGCCACGTATGGTCCGTTGCCGCGGTGGAGCGTGCCCTTGGCCTCGTGCTCAGCGACGAGTTCCTCCAGGAGGACGCCAAGCCCCCCTGCGTGTCCCTCTCCCGAAAGGTGGGCCACAATGTAGCCCTCGGGGTCGATCACCACGAGGGTCGGCCACGCACGTGCGGTGTACGCCTTCCAGGTGGCCAGCTCCGGGTCATCCAGGACCGGATGGTGGATCTCATACCGTTCAACGGCTGACGCCAAGGCAACGGGATCGGCTTCGTGTTCGAACTTCGGCGAATGCACGCCCACTGTTACAAGAACGTCGGAGTACTTCTCCTCCAATGGCCGAAGCTCATCCAGGACGTGCAGGCAGTTGATGCAGCAGAACGTCCAGAAGTCCAGCAACACGATCTTGCCGCGCAGGGATTCCAAGTCCAAGGACTTGCCGCCTGTGTTGAGCCAGCCGCGGCCCTCCAGTTCGGAGGCCCGGACCCGCAGTTGGGTGCGTACGGTTTCGCTCATCAGCGTCCTTCCAGCTTGGTGTTTGGTTCGTTGTGCCCGGGTGCGTCTTCAATGGGCGCGGATTGCTTGCCTCGCTGCCCATCATTGCCACTGCTCATTCCCTTGCCCATAGTGGCCTCGCTACCTTGGCTGGCCGCGGGAGTACGGCGGTCGGACAACTTTGCGTCCCGTTCGGCGAGCCGGGCAAACATATCGTTGTAAGCACTGAGATCGGCGTCGTTATTCCTGTCGGCTGCACGGTCTACCCGTTTCGTCTCCCGCGCGTCGGAACGTGACCACATGACGGCCACACCGATGGCCACCAGAAGCGTCGGAACTTCTCCAATGCCCCAGGCAACGGCACCGCCCAACTGCTGGTCTGCGATAGCCGACGGTCCCCACGTGCGGCCGAGGTTGCCGAAGTAATCGGCGGCCAGAAGACCCGTGCCGCCCATGATCGCCACACCGAAGAAGGCGTGAAAGCCCATGGTTGCCAGGAGCAGTAGCAGTCGCATGGGGTAAGGCGCCCGTCGAGGAAGGGGGTCGCTGCCAATCATGCTCAGAACAAAGATGTAACCGGTGAGGAGGAAGTGGAGGTTCATGAGCTCATGGCCCACGTGCTCGCGCATGGCGAAGCCGAAAAGATCCGAGTAGTAGAACAGCACAATGGAGCCGGCGAAATTTGCGGCAGCGAAAAGGGGGTGCGTAACCACTTGGGAGAACTTTGAGTGGACGAACAACAGCAGCCACTCGCGCAGGCCCCTCGAGCCATGCGCTCCCTCTCCACGGGAAGGAAGCGCGCGAAGGGCCAACGTCACAGGGGCCCCGAGGACAAGGAAGATCGGGGCAACCATGGTCAGTGCCATGTGGTCCACCATGTGCGCGGAGAACAACACGCGCCCATAGACGGCCGGCGGACCGGAAGTTATATAGGTGAGGACAACCAGTCCAACCAACCAGGGGACGGTGCGCAATACAGGCCAGCTGTCACCCCGTCTGCGCAGCTTGAGGACGCCCATGATGTAGGAAACAGCACCAAAGAGCGCCACACCTACCCACAGCCAGTCGAAGCGCCACTCTGTCAGCCACCGCTCGGGGGTAAGCTCCGGCGGTACCTCGTAGCCGGACAGGATGAATGCCGGAGAAGCATCAGGCGAATACGTGGTGGGCTGCGGCGGGGCGGAACGTCCAAGCGCAACGGCGAGTCCCGACGTCGCGCCCATCACCAGTAGCTCCACCAAAACGAGTTGCCACAGCACCCGGCGGGCGGACATGGTGCCCTTCCCCAACTGGGGTATTACCCACTGCCGATGCATGAAGCCAATGCCCCCGAGCACCAGCGTGGCCAGCGCCTTCGCGATGATCAGTTGGCCGTAAGGCGAACCGAAGAGATCACCCGGGCTGGTCACGCGGATGGCGGCGTTGATGACACCTGATGCGAACACCAAGACGAAAGCGAAGCCGGCGAGCGAGGAAAAACGTCGAAGCGTCGGCTCAGTGATGTCTGTGCTCGCGTTGCTTCGCTGACCCGTCAGCAGGCCGGACAGGACAGCGAGCATGATGATGCCACCCACCCAGGTGGCAACACCTACCAAGTGCAGTCCCAGCGAGTTGATGGCGCCCTCATGGTCGCTGGAGCTGGAGGAGTGGCCAATGAGGGCTGGAGGGACCAAGCCGACGAGCGCTAGAAGTAGCGTGAACGCCAGTCCAGTCAGTGACCGCACTCCAAAAAGTGCGGTTGTGGCTACGGCAGCGATGATGGTCACCGCGAGCCATGCCTTGCCGGTTTCGATGTCAGTCATGAAGTAAACCAGCGCACGGGTGAACTCCGCGTCCCCCGAGATACCTTGGCCAGCAACGTCAGCGTATGTCAGAACCAAGACAGCTACAGCCGAAAGCGTCCACAGCGCTCCTGCACCCGCGGCTACAGCCAGCGCACGGGTAAATGCGGGGTGCTCAGGCGGCTCCACCTCGTCGCGTGCTCGTGACCTGGACGGCTTGATGCTCTTCGGCAGGACGCCCACCGCAAAAATCAGGCCACCGATGACGGCTGCCACGGAGACGTTGTGAAGTGCTTTGGCCACAGGAAGTCCCCAGCGCACCAAGGCCCCAGGATCCGAGACCTGGCGAGCGGCTGCCGCGCCGGAGAAGATGAGTGCCGCGGCGAGGGCCAAAAGCATGATTGCCAGACCAGCCAGTTGCCACGGTACGGAAATGCCCACGCCTGAGGCGCCTTCCCGCGCTCCCGGTTTGGGATTCGGCGAAGGGACAGTGGCGGAGCTTCTGGCTAATGGCACCTATCCATTGTCCGACACCCACCCCCGGGCTGCGAATCGGGAAGCCTCTGGGGAGGGGAAGTGGGATAAGCACCACTTAAAAGCAGAAGGGGTGGCAACCTTACGTTGCCACCCCTTCCGGGCGTTCGCCGAAGTGTTTGACTACTTCTTCTTGGCGACAGCAGCCTTCAGCTTGGAGCCTGCGGTCAGCTTGACGCTGTGGCCGGCTGCGATCTGGATCGTTTCGCCGGTCTGCGGGTTACGGCCGGTGCGTGCTGCGCGGTCGGTGCGCTCAACTGCGAGCCAGCCCGGGATGGTGATCTTCTCGCCTGCAGCAACAGAAGTCTCGAAAACTTCGAACAGTGCATCGAGCACGGAGTTGACGGCTGCCTGGCTGGTGCCGGCCTTGCCTGCTACCTCTGCAACGAGTTCACTACGGTTCTTAGCCATTTACGTCCTCCTGGACTAATACGTTTTTGAGCCGGCAAGCGGAACGCGAGCAAGCCACTGCTCGAAAACTTACCAGCTTGGACACTGTTGGCCAGCAAATTCCGCGTGTTTCCGCGCTTTTTTGACCGAAATCACCGGTTTTTCGGGGTTTTTGGAGCTCAGAACGCTTCATGCCGTACCCTACGGCCACAAATAAGAGCCTGCTGCCGGGCCGTCAAGGCAGAATACGTTGATACAGAATGTGATCCTGCCAGCGGCCGGCGATCTTCAAATAGGACCGTGCCAACCCGATCTCCTCAAAGCCTGCCCGTTTGAGGACCGCCCTGGAAGGACCGTTGTTGCCAAGGACTGCCGCCTGAACACGATGAAGACCCAGACCTTCGCCTGCCATTTCCAGAACGGCCTTGAGCGCAGCCCCTGCCACGCCCTGCCCCGTCAGGGTCCGGTCGACCCAGTACCCCACATGGGCATTCTGGAAGGGGCCTCGAACAATGCCTGTCAACGTGACTGTGCCCACGACGCGTTCTCCTGCAAGGATGACCCACGGCACCTCAGTACCCGATTCGAACTGCGCCAACTTTCCAAGAATGGAAGTGCGTTGACCTTGGACGGTGAAAAACAAATCCTCACGCAGAGGCTCCCACGGGGCCAGATGGCTGGCGTTCCGCGTATAGGCATCCGCTAGCAATGCAGCGTCAGCCAAAGCCAAAGGCCGGATTGCGAGCCGAGCTGCGCCCGCAGGCTGCAAATTCAGGTCCAGGATTCTGCTGAGGTGCATCCTGTGACTCTACCCGTGGTGTTTTGGTGGTTGATGTGGGAGACCCCCCGACCCGTGTGGGTTGGGGGGTCTCGACCTAATGGTTGTCCGGCGGTGTCCTACTCTCCCACACCCTCCCGGGTGCAGTACCATCGGCGCTGTGGGTCTTAGCTTCCGGGTTCGGAATGGGACCGGGCGTTTCCCCCACGCTATGACCGCCGTAACCTTGTTACCCGTCCCCCTGTGTGGGGGTGGGAAGTGTGTGTGGTTACAACTGTGGTGCTTGTTTAGTTGTGTTGTTGTGTTGTTGTTCCCGGGTTGTTGGTTGGGAACCACATAGTGGACGCGTGCAGTGTGTTGTGTGTGGTGTAAGTTGTTGGCCTATTAGTACCGGTCAGCTTCACGAGTCTTTAGTCCTCGCTTCCACATCCGGCCTATCAACCCAGTGGTCTGGCTGGGGGCCTCTCACACATAATGTGTTTGGAAATCTCATCTTGAAGCGAGCTTCCCGCTTAGATGCTTTCAGCGGTTATCCCATCCGAACGTAGCTAATCAGCGGTGCACTTGGCAGTACAACTGACACACCAGAGGTTCGTCCGTCCCGGTCCTCTCGTACTAAGGACAGCCCTTCTCAAATTTCCTGCGCGCGCAGCGGATAGGGACCGAACTGTCTCACGACGTTCTAAACCCAGCTCGCGTACCGCTTTAATGGGCGAACAGCCCAACCCTTGGGACCTACTCCAGCCCCAGGATGCGACGAGCCGACATCGAGGTGCCAAACCATGCCGTCGATATGGACTCTTGGGCAAGATCAGCCTGTTATCCCCGAGGTACCTTTTATCCGTTGAGCGACGGCCATTCCACAATGTACCGCCGGATCACTAGTCCCGACTTTCGTCCCTGCTTGAGATGTCTCTCTCACAGTCAAGCTCCCTTGTGCACTTACACTCGACACCTGATTGCCAACCAGGCTGAGGGAACCTTTGGGCGCCTCCGTTACTTTTTAGGAGGCAACCGCCCCAGTTAAACTACCCATCAGGCACTGTCCCTGACCCGGATCACGGGCCGAAGTTAGATGTCCAAAGTGACCAGAGTGGTATTTCAACGATGACTCCACCCGAACTGGCGTCCGGGTTTCAACGTCTCCCACCTATCCTACACAAGCCACTCCGAACACCAATACCAAACTATAGTAAAGGTCTCGGGGTCTTTCCGTCCTGCTGCGCGTAACGAGCATCTTTACTCGTACTGCAATTTCGCCGAGTTTATGGTTGAGACAGCGGGGAAGTCGTTACTCCATTCGTGCAGGTCGGAACTTACCCGACAAGGAATTTCGCTACCTTAGGATGGTTATAGTTACCACCGCCGTTTACTGGGGCTTAAATTCCCAGCTTCGCCCGCAAGGGGCTAACCGGTCCTCTTAACCTTCCAGCACCGGGCAGGAGTCAGTCCGTATACATCGTCTTGCGACTTCGCACGGACCTGTGTTTTTAGTAAACAGTCGCTTCCCCCTGGTCTCTGCGGCCCACACCCGCTCCACAAAGCAAGTCTGTATCACGGGGCAGGCCCCCCTTCTCCCGAAGTTACGGGGGCATTTTGCCGAGTTCCTTAACCATAATTCTCTCGATCGCCTTGGTATTCTCTACCTGATCACCTGTGTCGGTTTGGGGTACGGGCGGCTAAAACCTCGCGTCGATGCTTTTCTAGGCAGCATAGGATCACCGGATCCCCCCATGCGGGGGTCCCATCAGATCTCAGGATCGTGCTCGAAACACACAGGAACGGATTTGCCTATCCCTGACCCTACATCCTTGGACCGGGGCTACCATCGCCCGGCCCGGCTACCTTCCTGCGTCACACCTGTTAATACGCTTGCCTCCCGGGATCAGGTCCCAGCACCAGCCCAACCATCACACCACAAGTGGCGCAACAAGAAAGACCGGCGGTGGTTAGTATCCCCCGTTCAACATGGGCGGTTTTTCGCCGGTACGGGAATATCAACCCGTTGTCCATCGACTACGCCTGTCGGCCTCGCCTTAGGTCCCGACTTACCCAGGGCAGATTAGCTTGACCCTGGAACCCTTGATCATTCGGCGGACGGGTTTCTCACCCGTCTTTCGCTACTCATGCCTGCATTCTCACTCGTGTAGGCTCCACCGCTGGTTTACACCGCGACTTCACCGCCCACACGACGCTCCCCTACCCATCCACACCCCTGAACCACGAAGGCTAGGGTAATGCGTGAATGCCACAACTTCGGCGGTGTACTTGAGCCCCGCTACATTGTCGGCGCGGAATCACTTGACCAGTGAGCTATTACGCACTCTTTCAAGGATGGCTGCTTCTAAGCCAACCTCCTGGTTGTCTAAGCAACTCCACATCCTTTCCCACTTAGCACACGCTTAGGGGCCTTAGTTGGTGGTCTGGGCTGTTTCCCTCTCGACTATGAAGCTTATCCCCCACAGTCTCACTGCTGCGCTCTGACTTACCGGCATTCGGAGTTTGGCTGACGTCAGTAACCTTGTAGGGCCCATCGGCCATCCAGTAGCTCTACCTCCGGCAAGAAACACGCAACGCTGCACCTAAATGCATTTCGGGGAGAACCAGCTATCACGGAGTTTGATTGGCCTTTCACCCCTACCCACAGCTCATCCCCTCCATTTTCAACTGAAGTGGGTTCGGTCCTCCACGACGTCTTACCGTCGCTTCAACCTGGCCATGGGTAGATCACTCCGCTTCGGGTCTAGATCACGCCACTGAACACGCCCTGTTCAGACTCGCTTTCGCTACGGCTTCCCCACACGGGTTAACCTCGCGACGTAACACTAACTCGCAGGCTCATTCTTCAAAAGGCACGCCATCACACCCATACAACCCCGAAGGGCTGCAGATGCTCTGACGGATTGTAAGCACACGGTTTCAGGTACTGTTTCACTCCCCTCCCGGGGTACTTTTCACCTTTCCCTCACGGTACTGGTCCGCTATCGGTCATTAGGAAGTATTTAGGCTTATCAGGTGGTCCTGACAGATTCACACGGGATTTCTCGGGCCCCGTGCTACTTGGGATCCTCTCCAAAGGCGGTGCCACACATTACGGTTACGGGACTCACACCCTCTCTGGCCGGCCTTTCAAGACCGTTCACCTATACGCACACCCACACCCCACCGGTCCGGCAGAACCAGCACGGAAAGTCCCACAACCCCGCCCACGCAACGCCCGCCGGCTATCACACATGGAACGGTTTAGCCTCATCCGCGTTCGCTCGCCACTACTAACGGAATCACTCTTGTTTTCTCTTCCTGCGGGTACTGAGATGTTTCACTTCCCCGCGTTCCCCCCACGCACCCTATGAATTCAGGCACGGGTCACACAATCACCTTGCAGCGTTGTGCGGGGTTTCCCCATTCGGACATCCTGGGATCACCGCTCGGTTATCAACTCCCCCAGGCTTATCGCAGATTCCTACGTCCTTCTTCGGCTCCTAATGCCAAGGCATCCACCGTGCGCCCTTAAAAACTTGACCACACAAAACCACAACCCAAACAGGCTGCGGCTGATGCACTCAATCAATTCGAGAGAACCACGACCACAAAAGGGCCAGGTTCATTCATCAAAGAAATTGCTAGAACACACAACCCACACCCCCAAAAGAGTGCAGGACCATGTGTCCAGATGCTCGCGTCCACTATGTAGTTCTCAAACAACAACCCCGTCAACCACACCCACCCCACACAAACACGAGGGGGTGCCGGCCGCAGGAACAACAAGAAACACCAAGGATTCCCTGCATTGCTGCAAAAAGGCCCTGTTGCCTCAGGACCCAACAGTGCGCCAAACACAACCCGGCAACCAACACCCCGGACCGCTTTCCCAACAACCCCCCACACACAAAAGTGCGAAAAGAGGGCCGCCGTACTCACGCCAGGACACCACCACCAACAGGCCATGCCAAAAAACTTGATTTGCTGATATTCCACCCATGAGCACCCACCGCAGAACAGACGCCTGCGCAATGGGCAACACTGACAACCCCGGAACCCGCCCATGCAGGCAGACCCGGACGCCGTTAGCAGCTCCTTAGAAAGGAGGTGATCCAGCCGCACCTTCCGGTACGGCTACCTTGTTACGACTTAGTCCCAATCGCCGGTCCCACCTTCGACGGCTCCCCCCACAAGGGTTAGGCCACCGGCTTCGGGTGTTACCAACTTTCGTGACTTGACGGGCGGTGTGTACAAGGCCCGGGAACGTATTCACCGCAGCGTTGCTGATCTGCGATTACTAGCGACTCCGACTTCATGGGGTCGAGTTGCAGACCCCAATCCGAACTGAGACCGGCTTTTTGGGATTAGCTCCACCTCACAGTATCGCAACCCTTTGTACCGGCCATTGTAGCATGCGTGAAGCCCAAGACATAAGGGGCATGATGATTTGACGTCGTCCCCACCTTCCTCCGAGTTGACCCCGGCAGTCTCCTATGAGTCCCCGGCCGAACCGCTGGCAACATAGAACGAGGGTTGCGCTCGTTGCGGGACTTAACCCAACATCTCACGACACGAGCTGACGACAACCATGCACCACCTGTAAACCGGCCGCAAGCGGGGCACCTGTTTCCAGGTCTTTCCGGTCCATGTCAAGCCTTGGTAAGGTTCTTCGCGTTGCATCGAATTAATCCGCATGCTCCGCCGCTTGTGCGGGCCCCCGTCAATTCCTTTGAGTTTTAGCCTTGCGGCCGTACTCCCCAGGCGGGGCACTTAATGCGTTAGCTACGGCGCGGAAAACGTGGAATGTCCCCCACACCTAGTGCCCAACGTTTACGGCATGGACTACCAGGGTATCTAATCCTGTTCGCTCCCCATGCTTTCGCTCCTCAGCGTCAGTTACAGCCCAGAGACCTGCCTTCGCCATCGGTGTTCCTCCTGATATCTGCGCATTTCACCGCTACACCAGGAATTCCAGTCTCCCCTACTGCACTCTAGTCTGCCCGTACCCACTGCAGAACCGGAGTTGAGCCCCGGTCTTTCACAGCAGACGCGACAAACCGCCTACGAGCTCTTTACGCCCAATAATTCCGGATAACGCTTGCGCCCTACGTATTACCGCGGCTGCTGGCACGTAGTTAGCCGGCGCTTCTTCTGCAAGTACCGTCACCCCCAAAGAGGGCTTCTTCCCTACTGAAAGAGGTTTACAACCCGAAGGCCGTCATCCCTCACGCGGCGTCGCTGCATCAGGCTTTCGCCCATTGTGCAATATTCCCCACTGCTGCCTCCCGTAGGAGTCTGGGCCGTGTCTCAGTCCCAGTGTGGCCGGTCACCCTCTCAGGCCGGCTACCCGTCGTCGCCTTGGTAGGCCATTACCCCACCAACAAGCTGATAGGCCGCGAGTCCATCCAAAACCACAAAAAGCTTTCCACCCCCCACCATGCGATGAGGAGTCATATCCGGTATTAGACCCAGTTTCCCAGGCTTATCCCAGAGTCAAGGGCAGGTTACTCACGTGTTACTCACCCGTTCGCCACTAATCCCCGGCGCAAGCACCGGATCATCGTTCGACTTGCATGTGTTAAGCACGCCGCCAGCGTTCATCCTGAGCCAGGATCAAACTCTCCGTTCAAAAACAAAAAACGAAACACAACCACCCCCACCGGAAATCACGGCAAGAAGCAGCTGCAAATCTGAAACCAGCTGAAAACCAAACCACCACACACGGGGGTGCGCAATGGCCCGGCAAAAATTCAACCAATCAAAAAACAATCGGTATCAACAAACTTGGCACACTATTGAGTTCTCAAACAACAGACCCTCCAAAACATCACCCCGAAGCCACACCACACACAGCAGCGCAACCCAACCAGGGCCATTGGAAAAGAAGAGTTATTTTTGACCGCCTGCCCGAACCGTACACACCTTCCGGCTTTCCGTTTCGCTCCCGGCGACTCAGAAAACAATACACGCCCCCAACCCCCAACGCAAATCCACCCCCAAACAGCCAAACGAGGGCCCCTGTAGGCACGTTCATTGGGCACCACGCTCCTACCGACCCCTACGCGTATGGGCCGGCTTCCACCATGTATCCCGTAGTGCCCGCCCCTTTGCCCGTCGGGCCCTCCGCCCGGAAGACAACGCAGAGGCAGCTCAAGCTGCCTGTTCGGTGGAGAAAGCCCGGGCCGACACGAACTCGCAGCCAGGTGATCTCCCGCGTCCGGGCGCCCGTCTAAGGCATGGCCAGGAAACTCACAGGCCCCGACGCGACCCATACGGAAACTCCCTCGATCGACTTCTTGTGTCACTTGGAGGGGACTGGTGGGAGGATGGGCGGCATGGAGTTGCGTATCACCGGGGATCCGGTTGCTGACAAATTGTTGAGTGATGATGCTTTTGCGCTGTTGGTGGGGATGCTGCTCGATCAGCAAGTGACCATGGAATCAGCATTTGCTGGTCCTGCGAAGATCCGCTCCCGGGTAGGGTCTTTGGATCCAGCTGTGATTGCCGACTTTGATCCTGCCGGATTCGTGGAAGTGTTCAAGGAAACACCTGCCGTACATCGGTTCCCGGGTTCAATGGCGGGCCGAGTCCAGGACCTCGCACGCACCGTCTACAGCGAGTGGGACGGCGACGCTTCTGCCATCTGGAGTAAGGACGACCCGGATGGTCCCGAGGTGCTGCGAAGGCTGAAGGCACTACCGGGTTTCGGAGACCAGAAAGCGAAGATCTTCCTGGCACTACTCGGAAAGCAGTGCGGCCTCCAAGCGGAGGGCTGGAGGGAAGCCGCCGGCCATTACGGCGAGGAAGGCTCGTACCTTTCCGTGGCAGACATACTGGACCCGGAGTCCTTGGTAAAAGTCCGTGCAAGCAAGCAAGCCGCCAAGGCAGCGGCCAAAGCCGCGAAAGGCTGACTTTCGGTTTATACGACTATGGCCCCGCATGCGGCGGGGCCATAGTCGTTAAAAACACGAGACAGAGGACTGGGCAGCGCCGCAGCTGAACCCACGGGTGTCCTGCAAATACGTGGTGTTTTGGTGGTTGATGTGGGAGACCCCCCGACCCGTGTGGGTTGGGGGGTCTCGACCTAATGGTTGTCCGGCGGTGTCCTACTCTCCCACACCCTCCCGGGTGCAGTACCATCGGCGCTGTGGGTCTTAGCTTCCGGGTTCGGAATGGGACCGGGCGTTTCCCCCACGCTATGACCGCCGTAACCTTGTTACCCGTCCCCCTGTGTGGGGGTGGGAAGTGTGTGTGGTTACAACTGTGGTGCTTGTTTAGTTGTGTTGTTGTGTTGTTGTTCCCGGGTTGTTGGTTGGGAACCACATAGTGGACGCGTGCAGTGTGTTGTGTGTGGTGTAAGTTGTTGGCCTATTAGTACCGGTCAGCTTCACGAGTCTTTAGTCCTCGCTTCCACATCCGGCCTATCAACCCAGTGGTCTGGCTGGGGGCCTCTCACACATAATGTGTTTGGAAATCTCATCTTGAAGCGAGCTTCCCGCTTAGATGCTTTCAGCGGTTATCCCATCCGAACGTAGCTAATCAGCGGTGCACTTGGCAGTACAACTGACACACCAGAGGTTCGTCCGTCCCGGTCCTCTCGTACTAAGGACAGCCCTTCTCAAATTTCCTGCGCGCGCAGCGGATAGGGACCGAACTGTCTCACGACGTTCTAAACCCAGCTCGCGTACCGCTTTAATGGGCGAACAGCCCAACCCTTGGGACCTACTCCAGCCCCAGGATGCGACGAGCCGACATCGAGGTGCCAAACCATGCCGTCGATATGGACTCTTGGGCAAGATCAGCCTGTTATCCCCGAGGTACCTTTTATCCGTTGAGCGACGGCCATTCCACAATGTACCGCCGGATCACTAGTCCCGACTTTCGTCCCTGCTTGAGATGTCTCTCTCACAGTCAAGCTCCCTTGTGCACTTACACTCGACACCTGATTGCCAACCAGGCTGAGGGAACCTTTGGGCGCCTCCGTTACTTTTTAGGAGGCAACCGCCCCAGTTAAACTACCCATCAGGCACTGTCCCTGACCCGGATCACGGGCCGAAGTTAGATGTCCAAAGTGACCAGAGTGGTATTTCAACGATGACTCCACCCGAACTGGCGTCCGGGTTTCAACGTCTCCCACCTATCCTACACAAGCCACTCCGAACACCAATACCAAACTATAGTAAAGGTCTCGGGGTCTTTCCGTCCTGCTGCGCGTAACGAGCATCTTTACTCGTACTGCAATTTCGCCGAGTTTATGGTTGAGACAGCGGGGAAGTCGTTACTCCATTCGTGCAGGTCGGAACTTACCCGACAAGGAATTTCGCTACCTTAGGATGGTTATAGTTACCACCGCCGTTTACTGGGGCTTAAATTCCCAGCTTCGCCCGCAAGGGGCTAACCGGTCCTCTTAACCTTCCAGCACCGGGCAGGAGTCAGTCCGTATACATCGTCTTGCGACTTCGCACGGACCTGTGTTTTTAGTAAACAGTCGCTTCCCCCTGGTCTCTGCGGCCCACACCCGCTCCACAAAGCAAGTCTGTATCACGGGGCAGGCCCCCCTTCTCCCGAAGTTACGGGGGCATTTTGCCGAGTTCCTTAACCATAATTCTCTCGATCGCCTTGGTATTCTCTACCTGATCACCTGTGTCGGTTTGGGGTACGGGCGGCTAAAACCTCGCGTCGATGCTTTTCTAGGCAGCATAGGATCACCGGATCCCCCCATGCGGGGGTCCCATCAGATCTCAGGATCGTGCTCGAAACACACAGGAACGGATTTGCCTATCCCTGACCCTACATCCTTGGACCGGGGCTACCATCGCCCGGCCCGGCTACCTTCCTGCGTCACACCTGTTAATACGCTTGCCTCCCGGGATCAGGTCCCAGCACCAGCCCAACCATCACACCACAAGTGGCGCAACAAGAAAGACCGGCGGTGGTTAGTATCCCCCGTTCAACATGGGCGGTTTTTCGCCGGTACGGGAATATCAACCCGTTGTCCATCGACTACGCCTGTCGGCCTCGCCTTAGGTCCCGACTTACCCAGGGCAGATTAGCTTGACCCTGGAACCCTTGATCATTCGGCGGACGGGTTTCTCACCCGTCTTTCGCTACTCATGCCTGCATTCTCACTCGTGTAGGCTCCACCGCTGGTTTACACCGCGACTTCACCGCCCACACGACGCTCCCCTACCCATCCACACCCCTGAACCACGAAGGCTAGGGTAATGCGTGAATGCCACAACTTCGGCGGTGTACTTGAGCCCCGCTACATTGTCGGCGCGGAATCACTTGACCAGTGAGCTATTACGCACTCTTTCAAGGATGGCTGCTTCTAAGCCAACCTCCTGGTTGTCTAAGCAACTCCACATCCTTTCCCACTTAGCACACGCTTAGGGGCCTTAGTTGGTGGTCTGGGCTGTTTCCCTCTCGACTATGAAGCTTATCCCCCACAGTCTCACTGCTGCGCTCTGACTTACCGGCATTCGGAGTTTGGCTGACGTCAGTAACCTTGTAGGGCCCATCGGCCATCCAGTAGCTCTACCTCCGGCAAGAAACACGCAACGCTGCACCTAAATGCATTTCGGGGAGAACCAGCTATCACGGAGTTTGATTGGCCTTTCACCCCTACCCACAGCTCATCCCCTCCATTTTCAACTGAAGTGGGTTCGGTCCTCCACGACGTCTTACCGTCGCTTCAACCTGGCCATGGGTAGATCACTCCGCTTCGGGTCTAGATCACGCCACTGAACACGCCCTGTTCAGACTCGCTTTCGCTACGGCTTCCCCACACGGGTTAACCTCGCGACGTAACACTAACTCGCAGGCTCATTCTTCAAAAGGCACGCCATCACACCCATACAACCCCGAAGGGCTGCAGATGCTCTGACGGATTGTAAGCACACGGTTTCAGGTACTGTTTCACTCCCCTCCCGGGGTACTTTTCACCTTTCCCTCACGGTACTGGTCCGCTATCGGTCATTAGGAAGTATTTAGGCTTATCAGGTGGTCCTGACAGATTCACACGGGATTTCTCGGGCCCCGTGCTACTTGGGATCCTCTCCAAAGGCGGTGCCACACATTACGGTTACGGGACTCACACCCTCTCTGGCCGGCCTTTCAAGACCGTTCACCTATACGCACACCCACACCCCACCGGTCCGGCAGAACCAGCACGGAAAGTCCCACAACCCCGCCCACGCAACGCCCGCCGGCTATCACACATGGAACGGTTTAGCCTCATCCGCGTTCGCTCGCCACTACTAACGGAATCACTCTTGTTTTCTCTTCCTGCGGGTACTGAGATGTTTCACTTCCCCGCGTTCCCCCCACGCACCCTATGAATTCAGGCACGGGTCACACAATCACCTTGCAGCGTTGTGCGGGGTTTCCCCATTCGGACATCCTGGGATCACCGCTCGGTTATCAACTCCCCCAGGCTTATCGCAGATTCCTACGTCCTTCTTCGGCTCCTAATGCCAAGGCATCCACCGTGCGCCCTTAAAAACTTGACCACACAAAACCACAACCCAAACAGGCTGCGGCTGATGCACTCAATCAATTCGAGAGAACCACGACCACAAAAGGGCCAGGTTCATTCATCAAAGAAATTGCTAGAACACACAACCCACACCCCCAAAAGAGTGCAGGACCATGTGTCCAGATGCTCGCGTCCACTATGTAGTTCTCAAACAACAACCCCGTCAACCACACCCACCCCACACAAACACGAGGGGGTGCCGGCCGCAGGAACAACAAGAAACACCAAGGATTCCCTGCATTGCTGCAAAAAGGCCCTGTTGCCTCAGGACCCAACAGTGCGCCAAACACAACCCGGCAACCAACACCCCGGACCGCTTTCCCAACAACCCCCCACACACAAAAGTGCGAAAAGAGGGCCGCCGTACTCACGCCAGGACACCACCACCAACAGGCCATGCCAAAAAACTTGATTTGCTGATATTCCACCCATGAGCACCCACCGCAGAACAGACGCCTGCGCAATGGGCAACACTGACAACCCCGGAACCCGCCCATGCAGGCAGACCCGGACGCCGTTAGCAGCTCCTTAGAAAGGAGGTGATCCAGCCGCACCTTCCGGTACGGCTACCTTGTTACGACTTAGTCCCAATCGCCGGTCCCACCTTCGACGGCTCCCCCCACAAGGGTTAGGCCACCGGCTTCGGGTGTTACCAACTTTCGTGACTTGACGGGCGGTGTGTACAAGGCCCGGGAACGTATTCACCGCAGCGTTGCTGATCTGCGATTACTAGCGACTCCGACTTCATGGGGTCGAGTTGCAGACCCCAATCCGAACTGAGACCGGCTTTTTGGGATTAGCTCCACCTCACAGTATCGCAACCCTTTGTACCGGCCATTGTAGCATGCGTGAAGCCCAAGACATAAGGGGCATGATGATTTGACGTCGTCCCCACCTTCCTCCGAGTTGACCCCGGCAGTCTCCTATGAGTCCCCGGCCGAACCGCTGGCAACATAGAACGAGGGTTGCGCTCGTTGCGGGACTTAACCCAACATCTCACGACACGAGCTGACGACAACCATGCACCACCTGTAAACCGGCCGCAAGCGGGGCACCTGTTTCCAGGTCTTTCCGGTCCATGTCAAGCCTTGGTAAGGTTCTTCGCGTTGCATCGAATTAATCCGCATGCTCCGCCGCTTGTGCGGGCCCCCGTCAATTCCTTTGAGTTTTAGCCTTGCGGCCGTACTCCCCAGGCGGGGCACTTAATGCGTTAGCTACGGCGCGGAAAACGTGGAATGTCCCCCACACCTAGTGCCCAACGTTTACGGCATGGACTACCAGGGTATCTAATCCTGTTCGCTCCCCATGCTTTCGCTCCTCAGCGTCAGTTACAGCCCAGAGACCTGCCTTCGCCATCGGTGTTCCTCCTGATATCTGCGCATTTCACCGCTACACCAGGAATTCCAGTCTCCCCTACTGCACTCTAGTCTGCCCGTACCCACTGCAGAACCGGAGTTGAGCCCCGGTCTTTCACAGCAGACGCGACAAACCGCCTACGAGCTCTTTACGCCCAATAATTCCGGATAACGCTTGCGCCCTACGTATTACCGCGGCTGCTGGCACGTAGTTAGCCGGCGCTTCTTCTGCAAGTACCGTCACCCCCAAAGAGGGCTTCTTCCCTACTGAAAGAGGTTTACAACCCGAAGGCCGTCATCCCTCACGCGGCGTCGCTGCATCAGGCTTTCGCCCATTGTGCAATATTCCCCACTGCTGCCTCCCGTAGGAGTCTGGGCCGTGTCTCAGTCCCAGTGTGGCCGGTCACCCTCTCAGGCCGGCTACCCGTCGTCGCCTTGGTAGGCCATTACCCCACCAACAAGCTGATAGGCCGCGAGTCCATCCAAAACCACAAAAAGCTTTCCACCCCCCACCATGCGATGAGGAGTCATATCCGGTATTAGACCCAGTTTCCCAGGCTTATCCCAGAGTCAAGGGCAGGTTACTCACGTGTTACTCACCCGTTCGCCACTAATCCCCGGCGCAAGCACCGGATCATCGTTCGACTTGCATGTGTTAAGCACGCCGCCAGCGTTCATCCTGAGCCAGGATCAAACTCTCCGTTCAAAAACAAAAAACGAAACACAACCACCCCCACCGGAAATCACGGCAAGAAGCAGCTGCAAATCTGAAACCAGCTGAAAACCAAACCACCACACACGGGGGTGCGCAATGGCCCGGCAAAAATTCAACCAATCAAAAAACAATCGGTATCAACAAACTTGGCACACTATTGAGTTCTCAAACAACAGGTCACTAATCCAAAGCAGTACCACCACCAACCACAACGGCCAGCAGATCGCTCCGGAGCAACTTTTCAAACTTACCCGAACCAGCCACACAAAGCAAACCAGCCCGGAACCCCCCACCAGCACCAACAGCGCACCAAAGCACCACCGGAAACCGGCCATTCGAAAGGGAGAAAGTCACCGTCAAACCCGCATCAGCGGCGGCAACTCGAATAACTTTACACACCCCCAACCCCCGAAACAAATCGGCACCGAGACCCCTCCAAAACCCCTGGAACACAAGGGAAGCGGCGTGAAAACAGCCTCGCACAGCGAGATTGCACCCATGTGAAGCCCATCACCTACCCCGGCCCTGAACGCCCGGTGATAGAGCAACCCGGGAAACCCGACAGGACGTGATAGAGCAACCCGGGAAACCCGACAGGACGTGATAGAGCAACCCGGGGAAACCGACGGGACGTGATAGAGCAACCCCTAAACCGCCGCTTAAACGCCAAAGAGGCCGGCAACCATGACGGTTACCGGCCTCTTTGGACGAGCTTGGTGCTTACCAGGAAGACTTGGTGATACCCGGCAGCTCACCCTTGTGAGCCATGTCGCGGAAGCGAACGCGGGAGATACCGAACTTCTGGAAGGTGCCGCGGGGACGGCCGTCGATCTGGTCGCGGTTACGCAGACGGATCGGGGAGGCGTTGCGGGGCAGCTTCTGCAGGCCGAGGCGTGCAGCTTCGCGGGCTTCGTCAGACGCGTTGGGGTCAACCAGGGTCTTCTTCAGCTCGAGGCGCTTGGCAGCGTAGCGCTCAACGATGACCTTGCGCTGCTCATTACGAGCAATCTTGGACTTCTTAGCCATGTGTTTAGCGCTCCTCTCGGAATTCGACGTGCTGGCGGATCTTGGGGTCGTACTTCTTCAGGACCAGACGGTCGGGGTCGTTACGACGGTTCTTGCGCGTCACGTAGGTGTAGCCGGTGCCCGCAGTGGACTTCAGCTTGATGATGGGACGTACGTCCTTGTCCTTTGCCATTAGAGCTTCACTCCTCGTGCCAGGATGTCGGCGACGACCGCGTCGATGCCGCGAGCGTCAATTACCTTGATGCCCTTTGCGGACAGCGTCAGGGTGACGTTGCGGCGCAGGGAAGGAACCCAGTAACGCTTCTTCTGAATGTTCGGATCGAACCGGCGCTTGTTGCGGCGGTGCGAGTGCGAAATGCTGTGTCCAAAGCCCGGCTCGGCTCCGGTCACTTGGCAGTGTGCTGCCATGACTCTCCTCCAAAGTTTGAATGTAACGGCGTGCAGGGTCTTCCTGCAGTACCGTGCGACAGGCAGCGTCCGCGTCCAGTCCGAACCAGCCCGATGGATTCCGCAGTAACGCGGCGAAGAAGGTTGGCCTCAGAACAGGGCAGTGAAAATCACTGCTTCAGATCCTGGGATACTGGGCGAATACAGGGATGCACGCAACTTGAGCCCCTAACTACCGGCCCACGGGATGCTGGTCAGACCAACATTTACCGCCAACCGGAGCAATTGCACACGCTCCGCACTACCTAGCGCCTAACTATTCTACGGGCAGCACCAAATTAAGACCAATCAGGCCGGACCAGCGCAGGGTACTTGGGGCTCAGCCCGTCGCCGGACGACGTTCCCCGAACCCGCCGGACAACCCAGGGCGTAGCGAACTCACGAACCCACCGGGCGTTTTCACGCAATGTTTCGGCACGGCTGAGCAGCCGCTGCGGCGCGGGTTCCGGAACGTCGATGACGTGCTCGTGTTCAAGGACATCAAGCACTCTTTTGGCCATGTTCAGGTGACCGGCAGTGGACATGTGCATGCGGTCCGTGTCCCACATGCGCCAGTCGTCGTATTCGTCGAATCGCCAGTAGTCCACCAGCAGGGCCCCGTAGTTTTCGGCAATTTCGCGAACCAGTTCGTTGTAGATCGCCGTGCGCCCGCGCATGGCGCCGAAGACCTTGGAACCCTTGGCATCGAAGCCCGTGAAGAGAACCACTGTTGCGCCCGTCGCGCTTAACTTGGCGATTCCGGCGTCGTAATCCTGCAAAAGCGAGTCAATGTCGATCTTGGGACGCAGGATGTCGTTCGCCCCTGCGTACAGGGTCACCAACGTGGGTTTAAGTTCGACGGCGGCATCCACCTGCTCTGCCATGATCTGGCGCAGTTTCTTGCCGCGGATAGCGAGATTGGCGTACCCGAAGCCCTCATTGCTCTGGGCCAGCTGACCGGCCATGATGTCGGCCCATCCGCGCACTCCGTTGGGGCGCGAGGAGTCAGCGTCTCCGACGCCCTCGGTGAAGGAGTCTCCAAGGGCAACATAACGGGCAGAAAAATCCATGCCGCCAGTCTGCCACCCGAAGGCTCGGCCCAACAAAGCCGGCAGGCTGCTAGGAATCGCGGAGGATCCAGTGGTTGTTGTCGAGCCGGGCCACGATCTTCTCACCGATGCGCGCCAGGTCCGCCACGTCGTCGGGGGTCAGCGAGTCCAGCATCAGCGTGCGGACAGATTCAACGTGTCCGGGCGCCAGCGAAACGATGGTGTCCATCCCCGCCTCTGTCAGGTGGGCAACAGTTACCCGGGCATCACCGGGGTGCGCCTCGCGCTCAACCCAGCCGCGCTTCTGCAGTTTGGTCACCACGTGTGAAAGGCGGGACAAAGAAGCACTCGTGCGGGCAGCGAGTTCGCTCATCGGAAGGTAGCGGCCCTCAGCCTCGGAGAGCATGGCCAAAACGTTGTAATCGAAAAGGGACAGCTTTCCGGCGGACTGCAGCTGCGTGTCCAACGCTGACGGAAGAAGGGTGTTGATGCTCAGGAGGGCCAGCCAAGCCCGGCGTTCCTCAGCGTTAAGCCAGCGCGGTTCAGTCATGGCTTCAATCTTAGGAGAATCCGTCACCTCCCCCGTCCGCGCAGTCCCGAAACGGTAGGCTGACGGCATGTTTGTTGTGTCACTGACCTACAGGGTTCCCGACGAGATTGTGGACTTCCACCGGCCAGGCCATATGGCCTGGCTTAAGGAAGCGTTCGACGGCGGTGTGTTCGTAGCGTCCGGACGTCGCGTCCCGGCAGTTGGCGGAGTCCTGCTCTCCAACGTGGACAGGGCAACTTTGGATGAATCCCTGGCGAAGGACCCGTTCTACAGCAACGGAGTGGCGGATTTTGAAATCATCGAATTCAACGCCACCACCGTGGCGGACGGCTACGAGAACCTGCTGGATTCCTGACAGAGGAACGCCGGAAAACGCGCGGGACCTGACAGAGGAACGCCGGAAAACGCGCGGGATGTGACAGAGGGTCAGCCTTCGGCTTTGCCGCGCCGCCAGTAGCCCATGAAAGCTACCTGCTTACGGTCAATGCCGACGTCGCGCACCAGGTACCTCCGCATTTCCTTGATCACGAACGCTTCCCCCGCAATCCAGGCGTAGAAGGGCAACGCACCGGCCGGCAGCGTGGGGTTCTTGGTGGCTTCGATGGCCGCGGCATCCAGTCTTTGCGGGGTTTCCCACAGGATGTCCTGGTCCACGTTGACCTCCTCCGGCTCGGGACCGGCGGCGGTTTCGGCGCCCTTCAAACCCACCCAGCCGGGAACGGGAACAGCCTTGGCGACGGCCGCTTTGAGGAGTTCCCCGTGGGGACGCGAGCGTCCGATGGATGCGCCGCGGGCGAGCCAGGTGATCTCGACATTTGCCGGCGTGCTGATCTCCTGGAAGTCCGCGGCAGAGGGCACTTCAAGGAAAGCATGCCCGGTGATGTCGGCCGGAAGGCTTTCGAGGATCGCGCTGATGGCCGGGACTGCTGTTTCGTCGCCGGCGAGGAGGACACGCTGGGCGAGGCCCGGCCGCCACTCGATGCCTCCGTACGCGCCGGCCGTGGTGCACTGGGCGGCCCGGTTGTTGGGGCCGATGATGGTGAGGGTGTCCCCCGGTTTGGCGGCCAAGGCCCAGTTCGCGGCTGGCCCGCCATGGCCGGAATCGTCAAAGTGCATGACGAAGTCAATGTCGATCTCCGGGTACACGGCATCAAGGCGCTCCGAGCGGACGGTGTAGGTGCGCATCGAACCTCGGACAGCGGGGTCCATGGCCAGCCATTCCTTGTACCAGCCGGCCTCTTCCATGGTGAATTCGGGCAACGGGATCGGTTGTCCCGCTGCGTCCATGGACGGGATCATCAGTTTCACGCGGAGATCCAGGGTGTCCCCGGCTACGCCAAACTTGCGCAGGGAGTAGCCGCCGAACGTGATGCGCCGGAAGTTGGGGCTGAGTTCCTGAACAGCGCTGACCGTGACATCGAACGCCAGCGTCATCGGCTCCACGGCACTCGCTGTGGCCTGGGTGGGGTGTGCACTCATGAGGCGATCTCCAGTTGGTTGGTTGTAGCGGGCTGGGCGTGATGGCGTCCGATCGGAACGATCAGGGGTGTGCCGGAGATGGGGTCCTGGACCACACGGGAGTCCAGGCCGAAAACGGTGTGCACCAGTTCCTCGGTGACCACCGCGGAGGCGGGACCTTCGGCCACGATGCAACCGCCCTTCATGGCGATCACGTGGTCCGCATAGCGTGCAGCGAGGTTGAGGTCGTGAAGCACGATCGCCACGGTGGTATTGCGGGTGCGGTTGAGGTCGGTCACCAGGTCCAGGACTTCCACTTGATGGGCGAGGTCCAGGTAGGTGGTGGGCTCGTCGAGCAGCAGGACTTCGGTCTCCTGGGCCAGCGCCATGGCGATCCACACGCGTTGGCGCTGGCCGCCGGACAGTTCGTCGACGCAGCGTTCTGCGAGCTCCAGCGTTGCGGTCGCCTCGAGCGCGCGCTGCACTGCGGCGTCGTCGTTGGCGCTCCAACTGCGGAAGAGGCCTTGGTGCGGGTACCGGCCACGTCCCACGAGGTCCCGGACGGTGATGCCGTCAGGAGCGGTGGGGTGCTGGGGCAGCAGGCCGAGCGTGCGGGCAAGTTCGCGGGCGGGACGGGCGTGGATGTCCTTGCCGTCCAGGGTGACGGCGCCACCGGCCGGCTTCAGGAGCCGTGACAGCCCCCGCAGCAGAGTGGACTTGCCGCAGGCATTCGCCCCGACGATCATGGTCACTTTACCTTCGGGAATCTCCGTGGAAAGTCCTTCCACCACCTTGCGCTGCTCATACTGGAGCGTCAGGTCCTTGGCATTAAGGAGGGCCATGTCAGGCTTCCTTTCGGTTCGACGTGACGAGGAGCCACAGGAGGAACGGTGCACCGAGTGCGCCGGAAATGACGCCCACCGGCAGGACGGTTCCATCGAGGATCAACGGTGCGATGTTGGAGGCGAAGAAGTCGGCCGCGAGCACAATCAGCGCACCTGTGAGGGCCGACGCCGGAAGGCTGGGCTTGCGGACGAAGCGGCGGGAAATCGGTCCGGCCAGGAAAGCAACGAACGCTACGGGACCTGCGGCTGCGGTTGCGACGGCGGACAGCGCGACGGCGGTGACCACAAGTCCCAGCCGGGTGGCGTTGACCCTGATTCCGAGCCCTGCTGCGGCATCATCGCCGAGTTCCAGCATGCGCAGGGGGCCGGAGAGGAACATCGCTGCCGGAATGAGCACCAGTAAGGCCGCGGCCAGGATTCCGGCGCGTTCCCAATTGGCGGAATTAAGGGATCCGTTAAGCCAAACGAGTGCGTCCGCTGCCGTGCGAATGTCCGCGCGGGTCATCAGGAAGTTCACTACGGCGTGCAGTGCGGCGGCGATGCCCACCCCTGCGAGGATGAGGCGGTTGCCTGCCGCATTGCCTCGGTTGCCGCCGCCATTTCCCGCACTCCGTGAGATGGCGTAGATGATGGCAGCCACGCCGAGCGCCCCGCCCAAGGCCGCTGCGGATACCACGGCACCCGAGGCTCCGAAGATCACGATCGCCGTGACAGCGGCGGCGCTCGCCCCGTAGCTGATGCCGATGATGTCCGGGCTGGCGAGGGGGTTCCGGAGCATGGTCTGGAACAGGGCGCCCGCAAGGCCGAACGCGACGCCGATCAATGTACCCACCGCTGCACGCGGCAGTTTGTGTTCCATGACGATGAAGCTGGCGCCGGGGATCTTTTCGCCGCCGGTGAGGTGGTTGATGACGATCGTGAAGAAGTCGGGGATCGTCACCGTGTAGCTGCCCAGGAGCACGTACACCGCAAACATCACCAGCAGCGCGAGGGCAAGGACGAACGTGCGGCTCCGGACCCGCCGAAATGACAATTGATGAGGGTGTTTGGGCGAAGGATTGGCATTAACTGCCAACTCGGTGGGGAGCTTGTGGAGTGTCCTCATAGTCCGGCCGCCTTGCCCCGGCGGATGAGCCAGACAAAGACGGGTGCGCCCACCAAGGCGGTCATGATGCCTGCGGGGACTTCACCCGGAAGAAGGATGACACGGCCAATGACGTCGGCGGCGATGAGCAGGATGGGTGCGGACACCATGCAGAACGGCAGGATCCAGCGGTAGTCCGGCCCGGTCAGTGATCGGATGGCATGCGGCACAACGAGGCCCAGGAACCCGATGGGACCGGCCAGGGCCGTGGCCGACCCGCACAGCAAAACGATTCCCAGTCCGATGATTCCGCGCGAAAGGCCAACGTTCTGGCCGAGTCCGCGTGCGACGTCATCTCCCAAGGCCAGGCCGTTCAGGACACGCCCGCCCGCCACCACCACCAAAGCACCGATGAGCAGGAACGGCAGTGCCGGAAGGAGAACCGACCAGTCACGGCCGCCGATGCTGCCCACCTGCCAGAAACGGAAGCGGTCCAGGGTGTCCTGGCTGGAGACCAGGATGACGTTCATCAGCGAAAACAACCCGGCACTCAGCGCCGCGCCTGCCAGGGCGAGCTTGACCGGCGTCGCACCATCACGGCCGCGGGAGGCGATGGCGTAGACCACGATGGCGGCCGCTGCGGCTCCGACGAAAGCGAACCAGATGTAGCCGGTCAGCGACGTGATGCCAAAGACGTAGATGCCCACTACCACCGCCAGTGCAGCACCGGCGTTGAGGCCCAGGATGCCGGGATCGGCCAACGGGTTGCGGGCAACGCCCTGCATGGCAGCGCCGGCCAGGCCCAAAGCGGCCCCCGCCAGCAGGCCCAGCACCGTACGCGGAATCCGGGCGATGACCACGGCGTGGTCGCCGTCCTGCGGATTGAAGGTGGTGACAGCTTCCCAAATGGTTGAAAGGGGAAGCCCGCGTGCGCCGATCGCCAAAGACGCGGCGCACGCAGCAGCAAGCACGACGACGGCGAGCAGCAGCAAGGCGGTGCGCTTGCCTGCCATTCGCGGACCGTTTGGAGCGGTCGCGTTGCTGCCGGGAGCGATCCCTCGCTGGTTACCAGGCGCCGAAGTGCCACCAACCCGCTCCACGGGAGCCGCCGTCGTCGTGCTCAACTTCACTGGACTTACTTGCCTACTGCGTCCGCTGCTTTACCCAGCTGCGGCAGGAACGTATCCAGCGCCCACGGCAGGCTCAACGGGGAAGAGGCAGAGATGGACAGCGTCAGGGTGTTGTCCGAGTCGGCAACCAGCGCGCCGCTCTTGATGGCAGGGATCTGGCCCAGCAGCGGATCAGTCTTGATGGCCTCGGCGGTGGTGGCATCCGGAACCCAGGTGACGAAGATGTCAGAGTCGAGCTCGTTGGCCTTCTCTGCGGACCAGGGGATGAAGAAGTCCTTGTTGGTCTTGGTGTTCTCAGTGACCACCGGTGCCAGCTTCATTCCGATGTCGGAGAGGAACCGGGGGCGGTTGTCGATGGCGGTGTAGACGTTCACGCCATCGCCCTTGGCGGGCTCGAGGTTGCCGTAGATGAAGGTCTTGTCCTTGATCTGCGGGTACTTGGATACCTTGTCCTTGATGGTGGCCTCGGTGTCTTCCACCAGCTTCTTGGCTTCGGCTTCCTTGCCCAGCGCCTTGCCGATCATGGTGGTGCTCTCCTGCCACGGCGTGCCGTAAGCCAGCTCCGGATAGGCAACAACCGGGGCGATCTCGGACAGCTTCTTGTAGTCGGCTTCTTCGAGGCCGGAGTACGCGCCGAGGATGACGTCCGGGCTGAGCTTGGCGATTTCAGTGAAGTTGATGCCGTCAGCCTCGGAGAACTGGACGGGAGCTTTATCGGAGCCAAAGCCGGCGCCGGCCTTCTCCAGGGCTTCGTCCTTCCACGGGGTTGAGCCCTTGTCATTGTTGCCCCACTCGTTCTTGGGGACACCGACCGGAACAACGCCGAGGGCGATCGCGATGTCATCGTTGACCCACGAAATGGTGACGACCCGCTTGGGCTGTTCCTTAATCGTGGTCTCACCGAAGGCGTGCTTGATGGTGACGGGGAAAGCCGACGATGCTGCTTCCGATGATGCCGGCGCCGAGTTGGCGGGACCGGTGGAGCAACCGGAAAGGGTAAGTGCGACAGCGGCCAATGCGACCGTCGCTGAACCTGCAGTCTTCAGCAGGGCGCGGCGTGGAAGAAGGGAAGCCACGGGACTCCTTAGGTAAGTTATGCGAACCTAAGTAAGGCTAGCCTATCCTTCAAATAATTACGAAACGTTTCTGTCGCTTAATCCCTTCCCATATTCCTCCGCCACATCCCACCCCCTTACGGGAATCCCTCTGCCACATCCCACCCACGTACGGGAATCCCTCTGCCACATCCCCTCCCGGTGGACAGCTCCCGCGGAGATTTGGGAGGATATCGGCAGCGGACTACCGCTTCCAGGAAAAATTACGAGGGGAATGAGCGTGCGCACTGCATCAGTTGCCGCAGCCATAGTTGGCGAGGTGGCCGCTTTGGCCTGCTTGGCACACCCCCACGCGCCGGCATCGTCCAAGTAGCACCGCAAGCACCAAGATCCAACGCCACTGTTGGTTTCTTCGGCGTGCCCTTGTGCTCCACAGAGACGACCCCGCGCCTAACGTGCCATGACGCAGCGCCAGGTGCGCTGCCGACGTCGTAATTTTCAAAGGAAGCTTCGCCATGCAGAAAATCACTGCCCAACAAATCCGATCATCGTTCATCAATGCCAGCCGATCAGAAGCTGCCAAACTGAATCTTCCCCGCAACTTCGAATCGATCGAATGGGAAACCCTGGAGTTCCTCGGTTGGCGGGACGAGAAGATGCCCCAACGGGGGTACCTGGTTGTGCCGTATGAAGGAAAGCTGACGGGCGTCCTGCTCCGCGCTCCGGAAGGCGGCTCCGGCAAGAACCGTGCAGTCCTGTGCGAATTGTGCCGGGACGTCTTTTCCAAAGATGACGTTTACCTGTGGGTTGCCAAGAGGGCGGGTCAGTCCGGCAAGGACGGCAACACGGTGGGGACGTTAATCTGCGCGGAATTCGGTTGCAGTGCCAACGTCCGCAAGGAGCCGCCGGTCAACGAGATCAACCCGGACCCGGCTGCCGTGGTGCTCAAACAGATCGCAGGCCTGGAATTCCGCACGGCCCAATTCCTGAGCAGGGTACGGGGCAAGTAGGCCAATGTGACTGGCAGTAGGGGTTGCTATGAGTGCTCAGAACAACCCCTGCTGCCAGTCAGTTGGGAGACGGCGGCGGGGCCGTCAGCGGAGGACGATGTCCACAGGGTTGGCTTCCGAACGCCACGCTCCGGGCTCGCCACGTCCCGAAATGACGGGCGCGGTCAGCACGCCGCTACGGTTGGTGCGCTTGTCGCGGAGGATTTCCGTGACGGAGCCGAGGTGGCGTGACAGGTCGATGACGTTCTCCGGGGCAGCCAACAGCAACTGGAACCCAAATTCGTGGAGCGCCTTGATGCCCGCCCCGGCGAATTCCTCGGACGCCAGGACAAACGCCTCGTCCATCATCACGGTGCCGTACGTCGTGAAACCCTGCTCGGCGATGCCCAGCTGGTAACTCAGGGCAGCCGCCATGATGAAGGCGGTGAATCGCTGACGCTCGCCGCCGGACATGGAGCCGGTGTCCGCATGCATGAAGACTTCCGTCTTCTTCCTGCCTGACGCTCCGGCCACCTCGCGGTGCTCCTTGCACTGGATGAAGAGGTGCCCGCGAACATCGAGGACCTCGGAACGCCAGCGCCGGTCCTCGGGGGTCTGCGAGCCGAGCCGCTTCACCAGGGTTTCCAGTGACTTGTAACGGGCAGTGAGCTCGGCGTCCTCGTCCACCTCGGACGGCGCGGCTCCCCGGGACGGGCGTGCGTGCTTGGCCTTGAGTGCGTTCTGGATCGCGTCCTTGAACTGCTTGGCAGTGGCAGGAAGTGTCTGCTTGATGTCCAGTTCCAGGTAGCTGCCTTCGTGGAAATTGACCTGGGAAAGGATCCCGTTCAGCGGCAGGATGCGGCTGGTGATGCTGCGGCGTTCCTCATCAAGGAGGTGCAGCAGCGTACTGAACGATTCATGCGTGCGCTGGTTGAAGAACAAACGGAATTCCGCTTCCTGTGCGGGCAAGCCGTCGCTCACGATCGCATGGTACCGGGCTTCGAAATCACCGGCGGCGCCGATCGACGTGCCATGATCGGCGCTGATGGCACTGCCCCATTCACGCACGAACGCCTCGAAAATCCGGGTCAACCGCTCCGCCGTTGCTTGCCCCCGGGACTCGGCTACGTGCAATTCATCAAGCAGCTTGTTGCGGACGCTGTTGGCCAGGTTATCCAGCTCGTACAGCTGGGTGACGTCGGCAGCGCCGGCAAAATACGGCTCAAGCGCCGTGACGGTGGAGCTCGACGGCGGTGCTTGCTCAAGCTTCAGCCTCGCCGCGTCCAACAGCCCGTCAGCCGTGGTCATCTGATAGTCGAGCGCCTTGTATTCGCTCTGCAGGACGGCCGCGGCACCTGTGGAGGATTGGTGCTTCTCACGCACCGCCTCAATGTTTGCCCGCAACGGCTCAAGATCGGCCTGCGCGGCCAAGGCGTCGGCAAGGCGCTGTTCGATTCGCGTCAATTCCTCCCCGGCAACTGCTGCTGAAACCTGCTCCCAAGGACGCTCATCCTCGGCAACCCGGCGGAGGGCTTCCAACTGACGGGCCATTCCCTGATGCGAATCTTCCCGGCTCTGTGCCAGTTCCGCAGCTTTGGCCAACTCGTTCTCGAGCTCACCGACGCGGGCCGCCACCAGCTCCAACTTGGACGCGTTGTCGAAACCGAGAACGTAGTCCTGGCGGCTCGTGAAGCGATCGTCCTTCTCCACGGTGTGCCGGTTGCGCTTGACCACGCCGCCCAGGCTCAGTCCCTTGTCCAGCGAAGCCAGCTCGTCCGGGTCCTCGACACACGGGTAGGCGAAGTCCACGGCGATCCGTTCACGGACCCACTCCCCCGCCTCTGCATTGGCCCCCGACGTGAGGATGCTCAACTTAGTCAAGAGATCGCCGTCGGACACGTCCTCCACAGCAAGTGCGCCGCCTGCAAGCGGCTTGGAAACATCCACGGCGCGAAGGGCTCCGCGGATGGTGTTGTCATTCAGGTAGCGGGTTACGGCCGCGAAGTACTCACCCGGGACCAGCAGAGTGGTTGCGAGGTTGCGGAGCGCGCGTTCGGCGGCTGGACGCCACTGCTCCTGGCCCTCCGCGAGATCGATGAGCTCGCCCGCGAACGGCATCCGTTCCTCGGGTACGCCAGTGGCCGCAGCTATCGCAGCCCGGTTTTCAATGCTCGACGGCGGCAGGAGGGACTTGCGCGAACGCAGCGACAACAATTCCTGCTGGGCAGCTGCCAGCTCGCGTTTCTTGGTGGCGTGGGCATCGAACGCCTCAAAACGGAGTTCCTTGAGGGACTCCGAGTCGTCCTGCAAGGATGCCGACCGCGCTGCGGCCTGCTCATGGGCCTGGTCCCAACCTTCAGCTGACCATTCCAGGTTCAGCCCGGCATCGGACAACGCCTTCCTGGCAGACTCCTCCACCTGCTGCCGCAGCTTCAGGCCGACGCGGGCGTTCTCCAGCGACTGCTCAATGGCAGAGATCGCGTTGCCGCCGCGGTTGTTGTAGTCGGACTCCAGCTCCCGCAGTTCCTTGGCGAGCGCGTCCCGGATGGTCCGCTCCGCCGCGAGTTCCTGCGCTTTCTGCTGGGCCAATTCCCTGAACCTGGCCAAGGTCTTGGCATGCACGGAAACCGCGAGCTGCTGTTTGTACGCCTCAAATTCCTCGCCCGTCAGCTCACGGAGCCGGTTGGCATCCAGCAACGCCTGCGCGTATTCCTTGTTGAGGCCGGGAACCGGTGCCAACTGGTCGCGCTGCTGCCGGACGTCTTCCAACCGCTGGCGGATGGACATCAGGTTGCTGAATTCCTCAACCACATCGTCCGCGGCGGCAAGCGTCGCAGGAGCGTCGAGCACTTGGTCGCGGAAGAAGGTGTTGACGCTGCCGCCCAGGCCCTTGCCTGCCTGGATGACGCGGAGCAAGGGCAGCGCCTGGTCCGAATTGATGCCCAGAAGCCGGCGGAACCGCTCGGCAAAAGCCTTATGGACGTCGAAGACCTGCCCCTCGGGGAAGATCGACTCCAGCGCGCCCTTGGTGAACCGCTTCTGCGCGATCCCCTCGATCGCTTCAAGATCCAAAGGCTTGCTGTCGATCACATAGAACCGGCCGACGCTCGATTCGGTGCCGTTCTTGGGCAGGTCGAACAGTGCGGAAATCGTCACCTTGGTGCCGGCTGCGTTATCAAACGTGAGTGCGACGGCGGACCAGGTGGCACCAGGCCGCTGGAAGGCACTGGCCGAGCTGTCGCCGACCGCCTTATCACCGACCTTGCCGCGCATGTAGGTGAAGGTGGTCCTCTTGTCCTCCACAGCACCGCCGGACCGCTGGGCCGCGGCCTCGTTGGAACGCGGACGGGCATCAAATACTCGGAGCATCGCGTCAAAGAGCGTCGATTTGCCGACGCCGGAATTACCCGTGAGGAGCGTGCCGTTGCGGTCCACGTGCATGGTGTGGGCGCCATGGAAGGTGCCCCAGTTGACCACCTGGACGAGGGCAAGGCGCATCTGGCCCGGGTTCGTCTGTTCGCCCAACGGGAGCATGCTTGCGATCGTCACTTCGTGGTCCCTTCGGCGTCGGTTGAGTCCGCGGCGGAACTCACCGCAGCGGGTCCGTCGTCATCCGTGTCGTCGTCCATGTCGTCATCTGAGGGGCTGGTTTGATGTGAATCGGGGTCCAAGTCAAGCAGCGGTTCGGTGCCGGATTCGTCGGCTGCTACTGCCACCAGGGCTTCGATGTGGGCCGGAATGTCGCCGATGTTTTCGAAGGGGAGGGCCAGCGGGAGTGCGTTGCTGATGGTGTAGGTGTCGTCCAGGGGGGTGGCCAGGAGCAGTTGGCGGGCCAGGAGTTTGGTGATGGTGCGGTTCACGACGTCGGAGTCCCGCAAGGCATCCTGCTGGCCGGCCGGGGTGTAGTTCGCTACCAGGTCGGAGATCTCCTCGCGCGTTACGGTCGGATCCGTCTGGGCCGTGACATGGCGGTCCAGGAGCAGGCGAAGCCGCAGCAGGACGATGGTTTCCACCCGGCTGAGGGCGCGCTGTTGGCGGAGGATGCTGGACCGGGAGCTTGCCCCGATGATCTCCGGATCCACCGGGCGCAGGACCGCGATCTTGCGGTCGTGGTCCAGCTGGAGCGTCAGGAAGAGTTCCGACAACCGGCTCCGAAGGATCAGTTGGTTATCCAGGAGCGTGGTCCAGAGCTTCTCGTCGCGGCCGCCGTCGATGTACGGCCCTTTCAGCAGTTTGACCAGGGCGTGGCGGACTTTCATGGGCAGGACGCCGGTATCCCCGGGGAAGAGAGCTGCACCGTCAACGAACGTATCCCTCGGGGACACACGGAACGGATCCGCGGTGTGCGTCTCCACCTCTTCCCGGCCACCATCTTCCCGGCCACCATCCATGGTGGGGTTATCCGTCGCGGCGAGTTCCGTCGTCGTGATTTCCTCAGTCATCAGAATCCTCATTCAGCGTGACGACGGGCAGATATGCCGTGCGGATGCTGCCGTCGATTTGTTCGAAGTCGATGTGCTCCCAGGCGGCCCGGTCAAAGGCGGCGCCGGTCTGCAAGGCCATGGACAGGAGGGAACGGACGGTGTTGATGTGCCGTTCCTCAGCGGGAAGGTTTTCCCACGCCTCGCCCAGGGTTGCGGACCCTGCCATGGCGGCACGGACGACGTCGGGCCTTGCCTTTCCGGTGCGGGCGGACTTGACGCGGTCCGAGTCGGTGAAAGCGATGGGGTCCGCCAGACGGGGTGGCGTGGCGAACTCGTCGGGGTCGAAGAGCTTGACCATGGCCAGCGACTCGAAGCCCGCGTTGTAGAGGACGGGCCCGGGGACAAGGCCCGGACGGTCCCGCTCGTATGGCATGGAACGGATTGCCTGCTCGGCCTCGGCGAGCACCTTGCGGAGCGTGACCGACTGGCGGACATCGTCACTCTGGATATACGTGTTGAGGCTTTCCGACAGCTTGCCGTAGATCCGCTGGATCTCGCTGTGCTGCGTCCGGAGCTCGGCGACGAGGTTCTTCAGGGTTTCCCGGTCCTCGTGGGTGAGATCGTCTGCGAACTGCCTGCTCAGGACCTCGCCGATGGCTGAGCGGAAACGCAATTGCTGCTGCGGGTCTTCGAGGAACGCCGTGAATGAACGGAAGGTACGACCCTCGGGGCTCTGCCTCAGCCGCTTGTCCGCTTCGAGCACTTGGGCCATGGTGGCACCCTTGCTGAGCGACTCTTCAATGATCTGGTTCCGGAGTTCACCCACTAGTTCCTCAATGCGGTCACGCATCTTCTTGTAGTCGGCGGGCAGGCTGGCCGCGAGGTCCAGAATGTTGCCGGCGGCCTCCACCGCTTCCTCATCGTCCAGGAGCCCGTCGAATTCACCGGAACTGATGTCCTCCACCAGTTGTTGACGCTCCTGGATCTCCTCCTCGAGGGCTTCAAGGCGGGCGCTCTGGTCCGGGTTGGTCTCGTTGGCGAGTTTCTCCACATCGCCGAGCAGGGTGCCCAGCCGGGAGCCGTTGAGCGTTGAGCGTTCACTGGACAGGCTGTCGAGGAAGGCGAGCACGCGGGCTGCGGCTTCGGTGACTTCGTAGACGATCTGGCCGGACTGGTTACGACGGGTGAGGAACTGTTTTCGGGTCCACTCGTCGCCGAAAGCTTTGCCGTTCAGCTGCCCGCCGAGCGCTGGGTCCTGGCGGCGGAGCTGCTCAAGGAAAGCGTCGACGTCGGCATGGAACTCTTCGAGCGGAAGCTGCGGCCGGGTGCGGGTGAAGGAGGCTTGGAGCACCGCGATGACCCACGGCGCCGAACGCGTCAACGTCCAGGCCGGCCCTTTGGTGAGCTGTTCGAGGTCCCTCAGCCGGGCACTGATGGCGTCGGCGGAGGACATGGCTGAACGGGACAACTACTCTCCTTCAGCTGCTGCGAAACCTGGCTGGCAGCGAAAACTGCCCCGTACAAGGTTAACGCAGAGCGTCCGCACCCAACTAAGTCGCAGCAGAGCACGTTTAGAACGCTGATAACGCGCACAAGTGCGACCTACTTGGGGGGCACCCGGGTGGGCGCGGGGGTGGGCGCGGGGGTGGGGCGCCGGGTGGGCACCCGCGTGCGTGCCGCCGTCGTGCCCTTTCCGTGACCTACCACAGGGTAGGGTTTCGATCCCGTATCAACACCGTTTCCATGCTGGCCGCGGGCCCCCGCCGCCCCTAAGGTCAGATCATCGACGCCGGCAACGCCGCGTCTACCCACGCACTGTCGCATAGGGGGAACTGTGGATTTCGACTTTACGACGCTGGAAACCGCCACTTACGTGTTCATTGGAACGCTGGCGGTCGCTGCACTTCTGGTCGCTTTCATCGCGGCGGCGGCAATAGCAACAATTGTTCTCATCGGCGTCATGGGCATGGCCTGGTATGCCATCAAGGCTGTCCTTGGCGGACTGATCCATGGCATCAACTTCGCCTGGGACCGGCTGGTCCACCATGCCGGCCAAGTGGACATCCCGGCCGAATTCCAGCCGCAGGTATCCACTGGTACGGGTAGCTACCCGCGGGTAGCATTGAGGGACAGCTGAAGGGTTCGCACCCGAGGCGGACCCTGGCTCCATCCGGCACAACCGGTTAGAGGAGTTATCCCATGACGTCCGCCACTGACAACGGTCTCTCCGCAGCAAGCGTCAACGCCTCCGCAGAGGAGGCCCGTGCCGTCGCCGAAGCCGCGCGGGAAACCGAATGGAACCGTCCCAGCTTCGCCAAGGGCCTGTACCTGGGCAGCTTCGACCTCAGCCTGATCCACCCCTGGCCCGAGGCCAAGGCAGAGGATGTTGAGCGCGGCGAAGAGTTCATGGCCAAGCTCGAGGCCTTCTGCAGGACCATGTCCGGACGCGTGATCGAACGCGATGCGAAGATCCCGGACGAATACCTCACAGGACTGGCCGAGCTGGGCGTCTTCGGCATGAAGATCCCGCGTGAGTACGGCGGCCTGGGATTGTCGCTGGTTTACTACGGCCGCGCTTTGGCCTTGGTGGGTTCGGTCCATCCCAGCTTGGGCGCCCTGATCTCCGCCCATCAGTCCATCGGCGTCCCCGAGCCCGTGAAGGTGTTCGGCACGGACGAGCAGAAGCGCGAGTACCTGCCCCGATGCGCCGCGGGCGCGATTACCGCTTTCCTGTTAACAGAGCCCGACGTCGGCAGCGACCCCGCGCGCATGGGCGCCACCGCGGTCCTGTCCGATGACGGCGGGTCTTACGTTGTGGACGGCGTGAAGCTCTGGACCACCAACGGCGTGATAGCCGAGCTCGTTGTGGTCATGGCCCGCGTCCCTGAACATACGGATGCGGACGGCACCACCCACAAGGGCGGCATCTCCGCGTTCGTCGTGGAGATGGATTCTCCTGGCATCACCGTGGAGAACCGGAACACCTTCATGGGCCTGCGCGGGATCGAGAACGGCGTCACCCGCTTCCATCAGGTACGTGTCCCGGCGGCCAACAGGCTGGGGCGCGAAGGCCAGGGTTTGAAGATTGCCCTGACCACCCTCAACACGGGCCGCCTCTCCATCCCCGGCCTGTGCGTTGCTGCCGGAAAGTGGAGCCTGAAGATTGCCCGCGAGTGGTCCAACGCCCGCACCCAGTGGGGCCGCCCGGTGGGACAGCACGAGGCCGTCAGCAAGAAGATCGCCTTCATCGCCGCCACGACCTTCGCTTTGGAGGCAGTCTTCGAGCTGTCCGCCGAAATGGCCGACGCCGGCGCCCGGGATATCCGGATCGAAGCCGCACTGGCCAAGTTGTGGTCGACCGAGCTGAGCTGCAGGATTGCCGACGAACTCGTACAAATCCGCGGCGGCCGAGGGTTTGAAACCGCCGACTCCCTGGAGGCCCGCGGCGAGCGCGCGGTGGCAGCGGAGCAGCTCCTCCGTGACCTGAGGATCAACCGCATCTTCGAGGGTTCCAGCGAGATCATGAAGCTCCTCATCGCCCGCGAGGCCGTGGACGCGCACCTCGCGGCAGCGGGCGACCTCGCCTCGCTGGATGCGAGCCTGCAGGACAAAGCGAAGGCCGCCGTCGGGGCTTCCGGTTTCTACGCGCGCTGGCTGCCGAGGCTGGTGGCCGGGGCGGGAATGGACCCGAGGTCCTACTCGGACTTTGGGCGGCTGGGCAAGCAACTGCGTTTCGTGGAGCGTTCGTCCCGCCGGCTGGCACGGCAGACCTTCTACGGCATGGGCCGTTGGCAGGCGAAGCTCGAGCACAAACAAGCGTTCCTTGGCAGGATCGTGGACATCGGAGCCGAGCTGTTCGCGATGGCCGCGTGTTGCTCGCGGGCTGAGAACCTGCTGCACACCCGGCCCGAGCATGCCGCAGCAGCTTTTAAACTGGCAGAGGCCTACTGCGAACAGGCCCGCGTGCGGGTGGACGAATACTTCGACCAGCTCTGGCGCAACACCGACGACGCCGACCGCGACCTTTCGCGCAAGGTCCTCGCCGGGGATTACGCCTGGCTTGAGGCCGGCATCCTGGACCAGTCCGAAGGAACAGGGCCGTGGATCGCCGACGCCTCCCCCGGCCCCTCAGCCAAGGAGAGCCTGCACCGCAAGTACAGGTAGCTTTCCTGTGCGTTAGCGGACGTCGCCGTCCACGTAGTACCAACGCTTGTCCTCACGCACAAAACGGCTGAGTTCGCGCTGGACTCCGCGTTCGCCGTCGTGCCTGTAGTGGGCTGCGAACTCCACCGTGCCCCGCGCGTCCAAAGGTCCGCCGGCCGTGGTTCCGAGAATGTCCAACCGCCGCCATTCCATGTCCGGATCCAGGTCCATGGTGTCCGGCCGCGTGCTCGGATGCCACGTGCGCAGAAGGTATTCGGGGTCCAGGACAACGAAGGCCGAGTACCGCGAGCGCATGAGCTGTTCGGCAGTTGGCGCGTCGGCTTCCGAGCGGTGGAAACGGCCACAGCACTGGTCGTATGGATCCCCGGACAGGCACGGGCAAGCGCCGTTGCGGAGACGGGTGAGATCGGGCGTCAAAATGCCCCTTTCCGAGGCCGTAAATGAGAGCTGCGCAACATATTTTCCCACGCCGTATAACAGCTTTGAAACAACCCCGCAGGAGTGCTGAGCCGGGCGTGATTCCGTCGGTGCCGGACCGTAGGCTAGATGTGCAAGCGGGGGAGACCGCGGGCATCAAAACGCAAAGCCAGGGGAGGCTACGTGGAGGATCCGACAACGCTCGCCATCAACCTGACCTACCTGGGGACGTTGGGGATGGCAGTCCTCATGTTCCTGGGTCTGGTATTCGTCATCATCATCACGCTTGTGGTGGCCGGTATCGGGCGTCTGCTGTCGATCATCATCCTTGCGCTTTTCGGCATCTTCCCCAAGAAGGAAACGACGCCGATCGTCCACCTCCCCCAGCGGCCGGAGGACTCCTCCGCCCCGGTTGGTTCCGGCGTCCTGCCTGCTGCTGGCGCTCCGCTGAACGAGCCCGCGTCCGGCCATGTGGCCGCCGTTGCCGCAGCCGCTGTTGCCGCTCCTCCCGTACCTTCCGCACCCCCGGTAGTGGTTGAAACGCCACCTGCCCCGGCCCAACCGAAGCGGGACCTCCTTGGAGAAGCCCGACGCCGGGTCGCGGGGGCGGCTGCCTCCGTCAAGGACGGCACGTGGAAGTCCAGGATGGACACCCAGACCAACCACCATCCCCTCGTCGTGGCCGCAGCCAAGGAACCGCCCGTCCTGGCGAAGGGCTGGGCCGAGGCCGTGGCTGAAGCTGACCAGCGGGCGGCTGCCCGGGCCAAGGCTGAACAGCCCCCGGCCATCAAGGTGACAGTCCGCGAGGTGGGAGAGTCGGGATCGTCGGCCAAACCGTCGTCGGGAAATGGTCCTTCCCCGGACGCAGGAACAGCGCCCGGGCCGGCAGACCCTGCCAAGAAGGCTGAACCCGCAAAACCAGTCCAACCGGCCGCACTCAAGCCCCTTGCCAACAAGCAGGGGCCCAAGAACACCGCCAAAGGGAAGTCCCCGGGCCAAGTGCGCAAGGGTTCCTTGAGCGGTGCCAGCCGCAACTCCTAGGCGGGGTCAGGCCGCCAGCTGGCGGAACGATGCCCTGTGGTAGATGAGTGGCTCGGAATCATGGTTGACGGTGGTGGACTTGACCTCAAGGACCACGATCGCGTGATCCCCCGCCGGAATCTCTGACACGACTTCGCACTCGAAACCCAGCACGGCACCGTCGATCAGCACAGCCCCCGAGTCGGTGACGCTGTGGGCCACGCCGTCAAAACGGTCGCGGGTCTTGGAGGAAAGCTGGAGGCACGCGGCTTCCTGCCCCTCGGCAAGCACGGATACACCGAGCCGGGCTGCCTGCCGAAGCCTGGGCCACGTGGTGGAGGAGTTCTGCACGGCAAACATCACTAGCGGAGGCTCCAAGGAAACGCCAACTGTAAAGGACGATGCCACCAAGGCCTCGGGCGTGAAGTCGACCATTGCACTGAACGCAGCCACACCGGACGGGAACCGGGCAAAGGCAGCCTTGATCGCTGCTGTTTCATCCACCGTTGTCCGTGTCATTTGATCTGTCCCCTTTGCGCGTCGATTGAACCTCTTTCCCCATGATTCATGCGTTCCCGGGAACCTCCACGTTTGTGGATCCGGAAGTCGTTTGTATTGCCCGGTGTCAAGAAATGTCTCGCAGTAAGGCCCCTTCCGTTACTTCCCAAGACGAAAAACGAAGAAGTTCTACCACTTGCGTTTCTGCGTCCGGCAGCGCTGTGTAGCCTCGACGGGACACCTCCCCCACCACAGGAAGCCGACATGAGCCTCAACGAGCTACGGACGCTTGGACGCACCGGCGCCCTGATCAGCCCCCTCACCCTTGGCACATTGAACTTCGGGACAGGAACCGCCCCCACCGGTCCTGCGGACAGTATCCGCATCATCAAAGCAGCCCTCGATGCCGGGATCACCAGCATCGACACCGCGGATATCTACTCCCAGGGCGAGGCCGAAAACGTGGTGGGCCAGGCCATCCACGGCCGTCGCGACGAAGTCTTCCTCGCCACCAAGTTTCACGGCCAGATGGGTTCCAATCCGGCCCACGCCGGCAACTCGCGGCGCTGGATCGTCAGGGCAGTGGAAAACAGCCTGCGTCGTTTGGATACGGACAGGATCGACCTTTACCAAGCACATCGCCCGGACTACAACACCGACCTGTTGGAAACCATCACTGCCCTCAACGACCTCATCCGGCAGGGCAAGATCCTTTACTACGGCACCTCTGTGTTCAGTCCCGCGCAACTGGTGGAGGCACAGTGGATTGCCAACACCAACCACCTCACGCCCCCAGTCGTGGACCAGGTTCCGTATTCGCTCCTGGTGCGTGCCAATGAACGGGACGTTTTCCCCATCACCCAGCAGTACGGCGTCGGGGTTTTGAGTTACGGACCGCTCGACGGCGGCTGGCTCGCCGGCGGGTACCGGGTGGGTGGCGGTCAGCCTGAAAGTTCGCGCTTCTCGGCTGTCCCGGGCCGCTTCGACGTGACCGCGCCCTTCAACCAAGCGAAGCTGCACGCGGCCGATGCCTTGGGCCGGGTCGCTGCCCGCTACGGCATCTCCTTGATCCAACTGGCCGTGGCATTCGCCATGAACCACCCCGCGGTCACCAGCGTCATCATCGGGCCACGGACCGAGGAGCATCTTACTGATTACCTCAAGGCCGCTGACGTCGTACTCAGCGAAGCCATCCTGGACGAGATCGACGATATTGTTGCCCCCGCCGTGAACTTCCTCGAGCGGGATGCCGGTACCGTGGCGCCGCACCTGGAGTACCCGGAACTTCGACGCCGGTAGGCCTTGCAACGTCCTATTGACGGCGGTTCCGGCGCGGCGTGATCCTTGACCTAAGTGCTGCGGCACATCCGCAGCGTCGGTTCCAGTAGAACGCCGCCCGCCATGTCCACACCCCATATTGAACGCGGCCTTGCCGCCACCCCGGGCCAACCGACCCAAGGCCCACTCACCCACGAAGAACTCCAACTCGCCGGCCGGAACCACTCGATGCCGCTTGAAGCGTTGCACGACGATCTCACCCCCGCGGGACTGCACTACTTGCTGATCCACTTCGACATTCCGCACGTTTCGCTTGAGACGTGGCGGTTGCGGCTGGGCGGGGCTGTTGCAGACTCCCTGGAGCTCAGCCTCGACGACCTCAAAGCCCGTCCCGCCGTCACCATGCCCGTCACGCTCGAATGCGCGGGAAACGGGCGATCGCTCCTGCAACCCCGGCCACTCAGCCAGCCGTGGGTCCTCGGTGCCGTCGGCACGGCGGAGTGGACCGGAACTCCCCTGGCACCCCTGCTGGAGGAGGCCGGGTTGGCGAGTGACGCCGTCGAACTTGTCTTCACCGGCGCTGACAGCGGCATCCAAGGCGGCGTCGAAGAGCCGTATGCGCGGAGCCTGACCATTGAGGAGGCCATGCACCCCGAGGTGATGCTGGTGTACGCCATGAACGGCCAACCGCTCCCGTTGCAGCACGGCTTCCCGCTCCGGCTGCTGGTCCCCGGATGGTACGGAATGGCGAGCGTGAAGTGGCTGACGTCCATTGAAGCTGTGACAACCAGGTTTATGGGGTACCAGCAAGCTGTTGCCTACCACTACCTCCAAGGACCCGACGGGCCGGGGCTGCCCGTGACCCATATTCGGGTGCGGTCTTTGATGGTGCCGCCGGGGATTCCCGATTTCTTCACCCGTCGCCGGGTAGTGCATGCCGGACCGGTGATGCTTCACGGGCGCGCGTGGTCCGGGCATGGCGACGTGGAGCGCGTGGAAGTGGGTATCGATGGAACGTGGATGCCTGCGCACCTCGATCCGCCCGTTGGGGACTTTGCCTGGCGCTCGTGGTCCATGGTGTGGGTGGCGAACAAGGGTGATCACGTGCTGCGATGCCGCGCCATGGACTCGTCCGGTGCCCTCCAGCCCACGGAACAAGTGTGGAATTACCAGGGCATAGGGAACAACATGGCGCAACGGGTGGAGGTGACGGTGCGGTAGGGGGTGTTTCGCGGGTGGGGGCCCTCCCGCCTTTCTTCCCTTCCGCCGAGTTCGCGGGAACGGCTCTTCCCTTCCGCCGAATTCGCGGGAAACCTGCTTGTTCGCTGTCGCCTTGCAGCGGTCAACGTACGTTTGCGGCGAACACACGACTCTCCCGCCGTAACCGCTTTCGCTAGACTCGACTGCATCATGAGTAGCCAGTCTTCCGCCCCGGCCGCCGTCCGCGTCGACGCCTGGTTGTGGGCGATCCGAGCCTACAAAACCCGTTCCGCCGCGACGGCAGCTTGCCGGGCCGGGCATGTCCGCCTTAACGGCAACCCCGTGAAGGCGTCGCAGACTGTGATTGTGGGAGACACCATCCGGGTCCGCGAATCCGGGTGGGAACGCGTTTTTGAAGTTCGGCGACTCATTGCCAAGCGTGTGGGCGCCGAGGCTGCATCGCATTGCTACACCGACCACACTCCCCCGCGTCCTGTCCTCCCCCAGCTGGGCCTGCCCCAACGCGACCGCGGCGCCGGCCGGCCGACCAAGAAGGACCGCCGGGATATGGACAAGCTGCGGGGATAGCCTTCCGGACCCGGCTGAATTTTGCTGGATCATTCAGTGGTGCGCTTCTGTGGGCCCTCTGGATTCTGTGGTTTTGGCGCCTTGGCCGCGCAATGATCCAGCAAATTCTTCCCGGTGCAGTTATCCACAGATGGGTCTTACCGGCTCGAACCAGCGCGAACCCCCTGCTTAGACTGGCCAGCACTACGCCACAACAGTCGCTGGGGAGTCTGTACATTGCCACGCTTTTTGTTTGATCTTTCGCCTGCCCATTTCCGTTCCGTCGCTCTCACGGTTTCTGCGCTTGTGCTCTTGAGTTCATGCCAAGACCCTGGCTCGCCGCCGGTTCCGGGCGCGGTTACGGGAACCACGACGGCGACTCCCGCAGCAAGTGCCTCGCCTTCCGGTTCCTCGAGTCCCTCCTCCGGGAATCCGGGGGTGTACAAGCCTGCTGATTCGAAGGGCAAGGCCGAGAACGTACCGGTGCCCGTCATGCCCGAGCTGGCGAAGGAAAACTCGAAGGAAGGGCTGGAGGCGTTCATTCGGTACTGGTACGAGGTAGGAGGTTACGCCGACGAAACCGGTGACATCTCTGAACTCGCCACACTCAGCCAGAAATCATGCAACGCTTGCGCCTACTTCCTGAGGGGAGCTCAAGATGGCAACCGGGACGGAAGATGGCTGGTAGGTGGCGCCATACGCATACCGACTCTCGATATTGAATGGGAGAGTGACCAGGAGAGCCAACAGGCCCGAGTACAAGTCGTCCAGGATGCCATCAATTACTACAACCCCGATGGCACAGAAGGTAGGCCCTCCGACCCGCCCACTAATGATGCGTTCGTCGTCACGGCCAGCTTCGATTCAACCTGGAAGGTAGTGGACACAGGTGTTATCCGCTAAGGCCGACAGCCGAGTCTTGGTGGTTGTGACGATCATGTGTGGCATTGTGCTTGCCCAGTCATTGTGCGCTCACGCCGATGAGGAGAACGGCGAGTGGGTCTCTGCAAACAGGGCAATTGGGACCCTGGATGTGGGATCCATGTGGACTTTCGATCCGAAAAGTGGCAAGTCCTCCCGCGATCTCGGCCAACCGATCGCCGCTGCATCCGAGGACCCGAACCAGTACATGGCCGATACCCACTGCCGCGCCGACGGGCCCGACACCGTGGACCCCGGCTGCCTCACCCTCGCCTGCCCACCATCACCCAACGGCGCCACCGGCACACCCGTGATCTGGAAAGAAGCCCCCAAAGCCATCACCAACCCCGGCTGGACCGACTGGATCCCCGTCACCGGCCCCACCTGCCTCTACGGCCCCGAACCCCACAACATCCTCGACGACATCGCAGCCCGCATCCTCACCGACTTCCGCCAACTACCCCTCAACCCCGGAACCCTCACAACCCAACCCTTCCCCAACACCCTCATCGGGGCACCCACCAACTTCTACGCCACCACCACACCCCAAACCTTCAACCTCACCATCCTCGGACAAAACGTCCACCTCACAGCCACCCCCACCACCTACACCTACACCTACGGCGACGGCCAAACCCTCGGACCCACACCCACCACCGGCCACCCCATCCCCGACACCCAATGGCTCACCACCACCACCCAAACCAGCCACACCTACACCACCACCGGCAACTACCCCGCAACACTCACCACCACCTACACCGGCACCTACACCGTCAACAACGGCCCACCCCTACCCATCAACGGAACCCTCAACCTCACCACCACACCCCAAACCATCCACGTCTGGAAAACCGAAACAGCACTCGTCGCCGACACCTGCGAACAAAACCCCCACTCCTGGGGCTGCCCCGGCACCAACGACTAAAACCACCAACCCGGGCACCAGAAACACAGCCGCACCGCCACCACCCACATCGACGGCAAAACCCACCCAACTCGACGGAAAACCGCACACTGCGGCATCAAAGAAGGTCGCAACGGCACAGCCAAGGCACAGACGAGGACCTTGTTGACCTTCTAAGGCCGCTCCGCCCGTCACGACCCGAGTCCTTCGGCCACTAACCCTGTGCAAGCAGATAACGGTCCGGGGACTCCGTCAAGCGGAACGCCGACGAGGCAAACGTGCTGCGATAACCAGGAGGTTTACCGTGAAGTACCAAGAGCAGCAGGCGGAGTCCACCCCAGCAGAGCAGAACCCTTCCCCCTTTTACAGGAAGCGTTCACCCGTTTCATATGATCGCGGTGTCCAGATTGCGGCAGCACGGCTTCGTTTGGTTTGCGATCGTCGGCTGGGCAAAGAGACTCCCGGATGGATCCGCCAGCTCGCTGCCCAGAAGTTGGCCGGGGAATACTGACAGGACCTGGTCAGCGGCGAACGTGCCCTACGAGAACCACGTATCCGGCGGCCCCATGTACAAAAGGAAGCTAAATACAGCAGCCACGCCGACCAACACCACTACTGCGGCAAGGATCGGCTTAGCCAAGATCCAGGCCTGAATTTTCTCCACAGCACCCATCGGTTCCTCGCGTCCAGCGGCAAGGCGCCAATGTCCGGCAAGGAGGCCTCTGCGATCAAGTGACTTTTCGACGGGGATGGTGGCATACGGAATGACAGCCGACACGATGGCCACGAGCCCGGTGCGGGCCTTCCATTTCTGGTTGACCCACGTGAACGCGGCAATGAAGGCGTAACAGAGGAAAACGAATCCGTGGACACCACCTGCAATGCTCACCGCTGCATCAGTCGTCTTGGTGACGTACTTAAGGAAAAGCGCGATCAGAAGAAGAGTCCAAGTGACGGCTTCGGCGAAGGCAACAGTTCGGAAAAGGGCGCGGGGTTGCATTGAGTTTCCTCGGTGATGGGAGTCATGGTCGCTCTAGACAACGGACGGGAGGGACATCTCGTTCCGTATTCGGGATGTTCCGAATTCCAAAGCCAGCGTTTCTATCTTAATGGGCTCTTGATGTTTCGCACGTGCCTTGCCCACCGCCACATGCGGTATCCAGTGGGGTGACCGGTAACCAAGCGCCGGCGAGCTGAGAATGAAGTCATCGATATAGTCCAAGCCCAGGTCGTCAAGAAGCACATGCAGCCCTTGAAGCAACAAGGTCTGGTAGTCATGCACTGCCTGCGGAACCACGACCTCCAGACTGCTGATACGTCCACCGCCCAAGGTAAGGATGGTGTCTGACTTGCCCAGGAAACCGTCGAGCACAGGAAGTTCACGAAGCCAGGTGGCTATCTCCAGTGCCGCCCTTTCCGCAGGCATCCGCCCCTTGGTCCAGGCGAAGATGTCGGCAGCCAAGCGCTCCAGTATGCCGATGTGCAGGAGAGTCATATGCAGGCTGCCCGGCTTCCTCAGCGCGTCAACGTGGCGACCCAGGTCATCGTAATCCGTAGGACCGGCACCGATGCTCAACACGGGCACCTCCACGGTGACGCGAGGAAGCTCCGACGTGTCACGGGACTGAGGGGCAGTCATGCCAGCCATTATGCGCTGAGAATGGGCACGCTTGTAGGTCTGCAGGACACAAACTTCGACGTCCGCTTGCACGTTCAGCAATAAGTTGCACCGTCAAGTACGCTGAGCTTTCCTCACTCGACTCAAACGCAAAATAGGGGGACTATTTGCGCGCCCAAACAGACGGCATAATTACTTGCCCACGCTCCGAGCAACCCTTCAGCCAGAGCAGGGGGCGTCATGCGTAAGCTGCTCATCGGATCGACTGCCGCCGCAGCGCTCGTCGCCGGTTCTCTCATCGCTGCTGCGGCAGCAAACGCGGACTCCGGAACTGTTGTGCGGGTGGTCGACGGCGACACCGTAGTCGTCTCGATCAACAACAACGACCAGACCATCCGCCTACTGAACGTGAATACACCGGAGACAAAGGACCCAAACAAACCGACGGAGTGCCTGGGTCCGGAGGCTTCGGAATACCTCAAACAAGCGCTGCCCGCTGGAAGCAAGGTTCGGCTCGAGTTCGACGTCGAGCGGCACGACAAGTACGGCAGGACTTTGGCTGGTGTCTTCAACGCTTCCAATCAATTGGTCAATGCTGAGATCGCCAGAAAAGGACTCGGCGTCCCAATGGTTGTAGGCGAAAACCGCAAATTCCTGCCTCCGGTACAGGCTGCCCACGACGAAGCGCGTAAAGCCGGGGAGGGACTTTTCGCGGAATCCATAGAATGCACGCTTCCGGCCAAGGTGGCAGCTGCTTCAGAGGCGCTGGCATCCGCTGAGGAGGCCGCCCCGGCAACGACTTCATCAGCCGCTGGTGCATCCGCGTCGACATGGGCTTCGGCGCTCGTCGCCGCCAAGGCCGCCCATGACCTCTTGTCTGCAGAGAGGGACTCCGAGCATTCCATCATCTGGGCGGCGTACTCCACTGGAGAAGCTGCCTCAAAACTCAAGGCATTGTCAGACCGGATTACCCGCGCCGACACCACGCTGAACCAGGTCAAGGAGCAGCAGAAAACGCTGGCCGCAGCTGAGAAAAAGGCTGAGGAAGAGCGCAAAGCCGCTGAAGCCAAGGCAGCGGCGGAGAAGAAGGCCGCCGAGGAAGCAGCAGCCGCAGCTAAGAAGGCGGCTGACGAAGCTGCCGCCGCGGAACAGGCCCGAGCGGCAGCCGCCGCAGCGGAAGCTGAACGCTTGCGGAACATTCCGGCGCCGCAACCGTATGTTCCACCTGCTCCGAAGTATGTAGCTCCGCAGCCGGCTGCTCCATCAAACCCATATCCGGGTTACACCGGACCCCGCTGCTACGCACCCGGCGGAAAAACCTGGCGCCCCTGCTGATGAAGCAGGAGCGCAAAAGCCTGGCACTGCCCGCAGGGCGGTGCCAGGCTTTCTTTGTCGTGAAGCCCAGATTCCTGTTGCCGTACGGCAACAAATGCTAAAGTCGGCGTACGGCGACAATTGAAGAAGTTGCCGTACGGCGACAGGAGAGCTCGTTGAGGACCGTGCGGGAAGCCGGACCATTGGTCCGGGAACTGAGGGAAGAACGCGGCTGGTCGCAAGCCGAGTTGGCGCGACGGGCAAACGTCTCGCGAACCTTCCTCATCGACCTCGAATCCGGCAAGGCCACTGTGGAGACATCCAAGTTCATGGACGTATTCCAAGCACTGGGGTTCGAGCTCGCAATCCGGGACAGCGAGACGGGCGATGTTCGATGGTGAGTACCCGCGCACTCGATGTCTTCATGGATGGGACGCTCTGCGGACGAGTGGAGCAGTCCGCCTCAGGGAACCTGGTGTTCGACTACCTCCCCGAATATCAGGCGCGCCGTGACGCAACACCACTGTCCCTTTCCATGCCGCTGGCTGCGAGATCGCACAAGAAGCGCGCCGTTTTGCCCTTCCTTCAAGGCCTGCTTCCGGACAGCGAGGGCGCCCTGCAGACAATCGCCAGGCGATTCAGGGTCTCACCAACGAACCCTTTTGCAGTTCTTGAACACATCGGCGCGGACGTCGCGGGCGCGCTGCAATTCCTGCCACCGGGAGCGGAATCATCCGATGGCAAGTTCCAGAGGACCTCTGTAACACCGGTCTCCGACTCTGAGGTGGCCGCGATGCTGGACCACGTGGTGACGGAGTACGAAGACGGCACTCCCTACGATGATGCGGCGGGACGCTTCAGCTTGGCCGGAGCACAACCGAAGATCGCTCTCCACCAACTCCCGGATGGCACGTGGGCGGTTCCCGCGGATGCCACCCCTACGACGCACATCCTCAAACCCGCGGCGGGCAGCTTCAGCCGTTTGGATGTCGTCGAACAATTGACGATGCGCGCCGCTGCTTTCCTAGGGCTCGAGGTAGCGAACTCCGAGCTCAAACGGATCGGTGGATGGGACGTTTTCGTCACGCGTCGCTATGACCGCCACGTCCTAGACGGAACCTGGCGCCGCCTGCATCAAGAAGACTTCTGCCAGGCCCTCAGCGTCTCGCCCGCCAAGAAATACCAGCATCGCGACGGCGGTCCGGGCGCCGGCGACATGGCCTCCCTCGTCAGGTCGTTCCCGCTCGAAGCAGACCGCAGAGCGGCAGGCGAGTCGTTATATCGGGCTTTCGTCTTCAATACGGTGGCCGGCTGTACAGACGCCCATGCGAAGAACTATTCGCTGCTACTCCACGGCGAGGAAGTCCGGTTTGCGCCGCTCTACGACCTCGCTACGTACGCCCCCTATTGGGACGGCGAATCCAGCATCAATTTAGCGATGAGCGTGAAGGGCGAGTACCGCTTGCAAAGAATCAGCAAACAAATGCTGGTCGCCACAGGCGCGCAATTTGGCGTCCCCAGCGATGCCGCAGAAAGCGTTGTTGTGCACTACTGCGAGCAAATGATCGATGCATTTGACGCCGCCAAGGAAGAATTGCTGCGGGAGCTGGGATCCTTGCCGGACATCGCTGAAGAGGTAACTGCCAGGGTACGTTTGCTGCCTCTGGTTGTGACGGCCGCGCGGAAATAGAACTGAGCATTCACTCCCTCATGATTGACTAATCCAGTACAGCGAGGCGACTGATCGGAGAGAACTGCATTGGGGGCAGTGGACCAGCAGCAGTCCCTAACTCTCGCCCACGTTTTGGCCGGCGTTGGCGCGGAGCATGATCCGCCGATTCAACTGGAGCAAATCCACGTCATCCGCCACTCTTTCAGGGCCAATGACGAATCTGCCCTTCGCGGCTTCGAGGATCTGACCGTGCAGAAGGTTCATGCCTACACGCGTGAGCAGGACGTCTCCCCGCGCCGCTTCCCCGCTCAGCCCGGCCAAGTGTGGGTCATTTTCATCGCCGATGGCAAGAATCGCTCGCGGCTGTGGGGCGCATTCGAAAATCACGGCGAGTTGGAAGAGGAGCGTACCCAAGATTGCCGATACTTCGACCTCCGGCCGAGCAACTTCCTGGCTACGCTCAAGGACCGACTGGTCGTCGATTGGGATAACCCGCGGAGTTGGCACCGCAGTGCGCAGTCAGCAAGCGCCCGGCGTATGCAGGTGATCGAGATTGCCGACCGCGATAAGGTCCCGTTTCCGGGCTTCGACGGGGTCCTGCTCACCTTTCACCAGCTGCGGGAGCTGGTGGATGATTCCCGCTACTCGGATTGGCGCGCAGCACTGGCTGAAGTTCAGGGCATCTACCTCATCACCGACTCCAGCAATGGCAAACAATACGTCGGCAAGGCAGACGGTTCTGAGCGAATCCTCGGGCGATGGACGGCCTATGCCCGGGATGGTCACGGCGGCAACGTGGCCCTCAGGGAGCTAGCCGTAGAGAGCGTCGGCAGTACCACGGGTGCCAAGACAGACCATGCCCGCCACTTTCTCTTCAGCCTTCTCCGTGTTTTCGGGCCGAGCACGCCTTCCACCGAGGTCAACGCGGCGGAATCGCACTACAAGGCCGCCTTGATGACTCGGATACACGGCCTCAACCGGAACTGACACCACCCCAACCACCAAAGCGTGAAGCAATCCTTTCAGCGTTGACAGCCCCTTGTGACCCGTGCCATATTCAATATCGTGAACCTGTCAGACAGCCGGACAGCCGGACAGCATGGTGCGAGCACAAGCCGCTCGACGCCCACTCCTATCTCCCGTATTTCAGCGGCAGAAGCGGTGTTCGCCGCACTCAGGAGGGCAATCGAGGGCGGACAGTTTGATATCGGCACCAAGCTCAGCTCCGAAGCAACGCTGGCAGCACAGTATGGCGTCAGCCGCTCCGTGATCCGCGAAGCACTCCGGTCCTGCAACACGCTGGGCCTCACCACCACCAAGACCGGCAAGGGCACGTTCGTGGTGGCAAACAAGGTTGCTAATGACCTTACCTTGGGCCAGTACAGCGCACGCGATCTCAATGAAGCCCGTCCCCACATCGAGATCCCCGCGGCAGGGCTTGCTGCCGAAAGGCGCACTGAAGAGGAACTTGAGCACCTCAAGGACATCGTCCAGGAGATGCTCAACGAAAACGACCCCGAAGCGTGGGTGAACCTTGACGCGACCTTCCACTCCGCCGTCGCACGCGCCAGCGGCAACCGTGTGTTCGCGAGCGTCGTGCAGGACATCCGCGACGCCCTCGCCCACCAGTCCGAGACCCTGAACCTCGTCGCTGACCGGCAACACCGTTCCGATGAAGAACACGTAGCCATCCTGTACGCCATAGAGGAAGGTGACTCACAGGGCGCCAGCAAAGCCATGGCCGAGCACCTGCAGGCCGTCAGCGTGGCACTCGAGACGATCCTCAGCAAATGACAAAGGAAACCATGGAAATGGTCAAGCAAGCCACCCGCCACGTCCCGCTGGTTGAGCAGACCCGCGACGGACTGGTGGAGAGCATCCACTACGGCTCGCTGGTGGCACTGAATGCGGACGGCAGCACGGCCCTGGAAGCCGGGGAACCGGATGCGCCGATGTACCCGCGGTCGAGCCTGAAGCCGCTTCAAGCCGTGGCGCTCCTCAAGGCCGGCTTGGACATCCCGGAACGGCTTCTGGCTTTGACGGCAGCCAGCCATTCGGGAGGCAAGGACCACCGTGACGGCGCAGCGGAAATCCTCAAAATCCACGGACTGACCGAAGCCGCCTTGGCCAACAGCACGGACCTCCCCTACGGATTCAACGAACGCAACCAATGGCTCCGCGAGGGCAACGGCCCCACCCGGCTGGCACAGAATTGCTCTGGCAAGCACGCCTCCATGGCCTCGGTTTGTGTCATCAACGGCTGGCCGGTTGAGGGCTACCTGCACCCCGAACACCCGCTGCAGGTCCTGGTGCGGGACACCATCACTGAACTCACCGGCGAGGACGCAGCCGCGGTCAGTACCGATGGCTGCGGCACTCCCCTGTTCGCCCACTCGCTGCACGCGATGGCCCGCGCCTACGGCCGCCTCGCTTCAGCGGACGAGCAAACAAACGAAGGCAAAGTCGCCCACGCGATGCGCCGTCACCCGGATATGGTGGCCGGCGAGGGTCGCGATGTCACCGCGCTGATGCGTGCGGTCCCGGGCCTGCTCGCCAAGGACGGTTTTGAGGGCCTGCAGCTGGTCGGCCTCGCCGACGGCCGGGCCGTGGCCGTGAAGATTTCCGACGGCGGGGACCGCGCCCGCATGCCCATCACCCTTGAGGTGCTTCGTCGTCTGGGGCTCGACGGCGGCACTTTGGACACGCTGCAGAGCCCACCCGTGCTGGGTGGCGGCCTTCCGGTCGGCGAGCTCCGTGCAGGACACATTTTCACCACAAACTAAAGGACAGCTATGACCACCGTCGATCAGGCGATCCCTCTCCGTTCCGAGCACGACCTTCTGGGCGACCGCGATGTTCCCGCAGACGCTTACTGGGGCGTTCATACCCTGCGCGCCATCGAAAACTTCCCCATCACGGGTCAGCCGCTTTCCACCAACAAGCACTTGGTCCGTGGCCTCGCGGCAGTCAAGCAGGCCGCTGCACGGACCAACCATGAACTGGGCCTGCTGGACACCGAACGTGCCAACGCGATCGACCAGGCCTGCCAGGACATCATGGACGGCAAGCTCCACGAACAGTTCATGGTGGATGTGATCCAAGGCGGAGCCGGGACCAGCTCCAACATGAACGCCAACGAGGTCATCGCCAACCGCGCCTTGGAAATCCTGGGCCACCCCAAGGGTGATTACTCCAAGCTCCACCCCAACGACCACGTCAACCTGAGCCAGTCCACCAACGACGTCTACCCGACGGCGGTCAACCTCGCCACGATCTTCTCCGTCAAGGAACTCCTGGAAGCACTGGAAGAACTTGAAGTGGCTTTCGCTGAGAAAGGCCGCGAGTTCCGCACCGTCGTAAAGATGGGCCGCACGCAGCTCCAGGACGCTGTTCCCATGACCCTGGGCCAGGAATTCGGCGGCTACGCCGTGACGATCGGCGAGGACCGCGCCCGCCTGGATGAGTCCCACATGCTGATCCACGAGATCAATCTGGGTGCCACGGCCATCGGCACGGGACTGAACGCCCCTGCAGGATACGCCGATGCCGCGTGCCGGCACCTCGCCGAAGTAACCGGCCTTCCCCTTTTGACAGCAGCGGACCTCATCGAAGCTACGCAGGACGTAGGCGCGTTCGTCCACCTTTCAGGCGTGCTCAAGCGCGTCGCCGTGAAGCTGTCCAAGATTTGCAACGACCTCCGCCTGCTGTCCTCCGGGCCGCGTGCGGGATTGGGCGAGATCAACCTGCCGGCTGTCCAGTCCGGCTCCTCGATCATGCCCGGCAAGATCAACCCGGTGATCCCGGAAGTAGTCAGCCAGGTCGCATACGAGGTCATCGGCAACGATGTCACCGTCACCATGGCCGCGGAGGCAGGCCAGCTCCAGCTGAATGCCTTCGAACCGATCATTGTGCACAGCCTGCACAAGAGCATTTCCCATCTCGAAGCAGCGTGCCGCACTTTGACGGCCCGCTGCGTCCGGGGCATCACCGCAAACACCGAACGGCTTCGGCTTACCGTGGAGCAGTCGATCGGTCTCGTCACGGCACTGAACCCGCACATCGGATACGCCTCAGCCACAGCAATCGCCAAGGAAGCCCTGGCCACGGGCAAAGGCGTGGCAGAGCTTGTCCTCGAACACGGCTTGCTCACCGCAACCCAACTCGAGGAACTGCTCAGCCCCGAACGCCTGGCAAACCTGAGCAAGTAGGCCCTCCAGCCCAACGGCCCCAAAGCCGTCCTGCCCGATGAGGCACCCACATAAGGAATTGCGCGCGCCCAAAAACCCCGTACAGGGCACGTGCAGTACACCTAAAGGACACCCGTAAGGATTCCCATGACCAACCCCATCACGGACCACACGGTCCCGCTCCAAGCGCATGCCAGCGAACAAGCCCTCCACAAGGAAGACAAGGGCTACCACAAGGACCTGAAGCCCCGCCAAATCCAGATGATCGCGATCGGCGGCGCCATCGGTACCGGCCTGTTCCTCGGAGCCGGCGGCCGCCTCAACGCCGCGGGCCCGTCTCTAGTCATCGCTTACGCAGTATGCGGCTTCTTTGCCTTCCTCATCCTGCGAGCGCTGGGCGAGCTGGTACTGCACCGCCCGTCGTCGGGCTCTTTCGTCTCCTACGCCCGCGAATTCTACGGCGAGAAGGCCGCGTTCGTCTCCGGCTGGTTCTACTGGATCAACTGGGCCACCACCACCATTGTGGACATCACGGCAGCGGCCCTCTACATGAACTTCTTCGGCAAATACGTCCCGTGGATGGGTGCCGTCCCGCAGTGGGCCTGGGCTCTCATCGCCTTGGTTGTGGTCCTCAGCCTGAACCTGGTTTCCGTGAAGGTCTTCGGCGAGATGGAGTTCTGGTTCGCGCTGATCAAGGTGGCAGCCCTGGTGGCCTTCCTCCTGGTGGGCACCTACTTCGTCATCTTCGGCACCCCGGTGGAAGGCCAGGAAGTCGGATTCAGCCTCATCACCGACAACGGCGGCATCTTCCCCAACGGACTGCTCCCGATGATCATCCTCATGCAGGGTGTGCTGTTCGCCTACGCCTCCATTGAACTGGTGGGAACCGCGGCCGGCGAGACCGAGAACCCGGAGAAGATCATGCCCAAGGCCATCAACTCCGTGGTCTTCCGCATCGCTGTCTTCTACGTCGGCTCCGTGATCCTGCTGGCTCTGCTCCTGCCGTACACCTCCTACGAAAAGGGCGTCAGCCCGTTCGTGACCTTCTTCGGATCCATCGGCGTCCAGAGCGTCGATGTCATCATGAACCTCGTGGTCCTGACGGCCGCTTTGTCTTCGCTCAACGCCGGCCTCTACTCAACAGGCCGTATCCTCCGGTCGATGTCCGTCAACGGTTCGGCTCCGAAGTTCGCCCAGCGCATGAACAAGGCCGGCGTTCCCTACGGCGGCATTGCCATCACGGCCGGCGTCTCCCTGCTCGGCGTCCCGTTGAACTACCTCGTCCCGGCCCAGGCCTTCGAGATCGTCCTCAACGTGGCTTCCGTGGGCATCATTGTCACCTGGGCAACGATCGTCCTTTGCCAGATGCAGTTGAAGCGCTGGGCGGACAAGGGCTGGCTCAAACGTCCATCGTTCCGGATGTTTGGAGCCCCCTACACGGGCTACCTGTCCCTGCTCTTCCTGGCCGGCGTCTTGGTGATGGTGTTCATCGAATCGCCGCTCACCATGCTGGTCACGGCCATCGCCTGCGCCCTCATGGTCTGGGGCTGGTTCCTCTGCCGCAAGCAGATCCACGAGATTGCAGCCACCCGTGACGGCTACACCGGCAGTGCTCCCGTGGTCGCCAACCGGCCGTTTCCGGGCAAAGACGCCTAGCAACTGAGTGCCCGACGGCGGCACCCGGGTTCCGTAACAGCGGAAGCCGGGTGCCGCCGTCGTGAGTTAACGCCCCCAAGTAGGTCGCATTAGTGCACGTTTTGACCGCTGAAAACGCGCACAATTGCGACCTAGTTGAGTGCAGACGTCGGATCACTGGCACCTAATATTGGGTCCATGGCTGTGACAGATGAGGCGATCGGCAAAATCAAGGACATGCTGATCCAGGGCGAACTCAAAGCCGGCGACCGGCTTCCTCCCGAGAAGGAACTCAGCGAACGGCTCGGGCTTTCACGGAGTTCCCTGAGGGAAGCCGTCAAAGCACTGGAACTCACCCGCGTCCTCGACGTCCGCCGCGGCGACGGAACCTATGTGACCAGCCTCGACGCCAAATTGCTCAACGAGGCCGTCGCCTTCGTGGTGGACCTGCACCAGGATCGCTCGGTCCTTGAACTCTTCGAGGTCCGACGTATCCTGGAGCCCGCCACGGCCCATTTGGCCGCAGGAAAAATATCTGCGCCGGACATCGCCAGACTGCGCGACAGCTTGAAGATGGTGGACGAATACAGCTCCGTGGAGGAATTGGTTGCCCATGACCTGACGTTCCACGGCGTCATCGCGCAAGCAGCCGGAAACGACTACCTCGGCAGCCTCGTGGAAGCCCTTTACAGCAGCACCATACGGGCCCGCATCTGGCAGGACGTCACCAGGGACAAGGCGGTAACTCGGGCGTTGGATGACCACAGGACGATCGTCGACGCCCTGGAGCGGGGCGATGCCGAACTCGTGAAGGCACTGGTCACGGTCCACATCAGCAATCTGGAGAAGCGGCTCCGGCGGACCCTTTAGCGGGAGGCCGGGTAGCGGGAGCCCGTCCGGGTCACATTTAAGGATTGCCCGGCCAACACAGCACACTGGGTTGCGGATGTCAGTACCGAAAACGGAGGAAGCCATGACCTTGAAATTCGCCAGGCTGGGAGCGGCCGGAAACGAACAACCTGTTGTCATTGCCCAGGACGCACAGGGGGAAAAGTACTTCAGCCTGACGTCCCTCACCAAAGACCTCGACGGCGGCTTCCTCGCCTCGGACGGCATCGCCCGCACGCGCGAAGCCCTGGACGCCGGCCAACTCGAGGAGATCTCCGCCGACGGCCTGCGGATCGGCGCCCCCGTTGCCCGGCCGGCCAACGTCATCGCGATCGGACTGAACTACGCGGCCCATGCCGCTGAATCAGGAGTCACGCCGCCCGAGGTCCCGGTGGCGTTCCTCAAGCCGGCCAACACCATCAGCGGGCCTTTCGACGCGGCCCCCATCCCCCCGACGTCGGAAAAGTACGACTGGGAAGTGGAACTCGCAATCGTGATCGGCAAGGAAGCCTCCTACGTCTCCTCTGTTGAGGAGGCGGCGGAATACATTGCCGGCTACGCCGTAGCGAACGACCTTTCCGAGCGCGATTTCCAGATGAACGGCCCCGCCGGGCAATGGACCAAGGGCAAGACGCTCCCGGGTTCCACGCCATTGGGTCCGTGGCTGGTACCCGCGTCCGACGTCGATACCGCCAACCTTGGGTTGCGCACGCGCGTAAACGGCGAGATCCGGCAGGACTCCAACACCTCGGACATGGTCTTCGATGCCCCCACGATCGTCCACCACCTCAGCCAGTACATGGTGCTGGAGGCCGGCGACGTGATCATCACGGGAACCCCTGAGGGCGTGGCCTTGTCCGGCCGGTTCCCCTTCATCCAGCCCGGCGACGTGATCGAGCTTGAGATCGACGCCCTGGGCGTCCAGCGCCAGGAGTACTACCGTGCCGGCACGGGTAAGCGGGCAGGTGCGGGTAAGCGGGCCGGTGCGTCACTCGCCAACGCCTAGCTCCTGACCCCAACGGCGGGTGCGTAACGCAACCGCCGCGCAACGTCCCGCCTGCCGGGTTCGCCTATGCTCGACTCCAAGGATTCAACGGCGACTCACTATGAGGACTCAGGAGCGGGCATGACTAATTGGCGCATCAGGGATTTTCACTCCTCGGACCTGGACGGCATCCTGCACCTGTGGGAATCGCTGAAGGCCAACGGCGTCGAGCCGGTGTACGCGCTCTCCGAAGTACTGGCCTCCTGCGAGAAGGACCACGCGGTTGTTGCCGTGCAGGGCGACGAAGTGGTGGGAGCCGCCGTCGGACGCGCCGCGCATGATCAAGGCTGGATCGTCTTCCTCGCCACCCTGCCGGAGTTCCGCGGCCGCGGGATAGGCACCTCGTTGCTGTCCGCCGTCGAGAACCGCATGGCACCGCACGGCCTGAACAAGCTCTCGGCACTCATGCCCGAAACCGAAACCCGGGTGGAGGCGTTCCTTGGCCGCGGCTTCGTGGTGAAGAAGAACCTGCGCTACTTCGAGCGGACCATCCCCGTCCAGCGGCAGGAATTGGAGCCGCTCAGCCTGCTCGGAGGCCGGATCCTGGCCCGGGATCTGTGGGAAAACGTGGCGGGCATGAAGCGCGAGAAGGAACTGCTGGAACGCCGCCTCGTCCTTCCGCTGGCCGAAGCCGACCTCGCCGATGAATACGGAGTAGTACCCCCACGCGCCGTGGTGTTGTTCGGCCCTCCCGGCACCGGCAAGACCACATTTGCGAAGGCCATCGCCTCACGGCTGGAGTGGCCGTTCGTAGAGGTCTTCCCTTCCCGGCTCGCCTCCGACCCCAAGGGCCTGGCGGGTGCGCTGCGGGAAACCTTCCTTGAGATCGCAGAGCTGGAACACGCTGTGGTCTTCATCGACGAAGTGGAGGAAATCGCCTCCCAGCGTGCCGGCGATCCGCCGTCGCCGTTGCAGGGCGTCACCAACGAGCTCTTGAAGATCATCCCGGCCTTCCGCGAACAGCCCGGCCGCCTCCTGGTCTGCGCCACCAACTTCATCCGCGCCCTGGACACGGCTTTCCTACGTCACGGCCGCTTCGACTACGTCATCCCCATCGGCCTTCCGGACGTCCATGCCCGCGAAGCCATGTGGCAGCGTTTCATTCCGGCAACTGTGGTGGACAACGTGGACATTCCGTTGCTGGTTGAGCGAACCGAGGGCTTCTCACCCGCGGACATCGAGTTCGCTGCGCGGAGCGCCTCCCAGCGCGCCCTGGAAAAAGCCGTGTACGACGACGCTGCTGCCGCCGGCTCGCCCTCGAAAGGCAGCACTGCTTCACAGGGCCGGAAGGGACCCGTCACGCAGGACTACCTCGACGCGATCGCCGACACCCGGACCACCGTCAGCGAACAGGTGTACCAGGAGTTCCTCGAAGACATCGATGTGCTGGGGCGGGTCTAGCCAGGCCCAGTTCGCCGAGTTCGCTGCGCCCAGTTCGCTGGAAGCCTGCCCCTTCACCCGTAGAGGAACGGCGATCCTAACGCATTCCCACGAACCCGGCACAAGCCCACACGGCGCCGGTAACCTTTGAACTATGTCCACGAATCCCCTTCGCCATGCCTTGGCGCGAATGGGCGGTCGCGACCCCCACGAGCAGCACCGCACCGCTACACCCTTGGAGCTGTTTTTCGATCTGACCTTTGTGATCGCGTTCAGTGTCTCCGCCAACCAGTTGGCCCATAACGTCGCGGAGGCACACTTCGGGGTTGGCCTGCTCGGATTCTGTTACGCCATGTTCGCCGTGATCTGGGCGTGGGTTAACTTCACCTGGTTTGCCAGCGCCTACGACACCGACGACTGGGTGTTCCGGGTGGTCACCATGGTGCAGATGGTGGGGGTCCTGATCCTGGCCATGGGCATCGAGCCGATGTTCCATTCCCTCCTTGAGGGGGACCACGTGAACAACGTGGCAATCCTGATCGGCTACATCGTGATGCGCCTGGCCTTGGTGTTCCAGTGGTTGCGTGCTGCTCGGCAAGATCCCGAACGCCGCGAAACATGCCTTCGCTACGCCAAGTACCTTGCACTGTTGCAGCTCGGCTGGGTGACAGCCCTGGTGATCGAAACGGACGTGCTGACAACGTTCCTGCTTGCAGCCCCGCTTTTCATCCTGGAGATGTCCGTCCCGGGACTGGCCGAGCGGAAGATGCGCACTCCCTGGCACGCACACCATATTGCCGAACGCTATGGACTGCTGGCCATCATCGCCTTGGGCGAATGCCTGATCGGTGCCATCGAAACCCTTCGCGCAATCGTCGCCCTGCGCGGCTGGTCACTTGAGGCGGCCGTCGTCGGAATTAGCGGGACGGGCTTGGCCTTCGGCATGTGGTGGATCTACTTCATCCTCCCCTCGGGCAAGTCCCTGCACCTGCAGCGGCACCGTTCGTTCCTCTTTGGCTATGGCCACATGATCGTCTTTGCGGCCATTGCTGCCACCGGTGCGGGACTCCATGTGGCCGCCTACTTCATCGACCACTCGGCCCACATCAGTGCGGCCGCGGTCATCGCCTGGATTGCGGTCCCCATCGCGATCTTCAAGGTCTCTTTGACAGCGCTTTACACTGCGATGCTCGGCGTGGACAAGCATGTGCTGTGGAGTACGGCCATGGTCCTGGCGGTACTTGGCGGCAGCATCGTCCTGGCCTCAGCCGGGGCCTCAGTTCCCTTGTGCATGCTGGTCATGGTTGCGGTTCTGGGCATTTCCATTGCCCTTGATGAACGTTCAGGTCACAAAGGGCGGGCCGCGGCGCTCCGGCGCTTGGAGTCGGCAGCGGGCTGACCGTTCATCCCTGGAGGGGAAGCTTCCGTACTTCCGCAGCGCCGTCGCCGTACACCGGCTGGACGCACTTGGGTCCACACTTGGTGGAGCTACAGCTCCGAGATAGCCTGCCGCACCGCCGAGCTGAGCAGGAAGTTCCGGCAGCCCACTCCCCCTGGCTCGGCCTGCTGGGGCACGTAGCCAAAGCCCAACTCGTAAACAGGGTCCGCGTAGCCCAGGGACGCACTGGCACCGTCATGGCCGAAGGCACGGTGGCTGCCGAAAGGCATCCGGTTGTGCGACTTCATGAATACAGTGCCAAAGCATCCTGTCTCTCCAAACACCCGGTCGATTCCGAAGACCCGCTCGGCGGACACCGCCCGGATGGTCTCCTCGGTGAGCAGGGGCGGGACGGCCGAAGCACTGCCTGTAGAATCAGCGCCGCCCGAAGCCGGCTCAGCGGAACCAGACAGGCCCGTCAGCGCAAGCGCATAGATCCGTGCCATTCCGTCCGCGCTGGCAACCCCTGCTGCGGAGCTCAGTCCTGCCGCGCGGACTTCCCTGATGTTGGGCAGGTCCAGGAGGTCCCCGGCAGCCGCGTTGACGGTCAGCCCGAAGTGGCTTGCCGGGTCAACCCACGGCATTGAGGGGTCGGCGACCCAACGGAAGGGCGCGAACCGGCCTTCCTCTTCGGCGGGCAGGCCCAGATAGAAGTGCGCGTCTGCAACCGACCTGATCCGCTCCTCGAAGATGGCCTGCAGGGTGGAACCGGTGATCCTGCGGCAGAGTTCCTCCATGAAGACCCCGATTGTCAGTGCGTGATAGCCGAACGCCGCACCCGGCTTCCACAAGGGAGGCAGCTTGGCGAGTTTTGCCGCGGCCAGCCCGGAGTCGTTGACCTCCTCCATGGTCAGCCCGCCCTCCACGCCCAAAAGCCCGGCCTGGTGCGAAAGCAATTGCGCTACAGTGACGCTTTCCTTGCCTTCGACGCCGAACTCCGGCCAGTACTTCACCACTTCAGCGTCGAGGTCCAGCAAACCGTCCTGGACGAGCAGGGCCATCACCAAGCCACCCATGCCTTTGGAACAGGAGAAGACGCCGGTCACGGAATCGGCCCGGATGTTCGGTCCCCCGCTGAGGTCAAGGACCTTGACGCCGCGATGGTAGGCGGCGACCTGCGCGGAGTACTCCGGATCCTGTTCCAGGAAGCTGCCAAAGAGCTCTGCGACGTATTCGAATCCGGGGGCGATCACCTGTGAATGCATCCTGCCAGCCTAACGGGCGGGCATCTCCGGCACGGGGTTTTTCCACACCCACGGGTCCCGCGGGAGCTTCGCCGGCTCAAAGAAAGGCAGGGCGGATTCCAAGGATCCCGCGGGCAATCCGAGCGACCCCAGCAGAAGGTCCCGCACGGCATCGGCAGAAACCCCGACGGCGGCGAGGTCCCCCAGCGTGACGGCACCGTCGCGCTTTGCCAGCCTGGCGCCGTCGTGATTAACAACCAACGGAACATGCGCGTATTCGGGGACCGGGAGGCCCAGGAGGGTAGCCAAATAAGCCTGCCGGGGCGTTGAAGGGAGGAGGTCGTCGCCGCGCACCACCTGGTCGATGCCCTGGGCTGCATCGTCCACCACCACTGCGAGGTTGTAGGCCGTGACGCCGTCGTTGCGGCGCAACACAAAGTCGTCCACGACTCCCCGGTACTGGCCGTGCAACTGGTCCTCCACAGCCCACTCGGTGACGTCTGCCATGAGCCGGATGGCGGCGGGACGGGTGGCCCGCCGGATCTCCCGTTCGGCGTGCGACAACCGCCGGCACGTTCCCGGGTAGGCGCCCTGCGGGGCGTGCGGCGCCGACGGTGCTTCCTGGATTTCGCGCCGCGTGCAGAAGCACTCATACGTGCGGTCTTGGGCCGTCAACTGCGCAATCGCGTCCGCATAGAGCGTCACGCGGTCGGTTTGGCGCACGACGGCGGCGTCCCACCGCACGCCCACGGCCGCCAGGTCGCGGAGTTGCACGGCCTCGGCGCCTGAGCGCGCCCTGTCCAGGTCCTCAACGCGCAGCAGGAAGTCCCGGCCGCTGCCCTTGGCGAAGAGCCAGGCGAGGATAGCGGTCCGCAGGTTGCCCACGTGGAGTTCCCCGGAAGGGCTGGGGGCAAAGCGTCCTGCGGAAGTCATGGTCCAAGCCTATGCGGCGTGGTTCGGCCAGGATGGCTCCACCACCGCCAAGGCGCGCCACGGACAACACAAGAGCCCCTCAGCTACCGCAACGATTCGGTGGCTCAGGGGCTCTTACTGTGGTGCCCATGCGGGCATGTTGTGCGGAATGACAATGCGTGAACAAGAGTCAATCAGCGGCTGCTTCCTTGCGGGATGCTTTCGCAGGATTCCGGGTGGTGTACCGGGCTGCCTGGTGCCTGCGGGATCCGGCGATGGCCTCGTTCCGCTTCGTTGTCACAATTTCAGCAGGAAGCATACAGTTAGTGCAACAGAGTCTAGGATGATTAGTCGATCTGACCAGTATCACCGTGAAGAACCGACAGGGAGTAGTCACTTTGCAGGAACTCGACGCCACCGACCGCCGGATCATCGCCGCCTTGGACGATGATCCCCGCATGCCCATCATGGTGCTGGCGCAGAAGCTGAACCTTGCCCGGGGCACGGTTCAAACCCGTTTGGAACGCATGACGGCGGCCGGGGCCTTGCGCGCCAACAGCAGCCGCGTGCTTCCTTCCGCCCTCGGCAGGGGCGTCGCCGCTGCAGTCAGCGCCGAACTGGACCAAAGCCACCTCAACGAGGCCATCGCCGCCCTGCGGAAGATCCCGGAAGTCCTGGAATGCCATGCTCCAGCCGGCGATACCGACCTCATCATCAGGGTGGTGGCGAAAAGCCCGGACGATCTCTACCGGGTTTCCGAGGAGATCCGGCTCTGCCCCGGGATCGTCAGGACATCCACCAGCATGTTCCTCCGCGAAGTGATCCCTTACCGCACCACCGGCCTGCTCCAGGAATAGCCCCGCTCCAGGACCGACTCAGACCGGTGGTCCCGTGTTTGTTTTGAGGTTCTTCATAACCAACGTCGAGTTCAAACGCTCCACCGCCGGAAGTGCGGCCAACTCGTCGTCGTAGAAGCGCTGATACGCGGGCAGGTCCGCGGCAATGACTTTCAGCAGGTAATCGGGCGAACCGAACAGTCGTTGCGCTTCGACAATGTTGGGGCTGGCAGCCACCCGGGCCTCGAAAGCCGCCATGGTTGCCCTGTCCGCCTGGCGGAGGGTCACGAAGACAATCGCTTCAAAACCAAGCCCGACGGCGGCGGGGTCGATGTCTGCGCGGTAACCGCGGATCACGCCGGACTGCTCCAAGTCGCGGAGCCTCCGGTGGCACGGAGCGACAGTCAGGCCGACCTTGGAGGCCAGCGCGGTGGCAGTAATCCTTCCGTCTTCTTTGAGGTGCCGCAAAATACTTCTGTCGATTCCGTCAATCACGCAAAAATCTTACCCGAAGGGCAGCGATCCGGGCGAAATTGGCGAGCACTTCTCAAGCGATTTTCCCTAGAGTTTTCCTACCAACAAACCCTGGAGAGAACCTTGAATCCGCAGCTGTTCTTCGCCTTCCTGCTGGTGTCTGTCAGCCTGGCTTGCACCCCCGGCGTGGATTGGGCCTATTCCATTTCGGCAGGCCTCCGGCAGCGCAGCTTCGTCCCTGCCGTAGCGGGGCTCTGCGGGGGCTACGTCATTCACACATTGCTCATGGCGGCTGGCCTGGCGGCACTTTTGGCAGGCGTTCCGGGCCTCCTGAGTTGGCTCACTGTTGCCGGCGCCGCCTACCTGCTGTGGCTTGGCGCCTCAACCATCCGCTCGTGGCGAGGTGCGAGCTTTAGTGCGGATGCCGGCGTCGTACATTCCGGAAACCAGCTCCGCACTTTCCTGCAGGGCGTAGGAACCAGCGGCATCAACCCGAAGGGCCTGCTGTTCTTCGTTGCGCTGGTTCCGCAGTTCGTCAGTCCCGACGCGTCGCTTCCCGTGCCCGTGCAGTCCGGCTTGCTGGGGATGACGTTCGTGGTGATGGCAGGGCTGGTCTACACGGGCGTGGCGCTGACCTCACGGAAACTGCTTGCCTCGAGGCCCGGCGCTGCGCGGGTTGTGACCCTCACCAGCGGCATCATCATGGTGGGGTTGGGCGTGGTGCTGTTGGCGGAACAGATCATTCCGCTGGTGGCCACGCACATCTAGCCGCTTTCAGGCTGCGAGCACTTCGTCCAAGCGCACATACCCTTCAATGACGCGGTGTTTACTCACCGCCCAGCTGCCTGAAGTCGTTCTCCCACAGCCGGCGCATCTCAGCGTCTTTCCGGATGACTTCCAAGGACTCCAACTCAGCCGGCGGCGCAGGCCGCCGGCTCCGCGGAGTCAACGTGAAACGTCCTTGGTCCAGCGCAAGCAGGGCCCTGTCCGTGAGGGCATCATTACGGAGGGCCAAGCTGGTCTTCTTGCGGCGCAGGACCTCCTTGAGGGCGTTTTGGGCGGAATCGAAGTCTCCGCGGGCTCGCTGCGCCCGGGCGCGGATCAGCAACAGCGCGGCAGACAAATCATCGGTATTCAGCAAGCCGTTGGTCCAGATCACCACGTCGCGGTAGCGTCCCAGCGCAAAAGCCGCCGTGCAGCGGGCCAGCGCAGAAGGCAACGACGGCGGCAGGCTCACCACGGCTTCGAGCGCCGCCTCCATCATTCCCATCTCCCGCAGGCAATGGGACAGGGCAAGGAACACTGACTCCTCGCTGAACAAAACCGGGACTTCAACGCGTTCGGCAACCTCAACCCTGGCGACCACCCGCCCCAGGTACTGGGCAGAGAACTGGCTGGCGTCGTCGTCGATCCTTGTTGCCAAGCCCCGTTGCAGCAGTTCCGACGCCCGCAGGTATCCACCGTGCTTGTAAACCAGCAAGCCGGACATGACATAGCAAAGACCCGCCCACCCCGGGAACTCACGGGCAAGGGAGAGCAGGCGGTCCGGGTCGGATGAGCCGAAAACCGCGTCGTGCATCAGCCGCGACTGCCTGGATGCCAGGAACTTCAACCGCGGCGCATCGCCGCTCACCGAGAGCCTGGCTGCGTTCCGGCCGATCAACACTCCGGACAGGGCTCCGCCAAGCCCGTCGGTCAATCCGCGCACGGGAGTTCGGATCTGTCCCTCACGGAATGGAGTGACGTCACGGGTGTCGTGGAAAATCGAAACAAATCCTCCGTTGGGGCCTTGAGTCATTAACCAATGCTAACCGGCGCTGAACTGCCCTTTCCCCTGCTATCAGCGGCATTTCAGGAGTATTATGGCGGCGTCGGCAAGGTTTTCCGACACCCCTTGCCGCGGGCCGGCTCTCCATGAGAAGAGCCGGAAAACAGCGTGAATAGGGAGGACTTATGACCACCGCTTCGCACCCAGCACATCACCATGCGATGGGTTTAACGCTCCACAACACCGCCTTGGGCGTTGGCATTGTATTTCTGCTGGTAGGCGTTCTTGGGTTCATCCCGGGAATCACCACCAATTACGGCGCCATGACCTTTGCCGGACATGAATCAGGCGCCATGTTGTTTGGAATATTCCAAGTTTCAATACTCCATAACATCGTCCATTTGCTGTTTGGCGCGGCCGGCCTGGCCATGGCGAGGACAGGCCGCATGGCTCGCCTGTTCCTCCTGGGTGGCGGTGCCGTGTACATCGTCCTTTGGATCTACGGCCTGGTCATCAACCAGGAAACCGCTGCCAACTTTGTTCCGTTCAACACCGCCGACAACTGGCTGCACTTTGTGCTTGGCGTGGCCATGATTGGCTTGGGCGCGTGGCTGGGCAGGGACGCTATGGATGAGACCACCTCAAGGAAGGCAATGTAGCGCATTCCTCATTAATCAATACCGCAACAATCACGACGGCGGCCGCTTCCTTTTCGGGGCGGCCGCCGTCCTGTTGTGTGTCACTAAGTGCCAACTCCGCATCACTTGACGGGCGGGCTCACATTCGTGAACGTGTTCCCGGTGGAGTAGCCGTCAAAGCGCCAGGGGTTGGCGTTGTTCCGGACGCTGTGGAACGTCACCCCGTGGAACGCGGAGTCCGTGAGGCCCTTGATGTTGGTGGGATTAACGTTCCGGAACACCACATCCTGGAAGGTGAACCCGCTGAGCGTGGCCGTCCCTTCACCCAGGGCAGGCCCCGCCTGGATGTCGATCACCGGCTTGCTGTCGGAGACGGCCATGCCGCACGTGGGTGAGTTGTTGCCGTCCACAGACACATTCTTGACCTTCACGTTTTTGAAAGTCGCAGAATCTGCTGCGACGTACCCCGACGGCGACTGGTTGTAGCTGAGCGTCATGATGAACGCGCTGCTCCCCATGCAGGCCATGGCCGTATCACGGAACAGGAAATCCCGTCCGCCGCCTGCCATGTCCGACGTGCTCTTCATGCGCAGTCCGCCGGTCTCCACCTTGTACATGACGTTATCCTCGGCAAGGACGCGCTGAACCCACGCCGCCGTGTTGGAACCTACGGCAACTCCGCCATGACCCATGCGCATGTAGTTGTTGAAGATCCAGACGTCCTCGCTGGGCCGTCCTTGTGCGCCGTATTTTCCCTGTCCGGCAGCAAAGTTGACCTGGTCATCCCCGGTGTCGAAGAAGTTGTTGAGCACCATGCCGTTGCTGGTGCCACCGAATTCCAAACCGTCGCCGTTGTTGGTGTTGTACGTCGTGTGGCGCATCCCGTTCACCGTAGTGTTTTGGCCGTCCAGGATCATCACGCCGTGGAAGGCCGGGTTATCGGCCGTGATTCCCTCAAGGTAAAGGCCTTCCACGCCCATGAAGGTCATCAGGCTTGAGCGGTACTGGCCGTAAAGCACGGAATCCTCCAGCGTTTCCGGCTTATTGACCACTCCCGTCAGGAACTCCGGGTGTTCCTTGGCATTGCGGAATTGGGCCGCGGCGAGGAGACCGTCATCCAGAACCTTGCCGGCCGAACTGGCAACGTACTGCGGAAGCACATTTCCCGCTTCGTCCGTGATGGAGCCCTCCGCGGTCCGCTTCCACCCGTTGCCGTCCACGACGCCCTTGCCGGTAATGCGAACGTTCTTCGCGACAGCTCCCGGCTCACGGCCTTCTGCCGAACGCCCATTGTCTGCCGGCAGGACGTTAAGGAGCGACGGCGGCCTGCGGAAGTTCCGGTATTCGGTTTCTTCGGGAGCGGGGTCGGGGACGGGATAGAGGTAATAGCCCTTTTCCAGCGGGTAGTCCTCCGGCCTGTCCGAACCCAAGAGCCGTGCGCCTTCTGCCAGTTCCAGCGTCATGTCCGAATGCAGGAACAGGGCACCCGTTTTAAAGGTGCCCGCTGGAACCACCACCGTGCAGCCCGGGGTCCGGCAGGTATCGATTGCCTTCTGGATTGCCTTGGTGTTGAGGGTCTGACCGTCACCCACGGCCTTGTAGGCGGGGTGCGCGATGTTCACGCGGTGGCGTTCGGGAGTGGTGGTCACCGTGATCGGACCACTCGAAGGGGTCTCGGTTCCGTCCTTCCTGATGCCGGTGACGCTGAACTGGTAGGTGGTCCGTGGCGCCAGCCCAGTCACCGTGAAGTTGTGGGCCAGGGTTTTCGCATGGAACCCGTCCCGGTCCGCGGCCCGGAAAGCATCAATGTATTCCTGGGCTGGAGAATGGGTCTTCGCATTTTCCTCGGCCGTGCCCAGCGGCTGGCCGTTGATGTAGACGCGATAGTCCACCACGTCGTCGTATACGCCTGGCTTGTTCCAGACGAGCAAGGTCTTGTTGTGCTCCGTGGCTTCGGCGGGGACGCAGAGATTCTGCGGCGCGCTGCCGGTTGTGGCGATGAGCTGGACACTGGCGCTGGAGCAGGCCGGAGAGTCCGCCGAACCAGGCTCGTTCGCGGGAACGGCGCTGGCTGGACTTCCCAGCGCACTGAGCGACGCCAGGCCCAGCGCTGTAGCCAGGGTGGCCACGCCGACCCTTCGCAGGCGTTCTCTCTTGTGGGTTCTCTGCATGGATGATCCTTCCCTGGGCACAACAATGTGACCCAGTCCGGGAGCGCCTGAGGCACTCCGGCATGGACAAGCAAGGGCAAGAAAACGTTTTCTCACAACACCCTAGGAAGGAGAACGGCGCAGGTCAAGTAGTTGGCCCTCACGCCGAGATGGCAGTTAATAGGTATGTTGCGGCCTCGGACTGTCATCATTTGCCATCTCGACGGTGGCCTGGGGCCACGTCAGGCGGGAGGGCGCCCACCCAGGCGCGACGTCACCTTGGCCGCCGCATCCGCGCAGGCTTCTCCGAGACTGTTGAGGGTGTCCTGCGAGACGCGGAACTTCGGGGCCGGGATCAGCACCGAAGCCACGATGTCGCCGCGGTGATCGTAAACGGGCGAGGCAACCCCAACCTCCTCGATGGAGGTTTCCCCAAAGTTGACGGCCCATCCGCGCTTCGATGTTTCCTCCAGACGCCGGAGGTACGACTCAACGGCGTCGGCATCCAGGCTGGGCAGTGTGACCGAACCGCTGCGGAGAAGACTCCGGACGCGGTCCTGGTCCTCGGCGGCGAGGAACACCTGGACCGAGGAACTCAACGCTTCGCTGTAGCGCGCCCCCAGCGGGGCAAGGTGTTTCACCTGGTGCCGGCTCGGGATCTGCTCCACGCACATGGATTCGACGCCGTTCCACACCATGAGTGCGCTGGTCTCGCCTGTCCGCTCGGTCAACTCGCGGAGGACGGGATAGGCCACGCGCCGCTCTTCGAGTTCCGCCAGGAGGGGGCCCGCCATGGCGATCATTCCCAGCCCCAAGCGGAACCTGCGCGAATCGACGTCGCGCTCTACCAAACCCTCTTGCTCCAAAGTGGCCAGTATCCGCGAAACGGTGCTCTTATGCAGTCCGACGCGGCCGGCAATCTCAGTGACTCCGAGCAAAGGTTCCTCGGCGCTGAAACTCTTCAGCACGGCAATGGCGTTAACGATGACCGACGTGCCTTTGCCGTCGCCGTTAGTGTTGCTGCCGTCAGGAGTCTCGGTGGATTCGGTGGGAGTCATGGGTCTCACTATATTTCGCTGCAGCGGTTGAACCGGTACCGGTTTGCCCGGCACTGGGCCGGGACGGCCGGCGGACGCCGTGCACTGCGTCCGCCGGCCGCACCACGCTAGGCTCCGATGATGTTGTACTCGGGGCCGAACGGGAACTTGGTGATGTTCTCCGCGCCGTCCTCGCCCACAACCAGGATGTCGTGCTCGCGGTAACCGCCGGCACCGGGCTGGCCGTCCAGCACAGTGATCATCGGTTCCATCGAGACCACCATGCCCGGCTCCAGCACAGTCTCGATGTCCTCACGGAGTTCCAGCCCGGCCTCACGCCCGTAGTAGTGGCTCAGCACACCGAAGGAGTGACCGTAACCGAAGGTCCGGTTCGCGAGGAGTCCGTGGCTGACGTAGATCTCGTTCAGTTCGGCAGCGATGTCCTTGCAAACGGCGCCGGGCTTGATGAGTTCCAGGCCACGCTTGTGGACCTCGACGTTGATGTTCCACAGCTCCAGCGAACGGGCATCGGGCTCACCGTAGAACAGGGTCCGCTCAAGCGCCGTGTAGTAGCCGCTGGTCATCGGGAAGCAGTTCAAGGACAGGATGTCGTGTTCCTGGATCTTGCGGGTGGTTGCCCAGTTGTGGGCGCCGTCGGTGTTGATGCCGGACTGGAACCACACCCACGTATCGCGGATTTCGGAGTTCGGGAACGTCCGGGCGATCTCGTGGACCATGGCTTCGGTGCCGATCAAAGCGACTTCGTACTCCGTGATTCCGGCCGTGATGGCGTTGCGGATGGCCTCGCCGCCAAGGTCGCCGATGCGGGCGCCGTGCTTGATGACCTCGATTTCCTCGGTGGACTTGATCATGCGCTGACGCATCGCAGCCTGGGCAACATCCACCAGCGTTGCATCGGCGAACGCCGCCTGGATCTTGTTGCGGTTGTCCAGCGGCAAGGAGTCATCTTCGACGCCGATGCGGCGCGGCTTGATGCCGCGGGTGCGCAGGACTTCCTGGATGGCGTGGATGTAGTTGTCACGGCGCCAGTCCGTGTACACGAGGTTCTCGCCGTAGCTGCGGCGCCAAGGCATGCCGGCGTCGATATTTGCCGTGATGGTGACGGTGTCATCCTTGGTGACCACCATCCCGTATGAACGGCCGAAGTAGGTGAAGAGGAAGTCGGAGTAGTACTTGATGGAGTGGTAGCTGGTGAGGACGACGGCGTCGAGGTCCTTTTCTGCCATGATGCGGCGGAGTCCGGCGAGACGGCGCTCGAACTCGGCGTCGGAGAAGGTCAGCGACACTTTCTCACCGTTGTTGAGGACCTTGAGGCGCTCGAGCTTGGCGACGTCGTTGACAGCCTCGTTCTGCGTGATGGTCATGGTTCTTTCCTTTCAATGGGGTGTGGTTGTTTCAGTCCTGCTGCAGGGGCTTGCGGGAAGTCTCTGCGGCGAAGAGGACTGCGATGAGGGAAACAAGGGAGGCGGCGACCAGGTACCAGCCGGGTGCCAGCTGGTTGTGTGTCATGCCAATGAGGAGGGTGGCCATGAACGGGGCCGTGCCACCGAACAGGGCGTTGGAGAGGTTGAAGCTAACCGCGAACCCGGTGTAGCGAACCTTTGTGGGGAAGAGTTCCGCCAGGAAGCTGGGCAGGGTTCCGTCGTTCAGGGTGAGCATGCCGCCGAGGAGGATCTGGACGAAAACAATCACCGCGAAGCTTCCGGAGTCCAGCAGCATGAAAGCCGGGACCGTCAGGACGCTGAACAGCACCGCTGCGATGATGAGCATCTTCTTCCGGCCGAACCTGTCCGAAGCAATGCCCGTGAGGAAGATGAAGCCGATGTAGCTGGCCAGGGCAATGGTGGTTGCGAGGAACGATTCCGCCGCACCGAATCCCAATTCCTCCGATAGGTACGTGGGCATGTAGCTGAGGATGACGTAAAAGCCGACGGCATTCAGCAAGACCGCTCCAGTAGCGATGACGAGCTGCTTGCGGTAGGTCCTGAACATCGCAAATGCCGGGGCCTTGACTGCGTGGTCTGTCTCGGCGAGCTCGCGGAAGGCGGGCGTATCCTCCAGTTTCGTCCGGATGTACCGGCCGATCAGGCCCATGGGCGCTGCCAGGAGGAAGGGAAGGCGCCAGCCCCATTCGTTGAGCTGCTCCGCGCTCATCACGGAGGTCAGCAGCGCGGCCAGAAGCGACCCCAGCAGCAGTCCCGCCGCAGTGCTTGCAGGTACGACGGCGGCATAGAGTCCGCGCCGATGTGCGGGCGCGTACTCCACCAGGAATGCGGAGGCTCCTGCATATTCGCCTGCTGCCGAGAATCCCTGCACAACCCTGACCAGCAGGAGCAGGATCGGCGCCATGACGCCGATGGTTGCGTATCCCGGGATCAGTGCGATGCAGAAAGTTGCAACCGACATCAGCAGGATGGACAGGGACAACGCCTGCTTGCGTCCGATCCTGTCGCCGATGTGGCCCCAGATGAAACCACCAATGGGTCGCACAAAGAAGGAGATCGCAAAGACGCCGAACGTTGCCAGGAGTGCTGTTTGACGATCGGACTCCGGGAAGAAGACGGTCGAGATGATTCCGGCAAGGTAGCCGTAGACGGCGTAGTCGAACCATTCGACGAAGTTGCCGATGAAGCTAGCCGTGACCACGCGACGTCGAGTGTCCTTGCTAACCGAAATTTTGGGGGCGGGTGTGGTTCCCTGTCCGCCGTTGGACAGGTCTTCCGATACGGCCGCCACCGGGTTGGATTCGTTACTCATGTTCCACCAAGTTGATTGGGGTTGCATTGAACGCAACGCTGTTGCACCAGACTAAGTGTGAGCGGGACCACGGTCAAGGGTGAATTTTTTCTGCCCGAGAACTATCCGAGAAATGTCGTCGCTACGTTCCATCGACGACGGGCAGGAGAGTGCCCCCAATCTCCCTCGACTGCTGTTGTTGCACTTGTATCAACGCAGTTGCACCGAAAGGCACAGGCTGGGCACAAATGCCTCCAATATCTCCCGCCATCCCCGAACGCTCTCTCACATCCCACCGCCTTTTTGGTCTTCCTCTCTCACATCCCACCCCCTTTTTGGACCTTCCTCTCTCACATCCGACCCCCTTTTTGGACCTTCCTCTCTCACACCCCACCCCCTTTTTGGACCTTCCTCTCTCACATCCCGGAACCCTGGCGGCGGTAAACAACTGGTGGAGAGCGCCGGGCAACGAGGGGCTGAGGCCAGAGCCGACCAGGTTGGCAACCACAAGTCATGCCTCGGAGTCACGGCCGTTCCGCCCCGCTGCTTGCCAATGTTCAGGACGCAGCTGCCAGGAAGGGTAGAGGCCGACTGTCGAGCCCTACGCCAGACCGAGAGAGCAGGCCTGGCGTGACGGGGCGGTGGGGTGCAATCGTTTTGTGCCGCGACGACCCACTTTGAGGACAGAGGACGCCGACACGCCGGAAATTTGGGGGAACCTGCGGGGAGGACGGCCGAATGTGGGTCGTGGCGGTACGCAGCCCCACGAGAAGTTCAGATCACCCGCGACCCGGGGGATACAGCCAGGTGATAGAGCAATCCGGCAAAAAGGGCGGGACGTGATAGCGCGTCGGACGACGACGGCGGCAGGAAGTAACAGTGCCGCCGGCCCGTTCCGCCACGACCCACTTTGAGGACAGGGGACGCCGACACGCCGGAAATTTGGGGGAACCTGCGGGGAGGACGGCCGAATGTGGGTCGTGGCGGTACGCAGCCTCACGAGAAGTTCAGATCACCCGCGACCCGGGGGATACAGCCAGGTGATAGAGCAATCCGGCAAAAAGGGTGGGACCTGATAGAGCGTCGGACGACGACGGCGGCAGGAAGTAACAGTGCCGCCGGCCCGTTCCGTCACGACCCACATTGAAGGCGCCGGACGGTGACACGCCGGAAAATTGGGGGAACCTGCGGGCAGGACGGCCCAATGTGGGTCGTGGCGGTACGCAGCCCCGCGGGAAGTTCGGATCCCGCGCCCCGGGGGATACATCCAGGTGATAGAGCAAGCCGGCAAAAAGGGTGGGACGTGATAGAGGGGCGGGAGGTGATAGAGGGAGGGTGGGTTAGAGGACCTTGCGGATGGTCTCTTCGAAGCTCACCACATGGTGCATGGCCAGTTTGGCAGCGAGTTCTTCGTCGCCGTCGGCTATGGCAGTCAGGAGCTCGGCATGCTCGGAGATGTGCCCGGAAACCGAGGGCATCTTTTCCAGCATGTGGCACCAGATACGGGTGGCGAGGTTGTCGTACCGGATCAGGACGTCCTCAAGGTGGGCGTTGGCCGAGGCCTTGTAGATGAGCCGGTGCACCTGGATGTCGTAGCGCATGAGTTCCTTGGAGGAGGCGTCCTGGCCTTCGAGGTCACGGATGGCCGCGGCCACGGCGCGCAACTCGTCCCGCATGGCAGGGCTGGCCATCCGCGCCGCTTTGCGCGAGGCCAATGGCTCCAACAACTCACGGATCTCGGAGACTTCCGCGAGCTGGGTGATGTCCACACCGGTGGCAAACGTGCCACGGCGGGGGTAGGACACCACGAGGTGGTCGCTCTCAAGCCTCTTGATTGCCTCGCGTACGGGCGTGCGGCCAATTCCGAGCTCGGCCGCGATCTGGCCGTCATTGATGGGATCGCCCGGTTTGATGTCCAGCATGATGAGCCTGTCGCGCAGGAGCAGGTAGGCATTCTCCGCGAGGGATGTCCCCTGCGGAGCGGATTCCAGTGCTTCCAAAGCTGTGCTCATGGCCTACTCCCCGTGGTCGTATTTCCCAGTCTGCTGGACGAATTGCCGCGGACCTGTTGACGACTATGTGATCTCCAACATACCATGGCATCAGTTCTAATATATTAGTTGACTAACAGTCAGCAACTACAAGTACTTCTAAGGAGAACACCATGGTTGAACCGCTGATCCGCTCGCTCGCCCAAGCGGACCCGGAGGTTGATCAGGCGATCGCCCAGGAACTCATCCGCCAGCAGTCCACGCTGGAGATGATCGCTTCAGAGAACTTCGCCCCCACCGCCGTCATGGAGGCACAGGGCTCGGTGCTCACCAACAAGTACGCCGAAGGCTATCCCGGCAAGCGCTACTACGGCGGCTGCGAACACGTTGATGTGATCGAACAGCTGGCCATTGACCGCCTGAAGTCGCTCTTCGGAGCCGGATTCGCCAATGTACAGCCGCACTCCGGCGCCCAGGCCAACGCCGCTGCCATGCACGCGCTGATCACGCCGGGCGACACCATCATGGGCCTCAACCTCGCGCACGGCGGACACCTTACCCACGGCATGCGGATCAACTTCTCCGGCAAGCTCTACAACGTCGTTCCATACAGCGTGCGGGAAGACACCCACACCATCGACATGGCAGAGGTGGAGCGCCTTGCACTCGAGAACAAGCCGCAGCTGATCGTTGCCGGCTGGTCCGCCTACTCCCGCCAGTTGGACTTCGCGGAGTTCCGCCGCATCGCCGACTCCGTTGGCGCCTACCTCATGGTGGACATGGCCCACTTCGCCGGCCTGGTGGCAGCAGGACTGCACCCGAGCCCGGTCCCCCACGCACACATCGTCACCAGCACCACGCACAAGACCCTCGGCGGACCCCGCGGCGGCGTCATCCTCACCAACGACGCCGACATCGCGAAGAAGGTCAACTCCGCAGTGTTCCCCGGACAGCAGGGTGGACCGCTGGAGCACGTCATCGCCGCCAAGGCCGTCGCCTTCAAGTTCGCAGCAGAGCCTGAGTTCAAGGAACGCCAGGAACGCGTCCTCGAAGGCTCCAAGATCCTGGCCGAGCGCCTCCTCAAGGAAGACGTTGCAGCCGCCGGCATCTCCGTCGTCAGCGGTGGCACCGACGTCCACCTGGTCCTGGTTGACCTTCGCAACTCCGAACTCAACGGCCAGCAGGGCGAAGATGCCCTGCACCGCATCGGCATCACGGTCAACCGCAACGCAGTTCCTTTCGACCCCCGTCCGCCGATGGTCTCCTCGGGACTCCGCGTCGGCACCCCGGCACTGGCCGCCCGCGGTTTCGGCGCCGAAGAGTTCACCGAAGTTGCAGACATTATTGCGACGGCGTTGATCGCCTCGGCCGGCACCGGCACCTTGGATGACCGGACCGCCGTCGAACTCCGTACCCGCGTCACCGCGCTGGCGGAAAAGTTCCCCCTGTATCCGCACCTTTCCAACAACAGGAATGGCGCCGAATCCGTACTCGAAGCAGAAATGATTGGAGCAGCCCAGTGAGTGTCGACCACCTCCCCGAACACCCTGACTTCCTCTGGCGCAACCCGGAACCCAAAAAGTCGTACGACGCAGTGATCGTCGGCGGCGGCGGGCACGGCCTGGCCACCGCCTACTTCCTGGCTAAAAACCATGGCATGACCAACATTGCCATCCTGGAAAAGGGCTGGCTCGCCGGCGGCAACATGGCCCGCAACACCACCATTATCCGCTCCAACTACCTCTGGGACGAGAGCGCTGCCATTTACGAGCACGCCCTCAAGCTCTGGGAAATCCTTCCCGAGGAACTCGAGTACGACTTCCTGTTCAGCCAGCGCGGCGTGATGAACCTCGCGCACACCCTGGGTGACGTCCGCGAGAGCATGCGCCGCGTGGGCGCCAACCGCCTCAACGGCGTGGACGCCGAATGGCTGGAACCGGACCAGGTCAAGGAACTCTGCCCCATCCTGAACACGAGCGACAACATCCGCTACCCGGTCATGGGCGCCACCTACCAGCCGCGTGCCGGCATCGCCAAGCACGACCACGTTGCCTGGGCATTCGCCCGCAAGTGCGACGAAATGGGCGTTGACATCATCCAGAACTGTGAAGTCACCGGCTTCATCAAGGACGGCGACCGCGTCACCGGCGTCAAGACCACGCGCGGCACTATCAACACTGAAAAGGTGGGCCTCTGCGCCGCCGGCCACAGCTCCGTACTGGCAGAGATGGCAGGCTTCCGCCTTCCCATCCAGTCCCACCCGCTGCAGGCACTGGTGTCGGAACTGCACGAACCCGTCCACCCCACGGTGGTCATGTCCAACCACGTCCACGTGTACGTCTCCCAGGCCCACAAGGGTGAACTGGTGATGGGTGCCGGCGTCGACTCCTACAACGGCTACGGACAGCGCGGCTCCTTCCATGTGATCGAAGAGCAGATGGCGGCAGCCGTGGAGCTGTTCCCGATCTTCGCCCGGGCTCACGTGCTCCGTACCTGGGGCGGCATCGTGGACACCACGCTGGACGCTTCCCCGATCGTGGGCCTCACTCCGGTGGAGAACATGTTCGTCAACTGCGGCTGGGGAACCGGCGGCTTCAAGGGCACCCCGGCAGCGGGCCTGACTTTCGCCCACACCATCGCAACGGGCGCACCGCACAAGCTCAACAAGCCCTTCGCACTGGAACGCTTCGAGACCGGTGCCCTTATCGACGAACACGGCGCCGCAGCCGTGGCCCACTAGGAAGGCACAGACATGCTCCTCATCTCATGCCCCAACTGCGGGCCACGCGACGAAACCGAATTCCACTACGGCGGACAGGCACACGTGCCCTACCCCGAAAACCCGAACGACCTCACGGACCGGGAATGGGCTGAATACCTGTTCTACCGCGAAAACACCAAAGGCACTTTTGCCGAACGCTGGGTCCACAGCACCGGTTGCCGGCAGTGGTTCAATATGCTGCGCGACACCGTGAGCTACGACATCCACTCCATCTACGCGATGGGCTCACCGCGGCCGGAGCTCCCGGGCTCCAAGGCAGCAGCCCAATCAGCTCAAGGCCAGGCCGGCACTCCGGGCCTCGCCCCCGGCGCCCCCACCACTACAACCTCCCCGGAAGGAGCCCGGAAGTGAGCAGCAAGAACGCCCGCCTCGCCACCGGCGGCCGCATCGACCGCAGCATCACCTGGCGGTTCACCGTGGATGGCCAGGAATTCGTTGGCCACCCCGGCGACACGATCGCCTCGGCCCTCCTGGCCAACGGCCACATCAACGCCGGCAACTCCCTCTATGAGGCCCGTCCCCGCGGCATCATGGCTGCAGGCGTCGAGGAGCCCAACGCGCTGGTCAAGATCGCACCCCGCTTCCCCGGCCACGTTGCCGAGTCCATGCTCCCGGCCACGGCGGTTTCCCTGGTGGACGGACAGAACATCGAACTCCTCTCCGGTTTGGGCAAGTTGGACCCGGCCGAGGACAAAGCCGAATACGACAAGAAGTACGTCCACACCGACGTCCTGGTGGTCGGTGGCGGTGTTGCAGGTTTGGCTGCAGCACGCGAAGCCGTCCGCACCGGCGCAAGGGTCATCCTGATCGACGACCAGCCCGAACTCGGTGGCTCCTTGCTCTCTGCCTCCACGGCGGAGGGACTCGCCGAAGAAATCGAAGGCAAGCCGGCCCTCGAATGGATCGCAGACGTTGAAGCCGAACTGGTTTCCGCCGAGGAGTGCACGGTCCTGCACCGCACCACCGCCTTCGGTTCCTACGACTCGAACTACTTCATCGCAGCCCAGAACCGCACGGACCACCTCACCGTCCCGGCAGCCCCCGGAGTTTCCCGCACGCGTATTTGGCACATCCGTGCTGAACAGGCGGTCCTGGCACCGGGCGCCCACGAGCGTCCCCTGGTGTTCGAGAACAACGACCGTCCTGGCATCATGCTCGCTTCCGCCGTCCGCACCTACCTGAACCGCTACGCCGTCGCAGTCGGCCAGCGCGTCGTCATCAGCACCACCAACGACTCCGCCTACCTGCTCGCCGCGGACCTGAAGGCAGCAGGCATTCCGGTTGCCGCCGTCGTCGACGCCCGTCCGCAGATCAGCGAAAAGGCCGCAGCCGCCGTCGAATCCGGCCTCCGCGTCCTGATCGGCAGCGCAGTTGCCGATACCAGCGCGGATGAGGCCGGTCGCCTGAACGGCGTGACCGTCCGCAGCATCAACGACGACGGCGAACTCACCTCGGGCGTCGAGCAGATCGCCGCCGATGTCCTCGCTGTTTCCGGTGGCTGGAGCCCGGTGGTCCACCTCCACAGCCAGCGCCAGGGCAAACTGCGTTGGGACGACGACCTCGCGGCCTTCATCCCCTCCAGCGTGGTCCGCGACCAGCAGGTTGTGGGCGCAGGCCGCGGCAGCTACGAACTGCAGGACTGCCTGGCTGAGGGTATCTCCGCCGGCGCGGCGGCGTCGATCGCAGCTGGCTTCGAATCGGCAACCACGCCGTCCGAACTCACGGCACCGACCGCGTCCGCCCCGACCCGCCAGCTGTGGCTGGTTCCGGGCCAGACGGGTGAACCGGGCGAGTGGCACAACCACTTCGTCGACTTCCAGCGCGACCAGTCCGTGGCGGATGTCCTCCGTTCCACCGGCGCCGGCATGCGTTCGGTAGAGCACGTGAAGCGGTACACCTCCATCAGCACCGCCAACGACCAGGGCAAGACCTCCGGCGTCAACGCGATCGGCGTGATCGCCGCGGCCCTCAAGCACGGCGGCGCTGACGCTGTTCCGGGCATCGGCGAAATCGGTACCACCGCGTACCGCGCGCCGTTCACCCCGGTGGCCTTCGCAGCCCTGGCCGGCCGCCAGCGCGGCGAGCTGTTCGATCCCGCCCGCGTCACCTCCATCCACCCGTGGCACGTTGCCCAAGGCGCCCTGTTCGAAGACGTCGGACAGTGGAAGCGCCCCTGGTACTACCCGCAGGACGGCGAAGACATGGACACCGCGGTTCTCCGTGAATGCGCAGCAGTCCGCGACTCCGTCGGTTTCATGGATGCCACCACCCTGGGCAAGATCGAGATCCGCGGCAAGGACGCCGGCGAATTCCTGAACCGCGTCTACACCAACGCGTTCAAGAAGCTCGCTCCGGGTTCGGCCCGCTACGGCGTCATGTGCACCCTTGACGGCATGATCTTCGACGACGGCGTGACCCTCCGCCTGGATGAGGACACCTACTTCATGACCACCACTACCAGTGGCGCAGCCAAGGTGCTGGACTGGCTGGAAGAGTGGCACCAGACGGAATGGCCGGAACTCGATGTTGTTTTCACCTCCGTCACGGAGCAGTGGAGCACCATTGCGGTGGTCGGTCCCAAGTCCCGCGAAGTCATCGCCAAGGTGGCCCCGCAGCTGGCGGAGAACGGCGGACTGGAAGCAGAGAACTTCCCGTTCATGACGTTCCGCGAGACCACGCTGGCCTCCGGCGTGCAGGCACGCGTCTGCCGGATCTCCTTCTCCGGTGAACTGGCCTACGAAATCAACGTTCCGTCCTGGTACGGACTCAACACCTGGGAAGCAGTCGCTGCCGCGGGTGCCGAGTTCAACATCACCCCGTACGGCACGGAAACCATGCACGTTCTCCGCGCCGAGAAGGGTTACCCGATCGTCGGCCAGGACACCGACGGCACGGTCACCCCGCAGGATGCCGGCATGGAGTGGATCGTCTCCAAGGCCAAGGACTTCATCGGCAAGCGTTCCTACCTCCGCGCGGACTCCAAGCGCGAGGACCGCAAGCACCTGGTGAGCGTCCTGCCTGCCGACCACTCGTTGAAGCTTCCCGAGGGCACCCAGCTTGTTGAGAAGGGCATCGCGGTCAACCCGGCCTACGGTCCCGTTCCCATGGAAGGCTTCGTGACCTCCAGCTACCACAGTGCCGCGTTGGGCCGTTCGTTCGGCCTGGCCCTGATCCAAAACGGCCGCAACCGCATCGGCGAAACCCTCCAGGCTTCCGTCGGAGACCAGCTGGTGGACGTGGTTGTTGGCGAAACCGTACTTTTCGATGCTGAAGGGACCCGCAAAGATGGCTGAGACAGCAACACCCGCACAACCCGTAAATGCAGGCCGCGTTCGTGAGGCCCGCCGCAGCCCGGCGCAGCACCTCGCCGAGGCCTTCGCTGCCGGTTCGGTGGCCGGCAAGGTCACGCTCAAGGAAATTCCCTACCAGACCCAGGTGGGTGTCCGTTTCAACAGGACGTCCGACGCCGGTTCCCGGGTTGCCGCGATCACCGGCGGCTTGCCTGCCGCTTGCGGCGAGGTGACGGGCTCGGGTGCCATCAGCACCTTGTGGCTCGGCCCGACTGAGTTCCTTGTGGTTGCTCCCGAGGAGTCCCACGACTCCTTCGGCGGCTCCCTGGTCTCCGATCTGACCGCGGCCCTGGGCAGCGACTCCGGCCAGGTGGTGGACCTCTCCGCCAACCGCACCACGTTCGAACTCTCCGGCAGCCGTGCCCGCGCAGTCCTCGAGAAGAGCTGCGCACTGGACCTCCACCCCCGCGTCCTGAAGGCAGGCACTGCCCTGTCCACGGAAATCGGGCACATCCCGGTGGTTCTCTGGAAGACCGACGACCAGACGTTCCGGATCTTCCCCCGGGCGTCGTTCGCCGACTTCCTGGGCCGCTGGCTCCTCGATTCAATGCGGGAGTACGCGTCGCCTGAGGTTCCGTAATGGCACTGAGCGTGCTTGACCTGTTTTCCGTCGGCATCGGGCCCTCGTCGTCACACACGGTGGGCCCGATGCGGGCGGCTAAGCAGTTCACGGACGGCCTTGTTTCGTCCGGCCAACTTCCGGCAACGGTGCGCGTCCAAGCAGAGCTCTTTGGCTCGCTGGGCGCCACCGGCCGGGGGCACGGCTCGGACAAGGCCGTGGTTCTGGGGCTTCAGGGCCACTCCCCCGAAACCGTGGATACCCGCACCGCAGATGACCAAGTGGCAGCTGCTGCACTGGATGCCGAGCTGCGCCTGGGCGGCAGCCACCGGGTGGACTTCAACTGGGACGAGGACGTGGTCCTGCACCGCCGCAAGTCCCTCCCGGCGCACCCCAACGGCATGACCTTCCGCGCCTTGGACCACACAGGCACGGTGCTGCGGGAGCGCAGCTACTACTCGATCGGCGGCGGCTTTGTGGTGGACGGCGACGTCACCGGCACGGAAAAGATCGTGCCGGACACCACGGTCCTGCCCTATCCCTTCACCACCGGCGACGAACTCCTTGCCATCTGTGAACGCGAGGGCAAGTCCATCTCCGACATCATGCTGGCCAATGAGCTGGTGTGGCGCTCGGAGGAGGAAGTGCGTGAACGCCTCCTGCGCATCTGGGCAGTCATGCGCGAATGCGTGGACAACGGCTGCTCTGCCGAGGGCATCCTGCCGGGCGGTTTGAGCGTTAGGCGACGGGCGCCGTCGTTGTTCAAGAAGCTTGCGGACGCCGAGGCAGCCAACAGCAGCGATCCGTTGCTGGCCATGGAATGGGTGAACCTGTTCGCCTTGGCCGTCAATGAAGAGAACGCGGCCGGTGGCAGGATCGTCACCGCACCCACCAACGGTGCAGCCGGGATTGTGCCGGCGGTGCTGCACTATTACACCAAGTTCGTTCCGGGAGCAGACGACGACGGCGTCGTGCGGTTCCTGCTGGCGGCGGCCGCCGTCGGGATCCTGTTCAAGATCAACGCCTCCATTTCCGGCGCCGAGGTTGGTTGCCAGGGCGAGGTGGGTTCTGCCTGCTCCATGGCGGCCGCAGGGCTCTGCGAAGTCCTGGGCGGAACGCCGAGGCAGGTGGAAAACGCCGCGGAAGTGGGCATTGAACACAACCTTGGCCTGACCTGCGATCCCGTGGGCGGGCTGGTGCAGATTCCGTGCATTGAACGCAATGCGATCGCGAGCGTCAAGGCCATCAACGCCGCACGCCTCGCGCTCCATGGCGACGGCAGCCACAAGGTCTCCCTGGACAAGGCCATCAAGACCATGCGGGAAACCGGCGCCGACATGAAATCCAAATACAAGGAGACCTCCCGTGGAGGACTCGCCGTCAACGTAGTGGAGTGCTAGCAATGACTGCCATTCAAACTGAACCTTCTGCCGCTGTGTCTTCCGGGACGTCGGTGGAGCACGTGCTCACGCTGGACTGCCCGGAAGGTCCCGGCATTGTGCACGCGGTCTCCGGATTCCTGCTGGAGCACGGCTGCGACATCATCGACAACAAGCAATTCGGCGACCGCGCCGAAGGGCACTTCTTCATGCGCGTGCATTTTGCGTCCGACGGCGACGACACCACCGTGGACACCCTGCGGGCCTCCTTCGCTCCCGTTGGCGAGAAGTACGGCATGAACTGGCAATTGGAGCGGCAGGGCTACAAGCGCAAAGTGCTGATCATGGTCTCCAAGTTCGGGCACTGCCTGAACGACCTCTTGTTCAGGGCACGGATCGGTGAGCTGCCCATTGACGTGGTGGGTGTGGTGTCCAACCACCTGGACCACCAGGGACTCGCTGAGTGGCACGGGATTCCGTACTTCCACGTGCCCGTCACGGCCGCCACCAAGCCCGCCGCCGAGGCCCGCCTGCTGGACATCATCGACGAACTCGACGTTGAGCTTGTGGTGCTTGCCCGCTATATGCAGGTCCTCAGCGACGATCTTGCCCGGAAGCTGGACGGCCGGGCCATCAACATCCACCATTCGTTCCTTCCGAGCTTCAAGGGCGCCAAGCCGTATCATCAGGCTTATGCACGAGGCGTCAAGACCGTGGGCGCTACCGCGCACTACGTCAACGGCGAGCTCGACGAAGGACCGATCATCTCGCAGCAGGTTGTGGAGGTGGACCACACGTTCGGACCGGAAGACCTCGTAGCGGCCGGTCGGGACACGGAGTGCAAGGCTCTGAGCAACGCCGTTCGTTGGCACTGCGAAGGGCGGATCATCCTGAATGGGAACAGGACGATTGTGTTGAAGTAGTCCTTGCCCTCCCCTTCTGCGGGCCGACTTCGCGGGTCCGCTGCCTCTTCGCCGTTCTTTTCCGGCGACCGGGGTAGTGGTCCCGCGATTCGGTGTTTAAGGATGGTTAGAGCCGGGCCAACCTCGTCGCCAGATGCAGCCCCGCCAGCCGGCCCGTCCCCCTCGGATCGCCACCGCAGAGTTCAAAGATGCGCTGCAGCCTTTGGTGCATGGACTGCCGCTCCAAGTGGAGTTCCCTGGCCGCTTGTGCGGTGTTGCATCCCGAATCCAGCCACACAGTCAGCGTCCGCAGCAGCGCCGACTTCCTCAACCGGTCGTGTTCCAGCACGCCGCCGAGTTGCTGCGCCACAAACCTTTCACGAACCTCCGCGCCGAGTGCTCCGTGCGCCAGACGCTCAACGGCGAACGCCTCCGCATCAAGCACACCCCCCATTCCGAGCGGCATATCGAGAGTCAGCCGCGCCTCGGCCAATGACCAGGAGGCCTGGTCGATCCCCTTTCCCGCAGGCCCTACAGCAACAGCAGCGCCGGTTGGCAGTTCCAAGGACCGGAGCGCTTCCAGCAACCCGGCACGTGCACCGGCCACATCTTCCGGCAGGGCCGCCAGCGCAATCAGCTCAGCGTTGTTGGCGTAGCTGGCGCTGTGCCGAACGCAGCGAGCCAGGGCGGCATCGACCGCGGCACGCAGGTGCCCCGACCCTGCCGAGCGGACAACGACGGCGGCTACGGCACCGTCAACGGGGAACCCCGAGGCAGGGCCCAATTGGTGAAGCTGCCACGGCTGGCTGCCGGAATTGATGGCCCTCATCAGTTCGAGCCCGGCCATCTCCTTCAAACCCGGGGGCATTCGCTGCATGAGGGCAAGGCCGAGGATGTCCACCGACCTCTCCCCCGCCACCCGCGCGAGGCCGCTGTCTCCGCCGTCGGGCACTTCCAGCTCCAGCCGGGCGGCAAGGACGCCGCGAACCGGCACGTCCACTACGGTAACGCTGCCGCCTTCCTCTGCCGCGGGGCCCGCGGCCCCGAGGGTCAAGCCCGACGGCGACACCAACCGGGCGCCGACGCCGGTCTTTTCTGCCAGCACGGCGAGCAACTGGTCCAAACCGGCCCCGTGCGCGAGCTCTGCTGCCATGGCGTGGCTCGCCTGGTCTCCCAGTTGCAGGTGCTCCACGGACTCGCTCACCAGCAGGGAGTTGATTTCCTGCATGATTCCAACAAAGGGCGTCTGACGGCGCAGCTCAATGATGGGGAGTCCCAAGGCCTGGGCGTCCTCCAGCATGGCGGCCGGAATTTCGGGGAGGGCCGGACCTGTTTCCAGCGCCAGCGCCGCAATCCGGCGGGCAGCAAGTTCAGCGACGTAGGCGCTCCGCCGCTCACTGTCCACGCCGGCGAGCGCCTGGCCGCCGCTCAGGAGGAGTTCACCGCCCCTGAGCAGCGGAGCGATATCCAGGACTTCGCTGGAATGGACCCATCGGACAGGCCTGGATAGCGCGCCGGGGACGTCCGTGAGCAGCCGGGGATCGGCCTCTTTCAGGCTGTTGGTACTCAATGCTTCGCCGAGGAGGATGGACATGACACTCCGTCAATTAGGATCTATCTCTTCATGACACATAGTATCTTGTTGCTGTGACTTGGCGCACATAGCCTTAGAGGGTCCCTTTCATAAACGGAGGCTCTCCCCATGCAAGACAACCTCTCTCAAGCACAGACGGGTGGTCCGCAGTCGGGCCCGGCAACGGCGCCGGCCCACGACAGCGAAGCCTGGCTTCAACCAATTCCCGAGTCGGACCGCACCCGCAAAGTATCCGGACAATTCTGGATCTGGGCGGGCGCCAACCTGGCTCCCATCAACTGGGTGCTGGGCGCACTCGGTATCCATCTGGGCCTCGGCTTCGCAGACACCGTCACTGTCCTGGTGCTGGGAAACCTGATCGGCATGCTCCTCTTCGGCTGCTTCGTCCTGCTGGGCCAAAAGACCGGGGCTACCGGCATGGTCCTGGCACGTGCAGCATTCGGACGGCGCGGCAACTACCTTCCCGCAGCCATCCAGGCACTCCTTGTCATCGGCTGGTGCGCTGTGAACACCTGGATCATCCTGGACCTGGTGATGGCGCTCTTCGGCACCCTCGGCTGGGTGGATCCGGACGCTCCCAACTATGCGTGGAAGATCGGGGTAGCCACTGCCATAATGGCCGCGCAGGTGGCGATCGCCTGGTTTGGCTACAAAGCCATTGCAGCGTTCGAAAAATGGACCGTTCCTCCCACCATCATCATCCTGGCAGTGATGTCCGCCGTGGCGTGGTTCGGCATGAAGATCGACTGGGGCTACGCGGGTCCGGCCGGCAACATCCTCCAGGGCTCCGAGCGCATTGCAGCTATGAGCGCCGTCATGACCGCCATCGGCATTGGCTGGGGCATCACGTGGTTCACGTACGCCGCTGACTACTCGCGGTTCGTGAGCACCTCGGTCCCCAAGCGCAAGGTCTACCTCGCTTCGGTCCTGGGCCAGTTCATTCCGGTGGTCTGGCTCGGTGTCCTCGGTGCAAGCCTTGCGACCAACAGCGGGGAAGTGGATCCCGGCAAACTGATCGTGCAGAACTTCGGCGTCCTCGCCCTTCCGGTGCTCCTCATGGTCCTGCACGGGCCGATCGCCACGAACATCCTGAACATCTACACGTTCTCCGTGGCCACCCAGGCCCTGGACATCAACATCAACCGGCGCAAACTCAACCTGTTCGTCGGCGTCTTCTCCCTGATCGCCGTCATCTTCTTCATCTTCCAAGAGGACTTCGCAGCTGTTCTCGATGCGTGGCTGATCGGCCTCGTGGCCTGGGTTGCAGCCTGGGGCGGCATCATGCTGGTCCACTACTTCTGGCTGGACAGGCGCTGGCCCGCCAAGGTGGAACGCCTGTTCGACGGCGTAAACACGCCGCGCCTCCCGGTGGTCAACTGGGCCGGCGTCGTGTCCCTCCTGGCAGGCATCTTCTCCACCTGGCTGTTCATGTACGGGCTGATTCCCGTCATGCAGGGGCCGATCGCCGTCGCCTTGGGCGGCTGGGACCTGTCCTGGTTGGCCGGTGGACTCACCAGCGCGGCCTGCTACGCCATCCTTGGCCCCCGGGTCCACAAAAGGTTTCTCCTCGCTGAGTCCAACCACATCTCGGTAACGCAGCCGGCACCGGCTCCCGCCCACGAACCCGCCGCACAAGCGCCGGCCAAGTAAGGATCGATCCCATGAACAAGCCCGCCTTCGCGGACTCACTCCATCCCATCAGCTGGCCGGAAGGCTTCAGGGCAGCAGCATCTTTCACCTTCGATGTTGATGCCGAGTCCTGCACCATCGCGCACGACCCCACCAGCACCCGCCGCATGTCCCTCATGAGCCACCAGTCCTACGGCCCCAAGATCGCTGTCCCGCGGATCCTGCAAATCCTGGAGCGGCAGGACATCAAGGGAACGTTCTTCATCCCGGGATTCACGGCCGAGAGTTACCCCGACGTCGTGCGCCGGATTGCCGACGCCGGCCATGAAATCGGCCACCACGGCTACCTTCACGAGCCCATGCAGGGAATCGACGCCGCCACTGAAGCCAGCTACCTGGACCGTGGATTGGACGCGCTCCACAAGGTTGCCGGCATACGCCCGGTGGGGTACCGGGCCCCCTGGTGGGAGTTGAACTGGCAGTCGCCGGCGCTGCTGGCCGACCGCGGCTTCCTCTACGATTCCAGCCTGCTCGACGGCGATGCCCCCTACCGCATGGCCGTCGCCGACGGTGACTCCCGTGACATCGTGGAGATCCCCGTCGACTGGGCCCTGGACGATTGGGAACAATACGCCTTCTACCCTGGCGTCACGGGCAGCGGAGTCATCGAGAGCCCCGCCAAGGCGTTGGAAATGTGGACCCTCGAAGCCCAGGCCCACCACTCGCAGGGCAGCTGCTTCGTCCTGACCAACCACCCCTTCATCTCCGGCCGGCCCTCCCGCGCCGTAGCCTTGGAACAGCTGATCGAACGGGTGAAGGACCTGGACGGCATGTGGGTCACAACGTTGGCCGAGATCGCCGGGCACACGGCGTCAACGGTGCAGGAGATCCACACGCACGCCCGCATCGATGTTCCAACGTTCCCCGGGGCCGGTGCCACGTTCCGCCCGGCCCAGGTGCGCAACCCGGAGCCCGCGCTCCCCTAAAGCCTCCGCCGAGTTGGCATTTGATGACAATGTTGCGCCTCGCAATTGTCATTAAGTGCCAACTCGGCGCCGGTGTTTAACCGTTGACCGCGTTGATCCACACACCGATCACCCATGTGCTGGCCGCCGCACACGCCAGTCCGAACTCCACGAGGATACCGATGCCGGTGGCCTTGAGGGCAGCCAGGCTGGTGCGCGCGGCGGTCCGCAGATCGCGGGTGCGTGCCACCTCGCTCAGCAGCAAACCCAGCGCAAATCCCACAAAGAGCCCCACCACGGGGATGACGAACATGCCCACGACGCCCACCACGACACCCGCCAGCACTGATCTGTTGGGGATGCCGTGTTGCATCAGCTTCCTGCCGGTCAGCACCGCACTGGCAGCCATCCCGGCCACCACAAACACCATGCCGACGGCGAAGATCACCCAGCCAAGCGTCCCTGCTCCACCCCAGATGGCCCAAGCCAGCAAACTCACTCCGATGAGGATGCTGCCGGGCAGGATCGGGATGATCACTCCGGCGACGCCCACGGCAATGGCAAGGCCGCACAGGATGGTCACAATCACTTCGGCATTCATGGGCCCAGTCTAGGTGGCACCCTGCGGTCCGGCCCGCCAGGTTGGACACGACTATCAGGCCGGGCACGAACTGCCTTAAGCAAAAACGACGGCGACGCTCCCCGTGAGGGGGGCGTCGCCGTCGTGGTTGGTACAGCGGTGGCCGCTACTTGGTGACGGCAGCCGCTACAGCCGCGGTGACGGCAGGTGCCACGCGGGCATCAAGCGGGCTCGGCACGATGTAGTCGGCGGAAAGGTCCTCTTCGGCAAGCTGGGCGATGGCCCGGGCTGCCGCGATCTTCATCTCAGAGGTGATGCGGCGTGCACCGGCGTCCAGGGCTCCGCGGAAGATACCCGGGAAGGCCAGGACGTTGTTGATCTGGTTCGGGAAGTCGCTGCGGCCGGTGGCTACAACAGCTGCGTGCTGGCGTGCGACCTCAGGCAGGACCTCCGGGTCCGGGTTGGAAAGGGCGAACACGATCGACTGGTCGTTCATGAGCTTCAGGTGTTCCTCGGCCAGCTTGGAGGAGGAGACACCCACGAAGACGTCCGCGCCGGTGAGTGCTTCGCCCGGTCCGCCGGTAACACCGCGCGGGTTGGTGCGCTGGGCGAAGCGTGCCTTGACGCTGCCGGCATCGGCAACGAGGTCGGCGCGCTCTGCGTTGATGACGCCCTTGGAGTCGAGCAGGATGACGTCCTTGACACCCACGGCCAGGATGATCTCGGCGATGGCGATGCCCGCCGCGCCTGCGCCGGACACAACAACCTTGAGGTTTTCGATCTCGCGGTTGGTCACCTTTGCTGCGTTGGTCAATGCGGCGAGGACCACGACGGCGGTGCCGTGCTGGTCATCGTGCATGACGGGGCAGTCGAGGGCCTCGATGAGGCGCTCTTCCAGCTCGAAGCAGCGGGGAGCGGAGATGTCCTCGAGGTTGACCGCGCCGAAGCTCGGGCGGAGGCGGACCAGGGTTTCAATGATCTCATCAACGTCCGTGGTGTTGAGGACCAGCGGGATGGAATCCAGATCGCCGAAGGTCTTGAACAGTGCGGACTTGCCTTCCATGACCGGCAGGGAGGCGCTTGCGCCGATGTTGCCCAGGCCAAGGACTGCCGTGCCGTCGCTGACCACAACTACAAGGCGCTCGGCCCAGGTGTGGGTGCGGGCCAGCTTCGGATCTGCATGGATGGCGCGGCTGACCTCGGCGACGCCGGGGGTGTACGCGATGGAAAGATCGCGCTTGTCATTGAGGGGGACCGTGCTGGATACGGTCAGCTTTCCGCCTTCGTGGGCCTTGAAGATTTCCTCTTCGGTCAGCACAAGGGCGGTGGTGTTGTCAGGTGAAATGGTCTCAGTGGACACGTCTTTGTCTCCTCAGGCTAGCCGTGGACCCACGGCGTGGTGAATGGCAGGGACAGAACTGCGGGTTCGGGCCAATGGTGGCTGGCCCGGCGGTGAGTCTGAAGATTTGGGCTGCTAGCCGCTTCGGTTATTCCAGCCTAGGGAACTGCGGGGAGAGGTAGATTCAATACCTAAAGAGACGATTCGAGAGTAAAACGTTTTTGCAGTACAAAATGTGATTCAGGTCATGCGAAAACCGGCCCTTTTAGCCCCTGGAGGTCTAGACCAGTACGAAGGACCGGGGTGCGGCACCTTGGCTGCCCTAGGCATGCTCACTCACCGGCTACGAGGCTGCAGGCCTTCTTGAGGTCCTTCTCCGCTTCGAACAACGACAACCGCCGGCACCGCACGGCCTGGACCAGACCACTCACCAGATGCAACAGGATGCGCGCCTTCACGGGGTCCTTGCCCGGGTCCTTGCTCAGTGAGTTCACCACTTCTTCGGACAGGGCATCAATCTCCCGCAGCAGCTGGGCTGTGTCGCTGTCCTTTCCTGCGGGGCGGATCAGGCAGTGTTCCACACCCGGCTGCATGACCCGCAGATGGAAAATCTCCATCATCAGGCCCGCAAGGGCGTGGCTGTTCCCCTGCCGCTGCCGGACGCCGTCGCGCAATTCCCGCAACTGCTGCCGGTACACCGCCAACATAAGGTGCGCGGTGGAAGGGAAGTAACGGTAGAGAGTGCCCAGGGGCACGTCTGCACGGGCAGCAACGTCGGAAAGGCTCAGGGTGTCGAACTGGCGCTGGGCGAAGCCCGCCGCCGTCCTGAGGATGCGGGCGTAACGCAACAACTGCCGCGGGGTAGTGGGCGCGGCAGCCATGCGGGGAAGCCCTGTGGTCAGGTCCAGGGAGTACGGTTCCAGTGAATTTGCTGCAGACATCTCCGACGATTTCCTGGGAAGCTGGCAAGGACGCGGCGGACTGGAGCGAGGGGCCCCTGCTGACCGACCGCATCAATGATACGGGAGCTTCTTGACCGTTTCCTGAAAGTCCCTCGAGCACCGGCACAGCATGCCGTTCCCGGTATTCGCGGCGCGGCACCCTAAACTTCTGGGAGGTTTCAGTCTCGCGCGGAAGGCACACACATGGGGAAATTACGACGCCGGATGGCGGCTGCGGTAGTGACCGCAGCTGCGGCGGCCATGGCACTTACTCCCCTGCCGGCGTCGGCGGCGCCCAGCAATGGACCGGACCCGGTGGTACAAGGTGAACCTTTTGTGGGGAAGACGCTGACCACCGAGATCGGCCCCTACACCTTCTATGGATGCGGGGGCGGCAAGGGACCGGACTTCACCATCTACTGGACCCGCGACGGATTCCTGGTAGCCGGCGAAACCGGCCGAAACTATGTGCTGCAGCAGGACGACACCGGCGGGCGGATGGCCGCGCACCTTACCGCAAGCAAAAACTCATGCTCCGGCGAAACCCTGCACAGCAACGAAACAGCACCCGTGGGAGCCGTGAACCGGGCCAGGGGATTCACCGGCCGGGCCTTCGAACTTCTGGCGCGGGGCAGCGACGGCACGTTGTCACTCTACGGTCGCACAGGCAAAGCGTGGGACCCTGCACGGACCGTCGGCTGGGGTTGGCAGGGCTTCAACGCCGTCCTCTCCCCCGGCGACTTCAACGGCGACGGCAAGTCGGACGTCCTTGCGCGGGACACCGCAGGAACCCTCTACCTTTACGCCGGCGACGGCACGGGAGGGTGGAAACCCGCCCAAACCATCGGCAAGGGCTGGAACATCTTCGACTCCATCGTCAGCCCCGGGGACTTCAACGGGGACGGCACCAATGACATCCTCGCCCGCGAACCCGGTGGCGCCCTTTATCTCTACCCGGGCAACGGCTCCGGGGGCTGGTTGGCGCGGACCGCCGTCGGGCAGGGCTGGCAGGTGATGGACGCCCTCCTCACACCCGGCGATTTCAACGGCGACGGCAAAACCGATGTCCTGGCGCGCGACCGCAACGGCTACCTCTACTTCTACGGCGGCAACGGCGCAGGCGGTTGGGCGCGGTCCTGGCTGATCGGCGTCGGATGGAGCGCCCTGAAGTCGGTGGGTGCCGCCGGAGATTTCGACAGGGACGGCTCCCCGGACGTCTACGGCGTGGATCCGCAAGGACGCCTGGTGGTCTATTACAGCGACGGCCGGACCGGGTGGCGGGGTTCGGAAGTCGTCGGCAGCGGCTGGGGTGGTTTCACAGCGATCTTCTAGGTGATTCCCAGCAGCGGTATCATATAAGGGCATAAGTCTGGGGAGGACACCATGAGCGCTTCATCACGCCCTACGTTCGGCGTGCGCCGGGCGGTGGCGGGAATTGCGGCCGCAATCGTCGCCGCAGTCACTTTCGCACCGGCGCCTGCCATGGCCGCCGCGGAACCCGACCAGCCGGTGGTCCACGGAGCGCCGTTCGTCGGATCAACACTCACTGTGGAGATCGAACAGGGCTCGTACATGGGCTGCGGCCTCGCGGCCGGTCCCGACTACAGCATCTACTGGACCCGCGACGGTGTCATCTCCTCCAGGCAGTGGCCAAACTACGTCCTCACTGAAGAGGACCAGGGCAAAACCATTGCGGCACACCTTGTAGCCAGCCAGAACGGGTGCGGGGGCCAGCAGGTGTCCAGCGAGGAGACCCCGCCTGTTTCAGCGTCCAACCGGGCCAACGGCTTCACAGGCCGCGGCGCCTTCGAGCTGCTCGCACGCCGCACCGACGGAACGCTCATGCTCTATCCCCGGATCAACAACGCCTGGGAACCGGCGCGCATTATTGGCCCCGGCTGGAACGGCTTCGACACAGTGTTCTCGCCCGGCGACTTCAGCGGTAACGGCGCCAACGACGTCCTCGCCAAGGACTCGGCAGGCCGGCTGTTCCTCTACGAAGGCACAGGTAGCGGCGGCTTCGTAGCCGGTCGCCAAATCGGCAGCGGCTGGAACGGCTTCACGTCGATCGTCTCTCCCGGCGATTTCAACGGCGACGGCGTTAACGACGTCCTCGCCAGGGATACCACCGGAAACCTGTACCTCTACCCAGGCAACGGGCAGGGCGGTTGGCTTAACCGCTCCTTGGTGGGCACCGGGTGGAACATCCTCAACCAGATCATCACCCCCGGCGACTTCAACGGTGACCACGACGTCGACATCCTGGCCCGCGATACTTCCGGCAACCTGCGTCTCTACGCCGGCAACGGCGCCGGAGGTTGGCGCGGCTCAGCAACCATCGGCTGGGGCTGGGGCGGCATGTCCGCCATCGCCGCAGCAGGAGACATCGACGCCAACGGCAATGTGGACGTGTTCGCAGTGGACGGTTCCGGCCAGTTGTTGGCTTACTACGGCAACGGCGACGGCGGGTGGAACGGCTCGGGCGTCATCGGCTGGGGTTGGGGCGCTTTCAACCCGGTGTTCTAAACCGATTTCGGTTGGTTTTGGGGTTTGACTTGCTTTAAGCCTGGAAATGTTCCCAGGAAATTCCCAGACGCCGGCTATCCCGATGTACCCTCAAGTCACTTACACCGGCTCGGTTATCTGCAACCAGCCTGACTTGGGGGAACAATGGGGATCACTCCTGCGCGCCGTGCGCGCACCTGGCTCGCTGTATTCGTCACGTTTTTTCTTCTTATCAGCGGCTTGGGCTCGGCACCTGCAGCGCTGGCCGACGACGCGTTCGCTCCCGTCCCGGTAGCAGTATCCACCACCCCAACGTCCATCGGTGCCGGCGGCCATGCCCAGTCACGGATCACCCTCAAGGCCTCAGCACCGATCGCAGACGTTTACGTCGCCTTCCGGAACACAGCGACGGGCACGGTCCACCGCGAGGTGACCCGGGGTTCCTACAACCCAACGGACTCCACGTACACGTTCGAGGTCTTCTTCGCGCCGGGAGCCGCGCCGGGCAGCTACCGTGCCCAGTACGTGGAAATTCAGACCGAGGCCGGCCACGTCATCGTGTACTGGCGTGACGGATCCCTGAACTACAACCCGGACAACCTTCCGAGCTCCGGAACAGCGGCCGTTCCGTTGGATGCCCTGGACTTCAACTACTCCTCCACAGTCAGCCTCGATCGTCCCCACACCAGCGGGTTCTACCGTGACAACTACTGGGACCCTTTCACAATGAGCCTGCTGATCCGTGATTCCTGGGGCCGGCTCGGGCTGTTCCCCACCGGAGGAAACGGTACCTGGAAGCAGGCCTACGAGGTCGGGTCCGGCTGGAACATCTTCAACACGATGATCGCGGCGGGCGACTTCAACAATGACGGCGAGAACGACGTCATTGCCCGCGATGCTGCCGGCTCCCTCTTCCTGTACCCAGGCACGTGGTACGGAGGCTGGAACCCCCGCCAACAAATCGGTTGGGGCTGGGGAATCTTCAATTCGATCTTCGCCGCAGGGGACTTCAACGGCGACGGCAACAACGACCTCCTGGCCCGCAAGACAAACGGCGAACTGGTCCTCTATCCGGGCAATGGCTACGGCGGCTTCCTGGCTGCGTCGACCGTGGGTTGGGGATGGAACGGCATGACCGCGATCTTCTCCCCCGGCGACTTCGACGGAGACCGCAAACCCGACGTCCTGGCCAGGAACTCCGCAGGAAACCTCGTCTTCTACGGCGGCAACGGTTCAGGCGGATGGACCACAAGCCGGGTCATAGGGCAGGGCTGGAACGCCATCACCAAGCTGGGCGGCGTGGGCGACTTCGATGGCGACGGCGTGAACGACGTCTGGGGCATCGACACCGCCGGGCAAATGCGCATGTACTACGGCAACAACGCGGGCGGCTGGAAGGGTTCCGGCGTCGTGGGTTGGGGCTGGGGCGAATTCACGGCTGTTTTCTAGGGCTTCAACACAACTCGACAACCACATTCCGACCTTCCGGGAGACTCTTTGGAACCCACAGCTTCTTCGCTGGCGCGCATATCAGGCCGTCGCCGCTTGTACTGTGCCTTTGCTGCATCCTTACTGTCCGTCCTTCTTGTTGCACCATCTCTTCCAGCCCAGGCCGGAGAACCAACGGTGGCCGTACCGGCGCGATACGTCTACACCAACGGCACTCCTCGGCTCGAGGGAGATCCAACGGTGGGCGGTCTGCTGAAAGTAGACATCTCGTCGACGTTTGCCTACGTCATTCCGGAGGGTGGGACTCCAGCCATTTCATATTCGTGGACCCGGGATGGCGTGGTGATTCCCGGCGCCACCAGCATCACGTACCGCCCAACCAGCGCAGACCTGGGCCGGGTGATCGCAGCAAACCTCATCATCACTTACGACGCTGAATCACACCTCTCCGTGCAGGCAGAAAACCCACTGCGGGTTGCGGCGGCCGCGCGTGCCCGCGGGTTCAATGGGGACAACACGCTCGACATCTTTGCCAGGGACGGCTCCGGTCGCCTGATTCTCTACCCAACCGACGGTAGAGGAAACTGGCAAGCGCCCCAAGTCATCGGCTGGGGATGGAACATCTTCAACTTACTGATGTCCCCCGGCGATTTTGACGGTGACGGAACCGTGGACGTCCTGGCGCGGGACGGCCAAGGCCGCCTCTTCCTCTATCAAGGCAACGGATCCGGCGGCTGGAAGAGAGCACTGCAGGTGGGCCAGGGCTGGGACGTCTTCAAGGAACTTACCACGGCCGGAGACTTCAACGGCGACGGTACCAACGATGTGCTGGCAAAGGACGCGAGCGGCTCCATGTTCCTGTATCCGGGTAACGGTCGGGGCGGGTGGCTGACGCCAGTGCGCATTGGTCAGGGCTGGCAGGACTTGGAGACCGCAGGCGCGGGCCACTTCTTCGGCGACCATAACGTCGTCGTGCTCTCCAAAGACTGGACCGGCTACTTACAGGCACGCAACGGGATCCGGAACGGATGGTTTAACGACTACGGAATCCCCGGAAGCTTTGCAGGTAACATCGGCTGGGGATGGGAAACGGTTGCCCGCTTTGGCAGCGTAGGCGATTTCAATGGCGACGGCGACTACGACGTTTACGGAATTGACCGCAGCGGCAAACTCACGATGTATCTCGGCGACCCGTCCAACGTTCAACGTCGCGGCACTCTTGGTTACCGCTGGAAGGGTTCCGCCGTCGTCGGTTGGGGCTGGGGTGGCTTTACGGCCGTCTTCTAGGCGCTTGCCTGTCCGCCCCTGACTCTCCTGCCCCCTTCACTCTCCCACCGACCACCCCGGTCCTTAGTTCCTGAGGAAATCTTGAAATCTTTCATTTTCGCGGGCCCACGGCGCCGCCGGCTCTCGATGCTCGTTGCCGCCTCCGCCCTTGCCTGCAGTCTCCTGGTTTCCGGCGTGCCTGCCCAGGCTGCCGTGCCTTCCGCGGCCGTACCTACCCGTTACGTCTATGTCTCCACCGCACCGAGACTCGTAGGGGATCCAACGGTAGGCGGGCTCCTGAAAGTCGATATCAAGGCGACGTTCGCCTACGTGTCGCCGGCAGGCGGAACACCCGCCATTTCCTACTTCTGGACCCGGGACGGCGTGGTCATCCCGGGGGCCAACGGCATCACGTACCGGGCTACGGCCGCCGACTTGGGACGAGTGGTCGCCGCCAACCTGACAGTGACTTACGACGCCGAGTCGTCCTTAACTGTTCAAGCCTCCCATCCGCTCCGGGTCGCGGCAGCGCCACGGGCCAGGGGATTCAACGGCGATGGCACACTGGACATATTTGCGCGCGATTCCTTCGGCCGTTTGTTGCTGTACCCCACCGACGGACACGGCAACTGGCAGGCACCCCAAGTCATCGGCTGGGGTTGGAACGGCTTTGACCTTCTGGTCTCACCCGGCGACTTTGACGGTGACGGAACCGTGGACGTTTTAGCGAGGGATGGGCAGGGGCGTCTCTTCCTCTATCAGGGCAACGGATCCGGCGGCTGGAAGAAGGCACTGCAGGTGGGCCAGGGCTGGCAAGGTTTCAAGGAAATTAGCGCCGCCGGCGACTTCAACGGCGATGGAAGCAATGACATCCTCGCGGTGGACTCTGCAGGCAGTCTCTTCCTGTACCCGGGCAATGGCCACGGGGGCTGGCTCCCGCCCCGCTGGATAGGTCAAGGGTGGCAAGACATGGACTCCGTGGGAGCCGGCCACTTCTTTGACTATTCGAGCGTGGTGACTTTGTCGAGGACGTTTTGGGGAGACCTGCAAGCCCGGACGTCGAACCGCAACGGATACTTCGAAGAGTATGGTCTGCCTGGAAGTTACGCGGGCACAATCGGCCGTGGGTGGGATTCGGTGGTGCGATTCGGAATGGCCGGAGACTTCAACGGCGACGGGGATTCGGACATTTACGGAATCGACCGCAGCGGAAGGCTCACGATGTACTTCGGCGACACATCCGACTTCAGCCACTGGGGTATTGCCGGCTTCCGCTGGAAGGGTTCCACCGTGGTCGGTTGGGGATGGGGTGGCTTCACGGCTGTTTTCTAGGCCACGCTCTTGATTTTCACTACAAAGACGGCCCCCAAGAGCCCGATCACTGCTGCGGCCACGTACAGCGAGACATAGCCGCCAAGGTTCTTGACGAAAAGATAGGCGATTGCCGGCGCCAGTACCTGCGGCAGTGAGTTGGCAATATTGACGACGCCAAGGTCCTTTCCGCGGTCGAGGGCTGCGGGGAGGACCTGGGTGATCAGCGCGAAGTCGACTGCCAGGTAGGCTCCAAAGCCGATCCCCAGCACCAAGGCGCCGGAAATCGCCCCGACCCACGTAGGTGCGAAAGCGAGGATCAGCGAGGCCATTGCGATGATGGCTGATGAAGCAATCACCAAAGGCTTCCGCTTGCCCATCCTGTCACTGAGCCTTCCGCCCACAACACTGGTAATGATCACGGTGACCGCATACAGGCCCGTAACCACAAGAACACCGACTTCGGGTTCGATGCCTTCGGTCTCCTTCAGGCGTACTGCGTCCCCCAGGAAGAAGAGCAGGTAGATCGTCACCATGTGATTGCCTGTGCTCACCAGGAACCTGGTCAGCCAAGCCCATGCGAAGTCCGGGTAGCGTTTGGGCGAGACCCAGAAGCCCCGGAGGAATCCCAGCAGCCTGAACGAGGGACGCTCGCCGGCAGGCAGGGGCTGATCGTCGCTCTTGAAGAGATAGAGAACAATGCCGGCCAGCAGCGACGCGGCGCACACCCAGTATCCTGCGGCAAAGTTACCGGCAACGACGGCGGCAATCACCGCGCCGACCAGAATGCCGACCGTCTGGCCCATAGCGGCCAAACCGCCCACCGTTCCCCGCTGTGGAACGGGAACCCTGTCCGGGACAGCTGCAAAAATCGCAGCGTACATGGCGTTCGCCCCCGCCTGCACGAGGCACCACAGCAAGGTCATGACGGCAACATTGGGGGCACCGGCCAAGGCGACCAAAGCCGCAGCGGCAAGGACCGCCCCCATCAGGACCCAGGGAACACGGCGGCCGTAGCGGGAGGTTGTCCGGTCACTGAAGGCGCCGAAGAGCGGGTTGGCAACCAAGGAAACCGCGGCGCCGCATCCGGTTACCAACGCCAGGATTGCTTCCTTCTCCGCAGCGTTGAAATGCTCCGCCTGTTGCCCCAGCAGAACCTGGAGAGGACCGAAGAAAGCGGCGTTGATGCCAAGGTTGACCAGCACCACCCCGGTGACCCACAGTCCCCGGACGCGTTCCACGGGTTCGGCGAGTGCCGTCGTCGTTCTCGATGCTCCGATCAAAGGGTCGGGGACCGGCCCCGGAAGGTCGGACAAACTCATGGCAGGTTCCCCCCTGTTTTAAATGTTTGGATTCAGCCTAGCGCGGGCGGAGGGCGCCAAACCCTGTGCGTCGGCTATATCCACATAGATCCAGTCAACCGTGCCGTCCGCGCGATTCCAGCGTTAGTGTGGCATCACACCCAGAAGGAGAAACCTTGAGCGAGCATCTGAACACGGCCGATCTCTACGACGAGCGCGGCGAGGACCTGGAGTCCATCTCTGTACAGTTTCAAAACTTCGGCGGTGAATCGCACTTCAGCGGACCGGCCCGGACTATCCGGTGCTTTGAGGACAATGCACTCGTCAAGTCCGTGCTTGCTACTCCCGGTGAAGGCGCCGTCCTGGTTGTCGACGGCCAAGGTTCATTGCGTACCGCCCTCATGGGAGACCTGATTGCGGCGAGCGCCGTGGCCAACGGATGGGCCGGCGTCATCATCAACGGGGCAGTCAGGGACCGTGAAGCGCTGGCAACTTTGTCCCTTGGCATCAAGGCCTTGGGGAGCAACCCCAAAAAGAGCGCCAAGACCGGCGTAGGAGAAGTCGACGTTGAGATCGTCATCGACCATGTCCGGATCCAGCCCGGCGTCATGGTGTACAGCGATCCCGACGGCATCCTGGTGGAGCGCTAAGGATTCACGGTTCCGTCCGGCAGTTCTTTCGGGAATCAAACAGGGATTAGGATAGTTACTGAAAGCAACTATCTGTCGCTTCCCGATTTCCTTCTGCTTCCTTGGAGAACCACATGTCCAAATCCGCCTCAGCCAGGGCCGCCGGCGAGGTGCTGACCCACCGTCAGACCCTCACCGTCATGGTGGGACTCATGCTCGGCCTGTTCCTGTCCTCGCTGGATCAGACCATTGTGTCGACGTCCATCTACACCATCGCCAACGATCTTGATGGACTGTCCCTCCAAGCGTGGGCAACTACCGCCTACCTCATCACGTCCACCGTCAGCACTCCCCTGTACGGCAAACTCAGCGACATCTTTGGCCGACGCCCGCTGTATCTGGTTGCCATTGCGATCTTCCTGACAGGGTCGCTGTATGCGGGTTCGGTCCATTCCATGACTGAGCTCGCAATGGCCCGGGGCGTGCAAGGCCTTGGAGCAGGCGGCCTCATGGCCCTGGCTCTCACGATCATCGGAGACATCGTTGCTCTGAAGGACCGGGCCAAGTACCAGGGCTACTTCATGTCCGTATTCGGCATTTCCTCGGTCCTGGGGCCGGTGATCGGCGGCGCCCTGGCCGGTGCAAGCAACATCCTCGGTTTTGACGGTTGGCGCTGGGTCTTTTTCATCAACCTCCCCATCGGCCTTGCCGCGCTGGTTGTGGTCTACATGTTCCTGCACCTGCCGGCCCGGCATGTGAAGCAGAAGATCGACTACTGGGGTGCTGCCACCATCACCCTGGGAATCGTGCCGTTGCTTCTGGTCGCCGAGCAAGGCCGCACCTGGGGTTGGGCCTCGGGCGCCTCCTGGCTCTGCTACGGACTCGGCGTGGTGGGCATCGGAGCCTTCCTGTTCGTCGAAAAGAAGGCCGGCGACTACGCACTCATCCCGCTCCGACTGTTCAGCAACGCCACCTTCGGGCTCTCCTCGCTGCTGAACTTCATCATTGGCATCGGAATGTTCGGTGCCATCGCGATGCTCCCCATGTACCTGCAGCTGGTCAAGGGCCTCACCCCCACCGAAGCCGGTCTCATGATGATCACTTTCACCGTCGGCATCCTGTTCGGGTCCATCAGTGCCGGCCGTACCATCTCGTCCTCCGGCGTCTACCGGGTCTTCCCCATCATGGGGACGGCCATCCTGGCAGGCGCCGCCCTGGCCATGGGCCTGGTCCTGGGCGTCGACACCGGACTCTGGGTACCGGGCCTGATCGCCGTGTTCTTCGGCGTCGGTCTGGGCTTTTGCATGCAGCCCCTGACACTCGCCATGCAGGTCTCCGTGCCACCAAAGGACATGGGCGTGGGAACCTCCACCGCAGCATTCTTCCGCTCCATGGGCGGAGCCGTCGGCACTGCCGTCTTCATCTCCCTGCTCTTCAGCCTGGCCGCCGACAAGATCGCCGATGGCATGAAGACCGCGGTCTCCAACCCCGATTACCAAGCCGTGATGAATGACCCTGCCGTTGCCGGCGACCCCGCCAACGCCAAGCTGTTCGATTTCTTCAAGAACGGCGCAAGCAACGACTCCCTCAATGACACCAGTTGGGTCCACGCCGCCAACAGCACCCTCACCAGGCCCATCACTGAGGGGTTCGCGCAAGCAATTGACGTCGTCATGCTGACGGCGGCGGGCCTGATGGTCATCGCGTTCCTGATCAGCTTCGCCCTGCCCAACAAGAAGCTCACCGACCCCAAGTCGGCCGCCAAGGAAGCAGCCCCGGCTCACTAGGCCTACTTCTTCGATTCATGGGCCCGACCACTCCTTGTGTTCATTTCATTGACGCAAGTAGGGTCAAAAGCCCACTTCAGAGGGGGAATTAACGCCTGAAGACCCAAAAAGGATGACATGTATTCACTTAGTGAATGCATGTCATCCTTTCCTTGTGACTGGAACTTGCCCGATATGACGTGCCACACTGTGTAGCGCGTGTGCACCGGCGTCCCCGTCGGTCAAGCCGATGACGACTGCACCGTGAATCCCAACCACAAGTCCCAAGGGAGAACCATGTCCAACTCCAGCGCTGAAGGCACCCCGCCAGTCTCCCGAAAGGTGGTCGGCCTCGCGGTCGCGGGAGCTGTCGGCGGATTCCTGTTCGGCTTCGACTCGTCCGTTGTGAACGGCGCCGTCGATGCCATGAAGGATGAGTTCGTTCTGACCGAGGCCGTGACCGGTTTTGCGGTTGCCATCGCCCTGCTTGGATGCGCCTTGGGTGCTTATCTGGCCGGCAAAGTCGCCGACCGCTATGGCCGCATCCCGGCCATGAAGATCGGCGCCATCCTCTTCCTGGTGAGCTCCCTTGGAACGGGCCTGGCGTTCAGCGTCTGGGACCTTATCTTCTGGCGCCTCGTGGGCGGGCTCGGCATCGGCCTGGCATCGGTGATCGCCCCCGCTTACATTTCGGAGATCTCGCCCCGCCACGTACGTGGCCGTCTGGCCTCACTCCAACAGCTGGCCATCACCACCGGCATCTTCGCCGCGCTCCTGTCCGACGCACTGCTGGCCAACTCCGCGGGCAGCGCCGCCAACGACTTCTGGCTGGGCATCGAGGCTTGGCGATGGATGTTCATTGCCTGCGCTCTTCCGGCCGCCGTCTATGGCCTGATCGCCTACCGCTTGCCCGAGTCCCCGCGATTCCTTGTGCTGAACGGCAAGGACAAGGAAGCCCGCAAAGTCTTCGACGCCATCATGCCCGGCGAGGACATCGAGCGCCACATCCGCGAGATCCGCGAGGGAATCCAGGAAGACGAACTCTCCAGCAAGAAGGGCTCCCTGCGCGGCAGGGCGTTCGGATTGCAGCCCGTGGTCTGGATCGGCATCATCTTGTCCGTGTTGCAGCAGTTCGTGGGCATCAACGTGATCTTCTACTACTCCACCACGCTGTGGAAGGCTGTCGGCTTCCAGGAGAAGGACTCGCTGACCATCTCAGTGGCAACTTCGGTCACCAACATCCTGGTCACCTTGGTGGCCATCGCCTTGGTGGACCGCGTGGGCCGTCGTCCGATCCTGCTGACGGGCTCCATTGGCATGGCCGTGTCCCTTGGCGTCATGGCGGTCGCGTTTTCCTCTGCAACCGGCACCGGCACGGCCATTTCCCTACCGGGTGGCTGGGGTCCGGCTGCCCTGGTGGCAGCCAACGTCTTCGTGATCAGCTTCGGAGCTTCCTGGGGTCCCTTGGTGTGGGTCCTGCTGGGCGAGATCTTCCCTTCACGCATCCGCGCACGCGCCCTTGGCCTGGCCGCGGCAGCGCAGTGGATTGCCAACTTCGCCATCACGCTGAGTTTTCCTGTCATGGCGGCAGCCTCGCTTCCGCTGACGTACGCCATGTACGCAGCGTTCGCTGCGGCGTCGTTCTTCTTTGTCATGTTCAAGGTGCCGGAGACCAACGGCATGTCCCTTGAGCAGGCGGAAACGCTCTTCGTGCCCAAGGGCGTCCCCGTAACACCGCTGCCCACGGCCGACCAGCCCAAGTAGGTCGCAAAAGTGCGCGTTTTGACGGCTCAAAACGCGCACTGCTGCTACTTAGTTGGGTGCTGGACCAGGTGGGGTTCGTGGGCCTTCAGGTATTTGCGCCCGCCGAACGCCACCAGGATGGCGAACACCATGGCCACGGCGCCGGCGAAGAACGGCACCTGGGGACCGAAATGTTCGCCGAGCTGCGCGGCCGCGAACGGCGCCAGTGCGCCGCCCATCCAGCGGACAAAGTTGTACCCGGCGGAGGCAACGGGTCGCGGTGAATCGGAAACACCCATGGCCAGTTCGGTGTAGATCGTATTGTTGACGCCCAGCAGGGCGCCGGCAGCGATGACAAGCACGACGACGGCCGGCGCCGAGTGCCCCGCGGCCAGTCCCAGCCCGATCAGGTCGAGCATGAGGAAGAACAGCGTTCCGCTGAGGACCTTGACCGCACCGAGGCGATTCTGCAGGACCGGGGCCACAAAAACCGAGAACACTGCAACAGCAACGCCCCAGCCGAAGAACACTCCCCCGATGCCGTACGCGTCCATGCCAAGGATGAACGGGGTGAAGGCCAGGATGGTGAAGAAGCCGTAGTTGTAGAACAGCGCACTGGCGGCGGTGGTGCTGAGACCCTTATGACCGAGCGCAAGGAGCGGATCCCGCAGCCGCGCTTTCTTGGCAGGGGCAGGGGTCTTGGGCAGCAAAGCGATCAGGGCGATGAAAGCGGCAGCCATCAAGACCGCGGTGCCAAAGAAGGGGGCACGCCACTGCCAGCCACCCAACAAGGCACCCAGCAGTGGTCCGAGCGAGATGCCCAGGCCCAGGGCTGCCTCGTAGAGGATGATCGCCGTTCCGGTTCCACCGCTGGCAACGCCAACGATCACCGCCAACGCCGTGGCCACGAACAACGCATTACCCAGTCCCCAGCCGGCACGGAAGCCCACCAGCTGCTCCACACTGCCGGAGAGTCCGGACAGGGAAGCGAACGCCACGATCACCGCGAGGCCAATCAGCAGCGTTTTCTTGCCGCCGATCCGCGAGGACACGTAGCCGCTAATGAGCATGGCCACGGCCGTCACCAGGAAGTAGCTGGTGAACAGAAGGGACACTTCGCTGGTGGAGGCGTCCAGGTTTTCGGCGATCGCGGGAAGAATGGGGTCAACAAGGCCGATACCCATGAAGGCGAATACTGCGGCGAGGGCCGTTGCCCACACTGCCTTGGGCTGTTTGAGGAAAGAAACCTTCTCGGCTTCCAAAGTGTTTTCGGCGCTCGTTGAGGCGTCAGCCAACTGGCGTGACATGTGGTGTGCCCCTTTCGGATTAGTTCTGGAAAGCGTTGTTGATCTTCGTGATCACGGGCAGTGCCGCCGTCAGGTGCCCAAGTTCGTCGTCGCTGAGTTCCTGCAACAGCGTGGCTACCAGCTCGTTCCTGCGCTGGTTGGCAGAGTCGACGGCGGTCATGCCGGCCTGGGTGATGGCGACCTGCACGGCCCGGGAGTCATCGGGGTCCGGCTGCCTGCTGACGAGGCCTGCGCGCTCAAGCTTGATGATTTGTTCGGTGGCGCTGGGGACCTTGATTCCAAGGTTCCGGGCGACGTCTCCGACGCGGAGGCCGCCGTCGGAAATCATGGCCAGCAGGCTGAGCTGCGCAGCCGTGAGCTCCCCTTCAGGGTCCAGCCGGCGGAACATGTATACGCCCAGGCGCAGGGTCTCACGGAATTCCTGCGCCAAGTCGAGGAGCGCGGGATCGAAAGCTTTCGTCATATTTAGGTACCCTAATAGTTAGGATACCTAAATGTCAACAGTGTCCCAACCGGGTCGCAGCTGAGCGCGTTTTCAGCCGTGAGAACGCGCACTAATGCGACCTGGTTGGGTGGGCTAAAGAAGCTTGCCGCGGGTCGCAACTAAGTATTGCTAAGTACCGCTACTCAGTCTTACTATGTACTGGTAGCTAGTAACACTGAGTAGCGAGAGGTCTCCCATGGGAAAGCAAATGACGGAGATGCTCAAGGGGACGCTGGAAGGCATCGTTCTGGCCCTCCTCACCGGACAAGCCGCGTACGGATACGAAATAACCACCAAATTGCGGGCCCGGGGCTTCACCGATATCGCCGAAGGCACTGTGTATGCCTTACTGGTCCGGATCGAACAGAAAGGCCTGGTGGACGTCGAGAAGCGTCCGTCGGAAAAAGGTCCGCCCCGCAAGGTGTACACGCTCAACACCAAGGGCGAGAACGAACTCAAGGAATTTTGGAACACGTGGAGCTTCTTGTCCGAACGGCTCGAAGAACTCCGCAAGGGAGGGAACTGACATGACGGCGAAATGGATCGAAACGGTCACCGGATCACTCGAACAGAAGAAGCAGTACAAGCAGGCGAAATCCCGAATGGACGCGCTTCCCGAGCCGTACCGGACCGTGGCCGCGGCATACAACCGGTACCTGATGTACTACGGCGGCGTGACCGAGGGCGGGACCATGGTCCAGATGTTCACGGACCTCGCCGATCTCTGGGAACGTGCAGCGATCGACGGCGCACCCATCGGCGGGATTGTCGGGGAGGACCCCATCGAGTTCGCTGAAACCTTCGCCCAGGCATACGGGGGGAAGCGCTGGATCGACAAGGAACGCGAGCGGCTCACCAAGGCCGTGGAAGACGCCAGGAAGAAGGAGGCGGAGTCATGACCACACCAGCCCCTGCAATCGTCGTCAAGAATGTCCGGAAGTCCTTCAAGGACACCGATGTTCTTCGAGGCGTCGATTTCGACGTTCCACGCGGGAGCATCTTCGCGTTGTTGGGCTCCAATGGAGCAGGGAAGACCACGCTGGTGAGGATCTTGTCCACGCTGCTCGCAGCGGACGGCGGGAAAGCCGCCGTCGAGGGCTTCGACGTCGGCGCCCAGCCTCATAAGGTTCGCGAAGTCATCAGCCTGACCGGACAGTTCGCTGCCGTCGACGAGATCCTCACAGGCAGGGAGAACCTGGTGCTGGTGGCAAGGTTGCGGCATCTGGAGCACCCGCAACAAGCCGCAGACCAGTTGCTTGCGCGGTTCGGACTCACGGACGCGGGGGCGCGGAAGGTCGCAACCTACTCAGGCGGCATGCGCCGTCGGCTGGATATTGCCATGAGCCTGGTCGGCGAACCTCGGGTCATCTTCCTCGATGAGCCCACCACGGGGCTCGATCCCGAGGCCAGGCTGGAAGTGTGGGACATCGTCAGGAACCTCGCCAGCCAAGGCACTACCGTGCTCCTCACCACCCAGTACCTTGACGAGGCGGAGAACCTCGCGGACAGAATCGCCATCCTGCACGGCGGCCGGATCATCGCCAATGGAACGTTGGCGGAACTCAAGCGCCTCCTTCCGCCGGCCACGGTGGAGTATGTCGAAAAGCAACCCAGCCTCGAGGACATCTTCCTTACGCTGGTGGGACATGGCGAATCAGTGAAGGACAGGTCATGAGCACGCATTTTGTGATGGACACCGCGGTACTGACCGGCCGTTCCATGCGGCACATCTTCCGAAGCATGGACACCATCATCACCACCGCGATCACACCGATCGCTTTGATGCTGCTGTTCGTCTACGTTTTTGGGGGCGCCATCCGCACCGGGACTTCCAACTATGTGAACTACCTCCTGCCCGGCATCATGCTGATCGCCATCGCCTCGGGCATTGCCTACACGGCGGTCCGCCTCTTCACCGATTTGCAGGGCGGAATTTTCGAGCGGTTCCGGTCAATGCCGGTGTCACGGTCGTCGGTACTCTGGGCGCACGTCCTGACGTCCCTCGCGGCGAACGGCCTATCCTTGGTGATCATTGTTGGCGTTGCGCTTCTCATGGGGTTCCGGACATCGGCCACCATCCTTGACTGGCTCGCCGTGGCCGGCATCCTGGCACTTTTCACGCTTGCCCTTACCTGGATCGCCATCATCGCCGGGCTCTCCGCAAAGTCGGTGGACGGTGCGGGGGGATTCTCCTACCCGTTGATCTTCCTGCCCTTCATCAGCTCGGCTTTCGTCCCCACGGACACCATGCCGGGACCTGTCCGCTGGTTCGCGGAAAACCAGCCGGTCACGTCGATCGTCAACACCCTCCAGAACCTGTTCGCGCAGAAGCCCGTGGGATCGGACATTTGGGTGGCACTGGCGTGGTGCCTCGGCATCCTCGCGGTGGCGTACGCCGCTGCTAACGGTATCTACCGACGGAAAAACGGTTAGGGAGGCGAGGGCGTGGTGCTGCCCAAGCGCCACGCCCGCGCTCGATTAAGCCGCCACGACATCCGCCAACCGACCGATTGGTCAATTGCCCACACTTGGCTATAGCTTGGTCAAGCAGATTTGTAACGGCCGTCACCTTTGTGACGGTTCTTCCGAAGGGTTCTTGAACAAACATGTCAGACCAAACAACCACGGGGCAGCGCGCTGCCTCCAGCCGGGACAGCGAACCGCACCTGTCACGCGCGCTCAGCAACCGCCACATTCAGCTCCTCGCTATCGGCGGCGCAATCGGAACCGGCCTGTTCATGGGTTCGGGCAAGACCATCTCCGTAGCCGGCCCTTCCGTCATCTTTGTCTACATGATCATCGGCTTCATGCTCTTCTTCGTGATGCGCGCCATGGGCCAACTCCTGCTGTCCAACCTCAACTACAAGTCCTTCAGCGACTTCGCGGGCGACCTCCTGGGACCCTGGGCGGGCTTCTTCACGGGCTGGACATACTGGTTCTGCTGGGTAGTAACGGGCGTCGCGGACGTCATCGCGATCGCCGGTTACGCCAACGAGCTCTGGCCGGGCATCCAATTGTGGATCCCGGGCCTGGCCACCATCCTCATCCTGCTGCTCCTGAACCTGCCCACTGTCAAAGCTTTCGGCGAGACGGAATTCTGGTTCGCGCTGATCAAGATCGTGGCAATCGTTGCCCTGATCGTTGTTGGCCTCGTGATGATCTTCACCGGCTTCCAGTCGAACGCCGGCACGGCCAGCTTCACCAACCTGTGGAGCCACGGCGGTTTCTTCCCCAAGGAATTCATGGGCTTCGTGGCAGGCTTCCAGATAGCTGTCTTCGCGTTCGTGGGTATCGAACTGGTTGGCACGGCGGCAGCTGAAACCAAGAACCCGGAGCACAACCTCCCCCGCGCCATCAACGCCATTCCGTTGCGCGTCATGCTCTTTTACGTAGGCGCCCTCATCATCCTCATGTCCGTTACCCCGTGGACCGAGTTCAAGGCCGGGCACAGCCCCTTCATCGCGATGTTCTCCTTGGCCGGCCTCGGCATGGCCGCTACCGTGGTGAACCTGGTGGTGCTGACTTCTGCAATGTCCTCGGCCAACTCCGGTATCTACTCAACCTCCCGGATGGTCTTCGGCCTAGCGAACGACGGCGACGCGCCCAAGCTTTTCGGCCACCTCTCCCGCCGCAAAGTACCCCAGAACGCCCTGTTCCTGTCCTGCGTCCTGCTGCTGGCCGGCGTCGTTCTCCTCTACGCCGGCAAGGACGTTGGCGCCGCGTTCGACATGGTGACTACGGTATCCGCGGTCTGCTTCATGTTCGTTTGGTCCATCATCCTGGCCAGCTACCTCGTCTACCGCAAACGCCGCCCCGAGCAGCACGCGGCCTCCCCGTTCAAGATGCCCGGCGGCATCCCCATGGTCTGGGTGGTGTTCGCATTCTTCGCGTTCCTGGTCTGGGCCCTGACGACGCAGCCGGACACGCTCACTGCACTGCTCGTCACGCCGATCTGGTTCGCCGTCCTCGGCATCGCGTACGCCGTCGTCCGCCGGTCACCGCTCCACCAGGCCCGCGTGGCCGAGTGGAAGGCAATGGCTGAGAGGGAAACCGCGGCAGCGCGCTAAGCACTCACGCAATAAAAGCCCGACGTCGGACACCCAGCCGGGGTGCCCGACGTCGGGCTTTGCGCTTTCCCCCTGCTACCGCCGCTCTCTCACATCCCGACGCGTTTTTCGGTTTGCTCTCCCACATCCCGACGCCTTTTCCGGATTGCTCTCCCACATCCCGACGCGTTTCGGGCGATCCTCCCGCACCATGCAGAGTGATGGTGGTTAGCGGGGCTGGGCCGGATTGGTGGGGTCACCCTGCGACGGCGGGTTAACCGGAGGGCCCGACGTCGCAGGGCTCACCGGCGAGCCTGTGCTCGACTGGCTCACCTCGGGCGCGGTGGTTCCGCTTGGCTCCGTTCCACCCTTGAGCGCGTTGAGCCGGCTTTCGAGAATCTGGATGACCGGGAGGCGGTTGCCGTGGGCGCGCTCGTAGTCGAGAAGGAGTTGGATGCCCTCCTGGTCAAGGCCGGAAATCCGCGACGTCAGGGTGCCGTTGGGGATGTGAGAGAGCGTCCCGCCAAACGCGGCGGGAGGTGATAGAGGAACCGCCAAAAACCCGCGGGAGGTGATAGAGCGTGTGGGCCGAGCGCCTCTTGACCAAGAGAAGAGCCCGACGCCGGCACAGGTGAGTGACGGGTCGGGCTCTTCTGTTGGTGATAGAGGAACCGGCGGAAACCGGCGGGAGGTGATAGAGGAACCGGCGGAAACCGGCGGGAAGTGATAGAGGATCAGCGGGCTTGGCGGTCCTCGACGAGTTTCTGCACGGCGGGGAACAGCGGATGCGACGGCTGAAGTTCCGTGACCCGTTCGACGACGGCGGCCGCGTCCAGTTCGGACAGCAGCTTGGCGAGCTCCACGGCTTCGTCGTCCGAGGGTTCGTCGAATCGAAGAGCTGCCGACATCGCCTCGAGCAACGCCAAGGGTGTCACGCCGCGTTCGGCCAGCTCCGCAGCGGGTCCAACGAACCGTTCGTGCCGTCCGAGCTTCCGCAAGGGTGCACGACCAACCCGGACCACGGTATCCGGCAGGTGGGGGTTGGTGAAGCGGGACAGGATCTTCTGCACATACGCTTCCTGCTCCGCTTCCGCAAAGCCGTGCTTGGCCACCAGGAGTTCCTTGGTTTCCTCCAGCACGGCCCGCACCTTTGCCGCGACGGAAGGATCGGCCATGGCATCGGAAATCTTCTCCAGCCCTGCCTGGTACCCGAAGTATGCAGCCGAGGCGTGCCCCGTGTTCACCGTGAAGAGCTTGCGCTCGATGTAGGGACCCAGCTCGTCCACGAAGGTCGCTCCCGGGATGACCGGTGCGTTGCCGCCGAAGGGAGTCCGGTCGATGACCCACTCATAGAAGGTCTCCACGGTGACGTCCAGGCCCTGGCCCGGCGCCTGGTTGGGGACGATCCGGTCCACTGCGGTGTTGGCGAAGACAGCCACGGCGTCCAGGCTGCCTGCGGACTCGTCCCACGCGGAGCGGACCTCCTGCTGCAGGATGTCCGTGGCGTTGATCGCGTTTTCGCAAGCCATCACCTGGAGCGGGGGCATCCCTGCGGGGCGGGCAGCCAGGCCGCGGGCGATCACGGGTGCCACGAACTTGAGGATGTGCGGCCCCACGGCGGTGGTGACCACATCCGCCGTCGAGATTTCCTCCACGACGGCAGCTTCCTCGGTTGCCGAGTTCAGTGCGCGGAAGCCGTCCACGGTCTTGACCGCGGCGTGCTCGCCCACTTCATGCACGTCGTAGCTGTCCGCGCCGGCCAACTGGCTGATGAGCGCGTCCGCGACATCCGCGAACACCACTTCGTAGCCGGCCTCGTGCAGCAAAAGCCCCACGAATCCCCGTCCAATGTTGCCTGCCCCAAAATGGACTGCCTTCACTATGCGTTGACCTTTCCGAACAGCTCCAGGACTTCCTCAACCGTGGTTGCTTCCTCCAAGCGGGCCACCTGGGCCTTGTTGGTGAAGATCTTCGCGATTGAGGACAGGATGTGGAGGTGTTCATTGTTGAGGCCGGCCACACCGACCACGAACTTCACTTGCTTGCCGCCCCAGTCGATGCCTTCGGGGTAGCGGACGATCGAAACAGCCGAGTGCTTGATGTGGTCCTTGGCGTCGTTGGTGCCGTGCGGGATGGCCAGGAAGCTGCCCATGTAGGTGGACACTGATTCCTCGCGTTCGTGCATGGCGTGGACGTAGCTGACATCCACGGCGTCGCGGTCCAGGAGGAGCTGGCCGGCCTCGTCGATGGCAGAGTCACGGTCCTGCGCGGAGCCGTTCAGCTTCACGCTTTCGGCAAGCAGGACGCCCTTACCTTCGACGGCGGTGGCCGGTTCCGCGGCATGCGCACCATGGCTGGTACCCGGAGCAGCGGGAGTGGCAGCTGCGGCAGGCCGGGCACCTGCGGTGGTTTCCGGCGTCGTGCTCTCTGCGACGGCGGCACCGCCTGCCTCTGCGTCGTTGCTGGTCCGCACCAGTTCAACGATCTCGTCATACTTTGGGCTGTTCATGAAGTTGTCCACCGAGTAGTGCACGGCGGATGAGGTCCGCGGCTGTGCCCGTTCGGTGAGGTCCTGGTGCGTGACCACAACGTCGTAAGTGTCGCTCAAGTTGGCGATTGCGGAGTTGGTGACCTTGACGTCCGGGAAGCCGGCTGCCTTGATCTTGTTCCGCAGCACCGAGGCACCCATGGCGCTGGAACCCATGCCGGCGTCGCAAGCGAAGACAATGTTCCGGACGGGACGGGTGAGGACAGTGCCTTCACCGCGGCCGGCGGCGGATTCATCGCCCACCAAGGCGGAGGAAACGGAGCTCTTCTTGCCCTTCATGGCTTCCATGCGGGACGTGGCGGCGCTGAGGTCGTCTTCGCCCTTGTTCTTGGAGGTCCGAAGGATGAGCGATGCGATCAGGAAGGAAACTGCCGTTGCGAGGACCACAGCCAGGATGACGCCCACATAGCTGTCGCGGGAGGTCTGGGCCAGTACGGCAATGATGGAACCCGGAGCTGCGGGAGCAACGAGGCCGGAGTTGGTGATGGCCAGGGTTGCGATGCCGGTCATGCCGCCGCCGATGGCAGCGAGGATCAGGATCGGCTTCATCAGGACGTACGGGAAGTAGATCTCGTGGATACCGCCGAGGAAGTGAATGACGGCAGCACCGGGAGCCGAAGCCTTCGCGGCGCCGCGGCCGAAGAACATGTAAGCCAGCAGGATGCCGAAGCCGGGGCCGGGGTTGGCCTCAAGCAGGAAGAGGATGGACTTGCCCTGGTCCAGGGACTGCTGGATGCCCAAAGGTGTGAGGACACCGTGGTTGATGGCGTTGTTGAGGAAGAGGACCTTGGCCGGCTCGATGAAGATGCTGGTCAGGGGAAGCAGGCCGTTGTTGACGAGGAAGCCCACAACGGCGCCCGCACCTTCAGTGAAGCGCTGGACCACCCAGGACAGACCATAGAAACCGCCGAGGGCCAACGCTGCGCCCCAGATGCCTGCCGAGAAGTTGTTCACCAGCATTTCGAAGCCCGGGCGGATCTTCCCGTCCCACAGGCGGTCGATCTGCTTCATGGTCCAACCGCCCAGCGGGCCCATGATCATGGCACCGATGAACATTGGCGAGTCGGTTCCTGCGATGACACCCATGGTTGCGATGGCACCAACCACACCGCCGCGGACGTCATAGACCATCCGCCCGCCGGTGTAAGCGATCAGGATCGGAAGGAGGTAGGTGACCATCGGGCCGACGATGCCCCCGTTGGGCTCACCCTCGGCGTTGGTGCCGAACCCGCCCAACTCGGCAACGGGGAACCAGCCCTTTTCGATGAACAGGGCCGTGATGAGGCCCCACGCGATGAAGGCTCCGATGTTGGGCATGATCATGCCGGACAGGAAGGTTCCGAATTTTTGGACACCAACGCGAACGCTGGTGCGGGGCTTCGCAACGGTCTCTGTTGCCATGTGAAATCCTAACGTGTTTCCCGCGGCGGCGCGGGGTCAGTCGATATAGATCGAGAGGACAGCTTTAGGAGCTGCTGGAGATGCGGTGAAGCCATTCCAGGAAAAGCTTCAATTCAGAACTGGACAGTTGGTCAGAATGCGAGGCCTGCAGTGCCGCATTCAGGGCGATTGCCGCAACAACCACGGAGGACTTACCGGAGTCCTCCGCTGCGGCGCCACGGGCGGTATCCGTGGAGACGGCGAAGATCATGGAATCCCGGGTCATTGTTGATAGCTCCAGGTTCCGGTCTTCGGCCGGTTCGGCGATAAGCATGAGCGTGACGCCCACATTGGCCGCGAGGATGCTGCGCGCCGCTTCGCGGGGCGGCACATTGATCTGTCCTGAGATGGCGGCCTTGTTCAGCATCTCCTCCAGGAGGGCTTCCGCGTCGGCCACGATGGCCGGGCGGCTCTCCGGGCGAATATTGCCGAACATCACCAAGTACAGATGGGGCTGGGAGAGTCCGAACCTGACGTGGTTGTCCCACATCCGCCTGACGTCCTCCAGTGGTTCCCCGGACGGTGCAAAGTCGCGCTCCTTGGCCACGTACTCTTCGAAACCGGCCGACACGACAGCGTCGAACAAGCCCTCTTTGGTTCCGAAGTGGTGGTAGAGCGTAGGCGCCGTGACACCGGCAAGCTTGGTGATTTGGCGCGTAGAGACCGCTGACCCTTCCGAATTCGCCAGCAATTCGGCAGCTGCGCGAAGCAACCGAATTTTAGGCGGAAGCTGGTCATCGAAACTCATAGCCGCTACCCTAGCACCTATAGCGTTGCTATATGAAGTGGCTCACAGCACAATTTTGTAAGCTCGACTTCAAGGCTCGTGGTGCCGATGCCGCAGGGTCAGATCCAACCAGCAGGAACAGAGGATTCAGTGCAGAATTTCCAAGGAGTAGGGGTAAGCCCTGGACGCATCATTGGTTCCGTTCGGCAGATGCCCAAGCCGGTCAGCGAACCGCCCGCGGGCGAACGGCTCGCAGCGGACGCCAGCGCGGAAGACGCCGTCGCCGGTTTGAAGGCAGCAGCCCAAACCGTCCATGACGAGCTCAAGCGCCGGGCAGACACCGCCAGCGGCGACGGCAAGGCCGTCCTCGAAGCGACGGCACTGATGGCCAAGGACACCATGTTGCTGAAATCGGCCACCAAGCTGATCAATGCAGGAACCTCCCCCGAACGTGCCATCTGGGAAGCCGGCGCCTCCGTCTCCGAAATGCTGCATAATCTGGGCGGCTACATGGCCGAACGCGCCACCGACGTCCTGGATGTCCGTGCCCGCATCGTCGCCGAACTCCGCGGCGTTCCCGCGCCCGGCATCCCCTCCTCGGCAACCCCCTTCATCCTCGTCGCCGAAGACCTCGCCCCCGCCGACACCGCCACACTGGACCCCTCCACAGTGCTGGCCCTGGTCACCTCCGGCGGCGGACCGCAGTCACACACCGCGATTATTGCCCGCTCCCTCGGCCTCCCTGCCGTGGTGGCGGCCCACGGCGTCGACTCCGTACCCGACGGAACCGAAATCTACGTTGACGGCGCCGCGGGCCTCGTCTCCCTGGAACCCTCCGATGAACAGCGCACCGCCGCAATGGCCTGGGCGGAAACCTCGGCAACGCTCGCTTCCTTCGACGGAAACGGCACGACGGCGGACGGACACCTGGTGCCGCTGCTCGCCAACGTCGGAGGTGCCAAGGACGCGGTTGCCGCCGCGGGGCTGGGCGCCCAGGGCGTTGGCCTGTTCCGCACCGAGTTCTGTTTCCTCGAACGCGACACCGAGCCCTCCGTGGACGAACAGGCCGCGGCCTACAAGGCAGTGTTTGACGCGTTCCCCGGCAAGAAGGTTGTGCTTCGCACCCTGGACGCCGGCGCGGACAAGCCCCTGCCCTTCCTCACCGATGCCACGGAACCCAACCCCGCGCTGGGCGTCCGCGGCTACCGGACCGACTTCACCACCCCCGGCGTGCTGGAACGCCAACTCTCCGCAATCGCACAGGCCGCCTCCGAATCAGAAGCCGATGTGTGGGTCATGGCGCCGATGATCTCCACCGCAGCCGAAGCCGGCCGCTTCGCCTCGCTCTGCGCCGCAGCCGGACTGAAAACACCGGGCGTAATGGTGGAAGTGCCCTCGGCAGCGCTCACCGCGGCCACAGTGCTCAGGGAGGTCGCTTTCGCCTCACTCGGCACCAACGACCTCACCCAGTACGCCATGGCAGCCGACCGCCAGCTGGGCCCCTTGGCCGAACTGAACACTCCGTGGCAGCCCGCAGTTCTCCGGTTGGTGCAGCTCACCGTGGAAGGCTCGGCCGCCGAAGCATCCGGCCGGGAAGGCGATCCCAAGCCTGTCGGCGTGTGTGGCGAGGCGGCCGCGGACCCTGCGCTCGCCGTCGTACTCACCGGCCTTGGCGTCAGCACACTGTCCATGACCGCGCGCTCGCTGGCCGCCGTCGGGACTGTCCTGAAGACCGTCACACTGGAACAGGCGCAGGAGCTGGCCCGGCTGGCCCTGTCCGCACCAAGTGCGACGGAAGCCCGCGAGTGGGTGCGCGCCAAGCTCCCGGTACTCGAAGACCTCGGGCTGTAAGTCCAGCCCGACCCGCCGCATCCAGCAAGTTCCGCAAGTTCCCAACCGCAAGGAGAAACCCATGCCCGAACGCACAGCTACCATCGCCAGCAAGTCCGGCCTCCACGCGCGTCCCGCGGCGCTCTTTGCCGAGGCCGCCGGTGAACAGCCCGTGGACGTCACCATCGCCATGCAGGGAGAACCCGCCGAAGACGCCCTCGACGCCGCCAGCATCCTGTCCCTGATGACGCTTGGCGCGGCCAAGGGCGATGTGGTGGTGCTCCGGGCAGAGGGTGAAGGTGCTGACGAGGCACTGGATGCCTTGGTGAAACTGTTGGAAACGGACCTGGACGCCGTCTGACTCTTGGCTTGCCGCCCGATTCGATGGCTCGCTGCGTGTTAGACGGTAGGAAACGTCTAACACGCAGCTAATCGTCGAAACGGGCGAACCGGCATGCAACACCGCCTTGGGGTGCAGCCGCGCTAGGCTTCTGCCATGGCATTGATAGCTCCCCGCGTTACGGCCGGCCTTCCCGCCGATGACGCCCGGAACCTGGCACGCTCGCTCCAGGACAGCAACGACATCACTGTGTTCGTCGATGGCACCGTCCACCGCCTGCCCGATCAGGCGAAGGACGCCGTCGTCGACCTCCTCGCGCGGCTCAGCCGGGGCGAAACCGTGACCGTCAGCAGTGTCGAGGAAATGCTCACCACCTCCCAGGCAGCTGAGCTTGCCGGGATTTCGCACACCTATCTGCGGAATATGACCGACCGCGGCGAAATCCCCGTGGAGTACCGGGGAACCCATCGCCGTATCCGGCAGGCTGCCATCATGGCCTGGCTGGAAAAGCAGAAGCGCAAGGAAGCCGCCGCCAATGCGGCAGAGGAAGCCGCAGGACCTGACGACACGCCGTAGACAGGGCGTGGTGATAAGGATCAAGCAACGATCCCGGCCAAGAGGCGGAGTGCCGCAAACGCCGGGGTTACGCTTATTTGGTGGGAAATTTCAAGGGGTGGCATATCGTGACCGGCGCGGCCGCCATGGCTGTTGCCGCACCCCTTGGCTCGGCCATGGGATTGAACTTCGTGGCCACGTTCATGTTCGCGTGCGTTGTGTTCGTCGCCGTCGCGATGTGGACGGAATCAAAGATCGCCCGACGCCGGGAAGCGGCCAACGCTGCCGACGTTCACCAGAGCGCGGATGAATCAGCCGGGTCTGACGACCCTGCGCGGGAGTAGAACCGGGTGCGAGGACGATTGACACGCCGCACGCCCCTGCGCTCGGAAGACGTCGAAGCCGGCGGGCTTAAGGGTCGCATCCTTTGGACGAACGGAACCCCGCCACCCGGCTCGCAGCCATCGCCCGGCTCCCCGGACAGCCCCGTGTACATCCTGATTCACGGCATCGGCGTCTCACACCGTTACCTTGCGCGTCTCCACGCCGTTCTTGCCGCAGGTTCACCGACGTACTCGTTCGACCTGCCGGGTTTTGCGGGCACGCCCACACCGGACCATCAAGTCACGGCCGAGGAATACGGGGCCTTCATTGCGGAGACGCTGAAAGCGAAAGGCATTACCTCCTACGTGCTGGTGGGCCACTCCATGGGTGTGCAGTTCGCCATCGAGGCTGCGCTTCATGCACCGGAGCAGGCCTCGCACGTGGTTCTGATGGGTCCCGTGGTGGATTCGAAGCACAAGAACGTACGGCGGCAATCGCTGGCCCTCTTCCTGGATGGGCTCCTTCGCGAAAGTCCGTCCTCCAACTGGATCGTCGTCTCCGACTACTTCCTGTGCGGCCCTCGCTGGTACCTCACCGAGCTGCCCGTGATGATGGAGTACCCCACCGAGAAACGACTCGGCCTTGTTGGGAGCCCCGTGCTGATCCTGCGCGGCAGCCGCGACCACGTGGCAGGACCCGAATGGTCGCTGCGGCTCTCCCGCGCTGTTCCCCAGGGCAGGCTGGTGGAGATTCCGGGGGTGGGACATGTGGCCCAACACATGAGGCCGAAGACCGTTGCGGACGCCATCCGGAGCTTCGTCGCCGCAACGTAGGACCGTACGCAGGCATAGCCTCACGACGGCGGCACGCCCCTTGTTGCGTTGGACGGGACACGGTTAGGCTGGCAGGGCAAGCCAAATAGTAAGTTTGCTTAGAAAGGGGTTTGACCATGACCAGCTATGACCCGGAAGACGATCCGCAGACCTTCGGAGTGTCCGGCGCGGCCGAGCCCGACAGCATCCACGAGGACCCGGACATGAGGCAGGACGAAGACCGCGATCCCGCCGCATCAGCGAACCCGGATCCGGACAACGGCAACGTCACAGGGCTTGAACCCGGCGGCGGAGTACCCCCGGGAGAAACGCCTCCAGCGGAAGACAGCATGAGCATGGACCAAGGGCACGAGGAATAGAGCTCCCCTAGTGCAGCTTGAGGATCTCGCCGAGGTTATAGTCGGCCGGCTCCTCCAGCTGTGAGTACGTGCAGCTTTCAGGAGTCCGGTCCGGCCGCCACCTGCGGAATTGCGTGGTGTGCCGGAACCGGTCTCCTTCCATGTAGTCGTACGCCACTTCGATCACCAGCTCGGGCCGCAGAGGAACAAAAGAAAAGTCCTTGCCGGCACTCCAGCGGCTTTGGGCCCCCGGCATCCTCGAACCAACCGCCGCTCCGGTTTCCTGGCTGGCCCACTCTCCCCAGGGGTGGTCCGCGATCTCCACCTGGTACGGTTCCAACTCGGCCACCAGCGCCTTCCGCTTCGCCATGGGGAAGGCGGCCACCACTCCAACGTGGTGGAGTTTGCCGGAATCGTCATAGAGCCCCAGCAGCATCGACCCCACGACGTCCGCCGTCTTGTGCCAACGGAAACCGGCCACCACGCAGTCCGCCGTCCGTTCATGCTTGGTCTTGAACATCACCCGCTTGTTCGGCTGGTAGGTACCGTCGAGCGGTTTGGACAGCACGCCGTCGAGCCCTGCTCCCTCAAGCTGCACGAACCATTCCTGTGCCCGCTCAAGGTCGGTGACCGCAGGCGTCACGTACACGGGCGGCTCGGCATCGGCGAGCGCCTTTTCCAGCGCAGCACGGCGCTCGGAGAACGGCCGGGCAGTGAGGTCTTCGTCCCCGAGGGCCAGGAGGTCGAACCCGACGAAGGAGGACGGCGTCTTCTCTGCAAGCATCCGGACGCGGCTGTCGGCGGGGTGGATGCGCTGCTGCAGTCCTTCGAAGTCGAGCCGGTTGCCGGAAATAAGGATGATCTCGCCATCCACCACGCATTTCTCCGGCAGGTTCTTCTTCAACGCCTCCACCAGCTCAGGGAAGTACCGGGTCATGGGTTTCTCGTTCCGGCTGCCCAGGATGACGTCATCCCCGTCCCTGAAGACGATGGTCCGGAACCCGTCCCATTTGGGTTCGTAGTGCCCAACCTCAGGAATGTTGGGCACGGATTTGGCGAGCATGGGCGAAACGGGTGGCATCACGGGTAGGTCCATAGCTCATGTCTACCGACCGGTAGACGCCGAAAGCTAGTGCTCACCAGGGATATGTGGACGGTGTGTGGCGCGTCCGTCCGTCAGCGCGGGCGCTGCCGGCCCTCATGTACCGTCCGTTACATTAATGTGACTTTACTTCCCTGCTGCTGTAACTTCGTAGGGCGACCCGTATCTCCGCTGGGCCGCTTCCGGGCTGACGCCGAGCTCTGCCGCATCCCGGAATCCCGCCAGACCCGCGGCAGAGACGGGGGACCCAGAGTTCCCGGGCCTGTTCCCCGCAGGCCCTTGGGGTGAAGCCGCCACGTGCGGCCGGACGGCCTCGTCCGAACCCGACAGCTAACCTCGCAGGCGTTGAGAGGCAAACACCATGTCCCCAACCATGGATCAGCCGCGCCGTGCCCAAGGGGACGGCCAGCCCACCAAGCCAACCGGACGCCGTCGGGCCCAGCCCAGCGGTCCGGCCACCGAAATGGAAAGCACGACGGCGGCACCCGCCACCGCAACCGACCCCACCGCTGCGCCCATGACACGAGCGCAGCGTCGGGCGATGGAACGCGAGCGCGCGGCCCAGGCAGTCGTGGCTCCGGAAGCTGCACCGAGTGCAGAGTCCGTCTCCAAAACCCCCGCTGAATCCCCCACCGAAGAGCCGCGCACCGAAGCCATCCCGGTAGTTGCCGCTCCTCCGCGCTCGGAGTCCACTACGCCCGGGCCGCCCACGGCTGCCATCCCCGTGGTGAAGGCCACGCCGGCGGAGCCTGCCGCTGAGGCCGAGCCCGCGACTGCCGCTATTCCGGTGGTTTCGGCGCACGTTGCCGCCGAGGCCGGGACCGCCCAGCCCAAGACGCCGGCCCGGATCGCCGCTGACGCTACAGCCGCCGCCGGACTGGCCAGTCGCAAGACCGCCCGGGGCCAGCACGACGGCGCACGCCCTGCGGCAGGACGAGCCGCTGCAGGACGCAATGCTGCGAAGTCGGCCTTTGGTTCCTTTGCTTCCTCATCCTTCACCAAGGAACCCCACGCCGTCCTGACCAAGGCAGCGTCCGTGAAGACCATGAGCCAGCGCATGGCGGTGGTCGCCGGAGCACTGGGCCTGGTCCTCACGGTGGGAACGGTAAGCCAAGCCATGGACCTGCCGATCTTCGGCCAGGACACCCAAAACCAGGCCAGTGGCGCTAACAATTCCGGCGAAGGCCGGGCAACGGGCTCGGCCACTCCTGGCCCGACGCCGTCCTACTCCACCGCGTCCTCGACGTCGGCCGCTACGACGGATACCGGGCAGTCCGCAGTCGAAGCAGCCTCTCCGGCAGCGGCAGCACCGCCGTCGTCCACTCCGACGCCGCAGGTTTCGTTGGCCGACCCCAAGTGGGTTCCGTCCAACGCCCCTTCGGCCGTGGTTCCGGTACCGGGCGTGACGTCGCCCGTTCCGAGTCAGCCGGCACCGCCGTCGGACAACATCACGGCGCCTTCGCCCAGCACGACGCCTTCAACGACGACGACGCCAACCACCACCCCAACGCCCACGCCGACGACGACGCAGACTTCCAAGCCGCGGCCCAGCGACTCCCCGAAGCCGGGCTCCGACCCTAAGTCCAGCGCACCGACGGAGGCTCCGAGCTTGGACGTGGACGGCCTGCTCGACGCAGCCAAGGGGGTCCTCAAGTGAGCACCCGCATGCCCCGCACCACTACCCACATCGGCTGGCACGGCCGGTACTGCTGCAGCAGCCGGACGGCCACTTTCCGCCATCGGATGGGCCGCTGGAGCCACCAGCGGTTGCGCCGTTTCTGACGGGCGCCGCAAAAAAGCCAAGAAGGCAGGGACCCGGCAAGGGTTCCTGCCTTCTGTTCTGCCACCTGACTGTTCTGCCACCCGGCTCTTCTGCCACCCGGCTCTTCCGCCCCCGGGTCACGTGATTCGCTACCCCAAGAGCCAGGCGACCACCAGCAAGGCCCCCACGCAGAGCAGTGTGGTCAGGAGGATGACGTCGCGCGCAACAACAGTGCCGCGGCCGTACGGGGAAGCGAAAAGGAACACATTCTGTGCCGTGGGAAGCGCACCCATGATGACCAACGCCAGGAGGTGCTGCCCTTCGAGCCCGAAGACGAACCGCCCCAGCGCCCAGACCACCAAGGGCATCCCCACGAGTTTCAGGAGCGTCGCCACCACGGTTTCCACCCGGCCGTCGCCCTTCTGCAGCGGAGCGCGGCCCGCCAAGGACATCCCGAAGGCGAGCAGCACCATGGGAACGGCAGCTCCGGCCAACATATCGATGGGCCGCTGGACCAGTTCCGGAACCTCCCACCGGGTCAACGCCACCACCACACCCAGCGCTGACGCGATGATCATGGGATTCCCCAACGGCTGCAGCACCACCCGCTTCCAGGGAACTTTCGCCCCTCCGACCACACCAAGGATGGTGACATAGAAGGGCGCCAGGACCAGGAGTTGCACCAGCAGGACCGGGGCAACGTGCTGGGCCGTTCCCACCGCGTAGAGGGAAACGGGGATCCCGATGTTGTTGGCATTGGCATAGCTGCTGGCCATGGCTCCCACGGCCGTTTCGGCAACGGGCCGTCGGAAAAAGAGGAAACTCAGCAGGCAGTACAGGAGGCCCATCGCGGCAGCAGACAGAAGGGCCAGCGGGGCGTCGACGCCGAGCGCGGCCCGTATGTCGCTCCCGGCCACCACGGTGAAGAGCAGCGCCGGGTTGGTGATGTAGAAGGCGGTGCGGGTCAGAGCAGCCTGCACTTCCGGGGCGAGCAGTTTGCACCGGACGGCCAGGTAGCCCACGGCAATGACTGCCGAAATGATGAGGATGCCGGAGACGACGCCGCCCACCCCGCCCCCTTTCGCATTGGTAACAGGTCCCGCTTGGAACGGTTTCCCTAGTTACTAATCCTGTGAGAAACCGCTTTCTAACCCTAAGCGTACGGGCAGGGGCTGTCCATCGGAGTTCATCCTGTGGCGCCTTTAGATTCGTGGCCTGAGCGCCCAGCGCCGGGCCTTCAGCGCGGCGTGAAGCTCCAGCCGGATGGCACCACTGAGGGGATCGGCTCCAATGAGTTGGCGGATCCTGCCGAGCCGGTTGTAAATGCTGCTGCGATGCAGATGGAGTTTGGCGGCGACATCCTGCACCGAACCGTCGTTGTCGTAGAGGAGCTCCAGGACGGGCAGGAGCTCACCGTTTCGATCCTGCCCTTCAAGGGTGCTGTAGTGGACGGATCCCGTATCGTCCCAACCGCCGGGCGCCTGCAGGCGGTCGAAGAGTTGATAGACCCCCACCGACCGGCTGTCCACCAGCTCTCCCAGCGACGGTTCGACAGCCGCAGCCTGGGCAGCCACCTTCGACTGCCGGTACGCTCCCGCAAGCTGCCGGATCACCTGTATTGGTTCGCTGATGCCTAGGATGATGCGGTCCACCGAACGGCCGGCACGCTTGGCCAACTCCAGTTGGTAATGCACCAGCACTTGCGCATGAACGGCCCGGCCGCCCGATTCACGGAAGAGGACCACCGAATGCGTCTCGGTCCCGGCGCTGAAGAGGGCAACATCGACGCCGATGGTGGACTGAAGCGCCGCGGAACGGTGGGTCAAGGTAGCGTCCAAAGGATCGACGCCGGACCCGGCACCACCGGCGTCCAGGATGGTCACCACCTGCCAGGGGCCCTTGCCCTGGATCTCCTTCCACCCGGCCACCGCAGCCACCGCGTTGGATTCCCCTCCACAGGCGGAGAGGAACTCTTGCTCCCTCCGGCGGCGGAACTCTGACTCCGCCGTGTTCGAGTCCAGCAGCAAGGCCGCAAGCAGGTCCAACTCGTCACGAACGCCGGGCAGTTGGGTGAGGATCGCCGTCGCACTTTGCTCCTCAAGGTCCTGCTGCACCCACAGGTAACCGACGCGGAAGCCGCGCACCAACAGCGGTACGCAAACGCGCCCCAGCATGCCCAAGTCAGGGTTGGCCGGAATCACAACGGGACGGACCGCCGTCGCGATACCGTGCGAAAGCTGCCAGGCGCTGACGTCGCTGGGCACACGCTTGCTGAGCAGGAAATTCACCCGGACGCGGTCCGCGTGGGACTGGTTGGAACTGTATGCAAGGAGGACACCGTCAAGGTCCTCAAGGGACAATCCCCTGCCCAGCTTTAGCGCTACGCGTTCGACGAGTTGTTCAACGTCCTGCTGCATCAAGAAAGCGTACCAACAGCAGGCGACACTTGACGCTCCGCTTCTCGACAAATGTCGAGCGCAGCCCTTGGTATTCCGCGGAATCCGCAGCCGGATCCACACCAGTCCATGTCACCTGCCTCACAGCCGGACCTATTCTGGAAGCACAGCCCACAGCACGAAATACCGGCCTTAAGAGGCCGCTGACGATGGAGCCCCAGATGATCATTGGCGTCCCCAAGGAAATCAAGAACAACGAATTCCGCGTAGCCATCACGGCCGCCGGCGTGCACGAGTTCCGCACCCACGGCCACACCGTCCTCGTAGAGCGCGGTGCAGGCCTCGGCTCCGGCATCACCGACGAGGAATACTCGATCGCCGGCGCGGAAATCGTCAACGACGCCGACGATGTGTGGGCCCGCGCGGACATGGTCATGAAGGTCAAGGAACCCATCAAGGCGGAATACCACCGCTTCCGCAAGGGCCTGATCCTCTTCACCTACCTGCACCTGGCCGCCGAGCCCGAGCTCACGGCCGAGCTCATCAACTCCGGCGTCACCGCAATCGCCTACGAAACCGTGCAGGAAGGCCGCACCCTCCCGCTGCTCGCCCCGATGTCCGAAGTTGCAGGCCGCCTCTCCGTGGTGGTTGGTGCTTCTTCCCTCATGGCCCCCGCCGGCGGCAAGGGCATCCTCATGGGCGGCGTCCCGGGCGTCCGCCCGGCCAAGGTTGTTGTCCTCGGCGCAGGCGTTGCGGGAACCAACGCCGCTGCCATGGCATTGGGACTTGGTGCTGATGTGACCATCATGGACATCAACATCAACCGGCTGCGTGAACTGGACGCCCTCTATCAGGGCCGCCTGAAGACCGTTGCCTCCAATGCCTACGAGATCGAGAAGTCAGTTGTCGACGCAGATCTGGTCATCGGTTCCGTCCTGATCCCGGGCGCCAAGGCTCCCAAGCTGGTCACCAACGAACTCGTGTCCCGAATGAAGCCGGGCTCGGTTCTGGTGGACATCGCCGTGGACCAGGGCGGTTGCTTCGAGGACACGCACCCCACCACCCACCAGGAACCGACGTACAAGGTCCACAACTCGATCTTCTACTGCGTTGCCAACATGCCTGGCGCTGTTCCGAACACCTCCACGTACGCACTGACCAACGTCACCCTGCGCTACGCAGTTGCCCTGGCCAACCTGGGCGTCAAGGCCGCCTTCGACCGCGACCCCGCCCTCGCAGCCGGCCTCAACATCGCCGCCGGCCACGTGGCTCACCACTCCGTCTCCGAGGCGCACAACCTGCCCCTCGTTGAGGACTGGCACACCCTGGTCTCCGCCTAACGGCTGAGCAAACCCGGGCAAGAAAAACGGCGGGGTGCTGCTTCTACGGAAGCAGTACCCCGCCGTCGTCTGTTCACCCCGCTGCGCCCCTACCGAGATGGCAGTTAATGCCAATGTTTGAGGGGAACATTGGCATTAATTGTCATCTCGCGGGGGGGGGGCTACTTCGCAGGGTTGGGGGCTACTTGGCGGGGTTGGCCGGAGCCTTGGGGACCTCCGGAACAACATGCGTGGGAACCGGCACCGGGATGTCGGACGGTTCAACCTTCGGTGGATCCAGCTTGGGGAGGTTTTCCGGGCTGACGGGCGGGGCGGGTAGCGGGAGTGCATTTCCCGGAACTGCCGGACGGGCGGGTTCCTTGGCCTGTTCGTTGCCGTTGGGTTTCCCGGGTCCGGATGAGGGCGCTGCTGGGGGCGTGGCTCCGCCTCCCGGAACGGTGCCGGCCGATTCTCCGGGGACGCCCGATGCGGGTTGCGGCGAGTGTGAGTCCTGAACGGGGACGCCTGCCGGCTCTTCCTCGTGGGGCGCCTCGGCAGGAGCCTGAGCGGGCGCAAACTGGTCCACTACCGAGCCAATGGCCGCACCCCAGTGCTGGAATGTTCCCGCGATTCCGCCCTCTTGTGCAGCGGCGGCCGTGGCGCCGCCTGCCAGCGAAACCGCCACGGCAAGTCCCGTGAAGGCTGCACGGCGCTTACGACGGCGGAAGGCCAGTTCGTCGCGGACAGCCGGTCTTGGGGTCGTGCCCGGTTCCGTTGCTGCTGCCGCCGACGCATCCGGTGAAGTGTCGACTGCGGTGAGTACCGCCGTCGTGGTTTCCCGCGCGCCTGCACTGCCGGTCATCAGCGCGCGCACAGCGTCCGACGGCGCCGGATTGGTGGCCGCGAGCGAACGAAGCTCCAGCAGTTCGGTGCGGATGTCCGCAGCATCGTCGACGCCGGAATCTGCCAGGAAGCGGTCAACGGAGGCCTCCGGGCGTTGCCGCTGAGGATGGTTGTTCATGCGTGCTCGTTCCTTTGCGGTGTCCGCTGCGCCAATGCTTGTTTCCTCAACGCGGTCAGTGCCCTGCGTTGCAGTTGCTTGATGGCCCCTTGGGACTTGTCCATGATGGACGCTGTTTCTTCGACGGACAGGTCGGCTACCACGCGGAGTGCCAGGACTTCGCGGTAATCGTCGGGGAGTCCTTCCAAGAGGTGGATAGCCCCGAGGCCGCCGACAGCCTGTTCCTCGGCCGAAGGTGCGCTGCGGTGGTCAAGGTCGGCATCGTAGGGGGCCGCGTCAGGGGTGCGCTCCCGCCGGCGGTAGTGATCCACCATCCGCGCATGGGCCATGGAGAACAACAACGACTTTGCCCCTTGCAGGCCGCCCTGAAGCGTGGGGATCCTGGGGTACAGGGCCAGGAACACATCCTGCGTCACGGCCTCCGCATCCTCCACACCCCGGGCCCGAAGGTATCCGAGGACGGGTCCGGAAAAGGTGTTGTAGGCAGCAGTAAAGAGCAGGCCAGGATCGTCCTGGTCTGCCTGGGCATTCTCTTCAACCAAAGGGTTCAGCACCCGCGGATGCCTCCATCCTGCGCAGCGCAGCGACGCGTTACAGCCCCCAAACCGTTGCGGCTGCCGTCCGTTACGTGGCGGGGCTCCGTGCCTGATCGCTCGGATCCGGCAAGAAGCCCCGCCCTTAAACCGTAGCTGCCTGGTGCTTAGCGGACAGAATCGAGGGCTGCACCGGGGCCTGCCGGCAGGTCCGTGGGAACCTGGGAAGGCAGCGCCGGAGCTGCGGGAACCGCAGGCGTGGCGGGAACTGCAGGAGTTGCCGGAACGGACGGCGTGCCGGGAACTGCCGGGGTAGCCGGAACGGCCGGGACTACAGCCGAAACGGAAGCATCGGCGTCGGCGTTTGCTGTGGCGTCAGCCTTCAGTCCCGCGGCCTTGCCGGCGTCCACAACAGCGGCACAGTGGGCCTCAACCTTGGCTTCGCCACCGGCGTCGATGACCAACGATTCGTAGCCGGGGATCTTGGTGTCCGGCTTCAGCCCGCCGTTGACGAACGCGGTGCACAGGCCAAATGCTTCCGGGGTGGCGGCGACGGCGTCGTTCGCAGCGGACTTGGCGGCAGCTACTGCGTCTGCGGCCTTGTCCTGACCGGCGGCCTTCGCCTCTTCGGCCGTAGCCTTGGCGGTCTCGACGGCGTCAGTCGCCTTGGCAGCAGCGGCTTCCGTTGCGTCGGTGGCCTGCTGGGTTGCCTGGCTTGCGGCGGGGGCAGGGGCGCCAACGAGCTCGTGGGCGCTCTGCTGGAGCGCGGTGGGGAGCGCGCCGTTGGCTGCAGCGACGCCGGTTCCACCGGCGGCTACGGCTCCGGCGGCCAGGACGCTCGCGGCGACTTTGCTCGAGGCGATGACAGAGAACAAGGACATTGAAGACCCTCCGAAAGTTTGGGAGATTGCCCCGGCAGCGACGTGTCCGCAGCCGGATGATCAAGGTGCGGACGCGGCCCGCACACCCTCTACATCGCTACGGACCCCGGCGAGGTTACGCATGGGTGAAAAACTTTTTGACGGAGAAGGAAACCCACAGGAGAGAACTGCCCATCGCGCGCCCCTCTGCCGACGGCTAGGCTCGGAGAACGGCCTTGCTGAACTCCTTGTCTGCGGCCGGATAACTTTCAACGCAGGGGGAGCTGTTGTGGGACAAGGTTTGATTGGCGCCGACGTCGCGGATCTTCGGCGGCTGTCCCAAGTGATGGACGCCGAGGCGGACAAGATGGCAGCACTTCAACGGCAACTAACGTCGTTGGTCCATGACGGCCACTACTGGCGCGGGCAGGACGCCGACCGCTTCCGAAGCCAGTGGAACAGCGAGCTCTCCCGGCGCCTTGCAGCGGCCGCCGCGTGCTTGAGGGCCAATGCCAGGACCCTCCGGACGAACGCCACCCAACAGGAGCTGGCCTCACGCGGGGACGCGTTCGTCGCCAGCAGCAGTTACTCCAACTCCAACGGCTTCACCGTTGACCCCGTCACCGTGGGCCCCTTGACGGTCGGCGCGGAGGGGTCTACCGGCGTGGAAGGCAGCAGCGAAGCACATGGCTCGCTCGGTCCCGCCGGAGTGGAATTCGGGGTGTCCGCGGACGGATCGGCAGGCAGTCGGTTCGTCATAACAGGCAGCGGGGAGTTCGGGCCCGTCAAGACCGTAACCACCAACGAAACGTTCGCCGGTGCGCGCGGGAACGGCAGCATCACCGGACACATCCCGTTCGGCTTCAACTTCCTGGATGGCCCGGCCCTTAAGGCCACCGGCGAGGCCTTCGTCGGCATCGAGAACATCACCACCACCAAGAGCGAATTCTTCGACGGCTGGGTCAACAACACCTCCACCGTCCGGGCCATGACAGGCGCCGAGGCCAGCGCGCACGCCAACGCCGGCCCGTTCCTTTTCGGAGGCGGCGGCGAGGCCTTCGCCGGCCAGAAGGTGACCATGACCAATGAGACTGAGTTTGCCGGAGGCCTCTTCGGGGTAGGCCAAGGCGGGGAAATCCGGGGCGGCGCGTGGGCAAGTGCCGGTAGCGCCGAAGTCAGCAGCAGCAAGGCCGACGGCGTTACAGGCTCGGCCGCGAGCGCAGGCGTCGGCGCCGAGTTGACCCAGTCGCAGTACGTGGAGTTCCTGGGGCAGCGGCTCTCAACCTCCGGGACTGTTGCCGCCGGCGCCGGGGAGGGCTACACCTTCAAGGCTTCCATGGACGAAGACGGCTTCACGTTGGGCGTCGGTGCCAAGGTGACCGCGGAACTGGGCCTCGGAGCCGGGGCCGAAGTGAAGATCAGCCCGTCCGGCTTCAAGGATTCAGTCACCGGATTCGTCGAGTTCCTGTCCAAGTAACCACTTCCCAGCGCGAAGGGCACCCATGCCGTCCACACAGCTTTTCCCGTCAACAGCCTTCCCGGCATTCCCTTCCATCGCGGTGGATCCCCCGGAAGGCTGGATGCCCCGGGTGGTGCCTGACGCCGTCGGGGCTTTGATGGGCCCGGCGGTCCCCGGCAGCTACGTCCCGAATGTGGTGATCACGGTGTCCCGCCGCACCCCGGACTATGGATTGAAGGACATCGCAAACTCCGTGGATGCTTTCCTTTCCACCCTCCCGGACGCTGTCCTGCTGGGCACCGAGCCCGTGGTGATCAACGGCAGGGACTGGCACATCAGGGAGGCCCGGTACACACATCCCGATGCCGGTTCCCTGACCCAGTTCACGGCGGTGACAGTGGTTCAGCAGGATGTGGCAACCGACGTCGTCCAACTCACAGGCAGCTGCCGGGCGTCGGATGACAATCAGGACCTCAAAGCGATCTACGCCTTGGTCGCAAGCGCCGAGGTTGGCTAAACGGCCATCTCCCTCGCCTGCTCGATCAACTTCAGCACCTCTACGGAGCCAGCCGGATCCACCGGCGGGGGAAGCACGGAGGCCGCACCGCCGTCGTCGATCTTCTCCGCAAGCAGGCGGTAAAACTCAGGGTAGGCGCCGCGCTCGGTGGGAACAGGAGTTCTTTTGCCGTTGACTTCCAGCGTTCCGTGTTTCGCGGAATCTTCGACGCCGTAGTCAGCGTCCGTGGGCAGGCCGCCTCCCAGCAGGAAGGGTTCCTGCGGGTCGGTTCCGAACTTCACGAAGCCGCCGTCCGTGCCCAGGATACGGAAGCGCGGGCCGTGGAGGTGGCTGTTGAGGTTCAGCGTCACGTGGGTCACGACGCCGGACTCATGGCGGAGGACCAGGAAAACGTCATCGTCCGCCCGTTCCTGCGGCCTGCGGGCCGTGATCTCCGCGTAGTCGACCCGGGCGGGACCAAAGAACTGGACGGCGAGGTCCAGGACATGGGTGCCAAGGTCGAACAGGACGCCTCCCCCGTCTTCCGCCGTGGCGCCGGCTTTCCAGGCCTTGGAGATCTCCGGGGCCCAGCGCTCCATCCCCACCTCGAACCGGGTCACTGAACCCAGCGTCCCGGCGTCGAGCAGTTTCCGCACGGTGAGCGCGTCGCCATCCCAGCGGCGGTTCTGGTACACGGTGAGGACCCGGCCCGCTGTGCGGGCAAGGTCAATGAGTTCCTCGCCTTCGGCGCTGCGCACCGTGAAAGGCTTGTCGACGACGACGTCGAGGCCGGCTTCCAGCGCTGCTTTCGCGAGTGGAAAGTGCGTTGCGGGCGGTGTGCCCAGGACGATGAGGTCCAGATGCCCGGCCGCGTCGAGGATGTCCTGCGGTGTTTGGACCACCGTTGCCTGCGGGTACCTCGTGTGCGCCAGCGCTTGGCGGCCGGGGTCCGACGTGGAAATCATGCTCAGCCGATAAGCAGGGTGGGCCTCGATGAACGGGGCATGGAAGACGCTGCCGGACAACCCAAAGCCGGCAACAGCGGTACGGATCGGTGAGGAAGCCATGTGCCTAGGCTACCGATCCTCTTTCACTTCCCGCCCCCTCCCGGGCCTTCCTCTATCACTTCCCCACCCCTCCCGACGGACGCTCTATCACTTCCCCACCCCTCCCGACGGACGCTCTATCACTTCCCCACCCCTCCCGACGGACGCTCTATCACTTCCCCACCCCTCCCGACGGACGCTCTATCACTTCCCCACCCCTCCTCAGCGACGCTCTATCTGGGCGGGCGCTATCCGGGGAGTCGGTGGGACATCGGGGAGCCGTACACGTTGATGGGCAACGCCGTGCCGGGCAGTTCAGTACGCCTCAAGCCGGTGCGCTGACCGGAAGACAACAACCAGCTCGCTGTCCTCTATTTCGCAAATCACTCGGGGGTCGCGGATCGTCCCGAAGGTCGGAAATGCCCAGCAGACGTCGTCGCCTGATAGCCGGGTCGAGCTTACGGATCTGCTTAGCAGCTGCTGCGGTGAACTCGATTCGATAGACGGTCAACGGTTAGTGCCGTTCTCCTTCAGCATCTCGTCAAGACCGATTCGAGTGCCGTCGTGCTTGGAGAGCCCGCAGGTCCGCCTCATCTTCGGGTAGTTCAAGTCGTTTCAGATCTTGGGCGCCGATCAAAACGGCCGCAACCTTGCCACGACGTGCGACGCTGATGCGCTCGTGCCCGTAGGCAGCGCGGTTGATGGTGTCCGAGATGTACATGATGTACAAAACGCCTTTCCACCCCGGAGCGGGAGCACGTCCTGTGAGGGGATGTGAGAGAAGGATGCCCAAAACGCGGCGGGATGTGGGAGAGCGATCGGTGAAAGGGGGTGGGATGTGAGAGAAGGATGCCCAAAACGCGACGGGATGTGAGAGAGCGATCGGTGAAAGGGGGTGGGATGTGAGAGAGGAACGCATGGGGAAGGCCGGGACTCCTCCGCGGGCCGTGGCACACACCAGCGGCTGCGGGAAATCCCGGCCTTCTTCAGGTCAAGCAGATCGTTCAGATCCTGTCAGATCAAGCAGATCGTTCAGATCCTGTCGAAACTGTCAGATCAAGCAGATCAGTCAGATCAGGCTTGACGGGCTACTTCTTGGCGCCCTTTTCCCAACCGATGGTGGTCCAGTCCGGAACGTTGGACAGGCTCTTGAACAGGGACGGACCGTAGTTGGCCAGGCCCGTACGAACGAACTGGATCTCCGGGCCGTTCAGGACGGTACCCATGGAGAAGTACTTCTCCATGTGCTTCTTCTCTACCTCCATGGCGGCCTTGTTGCGCTCGGCGTCGTCGGCAATGGTTGCAAGACGCTTGATTTCGGCGTCCAGCTCGGCGTCGCCCAGACCGTTCTCGTTGGTGGCGGAGTCGTAGTACTGCTTGACTGCGTCCGTGGCATCCGGGCCAACGGTGTAGCCGGAGATGGTCACATCGAACTCGCGACCGCCAACAACCTTGCCGAAGTCGGCGTCACCGCGCTGGTCGATGGAAACGTCCATGCCCGCAGCCTGGAGCTGCTTCTGCAGGGTCTGCGAAGTGGCGGCGGTGGTGGGGTCGTCACCGAAGTTGGTGATGCTGAAGGCAACCGGAACGCCGTCCTTGGCCATGATGCCCTTGTCGTTCGGGGCGTAACCGGCGTCGGTCAGGACCTTCTTGGCCTGCTCGGCGCCGCCTTCCTTCACGGGGTAGTTGTCCTGGTAGTACTCGGAGAACGGCATGAGCATCATGGAGCCCGAGCTCTCTTCGGACCAGTTCAGGCCGTTGAAGCGGACATCGCGGATGGCCTTGCGGTCGACGGCGGTGAAGATCGCCTTGCGTACTGCGACGTCGGTGAGGGCCGGACGCTTGGCGTTGAGGTTCAGGCCACCTGCGAAGAGGCGCTGGCCACGGCGGACCTCGGAATCCTTGGTGCCTTCGAGCTGCTTGTAACGGCCGAGGGTACGGCCGCTGGTTGCGTCGATTTCGCCGTTCTTGAAAGCTGCGATGGTGGCGCTGGGTTCCATCTGGCGCCAAACGATCTTCTCGAGAACAGGCTTCTGGCCCCACCACTTGTCGTTCGGAACCATGGTGACGGTCTTGGCGGTGGTGTCGTAGTTTTCAACCTTGAACGGGCCGGCCATCCACTCGGGGTGCATCTCACCGGCGAAGCCCTTGTTGAAGATGTCCGGGGTGTTGATGGCCGGGTGGATCAGGCCGAAGAACAGGCCTTCCAGCGGGTAGACCGGCTGGGTGGTGGTGACGATGACTTCCTTGTCATTGGCTCCGGCCTTGACCGAGTCAACAAACGCATAAGCACCGGCGCTTACGATGTCGATCGACGTGTCCTCGCCCTTGAGCATGTTCCACGTGTTCTCGAACGTCTTGACGTCGATCGGCGTGCCGTCGTTCCACGTAGCCTTGTCGTTGATCTTGATGGTGATGGTCTGCTTGCCATCCTTGACTTCGCTCTTGACCTCTTCGCAGAAGTCCTTGTTCGGCTCTGCCTTGCCGTCGAAGTCGAGCTTCCAGCAACCGCCGATGCCGCCACTGTTAATGGAGGCCGTGTTCACCGGGGTCATGAGTGCGGACGTGTCCGCGCTGTTGCCCACGTTGGAGAAGCCGTTGAAATCCGGGCCGATGCTGCCCACGGCCAGGGTGACCGTGCCGCCCTGCTCCAGGTCCTTGGCTTCCTTGGCGTTGACGCTGATCAGCTTGCTGATGTCGCCGCCTGCTTCTTCGGCCTTCTGGGAGGCCGGACCCGACGGCGTTCCCCCGCCGCAGGCGGTCAGCATCAGCGCTGTTGCCAGTGCTACGCCGCCGATCGTCGTGTACTTCTTCATGGTGTGCCCTTCATGTTTACGACTGGAAAATCATTGCGAGTTGAGACCAGGGATTTTTTCAATGCGTCATGTGTCGTCAGGCATGCACCACCAGCATGTCGGCATCTATTTCTCCATCCGGGAAGAAGCATGCAAACTCCTGTTGCCCTTCTGAGGCCAAGGGCGGCTCCAGATTAAGGCACTTCTCCTGTTTGGACGGTGGAAGCGCTGCAAATACGGGGCAGCGAGTCGCAAAATTACATCCCTTGGGGGCGTCCAGGGGGCTGGGCAGGTCACCTTCGAGGATGATGCGTTCGCGGGTGCGTTCCACTTCCGGATCCGGCACGGGAATCGCGGACAGCAGGGCCCTTGTGTACGGGTGCCGGGGGTTGTCGAAGACGTCGTCCACGTCGCCGGTCTCCACGATCTTCCCCAAGTACATGACGGCCACCCGGTTGGAGATGTGCCGGACCACGGAGAGATCGTGTGCCACCATCAGGTAGCTCAGGCCGAGTTCGGCGCGGAGCTGGTCCAGGAGGTTGATCACGCCGGCTTGCACGGAGACATCCAGCGCGGACACCGGCTCGTCCAGGACAACGAGCTTCGGATTGACCGCGAGCGCCCGGGCGATGCCGATGCGCTGCCGCTGGCCACCGGAGAACTGGTTGGGGAACCGGTTCACGTGGTCCGGTTGCAGCCCCACCAGGCGCATGAGTTCCATGATCCGTTTCTTGACCGCCGCCTTGGGCATGCCCAGGTTCTCGAGCGGTTCGGCCAGCACCTCGTACACGGTGAACCGCGGATCCAGGGCTCCGGTGGGATCCTGGAAGACCATCTGCATTTCCTTGCGCATGGCCATCTTGGTCTTGTTGTCCGTGGCGGACTTGTTGCTGACGCCGCCGATCACCACCTCGCCCGTTTGCTCGGGGTGGAACTCCATGATTTCCAGGAGGGTGGTGGTCTTGCCGCAGCCCGATTCCCCCACGATAGAGAGACATTCACCTTCGCGGATGTCGAAGCTCAAGCCGTCCACGGCTTTGACCGTGCCGATCCGGCGCTTGATGAGGGCACCTTTGAGCAGCGGGAAGTGCTTTTTGACGTCCTTGAGTTCCAGGACCTTTTCCCGCTCGACGCGGGGAACGCCGTCGAACTTCGATACCGGAAGCGGGGGCGCCTTGAAGATGCGGTGCGCGTCGGCGTCTCCGGCCAGTTTCTCGGACTTGATGCAGGCTGCCTGGTGGCCCTGGACAACTGCGCCATCGGGCGCCGTCACCGGCCACAGGGTTGGTTCGCCGTCCAGGCATTCCTCGCTGGCCAGCGGGCAGCGGGGGGCGAAGGAGCAACCGGTGACGGGCAACGTGAGGTTGGGCGGCGTCCCTTCGATGGGCACCAGCGACTGTTTGGTGGCGGTATCCACCCGGGGCACTGCCCCCAGGAGACCCAGCGTGTAGGGCATCCGGGGGTTGTAGTAGATGTCCTCCACGGTGCCGGTTTCCACCGGCTTACCCGCGTACATGACCATGATGTCGTCGGCCATGCCCGCTACGACGCCGAGGTCGTGCGTGATCATGACGACGGCGGCCCCGGTTTCCTCTTGCGCGGTGTGAAGGACTTCCAGCACCTGCGCCTGAATGGTGACGTCCAACGCCGTCGTGGGTTCATCGGCGATGAGCACCCGCGGATCGTTGGCGATCGCAATGGCGATCATGACGCGCTGGCGCATACCGCCCGAGAATTCGTGCGGGAAGGCTTTGAGCCGGTCCTTGGGACTCGGGATGCCCACCATCCGCAAAAGTTCGACGGCGCGGGCTTCTTTGGCCTGTTTGCTCATGGTGGGGTTGTGGACCGTGAGCGCCTCGATGATCTGGTTGCCGACCGTGTAGACGGGCGTCAGCGAGGAGAGCGGATCCTGGAACACCATAGCGATGTCATTGCCGCGGTGCTTGCACATGGCTTTGTCGCTCAGGCCCAGGAGTTCCTTGCCTTTGAATCGGACTGACCCGGTGATGTCCGCCGTTTCCGGCAGGAGGCCCATGATCGCCATGGAGGTGACGGACTTGCCCGAACCGGATTCGCCCACGATGCCCAGGGTCTTGCCGGGCATCAGGTCGAAATCAACGCCGCGGACAGCGTGGACAACACCGTTTTCCGAGTTGAAGCGGACGTTCAGGTCGCGGACGCTGAGGACCGCGTCGCCGGGAGCGTAGAGGCCTGCATCGTGGAGCCGTTCCGCGGGACTCTGGGAAATGTTGGTGCTCATTTGCTGGCTCCCTTTGAGCTCTGTGCAGCTTCGACTGCTTTGCCGGAGTTTCGCTTGGTCCGGCCGATGGAACTGGAACTGGGGTCGAAAGCGTCACGGAGGCCGTCGTTCATCATGGCCAGCGAACCCGTCAGGAGGAACATGACCACCAACGGAACCCAGAACATCCACGGGAAGGAGGACACCTGGCCTGTTGCCTGGCCGATCAGGACACCCAGGCTGACGTCCGGGAGCTTGATGCCGATGCCGATGAAGGAGAAAGCTACTTCTGCCAGGACTGCTCCGGTGATGCCACGCGTGAAGTCGAGCACCAGGAGGGAGCCAATGTTGGGGACGAGGTGCCGCCACACAATCCTGCGGGAAGGGACGCCCATGTACCTGGCGGCCTTGACGTAGTCGCGCTGCATGAGGGACATGGACAAGGACCGCACCAAGCGGGCGGTGCCCATCCAGCTGAAGAACAGCAGGACGATGATCAGCAGCAGCCAACTGGGCAGGTTCTTGAGTCCGCCACCGCCGTTGGTGGCGACGGCGACAACCAGGATGGCGGGCATCATGATCAACGCTTCGAGGATGAACAGCATGGTGGCGTCCACTTTGCCCCCGAAGAACGCCATGGTGCAGCCGTAGACGGCGGAGATCAGCACGGAAAGGCCACCAACGATCAATCCGATGAAGATCGAGGTCCTGGTGCCGTCCACGATCAGGGCCAGGAGGTCGATGCCTGCCTGGGTGGTGCCGAAGAAGTGCTCGGGCGACGGCCCCATTCCGATGTTGAGGGGATCGATGGTGTCCTTGTCCCACGGGGTCAGGAACCCGCCAAACAGGGAGAAGAGGAACAGCGCCAGGAAGATCACGAGGCCGGCCACGGCAGTTTTGTTCCGCATGAAACGACGGAAGATGATGCGCGACTTGCCGATCACCACGTCCTGGTCTGCAACGCGGGACTCGTCGATTTCGGCGATGGGATCAATGATGTTGCTCATTACTGGACCCTCACTCGTGGATCGACCAGTGTGGTGGCGAAGTCGGCCAGGATGGCGCCGATCGCGAAGATCACCGACCCGTAGGCCAGGGTTGCCGTGGCGACGTTAACGTCCTGGAGGCCGATCGCCTGGATGCTCCACAGCCCGATGCCGGGCCACGCGAAGATCGCTTCGGCGAAGAAACCGCCCGTGAAGATGGCCGGGATGGTGAACGCGATGCTCTGCGCTACCGGAATGAAGGACACCCGCAACGCGTGTTTGCGGATTGCCTGGTTGCGGGTGAGGCCCTTGGCGCGGGCTGTCCGCACGAAGTCGGCATTGACGTTGTCCAGCAGGTATTGCCGCTGCGCAATCTGGTATCCCGCCCAACCGAAGATGGTCATCGCGAAGGTGGGCACGGCGTAGTGGGCCACAAGGTCAACGAAAGCCGGCCAGCCTGGGTCTATTCCCGGCGTCGAAATTCCCGTCACGAAGAAGATGCGCTCCCCCACCGCCTCGTTGACGCTGATGGCACCCAGCTGCACCAGGAAGTAGGCGATCGGCGCAGGGAGAATGTGGACCAAGTAGCTGTAGGAGGTGATGACCCTGTCCGGGAACTTGTACTGCCGGGCTGCCGAGTAGACGCCCAGCGCAACACCGATGATGAGGGTCAGGATGATGGAGGCGATGAAGAGCCGGGTGGAGACCATCACGCGGTCCGCGAACTCGGCGTTGACGTACGCCCCGTTCGGGCTGCGGCCCCAATCCCAGCGTGTGATGATGCCGCCGAGCCAGTCCACGTAGCGCTGCCACGGGTTGGCATCCGGGTCCAATCCCAGGCCCCTGAACGACGCCGACACCTGTTCCGGAGTGGGCCGCGGAATCCTTTCCTGCTCGAGGAGCGCCGGCTTGAGCGTAGAGACAGCCAGGAAGTATCCCGCGCTGGTGGTCAGGAAGATCATGATCAGGTAGATTCCCGACCGCTTCAGCAGATATTTCAGCATGTCGGGCGGCTGCCCTTGATCGTGGCAAAGCTCAAAGCTGGTCCTTCCGCGGTTACCGGCGGTGGCCGGTGTCAGCTACGAATTGGCGCAGGGATGTGTACCCCCAAACCCCTTCAGTGATCACCGGCCATGTATGGCATGGGTCACATTCACAAGGAAACTACCACAATAACTGCTTCATATTTGGCCCGTTGCGCCCCGTCTTCACGCCTGCAGCCAGATCGTTATGAGCAGACTGCGTCATAAATGGAGGTGCTATGCCACTTACCGGCCCTGCCTTACCGCAGCCGACAGGGCGCGTTCCCTCGCTGAACGTGCCCGGATGCAGCCGTCAGGCTGACGGGACGAGACGGCGGACCAGCTCACCCCAGGAATCGGTGAGCCGCTTGGGCGAGATGCCGTGAACACGCACGTCATTGACGATCCGGTCAGGGTCCAGGGCCGCAATCAAGGCCATCGCCATCACCCAGGGATCGGGAATGCCCGCCTCCCGCAGCAGCATCTCCACGTGCCGGTGCGCGAGGGCGGTGGGTGGAGCTTCGAAACGGTTCCGGGTGGAAGCACCCGCGGCCTTCCACAGGTCACCGTTCTCCAGAATGAAATAAATCCGACCCTCACCGAAGGCAACCAGGCGGTCCCGCGGCGGCGCGCCGGGGCCCAGCGGCGGCGGCCCGAACATGAAGCCGCGCTGGAATTCGGATTCGGAGTCGCTCAGCAAGGTCATCATAAGTCCGGCCCGGCTGCCGAAGCGCCGGAACACCGTCCCTTTGCCCACTTTGGCTTTGCAGGCCAGCGCATCCATGGTGAGCGCTTCAGCGCCAAACTCATCTACCAGCTCGCGTGCGGCGCTCAGCAGGCGCTCCCGGTTGCGCGCGGCGTCTCGCCGTTCGTGCGGCGATTCAGAAGGCACGTCGGGCCGGAGTGGGATGAAGCTCACATGAGTCATTCTAGACCCCGGGAATAGAAAGCGGACCGTGGTCCGTTTAGTATCGGTGAAGGCCCAAAACCTACCAAGGAGACCACAATGACCAAGAGCACCGTCCTCACCCTCGTCGGCAGCCTCCGTGCTGATTCCCACAACAAGAAGCTCGCCGAGGCCATCGCGCTGAACGCTCCGGAGAACGTTGACGTCCAGATCCACGGCTCGCTGGGCAACATCCCGTTCTACAACGAGGACATCGACGTCGAAGGCCAGGTTCCGGCCGAAGCCGCCGCCCTCCGCGAGGCTGCAGCCAATGCTGACACCCTCCTCCTAGTCACCCCCGAGCACAACGGCACCGTCCCCGCATCCCTCAAGAACGCCATCGACTGGCTGTCCCGCCCGTTCGGCGCCGGCGCTCTCGCAGGCAAGCCGACCGCCGTCGTCGGAACCGCTTTTGGCCAGTACGGCGGCGTCTGGGCGCAGGACGAAGCCCGCAAGGCCGTCGGCATCGCCGGCGCCAAGGTCCTCGAAGACGTCAAGCTCGCCGTGCCGGGATCCATGGTCCGCTTCGCCGAACTGCACCCGAAGGACGACGCCGAGGTCGTGGAACAGATCAAGGGCATCTTCGAGCCGCTGACCGCCGTTCAGGATGACGAAGCAGCCGCAGCCTAGTCACTCTTCCTGGTGCCCCCGTTCCGTCCACATCTACCGGACAGGACGGGGGCACTTTGCGTTTAGCGGCACCGTTTTCCACACCGTTCCCGCCCCGCGTGACCGAGTCTTGTCCGAACCGTCACCGTACCGGCATGTTGCCCACCTGCAAGGCGGCCTAACGTTTAAGGACAGGTGAACGGACAGGAGTGTGGGGCTGTCATGCGTGCCGGGCTGGGGCTGCAGAGTACGACGGCGATCGCAGCCGCCTGCCTGTTGTTCAGTACGTGGGTGGCCGGCTGCACGGCGTCGCCTGAGGCGGTTTCGCCTTCCTCCACGCCATTCGTTTCCGCAGCAGGTTCTACCGGTCCGCAGAACCCGGACGAACCCATCAGCAACAGCCTGGCCCCGCCAGTTTCGTCTGCCACACCGCAGCCGGATACCACCCCCAGGAACCTGCCTCCTTCTGGTGATCCCGGCCAGCCCTCAGCCCCCGGCCCGCTTCCGGGATCGGGCGGGGCTGTGTCCAGCGGGGCCGCTACGAGCGGGGCCGGAACGGGCGGCGGCGCGTCGGGCGGGGGCGGAACGGACGCGGTCCCAGGTCCTTCGACCCCGACCGACACCAGCCAAGGCGCCAGCAGCCCGGCCGACCCGGGCACCGCCGTCGAGCCTTCCCCGGGACCATCAGCCAGCCCCTCAGCGGGCGGCGAGGCCGCGCGGGCAGCGGTAGTGCCCCCGCAGGTGGAGCCCGGCCCTGCCGTTTACTACGTGGCCATCAACGACGGCGGTTCCCGCGGTGTGCGGTTCGGCTGCAATGACAGCCTTGTCCCAGTCCGCGGTCCGGCGTCATCCGGCGATCCTTTGACCGTGGCCCTCGGCCGCTTGTTGGGCGCAGGGTTGCCCGTGGACAACGACGCCGCACTCTACGATTCCCTCGCGGCCTCCTCCCTGCACTTCGTCTCCGGTTATGTCAGCGGTTCCACGGTGGTGGTGAACCTGGGCGGGTCCATCCGGCCGGGCGGCGTGTGCGACGTCCCCCGGATCGAAGCGCAGCTCACGCACACCGTGGTGGCTGCCAGCGGTGCAACGCGTGCCGAAATCTACGTCAACGGCATGACCTTGGACGTCGCACTGAGCCTGCGGTGACGTGGGCGGCGGTCATCCGGTGGCAATGGCCAGGACCCGACGGAGCGCCCACGCGACCCTGAGCAACGCCAGCGCGGAAGCGAAGGCAAAGACGAAAACCACGGCTTCCGGGATCCAGAGCCCCCTCGATTCGTCACCTTCGAGGACCACAGTGATAAGGGAAGCGATCAGGAGCAGTCCGAGCCCGGGGATCGCGAACAGGAACACCTCACCGATTTGGCGTCGGTGCGTGGGGGTGAGCTTCTCCAACGGCAGTTCACGTTGGCCGGGCGCTGATTTCTTCCCGAGGACGTTGATCAGCATGGAGACGCTGGTTAGCGTGAGGCCGGCTGTGGCACCGGCCATCGTCGCTAGGGTCTGGAACAGCGTCCGGCGGGCACCGGGTCCGACGCCCTCCAGGATCAGAGGCTGCCGGAACAGCAAAGCAGCAGCCATCCACAGGAGCACCAATATCAAGGCCCAGAGGTAGTCAGCCCTCGGATGGAGGAGGAACCACCGCCACAGGGTTCGACGCCTTCCGCGCCGCTCCACATCAACCTCGTACAAGCTCATGCCCGGCACCCCCTTCCCGGGAATCCGCCGTGACGCTTGGCGTCGACACACCAGCACTGGCGGCTTCTTTCGCAGCCATGGCCTCGCGCACCGCAGCCATCCCACCTGCGATCAGGTCCGGCACCAGGGCAGTGTCAGGCGAGCCCTGGACCTCGGGCAAAGTCCGTGCGAAGAATTCCTCGTTGTCCCGCGCTTGCTTGTTAAGTATGGAAACCGCCTGGGCAACGGATTTGGCGGGATCATTGAAGGCATCCGCATCCACCTCAACGTGCGAGATGAACCGTTCCTTGAGCAGATCGACAACCTCACGATCGCCCGACAGTGAATCTTTGCCCTCGGCCACCACGTAATCGAAATGTTCCACGGATCCCGCGTGCCGGAACTGCTCGATCAATTGATGGATCCGTTCGCGGATGCGCTGTTTGTCTGCGGCCTTGCCGGACCGGCCGACGCTCAGCGAGATCCGGAACGTGCCCTCGGTCATCAGCCTCGACGCGCTGTCCAGGACATCGGCCCACTCGCCTTCCATGAGCTTTCCGGATAAACGCTCGGCCGGCAGCGCGAACTCAAAACGGCTTACTTCCAGCCGGCTGAGAATCTCCTCGACGTCCTCGCGCACCACCGGAACCAGACCGGGATCCAAGCCCAGCATCCCTTCCAGGTACTCCCCCATCCGCGAAGCGCGGGGGCCGTTGCCGCTCGTCAGCACGGCCACGACGTTTCGCTTCAAGAAAGCGAAATAGGTGGTTTCCAGGAGGTGGTCCCCCGGGGCCAACGGCAACGGCTTGCGGCGGCCCGATGGATCCCCGACGCTGGGCAGGTTGGTGTCCCGCACCCGGTCAAGCAGCAGGACCGGATGCGGCGTAAAGGCGACAGCCTGGGCTACCAGGACGGTTCCATCCGGGGACACGTAGTGCCGGTCCGTGCCCGCGTGACGAGCCTGCTGAAGCACTTCAGCCAGCCGGCGCGCCGGAAACGGACGGCTGAGGTCATCGCCGTTCACCTGCGCAATGCGCCAAAACTGGACGCTTCGCCTCGCCATCCATCCTCCTGGTTGCCCGCTATCCGAGCCCGGTTACCGGCTCCTTCTCTTGTTCCAAGCTATTGGTGGGGTCTGACATTAAAGGCGCGTGCCGCCGTCGTTCGCTTGCACTGGCGACGCCCGCATCAGGGCACGTACTTCGGGCCCGCCGCGAACAGCGCGTCCATTTCGTCATGGCTGCGGGTGCCCGCCAGGCAGGACCAGTTGCCGTCGCCCAGAACTTCTGTGGCGACGCGGGCCACCTTGGCATAAGCGGCCTTCGCTGTGTTGCCGCCTATGCTCACGCGCCGTACGCCGGCGTCGTGCAATTCCATGGGCGAAGGCGCGCCGAGCCCGCCCAACGCGTTCAGCGGCGCGGCAATACCTGCGGAAAGCTGGTGCAAAGTGTGGAGATCCAGCACGCCGGGGACGAAGATGCCGTCGGCGCCCGCCTGCAGGTATGACGCCGCGCGTGCGAGCGTCTCCTCGTAAGCGGCATCGGGATAGGCCCCGGACAAGTACGTATCAGTGCGCGCGTTGATGTAGAGCGGGATCCCGCGTTCATCCGCCGCGGCCCGGATCAGGGCGATGCGGCGGGATTGTTCCGCTATATCCGCGAGCGGTTCGGTTCCGGAGTCCTCGATGTTGATTCCGACGGCGCCGGCGTCCAGTACCGCGTTGATGGTGGCGCGGAGTTCGTCGTCAGAACGTCCGTAGCCCGTTTCGATGTCCGCGGTGACCGGCAGGCTTGTCGCCGCCACGACGCGCCCCAGGACCGCCATCGCCAGGCCCCACGGCACGTGGTCGCCGTCCCGGTAGCCCAGACTCCAGGAGATGGCGGAGCTTGAGGTGGCGATCGCCGTCGCACCCGCTTCCTGCACCACCTTGGCCGAGGCTGCGTCCCAGACGTTCACCAAAATCAGCGGCGCGGGACCCGCCTGGTGAAGTTTATGGAACTGCTCGGCCTTGGTCACGGATGCTTGGTGCGAAGTCATGAGTACATTCCAGCCGTTCGGGTTGACTCCGTAAAGCCCCGGCCAGCCGATTGGTTGAAAACAAACGTTGCACTATTGACAACCTTCGGGAGTATCCTGTCAGTGTGACCCACGAAACATTGAATGCCGACACCACTCTTCCCGCCGAAGCAATCGATGCCATTGAACGGGCAGCCACTGCGGCCCATCCGCACGAGGGACTGTTTTCAGCCCGCGCAGCCAACATCAAGCAGTCAGCGGTTCGCGACGTCTTCGACATCTCCATGCAGCCCGGATTGGTCTCCCTCGCCGGCGGCAACCCGTACCTGCAATCGCTTCCGCTGGAAAAGCTGGGACAGACGGCGGCCCGGATCATTTCCGAGGAAGGAATGACCGCACTGCAATACGGCGGCGGGCAAGGCACCGAAGAGCTCCGCCAACAAATCTGCGAAGTCATGGCCGCAGAGGGCATCAACGATGCCCGGCCGGAAAACGTGGTGGTCACCGCCGGTTCACAGTCTGCGCAGGACGTCGCCACCAAAGTGTTCTGCAATCCCGGCGATGTGGTGCTCGTTGAGAATCCGACGTACGTCGGCGCGCTGAACACGTTCGAGGCTTACCAGGTGCAGGTGGAACCGATCGAAATGGACGACGACGGCCTGGTCCCCGAGGTGCTCGAGGCCAGGATCGCTTCGCTTCAGGCTGAGGGCAAGAGCATCAAGTTCCTCTACACCATCCCCAACTTCAACAACCCCTCAGGCATTACGCTGGCCGCAGAGCGGCGCCAGCGGATCGTCGAAATATGCCGCGCGGCGAATATATTGGTTCTCGAGGACAACCCCTATGGCCTGCTCCGCTTTGACGGCCACCCCATCGCACCCATGCGGGCGGCGAACCCGGATGACGTGATCTACCTGGGCTCCTTCTCCAAGATCTTTGCCCCCGGCTTGCGCATCGGCTGGGCCTTGGTCCCCGCCCACCTGCAGCGACGCTTCTACTTGGCTTCCGAGGCCGTCACCCTTTGCCCGCCGCCCCTCAACCAGATGCTCGTTTCCTCCTACATCCGCGAGTTCGACTGGCGCGGCCAGATCGAAACCTACCGGGCGTTGTACGCGGAGCGCTGCCGGGCCCTGCTTTCTGCTTTGGACGAGCACATGCCCGAAGGCCTTACCTGGACCAGGCCTGACGGTGGCTTCTTCGTTTGGGTGACCCTGCCGGAGGGTGTGGACACTTATCCCCTCCTCGGAAAAGCCATCGACGCCGGTGTTGTCTTCATCCCCGGCGCGGCCTTTTCACCCGCGGACGGCCCGTCCAACAAGTTGCGCCTGGCCTTCAGTGCCGTGCCCCCGGATACGATTGCCGAAGGCGTACGCCGTCTGGCACCTGTGCTTGCAGAGGCCATCCAAGCCAGCAATGAAGGAGCAGCGCTATGACCGGAGTAGTCATTGTAGGAGTTGACGGCAGCGAGACCGCCTTGAGGGCGGCGAAAGCGGCCCAGCAGCTGGCCATCGGGCTCGGCGCCAACCTGCGCGTCGTCAGCGCCTTTGACACCAACCGGACCGAGGTTGTGGAAATCGGAACCGATCGATGGATCGTCTCCGACGCCGCCGAAGCCGAGGCAGTAGCCCGGGCCGTGGCCGAGCAACTTGCCGACGACCGGCTGGAAGTAACCTACTCCTCTGCCCGCGGTAAGCCGGGGGAGGCCTTGGTCAAAGAAGCCGAGATCCACGATGCGCGGCTCATTGTGGTGGGCAACCGACGCATGCAGGGCATCGGAAGGGTCCTGGGCAGCGTGGCAAACACGGTGGCGCACACGGCACCGTGTGACGTCTACATCGCCAAGACAGACGCACCGTAAAGCGAGCAGGATCACGCCGCCGGGTGGGCAGTCTCACCCGGCTTTTGGCGTCTTTTGAGGCCGGCGAAAGTTGCAACCGTTATAAAATCGAGATGCCCCCAATGATGTGAGCCACCACTATTCTTTCGATTCCAGGGGATATTCTTGCTTACTTTGCAGCCTCGTCAGCGCGTTGGACACGACATCCTGCTGGCCCGCCACGGCAACAACATCAGCACCATGCATTTCGACCGCAGCAATGACCGCATCATTGCCCTGCTGGACGACGGCTCCTGGGACAGCGCCCCCAACATGATCGCCCCGCAGCTGGACATGCCCGAGACCATCGGCAGCGTCTTCCGCAATGACTGGCGCTTTCTGTCCGTGGCCTGCATCGCCATGCTCACCATCGCGGCCGCTGCCATGGGCGTGAGTATTGAGCTCTCCAACCACATGTCCTCTTCGGACCTTCAAGCATTGCTGGTCAACTACCCGGCGTTCTAAAACCGCAGCACAGACCGTAAAGAGGGCCGGAGGCTTCCCGGGTCCGCTACGCTCCGGAGTATGCCTTCTTCCTGGACTGTCCTGATTGCTGTGCACGCAGTGGCCGCCAGCTATGCACTCATATTTGGAGCCGTCAATCTGCTGCGTCGAACCAAAGGCGGCAGTCTCCATAGGATTGTGGGGCGAATCTGGGTTGTTGCCATGTACATCGTGGTGTTGACCTCATTCGGAATCCGAACCATAGACGGCGGATTCAACTGGCTCCATGCACTCTCAGCTCTGACGTTTGGCACTCTGACCGCAGGGTTGTGGGCTGTAAGAACAGGGAATATTCGGGCCCACCGCAGCTTCATGACGGGTAGCTACTTCGGTCTGATCGGCGCGTTCGTAGGCGTGCTGGCTGTGCCCTCGCGCCGAATCCCCCAGCTTGCCATCCATGAGCTTCCTCTGCTGGGATTGCTGATCCTGGTTCTGCTCGGCACAGCAGCCATGACGGTGCTGGGGCTCGCCCGGCTTCGCAAAGCGCAAAGGCCTCTCGGCGCCGGGTAATCGGGCGCGGGTTCACTAGGGTGGAGGAAAGCCCTCAGGGAGGAACCCGCATGGAAGCTGCTGCCGCCGATCGGCACTATGACCTGGTCATCATCGGCACCGGGTCCGGGAACTCCATCCCGGGTCCGGAGTTCGAAGACCTGTCGATTGCGATCATCGAAGAAGCTTCATTCGGCGGCACCTGCCTCAATGCCGGCTGCATCCCGTCCAAAATGTACGTTCACGTTGCAGACACGGCCCTGGAAATTGCTGAGTCCGGGCGGTTGGGCGTCCTGGCTACGGTCAACTCAGTCGACTGGCCGGGCATCGTAAGCCGTATCTTCCAGACCCGCATCGATCCCATCGCCGCCGCTGGTGAGGAATATCGCCGCGGCCCCAGGACGCCAAACATCGACGTCTATGACCAACACGCCGTCTTCATTGGAGAGCGCACACTGCGCACAGGCCAAGGAACACACGGGAAAACCATCTCCGGTGACCGGATCGTCGTCGCCGCCGGCTCCCGGCCCTCAGTCCCGGAAGTCATCGCCGCCTCGGGCGTGCGCTACCACACCAGCGAAGACATCATGCGGCTGCCCGCACAGCCCAGGTCCGTGGTGATCATCGGCGGGGGTTCCATCGCCATGGAGTTCGCCCACGTCTTCGATGCCCTGGGCACCGACGTCACGATCATCGCCCGCTCGACGCTCCTGCGCCACCTCGACCAGGACCTCCACGACCGTTTCAACTCCTTGGCCGCAGAACGCTTCGACGTCAGGGCGGGGAGAACCACCGTGGGCGTCGAAGAGACAGACCACGGCGTAAAGGTCCGGCTCGACGACGGCTCGACCGCCACCGGGGAGGTACTGCTGGTAGCCACTGGACGGATCCCCAACGGGGACCGGCTGGACCTGTCTTTCGGCGGGATCGAGATGACAGAAGACGGACGCATCAAGGTGGACGAATACGGCCGCTCGACGTCGGCGCCAGGCGTCTGGGCCCTCGGCGACGTTTCGTCCCCCTACATGCTCAAACACGTAGCCAACGCCGAAATGCGCTCAGTCCGGCACAACCTGCTGAACCCCGGAAACCTGAGGAAGCTGCCGCACGACCACGTCCCCGCCGCCACGTTCACCCATCCCCAGATCGCCACCGTCGGCATGACCGAGGACCAGGCCCGCGAACACGGGCACAACGTGACAACCAAAGTCCAGCACTACGGGGACGTCGCCTACGGGTGGGCACTGGAAGACACCACCGGGATCTGCAAACTCATCGCGGACCGCAGCACCGGAAAACTCCTCGGCGCGCACTACATGGGCCCGCAAGCTTCCACCTTGATCCAACAGATGATCACAGTGCTCAGCTTCGACCTCGACGTGCGCGACTTCGCCTCCAAGCAATACTGGATCCACCCTGCGCTGCCCGAAGTCACCGAAAACGCCCTGCTCGGCCTCGAGTTCGACTAACCGGAATATTTTCGTGCCGGGCAAGCCCGGGACGTAGACTGCGACTATGCAGCTTTCAGGTCTTGCCCCAGATAATCTTGTCCGCCTGGATGCACCCCTACAGGATGGTGTGAAGCTGTGAGCGGGGGTCTGATTGCGCTGCTGGATGACGTCGCTGCACTGGCCCGCTTAGCCGCCGCCTCTGTAGATGATGTCGCCGCCGGCGCCGCGAAGGCCGGGGCGAAGGCCGCCGGCGTCGTCATTGACGATGCGGCCGTGACACCGCAGTACGTGTCCGGGGTGGACCCGTCCCGGGAACTGCCCATGATCCGCAGGATCTTCTGGGGGTCGCTGCGAAACAAACTGCTGATCATCCTGCCGGCCCTGCTGCTGATCAGCGCCTTCATACCGGGAATCATTCCTGTGATCCTCCTGCTCGGCGGCACCTACCTCTGCTACGAGGGCGCCGAGAAGGTCTGGCACAAGGTGCGGGGACATGCCGAAGCCGCCGACGCTCCGGCCCCGGACCGCGGGCCGGAAGCCGAGGCCAAAGTCACCCGTGGCGCCATCACCACCGACTTCATCCTTTCCTGCGAAATCATGGTCATCGCCCTGAACGAGGTCGCCGTCGAATCCCTCTGGGTTCGCGCCTTTATTTTGGTCGTCGTGGCCATCATCATCACCGTGGCCGTGTACGGGGCAGTGGCCCTCATCGTCAAAATGGACGACATCGGCCTCCACTTGACCAAGAGAGATGCCCCGGCCACCCAGCGAACCGGGCACCTGCTGGTCGCCGCAATGCCGAAAGTCCTCACCGTGATCACGGTGGTCGGAACGATCGCCATGCTCTGGGTTGGCGGACATATCTTGCTGCAAGCCAGCTACGACCTCGGCTGGCACCTGCCCTATGACCTGGTCCATAAACTCGAATCGCCCGTGGCTGAAATCCCCGCGATAGGCGGCGCCCTTGCGTGGCTGATCAATACTCTGTGTTCGGCGATCCTGGGCATCCTCTGGGGTTCCGGCGTCATGGTCCTGGTGCAGGCCGTCCGGCGTGTATTGCCGTTCGGAAAGAAGAAAAGCACTTCCCACTAAGGACGGAAGCCGTAAGATCAGGCTGTGGCGGCACCTGTGGATGTTCTCGGCCCGATCCTGGAAATGATGACCTGGGTGGGCTTCGTTCCCGGCGTGCCCCTTCTCATCGCGGCGTGGATCATTGCCAAACGCCGGTGCCAGTGGGACTCGGTGGAAGCGACGACGTTCAGCGCCGGAGGATTCACCGGACTCCGCTGGAACCGCCCGGATGGGAGCGAACGGCAGGTGCTTCTTGAAGCCGTCCTGCCTGTGGACGGGCGGAACCCTGTCCAGGTTCACTACGACACCTGCCATCCGACCCGCTGGTCCCTGACCCCTCCCCGGCCCGACCGGACCGTCCTGCTCCTGGGGCTGGTTCTCACTGCCGTTGGTTTGTTGAGCACGATTGGCGGCTTTGTGCTGCTGTTCTTCTAGATTTCGGAGAGCCTGCCGACGCCCGCTCGCATGTGGGGTGGTCGACCGGTACCGGCGAGTCGCATAATCGGTCCATGGGTGAGCGGCTGACCGTGGAACTGGAGGATATCGGGAGTACGTCCTGGTGGGCCGGGATCCTGACGGTCCTGACATCGCAGTACGGCAGCAGACTCCTCCGCTTTGTGGCCCGGTCCAATGGACGCTCCCTTTATACAAGCGACACGTTCACCTCACCGCGCTCCTACCGGGATGGTCCGCCGGAGGAGACATACTCGCCCGGCATGCGACAAGCCCTGGACCGGCTCCTCGAAGACCTCGCAAGGGACGGCTGGGAGCAAACAGGCAAAGGAGAGCATCCGTGGTCTCTTGTCTTCGAGCGGGGCCAAAGGCAGGGCCTGTGACGAAGGCTGGTGACGCACCCGTGGGCTTCCTCCCGCGGTGGATCATCATGGTGGCGGCAGGGGAAGCACTCGGATTCCTGATTCCAGCGAGCATGGGCGCTTGGCTGGGGTTGACCGGAGCCCCGGACACCGTGGTCTACCCGGCCATGATCGCCGCCGGCGCCTGTGAGGGTGCCTTGCTGGGGTACGGGCAGTGGCTGGGCTTCGGCCGCGGGGTGGTTTCGCGGGTTCCTTGGATCGTGGCCACCTCTGCCGGCGCCGCTGTTGCGTGGTCCCTTGGCATGCTCCCGGGCATCCAAGGGGGCTTGGACATCTCCTCACCGCCAACTCTCGCTCTGGTCACCGGTGGTGCGATGCTGTTGCTGGTGACAATTCCATCGCTGCAGTGGCTGGTTCTGCGCCGCGGCGGATCGCAAACCTTGCGCTGGATCCCGGTGAACGCCGGCGCCTGGGCAGCAGGCCTCCTCTGGACAATCGCACCATCGCCGATCGTGGATGAGCGTACGCCCGCCCCGCTCATGATCTCTGTGTACGCAGTGGCCGGGCTCCTCATGGCGGTCACCGTCGCAGCACTCACCGGACCAACGGCACGACGAATCGCGACAGGCCTGGCGCGGTAGAGATGTGCCGCCTATCGAGGGCAATGGACACGCGCGCGGCGCCGACCTCGCTTAAACAAAGCCGGCTGCACCGTTGCCTATGGCAAGTGTGCAGCCGGTTTGCATTCAAGGTCCTGCTTAGTCGAGCAGCAGCGCCGGTTCTTCCAGGATCGCTGCGACGTCAGCCATGAAGCGGGCCGACAAATCGCCGTCCACAACGCGGTGGTCGAACGAACCGCCCAGAGTGGTGATCCAGCGGGGGATCACCTCACCGTCCAGTACCCACGGCTTCTGCTTGATGGTTCCGAAAGCAATGATGGCAACCTCGCCCGGGTTGATGATCGGGGTTCCCGTATCAATACCCAGCGCTCCGATGTTGGTGATGGTCAGGCTTCCGCCCTGCATTTCCGCTGGCTGGGTCTTGCCGGCACGTGCTTTGGTGGCCAGTTCGTTGAGCGCCAAGGCCAGTTCCTTGAGGGAGAGGTCCTGGGCGTCCTTGATGTTGGGCACCATGAGACCACGCGGGGTCGCTGCAGCGATGCCCAGGTTCATGAAGTGCTTGATCTGGATCTCGGCGCCGCCCTTGCCGTCAGCGTCGTCAACCCATGCCGCGTTCACGCTCGGGTTCCGGGCCGCTGCCCAGATGACGGCCTTGGCCAGGATGAGCAGCGGTGAAACCTTGATGCCCTCGAAGTCGCGGGAGGCCTTGAGCCGCTTCACGAACTCCATGGTCCGGCTGGCGTCGACATCCACAAAAATGCTCACATGCGGGGCAGAGAACGCTGAGTCCACCATCGCTTTGGCGGTTGCCTTGCGTACGCCCTTGACGGGTACGCGTTCGATTCTCTGCTCCTGCGGCTTCTTCGAGGCGCCCCAGAACGAATCGGCACCATCCAGCTCGGCATCGCGCTGTGCCTGGTAGCTGACCAAATCCTCCCTGGTCACTTCCCCGCGCTGGCCGGTGGCCACGACGTCGGCAAGGTCGATCCCCAGATCACGGGCGAATTTACGGACCGGCGGCTTCGCCAAGACCCTGTTCACCAGCCCCGTGATGGTTCCGCCGATCACGGCACCGCGCGAGGCCGCCGTTGGGGTTGTTCCCTGAACCGGAGCCGCTTGCTGGGAGGCCGGAGCAGCGGAAGGCACGACGGCGGGGGCCGGGTGCGGCCGCTGCGGCACCGACGGTACGGCTGCTTGGGCGGCGAGGGCAGTCTGGTGGTCCTGGACGGTTCCTTCCGGGCTCTCCGCGACGGGAACAGCCGCCGTTACCGAACGCTTGCGGGGACGGCGCTTGACGGCGTCCGCCTTCGGTCCGGAGCCAACCAAGGGGCCGCCTGCCGGTGCATCACCGCTGTCCGCCGGAAGCTTCCCGTACATGGGTCCGGCGTCCTGTACCGCGGACTGACCTGCGGATGGCTGGCTCTGGTTTGTTGAAGAGGCCGTTTCCCCACCCGCAGCAGGGGCTTGGGGCTGGGGAACTGCTTCGCCGGATTGGCCCTCGGAGACGGCCACGATGGGGGTCCCAACCTCCACGGTGATCCCTTCTTCCACCAAGAGCTCGGTGACCGTGCCGGCGTATGGAGAAGGCAGCTCAACGAGGGACTTGGCCGTCTCGATCTCGCAAAGGACATCGTTGATTGCCACAGTGTCGCCCGGCTTAACCTTCCACGCCACGACCTCGGCCTCGGTGAGGCCCTCGCCAACGTCCGGCAGGTTGAATTTCTTTACAGTCACAGTGGTCCTCGGTTTCCGTGCGCCCTCAGGAGGGGCTGGATCAGTGCAGGGTTAGTAGGCCAGGGAGCGGTCGAGCGCTTCGAGGATCTTGTCGATGTCCGGCAAGTAGTCCTCCTCAACCTTCGCCACCGGGTAGGGCATGTGGAATCCGCCCACGCGAATCACCGGGGCCTCCAGGTGCAGGAACGCCCGCTCGCTGATGCGGGCAGCGATCTCCCCGCCAATGCCGCCGAACGTCGGCGCTTCATGGGCCACGATGAGCCGGCCGGTCTTCTTGACGGAAGCCTCCACCGTGTCAAAGTCCACCGGGGAAATCGAACGCAGGTCCACTACCTCGATGCTTCGGCCATCCTCGGCTGCGGCGTTGGCGGCAGCCAGGGCAACGGGAACCAAGGGCCCGTACGCAACAATCGTGGCGTCCGTTCCCTCCCGGACTACGTGCGCCTTGAAGGGATCCTCCGACAGTCCGGCATCCTCCACATCAACGTCACCCTTGAGCCAGTAGCGGCGCTTCGGCTCGAAGAAAATCACCGGGTCCTGGCATTGGATCGCCTTCTGGATCATCCAGTAGGCGTCGTGCGGGTTGGACGGGGTAATGATGCGCAGGCCTGCAGTGTGCGCAAACAACGCTTCCGGAGACTCGGAGTGGTGCTCAATCGACCCGATTCCTCCGCCGTACGGGATCCGGATAACCACGGGCACCCTCAGCTTTCCCAAGCTGCGGGAATGGATCTTGGCCAACTGCGTGGTGATCTGGTTGAAGGCCGGGAAGACAAAGCCATCGAACTGGATCTCACACACTGGTGAGTAGCCGCGGAGTGCAAGTCCAATAGCTGTGCCCACGATTCCGGACTCGGCAAGCGGGCTGTCCACCACACGGTCCTCGCCGAATTCCTTGATGAGGCCGTCGGTAACCCGGTAGACGCCGCCCAGGTGTCCGATGTCCTCTCCCATGAGCAAGGACTTCGGATTGCTCTTCAGCGATGCGCGGAGGCCTTCGTTGATGGCCTTGGCGATGGTCATTGTTGCCATCAGTTGGATGCCTCCTCTTCGCTTTCAAACCCTGCCGAATACTCTTCGAACCACGCCAGTTCCTCCGCGATCAGCGGGTGCTGCTCTGCGTAGACGTTGGCGAAGGCGTCACGGATATCCGGAACCTCGAGGCCGTGGGTGGTGCTGCGGACGTACTTGGCAAGTTCGTCGCCGTCGGCTTTGACCTGTTCGAAGAAGGCGTCATCCGCGAGCCCTTCCGCGCGGAGGTACTTCTCCAGCCGCTCCAGCGGGTCCTTCTCCCGCCAGGCTGCTTCCTCGGCGGATTCCCGGTATTTGGTGGGATCGTCAGCGGTGGTGTGAGCGCCGACCCGATAGGTGTAGGCCTCGATCAGCACGGGGCCCCGGCCCTCTCTTGCATGTTCCAGCGCCCATTCAGTAACAGCGTGGACCGCAATCACGTCATTGCCGTCAACGCGTATGCCCGGGAAGCCGTATCCCTTGGCCCGGTTGGCGAGGGGAACTTTGGTCTGCACTTCAGTGGGCACCGAGATGGCCCAGTGGTTGTTTTGGCAGAAGAACACCACCGGGGCGTTATAGGAGGCTGCAAAAACCATGGATTCGTGGACGTCGCCCTCGGAGCTGGCGCCGTCACCGAAGTAGGCGATGACTGCCGCTTTGGGGTCAGACGAATCGTGCGCTGCCTTCTGGTCCCGCTGGATGCCCATGGCGTAGCCAACGGCATGCAGGGTCTGGGCGGCGAGAACCAAGGTGTAGAGATGGAAGTTGTTTTCGCGGGGATCCCAACCTCCATTGGAGACACCGCGGAACTGCCTGAGCAGCTCGGAGAGATCGACATTCCGGACCAGCGCGACACCGTGTTCGCGGTACGTGGGAAAAATGTAGTCCTGCGGCTGGCTCGCATGGCCCGAGCCGATCTGGGCAGCTTCCTGGCCCGTGAGCGGAACCCACAAAGCCAATTCACCTTGCCTTTGGAGGGCGGTGGCTTCCTGGTCGAAGCGACGGATCCGTGCCATGTCTGTGTAGAAGACGCGAAGCTTTTCCGGATCTATCCGCTTGGCGTAGTCCGAGAAGATGGAATCGGTGCCGAGCTGTCCGTCCGGGCCCAACAGCTGGACCATGTCTACAGCTTCTTCCGGCGCGACTGCCGCCGACGCCGCCGCCAGAGTCTGGTCAGCCCCGGAGGGCAGTTGTGTCGAGCCCATACAGTCTCCTTGCTAGCCCCCGCCGTTCGCAGTGGCAATTCTGTCGCTGGGATATATGCCCATTCAGGAATGCATTCCTGAATGGGCATATATTTTGGCTTTCGGTCCTTACTTTATAGGCAGTAGGTAGCGGTGGGACATTCGTTAACCGCTAGGAACCCTCCGGCGCCTTTGTATAACCTGCACAGAGCTGGAGGAATCTGCTGTTCGCTTCAACCTCGCCAATGCTTACCCGGACCCCCTCATCTCCGAAGGCGCGCACGGACAACGCCTGTTCCGCAGCCAACGCCGCAAACTCGCCACTGTTCGAGCCCAGGTTCAGCCACACGAAGTTCCCTTGGGCATCCGGAACGAACCATCCGAGCTCCCTGAGCCCGTTGACAACGCGTTCACGTTCATCGACGAGGCTTTGTACCCTTTCCACAACCTGGTCGAAATTCTCCAAGGATGTGACCGCAGCGCGTTCCGCAATTTGCGAGACAGCAAAGGGAGTCGCCGTGACGCGCAGGTGTTGCGTCAGCAGCGGACCGGAAACGCTGTACCCGACGCGCAGACCGGCCAAACCGTGAGCCTTGGAGAACGTCCTCAGCACCACCACATTCGGGTATTTTCGGTAAAGCTTGATGCCGTCGACAGCTTCGGGGTCCCTGACGAACTCCTGATACGCCTCGTCGATGACCACCACGACGTTTGGCGGGACGGACTTGATGAATTGTTCCGTTTCCTCGGCGGTGAGGATCGGTCCCGTGGGATTGTTCGGCGTGCAGAGCAGAATGACTTTCGTGCGGACAGTAACAGCAGCAGCCATTGTCTCCAGGTCATGCCGCCCGTCCTTCAACAAAGGGATCTGGACGCTGGCCGCTCCCGCGAGGCCAACACAGATGGGGTAGGCCTCAAAGGAGCGCCACGCGTAGATCACTTCATCAGGCTTGCCATCGTCGTTTTGACCGGCGAAGGTGGCGAGGATCTGGTTGAGGGCGCCAAGACTGCCTGCCCCTGTGACGACGTCGTCAGCGGGTATGTCGAGGAACTTCGCCAGCGCATTGCGCAGCTTGGTGGCCAGCGGATCCGGGTAGCGGTTGATGTCCGACTGGTCCGCGATTGCCTGCAACACTGCAGGAATTGGGGGCAGCGGGTTTTCATTGGACGACAATTTGTAGCTGGTGAGGCCCTCAATCGCGGCAGGAGGTTTACCCGCCGCGTATTTGGGAAGCCTGCCCACGACCGGTCGAGGGAGTACGCCCTCCGGTACGTTGTCAGAATTAGTCATGGCTTCAAGCCTACTTGCAGGTCATCGACGGTGAAGCGCGATAAGCATTGGTTATTTATTGCCCGCAGCAGTGTCAACACAACGCGGTATGGAAGCATTAGGTGCATGGGTTCCTTCATTGTTCGAGTCATCATCAACGGACTGGCCCTGTGGGTTGCCAGTTGGCTTTTGACAGGCCTGGAGATTTCCACGGCAGCAACGGAGAAGGCGGCAGCAAATGCCGGACTTACCAATAGTGCCGACACGGTGGGAATCGTCCTCGCTTATCTCTTCATAGGACTGATTTTCGGCGTTGTGAATGCCGTGGTCAGGCCGTTGGTCAAGCTCCTGTCCCTCCCGGTGACGATCCTGACTCTCGGTCTCTTCACGATCGTGATCAACGCGGCGATGCTTTACCTCACCGCATGGCTCAGCAGTTTTACGCCGGTGCATCTGACCATCGATTCCTTCTTCTGGACAGCTATCCTCGCCTCGATCATCATCAGCGTGGTGAGCTTGGTTGCCGGTTTGATCCCCGGAACCCGCAACCGATAGAGCATTTCAGGGAAGGCCTATCGAGGCCCGGATCCGGATCTTGACTCCGGGAGATGCGGGATCCGCAGGGCGGACCGTCCGTCAGGGGCAGGAACGGCGACCGGCGCGGGAGCCCGGACCAGCTTGAACCTGGAGACGGCCGCACCTGCACCGGAGCCAACTGCACCGGCAAATACAGCAGTAGACGCCACCAAGGACGGATCTTGACTGGCGGCTGCCAACTCGGCGCCTTCCGCATAATTGTCCAGGTCATGCCCCGGACCCAAGCCGGGGTCCTCTCCTTCAGGCACCCCAACGGGCTTTGTGAGCGTCACCGTAGTTCTGTCCCTTGTCTCGGGATTCGCCTTCCCTTCGCTGCCCGGCACCCAATCCTGGGCGTGCTCGAAGTGAAGCACCGTGATTCCCGGCTCGGGAATTATTTCCCCTGTGGGTGAGCCGGCCGTCAGCACGTACTTGAGGTCGAACTCCGCAAGAAATGCTTTGTTCTGGCTGAGGTTCATGGCATGGACTCCACCCTGGCTGTGCCCGACGGCCACAACGTGGTCTCCACGTGATGCTCCCGCTTCCCGAAGGGCCTCGGCAATGGCCGGCACCACGTATTGGGAGTCATACCCTATGGCCTCAGCAATGCCGGCCTCATCCAATGGGTTAGACCCGCCCATGTTCTCCTGTTCGGGTTCGGTGCCTGGGATCATCACCATCCACGACGGCGCGCCACCGTTGTCCGTCCGGATGACCTCGATTTCGCCGTCCCCACGGGCGTGAATCTCCTGAATCCGCCGGAGCGCCCACGCCATGGACGGATCCACGGACAGCGTCTCCTGGCTAACCGGCTCAATGCCGACAGTCCTGGGCTGCAGAGCTGGAAACATCTTGGGATTCAAGGTCTCGCGCACCGATTCCCTGGCGGTATGCCCCTCGGGGACCACCCTGTTGACTATCTCCTCCGTCACGTCGCGCCCCAACGGCCAGGACCACGTAAATTCGTCGACGCCGACGAAATGGGGCCGTGCCTGCCGTTCTTCCGCGGCTTCGTAGTCGCGGGCGCTGGCACGGACGTCGGCGCTGACTTCCACCAGTTGGCGGCGTACCCGTCCGACGTGTTGCCGGCCGGCTGCCACAGCATCCACGGCAGCGGAGCCGGTGGCAAGTGAATCGTAGAGATACGGCTCCAGCGCTTCTTGGATCCGCTGCGTTTCGTCCTCGATGCCGATCAGCTGTTGCACCAGTCCGTCCATCACCGCGACGCCGCTCAGAAGTTCTTCGAGCTGAAAAGAGATACCTCCGATTCCACCCCTGATTTTGAGGTATCCGTCCTGGGCCGGAGGAGTTGGCTGCGGTGCTGAACCGGCGCCGACAGGTGCTGCATCCGCCACTACTGATCCGCTTTCCGGGAGACACTGGCGCTTTGGGAGTGGCGAAGGATGGCAGCGGCAGCTGCCTCCAGGGACTCCCGCGCACGCTGGAGCTCCGAGGCATGAACTGCCACGGTTGCCCTGTAGGCGCGCCCCGCCGGTGATTGCCAGTCTTCCAACTGGGCCCGGCGCAGGGCGGCAAGTACAGTATCAGCCTGATCCACGCACGCGTTGGCCCGCCAAGCGAGCCTCTGGACTTCATGGCCGCGCGACGCGCACTCCAAGGGATCAAAGGCAGGCGGGGTGGCAGGAGGCATCAAGCCGACGCTCATAGTCCGTTACTCCATTTTGTTGTGGTGGTGATCTGTGGACTTGACGCTACGGAGCCGCTGCGGGGGTCCGGAAGCGGAAACAAGGGCTATGTGGAAAACGCCGTGGGCTTCCACATAGGCGGTGTCACCAACTCGGGACCTCCCGCAGAACATGAAAGAATGGGCACCATGGCTGAATCCCCCCGCGTGTCCCTCGCTTCCGAACCCCTCGCCCTTGGTGCCCTTGATGGCCGCTACCGTGCCGCCGTCGCGCCCCTCGTCGATTACCTGTCCGAGGCGGCCCTGAACCGCGACCGCGTTCACGTCGAAGTTGAGTGGCTCATCCACCTCACCAGCCAGTCGGTACTCCCCGGCGCCGGACCCCTCTCCGACGAGCAGGTAGCCAAGCTCCGGGCCATCGTCACCGGTTTCAATGCCGCATCCGTCAACGAGCTGGCAGAGATCGAAGCCGTCACCGTGCACGACGTCAAGGCGGTCGAGTACTACATTGGCCGGCGCCTTCCCGAAATCGGGATTGAAAACCTTACCGCGATGGTGCACTTCGGTTGCACGTCCGAGGACATCAACAACCTCTCCTACGCTGTAGGCATCAAGGGTGCCGTGGAGGACGTCTGGCTTCCCAATGCCAAGGCTCTGGTGGAGCAGATCCAAGCCATGGCGGAAGCGAACCGTGAGGTTCCCATGCTGTCCCGCACGCATGGCCAGCCTGCCACGCCGACCACCCTCGGCAAGGAACTGGCCGTCATAGCGCACCGCCTGAACCGCCAGCTTGAGCGGATCGCCAAGACCCACTACCTGGGCAAGATCAACGGCGCCACGGGCACGTACGCTGCGCACGTCGCCTCCGTGCCCGGTGCTGACTGGGAAGCAGTCGCGAAGTCGTTCGTGGAGGGCCTGGGACTCACCTGGAACCCCTTGACCACGCAGATCGAAAGCCACGACTGGCAGGCCGAACTCTACGCGGATATTGCACGCTTCAACCGCATTCTCCACAACGTCTGCACGGACATCTGGAGCTACATCTCCATCGGATACTTCCGTCAGATTCCGGTTGCGGGAGCCACCGGCTCTTCAACGATGCCGCACAAGGTCAACCCGATCCGCTTCGAAAACGCAGAAGCCAACTTGGAGATCTCCAACGGCCTCCTTGACACCCTCGGGGCCACCTTGGTGACTTCCCGCTGGCAGCGCGACCTAACCGATTCCTCCTCGCAGCGCAACATCGGCGTCGCTTTCGGCCACTCCCTGCTCGCCATTTCCAACGTAGCCAAGGGCTTGAAGGCGCTTGACGTGGCAGAGGATGTGCTCGCTGCAGACCTGGACACAAACTGGGAAGTCCTGGGCGAAGCGATCCAGATGGTGATGCGCGCAGAAGCCATCGCCGGCGTTGAGGGCATGGAGAACCCGTACGAGCGTCTCAAGGACCTCACCCGCGGCCAGCGCGTGGATGCGGCGCGGATGCAGGAATTTGTTCAGGGCCTGGGGCTCTCTCCCGAGGCCGAAGCCCGTTTGCTGGCTCTCACCCCGGGCAAGTACACGGGTATCGCCAACAAGCTGGTGGATCACCTGAAGTAACTGGCAGTCAGGCGCCGAAGACGGCAGGGCCCGCGCCCCGTCGTCTTCGGTCCTAACGGCACCGAACACCGACACCTACACGTAAGGAGCGGAGCACCATGAAGCTCCTGTTGATCAGGCACGGACAAACCCCAGGCAACGTGGCAGGCCAGCTGGATACTGCGTTCCCGGGACCAGGGCTGACTGAACTCGGTGAACGGCAGGCCGCCGCGCTTCCCCAGGCCCTCAAGGACGAGTCCCTCGAGGGCCTGTATGTTTCCACCCTCCGGCGGACACAGCGCACGGCAGGAGAACTTGCCAGGAACACCGGCCTGGACCCGGAGATGCTGGATGGCGTGCACGAGATCGAAGCCGGCGCCTTGGAAACGAACACGGACCATGAGTCCCACCTGCGGTACATGGGTACGGTCTTTGCCTGGTCCGGCGGTGATCTGGACCTTCGGATGCCCGGCGCCTACACCGGGCACGACTTCTTTGCCCGGTTCGACGCTTCGGTCGAAAAAGTGCTGGCCAACGGACACTCGACGGCGGCAATCGTCAGTCACGGCGCCGCGATCCGTTGCTGGGCCGCTCGCAGGGCCGTGGACATCGACACCAATTTCGCTGAGAGGCATCCCCTGCCCAACACCGGGATCGTTGCGCTCGAAGGCGACCTGAAGACCGGCTGGCGTGTCCTGCACTGGGATCAAATGCCGGTGGGCGGACAGGCTCTCGCGGACAGGACCGCTGAGGATCCCACGGGCGAGGCGCTCTAACGCCCGGCTGAGCAAGCTCAAACCAGCTGGCATTAGTTGTTGTTCTGAGCCCTCCTGGCAACCACAAATGCGAGCTACTTGGGTAGCAGCAGTTCTCCCGGAACTAACGCGGAGGAAACACCGCGGTAACCACTCCTTCCTAGGATTAAGTCGCATCACCACCTCAGCGAAACGCAGCAAAGTGAGGCACACATGCAGACTAATCCCCGGCTCAACATCCGGCAGGTTGCCTGGTCGAACCCCGTTGGCGCCGACCTGCGGGCAGCACAACAAGCAGAATTGGATGCGCGTTTCGGAAGCACGGACCACGAGCCCGGCCCTCCGCCGTCGGAAGCCGACACCGCAGTGTTCGTGGTGGCGTACGAGAAATGTTCCGGCCAGCCCCTCGGCTGCGGTGGACTCAGGATGCTGGATGACACCACGGCCGAAATCAAGCGGCTGTATGTAGTCCCGTACGCCCGGGGATCGAGGGTTGCCAGCTCCATCCTGGCTGCATTGGAAGCGCAGGCACACTCGAGGGGATTCAGCGTCATCACGGCCGAAGCCGGTTCTGCCCAGTCGGATGGGCGAAGTTTCTATGCAAGTTCCGGTTTTGAAGAGATCCCCAACTTCGGCCCCTACGTCGGCGCGGAGGAGTCGCACTGCTATTCCAAACGGATCGACTCCCACAGCGCCTCCCACACGGCCATGGCTTGAGCCGGGGGCCCGGCCAGGCTGCCAAGCCAGACCACGCCCAAAGGAACAGCTCAGGGAACGCAACATCCAGCGTTCGATGCCGCTCTTCGATAATCTCGCTTTATGGAAAAAGCAGACATCACCTTCCGGACCCGCAAATGGGTTCGGCCCGAGGACCTCAACGCCAATGGCACGCTCTTTGGTGGCAGCCTGCTGAAGTGGATCGACGAAGAGGCCGCGATCTACGCCATTCTCCAGCTGGGCAATGGCCGGGCGGTCACCAAGTACATCTCGGAAATCAACTTTGTAAGTTCAGCTGTCCAAGGTGACCTGATCGAAATGGGCCTGACCGCCAAACGCTTCGGCCGGACCTCGCTGACCATGCGTGCTGAAGTGCGCAACATGATCACCCGCCAGAGCATCCTCACGATTGAGGAAATTGTGTTCGTCAACCTGGGACCGGACGGCCGCCCGCAGCCCCACGGCTACACCGAGATCACGTATGACCGCGACCGTATTCCCACCCACCACCTGACCAAGACCCTCGAAGAGGACTGAACCAGCCGCCGTCGAGCGTGAAGACCACTGGCTTAAACGGGTGCCGGCGGCCGCAGAAGTGCGGCCGCCGGCCTATATTTTCCGGCGACGGGAGTGAGTGCCGCCGGAACCTGTGGGGCGCCTTATGGGGGCGCCGGATGACAACGCCGGGTGTCAGCGCCGATCGAAGGTAAGGCCGCCGGGAACCTGGAAGGTTGGCATGAGTTCGAGCATGCCGACGTTGACGTGGCGCGGAGTTTCGATGGCGTAGTCCAGTGCGTTCACGATGTCGTCCGTGGTGAGCGATTCATAGCCTTCGTAGTAGGTCTTCCAGGCTTCTTCCATGGCCTCGGGAGTGCCGCCCATGTTCCGGCCGAAGATCTCGGTTTCCACCCGGCCGGGGCAGATCTCGGTGACGCGGATGCGCTTGCCCACGGTGTCGTTGCGGAGCTGGCGGGAGATCTGGTGCACCGCGGCTTTGGTGGCGTGGTAGACCGTGTGGCCGTAGAAGTTGTACACGCCGGCGATCGAGCTGATGTTGATCACGTGGCCGAGGTCGCGTTCCACCATGCCCGGCAGCACAAGTCGCGTGAGCTGGAGCAGTCCTCGCAGGTTCACGTCCACCAGTTCGTCAATGTCCTGCTCAGATGAGTCCAGGATGTTACCCGGGCGGGACACCCCGGCGCAGTTGACCAGGACATCCACGTTGAGGCCGCTGACAACGTCGGTGAGCGCGGCCGTGTCGGTCAGGTCCAGCACGTGCGGGACGGCTCCGGTGCGGTCGGCCAGTTCAGTCAGGCGGGCTTCGTTGCGGGCAACCGCGTGGACCGTCAGGCCGCGCTTGGCCAGGCGCTCGGCGATCGCCGCACCCATGCCGGTGGAAGCGCCGGTGACAAGGGCGGTGGTGTAGTCAGAAAAGGACATTGGTTCTCCAAAGGTGGGAAGGGGCGGACGCCGCCGTAGGGGCGACCGCCGAGGGGGTAGGGCCGTTTCCGGGCCCTACCCGGCGGAAAGAGGACTGCGCCTAGGCGTCGCGCAGGGGTTCGTGGGCGCGGTCCTTGACCGTGCTGACGGCGATGAGCGTGCCCAAGGCCGTGACCACTGCGTAGAAGGCCGGCATGTAGATGTTGTTCGTGCTGCTGATCAGCCACGTCATCAGCAGCGGTGCGGTGCCGCCGAACAGTGCCGAGGAAATGTTGTAACCCACGCCGTAGGCGGAGTAGCGGACCCGGGTGGGGAACAGTTCGACCAGCAGGATATGGATGACTGCGGTGTGTCCGGCAAAGATGACGGCCATAATGCAGGCACCGAGGATGGCCAGGCCCATCTCACCGGTGGCGATCAGTGCGTAGGACGGGATGCCCAGCACTGCCATGCCGATTGCCGAGCCCGCGATGACCTTCTTGCGGCCGAGCCTGTCGGACAGGGCACCCATGAACGGAATCGCGATGCAGATGACCACCAGGCTGCAGGCCGTGACGAGCAGAGCCTCGCCGATGGTGAAGTTCAACTGCTTACCCTTCAGGAACGTGGGCATGTAGGAGAAGAGGACGTAGTAGCCGGAGCCGTTCATCAGCGGAATGAAGAGGGCCAACAGCATGGCGCGGCGGTGGACCGGGCTGGCGAGGGCTTCCTTGAGGGGGTTCTTGGACAGACCGCCCTCTTCCTTGAGCTTCTCGAAGTTGGGGGTGTCGTTGATGGCCTTGCGGATGTACCAGCCGATGATGCCCATGGGGATGGCGACAAGGAAGGGGATTCGCCACGCGAAGGAACCAAAGCCGCCGCCGTCGATGGCTGCCTGGGTAAGCCACGGCGACATTGCGTAGGCAACCAGGGTGCCGGTGAGGAGTGCGGCGAATGAGGCGATCTGGGCGTATGACGTGATGACGCCGCGCTTGCCTTCAGGAGCGTGCTCAGCGAGGAAGGTCATGGCGCCGGCAGCTTCGCCGCCCACGGAGAAGCCCTGCACCAGGCGCAACAGCACCAACAAGATGGGCGCAGCGATGCCGATCGCTGCATACGGCGGCAGCAAACCAATACCGGCCGTGGCCACGCTGATCAGCATGATCACAAAGACAAGCAGCTTTTGCCTGCCGATCCTGTCCCCGAGGTAGCCGCAAACAATCGCGCCGAGCGGCCGGACGAAGAAGGACACGGCGTAGCCGGCGAACACGAACAACAGCGCATTGTCCGGGTTTCCGGGGGCGAGGAATACCAGGGCCAGTGTTCCCGCCATGAAGGCGAAAATGCCGTTGTCGTACAGTTCCACGAAGATGCCAACACAGCCTGCGGTGACAACCTTGCGGGTTTGGCGGCTGGTGAGCCGCTCACGCTGCCCGGGGGCAGCATTGGTGCTTGCGGTCATGACTTTTCCTTACTGAAATGAGCGTAGCAACGCCTTTGGGGTATTACGACAGGTTCTTTAGCTGCATGCCGCAACTGGTAGGTCCTGCCACTGGGGACGGCATCCGATGCCAAGGAGTCCGAAGACGGTGTTGACGGATTCGCGGAGGGTTTCCAGCTGTGCCCGCGAGCGTCGATGGGCGGCAGTTGCCTCCGCCACTGTGGTTTTCCGGAAGCGGACCTTGTCCCCCGGACGCGCCTGGGCCAGGACATCCAGTCCGGTGCTGGTGACCACGGCGAGCACTGGGTACCCGGCGGTCACGCCGCGCCCCCGGTGCAGGACCAGCAGTTCCTCCCGTGAAGGAACCTCGACGGCGCCAACCGGCACACCGCGGGAAAGCACCTCGCTGTTGGAGGTTCTTTCGGGAAGTTCCCCGCCAAGCCGCAGGCCGATGTGGTTGCTGCGTCCGCTGACGGTGTACTCGGAGGAGAAGAGCAGTTCGCCGGATTCACCGAACTCGGCAACGTCCGGCCCGTCGGTCACGTCGACCGCCAAGTCTGACCCCATGCCGGGCTTTTCAAGACCCAACCTGAAGAGGGGAAGGTCGAAGTAGGGTTGGCGGATGGGGCGTACGCTCCGCCGGGCAGCCAGGCTGCTCCCCTCTTTCAACTGCAGGCCGAAACCAACCACGGTATCCGGTGCCGCGCTCCCGAGCAGGGTTTCCGCCTCGACCGAGCCGTGGATCGCCATGTACGCCCGGAGGCCCCGATGGATTCCGCGGATGGAAACCGATTCGCCGGCGAGGACCGAAACGGGTTCCCATTGGCTCGCGGGTCGGCCGCCGACGGTCAGTGTCAGGGGTGCGCCCGTGACGGCGACCAACAGATCCGTGGTGGCCCTCATGCGGAAGTCCAATGCGGTGATCTCGATCAACGGCGCGTTATCAAGGTTTCCGGCCAGAATGTTGGCAGCACGGGCCGAGTACTGGTCCAAAGCGCCGTTGACCGGCAGGCCATAGCGGGGACCGCGTGTCCGGCCGAGGTCCGTGACAACGGAATTGCCCGGTTGCTGGATGAGAATCTCACCGCTCATGGCTGTGCCTCCCGTGCCAGCGGTTGCAGTTCCTGGCCGGCAAGGAGGGAAAACTCCTCGATGCCGATGCGGCGAAAGCGCAAGACGTCGCCAGGGGTGTAGGGAACCAGGGGCTCACGGCGGATGTTGAGGACTGACAGAGGAGTTTGGCCGATGACGCACCAGCCGCCAGGGGCGACCGCTGGAGCGATGACCGCTTGACGGCCGGCAACTGAGACAGCGCCTGCAGGTACGCTCAGCCGGGGATCCTTCAAACGGGGAACCGGCTTAGGGAAAGCCGGACCGTCCATCATGGGGGAACCTGCGGGCGCTCCCAAGCAGCGGATGGTGTAGGTCTTTTCGATGTGGAGCCGGATGACGTCCTCCGTGGAGATGCCCTGATGCTCGGCAACCTTCTCCAGGTCCGGGCCGAACTCACCGCCGTAAACCACGGGAACATCGAATTCCCGCGGGGCCGCAGTGGACCCGGCAGCGCGTGCCAGTTCACCCAGGCCGAGCCTGACGAAGGCGCGCATCTGGCCAGCGGTTACCATCACGGGATCGAACTCCACCAGGACGGAATCATAGGTGGGCACGGCGGCACGCAGCCCTTCCGCTCCGCAGTCTTCCAGCCAGTCAGCGAGGCGGTGGACGGTCAGCCAGTTGTCGTCGCTGGTTCCGGAAATCGCCACTACACGGAGCGCGGAGTCCCCTGATTCGTAGATCTCCGTGGGAGCCACCGTCAGGACCGCCATGTCAGGCTGCCTTCCGCTTGGCGTCCATGACCTCAGCCAAGGGAGCAATTTGGACACCGGCTGCGACGAGCTCGGAACGAATCAAGCGGGCAAGTTCAACGGCGCCGGGGTTGTCGCCGTGCAGGAGGACGGTGTCAACGTTGATGTCCATGTCCACACCGCTGGCGCAGCGAAGCTTGCCTTCAACCACCATGCGGATGGTTCGATCAACAATCTCGCTGGGGTCGTGGAGTACCGCGCCGGGCTGGCTGCGGGGAACCAGCGTCCCGTCTTCCTGGTATGCGCGATCCACGATGCCGACGATCGCCACGTCCAGGCCGGCCGAACGTGCAGCTGATGCCAGTTCACCTTCCTGGGCAACCACAATCAGTTCGTTGTCCACTTGGGCTGCAGCCTCTGCCACGGCCGATGCATAGTCGGCACGGACAGCCACGAGGTTCCCCAGACGGCCGTGTGGTGCGATGTGGGTGACTTTGGTTCCGTTGAAAGCGGCAAACCCGTTCAAGGCACCCAATTGGTAGAGGACGTCGTTCTGGACTTCGTGGGCGCTGAGTCCCATGTCCCGGCGGCCAAAACCCCTCAGGTCGGGAAAGCTGGGGTGCGCACCGATACCCACCCCGCGGCGGACGCATTCAGCAACGGTGGCTGCCATGATGTCAGGATCACCGGCATGGAACCCGCAAGCGATGTTGGCGCTTGAAACGATCTCCAGGAGTTCGGAATCGTCGCCAATGATATACGCGCCAAATCCTTCTCCGAGATCCGCAACAAGATCAATCATCGGGTTCACGTGGTTCTCTTTCCGTGGGTATAACTTACGAATTTCCGAAAAAGGACAAAAACCCATAAGGGCTCATATTGCATTTCCGGGGAGCGTGGCTGACTTTCGGGTAATCCGAAACCTTTGCCAGAAGTTCTACCAAAAGTCTCGCACCCAGCCACAGCCCCGCACAAAGACCTAATAGCTATCCCGTAATAGCTCTGCGTTATGACGTGTAACACCCGGTCCTGTGACGCGGCTCCCGGCAGTTGCCGGGCGCGGGTGTGGATATATTTGAACGACCAGAAAGGTGGATCCATGGACACGCGGAAGCTCTCATACTTCGTCCAGATTGTTGACTCGGGGAGCATCACCAAGGCTGCGGCGGCCCTCCATGTAGCCCAGCCGGCCCTCAGCCAGCAGGTATCGTCCCTCGAGAATGAGCTGAAGCAGCGCCTGCTGATCCGCAGCAAACAGGGCGTGCAGCCGACCGCCGCGGGCCATACCCTGTACCGCCATGCGCAGTCCATCCTTCGCCTGGTGGAACAGGCGCGGCAAGATGTGGCTACATCGGGCGCAGCTCCCTCAGGCCGGGTGTCCATCGCGATCGCCCCCTACAGCATGGCGTCCAGCCTGACTCCCCGGATCATCAGCGAGGTCAGCCGCCGGTACCCGGACATCGTGGTTCACCTGACCGAAATCTTCGGTGGTGTCCTGAGCGAAGCCATTAAGAACGGGCGCCTGGACATGGCGTTGATCTACGAACCGGGCAAGATCCGCGGCGTCCAGTTCACCACCATGATCGTCGAGGACCTCCACCTGGTGGTGCATCCGGATGTGGACGTCAGCCAGGGCCGGGACACCGTGACGCTAGCAGAGGCGAGCACTGTGGGGCTCTTCCTCCCGGAGAAGAACCACACCCTTCGTCAACTGATCGAGAAGGGCCTGGCTGAACAGGACCTGCCGTTGAAGCTGGTGGGAGAGGTTGAATCCGTTCCGTCGTTGACCAGGCTCATCCAAGCCAATTTGGGAGGCACAGTCCTGCCGAAGTCTGCTGCCGATGCGCTCTTCCCCGATCAGGACTTCCAAGTGCTGCGCATCGTGGAGCCGGCCTTGCAGAGCAAGATCGCGCTGTGCACACCGGACCACGAGCCCCTGTCCGAGGCCGCCTCCGCAGTGCTGCTGGTAGTCAAGGAAATGCTCCACCAACAGCTGATCTCCAAGTACGGGACAGACCCCGTCCAACTGCCCGGGCATCCATAAAAAAGCCTTATCCAGCCAGACATCTTTGGTCTTATTCAAATCCGTTTCAAGTTCCTAACATCGAATTAAGAACAAATTCGATACCAGCCCGGGCTACCGGGCACATTCAAAGGATAAAACGGTGAAAAAGATCAGCACCCTGGGATGGGTATCCAATCCAACGCACGGAGCAGCCACAGCCCGCACCGGATTCCACTGCCCTCGAAATGGTTTCTGGCGCCCGGTGGGCGGAATCGGTGAACCTCTGTTTGTCTTTGAGGGCAGCCTGATGCCCCCGCACGGCGGCAACAGCATCGAATGGCACCTTGTGGACACCCGTCCCGGCCACTCCGGACTCGACTAGAGCCCAGGCGGCCGGCACGCAGGGCACAGACGGCAGGCAACTACGGCGCCACGACCCGCAACTATGCGGGCGGGCGCCTTTCTGCTGCCCGGCACCTCGCGCACCCAAACCGGCCGCCCGCCGTCGTACATCCAACGACGAAAGGACCGGCCGCTTCCAAGGAATGCGGCCGGTCCGTTGCGCTGAGGCGACCAGTGCTGTGGCGACTAGCGCTGAGGCGACTAGTCCTCCACAAGAAGGCCCTTCTGCTTGAGCTTCTCGGTGAGACCGCAGAGCTCAATGGTGTTGCCGCCGTCGTGGTAAAGCTTGATGAGCTCACGCTCGTGGTCATCACGGGCCTGGGACAGGGCGATGACTTCCTCGGCCTCTTCCCGGCGGACCACCACCACGCCGTCGGCGTCACCGCGCAGGATGTCGCCGGGGTATATGATTTCGTCGCCGAAAACCAGCGGGTGGTTGATGGGACCGAGCGTCTCCTTCACGGTGCCCTTGATGCAGACGCTACCGGAGAACACCGGCAAACCAAGTTCGATCAGGTCCTGGGTGTCACGGACGCCGGAGTCGGTGACCATGGCCGCGATGCCCTTGGCCTTCATGGCATTGCCAAGCACATCACCGAACGTGCCCGCCTCGGCCATCTCCTGTGCGCCGACCAGCACGACGTCCCCTGCCTGGGCGTAGTGGATGGCCACTTGCAGCATCAGGTTGTCCTGCGGAGCGCACGCGACAGTGACGGCCGGGCCGCAGAAGGACATGGAGCGGTCGATCGGTTTGATGCGGGAGCTCAGCGCACCGCGGCGGCCCTGTGCCTCGTGGATGGTCGCCGACGAGAACTTGGCCAGGCGGGCTACGACGTCCGCTTCGGGACGCTCGAACTTGGTTTTGACGTGGATCATGGTGTGTTCCTTAGTTTCTAGTTCAGTGCGTTCACGGCGTCGCGGATGGAGTCCACGCCCGCGTTGATGGTCTCCAGCGAGGTGGCGAAGGAGATCCGGAAGTAGGGGCCCAGGCCGTAAGACGAGCCTTGGATCACCGCCACGCGCGCGGCGTCCAGCAGGTAGAGGGTGAAGTCCTGGTCGTTGGCGATCACGCGGCCGTCAGGGGCGGTCTTGCCGATCACCCCGGCGCAGTTCACGTAGGCGTAGAAAGCGCCCTCCGCGGGAGCGACGGACAAGCCGTTGATGGCATTCAAACCCTCGACGGCGGCATCGCGGCGTTTGCGGTAGACCTCCACGCTGTCCCGGACGAAGGACTGGTCCCCGTTCAATGCGGCGGCCGCGGCCGCCTGGCTGATGGACGACGGGCAGGAAGAGGTCTGCGACTGGAGTTTGTTCATCGCTGCGATCAGCGGCGCAGGGCCAACACCGTAGCCGAGGCGCCAGCCGGTCATGGCATAGGCCTTGGAAACGCCGTTCACCAGCAGGATGCGGTCTTTCAAAGCCGGCGCAGCCGTGACCAGGCTGGTGACCCGGCCTTGACCGAAGTAGACCTCATCGTAGATCTCGTCGGTGAGGACGAAGACGTGCGGGTTCTCTTCGAGGACCGCGCCGATGGCCTGGAGTTCCTCACGGGAGTAGACAGCGCCGGTCGGGTTGGACGGAGCGTTGAGGATGAGCCACTTGGTCTTGGGCGTGATTGCCTTGGCGAGCGCCCCCGGAGTGAGCTTGAAGCCTTCTTCCTCCGTGGTCTCGACGATGACCGGGGTGCCGTCGTTGGCAAGGACCATATCCGGGTAGGACACCCAGTACGGCGCCGGGACGATGACCTCGTCACCCGCGTTGAGGGAAGCCATCAGCGCGACATACAGAACCTGCTTGGCGCCGCCACCGATCGTCAGCTGGTTGGCCCCGTACGAGTGGCTGGTGTCCCGCTCGATTTTGCCGAGGATCGCCGCCTGCAATTCGGGGGTGCCGGTAACCGAGGTGTACTTGGTTTCGCCCCTGTTGATGGCTTCAACGGCGGCAGCCTTGATGTGGTCCGGGGTGTCGAAATCCGGCTCACCTACCGTGAGGTCGATGATCTGGACGCCTTCGGCTTTCAGTTCGCGCACACGGGCGGCCGCAGCGACGCTGGCTGAGGCCTTGATGCGGGTAACCCTCGACGCCGGCAGGAACTCGGACATGTCTCCTCCAGGAATGTGGAACTCAGGACGCGCGGATTCGCGTATCTCCTGTTTCGAGACTAGGTACTCGCGGGGTTCTCTGGATAAGACCTAATGTGCGTGGATTCATAAGGGGGACTTATGACGGTCTCCTCGAAGACGCGTGTTTCGGTGCCTGTTCCGGCGGTACGGGCTTCTTCCATGCGCTTTGCTTATGGGTTCACTTGGTATTGGTATTTCCGCGCACCCAGCATCCCTGCCTACATTCGACAGGTCACCGGAGCCCACCCGTCGCAAGGAGAACCCTCATGCCGACCCCGACCATGGCCGGACAGCCGCGCCGCGCCGACCAGCAGGTCAAAGGCCGTTCAGCAACGGGACGGTACACGTACCGCGCAGGCTCCCCCGCGCGAACATCGTCGAACGCCAATGCCGGGCACGCCAAACTGGTTCACGCACTCGGAGTCCACCGCCAGCTCCTCTCCCACGCCGCCAGTTCCATCAGGACACTGACCTCTGCAAGGAATGAGTTGATTGCCCAGGCCGTGGAGGACGGAATATCAATTGCCACTATTGCTGCGGTCATCAGGGAGAACGCCAGGTCTGTCCGTACCATCGCTTTGGCCTATGACGACCTCCACCTGAGCGGGGTCCCCCGCAAACTACAGCTGGAAGCCTTGAAGGCAAAGAACGACGCCCTCAAGGAAGCCGAGCGGCACCGGGACGTTATCCTGGAACGCCGGGAAGCACTGATCTCCATCGCCCTGCGCACCCAGGCCTGCGACGAGTTGGAGCTTGCGTCCCTGACAGGCCTGACGCCGGACCACATTCGCCGTTCCGGCCGCAGCGTAGGACGCCCTGCCTGACCCGGAGGCGTTGAACACCGGGCGTGCGGCGGGTAGAACGGATGAATGAGCGACGTGAATTCATGGATGGACCTGTACCTACGTGCCTGGAGCTCCAACGAGCCCGATGACATCCGGGCCCTTTTCACCGAGGACGCCATCTACAACACCCGCCCGCACGACACCAGCGCCTGGCGGGGACATGATGCGATCGTCAGGGAATGGTCCGGCGACTCATCTGACAAGCCCGAAGACTGGACCTTCGAATGGACGCTCCTTGGCCGCGACGGAGACACCGCCTTCGTCCAAGGCGTCACCACCTACCTCAACGGCGACCCGACCTACGACAACCTGTGGGTCCTCCGTTTCGCCAAGGACGGAAGGGTCCGCGAGTTCACGGAGTGGTACATGGCACGCAAATCCGGCTAGCTAGACGCGCAGGTGCAGATTTTGCTGCATCATTCGCATGGTCATTGTTGAAACCGCGTCAAACACGGGGCCGCTTTCCGCGGGAACGAGGATGATCCAGCAAAAAGTGTTCATCTTGGGCGCAGCCTCCCGTAGGGTACCGGCATGGACATCATCCTGGTTCCCGGTTTCTGGTTGGACGCATCGTCGTGGGATGAGGTGATCCCCGCCCTCGAGGACGCCGGCCACACCGTCCACGCCCTCACGCTTCCTGGCTTGGAATCGGCCGATGCACCTCGCGCGAACATCGGCCTGCGGACCCACATCGACGCCGTCATCCGGACCGTAGACTCCCTGGACGGCAAGGTGGTCCTGGTGGGGCACTCCGGGGGCGGCGCCATCATCCACGCCGTGGTGGACGCAAGGCCCGACCGTGTTGCCCGCGCAATCTACGTGGACAGCGGGCCTCTGGGCGAAGGCGGAGTCATCAACGACGACTTGCCTGCCGAAGGCGACGACATTCCGCTCCCGCCCTGGGAAGGGTTCGAAGAAGCTGACTTGACCGATCTGGACGAAGACCTCCGTACAGCGTTCCGGGCGCGCGCCATTCCCCAACCAAAGGGGGTCGCAATCGAACAGCAGCACCTGCATGACGTGCGTCGTTACGAGGTTCCTGCCACGGTCATCGCCTGCGAGTTTCCATCATCCCTGCTCAACGAGATGATGGATGCAGGGCATCCGTTCACGGAGGAGCTCGCCCGCATAAAGCACGTGGAACTCATCGACCTGCCCACCGGGCACTGGCCCCAATTCACCAAGCCGGCCGAACTGGGGAAGGCGATCCTCACAGCGGTTGAGCGGGCAGCCTAAGCGATCAGGGCTTCGGCCGGGTGTTGGTTGCAGGTCCCTCGGGTGCTGCGCCGCCTTCGTCCGTCCAGTCGCTTCCGGTGGTGTCATCGAGCGCTGGATCGGAGACGACGTCACCTTTGACCGTTGACGTCGTAGCAGGACGGTCCTCCGCACCGTTTGCTTCGTCACCCTTTCCGTCCCGGGTGCCGGGCAGGAAGGCCTCGGCCTTTTCCACCAGTTTCTTTCCCGTCGCGTAGAGGTTGTCCACGATCTCCGGAACAGATTCTTGGACCGTCTCGGCCACATGGTGCACGTTTTCCTGGACCTCGGGGTTCTTCAGTACCTTCTCCGAACCGCCACGAAGGCGACGGTACACCTCCGGCCAGGACTTTGATCCCCAGATGTACCCCACCGCGACACCAGCGGCGAACATTACTTTCCCTTTCATGGGTCCACTCCTTTCGACGTGCAATTTCCTATGACACTAGCGGGTGTGTATCTGCAGTGTCACGCCGGTTTCCGTTGCAGAACCCGGGGAGTGGAGTTAATGGCCATTTGCTGAATTGAAACATTCGACTAAACTTTGTTGCCAACCAGCGGAATCACCGCAGGCAATGAAACATCGCAACCCGAGGAGTTAAAACCATGGGACTGGATGACAAGATCAAGAACGCCGCCGAAAACCTGGGGGGCAAGGCCAAGGAAAAGACCGGCGAGGCAACCGGAGACCGGGACCTCCAGGCCGAGGGTGCAGGCGACCAGGCCTCTGCCAACATCAAGCAGGCGGGCGAGAAGTTGAAGGACGCGGCCAGGGACGCCTTCGGCAAGAAATAGGCTGTCACACCCCGGGAACCGGGGCTTCACCGTCCACTGCCGGACCGCAGAGACCATGCACCACGGGGCTTCGCAACAAAATAGTCAGGTTACTTGCTGTTTTTTCCGGGAGCGGCTAGCGTTGCAAGTGTAGTCCCGTGGTGGACCAGTCGACAGGAGTGCTCTTTGGTTGGGTTTCTAGATTTACAGTAATTCTCACGCCACTCCATTCCCCCATATGTCCGGGGTGAGAAGGAGGCATTTCTTCCACGCCCGGATGTTTGATTTCCCGACCCGATGAACTGAACCGCTTCACAGAGTTCATGGAATCTCCATCAACAAGAAAGTAGGAGCAAAAATGGGTTTCTTTGGTTTTCTTCTCCTAGGCCTTTTGGCAGGCGCAATTGCCAAGCTTATTCTTCCCGGACGCCAAGGCGGCGGCTGGCTGGTGACCCTCCTCTTGGGCGTAGTTGGCGCCCTGTTGGGCGGCTGGATCGGCGGCCTGATCTTCGGTGAGGGACTCACCGAATTCTTCGCCATCCGCACATGGCTTCTGGCTATCGGCGGCTCGATCCTCGTGCTGCTGGTCTACGGCCTGGTAACCGGACGTCGCACGCACCGGACGCACCATGGCTAACGGAACCACACCGAGCTCCGACCCGGAAGACATGGAAGGCCAGTACTCGGAGGGTAACTACGGGGACGCGGGAGCATCACCCGAAGCCCTCAAAGAGGACGCCGGCGGCGACTACACGACTGGTGATTACGCGGAAAAGACCGTCCCGTCTGCGGATGCGGAGCTTGACGAGCGGAACACCGAAGACACCCCGGAGGATCGCCCCTTCTCCTCCGAGCCGGATGACGAAGCTGCAGGCACGGGTCACCCCTAGCGCTGCCCCTGACAAAAACTGAATAAGCAAGAACCCGGACGCACCAGGGGAGCGTCCGGGTTCTTGCTGTGCCTGACATTTTCGGGCACGGATAGTCGGGACGGAGCCCCAACCGGCGCCGTAGGGTGATTTTCGGAATGGAGGATCCCATGCACGAATGGAACAGGGCTATCGAGCTCATCGAGCAGGACTTGGCTGCCGCCGTCGATATGAAGGCTGTGGCGAGGACCGCCCTCACATCCGAGTATCACTTCAGGCGGATGTTCGCGTCCTTGGCCGGGATGCCCGTCTCGGAATACGTGCGCCGACGGCGCCTGACTGCTGCCACCGCTGAAATCATCGCGGGCGCCGGTGTGCTCGATGTTGCCGTCCGGTACGGTTACGGATCCGCCGAGGCATTCAGCCGCGCCTTCAAGGCGTACCACGGGTTGACGCCTTCGGACGCCCGGCGTCCCAACGCCGTCCTCCGTTCCCAACCTCAATTGAGGTTCCACCTGCGTATCGAAGGGAACATAGACATGAAGCACCGCATAGTGAACAAAGCCGCTTTCCGGCTGGTCGGCCGGAAGACCAGGGTTCCGCTCGTCCATGAAGGGCCCAATCCGGCCATCATTGAATTCCAGCGCAGCATCGACCCTGCCGTCACCAAGCGTCTGCTGGAACTGGTGGACACTGAGCCGACAGGCCCGGTCTCCGTGACAGTCAACATCGAGGAGTCCCGCAGCGAAGGCAGTGAACTGGACTATTGGCATGCCGTGGCCACCACGGGGCCGGCACCCGAGGGGTTTGACGTACTCGAGGTACCGGCCGGGCAGTGGGTTGTTTTCGAAACCGAGGGAAAATTTCCCGAAGTCCTGCAGCGCATGTGGGCCGACGCAGCAACGGAATGGTTCCCTGCCAACCCGTACCGATGGGCCCCGGGTCCGGAGCTCTTGAGCGTCAAGGCCCAGCCCGGCGGTACCCATGGCAGCGGGCAGTTGTGGATCCCCGTGGAACCGGAAGGGCAGCCCGCCTAGAACAACGCGAGGACTTCCTCCAAGGGAAGCACCCGCTGCCTGTACTCCCGCGTGAGAATCCGCAACACGGCTTCGGCGGCTTCGGCGTTCTCCGTGGCGATGGCATCTGCGGCATAGATGACGCGGATGTTGTGGGCAAAGGCGTCGGCCGCCGTCTGCGCGATGCAGTTATGCGCGGAAACTCCCGCCAGGACCACGGTGTCCACCTCCCAGTTCCGCAGGCGCATCCACAGGTCTGTTCCCATGAAGGCGCTGTCGCGGGTCTTGACCATCTGGGGGAAGTCGGTTGTGAGCAGGCCGGGAACAAACTCGGCCTGCTCACTGCCCCGGAAAATAAAGCCCTGATCGTCGTCGAGCATGTTCAGGCTCCACGTCGATTTGTCCCGCTCATGCTCGGTTCCAATGAGGAGAACTTTGGCTCCCGCCTCCCGCGCCCCGCTGGTCAGTGAGTTACAGGCAGCCACAACTTCCTCGCGTCTCTGCTTGAGGGCAGGGTCCTCGAAGAAGGCGTTCTGCATGTCAATTACCAGAACAGCGATCATCAGCGCAGTGGCACCTCTCTTGTCGTGGAGTTAAAGGCCCTTGCCGCCCGTGATGGGAAGCACGGCACCTGAAATGTAGGAACCCTCGTCGGAAGCGAGCAGAACGTATGCCGGGGCAAGCTCAGCGGGTTGGCCCGCGCGGCCCAGCGGGGTGTCCTGCCCGAACGACGGGAGCTTGTCCGGCCACTCGGTCGCCGGGATCAAAGGCGTCCAGATGGGACCCGGGGCAACAGCGTTGACGCGGATTCCCTTGGGGCCGAGTTCCTGTGCCATCGCTTTGGTGAAGGCCACCTGCGCCGCCTTGGTCATGGCGTAGTCCACCAGCTGAGCAGACGGGTTAAAGGCCTGGATGGAGGCGGTGACGATGATCGAGTCCCCCGGACGCAGATGCGGAATGGCCGCCTGCGCGGTCCACATCAGGGAGTAAAGGTTGGTCTTGAAGACCCTGTCGAACTCCTCCGTCGGTATGGTCTCAAGCCCCTCGCGGTTCTTCTGGTAGGCCGCGTTAAGGACCACGATGTTGAGCCCGCCGAATTCCTGGACTGTACGTTCCACGATCTCGGTTGCGAATCCTTCGTCACGCGAATCTCCGGGGAGCAGGAGTGCCCGCGCGCCGCACTCACGGATCCATTCCGCCGTCGAACGCGCATCTTCTTCCTCTTCCGGAAGGTAACTGATGGCGACGTTGGCACCCTCTCGCGCGTAGGCGATGGCCACCGCCGCGCCAATGCCGGAATCGCCGCCGGTGATCAACGCCGTCTTGCCTTCAAGCCGGCCGTGGCCGACGTAGCTGGACTCACCGTGATCGGGCTGGGGCTCCAGGGGTTTGGTCAGGCCCGGTTGCTTCTGCTCCTGCTGCGGAAACTCCCCGGAGTGATACCCGCTGCGAGGGTCCTTCGGCGGAGCCGTGAGCTTGTGGTTTCCCTGCTGTTCCGGATCGCTTTGTGTCATGGTCCTGCCCCTTCAGAATCGGTTCACTGGTGCGCGACGCTTAACGTCCCACCCGGCTTGTACCCAGGGTGCCGCACTATGAAACTGCGGCTAGGTCCTCATGGTCTTTGACTTGACCATGAGGAACAGGCCATACGCAATCAGGCCCGCGGCCACGGCGGCAAGGAGGTACGGTCCGTAGGGCTGTTCCTTGAGGGCCTTAAGGCTGCCGTCCAACCCCGTTGACTGCTCGGGCCGGGCGGTAACAGTAGCGATGACCACAAGCAGTCCCACAAGAAGGAGCGCGAACCCCTTGGCGACGTATCCCACCGTTCCCACGGCTACTTGGAATTTCCGTGGTCCTTCGTGCGGCGAAAGGACAAGGTCCTTCTTGAACGACCTCGTGAAACCACGCACCGCGAACACAATGCCGGTGACCATGACGCCGGCTCCCGCAGCTATCAGAAACGCGACGCCCCAGGGAGATTGCATGAGGGTGGCGGTGAGGTCACTGCTGGATTGACGGCTGTTGCGCGCCTGCCCAACGACGAAGGACATGATGGTCACGGCCACAAAAGCGAAGACCGCCGCTTGGCCTGCCTCGGAAAGGCGCTTGGAGAGCTTGGGATGGGACTGGTTGCGGTGGCCGAAGATAGCGTTGGACAACTGCCATAGAGCCAGGGCCGCGCAGGCAGCGAAACAGACCCAGAGCAGCAACGGGCCGAAGGGTTGGGCGGCCAATTCGGCGATGGCACCGGAAACATCCGCTTCGCCGCTGCTTCCAAAGGCCAAGCGCGCGGCGATGACACCGATCAGCACGTGAAGCAACCCGCTCACAGCGAATCCGGACCGCGCCGCAATTTCAAAGGGCCGCGAGTTCGAGGCTTCCTCGGCTGCGTCTGCGGCCTTCCGCATCTCTTCTTTGATGACAAGCCTCCTGATGACTTAGGACTTGAACACCATGGTGCCACCGGAAGCGTGCCGGGGCCACGTGAGTGCTGGCTAGTAGCCGCAGACCGACTGGGGCCAAATGCTCCGGAGGCCGACGCCCAGGGGATTGAACTGCTCGCGGATCGAGGTGACTGCGCGATCTTGACCGTCCACTGGGGCGTGCGTTCCGCCGGCAAGCTGTGCGGCATCCGTGCTTGATGAAGTGACGGTGATCTGGTCGGGCATTTCGGCAGTCCTTCCGGCAGGTTCCGCCAGCTCCTCGGCTGACACTTCAACCATCGGACGGGGTCCTCAAGAACGACGCCGGGTCATCTCAAGATTCGCTCAAGATCGTGGAAGGCCCGACGGCGACCGGCCGCCTGGGTGCGCGGCCGCCGTCGAGCCTCACTCACCGGCTACCACATCGCGTTGTGAAGCGGCGTGACGGTGAGGCTTTCGAGTCGGGCAGTCCCTCCCTCCGAAAACAGGGACAATGTGTTCGCGCCCGCTGCCGGAAACACTTGGTCGGTCAGCGTAGCCAGACCGTCCTGCGCGAAGACCTCCACGGAGGCCCTGTCCACATAGAGCCGCAGCCGAAGCCTGCCGTTGATCAGCTGGACGGGTACGTCATCCACAGAGGCGAAGGCCGGATGGAAACCTTCGTTGCCGGAGGCCGTCCTGTCGATGAAAACGCGACCCGAACTTGTTGCGTAACCAACCTTGGTGGCCTCAGTTGAATTACCCAGGACCTTCAGCCCGAACGCCGATGCCGTCCCCGGGGAGAACTCCGCATCCACCTGCACCACGTCCCCTGAAACGGGAAGGGTGCTGGTCCCCGGAGCGATGTCCTGCGCGGATGCGGTGTAGGCGGCACCTGTGTTCCTTAACGCGTCCACCTCCTGGACCACCTTCTGCGTGAGTCGCGGTCCCTGGGCGGTTTGGGTGAGCTGGACTTCGCGGGGCAACGCCATGGTTCCCCGCCACGTGCTTGTTGGCGTGGACTGCCCGTAGTCCCAGTTGTTCATCCAGCCCACCATGATCCGTTTGCCGTCGGGGGCGTTACTGAAGGAAACGGCTGCGTAGTAGTCCCGGCCCCAGTCCAACCAGTCGTGCTGTTCCGGCCGCGTGATGTCAGAGGCTACGAACTCGTCCGCGAGGATGTGGCCCCAACCGCCACGGTTGTTGTCGACGATCCGGATGGTTGCCTCGCTTCCTTTGTAGGCGCTGACGTCCCAGGCCTTCCATTCCAGATGTTCGGAATTGGAACCGGTGGTGGTTCGAACGGCCTGTCCGTTGACCATGAGATTTACGGTGGTTTCACTGCTTCGCGGTTTTGCCGGCTCCGAACCGAGGACCATGTTGTCCAACGTCAGGTGGCCCCATGCCCCTGTGGCGTTGTCCACAATCCGGATGCGGGCTATTTGACCGTAGTACGGGGTTACATCCCAGTTCTTCCAGTTCATGTCACCCGAATTGCTGCCCGTGGTGCTTCGCACGGGCACGCCGTTGACCAGGAGTTCCACTTGGAGTTGGCCGTCCGTCCGGTTGCCGCCGCCCAGGAGGAACCCGATATTGGTGTTGGTGAGGTAGAACTCCGGGGACGTGATTGTTCCGGTGTTGTTGTCAGCGTTGGGGCCGCCCTCGAACGTGTTGATGCGTTTGCCGATCGCGTACTCACCGCCAACGGTTGACGGGTTTCTGGCTGCCTCAAAGTCTCCGGTCAGCTGCCAACCGGCCGCACTCAGGGTTCCCGGGTAATCGAAGCCGTCGAACAGGAGGTACCCGGGGGGTGGCGTGTTGCCGGGTTGCTCCCCTGCCTGCCGCGGGTGGTTTCCACCACCGGCAAGGAAATTGATGTAGTCCTTGCTGATCGTGAACGGATCGGATTCCAAGGTGCCCGTTGGGACATCTCCCCCGTTGAAGCCGTTCACCAGGCCGGCACCGATCGACCCGGTAACTGTTTGCTGACCTGCCAGAGTTCCGCCGGGCGGGGCTGTCCCCCACGGACCGCCGGGATTGGCGGGATCGTTGCTCACGTTCCATCCGCTGTAGCTTCCTCCGTTGAACCCCGCGAGCAGGGTTCCCGGTGGGGCCACATCCACTGGATCAGTGGTTTCGGAGGTGAATGTTGTGCCGTCGAAGCTGCCTACGAAGTACTGCCCCCCGCTGCCACCAGCCACGGATCCCGGGTTGATGTTGACCACCAGCACCCACTTGATGTTGTTCGGGTTCCCATCCACCGCGAGAGGGAAGAGGTCCGGACACTCCCACTGCCCACCCGTCGCGTTGGCTGGTTCGAAGTCATCCAAGTACGTCCAGCTCTTAAGGTCTGTGCTCTTGTAGAACAAAACCCTGTGCTCGTTGGCTTCCACGGCGGACATCACCCAGTACGAGCCAGCTGCCCCTTGGTACCAGAACACTTTGGGGTCCCGGAAGTCCGTGGTGTTCCTGTTGAGGACAGGATTGCCCGAGTATTTGGTCCAGGTTTGGCCGCTGTCCGTGCTGTAGGCCAGGGACTGGGCCTGCTTGCCGGCCAGCGTGGGGTGGTTGCCGGTGAAGTTGCTGGTGTACACAGCCACCATCGGCGGATTCTGCAACGTCCCGAATCCACTGGTGTTCTGTGAATCAACCACGATTGAACCGGAAAAGATGTCCTCCGTAGCCTGTCCGCTGCCGTTGAAGGTTTGCGGGATTGCGAGTGGCTGCTCGGTCCAGTGCAGCAAATCCGTGGACGTCGCGTGCCCCCAACTCATGTTGCCCCACGTGGTTCCGTAAGGGTTGTACTGGTAGTACATGTGGTAGGTGCCGTTGTAGTAGACCAACCCGTTGGGATCGTTCATCCAGTTCTTGACCGGTGTGTAGTGCAAATAGGGACGGTACTGCTGGGTGGCGGGGTCGGGATCGCTGGCATGCGCCGGGGCGGGCGCGGCAGTCGCGGCCACCACCAAGGTGAATGAAGCAACGACGGCGGCCGCCGCCAACGCCGGCAGTCCACGTTTGGTGCGTCTTGTCATCATTGACAGACCTTCCTTCTCAGCGACGGGTCAGGGGGTTGCCCGGAATGAGTAGGAACTCGTGTAATGCACAAACTCACCCGCACCGCCGCTATCCAGCACCTTGGTCCCGGTGGTGGATCCGTCCAGCACTACCGTGTTCGCCGCTACCGAGGAGATGGTGTTATTGGCAGCGATGTAGTTGTTGGCGCCCGAGGCCACCAGGATGATGGTCGGTTTCTGACCTGAGGGAGTCACCGACCCGGAGGGTACGTCGTAGCTGAAATGGTTCCCTGTGACGGTATTCCCGCTCCCGGCAACATGGACCAGGCCGAACAGGTCATCCAATCCGTTGTTGTAGGGCTTCAGCGGATCAAAAGGCTCCACCTGCCGCAGGAAATGGTTGGCACCAATGAGGTTCTCAGTGCAATTGCCTTCAAAGTTCACCATCCCCGGGTAGAACGCGTGAAACCTGTTGGCCGTGATGGACGAACGAGTGCAGTCCTTGAAATGGACACTGCTCTTCCCGCGGGGAAATACGTTGTTGGCACTGACCAGAAGGCCTATATGGCCCTCGGCGAAAATGGAGAAGCCCACATAGCCGGCGCCGATGAGGTTGTCAGTCACTTTGGATGCCTGCCCCGAGCCCGTGAGTTCGATGCAGCTCCCGCATTCAGCCAGGAAGTTGCCACTGACACTAAGGGCGTCCGTGTCCCGCACCACCAGCCCGTGCTCCAGGTAGACCATTCCCATTCCTTCAACCCGGCAGGAATCATTGGCCGAATCGAAGCGGATACCCGTTTTGCCGTTCACGTACGAGTTCTGGTTCGTACTGAAGGACACACCGTCGAGGCAAAAATTCTGAAAGACAATGGAACTGAGGCGCGGGTCGCCGGTTCGGTAAACCCTGAAAGCTTCAGTGTTGCCGTCCGTGTTTTCGACACGGATTCGGCTGCCGCCGGGGAAGATTTCGTGCCAGCTGGAGGTGTTGCCGGCGTTGTATCGGATGCTGCTGGACGTGAATCCGTGCCCTGAGCCGCGGATGGTGAGGAAGCTGATGTCCACGTTGACACGGGTTTTCAAGGAGTAGTCTCCCGGCGGGATGTAAACCACGGCGCCGGGTTTGGAGGCCTGATTGGTCTGCTGGGACTTCACGTCCGCGATGATGCTGTTGATGATGAGCCCGATGTCGTTATAGGGCGTGGCCGACGGATTCCCGGGGACCGACCAGGTGGTGACGTCGTAGACAGTGGTCATAGCGTGTTCTCCTCACATCGTTGGGGGTACTGCTTTATGGCCGTGCGTTGACTGCTTGTGCGTTGCTTCTGTTGCCTTGATGCCGGGTTTTACAGCATTCCGATAATGGCCCGATGCCCTTGTGCGGCTTGGGTGCTTCCTTGGCTTTGATGCGGATTTGGCGTGTCCGGCTTGTTCTTGGCCAAGGCCTCCTTCGCTGAAAGTACGACGGCGGTTGCGGACAGTGCCGCTGCCGGGAACAACCGGAGGATGCTCCTTCGGCTGAGGGGCTCGGATGGGTTCATGATTCTCCTTTGAACTTGTCGGTTGACTGGGCTTTGTACTGGGACAAGAGGGAGTTAACTGGGCTTGGCGCAACTGTTCGTGGGAAGCAGTGCACCCCTTTACGCCAAGCGCACCCGTTCGTGGAAAGTGCCGCACCACTTCGCGCCAAGCGCTCCCCGGAGTTTGGGTGCACCCGGCGGGTACGGGTGCGCCCCCGGGTAGAGGTGCGCCCCCGGGTAGAGGTGCGCCCCCGGGTAGAGGTGCGTCCAGCGGGTACGGGTGCACACCCCGCCAAAAGTGCAGCCCCGACGCCCCCAGAGCCCAGCCAAAACAGCGGCCGAGCCAGCCAAAATATGCCAAAACGATTTGTCGAGTGGCGTCGATCACTTTATGGCTTAGGAATCCAGGCCGTCAAGTGCCCCGAATTGTTTCGAAGAAGGCTGTTGACACATCGGCGCAACTAGCTCTAATGTCGGTGCCAAGTCGTTTTGGCAAAACGATTTTTCAAGCCAACATCAGCTCCACCATCTCTCTGCAATTTCCGTTCAAGAGAAAGTGAGTCGACAGCGATGTCCACTCGAAAGACCATTTCCAAGCTCGTCTCCCTCGGCGGGCTGTGCACCGCCGTCGCACTCGTTGCCACCGGTTGTGGCGCTGGCGGTGCCGCACCATCGTCCGGCGGATCGGGCGGCTCCAGCACTGTCAACGTGCTGGTGGAAGCCGGCGGCCACGCTGAGCTCACCGGCGTGGCAGAGCAATGCAAGAAGGACGCCGGCGTGGACGTGAACTTCGTCGAACTCCCCTACGACGGCATGTTCAACCGCCTCTCCAGCGAGTTCTCCTCCGGCAATGTCTCCTTCGACGTAGCTGCACTGGACTCCGTGTGGCTCCCCAGCTTCAAGGACGCCGTCCAGCCCATCGATGAGCTCTTCACCGACGAGGCAAAGAAGGACATTTTCCCGGCGCTTGTGAAGGAAGCGAACGTGGACGGCCACTTCATCGGCATGCCGGCCTGGACCAATGCCGAGATCATTCTGTACCGCAAGGACTTGTTCGAGGACGCCAAGAACAAGGCGGATTTCCAAGCCAAGTACGGCTATGAACTGGCAGCACCCAAGACTTGGAAGCAGTACCAGGACATTTCCGAGTTCTTCACCAAGGACGGCATGTTCGGCACGGACGTGAAGGGTGCCGTGGAAACCGAATGGCTGGCACACGTGCTCCAGGCCGGGTCTCCCATGGTGCTGGACGAGAACAACAACGTGGTCATCGACAACGCCGCCCACAAGGAAGCCCTGGACTTCTACGTGAGCCTCACCAAGTCCGCCCCGACCGGTGCTGCACAGGTTGACTGGGCGGCAGCGCAGAACCTGTTCAACCAGGGCAAGACCGCCATGACCCGCTTCTGGGCCCACGCCTACCGCCAGATCCCCGCGGATTCTCCCGTGGCAGGCAAGGTGGGTGCAGCTGCGATGATCGGTGGCAGCGCCGGCGTCGCGGGTGTCCCGGGACCGTGGTACCTGTCGGTTCCCAAGGCCACCAAGAACGCCGAGGCAGCTAAGAAGTTCGTCAAGTGCGCCTACGACTACAACAGCATGGGTATCGACTCCAAGCTGGGCCTGGCAGCACGAATCAGCGCCTTCGAGAAGTACCAGGACCAGCCGGGCTATGAGAGCTTCAAGCCGCTGATCGAGACCCTCAACGCCCCCGCCACGGCAACCCGTCCGGCAACGGCAAAGTGGCAGCAGATCGTGGACACCGTCCTGATTCCGTTGCTGCAGAAGGCCGTGGCCGGAGGCGACACCTCCGCCCTCCTGGCCGACGCCAAGAAGCAGGTCCAGGACCTCCTGAAGTAAAGACTCCGCGGCCGGCACCACAAAGACCGTGCCGGCCGCGGCTCCAACCAGCAGAAAACAACCAGCAGAAAAGAAAACCGTGCGTATCTCCGATCGCCGCTTTGCCCTCTTCCTGATGACGCCCGCGGCCCTGTTCCTGGCCGTGTTCGTCGCCTACCCGCTGTTTCGCCTGGTGGCAGACAGCTTCTTCAAGATCTCGCCGATCGCCGGCGGTCCCCGCGAGTTCGTGGGTTTCCAGAACTACGTCACCGCCTTCGCGTCCGAGGCCTTCACCAGTGCAGGCTGGCGGACCCTCGCCTACACCCTGGTGGTGGTGACCCTCGAGTTCGCGCTCGGGCTCGGCATGGCCTTGCTCTTCACAACGCTCGGCAAGAAGTCACAGATCTGGCGGACCGTCTTCCTTTACCCGTTGATGATCGCGCCGATCGTGGCCGGCCTTCTGTGGAAGTTCCTGATGATCGACAACTTCGGCCTGATCGGAACCCTCCTCCACCAAGCCGGACTCCTGGAAAATCCCAACCAGATCGGCTGGTTGTCCGACCCCAACATCGTCTTGTTTTCGGTAGCGATCCCGGACATCTGGCTCACCACATCGTTCATGTGCCTCGTGCTGTTTGCGGGCCTGCAGAACATACCCGGTGACCTGATCGAAGCCGCCCGCCTCGACGGCGCACGCGCCCCGGCCCTCCTGTTCCGGATCATCATCCCGCTGCTGCGTCCCGTGATCGCCGTGGCACTGGTTGTCCGCGGAATCGACGCCGCCCGGGCTTTCGACACCATCCTCATCCAAACCAACGGCGGCCCGCAGTCGGCCTCCGAAACCATGAGCCTCCTGATCTACCGGACCATGATCCGCTTCGGCGATCCGGGCCTTGCGAGCGCCATGGGCACCATCTACCTCATCGCGATGCTCGCCGTCGCCTTCTTCGCGGTGGCCACCATCTGGCGGCCGGGAAAGGACACCTGATGACCATGGTGAGCGCACCAAGCAAAGCCAGCCCGCCGACGTCGAACCTTCCGGCTTCCCAGCCTCCGCGCAGGCGCCGCGGGGTCAACCGTGAAGGCCTCGAAGCAGGCCGCCGCAGCACCAGGACCATCCTGTGGATACTGCTTGCGGCAGCCATGGTGCTTTACGGTTTCCCGTTCCTCTACTTGTTGTTCACGTCATTCAAGACGCCGATCGACACTATTGCAGTTCCGCCCACCATCCTCCCCAAGGAATGGACGCTGGAGAACTACGTCAATGCTTTGGGCCGTGGCGGTGTGGTGGCGTCGTTCATCAACAGCATCCAGACCGCGGTAATCAGCACCTTGCTTTCACTGGTGCTGGCCATTCCTGCGGCTTACGGCATCACGCGGTACAAAACCCCGAGCGGCCGGGTGTTCATCATGGCCGCCCTGGTGACGCGCATGGTTCCGCCGGTGGCGATCGGCATCCCGTTGGCGTCGATGATGGCCTCGGTGGGACTGGCTGACACTCCCATTGCACTGTCCATTGCGCACACCACCATTTCCCTGCCGCTCTCCATCTGGCTCATGTCCAGCTTCTTCGAAGCCGTGCCGCGGGACCTGGAGGAAGCAGCAACGGTTGACGGCTGCAGCCGGCTGGGTGCGTTGTGGCGGGTGGTGATCCCGGTAGTATCAGGCGGCATTGCAGTGACCGCGATCTTCGCCTTCCTGGCCTCATGGAACGAGTTTCTGTTTGCACTCCTGATGACCGCCATCCGTTCACAAACCACACCGGTAGTGATCGCGAACTTCCAAACCCAGTTCGGGCTCGACTGGGGATCCATGACTGCACTCGCGGCGGTGTACTCGATCCCGGTGATCCTGCTGACACTGTTGCTGCAACGGAAGATCGTCGCGGGCATGACGCTCGGCGCCGTCAAGGGCTGACGCAGTAGCCTACTGATAGCCCCCCCCCAGGGCAAACCGACCATAAGGACGTGGGAGACAGATGAGCAACAAGAACGTGGGCATCAAGGATGTGGCCGTCGCCGCCGGCGTGTCCGTCACGACTGTTTCCCACGTCCTCAACGAGGTTTCCTACGCCAGGGTCAGCCCCGAAACCAGGGACAAGGTGAGGAGCGTTGCCGAAGAGCTCGGCTACGGTCCCAACCGCCTGGCACAAGCGCTTCGCACGCAGCGGACCGGCATGCTTGGCCTGGTGAGTGAGGAAATCGCCACCACCCCGCACGCCGGCCGGATCATCCTCGGTGCGGATGAAGCCGCGAAGGCCCGCGGGTACAACCTGATGATCATCAACACGCCGGGCTCAGCCAGCCTCGAATCGCGGCAAGCCGACGTCCAGGCGTTGTTGGAGCGACGGGTGGACGGCATCCTGTACGCCACCATGTACCACCGCAACGTGGAACTGCCGTCCAACCTCGGCAGCGTCCCGTCGGTCCTGGTTGACTCGGTGGCGACCGCCGGGAACATCGCGGCTGTGATCCCGGACGAAGACGGAGGCGCCCGTGCCGCCGTCGGCGCCCTGTTGGAAGCCGGCCACACGCAGATCGGTTTCATCAACAACACCGATGATGTCCCCGCCACCCGCGAGCGCCTCCATGCCTTCCGTGCCACGCTCAACGAAGCAGGGCTCGACGGCGATGGGGCACCTGTTGAGTCCGAACTCTCCGAAGTGCAGGGCGGCTACGAAGCGACCCTCCGCATCTTGTCGGGCCAAGACAGGCCGACGGCCCTGTTCTGCTACAACGACCGCATGGCGATGGGCGCCTACCGTGCCGCCGCGGAGTTGGGCCTCACCATCCCTGCCGACCTTTCCGTGGTGGGTTTCGACGACCAGGAACTCATCGCCGCCAACCTCTACCCGGGGCTCACAACTGTGGCCCTGCCGCATTACGAGATGGGTGCTTGGGCTGCCGAGCACCTGATTGACGCTATTGAAGGCAAGGCGGACCTCGATCCGCTGGCCCTCCACCCGACCATCCTGGGTTGCCCTCTGGTCCGCCGCGACTCGATCGCGGCTCCCCGGTAAGCCGCCCTTTCCACGTACTTCCAAGAGGAACGCCACACATGTCCACTAGCCTTGATGCCGCACGCCCGGAGACAGCTCCGGACAAAGATTCCGGGTTCCGGCCTGCCATCCATTTCACGGCAAAGGACACTTGGCTCAATGACCCCAACGGCCTGGTTTTCCACGACGGCCTGTACCACCTCTTCTTCCAGAACAATCCCTCCGGCAACGTGTGGGGCAATATGTCCTGGGGGCACGCCACGTCCACGGATCTCCTGCATTGGACGGAGCTTCCGGTGGCTATCGCCTGCGATGAGCGCGAAGACATCTTCTCCGGCAGCGTTGTGGTGGACCACGGCAACACGTCCGGTTTCGGCACGGCTGACGCGCCCGCTTTGGTTGCGATCTATACAAGCGCCTTCAAGCCGGGAACCGAATACAGCGGCACTCAGGCGCAGTCCCTGGCCTACAGCACCGATTCGGGTTTAACCTGGCAAAAGTACGGCGGAAATCCCGTGCTCACCCGCGGCTCAGCCCACTTCCGGGACCCCAAAGTCTTCCGTTACGAAGGCGGGGGTGACGCCTATTGGGTGATGGTCGCCGTCGAAGCCCAACAGCAGAAGGTGGTCCTGTACCGCTCTGACGACCTCACATCATGGGATTTCCTCAGTGAGTTCGGCCCGGCCAATGCCGATGAGGGCGAGTGGGAATGTCCTGACCTCTTTCCGCTGGCACTGGACGGGGACCCGGCGGACACCAGGTGGGTGCTGATCGTCAACGTGAACCCCGGCGCGGTGGCCGGAGGGTCGGGCGGCCAGTACTTTGTGGGACAGTTCGACGGCGTCCGTTTCGTTCCGGACGCAGCTGCCCTCGCCGCCCCTGCCGGGCTGTCCGCCCTGCCCGATGCGGAGGCACGCACCGAGGCGCTGCAGCACTGCCTCTGGTTGGACTGGGGACGCGACTGCTACGCGTCTGTCTCCTTCAGCAATGTTCCGGGAGGCCGGCGCATCATCATCGGATGGATGAGCAACTGGGACTACGCCAACGAGTTGCCCACTTCTCCGTGGCGTTCGGCCATGACACTCCCCCGCGAGCTTCGGCTCGTCACGGTCGAAGGCTCGCCCCGTTTGGTCCAGGAACCAGTCCTGCCCGAACTGCCGGCTGGCAGCGACCTTGAACCCGGGGATCCTCCCTTTAGCCTGCCGGACGCAGAACCGGGAAGCGCGCAGGTGATCGACGCCGAAATGCGGCTCGAAGGCGAAGGCCTGGTGGAGTTTCTGCTGTTCGGCAGCCGAGACGGCGCGCAAGGCACGTACCTTCGTTACGATCCAACCACTGCCCGGCTCACGCTGGACCGCAGGAATTCCGGAAACACCGGCTTCCACCAGAAGTTCCCGTCCGTTGAATCAGCGCCCCTTGAACTGGAAGACGGTCTGCTCAAGTTGCTCATCGTGGCCGATCACTGCTCAGTGGAAGTGTTCGCCCAAGATGGCCGCGTTGTCCTGACGGACCTCGTCTTCCCGGACGTTCGCAGCCTGGAGAACCGGCTCACCCTGACGGACAGCCGGGCAACCCTGCTCAAACTCGCCGTTTCGAAGCTCGCTTAAGGAGGACTCCCGATGCAAAGTACCCGGCCAACCTCTGACCCCAGGAACCCGCTGGAAGTCCTGGTGGTGGGCGAAGCGATCATGGACATCGTTGTTTCAGCCCAAGGGTCCGTGGAACATCCCGGAGGATCACCAACCAATGTTGCCTACGGCTTAGGCCGGTTGGGGGTTGAAACCGCGCTTTTGACGTCGATTGGCGACGACCCCCGGGCGGCTGCCATCGAACAGCACCTCAGCGGTGCCGGCGTGACCCTCCTGCCGGGCTCCCGGCGCCCGGGCCGGACCGCGACGGCAACGGCCACGCTCGCTGACGACGGCTCAGCACACTACGACTTTGATATCCGCTGGACCCTTCCCGGAACGGCTCCGGCCACTTTGCCCAAGATCCTGCACACGGGATCGATTGCCACCTTCCTGGCCCCCGGAGCAGCGGCCGTGAAGGAGTTGCTGCTCCAATCCCATGAGCGCTGCCTGGTGACATATGACCCGAACATCCGCCCGGCCCTCTTGGGAAGCCACGCTGAGGCCAGGAGCATCTTCGAAGAGCTGGTCCCGCTCACCGACGTGGTCAAGCTCAGCGACGAGGATGCGCAGTGGTTGTACCCGGGGGTGCACCTGGACGACGTCCCCGGGCACATCCTCGGACTCGGCGCACGGCTGGTGGCCATCACCGCCGGGTCCCGGGGTTCAGTGCTTGCTACCGCGCAGGCCCACGCTGTGGTTCCCGCTGTCGGGTCCAAAGTGGCAGATACCATCGGCGCGGGCGATTCCTATATGTCGGCTTTGATCCATGGCCTCTTGCATCGCGGAAGCGAAGGTCTCTCAGCGTCAGTGCTGGCTTCGTTGGGTCGGACTGCGGCCAAAGCTGCCGCCATCACAGTCCGCCGGGCGGGCGCCAACCCGCCGACTTTGGCCGAGCTGCACATGGACCTGCCGGAACAGGAAGCGTTGGTCCCGTGATCCACAAAGGCCCAGGAATGACCACGCTCCCAACCCACCACCCCGAGGGGATTCACACCATGTCCAGCAACAACTACTACGACGTCACCACGTGGCCTGTTGGCAACCCTTTCGAGGACGTCGGAGAAGTCATCAACAGCATCATCGCCGACATCAAGCAGCGGCAAACCGCCGCGGACGTGAACGACGGCGGTAAGCCGGGTGCGGTGATCTACCTTCCGCCCGGTGATTATCGCCTGCGCACACAGGTACTGATCGACATAAGCTTCCTCAGGATCCAAGGTTCAGGGCATGGCTTCACGTCATCGAGCATCCGGTTCAACGTGCCGCAGGAAGAATGGTCCGGTTTGCACGAACTGTGGCCCGGGGGCAGCCGGATCCTGGTGGACCTCGCTGCGGGCGACTCTGCGGACGAATCAGAGGGGGCCGCTTTCCTCGTCAAGCGTGAGGGCAGCCCCCGGATCAGTTCCGTTGAGTTCACCGACTTCTGCATCGATGGCCTGCACTTCTCACCGGACGGCTCCGCGCTCCCTGCGGAGAACACGTACGTCAACGGCAAGACCGGCATTCACGTTGCCAGCGCCAATGACTCCTTCCGTGTCAATGGCATGGGGTTCATCTACCTGGAGCATGCCCTTGCCATCCACAAAGCAGATGCGCTTTCCATCCACGACAACTTCATTGCCGAATGCGGGAACTGCATCGAACTGCGGGGGTGGGGACAGGCATCCAAGATCACCAACAACCTGATCGGCGCAGGCTTCAAAGGCCATTCGATCTACGCGGAGAACCATGGCGGCCTCCTGATAACGGCCAACAACGTGTTCCCCCGGGGCGCCAGCAGCGTCCACCTTTCCGGGGTCACCCGCTCAAGCGTCACTAACAACCGCCTGCACTCGTTCTACCCCGGGATGGTGATCCTTGCCGAGGGCAGTTCGGAGAACCTCGTGGCCACCAACCACTTCCTCCGCGATCATGAACCTTGGACGCCCTTCTTCGGGATCGACAACGGCTTGGACGATGACTTTGGACTGCTTAGCGTCCACGGCAACGACAACTCGATCTTCGCGAACCACTTCTCCTTGATCGTGGATTCGGAGAGCATCCGGCCCTCCGGAACAGCCCCCGTGATCATCAAACTCGCCGAGGGTGCGGGCAACATGGTCTCCACCAACCACGTGGCGGCCAAGGATGTCCAGGCCACATCGAGCGAATCCTGCTTTGAAGCGCAGGTGGACGCACTGCTGGCAAGCCGGGCTACGGAAGGACTGCAAGTGACCACCGTCCTGGTCGAATCCGCCTCTGTCCACAACACCGTCCTGGACTCCGGCAGCGAAGCACAGGTGGTGGCCGACCGGACCACCAACGCGGTGAGGGCCACGCCGGGCATCCAATTGACGGCTACACCCGGCATGTAACTGGCAGTAGGGGTTGTTCCCAGCGCTGGGAACAACCCCTACTGCCAGTCAGATGGAGTATTGGCCTTTGATCACAAAGAACGATCCCCGGATCTCTCCTGCCAGCTTGGACTTCTGCCGTGCGAACTTGAAGGTGCCGGCCAGTTCCGCCGGGATCTCCATGCCTTGGGAAAGCTTGAAGCCAACAGCCCGCTTGGATCCCTCCTCAAGTCCGTACAGGACGTTGATGGACAGGCCGGATTCGTAGAAAACGTAGGTCCAGCGAGTGCCCTCCACCTCAAAGAACGTGACCTCCAGGGGCCGCGACTCAATGACAAGGTCCCTTTCTTTGAGGACCCGGTTCACGTAGTCGACGATCTCCGGTGATTCCTCCGCCAGGACCGTGGTGAAGACGTGGTTGTACTTGTTCTTGAAGTACCGCGCTTCGTTGGCCCGCAGCCCTGCGAGCGCTTCCGCGACAGGGGAAGACTCAAGCCCCGCGGTGGAGACGTTCTGGAAGTCGACGGTGTAAGGCATGGCTCCTCCTTCGTGGGTTCCTGTTTGTTGGTTCACCTTATGCCGGTGGTGGCGGGCCTTGCTTCTCCGATCCTGCTCAGCAGCCTCTTGGGTATCATCAGCAGGTAATCCTAAAGAAGCTTGGGGGCCGTATTGATGACGGGTGCACAGGGGCAGCTGGCGTTCACCGATGAAGCCGGCAGGGACACCACCCTGCGTGATACGGACTGGACCCGTCCCTCGATTCGCCGCTCCTGCCCAATGCCGCAGTGGCCGGCGCCCTCCAAAACCTGGTGCGCCTGGCCACCGAACTGTGCGGTGTTCCGTTCGGGGTAGTCAACATCATCAGCGCGGACTCCCAGCACCAGATTGGCGCGTGGGGTGTGGACCGCCGCATCTGCTCGCGCGAAGACTCCATGTGCGCGAAGGTCTTCCACTCGCGGGAGAGGACCGTTGTTCCCGACGCGAGGCAGGATGAGCGGTTCACGGACAATCCCTTCGTCACCGGCGACATCGGTGCGGTGCGGTTCTACGCATCCATTCCACTCGAGACGGAATCCGGCTTTGTGCCCGGCACTCTCTGTGTCTTCTCCGACGAACCCCGGGACCTGACCCCGGATCAACTGCGCATCCTGGACGTGCTGGCAAAGCAGGTGGTGGAACTTCTGGAGTTGCAGCACCGGACCACCCAGCTGGACAGGGCCTATGCCGAGTTGAAGGAGAGCAATGCCAAGCTGGCAAGCTTCGCCGGCCGCGTCAGCCACGACCTCCGCATACCGTTGACCACCATCCTCGGTTACGTGGAACTGGTGGAAGACGACCCCCTGCTCCAATCCGCCGGCTCTGCCGCAAAGTACCTGGAAAGGATCGGAGCCAGTGGCCACCGCATGCTTACGATGCTTGAGGACGTGCTCAGTTATTCGCGGGTGGGCGGCGGAATCCGCCCCGAATACACCCGGCTCTCCGACGTTGCCTGGGACGTCGCCCGTGATTTGAGCATTGACCACCGCGGCATCCTGGAGATAGAAGACGCTGCGGTCTACGCCGATCCCGGACAATTGCGCACGTTGCTCCAAAACCTCCTGAGTAACGCGATGAATTATCGGCGCCCGGACCGCGATCTGCGGATCCGGGTGAGTGGAGTCTCGAACTACCACGGGGCCACGGTTTTTGTTGCGGACAACGGCAAGGGCATCGCCCCGGAGGACCGGGCAAAGGTCTTGGAGCCGCTGGTTCGCCTGCGCCGTCCAGGGGACGGCGCAGGCACCGGACTGGGTTTGGCCACCTGCAGCAGCATCGCAAAAGCGCACGGTGGTGAACTGACCCTCAGCGAAACCCCGGGCGGCGGTACCACGGTGATCGTCAGTTTCCCGGCCGGCTCCTGACACCGGGGAATGGTGAGAGGAACGGTCGCGTGCCGGCCCAGCGAGGAACTAGCTGCGCAGGACCGTACCGAGTGGCTCAGCTGCTGATGTGCCTATGCTGACGCGTGGGTCGAATGCAATTGCTCCCGGCTCGACCGCAATGAGTCCGCCATCCACCGGAATCGTAGCTGCGTTGACGTATGACGCTTGGCTGGAGAGCAGCCAAGCAATGGCATTGGCAATTTCGGCGGATGTTGCCGGCCGTCGACTGGGCACGAAGGCGGTGGCAAGGCCGTACGCTTCTTCACGGTCAACGCCGATTTGCCCGGCGAATTCACCCATTTCCATGTCTGCCATTTCCGTCCGTGTCCAGCCTGGGCAGACGGCGTTTGCCCGGATGCCGAGGGGACCGTAGTCGACGGCTACGGATTGCATCAGCATGGCCAGACCGGCTTTCGTGGCGTCATAGCCTGCGATCCCGGCCGTTGCCCGGAGCGCGGCGGCCGATGCCACTCCAACGATGGCGCCGGCGGAATTGATCAGGTGGGGCAATGCGGCCCTAACCAGGAAGAACGGTCCTGTCAGGTTGGTGCTGACCATGGCATCCCAGTCCTCGGTGGAGAGTTCGCCTGCACCTCCGGGACGCACAATTCCGGCGTTCAAAACGACGCCGTTCAAGCTTCCAAACCGTTCCACAGTTTCTGCCACAAGAGTCTCCATGTCTGTGGCAGATGCGACGTCCGCGGTAACGGCGTGGGCGCCCGTCGCTCCGGCGACCTGGGTGAGAACGTCGCTGCGTCGGCCGCAGATTACTACGTCCCAGCCTTGGCTCCGCAGCGCTGCTGCGGAGGCGGCCCCAATTCCTGTGCCACCGCCGGTGACGATAGCGACGTTGCCCGTCATGATGTCCTCCCGAGGGTGGCTTTGGGATGTTCTTCCCGGAGAAACACGGTTTCCCCTTCAAAGACAGTGCGCCGAACTTCGGTGCTTCCTATGTCACTGGTGTCGAGTGTGAAGATGTCGCGGTCAAGGACGATGAAGTCAGCGGATTTTCCGACTTCCAGTGAGCCGCGCCGCTTGTCCTGGTTGACCGCGCGGGCGCCGCTGAGGGTCATGGCTTCGATCGCGGTGTCCAAGTCGATGGATTCTGCGCCGTGTTGGAGCATGCCTTGGAGCGCCGGGAACAGGTTAGGGTCCGGAGTGATGATCCAGTCGGATCCGACGGTCATGTGGGCCTGGTGCTTGAGGACTGTACTGAAGTGGTAGTAGTCCATGAGGCCGTATTCGGGCACATGCCAGATTGCAGGTGACATTTCGGCGACTACATTGTTCTTCTCCAGCCGGCCATAGTCGTTCGCATCGATGAAACCGGCGTGGGCGATTTCATGTCGTGGGCCGTCGGGTCCGTTGGTTTGGCGGACCAAAGCGATGGTGTCCAGGGCGCGCTTGGTAGAGCCTTCCCCTGCGCAGTGGATTTTCACGGTCAGTCCTGCGGCGTCGAACTCTGTGAGCCGGCTCAGGAACTCGTCTTGTGGGACCAGAATGTTTGACTCGTCCACCGTTCCGTCCTCTGCCAGGTCTGCCTGGGTGAAGTGCGGCGGGAGGGGCGCCCCGTCGAGCCATACCTTCACGAAGTTCGTGTCAACATGTTTGGATGCCCAGTCGGCGCGTGATTCGATCGTGGATTCCAGAACGTCGAGTTTGGCCATGCCAAAACCTTCGTCACGCCAGACGAGGTGGGCGGCGATGTGGATTTTCAAGGCATCGGCATCTTCTAAGGCCTTGAATGCTTTGAGTGCCTGGGGTGAGGCTGATGCTTCCTGGACTGAAGTGATCCCGAATTTGTGGCAGACGGAAATAGCCCAGGCTATGGCGTCGGCGTTGATGGCGGCTGCGTAGTCAGGGATTGCCCTGAGAACGGGCCAACGTGCGTGTTCGACCATTTCACCGGTGAGTGTCCCGGTAGTTTCGTCGCGGATGTAGCGCCCGCCTGGTGGGTCGGTGATGTCCTCTGTGATTCCGGCCAGTTCCAGCGCTTTCGAGTTGGCCAGGCCGTGGTGGATTGTGTAGTCGTAGAGGAAGACCGGCTGGTCGGGGAAGGCTTCATCCAGGAAGGCTTTGTTAACCCCTTCCGGCCCGAAGTCGGGTGGGAAGAAGTCTCCGCCCAGAATCCAGGTGTTCCCGGCGCCATCGCCGGGTCCGCTGCAGTTGCAGGACTTGATGTCCTCGATGGCACGCCGTTGGTTCCCGCCGGGGCTCAGGTGCGGTTCGAATTTGAACTTCAGGCCGCTGAACAGCAGGTGCAGGTGAGCGTCGTGGATTCCAGGCATGACCAGCCGGCCTTCGAGGTCCACAACCTGAGCATCTTTGCTCAGTCGCTGGCGTACTTCGTCGTCTGTTCCTACTGCTTTTATCATCCCGGCCTCAACCAGGATGGCTTGAGCCCAGGGCTGCGCGGAGTTGACCGTGTAGATCTTTCCGTTCACATATGCGGTATCCAAAGATGCTTCCTTCGTTTCATTTGCGATCCCAAGGAGGACACGCAAGGGGGACATACCAATGGTGTTGGGAAGGCCAGTCGGTGTGGTGCACCGACCGGAAGAGTCAGGGCTGTCGCCCGAGAAGACCGTTCGTTGCCGTCCGCCGTGACTGATAGCGGGCAGGGCAGGATCTATACGGCCTCTTTGGCGTAGTCGATGGTTCGTTTCGTTGTGCCGAATACCAGACCCGCAACCATCAGGACGGGAATGAGAATGAGAAGCCACTTCGCTGCGGCGTTGTCGGGTCCGATGAGTGAGTCGTAGTTCTCGATGGTTACGTACCCGATGTAGGAGAGGGCCAACGTTGAAAGGGCGGGTGCGATCCTGGTTGCCCAAAGACTGGAGTTGTCTTTGGCGCGGACGAAAAAGACAACAATGGCTATGGACGTCACGATGAGGATGGTGATGAAGGCCGCTGTTGCCAAGGCACTGAACCAGGCGAACACCACGGTGATCGGGTCCGCGCCGAAGAGCAGGAAGGCGACGACGACGATTCCCACTGCGATGCCGTTGGTTAGGGCTGCGGAGGAGGGGCTTCCGGCCTTGGAGACAGCGGCCAGTCGGGTGGGCAGGACTCCGGCGCGGCTGAGGGCGAAGAGGTAGCGTGCGAACATGTTCATCAGGCCCAGCAGCATGGCGAGGTAACTGGTGACGACAAGGACCTGCATAGCCATGCTCAGGACGTTGCCGCCGCTGTCGGTGGCGAGGTTGAAGATGAACCCGGCCGGGTCATCTGTCGCTGTCTGCTGCACGTTGTCGACGCCGATGGCTCCGCCGATGACCCAAATGGAAAGCGTGTAGAAGATACCTACGAAGGCGATCACGGCATATAGGGCCCGCGGGATGGTCTTGCGGGGGTTGACTGCTTCTTCGGAGAACACGACGGTTGCTTCGAAACTGGTGAAGCACAGGAAAGCGAACAGCAATGCGATGCCGAGGCCGGGGCTGAACAGGTTGTCAGCGGTGAACCCGCTGACAGAGAAGACTTTGGGTCCCTTACTGGCCACCAGCGCGATGACCAGCGCAGCGACAACGAGGGTTTCGCCGATGATGAGAACTGCCAAAAGCCGGATGCTGGCATCGATCCCTCGCATCGTGAGCGCTGTTGTAATGACGAGCAACACGACGATCCACACCAGCGGAGGTACGGAAAGACCTGTGATGCTTTCAAGCAGTTGGCCGGCGAAAACACCGAACTGTGACCAGAGCCCAATCTGCAGGCTCAGGTACATGAGAACCGCCAGTCCGGCACCCGCTGTGGCCCAGGGCGTGCCGAGACCTTTCGCGATGTAGGCAACGAAGCCACCCGCGTTGACGACAAACCGGCTCATGCGCAGGTACCCGACCGAGAATAAAGCGATCAGGAGCGCGGCGATGGCGTAAATAAGTGGGGCGGCGCCCCCTACGGAGGCGAAGACGACCGGCCCGGTACCCACCACGGCCGCCATCGGTGCCGCGGCAGCGATGACGAAAAAGGCGATGGCGAAGACGCCGAGCTTGTTGGAGCGAAGGTGGCCTGGTTGCGATGCGGGAGCGTTGGACGGCGTCGTTGCCGGCAACTCGCTGACGTTATCAATCATGGGATTTCTCTTTCACAAAAGGTGGCCGGAGCCGTTGCCTTGGGTTCCTCAGACGAGGAGCCGGGTTTGGAGTTTCTGGGTAAGTGACCGGGTGATCCCCAGGCCATCTTCCAGATAGGAGTGACGCGATCCCCAGGTGCTTTCGACGCTGTGCCAGGCAGCGTCGAGATAGCTGGGTCGGGCTTCCAACAGCGGTGTGAGGATGGTACGCAGGTGCTTGTCAAGGGGTGGGACATCACCTGCGGCATTTCTGATGAGGTACTGGTTTTCGGGCAGAGAACTCTGGGTATAGTCATTGCGGATTACGGAATCAGGGACACCCAGGGCGGTCAGGAGCATGGCAATGGCCCAGCCGGTCCTGTCTTTTCCTGCAGAACAGTGGACGACCACAGGCAAGCTGCCAGTGGCCAAGGAGTCCAGTAAGTCAGCAAAGACCCCAGGGTTTGCCGCGATGTCGTTTGCGTAGAGTCGATGCATCGCGTCTTCGGCCTCGTCAGCGGTCAAGGTGTCGGCGAGCTCGGCCAGCCGACCTTCCCGGACCGCCGACCAGAGCCCGGCGTCCCTTCCATCGTGCGTTTGGAGGGGCGTCTGGACGCCGTTCCAGACGGGAACATTGCGGTCTTCAACAGCTGCTTCCCAGTCGTTGCGTAGATCAATAAAGCGCAGGCACGCCGCCCGCAGCAGCTGGCGGTCCTGGGTCGTCGCAGACCCAAAGTGTCCGCTCCTGTAAACGAGGCCGTCCGCGACGCGGGATCCGCCACCAGCCCGCAGACCTCCGATGCTCCGGAAATTCCGGACCATCTGCAGGGGCATGCGAGGCTCCGAGCCGCCTGTGACCTGTTTCATACGGCAAAGCTAGACCCTGAATGCATCGTTCGGCAATAGAACATGTTAAATCGATGTTAAACCTCTAGTTCAAAATCTGCACATGATGTTCAATGTTCTTGTGAGTATGGAGGGTGGCTCGGACTACTACTCCAAAGTCTGCACACACTGTTCACTTTTCGAAGTGAGTGTGTAATGATGTGAAGAAGATCACCTTATCCATCCACACTAAGGACGAAAATGAGCGCCGCTGACAAGCCCCTGTCGCTCCGGGAACGGAATCGCATCAGAACCCGTGGAGACATCCTGGACACCACTGCGGAACTTCTGGGTTCGGAAGGCTACGGTGCGACTGCCTTGGAGGTCCTCAGCCAACGGGCGGGAATTTCACGGGGAACGATTTACGCCCACTTCCCGGGGGGACGGGACGAGATTGTCCGCGAGGTCTATCTCCGGATTGCTGATGGAGTCTATGTGCGGGGTATCAGCCTGCGCGATTCCCTCACCGATCCTGCCCAGAGGATCACCGCCTTGGCCTTCGCGTTGGTCGAGGCAACGAAGGAACCCGCGGGCCGTTTCTACGGCGTCATGGGACCCGATCTGGTCGGGGCCCTCTCAGGCGTGCTGGGTTCAACGTCACGCTCATTCGAGGAGCTGATTGCACAGGACTTGAAGCTCGCCCAGGAGGAAGGCACGTTGCCGCAGGACGCACCCACCGGAGCGTTGGCTGCCACCATTACCGGGGCAATCCGGGCCGCCGGGGCGACTGCAGCCGGCAAACCGGAGAACGCCGAGCAGGCTGTGGAGGCTGTCCGGCTGCTCATTGATGGACTTCTCGTACGAGCTACTGTCTGACCCCACGGGGTCGAAAACACCAACGGAGGAACTTGTGTCTGAACAACATTACGATGTCATCGTCATTGGATTGGGCCCCTGGGGCTCATCGGCGGCATGGCATCTGGCGGCCCGCGGCAAGAACGTGCTGGGCCTGGATCGCTTTGCGCCTCCGCACATGCACGGCTCCCACGGCGGGGCGACAAGGCTGGCACGTCAGTCCAGCAGCGCAGGCGCGCAATACACGACGTTTACGAAACGGACCTTTGAACTGTGGGACGAGCTGGCCGCGAAGACCGGGGCACGGCTGCTGGAACGGTCCGGAACGGTGTTCGTCGGCGAACCCGGATCAATGTGGTTCGACAAAACCGTCGCTTCCCTGAGTGCTTCTGACTTCGAATACGACGTCTTGGACGCTGAGACCGCACGCCAGCGGTTCTCTTGGGCCCGCATCAGCGACGATGAAGTCGCTGTGTGGGAGCCAAACGGCACCGTCGCCCTCGTCCAGCCTGCCATCAAGGCACTCCAGTCCGAGGCGCGGCGGTTAGGCGCAATCCTGCGGACAGGGGAGTCCGTTCTGGGCTGGGACGAGACAGCGGCGGGCGTCGTGGTGGACACCGAACGGGGGAAGTACACCGCCGACAAAGTTGTCGTCACCGTCGGCGCCCGGGCGAACCACCTGATGCAGCTGGACCTGCCCTACAAAGTGGACCGTCAAGTGCTCGCCAACTTCCGCCAGGACGGGCCGCCAAAGCCGGCCATCTACTTCGCCAAGCCACCAGGATCGGAGGAAGCACCCTCCTACGGTTGCTCCGAGCCCAACGGCGACTGGAAGTTCTCCGTCCCGGGAAAGGGAAACTGGATCGACCCCGAGGACCTCAGCCAGGACCTTCATCCCGGAGATATCGAACGGATACAGGACATTCTCCGCGACAGACTTCCGGAAATTGCCCCGGACCCGGTGTCCACCACAGTGTGCATGTGGTCCGAAGTCGAGGACGGGCATTGGGTCATCGGCGAGCACCCCCAGTCATCGAATGTCGTGATTGGTACCGGCGATATGGGCCGGGGATTCCGTTACGCAGCGGCCGTCGGTGAAATGCTGGCCGACCACGTGGAAGGCATCGCCCGCCCGGAAACCAACCTCTTCCTGCCCTCACGGTTCGCCACAGCAAAGGCATGAGGAGTGGCCCCCGTTGATGTCCTGACCGCACCGTTACAGAGCTTGTGGGAGCTCGTAGAACAGTGCGAACAGTGCAGCCAGGACGGTCCCCGACAACAACACAGTGCACCTGCATTCCATAATCAAAGGACATCCAACTCTAATGACCATCGTCCCTGATACCGAAATCACCAGCATAGAGGCGGTGCTTTCATCCTCCCCGGAATGGGGCGGCTGCCATATCACTGCCCGTTCCCTCTCCGGCGGCCAAGCACACAAGAACTATCTGGTACAGGCTGGGCAGCGCTGCTGCGTTGTCAAGCTCTGGAACAACTATTGGGAAACAGTAGGCGTTCTTCCGGCAGCGCATGTCGTGCTGGAAAACACGAAGATCGCCGCTGACATCGGCGTCGGCGCGCCGGTGATCACGGTCTCCGCCGAACCTCCGGCGTTGGCTCTGGACTTCGTCGCCGGCGGCCACCCCCGGCTCAACGCTGACGAAGACTCCATAGCCCGCCTTGTACCAGCGCTCCACCGGCTGCACCATTCAGGCCGTCGATTCCTCAACGACATCAATCCCTTCAAACTAGCGAAACAAAGGATGGCGGCGGCAGAAAAACAAGGCATCGACCTGCCCCCGGGAGCCGCTGCCGTTCAAGAGTTGATGGATCGTGTCGAGGCAGCTCTCGCCCTGAACCCTGCCCAATTCGTTCCCTGTCATCTCGACATCTGGGACGCGAACATCATCAAGCAGACCAGCTCCTTGACGTACAACATCATCGACTGGGACCTCGCCGGAAACTCGGACCCCTGCTATGAAATCGGCTTCATTGCCGCTCAAAACGGGTTCGACGACGAAAAAGCACACGCCCTGTTCCAGGCCTACTTCGGAACCAACGATCCCGCGAAAATCGCCCGCGCCCGACTCTTCATGGCGGTGGCCCACTGGTCCAACAGCGGACTATGGATCACCGCCATGGGAAATGCCGAGCCTAACGACGACGCCGACTATGCCGGCGAACTGCGTACCAGCTGGGAAGGACTGATCAAGGAAATCACCGCCCCCGGCTTCCCCGAACTGATCAAGACAGCCGCCACGCCGGCAGCGCTCGTATAAACAACCAAACACCCCATCCGTAACAGCGGCTGATTCCCCATCAGCCTCAACAACTACGCCCAAAAACGGACCCAACCTCAACAGGAGCAATCCATGAGCGACATCACTGAAGAACAAGCACGACAGGTACTCGAAGCAGCGCGGGAAGCCGCACAATCCTCCGAGACCCTGATGAACATCGCCGTCGTGGACGCCGGCGGAAACCTCAAAGCCTTTGCCCGCATGGACGGGGCCTGGCTCGGAAGCATCGACATCGCCATCAAGAAGGCGCGCACGGCCCGGTACTTCGACATGCCCACCGGCAACATCGGTGCCATCTCCCAGCCTGCCGGCCCTCTGTTCAACATCGAAGTCTCCAACGGCGGCCTGATTACCTTTCCAGGCGGCATCCCTTTGACGAAGAACGGTGCCATCATCGGAGCGATCGGCGTCAGCGGCAGCACTGTCGAGAACGATCACCTGGTTGCCACCGCCGGCGTCAACGCCCTCTAGACCGTTGCCGGGTCAGGCCATCGACCGTCCGGCCCGGCAACGCCCCAACCCTTCCGATTCGAATCCGCACCAACGGCCAAGGACAGCAATGACACTCGACACAGCTATAGAAACGGCCCCCGAGGCCATCCTCGAGAAGAGCCTCATGGGACGCCGCGAACGCACCATCGGACGTCACTCGCCCTTGTTCTACGCCACGCCTCTGGAAGTTGTGGCCGGTGAGGGAGTGTGGGTCGAGGACGCCGACGGCAAGCGGTACCTGGACGTCTACAACAACGTTCCCCACGTCGGGCACTCCAACCCCGCTGTCCGGGAAGCAATCACCCACCAGCTCCAGACCGTCAATCTTCACACCCGCTATCTCAACTCCGCCGTGGTTGAGTACGCCGAAAAACTCCTCTCACTTTTCGATCAGCCACTGGAGCGCGTGTTTTTCACCAACAGCGGCTCGGAAGCGAACGAGTTGGCTTTGAGGATCGCAAGGCAGCACACCGGTAACACGGGCATCCTCATTTCAGACCACAGCTACCACGGCAACACCACCACCCTGGCCGAGCTAACCACTGGACTGCACGTCAAAGAACCCCTCGGCGCCCACGTACGCGCCATCCGCATTCCCGACACGGCCGGGCTCACGGCTGCTAAACGAAAGCGTGTCCTGACGGAGGCGCTGCGGGAAGTAGATGCAGCAATAGCCTCCCTCCAAGCAGAAGGCTACGGCGTCTCCGCCATCCTCTACGATCCGCTGTTCTCCACCGAAGGACTGCTCAAAACCCCCGACGGCTACGTCGAAGGGGTCACTGACCGGGTCCGTGCTGCCGGGGGCCTGGTCATCGCTGACGAAGTCCAATCAGGCTTCGGGCGCATCGGCACTCACATGTGGGGCCACCAAGCCTTCGGGACCACGCCCGATCTGGTCACTCTCGGGAAGCCAATGGGCAACGGACATCCCGTAGGCGGCGTCATCACCACGGCGGCCCTGATGGAGGAATTCGGTGAAAACAACACCTACTTCAACACCTTCGCAGGAAATCCCGTCTCCTCGGCAGCAGGCCTTGCCGTCCTTCGCGTCATGGAAGAACGAAGCCTGCTGGAAAACGCCCACCAGCTCGGCAAATACATCGCCGACGAACTCGCTGCTGTAGCCAAGGGAAACCAACGGATCAAAACGGTCCGCGGCAGTGGGCTGTTCTTCGGACTGGAGCTTGTGAACCCTCAGGACTCAACACCGGACCCCGCCAGTACCAAGGCGCTCACTGAAGAGATGCGCTCCCGGGGGGTTCTCATCGGAAAGATCGGTCGCCACGAAAACGTCCTCAAAATGCGTCCGCCGATGGTGTTCGAACGCGAACATGCCGAGTACATGATCGAACAGCTCCGCCTGGCCTTGGAAACCATCGACGGGCTTACTGCATGAATGGATCTCCCGTACAAGCACCGTAACCCAGGACCCAGGAAGGCCTTGGAACACGTTCAGCCAGCAAACAGAAAAACATCCAATCATCTCCACAATTTTTGCATCAGGAGGAACCATGAACACCAACACCCTGCTCACCTCAACATCCGCCCCCACCCTGACCAGCCTTGATCCGGCAACCGGCGAAACCGTAGGAGAAGCACCGGTCCACACCGTCGAGGACCTCCAGCGCGCCATCGACGAGGCCACCGCAGCCCAACCGGCTTGGGCTGCCCTCGGCCACGAGGCCCGCTCGGCGGCGTTGCTGAAGGCGGCCGACGCCGTTGAAGCCAACGCCGAGGAACTGGCCCGGCTCCTATCGCGCGAGCAGGGAAAGCCGCTGAATGGACCGAACGCGCGCTTTGAGGTCGGCGCCTGTGCTGCTTGGCTGCGAGCTGCGGCGGAAACCCCGCTCGAGGTCGAAACCGTCGTGGACGACGGTGAAACCCGCGCCGAACTGCACTACCGTCCCATCGGCGTCGTCGGTGCCATCGGTCCTTGGAACTGGCCGATGATGATCACCGTCTGGCAGATCGCCCCCGCCCTACGGATGGGCAACGCCGTCGTCGTCAAGCCTTCCGAATACACTCCGCTCTCAGTGCTGGCACTGGTCGAAACCATCAACACGGCCCTGCCCGAGAACCTCGTCCCGGTCGTCTCCGGAGGTCGGGACGTCGGCGAAGCCCTGGCATCCCACCCTGCTATCGGCAAGGTCATGTTCACCGGGTCCACCGCAACGGGTAAGGCGATCATCCGGTCCTCCGCAGACACTGTCAAACGCCTCACTCTTGAACTCGGCGGTAACGACGCGGGCATTGTACTCCCCGACGCGGACCCCAAGGCCATCGCCGAAGGCCTCTTCTGGGGAGCCTTCATCAACACCGGCCAAACCTGCGCCGCGCTGAAACGGCTCTACGTGCACGAGGACATCTACGACGCCGTCTGTGACGAGCTGACCAACGTCGCCCAAGCCATGCCCATGGGCGTCGGGTTGGACGAAAACAACGTCCTGGGCCCGCTGCAGAACCGCCAGCAATACGACATCGTTGCCCGGCTGGTGGACGCAGCGAAGGACTCCGGCGCCCGCGTGCTGATCGGCGGTAACCCAGAGACCGGGCAGGCCGGCAATTTCTACCCCACCACCCTCGTGGCAGACATCGACAACGACAACCCACTGGTCGCCGAGGAACAGTTCGGACCCGCCCTCCCGATCATCCGCTACAGCACCATCGACGAAGCAGTGGAAAAGGCCAATGCCCTCGAAGTAGGCCTGGGTGCTTCGGTCTGGTCCTCGGACCTGACCGCGGCCCGCGAAGTCGCATCACGAATCCAGGCCGGCACTGTGTGGATCAACAAGCACGGTGCCGTGGACCCCCGCGTCCCCTTCGGCGGTGCGAAGCAGTCAGGTTACGGACTGGAATTCGGCGTCGAAGGTCTCAAAGCCCTCGGCGTCCCGCAAATCATCAACGGCTAAGCATCAATGCGCTCGGTTGGCGCGGCAGCCTACGCGGCCGCTGCGCCAGCCTCAGCCGCGTCCGCGGCAATGCCGACGCAGCATCTCACTCGCATCAGCCAATTGAATCCCCACGAGGAGGTGGTGAAGAACCCATGAAACACGGCAAGCACCAAGTGGAAGTGACGGATTGGTCAGTTCTGCAGCCCGGCGAGATGGTCGCAGTGACAGGTGATCCGTTCACCCAAGACACGCTCTGCATAGAAGAAACAGCGCCGGAACTCGGCGTGATTTGGGTCCGCAGGAAGACGAGCGGCGACCGGAAGGTACTGAATGCTGGTGATTACCGGATCTGGCGCCTGACCTAAGAGAAATATGACTGGCTCCCGGCACAACCAACGATCCGTCCTGAGTGCAGCAATCGCAGTGTTCAGTCAGCGCGGCTACGACGCCGCCACCATGGACGACATCGCGGACTTCGCCGGCCTTTCACGGCCGGCGCTTTACCACCATGCACCTTCCAAACAAGAGCTGTTGCGCCTTGCCCTCGAACCGCTTCTCTCAGCACTTGAAAGCATCAGACTCCAGCAGCAAGCCCCCCACGGTCCGGCGATCACCCGGCTTGAAGCCGTAGTGCACCAAATGATCAAGATACTCACCGCGCAGGCTCCTTGCGTCACCCTCCTGCTTCACCTGCGAGGCAACACGGACGTGGAACGTGCTGCTGTTTCCCGCCGCGGCGCCATAGACAACCAGCTCGCAGAATTGGTGTCTGAAGCTTGGAACGAAAACTCAATCCGAAGCGAAGTCGAACCTTTTACGGCAGCAAGACTTCTCATTGGCATGATCAACTCCACCGCAGATGGTTATAGGCCCAGCAATGGACCCACCCCACAACATATGGCCGATGAGATCCTCCGGCTCGCCCTCCACGGAATGAGGTCAAGCCACTGACAACCGCAACCAAAGGGGTGCGGCGAGCGCTTGTACGCACCATCTACCACGCCTGGCCAGCTTCCGGAGCCGTCGTCCTGGTCAGGGCCGGAGGTTGCCGGGCAGCGTCTCTGGGTAACGCCGCCCGGGCCCCCGGCGGGACCCGATGCATGCCGCGGCCCCATCCCACAAGGGGAACTGGAGAACCGGGCATCCGTGCGGTCCTGCCGTCATTAGTAAATATGCTTACCTTCACTCGGCACACGAGTAGTTGGTACTCATATTTCCGGCGGACGCGACCTTCAACTACGCGCCCGCCAACAGGCAATCCGCTCCTGAACTGCGCCGATACTTCGGCTTACCCAAGGAAGGAGAGGGGGCTGCTACTTCCCTTCCTTGCCCTTACCGGAATTGGTCTTGTTCTTGCCGCCGCTCTTGACCTCGGCGATGACCTGGCCGTCCAGGGTGGACTCGGGGGCCTTCTTAACCTTCGGGGCCTGCGCCGGGGCTGGTTCTTGCGGTACGTTTGCCGGCGCGGGCTGGACCTGCCCGGTGACAACCTGGGCTTCCTCAGCAACCGGGACCACAACAGCTGCCGGAACAGTGTTGTCCGGGCTGGTGTTGGCCGCTTCCACGGGCACGCTGGTTTGGCGTTCATTCGTTGAGGTGCCGGGATCGGCGGGCCCCGAAGGATCAGCCGAGGTACCGGCAATCGAGCCGCCCTGCAGGAACAGGACCACGGCCAGCGGAATGGCCGCAACACCGGCCGCAACGCCACCAAGGAGCTTCCTTCTAAGCTTGCTGGTGGGCCTCAGGTTTTCCTGCCCACGTCGCGCCGCGGACACTCGCGCCGCGCGGCGTGCCGAAGGAACGCGCGGGGCGGAAGGAACGTGCGGGGTCCGCGCGGCTACCGGCGCACTGGATGCAACCGGCGCAGTCGTCGGAGCGACGGGCGGCAGGACAGCGGTCGCTGCCATGGCGGACAACCGTCGCGGGCTGGTTAGGGCCTGCTCGACGGCGTCTGCCGAGGGCCGCCGCTCCGGGTCCATGTCCGTCATGGCCTCAAGGAGGCTGATAACGGGAGCGGGCAAGTCCTCGGGGACCTGGGGCCTGCGATGCAGCCGGGCCGCCGCGGTTTCCACCGGAGTGCCCGGATATTCGGCTTTACCCGTCAGGCATTCCAGCAGCACCAGGCCCAGAGAGTAGATGTCGCTGGCCGGGGTCAGGTGCAGGCCTTGGGCCTGCTCGGGGCTGAGGTACTGCGCGGTGCCCACCGTGAAGCCGGTGGCGGTGAGCCGGTTGTCCGACATGACCAGGGCTACGCCGAAGTCCGCCAATTTCACCGACTTCGCGTCGCCTGATTCGTCCGAGACCAGGATGTTCGCAGGTTTGATGTCGCGGTGGATCACTCCGTGCTCATGCACCTGTGCCAGGGCGCCGGCCAAGCGCGCACCAATGGCCGCCGTGTCTTCAACGCTGAGCGGAGCGTCGCTGAGCACTGCCCTCAGGTCGCGGCCTTCGGCGAGCTCCATGACGAGGTAGGCCCGTTCTTCATCATTGCGGGTGTCAACGCCGGCGTCGTAAGCCTGAACCAGTCCCGGGTGATCGAATGCGGCCAGGAGCCGCATCTCCGTCTGCTGACGGAGCTTGAACGACTCGTCGCCGGAGCCCGGGAGGAACAGCTTAAGGGCAACTTCCCTGCCAAGCCGAAGATCCTTGGCCCGGTACACCGTGGACATGGCTCCCCTGCCGAGCACGGATCCCAACTCGTAACGGTCATCAACGATGCCACCACTTGATTCGGCCGATTCGGTGCCGCGGGTATCCACGGTCTCGTCTCTCTTGCCCACCAATTGTCACGCCCTTCAGGCGTTCCCGTGCGCGATGGACCCTCAATGTCCATCACCTACCAGGTAACGCCGTCGATCAAACTTTCACGGTAGCCGCGCGGTCCGCTGTGTGGAGCGAATTCCTTGCGGCTCGAGCAACCCTGCATCTGAACAGCATCATCCGGTTCACCAGATTAGTCATCAGGATACTTACTACCTCGGCAAAGGGGCAACCCGGCACATGAATCCGTGTGGCGTACTGAACTGCGGAGCGCCGGGACTTCAGGGCAGAATGGGACGCATGACCCTCACGACTTTCGCCCTCGTACGCCATGGCCAAACCGACTGGAATGCCGAGCGCAGGCTTCAGGGCGCCACGGATATTCCGCTGAATGACGTGGGGCGACAGCAGGCCCGGGACGCCGTCAATGTGCTGTCCGCTTATGAGTGGGACACCATCGTCTCTTCGCCGCTGAGCCGCGCCGCCGAAACCGCGGACTTGATCGCAGAGGGGCTTGGACTGAACATTGCGCGCCGCGTACCGAAACTCATCGAACGCAGCTTTGGCCCCGCAGAGGGGCTTCAGGCCGGGCCGGAACTCGAAGCATTGCGGATCCCGGGAGGATTCCGCGGGGGCGAAAGCGATGACGATGCAGCAGCCCGCGGAATTGACGCACTGAACGATCTCGCCGAGGAATTCGCCGGGCAGCGCGTGTTGGTGGTCAGCCATGGGACATTGATCCGGCTGACCCTCAGCCGTGCCATCGGCCGGAAGCTGGACAGTGTCCACAACGCTGTCTTGAACCTGGCCCACCACCACGCCGTGGACGGCTGGCAGCTGGACTACTACAACGGCGAGCGCCTCGTCGAAGTGGTGGAAAGCTGATTTCCTCCGCGAAATAGACCCCCAGGTTATTGACATAGGCCATGCAGGTTTTTATATGCTCGTGCCAGTCAAGAAGTTGGCCGTCCAAAGTCCAGTGCGCTGGAGGTCTCCTTGGCACCCCTTCTGGCCGATTCCCGTGCAGATAAGCATGCCGCTTCCCACGGGAGCCAAACCCCGCCTCTTGATGAGGTGCGGCCCGGCAGCGCCATCCGGACACTCACGGCCATCGTGACGTTGGCCGCCGATGGATGGTTCGAACTCAGCGTCCTTCAGATACCCGGACTGGTGGTGCACGCGAGCAGGCTCGACCGGGCACCGGAGGCCGTCCGCAAGGCTGCATGCCAATCAACCGGCAGGGCAGCCTGGGAGTTCGACGTCCACGTCCAATGGTGATGGCCGCAGGAGCCAGCAACCTGGGTGGTCACTGTATTTAATGGCAGGTATGCAGCTCTTCACCGTAGGCCACGGCACCACACCCCGAGCCGACTTCGTCGAGCTTCTGCGGTGGGCGGGGGTGGAGTCGCTGGTTGATGTACGGATCGGTCCGGGCAGCCGGAAGCATCCGCACTTTGGCAAGGATTCGATGGAGGCCTGGCTCCCGGAGGCAGGCATCGCCTACCGCTGGGAGAAGGAACTGGGCGGCTTCCGCAAACTCCTCCCGGATTCTCCGGACACCTCGCTCCGCAACGATTCCTTCCGCGCTTACGCCGGATACATGCGGACGCCGGAATTCGAGGCCGCCCTGAAGCAACTCCTGACAGAAGCCGACCGGCAGCGTACCGCCATCATGTGCAGCGAGACAGTGTGGTGGCGCTGCCACCGGCGCCTCATCTCAGATCACTGCACCCTGCTGCACGGGGTGCACGTACGGCACCTCATGCCAGGGCCAAAGCTGGTGGATCACGCGGTCACGTCCGGCGGCCGGGTACTGGACGGACAGCTGAGGTACGACGCCCCCACCGGCTGAGAACGCGGGCTACTTGGCTGCGAGGCGGGCGCGCAACTGTTCGGCGAAGTCCTCGTATGCAGCGGCGATCTCTTCCAAGTCGACCGTGAGGGGGAAGTCGATGACCGGTTGCCGCTCGGCCAGCAGTTCGGCGGTCTCCTCAACCACGGCCTGCTGCTCGAAATCGCCCAGGCCCACCTCGGTAAGGAAATCCGGATTTACCCGGACCACCGATTCGCCGTTCTGCCCCTCCGAGGCCCAGCGCACCAAGTACTCGTCCTCATTCACGCGTTCGAATTCGAATGTCTTCTCCATAAAGAGCAGCCTAGCGGTCACAGCGCACGACGGCGGGGCTGCCGCCGTCGTGCGCTGTTGACCTTCGGCGAGGTCAGACTTCCGGGCGCCTCTCCACAATGGTCTCCGGGGCCGTGCGCCGTTCCACCACCGTGTGGCGTGTCCGGTTGGACATGATGATGGAAATGATGAGGCCCAGCACGCCTACCACCATCAGGATGTAGCCGATCAGCACCTGGTCCATGAAGGGAATCAGCCCCGGTGCCAGGGCGAAGGCCAGGATGGCTCCTATGGCGATCAATGCAATGGAAGAACCTATTCTCATGACGTGCTCCTTCCGCGTCCGGTCGGGCACAGGGGGTAATCCCGACCGTTGGATATAGTCAGAGTACTGATCAATTCCGCTGACGGCTAGGGTTTTGTGTCCTTCTTTGTCCCACGCAGAAACGCCGTGCCGGACCAGGCGAACGGTCCGCCGCACTCGCCCTGTTCCCGGCAAGCGGGTACGGTCAGGCTAAGTCCTGTCCCCGGGAAAGCAAGGAGCCGCCCTATGCCGAAGATCGAGGATTACGCACTGATCGGAGACCTCCATACGGCCGCCTTGGTGGGCCGCAACGGCTCCATCGATTGGATGTGCCTGCCCCGGTTCGACTCGCCGGCCTGCTTCGCCGCTCTGCTGGCGGACAGTGACGCCGGCCGGTGGCTCCTGGCCCCCGCCAACCCGGCCCCAGGCAGTGACGGCAACTGCACGCGCCGCCGGTACCGCGAAGACACGCTGATCCTGGAAACGGAATGGGATGTGGACGGCGGCAGCGTCCGGGTCACGGACTTCATGCCGGTGCGCGACGACGCCGTGGACCTGGTCCGGATTGTCGAGGGCCTCAGCGGCGAAGTGGCCATGACCATGGAACTCGTGCTCCGCTTCGACTACGGACGCGTGGTGCCGTGGGTGCGGAGGCATGGCCAGGGAATCAGCGCCGTAGCGGGTCCGGATTCGGCCTACCTCACCACGCATGCCCCGCTTCGAGGCCACGACAAGCGAACCGTCAGCGAGTTCACCGTCCGGGCCGGGGAACGGATTCCTTTTGTGCTGCGGTGGGCGCCAAGCCACGAACCCGAGCCCCGCCGGATCAATCCCTCCCGGGCCCTGGACACCACCTGTTCGTTCTGGCGCGACTGGATCGACCGGAGCGAGATCACGGGCAAATACAAGGAACCAGTGGAGCGCTCGCTGATTACCTTGAAAGCACTCACTTATGCACCGACGGGCGGGATCGTGGCCGCTGCAACCACGTCCCTTCCCGAACAGCTGGGCGGCTCCCGGAACTGGGACTACCGCTACTGCTGGCTGCGCGACGCTTCCCTGACGTTGCAGTCACTGCTGGCCGCCGGGTACACGGAAGAAGCGGCAGCATGGCGGGACTGGCTGCTCCGCGCGGTGGCCGGGGACCCGGCCGACCTCCAGATTGTCTACGGGCTCGACGGCGCCAGGCGGCTTCCCGAATTCGACCTGCCTTGGCTGCCCGGTTACGAAGGTTCAGCCCCCGTTCGCATCGGCAATGCCGCGGCACCGCAGCTGCAGCTGGACGTCTGGGGCGAGGTCCTGGATGGCCTGGCCCTCACCAGGGCAGCCTCCCCGGCGGGATCGGGGGACAGCTCCTGGGATATCCAGATCGCTTTGATGGAATTCCTCGAAGGAGCCTGGGACCAGCCGGATAACGGGTTATGGGAGATGCGGGGCCCGCGCCGCCACTTCACGCATTCGAAGGTCATGGCATGGGTGGCCGCCGACCGCATGGTCAAGGGCGTCAGGAAGTCCGGGCTGCCCGGACCCGCTGACCGCTGGGCTGCGCTCAGGTCCACCATCCACAAGGAAGTCATGACCGATGGCTTCAATCAGGAGCTGAACACGTTCGTGCAGTCTTACGGCAGCACGGAACTGGACGCGAGCCTGCTTCTCATTCCCCGCGTGGGGTTCCTGCCGCACAACCACCCCCGGGTCGCGGGCACTGTGAAGGCGATCCAGGAACGGCTCACCGAGGACGGCCTGGTGCTGCGCTACAGGACAGAATCCGGGCACGACGGTTTGGAAGGCCACGAAGGCGTGTTCCTGGCGTGCTCGTTCTGGATGGTGGATGCCTTGCTGGGCATCGATCGGAAGGACGAGGCAACGCAGATGTTCGAACGGCTCCTGGACCTGCGCAACGACGTCGGCCTGCTGAGCGAAGAATGGGACCCGCGGACCCAGCGGCATTTGGGAAACACCCCGCAAGCGTTCAGCCACTTCCCGCTCATCCACTCGGCCCTGCAACTACACCATGGCCAGGCCCACGACAGCGACACTCCGTTCACGGAACGGAAGCACGGCCAGCAGGAGTCAATGCCCAAGAACCCGGAACCGTCCAAGGGAAAGAAGTAGCTCCTCACTGATGGCGCAGCGTCAGCTCTCGGTCTTCTGCTCGTCGGGGTCCGGGAGTTCGGCCTTGTGCCTGGCCTCCTCAAGGTGCTGATCCAGCTTCCGCTCCGCATCACGCCGGCGCTGGCCGACGGCCCGCATCTGCTGGGTGGTGGGCGAACCGACGTCGTCACCAGTACCGTAGCCGCGTTCCTCCGAAGGTGCGGCGGGGCGGGACTTCTCCTGGTCATCCATAGGGACATCGTCCCACTGTCAGCCCCGCAGCGACACCACGGGTACCGGGCCTAGCGGACTTCCGGCCACCCCGTGTAGGACTCGGCGAGGTATGCCTTTCCGTGTTCGGAGGAGACCACCGAGCGGAGTTCACCAAGCTGGCGGGCACGATCAAAGTCGTCGGCGCCAGGGACGGTGTGCAGCATCGAGGTCATCCAGTAGGAGAAGTGCTGGGCCTTCCAAACCCTGTCCAGCGCTCGGTCGCTGTAGGAATCCAGCAGTACCGAAGAACCCTTCGAGTAGAAGGAATCGAGGCCTTCAAAGAGCACCTTGACGTCGTTGATGGCCAGGTTGAGTCCCTTGGCACCGGTCGGCGGAACGGTGTGCGCGGCATCGCCGGCCAGGAACAGGTTGCCGTAGCGCATGGGGGTGTGCACGAAGCTGCGGAAAGGCAGGACCATCTTGTCCAGGACAGGGCCTTCCTTGAGCTCAAAGCCGTTGCCGTTGACGCGCTTTCGGAATTCGGACCAGATGCGTTCGTCGTCCCAGTCGGCCACGTTTTCTTTGGGGTCGCACTGGAAGTACATGCGCTGGACGGTTTCCGTGCGCTGCGAGATGAGCGCGAATCCGTGCTCCGAGTTGGCATAGATAAGCTCGTCCGAGCTGCGCGGGGCTTCGGCAAGAATTCCGAACCACGCAAAAGGGTACTCGTGGAAGAACCATTTGCGGTTGGCCTCCGGGATCTGGAAGCGGCAGTGGCTGCGCGAGCCGTCGGCACCCACCAGGAAGTCAGCCTGGATTTCGAACTCCTGGCCATCCGAATCGGTGAACCAGACTTTCGGCCTGCCCTCGAGGTCGGACACGGAGGTGTCCGTGACGCTGTACCGGACGTCGCCGCCGTCGGCCTCACGGCGGGCAGCGAGGTCCATGAAGACGTCGGTCTGCGGGTAGAGCCACACCGACTCGCCAACAAGCTCCTTGAAGTTGATCCGGTGGCTTTCGCCGTTGAAGCGCAACTCAATGCCGTCGTGGCGATCACCCTCGCGCAGCACCCGATCTGACACTCCGGAGTCAACCAACAGGTTGACGGTGCCGTGCTCCAGGATTCCGGCGCGTACCGTTTCCTCGATGTCCTTGCGGCTGCGGATCTCCACCACTACCGATTCGATGCCCTGCTTCGCCAGCAGGTGGGAGAGCATGAGCCCTGCGGGTCCGGCGCCCATGATGGCGACTTGGGTGGTGATGGTGGTGCGTGCCATGATTTCCTCGCTCCGTTGCGGTCCCGGCGATCCCGGGTGAGACTCCCCTCAGTGTGGACCGGGGCGGGTGACAGGCGTTACACGAATTCCGTTGAACGGAATATCCTCACTCGTCAAGGCGCCGGCTGATGCCCCGGGCCGCCGTCTGAAGTGCCGGCACCAGCGCTTGGAGGCGCACCTCCGCAAGGGGCACCACCACGCCCAAAGCAGCGACGGCCCGGCGCTTGCCGTTCATCACGGGGACCGCGATTCCCCACGTGTCCGGATCAACGACGCCCGCGAGTTGGGCATAGCCTTGCCTGGCGCTTTCCGCCAGAAGGTGACGCACGACGTCGGAAGTCACCTTTCCGGAGGGGTCCTCGAAGTGGCGGAGGTACTCCGCCTGCAGTTCGCGGGGCTGGTGGGCCATCAAAGCGAGGCCCGCCGAGGAAATATGGACCGGCATGCGGCCGGCGACCTGCGCCCTGTTCGTTACCGAGCCACGCCTGGACAGGCGCTCAACAAAGAGTGCCTCCCACCCTTCCAGCACAGCCAGGTTCACGTTCTGGTTCAGGACCTGCTGAATGTCCTCCATGAAAGGCATCGCCGCCTGACGCAGCGCGAGGGTTGGCGAATTGCGGTTCACCAGCTCCCACAGCCTCAACCCCAAGCGGACTGTTCCGCCGGGGCCCAGGTCCAACAGGCCATGATCGGACAGTTGCCGGACCAGCCGGTGCGCCGTTGACAGAGGCAAGGAAGCCCGCTCCGCCACCTCCGCCAGCTGGAGCGTCGTGACTCCTTCAGGGAAGGCAGCGATGACCCGGACCACGCGGTCCACCACCGAATCGCCCGACGCCGAGTTGGCCATTTTCCTCCCAAGGTCAGCGGCATCCGCCATGGCTGCCTTCCATTCAATGGTAAAACGTGCGTCACGTAACAGCTCCCGGTGATACAAATCTCATAACCAACCGATCATTCTGACGGTCGGGATCCGACCCATCATGTACCGAGGACGCTATGCCGACGATGACATCTGCCCGCCGCTCACAATGGCCTGTGTGGCTCTGTTGGCTCGCCATGGTCCTGGACGGATTCGACCTCGTGGTCCTGGGCACGGTCATTCCCACGCTCATCAAGACCGGCGAGCTCGGCTTCGACGCTGTTGGCGCCACATTCGCAGCCACCATCTCCCTGGTCGGCGTGGGCCTGGGTGCGCTCTTCATTGCCCCGCTCTCGGACAAGTTCGGGCGCCGCAAACTACTGATCGCTTGCGTGGCAGGTTTCTCCCTCTTCACCTTGGCCGTCGCGTTCGCCCCCAACGTGGCCGTGTTCTCCGTCCTTCGCCTCCTGGCAGGGCTGGGCCTGGGAGCCTGCCTCCCCGCAGCCTTGGCCTACATGAACGACTACGCCCCGGCGGGGTCAGCGGGCAAGTCCACCACGCGCACCATGACCGGCTACCACGTGGGCGCCGTGGCCACTGCCTTGCTGGCCATCCTCATCATTCCCAACTGGCGCCTCATGTTCATCATTGGCGGTGCGGCCGGCCTGGTACTGCTGCCGTTCCTGTGGGCCAAGCTGCCCGAATCCCTCCCCCAAGCAGCCCCCGCTCCGTCCGCTGACGCTGCCAAGGCCCCTGCCGCCGTCGGGCGTTCAACCGAAGAGCCCAAGACCGGCTTTCGCGACCTTCTGCGCAAGCCCTACCCCGTGGTCGCCGTGGGAATCGGGATCGCGTCGTTCATGGGACTGCTGCTGGTTTACGGCCTCAACACATGGCTGCCGCAGCTGATGGCCGCAGCCGGCTATCCGGTCAGCACCGGCCTGACGCTGCTGCTTGTGCTGAACCTTGGGGCCGTTGCCGGGCTGTTCCTGGCAGGTGTCCTGGCTGACAAGCATGGGACAAAGCGGATCGTGCTGCTGTGGTTCGGCTTGTCCGGTGTTCTGCTGGCCATCCTGAGCGTCAAGATCCAGAACGAATTCCTGCTCAATGCAGCCGTGTTCGTTACCGGCGTGTTCGTCTTCAGTTCGCAGGTACTGGTCTATGCGTGGGTGAGCCAGCTGTTCCCGGCCCACCTCCGCGGCACGGGCCTCGGGTTCGCCGCGGGCGTTGGCCGCCTGGGTGCCATTGTTGGCCCGGCCGTGACCGGCACCCTGGTAGCCGCCAATATCGCGTACCCTGCCGGATTCTACGTGTTCGCCGCGGCGGGCCTCCTTGCCCTCGTAGCACTGCTTGTTGTCCCCACGCACATCCACGCGGACAAGAAAGCCGTGCCGGCGGGAGAACGGTAGCCGCCGGCACGGAGACTTACAGGCCCCGCGAACCCGAATCCCAGAGGGTTCGCGGGGCCTGTGCTTTATGGACCGCCGCGGCGAGCAACGCTTCGGCAGCCCTGTCCAGCAGGTGCGGGCGTGCGGCATAGCACTGATCGGTCACCCGCCGGAGGGCTGGAAGGGCTTGGATCGCGTCGCTCAGGCGGTCTCTGCGGATCATCTTTTCCATGGCCGTGCAATGGCGTTCGGTGACGCGGGCGCCCACCATCGACGAGGAAATCTTCAGACTCAGGACCGCTTCGAGGCTGGGCTCGGCCTCGGCTGCGGCCAGTCCCACGTCGATCCGTCCCATCCGCGTTGGCAGCATGGACAGGTAGGTGGAGAGGAAGCGCAGCACGTGAGCGGCGTCGCCCAGTTCTTCAGCCAGCGCCCGCAGCGTGCCCATGTGAAGATGCGCCGGGCCGGATTCAAGCGTTCCAGAGGGAAGTTGCAATGCCGCTGCGGGCTGCATCACAGCGGCATTCAGGGGCGGATGGGAACCGTTGCCATCGGGGGCGGTTCCACTCATGCTGTTGCTCATGGTCCCGCCCCTCCTTCCGTGGCGTCGATAACCGCCTCTTTATGAGTGTGGGTCAGGCTGCTCAGGCTTTCCTGAGGAATTGCTCAAGTCTGGCTCAGGAAATCCCGTCCCTCCCCTCACCCACCCCCGCCCCGGCACCCAACCAGGTCGCATTTGTGCGCGTTTTCAGCACTGAAAACGCGTGTGGAGTCTCATGACTTAATAGACAGTTCTGTCTCATGACTTCGTAGACACTCTGTCTCAGGACATCGTGGACACTTAGCTTGCGGGTTTGCTGCTCTGCATGAGCAAACCCCAACCGGACATCAAGATCCGGCATGCTGTGGCAACGTGGTCCGAGGATTCGCCCAGAGGCGCGGTTACTGCGTTCTGCAGGAAGCACAATGTCTCCCGGGCCTGGTTCTACCGGGTCCGGGCGGCGGCTGCCGAGGTGGGGCCGGTGAAGGCATTGGAGAAAAAGCCCACGATTCCAAGAACCATGCCGGCCCTGACCCCACAGGCGATGATCGAGTTGCTGCTCGGTACCCGGGCGGAACTGCAGGAGAGCGGGCAGGACCACGGTCCGCTTTCTGTCATCGCGAAGCTCTCACGACAAGGCTTCACACCGCCCTCGCGTGCCACCGTGGCCAGGATCTTTTCCCGGGCCGGTGTCGTGATGCCCGAACCGCGGAAGAAGCCTCGAAGCGCCTACAAAAGGTTCGTCTATCCGCAACCCAACGCGTGCTGGCAAATCGACTCGACCGAATGGCAGCTCGCCAGCGGCAAGAAGGTAGCCATCTTCCAACTCATCGATGATCATTCGCGTTTGGCGCTGGCGTCCCTGGTCGCACCCGGCGAAACCAGCGCCGCCGCAATCGCCGTCGTTACCCAGGCCATCGAACGCCACGGAGCACCGCAGAAGTTCCTTTCCGACAACGGCTCGGCACTGAATCCCACCCGCCGCGGCCGCACCGGGGCCCTCGTGGAGTTCCTCAAAGCCAAAGGCATCGAACCGATAACGGGCAAACCCTACAAACCCACCACCCAAGGCAAGAACGAACGCTTCCACCAAACCCTGCACCGATACCTGCACAGGCAACTCCCGGCCCCTTCAATGGCTGCCCTGCAACTGCAGGTCGACGCTTTCGATCTCTACTACAACAACGAACGCGAACATCAAGGCCTACCCGCGGGAACGACGCCCTATGAGGCCTGGAACGCCACCCCGAAAACGCCCCCGCCAACCGTTCCTGAGCAAGTCACGCCCGCAACGGACAGGCAAAGCGCGCACCGAACAGTGAACCGGAACGGGTCCGTGACGATCCTAGGAACCCACTTCAAAATGGGCAAAGAACACACCGGCACCACCGTGCACATCATCTACGACGACACCACCATCATGTTCTTCGGAGCACAAGGCACCGAGATCATCACTCACCCCAGACCTCCGCACGGAACCACCTACGTCGGCAACGGAAAACCCTCAGGAGTCGTCGCAGACCCACAAGGCACCCGCAAGAAACGAACAAAGTACCCGCCCCGCAGAGGCCGACAAACAAAGTCCCAAGACGAAGTGTCCACACAGTCGTGAGACAACAACCGTCCACGAAGTCATGAGACATGAAGTGTCTACAAGGTCATGAGACATGACAAGCACTGAAAACGCGCACAAATGCGACCTAGTTGGGCCGGCGGGCCGGGCATCTGGACGGAACATAAGCATGCTGATAATCCTGTAGGCATGGAACAGCCAAACAGTGGGGATGCTGCGGCCCCCATGAAGGACCGGATCAAGGACATCTGGGGTGCCAGGACTCCCTATGAGAGGGACGGGCAATGGCCCACCCGGGTGGACTACGCCCTGATGGAAGGTGTTGAAGAAGGGGACGTGGACCGTTGGGTCCAGTCTGCGTGCGTCCTGTGCAGCAACGGCTGCGGTTGCGATATTGCCGTCAAGGACGGCGTTATGGTGGGCATCCGCGGCCGGGAAGCGGACGTGATCAACAAGGGCAGGCTGGGGCCGAAGGGACTCTTCGCGAGCTGGCAGGGCGTGGCAAACAAGGACCGCCTGACCAAACCGCTGATCCGCGAAAACGGCCGCCTGGTGGAAACGGACTGGGACACCGCCATGAACCGGATCGTCGAGCGCAGCACGAAACTGCTGAAGGACAAGGGACCGCTCAGCCATGGCTTTTATACCAGTGGCCAGCTCTTCCTCGAGGAGTACTACGCGCTGGGAGTGATCGGGAAGGCCGGTGTGGGCACCCCGCACATGGACGGCAACACCCGGCTCTGCACCGCCACTGCAGCTTCGGCCCTCAAGGAGACCTTCGGCGCGGATGGCCAGCCCGGCGCGTACGAGGACATCGACAGCTGCGACGCGATCTTCCTCTACGGCCACAACATGCCGGAAACCCAAACCGTCCTGTGGGCACGCATCCTGGACCGCCTCTCAGGGCCCAACCCGCCCAAACTGGTGTGTGTAGACCCCCGGAATACGGACGTCGCACGCCACGCAGAGGTACACCTCGCGGTCCGGCCGGGAACCAACCTCGCGTTGATGCACGCTCTCATCCGCGAAGTACTCCATAACAATTGGCACGACCCTTCCTACATCGAAGAGCACACCATGGGCTTCGAGGACCTGAAGGCCACGGTGGAGGAATGGACCCCCGAGGCGGCCGCCGCAGTGTGCGGGGTCAGCGCCCACGACATCCGCAAGGCCGCCCGCATCTTCGGGACCTCTGAACGCGTTCTTTCCACGGTGTTGCAGGGGTTCTACCAGTCCAACCAGGCCACGGCGTCGTCCTGCCAGGTCAACAACCTCCATTTGCTGCGTGGCATGCTGGGCCGCCCGGGAGCCGGGCTGTTGCAGATGAACGGCCAGCCCACCGCGCAGAACAACAGGGAATGCGGGGCCGACGGCGACCTGCCGGGCTTCCGTAACTGGCACAACCCGGACCACATCAACGAACTCGCTGCCCTCTGGAACGTGGACCCGGCGATCATCCCCCACTGGGCACCGCCGACCCACGCCATGCAGATCTTCCGCTACGCCGAACAGGGTTCCATCAACTTCCTGTGGGTCTCGGCCACGAACCCGGCGATTTCGCTGCCCGAATTGCAGCGGATCCGTAAGATCCTGGCCAAGCCGGAACTGTTCCTGGTGGTGCAGGACCTGTACCCGACCGAGACGGCGGAAGTTGCCGACGTCGTACTTCCCGCAGCCGCCTGGGGCGAAAAGACCGGCACCTTCACCAACGCTTCCCGGGTGGTGCACCTTTCGGACAAAGCGGTGGACCCACCGGGCGAAGCGCGCAGCGATCTGGACATTTTCCTCGATTACTCACGTCGGATGGGCTTCACCAACCTCGACGGTCAGCCCCTCCTGACGTGGACCGGCCCCGAGGACGCTTTCGAGGCTTGGAAGGAATGCTCGCGGGGCCGCCCGTGCGACTACACGGGATTGAGCTATGACAAGCTGCGGGGCGGGAGCGGCATCCCTTGGCCCTGCACCGAAGAGCGTCCGGAGGGAACGCAGCGCCTTTACACTGACGGGCAGTTCCCCTCCAATGCAGAGTATTGCGAGAACTTCGGGCACGATCTTCTGACCGGAGCCGAGGTGGAGCCCGAAGCGTACAAAGCAAAGCAGCCCGAGGGCCGCGCCTGGCTCAAGACCACCATGTTCCATCCCCCGCATGAAGAGCCGGACGATGACTATCCGCTGTTGTACTCGACCGGCCGCACGGCCTACCACTTCCACACGCGGACCAAGACGGCCCGGTCCAAGGCCCTGAATTCGGCGGCCCCGCGGATGTGGGTGGAGCTTTCCGTCGACGACGCTGCCAGGTTCCGCATTGCAGAGGGCGACGTCGTCCGGGTCACCTCGCGCCGCGGCGTGGTGGAGGCACCCGCGCGTGTCAGCGGTATCCGGCCCGGAACCATCTTTGCTCCGTTCCACTTCGGATACTGGGACGATCCCCGGGCCGACGGCAACCGGCCCGATGACGATGCTTTCCGCTCGGCCGCCAACGAGCTCACCCTGACGGAGTGGGACCCGATCTCCAAGCAGCCTGTCTTCAAGAACGCGGCAGTAAGAGTCGAGAAGATCCGCGACGGCGCCGGGACGGCCCCCGCGCCAACAACCACAGCGTCACGGCCGGCAGGAGGAGAACAGTGAACCTCAACATCTACCTGGGACTGCTGCACAAGGGTGAGCAAACGCTGGCGGATTCGTTCCGGCAGGTGGCCGAGGGCCACGGGGCCGAACCGGATGTCCATTTCCTCTGCCAGACCCTGGCAAAACAATGCGACCATCACGAGGAACTGCTGGCTCCCTTGGCGGAACGCTACGGCGAGGACGGTTCGGACGACGAACCCGAACGCCTCCACGCCGACGGCTTGTCAGAGACCAGGGGCGGGCCGGTGGGGCTGCTCCGCGACCTGCAGGACCTGTACCTGCTGGCCACCTTGGTGGATGCAACGTGGACGGTGGTTGAGCAAGCGGGTTCTGCGCTCCGGGACAAGGAACTGCTGAGCGCGGTTGAAAAATGCCAAGCGGAGACGCAGCAACAGATCAGTTGGCTGAAGACGCGGATGAAACAGGCCGCGCCGCAGGCATTGCTGGTGGCTGAGTAAGGCCTTCCGCTCCTAAACACCGTCAGTGCGGCAGCAGCCCCAGAACCGGCAACGCAACCGCCGTCGAAATCGCCATGGCGGCGGTGTTGGCAATCACCGGGTGGTAACCGGGAGGCAGTCGCGTGGTGATGCCGCGCGCAACGGGCGGCGCCACTAAGGCTCCCAGCAGCGCCCCGCCGATGATGGACGTCCATGATCCGTTGAAGGCCAGTACTGCCGCCGGGGCCACGGACACCACGGACGCGTACGTAGCTGCCCAACCGCCGTCGCCGAACCACTCCCGCCACAGCACTACTCCGAACGCGGACGTCAGCGCCTGCGCAAAGAGGATCCCGGGAAGCAGGTTCGAGCCGTAGGAGGGCAGGCCCGGGTTCAAGGCGAACGCTGCGCCCACACCCAGGATCACCCCTGCACTGGCGAGTTCGTTGGCAAAGAAGTGCGTTTCAGTGAAGTCCTTCAGGACGCGCCGTGCGGCCCAGAAGGTGTCGCTCTTCCAGGTAGGGCCCGACGCCGGATGGCCGGTTTGCGTAGCCGGCTCCACCCTGCGGAGTTCCACGGCTCGCGGAGCCAGCCACGGAAGCTTCCGCGCGACGGCGAACGACACCGCAGAACCCACAGCCATCGCCAGGACGTTGGCCACCAATGCCGGAAGCCCCAGCGGCGCCGAGACTGTGGGGATCAGCAGGAGGGCAAGCGGGGTTGTGGTGGCCGCGCCGAGCACCGCTCCGGTTAGGCACGGCCACCAGCCGCCCCCGTACACCAGAACCATGGCGGGTGCGACGCAAACGAAAGGAACGAACGTCGGCTGCCATCCGCCGTCGAGCATCCACCCGAAGGCTGCGTTGGACAAGGCGAGGCTCAGCGCAGCAGATGCGAAGACCCAGGGCCATAGGCCGGTTCCGTAGCTCAGCTCCCCTGCCCAGCGTTTCCGACGGCGGCCTGCCCACCATGCGATGACGGCGCCGGTCAGAAGACCTGCTGCGGCCAGATCGGACTTGAAGAACAGTGGCTCGGTCATGTCGCCGAAGAACCAGCGCACGGCATCCAGAGGGGAACCGTCGACGCTGCCGGACCACCCTTCGAAAACCGGGCCGCTGCGGGGCGAAACCTCCGACACCAGGTGTAGGAGGGCGGCAAAGACGCCTACCGCAGCGGCCATGCCGAGGGCTCCAAGAGCGGTGCCGGCCGCAGAAAGTTCGCTCCGCTGTTTCCGAATGGGAGGCGTAGCGGCGGTGGCTGCTGAAGAGAAGGTCATGGCTGCCCTTGGCGTCTTGAAGGTGCTTTTCAGAAGCAGCGTAAACCGGGTGGGCGGGGCGTGATCTTGCGCGCGGATTGTGACCGGTGACCGAGACCATCCCGGAAGACCCCGGGCATGCAAAAAGGCCCCGCCCCGTCTGCGAAAACAGACGGCGCGGGACCTTCAGGCTCAGGACGCTAGGCCCGCTTGCGGGTGAGCAGTCCCCAGATGATGAGGACGATCAGTGCACCGCCGATAGCGAGCAACCACGTGGAAAGCGACCAGAACTCGTTGATGCCCACGTTGAACAGGACGCTGCCGATCCATCCACCGAGGACGGCACCAACGATTCCGAGCAGGAGAGTCGCAAGAATACCGCCGCCCTGCTTGCCAGGCTTGATGGCCTTGGCAATGGCACCGGCGATCAGGCCCAGAATGATCCATCCAAAGATTCCCATTTTTCTTCTTTCTCTAGTGCTTTGGTCCTTCCCGGCGTCCACGTGCGCGCCTGGGAGGACCTTGGTTTAGCCCTGCCAGCGGAGCCGCCGGAACATGCCGGCGACTTGCTTTGCAGACGGCCTACCGGCCGGATCGGGGTCTGTCATGGCATGCAATGCCATGGACCAGCGCCGCCGCACCGTACCGGGAACTCGGGGTTCGCTCAGAGTCCTGGCAACCATGGACTCCAGCGGGGGGCCCGGGAATGCCTTGGTGCCCGTGAGGCACTCAAGGGTCACCAATCCCAGGGAATAGATGTCACTTGCCGCGGTGGGAACTTCTCCGCACACCGCTTCGGGACTCATGTAGTGGGGCGTCCCGGAGGACGAACTCCTTGCCGTGTGTGCCGGACTGATCGCGACACCGAAATCAGTCAGCATGGCGGGACCAGTTCCAGCGTGACCCGGGACCATGATGTTGCCGGGCTTGACGTCGTTGTGCACAATCCCGCGTCGGTGCAGGTATGCCAGGGCGTTTGCAATATCGGTCATCCAAGCAGCTGTCGTGCCGGAGCCTGCGGGCGCTGCCCGGAGGACGGCGCGCAGGTCCTGCCCGTTCACCAAGTCCATCACCACATAGTGGTGGGGCTCGCCGTCGGCGATGAGACTGCCCGAATCGCGGAGACGCACAATGTTCTTGTTCCGCAACCGCTTGTGGATTTCGAGTTCGCGTTCGAAAGCTCCACCACGGACCCGGCCCGTTTCGCGGAAGACCTTCACGGCCACCACCGAACCTGCACGGGCGTCCAAAGCCTCGTAGACGTGGGCCTCGGAGCCACCTCCAAGCCATCGTCCCAGGCTGTACCGGCCACCCAGCAAGCTGTCATGACCGCTTGCCACCGGCACATTCGAGCCCATCGCTTCGTGATGCAGGCTCGACGGCAGGGTGCCCGATCCCAGAGGACCGGCTGCAGGAATGATGGCTGTCATTTGGAGACACCGTTCACGGGATCCGTGGCCTCAATGTCCATCCGGAACCCGCTTTCGCAGGACATTTCGTTTGCGGGAGCTTCCTCCCTTGCAACGACTGTCATGTCATCTCCCACAATCTAGAATAAGTATCTTGGATATCTAGTTATATGTGTACTTACTACTTAAGTCCAGCCGGGTGGTCAATGTTGGTCAATCCCATCGATCGCTTCCCGCATTCGCTTCAGGAAGTCGACCACCACCACGGCCTCGCCACGACTGAGGGACGCCGCGACGTCCATCATTCGCCGGTGCATGCCGCTGAGAGTCTTGCGAACCTCCTCGTCAGAGTCCGACGTCGGCCTCAGTACCAAGGCGCGACGATCAGTCGGGTGGGGCTCGCGCACGACGTGACCCGACTTCACCATGCGGTCCACCAGGCTGGTCATGGAGGCGGAGGTGATCCCCAGCCGCGTGGCGAGTTCCTTGGGTCCGACCATCCTGCCCGCGCGCTCGTATTCCAGGAGGTAGCGCAAAGCCAGAAGATCCGTTTCGCCCATGCCCATGGAGGAGCGGGTTCGCCGACGCATGGCGGCCTCAGCCGAACGATAATCCCGCAGGGCATTCAGGACTTCGACGGCAACAGTTTCATTGCCGTACCAATATCCTTCCTTCACGACATCCGCAGTCATGACCATTCCTTCGTTAGACGAGTAGCTTGTCTGTCTAAGTACTATGGTACTACTAAGTAAACTTATGAAATGACGAGCATACAGGTTCGGGTCGGGTGCGCCCAGCAGACCTCAGGCGTGCTGCCGATCTGGTGGCGCTACGAGCGCAACCGCCGCCAGGCTGCCGGGGCCACCACGACGGCTACGCCAATGACGGCGCCGATCACTGTCTCCACGATCCGGTCCCGCAGCAGCAGGCCCGGGTCCACCGGGGCAGCCAAGAGGGTGGCGATCAACGCCAACGGCGTGACGAAGATCTGCGCCACAAAATACTGCCGCGCGATGAAAAGTTCGGCGCCGAACTGGCATGCGGCGATCACCAGGACCATCCCCCACGGCGCCGGATTCAGCCAGAGGATGGCGGCCATCAGCAGCAGGCCGATCACTGTGCCGGCGATTCTTTGGAAACCCCGGCTGATCCTGTGGCGCGTCGAGTGCCCCACCAATGGAACGACGGCCGCAACCATCGCCCAGTAACTGTGGCCAAAACCGAGCTTCTCCCCTACCAAAGTGGCAATGGTTCCGGCGAGTCCCGCGGCCACCAGGTAGCCGCCGCCTTCGAGCCAGATCGCGCGGCGTTCCAGAGCGGTGTGACGGATGCGGGGCGGCCGCTTCCAAGGAGTTCGATGGCTCTTGACGATGCGGGACGACATGCCGATCAGCAGGCTAAGGAGCGTGGTCAGCACGGCCACAAGCATCGCTTCCCACAGCGGCGGCTGCGCGGGGATGGAGGCAATCGCGGCGAAGGCGAAGATGTGAAAGAGAGAGCCGCCGGGGCGAAGCCGCCAAGCTGCCACCACAACGGAGCAGAGGCCGGCAACCAAGGTGGTCGCAGCCGTCAGGAGCCACGAATACGCGGTTCCATCGACCCCCAGAGTCTGCGCGACCCGGGCCGTCAGGGTGGCGAAAAGGATGACCAAAAGCATGAAGCTTCCGGCCCGGAGTTGGCTACGGAAGCGCACGCTATGCGGCTCATTGCGCCCATAGATGCCCGTGAACGCACCGAACGACGCGAACACGGCCAAGTCCAGCCGCCCCAGCAGCGTCAGCGTAATGAGGGGAACGAACACGCCTACAGCGCAACGGATGGCCGGGTGATGGTCCTTGTTCGACGGGCCCATCGTGAACATTTCCGCTACAGCCTTCAAAGAGCGGCTCGCCTTTCGTCGCAGGATCAAAAACGTACGACGGCGGCACTGGCGTCCGCTTCCTAGGTTACGCCCGGGCGGTTGGTCACCTCGCGTTAGGCAGGCGGATAGTGGGCGTAGTCACGGACGTTGCGCTTGGACGAACCTCACCGGTCCCGGAAACCATAGAGGGTGCCGGGATTGAGAAACTGACGCCCCCACAGGAGACGCCTGTCGGCGCTGGTGAGCCTTCCGAAGTCCGCAGCCTCTGCCCAGTGCTCACGAATGGCGTCTTCGATTCGGGCAACGATACTGCTTGCTTGGTCCTTGGTCAGGTCATAGAGGCTGCGGGCGGCGATCAGGTCAGATAGGTTGTTCCGCTTTGTCCCATTCCTGTCATATGCAATGGCCTGCGAAGCCGTCTCTCCGCTATGCCGCATTGGTGAAAGGTCATAGGCGGGGCTGAGCCTCGCCACAGATCCATCCCAGAGCGCCGCGTGGTTCCGAAGATGGTCGTCGGAGTTGGAGATTGACATGTTGAATGCGATGCGTGCGAAGAGTTCGGAGGCGGTGCCCTCGGGCGCGCCGTTGTTTCGAAGAGCGTCCAGAAACTCTACATAGCTGCCGCTGCGCGCCTGTAGCTCGTCCAAGCCGGTCAGGGTCAGGGCGCTTGCCGCAAGGATGCGACCGCCGTCCTGCGTGCGGTCGAATCGTTCAACTAGCAGGACGCTCCGACCGAGGACGCTTTCGACGCGAGTACGCGCAACGTTAAGCCCAGCCTTCCCGGCGAGGAACATGCTCGCTGACTCCGCGCCCACCACGGGAAAGTGGTCATTGGACGCACTGAACTTCGCTATGTATTCGCGGCCAGATTGGTGGATGACGGACTTCGGGCGTGCCCCACCCATCGCTGTACCACTCAGGAGAGCTCGCTCGAGTTCGAACGGCAAATCCTCCCCTGCGTCGACGAGGTCTGCGGCGTTCAGAAGGGTTTCCAGCGGAGCGGGAGCCGCAGCACGGGGGACGTAGTCAATAACTGATCTCTGGAAATCGATAGCGCCGAAGCGGTTGGACCCGGAGTTCAAAAGATATGTGCGCTCGTCAAGGTCACCGGTGTCGGCGTCGTCCCCGCGGTCACCGGTAACTTGGTACTGAACGACGCGCCGCCCCCACGCATCTGGTGAAGCGTCGCGCAGAGCACCAGGCAGTCCCATCGACCCTGTGGGCCCAAACGTTTGCTCGGATAGCGGGAGGGTCGGCGCCAGGGATACGGCGTTGGGTCGCTCCAAGTACCGCCGACCGTAGTCGAAGAAAAACTGGCCAGGCGCACCCTCTCGAAGACGGCCGGCGGGCACCGGCGTGTCCGCCTTGGGTAGCCAAACCCACACGTAGATGTCAGAAGTCGAGGCCATCGTCGTTGCCCCTTCGCTTCTTGTCGACACGTGCGGGAAGCAACGCGAGCCGTTCTTCGCCTCGTCGGCGGAGCGCAATGAGTTGGCTTGGGTCGTCGACCCCGAAGAGTGGCACGCCAACGATCGATGCAACGTTGAATACGTTGCCGATGCTGCTCGCAGCGCTTCCGCGCTCGATGGCCGCTAGAGTTTTCCGCGTAATGCCTGCTGTGCCAGCGAGGTGTTCGGCCGTCATCCCTCGTGCAGCGCGTGCCATCCGAATTTGCTGCCCTAGCACGACAATAGCGTCCTCGGCCGCGCGGGTAAGACCCAGTTCTCGACGTCCCATGGGTAATAGTTTACCCGCAACAGGTAGTTATGCGTAAACTATTATCCATTTGCTGCTTCCGGCTAGGCGTGGGCGGGAGCCCGGGAGCTTGCAATTTGGCTGCTAGAAACGGGACGCAGTTCCGGTGACCGCAGCGGTGGAGAGCGGGTTGCCGTCAGTGTCGGTGATGTTGCCGGCCGGCGTAAAGCTTGCGAAGACCGCCGGATCTGACTGGACGGTGTTGCCACCGGAAACGCCGGAGCCCAAGGTGATGACTACCCGATTACCGCTCCAAGTCATGGACGAAAAGTTCGGTGTTGTTCCGTTTCCATTGCCGCTTCCCGAAAAGCTGAGAGCTGTTGAGGTGTACCCGGCACCGAGGTTAACGCTGCCCAGATTGAGGGCACATCCGGTGAGTGACACACTGAGGACGTTATTCGGACTGACGTTAACAGTGACCTGGTTGTTTCCGTTCACGGTGAATGACCCGGTGACCGGCCACGTGTTACAGACGGTTTTCCCATTGATGACGTCCGAGAACGTGATGGTTACCGTGTCTCCCTTTTCGATCTTGCCCGCAACGCCGCCTGCGACATTCGCCAGCTCAACGTTGGCAACGGTGGGCGGGGTCGACTTCTTCTTTGACGTCGCTGTGCCTGCGCCGCCAGTGTTCCCGGCGGCGTCCGTAGCCTTGGCCGAGAAAGTGATGGTGCCGTCCGTGAACCTGCTGACGTCCACTGGTGCAGCGGTCCAGCCTCCAGCGCTATTGGCAATGATGGTCTGTGAGAAGGATGAGGCACCGGCACCACTGACAGTGAGCGTCACGGTGGAATTGGCCTCAGCCGTGCCGCCGACCGGCACGTTCCCTACGTTGAGGGAGTTCACCAAGGCGGGCGCCGTCACTGTGGGCGCGGCCGGAGGCGTGGTGTCCGTGACGGGGGTCGTCCCCGCGCTCCTCGCACTCTCCTGCCCCTGCCACAGAGCAAGCATGGGCGTGACGGTGTAGTACCAAGTCCCTGCGGGAACATTGGCCTCCACACAGGCCAGGGACGTGACAGTCCCGGCGCACGCACCTGTGGCAGGCACACGGTTTCCGCCGCTCGCAGCGCCGTAGCGCGCAATGCTGTAGCCGGTCACGGACCTGCCTGCCGCCGTCGTACTGGCCGCCCAGGTGACAGACACGTTGGTGCCGGTCACGCTGGTGGACGGCTTTGAGCCCTGCGCCAGCGCGTCGGACTTGGCCGCAGCGCCATTGCTGCTGACCGAGCTCCAGAATGCGCTTGCCGCAGGACCGCTCCAGGAAACCAGAAGAATGCCCAACGCCACCACGAGAAGGCGGTTCCAGCCGCCCATGCTGACTCGGTCGGAACGACGATGCCGGTTCACTTCCGCACCTCCAGCGTGACGGGGATGGTGAATTGCGCGCCTTGGCAGGCGGAGGGTGATGCCGTGCTCATGCTTGCAGCACCGGGCAGGGTGAGAAGTAGGGAAGTGTTTGCAGCGATTGCCGTGGACGTCATTTGGGCCGGCGTGAACGTTACGCCTGTTGGGGCGCAGCCCGGGTGTGCGGCGTCGGCGGTGATGGGTCCGCTGGCGGTCACGCTGTGGATAGCGACGCCGTGCGGGTTCGGGTTGGTGATGCGGAGGACGACGTCGGCCGATCCGCCCGGCACGAGGCTGCTTTGCAGGGTATCGCCCGGGACGAGTGCGTCCACCGTGACTGTCTGCATGGTGCCGTTGGTGGCCGATCCACTGCCCAAACCGGCAGCGGTCCAGTAGGCATAAGCCGAACCCACGCCGCCCAAGAGGCAGAGAGCCGTGGTGGCGGCTGCTGTTCGGGCGAGCCTGCCTGGACGGGCTGGCGTGCCCTTACGAATCCGGTCCATGCGGGAGATGTTCATGTCAGTTTCCCTGTCCCATCCCCGAGTACGTGAAGTGGAGGGTGGCGCCTTTGCAACCGTCCTGAAGCAGCTGGGTGTCCAGCATCCTGATGTGCGGCCACTTGCTTTGGGCTATGCCCAACCCGGAGAGGCTGCTGGAGCCGGCCGGGGCCGTGAACGGATAGGTGCCGCTGAACTGGGTCAGCGCGTAATCCGCCGTGGTGCACGGCAAGTTCGCCGCCACAGCCTGCGGGGTACGGACCACCTGGCTGATCGCGACCGACAAATTACTCACAGCGATGCTCTTGCCGGTGGGGTTGGAAATCTGCAGCTCGATCGGCTGGGAAGAACCCGGCGACAGCGGACCGTTGACGGTGCCGGTCACCCCGAAGTTCCGCTTGACCTCCTGAACATTCAACTGCGCTGATGCCGTGGATTGCATCCCCCCGCCGGTCCCGGTGATGGTGAAGTCGGTCTTACCTGCCGGGGTACTGGGTGCCGTTGCTATGGTCAGCGTCGCCTGGGCGGTGCTGCCGGAAACGAGGTTCACCGACGACGGCGACCACGCGGCTGTTGCTCCTGCCGGCAAGCCCACGACGCCGAACGCCACCGGACCAGCGAAGCCTCCCTTGGAGGCGGCGGACGCCGTGTAGGTGACAGCCAGCCCTTGGTCCGTACTCCGGCTCGACGGCGACAAGGTCACCGCGATTCCCTTGGCTTCCTTGCCCGGGGTGCCTTGTCCGTTTGACTGTCCGTTGCTAGCCGCCAAGGCCGTGACAGGTACCAATGCCACCAGCACGGCGAGGATCACGGCACGGAGCGGCATTCCACCTCGGAGGAATGGGCTGCGGCGCTCTTGCGTGGGGTCCATGGAAGAAGCTCTTTTCGGACGGGCCGGGTGTTGCGGAACTGGGGGCAGGCAACTGGCCGGGGACCGCCGTCGTTGGTCAGTCCCCGGCCTGAGGCCGCTACTCGCTGGTGACGCTGACCGTCACTACTGCGCCTTTGCAGGCGTCCTGGTTCTCGGTTGCGCTGTCGTTGAAGGTCAGGGTGCCGGCGCCGACGGACGTGCCAGTAGTCTTGGCAAGCACTCGTACGTTGCCTGTGTCGGCTGTGACTTCGAACCACGCTGCTTCGCAGCCGGGGACGTTGGTGCTGACTTCCGCCGCCAGGTCGCCGACCACGGTGCTTGACGTTGTGGAATTGTCGGCGGTGTATGCCACGGGAACGGAGTTGCCCGGCGCGAGCCCGCCGTCGAACGTGGCGTGGAGTGTCACGGTGCCCCCGCCGGCCGAGTTTGTGGCGGTGCCGTTGCCGGAGCCCGTCGTGGTCCAGTAGGCGTATGCCGCACCGCCGCCGACGGCGACCAGGGCAACACCTGCAACGGCAGCGGTGATACGGCTCTTATTGGAAAGCTTGCGCATGATTTGGCTCCTTGGTTCATCTGCAGTCCGGGGAGCCGCGTCGCAACCCCCACCATCCGGTTCCTTTGCCCGGATGAAGCGATGTCCCCAATAGTTCAGGTTGCTTCCCATGCGGTGCCACACTCGGATGTACGCCTGTTTTTCGCCTGAACGATGGTTCAGGAATACGTTGGTTTGCGCGGCGAGTACTCGGTTTTTTGACTGACGACTACTTGGTTCGCGGGGTATTTTGGCCCTGCCGGACGCGTGGGCTTCTTGTTGATCATGGCCGGAATTCGTTGCCATCTTGGGAATTTTCGCGATTCATGGGACATGCGCGCGGGCAAAAGCCTGGGCGCCGGATGAGGGCGCGCTTTAGCGATGGCTATTTATCTGACCTGCGGCCTCGTTTCGGGCGACTGCTCACGCGACTGCGCCAACATTGTGCGAGCCTTGAGCCAAAACTGCGCTGGTGTTCGAGGAATGCGGCGCTGGGCTCAACGTGCAAGCAGCCGATCCGGCGGGCGGTAGCCAAACGGCCCTGAACCCAGCAAGCACCGATTCACCCGCCTTCGGTATCTGGCACACCGGTTGTGGACATCGCTAGAACGGGCGGAAGGGGAACACCTTGCCGAGGCTGGTTCATCGGGGAAGCCGCTACTGGATGAGGGCACCCTACTGGTCGCGATTCGAGAGGACCGGGCGAAGAAGTTACATCCGCAGCCGATGCGGCCCTCATGGAGGGTGCCCGCGGAGCCTGAGGGATAGCCGAAGTGGGGACCTGATATGCCCCGCTGCGGGGATCTGATCTCCGGTGAGATTGATTGGGCCCCCGTTAGCAGTCCAGCGTCTATGCGATAGCTAATTGGTTTTCTTGCGTCCAGGTTTCCCAGTAGCGTTTCGGCGTCATGCCGTCCAGGGATCCGTGGGGCCGTTCATGATTGTAGATAGTCTTCCATTCCTCGGCCAAATACTTCGCTTCGGCCATGGTGTCCATGATCTCTCCGGAGAGTTGTTCCCTTCTGAATTGGGCGTTGAAGGATTCGATGAAGCCGTTCTGCCAAGGTGAGCCCGGGTCGATGAAGGCGGTGTCGACTCCGGCGGTATCGCACCAGTCGATCAGTGCGGCGGCGGTGAATTCGGGGCCGTTGTCACACCTGAGGTATGTCGGTGCGGTGCCGGTTTCGGCGATGATGTTCTCCAGCACCGCGACCACGTCAGTGGCTTTGAACGACCTTCGCGGGATGACGGCCAGCGCCGTGCGGGTGTATTCATCGATGACGTTGAGGAACCGGATGTGCCGGCCGCAGGAGGTCACGTCGGATTGGAAGTCGAAGCTGACCACGTGCATCGGATACTGGGCTGTGAGGCGTTTCTGTTCCCCGGCGCCGGGCCCGGTGCGGCGCTTCTTCCGGGCTCTGGGTTTGCAGGTCAGGCCTTCGTCGCGCCAGAGCCTGCGGATGCGCTTCCTGTTCAGCGCTACCCCGTCCCACGCCGGCTGGGCCAGCAGGTGCCAGCGGGCCTTCCGCCAGCCCCACGCCGGGTGCTTCATTGCGATGGCACGCAGCTCCGAGCGGAGCTGCGCCTCTTCGAAGCCCATGTCGGGTTTCTTTTTGCGGAACGCGGACCGGTTCTGCCCCAAGACCTTGCAGGCGAAGCGTTCGGATGCCCCGAACTTCTCCACCGCCATGCGCACGGCACGGCGACGTGGTTCGGGGCTCAGAATTTTCCCTTCGCCACCTCGTTCAGGATGTCGATCGCCAGTTCCTTCTCCGCCAGCAACCGCTTGAGCCGGGCGTTCTCCTTCTCCAGCTCCTTGGTCCGCTTGGACGCTTCGGCGTTCTTCTCAGACCCGTACTGGTTCAGCCAGCGGTACCAAGTCGCCTCGGTGACCTGGAGCTCCTTGACGACCTCGACCATCGGACGGCCATCGTTGAGCATCTTTTGGCCCTGCCGGACCTTGGCGATGACCTGCTCCGGGGTGTGTCTGCGTGCCATGATTCGTGAATTACCTCCTGTGTCCATTCTCGGACACGAAACTCACACAAACACTGGACTACTCTCCGGGGACCCAACCAAGATGACTAACCCGGCCGCAGAGGTGTGCCCCCTGTATCCGAAGGTTCGGGCTCGCCTGCATAGACTCCCGAGGGGCCGGCACCAACGTACCGCAAACGTTCACTTTCCGAGGCAAGTCCCAGGACACGGAACTGACCGCATGCGTGCCTTCATCTCTGGTCGACGAGGTGTAGCGTTTACGGCCCCTTCACCGTGCATTTCATCGTGCGGGTCTTACGAACATGGCCTCGACCCTAAAGTCGGCATGCTCCGCCGGCGCGGTTATCGACCGGCTTACGGGCGGTTGTCGGAGGCACCGTCTATCGTGAGTGGTGAGCTCCTCCTGACCGAGGGTGAGCCGGATACGCACGAGGAGAACCTCATTGAACAGCCCGAGTGACAATCGCGCCGTATTCGTCGTGCACGGACGCAACGAGATGCTCCGCAAGTCGATGTTTGATTTCCTGCGGAGCATCAACTTGTCGCCGCTGGAGTGGACAACCGCCGTTGAACTTACCGGCGAGGGCTCGCCCTACATCGGGCAGGTGCTCGATGCGGCCTTCGATCACGCGACTGCTGTCGTTGTCCTTATGACACCCGACGAGGTGGCATATCTCCTGCCCCGCTACGGTCATGGCGAGAACGATCAAGAAACACAGCCCGCACCGCAGGCCCGCCCCAACGTGCTGTTCGAAGCTGGCATGGCCCTGGGCCGGGATGCTAAACGAACCGTGCTCGTGGAAGTAGGCGAAGTCCGTCCGTTCAGTGATGTTGCTGGACGCCACGCGATCCGACTCTCAAATTCTCCAGCCAGTCGTCAGGCGCTGGCGAATCGGCTCCGAACGGCAGGCTGCGCTGTCGACCTTAACGGTACGGACTGGCATACTACGGGCGACTTCACCGCACCCCCACCACCAGGCGACGGTCTCCCCCTCGGGCGTCGCTTGCCGAGCAGCGCTTCGGCGAGGAAGGTCATCGACTTCGACCTCAAGTACTTCAATAAGGGCGGCAACCGCATCGACAAGCTTCAGGTGATCAACCGAGGAACAGAGACCGCCTACGACGTCGCCGTGACCGTGCCCGAGAACGCAGCCCTTGATCTGCGCTCGACCGATGTCGGTCCTATCGCGAAGATCCCGGGTGGTGGCCGCTCTGTAACCGTGGACGTCTTCAACACGGGGCGCATGCTGGGCGGTTCGCGACAGGACAACGCCTTCGACGTCTCCATTACAGCCCGTACCGAGAGCGGCGAGCAGGTAACCCAAGAAGTGTTCCTCGATCTGAATGGATAATGACGATGGATGAAGAGATCCGAGTTCCCGTGAGCCTGCCACTCGACAGCGACGGCTTCCTGCGCCGCGAGTGTCCGACCTGCGAAGAGGAGTTCAAGTGGTTCAGCCACGCCGAAGGCGATGACGACGCCGAGCCGGACTCCCAATACTTTTGTCCGCTATGCGGTGTACCCGCAGGTCTCGATTCCTGGTGGACGCCGGCGCAACTTGAGTACGGCTTCGGGAGTGCCGGCGGGGCGCTCGATCAGGCAATGAAGGACGCCCTCACGGACGCATTCAAGGGCATCAAGGGCATGAAATTTGAGCCGAACTCATCATTCAGCCTAGACATCGAGACACCGGATCCACTCATTGAGCCCGACGACATGGTCATAGTCGAGCCGCCCTGCCATCCCAATGAACCGCTCAAGGTCCCCGAAGCTTCCACAGAACGCGTGTTCTGTTTAATCTGCGGTGCACAGTTCGCAGCCTAGTCCGGAAACATCTTGAGGACCGTGCTGTAAATATGGACTACTGAGGTCAACAGGTAGAAAGCTACGCAGCTTCCTCGCTGCCTGCCGACAAGTTGTCAAAGTACCCGACAGCCGCGTTTACTGTTGTTGGCATGGCACTGACACGCAAAGACCGATTCAATATGAAAACCCAACTCCTTGAGGGGCTGGGAACGCTGGAGTGGGACCCCACCCGTGTCAATGTTCTGCTGCGTGAGTTCGAACTCCAACCATTCACTGGCCAGTTCGATCACCCCTCGCTGGATGAAATAATCGCGGACGTAACTGATGAGAAACTAACCGAGCTCTATTCCGTTGTCATGGGTGTCGACATCGACGCGGTGGTCGACGTCGTGGAATCAGTTGCAGGCGATGGGGTTTGGAAGCCTGACTATGCGCGGGTCTTCCTGTCCCACTCTGCCAAACACAAAAAGTTCGTAGGGGAGGTTGCAGACGAACTCGCTCTCGTCGGCATCCACGGTTTCGTTGCTCACGACACCATGGCTTTCAGCAAACCCTGGCAATCCCAAATCGAGCAATCTCTCCGATCTATGCAAGCATTCGTTGCCATCATCCATCCCGAGTTCAATTCCAGCCCCTGGTGTCAGCAAGAAGTTGGTTGGGCACGGGGCCGCAGAGTGCCGTTCTACGCCATTCGATACGGCACCGACCCGGCCGGGTTTATCGGGCGAGATCAGTGGCCAAGCGCCACGAATCAAACGCCTGCACAGGTAGCCACCATCATCAGCAGTTGGGTCTCGGCGCTCCCAGAACTGGGTGCAGCCGTCACTGAAGGGCTCTTTGAGTCGCTTCGCACGGCCCCCAGCTTCATCGATGCGGGCACAGCCCGCCAAGCGGATCGTCGCTCTCGGATCTCTGACAGCTGATCAATGGAAACGCCTTGACGCCACGTACTGGAGCAATGACCAGGTATACGGCGGGGCACTGCCCTCGAACGCACTCGAGCCTTTCTACAGGGAGAACCAGCGGCAGTGGCCACCCGCGAAACCCTAGTCGACGCCCATTGCCTGATGGCCTACTAACGAACGGTGGAAGTATCAGCAGCACGGTAATGGATCGGCTAACGGACACACTGAGCATAGTGGCCAGAGTCTGGCCTTTGAAGGCTGGCCCCCTTGGGCGACCCACGCATGCAGGTATGTTGTTGCAATGCGAAAGCGAAGCGGCGATGGCCAGGGAATAGATGACAGGATCTTCATCGAACGCGGGACGACCGATGTAGCGACAGGGTTGTTGTCCCCATGAGGGACGACATCGTATGCCCAAGGTGCAGGCAAGACTGGGTCAAACCATTCCGAATTGTAAAGACGGGCGATCTCTTTCAGCGCTGTGTTGAATGCGACGCGGTTTGGTCCATCGGAATTGAACCTAATCTGAGATCCTTTGGGACCTTCGACACTTTCATGACGGTGCGTGGTTTGTCGGAAGGCGAGGACGAAATCGAGGAAGTCCAGTGACGCAGCGGGGAGGGGAAGGAGTGAGCAACGACGGGCAAATCAGCGTCGAACTCAGCGAAGACGAGGCGTTGGTACTCTTTGACTGGCTGGCCCGATTCAACAAGCGCAAGGATCTTGATCTTGCTGACCAAGCCGAGCGGCGCATCTTGTGGGACTTTGAATGCTCGCTGGAATCTGTACTGATTCAGCCATTCTCAGAGGACTACGCCTTACTGCTGGCTGAGGCTCGAAGCCGTCTCGTGGACCCGAGTCAATCGTGACCTGTGTGTGGCAACAACCGTGGGGAAGACAGCGCAGGAGCGATGGTGGGTGCTGGCGAGCTTGAACGAGCACTCCTGCCTTGTAAGGAACGGATGTCCGGTAAAGGATCCTCTAGCGGACGCTCCCATTCTAGACAAAGAGTGAGCCATCTTGAGGCGCAGCACGAACAAGATACCGCCCCGGTGACGGTGCCGAAACATAGGGCCTTCACCATGCTGGAATGGGAATGAGCTCCCCGTTGATGAGGATCTCTGGACTCTTGATGCTTATTCCGGCTTCTTCTGACCACAGCATGAATTCGATGGCCCAGAGCGCAGATGCGTGGTCATAGGCTGCTTCAACCTGTGTGACCTCCGCATAAGACCATGGCCCCGGGATGCTGCTGTAAAAGTGGCAGTCCACGATGTGGCGACAAACCACATCGTGGGTACTAACACCCTCCGCCTCAACCACTTCCACTCGCAGTTCACAGGTCTGTATGACGGGGTCAAGGGCAAGGCACGTGAGGATGCCACCCCACATAGCATTGATGCTCTTCACTTTTTCACTTTCTCAATGATTCCGAGAATCTCATCCAAAGAGTTTTGGGAGATATCAATATGTGTTTCCCCATGAATCTTTGAGGCCTTTCCGTGCACATCGAACGCCTCCTTACTAGGGATGCTTACACGATAGAAGCGAAGGGTACGCTCACCACCTTCTTCCATCACTCGAACAACCACGTCGCGGGAACCATTGGGGACGTTTATGGTGTAGCCACTCTTATTAGTCTTGAGGACTCCACCCGTCGCTTTTGCTACGTCCTCCGCCAGTTGGCCTGCTTTGGGAATGGCTCCAGCCGCGCGCCGAGTTTCGCCCCATTAACAGCTTTTCCGGTTGCTCCTCCACCGTCACGCATGTTCATGCAAAGGGCCAAGTGATCATCTGATATAGCGCGGATCGGCTGGTCCGGGTCCAGCGGACAGAAAAATTCGCCCGCTGAAGTTAGGGCGGCGAAAACACTTCCCGACATGTCCTCTGCCAGAAACAGGCACGGAGGGTCGACGAATGAATAGCCCTCGCTGCTTGGCCAGGCCACTCCGCAGCCAGCGTCGACGACCGACTGCGGAACAGGCCGAGGCGGTCTATTGACCGTCCAGATCGGCGAGTACGCAACCGTGTGGGCCATGAACTTCTGGGCGTTCTTGGGCAGGACCGAATCCATGGCTTCGTCGTCTTCAATGACTTCCCGGCGTGCGGCCGTTTCCACCTCGGTCGAGCCTCCTGCCGGGGCCTTGCCGTCCTTCCGCAGTCCTCGGGCCTTCCAGTCTGAAACGGCGAACCGAGTCACCTATTAGTCATCGATCCAGTAGGAGGCTGTTGGATTCATTTGGCGGGCCAGCGCCCAGTGAGCCTCCCACTGATTGTCTAGCCATCCATCCTCGCCCACGAAGAAAATTCCCTTCAAGTATGACTCAGCAATTGTATCCAACATGTGCCGCACAGAATCGTATTGTTTCTCATGTTCTATGTCCTCGAAGGTAAAATGGTATATGGGCTGCTGCCCTAAATGTGAGAGATCCACAAAAGAGTAGCCACTGCCTCCATCTGCCATGATAGGGAACCATGCCGGATTTTCATCGAGCTCATTTACGAATTGATCATAGATGGCCAGCGACTCATCGATTGTTGGAAAGTAGAAGCCAGGAACAAGATGTAGATCGTTAAGCGCCGGGTCCCCGTCCCAACTTGTTCCATCATGCCATCTATATAGCGAAAGAACATTGGAGTCAGCCTGCAGGCCGCGTGGAAAGAGTCTTCTCTGCACTTCATCGGTACTTATTCCGGGGCGCAACCGTCTCCAAGCGGGCACGTTTAAGTCATGAAGATACCTATCGATCAGTTCCGTTGACTCATCAATAGAGCGTGTCATGGAATAAACCTTACATTGAATCGACCGCCGTCACGTATACCGGAGTCACGGTAGAACTTAGAAAGTATCTGTCCTTGATATTGGTTCTCTTTCTGAGGAACTGCCATCATGTATGCCCCGTATCCACCTTCGTAGGTCGATGCGAATGGATACTCATCCCATTGCATTCTGGGGCCAGCGGATGCCCCGCCGAGACCCTTCTTCGCTTGATATCGATTCTGTTCGATTTTGGCCTTTCCCTCCATCCGAGTCAACTGCAAAGGAGCCCCTCCTGCCACGGCATTATTGAAGTTCTGCTCAATGGTTGGTGCCAGGCTTCTCTGGAAATAGACCGTCGGTATATCTTCGGGTTGAAGACCATCTGACCGATCTCCTGCATTATTGTCCGTATCTTCAACCGGACTTCCATCCAAGGTGCGACCAGCAACAATCACTCCTTGGCCTGCACCGGAAGCGACTTGGCAAACATAGAAGTTTCCTGTGGCACAGCTTCCCATAATGATGGCTCTAAGCGAGTACGCGGCGCCTTCAGCGGGACCATCAGCCCCCAAGTTCGCCGCATCACGCGCCCGGGGGAAGTAGTTACCGTCTATGTAAGGGGCAACTGAGTTCCAGTTACTCGCGAAGTTCGAACCCGGCGAGGCCGCGACTTGTGCCTGCAGAGGTTCGGCTGGCCCTACGATTCGGCCAGGATTCCCATGCTTGGCCTGCAAGTCGGCCGCAGATCCGGGTACGGTTCCTGACGATCCGTCCGCTTCGCAGTCACATGTGGGCCTGAGTCCTGTGGGGTCGGAGGTGTTGATGACGTTGCCGAAGGCGTAGGTGTAGGGAGTGAATCCGCGGTGGTCTTCGGTGCTGAGGATCGGGTCTGGGGACGTGAAGATGCCAAGCACGGGATCCAGTTCCCGCGCACCGAGGTGGGTGAGGGAGCTTGCAGTGTCGTCGAGTCCGGCGATGTAGCCGTTGACTGCGCCGAACCCTGTCGCGTTGGCTGCGTTGCTTCCTGTTCCTGCGGTCGTATTGGCCGCCGCGGTGAATGATGCGTTGCCTGATGCTGTGCCGTTGGAACCTCGGGCCAGGCCCAGGGGATCGGTTCGTCGCACCAATGTGGTGATGTTGGTGGTGCTCGCGGTGGTGTTGGGCAGCGTCATGGTTTGGGCGGTGTTGAAGCTGTCACCGATGATGAAGGCCAGTTTCGTGGTGCCGGCGCCTGCGGTTGTGCGTTGGCCCACGACTTTCCCGGCAAAGGTGTAGGTCTTGGTCGCGGTCTTGGCGCCTGTTGCCTTGTTGTGGTGGGCGGTGATGCTACTCAGGGTCACCGTGGTTCCGGTTCCGTCCGTGATACCGACGAGGTTCCCGGCTGCGTCGTAGTATCTGGCGCCCATGTCATCGGCGATGCTGGTTCCCGCCGCAGGGGGTGTCCCTGCGGCGGCATTCGGGTTCGGGTTGCTCGGGATCGTACTGATGCCCGTAGTGGTGTCCAGGCGACCGTCCAAGGTGTAGGTCAGGGTCTGTCCTGCGCGGCTGGTCAAGCGGCCGGCCGCATCCCAGGTCAGGGACCATGTGGTCGGGGTGCCTCCGGCGGGCGTGGATACAACGGTCTGGGGGCGGTGAGCTCCTGCTGTTCCTGGTGTGGGGTAGGTGTAGTCCTCGGTCACTGACAGGGTGCCGTTGGAGGCGAAGCGCTTGACCTGGGACCGGTCGCCGGCGGCGGTGTAGGTGTAGGTCTGCGCATAGGGGGCGGGCCCACCCAGCCCTGGGACTGTGGTGGCGGTTGATGCCGGCGCGGTGCCGCAGGTAGTGTTCGCCGGCGTCCAGACGGCCTTGATGCGGTCGGCGTGGTCGTAGCTGTAGCACTGGGAATCTGCCGGTGATGAGGGCCTGGAGGTGTAGGCCTGCTCGCGTTCGGTGATTCTGCCGAGCGGGTCGTAGGTGTAGCGGGTGGTACCGAGGTCCGTATCCGTCAGGAAGCCCACAAGCTTGTTGGTGGCTGCGGTGTCAGTAAGCCGGCCGGTGGCGGCATCCCAGTTGTAGGTGATCTTGTTGGTGCCTGTGGTGTTGGCGCCGCTGGTGAAGTTGCTGTCGTACTGGGAGTACGAGGCGATCTGGTTCAACCGGTTGTATGTGGCTCCGCCGACGATGTAGTTCGATCCTGAACGGACTTCGTAGGGGTTGTCGTAGGTGTTGTAGACGTTGGTGACGGATTCGGCGGGAAGACCGGCTATGGCGGGTGTTCCGGAGACGTTCGTCTTACCGGTCAGGGTGGTCGTGTTCGTGAACGTGTACGAGGTCGATCCGAACCCTGTGAGGTCCGACGGCAGCGTCGTCACTGTGGTTCCCGGCGTATAGGCCAGGTCGAACCCGCTGAACGTCGTGGTCACCGGCTGGTCGAAGCCGGCACCGTTGTTCCTTGTTGAGCTGGCCAGGACGCCTAGGTTGTTTGGTAGGTCGTAGGTGTTGGTGATGAGGGTCTTCTCGGTGCCACCGGCAGCGGTAACGGTTTGCTTGGTGATGCGGTCGAGCACGTCATAGCTGTACTTGGTGACAGTGCTCAATTCGTCAGTCCGGGATGCTACGCGCCCGGCCGCGTCGTAGGCCGTGGAACTTGTTCCGGTGTCAGGGTCTTCGCTGCTGACTTGTCGGCCGGCTGGGTCGTAGTCCCAGGTCCAGAGGTTGTAGCCATCCCCCATTCGGCTGAGTTGGCCCAGCGCGTCGTACACGTAGGAGCTGACGTCGGCGGTCCCCGTGGCGGTGGTGCCGTGATACGTCTTGCGGGTCTGGAGTTTGCCGTCGGTATTGACCACTGTGGTGACCGGCGACTTGGTGAATCCGCTGTCGTTGGTCACCGAGGCTGTGGTGGTGTCGAGGCCGTAGTAGGTGTATTGGGTCTTCCACAGCTCGTCGTTGTCCCAGGCCATTGCGCGTTCGGCTGTGACACGGCCATAGGCGTCATAGTCGAAGAGCGTCGAAGACGGCACGGCAATGGATGGGGTGACCAGCACGCCGTCAGGGGCCGATGAAACAAAGTACGGGTTGCGTACCAGGTCTTTGTTGCCGGCCGAGTTGTACGTGATGTCGGTGACTATTGAGCCGCTTCCCGGTGACTGCGCTTGTGTTTGCCGGGGACGTCCCATGCCGTCGTAGATCGTGAAGCTCTTGGTCGTCTGGCCATATCCATTGGTGATTGTCTTCTGTACCCACGACGGGCTTGTCTGCGAAACGCTGTAATCCGTCGTTATGGATGGCGTAGTCGCGTTGCTGCTCTGTGGGCGGCGGACGTCCCAGGATTTGATTTCACGACCGGACGGGTCGTACTTCGCGCTCGTCTCGTGGCCGTTCTGGTCGACCGTCTTCAGAACATTTCCGCGGATTGCGTCCAGGGTAGTGATCGTGGGCCAGTTTGCAGCGTTCCTGACCGTAACCTGCGTGACAGGTCCTGTGGCCGGCAGGTATTCGGTTTTCGTCACACGGGTTGTTCCGGTGCTGGTGTCTGTCGACTGGGTTGGTCGGCCGAGAGCGTCGTAGGCCGTTGTCGGACCGTTCTGCCATACCGTGGCCGTTCCGCCGGATGCAGCAGTGGCAGTATCTATGCGGGTCTTGTTGCCCTTGGTTGGAGCGACGTGACCGGGGGTTCCTGGGTCAGCGGAGGTGGAGGTGTCGTAGAGTGTCCTGGTGGACTTCAACAACGTGACGCCGGGGGTGTCGCAAACGGATGAATAAGTGGAGGTAACGGCGGGCAACGACAGGATGTTCAGCGCCGGGTTGTCGGCGTAGCTGATGGTGGTGCAGTTGTCGTCGGCGAGGGTTCCCAGCTCGCCGTCATCGCTGACGGCAGCAACGCGTCCGAGCGGGTCGTAGCTGTTGGACGTTTTGGTCTTCCGCCACCCGTTGCCCTGGCCCGAGGCCATCTGGGTTTGAGTCCAAGCGGTGCCTGTGAAGTAGGCCTTCACCGAGCCCAGAGCTGTGGTTGACGTGGCAGTGGGGGCGGTTGAATTCCACGGGTAGGTGATGGTGCCGGTCATATAGGTTCCGCCGGTTCCCCGGTAGCTGCGTTTTTCGAAGACCCTGCCAGCGAACCAAGGTGAGTCGCGGACGCTGGCTGTCACACCGTCCGAGGATGTGAGCGTGACCGAGCGCATGGCCCCCGAGGTGTTGGCTGGTGTTCCGTCATTGCCGCGGAAGTAGGTGGTCAACGTGTAGGGATTGTTGGTCTGGACAGGGTCGTTGCCGGTGATGGTCTTGATCTGGGACCAGCCCCCGAATACCGACCAGGTCTTCTTTGAGCCGCCCGTGCTGGTGTCGATTTTCGGGCCCGCGTACTTCCACACCGGGGTGCCTTCGTAGGTGTACCGGGTCATGACAGGGGTGCTGCCGTCAACGCCCATGCTGGGCGTGGTGGTCACCTGCTCGACCGGGTAAACGTTGAAGTACGACATCATCGCGGGCTGCACGATGGGTTCCGTCGGCACCCACCACTGTGGGAAGCACATCTTCGTGTTGTTCTCCGGAACGATGTCGCCGGTGCCGTTTTGATTGACGTCTTCCTCGGTGCAATCGGACTGTTTGTATTCAACGGTGGTGGTCGCGCCGGTGCTGTTCCGGATCCAGTCCAGGCGGATACGATTCATCGTTGCCTGGCCGGAACGGACATCCCAGACCCGGTTCTTCTTGCCGTGGCCATCAAAGAGTGTTGGCGGGTCTGTCACCCAGGAAGTGATGCCGGTTGACGTGGTGTCGGCGCCGGAGTGTGTGATCGACTTGAACCACAACGCCGGACGGGCACCAACCGCGTCATAAGGATCTGGCATGCTGTGCTGCAGGTACCAATAGTCGGTGTTTCCGTAGCTGGTGCCGTTGACGAGCGTCTGGGACAAAACCGTCCAGAGCCGGTAGTGCGTGTAGAAGGTCGGGGCCTGCACGGTGCATCCCGAAGCGGTCGAGCAGTTGAATTCCTCGTAGGGAACATCGTTGCCGGCTGAGCAGTCGCTGCCCTGTTCGCAGCGGCCTGTATAGCCGAAGTTGACGATCATCGGAGCTTTGGAGGTGAGCTCGGCACCTGCGCGCATACCGTAATCCACCCGTGCGAGCCTGCTGGCCCGCACATAAATATGCGTGGGGCCGGTACCGGCAGCAGTGGAGTAATAGTTCATGTCCTGGGTGTAGTAAAACGCCTGGGAGTTCCCATGAACATCCACGACGTAATCAAGGTTCCAGGCATAAGCCTGCTGACACATCGCCGGAGCGATGTCCCAGCAGGCCTGCTGGGAGTTCGCTGCCCGGACAGGAACGTAATCGGTGGAATTGGTGTTCTGGGTCGTGCTGCTCCACCCGGGAAGCCGGTTCACTCCGAAGTAGTACTGGGTTCCTTCGGGGTCGGTCAGGCGCCAGTAATCTCCGGCACGTGTGCCGTTAGAGGCACCCGTAAGGTACTCCAAGCGGCTGCCATCGTCGTTTTGCAGACGATACTTCAGCTTGGGATCGGTCTGCGTTGCGTCTTCAACGATCAGCCCTGAACGGCTACCGAAAGAAATGGTGAACTGTCTGCCGTCTGCGTTCCCGCACAAGTCCCAGGTCTTGGTGCCGGCCGGAAGCTGGTCCCGGCAGGAACCAAACTTCTGCCTGATCGATCCCGTGCCGGACAACTGCCAGCCATCACCCACGACTGAAGCCTGGGTGTTGGTCGAACTGGTCAACCCATCCAAGGTAGTCGAATCATAAGACAGGCCCAGTGATGGGGTCTTGCCAGCGGGGGCACTACGGATCGGGAAGGGGTAATTCCAGGTGAATCCGCCGGTCTGGCCCGTCGTCCCCCACGAACCTGACCCAACCCCGGGCACGGCAGTGAAGTTTGATGTGCCGTTGCCACTTGATGGAACCGTCGCCATCATCGGAACACGGGCAGGTTGCTTGCTCTGCAGTGCCACGGTATTGGCGGTCAGGCTCTCACCAATGGCCGTGTCGATGGGTGCCGGGGCGGCCGTTGCGTCCACCCCTGACGGAACAGGTGCCGGTGGTGGCTGTTCGGTCCACCTTTCGACAGGAACTGGGTCCACGTCACGGGCTGTATTCTCTGCCGCCGGGGTAGCAGCTGGCGGTAGTTCGGGCAGGACGCTGAACGCGCTGCCACTGACGATCAAGGCACCCGAGAGCGCCCCGGTAAGAAGGGCCTTCAGCGGCAGGGCAAGGTATCTGGGGGTTTTCATTGGAGCAGGCCCTCTTTATCGTTGGTGCCGCCGGTGTTCACGAAGGCCTTTTGGATGGTGGAGAACTGGGTGTCAGTGAGGATTTCCTGGGTGAGGATCGGCCGGTAGATCTTGCCGTTGAACTGCTGGGCGCCTCCGATGCTCTGGCCGACGATGACCTTCTGCGTCGACGCTGCCGGGAGGATGTTCTGCTGGGATGCTGCAATCACCCAGTCCGAAATCGAACCGCCCACCTGCGAGCTCAGTCGAAGCTGCCGGTTGATCTTGTCGTAAACGGCTGTGACATACGACCACTGACCAACAGGAAGTGTGCCGCTGTCTTCGTTGACGATGTGGCTCGAATTGGTTCCGGTCCACGCCTGGAGGCGCACGGATCCCCATTCGCCAATCTCAAGAGCCGCGCCGGGAGTGGACCCGGCGAGCTGAGTGATCAGGGAACGGATCGATTGAACTGTTCCTCCGCCCACGCTCGTGGGACAAACCCACGCAGCGACGCTGAAGTCCCCCGAGGTGTCCACAGCCCGGGCAGCAGTTTCAGCTTTCCCTGCACCGGGATTGAACTGCAGCGCCCTGGCGTTCCTGGAAGCCACAAGTACGGTCTCCTCCACGCAGGAGCCTTGCGGTACCCGCTGCACCGCAAGATTGTCCCCGTCAGCGTGGATGTCGACCCACTTCGCGTTGCCGGTCGGGGCCAAACCCACGACCGTCTTGGTCAGGACGGGCTCCGCTACGGTCAAAGTCGCAGTTTTGGCGGCACCGCTCTGATAGTCCTGGTCGTCCGGATCGGTCCCGGTAACGTTGCCCGCTGCGTCGAAAGCCCACACCGATAGGACCGTCTTTTGGTTGACCGCACCGATATTGATCACCATGCTGTCACCGTCAGGGCAGACAATAACGAATTCCTTCGCCGGCGGGGACTGGCAGTTCACATTAGTCGGGGGCGTGACAGCTGTTTCCTTGCTCACGGCGTAAATAAACCCATCAGCACGCAGAACCCTGCCGTCGACATAGTTGTTGCTGATCTTGAACGGATACACCGCATCACCAGGGGCATTGGCGTTGTCGCTGTAACTCGTGACGCCGGTGGTTTGATTCGTGGTCACCGTGTACGCGGCCCCGGCCACCGGTTCAATCTTGGGCGCTGTGGGTGCTGTCAGATCGACCGAGAACGGGAAAGTCATCAGCGGTGATATCCCGCCCCAATCGTCATAGCTCCTGGCCTCAAAGACGTAGTCACCCTCGGTCAACGCGGCCCAGGAGCCCCAGTCCATGGTTTCCGCGTGCCACTGGGGCGAGGTGTTCTCGACAACACCGCTGAAGATGCTCCCACCGCCTGATGCCCGGCGAACGCTGTAAACCACCTTGATTTCAGCGCCGTCCAGGTCGATGTCACCGACCATAGCGGTCAGTTTCGGCTTCGTGACACGGGTCACGTACTTGGACGTTGCTCCCCACGGAGTGCCGGTCCAGCGGCCGGACTGGATCGAGTGAATCGCCGGACCTGTTGGGTTGCGGTTATAGTCGACCCGGATGGCACCGGAATTTGCGAACCGTTTCCACGCCAACCCGCTCGTATCCAGCTCATTGTCCGCGGCGAGCATGATCGTCCACTTCGAGGAGTTCAGCAGAATATTCTCGGCGGCGAGAAGATCGAACCCAACCATTCCTGCCGGGCACGCCGAGCTGTAACCCTTGGCGACATTGCCACCGTCAGTACGCACCTTCAACTGGGGCTGGTTGTTCCACGTCGTGCCCGTACCGACTTCACCGGTGATCCAGGAAGCCACGCCTGTGGGCGTGCAGGACGATGACCACGTTTCCAGGACTTCGAACCGGGCATTGATCAAGTTCGCCGTCGCGTCGAACGTTTTACCCTCGAACTGGAAGTACGAACGTGCCAAGTGGGTGACGCCATCCGGTGCCCAGTAGCTCGGTAGATAACCCACGTTCATGGTCTGATCCGTGAACTGGCCATTCCAGTACGAGGTATTCGGGTAAGCGGTGTCCACGAAGACATACGAGGTCCGGGGCGTGTTCCACATAGATCGGATACTGCAAGTCAGGCGTGCTCAGGATCGCCTCCATCCCAAACACCTGGGTCTGCTTGCCGGCCTCTTGTCCAAGGCTGAACGTGAATGGACGCGTCAGGCCCGGAGTTCCAGGATCCAACGCAGAAGCGCCGGGCTGGGAGGAATCCCACCACTGCCCACCACTCATGTGCAGCTCCACCTGCCCCGTGTCACTTCCCGTGGCTGTCAGCGTCCCTCCCTCAGCCTCCGAAACAGTTGCGTTCCCCGCATCCAAATACAAACGCATTTCCACCACACGAGGATCCCTGGCAGCCTCCGCCGACCCGATCTTCAACACCTGCGAGACACCGGTCTGGTGGGCGATCTGGACCAGGTCCACGCCGGGCAGCACCTGCCGGTACGTCGCGACATTGGACTCAATCACCGGCTCCGGAAGCGTGCCGAACGGCCAAGACTGAGCGATCGAGTGACCCTCGTTATCGTCAATCGTTGCCATCGCACTGGAACCGCCAGCGCCCAGGGTCACGTCGACAGGAATCTGCTCTGGCTTGATCACAGTTTTACCGTCTTCGACGGTCCTGACGAGATCTGTCGAGATATCCACCCAGCCCTCACTGGTCTCCATACGGACCGGGGCGGTGTTCAAGGTCCGGGTAAACGTTCCGTCGGGATTGGCAACAGTAAGATCCGTCGGGGTCGTGGCATCATCGACCACAACCTTCTCCCTGGAAGCCTTAGCCTCGGCCTGGGCGGCACGCTCAGAACCAGGAGCTGCTGTTGATGCTTCCGGGCTCGGCTCAGCCGCTGGCGAGGTCTCAGCATGCTGGACCGCGGGAACGGAATAAGCAGCCGGCGCAGACAGGCCCGCCAGGAGTAGCGAGAGAGCCAGCACAGGCGCGGAGGCACGACAAAGAAAGGCAGCAGAAGAAGCCACAGCATCACTTTCTGGAGCAAAGTCACTCGACAGAGGGATGCGTCAGTTGCCGTCAGAAACCCCCAATTCGACTAGCGAATGGAGACTAACCCGTCATTAAGGGTTTTGCCAAGGAAAATCCAGTCAACACTAAGAAACTTGTGAAATGTGACGGAAACCGCATCTGGCATTTCATGTGAAATGGCTGCGCACCAAGGTCAGCGGGTATATCAGGATCGCCACTCTTGGGGCGACACATGCCCTTGATAATGTGAGTGGGATGGATCTGGCAAGGTGGACCCATGACCCTACGCATCCGACTCATCACCATCGGTGACTGTGAAGCTCTGGCCGAACTGCAGGTAAGCAAACGCGATTTCTTGTCCCCGTGGGACCCTGCCCGCGGCGATGACTACTTCACGGTGGAGGGACAGCGCGCGGACGTCGAGGCCGCTTTGGCACGCCACGAGCGCGGCGAGTCGATGCCTTGGGTCATTTGAATGACGACGGCAGGGTAGCTGGGTGCCTGACACTCAGCAGCATCATCCGCGGCCCGTTCCAGTCGTGCAGCATGGGTACTGGCTGTCAAAGGATCAGACAGGCAAAGGCCTGGCGACGGAGGCGGTCCGTGCAGCAGTCGCCTACGCCTACGCCTACAACGAGCTGAAACTCCATCGAGTGTAAGCCGAGACGCTGATTGAAAATGTCGCTTCCCGGAACGTTCTCGGCAGGACAGGCTTTCAGCAATACGGGCTCGCTCCGAAGTATTTGAAGATCGCCGGCCGGTGGCAAGACCACCTTATGTTTCAGCACTTGAACGACAGCGCCCAGTAGAGAACCGCCGGGGATTCTTCAGTCTTTGATTAGAGCGGCCAGCCGTGGTGGGATTGGCTGGACCGACGGGGGCATCGCATGAACTGGTATGAGTCAAATAGGCATTTGATGCCCGGACGGGACGATTTAGCCTGGCTGGTTTCCCGATCCGACGAAGTCTCTTTCACGGGGTGTGACGCTTCGGGCTGGGAGGACAGTACCTGGGTTCTCCATGCTTTCTACGAACTTCCGTTCAACGCAGCACTCCCAACGCACGATGAATTGCGGAAGGCGCGAGTTGCCTCCGGTGAGGAAGAACAACTGATCATTGGTGGGGTCAACCTTGACGACCTGACTACTTCGACCGGCGGCGGGCTGGGCTACCAGCGAAGACCAGCAGCAGAGTGGCAGCGGCGCACCTGGTCCGAAATGATGGCTTGCTTCCCGCAAGACTGGCCAGCGGGCGGTCCTGCCCCCTGCTTCCGATGGTTTCCCGTACGAGACGTTCCCGCCAATATCGGACTGCCCACTGAAGGTTCCATGGCAGAGGAAGACTTCGGGGAGCTTATAAAGGTGCTCTGCCGCCATGTGCCGACACCGGCATGTTCCTTATATTTTGTCGACGTTTTCAGCTTCGCCGACCCGCGGGAAGCACCCGTTTACGAGGTGGATCTGGGGGATCTCCCTTCGCTCCTTCGGGGTGTGAGCGAAGACAAGCAGGTCTTCACCCCGGCGAACATCTGGCCAGCCGATAGATCCTGGCTTGTCTACACCGACTATGACCTGTGGGCTACGAAGGTGAGCGGAAGCAGCAAGCTAATCAACGAACTCCGTGCCCACCCGCTGCTGGAAACCCTCGACTGGGCACCTTCTGAAGCCCCGTGATTACTGCCCGGTAAAGGATCCCTTGCGGGCACCTTGAAGCGTCGATTATGTCTCGCAAACCTTCAGCGAGATAGGCCACGCGCCGATCCCCGCGACGTCTCCCTGGGGGCGCTCCCCTTCTACCAATCCGGCTGACCCACGTGCCAATCACTTCAGGCACTGTGCCGTCTCACGACCGTGCCCTACTGCGGCAACGCCTCGAGCGAATTAAACGAGTACAACTGAACTCCCTCAACACCCGGCCGGGCAGCCAGCTCCTGAATCAGGGCGTCGGGTGCGTACCTTTCGCCCAGGATGAGCTTGCGGGCAAGAGGTCCTTTGCGGCTCAGGAACTTGAGCGAGGCGCCCACTCCGATCCTGCTTGCCAGGGAGATGAGCTTCGTTTTCGGAACCGCACCAGCAACTCCGGCGTGGACGGGAAGGGTCACACCCTCCGTGCGGAGCAGGGCGACGTAATTGTGGATGGTCTCCGCCGAGAAGCACATCTGGGTGACGATCTTGCCGGCAAACTCCTGCTTCTCCAGCAGCGCGTCCATCAGCTGCAGCCCGTTGATAGACGGGTGGCCTTCCGGGTAGCCCGCGACGCCCACCGACATCGACCCGCCGCTCAGTTCCGCAATGTCACGCACAAGTTCGACGCCGGTGGAGTAGACGCCCGCTGCTCGCGGGGCGTCACCTCCGATCGCAAACACTTCCGTGATTCCTCCCGCCGCGCAATCACCGAGGATTCCCGACAAGTGCTCCCGGCTTTCCACGCACTTGGCGGCGATATGCGGAACGGCCTCAAAGCCCAGCTCGCTCAGCTTAATCGCCGTCCTCACGGTGGACTCGACTCCGTGGTGGGGAAGGCAGGTGATGCTGACCGTCGAACCGGCCGGCAGCGCACTGTTGACCACGTCAACGATGCCCTCAGTGGGGATGATTTCAACGCGGGTGGCAAGCACGGTGAGTCCTTTGCTGGCTGCTGATCAGTTAGCCGTGGGCGGCGAGGATGGTGGAGGCTTCCTGGCGGGTGGTGCCGGAGGATTCGATGTGGGCCAGGGCTTCGGGGATGGCCCATCCTTTCTTTCGCATCGCGGTGGCCCAGAGCCGTCCGGCGCGGTAGGAGGAGCGGACCAGGGGCCCGGACATGACGCCGAGGAAGCCGATCTCTTCGGCCTCGTGCTGGAGGTCCACGAATTCCTGGGGCTTGACCCACCGGTCCACGGGCAGGTGCCGCTCGGAGGGGCGCAGGTACTGGGTGATGGTGATCAGGTCACACCCGGCATCGTGGAGGTCCCGGAGGGCTTCGGAGATTTCCTCGCGGGTCTCGCCCATGCCCAGGATCAGGTTGGACTTGGTCACCATGCCCAGATCCCGGCCTTGGGTGATCACGTCCAGGGAGCGCTCGTACCGGAACGCCGGACGGATCCGCTTGAAAATCCGGGGCACGGTCTCGACGTTGTGCGCGAACACCTCGGGCTTGGACTCGCAAATCGCGGCGATGTGTTCGGGTTTGCCGGAGAAGTCCGGGATCAGCAGTTCCACCCCGGTGCCGGGGTTCAGTTCGTGGATCTTCCGGACCGTTTCGGCGTACAGCCACACGCCCTCGTCCTCGAGGTCATCACGGGCCACGCCGGTCACGGTCGCGTAGCGCAGCTGCATCGACTGCACACTCCGGGCCACCTTTGTGGGTTCGAACCGGTCCAGCGGGGAGGGTTTGCCGGTATCGATCTGGCAGAAATCACAGCGCCGCGTGCATTCGGACCCGCCGATCAGGAACGTCGCTTCCTTATCTTCCCAGCACTCGAAAATGTTCGGGCACCCGGCCTCCTCACACACCGTGTGCAGGCCTTCCTTCTTCACCAGGTTCTTCAACCCAACAAACTCAGGGCCCATCTGGACCTTCGCCTTGATCCACTCAGGCTTACGCTCAACCGGGACCGCCGCGTTACGCTGCTCAACGCGCAGCAACTTACGGCCTTCAGGTGCCAGGGTCATGGAATTTCCTTTGTGATCGATTTTCAGCATTCGACGACGTTGACGGCGAGGCCGCCCATCGCGGTTTCTTTGTATTTGTGGGACATGTCCTTGCCCGTCTCACGCATGGTCACGATGACTTCATCAAGGGAAACCCGGTGCGTGCCATCACCCCACAACGCCATCTTCGCGGCGTTGATCGCCTTCGCCGCCGCGATCGCGTTCCGCTCAATACACGGAATCTGCACCAACCCCCCGATCGGATCACACGTCAACCCCAAATTGTGCTCCATCGCGATCTCCGCAGCGTTCTCCACCTGAGCCGGGGAACCACCCATCACCTCAGCCAACCCCGCAGCAGCCATCGACGACGCCGAACCCACCTCACCCTGACACCCAACCTCCGCACCGGAAATCGAGGCCTGCTCCTTATACAACACACCCACCGCACCGGCAGCGAGCAAGAACCGCACCACCACATCATCCCGGTCCGCCTGCGTGGCCTGATCCATCCCCGGGGCATAATGCAACGCGTAATACAACACCGCAGGAATGATCCCGGCAGCACCATTGGTCGGAGCAGTGACCACCCGCCCACCGGAAGCGTTCTCCTCATTGACCGCCAACGCGATCAGGTTCACCCACTCCTGCCAATACTTCGGATCGTTCCGGTCCTTGTCCTCCTTCAACAACCGCTCCAACCAATCAGGAGCACGACGGCGGACCCTCAGTCCCCCGGGCAGCACACCCTCGCGCTTGAGCGACGTTTCAACACAGGCCTCCATCACCGACCAGATATGCAGCAAACCCTCCCGGATCTCCTCCTCGGACCGGGACGCCCGCTCATTGACCAGCATGATGTCGCTGATCCCCAGGCCCTTGGACGAGCACCGGCCCAGCAACTCCGCAGCGGTCCGGAACGGCAACGGCAACTCCGCCTTGGACTCCTCCAACTCAGCCCGCGCCGCGTCCTCCTCGCCCTCACGAACAATGAACCCGCCACCCACCGAGAAAAACGTCGCCTCCCTCAGCACGTTCCCCCCGGCATCGGTAACAGCGAACTTCATCCCGTTCGTATGCCGCGGCAACACCGTCAACGGATGCAACACCATATCCCCCACCGCATACGGCAACAGCACACCCCCGCCCGAAGCCCCGGCCAGGTTCAGCATGCCCGTCTCCGCGATCGCAGCAAGACGCTCCTCCACCTCATCAGGCAGGATCAACTCCGGCTCAAACCCCTCCAAACCCAGCAACGTAGCCGTAAAAGTGCCATGACCCTTACCCGTCGCAGCCAAAGAACCGTAAAGGTCTACCCGCAACCCCGCCACCGAAGACAGCACACCGGATTCACGAAGCTCCCGCGCAAACACCGCCCCCGCCCGCATCGGACCCACCGTATGCGAACTCGACGGACCAATACCCACGGAGAACAAATCGAAAACACCAACAGCCATGGCCGGGACCTTTCGGGGTCGAAGAAAAAACAATGGGAATCAAAACAAAAGGTGGGAGCTGGGCCAAGTCCGAGCCAAGGCCGGCCCAGCCCCCGTGGAGGTCCAGTACAAACCTCCAACCCGGTGTAAATGTGCAGCATCCGTTCCCAGCAAATGCCACACCCGGGAGATCAATGTGGGCCACCGCGCCCTGTCGGGGCCCGCGTCCTCTGCGGCCTCGGTCGCAGTTGCACCCGCTGAGCGGATGCGATGCTCCCTTAGACGGCCGCTGCCGGACCCCGCCCCCAAATAGGTCGCTTCGAACCAGCCCGTTTCGGGGGTTCGCTGCGCAGTGTGCCGAGGGCACGGCACACTGCGCAGCTAGACCACGAATCGGACGTGGGGCCCGCCGGGTGCCACTAGCTCAGCCGAGGTTCGCAACCCCCGGATAGAGCGGGTGCGCCTCAGCCAGGACCTCGACGCGGTGACGCAGGCCCGAAAGGTCCGCCTCGGCGTCGGCGGTCAATGCCTCGGCGATGATGTCCGCAACCTCGCGGAAGGCCGCTTCGCCGAACCCGCGCGTGGCCAGGGCAGGCGTGCCGATGCGCAACCCGGAGGTGACCATCGGAGGGCGGGGGTCGAACGGCACAGCGTTGCGATTGACGGTGATGTCGATCGCGGCGAGGCGGTCTTCGGCTTGCTGGCCGTCGAGTTCGCAGTTGCGCAGGTCTACCAGGACCAGATGAACGTCGGTGCCGCCGGAAACTACAGAAATCCCAGCAGCAGCGACGTCGGACTGCACCAGGCGTTCGGCCAGGATCCGGGCGCCGGCCAGGACGCGTGACTGCCGCTCACGGAATTCCTCGGAAGCAGCGATCTTGAACGCCACAGCCTTGCCTGCGATCACGTGTTCCAGGGGGCCACCCTGCTGTCCGGGGAAGACAGCTGAGTTGATCTTCTTGGCGACGTCGGCATCGTTGGAGAGGATGATGCCACCGCGGGGACCGGCGAGGGTCTTGTGCGTGGTGGAGGTGGTGACGTGGGCGTGCGGCACCGGCGAGGGGTGCAGGCCAGCGGCAACCAAACCGGCGAAGTGGGCCATGTCCACCATCAGGTAAGCGCCAACGGAATCAGCGATCCGGCGGAACTCTGCGAAGTCCAGCTGCCGCGCGTATGCGGACCAGCCGGCCACGATCAGAGCAGGCTTGTGTTCCTGGGCCAGGCGCTCCACCTCGGCCATGTCCACGGTGTGGGTGTCTTCGCGGACGCCATAGGGCACCACGTTGTACAGCTTGCCGGAGAAGTTGATCCGCATGCCGTGCGTGAGGTGACCGCCGTGGGCGAGGTTGAGGCCCATGATGGTGTCGCCCGGCTTGATAAGGGCGTGCATCACGGACGCATTTGCCTGCGCACCGGAGTGCGGCTGCACGTTCGCGTACTCGGCCCCGAACAGCGACTTGATACGGTCGATCGCGAGCTGCTCGATCACATCCACGTGCTCGCAGCCACCGTAGTAGCGCTTGCCCGGGTAGCCCTCGGCGTACTTGTTGGTCAGAACCGAGCCCTGCGCCTGCATCACAGCAACGGCGGTGTGGTTCTCGGACGCGATCATTTCCAGGCCACCGCGCTGGCGGCCCAGTTCGTCGTCGATCTTCGCCGCGATCTCAGGGTCCAGCGACGCGAGGTCGGCGTCCAACGACGGCGATACGACCTGTTCGAATTCAGTCACGGATACAGGGGTCACAGTTCGCCTCCGTTGGCTGCTGCGTACTCTTCGCCCGTCATGAGCGGCCCTTCGTCCGTGGCGGCAACCTTGAACAGCCAGCCGGCACCGTAGGGATCGTTATTGATGAGTGCGGGATCATCGACCACAGCGTCGTTGATCTTGGTCACCTCACCGGTAACGGGCGAGTACAGGTCGGAAACGGACTTGGTGGATTCCACCTCGCCGCAGGTCTCGCCTGCGGTCACCGTAGAGCCAACCTCGGGCAGGTCCACGTAAACAATGTCGCCCAGGGCGTCGGCGGCCACGGCGGAGATGCCGATGCCTACCGGTCCGCCGCCATCTGCAGCAACCCATTCATGTTCAGCCGAGTACTTCAGCCCGGCAACAACTTTGCTCATCTCAAAATCCTTCTCTTGTGACTACTTGGAACGCTTGTAGAACGGCAGCGCCACAACTTCGAATGGCTCGGCCTTGCCGCGCAGGTCCACCTCAACTGTGGTACCCGGAGCGGAATGCTCGACGTCGACATACGCCAACGCCACCGGGTAACCGAGTGTTGGGCTCGGCTGGCCGGAGGTCACCTCACCGATGAGGGTGCCGTCCTTCAGAACCGAATAATGCGCGCGGGCTGCACGACGGCCGGTGCCCTTGAGGCCGACCAGCTTCTGACCGATAGTGGATCCAACACCCGCAGCCTTGATGGCGGCCAGTGCTTCTTTCCCCACAAAATCGCTTTCCTTGGACAACGCCACAACCGGGCCGAGTCCGGCTGCGTAGGCGTTGACGTGGCGGGAGAGCTCGTTGCCGTAGAGGGGCATGCCCGCTTCAAGGCGGAGGGAGTCGCGGGCTGCGAGGCCCGCCGGAATGAGGCCGTGGCCTTCCCCGGCTTCAAGCAACGCTTCCCACAGCTCAGCGGCATCCTGGTTGGGAACGTAGATCTCGAACCCGTCCTCGCCCGTGTAGCCAGTGCGGGCCAACAGCAGCTCGTCGCCGGCGATGGAAACCTCGACGGCGGCGTAGTACTTCAGTTCCGTGACCAGCGAGTGCTGCTCCGCGGGGACCAGCTTGAGCAGGATTGCCTCGGCGTTCGGTCCCTGAACGGCGACCAGGGACGTCTCAGCGGAGGCGTCCTCAACAACGACGTCGAAACCGGCGGCGCGCTCCAGCAGGGCAGCGGCCACCACGGCAGCGTTGCCGGCGTTCGGAACCACGAGGAACTTATCCGCAGACCTGCGGTAAGTGATCAAGTCATCGATGATTCCGCCGTCGGCATCGCAGATCAGCGAGTACTTCGCTTTGCCTTCTGCCACCGCGGACATCTTGCCAACCAGCGCGTAGTCCAGGAACGCGGCGGCCTGCGGCCCGGTGACCCAGACTTCACCCATGTGGGAGAGGTCGAACAGGCCCGCGGCGTTGCGGACGGCGTGGTGCTCGGCCAGCTCGGATTCGTACTTGAGGGGCATCTGCCAACCGCCAAAATCCGTGAAGGAGGCGCCGGCCTTTTTATGCTGCTCGTAGAGAGCGGTGTAGTTCTCAGACATGTCAGGGTCCTTTAGTTCGCAAGCTCTGCTGTGTTTTCCTCGAACGCTTCGAGGGGCGGGCACGAGCAAACGAGGTTGCGGTCGCCCGCAGCACCGTCAATCCGGCCAACCGGCGGGAAGTACTTGTCCTGCTTGAGGCTCGGCACCGGGAAGGCTGCCTGCTCACGCGGGTAGTTGCGCTCCCAGGATGAACTCACGACGGCGGCTGCCGTGTGCGGTGCGTTGCGAAGCGGGGAGTCCTCCACGGAGAAGTCTCCGCTGGCTACCTGTTCGATTTCGGCCCGGATGGTGATCATGGCTTCGATGAAGCGGTCGATCTCGGCCAGGTCCTCGGACTCTGTGGGCTCAACCATGAGGGTGCCGGCCACCGGGAACGCCAGGGTGGGGGCGTGGAAGCCGAAGTCGATGAGGCGCTTGGCCACGTCCTCGGCGGTCACGCCGGTGCGGGCGGTCAGTTCACGGAGATCCAGGATGCATTCGTGGGCAACCAGTCCACCTTCGCCCGTGTAAAGGACAGGGAAATGCTCGTTCAAGCGGGAAGCTACGTAGTTGGCAGCCAGCAGGGCGGACTTGGTTGCTTCGGTCAGTCCTTCGCCGCCCATGAGCTTCACGTAAGCCCAGGAGATGGGGAGCACGCCGGCCGAACCGAAACGGGAAGCCGAGATGGCAACGCCATGCCCTTCCTCATGCGCTGCCTTATTGGCATCGCCCGGCATGAACGGGGCCAGGTGCGCCTTCGCAGCAACGGGGCCGACGCCCGGCCCGCCACCGCCGTGGGGGATGCAGAAGGTCTTGTGCAGGTTCAGGTGGGACACGTCGCCGCCGAACTTGCCCGGCTGGGCCAAGCCCACCAAGGCGTTCAAGTTCGCGCCATCGACGTACACTTGGCCACCGGCTTCGTGCACTGCCTCGCACACCTCAACAACGTCGGCGTCGTAAACACCGTGCGTGGACGGGTAGGTGATCATAATGGCCGACAAGACGTCACGGTTCGCCTCGATCTTGGCCTTGAGATCCTCGTGGTCGATGGTGCCATCGGACGCCGTGGCAACCACCACAACCTTCATGCCCGCGAGCACGGCGGACGCTGCGTTGGTCCCGTGAGCCGAAGCAGGGATGAGGCAGACGTTGCGCTGCTGGTCTCCGCGGGAGTGGTGGTAGCCGCGGATCGCCAGCAGGCCGGCAAGCTCACCCTGGGACCCCGCGTTCGGCTGGATGGAGACCTGGTCGTAACCCGTGATCTCCGTCAGGTCAGCTTCCAGGCCAGAGATCAGCTCACGCCAGCCCTCAGTCTGGGAATCCGGAGCGAACGGGTGGATGGAGGCGAACTCGGGCCAGGAAATGGCTTCCATCTCCGCCGTGGCGTTCAGCTTCATGGTGCACGAACCCAGCGGGATCATGGTGCGGTCCAGCGCCAGGTCCCGGTCGGACAGCTTGCGGATATAGCGCAACAGCTGCGTCTCGGAACAGTGCGTGCTGAACACGGGGTGCTGCAGGAAGTCGGAGGTGCGGAGCACGTCCGAGGCCAGTTCGAACCCTGCCGCGTCCCCGACCGGACCAGCGCCGAAGGCGACGGCAACCGCGGAGAGGACCTCCGGCGTCGTGGTTTCATCAACGGAAACACCCACGGTGTCCTCGTCGATGCGGCGGAGGTTGATGCCACGTGCTTCGGCGGCACCGATCACCTTGCTTGCCTTGCCCGGGACGCGGACGGTGAGGGTGTCGAAGAACGAATCAGAGACGAGTTCGCGGCCGGCCTTCTGCAGTGCCGTGGCCAGAACGCGAGCGTGGCCGTGCACAGTCTCGGCGATCGCCTTGAGTCCGTCCGGACCGTGGTACACCGCGTACATCGAGGCAACGATCGCGAGCAGGGCCTGTGCCGTGCAGATGTTGGACGTGGCCTTTTCGCGGCGGATGTGCTGCTCGCGGGTCTGCAGGGCGAGGCGGTAGGCGGGAACGCCGGCGTTGTCCTTGGACACACCAACGATGCGGCCCGGGAGGGTGCGCTCCATGCCCTGGCGGACGGCCATGTAAGCGGCGTGCGGGCCACCGAAGAACAGCGGAACGCCGAAGCGCTGCGCGGTTCCGACGGCGATGTCCGCACCCTGCTCGCCCGGGGGCGTGATGAGGGTAAGCGCCAGCAGGTCGGCGGCAACGGTGACCAGTGCACCGCGCTCTTTCGCGGAAGCGATCACTGGGGCGTGGTTGAAAACCCGGCCCGAGACGCCGGGCTGCTGGAGGACGACGCCGTTGATGTCGCCGTCGGGCAGTCCTGCGGAGAGGTCCGCAACCTCCACCTCGAAGCCGAGCGCTTCTGCGCGGCCCTTCACGATCGCAATGGTCTGCGGGAAGAGATCGGCGTCCAGGACGGTCTTGCCGTCCTTCGCGGTCTTGTCCTTGTTGGCGCGGCGCATGAGCAGCACGGCCTCGGCCACGGCGGTGGCTTCGTCAAGGAGGGAAGCGTTGGCGATCGGAAGGCCAGTGAGGTCCTGGACCATGGTCTGGAAGTTCAGGAGTGCTTCGAGGCGGCCCTGGGAAATTTCGGGCTGGTACGGAGTGTAGGCGGTGTACCAGGCCGGGGACTCAAGGATGTTGCGGCGGATCACCGGGGGCGTGATGGTGTCGTAGTAGCCCTGGCCGATCATCTGGACGGCAGTCTTGTTTTTGGCCGCGAGCTTGCGGAGTTCGGCCAGGACCTGGGTCTCGCTGAGGGCCTTTTGCAGGGTCAGCGGCGAGGACTGGCGGATGGAATCGGGGACCGCAACGTCAACCAGGCCATCAACGGAGTCGTAGCCGATGGCCTTGAGCATGGTGTCGATATCAGCCTGGCGGCGGGCGCCGATATGCCGGTCCGCGAACGCGGTTGGGGAGGATTGAACAGTCAAGAGGAACTCCAGGATTCAGGCGCCCGCTGAGCGCCATGGTGAATATGGGTTCCTCCCCGCTCTGTATTGGACCTGAGAGATTCCGCGGACTTGGTTGTCCACTTGCACCGTCGGTGAGCCCGGTTGCCCGGACTGCTTTCCAGAGTTGCCTCGCCGCGGCGGTACATGGGCCTGAGAGATTCCTGGGGAGGATTTGCTCCTACGGCGCCTGACTGGATGTACCCGGCAGGACTCTCCCGCCGCAGATCAAAAGCGTGTGCGCCACCTCGGTGACACGCTTCACACCATAGCGGGTGATCGTGAAGAAAGGCAAGACGCGCAGGTCAGGGCGGTTGGGAAGTGCTAGAGCGTCCCCCGCAGGGCGGCGGGAAGTGATAGAGCGTCCGAAGGTCCGTTGCTCTATCACTTCCCCTCCCCTTTTCCGGGTTGCTCCAAGGCTTCACATTTCGGAACCGCGCGCAAATCCATTTGAGTTAGGTTAGGCATACCTTCTATCTTGCCTTGGTGAGTATTCAGCCGGATTTGGCCGGAGTCTCCTTTGCCGCCCATTTGGCATCGTTTGGAGACCGGCCCGCAGTACACCTCGGAACAGACACAGTGAGCTACGCCCAACTGGCCTGCCGAGTCCAGGAGATGGCGGCGTCGTTTGGCAGCGCCCGCCGCCTTGTCGCCCTCGAGGCCGACAACACTTTGTCGTCGTTGACGGTGTACCTGGCAGCCCTCTCGTCGGGCCATCCGCTGCTCATCCTTCCCTCCGGCGGAGGCCCTGCCGTTGAGTCGCTGCTGGCGGCTTACGAGCCGGATCTCATTGCGCGCTCCGTCGACGGTGGAATAACCCTTGAAGAACGCCGCTCCGGGAGCAAGCACGATCTCCATCCCGAACTCGCCCTGCTGCTGAGCACGTCGGGCTCAACCGGATCACCCAAACTGGTCCGCATCTCCGCAGCATCGGTGCAGGCGAATGCGCAGGCCATTGCGCAGTACCTGCATCTCCGTCCGGCGGACACGGCGGCCACCACGCTTCCCCTGTCCTACTGCTACGGCATGAGCGTCGTGAACAGCCACCTCCTGGTGGGTGCCTCAATTGCCCTCACGGATCTGTCCGTGGTTGATCCGTGCTTCTGGGAGCTGATGCGGTCGCGGTCTGTCACGTCTTTCGCCGCGGTTCCCTACACCTTTGACCTGCTCGAACGCGTGGGCTTCGAAACCATGGAGCTACCCAGCCTTCGGTACATCACCCAGGCGGGCGGACGCCTGGACCCTGCCCGCGTGCGCCGTTATGCGCAGCTCGGCCAGGAGCGCGGCTGGGACCTCTTTGTGATGTACGGCCAGACCGAAGCGACAGCACGGATGGCGTACCTCCCCCCGGATGAGGCGGCCGAGAACCCCCACGCCATAGGGGTCCCCATTCCCGGAGGATCCTTCCGGCTGGAGCCCGTGCCCGGCCTGGATGAGAGCGAGCTCGTCTACTCCGGGCCGAACGTCATGCTGGGTTACGCCGAGCAGCCATCGGACCTCGCCCGGGGACGGGACATCACCGAGCTCCGCACGGGCGACCTCGCACGCAGGGGGCCGGGAGGCTTGTACCAGATCGTCGGGCGGCGGAGTCGCTTCGTGAAGATCGTGGGGCTGCGCGTTGACCTGGGACGGGTCGAAAAGATCCTGGCCGACTACGGCGTCACGGCAGCAGTTGCCGGGTCCGACAGTGGCCTCGTGGCCGCCGTCGAAGGCAAGCATGAACTCTCCATTCTCGCGAAGACCGTGGCGCAGGACCTTGGCATACCCCGGGCGGCGTTGACCCTCTGCTCAGTCGACTCGATTCCACGGCTGGTCAACGGAAAAACGGATTACCCTGCCGTCCTCGCCTTGGCATCGCAGGAGCCGCAAAGGAACCCGGAGCTTCCATCCGCAAAAGCCTGCGATGACCCCAAGACCATTTTTGCCGATGTTCTTGAGCGGACCGACGTCAAGGAAACGGACACGTTCGTCTCATTGGGCGGCGATTCGCTCTCCTACGTAGCCGCGTCGGTCCGGCTGGAAAGTGCCTTGGGCTACCTTCCCGACGGGTGGCACCTGATGCCGGTGTGCGAACTGACTCCCAAAGAACCGGAAGCGAAGCCAGCAGGGCCCAACAAGGCGGGACCCAACCCACAGCCGGGGACGGCGCCGCAGCGTCGCAGGTTGATTGCCCGCATGGAGACCGGGATCGTCCTGCGGGCAGTGGCCATCATCTTCATCGTTTCCACCCATGTGGGCCTCTTCGACTGGGAAGGGACGGCCCACGTCCTGATAGCGGTGGCTGGATACAACTTTGCCCGGTTCCAACTGTCGGGCCCACGCCGGGAACGGCTCAAACGGCAACTGAAGGCGGTGGCACGGATCGCCCTGCCCAGCATGGCGGTGATCGGCGTGGCCTTCGCCACCACGGACGACTACGGTTGGCACAACATTTTCCTGCTCAACACGTTGGTGGGGCCCCAAGGCTGGACCGACATGTCGCGCTTCTGGTTCATTGAGATCCTGGTGCATATCCTGGTGGGCCTGGCGGCGCTGCTGGCCATCCCCGCCCTGGACAGGGCACAGCGCAGGTGGCCGTGGCTGCTTCCACTCAGCCTCGCAGCGATTGACCTGCTCCAACGCTTCGACGTGATCGAACTCCCCTACCCCGGGCAGGGGCCCGTCCTGTGGCTCTTCGCCTTCGGCTGGGCCGCCGCTTTGTCCAAGACGTGGTGGCAACGCTCGGCCATGACCCTCGTGGCGCTGCTGACCATTCCGGGATCATTCTCCAGCGAACCCCGCAGCGCCACGGTCCTGGTGGGGTTCCTCATCCTGCTCTGGATAACCACCCTGCCTGTGCCGCGAGGCCTTCACCGGATCACTGCGCTGCTGGCCACGTCTTCCATGTACATCTACGTGACGCATTGGCTCGTTTATCCGCTGTTCGCCGAGGCCAGCCTCGGCCTGGCAGTTGCGGCGTCGCTGGCCGGTGGCATCGCCTACTGGGCGTTTGCCACGAGGGCCATGGGTGCCGCCGAAAGGTGGCTTGGCCGCCGTCGACCTTCACGCGCCTCCACCGCGGAGGCCGTCGCGTGACATCGCCCTGATACTTGCGGGTGGTAGTTTGTTCTCTGCTTTGAGCGATGAGCACCGACTGATCAGAGGACATGACATGTTTAAGGGTTTCAAGGACTTCATTCTCCGCGGCAACGTGATCGAGCTGGCGATCGCCGTCGTCATTGGCAGCGCCTTCACCGCACTGGTGGGCGCGTTCACCAACAACATCATCAACCCGGTGATCGCAGCGGCCGGCGGCGTCAACGCCGATGGCCTGGGCTTCCGGATTTGGCCTGACAACGAGGCCACCTTCGTGAACCTGGGGGCCGTCCTGACCGCTCTGGTGACGTTCCTGATCACCGCTGCCGTGGTCTATTTCATCTTCGTGGCGCCCATGAACAAGATCAACTCCATGGTCAAGGACCGCCTGTCCACCGAGGAGCCCGAGGAAGAGCCGCTGCCTGCCGACACTGCCCTGCTGGCCGAGATCCGCGACCTGCTCAAGGAAGCAAACGGCCGCGGGAACCGCGACCTGGACAGCGACCCCATCCGCTAAAGAGCAAAGCACGACGGCGGCCCGGCAGCTGGCATACCCAGGTCGGGTTAAGCCCAAATCACCAGAAGGGCCGGTATCCCAGGCGGCCCAGTACCGCTGACCCACCTACACCGAGATCCCGCCGAGTACCTCAACGAAAAACCCGGTGAACCTACCAAGGTTCGCCGGGTTTTCGCATGTCGGAGGCGGAGCCGCAGCGATCGATAACCACTGAGCCATCCACCGCAGCAACCCTCAGTCACAATCCGTCGGAAGACTGGGTATACCAAACCTCTTGACAGTGGTCCCCGCCACACCTAACTTTGATTTTGGGATCCCAAAACGGGATCCCAAAAGATCCACCACCGGCTGCGGGCACGTTCCACCGAAGAGCAGGCACCGCAACAGTTGCCGCCGGTAAGGGTCACGCCGCAGCGATATCCCGCACCGGCTCACCCCAAAGACATTCCCCATCCCGTCGACTCCTACTGAAGGAGAAGCTGTGTCTATCGAAAACGCCCAACTGGCAACCCAGGACACCGACCAAAAGCCCGGCAAGGACGGCGTGCAGCGACGCACGAACGTCCGCTGGAAGCTCTTTATCCTCTTGTTGGTCCTGGTTGCGGTCAATTACATCGACCGTGGTTCCATCTCCGTAGCCCTCCCCATCATCCAAAAAGAATTCAACCTCGCCCCTGAACTCGTGGGCCTGCTGCTATCGGCGTTCTTCTGGACGTACGCCCTCATGCAAATCCCCGTGGGCTGGCTGATTGACAGGTTCGGCCCCCGCAAAGTTGTCACCGCATCGTGCGTCGGCTGGGGTGCTGCCACGGCCGCATCCGGCCTTGCCGGCGGATTCCTCAGCATGTTCATCGCCCGTTTGGGCATCGGCGTCACCGAGGCCGGCGTCATGCCGGCCGGCGGCAAGCTCAATGCCATCTGGATGCACAGGAAGGAACGTGGCCGCGGCGCCACCATCCTCGACGCCGGAGCTCCCCTGGGTGCCGGTCTGGGCGGCATCCTCATCACCTGGCTGATCGCCTCCACCGGCAGCTGGCGGATGTCCTTCATCATCGCCGGCGGAGCCACCGTCCTCATGGGCCTGGCCGTCTGGTGGTACATCCGTGACAACCCCCGCCAGCACAAGGGCGTGAACGATGCCGAAGCCAGCTACATCGAAGAATCCCACGCCGAGGAAGACGCCGAGGCCGCCCGTGAAGGGGCACAGGGCAAGCGCGCCCTCCTGCCTTACCTGAAGTTCCGCTCCTTCTGGGCCATGTGCTTCGGCTGGCTCGGCTTCAACGGAGTGTTCTACGGCCTGCTGACGTGGGGTCCGCTGTACCTGGCACAGGCAAAGGGCTTTGACCTGAAGACCATCGGCTGGTCCACGTTCGTGATCTTCGGCGCGGGCTTCGTCGGCGAGATCCTCGGCGGCGCCATTGCGGACAAGTGGCGGGCCTCCGGCGCTTCGGCCAACAAAGTCATGCGCACCCTGCTGGGTATCTCCAGCCTCGTCGTAGTCGGCGGCCTGGTTGGCGTGACGATCGTCCCGGACCCGATCACCGCCGTCGTCCTCCTCTCCGCAGTCCTGTTCTTCCTCCGCTGGGTGGGCCTCTTCTGGTCCATCCCGTCCATCCTTGGCGGCCGTACCAATGCCGGCGTGCTGGGTGGAGCGATGAACTTCAGCGGCAACATTGCCGGGTTCGTCACCCCGATTGTGGTAGGCCTGATTGTCGGGGCCACCGGCTCCTACACCTGGGCACTGCTGTACTTTGTTGGATCCGCTGTGGTCATGGGCATCTCCGTCCTGGCCCTCGATTACAACAAGCGGCTCCCGGTCTGACTCGCACTCACCGGGCCGGCCGGAGGGTCCTGAACCACCCAATGGCCGGGCACCGCCGGGACCGGGCGCATTGCCTCACACATCACGAAATGGAGCTCACATGCTGACCGCAGAAGACACGAACAACACGGACCGCCCCCTCCGGGAATCCGTGCGTGACACGCTCCGTTCCAGGATTTTCGAAGGGCATTATGCGCCCGGTACCCGGCTGGTGGAGCGGGACCTTGCTGCCGAATTCAACGTTTCCCGGCTCCCCATCCGCGAGGCGCTCCGGATGCTCCGTCAAGAAGGCCTGATCCGCGACCGTGCAGGGCGCGGCAGCGAGGTCAGCGGACTCAGCGCGAAGGACGTGGAAGACCTCTTCGACGTCCGGCAATCCCTCGAAGTCCTCGCCTGCCGACTGGCTGCCAAGCGCGCCACCGCAGAAGACCTCCGTCAGCTCGAAGGCCTGCTCGACCAAGCCGAAAAGTTCCTCGCGAAAGGCTCCATCCTGGAAGCCCACCGCGCCAACAGCGAATTCCACGATGCCATCACCCGCATCGCCAACAACGACTTTCTCCGCTCCGCGCTGGAACCCCTCCAAGGCCGCATGCACTGGCTGTTCCGTCACGTCAGCGACCTGCCCGAACTCATCCGCGAGCACCGCGAACTCTACGCAGCCATCGCCAGCGGCGACCCTGACCGCGCGGCCCACCAGTCGGCGTCGCACGTCAGCAAGTACCGCGACCAGTTCCCGGAGGAAACCGGCGCGGGCGTGCCCGAACCCAGAAAACTACGGAAGAAGCCATGAAACTCCTGGTCATCAACCCCAACATCAGCGACGACGTCACGGCGCTCATTGAGGCAGAAGCCCTGCGTTCAGCCAGCGAGGGCACCGAGCTGGTGGTCCGGACCGCCGGGCACGGCGTCGAGTACATCGAGACGCGCTTTGAATCCCTGATTGCCGCCGGCGCGGTCGCAGAGCTGATTGCCGAATACACGCACGACGACGGCAGTCCAGCTTCGGACGCACGCTCAGGTTCCGCCATTGACGGCGTCGTCGTGGCCGCCTTTGGCGATCCCGGCATGCCGGCCCTGAAGGAACTGGTGGACATCCCCGTCATCGGGATCACGGAAGCGGCCCTGTGCGCCGCGGCCCTGCAAGGCCAGCGCTTCTCCATCATCGCTATCTCCGACCGCATCCAGGCCTGGTACCGCGATTGCGTGGAACGCTTCGGTTTCGGCGGCCGCCTCGCGTCCATCCGTTCCATCAACCAATCCCTCAATTCCATCGGTTCGGTCCAGGCAGACTTCAAAGAAACCCTGCTGGCACTAAGCCGGCAGGCCGCCGCTGAGGACGGAGCCGACGTTGTGATCCTCGCCGGCGCCCCGCTTGCCGGGCTGGCCCGCGGCCTGGAAGGCCAAATCCCCGTCCCGGTGGTAGACGGCATCTCGGCAGGCATCCGCATGGCCGAGGCCGTGGTCTCCCTCAAGTCCGGCACCCACCGGGGTGGCTCCTTCGCGGCCCCGCCGGTCAAAGCGCGCCGCGGCCTCTCCCCTCACCTCGACGCCGCCATGACCGCCGCGCAAGCAGCGCACCTGTCGGCCACGTCCTAAGAACCCTTCAGAACAGGAGGACGAAGATGTCCCAACTCCCAGACCTCGTAATCGCCAACGGCACGGTGGTGAACAGTTTCGGGCGGCAGTCCGCCCACGTCATCGTCGACGGCGGAAAAGTCACCGCGCTGCTCGATGCCACCGAACCCGTACCCGCAGCGGCCCGCACCGTAGATGCTGCAGGCATGCTGGTGATTCCCGGCGGCGTGGACGGGCACTGCCACGTCGCACAGGTCACCGGCCGCTTCCGGACGCTGGACGACTACGCCACCACCTCCACCGCAGCACTGTGGGGCGGAACCACCACCATCATCGATTTCGGCATCCCCCGCGACGCCCAGGAAACACCACTCGAGGCAGTGCTCAACAAGAAACGCCTCGCCCAGGAGTCCCGCTGCGACGTTGCCCTGCACGGCTCCGTGATCGCCTGGGATGAGACCGTACCGTGGCAGCTCGAACAACTCGCCGCCGAGGGCGTCCGGTCAGTGAAGATGTATACCACCAACCGCGGCACCACCATGGCGGACAACGACACCATCCTGAAGGTCATGCGCGAAATGGTGCGCCTGGACGGCCTCACGTACATCCACGCCGAGCACGACGCGATCATCACCGACTGCACCGAGCAGCACGCCTCCGACGGCCTGATCGGGATCGAGCACCTGCACCGCACACGGCCCGAACTCGCCGAAGAAATCTCCGTCAAGGAAACCCTCGCGATGGCCGAGTACACCGGAGCCCCCGTCTACTTCGTCCACCAGTCCACGCCCGGCGCAGTGGACCTGGTGACCGCCGCCCGCGAGCGCGGACAGGAGGCTTACTCGGAGACGTGCCCGCACTACGTCACCCTGGATGAGAGCGTGTACGGATCCACGTTCCCCGAGTGGTATGCCTGCTGCCCGCCTATGCGCAATGCCGAAACCGTTGCTGCCCTGAAGGAACGCCTCGCCTCCGGTGCCATCCATACGGTCTCCTCGGACCACTCCTGCTACGACCTCTCCCAAAAACGCGAGCGCACGGACGACATCCGCTTCATGCCTCACGGCCTGCCCGGCGTCGAGACCCGGATGCCCGTGGCCTTCACGGCCATGGTCACCGAGTCAGGCGGCTCCGTGGAGGACTTCGTGGAGGTCTTCTCCGCCGGCCCCGCGCGCATCAACGCGCTCCCTCGAAAAGGCGCCGTCGTTGAAGGCTTCGACGCCGACCTGGTGATCTTCGATCCCGCCGCACAGCGAACCGTCGACGGCGGTGCGCTGCACATGGGGACCGATTTCTCGCCTTTCGAAGGGAAGACGCTGAACGGCTGGCCCGCCGTCGTGGTTTCTGCCGGTCGCGTGGTCCTGGATGGCGCCGGCTTCCACGATCCCGGAGCCGCGGGCCGCTTCATCGCCCGCAACGGCTTCACCGAACACCGTTCCCTTTCTGCACCTGTTTCCGCTTCCGTTTAGGAGACCCCCATGCCTTCACTTGACCGCCCTACCCGCATCGGCATGATCGTGCCGTCCTCCAACACCTGCCTGGAACCGCAGACCTACCGGATCCTTGGCGACCGCCGGGACGTGACCATTCATTCCACCCGGATCCCTGTTACCCGTATTGCGCTGGATGATTCCTCGGACAAGCAGTTCGATTCGTCCGTGATGCGGGCTGCCGCTGAACTGCTGGCCACCGCAAACGTTGATGTCATTGCCTGGAACGGGACATCGGGATCCTGGCTCGGTGCCGCGCATGACCACGCCATGGTCCGGGAGATCACCGAAGCCACCGGCATCCCGGCCACGACCTCGACGCTGGCCTACCTTTCCGCCTTTTCCGAATTCGGGACCGAGCGGATCGGGCTGTTCACGCCCTACACTCCGGATGTGAATGATGCCGTGGTCGCTTCGTACGCCCGCGAGGGGATCAAGACCATCGACCACCGCCACCTGGACCTGAGCGACAACGAATCGTTCGCACGGGTGACGGACGACGAGATGCTGCCGGGTTCACTTGAGTTGGCAGCATCCCATCCTGATGCGTTGGTGTACCTGTGCACCAACCTGTACGGCGCCGACATCACGGCGGAGGTGGAGGCCCGCACCGGAGTACCCGTTCTCGATTCCGTGGCGGTGACCCTCTGGCACGCGCTGAAGCTGGCCGGAGCCCCGCTCCTGGACTCCAAGTGGGGGAAGTTGCTGGCGGGCTGACGCCCTCGGGGCGGCGTTCCGCAGGCTCATCGAGAGCACTGGCCGTTTCAGCCTGCCCGGTGAAGGATCCCTCACCGGGCAGGCTGTCTTCTATGAGGGCCTGGGTGTTAGGTCAGCCGCACCCTGAGGGCAAGGGCCACCTCATCAGCGGGACCACATATCTCGGGCGTAGACAGTTGGAATAGTGCATCCGCCAAGAAATCGCGATCCTCGGGATTCAGTGCAATATCTTCTCGGCCCTGCAGTTCCTCAGCCCACACACAAAGATCATCTGCGCTAATCTTCCCGGCCCAAAATTCATCAAGTGCATGGCCGATATCCCGAGCAAAGGCAGTGGCGAGCTCTTCCTGCGATGGCCATTCAAAAGTCGACAATCGAGCCAAGGCCTCCTGCAACGGGCACCGCAACTGGATGAGGTCATATACTGCCTCTCGTCTTTGTACCTGCGACACTAAGTAAGTTCCTCCTTCAGTCGAGCAATCGCGGAAACTAATCCGAACTGGCTAGAAGTCTGTCACGCTATCCGACGTCCGTTTGAGGATCCCTTACCGAACGAGTTGACCGTGAGTGAACGGCGCCTTAGAAGTAGCCTTGGCTGGAGCCGTTACCGCATGTTGAAGCCACTGCAGCGACCGGAGGGCACCAGGGTACAGACCATGGTGATTCGACGGGAGTTGGTGGAAATGTGGTCGCCACTTCCGTGGGAACGGCTCTGTTTCAGGATGACAGGGGATGGATGCATGAAGGCTGTAGATGAATCCGCACGATGGCGCGTGCTCCTCTTGGCGGGCAGTGGAACTGAGCTTCTGCCCGGCCATCGCTTTGCGCTTAAGGGACTGCCTTCCGAACCGGCGCCTGTGGATGTCGAACTCTGGACGCGCTTCGAGGACCAGAAGGCTCGATAAAGGGCTTCTCGGCCAGTTGCTCCAATCCTTCCTAGCCTCCCCAGAGTCGGCCCGTCTCAGCCGAGCGATCGGACAGTACCACGCTGCGCTCCAATACTGGAACACCAGGGGCCAAGCTTTCGCACTAGCCCACGCCTACATGGCTCTCGAGGCTCTTGCGCCTGCCGCCGAGCGGGCCCAACAGGAGGCTCTCGGCTTCGAGTCTCGCGAGGACCATGCGCAGCACAGAGGGATCGATGTGACGCGTTCGAACTGGATCGAGATGCTCCTAGCGAGAGTGCGACGAGACGTCATCTGCCAAGGAGATATAGACACTTACGACGCGGCACGAAGGGCAAGCGACGGACTAGAGCACGGGAGCATAGCAGTGTCAGAGTACCGAGCGAGTGCCAATCTCCACGCCCGAAAGCTCCTTGATTATGTTCGAGCAGGGGTACTGAACCTTCTCGTTCTTGAAGCAGAAACGCACTCTGGGCTGTTGACCAAGAAACTGGTCGACACAAGCCCGCTTTGGATTGAGATGAGGGGACATCTCATAGGCCAAGTGATGGACCCAGAGGGGATGGGAGAACCACCGAATTCGTTCCCCGTTATGGAATGGCGAGTGTCTCTCGATGACGTCAAACGCGTCGAAGACGACCGTTTAGAGGTAAGTCCGCGGATCGAACTGACGATGCATTTTGCGGAAGGTGTTCAGTTTGTGCCAGCCGAGCATAGGCTCGGTTTCGGGCTGAATAGTGCTGACGCCTTCAATGTTCGCTGGGGGATGCAGGACACGGCCGAGGAGAGCGAAGACCCGTCGGGACGGGACTGACACACGAAACGTGGCGTCCTGCCATCGGTTTTTGCACGGCCAGAAGCCTCGAGGCATTTTCGTCCAGTCTGAGGATCCTCTACCGGGCGTTGTTACAACCCAGCTAGAAGGTTAGGTGAAGGACTCGGGGACTGGACCCAACAGAGGTTGCGCATCCGCAGCATTGCGGTAGGACGGCTCCCAGGGCAACCGTCCGGTGGAGTCACTCCAGATTGCTTGTAGAGCCTCTACTTTGCCGTACACTTCTGCCACCGCCGTCAGCCCTGTGACGTTTTCTGCCGAGATGAAAGCGATGGGAGCTGGCGGTTCGGTGAGGTCGGTGGTGATGCTTCCCGGGCTGAAGCGCCGACATGACGTACCGCCCACCCGTGTTCTTCGATCAACGACAGCAGTTGATTGAAGACAGGTCATTGCTGTCCTTAAGTTTCACGGACTCAATCTAGCAACGCCGTGGAAGCTGTGTCGTCAATCGGCAGCGGTGTCGATTGACGACACCGCTGCACGCCCGGATGGGGATCCCTTAGCGGGGCAGGGTTAGGGGTCAAGGATCGGCGCCCAGTACGCGACGTAGTCACCGCCGGGCGAGCACACAATCAGTAAGTCTCGGGGTCCTCTGAATTGCCATGCCTCGTAAAGAGGGTGCGGCGAAACCGTCAGCGTCGCCTGGCCAAGGGCGAGACGTAACGTACCATCGTTGCCGATCGTGGCTTCCGATACCGTCGTCGAGGTCAGAGGTAAGAGGACTTTACCTGCCTCTGTCGTCAGTGGCTCGCCGGTCCACCGTATTTCGCCAGCTTCGAGGGTGAATTCCGTCTCGATAGTGATCTCGAAGTCGTTTCCTAATTCCAGGTGGACTCCGTAGTCTAGGCGGAATTTTGCAAGTTGGTACCCGAGGACAGCCTGGATGAGATCATTGGCGATTGTGATTTCCTGCTCGTCCCTTCTTCCGTGGATGCCTCCGGCTTCGGCTCGGATGAACGGCCCGTCGTCGGTCATTTTGCCTCGCGTGATTGATCGTTTCCGGAACGCCCTTTGCTTGCTGGACAAGGGGCCTTTATGGAGCCTCGGGGGCAGGACAGCTAGCACGGTAGCAGGAATATGCCTCCCGGTACCCGCCGTAGTCCAAGCGACATATTTGTCCGGGTAAGGATCCCCAACCGTGCAGGGACAGGCACTAGGCGAGTTCATACCCGGAAGAATTATCCCATTAGTGACTCCAATAATCCGCTCTTGGATTAAGGGATCGCGCAAGCTCCCACCATGCCTCATCGTCCGTTTCAAGCCAACGTTCCTCCAGGAAGAAGACTTCCTGGTCATAAGCCTCAGCAATCGTTCCAAGCATGTCGCTTACGGACAGGAACTGCATTCTATGGACGTCTTGTTCGAAACGGAAGTTGAATATGGGCTGGACATCTTCCGTCGAGCAATCAATAAACGAGAAATCTCCTCCACCATTAGTCAAGATAGGCAGCCACGAGGGGCTGACATTGAGTTCATCCATCTTCTCGAAAGTTCTGAATGCCTCGTCGATACTCATGAGATAGAAGCCCGGAAGGAGATGGGCGTCATCCAAGACAACGCCTGGAGCAACGTTTGTTCCGTTATGCCAGCCATACAGTGCAGCGAGCTCCCTGCCGAGTCGCAGACCATGTGCCCCGAAACGGCGACGAGCCTCTTCAGCGTCCGCTCCAGGATTTAGCAGCTGAACTGTCGGGCGCTGAAGCCGCACCAAGTGTTCGTCAATGGTGCTCATGGCTTCCGTCATTGGTTTCATCATAGAATGAACCTAACTCGATCCCTGAGCGCACAGTCGCTCGGATGCCCCTCCCGCCGGAGGAAGTCCGATAGCATTGCTCGAAAAGTTGGACTTGTCACCAAGAATCTTCGGAAAGCAGTGCTCCATGATGGTTGGAAAACCTTCCCGCCCTGGGTAGTGGCGGCGGGGTGAGTTGAAACCCAGATTACTTTTGCTGGGAGCAATCCTTGGGGTAGCTGGATCGGCCGTCTATTTCCTCAGTTTGGGGTGGGGAAAACCAATCAAATTGGGTGAGCCCCTATGGGCTCTGTTCGCCTTTTTCTTTATCAGCTTGGCGACAGCGGCGCTCGGGCTTCTCGTTGCCGGGGTCGTGGATGTCTTTGAGAGCGTAGTGCCGGAATCGTCATCGCGATCGAGGCGTGCGCTGTCTACTGGTGCCGTTGCAATGATGGCTTCATCTATCGCGACCTTTGCCTTCTTCGCTGTTCTTCCCCTAGTACTGCATGCTGATCGCTGGGCGACGGCTGCTGTCACAGGGATTCTCGGAGGTGCCGCATTCGGCGCGCTGTTCTTCTGGCGCTCCGACCCACGAGGCCTGACCGCTGAAACAGCGCCCGAATAGGGGACCCTAAGCGGTCACGGAAACGAATTTGTCTAAGAGCGGTCCGATGCCAGGGTCAGCACCCTTCGAAAACAGCTCAACCCTGCAACTTCTCGCACGGAGGCAGCGGCAGCTGGAATCCCTGCCGGCTGCCGGTGACCGCTTAATCATTTGGGGCCCATGGGTACGTCTCGTTGACTAGGCGGTCGCGAGGTAGACCATACCTGCAAAGCCCACGACGGCTGCGGCGACTTTTGACCGCATTAGTTGGTTTGTGGGTGTTGAACTGGATCCGTCGGGAAGCCAGGACCACCTGTCGACTCCGGCTTGTTACGTGATGATGACGTGATTGTGTTTCCGCGAAGTGGTCAATTTCCTTTGTTGGAAACCTTTATAGGTTGTATTTCTGCAACCCACCGAAGTCAAGGCTGGAACTATAAGGTGCCTTCCTGTGTGTTGACTGGATTTTCCTTGGCAAAACCCTTAAACCCGGGTTAGTCTCCTTTCGCTAGTCGAATTGGGGGTTTCTGACGGCAACTGACGCATCCCTCTGTCGAGTGACTTTGCTCCAGAAAGTGATGCTGTGGCTTCTTCTGCTGCCTTCCTTCGTCGCGCCTGCGTTCCTGTGCTGACGGTTTCGTTGCTTCTTGCCGGTCTTGCTGTGCCCGCTGCTGTTGCCGGTCCTGGTGTTCAACCGGTCGAGACGGCACCCACGCTGGAACCGGAAACCGGCGGCCCCGTCGCGGAGCCAGGGTCAGAAGCAGCTGCGCAGGCGGAGGCGAAAGCGTCGGGAGAGAAGGTGGTTGTTGATTCCGCGACCACCCCGACGGATCTGACGGTCGCGAACCCGAACGGAACGTTCACGCGTTCTATCTCGACGTTGCCGGTGAGGATGGAAACCAGCGGGGGATGGGTGGATATTTCCACTGATCTGGTCAGGACCGTTGAGGACGGTAAGACCGTGATCAAACCGGAACAGGTACCTGTTGATGTGACGATCGGTGCCGGTGGTTCCAATGACATGGCGAGGATTGATGATCAGAAGGGTCACTCGATCACGCAGTCGTGGCCGTTCGGAAACTTGCCTGAACCTGTGCTTGACGGGGATACGGCCACGTACAGGCAGGTGTTGCCTGGGGTTGATCTGGTGCAGATCGCGCACCAGACCGGTGTTTCGCAGGTCTTGAAGATCGAATCCGTCGAGGCGGCCCGGGATCCGCGCGTGGTCCAGATGCGCCTGTTCTTGGATGCTGACAACGCGGAGCTTGGCCAGTCACCGGAAGGCACGTTGACGGCTACTGGTGATGACTCGCGGGAGATTGAACTCCGGACTACGGGTGGTCAGTGGTGGGATTCCTCTCAGGAGGGAGCATCGGCGACGGACCCGGGTACGACGGGCCTGACGAGGCCGTTTAGGTTGAGTCTTGGCCAGGACGGGGACAAGCAGACCCAGGTGTTCGGTATGTCTGAGATTCTGGATACCCCTGGTTTGCAGTACCCACTCTACATAGACCCTTTGTGGCATCAGGACCGCACCTCGTACGTGTTCGTGTGAGGTGTGTCAAGAATGTGAGACAGCCGGGTAGTTTCTTTTCGGTCAGGCAGCAGCGGACAGCGGCTGCCTTTTTGGTGCGAAGTTGGCCATTGCCGTCGCTGGCGGGAGACCCTTGTTGTTGGTGTGAGGCCTCCAGCGGTTGTAGAACACTTCGATGTAACGCATCGTGGCCCGTCTGGCGTCTTGGCGGGTCGCGAAGCTGTGATGGTGATAGAACTCGTTCTTCAGGGATGAAAACAGCGATTCGGCCACGGCGTTATCCCAACACACCCCGGTAGCGCCCATCGATTGACGGATCTTGTTTCCGGCGCACCAAGCGCCCATTTCGCGGGACGTGTACTGCGTCCCGCGATCGCTGTGAAAGATGGCGTTCGGGGTCAGGTGGCCGCGGTCTCTGGCCATCCTCAGGGCCCCGGTAACCAACGAGGCGCGCATGTGGTCCGCCATGGCCCAACCGACGACCATCCTGGTGCACAGGTCAATGACGGTGGCCAGATACAGCCAGCCCTCACCGGTCCGCAAGTAGGTAATATCGCCCACCAAACGGGTGCCCGGGGCATCTGCCGTGAAATCCCGGCCGATGAGGTCCGCGAAGACCTTGTCCGGATCCGAGGCTATGGTGGTGCGCTTGAAGGCGCGCATCCGCTTTGCCGCCCATCCGTTCTCAGCCATGATCCCCGCCACGGTGCCCACCGACACCTCGATGCCGGCGGCAACAAGTTTGGTATGCACCATGCGGTGACCGAAGATCCCGTCCGAGGAATCGAAGACGGTCCTCACCTGGTCCGTCAGTTCCCGGTGACGGGCCGCGGTCGGTGTCTCCTCAGCGTCACGCCACCGGTAGTACGAGGCCCGCGGAAGCCCCAACTGCCGGCACATCCAGGCCACCGGAAAGTCGGCGTTCTCCTCCTGAACAACGCGGTAGAGATCTTCTACCGCTGTTCTTTGGCGAAGAACGCCGAAACTTTTTTCAGGAAATCATTCTCCCGCTCGAGCTCCCGCAGCCGGGCCTCCATGGCTTTGAATTTCACCGGATCTACCGGGTCATCGGGCTTGCCACCGCTTTCCTGATCAGCCTCACGGGCCAACCGAATCCACCGCTTCAGAGCAGTCAACGAGATCCCGAGATCAGCAGCAACGGCAGGCAACGGACGGCCCGAAGACGCCGCCAAAGCGACGGCATCGGCCTTGAACTCATCGGAATAGGTAGGTCGAGCAGACATGAGCACAATCCTTTCAAACTGTGTCTCACATCAGTAGTACACCTCAGTGGATACGGCGTACCCGAATACCTCGTATTGGAATGGCCAGTTCACTGACTCGACGGTGAACGTCGGATACTTGCCGGCGTATTGGGCCCCGGACGGGGTGCAGCATCTGGCCCGGACGTATTACCAGTTCGAGGGCAAACCGTTTGATGCATCGGCGGCGATCATCACAGCCCGGTTGAGCGCTGTGGAGACGTGGGCGTCCTCGTGCACTCCGACGGGTGTAGCCTCCTGGATCACCGGGATCGTGAGCCCGAGCACGACGTGGAACAACCAGCCGTCGTTGACGATGCGCACCGATATCGCTTCGGTCGCAAAGGGTTACAGTTCTGCGTGCCCGGCCGGGACGGTCGGTTTTGACTTGATGGCGGGTAAGAACATTCTGTTGAACTCGACCAAGTGGACGATCATGCTCGCCGCCGACAATGAGCTCGACAGCAATGGCCTGGGGTGGAAGCGGTTCACTAACGGGGCCACCATCGATGTGGATTACAACCGCAACCCGTACGGTCCGGCGATTGATTCGGTCGAGGCGGGCCGGTGGACTGATGTGCCGCGGCAATCCAAGTACATCACTCGGATCAACAAGCCCAAATTGTCCGTTTTCGCCGGCGACCCCGACTGGAACGGCGGCAATATCGAGGTTGATTTCAGTGTCCGCCCGGCTGCTGGGGGCGCGAACGTTTTCACGGGTGCCGTCTACAACACGTCCCCGACATGGAAATCGGTGGCCCTTGACTGGGGAAGCACTCCGGCGCTGGCCGAAGGCGATTACATCCTCGAGGCCAGAGCTTTGGACATATGGGGCGGGATCTCCCCGCTGATGAGCTTCCCCTTTAGCGTGGACACCACTGCTCCCCAGCCGCCGGTGGTGACTTCTAAGAGCACCAACCTGTCGCCCTACAACGCTGCCGTGGCTGACTACACGGACATGTACCACGAGCCGGGTAAGGTTCCGTATCAGTTCGAAATTTCGAATTCCTTTACCAGCGGCCGTGAGATGCGGGCCAGTGGATTTATCTATGCGGTCAGTGAGCTTCAGCAGGTTGCTCCGCCGGCGACGGTCACCTGTCAGACTCCGCCGACGGAGGAATTCATCGTCCTGTGCCCTGAAACGCCCAAGGTGTTGATCAACATCGGCTCGGTCAGCAAGACGTCGTATCTGTCGGTGTGGGCGTTCGACGCTGCCGGAAACGTCAGCGGTGAAACCTACCGCAAGAGCAATCCGAAGACAGTGTCCCTTACGGTCCTGGAACCGGACCCCGTGCGTACCGTGGAGCAGCTGACGTTGTTCGGCGGGGCGGCGTGGAAGGACATCGTCACCACCCAGGCCTACGGCGAGCAACGCAAACCCACCGGAACGTGCGGGACCGCCGACGCGACGGGCACGACAAACGCCAAGGCACTGCAGCTCGGCGCTGGGGCGAAGGCTGAGTACCCGAGCCGTGCCGTGGACACGGCGGAGAACTTCAGCATGTCTGCCTGGGTGTGCCCAACCAGCCTGAATGGTTCGATCCAGTCGCTGATCACCCAACTCGCCGGATCCACCCCGGGCGCGGCGCTGGAGATCGATGAGTTCACGGGCGCGGCTCGCTTGCAGGCCTGGACCGGGGCGAGTTCCAGTCACATCGTTAAGGGCGACCCGTTCGTAGCTGGTGGTTGGCGGTACGTCACAGCCGTGTACGACAAGATCAACCGTCAGCTCCGACTCAGCCTGACGTCGGCAACCACTGTCACAACGTGGGTGGTAGCCGCGTCCCAGAACAGCATCGTCAGCGCCGGACCCACCCAAAAAGTCATCATCGGCCAGAGCATGACCGGGACCCAGCAGTTCACCGGCAAGATCTACCGACCCATGCTCACCCAGGGCATGTTGACCACCGCACAGTTCGACAGTGTGCAGGACGCCTTCATGAACCCCGACGATACCGAAAAGACAGGACTGCTCAAATGAGAACAGCCAAAATTTGGGAAGTCCCTGCCAAGGTTCTTATGACCGCGACCCTGTCGGCGGCGTTGATCGTCTCCGGTTCCGGGTTCACCACCGCCCCGGAGACGGAACCGGTACCTGCGGCGTTCACGCCCACCGCTCCGGATACCGGGACCCCGGTCCCGGTCCAACGCTGGAGTGAACCGGAACCGGCCAACGACGCTAAAGCTGGTGTTGAGGAGACTGCGGCCGTGTCGGCCGCTGACAGCGTTCTCGGCGAAACACCGACCGCGGCCACGGTGGGGCAGAAGACCGGGCGGGTGCCGATGACCGATTCGGTGCCGACGAGCTCGAACGGCACCTCGAATTTCACCGGTCTGCCCGGGGTGGGAGCGGGCACGTGGGGCACCACCGGGCAGACCGGCGGGTTCACCTGGAACTACCCGTTCCCGATCCGTAACGCCCCTGCCGGGAAAACCCCGGCCTTGGGGTTGGCGTATGACTCGACCATCCTGGATGGTTTGACCAGTTCGACGAACACCCAGGCCTCGGTCGTCGGTGACGGCTGGACTCTGGCCGGTGCGGGCACGATTCGTCAGAACTTCGGCGCCTGCAGGGACCAGCTTCCTGCCGGGACCCCGACGTGGGATTTGTGCGGTAACCCGGGTGGGCAGCAGTTCAGCATTTCGTTCGGCAGCCGCACCGGACTCATCGTCCAGGACGCCAACCAGACGGACCCGAAGCTGAAATACCGGCTCCAAAACGATGACGGCAGCCGGGTGGAGTATCTCACGGGTGCCTCCAACGGCACCTTCGCCGGTGACTACTGGAAAATCACCGATCCTGAGGGTACCCAGTACTTCTTCGGCGTGAACCATCTGCCGGGATGGAGCTCCGCCACGCAGAACACCAACTCCACCGATTACGTGCCGGTCCGGGCTGCCACCAACACCCAGCCCTGCAAGGAACTGTTCTCCGTGCAGGATTTCTGCCAGCAGGCATACGCCTGGAACCTGGACTACATCGTGGACGTGCACGGTAACTCCCAGGCGTTCTACTACACGCAGGATACGAACTACTATCACACCAAGGCCGGGACCGGCCCGACGTATTCCTATGTCCGGGCCAGCCGTCTGGCCCGTGTGGAATACGGTATGCGGGCCGGCAGTGAGCTGACTGCCAAGGCGCCCATGGTCGTGCACCTGGGTTACACCGGACGCTGCGAACAAGGCACCAGCTGTGCCACCGGCAACGATGTGCCTTACGAGCAGTTTAACTGCCCCACCGCGACGAACTGCCCCGTGCAGGCGCCGACGTTCTACACTCACTACCGTCTCTGGACCGTGATCTCGCAGACCTTGGTCGGTTCCAGCTACGGCAACGCCGATGTTTGGACGCTCGGCCACAGCATGCCCAACCCAGGCGACGGGACCAGGCCCGCACTGTGGCTGCTGTCGGTCATCCATCAAGGCGCTGACACCACCACGACCGGGACCACATCCTGGGTTACCGACCCGGCCACGACCTTTGACGGGCACGGCATGTACAACCGTGTCCAGGACATCCGCTCAGGCCAGTCCTCGATGAACCGCATCCGGCTGGACAAGATCAACAACAGCACCGGAGGCCACACCGACGTGGCGTACATGCCGGCCGAGTGCACCAAGGAAGACATCACCGGCGGCAGCGCCGACGGGAAAGCCGATATCGTGCCGGAGACGAACACGAAACGGTGCTTCCCGCAGTACTGGGTCCCGACGGACCCGATCGTTGAGGAAGAACGCCTGTCGTACTTCAATATCTACCCGGTGGCCAAGGTCACGACGTATTCCAGTTCCGGCAATGACGGCAGCACGCCGATGCAGACCACCTATGACTACATCGGCACGCCGTTGTGGAAGTACGCCGGTCCCACGTACGACACCTCCACCGCCGGGTCCAAGAAGACCTGGTCAGTGCTCGGTGGTTGGTCCCAGGTCAAGGTCACTACGGGCAACGACCCTGTCACGGCCAACAACCCCTACACAATCAGTACCTACCTCCGTGGCGGTCACGGCACCCCGGCCAACACCTCCGGCGGTATGCGCTCCATAACTGTCACTTCATCCGATGGTGTGACAGCCTCGGTTCCTGACTGGCCGTGGTTCGCCGGCCGGGTCTTGGAGAAGCGCAGCTACAAAGGCAGCGGAGGCACATACCTTTCCGGCACGGTCACCAAACCCTGGATGGGACCGAACCCGACTGCGACCTCCACCGCGGCTCTCGGGTCGGTGAAGGCGTACTTCACCGGAACGGAGTTCACTCAAACCCAGATCGCTTCCGGTCAAGGCAACGGCTGGCGCAAGACCAAAACCACCAACACGTACGACAGCCGTGGCAGGATCATGGCCGTCAGCGACGACGGTGAATTCGGTACCCTCGCCGATGACAGTTGCACCACCACCTGAGGTGTACTACTGATGTGAGACACAGTTTGAAAGGATTGTGCTCATGTCTGCTCGACCTACCTATTCCGATGAGTTCAAGGCCGATGCCGTCGCTTTGGCGGCGTCTTCGGGCCGTCCGTTGCCTGCCGTTGCTGCTGATCTCGGGATCTCGTTGACTGCTCTGAAGCGGTGGATTCGGTTGGCCCGTGAGGCTGATCAGGAAAGCGGTGGCAAGCCCGATGACCCGGTAGATCCGGTGAAATTCAAAGCCATGGAGGCCCGGCTGCGGGAGCTCGAGCGGGAGAATGATTTCCTGAAAAAAGTTTCGGCGTTCTTCGCCAAAGAACAGCGGTAGAAGATCTCTACCGCGTTGTTCAGGAGGAGAACGCCGACTTTCCGGTGGCCTGGATGTGCCGGCAGTTGGGGCTTCCGCGGGCCTCGTACTACCGGTGGCGTGACGCTGAGGAGACACCGACCGCGGCCCGTCACCGGGAACTGACGGACCAGGTGAGGACCGTCTTCGATTCCTCGGACGGGATCTTCGGTCACCGCATGGTGCATACCAAACTTGTTGCCGCCGGCATCGAGGTGTCGGTGGGCACCGTGGCGGGGATCATGGCTGAGAACGGATGGGCGGCAAAGCGGATGCGCGCCTTCAAGCGCACCACCATAGCCTCGGATCCGGACAAGGTCTTCGCGGACCTCATCGGCCGGGATTTCACGGCAGATGCCCCGGGCACCCGTTTGGTGGGCGATATTACCTACTTGCGGACCGGTGAGGGCTGGCTGTATCTGGCCACCGTCATTGACCTGTGCACCAGGATGGTCGTCGGTTGGGCCATGGCGGACCACATGCGCGCCTCGTTGGTTACCGGGGCCCTGAGGATGGCCAGAGACCGCGGCCACCTGACCCCGAACGCCATCTTTCACAGCGATCGCGGGACGCAGTACACGTCCCGCGAAATGGGCGCTTGGTGCGCCGGAAACAAGATCCGTCAATCGATGGGCGCTACCGGGGTGTGTTGGGATAACGCCGTGGCCGAATCGCTGTTTTCATCCCTGAAGAACGAGTTCTATCACCATCACAGCTTCGCGACCCGCCAAGACGCCAGACGGGCCACGATGCGTTACATCGAAGTGTTCTACAACCGCTGGAGGCCTCACACCAACAACAAGGGTCTCCCGCCAGCGACGGCAATGGCCAACTTCGCACCAAAAAGGCAGCCGCTGTCCGCTGCTGCCTGACCGAAAAGAAACTACCCGGCTGTCTCACATTCTTGACACACCTCAACCCTCTACGCGGAGAACGCGGCGCTGAACATCCTGTCCCTGCCCGCAGTGACGTCAACCTTCTCCGCGGTGTGCAACACCCCCGGGGTGAGCCTGCTGAAGTCCACCCGGACCCTGTACGACGGATCAACCTCCGCCGAGCCCGGAACCAGCGGGTACGTAGCTCCCACCAAGGGCGACAAGACCCGCGTTGACGCCGCCACCGCTGTATCAGCCGGTACCGCCACGGCATGGCAGGCCGGCCCGACCACTGTCTACGACGCCCTGGGCCGGCCCACGAAGTCCACGGACAACAGCACCGGCACAGCCCGGGTCACGACCACCACATACGCCCCGGCCACCGGGCCAGTCACCACGGTCACGAGCAAAAACGCGGCGCAATGGGCAACACCAACGGTCACCACGCTGGATGCGATCCGCGGCAACACACTAAAAACCGTGGACCCGAACAATCACGAAACCAGCGCCAAATACGACCCCTCCGGACGTGAGATCGCCTCATGGGACATCCGCCGCCCCCAGGCCAGCTACCCGATTCCCACCGTGGCGACCAGCTACAACGTCTCTGCGACCAGTCCGTCCTGGGTGAAGAGAACGGTCCTGAGCGGTAACCAGGACCCCAAGCACAGCTACACCATCTACGACGGCATGGGACGGGTCAGGCAAACCCAGGCACAGTCACCGGGCGGCGGGTCCATCGTCACCGACACGACCTACAACTCCGCCGGGCAAAAAGACCTCGAACGCAACGCCTACTTCGTCAACTCCGCCCCGGACGGTGTCCTCGTCACACCCACGATCGCGGTGCCTTCCTCAACCCTGTACGAATACGAGGCCGGGGGCCGGGTCGCTACCGTGCGGGCCATGGCCTGGGACAACGACGAAATCTCCAAGACCCAATACACCTACGCTGGCGTCGACACCACCACCGTCACCGTTACCGACGACACAGGATTCACAACATCACCTGTCCGCACAGTGGTCAACACTGACGGGAAACTACAGACCCGCACCCGCTACCAAGGCACCACAGCAACAGGTTCAGCCGATGTCAGCTCCTACATCTATGACGTGTTCGGGCAACTCACCGGCATGGGCGACGGAGCCAACCTCTGGTCCTGGGCCTACGATCCGGCCGGACGCCAGATCAGCAGCGAAGACCCCGACACCGGCACCGCCACCACGACCTACGACGCTGCGGGCAGGGTCGCATCCCGGACCAATGAGCTCAACACTGTCACCAAATACACCTACGACGTCCTGGACCGCGTCACCAAGCAAACCGTCACAGCCGCCGGCGGAACCGAAAAGACCTTGATCACCAACACTTATGACGGGTCCAACACGCTGGGCGTGCTCTCCAGCTCCACCAGGAACAACGGCGCCGCCTTCAACCAGCCAGTGACCACCACCTTCACCGGCTTCGACCTGGCCTACACCCCGGGAACCACCACCACCACCCTCCCGGCAGGGTTGGAAAACTTCACCGGCTCCTACACCTTCACGAACACCACCACCTACACCGGCAAAACCGACGTTGCCGGAACCCCGGCCATTGCCGGGCTACCGGCCGAATCCGTCGGGTACGGCTGGGACGGGTTCGACAACCCGACAGAGATTGTCGGCAGCGGCAACAAATACGCCGGCAACGGCATGTACAACCACCTGGGGCAGCTGACCAAATACACCCAAGCCGACAGCAACTACTCCTCCGGAGCCAACACGACCGGCAGCATCGACGTGACCCTCACCTGGGACGCAACAACCGGACGGCTGAACAAAACCCAGGCCACCAACCACCTCGGCGTCAACTCCCCGGACCTAGGCACCACCAGCTACAAATACGACCCGGCCGGGCGGATCACCTCACGCCAACAGGCCTACACCTCACGCCCGTCCTCACCGACCGACAACCAGTGCTACACCTACGACCACGCCGACCGGATCAAAGCCGTCTGGACCCCGGCAACCACAACCTGCGGCACCGCCCCAACCCCCGTGGCCGCAAGCGTGACAGGGCTCGGCGGCCCTGCACCCTACGCCCAGACCTACACCTACACCGCAGCCGGTGACCGGTCCCAGGTCAAACGCTTCGGATCCAACGGCACCCTCGCCGTCACCGAAACCTACGCCTACCCCACACCCGGAACCGTTGGACCCCACCGGGTCCAGTCCGTCACCGGGTCCACCCCCACACCGCAGACCTTCACATGGGACGCGGCAGGGCGGATGACGGGCCGTTCCGGGCAAACCATCACCTACACCCTCGACGGTAAAATCGACACCACCACCGGAACCAGCACTGTCCCGGCCAACCCGAACCCCAATGCCACAGCCGGCACACCCCCAGCACCAACAACCGGTGCCGGGAGCACCGGGGCACGGTACTACGACGCCGCCGGGAATCTCGTCGGGATCATCGACGGAACCGGGACCACCATCACCCTGGGCAGCATCACCGCCCACCACAACGCAGCAACAGGTGCCAAGACAGCGACCAAGACCTACACCTTTTCCGGTAAAGTCGTCGCCCAACGCACCGCCACCAGTGCCGGCACCAAAGTCGCGTTCATCATCGGCGACAACATCAACACCGCCCAAACCATGGCACTGCCCAACACCACCGTCGGAACCGGGGCCGTCACCCTTGTCCGCCGCACCGACCCGCTCGGCCTCGCCCGCGGCGCCAACAGCACCGGAACCGGCACCGCAGCCTTCACCAACGCAGCAGCCGCCACTTCCGGGACAGGAACCAACGCCGCCAGTGCCACAGGGTTCAGCGCCGTCAACGGCTACATCGCCGGACTCGACGACAGCATCAGCTCCCTCACCCACGTCGGAGCCAGGGACATGGACCCCGTCCTCGGCGTATTTACCGCGCCAGACCCCATCCTCACGACAGAAGACCAACGGGGGTTCACCCCGTACACGTATGCCTTCGGCATGGTCATTAACACCTCAGATCCAAGCGGGTTGAGGCCAAGTTGTGGATGCACTGAGGAAACAGGAATCTCCTACCCGTCTTCATCTAATACACCACTACTCGGAAACGCACCTGTCTCCTCCTCACCTTCGGTGCCATCGTGGCTCAAGGTAACCAGCCCGGCTCCCTCGTCTTCTCCGGGAAACATTGACGACTGGGCCTTCAAGACCGACTTTGGTGCTGGATATGGCGGACCGACAAAGTCAGATTTCCGGAAGCTCGGCATAGGAACATGGGAAGGATTCGCGATCATAGCTGGAGGCCCCCTAGGCGTTCTGGCTTGCATACCAGGGTTTGGAGCGTGCCTAACAGGAGGACTTGTCGGCACGGGACTGCAGGCGGCCGGAAACGCGGCCGATAACGGTGGGGAACTCGACGAGGACGCCCAGCTGCAAGCAGAAATCGGGGCCGCAGCTTCGCTCATACCCGGTGGAGGGGCTGCGAAAGGAGCAGCTAGAGGTGCCCTAAAGGGAGGATCCTCCAATTCCCTGAAAGCGGCTATGGAGGCACTTTCCCCTGAAATTCGTGCCAATGTTGATGACGCGATTTCTCGAGCAGCCACCGGAAAAGTCCGCTTTCCTGGTCACGACGGCAAACCTTACGAAAATAGACTGGGCCAGCTGCCCGAAGGGACGTATACAGAATGGACTGCAGCTCCCGCTGGAGCAAGGCGCGGACCGGATCGAATAATCATCGAAGGATCCGAGAAGAACCCCAACGCCATCTATTATTGGGACCATGTGAATGCACCCATTCAGATCAGGTAGGACCATGAAGATTGATGACATCAGCAAAAAGTATGCCGTTCACCTGGGCGTCACCGGTTCCCTACGCGACCGTCTCAAAGCCGATGCCCATCTACACGGGATGATGGTCTTTGAACTGGATTTGTCGGGGCTCTCTGATGAGACGGCCCTATGTGCCTACCTCGAAGCAAAGTTTAGGTATCCATATAGGACCGTGGGACTCGATGCCGCCATTGACTTAATCTCAGACCTTGAGTGGTTCGGGAACAGGAAGGGTTACTTAGTGATTGTTCGTGGGGCCACCGAAACATCGCCCATCGCTGGCGACTTTATATCCATGTTTCCAAATATCCTTGATCGGTGGCGAACTCAAGACGTCCCCTTCGTCATTGTGGTAGAGGAAAAGGGCGAGCGTCTACTGGCAGCTTTGGCAGGTGCCAATGAGTTTATGGAGAGGGCTGGCCGCCTCCCTTGGGCTCAACCTGGAATTGGTCCCGTTGATGTTGTCGTGCATCCTTGATGTCACTACCTGAGCGTCAGGTTTGGATCTCTCAGCCCCGATTCCTCTCCCGGGATAATGATTTTGGCGTCTCTAACGGCTTCAGTGGTGAGATTTCCTAAGCGGTAATGAAGGCATTCACTCTCGGAGCAGCCTGTTCTCGCGCCAGCTGTTACGCCAGGCGAGGCCCGTTGGCTGCATTGCCCGCTCGGGGATCCTCTACCTGTCGCGAATCCCGAACGAGAGATCCAGACGTCCGGGTCAGCTTTCCTCAACATTCAACAACGACTCGTCAAACCAGACATCTTCGTGCCCAGGCGTCAAGAGGAATCGCCACCCTGCGGGCAAGGCAAGAGAGGGAACGACTTCAGAACACCGTGTCGTCAGATGCTCGACGTACAACGGAACGAAGAAGTCATCCGCCGTTCCTAGGTCTTCACCGCGCCAGATGAACCAGCCACTCTACCCAGCCGCGGCTGCATGCCGCAGACCGTTAAGTGGATAAACATGAGGCGACCACACGTTTTTGGACACTCCCCTTTCACGCCCTGCAACGGTGGTGTAGGGACAGCCCCGAATCTGGCGGTCAGCCGCATCTGGGCGGAGAGGATCGAATCGTGCATATGTAACATCATCACCTAAGAAAGCGCACAAGTCCCTGTCAGTTGAAGAATCCTGTAGCGTGCAGCTGGTCCTGATCTTTGCGGCGGGGTGATATGGGAGCAAGTGGTTATGAGTGCCCCGCTGGAAGTTCCAAGGCTTGAAGACCTGAGTGACGTCGGGGTTGGTATCGAGACGTCTGATCAGCCTTGGGTGGTCGACCTGTTGGCGTGGGCGAACGACGGCAGTACCGTAACGCTTACCTTGGACGAGATCGCTGGGTCAGCGAGCATCCGCTGGATCCACGGTGACGAGGTGCGCCTTGTTCTTGAGCGAGAGACCGTGAAGGTCAGTGTCCGGGGCGAGCGCGGCGTGATTGAGTTCCACGTTTGGTCCCGCTGGGGAGGAATGGCCGGCGAGTTGATCGTGAGGGTGGGCGAGCACGCTTCGGTCCATGACACACTTCTACGTGCATGAAAGCCCGTCTTTGTTCGGTCGGGGATCGACTAAAGGGCGCTAATCACTATTGTCGTCCAAAGCGTTTCTGCTGGCTGGAGGCGTAGATGGGGGTGAAGTAGACGCCATACTCGCTATCGTCCGCGAACTCGGATAGGTCCAGATCGCCGCTTGTCTCGAACTCTGACCACAGCTCTTCCCCCAACAGATTCCCTTGGCGTTGGACCGCGGCCGCAACACCAAGGGAAGTCAAGGCGAGGGTGTTTCATTGAGTGTGTAAGGGTCCGGTCTCTAACTAGGGTGTGACCTGCGGTTTCACCCCTGAAAGGACGGGCCCTCTTGGCCGAAATCAGTATGACCACTAACCCCCTTGAAGGCGTTTTGAGCGCCGATCAGATCGACGCGCTCGTCACGGCTGCGGAGGACCTCGGAGAGGGCCGCAACGGTGTTGAGGAACTCCTTGCCCGGATGACCCGCGCGGTCCTGGAACGGGCCCTGGAAACGGAGATGAGCGACCACCTCGGCTACGAGTCCGGGGACCCCGCAGGGCAGGGCACGGGCAACTCCCGCAACGGCAAGACAACCAAGAGCGTTCAGACCCTCCAGGGGCCTGTGCAGGTCACAGTGCCACGGGACCGGAACAGCTCCTTCGAACCGGTCATCGTGCCCAAGCGGGCCCGCCGGTTGGGCAAGGTCGAGGACATGATCCTGTCACTCTACGCCCGCGGGATGAGCACCCGGGATATCGGTTCCCACCTCGATGAAATCTACGGGACCAAGGTCTCCGCCGCGACGATTTCGAGGGTGACGGACGTGATTGCCGATGAGGTCGCCCAGTGGCAGAACCGGCCGCTGGAGTCCGTGTATCCGATCGTCTACATCGACGCGATCTGGCTGAAAATCCGGGACGGCGGCGTGGTGGTGAACAAGGCCTGCCACGTGGCCGTGGGCGTTGACGTGGAGGGCCGCAAGCAGGTCCTGGGCCTGTGGCTGGGCACCAGCGAAGGGGCGAAGTTCTGGGCCAACGTGCTCACCGAAATCCGCAACCGCGGAGCCGCCGACATCCTGATCCTGTGCTGTGACGGGCTCACCGGGCTGCCGGCAGCGGTGAACAGCATCTACCCCCAGACCGTCGTGCAGACCTGCGTCGTGCACCTGCTGCGCTCGGCCATGAAATACGCCTCCTACGGCGCCCGCAAAGCCATGGCCCGGGACATGCGCCCGATCTACACCGCACCGACCGTGCAGGCGGCCGAACTGGCAATGGAGGCCTTCGCGGAAACCTGGCAGGCCACGGCTCCCGGGGCGGTGCTGGCCTGGCGGAACGCCTGGGAAGACTTCACCCCGTTCCTGGCCTTCACCCCGGAGATCCGCAAAGCCATCTACACCACGAACCAGATCGAATCGATCAACTACCAGCTGCGGAAGATCACCAAAACGCGGGGCTCATTTCCTTCCGACGAGGCCGCGATCAAGCTGGTCTACCTCGGGATCAGAAACATCGAAACGACCCGCGGCGGTGAACTCGGAACCGGCACCCAAGGCTGGCACCAGGCACTGAACGCTTTCGCCGTTCAATTCCCCAACCGACTTCCGATCTGACCACCCGGCAGACCGGACAACCGACCGGTCCCTTACACAGAAAACTTGACACCCCCGTCAAGGCATGAAGGAGATCGCTAAAAAGCCAAACCCAGTCATCGCGACCAGGTACGCCGCAACTTTCGAAGCCCGAAGCTGGTACTCGTGGGACTTGAATTTAGTTGTCTCCGGCAGCCAGGACCAACCATCCTTGCCGACCCGTGCGAGCCGTTGCCTCAGAAGGTAGAGCATCACTCCGCTCACAACGAGGAAGGCTCCAACCAGCGCTAGAAACGGTGAACTCATCATTAACCTGACCACGGTGGCCGGAAGATGAGCGTAAGCCCAACAATGACCACACCACTTATGATCAACAAGATAGAGAAGAACACACCAAGTTGTTCGAACCCACTCACTCGACCAGCTTCTGGCTCGTCCGGACGGTTGAGCATCTGGTCAGTGATAAATAGTTGGCGGCTGGCAATCCATTTCCGAAAGACGACCCAGACCAGGCCAACGATTATGAACACCAGGCCCAGCGTCATCTTCCCCCCTCTACGGTTCTCCGAATCATCCTAGATTGCTCGAAGCCGTACTCCACGGACGTCGCCATCGCACATGCAGGAGAGCAGAACCCGGCGTCTTGAAGCTGCGGACAGACCTTCTCGGATGCGATCGCCGTCCGCTCAAGGATCCGGAACCGGGCAGTCGAGCACAAGCATCTGCTAGGCAGTTACCCGTGGCCGGATTATCAAACTCGCCACCCCCATGGTTGCTTCTACTATTCGCGAACTAGAACGTGGCCACGGCGTTTGCTTTCTTGGAAAGCGTCACGCAACTCACGCTCCACTACCTCGTTCAGATTGGCCGGCACCTTGCACCCAGCGCCGTCTCCGGCGCCGTACCCTTGACCAGCATCGGGGGTGCAACGAAGCTCAGGTGGTACTTGGCGCTCAATGCTCACGCAAAGTTCGTGTTGGTGACCTCTCTTGCAGCTGAAAATAACGCGAACTCGTCGATCCGGTGCGCTCATTGTTGCCCCCTATAGATTCAACCGGCCCTTTGCACGGTATTAGGAAGGTATCGCCAGCCCCTGACATTTTGAGGGCTAGGGCGCCTAAGGGGTGGACCAATAGCGCGCCCGTAAGCCGGTCGTTCACCGGCCGCTCCGTCACCGCCCTTCGGCTCTCCGAGCTTCCAAGTGTTTCCGCCATTCTCGGATTCCCGTATACCCCGCCCGAATTAATGCCCGGTGAAGGGCCCTAAAAGCTACAGTCCGAGGCTCGCACCGGAGTACCGGTTCTCGATTCCGTGGCGGTTAGCCTCTGGCACGCTTTGAAGCTGGCCGGGGCGCCGCTCCTGGACCCCAAGTGCGGGAAGTAGCTGGCGGGCGGTTACCCTCTGGCATGCCCTGAAGCTAGCCGGGGCGTCCGGGCTCAGTCCTTGTCGATCAGGTCCAGGAGCTTGCCGAGGGCGTCCGGGCTCAGTCCTTGTCGATCAGGTCCAGGAGCTAGCCGGGACGTCCGGGTCAGTCCTTGTCGATCAGGTCCAAGAGCTTTCCCAGGGCGTCCCGGATGTCGTCGTAGTCGTTCTGGCCGGCACGGCTTTCGGCTGAGATGACGCCGCAGCGATGGATCTTCTTGAAGTCGCCGACGGGGAATTTGTAGTGCCCCTTCTGGTCGTCCGGATGGTCGTCGTCCACGCCGAGGTACCACTTGCCGTACTCAGCGAAGTCGTGCTTTTCGAGGAACGAGTTTTCTTCCTTGGTTGAGGGCGCGTGCTCGCTCCAGTCGTCCCGCTCGTCCTTGGCCACTTTGCCTTCCTTGATCAACTTCTTGGCGTGGTCCAAGGCCTTCTTGTTGAGCTTCACTGCCATCGTCCGGGCTCCTTATCAATACGCGGGTTGTTTACAGTGCCTTCACGGCGCCCAGCACTTTGGTCAGGGAATCCTTGGCGTCCCCGAACAGCAGCGTGGTTTGTGGCTCGTAGAGAAGGTCATTCTCGATGCCCGCGAAGCCGGGCCGCATGGATCTCTTGAGGAACACCACTTGCCGGGCATCGGCCACTTCCAGGATGGGCATCCCGTAGATCGGCGAACCGGCGGTGGTCTTGGCTGCAGGATTCACCACGTCATTGGCTCCGACCACCAAGGCCACGTCCGCGGTTTTGAATTCCGAGTTGATGTCTCCCATTTCCTTCAGGGACTCGTAAGGCACGTTCGCCTCCGCGAGCAGCACGTTCATGTGCCCGGGCATGCGACCGGCCACGGGATGGATCGCGAAGTCAACCTCCGTCCCGCGGGATTCCAGGGCCGAGGCAAGCTCTGCCGCCGTGTGCTGGCCCTGCGCTACGGCCAATCCGTAGCCGGGCACGATGATCACCCGTTGTGCGTAGCCGAGGAGCACCGCCACGTCTTCTGCGCTGGAAGAACGCACCGGCCGTTCGCTCACGGCCGTGGACCCCGCCGTCGAACCTCCCTTGAAGGCGCCGAACATGATGCCGGCGACGCTGCGTCCCATGGCCGCGGCCATGGCGCGGGTCAGGATGGTGCCGGATGCCCCCACCAAGGTTCCCGCCACCAGGAGCAACACGTTCCCCAAGACCAGGCCGGAGGCAGCAACCGCCAAGCCCGTGAAAGCGTTCAAGAGCGAAATGACGATCGGAACATCGGCACCGCCCACCGGAAGGACCAGCAGCACGCCCGCAACCAGCCCCAGTACCAGGAGCACCACGGCCAAGCCAATGGAACCACCAAGAATCACCACTACGCCGACGGCTACGGCAGCCAGCAACACCACGGCCATCAACACCGGCAGGCCAGGGAAGGTGACGGGCCGTGTGGTCATGAGTCCCTGCAGCTTCGCGAACGTCACGGCGGAACCGGCAAAGGACACCGCCCCCACCAACAACGTGAACACAATCGCCAAGCGCACCCACGGATCATCCGTGTGCGGCAGCTCCAGCAATGCCACCAGGGCTGCCGCGCCGCCGCCCACGCCGTTGAAAAGGGCCACGAGTTGCGGCATCTGGGTCATCTGGACGCGCCGGGCAACCGGCGCGGCGATGCCGGATCCCACCACGATCGCGCCCAGGATCCACGGGCTGTTGTCCAGCTTCACCGATAGGAACACCGTCACTACTGCCAGCAGGGCGCCGAAAGCGCCGATGAGGTTGCCGCGGCGGGCCGTCTTCGGCGAGCTCAAGCCCTTCAGCGCGAGGATGAAACAGGCAGCCGCAGCAAGGTACAGGAGGGCAGTCCAGGTGGGGTCGAGGAGCGTCATGGCCGCTGCTCCCCTGCTCCGCCGCTACCGGAACGACCTGCGCTGCCGGCAGCGTCAGTGTCCGACGGCGGCCGCTGCCTTCCGCGGAACATCTCCAGCATGCGGTCGGTTACCACGAAGCCGCCCACGAGGTTGGCCGTGGCAAGCACAACCGCCAAGAGGGCAACCGCCAGGACCCAGGGGTCCGAAGCCTGCCCGGCCACGATGATGGCTCCAACAAGGATGATGCCGTGGATGGCGTTGGCCCCGGACATCAACGGGGTGTGCAGGGTGCTGGAAACCTTGGATACCACTTCGAATCCGACGAACACCGCCAGCACGGTGATCGTCAGCAGGCTCATACCGTCCATCAACGCGCTCCTTCTGTTCCAAGTGCCGCGAGGGCCTCCGCCGTTGGACCGTGCCGGATGGCGCCGTCGTGGGTCAGGCAGGTTCCGGCCACCACCTCGTCGTCGAAGTCCGGGGCCACCGATCCGTCGCGGGTCATGAGGGCCAGAATGTTGGCCACGTTCTTGGCGTAGAGCCGCGAAGCATCGGCCGGCATGGCTGAGGCGGCGTCCTTAATGCCCACCAGCGTGACCTCACCCTGCCCGTCGGCGGTGGGTATATGCAGGTCCTGCCCGGGAATCACGCCCTCCACATTGCCTCCGGACTCCGCAGCCAAGTCCACCACCACGGACCCCGGGCGCATGCCTTGCACCATCTCGCGGGTTACCAGCATGGGCGCACGCCTCCCGGGCACAGCAGCGGTGGTGATGAGGACATCGGCCTGCGCCACATGGGGTGCCAGCAACGCCCTCTGCAACGCACCCCGATCAGCGCTGAGCTCACGTGCATACCCGCCGGACGCCTCCGCCGTTTCGAGGTCCAGTTTGATGAACGTTCCACCCATGGAAGCCACCTCATCGGCCGAGGCGGGCCGGATGTCGTTGGCCGAGACGCGTGCTCCCAACCGCTTTGCCGTGCCAATGGCCTGCAACCCGGCAACACCCGCGCCCAACACCAGCACGCGGGCGGGCGGGATGGTCCCTGCCGCAGTCATATATAGGGGGAAGAAGCGCGGCAAACGCATCGCAGCTTCAAGCACGCAGCGGTATCCGGCCACCAACGCCTGCGATGTCAGTGCATCCATGGACTGGGCCCGCGAGATGCGTGGAACCAGTTCCAAGGCGAAGGAGGTGATGCCGCCGGCGGCGAGCGCCCGTACGGTAGGCAACTCCGACGACGGCGACCCCAGCCCCACGGTGACGGCACCACGACGGAGGGCTCCCGCCGTCGTCGGATCCATGGGACGCACGTGGCAGTAAACATCAAGTGCCCCGAGGTCCAGGGACGGGACCACGGTGGCGCCTGCGGCTTGGTAGTCGGCGTCACTATGGCCGGAGGCCTGCCCCGCGCCGGACTCGATGGACACCTCCAGGCCGAGGCCGATCAATTGCTTGACTGTTTCCGGTGTTGCCGCCACCCGCCGCTCGCCGTCGAGCGTTTCGCGTGCAATGCCTGCTCTCACCGCCACCCCTCTCCGGAGCCGTCCAGACCATGATTGCCACGAGTCTATGACCGCAAGGCGTCTGGCGGGAGTAGGGGGCTGCGCTATGTGCGCAACTCAACTAGGGTCGGACGTGAGCTGGGGCAACCAGCCTCCGCACGTCGACGAGCCGGTTCCGGCCGTGCCGTCGGAAAGGAACGCCGCCATGGATTCATTCAAGATCGGTTATTTCGTCGGAAGCCTCTCAAGTACCTCCATCAACCGCACGCTCTCCAAGGCCCTCATCAGCGTCTCTCCGCCCGAACTCGAGTTCCATGAGATCGCCATCAAGGACCTCCCGCTGTACAGCTCTGACTACGACAACGACTTTCCGCCTGCAGGCCGCGCGCTCAAGGACGCCATCGCGGCGTCGGACGGCATCCTCTTCATCTCCCCCGAATACAACCGTTCCATCCCCGGCGCTTTGAAGAACGCCATTGACTGGGGGTCACGGCCGTGGGGGACCAACTCGTTCGCCCGGAAGCCCACGGGCATCATCGGCGCTTCCCCGGGCGGCATTGGTACTGCGGTGATGCAGTCCTCCATGCGAAGCGTCCTCAGCTTCCTGGACGCGCCGCAGTTGAACGCACCTGAGGCGTACATCCGGTTTGTGGCAGACGCGTACGACGACGACGGCTCGGTTAAGGACGAAGGTACCGCCGCGCTTTTGCGCCACTATATGGAGGAGTACAGCGCGTTTGTCCAGCGTGTCCTGGCCGCCAACGCTCCCGGCCACATCGGCGACCGTGAGCCCGATGCTGACAAACTGAACCGCTAGGGAAAGAAAAGGGCCGCACATGTTCGGGTGTGCGGCCCACATTTCACTATTTAGTCAGTATGCTTATTAGTGTGAAGGTCCTCGGACACGCCCCTACCCAGGAGAAACGATGCTTCGTAGATTAGCCTCGACCACTTTCGCGCTCACCCTACTGTTCGGTTCCCTGCTGTCTGCCGGCGCCGCCAATGCCGCCGGGCCGGTTTCCGGCCACGTCAGCAGCAACGTTTCGGCAACCAGCACCAGCCCCTCACCCGAGCCGACCAACCCCTCCGGCCCCTCGACCCAGACGCCAACCAACCCCGGACCGTCACAGGGCGCCTCTGAAACCCCGAATCCTGCCGGCAGCGGCCCGGCCAACCCCGGCACCGGTGAATCGGATCCGCAGGAAGAGAACCGCACCAACGTCATTCCGTGGATCCTCGGAGCGGCAGCCCTGATCATCATCATTCTGGTGATTGTGTGGGCCATGCGCGGACGCGGCCGGAACAAGGAAGTACAGGACGAGCAGCGCTAACGCGCCAGTTTCCCGATCGCACTGCTTTCGAGATTCTCCAGGAGGTGCCGCGGATTGTCATAGACTTCCGCGGCACCTGCGTCCCGCAGTTCACCTTCGCTGATGCCGCCACAGGTCAACGCGATGGCAGGGATGCCAATGCTCCCTGCGGCCTTCACGTCCCATACGGCGTCGCCAACGAACACGACATCTTCAGGCCTGAGCCCAAGCTTGTCCAGGCAGGCCAGCAGAATGTCCGGCTCCGGCTTGCTTGCCTCGGCGTCATTGGAGCTCGTCCAGGCATCGATCGACGTTCCCGCGTCCAGCACCTTGCGGCTCACGTCCAAGTCACGTTGCTGCGCCGAGGAAGCCAGACCTACGGCCAGACCGGCGTCGGAACACGCCGCCAAGAGGTCACGGGCTGCCTCGAAAGCGCGAAGGGACGGCCAGAACGTCGAGAACACGGCACCGTGCGCCGACTTCAGCTCCTCTTCCAATTCATCCGTGCAGTCGGGGACCAGATGCCGGACCAGCTTGTCGCCGCCCATGCCCACGCAGCGGTGAATGTCGGCAATCTGTACGTCGAGGCCCTCGCGCCTGAACGCCTGCCACCACGCGAATGCATGGAAATAGCTTGAGTCGATCAGCGTCCCGTCAACGTCAAACAGGACACCCCGCTTCTTGGATTCGGCCACGTCAGCCCACCTCCACCTGCGCAGGAGCGGGGCCGGCGAGCGTCCGGTCCATCATGAATTCTTCCGACTCCAGGAGCGCGTAACGATCCGCCGAACCCTGCCGCAGCAGGCCCGTGCCGGCTACTTCCCGAAGCGCTTCCACAGCCCTCACAGCTTCCCTCTTTGAGGAGTAGCGCTTGGACAGTCCCATGAGGGTGTCCTCACCGTCCACCATCAGCACGCGGTAACCCCCATCGGGAGCGTCAACCAATTCCAGATGTCCCGCCAACCCAAACCTCCTCGTTCTGATGCCTCCGCTTAGTAAGTTTACTTATTATATAGCTGCTCTCGCCGCCTCATGAAACGCACGACGGCGGACGGCCGGCTTACGCTCCCGCCGGCACTTGCGAAGGCCGGGACCAAGAATTGTGATGGCCGTTCTGAGGACTTGGAAAAGGAACACTAAACCGAGTCACGAATCCGGTTGGGCCATACAAGAAGGATGGCTGCTTCCCCGGGAACGCCCGCGCATGGTGTTCCCGGGGAGGCAGCTGACCTGTTTGCAGCGCATACCGAGGAGTCACATGTCCACCAAGATTTCCAAATGGCCCGCCGGGACGCCCATGTGGGTAGACCTGTCAGTCGACGATGTGGAGGCTGCCAAAACCTTCTACACCGGCCTGTTCGGGTGGGACTACCTTTCCGCCGACGATGAGGCAGGGTATCTCCTGGCTCAGCTCAATGGCCATGCCATTGCGGGCCTCGGCCCCAAGGATGATCCGGCCATGCCTTCCGCATGGACCACTTTCATGGCCTCCGACGACGTCAATGCCACCGCTGAGCGGATCCGTGAGTCCGGCGGCCAGGTGCTGATGGCGCCGTTCGACGTCATGGATTCCGGCAGGATGGCCATCGCCGCGGACACCACCGGAGCCGTCTTCGGCGTGTGGCAGGCCGGAAACCACATCGGCGCTGAACGCGTGAATGAACACGGCTCATTGTGCTGGAACGAACTCCACACCTCCGACTACGCGGAGGCCCGGGCCTTCTACGCGGGCGTCTTCGGTTTCAATTACCACGAGGTCACAGGAGCGGACATGGTTTACGCCACCTGCCTCCGGGACTCCGACCGCCGGGAAGTGGCCGGTATTCACCACGACACCCAAATCCCGCAGAGCGACCCCGCGTACTGGCTCACCTGGTTCGCCAGCGATGACGTCGCATCGACGGCTGCGCGGGCACAAGAACTCGGTGCAACACTGTTGGTCCCCGTGTCCGATACACCCTTTGGCCGGATGGTCATCGTTGAAGCACCGCAAGGAGACGTCTTCGGAGTTATCGCCGTGGCGCCAGCCAACGACTGAGTGACGGCACGCGGTGGCCGGGGCTGGGCCGTGACCACCGCCTGACATGAAAAGCCCGACGGCGGCAGCACCGCCGTCGGGCTTTTCAGCAGGCTGCTAGCCGACCGACTGGGCTTCCGCTTGGGAGTGCAGGGACCAGGACGACCAGTCGAGGGGATGCACCGACGGGCGGCCGAGCAGGTAACCCTGAGCCGCGGCAACGTTGAGGGCGGTTGCTTCCTGCAGCTCCCCGGCCGTTTCGATGCCTTGGGCCACCACGGAGGACCCCAGTTCCCGGGCAAGCGCAACAACCGCGCGGGCGCGGATGCGTTGCCCTTCAGAGTTGTCAATGCCTTCGATCAGGTGGCGGTCCAGTTTGAGGATGTCCGGACGAAGTTCCTCGATCTTGTCCATGGAAACAAAACCCGCACCGGATGCGCTGACTGCGAGGCGCAGTCCACGGCGGCGCAACGGACCCAATCCATGGTCATCGTCCCAGCCGTCGGCCAACTCCAGGCTGCCCGTCAGCTCAATAACGATCCTGTCCGGCGCCAAGCCGGCCCCTTCCAGGAGCTTCCGCACCCGCGGGTCCGCTGCCGTTTCCGGGGTGAGGTTGAAAGCTACGAACATGGTGTCCGGGAAGTCCTCTGCGGCCGCCAAGGAGCAGGACAGCGCCGCGATCTCCAGGTCTGTACCAAGACCTGCCGCCGAAGCTTCACGGAACCACACATCGGCCGCGGCGCCATCCTGCTCAACAAACCGGATCAGGGCTTCGACGCCGATCACTTCACCGGACGGCAAGGCGTGGATGGGTTGGAAGGCTGTTAGCAGCAACTTGTCCCGCAGCACCGATTGGATGCGCTTGCGCACCTCCGTATCCACCGGAATGGTGACCGTCTGTGGAGCCTCGGCGGATTCACGGTTCAGGCTCATGGAGTCTTGATGGGCAGCGGGAGCCTCGGCGGTCTCCGGCTGGGTTCGCGTCACGATCAAGTGCTCCAGGAGGACGCCCTTGGGATCATCGGGATGTTGCGTGAACCGCTCCTCGAGGTTCCTCCGGCTCTGCTGACTCCGGGGATCCGTTTCGGCGAGGATGGACTCAATGATTTCCAACGCCTGCTGCCGGACGCGGGTGTCGTCCGCAGCAGGGACAGGCTTACCGGCGCGATCATTCGGCGGCCCTTCCAAGGCACCGCCGGGGGGAAGAGAGAGCCCACTTCTAGACATCGACTTTTCCTTCAATGTTAATTTGTGCCGACTGCGCCCAGTACACAATCGGCTCAGCTTCGTCCACGAGCACCTCCCAGCGGCGCACGGAACAAAGCAGCCCAGTCGTGCGTCAGCGCAACCAGGCTTGTGAGGAATCCTACAAGAGACCCATGGCAACCATGAAGACCGTTTGCAGGGTTGTTACCTAACTGAGTGCTGTCTGTTGAATTCACGCCTGAAGAGGGAGCATGGCCCTATGGGAACCGTCACCGAATATCTGCAGACCGTCACCGACCCTCACCGCTCCCTGCTGCAGCGGATCGTGGAAATTGCCCGTGAATTGGCGCCCGACGCGGAAGAAGGCACGAGCCACGGCATGCCTGCTTTGCTCGTGGACGGCAAGGGCTTAGTCAGCGTCCTGGAAACCAAGAAACACCTTGCGCTTTACCCGTTCAGCGGCCAGATCCTGCCGGAAATGTCCGAGGAACTCGGCGGATACTCCTGGTCTCCCGGGACCCTGCGCTTCTCGGAGGACAATCCCCTCCCCGATTCCCTGGTGCGGCGGATCCTGGAAACCCGGCTGGCGGCGATCCGGAAGTAGCGCGTCAGTGCTTCGCTGACACATCCTGGGAGATCACCTTGGCAGTGGCAACCACGGCTTCCCGGACGGAATCCAAGTACGCCTCCGGGTCCGGCTGGGACGCAACCGCCTGGGCTTGCAGGGACACGTTGATGGCCGCCACGTTGTCGCCGTTGTTGTGGTTCCACACGGGGGCCGCGACGGACATCAGCCCGATTTCGAGTTCCTGGTCAAGCAGGCACCAGCCTTGCTGGCGGACGCGCTCGACGGCGGCCCTCAAGTCAGCCGCATCGGTGATGGTTCGCGCCGTGAGCGGCTTGAGCTCCGCCGTCGAAAGGTACGACTCAAGTTTGGCCTGCGGAAGCCCGGCCAGAAGGACTCGGCCCATCGACGTCGCATAGGCCGGAAAGCGGGTGCCCACCGTAATTCCGACATTCATGATGCGCTTGGTGGCCACGCGGGCAACGTAGAAGATGTCGTGGCCATCAAGGACGGCGGCCGACGTGGACTCCCCCAGTTGCACACTGAGTTGCTCCAGATGCGGCTGCGCCAACTGCGGCAAGGACAGCGCCGACAGGTAGGAGTACCCCAGTTGCAAAACCTTGGCTGTCAGCGCGAACGTCTTGCCGTTGGTGCGGACGTAGCCGAGCTCCACCAGGGTGTAGAGGAACCGCCGGGCCGTGGCACGGGTCAGGTCGGTACGCGCCGCGACTTCGCTCAGAGTCATGACCGGGTTGTTCGCGTCGAACGCCCGGATGACAGCGAGCCCGCGGGCCAGCGACTGGACGTACTGGTCGCTGGCTTGCGGGGCAACTGCGGAGTCGGTCATGGTCATCAATCCTAGTTGCGCTGAAGCCGGGGCCTACTCCGCCCGTTTCAGGGGCAGGGGTACCAGTTCCTGGATTTCTTCGAAGGTGCAGCCGAAGGTTTCGCGGACGGTGACGCCGTCGGGTCCTGTGAGGAACACTGCCTTGTCGGTGTACACGCGGGTGACGCAGCCGACGCCCGTGAGGGGGTAGGTGCACTGCTCCACGAGTTTTGAGGCACCGTCGCGGGTCAGGAGCGTCATCATCACGAACACATCCTTGGCGCCTGTCGCGAGGTCCATGGCACCTCCGACGGCGGGGATCGCGTCGGGCGCGCCGGTGTGCCAGTTGGCCAGGTCACCGGTGGCGGAGACCTGGAACGCGCCCAGGACGCAGATGTCCAGGTGGCCGCCGCGCATGATCGCGAACGAATCGGCGTGGTGGAAGTACGAGGCACCGGCCAGTTCCGTGACGGGGATCTTGCCGGCGTTGATCAAGTCACCATCGATCTGATCGCCAACCGCCTCCGGGCCCATGCCCAGCATCCCGTTCTCCGTGTGGAGCGTGATGTTCTGGTCCTCGGTGAGGTAGTTGGAGACGAGCGTGGGCTGGCCGATGCCCAGGTTCACGAACGAGCCCGAGGCGATGTCGCGGGCCACCAACTGGGCGAGCTCGTCACGGCCCAGCGGCTTCTCCGAGGTTTGGATGCTTGTTTGCGTGCCCATGCTCAGGCCACCTTTCCGTTCGATGCTGCAGAACCAACGCGGACCACGCTGTTGACGTAGATCCCCGGGGTCACCACGTTTTCCGGATCCAACGCACCCGTAGGCACAATCTCGGAGACCTGAACGATGGTGTGCTTGGCCGCGGCTGCCATGATCGGGCCGAAGTTCCGGGCCGTCTTGCGGTACACGAGGTTGCCCTTGCCGTCAGCCTTCAACGCCTTGATCAGGGCGACGTCGGCGTGAATCGACGTCTCGAACACCTGCCACTTGCCGTCCAGGAACCTGCTTTCCTTGCCCTCGGCCAGCATGGTGCCGAATCCGGTGGGTGTGAAGAACCCGCCGATCCCGGCCCCGGCGGCACGGATGCGTTCGGCCAGGTTCCCCTGCGGCACCAGCTCCAGCTCGATCTCACCGGCGTGGTACTTCGCGTCGAAGTGCCACGAATCGGACTGCCGCGGGAAGGAACAAATCATCTTCCGCACCCGGCCTTCCTTGATCAGCAACGCCAAGCCCTGGTCGCCCTGGCCGGCGTTGTTGTTCACCACGGTCAGGTCCTTCGCGCCGCAGTCCATCAGCGCATCGATCAGTTCGAACGGCTGCCCGGCGTTGCCGAACCCGCCGATCATCACCGTGGAACCGTCCTTGATCCCGGCCACGGCCTCGCCAACAGTGTCAATGAAATTCAACATCGTCTTAACCCTTTACAGAACCAGTTACGTTTTCCAGCACCACGGCCAGGCCTTGGCCAACGCCGATGCAGATCGCCGCGACGCCCCACCGCTGCCCGGAGGCCTGCAGCGACCGCGCCAAAGTACCCAGGATGCGGGTACCGGAAGCACCCAGCGGGTGGCCCATCGCGATCGCGCCGCCGTGGCGGTTCACGATCGAGGGGTCGATCCCCCACGCGTCGACGCACGCCAGCGACTGCGCGGCGAACGCTTCATTAAGTTCGACGGCGCCAACTTGGTCCCAGCCAATGCCCGCCTTCGCGAGGGCCTTGTTCGCGGCCTCTACCGGGGCGTACCCGAAGAACTGGGGATCGTTGCCGTGCGCGCCACGGCCGGCGATGCGGGCCAACGGCTCCAACCCCAGAATCCCAGCAGCAGCCTCCGACCCGATCCACGCAGCCGAAGCACCATCAGACAAAGGCGAGGCGTTCCCGGCGGTGACCGTGCCGCCGTCGGGCCCTGAACCTTCGGGACGGAACACCGTCTTCAACCCGGCCAGCTTCTCCGCCGAAGAACCTGCACGGATACCCTCGTCCCGGACCAGGTCCGTGCCCGGAACCGCGGTGACCAGGTTGTCGTAGAAGCCCTCGTTCCACGCAGCGTCGGCCAGGTTGTGCGAGTCAGCCGCGAACTGATCCTGCCGTTCGCGCGTGATCCCGTACTTCTCCCGCAGTCGTTCGGTGGCCTCGCCCAGGGAGATGGTCCAGTCCTTGTTCATCGCGGGGTTCACCAAACGCCAACCCAACGTGGTGGACGCCAAGGTCATGTCCCCGGCCGGGTAGGGCTTGGACGTCTTCGGCAAAACCCAGGGCGCACGGGACATGGACTCCGCGCCGCCCACCAGCATCAGCTCGGCGTCCCCGGCGTTGATCTGCCGCGATGCGATGATCGCCGCATCCAACGACGATCCACAGAGCCGGTTCACCGTTGTGCCCGGAATCGAGACCGGCAGCCCGGCCAGCAGCGTAGCCATGCGGGCAACGTTGCGGTTTTCCTCACCCGCGCCGTTCGCGTTGCCGAACACCACCTCGTCGATCCGCTCCGGATCCAGCCCGGGAGCACGCCTGACCGATTCCCGGACCACGTGCGCAGCCAAATCATCAGGACGGACGGCAGCAAGTCCGGAGCCGAACTTGCCAAACGGCGTGCGCACGGCGTCGTACACAAAAGCCTGGTTCATGAGTTTTCCTTCGTTTCGTGGTACCCAACTGGGTCGCATTTGTGCGCGTTTTGAGGGGTCTAAACGCGCACTAATGCGACCTAGTTGGGTGAGTTCGGGGAGTTGGGGGCGGGGGCGGCGTCAATGTCCGCGAAGACCTTCTGGGCCGTCTTGAACGCCGAGTTGGCCGACGGGACGCTGCAATAAATGGCGGTCTGGAGCAGGATTTCCTTGATCTCGTCCCTGCTCAGGCCGTTGTTAAGGGCTGCCCGGATGTGCATGGCCAGTTCCTCCCAGTGACCGTGCGCCACCAACGCCGTGAGGGTGACGGCGGAACGCATCTGCCGGCTCAGTCCCGGCCGCGTCCAAATTCCACCCCAGGCGATCCTGGTGATCATGTCCTGGTAGTCCTCGGTAAAGGAGTCGATGCCGGCGTTTGCCCGGTCCACGTGCGCGTCACCCAGCACTTCGCGCCTGACTACCATGCCGGCGTCGTAGATTTCCTGGCCTGTTGCGCCGGGCTGCACGGCACCGTAGCGGGAAGCGTCGCCGCTCCGTTCAGGGTTTACAGCGTTCACAGTCCGTTCTCCTTCATGAAGTTCCGCATCAAACCGGCCACAACGTCGGGTGCCTCGGCAGGCGCCAGGTGCGCGACGCCGTCGAGCGCTTCGGCCACCGCAAAAGTGCCACCCGCCTTGATCCCGGCCACCACTTCCTCCGCGAACGACGGCGGCGCCACGGAATCCTCGACGCCGGCAATCGCCTGCGTGGGGACAGTGATGCTGCCGAGCTGCTCCCGGACGTCAAAGGCGGCAAGGGCTTCGCAGCAGAACGCGTAGCCGAAGCGGTCGGCGTCGCGGAGGGCGTGCAGGAGGCGGCTGCTGACATCCGGGCGTCGATCCATGAAACCAGCGGCGAACCAGCGCTCGGCCGAACCCTGGATCATCACCGGCGTGCCCAGGGACCGCACGGTTTCCGCGCGTTCCAGCCAGCCCTCCGGCGTGCCCAGCTTGGCGCCGGTGCACTGCACCGAGAGGCTCCGCAGGCGGTCGCCGTGCTTGATGCCTAGCTGCAGGCCTGTGGCCCCGCCCAGCGAGACGCCCGCGTAGTGGAACCGGACGCCCGGAGAAACAGAGTCAACAAGATCGACGACGGCGTCAGCCAGTTCCGCAACGTCGAAACCTTCGGTGGCGGTCGGCGACATGCCGTGGCCGGGGAGGTCCCAGCCGATGACGTCGTACTCGTCGCCGAGCAGCGCGGCGGCCTCGGTCCACAGCACGGTGGAGGTACCCAGCGACGGGCCCACCACCAGGAGCGGCTTGGATCCCGGTTCGCGCTGCGGGGTGAGCAGCACGGCCTTGACGATTGGCTTAGCCACGGGTGGTTCCCTTCGTTGAAGCAATGAATTCCGGGTAGGCAGCAATGATGCGACGGCTGATCTCCACTGCCTCACCGAGGTAGCTCGCGGGATCCAGCAAGGCATCCAGGTCTGCGTCGGGCAGCGTTGCAGGCGGGACCGCCTCGCGCAGGAGCTTGCGGTACGTATCTGCCTGCTGCGAAGCCGGCGCCAGGAGCGTTTGATCGACGACGGTCTGCAGCTTCTGCTTTCCGTCCTCGCCGAGCAGAGGCGCGACGGCGGCAGACACACCTTCGCTGAGGAGCAGCGGACCCGAGATCTCCAGGTTCCTGCGCATGGCCTCGGGGAACACCCGCAGGCCTTCAGTCAGCTCCCGAAGGTGTCCGGCAGCAGCCAGCGCCAGCGCGAGCAAACGACGCAAGGCCGGCCATTCCGCATGCCAGGCGCCGTCGGGCCGCTCGTCATTGAAGGTCGCGGCGGCCAGGTGAAGTTGTGAAGCCAGTGCCGGAGCCTGCAATGCTGCGCTGCGGATCAGGACGGAGAGGACGGGGTTCTGCTTTTGCGGCATGGCCGAGGAAACGCCACGTCCGGCGGCCAGGGGCTCACCGAGCTCCCCTACCTCGGGGCGGCTCAGGAACAGCAGGTCGGCGGCGATCTTGCCGAAGGCATCCAGCAGGGAAGCCAGGGAGTCCCCAAGGGAGGTCACAGCCAAACGGTTGGTGTGCCAGGGCGCGGTTGCCGGAACAAGCCCGAGTCTCAGGGCGAGTGAATCCGCGAGGGTGAACGGCGTCGCCGAAGAACCCGCCGTCAGCTTGGAGCCCGATGCCAGCGTTCCGCCCGCCCCGCCGAACTGAACCGGCAACTCCAGCGACTCCAGGCGACGGGCAGCAGCCGCCACCGCGTTGAACCACTGCGCGGCCTTGAGCCCGAACGTGTACGGGAGCGCATGCTGCGTCAGGCTCCTGCCCACGCACAGCGTGTCCGCATGCTGTGCCGCCAAGGCGGCGAGCGCCGTCGTCGTGCCCTTGACCTCAACCAGCAGCGCCGAAACGGTGCGGCCGGCCAGCAGCATGAGCGCGGAATCGAGCACGTCCTGGCTGGTCAGCGAGGTGTGGACGGCCTTGGCCGCGCCGACGCCGTCGGTGTCCAGGCTGCGCACGCGTGCGCGGAGTTCGCCGAGCAGCGGGATCACCGGGTTGCCGCCGCCTTGGGCACGTTCTGCGATGGCGGCGATGTCATAGTGACCTGGATCGGCGGCCTCGGCCACCACAGCTGCCGACCCTTCCGGGGCCAGCCCGGACTCCTCAAGAACGGCTGCCCAGGCAGCTTCGACGTCGAGGATCGCCGCGATCACGGCGCGGTCGCCCGTCAGTGCCGTCACCGCAGGCGAGGCCGTGACGGGGCTGAGGAGGCCGAAGTCGCCGTCGGTCATGAGGTTGCCAAATCCCCGGAAGCCAAATCCAGCGAACCGTCCTGCTGGAAGTCCAGGAACACAGTCTCGCCCTCGCCCTGCAACCGGATGTCCCAGGTGAGTCCGCCGTCGGGGTCACGGCGGGCGATGAGGGTCTTGCGGCGCTCGGGATCCAGGGAGCTCAGCAGCGGATCGTTGGCCAGGGCTTCCTCGTTGTCGGGGAGGTAGACGCGGGTGAAGAGGCGGTTCATGAGGCCGCGGGCGAACACTGCCACGGAGATGAACGGCGCCGCTCCCGGCTTCAGCGGCCCGGGGTTGACGGTGGTGAAGGTGTAGACGCCGGAGTTGCCTACCGAACCGCGGCCCCAACCGGTGAACGTGTAGCCGTCGCGGACCAGGGAGCCCGTGCGCTGGACGATGTTGCCAGCGGAGTCGGGCTGCCAGATTTCGAGGATGGCGTCCGGGATGGTGTTGCCTGCGCCGTCGTACACGGTGCCTTGGAGCCGGATGCTGCCGGGGCTGCCCGGCGCAAGGAGCTCGTTGTCTTTGTTGAAGGGCAGGGCGTAGCCGTAGAAGGGTCCCACCGTCTGGCCCGGTGTGGGTGTCAGCTTGCTCATGTGCTTACTCCTCGTCGCCGGCGTCGCCGTATGCTTCGTTTTCGGTCCAGGTCCGCTTGGAACCGGTCAGGATGATGTCCCACTTGTAGCCGAGTGCCCATTCGGGGCTGGTCAACTCGTGGTCGTAGGTGGCCACCAGGCGGTCCCGGGCGTCCTGGTCCACGATCGACTGGTAGATGGGGTCCAACGGGAAGAGCTGGTCGCCCGGGAAGTACATCTGGGTGACGATGCGCTGCGTGAACTCGGAGCCGAACATGGAGAAGTGGATGTGGGCCGGGCGCCATGCGTTGAGGTGGTTTTTCCACGGGTACGCGCCGGGCTTGATGGTGGTGAAGGAGTAGGAGCCGTCGGCACCGGTGATGCAACGTCCGACGCCGGTGAAGTTGGGGTCGAGCGGGGCGGGGTGCTGGTCACGCTTGTGGATGTAGCGGCCGGCGGCGTTCGCCTGCCAGATTTCCACGAGCTGGCCCGCAACCGGGCGGCCGTCGCCGTCCAGGACGCGGCCGGAGACGATGATGCGTTCGCCTTGGGGTTCGCCGTTGTGCTGGATGGTCAGGTCCGACTCCAGCGCGTGCACGTCCTGGTGACCGAAAGCGGGCGAGTAGAGCTCGATCGTTTCCGGGTCGGCATGGTGCAGGCTCTTGGTGGGGTGGCGCAGGATGCTGCTGCGGTACGGAGCATAGTCCAGGCGCGGCATGGTCTCAGGAGCCTTGCCGTTCTTCAGGGCCTCGGCGTACTTGTCGCCGATCGCTTTGATCTCGGCACTGAGGTCCGCCTGCGTCTCCACCTTTCCGGCGTCGTGGGCGGCGTGTGGCCCGGCCGGCGGCACGAGTTCCTCTGATTCAAGAGCTTGCGCGGTGTTGTCTTGCGGCACAACCGGCTCCTTTCTGTGGCTTCGTTGTCAACTTCGTTGTCAGGGTGCAGGCAGCTATGCCCGGTGGAGTGAGTCATATTGGACGGCGTGGCGGACTGGTGCGTTCGGGGCTCCGTAACCGTCGTAGTTGCCCCGGCGCTCCACCATTTCGAAGAACACGCTGCCCACGGTGGCGGTGTAGAAGTGGAGGAATTCACCGTTGGCGTCCCGGTCATACAGGAGGTTGAGCTCCTTGAGGGTGGCCAGGAAACCCGGTTCAAGATCAAACCGCGCGTCCAGGTCCTCGTAGTAGTTGGCTGGAATCTGCAGGAACTCAAGGCCGCGTTCCCGTGCTGACCGGGCTGTTGCCACGAGGTCATCCACGGCGAAGGCGATGTGTTCCTGGTAAGTCTTTGGCGCTGACGCCTGCTGCACGGGCGCCAGGTTCAGCACCAGCCGGACCGCGCCGTTGCTGGCCTGCATCACTTGCGAGCGCACCAAGCCGCTGGGGCTGGGGACCTCGGCGAACGGCTGCGGTTCCAGGGCGAGGGCGCTGGTGTAGAAAAGGACAGCTTCGTCGAAGTGCTGCCAAGGCTGAGCGAGGTTTACGTGGTCAATGACTGCTGTTCGGGCAGCCCGCGAGTGCTCCAGCCCTTCGCCGAATTCCTGTGTCCATGCCGCTGTGCCGTCTGGGCTGCCTTGGCAGAGGAAGATCTCGGTGGAGTCCGGGGCGGAGATACCCTGGAACACTTCTTCGTCGGCCTGGACCTTGCGGGACACCACTGGCGCCTTGAGTTGCTGGGCGCGGGCGGAGGCAATCACTGGGGAGTCGACGTCGAACCCCAAAGCGGCGATAGCCGGTTCCGTGTGCAAGGCCGCTTGCTCGTTGATGATCACGCGGGCCTGGCCCATGGTCCAGAGTTGGACGTCCTTGGTGCGGTGCCGGCCCTCGAACTCGAAGCCAAGCTGGCCCAGGAGTTTTTCCAGCTGCGCGGTGTCGTCGGCCTTGACCTCGGCGAAGTTGAACCCGGCGGGCTCGTTCACCTTGGGCAGGGTGGCCAGTTCCATGGGATAACGACGGCGGCCGGCGGCTTTTTGTTCGGATGTCCCGGCGGCGGCGGTTTCTGCGGAGGTGCCCGCCAGCCACTTGGCGCTCTGCTCCTCCAACCAGATGAGTGAGCGCATGGCATCCACGGCCGTGCGCTCCACGTCCGACTGGCGGAACACGTCATTGAACACCTCCAGGGACACCGGTCCCGTGTAGCCTGCCCGGACAACGTGGCCCATGAACTTGGCGAGTTCGAACTGGCCCTCCCCGGGGAAAACCCGGTAGTGGCGGCTCCAGGACAGCACGTCCATGGAGAGCTTGGGGGCGTCGGCCACCTGGACAAAGAAGATCTTGTCCGTGTTGATGTCCTCGATGGGCGCGGTGTCCCAGTCGCGGGAAAGGATGTGGAACGAGTCCAGGCACGTGCCCAGGTTGGGGTGGTCCACTGCCTCCACCAGGCGGTAGGCGTGCTCGTAGTCGTTGACGTGCTTGCCCCATGCCAGGGCCTCGTAGGCCACCTTGACGCCGTGGTCTCCCGCCAGTGCGGCAAGCAGTGCGAGCTGCTCTGCCCGCAGTTGGTCATCGTCGATCGTGGCCGTAGCTACGTTGGAGCAGACCAGGATGGTGTCCATGCCCAGGCGCGCCATGAGCTTGAACTTGGCCTCGGCCCGCTTGAGGTTGGCTTTCAGCAGGTCCGGAGCGACGCCGTCGAAATCGCGGAAAGGCTGGTAGAGGTCCAGGCCCAAGCCGAGGTCGGCGGCCATCTTGCGGATATCTTCAGGACTGAGCGGCGACGTGACCAGGTCCTGCTCAAAGATCTCGATGCCGTCGAAGCCCGCAATGGCGCAGGCCTGCATCTTCTCTTTCAGTGTGCCGGACAGGCAGACGGTGGCGATCCCTGTGCGCATCAGTGGGCCGCCTTCACGAGTGCCGACTCTTCGGTGGCGATGAGCTCAAGGAAATGTTCACGCATGCGGTCGCGGTCGGCGTCTTTTCCGGTGAAGAGCTTGAATGCGTCCGCCGCCTGGCCGACTGCCATCCGGCCGCCGTCGAGCACGTCGCAACCCTTGGCGCGCGCTTCGCGGACCAGCTGCGTTTCGATAGGGCGATAGACGATGTCCGCCACCCAGTGGCGGGGTTCCAGCAGCTCGATGTCGAGCGGCAGTCCGGGATGGGCTGCCATGCCGATCGGGGTGCAGTGGACCAGGCCGTCGGCGAGGGGCATGATGTTTTTCAGGTCGGCCGGCGTGTGCGCGGTGACATTTGCGACCGGGAAAAGTCCGCTGAGCTCAGTGGCACGCTCGGCCGCGCGGTTGGCGTCCATGTCCACAAGGTCCAGATGCTTGACGCCGGCTTTGAGGAGTGCATAGGCGACGGCGGACCCGGCACCTCCCGCGCCCAACTGGACGACGCGGTCCAGCTTCGCTGCCGGCAGTCCGTCGGTGAGCGCCGAACCGAAGCCGGAGAAGTCCGTGTTGTGGCCGATGAAGCGGCCGTCCCGGATCAGGACGGTGTTGACGGCACCCAGGCGATCGGCGTCGTCGGACACTTCATCAAGGTGCTGCAGCACCAGCTGCTTGCACGGGTGCGTGATGTTGAGGCCGTTGAAGCCCATGCGGCCGGCGGCTGTGAGGAGATCCCCGACGGCGGTTGCCGGCAACGCGAGATCCAGAAGGTCGATGGGGCGGTACAGCAAGCGAAGGCCCTGCACATCGGCCTCGCGTTCATGCATGGGCGGAGTCAGCGACGGCATGACGCCTTCGCCTATCAGGCCCACCAAAACGGATTCGGCTCGGTTGCTCATCCTCAAGCTCCTTTTACTTCGGCACCGCGGACTTTGGATTTTCTGGGTCCACGGAGCCGGGTGATATCGAGATTACTACAAATGTTCATATTCCGCACGTATGTTCTTATAGCGAACATTTCCAGCGTGCACACCCAACTAGGTCGCAGTTAAGCGCGTTTAGAGGGGTCAAAACGCGCACTAATGCGACCTAGTTGGGTGGGGGTAGGTGGGTGGGGTCGGTGGGGTTGGCATGGGCGGGGTGGGGTGGGTTAGCGCTGGGGTAGGCGGGCCGCCAGCTCGGCTGCGGCCTCCTGCAAGGTAGGGACGTGTGAAACCAGCTCCTCCATGGTCATTCGGAAGACCGGCACAGCGACGGCCACGGAAGCGAATGCGTTGCCCTGGGCGTTGAGGACGGGGACTGCGACTGCGCGCATACCGATCTCGTTCTCTTCATCCATGACCGCGTAGCCCTGGCGCCGGACCTGCTCGATCTCCTCGCGGAATTTGTCGCGGTCCGTGATGGAGCGTTCCGTCAGCGGATCCAAGGGAAGTTCTTCCAGGAGCCGCTTCCGCTCAACCTCCTCCTCGAAGGCAACGATCGCCTTGCCCACGGAGGTGGTGTGCAACGCGCCGAGATGCCCGGGATCACTGGTTACGCGGAAAGTCTTGGGCCCGTCCACCTTATTGACCGTCAAGTGGTGGTCTCCATCGCGAACCGAGAGGATAGTGGCCTCATGGGTGCGTTCGGTGACCCGCTGCAGGACCGGGAGCGCCGTGGCCGCGAAGCCATGGTGGTTGGAAACGCGCTGCCCCAGCTGGAACACGCGCAGTCCAAGATGGTAGCGACGCCCGTCCGGCTCATAGTCCACAAAGCCGTCGCGGGTGAGCGAACCCAGCAGCCGATACGTGGTGCTGAACGGCAACTCGGCCGCCCTGGCCAGATCTGCGGCGCTCGCCCCCTTCGGCTCGTCACCCAGCAGAACAAGCAGGCTCAGCGCCTTGCCCACCATGTCCGTTTTTGTGCCCTCTTTCACATTCATGGTTCGATGCTCTCATATGGTGAGAGCTATTTCTAGATAGTGGTGACATCTCTTGACAAGTGACCGCTCTCACAGCCAGTATTGCTGTATTGCACAAGTAGCTCTCACCATGTGGTTACTTTTGGGACGATCCGGCCGCACCTAGCCCTCGATCTCCCGCAGAAGCTTGATCCGCGACATCGTCGTCACAGAAGGAACTCCCATGAGCCAAACAATGCCGTCAGCGACGCCCGGCACTGAAACCACCACCGGCACTCCCAAGAAAGCGGCCCTCGCCAGCTTCCTTGGCAGCGCGGTGGAGTACTACGACTTCTTTATCTTCGGTTCGGCAGCGGCGCTGATCTTCCCGCATGTGTTCTTCCCGGACGCCGACGCCAACGCAGCCATCATGTCTTTCGCCACCTTCGGCTTCGCTTACGTTGCCCGCCCGGTGGGAGCGATCATCCTGGGCCACTTCGGGGACAGGATCGGCCGTCAGAAAGTCCTCATGTTCACCCTGGTGCTTATGGGTGCCGCAACCTTCGTGATCGGATGCCTTCCTGACTTCAAGACCATCGGCTGGTGGGCCCCGGTCCTGCTGGTGCTGGCACGGCTGGCCCAAGGCCTTTCGGCCGCAGGCGAGCAAGCCGGCGCTTCGTCGATGACCCTTGAGCACGCTCCGGACAACCGGCGTTCCTTCTTCACCTCCTGGACCCTCACGGGCACCCAGGGCGGTCAGATCCTTGCCGCCCTCGTCTTCATCCCCGTGGTGGCCCTCCCGGACGAGATCAAGTACGGCATCGGCTGGCGCATCCCGTTCTGGCTCAGCGCGGTTGTTGTGATCGTGGCCTACTTCATCCGCCGCACCCTGCACGAGCCCCCGGCCTTCGCAGAAGCCAAGAAGCACAACCAGATCGCCAAGCTTCCCGTGGCCGACCTCCTGAAGCTGCACTGGCGCGACGTCCTGCGCGTTGTGTGCTGCGCGTTCATCGCTGCGGTGAGCACCGTGTTCGGCACCCTGGCCATCAAGTACGCACAGGATGTGGCCCATGTAAGCAGCACCATCACGCTGTGGCTCGTGGTGGTAGCCAACGTCGTTGCCCTGGGTACGCAGCCGCTCTTCGGCACCCTGGCTGACAAGATTGGCCGGAAGCCCGTCTTCATCTACGGCGCTATTGCCAGTGCCATCATGACTCCCGTTTTCCTTCTGACGCTCGAATCCGGAAACGTCCCCCTGATGTTCCTGGTGTCAGTCGTCTTCTTCTCATTCGGTTACGCCGCAGCGAACGCCGTCTGGCCTTCCTTCTACGGTGAAATGTTCAGCACCAAGGTTCGGTTCTCCGGCTTGGCCATCGGCACGCAGCTCGGCTTCCTCATGGCAGGTTTCGCCCCGGCAATCGTCACGGCCATGGGCGGCACCAAGGCCGGCGGCTGGGTACAGATCTCCATCTTCAGCGGAATCATTTGTGCCATTGCCGCAGTCTCCGCCCTGACTGCCCGCGAATCAGCGAAGGTACCAACCGCGGAACTGGGCCTGCGCAAGTAGACCGCCCCAAAAAACGTTCGCCTCCCGGTTCACGAAGAACCGGGGGCGAACGTTTTCTGTGTACTCCTACAGGGGATTCAGTTTCACCGGCTGGAACTTACCCCCACCGGTCCCGGCGTACAGGAGCAAAGTTCCGTCACCGGCTACTCCCACCACCGACGGGTTCCCGGTACCCGTGAAGCCATTGCCCAGAGCGGCGATGCTGGAGAACATGTTCCAGCCGGATCCCAGGTTCACCCGGGAAAGGAAGCCACCCGAACCGTTGCCCGGGTAGAGCCACAATCCCCCGTCGGAAGCACGGCCCAGCAAGTCTTCGCGGCCGTCGCCGTTGAAGTCCCCTGCCTGGAGGACCAGGTTGAACATGTTCCATCCGGTGCCGATCTGCTTCCGCGCAAGGAAACCACCGGCGCCGTCACCCGGATAGAGCCACAACACGCCGTCCGCAGTCTGCCCAACGATGTCGGCTTTACCGTCACCGGAGAAGTCGGCCGGCGCCAGCAGCTGCGTGAAACCCTGCCAGCCCATCCCGATCTGCCGACGGGCAAGGAACTTCCCCTTGCCATCGGTCGGGTAGAGCCAGAGCGTCCCGTCAGGGGCCCGGCCCACCAAATCCGGCCGTGAATCGCCGTCGAAATCTCCGGCACTGAGGATGGTGTCGAACATGTTCCAGCCCGACCCCACCTGCACCCGCGGCAGGAAAGCGCCTGAACCGTTGCCCGGATAGAGCCACAGCGCGCCGTCCTTGCTCCGCGCCAGGACGTCCGCCACGCGGTCGCCGTTGAAGTCGCCCGCTTCCCACACCTGGTCGAAGGCGGTCCAACCGGTGCCGATCGCCAGACGATCGGCGAAGCCGCTGCCGTCACCCGGGTAGATCGTCATGGCGCCGCCCGCGGCCGCGGCCAGCACATCGTCGGACTTGTCCCTTGTCAGGTCCTCGCCACCGATCAGGTCGCCCGCGCTGTTCCAACCACTTCCGACGGCGGCACGCGGCAAGAAGCCACCCTTGCCGTTGCCGGGGTAGACATAGAGGGTACCGTCGCCGGCGCGGGCAAGAAGCCCTGCCGATCCGCCGCCGAATGAACCCGCCGGCGCGAGAGTGTTGAAGACATCCCAGCCCTGGCCCAGCAGCACCTGGCTTTGGAATCCGCCGAAACCGTCCCCCGGGTACAACCAGAGACGCCCGTCCGGGCTGGAGGCGATAACGTCGGCGCGGCCGTCCCCGGAGAAATCACCCGGTGCTACCAGTTGGGTGAATCCTTGCCAGCCGAATCCCACTTGGTTCCGGGAGAGGAAGCCGCCCTTTCCGTTGCCCGGGTAGAGCCAGAGCCCGCCGTCGCTGGTCCGGGCGAGGACGTCAGCGAAACCGTCACCGTTGAAGTCCGCAGTGCCGAAAACCGCGTTGAAAATGCCCCAACCGGAACCGATCTGGACAGGATCGGCGAGCCGGTTTCCCGGCAGGCCGCGGAACAGCAAGAGGGAACCGTCGGCCTCACGGGAGATGACATCGGCGAGCTTGTCGCCGTCGAAGTCGCCGGCCGAGAACCGCATCCGGGTCTTGAGCTTCGGATCGGCGTTGATGGTGACCGTTGCCGACGTGGCAGAAACGGAATCGATGGTCACCTGGGTGCCGGTATGGGTGGTGAAGGTCCTGCCCGCCGGCCACGAGTGGTTCTTGGCGTACCAGGGCTCGGTGAACGGAACCGTTGACGGCATGAGGATCAGCGACGACGCAATGGTCGCCCCGCCGCGTTGGACAATCTTGACGCCCTTGTTGCCCTCTTGGCCCGGGTTCTTCAAATACGAGTCATAACCCACCGGTTGCCGAAGTTCGAGGTAGTACACCTCTTTACTGACGGGATCGGTGAATTTGATGGCACGCTGGGCGTCGGTTCCGCCCCACGGTTTGAGGGTGTAGCTCTTCACACCACCCGCGACTCCGACGTCGCGGATTTCATCGCCCCGGCCGAGCCCCGCATAGTCCCAGAACGACGAGCTGATCACAGGCTGGTTGTACTGCGCCGCGCCCATGATGTCCGTGGTGTCGCCGTATTCGCGGATGTAGCAGGAAGGATCGGTGAACCTGCCGCTGCTGTCCGTTCCCACATCTGGAACGCCGCTGCCGCACTGCAGCGCATCGGCGTGCATCAAACCGATGACGTGGCCGAACTCGTGGCTCATCACGTTGTTGGAGAAGCTGCTCAGCTGTGGCAACAGGACCCTGCCGCTGTAGCTGCCGCTGCTGTAGCCGGCGCCGAGCGCGTTGCCTGACAGGGTGGATGAGGGAATGAAGATCACCAGCGCGGTGTACGGGCTGGCCTGCCACTTCAACTCACTGGTGATGGTGGACATGATGACGCTGTAGTGGTCAGTGGACCGCGCCTTGGACTGGAATCCGGACACCTTGCTGTCCACGGTCATCGACAAGCGATTGTTGGTCATCGCCTTCCAGTAACTGCTGGTCGAGGCCACCACCTGCTCGGCACCGGCCATGGAAACGGTGTTCGAATTGTCCGCCAGCTTCGCCGTTACCAGACGGACGCGGATATCGCCGCTGGGACCCGTGGCGGCCACGCCGTCCCGCAGGAGGGCTTCGACGTCGGAAGGTCCTTGTGCGGCCTGCGCACCTGCGCGCGGGTCGCTGGACCGGGTGCCACCGCTTTGGGGGGCACCGCTTTGGGGGGCACCGCTTTGGGGGGCACCGCCCAACGGCGTCTCAAACACGTGGTCCGAATGGGGCGTCCCCTCGACGAACTTTACGTTCGGATTGTCCGGCGAGGGCAGCGGAACGGCCGTTGCCGGGGCTTGGGCAAAAATGAGGCTGGAGGCGAAAGCCAGCAGGCCGGTGGACACGGCAATTGACCGCTGCAAGAAACCCATCAAAATCTCCCAGAGATGGAGCCTTTGGTTCCCGTGAGTCTCAAGAACCGACATCAGGGTACAGCGGCAGGCTTGCGGGCCTGCGGAAGAGGCGGCCAACCGTCGGCGCGTCTTACCGCCGCGGGCAGGTCCCGGCGTCGAGCGTGTCCGGAAACCCGGGCAGCGCGCAATGCTTACCGGGCCCTAACCATGCGGAAATACTGCGGCAACAATGCCCCGCCACACTGGAATGGCCGGCAAGCGCAGGCACCAGTTCCAGCTCCAGCCAGGAGGACACCATGCTGAAGGAAGCCAAATCCCGAACAACACGTATTCGCGCTATCAGCCAGCTCCATCGTGGAGACGAAATCGAGGCCCGACTGTCCGTTGGACCCGCTTACGATGACGTGGTCATTCGCCGCGGTCGGGTCCAGGAAACAGCCCCTGGAATCGGCGTCGTGTGGATCATGGACCACGCCTCCGGGATGAGGAAAGCCATCAATACCGACGAATGCAGTGTTTGGCGCGTCGCCTGAGCGACCCCGCACCAGAGCAGAACCCCGGCGCCACACCCGTGCCCGTTCAGCCGCCGGCCACGGATTGGATAATCAACACCTCCTGGCCGCCCGCTACCTCCGTATCAAGCCCCTTGAGCCGCCGGACCTCGTCACCGTTCACGTAAATATTCACGAAACGGCGGAGTGCACCGGTTTCATCACGCAAACGCCGGGCAAGGACCGGGTACTCACCGGTCACAGAGTCCAGCAACTGTCCAACGGTCACGGCCCCGTCGGCGGACGCAGTCAGGTAGGACTGTCCGCCGACGAGTGGCTGCAGGACACCGGGAAGCACGACCGTTATGTCAGCCACCATCGGCCCTAACCGGGTACCGGGTCACTGGTGGGACTTTCAGGATTGCCGTCCACTTGGGCGGCTGTATCGACGATCACTGCTGCTTCCGCCAGGACGTTGGCTTCTGCTGCCGCCAAGGGCGTTTCCAAGCCCGCCGGGTTTCCAACCACGACGGCGGCCCTCACGCAGAGCACGTCCGGCAGGTGCGAGATCACTTCGGTGAAGGTGCCGCCCTCGTCAGCACTCGCATAGACCGATCCGCCGCGGGTTCCGAAGTACACGCCGACGGGTTCGGCTGTATCCACGGCGGCGGCGTCACGCAGCACTGCGTTGTATTCGTGGTCCGGGAGCCCGGCGTGAAGCTCGGTCCAGGAGTCGCCGGCATCGTCCGTGCGGTGGACACTCAGTTTGCTGTCCGGCGGGATACGTTCGCCGTCCGCCTTCAGGGGAATGACCCAGGCCGTACCCTCGCGGCGGGGGTGCGTCAGCATGACGAAGCCGAAGTCAGCGGGCAGGCCCTCCGCGATCGAGCTCCAGTTCTCCCCGTTGTCGTCCGTCCGGTACACGCCGTGATGGTTCTGGGCGTAGAGCCGCCCCTCCACCGTGGCATCGGCCGCGATCTTGTGGACACACTGACCGAACTCCGGGTTGGGATCGGGCATGAAATAGGCCGAGATTCCCTTGTTCCGGGGCTCCCAGGAGGTGCCGCCGTCCAGCGAGGTATAGACGCCGCCCGTGCTCATGGCGATGTGTACTTGCTCGCCGCTGGGATCCACCACGATCGAGTGGGCCGCCGCACCTCCGTAACCGGCACCCCATTCACTGCGGTGGGGGTGGTCCCAAAGTCCGCGGTTCAGCTCGAAGTGTTCGCCGCCGTCGGTGGATTTCCACACGGAAATGGGCTCGCAACCTGCCCAGACGACGCCGGGGCGGGAATCGGCGTCGGGATATATCTGCCAAATGCGTTCCAGGGCGGCGTCGGTGCCGTCCGGAAACTTAATGGCGCCGTGCTCTGGTTCGGTCCACGTCGCGCCCAGATCGTCCGAGTGCGCCACGGTGGGCCCCCAGTGTTCGGAGCGGACGCCGACCATGATCCGTGTTTTGCCGTCCCGCGTATCTATCCCGATGCTCGGTATCTCGCTCATCAGGAAGTGCGGGCCGGAGAAGGACCAATCTATGCGGTCCGGACTGGTCGCCAGCCACAGACCCTTCTTGGTCCCGATCGCCAAGACATAACTCTCTGCGGTATTTGGGGTTGCCATGATCCCCATCGAACCATCGTGGGATAGGGAGGGCAATGGGTTCTTGGTGGCTATGTGGACAACAACGTGACTCTGACATCAGGCAGCGGAAGAGATTCGCATCACTTTCCAGCACCTCCGCGCACTACCTATTCGTGAAGGTGTGTTGCAACCGGGCAACCCTTCTGCTCTCTGGCAAGCGCGCCATTGAACTGAGTCTCTTTAGATTGGGGAATCTATGAAAAGGCTAGGCAGCATCGCGTTGGCATCAACGCTCGCGGTTGGCAACACATTGATCGGCAGTCAAGCTGCCAAGGCAACTAGGTTGCTCCATGGGCAACTAGTTCGACTGTTCGGGGGGAATGGTTAACACATGGCTATTGATTCAGGACAAAATTCTGAGAGTTTAGTCAGCGCCCAAAACGCGGGATAAAGGCTTTCACAAAAGCTACACTGATAGCTATCTTGCTTGGCGGCACGCTCGGATTCAGCGCAGGCGCCGCATACGCCACGAATACGCAAAGTCTTATAGGCCAGTTCTCGACTGGTGGGAGGACATACCAAACGTTGGCCGCGCTTGATACAACGTGGGACGGCGGTCGTGGGAGTGCAGCATCTTTTATTTATGCCCAAGGAGGTGACGTCCCCGTCGGCTGGATGTACGCACGCGGCCGTGCCTTTATTGGCGGAAACTTCTGCGATGAGGGATGGGAGGCTTACAACGGCATAGTCGCCCACCAACTTGATAACGGTGTATGGCTTTCATGCGGCTACGGGGCCTACCAGTCCTATGGAGTCGTCGGCGCTTGGAACGGCAACAGCTACAACTACTACTACACTTACCGGACACCAGCCGCATACGGGGGGCTCTAGGCATGAAATCATTTACTAAGCACCGCAGGGCCTTCGGGGTCGCGGCCACTACCGTCGCTATTGCAATCGGCGGTGTAGTTGGGTTTGCCATCACCACGGCAAACGCCGGAGCACCTACCGTCCTAATCGAAAAAGGAGACAAGGTGGACTTCCCCAAGAACGCTCGAGGTGAAACCTTCGGGTCAGCAATGGATGCGCGAACACCGGCCGACGAACCAGATCTCATAAGTGCCATTGGGGACGACGGAAAGATCGGATATCTAAAGAAGGCTGACCTGGATCAGGGAACCCCTAACTCGCCGGAAGAAGCCATTCAGATGCAGAATGCTCGGAAGGACGGCTCTGGACGGGTTTTGAAACTCTACGCCGAAGATGGTACGACCGTCATCGGTCAACGCACAGTAGGCAAGGCCGCACCCTAGGTCAGGTCCAAACAGACGAATCCGTTTGACGTAGGCAGCCGCCCTTCTGCAGCAGGGTGGCTGCTTCGTTTTGCCTGCATTAGGCGTGGGTCGCATCGCGTTCAGTGGTGGCTGCAGTGGAAGCCAGGCCCCGATGCGGACCCGGTTCTGTTCGCACGTCATTCTTGAGATGCGGAGCCGCGCACCTCTTCCACCGGAAGATCGAAACGGAGGGCGCGGACGCGACTGGAGGGTTTACAAAGAAGTCTTTGCAAAGGTATCTTTGCATTACCGCAAAACCCTTATCCGAAAGAAGGTGGGTCCCTTGTTTGAGCGAGTCCGACTCCTGTTCACCCACACCAGCGCTCCGCTTGAAGAGCCCGCCACCCGGTTCAATGGAGCCCGCCTCGAGCAGATGCGTGACGATGTGTACGTCTTCATGCACCAGATCGGCCCACGGCAATAAACCTCCGCAGCAGCAACCGCGCGCACAGGCCGGGCGCGGCTGCGGTCCACGGTTCTCTCGTAGGCTGTAGTCCATGAGCGAAGACCACCAGACGCCGTCGCCGGAGGAACCCGCAACTGCTGAGGCCACCGCCGACAGGACAGTTGACTTCGTCTCCCTGAAGGCCTTGGCACACCCATTGCGGATTCAGTTGCTCGAAGTGCTTTCCAGCTACGGCGCCCAGACAGCCAGCAGCATCGCCCAGCGACTGGGCGAGTCAAGCGGTGCCACGAGCTACCACCTGCGCCAGCTCGCCAAGCACGGGTTCGTGCGGGAAGTGGCCGGCAAAGGCACTGCCCGGGAACGCTGGTGGGAAAGGCCGCCCGGATCGCTCACCATTTCGACGCCGGATCTCGCCTCGAACCCGGCCAGCCGGGAAGTAGCGCGGCTGGTCAACCACGAGATGGGAGTTCAACGGGCCAAGGTGCTGGAAGACTTCCTGGACCAGTCCCTGGACGTACTCCCCACGGAATGGACCGAGGCCAGCATGATTGCCACGCTCCACACCCACCTGACGTGCGGGCAGTTGGCAGAGCTCACCAAGGAAACGGAGATGTTCCTGCGTTCGCGGTTGGACAAGTACCGAGGGCAGCAGGGAGAACCGGGCACACGACCGGTGCAGATCCAGTTCAACGCGTTCCCCATCGTGGACCCGCGCCGACCCACCGACGGCAACCAATCGCCGTCGTTATCCACATAAGGCGTAGTACACCGAAATACGACGCAGTGTGTCAGACCCCCGCCCGTAGTCTGTTCATATGGCCCGTTTTGCGCTCGATATTGATGCTGTCCCCCGCCCTGCCCGTTCCCAGTCGCTGCTGGATGCTGTGAACCACCGCGTGGTGATCGCCGACGGCGCCATGGGCACCATGCTGCAGGGCCGGGACCTTTCACTGGAGACCGACTTCCAAAACCTGGAAGGCTGCAACGAAATCCTCAACGACACGCGTCCGGATGTCATCGGAGACATCCACGACGCCTACTTCGCAGTGGGCATCGATGCAGTGGAAACCAACACCTTTGGCGCAAACTGGTCCAACCTGTCGGACTACGGCATTGATGACCGCATCGAGGAACTGGCCAGGAAAGGCGCCCTGATCGCCCGCGAGCGCGCCGAGGCAGCAGAGGCCAAGGACGGCCGCGAGCGCTGGGTCCTTGGTTCCATGGGGCCGGGCACCAAGCTCCCCAGCCTTGGCCACACCACTTACGACTACCTGAAGCAGACCTTCGCGTTGCAGGCGGAAGGCCTGATCGACGGCGGCGCGGATGCATTCCTGATCGAAACCAGCCAGGACCTCCTGCAGACCAAAGCTGCCGTGAATGGTTGCAAGCAGGCGATTGTTTCCCGTGGTGTCCGGCTCCCGATTTTCGTCGAAGTAACGGTCGAGACCACGGGCACCATGCTGATGGGTTCGGAAATCGGCGCTGCCCTGACCGCGCTGGAGCCGCTGGGCGTGGACGCCATCGGCCTCAACTGCGCCACCGGCCCGGACGAGATGAGCGAGCACCTCCGGCACCTGTCCAAGCAGTCCTCGGTGGCTATCGCCTGCATGCCCAACGCCGGCCTGCCGATCCTGGGGGCGAACGGCGCGCATTACCCGCTCTCCCCGGCGGAACTCGCCACAGCGCACGAGCAGTTCGTGCGTGAATTTGGCCTTGGCCTGGTGGGCGGCTGTTGCGGTACGACGCCGGAGCACCTGGCCGCCGTCGTCGAACGTCTTGAACCCTTCCGCACTATCAGCAACGCCCCCGACGCCGGCGCGGCGGCCGGGAACGGCGACGGCCCCGCGCGGGTGCCCAGCGAACGCGAACCGGGCGTCGCATCCCTGTACCACCACGTGCCCTTTGACCAGGAGTCGGCGTACCTGGCCATCGGCGAGCGCACCAACGCCAACGGCTCCAAGGCGTTCCGCCAAGCCATGCTGGAAGAGCGCTGGGATGACTGCGTGGATATCGCCCGCGAGCAAGTACGCGTCGGTGCGCATTTGCTGGACGTATGCGTCGACTACGTTGGCCGGGATGGCGTTTCGGATATCCAGGAAGTGGTGTCCCGCTTCGCTTCGGCTTCCACGCTTCCCTTGGTCATTGACTCCACCGAACCGCCGGTCCTGAAGGCAGGGCTGGAGCTCATCGGCGGACGCCCGGTGGTCAACTCCGTCAACTACGAGGACGGCGACGGTCCCGAAAGCCGCTTTGCCCGCATCATGCCCCTCGTGAAGGAACACGGTACGGCCGTGATCGCGTTGACCATTGACGAGCAGGGCCAGGCACGGACCACCGAGGGCAAGGTGTCCATCGCTTCCCGCCTGGTTGATTCCTTGGTGGCTGAGTGGGGCATGCGGGTTGAAGACATCATTGTGGACGCCCTGACCTTCCCCATCGCCACGGGCCAGGAGGAAACCCGCCGCGACGGCATCGAAACCATCGAGGCCATTCGACAAATCACCACCAAGTACCCGGGCATCCAGACCACGCTCGGCGTCTCCAACGTCTCCTTTGGCCTGAACCCGGCGGCGCGAATGGTGCTCAACTCGGTGTTCCTGCACGAGGCCGTACAGGCCGGCCTCACCAGCGGCATCATTGACGCCGCGAAGATCGTGCCTCCCGCCTCGCTGCCTGAAGAGCAGCGCAAGGTTGCGCTTGATCTCGTGTGGGACCGCCGCGAGTACGACGCCGATGGAAACGTCACGTACGATCCCCTGGCCACCATGCTGGACCTGTTCGCGGGCGTCGACAGCGCAGCACTTAAGGACCAGCGCGCGGCGGAGCTTGCCGCCCTGCCCACCGGCGAACGCCTGCAGCGGCGCATTATCGACGGTGAGGGCAAGGGACTCGAGGAGGACCTGGACCTGGCACGCAGCGAAGGCATGACGGCCCTGGGCATCATCAACGACCAACTGCTTGAGGGCATGAAGGTGGTTGGCGAACGCTTCGGTGCCGGTGAGATGCAGTTGCCGTTCGTGCTTCAGTCCGCCGAGGTCATGAAGAACGCGGTTGCCCTGTTGGAGCCGCACATGGAGAAGTCGGATTCCTCGGGTAAGGGCACCATGGTGATCGCCACGGTCCGCGGCGATGTGCACGATATCGGCAAGAACCTGGTGGACATCATCCTCACCAACAACGGCTACAAAGTGGTGAACATCGGTATCAAGCAAGGCATTGCCGAGATCATTGCCGCCGCTGAGGAGCACGACGCCGACGTGATCGGCATGTCCGGGCTGCTGGTGAAGTCCACCGTGGTGATGAAGGAGAACCTCGCCGAGCTCCAGTCGCGTGGCCTTGCGAAGAAGTGGCCCATCATCCTTGGTGGCGCAGCGTTGACCCGTGCTTATGTTGAGCAGGACCTGGCGGAGCAGTTCGAAGGAACCGTCCGGTACGCCAAGGATGCGTTCGAGGGACTCTCGCTCATGGAGCCGCTGGTGCAGGTGGCCCGCGGCGCCGACCCGGATTCGGTGGGCCTTCCTCCGTTGAAGAAACGCATCCACAAGGGCGGGGCGAAGTTCACGGTGACTGAACCGGAGGCAATGCCCGGCCGGTCCGACGTCGTCGCGGACAACCCCGTTCCGACGCCGCCGTTCTGGGGCACCCGCATTGTTCGCGGCGTGGCCCTGCACGACTACGCCGCGTTGCTCGATGAGCGCGCCACGTTCATGGGCCAGTGGGGCCTGAAGCCGGGCCGGGGCGAGGACGGCGCCTCCTACGACGAGCTGGTGGAACTTGAGGGGCGTCCCCGCCTCCGGTATTGGCTGGACCGGATCCTCGGCGAAGGAATGCTGGATGCTTCGGTGGCCTATGGCTACTTCCCGGTGGTGGCCGAAGGCGAGCAGGTAGTGGTGCTGCACCACGGAGAGGACTCCGACGGCGTCCTCGGGACCCCGGGCCTCCTTGCCCCCGACGGAGGCTCAGGCGGTGCAGTGGGCTCCGAGCGGTTGCGTTTCGACTTCCCGCGCCAGCGCCGCGACCGGCACCTGTGCCTGGCCGACTTTGTGCGTTCCCGGGAGTCCGGCCAGATCGACGTCCTGCCCGTGCAGTTGGTGACCGCGGGCGCGAAGATCGAGGAGTTCACCTCCAAGATGTTCGCGGCCAACCAATACCGCGACTACTACGAACTCAACGGGCTGGTCATGCAGCTTACCGAGGCGCTGGCTGAGTTCTGGCATGCGCGGATCCGGTCCGAACTGGGCTTTGCCTCCGAGGAGCCGAAGGACAAGGCCGGGTACTTCAAGCTGGATTACCGCGGCGCACGGTTCTCGCTGGGCTACCCCGCCTGCCCGGATATGGAAGACCGCCGGAAGGTGACGGAGCTGTTGAAGCCCGAGCGGATGGGTGTGGTCCTTAGCGATGAGCTGATGCTGCACCCCGAGCAATCCACGGACGCGTTCGTGTTCCACCACCCGGAGGCGAAGTACTTCAAGGTGTGATGTGCTCCAGGACCTGACCCACGATCAGCTCCGGGCTGTTGTTGATCCCGACCGAAATGTGGCGTTCATCCGCTTCCGGGGCTTCGAGGGTTTCCAGCTGGGAAGCCAGCAACGTGGCAGGCATGTACTCGTGAACCCGGGCGTTGATCCGCTCGCTGATGGTTCCGGCACTGCCGGTGAGATGGACAAACACGGCGTCCGGCGCATAGGAGCGAAGGAAGTCCCTGTACGTGCGCTTCAGTGCTGAGCAGGCCACTACTCCAGGCCCGCCCGCTGCGGAGCTTGCCAAAGCCTTCCCGATTTCGGCCAGCCAGGGCCAGCGATCATCGTCCGTCAGCGGGATCCCCTCCCCCATCTTCACTTTGTTGGCTTCCGGGTGGTAGTCATCGCCGTCCGCAAACGTGACGCCCAGGTGGGCTCCGAGCAGCGCACCGATGGTGGACTTGCCGCAGCCTGAAACCCCCATGATGACGAGGGGCGGAATATGGTTGCCCACGTTGTTGGGACGGGCCGGGGAATTGTTGGGACGGGCCGGGGAATCCATAGGAACCTTTCTTGATGCAGCCGGGTGAATCAGCGCAACGCCTTGCGCAGTCCCATGACCCGTTCAACAATGACCACCACGGCCAGGGAGATCAGGATGAGGATGACGGACAGGGCGGCGACGGCGGCGTCCGCTGAGTTTTCCACGTACCTCAGGACCTGAACGGGCAGCGTGGGTAGGCCCGACTCCGCAACGAACAGGGAAATCACGGCCTCATCGAAGGAGACGATGAAAGCAATGACGCCGCCCGCAATCACTCCCGGCTGGATGATGGGCAACGTGACCCTGCGGAACACGGTCCAGGAGTTGGCTCCCAGGATCCGGGCTGCGGCTTCACAGGACGTGTCCGTGGTGGCGAGGCTCATCAGCGTGGTCCTGATGACGAACGGAATAGTAATCGCAATGTGGCCGATGATGATGCCCGCGTAGGTGTTGGTGAGCTTGAGCGGCCCGAACAGGAGGACCATTCCGAGGGCGAGCACAATGCTCGGGATGAGCAGGGGTGACAAGAAGAACGATTGAACCGCGGCCTTCGCTTTGAACTCGAACCTGTCCAACGCCAAGGCCGCCGGCACGCCGAGTGCCAGAACAATGACGGTCACGATGACTGCGACGATGAGGCTGATCCTCATGCCGTTCATGAACGTGCTCTCCTCGGGGAGCATCTCATACCACTTGAAAGTGAAACCCTCCGGTGGGAAAGAAAGGTACTGGTTCGAGGCGAACGAGACAACGAAGACGATCAGCAACGGTGCCAACAGGAACAAGTACAGCAGGAACACAAGGATGCCGAAGGCAGGCTTGGCCGGGTTGAAGCGTGGCTTGAAAAGGCGGGCCTCGGACATGGCTAACCTCCGATTTTCTTGGTGAGGCGTTGATAAACGGCGATGATGAGGCCGAACAAAACCAGCAGGATCACAGAGAGCGCTGCAGCGAAGGGCCAGTTCAGCAACCCTGTGGTCTGGTCGTAGATTTCGGTAGCGAGGACCTGGACACTTCCACCGCCCAGCAGTCGCGGCGTAATGAAGGTGCTGATGGAGAGCACGAAGACCAGCAGGAATGCGGTGAGGATCCCGGGCAGGCTCAGTGGCAAAGTCACCCTGGTGAAGACCTTGAACTTGCTGGCCCCCAACGAGCCGGCCGCTTCCTCAAGCTGCGGGCTGAGTCGCCCGAAGCCGGAGATCATGGCCAGGATGGCGTAGGGCATGAAGATCTCAACGAGGCCGATGGTCACGCCGGTCATGTTGTTGGTCAGTTTCAAGGGGGTGTCGATGAGGCCCCAGTCGGCAAGGGTGGAGTTCACCAGGCCGTTGGTCCCAAGAATGACCATCCACCCGTACGTCCGGACGACGGCAGACGTCAGCAGCGGAGCGATGGCTATGGCAATGAGCAAGCCGCGCCATTTGCTGGTACTGCGCGCGAGGAACAGCGCCACCGGGTAGGAGACGATGACGCACAGCACGCCGACCGTGACACCCATCTGGAACGTGTCCAGGGTGACGCGCCAGTAGTAAGGGTCCGTGAGGGGCTGGATGTACGTGTCGAGGGTGAAGGTCTCCTCGATGACGCCGTCAGGTGCTCCCTTGTTGAAGGACATCCGGACCATGTAGGCGAGCGGGAAAACGAAGCTCACCACGAGGCCGAGGAGTCCGGGCAGCAGCAGTGCGAGGTAGGTCCGCCTGTTCCGCTTGGTGGTTGCCTGCTCCAGTTCCCCTTCTGCCGCGCCTAGCCTTGGCCGCTGCAATGGTTCTTTGAGCGTGGTCATGATGCGGAGCTTTCCGGGGCTTCGGGCAGAAGGTAGGCATCCTGGGCATCCCAGGACAGGTAAGCCGCGTCTCCGAGCCTGGGCAGCTTTCCGCTGGAGGTCAGGAGCTGGGCATTGAGCGTGCGGTCTGCGACCCTGACGCCCACCGAGAGGGCATCTCCGGTGTAGCTGATCCGCTCGATAATGCCCGGGATGGCATCAGTGGCACCATGCTCCGTGCCAACCCTGAGCCGATGCGGACGAATAACAAGTTCGCGGGTTGAGCCGGCCATGCCCGGAGCTCCCACGGCACCGAACTGTCCCAGGCCTTCCACGTCCACCTTGTAGTGGATTTCACCGTCGGCAGCCGAACCCATCTCAGCTACCACCCTCGCCTTCAGGAAGTTGGCCTGGCCAATGAAGTTTGCAACAAACCGCGTCCGGGGCCGTTCGTACACTTCGGTGGGCGATCCGAACTGTTCAATCAGGCCACCATTCATGACGGCAATGCGGTCGGCCATGTCCAGGGCCTCGTCCTGGTCATGGGTGACAAAGAGTGTTGTGGCCCGTGTCCGTTGCTGGATGGAGCGAATCTCGGTGCGCATTGTTTCGCGCAGCTTGGCGTCGAGGTTGGACAACGGCTCGTCAAGGAGAAGCAAGGTGGGTTCCACCACCAGGGCCCTCGCCAGGGCGATGCGCTGCTGCTGTCCGCCGGAGAGCTCCTTCGGCTGCCGTTTGGCCAGATGGCCCAGTTGGACCATGTCCAAGGCGCTGGCAACACGCTTCTGCTGCTCGGACTTGGACACCTGCCGCATCTGAAGGCCGAAACCGACGTTCTGTTCTACGTTCATGTGCGGGAACAGGGCGTAGGACTGGAACACCATGCCCATCCCGCGCTTGTTGACCGGGGTGTGGGTTATTTCCTTGCCGTCCACCACGATCGATCCCGCTGTGGGATCCATTAGCCCGGCGACCATGCGCAAAGTGGTCGTCTTACCGCATCCCGACGGGCCGAGGAGCGCCACCAGGTGCCCCTCTTCCACCTCCATGTTCAGGCGGTCGACGGCCGGATCAAGGCCGGCTGCGTATCTCTTGGTCAGATCCACGATCGACAATTTGGATTCAATCATTTTCAGTTCTCCTGAAGCGAAGTTGGTCGAGGGGCGCGCTGCCGGGCGCTACTTGGTGATGATCTGGCGCTTCCAGGTGTCGGTCCACTTGTCACGGGCCGAGGACAGGAACTGGACATCGAGGGGAACGATGTTGAGCGAACCATCAGTGGGGACCACGCGATCCTTCACCTCGGCCGGAAGTTCGGCGTTGGTCACGGACGGTGCGTAGAAGAGAGCCTTAGCGAAAGCCGTCTGGGCTTCGGGCGACAAGGCGTAGTTGATGAACGTTTCAGCGGCCGCCTTGTTGGGGGCGTCCTTCACCAGGTTGACGGTGTTGATCTGGTAGACCGTGCCTTCCTTCGGGAAAGTCACGCCCATCTTCTTGTTGCTCTGGTCGCTGTAGAACTGGCCGCGTGCGTTCTGGCCAAGGCCAAGAACGGTCTGTCCGGTGATGACGTTCTGGTATTCGTCCGGGTTGGGTGCGAACGTCTGGACGCCAGGGGCCATCTCCTTCAGCTTCGCGACTGCCTTGTCGATGCTTTGGGTGTAGTCCTCCCCTTCCATCTTCGAGGTGATCGCCGTCAGGGAGAGACCGAGCAGGGACGGAGGAGCGTTGACGTTGATCCTGCCTGCGTATGCCGGGTCCCAGAGCACATCCCAGCTCTCAGGAGCCTTGGGGAACGTGGCCGTGTCGTACAAGAGCCCGACGGCGTCCAGCATGACGACGGGACCGAAACCGCTCTTGTCCTGGAACTTCTCAGGAACATTGGCAAGGTTGGGGACTGCCGATTCATCGATCTTGTCGAACAGGCCCTGGGTGTTGCCTGTGGTGGACACGGAGTTGTCCATGATCGCCACGTCGGTTGCGGGATCGTTCTTCTGACCCTGCAACGCGCTCAGCATCTCCGCAGATGACCGCTTCGACGAGTAATTGATCTTGATGTCCGGGTACTTGGCCTTGAAGGGTTCGATCACGGCTGCGTTGTACTGGTCCTGCCAAACACCCGCGTAGGCGATGAGGTTGATTTCCCCCGACGTGGCGCTGGAGTTGCTGGTGCCGGCGCTCCCTGAACCACCTCCGCACCCGGTGAGAACGAGTGTGGCCGCGGCTGCCGCCGCCAGCACCACTTTGCCTTTACTGAACAGATTCATTAATTGACTCTTTCCATGTGGAGGAAGAATTTGACGTCGTCAGCAAATGTCTTCCGAGGGTGCAGGGAAATGTTTATTTCTATTGGGGTAGAAAAGGGAAAATATTGATAAGGATGTGTTCCCGGCTCTCAACCTAATGCTGGAGATATGCATCACACAAAGACCTATTGAGTATCCCTCCATAGCTTTCCCTTATGACGCCCGGCACCCACGACGCCGCCATGACCGGCCTGTTGGCAAAGCACCCGAGCGGGTCATCTGATTTGCTTATGCAGCTATCAGGATTTGATCTTGGTCATGAGCCGCCCCGGAACCTAACGTGGTCTCGCAGAAGGCAGAAAGCCTTAACGAGTTCGGGATTGCGATTGGGAGGCTAACGTGAAGAAGGTCCGCATTTTTCCCGACGAATCACGGAGCGGCGCGCCGCTATTGGCAGCCAGGACAGGATCCCACTGCCCAGCCAATGGATTCTGGCTGCCGGAGGGCAGCAGCGGACAGCCGATCTTCGTTTTCGAGGGCAGTGTTATGCCTGCCAGCGAAACGGGCGCCGCGGTTTGGCACCTTCAGACATCGGCAGAGACGGGGCGGGCGGCACCCTGAGCTTCCGCAGCCGCTCCGGACTGGCCGCTCAGCGGCTTCGCGCGCCTCAGCGCCGCAAGCACCGCGCGTCCCACCAACGCGATACCCACGATCGTGGTGACTGCGCGCAGGGTGTCCCATCCCGCCGTCGAAGTGATGAACGAATACAGCAGGAAGCTACTGAGGTTGGCGGACAGCGGGGCGCCCGGTACGTAGGAGATGCCCGTCCCAGCGCCCACCGCGAAAGGCCAGAACCACAGGTTGGTCAGCAAACCGAACACGTACGACGCCACAACGCCGTAAGCGCACAGCATCCACAGCTCGGCCTTGCCGCGCACGTTCCGGGGCAGGAGGCCGGCCCCGGCACCGACCCAGGCGCACGCGAAGATCTGGAACGGCGACCACGGACCAATACCGCTCCACAGGGCACTTGAAACAGCGATCGTCACAGCGCCCAGCAGCATGCCAAAGCGGGCACCGAAGGCGCGGCCGGCCAGGATCAGCAGGATGAAGACCGCTTCAACGCCCCCGACGCCGGTGCTCGCCACCCGGATTGCGGAACCAACCGCTGCAAGGACTCCGAGCAGCGCTACTGTGTGCGCCGAGCGGACGGAGCCGTCGAGGGACACGACAATGGCCACCACCGCCAGCGGCGCAATGGCAAGAGCCGCATAAGGAAGTGCGGCTGCGGCATCCTGGGGAAGCGCGGCTGCGACCAAGGGCCAGCAAAACGCTCCCAGGGCCAGCACGTTTGCTGCCGCGAGGATGGCCACTTCGACGGACCGCGGCATGCGGAAATGCCGGGTAGGGCGGCGGGTAGCGTGCAGTGCGGGCATGGCAACGTGGTCATGCCTTGGGTTCGCACCATGCAGGGAGATGGACTCCGGCATCGCCTCCGCCGGAACAGCCGGAGCAGGAGCTGGCGCAGCAACTGGCACGGGAGTAGGCCCGGGAACAGCAGGAGCCACACCCTCACGCATCGGGAGTATCCGGGCGCCGATTTGCCGGGCGAAATCAAGATCGTGCGTGGCAATCAGGACCGCCGTGCCTGTCCCCGCCGCCGCGCGCAGCGCCGTCGCCACGGCACCCCGGGCTGTGGGATCGAGGCCCCTGGTGGGTTCGTCGATGAGGAGGACCTGGGGGTCGTCGGCTGTCTGCAGGGTGATGGCAAGGATGCGCCGCTCCCCTGCCGAGAGATCCCGTGGGTGCTCGGTTCCGCCGGGCATCCCTGGCTGTCCACGAAGGAGTGCCAAGCGGGCCCAGGCCGGGATGGTTGATCCGGCAACCGTATCCCGTCCGCCGGCGCTGGCTGCATGCCGGGCGGTGCGTCGATCTGCCGCACGGAGTTCTCCTGCCACGGTATCCCGGGTGAAGAGGTCATCTGAGGCGTCGGGTACCAAGGCGATACGGCCGCCGTCGATCTTCGCTTCGCTACCGGTTCCCTCGCCGAGGGCCAGAGCAACCAGCAGCGACGATTTTCCGGCACCGTTCGGCCCAACCAGCGCCACGATCTCGCCCCGGTGCACGGACAGCGAAGCATCGCGCACCAGCGCCTTGCCCTCCCGGTGCACTGACAGGTTGCTCGCGGAGAGCACGCGTTCGGCTCCCCGAGGCTCTTCGATCGCCGCCGACGTCGGGCTTTCCTCGACCGGAAGCGAAGGTGCGGGTGCAGCGGCCGGTACCAGGCCGCCGTCGTGCATTGTCCACCAGGCGTCGGCGATCGGCACCAGGGGCCGCGCACGGTGCTCTGCGACGATGACGCAGGCTCCCGACTCCCGCGCGAGGCTGTTGAGGACGGCGATGACACGGTGCCGGGCATTCGGGTCGAGGTCGGCGAGCGGCTCGTCCACCAGAAGCACGGGCGGGCGGTCCACCACCGCGGCGGCGATGGCCACGAGGGTCGCTTCCCCTGCCGAAAGTGTGCTGAGGTCCCGGTGCAAGAGCGCCGTGACGCCGATGCGTTCCGCGACCTCGAGCGTCCGTGCCTTGGCGTCCTCGCGCGGTTCCCCGCGCAATTCCAGCGCGAGCGCGATCTCGTCCTCAACGCGCGTGCTCGCGAAGGCGGCCCGCGGATTTTGAAGCACGACGCCGATCAGACGGGCCGTGTCGCGTGGCGGCGCATCCGCCCTCTTCACACCGCCGATGTGGACCGTGCCGGAGAAATCTCCGCCGTCGACGTGGGACAGCAGGCCGGCAATGCCGCGAAGCATGGTCGATTTGCCGGAGCCCGTGGGGCCGGTGATCACGGTGACCGAACCGGGCGCAGGACGGAAATTGTCGATGCGGAGCCGAGTGCTGCCGATGGTGAAGAAGGCCTCATTGATCTCCACGGGTGCCCGGCCGGTTCCGTGGGGCGCGTGCCGGCTGTTCCGGCTGCCAAAGCCGCGCAACTCAAGGGCCGCGGCTACCCGGCTGGCATGCTCGAGCGTGCGTTCCAGCATGGGCACCAAGGCCCGCGGGCCGAATTTCTCGCCCCTCAGCCGGAAGGCCAAGCGGACGGAACGAGCGGCGTCGGCGAGCGCCGGAAGCGCGGCCCACGCGACCACCAGCGTGCGCGCGATGCCCTGGAACGGACCGCCGCGGGCAAGGCGCACAAACCCCCGGGCTACATCCACCCAGGCGTTGACCAGGCCGAAAGCGAGAATCAGGCCAGCGATCGGCAAGGCCGACAACACCGCGTCCCACAGCCCCGGTGCGGTGACAGGGCCGAGCAGGACGACGTGGGCGAACGGCGCCGGCAGCCTGACCGGCGGCAGGTTGAGAAGAACGGGACCGTCGGCGCCCGCTCCGTTAAAGAGGATGCGATAGATGACCCGCGCCGCAACGAAGATAACGGCGAGTGCCGCTGCCGCGCGTAACGGCGCGGGCCTGAAGGTCATGCCGTGGGTGTGGCGGGTGCGCCGTCAACCGTGTAGAGCAGTTCCAGGCTCTCGCCCGGCTTGACCTGCTGGGTGGCCAGGCCTTCCTGCGCGTAGGTCCAGTCACCGGAGGCGGGCTTGATCCAGATAGCCCAGTAAGCGAAGGCTGCCGGCATGGTGGCGCATTCTTCGCGGTAGGTGCCGCCCTTGTGGGTGATGTCGAAGTCGGCAGCGGGCACGCCGTTGACGCGGCAGACCAGCTCGGCGGGGTACTGCTTGGTGCCCTCGGTCTTCACGTCGGCTTGTTCGAGGACTTTGGCTGCGGTGGTGGCCTCGCTGACGGGCACGCAGACGGACTCGGTGGCGGCAGCTTGCTTGATGGCGCCGGAATCGACAATGACCTTGACGCCGTCGCAGGGGCCGGATTCAGCGGCTGCGCTGGCAGAGGTGCTTGATGCTGCTTCGCTGGAGGTCGCGGTGGGGTTCGGCCGGGTGGAGGCCGGCGTGGAACATGCTGCGAGGGTGATGAGGAGACCGGCGGCGGCGAGGGTGCTCGCGGCGGCGGTGCGGATCTTGGGAAAAGTCACGGATTAAGGGTAGGGGTTTTAGGCGTTTTGGGGCTTGGGAACAGCCTTGTGTGACGCCGGGTGGCATGCGGTCCGCGTTGTCCTATGCCGCCGGCCCGGTCCTTGCGCCCGCCACCTTGGCCGGGGCGCCTTGGCCCGTCGCTGTCGATTGGACCTCAACAATTGTTGAGGTCCTAGGGTAGTAGGGACCCCGGAAACCCGGGGACTGCTACGAAAGCGCAGGCCCATGCCCCCCTCCAGTGCCCCCGCAGACTCAAATCCCACGATGACCGACCTCTTCCGCAGCGCCTTCCGGTCCCACCCTGCCGGCGTAACTGTAGTGACCGCCGTCGGGCATTCCGGGCCGGTGGGCCTGACCGCCTCCTCTGTCGCGTCGGTTTCCGCGGATCCGCCGGCGCTTTCCTTCTCCCTGTCCGGCAGCCGTTCCGCCGAGCAGCTGATCGAGGCTGAAACGGTGGTGGTCCACATGATGGCTGCCTCCCAGGTGGACCTCGTGAAGATGTTTTCCAAGCCCGGCACAGAGCGGTTCACCGCCGGCATGGACTGGACGACGCTGCCGACCGGGGAGCCTCTTTTGGGAGGAGTCCTGTGGGCGCTGCGCTGCAGGATCACGCACAGGGTTCCGGTAGGCGCCTCGATCCTGCTGGCGGCGGAGGTGCTTGAGGTTGTGGGTCAGCCTGGACAAGGTACGCCGCTGGTCTACCGTGACCGCGGTTTCTACCGGCTGACGGAGGAGGCGCGGGTCGGGTAGAAGAGCCCGACGGCGGCAGGCGGGCCGAGGCTGGCGCAGATCTACTGTGGCGTTTACTTGACACTTCAACTTATTGCGTGCGACGCTAGTTGTAGCTTCAACTAATGCGTAGCGACAGTCCGACTCTCAGGACGTCGCTCCCCCTCGTTCGAACGGTAACCATCATGAATCAGTTCTCCCCCGCCGCAACCACGGCAGTGACCGTCCTGCGGGTCCTCGCAGGCTTCGTCTTTGCCGCCCACGGCTGGCAGAAGTTCAGCCAGTTCACCATTGCCGGCACCCAGGCGTCCTTCGCCGAAATGGGCGTCCCCGCAGCAAACATCGTCGCTCCGCTCGTGGCGACCCTGGAACTTGCCGGTGGAATTGCCCTGATCCTGGGCGTGCTGACCCGCGTGTTCGCCGCACTTCTCGCCGTGGACATGCTCGGAGCCCTGTTCCTGGTTCACGCACCGGCCGGCGTCTTCGCGGCCGATGGTGGCTATGAGCTGGTCCTGGTCCTGGCTGCGGCAGCAATCGCTATCGCGCTCTTTGGCCCGGCCAAGTTGTCGGGTGACTACGCCCTGTTCAGCCGGACAAGGTTTAAGGCCCTCGTCTAATACCGCCCGGCCCTTCCACAACCGAAATGATCCCCGTGAACTTCCTGTCCCGCCTTTTTGGAAAGAAGAAGAAAATGACTGATATCACCATCATCGGAACCGGCAACATGGCCCGCGGCCTGGCAACCCGGGCAATCGCCGCCGGCAAGAGCGTCCAGCTGCTCGCACACGAAGACAAGGCCAAGGCCCAGGTTCTCGCTGCGGAACTCGGCGGCCGGGTCTCAACCGGGGTTGTGGGCGACGAGCTCACCAGCAACCTCGTGATCCCGGCGGTCTACTTCGACGCAGCCAAAGCCATTGTTGACCGTTACGGCGATGCCCTGAACGGCAAGGTCTACGTGGACATCACCAACCCCGTGGACTTCGCAACCTTCGAAGGCCTGGCAGTGCCCGCAGACAGCTCTGCTGCCGAAGAACTCCAGAAAATCACCGGCGCAAGCGTCGTCAAGGCCTTCAACACCACGTTCGCGGCGACCCTCGGTGAAGGTGCCGTAGCAGGACACGTCCTTGACGTCCTGATCGCCGGAGATGACGAGGCCGCAATCCAGACCGTCGTCGACTTCGCCGCCGGAGCCGGGCTCAACCCGGTGGTCGTCGGCCCCCAGCGCCGTGCCCGGCAGCTCGAGCAGACCGGCTTCCTCCACATCCTGCTCTCCGCCAATGACGAACTCCCGGCGTACCAGTGGAACTCCGGCCTGAAGCTGGTCCCCGCCGCGTAGTCCTGATCCCCGCCGCGGTCCTGGTCCCCGCCGCTTAGTCGAAGTACCGAGGCATCAACGCAGGCCGCGCCCCATACAGTGGGGTGCGGCCTTGTTGTCGAAAGGTAGGCTGCGACGACGAGAGTCACCGGGATTAGGTCGGTTTCATGATCCAGTCGGCAAGTTCGGCAGCAGTTTCTGAAGTAATGACATGACCGCCGGGATCTTTGTGGGCCTTCGTGTTTGGTGGTGTTACGGGAGCCGGAGAGCTGGGACGCCACCAGTTTGCGGAGTCAGCGCTGGGGGCATTCCGGCTTACGGCCCGGCGGGATCCCTTAGGGCGTTGAGCTGCCGTATCACGCACCGGTTCTGGCTGGGTACGTCAATCCTGCTGGCAGAAAAGGGGCGAATTGGGCTGGTACGGGCAGCATCCCTAGATTTACGAAACGTCCATTATCGGCGTTAGGGCACTCGCTCGTTCACTGTGAACGGCCTCCTAATGATCCCCATGCGACGGCCTCGGTCACGGCATCACAGCTCAAAGCCCCTGTGGGCTGCACTTAGGCCTTGCTGAGATCTGCCGTCAGCTCGGCCCGCAGCAGTCCCGCAGTTTTCGGGATCTGCCCAAACAGCGCCAGGGACGCGATTCCCGTCCATGGCCCCGGGCTGACTGGCTGTGGCATCTTTTGCTGCTTGAAGGGTCTTGCCTCTGGCGGCAGAGTGTTGTGGCGCGTCGACAATTCGGCCAGCACGTCCGGCCCGACAGGACCACCTATGCATGGGATCGAAGGTCCACTCGATGTCGATAGAAGCGTCCCGTGCGTCGAAGCGTCAGCCGCCCCCGTTGGCGGTGTAGCCCTCGGCGATCAGATCGTGGAGATGATGGAGCGATGAATCATCAGCTAGGGCGGCCCCCCGGACCCAGCTGAACGCTAGTGCGGCGAGGAAAAGGTCGCGGCCACGCACCGAAGGGGATGCCTTGCCGTCACGCTGAGCGGCGGCCAAGAACTCGTCGGTGTACTCAATAAATCCATAGCAGGTCGTCGCGAGTGGATTTTGTTCTTCCAGCAACGCGTTGCGCAACGGCTCAGGAAGACCGTCAAAGGCAGCGAAGTAGCTCTCGAGGGCCGCCAACCAGAGGTTGAGCGCGGCACCGCTGTCGGCGAGCGTTTTAATGCGGGCGCGTTCGCCATCGAGCCGAGTGTTACGGTCCTGCAGGAGTTCGGCGAGCAGGTCATCTCTCGTGGGAAAGTGACGATACAGGGTGGCCGAACCCACCCCTGCGCTGCGCGCGACTGTTTCCAGTGAGGCATTCACCCCATGGTTGCTGAAATGCTTCTCAGCTTGGTTGAGGATCTCCGAACGGTTCCGCTCCGAATCAGCACGGGGACGTCGGCTTTGCACTCCGCCAGCATGAATCACAGGGCTCGCCTCTCATCCAATCCGCACACCTTATTAGAGCGCATTCTGTACGTCGACAGCCTGCTCGCGCGGGAGCACTGCCGTCTACCAACCTCAAAACTATACGCCCTGTAACCGCAGGCGTACGCGGTAGGGCGAGCGGCACGAGAGCCACCCCAGGGGCGGGCCAAGCAATTGCTGACTGCACGCCGGACGCTCTCGGTGGCCATTCTAAGATGCCCCGCCATGCAGTGCCCGGCTCATGCATTAGCGATGATCCTTTCGCTGGCGGCGAAAGCGGCATGTACGGCATGTACGTAACTTGCTAAACGGGGCATGACTCCGTTTATATATGGGGGCACCCCCCGTTTATAGCCGGCCAGGAGATCGGCGCGGAAGGTAACCCGTTCAGGAAGCGAGCACCCGCATGACCACAAGCGTCACCTCATCCGTTCCGGGCTCGGAACCGGACCCCATCGTCCCGTCCGAGACTGCTGCAGCTCCACCGGTTAGCGAGGAGGTTCGCACGAGGACGGGCCTTTCCCGCGGGGACAAGCTCGTCCTAGGCATCCTGATGGCGTCCGCCTTCATCGTCCTTACCAACGAGATGCTGCTCGGAGTCGCAATCCCGACCCTCATCACGGATCTAGGCCTAACCGCGTCCACGGCTCAGTGGCTTACAACCGGCTACCTGCTGGTGATGGCGGTGCTGATACCAACCACCGGCTACATCATGCGCTCGTTCCACTTACGGACGATCTACCTGACATCGATGTCGCTGTTCATACTTGGGACTGCCCTCGGCGCCGTCGCACCCGGATTCGGCCTGCTTTTCACCGGCCGGATCGTCCAAGCCGTCGGAAGCGCGGTGTTCCTCCCCCTACTCATGTCGACCACGATGCGACTGGTCCCCGTGGAGCGCCGCGGTCGGTTCATGGCAATGGTCGTCGTTATCACCTCCGCCGGCCCGGCTCTAGCCCCGGGTATTTCTGGCCTGGTCCTATCCCAGCTTGGATGGCGGGGGCTCTTCTTCGGCATGCTTCCACTGGCACTGCTCGTGCTCGTGCTCGGTGTACTAAAGCTAAAAAACGTCACCACCCCCGAACCGGGCAAGGTAGACGTTTTTTCCGTCATGCTGTCGGTTGTCGGATTCGGGGCTCTCATCTACGGCTTGGCAACTATGGGCGAGTCGATCGGCGGCCACCCTGTGGTTCCGCTCTTCGTGCCGATCACGGTCGGGGTCCTGGGGATAACGGGATTCATCGTTCGCCAGGCGATCTTGCAGCGCAGTGGTGAGCCGCTGCTCGACCTCCGCATCTTCCGCGCCGGCGGCTTCGTCCTTCCGCTCGCCGCGATGCTCGGACTGACCCTCACCGGTTTTGGTAGCGGAGTAATCTACCCACTGGTCCTGACCAGCATCCGCGGACTCGAGCCGCTCAACATCGGTTTCCTCCTCATCCCCGGAGGTGTGACTGTAGCCATTGTCTCGGCCATCGGAGGGCAGGTCTACGACCGTGTCGGGCCTCGTCCGCTTGTTATCTCCGGTGCGCTCATCGTGGCCGCGTCATTCGCCATGATGATGCAGGTGACCTCGGAAACCACAACTGGATTCATTGTGGCTGCGAACATCATCATGTTCGTTGGGCAGGCATTGATGTGGACCCCACTGACGACGGCCGCCCTGTCGGCGCTCACACCAGCCCTTTATCCCTTCGGCAGCGCCGCATTTGGAAGCATCCAGCAGCTCGGTGGCGCCGTCGGAACTGCAGTGCTCATCTCCGCATACTCCCTGGGAGCAGGATCCAGCCATACGGGTTCGTTGACTCTCGAGCAGGCGGTTTCAGCAGCGCAGGCTGCATTCACTGCCGGGCTCGTCATCGCTTGCCTCAGTGACACAGCATGATGCGGTCATTCGGGCTGCAGCCGCGGCGGAGGTCAGCGCACTTGCCTACACCAGCGTTTACCGCGCCTCTGAGAGCACGCTTCCGCTGGCTCCCATACACGCCGCTGCGGAGCGAGCCATCACCGCTACAGGTCTTCCCGCCGTGATTTTGCGGAACAACTCCTACACGGAGCTCTATCTCGGACCCGTCATCCGAGCACAAGAGACGGGCGTCATTACATCCGCAGCGGGCGGGGGGCGCATAGCCGCAGCAACGCGCCCCGACTTCGCTGAGGCCGCTGCCGTTGCCATCACCGACGACGCATATCTCGGTCGAACCCTTGAGCTCGCGGGCGACACGGCATTCACCCACGAAGATCTCGCAGCGGCAGCTGCGGAAATTTGGGAGCGCGAGGTCACGTACCGGGCGCTGTCCGAGGAACAACTGATTGCCGAGTTCTCCACCATGGGACTTGACGCGAAGACCGCGAAGCTCCTCGCCGCGATCGATGCTGCAATCGGAGCCGGGTACCTCGACTCCTCTGACCGCACCCTGAGCGAAATGATCGGCCGCCCGACCACCTCCCTGATAGACGCACTGCGCTCCGGTCTCTGATCCGACTGTCGGAGCCGTCGTGCCAGTCATCCGCAGACTTGCAGGAACCCCAACCAAAACAGGAGTACACCATGTCCCAACGCACCGACCGACCCCCCGTTGACCCCGCTCTCCAGGAAGTCCTCACGGCTCTTGCTGAAAAACTACCGGCATCAATGACCGAGGAAATGATCCCAATGATGCGCGCCGGCTCACCGGCAGATGTCATGCCGGAGACAATCGCCGCGCACAATCTCGTGCAACGTGATACCACGATTGACGGCTACGAGGGAGGGCCAATCGTCGTCACAACCATCGCCAGGTCTGATCACGCCGGACGCGGCCCGGGCTTCCTTCATGTCCATGCGGGAGGGATGGTGGCCGGCACTCGGACGACCGGCCTGGCGCCAATACTTCCTTGGATTGTGGAGCACGATGCGGTGATGGTAACCGTGGAATACAGGCTCGCTCCGGAGTTCCCCGACCCGTACCCGGTCGAGGACAGCTACTCCGCACTCGTATGGATGGCCGAGCACGCAACCGATCTCGGCATCGACCCTGACAGGATCATGATCATCGGAGCCAGCGCAGGAGCCGGAATTGCCGCCGGGACGGCGCTGCTCGCACGCGACCGCAGCGGCCCGAACCTGACCGGCCAACTGCTGATCGGCCCCATGATCGACGACCGCGATAGGACCATCTCCTCCGAACAGTACGACGGCATGCCGCCCTGGGACAGGAAGAGCAACCGTATGGGTTGGAAGGCTCTGCTCGGTGACCGCAGCGGAACAGACAACGTCTCCATCTATGCCGCACCGGCCCGGGCCACAAACCTGACCGGACTTCCGCCCACCTACATCGACTGCGGATCCGCAGAAGTGTTTCGGGACGAGGACGTCTCCTACGCCAGCGCACTCTGGGGGGCCGGCGTGCAGACAGAACTCCACGTCTGGGCCGGAGGCATCCACGGCTTCGACTTCGTGGCACCGGACGCCGCAGTCTCTCGCGCAGCTCGCGCAGCACGCACTGCCTGGGTGGCTCGCCACCTAGGAGACAAGTAGCCCGGCGGCCCCGCACACCTTCAAGGGTGCCGGTCCGATCTTCACCCGGACGGACAAACTGCCAGATTCGTTGTTTTCCTTGCCGATGAAGACCAGGCCTCGCACATCACCGAACAGGCCTGGTTCGTCAAAGCCGATCCGTCGGTTAACGCAGCAGGCGGACCATCGCCGCGCCCCGTGGGATGAGCAAAGTGGCGCCAGAAGATCCCGGTTGGCTCACCCCAACTAGGTCCAGACCGGTGTGGTTTTGTGGCGCGAAGGGCCGGCGCCCGCCCATCGAACCAAGATCTGGTTGAGAAGGTATCGCCGCCGACGCCCCACGGTCGGCACGAGGATCGTTCGGATCTACAGACTGCGTCCCTCCGCCGCCGTCAGGCTGGCCACGCCTGCATCGAGCCGTCAGCCGATAGTCGTCTAGAGGCCCGGGACTGTCGCAGCCCTTCGTGATCGGATTGCGGAGGTGACGAAACGATGAGTCTTCAACGCCGGGCCGGCACCGAGGGAGAGTCCCTTTTCTTAGTCTGAGTTGACCCTAGGAGTTCGAGGGCGTGTTCGGTGAAACCGCAGTACCTCGCCGCGCTCGTACTTGTCGGGGTACGCGGTCGCACCTCAAATTAGGAGCCTCTTTTACACAAGCCCAGGGGCTAATCTCAGTCGAAGAAGGGGGTTGCTAATTTATACAAATAGCACCCTATTTTCTGTTAACGCTGAAATGGTGTAGCAGCATCGCTACGTCATGCTCTGACGAGTCTGTCAGGAATCGTCCACGCCCTCACACTTTAGCGATCCAAGGGAGCATCGTTATGAAAGAAGCAAAGACCCGCGCCAACCGCGCATTGATTGGGTGCATCCTTCTAGTTTCAATGAACTTCGGCACCTTCATCGTGCTCTCGAACTACATCGGCGGGCTATCCGTGCAGTTCAGCGCAACGGTCGGCCAGATTATCTTGCTATTTTCTATCTCATCGATTGGCAGCTTAATCGCAAACCTCAGCCTTGCGCCCATGTTCCGACGCATGAGAATCCGCTCAATTCTCCTGATCGGGATCTCCTGCTATGCGGCCTTCTTCCTCCTTATGGCTTTCTCGACCTCGCTTCCGCTGCTCTATGTCGCTGCCCTGCTCTTCGGGATGGGTGTGGCTGGCTGCGGATTCGTCGTAGCCCAGGCCGTCATCATATGGTGGTTCGTTCGCGGTGTTGGGAAGAAGATCAGCTATCCCTCCATCGCCTACCCGCTGGTTTCCCTTGCTCTCTCCCCGGCGATTGCCTGGGGTATTGAGTCGGCTGGTTTCACTCCGACACTCTTGGTGCATGGGCTCCTTTGTGTTGCGGTGATGCTGTTTGCTGCTCTTGCGCTCATCCCTGAGCGACCCGAATTCTACGGACTGACCGCGTACGATCCCACACCGGGAACGAGGCTTGATGCCTCCTCGGCCGAAGTTCGGGAGGCCATCCGGGAGGCATCTGTAACAGGAGCGGAAGCGCCTTCCAACTCTGTGGTCAGCATGCCATCAGCGGAATCACCGGCAGGAATGACACTCAAGCAAGCATTGAGGACCCCTTCGTACTGGTTGGTGAGCGTCGCCGTATTCTTGATCGTCGGTGTGGCCACGGGGTTCGGTGGACAGGCGGTCGTAATTTTCGAGACCGCTGGCGGCGTTACAGCCATCGCTGCCGCTCTTATTCTTTCCGTGAAGAACCTCGCTGCAATGGCCTGGAACTTCGCCTATGGTGCTCTGGCTGACCGTATCGGCGGTAGTTCCGCCGGTCTTCTCTTCGGCTTGGGCGTCATGGTCTTCAGTTCAATTGCGGTATTCGTGTCCGGGACGGGGGGAGCGATCTTCATCGCTGCGGGCCTCGCGATCACGCAGTTCGGGGGAATGTACGCCGCCATAATTCTCCCCCGGATGTTTGGGCTGAAAGAGTTCGGAAGCATTCTTGCTTCAATCAATGTGAGCGCAGCACTCGGTGGCGCCGTCGTCGGAGCTCTCGGTGGTCTTATCTACGACGCCACGCTCAGCTACACAATGTACTTCATCTTTTTCGCAGCAGCGGCGGCAGCTATGGTGGTCCTCCAGGTCATGGCTACACGCCCGCGAGCCCTGAATCGCCTTGCGGAGACAGCTGCCGCGGAGCCAATCGAGGAGCGAATCACAACCTGACTTCCTACAGGAATGGCCACGTGATCGCCGAGCAAACCTGAAGATCTCTAAAACAAGCCGGATCGATACGTCGCTTCTTTGAGAACCCCGCGAAAGTCGTAAGTATCTGCGTGGATTGAGCCTCAAACCGAACCCCTTCGTCCGAATGATCGGTGATTTGCGCACGTTGACCCGCCCACGACGAACGCTTCGGCTGAACGCCTTCTTACGCCTCGTCGCGCGCTGTTGCGATGCTTCAACACGAGCACCTTCCGAGGCAGGTGCTCGTGTTGAAGCACTGGCGTATGCGGCTGTTATGACAGGCCGCACGCAGGCAATACTTCTTCGCCATCCGAAGTTCAGGGCGGGCACATGCAGATACCAACCTGGAATTCAACCGAGTAGCCGCCCGCGAGACCCACTTCGGAAAATGCAGGCCTACACGCGCAAAAGGGTCGGGTCCTGACCGGACTGGTCGAGCGGGCCGGTGGGCGCCTATGAGTTGCGGAACGCATTGGCAGAAGGGTGGATTTTCGACCGGGCCACCTGTTGAACTGCCGGCGTGGCCACGTGCGAGCCGCGGGAAACGACGACGCCCACGTCGAACGGGCGAACTGGACCCTGGGCGCGAGTCCTCGGTTACCGAGGTTACGACAGGGCGAGCTCAGCTGGGGCGGCCCAGCTTTCCAGATCTAGCTCGAACGCAAAGGTTTATTGCGGTCGGTCGAACCCGCGGTCCCGCCCGCAACTAGTCGGAACCCGTTCTGATCCGGCAGTGATTCGGGAAATCCCTATTGCATCGTGATGGCTCGGATTGAGCCAAGACGGATGGGCCTCAGATCGTATCGCGCATGCATCTTGCAACTTCCCGCACGGCAACGACTTGGTCCTGAAACCACATGATCTGAAACCCATCAGCGAGGGCGAGATCACTACGAGAGATCCTGCCGTGTCAAACCTCCTCGCGATAGCGATCCAAGTGTTGCCCCTCTTCCCTATGGCCCTGAGACTGTTCGTGCCAGCGCTGGTCGAAAAATGAGCCATTTCGTGGGCGTTTCATCTCTGCCAATTGCAACTCCTAAACGTGTTTGCAACGACTGCTAGACGCCAAGCCGTCACAATGGCTCACTTTTCGATCGTCACCGACAGTTCGCCCCCTACCTGCGCCAACAAGGTATCCATTGCATGAACGGCATAATTGCTGGCCTCAATGCTGAGGCGCGGGCAGCACGATGGATCCCGGCAGAACCTTGCTGCGGTGCCCAGGGGCGGCCAGCTGCAGCAATTCGCCGTCCCAAGGACTGCCACCCTCAGGACGATCCCAAAGGGAGGTCATCCGGCATCCTTCATTAGCGCATCAGTTCACGACGCATTTATTACACCGGTGGGGCTGAAATTCTGCATCACGGCGGCAAGCCCCCGGCCGACCGCCAGCAGTCCGGATATGCGACGGACCGCGTGTCAGTGGAGCCCATAGTGGACAGGCCTTCTGCCCTCTGAAAATACGAGAAAAGGACCCGCACCGCCGAGCGGTACGGGTCCTTCCTGGTTTGCTGAGGCCGACCTCGTCCTGTTGAAGGAGAAGGACGAGTTCGCTCGGATGAGCTAGGAGGTAAAAGGGGCTTCAAGGTCATCGAGGAGATTGGGCGGCTCAGCACCGTCCGGGAGGTAATAGGACTCCTCCATGTAGTGGATAAACCGCCATTGGCCATCGTCGTCAAGCTGGACCACCGCAGTGACGCGGGCAGCAGCGACTCGCGGTTGGTCGGATTCGATGCTGCGAATGCGCCATTTCACGACGAAGATCGCGAGCATCGTGTCCGGCGCAATTTCACGAATCCAGGATCTGGGGATGGAGACGGAAGCGTCGACGATCCTGGAGCGAGTGCGCGCCAGGTGACCTGCGATGGCAGTCCAACCTGACAGAATGTCGTCCAATTCCGGGGCCATGTAGGTGGTATCCGCAGATCGCGCCCACAGACTGGCCAGCGCGTCCCATTGCAGGGCTTCCCAGAACTGCTCGAATCGCTGGAGCACGGTCTGAACGTCGGATTTTTTAGTGGTCAGGGGCATGGAGGGATCTTTCGACATCAGTATGGTGAGTTCATTGTGGCGAAGCGAGCTTCGGCGCCTGAAGCCTTCAGCTGCTGATCAATTCCTGCAGCAACGAGTCGTTCCCCGTTGGCAAGAGTGAGCATGGTGAATCCGAGTTCGCGGAAGGTGTGGGCGAGCGTTGCATCCCCCGCATGGAGGGCTGCAATTTTCCTCGTCCGCTGTGCGGCGCTGGCGATGAGGCTGAGTGCGGCTCGCATCGGCTCGGACGGTGGGAACTGGTTTGCACCGTGTCCCAGAGCGATACCGAGGTCGGCTGGTCCTACGTAGCAGCCGTCGATGCCGTCGACGTTGAGGATCGCTTCGGCATTGTGTAGCCCGCTTTCGGTCTCGATCATGGCGAGGATGGTGACTCTCGAGTCGAGCTCGGACACGTCGCGGCTAAGCCATGTGGAAACAGGCCCGTAGCTTCGTTCTCCCCGGGGAGGGTAGTGGGCTGCTCGAGCAATCATCTGTGCCTGCTCCACGGAGTTGACCATTGGGACGATGATGCCGTCCGCACCAAGGTCGAGGGCGTATCCGATCTTCTGTGGGCTTGAGTCAGCCACACGAACGTAGCGGGGAACGCTGCTGGGTACTTCTAGCATTCGACGAAGGGTATGGTCCTCGATGCCATGTTGGCAGTCAATGCCGACGAAGTCTGCGGTGCTGCCTTCGATGGCCCTCAGCACTCCGATGTCATCGTTGGCGACCCAGAAGCCGTCGGTGGTCTTCCCGGGCGGGATGTCAGTGGACATGATTAGCTTCTGCGCTGTGATCCGGTCTGGCCGCCGCTGCGGTGGAAGCTGTCTTGTTGTGCCGAAGCACGCGAGCTGCAATGCCGGTGAGAACTAGCAGGATAAGGCCGGCTGCGGCGAGGACGGTGAACCCGGTGACATACGCCCCTGGGGCAGCCAGTGTTTTGTCCCCCAGGGTGACAGTCTGTGAGGCAAGGATTGCTGAGAACATGAGGGGCCCGGCGGCGAGCCCGACGGACTTCATCACCTGGTTGACGTTGCCGGCTTCGCTTGTGCGTTCGACCGGGACGCCGGTCATCAGCAGGATTGGGATTGCGGCATAGAGGAAGCCTGATCCGATAATCGCGATTCCGCCTCCGACCGCCAGTAGGAGGGGTGAGACCACGGGTGACAGCAGCAGAATCAGAGCTCCTGCCAGGACGAAAAAGCTTCCTGTGCCGAGCGCCGTGGGGACGCCGAACCTCCGAGTAAGGATTGAGGACAGCGGGCTGGCAAGGGCACCGCCGAGAACGCTGGCGGCACCCATGACTGCGGCGGTTGCGGCTGCGCCGAGACCCATACCAAGTCCTGCACCCGGCGGTGACTGTAAGGCGACCACGAGGACAAGCCAGAAGGCCAGCACGCCGAAAGCCATCACCAGCATCATAGTGTGGGCGACGGCTACCCGGCCGTCCTTAAAAGTACGGAAGTCGACTGCCGGGTGCGGGCTACGAAGCGAAAGAACGACGAATGCGGCGAGGGCAACGGCACCTGCCATGATGAGTGCGATGACTACTGCTCCGTTGGCCTTACCGAGGAGGGTGATTCCCAGGAGAATGGCGGCGACGGCGGCGGCAAAGATCAACCCGCTGCCCAAGTCGACGTCGCGGAGTTTGCCTGAGGCCGGGCTCGCAGGGAGCAGAATCAATACGAGGATCACGGTTAGTGCCGCGAGGCCGGCGCTGAAGGCGAAGATCGCCCGCCACCCGACCCCATCGATGAGGAGGCCGGCTACAAACTGGCCTATGGGCCCGCCGATGAGGGCTGTACCCGAGAGCAAAGACAGCACCATGGGCAGGTTGCGATCACCGAGCCGCTCGCGGGCGATGCCGAAGGCGAGCCCGAGGATGGCCCCGGTGGTTCCCTGGATCGCTCGGCCCAGAATGATGCCGGGGAGAGTGGGCCAGAGGAGAGCAACCATTGATCCCGCGGTGCCGAGAAGCAAAGCGGCGATCAGCACACGCTTTCGTCCCAACACGTCTCCGAGCCTGCCCGCGGTCGCGGCGGTAGCCGCTGCGACCAGAGCATATCCGGTTATCGACCATCCGACAGTGACGGGATCGCCGAAGTCGGCATAGAGGTGCGGCAGGGCGAGCTGAATCATGTTCTGCTCGAACGCGTGATTCATCTCCGCCAGCATCAACAGACCGATCAGCACGGGAGCGCTGACATGTGTCCACGCGCGAGTTTCGCTCATTCTTTGACTCCTTTGTCTGCGAAACGATGTAGACATGGGCTGCTGTCCACGTCTGAGGGGAGGAGCCGTGAAAGGTGAAGGACCGAGCTGCAGCCCTCCACCTTTCACGGGGATCGTTCAGAGGTCGAGGACAAGCCGACCCGATGCACATCGGGATACACAAATAGCCATCGTGCGGTCTTCATCGTGCTGCTCGGGAGACTTTGCCGAGTCAAGGTGCACGGGTGTGCCACTGACTACGCGCGTTTCGCACGTGCCGCACATCCCTTCCTCACATGAGGTAAAGACCAGCACGCCGGCCTCGCGGGCGACATCGACGATCGTCTGATCTTCCGGAACGGTGAGCACAAGTTCGCTTTCAACCAGCTCAATCTCGAAAGTCCCTGTTGGTCGACTGTCACTGACATCGCGCGCAACGAAGCGTTCCAGGTGCAGGTCACGGGCTGGCTTGCCCACGGCGTCGAAGGCCCCCACTACGGCATTTAACAATGGCTCGGGTCCGCAGGTATATACGAGTGCCTCACCGCTCTCGGCCATGACGTTCTTGAGCGGAATGAATCCTCTCTCGTCCTCGGGATAAATGTTGACCCTCTCGCCATATGCCAGCAGCTCCTCAAGAAACGCCATTGATGAGCGGGTACGGCCCCCATACCAGAGTGACCAGTTGGCACCGTTCGCTTCGGCGGCACGGATCATCGGCAGTAGAGGAGTGATGCCGATGCCGCCGGCCACGAACACATAAGTTTCCGAGTTGCGGAAGGTGAAGTTGTTCCTGGGCCCGCGGATGCGTATCTCTCCACCGGCCGACAGTGAGCCGTGAACCTCCAGGGAGCCTCCGCGACTGTTCGGGTCGAGCAGGACGCCGAACCGATATTGGCTGTGGTCGTCAGGGTCGCCGGCGAGCGAGTACTGTCGCACTAATCCGGATCTAAGGATGAAGTCGACGTGGGCGCCTGGAGTCCACTCGGGCAGCAGCGAGCCGTCCGTTGCCGACAACCTGATTTCGGCGACGCCATCGGCGGCAGCCTGTTTCATGGTGATCGTGGCATCGATCTCGGTTTCGAGTGACGTTGCCGTGCTGGATGTTGAGATGCTCATGGTTAGCTTCCGGTGATTGCCTGAGCGCCGATGGCGTTCAGGGCTGCGGTGTTCCCGAGCGCACGGAGCCGAGGCTCGTAGAGATCGGCGGCATTCCGGGACAGGATCCGCTCCCGGCCCTCGCTGGAGAGCCCGCTGGGCAGATCAGCCGGGCTCATCGAGGACCAGTGTGGGTAGTTACTGCCGTAGATGAGGAGCTCTTCAGCCCGGCTGACTTCCAGCCATGCCTTCTCTGATGCCTGGTCTGTTGGGGCTTCGAAACGGCTTGTGCGGAAGCGGAAATGGTCCAGGTGTTCGGACGGCATGTCGCTGACCCAGGGGGTTTCATGCCGGGAGATCCCCCAGTCCCCGTCCATCCGCCACAGGAACGGCATAAGCAGGTCGAATGCACCGTCCCCGAAGACGACGCGGAGGTCCGGAAGGCGGTCAACGACTCCTTCTAGGATGAAACTGGCCAGGTGGTACAGGCCGGAGATGTTCTCCTGGGAAGTGTACTCGATGTGCTTGGTGGGATAGCCGGCCATGGTCGGCTTGTAATTCGCCGCCGCCCCGCCGTCCGCATGTATGACAACGGGAAGCTTCAGTTCCGCAGCAGCCTTCCAGATCGGAAAGTAGTTGCGATGGCCGTAGGGGCGCCACGCGTCCAGCGGAACCCCGACCTGCACCATACGTGGATGGTCTGCCCACTTCTCGATTTCTGCGACCGCCTTATCGGGGTCTGTTGGGTTGACGCGGATGGTGCCCAGGAACCGATCCGCGGACTCGGGCGCGTCCAGCCAGGATTTCGCAAGCCATTGGTTGGTGGCGGCGCACAGTTCGGTGGCCATGTCGATGTCCGGTTGCGGACCACGGGTAAGGGGAGACAGCACGCCGACGCGGGCGTTGTCCCGGTCCAGTTTCGCCAGAATCTTGGCAGGACTAGACCCGGGAAGCGCTGACGCGTCGTCTTCCGGACGAGCCTCCTCAAGGTATTCCCCATAGGGTGCGATACCGGTAGGCGCGGTGTACATCTGACGAAGCACACCGGGCATGTGTCGCTTACTTGCCCAGGGCTCGGACATCCACAGATGCGGCTCGACCTCGGAGCGCCAGAAGGGTGTCACGCAAGTGTCGATGATGGGTGCGTTTTCGGACATTATTATGCAACTCCAAGCAGAATCACGTAGCCGTCCTCGACGACCACTTCGTAGCTTCGGACCTTTACTTTCGCGGCGGCGGCTTGCCCGGATTCGAGCTCAAACTCCCACCCGTGCCAGGGGCACTTGATGAACTCGTTTTCGCGCGAGAATTTTGACGAGTAGGGCTCCTCCCCTGCCGTCGTTTCACCGGTGAGCTGCCCGACACACATCGGACCGCCCCGGTGCGGGCAGTAATTGGCGATTGCCGACAGCTTGCCGTCGATGTTGTAGACACCGACGCCGAACTTGCCGGCGGGCACGACGACCATTGACCCGGGCAGAAAGTCTTCGATCTTGGCAACGACAGTGCGCGAGCCGACTGTTGTGGAGTTATTTGCTGACATCAGTCGGACCCCACAAATTCGTGCATGACCTGGAGCGTGTTGACCTGGGAGATGACGTGCCCCGAGTTGTCGACCTTGTTTTGATTCACGCCGTGGCTGTACCGCGTCATGGGGTCGGCGGTGAGGTCGAGTTCGTCGACGGGTCGGAACTCCGGCAGGTTGTACAGTTCACGGGCGTTCTCGAACAGGACCTTGTCCCGCCAGCTGGCCGGGAGGCGTCCGGCAATGAAGCGCGGGTCGTCGTAGTCCCAGTGTGGGTAGTCGCTCGAGAACATCAGCATGTCCTGTAGTCCGCCGGCTTCGATCAGCTTGATTACGTCCCGGGGGTTCTTCGGCTCCTCGAACGGTTGGGTGGTGATCCGAATCTGTTGGCGGATGGAGTCGCTGGGGCGGCGCTTGACGTTGGGAACCTCAGCGCCGAGCTCCTGCCAGTAGCGGTCGAACCGCCACATTGCCGGTGTGAGCCAACTGAAGCCGCCCTCGACGAAGACCACACGCAGGTCGGGAAGCTCGTCGAAGACACCGTCGAAGATGAGGCTGGCGAGGTGGTTGACGTAATAGTGCGACCACGAGCCCATGACTTCGATGTGGTAGGAGCTGTAACCGACGGGGGTCATCGACTGCATCGAGCCTTCGCGCGTGATGTGCATCGCGATGGGCAGACCGAGGCGGGCAGCCTCCCGCAGGACCGGGCGGTAAAGCGGATGCCCGATGGGATGCACGAGCGCCTCCGGTGCGAACTGAACCTGGGGAAAAAACCCGTGCCCGACCCATTTGTTCATCTCGGCGATCGCTCCGGCCGGGTCACCGGGTGAGATGCGGATACCTGCGCGGTAGCGGCCGTGCGAGTTGTTCGCAGACCCCAGCCAGTCGGCAGCAATGTACTCATTGATGCCAGTGCAGCGGGCAGTTTCCCATTCGGCGTCCCACCACTTTGCTCGGGTCAGGGGAAGGAGCATCGCGTAGTCAGTGCTGGATTCCTGGAAGACCTGCTCGGCGTAAAGCTGCTTGTCTTCACCAGGACGCATGCCCGTGACCAGGGCGTCAGTCCGTGCAGGGGTCGGGGACGCGTAGAAAAGGCGGGCATTCTCCACGTCCGCGGCCCTGTTGGTGTAGTACCTGGACCGCCACGGCTCCGGGATGTAATCGATCATCTCGTGCATGGGGACGTCCGGGTGCGTGTCCGCGTCGATCGTGGCGACGCGCTTCTGGTCGCCGATCTTCAGGTCGCTCGTTTCTTTCGTCATTGAGGAACCTCCTTGTCCGTCAAATAGGAGCCTATTTCCAGCCACTCGGGCCGTTGTAGTTGATGAATCTACGCGTGATACTGGTCATAAATAACGTCCTATTTAGGAGGTCAGAGATGATCGGAACGGGTGAATTCGACAAGGCCGGCGCAGTGACAGCCGACAGGATCCAGAACTGGATCAGCAATGAGGGCTGGCCGATTGGGTTGCGTTTGGGAACCGAGCCGGACCTGATGGCCCGCTTCACTGTGAGCAGAGGGGTGTTGCGGGAGGCTCTCAGGATGCTTGAGCAGCAAGGCGTGGTTGAAACCCGGCGCGGACGGGGAGGTGGGGTGGTGGTTTCTCAACCCTCAACAGATGCGGTTGTTGAAGCGGCCATTCCTTACCTCCGGTTCCGCGGGGTTCGGACGAATCACACCTTTGAGGCGCGTCGTGCGCTCGAACTGTCGATGGTGCCGCTGATCATCGACCGCATGAACAATGACAACGCCCGCACCCTGGAACAGTTCCTGGAATGGGAAGGGACCCTCGCCAAGGCACCAGACGAATTCTTCGAACGAAAACACACAGCCTTCCGCGGATTCCACACCATCCTCGCAGCGCTGACCGGCAACCCGGCACTTGAGTTGTTCGTCCACGTCCTGGAGTCGCTCACGTTCGCCGCTTACCGCCGAAACCGGGATACGGGGCAGATCCAGTTGGAAGACAACACGATCTACGAGCGGCACTGCGCCGTAGCAGCGGCACTAATCGCAAAGGACGCAGACCGCGCCCTGCGCGAGCTCGACGAAGCGATGGCGTTGGCGCGGGACCTATACGGGGAACCGGACCCTGTCGAACGTTTGAAGGCCCGGGCGGCCAGCATCCTGCTACCCGATAAATAGGACACCATAACGCTCGTCAGCTAGTGCCAATGTTGTCCATGCAGTCCGCACGGGCTGTTCGGCTACGGAGCCTTGATACTCGGCTCCTCTAAACAAAAATAGGAGCCTCCAACGATGACGATGGTGAGCAACCCGGCAGAGTTGACGATCATGTCTGACCAGCCAAAGGAAAACGAAGCGTGGTCCAACTGGGCCCAAAACTTCACTTCGAACCCGGCGTTGACTTTTTACCCTGATTCCGAGACCGGAGTGGCCGATGCCGTCCGAGTGGCAGTGCGCGAGAACCTCACCCTGCGCACGGCGGGCAGTAGCCTCTCCTTCTCTCCGCTGGTGACAACGCAGGGCGTTCTGCTGCACCTCGACAAGCTCACGGGCATCACTTCCATTGACGAGACGAAGCAGCGCGTTCGGGTCCGGGCGGGTACAACGATCAAAAACCTCGCGGCGGAATTGTGGGAGCGCGGCTGGTCGCTGAGCAACCAGGGCATCATTTGGGAACAAGCAATTGCTGGTGCTTTGAACACCTCTACGCACGGAACGGGCAGGGGCCTTCGCGGATTCTCCTCGATGCTGACCTGGGTGCGTCTGGTCGACGGCCGCGGCGAGATCATCGAGATCGGTGAAGATGACCCCCGCCTCCACGGCGTTCAAACCGGCCTCGGACTCATGGGCGTGTTCCTTGAAGTTGAGCTCAAGGTCGTCCCGCGCTTTTTCCTGGAAGAAAAGTTCCAGTTCCCGCACTGGGATGTCGCAGCGAATGCGTGGGAGAACGAGGTTGCGAATAACCGTAATCACGGCCTGATGTGGCTCAAAAGCGACACCTCAGCTCAGGAATACAGCCTTCCGTCTCCTGACGGCGAGAGTATGGCGAACCGGACTGTCTACTTCCAGGCCAACGAGATTGACCAGATTCCAGAGAAAGAATGGTCCGATGTGCTTGGTGCCCGTCGGGGCCCCGCATACCGCGTGCTGTCGGCGCCCATCGGCGAGGGCGCCAAATTGTTCTACGAACTCGAATACGCCGTTCCGTACGAGGACGTCCTCGAAGCAGTGGCCCTTGTTCAGCGCCAGAGCGAGGCCCACCCAGAGCAGAACCACCCGATCTTCATGCGGGTAATAGAAGCCGACGACTCATGGATGTCGCCGTTCTACCAGCGGAAATCAGCCACGATCTCGGTAGCTGGAATGCCGGGCACCGACTACTGGCCTTTTCTGCGCGCCGTGCATAACACGCTGCTGCCGTTTGCACCCCGGGCCCACTGGGGCAAGCTCCATCTCATGACCCGCGAGCAGATTCAGAGCGCCTATCCCAAGTTTGACGACTACGTCGCACTCCGACGTGAGCAGGATTCAAACGGCATCTTCCTCAACGACCACCTGCGGCCCCTATTCGGATAAATTCCCGCGGGGCCGGAGCAGCATTAGGAAGCGCCGGCCCCATCTGGCCAAGGTCCCCAGATATCCACACGACGGCATTTTTTGAACCCAGAAACGATATCGTGCACGCCCTGCTCACCGCCGCCGCAAACATGAAAGCAGATAAACGTGAACAGAATGACCGGTAAAGGAGCTGTTGTTACCGGGGCAGGCTCTGGGCTCGGACGGGCCGCCAGTATGGCACTGGCGAGGGAAGGCGCAGCCGTGCTCCTCGTCGACATTGACGCTGCGGGGCTACAAGAGACCGCTGAAAACATCCAGGCGGCAGGCGGGAAAAGCATCGTCTTCATAGCTGACGTTTCCAACGCCGAACAGGTGCGTGACTACGTGACCCGCGCACAACAGGAATTCGGGACCATCGACGCGTTCTTCAACAACGCGGGAATCATCGGGCCGCAAGCGCCCCTGGTTGAGTACCCCGAAGACGGTTTCGATAAAGTCATGGCCATCAATGTCAAAGGAGTTTTCCTCGGCCTCAAGTACATGCTGCCCGTCATGATGGCCCAAGGGTCCGGGGCCGTCGTAAATACCGGTTCTATGGCTTCCGCAGGCGCTTTACCCGGCAGTACAGCGTACGCGGCAGCCAAACATGCAGTCATCGGGCTGACCAAGACCGCTGCTGTCGAGACTGCCACGACCGGCGTACGCGTTAACGCAATCCTTCCGGGCAACATCAAAACAAAGATGGCACTGGCCGGCACTCCCGGGCAGACGATAGCTGAAAAAGAAGCCGTCCTTGGTGCAACGGTTCCCCAGGGACGGGCAGGGCAGCCCGAGGAAATCGCAGAGGCGGTTTTGTTCCTTGTCTCCGACCAGGCCCAGCACATAACAGGGGTTCAGCTGCCTGTAGACGGAGGAATTACCGCGCAGGTCTACCCCAGGGCCACGACTTCCCGCGCAACGTCTCTGACCTGAACACCAGGCTACAAAATTCCTTACTCCGTACCAGGCAGCCAAAGTCCGAGCACCAGATTTCCCAACCGGAGAAATCAGTCAGCGCACTGCCGCCCCACCCGGCACGGCGTCCACCGCACAACACAAAGAAGGAATCACAATGCGAACACTCCGCCTGCATGGCCCCCGAGACGCCAGGATCGAGGACGTAGAACGACCCGATCTACGACCCGGAACGGTCCGTATAGATGTCTCCTACGCCGGTATTTGCGGATCCGACTTGGCCCTCTACCAAGACGCTCCGGTTCCGAGGGACTACGCAAACCCAATAATTGGGGAAACAGGCCCTCACAGCCTCGGCCATGAATTCGCCGGCTACGTCGTCGAGGTCGCAGCCGATGTCGAATCGCTCACGATAGGTGACCTCGTCGCGGTGCAACCAAACTTTGCCGACGGGACGTGCCCATCCTGCCTGTCGGGGCACCCCAACATGTGCGACAACTACGCCTTTATTGGAATCCACGGCTGGGGCGGCGGTTTCAGCGAGTCACTTGTCGTGCCGGCGGACCACGCCTTCAAGCTACCGTCCGAATTTTCGCCCGAAATTGCTGCGCTCATTGAGCCCTTGGCGGTCGCATGGCACGCGGTGAACACCTCTGTCCTACCCGACGGCGGAACGGCCCTTGTGGTCGGCGCCGGACCCATCGGATTGAGTCTGCTGCTTTGCCTTAAGGCCCAAGGCGCTGGAACGGTCATCGTCAGTGAACTCAGCGAGGTGCGCAAACAGCTCGCGCTGGAGCTCGGCGCAGACCTAGTCATCGACCCACGCGAGGAAGACGTCGCACAAGCCGTATTGCGGGTTACGCACGGACGCGGTGCCGACGCTTCGTTCGACGCCTCCGGAGTCGGAAAGGCGAGCCTTCAGGTCGCAGTAGATTCACTCGCACCCGCCGCTCGAGCAGTTATCGTTGCAGGATTTCACCACGACGTACCCCTGGACGTCATGCCTTTCCTCTTCAAGGAAAAGATCCTGACCGGCTCGTTCGCCTACACCGCACAAGAATTTGAGGCAGTTCGCGATGCCATCGTCGACGGCCGGATTAAACCGGAACGCCTCATCAGCAGCACGATCAGCCTCTCCGAAGTCGTCGAAAAGGGCATTAAACACCTGCTAGGAGACGGACGCTCCTCAGAAGTCAAAATCTTGGTTAAGCCCTAATTTGCCAAACCCGCTGGATCCGCATTACACGTCAACCACCAGTGCAGCGTGCAATGCGGATCTCCGCGTCCTGCACAAATGGCCCATGCGGCGGAGCCCCGTGGACTTGGACAGTCATACCCGTCGATTCATCATGTATCCAGGGCAGCTTAGGAGGCGACATGAGTTCAGCAGCACCATCTGGAACTCCGTGGATGCCGAAAATTTTTCTTCAAGATTCTCGGTCCCGAACGAGTTATACACACCAAGTCCATGACTGGTCCGACCTCCGAGGGGCAACTGTGGAAGTTCGACTTAAGGGAACATATCTCAGAACCGGTTGCGTGGAAGAAGCAACCGCCGAAATGCTATGGCTGGAGCAGGATGGCGTCGAATCGAGAATGCTTATTGATAAACTCAATGGCTACGAACTCTGGATCGATCCCCAGCAACTCCCCTTCTTAAAACGCAGAGGATAGGACCCGAGCCGGTCCTTAACTGGTTGATGACCATCTCGAGAATTCCGATCTGTTGCAGTGCCAGGTAAGTGACGGAGACGTAGGCCAGAAGAGAGGAGTCGGGCAGTTCGTCTTGCCGCGATGCCGGCGCCTTAGGGAGCACCGATACAACGCACGGCTGCGCCGCACTATTCGACGGCAGGATATCTCCTCACGCATACCAGCGTCTAAATAGGGCCCACTTTAATGGCAACACAGAGGCTAGCATTTTCTTCCGTGCATGGCCTGTCAGAGGCCAGAGAACTTATATAGAAGCCTATTTGTAGGCGAAGGAGACATCACCATGGCACGGTTCACAGGGAAAGTTGCACTCGTAACGGGAGCGGCATCCGGTATCGGGGAAGCGATAGCGAGGAGGCTCCACGCAGACGGTGCGACAGTTATCGTTGCCGATGTGTCCGAAGCCCGCGACGAGATCGCGGAGTCTTTGGGAGAGAGGGCCGTGGCACGAAGGCTCGATGTAGCAGATGAAGCAGACGTTCGCGCCACGGAGGAATGGATACTGGCGGAGTACGGGAAGCTGGACATTCTTGCTAACAACGCCGGTATTGGTGGGGCGCAGGCTCTGACGCATGAATATCCGGTTGAAGAATTTGACAAAGTGATGGCGGTCAACGTCCGCGGACAGTTTCTGGTACTTCAGGCCGGTCTGCGATTGATGCTGGCCAATGGCGGGGGCGCTATCGTGAATACGGCGTCCGTCGGCGGTTTCCGCGCTACCCCGACCTCGATAGCGTACATTGCTTCGAAAGGTGCCGACGTGATGCTCACCCGCACGGCCGCACTGGAGTACGCCCCGCAGGGAATCCGCGTCAACGCGGTCGGACCGGGTACGATCGCCACCCCGATCCTTGCGAATTCACCTAAATCGTTTGTCGACATGCTGGAGTCGCAGATACCGCAGGGCAGGCTCGGCCGAGCGGAAGAAGTCGCCAACGTGGTTGCATTCCTTGCCGATGACGACCAGGCCTCGCATGTTACCGGACAGGTCTGGCTCGTCGACGGCGGCCGTTCAGCGGGTTAGCACAGCACACGGGCAATCGCCCCGAGGCAGGAGGACTGTAAGAGGTCCCAGAAGCTCTTGGGGCGGCCCGCTGCATCCTAGGCGTTGTTGGCCTTCGCGCTACCCTGCCATAGGTTTCGCCTGCACTCACTCTGTCCGGCGCGAGTCCCAAGACAGCCACTTCGCCTATTTACACCACACCCCAACCTGACGTCAGAATCCGTTGGACGTAGCGTCGGCTTAGGGCCGGAAAGTTGATTTCGTGACGACCTGCAGTGCAGGTCTGAGACTTCAATCTGACACCACCGCCACTCTCAGGACCGGGACGCGGATGGGTGGCGAGGGGGTGGTTCCGCACGCATTTTCGCTTGTTTTCCCTGGGAGGCGAGTGTAGAACGTCGCTATGGGCCATCGGCGGAAGTCGCCGGGCGGTGTCCTTGGCGTCTGTGTTGTTCTCCTGTTGACGGGTTGCACGGGAGGCAGTCCTGAGCCTGCGCCTGAGGTCTCCACCACTGCGGACCCAACGGATTCGCTGGAGCAGACCGTGCAGCGATTCATTGCGGACGGTGTCAGCTCTGTTGTCGTGCAGGTTCGGTGGCCTGGCGGCGAGTGGTCCAAAGGCTTTGGGCTGCGGGACCCGTATGGGCGCGAACCGGCACAGCCGCAGGACCGGTTCTCGATTGGCAGCGTGACGAAATCGATGGTCGCCGCCGCCACGTTGCAGCTCGTGGACGACGGCCTTATCGCTCTGGATGACCCGGTGAACGCCATGCTCGAAAGCTTCGGTGCGGGGTTGAAGCCGCCGACGCCGATCACCGTCCGCCAGCTGTTGAACCACACCTCGGGCATGCCTGACTATGTCCAGGCCCTTGAACGGACCAATCCACCCCAGGATGTGGTCTCTACGAGCGTGAGCGTCCAGCATGGCTTGGAACTGACAGCCGCCCTGCCGTGGGATTGGCGCAACGTGGGCTTCTTCTCATACTCAAACAGCAACTACCTGGCCTTGGGACAACTGGTTGAAAAGCTTCGTGGCCGGCCACTGGACGATGTACTCCGGGAACGCGTTTTCGGGCCCCTTGGACTTGATCGGACATCACTGAGCAACAGGGATCGGGCCGCGCCGGACAACCTGAGGGCATACATGTCGGTGGGTGGCGGCCGGCTTGAGATCACCCAACCTGAGGTCGTGACTGGCTCACCGGCAGGTGGAGTGGTGTCCTCAACCGAGGACGTCAACGACTTTTACCGTGGTCTCCTCAGCGGAGCTTTGTTGTCGCCAGGGACGCTGCAAGAGATGAAAATGGTCAAGTCCATGAACTACGGACTCGGCATCACCAGGTTCCCCGACGCTTGCTCGTCGTCAGCGTACCGGTACGGACATTTCGGCTCTGTCTACGGCTACCTCACCTCGTCCATCTCCAGCGAAGACGGCAGCCGGCAAGTCACCCTGGCCATGGCCTTACCCACTCTGCCAAGTGAAACGCCCGACCCCGTCACTGGCCGCCGCATCGATCAATACATCTCACAGATGGAACTCGCAGCGCAGAAAACCCTCGACCAACTGTGCTGAGGCGCGGACTGGCTGTTATCCGGCGGGATGGCCGTGAGTGCAGGAACTAGCTCCGGGTGCCATCTCATGGCCATACAAGCAGGTACGTTCCGGCGCCCGTGGAGCGCCGTGATGGGACCAGAACAAGCTGCTGGTCCCGCCGGTGACACCGGCATCCTCACGTTTAAGCCAGTCACCCAAATGCCGGCTCAACCGGGGGTGCGGTTTGCCCGGATTGGGTTTCTGGCCGCTGTTCTTCTTCATAGTCATGGTTTCCTCCTTGCGCTGGTTCAAGTTCTCGCGGGGCTTGACCGGGCAACCGGACCAGTTCCCCTTTCCGCAACGCTTGAGCCACTAACCTCACCCGGCCTGAGCATCACCTTCAGGTTTGAACTCTGGAAGACGACGGAAGAGCCAGCACTACATCAGGTCTACGCTCGCAATGCAACGGCGTCAATGAGCCGATAAGACACCGCCGGCATGCTGAGGGAAATCGTGCCGGACGTCCCGCGCAGGGAGTGGGATGAGCCGGCCTGCGCCGGGTGGCCGCCGCCGAAGGTCTCTACCGGGACGTGGACGCAGCCGACGAAAAACACTGTTCGCGGCTCTACGTCAACATTGGTTGACGCCCTTTCCGCCGTCAACTAATGTTGACGCATGGAGGTGGAACGCATGAAGACCTTGGTTGCATCCATGGACGGCAAAGGACCCGCCGAAGCGTTGCAAGCGATCACCGAACTACAGAAGGAAGTCAGCCGCACCGAAGCTTCCCTCGTCAGGAAAGCCCGGCAGTCGGGCCTTTCCTGGGAAGCAATCGCGCTGTGCCTCGGCGTGAGTAAACAGGCGGTCCATCGCAAGTACGGCAAGCGGTAACCGGGCGGGTGCCTCTACCCCAACACCCGCACTTCCGCCTCACGGACCGGCTCCCACCGCACGCCAGCGGTGTCAATCACCAGCGACCGCGGCGCCCCGGCGTCGTAACGGCTGCCTTCGGCCACTCCGCAATACAGGAACCGGCAGATCAGCTCCCGCATCGCGTTGGTCACCCGGGCAGTTTCTAAATCTGAGGCATCGACCATCATGGGGGAATCACCCCAGCGGTCTGTGCCGTCAAAGAGAAAGGCCAGCGGGAAGCAATGGGCTGCGTAAGCGCCATCGAGTTTGCTTTGGTGATCGAACCGGACCACTTGGGCAGGTACGGGTGAGTGCGCTGCGATCTCCAGGGCGGGGAGGCGGAATTGGGCCAACGTGGCGGCCCGGACCATCCGAAGATAAGCGTCGTCAGCCATCAGCAGTTCCGCGGCCAATGCCGGGTCCTTGAAGGTTCGCGCAAGGTACTCGTCCACGCCGGCATCGGAGAACCCGTCTCGCGGCTGGTTGCGCAGGAACGCCGCGGATTCCTCCGCCGTGGTGAGGATGAGCACGGCGCCGGTATGGATCCTCTGCACCGAATCCGCAAACCTCGCCACGTCGGCGGGAGCCTCCGTTGACTCGGCGGGCATGTACGGGAACGCCCGCAGCCCCGCCCTTGCAGCTTCCTGGGCATCAAGAAGCGCCGCAACAGGAGCCGTGGCGAGCTTCGACCCAAGAGCCTCAAATACGGCAGTGCGGTGGTTAAGCCACGCCTCTACAGGTAGGGGCGCCAAGCGGGGCATGCTGATCAGCAGGGTCTGGGCCGCCAAGCCTCGGAGAGACGGGTCAATGCTCAGCGCATAGGCATACCAAGCCCCGGCGGAGTCCCCGGCCAAGGTAACTCTGGCCGGGTCTCCCCCGAAAGCACTGATATTGTCCCGAACCCACGCCAGCGCGGCTTGAAGATCACGCAAAGGTTTGGTGGATTCGGAGGGATCTCCGAGCGGGCCAAAATGCCCGATCGCCCCGAGCCGGTAGTTCACGGTGACCAGAACAAAGCCACCGTTCCTGACCAGTTCCGGCGAGTCGTACCACCGGCTCTCTCCTGAGCCGGTGGTGAAACCGCCGCCAGGAATGAAGAAGAGCACGGGCAGTCCATGAGCAGCGGCAGGCGCCTGCACCCGCAAGGTAAAAGCATCCTCGCTCTGTTCGAGTTCGCTCAGCGCCGTACCCAGCAAGCCGTCCAACATGCCCGGCCGCTGTGGGAATGCCGCGGGACGGGTTTGCGGTTCACCAACAACCACGGCGGAAACATCACCGCTTCGTGGGCCCAAAAGAGCCGTGCCGTAGCGCAGTCCGGGCGCGTCCACCACTCCCGCAGAGAGGCTCGCCCGGACCCGCCCGGCGGGAGTATCAATCAGCTGAACCGTCACGCAAGGAACTCATGATCGTCGGCCTTGACCGTCTCGGTCGCTTCCCAATACTCCACATTGGTGTAGGGCCATACCTGCGAAACCCGACCGTGCGCGTTTTGGTACCAGCTGCGTACGTACGGCTGCCCCCACGCCATGCGCCGGTTGCCGGCGTCGACCCAGTCCACAAAGCGGTCCAACGCCGACTGCTTGACGTCGATCGCGGAGGCACCACGACGCAGGACCTCGTGGACGGCCTTGAGGGAGAACTCCACCGCCCGCTCAATCATGAAGTGCAGGCTTCCGGCCACAACACCGCCAACATTGGGCCCATACATCAGGAAGAAGTTGGGGAATCCGGGCACGGTGACGCCGTTGTAGGCCCGGGCGTCGCCCTTCCAGAAATCGTGGATCTCCAGGCCTCCGCGGCCAATGACTTCCACCTCATCGAGGTAGTCCGAGGGCTTGAACCCCGTAGCGAAGACAACAATGTCCACCTGGTGTTCAACACCATCGTTGTCAACAATCCCTGTTTCCGTGAACCGGTCGATCCCGGCAGTGACCACGGTGGTGTGCTCGGACTTGAGGGCAGCTGCCCATACTCCGTTGTCGCGAAGCATCCGCTTGGCCCCCGGCGGATAATTGGGAATGGCGTTCTCCAGCAGCTCGGGCCGGTCGGCCAACTGCTCCTTCAGGCGCTCGATCAGCACCTCCCGGACTTCCTGGTTCTTGGCGGAAACGCTCAAAGGCGCGCCCTGCCATCCGTCCTCCGCCGTGACGGTGTGCATGCGGCCCGGAATCCCCTGAAGTGTCACCCACAAGCGGTACCACTGGGCGTAGTGGGGCACCTTGCGCCGCAACCACGCGAAGGCGTCGCTGACGCCGTCGTGATAATTGGGTGCCGGCAGCATCCACGGCGCGCTGCGCTGGAAGAGCACCAGCCCGGAAACCTCGTCAGCCAGCGCCGGCACAATCTGGTAGGCGCTGGCACCCGTGCCGATGACCGCCACGCGCTTCCCGCGGTAATCGACGTCGTGCGACCACTCCTGCGAGTGCATGGTCACTCCGCGGTACAGCTCAGCGCCGGGGAAGTCGGGGATGTTGGGCCGGTCCAGTTGGCCCAGTGCGCTGACGACGGCGGCAAAGGCGCGGACCCGCTCCTGCCCGCCGCTATGGCGGGTGGTCGCCTGCCAGGTGAGGGACTCCTCGTCCCACACCAAGCGGACAAGACGGGTGGAGAACTCGATGGACTCCACCAGCCCTGCGCGCTCAGCCACGTCCCGGACGTAGTCCAGGACGTCTCCGCCTTCGGCGAATTGGTGTGGCCAGTCACCGCGCTGGGCGAAGGAATACGAATAGCCGAACGTGGGGGTATCGAGGCGGACACCGGGGTAGGTGTTCTTTGCCCAGGTGCCGCCCAGAGTGGGCGCGTCCTCCACCACGGTGAAGGGCACACCCGCCTGCGAATAGCGGTAGGCGGCAGCGATTCCGGCGATTCCGGCGCCGATGATCAACACCGGGAAGTCGCGTCCGTCAGCTACCTCATCGAAGGTCCACTGGGGAGCTCCGCCCTTGTCAGGAGCGAGGTCGAGCTCATGCTTCAACGACGCAAACCAGTGCTCGCGGCCACCGGTGAGGTACCCGAGGAGGTCCGTTACGGCGTCGTCCTCCAGCAAATCAACGCCGGTGACCTCCTTGTCCCGCAGTTGACGCAAGCCATCCAAAGCAAGTGCCCTGGCGCGTTCCTGCTGCTCCGGTGACATGCCTCCGTGCGGATGGGGCTGGGTGTCCACCAGGGTCAAAGGAGGCTGCAGATCGCTGTCAAGGAAAGAGGTGTCCCCCAGCGCCGCCGCGAGGGCGGCGAGCAGGACAGGAAGTTCCGCTTGGGCGACGATCTTTTCCAGTTCGACGTCGTCCTCGACGATCGGCTCTGAGCTTGCTTCCCAGTAGAGGTCGTCAAACCGCATCGTCTCAGACCTCATTTCCTGCATGCTGGGCATTTTTCCTCCTTGATTCCTCAGGACCGCGACAGCGGATCGACGTATGAACGCAGTTTGTTGATCACGGCCATCTCACTGTGGTCAGTGAATACAGCAGCGACGTAACGGTCCGGCCGGACCAGCACAGTGTGGGTTGTGGCCAGCCCGGGAAGCGCAAGAACGCGTCCCGCGTCCACGAGGACCTGCTCATCACCATTCCGGCGCGCGCTATGGGAATTCCCTGTGAGGGTGATCCGGCGAGCGCCCAGCAAGGACCAGAACTGGTTGCCCGCGATGGTCCCGGTGCTTCCTGCGCCAAGCGTGATGAGTGCCCATCCACTCCCCAGGTGGGAGTCCAGGGGTGCCACGGATCCGTCCTCATCAGCCAGGCCGGGTTGGCTAAGGGCAAGCCCCACCCAAGCTGCGAGCCGACGATCAACGTCGCGCGCGGCCTTGATGGCAACACCGTTGCGGTAGTCCGGCGGGGTGATGAAACGCATGGATCCCAGGTACCGGTGCACGGCGGGAATCAAGCTGACCGTACGGAAGGCAATATCCCGAAGATTGGTCCTGAAGGCACCGACGGCCATGACCACAGCGCCCGTCCGGCGCGAGACCTTGACCATCTTGGCCGCGTGCGTGCGGCGTTCGGACTCGTAGGTGGACAGCAAACGGTCTGTGCCCACGCCGCGGAGCACCTCCAGCAGCTTCCAGCTCAGGTTCAGGGCGTCCCGCAGGCCTGCGTTTAGTCCTTGTCCGGAGAAGGGAGGCATCAGGTGTGCCGCATCCCCGATCAGGAACGCCCGGCCCGAACGGTAGGTGCGGGCCAATCGCTGATGGGCTACATAGACCACAGCCCGCCTGACGTCTTCGGTGCGGAGCTCCGGGTGGAAGGGCCTGGACAACTCCAGGATCTTCTCCGGGGCGGTCATCACGTCCGGATCTTCGTGATCGAAAAGCATGAACTCAAGGCGCAGGCGGCCCTTGATTCCCGGAACCAGGACGTAGGGACGTGTCCCGTTGCCGTGGAACTCGGCGAAGGGTTCGCGCGCTCCTGGGACGTTGAGCAAGTCCACAACAATCCATCGTTCCTGCTGGGTGGACCCCACCAGGTCGATGCCCAGGCTTTCGCGGACGAAGCTGCGACCGCCATCTGCACCTACCAGCCACGAGGCTGTTACGGTGCCGGCGCCGGCGTCGGAATCGAATCCGACTGTTACCCCGTCCGCTTTTTGGCTGACGGAATTTACCTGGGCACCGGCAAGAAACTCAATCCCCTGATGGTCACGGGCCTTGTTCCACAGCAGTTCTTCCAGCACGGGCTGGTCGAACTGCGACTTCGCAGGATGCCCGATGCGGGAGGGAACAGGTGTGGACGACGCAAGTGGGCGGTCATTCAGCCCGAAGTAGCGGCTGCCGGTTCCCAGCAGCGATTCCGCTTTCAGTGCTTCCGCGAGGCCCAGCCGGTCCATCGTCCGGAAGGTCTCGTCAGCGATGCTGATGGCCCGCGGCAGGTCCATCGGCGCCTTCGCGGTTTCGAGCAGCGCAACGCGCGCACCGCCGTCGGCCAGCAGCAGCGCCGCTGTCAGCCCAACGGGCCCGGCCCCCACAACCGCAACATCGAAGTCATCCATAGTGTTTCCTCCACGCATCCTTAAACAACGAGGACGTTGCGAAGGGTGCCCAGTTTGCCGACCTCAACCTCAACGACGTCACCCGGAACCAGGAATGTGGGCGGCTCCATGAAGAGTCCCACGCCGCCGGGCGTACCGGTGACAATGACGTCGCCCGGCGCCAACGGAGTGAACGCGGTGACGTACTCGATGATGGCGGGGATGTCGAAGATGAGGTCGGCGACGGCGGCACGCTGCCGGACCTCGCCGTTGACGCGGGTTTCCACCACGAGCTCGGTGACGTCACCGACTTCCTGGGCGGACATGAAGTACGGGCCGAAGGCGCCGCTGAGCGGGAAGTTCTTGCCCGGAGTCCACTGGCCCGTGTGGCGCTGCCAGTCGCGGGCACTGAAGTCATTGAATGCGGCGTAACCGGCAATGTAGTTCCAGGCGTCTTCCGGCTTGACGTGATCAGCGTGGGCCCCGATCACCAGCGCCACTTCGCCTTCGTAGTCGTACATGGAGCTTTCGGCGGGAATGGGCAGGTCTGCGCCGTGGGCGGCCAGGGTATCGGAGAAACGTGCAAAGACGGTGGGCTTGCCTACCTCGTCCCGGCCGGTTTCTTCACGGTGGCTGCGGTAGTTAACGCCAATGCAGATGACCTTGCCCGGCTTGGACAGAAGGGGAAGGAAGGTGGTTCCTTCAACGGGCTGAACCGGCGCCTTGTCCCATTCCAGGGGAGCTGACAGCAGATCTTCTTCGATGGCCGCCTGCAGCGAAGGGCTGAGGTTGGCTCCGCTGGGACCGAGGTCCAGCAGCTCTCCGTTGGTCTCCAGGCCCCACGTAGGCTGGCCTTCCTGGTTCAAGTAACTCGCGTAGCGCATGTGAATCCTTTCTAGGGCCGGCGTCATTGCCTCCGGCGTGCCGGTGTTTGAACTATACGAAGAATGCATTCTTGCGTCAATAATGTACTTACGGTGCGTTAGTGCCTAAGTGTACGCTTGTCCCATGGCACGACAAGCAAATGCAGAAACCATCAGTGAAGTAGTCCGGGGCAAGTTGCGGGCCGACATCTTTGCTGGCCAGTGGGCCCCGGGCACCAACCTCCAGGTCGGTGAGCTCACCAAGCGGTACGGTGCCAGTTCCACGGTCATCCGGGAAGCACTGGTGCGTTTGGCTGGTGAAAAGTTGTTGCAATTCCGTCCCAACAGAGGCTTCTTCGTCTCCGAATACACCTTGGAAGAACTGCGCGGCCTCGGTGAACTTCGCTGCCGGGTGGAGGAGTACGGACTGACCCTGGCCATTGAACAAGGAGACGTTGCCTGGGAATCCGATCTTCTCGCCGTCCACCATCGCCTGGAGCGGACCCCGCGCCGCACCAGCGAGGACCCGAACCACATCTCGGTGGAATGGTTTCTGGCCCACCAAGCGTTCCACGCCAAGTTGCTGGAAGCCTGCCCGGTCCCCTTGCTCCAGGATTTCGCAGCCACCCTGGGCGAGGCTACCGCCCTCTACCGCCTCTGGACCGCGCCGGATAAACGCGCTCAATCCCGGGACATCGAGGCCGAGCACCGCGCGATTCTCGAGGCGACCATTGCCCGCGATGCTCCGACGGCCACCAGGCTCCTGCGTGAGCACTACATGCGCACGATCGATGTGATCGAAGAAGCCGAGTTCCATGCCGCCTCCGAAGCCGGGCTGCCCAAGGAGTAAGGTCAGCCCGGCCCGTTCCCATTTCGATGTGCTAGTTCAATGCAATGGGGAACGCTCCGTGCTTGCGGAAATCCTCGCCGTTGTAGACGCCCCACCGGTTGAACCACGTCCGGTCATCCTGATCCCATTCAATGGGCGGACGCTCCAGCTCGTAGATCTGCTCCAGGTCGGTGTAAAGCTCCACCACCGTCCCGTTGGGTTCAACGTAATACGCTGCGATGTTGTGTCCCGCACCGTGGCGGACAGGACCCCAGATCAACCGACGCCCCTTGGCGAACAACCGGTCGCCGAGGCGGCCAAGGTCGGCAATGGACTGCGTCTGCCACGCGTGGTGGTGGAGGGAGCCGCGGCCCTTGATCAGGGCAATACCGTGATGATCCGGGTTGCAGCGCAGGAAGTAGGCAAAGTCGTTGCCAATGATGTCCGAGACCTTGAAGCCAAAGAACTCCACCAGGAAGTCCTTCATGGCGGTGGGGTTCTGGGGATGGATGTTGATGTGGCCGTACCGGTCCGGGCCAAAGGACGACGGCCCGTGCCGGTGGTCCTTCATGCCCACATAGACGTGGTAGACGTAGCCTTCCGGGCCCAGGACGGCGAAGCCCTCGCCGATTTCCCGCTCAAGCGGGCTTCGGGTCAGGATCGGGAACCCTGCCGTTTCAAGGCGCTTGCGGATGATTTCCAGCCCCTCCGGGCTGTCTGCCACAAGGCCGACGTGGTCGATTCCGTCCTCGTCGCCTTTCACGTAGACCAGCTCGTGGTGGCGGTCCGCGGCGGACAGGTAGGCACGCTTGTCGTCGTTCAGCGTCATACGCAGGCCGAGGACGTCCGTAGCCAGTTCGAGGGACTCGTCATAGTCCCGGGTTCGCATTGCGAGATAACCCATTTCGGTGATCACACCAAGTGACATAGCTAAAAAAGCCTTTCTTTCAGGTGCCGGCCCCTACACGGAGCGCGACGAGCCACCATCCACGCGGATGTTTTGGCCTGTGATGTAGCTTGATTCCTCGCTGGCGAGGAACCGGATGACGCGGGCCACTTCCGTGGAGCTGGCGGCCCTGCGCAGCGGTATCCGGGTGGTCCATTCAGCCGGCACGGTACCGGGGTCCTCCTTGGTGAATCCCGGGAGGACGTTGTTCATTCGGATTCCGGACGGCCCGTACTCGTCGGAATACAGTTTGGTGAACGAGCCCAGGGCGGCACGGAAAGTGCCGGACACCGGGTAGTTCGGGTTGGGTTCAAAGGGGGAACTGGTGGATACGTTCACTATCGATCCCCCGCCCGCGGCCAGCAGGTGGGGAGTGACGATTCGGGCCATGCGGATGACGTTCATGAGGTACATCTCGTACCCTTCCAGCCACTCGTCGTCGCTGATCTCAAGCACCGGCTTCCTGGCCGCGTGACCGGCACTGTTGATGACGACGTCGATCCGGCCGTAAGTCTCCAGCGCCAAGTCAGTTATTGACTGCAGGTCCGCAACGGAACGGTTCGAACCGACCGCGCCAACCCCGCCGAGGCTGCGCGCCAACTCCATGGCGCTGCCGGAGGGTGAAAGGGCCGCAATCTTGTACCCGTCATCAGCCAGCGCCCTGGCAGCCGCACCGGCGATCCCGCGACCGCCGCCGACCACCAGCGCAACCCTGCCTGATGCGTCGACCGGCGCGTTCACCCCTTGTCCTCTGCCGCCCCGAGCTCGGCGTAGTGCTGGACGAGCTTGTCCATGGCGAGCGCAGAGAGCTCGGCCGCTTCAGTGAAGTCGATGTCGTCTCCTGCGGAAGCGGAAATGTAGAAACCATCCGTCAGGGCACGGCCCAGCATGACCACTTTCCGGGCAAGATCCGGCTTGACGCGCAAAGCCGCTTCCGGGAGTCCCGGCGTAACGGCCTGGACCATGAGTTCGTACATCTTCTCGCGCACTTCCAGGTACTTCTGGCGGGCCGCGTTTCCTGCCAGACGCTTCTCCAGGGCAAACAGCAGCCCGATGATCCAGAACGCCTCCTGCGCATTGGCAGGATCGGCTGAGTTGGCTGCGGAACCTGCGATGCTCGTGCGGAGGATGACCCTGTTTTCCGGGCCGCGGTGGCGCGTCTGCCAGTGTTCGAAGCAGTAGTCGATCAGCGCGGCAAAAAGACCCTCTTTGTTTTCGAAGTGCCAGTAGACCGAACCGATCGGCAGGCCGGCAACCCGGGCAACCTCGGCCATGGTGGTGCCTTCATAGCCCACTTTCACGGCCAGCTGGAGCACCGCCTCAAGGATGGCGCGTTCATTTTCCGGCGTGGACTGGTGGACCCGGCGACGCTTGCCGGTCTCGGTCTTGCCGTTGCTGCTGACGTCCGCGCCTGCCCGGGGGCTCATGCGTGCAACCCGTCGTGCGCGGTCATCCGTTCGCCGCCGGGATTGGTCTTGGCGAACTGAACCTCCTCGTACACCTGATGGCGAAGTTCGCCGAAGCGGTGCAGGGATCGCGTATCTGCCTGGCTGCGCTCATCGGGGAGGTCAATGTGGATATCGGCCTGGACGATGGTGGGCGAGCTGGACAACACCAGGACACGTTCGGCAAGGTACACGGACTCGTCGATGTCATGAGTCACGAAGAGGATGGTCATGTCCAACCGCTTCCAGACCTCGCGGACCAGGTCCTCCAACTCTCCACGGGTCTGCGCGTCCACTGCCGCGAAAGGCTCGTCCATGAGCAGGACGCTCGGGTTCGATGCCACAGCCCGGGCGATCGCAACGCGCTGCTGCATGCCGCCGGAAAGCTGCCACGGGTAGCTCTTGGCAGCGTGGGACAGCGTGACTGCCTCAAGCGCTTCCCGGACCCGCGTTTTCCGCTCAGCTTTGGGCACGCCGGAGGTCTTGAGCGGCAGCTCGACGTTGTCCTCCACACTCAACCAGGGGAAGAGGCTGCGGCTGTACTCCTGGAAAACCACGGCCATGCCTTCGGCTGGCCCGGAGACGCGCTTGCCGTCCAGGACCACCTCACCGGAAGTCGGATCCAGGAGGCCGGCGATGCATTTGAGCAGCGTGGTCTTTCCGGAACCCGAAGGCCCTACAAGGCAGGCGAACTCGCCGGCGTGGAGATCGAAGGTCAGCGACCGCACGGCCTCCACCTCGTTGCGCGTGCCCACACCGTAGACCTTGCGCACTTGCTGGACACTGAGCCGGATATCCGACTTGTTAGCCGTCATTGGAGGCCTCCTTCAGACCGTAGTACCATCCCAGAACCCGCTTCTGGATTGCCTGGAATACCACCGAAAGCAGCACTCCTATGATCCCCAGGAGAAATATTCCGCTCCACATTTCGGGGATCGCGATGCGGTTCTGGAAGTTAATAATGGAGTAGCCAATACCGTCGGTCGACGCGAACATTTCCGAGACGACCAAGAGGATAAGCCCCACCGCAAGGCTATGCCGGATTCCGGCCATGATGAGCGGCATCGCACCCGGCAGCACCAGGTAGCGCATGCGGTCGAAGCCGCGGAGCCGGTAGACGAGCGCCGTATTCTTAAGCACTTCGTCAAGGGACCGTACGCCTTCGATCGTGTTGAGCAGGACAGGCCAGAGGCAGCCCAGGACGATCACAGTGATCTTCATCGTGTCATTGATGCCGATGAGCAGGAGCAACACCGGGATGAGGATTGTTGAAGGCACTGCCCGGATGAATTCCAGCAAGGGTTCCAGGAACCAGCGCAGGGTGCGCGAGAGTCCGATTGCGATTCCCAGCGCCACCCCGAGTACCAGGGAGACGGCAAGGCTGATGAGGAGCCGGCCCATGCTGGGTATGACGTCGGTAAAGAACTTCTCGCTGAACCATACGTTGATGAACGTGGTGGCCAGTTTGTCCGGCTTGGGAACAAAGAAGTTGGCTCCCTGGGCTGTGAACGCCCACCAGATGGCAATGAGGATTGCGGGCAGGCCGAACCACATGCCCAGGCGTTTGAGGACGATCATGCCGCCACCTCCGAACGGACCGAGCCGTGCCAGAAGAGCAGCTTGCGCTCGATGAAGCGGAAAACAAGGTTCACCAGGATGCCCAGGAGACCCGATGTCAGAATCAGGGCGATCATCGCCGGTGGGTTGTCGTTGAGCTGGGCCTGCGCCACCGCCCTGCCGATTCCGGGCGTACCGACGATGAGTTCGGAACTGATCGCCAGGATCAGGGCCACCGTGGCAGCAAGACGGATGCCGGTCATCAGGTACGGCAGGAGCGTCGGCAAGACCAGGTGCCTGACCCGCTGGAGCCACGTCATCCGCAGCGTCCGAACGGTGTCGTCGGCCACCTTGTCAATGTCAGTGATGCCGTACATGACCTGGATCATCACAATCCAGAAGCAGCCGTAAACCACAATCAGGAGTTCGGCGCCGATGCGCGGTCCAAACAACAGTGCGGCCAGGGGGATGAGTCCTACAGCAGGAATGGGACGCAGGAACTCCACCGTGGTGTGCGTCGCGGCGCGCAGGAAGCTGCTCGAACCGATGAGCAAGCCAACTGCGAGGCCACCCAGGGTAGCGATGGTCAGCCCAAGGAACCAGGCCCACATTGTCTGGCCCACGGTAAGCCAGAACTGGGAGAACGTGAAGTTTTTGAGGAAGGTAGGAATGACCACGGAGGGTGGTGGGAGGTGGTGCTGGCTGACTGGGCCAAAGGCTGAGAAGAGTTCCCAGGCGATGAGTGCCGTCAGGATGCCGGCGACGCCCAGGACGTAGGGTCCCACAGCAGTCCACCGGGCAGCGCGACGCACTCTGTGCTCCCGCGTAGGCAGGGTACTCACAGCCACGCTGCTCAGGGTTGGAGTTTGCGTTTCCACGGTTTTTGTTCTGCTCTCATTTTGTGCGATCGGTTGGGGGTCGGGGCCGCCGGGCGGCCCCGACACCTTCAGTTACGGCTTCCAGATCACCTTGGCCACATCGGGCTTGGTGTTCACGATGCCGTACTTGACGAGCAGATCCGCGAACAGCTGGATTGTCTCCTCTGAGACATCCGGGCTGTAGAGCGAGAGCTGGGCTTTCTTCGCGGCGGCCGGATCAGTCCCGAGGGCTGCCGGCATCGCATCGCGGATCAGATCATTGTTTTCGGTCAGGAAAGGCAGGGCCTCCTTCATGGCTTCAGTGAACCGCTTGACCTTGTCCGGATCGCTTTCCACCAGTTTGCCACTGGAGATGGAGACCAGTTCGTTCTCGCCAAGACCGGTGTCGTGGATGAAGTCGCTGACCACCCGGCCGCCCTTGGAAACCACCTGCTGGATAAACGGGGAACCTGCCATGCCGGCGTCAATCTGGCCCGCTTCAATCTGCGCTGCAACTTCCGGGAAAGACAGCTGAACGAACGTCACCTTCTTGGGGTCGCCGCCGTCCTTGGCTACTGCCTCACGGATGCCGATTTCACCGATGCTGCCCAGTGCGTTGACGGAAACCTTCTTGCCTTCAAGGTCCCGGGCGGTCTTGATGCTGGACGAGGCGCCCACCACTACGGCAGTGGAGTCCTCCACGATCTTGGGATCGTTCCGGGTGACACCTTCAACGATCCGGACATCGAGTCCCTGGGTGGTGGCGGTCAGGGCCGTCACCGGGCTTGCCAGCATGAAGTCCAGGTCACCGGTGGCCAATGCCGGGAGCTGTGCTGCACTGCTGCCTGCGCCCACCACCAGTTGCAGGTCGATTCCATGCTTCTCGAAGAAGCCTTTGTCCTTGGCGACTTGGAAGGCTGCCACGGTGTTTGACGGGAAGATTCCGTAGGTGACCTTGGTCAGGCCTCCGGAGCTGCTTCCTCCCGCAGCGGGGGCGCTGCCGTCAACAGATCCGGATGCGCAGCCACTGAGCGCCAGTGCCAAGGCTACGGCGCCAATGGCCGCTGCGCGGGTTTTCTTGATGTTCATGGAATTCGCTCTCCCTTGAGTGAACGCTGCGCGGGCCTTTGCCTGCCGTCTTCAGCGACGAGTTGCAGCAACAGTATTGGTGGATAAAGCCTTTGTCAATGGATTATGCATTCTTGGATTTATTATGCGTTCTGTGGTTCAAAAGTGACAGTCGCCACACGGAAGACCTGGTCCAAAACATCGCCGAGTTCCTGCGCAAGGCACTCCGCCGCCACCACGTGGTCCGGCCGAACGATGATCGCAGAGAAGGGCCTCTCGTCGAACCAGGACTTCAGGACGCCGCTTTCGTCACCCACAACGCGAACCCCGGGTGCAGCAGCAGCTTTGGCCCATGGCAACTGCGTGGCCGGCACTGCATGCACCAGCACGCCGCCAAGCCGTGCGAGTTTCTCCGCCGCCACCTCACTCACGAACGCCATGGGATCGTTGTTCCAGACCACCACACGCCAGCCTTGGCCGGTGGCATCGTCCAGCAGGACCGACCTGCCGTCCTCGCTGCGGACTGTGGGCTGGGGGAACAGCGTTCCGACCGTCCGCGGCGCGTCTTCCCTGTCCGGCAAGGACTTCCACGTGGGGAGCTTCGATGGGACCACAATGCCGTGATCGTACTTCGGCATCGGCTTGTAGCCTTGGCTGTTCAGGCGGGCGCGGGCTTTGGGGAGCCGGTCCACCACGGCGGCTGCCATGTCACGAACAGCCGTGCGCAGCTTGTTGTGGTCCGTGACCAGGTTCGCCATGTTCAGCGACAACGCCACCATGGCCTTCACGTGCTCCCGGCGCTCGTCCTCGTAGGAGTCCAGCAACCTGTCGCCGGCCTTGCCTTGGACAACGGCCGCCAGCTTCCAGCCGAGGTTCAACGCATCCCGGATCCCCGAGTTCCACCCCTGGCCGGCCACGACCGGCATGACGTGGGCGGCATCCCCCGCCAGAAGGAAGCGTCCCACACGGAACTTCTCCGCGACGCGGGCATGATGGGCATAGACCCGACGGCGGATGATGTTCAGGCCCGCCGGATCGGGCACGTGGGGGGCAAGAAGGGAGAGGACGAACTCATCGTCCTCGGCCACTTCTTCCGACTCCCCTTCAAAGAGCGTGAACTCCCAGCGCCGGATACCGTGGGGCAGGCTGAGCGTGGCGTAACCGCGGTTCGGGTCGCCACCGAAGACCGCGTGCGGTGTGCCGATTGGATCGTTCGCGACGTCGATCACGAGGCCGCGCGTCGATCGCGTTTCGCCTTCGAACTTGAGCCCCAGGTGCGAACGGGTCAGCGAGCGGCCGCCGTCGCAACCCACCACGTAGCCGGCCGTAACCCGCTCCTCACCGGTGACCGTGCCGACTGTGGCGGTAACGCCGTCGGAATCCGACTCGAAAGCCTCCACGCGGCAACCGAAACGCACCTCCACATGGGGGTAGCGCGCCAAGCCTTCCAGCAGGGCCTTATCAACCAGGGGCTGGATAAAGCCATTCCTTCGGGGCCAACCGAACTCACGGGTGGTGGGGTTGATTTCCGCCAGTATCTTGCGGTCACCGTTGACGATCCGGATCTTCTGGTCCGGCACCGTGTGCGGAAGCACCTTGTCCACCAAACCGATGGTCTGCATGGTCCGGAGCGCCTCGTCGTCGATGCCCACAGCGCGCGGATAGTCAATGAGTTCGTCACGGCCTTCAAAGACCACTGTGCTGACGCCAAACTGGCCCAGGAGGTTGGCCAGGGTCAAACCGACCGGACCGGCTCCGATGATAATAACGTCCTTGCGGTCGCTCATTCTGTGCCCCTCAGGGTCTTGATGGATTCCTGTGCCGCACGGCTGAGGAATACGAGGTCGATGCCGAGGCCGACGTAGTCGACGATTTCCCGGTCAAGAAGGTCTGCGGCGTACGTACCGGAGCCCGAATAGATGCCCAGGGTCACGCCGTGCTCCCTCGTCAAGGCAGCCAAGTGGACGATGGCTTCGCGGACCGGTCCGTCTTCCCAGTCGCCCCTGCCCGGAAGGCCGAAGGACACTGCAAGGTCGGCGGGTCCGATGTAGATGGAATCCAGGCCGGGAGTCGCGACAATCTCTTCCGCGTTCTTCAGGCCTGCCACTGTTTCAATCTGGGCGATGGTGGACACTGCACGGTTGCCCGCCTCGGTGTACGACTCTCCCATATATAAGGCAGGCCTGCTGGGACCGAGGCTGCGGTTGCCCACGCCGGGGTACTTGGTGGCCTCCACCAGCATCCGCGCCTGTTCTCCCGACTCAATGGTGGGTGCGATGATTCCGCGTGCACCGCTGTCCAGGAGGCGGAGGATGGGGGCCGGATCGAGACTTCCTACCCGCGCATAGCTGTACGCCGAATCGCGGGGCGCTGCCCGCAGCATGGTGCAGGCCGCTTCGAGTCCCACTTCGCCGTGCTGCAGGTCAACAACCACTCCGTCGTAGCCGGCAGCGAGCGCCCACTCCGTGACGGAGAGGGAAGGGATGGCCTGGTGCAACAGTGCCGGTGGCCGGCCGCCACGGCTTTCCCACTTCATTTCGCGGTGCTTTCAGTCAGACGCTTGGCGTGCGCGGCAGCGTTCATTCCGCCGAAGATGGGGTTGATCTCGCGGCGCGCGATCTTCCATTCGCCGTCCACTTCACGGTAGACCTCCCGGAATTCACCCACGCTGGCAGGCATGAGCGGGTTTTCCGAGGAGTCCCGGAACGTCAGGTACTGGGTCCAGCCGTGGAGTTCCTCGCCCACCCATTCCAGACGGATACCGCCAATGAGGTGGCGGCCCACCACTCCGGTGACCTTGGCGCGACGTTCGCCCCAAGCCTTGATGGCGTCACGGCCATTCATGTCTCCGAGGGGGCCTGTGGAGACTGCGTCTTCCGTGTAGAGCTCCCAGGTTGTATCCGCTTTGCCGTGATCGAGCCGCCACAGCAATTCCGCGACGAGTGCCTCGATGGCCACGCGGGTTTCGATCGTCACCTTACGCATGGACAGCCTCCGACAGGTGTGCAACAACGTCGCCGAACCCGTGCGAGTACTTCGCGGTGTACGTGACGTTGGGATCCCAGTCCACGATCAGCCCGATGGATCCGGAGAGCAGGATCTCTCCGGCGCGGAGGGGCTTGCCGATCCGCAGCGAGGTCTCCGCCAACCACTGGATTGCGTTGATGGGATCACCCATGACGTTTCCGCCAACGCCGCGCGTCAATTCTTCGTCGCCGCGGTAAAGGACCATCTCCACCTGCTTGAGGTCCACCTCGCCGTACGGGATGCGGACCGAACCTGTGACGATTCCCTCGCAGGCAGCATTGTCGGCAATCGTGTCCACGATGCCCATCTTGTAGCTGTGGTACCGGTTATCCACCAGTTCCATTGCAGGCGTCACATAGTCGATGGCCGCTTCCACGGACGCCAGATCGGTGTCCAGGATGTCCGACTTCAGGACGAAAGCCAGCTCGGCTTCGATCTTGGGGTGGAAGTACTCCGACGACGGCCGCTCAACCGGGGACTCGAAGACCATGTTGTCGAGGATGATGCCGTAATCGGGCTCGTCCACGCCGGCACGCGCCTGCACCACAGGATTGGTCAGGCCGACCTTCCGGCCAACACGACGGCGGCCTTCCGCGGCTTCGCGCTGCTGGGTGACGAGCTCGGAGATGCGGTACGCCGCGTCCTTGTCCTTCTCCGGCAGCCGGTGGCGAACGAACTCGATCGGGGTGCGCGTTGTCCGCGCCTTGTAGAGATCTCCAGCGATCTCCGTAATGATGTCCGACATCTACATCAGGCCTTTCTGCTGAGGAAGTCGAGTGTTTTTTCGTTGAATGTGGTGGGGTCCTCCCACTGCGGCCAATGGGCGGCGTTGCGGACCAGCGCGAATTCGCCGTCCGGAATTGCCGCCGCCAGGGTCTCGCCCGTGGCCACGCCGCCCGTGGGCTCATGGTCCGTCCACACAAGCAGGGCCGGCACCGGAATGGCAGCGTAGTCTTCCTTGGTCACTTGGTTCCTGGCACGGATATCCGGCACCTGAAGTGCCATGATGTGCTCCATGGAGGTGATGAAGCCCGGCCGGCCGTAGATGGCGCGGCGTACTTCCACCAGTTCGTCCGTGATTTGTTCGGGATCGTGGATGACCACTTGGAGCCGGGCCTTGACGTTCTCGTAGCTGGGGTCCTCCACGGCTTTGCGGCTCACCGGGCTGACACGGTCCATGGACTTGGAAGCGATCATGCGGCCGCCGGGAGCGCTCAGGACGATCGTCTGCAGGCGCTCGGGATGGTGTGCGGCGAACTTGATGGCGATCCACCCACCGAGGGATTCACCCAGGAGGTGCACCTTGTCCAGGCCGAGCACGTCCAGGAGGTTCAGAAGGTGTTCCTCGTAGTCGGGGATCTCCAGGTCGGCTTCGGCCAACGTGGAAAAGCCATGTCCCGGGTAGTCGTAACCGATAACCTTGTAATTCTGCGCCAGCGCACGGATGTTATGGGTCCACGCTTCGATGTGGCCGCTGGTGCCGTTGAGGAGGACCAGGGTCTGCTCCCCGGCACCCACGGTCAGGACGCGCGTCCGCCATTGCCCCACGTGGACATATTCGAGGGTGTGGGGCAGATCGGCGATCGCTTCCCACATGGTTGCCTGCATCATGCGTTGCGGGGGATAGCAGCTGTGATGCCGAAGCCGGCGCCCCAGGTCTTAACCGGCCAGTAGCGATCCACCACCATGCTGTAGTCTCCCGCCGTCGACAATGCGCTGAAGGCCGCGATCCAGGAACGCATCTCATGCGCCGCGCTGCCACCTTCGGCAATGAACTGGTCATTGTCCCAGCCGTCCACGTCGGTCAATGAGCCGGAACGGAACACCTTCATCAGTTTCTGGTCCCATTCCTCATTAAGGGGGGCGCTGGACCTGAGGCCATCTGCAATCGCCTGGATGCCCTCGATGATCTTGCCTTCGCGTGCCGCCCGGTCTTCTTTGGACGGCGAATAGGAAACCAAGCGCTGCTGGACTGGTTCAGGGGAGCCGTCGTACTCGGGAATCGGCGGGTTGTGCGAGAGCCCGCCGGAGGCCACAAGGAGAACGCGCTTATCCAACTGTTGGGCAGCGCGGCCCATGGCTTCACCCATAAGACGGATGCGGGCCATGGGGGTGAGGGGCTTGCCGATCGCGTTCACGAAGACGGGGACGAACGGGTTGGTGAAGCCCGGGCCATACAGGAACTCCAGCGGCTGCATGACGCCGTGGTCGACTTCGAGGCGCTCCGAACGGGCGATGTCGATTCCCTGGGCAATGGTCAGCGCATGCAGTTCCCGGGCAGTCTCGGAATCGACGGGTAGGGCGCCTTCACCCGTTCCGTAGTCTCCGACGCCTACTGCCTGGGCACCAATGGCGAACGGGGGCATCATCGAGTAGAGCACCCCGTTGAAGTGGTCCGGCCCGAAGATGACCGTGACATCCGGGGCGAAGTCATCCACGAACGAGCGAACTTCGGCCAAAGACTCATTGATTTCCGCGAAGATCGTTCCGCCCGGATCGACGTTTCCAAATGATGGCGCGTGTGACAACGCGGCAAGCGCAAGCGACATTGCTTTCCCTCTCAGTGATCTCGACCACATACGGTCTTCCCTAGAGTGTAGATTCTAGATTCGGTATTCCGCAATAGCTCAAGGGAAATTGACGGGCGCTCACAGAAGGTAACCTCCCGCCGTCGTGACGGTGATCGGAGCCTATTCTGGGGAAGTAACGGCCTGTAGAGAGCAGAAGGAAGCCCATGCCCAGCCCCGTCCGCCCCCTCCGTAAGCTTGGATTCCTCACCATCGGCCTGTTCGACCCCGCGGACCCGGCGGCGGGCCACCTGTCCACGCTGGAGATCATCGAGCTCGGCGAACGGCTGGGGTTCGACTCCGCGTGGCTGCGTCACCGGCATCTGCAGTTCGGCATCTCATCACCGGTGGCGGTCATGGCGGCAGCGAGCCAGCGCACGTCGAGGATCGAGCTCGGCACCGCCGTGACTCCGCTGGGCTGGGAAAACCCCTTGCGCCTTGCTGAGGATCTGGCCACTGTTGATCTGCTCAGCGGGGGTCGCATCAACCCGGGCGTCAGCGTCGGGGAGCCCATGACGTACAGCACTGTGAAGCATGAGCTCTACCCTGACTCTGCGGACACGGAGGACTTCAGCTATTCGCGGGTGGAACGGTTCGCGCGCCTGGTGGCGGGGGACAACGTGCGTGATTTTTCCGGCAAACAGGGCGTTGTGGAGGAGTTCTCCGACCGGGTTGAACCCCACTCCCCCGGCCTGCGTGACCGGCTTTGGTACGGTGCCGGAAGCTTGAAGTCCGCCATCTGGACCGGCGAAAACGGCTTCAACCTGCTCTCCAGCAGCGTCATCTTCCCTGAAAAGGACCAGGCCCCGGACTTCGCGGCGGTACAGCAGGCACAGATCCGGGCCTTCCGTGATGCGGCAGCGCGCGCCGGACACTCAAACGCCCGTGCCTCGCAGGGCTTGGTAGTCATTCCCACCGACTCCGCCTCGACGGCGCAGCGGGAAAAGTACCAGCGCTACGTCGATGAGCGCACACCCCGTACGCTCACGCCGCAGGGACCGAAGGGCATGATGTTCGCCGCGGACCTTATCGGCTCCAGCGACCAAATCGCGGAGCAACTGTACGCACACGGGGGCTTCCAGGAAGTGGACGAGGTGGCGTTCGCGCTGCCCTTCAGCTTCGACCACGAGGACTACGTACAGATCCTCACGGACATCGCGGAGAAGTTGGGGCCGGCTCTGGGCTGGGCTCCGGCGTACTGATAGCTAACGGCCCTTAACCACGACGGCGGACCGGTCACTCGCCGCTCAACCGGCCACCCGCTGCATCACCCGCCGTCTCAGCCGCCCGAACGCATGTCGAACTGGGCCGCAGATTCCCTGAGCAGGCGGGCAACCGTATCCACGGGCAGGCTCGTTGGCTTCTTCCTGTCGAAGCGCCTGAGCGCAATGTGCCGGGTACCAAGGCCCGGAACATCGAGGATGTCCACCTGGTCATGGACGACGCCGGTCAACGCCAGGGTGGGCACAATCGCCACTCCTTCGCCGGCCGCGACCAGGGCAAGTGCGGTGAGCGTGTCGACGTACTGGTGCACCGTCTCGATCCGCACTCCGGTGGAATGGCGGAGGCGCCCCAGCACGGCGCTGTTGGCGGCGGACTGCTCGACTCCCAACCATGGCAACGGGAGCCGGCTGAGGTCGATGGCTTCGGTAGCGAGCAAGGAACCTGCGGGAACTACCAATTTCCACGGTTCGTCCAGCAGCGGCTCCTGCACCATGCCGGCAGCGAGCGGCCGCTGTTCGGCCGCCGTCGAGTCCTGCTCGATGACCAAGGCGTCAAGTTGCCGTTGGCGCAGCAGCCGCATCAGGGGCGGGAAGGCGTCCTCAACGATCTCAATCCGCAATTGCGGGTACTGGCTGCGCCACTCGGGGATCCGCGGAATGACCACCGTCCGCATGAAACTGGTGAATCCGCCGATTCGAACGACGCCGGAAACCTTGGCTTCGCCCTCCATCCGGGCCCGCGCAACATTGAGCGCCCGTTCGATCTCTTCGCCCGCTTCCGCCATCGCCAAGCCAGCGGGTGTCAGCACCGAACCTTTGGGGGTCCGCTGAAGCAGGGCCTGGCCCACTTGGTGCTCGAGTTTGGTGAGTTGTTGGGACACCGCGGACGGTGTGAGCCGCAGTTCATCGGCGGCTGCAAGCACCCCGCCAGTGCGCGCCACAGCCAGCAAAACCAGGAGTCTGCGGGGGTCCATGTCCATGTTAAGCAACTCTAAATACCGGCTTCAGAAGATTGCAATTGATCTAAACCAAGACGTGCCCCAATATTTATCTCATAGCCGCAAGTTCCACGTCTTAGCGGCCCTCCTCTTACGCGCAAGGCCGCTATTGTCGTGCGCCCGATTTACGAAAGGATTCCACATGGAACTGCTCTGGGAAGTGACCGGATGGGCTGGCGCGGCGGCGATGCTCGGCGCCTACTTGGCGGTGTCCATGGGGTGGCTGCAGCCTGGACGTAAATTCCAGACCGTCAACCTCTTTGGGTCCTGCGCGTTCATCATCAATGGCACCCTCCACGGCGCCTGGCCGTCAGTGGCCACCAACGTTGCCTGGTTCGTCATCTCGGCCGTAGCGCTCTACCGCATGCGCGAAAAGAAGCCGGCTACCGCCGTCGTCGTTGAGGTCCCAAGCCGCGCACCGGAAACCGGTGCGCAGTTGATCATCCCGGGTGCCCCGGCCGCCTCCGTAACAGCCGCCGCGTAGCGGGGCCTTTCCCTCAGTCCACGAACTCCGACTGCGTCTCAATGAAGTCCCAGTCCGCGGCCGTCAATCCCCCGCTGAGATTGTCCGGATGCGGTCCGCCGGCTTCAGCAATGTGTTGCAGCACCTGCAGGGGAAGTTCCTCTGCCCGCAGGTTTTCCCGCAGCCATTCCTTGCTGTCCAGGTGAAGATCGAGCCACCACATGAAGATTTCCATCGCACGCCGCCTTCCGTCGACTCATCGCCAAGTGAGACCACGGATTAACGGTAGGCCCGGCCCGGTATGCCTACAAGGACCCGCTGATAAAACCCCTTGTATGGAACCTCCGTCAGGGCCAATCTGTACGTAAGAACCACGAGGGATCCGCGATGGATTGTGACATCGAGCTGGAGATCGGCACCGGCTCAACACGCGGTGAGTACACGGTGCATGTGGTCCGTGCACCGGCGGGAGGCCACGCGTCCGGCCGCTTCACCTTGGACATCGACGGCATCCACGGCAGGCTCCCCCAACTGGAAGCCACCGTCCTTGCCTCGGCCGTCGCAGCCCGGCGGACGCTTCCGGTTGCCGAAGTTGCCGTTCGTGAAGTGGGCCAACAACTGTTCCAAGCCCTTTTCACCCGGGAGGTTTACGGCACCTACCGCGCCAGCCTCGGCGCAGCGCAACATGCCGGCCAGCAACTCCGCGTGGTCCTGCGGCTGGCCGCCCCCGAACTGGCCACCATGCCGTGGGAAACCCTGTTCGACCCCGAAACGGAAACCTACCTCTGCCAGACGGAGCCCCTGCTGCGGCACATCCCCGCCCCGGATTACCACCAGAACCCGCTGGACGTCGCCCCGCCGCTGCGGATCCTGGGTATCGTCGCCTCGCCCCGCGACCTCCCCGCCCTTGATGTCCAGGCTGAGAAGGACCACCTCACCCAGGCCTTGGCCGGTCCTGCGGAGGAGGGCCGGGTGGAACTCGTTTGGACCAGGAGCGGCACTTGGGACGACATCCAGTCCATGCTCCTCGCCGGCCCTTGGCATGTGGTCCATTTCGTTGGACACGGCGACTATGACTCCCGCACCGACGAGGGCCGCATCGCACTGGTCGGCAACGATGGCCGCGCCGCCATGGTCCGCGCCGTCAGGTTGATGGCCCTCCTGAGCGTTGCCGCACCCCGGCCACGGCTGGTGGTGTTGAACTCGTGCTCCTCGGGCGAGATGGGCCAGACGGATCTCTTCTCCGGCACCGCATCCGCCTTGGTCAGGAGCGGCATCGGAGCGGTGGCTGCCATGCAGTTCGCCATTAGCGACTCCGCCGCCATCGCCTTTGCACACGGCTTCTACGCGGCCATCGCCAACGGCCGCACAGTGGATGAGGCCGCCCGCATCGGGCGCATCTCCGTCATGGCCAGCCCGGACGGCACCCTCGAATGGGTGACGCCTGCCCTGTACGTCCGCGGCGGTTCAACGCAGCTGTTTTCCCTGCAGGGCACCCCGCGCGGTCGCACCCAAGCGGAACGTACGACGTCGGCAACGGCCTCAGGCGGGCAGCCCGCCTCGACGCCCGCTGCCTATGCGACCCCTGCCGGCTCTCCGGATCCCGCAACCACCAAACCACTGCCGGAAAGCACACCGGCGCGGGCATCAACGGGGGACAACGACACGGACCACATCCGGCGGAGGGCGCAACTGCGTGCCCTGTATGTGGAGGCATCGGCCGAGTTGCGGGCCAAACACTACGAACAAGCCCTTGAATCCTTCAACGACCTCCTGACTTTGGAACCCGGTTACAGGGATGCTGTGGCGCTTAGGGACTCAGCAAGCAAGCGGCTCAGCGAAGAACGGGCCTACCGGGAAGCCGTGGCTGCGGAGGAATCCGGGGACTGGATCGCGGCGGCAGAGGGCTTTGCGAAGGTGCTAAACAGCCCTTACTACCCGGACGCTTCCCGCCGCAAGGAAGGCTGCGAGCGCAAGCAACGCATCGCCGACCTCCAAGGAGAACTCCGCTACCACCACTCCAAGGGTTCGTGGGAGGCGGTCATTGATGTCGCCAAGGAGCTCAGGACCCTTGATCCGGGTGCTGCAGATCCGGACGGACTCACCACCGCAGCGAAGGCTGAGCTCAATAAAACCGTCCAGCACGGCGACACTGAGGAGGAGCACGGCTCCTACACCGCCTACGATCTACCAGCCCCGAAGAAGCAAGCCACCGCTCCGACCAAAGCGAAGGCACCCGGCCAAGTGCCGCCGTCGGGCTCTGACGAACCTCTCTGGAAAGCGGTCCCGCGGCCGCACCTGCCGCTCGCCGGCACCACGATCGCCTGGGCGGGGGCAGCGCTGGCAACCGCCGGAGGGCTGGGGGCCGGGTTCGTGGTGTTCTTCATGTGGTTCGACCAGAACTCCTGGCAGGACAACGGGGGCGACATTGTGCTCCGCACCCTTTACGGCGTCGTCACGGCGTTCGGCTATCTGCTCCTTGTCATCGCCGGGCTCCCGGACCACACAGCGCAGGGGCGGTTGGCGATGACCGGGTTGGTGGTTTCGCAAGGTGTGTTCGGGCTGGCCGGGCTCAACTACACGGTGGAGGCAGCCGCCGTCGTGGGCAGTTTTGCGGTGGCAGGATTCGGGCTGTGGGCCGGAGTGCTGGCCATGCGGTATCCCGCGCAGCACACGTTGGCCTGGCTTCTGCTGTTGCCCACGGTGCTGCAACCCATCATCTGGATCCAAGGGAAAGGCGTGTTCATGGCGAGTTGGTACATGACGCAGGCATTGCCGCTGCTGCTGCATCTGGTGTTGCTGTGCGGGGTTGGCATCGCGTTCATTGTGACCGCCCAACGCCTGGTCAGCGTGCGAGGCATGGGCGTCACGAAGGACGCGCCATGAGCCGACTGGTTGAATTCGCGACGGACGACGGCGGCACCGTGGTTGTGGAGGTGGCCAGCACTGCCGGGAGCCTCGTAACGAGAGGAGGGGATCACGCGGCCGAACATTCGGGGGTGTTTGCCCGGGCCCAGCAGACGTTCCAGCGGGCACTCGAGCACGTCAGGCCTGCGGTCCAAGGCGTCATCGACGAACTCCTGAGCCTGGAGAACCGCCCGGATGAGCTGAGTGTGGAGTTCGGGATCGATCTTCATGCCGAGGCCGGCGCGTTCATTGCCTCGGCCAGCACGGGTTCCAACTTCAAGGTGTGCCTGACGTGGAACAAATCCTCCGCCCCAAGCAACCCCGAGTAACCCCGCCGCGCCCAACCCAACCCCGCCCCGCAAACCCAACTAGGTCGCAGCAGAGCACGTTTTGAGCCCTGAAAACGCGCACTATTGCTACCCAGTTGGGGGGCCGGGGAGCCTGTTCAAGGGCAGGCCGCAGCGCAACAATAAGGTATGGTCGGCGAAGAATTCAGCGGACGCATTCCTTTGGTTGTAGGGGTGCTGCCGGATCAGCACGTGGAGGTCCTGCAGACGGCCCGCGCACTGGCCGAGCAACTCGGCGTGCCTCTGGTCTGCGCATATGTGGACGAGGCGAGTTACCTCGTGGAGTGGGATCCGTCGCGGGAGACCCACAGGATGTCGCTGCACCCGGAGAAGGACGACGAGGACGTGGCCGCCATCCGCAACGACCTCGGCAAGGAAATCGCAGAAGCCATGGAGGGCGGCTCGGCAGACTGGACCTTGCGGCTTCTGGCAGGTGACCCGGCCCGGGCCTTGGGCAGGCTGGCCGAGGACATCAAGGCGTCAATGATCATCGTCGGCACTCCCGAACCCGGGCTTGGGCACCGGATTTCTGAGGCATTGAACGGTTCGGTGGCCGCGTGGTTGAGCCATCATCAGCGCCGTCCGGTGTTGATTGTGCCGCAGAAAAAGCGGCCGGATCACGCGCCGGGAAAATAAAGCGAAAGTACTAATTCCAAGTGGTGGCAATGCCGTCACACCCAACGTAGAGTTGTTACTGCAGGTCAGCGGAAGCGCCTGCCACAAAGCTGCTCCGGAGTGCGTATCCCCCAATAACGCACTCCGGAGCTTTTGTTTAACCAGCTTAACCAGCGTGGGGTCGACGGGATTGCGTGCCGTCGCAACCGACATTGAAGCCAAAACGGCCCCGACACGCCGTCTCAGGGGCAGGTCGGGGCCGTTTCGCAGCCAAAGCAGGTGGTGGCGGCACGGGTCCGCGGGAAAGTACGACGGCGGCACCCACCGCAGGCGCGGCGGCTCACCAGGCGCGGCGGCTCACCAGGCGCGGCGGCTTACCTCACGAACGTGTACAGCAGGGCCGCCATGCCGAAGCCCACAATGGACAGGACTGTTTCCAGGACGGTCCAGGTCTTCAGGGTGTCCTTCACTGACATGTTGAAGTACTTGGAGATGATCCAGAACCCGCCGTCGTTGACGTGGCTGGCGATGATGGATCCCGAGGAGATGGCCACAACAATCAGGGCGAGCTGCGGCTGGCTGTATCCGGAGGCGAGGCTCGGCGCGAGGATGCCACCGGTGGTCACGATCGCCACCGTGGCCGATCCCTGTGCGATGCGCATGCCGGCGCTGATCACGAAGGCCGAAAGGATGATGGGAAGGCCCGCCTGGGACAATGTGTCCGCAACAGCCTTGCCGACGCCGGTGGCTGAGAGGACGGCCCCGAAGAACGCGCCGGCACCGACCACCAGCAGGATCATGCCCACGGGACGCAGTGAGGAACCGGTGATCTCGCTTAGTTCGGTGGCGGTCATGCCGCGGCGGATGCCCAGGAGCCACATGGCCAGGAGCACGGCAACGGTCAGCGCAATGGCCGGGTTGCCGAAGAACTGGAGGGTGTCGCGGAAGGCGCCGGCCGGGACGAAAATGTTGCCGAAGGTGCCGCCGAGGATGAGGATCATGGGCAGGCCGATGGCCAGGAGAACCAGGCCAATGGAGGGTTCGTGTCCGCGGGCAGTGTCCGCCTCCTCGATGATGCGGTCCTCGGGAACGTGGACCATCACACGCTTCCCGATCCACGTGCCCCACAGAATACCGGAGGCGAACCAAGCGGGGATGCCGCAGATGAGGCCCATGAGGATGATCCAGCCGAGGTCCACGTGGAACAAGCCGGCCGCAGCAACGGGTCCGGGGTGCGGGGGAAGGAAGGCGTGGGTCACGGAGAGGCCGGCCAGCAGCGGCAGGGCATACAGCGCGAGGGACTTGCCGCCGCGGATCGCCGCAACGTACACCAGCGGTGCGAGCACGAAGATGCCGATGTCGAAGAACACGGGGATGCCCAGCACAAAGCCGGTGATACCCATGGCGAGCGGCGTTCCCTTCTCGCCGAAAATCTTCACCAGCCGGCCAAGGAGCACCTCGGCACCGCCGGACCGTTCGAGGATCGCGCCAAGGACAGTACCCAGGCCGATGATCACCGTGATGTGCCCGAGGATGCCGGCGAAGCCCTTCTCAATGAGGGCGTCGCTGCTCTTGGTGGCCGATCCCACCAAGGCCTCCACCGAGATACCGCCCACCAGGGCCACCAGCACGCCGGTTCCCACCAAGGCGATGAACGGTTCGAGTTTGACCTTGATGATCAGGAACAGCAGGAGCGCAATGCCGGCGCCTGCCAGGAGGAGCAGGCCGGCGGTATCGTGCCGCAGCCAGTCGAGGAATTCATTCATGGACGTGTCTTTCCGGGTAGTCCTACTTGAGGGTGCCTGTGAAGGCGGCGGCACGGGCCGCGATGTCTGCCCAGTCGCCGGCAGCAACTGCCGCGGGCGGTACCACGCTGGTGCCGCAGCAGACTGCGGCAGCACCGGCGTCGAGGTAGCTCTTGGCGTTGGAGGCGTCGATGCCCCCGGAGGGCAGCAGCCGGATTCCCGGGAAGGGTCCTTGCAGGTCCTTCAGGTACGCGGGTCCGATCTGGCGGGCAGGGAAAATCTTGACGGCGGCCGATCCCAAATCGAGAGCCTGGGCCACCTCGGTGGGGGTCATGGCGCCGAGGCTGAACGGGACACCGGCGGCGGTTGCGACGGCGGCTACCTCGGGCCGAAGCCCGGGCGTCACCAGGAACTTCGCACCGGCGTCGATCGCAGCGCGCGCTTGGTCACCGGTCATGACCGTGCCGATCCCGACGGCGGCACCATGGTCCGCTGCCGTTTCCGCCGCGCGCTGGACGTGTTTGAGCACATCAGGCGTGGTGAAGGTCAGTTCGACGCTGCGGATGCCGCCGTCGGCCAGCGCCCGGCACAGCTCGGCAGCGTCCGTGATGGACGGCGCGCGGACCACCGCCAGGGTGCGGTCGACCTCGAGCTGATGGATGAATTCTTCGGGGGTCATTGCATTCCTTCTCGGTTGAATCCGGCTTCCCGGGTGAGGCCGTCACGGTGCCGACGGAGGGCTCGGCCGGAACGTGCGCCGGTGGGCCGGCCGCCGTCGATCGCAGCCGTTCCGTTGACGAACACGTAGTGGATGCCGCTGGCGGCTTGGCGGGGATTGTCGAAAGTGGCTTCGTCGCGGATGGTTTCCGGATCGAAAAGTACGACGTCGGCGGCGAACCCTTCGCGGATCAGTCCCCTGTTGCGGAGCTTGAGTCGTGCGGCAGGCCGGCCCGTCAGGTGGTGGACCATGTCCTCCACGCTCAGCAGTCCGAGGTCGCGTGAGTAGTGGCCGAGGTAGCGCGGGAATGTGCCCCACGCCCGCGGGTGGGGCTTGGCGCCGACCAACAACCCGTCGCTGCCGCCGGTGTGCGTGCGGTGCTTCATGATGGTTTGGACATTTTCTTCGTGGCCCACGTGCTGCAGGATGCCGGTGCCCAGGCGTTCATCGGTGAGGATGCGGGCGAACACATCGAACGCTTCCTCTCCTGTTTCCGCGGCGATGTCCTTGATGGTCCGGCCCACGTAGCCTGCGAGCGCAGGGTTTTGGACGCCGCTGATTTCCAAGGTGTCCCATTCGGCCACAACCCCGTGGCAGCCGTCCGAGCCATAGATCTCCACGGTTTCGCGGATGCGTGCCCTCGTGGCGGGGTCGGACAGGCGTGCCAGGGTTGCTTCGGTTCCTCCCGCGGATGCCCACCCGGGGAGGATCGCGCTCAGCGTGGTGGCGCCGGGAAGGTAGGGGTAGGTGTCCAGCGTGATGTCCGCACCGTCATCAAGCGCGGAGTCGATCAGGTCCAGGAGTTCCCCGGCACGGCCTTTGTTTTCGGCAAAGTTCATGGTCGCGTGGGACAGATGCAGGGCACATCCGCTGTGCCGGCTCAGGTCGATCATCTCGGCATAGGCGCCCAGGGCATTCTTGCCGTAGGAGCGGTGGTGCGGGGCGTAGAACCCTCCCAATTCACCGACAACCCGGCACAGTCCGGCCAGCTCTTCCGTTGTTGCGTACATGCCCGGGGTGTAGGTGAGCCCGGAGGACATCCCCACGGCGCCTTCCTCCATCGCGGCGCGGACAACGTCCTGCATCCGCTGCTGTTGTTCCGGCGTGGGATCACCTTCGTCGAAGCCCATCACCATGGCCCGCACGGTTCCTTGCGGTACGAGGTAGGCGGCGTTGGTGGCGATCCTGCCGCCGGAATCTTCAGCGTCCAGGCGGTCCAGGTACTCGCCGACGCTGCGCCAGTTCCAGTCGAAATCCGCCGGGTTGCCGTTCCAGCCGGCGATCTTCTCCCGAACGCCTGCCAATGTTGCGTCGTCCACGGGTGCGTAGGAGAGCCCGTCCTGGCCCAGCAGTTCAGTGGTGACGCCTTGGCTGAGTTTGGCGTAGTGGTCCCGGTTGACCAGCAGCTGGAGGTCGGAGTGGGCGTGCATGTCAATGAAACCGGGGCTCAGGACCAGGCCGTGCGCATCGATGACGCGATCCGCTCCGGCAGCGGTGAGGCTGCCGGCGTCGGCCACCTCCGCGATCACGGAACGTCCAGCAGGACGTCCGCTGCACGGCGCTCCGCTCCGCTTCCATCCACCACCGTGGCGTTGCTGATGAGGGTCTTCATGGGATTCCTAGAAGAAGGTATGGATAAGGTCGACGACGGTCAGGTCGGCCGGGCTGCCAGCGTCGGCACTGCTGCCGGTGCCGCTGCTGCCGTTGCCGCTGCTGCCGTTATCCGCCAAGACCGGAATGACGGTCCACTTGTCGAAGGCGGTGCAAGGATGTGAGAGGCCCAGTCGTACGACGTCCCCGGGTGTGACCGTGACGTTTGCGGGGTAGGCCATGAAGCAGTGCTGGTCGTTGATGGCCGTGATCCTGGCGCCTTCCAGCGGCTCCATCGCTCCCCCGAGGGCCGGTCCAATGAGTTGGGGCTCGGGGAATCCTTCGTCGAACGGCAGGTCACGCTTGCCGGCGTCGAGGATGGCCAGCCCGGCCCAGTCGTACGACGTCCCCGGGTGTGACCGTGACGTTTGCGGGGTAGGCCATGAAGCAGTGCTGGTCGTTGATGGCCTTCCCTGCTGGCCTGCAACGGTGTCAGAACCCGGCACCCACGTTACGCACGACATCTACCAAACTGCCCTGCCCACATCAGCGGTCTCCCAACACCCGCCAGCCCCGGTGACAACACTCTCAAAGATCATCGATCAACAGAGCAACCCAATCATGCCGGAACCAACAGGCCAACACACCCACATCCTGCACCAGGAAACGGGCTACGAAAAAGGTAACGAGCAACGCCGGGCGGGTCAGGGGGTCAGGCGCTTCGGGGCCAATCCCGGCGGGACCGCGGGGACTCTCTGCCGCTTCGCATAGACCCGGGCGCGCTGGCTGGACAGGGCCAGGAGCACCAGGATGTCGGTGGCAAGGCCCGGAAGCCCGGCTTCGAGCGTGATGCTGGTGCTGCCCGTAGAAGCATCGATGGCCTGCACCAGAATCGATAGTGAACTCAGGCCCATCGCGATCACCCGGGCGGCATTGCTGCCAAGGAAAATCCGCCATGCCAGGAAAACCTCCCCCAGCCCGAAGACCAACACAACAATCCCCAGGAACGTGAGCACCGCCGTCGTGGTTTGCGGATCGGCCGCACCGTCATCAAGGGTGACATCCGAGAAATCGCCTGAAGACGTCAACAACGCGACGGCGAGCGCGAGCGCCGCAACCGCCCTGACCACCACAAGGGCAGCGCCCACAATGGTTGGTGCCGGACGGCGGTCACGGCTGTCCGTGTTCTTCCGTCCGTCGGCTTCCGCGACGGGAACGCCACGGGCGTCGACGACGGGAAGGTCGCCGTCCGTGGAAATGGAATCGCCGCCACCATTGCGCGAGTGGTACCCCGTTGAAAAGTCCTTGATCACGTGGACGCGGACGGCGGGTTCGGCTTCGGAGACTGTCCGGACGATGTGGTCACGTTCGACGTCGGTATTCTGTTCAATCTTGTGGGTGATCTGAAGCGTGAACAGGGAAAAACCCACGCTGCGGTCGTACGTTCCGGCGGCAAGCCAATCCACTGTGTGGCCGCCGGGGAGCATCCACCCGTCGGGGCAGCGCCAAAAGCGGACGTGATGCCGTTTGCCGGGATTATTGTCCACCTCCTGCTGGTAGGCGAAGTCCTGCTGGCGGTCGAAGAGGTAGAGGGGACTAACCGGTGCCTGGGTGTAGCTCTGGCGAAGGATGGTTGAACTGATGATGCGGCGGCTGCTGGCAAAGGTGACATCGTCCGCGATGGTCCAGCCCGCGCGGTGCATGATGGCATGGATCTGGCGTTCGGCACCGAGGAGGGCAACGTTCACGGGGTCCCCGAGGAGTCCGTCACTGGTGCGGGCCCGGCCGATGAAGTAGCCCGGAACGTAGATCGTGGTCAGGATCCGGTGGAGTCGGGGAAGTAACAGGTATGCCAAAAAGGCCCAGAAGAGGAACCAGGACCACAGTTGTCCCCAGCCAAGCTGGAAGCTCTCCCCCGCCAGCAGGAAGGCCAACCACACCGCCGATGCCCCGGCCAGGACAAAGAAGGCGTGATCTATCCAGCTGTCACCAGGCTGTTGCTCCATTGCCTTGTACATCGGCCCCCTCCGAAATATCACACATCCGGTTCGTGCTCATGTCACGCCCCTTAAGCTTGGTCCGCGATGCCTTATCTGTACACAATCAGCCAGTATTCGGCACGGGTTCGACAAACGTTGAGGTGCTCCGACTAGCATGAATACTCCCGGGCTGCCCGGGTACGTGTCCTCTTGAGCAAGCCCTCGGAAGGCCGGCGCCAAGTGCGTGGGCCGCGTAAAGGAGAAGACTGTGCAGGAGCCGAAAGTCAGCGACGATGTGTCCGGCATGAAGGATGCTGCCGGAGATTCCACAGAGCTGAATGAGTCATCGAACGGCACAAGCGGGGAAGAGACGGTAGAAGAAACCGAAGTCCCGGAAGTCTCCTTCGACGAGCAGTTCTACCCTGCGCGGCCCAAAGCGCTGCGGCCCGTAGCCCGCCGTCGCCAGTTTTTCGCCGCGCGCCCCTCCCTTGAGTTCGACGGGCTGAACAAGACATACGTTGATTGGCTTCGCAACCAGTCGATGCTGGGAGATGCCAACACCATGGCGCGGCAGTTGTCAGGCCAGGCGAGCATGTGGCAGAACGCCTATGCCCGGCCGAACCCGCGGGCTGCCGTGGAGAAGGCCCCGGTCTGGTTCACGGCCTATCCTCTTTCCTTCATCACCAAGGAAAAGCAGTCCTTCCTCGCCGCCCTGGGGGACCCCGAGCTGTGGGAGGCATTCCGCGAGATCGGCATTCGGGGCCTGCACACCGGACCCGTGAAACTGGCCGGCGGCATCAGCGGCTGGTCCCAGACGCCCAGCGTTGACGGGCACTTCGACCGCATCAGCATGGCAATCGATCCCGCCTTCGGGACGGAAGAGGAATTCCGCCGGATGTGCGAGGTGGCAGCGGACCACGATGGCACTGTCATTGACGACATCGTTCCGGGCCACACCGGAAAGGGCGCCGATTTCCGTCTCGCCGAGATGAACTTCCGGGACTACCCCGGCATCTACCACATGGTGGATATTCCCGAAGAGGACTGGCACCTGCTGCCTGATGTTCCTGAGGGCAAGGACTCGGTCAACATCAGCCCCGAGGCTGAACAGGCGCTGCAGAAGGCCGGTTACATCATTGGCCGCCTGCAGCGTGTGATCTTCTACGAACCGGGCGTCAAGGAGACCAACTGGAGCGCCACGCGTCCGGTGGCAGACACCACGGGCAAAATCAGGCGCTGGGTGTACCTGCACTACTTCAAAGCCGGGCAGCCCTCGATCAACTGGCTGGATCCGACGTTCGCGGGAATGCGTTTGGTTGTGGGCGATGCCCTTCACTCGCTGCTTGACCTCGGCACGGGCGCGCTCCGCCTTGATGCCAACGGGTTCCTGGGCGTTGAAAAGAGTGCCGAAGAGCAGCCGGGCTGGTCTGAGGGCCACCCGTTGTCCGAGGCCGCCAACCAGCTCATCGGTTCCATGATCCGCAAGGTAGGCGGGTTCTCGTTCCAGGAACTCAACCTCACCATCGACGACATCAAGGCCCAGTCCGAGGCCGGCGCCGATCTGTCCTACGACTTCATCACCCGCCCGGCCTACCACTACTCCCTGGTCACGGCCGACACCGAGTTCCTCCGACTCACCCTGCGGCTGGCCATGGAGATCGGGGTTGACCAGGCTTCATTGGTCCATGCCCTCCAGAACCACGATGAACTGACGTACGAGCTTCTGCACTTCGCTGCCGGCCACCGCGAGGACGTGTTCGAGCTCGGCGGCGAGGAACTCACCGGCGCGGAGGTGGCGGAGAAGGTTCAGCAGACCCTCCGCGATCGCCTCACCGGTGAGAGTGGCCCGTACAACGCGCTCTTCACCACCAACGGCATCGCATGCACCACCGCGAGCTTCATCATGGCAACCCTCGGCATCCCGGACCCCGAGGCCATGACGCCCGAGCAGGAGGCACAGGTTCGGGACGTCCACGTGCTCATGTCCATGTACAACGCGCTCCAGCCGGGCGTCTTTGCCCTGTCCGGGTGGGACCTCACGGGCATCATCGCCCTGCCGCGCGACGTCGTAGGCGAACTGACCGCGCAGGGCGACACCCGTTGGATCAACCGCGGCGCCCACGACCTCATGGGCACCCGCCCGGATGCGGCCAAGTCCGCGGCAGGGATGCCCCGCGCCCGGAGCCTCTATGGTTCATTGCCGGAGCAGCTCAAGGATCCCAACTCCTATGCGCGCCGCCTCCAGGAGATCCTGCGGGTGCGCGAGAGCTCCGGCATCGCCACGAGCGTACTCCTGGATGTGCCGGAGGTCTCCAACCGCGCCCTCCTGGTGCTGGTCAACCAACTCGGCGACGGCAGCCTCGAGGTCACGGTCCTGAACTTCTCCGATCAGGAAATCGCGGGCAGCATCCAGTCCCCGCATTTGGTCCCCGGTTCAGTGGTCCATGACCTCTTCAGCAGCGAGGACGTCGGCCATGTGGACGACCTCCACAGCTTCTTCCTGGAGCTCGGCCCGTACCAAGGCACCGCGCTGGTACTGCGGGAACCGGAACCTGCCGAGGAGGAACAGGCAGAGTAAGGGCACGACGGCGGTGGGCGGCGGTGGGCGGCGGCGGTTTCCAGGCGCCGCCGTCGCGGTTTCCTGCGGCCACTCTGGAAGGTGCACCTCCGGGAGTCAGCGGGTGGAGTCCCAGCTCTGAACCAGGAAAGCCGAACCACGGGGGGCGCACTGCCCCTCATCTACCTCGGCGGAACCGCCTCCGAACACGAAATCGTCGCCAATGGTCAAGGTCGCGCCGTCGGGGAAGACCACTCCAGAGTCGATGATCCTGGTCCCCGAAGGGAAAATGAGGCTGCCCTCGCTGCCGTCGGTATAGGTGCTCACAAAACACCCGGCCGCGTTAATGCCGAGCTTTCCCGGATTGGCGGCGTCCATGTGGAAGTCAGCTTCCGGGTCATTGGCGACCGCGGCTTTATTGCCATTGCCGCCCGTGACGATGTGGTTGTCGAAAGTCGGCATGCGGCCCGTGATCTCCGGCAACGGAGATCCCGACTCCTCGGTTGCGACAGTCTGGGTGGCCGCGGGAGCCGGCTGCTCCGCTGCCGCCACAAACACTCCGGAAACAGCAACGCCGGCAATCACGGCCGCCGTCGCCGCCACCAGGCCAACTCCCGCCACCAGTCGGAACCGCCGAGAGGACGACTGATTGTGGAAATCTTCAACGGAACCTCCCGCAGTGAGTTGCTCCGCGTCAGAGAGGATGACTGCGAGGCTCCTCTCCCGGCTCTTGGCCAACTCCGCCTCCGTCACCGCCAGGGCCGGGTCGGCCGCGACCAGTCGTTCCAGGTCCTGCTTGGTACTCATTGTGTGGATTCCTCTGCAGCGTGGTCGGTCAAAAGCATCCGGCTGAGTTCTTTGCGGGCCCGGTGCAGTCGCATCCGGACGGCCGTGGGAGTCAGCCGAAGCAGTTTGGAGATTTCGGTAGAGCTGAAGCCATCCCAGTACGTCAGGAGAAGAACCTCGCGTTCCTCTGGCTTGAGCATGTCCAAGGCCTCACGGACGCCCTGATCGCGGGTGTCCGGCATGTGTGTCCGCTGCATCTCCAGCAGCTTCGTGAGGTTGTGGGAGCGAAGGTTTGCCCTGTAGTGGTTGCGGAGGACGTTCCGGGCTATGCCGAACACCACCGGCACGGATAATTCCTGGTCACGACTGCATTTCTCCCACGCGATCCTGAACACCTCCGCGGAGAGATCCTCTGCGGTGGACGCTTCCTCCGTCCGGCGCCGAAAGTACCGGTAGACCTGGTCGTGGCAGGCAACGTGGGCCGCCAGGAACTGCTTTTCCCGGGTCGGCTCCACACGACCCCCTTGATCCGTCTCAACGCTCATAGCCGGTTAATGTCCGGCAGTCAGAAGAATGTAACCAGTTTTGCTGAAGGGCACGGGATCCCGTGTGCCGTCACCACCTACTTTGAGTTGCGCACCCCGCCCACTTGCCAGCTTTCACGGCGTGTCTGCCCAAGTTCAGGCCAAAGTGGGTCGTGACGGTACACCTTGCGGTAGTCGCCCACGCACAGGGCACGACGGCGGAACGCGTCTAGGTGCCGACGCCAAGTTTGGCTACACTTTCGGGCAGGATGTGTCAGTACCCGGTCGCCTGTCCGACTGACGAAACAACAAGGACATTTCATGCCTGAGCCCGAACTTCCGTGGCCGTTGCTGCGCGCTGTGGCTGCACTGGCCGATGCGCCCTTGGCGGAGATTGCCGAGCGGCTGCGGGATGCCCTTCTTCCAACGTTCGGCTGCAGCGCCTTGGTGATCTTTACCGAGGATTGCACCGGCCGGCCGCAGAAGAAGGCGGGCGCCGAGGAGATCACTTCCCGCGTGTCCATTGCAGAGCTTGACGTTCTCCGTGGTGCGCTGCCCGACGAGGCACCTTGGCAAGGGGAAGCCGATATCGCAGGGCAAGCCCGGCAGGTACTCGCCCTACGGCATGGGCCCAGCAATGCCCTTCTTGTGTTGACGGATCCCAAGCTTGCAGAACCGGACCCCGGGTTTGGACTGTTGGAGTACCTGTGGGACCTCACGGCCAAGCGCATACGCGAAAAAGTCGCGGATGCACCGCCGTCGTACTTGCTTGAATCACGGGCGGCCTCGGCCGAGCGGGTCCGGGTCACGGCGGAACTGACGGACCTCCACTCGACCACTCTGGAGACCTTGCTCGCGGCCTTGCGGTCGAACGCTTTGGACGATGCAACCGCCCGAACGACTGCCACGAACCTCGCAGCGAAGGCCTTGGTGGCGCTCCGTTCATACAGCGACCGCACCACCGATCTGGTGGAAGAACCGGTTGTCAGGGCTTTCGAACGCCTGCGCGAGGACCTGCGCCCGTTGACGAGTTTCAGCGGAATCGAAGTCCAGTTCATCGAACCGCCGCTCAATGGAAGGGCGCTGCCGGGCGAGGTCGCGCATGCGGCCCGGGCCATTGTCCGCGGGCTGGTGCTGGCAATGATGGAACAGCCGGAGGTGCGCCGCGTCCGCACGCAATGGGATTGTGACGGCGAGAACCTGCTGATCAACGTACGCGACGACGGCGGTGGCGCACTGACCACTGACGACCCCGGCATTGCGAGGCTGGACCGCCGGGTCCAGGCCCTCACGGGTCAGATGCGCATGGATGTCATGTCCGGCTGGGGCGCGGACGTCTTCGTTTCGCTCCCACTGGACTTGCCGACGCGGCCGCCCGGAGACGTTGCCGCGTGGAACCTTGCCGCGCGCGAACTGGAGGTGCTCCAACTGCTGGCAGCAGGGCACCGCAACCGCACCATCGCGTCATCCATGGGGATCAGCGAGAATACGGTGAAATTCCATGTACGGAACCTTTTCAAGAAGCTCGACGTCGGTTCGCGCACCGAGGCGATCGCACTGGCCCACAGCCGGGGCATGCGGTAAGGCTAACCGACCCTCACCAAAGCGTCATCCCACCTGTCCGCCCCGCTGAGAAGGACATCCTCGGCGCTGGCCTGGACGTTAGTGAACGCCTCGAAGCTGCGCACCGTGTCCCCGAAGACTTCGTCGGGGTCGAGCCGGCGGAGTTCTTCTGCGAGGCAGTCCCTCAGGCTGCGGCGTGGGAGGGCGATGCGTTGTGCGGGCTGGCCTGGCTGGACGAGTTCGACGATCGAACCCCGTTCCCTGGTCAGGCTGATGGTCCCGGATGGCGTGGCAAGGTGGACCCCAACGATGCCCGTTCCTGCCTGGCCGGCAACGATCGCCACGGGAACCTGGAGGGCGCGTCCCAACCAACTTCCGAGCAGCAGGGTGCTTGGGGAATCGCCGTCGCCTTCCACCGTCACTGCGGTGACCTCAACGTCGTCGGACTGCTCCAAAGCCGCAGCGAGTTGGATGCGCCAGTTGGTCAGTCGGGTCCAAGCGAGGTCGGTGTCGCCGGCCTTGTAGGTTCGGCGGATGTTCTCCAGGGCCTGGGCGGGGTCCGGTTCGTTCGCGGAGTCGGTGATCCGGCGGTGCGCGATCGCTCCGATGGAGGTCTCACACGCGGATTCGGGTGCCCCGTTCGGCCACCAGGCCACGATCGGGGCGTCCGGGAGCAGCAGCGCAGCAACCAGGGATTCGCTTTCGTGCGCCATCTGCCCGTACCCGCGCAACACGATCACCTCCGACGCGCCTGCATCGCCACCGACCCGGATCTGCGCGTCCAACCGGTTCGGGGCCTGCGCTCCGGCGTCGGCCAGCACGATGATCCGGCAGGGGTGTTCCCGGGAGGCTTCGTTCGCGGCCTCGATGGCTTCTTCTTCCTGCCCGGACTTGGTCACCACCACCAGCGTCAGCACCCGCCCCAGCGCGATCACCCCGCCCTGCTCACGCAACGAGGTGATCTTCTTGGAAATCTTCGAGGTGGTTGTATCGGGAAGATCTACGATCATGGCCTTCTCCAGGTTCGTCCGATATGCGAAAGGTGGCGCCCCGCAGTCCAGCTGCGGGGCGCCACCTTGGTGCGGAAGGAATCAGGCGATGGCTGCGCGCAGCTGCTTTGCGGCCAGCGCAGGATCCTCGGCGGAGTAGATGGCGCCACCGGCGACGGCGACGTCGGCTCCCGCCTTCTGCACGTCGGCGATGGTCTCCAGCTTCACGCCGCCGGCGACGGAGAACGGAACGCGTGCTTCAGAGCCGGCGCGCAGCAGGCCGTTGAGGTCGAAGCCGGGCTTGGCCTGCTCGTCCAGGCCGGCGTGCATCTCAACGAACTTCGCACCGAGGGCACGGACTTCCTGGGCACGGGTGACCTTGTCCTCGATGCCAATGAGGTCAACCACGACGCCCTTGTTGTGGGCCTTGGCGGCCTTCACGGCACCGGCGATGGTGGAGTCGTCCGCTGCGCCAAGGACGGTGACCAGGTCGGCTCCTGCCTTGAAAGCGATGTCGGCTTCGAGTTCGCCGGCGTCCATGGTCTTGAGGTCGGCGAACACGATCTTGTCCGGGTGGGCGTTCTTGACGGCAGTGATGACCGGCAGGCCTTCGGCCTTGATCAGCGGCGTGCCGAGTTCAATGATGTCGACGTACTCGGCTACCTGGCCGGCCAGTTCGAGGGCGGCTTCGGTGGTCAGGAGGTCGATGGCAACTTGGAGCTTCATGGGAAGGGACTACTTTCTGTTGTGGTTCTGCTGGAGGGAAATCGGGGTGGCTTTACTCAAGGTTCGCGTGACGCAACCACAGCTCTTCAGCGGGTTGCGCGTCGTTGTCCCAGAGGGTTTGGAAGATGGTTTCAGTGGCCAGGAAGAGTGCCTGCTCGAACAATGAGCCGGAGTACTGGCGGGTGACGGCGGATCCGTGGTCGGTCTTCTGGGCCGCCGGGATGACCACCACGGAATCAGCCAGACCCGCCAACGGGGAGTCCGGGTTGGTGGTGAACGCTGCGATCCGGGCACCCGCCCGTGCAGCAGTCTCCGCGGCCTTTACGACGCCGGAGGTCGTTCCGGAGCCGGACGCCACCAGGAGGAGATCGCCGGAAGCGATGGCAGGAGTAGTGGTGTCTCCGGCAACGTGGACGGTGAGGCCAAGATGCATCAGCCGCATGGCGGCCATTCTGAGGACCAGCCCGCTGCGACCGGCTCCTGCCACAAAGATCCGCCCGGGGTGTGCCAGGTGGCTGGCTACCCGGGCCAGCTGAAGTTCGTCGATCTTGGCCGCGGTCCCCGTCATCTCGTCAGTGATGAGGGAGAGGTTCCGCACGATATCGGACGAAGTCGTTGATGCAGCGGTCGTGCTGGCGCTTGCTGGCGGGTTCACGGGTTTTCCCTTCGATTCGGTCCCGGCTCCGGGAGTCTGCGGAATGCTTGCTTGCTGACAACCATGTTTCCGAATCAAAAAGGGTAGGGTAACGCTATTTTTTGACGGTTCTGCCCATCCTTAAGGATGGGTTGGCCCTTTGGGGAAGATACCCCCTGGGGGTACTTGCTTTATACCCCTGAGGGGTATACGTTTGATCCCATGAACACGGCAGACCTGAACTACCCGGGATCAGACCTCCCTGCACTGGAGGTTGATCTTGGGCCCACCACCCATGGGTACACGGGCAACAAGGATGCTTATCTGAGGCGCCTGAAACGTATTGAAGGCCAAGTCCGCGGCATCGCGAGGATGGTCGAAGAGGACAAATACTGTATCGACATCCTCACCCAAGTGGCCGCCGCAACCAAGGCCCTTCACGCAGTGAGCCTGGGGCTCGTTGAAGAGCACATCGGCCATTGTGTTGTGGGGGCCGCTTCCGAGCCCGATCCCCAAGCCCGGGCGGAGCAGATCGACGCCAAAGTCAAGGAAGCCACCGATGCCATCGGCCGCCTGCTGCGGTAGCCGGTCAAATCCGCACTACCCCATTCAACCCACCACCAAGGAGCACTTCATGAGCCAGACAATCCAAACCAACGTCAACGTTTCCGGCATGACCTGCGGGCACTGCGTTTCGAGCGTGAGCGAAGAACTTGAAGCACTCAACGGGGTCGAGGAAGTCTCCGTTGACCTGAACCCCGGTGGACTGTCCACCGTGACCATCACCTCCACAAGCGAGCTTTCACCGGCTGAAATCGGTGAAGCGGTCGCAGAAGCCGGCTACGTGGTGGTAGCCAACCAGGCATAGGAGTTCCCTTGACCAACCAGGAGACGTTCCACAAGCCCGATACCCGGGTAGTTGAACTGGACATTGAGGGCATGACGTGCGCGTCGTGCGTCAATCGCGTAGAACGGAAGCTCGGCAAGATCGAAGGCGTCGAGGCCACCGTCAACCTTCCCCTGGAGTCAGCCCACGTCACCGTCCCGTCGACCGTCACGGACCAGCAACTCGTAGACACGGTCAACGCCACGGGCTACAAGGCCACCATCCGCCAAGTACCAACCCAACAACCTCGCCACTCCGTCGAAGTGGGGGACATGCAGCAGCATGCGTCCAAGCGAGGTACGGGCGAGCATGCAGAGCATGTCGCCCACAGCGACGACTTCGGCGCACAGGGGGCCCACGCCGCACATGGCGAGGCTCCTCACAAGAACCACATGGAGCATGGCCCGGCTGCATCAACCCTGTTTCCCCGTTTGATCCTGGCAGCCATCCTCACGGTCCCCGTTTTCGCGATTTCCATGATTCCGGCCTTCCAGTTCCCCAACTGGGGCTGGGTTGTGGCCGCGTTGGCACTCCCGGTGGTGAGCTGGGCTGCGTGGCCGTTCCACCGTGCCGCAGCCATCAATGCCCGGCACTTCGCGTCCACCATGGACACCCTTGTCTCCATGGGTGTGATTGCGGCCTACTTCTACTCCGCCTGGCAGTTGTTCGCAGACCCGCGGATCACCGAGCATCCGGGCATGGAGGGCATGTCCGGCGGGCTGTACTTCGAGGTCGCCGCAGTCGTCACCACGTTCCTGCTCCTCGGCCGCTACCTGGAGGCCAACGCCAAGGCGAAGGCAGGAAATGCCCTCAAGGCCCTGCTGAACCTCGGCGCCAAGGACGCAACCATCCTCGTGGACGGCAGGGAACAGAAAGTTCCGGCGGACCAGCTCCAAGTGGGGGACATCTTTGTGGTTCGCCCTGGTGAGAAAGTCGCCACTGACGGCGTCGTAGCGGAGGGTTCTTCCGCCGTCGATGCATCCTTGGTGACCGGCGAATCGGTTCCTGTCGAAGTCGGACCGGGAAGTCCCGTCACCGGCGCCACCATCAACGCATCCGGGCGGTTGCTGGTCCGGGCCACCCGGGTGGGGTCGGATACCACCCTCGCGCAGATGGGCCGCTTGGTCAGCCAGGCGCAAACGGGCAAGGCGCCCATCGCCAGGCTCGCAGACCGCATCAGTTCCGTGTTCGTGCCGATCGTCCTGATCATTGCCGTTCTGACGTTTGTACTGTGGGTGGTTTTCAGCGGAGACCTCAACGCGTCGTTTACTGCCGCTGTGGCAGTTCTCGTAATTGCCTGCCCCTGCGCCCTCGGCTTGGCCACTCCGGTGGGCCTGCTGACCGGAACCGGCCGCGGCGCCCAGCTGGGCATCCTCATCAAGGGCCCCCAAGTCCTTGAAGACACCCGCCATGTGGACACCATCCTCCTGGACAAGACGGGCACCGTGACCAGCGGCAAGCTTGCCGTGGACCATACTATTACGCTCAACGGCCAGGCCGAAGAGGACGTGCTGCTGCTTGCCGGCGCCGTTGAGGCCGCGTCGGAACATCCCATCGCCCACGCCATAGCTGCCGCCGCCAATGAAGCAATGCCCGACGCCGGCCTCATGCCACGCGTGGAAGGCTTCACTTCCGCTCCCGGAGGTGGGGTCAAGGGCACCGTTTCGTTGAACGGAGCCCGCAAGTCGGTTCTTGTTGGCCGCACCGGCTGGCTGGAGGAGAACGGCGTGAAGCCCACGCCAGCCCAGCAGGAGACCTTCGCGGAGCAGGAACGTGCCGGAGCCACGGCCATCTGGGTCGCGTTGGATGGACAAGCTGCGGGAATCGTGAGCCTGACTGACACCATCAAGCTTGGTTCAGCGGACGCCATCCGCAAGCTCAAGGAGCTGGGAATCCGTCCCATGCTCCTGACCGGAGACAACGCGGCCGTGGCCGCTCAGGTTGCCGACGCCGTCGGGATCGCACCGGATGACGTCTTTGCCGGTGTCTTGCCGGAAGGCAAGGTCGAAGCCGTCAGGAAGCTCCAAGATGCCGGTGCCACCGTTGCGATGGCAGGAGACGGCGTGAACGACGCTGCCGCATTGGCCCAGTCTGATTTGGGCATAGCCATGGGGTCCGGTACCGACGTCGCCATTGAAGCATCAGACCTGACCGTCATGGGGAGCGACTTGAACCAGTTGGTGCAGGCCATAGAGCTTTCACGGAGGACCTTGTCCACCATCAAGACCAACCTGTTCTGGGCGTTCTTCTACAACGCGATCGGCATCCCGGTGGCTGCCCTTGGCTTGCTGAATCCGATGATCGCCGGCGCGGCCATGGCAGCCAGCTCCGTCCTGGTTGTCGCGAACTCGCTCAGGCTGCGTTCCTTCGGGAAGTAGCGCCACCCAGTAGCTGGCCCGGGCTAGGCCGTTCCAAAGCGGACGGCGGCCCGGGCCTTAGCCTTGGCCGCTTCCTCTTCACGGTTCTTCGCGGGGCCGTGGCTCACCATCGAATCAAGCAGATGCTGCGTGATGTGTGCGATCTGGTGAACAGCCTCCGCGAAGGCCTCCTCGTTGGCCTTGGACGGCTTGGTGGAGCCACTGATCTTGCGCACATATTGAAGGGCAGCAGCCTCAACTTCGGCCGACGTGGCACGCGGTTCAAAGTTATGCAGGGTCCGGATATTTCGGCACATAAACCCATGCTAGCCATGGGCAGGGCTCTATGGGGAGGGGTGCCCATCGACCGTCCAGCGATTCCCGGGATAGGTTTTATTCATTGGATCTTCCGGATGAGCCGGAGGCCGCTGGGGATGCCGAAGAGCTCGGGTCCGAAAAGAATGAAGGAGATATCTCATGGCTATTTGGGGTGCAGACGTTGATCAGCTTCGCCAGCTCGGTAACAAGCTGAAGGCTGGTGCAGAGACCATCGAGCAGCAGCGCTCACAGCTGAAGGGCGCACTGGACGGCACCGACTGGAAGGGCCCGGACGCTGACAAGTTCCGCGGCGAGTGGGACAGCCAGCACGCTTCCAGCCTCAAGAAGGTTGCCGACGCACTTCGCGACGCCGGCGCACGCGCTCAGAAGAACGCCGAGCAGCAGCAGCAGGCTTCCAACTAAGACAGTTGGGAAAGGCCCGGACGCCACAGCGTCCGGGCCTTCGCCTGTTAAGGACCAGGGACCGGCTCGACGTCGTTCGCGTGGTCAAGGACGCGCTCCGCCACCGGGTCTACTCGGGCAGCCCGCTTGTCGCCCCGCAGTTCATCCACCCGGACCAACACCACACCGCCCACAATCAGCAGGCCGCCCAGCAACTGGATGGATCCGGGCAGTTCGCCCAGCAGCAGCCAAGCCCACAGCACGGCGAAAAGTACTTCCGTCAGGGACACGAACGACGCCACCTTGGATCCGAGGCTACGGGCAGCCATGATGCCGGAGACGTATGCGAGCACGGTTGCCAGGATCACCAAGCCGCCCACCGAAACCCACCACGGGGTCTCCCAGGGTCCGAGCGAGGTGTTGGCCGTGCTGAACGTCATGGGCAGCAGGCCCACGGCTCCCACCAGCCACATGACCACCGCGCCCACAACCAGGCCACCCGAAGCCAGCACCAGCGGCGGCAAGGTGTCATTCTCCTTGGCAGTGATGAAGAAATAGATGACAAGGCACACGGCTGCGGCCATGCCCCACAAGACACCGATGAAGTCCACCTTCACGGAACCGGTCAAGTCCAGCACCAGCACCAGCCCCGCCAGGGAGAGCAAGGCTCCGGCAGAAGTGAGGGCGCGTGGCCGGCGTCGGCTGGAGATCCAGAGCCACAGGACGATCATCACCGGCGCCAGGTACTCCAGCAGGAGCGCAACGCCCACAGACAGGCGTGCCACCGCGTTGAAGTAAAAGAGCTGGCAGCCGGCAACGCCGATCAGGCCGAAAAGCAGGATGGTGAGCCAGTTGTCCTTGAGTTGGTGCCAACGGCCGCGAAGAACCACGACGGCGGGAATCAGCAGGATAAGGGCAGCGCCACTGAGCCGCACGGCAACGGCGGCCCCGGGAGACCAGCCGGTCTCCAGCATCGACTTGGCGAAGGACCCGGAAGTGCCGAACACTGCCGAGGAAATGATGGCGATGCCAAGTCCGGATGCCAGGAATCCTTTTGCATCAGCCATGGTCCTTGTTGCTGACACAGCAGCCTCCTGTCAGGAGTAAAGTGGGCTTATGGTCATGACAGTACTCCCCCAGCATGTAAGGAGTCAAAGTGCTTTTTGCGCCTGACACCGAGGTTGCCCTCCGCAGTGTCGTCAACCTGATCAACACCGCCGCCAATGGAGAGGACTCGCTGGCCACCGTCGAGGACCTTGACGCTTTCCTGGATGCCGAAGGCTTCTCCGGTTCGCGCACCAGAACGGCCTCTGAGTTGCGCAGCGTAAAGCGCCTCCGGGGTGAGCTCGCAGCACTCTGGAGCGCCGATGAGGACACCGCTGCCAAAGCCATCAACAAACTCCTCGCCGATGCCAAGGCCCTCCCCCAGCTCGTCAAGCACGATCAGTGGGACTGGCACCTCCATGCCACCACCCCGGAAGCTCCGCTGGCGGATCGCATGGGCACGGAAGCTGCCATGGCAATCGTCGATGTGATCCGGAGCAAGGAGATGGAGCGGATGCGCCTCTGCGCAGCGGAAGACTGCGACGCCGTGGTCCTGGACCTCAGCCGCAACCGTTCAAAGCTCTACTGCGACACCGGAAATTGCGCCAACCGGACCCACGTCGCAGCGTACCGGGCCCGGAAAGCCGCCGAGGGCGACTAGCCTTCACCCCACCGCAACAAAAAAGCGCTCCCCCATCAAACGGGAGGAGCGCTGGAACCTAGTGTCCGCCGTCGTGCGTTTCCGGCGTATCAGGCGAGTCCGGCGAACCCGGACGGCCCTGCGGCCGCTTGGAACTGAGATTGACGCCCGAACCCTTGCCGAGGTGTTCGGCGTTCTCCTTGTAGCTCATGGACAGCATCGCAGCCACCACGAGGCTCACAATGAAGGCGATGCCGGCGCCGGTGAAGGCGAGGTCGAACCTCGGAGCCTTTGCGCTGCCGCCCGAGGCGAAGATCAGTACGGCGACGAACGCCAAAACGGCAAAGAATGCGGAGAAGACAAGCGGTCCCTTGACCGAAGTCCGCATCTTGCGCGGTTCTCCTGGTGTCTGGTCAGCCACGGTCATTCCTCCAATAATGGCGGCTTCTAAGAGCTGCCGCCGGTCTGCAAAGTTCTACGATCAGTAGAACGTCCAGCTACTAGTTTACGGCCTCGGGTGACGAGCCGGGTGCAGAGGGTCCGGAGGACGTCTTGGCTTCGTGACGCAAGGTAAGCCCCGAGAGAATCCACAAGACCCCGCAGATGATGGCACCGCCACCGGCCACACCCAGGAGCGCATGGGCGCCCATGGAAATGAAGAACGGCAGCACCACGGCCGTACCCACGGAGACTACGCCGGAAATCAGCCAGTCCCGGGCGAGGTCGTCGCGCTTCCGGACGCCGCGAGTCAGTTCGGAAACCCCCAGAACCAGCAATGCAACGACGGCGGAGAGTGCTACGCCGACGTCGGACCGGGTAACCATCGCGCCGATGCCGCCCAGGGCGATAACCGCCGGAACGAACACGGGCAGGGTCCGGAACATCCACACTGCCCCCGCCGTCGCCAGCAGATACAGGCCCATCGCCCAGGCAAGCCCCTCGCCGGAAGGGTTGCTCCAGAACGCCGTGGCCAAACCGAACGCCAAACCGATTGCGGCGCGGAGCAGCACGGGCTTCCAAGGCGTGGGCCTGGAGGCAGAACGGGGCTGGGCGGCATTCGCTGGGAGAGTCACGCGTCCAGTTTAGTGCGAACCCAGGACCATCCACCGATCCGTCCGCGCCCGAAGGCCAAGGGTCACCCCGCGCGCCAGCATGTAGCCCAGCGCGAAGGCGAGCCACAACCAGACCAGCCCCGCCGCGCCGTCGGGCCTTGTCAGGTACACCGCCGCCAGGAGCGGCAGATAGACAGCAAGATTTACGACGCCGGCAATCGCCAGGTAGCGGGCGTCGCCGGCTCCGATCAGCACACCGTCAAGGACGAAGACGTAACCGGCGAGGGGTTGGCCGACGGCCAGCACCCACAAGGCAAGAGTGAGCGCAGACCGGACTCCCGCGTCCGAGGTGAACAGATAGCCGGCAAAAGGTGCCACCAAGGCCAGCAACACCCCGGTGATCACGCCGAAGCCCAAGCCCCAGCGAACCATGGTCCGTGTCAGTTCACGGGCCCGCCCGGCATTCCGGGCGCCCAGCTCCTTGCCGATCAGGGCCTGGGCTGCAATCGCCAGGGCATCCAGCGCAAACGCCAGGAAGGAGAAGATGGTCATGGCCAACTGGTGGGCTGCAAGGTTGACCGCACCCTGTGCCGTGACAACCACAACGGTGGCGAGGATGGCCACGCGGAGGCTGAGGGTGCGGAGCATGAGCCACGAGCCCACTTTGGTCATGGCGCGGATGCCGTGCCAATCGGGTTTGAGGGAGACGTTGCAACGTTGGGCATTGCGTCCGACAAACACCAGGTAAACCGCGGCCATTGACCACTGCGCGATGCTGGTTCCGATCGCGGAACCAGCCACGGAAAGGTTCAGCCCATACACCAGGAACCAGTTCAGGGCGATGTTCAGCGCGAACCCGGCAGTGGCCACCACCAGCGGGGTGCGGGTGTCCTGCAATCCCCTCAGCACACCTGTTCCGGCAAAAACCAGGAGCATCGCGGCCAGGCCCGGCATGGACCAGCGGAGATAGTCGACGGCGAATCCCTGCACGTCTCCGCTCGCGCCCATGAGTCCAACCAGCGGCTCGGCGAAGATGAAGCCGAGCACCGCGAGCGCCACGCCCAGCAGCAGAGCCAGCCATACGCCGTCGCGCCCTGCCGCCAAAGCCTTGCCGAGCTTTCCGTCGCCGATCGCGCGGGCGACTGCCGGCGTCGTCGAATATGCCAGGAAAACCATGAGCCCAACCGCGGTGTGCAGAACCGTGGAGGCGAGTCCCACACCGGCCAACTGGTCGACGCCCAAGTGCCCGACGATCGCCGAGTCGGCCAAGAGGAACAGGGGCTCGGCGATCAGGGCGCCGAAAGCGGGCACGGCTAGCCGGAGAATTTCCCGGGCATTGGAACGGCTGGGGGCGGTTGTGGTTTCAGGCACTCATCAAGGGTAGATGCTCCCCCACCCCCCGGCGCTCTATCACATCCCACCCCCAAACCCCCGACGCTCTATCACATCCCACCGCCAATCCCCCGACGCTCTATCACTCTCTTCAGGGGAGTGATAGAGCGTCGGGCTGAAGGAGGCAGGATGTGGAAGAGCATCCGGGTGAGGGTGGAAAGGAGAGATCAGCCCGTGACGCCCGTGAGCTCATTCGGCACGTGCTCAAGCTGGGCCGATCCCGCAACCTTCCCGCTGGAAAGGTTCACAGCGCGGATGGTTCGCGTCGCAGGCTCTGTGACGAACGCCGTCGAACCTTGAACGAACAGGGTGGGCCGCGGGTCCTGCCAGGTTTCCGACTCTTCCCATGCAGCCACCACAGGGATGTTCTTTTCCACAGCGCCCGTCAGCGGGTTGATGACGCGCAAACCGCCGTCTGTTCCCAAAACCAGCGCTTCGCCTGCGGGTCCCCGTCCCAGCGAACGGAACGAATAGCTGGTCCCGATGTCCACGAGTCGCAGCGATGCGGAGTCGGTATTGACCAACGAGATCCTGGTAGGACGCTCCAGCTTCGCACCCTTATCCACCTTGTAGTCACCGAGGATCACGGGAGATTTCTCCGAGCCCGCCTGGTTTCCCATCCGGCCGTATGCATCCGGGCTGGGCACCTTGGTGATGACGCCGTCCTTGTAGATCAGCATGCCGTCGGTGCACCCCACCGTCACGGCTTCACCGCCAGCCACCGCTTCGCCATGCACGCCCGGGCAATCCTCATTGCGCGCAATTTCCCGGCGATCCTGGCCCTTGCCCGCCGACAAAATGGCGATCCCCTTCCGACTTTCCTCATTGCCGAGCGTCACCAGCATCTTGCCGTCCTCTAGCTCAACGGCGACACCATGGTGGGGCTCGGGCGTCGTGTACTGGTCGGTGGCAGGCAGTTCGCCCCCTTTTGTGAGGTCCGCAGAGGCGAAGCTCTCCACTTTCCCGGAACCGTCGCTAAACAGGACGGTCCTGCCGGCGTGGGTAACCACGTGCCCTGCCTCGTCGGCGTCGAAGGAGAGCCCGGTCAAGGCGGGGTCGGAGACGTAGTGGTGGCTATGGTCGCCGTGCGCCTCGGACCAGGCACCGGAGTCAAAGACACGGAAAGCGTCCCCCGTTGAGATGAGCACATGCCTGCCGTCACCCGCCGGGTTCAGCCTATTGAAGCCTTCGAGCTCCACGCCGCCGACCGGCTTCAGGGTCCTTGCGTCCAGAACGGCCACGCCGCCGTCGTGGGTGTAAACGAGGCGAGGAGCGGGACCGGGCGCCTCCTTGGTGGAGGCTGTGGACGGGCTTGGTTCCGGCGCCGCACCTGCTTGGTTGCCGGGCGCCGCGCAGGCGCCAAGCAAAGTGGCGGAAAGCCCGACGGCGGCAACCGCCCGCAGACGGCGGCGCGTGGTTCTCGAGGGCAGGTCGAAGGAGGGTGTGATTGATGACATGCGTTAATAATAATGATTCTCAATTGCATCGCAACTGCAGTGTCACCTACTGCCCGACACCCCAGCCACCCCCAATCCCCCGGTTCCTCTATCACTAAACCCATCGATCTCCCGGTTCCTCTATCACTGCCTTCAAGAGAGAGATAGAGGCACCGCGAAAAGGCGCCGGGAAGTGATAGAGCAACGGCGGGGAGACGGCGGGAGACGATAGAGGAACGGCAGAAAGGGGGGCGGGAAGTGATAGAGGAACGACTCAGTCACGTAACAGAAACACGCCGACAGTAAACTTCGAACCATGAGCGAGTCCCCCGCGAATTCCGTGACCCTCCGCTTCCTCGCAGCCCCCATGGACGTGGGCCACAGCGGCTCAGTCGATGCCGGCACCGTCCTTGAGTGGGTGGATAAGGCGGCGTACGCAGCAGCTGTCGGCTGGGCAAAGTCCTATTGCGTCACGGCATATGTGGGCAACATCCACTTCGCAGATCCCGTCAACAGCGGCGACATGGTTGAGGTCACCTCCACGATCGTCTACACCGGCCGCTCGTCCATGCACATCCACACGACCGTGAGCTCCCGGGATCCCAAGGGCGGGCCGGAGACAATGCACAGCCAATGCATGGTGATCTTTGTTGCCGTGGGACCCGACGGAAAGCCGATCCCCGTCCCTCAGTTCGAGCCATCCACGCCCGCCGAAATCGAAGCACGCGAACATGCCCTTGCCCGCATAGATGTTCGCGAACAGATCGTGAACGCAATGAACGCCCAGGAATATACCGACGCCGGAACGGCCGAGCGTGTGACGCTGCGGTTCATGGCGTCCCCCACGGACGTGAATTGGGGCGGGAAAGTCCATGGTGGCATCGTGATGAAGTGGATCGATGAAGCCGCTTATGTCTGCGCGTCGCGGTACTGCGGAAAGGACACGGTTGCCGTGTTCTCCGGCGGCGTCCGCTTCTACAGGCCTCTCCTCATTGGCCATGTGGTGGAAGTGGAAGCCCGCTTGGTCTACACCGGCGCCAAAGGTATGCACATTGCGGTACATGTCCGTTCGGGCGATCCAAAGACCCGGGAGATGAATCTGACCACGTATTGCCTCACCGTCATGGTGGCCCGGGACGAGACCGGCACCGCCGTTCCTATCCCTGCTTGGGTTCCGGTCTCCGAGGAGGACAAGAAGCTGCACGCCCACGCGCGGGAACTGCTGGAAATCCGCGGCAGGGCACCTGGAAATCGGCTGCCGGACCATCTGTTGAACGCTGGCGGCCAGAGACCAGCGAACTGATCGACTGCGGAAGAGGCTAGCCCCCGAGTTCGCTGATCGTGAAGGCTGTCAGGAAGCCCAGCGAAGCAATCAAACCGCTCAGCAGGTGATGTTCCTCGAAGGCTTCCGGGATCATGGTGTCCGCGAGCATTGCCAGGATGGCACCGGCTGCGGTGGCCGTGATGAAGGCAATGACTCCTGCCGGTGCGTTCTCCAGTGCCGAGTAACCGACCAGTGAGGCAATACCGCACAGCACTGCGATGCCGCCCCAGACTCCGAAGACGTAGGCGGCACTGCGTCCGGATTTCTTCATGCCCGCGGTACTGGAAAGCCCTTCCGGGACATTGGAGATAAAGACGGCAGCGAGCATCGCCGGGCTGACGCCTCCCCCGGTGATCAGCCCGAGGCCCAGAACCACCGATTCGGGAATGCCGTCCAGGAGGGCACCGACGGCGATCGCGGTCCCACTGCCCGGCGACTCTGCTTCGCTGGGCTGGTGGCCACCCGAGCGTTTCCGGTGCTTGGCCCCCCGGCGGGCCAGCAGGAAGTTTGCTCCCACATAGACAACCGCGCCGGCCAGGAACCCGAAGACAGTCGGCCATAGACCCCCGCCACTGGCGGCTTCGTCCACAAGGTCAAAAGCCAATGCGGAGATGAGGACGCCTGCGCCAAAGGACATGACGGATGAGACGATTTTGGGTGGGATGGACCATTTCCATGACAACGCCGAGCCGAGCACCAACGCGCCGCCGGCGATCGTGCCCCACATCAGGGCCTGCATCCACATCGGCAAATCCGCGCCCTCCTCAGTAATCCATCAACTCACGGATTCACCGAGCCTACCTAGCCCACCAGGTTTTCGGCGGCACCGTCCATGTGTCCGATGATGGTCTCGCGCGCCTTGGCAGCGTCTCCGGTTTCGATGGCGGCCACAATGTCGTGATGCCGTCCGACGCTCATGTTCCTGGTGGCACGCTCCAAACCGGCGAACATAATGGACATCCGGATGGAGCCTTCCAGTGATTCCCACTGATGGAGCAGCGTTTCGTTCCCGGAGAGCCGGCACAGCGTCCGGTGGAACTCGAGGTCGGCTTCGATCTGTTCCTCGAGTGAGAGCTTTGCGGCGTTGCCCATGTTCTCGACGGCGGCACGCAGTTCAGCGAGGGCGGCCTCTTTGTCCGGCATGTCGCTCAGGGTACGCGCAGCGAGCGATTCGAGGACGCCCCGGACCGCGAAGATGTCCCGGATTTCCTTGACGTCCAGGTGGCGAACGGAGAGCCGGCCCCGCGCCCCGGCAGACACCAGCCCTTCCTGCTCCAACTGCCGCAGCGCTTCACGGAGGGTTCCGCGGCTGATCTGGAGCATCTCGGAGAGTTCGGTCTCTACGAGGTGGCGGCCGGGCTCCAGTTCCCCGCTGGTGATGGCACTCCGCAGAGCGATGAGCGCCTGTTCGCGCAAGCTCTTCTTTTCCAGTCCCAGCAGGGATGCGGTCAGGGCCATGATGTGTCCTCAATGTGTACGGGCGACTGCCAACAGTCCGGTGTTAACAGTTGATACTACGGGCAGGGGCGCAGGACCGGCAGTCCTGCGCCCCTTCTTGCGGGTTTGTTCTTAGCCGAGTTCGGCCAGGACCTTGGCAACGATCCTGTCGACGGAGAGTCCGTAACGCTCGTGAAGCGTCGGCAGCGCGCCGGCGTCGATGAACTGGTCCGGAAGCGCGATGGGCACCACGCGCTTGCCCAGACCGGCAGTTACGACGGCGGAGGCGACGGTTTCGAACAGACCGCCAACAACGGTGTGGTTTTCCAGGGTGACGGCGAGTCGGTCCGCGTTCAGTTCGGCGAGGACGGTCGCGGAGTCGAACGGCTTGATGGTGGGGGTGTGAACCACGGCAACGTCAACGTTGTGCTTGGCCAGGGCGTCTGCCGCTTGGAGGGCCCGCATGGTCATCAAACCTGAGGAAACGAACACAACGTCGTTGCCGCCGCGCAGCACTTTGGCTTTGCCGAGTTCGAACGTGTAGTCGTACTCATCCAGCACCGTGGGAACGTTGCCCCGCAGCAGGCGGAGGTAGGTGGGCCCTTCCGAGGCTGCCAGCTGGGGAACAGCCTGCTCAATGTCGACCGAGTCGCAAGGGTCCACGATGGTCAGGTTGGGCATGCCGCGGAAGATCGCCATGTCCTCGGTTGCCTGGTGGCTGGGTCCGTAGCCGGTGGTCAACCCCGGCAACCCACCGACGATGTTGACGTTCAGGTTCGGCTCGGCGATGTCCAGGCAGAGGAAGTCGTAGGCACGGCGGGCAGCGAACACGGAGTAGGTGGAGGCGAAGGGGATCATGCCGGTCTCGGCCAGGCCTGCGGCGGCTCCAAGGAGGAGCTGCTCGGCCATGCCCATCTGGAAGAACCGCTCCGGGAAAGCCTTCGCGAAGATATGCATGTCGGTGTATTTGCCGAGGTCTGCCGTCAGACCGACAATCCGCTTATCAGCCTCGGCGGCGGCAACCAACGCGTGACCGAACGGGGCGGAGGTGGTCTTCTGGCCCGGGTCGGCGAAGGAAGCGATCATCGCCGACGTCTTCAACTTCTGCTTTGCGGGCGAAGCCGCTGCGGTGACTGTGCTCATGCTGATGCCGTCCCTTCGTATCCTGCGGTCAGCTGCTCGCGGCAGATCTGCCATTCGTGTTCTTCGATGCGCATGAAGTGTGCCTTCTCCCGCGTCTCCAGCAGCGGCACCCCGCGCCCAACCTTGGTGTCGCAGAGGATCACGGACGGCTGCCCGACCGGTGCCGAAACTGCGGCGATGTTGTCGAACGCTGCCAGCAGCGCACCGACGTCGTTCCCGTCCACGCGCTGGGTGTACCAGCCGAACGATTCCCACTTCTCGGTGACCGGTTCGGTGCGCAGCACCGTATTGGTGGCGCCGTCGGCCTGGAGGGCGTTGATGTCCACCATGGCTGTCAGGTTGCCCAGCTGGTGGTGGTGGGCGCCCATGGCAGCTTCCCAGGTTGAGCCCTCATCCAGTTCACCGTCGGAAAGGAAGTTGATGACGCGGTTGGAGGAACCCTGCGCCCGGAGGCCGAGAGCCATCCCGACGGCGATGGTCAGGCCGTGTCCCAGCGAACCACCGGAGATTTCCATGCCCGGAGTGTAGGTGGACATCCCGGACATCGGGAGGCGGGAATCGTCCGAGCCGTAGGTTTCGAGTTCAGCCACGGGAACGATCCCGGCTTCGGCCAGGGCCGCGTAGTGCCCAATCGCGTAGTGCCCAGTGGAGAGCAGGAACCTGTCGCGCCCCTCCCAGTGCGGATCTTCGGCACGGTACGTGAGCTGGTCGGCGTAAACGGCGGCGAACATGTCCGCTGCGCCCAGGGCCTGGCCGACGTAGCCCTGGCCTTGGACCTCACCCATGTTCAGGGCGTGGTGGCGGATGCGGTAGGCGGCAGCGCGGATGCGCTCCACCCGGTCGGCGGCCGGCAAAGCGGGCGCTGCTTCGACTGATGGAATAGTCACGGGAATCCTTCCGGGGTCGGGCGTGTACCGATGGGGAGAACACGCCCGACGTCGAGTGGTTGCTTAGGCGGTTACCGTCTGGGGAGTTTTGCTGGCGGCTTCTTCCGCGAGCCGGCGCTCACGCTTGCCCCAGGTTTCCTTGGTGATCAAGGCGGCCCAGAGACCGATGGCTCCGTAGATGCTGAAGAGGGCCGCGGGGCCCATCCAGCCGAAGCTGACGAACAGCAGGGTGGTGATGAACGGGGTGAACCCGGAGACCATGGCGGAGATCTGGTAGGCGAGGGATGCGCCGGAGGAGCGGGTCTTGGCCTGGAACAGCTCGGGGAACCAGGCACCCTGGGCGCCGGCGAGCGAGTTCTGGCATACGGCGTAGGCGATCACGATCGTGGCGATGATGAAGATGAACATGCCGGTGTTGACCAGGAGGAACATCGGGATGCCGAAGGCCACGGCGAAGGCCGTTGACCAGATGTACACGGGACGGCGGCCCACCTTGTCGGTCAGCTTGCCCCAGGCGTAGGTGGCGAAGATGCCGATGGCGGCTGCGATGCAGAGGGCCACCAGGGTCTGGGTCTTGTCGGCCAGCTTGGTGCTGTGGAGGTAGGAGATCATGTACGTCACGGAGACGGCGTAGCCGGCGGTTTCGGCGATGCGGAGGCCGATGCCGCGGACGATGTTGCGCCAGTCGGTCTTGATGACCTCGACGATCGGGGACTTAACAATGTCGCCCTTGGTCTTGACGTCTTCGAAGACCGGGGACTCGGGCACCTTGGAACGGATGATGAGTCCTACGGCGACCAGCAGGATGCTGGCGAGGAACGGTACGCGCCAGGCCCATTCACTGCCGAGGCCGACGCTGAAGAGGAAGACGAGGTTTGCCAGCAGCAGTCCTACGGGGAAGCCGGCCTGCACGATGCCGGTGAACTGGCCCTTCTTCTTCCACGGTGCGTGCTCGTAGCTCATCAGGATGGCACCGCCCCATTCGGCGCCGAATGCCAGGCCCTGGATGATGCGCACGATCACCAGCAGTGCGGGAGCCAGCAGGCCGACCTGCTGATAGGTCGGGAGGAGGCCAATAGCGAAGGTCGCCAGGCCCATCAGGATGAGGGAGGCAACGAGGACGGGCTTACGGCCAAGCTTGTCGCCAAGGTGCCCGCCAATGATGCCGCCCAAAGGACGGGCAGCGAAGCCAACACCGAGTGTCGCGAAGGACGCCAACGTACCGGTCACCGGATCGGCGCCCGGGAAGAATGCCGTACCAAAGTACAGTGCGGCAGCGGTGCCGAACCCGATGAAGTCGTAGGTTTCGATGACTGCGCCGACGCCCGAACCGACGGCGACTCGCTTGGCTTCCTTGGTTCCATGAACCGGACCACGCATGGTCAGAGCATCATTGCTCATTGCTTATTCCCTTTCGAAGAGTGGGCTGCATTCCGCAACACCACTGTCGACAGTCAACATAATACGTCAACTGTGACCGACACCACCAGCAATGTCAACAGTCAACTTTAAGGGTTGACTGTTAACAGTTAACTCCGATAACGTGGTCCGCATCACTAAAGGCTCTCTCCGTCGAGAGCCGCAACCTGAGGATCAACGACGATGTTCCATCAAAGACTGGGCTGTTCTTCCATCAGCTTCCGGCATCAGGACCTGGCAACAGCCCTGCACACCATGAGCGGTCTCGGCTTCGAAGAGATCGACCTCGGAGCACTCCCCGGCGTCTGCGACCACGTGCCCTACGTACTGGACGCCGAGGCAGTGGAGGCGGTTGCCGCCGTCGTGCGTGAGTCCGGACTGCGCGTCCGCAGCGTAAACGGCGACATCGGGGACCTGAATGCAACGCTCGACGCCGACGCCCGGCTGGAACGCGAACGCCACCTTGAGATGCTGCTAAGCCTCGCTGCCAAAACCGGGGCGAAAGCACTGGTCCTGCCGTGCGGTGCGATCGACCACGAACCCGTGGGCAGCCTCGAGGGAGATATCGAAACGGTTGGCGCCCAACTCATCCACGCGTCCGAACGGGCCAAAGAGTTCGGCGTAGAACTGTGGACCGAGTCCCTGCACTACTTCCGGCTGTGTTGGAACACAGAGCGGGCCCAGCTCCTTGCCGACCAGCTCATCGGTTCAAACGTCGGAATCGTCATGGACTTCAGCCACATCGTGGCCTCCGGGGGCAATCCGGTGGACTTCATCGAACGGTTCGGCGACCGCATCACCCACGTGCACCTGCGCGATGCGGTGCCCGCCACCGAAACCGGGCCCGGGAACATCAACCTCAGTATCGGCAACGGCCAAGCGGACTTCGCGGCCGGTCTCTCCGCCCTGCGGGACATCGGCTACACGGGCCACTTCTCCCTGGAACTCGAAACCCGCGACGTCACCCATGACGAGCGACCCGCTGCCGCAGCCAAGGCCGGCAGCTTCATCACAGACCTCATCCAGTACCCCCTGCACACCATTCAAGGAGCATCATGACCACCACCCAGCGCACCGCAGTCCTCACCGGAGCCACCTCCGAGCGCGGAATCGGCCTCACCACAGCCCGCCGCTACGCCGCTCAGGGCTGGGGAGTCGTCATCCTCGACCTCGACGGCGAGAAGTCGGCGAAGGTCGCTGCCGAAATCGGCAACGAATTCAACGTCCCCGCGTTCGGTTACGAAATCAACGTGGCCGATGAAGCCTCCGTTGCCAGGGCCCAGGCTGCCGTTGCGGCTGAAGTATCGGCCGGAAACCTCCCGGTGGTGGGCGCTCTGGCGAACATCGCCGGCATCACCTCCCCCGTTCCGTTCCTCGAAACCACCCTTGAGCTGTGGCACAAGGTCATGGACGTCAACGCCACCGGCACCTACCTGGTGACCAAGGCATTCCTCCCGGACATGATCGCCAACGGCTGGGGCCGCATCGTGAACATGTCATCCGTTTCCGCCCAGCGCGGTGGGGGCGTGTTCGGCAAGGTTCCCTACTCCGCAGCCAAGGCAGCCATCCTCGGCTTCACCAAAGCCCTGGCCCGTGAAATCGGCGAAACCGGCGTGACCGTTAACGCCATCACCCCCGGAGCGGTAGACACGAACATCCGCGTAGGCAGCACCCAGGAGCAGGAAGACGCCATCAACGCCGGCATCCCCCTGGGCCGCAACGCCACTACCGAGGAAGTTGCCGCCGTCATCACGTTCCTGTCCTCCGAGGATTCCGCGTACCTCACCGGCACCACCATCGACATCAACGGCGGCAGCCACATTCACTAGTCCCCCGCATTCCGAGGAACACCAGGACCCACCATGACCAGAATCTTCAACGATCCCGCCGACTTCGCCGATGAATCCCTCTCCGGCTTCTGCGACGCCCACTCGGACCTCGTACGCCAGGTAGAGGGTGGCGCCGTTCGCCGCAACCGGCCCTCCGCTCCCAAGGTGGCAGTTATTACGGGCGGCGGTTCGGGGCATTACCCCGCGTTCTCCGGCATCATCGGCCCGGGCTTTGCTGACGGGGCCGTGGTCGGAAACATCTTCACCTCACCGTCCACCCAACAGGCCTACTCCGTGGCAAAGGCCGCGAACTCGGGTGCCGGCATCGTCTTCACCTATGGCAACTATGCCGGCGATGTCCTCAACTTCGGCATGGCCAGTGAACGGTTGAATGCCGAGGGAATCCGGGCGGAAAACGTACTGGTCACGGACGACATCGCCAGTGCTCCTTTGTCCGAGGTTGAAAAGCGCCGTGGCATTGCCGGGGACTTCGTGGTCTTCAAGGTCATGGGTGCAGCCGCCGAAGCCGGGCTGGACTTGGATTCGGTGGTGCGCTTGGGACGCAAGGCCAATGACCGCACCCGCACCATCGGAACGGCATTCAGCGGCTGCACCTTCCCGGGAGCGGAGCAACCCCTCTTCCGCCTTCCCGAGGGTCACATGGGCCTGGGCCTGGGTATCCACGGCGAACCGGGACTGTTCGATACTGAACTGCCTACCGCCGTCGAACTTGGCCACGAACTGGTGCGACGCGTCCTGGCGGAAGCGCCCGCAGCCGCGTCCGGTCGTGTTGCCGTCATCCTCAACGGGCTTGGCTCCACCAAGAACGAGGAACTTTTTGTCCTGTGGCGCACGGTCGCCCCGCTCCTCCGCGAGGCGGGCTACACCCTGGTCATGCCCGAGGTCGGAGAACTGGTGACCAGCCTGGACATGGCAGGTGTTTCCTTGACCCTGACATGGCTGGACGAGGAACTGGAGGAGTACTGGACGGCCCCTGCCCTGACTCCGGCCTATCGCCGGGGTTCGGTTGGGTTCGATATCGCCGCGCCCGGCGACGCTGTGGAAGAAGTCGTTGCCTCGGACGCCGCCAACTACTCCTCCACAGAGGGATCGCGGGCCTACGCCGGCAAGTGCCTTGCCGCGCTGGAAGCCACTGCGGAGCTGCTCCGCGAATCGGAGTCGATGCTCGGAGACATGGACGCAATCGCCGGCGATGGTGACCACGGCCGCGGCATGGTCCGTGGGTCCGCTGCCGCCATTCAGGCCGCTGCCGCCGCTTACTCGGCCGGTGCCGGGGCGGGCTCCGTGCTGATCGCCGGCGGCGACGCGTGGGCCGACAAAGCCGGCGGAACGTCGGGTGTCCTCTGGGGTGCCGGGCTGCGCGCCTTTGGCGAGCGGCTGGGCGACTCGGAAAGCCCGACGGCGGACCTCCTCGCGGCCGCTGTGCGCGCTTTCGCCGACCGCATCACTGGCCTGGGCAAAGCCAAGATAGGCGACAAGACCATGGTGGACTCCCTGCTGCCGTTTGCTTCTTCCTTCACTCACGCCGTGGCTGCAGGGTCCCCCGCAGAGGAGGCGTGGGCTGCCGCGGCTGCAACAGCAACGTCGGCAGCAGCCGCCACCGCTGATCTTCGCCCGCTCAAAGGCCGCGCCCGTCCGCTCGCCGAGAAGAGCATCGGCACCCCCGACCCCGGGGCGACGTCGCTCGCCATGGTGTTCACCGCCGTCGGGCCCCACTTCACGGCAGTTCCCGTAGCTGCAGCCGCCAACTAGGAGAGTAACCATGCGCATCATCGTGGGCGCCGATGAAGCCGGCGTTGACTACAAAGACCGGATCCTCGCGGATCTGGAGGCAGACGACCGGATCACCGAAGTGATTGACATCGGAGTGAACCGTGCCGATGCGGACTTCACCAGGCCGTACCCGTACGTGGGCATCGCGGCAGGCGAAATGATCCGCGACGGCAAGGCTGATCGCGCCATCCTCTTCTGCGGTACCGGCATCGGCGTGGCCATCGCCGCCAACAAGGTGCCCGGTATCCGTGCCACCGCGGCCCACGATTCGTTTTCCGTGGAGCGCTCCATCCTCTCCAACGACTGCCAGGTCCTCACCATGGGACAGCGCGTGGTGGGCGTGGAACTCGCCCGGCGGCTGGCCAAGGAGTGGGTTGGCTACGCCTTCGATCCCTCGTCCGCTTCCGCGGAGAAGGTGAAGGTCCTCAGCGACTTCGAAGGCTGCTAGCTGTCTCGGAGGATCTGCGGCCCTCCACTCTTGACGCTGGGCAGCGTCGGCATTCTTGAGATTTTCTTCCACGGCGATCAACGCTTCCACCGGATCTTTCTGATCCAACCGGACGACGTGAGGGCCGTCAGGATGTGGGCCATGAACGTAGGTGCCTACAACTTTGCCTTCGCATTTGGATTGGCCGTGGGTTTGTTGATGGTGAACACAGGCAACGCGGCTGGTGGAACGTCAATCGTCCTTTTTTGCTGCGCAAGCCACGTGTTCCTGGGCTTTTGGCTCTGGGTGACGGAGAAACGCTTGTGGACGAGTGCGATAGGACAGGCCCTCATCCCCGGATTGGCAATCGTGTTCTATCTCTTACTGGGCTGAAGCCCCACTACACTGGCGTCCATGTCTTGCCGAATCAGCGAACTGGTCCTGAACTGCAAAGATCCCGAACTGCTCGCCAAGTTCTGGAGTGACGTGCTCGGATACGTCGAACTCGACAGGGATGAGGGCTCGATTGAGATCGGGCCGTCCGATGCCGGCTTCGGCGGCCTGCAGCCCACCATCATCCTGAGCCCCAGCAGCAACCCGCGGGCGGGCCGCCTGCCGCTCCATATCGATGTCAATCCCGTGGACCGGGACCAGGCTGCTGAGCTGGAGCGCCTGCTTGCCCTCGGAGCCCGTCCAGCCGACGTCGGGCAAACGGGCGAGGAACAATGGCATGTGCTGCAAGACCCCGAAGGCAACGAGTTCTGCCTGCTGCGGAAGCAGCTTGAGGACGCTGCTTAGCGGGTGCTAGAAACCGCCGCCTCCGCCGGAATCGCCGGCCATGTTGGCGAACCGGGAGTAGTGACCTTGGAATGCCACGACGATGTCCTTGGTAGGGCCGTTACGGTGTTTGGCGATCAGGATGTCCGCTTCACCTGCGCGAGGGGACTCCTTGTCGTAGACATCCTCACGGTGGAGGAGGATGACCATGTCCGCGTCCTGCTCGATAGAACCGGATTCACGGAGGTCGGAAACCATGGGCCGCTTGTCCTGACGCTGTTCTGAACCACGGTTCAGCTGCGAGAGGGCGATCACGGGGACCTGGAGTTCCTTGGCGAGCAGCTTCAGCGCACGCGAGAACTCGGACACTTCCTGCTGGCGGGATTCAACCTTCTTGCCCGAGCTCATCAGCTGCAGGTAGTCGAGCACCACGAGCTTAAGGTCATGTTGCTGCTTGAGGCGGCGGCACTTGGCCCGGATTTCCATGAGGGACATATTGGGGCTGTCGTCGATGAACAGGGGCGCATCATTCATCCGGCCCATGGTGGTGGCGATCTTGGACCATTGCTCATCCTTGATGGTTCCCTTGCGGAGATCCTGGAGGCTGATGGTGGCCTCCGCGGAGAGCAGGCGCATGGCGATCTCGTTCCGGCCCATTTCCAAGGAGAACATCACAGTCGCCATGTTGTTCTTGATGGCTGCCGAACGGGCGAAGTCCAGCGCAAACGTGGACTTACCGACCGCGGGGCGTGCTGCAATCACGATCATCTGGCCAGGGTGGAGGCCGTGCGTGAGTTCGTCCAGTTCATAGAAGCCGGTGGGAACACCCACCATGCCCTCTCCACGGTGCCCGGACGCCTCGATCTCGTCCACGGTGGACTCCAAGACGTCTTTCAACGCAACGTAGTCTTCAGCCGTGCGCTTTTCAGCAACAGCGTAGACCTCGGCCTGGGCCTGGTTGACGAGGTCTTCGACCTCTCCGTCCTGGCCGTAGCCCATTTGCACGATCTTGGTTCCGGCATTGACCAACCGGCGCAGGACTGCGCGTTCTGCAACGATTTCCGCGTAGTAGCCGGCGTTTGCGGCGGTGGGGACAGTCTGGATCAGTTCATGGAGATAGGCCGGCCCGCCGATCCTGTTGATCTCGCCGCGTTTGGTCAGTTCATCCGAGACGGTCACTGCGTCAGCGGGTTCTCCGCGTCCGTACAGGTCAATGATGGATTCGTAGATGGTCTCGTGCGCCGGGCGGTAAAAATCGTGCCCGCGAACGATCTCCACGACGTCGGCAATGGCGTCCTTGGAGAGCATCATGCCACCGAGGACTGATTGTTCAGCCGCGATGTCCTGCGGAGGTTTGCGGCTCGAATCCGAAGCCCGGGTGCCCTCGAGTGAGTCCAAGTGCGTTACTGACAAAGCCGTCCTCCATATGTGTACCGCTGCAGAGATTCCGTCCCTCGGCGGTGCGTAAAGCGCGGGTGGACCTGGAATGGATAACCTTGGCATCCGGACCAGCCGAGTGCTCCTGTTATATCGTCCGGGACCGACATTTTTAGGGCCGTCCCCGTTACCCACAACTTATCCACAGAAGTATCCCCAAGCTGATTTGCGCGCCGTCGGCTGAGGGTATTCGGGAGGGTTATTTCCATCCTGAAACAGGTACCTGAGCCACGTTATCCGCGCTCTTGGGAAGCACAAAGCCGGCCGTCTTGCACATCTGTGGATAACCTGTGGAATAAGCCCCATTGGTTGTGCACAGACTGTGCGTGAACCTGTGGATACAAAAATTCTTTTCGCTCAAAACCGCTTTTGACATGGGAAAACGTCCCTCACAGCTTGTGGAGCAAAAGATTTTTTAGTGGATAACCATCCACAGGTACATTCACCAGGAGGGAAGCCCATCACGCCTCGACGAGGCACAAACATGCCCAGAATGTGATGCATTCAACAAGTTCATGCCGTATTTGACACTTCCCTCTCGGAAGCTTATGCCGCTCATGGAATGTGCTGTGGATAACCTCAATCTGGCATAAGCTCTAAGCATGGGGAACAACCTTGGCGACCTGCTCCTGACAGCCCTCCCTTTGGTGATCCTTATTGGCCTGCTATGGGCCGTGTCCACGGCGCTTCGGCCCCGTGATACCGGAGTGTCCGAGGCGGAGCGCTACCAACGTGAACTGGCGTCACGCTCCGCCGCGCACCAAGCCTCGCAAATCCAGGCGGCACTGGCCCAGCGGGCACGCATAGAAGCTTCCGCGCAGCCCAGCCAGAACCGTTCCCACACTTCGCGCCCGGCCCCTGGCCAGCAGTCCCCGAATTCCCCTGCCCGGGATCAGCAACCCGCAATACTTCCCAACGGCCAGCTCAACCCACAGTTGGCATTTGAGCTCCAAAACCTTGTCCGCAGCGGCCAAAAGATCCAAGCCATCAAGGTACTGCGGCAGGCAACACACTCAGATCTCATGACCGCCAAGAACTACATAGATCGGCTCTGATAAACGCCATGGATTCGCTTCTCATCCCGCTCGTGATCCTCATTGCGGTCATTGCGGGCGTGCTGCTGCTCATTCGCTCCTACACCAAGCGATCTGCCGAGACCCGTGCCGACGCCGCGGCCTTGAACGTGCCCAAGGATGCAGTCACCCTCGCCAAGGAGTCGGCAGCCAAACTAAATGAGGAACAGCACCGTCGCCTGTACTCCCTCATAGCGCAGGGCCAAGGGATGGCGGCCATCAAGCTCTACTTGCAGGCCACCGGAGAAGGTCTGCGGGCCTCTCGCGACGCCGTCGGAGCCCTCGCCGCCCATCCACAGCCCTACCGGCCGGAAGCTCCCGCCAAGGACCTGCTGGCGGACGATGACGACGAGCCCGAGCGGTTCCCTTACCGGTACCGTGCAATCGTCAGCAAGGGCGATGTGACCCGCGAGGTGAGCAGCAATATGCTCAATGACGAGATCTACGGGCGGATCAGGACCCTCGCCAAAAGCGGGGACGTGGAGGGCGCAGCGCTGGCCCTGACCCGCCACTCGGACATCACCATCAAGCAGGCGCGCGAATTCATCGAGCTGCTGGACGACTAGAAGTCGAACAGGTCTCCGAGCCAGCCTTCCTTCTTCTTCCGCTTGCGGCCATAGTCATCGCGACGGTCGTAGTCCCGCCGATCAGCGTCCCTCCGCTCATAATCCCGGCGCCCACCCCGGTCGTCGTACCGCGGCTGCCCGGGCCTCGATTCGAAAGGGTTGTAGAGCGGTGGCGGGGCTATGGGAGGTTGGCTTGGAACGTGCGGCGCCGGAGCGGGTGGGGGGTCGGCGGCCACCCGATCGATGATTTTGTCCAGCTCACCGCGGTCCAGCCACACACCCCTGCATTGCGGGCAGTAATCAATCTCAACCCCGCTGCGTTCGCTCATCACCAGGTCTACAGAATCCACAGGACATTTCATGCCTTGCCCAACGACCCGGCACGGCGATTAGTTCGGCCTACTGCGCAGCAGAGATTCCTGCCAGCAATTGCTCGAACGGCAACGACTCCAAGGCGGGCGACTTCCGCCCGGGCTGGGGGCCGCTCAGCAGTTGCACGAGCTCACCGGCCGCCCGGTCCACGCGCGCGGAAAGCGGTGAGCCGCCGTCGTCATTACCCCAGTCCTGGGGCCCGGCGAAGATGGCAGTCGCCGCCATCCTGGTCCGCAGGTAGCTGAAGAGCGGCCGCATGGCGTGGTCCAGAACCATCTGGTGGCGGTCGGTGCCGCCCGTGGCGCCAATGAGGACCGCCTTGCCGTCCAGCGACTTGGGATCCAGGACGTCGATGAAGGACTTGAAGAGGCCGCTGTAGGAGGCGCTGAAAACGGGGCTGACGGCGATAATGCCGTCGGAGTCTTCGACGCCGGCGATCACCTCCGCGAGGCGGGGAGCTGCGTATCCGGTGACGAAGTTGTTGGCGATGTCCACCGCCAAGTCCCTTAGTTCAACGATGTCGATCTTCGCCTGGTACCCGGCTGCCTGCAGCTGCCGTTCCGTGGAGGCAGCCAATTGGTCGGCCAGCAGACGGCTCGACGACGGCACGCCAAGCCCTGCTGAAAGTGATTGGGCCCCCTTTAGCAGTCCAGCGGCTATGCGATAGCTGATTGGTGGTCTGCGGTCCACTGATTCCAGTAGTTGGATGGTGTCATTCCATCCAGGGATCCGTGGGGCCGTTCATGATTGTAGATGTCTTTCCATTCGTCGGCCAAGTACTTTGCTTCGGCCATGGTGTCGATGATTTCTCCGGAGAGTTGTTCCCTTCTGAATTGGGCGTTGAATGATTCGATGAACCCGTTCTGCCAGGGCGATCCCGGGTCGATGAACGCGGTCTTCACACCGGCTGTGCTGCACCATTCGATCAGTGCGGCGGCGGTGAATTCCGGTCCGTTGTCGCAGCGCACGTACGCCGGTTCGATACCGGTTTCGGCGATGATGTTCTCCAGCACGGCGACCACGTCGGAAGCCTTGAACGAGCGCCGCGGCACGATCGCCAGCGCCGTGCGGGTGCATTCGTCGATGACGTTGAAGAAGCGGATGTGGCGCCCGCAGGAGGTGACGTCGGACTGGAAGTCGAAGCTGATCACGTGCATCGGGTATTCGGCTTTCAGGCGCTTCTGTTCCCCGGCGTCCGGGCCGGTCCGGCGCTTCTTCTTCGGCTTGGGTTTACAAACCAGTCCCTCGTCGCGCCAGAGCCGGCGTACCCGCTTCTTGTTCAGCGCCACGTCCTGCCACTGCGGCTGGGCACGCAGGTGCCAGCGGGCCTTCTTCCAGCCCCACGCCGGGTGTTTCTGCGCGACTGCCCGCAGGTCAGCGCGCAGCCGTGTTTCCTCGAAACTCATTTCGGGTTTCTTCTTGCGCAGGGCGGAGCGGTTCTGCCCCAGCACTTTGCAGGCAAAGCGTTCCGACGCCCCGAACTTCTCCATCGCCATGCGCACGGCACGGCGGCGTGGTTCGGGGCTCAGAATTTTCCCTTGGCCACCTCGTTCAGGATGTCGATGGCTAGCTCTTTCTCGGCCAGCAGCCGCTTGAGCCTCGCGTTCTCCTTCTCGAGCTCCTTGGTCCGTTTCGTCGCCTCGGCGTTCTTCTCGGACCCGTACTGGTTCAGCCACCGGTACCAGGTCGCCTCGGTGACCTGCAGTTCCTTGACGACCTCGATGAGGGGCCGTCCTTCATTGAGCATTTTCTGGCCCTGCCGGACCTTCGCGATGACCTGCTCGGGGGTATGCCTACGTGCCATAACTAGTGAATTTCCTCCTGCGTCCATTCTCGGACACGAAACTCACATAGTCACCGGACTCCTACACGGGGACCCAACCAAAAGGACGGTTATGCGGCGGGTTTCCATGGCGTTCTCCTGTTGCTCGATTCAACTCAGCTTACATGCATATGCATCTATGTGGTTGAACCGGGCGGGCTCCGGAAGTATTCCCGGACGCTTCTACCGGCCCGGGCGCACGTGAGCGGCCAGAAAGTCCAGGGTCCTGTCCTTGGCATCCTTGGCTTCGGTGAAATTCAACTGGAACTGGTACTCATGAGGAAGTGCCGGAGTGTGGTCGGCTGGCCAGAAAAGCTCTGTCACGGGAACTCCGGCTGCTTTCAAGCGATTGCTGTAGGGAACGGACTGCAACCAGGTCAACCCGTCTCCGTTGCCGCCGCTTATGAACGTAGGGGGCAAGTCACCGGTGACGAACCCGATGGTAGACATGGTTGCCCCGGCATAGGTGGCGGACCAGTCCTTGGTGCCCGTGTAGGACCACAAAGACGTCTTGAGACCCCACTCCAGCAGACCGTTGAGCTTGCTCATGGCGTCCAGATCGTAAACACCGCAGTGAAGAATGGTGGCAGCCAGATCCTCCTTGCGCAACGCCGGCTCTACGCCGAGCAGGTTGGCGTAGGCAGGATTGACTGTCAGGGTGGCCATTTGGCTGGCCAGCTGTGCACCCGCAGAGTCCCCTGCCAGGACGATGCGGCCCGGATCCACGTTCAGTTCAGCAGCGTGAGCCTTGATGTAAGCCAGGGCGTCGTTGATTTCACGAACCGCTGTGGGATACGTGGCCTCGGGCGCAATCGTGTAGCCCACGCCGATGGTTGTGTAGCCTTCGGCGGCGAGAATCCGAAGATAGGGCTCAACGTTGGCCTGGGTCCCGGAAATCCAGGCACCACCATGAATCCAAACGATCGTCGGCAGTCCACCCGCAGCTCCTTCGGGGCTAAAGGCGTCGAAGGAGAGCCCCGGCCTGTAGACAACATTGGCTCGTGTCTGCAGCCCGGCCTGCGGAACGTAAGGAGTCATTTCTGCAACGGTGTCCTGGGCCCCGCGCTCGAAAACCCCACGGATCACCATCGCCGATGGCCACGGGGTGGCAGAAAGGGCCAGGAGTACGGCCAGGACCAGCACGACGGCGAGCTCCAGCCTTCGGATTCTCCGCGGACGCCTGCGCCTGCCCGGCTCACTCTCCGTCTTGGGAGGCCCTGCACTGGCCGCTGCCGCCACCCTGGCTTCTGCCGCTTCCGATGACCCCATGAACCCATCCCCCGCCTGTGCACCGTCCGTGTGCGCACCTGCGGACCATGCTAGGACGGAAGAGGCCCTGGGCGAAGGATCTTGCCGAAAAGGCTACCTCTGCCGCCCAGCCCCGCCGACTGCCATCAGTTCCAGTCGTCGCAGGGTCTCGTTGTTCCTAACGTCGATCACAGGATCCCGCAGGACTTTGGGAACCAACTTGCCGGGACCTCGCACTGCGTCCTCGGAGATGGAGACGCGGCATTCGTCCGGACCGGCCTCTTCCACCGTGATCAGCACCTTGGCCTCACCCATCGGCCATCCACGGGCAAGGAGCTCAAGGGAGCGTCCGGTCTGGACCGCAGCCACGCTGGTGCTGTCATCGATCAGGAAGGGCCATACGCCTACGGAGTGATGAAGCTTCGCACCGACCTGGGGCCACTGATCATCCACAGCGCGGATCCGTGAGGCACCCACCACCCAGCCAGGGTAAAGCCAGCCGTCGGCGATCACTTTCCAGACGTCGGCTGCTGAAGACTTGAAGGGCCGGGTAACAGTGGACATGACTTCCTTTCCGGTGGCGCACCAGTATTGGGAATTAAGCTAAGCATGCTTACGAAGCTATCACCAGAGGAACCCGTACAGGTTCCCAACGCCAGGCCTAGACTGATCGCATGGCCCGGCAGCGGCATTCATGGTTGGCACTCATCTTGTTGCTGTGTGCCGCGGGTGCGGTCTCTTCCTGCCAGCCCGTGGCTGCTCCGGAACCGGGCACCAGTGAGCCTGCCGCGGAGATCGTGGTGGACATCAACCAGTCCCGCGACCAGTACGGAAAGCAAGCCATCCTCATCCAACTGACCAACACCTCCGGCTCGCCCGTCACGGTCAGCGGCATGGACCTCCGCTCAGGCTTGTTTCAGCAGGACATCACATGGAGGCCGGAAAACGGTCCACTGGAACTACCGCCGAACCAGCCCAAAAGCCTCCCCGCCAGCCTTCCGGAGCCACGCTGCGGGAGCCATACGGGCGAACCCCCGGCAACCACCATCCACTACGCCCGCACCAATAATGAGCAACGCCAACTCAGCACCGGAGCCACCGACTCCTTCGGCGTCCTGCAGCGCAACTCGGACGAACTCTGCCTCGCCAAGGAGGCCGCGGCGGTGGCATCCATCGCCTTGGCCCCGGAACTGGACGTAGCGCCGGACGGAAGAACCGCCGTCGTGCGCCTGATTATCACCCCAACCAGAACCGCTACGCCCAACCAGACCCTGGTCATCGAGTCGATCGGTGGCACCACGTTACTGGCGGAGCAGCCGTCGGACCCGTGGCCCCGCGACGTCGCCATTGCGGCCGCAGCGGACGCCCGGGTGCTGTCCCTGCGCGTACGCCCTGCCCGCTGCGACCCCCATGCCGTCGCTGAAGACAAGGTGGGAACACTGGTTCCATTGAATGTGGCCATCGGCAACCGTCAGGGTGCCCTGAAGGTGCCGGCTCCTGCAGATCTGCGCGGACGCATCCATGACTTTGTCACCGCTGCCTGCAGCGCGGGCTGAACTCAGCCGATGGTGGGCAGCGCCGCCGGTGCGCTCTCCACGCGGACCTTGATCCCGGCTTCCACGTTCTTTACTTCCCCGTCCATTTGGTACGGCAGGGGCTTCAGCGTGGTGAATTCGTAGCTGCTGACGCTCGGCTGATCGCCCAGGCCCTGGGTGGTGGCCCGCAAAGCGTTCAAGACCACCCGCCATTTGGGCATGTGGGGGAAGAAGATGACCTCAAACTTGCCGTCACGGGGCGTCTCCTCCGCCTCGCTGAGGGTGGCGTACTTTGCCATTTCGGGGATGTTCGCAAAAACGAGGCTGTCCACCTTCTGGCGCTTGCCGTTGTCCAACCGGATTTCGAACGGCTTGAACTCAGAGAACGTCTTGATCACGGACACCATCTCCGTCAGGGCGCCCTTGCTTCCCTTTTCCAACTCCGTCGCCACAACCGGAGTCAGGCCGAACCCGATGTACGAGTGGGCGTATTCCAGCGGCTCATTCTCTTTCTGGCCGGTGTGGATCCGGAGCAGGTCGATGTTGTGGACGTTGCCCTCCGCGATGGCCTCCTCCAAAGGCTTGGTTCCAACCGTCCGCCGGTGGTCGTTCGCGTTGCCGGCAGCCATGACTGCGGCCACTGCCTTGGGGTTCTCCGCCTGCATCACGCCGTTGACAACCTCGTTGTAGCCGCCGTCGCCGCTGACCGAGACCACCAGGACGTCGCCGCCCTTGCCGGCGGCCTCACGGGCCAGATCGACCGCGTGCCCCGCGTGCTGGGTTGGTTCAAGGATGATCTCCGGCGAGTACGGCAGCATCTTGATGAGCTTCCCGTGCAGCTCTTCCGCAAGCTCCGGGGCATTCCCCGTGCTGTTGGGGTTGAAGATGATGACGATCGACTCAAATGTCCGTGCGGAACCCATGCGTTCTCCTTTAGTTACCCAGGCCTATAACAGTACTGTCCCCTGGATGCAGGTAGTCGAATCACCGCCCACCCAGACCTGGTCCCCTTCAGCCTTGACGTGGATGCGTCCCGCCCTCCCAAGTACTGTCCCTTGGGCGGCCACGTAGTCCTCCGGTGCCCGCCCACTCCCTATGAGCCATTGAGCTGCTCCGGCGTTGAAGCTCCCTGTCACCGGGTCCTCGATCATCGCGTCACCCGGGATGAACGTCCGAACCTCGAAATCCACCTCGAAACCCGCCGGATACGGCCCTATGACTCCCACTTTCAAGTCACCCAAAGCAGCCATGTCCGGCTCCAATCCCAAGACCTGGCCGCCAGATTCGAGGAGGACGCCAATCCACTCCGGACCATTCACCAACCAGGAGGCATCGAGGATGTCAGCCTCATTTAGACGAAGTCCCGCCGCCAATTGCTTCCGCACAGCGTCCTCTACCGGGCCGAAGCGGGTCAGTGGCGGTGCCGCAAAAGCCAGCCTGCCGCCGTCGTGCTTTACGCGCACCAAACCCGCTCCACACTCCTGAACCACCACGCCAGCAGACTTGGGCACTCCCCCGGCCTCCAACCACGTGTGCGCCGAACCGAGAGTGGGGTGCCCTGCAAACGGGAATTCCTCACTGCCCGTGAAGATGCGCACCTTGTAGTCCGCGTCCGGATGCGTGGGCGGGATCAGGAAGGTGGTTTCGGAGAGATTGGTCCAGTTGGCGAACCGCTGCATGGTTTCGCTGTTGAGCCCTTCGGCATCTACGACGACGGCGAGCGGGTTGCCGAAATAGGGACGGTCGGAGAAGACGTCTACTTGGTGGAATGGGCGGTTTCGGGGGGAAAGTGGACTCACCGGTGCAGGCTATCACTGGTGCTGGTGAGCCTGTGGCGTGTCTGCAAGACTACCTGCATGGCAGAGAACAAGACGCAGCCCACCGACGCGTCCGTAGAGGAGTTCCTCGGTGCCGTGGAGCACCCGACGCGGCGTGCGGACGGCTTTGAATTGCTGAACATGATGCGGGAGCTCACCGGCCAGGAAGCCGTGATGTGGGGTCCCACGATCGTCGGCTTCGGCAAGTACCACTACAAGTATGCGAGCGGCCGTGAGGGTGATTCCGCGGCCGTCGGTTTTTCATCCCGGAAGACCAACCTGGCCCTCTACGGACTGACCATGGGGCCGGAGGCGGACCGTCTGCTTCCAGAACTGGGTAAGCACAAAACCGGCGCGTCCTGCCTGTACGTCAACAAGCTGGACGACGTGGACAGGGATGTGCTGGCCGAGCTGATCCGCACCGGCTACAACCACACCATGACGGAGATCCATAGGCCCTAACCCCGCGCGAGCCCTCCGCGAGTTGGCATTTAATGGCAATCCGGGGCTCCAACATTGTCATCAAATGCCAACTCGGGGCATGCAAAAGGACCCCGTTCCCGGAATCCGGGAGCGGGGTCCTTCAGGTTTAGTCAGAGACTACTTGCCGGCAACGACCTCAAGGTCGATGACAGCGGAAACATCCTCGTGCAGGCGAACGTTGGCCTGGTACGAACCGACAGACTTGATGTGGTTCGGCAGTTCAACGTTGCGCTTGTCGATGGCGCCGAGGCCGGCAGCCTCAACAGCAGCAGCGACGTCAGCAGGCTTGACGGTGCCGAAGAGACGACCGGACTGACCGGCCTTCACCTCGAGCTTGACCTTCTTGGAGGACAATGCCTGAGCCTGTGCCTGTGCAGCTTCAACAGTTGCGTGGGCACGGGCAGCACGTGCTGCCTTGATGCTCTCAACCTGCTTCTCGCCACCACGGGTCCAGGTCAGAGCGAAGCCGCGGGGCAGAAGGTAGTTACGTGCGTAACCGTTCTTTACCTCGACAACGTCGCCAGCAGCACCGAGACCGGTTACTTCGTGGGTCAGAATGAGCTTTGCCATGTTAGTTAATCCCTTCCCTTAGCCGCGGCCAGCGCCGGAGTAGGGCAGCAGAGCAACTTCGCGGGCGTTCTTGATTGCCTGGGCGATTTTGCGCTGTTCCTGAACGGTAACGCCAGTGACGCGACGAGCGCGGATCTTTCCGCGGTCGGAGATGAACTTGCGCAGCAATGCTACGTCCTTGTAGTCGATGACAGTGATGTCAGCGGCCTTCAAGGGGTTGGACTTTGGTTTGGGCTTACGGAGTTCAGCCTTAGCCATCGTGGAGCTCCTTTTCTATGGAGCCCGTGGATATTGATCCACGGGATGGTGGTGTTTTTTTGTTTAGAAGGGAGGTTCGGAGTCCGGGCCGTTGCCCCAGCCACCAGCGTTGCTGACACCGGGCGTAGCCCAAGGGTCATCCTGCTGTGCGGGCTGGTTGCCGCCCCAGTTTCCACCGGAGTTGCCGCCCTGGTTTCCACCAGCGGGGCCACCTCCGAAGCCACCTGCGTTGCCGCCACCGAAGCCACCTTGGCCACCGTTGCCGGCGCCGAACCCGCCGCCGGAGCGCTGGGTGCGGTTGACTTTGGCATTCGCGTAACGCAAGCTCGGGCCGATCTCGTCGACCTCAAGCTCAATAACGGTGCGCTTCTCGCCTTCTTTGGTTTCGTAAGAACGGCTCTTCAAACGGCCGGAAACAATGACGCGTGTTCCCTTTGTGAGGGACTCGGCAACGTTCTCGGCTGCTTCCCGCCATACGGACGCGCGGAGGAACAGGGTTTCCCCGTCCTTCCATTCATTCGACTGGCGGTCAAAGGTCCGGGGAGTAGAAGCGATGGTGAAGTTCGCTACTGCTGAGCCAGACGGGGTGAACCGCAGCTCCGGATCATTGGTGAGATTACCGATGACCGTAATAGTGGTTTCGCCTGCCATCTACTGCCTCCTTGTTCGTTCCTGCGGGGTAAAGATCCGGAAGGGGCTGATTACTCAGCAACAACCTTCTGGTCTTCGGGGCGGATGATCTTGGTGCGCATGATCGTCTCGTTCAGAGACAGCTGGCGATCAAGTTCCTTGGCGGTAGCAGGCTCAGCGGTGAAGTTCACCACTGCGTAGATACCTTCGGACTTCTTCTTGATGTCGTATGCCAGGCGACGACGGCCCCAGATGTCTACCTTTTCGATGGTTCCACCATCGGTGGTGATGACATTCAGGAACTTCTGAAGCGACGGCTCTACGGTACGCTCTTCGACCTCGGGGTCGATGATTACCATCAATTCGTAAGGACGCATATGTGAACCCACCTCCTTTGGGCTAAGCGGTTACGGTATCTCCGTAACAGGAGGTTCATTTGCGATTGCTGTGCCTCGCTCCCCCGCCAAAGATTCGGAAGGAGGGCGCAGCACAGACTTCAATATCTTAGTGCATCTCCTGCATCCAAAGCTATTCGGCGGTGTGTCGTGGCCGAAAGCACCGGGAAGGCCTATGTGGATAACGGGCCAATGAATACTTGAGCCATGACCATCCTCAAGTCCACAGTCCTCTTCGTTCTGGCCGCGGCAGCCGAAATCGGAGGCGCCTGGCTCATTTGGCAGGCAGTCCGGGAGGGCAAGGCCTGGTGGTGGGCCGGGCTGGGAGTCGTTGCCTTGGGAATCTATGGCTTCTTCGCGGCGTTCCAGCCCGACGCCCATTTCGGAAGGGTTCTCGCGGCGTACGGGGGCGTTTTCATAGCCGGCTCACTTGCCTGGGGCATGCTGGTTGACGGATTCCGCCCGGACCGCTGGGACATCATTGGAGCCGTCATCTGCATAGTGGGCGTCGGCGTCATCATGTTCGCGCCGCGCACGGGCGCGTGACGGCCGGCGGCTTACCGGCTGGAACATGGGAGCTTAAACATGTGAGCCCTGGAAGATCATTGACCTTCCAGGGCTCATTGTGTGCGCGGAGGGGGACTTGAACCCCCACCCCCTTTCGAGGACTAGCACCTCAAGCTAGCGCGTCTGCCATTCCGCCACCCGCGCAGGGTGATTCGGAGAACCAGTTTCCTTTTTCTCCTCAACAGCGTCAAAAACACTAACACGTCATTGGCCATTCTGTTGATTCGGGACCTACGGCAACACCCCTCGGCAGAACAAGGAAACGTGGGTACGGTGACCTCATGCAGAAAATATCGATCGAGGCTCTCGCCCGCCAGCAAATCGAAGCCGCAGTTGCCGCACCCAGCGGACGCGCTGCAGACACAGCATTCGGCGGGCATGAGAAGACCCTCCGGCAAACAGTCATGGCTTTCCGCGCAGGCACGCGGCTCAGCGAACATCAGAACCCCGGCGAGGCTACCGTCTTCGTGCTGAAGGGAAATGTCTGGCTCAAGGCAGGCGAAGACTCGTGGCAGGGGAAAACGGGAGACCTGTTAATCGTGCCGGACGGCCGCCACAGCCTCGAAGCGGAAGAGGACTCAGCGGTGCTCTTCACAGTAGTCAAGACCGACCGTCAGGCGCAGCCGTCGGCGTGATTGGAGAACGACGGCGGCACCTTGCCTGCGCACGCCTGGCTACGGGCGTGGACCACCGAGTCAAAGCTCACTGCCGTCGCGTTGAAGCCAGCGGGGCAGCCACCGTTGCACGCTCAGGACTACCCCTCCCGCCGCTGCGTTTCCCGCCTATGCTCTGCCCGGGCAAGCTGGGCCAGTTGTTCGACAAATCCCGGGAAGTGCGCTTCAAGCTCCTCAGTACGCAGGCCCGTCCACCGGGTGGTCCCTTCCTTGCGGGACAACGTAACACCAGCCTCACGCAGGGTCTTGAGATGGTGACTCATGGTGGGGAGCGGAATTTGGACTTCTTCGGCGAGCCAGGAGCAGGTCCGTTCCGGTCCATCCCTGAGGAGCTCGACCACGCGGAGCCTTACAGGGTCAGCTACTGCTCGGAGCATGCTAACGACGCTGATACCGTTCAGGTCCGGGTGATGGAGCTGGGTGGCCATGATCTTCTCTTCCACGAAAAGGCTTATACACTGCTATTTTCATAATTATGGAAGATTGATCCTAGCATGCTCGGATTAGCGTGCGCGGACCCCCTCTGATTCGCTGGCCGCCTCAGCACTGGCCGGCACCTGCTGCGCCCGGATGGCGCGTGCAGACCGCCTGGAGAAGTAGTTGTTCGTGAGCAGCGCCGCAATAACCAGAACAGCCCCGACAAGAGCAGTCACAGTCGGTTGATATCCGCGGATCATCGCAATGGCGAAGGCAACGACGGGGACGACGTTCATGAACAGAGTTCCATTGAGCCGTCCCAGCAAGCCGATGCCTTTGTTCCATGAGAGAACAGCAACCACTGCAGCGAAGATTATGAGGTAGGCAAGGTGTAACCAGCCGCCCAGAATAGCTCCAAGATCTGGTGCAGTGACGTAGCCAACCCCTGTAGCGATGAGGACTGCAAACAGAATGCTGATGCAGCCGAGCACCGTGGTAACCGTGGTGTACCGCAGTGCGGACCACCCTTGGAACCCGATGGCTCCCCGGGTGTACGTCACCCAACAGACGGCTCCCAAGAGGGCGAGCAGTTCACCCAGTCCGAGTTGGCCACTGAACAGTCGGCCATAGTCGCCGTCGGTGATGACAAGCGAAACTCCGGCAAACGCCACCAGGATTGATGCGACAGTGTAGCTGGCAGGCAGTTTCCTCGTAGCCATCGCACCTACAACCGCCCCAATGGCGGGCATCATCGCCATAATGAGGCTGACGTTGGGCGAGCTCGTATATCGCAAAGCCGTAAATGCCAGCAGGCCAAATCCAGCGAACCCGGCGCTGCCCAGCAGGAACAACCTGCCCAAGCGACCATCGACGCGGAGCGCGCGAAGACCCTCGGCCCGCCAGAGCATTAAAACGAGGAGGGCCGCAGCAATGACATACCTGATCAAAGTCATGTGAAAAGCGTTGACGGTCGTAGCAAGATCGTTGGCGATCGGGAACATGCCGCCCCAGATCAGAGGCGGGATGAGGCAGAGGATGAGGCCGCGGGTCGCGGTTGATAACTGCATGAAAGGTCGATGCATAGTGAAACCCCAAGTTTCGTAGTAGCAAAGTTATGTAATTTTACAAGCATGAAAATATGAGAACTGGGAGTCCAATGTCAACTACTTTTTTGGGCTGTGAGTTGCCAAGCTTTAACGCGAACGGGGCAGCCGCCGTCGGTATTGACGGCAGCTGCCCCGCAGCAAAGCAGACGCTTACGACGCCGGACCGGCACCGACGCTTGCAGGCTCCTCTTCGCCACTGGTCGCTTGGGCGGGCGCAGCTCCGCCCTTGCGGTAGCGCCAGACGCCGATGCCTACGACGATTACCGCCAAGGCGAGCGACAGGAACAGCGATTCGCGGGTGGATTCCAGGATGACCATGCCGATGATGAGTGCCACGATGCTCGCAATGGCAATCCACGTGAGGTAGGGGAAGAACCACATCTTGAGCTGGAGGTCCTTCGCGGCGGCCCCCATGCGGCGGCGGAGAACCAACTGGGAGGCTGCAATGACCAACCACACGAACAGTGCGATGGCGCCGGAGGTGTTGACGAGGAACAGGAACACCGTATCCGGGGCAATGTAGTTCAGTCCCACAGTGATAAATCCGACCACTGTGGACGCAAGCACGGCCGCCGCAGGCACACCGCGCTTGGAAATACGCGTCCAGGACTTCGGTGCATCTCCGCGGCGGGACAGCGAGAACAGCATGCGGCTGGCGGTGTAGAGGCCCGAGTTGAGGCAGGAAAGCACCGACGTGAGGACAACGATGTCCATGATGGTGCCGGCTCCCGGGATGCCATAGAGCTCGATCACTGCAACGTACGGGCTTTTGGCAACGGAGGCGCTGTTCCACGGGAGCAAGGTGACCACAATGGCGATGGAGCCGATGTAGAAGATCAGGATGCGCCACACGGTGGACTTCACGGCCTTCTTGACGGCGTCCACCGGATTCTCGGATTCCCCGGCAGCAATGGTTGCGATCTCCGCGCCAAAGAAGGAGAAGACGACCACGAGGATGCCGGCGAGGACCGCGCCCGGCCCACTGGGCATGAAGCCGCCCTGGTCCAGGAGGTTGGTCACTCCCGGTGCAGGAACGCCCGGCATGAAACCGAGGATGGCGACGATTCCTGCAAGCAGGAAGATGACGATTGCCGCGACTTTGATGGACGCGAACCAGAACTCGAACTCACCGTAGGACTTCACTGAACCGAGGTTGGTGAGGGTGAGGAGCACCATGAGTATCAGGGCCCAGATCCACTGATCGACGCCGGGCACCCAGCGGTGCATGATGGCGGCACCGGCAGTGGCTTCGATGCCCAGCACGATGATCCAGAACCAGGCGTAGAGCCAACCGATGCTGAACCCGGCCCATCGGCCAAGCGCTTTGTCGGCATAGGTGGAGAACGAGCCGGTCTCCGGATTGGATGCAGCCATTTCGCCCAGCATGCGCATCACCAGGATGACTACCAGGCCCGCGGCGAGGTAGGCCACGAGGATTCCTGGTCCCGCCTGTTGGATAGCTGCGCCCGAGCCCACGAAGAGGCCTGCGCCGATGACGCCCGCAATGGCGATCATGGACAGGTGCCGGGGCTTAAGCGATTTGGAAAGTTGTTGGTCAGCGTGCATGGAACGTCGCCGTCCTTTGAGTACTTGGAAGGCCCACGGAGATGTGCAGTGGGCCACTTGGCTTTCCCACACTAGCCACCCCATACCGGGGCTGATGCTGTGCAGACAAACATTTTGACGTCAGCCAAACCGGGAGTATGCACAAAATGTATCGCTTAAAGCATCAAATGTTTCTTATTGAGAACTTTTGAAACCGTCCTGAAACGACCCCTTGAGGCTTTGGGCCGTGGCGGGGGTCACATGGCAGTGGCGAAGAACAGTTCCGTCACCCTGGCCAAGGAGTAGGGATCCTCCACGCCACACAGCTCACGCGCGGAGTGCATCGAAAGCAGCGGAACTCCGACATCAACCGTGCGGATGCCGAGGCGCGTGGCCGTCAACGGACCAATGGTGGAACCGCAGGGGATGTCGTTGTTGGAAACAAACTCCTGGTACGGAACACCCGACTCTGCGCACAACCGGGCCCAAAAAGCTGCGCCTGTGGCATCTGTTGCGTAGCGCTGGTTGGCATTGATCTTCAGCAACGGGCCCCGGTTGAGCAGCGGACGGTTGGCGGGGTCATGGCGCTCGGCGTAGTTCGGGTGGACAGCGTGGCCGGCATCGGCAGAAACACAGAACGACGCCGACAACGCCTGCCGCCGCTGGCTCACCGAAGCCCCGAAACCGTCTGAGATCCGGGCGAGGATGTCCTCCAGGATCGGTCCGCAAGCACCGGAGCGGGAGTTGGAGCCGATTTCCTCATGGTCGAAGGCGGCAAGGACTGCGATGGGTCCGTCGGCAGGCGCCGACCCCGCGTGGGCGATGAGCGCCACCAAACCCGCATGGGTCGACGACAGGTTGTCCAAGCGTCCGGAGGCGAAGAACTCACTATTGACCCCGAAAACCGCGGGCGCTTGCGTGTCTGCCACGACGACGTCGTACCCGCCGATCTCCGCAGCATCCACCGAGGCGTCCTTCACGCGCGAGGCGAGCAGGCCCAAAAGATCCTCCCCTGCGGGATCTCCCAGCCCGAAAATCGGGTTCATGTGCTGCTGTTTGGACAACGTCAGGCCTTCGTTGACTGCCCGGTCCAGATGGATGGCGAGCTGCGGGAACCGCAGGAGGGGGCCAGTGGCCGTCAGGTGCTGGGTACCGTCACGCATCACCAGGCGGCCGGCAAGCTGCAGTTCCCGGTCCAGCCAGGAATTGAGCAGCGGGCCGCCGTAGACCTCCACGCCCGCCTGCAGCCAACCGAACTTCCCCGTTGTGGGCTTCGGCTTGAGCTTGAAGGACGGGGAATCGGTGTGGGCGCCAAGGATGTTGAACCCCGTGGCGGGACCTGCGTTCTCCGGCGATACCCAAGCAATCAGGGCGCCGTCCCGGATGACGTAATAGCCGCCCGCGCCCCCGGACCACGGCTCCAGCTCATTCAGCCCCGTAAAGCCGGCTGCATCTAAGCGGCGGGCCGCTTCATCGACGGCATGGAAGCTCGACGGCGACGCCGAAACGTACTCGCCAAGGTCCTTGATGTGCTCTGCTGCGGAGGCGTTCGTAGGCATGCTCCCGAGTCTATCCGGATCAGTAGTCCGGGTTGCTGGGCACCACGAGCCCGGTTTCGTAGGCGTAGACCACCACCTGCACGCGGTCCCGCAACTGCAGCTTGCTCAGGATACGGCGCACGTGGGTCTTCACTGTTGCCTCGGACAAGAAGAATTTGTGGGCAATCTCGGCGTTGGACAGGCCTTCGGCGATGGTGGTGAGGATCTCCGTTTCGCGCGGAGTCAGTTCATCCAGCAGAGGGTCACGGCGGGCCGGCGTGATCCCTGGCGTGTGTCCCCCGCGGACGTAAGTCTCCAGCAGCCGCTGGGTGATCCTCGGTGCCACCACTGCGTCCCCGCTGGCCACCACCCGAACCGCGTGGACCAGCTCAGCGGGAGCAACGTCCTTCAGGAGGAAGGCGGACGCCCCGGCCTGCAGACCGGAGAAAGCATATTCATCGAGGTCGAAGGTGGTAAGAATGATGACCCGCGCATCAGCACCCGCGGCCGATATGCGTCGGGTGGCTTCGATGCCGTCCATGGCGGGCATACGGACGTCCATGAGGACGACGTCCGGCTGCAGCTCTTCCACCAGGCGGACGGCCTCTGCGCCATCCGATGCTTCGCCCACCACCGTCAGGTCATCTTCGCCCTCAAGGATCAGCCGAAAGCCCATCCTCAGAAGTGGTTGGTCATCCACCAACAGGATCTTGATGGTCCCTTGACCTGTCAGTTCGTAGTCCCTCATTACTCCCCCTTGTCGCCGTTCCAGTTCAGCTCGGCGTGTACCGCCCAGCCGCCGTTCCTGCCAGGTCCGGCCCCGATTTTTCCGGCGTAGATTCCGGCCCGCTCCCGCATGCCTGCAATTCCTTGGCCGGTGCCCAGGCTTCCCTTCCCGTTGCCGTCCCTGGTTCCGCGGCCGTCGTCGAGCACGTCGATGGTGACCAGGTCGCCGTTGCGCGCCACCTGCACGTCCACCCGGCTCAGCGACCTTCCGTACCTCAGGACGTTGGTCAGCGATTCCTGGACAATCCGATAGACCGTCAGTTCGAACGCAGGATCGGCCGGGAGCGCGGGTCCCGTATGAGCATAGTGAAGCGGAAGCCCTGCCGTCCGGAATCCATCCAGCAGCTTGGAAAGGTTGTGTCCCGATTCCAACGGTGTGAGCGGCGCCGGACGGCCGGAATCGTCCCTTAGGACGCCCAATACCCTGCGCATGTCAGCCAAGGCGTTCCGCCCCGTCCTGGATAGTTCACCAAGCACCTCGCCGGCGCGTTCGGGATCCTTCTTCACTACCACTGCCGCACCGTCGGAAAGGCTCACCATGACCGTGAGCGAGTGTGCCACGACGTCGTGCATCTCGCGGGCGATCCTGTTGCGCTCGGTGACCTTGCCCAGCTGGGTCGTGCGAGCCACCCAGGCGGCGATCTCTGCCTCATGCTCCCGGCGCTCCCGGACCGAAATGCCGATTCCCGTGGCCAGGAGGTTGGACAGCATGATGGTCACGGCCGTGGCGATGTTGTTGATGAGGTGGAAGTTCTCCGGAACCTCCCGGAGCGTGTCCATGTTGCTGGGGCTAGTCCACATGAAGAGATAGAGCAAGCTCAGGGGGAGGCTGGCCGCGCCCAGCACCACGAAGGCAACGGGACGCTTTCTGGCGGATGCTACGGCGTAAAGGGCGAACCAAAGACCCGCCGAGACGTTCGATCCCCAAGGGTTGAGGATGGTAGCGGCGATTTCCAGGAGGGCAACGGCGGCCGCCACATGAATCGGGCTCTGCCGCCGGAACCACAGTGCCAGGGCGATGAGCAAAAGGAATGACGTGACCAGCCACTTGCCCTCGATGACCGAAGAGATGATGGTGGGCAGCGCCAGAAGCACATAGCAAGAGACCACCACGGCATCCATGGCCAGCGGGTGCTCGTAGAAATAGCGCCGCACGCGTCCGCGGCGGCGCTGGGTGATTTCCGCGAAGGACGCGTCAGCCGGACCGGCCAACGCGTCCTTCCTTTGTGGGACTTCGATCATGAAGAGAGCCTAAACGCCCTAGACGTCCCGCTTCTTGAGCAGAACCATGGCAATTGCCACCGGCACAACAACCCAGGCGGTCAGCACCAGCGCGGCCTGCCACGCTTCCAGCGTGTCCGGGACGTGCTCGACGGCGGTCATCGGGTTGATGGTGCTGGTGGGGAGGTACTTGTTGGCTTCCTTGAAGAAATCGCCGGGGATGAGCTGGAATGCGATGGGAGCCACGAACAACAGGCCGACGAGGCTCATGATGCCACCGGCCGAGTTCCGGACGATCGTTCCCAGGGCCATGCCGATCGCAGCCACGGCGGCCACATAGATGCTGTTCACCAGCAGGAGCTTGATGGACTGCGAGCTGCCAAGGTCCAGCTTGAGGTTGTAGTTATCCACGATCGGCAATGAAACGAGCCCTGCTACGTACGTGGCAACAGCGGTCAGAAGGAACGCGCTCACCACCACCACAATGAGCTTCGCCAGGAACGGGGAGAGGCGCTTGGGCACGGCGGCGAAGGTGGAACGTGCCATGCCGGTGGTGAATTCCGAGCTCATGAGCAGCACGCCCAGGGAGCCAAGGATGAGCTGGGCGAACGAGATTCCGGACGTCGGAATGCTGACGGCCAGGTCTCCGCCCTGGGCTGCCATCGCGGCGGCCGCTTCAGGATCGCGGGCTGCCTGGTCGGCGAACTGTCCTGTTCCCCATGCAGCCAAGGCCGCGAAGCCGACCATGACCACAGCCGTGGAGGCCAGGAGGATGAGGGTCGAAAGCAGAGTGCGGAATTTGATGAATTCGGAGTTCAGAACCCGGTGGAAAGCCGGTCCTGGGCCCACCGGGGTGCGTGTGGGTTTGCTGTCCGTGATTGCGGTGCTCACTAGTTCTTCCCTCCGGCCGAAGCGGGAACCGACGTCCCGGTGTTGATGTGCGAGTGGTACTCCACCTCGTCCTTGGTCAGCTCCATGTAGGCCTCCTCGAGGCTCGCTTGGAGAGGCGTGAGTTCGTAGACCATGACCTGGTTATCCAACGCGGTGCGTGCGATGGCGCGTGGATCAAGTCCACTTACCTCCAGAAGCTCGCGTTCGTGGACCTCCACCGAAACGCCTTGCCCGGCCAGCAGCTGCATGAGGTGTTCAGGCTGATCGGTGCGGACGCGGGTGCGGGCCTGGCCCTTGCCGGTGATGATGTCAGCGATGGGTGCATCGGCGATGATCTTGCCGCGGCCGATCACTATCAGGTGGTCTGCCGTGAGTGCCATTTCGCTCATGAGGTGGCTGGACAGGAAGACCGTGCGGCCCTCGGACGCCAGGTACTTGACCAGGTTCCTGACCCACACGACGCCTTCAGGGTCCAAGCCGTTCACCGGCTCGTCCAGGATGATTGTCTGGGGATCCCCCAGAAGCGCGGCGGCGATGCCCAGGCGTTGTCCCATGCCGAGCGAGAATCCCTTGACCTTCTTCTTGGCAACATCGCCCAGGCCGGTCATCTCAATCACTTCACGCACACGGCTCTTGGGGATGCTGTGCGTTGCTGCCATGGCCAGCAGGTGGTTGTAAGCCGTGCGGCTGGTGTGGACTGCCTTGGCATCCAGCAGGGCGCCAATCTCACGCAGGGGAGCCACATGCTTTTCGAATGGCACGCCGTTCACGGTCACTGAGCCGGACGTGGGCGTGTCCAGTCCCATAATCATGCGCATTGTGGTGGACTTGCCGGCACCGTTCGGGCCGAGGAAGCCCGTTACCCGGCCGGCCTGGACCGTAAAACTGACGCCACCTACGGCTGTTTTTTCGCCGTAGACCTTCGTCAGGCCTTTTGCTTCGATCATGGAAGCGTTCCCTCCCTAGACACGTGTACGTGCAGATGAGTTGTGAATGTACTTAAACGCTAGTCAGGGAAGAGAAGGAAATCGCCTGTCCCAGGGATGATTCAGGGTCCGGTCAGGGTAGTCCTACCGGATGACCCGCCCGGATATCCGCCCGGATATCCGGCCGGTTATCCCACCGGGGGAAGCGGCGAGTACACGCGCAGTCCGCCTGTCCGGATCGAGAATTCGGCACTCCGGACGTTGGCCTTCGCCTCACCGTCGACGGCCAGGGCCAGGGGCTGGTCCGCGGCCTCAATCGTGATGCTGCCGGCCTCGGACAGGTGCGTCACCTTGGAGGAGGCTACAGTGCCGGTCACCACTGCCCACAGCAACCGGGCACGGGCGAACGGCTCGTCCGCCGAAATCATCCGCAAGTCCAGGACGCCGTCGTCCAGCACCGGGCGGCGAATGGGCGCATGGTCGGCGGGGTAGTAGCGTCCACGGCCCATGTACATGATCCACAGCTTGTGCCTGACGCCGTCCACTCTGAGCGTGGTGGGGGAGTTCACCGCGAAGGTCCGCAGCGATGCCACCAGGCTCGCCAGCGGCTTACCGAGTGCCGGCTGCAAACGTTCACGCCGTCTCACCAGGTTGGGGTAAACACCCACGCTGGCCGTATTGAGCATGGCCAGCTCGATGGTTTCCGGCATCTCCGGCAGACCGCGCTGCACCACCACCCAGCCCAGGTCCACAGAGGCGCCCCAGCCCTTGGTGAGCGCTTCCACGGCATCGTCCATGGAGTTGCTGCCCAGGTCGCGGGCAAAGTGGTTGAGCGTTCCGCCCGGCAGGACCAGTAGTGGAAGGGAATGTTCGACGGCGGCAGCCGCCGCAGTGCCTACCGTTCCGTCACCGCCCCATACCCCCAGGGCGACGGCCTCGGGTCTTGACGCCACAGTGCGGACAGCTGCCTCGACGTCTTCTCCCTCAGCGATCTCGTGTATATGCGCCTTGGGGAATAGTTTCTTGAGCAGCTCGCCGGTCTCTGGCGTATAAGACCCTCCCATGGCGTTGACGGCGATCACCAGCCCGTCGCCGTCGGCGATTGCCGGTACGTCCGCCGGAGTCCGCCGGGGCGTAGGCTCCGGCGGACGGGCCGGCCACCACTTGCGCGTCAATAAGGCGGCTCCGGCGCCGAGGGCCGAACCGAAGACAACATCCGAGGGCCAATGGGCGCCCGTGTGGACCCTCGAGTAGGCCACACCGGCAGCCACGGGAGCCAAAGCGAGGCCGATTGCCGGTGAAACGATCCCGGCTCCCACCGCGAAGGCCACTGCCGAGGCGGAATGTCCCGACGGCATCGATGAGCTGGTGGGCTGAGGATTCACGAACCTGAAAACAGGAAGGTGATCGGGCGAGGGCCTGGTGCGCGGCAGGACGGTCTTGAAAACCAGGTTCGTGACGGCGGACGCGACGCCCAAGGCGAGCAAACCGTGCAGCGCGGCCCGGCGCGGCCTGCCCGGAACGGTCGCCATGACCCCCGCGATGCCGAACCACAGCTTGCCCTTGGTGGCGGCAGCGGACAGGTAACGGAAGAAGTCGTCGTGGTTGCCCTGGCGCTGGCGGGATACGGCCCGCACGAGGAAGTGATCGAATTTCGTCACGTTGTGGGGACCTATGCCCGGGAAGCCTCGCATCAACCCACAGTATCGCCCCGCTCCGGAGTTCGGCGGAGGTCCCTTCCCCCGAATGCCCAGGAAGCTCTGGCTACCATGAAGGCATGCCACGCATATTGGAACCCCGCCACCGGCCAAGCTCGCTGCTCGTCGCACCTGCCGCGCTGTTGTTGACGGCATTCCTCGTGCCCGGACTTTTGATCCTCGCCGGGCAGGGCGAACCGGCGTTCAACGGGGTAGACACCCAGTGGCAGGCCTTGATCTTTACGCTTCATTCGCCGTTCTGGGACCAGGTCAATGCCTTCCTGAACTGGCTCGGTTATGTGGGCGTGCTCATTCTGGAAGTCCTCTTGGTGGCGGTGTTGCTCCTCTGGCGCAGGCCGAAGATGGCCCTCTTCTCCGCCCTCGCGGCGTTGATTGCGTTGGGAGTGACCCAGCTTGCCAAAGCAGTGGTTGGGCGCGATCGTCCTGAAGGCGCAAAGGTCCTGACGGACACTGGTTCATACCCTTCAGGGCATGTATCCGCAACGGCCGTCTTTCTCATGACCCTCGTACTGCTCACAGGCAAGCTGTGGTTCAAGCTTCTGGCCATCGCGGGAATCCTCGTCACGATGGCCAGCCGAACCTATCTCTCCGCCCACTGGCTCAGCGATGTCCTTGGTGGTGCATGCGTGGGAGTGGGCGTGACGCTGCTGCTGTGGGTCCCTTTCATGAAGATATGCATCCAGGAGAATCTATCTGCGGTTACTTCTCCTGTGTGGCAGGCAAGGGCTTCGCGACGCCAGCCAGCAGAAGGGCAACCAGAATAGGTGCTCCAATGGCCAGGAGCGCATTGTGGATACCTGTGTGGTCGCCCAGGTAACCCAGCAGGGGAGGACCCGCAAGGAAAGCTACGTACCCGATAGTCGACACCACGGAAACCCTGGCTGCAGCATGTTTGCGGTCGTCGGCGGCAGCGGACATCCCCATGGGGAAGGCCAGGGCGGCTCCGACGCCCCAAAGGGTTGCGCCGGCTCCAGCCAGAACCACATTGTCCGCCAGGACGAACAGGACCAAGCCGACCGCAGCGGCAGCCATGCTTGCCCGGAGTACGGCCACCCGACCGAACTTGTCGATCACCTTGCCACCGAGGAAACGCATGAGGGTCATGCCGGCAACGAACAGGGCAAAGAGCAGGGCGCCTCCCCCTTCCGACGTTCCCAGGCCATCGACCGCTGCCTTGGCAATCCAGTCGTTGCCCGCGCCTTCCGTCAGGGTCGCCCCCAGGACCACGACGCCGATGAGCAGCGTCCTGCCGTCCCGCCAGGCAGAAGGTCCGCGCTTGACGTCAGTGCCGCCGTCGGACACTTCAACAACTGGCGCGTGCGGCAGGAAGTAGCGCGGCGCCGTCAGCGCCAGTACCAATGCGATGCCTGCAATGACCAGCAGATGCTCAGGCAGGCCCACGCCAAGGTGTGAAAGGCCCGCACCGATGAGCGCGCCAACGAACGCGCCGCCGCTGAAGGCGGCATGGAACTGCGGCATGATGGTGCGCCTGAGCCGGTGTTCGACGTCGGCGCCCTCGATGTTTTGGGCGACGTCCCACAGGCCGATGCCAATGCCGAAGAAGAACAGCGAGACGGCCATCACGGGAACAGAGGCCGCCATGAGGGCAACGGCGATCCCTACCCCGGCTGCCGCTGCCACCGCCCCGGCCGTCCGGACCGTGTTGGCGGTCCCGATCCGTCCTACGACCCAGCCCGCCGTTGGCAGCGCCAGGAGGGAGCCCACCGCGGTGCAGAGCAGGAGGCTGCCCATCTGTCCGGACGTGAGGCTGAGCGCTTCGGTAACGGCGGGAATGCGGGCAGCCCAACTGGCAAAGACCAGCCCGTTCATGCCGAAGACGAAGAACGTGGCTATTGCGGCCGCGTTCACGTTGGGGACGGTTCGGGTGCTGGTAGTCATGCAATCACAACTTCCACAGAGAGTTCGTCGAGCAAGGAAAGATCTTCGGGGGCCGGTTCCACATCGGTAACCAGTACGTCGGCTGCGTCCATCGCAGCCACCAAGGCAAGGGCGCTGGCCCTCCATTTGCTGCCGGAGCCTGCCACTATCACCCTCGACGCTGATTCCAGGCCGGCCCGCTTCACTGCCGCATCATCGAGGTCGTGGGCAAGGAGTCCGTCTTTGAGGTTGAACGCGCACGGCGTGATGACGGCCGTATCAAAACGCAGTGACCGCACGTTGGCTTCAGCCATGGGTCCGCGGAAGGAGAGCTCGCCGGGGACCAGCCGTCCTCCGGGCAGGATCAGCTCAGGACGTCCCCCTGCCAAAGCATCCACACTGTGCAGGGACATGGGCATGACGGTCAGTTGGCGCTTTCCGATGCTGCGGGCAATTTCCGTTGCCGTCGAACCGCTGTCCAACCAGACGTGTTCGCGGTCCTGGAGCAGGGCGTCCACGGCTGCCGCGATCCTGACTTTGCCCTGGTGGTCTTCCAACTCCCGCTGGCCGTAGCCGGGGTTATCGCCCTTGAAGAGGAGGCTCCGCGCGCCTCCGTGGACGCGCTTAAGCACTCCGTTGGCGGCGAGGATCTCCAAGTCGCGCCGGATGGTGGCACCGGAAGCACCGCATTCGGCCATCAGCTCATCGACTGTCACAGCCTCGCGGGTTCGCAGCAATTCACCGATTAAGCGGTGGCGGTCGGCTGTTCCCATGTCTTCAGGCTATCAGCTCTTGAGCAAATGATCACCAGGTGTGATCATTTGCTCACCGTTGCTCTATCACATCCCGACACGTTCCCACCATCCTCCTCTCACATCCCGCCCCTCAACCGCCGATGCTCTCGCAGTATCTGCAAGAGCGTCGGTCAAAAGGGGGTGGGATGTGGGAGAGGAACCGGACTAGCGGGCGCGGTCCACGCGCTTCTCGTCCCAGACCGGTTCCTCGGATTCGTACACCTTGCCATCGGACCCGAACACCAGGAAGCGGTCGAACGACTTCGCGAACCACCGGTCGTGGGTCACGGCCAGGACAGTCCCCTCGAAAGCGTCAATAGCCCGCTCGAGGGCCTCGCCCGAGTGCAGGTCCAAGTTGTCGGTCGGCTCGTCGAGGAGCAGCAGGGTAGCCCCGGAGAGTTGCAGCAGCAGGATCTGGAACCGTGCCTGCTGGCCACCGGAGAGCGACTCATACTTCTGTTCGGACTGGCCGGCCAAGCCGTAGGAATCCAGCGCACCGGCGGCTGCTTCGCGGGGCAGTCCCGAACGGTGCTCGTCGCCACGGTGCAGGATCTCCAGCAGGGTGCGGCCAAGGAGGTCCGGCCGGACATGCGTTTGTGCGAAGAACCCGGGGCGGATGCGGGCGCCCAGCTTCACGGTCCCCTCGTGCGGGACTTCGGCGATGACGACGTCGGACACCGGCAAATGCTCGCGCTCCGGGTCGGTGCCGCCGGTGGCAAGCAAACGAAGGAAATGGCTCTTGCCTGATCCGTTGGAGCCAAGCACGCCGACACGATCGCCAAACCAGATCTCCGTGGAGAACGGCTTCATGAGGCCGGTCAACTCCAGGTTCTCCGCAACCACTGCACGTTTGGCGGTTCGTCCACCTTTCAGCCGCATCCGCACATTCTGCTCAATGGGCAACGCTTCCGGTGGTCCGGCCTCAAGGAACTTGGCCAGGCGCGTCTGCGCAGCCTGGTAGCGATTGGCCATATCCGAGCGGAAGGCAGCCTTGTTCTTGTACATGTTGACGAGTTCCTTGAGCTTGACGTGCTCCTCGTCCCACCGCTTGCGCAGTTCTTCGAACCGGGCGTTCCGATCGGCCCGGGCTTCCACGTAGGAGGCGAAACCGCCGCCGTGGATCCACGCGCTGGCACCGTTGATGCCTGGTTCCAGCGTCACAATGCGTCCGGCAGCGTTGTTGAGCAGCTCGCGGTCGTGGCTGATGAAGAGCACAGTCTTCTTGGATTCGTTGAGCTTGGACTCAAGCCAGCGCTTCCCCGGAACGTCCAGGTAGTTGTCCGGTTCGTCAAGCAGCAGGAGTTCATCCGGTCCGGCGAACAACGCCTCCAGCACCAGCCGCTTCTGCTCGCCGCCGGACAGTGTTGAGGCGCGGCGGAACTGTGCTTTGTCGAAGGAGATCCCCAAAGCAGCCATGCAAACTTCGTCCCACACGGTCTCGACGTCGTAACCACCGGCGTCGCCCCAATCCACAATGGCCTGCGCGTACTTCATCTGGGTGGGCTCGTCGTCCCGCTCCATCATCGCCAGTTCGGCTTCCTCAACCGCTTTGGCAGCTGCGGCGAGGTTGGGTTGGGCCGTGGAGACAAGGAGGTCGCGGACGGTGGACTCGTCGCGCACCTGTCCCACAAACTGGCGCATGATGCCCATGTTTCCGGAGCGTCCCACCACGCCCTCGTCGGGAGTGAGATCGCCGGAGATGATCTTGAAGAGCGTCGTTTTGCCGGTTCCGTTGGGACCGATCAGGGCCGTTTTGGTGCCATCAGGGACCTTGAAGGTCACGCCGTTCAGGAGCTGGGTGCCGTCGGAGAGGAAGTAGTCGATGCCGGAAACGTCAATATGGGCCACCGCCCAATCTTCCCACGGCACGGGTTAATGCTCGACGGCGGTGCCCGGTTACGCGTCGCACCGCACCGTCGGCGCAACAGACCATGTGGATGGCTGGCTACGCGTCGGGCTTCCGTCGAGCAAAGCCGGGTGCGTGTTCGGGCAGCGGACCAAAGGCCAACATCCGCGCAGGGATCTTACGGAAGAGCGGAAACTTGCGGCTCAGGAAGACCAGCGCTCTGGGTGGTTTCGGCTGCTTGCCCGCCATGACCTGGTTGAAGATGGCCCGGTGCATGAGTCGCTGGAACGTTTGCACGATGACTGTGGGCAGCCAGCGCCTCTTCTGGACCGCAGCGAGGGTGTGGTCATCCAAACTGCCATCCAACAGTGCCGGCGCCAGGATCCTGGCGGCAGCCACCGCATCCTGGACCGCCAGGTTGATTCCCACCCCGCCCGCGGGGGACATCGCATGGGCTGCGTCGCCGATCAGGAGGAGACCGGGCTTGTGCCAGGTGGCAAGCCGGTTGAGTTTCACATCGAGCAGGTGAAGATTGTCCATGGACAGGATCTCACCCACACGGTCGGAGAGATCGGGGCGCAACCGCGCGATCCGGTTTCGGAAGGCGTCCACTCCTTCGGCCCGCAACTCCGGGTCCGAGCCCTTGGCTGCCAGGTAGGCGATCTGGTGGTAATCCCTGCGGGTCAGGCTGAGCAGGACATCCGAGTCGCCAAAGCGCGGGGAAATGGAGACCACCCGTTCTATTTCTTCCGGGTCGCGGGAGAGCCTGAACCACCACACATCGAAGGGGACCGGGAACTCCTTGGGGGTCAGGCCCGACTTTGCGCGCAGCACCGATCCCCGGCCGTCGCAGGCAACCGTCAGGGGAGCCTGCAGGTCATGGGTCTCCAAAGTTCCACCGGTGATTGGATCCTTGATGCGGTAGTGCACGCCGGCGACCGCCCCGGAGCCATCCGTCAGCAGGTCCGTCGCCTCGGCATTCATGATGAGCGTGAAGCAGGGTTCCTGCCGGGCAGCGTCCACCAGGAAGTTCAAAAGGTCCCATTGCGGCACCATGGCCACGTAGTTGTACGGCTCCTTCAGCAGCCCAAAATCCGCCAACACAAACTCCCCGGAGCCGGCGGGGAGCCGGAAGTTGTCCATCCTGCTTTGCGGGAGTTGCCGGAATCCGTCACCCAGCCCCAACTCATCGAGCAAACGGAGGGTGGAGGCGTGCACCGTGTCACCGCGGAAGTCCCGGAGGAAATCGGCGTGTTTCTCCAACACGGTGACGTGGACTCCGGCCCTTGCAAGGAGCAAACCCAACACAATGCCGGCCGGACCTCCGCCGACCACAGCGCACTGAGTGGGTTTCTCCATGCCAGCCTCCCGTTAGCCTGCCGCAGTCAGGAATGACTTCAGCAAGGGTCCGCTGGTGGTTGCGCCCAAGCCGCCGTCCTCGACAAATACTGCCACCGCAAGGTCTCCGTGAACAGCAACAATCCATGCATGGGTTTTTGGCGGATCCTCGTTGCCGAACTCAGCCGTTCCGGTCTTCGCGCCCACAGGCGCCCCCGGAACCTGGGCCAGGAACCCGGCGTGCCCGGATGTCACCACGGCCCGCATCATGTCCGAGAGCCCAGCGGCTTCTTCCTTGGTGATCGGGTTGGTGGACGCCGGGGACGGCGTTGTGGTTGCCGTGGCGGAAGCCGACGACGGCGACGCGGTGCCGCCTTCCGCTGGCGCAGCACCGGCGTCGGAGTTCCTGGTTTCCGCATCAGCGGCGTCTGCATTCAACACCAACTGGGGCGAGACCGGAGCTCCGTTGCCCACGGATGCGGCCATCACCGCTGCCGCCAAGGGCGAGAACAGGACCTTGCCCTGGCCGATCATGGAGGCCGCGTGTTCGGTGCCTTCAGCTTCGCCGGGCACGGACCCAAGAAATGCATCCGCACCCAGCTTGGGGGCCTCAACCGCCACACCAAGTGCCGTTGCCGCCGACTCCAGCTGGGCTTGGCTGACGGTATCCCGGGCATTGATGAATGCGGTGTTGCAGGAGTGTGCAAAGGCATCCCGGAGGGCAACCGATCCCAGGGAACCTTCCGGGTAACCCTCGGCATTCTTGAAAGTGCGGCCGTCCACGGTGACTGTCGGCGGGCAGTCGACCTTGGAATCCGGCGTAGCACCATTGCGGAACATGGCCAGCGAGTCCACGATCTTAAAGGTTGAACCCGGCGCGTACTGGCCCAGGAAAGCCGTGTTGTAACCGTTGCTGCCGGGACCCGACGCTGCCGCGAGCACAGCCCCGGTGGACGGCCTGAGGGCAACGATCGCGGACGCCGGTTCAATGTTGGCGAGGGTTTCTTCAGCCAGCTGTTGGAGTTTCAGGTCCAGCGTGGTCTTGAGGGTGGTACCCGCTTCAGCCGGGGTCGAGAAGAGCACTTTGGTGTCCGGGGTCCCGCCTTCCGCTGCGGGTTTGGCGACAGCAACCACTTCCACGCCGTCCTTGCCGCGCAAAAGGGAGTCGTACTTCTGCTGCAGGCCACCGGTCCCGGTGCTGTCGCCTGCCCGCAAGGCACCGTTCGACTTCTCGATCTGCTCGGCACTGGCCTGTCCCACGGAGCCCAGCAGGGCCCGCGCGAAGGTACGCGTCGGTGCCAGCGCCATGGAATCGGCGATGCTCGCACCGCCGGGGATTGCCTTGATCTTCGCCTCGGTGATGTCTGCCGTGTAGGCCCGGAGCACAATTCCTTCAACGAACGCCTGCGGTCCGGAAGCGGCAACCTGCTTCGCGTATTCTTCAACGTCCAAGCCGAGCAAGGCAGCCATGGCGCGGGCCGAGGCATCGGATTGATCCTCGGAAACCTTGGTTTTGTCGATCCCCACACGGAAAACCGGCCGGTCCTCAACGATCGGCGTGTCACCGGCACCAAGAATCCCGCCGCGTTGGGCCGGAACCGTCTTGGCGGACAACGTCTCTCCGTCTGTCAGTTCAGGCGCCAGGAGCCCGGGGTTCCACTGAACGGCCCATTTGTCCCCGTCCTTCTTAAGGGAGGCCTCCAGGCTGTACTCCCATTGGGCGGACCCGATGTTCCAGCTGTAATTCAAAGGGACGGTTGCGGTGTCTCCGTCGAGCTTCACCTCGCCGGACTGGACCGAAGGTTTCGCACCGAGTCCCTGGAACACCGCCTTAAGTTCGTCATTCGCCGCCGCGGCGTCCTTGCCCTGAACGGCGAGCTGACCGACGTCGAGCGCTTCCAGCGACGAGGCCAGCTGCTTGGCGGCGTTCTCGGCACCCTCACGGCCATCGCCGCAGGCTGTCAAAGAGCCGGCCATCATCAGCGCAGCGAGTCCCAAGACCAGATTCCTAAGTTTCCCCATTTGCGTCATTATGCCGGGTTCCACTGACAGTTTCCCGTCCCGACCACACATCGGACGGTCGCGCGTGCCTACTGGCCCCTGATGATCCTTTGCTTGGTTGCGGCGGCGATTGCGGCTGTCCGGTTGTCCACTCCGAGCTTGGCGTAGATATGCACCAGATGGGTTTTTACGGTGGCCTCGGAGATAAACAATTGCTTCGCCAGGGCACGGTTGCTCATACCTGTGGCCAGCAGTTCAAGCAGTTCGACTTCCCTGCCGCTCAGCGCCGGCGAAGGGTTCCGGATGCGGCCCATGAGCCGGGCGGCAACCTCCGGGGCCAAGGCGGTTTCGCCCGACGCGGCAGCCAGCACGGCTTGCCGGATCTGTTCGGGTGGCGCGTCCTTCAGCATGTAGCCGCTTGCGCCCGCCTCCACTGCGGCGAGGATGTCCGCATCGGTGTCGTAGGTGGTGAGGATGAGGACAGGCGGCGGCGGACTGCCGCCTTCGCCGGCCCTGATTTTTCCCGTTGCGGTGACGCCGTCCATTCCCGAACCCATTTGCAGGTCCATGAGCACCAGCTGCACGGGTTCGCCCAGGGTGTTCAATCTGGTCAACTCAGCCAGCGCGGCGGCGCCATCAGCCGCTTCGGCCACCACGGCGACCCCGGGGAAGTCGGCCAACATGGCGCGCAATCCTGCCCTGACAACCGGGTGGTCATCCACCAACAAGACCCTTATGTCCTTCATGCCGGATCCTTCCCTCGAAGTGGCAGCCGGATGGCCACCACCGTCCCTTCTCCCGGCGACGACTCAACGTCCAAGCTGCCGTTGAGTGCGGTTACCCGCTCCCGCAGGCCGGAAAGCCCGACGCCGGTTCCGTCACCGCGCGCCGTACCGGCCGCCGTCGTGGGATCGAAACCTACGCCGTCGTCGAAAACGTCCAGTGTCACCTCCGTGCCCGGATCCGCGTCGAGAAAGGACAAGGTGACGACGGCGGAGCGCCCGTGGGCGTGTGCCCACACGTTTGCGAGGGAAGCCTGGGCGGCCCGGAGCAGGGTGGTTTGATAGGCGTTGGGCAGTTCTACCGGCGTACCCACCAACTCGAACCGGCACCGAAGATCCGCCCCGCGGGCAGCGGCTTCAGTCTCCGTCTTCATGCAAAGTCGCCGGAGAGTGTCCACCAACCCCGACTCCGCGAGGTCCGGGGAGCGAAGGCCCCGCACGAAGTTGCGGGCTTCGGCCAAGTTGGCGGAAGCCGTCTCTTGAACCGTCCTGAGCCGCTCCCGGGCAACGTCTACATTGCCCTCAGCCAAGGCCTTCTCTGCGGATCGGCCCATGAGGACAATGCTGGAGAAGCCCTGCGCCAAAGTGTCGTGAATTTCGCGTGCCAAGCGTTCCCTCTCACCGACCATGCCGGCCTCGTGCTGGGTCCGGGCGAGTTCGGCGCGGGTCCGCCTGAGTTCTTCCGCCACGCGCCGTTGGCTTTCTGCCTCGTGGAACAGGGCCCGATACGCCATCCCGGTGACCACGGCGAAGCCGGCCCCGAACACCGGCCCCAGAACCATCGCCGGCTGCAGCCCGCCGTCGGCCGTCCCCTGGCCGTGGAACCAGAGGGCACCCACCAACAGCGCGGTAGTAGCCGCAATCGAGAGCAGCGCGGCGGAACGAGGCAAGAGGTGCAACTGCAGGAAGAACAGCGGGAAGGCAACCCAGGCGAAGTCGCCGCTGACCAGCAGGAGCAGGAGCCACAGAAGCATGACGGCACCAAGCCACCACCCTGCGTAGGGCGAGGGATCAAAAGCTTCGGCTGAGTTGGCGTGGCGCTTTTCCAGGACCGTCCCGGTCAAGTAGACGACTACAAGCACAGTGGAAAGTGCCAAGCCGGCTGTGAGGGCAAGTTGCGGCACGCCGGGTCCTGCCAGCAGCCGGACCACTGCGACCAGCAGCAGAACCGCGAAGCCCACGTGAAGGCTCACCCGAAGCACGCGGAGAATCGCCGTAGTCGGGGTATCGCGTTCCTGGAGCTGCACGTCTTCCAGCGTATCTTCGGGCCGTGGCGGGAACGGGGGAATGTGGCGGATCCGCACCCGAATCAACCTTTCGGTTGATTCGCCCTTCAACCCAACGATTCCCGTCGTTCATCCCTGTTCCCGATGGAATGGCGGGCGTGTAACGGAAAAGTTGGGAGTGCCGGGACAGGCCTGGACCAATACGAAGGAATCAAATGTTTCTTGCCATCCGCGACATCCGTTTCGCGAAAGGCCGCTTCGCTCTCATGGGAGGCGTGGTGGCCCTCATAACGCTCCTGCTCGTCATGTTGTCCGGGTTGACTGCCGGCCTGGGCAACCAATCCACGTCGGCCATTGCCGCGTTGCCTGTGCAACAGATCGTGTTCGGCGCGCCCGCAGGCAGCCAACCCACGTTGTCCTATACGGAATCCGAAGTGTCCAGGGACCAGCTCCAGTCGTGGCGCGGAAGGCCTGGCGTCGCCTCGGTCCATGAACTCGGCATCAGCCAAACCCGCTTCCAGTCGGTCAACGGAAACGGGGAGGCTAGTGGCACAGCCAACGTGGCAGTTTTCGGCGGAGACCTGGTGGATGTGGATGACGGATCAGCGGTTGTCAGTGAGAGTGTGGCCAAGGAACTGGACGTACAGCCGGGGAGCCGCGTGCGCCTCGCCGGCAACACGTTCGTGGTCTCGGACGTTGTGGGGGACCAGTGGTACTCACACACTCCGGTCGTCTGGACCACGCTGTCCGACTGGCGCTCCATTTCGCACTCCGCACCTGATACGGCAACCGTCCTGGGCGTGAAGTCCGACGCCGGAACCTCCTTGGATATCCAAGCCGCCAACGCGGCGGCCGGGACGGTCAGCAGCGACGTCCAGGGATCTTTCCAGGCCCTCGGTTCCTACAAGAGCGAAAACGGCTCACTCATGCTGATGCAGGCATTTCTTTACGGCATATCGGCCTTGGTAATCATGGCTTTCCTGACTGTGTGGACCGTACAGCGGACCCGGGACATTGCCGTTCTCCGGGCTCTTGGGGGATCAACGGGTTACGTCCTGCGTGATGCGTTGGCCCAGGCGGCAATCGTGCTGTGTGCCGGGGCTGGTGCGGGCGGACTGCTGGGGTTGATCGGCGGTACGGCTGCCGCACAAGCTGCACCCTTCCTGATCACCCCGTTGACCACTCTGCTTCCCGTAATGGGCATTGTGGTCCTGGGATTGGCCGGAGCGGTCCTGGCCGTTGGACGCGTCACCAAGGTCGATCCATTGCTTGCCCTCGGCGGCAACTAATTCATTCCACGAAAGGTATATGTCCAATGTCAGCCCTTGGCCTTGTCAACGTCTCGCTGGAGTACGCGGACGGTTCTTCCACCCTTAAAGCACTCGACCACGTGGACCTCACTGTTGCCCAGGGTGAGTTCCTCTCCGTGGTCGGGCCTTCCGGCTCAGGGAAGTCATCGCTGCTTGCCGTCGCTTCCACGCTCATCGTGCCGACACATGGCGTCGTCATCATCGACGGCGAAGACGTCACCGCAATCACGCCGGCCCAACGCACCGTGCTGCGGCGTGAAAAGGTTGGCATCGTCTTCCAGCAACCCAACCTCCTGCCGTCGTTGACCGCCGTCGAGCAGTTGCTGATGCGGGAGCATCTGCGGGGGAAGGCCGGGGCAGGAGAACAGCGCAAAGCGCGGGAGCTCCTGGACACGGTTGGCCTCGGTTCAGTCCTGGACAAGCGTCCCCATCAGCTCTCCGGCGGGCAGCGTCAACGGGTCAACATTGCCCGGGCGCTCATGCGGAACCCCTCCGTCCTCCTTGTCGACGAACCCACCGCCGCGCTGGACCACCAGCGGAGTGAGTCGATCGTCCGGTTGCTCAGAAGAATTACGGACGAGTTCGCAACAGCGACCGTGATGGTCACCCACGACACCGAGTTCCTTCCGCTGACCGATGCGGTGGCCGTGATACGGGACGGGCGCCTCAGCCGCGAAAGCATCCCTTCCACGCAGATGAGTTAGCCTCCTGCGGGGCCCAGCACCGCCTTGTCCTGCTCCTCGTCATAGGCATCGCGTGCTTCGAGGATGGCGGGAACGTGACTCTCGGCCCACTCCCGCAACATCCTCAGCGGTTCCAGGAGGGAGGCGCCCATCTCGGTGAGTTCGTAATCCACGCGTGGTGGCACTTGGGCGTGGATGGTCCGGGTGATCAGCCCGTCCCTCTCCAAAGTCCGAAGCGTCTGGGTCAGCACCTTGGGCGTCACCACGTTGACCATCTTCCGCAACTCGGAGAAACGGACCGGGCCGTCGCCCAGGACCTGAATGACCAGCGAAGCCCATTTGTCCCCGATCCGTTGGAGGATCACCCGGGACGGGCAGTTGGGATCGAAGACGTTTGCCGGCAGTTTGGAGGTATCCACGAGGTAACTAGGTTCCTTTGAAGCTATCAGTATCAGAAAGATACTTTTGGTTCATCACCAGCTTAGCAACCGAGGAGAGCTATGAAAATCGCAGTATATGGCGCAAGCGGAATGGTCGGCAGCGAGATCGTCAAGGAGTCCCTCAGCCGTGGTCATGACGTCACGGCCATCTCCCGCAGTGGCACCGAAGTCCCCGGAGCCACCTCGAAGGCCGCCGACCAAGCTGACAGCCAGGCGTTTTCCACAGTGGCCAGGGACCACGACGTCGTTGTGCTGGCGACGGGCCCCAGCCGCACCGGCGGCGACCACGCCGAGTGGCTCGAGGCCATGTCCACGGCCTACAGCAACGCCGCGGGCACCCGCCTGATGATCGTTGGCGGTGCCGGCACGCTCGAGGTGGACGGGGTCCGCCTGCTCGACTCACCTGAGTTCCCCGAAGCTTACAAAGCCGAGGCCACTACCGCAGCGAAAGCACTGGAGGTAGTCCGTGAGGCACCGGAAGAACTCGACTGGACTGTCCTTGCTCCCGCCCCGGTGATCCAGCCGGGAGAACGCACAGGCGCATACAAGGTGGCCAGGGATACACCGGCCGGAGCGTCCATCTCCTCGCAGGATTACGCAGTCGCGATGCTGGACGAGATCGAGTCTCCGAGCCACCGCCGCACCCGGTTCACCGCAGCAAACTAACCGTCAGGACACCAGGCCAAGCCCGGGTACGCGTTTATTGAATATGTCCTTAAGGGCATATTTGGCGGCGTTGTATCCGGGCATGCCGGTGACGCCCGGTCCCGGGGACGTGGAGGAGGAACACAGGTACACCCCGGGAAGGGGAGTGCGCCACGGGACGGGGGAGACTACGGGCCTTCGAAGGAGTCCCAGCAGGTCCATCTGCCCCGCACTGAAGTCCCCACCCACGTAGTTGCGGTTGTAGTCGGCCAGTTCCACCGCCGTCGTGGTCTTTGATGCCACCACCACATCCCGGAAGCCGGGGGCGTAGCGTTCGATGCGGGAGATGACGGCCTCACCCATGTCCACGGTGGAACCCTTGGGCACGTGGCAGTAGGTCCACAGGATGTGCTTTCCCCGGGGTGCCCGCGATGAATCGAACAGCGATGGCTGGGAGGCCAGGACGTAGGGTTCGCCGGGATGCTTTCCCATGGCCACGAGGTTCTCGGATTCAGCCATTGCGGTCCTGGATCCGCCCACGTGGACCGTTCCTGCCTTCGCCAGGGCAGCATCGCGCCAAGGAACGGGTGCGGAAAGAATGAAGTCCACTTTGCAGGCGGCATTTCCGATACGGAATGCTTCCAAGGCACGCCGGTACCTGTCCGGCACCTCGGATCCACCCAGGCGAAGCAGCGCAGGCGCCGCCACATCAAGCAGGATGGCCTGGGCCGGACGCACCTGGTCCAGTGACTCCACAGCCTGTCCCGTATGGATGGTTCCGCCGTGCGCCACCACGTCATCGGCCATGGCCTGTGCGATGGAGGCCGACCCTCCCGTCGGAATGACCCAACCACCGGCGTGGGCCAACACAGCCAGCATCAGGCCGGCACCGGTAGCGGTCAGGGCGGGCAATGCCGAGACTGCATGCGCCATGACGCCCGTCAGCAGGGCCGGTGCTGCGTCCTCGCGGAAGCGCCGGTTCCAGAGCGGCGAACCCTGATCCAGGGTTGCGAGTCCCAACTGCACAGCTGCCAGGGGATCGCGCGGCACACGCAGCAGCTGGTAGGACGTAAAGTCCACTATTCCGTCCACGCGGTTCAGCAGCGGCTCAAGCAGGCGCCGGTAGGCCGCACCGTCGTTGCCGAGTTCCAACGCAGTACGCTCCAGCGATTGGTACGCCACCGCGGCACCTCCTGAATCCAGCGGCGTACCATGCTGCACTTCAGGGACCACCAGCTCAACGCGTTTGGCAAGCTCGAAGTCCTTGAAGAACGGCGATGCAACAGCCATCGGATGCACCGCCGAGCAGACATCATGGAAATGCCCCGGCTCGATCAGCTCGGAGGTCCTTGTGCCACCCCCGATCGTGGCACCCGCTTCGTAGACGTGTACGTCCAAACCGGCCCGGGCCATCACCACAGCAGCAGCAAGACCGTTGGGACCGGAACCTACGACGGCGACATCAACCATCGCTGCCCACCTCCACTGATCGGGGTTCTTTGCGGGACCACGGACGTACCGATAGCGATGGATGCCGGAGGTTGACCCTCAACCAGTCCTTGGCGCCGTTGAACGGACCACCGTGGGGATCGTCGTCTCCGTGGCTCCGCAGGGGATCCTGCGACGGGTCCAGGACGTCCATGACGACCCGTGCCATCAGGTACGCAGTCACGGCCATGTGCAGGATGACGGCCAGGACGTACGCGGACATATCGATATTGTGCTGGGCTGCGCCGCCACTGGTTGCCTGCCCGAGGTACATCCAGATGGCCCCCCAGTGCAGGGCTTCTGCTGCCTGCCAGATCAGGAAGTCACGCCAGCGGGGCCTGGCCAGTGCCAAGAGGGGAATAAGCCAGATGACGAACTGCGGGGAGTAAACCTTGTTGGTCAGGATGAAGGCACCCACGATCAGGAAGGCCAGCTGGGCGAGCCTTGGCCTCCGGGTGGCTGTCAACGCCAGCATGCCGACCAGGACACACGCAACAATGAACAGGTTCAACGCCAGGGAATTAATGGTGGAGGCGGTGAGCTGGGTCCATTGCAGCCTCTCCGCCGCCAGGTTGTAGGCGAACCAGGGAGAGCTATAGCCGGCCGGCCGGTCCTGCGTGAATTCGAAGAAGTACTGCCACCCGGACGGGTTCATCGCGGCAATGGGAAGGTTGACCGCAAGCCAGGCGGCAAGCGCCGCACCCGCGGTGGTGAAGAATGTCCGCAGCTTCCCGCTCCGGATGGCGAGCACCAAAACCGCCCCGAGAATCAGGACCGGATAGAGCTTGGTGGCGGTCCCCAAGCCGATGCAGATGCCTGCCAGGACGGGTTTGTTCCGCGAGAACAGGAACATGGCCAAGGCAAGTAGTCCGACCGCCCACATATCCCAGTTAATGAACCCGGCCAGGATGATGCCGGGCGCCACGGCCACCATGGCGGCGTCCCAAGGCCGCCGTTTGTTCATGCGCGCTGTCAGCAACACGGTGACGATCCAGATGGCTACGATCAGCGTGGCGTTGACATCGAAGTACCCCAGGATGCGTTCCGGCCCTGGACCATTGCCCGGAACCACCAGGGCAGTGAGCCCCGCGATGATTCCCATCAGGACCGGATACTCAAACAAGCTTCCCTGGGTAAAGAAGGGAAAAACGCCGTCTCCGAGGCCGCGGTTCTTGAACAGTTCGGGGAAGTCGGAGTAGCAGGTGGCGTAGAACTGTGACGGTGTTTCCCAGCCGTTGACGCGGCAATAGTCTTTGGCCAGCACAGCGATCAAGGCGGCGACCACGGTCAGGATGACAAGGACCCGCTCAACGGTGAACGGCCCGGGGGAGACCTCGCCGGGGGCAGAGTGGCGGCCCATGGGTCCACCAACTACTTCGGTGAAGTTGCGGAGCAGGGAATCGTTGCGGCTGGGAACCACAAAGCGGGCACGTTTTCGCTGCTGGTGCGGCTTCGTCTCCTGCATGAGTCGAGCTTACAGTCCGGCCGGGCGGGGGCGTCACCGCGTGGACCACGCTTCGATCGGTCGACGCCGGTCCGTCAGTCACTTCCCCGCGCCCGGAATGCACTTCCTGGACAGGCTTCCTTAAAAGGGGGAAGCCCACGCGTAGCCGCGTGGGCTTCCCGGGGTTCGGCATGAGCGTGCGCCATGGGAGCTCCTTTGCAGTGGCTGAACGGTGTCAGCGGATGAGTCCCAGCTGGTGCAGGACCACGTAAACGTCTTCGCGGTGTTGATCCAGCAACTGGCCGTTAAACAGGGTGCGGTTCTTGGGGGCATCGCTGCTCTTGTGAACGCGCAGGTCTTCGGGGCGTTTTGCCATCAGATTCACCTCCTTTCATTGTTTGTTCAGTATTTGGGCATGCCAATTAGAGCCTTTGAATTCACAAAAGAATCCGGGCATCATTGGGCAGAAAATATCCCAAATGGATTAAAAGGGAGAGCGGACTAATTCAGGAGCCGGAGGAGGAATTGCATGCAAAGGCCGGCAATCACCCAACAAGAAGCTGGTTCTGAACTATGGGGAAACTGCGTACCCGGCTTCCGGGCCCCGCTCATGGGAACAACGCACTGCTGTCCCCCCCGGGATGCAGGGACAGGATCCAATCTCCGCCGGCGTCAACGCCGGTCCGGTAGATCTTTAGTGCCGGTGATTCCGAAGACGGCGCGCGACAACAGCAGAGGCCGGGGCAGCAATGAAAGTCATCTTCCATCCGCTAGTCAAAGTAATCATTTTCCCAACCTCCTTCTCTGGCCGTTGCCGACCTGTCATGGCCTTCAACCGGACTGACTAACCCGGGAAAGCGCGCCGCGTTCCCGGCAAGACGCTCTGGGAACAAGATTCAAGGTACAGCAGCACCGACATAAATACCAGCAGGAATTGGGAAATTCCCAAAATTATTTGGAAATTCTTTCCTCAGAGGCCCCAGCGGATAATCGCCGGTGTCCGCTTGTCCCACCCAAGAGTGCATACCTTCGCGGTTCCCAACAGGAAATGCCGCCCTTCTTTGGCGTCCATTTCCAGCCAACGGGCGGTCAGGATGCGGGAGAAGTGGCCGTGCGCAACCACCAGGACATTGTCCATTCCGGATTCAAGGACCCTGCCGATGATTTTGTCGGCCCGGGCAGCCACCTCGTCCAGGGTTTCCCCGTTGGGCACGCCGTCGGTCCAGATGAGGTAGTCCGGGTTATCCTTGCGGATGAGGTCGGAGCTGATGCCCTCGTAATCCCCATAATTCCATTCCACGGCCAGGGGCTCGTGGACAGCGTCCGGAAAGCCGGCCAACTCCGCGGTACGCCGGGCGCGGCGCAACGGCGACGTGAGCACCAGGTCGAAGTCGATGCCTTCCAACACCTTGCGCGCCTCGACGGCCTGCTGCTCGCCCTCCACCGTCAGGGGAAGGTCCGTCAACCCGGTGTACTGGCCGCTCTTGGACCATTCAGTCTCGCCATGGCGAAGGATCCACAGTTGCGGGCGCGGGGAGATCGCGTTCAATTAGGACTCCTCTGTTTCGGTTGAAGGTTCGACGACGGCGGACTCCGGCTGTTCCTGCCACCATGCCAGAAGCTTGGACTCGGCTTCCTCGGGAGCGAGTGGCCCGTGCTCCATGCGTTCCTCAAGGAGGAACTTGTAAGCCCGCCCAACCACGGGTCCGGGCTTGAGTCCCAGGAGTGCCATGATTTGTGCACCGTCAAGATCGGGACGGATGGCAGCCAGGGATTCCTGTTCCAAAAGGGCGGCTATCCGCTGTTCGAGGTCGTCATAGGCGAAGGCCAAACGATCGGCCTTGCGCTGGTTGCGCGTGGTGACATCGGATCGGGTCAGCCGGTGGAGTCGTTCCAAATGGGGTCCGGCGTCGGTCACGTAGCGGCGGACGGCGGAATCGGTCCATCCGGCGTCGCCGTATCCGTAGAAGCGCATATGGAGTTCAACCAGACGTGCCACCGCTTTAATGGTGTCGTTGTCGAACCGCAGGGCCTTCATCCGCTTGGCCGTCAGCTTGGCACCTACTACGTCGTGGTGGCGGAAGCTCACCGCGCCGCCGGGTTCGAAGCGGCGCGTAGCCGGCTTGCCGACGTCGTGCATCAAGGCCGCAAACCTCAGCACGAAGTCGGGTCCGGGCACGGCTCCGTCCCGGTCCGTTTCCAGGGCCGCTGCTTGCTCCAGGACTTGCAGCGAGTGCTGGTATACGTCCTTGTGACGGTGGTGCTCATCGGATTCAAGCCGCAAGGCGGAGACCTCAGGGAGCACGAACTCGGCCAGTCCCGTGTCCACCAACAAATCCACGCCAACCCGCGGATGGGCGCCGTTGATGAGCTTGACCAGTTCGTCGCGAACGCGTTCTGCGGAAATGATCTTGATCCGTTCAGCCATGTGGGTCATGGCGTGCCGGACGTCATCGTGGACGGAAACCCCCAGCTGGGATGCAAAGCGGGCAGCGCGCATCATCCTCAGCGGATCATCCGAGAAGGAGGCCTCCGGCGCGCCCGGGGTGGAGAGTTCGGAAGCGTGCAGGTCGCGTACGCCGCCAAAGGGATCCACGAGTTCCAGGCTCGGGAGCCGCAGGGCCATGGCGTTGATAGTGAAGTCCCGGCGCAGGAGGTCATCGGTCAGCGAGTTGCCGAACGCCACCACGGGCTTGCGGGAGTCGGGATCGTAGGCCTCCGCGCGGTAGGTGGTGACCTCGATCTGGAAGCCGTCCTTCCTCATCCCGATCGTGCCGAACGCCCGTCCGATCTCCCAGAAGTTATCTGCCCACTTCTTGATGACCGAGATGGTCTGGTCCGGTGTTGCATCGGTAGTGAAGTCGAGATCGGGGGAGGTCCGGCCGAGGAACAGGTCACGCACAGGTCCACCGACCAAGGACAGCTCGAATCCGGCATCGACAAAGCGCTGCCCGAGGTCGAGCACCACCGGATCGATGGTGAAGTTAACAGAAGAGCTGTCCAATACGTGCGCCATAGTCCCTTAAGCTTGGCAGATTTTTGGGCCGCATTGGGCCAGACCAGGCGTCAAATGCAACCGCCGTCGTTTCCAGTCCATCTTGCGGCCATGTCCCGGTCATCACTCCCGGGCAAGAGTCGTTAGAGTGGACTTCATGGCCAACCCGATCCCGAGCGCTCCTGGCAGGAGGACAAACGCACCGTTGCCGTCGGCAATCGGAGCGCACGTCGCGCCTGCCCCGCAGCACCCGGTCCAGGCCTCGCTTCCCACCGTTGAGGAAATCTCGGCCGGTGGCGTCGTAGTAGATACGTCCGACGGCGAACTGAGGGTTGCGATTATCGCCCGCCTTAATAGGGGTGGCCGGCTTGAATGGTGCCTGCCGAAGGGACACCCTGAGGGCCGGGAGAACAATGAGGAAGCCGCTGTCCGCGAGATCGCGGAGGAGACCGGCATCGAGGGCAGCATCCTGGCCCCGCTGGGAAGCATCGATTATTGGTTCACTGTGAGTGGCCACCGCGTCCACAAGACCGTCCATCACTTCCTCCTGCGGGCAACGGGCGGGGAACTGACCATTGAGAACGATCCGGACCAGGAAGCGGTGGACGCAGCATGGGTTCCTATTCAGGAACTGGCACGCAAACTGTCGTTCCCCAATGAGCGCCGCATTGCCGATCTGGCACGGGAAGTGCTGCCGGAACACCTCTGAGCCCCTCGACGTGGGACGATAAAGGCGATGTCTGAAGCCAAAACCACCCAGTCCGTTCAATCCGGTGAAGCCCGTTCCAGCGCCATCATGGCGGCTGGAACCTTGGTCTCCCGGGTCCTTGGCTTCGCCAAAACCTGGATGCTGGCCGCCGCGTTGGGCCTCGGATCCACGGTCACTGACACGTTCATCAACGCGAACAACCTGCCCAACCTGATCTTCCTCCTGGTAGCCGGCGGTGTCTTCAACGCCGTCCTGGTTCCCCAGATCATCAAGGCCAGCAAGGCCCCCGACCGTGGAGCGGACTACCTCAGCCGGCTCCTGACCCTCGCGGTGCTGCTCCTGCTCGCCCTCACGGCGCTCGTCACATTGGCTGCGCCGCTGGTCATCGAGCTCACCACCCAGGGCTACTCGGAACAACAAAAGGCATTGGCCGTCACTTTTGCGTTCTGGTGCCTGCCGCAGATCTTCTTCTATGGACTGTACGCCCTCCTGACGCAGGTACTGAACGCGCACGGCGCCTTCGGACCTGCCATGTGGGCGCCGATCCTCAACAACCTCGTAGCCATCGCCGGCTTGGGGATGTTCATTTGGCTCCTCGGCGCCAACGCCACCAATCCGCACACCCTGGACAACTGGGGACCCACGCAGACTTTCCTTGTGGCAGGGTTCTCCACCATCGGCGTCGTGGCCCAAACAGCCATCCTGATGATCCCTGTCATTCGCTTGAAGCTTGGCCTCAGGCCCCGCTTCGGTTGGCGTGGCGTGGGACTTGGCCAGGCCGCCAAGTTGAGCGTCTGGACGCTGCTGACCGCCGCCGTCGGGCAGTTGGCCTTCCTGTACGTCATGAAGGTGGCCACCATCCCCGGCGCCGAGCGTTTGCGCCTTGCCAATGCGGGGGAGACCACCGCGGCCTCCACGCTTCCCGGTAACGCCATCCTCGAAGTCGCCAGCCAGTTGTACCTGCTGCCGCACTCCATCATCGCGCTGTCCCTGGCCACTGTCCTCTTTAACCGCATGACCCGGGCGTCCCAGGACGGGAACAAGGACGAACTGCGTGACGCCCTTTCCCACGGTCTTCGGACCATGGCAGTCGCTACGGTCTTCGGGGCGCTGGCGCTGTTCGCGCTTGCCGGACCACTGGGCATGTTCTTCTCCGGCGGTGAACCCCAGGACGGCGTCATGCTGGCGCAGACCCTCACTATCCTGGCGCTCAGCACGCCGTTCATGAGCGCGAACTTCATGATGTCGCGCGTCTTCTATGCCAACGAGGACGCCCGCACGCCCCTCTACGTCCAGTTGTTGTTGGCCGTGGTCTACGTGGTGGGGGCCTTCGTCATCCAGTTCCTGCCCGTCGGCCAGATCATCTACGCGATCGCCGTCCTATATACCTTGGGCAACATACTTTCCGTCGTGATCAGCGTCGTCTTCCTCCGCCGCATGCTGGGCCACCTCGACGGTCCGCGCATTGCCAATTCCTATATCCGCATGGGTTACGCGGGATTGGGATCCGCCCTGGCAGGCGCTTTGGCCCTGTGGCTCCTGGGCAGCTACCGTGCCGACGGTTTTGCGTGGAGCAGCCGCCCCGCCGCAGTGGTGACGGTGGTCGTCGTCGGGCCTGTCATGTTGGTTGCCTACCTCCTGCTGTTGAAGGCCTTCCGGGTCACCGAACTGCGCGACCTCATGCGACCGCTCCTGGGACGCTTCGGCCGCGGCGTGCCCGTCAGTGCTGGTGGACGGGACCAGGAACAAGAAAGCACGACGCCGGCACGCGCCACGGTTTCCGACGATACCGGCCTGATTCCACGCATCTCGGGCGAGTTCGACGCCGCATCCTTCCGCGCCGGGCCGGCTGTGGAACCACAAGAGTCGGCTGAACAGCACCCTGAAGTGCCGGGGGCCTCCGAGTATCTTCCGGACGAGGACGTACCCAGCACCGCTAAGGGCGGACGGTTCCGTCCGCAGGTGCCGCTCCCGGGGCGCAGGACTTACCAAGGGGAGGCCGGGCAGAATCCCTACTTCCCGTCCGAGGACCAAGGAAGCAAGTAAACCGGTGCCGTCAACACGGGCGCCGGGTGGCTATCGGCTAGGCTAGAAACGAATATTGGTAGTTGCAAAAGCGGTTCGGCCCGGCTCAGTGGGCGTGCCGCCTGCAGGACCCGCAGCTCCCGGACAGCCTAGGAGGAACACGTGTCCCACCCGATCGACGTCGGATCAGTGCTTGGCGGCCGCTATAAAGTCACAGCCACCGTATTGACCTCGCATGACCAAGATCTGGTGCTCGACGGCGTCGACCAGGTTCTCAACCGTCCCGTGAGCATTCTTGTTGCCGGGCCGGGAAACGCAGAGCAGGTAGCCCAGAGCGCACGGGAAGTGGCTACGGGGGAACGTCCTGGCCACGTGCAGATCCTGGACCTCGGCGTCAGCGACAACACCACCTACCTGATCACCAACCACAGTACGGCTCCGGATCTCCTGGACCTGGTGGTTGCCACCAACCCCCCGTACGTTGAGCCGTTCTTCACCGAAACCCTCGGCAGCGAAATCTTCGGCCAGTCCCGTACCTACGAGCCCGAAACCTATGACGGCCTCTACGAGGACGACGAGCACGAGGCCGAATACATCCAATATGACCGCGATGGCTACCCCATCCACCGGGAGGGTGACGCAGAAGTTCCTGCCGCGCCCGCAGTTCCGCCGAGGCCTGAGGCCAGCCCGGGGTCCGCAAAGGGTTTTGGGGCCAAGATCGCTGCCGCGGCTGCCGGAGCGGGAGCAGCAGGAGCCGCTGCCGCTGCTGCCCTGAAGCAGGCAGGTACCAAGAACCACGACGCCGGTGTGGCCGCTGGCGCTGCCGGGAACGGAGCCGCGGGTAACGACGTGGAGCCGCCGACCCAGGCGGTTTCTTCGCCGCCTCCTGCGCCTGTGAGCAAGCCACAGACCGCACCCCAGCCTCCCCGCGAACCGGCTGCCGAACCGAAGGTGTCACTGTGGTCCGAGGAAGACTATGGTGCTGCGGGGGGTGCTGCGGGTTCAAACACCACCGACCCCGGATATGACCGTGCGGCAAGTAGCTTCCCCGCTTCCGCCGCCGTGGTGGACGAAGACTACGATGACGAGGTTTACGAAGACGAAGCGCCCGCCAAGGAGCCGCGGTCGCTGCGCTGGCTGGTAGGTGGGCTCCTGGCTGCCGTGCTCATTGTTGGTCTGGTCCTGGCTGTCACGAACCTGGGCAGCCTCCTGCCGAGCTCCCAGCCTACGGCTGCCCAAACCACCACCGAGCCGCCGGCTACGGGCACGCAGTCCCAGGAACCGACACCGACCGAGAGCTCAGCCCCTTCGGCGCCGCCGGCCGTTGACTCGATCACCCGCCTCGGTACTTTCGACTTCGCAGCGACGTTCGACAAGGATCTGCCCAAGGCCTTCGACGGCAACGCTGCCAGCTACTGGTCCGACATGGAATTCGCTACTCCGGACTGGGGCGGACTCTCGGGGGAGATGCCGCTCGTCATCAAGCTCAAGGAACCGGCAGAGGTTAAGTCGGTTGTCCTTAACCAGCTGGGCGGATCCGGCGGCAGCATCAGCGTCTTCACCAACGACCGTCCGGCGATGGATGGCGCCAAGCTGGTGGGCACCAACAGCTTCACGTCGCCTGAGTTGACCATGCCACTGGCGGCGCCGACACAGACCCAGTACGTCATTGTGGTCATCAAGTCGCTGCCCAAGCTGGCTGCCCCCAAGACCCGGTTCGGCTACGGACTGCGGTTGGCTGAGGTCACCGTCCAGTAGCTCCACCCAACTAAGTCGCAGTAGGGGCCGTTTTGATTCGTCAGAACGGCCCCTACTGCTACCTACATTGGCGTCACCGCTTCGATTCAGCGCCCCTTCAACCGGTACCCTGAATGATGGTGGCTTTTGGGGTCCCTTCGCGTCCCCTGAAGCAACGGAATATTTGAACAGTTGCCGGGGTTGAGTCAGGTGGCTGCCCCGAAAGCCGCAGCATCGATCAGGAAAGAGGTTCACGCCACGTGAGCATTGCAGAAAACAACGCATCGCAGGTGCGTGACGTCATCATCGTAGGCTCAGGCCCGGCCGGCTACACAGCTGCCGTATACACCGCTCGCGCCAACATGAAGCCTCTGCTCATTGCCGGTTCCGTCACCGCAGGCGGCGAACTCATGAACACCACTGACGTTGAGAACTACCCTGGTTTCCCCGAGGGCATCATGGGCCCGGATCTCATGGAAAACTTCGAGAAGCAGGCCGCACGTTTCGGTACCGAGATCCTCTTCGAGGACGTCACCGCGTTGGATCTCGACGGCGACATCAAGAAGGTCACGATCGGGACGGGGGAGACCTTCCAGGCCAAGGCCATTATCCTGTCCACCGGTTCTGCCTACCGCGAGCTGGGCTTGGAGAACGAAAAGCGCCTCTCCGGCCACGGAGTCAGCTGGTGTGCAACCTGTGACGGTTTCTTCTTCAAGGACCAGGACATCGCTGTTATTGGTGGTGGCGACTCCGCAATGGAAGAAGCATTGTTCCTGACCAAGTTCGCCAAGTCCGTCACGGTGGTGCACCGTCGCGACACCCTCAAGGCTTCCAAGATCATGGCAGACCGTGCTCTTGCCCACGAGAAGATCAACTTCCTGTGGAACACCGCAGTCGACGATGTTCTCGGCGGCGAAAAGGTCACCGGGCTGAAGCTGAAGAACGTGGTTGACGGTACTGAGTCCGAACTCGCTGTCACCGGTGTCTTCGTGGCTATCGGCAACGATCCCCGCACCGACCTGGTGAAGGGGAAGGTGGGACTGACTCCTGAGGGCACCATCGCTGTTGAGGGCCGTAGTTCACGCACGAGCATCAAGGGTGTCTTCGCTGCCGGCGACGTCATCGACCCCACGTACCGCCAGGCAATCACCGCCTCCGGCTCCGGTTGTGTAGCTGCCTTGGATGTAGAGCACTACCTGGCCGACCTGAACTCCTAAGCTTCATCGCAACCAAAAGAAGGGAAGAGTTATGAGCAACGCTAAAGACGTTACCGACGCAAGCTTCAGCACCGATGTCCTGGCTTCCGAGAAGCCTGTCATCGTTGACTTCTGGGCAGAGTGGTGCGGTCCCTGCCGCAAGCTCGGCCCGATCCTCGATGAGATCTCTGTCGAGTACGGCGACAAGGTGGACGTCGTGAAACTGAACGTCGACGACAACCCCGCCATTGCCGCCGAGTACGGCATCACTTCCATTCCCGCTGTATACCTGTTCAGCGGAGGCGAAGTGAAGAGCACCGTCATCGGCGCCAAGCCGAAGCAGTTCTTTGAAAAGGAATTCGCGGACGTACTGTCCTAGTCTTCCGGGCTCAGAAGGCCGGCGGTTCCGCTCCTACGGGAGTGGAGCCGCCGGTCTTTGCTGTTTTTCTTTGAAATAAATTCACTTCGGTTTATTTTGCGTGCTCTATGCCGTGGACGAGCTTTCCCTGAGCGGTCTGGTGTTTGGATGGGTATGAGGTACCCGTATGGCGGTGAAACGCTTAGGGCGGAGCGCTTCTCAGCCACGGTGCTGCTGAATCGTGGTGGGTGGTTTCACGTGAAACGGTCCCCGCGGACGTCGAGGGCTTCGCAGTCTTTCGCCGGCTCATGAGAGTAGCTTCGTTCAGAGTTCCTGGGTCAGCCGCTGGTTCGCAAAGGTAGACCGCAGAGGATAGTCAGGGAGTGGTGATTTTCCGGTGCGCTCCTGCGGGACATTTCGACGCCACTTAGCGCCTCCCGGGGTCCGAGAACGTTCTAGGGTGCTTCAATGCCAACCGCGCTTCAGGGCCCGCGGACAGTCATGACTCGTCGACTCTTCCGTCAAGACCGGCACCAACGCGTCCTCGTGGCTCAGCTCGCACCACTCAAATCGCTCCGCGTGGCAAGACTCATGGGAGATCTCCTGGCTGGATCGTGGGATGCGCGCTATGCGTCTGGGCTCTAACAGAGGTGCCCCGTGCTTAAGTCTTCTATGTGATGCGTCTTCCCAAAAGCACTCCAGGAATTGCTACGGCATTCCTGCAATCACTTCACCCCTTCCTCGTGGACATCCTCGACCAACGAGAAGCGTGTTATCACGTTAGGAACTAGTCAGTCAGTACCAGCCAGCTATGTGGTGCGATATCCGGTTTCACGTGAAACATATTCCTGGCTGCCCTCAGCGGTGCTTTAAATCGCCGCATAACAGCATCCTGTGCTGCACTCGAGCCGATTACCTGCTCGGGATTTCATTCTCTGCCCCTAAAAATAGTCACCAGAAGCTCTACAACCGTCCAGAATGATAGGCGATGGGGCTTCGTTTCACGTGAAACATTGCGCCAACTACCCGTGTAAGCTTGAGCGCACGCTTCTAAACCGAGTAATTGGCGCTGACAACAGCGCGATCTACCTCGATCTCAGGAGAGTCCCCTGAGTCACGCGTACCCCGTCTGAACGCGGGGAATTGACCTCCACGGGCAACCGATGACTCTAAACCGGTGCCGAACGTGAGACAAATCGGAACGCGCCTGACCCAAGATGCACACCAGCACACGCGTTGCCGCGGCCGCGCCCGCCATAGCCACGCCAGGAACTACTACGCATGGACAAGCTAAGCCTCCCTTCAGGTATTCCGCAGAACCTCTACTTGGCCGCACATCGGGCCCGGCCCGTACGGTGTCTTCTGCATCGAATGGCGTGCATAGAAAGGCGACCCTCCGTACACCGCCTCGATACGTGCGTAGCAGGCAACGTGAGAGAAGGTTGCTCTCGTCGTAGCGCTGCGTCAAACCCAGTTTCCGGGTCCGTTCAAGCGCTTAGAGAGTCGGTTCCTCCGGCAGGAGAGCATCAACTGCAGCGTTTCGTGTCGAGCTGAAACAGAATCTGCTTCGTGTCTGAACCTCAACTAGCCATGCTGATGCCACCAAAACTAGTTTGCACCCGGCTCTCAGTGGGTCATGACAGCTGTACTGAGCGGGTGGCGTCAGACAAGCGGAACTCGGCCAGCCCGATGGACAGCGGCCCACCAAATCGACCACTCCTTCCCGCACTCCGCCCTGAGGGACGCTCGAGCGGGCCTAAGGGGCACATGTGATGTGACGGTTTCACCCAGGTATTACCCAATGTGGGTTCCCGAGTTCCAACCGGCCCTCTCACCACCAACGCACTAGCAGGAGATACCGGCACTTCCTTGAACCCCGCCACCTCAATCCCTGTTTCACGTGAAACATAAGTGGACCCAGTATGCAGACTGTCGAGAGTAAACGGGTTGCGCCGCTCGGTCCCCGGTGACCTTTTCCGGATCGAACCCTGAAGTGGGGGACACCGCGCTGCCCCGCTCCAGCTTGCTCGAGCCTAAAGTACACCGGCGTTTCGGCCTTCGTATTCTGGGGCTTTACAACGGAGATGGAGGATCCGTGCGGCTGCATTCCTACCGGCCTGGGCAAAGGTGAGACACCCGCCAGCACTTACGAGGACGAATTGGACGCGAGTCCTTCATCAACACCTATAGGCCGGCCCATCACGGAGCGGGCACATGTCAGAGGTGCCTGGGCCGAACTCAAGGTCAAAGAAACCGAAGGTATCCACAGCCCTAACAGCGAACAACTCGATAGCCTCGTTCGTCGCATTGGCGGTTGAATCCCTCTGTCTCCAGAGTCGCCCTAGGGCCGGGTGTGCCCGGTCCTGATGGTGGAATGTCGCCTGTGGCGTGGCATTTCATCCACGGCTACACATTACGTGGCATCACCCGGAGCCACGTGCCAGCGCGTTGAAGTCGCGTCGAGATGTGGGCTGGGATCCGCAGCCTGCTCAGCTAGGCACTTCAGATCCGAATCGTGTGACTGCCTGCCACCCTTGTTTCACGTGAAACATCGAGAATCCGCGGAGGGGGCCACCCCTAGGAGCGGACCGCACCTTCCTTGGAGTCCCAGTTCCGGTCTTGAAGAGGTCACACAACCGTTGGCTCGCCGAGGCTGCCTCCTTCAGGTCGAGATTTGTTATGAAGTACGTGGATGAGCGCAGACGAGGCCGCGTATGAGACATCCGATGATTGTGATGCGGGACAACAACTATCCTGCCCATTCCTGGTACCGCGGGTTGGGGCCACCTAGGGTTGTCGTACCGTCCTGCATTCCGCCCCCGGTCCTGCTTCATCTCCATCCATTGGCCGGGGGAGTTGCCCGGCCCCGAGGGTGAGTTCCACTTGGCAGTGGTCGTCGCTGCAGTCATTCAAGTAGGCCGGATCGCTCCGAGCTCACCCGTCCCCTGAGGCCTAGGTGACCGCAAACACCGTATGAGTATCCACACATCGGACCCGAGTTATTCACAAGGTTATCCACAGGCTTATCCACGCGGTCTTGACGATCCGACACATCCACCTGCCCACATGTCAGCACCGCCCTCGGTCCGCTGTATATCCGCATCGAGCTGGCCTCAGGCCCTCAGACGCGGCAATCGCCCTCAGGTGCCACAATTTCCTTAGAATACAGCTGATTTCGCCTTCACAGACGACGCAGTGCGATGCGATCTAACCTCGCAGCCTTCGATAAACGTGGACATTGAACCACGGCTGTTCGTTGAGCCCTTCCCGTCATAGCACCCCAGTGAAGACGTGCCCGGTGAGCTCACATGGACTCATGTCCTATCCCCAAGGTTATCCACAGGCTTATCCACGGCCGGACGGTATGAGCTGGCGCTATCCACATGCAGTCCTGCCGGGCTCAATGATAAGAACGAGTCTCTACTCTTCTTCACCAGATGCTGTTTCACGTGAAACATCGGAAGCAGGGCCGCGGGCTGCGGTACAGACGGCATGTACCGCCCAGTCCCGAACGCAAGCTAGGCCACGTCTACGGTCGTTAGCACATACGCCAGGACGCTCACGTCATCCCTACCTCATCACTGAGACCTACCCCACGACATCAGATCTTTCACGGAATCGCGCCACGCCGTCAGGCCCGCATCAAACCGTCAGGAATGGCGCCGCCGGCAAAGGAAGGTGGTAGGAGCTCTGGGACCAAGCCACAGAAGTGGGCACAATGCCGCAGCTCTCTTATGCGGAGGGCGTCAGACGGGTGCGCAGGAGACACCGCCAAGCTCCAGCCCGCCCACCGCCATCGTCTGGGCACACGTAAGGCAACTAGACACATGTAGGGCATCCAGGCGGACGTCAAGCAGACGGGCAGTCGTCAAGCAGGCAGCTTTCCGCAACTCCCGGACATATCGTCTGGTCATCCGAGTACCTACGCAGCCATCCTCCGGGGGAGCGTCCACCCGAGGCTGGGCACGGTCAATGCAATATCGCATCAGACGTAGAGTCTCCCAGTATCGCGCCGCGTACCATCACTGTTCCGCGCGTTGAGAGGCGTAAGAGCGTCCGACGATTCTGGGGTCGACTCACCAAAACCCCATCATCTCTAGGCTCCAGAGAAACTCGAAGCTGCGGTTCCTCAAATAGCAATGACAGCTAATCGCTAGTAGCGCTGCTGAGGATGGTTCAGGCTAGGCGCTCTCTGGGTTGCGCCCAGCCAACTCAACGGGGCGTGCGTATCGCAGCAGCTAATCCTTAGTATTGCGCATCAGCCGCGGCCACGCCTAGGGGAGTCGCCTGCAGGGGCGCCCTAAGAAGAGACCAGTCACGCTCGGGGGAGCCGTGGCCTGTGACCAGGACCCAGCTACGCCCGGGGCCCTGCCTTGCGACTCTGAGCGGCCTTTGCACGGTCGGCTCGTACTGCACGGCCTTCTTCCGACCTCGTCGGCCCCATCCACAAAGGAGCACTCCTGCGTTCCAGGGCCTGAGGGCTGGCTCAGTCGGAGCATCGAGACCAAAAGCTTCAGCCCGAGGGATTCACCAGGGAACTATGGTTCTTCTTTCCGGCGAATCCCTACCCCGTCCACGGCATCACGACTCCTCACCCAGTTCTCAGGGGCCGAGGGACGGCTAGTCGCGGCCCCTCAGCAACGGTCGACCGATCCTCTACTAATGAGAGAATATCCCGTTACCTTCAAGCCTCTGATCGCAGATCTTAATCTCGAGCTCAAGAACCAATGTTTCCGGCTACGTTTCACGTGAAACATTCGCAGGGCAGCGCTGATCGGGCATTGCGACCGCTCATCAAGCAGGGGCTAAAGCAAGTCGTAGGCGGCAAGTTTTGGCGTGGTCATGCACTCATCCACTAAGCTCTGCTAAACCTCCGACAAACGTTTCACGTGAAACGGCGTCGAGGAAGCCGTGCTTGATACGAGCATCCTGCACTGGCGCGTCCGGTCCCGAGATCTGCGTATCGAGTGGTTCTTGCTGAGGGCGCCGAATCTGTGAGCGGCATAGGCCGCCAAGAAGTAGGTCAGGACGTCTGCAGGCGTCTGCGGCACGCTTCAGGGGAGACCCCCAGCGATGGCCAGGACGACGTAGCTTGTTGGCTTGCCGCGGGCGTACACGGACCTACCAGAAAGCCCGCCCCATGCGCTACGCGCATCCCGCTGAACCCGGCCAGCCACCACCTCGATGACGGTTCCCCGCGGAGAAGGAGATCCATGTTTCACGTGAAACAGGCAGCTGCACGGTGGTTGCGAGAGGATAGTGAGAGGGCCACCAAAGCAGTTCGGGCTTATTTTGAGCGGGCTTTGAGAGTAAAGATGAGCAAAGCAGGGCGAACCACACTACGCGAGGAGTCGGCACACAGACAGTAGGGCGGGCTGGCGCAGTATTGTGAGCGGATAATTGCGCCCCAAAGGGCATACCAACGACCTCATCTCGTACGACGGACAAACTTTTCACGCACGACAGACTGACCCAGACTGACACAAGGAGAGGACGGCCCTCACGACAGACCTACTCTGATCAGCGCTAACAACGCAAACGGGCCGGCATAAACAAGGGGACCACCCAGCCCAACCAAGACAGCCGTCCCATCCAATAAGAAATCATCGTTGTTTCACGTGAAACGAGCTCAAAAGGCGTCCTTGGTTTCACGTGAAACGCTCATCCTCGGCGAGAGTAACTCCCGCGATGGGTGAATCAAAACTGCGGTAGCCGAGCGCAGTGTGCACTATCCGCGCCAATAGGGATCTCGAGCCCTCACGCTAGGGCACTCAATCAGTGCATTCGCAGGAGTGAGGGCATCAACCACACTGAAGCTCGTGGAGCTAATACTTGGAACCGCCACAGGCGACCTGGATGGAGGCTCTAGAGTGGATGGACGCCTCACCCACGCCTTAGAGCGCGGTCCTGGCCGCCCACAGAGCGGCTTATGCGGATTCAGCGACGCTCCGACAGCCCGATGGACCCGAGGGGCGGTTTAGGGACCTCCATGGACGCACACAATCTGTCTCCTCGAAAGCTTCCGTGACGAGCGCCCAGATTGGCCCTGACGTCAAAAACCGACGGCACCTTGGATTCAACAAACGGCGTCCGCATATACCCGTTAATCCACATCACTCAAAAGCGACCCCCCGGCCTGGACACACTAGGCCCCTCGTTCAGGGATGCTCGGAGACAGCAAAAGGGCCCACTCCAATGAAGTGAACCCTTTTTCCGATGATAAGGAGCTTCTAGCTTTCTGCCCCAGGACTCAACACATCCATGATCCGGTTGAGATCTTCCACGCTGGCGAACTCAATGCTCACCCGTCCCTTACGGGCGCCAAGCGTGATCTTCACATTCGTATCCAGGCGATCAGACAAGGACGAGGCCAAGTAGTCCAACCGTTCGTGCCGTGCGTTGGGCTTGGGAATTGAATTCTTGGTGGGCGCGGCAGGCTCTTGGTAAAGCGCCACTGCTTCCTCTGTGGCCCTCACAGACATACCCTCAGCCACAATCTTCTGGGCGAGCCTTTCCATCGCGGCCGCGTCCGGCAGGGACAGCAATGCGCGCGCATGCCCCGCGGACAAAACGTTGGCGGCAACCCTGCGCTGCACCAGGGGTGGAAGCTTCAGCAAGCGAAGAGTATTGGAGACCTGCGGACGGGACCGGCCGATGCGGTCAGCCAATTGTTCGTGCGTCGTTCCAAAGTCCTCAAGGAGCTGCTGGTAAGCGGCGGCTTCTTCCAAAGGATTCAGCTGGCTCCGGTGGAGGTTCTCCAGAAGTGCGTCCCGGAGGAGGTCATCATCGGTGGTGTCACGGACGATCGCAGGGATGGTGTCCAGACCGGCGGCCTGCACAGCACGCCACCGACGCTCACCCATGACCAACTCATACGGTTCTCCACCCTTTTCGGTTGAAGTACGTACAACAATTGGCTGGAGGACACCGATTTCCTTGACCGAGTGCACAAGCTCTGCCATGTCGTCCTCATCGAAGACGGAACGGGGCTGCTTTCGGTTCGGGTGAATGTCCGTGACAGGGATTTCCGCGAACCGTGCTCCCGGAACCTCCACCAGGTCGGTCTGCGGTTCAGTGGATGTGGGTGAAGCGCTTGCTTCCGGCAGGGCGGTCGTCGGGCTTTCGTCTGAAGCTTCCGGAGCAGACACCGAAGCTGCCTGCTTGGAAGAGACCGTCGAAGACGATCCTGTCGCAGCAGCCGTCTTCTTGGTCGGAGCCTTGGCATCCGATTTGGCGCTCGACTTGGACGAGCCAGTCTTCGAAACTGCTGCTCGTGTGGCCGAACCCTCTGAAGCATCGTTGCCCGCTTCCGCCGGCGCGGAAACAGATTCCGGCTCCGGAGCTTTCCGGGCATCAGGGAAGAACAGATCCACAGGACGGGACGGCGAAGCGCCAGCTCCTTGGACGCCGGCGGAGGCCGAGCTGGGAATGAGAGCCCCAAGACCCCTGCCAAGGCCTCTTCGCTTTTCGCTCATTAGTTCTTCCCTCCGATGGAATAGCCGAGCGTGGAGTAGCCCAGGCTCTTGCAGTGTTTCAAGAATTCTAGCGTTCTGCGATTTCAGCAGCGGCTTCCATGTAGGAGAGCGCGCCGCTGGACGAGGGATCGTATGTCATCACTGTTTGCTGGTAGCTCGGCGCTTCGGAGATACGCACAGACCGAGGAACTACCGCACTGAGAACCTGCTGAGGGAAGTGCTGGCGCACTTCGGAGGCGACCTGTGCCGCCAGGTTCGTCCGCCCGTCATACATGGTCAGCAGGATGGTGGACACCACCAGATCAGCGTTGAGGTGCTTCTGAATCATTTCGATGTTCTTCAGCAGTTGACTCAGACCTTCCAGGGCGTAGTACTCACACTGGATGGGAATCAGTACTTCGCTGGCTGCACAGAATGCGTTCACTGTCAGCAGGCCCAGGCTGGGAGGGCAATCAATGAAGATGTAGTCGAGGCGGCCTTCGCCGTTCTTTTCGCGTTCTTTCGCGTAGACGTCGATCGCGCGGCGCAGGCGCTGTTCGCGGGCCACCAGGGACACAAGCTCGATCTCCGCGCCGGCAAGGTGGATAGTGGCCGGGGCGCAGAACAGGTTGGGGATGTCCGGGCACGGTGCCACTACGTCCTTCAGGGGAAGGTCGTTGATGAGGACGTCATAAATGCTGTCTACATCAGCATGGTGCTCGATGCCGAGGGCGGTCGAGGCGTTGCCCTGGGGATCGATGTCGATGACCAGCACATTCAGGCCGGCAGACGCGAGGGCCGCAGCGATATTGACCGTGGTGGTGGTCTTGCCGACGCCACCCTTTTGATTGGATACCGTGAAGATCCTGGTGCGCTCAGGTTTGGGCAACTGCCGTCCGATCAAACGTTCCCGCCGCCGGGTCTCGTTCGCCAACTGGCGTGCGATGGGGCTTGAATCGTCGATCGAGTCCATAACGTTGGGACCATCATCGGCCACAGTTTCACGTGAAACCGTCTTATCAACCGAATTCGTGCGAGCGGAAGCAGGCTGTAGCGTGCTCGGCGGTGTGGCAATAGACCGCGCGGACCCCAACGACATAAAAGGGGGGATCCGCTGCGTGGAGGTTTCGCTACTGCCCACTGGTCACACTCTCACTCTCATTCGGCGCTTGCTGCCGTTCTCTAGCCTAACTGCTCAGCCGCCGACACGCGGGAAACCAAGCGGTGGCTAAGCTGTCTTTCCGGGCTTGTTGACGATGATCCTCACCACGGTGGTGGGTTCCTCCAAAAGCTCCTGTCCGCACACCACAACCGACGTTTCTACGCCGCCAAGCTTACGAATAACCTTCTTGGCCTTCTCGATCTCCTCGGCTGCGCTGCGCCCCTTAATGGCCACGACCTCGCCCTTTCCGTTGAGCAACGGAATGGTAAGGCCAGCCAAATTGCTCAGGGCAGAGACGGCGCGGGCGGTCACAACGTCCGCGTTAACCAGACCCACTGCAAGCTCGGCACGGGTACGCATCACGGTGACGTTGTCGAGTCCAAGATCGTCAACAACTTCCTGGAGCCAAATCACACGGCGTTCCAGTGGCTCAATCAGGGTGAGCTCGAGATCAGGACGTGCAATGGCCAGACACAGGCCGGGAAGTCCAGCCCCGGAACCGACGTCGGCCACGTGACTGTCTTTTGCGATCGCGGACTCAATGACGGCACAGTTCAGCACATGCCGACCCCACAGACGCGGAACTTCCCGGGGACCGATGAGGCCGCGTTCAATGCCGGAGGTGGCCAAATGTTCAACGTAGCGCTTGGCAAGATCCAGGCGCTCCCCGAAGATCTTCTCGGCCGCCTGCAGTTCTGTTGCGGAGATTTCTACCATGGGCCGTTAGTCAGCCGAAACCACGATGTGACGTCCGGCGCCCTCGCCTTCGGATTCGGAAACGAATCCGAGGTCGGCGACGGCGTCGTGGACAATTTTGCGCTCGTACGCGCTCATCGGTTCCAGCGCAACGGTTCCACCGTTCTCTTTCACCTTGGCAACTGCGTCCTCTGCGATCTGCTGAAGGACCCCGGCGCGGTCCTTGCGGTATCCGTTGATGTCCAGCACCAACCGGGAGCGGCTATCGGTAGCGGAAAGTACGGAGAGGCGGGCCAGCTCCTGCAGGGCCTCGAGTACTTCACCGTCACGGCCTACAAGGCTTTCCAGCGCGGGTGATTCCTCTTCCGCGGCAATGGAGATGTAGGTCCGGCCATTGCGGACCTCGATGTCGATGTCACCGTCGATGTCTGCGATGTCGAGGAGTTCCTCGAGGTAGTCGGCGGCAATATCGCCTTCCTCTTCCAAACGGCTGGCCGTCTTGGACGGGGTCTCTTCCTGGGCCTCAGTCACGGCGTCGGTTATTTCCTCGGTGCTCTCAGCAGACATTACTTCTTCTTCCTGTTCTTACGTTGCGGCTGGACGCGCTGCGCCCGTGCCTCGGCGGCAGCAGCGGCGGCGGCAGCCTCGGCGTCGTCGTTCTTCTTGCCGGCCAGCGGCGGCAGGCCCTTGGCAGCGCGGCGTTCCTCCAGCGCCTTGGCGGCGGGGGAACCCGGGGTGGGCATACGGCGGATGACGAAGAACTGCTGGCCCATGGTCCAGAGGTTGGTGGTGGTCCAGTAAATGAGGACACCGATCGGGAAGTTGATACCACCGATGCCGAAGACGAGCGGCAGGATGTAGAGCATCATCTTCTGCTGGCGCATGAACGGGCTGGCGAGTGCTTCCTCGGACATGTTCTTGGCCATGATCTGCTTCTGCGTGATGAACTGCGATGCAGTCATGGCAAGGATCATGATGATGGACAGCACCCACACAGCAACTGCGCTGCCGCTGCCGCTGGGGTCGCCGTGCAGCAGGGAAGCGGACAGCGGTGCACCAAAGATGCTCGACTGGTCGAACTGCACTACCTGCTCGTGGCTCATGGCACCAATGCCCTGGCCGGCCTTGGCGTTGGTGGAGATCCCGGACAGCACCTGGAACAGGGCGAAGAAGAACGGCATCTGGATCAGCATCGGCAAGCACGCGGAGAACGGGTTTGTGCCGTGCTTCTTGTACAGGGCCATCTGCTCCTGCGCCATCGCCTGGCGGCTGAGCTGGTCTGTTTTGCCCTTGTATTTGGTCTGCAGTTTCTTCAAGTCGGGCTGCAGGAGCTGCATGCCGCGCTGGGCTTTGATCTGCTTGACGAAAACAGGGATCAGGGCGGCACGGATAACCAGCACCAGACCAATGATGGACAGGGTCCAGGTCCAGCCGTTCGCTGCGGGCATTCCAAGGAAGCTCAGTCCCTCGTGGAAGCCAACCATGATGATTGACACCAGCCACTTGAACGGAAACATGATTGTTTCAAAGAAGTCCATACGATATCCCTATTCGTCAGGCCGCCGGGCGGCCTTCTTCATCAGCCTGAGCAGCCAGGAACTGGTCCGGGTTGTTCAGTACAACAATTGTGGGCGTCCGGCCTTCCGGCCAATGACGGTGGCCGGCGGGGACATGGTCCACTCCACCGGCATTCCAAGGGTGGCATTTGGCGAGCCTTTTGGCTGCAAGCCAGCTGCCCTTCACGGCGCCGTGCACCGTGACCGCCTCCAGCGCATAGGCCGAACACGACGGGAAGAAACGGCATACCTGGCCGTACAGGGGCGAAACCACCTTGCGGTAGGCCTTCAGCAGGAGAATGAGGACGTTCCGAGGCAGGTCCCAAACAAACCGGCCGACTGTGGCCGACCAGGTTGGAGCGGGAACCTCGTTCCCGGGGTCGCCGGAGGAAGGAACGACGGCGGCACTATGGTGATGCACGCGGTGTCCCTTCCGTAGTGGTGCCGTTGCGGTCCTGCGAAGCGTTGCGTGGAGCTGAGCCACCCAATCGCTTCGTCGTCACTGCCAATGCGGCGTTGTAATCATTCAGCAACTGCTCCCAGCTGGCGGTTGCAGCTGCCGGCAGTGCACGGACTACGACCGCCAGGCCCGTTCCATGCGTTTGCAAGGACAGCGCGCCTGCTTCTCTCAGTCTCCTCTTAACGAGGTTCCTGGTCACGGCGTTCCCGACGGCTTTGGAGACAATGAAGCCGATACGACTCGGCTCCCCGGCCCCGATAGGAGCCGTATATAACACTAAGTTCCGGCGTCCATTACGGACGCCGGAACGTACAGTTGTTGAAAAGTCGGTAGACGTCCGAAGGCGGTTTGGGGTGGCTAGCACCGGCGAACCCCCGAGAGGACCCTGGCCGACAAGTCAGTTATTTAGGCCGACAGCTCGACGCGGCCCTTGCCGCGACGGGCAGCCAGGATGGCGCGGCCGGCACGGGTGCGCATACGAAGGCGGAAGCCGTGCTTCTTGGCCCGACGGCGGTTATTCGGCTGAAAAGTCCGCTTGCTCACGTTAGTTACTCCAGTGGATCAAAGGTGCGCCCACCCGATCAAAAGGGGAAGAACTGGCCGACGCTAAGTTTTGTATGTGGCCGCCGCCGCTGCCTCTCGCACGGTAAACGTACGGAGATGCAACTGATCTCAAAAGCGGACACAAAGGACTTCACAACGTTAGGGCAAAAATAGACCCCCAGTCAAACCGGAGGGCCGCCCTGAAGCTGTCCACAACTGTGGCAAACGACTGGCATCAGCCTGTGGATGAACTGGCTCACAGCCACCGATCGGGAACAACAACGGTGTAATTATCCACAAGCAACTTCCCAGCTATCTTCTAGAGAAATCATCCCCTAGAGTGGCTCAGTAGCCCATTGTCCACCCGCTGTGCATAACTCTGTGGATTAATCCATGGAACACGTACCAGCCGGATGCCCTTCGGCTGCCAGCAACGCAGGCAAGCAAGTATTTAGGAACACATTG